>NZ_HE978535.1:0-126403 GCF_000311785.1 Brevibacillus massiliensis
AAAAAAACCGGTCAGGTAAGAGGGGGGAAAAAATGTTTGCAAAGGACTTATCTATCGAAAAACTGCTATCCTTTTATCCGGATGAAGGCAAAATTTTCTTTAAGGATTTTCGGACAATTCTAATTGGGACTGATGCCATGGGTACTTTACGGAAAGATCTCATTTCCGCATTGGGAATGGATCGGGCAAAAAGGTTTTTGCTGCGATATGGTTGGCATTGCGGAACCAATGATGCCATCCATATTAAAGGAATGTTTTCCTCGGAGAATGACTCCGAGTGGCTTTTTGCAGGTCCTGTCACTCACTCGATTATCGGACATGTTCTTGCTAAACCGATCGAGCTTTGGGGCAATAGGGAAACAGGCGAGTTTTACGAGGAAGGAATCTGGTACAATTCATATGAAGCAGAACAGCATATTAAGCATTTCGGCTATCATCATGAGCCAGTATGCTCGACTTTAATTGGTTATGCGGGTGGGTATTGCAGCCAATATTTAGGCCGGAAGGTGATCTTTAAAGAGGTGGAGTGCGTCGGTAAAGGTGACCCCCATTGTCGATATATAGGCAAACCCATTGAAGATTGGGAAACCGAAATCCAAAGTGAATTGCTTTTCTATGAAGAGGAGAATTTGGCCATTGAATTGGACAGAGCTTATCGCCGGATTGAAAAACAGAAGGATGAATTAAAGAACGTCCTGAGAATCAATGAAAGATTATCGAACGTCTTAATCCAAGGCGAGGGGTTAGCCACGATTGTTAAAGTGTTGGGCGAGAACCTCCGCACAACGGTTGTATTAGAAGATAAAAATTTTAACTTGCTTGAATCATTTGGCCACTATATCCCTCACCCTTTCATGAAGTTTATTCAATTACCCGTCAGGAAACAAGCACAAAGGATCCAGCGATTAATCCAAGAAAAGAGAACCGTTCACCTTTCTGTTCCCGACCATATCGGTTGGAAGCATGAACGTCTCATCTCTCCTATCTTATTGAAGAATGAAATATGCGGATTTCTCTCCTTGATCAAACAACAGGACACGTTTAATGAAATGGAAGTCATTTCGTTGGAACGAGCTTCTAGCATTTGTGCGGCCCAGTTCCTTAATGAGTGGACCACCATTGAAGCGGAACAGCGCATTAAAGGAGAATTGCTTGATGAGCTCATGATGGAAAATCCCAATATAGAAAATCTTTTCTACAGGATGAAATTAATGGGTTACGATCCGGACAAACCTCATTATGTCTTTGTCTTCAGCCTGCAACAGAACCATGATAGCCATATTCAACAATGGGAGTCCTATTTGATGGAATTAAGTAAAAGGATAGCGGATGCCATCCACGATCAGTTGAAATTGTATGGTAGAAACTATCTTGTTTCCAGAAGACTGGATAAAATTAGTGTCCTTATTCCCGAAGATATATTGAACAAAACGAAGCTTGAATCTAAGGCCTTCGGAGAATTAATGGTGAATCTCATTAGCACCATCAATAAAGATTTCAGGATTATTCTTGGTATTAGTTCGCTTTGCAATGGGATAAGTACATTTCGAATGGGGTACGAAGAGGCTATCAAGGCTATTGAAATGGCACAAACAGGGAGATTGAAATCAAATGTGATTTCCTTTGATGAACTGGGGTTTTTGGGCATTCTTCTTCATGCAAAAGACGCACAACATTTGGAGATTTTTGCCATGAGACTTCTTAAGGATTTAGTGAAGTACGATCAGGAAAAAGGAACCGAATTATTAAAAACGCTATATATTTTTTTAGAAAACCAGGGAAATATCCATAATACGTCCCAAGAAATGATGATTTCAATCGGTGGGCTTAGATATCGTCTCAAACGTATTCAGGAGATCAGCAAGATTGACCTGACAAGGGAAAGGGACTTATTCGATAAGCATTTAGCATTGAAAATACTTTTATTTTATGGATTATTCAAAATATAGATAAAAATAAGACTCCAATCTGTAAAAGGATAAGGAGTCTTTTTTTATCGAATTTGTATGATTCGTATAAAAAACTATTGTGTTTTTATACATAACATTCAAACAAAAAACAACAAAACAGAAATAGTTTTCAATATATTAAATAAATAGAAATTTCAGAAATTAAATATTACTATTATCACCGTAGGAACCAAAAAACATTTCGTGGAGGAGATAACGTGGCAAATACCAAGGTAACAGCAAAGTTTTTAAAAACAGGGGAAATGTTTAAGGAGAGCCTTCGAGATGGCCGAACCGTTTATTACAAAGGGGAGTTAATTCCCGATGTGACGGCCCATCCGGCTACCAAAGGCGGCATCGATATTATGGCTAAAATCTATGATGCCCAGCATAATCCTGAAACTCAAGATATGCTTACTTATTTTGATCCCAAGCTGGGAGAACGCGTTAGCAGAGCTTGGATGCTCCCGAGAACAAAAGAAGATTTAAAAAGCCGGCGAGAACTGACCGATTATATCGCATGGGAAACCTTTGGCGTATTTGGTCGTCCTTTTGACCTTGCACCTCTCGTTCCTGTGGGAATGGCAGCGCATCTCTCCAAATTCCGCAGCAAAAGACCCGAGTACGCAGAAAATGTTCTACACTATATTGAATATGCTCAGAAAAATAATTTGATGGGACCGGAAGTCTTGGTTGATCCTCAAAATGATCGTTCGAAAGCAGCTGCGGGTGGAGCCCGGATGTTCGATGATGAATTGGGAACGAAAATCAAAGGAGGAGACTCCACACCCGCTTTGCTCCGGGTGGTGAAGGAGACAGAAGAAGGGATCTATATTAGTGGGGCAAAGGCTGTCGGCTCCATTGCTTCCCAAGGAAATGAAATGATTCTTTCCAACCTGATACGACCAGGGTTGTTACCGGAAGAATCGTTATGGCTAGCTGTTCCGATAAATGCGCCAGGCATCCATATTGTATGTCGTGAAACAGTATCTGCAGATTCTTCCAGTTCCTATGACCATCCTGTAAAATCCCGTGGGGAAGAAATGGATTCCTTCCTGATTTTTGATAACGTTTTCGTGGAAAAATGGAGAATCTTCAATTACGGGGTTCCGGAACTGAATGAGTTGTACGGTGATGTAGTGCTCGGCGTACATTGGAACGTTCTCTCTCGCTTGGCTTCCAAAGCGGAGATGTATGCGGGAGCGGCTCAGTTGATTGTCGATGCATTGGGAACAGGGAAAATTCCAGGCGTACGTTCCATCGTATCGAACGTCATCCATTATGCGCAAACCCTTCGCGCTTACGTTCTGGCCGCCGAAGAACTGGCCCAATTGACCGAGGATGATGTGATGTGGCCCGATGTGAACATGCTTACGGCCGGGCGCCTCCATGGAATTGAGAAATACCCTGAAATTATTCATAATCTGCAGGAACTGTGTGGCCAAGGGTTGGTGATGAGGTTTTCTGAAAAGGATTATGAACATCCATTTATCGGAAGGAAATTAGAAGAGCTATTGTTCGGACGTGATCTGACTTCCAAGCAGAAGAACCTGTTAATGAACTTCATTTGGGATATTACAACGGATTCGCACGCCGGACGTGTTGCGCTGTTTGAAAACGTAAATGCGCTTCCAGCTCCATTATTGCGTGAACGTTTATACCATGAATACGATAGGTCTTTTTTCATGCACAAAATTCGTAAATCCATTGGGCTTCCTCTATAAACATCATTGTATACGGAGTTGATATGAAAGTGGATACGAACCAAAGTATGTTTAAAGATGTTTATATCAAGGGGATGGATGTTGATATCCATCTCCTGACTAAAGGGAATCAAAATGGGATACCGTTGATTTTTCTGCCGGGCATTACAAGCTATTGCAACTCCTTTCTGGATGTGTTGAAGCGAATCCCTGAGGAATATTACTGTTTGTCAGTGGATCTTCGAGGAAGAGGAAAATCTACTTGGCCCTCCCAAGGATATTTATTAAAAAATTACATGGATGACTTACTTTATGTTGTAAATTATGTGATTTCGAATCCGATCTCACCATTTTTAATTGGACATTCCATGGGGGCTCGAATTGCTGCAGCTTTTGGAAGTCAATTCCCGAAATTACTATCGGGCATCGTGCTAGTTGACCCGCCGATTCATGGACCGGGTCAAAGAGAAGAATATCCTACGCCGTTAGCAGCATTCCTTGAACAAAAAAAGGCGGTGGATGAAGGAGTGATTAAACGATTTAATTCCTATTTTCCGCATTTCAATGAAGCACAATTAATACAACGGGCAGAAGAGTATAGAAATGTTGCCAAACAAGCCATTATCGAATCGTATCATTCATTTAAAAAAGAACCATTGCACGTTTATATCAAATCGCTTTCGATTCCGTCCTTATTATTGCAGGCAGAACTGGGAGACACCATCAGGGATGAGGAAGCGGAACTGATTAAAAGGATTAATCCCAATATGGGAACCTGCAAAGTAAAGGGTTCAGGCCATATGATTTACAAGGAAAAACCTGATGAATTTATTCATTACACATTAGATTTTGTTAATGATACGCTCAACCTCTAGTTCGTTGGATTTTAGGTATCAGGAGGGATCAAATTTGAAGAAAAATTACCGAATCGGCCTTATTGTTCCAAGCTCAAATACAACCATGGAAACGGAAATTCCCACGATGCTGCGCTGGAGAGAGCAGGTGGATGAGGAAGTCTCGTTTACGTTTCATTCCAGTAGGATGCGGATGAAGCACGTGACAAAAGAAGAACTGACGAAAATGGACCAAGAAAGTGACCGCTGTGCAGCAGAGCTATCAGATTCCCGCTGTGATGCACTTGCTTACGCCTGTTTAGTTGCGATCATGGCCCAAGGTCCAGGATATCATGTATCATCTGAGGAACGTTTATCGAAAATTGCACAGGAAAATGGGGGAGCAGCACCGGTTATTAGCAGTGCGGGAGCACTAATAACCGGAATACAGGCAATTGGCGCAAGAAAAGCAGCATTGATTGCCCCCTATATGAAGCCTTTAACCCAAATGGTGATTAACTATATCGAATCAGCAGGAATCGAAGTGACAGACTCAATCAGTTTAGAGGTAGCGGATAACCTGGAGGTAGGGAAGCTAGATCCTATGAATTTAATTGAAATTGCCGATCAATTGGATCTTAGCAACACAGAAGCGATCGTTTTGTCCGCATGCGTACAAATGCCGTCACTTCCTGCAATTCAAGTTGTTGAAGATCGTTTAGGACTGCCTGTCCTTTCAGCTGCTACGTCAACGGTGTTTAAATTATTAAGCAAATTAAACATAAAACCTTACGTTCCCAATGCGGGAAAGTTATTATCAGGTGATGTTCATTCTTTCTAATGTGGAGGTGAGATCCCTGAATATTGAGGATATCCTTCGAATCAAAGCTATGATATCTGACGAATTGGACTATTTCTACAATAGAATACAAGAATGCGAACACTCAAAATGGATCTTATTATCCAAAAAAGAAAAAATTATGAAAGATCAAGTGGAAAATGGAATGAATGATTTCCATGAACAAGAGCTTAGAAATATTGCGGAGGAGCTCAATAGATTTAAAGCTGAGAAACATTTTTTAGTAAAAAAGATTAACAAATTAGAGGTAAAGAATAAGCAGTTTTTATCTGATTTTTTGAAAAAATTAGATGTCGAATAGCGACAACCTTGCAGCTGTGAAAGGAGGAGAATGAATGCAAGAAGTAAAAGATAAATTTCGCGAATCCATGAGTCGATTGGCTAGTGGAGTAACCGTTGTAATGACTGAAGTGGACGGCCGACCTTGGGGGCTAACCGTAAGTGCGTGTTGCTCGTTATCGATGGAACCGCCTCTTATTTTAGTAAGTCTAGCAACGAAGGCAGCAAGTACTCAAGCCATCATCAATTTTAACCGATTTAGCGTCAGTATCCTCGCGGAGGATCAAGTGGAAGTAGCAAAATTAGGGGCGAAACCAGGCGCTCCAAAGTTTTTTGAGGATTTTGTGGAAACTGATGATGGTTTTCATTACGACGTTAAAGATGCACTGGCAAATATTCACTGTAGGGTGGAACAGATAATCCCTGCAGGTGATCATACCATTTTTATAGGATATGTTGAAAACGTATTATTAGGTGAAGAAAAATCTCCATTACTTTATTTTGGTAGACAATTTGGAGTGTTTAACACGGGTTTAACGGGTTAAACAAAAATAAATACGATCCAGGATTGGTGTACCTGATCTTGTGATGGTTACGGGAGGGGTATCATGGCAGCAATACTTAAGGATGATGAAGTTTTTTTTAAAGAAAGAGGATTTGGAAAACAATTAGGCTTCGGCAATAAGCCAGGCTTGATCGTAGTCGATTTGATTATTGGGTTTACCGATCCAACGATGCCTATGGGATCTGACCTTACCGAGCAAATTGAAAATACCAATATTTTATTAGACCGTGTGCACCAAATGGGGTTCCCCGTATACTTTACAGCGATTTCTTATGATGATGATACATTTGCTGACTCAGGGATATGGTATAAGAAGATGGAGGGTTTAAAGACCCTGAAATCCGGTACCGAGGCGGTAAAGGTGGATCCAAGATTGAATAAACGGCCAGGGGATGGATTAATTATTAAAAAATATGCCTCGGCATTCTTTGGGACGGATCTGATCGCTCGACTAAACACAAACCATGTGGATACCGTGGTTATCGTAGGATGTACAACCAGCGGATGCATTCGTTCCACCGTTGTTGATGCTTTGCAATATGGGTATAGGCCGATTGTTGTAGAAGATGCAGTAGGTGACCGTTCATTGGCATCACATGAACAGAGTCTTTTTGATATGCGCCAAAAATATGCAGAAATTCTTAAAACCACGGAAGTGGTAGATACGATATCCTCAATATATAGCAAATGATTAGTTCGGAATCACGTGAAACTTAAATAGAGCTTGTAAGCGGGGGTATTACAAGCTCATCGTTTCCTAAACATGGCCGTGATCTATCACGGTGGGGGTGTGCCATGGAATGTTACAAGGACTTGTATGATGGAAAGTTGAATGGATTGGAATCAGGAACGTATATCGCCATTGGGACATTTGATGGTGTACACAAGGGACATCAAGAGCTCATAAGAAGAGTTGTAAAGGAAAGTAAAAACAATTATGGCAAGAGCTTAGTCATTACATTTGATCCCCTGCCAAAAGAATTTTTTAGTAGCGAACCTTCTATTCGTTTGACTACTTCTTCTATAAGGGCGGAACGGATCGCGTCATTGGGCGTGGATATTTTACTTGAGTATACCTTTAATGATCAGTTTTCAAGAATTCGAGCAAATGAATTTTTAACAAATATTCTAGTTCCATTGAACCCAAAGAAAATATTTATAGGTAGGGATTTTAAATTTGGCTATAAAGGATCAGGTGAACTTTCAGATTTGCTTCAGGCTGGGAAAAGGTATGGATTTGAGGTAGAGTTGTTGGATTTTGTGTTTTCCCGCAATCAACGTATATCCAGTACAAGAATACGCGAAGCAATTCGTGCTGGTGATATCGAGCTGGCTAATCAGCTGATGGGAAAGCGCCACGAGATTCATGGTTCCATGGTAAGAGCTATTCATGAATCAAAGCTGTTATTTTTACCTTACAACAACGTCATAATCCCACCGAACGGAGAGTATATGGTTTCTCTTTATTATCGGGATAAGGAACATTTTACAACAGCGAGGATTATGGAAGGCAACCAACCTTTAGAAGTTAAATGGTCAAAATCTTTTCTCCATGATGATCTTCATTCAAATGTTGCGCTTTGCTTTTTGAATTCTATGTCTATGGTAGAAAGAGGTGTTTATATTGAATCATTTATTTGACGAAATGGTAGATTTATTTAGGGCCGAACTTCAATTATGCAACTTAAAACCTACAGAAACAATGGCTGTGTTAACCTCTGGAGAGACCCGGGCCGATTATGCCAAAGCATTTTTAAAGGCTGCTTCGCAAATTGGCGCAAACGCTTACGAACTGAAACTCCCGCCAGCGAACAGAGGAATGGCAGGCTCATTCGGCATCACTCCCATAACAGACAATCGGGTTGCGGTAGAATGTTTGAAGAAGGCGGATCTGGTCATTGATTTAGTTCTCCTTCTATTTTCAAAAGAACAGTTGGAACTTCAAAACGAAGGCGTAAGAATATTAATGGTCGTCGAACCTTTTGATGTGATCAAAAGAATGTTTCCCAAAGAAAGTGATAAGCAAAGGGTGCTTTATGCCACAGAGCTCTTAAAAAACGCGAAGGAACTAAGATTCACCAATCAGGCGGGTACCGATGTTCAATACCAGTTGGGGCAATATCCAGTCCTTGTCGAATATGGTTTTGCCGACCAGCCGGGAAAATGGGATCACTTGCCAAGCTGTTTTGCTGCCACTTCGGGCAATGATGGTGGAGTGGAGGGGATTGTCGTGATGGACAAAGGAGACATTTTCTTCCCTTTTAACCGGTATATACAGGATCCCGTAAGTTTAACCATCAAAGATGGCTTTGTCACAAAGATCGAAGGAGGATTTGACGCCATGCTGATGAGAGAGTATATCGAAAGCTTTCATGACCCTCGAGCATACGCAATATCTCACATCGGCTGGGGACTTAACGACCGTGCCCAATGGCATAGTTTGGCATTGGACAATCAGGTATTCGGCATGGATGGACGCGCGTTCTATGGAAATGTCCTATTCTCCTTGGGTCCCAATTCTGAATTGGGCGGAACGAACGATACTCCTTGCCATCTTGATTTGCCGATGAAAAATTGTACCTTATACCTTGACGGTAAATTAATTGTGAAAGACGGAGATATTGTGATCGATGAGATGAAACCTGTTACACCAGAGCAAGTTTAGGATTTGTTGAATGATCATTTTTTCTTAGGTTTTACGAGGTTTTATAGGCTCTTAGGTCGAATTGAAATGCGAGGAAAATGCGAATTTCTCGCAAAGATCAGAAGCACGGATAGGCCGGGAGGAGTCAGCACTTCGTTAGTCAATGATTAAATCATGAAAAATGGCGAGAAAAACAATTACAATTTTCACCTGTTTTGGATTTTTTACAGTACGCAAATAAGAAGTCCTCCTGAAAACCTTATTTTCTGACTTGTATAACAAAGAGATTCGACAAGAAAGACAAAAGCCTCCCCATGTTGGGAGGCAAAATTTCCAATCCTAATAGGGTGAGTTTTCGTATTTTTGCCTTGCTTCTTCAATAGTTTTGTAATCGAACGTCCTGTAGATCGACCTTACCAACTCTTGAATCTGTTTCTGAGAATACCCCAATTCCTCAGCCCCGATTATCGCATAGCCTAGACAGGCGTTGTTACTCCATTCCTGAGGTTCCACATGTCAAGTTCTATGAGCTTCCTCAGATGCTGTGACTTATTACCGTTTTCATTGGCATGGTTGTTGCTTTCATAAAGAGACATAGCGAAGTAAGAATCATGTCATGGAGGAATGTTCTTTGAAAAAAACGTGATTTGTCTTTCTTTCTACTCCTGTACCAGCACCTAATGGATCGAGCAAGCCGATGGACCCAGCAATTCCTTTGTGGGCCGACTGGATTTCCGCTGGCGGTAATCATATGAACGATCCGGTTATGCTCTCTGTTGACAAGACAGCCACAGTGCAGAAACGGCAGCAGTTGCAGGCCGGGCAATAAACCCGATTCGAACCACCATACCGGTTCCTGCTGTTTCAGGGACGGCCCTGTTCATGCCATCCTTGGTAGAAGCGGCCGCCGGTCTCGGTGTCAAATTTGTTTCGGTGTTTCCGAATAACAAGAAACTTGGAAAAAAGACCATATACGGGGTCATGGTCCTGTCAGATGTGGAGAACATCGGAACCGCTTGCCCTGTTGGAGGCGTCCTATTTAACTGCACTTCGAACGGGTGCTGCTACCGGTCTCGCAACCAAACACCTGGCGCGCTCCGACGCAAAAGTGCTCGGGGTGATCGGCACTGGAGTGCAATCCAGAGGGATCATTTCCGCTATCCGTGAGGTGAGGTCAATCGAATTTTGCGCCGAGCACATCGGCTCAGGGGTACATGTGAACGCCGTTGGTTCATTTCGTCCCGACATGCAGGAACTGCCGGGAGAATTATTTGTCAGACGTCCGAAAGTGGTGGTCGAATCGGTTGAGGCAGCGCTAGAGGAAACGGGCGATTTGCTCATCCCTATGGAACAGGGACTTTTTAGTGAATCATTGCTGTACGCAGAGCTGGGCGATATTGTGGCAGGCAAAAAAAGGGCCGCGAAAATCGGGAAGAAGTTACGATTTTTAAGTCGGTCGGGTTGGCTGCAATGGATGTTGTAGTTGGTAAAGCTCTTTACGACCGTGCTGTGGCACTCAAGCTTGGGCAGCAAGTACCACTTTAACGGGGAAGTTTCAGACAAAACCCCTTGAGACAATTGTAGTCCAAGGGGTTTCCTTCATATGGAGATGAAATCTAAGCACCAGTGTTTTGTTGTGCATACATGCTGCTGATCGTTCTCCGTCCTTTCTCAATGTAGGGGTCGAATTGGATAACAGCGTGTTCACGGACAACTTCTACCTTTTTCATCGCTGTTTGCAGCAGTTTTTTCTCGGGAAGCTTTCCGAACTCGTCGGCAATCGAGAGCCCGGCAACCGTCCCTTGAGCTGCAGCCACTTTGGCACTTTCAATGCCTGTAATGTTTCCGGCCACGTAAAGTCCTGCGACAGGTGTCTGCATGCGTTCATTGTGCAACGGTATATGGCCACCAAGCTCCGGGAGGTAAGCAAACGGGCAGCCTGCCACCGCTGCAAGCTCAACAAGCGGAGAAAGTCCGCCAGCAATGCAAACGAAGTCGGCTGGAATTACTTTTTCCGTTCCCAAGACCGGTTCTCCTTTGGTGTTGACCTTCACGATTTTGACGCCTTCCACCTGCTTGTCACCAAAAATCTCCAGAGCGGCTACTTTTACCTGTATGGGGATTCCCCACATCCGAATGCCGCTGCTGGGCAGGAACGAAAGCGCCAGCTTTAGCATGGCTTCCGATTTGATCAGTTTGCTGCCAAGTCTGATGAAGGTGGATGGGGCGAGGTGGGCCAAACGCAACATGGACTGCATCACTTTCTCCGGGTTTCCCGAATCCTTGGTTAAAAGATTTCGGGCAGGAAGCACTATTCTGTCGACATGAATTCCTGCCAATTGCAGTTCGCGCGCGATTGCCAACGATAACACATTAACACCTATGACAATGCCGCGGTTCCCCACTTTTACCCGCTGAACGTTGGTCATGACTTGAGCTGCTCCAATCGACATGACGCCTGGAAGAGTCCAATCAGGCAGAGGGATGGTAGTCTCAGCTGCTCCGGTAGCCAGGAGCAGCTTGGGCACCTCAATGATTCCACGGGTAGTCGAAACACGCCAGCCCGTTTCCGTTTTTGCCACGTCGTACACAGAGACTCCGCAGTCGATATGGACGCCAAGGTTTTTCGCCTGTTCAACCAGACGTTTGGCTTCAGCCATGCCGTTCCACCAACTGCCGTCCGGCTCTTCATGCAACTGTCCGAGCAGTCGGCCGCCGGGGAGAGTAAATTCGTCGAGAATGTTTACCTGTAGACCATGCTGTGCACAGGCTATACCTGCTGAAAGGCCGGCCGGACCTGCGCCTACGATCAGGACATCCGTCATCGATGCTCTCCTCCTTTCTTCAGAGGGGAAGGAAGTTGGACGCTTGATTCAACATTCATGCCTTCTTCAACAAGTGTGAGGCATGCGCGTTTTCCTTGAACACCGTTTACTGTCACACGGCATTCAAAGCAGTGTCCGATGTTGCAGTAAATGCCGCGAGGAGTTCCTTTTTCTTCGTGCACGCGCAACGTACGTACCCCATTGGCAAGCAACGCGGCGGCAATCGTTTCAGATTCGTATGCCATATAAGTGTTGCCGTCAAAGCGAAAGGAGAGTGATTTGCGATTCTGCATGGCTCCTAGAATAGGGTGTTGTTCAATTCTCCCAAATGTCATTTTTTCCCTCCAAGAAGATCAAAGGTAACGGGGCGAACGGGAGGCTGATAACTGAGCGGTACGGCATCCCCAGGCGCGATTCCGGTTACCTCTTTGACTACCATGTCAATTAGATTGCGGCATGTCCGGCCTCCGCAGTATCCCATCCCGGCTCTGGTTCTGAGTTTTAGTTCCCGAGACGAACACTGATAGGAATTTGCTGTCTCTTGCAACTCCTGCAAGGTAACTTCTTCACAACGGCAGACTACGATTTGATTTGGCTCCATGACGATATTCCTCCTGATTTGTAGGTGATTGTGAAGAGGTATGATCACACTATCTCCAAATGCAAAAAACATGCCGAGAATTTTCTCGACATGTCATGACGGGACGTCTGTATCAAAGTTGGAGCTTGTTTTTTTTGGCGAGATCGGAATGTTCAATTTATGCATTCGATTGTACAGAGTTTTGCGGGAGATCCCCAGTCTTTTCGCAGCCGCTTGTTTGTTACCGTTCTCCAGCTCCAGCGCGTGCAGAATCTTGTTTCGATCATGTTGATCTCGCTCCTCTCGCAGATGCAGTAGGTCCGAGCCAAATAGAGCCGGATTTGTTTTGGGCTTTGGCGCCAGTGAGAAGGGGAGATACTCTTCGCTGATCATCCCGTCTGTAGCAAAAACCACCAGCCGTTCCGCCGTATTGCGCAGTTCCCGGATATTACCCGGCCAGTGGTAATCCAACAGATGATGCATCAGGTTGGGAGAGATACCTTGAATCGGGCGATTGTACTGCATGGAAAATTCGTATAAAAAGAACTGAAACAGTTCAATGATGTCTTCTTTTCGTTCACGGAGTGGTGGGATCGTCAGACTAAACACATTTAGTCGATAATACAAATCCTCGCGAAACTTTCCTTCGGCGATGAGTGACGTTAAATCCCGATTGGTAGCGGCGACCACCCGGAAATCCGCTTCGATTTTTTTTGTTCCACCTACGGGATAATAGGCTTTTTCTTGCAACACTCGTAGCAGCTTAACCTGCATATCGAGAGGCATTTCGCCTATCTCATCGAGGAACAGGGTCCCGCCTCGGGCCAGTTCAATCATCCCTTTTTTCCCTTTTGATCGGCTCCAGAGAAAGCCCCTTTTTCATACCCGAATAATTCGCTTTCAAATAATGTAGGAGGAATCGCTCCGCAGTTAATTTCCACGAAGGGGGCACCTTTCTCTTCCCTGATATGGTGGAGAGCCCTCGCAAACAGCTCTTTTCCTACACCGCTTTCCCCCAAAATCAGCAAGGTGGTTTTCGTGGAAACCAGCTTGCTGATCATGTTTTTAATATGGGTAATGGCCTTGCTTTTTCCTTTGATTTCATAGAACGGGTCAGAGGAAGGCTTGAGCTTTGCCATTTCTTGCTGCAGGTGATGCACCTTTTTGGTGGCATCGTATAGTTCCTGATTTAAGCGTACTTGACTAGTAATATCGGTTTCAGTCGCGACCGCACCAATGATTTTCCCGTTGAGGCGAATCGGATTGGTGTTGATCACCACAAACAGGTCTTCGCGCGGCTGATGATGCTTTCGATAAACCGCTTCGCCCGTCTGCAGCGTTTTGAGCATTGCCAGCATCTCGGCTGAAAAGAAATTTGTAATCGGCTTACCCAGGAGTTCCTTTGCCTTGAGGGAAAAGATTTGCTCTGCCACTTGCGACCAAACGACCACATTGGAGTTTTCATCAATCACGGAAATCGACAAATCGAGGGTTTCAATCAGTGTCGTGAAGTACGCCTCCAGGTACTGAAACGACTGAAAGACTGCCTGCATGACGTCGGTTTGATGTAGACATCCAACCAATTGGCCACTTGCATCCGTCACCCAAAGGGGATCGCTCTGTTGAAAAAGGGGAATTGCGTAGGACAAGGGGGCGTCTATGGGGACGGACAACCTCTGGGTATTCGATTGCCAACTGTTTCTGTTTTCATCGGGTACTTTTTGGATCAACTGTTCCCAAGGCGGAAGTTTATGTTTCAAGAGCACTCACCACTTCTCATTAGTGTGTAAAAAGATTCGTAGTTTCACAGTGACTTACACATATTTTAGCATTTGTGTGAAAATTTTTACACATTCTTTTTTGGTCTACTTCGTTTTCTGCGTTGGCACGCGCCTTGCTCTGTACTTAAATAGAAAATAACAATTATTACTTAGGGAGATCCAACATCATGAACAGATCCCATTTCGAAGTAGCGGTCATAGGTGGCGGTATTATCGGCAGTGCGATCGCCTATTTTGTGGCGAAAGATGGACTGAGTGTCACAATTTTGGAAAGGGGAGATTTAGTCAGCGGGACATCCTCACGATGTGACGGCAATATCCTGGCAATTGATAAAGACCCAGGTTTTGACAGCCAAATGTCTTTAAAAAGTCAGCAACTGGTACATCAATTGAGCAAGGAACTGCGGTTGCCTTTTGAGTATCGGGCTCCTGGCAGCATCCTGGTGTGTGAGAGCGAAGAGGAAATGGTGGCTGCGGAAAAATGGGTTAGGCGCCAGAATGAAGCCGGTCTGGCTTTCCGTATCATCGACCGCCAGGATCTCAAGCAGGAATCGCCGTTTTTCGCAGATGACCTATTGGGGGGAGTGGAATGCGCAACGGACTCGTTGGTAAATCCGTACATGTTTACCTTCGCTTTATGTGATGGCGCACAACAGTACGGGGCACAAATCTTGACGAAAACAGAGGTTACGGGCATCAAAAAGGATGCCGAGGGTTTCTTCCGGATTGACTCTACGCGCGGGGAGATAACTGCCAAAAAGGTTGTCAACGCCGCGGGGGTCTGGGCGCCTCGCATCGGTGCAATGGTGGGAATTGATATTCCTATCCGGCCGCGAAAAGGACATCTGATCGTAGCATCAAGACAGGTGCCTGTCGGACAGAGAAACGTGATGGAATTCGGTTATCTTTTGTCCAAATTTGGCGGGCAAAGAAAGGTGGATCCGGATACGGAAAAATACGGCGTAGCGCTCGTATTTGAGCCTACGGAGAGCCAAAACTTCCTCATCGGGAGCAGCCGTCAATTTGTCGGCTTTCACACGAAAGCGGACATGAACGTTGTGCGTGTCATCGCGCGCAGAGCGATTCGATTTTATCCCAAAATGGCTGACATGAACGTCATCCGTACGTATACGGGACTTCGACCGTGGACGGAAGACCATTTGCCGATCGTATCGCAAGTAGCCGAGATTCCAGGTTTTTATATCGCGGCCGGACATGAAGGAGACGGAATCAGCTTGGCTGCGGTTACAGGCAAGCTCATAGCGGAACTGATCGCGGAGAAATCAGAAACGATTATTCCAACAGAACCGCTTCGTCTCCATCGTTTTTCCAAGAAAGGAGGTGAAACGTGAAATGGGAGTACACGAGACGCGTGATCTGCCACAACACAAAGAAGCCATCATAATGGAAGCCACCTGTCCAACGAGGGGCAGTTGAAGATTATTTAAGGTGGTGATTCCAATGAACGAATCCTTTATGACTTATCCGAATATTCCGATTTAAGCTGCAGATTCTAAAAAGGAGTTGAAAACATATGCGCATCTCTGTTGACGTTGGCGGAACGTTTACCGATGTGGTAGTTCTGGATCCTGCCACTGGAACCCTGCGCCTGGAGAAGGTCGAGACCGTCCCGCGCAACCCGGCCAGCGGCGTTCTGGAGGGGTTTCGCAAGGCAGACGCTCGATTCGGCGAGATCGACTACTTTGTCCATGGCACTACCCTGGGGCTGAACGCCCTGCTCACCCGCACCGGGGCAAAGGTGGCGATTGTCACTACCAGGGGGTTTCGGGACGTGTACGAGCTGGGCCGTACCGACCGTGATACCATGTACGACTTCAAGTACCGCAAGCCGAAGACGCTAGTGCCCCGTCACCTGCGGTTTGAGGTGGCAGAGCGGCTGGACTATCAAGGAAACGTCCTGACTCCTTTCGATCGGGAAGGGGCTGTGTCGGTGGCCCGGCAAATTCGGAATGAGGGGGTTCGCGCCGTGGTGGTCTGCTTCCTGCACAGCTATACCAACCCGGCCCACGAGCTTGCGATGGAAGAGGTCCTGCACCAGGAGTACCCGGAAGTCTCCGTCACACTCTCGCATCGGCTGACCCGGGAGTATCGGGAGTATGAGCGCACCAGCACAGCAGTCATCGATGCGTATATCAAGCCAATCATGCGTACTTATCTCGATCGGCTGGGCAGCGAACTGCGGAACCAGGGATACCGGGGCCAGTTTCTGCTCACCCGTTCGGGCGGCGGAGCCATGACTGCGGCGGCGGCCAAGGAGGAGCCAGTACACTCGGTGATGTCCGGCCCGGCAGGAGGGGCGATCGGTGCCGCCTACCTGGCGGAACTGACAGGCTACCGCAATCTGATCACGTTGGACATGGGAGGAACAAGCCTGGACACTACCATGGTGGTGGATGGGCAGATCTCAGTGGAGAACGAGGCGACGGTGGAGCATCTGCCAATCTCCACTCCGATGATCGACATCCGCACGATCGGTGCCGGCGGCGGCAGTATTGCATGGATCGATGATGGTGGAGCACTCCAGGTAGGCCCGCAGAGCGCTGGTGCAGACCCAGGTCCCGCCTGTTACGGTAAGGGCGGGGAGAACGCAACGTTTACGGATGCCGCCCTCACCATCGGCTACCTGGATGAGAAGAACTTCCTCGGGGGTGCCATGAGCATCGACACGGATCTTTCCCGCATGGCGATCGAGCGCTTGTCCGGGCAGCTAAGCCTTTCGTTGTACCAGACGGCCGCTGGCATCATACGAATCAGTGAGGCCAAGATCACCGGGGCCATCCGCGAAATCTCGGTGGAGCAAGGATATCACCCGAAGGACTTCGCTCTCCTTGGCTTTGGCGGCGGGGGCGGGCTGGTGGCATGCAACGTGGCGCGGGAGATCGGGATTCCCACCGTCATCATTCCACCGGGGCCGAGCAACTTCTCGGCTTGGGGGATGATGATGGTCGATGTGGTCTATGATTTTGCCCAGACCCACGTGACAGGACTCGTCGACGCCGACTTGGCAGCGGTCAACGAACTGTACGGCAACCTGGAGGCGAGCGGTCGGGAGGCACTGGGTCGAGACGGGTTTGCCCCGCAGGACTGCCGGTTTATTCGCTGGGCAGAGATGCGCTATGAAGGTCAGGAGCACACGGTGAAGATCGAAATTCCGGACGGGGAGCTGACTTCCGACCACATCCCCCGGATTGCCGCGAGCTTCGGTGATGCCCACGAGATGCAGTATGGTCACCAAACGACAGACCCGGTTCAGATTGTTACCCTGCGTGTGCGGGCGGTAGGTGTGCTGCCCAAGCCAAAGATTGCCAAGCGAAAGCAAGGAACCGGCGATGTTGGTCCAGCTTTCAAGGGCAGCCGTGCCGTGTACCAGTCGACCCTGGACAGTTTTGTGCAGTACAGAGTCTATGACCGGTTCAAGCTGCTGGCCGGGGATCAGGTAGCCGGGCCGGCCATTATCGAGGAGCCAAGCCACACAACCATCGTCCACGAAGGAGACTTGGTAACGGTCGGAGATTACGGGGAGCTTGCGATCGCTATTTTCTCAACCAAAGGAGGCATAGCATGACCAAGAGTGCAGACTTTACCAATTTTACACAAAAAAGCGGCGCCGATAAACACGGAGGACACATTGAGGTGCAGGTTATCCATAACTATTTGCTGTCGGCAGCCCGGGAAATGATGCGGAACTTGAAGCGAACGGCCTATGACACCATCATCTATGAGATTCAGGACTTCGGCTTGGGGATCTACGACCGCGACTGTCGGTTGCTCGCGGAGGCGCCCGGCCTCGCCATTTTCACACGGGGCAATGACTTTGCTCTCCGGAAGATGGTGGCGTTCCTGGGAGAAGAGAACATACACCCCGGTGATGTGATCCTGTTTAACTACCCATACTGGAGTTCCAATCACACCCTTGACGTACTCGTCACTTCCCCGATCTTCTTTAATAATCAGTTGGTCGGGTACGCCGCATGCAAAGCCCACTGGCTGGATCTGAACCAACAGGACCCGGGTTATTGCCTGGACACCACCAGCATTCACAATGAAGGGCTGGTCTTGCCCGGGCTCAAGATTTACAAGCGAGGGGTTCGCGACCAAGAGGTGGAGAACATTATTCGGTTCAACTCCCGCATTCCGGACCGGGTCATCGGCAACATGAACGCCCAGATTTCCTGCTGTCGGACCGGAGAGCGGCGGGTCCGGGAACTGGTCGAGAAGTTCGGACTGGAAACATTTAACGCCGCCGCCCAGGAGATTCTGAACCACGGCGAACGGATTGCCCGGGCACGGCTTGCGGCCCTGCCCAAGGGAACGTGGACCGCTGAGGATTGGGTGGATGATGACGGGGTAGATAAGGATACCATGCTCAAGATCATGGTGACCGTCACCGTCACGGACACCGAGTTTATCGTGGATTTCACCGGTACCCATGAAGCTGTAAAGGGCCCTGTCAATCTGCCCCTTGGTTTGACGGAAGGGGTTTCGGCTCTCGCCTTTAAGGGACTCACTACCCCAGACTCTCCGGCCAATGATGGCAACTTCCGTCCGCTGAAGGTAATCGCTCCGGTGGGGTCACTGGTGAACGCCCAGCCTCCGGTCGCTACCTTCACGATCTGGCCATCCATTCACATCCCGGAAATTATCTGCAAGGCTCTCGCCCCCGCCATGTCTGAGGTGGTGCCCGCCTGCTCCGGAGGAGAGGTAGTCTCTGTGATGGGGGTAGGCAGGCATCCCGTCACCGGCAAGGTCTGGCTGGAGGCCACCAATGAGGCTGTCGGATTTGGTGGCCACGCCGGGGGCGACGGAGAAAATGGGATCATGCACCTGTCCGAGCCGGGCTGCCGCAACAACCCGGTCGAGGTATTGGAGAACAAGGCTCCCTTATTGATCGAAGCATATTATTTGCGCCAGGACTCATGCGGGGCTGGCGAGCACCGCGGTGGGTTGGGTGCGACCCGCATCTACCGGTTTACCGCTCCCGGCAACGCTGTGACGATTCTGAAAAAGACGAAGACTCGCCCCTGGGCGTTGAATGGCGGACTGGAGGGGGATCCCAATCGCATTATTGTGTGGCCTGGGACTGAACGAGAGTGGCGGACGGGCGCCATCAATGAGTCTTTACAGGCGGGGGATGTGCTGATCAGCAGTGCCGGCGGCGGAGGAGGCTGGGGGAACCCCTTGCGGCGCAGCCCCGATAAGGTGCTGGAGGACGTGCGCAACGGGTACGTTTCGCTGGAAAGCGCGCAGCGTGACTATGGCGTGGTCATCGATACCGCCAACTGGATCGTCGACGCCGAGGCGACAGCCAAACTTCGCCGGGAACGATCGGGGGCCTGAACCATGCGACTCATCGACTTACACAGCGACATCCTGGTAGATGTAATCTGGCGAAGATCGCGTGGAGAGCACAGGGTAATAGCCGAACGCCATCTGCCTGTTTTGCGAGCCGCCGGCATCACCGCCCTAGGCCTGACGATTTGGATAGAATTGGATCAAACTCACCGGGCGGCTGCTCGCACCCGTGAGACGCTGGCTGCCCTGGCGGCAGAACTTAGTGAGTCTGCCGGGGAGCTTGCCCTGGTCAGGACCCCGTCTGAGGCTGAAACGGCAATGGCGGCAGGACGCCTGGCGCTGCTGCTGACGATCGAGGGGATGGCAGCTTTGGACGAGGACCCGGCCCTCTGGCCAGATCTTTGTACCCAGGGCCTTACCTCCGGCCTCTTGACGTGGAATGAGGCAAACGCCTTTGCCAGCGGCTTCCCAGGTTATGGATACGAGGAGGCACGTGCGCTGTCCACCTCCGGTAAAGGCTCATGGCTGTTAGGGATGCGCGGCCCTGGGGAAGGCGAGGTGCGGGGGATCACCACCAAGGGCCGCACTCTGCTGCGCCAGATGGCTGCCGGCGGTGTGATGCTGGACTTGTCCCATTTGAACGAACGCTCCTTCTGGGACGCGCTGGAGGCCTACCCTGGCCCTGGGGTGCTGGCTTCCCACTCCAATGCCCGTACCGTTTGCGATATTCCGCGCAACCTGACGGACGAACAAATCAAGGCAATCGCGGAGCGGGACGGGGTTATCGGCTTGAATGCCTTTCCGGCGTTTGTTGACTCCGACCATCCGGGGCTGGACCGGTACATCGACCACGCCGTCTATATCGCCGACCTGGTGGGGATTCGGCACCTTGGTTTCGGGTTTGATTTTATCAGCTACATGGATGACGAGGCGCTTGAGAGCATCGGCGGTCGTCTGCCAGGCAATCCGGAGTTGGACGGACCGGCAGACGTGCCCCGCCTGATGGCCCGGATGGAAAAGCGGGGGTTCTCCCGTGCAGACCTGGAAGCCATGGCCTGGAGCAACTTCGCCCGTGTCTGGCACTCGGCTGTTACTTGCGCGGCCGGATAGCGCAGGCGATAGATCAGAAGCGGACGCCTGGTCGAGGCGGGGATGGGGTCTCCGTTACCTGGTGTCCGCAACTCTATTAAGAAAAAACCTAAATAGCCTGTTGCAGATCAGTAGATGGACAAAGTGTTTCTCTGGCAAACGTTTGAAGAATGGATGAATAGAATGGATTACCAGTCCAAACGAACATCCAGAGGCCGACAGAGAAGGAATTAGGACTTGGTTGTCGGTGTCTCCTTTGTCATAAATGCATAAAACTACCAAATGGACAGTGGCTACCTTTTGTTTGGATGCTGTCGCTTTTGGTTTCGGAGTTGGAATTTTGGTTCTGAATACTCTGATAAGTATTGGGCTTATTTTTTATGCAACGCTAGTGGAAGGAACTGAAAAAAATTATAAGCTGGAGGTAGGTTGATCATGTTGAAAAAGGATTGGCTCCCCAGTCTATATGTGACGAGAAGTTGTTTACGGAAACGCAGGAGTTGAAACGAATAAAACCGACGCCCCTATAAATGTTGGAAACAAGCATGATAGGAACAAATGGTTCAGAACCGAGTGGGAACCCTGTTTCGATAAAATAAGACAATAGGATTGCAAGCGCAAAACGAATCGCCCTTTGCCGGCATGGCGAGTGTCGGCAAGGGCGATTTGTACATGGACGCTGCTACTTTTTCACCTGGACCGTGAATGTTGCACGTTTCCCCTCGAAGGCAGCGGTGATTTCCGCCTTGCCCTTTTGTTTTGCCGTTATTTGCCCGTCTTTGCCTACCGCGGCCACTTTTTCGTCGGATGATTTCCACTCGACCGCGTCGGTCAACGCTTCCTCCGTGCCGTCATCATAAACGGCCTCGACCTGAAGCTGTTTGGTCTCCCCGAGAGCCAGTTTCAATTTGTGATCGTAGGCATGAAGCGAGAGGAGCTTCTTTGCCTTCCCGTATTTGATCAGGTAGATATCCCGCTTGTCGGCAAGCGTTGTGCTTTTTTCCCAATATTCACCCAACAGCAGGTAATCGCCGGCCCCCTGGGGAACCGCCCCGATCACCCGCACTTGCGGGAAGGAGACGGTTTTCTCAGCCAACACGTTGCCGGACTCATCCAGCGTCATGAAACTCCAGTCTGATGGCTCATTCCTTTCCGACTCGAGCAGCGCGATCAGCATATAGCCGCCATCAACCCTCTCAGAGAGGGATAAGCCGATTTCACCGCTTTCTTCTTCTCCGTACTGCTGCCGCCAGACGACATCTCCCTTCGCATCAATGTGCCAGGCAACGATGTCATTGTACGCCGGATCGTACCTGTAGCGGTTCACATATCCGGCAATGAGCAGTCCGCCGTCGCTTGCGGGCAGGACCGAGCGGATCGTGACAGAACCAACCTCATCATAGGTCTGCTCCCAGATGACCTCGGCCTCTCCGGTCAGCTTTGCGATGTACAGCTGCGAGTCGCCGGATGACGCTGTCCCTTGTACATAGATGTCGCCGCTGTCCGTTACAAGTACCCGGTCCGCCGAGCTGAAGCTCCTCGTGGCCAATGTCTTGTCCCATTCGATTTCGCCTGAGGCTCCGATCTTTACGACATGGACGAGAGAACTTTTGCCTCCCTCATAGCCGCCGGGGTAGTATCGTCCTGCAGCGATCCAGCCGCCGTCGGACGTTTCCGAGAAATCGCTGTACAACAGGGAATAGTACTGCGGGATCATCGCTCCGCCTTCCACTGCAATCTTTTTCGTCCACACCGTCTTTCCGGTTTCGCTGAGGCGGATCAACTGCAGCTTTTCCGGTTCGGAGCGAAGCGCTCCCATCACGAGAAAACCGCCTGTCTTTGCCTGTTTGACGCTCGCGATCCAGAAGTCCTCCGGCATTCGCCTGGTCCATTCTTCTTCACCGGCCGCGTCTGCTTTCAACAATAGCGGGGGAAGGATATGATATTCGGTGTCTGTTGTGTCTGCCCAGACGAGCGCTCCGCCGTCTTGAGCGGCCACGACCCTCTTTACTAACTCCCGCGTCTCATCCATGACAAAGCGTTTCTCCCACTTCAGTTGCAGTTCTTCTCCCGCCGCGGAAGCTTGACCGACCATGAGAAAAGCCGCCAGCAAAACGAGAGCTGTCCGCATGGTCAAGCGCGGGAAGCAGCGTCTAACGGTCTCTTTTGCCCACATGCCTTTCACACTCCTTTTCACCAAAATGGCAATATTTGTTTGCTTCCCCCTATATATAAGAAAAGCGGGATGGTTTGTACAGGAACCGAACTCCTAGTAACAAATAGGAAGATAGCTCCCTTTTTTAACGTAATCACCTGTCTCTCCTACTTCGTAACCAGAAACATGGATCTGTAGCCCAGTATTTTCCATGCGAATTATCAAGCAATGTTCGCGTCCGGCACTGCTGCCAAACCCTCATCGCATCTTCGAAAAGGTGGACTTGCCAGCATCTGGCTCCATTTGGGAGGAAAAGGGAGGCTCGGTCCGGTCAGCGGCAGTATTGGAAAGTGAGCCGAGAATCTCGCCAATTATCAGAATATATCGGGGATGAGTTGAAATTTTTGCTGTGGTACCATATAAAACAGAAAGCGACAAACTGATTTTCGGCTTTCTTTTCAACTGAATACAAAAGGCCTAATTCCATCTCCGGATGGGAGCGGGGGAACCAGGTTTTTGGGGTTAATCCTGAAAGTGTCATCAGGAGGGATGTTTTGGCGTTCAGCTTCTCTGCCATCCTACCCGTCAGCTAACCTCGTCGGCTAACGCAGAGAAGATCCTGGAAAACCAGCTGCATGAATAATCGGAATATTCCGTTTATTCAGCGGACAGGGCACTGTCTGAGGATTGGGTCGTTGTCGGCCTGATATACAGGCTATGAATACCGGTGCAGACTTTTTCCTGGAACTTCGGTTCTAGGGGAGAAGCAGGCACCGGTTCTTTATTTTTAAGCAATAGAAAGGGGTAAAAACATTGAACAAAAAGGGGCTTTCATTTTTGCTGACAGGAGTATTGTCGATAGGGTTACTGATGACAGGATGCAGCAGTTCCGGGGGTACAGCGACCGAGGGGAGCGGAGTCTCTACACTTGAAAAGGCCAAGAAGCAAGGATTCGTGACGGTCGGATTCGCCAATGAGAAGCCGTACGCGTATGCGACACCGGATGGCAAGCTGAGCGGTGAGGCGGTCGAGGTAGCGAGAGAGGTGCTCAAGAACATGGGCATAGGCGAGATGAATGGGGTACTGACGGAATTCGGCTCCTTGATCCCGGGACTGAACGCCAAACGCTTTGACATCATTACGGCGGGGATGTACATCACTCCCGAGAGGGCCAAAGAGGTAGCCTTTGCCAACCCGGAGTACAGCATTGGCGAAGCTTTGGCAGTGAGGAAAGGGAACCCCAAGGATTTGCACAGCTATAGGGATATCGCCGAAAAGAAGGCAAAAGTCGGCGTGATGGGTGGTGCGATCGAGATTGACTATTTGAAAAAGTCGGGCGTTGGCGATGACCAGTTGGTGATCGTAACCGACCAGCCCTCGGCTGTGGCGGCACTGCAATCAGACCGGGTGGACGCAATCACGATGACGGGACCGTCTCTGCAAGCGGTGCTGGATTCGGCAAAGGATAGCGGCATCGAGAGGGTCATGGAGTTCGAGCAGCCGGTCATTGACGGAAAGAGTATCCGAGGCTACGGGGCTGCTGCTTTCCGCAAAGAAGACCAGGATTTTCTGGAAGCGTACAACAACGAGCTGCAAAAGCTGAAAGAGTCCGGCAGGCTGCTGGAAATTCTGGAGCCGTTCGGCTTTACGGAGCAAGAGCTGCCGGGTGACATGACAGCAGAACAGCTCGTCAAGGAATGAGGCAGACAGAAAGGAGCAGGCACCTTATGAATACAGATGCAGGGGCCGGATTCTTGGCGCCGCTGATGAGCGGTGCCGGAATGACGGCACAGATATTCGCATATTCGGCTGTTCTCACCATTGTCATTGCTTTTCTCGCAGGTTTCGGCCGGATGTCAAAGTATGCCCCGATACGCATCGCAACTGCGGTCTACGTCGAATTTTTCCGCGGCACTTCCCTGATGATTCAGTTGTTTTGGTTGTTTTTTGCCCTGCCGCTGCTCGGCCTCGAGCTCACGCCGCTGGCAGCCGGACTTGTCGCGCTGGCATTCAACTACGGCGCATACGGCTCGGAGATTGTCCGCAGCTCGATTCAGGCGGTCCCCAAGGGGCAGGTCGAGGCGGCCATTGCGCTCAACATGACGCCCTTTCAGCGAATGAAAAAAATCGTCCTGCCCCAAGCGGTCGCCATGATGCTGCCGGCATTTGGCAACCTGCTGATCGAACTGTTAAAAGGGACATCGCTTGTTTCGCTGATTACGCTGGCAGACTTGACGTTTAAGGGCATGCTGCTTCGCACTTTTGACATTTCCAGCACTCCGCAAATCCTGGGGCTGGTGTTGATCATGTACTTCGTCATGGCAGCGGTCCTCACGCTTGGCGTTAGACTGCTTGAAAAACTTGTCACAGCCGGGAGGGCTTAGGTATGTGGAATTGGGAATTCGCCATGTCTGTGCTGCCCAAATTGCTCAGTGTCATTCACATCACGATCATCACGACGATACTTGCGTTTTTTCTGGCTTTGATCCTCGGATTGCTGCTCGCTTTGGGGCGGCGCACAAGGCTGAAGCCGCTGGCCTGGGCCGTCGCGCTCGCGACCGAATTTATCCGCAGCACGCCGCTGCTGATCCAGCTGTACTTTCTCTACTTCGCGCTTCCCGTCTACGGCATTCACTTCTCCGCCTTGACCATCGGGGTACTCGGCTTGGGAATCCACTACAGCACCTATCTGTCAGAGGTGTACCGCTCAGGCATCGAAGCGGTGTCCAAAGGTCAGTGGGAGGCGGCAACCGCGCTCAATTTTTCCAGATGGAAAACCTGGACCAAAATCATTCTGCCGCAGGCGATTCGGCCGATTACCCCGGTGCTGGGCAACTACCTCATCGTCATGTTCAAGGAGACGCCGCTGCTTTCGACGATTACTGTGGTTGAGATGATGGCGACGGCCAAGATGATCGGCGCCGCTTCTTTCCGCTACGTGGAGGCATTTACCATTGTCGGTCTCTTGTTCCTGCTGCTCAGCTACCCGTCTGCACTGCTCGTCCGGCGCTTGGAAGCGCGCATCAGCTTAAAATAAGAAAGGGGATAGATCGTATGAACATGCCGCTCGCAACGAAAGAGGAGGCCACGCCGGCTGCCGGCCGGTTGACCCCGGTTGTCCGCTACCAGAATATCAGCAAGTCGTTTGGGGACCTGCAGATACTCGATGGGATCAATCTCGATATCGCACCCGGCGAAAAAGTGGCGGTAATCGGACCCAGCGGTTCCGGAAAAACGACGCTCGCCCGCCTGCTCATGACCTTGGAGGAGCCCACCTCCGGAACGATTGAGGTGGACGGAGAACTGCTCTGGCACAAGCGGGTGAAGGGAAAGCTGGTTCGGGCCAACGAAAAGCATCTGCACAGAATTCGCGGAAATATCGGTATGGTCTTCCAGCATTTTAACCTTTTTCCGCATCTGACGATTCTGCGAAATTGCACGGAAGCGCCCATTCACGTGTTGGGCATGCCCAAAGAGGAGGCCAGGGAAAGGGCAGTAGAAATGCTGAGAAAGGTAGGACTTGAAGATAAAAAGGAGGCTTATCCTTCCCAGCTGTCAGGCGGACAAAAACAGCGGGTCGCCATTGCCAGGGCGCTTGTCATGCGGCCAAAGGTCATGTTGTTTGACGAACCGACATCCGCGCTGGATCCGGAACTTGTCGGCGAAGTTCTCGCTGTGATCAAGGAGATCGCCCGCGAAGGAGATATGGCGATGCTTCTCATCACGCATGAAATGGAATTTGCCAGCGAAGTGGCGGATCGAGTGGTCTTTACGGATGGAGGAAAAATTGTTGAACAAGGCCCGCCCGATCAGATCTTTGGGGATCCCCAGAGTCCGCGACTGCAATCATTCCTGACGAGGTTTCGCACCAAACGGTAGATGGTTCCCCCAAAAAGAATTTTATCGCTTTGCCTTGTAACTATTCTCACTTAGCACCGTCCTATATTAGAGGCATGGCAAAGGGAAGATTTTCCTGCCGTAATCATCAGTCAGATACGAGGTGCGAGTTTTGTGAGATTGCGTAGTCCCCTGATCGCAGCGGCAGCGGCTGTGGTGATGCTGACCGGATCACCTGCCATGAAGGCTGCCGCTGACACATCTTATCAATCAATCCAGCTTGCAGATTTAACACTACAGGAAGCAGTAGAAAAAACCCTGGGGAGCAATATCGACCTGGCGATCCTGCGGCTTGATCTGGATTCGGAAGAAGCGAAATTGCAGCTGGCCCGCTTCGCGTCCAAGAACATCAAATGGGATACAGTCACGTCTCTGGACCGGGCGCTGAGCAAATACGAATCCCTAGCCAAGGCGGAAAAAGAAAAGGAATTGAAGCGCTATTCCGTAGAAGCGCAGGAAAAAAAGCTGAAGCTGGACACCGCCAGGGCTTTTTATGAAGCGCTCTACATGCAGGAAAATCTGGATCTAAAAAGGCGGCAATTTGCCCAAAACGAGACGGATGAGGGGAAACAGGCGATCGCGGATGCCGAAGGAAATTTTCGGAAAGCCTTGTCCCGGTTAAATGAATGGATGGGCGAGAGTGACGGGACGCAGTGGAAGTTGAACGAGAGTCATATTCATCAATCCTACGAACTGCCCGCACTTGAGCATGCAATTGAAAAGGCCTTGCAGCAGCGGACGGAAATTCTCAAAAAACAGGCGGAACTGAAAGCATTGGAAGTGAGAGCCAACCTGATCTACCTGTATTCCTCCCTGGAGACATACCGGGGGCAAATCGCCAAGAACGATGTGAAGAAAGCGGGATTGGAGCTCATAAAGTTACAGGAGGCGGCGAAGAAGGATGTGACGGCGAATTACGGCAAGCTTGAATCCGCCATCGCCAAGCAGGCCGAGATGAGTCAAGCGCTTAAGGCAGCAGAGGAAAGCGATCAGACGGCGAAAGACCAGTACCAAAAAGGCCAGATCACCCTGACTGAACGGAGGCAGGCGGAAGAATCGTGGTACAAAGCCAAGGCAGATTATCTGGCGGCCGTTTACGCCTGCAATCTCGCTATGGCCGCTTATGAATACTCGATTGGAGAGTAAGCATGACATAGACAGGAAGACACGCTGCATGCCGGATGATCGGCTTGGGCGTGTTTTTTTACGTAATCATTACCTAGATAATAATGTTCCTGATGATGATAACTGTCAAATTATCTGGTAATTCCGTCGGTTTATGCCCGGTTGCGGCGGAAACAGGGCGCTTTTTCCGGAGGCTGAACGAGGCGGGAGGGCTTTGGCAACGGGAATGTTCTAGGGATTTTGCAGTCCTGTTTGGTTGCGGTATACTTGTGGGGTACTGCAGATTGGCGGAACAAGCACGAGGATGGAAGGATTGAGCTTTATGGCTTTAAAAATAGGATACCGTACCGTAAAAACAGCAATCGGAACCGGAGTGTCCATCTTGATCGCCCAGCAGATGGGGCTCGCCTTTTACGCGGCTGCCGGGACGATTACGATTCTCTGCATTCAGGTGACCCGCAAACAGTCGCTCCAGACGGCAGTCAAACGGATCCTGGCCTGTCTGCTTGGGCTGGTGATTGGCGTCGCCCTGTTTCCCTTGCTCGGATTTCAGCCGGTAACGCTGTCGCTGCTGATACTTGTCTATCTCCCGCTGGCCGTCCGCTTTAGGATTCAAGAGGGGTTCGTCACCAGCATGGTTGTCCTGCTGCACCTCTATTCCCTGGAACGGCTGGATGCGGCGGCGATTCTGAATGAACTGGCCCTGCTCGTCATCGGAGTCGGCGTCGCCCTCTTGGCCAATCTCTATATGCCCAGCCTGGAAAAGGAACTGAAGGGCATGGTGGCAGCGGTGGAACGCAACTTCGCCATCATTTTGCAGGAGTTTTGCTACTACTTGCGCCACGGTCAAAGCGATTGGAACGGCCAGGAGATGCTGGAGACGGAGAAGCTGCTGAAGGAGGCCAAACTGCTTGCTGTCCGTGATGTCGAAAACAGGATTGGCGGAAAGGAATACACGTTTTACGACTATTTCGTCATGCGGGAAAAGCAGTTTGAATATTTGGAGCGGATGCTCCCCCTCGTGTCAACGCTGAGTGTGCAGGTGCCTCAAGGCCGGCAGATTGCGGACTTTTTGGACCAGTTGAGCCATTCGATCCACCCTGGGAACACAGCCTATCGGTTTTTGGACAAATTGCGCCTGATGCGCGAGGAGATCCGGGAAACCCCGCTTCCGCAGACGATCGAAGAATTTGAGACCCGTGCCGCGCTTTTCTACCTGCTGCACGAGATTGAAGAATACCTGTATATCAAGCACAAGCTTGGCAAGAGGGGCCCCGCACAGGAGAAACAGTACACGTAACCCGGCTCCATCTGGCGTGCGCGGCGGCACGACGTCCTGCGGCTACGGGAACGAGCTTCTTCCCAATCAATGGCTGTAGTCGATTTGTGATAATGGAACTTTTTTGATAATATCCAAAACGTTGAGCAGCGATTTGAATCAAGAACAGCAGGTCTGACTTGCCCCTGCATCTCCTTAAAACAAGTCTGTTTGGAGGAAAGAAATGGATCGGTATGGACATAAAATCAACCAGGCAGCGAGGAAATTTGCCAAGAAAACAAACGAACAGCTCTCTTGTCTGGGCTTGTACAGCTCTCAATGGGCGATTATTTTTTGCTTGCATAATCGCGGCCCACTCACGCAAATCGAGATCGGCTGTTATCTCAACGTGGAAGCTCCCACGATCACCAGAACCGTGGCGAGGCTGGAAGAATTGGGGTATGTGGTGAGAGAGGCAGGGGAGGACAAACGGGAGCGGAAGGTATTTTTAACTCCCAAAGCAGCCGAGATGATTCCCTTGTGGCAGAAGGAGGTAGACCGGTTGGAAGCAGTTGTGGTACAAGACATCGAAGAACACGACCTGGCTGTATTTCAGCGTGTTTTGCAGCAGATGATGAAAAATCTCGATTCGTTACAAAGAACGGAATGAGCCGTAAAACGTGGGGTTCATGTTTGACAAGGCTCATTGAACAAAAAGCCGGTTATTTTCACCAAGATTTGGATATGGGCGTCGTGGCGGAAGTCTGGTGGGCATCAATGAGCGACTTGCCGTCACCCAACTGCTGGAGGGGCGCAAAGCGCCGGAATGTCTCGCAAACGATAACGTGCGGCTTTTTTTCTACGGCATGTTCGCCGACAAAGATCGTTAAATATGGTTGCAGGCAGCTTTTGCCGCTGCTTCCCAGCCGCTGTCAAAGCGGCTATTTCGATTCAGAATCATTTTTCCCCGCCCTGATTGGTGGTAATATAATTCTGAATAATAAAAACCTTTCGCGTCAGGGGAAGTGGACATGTCAAAACCTTTCGATGTCATCGTAAACGGATTGGGCAGTATGGGCAGTACGGCGATCTATCAAGTTTCTTTACGTTCACCGCCGATCAGCACTTTGTCATCTCCTCGCATCCGAAACACCCGCAGGTCGCGATAGCCGCCGGATTTTCCGGGCACGGCTTCAAATTCGCGAGTGTGGTGGGAGAGATTTTGGCTGACTTGGCCACTGTCGGAACAACGTCCCATCCCATCGAGCTGTTTCGGCCGGAGAGGCTGATGACGTAGGGGATGCCTTTCCTCATGGCATATGATAAAATATTACAAAAATATGAAAAGGCGTGAGGATATTGGCACTCTCTAAAGAAAATACCGTTGTTGGTTTCATCGGACTTGGCGTGATGGGCAAAAGCATGGCGTCCCACATTCTGAAAGCTGGCTACGAGCTGGTCGTCTACAACCGAACCAAGGCCAAAGCCGAGGAGCTGCTGGCATCCGGGGCGCAGTGGCAGGATACCGTTGCAGGAGTTGCCGCAAAGGCCAATGTCGTGATAACCATGGTCGGCTATCCGCATGATGTTGAAGAGGTTTACCTGGGCGAGGGAGGGATTATTCCCAACGGACAAGCCGGCAGCTATCTGATCGATATGACGACCTCCACGCCGTCGCTCGCTGAAAAGATCTATACCGCAGCGAAGGAGAAGGGCATGCACGCATTGGACGCACCCGTCTCCGGCGGAGATGTCGGGGCGCGGGAAGCCCGTTTGACGATTATGGTCGGCGGAGACGAGGAAGACTTCGAAGCCGTGAGGCCGATCCTTGGCCTGATGGGAACCAATATCGTACGGCAAGGAAAAGCGGGGGCAGGTCAGCATACCAAAATGTGCAATCAAATCACCATCGCTTCCAACATGATCGGAGTCTGCGAGGCGATCGCTTACGCGAAGAAAGCCGGACTTGACCCTGCCCGCGTACTGGAAAGCATCGGGACAGGAGCGGCAGGCAGCTGGTCCTTAAACAATTTGGCTCCGAGAATGATCGCGGGCAATTTTGACCCGGGCTTTTACGTCAAGCACATCATTAAGGATATCGGCATTGCCTTTGATTCGGCGAAAGAGATGGGACTGATGACGCCCGGACTGGAGCTGGCAAAATCGCTGTACGAGGAACTTGCCGCCCAGGGGGAAGAAAACAGCGGCACACAGGCGCTCATTAAACTGTACGACAAGTGAACAAGCAGCGGGATACACCGGTCATCCTTCGCGATGGCCTCTTTATTTTCTTGCTGTTACAGACATGGCAGGATCGCCGAGAAAAGCAAAAGCAGGGATGCCACTGGTATGAATTCCCCAGGAGCATCCCTTTTTCTCTTTGCTTTCCGCTCATCACGAGTTTTTTTCAGCTAAAAGAAAGCCGTTCTGCTTTCATCGCTATGCCCCAAGCTGGCAAACGCGGTTAATCAAGGTGCCGATCTGGGAAATCTCGATCTCAACCCTGTCACCGTCTTCCAATGTGAAGTCGTTGGGAGGGACGATGGTCGTTCCGGTCAGCAGCACAGTTCCATCGGCCAGTTCATTGTCGCGCAGCAGAAAGGAGACCAGTTCATCCAGCGAGCGATGCAATTGACCGGTATTGGCGAAGCCTTCGACCATTTTTTCTCCATTCCGAAAAATCCGGCAAGCCATCTGGAATTGATACGGATCGCCAACCGTTTCGGCCAAACGGATCGCCGGACCGATGGAGCACGAGTTTTTCCAGATTTTCGCCTGCGGCAAATAGAGTGGATTTTCTCCCTCGATGTCGCGGCAGCTCATGTCATTGCCGATCGTATACCCCAGGATCTGTCCCGTTTTGTCAAGCACCAGCCCCAGCTCCGGCTCGGGGATTTGCCAATGGGAATCACTGCGAAGGCATACCGCCTGATCGGGACCGACAGTGCGCGACGGAGTGGACTTTAAGAAAATCTCGGGCCGCTCGGCATCGTAAACCTTGTCGTAAAAGGTGGTTGTATCCAGCTTTCCGCCGGTTGCTTCGTAATTCCGCGCTTCCCTGCTTCGTTCATACGTGACCCCGGCGGCCCATACTTCCGGGGCGACGATTGGCGTCAGCAGCGAAAGTTGTTCCATGGAAACGGCAAGGGGTGCGGAAGCGGAGATGGTCTCGTCAATCAGGGCGAGCGGTGTTATCCCACGCTGACGGGCCAGGCGTACCAGTTCCAGAAAATCGCTGTACGGCAGCGTGTAGACGTGCTCCTCGTCGGTGACAGCGGCAAGGGCAGGAACAGATTGTTCATTTACATAACGAATGATGCGCATGAGAAAGACCTCCGACTTTTTTATATTATAAAACTAAGTTTTAAAATAACGACCTAACGGGAACACCGGGACTCGTACGAGCATCCCATAACCCAATTCCGCAGACATACTTCGCGAAGCTTCCAGCAGCATCGCGGCAAACCAGGGCAGAAAGACTCCCCTTTGTTTGAAATGATAAAACCGCAGACGATTATTCTGATCATTCAGATTGAGTCTTATTGTAGTCTCAATTCGGGCAAACTGCAACAGCAATGATGAAAATTTTTCGAAAAATCGTATTGTTTCCGTTTGCATCAAGACGCATAAAATACCGATCATGGCCAGGATGCAGATGGATGCCGGGGTCTCATTTTGAATGGAATTACCAGAAGCACGGTCATGGAGCTTTCCCGCGGATTGGGAATCGAGGTAGTTGAAGAACCATTCAACCGGGAATTTTTGCTGGCAGCGGATGAAGTTTTCTTGACAGGAACCTATCTCGAGATCGTCCCCGTAAACACAGTGAACGGGACACAGATCGGGCCGCACAAGCCGAAGGACGTCACCAAATCGTTGCAAAAGAAGTTGGCCCAGTTGGTCTCCCGTTGAACTGGGCAGCATTTCATGGATCCATTGTGAATCATTTTATTTTTCCAGCAAAGCCAGCCGGATGGCGATAAAGGAAAAGATGCCGGCTTTTGCCCGGTTGATCCAAAGCGCGACGCGCGGCTTGCCGACCAGCTTTTGTCCGACGCTGCCGGCAAACAGGGCGAGCAGCGAAAAAAGCAGGATGGCCTGTGCCATGAAGATGAGTCCCAGCTCGATCATCTGCAAGGCTGCGCTGCCCTGATGCGGCGATACAAATTGGGGCAGCAGTGCCAAAAAGAACAGTGATACCTTCGGGTTCAGCACATTCATGAGGATCCCCCTGCGGTAAAGAGCGGGAAGACTCAGCTTGTCAACCTTCTTGGCAGTCAGCGGCCCCTCCCGCAAAGCCTGCCAGGCGAGGTAGAGCAAATAGACGGCGCCGGCGTATTTGACGATTTGAAAAGCGAGGTTGGACTGATACAAAATAGCGGATAAGCCCAGTCCGGCAGCCATCGTATGAACCGTTATGCCTGTGCACAAACCGAGTGCTGTCGCCAATCCGGCCCTGCGGCCGTACGATACGCTCTGCGCCACCACGAACAGATTGTCCGGGCCGGGGGACAGCGTCAGCAGCATGGAGACCCCGATAAACGACAATACAGTAGATAATTCCATAAAAATCTCCTCCCAACATGTAGTGTCATTTTACCACAATCGCGCGATTTACGACTCAACAAACTGGAAGCATTTACAAAGAGAACAGATCGCAAAAGCAGGAAAAACTACCGTCAAAACATTGTGCACCAAGGAGGAAACAGCATGGCCTACCAGTGCTATTACTGCGATCACCAGACGGAGAGTGTCCATTACGTCACCTTTTACGAGCCTGAGAGAGAACACAGTGAGCTGCTGTGTGACGAATGCTACTCGGAGTGGCTGGAATCAATAAAAGGGTAAATGCGGCGGCCAAACAAGCCGCTATTTTTTATGGGCTGTCACAACGGGAGAAAACACGCATTACTGGCATACGCGACTTTTGCCTCAATATACTGTAGTAAATTATTAGGGGAGGAGGATAAAAATGGGAGCTCGTCTGTTAAAAATATCGGTCGTCTACTTCGTCATCGGCGTGCTGCTTGGCATGTACATGTCCATGTCGCAGATGTTTACGCAGATCGGAGTGCACGCCCACATCAATTTGCTCGGCTGGGTATCGTTGGCGCTGGCAGGTCTTATCTATCATTTGTTTCCCCAAGCCGCCGAGAGCCGTCTTGGTGTTTGGCACTTTTGGCTGCACAACATTGGTTTGCCGGTGATGATGATTGGCCTGTTCTTTTTCATGCAAGGTCATAAAGCGATGGAAGCGGCGATTATCATTGGATCGATTGTCACAATCATCGGGATTATCCTGTTTGCCGTAAATGTCTGGCGGAACGTTCGGTAAGAGCGGCTTTTGCCTTTCGACCCTCTGGCGGAGCAATCTGCAGGAGGTTTTTTTGTACGGAAATCCTGCCAACAAGGCTTGCCGACAGTCAAGTTTCTTGATTGACGGAATGCCGCCTACGGACTATACTTAGCTAGGTAAGTATTTGAAGGGGGAACCGTACGTGGTTGTATACGGCCATAAAATCAATCAAGCGGCAAGGGTATTCTCCAAACAGCTGAACGAGCGTTTATCCCCCCTCGGTTTGTACAGCGCACAATGGGGCGTGATCCTGCGATTGTCGGAGCACGGAGCATGTACGCAAACGGAGTTGAGCGATTACTTGTGCGTCGAGCCCCCGACGATGACCCGCACGCTGGCGCGCATGGCTGAGTCAGGCTGGATTGTACGGGAAACGGGGGCGGACCGGCGGGAGCGGAAGGTCTGCTTGACAAAAGCGGCCAGCGAAAAGTTTCGCAGCTGGCAGCAGGCATCGGACGAACTGGAAGCAAAGGCGCTGCAGAACATCGACGAGCAGGAGCTTGCTGTATTCAATCGCGTCATCGAACAGATGATGAACAATTTATCAAGAAAAGAAGTGAAGGATGAGTAGTGGAGTGAGGGAACCGTTGCATGGAGGAACCGGCTTGTCGCAAGGGACAAAGCTGGCGATCAGGTGTGTCTTGTTTTTTGCTGGACTGTTTGTTTTGGCCTTGGGGGCCGTATGCATGATGCAGGCACAGCTGGGGGTGGCCTCTTGGGATGTGCTGCATATCGGCTTGACCCATTTAACCTCCCTGTCGGTGGGGACATGGGTACAGATAATCGGAATTTTGATGATCGCGATCACCTGTCTGATCGAGCGCAAATGGCCGCGTATTGGCAGTATAGTCAATATTGTCATGATTGGCTTTTTTATCAATTGGCTGCTTTCGTTGAACCTGGTGCCGGTCTACCCGTTTTTGTGGGCGAGAGTCGTCATGCTGTTGGTCGGCATCGTCCTGATGGGATTTGGCGCCGGCATGTACGTGGCATCCAACATTGGCGCCGGACCGCGTGACGGTCTGACCCTGGTGCTGGCGGAACGCTCGGGCTGGTCGATCCGCATGGTGCGGACGATTTTGGAAGGAACCGCTCTGCTGCTCGGCTGGCTGGCGACTGGACCCGTCTCAGTTGGCACGTTCGCATCCGTTCTGTTGATCGGCCCGGTCATGCAGGCGTCCTTGCGATTTTGGCGAAAACGAATGGAAAAGCTGGCAGCCGCCGCGGTATCGTGACGGCTGCTTTTTTTATTGCGCCTTGCCTGGCAGCGTACCGGCCGTGATCCGCTCAGGCCTGGTGTACACGTTCAGCTTGCCGCCTCGGATAAAGCCTACGGCGGTGATCCCCAGCTCTTCGGCCATCTGTAGGGCCAGATCGGTTGGCGCTGATTTGGAGAGGAGAATGGCCGCTCCGATCTTGGCCGCCTTCAACAGGACCTCGGAAGAAATTCGGCCGCTGAACACGAGCAGCTTATCGCTGGTTTCGACTCCTTCCCGCAGGCAGTAGCCGTAGATTTTGTCCAGTGCGTTGTGGCGTCCGATATCCGAGTAGCTGACGAGCATCTCCTGGCCGCTGCACAGCGCGGCATTGTGGACGCCCCCCGTCTGGCGATGGATCAGGGAGGACTGCTGCAGTGTGTCCATCAGGTGAAAACACTGCTCCACGGAGACGCTTACCTGTGAATCGACGGGTTTGGCCGCTCTGGCATCGCTGTAGAAGTAAAACGATTGGCGGCTTTTGCCGCAGCAGGAGGTAATCCGCCGCTTGGTGAAGAAGCTCTGCTGGAGCTTGAAGGCTTGATGAAGATCGACATAGGCAAAGCCTTTGGCTGTATCGATGGCAATCTGTTTCACTTCCGCAGCGGAGCGAATCACTCCTTCGGAGGCCAGAAAGCCGATGGTCAATTCCTCCAGGTCGGCAGGCGTACAGACGACAGTCGCAAATTCCTGGTCGTTGACAAAGATCGTCAACGGGTACTCTGCCACGATCTCGTCATCTTCCAGAGTGAATACACTGTCGCGGTATTTGGCTACAGATCTGCTGATGGTGATGGGCATCTCATGCATCTTGCTCCCTCTCCTCTGTACAGGATGCGTCTATCATAACATATTTTTGCGTCAAACAATTCTGAGAAGGCAAACGAAAAAAATTGTCTAAAAATGGTTGCGATGAAACCGCATACATGCTAGTATAAGACCTAGAAGTTGTCATAAATTTGTAACAAACGCTTTGGCTGCGATTGAGGAAATGATCCTCTTTTCTCCTGTCCAAAAGTCCGGACGGAATTGTTGTATCGGAATAGCGATCCTGTTGCCGATCAACATTTTTTCGGCGTAACGCGTGTGCTGTTGATACTAGGCAGTGTTCCTGCTGAAGATTAACTGTCGCATTTCACTGTGCGAGGGTGTTTTGCCCGTACCCACATTGAAAGACGGCAGTTTTTCTTTTGCCCATAAGCTGGTGGATAAAAGCGGCATTTGCTACTTTCACCAGCAATCAAATCAAAAGGAGGAAAAGCAATGGAAAACGTAAAAAATCGTTGGCTGATAGCGGCCTCGGCAGTAGGAATCCACATTTCCATCGGTTCCGTGTACGCCTGGAGCGTCTATACGAAGCCGCTGATGAACCAGTTTCAATGGGGATTGAAAGAGGTATCATTCACATTCAGCATTGCGATTTTATTCCTGGGACTGTCGGCTGCCTTTTTGGGCCACTTCGTGGAAAAACACGGCCCGAGAAAATCCGGCACACTCGCGGCCTGCTTTTTCGGGGTCGGGACTGTCGGGGCTGGCCTGGCCGTCACCCTCGGGTCGCTCCCCTTGCTCTACCTGTGTTACGGCGTTCTCGGGGGAATCGGACTTGGCGTCGGGTACATCACGCCCGTCTCAACACTGGTCAAATGGTTTCCGGACAGACGCGGATTGGCAACGGGCCTGGCGATCATGGGCTTTGGATTCGCTTCATTAATATTCAGTCCGATCGAGGCCAAGCTGATCTCCACGGTCGGGATTGCCAACACCTTTTTTATCCTGGGCATAATCTTTTTTATTCTGATGTTTGCTTCAGCGCGCTACCTGGCTCCGCCGCCGCAGGGGTGGCTGCCGGAAGGATTTAAGCAAAAAGTGGAGTCGGGCGAGAAAAAGCTGGCCGTCGACTTGTCTGAACTGACGGCGAATGAAGCGGTAAAAACCCGCCGGTTTTACTTGTTGTGGCTCATGCTGTTCATCAATGTCACCTGCGGCATCGCGATTCTTGCCGTCGCATCGCCTATGGCTCAGGAAATCGCCAGGATGACTCCGGCCACTGCCGCAGCGATGGTAGGTTTGATGGGACTCTTTAACGGACTGGGACGGATCGGCTGGGCGTCTTTTTCCGATTACATCGGGCGGCCCAACACGTATACGGCGTTCTTTTCCATCCAATTGATCGCGTTCTTTCTCCTGCCGTCCATCTCCAATGCCCTATTTTTTCAACTGCTGATCTTCCTGATCATGACCTGCTACGGCGGCGGTTTCGCTTCGATTCCGGCCTATATCGGCGACTTGTTTGGCAAGAAACAGCTGGGGGCGATCCACGGCTACATTTTGACTGCCTGGGCCGCAGCCGGCCTGGCCGGGCCGATCTTCGCTTCCTGGGTGCGTGAAACAGTCAACAGCTACTCGCTCATCATGTACATTTTTGCCGGGATGTTTGTCGTGGCGCTGGCGATCTCCCTCTTGATCCGGCTGGACATTGCCCGGCTGCGAGCCAAACTGGAGACGGCTCGGGCGCAGGGGTAAATCCGCAGAGGTTGACAGCGTCAGAATTGCGAAAAAAACTGTCAAGTGTTACAATATTCTCATCGCTAAGAATGTACAAAGGAAATGGCTTGCCATGAACAAATATGAAGCGGAATTCAGCAATCTTGTCCGGGCATTTCGGAAACGGCACATGGGCAAAGGTCCGAGTAAGATCCACACGACCTTTTGCAAGCAGTGGGCGATCTGTGTGATGGAAGGCAATCTTTCACCGGTCGAAAAGTTTATTGCCAGCGCAGATGAAGGGAAACAGATGCTGCGGGCAGCCAGGACGGAAATGGTGAAGGAGATGTACCGCAAAAACCGGCCGGTGGAGATGGAGGCGTTTCTTGGTGCCCGGTTTGTCGACTTGTTCGTCGATATTGATATCGACAGGGACTACGGCATGTCGATCTTCGTCTTTGATCAAAACATCGAAGAAAAATTTAACAAGGCGTAACAGCCCGCCGCACGCCGCGAAAAACACAGGTGCGATGTTGGTACTTGGTAGCGACCCTGCTCAAGATTAACCGCCGAGATTTCCTCTTTTCAGCATTGCGAAAAGATGATTTCCCGGTGGTTTTTTGCTCATGGCGAGCGTTTGGCTTCAAGAAAGGAGTAGCGACAGATGGGGAAAACAAAACACACCGGTCCGATTAAATTGGATACTTCATGGAAACCGTCGTTGTGGGCGAGCTACATGCCGATGGGGCTTGGCAAGGTCAAGCCGCACCACATCCGCGATACCATGAAGGTCATCTACGAGAACAAGGACAACCTTGCCTACGCCTGGCGGATTTTGTCTCAAGGGGTGTGCGACGGCTGTGCGCTTGGGGTGTCGGGGCTGTACGATCAAACCCTGACCGGACCGCATGTCTGCACGACCAGGCTCAATGTGCTGCGCCTGAACACCATGCCGGCCATCGAGCCAAAGTGGCTGGAGGATGTCGAAGCGCTCCGCAAGCTGGACAGCACCGAGCTGCGCAAGCTGGGGCGGATTCCGTACCCGCTCTCCCGCAAACCGGGGGAAAAGGCATTTACCCGGATCAGCTGGGATGAAGCGCTGGACCGGATCGCCCGGAAGATCAGGAGCATCGATCCAAAACAGCTTGCGTTTTACCTGACCTCGCGCGGAATCACCAATGAGGTCTACTACACCGCGACGAAGGTAGCCCGTTTTTTAGGAACGAACAATATTGACAACGCTTCCCGGATTTGCCACTCGCCCAGCAAAACCGCTCTGAAGCGCTCGCTCGGCATCGGCGCTTCCAGCTGCAATTACAAGGATTGGATCGGGACAGACGTGCTGATTTTCTGGGGCTCGGTGGCGGCCAACAACCAACCGGTGTCGACCAAGTACATGTACGCGGCCAAAAAAGCCGGGACGAAGATCATCATGATCAATCCCTACCGCGAACCGGCGATGGAAAACTACTGGATCCCTTCCATTCCGGAGAGCGCGCTGTTCGGCACGAAAATCGTCGATGACGTCTATCAGGTGAACATCGGCGGCGACATCGCCTTCATGAACGGGGTGATGAAGCACTGGTTTGAGATGGAGGAGGCGGCGCCGGGATCGGCGATTGACCGGGAGTTTGTCGACGCTCACGCCAACGGCTTTGAACAGCTGAAGGCCCATGTGATCAGCCAGGACTGGGAGTTGATCGAAAAATCCTCCGGACTGTCGCGGGAGCGCATTGGAGAATTTGCCAAGCTTTTGGCAGCGGCCAAGTCGGGGGTATTCGTCTGGAGCATGGGACTGACCCAGCACCGGTTTGGCACCGACAACGTCTCCCAGGTAGCCAATCTGGCGATTCTGCGCGGATTCATCGGGCGGGAGCACTGCGGCGTGATGCCGATTCGCGGCCACAGCGGGGTGCAAGGTTCCGGCGAGATGGGGGCGGAGCCGATGTCACTGCCCGGCGGGGTGCCGCTCGACGAGGAAAACATCAAGCGGATGGAAGCCTTATGGGGATTTGAAATCCCTCGCTGGCAAGGAGACATCGTCGGTGTCAGCCTGGAAAATACCCTGCTTCCCGACGGGCACGAACGTAAGACCCGGCTGTTTTACACCAGCGGCGGCAACTTTTTGGAGACGATGCCCGACCCGGCGTTTATCAAGCAGTGTCTGGAAGCGGTTGAGCTGCGGGTTCACCAGGATATTATCTTGAACACCTCGACACTGGTTGACGCCAAGGAAGAAGTGATCGTCCTGCCTGCGATGACGAGATACGAACAGCCCGGCGGGGGGACGTCTACCAGCACCGAGCGGATGGTCTACTTCACGCCGGAAATCAAAGGGCCCCGCATCGCTGAAGCCCGCTCGGAATGGGAGATCTACGTCGATCTGGCCTCGCGCGTCTACCCGGAGAAAAAGCACTTGATCCACTTTAGCGACGCCAGACAGATCCGTGAAGAGATCGCCCGGGCCAATCCGAATTACGACGGCATACAGCACTTGGAAAAGCGCGGGGACGTCTTCCAGTGGGGCGGCGCCTGGCTGTGTGAAGGGGGCATTTGCCCGACGCCGGACGGCCGGGCCAACCTGATCCCGATCGATCAGCCGGAGCTGCGCAAGCCGGAAGGCCACTTTTACGTCACCACCCGGCGCGGCAAGCAATTTAACTCGATGATCTACAGCGAGACAGATCCGTTCAACGCGGCGGACCGGTACGATGTATTGATCCATCCTGAAGACGCGGCAAAGCTCGACATCCTGGAAGGGACGGCGATTGTCGTGTACAATGAACACGGGGTATTCCAGGGCCGGGCCAAGTTCGCCGAGACGAAACCTGGGAATATTCAGGTCTACTGGCCCGAGGGGAACATCCTGATCCCCAAAGGGGTATATGAAGAATTCGCCGGTATTCCGGAGTACAATACGGCGGTCATTGTGGAGAAAGCGGAAACGTACCACGCCCACAAGGACACCAGGTACGTGGAAAAAAGGATTGAAGAGCTGGAGATGTCTGTCGGCTAATCCTGCGCTTTGCTCGTACGGGAGGAATTTGGTGATGACAGAGATAACGTTGGGCGCAGCGATTATGGCCGGGGGGCAGAGTCGGCGGATGGGAACGGCTAAAGAGTGGCTGGATTGGGGCGGGCGTCCGCTCCTTTTCCAGCTTCTTGAAGGTTTGCGGGCGTCCGGATTGCCTCACCTGGTGGTTGCAGGCGAGGCCACCGGCGAACGCTGGCGAGAGCTCAAGCAACAGGGGATCGCGGTGATCCGCGACGAGGGTGGATCATATGGTCCGGCCAGCGGGATTTGCGCCGCCTTGAAGAGCACGAGGGAGGATGCGCTGCTTGTCATGTCATGTGACCTGCCGTTTGCGGATTCCGGACAAATCAGGCGCCTGGCAGCGTTGAAACAGGAGCTGTTGGGCTGGGATGCGCTGATTCCGGAGGCCGGGGGGCGGATCCACCCGCTGTTTGCGCTGTACCACTCCCGCACGCTGCCAGCCTGGGAAGAAGCGCTCGCAGCTAGGCAGTACCGGATCACGTCGGTATTGGCCAAGCTGCGGGTGAAGCGGATCGCGGAAGGTTACTTTGACGAGTGGGCGACGTTCAACATGAACACCCCTGACGAGTATCGCCTGGCTTTGGCAGAGAGGAGGAGAAGAGATGCGCTTTCACCGGGAGACGGTAACCGTTGAGGAAGCAGTCCGCAGACTGCTGGCAGGTGCTGCCCCGATCGGCGTGGAAGAGGTGCCGCTTGCCGAGGCGCACGGACGGACGCTGGCCCGGGATTGCCGGGCGGATTGCGATCTGCCCTCGTTTGACCGGGCCTCTCTCGACGGGTATGCCGTTCGGGCGGCAGACACTGCCGGGGCCGCCGTGCAGTCACCGGTGCGCCTGCAAGTAGTCGGCTGTCTGAAGGCGGGTGACGTTCCCGCAAGGCCGATCAACCGCGGTGAGGCGGTGCGAATCATGACGGGAGCGATGATGCCGCCGGGGACTGATGCCGTCGTGATGTTTGAGCAGACGGAGAGTCCGGGAGAGTGGCTGGATGCCGTCTTGATCAAGCGAGAGCTGCGTTCGGGAGAGAATGTCGCCCGCAAGGGACAGGAAGTTTCTGCCGGTGAACGGGTGCTGGCGGCCGGCGAGCAGATCGGAGGCGGAGCCTTGGCCGTCCTCGCTACCTTCGGGATGACGCCGGTCCCTGTCTACCAAAAGCCGCGTATCGGCATCCTCTCGATCGGCGACGAATTGGTCGATCCCGCGCTGACCCCTCCGCCCGGGAAAATCCGCGACAGCAACGCGGTGATGCTCTGCGGCCTGATTCACGAGTCAGGGGGAATCCCGGTCGTGTGCCGGCGCCTGCCGGACGACCTGCAGCTGGCAAAGGACGAAATCGACCGGGTGCTTGGGCAGGTTGATCTGTTGGTGACGACCGGAGGAGTTTCAGTAGGAGACAAAGACATCATCGCGGCGCTTGTAGACGAACCAGACGTGGAACTTCTGTTCAACCGCGTGGCGATGCGACCGGGTAGCCCGACAACCGCCATACGCCGGTGCGGCCGGCTGATCTGTGCCTTGTCGGGGAATCCCGGCGCGTGTTTTACGGGTTTTCACCTCTTGGTCAGGCCGCTCTTGGCCAGGTTGGCGGGCAGAGGTGATGCTACCCAGCTGCCGAGCCAAAAGGCGCTGCTCATCTGCGACTATTCCAAGCCTTGTCCGTACCCCCGCTATGTGCGGGGCCGGCTGCAGCTGCAGGAGACGACGCTGTACGCCATACCTGACGGGTTTGACAAGTCAGGGATGCTGAGGACGTTAAAAGACGCCGAGTGTCTGATCGTCATTCCCCCTGGAGGCAGGGGGCGGGCAGCCGGAGAGATCGTGGAGGTAATTCCGTTTCGCTTGCGATAGTCTTTCAGATGAGAAGCGAGGTGAGACACCATGGCGGCATCGCCCTTGATCATGCAGTTCGTCGGTTATGCCAATTCCGGCAAGACCACGATCGTGACGCAGTTGGTCAGGTATTTTCAAAGCAAGCATTTCCGGGTTGGTGTGATCAAACACGATGGACATGACCACGATTGGGACGAAGGAAAAGATACGCATCGTTTTCGCCAGGCTGGCGCGCCGCTCGTGGCGATCCAGTCACAGAGCAAAACGGGTTGGTTTGAGCAGGCCGCTGTGCCGCTTGAACAGCTCGTCGCGAGAATGGAAGCGGCCGGGGCCGAGATCGTGCTGATTGAGGGCTTCAAGCGGGCCCATTACCGCAAATTGGCGCTTATTCGCCGCGAGGCTGATTTGCCGCTGATTGCCGATGTGACGAACTGCTGCGGTATCGTCAGCTGGCTGCCGCTTCCCCCGCAAAAGCTTCCGGTCTTTTCTATTGACCACGGGCAGCAAATCGGGGATTTTCTGCTGGATCTGCACGAACAGGAACGGTCGGCCGACAGCGGAGAGGATATTTGACCGTTCTCCGAAAAACGTGTTAGGATGGTACTAGCTTTTCAGCCTAACAGTGGGAGGACATCAAGATGGCGGATAAACGAAAACGTACGATTCTGATTGGAGTACTGGTACTCTTGATTGTCGTTGCCCTGGCCGCGTATTTCTTTACGCGGAACAACACGCCGTACGTGCCGTTGTTTTCTTATGATTTGAACAAAGAGCAAATGCAAGAAGTCGAGGACTTTTTAAAGAAAGGACACTACGACTTCCAAACGGATAAAAAGGCGATCCTGGTACATGAAAACGAGAAACAGGAGATTTTGCTGGAAGCAAGCAAATCGGGCATTCCATCGAAGTAGCGGCAGCGCATCAAGAGGGGCAGCGGTAAATGGCTGCCTTTCTTTTTTTTGCTCAAAAGCTGCCAGAGAGGATCCTGTAAAATCTAGTATTGTTAAATAAACCCAAAAAAGTGGCAAAGAAAAGGAAAAGTCATTACAATAAGACTAATGGACTACGACAAAGAGTAGGGTGAGCGATGCGAGTATTCTGTTTCTTTCTGGCTGCCATTCTTCATGCCGACCCCACCGAGGTTTTATTTGATCTTTACCATGTGACCAAACGGATCAACGAACCGCAGCATCGTGAGCTGATCAGGGGATCCGTTCGCCTGCCCCGGCGCTATTTTGACTTTCTCGTGCAGAGCGGAGTGATGGAGGCGCAGGGACTTGACTCGTACCAGCCTTCCAGTGTGGCTCCGGTAGCGATCGGGATGAATATCAAGTCGCTTGGCACGACTGTCCTGTTCGATATGTGTTTTTCGCCGCAAACCTACAAGCTCTGGCAGAATACCGATGCCATGATCGAAGAAATTTCGCTGCCGGCCGACTTGTTTGAAGAGTACGTCTACCGATTGGGCGCCCTCAGCAGGTTTCGCTATCTGGGGAAGGTAGACGATCCGCTTACGGCCGTGAGACTGGGCGAAAACGACATGATCGAATTCAAGCGCGACTTTTTGCAGTCGAAAGGAAATATCATTAAAACAGTCGTAGCCTTTGCCAACAGCAACAACGGAAACCTGTTTCTCGGCATCGACGACAACGGGGAAATTGTCGGGGTGAATGAGGAATTGAGCCAGTACGAGGACCCCGACAAGTACATTCTGGCGATTACACAGTATATTCAGGACAAGACAACTCCCCTCTTGGCGCCGTTTCCCAAGATATCGCTGAAGCAGGTGGAGGATAAATACGTTGTCGTCATCTTTGTCGAAGTGGCTTCCGACTTGATTTGCGGACTGGACAAAAACGGGGAGAAATTCGTCAGCATCCGAACCAACAACCGGTCGGTCATTGTCAAGGACCCTCATCAAATTGGCGAAATTTACGTGAAGAGAAGACTGGGCAGCGAGGTAAGCCGAAGGTTGGGATTACTTTAATACAAGGAGGTCGCTGATGGAAAAGCTTTGGCGGATCAGACTTGGCCTAATGTGTCTGGTATGTCTGATTCTCTACGGTTGTTCTGCGAATCCGCAAAAACCTAACGCCGCTGAGCGCAATCTGATTGTCCAAAATGTCGATTCTGTTGAAAAGGTTTCTGTACTGACGACGGAAGGCCAGGATATACCCTTGGATGTAAAGGACTTCTCCCGCGGGCTGCTGGAGCTGGAGGGGGAGGTTGTGACGACGGATCAACCGCTGCCCGTAAAAGATGTTAAATTCTCCCTGATCGTCTACCGCGCCGTAGAAGCCCCGCTTATCATTGACGTCGGTGAAAACGTCTGCCGGATCGGCGAGGCTTCGTACAGCGGACCGGGGGCCCGCAACTTTTACAGCTGGGTCAGGGAACTGATCGGCGCTGCCCTCTTCCAGCAAGACCAGGTGGAATCGGTGGACATCGTCGCGTCCGATCTCAATATCTCCCAATTCTCGCAAAAACAGGAAGCCAATGAGCTTTGGGAATTTCTGCGCAGCGGAGAATACCGCGAAAAGCCGGGCAACCGGCAGTTTCCGCTTTACCCCTACTATCGGCTAAAGTTCGACACAGGCAAAAGCATCATGGAAGTCACGGTGCTGACTCCGGCCCTCGTCTCCGTGAAAATGGGGAAAGAAATCATCTATTATCATGTCTCGGGCCAAATGTTTGCGTGGTTGACAGGCAAGCTTCCGCTTCAACCGCCGGATGAAGAGACGATACATATGCTGTTTAAAGCATCCGGAGTAAAACTGCTGCCTGTCGGCCGAACGGCAGAGGCAGTTGATTGGAAAGTGGCCGATTCGATCGTCCAGCAGGGAATCGTGCATCAAGTGGTGCGGGTGCTGCAGCACGGTACGGCCCTGCCAGGCAAACCGGCGCAAGCGGCAAACCGGGCTGAGTACGTGCTCAGGTTTACCGTAGGAGAGAAAGTAACGGACGTCGCAGTCTATGAGCACGCTTTCTCGCTCGGCGGCAGCTGGTATGAGCGCCAGGATGCAGGACGCGATATTTTGGCGCTGTTCGGGACGTTTGAACAGCCGAAAAAATCTTCATGAGAAGCTGTACATTTGGTGACGCTAAGAAAGAACTTGTATGGAAGTCATGACAGCCGCTCGTTTTTTGTCGTAAAATGTCTTTAGCACCTCGATGTATTGCAGGATTTTTTGGCTTGAAAGAGAATACTATCATGTTGGGTTTAGACTGTAATAGGAGGATGGAGAATGAACATTCATGAGTATCAAGGTAAAGAGATACTGAAGCAATACGGTGTAAAAGTTCCGGAAGGCCGCGTTGCTTTTACCGTCGACGAAGCTGTCGAGGCAGCCAAGGAACTGGGAACGCAGGTCGTGGTAGTCAAGGCGCAGATTCACGCCGGCGGTCGCGGTAAAGCAGGCGGCGTCAAGGTAGCGAAGAATTTGGACGAGGTGCGTACATACGCGAACGAGATTTTGGGGAAAGTGCTTGTCACCCACCAAACCGGCCCGGAAGGAAAAGAAGTGAAGCGCCTTCTGATCGAACAGGGCTGCGATATCAAGAAAGAATACTACGTTGGTCTGGTCGTTGACCGTGCTACCGGCCGCGTCACGATGATGGCATCCGAAGAAGGCGGTACGGAAATCGAAGAAGTGGCCGCCCGCACCCCGGAGAAAATCTTCAAGGAAACCATCGATCCGGTCACCGGGCTGACGCCGTTCCAGGCTCGCAGACTGGCGTTTGCCATCAATATTCCCAAAGAGTTGGTCAACAAAGCGGCGAAATTCATGATGGGCCTGTATCAGGCGTTCGTCGAAAAAGATTGCTCCATCGCAGAAATCAACCCGCTGGTCGTCACCGGTGACGGCGAAGTAATGGCGCTCGACGCCAAATTGAACTTTGACAGCAACGCTCTGTTCCGCCATCCGGAAATCATGGAGCTGCGCGACTTGTCGGAAGAAGACGAAAAAGAGATCGAAGCTTCCAAGTACGACCTGTCCTACATCGCTCTCGACGGCAATATCGGCTGCATGGTCAACGGTGCCGGTCTGGCGATGGCGACGATGGACATCATCAAGTACTATGGCGGAGATCCGGCGAACTTCCTGGACGTAGGGGGCGGCGCCACCGAGGAGAAAGTGACCGAAGCCTTTAAGATCATCTTGTCCGACGAGAAGGTGAAGGGGATCTTCGTCAACATCTTCGGCGGCATCATGAAGTGTGACATCATCGCAAACGGCGTCGTTGCCGCGGCAAAACAAGTGAAGCTGGATCGTCCGCTGGTCGTTCGCCTGGAAGGCACGAATGTCGAGCTCGGGAAGAAAATTTTGAACGAGTCCGGCTTGAACATCGTCGCTGCCGAATCGATGGCGGACGGCGCGGAAAAGATCGTCTCTTTGGTGAAGTAAGGACTGCCTGCGTGCTGCAGCTCCCGACTTGGAGCTTGGCTTCTTCTACATGTTAAAAAAGGTGGGAAATAACGCGATGAGCATTTTGATCAATAAAGATACGAAAGTCATTACACAGGGCATTACCGGCGCCACAGGCTTGTTCCACACTCGTCAAGCTGTGGAATACGGCACCAAAATGGTAGGCGGCGTCACTCCGGGCAAAGGCGGTACCGAGGTAGACGGAATCCCGATCTTTAACACTGTTCGGGAAGCTGTCGAAGCTACCGGAGCAAACGTATCCGTCATCTATGTTCCGCCGGCTTTTGCCGCAGACTCGATCATGGAAGCGGTCGACGCCGATCTGGACTTGGTCATCTGTATCACAGAAGGCATTCCGGTGCTGGACATGGTGAAAGTGAAGCGCTACATGGAAGGCAAAAAGACCCGTTTGATCGGTCCGAACTGCCCGGGCGTCATCACTCCCGGCGAATGCAAAATCGGGATCATGCCTGGTTACATTCACCAACCGGGCAAAGTGGGGATCGTCTCCCGTTCCGGTACCTTGACGTATGAAGCGGTTCATCAAACCTCGACCCGCGGCATCGGTCAATCCACGGCGGTCGGCATCGGCGGCGACCCTGTCAACGGCACCAACTTTATCGACGTGCTGAAGCTGTTCAATGAAGACCCTGATACGGAAGCGGTGATCATGATCGGGGAAATCGGCGGTACGGCGGAAGAAGAAGCAGCCGAATGGATCGCGGCCAACATGAAGAAACCGGTCGTCGGTTTTATCGGCGGGCAAACAGCGCCTCCAGGAAAGCGCATGGGCCATGCCGGCGCAATCATTTCCGGCGGAAAAGGAACCGCTGCCGAAAAAATTGCCAAACTGGAATCTTGCGGTGTTCGCGTCGCGAAGACGCCTGCTGTCATCGGAGAAACGCTGGTTGAACTGCTGAAAGAAAAAGGCATGCTGGATAAAGTGATGGTTTCTCGTTAAGCAAACGGGAAGAGGGGACGAAACAGTCTCCTCTTCTTTTTTTGTCGCCATGTCTGTCTCTTCTTATAATGAAGAAAAACGGTGAGGAGAGCTGCCCTATGGTATACTCGGTAGAGCTTGAAGAACGGGACTGGCTGTATTCCCTGGTCTGCATCAAAGGGATTGGACGCAAGACGCTTCGCCGCATGTACGAGACAGTCGGTTCTTTTCGCGGATTGTCTATGAAAATAGGTAATCAGCTGGATGGGCTGCGCCTGTCTGCAGCCGTTCGCGATACGCTGGAGCAAAAGCTTCAGCCCCATCAGGTAAGCCTGGACAAGCAGCAGCGCACTGCTGCCGGATTGTCGTTTACCTGTTTCCTGGATTCCGCTTATCCCGCCGTTCTTCGCGAGATGCCCGACCCGCCGCTGCTTTTGTTTTACAAGGGAAATGTCGATTTGCTTCGTCAGCCGATGTTCGCTGTTGTCGGAACGCGCAGACCGACACCCTACGGCAGATCCGTCTGTCAGTATTTGACGACCGGCTTGTCGAACGCCGGTTTTGTGATCGTCTCCGGACTGGCGCACGGAATCGATGCCGAGGCTCATCGCGCCGCCTTAAAAACGCCGGCCAAGACGATTGCCGTGCTGGGCTGCGGCATCGACCAGATCTATCCCCGGCAAAACCTCCCGCTGTATCGGCAAATTGCCGAGGAGGGGCTGATCCTGTCCGAGTACCCGCCGGGCGTGCAGCCTGTCCCGGGATTGTTTCCCGAACGCAACCGGCTGATCAGCGGGCTGTCCTGCGGGGTTCTGATCGTGGAGGCGGCGGAGCGGAGCGGTTCGCTGATCACGGTTGACTGTGCGCTGGAGCAGGGGAAAGATGTGTTCGCCGTGCCGGGACCGATTTTTTCAAATGTGAGCAAAGGGCCGAATAACTTGATCAAACAAGGGGCAAAACTCGTATCAAACTGGGCGGATATTCTGGAAGAATACCCTGGATGGGCTTTTGCAGAGCCCGATATGGATCACTCTCCGCAGCCGTCGGTCAGTGCCGGAGAGCAGGTTGTACTCGGTCTTTTGTCCTATGAGCCGCTGCATTGGGATGAACTGCACGGGCAAATGGACGAGGAGTGGCGGCGCGAGCTGGACCGCCATTTGGTGCTTCTGGAGGCAAAAGGGTTTATTTCTTGCCTGCCTGGAGGATTTTACGTGAAGCGGAGGGAAAATGGATATGTGTCTCAGGCGTTTGACAAATGAAAACGCATATTGAATAATTAGGGAGATTCATTTCCCGAAGGGGGAGGAAAATAGTGGCTGATACGCTTGTAATCGTCGAATCACCGGCGAAAGCAAAAACAATCGGAAAATATCTCGGCAGCAAATACATGGTAAAAGCGTCAATGGGCCATGTGCGTGACCTCCCGAAGAGTCAGATGGGCGTAGATGTAAACAATCAATTTGATCCTAAATATATAACCATTCGCGGCAAGGGCGACGTCTTGAAGTCGCTCAAAGACGCGGCCAAAAAAGCCAAAAAGGTATATCTCGCTGCCGACCCGGACCGCGAAGGGGAAGCGATTGCCTGGCACTTGGCTCAGTATCTCGGTTTGGACACATCCGATCCGATTCGCGTCGTGTTCAACGAGATCACGAAGGATGCGGTGAAGGATGCCTTCAAGCATCCGCGGCGGATTAACATGGACCTCGTCAATGCGCAGCAAGCACGAAGAATCCTGGATCGGTTGGTTGGTTACAACATCAGTCCACTGCTGTGGAAAAAGGTTCGCAAAGGACTGAGTGCAGGGCGGGTGCAATCGGTAACGGTCAAGATGATTATCGACCGGGAAAAAGAAATCCAGCAGTTCGTGCCGGAAGAGTATTGGACAATCACCAGTACGCTTGTCTCCGAGGGGAAGGCATTTGAAGCCCGCTTTCACGGCTTTGGTGAGGAGAAAGCGGACATCCGCTCCCAGGCGGAGGTGGAAAAAATCCTTGAGCAGATCAAAGACCGTCCGTTCGTCGTGCAAAAGGTGAACAAGCGGGAGCGGCGCCGCAATCCGGCTCCTCCGTTTATCACCAGTTCGCTGCAGCAGGAAGCGGCCCGCAAGCTGAACTTCCGGACGGCCAAGACGATGATGATCGCCCAGCAATTGTACGAAGGGATCGACCTGGGCAAGGAAGGCACAGTCGGTTTGATCACCTATATGCGTACCGACTCGACAAGGATTTCGACGACCGCCCAGGAAGAGGCAAAGAGTTTTATCACCGAACAGTTTGGAGGGGAGTACGCCCTCGCCGAAGCGCGGACTCACAGCAAGCGGGAGACAGCGCAGGATGCCCACGAGGGCATTCGCCCCACGTCCGTGCTGCGCCGCCCCGATGACTTGAAGGAGTACCTGTCCCGCGATCAACTGCGGCTGTACCGCCTGATCTGGGAGCGCTTTTTGGCCAGCCAAATGGCTTCGGCCGTCCTGGATACCATGTCCGTCGATATTGAAGTGAACGGGATCTACTTCCGCGCCAGCGGCTCCAAAGTGAAGTTTCCCGGCTTTATGAAAGTGTACGTGGAGGGCAGCGACGACGGGAGCAAGGAGGAAAATACCCTGCTGCCGCCGCTGGAAGAAGGACAAGTGCTGGAGCACCAGGCGACGGAGCCCAATCAGCATTTTACCCAGCCTCCGCCCCGATATACAGAGGCGAGACTGGTCAGAACGCTGGAGGAAAACGGCATCGGCCGTCCCTCCACGTATGCGCCGACGCTGGAGACGATCCAAAAGCGCGGCTACGTCGCACTGGAAGACAAGCGTTTTATTCCCACTGAATTGGGAGAAATCGTCATCTCGCTGATCGAAGAGTTCTTCCCCGAGATTCTCGACGTCGAGTTTACCTCGCAGATGGAGAGCGATCTGGATAAGATCGAGGAGGGCATGGCCGACTGGGTGAAGGTGCTCGATCTGTTTTACGACGAATTCGCCAAGCGAGTCGAAGTCGCCGAGGAACAGATGAAAGAGGTGGAGATCAAAGACGAGGTTTCCGACGAATTGTGTGAAGTGTGCGGCCGCCACCTCGTGTACAAGTTGGGCCGCTATGGCAAGTTTCTGGCCTGCTCGGGTTTTCCGGAGTGCCGCTTTACCAAGCCGATCGTCAAAGAAATCGGAGTGAGCTGCCCTTCGTGCAAAACGGGCTCGATCATCGAGCGCAAGAGCAAGAAGAGCCGGTTGTTCTACGGGTGCTCCAATTATCCCGAGTGCGATTACGTCTCATGGGATAAGCCGATCGCCCGCCCCTGCCCGAAATGCTCCAGCATGATGGTGGAGAAAAAGCGCAAAAAGCAAGGGGTCAGTGTCGTCTGCACGCAGTGCGATTATCAAGAGGAAGCCGATTCTTAACAGATAGAGAGGGTTCACCATGACTCAACCACATGTAACGGTCGTTGGGGCCGGCCTGGCAGGCAGTGAGGCTGCCTGGCAGATCGCTGAAGCGGGAGTCGCTGTGACACTGTATGAAATGCGTCCGCGAAAGCAAACGCCCGCCCACCATACCGATAAATTCGCCGAGTTGGTCTGCAGCAATTCGCTGCGGGCCAATTCCCTTGCCAATGCAGTTGGCGTGTTGAAAGAGGAAATGCGACGGCTCGGCTCGGTGATCATCGCGGCAGCCGATAAATGCGCCGTACCTGCAGGAGGTGCGCTGGCTGTCGACCGGCATGAATTTGCCGCCTATGTGACCGAGGCTGTCCGCAATCACCCGTTGATCGAAGTAAAAACGGAAGAGGTTACTCAGATCCCGGAGGGGATCGCCGTGATTGCGACCGGCCCGCTGACCTCGCCTGCTCTCTCCGAAGAGCTGAAAAAGCTGACCGGGGAGGAGTATTTGTACTTTTACGATGCGGCCGCGCCGATCCTCGAAAAGGACTCCATCGACATGGACAAGGTGTTTGTCGCTTCCCGCTACGATAAAGGGGAAGCGGCCTACCTCAACTGCCCGATGAACGAGGAAGAGTTTGACCGGTTCTACGAAGCGCTGATCACGGCAGAAGCGGCGCCGCTGAAAGAGTTCGAGAAAGAGGTGTACTTCGAGGGCTGCATGCCGATTGAAGTCATGGCCAAGCGGGGGCGCCAGACGATGCTGTTCGGCCCGCTCAAACCGGTCGGATTAATCGACCCTCGTACGGGAAAACAGCCGTTTGCTGTCGTTCAGCTCCGCCAGGACAACAGTGCCGCTACCCTGTATAACATCGTCGGATTCCAGACCCATTTGAAATGGCCGGAGCAGAAGCGGGTCTTTTCCCTGATTCCGGGATTGGAGCGGTGTGAGATCGTGCGCTACGGCGTCATGCACCGCAATACGTTTATCAACTCTCCGAAGCTGCTGTATCCGACGTATCAGTACAAGGAACGGGATACGCTGTTTTTTGCCGGGCAGATGACCGGGGTGGAGGGATACGTGGAATCGGCGGCATCCGGATTGATGGCAGGAATGAATGCTGCCCGTCTGGCGAAGAATGAAGAACTGATTGTCCTTCCACGAGAGACAGTGATTGGCAGCATGGCTCATTACATCACGACGGCAGAGCCAAAACACTTTCAGCCGATGAACGCCAACTTCGGGCTGGTCGCCGAGCTGCCGGTCAGAATCCGCAACAAAAAAGAGAAAAATGAGCAGTTGGCTAAGCGGGCGTTGTCCACTATTCTGAATTTTACACAAAATAGACACAACTGAAGTTGATAACTCTTTTTTTACTGTGGTAATATAGTATTGCCTTCAAGGAGTGCGTGTGAGATGGACAAAAAAGCCGATCTGGCTGTTTGGATCGATGACTTTGTACACTATCTGAAGGTGGAAAAAAACGCATCTCCCCATACTCTCAAGCAGTACATGGGGGACGTCTCCGAATTTGCCGAGTTTATGGAACAGCACCAGATCGACACTTTGGCTGCCGTTTCTTACTTTCACGGACGCTCTTTTCTCGCCCATCTAACCAAACGTGGTTTATCGCGGCGGAGTATGGCACGTAAACTCTCCAGTTTACGCAGTTTTTTTCGCTTTCACATGCGTGAAGGCCGCATCTCGGAAAATCCGTTTCAACTTGTGTCTACACCCAAACTGGAAAAGAAACTCCCGTCTTTTCTCTACCCACAGGAGATTCAGACTCTCCTTTCGTTGCCGGATCCAACTACTTCGCTCGGACAGCGTGACTTGGTCATCTTTGAGCTGTTGTACGCATCAGGAGTTCGCGTCTCTGAATTGGTGACGCTCACTTGCGACAGGCTTGATTTGTCGAACGGTGTCGCCCTGGTGTACGGAAAAGGGGCCAAAGAGCGGTATGTCCCGATTGGCAGTTATGCTGTGAGCGCCATTCGGCAATACATAGAAGTGGGTAGAATTTCTTTGCTTGCGGATAAACAGGAGAACGGAGTATTGTTACTCAATTACCGTGGAGAACCGCTTTCTGACCGTAGTGTGCGCCGCGTGGTGGACAAATACGTGCAGGCTGCGGCTTTGCGGCTTTCAATCTCGCCCCATACACTGAGGCACACTTTTGCCACACACATGCTGAATGCCGGTGCAGATTTGCGTACAGTACAAGAGCTGTTAGGCCACGTAAACATCTCGACAACCCAGATCTACACACATGTGACAAAGGAGCGTTTGCGGGAAGTGTATGATTCCGCACATCCGCGGGCAGAAAAACGAGGAGGTCGTTCCGAAGATGGAACCATTTCACGCCACGACCATTTTCGCGGTTCATCACAACGGTGAAGCAGCGATGGCCGGAGACGGCCAGGTGACGATCGGCAACAGCATGGTCATGAAGCATGGTGCGAAGAAAGTTCGCAGGCTTTTTCGCGGAGAAGTCATTGCCGGCTTTGCCGGTTCTGTCGCTGACGCAATCACCTTGTTTGAAAAGTTTGAAGCAAAGCTGGAAGAATTTCACGGAAACCTGCAGCGGGCCGCTGTTGAGCTGGCAAAGGAGTGGCGCTCCGACAGAGTCCTGCGCCGCCTCGAGGCGATGATGATCGTGATGAATCGGGAAAACTTGCTGCTCATCTCCGGGAACGGAGAGATCATTGAACCGGACGACGGGATTTTGTCGATCGGCTCAGGAAGCGGCTTCGCTCTGGCTGCAGGCCGCGCCTTGAAAAAATTTGCGCCCCACCTGCGCGCGAAAGAGATTGCCGAAGCCGCGCTCTTGACCGCTGCGGAAATCTGTGTGTTTACCAACAGCAACCTTGTTGTCGAAGAGATGACCACCGCGAAGGGGTGAAAACGGAATGCTCAAACTTGAACAGCTTACTCCGAAAATGATCGTGGAACACCTTGATAAATACATTGTAGGACAGTCGCAAGCGAAGCGGGCGATCGCCGTGGCACTGCGCAACCGCTACCGCCGCAGCCGCCTGCCGGAAGGATTGATGGAGGAAGTCGTTCCGAAAAATATCCTGATGATTGGGCCGACCGGGGTGGGAAAGACGGAGATTGCCCGTCGGATTGCCCGCCTGACGGGAGCGCCGTTCATAAAAGTCGAAGCGACGAAGTTTACTGAGGTTGGGTACGTTGGACGGGATGTTGAATCCATGGTACGCGATCTGATTGAGACAGCGATTCGCATGGTGAAAAGCGAAAAGATGGAAACAGTCAAGGAAAAGGCAGAAAAGCTGGCAGACGAAGCGATCGTGAACATTCTTGTGCCGTCAAAAAAGCAACAAAGCGGTTTTAAAAATCCGTTTGAGATGCTGTTTCAAAACCAGCAAAACCAGTCGCAGCAAAACGACAGTGAAGAGGCTTCTCTTCGGCAGCAGCGGAGACAGGCGGCCTTTCAGCTCGCCTCCGGGCAGCTGGAAGACCAGGTGATCGAGATTGATGTGGAAGATCAGTCCTCGCCGGTGTTTGATCTCTTCCAGATTCCCGGGGCGGAACAGATGGGCATGCAAATGCAAGACATGCTCGGAAATCTCTTGCCAAAACGGACCAAGAAGAGAAAATTGCGAATTAAAGAAGCGCGAAAGGTATTAATTCAACAAGAAGCGCAAAAACTGGTAGATATGGATGAAGTGATTCAAGAGTCCATTCACCGGGCGGAGCAGCACGGAATCATCTTTATCGACGAGATTGACAAAATCGCCGGTAAAGACGGCCGGGGACCCGACGTTTCGCGCGAAGGCGTGCAACGCGATATTCTGCCGATTGTGGAAGGGTCTACGGTGATGACCAAGTACGGTCCAATCAAAACGGACTACATCTTGTTCATTGCAGCGGGAGCCTTTCATACGGCTAAACCGTCCGACCTGATTCCCGAGCTGCAGGGACGTTTCCCGATCCGGGTCGAGCTCGCCAGTTTGAAAGTGGAGGACTTTGTAAGTATCCTCACCGAGCCGAAAAACGCCTTGATCAAGCAGTACGTCGCGCTTCTGGAAACAGAGGGCATCCGCATCGAATTTACCCAGGAGGCGATTTTCGAGATCGCCCGACTGGCAACCGAGGTGAATCAGTCCACTGACAACATCGGGGCGAGGCGCCTGCATACGCTGCTGGAGAAGTTGCTGGAAGACCTCTCCTTTGAGGCTCCCGATATCCATCTTGAAGTTGTGAAGATTACGCCCGAGTATGTTCGGGAAAAGTTAGGTAGTATCGTGCAAAATCGAGATTTAAGCCAGTACATCTTGTAGGACATCAATTGTAGAGAAGTTTAGGAGGAAGAGAGTCATGGATTTGTTATCGAAAATCAGAAGAATCAACCGGATGCTGCAAAAGTCAGCAGGTCATGCAGTCAACTTCAACGAAATGGCGCAGGTCTTGAGTGATGTCATCGACGCCAACATCTTCGTTGTCAGCCGCAAAGGCAAAATGCTCGGCTACGGCATCGCGCAGGAAATTGACAACGAGCGGATTCGCGCCATGTTAAGCGAACGCCGTTTTCCGGAAGACTACAGCGCAAATCTGTTGAAAGTGGAAGAGACATCAGCAAACCTTGGCATAGACAGTCCGTATACCGCATTCCCGGTGGAGATGAAAGAAGTATTCAGCTCCGGCTTGACAACGGTCGTTCCGATCATCGGCGGCGGCGATCGCTTGGGCACCCTGCTTCTCGCCCGCGTCAACAAGCAATTTGGCGAAGACGAATTGATCCTCGCTGAAGTAGGGGCCACTGTCGTGGGAATGGAAATTCTGCGCGAACGCGCCGAGGCGATCGAAGAGGAAGCCCGCAGCAAAGCTGTCGTCCAAATGGCAATCAGCTCGCTCTCCTACAGCGAATTGGAAGCAGTCGAACACATTTTTGAAGAATTGGACGGAAAAGAAGGTCTCTTGGTCGCTTCAAAAATTGCTGACCGCGTCGGCATCACTCGTTCGGTGATTGTGAACGCTCTGCGAAAATTGGAGAGCGCCGGGGTTATCGAATCGCGTTCTTTGGGTATGAAAGGGACCTTTATCAAGGTGCTGAACGAAAAATTGCTTCCGGAACTGGAAAAATTGAAAACGACGTAGATCTCCGTCATGAGAATGTCATAAAACAGGGCAGCCGCAGTGATCGCGGCTGCTTTTTTTGGGGAGAACGGGCTGTGATCATTGTCACAGTCAAAGGTGATCCTGTTTTTTATACTAAAAAAGCTTTGGCAAACACGGTCTTGCCTAGCGAAGAAAGCGAGAGGGAATTTTTTCATGACAAAAGTCCCTTTTTTTAATATGGTTGAAACTGACAAATAGGTATATCAGTTTGTCGGATGGTCCAAGATGGCTGATGAATTGAGTCTTTGGTATGGAATTGTATCATATTGTAAAAAAAAGCTTTTTTAACGAAATTGATTTTGATATGATTTATTCGGAGTTGTAATGTCGAAAAAACAGGAATCTTCTTATCTTTTGTAGGGTTGGACAGGCGATCCCGAAAACTCGACATGTTTTCACAAAATTTCACAGTAAGATGTTTTTGTGATGGATGAAGTGGGTATTTGTATCTATAAGGCAAACTGAGGGGGTACGGTTGATATGGATCAATTGCAGCTGTTGGCTCGAGCGTTGGACGTGGGGATGCTCAGGCAGCGCACGATCGCCAACAACATTGCCAACATGGATACTCCGCAATTTAAAAGCAAACAGGTCGTCTTTGAAGATCTGCTGCATCAAGAGTTGAGTGGAGAAGGGGAAAGCGGACTGGCCGCCTACAGAACGGACCCTCGCCATATTGCCTTTGGCTCGGGACAAGCTGGCGCCGTGCCATATCCGCAAATCGTGTCGAATCCGGACGCTTTGGTGCAGAACAACGGCAACGACGTAGATGTTGAATACGAAATGAATCAGCTTGCGAAAAATACGATCTGGTACAACGGTTTAGTCCAGATGACCAACGGGTATTTTACCAAATTGAAGACCGTAATCGACGGCGGAGGGAGGTAATCTGAAGTGAATTTGTTTCAAGGAATGGATACGTCGGCATCGGCTTTGACCGCCAACCGGCTTCGACTCGATACGATTGCAGCCAACGTGGCGAATGCGAAATCAACCCGCGCCCGGTTGGTAAACGGCGTCTGGGAGCCGTACCGGCGCAAGATCGTCGAGGTGCAGCCCAAGACGAATCAATCATTTGAGAATTTGCTGCAGGCGGCCGTCGGAAACGTCAGCAGCCGACCCGAACAAGGTGTGAGGGTTACGGCGATCCGGGAAGATGAAACCCCGTTTCAGCGCGTGTACAATCCGGAATCGCCTGATGCTGATGCGGACGGTTATGTTCTCATGCCAAATGTCGACATCATGAAAGAGATGGTCGACATGATTTCCGCCTCTCGATCATATGAGGCCAACGTGACAGTGTTAAATGCCGCTAAAAGCATGATGATCAAAGCGTTGGAAATCAACGGGAGATAAGGGGAGTAATCATTAATGGAAATAAGCCAGATAGCGAAAGTCGCGTTACCGCCGCAAGCGGCGCCAGCGGGAAAGGCATCGGCTGCGGAAACCGCGAAATCTTTTGCGTCATTTTTGTCTGATTCGCTCGAGCAGTTGAATAACTCACAGCTGGAAGCATCGAGACTGACCGAAAAGTTTGTCGCAGGAGAAATCCAGGATGTTCACCAGGTGATGCTCGCAGGAGTGAAGTCGTCGACCGAACTGCAGCTTGCCGTGCAAGTGCGAAATAAAGTGATAGAATCCTACCAAGAGATCATGCGCATGCCGCTCTGATACGGTTGGTAATTTCTTGGTGAGGTGAATTATGAACGAACGACTTACGCTATATAAAGAACGAATCACGCAGACGTGGAATCGGCTGACAGGCAAGCAAAAGTTGTTGATCACAGGGACTGTACTCTTCCTGCTGATCTCACTCGGACTCTATGCATACATAGCTTCCAAACCGGTGTACGTCTCCTTGTACAACCAAAGATTGAGCGAACAGGAAGTAGGCATGATCAAGCAGGAATTGGACAGCAGACAGATTCCGTACCGAATCGTCGGAAATGGAACGGGCATTGAAGTGCCGCAGGCTGTAGCCCAGGACACCATCGTGGAACTGGCGGCACAGGGAATACCGCGTGAAGCCAGCATCAGCTCTGATATTTTTTCCGGTGCCGGGCCGTTTGGCATCACCGACAATCAGTTTCACATGCTGAAAAAGGACGCTCTGCAGCTGGATTTGCAAAAAATGCTGGAGCGGGTCCGCGGTGTCCGCTCTGCGAAAGTCATGCTGACCCTGCCCGAAGAGGGAGTCTGGGTAACAGACAAGCCGGATTCTGCCACTGCTTCCGTCGTTGTCGATGTAGAGCCGGGTACACAGCTAAACCAGCAGCAAATCAAGGCCTTATATCATCTTATTTCCCACAGCGTGGAAAAGCTTCCGGTTGAAAATATCACGGTCACCGACCAGTACTTCAATCCGTTGGAAATGACGGATGAAGAGGACAGCGCAGGCAGCTTGACCGGATTCCAACAGCAAGAAAAAATCAAGGCAAACATCGAAAGAGAAATCCAACAAAACCTGTACAATCTGCTCGGCACGATCATGGGCAGAGACAAGGTGATCGTTCACGCTGCCGTTCAGATGAACTTTGATAAGGAAAACCGCGTCGAAAATCTGGTGGAACCGGTGGACAAGGAGAATAACGAAGGGATTATCATCAGTGCCGAGAAGATCTCCAAGACCTTTAGCGGAAAAGGTGCCCCGGCAGGCGGCATAGCCGGAACCGGTCCCAATGACGTGCCCAGTTTTCCTTCTGCTGCCGGACAAGGTGCTGACAGCGACTACGAGGAACTGCATGACAAGGTGAATCGGGAAGTCAATCGGATCACCCGGAATATCACGGCGAGCCCATACCAAATTGAAGACCTGACGATCAACGTGGGCGTCGAACCGCCTGACGGAGGGCAGCTTGATCAGGCGACATTAGACAATATCAAGCAGGTACTGCGCAATGTCGTCAGGGTGACGCTAAGCAGAAAGAACGTACAGTTGTCTGAACAAGACCTCGACCAGCGAATTTCTGTGATTCCGCGCACCTTTGCCGGAAAAGTGACAGATCAGCAGCAATCTTCGGTCAGTCCTTACCTTCTTTACGGTGCGGGCGCACTGGCGCTGCTCGCTCTCGGCGCCGTTGCCTTTCTCGTTATCCGACGCAGAAACCGTACGGATCAGGCGCTCGACGAGCCAATCAATGACATGCCCGCTCCGCAGTTGAGCGAAATCCCGGATATTCAGCGTGAAGATAGCGAAGAAGTCATTGTCCGCAAACAATTAGAGAAGCTGGCCCGCAGCAAGCCTGACGAATTTGTCACGCTGCTGCGAACATGGCTGGCCGAGGATTAGGAGTGAACAACAGATGGTTCGCGGAACGAAAGAACTGACGGGCAGACAAAAAGCGGCAATTCTGCTGATCACGCTTGGTCCAGAGGTATCCGCACAAGTGTTCAAAAACTTGCGCGAAGACGAGATCGAACAGCTAACCTTGGAAATTGCCAATGTGAGAAAGGTAGACAACCTGGAAAAGGAAAAGGTATTGGCAGAATTTCATCAGATAGCCGTTGCGAATGAAGTGATCGCCCAAGGCGGGATCACCTACGCCAAAGAAATTCTGGAAAAAGCGCTGGGTGCATCTAAAGCGATCGATATTATTAACCGCCTGACCGCAAATTTGCAAGTGCGTCCGTTCGATTTTGCCCGCAAAGCCGACGCCAGCCAAATTTACAACTTTATTCAAAATGAACACTCACAGACGATCGCACTGGTCTTGTCCTACCTCGATCCGGAACAGGCGGCGATGATCTTGTCGGCGCTCCCGCAGGATCGGCAGGCTGACGTGGCAAAGCGCATCGCCATGATGGACAGCACATCTCCCGAGGTGATCGCCCAAGTGGAGCAGGTGCTGGAACAGAAGCTGTCGGCCACAGTCAGCCACGATTACACACAGGCAGGCGGCATAGAGGCGATCGTCAAGGTCCTCAACGGAGTAGACCGAAGCACGGAGCGCACGATCCTCGACTCTTTGGAAATTCAGGATCCAGAGCTTGCGGAAGAGATCAAGAAGCGCATGTTTGTGTTTGAAGATATCGCTACCCTTGACAATCGCTCCATCCAGCGGGTCATCCGGGATGTCGATGGCGCCGATTTGCAATTGGCGCTGAAAGTGTCCAGCGAAGAAGTAAAAGAGACGATTTTCCGGAATATGTCCAAACGGATGGCCGAGACCTTCAAAGAAGAGATGGAATTTATGGGGCCTGTCCGTTTGCGGGATGTTGAAGAAGCTCAGTCGCGGATCGTCGCGACGATCCGCCGCCTGGAAGAGGCGGGTGAAATCATCATCGCCCGCGGCGGAGGGGATGATATCATTGTCTAGGATTATCAAAGCTTCGGGATATTTGGCTTCTTCTGAAAAAATCGCCCTTTCCGTAACCGCTCCTGCATTAAAGACGGAACAAGTTCAGGAAAGGTTGCAAGAAAATCAAAAAATGTTTTTGGAAGCAAAAAAAGAGGCGGCAGCCATTATCCGCGATGCGGAAGAAACGGCTGAAACACTGCTGGCGGAAGCTGCCAGACAGGCAGAGCTGCGGCGTGATCAGGCAGAAAAGGAAATGGCCAAGTGGCGGGAAGAACGTCTGCAGGAAATAGAAGAGATGGCGCAGCAGCGCTATGAGCAGGCGAGGCAAGAAGGGTATGCAGCCGGGTACGAGGCCGGCAAGCAAGCTGCCATGGAGGAAGAGCGGGAGCGGGTTGAGCGGGCCGGCCGGCTGCTGGAGCAGGCGCATAGCGAAAAAGAGCGCATCATTAACGAAGCAGAGCCGTTTCTCGTCGGCCTCAGCACGGAGATCGCAAGGAAGATCATCGGCAGGGAGTTGGCGGCCGCACCCGAACAGGTGCTGGCCATGGTTGGAGAGGTTCTGCGCCGCTCTCGCGTGCATGGCGAGATTACGGTTTGCGTCAACCACCGCTTCTACGATTTTGTAGCGGAAAATCGCGCCGAGCTGTTGGCGCTGTTGGATGGACAAGCTGAATTGTCGATCATCCCCGATTACTCCGTCCAGGACGAAGGATGTGTAATCCGTACCCCGCTCGGCAGCGTGGATGCAAAAATCGACACACAATTGAAGGAGATTAAGCAGGTTTTGCTGGAGATCGCGCGGGGAAGTGAAGCATATGAGGCTACTTGATCTCTCGAAATACACGCATGCGCTGCAGATGCTCGACCCGATCCGCGTCAACGGAAAAGTGACCCAGGTCGTCGGGTTGACCGTGGAAGCGCATGGCCCTGAGGCGAAGCTGGGTGAGGTCTGCCTCATCTATCCGCAGCACAACCAGGAACCGCTGTTAGCGGAGGTCGTCGGGTTTCGGGATCACAAGGTTTTGCTGATGCCGCTCGGAGAGTTATCAGCGATTGGCCCCGGCTGTGACGTGGTCGCGACCGGCAAGCCGCTTTCCGTAAAGGTGGGCCCGGAAATTCTCGGGACGGTGCTTGACGGTTTGGGACGGCCTTTGGACGGGACAAGCCTGCCGTCCGGTTTGGCGGTTTATCCGACGAACAACCTGCCGCCAAATCCGCTGCAGCGTCCAAGGATCTCGGAGCCGCTGGGTGTTGGCATTCGGGCCATCGACGGCCTCCTGACGGTGGGAAAAGGCCAGCGGGTAGGAATATTCGCCGGTTCGGGTGTCGGAAAGAGCACACTCCTCGGGATGATCGCCCGCAATACCAGTGCCGATATTAACGTCATCGGCCTGATTGGTGAGCGCGGACGCGAGGTGATGGAATTTATTCACCGCGACCTTGGCGAGGAAGGTTTGAAGCGGTCGATCGTCGTGGTCGCCACATCAGACCAGCCGGCCATGATCAGAATCAAGGGGGCGTTGATCGCCACCTCCATCGCCGAGTATTTTCGCGATCGGGGCCTTAACGTGATGCTGATGATGGATTCCGTCACGCGCTTTGCAATGGCCCAGCGCGAGGTTGGCCTGGCGATTGGAGAGCCGCCTGCGACCCGCGGATACACGCCGTCGGTATTCGCTCTGCTGCCGAAGCTGCTGGAGCGGGCCGGTACGGCGAAGAGAGGCAGCATCACCGCTTTTTACACGGTGCTGGTCGATTCGGACGACATGAACGATCCGATTGCCGACGCAGTTCGCGGTATTCTCGACGGCCACATCGTGCTCGACCGTAAAATCGCCCAAAAAGGGCACTTTCCGGCAATTGATGTGCTGGCGAGCGTAAGCCGGGTGATGAATGAGATTTGTACCGATGAGCACCTGGCAGCGGCCCGCCGGCTGAAGCAACTGCTGGCGACATACCGGGAGTCGGAGGACTTGATCAATATTGGCGCGTACAAACTGGGGACGAATCGGGAGATCGACGAGGCGATTCGCAGCCGGGAGCTGATTCACCAGTTTACGGCCCAGGGGACGCACGAGCCGGCGGAGCTTGCGGAAAGCGTAAGCGAGCTGACAGCAAAATTTTCGGGGTGAGTACAGATGAGTACGTTTCGCTTCCAACTGCAAAAAATCGTCGATTTAAAGGAAAAAGAGAAGGAACAAGCTGAGTGGGCGTTTGGCCTCTCCCAGCAGCGGAAGGCGGAAGAGGAGCAGAAGCTGATGCAGCTTGACCGGCATCGCGAAGAAGTGACCCAATCGCTGTTCGAATTGCAGCACCAGTCTTGCAGTGCTGCCCAGTTGATGGAGATTGCCCGCTACCGGCATGCGGTGGAGAGGGCGATTGCCACGCAAAAGAAAACCTTGTTCGGTTGTGAGCAGGAATTGGAGCGCTGCAAACGCCGGTTGACCTTCCACATGCAGGAGTCCAAATTGTGGGAGCGAATGCGCGAGAAGGCCAAGGAGCAATTTGAAGACAGCGAGCGCAAGCGGGAGCAGAAAGAGCTGGACGAAATGGGCGTAGCGCGCTACATCCAGCGAGTGAAGCAAGCCTGAAGGGAGGTTCCCCATGGAAGAGATACAGGAAGAGAGAGCGTACAGCAAATGGGAATGGTTTTTCTACATGCTGGTCATACCGGCGCTCTTTGCCAGCCTTCTGGGCGGAGTTCTCCTGAGCCTGCTCGGCGTTGACGTCATCGGAAAACTGACGTCTGCGGCGAAAGCGATCCCGTACGTCGGACAGCTTGCAGGCGGCGTGGAAAAAAGCGGCAGCGATACAGCTGCGCCGCCGGCAAAAACACAGGAGGCGCCGCTTCAGACAAAGCTGGCCGAATCGAACCAGACGATCCAACAATTGAAATCAGAAGCGGCTGAAAAAGACACGACAATCCAAGCCATGCAAAAACAGGTGGACGAGCTGAAACGGGAACTGGACGACAAACGGGCAGACGAAGAGGCGAGGCAGAAACAGTTTCAGGATCTGGCCAAGGTCTACACCTCGATGTCGTCGCGCAATGCTGCCTCTATCATCGGGAATTTGTCCGAACAGGAAGCCGTCGCCGTGTTGGGCAAAATGAAACCCGATCAGCAGGCGGACATCCTGGCCAAAATGGATCCGAAAAAGGCAGCCGACATTTCGATTCTGTTAAAGGATACGACAGTCAACAAGGATGAAGACATAGCCGCGCTGCAGCAGCGCGTACAATCCCTGACCAGCGAACTGGCTGCAGCCCGCAAGGATTCGGCCAGCCTCGAGTCGCTGATCAGCAGCTTCTCCCAGATGAACGCGGACGACGCTGCCAACATTTTGCAAAGCATGGCCGTATCCGAGCGAAAAAAAGTGATCTCCATCCTTGCCGGCATGGAAAGCGACAGGCGCGCCCAGATCTTGGCATCGTTGTCCAAGAAAGACGAGGGGTTGGCTGCTCGCTTAACGGGCGAGTTGCTCCGATAATCGGTACCATCCGTTTATCGTTTACATAGCAACTATTTCTTTGTCAAATACGAGGAGGTGACGAGATGAATGTCATGATGACGACGCCGGCGGTGCCAGGCTCAATGCCCGGACTCCCCGGAGAAAAGGGACAGGCTTCGACGCCGACAGATCTGCTCGGGATGCTTTTCGCCCTGCAGCTCGGCAGCGCGCTCCAGAATGCGGATGAAACAGATCAGACCGGTGAGCTTTTGCCGCTGCAGGATGAGCCTGGCGAAGAGCAGATGGAGATGCTGCTGGCCCTGTTGCAACAGTCGCTTGCCGGCGGAGAGTTCGACCTGACCGACGATTTGCAACCGGCGAAGGAGACGGCGAATCTGCTGCCGCTTCAGCAGTTGGATCATGCCGGGGGACAGCAGGCGGCGCCAAACCCCGTCCTCCCGGAGCAGTTGCTGCAATTGCTCCGGGCCGCTGAGCAGCCGGAACAGCAAAGTTCGTACACACAAATCCTCCAGCTGCTGCAAGCCTCGGCCAAAGAGGGACAGCCCGTTCATGTGAGCCAAAGCCTGACGGGGACAGACCAGCTGAAGCTTTTGCTGGGTCAATTAGGGTTTGAAGTGAACAAAAGCGAACCAGAAGGCAACCAGGTTCCGACCGCAAAGCAGAACGCTTCCAAAGGAACGGGCTATCAGCTGTTCATGCCGGCGGTCTTGACGGGTTCTACCGCCAACGCCAATCTTCAACCGATGCGGGTCAATCAAGCCCTGCTCAGTTACCAGGCTCAGGCTGCGACCCAAGTCCGCCAACCAGCAGTCAATCTGACTCAGGCGAACGGGGAACTGGCAAAGATTGATCCAAAGCTGGCGGAACAGCCTGACAGCAGCGCAAACCCGGCGCCCGCTGCTCCAACCCCGGCAAGTACGGGACAGCAGTTCGTGTCGGGCGCAGCAAGCAGCGGGGCAGCCGTCTATCAGACCCGGGGAGACCACCTTGCCCAGGACGTCAGCAATCTGTTTGTCAAACAGATGAAGCTGGAGAACCAAGACGGCATTTCTCATGCGAAACTTCTGTTGTACCCACGCTCATTGGGGCAGGTGGACGTGAGAATCATCGTTCACAACGGATTGATATCGGCTCAGTTCCTGGCTGATTCGAAAGCGGGGAAAGAGCTGCTGGACAACCAGCTGCCGCAGCTCAGGGCGGCTTTAGTACAGCAGGGGCTGCAGGTAGATCGCCTGGAGGTATTGCAGCAACAGCAACAGCCTTCTTACGACTTCCAACAACAAGAGGGCCGTCGCCAGCAGACACCGGAGCGGCAGCAGCAGCCGGAGGAAGAGACGGAAGTTTTTTCGCTCGACAATCTGCTAGAGGAAGCAGATGAGGCTCAGTCCGGGACGCTGCGCAGGGTCTAGTGCACAAAACGGTCATGACCCGTTTGCCAGCCGCAAGCGGTCACATCCATGTTTTATGAAAAACGTCATGACGTTTTTCACAGAAAAAGGGGTTGTGCCGACATGAGTCAATCGTTTCGCGTCGGGCAGGCGTACTATCCATCAAAACCAGGTGGAATCGGCAGTCAGCCGAATCCGGCAGCGGCGGTCTCAAGGCCCTTTCAGCATTGGCTGGAGGAGACGCTGCAGCAAAACTCGGCGGCTGCAGTCGAAGGACCAAAGTTGTCGTTTAGCCATCACGCCTTAAACCGATTGCAGGAACGCGGCATTCAGCTGGCCGATGCAGAAGTGGCCAGGCTGGAAGGAGCAGTTCAGCGGGCTGCAGCGAAGGGGGCAAGAGACTCCCTCGTCTTGATGGACAATGTCGCATATGTCGTCAACATCAGAAGTCGCAAAGTGGTGACGGCACTCGATCAGGCACATATGAAGGAAAACGTCTTTACCAATATCGACAGCGCAGTATTTGCTTAGACGGGCCGGCCCTCATCGAGGAAGCCCGCGGTTGCGGACTGACTGAAGCAACCGTCATGACAGCATAAGGGGGTAGTGAAACATGCTTCGTTCTTTGTATTCAGGAGTTTCCGGGATGCGCGGCTTTCAAACCAAGCTGGATGTGATTGGCAACAATATTGCCAACGTCAACACGGTAGGGTTCAAGAAGAGCCGGGTGATGTTTCAGGATATCCTAAACCAGAATATCGCCGGCGCAACCGCGCCGACTGACAGCGGCATTGGCGGTGTCAACCCGCGCCAGATCGGCTTGGGTTCGACAGTAGCATCCATCGACGTCGTCCATACGCCGGGCAGTCCAATGACGACCAACCTGATTTCCGACTTGGCGATTGAAGGCGATGGCTTTTTCATCGTCAGCCCGACCCAGGATGGAGCCCCTTTCTATCTGACCCGGGCCGGCAACTTTACGCGGGATGCCAACGGATTTTTGGTCACCTCACAGGGGTACTACGTGATGGATGACAGCGGATCCGGGCCGATTCAGATCCCGCGCGACGGGTATGTATCATACTCCATCGGCAAAGACGGGGTTGTCACCGGGACGACGCCGGAAGGCACCAACGAAGAGATCGCCACGATTGGTGTCGGAGTCGTCAGCAATCCAGGCGGCTTGAAGAAGGTGGGCAATTCCTTGTTCGAATTGACGCCGAATGCACATCCGGACGGGGAATTTCAAGTAACCACCCCGGCAGAGGCCAATTCCTCGATCGTATCCGGCCAGCTTGAAATGTCCAACGTCGATCTGACGGAAGAGTTTACCGAGATGATTGTCGCACAGCGCGGCTTCCAAGCCAACTCGCGCATCATCACCACGTCCGACAGTATCCTGGAAGAAGTCGTCAACCTGAAGCGGTAGATAGCTAACCAGGGTGGAGAAGGGAGCGGGCGAGAAGCTGCGCCCCTCCTGACTGCCACCTTTTAGGGGGATATTTGATGGTTTTTCTGACCCGTTTTAACGGAACAACGTTTTACCTCAATATCACTCACATCGAGACAGTTGAGTCAACTCCCGATACGGTCATTACGCTGACCAACGGGAAAAAATACATCGTCAAAGAGGCTGCCGAGGAGATAGTCGCGCGCATCACTTCGTTTTACCAGGCGGTTCCGATGGCCGCTACGGTTTCGCGGTCGACGAGCGAATCAGATGAATAGCGGGAGGCTACCCATGTTTCAAAACCGGTTATTTAATATGGCGCTTATCATTATCATTGCAATTACTTTGCTCGGCGTGGTCAGTTTTGTCTTATGGCAAACGTATTACGCTTCTCCGGCAGATGCGAAAGAGGCGACGGCTTTAACTGCCGATGAAATGCTGAAATACACCGTCGATACGGATGAAATCACCACCAATTTGCTGACAAACAACTTTATAGTCGTGCGCTTTAGCATTACAGCAGACAGCAAATCCGCCAAGGAAGAACTGGAGAAACGGAAACCCCAGGTATTGAATATCATCAATAAAACATTGGCAGGACTGACTCCGGAAGACCTCAAGGGAACAGAGGGTCTGAACAAACTGGAAGCCAAGATCATGAATGAGATTAGCGCGATCATGCAAGACGGCAAGATTTTGCAAGTCATCACAACCGTGAAAAAAATGACCTAGCGTTATCGCAGGGTTTACGATAAAGGAGGTGACCGCTATGGCCGAGGTTCTCTCACAGAATGAGATTGATGCGCTGTTGGCTGCTCTGTCTTCGGGGGAGATGGATGCGAATGAATTGAAAAAGGAAGAGAGCGAACGGAAAGTCAGAGTGTACGACTTCAAACGGGCGCTGCGTTTTTCCAAAGACCAGATTCGCGCACTGACGCGCATACATGAGAATTACGCCAGATTGCTTACTACCTACTTCTCAGCGCAGCTTAGAACCTTTGTGCAGATTCATGTCGCCTCTGTTGATCAATTGCCATACGACGAGTTTATTCGGTCCATTCCCAAAATGACCATTCTCAACATTTTTGAAGCCCCTCCGCTCGAAGGGCGAATGGTGATGGAGGTAAACCCCAACGTCGCTTATGCCATGCTTGATCGTCTGCTCGGAGGGCAGGGAAATGTTCCGGTCAAAACAGGGGCGCTGACGGAAATTGAATCGACTGTCATGGAACGAATCTTCAGGAATGCCTTGGAAAGTTTTTCGGAAGCGTGGAAACAGGTAACGGATCTGGAGCCCTACTTGGATATGATGGAGATGAATCCGCAGTTCATGCAGATCGTTTCACCGAATGAAATCGTCGCCGTGATCTCTTTCAGCACCAAAATTGGCGACACCACCGGCATGATCAACCTGTGTCTGCCGCACGTGGTTCTTGAGCAAATCATGCCAAAGCTGTCCGGGCAATACTGGTTTTCCTCACGCAAGGTGCCTAATGAAGGGGCACAGCGGATTTTGGAAGAGCGGGTCAAAAAAGCCAAGCTTCCGCTCATTGTAGAAATCGGCACCGCGACCATTACCGTCGGGGAACTGCTTCACTTGAACAAGGGGGACGTGATCCAATTAGACCAGTCTATTGATCAAAAGCTGAATGTCCTCGTCGGCAGCACCGTCAAGTTTCGCGGACAGGCCGGCACATTGAAAGGCAGGATAGCTGTTCAGATCGACGAAGTCGTGGAGCAAAGGGAGGAACATGATGAGTAAAGATATGTTGTCGCAGGACGAAATTGACGCGCTGCTTCGCGCCAGCAACTCATCAGAAGATGAAGAGCCTGGAAAAAGCCTGGATGTGGCAGAACTGCTCACGCCTCTGGAGCAGGATGCATTGGGGGAAATCGGGAACATTTCGCTTGGCAGTGCGGCAACCGCACTTTCCACATTGCTGAGCCAAAAAGTGGACATTACGACTCCTACGGTCTCCGCCATTCGCAAAAGCGAACTGAGCGCCGAGTTTCCGCAACCGCACGTTTCTGTTCACGTGAAATACACAGATGGTTTCGAAGGAGTCAATGTGCTGGTCTTTCGGATGGAAGACGCGGCCATCATTGCCGACCTGATGATGGGCGGTGTCGGGGATCCGAATGCAATTGAATTCACCGACATCCAGATCAGCGCGGTTCAGGAAGCGATGAACCAGATGATGGGGTCAGCGGCTACTTCGATGTCGACGATGTTCAATCAGTTGGTCAACATTTCGCCGCCGAGCGTCGACATTATGGACTTGGCTCAGGGAAACGGCGACGGGAATCTTCCCGACGAAGATACCTTTATTAAAGTCTCCTTCCGCCTGAAAGTGGGAGATTTGATCGATTCCCAAATCATGCAGCTCATCCCGATCCAATTTGCCAAGCAAATGATCGATCGGCTGATGGGAACCGGGGTTGATACGACAGAGACCGCACAGCTGGCTAGCCCTGGCGTAACGTACGATCCGGCACCCGTTGCCGCGGCTGCTGCGTATGCGGAGCCGGCAATCCCGGCTGCCCAACAACAACCGGCTGCTGCAGGTATGTACAACCGTTCGGCACCGCAGATGCCGCCAACTGCTCCGTCGGCACCCGCAGGAATCCCTCCATACGGGCATACGCCGCAGCACATCGGCGGATTTAGCTCGTATGGGAATACTTCGGCAAATGTTCGTCCGGCGGAATTTATGCCGCTGACGCCGGGCCCGGCCGCCATGACGGACGACAATCTGGGCCTCTTGCTGGACATTCCGTTAAAGGTGACGGTTGAACTAGGCAGGACCAAGAAATTGATCAAGGAGATTCTGGAACTGTCTTCCGGTTCCATTATCGAGTTGGACAAGCTTGCCGGTGAACCGGTTGATATCCTGGTTAACAACAAGCTGATCGCCAAAGGTGAGGTCGTAGTCATCGACGAGAATTTTGGCGTACGGGTCACGGACATTGTCAGTCAATGGGATCGCGTCCAAAAACTGCAATAATCTTTTATAATCAAGGAGGAAACCAAAAATGTCCAACAAAGTGTTGGTTGTGGATGACGCTGCTTTCATGAGGATGATGATCAAGGAAATCTTGACGAAAAACGGCTTCACGGTCGTCGGAGAAGCGAGCGACGGCGCACAGGCCGTGGAGAAGTACAAGGAGCTTGGCCCTGATCTGGTGACGATGGATATCACCATGCCGGAGATGGATGGAATTGCCGCGCTCAAGGAAATCAAGAAGCTGGATCCAAACGCCCGGATCATCATGTGCTCCGCAATGGGCCAACAGGCGATGGTAATCGACGCCATCCAGGCGGGGGCAAAAGACTTTATCGTCAAACCGTTCCAAGCCGACCGTGTAATCGAAGCGATCAGGAAGACGCTGGGTTGACACGATGATGTTTCACAACAGAAAGGCAATGCTTGCGGCTGTATGCGGCATCCTGCTCTTGCTGTTCGGCTGTCTGCCCGCAGCAGCCGTCTACGCTGAGAGCACAGGCAATGACACGACTGTGATGGAAGAGTTCGACAAATCGGGCAGTCTGACGCCGCAAACAGACAGCAATGTGCCGACGGCGGCAGGATCGACAGACAGCTTTGCCCCCAGCGGTTGGAAGATTCTCATGCAGATCTTGTTTTCCTTAGGGGTCATCATCGTACTCATCTACCTGCTGCTGCGATTTCTGAAGCATCAACAGCTAGGGAGTATGGGAAGAGGGCCGTTTAAAGTCATCGGGGTCATTCCGCTGGGAAATGGAAAATCAGTACAGTGTGTCATGATCGGCGACTCCCTTTACGTATTGGGAGTAGGCGAGAACATTCAGTTGCTGCGGCACATACCGGCAGGGGACGAACTCGATTTGATTTTCCAGGAAGCGGAATTGCAACCGCTGGCAGCGAAGGGATTGTCTGGATGGCTGTCTGCCCTGAGGTCCGGAAAAAAGGCCGAGATACAGGGAGAGCTGTTCGAAAACGAAGCTGGTTCTTTTGATCAAGCACTGGAAAAACAGTTGAATGCCTTGCAGGAATTAAACAGCAAATCGGCATTGTGGGAAGGCGATCAGCGGCAAAAGGGGAACAGAGATGAATAAGCGTTTGTCCATTCTACTTATCCTTTGTCTGTTATTCATGCTCCCAACGCAGGTGCACGCGGCACCGGAGCTTCCCGCTGTACCGGGAATCGACATCAAAATCGGCGGAGGGGATTCCGGCAGTCCGACGGAAACGGCCACGACTGTGCAGCTGCTCTTGATCCTGACAGTCCTATCCGTTGCTCCCGCGATTTTGCTGCTCGCGACCAGCTTTACGCGTATTGTCATCGTGCTGTCATTTGTCCGCAATGCGCTCGCCACCCAACAGATGCCGCCGAATCAGGTGCTGATCGGGCTCGCTTTGTTTCTGACCTTTTTTATCATGGCACCGACATTTGCTGCGGTGAACGAAACGGCGGTCCAACCGTTTTTGCAAGGGCAGATTTCACAGCAGCAGGCGCTGAGTCAGGCAGTCATTCCCTTTAAGGAATTCATGGCCAAGCAGACGAGGGCAAAGGATTTGGCGCTGTTTCTCGATTACATGAAAGCGGAACGGCCGACGAGTGTAAAAGACATCCCGCTGACCGCACTCGTTCCAGCCTACGCCATCTCTGAGCTGAAGACAGCCTTTCAGATCGGGTTTATGCTGTTTATCCCGTTTCTTGTGATCGACATGGTGGTGTCAAGCATCCTGATGGGGATGGGGATGATGATGCTTCCGCCAGTCATGATTTCGCTTCCGTTTAAAATTCTTCTATTTATCATGGTCGACGGTTGGCATCTGGTTGTGAAATCGCTTCTGGCCAGCTACTAGGCCGGATGATCAGGCGAAGGAGGGCGAAATGAGTACAGAATTGATTTTGCAGATAGCCCAGGGAGCCGTTTCCACGATCCTGTTGGTCACCGCTCCGGCGCTGGGGATTGGCTTGGTCGTCGGCTTGCTGGTCAGTATTTTTCAGGCGACCACGCAAATTCAGGAACAGACGCTTGCCTTCATCCCTAAGATTGTCGCGGTCATGCTGGCCCTGCTCGTATTTGCTCCGTGGATGTTGAAAACACTGGTTGAGTTTACGATGAGCATCTACGGAAATTTGCACCGATTTGTGGGATAGCGTATGGAGTTGATTGAGCAGCAATTATCCGCATTTTTACTCGTGTTTGTCCGATTGACCGCTTTTTTCGTCTCGGCGCCGGTGTTTTCTTTCCGGGGCGTGCCCAATCAGTTTAAAATCGGCCTGGCGCTTGCATTAGCTTTTATCAGCTATTCGCTCGTACCCGATACCGGTCCGATCCCGCTGGACTTGGGCTTTATCCTTTACGCAGTCAAGGAAGCGCTGGTCGGCCTGCTGCTGGGAACGATCCTGCAGCTGCTGTTTTACACCGTACAAGTCGCCGGCGGAATGATCGATATGCAGCTTGGCCTTGCGCTGGCCAACGTGATCGACCCGCGAACGGGCGCTTACGTGCCGCTTACCGGCAGCTTTAAAAACGTCTTGGCCACCTTGTTTTTACTGTCGACGAACGGCCATCACATGATCATTCGCGGCATACTCGCCAGTTATCAGGCAGTTCCAATCGACCGGGCTTGGCTTTCGTTTGGCAGCGAGCCACTCGTTCAGCTGGTCATGAAGGTATTTTCCTACATGTTCATGAGCGGCTTCATGATTGCCGCACCGGTCGTCGTGGCGATTTTTCTCGTAGATCTCTCTCTTGGTATTATCGCCAAAACCGTGCCGCAATTTAATATCTTTGTGGTTGGTTTGCCCATAAAAATTGTCTCTGGCCTGCTCATCCTGTTCATCGTCCTGCCCGGTTTTTACTACGTCCTGAGCGGATTGTTCGGAAAGATGTTTGCCGCGATGTCCGACATGATGAAGCTCCTGGGAGGCTTGTGATGAGACAGACAAAGATGCTGTTTCCAATCGACCTGCAGTACTTTAACGGCGAAAAGACGGAAAAGGCGACACCCCGAAAAAAGCAGGACGCGCGAAAAAAAGGCCAGGTGGCAAAGAGTTCGGAGCTGTCGCCGGCGATCACGTTGGTCATGACGTTTTTTCTGCTTCTGATGACAGGCTCGTGGATGCTGGAAGTGTTCCAGAGCATTCTCCGCCAGTCGCTTTCGACCTACACGCTGTGGGACGTAAACGAGGAGAATCTGAAGGTCATGATCCAGCAGGTTGCGTTTGCCGGAGGGAAGATCGCGGCACCGGTATTGGGGGTCATCTTGATTTCGGCGGCGGTGACCAATTACTTGCAGGTAGGCAATCTGTTCACCGTCGAACCGATCAAGCCAAAGCTGGACAAGATCAACCCGATCAAAGGATTCAAACGCATCTTTTCCCTGCGCAGCCTGGTAGAACTGGCCAAGTCCCTGCTTAAGATCAGTACCGGTTTGTACATCGCCTACGTCATCCTCCTGGCAGCCAAGGACGAGTTGGTCAAGCTGCCGATGAAGACAGTAGATATCGTGCTCTCCTTTACCGCTGGACAGGCTGTGAAGCTGGGGCTGATGATCGGTGTTCTGCTGTTGGTCTGGGCGTGTTTTGACTACCTGTATCAGCGGTACGAATACGAAAAAAACCTGCGAATGTCCAAGCAGGACATAAAAGACGAGTATAAGAAGACCGAAGGGGACCCGCTGATCAAAAGCAAGATCAGGGAGCGCCAACGTCAGATGGCGATGCGCCGGATGATGCAGGAATTGCCCAAGGCGGATGTCGTCATTACCAACCCGACGCACTTCGCCGTGGCGATCAAGTACGAGGCGGCAGAGATGAGCGCCCCGACTGTGATTGCCAAGGGGCAGGACTACCTGGCATTAAAAATCAAGCAAATCGCCAAGGAGCACAGGATCGTAGTCATGGAAAACAAGCCGCTAGCCAGAGCGCTGTACAGTCAAGTGGAACTCGGCCAGCAAATTCCCGAAGAACTGTTTAAAGCAGTGGCGGAAGTACTGGCATACGTGTACAAGCTGCAAGGAAAGACAGCAAGAAGAAGATAGAGAGCGAAAGGAAGAGACCACGTGGGAAGCAAGCTGAAAGAATTTGGAGTCATATTCTTCGTCATCAGCATCGTAGTCGCAATGGTCATCCCGTTGCCGGCAAGGCTGCTGGACGTTCTTCTGGTGATGAATATCTCTCTTGCCCTGGTCATCCTGCTCGTCTCGATGAACACCAAGGAAGCGCTGCAATTCTCCATCTTTCCGACGATGCTGCTGATCACGACGCTGTTTCGTCTGGCTCTGAACGTATCGACAACCCGGAATATCCTGAGCGAAGGGAAAAGCGGTAAGGTAATCGAAGCGTTCGGCAGTTTTGTCGTAGGCGGCAACGAAGTAGTGGGCTTTGTCGTGTTTCTGATCTTGATCGTGATCCAATTCATCGTCATCACCAAGGGGTCGGAGAGGGTCGCAGAGGTGGCAGCCCGCTTTACGCTGGACGCGATGCCAGGGAAGCAGATGAGCATCGACGCCGACCTGAATGCCGGGATGATCTCGGAAGCGGAAGCCCGCAGCCGCCGGCAAAAAATCGAGCGGGAAGCAGATTTTTACGGAGCCATGGATGGGGCGAGCAAGTTTGTAAAAGGGGACGCCATTGCAGGAATCATCATTTTTATTATCAACGTATTGGGCGGCTTCATTATAGGAATGGCAATTCACGGCATGGACTTTGCCACTTCGCTCAAGACCTTTACCAAACTCTCGATCGGCGACGCGCTCGTCGCACAAATTCCGGCTTTGCTGATCTCCACTGCCACCGGCATCATCGTGACCCGGGCCGCTTCGGAAGGCGGACTCGGCGACGATATTTCGGCGCAATTGTTTGCTTACCCCAGGCTGCTCTACATCGTTGCGGGCGTGATCGCGCTGCTCGGCATCGTCACGCCGATTGGTCCGCTGTCGACCATCCCTGTTGGACTGCTGCTGGCCTTTCTCGGCTGGCAGCTTGACCGGAGCAGAAAGACGCAGATGGTGGAGACGGCACTGCAGGAGGAAGAACAGCAAATTGAGGAAGTTCGCAGTCCGGAAAGCGTCGTCAGTCTGCTTCAAGTTGATCCGATCGAGTTTGAATTTGGCTACGGATTGATTCCGCTGGCTGACGCGAAGCAGGGCGGCGATCTGCTCGACCGGGTGATTATGATCCGACGCCAGTGCGCCCTCGAACTGGGAATCGTGGTTCCGGTCATTCGCATCCGCGACAACATTCAGCTCCGCCCGAATGAGTACGTGATCAAAATCAAAGGGAATCAGGTTGCTGCGGGCGAAATTTTGCTCGATCACTATCTCGCGATGAGCCCGGGTTTCGAGGATGATGCGGTTGTCGGTATAGAAACCACGGAACCGGCGTTTGGACTCCCGGCATTATGGGTAACAGAAGAGAATAAGGAGATTGCCGAACTTTCCGGCTATACGGTGGTTGACCCGCCGTCCGTGGTCGCGACACACCTGACCGAAGTGATCAAACGCCATGCGCACGAACTGCTTGGACGCCAGGAGACTCGCACCTTGATCGACAACATCAGGGAAACCAGTCCCGTCTTGGTCGACGAATTAATCCCGGGACTCTTGTCGATCGGCGAGGTGCAAAAGGTCCTGCAAAAGCTCTTGAAGGAAAAAGTGTCGATTCGAAATCTGCCGGCTATCTTGGAGGTGTTGGCTGACCACGCCATTTACACCAAAGACCCGGAAGTCCTGACGGAGTACGTCAGGCAGGGCATATCCAGGCAGATCACCCAACAGTATACCGAGCCAGGCCAGCCGCTTCGCGTCATTACGGCCGGACCGGCGCTGGAGAAGGCGATATCGGAACGAATCGAGCGAACGGAACAGGGAAGCTATCTGGCGATCGATCCCGAGACCTCGCAGCGGATCTATCACAGCATGTCGGAGGAGATCAGCAAAATGGTCAATTCCGGGCAGCAGCCGATCGTCCTGACTTCGCCAGCCATCCGCATGTATCTGCGGCAGCTGATGGAGCGCATGATGCCCGATGTCCCTGTGATCTCCTACAACGAGCTTGAGCCCCATATTGAAGTACAAAGCGTAGGGATGGTGAACTTGTCATGAGGGTAAAGCGGTATGTTGTCGATTCAATGCCGGACGCTTTGGAACAGATCAAGGTCGACTTTGGGAAGGACGCGATTATCCTGGGCACCAAACCGGTGAAGACCAGGGGGTTCCTCGGATTTTTTGGCAAGGAAAAAATTGAGGTAATCGCTGCCGTCGATCCCAAGCAGAACGATCAGCGACAGCAAAACGGGGCAGTCAGGAGTGCGCCTTCAGCCGCCGCGATGCCGGCGGCTGCGGCCAGGCAAGCTTACGGGCGGGGCGGCACCTCGGTGGCTGATCCTCCCAGGGTGCAGACCCCGGTTCAGACCGGACGCAAGCAGGAACCGGGCGCTGCGAAACCGCAGAGCGAGGAGTTGGTCAGCGAACTTCGCCAGATGCGCTCTTTCTTCCAAAAAATGTTGTTCCAAGAGGAAGCAAGCAGCACGCTGCCGCCGGCCTTTCTCGCCGTCAGGAATCGATTGCTGAATCAGGAGGTAGAGCGCGAGATCGTTTCAGAACTGTTGACCCGGCTTTTGGGGCAGTTTTCCGATCCGGTTTCGGCAAGCCGGGCTGAAGTGTTTGCCCGTGCCACGGAACTGCTGAAGCAAATGCTCGACAACAGTATGGCCAGGTCGCGGACGATCCCCCGTTCTGTCAAATACGCTTTCTTTTTTGGGCCGACAGGGGTGGGCAAGACGACGACCATCGCCAAGCTGGCTGCGGAGGCCATGCTCAAGGAAAGGCGCAGGGTCGGATTTATCACCTCTGACACCTATCGGATTGCGGCAGTGGAACAGTTGAAAACCTATGCCAACATTCTCAACGCGCCGCTCGAGGTTGTCTTCACTCCAGAAGAGATAGATGCGGCAAAGGACAGGCTCGGCGCCTGCGATCTGATTCTGGTAGACACAGCCGGACGCAACTACCGCAACGAAGAGTTTGTCCGCGAGATCAAAGCGCTCTTGCGCCGGGGGGAACAGTGCGAACATTACCTGACGCTCAGTCTTGCCGCAAAATACGAGGATACAAAAGCGATCATCGAGAATTTTTCCGACGTTCCCGTCAGCAAGGTGATTTTTACGAAATCGGATGAAACCAGTACGTACGGTTCTATCGTCAACGTCGCCTGTCGATTTCACCTTTCTCTCTCGTACATCACAACAGGGCAAAATGTGCCGGATGATATCGTCGAAGCAACTTCGGAGGTCGTAGCCAACTTCATTCTGGGAGACGATGCCGATGCATGATCAGGCCAAGCAGCTTCGCGAACGCCTATTCCTGCGAGAGGGAATGCGAAGGACCCGGATCGTTACGATCACAAGCGGCAAAGGCGGGGTCGGCAAGTCAAACTTCACATTGAATTTCGCTTTGGGACTGAAAGCCAAAGGGCAAAAGGTGATGATTCTCGACGTCGATATCGGATTCGCCAATTTGGATGTCTTGATGGGGATATCCCCCAAGCACCATTTGCTCGATCTGTTAAAGCCGGATAAAACAGTCTGGGATGTCGTCGAACGCGGTCCGGACGGGTTGGAGTTTATCGCCGGCGGCTCCGGGTTTACCCAATTAACGCAATTTGACGATGCGGATCTGTCCCGGTTTTTGGGCAAGATCAGCAGTCTGCAGGGACATGTCGATACCGTCCTGCTCGATACAGGCGGAGGAATCACCAATGAGTCGCTGCAGTTTATGCTCTCTGCCGATGAAGTCCTGCTGGTTACGACACCGGAGCCGACCGCCATCATGGACGCTTATGCAGTGATCAAAATGATTCATTCATACAACCCGCAAATGCGGATCCGAATGGTCATCAACCGGGTTGCTTCCGAACGGGAAGGCAAACAGACAGCCGACAAGCTGACATTGGTCGCCCGTCAATTTCTCGGGATGGAAGTGGAGACCTTGGGATACATAGCTGACGATATCCGGGTAGCAAAAGCGGTAAAGCAGCAGACTCCGTTTTTTCTTCTCTACCCCCAAACACAAGCGTCGAAAAGCATCTGTTCGCTGGTTGACGCCTATTTGCAGAAAGGGACAGAGGGGGCTCAGGCTCAAGGGGAAGGAATGGGCGGTTTTTTAACCCGGATAAAAAGATGGATTCGTAAGTGATGTGAACCGATAAGGAAGGGATTTGTCCGTCATGAAAAACATCCGTGTCCTCGTCGTGGACGACTCAGCCTTCATGCGTAAAGTCATTTCCGACATCCTGGGCAGCGATCCTTCCATCGAAGTGGCAGGCCAGGCCAGAAATGGCCAGGAGTGCCTGCAAAAAGTGAAAGAGCTCTCGCCCGATGTCGTTACATTGGATATCGAAATGCCCGTGATGAATGGCCTGGAGACATTGGAAAAGCTGATGAGCCTCTCCCCGCTTGCAGTGATCATGCTGAGCAGCTTAACTACGGAGGGGGCGGCAGCGACCGTTCAAGCACTGGAACTTGGGGCATTTGATTTTGTCGCCAAGCCGTCAGGCCCGATCTCACTTGATATACATAAAGTTGCGGATGAACTGATCGAACGGGTAAAGCTGGCGGCTGTCGCCAAGCGAAAGCCGTGGCAGGTTCCGCCGCCCAAGGCGCCCAAGCTGTACTCCCCTTTGCCCAACGTGAAGCCAGGCCGCAAAATCGTTGCCCTTGGCACGAGTACAGGCGGTCCCAAGGCACTGCAAAGTGTGCTCACGTCATTGCCCGCTTCTTTTCCCGCGCCAATCCTGATCGTCCAGCACATGCCGCAAGGCTTTACCAAATCACTTGCGCAGCGTTTGGATGCACTGTCGGCGATTCGCGTCGTGGAGGCCGCAGAAGGAGACGAGATCCTTCCGGGGACTGCGTATATCGCCCCCGGAGGGTATCACTTGCAGGTGAGAGAAAATGACGATGGCAGATTGTATGCCAGCTTGAATCAAAGCGAACCGCGGGGTGGGCTCCGCCCTTCTGTCGACGTGTTGTTTGAATCAGTTGGAAAGCTGCGAAACATAAAAAAATGGGCGGTCATCTTGACCGGTATGGGCAGCGACGGTACGAAGGGTTTAAAAATAATGAAGGAACAAGGAACGGTGACGAGCGTAATTGAAGCGGAATCCAGCTGCGTCGTGTTTGGAATGCCGCGATCAGCGATTCAGGCCGGTCTGGCGGACCAGATCGTCCCGCTGGAACAAATCGCTGAAACACTTGTACGAATTGTGATCTGACCGCGGGAGGTGGAAGGTATGGATTTAAATCAATACCTGGATATGTTTATCGAGGAATCAAAAGAACACCTGCAGGCGATTAACGCAAACCTGCTGCAGCTGGAAAACCAACCTGATGACGTAGCGATTGTCAATGAGATTTTCCGGTCTGCCCACACGCTGAAAGGGATGGCCGCCACGATGGGGTTTGAGGACATGGCAAGCCTGACGCACGAAGTGGAAAACGTCCTCGATCTGGTTCGCAACCACAAGTTGACGATCAACAGCAGCATCATGGATGTCATCTTTCAAAGTGTCGATTTGATAGAGACGATGGTGTACAACATCATTGACGGCGGTGACGGTTCGGCGGATGTATCTGAACCGGTGGCAAAACTGCGGGCGATCGTAGCAGGCGATCTGCAGGCGATCGCAAGCAGCCCAGCTGAGAAGCCAAAACAATCGGGCAAAGGAGACGCAGCGGATTCGGCAGATGGCCTGCGCCATTACCAGCTGGACGACTACGCGGTCTCCGTGATGAAGGAATCGCAGACAAACGGATACAACCTGCTTGGCATCCGGGTCAGTTTGCGCGAAGATTGCGTGTTAAAGGCGGCCCGCGCCTATATGGTCTTTGACCAATTGGAGGCGAACGGGGAAGTGATCAAATCGATCCCATCCGTCGAGGAGATTGAAAACGAACGCTTTGACACCTCTTTTGAGGTCGTGTACGTATCGATGAAGACGGAAGCAGAGGTGCGCTCCCTGATCGAGAGCATCTCCGAAATCAGCGATGTAGCGATTGAATCAATCAAGCTGCCAAGCCAAACCATTGAAGTCGTAAGCGCCGCCAAGGAGGCCGCAGCCTCCGCACCGGCAGCGCCCGGCAAAAAACCTGCCGAAACCGGTGCTGCTCCGGTGGTGAAACGGCAGGGCGGCAAGACGATCCGGGTGGATATCGAACGGCTGGATATCTTGATGAATTTGTTTAGCGAGCTGGTCATCGACCGCGGAAGATTGGAGCAGTTGGCGCGCGATCTAGGCAAGAGCGAGCTGCAGGAAACGGTGGAACACATGAGCCGCATCAGCGGAGATCTGCAAAACATCATCTTGACGATGCGGATGGTGCCGGTAGAACAAGTGTTTAACCGCTTCCCGCGGATGGTTCGCGACTTGGCGAAGGAATTGAACAAAAAAGTGAATTTGGAAATCGAGGGCGCGGAAACCGAGTTGGACCGGACCTTTATCGATGAAATTGCCGACCCGCTTGTCCACCTGCTGCGCAACTCGATTGACCACGGCATCGAATCGCCGCAGGTGCGCCTCGCTTCCGGCAAGCCGGAGGAAGGGACGGTCTCTTTGAAGGCTTATCACAGCGGCAATTACGTGCTGATTGAGGTAAGCGACGACGGGGCCGGGATCTCCAGGGACAAGATCCTGAACAAGGCAATCGAACGGGGCATCATCACATCGGCACAGGCGGAGGGCCTGAACGACAAACAGGTGTACGACTTCCTCTTCCACTCCGGGTTCAGTACGGCGGCAGTCGTCTCCGACATCTCCGGACGCGGCGTCGGCCTTGATGTCGTCAAGACGAAGATCGAATCCCTCGGCGGGTCGGTCAGCGTAGACTCGAAGCTGGGGCTGGGAACCACGTTCCTCATTCAACTGCCGCTGACCCTTTCGATCATATCGGCCATGTTGGTCCAAATCGGCAGTGAAAAGTACGCGGTTCCGCTCAGTTCGATCATTGAGACCGCCGTGTACCGCAAAGAGGAGATCATGATGGTTCATGGCCAAAAGGTGATCGATTTCCGCGGACGGGTCGTACCGCTCGTCATGTTGAAGGAGATCTTCTCCATTCCGAACCCTGCCGAAACGGATGACGTGTCCGTCGTCATCGTCCGCAAAGGGGATAAGATGGCCGGGATTGTCGTGGACTCCTTCATCGGGCAGCAGGAAATCGTCTTGAAGACGCTGGGCAAATACCTGACAAACGTATTTGCCATCTCAGGCGCGACCATTCTGGGTGACGGACAGGTGGCGCTGATACTCGATTGCAATATGTTGATTAGATAAAGAGGAGGGATTTTTCATGATAGAGCATAAAGAGCTTGAGGCAGAAGTGAAGGTCATCGTGTTCCGACTGCGGGACGAAGAGTACGGGGTAGAAGTCAGCCAGGTGAATTCGATTGAGAAGCTGGAACACATTACCCGTGTTCCGCGGACGCCAAAATTCGTCAAGGGCGTGATCAACCTGCGCGGCGTCGTCACGCCGATCATCGATTTGCGCAGCCGCTTTGGCCTTGAGGAGGGGGACTATACGGAGTCGACGCGGATTATTATCGTGGCGCTCGGCGAACTGGAAGTAGGTTTGATTGTCGACGCCGCGAACGACGTCATTGACATTCCGCAGAGCGCGATCGAGCCGCCGCCCGAAGTCGTAGGCGGAGTGAAAGCAACCTATCTGCGCGGGGTAGCCAAACTGGACAAGCGCCTGTTGATCCTGCTGAATCTGGACAAGGTGCTGAACACGGAAGAAATGAAACAGCTTGATGTCCTCGAGGTTTAAGTATGGCGAATCTTACGAAGCTTGACGCTTTTCAGCTTGACGTACTCCGCGAGGTAGGCAACATCGGTGCCGGGCACGCGGCTACGGCATTATCGCAGTTAATTCAAAAAAACATTGACATGAGAGTGCCCCAGGTAAACATTATTCCTTTTGATGAGATTGCCGAGTTCGTCGGCGGTCCCGAAGAAGTCGTCGTCTCGGTGTTTTTGCGGGTGGAAGGGGACTGTCCGGGAAACATGTTTTTTATCATCGATCTCCAATCTGCCCGCAATATGCTGTCTGAACTGCTCGGTCTGGAGCCAAAGGACGAGGGGGAGCCGCTGTCGGAAATAGAGGTTTCCGCGCTGCGGGAGATCGGGAACATTCTGGCCGGTTCCTACCTTTCCTCCCTTGCCGATTTTACCAAACTGGCCATGCAGCCCTCTGTACCCGCGCTGGCCATCGACATGGCCGGTGCGCTGCTCAGCCACGGGCTTACCCAGCTGGGACAGGTAGGGGATTACGCGTTGACGATCGATACCTTGTTTTTTGAGGGCAGCAAGGCGGTTCAAGGCCATTTCTCGCTGATTCCCGACCCAGGATCTTTTGAAAAACTATTTACTTCATTAGGAGTCCCGTTCGATGGAAATTATTAAAATTGGCATGGCTGACTTGGGGGTGGCAAAACCGCCGAGCCGACTAAGGACGACGGGCCTTGGTTCATGCGTCGGTGTCGTGCTCTACGACGACAGGCATAAGGTCGCCGGCATGGCCCACGTCATGCTTCCCCACTCAACACTTGGCAAAACGACTGCGACCAGCGTCGGGAAATATGCCGACACCGCGATTCCGGCGCTGCTTGAGCAGATGGAAACAGCCGGAGCCCATCTTCACCATACCGTCGCAAAACTGGCCGGAGGGGCCCAGATGTTCTCCTTCCTCTCCGGCAGTGATACGATGCGGATTGGGCCGCGGAATGTCGACGCCTGCAAAGAGATTCTCGCACAGAAAAACATTCCGATTGTGGCAGAGGATACAGGCGGCAGCTTCGGCCGAACCATCGAATTGGATGCGGAAACCGGAATGCTGATGATTCGCACAGTAAATCAGGGAACGAAGGAAGTTTGAGCGATGATCAGATCTCTTTCTATCAATCTGTCACTTGGCCTCACTGCCTTTTTCTTGACGTTCATATTTGCGCTCCCCGGCAATTTGTTCTCGGTTTCACTGGTGCGGGGCTGTTATGCGTTCGTCATCTTCTTTCTGGCTGCCTTTGCGGTGCGCTGGGCATTTCAGCTGATACTCGGGAAACCGCAAGAAGTGGAGAACACCGGCAATCGCATTGATCTGGTCACACCAGACGAGGTCACCTCTGACAAGGATGGAGTGGATCAGCCAATGCCGGCGAATGCTGAGAGAGGTGAACCTGCACCTGCACCGGAACCAAAAGAAGGGGATGATCAGTTTTCGCCGCTGCTGATTCCGCGGCTGGAAAAGCAGGATGACGCCTACCGGACGTCTGATCTTGTACATGCCATTCGACGATTTTCTGATGAGTAAAGGTGGTGTTTCGCATGGCCCGCGCAAGTGTTCGTGACAAAGCCAAAGAATTTGACAAGTGGGTTCTGTGGAAAGAGGAAGGCAGCAGGTCGGCTGAAGAAGAACTTGTCGAGCAGTTTTTGCCGCTGGTCAACAAGGTGGCAAACCGATTGTCCGTCGGGTTGCCGGCAAGCGTGGAAAAAGAAGATCTCATCAGTTACGGCCGCTTCGGATTGCTGGATGCCCTGGCGAAATTTGACCACACCCGCGGCCTTCAGTTTGAAACGTATGCGATGTGGCGGATCCGCGGCGCGATGATTGACGGCTTGCGGGAGGCAGATTGGATCCCCCGGACGATTCGCGACAAGGCGAAGAAAATCGAGGAAGCTCATACGGTATTGGAACAAAGCTGCCTGAGGACACCGACCGATCAGGAAGTGAGCGAGTATCTTGGCATCACCGAAAAAGAGCTCAGGCAGGTGTACTACGACACGTCGATTTCGACGATGATCTCCATCGACGAAGCTGTAGGGGATGAAGACGAGCAAAAAACCGCCCGCCATACTTACATTGTCGACGAAATGACGCCGGGGCCCGAGCGGGTGGCCGAACTGGGAAATTTAAAGGAGGTGTTGTCCCGCTCGATAGACAAGCTGCCGGAAAAAGAGCGTCTGGTCGTATCCCTGTTTTATTTTGAGGAGTTGACACTTACTGAAATTGCTGAGGTAATGAATTTATCCCCATCACGAATCTCCCAACTGCATTCAAAAGCAGTCTCTCGTCTGCGTTCAGCGCTGACACGGTGGAAAAGTCAATTGATGTAAGACATTACTTAACCCGGGAGGTAATGTATGCCGCAGCAACCCTTTCAAATTGAAGTGCATGTATCGGCCGACAAGCTTGCTGCAGACCTCATTTTGCGAGGAGATGGGAGCCAACTTTCTCTGACTGCCAATCAATTGATGACAGAGCTGCAAAAACATGAGGTCACGTACGGAATCATGCAGGATGTCGTCGAACGAATTTGCCTCTCTCCTCAGTCGTACATTGATGTCCCCGTCACCATAGCGGTCGGCAAGCCGCCGGAGAATGGAGTGGATGCACAAGTAGAGTACACCTTTGAACAAAAAACGGATGTCACGAAACCCAAGGAGCTGGATGGCGGGCGCGTCGATTTCTACAACGTCACCCAAATCGCCAACATTGTCCGCGGGCAGTTGCTGGCACGTAAGCATCCGCCCACCCCGGGGATCGACGGGGTTGGTGTTGACGGGGCGCCGATTGCGGCGAAGGCGGGACGGGATCTCCCGCTGAAAGCCGGAAAAAACGTGGTGCTTGACCAAACCAAGACCTTAATGTATGCGGCAATCGATGGACAAGCCTCCTTTACGGAAGGCGGCAAATTAAATATTTTTCCCGTGTATGAAGTAAACGGCGACGTCGATTTTAGCGTGGGCAATATCGACTTTGTCGGAACCGTTGTCGTACGCGGCAATGTCCCCAGCGGATTTCGCATCAAAGCCTCAGGGGATATTCGCATTTATGGCAGCGTCGAAGGGGCAGAACTGGAGGCAGGCGGCTCCGTGCACATCAAGAACGGAATTGCTGCGCAGGACAAAGGGCATGTCATCGCCGGACATGACATCGTCACGTCCTATATACAAAATGGCAACGTCACTGCCGGCAATGACATTACCGTTGCGCAGAGTATCATGTTTTCCCAGGTGCGAGCAGGCAGAAATGTCGTCTGCACGTCGACAAAGGGAAGCATTATCGGCGGGCTGACGCAGGCGGGGAAAATGGTTGTGGCACGCGTGATCGGCAATTCGAGTTCAACCCCGACCAGCGTGGAAGTGGGAGCCAAACCGGAAGTACGCAATGAAATGCAATCGATTTCAAACGAACTTCACAGCATGTACGAAACGCTGAAAAAGACCGATCAGGGCCTGGGTGTGATCGACAAAGTGATGAAAACGGCTGGTCAGCTTCCTCCCGACAAAAAATTGCTGCAGATCAAGTTAACCAACACGCGGATGACGCTGGAAAAACAGATCAAAGAGCTGGAAAACCGCTACAGGGAGCTGGAAGAGGAGCTTCGTGACGAGATACCTGCCGTTGTCGAAGCACAGGTCGTGATGTATCCTGGAGTTAAGCTGGTGTTCGGCAGGCTGGTGCGGTTTATCAAACAAGAGTTTTCCCGCTGCCGATTCCGCGTGCAAGATGGAGAAATCACGTTTACGCCGCTTGTTTGAAGTTTTTTTCCAAAGGAGATGACCGTTTGTGAGTCTCAAGGCCGTAGAGCTGCAAATTGCCATACCCAGGACGCAGGAGGTCAGCCGGATTCAGGATCAGCACCTGCAGCGTTCGATGCATGAACAGCAGGCTATGATTGCCGATCGCAAGTCGTTCGATGAGGCGATGCGTCAGCGGCCGACAGAGGTGACCGAATCCCACCCTTTAGAGGTCCGGGACAAACAGGAGAAACCGAAGAAGCGTCGGCAGGGTGAGGCTGGCAGCCGCGACCAGGCGGCAAACAAGGCAGCCGCAGGCTCGGAAACAGGACAGCCGGTCGATCCCGTTCGCGGCCGCCATATTGACATCACGCTGTAGCGCACGAAAGGTGAAGAGTAATAGATGGAGCAGCCATTTTATCTGCTGCTTGCGGCAGGAGTTCTTATCGTTATCGTATCGCTCTTTTTACCACGTCGGACACGCCGGGATTCCCGACAAAAACTGTTAGAACTGCAGAAGCAGCCGGAGCGCAAAGAACTGGAAATGACCCTGCAGCACTTTGTTGAGCAAGTAAAGGCAGACAATCAGCGGGCGATTGAAAACATGCGGCAAACCAAATCGGAACTGTTCTCGGAGGTGCGGGAACTGCGTGAACGGCTTCAAGTCCTCGAAGCAGAGATAGCTGAGCTCACCCGCAGCGGCTCCGCCGGGGCTGCGCCTGCGCCAGAGGAGCAGACAGATGAACCGACAGCGGCAGATGCGCTGCTTTTGCGGGAGCGTTATCGCCAGGCCTTCGATTTGAAAGCAAAGGGTCTGCCAATTGAGGAAATAGCCAAACAGCTGAGAGCAGGACAGGGTGAAATTGAGTTGATATTCTCGCTTGCCGCACCGAATGGTAGAGGAGGGTCCCATGGGTAGATGGCTGTTTGGCTTTGGGACCGGCTTGATTGCGGCGGCAGGCGTTTTGTACACGGGTTGGCTGGACGAAGAACCGGCAGGGGCAACGGAAGAAGAGCTGCGCCAAGCGGCGATGCAGCAGCAGCTCGTCCTGCTGTCTCAGCAGGAGTATGACAAGCTGCTCGAGATGAGCAAAAAACCGCAGCAGACTTTGGAAAAACCGCCAGTTCCCCCGGCGGATCAAGCGGGCCCACCTCAATCGCAGCCACAGGGGGACGCTTTGCCGAAGGAGACGGCCGCCAAGCCGGACGAGCCCAAGCCCGAGCTGGTCACGGTGAAGGTTACACCCAAGATGTCCAGTACCGCAGTCGCCCGAATGCTCGTCAGTGCGGGGCTGCTTGACGCGGAGAACCGCTTTGTCGACAAGCTGCGGGCCGAACAGAAACTCAACCGCGTTCGAACCGGGACCTACCAGTTCGCCAAAGGTACCAGTGTCGAGGAAATCATCCGCGTAATGACGACTCCCCCGCCAAAGTGAGGGGGATTTTTTACTGGATGCTTTCTTGCATTTGCAAAAACCATGTGTTATAGTTTTCTAGGTGTTAAATTCACACGTCTGCCAATTCCAGCGACGGTGCTACTTTTCCGGTAGTCTCGCTTTGGAAGATGCGGGAGGCGGAGGGGAGACACAACAAAACCAAATCAGAGGAGGTGTGACAATATGGCGGTAATTTCCATGAAACAACTGCTCGAGGCTGGTGTGCACTTCGGTCACCAAACTCGCCGTTGGAACCCGAAAATGGATCGCTATATTTTCACCGAACGTAACGGTATCTACATCATCGACCTGCAAAAAACGGTCAAAAAAGTGGAAGAAGCGTACAACTTCGTGCGCGATTTGGCTGCAAACGGCGGCAAAATGCTGTTTGTCGGAACCAAGAAGCAAGCTCAGGAGTCCGTGAAGGAAGAAGCTGAGCGCACAGGCCACTACTACATCAACCAACGTTGGTTGGGGGGAACCTTGACTAACTTCGCTACGATCCAAAAGCGGACAGCTCGCCTGGCTGAGTTGAAGCGGATGGAAGAGGACGGGACTTTTGAAGTCCTGCCGAAAAAAGAAGTCATCATTTTGCGCAAAGAAAAAGAGCGCCTGGAAAAATTCCTGGGCGGTATTGCCGAGATGCGCGAACTGCCGGACGCGCTTTTCATCATCGACCCGCGCAAAGAGCGCATCGCGGTTGCCGAAGCTCGCAAGCTTGGCATTCCGATTGTAGCGATTGTCGATACAAACTGTGACCCGGATGAGATTGATTACGTGATTCCAGGGAACGACGATGCGATCCGTGCCGTTAAGCTGTTGGCCGGCAAAATGGCTGACGCCCTCCTGGAAGGAAGCCAGGGCGGGGAACAAACCACGACGGCATAAGTAACGAGGGTGGACTGAGGGTTTCAGAACCCCGTCCACCTTTTTTTGCACCGTATCGCATTTCTTGCGCATTAGCTTGGAATAATCAGATGAGGAGGATTTTATCCATGGCAATTAGTGCTCAATCCGTAAAAGAACTGCGCGAAAGAACGGGCGCAGGGATGATGGACTGCAAAAAAGCGTTGGAAGAAACCAACGGAGATATGGAAAAAGCGATTGACTTGCTCCGTGAACGCGGCATTGCCAAAGCGGCGAAAAAAGCGGGACGGATTGCCGCTGAAGGACTGACGGCAACCGCTGTTTCGGGAAATGTAGGGGCGATTGTCGAAGTCAACTGCGAAACTGACTTCGTGGCGAAAAACCCGGAATTCCAAACACTGGTGAAGGACATCGCTGAGCATGTCGTCTCCCAGCGCCCCGCAACGGTAGAAGCTGCCCTCGAGCAACCGTTTAAAGGACAAGGCGAAAAACTGGCCCAAGTGATCAGCGAGAAAATCGCCACCATCGGGGAAAACCTTACGCTGCGCCGCTTTGCCGTATTGGAGAAGTCGGATAACGGCGTGTTTGGCGAATACCTGCACATGGGCGGAAAAATCGGCGTTCTGGTCGCACTCGAGGGTACTGACAACAAGGAGTTGGCAAGGGATATCGCCATGCACGCGGCAGCAGCCAACCCGCGCTATGCCAACCGTGAAGAAGTTTCCCAAGACGAGATCGACCGCGAGCGCGAAGTGTTGAAAAACCAGGCATTGTCCGAAGGGAAACCGGCCAACATCGTGGAGAAAATGGTAGAAGGCCGCCTGTCCAAGTTCTTCGAAGAATACGTGCTGGTTGAGCAGCCATTCGTGAAAGATCCTGACAAAAAAGTATCTGCTCTGTTGAAGGAAGCCGGAGCCAGCCTGAAAGCGTTCACCCGTTTCCAAGTGGGCGAGGGCATCGAGAAGAAGCAAGAAGATTTTGCTGCAGAGGTAATGGCGCAAGTCAACAAGCAGTAACGTCATACATCTTGTCCGAGAAGAAGTAGGGAACACCTGTGTGTTCCCTCTTTTTAAAAAAGCGTTCGAGAACTGATAGATGATGGGAGGCTTTTACTGATGCCACTTCCTGTATATAAACGTGTTGTGTTAAAGTTAAGTGGAGAAGCGCTGGCCGGGGAAGTTGGGTACGGAATTGACCCAAATGTAATCTTTTCCATTGCAAACCAAATCAAGGAAATTGTGGAATCCGGCGTGCAAGTAGCAGTTGTCGTCGGCGGCGGGAATATCTGGCGGGGATTGTCCGGAAGCTCCAAAGGAATGGACAGGGCAACTGCCGATTACATGGGCATGCTGGCAACTGTCATGAATTCGCTGGCCCTGCAGGACGGGCTGGAGAGCGTTAACGTCCCGACGAGAGTGCAGACGTCAATCGAAATGCGTCAGGTCGCCGAGCCATACATACGCCGTCGCGCCATTCGCCACCTGGAGAAAAACAGAGTGGTGATTTTCGCAGCCGGTACCGGCAATCCTTACTTCTCAACGGATACGACTGCGGCGCTGCGAGCTGCCGAGATCGAGGCAGAAGTGATCTTGATGGCGAAAAACAAAGTGGACGGGGTCTATACCGCCGATCCGACTGTCGACTCTTCCGCGAAAAAATACGATGAGCTTACCTTCCTGGAGGTTCTCAATCAGGGGTTGGGTGTCATGGACTCGACAGCATCCAGCCTGTGCATGGATAACCACATTCCGCTGATTGTCTTTTCCATCGAACAACCCGGCAATATTCGCCGCGCTGTGATGGGCGAAAAAATTGGAACGATCATTAAGGGGGATGCCTAATGCCACAATCCATTTTGAAAAATGCAGAAGAACGCATGTCGAAGGCGATCGCTACATTAAAGAAAGAATTGGCTTCGCTGCGTGCGGGTCGTGCCACTCCAGCCCTGCTCGACAAGGTTGTCGTCGACTATTATGGAACGCCAACTCCGATCAGCCAGCTTGCGAACGTCAACGCACCTGAGCCGCGCCTGCTGCAAATTCAACCGTGGGACAAATCGGCGATGAAGGACATCGAAAAGGCGATCATGCAATCGGACCTGGGGTTGACCCCGTCCAATGACGGCAATGTCATTCGAATTGCAATCCCGCCGCTCACGGAAGAGCGCCGCAAGGAATTGGTAAAAATCGCGAGCAAAGACGGCGAAGAGGCCAAAGTGGCGATCCGCAACATCCGCCGCGACGCCAATGAGGAGCTGAAGAAGCTGGAAAAAGCGGGAACCATCTCCGAGGACGAATCGCGCCGTCACCAAGAAACCGTTCAAAAGACGACAGACAAGTACATTGCAGATGTAGATAAACTGGTAAAAGAAAAAGAAAAAGATATTATGGAAGTCTAATCGGTCTTTTACCAGATGACGGATTTCCTTCCCCTCTGCAGGAGGGGGAGTAATCACGTCTACATCTCTCTTTCTGGGGGAACACTTTATGCTAGAACGACTCGGTCAATTCTTGACGAACAAGCCCAACGCAGCAGAAAGGCCATCCATTCCGGATCAGAACGGAGAGATTCCGCAGCATGTTGCCATCATCATGGACGGCAACGGAAGATGGGCGAAGCAGCGCAACCTGCCGCGCATCGCTGGACATCGCGCCGGTATGAAAACGGTGAAGGAAATTGTCAAGGCGGCGGATGGAATTGGCGTCAAAGTCTTGACCATGTACGCTTTTTCAACGGAAAACTGGAAGCGTCCGCGGGATGAAGTCGACTTTTTAATGAAGCTTCCGCAAGAGTTTCTCTCTACAGAATTGGAAGAATTAGTTGAACGAAACGTTCGCATTCGCATGGTGGGCAGTCGTGACAGGTTGCCTGACTACACGCTGTCTGCAATGGAATTGGCAGAGTCGAGGACCAAACAGAACACCGGTCTTAAGCTTAACTTTGCCCTGAATTACGGCGGTCGTACAGACATCGTGAAGGCTGTGACAGAGCTCGTCCAACTGGTTCAGGCGGGGAAGTTGAAGCCGGAACAGGTTGATGAAGCAGTGATCTCCCAGCATCTGTACACATCTGATATCCCAGACCCGGATCTTTTGATTCGCACGAGCGGCGAGATTCGGTTAAGCAACTTCATGCTGTGGCAAATAGCGTATACGGAACTGTGGTTTACTGATGTGCTCTGGCCGGATTTTACCATACAGCATTTCCATCAAGCTATCGCTGAATATCAAGGTCGAGCTCGTCGCTATGGCGGGGTTTGAGTCGAAGAGGTGGAACAAACTTGAAGCAACGTATGATCACAGGAGTCCTGGGGGGGATCATTTTCCTGGCCATGGTGTTTATGGGAGGGCTATGGTACTCCATCTTTATTCTTTTATTAGCCCTGATTGGCCTCTATGAGTTCTTGCGGATGGCAGGGTTCCGGCCGATGGGACTGCCTGGTCTCCTCAGTTACCTGTTATTGCTTGGCACGATCTGGCCTTTTCTTTTCTCAGGTACGTTTGCCGGCGTTGATTTTTCCAGCGTGTTGATGTCGATACTGCTGTTGCTGCTGTTTTACTCCGTGCTGAGCAAAAATCAACTTCACATCGAACACATCGCCCTGCTGGTTCTAGGGGCGTTATACATAGGATACGGTTTCAGATATATGGCAGCTACACGTGATATCGCTTCCGGCGATGTCGGATTGTGGCTGACCATTCTTGTCTTGCTCGGAATTTGGTCGACCGATTCGGGGGCTTACTTCGTCGGCCGGGCCATGGGGAAGCGGAAGCTGTGGCCAGCCATCAGCCCGAACAAGACAGTGGAAGGTTCGATCGGGGGATTGGTGATCGCCTTGATCGTGGTGGTAGGCGTCAATGCCATCATTGGGCTGCTTTCCTTCGGGCACGCTGCGGCGATCGCTTTCATTACGGCGATTGCCGCCCAGATGGGAGATTTGGTTGAATCTGCGATGAAGCGGCACTTCGGCGTCAAGGACTCGGGACGAATTTTTCCCGGACATGGAGGCGTTTTGGACAGATTCGACAGCTTTTTGTTTGTATTTCCCATCTTGCATTTGCTCCATCTGTTATAACAGCCAAAAGTGATCAGAGGAGAAACACGAATAACGGGAAGGAGTGAACCGGGTGAAAAAGATCGCCTTGCTCGGCTCGACAGGTTCAGTCGGTCAGAATACACTTGAGGTAGTGGCACAGCAGCCTGATGAATTTCAAATCGTGGCGCTGGCCGCCGGGAGCAACATCCGCCTGCTGCAGGAACAAATCAGACAGTATCGGCCGGAAGTGGTATCGGTGGGTTCCAAAGAGCTGGCCGACGAGCTTCGCCACAGCCTCGGAGCGTCGTACAACCCGGAGATCGTCTACGGTGAAGAAGGGCTGCTGCAGGTGGCCAGCCATCCATCAGCCAACTTTGTCATGACAGCAGTGGTAGGCAGCGTAGGGGTGTCGCCGACACTGGCGGCGATTGAAGCGGGCAAGACCATTGGACTTGCCAACAAGGAGACCCTCGTCAGCGCCGGCCACATTGTCATGGAAGCAGCCAAAAAGCGTGGTGTAGACATCATACCGGTCGACAGCGAGCATTCGGCCATTTACCAGTGCCTGCACGGGGGACGGCGTGAAGACGTGGCGAAGATCATTCTTACCGCATCGGGAGGTTCCTTTCGCGACCTCACCCGCGAACAGTTGGCTGACGTTACGGTTGCCGACGCCCTCAATCACCCAAATTGGAGTATGGGTGCAAAAATTACGATCGATTCGGCAACAATGATGAATAAAGGGTTTGAGGTGCTGGAGGCCCATTGGCTGTTCGACCTTTCCTTTGACCAAATAGAGTGTGTGCTCCATCGTGAAAGTATCATACACTCTATGGTAGAATACAAAGATAGAGCCGTTATCGCGCAGCTGGGGACTCCGGACATGAAGGTGCCGATTCAATACGCTCTTGGCTACCCGCGGCGGCTCAGCCTGCAGACAGAGCCGCTGGATCTGATCAAGGCGGGGACCCTGCACTTCGCCCAGCTGGATTTCGGCCGTTTTCCGATGTTGAAACTGGCGTATGAATGCGGCCGGTTGGGCGGTACGATGCCCACTGTATTAAACGCGGCCAACGAGGTGGCGGTCGCGCGTTTTTTGCAGGGTGAGGTCACGTTTTTGCAAATCGAACAGATCGTCGAATCAGTCTGCGAGAACCACGAAGTCGTCCATCATCCGACGCTGGAAGCGATTCTTGCGGCAGACGCATGGGCGAGGCAGGCGGCTGCACGGTAACTGCGGCAGACTGATCCGGCGATACCATTTGGAGTGAAAGGTGGATAATCCCTTTGCCTATACCTAGCTTAAACTCATTGGGGACCATACTCGCAATTGTCGTGGTGTTTAGCTTACTGGTGCTGATTCATGAGCTGGGACACTTCCTGCTCGCGAAAAGGGCCGGTATTCTTTGCCGGGAGTTTGCGCTGGGGATGGGGCCGAAGTTGTTTCGTTTCAAACGGGGGGAGACAGAGTATACGATTCGCCTGCTCCCGATTGGCGGGATGGTGCGGATGGCTGGCGAAGATCCGGAGATGGAGTTGGTCAAGCCGAACATGGAGATCGGTGTGCAGCTTGACAAGGCAGGTCGCGTGTGCCGCCTGTACCCGGAGCCGCAAAAAGCCGATCAGTCAAATCTCCTCCGCGGGACAGTCGTCCGCAGCGATTTGGAACGCCGTTTAACCATAACGTTGGACATCGCGGGAGAGCAGCAGACATTTGCTGTCGACCCGGCGGCCAATCTGATCGTTGACGGTCATGAAGTGCAGATTGCCCCGCTAAACCGGCAGTTTAAGGGGAAGACGATACTGCAGCGTTTTTGGACGATTTTTGCCGGTCCGGCGGCGAACTTCCTGCTGGCCTTTGTCTTGTTCGCAGCGGCCGGTTTATTATATGGAGTGCCTTCCGACAAGCCGATCATCGGCGAGGTCAAGGCGGGCGGCCCGGCCGCGATGGCGGGGCTGCAGGAGGGAGACCGCGTCATTTCCATCCAGGGCAAGCCGGTCTCTACCTGGAGTGAGATCGTCCAGACGGTCAGCAGTTCTCCCGGCAAGACGCTTGTCTTTGTGATCAGCAGGGATGGGGTGGAGAAGTCCGTACCTGTCCACATCGGGGAAGAAGACCAGATGGGCAAGATGATGGTGTACCAGCCGGTTACCTACTCGCCGGTTGATGCGGTGATCGGCGGAGCCAAGGAGACATACGGCTACACGATGCTCATTTTGAAGGGGCTCGGGCAGTTGTTTACCGGCGCGGTCGGGATGAAAGACTTGAGCGGTCCTGCGGGGATTTTTGTCATGACGGGCAAATTTGCCCAGGAAGGGATCGAAATGCTGATGCGCTGGGCGGCCCTGCTTAGTGTCAACCTCGGACTGTTCAACCTGCTGCCGCTGCCGGCGCTGGACGGCGGCCGGATCGTCTTTTTGCTCATCGAAGCGCTGCGCGGGCGGCCGGTGGATCCGAACAAGGAAGGGATGGTCCACTTCCTGGGATTCGCCTTTTTGATGCTGTTGATCCTGGTTGTGACGTGGAATGATTTGCATCGCTTTTTCTTTTAGCGGTAGATAGGTACTGAGAAGGAAAAATTCTAGAAAGCCCAAAGGGGTGCCTGACATGTTTACACGTGAGGAGACAAAACCGGTATTCGTAGGGGACGTTCAGATCGGCGGGCAGAAGAGCGTCGTCATTCAATCGATGACGACTACAGATACGCGCGACGTCGAAGCCACGTTGGAGCAAATCAACCGATTGAACGACGTGGGTTGTCAAATTGTTCGTTTGGCTGTGATCAATGAGGATGCAGCGCGAGCGATTAAGAAAATCAAAGAGCGTTCCCCGCTGCCGCTCGTCGCTGACATTCACTTTGACTATAAATTGGCCCTAATTGCCCTGGAAAGCGGAATTGACAAGATTCGGATCAATCCCGGCAATATCGGCTCAAAGGAAAAAACCAAGGCCGTGGTGGAAGCATGCCGCGAACGCAACGTGCCGATCCGGATCGGCGTCAACTCCGGTTCGGTAGAAAAACGCCTTCTGGAAAAATATGGATATCCAAGCCCGGAAGCGATCGTCGAGAGCGCGATGGATCATGTTCACATCCTCGAGGAACTGAACTACGACAACATTGTGATCTCGTTAAAATCGTCTGATGTCCCGACGATGATTCAAACGTACACGCTGATGGCCGAAAAGCGGAACTACCCGCTTCACGTCGGCGTGACGGAAGCGGGGACGCAGTTTGCCGGCAGCATCAAATCGGCTGTGGGGATTGGCACCGTTCTGGCGGCGGGGATCGGCGACACGATCCGCGTGTCGCTGACCGCTGATCCGGTGGAAGAGATCAAAACGGCCAAGCAGATCCTGCGCAGTCTTGACATCGTCAACAACGATCCGATCGTCATCGCCTGCCCTTCCTGCGGTCGCTGCGCGATCGACCTGATCGGTCTGGCAACCAAAGTGGAAGAGGCCGTCGCGACGATTAAAAAGCCTCTGAAAATTGCCGTCATGGGCTGTGCAGTCAACGGCCCGGGCGAAGCTCGGGAAGCGGACGTCGGGGTAGCCGGCGGCAACGGAGAAGGACTTATCTTCCGCAACGGAGAAATTGTCCGTAAGGTAAAAGAGAATGAACTGTTCGAAGAATTGATGAAAGAGATTCATTCCATGGTCTAACGAGAAGTGCCGCCAGTTAAGGAGCCCCCTCGTCGGGGACCACGTTACTGGCTCGCATAGATGTATGATCGACGTAGTGTCACCAGTTAAGGAGGAACCCTGTGTGTTGAAGCAAAGTCAATTACTCATCCCCACGCTTCGCGAAGTGCCTGCAGACGCTGAAATCGCCAGCCACAAATGGCTGCTGCGGAGCGGACTAGCCCGCCAGCTGGCTTCCGGCGTGTACACCTATCTGCCGCTCGCCCTGCGTGTCATCCACAAGATTCAGGCGATCGTTCGCGAGGAGATGAACCGCTCGGGCGCCCAGGAGCTGTTGATGCCGACGGTTCAACCGGCAGAACTGTGGGAGCAAAGCGGCCGCTGGGAAGCATACGGACCGGAATTGATGCGGCTTCGGGACCGCCACGACCGCCCGTTTGCTCTGGGACCGACCCATGAAGAGGTGATTACCAGCCTGATTCGCGACGAGGTGAACTCGTACAAAAAGCTTCCGCTCAATTTATATCAGATTCAAACGAAGTTTCGCGATGAAGTGCGGCCTCGTTTCGGGCTGATCCGCTGCCGGGAGTTCATCATGAAGGACGCGTACTCCTTTGACACTTCGCAGGAAGGGCTGGACAAGAGCTTCAACGCGATGTTTGATGCCTACACGCGGATTTTCACCAGGGTCGGGCTGAACTTCCGGGCGGTCGAAGCGGACGCCGGGTCGATTGGCGGGACGGGAACCTATGAATTCATGGCCCTCTGCGAGATCGGTGAAGACACGATCGCCTACTCAACAGACGGCACTTATGCCGCCAACCTGGAAAAAGCGGAGGTCGTTTACAAACCGTCCGGCAAACAGCCGGAGGGGACAGTACCGCCTGCGGAGAAGATTCATACTCCAGGCGTTCGGACAATCGAGCAGCTCACCGCAAGCCTCGGGGCAGCCGCCTCTGCGATCATCAAGAGCTTGCTGTACCGGGTGGACGACCGATTTGTCCTGGTGCTCGTTCGCGGCGACCACGAAGTAAACGAAGTAAAACTAAAAAATCTATACGATGCTGTCGATGTGCGCTTGGCGACTGAGGAAGAAGTTCGCCGCCTGGTGGGAGCTCCCGCAGGTTTTGTCGGACCGGTCGGCATTGTGTCGAAAGAAGTAGAGATCATCGCGGACAACTACGTTCAGGACGTGTATGACGGCGTAGCCGGCGCCAATGAAGCCGACTACCATCTGAAACACGTCGTGCCGGGCCGTGATTTTCAGGTTGCCCGCTATGCCGATTTGCGCAATATCGTCGAAGGCGATGACTGTCCGCGCGGCGGCGGCAAGATCGCTTTTGCCCGCGGCGTCGAAGTTGGACATGTCTTTAAACTCGGCACCAAGTACTCCAAGGCGCTGGGGGCGACTTTCCTCGACGAAAACGGCCGCGAACAGCTGATGATCATGGGTTGTTACGGCATCGGGGTATCCCGTACACTGGCCGCTGTCATCGAACAGAATCATGACGAGAACGGCATTATCTGGCCTGTTTCAATCGCGCCGTTCCACGTGCACGTGATTCCCATCAACGCCAAGGTGGAAGAACAGCGCAAAGTAAGCGAGCAGATTACCGAAACCTTGACGGCAGCGGGGCTGGAGGTCCTGTATGACGACCGTCCGGAACGCGCCGGTGTGAAGTTCAAGGATGCTGACTTGATCGGACTGCCGCTGCGCATCACGGTTTCCGACAAAGCACAGGAGGGCCATGTCGAGGTCCGTGTCCGCCGCACAGGCGAAACCCACGAGGTTCCGGTGAATGAGCTGACCAGCTTTGCCCGGGATTTGTTGGCAAAACTGGATGCACAGCCAATCGCCTGAGTCAAGCAGGAATCGTGGATAATTTTGTCGAAAAACGAAGAGGTACTCCCTGAAAACGGGGTACCTCTTTTGTTTCGGAAATGAGGTGGTTTTTTCGTGAACATCGTGGACATGCAGAGACAGCGGTTTTCTCTCCTTCTGCAGCAGTTGGAGATTTCGCCGGAATGGATTCCGTCCCATTTTTCCGAAGGACGGATCGCCAAACTGGAAGTACATAGAAATAATCGTGAATGGATTTTTACATTTGTGCTCAAACAGCTGCTTCCCGCTGAGATTTACCTGGCGTTTACGTCCCGGCTCGAGCGGGCGTTCGCCCATCTGGCCAAAGTGGACAGCAAGATCCAATACGAAGAGAAGCCCTTGGTCGAACAAGTGGTGAACTCGTATCGCCAGGTAGTGATCAAGCAGCTGGAGCAAAAGCTGAACGGGCTTGCGGCCACCATTCGACAGGCTGATTGGCAGGTGCTGGGGGAAGAGGTAAGGATATGCCTGCCCACCGAGATGAGCGCCGAACTGGCAAAGAAAAAACAAGCGGATAAGGAATTGGCAGCCGCTTTCGCCAAAGCGACAGATACCATGCCCCATTTTACCTTTGTCATCGAGGAAAAAGCCGAGACGTATCAAGCGTTTTTTGAACAGCGTCAAGAAGAAGAGCGGGCGCTGCTTCAAGAGGTGATGAGCGCTCAAGAGGAAAAAGAGCAGGCCCAGGCGGCGCCGGAGGCGATTACCAAGCTCGTCATCGGCTATGAGATTAAGGAAGATCCGGTGCCGATCCAGCAGATCCAGGAAGAAGAACGGCGAATCGTGATCCAGGGAACAGTCTTTCAGACAGAATTGAAGGAGCTGCGCAGCGGGCGTTACTTGCTTACCTTCCAAATGACCGATTACACGGATTCGCTGTCGGTGAAGATCTTCTCCCGCGACAAAGAGGATGTGACGCTGCTCGAAGCCATTACGCCCGGAATGTGGCTGAAAGTGCGCGGCAGCGTACAGTACGACACCTTCATGCGGGAATTGGCGATGATGGCAAGCGACATCAACCAGATCGAGCAAGGCGGGCGGAAGGACACGGCGGAAGAAAAACGGGTAGAACTGCACTGCCATACGCCGATGAGTGCACTCGACGGGGTCGCTTCCGTCAAGTCGTTGATTACGACTGCAGCCAAGTGGGGACACAAGGCGATTGCCATAACCGACCACGGTGTCGTTCAGTCGTTCCCTGAGGCTTACGATATTGCCAAAAAGAACAACATCAAGTGCATCCTCGGCATGGAAGCCTATGTGGTGGAAGACGGGATCGATATCGTGTACAACCTGGACCCGGCGGGTTCAAACGATGTCAAACTGGACGAGAACACGACGTATATCGTCTTTGATACGGAGACCACCGGGTTAAATGCGGCCGAGCATACGATCATCGAGATTGCTGCGGTTAAAATGCGCGGCACGGAAATCGTCGACAAATGGACCGAATTGATCGATCCCGGGCTGGAGATCGGTCCGAAGACGACGGAGATTACAGGCATCACCAACGAAATGCTGCGCGGAAAAGAGACGATTGACGTGGTACTGCCGAGGTTTCGGGAATTTGCCGGGGACGGCATACTCGTCGCCCACAACGCCGAATTTGACCTGGGCTTCCTAAATGCCTGCGGCAAGCGAATCGGCATGGAGCCTTGGACCAACCCGGTGCTTGACACCTTGCCGCTGGCGCGCATGATCTATCCGGGGATGCGCAACTACCGGCTGGGAACGCTGGCCAAGCGGCTCAATGTGGAATTGATCAACGCTCACCGGGCGCTCGACGATACGGTAGCCTTGGCCCATGTCTTCGGATACATGCTAAAGGAGATGAAGGAGGCGGGCATCACCAGCCTCAGCGAGTGCAACGAGCGCAGCAACGCCGAGGCCGACTTCAAGAGCACCCGGCCGTTTCACGTCACCCTGCTGGCCCGGAATAAGGCTGGCCTGAAAAACCTGTACCGGCTGGTAAGCCGCTCGCACGTTGAGACCTTCTACCGCGTGCCGCGGATCATGCGCAGCCAGATCAACAAGTACAGGGAAGGCCTGCTCGTCGGAACCGCTTGTAAGGAAGGCGAGTTGTTTCAGGCTATTTTGCGGGGAAAATCGCGGGATGAGCTGGAGCAGGTGGCCCGTTTCTACGACTACATCGAACTGCAGCCGATCGAGCACTACGCGCCGCTTTTGCGCAATGAAAATATCCCGTCACTGGACGTGATAAAAAATTACCATACGCTGCTGGTGGAGATCGGCAAATCCTTGCAGAAACCGGTAGTGGCGACCGGAGATGTCCACTTTCTCAATCCGCAGGACCACGTCTTTCGCGAAGTCTTTTTGCTGTCGAAGGGCGATCCGGATGCGGACGACCAACCGCCGCTGTATTTGATGACGACCGATGAGATGCTGGAAGCCTTCAGCCACCTGGGCGAAGAGCTGGCCAGAGAGGTAGTCGTGGAGGCCCCGAATCGGATTGCGGAAATGATTGAAGAGATCAGCCCGATCCCGGACAAGCTGTATACCCCGATCATTGAGGGGGCGGACGAGGAACTGCGGACCATTTGCTACAACAAGGCCAAGCGCCTGTACGGAGATCCGCTTCCGGAAATCGTCGAGCAGCGGCTGGAAAAAGAACTGAACAGCATCATCACGCACGGTTTTGGCGTCATCTACCTGATTTCCCAGCGTCTGGTGACCAAATCGCTGTCTGATGGCTATCTGGTCGGCTCGCGGGGGTCAGTCGGCTCCTCGTTTGTCGCGACGATGTCGGACATCACCGAGGTAAACCCCCTCCCGCCGCACTACCTGTGTCCAAACTGCCAGCACAGCGAATTTATCACCGACGGTTCGATCGGCTCCGGCTTTGACCTTCCGGACAAAGACTGTCCGCGGTGCGGCCAGCGCTATGCCAAGGACGGCCAGGACATCCCGTTCGAGACCTTCCTCGGCTTTAAAGGGGACAAAGTACCCGATATCGACTTGAATTTTTCCGGGGATTACCAGCCGCGGGCCCACAAGTACACCCAGGAGCTGTTCGGGGTGGACAACGTCTTCCGCGCTGGAACGATCGGCACCGTAGCGGAGAAAACGGCCTACGGATACGTCCGCAAGTTTGCCGAGGAGCGGGGCAAAGTGCTGCGCGGAGCCGAAATTACCCGGCTCGTCCAAGGCTGTACAGGGGTAAAACGGACGACAGGTCAGCATCCCGGCGGCATAATCGTCCTGCCCGACTACATGGAAATTGAAGATTTTTGTCCCATCCAATACCCTGCCGACGACAACCAGTCAGAATGGCGGACGACCCACTTCGACTTCCATTCGATTCACGACAACCTGTTGAAACTGGACATTCTCGGGCACGACGATCCGACGGTCATTCGGATGCTGCAGGACTTGACAGGCATCGATCCGAAGACCATCCCGCTCGACGATCCAAAGACGATGTCCATCTTCAGCACGACGGAAGCGCTAGGCGTGACACCGGAGCAGATCCGCACGAATATGGGCACGCTCGGCATACCGGAATTCGGGACCAAATTCGTTCGCCAGATGCTCGAAGATACCAAACCGACCACCTTTGCTGAATTGGTGCAGATTTCCGGTTTGTCACACGGTACGGACGTCTGGCTGAACAACGCTCAGGAACTGATCAGAAACGGGACCTGCAAACTGTCCGATGTGATCGGCTGCCGCGACGACATCATGGTCTACTTGATCTATAAGGGTCTGGAGCCGTCCCGGGCGTTTAAGATCATGGAGTCGGTGCGCAAGGGGAAAGGGGTAAGCGAAGAGGATCAGGAAGAGATGCGCAAGAACAACGTACCCGATTGGTACATCGACTCCTGCCAGAAGATCAAGTACATGTTCCCGAAAGCCCACGCCACCGCTTACGTCATGATGGCCGTTCGGATCGCCTACTTCAAGGTCCACCATCCGCTGCCGTTCTACGCGACGTATTTCTCGGTTCGGGCGGACGACTTCGACATCCCGCTGATGGTCAAAGGCGGGCCGGCGATCAGGCAGAAGATCGAGGAGATCGAAGGGAAGGGGCATGAAGCGCCGCCGAAGGAAAAAGCGCTGTTGACCGTATTGGAAATGGCGCTGGAGATGGTCGAACGGGGATTTCGCTTTCAAAATGTCGACCTGTACCGCTCGGATGCGACCCGCTTTCTCATCGACGGGGACAGCCTGCTGGCCCCCTTCAACGCCCTCCCGGGACTCGGCACCAATGCCGCGCTCAGCATCGTGAAAGCGCGGGAGGAAGGGGAGTTCCTCTCCAAGGAGGATCTCTTGAACCGCTCGCGCATCTCCAAAACGATTCTGGAATACCTGGAAGAACAGGGAGCGCTGAAAGGGCTGCCCGACTCCAACCAGCTCAGTCTGTTTTGATTGGAAAACGGGGGGAGCTTTGCGTTTCCAGATGTATCGCGGTTGTCCGGTTGCCTTGAGGTAGATGTTATGCTATAATTTTTTTGGAAATACTGGTGATACACGACGATGGAGAGTGGGGAAACCCACTCTTTCTTTCTGGGTGAATTCGCGTATGGAAATGTGAGGGAGGTACTTGTGAGTAAAGTAACGGAAATCGTAGCTGATCTGCTGACGCCAATTCTGGAAGAAATGAACCTGGAATTGGTGGAGGTTGAATACAAAAAAGAGGGAAGCAACTGGTTCCTCCGGGTCTATATTGACAATGAAACAGGTACGATTGACATCGACGACTGCGGGACGGTAAGCGAGCGGCTGAGCCAACGCTTGGACGAAGTGGATCCGATTCCCAACGCCTATTTTCTCGAAGTATCGTCTCCAGGTGCGGAGCGTCCGCTGCGAAAAGAAAAAGACTTTTACAAAGCCGTCGGCAAACACGTGCATGTCGTCACCAAAGCAGAGATTAATGGGCATACGATTTTCGAAGGGGAACTCACCGAGTTTGACGGTGTGCAGTTGACGGTGAAAGAAGCCAAACAAACGCACTCCATTCCGCTGGAGTTAATCGACACGGCCCGTATGGCTGTCGTCTTTTAGTTGTCGAAAGGAGGAGGCTGCATCAAAATGAATGCCGAGTTTATTGATGCACTTAATGAAATTGAAAGAGAAAAGGGAATCGCCAAAGAAGTACTGATCGAAGCGATTGAAGCCGCACTGATCTCCGGCTACAAGCGCAACTTCAACTCAGCGCAAAACGTGCGGGTTGACGTCAACCGCTTTACCGGTCAGGTTCGCGTCTTTGCCCGCAAGGAAGTAGTGGAGGAAGTGCTCGATCCGCGGTTGGAAATTTCGCTCGAAGCCGCTCAAGAGATCGATCCCAACTACCGGCTGGAAGACATCGTGGAAATCGAGGTGACTCCGCGGGATTTTGGCCGGATCGCTGCCCAAACGGCAAAACAGGTGGTCACGCAGCGCATTCGCGAGGCCGAACGAGGACTTATTTACAGTGAGTTCATTGAACGCGAAGACGACATTGTTACCGGAGTGGTGCAACGTCAGGACGCCAGGGCCTACTACATTGACCTGGGCAAAGTGGAGGCAGTCATGCCGCTGACGGAAAAAATGCCGACCGACAATTTTAAACCGCAGGATCGGATTAAAGCATACATTATCAAGGTGGAAAAGACGACGAAAGGACCGCAAATCGTCGTCTCGCGGACTCATCCGGGGCTGTTGAAACGGCTGTTCGAACTGGAGGTTCCAGAGATTTTCGACGGTGTGGTCGAGATTAAATCGGTGGCCCGTGAAGCCGGCGACCGCTCTAAAATTGCCGTTCACTCGATCAATCCGGAAGTCGATCCGGTGGGTGCCTGCGTCGGACCCAAAGGGATGCGGGTACAGGCGATCGTCAATGAGTTGAAAGGCGAAAAAATCGATATCGTCCGCTGGTCTGAAGACCCTGCAGAATACGTTGCAAATGCTCTCAGCCCGTCAAAAGTCGTCTATGTGGACGTCAACGCAGCGGAGAAAGTGACCAGGGTGATCGTTCCCGACTACCAGTTGTCGCTGGCGATTGGCAAACGGGGGCAAAACGCCAGATTGGCGGCCAAATTGACCGGTTGGAAAATAGACATAAAGAGTGAAAGCCAGGCGGAACAAGAGGGGATCGCCTATCCCAAAACCGCCTTAAACGAAGAAACGGTGGATGTTGATCTGCAATGAAAAAGAAGAAGATTCCATTGCGCAAGTGCATCGTTTGCCAGGAGATGCACCCCAAAAAGGAACTGCTCCGCGTCGTCAGAACTCCCGATGAACGGATTGTCATCGATTTGACGGGAAGAGCAGCCGGCAGAGGGACGTATGTGTGCCGTCGGGAAACATGCATGACTCCGGATACATTTGCATCCGGAAAGTGGAAGAAAGTGTTGGAACGTGCGTTAAATATGACCATTTCACAAGAACAGTACGATCAATTCCGCAGCGATTGGATGGAGTTGATCGACAAGTGAATAAAAAGCTGGGACAACTGCTCGGAATTGCCATGCGCGCTCGCAAAATCGTCACTGGTGAGGAGCTGGTGATCCGCGCAATCCGGACGAAGCGGGCGCATCTGGTACTGTTGGCTTCCGATGCATCCAGCAATACAGCCAAGAAAGTGTCAGATAAATGCTCGTACTACGGTGTACCGTTCTGTATGTTGTTTGATCGATACGAGATCGGGCGCGCCATCGGCAAAGACGCACGAGTTGCCGTCGCAGTCGTGGATGCCCAGATCGCTGATCGCATCCAACACTTTCTTCACACACCTAATTCTTGAGAGGTGATTGTATGAAGACACGCGTGTACGAATACGCAAAAAAGCACAACATGAGTAGTAAGGAGATTCTCACCCTGCTCAAGCGGTTAAATATAGATGTCGCCAATCACATGAGCATCATGGATGAGGCGACGATTGCAAAGGTAGAGCAGCATTTGGAGAAGCTGCGCAACTCCGCCCGCGCGGATAAAACAGCAACGTCCGCTCCGCAAGTGGCAGTCGCTGCTTCGGACAGGGCGAAAAACCCTTCCGGCAATGCAGCAGATAAGGCGAAATCAAGCCCGGAGAGAACGGATAAACGAGGTCAAACACAAGGCAAGGCTGACGCTAATCGCCATAACGGCAAGGGAAAGCCTCAGCATGGGGAAAAGCGCGGCCAGCAGCAAAATCAGGGGAAAAATCAGGAGCGCAAACCAAACCATATGAAAAATCATAAACAGACAAAACCAACCGATCGAAACAGAGAAGAAACCCAAGGGATTCAGGGCAGCCAAGATACGTCGGCAAAGAAAGAGATCGACGATTATGAGGACAAGGTGAACATTCCCGCAAAAGTCTCCACCGAAAAGCGGGAAAAAATCAAGAAGAGCCCCAGCGGCAAGAAAACCTTTGAGGAGACGAAGAAAAACCAGCCGTTTAACAAGCAAAATCCTCGCCGTCAGGACCGCCGCAATCAGAATCAATCTCGCGAACAACAGCGGCCTGCCGCCGAACCGCCAAGCAAAATCGTCTTTACCGAGTCGCTTACGGTCGGCGAGCTGGCGAAAAAACTTCGCAAGGAACCGGCTGAGATCATCAAAAAGCTGTTCCTCCTCGGCATTATGGCGACGATTAACCAGGATCTTGAAAAAGAGGCCATCGAGTTGATCTGCGCCGAGTACAATGTAGAAGTGGAAGAGAAGATCATCATCGACGAAACCAACTTCGAGACGATTGAGGAGACGGACAATCCCGAAGATTTGCTGGAGCGTCCGCCGGTCGTGACGATTATGGGACACGTTGACCACGGGAAGACGACGCTGCTTGACGCGATCCGCTCGACCAACGTCGTCGCCGGAGAAGCAGGCGGGATTACCCAGCACATCGGTGCGTATCAGGTAGAGATCAAAGGCAAAAAGATCACCTTCCTGGATACACCTGGCCACGCCGCCTTCACGACGATGCGTGCCCGAGGAGCGCAGATTACGGATATCACCGTTCTCGTCGTGGCAGCAGATGACGGCGTCATGCCGCAAACCGTCGAGGCGATCAGCCACGCGAAAGCAGCCAACGTGCCGATCATCGTGGCTGTCAACAAGATTGACAAACCCGAAGCCAACCCGGATCGGATCAAACAGGAGCTGACCGAGTACGGTCTGGTTGCGGAAGAATGGGGCGGCGATACGATCTTCTGTCCGCTTTCCGCCAAACAGCGCACCGGCATTGAGGAGCTTTTGGAGTACATTCTGCTGGTGGCAGAGGTACAGGAACTGAAAGCCAACCCCAACAAGCGGGCTCGCGGTACGGTGGTCGAAGCCGAACTGGACAAAGGGCGTGGACCGGTCGCGACTGTCCTGGTGCAGCACGGAACGCTGAAAGTCGGCGACCCGATTGTCGTCGGTTCCACCTTTGGACGCGTACGCGCTATGGTGAACGACAAAGGCCGGCGGATCAAGGAAGCGGCCCCGTCCACACCGGTGGAAATTACCGGCTTAAACGACGTGCCGCAGGCGGGTGACCAATTTATGGTGTTTGAGGACGAGAAAAAGGCCCGCTCGATTGGGGAAGCACGGGCGGCCAAGCAGCGGGAGTCCGAACGCAGAGCCAATACGCGGGTATCGCTTGACGATCTGTTCCAACACATTCAGGAGGGCGATATCAAAGAGCTCAACCTGATCGTCAAAGCAGACGTACAAGGGTCTGTGGAAGCGATGCGAAGTTCGTTGGAAAAAATCGATGTAAACGGAACGCGGGTCAAAATCATTCACACCGGCGTCGGAGCCATTACCGAATCCGATGTTACATTGGCAAATGCGTCCAATGCGATCATCATCGGGTTTAACGTAAGACCAGAGCCAAATGCGCGCAATATGGCGGAACAGGAAAAAATCGACATACGGCTGCACCGGGTTATCTATAGTGTAATTGAAGAGATTGAAGCAGCGTTGAAAGGCATGCTTGATCCGGTGTACAAGGAAGCGGTTATCGGTCAGGCCGAAATTCGTCAAGTGTTCAGAGTGTCCAAAGTGGGCAACATCGCCGGCTGCTACGTAACGGAAGGCAAGCTTACCCGCGACGCAGGAGCCCGCCTGATCCGCGACGGCGTCGTCATTTACGAAGGGAAACTGGATACGTTGAAACGCTTTAAAGACGATGCGAAAGAAGTTGCGGCCGGGTATGAGTGCGGTCTTACCCTGGAGCGCTTCGGCGATATTAAAGAGGGCGACATTATTGAGGCGTTTGTGATGGAGGAAGTGAAGGCCTGATGGTTGGGGTGGCACGAGTGGAATTGCATCTGCCCGCTTGCCAGAACCTGAAGGATAAACGCGCGATCGTGAAGAGCGCCATTCATCGCCTGCGCGGCAAATTTAATGTTTCCGTAGCGGAAATGACCTATCTGGAGCAATGGCAGCGTACCGAATTGGTAATCGCTGCCGTTGCCAATGACATGGCTTTTTTACAAAGAGAGCTGGCCGCCTGCGTCCGCTTTGTCGAGAACACGCCGGATGTCGAGTTGATCCGCAGCGAAACGGAATACTACGACTAGGCCCTGCTGGAGGTGAACGAACATGAGCATGAATAAAACGAGAATGAACCGCGTGGGGGAGGAAATCAAAAAAGAGCTTAGCCTTATCCTGCAGCGAGGGATGAAGGATCCTCGCATCGGCTTTGTCACGGTAACCGGAGTGGAAGTGACGAACGATCTGCAGCAGGCAAAAGTCTTCGTCAGCGTATTTGGCAGCCCTGAGCAGCGGGAAGCGAGCCTTGCCGGACTGCAGAAGGCCAAGGGTTACCTGCGCACGGAGATCGGCCGGCGGATCCAGCTGCGCCACGTGCCCGATCTCATTTTTAAATTGGATGAATCCATCGACTACGGCAATAAGATCGAGTCCATCCTGCGCAAGATATCCGTTCAAGAGGAGGACAAGGGATGAGCGAGTACACCGCTGAGCTTCAGGATGCTGCCCGGTTTATGCGGGAACACGACGACTTCCTGATTATCTCCCACGTCAGTCCGGACGGCGATACGACAGGATCGGCTCTGGCAGTCGGATTGATGCTGGAGCAGTTGGGCAAGCGCTGTACGTTGGTTAACGAAGGGGAGACACCAGCGAAATTCGGTTTTTTGCCGGGGTGTGAACGGATTGTCAACCTCCGGGAGCAGCCGCTGGGCAGGATGTTTTCCCACGTCATTGCCGTTGACGCCGCAGATTCCAAACGGATTGGCGAGGCGGCTTCCTTGCTTTCGCCGGACGCCCGGATCGTCAACATCGATCATCATCCCACCAACGACCGCTTCGGTCAGGTGAACGTCATCCGCACGGATGCCGCTGCTACTGCGGAGATTATATACGAACTGGCGGCCGCCGGCCAGTTTCCCATAGACGAATCGATCGCCACCTGCCTCTACACGGGTTTGCTTACCGATACGGGAGGATTTCGCTATTCCAACACCACATCCCGCGTGATGGAGATTGCTGCCCGCCTGCTTGCCTACGGCATCAAGCCGGGCGAGATCGCAGAACGCTGTCTTGAATCAATCACGCTGGAGCACGTGCACCTGCTTAAGAGGGCTCTCGGGGCGCTGTCTCTTCACTACAACAACCGGGTTGCCGCACTGAAAGTGAGTCATGCCGATCTGGCAGAAACGAACGCTGCGCCAGACGACCTGAGCGGCCTGGTCAACTACGGGCGCAATATCGAGGGAGTAGAGGTCGGCGTCCTGCTGACGGAAAACGCGCCTGGGGTCGTCAAGGTAAGCCTTCGCTCCCGCAGTCTTGTCGACGTCGCCGAGATCGCCAAAAGCCTTGGAGGCGGCGGTCACGCTCGCGCCGCGGGCTGTACGCTCAAGGGCGGCCTGGAGCAGGCGGAAGGGCTCGTGCTCGCCAAGCTCGGCGAGGCGCTGGCAGGAGTGGGGCTTTGTGACTGATCCAAGCGGTGTTCTCATCTTACATAAACCGGCGGGGATGACCTCACACGACTGCGTGTCCCGCGTACGCCGCTTGTTTCAAACCAAGAAGGTGGGCCACATCGGGACGCTTGACCCGGACGTGACGGGCGTCCTGCCGATCTGCATCGGCAAGGCGACGCGGATCGTCGAATACCTGCAGGATTTGCCGAAAGCGTATGAGGCGGTCCTGCGGCTCGGCATGTCGACGACGACTGAAGACGCGGCGGGAGAAGCGATCGATGTCAGTCCCGTGGATCCATCGGCGATTACCCCCGAACGCGTTCGTTCCCTGTTCGAGCAGTTTACCGGAGAGATCGAGCAGGTTCCGCCGATGTACTCGGCGGTAAAAGTAAACGGCAAACGGCTGCACCAGTTCGCAAGGCAGGGACAGGTGGTGGAAAGAGCGCCCCGCAAGGTGACGATTTACCAACTGCTGCTGCACCATATTGACTATGCCGATTCAATCGACATTTCATTTTACTGCCGCTGCTCCAAGGGCACGTACATCCGCACCCTCTGTGTTGACCTGGGCGCCGCCCTGGGCTATCCTGCCCATATGGCCCGGCTGGTCCGGGTCGAGAGCGGCTCGTTTCGGTTGGAGCAAGCAGTCACGCTGGAGTCCCTCGAAACCCTGCGGCAAGGCGGAGAAGACCTGTCCGGGGTACTGGTCAGCATCGATGAGGCGCTTTCGTTTCTGCCCCGCTGGGAGGTCCCGGAGCATCGCCGAAAAGCAGTCTTGAATGGATTGGAAACGGCTTTGCTCAACGCGGAGTATCCGGAAGGAACCCTGATTCGGCTGTACGCGGGCGATGCGCTGCTCGGGATCCACCGGGTTTGCATGGGGCCACGTGGGCCTTTTGCCAAAGCAGAAAAAGTCTTTCAGTCTTGAGGTGGGAAAGTGAAAACGATTCGACTCTCATACCCTTTGCCAGCCGTGCTTGACGCTGGCCCTTGTTCCCTGGCGCTGGGCTATTTCGACGGTGTGCACATCGGGCATCGCCGCGTGATTCAGAAGGCGATTGACGTGGCGGCATTGAGCGGCTGGCGGAGCGCCGTGATGACATTCGATCCGCATCCGCGGGAAGTGCTGGGTCAAACGGGGTATACTCGCTATTTGACACCGCTTGAAGAAAAGTTGGAACAGATCGAAAAAATGGGCGTAGATATCGTCTATATCGTCACGTTTGACATTCCCTTTTCGTCGATTTATCCGGAAGATTTCATTAACGAGTTCCTGCTTCCGCTCCAGGTCAAGCACGTCGTCGTCGGGTTTGACTATACCTTTGGCTACCGGGGGATGGGAACGGCCCTTACGCTGCAGGAAAAGAGCGCTGGACGGTACGGGCTGGACATCATCGGACCGGTCAACCGCCTTGGTGAAAAGGTGAGCAGCACGGTCATTCGCGAATACCTGCACGACGGGGACGTCGAACAGGCACGCCTCCTGCTGGGCAGGCCGTACAAGGTGAAAGGCACGGTCGTTCACGGGGACAAGCGCGGTCGTCAGATCGGTTTTCCGACAGCCAACATCCGGGTAGACAGGCCGTATCTGATCGGGAAAAACGGCGTCTACGGCGTCCGCTTTACACTCGAAGGAAGGACTTATCACGGTGTGATGAACGTCGGCATCAAGCCCACATTCGAGCTGGAAAAGAAGCAAAAGTCGCTGGAAGTTCACTTGTTCGACTTTGACGAGGACATCTACGGAAAAGAAGTCGAAGTGGAATTTCTCTTTTTCATGCGGGACGAGCAGAAATTTGCCGGGGTGGAGTCGCTGATTGCCCAGATTGAACAGGATGTGGCGCAGGCCCGGCGGCGCCTGGCGACGGAAGCGTTTTAAGCCAGCAGAAATTCTTTACTTCTGCCAAACCCTTGTGCTATAATCTCTTTGTTGTTGTGCCAACCACAGCTTGGTTTACCGACTCTCACCGGCGGAGACTCGGCTGTTGGGGATTTTTGTAGGGAGGTGAGTTGAGATGGCGATTTCACAAGAACGCAAGACACAGTTGATCAATGAATTCCGCACGCACGAAAGCGACACCGGTTCGCCGGAAGTGCAGATTGCGATTCTGACCGAGAACATCAACAACTTGAACGAGCATTTGCGCACGCACAAGAAAGACCACCACAGCCGTCGTGGTTTGTTGAAAATGGTTGGTCAACGCCGTAACTTGTTAAATTACTTGAAAAACCAAGACGTTGCCCGTTACCGTACGCTGGTAGACAAACTGGGTCTGCGTCGCTAATAGCAACGGAAAAAGCGGGGAGACCCGCTTTTTCTTTTCGGCTTTTTATTTCTATGGCAGCAGGAAATAATACGTCAAAGCAGAAAAACAAATATCAGAACTGTCTCAAAGGAGGACTGCTAGCAAAATGGAGCAATACCGTACATACGATTTTGAACTGGCAGGCCGAAAACTAACGCTTGAGTTTGGCAAAATGGCCAAGCAGGCGCAAGGTTCGGTCCTGGTTCGCTACGGTGAGACTGCGATTCTCTCGGCTGTCACCGTTTCAAAAGAACCAAAAGATCTCGATTTCTTTCCGCTCACCGTCAATTACGAGGAGCGGTTGTACGCAGTCGGAAAAATTCCTGGCGGCTTCATCAAGCGGGAGGGGCGGCCAAGCGAGAAGGCGATCCTGGCCAGCCGGTTGATCGACCGGCCCATTCGTCCGCTGTTCCCGGAAGGCTTCCGCAACGACGTACAGGTGGTCAATACCGTCCTCTCCGTCGACCAGGACTGTTCACCGGAAATCGCTGCCATGATCGGCACCTCGGCCGCTCTCTGCGTGTCTGAGATTCCCTTCAAAGGACCGATCGCCGGTGTCATCGTCGGCCGAATCGACGGGAAATTCGTTATTAACCCGACGATTGCCGAAGCGGAAAAAAGCGACATTCACCTGACGGTGGCAGGAACCCGCGACGCGATCAACATGGTAGAAGCGGGTGCAAACGAGGTGCCGGAAGAGGTGATGCTCGAGGCGATCATGTTCGGCCACAGCGTCATCCAGCAAGTGATCGACTTCCAGCAGAAAATCGTCGAGGAAATCGGCAAACCGAAAATGCAGGTTGTCCTGCACCAGATCGATCCCGCGATCAATGAAGCTGTCCGCGCATATGCTGACGCCAAACTGCGCGAAGCCATCCGCATTGAAGAAAAGCAGGCCCGGGCCGACGCCATCGAGGCCGTCAATGCCGAGACCCAGGCCCATTTCGCCGAGGAATTTCCCGATCAAGCCGCCGACATTGCCGAAGTCCTGCACGACATCGTCAAAGAAGAAGTTCGCCGCTTGATCACCCATGAAAAAATTCGCCCGGACGGCCGAGCTCTCAATGAGATTCGCCCGATTTCCTGTGAAGTGGGCATCCTGCCCAGAACGCACGGTTCCGGCCTGTTTACCCGCGGGCAAACACAAGCGCTGAGCGTCTGTACCTTGGGCGCCCTCGGTGATGTGCAGATTCTCGACGGCCTCGGCTTGGAAGAGTCAAAGCGCTTTATGCATCACTACAACTTTCCGCCGTACAGCGTAGGGGAAGCGCGTCCGCTGCGTCCTCCTGGCCGCCGCGAAATCGGTCACGGTGCACTTGGCGAGCGGGCGATCGAGCCGATCATCCCTTCCGAGAACGAGTTTCCGTACACGATTCGCCTCGTGTCAGAAGTGATCGAATCGAACGGTTCCACTTCACAGGCGTCCATTTGCGCCAGCGTGCTCGCCTTGATGCATGCCGGTGTGCCGATTAAGGCGCCGGTAGCGGGGATCGCGATGGGGCTGATCATGGATGCGGAGGGCAAGCAGTTCTCCATTTTGACTGACATCCAGGGGATGGAGGACCACCTCGGTGACATGGACTTCAAGGTAGCCGGTACGGCAAAAGGCGTAACCGCCCTGCAGATGGATATCAAGATCGAGGGGATCAACCGCGAGATTCTGGAGCAGGCGCTGACGCAGGCGAGAGAAGGCCGCATGTTCATCCTTCAAAAGATGCTCGAGACGATCCCGGAACCGCGCAAGGAGCTGTCGCCGTACGCGCCGAAGATTCTCACGATGACGATCAATCCGGACAAGATTCGCGACGTAATTGGGCCGCAGGGGCGCGTGATCAACAAAATCATCGAAGAGACCGGCGTGAAGATCGATATCGAACAGGATGGCCGCGTCTTTATTGCCTCCGTCAATGCGGAAGCTAACCAGCGGGCGAAGAGTATCATCGAAGATCTCGTACGCGAAGTGCAGGTTGGCCAAACCTACCTGGGAACAGTGAAGCGCGTGGAAAAATACGGTGCGTTTGTCGAACTGTTCGCCGGGAAAGAAGGGCTGTGCCACATTTCCCAGCTGGCCATCGAGCGGGTAGGCAAAACGGAAGACGTCGTTCAAGTCGGCGATCAAATTCTCGTCAAGGTGACGGAGATTGACGATCAGGGCCGGGTGAATCTGTCGCGCAAAGCGGTACTGAAGGAGGAGCAGGCGGCTGCAGGCACTCCGGCAAAGGCTGAGTAAAACAGAATAGGGACAAAACGAAAAGCTTCGCTACACGAGTTTAACGCTTCGAGTAGGCAAAGCTTTTTTCTTTGCGCAGCTTTTGGCGTTTTTTGCTTCTACCTCCGCCTCCCGGTTCATACATTTGGACAAAGGGTGTATGCAGCTTTGTACGAATGTTTGGGAGAGCGGAAGGGTGGTACGATGAACAGACAGACGGGAAAATTGGTAGCTGCAGGTGTCATCTGGGCTTTTTTTCTCTATGCGGCGGTCAATTCAGATCCGATTGATGGATACGTCAGTGTGATCAAACGGGAGACAAGCGTCGACCAATCTGCACAGCCGGCCGGCCAGGACGATCCGCTGCGCAGGCAGGTGCTGGAGTGGAAGCAGCAGAAGGACGAGCAGCCGATTGACGCCAAGCTCGATCCGGCGTGGAAGGCGGCTGTCCCCGGCTACAATGGACGGTTGGTCGACGTTGAGGCGTCGATCCGGCAGATGCGATCGACGGGCATGACCACCCCGGACCAGTTGGTGTACAAGGAAGTGCCGCCCAGCGTCACGCTCGAGCAGCTTGGACCCAATCCCGTCTACCGCGGCAATCCGAAAAAACCGGCGATCTGTTTTATGATTAATGTGGCTTGGGGCAACGAGTACCTGGAACCGATGCTCAAGACGCTGGATCGCTACAAGATCAAAACGACGTTTTTTCTCGACGGTTCCTGGGTCAAACGGAATCCGGAGTTGGCAAAGGAAATTGCCAAACACGGACATGAAATCGGCAATCACGCCTACTCCCATCCGGACATGAGCGCGATTGGCAGCCAGCGGATCCGCGAAGAGATCGGTAGAACACAGAAGGTGATAGAAGATGCGATCGGCATACGGCCGACGCTGTTTGCTCCTCCGTCCGGCGCCTTCAATCAGCAAGTGGTGGACATTGCGGCAAACGAATTCCAGATGAAGACGATCATGTGGACGGCCGATACGATTGATTGGCAAAATCCGCCTGTCAGCACGGTAATCGAGCGGGTCCGCAAAAAAATGGACAACGGCGTCCTCGTCCTGATGCATCCGACAGCCTCCTCCTCGTCCGCTCTCGAGCAGCTGATTAAAATGGCAAAAGCCGAGGGGATCGCGCCGATGACGGTATCCGAAGTCATATCCAGCAATCGGCTTGATGTGCCGTAGATACTCCGGGGAAGGTTGTAGTGACCCGCGAAGTTTGTTATAGTTAAACGTGTTTATCTCGATCGTTGGCATCTTTTGGGGCATCGGTGCTGTGCGGCCCCAGCTTGGTACATAGAGGAGGATCTGCGTGATTCAAAGACATGACTGTGGAAACGGCCTGCGCATCGTGACGGAGCAAATTCCTTCCGTGCGTTCGGTTGCGCTTGGCATATGGGTGGGAACCGGATCAAAATTCGAGCAGGAGAGCAATAACGGGATTTCCCATTTTCTTGAACATATGTTTTTTAAAGGAACCGAAACCCGTTCCGCAAAGGAGATTGCGGAGGCTTTTGATGAGATCGGCGGCAATGTGAATGCCTTTACCTCCAAAGAGTACACCTGCTACTACGCCCGGGTGCTCGATCAGCACGCGATGCTCGCCCTAGACGTGTTGGCCGATATGTACTTTCACTCCGTGTTTGACAACGGCGAGCTGGAGAAGGAGAAGAATGTCGTCATTGAGGAGATCAGCATGTATGAGGATACTCCCGACGATCTGGTCCACGATTTGATTGCGCGCGCCAGCTTCGCTGACCATCCGCTCGGGTATTCCATCCTCGGCACGGAAGGTGTGCTGCGCAGCTTGACACGGGATGACCTGGTCCGCTACATCGATCAGCGCTACACGCCGGACAATACGGTGGTAGCGGTAGCCGGCAATTTCGACGATCGCCTGATCGAGGAGATCAAGCGGCGCTTTGGACGATACAGGCGTCCAGGCGAGCCGGCCCGGGTGGAACAGCCGGCGTTTGTCGCCAGAACCATCGCCCGTCACAAGGCGACGGAACAAGCGCATCTCTGCTTGTCGCTACCAGGCTTTCAGGCCGGGCATGACGATATCTACTCGCTGATTTTGCTGAACAATGTGCTCGGAGGCAGCATGAGCTCACGGCTTTTTCAGGAGATCCGCGAAGAGCGGGGCCTTGCCTACTCCGTCTACTCTTACCACACGGCGTACAAGGAAACGGGGATGTTTACCGTCTATGCGGGAACCGCGCCCGAACAGGTCGGACAGGTGTTTGACATCGTCACGAGCATCCTGCGCGATGTCAGCGAACGCGGAATTACCGCCAAGGAGCTCAGCAAGGGAAAGGAACAGTTGAAAGGGAGCCTGATGCTCAGCCTGGAGAGCACGAACAGCAGGATGAGCCGCTTGGGCAAAAATGAACTGCTGCTTGGCCGCCACCTCAGCCTCGACCAAATGACGGAAAAAATCGACGCCGTCACCCATGACTCCGTACTGGCGGCAGCAAGACAGCTGTTTCACAACCAGCTGGCGATTGCGATGGTAAGTCCGCTGGAACAGTTCCCAGCCAATGTGCAGAACGATGTACTGATCAAGTAGAAATAATCCGGGCCAAGACCGGATTTTTTTCGCAATATGGCAGTATAAATCTTATTGTGTAAGGGAGAAAGGGGGCGGAAGCATGCGGTTTAGCGAAATTTGCAACAAGGAGATTATCGGCCTTGACAACGGCGAGAGAATGGGAGAATTGCGAAATTCCGATCTGGAAATTGATCCCGGTACGGGTGAAATATCGGCGATCGTCCTGCCGGGCAGTTCTTTTTTCGGCTGGGGGAAGCGCCGTGAGGACTTTGTCATCCCGTGGAAAAAACATCGTCAAGATCGGTCCGGATACGCTGATTGTCTCGCTTCGCGGGCATGCCGATCACCTATCATAGACGACGATTGTCACCGGACGATCTGGCGGCGAATAGGATGGGGTAGACCGTAACGATTTCCGGGAAACCCTCTGCCCTAGGAAAAACCATTTGCGTTTCACCGTTTATGCAGTAAAATGTTTGGAAAGGGGAACACAGCATGCTAACGGGTATTCATGTTGCCTTCATCGGGGGTGACGCCCGCCAGTTGGAAGTCATCAAAAAGTGCATTCAACTAGACGCGATTGTAACGCTGATCGGCTTCGACAACCTGGAGAGCAGTTTTACCGGGGCAACGAAAAAACCTTTAACATGCGATGTGTTAAAAGACGTGGACGCACTTATCCTGCCTATTGTCGGCACAGATAATGACGGATTCGTCGAGAGTGTTTTCTGTTCAAAACCGCTGCAGTTTCTCAGTGAGCATGCCGCCTGCCTAAAGAAGCACTGCGTCGTCTATACGGGCATGGCGAAATCATACCTGAAAACACTCTTGTTGAGACAGCAAATCACTCTGGTAGAATTGCTCGACCGAGATGAAGTGGCCATCTACAACTCTATCCCGACCGTAGAAGGCGCGCTCATGATGGCAATCCAAAACACGGACATTACGATCCACGGTTCACAGGTGATCGTGCTTGGACTCGGCAGGACGGGAATGTCCCTGGCCCGCAGCCTTCATGCTCTCGGTGCCCGCGTTCGGGTAGGTGCCAGACGTCCGGAGCACATGGCAAGGATTCATGAAATGGGTCTCACTCCGTTTCATCTAAGTGAGCTGCGACCGCAAGTTGCAAATGCTGATATCATCTTCAACACGATACCTCAGTTGGTAATTACCGCTGAAGTGATCGCACAGATGCCGCAGGCCACGCTGATCATTGACCTGGCTTCCAAGCCGGGCGGAACAGACTTTCGATACGCTGAAAGACGAGGGATCAAGGCACTCCTGGCACCTGGGTTACCCGGAATCGTTGCTCCCAAAACGGCTGGACAGATCATCGCCAACACGGTGTCCCGCCTGATTGCGGATCAATCCAAGGACCGGGGGGAACCATCATGAGCAACCTGAGTGGCAAAACAATCGGCTGGGGATTAACCGGATCCCATTGCACCTTTGAGGAGACGATGCCGCAAATCCGGTGGCTGGTCGACGCGGGGGCAAGGGTCATTCCGATCGTAACGCATACGCTGATGTCGACGGATACGCGTTTTGGAACGTCTGAAAGATGGCAAAAACAGTTGATGGAGATTACGGGTGAGAAGATCATCTCGACAATTCCCGAAGCGGAACCGCTGGGCCCGTCCAAACTGCTGGATGTGATGGTCATTGCCCCTTGTACAGGAAATTCCACCAGCCGTTTGGCTAATGCGATTACGGACAGCCCCGTGTTGATGGCGGCAAAGGCGACGATGCGCAACCTGCGTCCCGTAGTCATTGCCATTTCCACGAATGACGGACTTGGCCTCAATGCCATGAACATCGGAAAATTGCTCAACGCAAAAAACATTTACTTCGTTCCGTTTGGCCAGGATGCACCTGACAAAAAGCCTACTTCACTGGTGGCTCACATGGACTTGATCAAAGACTCATGCGAGGCAGCCCTGGAGGGGCGTCAATTGCAGCCTTTGCTAATAGAAAGATTCAACTGTTAGATTTTGTTTGTGTCATAGGAGGAGAGGAAAAGATGGAGAACCAGACGAAGGTAAACGTCGCAGTGGTAGGTGCGACAGGAGCAGTGGGACAGCAAATGGTCTCGCTTTTGGAGGAGCGCAATTTTCCGATTGCCCAGCTGAAATTGCTCGCATCCGGGAGGTCGGCAGGCAAGACCGTCCGCTTTAAAGGCCAGGACATCACCATTGAAGAAGCGAAACCGGAAAGCTTTGCCGGGGTGGATTTTGCTTTGTTCAGCGCCGGAGGAGCAATCAGCAAGGAACTGGTGCCGCACGCCGTCGCTCACGGAGCGGTCGTCATAGACAATACCAGCGCTTTTCGGATGGAACCTGACGTCCCGCTGGTCGTTCCGGAAGTCAACATGCATGCGGCTCTGCAGCATAAAGGAATTATCGCCAATCCGAACTGCTCGACCATTCAGATGGTTGCCGCTTTGAAACCCTTGTATGACCGTTATGGTATAGACCGGGTGATCGTCTCCACTTATCAAGCCGTCTCTGGTGCCGGGGCTTCCGCGATACAGGAATTGCTCACCCAGAGTGCCGATGTCCTGGCAGGAAAACAGCCGGAGGCGAAAATTCTCCCGGTAAGCAAACTGCCGGTTCACCATCAGATCGCCTTTAATGCAATTCCGCAAATCGATGTATTTACGGATAACGGCTTTACCTTTGAAGAAATGAAAATGGTGAATGAGACCAAGAAGATATTTGGAGATGATTCCATCCAGGTAGCCGCTACCTGTGTGCGGATACCCGTCGTCAGCGGCCACAGCGAGTCGGTTTACGTCGAACTGAAAGAAGAGTACCAGCTGGAGGATGTCAAGGCGCTGCTCGCCGATGCCCCCGGCGTCGTGCTGGTCGATTCGCCGGAGGAGCAGCGCTATCCCCTCGCGACTGATGCCGTAGGCAAGCTGGACGTCTTTGTCGGCCGAGTGCGGCGTGATCTCAACCACCCGCGCGGTCTGCACATGTGGATTGTATCCGACAACCTGCTGAAAGGAGCGGCCTGGAACACTGTCCAAATCGCCGAGGAATTGCTGAAGGCGAGACAATAGGAGAGAGGATCTTTGATGAAAATTCTCGTCCAAAAGTTTGGTGGGTCATCACTGACGACCGAAGAATGCCGTAACAGAGCGCTGCATCACGTGGAACGATCGATCAAGGAAGGTTACGCGTTAGTGGTTGTCGTTTCCGCCATGGGACGAAAAGGTGATCCTTACGCCACGGATTCCCTGCTTCAACTCATTTCGCAAAACGGCGACTCTCTTCCTCCACGGGAGACGGATTTACTGCTTCACACCGGCGAGATCATCTCTGCTTCCGTCATGTGCAGCCTGCTCCAGTCGCGCGGCATCAAGGCCACGATTTTGACCGGCGGCCAGGCGAGCATCATTACTTCGGACGAATACACGGATGCACAGATCAATTCCGTCAATCCGGGGCGTATACTCCAAGAGCTTGAGCGCGGCTATGTCGTCATCGTTCCCGGCTTCCAGGGGCGCACCGCGGATTGGGAGATCACGACGCTCGGCCGCGGGGGAAGCGATACGACAGCGACGGCGCTGGGTGTTGCGCTGCGGGCGGAGATGGTCGATATCTTTACGGACGTGAACGGAATTATGACGGCCGATCCGCGGATTGTGAAAGAAGCCCAACCGCTGTCGACCGTTACCTACACGGAGATTTGCAACATGGCACATCTGGGCGCCAAGGTGATCCACCCGCGAGCGGTGGAGATCGCCATGCAAGGCAACGTGCCGATCCGTGTCCGCTCTACTTTTACGGATGACGACGGCACGATGGTCACCAGTTTGCACGACATAGAGAAGCGGAACATCACGGTTCACGACCGCCTGATCATGGGGATTGCCCACGTGCCCAACATCACCCAGATCAAGGTGTTTTCCAAGGAAGGCAGGTACGATACCCAGCTTCAGGTCTTTAAAGCGATGGCGACCAACGGAATCAGCGTTGATTTTATCAATGTCAATCCGAGCTGTGTCGCGTACACGGTCCACGACAGGATGGGAGAGAAGGCTGCGAAGATTCTGAACGGCATGGATTACGAACCGCAAATCCTTCCGGGCTGTGCCAAAGTATCCGTTATTGGCGCGGGAATCGCGGGGGTGCCAGGCGTCATGGCGCAGATCGTCGAAGCGTTAACAAGCGAGGATATTCAAATACTACAATCAGCAGACTCCCACACTACAATCTGGGTACTGGTGCGCCAAGTAGACATGGTGAAAGCTGTCCGATCCTTGCATCGCCAATTTCAACTCCATCTAAGCGGATAACCGGTACGCTGTACCACTATAGTGTAGAGAAAGGATGAATGAAATCGTGGCACTTTTTGGCCGATTGGCTACAGCAATGGTCACTCCTTTTGACCAGCAATTACAGATTGATTTTGAAAAAACCGAGCGCTTGATTGACCACCTTCTGTCGACCGGTACCGATGCACTGGTAGTAAGCGGCACGACAGGCGAGTCGCCGACGCTGTCAGCAGAAGAGAAACTGGCGCTGTTTCGCCATGTTGTCCAGTATGTGAACGGGCGCTGCAAGGTGATTGCCGGTACCGGGAGCAATGATACGGCTTCCAGCATCGCCTTTACCCAGGCTGCCGAGGCTACCGGAGTGGACGCCGTCATGTTTGTCGCCCCGTATTACAGCCGGACATCCCAGGAGGGGCTGTACCAGCACTTCAAAGCACTCGCAGAGTCGACCCGGCTGCCTGTCATGCTGTACAATGTACCGGGAAGAACAGCGGTGAACATGACGGCGGAAACGACCCTGCGCCTGGCGAAACTGCCCAATGTCGTCTGCGTGAAGGAAGCATCCGGCAACCTGTCGCAAATCGCAAAGATCATCGAGCATGCGCCGGAAGGCTTTGAAGTATACAGCGGCGATGACGGTCTCACCTTGCCGGTTCTGTCAATCGGCGGAGTAGGAGTGGTCAGCGTAGCCAGCCACATTGTCGGAGCGCAGATGCAGGAAATGATACGTGCTTTCTTTGCCGGAAAAATGGATGCCGCAGCGGCACTCCATCGAAAGCTGCTGCCCGTTTTTGAAGGGCTGTTCGCTTTTCCCAGCCCGGTGCCGACGAAGACCGCCCTCGAGAAGATGGGCGTAGCTGTCGGCGGGGTCAGGCTGCCCCTCGTCCCGCCCAGCGATGAGGAACGGGCCTTTATCCATTCACTCCTCTCTGACAACGTATAGACAAACAAGAGTGTCTCAACGCTTCCGATGCGCATCGGAAGCGTTTTTTTTATCGGTGTGGAAGCATCAAGCAGATTCGCCGGAGCGGCCTGACGAACAGGACGAGCTTCAAATTCTCCTGTCATCAGGACATTCTGACGTTGTATTGTTCTTGTTTTTTCTTTTTATGATCGGGTATAATATATCTAAGTGATTTGGGGCGGTTTAGTAAGTGTAACGACAACTAAATATAGGAGGTAAGAATTTGGCGAAGTCCAATCATCAAGTTCTCATTTTCGCCCTGGGCGGAGTAGGCGAAATTGGGAAAAACATGTACGTGATTCAAGCTGATGACGACATCGTCGTTATTGATGCTGGCCTAAAATTCCCTGAAGAAGAAATGCTGGGAATCGACATGGTCATACCAGATATCACGTACCTCGAGGAAAACCGCGAAAAAGTACGCGGAATTATCATTACGCACGGGCATGAGGATCACATCGGCGGTTTAAGCTACGTTTTGCGACACCTCAACGTACCCGTATACGCAACCAAACTCACTCTGGGACTCATCGAAGCAAAACTGAAAGAAGCGGGCATACTGAATGAAACCAAGCGTCATCTTATCAATGGAGACTCAGAGATTACCCTTGGAAGACTCAAGGCCACGTTTTTTCGAACAAATCACAGCATTCCCGATTCTGTTGGCGTCTGTGTAGAAACTCCGGAAGGCACGATTGTTCACACAGGCGATTTCAAGTTTGACATGACGCCGGTCAACAATCAAAACGCTGACATAGCCAAGATGGCTCAGATCGGAGAGCGCGGCGTGCTGTGTCTGCTTTCAGACAGCACCAATGCCGAACGGCCTGGCTTTACGGCTTCGGAGCGAACCGTAGGTGCGGCGCTGCGGGATGTGTTTCTCAAGGCGACGGGAAGGATTATTATTTCTACCTTTGCCTCCAACGTTCATCGCATCCAGCAGGTGATCGATGCTGCGGTGGAGCACAATCGAAAAGTAACCGTAGTCGGACGCAGCATGGTAAACGTGATGAACATCAGCATGGACCTGGGTTATCTGCACGTTCCGAACGGGATCATTGTGGAACCGGAAGAAATAAACAAGCTTCCAGCCGAAAGAGTTGTCATACTGTCTACAGGAAGTCAGGGAGAGCCGATGTCCGCGCTCACCCGCATGGCCCGATCCGCCCATCGGAAAATAGACATCCTGCCAGGTGACACAGTTGTTATTGCAGCAACACCGATTCCTGGAAACGAAAAGTACGTCGCCCGGACGATCGATCAGCTCTATCGGGCGGGGGCAGATGTCATTTATGGCGGACACGGTCCTAACGGTACGGTTCACGTTTCTGGTCATGGCAGTCAGGAAGACCTGCGGCTGATGCTCAATTTAATCAAACCGAAGTACTTTATACCCATCCACGGCGAATTTCGCATGCTGCGGATGCACAGCATCCTCGCAGAACAAGTCGGGATTGAACCGGACAACATCTTCCTGCTGGACAATGGGGATACAGTCGAAATTTCGGGCGGCGTAGCCCGCTACGGGCCAAAGGTGCCTTCCGGAAACGTGTTGATCGACGGACTGGGTGTTGGCGATGTAGGGAATATCGTATTGCGTGACCGCAAATTACTATCACAAGACGGAATACTGGTGGTTGTTGTTACACTCAGCAAACAAAATGGCACGATTCTATCCGGTCCGGATATCATCTCTCGCGGATTTGTCTACGTCCGTGAATCGGAGGAACTGCTTGATGAAGCAAATCGCCTTGTCACCCAAACACTGCAAAAATGCATGGATGAAAATGTAAATGAATGGTCCTCTTTGAAGAACAACGTGAAAGATGCGTTGGGGCGCTATCTGTACGAACAGACAAAAAGGCGCCCGATGATCCTTCCGATCATCATGGAGGTGTAAGAGACTGCAGGCAGCGGGCATTCGCTGCCTGTTTGCATTGGAGAAAAATGCATGATTTGGCGACTGGCAATCCATACTATGAGGGGCATAACGCTCTGGCAAAGGAGGTATGGAAATGCCGACGAACGACAACCCGCCGCAGCCGGCACCCGACGAAAATCCCGGGAATGACGACTCGAAGAAGCGGCTCATGGACACGATCACACAGTTGGGGCAAACCAACGTGCCGCAGCTGGAAAGCAATATCTACTGCCTCTCCATCATCGGACAGGTAGAAGGGCATGTGCAGCTGCCTCCTCAAAACAAGACGACGAAATACGAGCATATCATTCCGCAGTTGGTCGCCGCCGAGCAGAACAAGAAAATCGAAGGGGTCTTGGTGATCCTGAATACGGTCGGCGGAGACGTCGAAGCAGGGCTGGCGATCGCCGAGATGATCGCCTCTTTGTCCAAGCCAGCGGTGACGCTCGTGTTGGGAGGCGGGCACAGTATCGGCGTGCCGATTGCCGTGGCAGGCCGATATTCCTTCATTACGGAAACGGCGACGATGACGATCCATCCCATCCGGCTGACCGGTTTGGTCATCAGCGTTCCGCAGACTTTCGAATACCTCGACAAAATGCAGGATCGCGTCATCCAGTTCGTCGCTCGCCATTCGAAAATCACCGAAGAGAAATTCAAGGACCTCATGCTGAGGACCGGGGAGCTGACGCGCGACATCGGTACGAATGTGATCGGCGCAGATGCGGTGAAATACGGGTTGATTGACGAAGTGGGCGGCCTCGGCAAAGCGATCGCCAAATTAAACGCACTGATGGACAGCGTGCGCAGCAGCGAGCAGGTGATGCAATGATCCTCTATACGACCATGCCGCTGGACATTGTCTTCGAAAACATGGATCAGGTAGAGAAGCAGGTGATTCGCGAGGTTACCTTTGGCTCCGTAACGATGCTGGTAGAGCCAGTCAATCAATACGAAGCCAAGATCGTGCGCTTGATCAGCCCCGATCCGCAGGACTATCTGAATCCGCGCTTCGCACCCGGCCAAAAAATCGCCTTTCGCCCTGATTTCTCATAGACTATCTGTATTTCTTCTATTTTCCTGTGGTATACTAGATTCGATAAGAGACGCAGCCGGCATGTTCTCGGCTGCCTTTTCATTCTGTGCAAGGGAAGGAGGCGTGCCATGGGCAGAAGAAAAAAAATCATACGCCATGGTCCTCAGTCCTTCGTTTGGAATTAACGGGCCTTGTTATTATTGTGTTATCCCTGATCGGGCTGTGGAAAAGCGGCTGGTTTGGAAAAAATGTGCTCGGCTTTCTGTTTCGCTTTGCCGCCGGTTCGTGGGATTTCGTCATCCCGCTGCTGTTGATCGCCTTTTCCCTGCGGCTGATGTTTACCCGTAAGACGCCGCGGTTGACGCCGCAGCTGTTCGGCTGCCTGCTGATCTTTATGGCGGTGCTGACGTGGGATCACCTGCTGTTCTACAAGGAGATTACGGCGAACGGAAGCTTTGCCGGGCAGAGCATCATCCGCGTGACGTTTGACCATTTGATGCTCGACCACAAACAGGACGTGTCCACCACCGAGGTAGCCGGCGGAATGATCGGAGCCGTTCTCTTCGCTTTTAGTCAAGGACTGTTTGGCATAGTCGGCACAGGTTTGCTGATTGGACTGCTCTTTCTGGTCGGTTTGATGTTTATCTTCAACCTTTCCTATGTCGATATCCTGCTGTTTTTCAAGGAAAAGCTGCAAAATACATACCGGAAGACAAAAGATTCGATCAAGGAATCCGTCCAGCTGCTGACCGAAGAGGGAGAAAAGCGCAAACAGCGTCAGGAGGAAAAACGGAAAAAACTGTCAGAACAGGTTAAGGCGGCAGACGAAAAGGCTTCGCCTGACAGCGAGGGCATCGCTTCTCCGGCAACGGGCTGGGATGAGGCTGAACCGGCAGAGGAGGAGAACCAATCCTTACCGGTTGCTCCGGTCATCCGGGACTTTACGGAGCGGCTGGACCACGAACCGCAGGCGGCTGGTGCGGTTGTCCCCCCGCCACAGGTGAATTCGACCCTGACGATAAAGGTGAAGCCCAAACAGCCGGGGCGCACAGAGGCGCAAAACGGCTCTGCGGATGACAACGCCGACAGCGGATTCGACAGTCTGCTCCAGACTGCCGGCGAAGACAGTACATATGTCATTCCCAATCTGCAGATGCTGGCCCGTCCCAAACCGCATGCCGGGGGGAAGGATGTCGACCACAACTCCAATGCGGCAAAGCTCGTTCACACGTTAAAAAGCTTTGGCGTCAGTGCGATCGTCTCGGAGGTGCACCGCGGACCTGCGGTTACCCGCTACGAAGTCCAGCCGGCGACAGGGGTGAAGGTAAGCCGGATCGTCAGTTTGACCGATGACCTGGCGTTGGCGCTGGCTGCCAAGGACATTCGTATCGAGGCGCCGATACCCGGCAAGTCGGCGATCGGGATCGAAGTTCCCAACACCGAGGTAGCCGTGGTGACGCTTAGGGAAGTGCTCGAATCGGGCAGTTACCGGGATGCCGCAGCGAAGCTGACAGTGGCGCTTGGGCGGGACATCTCCGGCGAACCGATTGTCGCGGATCTGGCCAAAATGCCCCATCTGCTGGTAGCCGGAGCTACCGGAAGCGGCAAGTCGGTCTGCATTAACGGTTTGATTATGAGCATTCTATTTAAGGCAAAACCGCATGAAGTAAAATTGATGATGATTGACCCGAAAATGGTAGAGTTAAACGTCTACAACGGGATTCCCCATCTTTTGGCGCCGGTCGTGACCGATCCCCGCCGCGCTTCCGTGGCGCTGAAAAAAGTGGTGGCCGAAATGGAGCGGCGCTACAATCTGTTTGCCAAGATGGGCAGCAGAAACATCGAGATGTACAACCAGCAGATAACAGACAGTCCGCTGCCGTACATCGTCGTCATCGTCGACGAGCTGGCTGATTTGATGATGGTGGCTCCCGGGGACGTAGAGGATGCGATCTGCCGGCTGGCACAGATGGCCCGGGCAGCCGGGATCCATTTGATCATCGCTACGCAGCGTCCGTCCGTAGACGTCATCACCGGCGTGATCAAAGCGAATATTCCGTCGCGGATTGCGTTCGGGGTTTCATCCATGGCGGATTCCCGCACCATCCTCGACATGGGCGGAGCGGAGAAGCTGCTTGGCCGCGGCGATATGCTGTTTCTGCCGATGGGCGCTTCCAAACCGGTCCGCATCCAAGGGGCATTCGTCTCCGATCAGGAAGTCGAAGAGGTGGTCAGCTTCGTCAAGCAGCAGCAAGAGGCGAAGTACAACCAGGAGATGATCCCGGATGAAGCGGCGGAAGAAGTACAGACAGTGATCGATGACGAACTGTACGATCAAGCCGTGCAGATCGTCGCAGAAGCCCAGACGGCCTCGGCTTCCCTATTGCAGAGGCGGCTTCGGGTCGGATATACCCGGGCGGCCCGTTTGATTGACATGATGGAGGCGCAAGGAATCGTGGGTCCATACGAGGGAAGCAAACCGCGCGAGGTGCGCCTGCCGCGTCCTTCAGCGGAAAGTAATATTT
>NZ_HE978535.1:128076-168690 GCF_000311785.1 Brevibacillus massiliensis
TTACTCCGATACTAAGACATAAGTGATTTTCACAGAAAAACGCCGGATAAAGTATTGATCAAAAAATGACTTGTCGTTTTGTGTGCCATGGGCGGTCGCTCCAATGCGCCGGCAGCATCGGGCAAGCCGTATGAGACGGGATCGAGATAAACGGATGAAGGCAAGGCCGTTTCGCATGTCGCGGAGCGGTCCTTTTTCGGCCATAAAAGCCTCCTCGAAAGAAGGACCGGGATGGATTCCCGCGAGGAAGCTCTTCTAATAGAAGCAGGCGGAGTCGGGAAAACTACCTGTACATCAGCTTTGACGAGGAGGAAAAAACATGTGGAGGTGCCCGTACTGTGGCGAAGCGAAGGGTCAACCCTTCGCCGACAGCCAACTGCAGGGGATGCTCTGTCTCAACCCGGAGTGCGGCAGGTTTGACTCGGCCGAGGACAGCCAGGAAGCTTTGTACGAGTGGGATTCTTCGGATTTTTAGGCGCCAGTGCGGCGTCTTTTTCTCTTTATGCTTTGCTGAATCACCGGTTGTTTGGTTACAATAGGAAGAGAAAACCAGCGGAAGGGAGTTGGAAGGTAATGGCAGCACCAGCTAAAGAGATCTCGTTTCAATCTTCCCAGGTTAACGGGTTGAATCTGCATATCATGCCGACAGAGAAATTTAAGACGACGACCATCGTGGTCATGATAGAGCAAGAGCTGTCACAGGCGTACGTGACGAAAACAGCGCTGCTGGCTCACGTCCTGAAACGGGCGACAGCCCGCTTTCCCGATACCAGGAAGCTAAGCGAACACCTGGATATGCTTTACGGGGCCATTTTTGATATAGATGTCGTGAAAAAAGGGGAACGCCAAATTCTTCAGGTCTACTTGGAAGTGCCCAATGAAAAGTACCTGTCGGATTCAGTCCCGCTGCTGGAACAAGCGTTTCAATTCGCCGGAGAGGTCCTGGTCCATCCGTATCTGGAAAATCATGCATTTTCGGAGAAATACCTGAATACGGAGAAAGAGTCGCTGCGGAAGCGGATTGAAAGCCTCATCGACGATAAAATGAGGTACGCAAATCAACGTATCACGGAAGAGATGTTCAAAGACGAGCCGTTCAGCCTGTTGGTCTACGGCAGGCGCGAGGATCTCGCCGCGATAGACGGAGCCGGCTTGTACCGATACTATCAGGAACTGCTGTCGCGCAATCCGATCGACGTCTTTGTCGTCGGCGACGTGGAGAGCGCACAGATTCAGGAATACGTCAAGGCACACGTCAAGCCGGAGCGCCGTCAACCTGTCACACTGCCCCCGGCCAATGCGCAAAAAGATGTGCAGCAGGTGCGGGAGGTGGTTGACCGGCTCGACGTCAGTCAAGGCAAGCTGAATATCGGCTGCCGGACACATGTCACGTATAAAGATGACGACTATCCGGCCTTGCAGGTCTGCAACGGCATCCTCGGCGGGTTTCCCCACTCCAAGCTGTTTATCAACGTGCGCGAGAAGGCGAGTCTGGCCTACTACGCCGTATCCCGTCTGGAGAGCCACAAGGGCGTGCTGATGATGATGTCGGGGATTGACGTGGCCAATTACGAGCGGGCCGTATCGATCATGAAAGAGCAGCTGGAGCAGGTGAAAGCAGGAAAGATCAGCGATGAAGAGCTAAACCTGACGAAGGCGACGCTGACGAATCAATTCCGTGAACTCCTCGACAGCGCTCGGATGATGATCGATTTTACCTATAACGGACTCCTCAGCGGGCGAAAACGGCTGCTGACAGAGATGCTGCAGGCGTTTGCCGACACCACTCTGGAGGATGTAAAGCGGGTGGCGGACAAGATCCAGTTGGATACCATTTACCTGCTGCGGGACCGAAAGGAGAGTGTGTAACGTGCAAACGACGACGTTTCAACAGGTGAACGAGACTCTTTACTCGGAGCAGCTGCCGAACGGTTTGAAAGTCTACCTGCTGCCGAAAATGGGATTCGGCAAAACCTACGCCGTTTTCACTACGCGGTACGGTTCGATTGACAGCCACTTTCGCATCTCGGGCGGGGCAGAGGTGCACGTGCCCGACGGAATCGCCCATTTTTTGGAGCACAAGATGTTCGATAAGCAGGACCGCGATGTCTTTCAGGACTTTTCTCGCAACGGCGCCTCCTGCAATGCCTTCACAACATTTAATCGGACGGCGTACCTGTTTTCCTGCACCGATCTGGTGGAAGAGAACCTTAACATCCTGCTCGACTTCGTCCAGGAGCCGTATTTTACGGAACAAAGCGTGGAGAAAGAGAAAGGCATCATCGGCCAGGAGATTCGCATGTACGATGACAATCCGGACTGGAAGGTGTACACGAGCCTGCTCAAGGCGATGTATCGGGAACACCCGGTGCGGATCGAAATTGCCGGGACGGTTGAGTCAATTGCCAAAATAACCAAAGATACCCTGTACCAATGCTATGAGACGTTTTACCATCCCAGCAACATGATCTTGTTTGTGGTCGGTTCGTTTGACCCGGAGGCAATCATGCAGGCAGTGCGCAAAAATCAGGCGGGCAAGTCATTTTCTTCGCCGGCGCCCAAAATCGAGCGGTTTTTTCCGCAGGAACCGGCGGCATTGGCCCAAAAGCAGGTGGAAAATCACCTGGCTGTCGGGCTGCCGAAATGCATGATCGGCTTCAAGGACGCACACGTCGGGCTGAGCGGTGAAGCGCTGCTGCGCCGGGAGATGACCACCAAGCTTCTGCTGGATATCCTGTTTGGCACGAGTTCCGCCCTGTATCAAAAACTGTATGAGGCCGGACTGATCACGGAGAGCTTCGATTACGACTACACGTGTGAACAGGATTACGCCTACTCCCTCGTGGGCGGGGACACGCCGGATCCCGAACGGCTGAAAGAGATGATCCAGCAAGAGATCAGCCATTACCTGCAAACAGGCATTGCCCAGGACGAATTTGAACGGAGCAAGCGGAAGAAGATAGGTCACTTCCTCCGTTCGCTCAACTCGATTGAGTACATCGCCAACCAGTTTACCAGTTATACGTTTAACGGCACCGACTTGTTTGCGGTGCTGCCGGTACTCGAGTCGATCACGCTGCAAGAAGTAACGGAGCGGATGGGCGAGCACCTTCGGTTTGACCAGATGGCAGTCTCGATTGTCCGTTCGGCTGCGAACAGGGAGTAGGAAGCTGTCATGCGAGGAGAAACGATGTGGGGGCTTGTTACGGGAGCGTCCGGCGAGCTTGGTCAGGCGGTCAGCATCGCTTTGGCCAAGCGGGGCATCCCGCTGTATCTGCATTATCACCTGGCGGGCGATAAACTGCAGGGGATCCTGCGCCTGGCAAGCGAGCTTGGGGTGCCGGCATACCCGCTCCAAGCAGATTTGCGGGACCCTCAGCAGGTGCACCGCATGTTTGGACAAATGCCGGTAAAACCGCTCTTGTTGGTAAACAATGCCGCGGTCGATCACGTCGGGCTGATCCACGATGTGACACCAGAGCAGTTTGACAATTTGGTGCACATCAACGTGCGGGCTCCGTTCTTCGTGACACAAGCCGCCCTGCCGGCGATGATTCAGGCGAAGTACGGCCGGATTGTCAACCTGTCGTCGATCTGGGGCTTGACGGGCAGTGCCTGTGAGGTGCTGTACTCCACGACCAAAGGGGCCGTCCTGGCGTTTACCAAGGCGCTCGCCAAGGAACTGGCTCCCAGCGGAATCAGCGTCAACGCCATTGCTCCGGGAGCGATCGAGGGGGGGATGATGAACCGCTTCTCCCCCGAGGATGTGCAGGAGATCGTGGAGGCGATTCCGGCAGGCAGGCTTGGCCGGCCGGAGGAGGTAGCGTCGCTCGCCGTCTATTTGTTGTCGCCGGAAGCAGGATACATCACCGGTCAGGTGATCAGTCCGAACGGCGGCTGGTATACCTGAGTTTGGCGACGGAATGCAGAGGAAAAAAACGTATATTTTTGCGTTCCCGATGGCACTCTAATCCTATCAGGGCAAACAGCCCGAAGGTACTAACTCGAGGAGGGAACGTTCGATGTCGGTTCTAGACAACTTTTCTGACTGGAAACAATTTCTGGGTGAACGCCTTGGATCAGCCAAAGAAGCAGGAATGGAAAACGAAACGGTTCACAATGTGGCCTTTCAGATAGGAGATTATCTTGCTGAACAGGTTCAGCCCAAAAACGAGCAGGAGCGTCTGCTCAAAGAGCTTTGGGAAGTGGGCAACGAGGAGCAAAAGCGTGCGCTTGCTTCCATGATGGTAAAACTCGTGCAAAAATAAGGGTAACAATGGAAAATCCCCAATAGCGGGGATTTTTTTACGTTCACCCTTTGTCGGCTCGCTCACAGATGGTATACTGATAGGGATATTTATCACGTGAGAGAGGGAGTCACTCGTGGATATAAAAGATAAAAAAGAGTGGTACATCGAGTACGAAATCCAGAGAGACCGGCCCGGTCTGCTGGGGGATTTGGCTTCGATGCTGGGGATGCTCAATATCAATATCACCACGATCAATGGTGTTGAAAATAATCGCCGCGGCATGTTGGTCATGGCTGATGATGACGAAAAAATAGAGGTTCTCCGCAATATTATCCATAAAGTGGACAATATAACCATAACAAGGCTTCGCCCCCCGACGATGCTGGACCGTCTCGCTGTCCGCCACGGACGCTACATCGCTCGTGACACAGAAGACAAGAAGACGTTCCGGTTTATTCGTGACGAACTGGGGTTATTGGTTGATTTTATGGCTGAAATATTTAAGAAAGAAGGCAATCAGCTGGTCGGCATCCGGGGCATGCCCCGCGTCGGCAAAACCGAGTCCATGATTGCGGCCAGCGTCTCGGCGAACAAACGCTGGACCTTTATCTCTTCGACACTGCTGCGCCAGACAGTCCGCAGTACCTTGGCAGTTGATGAAATGTCTACTGATCATGTATATTTAATTGATGGGATCGTCTCAACACTTCGCTCTACCGAACGGCATCACAGCCTGCTCCGGGAGATCATGAATTTCCCGGCAGCCAAGGTTGTGGAACACCCTGATATTTTCGTCAGGGAATCGGAGTACGAACTGGATGATTTTCAGTATATTATTGAACTCCGTCACCACCCCGATGAGGAGATCACCTATGAAATGCTCAACAATCAGGCGTTAAATGATTTTGACGTGACGTAAGGAGGGAACAGTGTGTCTGAACTGGGCCAGGTGCTGCAAAGAGCCAGGGAGGAAAAGGGAATATCACTCGACGAAATCCAGACGGTCACGAAAATCCAACGACGTTACCTGGAGGCCATAGAGAGAGGACATTTTCACGTTCTTCCCGGTCATTTCTATGCTCGTGCCTTCATAAAAAGCTATGCGGAAGCTGTTGGGCTCGATGCCAACCAGGTCTTGTCCCACTTCCAAACCGATCTGCCGGCACAACCGCCGCAAGAGCAATTGGAAAGGCTGCGGCGCCGCCGTGCCACTGTCGCCAAAACGCCGCTGCAAACGGGAAAATGGTTGACCCAGTCTTTGGTGGTGCTGTTTATCGTACTGGTCTCCGCGCTGATCTACTCGTATGCAGCCAAACACGATGGCGGGCTTCAGACACCATCTGGCACGGCTGTCTCTCCATCAGGGGTAGACACAGTTGAAGGATCAACGCCGCCGCCCGTTCCTCCGCCTGCTGCGCCCACTCCGTCCGGTTCCGATTCGCTCCCTGCCAATGAGGCGGCTGGCGGCGGCATGGTACCGGGCGGCGGCACGAGTCCAGACGGCACGACTTCAGGCGGCAGCACGCCGCCGGCTGAGACCGGCTCCCAGCAGACCGGGATTACACCGGTTTCCCAGAACGGCTCCGTCTACAGCTTTGCGCTGCAGCAAGCAGACAAGCTCTCGATTCATCTGAAAACGTCGAATGGCAGATGCTGGGTGGAAGTATATCGGGCAAAGAACGGGAAGAAAGTAGCCGCCTTGATGATGGAACTGGGACAGGAGCAGAACTACGAACTGGAAAAATCCGCTTACATCAAATTGGGCGACCCGAAAGCAGTTGAACTTACGGTTAATGGGCAGGTTGTCCCGACAGCAAATATGGAACACTACCCATCCTTTGTCGAGCTGAAAGTTGAATAGGCAACCGGCTCCGGATCAGACAAGCGGAATGTTTTCCGCTTGTCTTTAGTTTTTGACACTGCTCTGGGCGATATATTATACTGTTTAAGTGTACATTGGGCAGGTGTGACTAATTGGAGGAAAGAGAATGGCAGAAAAAGCTTCCGCGCGAGAAAAAGTAGCAATCGTGACATTGGGTTGCGAAAAAAATCTCGTAGACTCGGATATGATGGCTCACTTGATCGACGAGAAAGGATACGAACTGGTGGACGATCCAGAGCAGGCTACTGTTGTGATCGTAAATACCTGTGGTTTTATTGATGCCGCCAAGGAAGAGTCGGTCAACAAGATATTGGATATGGCGGATCTAAAAGAGTCTGGCAAGGTAAAGTCGCTGGTAGTGGCCGGGTGCCTCACGCAGCGTTATAAAGAAGATATCCTGCAAGAAATTCCCGAAGTGGACGGAATTGTGGGAACAGGCGACTTCATGTCGATTACCGATATCATCGAAGAGTCATTGGTGGGAAAAAGGCCCGTACGTATAGGCAATCCGGTATTTTCCTACGAACAGGTGATCAAGCGCAAAGTCAAAACCGGCACCTACTCCGCGTATATCAAAATCGCCGAAGGTTGTGACAACGCTTGTACTTTCTGCAGCATTCCGATGATGCGCGGCGCATTCCGCAGCCGTTCGATCGAATCGATCATCGAAGAAGCGAGGCACCTCGCTTCACAAGGGGTTGTGGAAATCAGTCTGATTGCGCAGGACTCCACCAACTACGGGACGGACCTGTACGACGGCAAACACATGCTGGCGGAGCTGTTGAACCGTCTGTCCGAGGTGGAGGGAATTGAATGGATTCGCCTTCATTACGCTTACCCCGGTTTCTTCACCGATGAACTGATCGACGTTTTCGCCAGCAACCCCAAGGTTTGCAAATACATTGACATGCCTTTGCAGCACTCGGAAGATGCGATTTTAAAACGCATGCGCCGTCCCGGCCGCCAGCGCGACATTCGCGAGCTGGTCAGCAAAATCCGGGCAGCGGTACCCGATGTTGCGCTGCGGACTTCCCTCATCGTCGGCTTCCCGGGCGAGACTGAACAGGATTTTCAGAATCTGTGCGAGTTCGTCAAAGAGATCAAATTTGACCGCCTGGGTGTTTTCACTTATTCGAGTGAAGACGACACGCCGGCTTCCAGACTACCGGATCACGTAGACGAAGAGACCAAAGAGAGACGGGCAAATCAGATCATGGAAATCCAAAGGGAGATCTCCCGGCAGCAGAATGACCGTTTTGTCGGCAAGGAACTGGATGTCTTGATCGAGCGTTACGAAGGGAAGAGTGATATCTTCGTTGGACGCACCGGATTTGACGCCCCGGAAATTGATGGAGAAGTCTTTGTCTCCGGTTATAAAGGCGAACTGGGCAAAATTGTGAAAGTGAGGATCACCCATTCGTATGAGTACGATTTAGCCGGGGAGGTTTTGTAGGTGAATCTTGCCAATCGCATCACTTTGGCGCGAATTTTTCTTGTACCCGTCGTGATGTTTTTTTTGCTGGTCCGCTACAATTTTGGCACCTTTACCGTCGGCAGCATCAGCATGACCTACAATGAGGTGATTGCCGCATTGGTCTTTATACTGGCTGCCAGTACGGACGGATTGGACGGGTACATCGCACGCAAGAAGAAAATCGTAACCAATCTCGGGAAATTTCTCGACCCGCTTGCGGATAAATTGCTGATTTCCGCGGCCCTGATTTCACTTGTGGAAATGCACCGGTTGGAGGCTTGGATCGCGATTGTCATCATCAGCCGCGAATTTGCCGTGACCGGTCTGCGCCTGGTGGCTGCTGCGGAAGGTCAGGTCATCGCTGCCAGTGCACTCGGCAAGTTAAAGACGTGGGTGCAAATCGTCGCGATTGTCGCGCTGATGATTCGCAACTTCCCCTTCGAACCTTTTCACATCCCGTTTGACGTCATTGCCTCTTGGGCGATGGTTGTCATCACGCTTTATTCCGGTTATGACTACTTTGCGAAAAATCGCAATGTCATTCACTACTCCTGATTGCAGGCATATTTGGCAGTGGAATAGGAAGGATACAGATGAGAGCGGAAATTGTAGCTGTTGGAACCGAACTGTTACTGGGGCAAATCGCCAACACCAATGCTCAGTTTTTATCGCAGAAATTGGCTGAGCTGGGGATACACGTTTATTTTCACACGGTTGTTGGCGATAATTACGAACGACTTATGCAAGCGATCAAGCTTGCAGCCAGCCGTTCCGACGTGGTTATTTTTACCGGAGGGTTGGGCCCCACCCAGGATGATTTGACGAAAGAGGCGGTAGCCGACTTTGTCGGACGCAGATTAGTCACGGACGAGCTGGCGCTTTCGCGCATTCAGGCCTTCTTTGTCAAACGGGGAATTCCCATGACGGAAAACAACCGCAAACAGGCATTGGTGATCGAAGCGAGCACCGTTTTTAACAACGACCACGGCATGGCTCCAGGCATGGGCTTGACCGCTTCGGGCAAGACATTTATTCTCCTGCCCGGACCTCCTAGCGAGATGCGCCCGATGACAGTGGACTACGTCATGCCGTTTCTGGCCAAGCTGCAACCGGAAAAACAAGTCTTTCACTCCCGTGTGCTTTGCTTCTTCGGGATCGGCGAGTCAGCCCTGGAAGACAAATTGTCTGACCTCATCCAACAACAAACGAACCCTACCATTGCTCCCTATGCGAAAGAATTTGAAGTAACTTGTCGTATCACTGCCCGGGCCGCTTCCGGAGTTTTGGCAGAGAGTTTGATTGCGCCCGTCGAGGCTGCCATTCGCCAGCGGGTAGGCGAGTTCATCTACGCCGTCGGTGAGACCTCCCTGCATGAGGTGCTGATCGCCGAACTGCGGAAGCGGCAGGAGACAATAGCCTGTGCGGAAAGCTGCACAGGAGGATCGATCGCCTCGATGCTCACTTCTGTTCCGGGCAGCTCCGAAGCATTTCGCGGAGGTGTCGTTTGCTACAGCAACGAGACGAAGCGGGACCTCTTGGGGGTGCCGGCAAGGGTGTTAGAGCATGACGGTGCGGTAAGTGAAGCGGCCGCAAGATACCTGGCTGAGAACGTCAGACAAAAATTGGGCACGACGTACGGCGTCTCCGTTACCGGGATTGCCGGTCCCGGGACCGTGGAAGGAAAGCCCGTTGGTCTCGTCTACATCGGACTGGCTGCAGAGGGGATGCCGACGGTTGTGCAACAGCTTCAATTGGCGGGACAGCGCCGGGCGATCGTCGGGCGTTCTGCCAAACACGCAATGTTTTACACGCTTCAACGCTTAAAAGAAAGGTGACCAAGATGACGAATTTTACTGATTTTGCGCTACATAAAAACATCATGCAATCGATTCACGACATGGGGTTTGAAGAACCGTCCCCGATTCAGGCGGCGTGCATCCCGCGGATTCTGACCGGCGTCGACCTGATCGGCCAGGCCCAGACAGGTACGGGGAAAACGGCCGCTTTCGGCATTCCCCTGATCGAAAAAGTGACGACAGCCAATACCATCCAGGCGATCGTGCTCACACCTACCCGCGAGCTGGCGATTCAGGTGTCGGGTGAACTGCGGCGGATCGCGAAGTACAAGCGCATCCGCACGCTTCCGATCTACGGCGGGCAGTCGATCAGCCACCAAATTCGCGCGCTCAAACAGGGCGTTCAGGTCGTAATCGGTACGCCAGGCCGCGTGCTGGACCACCTTCGCCGCAAGACGCTGCGGCTGGACAACGTGACGATGCTGGTCCTCGACGAAGCGGACGAGATGCTTGACATGGGCTTTATCGAGGATATCGAGACGATTATCAGCCACCTGAACGAAGACCGTCAGACACTGCTCTTCTCGGCGACGATGCCGGCCGAGATCAAACGCCTCGCTACCCGTTACATGAAAAATCCGGAAACAGTCACTGTCAGCCGCGAAGAAGTGACAGCCCCGCTGATCGAGCAAGTCTATTACAAGATGTTTGAGCGAAACAAGCTGGACAGCCTGTGCCGCATCCTCGACAGCGAGGACGTCGAGCTGGGCATTATCTTTTGCCGTACCAAACGCGGCGTGGACGAGCTGACGGAGGCCCTGCAGGCGCGCGGATACCTCGCCGACGGTTTGCACGGCGACTTGTCGCAGGCTCAGCGCGACAAAGTGATGAAAGCCTTCCGCGAGGGAACGATTGAGTTCCTGATCGCGACGGACGTAGCCGCCCGCGGCATCGATGTGGGCAATGTGACCCACGTCATCAACTACGACATCCCGCAGGATCCCGAGAGCTACGTGCACCGCATCGGCCGTACCGGGCGTGCAGGCCGCAAGGGGATTGCGATGACGCTGGTGACGCCGCGCGAGATGAGACAGATGATGATCATCCAGAAACAGACAAAAGCGGCGATCGTCTCCCGCAATGTTCCCACACTCGAAGAAGTGGCCGAACGGAAGCAGGAACAGCTGCGTGAACAGTTAATCAACCTGATCGAAAGCGATGGAATCGCCGAAATGTACGAGAAGGTCGCACAAAGCCTTGCTGCCGACTACTCGCCAGAGCAAATCGCTGCTGCGGCGCTTCACCTCGCCTTCCACAACGAAATCGGGGACGGTACTGAGGCGGAAGTGTACGACTTCGGCGAAACCGGTGCGGCCAAAGGCATGGTTCGCTTCTTCCTCAACGTCGGACGAAACGCGAATGTCAAACCGCAGGATCTGGTTCGGGAAATATCCGAATCGGTTGGCATTCCCGGCAAAGCAGTCGGCCGGATCGACATCTTCGAAAACTTTACGTTTGTCGAAGTGCCGGAGGAGGTCGCTCCATTCGTCTACGAGGCGCTTCGCCAGACCCGCATCAACGGCAAACGAATCAACCTGGAACCGGCGAAACCGCGCAATAAAAGGTAACACACTGCCCTTTAAGGCCAACAAAGGGAAAGAGAGCCGCTTGTATCGCAACCAGATGCAGGTGGCTTTTTTTCAGGAAAGACGTTATGCGAATGTTTGTTCGCAAAAAATACTTGGCAAGTGCTTCTATCTCGATGTATGATGATTACAGGTAACCAAACGAAGTGAAAGGGAGTGTCAGTATTGTCTGATCGTCGCGCGGCTTTGGAAAACGCATTACGGCAAATAGAGAAACAATTCGGAAAAGGCTCCATAATGAAATTGGGTGACATGGGAACGATGCAGGTTTCCACCGTGTCCAGCGGGGCATTGGCGCTTGATATCGCTTTGGGAGTAGGAGGTTTTCCCCGCGGCCGGATTATTGAGATATACGGGCCGGAGTCTTCCGGTAAGACGACGGTTGCGCTTCACGCCATTGCCGAAGTGCAAAAACAGGGCGGACAAGCGGCATTTATCGACGCGGAGCACGCTCTCGATCCGGTCTATGCCTCCAAGCTGGGCGTTAACATTGAGGATCTTCTGCTCTCGCAGCCTGACACTGGCGAACAAGCCCTGGAGATCGCGGAAGCGCTTGTTCGTTCCGGTGCTGTCGACATCATCGTCGTGGACTCGGTTGCGGCGCTCGTTCCGAAAGCGGAGATCGAGGGAGAGATGGGGGATTCCCACGTGGGCCTGCAGGCTCGCCTGATGTCCCAAGCGCTGCGCAAACTGTCCGGAGCCATCAACAAGTCAAAGACAATCGCGATCTTTATCAACCAGCTGCGCGAGAAAGTAGGCGTCATGTTCGGAAATCCGGAAACCACTCCCGGGGGCCGGGCGCTCAAATTCTATGCCAGCGTGCGCTTGGATGTGCGGAAGGCGGAGAGCATCAAGTCAGGCAATGACGTCGTCGGCAGCAAGACGAAGATCAAAGTGGTCAAAAACAAGGTAGCTCCGCCGTTTAAAACGGCAGAGGTGGATATCATGTACGGCGAGGGAATTTCCCGTGAAGGCAGCATTTTGGACATCGGCGCCGAGATTGATGTCGTAGCCAAGAGCGGCGCCTGGTATTCGTTTAACGACGAGCGGCTGGGCCAGGGGCGTGAGAACGCCAAGCTCTTCCTGAAGGAAAACCCGGAGATCGCCAGCCAAATCGAGGCAAAAGTGCGCGAATACTACAGCCTCAACCCGAGTGCGGTGCCGCAGTCTGATGATGCGGTCATGGATCCGGAGCAAGAGGAAGAGCCGGTTTTTGATTTTGAATAAGCAGTCAACCACAGCAGCCTGTCGTCGTCCGACAGGCTGCAGCACTGTACCAGACCCGGGAGAGGAGTAGGGCGATGAAGAGCGGCCAGGTTACCGCCATCTATCAAGACAAAAAAAACAGGCACCGCTACCAGGTATACATCGATGATGAGTTTGCCTTCGACGTCCATGAAGACATTCTGATCAAATACCACTTATTAAAGGGCACCTATATCGATGAAACAGTGGGACGGGAGGTCCTTCAGGCGGAAGAATGCCATAAGGCGTACTTGCTGGCTCTTCGCTACCTGGGAATGCGCCCCCGGACAACCTATCAGCTGGAACAGTACCTGGTGCAAAAAGGATTTTCCGAGGAGGTCGCGAGCCAGACCAGCAGCAGGTGTGCCGCTCAGGGCTATCTGAACGATGAAACCTTCGCCAGGCAGTGGGTAGCGGAACGCCTGCGCAATAACCCGCGCGGGAAGTACGCCTTGCGGATGGAGCTCAAACAAAAAGGGCTTCCGCACGAGATGATAGGCGGCGCCCTCGGAGAGGTAAAACAAGAGGAAGAATTGGAGGCGGCGCGGAAGTTTGCAGAAAAAAGGCTGAGGCATGAAGTGCTGCCGCTGGACCGGTCAAAAGAACAGAAGCTGCTGGCAGCCCTGCTGCGTCGGGGATTTACCCCTGCCACGGTGCAGACGCTGCGCCGGGAACTGCGGGAAGGCCGATTTTCGCCGGAGTAGGGCTGGATATAACAGAATCATCGGCGGCTGTCTTTGCCCTGGCGGTGCCCGGGTGCTTCTTGACAAGTCTTGTTATCAAATAATAAAATAGGTTTGTGTTATGAGGTGTATCATACTTTTTCGCTATTTCTTTTGCTAATTCGCAGTGGAAAAACTGAACAACCGCGCAGCACTGCGTGGATTCAGCGGACCGAGTAGCATCGGTCTTGTTTTTTAGGCTTCCCCTCTGACTTTGGAAGCAAGTGTTTGTACCTGACGAATAGACACTCGTTTCTTGACACAACACGAAATTCGCAGGGTGATGACTGGAAATTGAATGCTTAGAAAGCGGGGAGATGTCACACGCCAAGGAGGTGAAAAAAGCACGATTATGGGTACAATATTAAATCCGATTACATTGATATTGCTCATCGTTGTTCTGGTGGCAGGTTTTATCGCCGGTTACTTCGTTCGCAGGTCGATTGCGGAAGCGAAGATCTCCAGTGCGGAAGAGGCCGCCAAGCAAATCGTCGAAGAAGCCAAGCGCGACGCGGAAGCGGTCAAGAAAGAGAAGGTCCTGGAAGCGAAAGACGAAGTTCACAAGCTTCGCACGGAGGCAGAACAGGAGCTGCGCGACAGGCGCAATGAAATACAGCGTCAGGAGCGACGCATTCTTCAAAAGGAAGAAACGCTCGACCGCAAGCTGGAGCAGCTGGAACGCAAGGAAATAGACCTGGCGGAACGAGACAAGTCGATCACAGAACTGAAAGCAAGCGTTGAGCAATTATATAAAGACCAAGTAGCCGAACTGGAACGGATTTCCGGTTTGACCCAGGAAGAAGCGAAGGCAATTATCCTATCGAATGTGGAGAACGAGGTTCGTCACGAGATGGCTGTCATGATCAGGGAAATTGAGACCCAGGCGAAGGAAGATGCCGAGAAGAAGGCGCGCGAAATCATCACGACGGCCATTCAGCGCTGTGCTGCCGATCACGTAGCCGAGACGACCGTGTCGGTTGTGACGCTGCCCAACGATGAGATGAAGGGCCGCATTATCGGACGTGAAGGCCGCAATATCCGCGCGCTTGAGACGTTGACGGGAATCGACCTGATCATTGACGACACACCGGAAGCCGTCATTCTCTCAGGCTTTGACCCCATCCGTCGCGAGATCGCCAAAACCGCTCTCGATAAACTCGTTGCCGACGGCCGGATTCATCCCGCCAGAATTGAAGAGATGGTCGATAAGGCCCGCCGTGAAGTGGATGAGCGGATTCGCGAATACGGGGAACAGGCTACTTTTGAAACGGACGTTCACGGCTTGCATCCCGACCTGATCAAGATCTTGGGACGCCTGCGATACCGTACCAGCTATGGGCAAAACGTGTTGAAACACTCGATGGAAGTAGCCCATCTGGCCGGCCTGATGGCGGCGGAGATGAACGAAGATGTGAAGCTGGCGAAACGCGCCGGATTGTTACATGATATTGGCAAGGCGATTGACCATGAAGTGGAAGGTTCTCACGTTGAAATAGGCGTAGAATTAGCGAAGAAATACGGAGAGCACCCCGTAGTGATCAACAGTATCGCCTCCCACCACGGTGATACGGAACCGACGTCCGTCATCTCGATGCTGGTAGGCGCTGCAGACGCACTCTCGGCAGCCAGACCCGGTGCTCGGCGCGAGACACTTGAGACCTACATCAAACGGCTGGAGAAGCTCGAAGAGATCTCCGAATCGTTTGAGGGCGTTGAGAGGTCTTATGCCATTCAAGCAGGACGCGAAGTACGCGTCATGGTGCAGCCGGAAAAAATCGACGACGCTGAAGCCGTTCGATTGGCGCGAGAGATCACAAAACGAATTGAAAATGAACTCGATTATCCTGGCCACATCAAAGTCACCGTTATTCGGGAGACAAGGGCCGTCGAGTATGCAAAATAAAGTGGCAGATACTGCCACTTTATTTTAGTCTCATAGCAGAAGGACAGGAGGCGGTTTGAATGCGACTGCTTTTTCTCGGTGACATTGTCGGCTCGCCCGGCAGGAACATGGTAATGGAATACCTGCCGCGGCTGAGGCTAAAATACCAGCCCGATCTGATTGTCGTCAATGCTGAAAACGCTGCGCATGGACGAGGAATCACGGAAAAGATTGCAAAAGAATTGTATGAGCACGGAGTTCACGCGATTACACTCGGGAATCACACCTGGGACAACAAGGAAGTTTTTTCATTTATCGATGACGAGCAGCGGATCGTCCGTCCTGCCAATTTCCCTGCCGGTACGCCCGGAACCGGACTCACATTTGTAAAAACGGCGGCAGGCGAAGCGGCGATCATCAACCTGCAGGGGAGAACGTTTTTACCGCCGCTGGATTGTCCGTTTGTCACCGCCGATCAGCTGATTGAACAGGCAAAGAAGCGAACCAAGTTCATCTTTGTCGATTTCCACGCGGAAGTAACCTCGGAAAAGCAGGCGATGGGCTGGTATCTCGACGGCCGGATCAGCGCCATGGTCGGGACCCACACTCACGTTCAGACGGGTGACGAGCGTATCCTGCCCAAGGGAACGGGCTACATCACCGACGCAGGTATGTGCGGTCCGCGAGACGGCATCTTGGGCATGGAGAGGGATACGGTCATCAAGAAGTTTTTGACACAGCTGCCAGTACGCTTTGAGGTGGCAGACGGGCAGACACAGATAAACGGTGTTTTGTTTACCCTTGACAAATCCACTGGCTATACCCGCAAGGTCGAAAGAATCCGCATTGACGCAGACCACCCGTTTATGGAATAATATGATTAGATCGGAATTTTGCGAATAATTGCTGTCCGAACAGGAATTTTTAGGGGTTAAGTGCATATCATTCTATTGATGGTAGATATTCTATCAGACGGGAGGTTCAAGAAGGATGGAAGTATTAAAAGTTTCAGCAAAGTCCAACCCCAACTCTGTCGCAGGTGCCCTTGCAGGAGTGCTTCGCGAGCGCGGAGCGGCTGAAATTCAAGCCATTGGGGCTGGGGCGCTTAACCAAGCTGTGAAAGCAGTAGCGATTGCACGAGGGTTTGTAGCGCCTAGTGGAGTCGATCTTATTTGCATTCCGGCCTTTACAGACATTGTCATTGACGGAGAAGAGCGGACAGCAATCAAATTAATCGTAGAACCCAGATGATGGAATTGTAGACCGAGTGAACATGCCTGTTTGTTCGTTGAATGAACAGGTTTTTTCATGTTTATTTTTACAATAGAGCGGGGAATGGATATGAAAGTAATCGATACACATTGTGATGCACTTTTAAAATTGTGGGAAAACCGCGACCTGACTTTCGGGAAGGAAGACCAACGTCTGCACGTAAGCCGGCCCGAAATGGAACAAGGCGATGTCCAGCTTCAGGTGTTTGCGGTATTTGTTCCGATGAACGTTCCCCCCGGGCGCCGGTTTCACGCTGCGTTGGAAATGGCCATGCTGTTTCACGAACAGGTGGTCGGTTCCGGATTGCAGCCTGTCTACGGCAAACAGGATATCGACGAAGTGATGAACGGCAATCGCCGCGGCGCCATGCTGTTCCTGGAAGGGGCCCATCCGTTGGAAGGGAGCCTCACGTATCTGCAAACTCTGTACCGCCTAGGCGTCAGGGGCATGGGGCTTACCTGGAATTTCCGCACAGAGGCAGCTGACGGCTGCGAGGAGCCGCGCCCAAGCGGATTGTCTCTGTTCGGCAGACAAGTGATCAAGGAAATGAATCGATTGGGAATGATGATCGACGTATCCCATCTGGCAGAACCGGGATTTTGGGACGTCATGGAGCTTTCCGAGTCCAGCGTGATCGCCTCGCATTCCAATACGATGGAATATTGTTCTCACAAAAGGAACCTTACCGATGAGCAAATTAGGGCATTAATAAAGAAGGAGAGCGTTATCGGCTTGTCCTTTGTGCCGTTCTTTAATACAAGCGAAAAGCGAACCGTCTGGATCGACGATCTGCTGAGGCACCTCGATCACGTCTGCTCGCTCGGCGGTGCGGATCACGTCGGCTTTGGTTCAGATTTTGACGGGATCGACAAGACTTTTGGCGACCTCAGCTCTGCCGGCAAATACCAGCTTTTGGTCGAAGAATTGTTAAAGCGGTACTCAGAAGCGGAAGTAAGGAAATTCATGTACGAAAACTGGTTGCGCGTTTTTAAAAGCGTGTTACAATAGGAGATGTAAAACATTAATGTACCTGGTACATTCAAAGATCAATTCCAATAGTAATTCTAGTGAAAGCACTTGCAATTTTGAATAGCTAGGACTACAATTGGTAAAGCTCATACACATTTTGTTGTTTCCCTCTGGGTGCAAGCAGCAGAATGGACGCCTTTCACAGTCGCTAAAGGAGTGGAATTACATGATTAGTCAACTTTCATGGAAAGTTGGAGGACAGCAAGGGGAAGGTATCGAAAGTACTGGTGAAATCTTCTCCACAGCAATGAACCGTATGGGTTATTACCTGTATGGCTATCGTCACTTCTCTTCCCGGATCAAGGGGGGGCATACCAACAACAAAATCCGCGTCAGTACCAAGCCGATGCGGGCTGTATCCGATGTTCTCGACATTCTGGTGGCGTTCGACCAAGAGACGATCGACTTGAATGCTCACGAACTTCGCGAAGGCGGCATCATCATCGCAGACGCCAAGTTTAATCCGACTCTTCCGGAGGGGCTTAAACCTGTACGTCTGTTTGTAGTGCCGTTGACACAAATTGCTGATGAACTTGGTACGTCTCTGATGAAAAACATGGTATCAATCGGGGCGACTAGTGCGATATTGGGAATACCGGTAGAAAACTTCCGTAATATTGTGGAGGATATGTTCCTGCGCAAAGGGGAAAAAGTGGTTGAAAAGAATATGGAAGCCATTTCCCGCGGTGCGGAATTCGTCGCTGGCTTGACCGGCGGGCAATTGCCGGAATTCCAATTGGAAAAAGCCGACGGCAAAAAACGTCTGTTCATGATCGGCAACGACGCCATTGGCTTGGGCTGTCTCGCCGCTGGTGTCCGTTTCATGCCGGCCTATCCGATCACCCCTGCTTCCGAGATTATGGAATACTTGATTAAAAAATTGCCGAAATTTGGCGGTACCGTCATTCAGACCGAAGATGAGCTTGCCGCTATCACGATGGCAATCGGCGCAAGCTACGGCGGCATTCGTACGCTGACAGCCTCTGCAGGTCCCGGTCTGTCCCTGATGATGGAAGCGATCGGCCTTGCCGGTATGACGGAGACGCCAGTAGTCATCGTCGATACGCAGCGGGGCGGTCCGTCCACCGGATTGCCGACCAAGATTGAGCAGTCCGACATCAATGCGATGATCCACGGAACCCACGGGGAAATTCCGAAAGTCGTCATGGCTCCTTCTACTGTCGAAGAATGCTTCTACGATACGGTTGAGGCCTTTAACATCGCGGAAGAGTACCAGGTACCTGTCATTATGCTGACGGACATTGCGCTGTCGCTTGGCAAGCAAACTGTAGAGCCGCTTGATTTCAGCCGGGTTGAGATCCGCCGCGGCAAGCTTTTGGCTGGCCAGGAGCTTCCGGAAATCGGTCCGGACGAACAGTTCAAACGCTATGAGCTGACGGAAGACGGAATCTCTCCGCGGCCGATCCCTGGTCAAAAGTACGGCTTGCACCACGTAACTGGCGTTGAGCACAGCGAGATCGGACGACCAAACGAAGGTCCGAAAAACCACGTTGACCAGATGAACAAGCGTTTGCGCAAACTTGACAACCTGGTGAAGAAATTCCCGAACCCTGTCGTGATGAACGCTCCGCACCAAAATCCTGACGTGCTTGTACTGGGCATCAACTCTACAGGCGGCACGATCGAGGAAGCGAGAGAGCGGCTTGAGGCGGAAGGCATCTCGGTCAACCACGGCCAAATCCGCCTGCTGCATCCGTTCCCGACAGAGGTCATCAAACCTTTGGTGGAAAGCGCAAAACAGGTAATCGTCGTGGAACACAACGCAACTGCGCAGATCGCAAATCTGCTGAAGCTGCATGTGGGCAACGCCGACAAGATTGAATCTGTATTGAAATACGACGGAAATCCGTTCTTGCCGTCTGATGTTTATAATGGAATTAAGGGGCTGATCAAACATGGCGACGTTCAAAGAGTTTCGCAATAATGTTAAGCCAAACTGGTGCCCAGGCTGTGGCGACTTTACCGTACAAGCTTCGATTCAGCGTGCAGCTGCAAACGTAGGTCTTGAACCGGAACAGTTGGCGGTTGTATCGGGAATCGGTTGTTCTGGACGTATCTCTGGATACGTGAACTGCTACGGGTTCCACGGCGTTCACGGACGCGCACTGCCGATTGCGCAAGGCCTGAAAATGGCCAACCGGGAACTGACGGTTATCGCTGCCGGCGGTGACGGCGACGGTTTTGCCATCGGGATGGGACATACGATCCACGCGATTCGCCGCAACATGGATATTACCTATATCGTAATGGACAACCAAATCTACGGCTTGACCAAAGGACAAACCTCTCCGCGTTCGGCGGCCGGGTTTGTCACCAAATCGACGCCGGCGGGATCGATCGAATCGGCTGTTACACCGGTTGAACTGGCGCTGTCGGCCGGAGCAACCTTCGTTGCCCAATCTTTCTCCAGCGACTTGAAAGGTTTGACTGACTTGATCGAAAGAGGGATCAAACACAAAGGCTTCTCCCTGATCAACGTCTTCAGCCCGTGTGTCACCTATAACAAGATCAACACGTACGACTGGTTCAAGGAAAACATCGTACCGGTTGAGAGCATCGAAGGGTATGATCCGCATGACCGGATCAAGGCGATGTCTTATTCGATGGCGAATAAAGGCATGCTCACTGGATTGATTTACCAAGACACAGAGCAGCCGTCGTATGAGGCGCTTGTTCCCGGTTTTAAGGAACAAGGGTTGGCAAACCAAGATATTCGCTTGTCTGCTGAAGAGTTCGATAAATTGATGGCTGAGTTCGCGTAACCTCAGCTTCCGGACGCCTCCGTATTGCGGGGGCGTTTTTTTCTTACAGGATAATCTTAATACTTGTACCTCCACTGGCGAACGGCCAGCATCAGCAAAAAGAAGACGACAATCTGCCCGAAAAGCGGGTACAATAAAGTGAGCAGACTGGAAAATCCAACAAAGCTGATCAGGTAACTGATCCCCAATATGCCGAGCAGCACAAGAGAAGGGGAGACGGGGACCCATCGATTCATTTGCTGGGCAAGACCGAATACGTTGGCAACCAATGAAGAGAATACCTCAGCGTATACGAGCAGGGCGAAGGCAATGGAGATGCCTTTTCCCACACCGGATAACATGTAGATATTGGGCATTTCCGCCAGCAGGACGTTGGGCAAGTGCACTTGCATGGAACAGTACGAGAGAAAAAGCAAAAGTCCAATCCCCAATCCGCCGAGCAGCCCACCGATAATCAAGGGTCGCTCGCTTTTGCTTTCCTTGCCGATCGGGACGAGCACGGCTTGGGTGAGGCAGACATTGAGCGCTACATAGTACAAGGGGGATTTTAACCAGATCCACGGTTTGATCACCTCGAGGATGAAGGAGTCGCCCTCGGCTATCCGCCACGGCTGGTTGTAGAGAAAGACAAACAGTGTAAACAAGATGAGGGTGGGAACGAACAGGCTGTTTACAGAGTGGATGCCTTTTAATCCGTTGGCTGCAACCAGAAAGATACAGACCATGCTAAACCAAATGCCAATCTGTGCGGAAACCTGGAAGGTTTCGACGAAGACGGCACCGCTGGCCGCCAGCAAAACGGAAGTCGTTCCCAGCATGACGGCGATCAGGACGATGTTAAAGAGGGTACCGAGCGCCTTGCCGAACAGATACGTGCTGACCTGATGATAGGAGCTTGCCTGCAGACGGTGGGCGATCAGCATCACCTGCACGCCGCTCCAGGAAAAGAGCAAAGCTGCCAGGAAGATCCCGATCAGTCCCTGTGTGCCGTATTGCACGAAAAACTCGATAATCTCCCGTCCGGATGCAAAGCCGGCGCCGACCACTGTTCCGATATAGGTAGAAGCAATTTGCAAGCTTTGTTTCCATGTGCTTGGCATGTTTGGCCTCCTGCCTCTTGTCCCTTATTACTCCCATCTTATGACCAGGTATTGCCATTCATGCACCTGACCCAGAATGAGTAGACAACCGATAGTGAACCAGCATGTGCAGACAGCGGTCTGCACGTAACCGGGAAGGAGAGAAGAAGATGTTTCCAAATGTACTGGAAGTGGCAAGACAATTGATCCGCGAACGGGTCAGTCCGGGCGAGACAGTCATTGATGCGACGATGGGCAACGGCAACGATACCTTGTTTCTGGCCCAACTGGTCGGCGAAACGGGCCTTGTTATCGCATATGACATCCAGCAGGAGGCCATCGAAAAGACAAGGCTGCGGCTGGAGCGTGAAGGCGTCCTGGCCCGCGTCCAGCTTCACATGGAAAGTCATGAAAAGATCAGCGAGGTTGAAGCGAAGGTAGGTGCCGTCATGTTTAACCTCGGCTACCTTCCAGGGGGAGACAAGCGCGTTACGACAGAGGCAGAGAGCACGATCCGGGCTATCGGGGCCGGCTTGGAGTCACTCCGGCCCGGCGGCGTCATGACAGTCGTCGTCTATTGGGGGCATTCAGCCGGAAAAGTGGAAAAAGAAGCCGTGGAAAACTACTGTCGGACGCTGGATCAAACCAAGTACCTCGTCTTGAGATACCAATACCTGAACCAGCAAAACCAGGCCCCCTTTTTGCTGGCAATCGAATGTCGGTAGGCGCAGCTGACGTTTCCCGGGGAAGCGCACAAAGCGACAAAAACAGAGACAAAAAATAGGCACTCTTTTGCTATGCATGCAACATACCCTGTAACAAGCAGTCAATATTCCTTCTATCTTTGGTGCAAGAGGGGAATCAATGTGAAAAACATCGGTGTTATGCTCGATTGGAAGGTGCTGCAGCTGGCTTTGGCGGGAAAGCAGACTTATGAGCGGCTCAGCTACTACAAGCTGATAGGCGAAAAATTAGGGCTTGAGCCTATTTTTTTTCATCCTTGCCAGGCCAACTTGAAAACCAGGGAAGTAAGAGGGCTTGTTCTCGTGAGAGGCCGGTTGGTCCGCAAAAAAGTAAAAATTCCAAGAGTGATCCATAACCGCGTGTTGGAAGGAAACCCGCGTACGAAGCAGATAATCCGCAAGTTAGGGACGATTGGACGGGTGTATAACGGCCTCGTTGTGCGGAACAAGTGGAAAGTCTACAGATTGTTGCACAGCAATCCCGCATTGCGCCCCCATCTTCCAATCTCGAGAACATACACATGGAATGGACTCATGGATCTTCTCAACCACTACCAGGTTGTCTACCTGAAACCGGTCATTGGTTCGGTTGGCCAAGGAGTCGTTCGGATAGAACGCAGCGGCCCTGCATTCCTTTGGACGTCTTCGTCGATCCAGCAGAAACCGTTTCTCCGAAGCGCTTTTCGCCAACAGGTGGGAAAATGGGTGGGGAACCGCAGATTTCTCATCCAGCAGGGGATAAAACTGGCGCTGTACAAGGGAAGAACGTTTGACATTCGGGTATCGATACAGAAAAATGGGAAGCGCTTGTGGTCGGTTTCGGGAATGGTAGCCAAGCTGGCAAACCGATATAACAAACTCAGCAACCTGGCGCAGGGAGGAAGTGCCGAAAAGCTCGACACGGTCCTGCTTTCGCTGTTTTCTGAGGCGGAAGTCAGGAAGATCAAATTGGACATCGCCAAAGTTGGCATTCTCATAGCCAAACAGCTTGAATTGACCAGCCCTTCACTCGCCGATATCGGTATTGACATGGGCATTGACCTCGAAGGGAACCCTTACTTGATTGAGGTGAACGTACGGGATCAGCGTTATTCTTTCTTTAAAGCGGGTGAGTTGGGCATGTTCAGGAAGACCTACCAAACCCCTTTGGAGTACGGGAAAAGCTTGTTGGAGTGCAGGCCGATCTCACAGCCGCTTCTGCATGCGCATTCGCTGGATGATGACGAGAGCCCTTCACTGTAGCCGGATAAGTAAAAACGGCAGGGAGCAAATCATCCCTGCCGTTTTGAACGGTTCTTCCGATAATTAACTCTCCCGGAAGTACCGATACAGGATCGCCAAAATCGCTCTCCGGGTGAGGATACCGAGGAAGACGCCTTGATCGTCTTCTATGCAAACATACGGATGGTTAATGGAAAGCTCAAGCGCCCGCATAAAATTTTCCTGCTGTCTGATTCGAGGGATTTTCGGGTTCATTACTTCCTCAACTTTATGTTCATGCAGCGTTTCATATTCAATTCGTTCAATGCCAAGTATGGACTCCATAATCAGGGTTGTACTAATTTGTCCGTGGATTTTGTAATCGAGATCGAGTACCGGTACAGCAGAGTAGCCGGATTTAATCAACACCAAAAGGGCATGTTCCAGAGAATTTCCAAGCTGTACATGAGCTACTTTTGATGCTGGAATCATGAGTTCGCTAATTTCATGTTCAAGCAGCCGGCTGAATTGTGGATGATTCACAACTTTCACTTCCTTTGCAAGCAAATTAGCTCCCGCTTCATCATACGTTGTATGCGTAGGTTTGTAAAGTGCAAGAGCCTCTAAAAAAAACCTAAATTGAAAGGGCTTACAAACAGCAAAACAAAACAATGCCCGGCGGACGCCAGGCGGTGGATCAAGGTTTGAGTTCTCGTCAGGGCAAAGAGGCATTCAGGTTTGATAGGAACGCACCGTTGCCGTTTGCCGTTTGCTCCGCTTTTGCTTTCGCTGGAGCCAAAATGCGATCGATGTCTGCTGATACAGGAAGATGCTGGCCGGGACAGTAACCAAAAACATGGCGGCGATGAGCGCCGGCGTCGACCAGGGCAGGCGGTAGATGACATAACTCTCCAGCAAAAACAGAATCATCGGGTGAACCAGATACAGTGCCATATTGTACTTGGCCAGCTTGGCGAGCCATCCGCTGATGACTGGCAGCCTCCCGAGATGTGCGAGGAAGGGGTAGGATGCCAGGATAAAACTGGTCGTATAGGACAGGTAGAGCGGACTGAAGATGTTGAGACCTTCTTCGTAACTGATCCGGTCTGTCAGGTAACTCCCGGCAATAACGGCCGTAAACCCGATGAACAGCAGCAAGGAAACGTATCGGAAGCGGTAAACCCATATCCGCCACTTGTCGATGTTCAGCCCGGCATAACAGCCGAGAAGAAAGTAAAAGACGTACATAAAAGCGTAATTTTGTCCATAGTTGTAGATCTCCTGCAGAAACGACATCACAGCCGATGCATTCCAATCAATGGGGACGCCCGGCGTGACAAATACGTACCGGTAGCAGGCGTACAGGGCTGCTTGAGCGGCGAAGACAAGCAGTACCCAAACAAAGCGCAGCCTTTGTTCGATCACCCGTTTGAAAAGCATGAATAAAACGTTCAACTGCAGATACAAAGGGATGTAGTACAAATGGTAAAAAGCGCTCCCGGTAAGGACGCTCTTCAAAAATTCGGGAACGATAATCTCCGGCTGCAGGGTCTGAAAGCGGACACAGGTGTAAATCCCTGTCCAAATCAGGTACGGAACCAGCACATTGATCCAACGCTTCCGCCAAAATTTGCGCCAATCCACTTCCCGGTTGGCGTACCAGTAGAACATCAGCAAACCGGTCCCAAAAATGAAGAGAGCACGACCAAACCGCAACAAGATGATGGAGAGGGCTTGTGCATCGTAATTTCCCGGAAAGTCCTGGCTCGCTGCGATGAAAAAACCGAGGATGTGAATCACCAATACCGTGAAGGCACCGAAGACAAAAAGTCCATTCACGTCTGTAAACGAGCCTCTGCGATTCTGTACCATGGATCCTCCCCTCCTTTTACGATGAAAATGTCAACCGATTGACAGTGAGTCGGCCCGTTTTAATTCCTCGCTCGAGTATCCGTAAAGACCGAGGCGTTCAGTCAGATGTGCACGTGCTTCTGAAAAGTCTGCAACTGGCAGAGAAAACGGGACCTTTTCTACTGCCCAGAATTTCCGGCAAGCGACGAATAGCTGTTCTTTTACCTCTGGCAGCGTCACAGCCCGGCCAGTCAACTCCGATATACTGCCGATCGTCCCCGGGTCAATCCGGGGAATCGGTTTGTTCTGTATCATCTCGGCCAGTCCGGCCTCCCTGTAGAAATTGTCCATCAGTTTTCCGCGTTCGAGTCCGCTTCCTTCTACATTGATGCAGAGCTGCAGGATGGATCCGTGCCTGGTGCGCCGCTGTGCCATACCGCCCAGCTTTTTACCGCCGATCGCGAAGTCGTAGTCGCCGGCACAGTAAGAACCCGCCACTTCCCCGATTTCTACCGGGCCGTAAGCCTGGAGCCCTGTGCTGATGATCGCTGCCGCGAGGCGAAAGAAATCGTCGATGGAAATGCGTGTATCGGGCAAGAGAATGGCCACATTCAACACCCCGGCATCGAGCGGGACACACGCTCCGCCAGAGGAGCGCAGCACACAGCCAAATCCGCGTTCGGCGGCAAATTTCAGCCCCCGTGACAAATGGGGCAGCCTCGCATCGCGGCGGCCAAGGTAGAGAGCGCGATCGTATACCCACAAGTGGATAATGGGCTGGGCATCCGGTCTGCCGAGGCTGTTGGCCAAGGCTTCATCGAAGGCGAGCGGATCTATTGGGCTCGCCGTATGGATCCCGGAGTCCATCCAGCGAAAAGGTAGCGGAACGCGAAGGTCAGACAAGGCAATACTCCTTCCAAAATGCCGACTTGACCGGCAAAAGTCGGATACTATTATACACGTACCCTTTTATTTTTTCTAGTTGTGAATTTTTCATAACCAAGAAAAACAGGAAAGCCGCTTCCGAAAAGAAGCGGCCTGAGCGCATGTGCTTACTTTGTAATTTCCTTAAATTGGAAGTTATCAAAATAGGTCATTTTGTCCGGTACATCTTTGGTGGCGTCCTTGTGCAGATAAAGGCCGAGCGATGTTCCGTCAATCGGATAATCCTGCTGGCCAAAGACAAATGAACCGTTCACAGAAATCTCGTAACTGTCCTTGTTTACCGTGATTTTCAGTTTGTTGGTGGTTTGCAGCTTGTAGGCGAAGGTTGCCAATGTGGTTGTACTCTTGTTCTTTGCATCCTTGACGTGGGAGACGGTGATTGCCTTTTTGCCGATCGTCACCACATCAGCTTCGCCGTCCTTGCCGTTGAAGAAGAGTCCGCCTAAGCCGTCTGTTCCGTCTGCAATGACGTCAATCTGAAGCTCGTAATTTTCGGGATTGGCCGATTCGTTCCATTTTAATGGCAGGAAGTAGTGATACAGGTTGGAGTCATTGGATACAGCGGTTGCCCGGTTGCCGATCACTCCCCAGTTTCCGGTTGCATCCTTTGTCAGCCAATTGTCGAGGTTCTTGCCGGAGAAGGAGTCGCTAATCGAGATCGGCCTTTTCGGATCTTCCGGCTTCGGTTTTGTCGAATCGTCCGGCGGGAAGACAACCTTTGTCTCATCCAACCCGGCGCGGTACAACAGGGAAGCGGCTTCCGCACGGGTAATCGGGTCCTGGGGCCGGAATGTCCTGTCGTCAAAGCCCTTGATCAAGTCGGTTTGAACAGCGATTGCGATAAACGGCTGCAGGTTCGGCGATATCTTGGAATAATCGCGGAAGCGCGATAAAATCGACAGATCTGCTTTCTTGCTCTGATCGTATCCCATCAGCCGTACGAGGGCGACAGCGATATCTTCCCGGACGGCGTATTCATCAGGTTTGTACAGATAGGTCGTACCTGTTTTGTAGCCGGTCAAGTAATTTTTGGCCAGCTCAACATAGTAAAACGCCCAGTGGTTGCGGTCCACGTCCTTAAATGTCTGTTTGATTGAATTGGACCTGTTGATCTCGATATCTGCTGCCGCGATCATGATTTTGGCAAATTCCGCGCGGGTGATTTTATTATTGGGCCGGAAAGTGCCATCGGTGTACCCTTGGATTATCCCTTTTTCGGCCATGGCAGAGATGGCTTCATAGGCCCAGTGGCTGCGCGGCACGTCTTTGAATGTCTTTGTTGCGGCCTGTGCCTGTGCAAACGGCATCATCGCAAACAACAACAAGCCGGCGAGAAAGAATAACGCAAGTTTTCGCATGGGTTCCTCCTTGAATGTGGTGATTTGCTCCTTTAGACGTCGCCGGACGAGGGAAAGTTGCAAGTCCCCGAAAAAATGGACGGCAATCAAACGATCCTGAAAAATAATACATTCCCAGCCGTTCAATGCTGTTTCTAGGTGTCCGGCCGGCAGTTGTGGTATAATGTCTTGATGTGAACCCATTAACAATCATATTGAGGTGATAGATCATGACAACATCGGGGAGTTCGACACCGGACTTAAAATCCGCCCAGAAGTCGAAAAGCAAGAAAGATTACTCGATCTATTTTCAGCCCCCTTCGTTAAAAGAGGCGAAGAAGCGCGGAAAGGAAGAGGTTACCGTCCACTACAACTTCTCGATTCCGGAGGATATGGAAGGGATCGGAAGAGGAAAGCGTTACCTGGTTCGCACGTATGGATGCCAGATGAACGAGCACGACAGCGAGACGATCTCCGGCATTCTGGAACAGATGGGGTACGCTCCTGCCAAAGATGAGACAGAGGCTGACATCATTCTGTTCAACACCTGTGCCATTCGCGAGAACGCCGAGGATAAGGTGTTTGGCGAATTGGGCCACATGAAGCGGATGAAGTACAACAACCCCAACCTGATTCTCGGTGTCTGCGGATGCATGTCACAGGAGGAGAGCGTCGTAAACAAGATCCTAAAGAGTTACCAGCACGTGGATCTCATTTTTGGGACGCATAACATCCACCGTCTGCCGCATTTGCTGCGAGACGCGCTGTTCAGCAAGGAAATGGTCGTCGAGGTGTGGTCCAAAGAGGGAGACATCATCGAGAATATGCCGAAGCTTCGCGAGGGCAGCATCAAGGCGTGGGTGAATATCATGTACGGCTGCGACAAATTCTGCACCTACTGCATCGTTCCGTATACGCGGGGGAAAGAGCGAAGCCGCCGTCCGGACGACGTCATTGCCGAAGTGCGGGAATTGGCGCGGCAGGGCTTTAAGGAGATTACGCTGCTCGGACAAAATGTCAACGCCTACGGCAAGGACTTTGAGGACATCACCTACGGCTTTGGCGATTTGCTCGACGATCTGCGCAAGATCGACATACCGCGGATTCGCTTTACCACCAGCCACCCGCGCGACTTTGACGACCATCTGATCGAGGTGCTGGCCAAAGGCGGCAACCTGGTCGAGCAAATTCACCTGCCGGTGCAGTCAGGCAGTACAGAGGTCCTGAAAAAAATGGCCCGGAAGTACAGCAGGGAGCATTATCTCGAGTTGGTGCGCAAGATTAAAGCCGCCATCCCCCATGCTGCCTTGACGACAGACATCATCGTCGGGTTCCCCGGAGAAACGGAAGAACAGTTCGAAGAGACGCTCTCTTTGGTGGAAGAAGTAGGTTATGATTCGGCCTACACGTTTATCTATTCCCCTCGCGAAGGGACACCAGCAGCGGTCATGGAGGACAACGTCCCGCACGAAGTGAAAAAACAACGCCTGCAGCGCTTGATGGATCTGCAAAATCGCATCAGTCTGGAAAAAAATCTCGCGCTGCAAGGCGAAGTAGTGGAACTGCTCGTCGAAGGGGAAAGCAAAACGAACCCCGATGTCCTGTCCGGCCGCACCCGCACAGGCAAGCTCGTCCACTTTGCAGGCGACAAATCCCTGATCGGCCAGTTTGTGCACGTGCGCATCACGGAAGCGAAGACGTGGACACTGCATGGTGAAATCGTGACAAAGGTAGGAGTGTAGGATCATGGAACAAAACCAGATGATTACGGATAAAGATATTTTAGCGAGGGCGCGTGAATTGGCCGCGCTGATTGCCCGGTCGAAGGAAGTAGACTTCTACAAGCGGGCGGAGCAGCAGATCAAGCACAATGAACGGGTGCAGGAGTTGATCAGCCAGCTCAAACGGAAACAGAAAGAACTCGTGATGTTTGAGTCGATGAACAATCAGGAGATGGCCAAGAAGGTGGAGGCGGAGTACAACCAATTGCATGAGGAGCTGGACAGCATCCCCATCGTTGCCGAGTTTAAGCAATCGCAAATGGATGTGAACGATTTGCTGCAGATGGTGACACACGTCATCACGAACACGGTGTCCGAGCGGATTATCTTGGACACCGGCGGCAATCCGCTGACGGGACAGACGGGGGGAGGGCCGGAGCGCAAGGATTCGGACAGCTGCTGCGGCTGCTGACGGGCTTGCAGCATTCGGCAAACGGTCTTTTCACAAACGGTCTTTGTCACAAACGGGCTTTTCAAAACTCGGCGTGAGCTTTTCTTGCACCCTAGACGAATGACCTGCATACAAATGTACAGAAACGTTGTATGGAGGAGGTAACGAAATGTCGGGTATAGATAAAGACCTGCAGTGCCGGGAACTCATCGCAAAAGCCGTATGTGGCAAAGGCCAGAAATACTCCACTACGACACAGACCATTTTGCCATCTCATACACCTTCGACAATCTTGGGATGCTGGCTGATCAACAACAGTTTCCAAGCGGAAAAAGTCGGAGATGCTATTGAAATTACCGGTACTTGTGACGTCAACTTGTGGTATTCGTTCGCTGACAACACGCAGACGGAAGTAAAGAAAGAAACGATTTCCTATCATGAGACAGTCCCGCTTTCCTACTACGATACGAACTGCCGCGGCGATCTGGAGATTATCGCCCGGGCTGTTGAGCAGCCGAAATGCGTCAAAGCCGAAATTTCCGGCGGGGGTACGGTCACCATCCGTATCGAAATGGAGTACGCGGTGGAAATCATTGGCGAAACGAAGATGTGTGTCGTCGTCTGCTCCGGCGGTTGTGATGATAAAGACTTTATCATCGATGACTTTAGCGACAGCAGCGAGGACTATGACGATTTTGAATCGGCCGATGCCCTGTTTGACGATCTCGACTAAAGAGAGGAGAACCACACTCCTCTCTTTTTTGCTTGCTGTCGATCGGCAAAAGCGCCCTCACGGCTTGCTGGGCTCTTGCATAGGATGTAGGCGGAGGGGAGTCAGAGGATGACAATAGCAACTGCAACGTCCATTTTGCTTAACCCCGCGTCGGCGCTTGAACTGTGCCGCGACTATCGCAGGATGATGTCCGTGCTCAAGCTGCACGGAATCCCGACGCGCATGCTCCGGGAACGCGGACAGTTGGGTGAAGCCGGCCACAGGCCCCAGCGCAGTTACCTGGTCCACCTGTTTCAGCGCAACGTATTGGGGATGCAGCTGGCCGAATCCCGGGGTGTTTGGCTCATGCGGCAGGTGATCAGCCCGGAAGTGCTTGATTTTCTCCCGACAGAAGAGCGGGAAGGTGCGGAGATCCAGCGGGTCATCGCCTGTGCAATTCGCAGCTTGTATGCTGTGGGGCTTGATTACGGTTCGGTCCTCATCGCTGCCTTGTCGCCGACCCGGATCCGGGTCATGGATGTAGATCCCGGGATGGAGCGATCGAAGCAGCTATCATTAGTGTATGCTGAAGCTCAGCGGACTTTCCTGCAACAAGTCGGCGATGAACAGCAGCGGCAGACTGGCGTAACGCTGGGTGCCGACCCCGAATTTGCCCTGCGCAGCCAGACGGGCGAAATGGGAATCGCGTCCGCATTTTTGGGAAAACACGGCATCGCGGGGTGCGACTTTGCCCGGACGCAGGAAAATCGCCTGGAGAATCACTTTCCGCTCGTCGAGCTTCGCCCCAAACCCGCTGACGAACCGGATCAGCTGCTCCGCCACCTCTATCGGGCCATGCAAGTTGCCCGAAGCAAAATAGACAGCTCATGGGAATGGATTGCCGGCGGCATGCCGTTCCGAGGGTTTCCGATTGGCGGACACATCCATTTCAGCGGCGTTGTCCCGACATTTCAGTTGGCGAGAAAGCTGGACAGTTACCTCAGCCTGCCGCTCTGTCTGGTGGAAGATTCAGGAAGCCGGGACCGCCGGCCGAGATACGGATTTTTGGGAGATGTGCGAAAACAGCCGCATGGCGGATTTGAATACCGGACGCTGCCGAGCTGGCTGGTCACGCCTCAGACAGCCAGAGGGGTGCTCACCTTGGCGAAGCTGGTAGCGGATCAGCAATGGCACTTGACTCAGATGCCTGCGACAGATCTGGGCGTTCAAATGGCTTATTACAGAGGGGATACCGCTTTTTTGCGCCCGGTTGTGCGTGACTTGCTGAAAGAATTGACCCGCTTGCCGATGTATCGACGTTATGAACAGGTGTTGGAACCGTTTTTTCGCGATCTCACATCCGGGAAGAACTGGCCGGCCGAGCAGGATTTTCGCCCGGCCTGGGGACTCTCACCCTCTACATCCCCAAATAACCGTGCTATAATAAAGGACGAGATTGGAAAGCTAGGAGTCGTGTAACAATGGCACAATATACGCCGATGATTCAGCAGTATCTGGCGATCAAGCAAGAGTATCCCGATACTTTTTTATTTTTTCGCCTGGGCGATTTTTACGAGTTGTTTTTTGAGGACGCGGTAAAAGCGTCCCGCGAGCTGGAGATTACACTGACCGGCCGCGATGGCGGAGGGGAGGAGCGAATCCCGATGTGCGGGGTTCCCCACCATTCCGCAGATACATACATAGCTGAGCTGTTAAAAAAAGGGTATAAAGTGGCTGTCTGTGAGCAAGTGGAAGATCCGAAGGCGGCCAAGGGCGTTGTCCGCCGTGAAGTGACGCGGGTGATCACGCCCGGGACGATGATGGAAGGCGAGTGGTTATCCGCCAAGGAAAACAATTACATCGTCTCCATCGCCGCAAGCGGCGGCCGGGAAAGCATCGCCGCCTGCGATATGAGTACGGGCGAGATGTACGTCACCACTCCGCGTGCGGATGCCGTATGGGAAGAGGCGCTGCGGTACCAGCCCAGGGAGCTGGTGCTGTGCGGAGAAGAGATCGCGGAAGGTGTGCTGAACCTGCCGGTCATGAAAATGGCGCCGGACCAGATCGATCCCCGCCTTGCAGACAGTCAGTACGGAGAACAGACAGCAGGGCTGGGTGAATCCCAAAAATTGGCAATCAGTGCACTGCTGCAGTACATCGGTACGACGCAAAAGCGGGGCCTCTCCCACCTGCGCCAGCTGGAGGCGTATGAAACCGCCCAGTATTTGCAGTTGGACGCCTTTTCCCGGCGCAACTTGGAGTTGACGGAAACGATTCGCGACAAGAGCAAAAAGGGATCGCTGCTCTGGCTGCTCGACCGGACAGAAACGGCGATGGGCGGCCGTCTGCTGCGGCGCTGGATTGAGCGGCCTCTTCTGGATCGCTCCGAGATCGAACGGCGCTTGGATGCAGTCCATCACCTGTATGAAGATTTGCTGCTCACATCCGATATCCGCGCTGCACTAAACGAGGTGTATGATATAGAGCGGCTGACCGGGCGCATCGCGTACGGAAACGCGAACGCCAGGGATCTGGTCCAGCTGCGGGTATCCCTTGAACACATTCCTGAACTGAAAGCAAGGCTCGCCATGAGCGGCTTGCCGGTGCTCTCGCAGCTGGCTGAAGGAATGGACGAATGTGACGACCTCGTCCGCCTGCTGCGGCAGGCATTGGTCGACGATCCGCCGCTCTCTGTACGCGAAGGCGGCCTGATCCGCCCCGGCTACGACGCTTACCTGGACAAGCTGCAGCTTGCCAGCAGGGAAGGGAAGGACTGGATCGCCCAGTTGGAACAAGCCGAACGGGAAGCGACCGGAATCCGTTCCCTGAAAGTCGGGTTTAACAAGGTGTTTGGCTATTACATCGAAATCTCCCGCGCCAACCTGTCCCACGTTCCCGAGGGGCGCTACGAGCGAAAACAGACACTGGCCAATGCGGAACGGTTTATCACGCCTGAGTTAAAAGAGCGGGAAGCGCTCATCCTCGAAGCAGAAGAAAAGATGGTAGAATTGGAGTACCAACTGTTCGTCCAGATTCGCAGCGAAGTGGCGCAGCATGTCGCCAGATTGCAATCGCTCGCCGAAAGAGTGGCCGAAGTAGATGTGCTGCAGTCTTTTGCCACTGTGAGCTATGAACGCGGCTACGTTCGGCCGCAGATCGTCACAAGCGGCGAATTTGTCGTTCGGGAAGGGCGTCATCCGGTGGTGGAAGCTGTTTTGTCCAAGGAAAAGTACGTAGCGAACGACGTTGCCCTCGACCAGGAGCAGCGGCAAGTGCTGCTGATTACCGGGCCCAATATGGCGGGGAAAAGCACGTACATGCGGCAAATCGCCCTGATGGCGATCATGGCGCAAATCGGCTGTTTTGTACCGGCCAAAGAAGCCAGCCTCTCGCTGGTCGACCAGATCTTTACCCGGATCGGCGCGGCTGACGATCTGGTCGGCGGCCACAGCACGTTTATGGTGGAGATGCTGGAGACCAAGCAGGCGCTGGTGAAGGCCACGTCCCGCAGTTTAATCCTGCTGGACGAGATCGGCCGAGGCACCTCGACCTATGATGGCATGGCGCTGGCCCAAGCGGTGATCGAGCACATCCACGACCGGATCGGCGCCAAGACGCTGTTTTCCACGCACTACCACGAGCTGACCCATCTGGCAGAAAGCTTGCCGCGGGTGGTCAACGTCAATGCCAGATGCGAAGAAAGAGAAGGGAAGCTCCTGTTCTTGCACAAAATCGCCGAGGGACGAGCTGACAAAAGCTACGGCATCCACGTAGCAGAGCTTGCCGAGATGCCGCATTCCGTCATTTCCCGGGCCCGCCAGATTCTCCATGAACTGGAGGCAAAGCAATTCGCGGCCGCACCGGAGCAGATGACACTCGACATGTTGTTTGCCGCGGCGGCTGAAGAGAAGCCGGAGCCTGCTTTCGATCCGCAGGCGGCGGAAGTGCTTGACCAGCTGCGCTCGGTTGACATCAACCACTTGACGCCGCTGCAGGCGATGCTGCTGCTGTCAGAGTGGAAGCAAACATTGAACGGAAAGTGACAAGGAGGCGGAGGAGATGGGAATAATCCAGGTGATGGACGATCAGCTGAGCAACATGATCGCCGCGGGTGAAGTGGTGGAACGCCCTGCCTCCGTGGTCAAAGAACTGGTCGAAAACGCTATCGACGCAATGGCGAAGCGAATCGAAATCCACGTCGAGGAAGGCGGGCTTGGTTCCATCCGGATCGTCGATGACGGACACGGGATGGAGCGCAGCGACTGTTTGCTCGCATTCGAGCGGCATGCGACCAGCAAGATTCGCACTACGCGCGATCTGTTTCAGATTCGCACGCTGGGGTTTCGCGGCGAGGCGCTGCCGAGTATCGCCTCCGTCGCCCGCGTGGAGCTGACCAGCACGGACGCAAGCGGCAAAGTGGGAACGCAGATCGTGGTCGAAGGCGGCAAGGTGCAAAGCGTGACTGACGCTGCTGCCGTACAGGGAACCCAAATCGTCATTCGCGATCTGTTTTTCAATACGCCGGCAAGGCTGAAGTACATGAAGTCGATCTCCACCGAGATCGGACATATCTCCGATTTTGTGAACCGTCTGGCGCTGGCTTACCCCGGGATAGCCTTTACGCTTACCCACAACGGGAAAATGATACTGCAAACCTCCGGAGACGGCAAACTGCTGCATGTCATGGCGGCGATCTACGGCGTCCAGGTAGCCAAGCTGCTCCTTCCGGTCAGCGGGGAGACGCTCGATTTTCGCTGGAGCGGGTATCTCGCCAAGACGGAAGTGACGAGAGCCAACCGTTCCTATATCTCCACGCTGGTCAACGGGCGGTACATTCGCAGTTACCCGCTGACCAATGCGATCATGCGCGGCTACCACACGCTTTTGCCTGTTGGAAGGTTTCCGATTGTGGCCTTGCAATTGGAAATGGATCCGACACTCGTCGACGTCAATGTGCATCCCGCAAAGCTGGAGGCGCGGTTCAGCAAAGAGCAGGAGCTGTGCGAGGCGATCGAAACGGCGGTAAGGACGGCGCTCCGCCAGGGCCTGCGAATCGTGCAGCCGCTGCAGGCGGAGCGCAGGGGACGGGGACGAGGCGAGTCCCTGTTCCAGCCGCAGTTGGAGCTGAACCCGGCAGGGTATACCAGGCCTGCGGTGAAGATGGAAAAAATAGACAGTGCCGTGTTCGGTCAATCCCGCAAGCTGCCGACAGAGGCGGAGGTTCGCGAGAGGTTCCTGGTAAAAGAGAGCGGGGTTACGGAGCAGCCCTCTGCGGAACTGCAGGTAGAAGCCGCGCACAGCGGAGCCGAAACAGCTGCGGCGGCAGAACCGTCTGTCCAGGCAGCTTCCGCGGCTGCAGATGATGCGGCGTTCGATGCGGAAGCGTCTGCGGCCCAGGGGAGTGCGTCTGCGGGGGAAGCCGCCGAGGCGGCGGCTGCGATCCCGATGTTATACCCGGTCGGACAGGTACATGGGACCTATATTGTCGCGCAAAATGAGACCGGGATGTACCTGATCGACCAACACGCGGCACAGGAGCGGATCTACTACGAATTTTTTATGGAGAAGCTGCAGGAGGAGAGCGCATCCAGCCAGCTGCTCTTGTTTCCCCACACCGTGGAATGCACGGCGGCGGAAGAGGCACGCTTGTTGAAACGGCTGGAACTGCTGCGGTCGCTCGGGTTGGAGGCGGAGTGGTTCGGAAGTCGGACGTTCATCGTCAGGGCTCACCCTTCCTGGTTTCCGCAAGGCAGCGAATTGGAAGTCATCGACGAACTGATCCAGTTCGTTTTGGAGGCGGGCGAGCAGGCCCGCATCGATATCCGGGAAATGCGGGAGAAAGCGGCGATCATGATGTCCTGCAAGGCTTCGATTAAAGCCAACCGCTTTCTCACCCACGCGGAGATGGAGGCACTGCTCGAGCGCTTGCGGATGACCAAAAGCCCCTTTACCTGCCCGCACGGCAGGCCGATCATCATCCACTTTTCTACCTATGAATTGGAAAAAATGTTTAAGCGGGTGATGTGACGATATATCTATTAGATTCATCTCCATAACATGCTATTATTGAAACGGGTGATGCAGCTTGATCCTGACAACGGGATTGGAACCCAGCGAAGAGACACTGGAACACGCCAAAGCACTGGCCAAGCGGTTCGGAATCCCGATCGTACCGCGGCGGTTTGATTCACTGGCGGCACTCAGGCGGCGCAGCGGGACAGATGAGATCATCGTCGTCTCGGCAAAAGGAGTGCGGCTCGAATCGCCGGGTGCACAACCGTTCTTTTTTCATCCGAATACGGCTGCATTCCGTATAAAGCGGCTTGAGCGCGGCGATACTGATACTATGCTCTCTGCCTGCCAAATAAAACCAGGAGATGGTGTGCTGGATGCTACACTTGGTCTGGGGGCTGACGCCATCGTGTTTGCTTATGCGGTCGGCCAGTCGGGCAGAGTTGTCGGCATTGAGTCGCAGCGGACCGTGGCGCTGATGGTAGAGGACGGACTGCGCCGCTGGAGTCAGGGATCGGAAGCGCTGATCCAAGCGATGAGGCGGGTGGAGGTAGTCGCCGCCGACCATTACGCGTTTCTCCGGCAGCAGCCTGACCGTTCGTGGGACGTCGTCTACTTTGACCCGATGTTTCAGGTCGGTGTTGACGCTTCGAGCGGGATCGCCGCACTTCGCCCGCTTGCCAATCAGGAGCCGCTTGCAAAACAGGTGGTGCAAGAGGCCCTCCGTGTTGCCCGCAGGCGTGTGGTGTTGAAAGAGGGGAAGACGAGCGAGTACTTCCGGCAGTTTGGGTTCACGCCATACCGGAAAAAGGAACATCAGGTTGTGTACAGCTATAGAGAGGTAACTGGAGGGGAGTGACGTGCAAGAGAAGGAAAAATTGGCGGTGATTGTCGGGCCTACTGCTGTCGGCAAGACGGCACTCAGTTTGAGGCTGGCTCAGACGTTCAACGGCGAAATCATATCGGGAGATTCCATGCAGGTCTACCGCCAGATGGACATCGGCACGGCGAAAGCGACGCCTGAGGAGCGCCGGATGGTTCCGCATCACTTGATCGACATTATCGATCCGGATGAAGAATACTCCGTGGCCCACTTCCAGGCGATGGCCAGGCAGCTCATTGCGGAAATCAACGAGCGCGGCCGACTGCCCTTTATCGTCGGCGGTACCGGACTTTACATAGAATCAGTCACACACAGCTTTCACTTTTCAGAAGCTGGGCAAGATCCTGAATTGCGTCAGCGGCTCGAGAAGATTGCAGAGTTGGAAGGAGTGGAGGCGCTGCACCGACAGTTGGCCGCGATCGATCCGCTTACCGCGGAACGGCTGCATCCCAACGACAGAAAACGGGTAATTCGGGCAATCGAGATTTACCAGGTCACCGGGCAGCGCATGTCGGATTTTCAGGTACGGGCGGAGCATTCCCCTTACCAATTGGTCATGATCGGGCTGACGATGGATCGCGCCGTGTTGTATGAACGAATTAACAGGCGCGTCGATCAGATGATCGAGGCCGGTCTTGTCGAGGAAGTCCGGCAGCTACTCGACCGCGGCTTGGACCCGTCCGCGGTGTCGATGCAGGGACTTGGCTATAAGGAACTGGTTCCGTATTTATACGGTGAAATTTCGTTGGAACAGGCGGTGGCCGCGATCAAGCAGCGCACCCGTCACTTTGCCAAACGTCAGCTGTCATGGTTTCGGCGAATGTCGGAAATCCATTGGTTCGACGTTACCGACCCAGAAGAATATTCATCGGTAGTGGAGAGAATCACCCAAACATTGGCAGGAAAGTTTCACCAACTGCCGAATATATAACTTACAAGTCCTTTTAGGGGGTATTGACCATGAAACAGACGATCAACATCCAAGATACGTTTTTAAACCATCTGCGTAAGGAAAATATCGCGGTTACCATTTACTTGGTCAACGGCTTTCAATTGCGGGGCTACATTAAAGCATTCGATAACTTTACGATCGTAATCGATACGGATGGAAAACAGCAGCTTGTCTACAAGCACGCGATCTCCACGTTTACCCCGCAGCGACCTGTCTCCCTGATGGCAGCGGAAAACAATCAGCAGTGACAGATGATAAGGCCGGAACTCTCGCAGATTCCGGGCTTTTTCATGTCCGAGCGCCAAACGCCCGGGCAAATTTTCGCGCAGGTTTTCACGCCTGACGAGTATACTAATGGTATGACACAAAGGCAGGTGATGCTTGTGAAGGAGTCACCAAACTCGTCAGCTGATACGACGGATGTGATCAACAGACATCCCCACCGGATTCAGATCGTGTTAAACCGTCCGCAAAGAGTGAAGCCGCCGGGAACGCTGGCAGATGCCGTAAGGGTCACAGCCAGTCCGAATTTGACCGCCGTTCTCGACGAACTGGAACAGATGATCGGATTAAAAAAGGTAAAAAAGGTGATGTACGATATATACGCCCTGCTTCGAATCAACAAGGAGAGGACGAAGCAGGAGCTGAAGGTTGAAAAACAGGTGTATCACATGATTTTCAAGGGAAATCCGGGTACGGGTAAAACAACGGTTGCTCGGATTTTTGGACGTATTTTCAAGGAAATGGGGATTTTGAGCAAAGGGCATTTAATCGAGGTGGAGCGGGCGGATTTGGTTGGCGAGTTCATCGGCCATACTGCGCAAAAGACGAGGGAATTGGTGAAGAAAGCGCTGGGCGGGATTCTCTTCGTCGACGAGGCGTACTCGCTTGCCCGCGGGGGAGAAAAGGATTTTGGCAAAGAGGCGATTGACTGCCTGACGAAGGCCCTGGAAGATCACCAAAACGATTTTATCTGCATTCTCGCCGGATACCACGATGAGATGGACTCTTTTATGGAGTTGAACCCGGGGCTTCCCTCCCGCTTTCCCATCAAACTAAGCTTTGAAGACTACAGCATCGATGAGCTGATGGAGATTTCTGAATTAATCGTGAAAAACAAACAGTACCAACTTACTCCGCCTGCGAAGGAGAAACTGAGAGAACACATCACCAAAAGCCGGAACGACCCGTTTTGCAGCAATTTCAGCAATGCCCGTTTCATCCGAAACGCGATCGAAGATGCGATCAGGCAGCAGGCCGTTCGGCTGCTGGCCGTGAACGCTCCGACCAGGGATGAGCTGCTGCAGCTGGCAGCCGAGGATTTTGTCTTTCAGCAATGACGGCAGAGGATTGTGGTACACTGGAAAGCATACGCAAAGACGCCCTTGGATAGCGCTTGGAAAGGACGTAGATACATGAGAACGGAACAGATCAAAACGCGGGAAACAGCGATATTGGTGGGCTGCCTGCTTGATCACCGCGATGAGGAACGCTCCCGTCTGTCGCTCGAAGAACTGCACGAGCTGGCCCGGACGGCCGGCGTTGAGGTGCTGGAGGTCATGACCCAGAACCGCGAGCGAATCGACCCGGCCTGGTATCTGGGCAGCGGAAAAATAGAAGAGATTGCCGCGAGAGCAAGTCAGCTTGAGGCGGATGTGGTCATCTTCAACGATGAGCTTTCACCCAGCCAAAACCGCAACCTGGAAGCTGCCTTTTCGTGCAAGGTGATCGACCGCACCCAGCTTATCCTGGACATTTTTGCCTCGCGGGCCCACTCCAGCGAGGGAAAGATACAGGTTGAGCTGGCCCAGTACAACTACCTGCTGCCCCGGCTTGCCGGGCAGGGCAAGCAGCTCTCGAGGCTGGGCGGGGGGATCGGCACCCGGGGTCCGGGTGAAACCAAGCTGGAGAGCGACAGGCGCCACATCCGCCGGCGGATCAGTGAACTAAAACAGCAACTGGCGGACGTCGTGCGGACTCGCAGCTTGCACCGGGAAAGGCGGAAGAAGAACAACGTCTTTCAGATCGCCTTGGTAGGCTATACCAATGCCGGCAAATCGACATTGTTAAACCGCTTGACAAATGCTGACACTCTGCAGGAAAATAAATTGTTCGCCACGCTTGATCCGACTACCCGCCAGCTACGCCTGCCCGGCGGGATGGACGTTTTTTTGACCGATACGGTCGGCTTTATTCAAGATTTGCCCACGGCGCTGGTAGCCGCCTTCCGCTCCACGCTGGAGGGGGTCAAGGAAGCCGATTTGATTCTGCACGTAGTCGACGCTCATCACCCCGACTTTGAAATCCATTTGGAAGTAGTGGAAAAGGTGCTGCGGGACTTGAAGGCGGAAACCATTCCGCAGTGCATCGTCTTCAACAAGGCAGATCTGGTGATGCCCGGCTCCTACATTCCCCGGATGGAGAATGCGATTACGATCTCTGCGCTCTCGGATGAAGATCTGCGGCGGCTCCTTGCCCTCATCGAGCGCTATGTGCGCAAGTCGTATCAGGAGATGACGCTGCAGGTGCCGGCGGAGCGGGGAGATATCCTGTCGCTGCTGTATCGAGAGGGAATCGAGCTGGAGCAGCAATTTTCCGAAACGGCGGGCGCGTACCTGATCAAGGCGCGAATCAATCAAGAGAATCCCGTATACGGACGGATTCAATCGTTTCGAGTGGACCTGCCCCGATCTGTTGAAGAGTATGAATGAGAAAGCGGACGGCTGACGGCCAGCCGCTTTTTGCTT
>NZ_HE978535.1:170058-207555 GCF_000311785.1 Brevibacillus massiliensis
GCGCTGCACATCCATCGAAGAAAGGACAGAGGACGCCATGTTTCATTTATTCACACACGGAGAAAAACTGCGGCCGATCGTCGAAGAGGTGGAAAAGCTGATCGAGCAGCGGCACCGGGAGATTGCCAAACTGGTTGATTACAATCAGCTGAAGGTGCTGCGTTCATTTCAGGCCCGCCAGGTAAACGAATTTCATTTTGCACCGTCTACCGGTTACGGGTATGACGACGTCGGACGAGCCACCCTGGAAGCGATCTATGCCGACGTATTCGGCGGGGAAGCGGCGCTGGTGCGGCCGCAAATCGTCTCCGGCACGCACGCGATTGCCATCTCGCTGTTTGGTCTGCTGCGCCCCGGCGACGAATTGATGTACATCACCGGCAAGCCGTATGACACGCTGGAGGAGGTGATCGGCGTCCGAGGACACGGACAAGGCTCGTTAAAGGAGTACGGGATCGGCTATCAGGCGATCCCGCTGACAGCGGAGGGAGAGGTCGACTTTGACGCCGTCGCCCGGGCGTTGACACCGGCGACGAAGGTGATCGGCATTCAGCGTTCGCGCGGGTATGCCGACCGTCCATCCTTTCCCATCGCCAAGCTGGAAGAGATGATTTCGTTCGTAAAGGGGCTTAATCCCAAGCTGATCGTGTTTGTCGACAATTGTTACGGCGAGTTTACCGAAGAGCGGGAGCCGCTGCAAGCGGGGGCAGACATCATGGCCGGCTCGCTGATCAAGAATCCGGGCGGCGGGATTGTCAAGACCGGCGGATATATCGTGGGCAGGGAGGAACTGGTCCGCCTCGCTTCCTATCGAATGGCGGCGCCTGGCATCGGAGCGGAAGGAGGAGCGTCGCTCTACTCCCTGTTGGAGATGTATCAAGGTTTTTTCCTGGCTCCGCACGTCGTCGGCGAAGCGCTGAAGGGGGCGATTTTTTCTTCGGCCTTGCTGGAGCGGCTGGGCTTTCGGACCAACCCGCTCTGGAACGATCCGCGGACAGACTTGATTCAATCCGTCGCATTCGGTTCGGCTGAACGGTTGATCGCCTTCTGCCAGGGGATTCAGAAAGCCTCTCCCGTGGACTCTCACGTTTTGCCCCAGCCCAGCGACATGCCGGGGTACAAGGACCCGGTCATCATGGCGGCGGGCACGTTTATCCAAGGCGCCAGCATTGAATTTACGGCAGACGGACCGATCCGTCCGCCGTATCTGGGCTTTGTACAGGGGGGCTTGACCTACTCCCACGTAAAGGTGGGAATCCTTACAGCGCTGGATGAACTGCTGGTAAAAGGACTGCTTGACCTGCCCGAGTGAAGCCGTTTCAAATCTGATGTTAATTTTCCTAACATGCATTGACATGAAAGGTGACATTCATGTAGAATGAAAAACAAGGAACAGGATAGGGGAGGGTAACGCATGAGTGATCAGGATCGTCGCGCCATGGCTCTCTTTCCCATAGGTATCGTCATGAAGCTTACAGAGCTAACCGCCAGACAGATTCGCTATTACGAGCAGAACGGTTTGATCCAACCGGCCCGAACGGAAGGCAGGCAGCGTTTGTTTTCCTTCAACGATGTGGACCGGCTGCTCGAAATAAAAGAGCTGTTGGATAAAGGCTTGAACATCGCGGGGATCAAGCAGGTGCTGAAGATGCCGCCGGCTGCAGAAAAGCAGGCCATGTCGGCACCGAAGGAGAAAGCGGCAAAGAAAGAACTAAGCGACAAGGAGCTGCGCCAATTGCTGAAGCAGCAGTTGTTCAATCCTTCCCTTACGCACGAGCCGGTATTGAACCGCGGCGAACTTTCACGATTTTTTCACTGATTTCTGGTGAAGAAATAGATAGAGAATCCAGTCAGGAGGAGAAAAACCATGAGCCGTTACACGAAAGAAGAAATTTTGCGCTTGGCAGAAGAGGAAAACGTCAATTTTATTCGCCTGCAATTTACGGATTTAATGGGGATGATCAAAAACGTAGAAATTCCGCTGTCACAGCTCCCGAAAGCGCTGGACAACAAAATGATGTTCGACGGCTCATCGATTGAAGGGTTCGTCCGCATTGAAGAGTCTGACATGTACCTGTATCCCGACCTCGACACCTGGGTTGTTTTTCCCTGGGGAAATGAGCACGGGAAGGTAGCTCGCCTGATCTGCGACATTTACAATCCGGATGGTACACCGTTTGAGGGGGATCCGCGCTACATCCTCAGACGGGCGATGAAAGAAGCGGAGGAGATGGGCTTTACGAAGTTCAACGTAGGCTCCGAACCTGAATTCTTCCTGTTTAAATTAAATGAGAAGGGCGATCCCACCTTGGATCTGAACGACCAGGGCGGATACTTTGATTTCGCGCCGCTCGACTTGGGCGAAAACTGCCGCCGGGACATCGTGCTGACACTGGAAAAAATGGGTTTTGAGGTAGAAGCCTCCCACCATGAAGTGGCTCCCGGGCAGCACGAGATCGACTTCAAATATGCGAACGCGCTGAAAGCAGCCGATCAAATCCTCACCTTTAAACTGGTGGTCAAGACGATTGCCCGCCAACACGGGCTGCACGCCACCTTTATGCCCAAGCCGCTGTTCGGCGTTGCCGGCTCCGGGATGCATACACACCAATCGCTGTTCTCCGGAAACGAGAACACGTTCTACGACGAGTCGGATGAGTACGGCCTGAGCGTCACGGCAAAACACTATCTGGCAGGAATTCTCGCTCACGCCCGCGGTTTTGCCGCGATCACCAATCCATTGGTCAACTCCTACAAGAGATTGGTGCCTGGATACGAAGCTCCCTGCTATGTGGCCTGGTCAGGCAAAAACCGCTCGCCGCTCGTGCGGATTCCCGCTTCCCGCGGCCTGAGCACGCGGATCGAAGTCCGCAATCCCGACCCGGCAGCCAACCCGTATCTGGCGCTGGCAGTCATGCTCAAAGCAGGACTCGACGGCATTAAACGAAAACTGCCGCTGCTTCCGGCCGTCGATCGCAACATCTACGTGATGAGCGAGCAGGAGCGGGAAGAAAACGGTGTAGCCAACCTGCCGGCTACGTTGAAAGAAGCGATCGAATGCTTGAAGGACGATCCGGTGATTTGCGAAGCGCTGGGCGAGCACGCATTGGTTCACTTTATCGAAGCGAAAGAAATCGAATGGGATATGTTCCGCACCCGTGTCCACGACTGGGAGCGCGAGCAGTACATGACGATGTATTGATGGGAAGAAACCCTTGCGCCTGTAGGTGTGAGGGTTTTTCTTTTGTGTGGGTGAATGGCGGAATTTTTTTCGGAATGGGTTCCATCGTGGCAATCCCGGGGGTATTTTTCACTAAGGCAGACAGTCCGACTCGTTCCTGGCGGGCTATTCTGGCCTGCGAGAATCTGTAACTTTTATGCCGGCTTGTTCGTAAAAATGGGGGAGAGTATTAGGAAAGGAGGCAGCGGGATGGAGATACTATTGTGGATGATCGTGGTTGCTTTGTTTGTGATCAGTATCGCCGGTGTGTTCATGCCGGTATTGCCGGATACCCTGCTTCTCTGGGGAGGCTTCCTGCTGTACCAGTTTGCCATCGCCGAGCCGGGAGCGGGTCTGCCTGCTTCGTTCTGGTGGGGAATGGCTGTGCTGAGCGTGCTGATATTCGGCGCCGACATTTTGATGAGCATGTACTTCGTGAAAAAGTATGGCGGCTCCAAGTGGTCTTCCCTCGGGGCGATTGCGGGTGTCATCCTGGGCATTATGATTTTCCCGCCGTTTGGCATCATCATATTCCCCTTTTTGATCGTCTTTGCCATCGAGATGTTTTTCCAGAATCAGCCTGCAGACAGGGCGTTGAAGGCGGGGTTGGGGTCGCTTGTCGCCTTTTTCAGCAGTGCCGTGATGAAGGTGGCTGTCCAGATTATCATGATCATCTGGTTTTTCATCGCGATCTGACCGTCCCGGGGAAAGAGGGAGCAAACAGAGAAGACAATGCAAAACAGGGCTGTACCGTGAGGCGGAATCGTCCGCTTTCGGTACAGCCCTTGTGTTTTTGAAGAACGTTTTTGCATTAATGAATGATGCGATACACACCGATCACCTTGCCCAGTATCGACACGCTGTCGAGGATGATCGGGGACAGAGCCGCGTTTTCCGGCTGGAGGCGGAAGTGGGTTCTCTCTTTGAAGAAGCGCTTCACTGTCGCTTCGTCGTCTTCCGTCATGGCTACGACGATGTCGCCGTTGTCGGCTACGCTCTGCTGGCGTACGATGACGTAGTCGCCGTCCAAAATGCCCGCTTCAATCATGCTGTCTCCGGAGACTCGCAGCATGAAGACTTTGTCAGACGAAACGATGTGTTCCGGCAGGGGAAAGTAGTCTTCTACCTCTTCAATTGCCGTAATGGGTTGACCCGCTGTTACTTTGCCGACGACTGGAACGCGCACGACAGGCTGTTCGAACTCGTCCTGGAAACGGCCGCCTTCCTGCAGCAGCTCGATCGCTCGGGGTTTGGTCGGATCGCGGCGAATCAGCCCCTTTTTTTCCAGTCGTTCCAGGTGGCCGTGAACCGTGGAACTGGAAGCCAGTCCGACGGCTTCACCAATCTCGCGCACAGATGGAGGATAGCCCTTGTCCTTCACTTCTTTGCGGATAAAGTCGATAATTGCCTGCTGACGTTGGGACAGCTTGGACATCGTGACACCTCAATTCTCCTGATCTTTTTCTACATTATACCATGGGATCTTGCGTTCGACAAACATAAGTTCGATTTTTTTGTTGACATGAACACATGTTCGCATTATGATAGAGACAAATACAGAACAAATGTTTGCGGGGTGTTGTTTTATGATGAACACTGTACATAAACGCCGGGGCAGATTGGGAATCAGGCGCGGACAAGCCTTATTGATGATGTTAACTTTCTGTTTTATCCTCTACATATTAAGCGATCTGGTCTTTGCTTCCGAGCCGGAGGCGGCTATTCGGATGGAAGTGACGGTACAGGAGGGGGACAGCCTCTGGAAGCTGGCAGCCGAGTACCACGACCCTGATAAAGTGGACATTCGGGATTACGTCCAATTGCTCAAAGATGTAAACCATCTGGAGGATCCGACGATCTATCCCGGCCAGACGCTGATCATTCCCGTACAAAAGTAAAACGAGCGGCCATCCGTGTGCTATAATAGACAGACGATGCAAAGATGGAGGGACAGATGTGGTTACTGACGCGGAGATCAAGAGGATTAACGAGTTGGCGAAAAAGTCGAAGGAATCAGGACTAACTGACGAGGAAAAACAGGAACAGCAGCGGCTTCGGCAGAAGTACATCGCTGCCGTTCGCACTTCATTGAAGGCCAATTTGGACGCAATCCGCTTTGTGGATGAGAACGATATAAAGCATTGACAGCGGCGCACCCCCTCATTCCGGTCCATGTATTCGGGATGAGGGGGATTTTCCGTCAGTAAGATGCATTTGCCGCTGCCCCGCTCCATTTGATACCATAAAAAGGAAACCATGCCGTGTGTAAGGAGGAGGTACCGTGACAGTCCGCCATCCGGCCTTTCAGGATGAACAATTGCACTTGGACGAGACGATAGCTGTCATCGATAAAGAAATAGACGATCTGCGCGAGGGTCTGAAGGAAGCAACGGATGACTACGTGAAGCAGGTCGTGCTTGCCGCCCAGTCCAAAGAGCTGCGCTATTTGGAACAGGCACGGCCAAAGCCGTATTTCGGCCGAATCGATTTCACCCGGGATGAAACCTTTGAACGGGATCGGGTGTATATCGGAAAGCGGGGAATGGTCAAAAGCGATACCTTTCAATCCGTCGTGGTCGATTGGCGCGCTCCGATCGCCAGCCTGTATTACAGCGGAGAGAGCAAACAGGCTTCCTACCGCACCCCGCAAGGAATCGTCAGGGGGGAAGTAACGCTAAAGCGCAACTTCGCGATTGAAGACGGGAAGATCAAGGGAATCTACGACGGAGCGCTAAAAGAAACGATCAACCGGGAAGCAGGGGCGCCTGACGAGTTTCTCGACGAGGGGTACATCGACGAATTTCTCGCTTCCCATCTCAACCAGACAAACGACAACCGTTTGAAGGACATCGTCGCCACCATACAGTCCGAGCAGAACAGCATTATTCGCGCGGAAAAAAACCATCCTGTCGTGGTCCAGGGGGTAGCCGGCAGCGGCAAGACGACGATCGCCCTGCACCGCCTGTCGTATTTGATTTACAACTACCATCACGTCATGTCATCGAAGAAGTTTATGGTATTCGCTCCCAACCGGCTTTTTTTACATTACATATCCGACGTTCTCCCGGAATTGGGGGTAGAAGACGTCCAGCAGACCACGTTTTTTGACTGGGCGGTAAAACTGCTGAAGAAGGATTTTCCCAAGGGGTGGCGGATATTTGATCCGTCACGGTCCCAGTTGGTGTTTTTTGAGCCGGACGTCCCGCCTAAGCAGGCAGAAGCGGCCCGGCAGCGGATGGGGTTCAAGGGCTCGCTGGCCTGTCGTCAGACCATCGAAACCTATGTGCAAAAGCTTATCCTGGAACGGATACCGTTTAAATCGCTCCGCTTCGTGTACAAGAAGACGATGCAGGTTTTTGAGATCTCGGGAACGGAAATCCGCCGTTTGTTCGTAGAAGAGTACAGACAGCAGCCGCTCAAGGAGCGGGTCGAAACCCTGTACAAGCACCTCAAACAGCAGATGAATAAGCAGTTTTTCGCCTATATGCGGGAACATAAGATCGATTTGGACAAAAGGGCGCTCACCAAGTTTGAATCGCAGCTGGAGCAGATCGTTCAAGGCTATTTCGAGCAGTGGCCGAGCTTTGCGTTCTTTCCTGCCTACATCGAATTGATGTCTGACCCGGGCAGCCTCCGCCAAGCTGCTCCCGGATCAGTCAGTGAAGAGACCGTGAAGTCCGTCGTACAGACTTCTGTGGAGATTTTTGCCAAAGAGCGGCTGGAAGCGGAAGACTTGGCTCCTCTGCTCTACCTCAAACACCTGTTTGAGGGTCTGGACAAGCTGGGACGGTTTGATCACGCGGTCGTTGACGAAGCACAGGACCTGAGTGTTCTGGAAATCGCGCTGATTACCCTGATGACCAAGCAAAGCTCGGTCACGATCGTCGGCGATATGGCCCAGGGCATTCATTCGTACCGCGGCATGCACAGCTGGGCGGAGATGACTGACGGGCTGTTTGCCGGTCACTCCCAGGAATTCTACACCCTGGAACAGAGCTACCGCTCGACCGTAGAGATTATGCACTGGGCCAACCACGTCCTGGAGCGAGGCAATCTCAGCGGCATCACCTTCGCCAAGCCCGTCCTGCGCCACGGTGAAAAGCCGGTGTTCTTGCGCCTCCGTACGCAGTCCGAGGTGTTCGGCGATCTGGTCAAACAGGTTGGACAATACCAAAGCGAGGGATACGCCTCGATTGCGATCGTCACGAAAACCGTTTCGGAGGGGAAAAAAGCCTTTAAAGCCCTGATGCCCCAGCTGGAGGGAGTGCGGCTTTTAGGATACAAGGATGCGGAATACCCCGGGGGAGTGACGATTCTTCCCGCTTATCTGACCAAAGGGCTGCAGTTTGACGTGGTCATCCTGCTTGACGCCGACGAAGCTCACTACGGGCTAAACGAGCAGGATGCCAAACTGCTCTACGTCGCGATGACCCGCCCTGTGCACCGCTTGCTTCTCTATGCCATCCAGAGCCCGACGCCGCTCCTGTCCGGCCTCGCGTGAAGCGCTCCCCTGTCCCCTCTACAGCCGAAAGGGCTCCCGGGTCAATTTCTTCATCTTGCGAAGCAGTGTGGAATGGTCGATCTGCAGCGCTGCTGCCGCCTGCCGCACGCTGCGATGCCGCTGCAGCGCCTCGCGGATCAGTTCTTGTTCTGTTTGCCTGAGCACTTCTTTCAGCCCGGCATTCCGCCGGGCTTTTTCATGCGGCACGGCGGGAACAGGTTCATTTGGCGACCGGGCTGCGAGGGTTTGCTTCATGTAGCTGGGCAGGTGGGCCGGTGTGATTTCGTTCGATACGGTTGAGACGATCAGGTTTTCCATCAGGTTGCGGATTTCCCGGATGTTTCCCGGCCAGTGGTAGGACTGCAGGTATTCCATCGTTTCGGGCGTGATCGATTTTTGTATGCCGTACGCTTTGCAAAATTTTTTCAGGTAGTAAGCGAACAGGGGCGGTATATCCTCTTTGCGGTCGCGCAGTGGCGGGATATGCAGGTTGATGACGTTGAGCCGGTAGAACAGGTCCTCGCGAAATTCTCCCTTGTCTACCAGGTCCTTAAGCTGACGATTTGTCGCGGAGATGATCCGGATGTCGATCGGGATGGTTTTGGTTCCGCCTATTTTACGCACTTCCCGCTCCTGCAGGACTCGCAGCAGCTTGGCCTGCAGGTTAAGCGGCAGATCGCCAATCTCATCGAGCAGGATGGTTCCGCCGTCTGCTAATTCGAACAGCCCCAGTTTTCCGTTTTTTAACGCACCCGAAAACGCCCCTCGTTCATAGCCGAACAGTTCCGATTCAAGCAGGTTTTCCGGTATCGCCGAACAGTTGATTTTGATGAACGGCTGCTTGGCCCGCGGGCTGTGATGGTGGATCAGTGATGCAATCACTTCTTTTCCCACCCCGGATTCCCCGCTGATCAAGACGGTCGTCGGATACGCGGCAACCTGGTAGATCAGCCGCACGATCTCTTTCATCGTCTCGCTGTGGTAGACGATTGTTGCTTCGGACGAGTCTACGTGGCGAAAGTGGGCGATTTCTCCGGAAAAGGTCTCGTTCAGCTCCCGCGCTTTTGCCAATTCCTCCTCCAGCGCCTTCAGGTAGGTAATATCGCGAACATTGCTGACAACCATGCAGATGTTCCCGCGTTCATCTCTCACCGGATGAGAGGTGGACAGAGGGAAGGGACACATCCGGGATGACACTCTGGATCGGCCGGGACATGGCATCTCCTCTCGGCAGTTGCGTGAGCCGCTCGGCCGCTTCGTTAAACAGGATGATGTTTGTCTGCCGGTCGATGGCGATGATTCCGCTGCTGCAGGTGTGAAGCAGTCCTTCCAGAACGGCCGCGCGGGATACGGACATGGAACCTTTGTTCATAAACACCTCTCCTTTCATCATAGAGTAGTGGTGTAGACACGCACCAGCTGGTGTGGCAGAGCACCGCGACTGGTGTCCGTACGAGTCCCTCTATTGGTGCAATTATACACAATATTCGAATTTATTCGCCGCATCCTGGCTTTCTTGGCTTGTTTTTTTTGGCACGCAGCTTGCTATTTACGTTGTGTGAACACGTCAGGGGGTGATCTACCGAAAAAAACCGGAGCTGCTTGGCGTATCAGACTAATTGGTCCGTGTCGGCAAATTTGAAATCAGGGAGGTAGTACGGCGATGGCAAAACCGAAATTGTACGTATTGGACACCGGCAGAATGAAAATGGATAAAGGATTTATGGTGGCAATGCATAAACCGGCTTCAGTACTCGATCCCAACACCCCGGCTGAGTTTGTCGAGTTTCCTGTCTACGCTGTCTTGATCGATCATCCGGAAGGAAAAATTCTCTTTGACACCGGCTGCAATCCGGAGGGAATGGGGGAGCAGGGCCGCTGGCCGCAAGGGGTGCAGCAATTGTTCCCCTACTATGCAGCGGAAGAATGCTATCTGATCAACCGATTGGAACAGTTGAAAGTACGCCCCGAGGATATCAGGTACGTGGTCGCTTCGCATTTGCACCTCGACCATGCAGGCTGTCTGGAACTGTTTACGAACGCGACCATCATCGTTCACGAGACAGAACTGGCCAACACGATGAAAACGTACGCGATCAACAAGGACATGGGAGCCTATGTCTGGGCCGATATCGACGCATGGGTAAAAAACGGCCTCAACTGGCATCCGATCAAGCCGGGAGAAGACGAGGTGCCGCTGGCTGAGGGCGTGAAAATCCTCAACTTTGGCTCCGGCCACGCTTGGGGCCTGCTGGGGCTGCATGTTCAACTGCCCGGAGCGGGCGGCATCATCCTGGCGTCCGATGCGGTCTACTCGGCGCAAAACTACGGGCCGCCGGTGAAAATACCCGGCATCATCTACGATTCGATCGGCTTTGTCAATACCGTGGAGCGGATTAAAGCGTATGCCGCCCGAACCCATTCACAGGTGTGGTTTGGCCATGACAGCGAACAGTTCCAACAGTTTATCAAGTCGACGGAAGGATACTACGAATAAGCGCCAGCGGCGGGGAGGGAAAGAGATGAAAGGAAAAGTAGCGATCATGACCGAGCCGGGAAAACTCCAGTTTGCCGAGTACGAACTGCCGGAGGCCGGACCCGGCAGCGTGCTTGTCAAAGTGGTTCGCACCAATGTCTGCGGTTCGGAACTCCACATCTGGCAGGGACACCATCCGACAAAGAAGTCCGGAGTGATGGGCCACGAGATGGTGGGGCGAATTGAACGGCTGGGAGCAGGGGTAGAAACCGACTACGCCGGCAATCCGGTGAAGGTAGGCGACCGCGTCGCCGCTGCGTACTTTTTGACCTGCCGCAGATGCCGGTCGTGTCAGCAGGGTCAGTTCCACCTTTGCGAGAACGCGTACAAGTACTGGACCAAAGACGCTGAAGAAGCGCCCCATTTTCACGGTTCGTTTGCCACGCATTACTACATTCACCCTGACCAGTATTTTTACAAGGTTCCGGAAAATGTGCCGGATGCCGCTGCAGCCAGCGCCAACTGTGCGCTTTCCCAGGTGTATTATGGCTTGGAGAAGGCGTACGTTCACTACGGGGACGCCGTGGTGGTCCAGGGGGCAGGGGGACTTGGGCTGAATGCCTGCGCTCTGGCAAAAGAGTTTGGCGCGACTGTCATTGTCATCGACGCCGTGCCAAGCCGTTTGGAAAAAGCGCGAGCGTTTGGCGCCGATTATCTGATTAATCTGCAGGAATACGATACGCTTGAGAAGCGGGTGAACGCTGTCAACGAAATCACGGGAGGCAAAGGCGCTGACGTCGCCATGGAACTGACCGGGGTGCCGGCAGCATTCCTGGAGGGCATCCACCTGCTCAGAATGGGCGGCAGATACGTCAGCATCGGCAATATCTCACCGGGACAATTGGCCCCGTTTGACCCCGGACTGATGACCCGCAAGTCGATTCAGATCATTCCGGTCATCCGGTATGACCCCTGGTACTTGAACAAGTCGCTCGCGTTCCTCTCCAGAACGATCGGGAAATACCCGTTCGGAGAGATGCTTGACGCGGATTTCCACCTGGAAGAAATCGGTGTTGCCTTGGACAAATCAGCCAGCCGGGAGATTACGAGAGCATCCATCATTGTCAAATAGACATGCAAAGAACAAGGCTGTGAATCGTTCGTCGGAGGGAGAGATTGATGACAGTGGAACGCATGCAGATGTATATCGACGGAGAGTGGACAGAAAGTATTTCGCGGGAGACATTTTTCTCGATCGACCCGGCTTCAACCAAACCGCTTGCCGAGGTTCCGCGGGGGGGAAGCGAGGATATTGATCGGGCAGTCAAGGCGGCGAGGACCGCCTTTGAATCGCGGGACTGGCAGGAGATGCTGCCTGCGGAACGAGGACGGATGCTGTACAGGATGGCGCAGCTCATACGCGAGCAGCAGGCTGAGCTGGCCCGCCTGGAATCGCTTGACACTGGAAAACCGCTGTCACAGGCCCAAACAGATGTAGAAGTGGCAGCCCGCTACTGTGAGTACTACGCGGGGGTAGCCGACAAAATCCTCGGGGAGACGATTCCCGTTCGCCCCGACGTCTTGGATTATACCGTACGGGAGCCGCTTGGCGTCACCGCCCATATCGTCCCCTGGAACTATCCCATCCAAATCGCCGCGCGCAGTCTCGCCCCGGCCCTGGCGGCGGGGAATACGATGGTCATCAAACCGGCGGAGGACACCCCGATCACCGCGCTGAAACTGGCGCAGCTCGCCGAAACGGCTGGCGTGCCAGCCGGGGTGGTAAATGTCGTCACCGGGTTTGGGACAGAGGCGGGAGCGCCGCTGGCAGCCCACCCGGACATCGACCACATTACGTTTACCGGATCGGTCGCCACCGGGACTGCAGTGATGAAGGCAGCAGCTGTGAACATCAAGCCGGTCACCCTGGAATTGGGCGGAAAGTCTCCCAACATCGTCTTTGCGGATGCCAATATGGATGAAGCGGCCCAATGGGTGGTTCGGTCGATCGTTCAAAATGCGGGGCAGACGTGCTCAGCGGGTTCGCGGTTGTTGGTCGAACGATCGATCCGCGAAGAATTTGTCGCGCTGGTGACTGAAAAAATGAAACAGCTGCGCATCGGTCCGGGCCTGGAAAATCCGGATGTGGGACCGATTATTTCGCAAAAACAGCTGGAGCGGATCGAATCGTACATGCGTGTCGCCCAGACGGAAGGGGCGGCGATTCGCATCGGCGGCCAGCGCTGTCCGTCAGCGGGTGCGGGTTTCTTCTTTGAACCGACGGTTGTGGATCACGTATCGGCATCGAGTCCGCTGGCCCAAGAAGAGATCTTTGGACCGGTGCTGGTCGTCCTGCCGTTTGATACCATCGAGGAGGCACTGGCGATCGCCAACGGCACAGAGTACGGACTGGTTGCGGGCATCTGGACGAATCACATTCACAAGGCGCACTGGCTGGCAGCGCGGCTAAGAGCGGGGCAGGTATTCGTAAACAACTACGGAGCCGGCGGCGGAGTAGAGATGACCTTTGGAGGATACCGCAAGAGCGGCTTTGGCCGGGAGAAGGGGCTGGAGGCGTTGAAATACTACACGCAAGTGAAGAATATTGCCATCAAGATCAGTTTGTAGGCAGCAAAGATGTAGGTATCCAATCAAGGAAGCTTGGCTGTCCTTGATTGGATACACATCTTGCGCCGGGGAACTGGCCTTGCGGCGTTATTTCTAGTGATCCCCGTGGTTTCCTTTGCTCGGGTTGGAGATGACGTAGCCCTCTTCCGGCAGGTACAGGTAATCGACGACCACGCCGTCCAGCAGTTCTTCGTCTTTCTGCAGAATGAGGTCAATGCCTTTGTCGGTCGAGACGACCAGATCGTTCTCGGTAGGAACGTCCAACGCCATTCCGTAATGGGCGTGACTGCCGTGTTTATGAGTGACGTAGACACGCAGTTTCAGCGTCTTGTCTTCTTCTTGTTCCAACACCTCGTGCAGCTTTTTGGCCGCATTGCGCGTAATCTTGCATTTCATGCAAACATTCTCCTCGTAAATATGACTTCACTCTATCTTATCAAAGTTGTCCGGCTTTGCGCCACTGCCATCTCCATTTCGCAAACGTTCCATAAAAAGCGAAGCGGCGCAATCGGTCGCGCCGCCGGCATTCAGATCAGCTCTGTCAGGTCAGTCCAAATCATCTCGTCCCTGTACATTTCCTCATCACGCGGGGGATAAGACAGCTCGTAGAGGTCGTACATGGGCATGTCCGAAATCTCGATATAGCGGTTGGGATCCATTGCTCATCCTCCTTTCAGACAACATTTTGCCCAGAATGCTAGAAATCATCCCGCAAATTCTAAAAAAAGAATCTTGATTTTCAGAAACAAACATAGTAGACTAAATCTTGTCGTTTCCGCAACTGGATGGGTGTCCGAGAGGCCGAAGGAGCACGATTGGAAATCGTGTAGGCGGGGATAACTCGCCTCGTGGGTTCAAATCCCACCCCATCCGCCAGAATCTGCCGGTGTAGCTCAATTGGTAGAGCACCTGACTTGTAATCAGGGGGTTGTGGGTTCAAGTCCTATCGCCGGCACCACTTCTTCAAAACTTTCAATGCGGCACCTGTTTCAGGTGTCTTTTTTTCGTCCGGCAGGCCGTGCAGGAATTTGGCCCTGGAAGGAGAAATCTGGTAACATGGATACGAATGCAAAAACACAAGAGGAGGCCTGTGGATGAGTAAAAAGGTGTTGATTGTCACTGGTGATGCGGTCGAGGCATTAGAGATTTTTTATCCGTATTACCGCTGTCTGGAGGAAGGCTTTGAAACGGTGATCGCTTCGCCGACCAAAAAGACCCTCCACACGGTTTGCCACGATTTTGAGGCCCACAGCGAGACCTACACGGAAAAACCCGCCTACCAGCTTCCTTCGCACATCGCATTTGAAGATGTCCGTCCGGAAGAGTTTGACGGCCTGATCATCCCCGGGGGACGGGCTCCGGAGTACATCCGCTTGAATCCACACCTGAAGCCGATCGTCGCCCATTTCTTTGAGGCGGATAAGCCCGTTGCCGTGATCTGCCACGGTTCACAGGTGCTGGCGCTGGTCAAAGAACACCTGGAGGGCAAGGAGATGACGGCTTACCAGGCCTGCCGCCCCGATGTCGAGGCGTGCGGCGCCGTGTACAAGACGGAGACTCTGCACGTTCACGGCAAGCTGGTTTCCGGTCACGCCTGGCCTGATCTGCCCGGCTTCATGCGCGAGTTTATCCGCCTGCTCCGGTAATTTTCGCCGGGAATGGCTGCAAAATCAGTCAACCAAAACGATCCCTTTTGAAGAAACAGCCGTCTGCAAGCGGCGGCTTTTTTTTCGGAAGGGATTTTTCTATGGGCGATTTTGCGCAAGCTTACAAATATGTAAGGTTGCTGTAAGGTTATTCGATGGGAATCGATCCGCCTCCTCATTACAATAAAGTCATGCTGATCATATCAACGACGAAATCAATACAGGTGTCAGGAGGAATCTGTGATGACCTTTAGCCAGTTCGCGCTGCGCAACGTCACGCGCAACAAGCGTACATACGCGGCGTTCTTTTTCAGCAGCGCGTTTTCTGTAATGGTATTTTTCATCTTCGCCATGTTCGTGTTTCACCCCGGTCTGCAGCGCGAGGAAATTGGGGCAACGACCGCGCAGGTCATGGGGGTATCGGAATACATCATCTACCTGTTTTCCATTTTCTTTGTATTTTACTCGATGAGCGCATTTTTGCAGTCGCGCAAAAAAGAATTCGGGATTCTCATGATGCACGGGATGTCGTCGGCACAGTTGAAGCGCCTCATCTTTTTGGAAAACATGATCATCGGTCTCACAGCGATCGCTGTAGGGATCGGAGTCGGCCTGATCTTCTCCAAGCTGTTCCTGTTGGCTGCGGCCTATGTGCTGAAGACGGAGGCGCTGCCGTTTTACCTGTCCTGGACTGCCGTACTGATTACGTCCATCTCGTTTACCGTTCTTTTTCTGTTTATCTCGGTATTTACTGCGGCGTTCGTTCGCGGAAGCAAGCTGGTCGAGCTTTTGAAGGGGAGAAGCAAGCCGAAGAGCGAGCCGAAGGCATCTGTACCGTTGTCCTTGCTGGCTGCTGTGCTCATCTTGGCAGGGTATGTCATCTCCTTTTCAGTTCAGCAGGTGCAAGTGGTCGTAGCCATGCTGCCTGTTATCGTGATCGTCATTATCGGCACGTACTTTATGTTTACTCAGCTCAACGTGTTTGTCATCAGAATGCTGAAGCGAAATCGCCTGTTCTACTGGCATAAGACCAATCTGCTCAGTTTGTCCGATCTGGCCTACCGCATGAAGGACAACGCCCGCATGTTTTTCCTGGTTTCGATTGTCTCCACCGTGGCCTTTTGCGCCATCGGGTCACTGGCGGGATTCAAAAACATGATCATCGAGGTGCAGACAGCAGCGAATCCTTTTGCGATCAGCTACTTTTCGGAGGCGGGTAACCCACAGGAAGAGAAGCACGTGTCACTGATCGAAAAAGGACTGGCCGAACACCACATCCCGTACAAAGAAGTGCAGGCAGTTTTGAACCACCAGACGAATGCAAAAACCGATCGAGATGTCGTACTGCTGCGACTGTCCGACTACAATCGGCTGGCCCAGGCATTGGGGTATCCGACGGCAGAAGTAAAGGGCAGCGAAGCCCTGCTGCTGCCGACTGGACAGGAGCTGGGGGGAGCGGCCGGCCCGCAGACCGCCAATGAGACGATCAAATTAAAGGAAAGCGGGCTGTCCGTACAGACAACAGGTGCCGTTGAGAAAACGGTGATCAAATCCTTCGGCCCATGGGCGATTGGACTCGTTGTCTCCGATCAGTTTTACTCCGAGGCGTCTGCATCCGGGACAAACGAAACGTTCTTTGGCTTTCAAGTAGATAACCTGGCGGATACGGCGGGAGTTGGCATGACATTGGAAGAGGCGATCGGCTATGGTGACGCATACAGCTTCTTTGCATTGGCTTCTGTTCTGTTGCTGGTGAATCAGACATTTGGTGCCGTTCTGTTCGTCGGCCTGTTTGTCGGCGTCATTTTCTTTGTCGCGGCAGGAAGCTTTCTCTACTTCCGGCTCTACACCGATCTGGAGCACGATAAACGGCAGTACCGGGCGCTGGTCAAGATTGGCCTTACCGAGCGTGAACTGGGCAAGGTGATTACAACTCAGCTGCTGCTGCTGTTCTTCGTACCGACGATTGTGGCGGTGATTCACAGTTCAGTCGCGTTCGTCGCGCTGCACAACCTTCTCCAGTACACCGTGTTCACGTCATCCGCGATCGTGCTGGGCAGCTTCTTCCTGGTGCAAATCGTCTATTTCCTGTTTGTTCGGTCGATGTATCTGCGGCAAATCAAGGAAGCGGTCTATTGATGAAGCCTTTGTGAACCGATTGGAAGAAAGGAAATGTGATACAAAATGGATCAACGGATGGAACGAGTCCGGCAGATTGAACACTTGTACAAAGAGCATTACCGGTATTTGCTGAATTTCCTCTCGGCCCAGACGCCAGATAAGCAGCTGATAGAGGACATCATTCAGGATGTCTTCGCCACCCTGATCAATAAATCGGATCTGCTGGTCGATTTGCGATATTCCAAACAGTATCTGAAGCGGAGCGCCAGGAACAAACTGATCGATTGTTGGAGGAAAGCCAAGCCGGCCTTGTACGAGGACGAAGAAACCATCGGCCAGCTGCAGGCGGGCCGAGCCTTTGAGCGGGAGGTTGAACTGACCGAGGAGATCCGGCAGGTGCTGGGGAAATTGCCCGATCACTACCGAAACGTCATTATCGCCAGAGACTATTACGGATACAGTTACCAAGAGATAGCCGAATTGACCGGATGCTCTTCGAACAGCGTCAAGATCAAAATTTTTCGGGCGAGAAAACAGTTTATCCATCACTACAGGCAGGCAGCGGGATCGATGGCCTAGATGGATGACAAATAAAGCGGTCAAAAGAGGAAGGAGATAGACAGATGGACATGCTGCAGGTGGTCAATGTCACAAAAATCTACGAAGGGAAGGTTTCGTACCGAGCCCTCACCAACATCAATATGACGGTTGAGCAGGGAGAATTTGTCGGAATCATGGGTCCATCCGGCAGTGGAAAAACGACGTTTCTCAATATGGTGTCGACGATAGATTCGCCGACGTCGGGGGAGGTATTGATCGACGGGAAAAACCCCCACAAGTTGAAAAGGGGCCAGCTGGCCTTGTTCCGTCGGCGCGAGCTGGGTTTTGTGTTCCAGGATTTCAACCTGCTGGATACGTTGACTGTCAGGGAAAACATCGTCTTGCCGCTGACGCTGGACGGTGTCAGCGTGAAAGAGATGGACCGGCGGGTATCGGAGGCGGCAGCGAAGCTGGGCATCGAACACATCCTCGACAAGCGGACCTACGAAATCTCCGGCGGTCAGGCGCAGCGAACCGCCATTGCCCGGGCGATCATTCACGCTCCCAAGCTGCTTCTGGCCGATGAGCCGACGGGAAACCTCGATTCCAAAGCATCCCGGGACGTGCTGGAAACGATGGAGCAGATCAACCGGGCAGACGGCACCACGATGATGATGGTCACCCACGATGCGCTGGCGGCCAGCTACTGCGACCGTGTCGTCTTCATCAAGGACGGAGAACTGTACAACGAAATTCACCGCGGAGAAAATCGCCAGGCTTTCTTCCAGCAGATCATCGACGTGCTGTCGCTCCTAGGCGGGAATGCCGCCGACTTGTCAGGAGTTCGCCTGTGAGCTCGGCTACTTTTTCGGGAAGGTTTCATTCGAAGCTTTTCTTACCGCTGCTTAACGGCATGCGGAAACACAATGCGCATGGCCGTTCCCACGCCCACTTCAGATTCCACCTCGACCTGGTGATTGAGGCGTGTACAAATCTCCTTCACCAGGTACAGCCCCATGCCCGTCGATTCCTGGAAAACCCGGCCGTTTTCGCCGGTAAAAAAGGGACGGAAGATGCGCTTGATGTCACCTGAAGGAATGCCGACGCCGCGATCGCGAACTTCCAGCACTACGTCGCAACCGCGGATTGTGCTGGAGACAGTGACGTTTTGCTGGCTCCCGGACGAGTAGCGAATGGCATTGGTGATCAGCTGACCCACGACGAAGAACAGCCACTTCGCGTCCGATTCCACTGTCAGGCCGGGCTCCACCTGCAAATCCGGGTAGACGTAATTTCGAATAAACAGCCGCTTGTTTTCCTGGATCACCTTGTGAACAAGTTCCCGCAGCACGACTCGCTCAACGCGAAAGTCCTGCTCGAACACGTCCATCCGGGTCGCGTACAGTACCATTTCCAGGCCCTTGGCAAGCCGGTCAGCCTCTTCCCGGATGCTCTGGGCACGCGGGTCGTCCTCCTCCTGTACAGTCAGCGAGATGACGGAGAGAGGCGTTTTCATCTGATGGACCCACTGGGAGATAAACGTCACGTGCTCCCGTTTTTTGCGGTCGTATTCGTGGATCTTGGCCTGGTACAGGCGGCCATGCAAAAGCTGATGCAGCGCCTGGTTGAGCGGCCCCCAGCCAACCGGCTCCGAGAACTCTTCCAATGATTCAGGCGGAGTTGACAAACGCTGATAAAAATAACGATTGCTTAGATAACGGTAGATGAGGTAGCAAACGAGCAGGAAAATCCCCAGAAACATGGCGTATAGGGCGATCTTCGTGTTCCCGGCGCCGGACAGCCAAAAGGTTAACGATATGATAAACAATTGGGCCAAATTGACGAAGAACAGGGGAAGTGACTCGCGAACGAAAAGCTTCACCTGTCTTCCCCCCCACGAAACTGTCAAGCGATATCCAGAGCCCCGAACCGTTTCAATGCCATCCTCAATGCCGAGTTCCTGCAGTTTCTTGCGGACGCGGGTAATGTTTACGTTCAGCGTATTGTCGTCGACGTACGACTGATCGTCCCACAGTTTTTCCAACAGCGATTCCCGACTGACCACACGCGGATAGCGGCTCATCAACATCTCCAGCAAATCTGACTCCTTTTTCGTGAGGGATACGGCCTTGCCGTGCAAGCCAGCTTCCATTCGCTCCGGGTACAGGGTGAGCCCGGCCTGTTCGATGACGCGCTCTTCATTTCGAGAGGCATACTCCCCGTAGGTGCGGCGCAAATGGCTGCGGATTTTGGCCATGACGACTTCATAGTGAAACGGTTTTGCGATGTAGCCGTCCGCTCCGTTTTCCAGGGCCATGATCTGGTCCATATCTCCGGCCCGGGCCGAGATGAATATGATCGGGCACTTGGACTGGCTGCGGATCTGTCGGCACCAGTAATACCCGTCGTACTCCGGCAGGTTGATATCCAGCAGGACCATATCAGGGTTCACCTCGCCAAACAGGGCGAGGATCCTGCCGAATTCCTTTGCGATAACGGCCCGATAACCGTATTTTTCGATATGGGCCCGAAGCAATTCTGCTATTTTCAAGTCATCTTCGACGATCATGATTGTGTACATGGTTCAACCACCTCATCCTGGTCATGTATGGCCGCGTTCGGCGGTCCAAGGGCAAATCCGGGGTTAAACAAGTGCGGGAGTTGGGATACTAGAGACAAACACTTTCTGCCAAAGGAGGGTCACAGTTGATATCCGCGAAGCAGCGTGAGCTGGTGCAAAAACAGCTGCACCGGGACGAGAGCAAGATCGTCAACATTGTGCTGACCAATGAACAACAGGTGGCCGGCGAGATTGAACACGCCAACCACCAGGGAATCGTCATGCGCGATGGCCGCCGTTACGATTATGCAGATATCCGGGAGATCAACGGGGTCTACTAAAAATACCCCCTCCCGCTTCGTACATAGCTGTATTTCGTCACAAGCCGGTTGCCGGGAAAAAGTGGCGCAGACCGTTCGGGAGCACCTGCTGCCACAGGCCCCACGTGTGTTCGCCGCGCAGCTCCGCATAGGTGACGCGGACTTTTTTCCGCTCCAGCGCTTCTTTTGCCTCCCGATTCCAGTAAACGAAGTCAAACGTCCCCATGTGGGTCTCCACACTGGTTTCCTGCAGGCCGACGATCATCCAGGCGTTCAGGCGGGGCATGTCGGCCGCCATGCGGATGCCCTTTATCGTCGGCAAGAGGAATGCGCCGGAGAGCGATAGCAGGTTGTGGAACAGATCGGGATAATCCATCGCCAGGTGCAGCGAGACTGTTCCGCCAAGCGAATCGCCGGCCAAGACCCGTTCCTCTGGCTGGCGCCTGATCGGAAAGTTGGATTCGATATAAGGGAGCAGCTCCGTGGCGAAGAACTGTTTGTAGAAGGCGTTAAGCTCTCCGACCGGAGAGTATTCGCTCGTTCGCTTCCTGCGTTCGACGGATACGCCGACGATGATCATTGGCTGCATGTTTTCTTCGAGGATCAGCTTGTTGGCGATCGTGGCGATCCGCCCCATCGTAAAAAAGTCGTTGCCGTCCTGGCAGTAAAGCACAGGGTAGGAGAGCATGTCGTTGTATCCGGGAGGAAGGTATACTTTTACCGGTCGCGACTCCCCGAGTATCCTGCTCGGCACCTCTTCTTTGACGATGGTTCGTTTCATGTAATCTGTCATAAGCACACACCTCGGTTCGCAAGGCTTGATTGGTAGATAGGAACAGCATCAGAGCCGTTTTTGTCGAAGTTGCAGTTTTACGCTTGAAAAAAAATGATACAGAATTTATATTAAATGATAACAGGGTAGAAATAAAGCCTGTTATAGCGCTGTTGCAACAATATGAACAGATAACATCACTGCACTATAACAGAAATGAAAACGGTTGCTGAAAACGGGCCTTTTTCCCATGTTTTTCCACTCTATTTTATCCAAGAGGTGAAGATGATGAGTGTTTCAACCGCTGTAGAGCAAGCCAGCAACAACAATCTGTTGCAAATTCTGGCGCCAGACGGTACGGTCGTTCGACCAGAGATGATGCCTCGGTTATCTGATGACGAACTGCGTGAATTAATGCGTAAAATGGTGTTTACCCGCGTGTGGGATCAACGCGCGATCAGCTTAAACCGCCAAGGACGCCTCGGCTTCTACGCTCCTGTTGCCGGACAAGAGGCAGCGATGGTAGGTTCGGAGGCAGCCCTTTCCAAAGAAGACTTTATCCTCCCCAGCTATCGCGACATTCCCCAAATGGTCTGGCACGGTTTTCCGCTGTATCAGGCCTTCCTGTATTCTCGCGGTCATGTACATGGTGGTCAAATTCCAGAGGGCGTAAACGTTCTCATGCCGCAAATTATCATCGCTGCCCAGTGTACCCAATTGAGCGGGGTGGCCATGGGCTTCAAGCTGCGCAACGAAAAACGCGTGGCGATTACCTACTTCGGTGACGGAGCCACCTCTCAAGGCGACTTCTACGAGGGTATGAACTTCGCCGGAGTCTACAAACTTCCTGCCATCTTCTTCTCGCAAAACAACGGCTATGCGATTTCGGTTCCATTCGAAAAGCAGACGGCCGCCGAAAACATCGCCGTAAAGGCAAAAGCTGCCGGTATCGCCAGCGCACGGGTGGACGGAATGGACATTCTCGCGGTGTACAAAGCGGTTCAAGAAGCGAAAGAGCGCGGCCTGGCCGGCGACGGAGCTACCTTGATCGAAGCTTTGACCTACCGCTACGGCCCGCACACGATGGCCGGAGACGATCCGACCCGCTACCGTACCGGAGAAGAACAGGGCGAGTGGGAACAGCGCGACCCCTTGATCCGCTTCCGCAAGTTCCTGGAAGGCAAAGGGCTGTGGAGCGAAAAAGACGAAGAAGCGGTCATCGAAGAAGCGAAACAGGCGGTTGCCGACGCAATCAAGAAAGCGGACGAATACCCGAAAATGAAAGTGACCGACTTGATTGACGTGATGTTCGAAACACTGCCGGCAGAATTGGAAGCGCAGAAGGCAGAATACCTGGAGAAGGAGTCGAAGTAACCGATGGCACAGATGACAATGGTTCAAGCGATAACGGATGCGCTGCGCACCGAATTGAAGCGCGATGAAACAGTACTTGTGTTCGGGGAAGACGTTGGGAAAAACGGGGGCGTATTCCGCGCCACAGACGGCCTGCAGGCTGAATTTGGCGAGAACCGCGTATTCGACACTCCTTTGGCTGAATCCGGTATCGGCGGGCTTGCAGTCGGTTTGGGCATCAACGGCTTCCGTCCGGTTGCCGAGATCCAGTTTTTCGGGTTTGTATTTGAGACCTTTGACGCTATCGCCTCACAGGCAGCGCGGATGCGCTATCGTTCAGGCGGGCGCTATCACAGCCCGATCACGTTCCGTTCGCCGTTTGGCGGCGGGGTGAAGACGCCAGAATTACACGCCGATTCTCTCGAAGGATTGTTCCTGCAAACGCCCGGCGTAAAGGTCGTGATTCCTTCCACGCCATACGATGCCAAAGGGCTGTTGATCTCTGCCATCCGCGACAACGATCCGGTCATTTTCCTGGAGCACATGAAGCTGTACCGTTCGTTCCGCGGCGAAGTGCCGGAAGGGGAGTACACCATCCCGCTCGGCAAGGCCAACGTGGTGCGCGAAGGCAGCGACGTGACGATCATCACCTACGGCGCCATGGTTCACACCAGCCTGAAAGCGGCGGAAGAGCTGGAAAAGGCGCGCGGAGCCAAGGCCGAAGTAATCGACCTGCGCACGATCAATCCGCTCGATATGGATACGGTCATCGCATCGGTACAAAAGACGAACCGTGCGATCGTCGTCCAGGAAGCGCAAAAAACCTCCGGCGTCGCCGCTGAGATCATTGCGCAAATCAACGAAAAAGCCATCCTGCATCTGGAGGCTCCCGTACTGCGCGTGACTGCTCCGGACACGGTCTACCCGTTTGCCCAGGCAGAAGACATCTGGCTTCCGGATGCGAAACGAGTGGTTGAAGCACTGAATAAAGTACTGGACTTTTAATGATATAACGGCGGAAAGAGTGCTTTCCGCCTTCTTTTCCGCGAGCTGCAAAGCGAATTTGAATAGGAGGGAACACGTGTGAGTCGTTTTGAATTCAAACTCCCGGATATCGGGGAAGGAATCCACGAAGGCGAGATCGTCAAGTGGCACGTGAAACAGGGCGATACGGTAGAGGAAGACCAAGTCATTTTGGAAGTGCAAAATGACAAAGCTGTCGTGGAAATTCCATCCCCTGTAAAAGGAAAAGTGTTGGAGCTGAAAGTCTCGGAAGGAACCGTTGCCGTCGTCGGCGATACGCTGGTCGTATTCGAGGCGGAAGGGGAAGTGCCGAATCTGCCGGTGCACGGGGAAGCGCCTGCGGCAGAGGAGAAAAGCGAACCGGCAGCCGGCGGTATGGAGCCGGGTTGTGACATTGGAGCACAGATCAGCGAAAACGCAAACAAACCGCTTGACACTCCGGCAGCAGCTGCCACGGCTGTGGCGACTGCTGCTCCGGTGGATCGCAAGCATGTGCTGGCGACTCCGTCCGTGCGCAAATACGCGCGGGAAAAGGGCGTGAACATCGCACTGGTGCCGGGCACCGGCAAGCTGGGCCGGATCACGCGGCAGGATGTGGACAGCTTCCTCTCCGGCGGTACGGCGCAGGCAGCGGCACCAACACCAGCGCCAGCCGCGGGACAACCGGCAGCCGAGACGGCAGCTCCAACTGCTCCGGCAGCTGCGGCAGCGGCTCCGACCGTGCACTACACGGCGCAAGCGGGCGAATTGGAAGAGCGCGTACCGCTGAAAGGCATCCGCAAAGCGATCTCCAAAGCGATGGTCAAGTCGGCCTATACTGCGCCGCACGTGACGATTTTCGACGAAGTGGACGTGACCGAACTGGTCGCACTGCGCAAGCAAGGAAAAGTGCTGGCTGAAGAAAAGGGCCTCAAACTCACTTACCTGCCGTTCATCGTGAAAGCTGTCGTTGCCGGGCTGAAAAAGTTCCCGGAACTGAACAGCTCGCTTGATGATGAAAAACAAGAAGTTATCTATAAAAAATACTACAACATCGGCATTGCCACATCTACCGACGACGGGCTGCTCGTTCCCGTTGTGAAGGCGGCGGACCGCAAATCCATCTTTGAAATTGCGGCAGAGATCTCCGAGCTGGCCGTAAAGGCTCGCGACCGCAAAGCGTCGGCTGACGAGCTGAAAGGCTCTACCTTCAGCATCACCAACATTGGCTCTGCCGGGGGAATGTTCTTTACCCCGATCATCAATCATCCGGAGGCAGCGATCCTCGGCGTAGGCCGCATCGCGGAAAAACCGGTGGTGAAAAACGGCGAGATCGTGGTCGCTCCCGTCCTGTCGCTGTCGCTGAGCTTTGACCACCGCCTGATTGACGGAGAACCGGCACAGCGCTTCGTCAACTACCTGAAACAGCTGTTGGAAAACCCGACACTGCTGGTCATGGAGGGATAACACATGGTAGTGGGAGAATTTACGACTGAAGTCGACGTACTGGTTATCGGTGCAGGACCGGGCGGTTATGTAGCGGCGATCCGCGCGGCACAGCTCGGCAAAACCGTCACCGTCGTGGAAAAAGGGTCTGTCGGAGGCGTTTGCCTCAACGTGGGCTGCATCCCTTCCAAAGCCCTGATTCACGCCTCGCACACATATGAGGAGATGCAGAGCGCACAGGCGATGGGAATCTCCGCCGAGAACGTGAAAGTAGACTTCGCCAAAGTGCAGGAGTGGAAAGCGGGCATTGTCAAACAACTGACCGGCGGCGTCAGCTCGCTCTTTAAAGGAAACAAGATTCAAGTGATCGAGGGAGAAGCGCTGTTCGTCAACGAAAATGAGGTTCGCGTCTTCCACGGATACGATGTCAACCGCTACCGGTTTAACCACTGCATTATTGCAACCGGTTCTCGTCCGATCGAGCTGCCGGCCTTCCCGTTTGGCAAGCGCGTCCTCTCTTCCACGGAAGCGCTCAACCTGACCGAAGTGCCGAAGAGCCTGATCGTCATCGGCGGCGGTTACATCGGCGTCGAATTGGGGAGCGTGTACGCCCGTTTCGGTGCAAAAGTGACGATTCTCGAAGGCGGCGACCGCATTCTTCCCGGATTTGAAGCGGAAATGACGCGCTGGGTTGAACGGAAGCTGAAGAAAAGCAACGTGGAAATCCACACGAAGGCATTGGCTCAAGGAATGGAAGAGACGGAGAGCGGCGTGACCGTCAAGGCTGAGGTGAAAGGCGAGGCCAAGACCTTTGAAGCGGAATACGTGCTCGTCACGGTGGGCCGCCGACCCAATACGGATGAACTTGGTGTTCGCGACATCGGCATGAAGCTGACGGACAAAGGCTATATCGTCGTCGATAAACAGGGTCAGACCAGCATTCCCAATGTGTATGCCATCGGCGACATCGTCGAAGGGCCGGCCTTGGCGCATAAAGCTTCTTATGAAGGCAAGGTCGCGGCGGAAGCGATTGCCGGACAACCGGCAGAAGTCGACTACAAGGCGATTCCAGCCGTCGTCTTCTCCGATCCGGAAATCGCCAGCGTAGGTTTGAGCGAAAGTGATGCGAAAGCGCAAGGACTCGAGATCATCTCCGGCCGCTTCCCGTTTGCCGCCAATGGCCGCGCGCTTTCGGTCAACGCGGGTGAAGGCTTCATCAAACTGGTCGCCGACAAAGAGACGCATGTCCTGCTCGGAGCGCAGATCGTCGGGCCGGGAGCGTCCGATCTCATCGCGGAGATGGGGCTTGCCATCGAGATGGGGGCTGTGCTCGAAGATATCGAGCTGACCATCCACGCCCATCCGACCTTGGCCGAGGTGACGGTTGAGGCGGCAGAAATGGCGCTTGGACACCCTATCCATGTGTTAAATAAATAGGTATAATAGCTGGGAGAAGGGGACAATCCCTTCTCCCATTGTTGTAAGGAGGGAAACTATGGTTGCGATGTTTATGATCCACCGGTTGGCTGCCGTTCTCATTCTGCTCTGCCTGTTTTTGCCGATTGGAACGGGAACATTGGCTTCCAGGGACCCGCAGGCAGCGGCACAGCGCGCCGGCAAGCTGGCTGGTCTGCTGCGGATTCCGCATTTCGTTTTGATCGTTTCCATTATTACCGGACTGGCAGTATACTGGGCCGGGGGATTCCGGATTACGCTTTGGCTCGCGATTGTCTTTCTCCTGTTTTTGGCAATTGCCGCACTGTTCGGGATTATCACCAAGGCGCTAAAAAATGTCAAGGATTTGGCAGGCCGAAACGAATCGTTCCAGGCCGGCGCAAAGAAGGCGTTTGTCTTGAGCCTGGTGCTGGATCTGGTCATCCTGCTGATGGTGGCAGTCAAGTTTGCCCCCCTGCCGTTTTAAGCATAGGCATAAGCCAGCGAAGACTCCTGCCAATTCTTCCAGGCGGGAGTTTGCTGTTGGTCGAAAGAATTGTAGGAGCGGATAAGAGATGGCGTATCTTGTTATCGGCCTGGCCGGTTCGATTGGAGCATTACTGCGCTATTACGCAGGATTGTGGTCGCATGAGTGGTGGGCAAGCCCCTTTCCGCTTGGCACGCTGATCACCAATTACCTCGGCTGTTTTGTGCTGGCCTGGTTCTCTACCTGGGTCGTTGCCAGGCCCGTACCGGAATGGCTGCGTCTTGGTATCACGACCGGCTTGATTGGTTCCTTTACGACATTTTCAACATTCAGTGTGGAAACGGTCCAGCTGCTTCACGCCGGGCTCTTTCTGCTCGCGTTGATTTACGTGTTGACAAGCTTGTGGGGCGGCCTGCTGCTCGCCTGGCTGGGGTATCGGTTGGCAGCGGCCAAGAAAGCCTGAGGAGGAGCGCACATGGTGTGGCAAGGGTTTCTCGTGGCTGCAGGCGGATTTTTGGGGGCGACGCTGCGTTATGGCATTACCCGCTGGCTGGGAAAAAAAGCTTCCGGCGGGTTTCCTTATGGAACGCTGACGGTAAATCTGCTTGGCTCGTTTCTGTTGGGGTGGCTGACGGGGACAGGATTTGGTTCGGCTGCCTTGTTGTTTCTGGGAACGGGGTTCACAGGCGCCTTCACAACATTTTCGACGTTAAACTGGGAGAGCTTGCAAGCGGGACGCGCTGCTGCTGCGCTTAATCTGACGGTGAGCTATACCGTTGGGATCCTGCTGGCTTTTGCCGGTTACTGGGCAGGGGGCGGCCTCTCCTAGCCAGGCTGCAGCCGATTTTTTTCGACAGAGGGGAAAAATCGGCTGCAGCGGCTTGAACAATTTCTGCTATTCGACTGTACGGCTGTTTATATTGTAGGTGACGTGCAGGGTCTGCCCCGCGAGAGAGTACCTGGGAGGCGTAGAGAAAAAGAGGCTCGGTTGAAATACGATGTCCGCGATATCCTGGTGACTGTACGTCCCGTCCTCCTGTTGAATAAGCAATTGACTGTTTTCCTCGTCATAGCCAATCTCCGGAACCAAGCGTTGTAAAAGCGCTCCGACATCGTTTGCTGTGGACAGCCCCTGCTCAGCCCACTCCACTTCGGCCACCAGTTTGGGAGCCAGTTCTTCCCACTTCGCCATGAAGACCGCTTGCAGATAAGAAGCAGTTAACAGGGTAAATCTGCTTTTAATCACGGCCGGATCGTCCCGCAGCCCTTTTTCAATCGGGAAGATGATGTCAACGGAGCCCTTTTTGGCGGCAAGAAGCGCATCTTTCACCCCTTCGACAAACTCCGTCTGCGGCAGCGCGAGCAAATACTCGTAAAGGTCGTCCACTCCCTTGACGTGATCAGTCGCATCCGGATCGAAAAAGCGCGGAGTCGATTCCATGAACAATGGAGAAAAGTAAAGAAATTCCCGGTACAAATTTTCTTGCCGAAGCCGGTCAATCGTTTGTTTTACCCAGTTGTAATGCTGGACAGGCGGTGACTGGCTGCTGAGCGTGTGCAAGCTGACTGCCATCTCGAACAAGGGAGAGACGCCGTAGCGTACAACAGGTCGCATATCCTGCATCTTGGTTAGGCCAATTGTGATCATCGTTTTTTCCTCCTCGCGCTTTTCTCCTTTTCTATCATACGCAGGAATGTGGGACAATTCAACGATGACCTTTCGTGAATGCTTCAGAACGCGTTGCCGGATCACCTTCGCACCAGACCGCAAGTGGGGCAGTCGTGCAACCATTCCCTCGCCTAAGCAGGTGGGAGACCTCTGGCTGAGCAGGCCGCATCGCAAACGACAAAAGGCCGGGTTGCCCCTAGCCTTCTCGTGTCATCACTTGCCGCGAATGGTTGGCCTGCTTTACTTTTTTCGAGCCGGACAGCGGTTCGCCGGTCTGTTCCGGTTGGTACCGGTTGTTGTACGTCTGGTGCGGATTTTCTGTTGGCTCTTTGCGCATGGGATCAGCTCCTTTTCGGTAGTATGTGAAACTGTGTCCCAAGTCAATGCGGCCAAAAAAGTGGGCCATCTGGAAGAAATTCCGGCTGCCTGAAAGAGATGGCATTTTCCTGTTGTTTATCCGCTTTCCCATCGATTAAAATGATTAGATATGCAGTAATTTTAGGAGGAACACATGAGCGTTTTGATCGTAGAAAATGTATCGCACGGATTTGGCGATCGGACCCTGTTTAAAGAGGTGTCCTTTCGGCTGCAGCCAGGAGAGCATGTGGGACTTGTCGGCGCGAACGGAACGGGCAAGTCGACGCTGATGGGCCTGCTCACCCGCCAATTGATTCCGGACGAAGGCAAGATTGAGTGGATGCCGAAGGTGGAATACGGCTACCTGGATCAGCACACCAAATTGGCGGCGGGAAAGACGATTCGCGACGTCTTGAAGGAAGCATTTCTTCCTCAGCTCGAGCTGGAGGAGGAAATTATGAAAATCGCCGAGCAAATGGCCGAGGCAAGTCCGGAGGAACTGGAACAGCTGCTTGAGCGGATGGGCGAGATTCAGGAGCGGCTGGAGACGAGCGGCTTTTACCTGATCGATGCCAAGGTGGATGAAATCGGCAACGCCCTGGGGCTGGATGCGATCGGAATGGACCGGGACGTAACGGCTTTGTCCGGCGGCCAGCGGACCAAGGTGCTGTTAGCCAAGCTGCTGCTCTCCCAACCGACTGTTCTGCTGCTTGACGAGCCGACCAACTATCTGGACGATGAACACATCGGCTGGCTGAAAAATTATTTAAAGAATTATCCATACGCGTTTATCCTGATTTCCCACGATACTTCCTTTATGAACGAAGTTGTAGGCGTGATCTATCACCTCGAATTTACAAAGCTGACGCGGTACACCGGCAATTACGAGTCGTTCCTCGCCCAGTCGGAGATGAAACGCAGCCAGCATTTCGACGCGTATGAAAAGCAGCAGGAACAGATCTCCAAAATGGAGGACTTCATCGCCCGCAACAAAGCAAGGGCCTCGACCAGCGGCCGCGCCAAGAGCCGGCAAAAGCAGCTGGATCGGATGGAGCGGATCGACAAGCCGGAGACGGCGGCAAAACCTACCTTCATCTTTAAAGAGGCACGTGCCAGCGGACGATACGTGTTTGAAGCGGAAGACCTGGAGATCGGATATTCTCATCCGCTGATGCCAAAATTGACGATGAGTCTGGAACGGGGGGAAAAGGTGGCGGTCGTCGGGATGAACGGAGTGGGGAAATCCACGCTGTTGAAGACTGTCCTCGGGATCATCCCGCCGCTTGGCGGAAAACTGGAGCGCGGCGATTTCCTGTTCCCGGCTTATTTCGAGCAGGAGGTAAAGCCGAAAGCTGTCACCGCGCTTGACGACATGTGGAATGACTTCCCCCATCTGAACAATCACGAAGTACGTGCTGCGCTTGCCCGCTGCGGGCTGACCAATGACCATATCAACCGCAGCATGGCGGCGCTGTCTGGGGGCGAACAAGCCAAGGTTCGGCTGTGCAAGCTGCTGCAGCGGGAGAGCAACTGGCTGATTTTTGACGAGCCGACCAACCACCTTGATGTCGTCGCCAAGGAGGAGCTGAAACGGGCGCTGATTGCGTTTAAAGGAACGGTGCTGCTCGTCTGTCACGAACCGGAATTTTATCAGGATTGGGTGACCCGGGTCTGGAATGTCGAAGAGTGGGCGAATCAGTCGGCGAAAAGCGCGATGCGCGTTTAATTTGCGGTGAACGGGGCTGTCCCAGAAGTAGGTTTTCTACTGAAGGGTCAGCTTCTTTTTCATGAAATTACAACGGTGAAAACAACAAATAACACCTAATTCCTTTCCTGTCGACCCCTAGATGTTCGTTTTGACTGGTAATCCATTCTTCCTAGCCATTTCTCAAACGTTTGCCAGAGAATTACTTTCAGCCATCTGCTGATCTGCAACAGTGTGCTGACTCTTCCTTTCCAGTTTGATAAGGAGTAACAAGCAGTAGGCAATCAATTGTCTTGTCCATGGGCTTTCCTTTGCGTTGGATTTGGACAGGAACTACCTGACCTTTCCAGTGGAAAGGATTTTTTTCTGGTATGAACGGACAAATACCGAAGATTATTCGTATTTTGAATCATCAGGAAAGATTAATGCAACGCTAGTGCCCGCCCACGCAAAAAATCTAAATTTCACTGGTAACGTGGAAGGAGACAGGGAGTGAAATAAAGAACCTCCTATTGGTTAGCAACCAGAGGAGGTGAGGCCACTGTGAACAGACAGTGGGCAAGAGAATTGGTCTCTTACTCCTCCAAGATATACCAGCTAAAGTCAATGGTCAAGCAGGCAAAAGACGGAAGACGATCACCAGACATCAGCCCCTCGACGATTTACGTCGTCATGCTGGTGGAAGAAATCAAATATGTATTGAATTTTTAAAATATAGGTAATATAACCAATGTTGGTAATGTAATTTAAACTTAAATGTGAAATAATATTTCAATAATTGAAATGCTTATAACCAAAGGTGTAAGTATTTTTAATTCAAACAAATATGAAATACCATTTCAATTATTGGAATGGTATGGGAGTGGATTTAAGATATGAGGGGGATGATCATTTTACAAGAAGGCGGGGTAACAAATAGATGAATGCAAGTGTGATAAAAGCGCTTAAACTATTAGACCTGTTTACCAGTGATGAAAAGGAGCTGACTTTGGCCGAAATTGCGCGTAAAAGTGATCTTGCCAAGCCAACTGCGTACCGCTTACTTACTTCCCTTGAAGTATGCGGCTTTCTGATCAAAACAAAAATGTCTGATCAAGACATACGTTATAAGCTTGGCCTTAAGCTGCTTGAACTTGGAAATCTCGTAATGGAAGGATTGGAATTGAGAAAAATCGCTCTGCCTCACATGAAGAACTTATGTTCAGAAATTGACGAAGTCGTTCACTTGGTCATTCAGGAGGGAAATGAGGCAGTTTATATTGAGAAGGTAGAAAGTAAACAGAATTTACGGTTGTATACACGAATAGGAAAACGCTCCCCCTTGTATGTTGGCTCTGGCCCTAAATTACTATTTGCCTATCTACCTATAAAAGAGAGAAAACAACTTTTTGAAAGCCTTACTTTGGAATCGCTGACTCCGAATACGATCACCGACAAAGAAAAACTGTGGGAAGAGCTGAATAAAATCAACGAGCAAGGGTTTGCGGTAAGTCATGGAGAGCAGGATGCCAACACCTTTGGGATCTCATTTCCCATCCATGATTACACAGAGAAGGTAATTGCCGCTTTAGGCGTGAGTGGGTTAGCGGCTCGATTTACAGATGAAAATGAAGCATTCATTACGGAGAAAGTTCGGGAGGCGGCTCAACTTATTTCCAAAGATTTAGGTTTTCGAGTTCGTGCATGATCAGGAATCAAAAGAGCCGTTCCCGGAATTTGCGGCGAACGGATTCGAACCGGTTATGAGCGCGGCGTCATCACCATAGGAGCAGGCACACAAGGTAACAGCATTCGCTTAGTGCCTCCACTGGTCACTTCCGATGAGCAATTAATGGAAGCGCTTTCTATTTTGAAACAAACGATTTAATGGTTAAAAGAAACGAACAAAAGGTGATGAAAAACATGAAAAAAGGACTTGTCTGGCAAATAATCGCTGGGATGATTTTGGGGATCATTTTTGGGTATCTAGCTAATGAATACGGTAAAGCCTTGAAGCCCATTGGGGACATCTTCATTAATATGATAAAAATTGTGATCGTGCCCCTTGTTTTCTCTACCATTGTTTCTAGTATAGCGGGAATGGGGAATTTGAAACGTGTAGGGAGGCTAGGACTTAAAACCCTTGTTTACTTTGAAATCATTACCACGATCGCCATCATTGTTGGCATCCTGGCGACCAATATTACAAAACCAGGGATCGGCGTAGACATCCAGCATCTACAAGCTTCTGATATCAAGAGTTATGTCGAAACGGCCGAAAATACCAAACCTTTGGACGTATTGGTAGGAATCTTTTCTCCGAATCTATTTGCTTCCTTGTCTCAAGGGAAAATCTTACCCGTTATTTTCTTCGCTGTGATGTTTGGGATCTCATTAGCATCCATCGGTGAGAAAGGAAAATCGGTATTAGCATTCTTCCAAGCGGTTTCTGAAACCATGTTTAGTTTTGTTCGCATGGTGATGGGATTTGCCCCGTTTGGTGTTTTCGCACTGATGGCCACCACCGTTGCAACGTATGGATTTAAGTCCTTGATCCCGTTAGGCAAACTGATCATTGTGAACCATTTAACCATTGTCTTCTTTATACTTGTCGTATTTGGAATCGTCGCGTTGTTGGCTAAAGTTAACCTGTTTGTGCTCATCCGCAATCTAAAGGAAGAGCTTATTATAGGCTATGTGACGGATAGCACGGAAACCGTTATGCCACAAATTATGAACAAAATGGAGAAGTTTGGTTGTGATCGATCGATTGTTTCTTTTGTTATTCCTACGGGTTATACCTTTAACCTGGATGGTTCGGCATTATATCAAGGGATGGTGGTTCCTTTTATTGCCCAGTTGTATGGGATCGACCTAAGCTTTGGCGAGCAGTTAACGATATTGGCCATCCTTATGCTGACATCCAAGGGAATTGCTGCTGTCCCTGGGGCGTCCTTCGCGGTCTTATCAGCAACTTTGCTGGCGGTTGGCCTTCCGGTGGAAGGATTGGGTCTGGTTCTCGCAGTGGACCGCCTGATGGATATGGCTCGAGGAATTGTCAACATCATTGGCTATGCACTTGCTGCCATTGTGGTGTCCAAATGGGAGAAGCTTTTCGACCCTAGCAAGGCTGTCTTGTTTAAGAAGAGTGCAACAAACGAAATCGAAGTTGCAGGGTAACACAGAGAAAACGAGGGAATTCGGAGATACCGGAGAGTGATGAGGATGAAACCTGTCAGGTGGAAAAGCGGTTGTAGAAGTGATGGTGCGAAGTTTTGGTAGCGTTTTCATATCGTTAAGATGAACGAGAAATAGACCGTTATCCTTTGTCCGAGGACTACCATTATCCAATCACCCGAATTGGTTCGGGATGGACTATATTTTGTGAAGGAAGGCGCATTACGCTTTTATATTGTCAATTCTTGGGGGAAACAGTTTACTGTGGGTATCTTGGGAAAAGGGAGCACGTTTGGTGAGATCGACTCTTTCTCTTTAGGGACTCATGGAGTGTATATCGAAACGATTGAAGATACTCTGCTGTGTGCCACAGCCTATCGTAACCCGCCCCTACATGTCGCCTTGGCGACCAATATCAAAGGCTGTCGACTTACTCGACAGCCTGCTGATGGTTCTACTCTCATATGAAAAGGGCCTCTCCAATAAATTTATCGCTGACCCATAGTGGCATATGGTTCATATTTGGCATACAACTCTTCACGACGCTCTCGATCAAAAAAGGTAGTAGCTGCGCCGGATTTACGGTTTTCATAGAGGGCGTCAAGATCTACCGTCCCTGTTATAACCATGTTTTGGTTCCATTCGGCCTCGGCTACTACGCCATTCGGTGCCCACTGTGCATCACAAGGACTTAGAATGGAAGCCTTTCCGAATCCAGTAGGAACTGGATTTCCTGGATTTCCAACAGTTGGACAATGGACGAAATAAACTTGGTTTTCGATGCATCTAGCCTGAGCACAGTGACGTACGCGCCAAAATCCATGTTCCGTAAATGTATAGGAAGGGCAGAAAATGATTTCCGCTCCCTTTAAACTTAAAATGCGGGACACTTCAGGTATTTCCGCTTCATAGCAAATCGCGACAGCAATTTTCGCAGGTCCGATTTCGTGTACCTGCAATTCATCTCCCTCCGAGATCCCAAACGAAAACTCCGCTGGAAATAGGTGTGTTTTGCTGTGCTCAACATAATTACCACTTTTATCAAAAATGTAGGAGACATTTAAATTTTTATCATGCTTTTTCACCAGATGTGAACCCGCAATAATTACCCGTTCACGATTTTTCGCTAAGTCGCTGAAAAAAGATATAAATTGGGGTGTAAATTGATCGAGTCGGCTAATTTCCGTTAAGGTCATTTGTTCAGCATCAGGATATGTTGTCAATAAACCCATTGTGAACAATTCGGGAAACAGAACATAATCTGCATCCTTAGGAACCTGATTCATTAAATGAAGCACTTGTTGTTTAAAATCTTCAAAGTTAGCAACGCGCTCCATCTGAAATTGACAAACTGAAATTGTTACATTCCTCATTTTAATCACCCCATCCAAGTAGTATATCATTCATTCTGCCGAATCAATTTTCTTCGTAATAAGCATTGCGGATTTCATCCAACGTGGCAAACCATGCTCCTTTTTCGGACATGTGCTGAATAAGCCGCTCCAGCATTGGCAGCATATGAGCACGACCGCTTGTTTGGGGATGCAAGGTTAAAATAAAACATGCTCCATCCTCTTGGTCACACGCATAGTCAAAGATGGCCTTCCAACGTTCAAATACTTCTTGCGTAGATCTCATTCCTTCAAGAAAACCCAAAACAAATTCCTGTGTTGGAAAATCGTCCAAAAACCACGAAACTGGAAATTCTACAATCGAACTCGGCGGGCCAAAAACATTCGCCTTGTCCATGTTAACTTCCAATACTGGCCGCGGCCGGTATGGATAAATGTCATTCCCCATCAAGCTGCTGTCGTACCGAAACCCGTACTTCTCCAAAATACTTAATGTATTGGGACTGTAATCCCATGCAGGGGAACGATAGCCACTCGGCTTAATGCCAATTTTAGCCAGCGATTCCAAACCCATCTCCAATATTTTTACTTCTTCTTCGTAGCTCAAATTTGTAATATCTTCATGAACATAACCATGATGGCCAATCTCATGCCCACGAGCAAAAACCTCTTTGCATACATCCGTATGCGTATCAACGGTGTGGCCAGGGATAAACCATGTCGTTTTGATTTGATATTTATCAAATAATTTTAGCAGCCGGGGTGCCCCGACTTCTGCTCCAAATTCACCTCTCGACAAATAAACCGGAGAGCTTCGCTTGATCGAACCCATCCATACCGATGCCGCATCAAAGTCACACCCAATGTTTACAGCCACACGTTTACCATTCGGAATTTTCACTTTACCCGTTACTTGCACGTTGACTCTCTCCTTTATTTATAGACATATTAAAGACGTACAACCCAAATGTAAACGATACCATTTCCTTTGTCAATGTTACAGTAAACAGATCAGCCCATTCATGGTAAAATCGTAATTGTCCTCAGAAGTAAAGGAAATCAAACCATGCTTCATTTTCAGTAAATAAGGACATATAAAAGACTAAAATATTAGGAGAAACCCAATGAAATTGAAATTAGCAATAATCGGTTCGAGGATACCGGTAAATACCATTTACGAAGTAGCCAAAGAGTTTCATAATTTGGAAGTAATTCCGATGATTTGCGAAAAATTGTCCGATGCGCCATCCGTAACCGCGAAAGCACTCCAGTTAGTTGATGTCATTGTATTTGGCGGACCTATCCCTTATTCACTTTCTCAACCGGTTTTAACCCCAGATAGCCGCGCGACTTATCTTCCTTATACAGGAACGACCATTTATAGTACTTTGATGAAGATATACATGGAATATAATTTTTTGCCAATTATTAGCTTTGAAGCTTCAGACCAAACACACGTAAACGAAGTCTACGATGAAATAGGGATGTCGCATATTCCGCGTTTTATTAAGGTGGTGAGAGATTTTGATCCTGAAGACATTATTCAACATCACTTAAAATTATGGAATGAGAGAAAAGTTCAAGTCATCGTTACAGGAATTCAAGTGGTATATGAATATTTTCAACAAAAGAAAATTCCCGTTTATATTTATAAAAATACGAAACAAACCATTCGTGAAACATTAAATAAAGCGATATTAATGGGTATGGAGCAAAAAAGACATTTTACGCAGATTACCGTTCTTCAATTTCAAATCGACAATTATGATCCGAAAGCGAGTCAAAAAGTATGGAAAGAATATCAAGAAATAAAGAGGAGAATTTTGGATTATGGCAAACAACTTTTTTCTGCTTCGGGAAACATAGATGAGAATTTAATCACGCTTTACATCACCAGAGGTATATTGGAAAAAGTAACCAATAATGTAACGAACTTTTCGATTTTGAAAGAAATTGAGAACAATTTTTCACATACGATCAGTTTAGGAATTGGCATGGGAGATACTGCCGATAGCGCCGCCTATAATGCCAGTAAAGCCCTGCAATTTTCAAAGCAGAATGGAGGAAACTGCGTATTTTTAATAGATGAGGAAAAAAGGGTCTATGGACCGTTAGGCTATCCAGAATCCTTGGAATATAACCTTGTAAATGTTTCAGAGGGAGATTTCGGGTCGTTAACCCTTCGAAAATTTTATGCTTGGTTGCAAATGATTAAAAAGAATAAGGTTACTACTCGTGATGTCCGGATTGGAATGAACACGAGTGACCGGCACGCTACCCGAATTTTAAAGCAGCTTCATGAGAAAGGGATCGCCACTGTGATTGGCAAGGAGTCACTCAATCAGAAGGGCAGGCCCCGCCCAATCTATGAGATTGATGTAACGAAATTAGAGGAGGTAATGCAGCCGTCTAAATGACGGTCCAGATCGTTGAAAAAGCCCTCCGGAATGTGTTCGCCATCTGCCTGGTTTGCCCGTTTTCTGCGCTGGATGACACAGTACGGGAAAGACGCCGAATTACTTGAGCCCAAGGCGTATCGATTGAAATTGCTTGCAGCTCATATCCACCAGAAGGCAGAGCTCCAAAAACTGGTTCAAGATTAACAGTAGGGTCTCATAATCATGGCCGTTTATGATTTAGAACAACAGGGACTGTTTACACCGCTTGCCACACCGATCGTAGTTAAAAACAAAAAAAAGACGACATTCGTTCAAACAACAAAGGATGGTAAAAAATTATTAGTAACGGGAGT
>NZ_HE978535.1:208982-227282 GCF_000311785.1 Brevibacillus massiliensis
GAACGGGAGTACCGGTTTTCGATTCAAGTGGAAAGTTAATCCGGATTGTAAGTTATTCTCATGACGTGACAGAGTTGTTGGAAATGGAAAAGTACCTCATTCAGATGAAGGACGAAATGGAGAGAGTAAAAAGAGAACTGGAGATGATGAGGAATCGTAATGATCTCGTTGAAGGAATTATCGCCAATAGCATGGAGATGAGGAAAGTAATCGATACATCCCTTCAGGTCGCTGAGGTAGATGTTAATGTGCTTTTATTTGGTGAATCAGGAGTTGGTAAATCGTTAATTGCCAAATTTATTCACAATAAAAGCCTGCAAAAAGACGGCCCTTTTATTGAAGTGAATTGTGGGGCCATTCCTGAATCGTTATTAAAAACGGAGTTTTTTGGCTATGAATCCGGATCTTTTACTGGGGCGAATAAAAAAGGGAAGCTTGGCCTTGCTGAAGTAGCAGAAGGGGGTACTTTATTCTTGGATGAAGTAGGTGAACTATCACTTGCAGCATGAGCCGGCCTGAGGGGGGAACAATACAAGCGGGAGGTGATTCAACCATGCGCGGCTACGATAAAGAATTTCAACAGCAGGTAGAGGAATACCAGAAGAATCCGCCAGGCAGCCACAATCAGCACTCCGAGAAGGATCGCCACGACAAGATGGAAAAGCGGGAAACCCGCCTCGACACCAACAGTTAGGATTGGCCAAGGAGAGCATGGGGCGGTTTCAAACCTGGAAAACAGCCCCATTTATGCTTTCTTTCGCGGTTCTCTCGTGTTATGCTACCAATTGATAGCTGTGAGAAGAGGGATGTTTGTGGAAGACCAGGTTTTGCTGTTTCAATTGCGGCTGCCATTGATGAATGTTCTAGCGAAAAAACGGATAACCGACCCTACCCCGATCCAACAGAAGGCGATACCCGCGATTCTCGCCGGCAGGAACGTCATTGCAGAATCTCCGACGGGAACGGGAAAGACGCTGGCATACCTGCTGCCCCTGTGTGAGCGGCTCGACGAGAACAACAAAGAGCTGCAAGTACTCATCCTGGCACCTACCCATGAACTGGCGATGCAAATTGCCCGCGAAGCGGAAGTGCTTGTACATACATTAGGCCGAACCGTCGTCGCTTTGATCGGCGGGGCTGATCCCAAACGGCAAATCGAAAAGCTGAAGACACACCCTGCAGTGGTCGTAGGTACTCCCGGGCGGGTAAAGGAATTGGTCGAACAGCGTAAGCTGAAACTCCACCAGGTAAAGAGCGTCGTGGTGGACGAAGCGGACCGTCTGTTGGATCCGGGATTTGCCGGGCCTGTTCAGGAGATCTTGAAACGGACGCTGCGCGACACCCAGCGGTTGTTCTTCTCCGCAACGATTCCCGACGCCGTCAGGGAACTGCTGTTGGCACAGACAGCCGATCCGGAGGTGATCAAGGCGGAGGCTCCCGCAGGCGGACACAGCGTCTTGCATTTTTTCCTGCGCAGCGAGGAGCGCAAAAAAGTAGATACGCTGCGCCGCTTGTTGCGGCTGGTCAATGCCAAGGCAGCGATCGTGTTTGTCAATGAGCTGGACAAAGTAGAGGAAATTCAGGTCAAGCTGAGCTATCACAGACTGGAATGCCGGCTGATTCACCGCGATTCCAGCAAGCTGGAGCGGGAGCAGGCGCTCACCGCCTTTCGCGAGGGCAGATACCCCGTTCTGATCGCGACGGATGTAGCCGCCCGCGGGATTGACATTCCCGAGGTAGAGCTCATCGTTCACTTTGATCCCGCCGCTGACGCCGACGCCTATCTGCACCGCAGCGGGCGGACCGGAAGGATGGGAGCGGCGGGACTCGTCTTTTCCATCGTGACACCCAAGCAATTGTTTATTGTGGAGAAGTTCTCCAAAAAAACAGGAATTCCCATCGAGGAACGGGTCATGTCATACGGGGCTCTGGTCGAGCCGGAGCAGCTGCGGCCGCAGACAAACCGGGGAGCGCAGCAGGCACATAAGAATCCCGCATTTCGTTCAAAGTATAAGCGTAAAGGAAATCGAACGCACTAAGGGGGGAACGGAGTGCGAAAGGACCGCCTGTACGAAGAAAACTTGCTCGTGGGCGGCGTGGCCGGCGGCGAGGATCTGTCCAAAAACGAGCGGCAAACGCTGAGACGGGAAGCATCCGAGCTGAAGCAGCGCATGGAGCAGGCAAGACAGCAGGAGATAAAGGAATAACACCAGCAGAAGAGCAGCGGCGTACTTTGGTGCGCTGCTTTTTGTCGCCTGGATGGCGGAGCGGGCAAAGTGGATGGTATAATCGTGGCATTGCTGCGGCATAAACGTCAGTGGGCATAAGCCAACCGCAAGGAGATTTCGTTGATGAATTTTTTGATTGATTGTGTATCGTTTTACTTGATTGAACAACAGGAGGAAGAGAACGGTCCCAAGCGCGTTCGGCTGGGCAGGACGCTCTCTGGCGAAGAGTACCAGCAAAGCGAGCTGCGCCCGTTTTTGGAAGGCGAATTTTCCCGCATCGCCAAGCGCAAGGCGGAGCAGCATCCGCGCAGCGAGGGAAGTCCGACAAAGCTGGGCCAGTTTGTCATCGAAGAGGGCTTCACCCTCGACTCCAATCCCAATTACGCACTGTTTCAGAGAGCGCGGCAGGCGGCAACACCCGACGAATTTGCCGCTGCCTGCGAGCCGTTCGTCCAGTCTTATCTGCGTACATCGCAGGTGCGGAGCGGGGTGCTGCTGTTCGTCAAAGCAGTGTTGGAACGCTACGAGGACCGCTTTTTGTTTATCCTCAAATGCGACTTTGAACAAAAAACGGCAGTGATTACCGACGAGAAAAGTTTGATCGCTAACGTAAATATGGCGATCAACGCGAAAAACATGAAATCCATTCTCTACCCGCACTTGATCGAGCCGGGCATGGTGGACGAGTACCACGTCAAGATCCATCAGTTCTCCCACGCCCGCTATTTCGAGGAATTTCTCAAGTACATCCAGTATCCGGAGACTGCAAGCGAGATCGTCTCCCGGGAAGTCGTCTCATTGGCCCGCCAGTATATCGAACAGACGTTCCTGGACGAGCCCGAGGAGCGGCAGCGGGAGGAGGAAGCGGTGGAGCTGATGGCCGCCAGTCCCAAGCGGACGCTGGCGGAAAAGTGGGACCATGAAACCGTCATGGAAGCGGCTCAGATCATCGCGGAAAGCCAGCCGCAGTTGGAGTTGAAGCTGAAACTGGACCACATGAGCGTGAAAACGCTGCTGGCTGACTACGGTACCCAGATCCATATCGCGAAGAGCAACGGACGCTACTTGATCCTGCTGGAAGGGGAGATGCTGGAATTTGAGCGGGGGGTTTCGCCGGTAGAATTCTTAAAGCCCAAACAGCTCCATGAGATCGTCCGGGAATTGGAACAGCGCTCGCAGACCGCCGCCGCTGCAGAACGGCCAATCGATGAACCTGAAGACAGTCCGCCGTGGTAACCGTGCCGCGCGCGAGAAGGAGGACTACATGCCCGAGGAACGACAGCAGCGCACGCAAAACTCGCTGAGACGGCGGGTGGCAGAGCTCTTAAACCGCGAATTGCCGGAAGGGTGGAGCTGCCGTGAAAGCGTTGATCAACACGACCAATTGATTCTGGTGCGGGACCGTGAAGGAGAGACGACACAGCGGACCCCATCGTGTACGCCCTGGACCAGGACAAGGGCTACCTGATCATCGATCATGCCATGCTGGACGAAGCGAGGTGGGAGGAACAGGAGTTTCACCAGCTGGCGATGGCCAATCTGCAGCGGCTTGGCGTGCCTGTTCGCACCCAGGAGCTTGGCGGCAGCCGCCTGCATTTTATCAGCCCGCAGGACGGGTATGCGGCGAGCCGGATATTGCTTCCCGGTCTCTTGGATCGGTACGACCGGCAGAAGCAGGGCGTGATGCTCCGCATCAAGACTCCCTGATCCTCGCTGATATACGAGATGCGAAGGGAGCAGAGTTGCTCGCCCGCCTTGCGTACGACTTTGCCACCAAGGGAGATGTCCCGATCACGCCGATCCCTTTTGCATGACGGCGAGCTGGAGCCCTATCTGATCGTCAAGAAGTAAAGAGGGGGGACTGCCGCTGGTATGCCGCTTCAGGCGGGATTCGTCCATGCGGCAGCTACATCTCCCCGATCCGCCGAGCCAACCGCAGAAAGCGCCCGGCTTCGTGCAGCAGCCAGTACCTTTGCCGGGGGCCGTAGATGTACTGGTGCTCTGCTTGCTCAAGCATCCGCGCACTTCGCTCCCGATCCCCCATGATGTCTGCCCACTCGCCCATCACCATCCAAGGAAAAAAATCGCCAGTCTTAAACCTGTCATAGTAGGGGAAATGTTCTGTCAGGCATCCGTACAGGTGTGAAGCGATCGGACCGGCGGCGGGGATGATGCCGTACAGGACGGGAAACGCCTGGCTGGTGGCATCGGGGTACCACTTCCCCCAGTTGGGCAGCACCCGGTCGTATACGGCAAAACACTGCTTTTTTACGCTGTAGGTAGACAAGATGCCCTGGCGGCACTGCTCGGCTTTCTCAAGCGCCAGTTTCGCGCGCTCCCCGTCCCCCAAGCCGGCAAAGATCCAGCCGGCGTCAGCCAGCCCCTGCGCCACTTCGCAGTTGTCCATTACATACTTTACTCTCCACGACTCCTTCGCCCAGGTCAATCCGTCCGGCTGCTGCAGGCGGAGCAGCGCTCGCAGCATATCAGCCAGCTTGTCATGGACGCCGGTAGGCCAGTTTGGATTGTCTGTACGTTCGATCCAGGCTCGCAGCAGGCTGAAAAAAGTAGCGTGGTAGCTGTCTTCGCTGTCCGCTTTGCCGGTGTCGCATTCTTCTTCGCCCCGCAGCCGAAAATCGTTGACGTAACCGCGAGGCGTCACGTGGTTGAGATACCACACGAGATGGCCCATGACCGCATCTGCCTCGCCGAGCTCGACGAGAGCGGCCAATGCGATGTTGGTGAAGTAAGGGTTGATTACATCGCTGTGCGGTGCCAGGCGAAAGGTGCCGCTCGGCAGCTGGCAGCGCAGCATAAAAGCTTTTTGGCCGTTCTGACGTTCACTCATCTTTTTTTTCCTCACTCCGGGATAACTTCTCGGCCAGCCAAATGCCGGCATCTGCCAGATTCAGCCCCTGGACGTAGTCATCCTGGGTCATCATCAGCAGGGGATCACCCGGTTTGCTAAAAAAGAGCTGGATATTCTTTGCAAAAGAGACCAGCGGAGAGCTGGGATCGAGCACATGGCCGCCGTGTTCATCGAGGTAATCAAGCCACTTCTCGTCCCGGTACCAATCCGTCCCGTCAGCGGCCGGCTGCTCGCTGTCAGCCCAAACCTCGTTCAAGCGGGGACTGTAGAGTTTGGGCTTGCCGGCCAGCAGTTTGCCGCCTGACAATCGCTTCGTGTACGCAGCAGCGGCTTCGGTTGCCCTGACAGGTGAGAACAGGTGGGGCCAAAAGTCCGCACGCGAGCCGGTGTGGGGAGTCTGACAGGCCCAGTTCTTGATCTTTTGCAGTGTGTCGCGATGGGAAAAGAGGAGTGCATATAAAGCTTTTCCCGCTTCAATCCGCTCTGTGACGGAAGGAAAATGACGGATGGCGATGCCGATCAGCTTGGGCGGGGCGGCGCTGTCCCCGTCGCGGTAAGGAAACAAGACTTGATTGAGCGAGAGGATGCACTGCGCCAAAAACGGAAAAGACTGGAGCACCTGCTCTTGATAGAAATTCTGCTGCACAACCCGCTGGTGGATGTACTGCTGCTCATTGACGATCAAGCCGCGGGTCAGCCGGGTGGCGTCCCGGGTGCTAAGGAATTCCTTCCAGAGCGGAATCATGAAGCGGGAAACCCCCAGCTGGGGCAGCAAGTGGGTCAAATCCCGATGGTCTGCTTTCATCTGTTCGTACAGCAGCAGCTGTGCGTAGGCATCGTGAAAGATGAGCCAGTTAGAGCGTTCCAGGAAGGCAAAAAAAGCGTCAATTTTATCGCCGGATAGCAGCCGTGGCAGCCAATCACCGCGCAGATCCGTCATGCTCCAGCCGCCGTTGCGGGACACCAGGTGAGCCAGCAAGGCCCAGTCCACTTCCGGATGGCGGCGATAAAACGACAGGTATGCAGCCGTCCGTGTGAGGTTGTTGCGGTTGGCGAGTGCGGTAGAACGCCTGATTTTGTGAATCAGGTCTTGTGCAGTTTCGGTCGCTGTGGACATCGGCAAACCCCCCTATCCTGAATCTAGGCTCTCCGCTTTTTTCCCATCATATGCAAAATCCGCCCGGCTGCCTCACTTGAGGAATACAGCTTGCGATGTTCGCTTCCATTGACTACAGTGAAGAGGGGGGATCAGAATGCACATTGAAGTGACAAAAACGGCGAGAGAAAAAATCAAAGACGCTGCACCGGCGGGCAGTGTCCTGCGCGTTAACGGAGAGCTCGCCGGCGGCTGCGGGATGAACGTGGAATACAGTCTCGTCTGGGACGAACCCGGAAGGGCGGGCAGGATCACCGAGCAGGACGGGCTGTCAATCGCCGTAGACCCGGAGACGGAGCAGTTTATCGGAGCTTCCGCATTGAAGATTGACTACGCGGAACGTCAGGGGTTTAAGCTGATTACGCCCGGCGAGATTCTCGCCTACGGGCTGACGCTGCGAGAACGCTGGGGTTGAGCGGAAAAAAACGTTGTCCATCAGGTCTGGGACAACGTTTTTCCTTTTTCAAGACTTGGGGAAAAATTGCAAAATAAAGGCCGTAATACCCGCAGCGATCAATGGACCGACGGGGACGCCGCGAAAAACGGCCACGCCGATGATCGTCCCGACCAGAAGCCCCGTGACCGCAAGCGGACTTTGCGTCATGTAATCGGCGCCGCGACCGCCAAGGTAAGCTACCAGGATCCCCACTACGACCGCTACAAGCGAGTGCCAATTGGTGAAGGTCCGCCACAACTGGTCCGGGCTGATTTTTCCGCTTGCGACAGGGGAGAGCACACCGATCGTCAAAATGATAATTCCCACCTGCAGCCCGTACTGCTCCAGAAGCGGAAAAGCCCGGTCAAAGTGAAGCAGTCTGATCAAGAGCAGCACGGCTATGGAGATAGAGATCGAAGAATTATTGCCAATAATGCCGATGGCAAGCAGCAGCAGCAAGATCAGGTTGGTAAAATCCATCTGCCTCACGCTCACCTTCTCTCCAGCATGCCAACGGGAAATCCGGTTTGTTCTTCAGAGCCGGCAAACCGCCCCCAGGCGAACACACCGTTAAAATAATCGATGGTAAATGGCTGTTCATGTCCGTATACCTGGTACGTCTGGCCGACGAAGAATTCCTTGGTTCCGAGGAAGTAGGATTTTGCCAGAAAAAATTTTTGCTGGAGTATGGAAAAACCGACGGTATCTCCCGCCTTCTGCTTCTCCTCTGCTTCTCTTCGGAGCCGTTCCATTTCGATTTGCAGTTCGGCTAATGTCATTTGACTGTAGAGCTGCAAGCTCATCACTTCCTTTCCAACATGTTTCATTATAGCAAAAACATGAAGGCGATTTGTACAGCGGCCATCGAGAATGTTGGTATTGTACGATCGGTACGCGCTACATTAAAATGTGGTAGAGACAAATACGACGAGGAGATGGTCGCGTTGCCCGAACGCTTTGAAACCCAAACAGTTCATCTGAAAGGCTCCCATGAAATCAAAGATGTAAGCAAAACAACGCCAATCTATCAAACCTCCGTCTTTTCTTTTCCGGGACTGGAGGAGGTGGAACAGTACTATCGGGGCGAACGCGGTTATCTGTACACGCGCAACGGCAACCCGAATCAGGCACAGCTGGCGGATGCCGTCGCACGTCTGGAGCAGGCGGAAAAAGGCGTCAGCGCCGCTTCGGGCATGGGGGCGATCATGGCCGGCCTGCTCGCGGTGCTGTCCCCGGGAGATCATCTGCTGGTCTCTCACGAAATATACGGGGGGACCTACGCGCTGCTGCAAAAAGAACTTTCCCGGCTGCAGATTCCATTTGACGTCATCGACTTGAATCGGGCTGAATCGCTGGCTCCCTACGTCAAAGAAAATACGAAAATGTTGTATTTTGAAACGATTACCAACCCTTTGCTCACGGTAGTTGATATGCCGTTTTGGTTGAAACAGGCAGGGCAGCACGGACTGATCACGATGGTAGACAACACGTTTGCCACGCCGTATCTGGTGCAGCCGATCCGCTACGGGGCCGATCTGGTCGTCCACAGCGCGACAAAGTACATTGGCGGACACAGCGATGTTACGGCAGGGGTTCTGGTTGGACGCGCCGATTTGATCGGGCGGGCGCAAGAGATCGTGGTGAACTACGGCGCCTCACTCAGTCCGTTCGAAGCCTGGCTGGCAGCCCGCGGGTTAAAAACGCTGGCGGTCAGAATGGAGCGCCAATGCGACAACGCAGCCCAGGTGGCCGCCTTCCTTGCCCGGCATCCGGCCGTCGAGGCGGTATACTACCCGACGGAAGCCTCTACGGCGTTTTTCCACCGCAATCACCAGGGGGCGATGATCTCGTTTCGTCTCGCCGATGAAAGCAAGATCTACCCGTTTTACCGCTCGCTTCGCTGGATCGAATTCGCTCCTTCCCTGGCAGGTGTAGAGACGACGGTCTCCCATCCGGTGACGACTTCACACCGTGCTTTTACAGAGGAACAGCGCCGGGCCACGGGCATCACGATGGGACTGGTTCGGCTGTCGGTAGGAATTGAGGCTCTCGAAGATATCATCGAAGATTTGGAACAGGCACTATCCTGTTGAAGACAGCATTTTTCCAAGCGGCTGCCTGGGGCCGCTTTATTTTTTTGACGCAGTTCGTGACCATAACCGCACAGGCCTCGTCAATCTGGGTAGAGAACAAGGCTTGGAGGAAGAGTGATGGGGATGCCATTGGAACGGGAAGAGAAACATAACGCCTCACCACCCGAAGATGAAACAGGTTATTATGAAACGCGGGATTTTACGGAGCTGTACGACGAGTACTTTGATCGTGTCAACCGTTATCTGCGCTGTCGTGTTTACAATTCTTGGGACGCGGATGATCTGACGACGGCTGTCTTTTTGAAAGCGCTGGAAAAATTCGATCAATACAGCCGTACGCGTCCATTCGCTGCCTGGATCTTTCGGATAGCCCACAACACCTTTATCGATTACATAAGAAAAAATCGGGAGGTACCGACAGAAGACAAGTTTCTGTTAAGCGACGAGCCAGATGACACCTGGCAGCCCGAACAGCAGGCTTTATCGAAAGAAACGCTGGCCACGCTGCTGGAGCGGCTGGACCGCCTGACACAGGATCAGCGGGATGTGCTGTCGCTGCGCTACTTTGCCGAATTGAAGATTTCTCAGGTGGCAGATGTTCTGGGCAAAACCGAGTCCAGCGTGAAGATGATAGCATACCGCGGTCTGCAGCAGCTGCAGAAGTTGTACAAGGAGGGTGACCGAAATGAGGGAAAATGAGCACAATGGGATGGACAAACGTCACGATACGACAATAGCCCAATTGCTGACCCACCTCGGGCATGTCCGCCAGGCGGTCCCCGTTAATTACAAATTAAAAGCAGAGTTAAAACAGCGGCTGCTGGAACAGATGAAGCAAATGCAGAAGCAGCAGCAGGGAGCGGTGCCGGTCAAGCGATCCCGCCGCGGCCTCTGGTGGTTTGGCGGCGGGATGATCGCCCTGTCGATCGCCGCTTGCATGGTATTTTTGCCGAATGACGGCCTGCGGCTGCACGAACAAACTGTCCTTGCCATTCCGGCGGAAGAAACCGCGAGGCAGGTATCCATATCCCCGCGGGGAGACAGGATCGCCTATCTGACCGACAACGCCAGACTGCATGCCTATCCGGTCGATCATCCGGAGGATAAGGATTTGTTTTCCTTGCCTTCTACTTCGGGCAGGTATGAGTCGGTTGTCTGGTCCAACAGCAGTCAGCGGATCGCTGTACTGGAGCAGACAGAAGGGGCCTCCCGCCTCTGGATGATGCAGTTTAACGACGGCGGGGGGCAAGCGAGCACCCAGCTCTTGTGGGAAGAAACGGGTGCACAGGTAGCTGACGTAAGCTGGTCGCCGGATGGCCGGCAGATCGCTTACACCAAGGTGAAAGGCGACAAAGCCGAGGTATGGATCAACAACCTGGCCACTTACCGGGAGAACAAGCTGGCAGAAGGGAGTCAGCCTGATTGGTCCTCGGACGGCAAGCGGATCGCCTATGTGCAAGACGGGGTGATCCAGGTGGCCGATCTGACTCGCGGCGTTACGGCAAAGGCGGCGAGCGGTACGCAGCCTTCCTGGCAAAGCCCGGATCGGTTTACGTATCTCTCCGCAGAAGGGCGTCTGATGCAGGCCCGCCTGAACGAGCAGACAGGGACATTTGACACGCTCGCTGTTCCCTTGTACAGAGGGGTGTCGCTGAAAAGTGCCGAGTGGGCCAGGGATGGAAAGCATCTGCTGGTGGCCAAACAGACCAAACAGGGAATAGTCTTTGCCGTCGTCCGCCGCGAATAAGGTGTACACTGTAGGAAAAGAGGGGAAGCCGGATGTGGAAATGGCTGATCGTGTTTGCCGCTCTGTTTGCCTGCATATTGGCAAATCCGGCCGCAGCAGCCGAAAACAGTATCGAAATGTCTGTCGATGTTCCGCTCGACGGATTGATGAAATACAGCCAATGGTCAAGAATCAAGGTGACGATCACAAACCGGGGGGACGCTTTTACCGGATTGATCGGGGTAGGTCCCAGATCGGCGGGCAGCAAGTGGCGGGACGGCATCGTCCGCCAGGAGATCACGCTTGGGCAGGGCGAGACGAAGCAAATCACCTTTGACCTTCCCGTGGAAGAACTCAGCGATCGGGCAGAGGTGGTTACGCTTGTTCGCGGGGACAAGGTGGCCGTCAGCAGAAATTTGCCGCCGCTTCCGGCTCAAACAGAACGGATCGCCGCCGTGGTCGACAGCAACCAGAATGCTTTTCACTTTTTATCGACGGTCAGAGGGAATGAACGCGAATACCCATTTGATCAGTTGACAGTAAAAAACATCGCCCCGAAGGCCTTGCCCGACGAGGCATGGATCTTGAACAACATCGATTTGCTGGCGCTTGGCGATGTACCGGCGGGCGCGATCACCGACCGGCAGCTAGCCGCGATCAAGGAGTGGGTAACCCGCGGCGGGGTGTTGATCGTCTCTGCCGGACCGAACCGGGACGAGTGGGTCCAGCCGTTTCGCGATCTGCTGGACATTCCGCCTGGAAGGAGCGGGATGGCGACCGATCTTGACCAATTGCGTCAATTGTCGGGGGAACGCTCTTTGCCGGTCGACTCGCTTCCGGTCTACAATCGCGATTTTCCGTTGATTAGCCACAAGCAGGTAGGCTCGGGCCTGTTCTTGTTTGTCAACTACGATATCAATGCCGAGCCGATGGCTTCCTGGCAGTATAACAGACAGCTGTGGAAAAACACCCTGCAAAAGTACAAGGCCGCCGACAGTATCATGGAAAAAGACATACACTACAACGGCATCGACATGCCCTTGCTGAATGTCAGCAGATTGATCCCTGAGGTGACCATTCCTTCTGTACAGTGGATTATCCTCATCTGGATCATCTACCTGCTCCTCGTTGCACCCGGCCTGTACCTTCTGCTGAAACGATTCGATCGCCGCGACTGGGCCTGGGGCATTATACCCGCTTTTGCGGTGCTGCTGACAATCGGCATCTACGCGATCGGCCGCCCGCAAGTAGCCAAGGAAGACGCCAGTTTTACAGTGAACAGCATCAGGATCGTCGACGAGCACATGGCAGAGGTTCATTCAGCCGCTTCGTTCTTGACGATTTCCGGGGGGAACTATGCAGTGAAGGCTGAACCTGGTTTTCTGGCGGTGCCTTATCCGGTCAAGTCGAACGCGAAAAACTTGCTGGCGAAAGAGGAAGACGGGACGCGGATCACGTACGACAACGTGCCCTATTTGTCAACGACCCAGGCCTATGGCATCGGGGTTCGTCAAAATCTCGGACACTTTAGCGCGGAGCTTTCCGTCAGCGATCTCAGACTGCGCGGAACAGTTACCAACGATACCGCGTTTGATCTGCAGCAGACGTTTGTGCAGTTGGGGATGCAGCGCATTCCACTCGGTCCTTTGAAACGGGGCGAAACGAAGCAGGTGGACGCAAAAATCGAGCAGTACATCATTCCGGGAATAGCTGATGCCGATCCCTCCGAACTGCTCAAGATGACTAGGGAAGAAAGAGTGGAGCTGACGAAACAGAATATCGGCGCCTACTTCCCCGGTGCTCCCGTTCACTTGATGGGATTCAGCGATCAAGCGCTGCCGGTCTTTCACATCGTAAGCAAGCAGCTTGCCGAGCACTACTGGAACGTCATAGCCCAGCCGATCAAGCTGATGCCGGGACCGAACGGCCGGACCGTCTACCCGTATGGTACGCTGCCGGTCAGCACGCTCAATCTTGACAGGTACAGCGATCCGAGGAATATCGCGCCGAAGGGAACCATTACCTATGAACTAGCGGTTGGCAAGGCCGACCTGCAGGTGAAACGGGTAGAGATTCCGCTTGATCTCAGTCCGTACCGTCCCTTTGAGAAAGCGATTTTGGACGTGAAGCGGGGAATGTGGCAGCCGCTGGACCGCAGCCAGCGGGTGATACTGGAGGAGAACCTCCCGCAATACCTGGGTCCCGACGGTACGATCCAGATTCGCTTTAACAATCCAACTGACCAGCGACTTTCGATGCCGCTTCCGTTCTTCCAGGTTGAAGGGGAGGAGAGATAGGATGATTCGAACAGAAGGGTTAACCAAGAGATACGGAAAGCTGGAGGCGCTGACCGATCTGAACCTCTCGATTGAACAGGGGGAGGTATTTGGCTTTATCGGACCCAACGGGGCTGGCAAGTCTACGACGATGCTGATTCTCTCCACGCTTCTGGCACCCACGTCGGGAAAGGCGTCCATTTGCGGATACGACGTGGTAACCGAACCAAAAGCTGTTCGGCAGGTGGTAGGGTATATGCCGGATTTCTTTGGCGTGTACGACAATTTAAAGGCGACCGAGTATCTGGAGTTTTACGCGAGCGCCTATCACATACCGGCAAGCAGGCGGCGGTCCCTGATTGCCGATCTTCTGGAACTGGTCAATTTGTCCAACAAAGCGGATGCTTATGTCGATTCCCTGTCCCGCGGAATGAAGCAGCGGTTAGGTCTGGCTCGCTGTCTCGTACACAGTCCCGACGTGCTCATCCTGGATGAACCGGCATCGGGATTAGACCCGCGGGCGCGAATCGAGATGCGGGAAATTCTCAAAGAGCTCAGGCGGATGGGCAAGACAATCCTGATCAGTTCCCATATTTTGCCAGAACTCGCCGAGCTGTGCGACAAGATTGGTGTCATCGAGAAGGGCAGGTTGATCGCCTGCGGAGCGGTCGACGAGGTCAGCGTCGGAACGCGCGGAATATCGGTCATGCAGCTTAAGGCTCTGGAAAAGCAGGAGGTTGCCGAGAAGCTGTTGGCGGAATTTCCTTACGTAAAACGGCTGGACAATAAAAACAGCCATTTTCGCTTTCACTTTACCGGGACAGAAGCGGACAAGGCGCAGCTTCTGCAGATGCTGATTGAAGCGGGCGTGCCCGTGGTGCATTTCGGCGAATCGAGGGAAAACCTGGAGGATGTATTTCTCGCTATTACGGAAGGGGTGGGGAGCTGATGGTCGAGTTTTTTACCAATCCGCTGATCGTCAAGGAGATGAGGGAACGCTTTCGCAGCAAGAGGACCGTCTGGATTCTGGCTCTCTACCTGTTTGTCATGGGGACGATTCTGCTGGGCTTTATTTATATTACGCAGCTTAACGAGCCCTACAACATCCTGATGCCGGGTGAAAATTACAGGGTATTTCTGCTGATGGCCGTCATCCAATTCGGCATGATCTGCTTTATCGCTCCGGCTCTGTCGGCAGGAGCGATCAGCGGCGAACGCGAGCGGCAAACCCTGAACATTCTCCTGGCAACACAGCTTTCACCGGTGAAGATTATCGTCAGCAAGCTGCTCACCTCGCTTGCCTTTATCTTCCTGTTGATCGTGGCGTCACTTCCCCTGTACAGCTTTGTCTTTCTGTATGGAGGGGTATCGCCCGCACAACTATTTATATTGGTGCTGTTTTTTGCCATAACGATTCTGTTTTTTGGTTCACTGGGGTTATTCTGTTCCACCTGGACGAAACGGACAGGGGTGAGTACGATTATTTCTTACGGTCTGGCTTTTTTCTTCGTGGCTGGTACAGGTGTCATCCTGTTTTTTCTCGTTTCTCTGCTTCAGGAGGTAAATCGGCCGGAATACACGGTTGATTATGTCTGGAACATGCCCGCGGTCCAGCTTCTTGCCGGACTTAATCCAGTTATCACCATGTTTGATATCTTGGGCCGCCCCATTGAACCTGCCTTCGAATTTTTTATTACGCCGTGGTTGTACTACGCGATCGTCTATACGGTCCTGAGCGCTGTCTTGATCGCTTGCAGCTGCTACATGCTGCAGCCGGTCCGGCGCCCGCTCAGGCTGGGACTGGGACGCCGCCGGTCATGACGGGTCCCGGCGTCTCCTGCGGCCGTTTTTTGGATTTTTTTTCACCTGCTTAGGCAGGTGTTTTTGCTTATTGACCGGAAAAGGAGTAAGATAGGATAGAAGTTTCTACCAAGTATATGAGGAAGTGAGGACATGAGCAAGGAAATGGAGAACAACCAGCTTGAAGTTGGCGACGTGATTACGCTCGATGACGAGAACGGCGAAGAGATCGGCGAATTCGAAATCGTGGCGATTTATGAAATGGACAAAAAGCAGTATGTAGCGCTCACCCCTGCATCGGAAGACGAAGAGGCCGATGAGGATATGGACGAGGAAATCGACATTTTCGTCCTGGGCCTGGATGGGGAAGAGCTGGTTCCGTTGGAAGAGGATGAAGAGGATGCTGCATACGCCAAGCTAAATGAAATCCTCGACGACATCGAACTCACAGAACACGACCACGATCACGACCATAAATAAGCTGTGCACGAAAAAGCGGCGATGCTGAATCGCCGCTTTTTCCGTTCATACCGGGTCAAGAACCCGTGGGGGGCGTGTTTCTCAAGAAAAAAGAGACGAACAAACCGGCGATGGTAATCAGCGTTGCGACGATAAACGCATCGTTGATCCCGTCGATTGAGGATTGCCGGGCCGCCATACTGTTGATCAGGGAAATGGCGATGCCCTGTCCCGACTCCGGAGCAAGACCGGCTGAGGCTGCCAAGTCCTGCCCAAGCTGATTGATCGAATCGGTAATATAGGTGTTGGTTGACGTGATCGCATTCGCATAATCGGCCAGATGATCAGTGGTTCGCGTCGACATGATCGTCACCAAGAGAGCGGTGCCCATGGAGCTGGCGATCTGCCTTAGCGTATTGGCCATCGCCGTTCCGTGGCTGCTGAGAAACCGCGGCAGTTGGTTCAAACCTGCAGTCATGATCGTCATCATGATAAAAGACATGCCGAAGCTGCGGGCGCAGTACAGCCACAAGATATGGGTGTAGGAGGATTCCGATGTCAGCTTGCTAAACTCGTAGGTGGTAAACGTGGTGATCAACAGGCCGATGATCGCCAGCGGCCGAATCCCGAAGCGGTCGAACAGGGCTCCCGCTATCGGCGACATGATGCCCATCACGATCGCGCCCGGCAAAAGCAGCAGGCCGGACTCCAACGGGGTAAAGCCGCGGATGTTTTGAATGTAGATCGGCAGCAGCAGCATCGCTCCGAACATCGCCATGTTGACGATGATGCTGACGATCGTCGTCAAGGTAAAGATATCGTATTTGAACACCCGCAGGTCCAGCATCGGATCCTCGGTCGAAAGTTCCCGCCAGACGAAGAGGATGAGAAAAAATATCCCGATTCCCAGTGAGCCCAGGACCGTTCCGCTCGTCCAGCCCTTGCTGCCGGCTTCGCTGAGCCCGAACAGCAACGCCCCGAATCCGATCGTGGAAAAAATGGCGCCCAGCGTATCGAATTTCGGATACGTCGGTTTGGATATATTGGTCAGCCATTTCAACGCCAGCAGGATTTCGATGATTCCCAAGGGCACCATCATGTAGAACAAGATCCGCCAGGAGTAGCTCTGCACGATATAACCGGATAAAGTGGGCCCGATGGCGGGAGCAAACATCATCGCAATCCCCATCGTCCCCATCGCTTTTCCCATCTGTTCACGGGGAAAGACCCTGAGGAAAACATTCGTCACCAGGGGCATGAGAATTCCTGCGCCCGCCGCCTGTATCAGCCTCCCCGTCAACACCAGGGAAAAAGTGGTGGAGATGCCGCAGACGGCCGATCCCAAGGTAAAGAACAGCATGGCGGTGATAAACAGGCTTCGGGTCCCGAAGGTTTCAATTAAAAATGCACTGATCGGTATCAACACGGCATTTACCAGCATAAAACCGGTAGACAGCCACTGAACGGTTGTCGTCGTGACGTTCAAATCAGTCATTATGTGCGGGATCGCGACATTGACCAACGTCTGATTGAGGATGGCTACGAACATCCCAAGGACCAGGACAACGATGACGCGCCCGATTTTCATGTTTTCCATTCTTTTTGTACTCCTATTTGTGAATTCTCACCGTGACGCTCATGCCGGGCACCAGCGTAAGTCCCCTGTACCCCTCCAAGGCGATTGTAACGGGGATGACCTGGGTTACTTTCGTGTAGTTTGCCGTCGTATTGCCGGCGGGCAAAAGCGAAAAGGTGCCGGCCGTAGCCAAGCTTGGAGACTGTTCCTGTGAGAGCCGTCCCGGGAAACGCATCTACGTAGACATCTACCATCTGTACGACAGTGAAGGCGGCCATACCGAGGCCCTGGCGGAAGCGATTGCAGAAGGAGCTCGCGAGGTGGAGGGGGCGGAAGTGTACTTGCATCACGTAGACAACGCCAACGTTCGCGATCTCGCGGCGGTGGACGCGATCATTTGGGGCTGTCCCGGCCACTTTGGAACCATCAGCGCTGGACTGAAAGCCTGGATTGACAAACTGGGATACTTGTGGGCGGAAGGAAAGCTGGTCGACAAAATCGGCGCCGTTTTTTGTACGACGGCAACCGAGCACGGCGGAATTGAGGCGACGATGCTCAACCTGATTACACCGATGCTGCATCAGGGGATGATTATTGTCGGATTGCCGGCCAACCTGCCTGAAAACGCCCTGTACGGCAGCTATTACGGAGTCGGGATCACCTGTCCGGTAGAAACATCGCCGGATGATCCGCCCAACCTGCCCTCCAGCTCGGACCTTGCGCTTGGCCGGGCGCTCGGACGCCGGGTGGCCCAAACGACCAAAAGATTCTCCGCCGCCCAAACTTAGTGCAAGGGGAGGCGTCTACATGACACTCATCGTATTTGGCATCGTCGCTCTGATCGCCATCGTGTTTTTGATCGTGTTCAACGTCCGGGCAGCAGGACAACGGAGGAAAAAAGTCGAGGAAGCGCCACAGGAAGTCAGCGAACCGCAGCGAGAAGAAGCTCCCGCCCCGCAGCAAACGACGCAAAGACGGAAGCGCGATCCGTTAAAAATGGAGGATGATGCCTATCGGCAGGCCTTGCGGCAATTTCAAACCGGTGCCAAGAAAAAACCGACCCGCCACATTTCGGACGAAGATTATCGGGAGGCTCTGCGAAAGATGAAACAAGAGGAGTAAGGCAAAGCCGGAGGTGAGGGTCCCTTCCGGCTTGCCTGTTTTTTGGGAGAAAGCCGGGCAGACAAAAACAACCCTGCCGCAGTAGAGTTGTCGCCTACTCGGGCGCTACCCCATTTTAATGATGTTGTCTTTCAGATCCCTGACAGCGAGAATACAGGTGTAGTCCGTTTCCTCCAGTTCCCGCACAAGCGCGGAAGCCTCGTCTTTGGTGAGGCCGAGATGTTCCAGCTTGCTGCGCAGTTCTTTGCCGCCGTTGTCAAAAAACTGTGCTTTGCTGTCAAAGTCGCCCACCGCGTCTTCGAAGTGTTTGCTGTACTTGTAATAATTGTCCCGCTGGTTGGAGTGATTTTTGTCCGGATTCCACTTGAGGACGTAAATGTCATCCCGTTTGTAGCCGGAGGAGTTGAGCGCCTGGATGTCGGATACGAGCTCCTGATCGTAGCGGTGAAGTTTGACAAACGGTTTTGTGGCACTGATCATGTACATCACCCTTTCTGTGAAAAACGTGGGTTTCAGGTGTTAGTTTGCCCGGAGCCAACCGGAATACACGATTTTTTTT
>NZ_HE978535.1:228775-300567 GCF_000311785.1 Brevibacillus massiliensis
TTTTTTTGACCATTCATGAAACGAAATGCTACACTATAACGTGTATTCCTGTCATGTGAGGAGAGTTTTTACCATGCCAAAGTTCAAGCTGTTTGCCAACAGAAAAGGCGTCGCCGATCAGAAGCGGAACAACCAGTACGTCAAATTTGCCAGGCAAATTTACGTGGAAGCGAAAAAAGGCGGCCCTGATCCCAATGCAAACTTGAAATTAAAGGCAATTATTGCCAATGCGCGGGCGATCAATATGCCGTTGGAGAATATCGAGCGGGCGATCAAGCGGGCGACTGATACCGGGCAAGCGGACAACTACGATGAAATCCGCTATGAAGGGTACGGTCCGGGTGGCGTCGCCGTGATCGTCGAGTGTTTGACGGACAACCGGAACCGGACAGCAGCCGATGTCCGTGCGATCTTCAACAAGCGCGGAGGCAACCTCGGCGAGACGGGTTCGGTCAGCTTTATGTTCGATCACAAGGGCGTGATCGTGATCGATCGGGAAGAGTTTGACGTCGACGAGGATACGATGCTCATGCAGGCGTTGGAAGCCGGGGCGGAGGACGTCGAAATTTCTCCGGATACATTTGAGGTGATTACCCACCCGCACGAACTGGACCAGGTCAAATCCGGACTGGAAGCGGAAGGGTATTCATTTGTCAATGCCCAGGTACAGTGGGTGCCGCAAAACACGGTGAAGATCTCAGGCGAAAATGCGGAAAAAATGCTGAAAATGATGGAAGCCTTCGAGGAAAACGATGACGTCCAAAACGTTTACGCCAACTTTGAGATTGAAGACGAGTAGACCATGTAGCCATCTTGCCCAGGCAGGATGGCTGCTTTTTTCGCAGGGCTGTTTTTTCTTTTGAAAAAATGGTATAAAATAGCGATTAAGTGTTCGCCATTATTCCACACCACGTGTACAGAGGGGAGAAATGATGACGGAAGTGCAGCATTTAACCTATACAGAAGACGATATTCAGGTACTCGAAGGGCTGATCGCCGTTCGCAGACGGCCTGGCATGTACATCGGATCAACCGGCAGCCGCGGCTTGCACCATTTGTTGTGGGAGATTGTCGATAATGCCAAAGACGAGACGCTGGCCGGTTTTAACGATAAAATCATTGTGACATTATACAAGGATGGCAGTGTCAGTGTGGAAGACCACGGACGGGGTATCCCTACCGGCATGCACAAGTCGGGGCGGCCGGTGCCGGAAGTGATCTTTACCACCCTGCACGCCGGCGGCAAATTCGGCGGCGGCGGATACAAGAAGAGCGGCGGCTTGCACGGAGTCGGCTCCAGTGTTGTCGTGGCCCTGTCCAAGTGGCTGGAAGTGGAAATCCATCGCGAAGGCCTCATACATAAGCAGCGGTTTGAATATGTGGTAGACGAGGACGGCAGCGAACACGTCGGCATGCCGGTGACCGAGCTCACAGTCGTCGGCAAGACCAAGCGAACCGGGACGACCGTAACGTTCCTGCCGGATGAACGCGTCTTTACCACCACCCGGTTCGATTACGAGCTGATCCGCGACCGCTTTCGGGAAACCGCCTTCCTGCTGAAGGGCCTTCGGCTGGTGCTGATCGACCAGCGCGGCGCGGAAGAGAGGCGGGAGGAATTTTATTACGAGGACGGTCTGAAGTCATACGTGGCCTACCTGAACGAGGGGAAGCAGACGCTTCATCCGATCGTCTACTTTGACGGCGAAAAAGAGAACATCTACGTCGAACTGGCCTTCCAGTACAACGACGGCTATGCGGAGACGCTCGTCTCGTACGTCAACTCCGTCCCGACGAACGACGGCGGCACCCATGTGACCGGCTTTCGCAACGGGACGACCCGCGTCTTCAACGAATTTGCCCGGCGCAAAGGGTTCCTGAAAGACAAGGACGCCAATCTGACCGGCAACGATCTGCGCGAAGGGTTCCTCGGCGTGCTCTCGCTGCAGATGGCCGACGTCCAGTTTGAATCGCAAACCAAGGACAAGCTGGGAAATGAGGAGGCGCGCACGCTCGTCGAGCAGATCGTCTCGGAAAAGCTCGGCTTCTTCCTGGAGGAAAATCCGGAGATCGGCAAGCTGCTTATCGAAAAAGCGATTCGCTCCGCAGAAATTCGCGAAGAGCTGCGCAAGCAAAGGGAAGCGCTGCGCGGCGATAAAAAGGGAAAAGGGGCCAAAAAGCGGAAGTCGATCTCGGAAAAGTTCGCTCCGCCCCAGTACAAAGACCCGAAGCGAAACGAACTGTTCCTCGTCGAGGGGGATTCAGCTGGCGGTTCCGCCAAGCAGGCGCGCAACTCGGAGTTTCAGGCCATCTTCGGGCTGAAGGGGAAACCACTCAACACCGAGAAAGCGAAGCTGTCGGACATCCTGGCCAACGAGGAATTCCGGACGATCCTGGAAGTGCTGGAGACGGATATCGGCGACGAATCTTCATTCGAGAACTGCGCGTTTGACAAGATCATCATCATGTCCGACGCCGATGTGGACGGGTCTCACATTCAGGCCCTGCTGCTGACCTTTTTCTTTCGCTATACCCAGCCGTTGATCTCTGCAGGCAAGCTGTACATCGCCCAGCCGCCGCTCTATCAGGTAAAAAAGGGCGGCAAAAAGCCGGAGTCCGTCTACTGCTGGGACGACAGCGAGTTGGAACAAGCGCTCAAAAAGCTTGGCCGGGGAGCAGAAGTCGTACGCTATAAGGGTCTTGGCGAAATGAACCCGGATCAACTGTGGGAGACGACGATGAACCCGGAAACCCGCAAGCTGATCCAGGTCAGGCTGGAAGACTTGGCCCATTCGGAAAAACTGGTTACCGTACTGATGGGAGACAAGGTGCCTCCCCGCCGTGAATGGATTGAGAGCCACGTCACATTCGAAGTGGGGGAGGATGAATAGGCATGTTATCGACGAGAGTGATCGAGCGGAGTTTTGCCGAGCTGATGGGAAAGCGGTTTGGCGACTACGCCAATCTGGTCATCCTGTCGCGGGCGATCCCTGATGCCCGCGACGGCCTGAAGCCGGTGCAGCGGCGGATTTTATACTCGATGTACCAGGATGGCAACACGCATGACAAAACGTACCGCAAATCGGCCAAGACGGTCGGGGCCGTGATGGGAACCTACCATCCGCACGGAGATGCGGCGATCTACGAGACGATGGTCCGCATGGCCCAGTGGTGGAAGATGCGCCAGACGATGATCGACGGACAGGGCAACTTCGGGAGCCTGGACGCCGATCCGCCGGCCGCCATGCGTTATACGGAGGCGCGGCTGTCCGCCCTGGCCGAACAGATGCTGCGCGACATCGAAAAGGACACGGTGCCGTTTATTCCCAACTACGACAACACGACGGTTCAGCCAGCGGTGCTTCCCGCCCGTTTTCCCAACCTGCTGGTCAACGGAGCGGCCGGGATTGCCGTCGGGTTTGCCACCGACATTCCGACCCATAACCTGGGAGAAGTGATCGATGCGACGATCGCCCAGATGAAAAAGCCCGACATCACCTTGGACGAGCTGATGGAGCACATCAAGGGACCGGACTTCTCTACAGGCGGGATCGTTCAAGGGCTCTCCGGGATTCGCAAGGCGTTTGAGACTGGGCGCGGACAGTTCGTCATCCGCGGCCGCTGCCATGTGGAAGAGGCGAAGGGCAGCAAAGGCAAGCGGATCGTCATCAGCGAACTCCCCTACGATGTCGTCAAATCAAAGCTGGTTGCCCAGATCGACGACTTGGTGCTGGACCGCAAGATCGAGGGAGCGCTGGCTGTCCGCGACGAAACCGGGCGCAAGGAAGCAGAACTGCGCCAGGTGCGTATCGTCATCGACATCAAAAAAGAGGCCGACCCGGAAGCGATCCTCAACTACCTGTATAAAAACACCGACCTGCAGATTTTCTACAACTACAACATGAACGCGATTCACGAAGGCACGATTCGGCAAATGGGGTTAAAACAGCTTCTTGACGCCTATATAAGCCATCAAAAAGAAGTCGTGACCCGCCGTTCCAAGTACGACTTGGAGCGGAAGCGAAATCGCGAACACGTCGTGCAGGGATTGATCCGGGCCAAGTCGATTTTGCGGGAAATCGTCGATACGATCATGGCTTCGGAGGATCGTGCCGACGCCAAGAAAAACATCATGGAACAGTACGGTTTCACCGACGTCCAGGCGGACGCGATTTTAAGCATCCAACTGGCCTCCTTGACCCGTATCGACATTGTCAAGCTGGAAAAAGAGCTGGCGGCATTGGCCAAAGAGATCGCCCTGCTGGAGGCGATTCTCGGCAGCGAGAAAAAACTGATCAACGTAATCGTGCAGGAGCTGTTGGAGATCAAAAAACAGTACAGCGAACCGCGGCGGACGGAGATTCAGGGAGAAATTGAAGAAGTGAAGGTCGACATCGCCATGCAGATCAATGCCGAGGATTGCATCGTCACGTTGACCAACGACGGTTACATCAAGCGGACGAGCCCCCGTTCCTTCAAGTCGATGGGCGGGACGATCGAATCTTGCGGCGTCAAAGAAGGCGACCGCGTCCGCAGATTCATCGAGGCGAACACATCGCATACCGCACTCTTCTTTACCCAGGACGGAAAGTACTTTGCGATGTTGGTCAACGATATTCCCGACGCCAAATGGAAGGACATCGGGACCGCACTGGTCAACGTCATCCCGCTGGAAAAACATCAGCGCGTCGTAGCCATGCATATCGTCGACAGCTTCTCGCTGCCGCTGTACGTCTGCCACGTCAGCCGCCAGGGGCTGATCAAGAAGAGCGCGCTCGCTGATTACGAGACGAATCGCTCCAGCGCGATTGTAGCCGCCAAGTTGAAAAAAGAGGATGACGAGTACATCAACGTACTGCTTGCTGGTGAGTCCGGGACCTTCTTCGCCTTTACGCGGGAGGGAATGGCGATTCGCTTTCTCCAGAGCGAGGTGGCTCCTACCGGCCGCGCATCCAGCGGTGTCAAGGCGATCAACCTGGCCAAAGGGGACGAGGTGGTTACCGTGCTTGCGGCAGAAGAAGACGACCCGCGGAGCGTTCGCGTGTTGACGTCAGAAGGCGTGGTCAAGCGCACCTGGATCAGCGGATTCCCGATTCAGGCGCGGGCGGGCAAAGGGCTTGTCGTCATCCGCAAACGCAAGACCCATCCGCACGTCGTCGTCACCGCCCAAATCGAAGATGAGGCGATGGACAAGCTGTACGCATTAAGTGAAAGCGGGGGTTGGACGGAAGTAGATTCGTCACACGTGCCAATCAACGAGCAGGGGGGAATCGGCAGGGTCGTCGTCGAAGGCGGAGCAAAAGAGATCGCCTATGAAGCGACAGTCCCGGCAGAAGAGATGAAGGAGCCGGGGAGCGTACCGCCATCCGGCAAATCGGCTCCTGTCTCACCCCATGACGAGCCGCCCGCCGAACAGGTAAGTCTATTTGACAACCCATCAGAGCCGAAGGATTGATCGCACATGGAAAAACCGTTTGAACGCTTTACCGCGGAGCTGTCCTGGCAGCAGGCGGCGCTGCTGCTGGATACGGTGCTCTACTTTGAAGAGACGCCAAAGTACTTGTCCCTGCCCGATCAGGAGGGCGGACGGATCGCCGTTCCGCTCCTGTCCGATTCGCTGCGGGACATGTTGGCCCAGCTGGACGAAGCGGAACCCCACGCCAAGCAGCCGTTTACCTTTGATTTTGACTGGACCGATGCGGAAAAGGGCGAAGGTGTCGTAACGATCCTTTTGCCGTCCGGGGAAATGCTGTCCCAGCCGACACAGCTGGACGCTTTTTCGGCGGTGTAGGTAATTTCGGAAAGCAACTTTGAACAATAGCAGTCCAAAATCGACAAGAGACTGATTTGTTTGCTGTACCGGTATACAAGCAAAATCATTTGTGGCGAGGGGGGCTGCCCATAGTCATGGAGCATGACTATGGGCAGCCCTATTGTTATGAATGAGTTTCTACATATATATGCTCTAAACATTGATTCAAGCATTTGTAGCAGCAGGCAAGCTGGATGGTGGGGATGAAAAAATATTGAGCCATCATTCGAGTGGTTTCAAAAATGAGCGCCAAATCTGCTGACAATTTCGGCATCAACAGCACAGTTAACCGACATGTTTACACGCGGAGAAGTGTGTATTGCTCCCTGGTGGGATGTACCCGCGCTCAATCCAATAATCAAGACATGGCACTCAATCCGGAAGCTCAGGTTGGATTTACCAAAGATAGGTACTGCGGCCCAACCAATAAAAACGCAAGCCTCTCTGACGATTTGGCCAACAAGGTCATCTATGGCGAAGAAAAAGTAAAGGCGCTCCCACTTGTTGACCGGGAACGTATTTCAACAGTGCGAAATGTGTGGATTGACCGCTGGAACAAAGAGATCGTCCCGCTGTTAAAAAAGCAATCGGCTCATTCTCTTGAATCAGGTAGAGATAAGATAGGGGGGCCCCCTTATTTGTTTTTAGGGGCGAGTAGTTTGCAAAAAGAGGAATCCCCCGTCACGCCTTGCGAACTGCCTTGCTCAAATATCCACGTTCCCCATCTGGATGTCCGACTTTACGTGCGCCAATGCCGCTTCAAAGACATCTTCTTCCCGATCGGCGGCAATTTTAAAACGGGTGACGACTTTTTCTCCGCTGCGAACCTGTACATCGTACTGCGAATCTCCGTCATACGTCGTCGCAAAGGTTAATTCCCGTCCGTTGACCTTCATGTTTCTTTCCATGCGGTTCACCTCCTTGCATAGTTTGCCCATTTCAGCTGAATCTACCAGAGATTGCATGTCCGGCCCCCTTTTCTTCTCGGCCGAAACATGGTACAACAAGGTGGAATCACGCTTGGAGAGGAACGGATAAACATGCACATGACTGAGGGGACAGACAGGCTCGCCGCTTTGTTGGACGGCGAGATATCACCGGTAGAGGTGTCCGAGCGGGACGCGATCGGGCTGCTGAGCCAGGTGGCTGTAGAGAGACAGCACGGGGAGACAGAGAAAGCGAAATTGGATCGGGCGGAAGCGTTTTTGCTCACTTGTCTGGCGCAATCCCGCTGGCAAAAAGCAGACGGTTTGCAGCAGGCGATGGAGTGGGTAGACAAGGCGATGCAGCTTGACCCCGGGTCGAAGCCGGCCGCGCAGCTGGCGGCCCGGCTTGCGATAGCCAGTCTGGCCCGGTTGGATGTCGTCAGCGGACTGCCTGCCATTCGCGAGACGGACAATGCCGCGACGAGGAAACAACATATTCGCACTTTGTTGGAAAAAATCAGTGAACATTTGCAGGGTTTCACCCGCTGGAATGAGCTGCTGGACCGCGGCCAGGCAGCTGTCTTCGTTGCCGAAGACGAAGCTGCAGGAGAGACTTTGCGCCGGCTTGCACCGCTGCTGGCAAAGCTGAAGGAGGCGATGCAGGATCTCGTCGTCCATGCGATCGCCTACGCCGAATCCTTGCAGGGGGTGTTTTACTCCTCGGAATTGCTGAAAAACGTGCAGACAGCCATCCAAAAACTGTCGGGGCTGCAGGGCGAGTGGAACGTGGCGCTGCGTAGCCAGTTGGATGCGGAAGAGCCGGCGGCGCCGGTAAAGGTGCGTTCCGCACTGGCCGAGTTGGATGAATTGATCGGGATGACAGAAATAAAGGCAAGGGTAAAGCAATGGGCCGGATACCTCCGCTACCAGCGCCTGCGCCGGGAAAAAGGCTGGATGATGCAGGATGAACCAGAACTGCACGCCGTGCTGATGGGCAATCCGGGAACGGGCAAAACGACGCTGGCCCGGCTGCTTGCCCGCCTCTACCACGAATTGGGGCTGCTCAGCAGGGATGATGTGGTAGAGGTGGATCGCTCCCACCTGGTCGGCTCGTACCTTGGCCAGACGGAGCAGCGGACGATGGACGCCGTTAAGCGAGCGGTCGGCGGGGTGCTGTTCATCGATGAAGCATACAGCCTCAAACGCCCGGACAGCCACGGCGGCGATTACGGACAGGTGGCGATCGACACCCTGGTAGCGGCGATGACGAGCGGTGAATACGCGGGCAAGTTCGTCGTCATCCTCGCCGGTTACCCGGAGGAAATGCGCCACTTTCTCGAGGCCAATCCCGGGCTCCGCAGCCGTTTTCCGGAAACGGGCCACTTTGTTTTGCCAGACTACAACGACGAAGAACTGCTGGCGATCGCTGAACACGTAGCAGCCCGCAACGATTTTTTCTTTTCCGAAGCGGCCAAGCAGGCGATGCTTCAAAGGCTGGAGAGGGAACGGGTCGACGAGACGTTCGGCAATGCCCGTACGGCCCGGAATATCGTACTCGACGCCATCTTTTCCAAAGGAAAGAGAATGGAAACAGGCGGGGAGCTGCATGTGAACGATTTTACCATGTTGTACCCGGAGGACGTCGATCCCCGGAGCGAAAAGGAAGGGCGGCGATCGAGCGAAACACCGAGACGGTACGCCACTGCCAGCGAGCAGCTGCAAGAGCTGATCGGGCTGGGGGAAGTGAAGGCCGAAATGGAAAAGCTGGCCGCGTATCTGCGCATTCAACAGATGCGCCAACAAAAAGGGCTGCCTGCTGTCCCGCTGCACCTGAATGCCGTCTTTACCGGCAACCCTGGCACCGGCAAAACCACCGTTGCAAGGTTGTACGCCTTGTTGTTAAAAGAGACCGGGTATCTGAAGCGGGGACATCTCGTTTCGGTAGGCCGTTCCGATTTGGTGGCGGGCTTCGTCGGGCAAACCGCGCTAAAGACACGGCGCAAAGTCCGGGAAGCGCTGGGCGGAGTGCTGTTTATCGACGAAGCTTACGCACTGCAGACAGGGAGCGAAAATGACTTTGGGCAGGAAGCGATCAATACGCTGGTGGAAGAGATGACAAAGCACGAAGACAACCTGGTTGTCGTATTGGCCGGGTACCAGCAGGAGATGGAGCAGCTGCTTGCCAGCAACCCCGGTTTGGCTTCCCGGTTTGCCAAATTCTTTTGCTTCCCGGACTATACTCCCGCAGAACTGCAGCAGATGATGCTCGGGCTGCTGCGGGCGCGGGGCTATCGGTTGGAGCAGCAGGCGGCTGACCGGCTGTTGGATCGCCTGGTTGACATGGAGCGACATGGCAGGCTGCAAGGCAATGGCCGACTGGTCCGCAACCTTAGCGAAGCGGCGCTGCAGCAGCAGGCCCTCCGTCTGGGCCTCCTCGCTGCGGACGAACTGACATCGGATGCCCTCAGCCAGTTGGTCTGGGAAGACTTCGCGCCAGTGCTGGAATAATGGCATGCCTGGATGATCCAGGCATTTTTTTGTACGTAAAAATGGGAATTAGGGCGGCTTTCGCATGTGCAGCTGTACATGCGGGCTGCGGCAAAACGCCATACACTATGACCGGAACCAATGAAGGGAGGGTAATCCAATGTCTGGTGGGGGCTTTTTCTTTTTTCCGGTCATCCTGGTGCTGTTCATTCTCCTTGTAATTGTGGCCGAATTTGACGATTGAGAAGGGCGAGATCTTGTCGGGATGTCCGCAGCGGGCATCCTGTTTTTTTGCAAGTAAATTTGGTTGTCTGACATGTGACATGCGACCAAGCCATCCCGTTAAGTCCGGCATATCGTGAAGGGAGAAGCCAATACAGACAGGAGGAGACAATGTGGACTACAGCAAGTGGATCAACTACGCCAAATCGATTCCGAAAGAGAAGCTGAAATCGGAAACCGGATTGCGGGATGTCATTCGCGATATCGGCAAGCGGGTCGGCAAAAATTTGTCCGAAGATCAAGTGAAGAAACTCGCCGCGCAATTCCGGCAAATGTCTAAAACCGAGAACACCAAAAGCGTTCTCGATAAATTATCCAGACGGGGGATGAACAAGACCGATCTCGATTCGATTAAACGCCAGATTAAAAAATAAACCTGTAAGAAAAGGATCCGCCCAATCCGGGAAGAGGATGGGCGGATCCTTTTTATGCCAGAGCCTAGGCTTGGACTCGCTGCTGCCACGCGTGGGCCCGGAGAGCCAATTCCAGGCAGAGCCGATGCTCGGGTTCAAGATACGTATCTCCAATCAGCTCGGCAATTTTTTCGAGGCGGTTGTACAGGGTCTGCCGCCTGATGTACAGCTGGTCGGCAGTCTCTTGTTTGGAGCCGTTATGGTCGAGCAGCGTGCGAAGGGTGAGCACGAGCCTGCTGCCGTGATGTTCGTCGTACTGAAGCAGCGGTCCGAGGTAATCGGAGATAAAAGCGTCGATGGCATGTTCGTCTGTGATTTGCAGCAGCAGCCGGTAGACGCCGAGGTCATCGTAAAACGGGCTGGAAGAGGCAGTCTTTGGCTGCAGCGTGAGCACTTGTTCCGCTTCGCGAAAGTGGCTGTCTGCTTCAACGTAACGCACGGATCGCCTGCTGATCCCGAATCGGACTTGGGCAGCGTGACCCAGGGCGCTGCGGCAGGTTCGGGTCAGTTCGTTTACTGCTTTTTGCAACTGCATTCGCGGTCCGGTGAGCGTCCCGGTCTCGACGAACAGCATGTACAGCCGCTCTCCTTTGGCGCGTTGATACAGGCGGAATCCGCAGCAGGAAACGATGGAGCGGAAGACGCTGAGCAGATCGTAGTACGAGCCTTCTTCCTCGTTAAACTGGGGCGTCTCGGCCTGGATTTCCATCACGACGGCAAAATAGCCGGGCGGCGCCGCTTGCGGCTGAATTCCCAGCAGCGTCTGAAGCTGCCGTTCGTGGCGCATGCGGCCTTGCAGGATGTCGTCCAGCAAGCGATTTTGGCTGTCGCGGGCCTGCTCTTCGGCGAACATGCTTCGCAGCAAGAGTTGGGCGACCGCTGTAGCTGTGCGATCCAGCGTAAGCAGCAGGATTTCATTCGGCTCTTGTTCGTAGAGGATCACCCCGAGGTAGGCAAGTACGTGGCCCATGGCATTGATGGGCTGGTAGAGAATCCGCTTTTGCTCCGATAAGGACAGGATTCCGTTGGCCTGCCCGGACAGTTCCCCCGCTTGCTGCGACTTCTGGAAGAGCGCCACCAATTCATTTTGCACGGAATGGGCCATCGCCGGGACGAACAGCGGGGAACGCTCTTGCCGAATGAGGAATACCTGGGTTTGGACAGCGGCTTGAAAGTGAGTCAACAGCCGCGGCAGACCCGTCGTTTGCAGGGTCAGCTGCTGGAGTTCGCGCGAGTAGGCTTCCAAATGGCGCAGCGCCTCTGTTTGCCGGGTCACGATGCTCTCGTGCAGATCCAGTGTAATATCGACGAAGCGGACAGGCCTGCGAAAGGCGATCAGGGGAAACTGGTGGTGCTCGGACAATTCCCGCATCGACTCCGGGATCTCCGGGATGTAAGGACCCAATTCCACACATAAACCGGCTGCCCCCCGCTCAATCAGTCCCTGCAAAAAAGCGAGCCGCTTCCCGTCATCCTCACCAAAGCCCACTCCGGTCGAGAGAACCAACTCTCCGCCATTGAGGAAAGCTGCGTTTGAGGCCGCCTCCAGGATATGCACCCATCTGATCGAACGGGCTAACCCGCGGCTCCCGGCAATGACGTCAGCGTGTTCGAACAAAGGGCGCCTGAGTACATCGGCAACGGTTAATCTCCACTCGGTTTGCATGGGTTCCTCCTCATCCGAATTGACATCTTGTTAATAAAATGGTTGTAAAAAGGTGACAAGATGTCTCATGATTTGTGAAAAAATTTTCTGATAAAATAAGGCGAAGACAGATGTTAGCAAAAGGAGTTGACAATTTGATGACGACAAAGAAACTGGCCAACTACATCAACGGCGAATGGGCGACACCTCAGACGGAACGGTACGAGGATGTGCCCAACCCGGCAACCGGAGAGATTTTGTCACAGGTACCGCTCTCCACGAGAGCGGATGTAGACGCTGCGGTCGAGGCAGCCAAAAAGGCATTCCCTGCCTGGAGCGACACGCCCGTGGTCGACCGCGCCCGCATCATGTTCAAGTTTCAGCAGCTGCTGTGGCAGCACGCTGACGAGCTTGCCCGGATGATCACCATGGAAAACGGCAAAAACCTGCCGGAAGCCCACGGGGAATTGCTCCGCGGCATCGAAATGGTAGAGTTTGCCGCCGGGATGCCTACGCTCCTGATGGGGGATACGCTGCCCAACATCGCCCGCAGCATCGACAGCCAGACGATTCGCTTCCCGCTTGGCGTAGTGGGCGGGATTACGCCGTTCAACTTCCCGCTGATGGTTCCAATGTGGATGTTCCCGATTGCGATCACGGCCGGAAATACCTTTGTCTTGAAGCCTTCCGAACGGACTCCCAACTCCTCCGCCCGCGTCGCCGAGCTGTTGAAGGAAGCAGGGCTTCCCGACGGCGTGTTCAACATCGTCAACGGCGGGCACGACGTCGTCAATGGCTTGATGGAGCACCCTGACGTAAAGGCGATTTCATTCGTCGGTTCCCAGCCTGTCGCCGAGTACGTGTACAAAACCTCGGCGGCCCACGGCAAGCGCGTCCAGGCGCTGGCAGGCGCCAAAAACCACCATCTGGTCATGCCGGACACGGACCTGCGGCGGGCAGCCAAAACGATTGCCAGCGCGGCATTCGGCTGTGCCGGCGAGCGCTGCATGGCTGCCAGCGTGGTGGTCGCGGTAGAGAGCATCGCCGACGAGCTGGTGCAGTACCTGATCGAAGAATCCGACGCGCTGATCATGGGCAACGGATTGGAGAACGGCGTCGACCTGGGGCCGGTTATCCGGGCGAACCACCTGGAACGCGTGCACAGCTACATTGAGCGCGGCAAAGAGGAGGGGGCACAGCTCGTCCGCGACGGACGCAAAGACGCGGCCGCCCATGATAAGGGCTACTTCCTCGGACCTACCCTGCTGGATAAAGCCACGGCCGAAATGGTGATCGTCCGCGACGAGATCTTCGCTCCGGTACTTAGCATCGTCCGGGTAAAGGACTTTGAAGACGGACTTGAGACGATCAGCAAGTCCCGCTACGGCAACGGTGCCTGCATCTACACGAACAGCGGCCGCCTGGGGCGCGAATTCGTCCAGCGCGTAGAGGCGGGAATGGTCGGCGTAAACGTAGGCGTGCCCGCACCGATGTCCTTCTTCCCGTTCTCCGGCTGGAAACAGTCCTTCTACGGCGATCTGCACGCCAACGGCAAGGACGGCGTCGAGTTTTACACCAAGAAAAAGACGGTCACATCCCGCTGGTTCGAAGACGGCGAGACGAATATCGGTTCGCAAAAAGTGTTTGTGAAGTAACAGGATTCCCACAATTTTATCATAGGTGAGGAGGACGGGCACTATGCAAAAAGAGCAAACCGTTGCGAAGGACAAAGAGGAGCTGTTGGAAAAAGACCGGACGCACATGTGGCATCACATGTCCCCCTACAATCCCAACCCGATGATCGCGACCGAGGCAAAGGGGTCGTGGGTGACGGATATCGACGGAAACCGCTACCTGGACGGGATGGCCGGACTGTGGTGCGTAAACATCGGGTACGGCCGCCAGGAGTTGGCGGATGCGGCGTATGAACAGCTGAAGGCGCTGGCCTATTTCCCGCTGTCGAACAGCCACGTTCCGGCGATTGAACTGTCCGAAAAGGTAAGTGAATGGCTCGGTGGCGAATACCGCGTATTCTTCTCCAACAGCGGCTCGGAGGCGAATGAGACGGCTTTTAAAATCGCCCGCCAGTACCATCAGCACAAGGGACAGCCGCGACGCTACAAGTTCATCTCCCGCCATCGCGCTTACCACGGCAATACGATGGGCTCGCTGGCGGCGACGGGACAGTCCATCCGCAAACAGCAGTACGAGCCGCTCGCTCCCGGCTTCCTGCACGTATCCCCGCCGTACTGCTACCGCTGTCCATTCGGCAAGACGTACGGCAGCTGCAACCTGGAGTGCGCGCAGGTGTTTGACGAAGTGATCAATTGGGAAGGAGCGGAATCCGTCGCAGCAGTGATCATGGAACCGACGATCACGGGCGGGGGCGTGATCGTTCCGCCACCCGAGTACCTGCCCAAAGTGCGGGAAATCTGCGACAAGTACGGCGTCCTGCTGATCGTAGACGAAGTCATCTGCGGATTTGGCCGTTCCGGCCGCAAGTTTGGACATCAGAACTTCGGCGTCAAGCCGGATATTGTCACGATGGCAAAAGGGATTACCAGCGCCTATCTCCCGCTGTCGGCGACTGCCGTCCGCGCAGAGATTGCCGATCTGTTCAACGAACCGGGCGGCAATCAGCACTTCCGCCACGTCAATACGTTTGGCGGCAGCCCGGCGGCTTGTGCGCTCGCTCTGAAGAATATGGAGATTATGGAAAAAGAAGGACTGATCGAGCGGTCAGCGGAACTTGGCGTCCTGCTTCGTCAGAAACTCTCGATTATCGAAGATCACCCCAACGTCGGGGACATCCGCAGCTTTGGCTTTATGGCCGGAATCGAAATGGTGGAAAATCGCGATACAAAAGAACCGGCGGCTCCGGACAAACTGACCAAGGTAATCGGCGAGTGCAAAAAACGCGGGCTGATCATCGGCCGGAACGGGGAGACCGTACCGGGCTTCAACAATATCTTGACCCTGAGCCCGCCGTTTTCCACGACTGCGGAAGAGGTCGATTTTATCGTCAACATGCTGAAAGAAGCTTTGGATACGCTGACGGAGTGACAGCAAAAATCGCAGACAAAACGGGTTGAGGGCACGACGCTCTCAACCCGTTTTTTGCTGTTTTCAGGGCTTCTTCCCCTCTTCCGGGTGCTCCTGCTGAAAGGAGCGCAGGCCGCGGACGAACATCTCCAGGATGACCTCGTGTTGGGTTTTGCGGGCGACGTGCCTGCGGATTTGTTCCAATTCGGCCACCAGCTCCGAGTCGAGGTGCAGGTTAATCGTCTTGCCTTTTTCCTGCGGATGAATTTCATGACGGTTGTCTACCTGCTTGACAGTCCCGACGATCTTGGCCTCTTTTGGCAGGGGCGGGTGCATCGGGAGCAGGATGACCGGCCCTTCCAACACAATATGGGTGGCCTGCTCGCTAAAGCGGATCGCAAGCGGCTGTTCCCGCTCCCTGTGGCAGTCGCGAATGGCCCGGCAAAAGGCCTGAAGTTCTGTCGTGTTGGGCAGCGTCAGCGAGACGTGTGACATACCTCTTCCTCCAGCGCGGATAGATGTTCTTCAGGTACGTCCTGCCAAAGTTCCATAGACTCCTCGGTCTGCAGTTGGTAGAGGATGCGCTGCCCGCAAAGCCGCGAAGAGAGCACGACGGCACGGCCGGCTTGCCGGACGCCGTCAGTGCCGCTCATTCGGATACGGACGACATCCAATACGTCGTACTTTGGCCGCAGCAGGTTTTTTTCCCAGAGAAAGGGATATACGGACGACTTGTGATAGAGGCTTCGCTTCCGCCCCTGTTTGCGCGTCAGGAGGGGAAACTGTTCGCGTTCGTCCAGCACTTTCCCCAAATGCCCCAGGTCCGCCCAGCGTTTGATCGTCGTCATGCTCAGCCGTCTGCCGCTGTACCGGGCGATCAGCTCAGAGAGCTCCCGTGACGAAAGGTACTGGGAGCGCCTCTCCCTCTCATCCAGGAAGGCGGCAAGGGATTGTTCCATCGCTTCCAACCGCCTCGTATCGGCGGCGATTTTTTCTCTTAACCGCTGAATGCTTTCCGCGAATTTATCCAGCTCACACATGTATGGGTCCCTCTTCATCACATGGTTTTTGTTACAGGATAAGAAAGTACAACTTCCTGAGACGGCTTCCTTATCCTGCATGAAAAGCTTCCGCTAAAGAAGAATCAGCTTCTTTGAAAGGGCTTCTTTAGAAGCTTTTCTTACAAGATATGAACACCCGGCATCATTCATGAGCAGAAAAAAGGATTGATACCGTTTGCGGCTACGGGAATGCGGTACGAAAAATTCATAAAAGCGCGGATCTTGACATCTTTTAATAGTAAATGGCTTTGCCAATACGCACAAAGGAGGATCGCTATGAACCCTGACCACGAAATGTCCGTTTCGGTGTCGGATTTGGAGAAGAATTTTTCGGAAGTCACCGCGGCGCTTAAACCGAAGGAGGCGATCGACGAAGCGAGCAGATGTCTCTTCTGCTACGATGCACCGTGTGTGAAAGCATGTCCCACCGGAATCGATATTCCCATGTTTATCAAGCGAATCGCAACCGGCAATCTGCTGGGTTCGGCCAAGACGATCATGGAAGCCAATCCGGTGGGGGCGAGCTGTGCCCGGGTTTGCCCCACATCAGAGCTGTGTGAGGGGGCTTGTGTCTTGAATGGCGCCTCCCGGCCGATCATGATCGGTCTCTTGCAGCGGCACGCGACAGATTGGGCGATCCGAAACAAGCGGGTCTTGTTCTCCCCGGGGGAGAGCAACGGCAAGAGCGTTGCGATTGTCGGGGGCGGACCGGCCGGGCTTTCTGCAGCGCGGGAATTGGCCCGGTTGGGGTACTACGTGACTGTCTACGAAGCGAGGGAGAAGGCAGGCGGGCTCAATACCTACGGGATCGTCTCCTTTCGACTGCCGCAGGAGATCGCGCTCTGGGAGACGGAGCAGGTGGAGGCGCTTGGCGTCCGGTTCAAGTACGGCGTGCGCGTTGGTGAGGACATCTCTCCGGAGGAGCTTTCCGACAGTCACGATGCCGTGCTGCTGGCAGTCGGGATGGCTTCCGTTCCCCGTCTCGGCATCGAAGGCGAAGAACTGGCCGGGGTATACGACGCCCTGCCGCTGATCGAAGCGACGAAGACCAAGCCGCTGACCGGGGAATTCATCGGCAAAAAGGTGGCGGTGATCGGCGCCGGCAACACGGCCATCGACGCTGCCACCTGCGCCAAGCGGCTGGGTGCCGAGCAGGTGCAGATGCTCTACCGCCGGACCGAAAAAGAGATGACCGCGTACGATTTTGAGTACGAATTCGCCAAACAGGACGGTGTGGAGTTCCGCTGGCTGGTGGCCCCCAAACGGATTCTCGGCCAGGGCGGGAGAGTGACCGGTCTCGTACTGCAGCGGATGAGGCTGGGAGAACCGGACAAGCGGGGAAGGCGCAAACCGCTGCCGATCGACGGCAGTGAGTTTGCGCTGGAGACCGACTTCGTCATTAAGGCCATCGGGCAAGAGCGGCACCTGCCGCTAATCGAGTCTTTTGGCCTGGAGCATCAGGGCGGTGTGGTCAAAGTCGATCCCAGCACCTACCAAACCTCGCGGGCCAACATCTTCGCCGCCGGCGACATCATCTTCGGCGGAGGAAAAACCGATGCGATGGTTGTCGATGCTGCCCAGCAAGGAAAGCGGGCGGCTCAGTCCATACACGAATCGCTGCAGGGACTTGTTTCAACGGCATGACCCTCATGGAACAAAAAACAAGAAGGAGGAGTTCCCATGGCAGATTTGCGGATCAATATCGCCGGCATCGAATCGCCAAATCCGTTTTGGCTGGCGTCCGCCCCGCCGACGAATTCCGGCTATCAGGTACAGCGGGCGTTTGAAGCGGGCTGGGGCGGAGCTGTCTGGAAGACATTGGGCGATCCGATCGTCAACGTCACCTCGCGCTTTGCCGCCCTTCACTACGGCGGGCAGCGGGTCCTCGGTTTCAACAATATCGAGTTGATCACGGACCGTCCGCTGGAAGACAACCTGAAAGAAATCGCTGAGACCAAAAAGAAATACCCCAAACACACCCTGATCGCCTCCTTGATGATGGAGCCCAACCGGGACAGGTGGCACGAGTTGGTCAAGGCGGTGGAAGCGGTGGGTGTGGATGGATTGGAGCTCAATTTCGGCTGTCCGCACGGCATGGCGGAGCGGGGCATGGGCTCGGCGGTGGGACAGCATCCCGACCTGGTCAGACAGCAGACGGAATGGGTGAAGGAGGTGGCGCAAACCCCGGTGATCGTAAAATTGACTCCCAACATCACCGACATTCGCCACACCGCCCGGGCAGCCAGCCAAGGAGGTGCGGATGCGGTCAGCATGATCAATACGATCAACAGCCTGATGGGTGTCGATCTGGATACCTGGCTGCCCATTCCGCACGTAGATGGAAAGGGAGCGCACGGCGGCTACTGCGGCCCGGCCGTGAAGCCGATCGCCCTCAACATGGTGGCCGAGTGTGCCCGCGACCCGCTCGTGGGAATCCCCATCTCCGGGATCGGCGGGATCAGTACATGGCGCGACGCCGTCGAATTTCTGTTGATGGGCTCATCCTGCGTTCAGGTGTGCACAGCGGCGATGCACCACGGATTCCGGATCGTCGAAGACATGATTGACGGATTGAACAACTACCTCGATGAAAAAGGGATTGCCTCCGTGATGGGCATCGTGGGCAGGTCAGTCTCTACGTACCAGGATTGGGGCAACCTCAACCTCAACTACAAAATTGTCGCAAGAATCCACGAGGAGACGTGCATCCATTGCAACAAGTGCCATATCGCCTGTGAAGATACTTCCCACCAGTGCATTGATATCGTCTGGGACGATCCAACCGGGAAGGAACGTCTGGTCGTCCGCGAAGATGACTGTGTCGGCTGCAATCTCTGCGCGATCGTCTGCCCCGTCGAAGGGACGATTGAGATGGTGGAGATCGACACCGGCCAGCCGCCGCTCACATGGAATCAGCGGCAGGCAGCTTTGGCGGCAGGCGGAAGCTGCGAGGCATGATCAAAGAAACCGGCGCATACGTTGTACGAGGAAGGGCTCTTTGCGAGCGTTTGGCAGCCAAACTAGCCCGGCCTCGATATCTTGGGACAAACAGAGGGGGATAGACCCATGAAAAAAGTGATACAGGGCGGCACTGTCGTCACCGCCGCCGATACTTTCCAGGCCGATGTGCTGATCCAGGGGGAGAAGGTAGCCGCCATCGGAGAGCGGCTGGACACGTCCGGGGCGGAGGTGATCGATGCTGCTGGCTGCTATGTCTTCCCCGGCGGAGTTGACCCGCATACACACTTCGACATGCCCTTTGGCGGCACCGTTACCGCGGACAACTTCGAGACGGGCACGCGGGCAGCGGCGTTTGGCGGCACGACGACGGTGATCGATTTTTGCCTGACGGAAAAAGGGCGGCCGCTGAAAGAAGCGATCGCCACCTGGCATGAAAAAGCGGCCGGCAAGGCGGTGATTGATTACGGATTTCACCTGATGGTGGCAGAGACAAACGACCGCGTACTGGAAGAGCTGCGCGACGTAGTCGAGGAAGAGGGGATTTCATCGCTCAAAGTGTTTATGGCCTACAAGAACGTCTTCCAGGCTGATGACGAGACCCTGTTCAAAACGCTGATCCGCGCCAGGGAGCTGGGGGCACTGGTTCAGGTTCACGCAGAGAACGGCGACGTCATTGACTTTCTGACCAAGGAAGCCTTGGCCAAGGGCAATACCGGTCCGTATTATCACGCCCTGACTCGTCCCGCCGAAGCGGAGGGAGAAGCGACCGGCCGGGCGATTGCGCTTGCCGCTTTGGCTGATTCGCAGCTTTACGTGGTACACGTCACCTGCGCGGCCGCCGTGCAGCGTATCGCGGAGGCCCGGGAGCGGGGCTGGAATGTGTACGGCGAGACCTGTCCGCAATACCTTGTGCTTGACATCAGCGTGATGGATCAGCCCGGCTTCGAAGGGGCCAAGTACGTCTGGTCGCCGCCGCTTCGGGAGAAGTGGAATCAAGAGGTGCTCTGGAACGCGCTGAAGAGCGGCATCCTGCAAACCGTCGGCTCTGACATGTGTTCCTTCAACTACAAGGGGCAAAAGGAGCTGGGAGTAGGCGATTTCTCCAAAATCCCCAACGGCGGGCCGGTTGTCGAGGACCGCTTCAGCCTGATCTACTCGGAAGGGGTGCACAAGGGCCGGATCAGCCTCAACCAGTTTGTCGACGTCATCGCGACCAAATCGGCCAAATTGTTCGGACTTTTCCCCCAGAAAGGGACCGTCGCAGTAGGCTCCGATGCCGACATCGTCATCTTCGACCCGCGCTCCAAGCGGACCATCTCTGCCGAGACCCATCACATGAATGTCGATTACAACCCCTTTGAAGGCATGGAAGTGCAAGGGGAGGTAGTGACGGTGCTGTCGAGGGGGGATTTCGTCATCCGCGACAAAGCGTTTGTCGGCCGGGCGGGAGCTGGCCGATTCCTCAAGCGCTCGTCTTTTGCTCGTCCATAAATTCGCAGGAGGGAGGGGCAGCAATGCCAAGCAAGGTAAAAATCGGCTTGATTCAGGCAAAGCATGATGTACATGGGGATGAGCCGGTTCACGTTCACAAAGAGAAGGCGATTGAAAAGCACATCAGATTGGTGCATGAGGCAGCGGAAAAAGGGGCCCTGATCATTTGCCTGCAGGAGATTTTTTACGGACCCTACTTCTGCGCCGAACAGTCGACCAAGTGGTACGAGTCGGCAGAAGAGGTGCCGGAGGGACCGACTACCCAGTTGTTTCAGCAGATTGCCAAAGACACGGGGACGGTGCTCATCTTGCCGGTGTACGAGAAAGCCGCTGTCGGCATCTACTACAACACGGCCGCCGTGATCGATGCCGACGGTTCCTACCTGGGCAAGTACCGCAAGCACCACATCCCGCACGTGGCCGTCGGAGGCCGGGGCTGCGGCTTTTGGGAGAAATACTACTTCAAGCCGGGCAATCTAGGCTACAAGGTATTTGATACCGCGTATGCCAAGGTGGGTGTCTACATTTGCTACGATCGCCATTTTCCCGAGGGGGCCCGACTGCTCGGGTTGAACGGCGCAGAGATCATCTTCAATCCATCCGCTACAGTGGCCGGCCTGTCGGAATATTTGTGGAAACTGGAGCAGCCTGCACATGCGGTAGCGAACGGTTATTACGTCGCCGCAATCAACCGGGTTGGAGTGGAAGCGCCCTGGAACATGGGCGAGTTTTACGGGCAGTCCTACTTGGTGGATCCGCGCGGGCGGTTTGTAGCCATCGCCAGTCGCGACCGGGATGAGGTGCTCGTGGCGGAAATGGACAAAAGCCTGATCCAGGAAGTGCGCGATCAGTGGCAGTTTTTCCGGGATCGCCGTCCTGAGACGTACGAAGACATGGCCCGTCTGCTGCCGTAGCCATTAGCCGATTGCATCAGGCAGCTTCCTCGGATCAGGAGGCTGCCTTGCTGCTTGCCGCCGGGGCGGCAGGGGAGGAAAACGGGGGGATGCGAATGATGTTGACTGCCTACCGCGGGGTGGAGTACACAGAGGCAGCCGTCGTTGTCGAACGGCAATCGTATCTGCGGGGGGAGCGGAGGGATTTTTGTTCCGGCGTTGCCGCAAAAGCAGTATTTGGTTCAGGCGTCTATCTGGTCAGCAGCCCCGAGGTAGCTGCCCAGTACGCATACTGCCACGCGGAGGTGTCGGCTGATCAAGCGGCAGTGCTGTGCCAGTCGATCAGGTTCACCCGGCCGATGTACCTGAATGAAGCGTACGGCGAAAATGAATTGCGCAGGGAAGCGCTGGTTTCAACGTTTTCTCCAAAACAGGTTGAAAGCTTTTCCGGGTCCATGAGCGAGACGGATTGGCTGGTCTGGACAGGTGAACAAATTCGCAAATTTCTCGTGGAGCGCGGTTATGACGGGATACTCTACCGATTGAGTGATGAGTTGACCTATTACGTTTGCTACGATCCTGACCGGCAAATCACCGACATCTCCCTGTCCCTTGTCTTCACCCTTGGCTGTGCGGCGCAAGCGATGCCGAAATCTTGACGTGCCCCCTCAGCAGAAGAAAAGATCCGAGGCAAGAGGCCCCAGATCTTTTCGTTTCGGGAAGAACTATGCGTTGCGGACAAAACCCGTTGCCGTAATTTTCCTGTACTCCTCGATGCCGAGGCGGCTGCTGTCATCCCGCATCAGCCAGGTGTAGAGGAATGCCGAGACGAACAGCCCGACCGTCCAGGCATTGTCCCAGACGAATTGCAGTCCCGGGATCAGCCTGCAGATAAAGGGGACGAGAATGCCCGCGATCAACGCCCAGATGGCCTTCTGATTAAAGCCGGAGTTGTAATGATAGCGTCCGTTTGTCTGGTACAGCTCGATCAGGTGTATGCGCCGCTTGCGTACCAGCCAGTAATCGGCAATGGCGATCCCGTCGATCGGACCCAGCAGGGCAGCGTACGTTCCCAGCCAACCGAAAATGTAATTCCCGAAATTCTCCAGTATATACCAAGGCTGAAACAAAAGCGAGACGACTCCGGCGATAATCGCACCTTTGGCAAATGTCATTTTGCGCGGCCACAGGTTTTCGATGGCCCGGGCGGGTGCGACGATGTTGGCCGCTACGTTTGTCGTCAGCGTAGCGAGGACGATTCCGATTGTGCCGAAGAAAATGGCGAGCGGTGAAAATTTGGCCAGCACGGCAGCGGGATCCCAAATCGCTTCACCGAAGATGAGCACCGTAGCTGAGGTAACCGCTATGCCGATAAACGAGAAGAACCCCATCGTGGTGGGAAGCGCAATGGACTGGCCGACGATCTGTGCCTTTTGGCTTTTGGCGTACCGGCAAAAATCGGGGATATTGAGGGCCATTGTCGCCCAGAAGGCAATCGCGCCGGTCAGGGAAGGGAAAAATATTTTTAGAAATTCTCCGGTCGAGGTAAGTTTGGACGGCGCCGACAGCATGGGTCCCCATCCGCCTGCGGATGTGACGGCCCAGATCAACAGCGCGATTGACAGTACGATCAGTGTGGGTGCGGCCCAAAACTCCATCCGGCGAATCGCTTCAGGACCGCGGTAGGCTACCCAGACGTTGAGTCCCCAAAAGAGAATAAAGGAAATGCCCAGGTGGCCTGGGATGCTGCTCCAGCCGGACATCGAGGAGAGCAGGGTGTCAATTGCCGCTCCTCCAAACCAACAGTTGATCCCAAACCAGCCTGCGCCGATCAGGCCGCGGGCAAGGGACGGGATATGGGTGCCCTTGGAACCGAACCAGATGCGGGCGAAGACGGGATAGGGGATGCCAAATTTTGTCCCGGCGTGGGAATTGAGAAGAATGGGAATGAGCACGATAAGATTTCCTAAAATAATCGTGATGATAGCCTGCACCCAGTTCATCCCCAAGGAGATCAGACCGGCGGCAAGCGAGTAAGCCGGCAAACAGATACACATCCCGATCCACAAACTGGCGAAGTTGTAGGCACTCCAGTGGTGTTCTTCCTTGGAAGTCGGGCGCAGGCCTTCGTTGAACAGCGGGCTGTCTTTGATCTGGGTTATCCCTTCCTCTGTCAGCGTGACGATGCCGCCCTCTTCCCTTTGTACTTTCATATACACTCCCCCCTTTTTTGGGCAAGACAGGCGGGTTGACCTGTCTCGCCTAAATGCTACAGTATATTGGGACCAGGGACATCTCATACCTGCATTTTAAAGGGACAGGGCCGGTGAATGTTTCCGCAGGCAATAGGGGAAACTCCGAAGGTGAATGATATCTTCCGGGGTGATCACGACGTGACGACCTGTAGACGCATTGTCTTGTCCTTCATTTGTATGGTGCTTGCATTTGCCGGCAGTGCCGCTGCCAATTCCGCGAATGCAGAAGATCCCGCTCAATTTTTGGAGCGGTTGTTCCGTCTGCGGACAGAGAACCTTGTCAAAGAGTCGACAGACGTACTGACGAAGCTGTATTTGCCGCGGGAGAGAGTCAGCAGGTACGCTTTGGAACATGAACTGCGCAGGGGTCAGTACCTGAAGGCCTGGGCGGCCAAACGGGGCATTGAAATCATCGGTGCCGAAAGCAAAATTCGCGTTGTCCGCTTGCGGACGGAGGGGAATTACGCCAAGGCGGGGCTGATTCAGACGCTGAAGATTACCTATGCTTACAAGGAAAAAGAGCTGTCTCCGCAGGCTTTCGGGATTGGGACCAGGCACGCCGTGACCTTGAGACAGGAGAATGGGAAGTGGCATGTGCTGAGAGAATGGTATACGGATCCGATAGATGAAGATTCCAGTTTTATCCCGGCAGCGTCTGCCCAGACAGATGAGTCGGCCATAGAGGGAGCTCTGCCTGAAGCATGGGTCGCGAATCAAAAGAAAGCGAAGCGCCCGAGGTACAACCGGAAGGCTGCCGTCGAGTATGCAGACAAGTACGCTGGAGCGGCATGGGGAGCGGGAAACAACAACCGGTACAACAAGAAGTACCTCGACTACACTTACTTGGGCGGGGATTGCACCAATTACGCTTCACAGGTCATCGGCGATAAGGCGGAAGGGGGAGGACTGCCGATGAGGGGAGGCTGGTACTACCGTTATAAACAGGGGGGCAGCACCTCATGGGTCCGAACTGATGCGTTTAAAAATTTCCTGTTGTACAGCGGGTACGCTCGTCTGATCGCCCGCGGGTCGTATGATGAGGTAGCCAAACCGACATCCCGCTTCCCGGAAGGGGCCCTGGCCAAGCTTCAGCCAGGAGATCTGATCGCCTATGAATTGGGCGGAGACATCGATCATTTTTCTGTGGTCACTGCCCGGGATGTCAAGGGCTACGTCCTGGTCAATTCCCATACGGGTGACCGCTATCACGTCCCCTGGGATCTGGGCTGGGACAAGTCGACCAGGTTCTGGTTGATCCATCTGAACGACTAAATCACTTTTTACGCTGTGGTGGACGGCACTGGTAAGGTGCCGTTTTTTCGTGCGGCTTGGGATTGGCAACATTTTTGCAATGAACTTCGGGGCTGATCCTGGTAGAATACAGAAGTGGACACATCCCGGGTTGGCGCGATGTGTTTTTTTCATCAAAAAAACGGAAGGAGGGATACCTGTGCGAAAGAAGATGTCGATGATTGGCGGCGCTTTGCTGGCTCTGTCGCTGCTGGCTTCTCCGCTGACAGTGGAAAAAGCGTCAGCTGCCGCGGCTGTTCCGGCATGGCAGCAGACGGCTGACAGCATTATCCAATTGGGCGAAAGTTATATGGGTACCCCTTACGTATACGGCGCTGAGCGCTTTCAAGATAAAACCTTTGACTGCTCATCCTTTGTGCAGTTTCTGTTTGACAAATACGGCATCAAACTGGGGTGGAACGCCAGAGAACAAGCCGTTCAGGGGGAATGGGTTCCTTTTGATCAACTCCGCAAAGGGGATGTCATGTTTTTCTCGGATGAGGATTTTCCGAATGAGACAGGTCTAAACAAGGTGCGTCACGTGGGAATTTACATTGGTGACGGCAAGATCCTGCACACGTACGAACCCGGCATTGGCGTTACGATCAGCAAGATCCACAACGATCCAAGAGATGGAGAATACTGGTACGAACACTATTTGTTTGCAAAAAGAATGATTCCGGCGGAACAAACCGCCTCGGAGTAATAGCGGAACAGCCCAGGAGCTCATCTGTCTCCCGGGCTGTTTTTTCCTTATCTGGGGAAATACTCCGACCAGCGTTTCGTCACCAATTCGGCGATGTCGGGCCGGGTCTCCACCTCATCAGGGTAGAATGGCTTCATGCGCGAGTCGATGATCAGCGGGCCTTCATATCGGATTTTGTTGCGGACGATTTTGGATTCGGCATACAAGTCATGGGCCGGATCGAAGCGGGTGAACACTGTCCAGAGGAAGCTGCTCTCGCGCTCTGCGATCCTGGCGTCGTCCACCAGGCAGATGAGCGGCCAATTCTGCAGATGCCGGTTGGCAAAAGAGACCAACTGTGCGGCAAAGTCGGGATTTTGCTCAAAGCTGGGGCCGGACAGGACGAGACAACCGGGACAAAACGATACGATCCGGTCGATCTCCGGGATGCCCTCCCCCCGATATTCGCGCGGCAGGTCCCGGACGGGATCGCCAATGCCAAGCAGCACGCCCTTGCTGCCGTGATTGAACTTGCGCCCCGTGTAATCCAGGGTGTCGCTTGACGTGTCATTGACGATCAACAGATCGCGTTCAGGCTGGAACCGTTCCAAGACAATCGTCAGGAAGCGGCGGAAGTCGGCCAGGTCACAGGCGACATCTGTCACCAGCAAAAACTTGGTCAGTGTAAGCTGGCCTTCTCCGAGGATGCGAAACGCATGAGCCATCGCTTCTTTATAATAGCTCTCTCTGACGACGGCCCCGGCCAGTGCGTGGAAGCCCGTCTCGCCGTAAGTCCATAGTGCTTTTACGCCGGGCATGACCACGGGAAACAGCGGTGAGAGCAGCCGCTGTAAGTATTCCCCGATAAAAAAGTCCTCCTGCCGCGGCTTCCCGACGACAGTAGCCGGGTAGATCGCGTCTTTTCGCCGCCACATGTGCTTGACTTGAAATACGGGAAATTCATGCTCCAGCGAATAATAGCCAAAATGGTCGCCAAACGGTCCTTCCATGCGGCGCAAATGCGGAGGCACAATGCCGCCAAAGACAAATTCGGCCTCGGCTGCTATCGCGTGCGGATGATCGGGCACATCGACCAGATTCAGCTTTTCGCCGGTGAGAAGCGAGGCGAAGATCAACTCAGGCACCATCTCGGGCAGCGGCGCGATCGCCGAAATGATCAAGGCCGGCGGACCGCCGATGGTCAAAGTGACCGGCAGCGGTTGGCCCAGCCGCTCTGCCTCATGGTAGTGGAAGCCGCCTCCTTTGTGGATCTGCCAATGCATGCCGGTCGTCTGCCGGTCGAAGATCTGGATGCGGTACATCCCAAGATTGTGCTCCTTGGTTTGCGGATGCTCCGTGTAGACGAGCGGCAGGGTGACGAAGGGGCCGCCGTCCAGATGCCAGCTGGTGATGGCGGGCAGCGATGTCATGTCCGGCTCGCCGCTTACTTCCAGTACGGGGGCCTTTGCGGCTGAGACCCGCCGTGTTCCCGTCGCCAGCACGCTAAGCAGCGGCTGCCGCATTTTCCAGAGCGAACCCAGCTTTGGCGGCATCAGCTTGTCCAGGCCGTCGACCAATTGCTTGACGGTGTTTTCCGGTTTCGGCCCAAAGGCCATATCGACCCGGCCCGATGTCCCGAACAGGTTGGTGACGACAGGGAACGACTTTCCCTTCACGTTGGTAAACAAAAGCGCCGGTCCTTGTTCGGCAATGACGCGGCGGTGTATCTCAGCCAGTTCCAAATACGGATCAACAGGGGCGTCAATCTCCGCAAGCTGACCTTCTCGTCTCAGTTGATCGAGAAAAGAGCGTAGGTTGCGATGCATGTAAGAGTCACCTCATTGAAAGCGATAAAACGTTCCCCTCTAACTCTACACGAATAACAGCCCCAGGACCAGCCCCATATTAGACGCAGCGCTCCGGTCGGCCGAGGATTTTCCGCAGCTTTTGGTCCACTTCGGGCCATTCCCGATCGAGGATGCTGAACATGACGGTGTCGCGGATATAGCCGTCTCGAACCACCATGTGGCTGCGCAGCACACCCTCGCGCACCCCGCCGATGCGTGCAATCGCCCGCTGGGAGTTGAGGTTGCGCAGGTCGGTTTTCAGCTGCACCCGGATGCAGCCGAGCTGCTCAAAACAGTGCCTCAGCAGCAGCCACTTGCATTCCGTGTTGACTCGGGTTTTCCAGACGTCGGGGGCAAGCCAGGTCCAGCCGATCTCCAGGCCGCGGTCTTTTTTGGATATGTTGAGAAACCGGGTGCTGCCGATGACTCGTCCCGTCGCCTGCTCGATGATCACAAAGGGCAGCTCGACTCCCGCTGCCTGGGCCTTGAGGGCTGTATCGATAAACCGAACGGCATCTTCACGCGTGTGGATGACTGTGGACATGTACGTCCAGATGCGCTCATCCTGACCTGCCTCATGCAGGTCGGCAGCATACGAATGTGTCAGTGGTTTGAGGCGAACTGTGTCGCCGCTCAAGGTAACCGGGGCAATTTGCAGCATGGTATCGTTTCTCCTTATTGATGAATCAAGCAAAATAGAAATGTAGCGATTCCGTGAACACCTGTTCATCTGTCCGTCTCTTGAGTTAGAATAGACGAAGTGCAGCGCTTCACCAGCCTGCTTATGCCTAATGGGGTATGGAGGGAAGACATGAAACAGTCCACAATGAATCGTTCGACGACATCGACGGTTATCCTGCTGCTTGGGGACCTCGTGATGATTTTGTTGTTTACCTTGATCGGCATGAAAGAGCACGACCGGATGATTGGCATAACCGGCTTGTTCTATACGGCAGCCCCTTTTCTGATCGGCTGGGTGATTACAGCACCGCTCTTGGGGGCGTATCGACCGGCGGCTGTCAGCAGCGTAAAAACAGCGGCATGGCGGGCCTTCCTTGTCTGGGTTGCAGTGGAGATCGTCAGCATGGTCATCCGCGCCTTGTTTTTTGGAAAACCGTTCATCCTGAGCTTCGCGATCGTCACCTTGATCGCCAATACGATTCTTCTGGCGGCCTGGAGAATGGCGTACAGCTGGTTTATCAGGCGCGGGAAGATGTGAGACCTCGCTTGGGCCCGGGATAATCGTATAGTTTGCCGCACCCATGGAGACGCTACCAACCACAGGGAGGTGGCAGCGTGTCCAGCAAAAACAATAAAAGCAAAAATCTCGGCAAAAACAGGGGCAAAACCTTGGATAAGAACGACAAAAACCGCAACATCCGGGATAATGGCAGTTAGCCTGTCCGAGGCCGATGACTAGCCGCTGAACTTGATGGTCAGCGGTTTTTTCGCGGATAACGGCGTCATTTTCATTATGCTATAATAGGGGGAACGAACAGATGGAGGTTCCCAGGATCAATCAACCAAGACGTATTGCCATTCCTACACAGCCGTTTCTCGTTCTCTGCCAGCTCTTCGACAGTTGTTATGATGAATGGAGACAACAAGCACAGCCGGTTGAGCTGGTGGAATCCATCGCAGGTTCGCTGCTCACTGGCGTCGCTTTTTTGCATGAGCAGCCCAGCCCTCCCTCGGAGGTGAACGTAGAGCTGGATTTCCAGCAAAGGTTTTACCTGCGAAAACTCATCGAGGAGGCTGTGCGGAAGCTGGATCCAAGTGACCCGCGGCAGGCGAAGATGGATGCCTGGCTGAAAGAATCCTTGTCCGTCCTATCGCAGTAAACCGATCCGTTCCTAATGAATACATACAGCAGAGGAGGCGGACTGAATGAAACAGACCTATCGGATTGGCTACGAACTCGTCGGGAAACGCGAACTTTTGGCACGGCTGGGGCTAAGCGAATGCGTTCTGGTGGAACATCGCCCGCTGTCCCCCGATTCGTCCGTCCTGCCGGAAGAGATACCGCCGGAAGAGGAGAGGCACGCCATTCTCGTCCGGTTTCAACACCGGCCAGGGGAGTGGATTACCTTTACCGGTTTGTATGAGATCGTCGATCGGGAGCCGATTCCCTGGATCAATTCGCCACTGGAATACCACTTGTACGGAACGGAGCTGCTGCCGGCCAATATCCGCCGGGAGAAGGCTCCGCAAGCACGGATACCGGCACGGACCAAACTGCAGGTAGCCGCGATCAGGGCGGAGACAGTGTTTGTCACCGTTCCCGGACACCCCTCCCGCCGGTATGAAATGTCGCTCGCGCACGCCCGCTTTGCCAAGGATTTTCCCACCGAGCTGGAACTGAAGCTGCAGGTGTATGCGTTCCCGCCCCGGCAGGACGTACTCGTCGGGTGGCTCTTGGACGAAGGGCGCAAGAGCGGTTTTATCACCGGCATGAGCGGAGAGCGCCTGGAGAGGTCCGCGTTTGAAGTATGGGACAGCCTGCGCAAGGAGTACGGCATCAGCGTGAGCGCCGCCCTGATCGCCATCAAACAGGCGCTGCTCGTGCTGGACCGCGCCGGCCTGCAGCTGGAATTTCCCCAGCCGTCCCAAGGCCTGTCCGACTTGTCGCTGACGACTGAAGCCGAGCGCGACGCGTTTTACTCGTATCACGCCGTCCGTTCCGCCATTGCGGCCGTCGCCGCACTGCTGACGACAGATCCGCGCGACCCGCTGCAGGACCTGCTGCTCTTGGACGTAATGCTGGAACAGCAGGTAAACAGGAAAAGAGACTGACTGCCGGGCCCGGGCTGGATGCCCGGGCGCAGGCGCCTGTTTCCGCCGGTGAACGGTTCCCCCGGACAAGCGGGAATACATGATGGATGCCATTTCGTATTCGGATGCATTTCTGGCGGCGACCGCCATGTATTGATCGCATTGGCGGCAGCATTTGGACTGCAAAATGTCAAGCAGCGCGAAACGGTTCGTCTGACGATGCTAAGCGATGAACGTACAAGAAAAGCAGCGGCAGTGCAGGACTTTGTATTCAAGTTCCGGCACGCCGCTGCTTCTTTTTTGAGGCAGTCCTCCACTTTATGGATAATGCCCCCTTTGTCGTAAAAAAAGGGCTTGGCACAGCCGCTGAAAACACCCCGCTGCATTATTTTTTTAAACATTCCAACAGCGATTTGTGGTATGATGAAAGCGGTTGGAAAGCGCTTACAAACGTTTGCTGCAAGGGGGCAAATAGCAGTATGAACCACGTTGATTCTGAGGTTTGCGCCGTACGTGTTCCGCTCCATCTCAAACAATTTGTGGTCGAACAGGATTACGACCGCTACACCCCGATCGATCAAGCGGTCTGGCGCTATGTCATGCGCCAAAACAGCCATTACCTCGGCAGCCGGGCCCATCAGGTGTACCTGGACGGCCTGCGGCAATCGGGAATTGACGTCGAGCGAATTCCCAAAATCGATGAGATGAACGCATGTCTGTCGGAAATAGGTTGGGGAGCGGTGACGATTGACGGATTTATCCCCGCTGTTGCCTTTTTTGATTTTCAGGCACACAATATTTTGCCGATTGCCTGCGACATCAGACAATACGATCATATCGCCTACACGCCGGCTCCGGACATCATTCACGAAGCGGCAGGACACGCGCCGATCATAAAAGATGAGAAGTACCGGACATACCTGAAGATCTTTGGCGAAATCGGCTCCAAGGCCATCTTTTCCCATGAGGATTACGAAGTGTACGAAGCGACGCGCCTGCTTTCCATCGTGAAGGAAGATCCGCTGGCGACAGAGGAACAAATCGCCCGCGCCGAGCAGAATCTGCAAGAAAAAACGGCCGCAGTCACAGAGGTATCCGAAGCGGCTAAGCTGGCTCGCCTCTATTGGTGGACGGTTGAATACGGCTTGATTGGAGATCTCAAGCAGCCGCAGATTTACGGTGCCGGCCTGCTCTCGTCGGTAGGGGAGAGCATCAGCTGCATGCGGGATGATGTCAAAAAGCTGCCGTTTTCCTTGCAGGCATGCATTGAGACCGACTTCGATATCACCAAGCCGCAGCCGCAGCTGTTTGTCTGCAGGAGCTTTGATGAATTGATTGAAGCGGTGAAGGAGTTTGCCCGGACGATGGCTGTCTCCGTCGGCGGGACGGAGAGCCTGGTCAAGGCAATGAAGATGAAGCAGCCCGCAACCGCAGTCTTCAGTTCGGGCCTGCAGGTGAGCGGGATCATCTCGGAGCTTGTGTACGATCATGACGGAGAGGCGGTTTATCTCAAGACGGACGGAGCCACCGCCCTGGCTGTCAAAGGGCGTCAGCTGCCCGGCCACGGCAAGGAGTACCACAGTGAGGGGTTCGGTTCGCCGATCGGACGGCTTGCCGGCGAGTCGACGCCGCTGGAGCAGATGACTGATGCACAGCTGGCAGGTCACGGCATCGTCACCGGGGAACAGGTGACGCTGAGCTTCGCTTCGGGCGTAAAGGTCAGCGGAGAGGTAACCTACCTTCTGCGGGAAGACAGCCTGCTGGTTTTGATCGGTTTCGACAACTGTACCGTTACCTATGGCGGCGACGTGCTGTTCCGGTCGGAGTGGGGAACGTATGACATGGCAGTAGGGGAGATGATCGTCTCCGTATTTGCCGGGGCTGCCGATCGGGAGCAGTATGAGACAGGAGTGCAACAGCCGTCCCAGGTGAAAACACGGCGGCCGGTCTACACAGCCGGGGCAAAACGGCTGCACAAACTGTACCAGGGCGTGCGTGATCTGCGCGAGCAGCCGCCGGAGTCGGAAGTACTGGCGCTTGAACTGCAGCGAATCCTGGAAGTCCTGGATCAGAACGATCCGGATGACTGGCTGCTGCGGCTCGAGCTGTTGGAGCTGCTCACTGCCCATGGGCTGCTGCCTGATCAGCGGCGTCAGCTTCGGCAGCGTTTGACAGAAATCGGGAATCGGCAGCCGGAATTAAACCCGCTGATCCAGGGCGGTCTGGCGCTCGTAGAGGTTGAATGAGAATACTGGCGGCAACTCGGGCGTACCTTTTGTACAAAGAGGTACGCCTTGAAATTGTAACAGGTTTCCCGCAAACGGGATTCCGTTCGCTTCGTTGTTGCTCTACAATGGAAAAAGACAAGACTGTTACAAGTAACAGGAGGGGCTATGGCTGCGAATCTAACTCTTTTCCTCTCATTCAGTGCCGGGTTCTTATCTTTTATTTCTCCCTGTTGCCTGCCTTTGTATCCGTCCTTTCTATCGTATATTACCGGGGTTACAATGGATGAAATCAAGCAGGGGAGAACGATATTCCGCCGGGAGGCACTGCTGCATACGCTGTTCTTTATCCTTGGATTTTCGATTGTATTCTTGGCGCTGGGACTTTCTACTTCCTGGCTGGGCAGCTTTTTTTCCAACCAGAGGGACCTGATTCGCATGCTTGGCGGCATTCTGCTGGTCGTCATGGGGTTGGTCATGCTGGACGTGTTTAAGCTGAGCTGGATGATGCGCACGTGGAAGGTGGACATAAAGAATCGGCCGCTGGGGTATACTGGGTCTGTACTGGTCGGGATTACCTATGCAGCCGGTTGGTCCCCCTGTGTCGGACCGATTTTGACCGGGATCATTGCGCTTGGAATGAGTGACCCTGCCCGGGCGCTAAACTACACGCTCGCTTATACGCTGGGTTTTGCGATTCCGTTTTTTCTGATGACGTTCTTCATCAGCCGCGTCCGCTGGATCGCCAAGTACTCGGAGCGGTTGATGAAAGTGGGCGGCGCTTTGATGGTGCTGTTTGGTATCCTGCTCTACACGGACCAGTTGACGGTGATCACGATCTATTTGCAAAAATTGTGGGTGCCCGCACTGTAGAAGTGGAGGAGTGTCATGAAACGATTTTTGTTGATCCTGGTGATTTTTGGTCTGGCGGGTTTCGCCATCTACAACAACATTCAGGCACAGAGCAGCGCAGCGATGCAAAAACCGCAAGTCGGCTACAACGCGCCCCACTTTACGCTCAAGGGCTTGGATGACCAGACATACCAGGTAACCGGGCCGCGAGACAAGCCTTTGGTGATCAATTTTTGGGCATCGTGGTGCGGTCCCTGCAAGATGGAGGCCCCTGACCTCGAGAAGCTTTACGGGACGTACAAGGATCAGGTGGATTTTTACGCGATCAATATTACGAAGAGCGACAAGCTTGATTCTGCCAAGCAGTTCGTCAGCCAGTTTAAGCTGACGATGCCGATCCTGTTGGATACCGATGCAAAGGTGTCTGATACGTACCAGGTCAAAGCGATTCCCACCACCTTTCTCGTCGACAAACAGGGAGTCATCCGCAGGTCGATCATCGGGATGGTCGATGCGGGAAGTTTTGAGCAAGAACTGAAGAAAATCGTGACGAAATAGGATGAACGGTCCATGATGAACGGACCGTTTTTCTTTTTGCCTGCAGGAATCTCCTGTTTCTTGACAAAATATCCAAGAAACATTCATTGAAATTGATATCCGACTCTTTTTGAATAGTAGCTAGGGAGGGAGAAGACTCGATGAATATTTTGCATACGAAACAAAAATGGGTGTTTTTACTGCTCTCCGCCAGCATCACGTTGACGGCCGGGTTCGCCTGGGCTGCTTCGGATGACCGCACGGATCCATCCGAGAGGGCACTGGCAGCAGAGGCGGCTCAGTCTTCCGGGCAGGCCCAGGCGGCGAACACGGCCGATTCAGCCAAGCAGGGCGCTGAAGCGGCGGACACGGCCGATCCAGCCAAGCAGAGCGCTGAAGCGGCGGATGCAGCCGGAACCGGGAATCAGAACCAGAAGACAGAAACGACCGGTTCGACTGGCCAAGGATCGCAGACAGCTTCCAACGGAGCCTCTTCCAACCAGTCGGCTGCGCCCTCCGGCACCATAACGGTAGACGATGCGATCAAACAGGCGCTGGAAAACAACAGCGACTTGAAAGCGATGCGGATTGACGTCGATACGGCAGACACCAACGCCCGGTTGGTCAATGCCAAGGTACGCGATATTCCTGCCGATTTTGTCACTACGCTGGACGCGGCACAGCAGAAATACGTGAACAATGCCAAGGCCCAAAGCGCGAAGGAAGTAAACAAATACGCGCTCAAGGCAGCCGAAAGCAAGACGAAGCTGGGCGCGCAAAAAGCGTACTACGACCTGCTGAGCGCCCAGGCTGACGTCGAATTGAAGCAGAAAAGTCTGGACCGTGCCAAAGAACAGGTCAGAATGGCCCAGGCGGCATTCCAGGTGGGAACGAAAGCCAAAACAGACGTGCTGCAGGCGGAAGCGGCACAAGCCACTGCTGAAGCGGCTTTGGCTGGCGCGAAGAGCACGTTGGAACAAAACCGACTGAAGTTCAATCAGTTCATCGGCGCCGATCTGGATAAACAGTGGAACCTGAAAGAAGACGCCCTCAATCAGGCGGACATTACACCTCTGAACAAGGCTATAGAGCTTGCCCTGCAGCAGCGGGCGGAGATCATGCAGAGCCAAGAGGAAATCAAAGTGGCGGAATTGAACATCGACCTGATTCGCAAATACTCGTCGATCGCTACCTATCAAGGCGAGATGAGCCAAAACGATCTGGAGAAAGCCAAGCTGAACCTGGAACAGACCAAGAAGCAGATAACAGTAGACGTTTCAGTGGCTTACAACAATCTCAATGCGGCCAAATCAGCTGTTGAGGCCTACAAAAAAGCGCTGGACGCCTCTACGGAAAATTACCGTCTCGTGAAGCTGCGCTTTCAAAATGGCTTGTCGACCATCGTGGACGTGATCCAAGCCGAGGAAACGCTGAGAAACAGTGAAAATCAGTACCAGGCGGGTATCCATAACTACAACATTGCCCTTGCCAACTACAACAACGTCATGGGCAACTAACGTCATCCAAGGCTCTTCCCAACGGGGGAAGGGCTTTTTTCGTTATTTTTGTCATACTTTCTCCACATATGATGAGGAAAGTATGCCCAGGTTCTATTACAATAGTAACCGTAGAGGGCAGCGGAACGGGTTGTAAGGATTGACGGGAAATACGCACAAGCAGGCGACTGCGCATCTCAAATGATCAGGCGCGTATCAGGCAATACTACAACTACATAAGCAAGATCTGGGGGTGAGGGCGAATCTTAGTGATGAAGTATAATTTTTGAACAAAATGTGAAATTTACAGGAAAAGCAAGATGTCAGGCTGTAAACATTGACAAACTTATACTGAATCACAATAATAAATAAAGCGGCTGGCTCACGCTTTGTCGTGTAAAGTTGTGGAAGAAATTGTTTTTGCGCAAAACTATTTCTGCTTTATAATGGTTAACGTGTGAAAAAACGGAAAGACTTGGTAACTTTATTATCTACTAACCTCTTTCAGAGGGAGAGATAAAGAAGTTGTAGCCATCCATGTTGAGAAGAAAAGCAGAGAAAGTGGGGTAAGTTTTATGTCCAATCGTCGATGGCAACATGTATGGCGTCTACTACCTCTTCTTGTGGTATTGACGCTCTTACTCACGGGGTGTGGTGATCCCTATCTGTCCGCGTTAACTCCTTCAGGACCAGTGGCAGATCAACAATTATCACTGATGAAAATCAGTATTGGAGTCATGGTTTTTGTCTTTGTTGTTGTCATGATTATCTTTACTTACGTCTTGGTTCGCTACCGCAAACGCCCGGGCCAAGAAGGGATTCCGAAACAGGTGGAAGGAAGTCACACGCTGGAAATCATTTGGACTACAATTCCGATTATCTTGCTGATTGTCATTGCAATACCTACTGTTTCCACCACCTTCGCTCTGGCAAAGAATTACTGGGACGATCCGGATGCGATAAAAGTGAAGGTAACAGCACATCAGTTCTGGTGGGAGTTTGAGTATCCGGATTTGGGAGTCGCTACCGCCCAAGATCTGCACATTCCGGTTGGGAAGAAAATCGCTCTTCAAATTTCGTCTAAAGACGTTATTCACTCGTTCTGGGTTCCAGCGCTTGCCGGCAAGATGGATGCCAACCCGGGCAACATAAACCAATTTTGGCTGCAAGCCGACAAACCGGGCGTGTTTAAAGGGAAGTGCGCAGAGCTCTGCGGTTATTCTCACGCTTTGATGGACTTTAAAGTCATTGCTGAAGATCAAGCTGCTTTTGACAAGTGGATCGCAGGGATGAAGGCTGCTGAAAGCGCTCAAGCGCCAACTTCAAATCAGTTGGGGCAGCAAGTGTACGCTCAAAACTGCTTGGCGTGCCACGCTATCGGCAACCAAGGAGGAAAAGTTGGTCCAAACCTGACTGATTTTGGCAATCGTCAAACAATCGCTGGTTACTTAGACCATAATGCAGATGAACTGAAACGCTGGATTTCCAATCCGGATGAGATCAAGGCAGGAGCGAAGGTAAAAATGCCTGCATTTGGCGACAAGCTGAAGCCGGAAGAAATGGACGCACTAGTCGATTACTTGATGGGCTTAAAGGTAGCCCAATAAACGCAGCTGGCGTTTCTATAGCATTCATTTTATAAGGAGGTAAGACCGTGGGACATTCTCATGCGCCTAAGAAAAAAGGCTTATTGATGGATTACCTGACAACCGTCGACCACAAGAAAATCGGGATTTTGTACTTTGTTGCCGGTGGTATTTTCTTCCTGCTCGGCGGTCTCGAAGCGCTTTTATTACGGATTCAGTTAATCGTTCCCAATAATACTTTTCTCAACGGGGCAACTTTTAACGAAATCATGACAATGCACGGAACTACGATGATCTTTCTGGCCGCAATGCCACTCTTATTTGGGTTGATGAATGCGGTACTTCCGCTCCAAATCGGCGCGCGTGACGTTGCCTTCCCGTTCTTAAACTCGCTTGGTTTCTGGATGTTCTTCTTCGGGGGAGTGCTGGTAAACTGTAGTTGGTTTTTAGGCGGCTCGCCTGACGCAGGTTGGACTGCTTATCCTCCGCTATCCGTCTCTTTCAGTGGATTTAGCCTTGACTTTTACGCTCTTGGTTTACAGATTGCCGGTATAGGTACACTGATCGGGGGTATCAACTTCCTGGCGACGATTGTTAACATGCGCGCACCGGGAATGACGTTTATGCGCATGCCGCTGTTCACCTGGACATCGTTCGTTACGTCGGCGTTGATTCTGTTTGCTTTCCCGGCAGTTACCGTCGGGTTGGTTCTGTTGTCATTCGACCGTTTGTTCTCTGCCAACTTCTTTAACGTTGCAAACGGCGGTAACGAAATCATATGGCAGCACTTATTCTGGATCTTTGGTCATCCTGAAGTATACATCTTGATTCTGCCTGCTTTCGGGGTTATCTCCGACGTAATCAGCACCTTCTCCAAAAAGCGTTTATTCGGATACAGCTCGATGGTCTTTGCAACCGTCTTGATCGGTTTCCTCGGTTTTATGGTGTGGGCTCACCACATGTTCACCGTAGGGATGGGGCCTGTGGCTAATGCCCTGTTCGGGATTTCCACCATGTTGATCGCCATTCCAACCGGTATCAAGATCTTTAACTGGCTGTTTACCATGTGGGGCGGACAAATTCGCTTTACTACGGCGAACCTGTGGGCTGTCGGCTTTATCCCCACCTTCGTGATCGGCGGGATGACCGGTGTCATGCTTGCAGCGCCGGCAGCTGACTATCAGTACCATGATACTTACTTCGTCGTTGCTCACTTCCACTACGTAATCGTCGGTGGGATGGTGTTTGGAATTTTTTCGGGTCTGTACTACTGGTGGCCGAAAATGTTTGGCCGCATGCTGAACGAGACCTTGGGTAAATGGAATTTCTGGTTCTTCTTTATCGGGTTCCACCTGACGTTCTTCCCGCAGCACTTCTTGGGCCTGATGGGGATGCAGCGCCGGATCTTTACCTTCTTTCCAAACCAAGGATTGGATTTCGGCAACCTGATCAGTACGATCGGTGCTTTCGGAATGACCATCGGAACGATTATCTTCTTGATTAACATTGCCGTTACCAATTCGAAGCCGAAAAATGCTCCTGCGGATCCATGGGACGGACGTACACTGGAATGGGCTGTACCATCTCCGCCGCCTGAATACAACTTTAAGCAGACGCCGCAAGTTCGTGGCTACGATGCATTATGGGTAGAAAAGATGGCGGGTAACAAGGGAATGATACCGGCAGAACCGCTTGGCCATATCCACATGCCTTCCGGTTCGATCCTGCCGTTCATCATGAGTGTCGGTCTGTTTATCGCTTCGTTCGGCCTGATGTATGAAAAAGTTCCGGTTGCGATCATTGGGGCTTTAATAACGTTGTTCTGTATGCTGTTACGCTCCTTGATCGACGATCCCGGATACCATATCGACCCGACTGAAGAAAAGGGGGTTGAGGCATAATGAGTGCAAACCATGCCTTGCATACTGAACTTCCAGCCGAACCGGAAAAAGCGACCCTTGAAGGCAGAAACAAGATTCTTGCGTTCTGGTTCTTTCTCGGCGGAGAATCTGTACTGTTCGGTTCCTTGTTTGCTACGTTTATTGCTTTGCGCGATAAGGCAAACGGCGGTCCTACCGGAGTGGAATTATTTTCCTTGCCGCTTGTTGCAGCGGCAACCATGCTCTTGTTAACAAGCAGCTTGACCAGCGTTATGTCCATTTTGGCCATGCACAAGAAGAACGTATCGCAAATGGTCTTTTGGCTTGTTATTACTGCCTTGTTGGGTCTCGGGTTCTTGGGCTTGGAAATGTATGAGTTCTACGAGTATGTTCATGAAGGGCATACCTTAAGGAGCAGCGCATTTGGTTCTGCTTTCTACACGCTGGTAGGCTTCCACGGCGCACACGTGGCCTTTGGATTGTTATGGCTGTTTGCGCTGTTGGCAATGACCGGGAAAAAAGGCCTGACCGTCGTTACAGCACCCAAGTATTTTGTCTTTAGCTTGTACTGGCACTTCGTTGACTTGGTGTGGGTGTTCATTTTCACCGTTGTTTATCTGATGGGGAAGGTGGGAGTATAAATGACCGACACGCATTCCGGCGCAAATCGGAAGGAAGAAAAACACGTGCCTTCGCAACACAGTTCTCGTAACCACCTGATTACTTTTGGACTTTCAATCATTTTGACGGCGATCGCCTTTGCTGCCGTTGCAATGGAGCAAGTGGATGTTAAATCAGTGGTACCATTCATCTTTCTCCTGGCATTGATTCAAGCAGGCTTCCAACTCTTTGTTTGGATGCACTTGGATCAAAAAGGACATCAGTTCCAAAGAATCTTTATGGCTGCTGGTGCTTTTGTTGCGCTTCTCACTATCGTAACGTTTGTGTTCTGGATTTGGTGGTAAGGTTTCGCAGGCGGCTTGTAACAAAGCCGCCTGTCTTTTCTCCATTGATGGGAGGTACTCATCGTGATGAACAGTCTTCTCAGTCCAGCGGTGCTGCTGTTGACTGTGCTATTGGCCGTCTTGTACTTTGCAGCAGTGGGGCCGTTTGGCAGACGAACTGCCGGAGCTGAACCGACAAGCCTCAAGAAACAGACACTTTTCGTCATCGGCTTGCTGCTTTTATACCTGGGATATGGGCCTGGAAACCACTACGCACAGACGTTTTTCAGCGTGTACGTAACCCAGCAGGCGATCGTGAACATCGTCACGCCGATCTTCTTTTTGCTGGGACTTCCGACCTGGCTGGTTCGTTCGGTGTTTCGTACGAAATCGTCCCGTCTGCTACTGAGAGTGGTTACCTTTCCGCCTATTGCAATGGTACTGTTTGACTCGCTCTTTTCGCTTTTCCACTTACCGTCAGTATTTGACAGTTTGGCGGAAAATGGGCATCTTTACGAAATTTCCCGTATATTTTTGTTACTTGCCGCATGTTGCATGTGGTGGCCTATTTTCACACCCGTGAAAGAATGGCGGCTTACCGACATACAGAAAATTGGCTATCTGGTTGTCAGCGGCCTGCTGCTGTTCCCGATCAGTATGTTTCTCTTATTTGCTGATGCACCGCTGTTTACGGCGTACCAGACCATTCCAGAACTCTATCCCGGATACACAGCACTTGATGACCAGCAACTGGGTGCGATCATTTTGAAAGTATGTCAAATTGCAACCTACGCAGCTGTGTTTTTTTCGGTATTCACTAGCTGGTACCGGAAAGAGGACAGCTTGAAAGCCACGGACGCTGTCGATCCTGCTGCGTCCAAAGCGGCAGCCTCGATGCCGCAGCATCGCCCATAATGTAAGAAAACGATGATCAAGGCGAGCCCATAAGGATGCGGACAAGCCTTGATCTGTCCATACATAGAAGCAGCTTCCTTGCAGATGAAAACGGAGGAGGGCCAAGATGAATCTAGCAGAACTAATGCCGTTAATGAGTACGTCTTGTATCGTCATCAGCGCTTGCCTTGTCGCGATCGGATGGTATTTGATCCGCCGAGGGAAACGAGATCAACATAAAACCGTCATGATTTGGGCTTCCATTTTTGCCGTATTGTTTTTCATCATTTACGTCTCCAAGACGATTTTTGTCGGGACGGCTCTGTTCGGCGGGCCGCCCAGTTTGAAGCCGGCCTATACTGTCTTTTTGCTGTTTCATACTACACTTGCCACCGTTGCGGCCGTTATGGGTCTGTACACCCTCTACCTCGGCTTTAAAGGACGGTATCAACGCCATAAAAAAATGGGTCCCTGGACCGCCGTTATCTGGTTTTTCACCGCGATAACCGGGGCTGCGGTCTACTCCCTGCTGTACGTCATCTACCCGCATACGGACAAGGCTGGCTTGATTGAAGGGCTGTTCGGCTGGTAGGCAGTGGGGTCCGAGATATTCGGGCGTTTCTTGGAGCTTTTTATTTTTAATTTCATTCTTTTGTGGTAATATTAGATGAGAGCGTAAAAAAAGCCGCAGGTGTTCCAGCACCTGCGGTTTATACAATAGACGTTCCCACTAGGGGCGGCTCATAGTTCATCGATGAAGTAGATCACTGAGTTTGGGGCTCAAGGGTGATCTACTTCTTTTTATGGAACGACAGTATAGCTACGATCAACAGACCGAACGTGAGCATCAAAGTTAATGCCTCGAATACTGTCATTGGCTCACCCCCTTTCTATCGGGGATGAGCCGACCACCCTTGAGGAGCCATTCTATTGTACAAGCTATATTATACTTTAAACATTCTCATTTGAGGGTGTTTTTTTCCTTTTCATGATCTTGAATCCGGCGGCTTGGACAGATGCATAAGTGAAAGTGACCAAATTTTCTGTATCGTTTTCCCTTATTTTTATTCAATCTACCCATGTGTGCTTTGATTGTTTCCATTATACAATAAATTCAAATAATAACTCATGGCAGAAGAGGAGGAAACCGTTTGGCACACTCGGATGTGAGAGTCAGTCAGAAGTTAAGTGAGGCGCACACATTGCCTGCATGGCTGTATACGGATCCAGAGGTCTTGGAAATAGAGAAACGGGAGTTATTCAGTAAAACCTGGCAGTACGCCGGGCACATCAGCCAAGTCCAACGACCGGGGGATTACTTTACGATTGAAGTGGCGAATAAGCCCATCCTTATTACGCGTGCGAATGACGGCGAAATCAGGGCTTTCTACAATGTCTGCACGCATCGGGCTTCCAAGCTGGTAGAGGGGGAAGGCAACAAGAGTCTGTTCTCCTGCCCGTATCACGCTTGGACATTCCGCTTGGACGGTTCCCTCCACAAGGCGTCCAACATGAAAGGGGTCGAGAATTTTGACGAGAAGGATTTTTGCCTGAAATCGGTTCGCCTGGAAGTGCAGGAATCATTTATTTTTGTCAATTTGGATCCGAATGCCCGTCCGATGTCGGAAGTGTTTGGCGGCCTGTTTGAGGGGTTGAAGAAGTTCAAGCTTGAACAGTTCAAAAAAGCCAGGGTGGTTGAGACGATCTGCCATTCAAACTGGAAGATCGGGATCGACAACTACCTGGAGTGTGATCATTGTCCGATCATTCATAAGGCATTCGTGCAGAAGCTGGAAATGGAAGATTACGAGATCAGCATTTTCGACCATTACTGCTATCAAGGGGCGCCGCTTAAACATCTGAAGGGAGACTCGTTTGATTTGGGTCAGGGAGGACGTTATTACTGGCTGTTCCCCAATATGTGGTTTTCCTCCGACCCGGGACCCGCCAACCTTTCGATCCACCAATCGATCCCGCTTGACCATAAGACGACCAAATACGTGTATACCACCTTTCTGCGGGATGAGGTGATTGGGAAAGAAGCGGAGGAACTGTTTGCCTACGACGATGTCCTGCGCAAGGAAGACCGGGATATTTGCGAATTGGTGCAAAAAGGGATCGAAACCGGGGCATACACCCAGGGCAGGTTTTCGCTAACCGAGAGATGTGTGCACCATTTCCATCTGCTTCTCCAGGATGCATTGCAGGATGTTCTGCCACTGCCACAGGCGGCAGCTTCCCCTAAATAATGAATGTGCCCGCATTTTGAGTTGTATTCCGCGGGGCATTCCTGTACCATTTTCCTAAAAGAGCCATGTTGGCTGTCGTGGCCCTGAGCCATGAACACAGCCAAAGTTCGGGCTCTTTTTCCATGCCGTTGTTTCCGCCAAAGCCCCGATACAGTGGGCCGTACGAGCGGAAGCGAGAGGAGAGTCATTCGCATGAAATTAGACCGGCTGTTGGCCATCGTCCTGCTGCTTCTCTCGAAAAGAAAATGCAGGCGAAAGAGCTTGCCGAGATTTTCGGTGTATCCGTCAGAACGATCTACCGCGATATAGAGACGATCAGCCTGGCCGGCATACCGGTGATCACGACTCAGGGAACCAATGGCGGTATCGCTGTCATGGACGGGTACCGCCTCGAAAAAAACTGGCTGTCGGACGATGAACTGGCAACGGTGGCGACGGCCCTGAAGAGCCTATCCACATCGATCCAGGACGAGCATATCAGTGCGGCGCTGCAAAAAATAGTCCGCTTGGTGCCGAAGCATGAAGAAGAGAAGTTCCGCGCCAGAGCAGAGAAGATCTTTATCGACTTTTCTCCCTGGGGAAATGATCCGGCGCTGAAGGAAAAGTTTGATCGGATCATGGCGGCGATTGATTGCAGCCAGCACGTTTCATTTGCCTATGTAAACGCAGCCGGTGAGCATTCCCGGCGCACGGTAGAACCGCACGCGTTGGTGCAAAAACAGCAAAAGTGGTACCTGTACGCTTTTTGCACGGAGAAGAACCAGTTTCGCTTCTTCAAAATCTCCCGAATGAAGCAGCTCGAGTGCCGTCCGTCTGCCTTTCAGCGGCGAGAAATCGCTTTGGAACAACGTCCCTGGGTTCAGGAATGGCATCGACCCGAAAACCTGGTCGACCTGGTGTTGAAGATTGACCCCAAAGTAAAGAGCTTGGCAGAAGAGTGGTTTGGCCCGGAGAAGATCCAATCGGACGGTCCAGATAGCTGTCTGGCGGAGATCACGCTTCCGCTGGATGATTGGCTGTGCGGTTTTCTGCTCAGTTTTGGTCCCTTTATCGAGGTATTGGAGCCCGCCCACGTGCGGGAAAGGGTAAAAGAGCAGGCGAGAAAAGTGTACCAACTTTATGAACCCGGCTCGTAAACTTTTTTTAACCTGACAAACTGTTGTCAAGTTGCTTCCTTTACCATAGATGGCAAAGGAGGGATTGACGTATGAGTGAAAAACTGTGCCAAAGCTGCGCGATGCCGCTGACGGAAGAACTGTCAGGGACGGAGCAGAACGGAGCCAAAAGCGAAGAGTACTGCCTGTATTGTTATGAACAGGGGGCGTTTAAACAGCCCGAGCTTACCATGGAGCAGATGATAGAGATATGTATTCCATTTATGCAACAGAGCGGGATGGAAGCAAAACAGGCCAGGCACCTTCTGCAAGAATTTTTGCCAAAGCTGAAGAGGTGGCAGTAATCCAAGGGGGAGCTGCATGGACAAGCCAAGAATCGTCACACTGGGGGAGCGGAGATTTGCCGGAATATCGGTTGTGACAGACAATGAGCATGAGTTGTCGGGGCGAGGAAAGATCGCTGCGCTGTGGGAACGATATAGGCAGGGCCGCGTTCAGCAGCAGATCTGCAACCGGACGGAGGAAAACCTTACGATCGCCCTTTATTCGCAGTACGAGTCAGATGAGACAGGACTTTACACCTACTCGATCGGGTCATTTGTGGACTCGTCGGAAGGCCAAGGGGGCCAATTGGCGGGGATCGTCATTCCGCCCGCGACATATGCGGTGTTTACGTCCAGAAAGGGGCCGCTGGCTGAGGTAGTAGTGGAGACCTGGCAGGCCATCTGGGAGTGGTCAAAAGGCGGCGGGCGGGCCTTTACGGCAGATTTTGAAGTATACGACGAACGGGCTGCCGATCCGTCATGGTCGCAAGTCGACATTTACATCGCGATCAAGGAGAGAAACACTTCGCCAATCGGTTGATGGAAATAAAAGCTGACGGGACTCGCTAATGGTTCGCGTCAGTTTTTTTGCGCTGAATTTGCGTAATATTCCGAATACGGGCAGGAGATCACGGTTTCCCTACCTAATCTAACTATTGGTGAGAGAAAATGGCTGTAAATTTGAACCAATCCTTTGTGCAAGCAATCGTTGACGCTTCCCATGACGGGATCATCGCCGTCGACCGCGAAGGAAACATCATTCTGGTCAACAAGAACGCGACGGAGATTCTCGGCCTGCCGGAGGGGATTGTCGGAGAACGCATCACCGATTACATTCCCAATTCGGATATGCTGCGCATTCTGACGACGGGCAAACGAGAGTGGGGCGACATTGCCACGGTGCTGAACCGGCAGATCCTGATCAATCGCCTGCCCATCATCATCGACGGCGAGACTGTCGGCGCCGTTTCGACCTTCAAGGAAATCACGGATATCCAAAAAATGGAGATGCGGATTCGCAAACAGTTTACAGAGCACGGACTGGAAGCCAAGTACCGGCTGCAGGCCATCGCTGGCAGGTCGCCGGCCATCGCGGAAGCAAAGCTGCTAGCCGAAGAGTTTGCCAGGACTGATGCCACCGTCCTGATTCTGGGTGAATCAGGGACGGGCAAGGAACTGTTTGCCCAGGGGATCCACCTGGCGAGTTTGCGCGCGACAGGCCCGTTCGTCGCCATCAACTGTGCGGCACTGCCGGGCAATCTGCTGGAGAGCGAGCTGTTCGGGTATGACGAGGGGGCTTTTACGGGGGCCAGAAAAGGAGGGAAGCCGGGCCTGTTTGAACTGGCTCACGGCGGGACGCTGTTTCTCGACGAGATTGGCGAAATGTCCCTGCCGATTCAGGCGATGCTGCTGCGGGTTCTGCAAGAGAGAACGGTACGCCGCATCGGGGGCGAGAAATTCGTCCCGGTCGACGTGCGGATCGTGGCCGCGACCAACCGCGATCTGGAAGAACTTTTGCACACCAAGCAGTTTCGCTCCGATCTGTATTACCGCTTGAACGTCTTGACGCTGGAATTGCCGCCCTTGCGCGAGCGGCTGGCGGACATTCCCGACCTGGTGGAATCGATAATTGGCGAACTGAGCGAAAAAATCGGCAAGCCGATCCAAGGGGTGGATGCTTCCGTTTACCAGCTGTTCCGGCAGTACGCATGGCCCGGCAACGTCAGGGAACTGCGCAACGTAGTGGAGCGGATGGTGCTGCTCGGCAAAGGGACGAGGCTCGGGGAGGAGGATATCGCCTTTTTCGCCAAGCGGCTGGAAGCGCGGGGAGGCAAGCAGCGGCCCGGGCAGAGGGGGGAAGAGGAGGAGCGGCTGCTCATCAGCTCCACCTTGCAGCTGACACGGGGCAACAAGCAAGAGACGGCCAAGCGGTTGGGGATGGATCGGACGACACTTTGGCGCAAAATGAAAAAATACCGGTTGCGTTAATGTTGCAGATGCAACATTATCCTGTCTGTTTTGCAACGCTTTTGTCCGGAAAAAGAGGATCTGCACCCAGTGTATTCGCAATAGTCAGACGTGGCACGGTTATTGCTATCCTCATGGTTGATCACACTTTTTGTCAAAGGGGCAGCAGAGATGAACCGTTATTCTGTAGCAGTGATTGCTGGGGACGGGATTGGTCCCGAAGTGATGGCGGAAGGATTGAAAGTGTTGCAGGCGGTAGAGCGCATTCACGGCGGGCTGCTGTTTGAGCGGCGGGCGTTTGACTGGAACTGCCGCCGCTATCTGCAGTGCGGCAGGATGATGCCGGAGAACGGGCTGGAGATTCTGCGCGAGTTTGACGCCATTTTGCTCGGGGCGATCGGCTCCCCGATGGTCCCCGATCACATCTCAGTCTGGGAGCTGATCCTGCCGATCCGTCGGCAGTTCCAGCAGTATGTGAACCTCCGTCCGATCAAGCTGCTCCGGGGATTGGAGAGTCCGCTCCGCTACAAGCAGCACGCCGAACTGGACTTCGTGGTCGTGCGGGAGAACACCGAGGGGGAGTACTCCAATATGGGCGGACGGCTGCATGTGAACACGCCCTATGAGTTGGCGGTGCAAAATAACGTCTTTACCCGGTTCGGCTGCGAACGCGTCATCCGTTACGCCTTTTCCCTCGCCGAACAGCGGGGAGCGGGATGCGTGACGGCCGCGACGAAATCCAATGGCATCAACCATTCCATGCCGTTCTGGGATGAGGTCGTCAGGGAAGTGGGCCGTGGGTACCCCGGGCTGCAGGTACAGCTGACCCACATCGATGCACTGGTCTCGTACTTCATCAGCAGGCCGGAGAGCATGGGGGTCGTAGTGGCCAGCAATTTATTCGGCGATATCCTGACCGACCTGGGGGCGGCGATTGTCGGCGGTCTCGGATTGTCTCCTTCCGGCAACATCAATCCGGAAAAAACCTTTCCGTCCATGTTTGAACCGATCCACGGGTCGGCACCCGATATCGCCGGGCAGGGGATTGCCAATCCGATCGCCCAGATCTGGAGCATCAGCATGATGCTGGATCATCTGGGTTATCCGGAACTGGGCAAGCTCGTTCTGGACAGCATAGAAGCGGTGCTGCAAGAGGGGCTCATCCGCACCCCGGACATCGGCGGAACGGCGACGACGGCTGAGCTCGGAGCAGCGATTGTCGACAAATTGATGCAGTTGGAGTAAAAAGGAGGCGAGAAAGATGCTGCTGCAGGAGAAAGTGGCGATCATCACAGGCGGTGGCTCCGGGATGGGGCGGGCGATGGCCCGGCTTTTCGACTCACAGGGGGCAAAAGTCGTCGTTGCGGACGTGAATGGAGCTGCCGCCCGGCAGACGGCGGAAGCGCTGACCGGCGATTCCGTCGCGGCGGTCACGGATGTAACGGCGGAAGCGCAGGTGAAAGAACTGACAGAGCAGGTGATCGGGCGGTACGGCAAGGTGGATATCCTGGTGAACAACGCTGGCATGCCGATGTCGTTTACGCCGATTGAAGAGGTATCCGGCGAACAGTGGAACAGGATCATGGATGTGAATGTGAAATCGGTCTACCTGACTGCCAAGTATGTCGTGCCGCATATGAAGCGGCAGGGCTTCGGCGTCATCGTCAATACCGCTTCGATCGCCGGGGTGCGGGCCCGTCCCGGACTAAACGCCTACTGCGCCTCGAAAGGGGCCGTTATCATGCTGACAAAGGCGCTTGCGATCGAGCTGGCTCCCTACAAAATCCGGGTCAACGGCATCAATCCCGGCCCGGCGGATACGCCTATGCTGCCGAGGTTTATGAACGGCGATCAGGAACAGATCGAACGGGAGACAAAAGAGATATTCTTAAGCAGCGTCCCGCTCGGCTCGCTGATTCAGCCGGAAGACGTCGCACAGGCGGCCCTGTACCTTTGCAGCGACATGGCGAAGCTGGTGACAGGGGAAATCCTTCATGTGGACGGAGGACGAGGCATATAGCAGGATTTGTGCAAATATTCTGGTACTGATTGGATCAATCGGCCTGTTGGCATGTCCCGCTATCGCCAAGATCTGACTTGCCATTGTAGAACGGCTGAAACAATTGGCCAAGAAAGGGGAGAGGTCATGAAGAAGGAAGCGCTCATCCGGGTGGAAGGCGTCTCATTCGCCTACACCATCAACCAAACAAACATCATACCCGTCCTGCGCGACGTGTCTTTTCAGGTTTATCCGGGGGAGTACCTTGCCATGATCGGCCACAACGGTTCGGGTAAGTCGACCCTCGCCAAAATGTTAAACGGCATTCTCACTCCCGATGCAGGCGATGTCTGGGTGGAGGGCCTGAATACAAAAGAAAAGTCGCTGCACCGGGAGATTCGCCGGCGCGTGGGGATGGTTTTTCAGCACCCGGACAACCAGCTCGTCGCGACCATTGTCGAGGACGATGTGGCCTTTGGTTTGGAGAATATCGGGGTTCCTGCCGATGAGATGAAGCAGCGGGTCGATGAGGCGCTGGAAGCGGTCGGGATGAGCGCATTTCGCCAGCGTCCGCCGCATCATCTGTCCGGAGGGCAGAAGCAGCGGATCGCCATCGCCGGCATCCTGGCGATGAAGCCGGACTGTATCGTGCTCGACGAGGCGACCAGCATGCTGGATTCCCACGGCCGCAGGGAAATCCTCGGCGTGATCGGAAAACTGAACAAGGCCGGGATGACGATTGTGTCGGTCACTCACCACATGTCGGAAGCGGCCGATGCCGACCGGGTGCTGGTGATGGAGGAGGGGCAAATCGTGCTGGAGGGCACGCCCCGCGAAGTGTTTCGGCAAGCGGAGCGGCTGCATGCCCTGCACCTTGACGTCCCGCAGGCAAGCCAGCTTGCGGCGGCGGTCAACCGGCAGTACCAGAGGTTTCGGCCCGATCTGATTCACAAGGACGAGATCGTCGATGAAGTAGAACGGCTGCAGCCGCCAATAGCGGAGGTGAGCGGTTCGTGAGCCAGCCGCTGCTGCAGGTCAAAGGCCTGCGACACACCTATATGAGAGGAACGCCGCTTGAGCACACGGCCCTGCACGGCGTCGACATGTACGCAAACAAAGGCGAGTGCGTCGCCATCATCGGCCACACCGGGTCAGGCAAATCGACGTTAATCCAGCATTTTAACGGACTGCAGCTGCCGGAGTCCGGCCAGGTCGTGATCGATGGCGTCGACCTGTCGCAGCCAAAGCTGAACGTGAAAGAACTGCGGAAAAAGGTAGGGCTGGTCTTTCAAAACCCGGAAGACCAGTTGTTTGAAAAACTGGTGGGCGACGATGTCGCCTACGGACCATTCAAGCAGGGACTGCCGCTCGAGCAGGTAGTCGAACAGGTCAAATGGGCGATGGAGCTGGTCGGCCTGTCCTTCGAGGAGATGAAAGACCGGGCCACCTATGCCCTCAGCGGCGGCCAGAAGCGCAAGGTGGCGCTGGCGGGCGTGCTGGCGCTCCGGCCGAAAATCCTCGTGCTCGATGAGCCGACGGCAGGCCTTGACCCGAAGTCACGCAAGGAATTGTTGGAGCGGATCAGGTATCTGAACCGGCAGGAGCAGCTGACCGTCATCTTTGTCTCCCACAACATGGAGGAAGTCGCCTACCTCGCCGACCGCGTCTACGTGATGGCAGGGGGATGTGTAGTCTGCTCCGGTACTCCGCGCGAGATCTTTGGCAACCGGTCAGTCCTCGAGGAGCATCAGGCGGGAGCGCCGGAGACAGTCGAGATCCTGTACCGCCTGTACGATCGCGGTTTTGACGTAAAACCAGACGCCTTTTTGGTCGAGGAAGCCGCGCAGGAGATCCTCTCAGTCCTGCCCGGCATCAGGAGGTGAAGGAAAGTGGCGGGCGAATTCGAATTGACGAGAAACATCACCATCGGGCAGTACTTGCCGACCGGCTCCGTCATCCATCGGCTGGATCCGCGGTATAAACTGGCGGCTTATGTGATCATCGTCATCGCCATCGCGATGTGCAGTTCCTATCTCGGCAACCTGGTTGCGCTGGCGTTCTGTCTGTGGCTGTTTTGGCAATCCAGGATCCCGATTCACTACGGAATCTCCGGGATCAAGCCAGCCGTGCCTTTTATCATCATTTTAGGAGTGCTGCAGCTTTTGTTTTACGGGGGGATAGCGACAGGCGGAACCGTTTATTTTGAATACGCTTTCGTCAAAATCACCAGCGCGAGCATCAAACTGGTGATCGTCTCTGCGGTCCGTTTCGTGGAGATTATCTTCATCTCCAGCGTGCTGACGCTGAGCACGTCCACGACACAGCTGACCCACGGCATGGAGCGTCTGCTCTCCCCGCTGGAAAAAGTAAAGTTCCCCGTTCACACTTTCGCGGTGGTGATCACCATTGCCGTCCGCTTTGTCCCGACATTTGCGATGGAGATGGAAAAAATGATGAAAGCGCAGGCATCGCGAGGGGCGGAATTTGGAACAGGCGAATGGTGGCGGATCGTCAAGCGGACGAAGGACATGTTTCCCATCATCATCCCGTTGTTCAACGTAGCGATGACGCGCGCCGAGGATTTGATTCTCGCCATGGAAGCCCGCTGCTATACCCCCGGTGCGGCGCGAAGCGCATACAACCACTACCGGGCGGCCGCGCGTGATTACGCGGCTCTGGCCGTTGGCATCCTGGCTGCACTGATCCTGCTCATCGTGCCTGATCCGTTGTAAGCCCCGTAACAGGGAGTTGCCCCCGGCAGGGGGATTCCACATATCAGGCAAAAGGAGGAATAACGATGGAAAAAGGCTTGACCGTACGCAAGATCGTGATCGCCGGCGTGCTGGGGGCGATCGCCATTCTGCTTGGCGTGACCAGGCTCGGCTCGATTCCGGTGCCGACGGCGGCAGGGAACGCGACGATCATGCATATCCCCACCGTCATCGGGGGGATTATGGGAGGCTGGGGAGTCGGTCTGGTTATCGGTCTCATTTTTGGGGTATCTTCATTTCTCAACGCGACGATCCCGCTGTTCAAAGACCCCTTGGTCGCGATTTTGCCGCGGCTGTTTATCGGCATCACGGCCTACCTGACCTATGTCGGGCTGAAGAACGTCAACCAGTACCTGGCCATCGGAGCCGCCGGGTTTATCGGCTCGATCACCAACACGGTTCTCGTCCTGTTCATGGCCGTCGTTCGCGGCTATTTTGCGCCGGGAGTGGCCGTGACCGTCGCCATCGCCAACGGGATTCCCGAGGCGATCGTGTCGGTTATCATCACCCTGGCGGTCGTAGCAGCGTGGATGAAGCTCGGTTCAGCCGGAAAGAAAAAATCAAGAATCTCCGGGTAGAGAGTATCGCAGCGGAGCTTACGCCCGAGGCATTGCTGCCTTGGGCATAAGCACTGACACAATACGGTCATGACCGTTTTCCCCTCTCATCGGAGGACAAAAGTGCCAGCCGCAAGCGGTCACATCCATGTTTGATGAAAACGTCAAGACGTTTTTCACAGTAACAGAAAGGCGGGAGAGGAATGTCGATCGATCGTGTTATCTCGTTTGTAGATGAGCGGGAAGTAGTGGAATTCACTCAAAAACTGGTGCAGATACCCAGTGTTTACCGCCCGGGAGAAGCGGACGGCAACGAACAGCGGGTGGCCCGGTTTGTCGAGGATGAGCTCAGGCAGATGGGGCTGACCGTTTTCTACGAAGAGGTAGTGCCGGGCAGACCCAATGTCATCGCTTTTTACGATTCGGGCAGGCCGGGCAAGACGCTCTTGTTCGAAGGGCATACCGATGTAGTCACCGAAGGCGATGCGCAGAAGTGGAGTTACGACCCGTTTGGCGCCGCGATTTCGGGGGGGCGGATTTACGGTCGCGGTTCCTGTGACACCAAGGGAAATCTGGCTGCGGCGGTCTGCGCGGTAAAGGCGATTCAACGCTCTGGAGAACCATTTTATGGAAAACTATTGCTCTGCATTCCCTGTGACGAAGAGGGAGAGATGCTGGGCATCCGGCATTTTATCCAGCGCGGTTGGGCCAATGGCGTAGACGGAGCGATTATCTGCGAACCGGAGGAGAACCAGATTTGCATTACGCAAAAAGGGGCGATTCGGGCTTGTCTGCGCACGTTCGGCAAAATGGCCCACGGCGCCATGCCGCTGACCGGGATCAACCCCAATACCCGGATGGCACGTGCCATCGTCGCCTTGGACGAATTGGAGCGCAGGGAGAAAGAGCGGCTGGGTGAACACCCGATGTTGGGCTGGCCGAGCATCACGCCGACGATCCTGCAAGCCCCGGTAAAAGGGGAGGCGCAGATCAACGTCGTTCCGGACCAGTGCATGACCACGCTTGATATCCGCACCGTGCCAGGTCAGGATCACGATGTGTTGAAAGGGCAAATCGAGGAGATTTTGGCCGTCTTGTCGCGGGAGGATGAGAACTTCAAGGCAGAACTGGAGATTATCGTGGAGCGGCCGTGGACCCAGACATCGAAAGAAGACACCGTCGTCCGGGCTGTTGCCGATTCTTACCGCGCGATTACCGGCAAGGAGCCGGTCTACAACGGGGTGCCCGGTTCGACGGATGGCACGTACCTGCACCTGGCCGGAGTGCCGATTATCACCACAGGCGCCGGTGACCGCCACATCCCGCATCACGCCGATGAATACGTCGACATCGACCAATTGGTCGAGACGACCCAGCTGTACGCTCGGTCGGCGCTAGCATTTCTTTCCGAGTGAGGAGACAAACCAGGGGGATTGAAAAAGATGGAACTCTACACACAGCTCGCTTCGATACTGTCAGCAGATCAGGTGACGGCTAACCCGACTGTGCTCGAACAGCACAGCCGGGATGAATCGTACCATTCTCCGCATCGGCCGGATGTCGTTGTCTTTCCGCAAAATGCAGAAGAGGTAAGCCGCGTGCTGGCCTTTGCCCATGCACATCGGCTGCCGGTCGTGCCGTTTGGGCTTGGCACCAGCCTGGAAGGCCATGTGATCCCGTATCAGGGCGGCATTTCAATTGACATGCAGCGGATGAATCAGATCCTGGAGGTGCGTCCGGCAGATTTTTTGGTCAAGGTGCAGCCGGGCGTAACCCGTTCACAATTGAACAAGGAGTTGAAAAAATACGGACTGTTCTTCTCGGTCGACCCCGGTGCGGATGCGACCCTGGGCGGGATGGCGGCGACGAACGCCAGCGGCACCACGGCCGTTCGCTACGGCGTGATGAGAGATCAGGTCCGCGCTTTGACAGTCGTCTTGGCGGACGGGCGGATCATCCGCACAGGGGGACTGGCGGCAAAATCCTCCGCAGGGTATCACCTGACCGGGCTGTTTGTCGGTTCGGAAGGGACGCTCGGAGTCTTTACCGAACTGACTCTGCGGGTGCACGGCATACCGGAGTCCGTCATCGCTGCCCGAGTCGCTTTTCCCACTGTGAAACAAGCTGTCGATTCGGCTGTCGCAATCCTTTCGGCCAGTATTCCCGTAGCGAGAATGGAACTGGTAGACGGAGGTTCGATGATGCAGTTGAACCGCCACAGCGGCACTTCGTACCCGGAGCAGCCGACGCTGTTTATGGAGTTCCACGGCAACGAGGCCGGTCTGCTCCATGATATCCGGTTCGCCGAGGAACTGGCAGCAGATCAGGGATGTCTGGGGTTTGTTCACGAGATCGATTCGAAGGAACGTACCCGCCTGTGGGAGGCCCGGCACAACCTCGCATACGCTTTTGGGCACGGGCATCCGGGAAAACGGATGATGACGACCGATGTGTGTGTTCCGATCAGCCAATTGGCAGATGCCGTCGAGCACGCCCGGCTGCAGATCGATCGTTCCGGTTTGGCGGGCGGCGTGCTGGGCCATATCGGCGACGGCAATTTCCATGCCCTGTTGATGATCGATCCGGACCGGCGTGAAGACCTGCAGCGGGCTGAAGCGGTCAATGCCGCGATTGTTCGGCATGCGCTTGACCGCGGCGGGACATGCACCGGAGAACACGGGGTCGGGGTCGGCAAAGCCAAATACCTGCGGCAGGAGCACGGCGAGGCAGTAGATGTGATGGCCCAGGTAAAACGGGCGATCGATCCTCACGGGATCTTGAACCCGGGTAAAATCTTTCCATCTCTAAAATAGGAGGCAGAGCGATGAATCAAACCGGAGCTGCATTAGGCGAACAAACCATTCGCAAAGTGAAGTGGCGGATTCTTCCGTTTCTCTTTCTGCTCTACATCATTGCCTATCTGGATCGGGTCAACCTCGGATACGCGGCTCTTGACATGAACAAGGCGCTGGCCATTTCCAGCCAGACGTTTGGGCTGGTCTCGGGGATCTTCTTCATCGGCTATTTCCTGTTTGAAATCCCCAGCAACATGATCCTCCACCGGATCGGAGCGAGAATCTGGATTGCCCGGATCATGATTACCTGGGGGATTGTCGTCATTCTGACGGGCTGGGTGCAGAATGCCGCTCACCTGTACATCCTGCGGTTTTTGCTGGGTCTGGCCGAGGCGGGATTCTTTCCGGGAGTCATCTTGTACATCACGTATTGGTTCCGGGCCAAAGAACAGGCCCGCGCCGTCGCCTTGCTGATGACGGCCCTCGCGGCTTCCAACATCATCGGGGCACCGCTGTCCACCTGGATCATGACCTATATCGATTGGGCGGGGATGGCTGGCTGGCGGTGGATGTTTGTCATCGAAGGCCTGCCGGCGATCATCTTCGGCGTGGTTGCATTTACCTACATGACGGATCGCCCCGAACAGGCAAAGTGGTTGACGGCGGAAGAGAAAGCGTGGCTGGTGGCGGAATTAAAGCGGGAACACGAAGAAAAAATCAGACGGAGGCAGTACACGACCAGAGAGGTGCTGACCAACGGGCCGGTCTGGCATCTGGCCTTTATTTACTTCGCATTGGTCATCGGGCTGTACGGCATCGGCTTCTGGATGCCATCGATCATCAAATCCTTTCCGGCAAACTACACCAACCTGCAGGTGGGCTTGCTCAGCATGATTCCCTACGTCGTCGCAGGACTAGCCATGGTGGGCTGGGCCCGGCGTTCAGACCGGACGGGGGAAAGGAAATTTCACGCCGCTCTGCCTCCCATACTCGGCGGGCTTGCGCTGATCGTCTGCGGCATGTCTTCCCACCCGATTCTGTCCGTTGCCCTCATGGCTGTGGCAACGGCGGGCATTTACAGCTTTTTCGGACCGTTTTGGGCTTTGCCGGCGCTGTTTTTAAGTGAAGGAGCGGCGGCGATCGGAATTGCCCTGATCAACTCGATCGGGAATCTCGGCGGGTTTGTCGGTCCCTACGTCGTCGGCTCCCTGAAAGAGGCGACCGGGAAGACAGAGGCGGGTCTGTTCTTCCTTGCCTGCTGCGTCCTGGCTGCAGCGGTTTTGGTACTGCTGCTGCGAAAGAAAACGATTGAAGCGGGACGACAGAACAAGACCGATTTCAAGGGATCTTCTCATTTTTGATAAACTTTTCTCATTGCAAATAAGCTTTGGTTTGCAAAAACCTCTAATTTGGACTGTTTCTTTCTCATAATGTAGAATAAACCGGTTTTCCGGGCGATTCTCACCCCCTTTTTCATTGGCATCATACTTGCTAGCTTACTTGATGAAAAGTACAAAATGAAAAGGGTGATGAGATTGGAACGGAAGACGACAGCAGAAGCGTTACAATTGGCGTATGAGGTGTTGGGATTTATCCAGAGCGAGACGCTGACGGTAGAGCAGAAGAAGCAGATCGTCTCAGACTCGATTGAGAATTTCAGCAATTACGTCACGAAGGCGATCCTCGCCCATCGCAAGTCGGTTTCACACGACTTTTCCGTGGTGGAATGGGAAGACGAAGCGGCAGTCTTTCGCGACACGATGGGTGACGAGTACATCGATTGCCTGGGTGGTTACGGCGTCTACCTGCTCGGCCACCGCCACCCCAAGGTGGTGCAGGCTGTCTCCGCCCAGCTGAAGCGGTACGCCTTGCACAGCCAGGAGATGGTCGACCCCCTGCGCGGCTATCTGTCCAAGCTGGTAGCGTACATCACTCCGGGCGATTTGCAGCACTCCTACCTGGTCAACTGCGGTACGGAGGCCAACGAAATGGCGTTGAAGCTGGCCCGGCTGGCAACCGGCAAAAAGTACTTTATATCGATGGAAAAGGGCTTCCACGGCAAGACGATGGGATCGCTGTCCGCTTCCAGCAAACCGGCCTTCCGCCAGCCGTACCTGCCGCTCGTCCCGGGGTTCCAGCACGTGCCGTTCGGCGATGCCGACGCGGTCGAACAGGCGATTCGCATGCTGATCAACACGGGCGAGACGGTCGCCGGCGTCATCGTGGAACCTATCCAGGGAGAAGGCGGAGTGAATATCCCGCCGGATGATTACCTGCCGCGACTGCGCCAAATCTGTGACAAGTACGAATGTCTATTGATCGTCGATGAGATTCAGACCGGAATGGGACGGACCGGAACGCTGTTCGGGGTCGACCATTGGGATGTCGTGCCGGACATCATGACGCTCGGCAAGGCTTTTGGCGGCGGTGTGATGCCGATCGCCGCGATGGTGGCGAAGCGCAAATGGTGGAGCAAGATGGAGGAAAATCCCTTCCTGCTGGGCTCCTCTACCTTTGGCGGCAACCCCCTCTGCTGTGCCGGTGCGATTGCCGGGATCCATGCGATTTTGGAGGAGAACATCCCGCAGATGGCGAAGGAGAAGGGGGATTACATCCTGAAACACCTGGAGGACATTCAGTCACGCCACCCCGACGTCCTCGTCGACGTCCGCGGCAAAGGGCTTTTAATCGGCATGGAGTTTGCCGACAACAGCCTTGGCTACACGCTGGCGAAACAGCTCTTCGGCAAGAAGATTCTCGTTGGCGGCACCCTGAACAACGCGACAGTGATTCGGATCGAACCGCCGGCCGTGATCTCCTACGAGCAGATCGATTACGTCCTGGCGTGCATCGAGGAAGGCATCGCCCAGCTGTCCCGGGAAGGCAAGGTTGCGCGCTAAAAAAGCGAAACGAACTTTCGGAGGAACCTTTCCCTTTTTTGTGGAAGGGTTCCGGTTTTTGTCAAAGCAGTGCTTGCCGCCAAAAATGTCGGAGCTGTCCGAAACGCCAACCGCTCCCGGGTCGTCATAATGGAGGAAATAACCAGTTGGAAGGTGAAGCGTTTTGAGACATCAGTACCGCAAGCTGGCTGTCTGGCTTGCTGCCGCCGTCATCCCCCTTGGCATTTGCGCTGATTCGGGACTGATCCGGGACAATGCCGCAAAGGCACAGAGCGTCTCTTCCCAGGATGAGGCAGAAGCTGTCTCTGTGATCAGCAGGGCACGGCTCGAATATCAGGACGAACAAACTTTTTCACAAGCGACCCTGACACTGCTCAAGAAACAGCAGGATCGCGTTCTGCCGCTCGCGCGGGAGGGGCTGTCGCTTACAAATCTGAGCGTGCCGGACGGGAATTCGCCGGACTATTGGAATCATTGGAACGAATGGGGCTTTTGGCTGAAAATCTCGCATGTCCTCCGCGATGACCGCCTGCTGGATGATCTCTTGGCCTGGATCAAAGAACCCCGCCCGATTCCTCAGCCCTTCGGCCTGGCAATCGCGATCGACGAGATACTGCCGGCCGGTCAGGAACAGAAGCTGGTCTCTTTGATGGACCAGGCAGATGCGGAGGGCATGACCGTTATATTGGACGTGCTGGAGCGGCGCGGGAAGGTCACCGCCGATCAGCTTGCGGCCTGGACACAGCGGCTTCGCGGGCGCGCGCAGATGGCCGGGATTATCGATCATCTGGATGAAGAAAAGGATTGGAGCGTGCTGACTGGCATGTACGAGCATGCCGAGCTTCCGGTGGAGATGCAGCGCCGGATTGTAAGAAAACTGTCAGGCTTTCCTACCAGTGATAAAAAACAGAAGGAATGGCTGCGGAAGGTTGCCAAGACGACACGAGATCATGTGATCCAGCAGCAGATCGATATGCTGCAGGTCCGCGAATCAGGGGATCGCGAGGCCGCCAAACGGCTCTATGAAAGCGGCCTGGCGCACGGCTTCGCGCTTCCTGTTCACGGTACGGTGGAAAAGTTTCTGCTGAAGCTCTATCCTGACGGCCGACTGGCGAAGGGAATCAAGCAGTACGAGGCGGTTCGGGGACGGGCCTACTTTTACGAAGACAATGAGGACAGATGGTACAACTCGGAAGGGAAGGACTTTGACGATCCCAAGCAAGGTGTCGAAGGCTGGCTCGCCTTTCTCAAAGCGTACCCGCTCCATCCCGCTGCTGACGACGCGGCGTATCGGTTGGCTCGCTGCTATCAACTGCTGGGCCAATACGATCAGGCGCTGTACTGGTTCGACCAGGCGACCCGGATGGGCGATCACGACATCGGCTACGATGCCGAGGGACTGTTTCTGTACGTGCTCGACGTGGAGCTGACCAGCAAGGGGCTTGCCGGACTTGACACAGGCAGTCTGCCCGCCTGGGCGAAGCCCTGGATCGAGTATACATATGCGGTAGAACTGCTGCGGGACGGTGAGTACGCCCGGGGAGCGGATGCTCTCAAACGGTTTATCGGCGACTACGACGGGAAAGATCTCTTCCGCGATGCGTTCCCGGGGGATGCAAATGGATGGGGGGATTACGATACCTCCATGAAGGGAGACAGGCAAAGCTACTATCCGTTTTGGCCGGCGCTCAAGCAACAGCTGGCTCAGGCCAAACAGCTGGCTGGACTGCAGCGCGAGGCGGCCCAAGCTTCAGGGCCGGACAAGGCAGCGAAGCAGTACGCGCTGGCCGCGGCGATCTACCATCAGCCCCTGACCTACTACAATCACCTGTGGCGGGGCGAGCGGCAGAGCTTCTTCTACATTGGCCAGATCAAGTACATGGGCTACGATCCGTCGCTTCGTGCGTACATCGCCCGGTTTAACCATCTCGTGCAGGCGCTCAAGCTGTTTGAACAGATCGACACCGCTTCCGCTGCCCCGGAAGTGGCGGCAAAGACGCTGTTTTCCCGGGCGCTTGGCTACAGCAAGCTGATTGATTACGGAGATGAAGTGTCATTCTACGAGACGCGCACCCACCTGGGGGAACAGGCGATCGAGGCAGCAAAAAAACTGCTGGACGAATACCCGCAGTCGTCCCTTGCCGATGAGGCGATGCTGATCATCTACACCTACACGGTTGAACCGTCCTGGTTGGAAGAACTGCTCAGGAGATATCCCGAGAGCGATCAGGCGGCGAAGGCAAAGCAGCTCTTGGCACAGCGAAAGCAGCAGCAGGCCGAGTCAAACGGCTACAGATACGATCCGCTGCTTGCATACCTCCCCCGCCAGCCATTGAACCCTGGCAGCGATCAGCTGCCGGCAGCCGTGAAAGCGTGGATCCGGCAGCACGACGGGCAGGAGTACCATGGAACGATGGAGGAAGGGGATTGGCTGTACGTGCTGGTTGCGGCGGGGGCGGGCCAGAAGGTGACGGCGCTTTCGGCCTATACGGACGCTGACGGGACACACCTGGACTACACGATCGATTCGGCTTTGTCACAGATGGCGGGAAAACGCCAATGGCTGATTCGCATCCCGCTGCGCTTCATTCAAACCAATTCTATCGGGTGGAATGTATAAAGTTGATGGATGGCCCAGATCGTCCGGGTTATGGCGGAGAGATACAGGGCGGACGTAGGACCTTGGAAAGCGTATTTGGGCATATTGAAACAGAAAGGATAACCGGCACAAGCTGCACTTTCCGAGGTCTGGCATTGCGAAAGGAAAACGAGGCTGTTCTCTCGTGCGGGCTGCACGAGCGGACAGCTTTGCTCTTTTCAGGAAGCAAATACTTGCCAAAACAAGGGAAACAGGGTATAGTTAAGTACATTATTACATTGTATGTACATTTGTGCAAGGCGGGTGATCAAGGCTCGGATGACGGACATGAAAACAGAAAAAAACAGGCTTCTTGTAAAAATATGCAAGCTCTATTACGAGGATGGATGTAATCAACAGGAGATTGCGGAGCGCATTGGCATCTCCCGCCCTCACGTCAGCCGAATGCTGGCGGCTGCCAAAGCAGAGGGAATCGTCCAGATATCGATTAAGAATCCGTATTCCGCCGAACAGCAAATGGAGCAATTGCTGGTTGATACCTTTGGCATTCAGGACGTCGTTGTGGTTGACACCCCCCCAGATGAACAGAAGCTGTATGTGCAGCTGGGGAGAACGACCGCGGTCCTGCTGGAATCGATCCTCAAGGACAACGATATCGTAGGCGTTATGGCCGGTCGGACGATCGCCGCCATCGGTGACGAACTGGAGTTTTTCAGCAAAAACAACCTGCAATTTGTGCCGCTGGTGGGCGGCTGGGGTTCGGAGGGGGCGCCATGGCATGCCAACTCCAACACGATGGCGATCGCGGGCAAGTTGAAGTCCAAGTACTGGCTGCTGCATGCGCCAGCCGTTGTCTCCAATGAGGAAACCGGGGTGCTGCTGAGGAGCGAACCGGGAATCAGCAAGGTTCTCCATTTGGCCAAATCCTGTCAGGTTGCGGTGGTAGGCATCGGGGACGTCTCTGAGCGGTCGACGATCGCAGAGGCAGGTCATTTCAGCGGCGAAGATCTGGAGAGCGTGAAGGGGACAGGAGCTGCCGCCACCTTATGCGCCTCGTTCCTCGATGCCGACGGGAGGACGATTGACCACCCTGTAAAAAAGCGGATGATCGGGCTGACAGCCGAAGAACTGCGCGGCATCCCCAAGGTGATTGCGGTGGCAGGTGGCCGCGATAAGGCAGCGGCGATTGCGGCGGTGCTCCGCGGCAAATGGGTCGACGTTCTCGTCACGGATTTGGCTACGGCACAGGCCGTATTCGCATTTCATCGAAATACCGCCGCAAAGAAAGGATGAGAAGAGTGAGCACAAACGGATATTACGGCAATTACGGGGGCACGTACATCCCGGAAATTTTGTACCCGGCCTTTCAGGAATTAAACCGCGAATTCGAAAAGATCAAAAACGACTCCGCATTTTGGAGTGAGTACTGCGACATCCTGGCCAATTTTTCCGGCCGGCCGACGCCGTTGACGTACGCCGACAGGCTGACAGAGCACTTTGGCCGGGCGAAGATCTACATCAAACGGGAAGATTTGAATCACTCCGGCGCCCATAAACTCAACAACGCGCTGGGGCAGGGGCTGCTCGCCAAGCGGATGAACAAGACGCGGGTGATTGCGGAGACCGGCGCCGGGCAGCATGGCGTTGCCACTGCAATCGTGGCGGCAAAATTGGGGCTTAAGGCGACGATTTACATGGGCCGCGAGGATGTGGAACGACAGTACGCCAACGTGTTCTGGATGAAGCGGTTCGGGGCCGAAGTCGTCCCGGTCGAGTACGGGACCCGCACGCTCAAAGACGCCATCAACGAGGCACTGCGAGACTGGGTGTCCAGCTTCGAAACGACCCACTACCTCTTGGGAACAGCTTCGGGCGCCCATCCGTTCCCGGCGATCGTCGCGTTTTTCCAGTCGATCATCGGCATCGAGGCGAAGGAACAGATCCTGCGCCTGGAAGGCAGGCTGCCAAAGAGCGTATACGCCTGCGTCGGCGGCGGATCAAATGCCCTGGGCGTTTTCCAGGCGTTCCTGCCCGACACGGAGGTGGAACTGGTCGGAGTGGAAGCGGGCGGCAAAGGGCCGGACTCGGGAAAACATGCGGCCCGCATTGCGTACGGGACCGGAAAAGCGGGGGTCGCACAAGGTTACAAGACGCTGTTTCTGCAGGATGAGGACGGACAGATGCGCGACACCTACAGCATTGCCGCCGGACTAGATTACACCGGCGTCTCGCCGATTTTGGCCGACTTGTCCGAACAGGGCCGGGTGCGGTTTGAAGCGGCGACCGACGATGAAGTGACCCAGGCTCTTGAGCTGGTGATGCGCAAGGAAGGCATGATACCGGCGCTGGAATCCACCCATGCCTTTGCCGGGGCATTCAAGGATATGGGCGGTACCTCGAAATCCGACATCATCCTGATCAATATGTCTGGACGGGGAGATAAAGACATTTTTAACATAGCGGAGGGATTGAAAGATGACGAGTGGACAGCCTTTATCGAGCGCAAACAGAAACAGTATGAGCAGTCTCGCTGACGAGATCGTCGCAAAGCGCGGGCAGAAACGAATTTTGCTGATGACCCACCAAATCCTGGGCTACCCAGACTTCGAGACGAATTACGAGATGATTCGCCTGTTTGCCGAATGCGGCGTCGATCTGGTGGAACTGCAGCTGCCTTTTTCCGAGCCGATTGCCGACGGCCCTGTGTTCCTGAAGGCCAACCAGGAAGCGTTGAATCGGGGAACGACTGTAGAACAGTGCCTGGACTTCGCCCGCCGGGTCACCGAGGAATTTCCGCTGTCTTTTATTTTCATGACCTACTACAACATCTTGTACCAGTACGGCGTCGAGCGTTTTGTTGAAACGGCTCGGTCGATTGGCATTCGCGGCTTGATCGTGCCGGACGCCTATCCGGAAGAAAGCCCGGAGTACCTGACTGCCTGCAAAAAGCACGGGGTGGAGCCGATCCTGCTCGCCACGCCTTACACGCCGGAGGAGCGTTTGCAGTATCTGTCGAATGAGACGGGGGGACTTTTGTACTGCGTGGCGAGGAAGGGCGTCACTGGCGCCAAGACGGAATTTGACCAAGCGACGACTGACTTTTTGTCCCGCTGCCGCCGCCACGCTGCCACGCCGATCGGCGTAGGCTTCGGCATCCAGCACAGCGAGGACGTGGAGTACCTGGCGGGAAAAAGCGATGTCGCGATCATCGGCAGCCAGCTGCTCAAACTGCTGGAAGCGGAAGGGCTTGCCGGGGTGAGAAAGTTCTTGTTGGAGCTAAAGGCTGTAACAGAGGGAAGATAGGGATGAGGACGCGGGAGTTTATGGCCCGCGTTTTCTTTTGCGTAAAGGTAACAGACTATTCCCTATTTTCAGTCCTGTAATGATATAATCATCCTGAGAAGTGCGCTTTGTCCAAAACGAGGCAAACAAAGGGGCGATTGAGGATGGATTTTGAAACAGCTTTTGCACAGGCCAAGCGGGACTATCTGCTTAGAACAAGCTCGTCTCAGAAGGTGTTTGAAAAGGCCGGACAGGTGATGCCCGGAGGTGATACGCGGACGACTGCCTTTTACAAACCCTACCCGCTATCGATCAGCCGGGCGGAAGGGCCGACCCTGTATGACGCTGACGGGAATGCGTACACGGATTTCCTGAACAACTATACATCGATGATACACGGGCACGCCCATCCCGCCATCGCAAAAAACGTGCAGGCGGCGCTCGCTCTTGGAACCGCTTACGCTGCGGTCATTCCCGAGCAGCTGCAGTTGGCCGGCATGATCTGCGAGCGGGTACCGGGAATCGAGATGCTCCGATTTTGCAACTCCGGAACGGAGGCAACGATGTTTGCCGTCCGGGCCGCCCGCGCTTTTACGGGCCGTTCGGCGATCATCAAAATGGAAGGGGGTTATCATGGAACACACGAGACGGTCGAGTTTTCCATCGCTCCGCCGCACCGGCCGGGACTCCCGCCAGCCCCTTTGGTGCCGGTGCCAGCTTCGCCCGGAATCTCCGTCAATGTGTCTCGGGATGTGTACATTGCTCCGTTCAACAATCTGGACGCGATCGAAAGCATTTTGCGAACGAAAGCGAACGAAATTGCCGCCATTCTCGTGGAACCGGTCATGGGAGTAGCCGGAGTAATCCCTCCGCAGCCGGGATATCTGGCCGGACTGCGCCAATTGGCAGACCGATATGGGGTGCTCTTGATCTTCGATGAGGTACAGACTTTGCGCCTTGGTCGGGGCGGAGCGCAAGGATTGTATCAGGTGACGCCCGACCTGACCGCCCTGGCCAAGATTATCGGCGGAGGCTTTCCCGTGGGGGCATTTGGCGGCCGCGCGGAGATCATGGCGCTGTTCGACCCGTCCCAGCCGAGAGCCGTCTCACATGGCGGAACCTTTAACGGAAACCGGGTCACCATGGCTGCCGGGATTGCTGCCTTGGAAATGCTGGACGAAGCGGCCATCGCCCAATTGGACGCAATGGCGGCGGAGCTGGAGGCGCGGATGATCCGCAGCATCCGGCAAGCGGCTGTTCCTGTTTCCATTACCCGGGCCGGTTCCTTGCTGAACGTCCACTTTACCGAGCGGCCGCCGACCGATTACGCATCTACGTACAGCCCGCGCCAGCAGCTGGCCGGATTGGTTCACCTGGAACTGCTCAATCGGGGCATCTTCACGGCGCCGCGGGGCATGTGGAACCTGTCGACGGTGATGAGCCAAGACCATCTCGCGAAGGCCGCAGACGCTTTTGCCGACGTCATGCAGATCGTGGCCAGACTTGTTTAGGGAGTGCCGCCGGGTCTGATCAGGCGGGCAGACAGAAGAAAGCAGCCATGGGTGTGTTCCCCGGCTGCTGTTTTTTTCGTGCGTTTCCTACTGCGTGCTTTTTACCTCGGACCAGATACGGTCGTACAATTTGATCGCATCTCCGACATCTTTTACGCCTTCCACGCGGCTCATTTCTTCCGCTGGCGGGTAGATGGCGATATTGTCCAGGACCTCTTTGGGGATCAGCTTGCGGGCCTCACCGTTGGGATTGATGTACGGGAAGGATTCGGAGATTTCGGCGCTGATCTCCGGCTCCAGGATAAAATTGATGAAGGCTTCCGCCGTCTTTTTGTGCTTGGCGCCTTTGGGTATGACGAAGTTGTCCATCGTGATCATCAGTCCTTCTTTTGGCAAAGCAGTTTTGATCTGCGGTTTTTCCCGCTGGGCGAGTGCGATCTCCGGCCCCCAGACGAGGGCGATGTTTACCTCGCCGTTGATCAGGAGTGTTTTTGGACTGTCACTGTCAAATGCCTTCACATTGGGCATCAGCTTCAGCATTTTCTCCTTGGCTTCTTCCAGGTGAGCAGGGTCGGTATCGTTGCCTGGATACCCGAGCGTTTTCAGCACGATGCCAATGATGAACCGCTGATCGTCCACCAAGACGATTTGCCGTTTGAACTCCGGTTTCCACAGGTCGTCGTAACTGGTGATTTCGCTTGTGATCTTGTCTGGATTGTAGCCGATCGAGACCGTATTGCCCATGTAGGGAACGGAGTACCTGTTGCCGGGGTCGAAATCCTTGTTGATAAAATCCGGCAGGTAATTCTTGAAGTTGGGAATGTTGTTCAAATCGATCGGTTCGATCATGTCCTGTTTGACCATCGACTCGATGAAGTAATCGCTGGCGACCGACAGATCGAACACACCGCCGCCGGCAGACAGTTTGGCCAGCATCTCTTCATTGGACGAGAACATGCTGTAATTCACTTTTACGCCGTACTTTTCTTCAAACTTTTTGATCACCGACTCCGGCAGATACTCCGACCAGTTGAAGACGTTCAACTCTTTGTCCAGGCCGGATTCGGTCTGTCCGGAGCCGCTTGATTCAGAACTGCAGCCCGCCGCGGTCAAGGCCAAGGAAACGACTGTGGAGACGATGATTGACATCCATCCTCTTTTCATTTGTAGACCTCCCTTTTTCTCTTTACACATTCTTGTTCATTCGCAAGCGTTCGGCGATGATTACGACGATCAAGGTGACGATCAGCATCAGCGTGGAGAGTGCGTTGATCTCCGGGGTAACGCCAAACTTGATCATCGAGAAGATCTTCAGCGGAAGCGTGGTGCTGCCGGGACCGGCGACGAAAAAACTGATGATCACATCGTCGATCGACAGGGTGAAGGCGAGCAGGGCGCCGGCCACGACTCCCGGTGCGATGACGGGGAGAGTAACCTTGACAAACGTCTGCCAGGGGGTGGCCCCGAGATCCATCGCCGCTTCTTCCAGACTTCGGTCGAAGCCGTCCAGCCGGGCTCTGACCACGACGACGATGTACGGAATGGAGAAGGTGATATGGGCGGCGATCAGCGTAAAGTAGCCCAAGGGGATTTTGATTTGAGAAAACAGAGCGAGCAGGGAGATCCCCATGACGATTTCCGGAATGACCAGCGGCAGGTAGAGCATCGAATCGAGGGCCGTCTTGCCGCGAAATTTGTACCGGTACATGCCGACGGCGGCCAGCGTGCCGATCACGGTGGCAGCGATGGTGCTCATGAGGGCGACCACCAGCGTCGTCTTGGCTGCCTCCAGCACTTCTCCGTTTTGGAACAGCCTGACGTACCAATCGAAGGTAAAACCCGTCCAGACAGCATTGAGCTTGGACTGGTTGAACGAGTAGGTGATCAGGATCGCGATCGGCGCATAGAGAAACAGATAGATCAGAAAAGCATAGAAAAGCGCTGCCTTTCGGCCAAGAGAGAGGCGCATTTACAGCAGCTCCTTTCCTTGTTTGTCATTGGTGGTGCGCATGTAGGCGACGATGCAGAGCAGGGTGAGCGCCATCAGGATGATCGAAACGGCCGAACCAAACGGCCAGTCGCGGGCGGTCAAAAACTGGTTCTTGATCAGGTTTCCGATCAGCACGGACTTGCTGCCGCCCATCAGGTCGGGAATGAAAAACAAGCCGAGCGAGGGGACGAACACCAGCAGGGAGCCGGCGACAATCCCCGGGGTTGTCAGCGGAAACGTAATCTTCCAGAAGGCTTGCCAGGGCTTCGCGCCCAGATCGGCGGCTGCCTCCAGATACGATTTGTCCAGCTTTTCGATCGAAGCGTACAAGGGCAGCACCATGAACGGCAGCATCGTGTAGACCAGGCCGACCAGCACGGCAAAGTTGTTGTACAAGAGGGTCAGCGGCTGCTCGAAGATACCGGCATTGATCAAGAGCGTGTTGATCACGCCTTCCGTACGCAGCAGGAGAATCCAGGCATAGGTGCGAATCAGCGAATTTGTCCAGAACGGAATGATGATGAGAAAAAGCAAAATATTGCGGTATCTCTGCGGAGACCGGGCGATGATATAGGCAAACGGGTAGCCGAACACCAGGCAGAGCAGGGTCGTTGCCAGTGAGAGCAAGCAGGAAACCCAAAGGATTTTTATGTAGAGGCTGTCAAAAAAACGTGTGTAATTCTCTATGGTAAGCGGCATCTCTATGCCGCCGAATGAACTGCGGGTAAAAAAGCTGACGAGCAGGATCAGCAGTAGCGGGATGAGAAAAAAGCAGGTCATCCACAGGGTTACAGGCGACAGCGTCCACCATTTGGCCCAATCCCTTGGCTGGCGCTGCTTAGGCTGCGATTGCAAGCCTGTTTCGGCGGTGGTCGGCAGGGTTTCCATTTTCATGCAGTCAACACCACCGAGTGAGCGGGATTCCAGGTGACGAACAGTTCATCTCCTGCGGACACAGGCAGCAGTTGGTCTGTATTCTCGTGAGCCACCAGTTGTTTTCCGCTGTGTGTGGCGACGACTGTTTTGGTCGTCACGCCGGTGTAGATGCGTTCCACCAGCTTGACTGGCAGATGGTTGACGGCAGAATCAGCGGCTGCGGGAGGCTCAAGGGAAAGGAGGGCCTTCTCGGGACGGATCGCCACCGTCACATCTTGCAGCTCCCGGACCGCAATGCCGGCGGGGGCGACCAGGGCGCTTCCGTCGCTCTCGATCACCAATCGGGATTGTCCGATCTCTTTTACCGTGCCGGTGAGCAGATTCGTCTCGCCGATAAATTCTGCGACAAACCTGCTGACAGGCCGGTCGTAGACATCAGCCGGCGTCCCGATCTGTTCAAGCTTGCCGCCGTTCATCACGGCAATGCGGTCTGACATCGTCAGGGCTTCTTCCTGGTCGTGGGTGACGAAGATAAAGGTGATGCCAAGCTGCTGCTGCAGGTGTTTTAATTCAACCTGCATCTGTTTGCGCAGCCTCAGGTCCAGCGCGCCCAGCGGTTCGTCGAGGAGCAGCACTTTGGGATTGTTGACCAGGGCGCGTGCGATCGCTACCCGCTGTTTCTGACCGCCGCTCAGTTGATCCGGTTTGCGACCGGAAAACTCTTCGAGCTGCACCAGCTTTAGCGCGTCTCTTACGCGTTTTTCGATCTCGCTTTTGGCGATCTTCTTCAAGCGCAGGCCGAAAGCGACATTTTCAAAGGTGGTGAGGTGTGGAAACAAGGCGTAGTTTTGAAAAACGGTATTTAGATTTCGCTGGTAGGCGGGCCGGTGCTGCACGATTTCACCGTCCAGCAGGATCTCGCCCGATGTAGGCAGCTCAAATCCGGCGATCATCCGCAGGGTCGTCGTTTTACCGCAGCCGCTGGGACCGAGCAGCGTCATGAATTCGCCTTGTTGAATCTCTAGCGATAATTGATCCACAACTGTATTCTGGTCGTATTGTTTGGTGATCTGCCTCAACTCGACCATGCAATTTGTCAAATTGGATCCCCTCCCGGTGTCTTGTTTTCTAACCACCTGCATATAGCAAGAATGGTGCCATTGTCATGAGCCGTAATGAAGACCGAATACCCATACATATTTCCCAATAGTTGGAATATTCAATCGGACAGAAGGGTCAGATCTGGAAAAATTGTCTCGTATCTCCTGATTTTCGTGTCCTGATCATTCTTAATATTTAGAACTATTTCTCGCTTTTGAGAAGCTTATAGGATTCCAGTTTCCGGTATAACGTGGCCAGACCGATGTCCAGCTTCTCGGCGATCAGCCGCTTCGCTTCCAAGGAATCCCCGTACCGTTCGAGATACTCCTGGATGATCAGCTGCTCGTGCCGTTTCAGCAGGTCTTTTAGTGAATGGGCTTCTTCGGGGGAATTGTCCGGGAGCGGGGCGTACACTGCATTCGTGATCCGCGGCGGAATCGCCTCCACGCCGATAAAGGGACTGCTTGCCATGTTGACTGCATACTCGATCGCGTTTTCCAGTTCCCGCACATTGCCGGGCCAATGGTACTTCATGAAGATGTGCCGCACTTCCGGCGAGTAATCCAAGAGTTCGTGGTCCGTGTTCTGCCGGTGCTTCGCCAAAAAGTATTCCATCAAAAGCGGAATGTCCTCGACTCGATCGCGCAGCGGCGGCATGTGCAGAGGAATGACGTTTAAACGGAAGTAGAGGTCTTCGCGAAATTCTCTTGTCGCGACCATTTCTTCCAGGTTCTTATTGGTGGCAGAGATCACCCGGATGTCTATCGGGATCACCTGATTGGAGCCGATCCGTTCCACTTGTTTTGCCTGCAAGACGTGGAGCAGTTTTACTTGCAGGTGAAGGGGAAGGTCGCCGATCTCATCGAGGAAGATCGTTCCCCCGTCGGCCAGCTCAAATTTTCCCGCTTTTCCTTCCCGCCTCGCCCCGGTAAATGCCCCGCCGGCGTAGCCAAACAGCTCGCTCTCCAGGAGCGCTTCGGGGATCGCCCCGCAATTGACGAGAATAAATGGACCGGAGCGGCGGCTGCTCGCAGAGTGGATCGCGGCGGCGAGCATACTCTTCCCCGTGCCGCTTTCACCGGTGATCAGGATGTTGGAAGCCCCTCTCGCTACTTGTTCCGCCTGTTTTTTTACCAGTGCCAGTGCGCGGCTCTGTCCGTATATCTCGGAAAAATACAGGTCTTTCGGCTCATTGGTCAGCACGTAGGCGAGGCGGCGCATGTCTGCCATCCGGCGGAAAGTGGCGACCGCTCCAATGACTGCTTCATTTGCCAGGATGGGGCGGGCGGTGACGATGAAGTGCATGTCGCGGCCGTCTGTCTGGTAACGTTCTTCCTGTTCGATGTAGCCTTTGCCGGTAGACAGCACCGAAAGCATCGGCGATGCGGGCCAGATCTGTTCGAGCGGTCTGGCGATCAGCTCCGCTCGTTTCAGCCCGATGAGCTGTTCTGCGGTTTGATTGCAGGTGCTGATCACTCCTTTTTCGTCGATGGCGATGATCCCTTCGTGAATGGATTGGATCAGCACCTCCAACTGGTGGGTTGCTTTTTGCCAGTTTTGCAAGGCGGCCTGCTCGGCAATCTTGCTGGTCAAAAGTTCGGACATGCGCTGAAGAAAGGTGAGGAAGGGCATTTTGTTCACAATCAAGGAGCGGTGTTGGGACTCGTCGAAGGCGACCAACCCGATCACGCCGATTACTCTGCCGCCGTAGTGGATCGGGCAGCAAAGTTCGGCCAGCTCCGGCGTCTGTCCGGTCAGCACGGACGGGTCGTAAGACGGGTCGTTGCGGGCGTCTTCGACAAAATAAGGCTGGTTGTTGCGGATCACTCGACCGTAAAGGAACCCGGCTTCGACCTGGCCGCCTTCCTCCTTTGAATCGATCTGCTCCTTGTACATTCCGGTTCCGGCGATGATCGTCATCCCTTCATCGACGATTTCTGTCTCAATCTGCAAGGCGGCCGAGATCGCCTCAGCCACCTGCTGGGCGGTCTGCTGAATCCCTTTTAACAAGCTCAAGTTTTCACACCTCCGCTGAAACTTGGTTTCCCAAAACCGGGAATCCTTCATTTCTCTTAAAGCTAACATAGAATTGGTATATTTTGAAGATTCGAATTACGATTTGTGAGAAGGGAGTTGTGCTGCGGCAGAGAAATACTTGTGCAGGTAAAAGACAAGAAGTCGGAATGGGTGATCCAGATGAATCGAACGGATCGAATGCTGGCGATCCTGCTGGAGCTGCAGCGCGGCGGGAATTTTCGCAAGCGGGATCTCCAGACAGCCGCAGCCGCAGCCGTTCTGCGGAATGCCATTTTGGAGGGGAGAACCGTTTCCTTCTCCTATCAAAAACAAGGGTGCGGCGAGGAGACAAAATCAATCAGACGGCAGGTCGATCCCTACGGGTTGGTCATTATCTCCGGCATCTGGTATCTGGTGGCCTTTTGCCGGCTGAGAGGGAGCATCCGCCATTTTCGCCTGGATCGGATGGCCCGGCTGCAGCTGGAGGCGGAGCTGTTTGAAAGACCGGCTGATTTCGACCTTCACGCCTACGAACCGCAGGATGACAGGAATGTTTCCGTCCGCGTATTATTTGACCATTCTGTCAGCGAGAGTCTGATCGAGACTCGCTACTTCTACCTCGATCACTGCGAAATGACGGAAGCGGGCCTGCTGGCGGTTCTTCGCGTCCGGCAGCCGGAAGAGGTGCTTTCCTGGCTGCTTGGCTGGGGCAGCAAGGCAAGGGTGCTGGAACCGGCTTCGCTGCGTGTGAAAATCCAACAAGAAGCGCGAGCGATGCTGCAAAAGTAAAGGAAGACGCTTGTCCGCAACTGACATAAGGGTGTCAGCAGCGCCCTGTTATCGTAAGGGCATGATCTTGGCAGAGAGGTCAAAAAACGATTGTGGAGGTCTTCAAAAGATGAAAACCAAAGAGATGCTGCAGCAATTTGAAAGTTTGGCCCATTACTACCTGGAGGAGATGGATCACTATACCCTCGAGGAGTTTACGCGCAAACCGGCCGCCGATGAATGGTCGCTCGGCCAGATGTACAATCATCTGCATGATGCCGCCCTTCACATGCAGCTTGCCGCCGTAAGAAAATGCGCGGAGGGGTCCGCAGCAACAGGAGAGAAGACAGACATCGGCAAGCAGATCTTTGCCGCGGGACAATTCCCGCCAGTGAGAATAAAAGTGCCGGCTTCTCCCGATTACACACCCGCCAACCCGACTGATCTGGAAAGCGTGAGAGAGCAGTTTCGCCTGCTGATCGAAACGATGAGGGAGGTTGAACTGACCCTGTCGCGAATCTCCGATGACGCCAAGGTGGAGCATCCCCGCTTTGGCTTTCTGAATGCAACGGAATGGTTCCAGGTTGTCTGCATGCACTTTCAGCACCACCTGCGGCAGAAGGAGAGGCTGGACCAAATGATCCGCTCCGGCAAGTGACCCGCGTGCACGCAAGGCTTCGGCCTTGGGTGCTTTTTTTT
>NZ_HE978535.1:301659-304128 GCF_000311785.1 Brevibacillus massiliensis
TTTTTTTTCGCATTGGAAAGTGGAGCTTTCCATCGGAATAACGAAGTACCTCAGCGTCTGCATCCGGAATAGGCTTCGGTAAAAGTTTCCTCTAAAGAAGAACCAGCTTCTTCGAGAGGGCTTCAATAATGCTTTTCTTATGTTTTTACCGGGGGAGAGTTGTTCCTTGTTGGCAGAGTCAAAAGAATATATAATCGGGGTACGGCTACATGGGGGCGGTTGCAGTGCTGTTAAAACTGATCATCGGGATTCTGCTGGCTGTTTTTTTATGGTCGATCATTAAGTGGACGTGGAAATCATTCCTTTTGTTGTGCCTGATCGCGGTCGTTTTATTTTTCGTCTGGAAGGGCGCCTTGATTTTGATCGGCGGAAGTTTTTTGTTTCTGTTCGGTCTGCTGGGGACTTTGCTCCTCTTGGTGATCGGCGGCTTTCTCTTCTGGAAATAGCGGGAGAAGGAAAAGGAGCGGGATAACCTGCTCCTTTTTCTCTTATGTAAAAAGAGCTGCAGCATCGTCTTTATGCTGTAGCTCTTAACCCAATCGCGCCGATCAGAATGGGCAAAAACGTATTGACAATATGCTGTACCATTCGTATATCAATTGCCATTAACTGACATGGCTTTCTTTTTCGCTGCTGATTTATACTCATAAGATGGAGAGTTCTCAGAGAGATGCGACGGAGGAGAGGAGGCAGGAGGATGATCGGTGCAAAAGAGGCACAAACACAAGTCGCGGTGAACCCTTCCAAAGGAAAGAGGCTCCGCTTGGGGCGAATTGCACTACTCGTTGGTACTGTCATCATCTATATCATTCTATCGACAGGGGCCTTGGTACTGTACGGCCCGTTTGAAAATATCCGGCGGACAGTGATCGGCGCGATCCTGACCAGCCGCCATCCCTGGGTGATTACGCCCTTCTTTTCTGCGGAAACGCTGGCCAAGTATCGGCCGATCGGATTTGACGAGATGGGCGAGGGGAGCATGCAAGCCGATGATTTCTCCGCCATTCACGACGACGGGATCGAGGTGATTCCGATCAACACGGCCAAGTACTCGGGCAGTCTGCTGGTGGTAAAGGATCCCAAGCGGGTCCATGTAGCGGTGACGAAGGATTTGAACAATGTCGGCCAAACGGTGAGCGAGATGGTCAAGGATGCGAATGCCGTTGCCGGGATCAACGGCGGCGGATTTTACGACGTGGCCGGACGTGGTACGGGCGGCATGCCTTTGGGACTTACGATCTCGCGCGGCAAATTCATCGGCGGCGATCAGGAAGCGGTCCAGCCGGTCATCGGGATCACGAAGGACGGAGCATTGGTCGTCGGCAAGTACACTTACAAGAAATTGCAGCAGCTCGGCATCTCCGAGGCGGTCTCGTACGGCCCGCAGCTCGTCCGCGACGGCGAGCCTTATTTGGATGAGTCAGAAGATACCTGGGGGGTAGCACCCCGCTCGGCGATCGGGCAGCGAAGGGACGGGGCGATTCTGCTCCTGGCTCTGTCCGGGCGGGGAAATAACGGCATCGGCGCCAGCTTGTTGGACTGTGAGCAGGTCATGCTGGATCACGGGGCATACGTCGCCGCCAATCTGGACGGAGGATACAGTACGGAGCTGTACTACGCCGGAGAATTTCTCGTGACGCCGTCAAATCCGCTGGGCGAGCGCTACGTAGCGACCAGTTTTATCGTGGATGGAGTGGGGAGAGCTTGAGGAGCTTGAAGAGAAAGAAACGCCCCTTCTTTTCGTCGAAGCGGCGTGTTTGGCTTGCCGCGCTGGCTGTTGTAACGTCTGCCCAACTGGCGGGGCTGTATGGCATCGACCAATTTTTGCGTGTGCCGGCTCTTCCCGCCGCAGCCAAAACCCCCGAGATCAAGACTGTCAAGGTGTCGGCTATTCCTGCTGACGCCGCTCTCGTCTCGTTCAACCCGGACCGCCGCTTTGCCGCGTACGTGTCGGCCGACGGCGAGTTGGTGCTGCTGGACAGCGAGGGAGAAAAATTTCGCGAAAAAGTTGGCCATGTTACCTTCCTTCAGTGGCTGGGGGATACGGATACTTTGTTCTACCTGACACAGGGTAGCAACCTCTCAGGGTATCTGCTGCGGATTCACGCGCCCGAGCCGACGCGGATTCACACCTGGACCGGGCATCGACGGGAGATTGTCAACACCTATTTTTCTCCTTATTTGGAATTTTTATATATGGAATTCCGCAAAGGCAATATCACAGAAGTGTACAAGTACGATGCCGTCGACGGCATCAGCCGCCTTCCGCTTGGCGACGCCTGGATCGAACACATCGACTACGACGACAAGCTGGACGTCATGAAGCTGACGACGGACTCTGGCGAGGTGTGGCGATACGAACACGACCATCTCTACCGGCCGGACAGCGATAGCGGACAAGCGCGGCCCCGACGCAGCAGCGGAGCGGACTACCCGGCCGGGACGCAGGAGGACAAAGGATAACAGATG
>NZ_HE978535.1:304578-390016 GCF_000311785.1 Brevibacillus massiliensis
TTCTTTTCATCTGTTTCGTTGCACAATTCCGTCTTTGTTTTTTTGGTTCATGAGCCATAGCCTATTTGCTTCATTTCTGGGTATGGTAAGGGTAGGTTTTTGTACACAGAAGGGAGATGTTCTCATGGCAAGACGTCTGCTCACGCAAGAAGACGCAAACGCTGCCGTTATCGGAGGTGCGGTACTCGGCGGCGGTGGAGGCGGGTGGATCGACCAGGGTGAAACCATCGGCAAACTGGCCGTGGAAATGGGTACCCCCTCTCTGATCACGCTGGACGAACTGAATGACGATGACTTGTTGGTCACGGTCGCACTGGTAGGCGCGCCGGCAGCAAAGGACCAATACGTGAAGCCGGTTCATTACGTTCAGGCAGTAGAACAATTGCAAACCTACCTCGGGAAAGAAATTGCCGGGATTATCACAAATGAAAACGGGGCGGGCACTACCGTCAACGGCTGGATTCAGTCGGCAGTCCTGGGTATTCCCGTCGTCGACGCCCCCTGCAACGGACGAGCGCATCCCACTGGCGTGATGGGATCAGTCGGCCTCGATCGACTGCCCGGCTACACCTCGGTCCAGACAGCAGTCGGGGGATATCAAGAGCGCTTCGTCGAAATGGTCATCAGCGGCTCGCTTTCGACCTGCGCATCCATGGTGCGCAAGGTGTCGGTGGAAGCAGGCGGGCTCGTGGCCGTCGCGCGCAACCCGTTCACGGTCGGTTATGCGAAGAAGCACTGCGCCGTCGGTGCCATCGAACAAGCGATCAATCTGGGGCACCGCATGCTGGCGCAACAGCAGAACGGAGGACGTGCCGTGATAGAAGCAGTCGTCGATTATCTGGGCGGCCAGATCGTCACCGAAGGAACCGTCGAAGCGGTCGAACTGAAGACAGAGGGCGGTTTCGACGTCGGCTTTGTCAAGCTGGGCAGCTACGAAATGACCTTCTGGAACGAGTACATGACGCTCGAACACAACGGACTGCGCCTCGGGACCTTCCCCGATCTGATCATGACCCTGGATCTTGCCACCGGGCGTCCGATCATTACCGCAGAGATCAGCAAGGGACAAGACGTCGCCGTGATTTCGGTGCCGAAAGAAAAACTGGCGCTGGGTGCCGGCATGCGCGATCAAGCGCTGTTCAAGCCGGTTGAAGAAATTGTCAACAAAGAAATCATTTCCTACGTGTTTTCATTACCATCTCCATCGAAAGGAAGCGAGCAAGGATGTCGTTAAAACAGACGATTGAAGTATTCGAATTGTTGGATGACGCTACGGTATCAGGTGAAAAGGTAAAAGCGTTCTTTGAGCAGCGGGGGGCAAGCAACGTCTCCTATACGACCGTAGAAGGCGAAAAGGGAACGACCGATTTCATCAAGATCGTAATTCCCGGCAAGAAGGGGAAAGTGTACGGCGGAAAAGCTCCTACGCTCGGCGTAGTCGGCCGTCTCGGCGGCATCGGGGCACGTCCGGAGCGGATCGGTCTGGTATCTGATGCAGACGGTGCCGTTGCCGCACTAGCGACGGCGCTCAAACTGGTGGACATGCAGTCCAAAGGCGACGTGTTGGACGGAGATGTGATCATCACAACGCACATTTGTCCGAATGCGCCGACCAGACCGCACGAGCCTGTCGCATTCATGGACTCTCCGGTTGACATCCTGGCGATGAACCAACACGAAGTGACGGAGGAGATGGAAGCGATCCTCTCCATCGACACGACAAAGGGGAACCGCGTCTTCAACCATCGCGGAATCGCCATCTCGCCGACCGTAAAACAGGGGTACATCCTGCGCATCAGCGACGACCTGGTCTCCCTGATGGAGATGAGCACCGGTCAATTCGCCCATACGTTTGCGGTGACGATGCAGGATATCACACCGTACGGCAACGGTCTCTACCACATCAACAGCATTCTGCAGCCGGCGGTAGCTACGTCGGCACCAGTGGTTGGCGTCGCGATCACGGCACAGACCGCTGTTCCCGGCTGCGCTACCGGAGCCAGCCACGAGGTGGATATCGCGCTGGCAGTCAAATTCTCGATAGAAGTGGCCAAAGCTTTCGGGGAAGGCAAATGTTCGTTCTACAACGAGGAAGAATTTGCCCGAATCGTCAAGCTGTACGGTGATATGAGCCACCTGCAGACCTTGGGCAAAGACGCGTAGACACGAATTCGATAAGCAATGTTTCGACTCAGCTTGGGGAAGATATAGGAAACGTATCTTCCCTTTTTTTCATGAATCGCAAACGCTTCAAAAGAAGCTTTCCTTTATAATAGGGTTGTTCAAAAAGGGGTGATCAAGATTGGAAAAATCGGCTTTTACCGTTGAAGACCTGCTGCGGCTGCCCGTGATGAAAGACGCCAAATTGGTGAGCGGCGAGGAAGGGATCCAAAAAGAGATCTACTACGTCGACATCATGGAAATACCCGATATGGAGGGGTGGCTGCGGCCAAAAGAATTCGTGCTGACGACCGGGTACTCGTTTCAGGATCAGCCGCTGCACCTCAGCCGTCTGCTGGAAGAGATGAAGCGGGTGGGCGGGTCGGCAGTCGGCTTGAAGTCCAAGCGTTTCTTGCAAAAGACCCCGGCCGAAGCGATCGCCAAAAGCAATGAGTACCAGATTCCGATTATCGACATCCCTCCGGAAGTGACGTACATCGACATCACCCACTCTGTGATGGAAAACATCCTGAATAAACAGTTGGTGCTGCTGCGAAAAGTCAACGACGTCAGCAGCATGTTTACAGATCTCGTGCTGAACCGCCGTGGGTCTGAGCTGGTGAGCATGATCGGGAAACTGCTCGACTGCGAGACGGCCATCATGAACAGCGACGGCGTAATCGAGAGCGCGACGCCGCTTTTTTCGCCGGATGCGGTGGCTGTCACCAAGCCTGTCCAAATTGGCGGCAAGATACTTGGATATCTGCACATGACAAAGCCCCTCGACGACGAAGACCCGTTTCTTAAGATGTGCATTGATCAGGCACTGACGATGCTTGCACTGGAATTTACCATCCGTGAATCGGCCCGGCACCGGAAAGAACACGCCCGCGAGGACTTCTTGATCGAGCTGCTCTCCGGGACCACGCGGATGGAAGACATCCTGCGCTATCGGGCCCGGGAGCTTCAGTTTTCACGTGGACGCCACCAGTACATCATCTCGCTAAAAACCTACGCAGCGGAAGGGCAGGAGGCCGGAGTTGACACGGTCGAGAAATGGGAGCATACACGTGACGACATCTTAAAGGAGATCAGGCGAACCAAGCGGATCAGTGCCGCCATGGCGATGGGGGAGAATATCGCCGTCTTCTGTACCACCAACCAGCTTGACCCTGCCGGCCAATGGCGGGAATCGCTCGAAGTGGCTGATGAACTGTACCGGCGCATACACAGCCGCCTGCCTGATGTTGACCTGTACATCGGCGTTGGCGGGATGACAGACAAGCTGTCCAGAATCAAAGACAGCTTTGACCAGTCAAGGCGGGCGTTGGAGGCGGGCAGGCGCGTGCGCCGGGAGCGGAAAATCATTCATTATTCCGACATTTACGTCGAGGATATGCTGATCAGCTTGCGTGAGCATCCCGCCTTGACGTCGATGTACGAACGACTGCTCAAGCCGGTTCGCAAATACGATCAGGAAAACGGGACAGATTTGTTTAAAACCCTCGAGTGCTACGTTCGGCGCGGCGGCAATACGAAGCAGGTGGCAGAGGAATTGTACGTTCACCGCAACTCTGTCAACTACAGGCTCGAGCGGATCCAGAGCATCGTCGGGGCTCACCTTGGCGATCCGGAAACGAGGCTTCGGCTCGACCTGATCTTGCGGGCGTGGAAGCTGGGAATTCTCTCCTGACACGCCTTTTGTTTCGCTGCCCAAATACGGTGCTTTACTTTTGGAACGTGGGCCATACGATTTTTTTCGGCACAAATGTATAATGATAATACCCTAATTTCAGTAAAGTCACACAATAAGGCGGGGGATGAGAGCATGATCGGAGTCATTCGCGTATTTACCACGGAGGATCAGACAATCCTAAGGGAGCATGGAAAAGTGATCGAGTCGCTGTACGGGATTCCAACGGTGAACAAATGCATTCCCGATCAGCCATTCGGCATTCACAACGACGAAACCGAACGGATTGCGATACCGAAAATTGTTGCCCTGGGCAAGGAGTTAGAGGAGCAGGGATGCAAAGTCCTTGTTTTAAGCTGTGCAGCTGATCCCGGCATCGCGGAGCTTCGCCGGCAAGTCTCGATTCCTGTGGTCGGGGCCGGCAGCACCACGGCGCTTGCCGCCAAAGGCTACGGCCAGCCGGTGGGAGTGATGGGCATCACCCCGGATCTGCCGAACGTAATGAAGGAACTCCTTGGCGACCAGCTCGTCGCCTACGGCAGACCGGAAGGGGTTAGCAAAACGACTGATCTGCTCACGGAAGCAGGCAGGAAGAATAGTCTGGCCGCGGCCCGGTCATTGGTAGAGCAGGGTGCGAAGGTATTGGCATTTGCTTGCACCGGTTACGCCACGATTGGACTTGCGGGCGAGATTCGCCAAGAGCTGGGTATCCCCGTCATCGACCCGGTCGAGGTAGAGGGCTGGTTTGCCTCCTACGCCTTGATGAGTGCCTCCGCCCAGTCCCCCAAGGGAGGAGAGGGTCGTTGAAGCGAATTGGAACTGTTACGATCGGACAGTCGCCGCGCGTAGACATCGTCCCTGAACTGCTGGAGATGCTTGGCAGCGATGCAGAGATAGTCGAGAAGGGGGCGCTGGACGGGCTGTCTGCCGAACAGGTTGCAGCCATGGCCCCGACGGAACAGACGGAAGTCCTGGTTACCCGGTTGGCAGACGGCAGTTCGGTGACGATCTCCGACGAAGCAGTCATCCCACGCGTTGCTGACGCCCGATGAAGGGCAGTTCCCACAGCAGGAAAAACGCTGGGCTTCTTTCGTTGCCCGGGTGGTCCTGCGCGCTGCCTCCCCTTATGAGAGCTTGTCCAAGCTGAAGGAGTAAGCGGCAAAATTCGCCACTGACGGTGTCGATGCTGTAGTGCTTGACTGCATGGGCTATACCGCCGAGATGAAACAGATCTTACAAGAGGTGCTGCCGTGTCCAGTGATCCTGTCGCGTTCCGTTTTGGCGCGATTTGCCGCCGAACTGGCCTGACTTCACCGGCAAAGTGTACCGCAGTAAAAGGGGAGATATGATGAAGGAATACACGACACAACAGGAGAAACATCCTCGCTTATTTGAGCCTTCAAGCATGGTCGTAAACATCGTGGTAGGCCTTTTGGGAGCGATCATCGGTCTGCAGTTGATCGTCACCCTGGGGGTTACGCCCAATACGGCTATTATCGGGGCCATTATCGCGATGCTGATCTCCCGTGTACCACTTGCGGGATTCTCAAAATTCCGTTCAATTCACAGGCAAAATCTGGTTCAGACGACTATTTCTGGGGCTACCTTTGGCGCGGCCAATGCGCTGCTCCTGCCGATCGGGATCCCCTATTTGATGGGTGATTCCAGCTTGGTGTTTCCGACGCTGATCGGCGTATTGATCGCGACGATTATCGACGCAACGATTTTGTACAGAGTATTTGACTCACAACTGTTTCCAGCCTCCAACGCCTGGCCGCCGGGAGTGGCAACCGGGGAAGCGATTCTCGCGGGCGACAAGGGCGGCAAACGCGGAAAGCTGCTGCTCTACGGAACTGGAATTGGTCTTATCGGTTCATACTTCGGCGTCTCCATGTCGGCATTTGGCGTCGCCTTTATCGGAAATATCTGGGCGCTGGCCATGTTCGGGATCGGCCTGCTCGTAAAAGGGTATGACACCAGTCTGTTCGGCGCGAGCATCGACCAGTACTACATTCCGCACGGCTTTATGGTGGGAGCGGGACTTGTTGCCCTGCTTCAGGTAATCTGGATGCTGGTTAAAAAGCCAAAAGATGCCAAGCCTGTCACCTCTCCCGAGGCGGCGACGGCAGGAGCCCAGACGAAGGCTGAAACAGGCTCCACCCAGTTCGATTTGCCGGAGACCCGGACCGCAAAGGACGTGTCCAAGGCGATTAAATACGGATTTATTGCCTACATCATCTGCGCGATTGTCCTTGCCGTATTGACCGGATTATATGCACACATGTCCGCGGGCATGCTGATCGGTTGGGTGCTGTTTGCCGCATTGGTCGCATTTGCCCACGAATTGATCGTCGGACTGTCCGCGATGCATGCCGGCTGGTTCCCTGCATTTGCCGTAGCTCTCATTTCACTGGTTTTGGGCATGATCATCGGGTTCCCTTCTATCCCGCTGGCCATTCTGGTCGCGTTCGCCGCATCGACGGGTCCGGCGTTTGCCGACATGGGCTACGACTTCAAAACGGGTTGGATTTTGCGTTCAAGTAATGACCGCGCCTACGAATTAGAGGGGCGCAAGCAGCAGTACTGGGCATCGCTGATGGGCTTTGCAGCAGCCTTCATCGTGGTAGCGATTGCTCACGGAAGCTATTTTGCAAACGGGCTCTTCCCGCCTGTCGACAAAGTGTTCGTCGCAACCATCGAAGCAGGGTTGACGGGAGGACACATCGGAATGAACCTGCTGCTGTGGGCGATCCCCGGTGCAATCGTTCAATTGATCGGCGGACCATCCCGTCAGATCGGAATCATGTTTGCGACAGGTCTTTTGATTACAAATCCGATCGCAGGCTGGGCAGTGCTGGTCGGGATCCTGATTCGCCTGTTCGTGCTGAAGAAGTTCGGCAAGGGCGCAGAAAGCACGATGAGCATCATGGCTGCCGGATTTATCGCCGGTGATGCGCTGTACGGATTTGGAAACTCCCTGTATAAAGTAACGAAGTAAGCAGAGCGGAGGGGATAGGATGAGTAGTTTGTCTGAAACAGCGAAGCGGCTGTTGACGCAAAGCTTAAATCTGAAAGCGGGTGAAACGCTGCTGGTGGTCTCTGACGGCACCCGTCCGGAAATCTGCGAGGCTCTTTACCAGGCAGGGATCGAGCTGGGTGCCGAGGCATTGATCATCGCGATGAAGCAGCGGGCAAAAAGCGGCGAGGAACCGCCGCGGGCAGTAGCGGCGGCGATGAAAAGCGCCGACGTGGTGATCTGCCCGACCCAGCACTCACTCACGCATACAGCAGCCCGCAAAGAGGCCTGCAAACAAGGAGCGCGGGTTGCGACCATGCCGGGAATTACCCTGGACATGTTCCAGAACGGGCCGATAACCGCCGACTTCGAAGAGGTGGCCGCGCTGTCACGCAAGGTGGCCGATCGCCTCAGCGCAGCCGAACAGGTGCGAATTGAAAAGGACGGGGCTGTCTTTACGTTCAGCTTGAAGGGCCGTCAAGGGATTGCCAGTACAGGGCTTTACCGGGAAAGCGGGGAGGGCGGCAACCTCCCGTCCGGCGAAGCGTACATCGCTCCGCTGGAGGGAACGGCTGAAGGCACGCTGATTATCGACGGTTCGATCGTCGGGCTGGGCTTATTGAACAGTCCGCTTACCCTGACCGTGAAAAACGGTTTGCTGACGGAGGCTGCGGGCGAACGCGCCGACGAGTGGCTGGGCAAGCTTGGTGACTCGGCTGAGGCTCGCAACGTCGCGGAATTCGGCGTTGGCACCAATCATAAAGCCCGTCTGACAGGCGTTATTCTCGAAGATGAAAAAGCGTTTGGGACGATTCACATCGCCTTTGGCAGCAATGCCACTTTTGGCGGAACAGTGGAAGCGGGGGTACACCTGGACGGCGTCATGCTGAAGCCGACCGTCTACTTCGATGGGAAACTGTTTATGCAAGAAGGAAAGCTGATTGAAGAGGAGTAGAAAGTTCACTGGCCGCATGGCAAAGCCCTTCGACGAAACACAGGTCACCGTTTCCGTCGAAGGGCTTTTTTTCATTTGATGCGGTGCTCAGCTTACGAGCGGGGCGAGGAGGTCGCGAAGCTCTTTGACGATAACTGTCTGATAGCCGCTGCCCTCTCCGTATTGACGCAGCATTTCTGCGCGGGCCACCTTGATGTTTTCCTCGTAATCCGCGGCGTTGCGGTCGGGGTTGGCTTGCTTGAATGCGACCATGACCGCTTGCACGTGCTTCGGGCGGGGACCCCACTGGGCGAGGACATTCCCGCTGGCGTCAGTGAAGATGACGATCGGAATCGCCCGTCCGCCCATCGTCAGGAATTGCTCCATGACGTCCAGATTCTCTTCCATGATCAGGACTTCTACCGGCATGCCCGACTCCGCCAGTGCCTGGAAGACGACAGGGACATTGCGAACGACGTCGCCGCACCAGTCAGAAGCCAGGATCAGGCAGTGCAATCCACCCTCCCGGCGGCAGGAACGGAAAAACTGACGGTCGGCCTCATCCTTCCATTCAAACGCGTCGTACCACTCTTGAAATGCTTCCTTGTTTTTGGTCATGCCGTCCATAAATTCCCGGGGAGAAATGCCGCTGCCCAGTTTTTCTTTGAGATTTTTCGCCATTTTCATCCAGCCTCCTTTTTTTTCTGTCCATCCAGCTCGCAGTCACATTTTTCTTGTACTTAATGTAAGTTTGACACCAGGCTGTGGAATCCTGCTAAGGGCGGCAGGAGTTGCCGAGGCTGCCGTTGAATCTAGAACACGTAAGATATCGATCGAGAGGGGAAACACGACATGCAGTACATCAGAATTACAGATATTCACGATCCGCTCTTTGCAAAAATGCACCAGCTCATGCAAACGGTATTTCCGCCTGAAGAGGTGCTGGAGTTTGCCTTATGGGAAGGGCCGCTGGCCGATGATGGCATTCGCGTTTGTGTCGCCGTCCATCAGGGGGAGGTGGTCGGAGCCACGGAATACCGCTACTACGAGGATGTTAACGTCGCCATGACTGATTTTACGATTATCGGCCGGGAAGGGCTGGGAGTCGGACGCTTCCTGGCTGAGCAGCGAAAAGCCGATCTCAACGCTTGGGCAGAATCGTGCGGCAAGAAGCTGTACGGCATGTTTGCGGAGATTTACGATCCGTACCGGGTGGAGCAGCTTTCCTTTGGCGGCGTAAAGCCGATGGATCCGTTTGTGCGGCGTGAAGTCTTGTCGCATCTGGGATACAAGCGGCTGGACTTCCCGTATGTACACCCGTCGTGGACCAACGACGGAGAGGCGGTCAGCGGACTCGACCTTTGCTTTCTGCCGATCGCGACTGACCTGTCCGAGCTGAATGCGGAGTTGGTCGCCTCGTTCGTCAAGCGGTACTACAGCGTTCTGCCCAACAAGCCGCAGGCCTGGCACGATATGGTGAAGCAGCTGGAAGAGAAGGAGACGATTCCTCTGCTGCCAATCTGACCGTAAAGAGGAGGAGATGTATGCAGACAGCGATTACCCTGACCCATGCGGGCATGACGCTGCGGGGGATGGAACACATTCCCGATATCCCGTCGCAAGAGCGCTTACCCGCCGTCATTCTGTTTCACGGCTTTACCGGTACCAAGCTGGAACCCCACCGGATGTTTTTAAAGCTATCGCGGGCACTGGAAGCGGTTGGCATCGCAAGCGTCCGCTTTGATTTTCTGGGCAGCGGGGAGAGCGACGGCCACTTTGAAGAGATGACGCTATCCAAGGAAATCGCCGAAGCGCACAGCATTCTCGACTACGTAAAAGGACATCGCCGGTTTGATCCCGCCCGCACAAGCCTGATTGGCTTGAGCATGGGGGGAGCCGTGGCCAGTATACTGGCTGGAGACCGTCCTGACGAGATCGAGAAGCTGGTGCTGCTGGCCCCCGCGGGAAACATGTATGAGATTGTCCAGCATGTGGCTGGAGAGTATCTGGCCGATCCGGAGGTGAAAGTGGCGGACTATGGCGGCAACCTCGTCGGGCGGGCGTTTGCCGAGGAACTGAAACAGATTGACATCTTTGAACGGTCCAAACCGTTTTCCGGCGAGGTGCTGCTGATTCACGGCACCAGCGATACGACCGTCCCGGCGGAGGTATCTCTTCGCTACAAGGAACGCGTATACGGCCCAAGGGCCGAGGTTCACTTCATCGAAGGAGCGGACCACACCTTTAACAGCGCGGTATGGGAGTCGGAGATGATCCAGTCTGCGGTCTCATTTTTGCAGGGCCGGACGGGCAGCTCCGGCGGCGATGTGCCTGTGTAGGCAGTGGCTTGGAAGGCTTGCATTTTTGCGGGCTGACCTGCAGCATGGGACTTTCCTACAACATGTCGCTGGCCAAGATCGGCAGCGATTTAAAAAAGCCGGACGCCTTCGTAGTCATCCGCCCGGAGCAGGCGCTGGACATCCTGCGGGAGCTGCCAATTGGCAGCCTGCACGGAGTGGGCAAGAAGTCGCAAGAGATGTTGGCGTCGCGCGGGATTTACACCGTTGAGGACTTTTGGGCCCTGTCCCGGGAAGAGGTCGTCGGGTTGTTTGGGAAATACGGTCATACGCTTTACGGCTTGGCTCGCGGCGAAGATTCGCGGGATATCGTGATGAACCGGCCGGTCAAATCGGTCAGCAGGGAAACGACGCTGTCCGTCGACATCTACACGCGGGAGAGAGTGCTGGCGGCGGCCCGCAGCCTGCTCGCGAAGGTGCTGGAGGATGTGGAAGCGGAAGGGGTCCGGCCCAAGACGATGATCCTGAAAATCAAGTACTCCGATTTCACCCAGCGCAGCAAGCGGCGCAAGACGAGCGGTGACGTGAATTGGCACAGGCTGCTGGAAGAGCTGGTCGACGCTTTCGACTACTCGGCAGGCGTGCGGCTGGTGGGGGTGGGGTTTTCCGATTTTGCCCCGCCGACCCAGGACGAGGGCAGCCAACCGCGCTATGAGCAGCTCAGCTTTTCCTGGGAAAGCGCAAAAATAGACAAATTGTGATTGTGAGCAGTGACCATTCGAAGGGAGAGATTGACGATGGATTGTATTTTTTGCAAAATCAGCAACAAAGAACTGCCGGCGAACATCGTATACGAAGACGACCAGGTGATCGTCTTCCGCGACATTCAGCCAATCGCGCCAGAGCACGTGCTGGCCATCCCCAAAAAGCATATCCCTTCTCTGATGGCCATCCAGCCGGAGGACAAGGAACTGGTCGGGCATCTGCACCTCGTCCTGCAAAAGGTAGCCAAGGAGCTCGGCGTAGACGAGGACGGCTTCAGGGTCGTGACCAACATCGGGCCGCACGGGCAGCAGACGGTCTTCCACCTGCACTACCACCTGATTGGCGGCCGCCAGTTGAACTGGAATATGTAGGCAAACGGGAAACGCGGGGAAAGCACCCCGCGTCCTTTTTTACGTTTGGGAACATTGTGGTGGAAAAGAAAAAATGGGCTCGCTCCGTTCGTGGCACGTCTACAGGGAAGCTGTGCTGTCCGTCTGCACTCCAAAAAACGGCACGTCGACCAAAAATTACGGAAAGCATCTCAACGTAGAATTTGGTCGACAAGCGTGTGCCGTTTTTTCCGTTCCGACTGGGTGGGCGCTGCCAAGGCCCGCGCTCGCCCCATTTTTTTCTTTCTTCTCGGACTTTATTCCTCTGAGCAAGAATGTCTGCGAAGCAGGAACCGGCAACAGCTTTGGACGACTTCAGTCGTTGCTTTTCATATGGATGTCGTAAAGGCGGAGAAGCTCCAAGACCTCCTGCTGTTTTTCCGCCGGCAGGGTCTCGATGCGCCGAATGAACAGGGCCAGCATCTCGCGCTTTTCCTCATCGGTCATCTCGCGGTCGACTAATTGAGGATATCGCCTTTTTTGATACTGCCGATGCTTCATGTTGAGTTTTTGCGCCTCGGCAAAGATTTTCAGCAGCTTTCGCTCCAATAGGTCCAGAGAGGACAAAGCTCATCATCTCCATGGGAAAATCGGGAACGACTCTCGGGCTATAAGAGGAAAGTCTCCTCTTTTCGCTTTCGATCAGTTGATAAAATCACGGGATCTCCCTATATCATAATGGTTCATACGTTCAAGTTCCAGATATGACGATTGTTTTTCATCCTGTTTGCAGCAACGCGGGACCTTTCGCACTTTTTTGTATAAAATACTTGAATTACACTTGACGATTTGATAAGTTATTTTTGATTGGTTGACCAACCAAATTTAGAGGTGATCCTTTTGAGGAATCAGAATAAGAAACAAATCATTATTGAGGCAGCCTCCAAAGTGTTGGCCGAGAAAGGGTATGAGAAGGCGTCCATCAAGGACATTGCCAGAGAAGCCGGGATAACACCTGGACTTGTCCATTATTACTTTCGAAATAAAGAAGAGATTTTGTCGGAGTTGTTGCTTGAAGCTTCAAATCAGTACACGCGCGACATGCAAACCTTAAAACAAACTGTACCCGTTGGGCGTCTCTCTCATGTCGCTATTCGTGAAACAAGGGATCGTGTAGTGAAACATCCGGAATGGTACAAGCTGCGTTACGAACTGTTTGCTATCGGTCTTCGAAACTCCAGTATGACTGAAGGAGTCAATCGTATTTTAGAAAATGGACGTAACGGCATAGCTGGTATCTTGTCCTCGATTTTCCCGGAACCCGAAGATCTGGATGTCATGGCCGCCATTCTGCTTGCCTGTTTTGATGGATTGGCCCTGCAAAAGTTATTGCATCCAGAACTTGATCTTGATAAAGCATATGCTGTTCTAGAAAAATGGGCGTTGTCTTTACAGGATGCCCGATAATCACAGGGTATCTTTTGATTGCATTTGGTTGGATGACCAACCTAATCAAAATGACAGGAGGAGCTTATATGATAGAGATGCTGTTCCATTTTCTCGAAACTCTTTTCATCGGTCTTATCATTGGTGGAGGAGTGATCATGGCAGCTTGTGTTCGTCCTTTTTTGCTTCAGGTACTATCTGGTGGTGGCAATCGGGAACTTGTTTCAACGGTAGAAGGTATCTCGATAAAGGCGTGGAATCGATACAATCGTTATGCATTCTTTTCAAGCCTCTTATTACTGCTTCTAGACTTGATCCGGTACTTCGCAGGATTGGGGAATCCCCTATGGCATATGGGTATTCTAGGCATCATTGTCCTTGCTTTCTTAAGAAAATTCCAGATTGATCGTCAGTTAAGCGTTCGTCTGCAAGAAAAACCTTTAGCTGCAGCAGGAAGTGCAGAGCAGAATGCCGGGCATCGGCAGGTTGAACGATTATCTAAAATCATTCTGTTTCTCGCTGTCATTGCGGTTGTGTTACCTAAGTAAAAGGAGACAATATGCCATTGCCCCGCTATCATTTTGAACCAAAACACCGTCTGGAATCCCCATTTCTCGTCGGAAGAGAATCTGTTATAATAATCATTTAAGGCAGAAATATGGGTAAAAGGAAGGTACACAAATGATTAGTACAAGTGGAGTTTCCCTGCAGTACGGGAAACGGGTGCTGTTTGAGGATGTTACGATCAAGTTTACGCCCGGCAATTGTTACGGGCTTATCGGGGCCAATGGAGCGGGGAAATCCACCTTTCTGAAAATACTCTCCGGCGAAATCGAACCGACCAAAGGGGAAGTGTTCATCACGCCGGGTGAACGCTTGGCGGTGCTCAAACAGAACCACTTCGAATACGACGAGTACCCGGTTTTGACAACCGTCATCATGGGGCACAGCAGACTGTACCAGATCATGCAGGAAAAGGATGCGCTTTATGCCAAGCCTGATTTTTCCGAAGCGGACGGCATCAGGGCATCCGAGCTGGAGGGCGAGTTTGAAGAGCTGAACGGCTGGCAGGCGGAAGCGGAAGCCGCGGAGCTCTTGATCGGGCTTGGGATTCCGACACAGCTTCACGATAAGCAGATGAAAGACCTCAGCGGAAACGAAAAAGTGCGCGTACTGCTGGCTCAGGCCCTGTTCGGACGGCCGGGGATCCTGCAGTTGGACGAACCGACGAACCATCTGGATATCGAATCGATCAACTGGCTGGAGAACTTTCTCTACAATTTTGCGGGCACGGTGATTGTCGTCTCCCACGACCGTCACTTTCTCAACCAGGTATGTACCCATATCGCAGACATCGACTTTGGCAAAATTCAGCTCTACGTCGGCAACTACGACTTCTGGTACGAGTCCAGCCAACTGGCGCTGCAGCTTGCCAAAGATTCAAATAAGAAAAAAGAGGAGAAAATAAAGGAGCTGGAGCATTTTATCCAGCGCTTTAGCGCCAACGCCTCCAAGTCCAGGCAGGCCACCTCGCGGAAGAAGCAGTTGGAAAAACTGACGCTCGAAGACATCAAGCCGTCTTCCCGCCGCTATCCGTACATCCATTTCAAACCGGACCGGGAAGCGGGCAAGCAGATCTTGACGATCGAACAGCTCAGCAAGACGATCGACGGCGAAAAGGTTCTCGACAATATCAGTTTTACGGTCAACAAAGGGGATAAGATCGCCTTCGTCGGACCGAATGGGTTGGCCAAGACCACTTTGTTCAAGATCATCATGAACGAACTGGCCGCAGACAGCGGAGAGTTCAGCTGGGGGGTCACCACCTCGCAGGCGTACTTTCCCAAGGACAACTCTGCCTATTTCGATACCGACCTGTCGCTGGTGGATTGGCTGCGGCAGTACTCCAAAGAGCAGGATGAGACGTTTGTGCGCGGGTTTTTGGGGCGGATGCTGTTCTCCGGCGAAGAAGCCCTGAAGAGTGCCAATGTCTTGTCCGGAGGAGAAAAGGTGCGCTGCATGATGGCGAAGATGATGCTCTCGGGAGCCAACGTGCTGCTGCTGGACGAACCGACCAACCACCTGGATCTGGAGTCGATTACGGCCCTGAACAACGGGCTGGCCGAATTTACCGGCACGCTCTTGTTCGTCTCCCACGACCATCAATTGATCCAGACCGTGGCCACCCGGATTATTGAAATCACTCCGGCGGGCCTTATCGATAAGGAAATGAGCTATGACGATTATTTGGCGAACGAAGAGGTGCAAAAGCAGCGCCAGTTGATGTACAGTGCCGTATAAGATAAACTGGCGCCAGACGTTTCGTGAAAGAGGGAAAGACACATGAAGAAATCACCAGCAGAAACGCGCGTTATCGTCGGGATGTCAGGTGGTGTAGACTCGTCTGTGACGGCTTTGCTCTTAAAAGAGCAGGGATATGATGTAGTCGGGATTTTCATGAAAAACTGGGATGACACAGACGAGTTTGGCCACTGTACAGCCGAGGAAGACTTTCAAGATGTAAGGCGGGTATGCGACCAAATCGGCATCCCGTACTATACGGTCAACTTTGAGAAAGAGTACATGGACAAGGTGTTTACTTACTTTCTCGATGAGTACCGCCGGGGCCGCACGCCGAATCCCGACGTCATGTGCAACCGGGAAATCAAGTTCGGCGAGCTCTTGTCCAAAGTGCAGAAGCTGGGAGGCGACTACATCGCGACCGGCCATTACGCCCGCGTGGAGTACGAGGGCGGGGTATACAAGCTGCTGCGCGGCGTCGACCAAAACAAGGACCAAACCTATTTTCTCAACGCCTTGAATCAGGATCAGCTCTCCAAGACGATGTTTCCGATCGGCCATCTGACCAAGCAGCAGGTGCGGGAAATCGCGGAGCGGGCAGGTCTTGCTACGGCGAAAAAGAAAGACAGCACGGGAATCTGCTTCATCGGGGAGCGCAATTTCCGCGAGTTTTTGCAGCACTATCTGCCGGCCCAACCCGGCGTGATCAAAACGGTGGACGGACAGGAGATCGGCCGCCACGACGGCTTGATGTACTACACCCTGGGCCAGCGGCAGGGGCTCGGCATCGGCGGAATCGGCAGCGGGGAACCCTGGTTTGTCGTCGACAAGGATCTGGAGAAGAACGAACTGATCGTCGCCCAAGGAGCCACGCACCCCCGCTTATTCTCCACCAGCCTGATCGCGACGGGTGTCAACTGGATCAGCGGCAATGCCCCGCAAGCGGAGTTTCACTGCACGGCCAAGTTCCGCTACCGTCAGCCTGATCAAGGGGTTACGGTGCGTCCCTTGGACGGCGATCGCGTGGAAGTGCTGTTCGATCAGCCGCAAAAAGCTGTCACACCAGGGCAAGCAGTCGTCTTTTACGACGGGGAGGTCTGCCTGGGCGGAGGAACGATCGATCAGGTAGAGAAAAGCGAATAAGCCTCTTTCACATAAAAATTCCTCGCCATGCACAAAATGTAAGGGTAGCAAGGAATTTGAAATGACAGGAGTGAAGAGGATATGGCAAAACCGGATGATCGATCCGACAACGTGGAAAAACTGCAGGAAATGGTCCAAAATACGATGGAAAACATGCGTGAAGCGCGTGATGATCTGAAGGCTCACGGGGAAGAGATGTCCCAGGAGGACCGAGCCGACATCCAGGCGAAAAATCAGCGCCGGGAAGAGAGCATCGAAGGCTTTCGCGAGGAGATCAGAGACGAAGCGAACCAATAAAAAGAAGAGGCAGGGAAGGAGACTTCTCTGCTTTTTTTGTTGCACTGTGGTAGAATGGAGTCGTTCATTTTTGTCATTTCAGGAGTAACGGCATAGGATGGTGAGAACCTTGGACGAAACGAAAAAATCAAAGCTGATCATTTTGACTTTTCTCGGTCTTGCGATCATTTTTGGTCTTGTCGCCTACTTTGGGATGAAAAACAGCGCGAAGGAGCAAGTGGCGCTCATTCACCAAGAGATTGAAGCACGCGGCGGGACAGTGACCAAGATCGAAGTGATGCCGCCGGATGAGAGTCCGTTTCCGACTGCAGGGAAGGGCAACACCATTTTTAAAATCGACTACGAAAAAGCCGGCCGGAGACACACTGCCTGGTACTGCTCGATCAACGACTCCTCGATCATCAGAGAACAGGAACAGTGGAAGTTTGACGAATGATTTGCTGGAACGGGCAGGGAAGTTCATCGTATAATAAATGAAGCGTTACCTGCCCGGTGAGGGTATGCCAATGGACACAGGAGGTGCGAGTGCTGGCTATGACGGATTATGCGGGGCTGCGCTCCTTGGCTGGATTGATTCACCGTTTTGAGCCTGCTTTGGATGGAGCTGTGCTGACGATTCTTGCCGCCGAGCAGCGTCAAGAGATTACCCGGCTGCTGCTCGATGGGCTCGCCGATGTGACTCCCCGACCGGACGTAAAAGTGGAGGCCAGTTCGGGCGAGTACGCGAGTCATATCGCCGTGCTTCGGATCGGCAATCGTAAATATACATTTGCAAAAGATTACCGGGAAACGTTCATCAGTGAAATCGGTGAATACTCGTGCCGGATCACCCCGGACGCCAATGGGGTGCTGGTGTACCACATCGATTATCCCGGAGTCGTCCGCGACGTATCCCGGATTCTTGCCGAGTACATGATCAACATCTCCAAACTGAACGTATCGCGTGAGCAGAAAGGGAAAAACGCGTTATTGGTCTCCCTGACAGACGAAGCGATCCCACCTGATGTTATTGCGAAAATCGATCAACTGCCGAACGTGACCAAAGTGATTTCTCTGCGGTAAAGAGTAAGCTATCCGATCGGGATGGCTTTTTCTGTGAAAAACGTCTCGACGTTTTTCATAAAACATAGATGTGACCGCTTGCGGTCAACAAAACGGTCATGACCATTTGGTTTCGATCGGCATGAGACGATCAAGGAAAGGGGAACAGCATCATGGCTATGTACGACAAGAAACGGCCCTATCTCTACTGTGAGCTGCCCGGCGTCAAAACGTATTGCTGCTGCGGCCTGTCGGAAGAACCGCCGTACTGCGACGGTTCCCATAATGGAAAACAAGTAAAGCGCCGGCCGTATATAACCAAAGTGGACAAGCCGAAGCAAGTGGCGCTGTGCGGCTGCGGCCAGTCAAAACAACTGCCCTACTGCGACGGCGCGCACGAAATGCTTGCCGGCAAGCCGACAGGCAAAGAGTAGAGGCGCGCAAGAAAAGGCGGAAAGGGACGTTGGCAAACCCGTGATCCAAGTAAAAAATCTAAAGAAGTCTTTTGGCAATCTCGAGGTTTTGAAGGATATCAGCGTCACTGTCGCCCAGCAGGAAGTGATCTGTGTAATCGGTCCGTCCGTGAAGGATCTGGCGGCGGAAGGCATGACGATGGTGATTGTAACCCACGAGATGGGCTTTGCCCGCGAAGTAGCCGACCGCGTCATTTTTATGGACGGCGGGTACATCGTAGAGGAGGGGCAGCCTGAACAGATATTCAAAAATCCGCAGAACGAGCGGACCAAAACGTTCCTCTCCAAGGTGTTGTAGGAAGCCAATGGAAAAGACGATTTTTCTGCAACGGGGAAAAGTCGTCTATTTTTCTCGCTGTACAAATTTTACTACTTTTTTCATATCAGCCAGGTGCCCCCAAGGGTATTCTTTCATGTTAGACGAATAGATGAACGAAAGGAGTTTCTGCCAGTGAAGTATCTCTTTTTCATATTTTTCCTTTTTATTACACTTGTCACCGGATGCCAAGGGAAAGAACCCGGTGCCGGACCCGCGGAAAATCACCAGCCGAAATCGCTGCAGGAGGCTGTGCAGGAGAGCGGAGTAGCGAATATTATCGATACATTTGAGCGGGATCGGTACGCCTTTTCCTTCGCCCATTCGCAAGAAGGTTCAAAACAGTACCTTACACTGCTTCATTTTTCCCGTGACGACGAGGGGTGGCATTACCAAGGCAATTCCGGTTTTGGAGTTGCAGATGCCGTGCCCATCACGTACGGGGCATCTACCTGGATCACGAACAAATACCAGGCCCAGGTGGAAAATACATATGCAACGGTACATTTGGGTCAAATATTTGACACCAATATCGAGAAAGTGGTTCTGACGCTTGGACAAAAGACGCATGAGGCGAAACTGGTGAATCAGAAAGGGGTCACGCTGTGGTATGTCGCGATTGATGACAGCAGCGAAGGTGACCAGTACGGTTGGATTGCCGCATACGGCCGGGACGGAGGATTGATCTTTCAGTCTCCGTCTCCGCAGAGCAACAGGCTGTGAAAGACCGAATCGGAGAAAGGGGAGTTGCAGACCGGTCGCGATTGCCAAGCAGGTTAGGTTACATAATGAATATTATGTAACCTAAAGTCTCATCCAGATTGATCCTCCCTGCTCTTCCAAGAGGAACGGCCGGCGGATTTAAGCCGCCGGTGATGTAAGACAGGGTGACTTTCCCTGTCAGGCAAAGTTCATTTAACATAACAAATGTTATGTAACCTAAAAGCAGCAAAAGGGAGAAGGCCACAATGCTGTGATCAGCCGGCAAAGTGTCCTTCCCTTTTTTGTCGTCTCACTGATAGGGCCTGGCGTGAAACTGCAGCGCCGCCTGGTTTTCCGTGGCGTGGGCGGCGTGCGAGGCAAGATTTCTGTTTGGATAGCCCGGTTGGGTGGTAAATGGATTATGAAACTGATACAGCGAATTCATCGCCTCCGCAGAGACCTGTCCCTGGTAGACCAGGGCAACCGGGGAGACGTTGTTTGCGTATGCCGTCTGTTTGGGCCCGTAGGGATATTGCTCCGTAAGGGCGGGGACAGGGGACGCGTGCATCTGCCGGGCGTGGCCGGCGGCAGGGTTGGCATATGACGCATACCCGGCTGTAGGGGCTGTTTGCTGATGCTGCGCGAAATACTCGTCTGGATGGGGGGCGTGTCCGCGGTAGGCCAGCGCCGCCTGCGAGACGTAGCCTTGATGGGCAGTCTGGTAGCCCTGTCCGAACCCTTGCTGCGTGTATGGAGACTGCCCCTGCTGTCCGCTGTAACCTGGCTGATGAGATGAGTACAGGTAAGATTGGTCCATCTGATTTTCCTCCTTAGGTATGCCGCTAGTCGGCAGTGGAAAACATCTTGCTTTTATGGAGTATGTCCATTTTGAGCCAGATGATGCTTGCGCTGCCAGGGCGGAGGGCAAAAAGAAAAACCCCCGGAGGGGTGCTTATTTTGCGTTAGCCGCTCTTTGTGCCAAGCGTTTTCGGCTGACTTCCGGCAGTGCGATCCCGACCAGAATGACAGCGACTCCCGTCCACTGGACAGGTGTGACCGTCTCACCCAAGACGACGGAGGACATGAAGACGGCCATCGGCAGTTCGACGGCCCCGAGGATGGAACCCATCGCAGCGCCGATTTTCGGGATGCCGATGCTGAAGAACAGGATCGGTATCAACACGCCAAAGAAAGCCAGTAAAAATCCCCAGACAAGCAGCCCGTCAAACAACGTGCCGTCTGTGAAAAACTTCGGCGGATAGATCACAAAGACGGTCAGCATGGAGCCCGTACTTATGATCGAGCTGCGCATCAGCGGATTTACGCAAAGCGCCGCCCTGCCGCTGCCGAGAATAAACAGCGCGTACGTCATCGCCGACAGAAGTCCAAACACCAAACCTGCTGTCGTCAGCTGCTTTAATCCGAGACCCTCTCCTCCGACACCCCCAGCCATTGCCGTTCCGGCGAGCAAAAGGGCCAGCGAAAACAGCTTGTCCTTGGACGGCCACGAACGGCGGAGCAGAGAGTCGAGCAGGATCCCGATCCACGTGAACTGAAACAACAGGACGATCGAAAGCGAAGCAGGCGTGTACTGAAGAGACGTATAGTAGAACAAGCCGGTCAGCCCCGTCGGTATCCCTGCCATGAGCAGCACCAGCACTTGTTTCAACGGTACGCGCTCCCGCTTGAACAGCAGCGTCGGAATCCAGATGAAGAGTGACCCCAGGAAGACCTGGCAGCCGTTTACTTCATCTACTGTAAAACCTTCGCCGTAAGCGAATTTAATAAAGGTGGAGAGGATACCGTAGGAGCAAGCTCCGAGAAGTACGAGAAAGAAGTATCGCATAGTTTCGCCTCAACTAAGAAAAATGTAGGGAACGGTGTCAAATCAAGTCTTATACTTTACCCTATTTCCCCAGGCAAGTAAAGCAAGACAGAAAAAATAGGAAGAACGTCCTGTCAATATATTGTGTTGTTTTTGTCGAAAAATTTATTTCTTAACTATATATTGATTTTGTGGTATCTTAAAACTATCATCTTTGTGAGGGCAGCCGAGAAGCGGTTTGTTTACCCAGACTTTCATATTACGATATCATTAACCTTCTAGCAACTTGTTTGCGTGCGAACCGATCGTTTAGAAAAGGAGCGAATCATCGTATGAGTATCCCTGTTGTTCCAGTTGACGATGTGCAACTGCTGACTGATGAATTTATTTCTACATATCCTGATTTTCCAGCGGAGATGAACCCGCTTGGGCAGTTTGTCTTTTATCGGACCTACTCACGCTTCCTGCCGGACAAGAACCGCCGCGAAACGTGGAAGGAGACCTGCCGCCGCTCTGTGGAGTACAACGTCCGTCTGGCGTACCGGCATGTGAAAAAGATCGGGTACACCCCGAACGTAGACGAGTTTCGCGAGGAAGCGGAAAAGCTGTTCGACAACATGTTTCACCTGCGTCAATTCCTCTCCGGCCGGACGCTTTGGGTAGGCGGAGCGGAAAACGGGGTAGCGGACAAGTATCCGCTCGCCAACTTCAACTGCTCCTTCCTCAACATCCGCTCGTGGGATGATTTGGGCGATCTCTTCTACCTCTTGCTGGTAGGGACCGGCGTAGGCTTCAAGTGCACCCGGGAGATGGCAGCCAACCTGGCGCCGATTCGGACCAATACGACGCTGCTGTCCTCCAGCTACAGGCCGCTGCCGCGCTCCCAGCGCCTGGAAAATTCGCAGCTTACCATTTTGGACAACGGCTATGCGAAAATCTACGTTGGCGACAGCAAGGAAGGCTGGGTAGAGGCGCTGCGGATCTACCTGCGGATCTTGACAGATCCCAAGTACGAGCAAATTCATACAGTGAAGATCAACTACAACAGCGTCCGGCCGAAGGGCGAGCGGCTGCTGACTTTCGGCGGCACGGCCAGCGGCCATGAGCCGCTGCGGGAGATGTTTGAAGGCATCGACCGCGTGTTGAAAAACCAGGTCGATCCGTATCTGGAACCGATTCAAATCGACGATCGCGGGTATGGCCGCGTTCGCCCGATCCACATCCTGGATATCGGCAACCTGGTCGGAGCCAACGTCGTCGTCGGCGGCGTACGGCGCACGGCAGAGATCTTCCTGTTCGACCCGGAAGATTACGAGTGCATGTTTGCCAAGTACGGCATCAACGGCATCTGGACCGAAGAGCAGCTGGCTCACCACCGCCGCGTTGGCGAACTGCTGGGCAGCCGCAAGCCCGCCTGGTTTGACACGATTACGAAGGTGGGGGACGGGCGCTGGGGCCTGGATCACCGCCGGATGTCGAACAATTCGATGGCATTTACCTCAAAGCCGTCCCGCGAGTTTCTCAACCTGGTCTTCACGATCATGCAGCTCGAGGGCGAACCGGGATTCATCAACCTGGAAGAGGCGAACCGGAGACGCCCCAATGCCGAAGGATTGAATCCGTGTGCGGAAATCTTGCTGGATTCCTACGGCGTCTGCAACCTGACGACCGTCAATCTGGTGCAATTTGTCAAAGAACGTGCGGATGGCACGAAGTACCTGGATTTGGAAGGGCTGCTTGATGCCCAGCGCAGATCGGCGCGGGCCGGCCTGCGGATGACGCTGGTGACGCTGGAGATTCCCCACTGGAACGAAGTCCAGCAGCGGGACAGGCTCCTGGGCACGTCGCTTACCGGCGTGAAAGACGCGCTGGCGGCAGTCGGCTACGACGAAGAACAGGAGCGCGAACTGCTCAGCCTGCTCGGCCGCGCGGCGCGGGAAGAGGCGGATAAATACGCCCACAAAATGCGGGTGACCTCGCCGCTTCTGGTGACGACGGTAAAGCCGGAAGGGACGCTGTCACAGGTGGCAGGCGGGGTGTCCAGCGGCTTGCACTGGTCCCACTCGCCGTACTACATTCGCCGGATCCGCATCAACAGCGCCGACCCGCTCGCAAAAGCCGTGCAAGATCTCGGCTGGACCGTTCACCCGGAAGTGGGAACGCCGGGCGATACCCATGAAGAGCGGATGGCCAATGCCCGGACGCTGGTCATTGATTTCCCGGTAGCCAGCGGTGCGAAGGAAACGAAAAACGAAGTGAGCGCTGCCCGCCAGTTTGAGACCTACTTCCGTTTCCAGTCGCATTATACGGAGCACAACTCGTCCAATACCATTACTGTTCGCCCCGAGGAATGGGGAGAAGTGGAACAGATCGTCTGGGACGGTTGGGACAACTTCGTCGGCGTTTCCTTCCTGCAGCTGGACGGCGGCACTTACCAGCTGGCGCCGTACGAGGCTTGCAGCAAGGAAGAGTACGAAGCGTTGAAAGCGTCGATGAAGCCGTTTGATCCGGCTATCCTGGAGAAGTATGAAAAGGGCGGGGAGTCCGATCTGGAATTGGCTGAGGCCTGTGAAGCAGGGGCTTGCCCGATCCGCTGATCAGGATGGCCTCCCTCTCAGCAGCATGATGGAAAGACACGGAGGAGAGAGATGAAACAGATACCGGTAAACGTGATGAAACTGCACCCGGATGCGGCGGTTCCGGCATATGCCCGTCCGGGGGACGCCGGGTTTGACATGGTGGCAGTAGAGGACACAATCATCCAGCCTGGAGAGACAAAATTGGTGCGGACAGGCCTCGCTGTCGCTCTCCCTACAGGGTACGAGTTGCAGGTGCGGCCCCGATCCGGGATCAGCCTGAAGACGAAGCTGCGCGTCAGCAATGCGCCGGGGACGGTCGACAGCGGCTACCGCGGAGAGATATGCGTCCTGATCGACAACATTGCCACGCCACAGTACAGCCTTGAAGAGGGCCAGCTGCAGATCGTGCGGACGCGGGAAGTGACCACACTGCAAAATCAGCGGGAAGCGGTCGACACCGCCTGCGCAAGCGGATCCTACCTGATCCGCAAAGGGGACCGGATTGCGCAAGGCGTCATCGCCGAAGTGCCGCAGGCCAGCTTTGAACTCGTGCAGGAGTTGGATGAAACGGTACGCGGTGCCGGCGGATTTGGCTCGTCTGGCACGAATTGAATACAGCCATGCCAAAAGCCGTTCTTTTTTGGAAGGAACGGCTTTTCTGCATAATTGAAGAAAAAGCCTTAACGGAAAGAGTTTGTTCGTGTACAATTTAGGGAAACGGTGAAATAATGGGGGCTGTGAAGTGGGAAAATGTCTGATTGTCATCGACTATACCTATGATTTCGTAGCAGATGATGGTAAGCTGACCTGCGGGAAACCCGGCCAGGCCATCGAAGACCGCATCACGGCACTGACAGAGGAGTTTATCCGGAATGGAGATTACGTCGTAATGGCGGTAGACGGCCATGAGCCCGGCGACCCTTATCATCCGGAGTCGGGGTGTTTCCGCCGCACAACATTTACCAGACGAGCGGCCGCGACCTGTACGGGAAGCTGAATGATACCTATCAACGCAACAAAGAGCGGGTCTACTGGATGGACAAAACCAGGTACAGCGCGTTTGCCGGCACCGACCTGGAAATTCGCCTGCGCTCCCGCGGGATTACCGAGCTCCATCTGGCCGGAGTCTGCACGGACATCTGCGTCCTTCATACTGCGGTCGACGCCTACAACAAGGGGTTTCAGCTTGTCATCCACCGCGGGGCCGTACAGAGTTTCAATCAGGCCGGCCACGAATGGGCGCTGGGTCACTTTGCCTCTGCGCTGGGAGCTGAGATCGTCGACTGACAACAAGTGTTCTTTATCTAAAAGGAGATGTAACCATCCGTGTGTTATGATAATTTGACGCTTCATACCGATAAATACCAAATTAACATGATGTACGCGCATTGGAAAAACGGCACGCACAACAAAAGACGGGTGTTTGAAGCGTATTTTCGCAAGCTTCCGTTCGGCAACGGTTTTGCCGTCTTTGCCGGTCTGGAGCGAATCGTCCACTACATCAACCAACTGCGCTTTACCGACCGGGAAATCGCTTACTTGGCAGAGCAGGAGGAGAACTACGATCCCGGTTTTCTGGAGGAATTGAGAGAGCTGCGGTTTACCGGCAACCTGCGCTCGGTCAAGGAAGGGACGCTGGTCTTTCCCAATGAGCCGCTGATTCAAGTGGAAGCCAGGGTCTTTGAAGCCCAGCTGCTGGAGACGGCGCTGCTCAATTTTATGAATTACCAGACCCTGATCGCCACCAAGGCGGCGCGCATCAGGTTGGTGGCTCCCAATGAAATCCTGCTTGAGTTTGGCTCCCGCCGGGCACAGGAGGCGGATGCGGCGATATGGGGGGCGCGGGCGGCCTACATAGCCGGTTTTGACGCGACGTCCAACATGCTTGCCGGGATGATGTTCGGGATTCCGACCAAGGGAACGCACGCCCACTCCTGGGTGCAGGATCACGCCACCGAGTTGGAGGCGTTCGAGCGTTTTGCCGAAGCGCTGCCCGATGAAGTGACGCTCTTGGTCGATACTTACGATACCTTGAAAAGCGGCATTCCCAACGCGATCAAGATCGGCAAAAAATTGCAGGCGGCAGGTAAAAAGCTGCAGGGCATCCGGATTGACAGCGGCGATTTGGCCTACCTCTCGATCAAGGCCCGCGAGATGCTGGACAACGCGGGGCTGAAAGATGTGAAAATCATCAGTTCGCACGACCTTGACGAAAACGTGATCCTCAACCTCAAGGCACAAGGAGCGAAGATCGACACCTGGGGCGTCGGCACCAAGCTGATCACCGCTGCTGACGATCCGGCGCTCGGCGGTGTGTACAAGGTCGTCGCAAAAGAGGAAAACGGCGAATATCTGCCGACCATCAAAATCTCCGGCAACCCGGAGAAGATTACCACTCCCGGATTCAAGAGCGTCTACCGGATTGTCAACCGCAATACGGGCAAGAGTGAAGGGGATTACATCGCCATGGTGGACGAACAGGTGGAGGATCTGCCGAAGCTGAAGCTGTTCGACCCTGTCCATACCTACATGCACAAATTCGTGGTCGATTACGATGCGATCAACCTGCTGGAACCGGTGTTTGTGAACGGCAAGCAGGTCTATGAATTGCCAAGTCTGGATGAAATTCGCAGCTACCATCGATCACAGTATTCCCTTTTTTGGGAGGAGTACCTGCGGAAGCTAAATCCCGAGCGGTACCCTGTCGATTTAAGTCAAAAAGTTTGGGATACAAAAATGGATCTCATTCATTACTACACGCAAAAGTAAAGCAAAAGGCGCTGTCGAAACAAGCCTGGTCTCGCGAGTGAGCGCAAGCAGGCTTGTTTCTGCTTTTACGGGGTCGGGAAAGCGGGCCAATCGCTTCGCAAACGCCCATCTACCAAAAAGAGCCGTTTTTTGCGATAATGAATCTGTAAATTTGTAGCAAAATAAACGCCTGAAAGAGGGAAATGAAATGGATAGCTGTCGAAATATTTTTTGCGTTGGCAGAAATTACAGGCTGCACGCCGAGGAGTTGGGAAATGAGGTGCCGACCACGCCCTTTCTCTTCTCGAAGCCGACCCACGCGCTGGTGCTTGCGGATGGACGGGAGATCGTCCTGCCGGCCGGCCGGGGGGAAATTCATCATGAAGTGGAAGTCGTCGTACATATCGCCCGCCCCTACGAACCTGGGATGAGTCTGTCCGATGTCATCGACCGGATGGCGCTCGGGATCGACTTTACGCTGCGCGACGTGCAATCCGAATTGAAGAAAAAAGGCCATCCCTGGCTGCTGGCCAAGGGGTTTCCCAACTCGGCCGTGATCACCCGGTCGTGGGAGTTTCCAGGCCTGGAAGCTTGCCTTGAGACAGGTTTTTCCCTGCTGAAAAACGGCCAACAGGTGCAGCACGGCAAAATGCGCGAGATGCTGTTCAACCTGCCGACGATTATCCAATTTGCAGGGCAGCATTTCGGACTGGATGCCGGGGATATCATCTACACTGGGACGCCGGCCGGGGTAGGGCCGGTAGCAGACGGAGACCAGCTTTCGCTCATCTGGGGAGAGCAGGTGGCAGGAGAATGTCTGATCAGGCTGAGGTAAACCGGAAAACCGCGCAGTCCAACCGGGAAGAGTCGGCAAAAATCCAGCATATGATTAATCTGGGCTGGGGTGCGGCGCTCGTCTCCACAGGAATCACTGCATTCGCCGCTTTGCTCGGCTCCGCAGGCGGCGTCGCCTTTCTGGATTTGGATTCAACCGTCTTCCTCGACATCGCGCTGATCCTCGCGCTGGCGTATGGCGTCTACCGGAAAAGCCGCGTGTGTGCCGTGGTTCTGTTCCTGTTTTTCGTCACATCCAAACTGACCATGCTGCTGTTTGCCGGGACGACTGCGCTGAGCGTGATCCCCTCCCTGGTGATTTGGGGCTATTTTTACCTGCAGGGGGTAAGGGGCACCTTCGCCTATCACCGGCGGGTCAAACAGCCGGGTTTTGTCTGGATTCAGCCTGCAGGGCGAAATGGCGGCAAAACCGAGCATTTCTTGTCTCGCACACTTGCGGAAGCATCACAGCCGAAGGAGGGGAAGGAGAATGGACGAACTGATCGGCAGGAGGGTGCAAATCGTCGTGAATAACGTCAAAAAGCGCGGAGTCATCGAGTTTGTGGATCAGGATTGGATCGTCGTGTACTGCAAGAATCCCCGCAACGAGCGAGTCGTCTATCCCAACAACGAAAAAGTATTTGAACGGGTAAAATTTCTCGATGAAAAGTGAAGTACAAGAAGTACAACAAGAAACAAAGCGGGAGGAATCGCATGAATCAGATGCGCTGGAATTTGGATGCCCTGTATCCATCATTCGAATCAGCAGAATTTCAGACAGATATGGGCAAGGTGCCGGAATTGATTGGCGATCTGCGCGGCTTTGCCGAGCAGCTTTCTGGAGACGGCCTTGACCCGGCAGAGAAGATCGAAGCGTACCTCGCCAAATTGACGAAGTACGAACAGTTGTATTCCCGGCTGATGGCCTTCGCCGAGCTTACCTTCAGCACCGATGCCAAAAATGAAAAAGCCCGGCAAACCATCGAAGCGCTGGAGGAAAAAAGTGTCGAGCTGGTAGAGCCCGCCGTCAAATTCCAGAAGTGGCTGGGAGCTTTGGCGAACCTCGACGCGATCATCGCTTCCTCGCCGCGTTTGGAGGAGCACCGCTATTTTCTCACAGAAACCGCGAAGCGAAACAAGTACCTGCTCAGTGAAAAGGAAGAGGTGCTTATCGCCAAAATGCGCAACACCGGCTCAAACGCCTGGTCAAAGCTGCAGGAGACGCTGACCTCCAACTTGTTGGTGGACATCACCATCGCCGGGGAAGCCAGGCAGCTGCCGCTGCCCATCGTGAGAAACATGGCTTACGACAAAGATCCGCAGGTGCGAAAAACCGCCTACGAGGCGGAACGAAAGGCTTACGAGAAAATCGAGGAGTCCTCGGCAGCCTGTCTGAACGGGATAAAAGGGGAAGTGATCACGACCACCAAGCTGCGCGGCTACGCTTCTCCCCTGGAGCGCACCCTGATCGAATCGCGAATGGATCAGGCATCCCTCGATGCGATGCTGCAGGCGATTCGTGAAAGCCTGCCCGCCTTCCGCAAGTACTTCCGCAAAAAGGCGGAGATGCTCGGCCATCAAAACGGGCTGCCGTTCTACGACCTGTTCGCTCCGCTCGGCGGCGCAGACATGAAGTTTAGCTACGACGAAGCCAGGGAGTTCATCGTCGAGCAGTTTGGCAGCTTCAGCGAGAAGCTGGCCCGCTACGCCGACAAGGCGTTCCGCAGCTACTGGATCGATGCCGAGCCCCGCGAAGGGAAGCGCGGAGGCGCTTTCTGCTACAATCTCCACGTCATTGGCGAGAGCAGAATCCTGGCCAACTTTACGGGCAGTTTCAATGACGTCAGCACGCTGGCCCACGAATTGGGCCACGGTTACCACGGTGAATGTCTGGCAGGGGAGTCCATTTTAAACAGCGACTACCCGATGCCGATCGCAGAAACGGCCTCGATCTTCTGCGAGACCATCATCACCAATGCGGCTCTGAAAAAGGCGTCGAAGGCGGAGACGATTGCAATCCTGGAACACGATCTGTCCAATGCCGGGCAGGTTATCGTCGATATCTACAACCGCTTCCTGTTTGAGTCCGAACTGTTTAAGCGCCGGGAGAGAGGTTCCCTCTCCGTCAAAGAATTGAAGGACCTGTTCCTCTGGGCCCAGAAAGAAGCGTACGGCGACGGCCTTGACCCGCAGTATCTCCATCCTGAAATGTGGATTTGCAAGCCGCACTACTACTACGCCGACGCCAATTTTTACAACTACCCATACGCGTTCGGCCTGCTCTTTGCCAAAGGGCTTTACGCGGAATATTTGAATCGCGGCCCATCCTTTGTGGAGCAGTACGACCAGCTTCTCTCCGTCACCGGCAAAATGAACATTGCCGATGTAGCCAAAATCATGGGGATCGATGTCCATTCCGCAGATTTTTGGCGCTCGTCGCTGCAATTGATCGAGCAGGATATTGAGCTCTTTGTTTCAGAAAAATAGCCTTCCAGACCATTTGCCCATGACAGGCTTCCTAATTGGAAGCCTGATTTTTTGTGTTTATTTAACAAAAATAACAAATTTTGATAAAACGATTGAAATGCAAATGACAAAATACCCAAAAAATAAAGTCAAATACAGCCGGATGGGACATAGATTAAAATAGGCTACGTTATGAAAACCCCATAGTAGTCTCCCGGACCCGGGCACATGTTCCTGTTGGGTGTTGGACGCACAAAGGCGGAGCGGCGATAGTGCTCACCAGCTTGAATAGCACAACCTCGGTGGAGGCCTGACGGCTACCGGGAAGCTAGATGGAAGCCAGACGGATAAGATGCGCCGTATTCCTGTTTTCAAGGAAACCCAATCCTGACTAATAAAAGCCATGCTGCAAACATCCAAAAGAATCAAAATTTCGGACAATAAGATTGCAAATGTTATATCATCGAGAGTTTACACATACAATCCGATAACGGGTATATTTCCAGCCGGTTCAACACTTCGCGGTAAGGGAGTTAACTTAACTAATGGATAACATTCAAATCACGGATGTTAGGAAGATCATACGGCAGCGCTTGGCTTTGATCCTCATTATTTCCATTGGTTCTGTAGCAGTATGTGGATGGCTAAGTTTTTTTCTGTTAAAACCGGAATACGAGGCATCAACAAGTTTATTGATTCAAACACACAGCGCCAACCAGGATGCAGATACGTTATTAAATGATGTACGAGCGAATCAGGAGCTTGTGAAGACTTACAGCTCGATCATCAAAAGCCGCAGGATTGCCGAAGATGTGATACGCAGCCTACACCTGAATCTCTCAACAGAGCTGCTCCTCAGACACGTACAGGTGGAAGAGTCTGATCAATCGCTCGTCACTACCATTACGGTTACGGATTCCGATCCTGCCATGGCCGCCTCCATTGCCAATGAATTCGCACAGTCTTTCCAGCGCAATTTGGGGAGCATGATGAAGGTTGACAACATCTCTATTCTCGACGAAGCAAAGGTGGAGGGGAATCCGCTACCAGTTCGCCCGAAGCCCTATCTGAACATGGGAATAGGTCTTGTCCTTGGACTGCTGATCAGCGTTGGGCTGGCTTTTTTGCTGGAGTATTTCGACAAGACGATAAAAGAAGAGGAACAGATCGAGGAATTTTTGCTTATACCTGTCTTGGGAACCATTACAGATTTCCAGGAAAACAGAAAAAAACAGAAGAAACGTATTCGTCAGGCAGGTGAAGATACCATTGAAATCTCGGAAGACACCAAGCAAGTTAATCTGTCACGTTAATCCAAAGTCGCCGATTTCAGAGGCATACCGAACCCTGCGAACGAATATTCAGTTTGTCGGAGGGCCCAAAAAAATTCACTTGTTAATGATTACGAGCGCTGTGCCTGGCGAAGGGAAAACGACCACGGTGACCAATTTGGCTATCGTCATGGCCCAGGCAGGAAAAAGAGTCGTTGTAGTGGATGGAGACCTGCGGAAACCAGCCATTCATCGAATTTTTCGACTACCAAATCACGTCGGTTTAACCAGCCTGTTGCGGCAGGAAGTCCAGTTGTCCGATGCTGTTCAGAACATTCCATTGATTGGCTTTGATGTGGTTCCGTCCGGGCCCGTTCCGCCCAATCCGACTGAACTTTTAAGCACCGAAACGATGCGTGAACTGCTGGAGCGGCTTAAAGATCAGTATGACATCGTATTATTGGATACCCCTCCGATCCTTCCGGTAACAGACAGTCAAGTACTAGCTGCCTATGTGGATGGAGTGTTGTTGGTTCTCCAGAGCGGCAAGGTGCTGATCGAACAAGCGAAAAAAGCAAAAGCGCTGCTTGACCATGTAGGAGCAAACGTCATCGGGTCCGTGCTTAACAACAAGAAAGTAGACAGGGACAGCTACTACGATTATAGCCATGATTGATATCCACTGTCATATTCTTCCTGGTTTAGATGACGGTCCCCAATCAGAGACAGAAGCGATAAAAATGGCGCGTATTGCTGTGGAAGACGGGATCACGCAGATGATTGCCACTCCGCATTCGCACGATGGCATATATGTAAACAATGCGGAGCAAGTCTTGCAGGCGGTTGAAGCATTTCAGGCCATCCTGGACCGCGAAGGAATCCCGCTGCGCGTACATCCAGGCGCAGAAGTTCATATGCATGCCAATATGGTTGAACATCTGCTGTCTGACACTCTCTTGACGATGTGCAACGCCAGGAGGTATGTACTGCTTGAACTCCCTGTGCTTCATCTGCCGCTGTTCACGGACGAAGTTCTTGCGAATCTGCATGCATCGGGAATGACGCCGATTATCGCCCATCCTGAGCGGAACCAGGTGTTGCGAAGGAAGCCGGATCGCTTGGCAAGGTGGATCAGACAAGGGGCTGTCGCGCAGCTTACTGCGAGCAGTCTGGCAGGGAAGATGGGCAAAAGTGCCCGGAAGTGGGCTGAGTTCATGGTTCGACATCGTCTGGTGCAGCTTATCGCAAGCGATGGGCATGACTCGCTCATAAGAAAGCTGGAGCTGAATGCGGCGTATCAATCTTTGCTTCAGATCGCCCCAGCCGATGTCGTGCAAACATATCGCCGTAATGCAGAAGCCGTCCTGCAGGGGGTGACATGCAGCGTCCCGGAACCGCTTTACGACTGCTGAGCAGAAAAAGGTGGTTGTGTCGGTTGAATGTGGGATCGTTCGTCTCCCGGCAGGTGAGGGGATGTGGGATGAGTGGGCGTATGAGACAAGCCCTGACGCTAATGAGCAATCTGTTTTATGCGAAGTTCGTCAAAAATGTTGCGGTCCTAGTACTGGGTACGGGACTTGGCCAATGCCTCACGATACTGACTGCGCCTCTGTTGAGCAGATTGTACGATCCATCAGCTTTTGGCGTCTTATCCCTCTACACATCGATCGTAAGTATCCTGGCTGTCATGATGGCAGGCCGGTACGAGCTGGCGATTGTATTGCCCGAAAAGGATGACGATGCCGTCAATATCCTTATGCTGGCTTTGCTGATTACATTTGGCCTGACTGCTGCATCGATACTCATACTTCCGTCGATGGGCCGTCATTTTTCGCAGTATGTTCCTGGAGCAAGAGGCGTTCCGTGGCTATGGATGATTCCCATCAGCGTTTTTGCCATGGGAGTGTACCAGTCCCTCGCCTATTGGTGTACGAGGAAGCAGGCCTTTGCCAGACTCTCGATTTTCCAGATCTTCCGTTCTGTGGGAGTCGCGGGCACGCAAACGACTGGCGGAATCTTGCATGCTGGTGCACCGGGGCTTGTGTTTGGACAGGTTGCGGGGCAAATCCTCGCAACGTCCATCTTGTTCGGGCAGGTATTGCGGGAAGACAAAAGGATTATTCGCGATGCGCTTTGCTTTGCGAAAATCCAGAAGCTGGCGAAGGATTATGTCCGCTTCCCCTTATACAGCACACCGCAAACCCTGTTAAATGAATTTTCCCAAAACGTCCCGGCATTTATCCTGACGTATGCGTTTGGCACAGGCGTAGTCGGTTACTATTCCCTGGCACTTCGGCTCATCCAACTGCCGTATAATCTGATTGGCCAATCCATCACCCAGGTGTTTTATCAGAAGGTGTCCAAGGATTATCACGATAGGAAAAACATTTACCAGACGGTCAAGAGATCAACTTTGACCCTTGCTGCCGTTGCAATGCTGCCGACGATCGCTTTGGTCGGGTTTGGCCCGCAATTATTTACGTTCGTGTTGGGAGAAGCGTGGTTTCAATCCGGTTTGTACGCGCAATGGATGGCGGTCTGGGTATTCTTCGGTTTCTTGAATACGCCGTCATTTGTAACCGCTCAGGTGTATGGTTTGCAGCGGTTCCTGCTCTGTTATGAGATCGGATTATTTATCTCGCGGACAGCCGTACTATATTGGGGGGCTCTGTCTGCCGACGCGCTTTCGGCGATCGCTTTATTCAGCGTGACAGGGGGAGTATTCAATTGTTTCCTGATCGTGGCGGTGATGTTCTACGTGAAAAAGCAGATGCGCCATGACGCGGAACGGTCAAGTTTGCCCGGCGATATCACTGACGAAGGAGCGACCTAAAGTGATGAAGGTGAAGGAAAAACTGTGGAGGGCAAGGCTTTCGTTGCAAGGCAACTCTTTAAAATATGCAGATAAGCTAAGAGCTTGGCAATGGCTGCCTCGAGAGAAAGTCTTGGAAATGCAGCGGGAAAACCTGACCTCGCTCCTAAAACACGCCTGCCGCAACGTCCCGTATTACCGCACTGTTCTAAAGGAGAGCGGCGTGATTGATCGGCAAGAACAGGTGCAACTGGAACATTTTTCGCGGATTCCCTTGCTCGATAAAAACGTTATGCGAACCCAATTCGAACAGTTGCAATCTGCCGATATCCACACCCGTATGTGGTATGAGAACACTTCGGGCGGCTCTACGGGGGAACCTGTCCGTTTCCTTCAGGATAAAGAATATTTTTTCTGGAACGAAGCGATTAAGATCGTCAACGATGAATGGACGGATCGCTCTTTGGTCGATCGGCAAATAAGATTATGGGGCTCAGCAAGAGATCTTTTTGCCGGGAAAGAATCAGCGAAAACACAGTTGGGGAGATGGCTGAGAAATGAGCTGTGGCTGTATTCGCTGCGCATGACGGCGGAACAGATGACGAATTATGTGAACCAAATCAATCAGTACAAACCTATGCAAATTTTAGCGTACGCAGAAAGTATCTATGAGCTGGCAAGGTTTATCGAGCGGGAAAAAATGCCCGTTTATTCCCCGACAGCCATCATGACATCGGCTGGAACGCTGTATCCCCGCATGCGGGAAGTGATTGAACGAGTGTTTCAGACTCGTTGTTTTAACTGCTATGGCTCCAGGGAAGTGGGGGATGTCGCTTGTGAGTGCAATCAACACAAGGGCTTGCACGTTTCTTCAGCAACGCACTACGTGGAAATCCTGCGGCCTGACGGCACGGCGACGGAGCCGGGCGAACTTGGGGAACTTGTGATTACAGTCCTGTTCAATTATTCCATGCCATTCATTCGGTACCGCATTGGCGATGTGGGCAGTTGGAGCGAACATACTTGCAGTTGCCGACGAGGTTTACCCCTGTTAAAAGAGGTTGCCGGCCGAGTGACGGATATGTTTCTTGACAAGCAGGGCGTCCAGATCGACGGCAGCATGTTTAATCTTCTCCTCGATGACAAGCCGTTTGTGAAGAAGTATCAGGTCATCCAGGAAGAGTATGAAAAGATCAGGATTTTAATCGTCCCGGTCGATCAAAACCGGAATCCGTTTACATACCATAAAGAGGAACTTGATGACGTTACCAAAAAAATCCAGATGGTGATGGGGGAAACCTGCCAGGTAACATTTGAGCTTATGGAAGAAATCCTGCCTGCTTCATCCGGAAAGTACCGATATACCATTTCCAAGGTAAGCCGATAACTGGATTTCCAGACAAATGCAAGAGGTACGAGTATGGTGCATAAAGAAGCCAAGACCAGGCGTTGGCCGCTCATGAACGGACTTGCGATGCTCTACGTATTCACCGTATTGGTATTAACAGCAGTACCGGTCATCTCACGATTAGGAGCCATCCTCTCGCTCGCCATGTTACTTGGGTTGGGTTTTCATTATCTGAAAATGAGATCGCTGTATGTTCCCAAGTGGTTCATCCTGCCGATGTTATTTGCGCTTTTTGCGTTCACCTCTGTTATGTGGTCGGTAGATCAACTGTCGGCGATCTATTCTGCCATCAGCCTGTCGGCGGGTGTATGGGGCGCCGGATGTGTCTGGTTGGCTCTACAAAACGGAGCTTCGCTGTCCGCTCTAATCGCCAGCTCGTTTTTGAGCGGGGTGGTCATCATGGCTACAGCATCCCTGGAGCTGTACACTTCTGCAGGAGACCTAAGGCTTTCCGGGATATTGGGCAATCCCAACCTTCTTGCGATGAATTTGACCATCGCGGCCTTTATCATGTTCCTCAGCGAGAAAAAAAGGGTGTTGTGCAAAACAACCGGGCTTTGTTTTGTCATCTTTGCGACAGTTTTTTCGGGAAGTATCAAGATGCTGTTCTTTTGGATCGTTTTTCTATTCTACTTGGTCTTGAAGGGATATCAAATCGCGAAAAAATCGCATCTGATGAAAGCGCTGTGCAGCGGTCTCCTGCTGCTCCTGGCGATCGCGGCCGTCTACTTGGGCAGCTTATTGTTCCAAAATCTTGAAGGAATTACCGTGTTTAAGCGGTTCTTTCAGCTTCTGGAGGGGGAAAATACCAGCGGAATCACTCGCTTGGCGATGGTGAATGAGGGGCTTACTCTGTGGATGCAAAGTCCCTTTATGGGGAACGGCATCGATCAATTCCGTGTTCTCGGTTCCTACGGTACCTACGCCCACAATAATTATATTGAGCTTTTATGCGATTTCGGAATCAGCGGTCTCTTTCTTTATTACTTCAGCTATTTTGTCATTACGGCAAAAAGTATCAAAGGCATAGTAGCGGGTTACGAACATGCCTACTTTGCGCTCATGATGATCATAACGATGGCTTTGTGGGAGGTCGGGGTGGTCAGCTACAGTGAAAAGAGCATGTGGCTCATGATGGTTCTGGCCTTTCACTTGGTCTCGGCTGCCGATGCGAAAGGCTGATTCATACAAATGAGATAATAGGTGACAATCCATGTCCAAGGTGAAAAGAGTGTTAGTGATGATTCCCAATCTGGCAGGCGGAGGAGCAGAGAAGGTGATTGTTACACTGCTCGGGCATCTGAATCGAGAGAGAGTGGAACCGATTTTGCTGGTAACCAATTTGGAAGGGCCGTTTGCAGGGCGCATCCCCGGAGACATTCAAGTAATCAACTTACAGAAAAAACGAATTCGTTACGCCTTGCTGCCATTGATAAAAGAAGTAAACCGGCTTCGCCCCGATACGATTCTCTCGACCATTGGCTATATGAATTTAGCCGTATTACTCGTGCGAAAGTTTTTTGCGGTCAAGCCCAAAATCATCGTCCGGCAAACCAATACATTATCGAAATCCCTGCAATCGTTCGCTTGGTGGAAACGAATGATCTTAAGAGGTCTGTACCGATGGCTGTACCCGCAGGCAGATATCATCCTGACGCAATCTGATGGCATGCGCCACGATATACTCTCCCTTCTGCAGGGCGTACCGGCTCAAAAAGTTGTGAGAATCTTCAACCCCTTGGACATAGACTACGTAACGAACGAGGCCGAAGCGTTCAACCCATACGAACAGGTAAAAGAAGACAAAATCATTGTTGCCGTCGGACGGATGATTTACGTGAAGGGATTTGACTTGCTGCTAAACGCTTTTCGACAAGTGCACGAGGTGAACCCCAGTACTCGTCTATACCTCCTCGGAGAAGGACCCCTGCAAGCGGAATTGCACCAACTTGCTGTCTCGCTTGGTATCGAAAGGAATGTGACGTTTATGGGATTTCAATCAAATCCTTATCCTTACATGAAGTATGCAGATCTACTTGTTTTGCCTTCCCGAACGGAGGGATTTCCCAATGTATTGACGGAAGCTTTAGCCTGCGGCGTCAAGATCGTAGCGGCAGACTGCCGGAGCGGTCCGCGGGAAATCCTGGGCAACAGTGAATTCGGTCTGTTAGTGGCAGAAAATGAAGTTCAGGCGCTGGCTGACGGGATGATGGCTTGTTTAAGCCTCGCCCGGCATGAAGCGGCGGGTATGGAACGGGCACAATCTTTTCACGCCAGGAAGATTGCGGAAGCATACGAGGGGGTGTTCTAACGAATGGAAGAAGACCGTATATGCAGCAGGTGGCTGGCAATCGGTCCGCTCCCACCGCCGATTGGAGGAGATACCGTTTCTTTTTCCAGGTTAGTGGAAAGCAAAGTACTACAGGAAGCCCACCTGCATGTGGAGATCCTGGATACATCAAGAAAAGAACAAGAGAGCAAAGTGGGACGGAAGCTGGACTTGTCGGATTTGAAAAACGGAGTCCGCTTTTTCCTCCAGGCGTTTCGCTATCGAAAGCAAGTAGACGGGGTGTTGGTTTGGGCCAACTCCCGTTTTTCTTATACCCTTGGCCTTCTGATCGTTTTGTTGTTTAAAGCATATGGGAAACAGGTCATCATGAAACAGTTTGGCACATGCTTTATCGAAGAGTATCGCTTATTGCCTGCCTGGTACCAGCTCCTGATCAAAAAAATCTTCTCGCGAGCCGATTATTTCCTCCTGCAGACAAGGGCCTTCTGCCGCTTTTTTATCGATGTCCTGGGACTTCCGGAAAGCAGCGTCGTTCACTTTCCCAACTTCCTCCCGTTTCATCCCGTCACCCGCGAACGAAGGGGATTAGCCGGTCGGGTCAATTGTGTTTTTGTTGGCCAGATCCGAAAAGAAAAAGGGGTTTTTGATATCCTCGAAGCGCTGAGAAAAGAGCCGAAGACGGCTTGTTTTTTTTATGGCCCGCTCCACGCGGCGGATAAGGAGGAGTTTTTACGGCAGGTAGAGGCGGTGCCAAATGCCGTTTATTGCGGGGTTCTGGATCAACATCAAGTCATTGAGACGATCAGCCGATATGACGTTTTGTTACTTCCCTCCTATCATATCGGAGAAGGGTATCCCGGGGTGATCCTGGAAGCGTTTTTCTCCTGCATACCGGTCATCGCGACAAATTGGCGGATGCTGCCGGAAATTGTTCTTGACGGTCACAACGGCTACCTGGTATCGGTCCGCTCGCCTGAAGAGATCGTCCAAAAGCTTCGACTCATGGCGGAGAATGAGCAGAAATATATCCAGATGTGTCTGGCAGCAAACGAAACTGCGCATCACTTTACGGAAGAAAAAGTAGTGGGAGAGATCTTACTGCCTCTGCTTGGAACATCCTCGGCAAGAGTAGAGCAAAGAATGAGTTTGGAGGGAGGGTGAGCGCTGCGTGTCTGGAGTTACCGGAATCGTCTCTTTGCATGAGCCTCCATTGACAGAGAGGTTGCTTCGGGCTCAGGAGGTTCAAAAGCACCGTGGACCAGATGCACAAGGAATAGCGGAATACAGCATAGGGCATTGGAGAATTGGTTTGGGCCATCAGCGGCTGTCCATCCTGGATGCCGGTGCATCGGGAAATCAGCCCATGAGTTATCAGGATGAGAAAGGCGTGATTATCCATAATGGCATGGTGTACAACTTTCATGAAATTCGTTCCGAGTTGGAACTTCTTGGCTATTCTTTTCAGAGCCGTACGGACACGGAGGTTGTTTTGGCAGCCCTGCATCATTCGGGTGCAGCCTTGTCCCGGTTTAACGGGGTGTGGGCCTTTGCCTGGCTGGAGAAAACGAAAAAAAGGCTGATTTTGTGCCGGGATCGCGTGGGTGTCAAGCCGTTGTATTACTACGTAAACGATGGGGAACTCTACTTTGCTTCCGAAATCAAAACGATTCTGGAAATGGCTGGTCAATCCTTTGCTTTAAACCATCAAATTGTCGGCGAATACATCCTCCAGTCTTTGTCATCGACCTCGCAGGATACCTTTTTTCACGGTATCAAACAGGTGCCGCCCCATCATTTTGTGACAGTAGACCTGAGCTCAGCTGAAGTCAAATTGCAGTTCGAACGGTACTGGGCGATACAGCTCTACTCCGAAAACGATGTCGAGGAATCAGTCCTTGCCCAACAGATTCGCGAATTGTTTTTGGATTCGGTCAGGCTGCAATTGTGCAGCGATGTTCCGACAGGCTACTGCTCTCGGGAGGGGTCGATTCCTCGGCCATTGCGGCCGCAATGGATTTTCTCCTTGGAAAAGAGCAAAACATGCAAGTACTGGCGATTGTCAGCAATGATTCGCGCTTTGACGAGAGTCCGTTCATCAACCTCATGGGCCGCTATCTCCAACGGGACATCCACAAGATCGTCTTTGACATGAATCCCATGCAAGCCTTTGATTTTCTGGAGACGGTCACCTGATATCACGATGAACCGATTGGCAGTTTTTCTACGATTGCCCATTATCTTCTCATGGAACACGCTCATCAATTAGGCATTCAAGTGGTGTTGAGCGGGCAGGGGGGAGATGAACTGCTTTGCGGTTACAGGAAATATCTGGGGTTCTATATCCAACATCTCCTAAGACGCGGCAGATACGGGAAAGCTGCACAGGCATTCATCGATTTTTGGCGACAGGGGACTGTTCTCGCCCAATTTTCCTTGTCTGAGGCAAAGCGCTATTTTCCCGGTTCTTTCAGGCCGCCGGAAATCGACGTTTCAGGTGAGGCATTGCAAGACTTCAAACCCTTGCAGGTAGGGCTGCCGTCCGGCGTCACCGTACAAGACAGGCAGATGTTTGACCTCGAGAGATTCTCATTGCCGGTCGTTGCCCAGTATGAAGATCGGATGTCGATGGCCTGGTCTCGGGAGGTTCGCCATCCGTTCCTTGATCATCGCTTGATTGAGACGTTCATTCCTTTGCCGATGGAGCACAAATTAAACCATGGCTGGACAAAGTATATCTTTCGCAAAGCATTGGAAGTCTATCTGCCCAAAGAAATCGTGTGGAGAAAAGACAAGCAAGGCTTTATCAACCCGCAAAGCGAATGGTTAAAGCGCGAATTACGCGAGAGGACGCTTTCCTACTTTGGCGAAGACAGCCTGATTTTTACCTACGGGATTATTGATCGAAACCGCCTGTTAAAAAAATACGACTATTTTTGCCGGCAGGCTCCAGGGAAAGGTTCGATCTGGTACAAGGATATCTTCAATCCGCTCGCCTTGGAAATATGGTTGAGGCGGTTTGCGAAGTACATCTCCAAACAGGGAAAGGGGTGATTGGCATTCCGTGGAAATGAGAAAACCAGCGTTCATCATCACGATCGATACGGAAGGGGATAACTTGTGGGCCAGACGTGACACGATCACAACCGAAAATGCAAAATTTCTCTTCAGATTTCAGGCACTGAGCGAAAAATACGGCTTGAAACCGACGTATTTAACCAATTGGGAGATGGCGAATAGCGACGTGTTCCAAGAATTGGCCAGAGATGCTATCCGCCGGGGGGCAGGCGAAGTGGGGATGCATCTGCACGCCTGGAACTCGCCGCCGCTGGTTCCTTTGACAGAGAACGACAACCGGCATCATCCCTATTTGATCGAATATCCTGAGCAGCAGATCCGGGAGAAAGTGAAATGTTTGACCCGTACCCTCGAAGATATTTTCCAGGTAAAAATGCGGAGTCATCGCGCAGGAAGATGGGCCTTTAATGAGACGTACGCCCAGATATTGGGGGAAAATGGCTACCATGTCGATTGTTCTGTGACACCAGGGGTTTCTTGGCGATCCCATCCGGGCGCTCCAGGGGGAAACGGAGGCACTGACTATACGCATTATCCGTCGACCGCTTATTATATGGACTTGCATCAGATACGACAATCCGGTCGATCCGCCTTGCTCCAGGTACCGGTTACCATCATTCCGGCAAGGCGTTTCCGCTATCTGAAAAAATACGATCGGCTGATCGAAAAAGTGGCGGGAGAACGTGTTAAAAATAGACTGTTGCGCAATATGTGGCTGCGTCCGGACGGCAAAAACGGGAACGATATGCTCAGGATCCTGTCCATAGCTTTGGCGGAGAAGCGCGACTATGTCGAATTTATGCTTCACTCCTCCGAACTGATGCCGGGCGGCAGTCCTACTTTTCCGTCAGATAAAAGTATTGAAGGACTGTACCGCGATTTGGAAATTCTGTTCCAGCTTGCTTCCCGCTATTTCAAAGGGGCAACATTGAGCGAATATTACGACCAATTTTCTTCCGACACATTATGTGATGGAGATGGTGATGATGACGATTTTGCTGACAGGGGCCGCCGGTTTTATTGGGTTTCACCTGACAAAGAGGTTGTTGGAAGATCGTTTTTTCGTGGTTGGCATTGACAATCTGAACGATTACTACGACACCTCCCTCAAACAAGAGAGGTTAAACATGCTGCAAAGCTACCCCTCCTTTGCATTTAGAAGGGCGAATGTGGAGGATCAAGACACCATTTCTCAGATCTTTCAGTCGTATATGCCCTCTGTGGTGATTCATTTGGCGGCACAGGCTGGCGTGCGGTACAGTTTGAAAAATCCGCATGCCTATATCCAGTCAAATATCGTCGGGTTTCTCAACATCATGGAAGGCTGCAGACAAGTCCAATGTGAGCACCTCATCTACGCTTCCTCGAGTTCAGTCTACGGTGCGAATACGGCGATGCCCTTTTCCGTTCGCGACAATGTGGATCACCCCGTCAGCCTGTACGCCGCGACGAAAAAATCAAATGAGCTCATGGCGCATACCTACAGCCATCTGTACGGCCTGCCGACGACGGGCCTGCGTTTTTTTACGGTGTACGGACCTTGGGGCAGGCCGGATATGGCGCTGTTAACCTTTACGAAAGCCATCGTAGAGGGGAGGCCGATCCAGGTTTACAATGAGGGCAAGATGAAGCGCGATTTTACTTATATCGATGACATCGTGGAAGCGGTGGTTCGGTTGCTTCCTCTAAAGCCTGCAGCAAATCCGGCGTGGCGCAAAGACCGGCCTGACCCTGGATCAAGCTACGCTCCCTATCGAGTCTGCAACATCGGCAACAATCAACCGGTCGATCTTTTATCATTTATTTCGATCTTGGAGGAAAAATTAAATCGCCGGGCAGTAAAAGAATTTTTGCCCCTGCAGGCGGGGGACGTTCCCGAGACGTATGCCGCGGTGGACGAACTGACAGAACTGATCCACTTTTCGCCGGCCACCCCCATCGAGGTGGGGATTTCCAGGTTTGTCGATTGGTATACAGAATATTATGGAGTTCAGTATGTATAGACGAATCGGCGTGGTTGGACTGGGATATGTCGGATTGCCGGTCGCTGCGGCATTTGGCGAGATACAGCCAGTCATTGGCTTTGATGTTAATCCAAAGCGAATCGCTGCCTTGACGCAAGGAATCGATATCTACGGCGAGCTAACGGCCGAAGAGCTAAAAAGGGCGAACATCACCTACACGGTGTCACCGGACTCGTTGCGGGATTGTGACTTTGTGATTGTGTCCGTACCTACCCCGATCGATCAAGCGAAACAGCCGGACCTGTCGGCGCTGATACAGGCATCCAAGACCGTGGGAGAGAATCTGACGCCGGGTGCGATCGTTGTATATGAATCTACGGTGTATCCGGGGGCGACGGAAGAAGTATGCCTACCGCTTCTGGAGCGGCATTCTGGCTTGCGTGCAGGAAAGGATTTCTTCGTCGGTTATTCGCCCGAAAGAATCAACCCGGGAGACAAGCGACACAGATTTTCCAACATCGTCAAAGTGATCTCCGGGCAAGACCAAGCGACCTGCGACATGATTGCCGATGTCTATGGAATGGTTGTGGAAGCGGGTGTGTATCGGGCACCTTCGATCAAAGTGGCAGAAGCTGCCAAAGTAATCGAAAATACACAGCGGGATATCAATATTGCCCTGATAAATGAGTTGGCGATCCTTTTTGATCGGATGGGCATCGACACCGGCGAAGTCCTGGCAGCGGCGGGCAGCAAGTGGAACTTCCTCCCGTTCAAACCGGGCCTAGTCGGCGGGCATTGCATCGGCGTCGACCCCTATTACCTGACGTACAAGGCCGAAAGCATTGGCTATCATCCGGAAGTGATCCTCGCCGGCAGGAGAATCAACGATGGCATGCCTGTGTTTATCGTTCAGGCTGTAGTAAGGCAGTTGATCCATCAGAATTATAGGATAAAGGGCGCGGTTGTAACGATTTTGGGTCTGACGTACAAAGAGAATGTAGCTGATCTGCGCAATTCGAAGGTGTTGGATATCGTATACGGACTGAGGGAATTCGGGATACATGTACAGGTTACCGATCCCCTGGCCGATCCCATCCAGGCAGAACAAGAGTACGGGGTGAGACTGAGCAAGCCGGAGGAATTGCGGCAGGCTCACGCTGTCATACTGGCAGTCCCGCATGATGAATACGCCAGTCTGGGGTGGGAAGGGGTTCTGCCTTGCTTGCAAGAGAAGCAAGGAATTGTCGCAGATCTCAAAGGGTTGCTTGATCCAGCAAGCTGTCCTGCATCCATTTCGCTTTGGAGACTGTAGGGTGGGATCTCTGACTGGCCGTCACGCCGGCAAGAAGGACACATCAGGGTTTGGCTTGCGGGACTAGGTCTAAAGTAGGGTGTGCCGGAAAATGTACCAGGAAAACAGGGGAGAAATCAGACAGGCCGGAGTGGAAAAGGGCAGCTGACAATCTCAGGGAGGAAGGCATGTGAAGAGATGGTTTGATATTGCTGTCGCGGCCATTCTATTGCTGGCAGCTCTGCCCGTACTCATACTTGCGGCCCTCATGATCCGCTGGAAACTGGGATCGCCGGTGCTGTTCAAGCAGCAGCGCCCGGGATTGCACGGCAAGCCTTTTACGATCTACAAATTCCGGACGATGACAAGTGAGACGGACGCCGATGGCAGGCTGCTGCCCGACGAACAGCGTCTCACCCCGTTTGGCCGGTGGTTAAGGCGGTTCAGCATCGATGAGCTTCCCCAGTTGGTTAATGTGCTGAACGGGGAGTTGAGCATCGTCGGACCTCGTCCGCTGCTGATGGAGTACATGCCGCTCTACACTCCCCGCCAGGCCCGCAGACATGAGGTGAAGCCGGGGATCACCGGTTGGGCGCAGATCAACGGCAGAAATGCGATTACCTGGGAAGAGAAATTTGAGTTGGATGTTTGGTACGTCGAAAATCAGTCCTTTTGCCTCGATCTGAAAATCCTCTGTCTTACGCTCGTAAAAGTGCTTGATCCGCGCGGGATCAGCGAAGACGGATGCGCTACGGTTCAGGATTTTACCGGTTCACGGAATCATCAGGAAATGATGTAAGCGGGGTGGCAGCTTGAAGGTCATCATGATTGGCTGCGGATACGTCGGCTTGTCTACTGGCAGTGTTCTGGCCTATATCGGCCACGAAGTCACCTTGATCGACAGCGATGCGGAAAAAATAGCAAAACTGCGGGCGGGAGAACTGCCGATTTACGAACGAGGATTGCAGGAGGTACTGCGGGCGTCGGCAGGAAGAATCAGCTTTACCGATGATTGGGACAGCTTTGATTCAGGCGCTGACGCTGTCATCATCGCTGTAGGCACTCCCATAGGAGAGGGCGGAGGGGTGGATCTCACCTGTGTCGAGGCGGCAGTCCAAGAGATTGGGGCCCGGGTGGGCGGCGGCAGCATGCCGGTTATCCTCCTAAAATCGACCGTCCCCCCCGGCACCGGCAGCGAGATGAAAGCTCTGCTGCAGCAGAAGTTGGCCATGCGGGGGATGAAGAGCAGGATATCTGTCGTCTCCAATCCGGAATTTTTGCGGGAAGGCCAAACCATGTTTGACTCGTTTTACCCGGATCGGATTGTCGTCGGGATTGAATCGGATGAGGAAGAGACCTTTCTGGCCACGCTCTATCGGCCTGTCTTGCTGCAGGATTTCACACCGCCGCTTGCGATCCCGCGTCCGGGGCATACTCGCCTGCCGCCTTTGGTCGCCACCGACCTGACCAGCGCCGAGCTGATCAAATATGCGGCCAATGCCTTTTTGGCGGTGAAAGTATCGTTCATCAACGAGTTTGCCAACCTGGCGGAAAGCGTTGGGGCTGACATCACCGCCGTGGCACGGGGGATCGGCCTGGACCAAAGGATCGGCCCCCAATTTTTGCAGGCTGGAATCGGCTGGGGGGGAAGCTGCTTCGGGAAGGATGCGCGGGCGATCCTTCACGCCGGAAAACGGCATCAGGCGGAATTGTCAATCGTTCGGGCCGCCCTTGATGCAAATCAAACACAGCGGGGGCAGGTGGCGAAAAAATTGGGAGCCCGGCTTGACACGCTTGCCGGCAGGACGATCGGGCTTTTGGGCCTGGCCTTCAAACCTGGCACCGATGATCTGCGGGACGCCCCTTCGCTCGACATCATCCGCCAGCTTGTCGGCGGCGGCGCCCGTGTCAAGGTGTACGATCCGGCAGCGATGGAAAAATTGGCCTGCGAGCATCCGATGCTTTCCGTGGAGTACTGCCCGACGGCCGAAAGTCTGTTTGAGGGATGTGATGCGGTCGTGCTCGTCACCGAGTGGGAAGAGTTTCTCCATCTGCCATACGCCGAGCTGGGAGAGCGGATGCGGGCAAAGCTGCTGTTCGACGGACGGAACGTATTGGATCAAAAGATGCTGACAGATGCCGGCTTTACCGTTTGCGGCGTCGGCAGGAGCGATGCGGACGGGGGAAGGGAATGGTTAGGGGCTGTGTGAGATGAAGCTATTGTATATCCATCAGTACTTTAGCACGAGGGAGGGTTCCCTGGGGACAAGGTCGTACGAGTTCGCCAAATACCTGGTCGGGCAGGGCCATCAGGTGACGATGATCACAGGAGATTCTTCGCTCGCGTCGAACTCTCCGGAGCGGCAAAGCCGGTTCTACAGCTTCTACTCCATCGACGGAATCGACATCATCGCCGTGAAAAATCACTATTCCAATTACATGGGGTATTTCCGCAGGGTCCTGTCGTTTTTGCAGTTCGTCTTCTTTTCCTGCCTCAAGGGCCTCGCCCTGAAGGAGTACGATGTCGTGCTGGCTACCTCCACACCGTTGACGGTAGCCATACCGGCACTGCTGATCAAGGTTTGGAATAAAATACCATTCACTTTTGAGGTCAGGGATTTATGGCCGGAGGCTCCCAGGCAGATCGGGGCCATCCGCTCCCGTTTGCTGATCGGTCTGTTAAAAGGGTTGGAACGGAAGACGTACCAACAAGCGGAGCACATTATCGCCTTGTCCCCCGGGATGCTGCAAGGCGTAATCGATGAGGGGATTTCTCCCCGCAAGGTGACGATGATTCCCAACTGCTGCGATCTGGATCTGTTTGGGCCGGAAATCGCCGGCCGAGCGGAGTTGCGGGAGCAATACCAGCTGCAGGGCAAACTGGTCGTCCTGCACGGCGGTTCCATGGGGATCGCCAACGGGCTGGATTACCTCATCCACGCAGCGATCAAGCTGCAGGAGCAAAGCAGGGACGACATCGTGTTCGTGCTGGCAGGCGACGGAAAGACAAGGCCGCTGTTGGAAGCGATGTGCGCACAGCACGGGTTGGGCAATGTCATCTTTACCGGGCCGCTTCCGCGAAAGAAAATGCCTGCGCTGTTCGCTGCTGCAGACGTCACCATTACCTCTTTTCAAAATCTCCCCATCCTTGCTACGAACTCGCCTAATAAATTTTTTGATTCGCTCGCGGCCGGCAAACCCGTGATCGTAAATTCAGCCGGCTGGACGAAACAGCTTGTCGAGGAGTACCAGGTTGGTTTTTACGTCGATCCGGCTGATCCCGGCCAATTGGCTGACCTGTTACTCCGTTTGCAAAGCGGTATCTGGGATCTGGCGGAGATGGGCAGACGTGCCCGCCGGCTTGCCGAAGAAAAGTACGAACGAATCCAGCTGGCCAGGCAAGTGGAAGCGGTACTGCTCGCGGCATGCGAACAAGGCAAAGGAGGGTGGCAACCGGATGAAGGTGCGAAAGGCGATTATTCCGGCGGCGGGGCTGGGAACGCGGTTTCTTCCGGCCACGAAGGCGCAGCCCAAGGAAATGCTGCCCATAGTCGATAAACCGACGATTCAATACATCGTGGAAGAAGCGGTTTCCTCGGGGATCGAGGATATCATCATCGTAACCGGCAGGGGGAAGCGGGCGATCGAAGATCATTTCGACAAGTCGTATGAACTGGAGGCCAGCCTGCAGGCGAAAAACAGGGAGGCACAGCTGGAGGAGATCGAACGCATCACCAACATGGTAGAGATTCACTACATCCGGCAAAAAGAGGCGAAGGGACTGGGACATGCAATCTGGTGCGCACGGAAGTTCATCGGGGACGAACCGTTTGCCGTCCTGCTTGGCGATGATGTGGTCGTAGCGGAAAAGCCGTATTTGCAGTCTCTCATGGACATGTATGAACACTTTCACACGACAATCGTGGGAGTGCAGCAGGTAGAGGAAGTTGAGGTGGGAAAATATGGAATTGTTGCGGCCAATCTCCTGTTCGGCAGCCCAGGCATCTACTACATCAACGATCTGATCGAGAAGCCGTCCCCGAAAGATGCGCCGTCACGTCTGGCGATCATGGGCCGCTACATTCTGCGTCCGGAGATATTTTCCGTTTTGGAGCGGCAGGAAGCCGGGGCAGGCGGAGAAATCCAGCTGACGGATGCCTTGCGGACGCTCTCCAAACACCAAGCGTTGATGGCTTATGAATGCACAGGGAAGCGCTACGACGTGGGTACCAAACTCGGCTTCATTGAAGCGACGATCGATTTCGCCCTGCAGCGGCAGGATTTGCGGGATGATGTGGCGCGCCTGTTGATCGGCAGGCTGGAAAAACTGCAGCTGGTCAGCGAAAAGTAAAGGAGTCTGCAGGGGGACGAACGGAATGGTGGGGAAGGAAAGGATTTATCTGTCGCCGCCGCATTTGAGCGGATGGGAAGAGCGGTTTGTCAGGGACGCGTTTGCCTCTAATTGGGTTGCGCCGCTGGGACCGCAGGTGGATGCATTTGAGCGGGAAGTGGCTGATTACGTCGGGGCAAAAGGGGGCGTTTCGACAAACACGGGAACGGCGGCCATCCATATGGCCCTGCGCCTCGCCGGAACGGCTGCCCAGGATACGGTGTTTTGCTCTGCATTGACCTTTGTCGCGAGCGCCAGCCCCATCCTCTACCTGGGGGCAGCACCTGTGTTCATCGATTCGGAACCGGCAACGTGGAACATGTCCAAAGACGCCCTGCAGCGGGCCTTTCGCGATGCCGAGCAGGACGGGCGGATGCCCAAAGCGGTGATCGTGGTGAATCTGTACGGCCAAAGTGCCGACCTGGGCCCGATCTCCGAGATTTGCCGCCGATACAAAGTCCCGTTGATCGAAGATGCCGCGGAGTCGCTGGGAGCCACGTACCGCGGCAAAGCAAGCGGAACGATCGGACAGTTTGGGATCTACTCCTTTAATGGAAACAAGTTGATCACGACATCAGGCGGCGGCATGCTGGTGTCAAATGATCAGCAAGCGTTGGAGAAAGCGAAATTCTGGGCGACGCAGGCGAGGGACCCGGCCCGCCATTACCAGCACAGCGAGCTGGGGTACAACTACCGTCTGAGCAACCTGCTGGCTGCCGTCGGACGCGGGCAGCTGCAGGTCATCGAAGAGAGAATCGCTGCCAGGAGACTGGTCTTCGAACGATACCATCAGGCACTTCATGACATAGAAGGGATAGAGTTTATGCCGGAAGCGCCATTTGGCAGGGCTACCCGCTGGTTGACTGCCCTCTGGCTGCACCCCGGGCGGTGCGCGGTCACAGCCGGTCAACTGGTGGAAGCGCTGGAGGCGGAGAACATCGAGGCTCGCCCGGTGTGGAAGCCCCTGCATCTGCAGCCGTTGTTCCAAGGCTGCCGCTACTATCCCCACTCCGCTGGCGAATCTGTTTCGGAACGGTTGTTTCAAAACGGAATCTGCCTGCCTTCCGGTTCCAATCTGTCCGAAGCGGCGCAAGAGCGGGTGATCGACTGTGTGAGACGATCACTGCAAAACGGGCCGGGTGCTCAGGGAGCTATGTTTGAATACGGCAAAGGTGGTAGATAGGGCACATGTACACCTACGAGCAATTAGCGTGCGCGGATCGTTTATTCGGATCCTCCTATTACATTTTTGACAGCGAGAAATTGAAGGAGAATTACCGCAAAATCAATCAGGCGTTTGCCAGCCGCTACCCGCGTTTTTTGATCGGCTACTCGTACAAGACCAACTACCTGCCGCAGCTCTGCGCCCTCATCAATAAACTGGGCGGATACGCCGAGGTGGTATCCCGGCTGGAGTACGATCTGGCTCTCAAAATCGGCGTCGACCCGAGCCGCATCATCTACAACGGCCCCGTAAAGGAGGCAGCAGACATCGAAGCGGCCCTGCACGGCAAAAGCCTGCTCAACCTGGACTCCTTTTACGAGATCGAACTGGTAAAAAGGTACTGTGAAGCTTATCCCGAGCGGATGGTGAGCGTGGGCCTGCGGGTCAATTTCGACCTGCAGGAAAACGGGGTCAACCCGCTGCAGGACGGCCGCGAAGCGAGCCGGTTCGGGTTTTGTGTGGAAAACGGGGCCTTTCAACGCGCCGTAGAGGAGCTCTCCCGCATTCCCAGCCTCAGGATTAGCGGGTTGCATGGCCATTTTTCCAGCGACCGCAGCTTGGCGGTTTACGAAAAGATCGCCGGAAAACTCTGCCAGCTTGCCCGCGTCTGCCTGCCGGAGACGGTTGAATACATCGATGTCGGCGGCGGCATCTACGGAGAGCTGCCGCCATCTTTTCCGATTCAAAATACGCCGACGTTTGACGATTACGCCGAGGCCGTTTGCCGCGTGATGCATGCGGAAATGGCAGCCTATGGACATGTCCCGCTCTTGATCCTGGAACCGGGAATCGCGATGGCTGCCAATGCATTTTCATTCGTCTGCAAAGTGATCGACGTCAAAGATGTGAGGGGGCAGACGTTTGTCCTGGTGGACGGAAGCGTCCACAACGTCAAGCCCACCATGCACCGTCACAACCTGCCGCACCAGATCGTCAGACGACAGAATGGCGGGGAACCGGGGGTGTTTCACGTAGTAGGGTACACCTGCATGGAGAGGGACTGCCTGTTGCATCAGGTAACGGGTAAGCTGCCCAGGGCGGGGGACTACTTCATCTTTGAAAATACCGGTGCCTACACGATGGTGTTTAATCCGCCGTTTATCAAGGGCAGGCCTCCGATTGTGCAGCGATGTGAGAACGAATGGCGTGAACTGCGAGGGCGGGAGACGTTGGCCCAATTTTTCAGCGACCAGCTCTACCGCTTTGAGCCGTTGTCTGTGTCAAAAATTCGCTGATCGGGAGGAGTCCGATGAATATTTTGCTGGCCAGCGTGGGCAGACGGGTGAGACTGCTGCAGTATTTTAAGGCCGAATGGGCAGATCTGGGGCAAGTGGTGGCCGTGGATTGCGACGTAGCAGCCCCTGCCTTGCACGCGGCGGATCGCTTTGAGATCGTGCCGGGGATTGACTCTGCCGACTACATAGACACGCTGCTGGAGATATGCAAAAAACATCAGATCGCGGCAGTCCTCTCCTTGATCGACCCGGAGCTGGTGGTGCTGTCGCGCTACAAGGAGGCTTTTCTCCGTGAAAAAGTGCAGGTGGTCGTGTCAGATTCGGCTGTGACAGAGATGTGCCTGGACAAGTGGAAGATGTATCAATTCTTCCAGGCGAGCGGCGTCCCCTGCGTGTCTACGCACCAAGGTTTGGCTTCGGCAGAAGAGGCATTGGCAGCCGGGACCCTTTCCTTTCCGCTGCTGGTAAAGCCAAGGAAAGGAAGTGCCAGTCAGGGGTTATGCCGGGCGGACAGCCTTTCGGAGCTTCAAACGGCCTGTTCCCATAGCGGCGAAGTCGTGATTCAGCCATATGTAAGCGGAGATGAATACGGTGTGGACGCTTATATGGACCTGATTTCAGCCGCCCCGGTCGCCATCTTCAGCAAAAAAAAGCTGCGGATGCGGGCCGGAGAGACGGACAAATCTCTGGCGGTGAGAGATGAGCGTTTGACAGAACTGGTTCTGAAGACACTGAAAGCCGTAAAGCCGGTTGGGCCGATTGATATCGACTGTTTTTACACCCCGCAGGGCTTCGTCGTCTCGGAGATGAACCCCCGTTTTGGCGGGGGCTACCCACATGCGCACGAGTGCGGGTTCAATTTTGTCCGCTATCTCCTGCGGAATTTGCAGGGACGGGCAAATGACAGCCGCCTGACAGGCCAACCGGAGGGGAGTGTCATGCTGAAGTACGACCAGATCATGATCGTATGAGACGGTTTTCCAGCCCGTTTCGTAGGTACATAAACCTACATAACATATTCATACAAATATCCCGTGATGTGTAAAGCCTGTGCCGAGAAAATTGAGTCATATGGGGTGTGATTATGAGTTACAAAAACCGCTTGGTCTTGATGGGACTTTTAGATGCGTGCATTATCTGTCTTGCGGTTGTCCTGGCGTATCAAGTCAGATTTGATTTTGACATAGGAGCCCCCAATACCTCTGCTTTGCTTTATGCTGCAATCACTCATGTCGCTCTCGGGTTGGCCGGTTTGTACATCACCCGCATGTATCGCCCCGTGTTGATGTTCGCAAGCGTCGCTGAGTTGATCTCGATTATTAAGCTTGCGACCTTGCTTGAGCTTGGCTGCTTTCTCTTGCAAAGGGGGCTGCAGTATGTTGTCCCCGCATTTGCCGTTCCCCGCTCCATTTATTTGATCTCATGGGCATTTGTGATGATTGGACTTGGCGGTGCCAGGATGATGTTTAAAATCATTACCGCCACTTCGGCCAAATCGCGCCCCAACCTGCGCAGAACCTTGATCGTCGGCGCGGGCAGCGCAGGTGTTTTGGTGGCCAAGGAATTAACCCACTCCCCGGACTCTGAACAATATCCCGTCGCTTTTATCGACGATGACAAGGCAAAAAGAAATTTGCAGATTTTGGGCTTGCCGGTACTGGGGGGCCGCGAAAAAATTCCTGAAGTGATCCGACAATACGACATTCAAGACATCATTATCGCGATTCCCTCCGCGACCAAAAAGGAGGTTGCGGAGATCGTGAACATTTGCAATCGAATGAAGGTAAGCATCAAGATTCTGCCGAAGGTATCCGACCTGCTTAGCGGAAAAATTTCCATGAAAATGATTCGGGATGTGAAAATTGAAGATTTGCTTGGCCGGGACCCGGTGGCGGTCGACCTGACCGAGGTGTCCAATTACATCAGCGGCGAGACGGTCCTGGTGACAGGGGCAGGCGGCTCCATCGGCTCGGAATTATCCCGGCAAATCGCCCGCCATCAACCGTGGAAGCTGCTCCTGCTCGGCCATAGCGAAAACAGCATCTTTGAGATCGAGTTGGAACTTCGAAAACAGCATCCCCAGCTGCAGATTGAATCTGTCATTGCCGACGTCAGGGATTGGAGGAGGATGAAAGCGGTTTTTGCCGCTCATCTGCCGAAAGTCGTCTTTCACGCGGCAGCACATAAACACGTTCCGTTGATGGAGAGAAACCCGGTCGAAGCAATCAAAACCAATATAATAGGAACGAAGAACGTAGCTGAGCTGTCGCACCACAACGGCGTTTCCCGCTTCGTCCTGGTCTCAACGGATAAAGCGGTCAATCCCGTCAGCATCATGGGTGTGAGCAAACGGGTTGCGGAGATGTTCGTCCTCGGTTTGGGCCAAAGGAGTCAGACCAAGTTTGTCGCTGTGCGCTTTGGCAACGTCATGGGCAGCAGCGGGAGCGTCATCCCGATTTTTAAACGGCAGATCCAGCATGGCGGTCCGGTGACGATCACGCATCCCGAGATGGTTCGCTACTTTATGACGATCCCCGAAGCGGTGCAGCTGATCATCCAGGCTGGTGCGCTGGCGTCCGGCAGCGAAATTTTCATCCTTGACATGGGCAAGCCGATCAAAATCGATAAATTGGCCCGGGACCTGATTCGGCTGTCCGGGTTTGAGCCGGAAGTTGACATTAAAGTCATTTACACCGGGATTCGTCCGGGTGAAAAACTGTACGAGGAGCTTTTGACGAACGAAGAGGGGATCGCAGCTACCAGGCATGGCAGGATTTTTGTGGAAAAACAGCTTCAGATTACCTGGCATGAGTTTTTGCGTGATCTCGATCAATTGGAACAACTGGTTGAGAATGAAGTGGAAGAGCGATTCGACCTGGGGATGAAGCAGCTGCTGCAGAAGATCGTTCCCAATTATCAGGCGCCGTTCTCAGCCGAACAACAAGAGAAAGTGCTGCAGGTGCAAAACAGTTCCCACCATGCGAAAGTGGAAATTGTCACGAATGTGTAGCCTAAGAGGGGCGGCCCTATGAGAACATGGATGAAAATAGCGATTTGTACAGCTGCACTGCTTGCGGCAGGAGCGGCGGGGTATGTCTACTACTTGTACCATGCCGTGGAGAAAACAGCAGCTCAAATGTACCAGCCGCTTCAAGCGGCAAAGTCAGAGCTGAGGACTCAGAAAGCCTCCGTGCAAAAACAGCAGCCCATATCCGTCCTGCTATTAGGCGTCGACGAGCGGGAAAACGACCGCGGCCGCTCCGATGCGATCATTCTCGCTGCAGTAAACCCTGCCGGGGGTCAGACCACTCTGGTCAATATTCCCCGCGATACCCGGACGAAGATAGCGGACCGCGGGACTGTTGACAAAATCAACCACGCCTATGCGTTTGGCGGTGTTGACATGGCAGTGAAAACGGCCGAGCAATTTTTTCAGGTCCCGATCGACTATTACATTTCTGTCAATATGGAAGGGTTTGAACAGGTGATTGACGCCTTGGGCGGGGTCGACGTGGAGAACGAGATGAGTTTTTCTTATGAGGACCACACGTTTCCCCAAGGGCCGCTGCACCTGGACGGCAGCGCTGCCCTGGCCTATGCCAGGATGCGCTATGACGATCCCCGGGGAGATTTGGGCAGGAACAGCCGGCAGCGGCAAATTGTGAAAAGCATGTTGAAACAGGTTGGACGGCCAGATATCGTGACAAAGGCAAAAAGCGTGCTGGACCAATTGGGCCGAAACGTCAAGACCAATGTGACCTTTTCCGAATGGAAGGACATGCTGCAGGACTACCGCTTCGCCTTCGAACAGGTGAATTCGATCGAAATGGCCGGGGAAGGCAGCATCATCGATGGGATCTACTATTATATCGTGGACCAGGATGAACAAACACGGATACAATCAGAGCTTCAAAACCAGCTCGAACTGGACAAAACCCCGCCGCCTCCCCCCGCTGGAGCCATACCGTAGCGCCATATCCGCCAGACGGTTGGTCTTTGTATTTGTCGGTAGATTCTGACAGGATATCGTGTTACCTTTAAGGAAGGAGAGCCTGTTACCGAAAAGGAGCGAGATCTGATGAAGCACATGAGCGACTGTACCGTTCTTCACAACCAAGTAAAAATGCCCTGGCTCGGCCTTGGCGTATACAAGATACCGGATGGCGAAGAAGTCCGAGGGGCCGTTCGATTTGCCCTTGAACACGGGTATCGCAGCATTGACACGGCTGCGCTTTACGACAACGAAGCCGGAGTGGGCCAGGCTGTCAAAGAATCGGGTTTGCGGCGTGAAGATTTGTTCATCACGACAAAAGTGTGGAACACAGACCAGGGGTACGAATCGACCCTGGCCGCCTTTGAGACGAGCCGGAAAAAATTGGCGATGGACACGATCGACCTGTACCTGATCCACTGGCCGGTCAAAGGGAAGTACAAAGAGACCTGGAAAGCCCTCGAGAAGCTGTACAAAGAAGGCTGGGTCAGGGCAATCGGGGTCAGCAATTTCCACGTCCATCACTTGGAAGACCTGCTCGTCGACTGTGAGATCAAGCCGATGGTCAACCAGGTGGAGTACCATCCGCTGCTGTCCCAGCAGGAACTTCGCCGTTTTTGCCAGGCACAGGGAATCCAGCTGGAGGCGTGGAGCCCGCTCGCCAGGGGACAGATCTTGAACAATTCGACCGTACAGGCGATTGCAGCCAAGCATCAGAAGACCCCGGCTCAGATCGTCCTTCGCTGGGACCTGCAGAACGGCGTGGTGACGATACCCAAATCGAGCCGTGCAGAGCGAATTGCTGAAAACGCCGGGATCTTTGACTTTGTCCTGTCCGCCGATGACATGGCCGCTTTGGACGGGTTGAACGAGAATAAACGCGTTGGACAAGACCCCGACAATTTCAACTTTTAAAGGAGGCGCCTGCTGCCTCCTTTTTCTTTGCCGCATGGCATATCTCAACCCCCTTATGAGACGGTCCCGATCCCTCCCCTTGTTTTCTTTTCCCGGTGAGACGTGTATAATGTTGTCTGTATATTGTAAAAATTATAAAAACAGGACGCGCAAATCAGCTCAGCTTGAAACGAGACTGAAAAAGGTGGGGGATGTATGCAACAGAATCAATCCGGTTTTATTCGTACATTATCGCGATTTGATGTGCTGGCATTGGCCTTTGGCGCGATTATCGGCTGGGGCTGGGTGGTTTTGTCCAGCGATTGGATCCTTTCGGCAGGCTCGATCGGAGCGATGCTGGCGTTTTTGATCGGCGGAATCATCGTTTTTTTCGTGGGGTTGACCTATGCCGAGCTGACCTCGGCCATGCCAAAAGTTGGCGGAGAGCACGAATATACCTTGCGAGCGATGGGAATAAGAGCTTCTTTTGTCACGTCATGGGCGATAGCTTTGGGCTATATTTCCGTCGTCGCCTTTGAAGCCGTGGCGCTGCCGACTGTCACGGAGTACCTCTTTCCGAATTATCAAGTCGGGTACATGTGGACGATAGCGGGCTGGGATGTCTACTTTTCCTGGGTCGTCGTCGGAATGGCAGGCTCGGTGTTTATCGCATGGCTCAATTACATCGGCGTTAAGCCGGCTGCTGTGTTTCAATTGATCTGCACGGTTTTGATCCTCGTTGCAGGCGGGCTGTTATTCGCCGGATCGGCGGTCGGCGGCAACCCGGCCAATCTGCAGCCGTTATTTGTCGGCGGGTTCAGCGGCATCGCGGGGGTGTTGATGGTGACGCCGTTCATGTTTGTCGGATTTGACGTGATTCCGCAGGCTGCAGAAGAGATCAATATACCGGCCAAGCAAGTGGGCAAGCTGCTGCTTGCATCCGTCATCATGGGCATCGTCTTTTACATTGCGGTAATTTTCGGCGTCGCCAATGGACTCGACAAGGCTGCGCTGGAAAAGTCCAATTTGGCTTCCGCGGATGCGATGCAGACGGTCTTCAACAGCGCCTTGTTCGGGAAAATATTGATCCTGGGCGGCATCGGCGGGATTTTGACGAGCTGGAACGCGTTTTTCATCGGCGGCAGCCGCATCTTGTACGCCATGGCCGAATCCGGGATGCTGCCAAGCTGGCTGGGGAGGTTGCATCCCAAATACAAAACGCCGTCAAACGCCATTCTGTTTATCGGAATCCTCTCTTTCCTTGCGCCGCTGTTCGGCAGAAAGATGCTGGTATGGTTGAGCGACGCCGGCAGTTTTAATATCGTGATCACGTATTTGATGGTATCACTGGCATTTGTGATCCTGCGCAAAAAAGCACCGGATATGCCGAGGCCTTTTTGCGCCGGCAAGAGCAGCGCGGTGGGAGTCATCGCCGTTGTCCTCAGCTTTTTCCTCGCGGTGCTGTATTTGCCGGGGATGCCGGCCGCACTGGTCTGGCCCTATGAATGGGTGATGGCGATTGTCTGGTGGGTCATCGGCGTGATTCTGATGATGCGCTTGCCAAACACGCCGGCGCATACCCGCGCGACAATCCCCGCGGATTCGGAATAAGGGGTTGGAACGGCTGTAAACAGGTTCAGCCTGCAGGCGATGTTTCGCTCAGAAACGGGTCTGCAGGCTTTTTTTCGTTCATGCTGCGAAACGGGGAGGGCAGGGAGACTGGATAAACTTTTGTTTGCGTGATAAACTAATGTTTGGTGGGCGGCGCTTTCGCAAAGGGAGGGAAACGCTTGGACAAGGAGCAACAGATTCTTCAGCATATCCGCCTCAATCCTTTTATCACCCAGCAGGAGCTGGCAGGCAAGATCGGCATTTCCCGCTCGGCGGTGGCCGGCTATATCGCAGCATTGACAAAGCGCGGCGAAATCAAGGGGCGCGCTTACATCCTCCGCGAGGACGCCTTGGTTACCTGCATCGGCGGCGCCAATCTGGACCGCAAGGCACACAGGCAAGCAGAAGGTGCAGCTGCATTCATCCAACCCGGTCACGATCTCTGAATCATGTGGAGGAGTGGCCCGCAATGTGGCCGAAAACCTGAGTCGGCTCGGCTGCACGGTGTCGTTGATCACCAGTCTTGGCGATGATAAAGAGGGAGGCTGGATTCTGCAAGAGTCGAAGAAGCACGGGATTGATGTGAGTCAAGTCTGGGTGCTGCCTGCCGAACGGACGGGAACCTACACCGCCCTGCTCGATTCGGATGGGGAGATGACGGTCGCCCTGGCAAATATGGACATCTACGATCAGGTTGTACCCGACATGATTGCGGAGAAGTGGTCGCATATCGCGGCCTCGCGCGCTGTTTTTCTCGATACGAACTTTCCGGAAGAAAGCCTTGCTTACCTGATCAACCGCTGCCGGGACGAAAATATCCCCCTGTACGTCGATCCGATCTCTTCGGCCAAGGCAAAAAAACTTCCGCCGCTGCTCGAAGGCGTGGATACGATCCTGCCAAACAGGGAACAGGCTGAGCAGCTGGCCGGGATGGAGATCAAATCGCCGGCCGACTGTCGGGCAGCTTGCGAGAAAATCAGGGAGCGGGGCGTAAAAAACGTCATCGTGACGCTGGGCGAGTCGGGCATCTTCTACTTGACGCCAGATGGCTCCGAGCATCTCCCGCCTTTTCCCACAGAAGTCGTCGATGTCACAGGGGCAGGGGACGCATTTGACGCGGGCTTTTTGTACGGAATCATACACGGTGAAGAGCTGCCGCGGGCTTGCTTGTTGGGACTGGCGGCGTCCAGCCTGACGCTGCAAACGGAACAGTCGGTATCCCCGCATCTGCGGCCGGAGCAACTCACCCTACTAGCAGAGGAGAGAATAAAATGAAAGAATACCTGACGTTTACAAAAGAGGTTCAGCACGCCCTGGAAAACAACCTGCCAATCGTGGCGCTGGAGACGACGATCATCTCCCACGGCATGCCTTATCCGCAAAACATCGAGATGGCGAGGCAGGTGGAACAGATTATCCGCGATAACGGCGCGATCCCCGCGACAATCGGGATCATGAACGGCAAGATCAAGATCGGCCTGGATGAACAAGAATTGGAAGAGTTTGCGACCAATCAAGAAGTAGAAAAAGTAAGCCGCCGTGATTTTCCATACATCCTCGCCACCGGCAAAATCGGTGCCACTACGGTTGCGGCGACGATGATTGCCGCCGGGCTTGCCGGTATCAAAGTGTTTGCCACGGGCGGCATCGGCGGTGTCCACCGCGAAGGGGAGGTGACCTGGGATGTCTCGGCCGACTTGACCGAATTGGCCCGGACCAATGTCGCTGTCGTTTGCGCCGGTGCCAAATCCATCCTCGACATCGGCAGGACTTTGGAATACCTGGAGACGCAAGGGGTGCCTGTCGTCGGGTATCAGTGCAGCGAATTCCCGTCGTTCTACTCTCGTGAAAGCGGCTACCAGGTCGATTTCCGGCTTGACTCTCCGGAAGCAGTAGCTGCCGTGATGGATACGAAGTGGAAGCTGGGGCTGGATGGCGGTTTGGTCATCGCCAACCCGGTGCCGGAAGCGGACGCCCTGCCGCACGGAGAGATCGAAGCGGCCATCGGGCAAGCCCTGCAAGAAGCCAAAGCGAACGGCATCACGGGCAAGCATGTGACACCGTTTCTGCTGGACAGGGTCAAACAGCTGACCGCGGGGAAAAGTCTGCAAACCAATATCTCCCTGGTGAAGCACAATGCCGAAGTGGCAGCAAAAATTGCCGTTGCGCTGCAGGCCAATGAATTAAATCGGTAAAAGGCCATTCCCAACGGTCGGGAATGGCCTTTTTACCAGTCCGGACCCACCTCTTCAGCAAAGAGCCTATGGAGTGTCAGACAGTCAAGCGAATTTACTTTTGCCTGCAGCCGCTTGGATGCGACCTCCGCCTCGTACTGAAACAGGGACGTGAGATCTTCCGGCAGCGTCCGGTTCTCTACTGACGGCGTCAGGACAGCGGGCATCTCCAGCACTGCCGCAGCCAGGTGAAAGCCCCAATCGCCAAAGGAAGGAACCCTGACGTGGTAGCTGCGTGTCGCAAGCCCTGCGCTCTCAAACGTTCTGGCGATCGACCAGTAGACCAGGGGGGCTTCTTCCGGCGACTGCGCCTGACAGACGATCAGCCCTCCGGGGAGCAGCCGCTGGGCCAGTTGCTGATAAAACTCCCTGGTGTAGAGGCGGGCGATCACCTCGTCAGCGGGGTCGGGAAGATCGATCATGATGATGTTGTACCGGCCTGCCTTGGTGATAAAGTCTTCCGCATCCTCAAGGTGAACGTGAGTGCGGCGGTCGGTAAGCGCCCCTTGATTCAGACAGACAAATTCAGGCAGCGTCCGGGCCAATCCGATCACCACCGGATCGATATCAACCAGATCAACGCGGCCGACATCCGGATATTTGAGCACCTCGCGCAGCGCAAGCCCGTCCCCCCCTCCGAGAATCAAGACCCTGTCCCGCGAACTGGCCAGTTCCAACACCGGGTGAACGAGCGCCTCATGGTAGACTCTCTCGTCTACAGAGCTAAATTGCAGCTGCTGATTCAAGTACATCCGCAGATCGGTTACCTCGCAGAGAAAAATGTCTTGGAACGCGCTGCTTCCGTCGAATACCACCCTGTGCTCTTTTGACGACAAATCCATCAGCTCGGCGAGATCTTTTCCCGTTCCCCTGCCTTCTTTGTGCCGGGAGGGCTGGCCTTCGTTCTCATCAATCCGGGAGGCCCGGTCTGGTTCCTCGTCCAGAGCAGCGTGATGATGTGACTGGCCGCGGGTAAGGTCATAGACAAAGATCTGAACCGGTGAGAGTTCTTCCAAAAACCGTTCAGGGTGTTTTAAGCCGATTTTGCTTGAAAGGAAGTCAAGCGTAATGTACTGCTGCTTTGCCGAAACAAAGACAGACATGCAGGAAAAGGCACCGATGATCGTTCCCATGATCCCGTACGGCTGCCTGCGAAAGTGAGTGTACAGCACTTTTTCCCCTAATAGAGAGACCTCTTGGGTCAGGGCTGTTTTTACGGTTTCCAGCTGATTCAGTTTGCCAGACGGGCATCCAAAGGCCTCAATGATGAGATGCTTTTCCAGCGTGATCAAAAAGAATCCCCCTTTCAGATGATTTGACTGGCTTCATTATCTTATTCGGCCGCATATGGTTGGTCATTCTTTGCCAGGATTTGTGCGAATGAGCCATTGCAGAAGAAGCAAATTTGTCCTCCTCCGAAGACATACCTGTCCCATTCGCTTCATACATTGGACAAAGGTGATACACTAGTTCGGAGGAAAAAGGATGAGGCTACCAGTCATCTTCAAGCAGATGGTTCTTCGCACCAGTGCCATTTTTCTCGTGAAAGTCATCGGTGCTTTAGTCCGCATTCCGATGTTTCGCATGCTTGGTCCGGAAGGGATTGGCCTGTACGAAATGGCATACGCTTTTTACGGATTCGTGCTGTCGATCGTATCAGGGGGCTTTCCGTCCGCATTGGCGCTTACCACCGCCAAAAACAGGCGGCGCGGATACGGGATCTATTGGATTGTCTTTTTGCTCTTGGCATTGGCAGGCGGATTGTGCGGTCTGGCTTCCTATCATTACGCACCGCAGATCGCTGCGATGTTTGGCAACCCTAATCTCGTCTGGCCTCTCCGGCTGCTGGCTCCGGCCATGATGATCGTCCCTCTGCTCGGCATCACCAGGGGATTTCTGCAGGGAATCGAGTCGTACGGGACGATTGCCGCGTCAGAAGTGATTGAACAGCTGGTCCGTGTCACGACCATCTTGGTATGTGTAACCATGTGGACAAGTTACGGCATTGGACGTGCTGTCGGAGGTGCGACGTTCGGGGCATCGACCGGAGCGTTCGTCGCCTTTGTGTTCCTGTTCGCTGTCCTGATGTTTCGGATGAAAAAGCGGGAGGCCGTCAGCAAACTTCCCCTTCCCCTGGCGAAAAGAAAGGATACGGGCATTATCGTTTTTTTTTACACATCCGTCTCCGTTCTCGCTACACGCCTGTTCATCCCGATGGCAGATTTTATTGATACGTTGATCGTTCCCCACCGCCTGGTCGATTCTGGACTGACGATTCATCAGGCGACGGCCATCTACGGAGAGATTTCCGGAATGGCGGCCACGATTACGTATCTTCCGACCATTATCACCGCTGCCCTGTCCCATACACTGGCCGCAAAAATCACCGCCGACTGGGCAAGAGGGCGGATGGATCGATTCCGCTGGCGCATTTCCAAGGCATTTGAATTCGGATGGTTATGGGGAGCTGCTGCATCGGGATTTCTCTATTTTTACGCCAACGATTTATCAGTTCTCATCATGGGTGATGAATCGCTAACCAATCCGATCCGGTATACCTCGATGGCTCCGATGCTGGTCGGCCTGTTTGAGCTGTCCAATACGGTCATCTGGGTGACCGAGATGCGGAAGGCCCCTGTCATCGGTTTGGCCGTAGGCGAAGTATGCACGATAGTGATCAGCTATGTGCTGTGCGCGATCCCCGGAATGGGCCATCTGGCCGCTGCCATCGGACTGTTGACGCTGGAATTTGTCGCAACCGCCTGGAATCTTGGGGCGTTGAAGTGGAAGGTAAAAGGTTTCTTTCCGCTCGGGTCAATCTTTCAGGAAACAGTCGTGCTGTTCGGCATTGTCGGCTGCAGTTTTTTTGCGGTGAATCTGCTGGTCGAGCTGCTTCCGTGGTCGGAGTACATGCGCATGATTGCCAGATTGGTCCTCTCGTTTGGATTGATGATGCTCTATTTTTTGGTTCGGTTTTTGGGATTCTACAAGAAGAGCCTTCACTGATGCTGTCTCAAGCGAGTGTTCGAGCTTCCCGCTGCTTGGCATAAAAAATCCGCTCGGGTCCAAAATAACACTGGGGCCTGCTATCGTATCAGGGCCGAGAAAAAGGGGAGATAGCCTTGATCATGAAGCGAAACGACAAGCAAGCGGACGTGTATTGCCGGTGAAATGGTAGTGTATACTCGCCGCTGTCTGTATGTCCTTGCTCTATCCGGCTCTGTCCCAAGCCGAGCCAAACGGGGAGCCGGAATCAGAAGTGAGGCAATTTTTGACGCAGTTGTATGAAGATCGTACTCAATTTTTAATCAACGAACGCCCCGAATCAATCGAGAAGTATTATCTGTAAGCAAATACCAGCCGCTACGCGAAGATACATGAGCAAAAAAGAAGTCAGTACATCAACGCCTGGGCCAAGAAAAGAGGTCTTGATTTCACAAATGCCGAGACCTCCCTCCGGTTTATCCGCATTCGTACAGAGGGGGAGCGGGCTAAAGCATACCTGATTCAGACGCTGAAACTGACCTACATATACGAGGGTCAACCGTTCCTGCCTCACCATTTTGGCATCGGCACCCGCCATGCCCTTACGCTGAAGAAGGCCGGCGGAGAATGGAAGGTGCTCAGCGAGTGGTACACGGACCCGATTGAAGAGGATATCGACATTATTCCTGCAGATGCTCCGGCAGATTCGCTCTATACACCGCGGAACAGCAAAAAGCAGAAAAACCAGAAAAACCAGGTGGAAACCTTCCGCATTATGGAGGGACAAGCGATGGGGAAAAAGAAGCGGTACCACCGGGACCGTGCCGTAGCCTACGCGCAAAAATACGCGGGAGCTGCGTGGGGGGCGGGGAATAACAATCGATACAACAAAAGCTATCGGGATTATACGTACCTGGGCGGGGATTGCACGAATTTTGCCTCGCAGGTGATCGGAGATCCGAAAGAAGGCGGGGGTCTGCCGATGACGATGGGGTGGCGATACTGGTACAATTCTGGCGGCACGCGGAGCTGGGTGCAGACGGATGCCTTTAAAAATTTCCTTTTAAACAGAGGGTACGGCCGACTGATCGCCCGCGGGTATTTTGCCGACGTTGTAAAGCCCACTGATCGCTATCCCAAAGGGGCGATCAGCGTGCTTCAGCCCGGCGATCTGATCGCCTACGAATTTAACGGAGATGTCGATCATTTCTCCGTGGTCGTCGGGTATGACCGCTACGGTTACCCGCTGGTCAATTCACATACCGGCGATCGAAATCTCGTTCCCTGGGACTTGGGCTGGGGCATGTCAACCAAATTTTTGCTAATCCATATCAACGATTGACACGCAAAAGAGCTGACGCGAGGCCAGCTCTTTTGCTATTTGGTTCAATTGTCTGCCGCGGCCTCCCGGATCATCCGCCTTTGCTTCCACCTTCTCCAGATGATCCCGTGCGCGGGAGAGAAGAGGAAGGCTGCGATGAAGAAGCAGCCGGCAACACTGATCATGCAGCCCGCGATCGAGGCATCCAGCAGGTGGGCAGTGTAATACCCGAGTACCGAACAGAGACTGCCGATGGCAACACTGTACAGCAGCATTCGGCTCAAACGCTCCGTGAGCAGATATGCCGCAGCCGGAGGCACCACCAGCATTCCGACCACCAGGATCGCTCCTACACTCTCGAAGGAGGCGACTGTCGTGACCGAAACAAGCCCCATGAGCAAATAGTGAAAGAGAGCGACCGGTATCTCTGTAGCTGCCGCCATCATCGGATCAAATGAACAGAATTTAAATTGTTTGTAGAATCCGCAGATGAGGCTATGTGGTAAAAATTACATTGTCAATACGATTCGCATCGCTTGTTGGGCGGAGTGATCTGCCTGCTTCCGCCAACGATTTTCAAGGGAGGGGAGAGGGGATGATTTCGAATCGCGCGCATGCACGAACGGGGGCGTGCATAGAGATAGACTGCATTCCAATCGGGTGCGCCGAGTAAAGCCAGTGAAGAAGGTGATGGATTGAATCCAAGTATCTATCTTTTGGCGGCTGCGTCATTCGTTGGTCGGGACAGTCTAGTTGATCATCGGCGGCGTGTTAATCTACATCGCAGCGGATTTGCACGTTTCCGTCAGTCAAACCGGGCAGCTGATCTCCGTGTATTCCCTGGTGTACGCCTTGGCTGCACCGCTGCTGCTGTCGATCACGGCCCGGATCGAACGGAAAAGGCTGTACATATGGTCGCTATCGGTGTTTCTGGCGGGCTGTCTCATTTCTTCGCTCAGTCCAAACTACGCCGTACTGCTCTTGTCGCGGATCGTACTGGCAGCCAGCGGTTCGCTGATGACGGTGCTTTCCGTAACGATTGCGGCAAAGCTGGTCACAAAGCCGTTTCGGGGGAGGGCGATTGGCCTCATTTCCATGGGGATCAGCGGTTCTTTGGTTTTGGGAGTGCCGATCGGAATCGTCGTCAGTCAATTACTTGGCTGGAAAGCCATTTTTTACCTCGTTTCCGCGCTGGCCGCAATCACGCTCATCGGCGTGTACACACTTTTGCCGAGGGTGGCGTCAGAGCAGGTGCTGTCCATCAGGGAGCAGCTCCGTTCGCTGAAACACGCAAAAATCATCAGCGCCCATATGGTAACCATCTTGATGCTGGCTGGACATTTGACCTTGTACGCTTACCTCGCTCCCTTCCTGCAGACCGCTTTGCACCTCCATTCCACCGGAATCAGCCTGGTTTACTTTGTATTTGGCATCGCGGCTGTGATGGGAGGGGGGATAGGCGGCTGGGTGACAGACAAATGGCCGTCGCCCAAATTCATCCTGGTCATTACGGGTGTATTTGCCTGTGCTTTATTCCTGCTGCCGTTCGCCGCTTTTTCGTCAGCGGTCTTCATGGTGCTGCTCGCCTTGTGGAGTTTGTTAAGCTGGGCCGTCACTCCCGCGCAGCAGCAGTATTTGATCAGAACCGCGCCAAAGACTTCGGACATCCAACTCGGCCTGAATTCCTCTACCAGCCATATCGGCATCGCGCTCGGGTCGAGCATTGGCGGATTGGTCATAGAAACGTACGGGGCAGTGTACAACGCCTGGATCGGAGCCGCCATCGCGGCATTGGCCTTTTTGTGTGCGGTATACTCTGTTGCCAGACCGGCCATTCCGGAACAAACGGGCATGGATCCATCGGGTTCCCATTAAATACCTTTTTTGTAACGAAAACTCGCTGTTTTCCGTCAAATGGTGTGGAAAATACTGACTGATCATGAGCGAAAAGTCCAGCGGTATGATGTCAAGTCCCTGAATCATGAGAATTGGAAATTTTGCTTGTGATAAAGTCCTTCTATCAGGGAAGATGGCATTACCAAACTAGACCCAGTAAAAAATCAAGGTTTCTACCAAAATTTTACTGGGAATGATCGAAGGACTTTGACAAAGGAGGAGTTATTCCTCTGCGTTGTTCACCTTCCTTCTAGGCGTGTAAAGTTGGCCGTTGCGTAGCAGCACATCGACCAGACGCACAAGTTTTCTTGCGGTTAAGACGAGGGCGCGTTTGTGTTGGTGCTTGGGTACTTCCTTGTATTTTTTCCGGTAGTATTCACCGAATTCCGGATCGCGGTTTTTCACCGAGTTGGCAGCCTCAACCAGGTAGTAGCGAAGGAATCGGTTGCCGGAACGAATGCGTGTCGTATCTTCGGCTTCAAACGAGCCGGACTGATGTCTGCGCCACGTGAGACCAGCGTATTTGGCCACAGCGGCCTGGTCGCTGAAACGCTCAATGTCGCCGATCTCCGCCAGAATACCGGCGGCATAAACCAGATCGATGCCCGGAATGGAGCGCAGACATGTAGCGCAGGTGATGCCTTCCAAGATCCGCGCGATGGCCTTGTCCAACTCCTTGAGCTGGGCCTGAATGCTCCGAATCGATTGGATCGACGTACCCAGCACGATGTCGATGGAATCCTCAACAACCTTGGAAAGGCGGTAGGAGGCCCGAGCAGCTTTCTGTATGCACCGGGCAACATGATCGGGATTGGGGAAACGGTTCTTCCCCTTCTCCTTAAGATAGTCGGCCAAATCGGCGACCTCCATGTTTGCAATCTCATCCAGGCTGTATTTCTCCGAGAGCATCTCCAGAATGGCATGGCCGAACACGGAGCTGTCCACCTCGGAACGAAACGCATTGCACTTATAGAACAAGTTTTGCAGGAAGTACTGCTTCTCGCTTGTCAGGTTGTGCACCAGGTGGAACCTCATGCGGGTCAGCCGTTGAAGAGCCAAGTATTGTTCCTGCATTACAATCGTCGTTTTCAATCTGCCGAAGCGCAGACGATCGGCGATGATCCAGGCATCAATGCGATCGGTTTTGTCGAGATCGGCATAGGCTTCCCTAAACTTGTGAATGAGCTTCGGATTGATGGTAAACACCTTGGTCTTTCGTTGCCGAAGCGATTCGTCCTCATGCAGGAACATGGCAGGATGCCAACTGTAGACAGAAGTTGCTTCCAGTCCAATGTGGATTTCGGAACACGAAAGCTTGTCCGAGGCAGCGACGATATGGTCCCGCAGGTGAGAAGCGCCATATAGATCGTTTTTCACCTGAAACGTCTCAAGCGTATCACCTTCTGCATTCATGAAACACACTTCCAGTTCGTCAGAACTGACGTCAATACCGACAAACAGCTTCATAAGAAGAATTCCTCCTTTCTGTGAGGGATTCAGGGACGGACTCTCCGGGATGCCTCCGGCGCACTCGCCGATCAATCACCCTCGCCTATCAGAACACGCTTCGGTCCATGAGCTGCCCCGACGCTGCTACAGTCGGGCATGGGGTGCCAAAGGGAACAGCCAGCGGGTTAGAAGTTCGAGCGAGTACCGGAGAAACAGACTTCTGGTGTAGACGATGCTACAGGAGGGAGGAGAATTTCCCCGAATGGACCCCTATGTTCCATTGTCCAGAGACATTCCGGAAAGTCCAACCCTTTTCTATTATTTGCTAGAAATGAGCATGGGGGACAGATCCCCCATCCGTCCCCCAGAGGGGGAGACGCAGGGAACACGTCCCCTGCACCCCGTCACTCGCCGTGAGGCAGGTCCAGCAAGGTTTTGCCGGACAAGAAAAAGTGTGAGTGCCCAGGCCCGTCTGTCAAGGTTAAAATGAACGCTTCGCGACCTTGACAGACTACATTCGAATATGGATTAGACGCTTTCCACTATTATTTGTGGAAGCAAAACTGGAAATCTCGAAGGTGGGGATCACCGTGTTAAGGTACTGGAAATTGGCTCGAACCTGCCTTCAGGAAATACTATACGAGGCAGGGAAGAAGATGAAGAGGCGCAGTGGTTTTGCCCCAGCCATATCCGCATGCCTGATGGCAGCTTCGATTGCGGTATGGCCGGCCTATGCTGAGGGAAATGCAAGCAAGGGAGGGACTGACGGGCTGCCCCAGACTGCCGGCGGCAAGCAAAGCGTGAGCGATCGTCCAGGCGCAGGGGGAGAAGAAGCATCCCAGCAAAAAATTTCAAGATATGTTGTGGAAAAAGTACATGAGGTGGGTCCCAATACTCCGCTGGAAGTGCTGGTAGGCATTTCAGATCCCTACAATCTTCAGGAGTTCGCGGCCAAACAGTCGATTGTAGCAGCGAGCGACATCACGTTTGTGACCACCCGCACGTTTATGGCCAAGCTGACGGAAGAACAAATGAACCTGCTATGCCAAAGGGAAGAGGTGTTCTGGATTTCGCTGCCGTCGGAAATCACGACCGTCGCCCAATCTGCTGCCGGGGGCACTGAAGGGAAAAGCAAGGCTGCTGAGACTCCCGTGCTAATCTGGATTTCAGCCGGTACAGGCAATGGACAAAATCAGGAAGTAGCCGTGTTTTATACCGATGATGGAGGGGAAAATTGGCGGAAGAGCGCTTTGCCTGAAGCGACGGCAACCGATGGCAAACAGTTCTTTGAATTTGTCGACAAAAACAATGGCTATATCCTGTTAACCTCTTCCCCCGGGCTGGGACAAATGGTCAAAGAATTGTACCAGACGACAGACGGAGGGAAAAGCTGGCACCGGATAGGCGATATCACAAGTCATGTGGAGAGTTATCCGACCGGCATGACATTCAGAACTGTCTCTGAGGGCTGGATTTCTTCCTTGTATCACGGACAAGACGGGACCCTTTTGTTCCATACTGCGGATGGCGGGAAGACCTGGAAGCAGCAAACACTTGATGTCCCGCCTACGCTTCAGGATCACTACAGCAACGTTTATCCGCCCGTTTTTTTCGGTCAGGACAAGGTTAAAGGTGTAGTGATGCTGGAGTTTGTAAAAGAAGGAAGCTCCTTGTATCTGCCTTACTTTACCGAAGATGGAGGCCGCAGCTGGCACTATTCGAAAAAAGCATTAGAAGCTCAGAATAATGCCCGGCAGGTTGTCCAACAGGGAACTGTCTCATTCCAGATGAAGGAAGGGGATCCGGCGGTAAAACTCCCCTTGTACGGCGTCGCGGCAGACTACGCTGTCGACTGGCCTGAACCGGTCGCGATCACACCCAAATCACCGCTGCCACCTGTCCGGTTTTCGATTCCAGCCGGTTTGCAGCAAGAACTGGCGGCATTTTGGATCAATCAGGGGGACGGAGAACATGGGATCTTGCTGCTTGGGCCAAAAGACTGGAAGGTGGTTGCCGATGCCATCGGTGCCAACGAGTCGATTGACATCCGCCTCCAGGATCCGGGTGATAGCTATTTCGATACCGCCGGTGGCTGTCAGGGCTGCGCCATTTCGAGCGCTGCCGTTTATTTCCCCGCGTTGAAGGAGTGGGCGGAGGAGCAAGGGTTTCCCGGAGAGCTGCTGACTTTTCAAAAACAGACGTTGCTGACTGCAAACGTAATGGCCTATGCCAAAGAGAATCCGAACCCCGGCTACGAGACGAACGGGATGGCCTTTCAACAGCACGGAGAGGGAAGCGCCTGGTTTCGCGCGGAGGAGATCAGCATTCGCGCCGACAAGCACGACCTGGCCGCCGCAATCCTCGATTTCTTCGCCGCCAGTTACGGTCAGCCCGAACGAGAGTAGGGCAGGTCGGCAAAGGAGGGCGACCCCATAGCCACAAGCGCGGGCTTACGGGGACGCCCCGACTTATTTCATGACGCGAATTTTGGGCTGTTCCACCAGTTCAAAGCCATTGCCGTCCGGATCGACAAACGTTCCTTCCACACCGCCCCAGTCCTGCTTTTGGGGTGGGACGGTGAACCGGACGCCTTTGTCCGAGAGTTCTTCATACGTTATCTGGATGTCCTCGCAGTAGAAGACGTATCCGGTATGCTTCCCGACCAGTTCCGCCCAGTCGGGGCTGCCATACCCTCCGCCGGGTGATACCTGAAAGAGCTGCAGTAGATTTTCCCTTTCCTAGGATTGCCTTCTTTCTGAAGTAAAGTCAGCTTTTCCACTTCCTCATGAACAAATTGGCAGATCGGGAAGTCGCGTGGCCGTTGAGGTATCTGGCGCCCAGCCAGAAACAGAGTGCAGCCAGCGGCAGCCCCGCAGCCAGCAGGGTGAAGTAATGATTCCAGAAGTCTGGCGGAAGGCCGCTTGCCATCATATCATCTCTCTTGCGGCCGGAAAGAAGCCAATCGTCCAGCAATTGAAAACCGAGCAAATGGCTAATGAACATGGGCAGAACAACGATATACATCGCCGGGTGCCGATAGGTGATACTAGCTATTTGCAAGATAGTGACATGGATGACGACTGCTGTCATGACAAGGAGCGCGGCATGGGCAGCAATACTGAGAATCGTCGGCAGTTCGCCTGCTGGAATGGGCAAAAACCAAGCATGAATGGCGATACCCGCCCACAGGCACAGCATTCCGGCAACAAAATAGGACAGCATGGCCGACAAGAAAGCGAACAACCGGCTTCCCAGGAGTTTCATGCGCGAGTGGGGAAAGGACAGCCACCACTGGCTCCAGTCTTTTCGCGGATCGGCATTCATGCACCGAAAGGAAAAAACGACGATGAAAAAGTAAGCCAACAGAAACAATTGGAGTTGACCTTGTACCAGGTCTTGCGGCAAAGTTCCCATCCCGTACCCCAGGAAGACAAGGCCGATCATGATCGGGTAGACAATCAGCTTGGTCTTTCGCAGCGCCTGAGGCCCGAGGCAGCGGTATTTTTGCCGCTCAAGGGCGACGAGCGACCAAAAGGGACTGAGCGGTTGGCGTCTGCCCGCGCGTACCGGACGAGAGCCTTTTGATTGCGCCGGATTGCCGTTTTGAAATCTGGCGCGGCCCAGCCGTTTCAGTCCGACCGAGGCAGCCAGCCACAGGCATATAGCGGCGAGCGGCCAGCCGATGCCGACAAGGATAAGCAGGGTGGCAAAGAAGTGCTGCAGCGGCTTGAAGAAAAATGTAGCGATCGTCCACCCAACCATGACAAGCGGCAGCAGCACAAACAGGATCCCCTGGCCCAACCTGGCCCAGCCCACTTGAAAAACCAGCGAAAGCAAGGACATGCCAACAATCACGGGGAGTCCAAATACTGCGATCAGAAGAGAACCGCCGATGATTTGCAGCAGGGCAGGCGGGTCGACTGGCGTCATCCACTGAAGGGAACTGGCAATGACGTAGTGACCAAGCGAGACAAGCTGGATGCACAGGATGACGTTGAGACCGAAGAGGAATAAGCCAAGTGCTTTCCCCAGCACGAGCGCAGACCGCGAATGGGGCAGGGCCAACCACCATTCCCGCCGACCATCACTGGAGCTGACCGCCATACGGATCAAACCTATGGCAAACAGTCCAAACCAGATGAACCCGATCCCGTTGGCAAAGTACCTCTCCGCATCTTCCACCCGACGGAACATGTACAGGCTCGCCATAAGCAGCAGGAGCAGCGCAGCGACAACCTTCTTCTTGTTTTGGGAGGCAACCGGCAGCCAGGAACGAAAATAGCTGAGTTCCAGCAAGCCAAGCTTTGCTATATACCTCATGAGAACACTTCCCTGTAGCGTGATTCGACTGATTTTCCAGCCGTTCTTAGTTCCTCTACATCGTCCACGGCCTGGATTTGCCCTCCGCCGATCAGGATGAGCCGGTCAAACAGGTTCTCCATTTCCCGGATGTCATGGGTGGCGATCAGAAAGGTGCGTTCTCCATCGGCAAGGTCGGAAATGATCGTGGAAGCGATTTGCTCACGCGAAATCAGGTCCACACCGGTAAAGGGTTCATCCAGGATGACGAGCGGAGCCTTCCGGGCCAGGCAGGTTAGCAGCTGCAGTCTGGCTTCTTCTCCCCGCGACAGGTCGGAGATGCGCGTACCCAGTTTGATCGACAGCCGATCGGTCAAATACGCGGCCTTCTGCGGATCCCAGTCCGGGTAGATCCCTTCCGAGAAAAACAGCCAATCGGCAGCTGACAGCCAGTGGGGCAAGCTTTCCCTGTCCGGTAAAAAAGCGAGTTGCCGAAGCGAGGAGATGCCGGCAGGTTGGCCGAACAAACGGACTTCTCCCGAGGTAGGCTCCAGCAGTCCCGTCAAAATCCGCAGCAGCGTGGATTTCCCGGCACCGTTGGGGCCTAGCAGCCCGGCGATTTGCCCGTGTCCAACGGTGAACGTCACCTCTCGCAAAATTTCCTTTTTGCCCCGCCGCAAGGATACCTGGCGGCAGTCGATCGCCTGTTTTGCTTTCGCTCCGATGTTCATCTCCTCAATCCTCCTCCTTTTTGGCCAGATCAAGCAGCTCTTCCAACGTGAGTCCGATCGATTCGGCCACTTCCCGCAGTTTTTGCACGGCGTCTTTTGCCATAGCCCGTTTGCATGCTTGAATAACGTCTATCCTTTCCGTCACAAAAGTGCCTTGTCCCCGAAAAGTGACGATCAGCTTGCTTCGCTCCAATTCCTGATAGGTTCGCATAATCGTGGTGGGATTCACGCGAATCGCGGAGGCCAATTCGCGCACAGACGGAAGCCGCGTGCCCGGCCCCAGCACCCCGCGGGCAATATCAGCCCGAATCTGCTCGACAAATTGTTCGTAGAGCGGGCGTGACGGATCAATCCGAAAATGTTCAGGATTCCAAAAAGAGTCCATGCATAGGCTCACCTCGCAAGTGTGAAGTGTATGGATACTCGCCGTACACTATGTAAGTGTACGACATGTCGCCATACACTTCAAGAGGGGATCTGTGGAGAAGCTGCGGCGACTCAAGAGTATAGTTCTCCTGTGTTTTAGCAAAAATGGATAAAAAAGCTTCTTATGCAGTCACAGCCCATCCAGATACTGATGCAAGGGGATAAGCCATGGATTTTTTTCAAAGGTTCTCTCAAGCAGCGCTTACGGTCCCATCAGCAGAAAAAATCCAATCAAAAGCCACCGCTGCCAGCCGGACAGCAAAAACCTCTGTCCGCCCGTTTACATGGGAATTTGCAAGACTTTACCTCCATTTTTTCCGACAGTACGGACGTCATCTTTCATACATTTATGATTTTTGGACAGAGAAAGGCTTGCCTGATCTATATCCAAGGCTTGTCCAATACGGGGCTGATCGACCGGCACGTCCTTGCTCCGCTCACCGCAGAGGATGCGCCAGATCCTGAGCAAGGCGAGTGGCAGGGCTGTTCCCTGTTAGCGCTCAGCAAGCGGAAAATCACGGTGTCCAACAGCAAAGAATTGAAGAAGACCGGCGAGGTGATCGAACAGATTACAGCCGGAAATCCGGTTCTCCTGATTGATCAGGAAAGCCGCGCCATTTCGCTCGGATTGGCCAAGTGGGAAGGACGGGGAGTAGAATCGCCGGATGCCGAATCGGTCGTCCGCGGACCGCGCGAGGGGTTTACGGAAACGCTGGAGGTGAATACCTCTTTGCTGCGGCGGAAGATCAGGACGCCGGCGTTGAAAATAAAATCGCTGAAAACAGGGCGCTACACCCAAACCCAGATCGTGATCGCCTATATGGAGGGGATCGCGGACAAAACCCTGATAAGGGAGGTTGTCACCCGGGTAAACCGGATCGACATCGACGGTGTATTGGAAAGCCGCTATATCGAGGAGTTGATCTCGGACAACCGGTATACTCCCTTCCCCCAAATGATCGTGACAGAGCGGCCTGACGTCGTCGCCGCCAACCTGTTGGAGGGGCGTGTGGCCATCTTGGTAGATGGCACTCCTTTTTCCCTGATCGCTCCCGCATCCTTTTTTTCGCTGCTGCAGTCACCGGAGGATTACTACCAGGATTACCTCGTCAGCACGGCGATTCGCTGGCTTCGGAGCCATGCTGGCTCCTTCTGTTTACGTGGCAATCCTGACTTATCATCAAGAGATGATTCCGACTTCCCTGCTGCTCAGCATCGCCAGGTCTCGGGAAGAGATTCCGTTTCCGGCGCTCGTTGAGGCGTTTATCATGGAATTTATTTTTGAAGCGCTGCGGGAAGCGGGGATCAGGCTTCCGAAGCAGGTAGGTCCCGCCGTCAGTATTGTCGGCGGTCTCGTAATTGGTCAGGCGGCCACCGCAGCCGGACTGGTTTCTTCTCCCATGGTGATGGTCGTGGCGCTCACGGGGGTCGCGTCATTTATGCTTCCTCGCTACAACGCCGGGATCGCCCTGAGGATGCTGCGCTTCCCGATCATGCTGATGGCAGGAACACTTGGATTGCTCGGGATTATGCTGGCGGTTGTGGCCATCGTTGTTCACCTTTGCAAGCTGCGTTCTTTTGGCATTCCCTACTTGACGCCACTGGCACCGTTTAAACTGATGGAAATGAAGGACGCATTCGTGCGGGCTCCATGGTGGAAGCTGGACAGGCGCCCCCACTTGACCGGAGAAATCAACAAACATCGACAGTCAGCCGGACAGAAGCCGGGACCTGGCAAAGGTGATGAACAATGACGATTGAAAAAGGTCGAATCTCGGCATTCCAAATGGGTCTCTTGATGCTGCCGACCATACTGGTCACGGCGCTGCTGCTGCTGCCGTCGCTGACCTCGAAGCACGCAGGCAGGGATATGTGGATCTCACCTGTGTGGGGCTCCGCGATGGGGTTATTGACTGTTTATACCGTCTGCCGGTTGAACAAGCTTTACCCGAAGCAGACGCTGATTGAATACAGCGAATCCATCCTGGGGCAGATCCCGGGAAAAATCCTCGGCTTCTGCTACGTGCTCTATTTTTTGTATGTCGCTCAAGGGGTCAGTTGTCCTGCAGGCCTGGTTTAGTGAGTATGTCGTCATTTCGTTCATGCTTCCTTACCTGACTGACCGGGTCAACGGGATCAGGTGGGGAATGATTTCTGTTTTCGTTGTTTTACTTTTTCTGGTAATCGAAAATATCGTCATCCTCTTCTTGTTCGGCAGTATCACACCGGGTATTGTTTACCCATTTATTGTAGCAGTCCGCTATGTCAGCCTCGCCGATTTTTTTGAGCATGTGGAGTCGGTGGTGATGGCGATTTGGGTAACAGGCGCGTTTGTCAAAATCACTGTGCTTTATTACGTGCTTGCACTTGCTGCCGGGCAATGGCTGGAGCTTTCAGACTACCGTCCCATCGTGCTTCCGCTCGGCTTGCTGCTGGTCATCTTCAGCGTCTGGACGGGGCCAACCCTGCAGCAGCTGACTTACCTGATCAGCACATCACTGCCGTTTCTTCTCTTGACGTTCCAAATCGTCATCCCTCTGGTTTTGCTGGCAATCGCTTTGATGCGGGAGAAAAAGCGGCGGCGCAGGGGAGGAATACAAGGATGAAGCTCCTCCAGATTCTCCTTGTTTGCCATACGGTATTGCTGCTGACCGGATGCTGGGATCGAAAAGAAGTGAACGATTTGGCTATCGTCACAGCCGCAGGCGTGGATAAAAAAGCGGGAAAGACCATCGAACTGTCGGTTCAAGTGTTTATCCCAAAAGCCGCGGGGACCGGACCAGGCGGATTGGGAGAAGGCGGCGGCGGCGGTACGGCTCCGCAGACATTGGTCAGGTCTGCAGTAGGGGTGACCATCGCTGAGGCGATGGCGAAACTGCAGGAAGAGTTTCCGCGCAAGATCTTCTGGGGACATAACGATGTTTTTATTATTGACGAGAAGCTGGCGAAGGAAGGCATTCGCCCGCATATCGACTTCCTGCTGCGGCACCCGCAGACCCGTGAGCGGGCTTTTGTGTTTATCAGCAGAGATACTGCCAGGGAGATTTTAAGTCTCAACCCTCCGCTGGAAAGGAACATAGCGGATGTGCTGAGAGAGCTGGCGAAGCTCCAGATCGGCATGAAGGTGACGATTAAGGATTTGGCCCAAATGCTGACAAGCGATACCCTGGGCGGCAGCAGCCCCGAGAATCATCATGCTTCCGCCCGAAGAAAGCCAAGATGAAAAGAAGACGATTGCGTTTGAAAAAGGATCGGCCGTCTTTAAGAAAGACAAGCTGGTCGGATTTTTGGACGACAAGTTGACAAGGGGACTCCTTTGGCTGCGGAACGAAATCAAGTCACCCACGGTTACGATTGCTCCAAAAGAGGCGAAGGGTTTCGTCTCGATGATGCTGCTGCGAAGCTCGACGGAAATCATTTTGCAAATAAAAGATGACAAGTGGAGGATTACCCTCAAGGTTGAAACAGAAGATGACATCGTGCAGAACACGACCAAACTCGATACGAGCAATCCTAAAATTACCGGACGATTGGAGAAGCAAATAGAGGAAGACATCAAGAATCGCGTAAAGATGGTGCTTTCCCAGGCTCAGAAAAAAATGAAGGCGGATATTTTCGGCTTCGGGAAGGCTTTTCACCGGAAGTATCCCAAGGAATGGGACGAGGTGAAGGATCGCTGGGACGAGGTGTTTCCGCAGGTCAAGGTAAATATTCGGGTAAAAGTGAGGGTGCGCCGACCGGGACTCATAACCGAGCAGGCGGATATGCCAAAAAAAGAGGTGAAAATAGAGTGAAGGCAGCTTCGGTGCTGGGAATCACCGCCGTCGCACTGATCCTGTTTCTCTTTGAGTGGCCGAAGCTGCGGCACGGGATGAAAAGGGAGAAGCGGGCTTTTGCCGTCCTGACGGTGATCGGATGGGCGCTTGCCATTTTGTTGGTCATGTACCCGAACTTGCCCGGACCGTCACAAGTTATAGACAAACTATATAAACCCTTGGGCAAGCTGCTGGAAAAATAACAGCACTTACATTAAGTGATCAACTTACTATTTAAGTGATTTTGCTGTACACTAGACAAAGATTGGCCAAAAGGCGAGAGGAGCGATTCCTATATGATCATCGAGATCTTTCAAGACACCATCTGTCCGTGGTGTCGGATTGGCAAGAAGCACCTGTTTGACGCTCTGCATGAGTGGAGCGGGGAACCGGTATCCATTCGCTACCGGTCGTACATGCTGGACCCGAACACGCCAGAGGCAGGGCTTCCTTTCCGCAAGGCGATGTTGGCTGTGGCAGGAAGCCCGCATGCTCTCGACCGGATGCTCGAGCATGTGACGGCTGCAGGCGCCGCTTCCGGGTTGACTTTCCGCTTTGACCGCGTGGACAAGAAGCCGAATACGCTGGCTTCACACCGGTTGATCAAACTTGCACCGGAAGAGAAGACCGGCGCAGTCGTCGATGCCATCTACCAGGCACACTTTGAGGATGGCCTCGATATCGGGGAGCTGGATGTGCTGGCGAAGATAGCAGAGCAGCAGGGAATGGACGGAAATGAGGTAAAAGCGTTGATTCAGAGCGGCGCCAAGCAGGAGGAGATCGAGCAAGACGTCGAATACGCCCGCCAACTGCAGATCTCGGGCGTTCCGTTTTTTGTCATCGACAGCCAATTGGCACTGTCCGGCGCCCACCCGGTGGAAACGTTCCTCAAGGCGTTCCGCAAGGTCAGCTCTCGCGAAAAAGAACAGGGAATCTAGATAAGTCTTTTCTCCCGCGACATGGCTCGCGGTTTTTTTCATGCCATCTAAAGAATACAAGCAGCGAGAAACCGAAAAAAATGGAGCGAACCATCATCATCCATTTATTTCCTGTTGAAAGTCAAAGAAGGTCAAATTATAATCAAAGATAGTCAAAGTCAAATTTGATCAAACCACTTTACCATTGACAGGAGGTATAGCAACCATGTTATGCCAACAGTGCAAGAAAAGAACGGCCAATATACAGCTAAACGTACAAATCAACCAGAAAAAACAAAAACTGCATCTGTGTGAAGAATGCTACCAAAAACTTGGAACTGGCATGAGCGTGCCGTTTGGATTTGGGCCGCTTGGAGGCATTTCCTCCATGAGCGACATGTTCTTCCGTGACTTCCCATTTGTCTCGGGCGGGAAGCCGGACCAGAGTGAAATGCCCGGCGTCCGCCAATCGACCGGCATCCTTGAAGAGGTAGGACGCGATCTTAGCCACGCCGCCCGCGCCGGCTTGATTGACCCGGTCATCGGACGCGATGAAGAAGTGGAGAGGGTAATCGAAATCTTAAACCGCCGCAACAAAAACAATCCCGTCCTGATCGGTGAGCCAGGCGTCGGGAAAACAGCGATTGCAGAAGGATTGGCGCTGCGAATCGCCGAAGGGAAGGTACCTGCCAAGCTGCTGAACAAAGTGGTTTTCACGCTGGACGTCTCCTCCCTGGTCGCCGGCACCGGCATCCGCGGTCAGTTTGAGGAAAAAATCAAGCAGGTCATCGCCGAACTGCAGCAGCGCAAAAATGTGATTCTCTTCATTGACGAGATTCACCTGCTGGTAGGAGCAGGCTCTGCCCAAGGTTCAATCGATGCAGGCAACATCTTAAAACCCGCCCTCGCCCGCGGCGAGCTGCAGGTGATCGGGGCAACGACGCTGAAGGAATACCGCTTGATCGAAAAAGACGCGGCCCTGGAGCGCCGCTTCCAACCCGTCATCGTCAAGGAGCCCAGCCTGGAAGAAGCTTTCGAGATCCTGAAGGGCATCCGTTCCAAATACGAGGCGTTCCACAACGTTCGCTACTCCGACGAGGTGCTCCGCGCCTGCGTGGGGTTGTCGCACCGGTATATTCCTGACCGCTTCCTGCCGGATAAGGCGATCGACTTGCTCGACGAAGTAGGCTCCAAGGTAAACCTGCGGAGTGCCGCTTCCCATGCAGACGAGATCCGCCGAAAATGCGAACAGGCGGCAGCTGAGAAGGAAAAAGCGACGAAGCGGGAGGACTACGAGAGCGCGGCAAAATGGCGGGACGAAGAGTTGGCGCTGCAGGCTCAATTGCAGGCGGCGGAGGAGGCAGCGCAGCCAGATGTGAGCGTAGAGGACATCCAGGAAATCATCGAAATAAAAACCGGGATTCCCGTGCGCAAATTGCAGCAGGCGGAACAGCAGAAGATGAAGCATCTGCCGGAGCGCTTGTCTGAGCGCATCATCGGACAGCCCGAAGCGGTGGAAAAGGTGGCCAAAGCGATCCGCCGCAGCCGTGCCGGATTGAAGCCGAAGAATCGGCCGATCGCCTCGTTCCTGTTCGTCGGACCGACTGGCGTCGGGAAGACGGAGCTGTCCAAATGCCTGGCAGAGGAGCTGTTCGGGACACGTGATGCGATGATCCGGCTCGACATGAGTGAATACATGGAAAAACACTCTGTCTCCAAACTGATTGGCTCTCCGCCCGGCTACGTCGGCCATGAAGAAGCGGGCCAACTGACCGAGCGGGTGCGCCGGAATCCGTACAGCATCGTGCTCGTCGATGAGATCGAAAAGGCCCACCCGGATGTGCAGCATATCTTCCTGCAGATCCTGGACGACGGTCGCCTGACCGACAGCCAGGGACGGACCGTCAGCTTCCAGGATACGGTGATCATCATGACCAGCAATGCCGGAATGGCGGAGAAGAAAAATCCTCTCGGCTTCAACGGCCAGGCGCCAAAAGCCCGTCCGGTCAGCGAGTCGCTGGGCGCGTACTTCAAACCAGAGTTTCTGAACCGCTTTGACGGGATTATTCCGTTCCAGCAATTGGCCGAGGGCGACCTGCTGAAAATCGTCGACTTGATGCTGGACGATGTGGTGCAAAGCGTAAAAGAGCAGGGAATCGAGCTGCAGGTAACAAATGCGGCCAAACGCAGATTGGCGGAGCTGGGTTACAACCCGTCATTTGGTGCCCGTCCCCTGCGCCGCGTGATTCAAGAATACGTCGAAGACGGGATCGCCGATTTGATCATGGAAGAGGAAGCAATCTCGATGATCAAGGTGGACGCCAGCGAAGACCGCATTGCCGTAGAGAAAGTAAAATAAAGGAGATGTTCCGACCACCAACGGCAGCGTTGGTGGTTTTTGCATAGCAGCGGCAGGAGTAGAGCAGAATAACCTCGACGAAAGAAGCGAGGAGGATGCAGGATGTTGGAAAAAAAGCACGCACTTTCAGCCGAGCAAAGCGAGGAATTGGCTGATACGACCTACCAACCGGCGGATCGCTCCCATTCCGGTAACGTCTCACGGGGTCTTGCCGAAACGCATCAACTGGTGAGCGACATGTACAAGGAAGGCACGATAGACAATAAACTGCAATAGTGGTTAGCCGATGGTCCCGAGGCGGGATGATCGGTTTTTTTAGCAAACAGATATGTTAGATGGTATAATGAGTGGGTCTTTGTATTCCTAATCTTGTGAATTGAGCAGGAGATTCGCGTTTCCTGATGGCATCAAGTTGATACAAGTCCGTGAGCGAAGAAAGGCGGGGTGTGACATGCGCAAGGGGAAAGTATTAAAACCGGGGGACACCATCGGCGTCCCGGCTCCTTCCAGTCCCGATCAGCTTCCCAAGGTCGAAGCGGCGAAAAAGCGGCTGGAGGGGTACGGCTTCAAAGTAAAAACGGGAGAGTGCTGTTATCAGACGTATGGAGGCTATTTGGCGGGAACGCCGGAAAACCGGGCAAAAGAACTGATGAGGATGTTTACCGATCCGGACGTGGACGGAATGATCTGCTTGCGGGGAGGGTATGGTACGCCGCAGATCCTGCACCTGCTCGATTATCGCGTAATCGCCGATCATCCCAAATTGTTTGTGGGCTACAGCGACATCACGGCACTGCACATCGCCTTTCAGAAGAAGGCGGAGCTGGCCACTCTCCACGGACCGATGACCCGCTGCAAGCTGGACGATCATTCCCGGGAGTTTTGGCTGCGGGCGTTGACCCAGGCGGCACCGCTGGGCCAGATCGTCCATCCGGAAGCACAGACCGTTACCTTGGTGCCGGGGAGATGTCAGGGCCAGGTCGTCGGGGGAAACCTTTCGCTGATTACAGCTGCGATGGGGACACCCTATGAAATCGATACAAGAGGGAAAATCCTGTTCATCGAAGATGTCGGCGAAGAACCGTATCGAGTCGACCGCATGCTGACACAGCTTGCGCTGGCCGGAAAGTTTGCGGAGGCGGAGGGCATCGTCCTCGGCACCTGGGAAGAGTGCGAGCCGAAGGAACCCGACAGTTTTTCTGTGGTCAACCTGTTCCACAATATCATCGCTCCTTTCCGAAAGCCGACGATCTACAATCTGCAGGTCGGCCATGGAGAAAGAAACCTCGCTTTGCCGCTGGGGGTACTGGCCGGTTTGGATGCAACGGCAGGCAGCTTGACGATTTTGGAAAGTCTCTTTGATAGCTGATGGACCCGTCCTGCATGTCCCGTGCAGGATTTTTTTTCGTCCTCTCACGGCGGGGTGATTTGCTATAATCGTAGAACAGGATTTGTCATATGGAGGGAATGTTATGTATCGCATTCTCATTGTCGAGGATGATGACAAAATTGCCGCCATCCTCATGAATTACGTCGGAAAATACGGATACCAAGTGATCAGGGCCGAACAGTTCCACGATATCAAGCAAGAATTCGCCGCCCACAAGCCGGATCTGGTGCTGCTCGATATCAACCTTCCCCAGTTTGACGGGTTTTACTGGTGTCGGCAGATTCGCACGATTTCCAACGTCCCGATTCTTTTCTTATCGGCGAGGGTGGGAGAGATGGACCAGGTGATGGCGATCGAAAACGGCGGAGACGATTATATTACCAAGCCGTTCAACCTGGATCTGCTGATGGCCAAGATCAAGAGCGCCCTTCGCAGGGCATACGGGGAATACGCCGCCGCGGCAGCCCAGCGGGATGAGGTGGACGTCATGGGCCTTACGTTTGACCGTTCCAAGTACCTGCTTCAATGGAATGGCAGGCAGACGGTATTGAGCAAAAACGAATCGCTGTTGATCGACATCCTGTGTACGAGAGTCGGGCAGATCGTCTCCAGGGAGGAACTTTTGGAGGCGCTTTGGGATGATGTGCAGTTTGTCGATGACAATACCTTGACCGTCAATGTGACCCGCGTTCGCAAGAAGCTGGAGGAAATCGGCATCACAAAAGCGATCGAGACCATCCGCGGCCAAGGGTACCGGCTGAACGTCACCTGGTCGCAGCAGGGTGAAGCGAGATGAGGGAACCGAACAAGGAAAAGCACGGACTTACGCTCAGGCATTTTTTGCGCGACAGGAGTTTGTTTCTGATATCGTTCACCGGCTCGTTTGCCCTCGTACTGCTGGTCATCTTCCTCGATATGCTGCGGCAGCGCAACTATACCGGCTGGGACAGCCTGCTGTACATGCTCATTCTGGTGCTGGCCGGGCTCCTGACAGGGCTTTTCTGGGATTATCTCAGACAAAAAGCCTTTTACCGCAGCGTAAACAGCGTCCTGTCCGATCCCAAGCCGGACATGGAGGCAATCACCCGCATTCAGCGGGGAATCACGCATGAGCAGCAGGTTTTGCTGCAGATTTTACAGGATCAGCACATGGACTTCATGAGCAAACTCACGCAGTACCGAAAGCAGCAGGATTTTCATCACGACTTTACCAACCAGTGGGTCCACCAGATGAAAACGCCGGTCTCCGTCATCGATCTGCTGATTCAACAGTCTAAGGAACTGCAGCCGGCGCCGCAGGTACAGGATTTGCTGCAGAGCATTCGGGAGGAAAACGAACGAATCACCTATGGACTGGAGATGATGCTGCATACAGCCCGCTTGGACAAGTTTGAGCTTGATCTGCACGTCAAACAACTGGACCTGCTGCAGCTGGTACGCAGGGTCGTCAACCGGTACAAAAAGGCCTGCATACGCTGGTCCATCTACCCAAAAGTTACCGGCGACGAGCAGACCGTCGCAACCGACGAGAAGTGGCTGAGCTTTGTCCTCAATCAACTGGTTACCAATGCGCTTAAATACTCCCGGGACAAGCCGGGGAACAAACAGCTTCTGATCGCGGTGGAGCAAGCAGGCCAAGGCTGCAGGCTGCGGGTGATCGATGAGGGAATCGGCATCGCGGAACAAGATCAGCCAAGGGTGTTCGATCCGTTTTTCACCGGTGAGAACGGCCGGCTTTATCCGGAGTCGACAGGTATGGGCTTGTATCTGGCCAAGCAGATCTGCAGCCGCCTCGGGCACCGGCTCGAGCTGCAGTCCGTACCGGGGGAGGGTACGACCGTCACGATCCATTTCGCTGCTAATTCCCTGCACCGGATGCCATTCCTGGAAGACAGGTGACAAAATTGTAAGGTTTATGCGCCGAATTGAAAGGGAAATCGATGTCTTGCTACCCTTCTCCAGACTTATACTGAGGCTACCATCAAAAATGGGAGGAATCAGTCATGAGCGTATTGCTGGCTCAATCTGTAACCAAGATATACAGTTCGAAGGGGAATGTCTCTTACAAGGCATTGGAGGATATCAATCTGGAGGTTCACCCCGGGGAATTTGTCGGTGTCATGGGCCCGTCCGGCAGTGGAAAAACCACCTTGCTCAACATTCTCGCCACGATTGACAAGCCGACTTCCGGCCACATCGAGATCAACGGCACCAACCCGACGAAGCTGAAAAACAAACAGCTGGCTTTGTTCCGAAGGCGCGAGCTGGGCTTTATCTTTCAGGATTTCAACCTGCTCGATACCTTGTCGATCAAAGAAAACATCTTGCTGCCGCTCGTACTGGAGAAAATGGACGTGCGGGAAATGGAGTCGCGCCTGCAGGAGTGTGCGCAGCTGCTGGGCATCGAGCACATCCTGGCCAAGAGGACGTATGAAGTCTCGGGCGGTCAAAAGCAGCGGGCGGCGATCGCCAGGGCGATCATTCATCGGCCCTCCATTTTGCTTGCTGATGAGCTCACGGGGAACCTTGACTCGAAGGCAGCCAAAGACGTGATGGAGTCGCTGCGCCAACTAAATGAGCAGATGAATGCGACGATCATGATGGTGACCCACGATCCGTTTGCCGCGAGTTACTGTCGGCGCATCATTTTTATCAAGGACGGGAAGTTTTTCTCGGAAATCCGCCGCGGTACGAACCGCCAAGCTTTTTTCCAGCAAATCCTGGATGCACTGAGCGTGTTGGGAGGGAATTTTGATGAAGTTTCACCAACTCGCGTTTAAGAATATAAGAGGAAACTGGCATCAGTACAGCGCCTTCTTTTTGAGCAGCGTCTTCTCTGTTACCCTGTTTTTTATCTATGCAGCCTTTATCTTTCACCCGGATGTGATCAATGGACACATCCGAGGAGGAGCCAAGGTTCGCACCGGGATGACAGCCTGCGAATACATCATCATGATCTTTTCGTTTTTCTTCGTCCTGTACTCGATCTCTGCGTTTCTCAAGTCGCGGAAGAAAGAGTTTGGCCTTCTGGCGCTCTTCGGGCTGACCAACGGCCAGATCAAACGGATGGTTTACTACGAGAACCTGCTCATCAGTTTGCTGTCGATTACCACCGGGATCGGTTTGGGCATCCTGTTTAGCAAGCTGTTTTTTATGGCACTCGCCGTCTTGTTGGAGGTAGACAGTCCGATTCGCTTTTTCATTCCGCCAAAGGCATTGTTGTTCACGGCTGGCTGCTTTTTCCTGCTGTTTCAGGCAATCACGTTGATGACCTTGTTCCAGGTCGGCCGTACAGAGATTGTCGATTTGCTGAAAGAGTCAAAAAAGCCGAAATCGCTGCCGCTCGCCTCTAAATGGCTGGTCCTGCTTTCCGCTCTATGTATCGGCGGCGGGTATTCCTTGGCGGTTCAAATGAACGGGAATAATGCCGTACTGGTGATGCTGCCTATTCTGTTTCTCGTCATTACCGGAACCTATTTTCTGTTTACGCAGAGCAGTGTCGTCATCCTGCGCTCGCTTAGCCGCAACAAACCGCTGTACTACCGGGGAACCAACCTGCTCACGATCTCGCAGCTCGTCTTCAAGATCAAAGACAATGCCCGCATTCTCTTTATGGTCTCGATCTTGTGCGCGGTCGTCCTGACTGCTTCCGCCACGATGTACGTCTTCAACCAGAGCCAACGCGACCAGATCATGGCGCACATTCCGCAGACGATTGGCTTTGTCGAGCGTGGACTTCATGAACATCAGGTGATTGATCCGCAGAAACTAAAAGAGATCCTGCAGCAAGACGGCGTGGAGATCGACTACGAGGCAAAACTGGCCGGAGTGCCTGTCAGCATCATGCTGAAGCCGAACTGGCAGCAGGACGTGCTGGTTGTTTCGGCAACGGATTACAATCAATTGGCCAGACGCGTAAAGGGAACGACACAGGTGCAGGTGGACAAGGGGCATGCTGTTTTTGTCTATCCGTATCACGAAATGTCAGGAGGTTTTTTCCGCGAAAATCAGCCTGTCAGGATTTCTGCAGCCAACATGGGGATGAATCTCGTCGTGGACAAAGAAGTGAGCGGAGCCGTCGTCATTCCGATGGAAGCAACCTCGTTCCTCTTGGTGTTAAACGATGCGCAATACCAGGAGATGATGGCCCAGGTGCCTGACAGCTATAAAGTAGTCGCCTACGGCTACGAGTTGAAACATTGGGAATCGACCGGCGAGACTGTCAAAAAGATCGAGCAGCTGGTTCCTGACGATCAAAGCATGTATTTCCGTTCCCGTGTAGAGGACTATCGGGATATCAATCAATTCAATTCACTCACGCTTTTCATCGGCTTATTCGTCAGCTTTCTGTTTTTCATCGCTTCCGGAAGCATCATCTTTTTCAAATTGTTTACCGAGCTGCAGGATGACCAGGCGCAGTTTCGGGCGCTGGTGCGGATCGGCATGTCCTTGCCCGAAATCCGCCGGATCGTCTCGACGCAAATTGCCGCGATCTTCTTTATTCCCTGCGTCGTCGGCATCGTTCATACGCTGTTCGCGATGAAATCGCTCAGCAATCTGCTGGGCGGCAATATTTGGCCGTATGCCCTGCTGGTCGTCGCCATCTATATCGTCATGCAGTCTGCATACTATTTCGTCACCCGCAGATCGTACATGAAAAAAATTACAAACGAAGTATTCGTAAACTAAATTGGTAAAATAGGTAAAACCAAGGGAGCGTCAGGTATTGCGCATCCTTGGTTTTTTTTGCATGAAAGCAGGAATCCGACATATTGTGTAATTATGATTCGCTTT
>NZ_HE978535.1:391112-401616 GCF_000311785.1 Brevibacillus massiliensis
GGCTAAACATACAAAAAGAAAATCCTGATCTTCATGGCTGAAAAAATTTCGAGTGGATAAGAGCGTATCAGCTCCTGTTTTCTCAATAATTTCAAGCAGCTGTGGGAACTGACTAATCGGTTGATTTTGACGATGACCGCGGTACAAAGCATCCAGGAGGATGATAGAAAATGAACAATGCTGATAACCATGTACGTGAAGAACTTGCTGCGTTCGCTGGCGGCTGCTTCTGGTGTATGGTGACGCCATTTGAGGGATTACCCGGTATCCTTCGTGTTACATCTGGCTATACAGGCGGACATACGGTCAATCCGACTTACGAGCAGGTATGTTCCGAAACGACAGGACATGCCGAAGCGGTGCAAATTGCCTTTGATCCCGTCCTGATGCCATATGAGAAGCTGCTCACACTGTTCTGGCGGCAAATCGATCCGACCGACGCAGGCGGCCAGTTCCACGATCGCGGTGAATCATATCGGACGGCGATCTTTTATTATACAGAGGAACAGCGGCTGAAAGCCGAAGCTTCCAAGCAGGAGCTTGAGCAAAGCGGGCGTTTCGACAAACCGATCGTGACCGAGATTGTTGCAGCTTCGGAGTTCTATCCGGCTGAAGAATATCATCAGGATTATCATAAAAAGAATCCGCTGCGCTATCGCATGTATCGCAAAGGTTCGGGTCGCGATGCCTTTATTAAAGCGCACTGGAATACGGAGAAGGACAAAGCCTTGCGCAAAAAGAGGCTGACGGCGATGCAGTATGAAGTGACGCAAAACAATGCAACAGAGCCTCCTTTTCATAATGAATTTTGGGATCATAAAGAGGAGGGGCTATATGTAGACATTGTCTCGGGCGAGCCGCTCTTCACGTCAATGGATAAGTTTGATTCCGGCTGCGGATGGCCCAGTTTTTCAAAGCCGATCCATAATGGCAGCATTAAGGAAGTAGATGATTTCTCTCATGGCATGATCCGTACCGAGGTGCGCAGCCGCCTGGCCGATTCGCATTTGGGGCATGTGTTCCAGGATGGACCGCAGCCGACAGGATTGCGCTATTGCATCAATTCCGCCGCGCTGCGGTTTATACCGAAGGAAAAGCTGGAACAAGAAGGCTACGGGCAGTACAGCAAACTGTTCGAGAAAGAAACCCCACAATGACCGGGCCGGTGAATCGGCACATCGCGTTTTTTTCCTGCATGATCGAACGGAAAAGATTCATATCCCGATATTCGCTAAAGCTAATACCGACGGTTTAACACAAGAAATGAAAATAAGCTTCCCGCAGCAGGAAAGCTTATTTTCATTTCTTTGTTTTTCAGATGTTAGTGGACAGTCTGAGTCCGATCCGGACCAGCTGCGTCAGGAAATTTGATGCAGGGTGGGAGGGGATCGCGGATGCGCAGACGAAATGACTGGACATTGGACTGTCGAACAAATACGGAAGGTGTGACGGGAGACTACACAATGGATGAATTGAAAACGGGATATTGGGTACGGCTATACGGCAGATCACGGGAAAACCTACCCATTTCGCGGGAAAGGGGTCCATATGATACATGTCTTCTGCATGCAAACATGCGGAACTGCATATTCCGGAGAAGACAGCTCCCTTGGCGGTGGGGGTGGCCCGAACGATTCTTACGGTTGAAGACAGAGAGCGTCTGCCTTCCCATTACACTGGCTGGATTTGAACGAACCGGATTGATCGAATCACTCCTTTATATCGGGGCGCAAAGGAATGAATAGATTCTATAACAGCCTATACACACATCCCATCGCCTGAATAGATTGTCAGGGAGAAGCCAGATGGGAAGGATGTCCAAGGTGAACAAACCGATAATCGGCATTTTGACTTGGCGCAGTGGACAAAAATTTGCAGAACCCGGTTATTTTCGCCGACTGCTGCAAGCGGGGCGGGAACTGGGGGCGATTGTTTATTTGTTTGCACCGCAAGATGTTTTGCCGGAGGACAGAAGGATTCGCGGATTTACGCCGGGGCACGGAAGGAGCTGGAAAAGCCGTCTGTACGCCTGGCCTGACATTGTCATTGACCGCTACCGCTACTATCCGACTCTACGCCACGTCGGCTACCTCCCCTTTCGGCGACAGGAGCTGTTCCGCTATGCGAACAGCCCATTGGCCAATAAATGGAGCGTTTATCAGGTGCTGGCGGCCGATGAGCAGATGCGCCGCTGGCTTCCGGAAACCCAAATCTACCGTTCATCCTTGCTGCCGGACATGTTGGCGAAGCATTCCCGCGTGTACATCAAACCGGCGAACGGAACAGGCGGACGCAGCATTTTGCGGATTGAGCGGATCGCTGGCGGTTTTCGGATAGCCGGGCGGACGATGCGGCTGAGAAGGGTAGAGGGGCGGTTGAAAACACTCCCGGGGCTGGTTCGGAAGGTAAACAAATGGGTGGAAACAGAGATGCTGGCGAAGGAGAGATGCTTGATCCAACAGGGACTGGTCTTGGATCTTTTACCCGACCGCACGGTAGACCTTCGCCTGCTCATTCAGAAAACGGCTGACGGCCAGTGGGATGTTACTGGACAAGGAATCCGGATGGGCAGGAAAAACAGCTCCATCTCCAATCTGCACGGCGGGGGAAAAGCTCTGCCGGCGAGCCGGTTCCTGATCCCGAAGTTCGGACGGGTACGCACCCGCGACATTCTCATGGACTGCCATAATCTAGCCAGGCGGACAGCGCAGACGCTGGAGCAGCACTACGGTCAAATGATAGAATTTGGCCTTGACATCGGCATTGATGTAAAGGGAGAAGCCTGGCTGATCGAGGTAAATCCCAAGCCTGGCAGGGAGATTTTTCGCAAGATCGGTCAGCATGACCGCTACCGCCAATCCATTCGCCGCCCGTTGGAATACGCCATCTCCTTGCTGCGCAAAGATTCGCAGCAAACAGTAGAACCGGCAGAGGAAATGGCACAGGCAGATGGTCCCGACGAGCAGGCGCGACGCGAGGCTGCATATGGAGCAGCAGAAGGGCAAACGGCGGAAAGGGTGCCCTCTCGTGAGTAAACCGGTAATCGGCATCCTGACTTCGCGGGAGGGCAAGAGATTTGCCGAACCTGCATACTTTCGCCGTCTCATTCGGGAGGGGAGGAATCTGGGAGCGGTCGTCTTCCTCTTTTCCCCTGATGACGTGAGGGAGAACAGCCGGAGGGTGAGAGGCTTTACCCCGGCGGTGCAGGGGGGCTGGGAAGAGAGATGGTATCCTTGGCCAGATGTGGCAATTGACAGGTTCCGCTATTCGCCTACACCAGCATTTAAGCGGTATGCAGCTTTCCGCAAGCGATCCGGCCTGTTGTTCGCCAACAACCGCTTGGCGCATAAGTGGAACGTGCATCAGGTATTGTGGCAGGATGAGCGGATGCGCAAATGGCTGCCGGAAACCTATGCGTACGACAGCAGCCGGCTGCAGACCATGCTGCGCAAACACCGCTCCGTGTACGTCAAACCGAGCAACGGCACCGGGGGACGGGACATCCTGAAGATCGAACAGAAGGGTGGCGGATTTTTACTGCAAGGGCACAATCAGCAGCGCAGTCGGCGCTCTGCCGAACTTTCCGGCGCGCGTGAACTTGCCCGTTGGGTCGATCGCTGGGTCAAAAACAAAAAGTTCCTGATTCAGCAGGGACTTGATCTGCAGCTCATCCCCGGGCACAATGTCGACCTTCGCCTGCTCATCCAAAAAAATGGCGAGGGGAATTGGAGTATTACAGGCGCAGGCGCAAGGGTCGGCGGCAAGAAGAACATCGCTTCCAATCTGCACGCTGGCGGAAAAGCCGTCCCGGCCGCTCAGTTTTTGACGCCGCTGTTCGGACGGGAGCAAGCGGAAGCGATTCTGCGGGAATGCCGCGATTTGGCCTTCCAAACGGTGGAAACGATCGAGAACCATTACGGCCGGATGATGGAACAGGGATTGGACATCGGTGTCGACGTGAACGGCAGGGTCTGGCTGATCGAAGTGAATCCCAAGCCTGGCCGGGAAATTTTCCGCGAGATGAGGCAGCGGCAAAACTATTTGGAGTCCATCCGCAAGCCATTGCAGTACGCGCTTTACTTGACCCGGTCAATGGCCAAAATCCACAGCTCGTAACAGGAGAATACGGAAAGCCGCCCGACATAGGGCGGCTTTCCCGCCTATGCGGCCAATTTTCTGTTTTGCCGGGTAATTTTCCCTAAATGGGACCGGCGGGGAAAACTGCCTGGTACGGTTACGGTTGAACAGCTTCTGCCGATCATTCAGGAGCTCTCGTCTGTCAGGTCCGTTGAAGTTGGGTAGGGACGGGGGAATCTTTTACGGCACGGGTGTGTAAAAGGTGGAAAGTGCCCAGTATCGTCGTGTTTGTGCTGACGTTGAACCTTTCCCATTAAATGGGACGCCGGAGTCATCACTTGCTGTGAATGATTCCGGCGTCGTTTTTACGATGTGCGAGCGAGGGCGCTTACCCTTGCAGGGTCGGTCTGCCGAATTCGCCTTCGAACAGCGACTCGGCCAGAGGGCGGCGGTCAGATGGCTTTTCCCGTTCCCGATAAGCCTCCGGCAGGGCCTCTGCGCGATCGCGATACCCAATGCTGACGACAGCATGCAGCTCGAATTCGTTCGGGACGCGAAGCATTTCCCGGGCTTTGTCGCGATCAAATCCGCCCATCGCGTGGGTGGCCAGCCCTTTGCTTTCCGCTTGCAGGGCGAGAAAAGCCCAGGCCGCTCCGGCATCAAACGCATGAGCGCGGCTTTGTTCCCCTTTTGCCGTCGTTTTTTTCGAGAGGATCACGGCCAGCACCGGGGCTTTTTGGCACCAGGCGAGGTTGCCGGGAAAGATAAAAGAGTGGAACGCTTCCCGATCCGCCTTGGTTCGGGCGATAATAAAGCGCCAGGGCTGTTCATTGTTGGCGGACGGAGCCCAGCGCGCCGCTTCGAATACACTGAACAGGACTTCTTCGGGCACTTCTGTTTCCTTGTAAGACCGCGGTGACCAGCGGTTTAAGATAAGGGGCTCAACCTCGTATGTAGGGTGGCGATGTGCAGCAGTTTCGGCCGTCACCTGTTTCTCCATTCCTGCAAAAACCTCCTTGTATATCTGTACATGTTTTGCCGCATTCCATGTGCCATCGAATGATGACTCACTTACTTTATTATAGTCGGTTGATTGTTACGTGTACAGCCATGATCACATCTTACAAAATGGTTGCATGTACCCGGAAAGGTCGGTTTTCTGCCTGCCAGACCGTCGTGATTTTGCTATAATCTGTTACAATGAGATTGGGAGATTCTTACGACGTGGAAAGGCAGGACGGGTTATGGATAAGGAACAAATCGATCACACCGGCAGAAAAGAAGATGAACAGCGCGTGCGGGATCAGCGGCAGGCGAAGTTTATCATAGGCATCTTTCTCTTGCTTGTCATCGTCTGTGGGCTGTCTATCGGCATATTTATGTATCAAACCATTGGCAAATAAAAAATAGATGAGGTGATCCACATGCAGGAGCAGGCCATTCAAGTACATCAGATCGTACGCGTATCGTACAAATCCGGCCAGTATCTGGCGGAGGTATTGGAACTTAAGCCGCCAAAAGCGACAGTCAAAATCCTGGCGGTGCAAAAACATCCGGACCAGGGCGATCTGCATCACCCCATGCAGGGGGATGTCCTGATGTTCCACCAGCGCAGAGCGCTCTCTTACCAGGAGAAAATCATGGTTCCGCTTGGCGCGATTCAGCCTTACCAGGGGGAAGTGCCGGAATATCGCGGGTCGCTGCTTTTGGCTGTGGAGCAGGAGCTTGCCCGGCTGCGCGAGATGGACGGCAGTTGGGCGGAGCGCTCGATCCAAGAGCTGGAAACGCTGCAGCGGGAGTACGCTGCACAACGTTGATGCTTATTCCTCAATAGGCGGAAATTTCGATCAGTAAAGAGGAAATCGTTTCGGCAAACGCGAATAAGTGCTTTGATCCATCTTTGTAGACACGGGAGATGATGAGCAAATTGACAGAGAGGAGAATGTGCTATGGCGGAGACGGCAAAAGGCCCGTCGCCAAAACAGGAAATCACGTCGGGTTACTGTTTTTTTAAAGGTGAAATCATGCCGCTGGCGGACGCAAACGTGAACATTACCACGCATGCCTTGAATTACGGGACGGGCTGCTTCGAGGGAATACGCGCCTACTGGAACGGCGAGCAGGGACAGCTCTACATGTTAAAGGCGCTGGAACACTACCAGCGGCTGCTGTTTTCCTGCCGGATCTTGAAAATCCAGCTTCCGTACACGGCAGAGGAGCTGGTGGACTGGACGGCAAAGGTGTTGGCAAAAAACGAGTATCGCGAAGACGTCTACATACGTCCGCTCGCCTTTAAAGGCTCACAGGTGATCAAAGTGACCCTTGCGGGGCTGCGGGACGAATTGGCCATTTTTACCGTCCCGATGGGTGATTACGTCAGCACGTCAGGTTTGTCCGCGGTCGTCTCCAACTGGCAGCGCATCTCCGACAACATGATTCCTTCGCGGGCAAAGGTAAGCGGAGCGTACATCAACCCTGCCTTGGCTACGGACGCAGCCGTCGCCGATGGATATGACGAGGCGATCATGCTCTCGAGTGACGGTCAGGTCTCCGAAGCCAGCGCGGCCAACCTGTTTATCGTCCGCAACGGCGCGTTGATCACGACACCGATTACCTCCGACATTCTGGAAGGGATCACCCGCCGGGGGATTGTCCAACTGGCGGAGCACTTGCAGATCCCTGTAGAGATTCGCCCGATTGACCGGACGGAGCTGTACATCGCCGATGAGGTGTTTCTGGCGGGGACGGGAGCGCAAATCGCCTCCATCACTTCGATCGACCGCCGCCCTGTGGGAGACGGCACTCTGGGTGCGGTTACCGCGAAATTGCAGGAGGTATACTACCGGGCTGTCCGCGGAATGGACGATCGGTATTTGGACTGGGTGACACCGGTATACAAATAAACAAACAATTGAGGAGGAAGTTCACATGGATTTAGGGCTTACGGGAAAACGGGCATTGGTTACGGCTGCTTCCCAGGGATTGGGACGGGCGATCGCAACGGAGCTGGCCCGCGAAGGATGCAAGGTGGTCATCTCCAGCCGCCGCGAGGATAAATTGCAGGAGGTGGCTAAAGAGATCTGCCAAATCGCCGGGGCCGCTCCCGGTTCGGTCGCCGGGATTGCCGCCGACGTGACGAAGGCGGAAGACATCCGTCAACTCGTACAGCGCGCAAACGATGTGCTTGGCGGCATTGACATACTGGTGACGAACGCCGGCGGACCGCCTGCCGGAACTTTTGACAAGATGACGGATGAGATGTGGCATGATGCGTTCCAGCTCAACATGATGAGCGTTGTCCGGCTGATCCGCGAAACGCTGCCGATCATGCGCAACCAGGGCGGAGGACGCATCCTCAACGTCTCCTCTTCGTCTGTCAAGCAGCCGATCCCCAACCTGATGTTGTCCAATGCGATCCGCACCGGCACGATGGCGATGCTGAAGACACTTGCCGCCGAGGTGGCGCCGGAAAACATTCAGGTGCACAATCTTGCACCCGGACGGATCTTCACGGAACGGGTAAAATCGCTGGATCAGATCCAGGCGGAGCGGGAAGGGGTCGACGTGGAAAGCATCAAGACCCAGGAAGAAGCGCGGATTCCGATGAGGCGTTACGGCCAGCCGGAGGAATTTGGCCGGGTTGCCGCGTTCCTGCTCTCTTCGGCCAACTCGTACATGACCGGCCAGACGGTATACGTGGACGGAGGATCAGTCCGTTCTTTGTAAAAATATAGGAACCAGTCAGCGAAGCCTGAGATTTTCTCAGGCTCGTTGACGTTTCCGCTCCCCGCAGCCTTTTATGCAATCCGCTTCATGGGGGCGACCGGTTCAAATCGTCACTTGGCAAAAATAATACATAATGGAATGACAATGCGAGGAAAGGGAAAGAGGTAAAAATCGAAGAGACGTAAAAGAGGAGGGGAGTCCCCCTCCTTTACCTTTTCAGCTTTTCAGCTGCTTCCTTGGCCAGCTCCTCATAGGAGAGCTGGGCAATCTCGTATTTCATTTGCGGAATCAAGGTAGCTGTCATGCTCAATTCGTCGACGCCGACCCCGATCAGCTCTTTGGCAAAGACGGGGTCGCCGGCCATTTCGCCGCAGACGCCGACCCATTTGCCTTCCCTGTGAGCGTTTTCCACGACCAGTCGGATCAGGCGCAGGATGGCAGTGTGGCCCGGATCGTAGAGATAGCCTACCTTTTCATTCATCCGGTCAGCGGCAAACGTGTACTGAATCAGATCGTTGGAGCCGATGCTGAAAAAGTCGACATGCTTCGCCAATATATCCGAGATGAGTGCCGCAGACGGAATCTCAATCATAATCCCGACCTCAATGGCCTCATCAAACGGGATGTTCTGGCTGCGCAGCTCGGCTTTTGCCTCATCCAAGACAGCCAGTGCTTGCAGCAGTTCTGCTTCTGTCGCGATCATCGGGAACATAATCCGCAATTTTCCGTGGCTGCTCGCCCGCAGGATAGCCCGAAGCTGGATTTTAAACAAGTCTTTTTCCGCGAGACAGAGGCGGATCGCCCGGAAGCCCAAAAACGGATTAAGCTCATGGCCGATCGGCAGGTAATCAACCTGCTTGTCCCCGCCGATGTCCAGCGTACGGATGATCACCGGGCGGCCGTCCATCTCTTTGGCAACCTGGGAATAGGCGGCGTACTGCTCTTCCTCCGACGGCATCGTGCTGCGTTCCAGGAACAAAAATTCGGAGCGGAACAGACCGATTCCTTCGCCGCCGTTATCCAAAACCGCTTTGACGTTTTCCGGCTTGCCGATATTGGCTGCGACCTCAATCCGCTTTCCGTCCTTCGTTTCGGCAAGGCGAGAAGCAGATTCACGCAAAAATTCCATCCGTTCCAGGTACTCCTTCTGCTTCTTTTGATACTCCTCAGCCAAATCTGACGAGGGGTTCAGGATGACTTCGCCCGTGAAGCCGTCCAAGGCGATCGTGGAGTCCTGGGTAAGCTGCTGCATCAAATTGGCGCAGCCGACCACGGCCGGGATTTGCAGGTTGCGGGCCAGGATCGCGGAGTGGCTGGTCGGACCGCCGATTTCTGTCAGTATTCCTTTGATGAGCTGCTTGTCCAGACGAGCCGTCTGGGACGGGGTCAGGTCGTTTGCCACCAAAATGACTGGCTTGGTTACGTCATCCAATCCGGAGGAGTGGATTCCCAGCAGGTGTTTTAATACGCGGTTGCCGATGTCTTTCAAATCCGCTGCCCGCTCCCGCATGTAATCGTCGTCCAAAGCGGCAAAGATCGCCGCATGCCCCATGAAGACGTGATTGGTCGCCCAGACGGCGTTTTTGTTGTCCTCTTTGATCTCCTTTTCGATCTCATCGCTAAGCGTCGGATCTTCCAGGATCATGATATGGGAGGCAAAGATTGCGCTTTCATCTTCGCCAACGCGTTTGGCAACGTCTTCTTTCGTCTTTTCCAAATCCATTTTCGTATGTGCAAAGGCTTGCTTCACTTTTTCCCATTCTGCATCAGCCATTTCCGGCTTGATTTTTTCCTCTTGAATGACAATTTCAGCTTCCTCCAACAAAAATACGTCGCCAACGGCATATCCTGGTGAAGCTGCGATTCCTTTTACCATCTGTCGATCACCTCGTCATAGTAGGATGCATACCCAAAAGAAAAAGTCAGGGATGTCCCCGACCAACATCTGTCCATCTCTATGATAGTATAGGGGTGAATTTTTCGTCAATGGAAATGTATTTTTTGTGTAAAATACCTCACAAAAAAATCCGTTAGGGCGTATCTGTATTTTTTGTGGGAGAGATCAGGGAGAAAATAGTATTCAGGTTCCTTTCCCAATCTGTTCTTGCCCGGGGATGATCTGGTATAATATTGAAAATAGGTGCACTGTACCGTGATACAAATTCAGGGGAGGAGAGCGGAATGAATGAATCCAGGTTTGATACAGAACTGTACTGTATAGACTGTTTAGGCCAGTCGCAGCATACGGTTATTTACGTCAATAACGTGCTCTATAAAGTAACGTGCAACGGCTGCGGCAAGGAAAACACCATCAATCCCGATCTTCCTGCAGAGATATACAGCCGCTACTTTGACCGGATCCTGTCAAAGCCGCAGCGCATTACGAAGGAATTCAGGGAAGATCTAAGCCATTTCCTTTCCTCTCTGCCGTTTCGCATCCTGAGCAAGCCGTACCGTACGTACAACGAATTTAAAGGGATTTTCCGCTACGTCAACCAGCATTCGCGAAACAAGGGAAAATAGTTTGCCTGGCAAGGGGCATGGCATTGATCTGCCCATCGCCCCGTTGTTGCAGATCGGCCGTGGGTGCGTCCTGCATGCATGGCTCTTTTTGTTTTCGTTACAGCAAAACTTCACAGGAGTTCCTTTTATGAAAAAAATCACTAGCGTTGCATTAATCTTTTTTCATCATTCAAAATAC
>NZ_HE978535.1:403432-438219 GCF_000311785.1 Brevibacillus massiliensis
GGAAAAAAATACCGTTAAAAATAGCGTATCTTGTGATGATTTGGTTTGTGGTGCATGTGCTAGCCATCACGATTGATGGTTTATCCGATAAAAAGCAGCGGGTTGATGCAGGTGTTGTTTTGGGCAATAAGGTTGAAAAAGACGGAAGACCATCGGACCGATTACGATACCGCTTGGAAAAAGCTGTTGAGCTATATGAGGGCGGCTATTTGCCTTACATCATCGTGAGCGGAGCGGAAGGTTTTGATGAAGCTGAAGTCATGAAGCAGTATTTGGTGCAAAAGGGAATACCCAGTGACAAGATCCTGACCGACAGCATGGGATTCAATACAAGGATGACGGCAGAGAACACCAGGAAGATTGCAGATGACATGGGGTTTCAGTCTGTCATGGTGATCACCCAGTTCTATCACATTAGCAGGACAAAACTAGCTTTTTCCAAGGCGGGATTCGCAGACGTTTACTCGGCTCACGCAAATTATTTTGAATTACGAGATTTCTATTCTCTGTTTAGGGAGTTTTTTGCTTACTACAAGTATCTGATTTTTGAATGATTACCGTTATTCTGTCAAAAATTTGTCCGGCAAGTGAAGTTCATATAACGGGGCAAAGTGGCATTTTATATTCAATCGAATGAGTGTCCCTCAGATAATCTGAGGGGGACTAAAAACGGGTCCGACGATGGGTTTCGAGCTCGTTTTGCATGCAGGGAAGCGATCGTTTTTCCGATGAGGGAATCCGCGAGGGATGATTTAGCGTCGAATTCCATTTGTCCTAACAGCGCCGATCCCGGAATAGACATGGTGGTGAGTGCACTCAACCAACCATGTAGAGGGGGAACGCTTATGCCGGAAGTGCTGTTTCGCGTGGATTTGAACAAGCCGATGGAGGAGCAGGAGGCTCCCGGGCACAATCGGTGGCATCCGGATATCCCCGCCACGGTCTCTGTCAATCCCGGTGCGGTGTTTCGGATCGAATGCAAAGACTGGACGGATGGCCAAATCCAAAACAACGACGACCCCTCGGATGTGCGCGATGTGAATCTGAATCGGGTCCACGTGCTGAGCGGACCGGTTTGGGTGAACGGCGCCCAGCCGGGGGACGTGCTCGTCGTCGACATTTTGGACATCGGTGCGATCCAGGGGGCGGAGTGGGGCTTTAACGGTATCTTTGACCGGAATAACGGCGGCGGGTTTTTGACGGAACACTTTCCGGAGGCGGCCAAATCGATATGGGACTTTCACGGGATATACACCACTTCCCGCCATGTTCCCGGGGTAAAATTCGCCGGCATTCTTCACCCGGGCTTGATCGGGGTGGCCCCGTCCCACGAGCTGCTGGACAGGTGGAACAGCAGGGAAAAAGCGCTCGCCGCCCAAAATCCGAACCGGGTTCCCCCGCTTGCCAACCTGCCCAATCCGCACAGCGCCGTTTTAGGCTCGCTCAGAGGGGCCGAGTTTGAGCGCGTGGCGAGGGAGGGCGCCAGGACGGTTCCTCCCCGCGAAAACGGCGGGAACTGCGACATCAAGAACCTGTCGAAAGGAACGCGAATCTACTTCCCGGTCTTCGTGGAGGGGGCGAAGCTGTCGCTGGGCGATCTGCACTTTTCACAGGGGGACGGCGAGATTACGTTCTGCGGCGGCATCGAGATGGCGGGTTGGGTGGATCTGCACGTCGACATCATCAAAGGCGGAATGGCCAAGTACAACATCATCCACAATCCAATTTTCAAACCGGGACCGGTCGACCCGCATTACTCCGAGTTCCTCGTCTTCGAGGGAATCTCCGTCGATGAGCATTCCGGAAGCCAGCACTACCTCGACGCCCATATCGCCTACCGGCGTGCTTGTCTGAACGCCATCGAGTATTTGAAGACAAAAGGCTTTACCGGTGAACAGGCGTATATGCTGCTGGGAACCGCACCGGTAGAGGGGAGAATCGGCGGCATCGTCGACATCCCGAACGCCTGCTGCACCATTTCGATCCCCACGGCGATTTTTGAGCAGGATATTTTGCCAAGGTAACAGACGACTTTGTTCATCTGGGATGAGACTGCAGAAGGGAGAAACAGAAAAAAATGGAGCGAGCTGAGGCCTTGGCAACGCCTACCCAGTCGGAACGGAAAAAAACGGCACACGCTTGTCGACCAAATTCTACGTTGAAATACTTTCAGTAATTTTTGGTCGACGTGCCGTTTTTTGGAGTGGAGACAGCCAGCACAGCTTCCCTGTTGGCGTGCCATGAACGGAGTGAGCCCATTTTTTTCTGTTTCTGCTGCGGCTTCTGGGGTCTCATCCTCGTTTTGATCATACGAAAGGAAGGTTGACAATGCCAAAGTACCAGTTTTGTTGTGCGAAGTGCGGCGATTTTGACGTGTGGCTCGGCATGGCCGAGGCTGCGGCGACAGCCGTTTGCCCTGTTTGTGACGGGGAAGCTCCGCGGGTGTATACCCCTCCCGGCCTGGTGATGACGCCGTACGCGCTTCGCCGCCGGATTGAAGGAAGCGCCGAGCCCAAGGTGGTGAAGCGGGAACAGCACCATCACGGGCATCACCATCGGCACGCGCCAAGCCGGCCCTGGCAGGCGGGCCATTAACTTTATGCGGCTGGCGGATGCGGGCCGATTTCCACATTTCCTGCCAGTCCCGAGGAAATGTACTGTTCGGCCCAGTAGAGTGTGGCAAAGGGAATCAGGGTCATGCACAAGCCCAGGCAGATCGGGTCCAACATGTTCCTGCGGGGAAGCGGGAGCGACGATTTCTTCAGGAACAGGAAACCCCCCAGTCGTCTGATCCGGATCGATAGCGCAAAAAGAGATTGACAACAGGTGGAAACTATTACTATCATGATTATAATTTCTATACGAATAATTTCATATGGAACGTTCAAGGTGTTGACCGGTTCTTCTATGGAATCGGCAACTTAATAGGGAAGTCCGGTGAAAGTCCGGCACGGTCCCGCCACTGTAACAGGGAGCATACACGCTTTTACAACCCACTGTTCTTGAAGAATGGGAAGGGCGCGTTTATGCGATGAACTGGAGTCAGGAGACCTGCCTTGAAATCGACATCGTCAAACTCACGAGGATGAGGGAGGTGTACACAGTTTGAACAGCCGTCTATGGATAGCCAGGCGACTTGTCAGGTGATGGAGCATCTTCGGAGAATTCTCTGAAGGTGCTTTTTTGGTTGAGAAAAACAGAGTCTGAAGAGGGAGTATATTCATGAAACGGAAAGTATTCGTCCCGATGGGAATTGCTGCGATGGTGCTGTACTTGTCAGTGAACACGCCGCAGACAGCACATGCCATGCATATCATGGAGGGTTTTTTGCCGGTAGGTTGGGCCGTTTTTTGGTGGGTTTTGTTTCTTCCGTTTTTTCTCTTGGGCCTGCGGGAGATTCAGCGTACGACGAGGGCGAATCCCGAAACAAAGCTGCTGCTCGGACTGGTCGGAGCGTTCGCTTTTGTGCTGTCCGCTTTAAAGCTGCCATCTGTGACCGGGAGCAGCTCGCATCCGACCGGAACCGGCCTGGGAGCGGTGCTGTTTGGTCCGCTGACGATGGGGGTGCTGGGCAGCCTTGTTCTGCTGTTTCAGGCGCTGCTGCTGGCCCACGGCGGATTGACGACGCTTGGGGCCAATGCCATTTCGATGGCGGTAGTAGGCCCGTTCGTCGCATACGGGGTGTATCGGCTGCTGTCACGCGGCGGCAAGCGGCAAAAACTGGCTGTCTTTGCCGCAGCGGCACTGGCGGACTTGTCGACGTACCTGGTTACTTCGCTGCAGCTTGCGCTGGCGTTTCCTGCTGAATCAGGGGGGGTTCTCGCTTCCTTTGCAAAGTTTGCCGGGATTTTTGCCCTGACACAGGTGCCGCTCGCCATTAGTGAAGGGCTGCTGACTGTCCTGGTGTGGAATTGGCTGCATGCGTACAACCGGACTGAGATGGAACAGCTTATGGCTGCAAAGCGAGGTGTGTAATGGATGGGCAAATCGAATCGCTACCTTACCATCGCGATTTTGCTCGTGGTGATCTTGTTGGCAGTCCTTCCGCTGGCTTTTATTCACGGGTCGGAGTTTGGCGGGTCTGACGATGCGGCCGAAGAGGCGGTTGGACAGCTTGCGCCCGATTACGAGCCGTGGTTTCAGCCGATTTTCGAGCCGCCGGGTGCGGAAACGGAGAGTTTGCTGTTCGCCCTGCAGGCGGCGATTGGCGCGGGTGTGATCGGCTATGCCTTCGGTTTCTTCCGGGGCCGGTCGACAAAAAAAGGACGGACGAATGAAGATTCCGTTTGATTCGTACGCCTACACCAACCGGCTGCGGCAGCTTCCGCCAGGCCAGAAGCTGCTGTTCGCCGCCTCCCTGCTGGCGATCGCGCTGCTCGCTCACTGGCAGGTGCATCTGCTTATTTTCGCCTGGTTGAGTCTCTGGATCGTGAAGTACGCGGGGATTCCCTGGCGGACCTACTTGCGGCTCTTGCTGCTGCCGGCCGCCTTCATGCTGATGAGCTTGCCGCCGCTGTGCCTGGAAGCAGCCAGCGGGGATGGGGCCGCCAGCGCGGCTGCAGATGCGGTGGCGGCCGTACAGGTGGCAGGCAGCTGCGTGTACCTTAGCCAGAGCGGCTTGTTGCGGGCGTTTGCCGTCCTGGCCCGGGCGCTTGCGTCCGTCGCCTGTCTGTATTTTCTCCTTTTTACCGTGCCGCTCGGGGAGCTCTTGCAGGTACTGAGGAGGCTGGGGATGCCCGTGATCCTGATCGAGCTGTTGTCGATCATGTACCGCTTTGTCTTCGTCTTGCTGGAGGTAGCCGGACAGCTTTGGGTGGCCCAGCAGGCAAGAGGCGGGCACAACGGCTTTCGCAGCACGCTCAGGGATGTGGCCAAGCTGGCAGTCACCCTGTTTGGCCGGACGTGGCATCGGTACCGGCAGTTGGTGGTCGGGTTGGCGGCCAGGGGGTTTTCCGGCGAGATTCGGGTGGTTTCGACTGCCCGCTTTGTGAGATCCAAACGATATCTATCCGAAGCGGTGCTGGGATGTCTCGCACTTATCGCTTTGGAGTGGTGGACAGGGAGGTAGAGCCTTGGACTGGCTGCTGGAATTTACCGATGTACATTTTACCTACCCGGGTGCCCGGCATCAGGCGCTCGCCGGGTTGACCATGCGGATTCCCGCTGGCCAGAGGTGTGTCCTGCTGGGGCACAACGGCAGCGGGAAATCGACGTTTTTTTTGCACGCAAACGGCATTCTTCGTCCGGAGCAAGGCCGGATCCACTGGAGGGGGAAGCCGCTGGGTTATGACCGCAGTTCGCTTTTGGTGCTGCGGCAGGCAGTGGGGCTGGTCTTTCAGGACCCGGAACAGCAATTGGTGGCCGGAACAGTGGGCGAGGATATCTCTTACGGACTGTGCAACATCGGCCTGGACGACCGGGAGATCGTGAGGCGTGTACGGGAGATCGCACAGCGATTTGATCTGGAGGAGCTGCTCGATCGCCCGATCCACCAGCTTAGTCTCGGACAGAAGCGCCAGGTTGCGCTTGCCGGGGTGATGGCCATGCAGCCGCAGCTGCTGCTGCTGGACGAACCGACTGCTTGTCTGGACCGGCTCCACACCCGGCAGTTGATGGCTGAATTGGCTGAGATCCATCAAGCGGGGACAGCGATCTTGATGGCGACGCACGACCTGGATCTGGCTTACGCCTGGGCCGACTGGATCTTTGTGCTGGATGGAGGACGGCTGGTGCTGGAAGGTACGCCGGACCAAGTCTTTTCCCAGCGTGCCGCCTTGGAAGAGCTTCACCTTGGCGTGCCGCTGCTGTTCGATCTCTGGGAAGCGCTGCCTCCCGAGCGGAGGGCGGCGTTTACGAGCGGAATGCCTCCGCGTACGGCTGCAGAATGGAAGGAGAGGAAGGTGTGGGTATGAAAGGCAAACTGTTGATCATCGGCTTTGGACCGGGGAGCTTTGAACACATTACCAAACGGGCCAAGGAAGCGATCGAAGAGAGCGATGTCGTGATCGGCTACAACACCTATGTGGATCTGATCAGCGGGCTGTTGACCGGACAGAAAATCGTCCGCACGGGAATGACGGAAGAGGTGAGCCGCGCGCAGGAGGCTGTCCGCCAGGCGGAAGCGGGTAAAAAGGTGGCGGTCATCTCCAGCGGGGATGCCGGCGTCTACGGCATGGCCGGACTCGTCTACGAGGTGCTGATCGAAAAAGGCTGGACGGAGGCAACCGGGGTGGAAGTGGAAGTGATTCCGGGCATTTCCGCGATCAACTCCTGTTCGTCGCTGCTCGGGGCACCGGTCATGCATGACGCCTGTACGATCAGTCTGAGTGACCACCTGACCCCGTGGGAGATCATCGCCAAGCGGATCGAAGCGGCGGGGGCGGCCGACTTTGTCATCGCGCTGTACAACCCGCGCAGCGGGCGGCGCACCAGACAAATCGTCGAGGCGCAGCGGATATTATTGAAATACCGCTCGCCGGATACGCCGGTGGGCATCGTCAAGAGCGCCTATCGCGACCGGGAACAGGTCGTGATCACCACGCTGGAGCAGATGCTGGATCACGAAATCGGCATGCTGACAACCGTCATCATCGGGAATTCGGCGACGTTTTTATACGACGAGAAAATGATTACGCCGCGGGGCTACCAGCGCAAGTATACCCTGACGGCCGAGGAGCAGGCGTTGAAGCCGCACCAGCGCCTGAAGCCGGAGGCGGAGCCCTGGGCGCTGCCCCAGTTTGAAGAGGAAGCGCCGCGTGCTGCGGACATCCGGTCGGCTGTGAATATACAGCCTGCCGCCGAGATGCGACCGGCTGCCGGGATGCGGCCAGCCGCTGCTGACACACAGCCAGCCGCCCATGTGCATTCTGCCGCTTCCAAGCCAAGCGCCTATGAACTGGCCATGGAAGCCCTGCTGCTCGTTCAGGGCAGCCGTGGAGTCGAAGTGAATCATTCGCCTGTCACCAATCCGCTGTTTGGGCAGCAGTCGATCTTCGAAGTAGCGGTCAGTCCGGGAGTAGCCAACAAGCGCTTTACGCCGGGTCAGATGATGCTGATGGCAGAGTTGGCGGGCGAATCGGGAGAGATCGAGTACACGCCCCACCACCAGATCATCCTGCGTGTCCCTACGACGGAGCCGAAGCAAATCACCGCCAGGCTGCAGGCGGAAGGACTCTTGCTCGCTCCGATCGGCGACGTAGTCCAGCTCAAGGCGTGCGACTTTTGCAACGGGGAAAAAGATGAGTCCATCCCGTATGCGGAAGAGCTTTACCAGCGGTTAAACGGTCGCAGTGCGCCGAAAGAACTGCGGATCGGATTTAACGGCTGCGGGATGACATGTTACGGCGCGGTGAAAGAAGACATCGGCATCGTATACCGCCGCGGGAAATTCGACTTGTTTCTCGGGGCCAAGACGGTCGGCAGAAACGCCCACAGCGGACAGCCGGTGGCCGAGGGAATCGAGCCGGAGGAGCTTGTGGAGACGGTTGAGCGGATTGTGAACCGCTACATCTCCGACGGCTTCCCCAACGAGCGGTTTCACAAGTACTTCAAGCGGGTGAAACAGGTAGAAGGCTTTGAACATCGGGAGGTGCCGGTGCTGGTCATCGACAATGCCGTCTGCGGCGATTGACGGGACCACAATCGAAACGAAGGGGAGGAATCAGTATGGACGCGGTGCTGTTTGTCGGGCACGGGAGCAGGGATCCGGAAGGAAATCTCGAGGTAAGAAGGTTTGTGGAAGCGATGGCCGAGGAGCTGTCTGTGCCGATCGTCGAAACCTGTTTTTTGGAACTGGAGCGGCCTGACATCTTTCAAGGCGTCCATGCTTGCGTGAAGCGGGGGGCGACTCGCGTAGTCGTCATCCCGATGATGCTGTTTGCCGCCGGACACGCCAAAATTCACATTCCGGTGGCGATCGACGAGGTGAAGGAGCGGTATCCACAAGTAGAGTTCGTCTATGGACGGCCGATCGGGGTACACCCCAAGGTGTTGGAGATTCTCGCTGCCCGCTTGGCGGAAGTCGGTGTTTTGCCAGATGTGGAGCAGCCTGAGACGGCTGTACTCGTCGTCGGCAGGGGGAGCAGCGATCCCGATGCCAACGGCGATCTGTTCAAGCTTTCCCGTTTGCTTTGGGAACGCTTCCGGGTGAAGTGGGTAGAGACTGCCTTTATCGGTGTGACCAGCCCGCTGACGGAAGAGGGCGTGGAACGCTGCCTGAAGCTTGGCGCCCGTCAGGTGGTGATCCTGCCTTACTTCCTGTTCACCGGTGTTTTGATCAAGCGGATGGAGGCCATGCTGGAGGAGCTTCGCGGGCGGCATGCGGATATTTCCTTCACCATGACCCACTACTTCGGCTTCCACCCCGCGCTGCGCCAGGTCTTTCACGAGCGGGTGAGGGAAGCGCTGCAGGGGGTAGTGAAGATGAACTGTGATACGTGCCAGTACCGCCTGGATGCCATGGAGCATATCGACCACCATCACCATCACAGTCATGATCATCACCACCACCACGATCACGACCATGGGCATGGTCATCATCATCACGTCCACGTAAAGTGAGGAGGCGAAACCATGATTGCCGTTTTAGCGGGAACAAGCGATGCACGCGAATTGGCGCTGTTGATCCGGCAGGCAGGCTATTCGCTGCTGACCACGGTCGTGACGGAAAGCGCGGCAAAAAGCATGCAGGAAGCGGGCCTCCCGGTACAGGTAGGGAGACTCTCCGCCGCCGATTTCGTCGATTTGGTCCGGACCAAGAACATCCAGGCCATCGTCGATGCCAGCCACCCTTTTGCGGAGGAAGCTTCGAAAAACGCGATGAGCGGTGCCCGTGAAGCTGGCGTGCCGTACATCCGTTACGAACGGGAAAGCCTCTCCTACCATGACCATCCGCAGGTGACGATGGCAGCGGATTACGCCGAGGCGGCGGAGCTGGCCGCGCAGAAGCGGGGGGTCATCATGCTGACCACAGGCAGCAAGACCCTGGCGATCTTTGCCAAGCGGCTGCTGGGACTGCCTGATACCACACTGGTGGCCCGCATGCTGCCGCGCCTGGACAACATGCAAAAATGCGAGGAACTGGGAATTGAACAGAAAAACATTGTCGCCATGCAAGGCCCTTTTTCCAAAGCACTGAACCGGGCGCTGTACGAGCACTACGGCGTCACGCTGATGATCACCAAGGAGAGCGGCAAAGTCGGTGCGGTCGATGAAAAGCTGGAAGCGGCCCTGGAGCTGGGGATTGAAACGATCGTGATCGCCAGGCCACAGATTGAATACGGGGTCAAATTCTCCGACTTTACCGGCGTTTTGCGCGAATTAGACCGCTGTCTCAAGGGAGGGATAGACCATGCAGTTTCACACGGAGTTTACACCGTCTACGGTACAACCGCAGGAAATTGAGGAAAAGAGCTTTGCGATCATTACCGAGGAACTGGGGGAGCATTCGTTTACACCGGAGCAGTTTCCCGTCGTACAGCGGGTTATTCACGCCTCGGCCGATTTTGACCTGGGCCGCAGCCTGCTCTTTCACCCCGATGCGGTAGAAGCGGGGATCCAGGCGATTCGCACCGGGAAAATCCTCGTTGCCGACGTGCAGATGGTTCAAGTAGGCATCAGCAAGGCTCGGATTGAGAAATTCGGCGGCGAGGTAAAGGTGTACATCTCCGACCGCGACGTGATGGAAGAGGCCAAGCGGCTCAATACGACACGTGCGATCATCTCGATGCGCAAAGCGGTCAAGGAAGCGGAAGGCGGCATCTTTGCCATCGGCAACGCGCCAACCGCGCTTTTGGAACTGATCCGGCTCGTCAAGGAAGGAGAGGCAAAACCGGGGTTGATCATCGGCATGCCGGTTGGCTTCGTCTCGGCTGCCGAATCCAAGGAGGAATTGGCCAAACTGGACATTCCATTTATTACCAATCAAGGGCGGAAAGGCGGCAGTCCGGTGACCGTGGCGGCGGTAAACGCCTTGTCTCTGATGGCGGAGCGCCGGGGATAAACGATGAAGGAAGCGGCGGAAAAACCGATGCGCTACGGCTACACGACCGGTTCGTGTGCCACGGCGGCAGCAAAAGCGGCACTGCTGTCGCTGATCTTGCAGGAAAAACAGACAGAAGCGACGATCACCCTGCCGATCGGGCAAACAGCCACCTTCCAGATGGAGAGCTGCGAATTTACCGCAGACATGGGGGTAGCCGGCACGATCAAGGACGGCGGCGACGATCCCGATGCCACCCACGGCGCCCTGATCATGTCCGCTGTCTACTGGAAGGACAGTCCCGGGATTGAACTGGATGGCGGCGTCGGCGTGGGCCGGGTGACCAAACCGGGACTGCCGGTGCCGATCGGCGAAGCGGCGATCAATCCGGTTCCGCGCCGGATGATTGTGGAAACCGTGCAGGAAGTTCTGGCAGAGTACGATATCAACCGCGGCGTTCGCGTGGTCGTCTCGGTGCCGGACGGAGAAGAGATTGCCAAAAAGACGCTGAACGGCAGACTGGGGATCGTCGGCGGCATTTCCATTTTGGGCACGCGGGGAATCGTCGTTCCGTATTCGACTTCGGCCTGGAAAGCGAGCATTGTTCAGGCCATGAACGTCGCTGTCGCTGGCGGCTGTGATCACCTCGTCCTGTCCACCGGCGGTCGCAGTGAAAAGGTCGGCATGGATCTGTACCCGGATCTGCCGGAGGAAGCCTTTATTGAAATGGGCGATTTCGTCGGATTCACGCTGCTCATGTGCAAGAAGCATCCCGCAGTGAAGAAGGTATCGTTAATCGGTATGATGGGTAAATTTTCCAAATTAGCACAAGGCGTGCTGATGGTTCACTCCAAAAGCGCACCGGTGGACTTCGGCTTCTTGGCGAAAGTCGCGGAGGAAGCGGGCGTTCCTGCGGAGCTGAAGGAGGAGATTTTGTCAGCCACAACCGCCTCTTATGTGGGCGACCTGATGATGGCGCAGGGGTACCGGCATTTTTTTGCCAGGCTGTGTCAGTACTGTTGTGATGTCGGTTTGCGCCATATCGGCGGAGGACTGGAGCTGGAGACGGTGATTACGACGATGAAGGGTGAGTTGCTCGGAAGGGAGTCACGGTATGGAGCAAGTAATCAAAGTGATCGGGATCGGTGATGACGGAGCGGAGAGTCTTTTGCCCGTCTACCGCCAGTGGATTGAGGAGAGCGAGCTGTTGATCGGCGGTGAGCGGCATCTCGGCTATTTTCCCGACTACCCCGGTGAAAAATGGGCTGTTCAGGAAGGGCTTGCTGCCATTGTGGAGCGGCTGCGGGGTGAGACGCGCCAGACAGTGATCTTGGCCTCCGGAGACCCGCTGTTTTACGGCATTGGCGGCTACCTGGCCAAAAAGCTGCCGGTGCAGATCTACCCCCAGGTGAGTTCTATTCAACTCGCTTTTGCTCGCATCGGCGAAAGCTGGCAGGACGCATGCATTACCAGCGTTCACGGCCGCAGCATGAAAGGCCTGGCCCAGCGCATCGACGGGAAGGCGAAGGTAGCTCTGCTCACTGATGATCAGAACGGACCGCAGGCGATTGCCAAGTACCTGCTCATGTTCGGCATGAATGAGTACGAGATGTTTGTCGGCGAAAATCTGGGCGGTCCGGACGAGCGAACGGGCTGGTATCAATTGGATGAACTGGCCGACCAGTCGTTCTCTCCGTTAAACGTAGTAATCCTTCGGCAGAAACAGGCCGGGCCCGTCTGGCCATTGGGCATCCCTGACGAAGAGTTTGCCCAGAGAAAACCGGATAAGGGGTTAATTACAAAAAGGGAGATTCGCGTGCTCAGTTTGGCCAACCTGCGGCTGCGCGCCGACAGCACGGTCTGGGATATCGGCACCTGTACCGGCTCAATTGCCATCGAGGCAGCCCGTATCGCCCGTTTGGGACAGGTGTTTGCCGTGGAAAAAAACGCCGAAGACCTGGAAAACTGCCGGCAGAACATGTACAAGTTTCGCGCTGACTTGTCTCTTGTGCACAGCAAGGCTCCTCAGGGGTTGGAGCGGTTTCCCGACCCGGATGCAGTGTTTATCGGGGGAAGCGGCGGCGAGTTGAAGGAACTGCTGCACGTCTGCTGCAGCCGCCTGAAGCCGGAGGGGCGCATCGTCCTCAACGCGGCGACGATCGAGACCCTGTATCTGGCGATCGAAGCGTTTCAGGCCGAAGGGTTTGCCTTTGACGTGACGCTGTCGCAAATATCGCGGAGCAAACCGATTCTGGCGATGACCCGTTTTGAAGGCTTAAATCCTGTCTACTTGATTACAGCATACAAAAAGGTGGAGAGCGCAAATGAGTAAACTGGGAGTGCTGCACGGGGTAGGGGTAGGGCCGGGCGACCCCGAATTAATCACAGTGAAGGCGTTTCGCATTCTCAAGGAGTCGCCTGTCATCGCCTATCCGAAAAAGCGTTCCGGCAGCAAAAGCTATGCGCTGGCCATAACGGAAACCTACGTCAACACGATGGAAAAAGAGATGGTCGGGCTCGTCTTTCCGATGACGAAGGACAAGGAGACGCTGGAGCGGCAGTGGAACAAAACAATGGAAACCATCTGGCAGCACCTGCGCGAGGGTAGAGATGTGGCCTTCGTCACGGAGGGCGACCCGCTCTTGTACAGTACGTTTATTCACATGATGCGGCTGATGCAGGAGCTTCACCCCGAAGTGGAGATCAGATCGATCCCCGGCATCTCTTCTGTCAACGGCGCTGCGGCCCGGCTCGGTCTGCCGCTGGCCGACGGAGACGAACAGACCGCGATCATCCCGGCGACAGAGGACCGGGCCGCGATGTGCAAAGCGCTCGTCGAACACGATTGCGTCATCTTTATCAAGGTGGCCAAGGTGCTCGACATGATGATCGAACTGCTCAGGGAGCTTGATCTCGTCCATAAGGCGGCTGTCGTGACGAAGGCCACGTCCAGTGAAGAGATGATCTGGCGGGATGTGGAGGAGCTGGAAGGTGCGGAATTGGAGTACCTAACCTTGATGGTGGTGAGAAAATAGTGAAAATGTATATCGTAGGGGCGGGTCCCGGCGATCCCGACTTGATTACCGTGAAAGGCTTGCGCTTGCTTCAGGAGGCGGACGTCGTCTTCTACACCGACTCGCTGGTCAGCGAAGAACTGGTGGCGAGAGCGAACCCGGCAGCCGAAGTGATCAAAAGCTCCGGCATGGCGCTGGAGGAGATGGTGGAAGTCATCGTGGACCGCGTTACCGCCGGGAAAAAACTGGTGCGGCTGCACACGGGCGATCCGTCGATGTACGGAGCGACGATGGAGCAGATCGCGCTGTTAAAGCGCCGGGGCATCGAGTGTGAGATCGTCCCCGGGGTAAGCTCCGTCTTTGCCGCGGCGGCTGCAGTCGGCGCCGAGCTGACGATACCGGAGCTGACCCAGACCTTGATTTTGACCCGCGCCGAAGGGCGCACGCCGGTGCCGGAGCGGGAACAACTGCGGGATTTGGCCAGCCATCACTGCACGATCGCGCTGTTTTTGAGCGCCACCCTGACCAAGAAGATCACCCGCGAGTTGATCGCCGCCGGCTGGAGCGAGGAGACGCCGGTCGCGGTCGTTCAGCGCGCCAGCTGGCCTGATCAGAAGATCGTCCGGACGACGGTGGGCAGGATGGACGAGGACCTGGGCAAACACGGCATCCGCTCCCATGCGATGATCCTGGCCGGCTGGGCGCTCGATCCCGACATCCACGAAAAGGATGAATATCGTTCGAAGCTGTACGATAAAGAATTTACCCACAGCTTTCGCAAGGGAGTGAAGGCATGAGCATTCAGCTGGAGGAAGGGGTCATCCCGGCGATTGAGCAGAGGGGTGATTACGCGATTGTGGCGATCACCAAGCACGGGGTCGAACTGGCTCGCAGACTGCATGAGAAGTTTTCCCACGCCGATCTCTACTACATGGAGAAGTTTGCCCGGGGCGACGAGACAACCCGGCGGATCCAACTGTTTACCGGTTCGGTCCGCCTGCTGTTTCCCGCCCTGTTTCCAAGCTACAAAGGGCTGATCGTGATCATTTCGCTGGGGGCGGTCGTGCGGATGATCGCTCCGCTGCTGCAGGATAAAAAAACCGATCCGGGCGTCGTCGTCATCGACGATCGCGGGGAGCACGTGATCAGTGTCCTGTCCGGCCATTTGGGCGGGGCCAACGAGCTGGCGCTGGAAGTGGCGGCGGCCATTGGCGCCCGGCCGGTCATCACCACGGCGTCCGATGTGCAAAAGACAATTCCGGTCGACCTGTTCGGCCGCCGCTTCGGCTGGCGGTGGGAATCGGATGAAAAGCTGACACCCGTCTCCGCTGCCGTCGTCAACGAGGAAAAGGTCGCCGTCGTCCAGGAGTCCGGCGAAAAAAACTGGTGGATGCACGAGACGCCATTGCCGGACAATATCCAGGTGTTCGACAATATACCTGACGCCCTGGCGGCAGAGCCGAACGCAGCATTGGTCGTGACGCACCGCCTGCTTTCGGCGGATGAAGAAGTCATCTTGCAAAACGGCGTGCTGTACCGCCCCAAGGTGATCGTGCTGGGCATTGGCTGCAATCGCGGTACGTCAGCCGAGGAGATCGAAGCGGTCATCCTGGAGACGCTGGACGAATTGCGGTTCTCGATTCACAGCGTGAAAGCGGTTTGCACGTTTGAACTGAAAAAAGGCGAACCGGGACTGCTCGCCGTCACCGGGAAGTACGGTTGGCCATTCGTCTGGTATACGGCCGAACAGCTTAACGCCGTGCCGATCGAGGCTCCCTCGGAGACGGTCTACCGCTATACCGGCGTCTGGGGCGTAAGCGAGCCGGCGGCTAGGCTCTACGCCGGATGCGATCAATTGGTCTTGACGAAAAAGAAATCCGGCAACGTCACGATATCTGTCGGAATCCTATCTTTTGAGTGACAAGGGGGCTCACATGACACAACGTCGGATTGTCATCGCCGGAACGGGCAGCGGGGTAGGGAAAACCACGCTGACGATCGGTTTGATGGCGGCACTGCAGCGCAGGGGACTGGTCGTGCAGGGCTTCAAATGTGGCCCTGACTACATCGATCCCAGTTATCACACGGCGGTAACCGGACGGGTTTCGCGCAACCTGGACAGCTGGATGCTGCCTGAGGATGCGGTCAAAGAGGTGTTTGCGCGCGGCAGCAGCGGCGCGGATATTTCCCTCATCGAAGGAGTGATGGGCTTTTTTGACGGCAAAAATCCGGCAAATAACGACGGCAGTACGGCCCATATCAGCCAGATTACAGAAAGCCCGGTGCTCCTGGTCGTCAACTGCCACAGCATGGCCCGCAGCGTCGCGGCCATCGTCAAAGGGTTTCAACACTTTGCCGAAGGCATCCGCATCGCCGGCGTCATCGCCAACAAAGTGGGCAGCGTCGGACACTACCGCATCGTCAAAACAGCGGTGGAGCAGGAGTGCGGCATACCGGTCGTCGGCTATCTCCTGCGGGAAGCAGGCATCGCGATTCCGGAGCGCCATCTCGGCCTGATTCCTTCGCTGGAGCGCGGGGAGCTGGACGGCTTCTTTGCCAAGCTGGCCGATCTGATCAGCGAGACGGTCGATCTGGATCAACTGCTGGCGATTGCAGAGGCGCCTGAATTAGATGCCAAGCCGGTTCTGTTCGCCACGCCGCCTGCACCGAAGCGGGTGAAAATAGCGGTTGCCAAGGATGCCGCCTTTCACTTTTACTATCCGGAAAATCTGGAACTGCTTGAACACTATGGCGCACAGTGCGTCTATTTTTCGCCGCTGGCGGGGGAGACGGTCCCGGCAGGAGTGCAGGGACTCTACCTCGGCGGCGGTTTTCCCGAAGAGTTTGCCAGTACGCTGTCGAGCGGCGAGAGCGTGCTTGCGTCGATCCGCCAGGCGGTGCAATCCGGGCTGCCCACGCTGGCGGAGTGCGGCGGTTTTATGTACCTGACGGAAGAGATCGAGACGACAGACGGCAGCCGTTATCCGATGGCCGGTGTGATCCCGGGCAAGGTAACGATGCAAACCAGGCTGGCCGCACTCGGCTACCGCGAAATCTTTGGCCGCGCCGGCAACTTCTTGCTGGGAGCAGATGCTGCGGCGAGAGGGCACGAGTTTCACTACTCCACCTTTGCAGCCCGCGGCGAATTCACTCCCGCCTATGAGACCAAAGGCATGCGCGGCGCCAAACAGGAAGGGTATCTGGCGGGCAACCTCGTCGCCGGGTACACGCATTTTCACTTTGGCTCCAACCCTGCGGTAGTCGTGCGCTGGATCGAGCAGTGCCGGGAGGTTCAGGCCTATGGGTAGGGCGCTTCCGCTGATGGTCCAGGGCACCAGCTCCGATGCCGGCAAGAGCGTGCTGGTGACAGCCCTCTGCCGGATTTTTGCGCAGGACGGCTATGCCACGGCTCCCTTCAAGTCGCAAAACATGGCGCTGAACTCTTATGTGACGATCGACGGCAAGGAGATCGGCCGGGCACAAGGAGTCCAGGCTGAAGCGGCGGGGATTGCCGCCACGACCGATATGAACCCGATCCTGATCAAACCCACCCGCGACCGGGAAGCCCAGATTGTCGTCCACGGCGAGCCCTACAAGCACATGCTGGCCACTGACTACCGCAGCGATTTTTTTGCGCAGGGATTGAAAATCATCCAGGACGCATACCAGCGGCTCGCCGATCGATATGATTGCATTGTCATCGAAGGGGCGGGCAGTCCGGCAGAGATCAATCTCAACGACCGCGAACTGGTCAACATGCGGGTGGCGCGGATGGCGAATGCACCGGTGATCCTGGTCAGCGATATCGAGCGGGGAGGAGTCTTCGCCAGTCTGGTCGGCACGCTGCAGCTGTTGGAGCCACAGGACCGGGATCGGGTAATCGGCGTAGTCATCAACAAGTTTCGCGGCGACCTCTCCCTGCTTAAGCCCGGGCTCGACTGGTTTGAGGAGTACACCGGAAAGCCTGTGATCGGGGTGCTTCCCTACCTGCCCAACCTGTATATCGATGCGGAAGACTCCCTGATCCTGGAGACGTATCAAGCGAGGAGCGATCAGCCCAAAGAGATCGATATCGCTGTCATCCGCTACCCCCGCATCTCCAATTTTACCGATGTCGACCCGTTTTTTGTCGAGCCGGACTGCGGTGTCCGCTTCGTGACACAGGTCAGCGATCTAAGGCAGCCGGATCTGATCATCCTGCCGGGCAGCAAAAATACGCTGGAAGATCTGCTGTTCCTCCGCGAATCGGGTCTGGAAGCGGCCGTCATCGACCGTGTGCGGAAGGGAACGGCGAAGCTGGTCGGACTGTGCGGCGGCTATCAAATGCTGGGGGAGCGGATCGAAGACCCGGATGAGGTGGAGTCGCCGCAGCGGCTGGTCGAGGGGATGGGGCTGGTGCCTGTCGCTACCCGCCTGCTCAAGACCAAGACGACAAGCCAGTCTGCGGGCGTCATCCGGTTGGCTGATAGAGATTTGCAGGTAACCGGGTACGAGATTCACATGGGTGAGTCCCGGTACACAGGGGATGTCTCTCCGCTGATCGAGCTGCGGGAACACACCGATGGCGTATGGGACCGCAGCCGTGGCATCATGGGTACGTATTTTCACGGGATTTTTCACAATGACGAGTTTCGGCATGAGCTGCTGGGTGACATTCGGCGTGAAAAAGGCTTACCTCCGATAGCGGAGCGCGTCTCTTTTGTACGCCTGCGGGAACAGGGGTTTGATCAGATTGCCGAAATGGTGAGGAGCCATGTCGATCTGCCATACGTCTATGAAAAGATGAGACAGTTTCAACAGGAAAGGCAGGAGAGGTAGAAATGAAGTGGATGCAACAGGTGCCGCCGCTCGATTTCGCATCCGGGGAAGCGGCCAGGATGCATATCGACCAATTGACCAAACCGACGGGCAGTCTGGGGCGGTTGGAGGAGCTGGCCATCCAATTGGCCAAAATAACCGGAGAGCCGTTTCCGCAAGTATCGCCGCCCGGCGTGATCGTCTTCGCCGGGGATCACGGCATTGTGAAGGAGGGAGTCTCCGCCTATCCGCAGGAGGTTACGGCCCAGATGGTGCTGAACTTTACAGGCGGCGGGGCAGCCATCAACGTTTTCTCCCGCCAGATCGGCGCGCTGCTGCAGGTAGTGGATGTAGGCGTTGCCAGCGATCTGTCGGCAGAAGAGGTGATCTCGCGGAAAATCAGGTACGGCACCGGCAATTTTTTGCATGAAGATGCGATGACCAGAGAGGAAGCAGCCGCCAGCCTTGAAGCCGGGGCGGATTGTGCCAGGCAGATGATCCAGCAGGGGGCCAGGCTGCTGATTTTAGGGGAAATGGGGATCGGCAATACGACGCCCAGCAGCGCAATGCTGGCTGTGCTCACCGGAGAGCCGGTAGAGGATGTCGTCGGCAGGGGAACCGGCCTTGCAGATGGCGCGCTGCTCCGCAAGAAGCAGATTATTCGGCAGGCGATCGAGTCCCGGCAGGCTGATCCCGCCGATCCGCTCGACGTCCTGGCAAAACTGGGCGGACTGGAGATCGGTGCGATGGCGGGAGCGATGCTGCAGGCGGCTGCCATGCGAGTGCCGATTTTGGTGGACGGATTTATCTCGACCGTTGCCGCCCTGCTCGCAGTTAGGATCGAGCCGCGAATCACTGACTTCATGATCGTCGGCCACCAGTCGCAAGAGCCCGGACACAAACAGGCCTTGTCCCACCTGCGCAAACAGCCCCTGCTGGATCTTGAGCTGCGTCTCGGCGAAGGGACGGGCGCTGCGCTTGCCTTTCCGCTCGTCGAGGCGGCGACGCGGATGCTCCGCGAGATGGCCACCTTCCATTCCGCCGGGATCGCGGGGAAAACCGAAGCGTAATCAGCCCAGCCATAACAGAGGAAAGGATTGAGCGGCTAATGGGTCGAAGCAGAGAGAATCAGCGTGGACTTACCCTCGTCTATACGGGAGACGGGAAAGGGAAGACGACATCCGCCTTGGGATTGGCCCTGCGCGGCATCGGGCGGGGATTTAATGTAAAAATATTCCAATTCATCAAATCGCCGGAGCGCTCTTATGGCGAACAGATCGCCCTCAAGAAGCTGGGTGTAGAGATGGTCCAATTGGGGATCGGCTTTACCTGGACAAAGACGCCGGAAGAGCATCGCGAAGCGCTGCGAACCGGCTGGCCGCGGGCCAAGGAGGCGGTCATGAGCGGCGAATACGATCTCGTCATCCTCGACGAGTTAAACAATGCCCTGGCGATCAGCAGCTTTCCGGTCGACGACGTCCTGCCGCTCGCCGAGGTGCTTGAGTTGATCCAGAGCCGCCCCAAACACGTGCATCTGGTGATTACCGGCAGAAACGCCAAAGACGAGGTCAAGGCGGCAGCCGATCTCGTCTCCGTGGTCGAGGCCGAAAAGCATTATTATAATGAAGGAATTCCGGCCGTGTACGGAATTGAATTTTAGGAGTGAACGTGTCCATGTCGATCATGCAGATCTTGAAGGAGCGGCGGGCGGTGCGCAACTACGAGCAGCGCGAGGTGGAAGAGGAGAAAATCAAGCTGCTGTTGGAAGCGGCGACGTGGACGCCCAACGACCGCTTGCGGGAACCGTGGCATTTTTACGTCATCCGCGGCGAGGCCAAAGAGCGCTATCGGCAGATCGCAGTCGATTACCTGCACGAGCGTTTTCCGGCCAAACCCCACCTCGTGCAAAGCTCTGTGGAAGTGATCGATCATACCCCATTGATAATTGTCGTCACCTCCGATATCATTCCAGATGATGAAGACTCATCAGAAGATAATGAATTCGCCGTCTGCTGTGCGATCCATTCGATGTGGCTGATGGCCAAGGAATTGGGTTTAGGCCTGGTGTGGAGGACGAGAGGGGTCGGACTGGTCCGCGACAAGCGGCTCTATGAATTTATCGGTTCGCCCGAATCTGCAAAAGTGATCGGAACCGTGTTCATCGGCTATCCTGCTGCCGAAGTCCCGGCCACCACCCGTACGCCGTATACCGAAAAAACCACATGGATGTAGAAGCCCAACCGGCGATCAATGGCAGCCGGCGGGAGAGAGGGAACAGATGTCACAGCCATTTCGTCATGGAGTTTTTTATCGGTCACATGTGTGGCCCGAGCTGAGTGTGGAGTTAAAGCAGCAGCATCTGCTCATCCGCACTGCCATCCCCATGGAAACGCTGAGCAGCGCGCTGTGGGGCGGGGGACTGTCCAGCGCCCACACGTTTGTCAACTGGTACGTGGACAAGACTTACCGCAGTACAGACCCGGCAGCCCGGATGCGGGAGCAAATCGAACAGTGGGGCTACCAGCTAGATGCGACGATCGGCTTGCAAACGGCGGCAAAGCTGACCCATGCCGCTGTTGCCGAGGAGGCGGGGGACGCCTTTGACATGGTCTGCTGCACGACAGCAGGCACGAGCAATGCTGCCCGTGCAGGAAAGGCAGAACGGATTTTTTCCGCCTATCAATCCGGGACGATTAACACGTTTTTGTTCGTCAACGGCCGGATGACTCCGGCTGCGATGGTCAATGCCCTGCTCACGGCAAGTGAAGCCAAGGCGGCGGCTCTGCAGGACTTGCAGCTGTTGACGAATACGGGGGAGATCGCTACGGGAACGACAAGCGATTCGTTTGTCCTCGCTGTCAGCCAGCAGGGTTATCCGCAGCTTCATCCGTACGCCGGCACGGCGACGACGATCGGGGACGCTGCAGCCAGGCTGGTCTATCAAACGGTGCGTGAAGCGGCAGCGACACAGAGGGAGGAGTAGCGCGGTGATGGCTGTTCATCTGCTGTGCGCCTACCTCTTGGATCGGCTGATCGGCGACCCGCGCTGGCTCCCCCATCCGGTCGTCTGCATGGGGTGGGTGATCACCCGTCTGGAGCAGGCGATCCGTCGCCGCTTTACCCGCGCGGCTTCATTAAAATGGGCAGGAATGCTTTTTCCGCTGCTCTTGGTGGGCGGCTCTTACCTGGTCGTTTGGCTGCTGCTAAAGGGCCTGGCTATGCTACATCCCTGGCTGGCCTGGGCGGCGGAGGTCTGGCTCATCTCGACGACGATCGCCACCAAGGGGTTGGCTGAAGCAGGGATGAACATTTACGCCAAATTGCAAGCGGGCGATCTTCCGGCGGCGCGAAGCGAGCTGGCGATGGTCGTCGGCCGGGACACCGAGCAGCTTGAAGAGCCGGAGATCGTCCGCGGGGCCGTGGAGACGGTGGCGGAAAATATCGTCGACGCGATTCTCTCCCCGCTGTTCTACGCGGCGATTGGCGGGGCTCCGCTGGCAATGGCCTATCGGGCGGCCAACACGCTGGACTCGATGGTTGGCTATAAAAACGAGCGATACGAGCATCTGGGCTGGGCATCGGCCCGCTTTGACGACCTCGCCAATTACATACCGGCAAGGATAGGCGCGCTCCTGATCGTCGCGGCCAGTTGGCTGAAACGGTTGCACTGGCGCCAGGCATGGCTGGTGATCCGCCGCGACGCCCGCCTGCATCCCAGCCCGAACAGCGGCTTTTCCGAGGCGGGAGTGGCTGGTGCGCTGGGTGTGCAGCTTGGCGGATTGAATTACTACAAGGGAGTGCCTTCCGACCGGGCGCGTTTGGGGGATCCGAACAGGCCGCTGCAAGCGGACGACATCCCGCAAACCGTATCATTGATGTATCTCGTCTCCGTTCTGTTCGTCTGTCTGTGCGCAGGTGTGCTGCTTGTCCTGCGATGACCGACGGAAAACGAGCAGGCCGCCGCTCTGTGCCTGCTACCCGCCGGGTGACGTGCGTCCGCAATAAAGCGCGGCAGGGCGCTCCTAGCCAAACAGGGACCTCGTCGCCAGAAACAACAGGGACGGGCACAAGAGGCAGCCAAGTCCCGTGTAAAAGGTTGCCGTCACGGCGCCGTAGGGGACCAGCTTGGGGTCTGTCGCCGCCAATCCTCCCGCGACACCGCTTGTCGTGCCCATCAACCCGCCGAACACGAGTGCGGTGCGGGGGTTGTCCAGACCGATATACCTGGCGACAAACGGCGTCCCGATCATCACTAAAATCGATTTTACCAATCCGGCCGCTATGCTCAAGGCAACGACGTCCGAACTGGCCCCGACGGCCGCTCCGGTCACCGGTCCCACTATGTACGTGACGGCGCCGGCACCTATCGTCGTCAAGCTGACCGCATCCGTATATCCGAATGACAGCGCTATCAACACTCCGACTAAAAAAGAGATGACAACTCCCAGAAACAGGGCGACAACCCCGCTCACTCCGGCCCTTTTCACTTCATCGAAGCTGGCGCCAAAAGCGGTTGCCACAATCGCAAAGTCGCGCAGCATCCCGCCGCCCATCAAACCAATCCCGGAAAAAAATGAAACGTCAGCGAGCCCTTTTTCGCCGCCTGTAGTGATACCCCCCAGGTAAGCAAGAATGAGTCCGAATATGATGGCGATTGCGGAGCCGTGAATTCTTCCCTTGGTGAGTTTGCCGGAAATCTGATAGGAGATGTACATCACGATCCCAATGACCGCAAAAGCCGTTACGAGTCCATTGCTTTTAAAGATGGAAAGAAGCATGTCCAGCATGGTTATGCCTCCTCTACTTCGTTAATAAACTCCTGTTTTGCCTGCCCGATCCTGCTTACGACCGGTACCAGGGCAGCACAGACGACGGTTGCGCCGACACCGGCCAGCAGTGCCACCGGCCCGCCTTTTACCGCCGCGACTACATTCTGCTGGGAAGCCATCGCGACGACGATCGGAATGTACATGGAACTCCAAAAAGACAGCCCTTCCTGTGACTTGATGTTCAACTTGTTCTTTTTCGACAAATAATCGACCAGCAATACCAACATCAGCATCGCGATGCCAACACCGCCGACATTGGCTTTCACCCCGACGAGCTTTCCCAGCAAATCCCCGAGGAAAACCCCCACCAGCATGCAAATGGACAGCAGTGAAACCCCGTAAATGACCAACCGCAAACACCTCGCTTCAGCGTTTTTATTCGTTGATCGCAAGTAGGCAACGCCCTGTTCTGTGAAAAGAGACGTTAATCTACTGTCGACATTATACTTAAGACAATAGTAGTGGGATGACAGAAAAATTGCAATTATTTTCGTAAAATATAAAAAATATTGAATCGACGAATTTTACAGGTTATAATTTAACCGACAGTCGACAATTTTCATTTCGTTCATTCTATTTGAAGGAGGTATTGCATGAGTACTCTGGACTTGAGTAAAAACGCTCTCTCCAACAGAATTGCGGAACACATTACAGAACAGATCATTACCGGCGAATTAAAGCCAGGGGAAAAATTGATCGAGAATACGTATGCGGAAGAGTACGGCACGAGCAGGGCGCCGGTCCGAGAGGCCATTTTTCTGCTTTCGATCGAAGGTCTTGTCGAAAGAATCCCCAGAAAAGGCGCTGTCGTCAAAGGATATACCGAAGCGGAAATCTATGATTTGCTCGAAATCCGCACCATGCTGGAATCGCTGGCGATGAAGCGAATCGAAGAACACGGTGTGGACACCGAAGTAATCGAAAAAATGGACCAGGTTCTCCAAGAGATGAAAGACGAAAAAGCGATCAAAAAGTACACACAGTACAATTACGCGTTTCACATGTGCCTGATTGAGATGAGCAAAAGCCAAGTGATCAAAAACGTCTATTCCCGACTGGAACTGCCTCTTCAGCGGGTTCAGAGCCTCTCGTTTGCGAACGAGGGGAAGATTGAAAAGTCGGTTTCTGAACATTCCATTATTGTCCGGATGCTGAAAGACGGCAAGATTGCCGAGGCGGCCCGCATCCTGGAAAAACACAACAGCGATGTGATTGAGAGTATCCAGAAATCTTTGGCCAAGGCGGCCTGGTCCGGCCATGACCTGTTTTAAGCCGCCGGAAGAGCCGCGGGCCATTTTATTGGAGGGATTATGAGCGTCGTATTCACGTTTCCTGGCCAGGGTTCCCAAGAGCCGCATATGCTTCGCAGCATGCCCCGCCATCCGGTGATTGCCGGGACGCTTCAAGAGGCGAGCGATCTCCTGGGTGAGGACCTGCTTTTACGGGACACCGAGGATGCGCTCAGGTCGACTGTTGCCGTCCAGGTAGCGCTGCTTGTCTCCGGAGTGGCTGCTGCCCGTGCGCTGCAGGCGGAAGGAGCGCGAGCCGATTGGGCGGCGGGTCACTCAGTTGGGGCCTTCGGCGCCGCAGTCATCGCCGGTTCGCTTGATTTTCCCGCTGCGCTGACATTGGTGAAATTGCGGGGTGAACTGATGGAAAACGCCTTTAGGCAAGGATATGGCATGGGGGTTGTTTTGGGGATTCCGCAGCAAAAGCTGGAAAACATCGTTGCGAGGACTTTCTCCCGCGAAGAACCTGTCTATCTGGCCAACTACAACGCGCCGGATCAGATCGTGGTAGCCGGGTCTGTCCAGGGTATAGAGAGGGTGCTGGCAACCGCCCGGCAGGAAGGGGCAAGAAAGGCAGAACGACTGCAGGTGAGCGTTCCCTCCCACTGCCGTTTGCTCGAACCCGTAGCCGCCAAACTGGCAGATGCGCTCAAACAGGTACCGTTCCGCAAGCCGGCGATTCCCTACGCCTCAAACCGGACGGGCCGCACCCTGCTGGATCCGGAAGCGATCAGGGAAGATTTGGCGCTCGGCGTCTCCCACCCGGTGCGCTGGCATGAGGCTGCCTCGCTGCTGGTTGAACGGGGAGCCCGCTTGTTTATCGAAATGCCACCCGGGCGCGTTTTGACCAACCTGGCGAAGACCGCTTTTCCTTCCATTCGCTCGGTCTCGGCAGCCGACAGCGGCCTCAAGACTTGCTGCATTCTGGCCAACCGGTTCAAGGCAAACGATTAACATGTGAAAGGAGAAGGATACCGTGCACCGAGACAATCGAACTGCCCAAAGTGAACGCTCATGGACCACTCGCCGCGATGCAAAGGCGGCACGGGTAGCCAAGCTGGAAGGAATTGCCCACGGGCGGGTCATCCCGACCGAAAGCATCGTCCAGGCGCTGGAAGCGCTGATCGCCCCGGGAGATCGGGTGGTGCTGGAGGGAAACAACCAAAAGCAGGCCTCGTTTCTGTCAAAGGCCCTGGCCCAGGTTGATCCCAGCAAAGTCAACCATTTGCACATGATCATGTCCAGCATCTCCCGGCCGGAACATTTGGACATTTTCGAACAGGGCATCGCAACAAAAATCGATTTTTCCTACGCCGGCCCGCAAAGCCTGCGCATCGCGCAAATGCTGGAGGACGGCAAGCTGACGATGGGAGAAATACATACCTATCTGGAATTGTACGGAAGGCTGTTTATCGACCTGATCCCCTCGGTCGCCTTGGTCGCCGCAGACAAGGCAGACCGGTCCGGCAATCTGTACACGGGCGCCAACACTGAGGAAACACCTACCCTAGTTGAAGCCGCTGCCTTTCGCGACGGGATCGTGATCGCGCAAGTCAACGAACTGGTGGAGGAGCTGCCCCGCGTGGACATCCCCGGCTCGTGGATCGATTTTGTCGTTGTGGCCGACAAGCCCTACCAACTGGAGGCACTGTTTACGAGAGACCCGCGTCACATCACAGAGATTCAGGTGCTGATGGCGATGATGACGATTCGCGGCATTTACGAGCGCCATGGTGTCCAGTCGCTGAACCATGGAATTGGCTATAATACGGCGGCGATCGAGCTGCTGCTTCCGACATACGGAGAATCGCTGGGGTTGAAAGGTAAAATCTGCAAGCACTGGGCGCTCAATCCTCATCCCACCCTGATCCCGGCGATTGAGAGCGGCTGGGTCGAAAGCGTCCACTGTTTTGGGGGAGAAGTCGGGATGGAGAGGTATGTCGCGGCTCGGCCGGATGTCTTCTTTACCGGGCGCGACGGCAGCTTGCGTTCCAACCGGGCGCTCTGCCAGGTCGCCGGCCAGTACGCTGTCGACCTGTTCATCGGCTCGACCCTGCAGATGGATCGGGACGGCAATTCCTCGACAGTGACGAGCGGCAGGCTGGCCGGGTTCGGCGGAGCGCCCAATATGGGGCACGATCCCCGCGGCCGCCGCCATTCTACTCCCGCCTGGTTAAACATGATCACTTCGGACAACCCGCTCGAGCGGGGGAGAAAGCTCGTCGTGCAGATGGTGGAGACCTTCCAGACGGGAAATTGTCCCGTATTCGTGGAGGAGCTGGACGCAGTTCAGGTGGGCCGTACCGCTCATTTGGCTGCCGCTCCGGTGATGATCTACGGAGAGGACGTCACCCACGTCGTGACGGAGGAAGGCATCGCGTATTTGTACAAGGCAAGCAGCATGGAGGAACGCCGGCAAGCGATCGCGGCGATCGCCGGCGTGACGCCGATCGGGATACAGCATGACCCCAGAGCGACAGAGCGGCTGCGCCGGGAGGGAATCATTGCCCTGCCGGAGGATTTGGGAGTCCGCCGGACAGATGCCAAGCGCTCGCTGCTTGCCGCGAAGAGTGTAGAAGAGCTGGTCGAGTGGTCGGGGGGGCTGTATCAGCCGCCGCTCAAATTCCGCAGTTGGTAAAGGGAGGGAAGCGAAGTGGTTTGGACCAGTGCCGCACAGTGCGGCGAATACCTTGCCAGTCAGGCCGTCGCCGCCCTCCTGGAGGAAGCCCGGCTCACACCGAAGCCCGGCCTTGTAGATGAAGAGAGCACGGGAGCCCACGAGGACCTCAACATCGATCTGATGATTCGTTCGGCGACCGCCCTGGAAGGAACGTTTGCCGAGATCGGCTTTACAGCTTGCCGGCGAAACCCTGGCCAGTTGCTGCGCGAGGAGATCGCCGAGATTGGCCGCAAGGGGGAAAAGATCATGTTGGAGGCGACCGGCGGCTCGAATACCCATAAGGGGGCGATCTGGGCGATTGGCCTGTTGACGGCTGCCGCTGCGATGCACGAGCCGGGGGCGTCTCCGCTTGAAATCGCCTCCACTGCGGGAAAGCTCGCCTGCTATCCCGATCGTTACGCTCCCAGGCAAAGTTCAAACGGGTCTCGCGTGCAGCGCCGCTATGGTGTGGCAGGCGCAAGGGGGGAGGCCCAGCAAGGGTTCCCCCATGTAATACGCATCGCCCTGCCGACTTTGTACCGGGCGAGGCAGCGCGGTGTTTCGGAGCCGCAGGCCAGGCTGGATGCGCTGGTTGCGCTGATCGCCAATCTGGATGACACGTGCCTTTTGCATCGCGGCGGGATGGAAGCGCTGCTGGCCGCGAAAGAGAAGGCTAACATGATCCTGGCCACGGGCGGCGTATCGACCCGCATCGGCTGGAAATTGCTACGGGCGCTGGACGAAGAGCTGTTGGCCCGGAATGCTTCTCCCGGTGGCAGCGCAGATCTGCTGGCTGCCGCACTCTTCCTCGACCGGCTGCATGCGGGAAGCGGCGGCGGCCCAGTCGTCCCGACGAGAAAAGAAGCGTACGCAAGGCAAGTATAACGCGATGTACGGAGGTGTTGAGTATGGAGACCTTCACGTTCGAATTTCCCGCGACCAAGCGGCTGCAGGGGCGGGCCCATGTAGGTGTGGTTGGCTCCGGCGATTTGGAAATCCTGCTGGAACCGTCGACAGAGCCCCGCACTCGTGTCGTGATTCGGACCGGGTGTACAGGATTTCAAGAGAAATGGCGCTTGGTATTGGAGCGTTTTTTGACGGCGAATGACGTGGCGGCAGATATCCAGGTGAACGATTTTGGCGCAACGCCAGGGGTTGTGACGTTGAGGCTGGCGCAGGCATTGGAGGTGAGCCAGGGCAGATGAAACACAGGGAAAGCTTTGTCGAGCTGGATGCGCGAGAACGGGCGCGAGCGGTGCTGGATGAAGGCACCTTTCGCGAGATTCTCGGTCCCTTTGACCGGATGGAATCACCCCATTTGGAGCCCCAGGGGATCGTCCCGCAGAGTGATGACGGAGTAGTCGTAGCGCGAGGGAAAATTGGCGGGGTATTCGCTGTGGTCATCTCTATCGAAGGAAAGTTTCAGGGAGGCGGCATCGGGGAGGTAGCCGGGGCCAAGATTGCCGGAGCGCTGGAGCTGGCGCTGAAAGACAACGAAAACGGCGTAAGCACGCGTCCGGTCCTCCTGTTTGATACCGGCGGCGTGCGGCTTCAGGAGGCCAATTACGGCCTTTTGTCGATTGCCGAGATCCAAGCGGCGATCGTCGCCCTGCGCAGGCATGTCCCGGTCGTCGGCGTCATCCCGGGGAAAATCGGATCCTTTGGCGGAATGTCGATCACCGCCGGCTTGCTGAGCGCCCTGATCATGACGCGCGAAGGCAGGCTTGGCTTAAATGGCCCGGAGGTGATCGAACAGGAAGCGGGGATCGAAGAGTTTGATTCTGCAGACCGGCAGTTGATCTGGAACACCATCGGCGGAGCGCAGCGCGTCGCCACAGGATTTGCCGATGAGCTGGCGGCAGATGATGTCACGGCCATCGCCGAAGCGATCCGGGCGGTTTTTGCCAGGGGAGTCCGGGAAACGCCGCGAAGTGCCCAAGTGGAGCTGTACCGCTCGCTCTTAAAAGCCGTGGATCCCGCACAGCCGCTACATACGGAGATATTCCGGGAGATTTGGCAGCAAAGGCAGGGCGCAGGCAAAAAAGCGTCCGGCAAAGCTGCTGAGCCTGACCGCGGAAACGCCCCGCCAAGCAGAGGGAGAACCTGGTTTCAGATGCTGACAGTCGGGTGCGAGCCAATTGCCGGGGATGTCCCGTCTGTACGATGTGCCGATGCGACCTTGGGAGGAGAACGCGTCCGCTATATTGCGGTGGTCCCGGACCCGGACAGTCGCTTTCCCAGAGCGCGTCAAGGAGAAGTCGGCCTGGAAGAGGGCTGGGCCATTGCCGAATACATCCGCCAAGCGATGGAGGCCGATCAAGCGGGAGAGCGCCGCGCGATTGCAGCCATCGTCGATGTGCCCAGCCAGGCGTATGGCTATCGCGAAGAACTGCTGGGGATTCACCTTGCGTGCGCAGCGGCCGTCGATGCGTATGCGACCGCCAGAGAGCTCGGGCATCCGGTCATCACCCTCGTTGTCGGCCATGCCATCTCGGGGGCCTTTTTGTCCCACGGCATGCAAGCCAACCGGATCCTGGCCTTGGATGACGAAGGGGTGCATGTGCACGTCATGTCCAAGCAGTCGGCTGCAAGGATTACCCGCCGCTCCGTTGCGGAACTGGAGGAGGCGACGAAAAAAGTGCCGGCGATGGCCTATGACATCCGTTCCTTCGCGACGCTCGGAGCGCTGCATGAGCTGATCGGCGGCGTCAATGCCGATACACCGGGAGACGAGGACCGCGCATTGGTGCAGGATAAAATAGCCGAGGCGATCAAGAGCACCCGTTTTGCCCCCCGCGATCTGCACGTGCGGCTTTCTTCAGAGGCGGCTTCGCGGGGCGGGCGGACCGCTTCCATACAAGTGCGCAGGATGTTGGCCGAACAGTGGAGGTAAGAGCGCATGATCTGCTGCAGTTCAGGGATGCCGAGGATTTGATCGCACCCCGGCCTCTGCCTGAATGGGTCGGCGAAGCGGTGATGTTCGCTCCCTTTGCCGTCGTCAGGCGGGCTCCCGTCGAACACGGCAACATCCCTGTAGGCATCCGCGGCCCGGCCCGGAATCAGCGGTTTGCGGCTTTCCTGCCGCAGTCCGCAGTGATGAGACAGATTACGCCCGTACAGTTGGCCCGGCAGCGGGGGTGGAGACAAACTCTGCGCGGCAAACAGGTCAAGGCCCTGCGCGCACTTGATTTTGTCGATGAGTCTTGCCGGACCCATCAGCTTTTATGGGGGCCGGCGGGCAGTGTCGGATTTGAACTGGCCAGCGGTTTGCCCGTCGTCTCAGCCGAGAGTGACCTGGATGTGGTCATTCGCGTGCCGTATTTTTTGCCAGTCGGACGTGCCAGACAAATCGCCGATGACTTTTCACGCGCTCCGGTGAGGATCGACGCCCAGATCGAGACGCCAAGGGGTGCCATTTCATTACTCGAGTATGCGCGCGGGGACATGCCGATTTTACTGCGGACGTTGGCGGGGCCTGTGCTTGCGGACAATCCATGGGAGTGTTGAGGAAGACAACTCCAAATGATTAAAACGGAACAGAGAGCCTCGGGATACAGGATATTCCACGGGGCTCTCTGTTTTATCAGGCTGCTGAGCTTTTTCTCTGTTGATTCGCGAAGGGGGAGCAGCACTCAGTTCCCGGCGGAACATCCTTTTCCCTACTAAAGTTCGCACGGTCGGGGCGTAAATTGTGATAAGCTCATGTTTCACTTTTCAGAATAATCTGTTGACAGTTCACCTGATATCCAATATATTGGTTTTATGAAAATGAATTCTATCAAGCCGATTGCCCGTCCCACGCTGCGGGAACAGGTGTATCACCAGTTAAAGGCGGCGATCATCACCCTGGAATTGGAGCCCGGCCAGCGAGTGAAAGACAGTGAACTAGCGGCCCGGTTCGGGGTGAGCCGAACGCCGGTGCGGGAAGCGTTGAAACGGTTGGAAGACGAGGGACTGGTGGAAACCGCTCCCGGTTCTCTGACCCGGGTGACCCAGTTATATGAACAGGAGGCGAAGCATGCATTCACTGTTGTTGCTGCCCTGCACGCCCTGGCGGCGCGGCTGGCCACACCATTGTTGGAGCAGGGCGACATCCTGCTGATGGAGCGCTGCAATGCGGCGCTGGAACAGGCGCTCGAGGCGAAAAACATCGTTGGAGCAGTGGAAGTAGATGACCAGTTTCACGACATCGCTGTACAAAAGACGGGAAACCGGGAGATCGTGCTGGCACTGGAGCGAGTTTTGCCCAAAATCCGGCGCCTCGAATTCGCAAAATTCGGAACGCTGGAAGGCAGCACATCAGTTGAACAGCACCGGGAGATCCTGCGGGCCATCGAGAGCGGCGAGAGCAAAAAAGCGGCGGATCTGGTGGAAGAAAACTGGCTTAGTCTCGGCAGGTTGTTGACAGGAGACCGAATCTGGTAAAACAAGTTTGAAAGGGGATACGAAATGAATCCGATGACGAAACAGGTTGAGGTTCACGATCCGGGCATCCTGCAGTGGGCCCGGGAGATCATTGAGCAGTGCCCTTCGCCTCGCTTGATGCAGCAGGAGGTCATAAACGCCGTAACCAGAAATGCACTTTGGCGCGGGGAGGAGTGCCTGAATCTGCTGGCACCGGAGGCGCCCACCAGTCCCACCGTCCGCCGTCTGCTTTCCGCGGAGGTGGGCATTCGCGCCGCCGAAGGGAACATCGGACCGGAACAAAGGTGGTTCGCAGGCACCCGCTACATCGATGAGATCGAAGCCCTCTGCGTGGAACTGCTGAAAAAAGTCTTCCGGACAAACTACGCCGACCATCGCCTGGTGGCGAGCATGATCGGCAACATGACCGTGTATGCGGCGATGACGCAGCCGGGAGACAGCATCATGAGTCTCACCCAGCCGTTTGGCGGACATTCGAGCAATCGCATGGACGGGCCTGCCGGCATTCGCGGGCTGCATATCTGGGACGTCCCGATGGACCCGGTGGAGCTGGAAGTGGATCTGGACGCTTTCGCAGAGGTTGCCCGCAAAGTGCAGCCAAAACTGGTCACACTGGGCGCTTCCATGACGCTCTTCCCCTTCCCGTTGAAGGAGATGGCGCAAGTAGTGGCCGAGTGGGGCGGAAAAATCGTGTTTGACGGCGCGCATCAGCTTGGCCTGATCGGCGGCGGCCAGTTCCAGGATCCGCTGGGCGAAGGAGCCGTCGTGATGATCGGTTCGGCCGGCAAGACCTTCAGCGGGCCGCAAAGCGGGATTATCGTCTGGAACGATCCGGCCTTGACCAAGCCTTTAACCGATACCATCTTCCCCGCGCTGGCCGCGACCCATCAGGTAAACCGCGTCGCGGCACTGGCCGCTGCCGCCGCGGAGTTTCTGGCCTTCGGAAAGGAGTACATGGCACAGATCGTCGCCAACGCCCAGGCGCTCGGCAAAGCGCTGCACGATCAGGGTATCCCTGTCCTCGGGGCACATAAAGGCTTTACGCGGACGCATCAGGTCATCCTGGACGTGAAAGCGTTCGGCGGCGGCTATCCGGCGGCGACTCGTTTGGCCAAGGCCAATATCATTACAAACAAGAACCTGATTCCGGGCGACCGTCCGGAAGATTGGGACCATCCCAGCGGCCTGCGGATGGGAACGACGGAAGTGACCAGGCTCGGCATGAAGGAAGCGGAGATGGAAGTGATCGCCGACCTGATCGCCCGTGTACTGGTGAACAAGGAACAGCCGGAAGCCCTCAAACACCAGGTGATGGAATTGAGGTCGTCGTTTCGCGAAGTGCAATACTGTTTCGATGAGTAAAATGTAACCAACTGTTCACCGGAAAAGTGACAAGAATCACAGTCCCGCTCAGGCGATTCCTGTAGAGTGAAGGAGGAAGAATAGTTGAGGAGGCATCGCGATGAGCGGGAATACCTACAAGCCAAAGCTGGACGTCAGCGATTGGCAGCTGACCAAAGAGAGCGAGTACGAACAGATTTTATCGATAATATCACCTGAACTTCACACGTTCGTGGCTGAACATGCACAGCTCGGCAAGAAGATGGACCAGGTGCGGGCCGGCTATTCGGAGAAAGCGTATGCCGATGCGCTCAAAAGTATCGGAGAGGAGCTGGATCAGCACTTTTGCTACGAGGAAGAATTTATCCTGCCGCGGCTTGGCCATCACATCCTGAGCCGGGAAGCGGGGCCGATCAAGAAACTGATACAGGAGCATCAAGTCATTCGCAACCGCTATGCCGAAGCGCTCGAACTTTACCCGCAGCGGGACGAAGAGTCCGTTCGCGATCTCTTTATCCAGAAGATGAACCTGCTGGCCTACCTGCTCAAGAAGCACATTGAAAAGGAAGATCACTACTTTTTTCCGATGGTCAGTCTGATCTTGAACGAGCAGGAGAAAGCGGAGATTGCCGCTTTGGTCAAGCGGGAAACGGCGGCATCGCAACGGGTCTGAAAGAGAAGACCACCTTTCGCGGCACTTGTACGTGCGGTGCGAAAGGTGGTCTTTGGCGTTCGGCGGCTTATCTGCTGCCAACCGCCGCTTTCAACTTGCTGAGCAGTTCCCGGGCAGCGCGTTCACCCGTTTCCACCGCGCCGTTCAAATACCCTTGATAGTCGATGGAAGTGTGTTCGCCGGCGAAGTGACAATCGCCCTCCGGTTCTCCTTCGATGCCGGCAAACTTGGTGTATTGGCCGACGCGGTAATACGAGTAGGAACCTTGTGTCCAGCGGTATCCCGTCCAGTAGTCCAGCGTCGCTTTTCCGTTCCACTTGGCGGTCAATCCGGGCAGCACCGGCTCGATTTGCCCGAGAAACTCTTTGGCTCGCGTCTGTGTATCCCCCCGGTTGAAGCTCTTCCCGATATCGCCTCCGGTAAAATCGACCAGAATGCCGGACTTGCCGGGCTGGGCCCGCGTCACTTCCCAGGTGCTCTGGTAGCCCGTATCGGAGTATGTCAGGCCGTTGCAGTGGAGCGCCTCCCAGTGGCGGTCGGTGAACTGGACAGCCAGCTTGGTGTTTGTACCCATGCCGTATTCCTGAATGGCCGTCATCTTCAATGGACGAAATCCGGCTTTGCCGATGTCCAAATGGCGGAGGATGGAGAAGGGGATGGCGAGAACCACCAGATCGGCTGTGACGTCTTTGGTTCCGCTTCCCTTGTCAAACGAGAGTCTGTAAGTGCCGTCGGAGTTCTTTCGGATCGCTGCCAGCGGCGTTCCTGTGTGGATTTGATCTTTCAATTTCTCCGCCAGGCGGGCAGGCACCTGATCGTTGCCGCCGCGGATGTGGTACCGTTCATCGGATGCGCCGAACAGCTCGAAGCGGTTTTTTTCGGAGTCGCCGAGCAGATACAGCAGATTGAGTGCGCTTTGGTCGCTGGATTCGCCGCCGTACTCGATATTGTAAGCCACGTCCAGCAGCTTGCCGAATTGGGATTTGCGGCCTCCCGGGACGCTCTCGTCGATCCAGTCGAGTATCGACATGTGATCCAGTTGGTACCCCCGCGGCGTGTAGCTGTTATACAAGGTCGGGTAGTCAGCGTCATCTACGTCTGCCTGCAGCTTGTCCCAAATTTGCCTGAACATTTGGGCGGCTTTCCGGAAGGGGTACGTCGTCTGATTAAAGTAGAAGAAGGGCTCATGGCCTTTCTTTTCTGCCGCCAGCAGATCGTCGAGCTCAAGGCCCAGCTCCGCGGCCAGCTCGATGAGCGCGGTGTGGTCCGTATCGATCAGCTCACCGCCGTGTTCGGCGACCTGTCCGTCGGCAAAATGATTCCTGATGCTCCAGCAGCGGCCTCCAACGCGGTTGGATGCCTCATAGAGCTGAGCGGTATATCCGGCTTGCTTTAGCCGGTAGGTGCACGCAAGGCCGGCCAACCCGGCACCAACGACCACGATCCGCGGTGCGGTCGCGGCATTCACGGTCTGGGAACCGAGACTCCAGATCGTTGGCGGTACGGCCAGTGCCGCCGCTGTCAGCAGGGAGTGCTGCAAAAACTCTCGCCTGGAGATCCCTTTTTCCAGACGCTCTGCGATGACCTGGTCAATCTCGACATGTCGGGCGGACGCTTCTTTTGCAATGGATGCTGCTGCCTTTAATTGCCGCATGAAAGGCGTTCGGGCCATTCTATCAAGCTCCTTATCTGAATAATATAATAATTACGACTATTATAATCTGCTTTTTTGATTTTTTCCACAGATAATGGCTGCTTGCAGGTTTTCTTTTATGAGGTAA
>NZ_HE978535.1:439523-478799 GCF_000311785.1 Brevibacillus massiliensis
GAGGTAAGATAAAATGGAGGAAGACGAGGAGGCGAGCTGGATGAAAGCGGTCCTGGTGGATCAAGAAAGCAAACGTTTATACATTGGCGAATGGGAAGAGCCGGCCATTTCGGCCGACGATTTATTGGTCAAAGTGGAGGCGACGGCGCTGAACCGGGCTGATCTGGCGCAAAGGCGGGGCAGCTATCCGCCGCCCCCGGGAGCATCTCCGATCCTGGGGCTGGAAATGGCGGGGGTCGTTGAACAGGTTGGCGCGAACGTCTCCGGATGGCAGCCTGGCGACCGGGTGTTCGCGCTGCTGCCGGGGGGCGGCTACGCGGAGCGGGTAAGCGTACCGGCGGCAATGGCGATGCGAATTCCCGAAGGCATGTCGTTTGAGCAGGCGGCTGCGATCCCGGAAGTGTTTTTGACCGCCTATCTGAACCTGTTTCTGCTCGGCGGACTGAAATCCGGCGAGACGGTGCTGATTCACGCCGGAGCGAGCGGTGTCGGCACTGCCGCGATTCAACTGGCCAGGGAAGCGGGGGCGACATCGATCGTGACCGCGGGCAGCGAGGAGAAGCGGGCCGCCTGCCTGCAATTGGGCGCCAGCCTCGCGATTGATTACAAGCGCGGGCCGTTCGCGCCGCTGGTGAGAGAAGCCACTGAGGGCAAAGGGGTAAACCTGATTCTCGATCTGGTAGGCGCATCCCATCTGGAGCAGAACGTCGAATCGCTGGCGCTGGAGGGGAGCTTGATCCTGATCGGCCTGGTCGGAGGGAGCAAAGTAGAGAACTTTCATCTCTCTACCGTCTTGATGCGGCGCCTGCGGATCATCGGCAGTACCCTGCGCTCGCTGCCGCTCGCAAGGAAAATCGAGTTGACGGAGCAGTTCTCGGCATTTGCGCTGCCCCGTTTCACAGACGGGCGCCTGAAGCCGATCATCGACTCTGTCTGGGAGATGGCGGAGGTAAACGAAGCCCATCAATACATGGAGAAAAACCAGAACATCGGAAAAATCATTTTGCGGGTCGGGGCGGTGAGCCGTTCATGATCTTGGTCAGTTCGTGTTTAGCCGGGTTGGAATGCCGCTACAACGGCACACACAGCCAGGTGGAGAAAATCCGTGACCTGGTCAAACAAAATCAAGCGATGATGGTGTGTCCGGAGCTGCTCGGCGGGTTTGCAACGCCGCGCGAACCCGCCGAGATCGCAGGCGGGACAGGAGATGACGTGCTGGCGGGACGGGCCCGGGTGATTGCGAAATCAGGCGAGGATGTCACCGAGATGTACCTTGAGGGAGCCTATAAAACCCTGGAGCTGGCAAGGCAAGTTCAGGCCAAATGCGTCGTATTGAAGGAAAACAGTCCTTCATGCGGAAGTCAGATGATCTACGACGGGACATTTGCCAATCAAAAGGTGCCCGGAGAAGGCGTGACCGCGGCCTTGCTGCGAAGGGAAGGATTTCGGGTCATCTCAGAGGATGAGCTTGCCGAGGTGTTGTAACCCATTCACGGTCAATTCCAGCAAAATACCGACACAAAAAGGAGTGCCAAACTGTCGCCAGTTTGCACTCCTATTCTTTTTCTATCATTTTGCACCTTTCTTTGACCGGAGGGGGATTCCTGTGTCAATCTGCTGGTTTGGACTCTCTTTTTGGCACAAACTGAAAGATTTCTTCCGATTCAAAGGAATCGATCAGACGTGACAGCCAATCGTAGTAATCGAGCGCGTCACGGATAATCGCAAGATCGTTTTCAATGGAACGCTTGAGTGAATCTGAGAGATTGTCCTGACTTGTTTCGAGCAGATGGGCCAGTTCCTGCCGGGTTTTATTCAACGCTTGGGTATTTAAATCAACGGCTTTCCGCCATTTTAGCGCGAAGAAGTCGATGAAGCTCTGGTACCAGTCCTGTTCTACCTCGTAGTGGTCCTTTCTCATTCCTTTGGCCCAGACCTTATTCACCATCTTTAAGTCCATTAAGGTGCGAACGCCAGTGCTCATGCTCGTCTTGCTCATCCCGAGAGCCTCTACCATTTCGTCAAGAGTCATCGGTTTTCCATTGAACAGCAAAGTACCATATAGATAGCCATTCGATAGGGAAATTCCGTACAACTCCATATTGTTCGCGAGGGTCTCCACGACTCGCTGACGGGCTTTCCTCTGAATTTCCTCAGCTTGACTGTCGTTATTTGCTAGATAGTTCGCATTCATATGAGACAAACAGTCCTCCCAGAAATAATCACTGATTCGATTTTAGTTATTTTTATAAAAAAAGTAAATGAGCAATCTTGTATCGAAAATCAAAGTTATACTGAGTATACGGTATGAAAAGTTGGTACAGTTTTTTCTGTACAAAAATTACGGGGGAATATGAAGGATTACCAGCTTTGTGGAAAAAAAGGCGAATCGGTACAATTAATACAAACGGTAAAACAAGCGCAGAGGTGATGGGATGGCAAAAATTCGCGTAGAGAACCTTACGAAGATCTTTGGTCGCGTTCCTCATAAAGCGATGGAGCTATTGGCAAAAGGTTGGTCGAAACAACAGATTTTGCAAGAGACTGGCTGCACCTTCGGGGTGAACAACGTCAGCTTCGAGGTGAAGACAGGAGAAATCTTTGTGATCATGGGATTGTCCGGAAGCGGTAAATCGACGATTATCCGCTTGCTCAACCGGTTGATCGAACCGACTGCCGGCAAAATTCTCATCGACGGCGAGGACATCGTTCAAATGAACGGAGAAAAACTGCGGGAAGTGCGCAGAAAAAAACTGGGTATGGTCTTCCAGCGCTTTGCGCTGTTTCCGCACCGTACCGTCTGTGAAAATGTCGAGTACGGACTGGAAGTGCAGGGAATCGCCAAAGCGGAGCGCAGACAGAAGGCCATAGACGCGCTTTCGCTCGTCGATTTGAGCGGTTGGGAGGATCGTTATCCCGATCAACTCAGCGGCGGGATGCAGCAGCGCGTCGGCCTGGCCAGGGCGCTGGCCAGCAATCCCGACGTCCTGCTGATGGACGAAGCCTTCAGCGCGTTAGACCCGTTGATCCGCAAGGACATGCAGGATGAACTGTTGGAACTGCAGGAAAAAATGCAAAAGACGATCATCTTTATCACCCACGATCTGGATGAGGCGCTGAAAATTGGCGACCGGATCGCCTTGATTAAGGACGGGGCAATCGTCCAGATCGGAACGCCGGAAGAAATCATGACCAATCCGGCCAATGAATACGTCGAAAAGTTTGTGGAAGGCGTAGACCGCTCCAAAGTATTGACGGCCGGGCACGTGATGAAGCGGGCCGAGACGATTACCTTGGACAAAGGGCCGCGTGTCGCCCTGCAGATGATGAGAGACCGCGGTGTCTCCAGTCTGTACGTCGTAGACAAGAAGAAGTCGCTGCTTGGCGTCATTACCGCTGACAATGTAGTAGAAGCGACGAAACGGGGCGATCAAACGCTCGAGCAGATCATGGAAACCACGATTCCTTCCGTTGCGCCGGAAACGCTGCTGCATCAAATGTTCGACCTGGTCGCTTTCTCACAGGTGCCGATCGCGGTTATCGGCGAACAGAAGAGATTGCTCGGCGTCGTCGTCAGAGGTGCAGTGCTGAGCGGATTGGCCGGTAAGGTGAACGATGTGGCAGCAACAACGGCTGAGGATGGGCAGGTGGAAGTACATGGGTAATTTGCTGCCGAAGCTGCCTCTTGCCCAGTGGGTTGAGGCGTTTGTAGACTATCTGGACGCTACGTTTGGATTCGTGTTTGACGGCATTACGGCTGCCATTGGGGCCATCGTCAATTCCTTTGCCTTCATTTTGGCCTTGTTTCCGTCTTGGCTGCTGATTATCCTGATCGCGCTTCTCGCCTGGAGAAGGAAAAATGTAGGATTGGCGATCTTTACATTTATCGGGCTTTTTCTGATCGATAATCTCGGTTACTGGACCAATACGATGGAGACCTTGTCGCTGGTGCTGACAGCGGCGCTTATTTCTGTCGTGATTGGTGTTCCGATGGGGATCTGGTGTTCGAGAAAAGACATCGTACAGAATATCGTCACCCCGTGTCTTGACTTCATGCAGACCATGCCCGCCTTCGTCTACCTGATTCCTTCCATTTTCTTCTTTGGATTGGGCAAGGTTCCAGGTGTGATCGCTTCCGTCATCTTCGCGATGCCGCCGACGATCCGCTTGACGAACCTGGCGATCCGGCAGGTACCGGCTGAACTGGTCGAAGCGGCGGACGCCTTTGGTTCCACACCGCTGCAAAAACTGTGGAAGGTACAGCTGCCTATCGCCAAAACGACGATGATGGCCGGGATCAACCAGAGCATCATGCTGGCGCTTTCGATGGTGGTGATCGCCTCCATGATCGGGGCCAAAGGCTTGGGTGCCGATGTATACCGCGCAGTGACACAGATTAAAATCGGGGTTGGTTTTGAGGCTGGTATCGCGATCGTAGTCTTGGCGATCGTCCTGGACCGGCTTACTCAAAATAAAAAGAAAAGAAACAAGTAGGGGGAGGAGAAGTACGATGAAACAATGGGTAAAACGCAGCGCCGCGGCGCTGTTGGCTTCAGTCCTGCTGTTGGGCGGCTGTTCATCCGCACCCAACCAACCGGCGAATGAACCAGAGCAATCCGGGGGAGCGAACAGCGGCGCGTCGGCATCGGTCGGCGAGCAGGTCGGCTATAAAATCATCGGGATCGACCCTGGTGCCGGCCTGATGACCGCTACGGAAAAAGCGATCCAGAAATACGGATTGGACAAATGGGAACTGGTGGAGGGCTCCAGTGCTGCGATGACCGCGGCGCTGAAAGACGCTTACGATAAGAAAAAACCAATCATCATCACCGGCTGGTCGCCGCATTGGATGTTCTCGAAATTCGATCTGAAGTATCTGGATGACCCAAAAGGGGTATACGGAGCGGCTGAGCAAATCCATACGATTGTGCGCAAGGGGCTAAAAGAGGATCAGCCGAGCGCTTATGCTTTCCTGGATAACTTCAACTGGAAGCCAAGCGATATGGAAGATGTCATGCTGGAAATCGAGAATGGAAAAGATCCCGAGCAGGCCGCAGCCGATTGGGTGAAGAACCACGAAGAGCAGGTAAACAAATGGGTAGAGGGGATCGAACCGGTCTCCGGCCAAAAGGTAACCTTGGCTTATGTCGCTTGGGACTCGGAGATCGCCAGCACCAATGTTGTCGCGGAAGTATTGAAGCAAAAGCTGGGCTATGAAGTTGAACTGAGCCAGGTGGAAGCCGGCCCGATGTGGGCAGGCGTCGCCAATGGCGATGTGGACGGGATGGTAGCGGCATGGCTGCCGACCACCCACCAAGAGTACGTCAAACAGTTGGACGGCAAGTTTGAGGACCTGGGAGTCAATCTCGACGGAACCAAATTAGGGTTGGTCGTCCCTTCCTATATGGATGTAAGCTCGATTGAAGATTTGAAGAAGTGATGAACCAAAAGAGAGTGCCGCTATAGTCTTGGCGGCACTCTCTCTTTCTTCCATTGACAGCGAAAAGGGGCGGTGCTATATTCGTCTTGAGATGAATACGTATTCATCGATCGTTCCAGACGTGCATATAAAGGTGGATGGCCAGGATGGTGACATCGAAAGACGTTGCGAGACGCGCTGGCGTATCGCAGACGACCGTTTCGCGGGTGCTCAACGGATACCCCGGGATCAAGCAAGAGACAAAGGACAAAGTGATGCAAGCGATGGCCGAGCTGCATTACCGGCCCAATTTTATCGCCCGCAGCCTGGTGATGAATCAGACGCGCAACATCGCGCTCCTCTCCGGTACGCTCAAGAACCACTTTTTTGTCGAAACGACGGACAATATCGTCCGGCTGGCCGCCGAAAAGGGGTACAGCGTGATGGTGCACTTCGAGCATATGGGGGACAATCTGAGTCTGTTTGAAACGATCAGCCGCTACAAGCCGGCCGGGATCATCCTGTCCACGATCCAACTGGACGACCCGCTGTTTCCGCAGCTTGAAGAGGCGAAAATTCCCTACATGATGTTCAACCGCCGCCCCAGAACCGGCGGAAATTACGTCGTCATTGACAACCGGCTGGCCGGAGAGCTGAACACCCGGCATTTGATCGAATACGGCCACAAACGGATTGCATTCTTGTCTGGACACATCAACGTGTCGACGTTTTTTGAACGCAAGGAAGGATATGAAGCGACGCTGAAAAAATACGGCCTGCAGCCTGACCCGCAGCTCATGATGTTTACCAACGGCACCCCGCAGGAAATAGAGGTTGCCGCCGTCAGGCTGATGCAGCTGCCTTCGCCGCCGACAGCGATCATTTGTGCGACGGATGCGATGGCCCTTACGTGCATGGATGTGCTGATCCGGATGGGCAAACGAATTCCCGATGACATCAGCATCTGCGGCGTCGACGATATCGATATTGCTTCCCATCAGTCGATTCGCCTGACCACCGTCGGGAACTACAAGCAGCAGATGGGGGTGCTGGCGATCGAGATGCTGATGAACTTGATTGAATCTGAAGAAGAGGCTCAGCAGCCGATTCAGATCGTGCTTCGCCCGGAGCTGATTGTTCGCGAAACGACCGGTGCTTGCCTGCTGTAGCAGGTAAGTACAGGCAAGGATGAATACGCATTCATTTAAAAGGAGGCAGATAACACATGAACAAGGATCTATTTATCAATGGCCGCTGCGTACCAGCGAAGCAAACCTACGAGCTGTACAATCCGTACAACAATCAACGCCTTGGGACGATTGCCAATGCCGACGAAGCGGAGATGTTGGCGGCGATTGAGGCGGCGGATGCCGCTTTTGCCGAGATGAAGGCACTCCCGGCCCATCAGCGCTCTGCCATCTTGAACCGCGCCGCTCAGCTGATGGAAGAGCGGACGGAGGAGTTGGCCAGGCTCATCGCGCTGGAAGCGGGAAAACCGATCAAAGCGGCCCGGGCGGAAGTGGGCCGTTCCGTTCAGACGCTCCGCTTTTCCGCCGAGGGAGCCAAGTGGATGAACGGTGAGTCCATCCCGATGGACGCAGCCATCGGCGGAGAAGGGCGGCTTGCCTTCACCGTGACCGAACCCCTGGGTGTCGTCGCGGCGATTACCCCGTTCAACTTTCCGCTCAATCTGGTTACCCACAAAGTAGGACCGGCGCTCGCCGTCGGCAATACGGTCGTTCTGAAGCCGGCCGAGCAGACGCCGCTTTCTTCCTATGCACTGGCCGAGATCCTTGCAGAAGCGGGCCTGCCAGCCGGTGCGCTCAACGTCGTGTCTGGCGAAGGAGCAGTCCTGGGTCCGGTCCTGACAGCAGATGCACGGATCAAAAAGCTCTCCTTTACCGGCAGTCCCGAGGTAGGGAAACTCTTGCGGGCCCAATCCGGACTGAAGAAGCTCACCCTTGAACTGGGCTCCAACTCCGCGCTGATCGTCGATGAGAATTGCGACCTTGAACGCTGTGTGGCCCGGGCCGTGGAAGGGGCGTTCTCGTACGCCGGACAAGTCTGCATACACACGCAGCGGATCTACGTCCATCAGAACGTGTACGACACCTTTACCGCAGAATTCCGCAAGCGGATGGAACAGCTGCGCACAGGAGACCCGCTGGATGAAAATACGGATGTGTCCGCCGTCATCAACGAGCGCTCCCGCAGGCGGATTCTTGAATGGATCGAGGAAGCCCGGAGCATGGGAGCGGTGGTTTACGGAGGGGAGACAGAAGGCAGCGTAATTCGCCCAGCCCTGATCCTGGGTGCCGATCCAAGCAGCCGCGTGGTATGTCAGGAAGTGTTTGGACCAGTCGTCGTCATCGACCGGGTGGCGTCCCTAAAGGAGGCGGTCGAGAAGACCAACGCGTCCCGCTTTGGATTGAACGCAGGCGTGTTTACGCGGGACATTCAGGCAGCGTTCGCGGCTGCCCGGAAGCTGGAAGTGGGGCAAGTGCTGATCAATGAGATTCCGACGTTTCGAGTGGATCACATGCCTTACGGCGGCGTAAAAGACTCGGGTTTGGGGCGCGAGGGCGTGAAGTACGCGATGCAGGAAATGTCCGAGAGCAAATTGATCGTCGTCACGTTGTAGGCAAACACAAACAAGGCGAGAACCTGTGCCCGCCTTGTTTTTTACACCAATGTTTAGTTTCCGATAAACTCTTGTACCCAATAGCCGTTGTAATAGGCAATGCCAATGGTGTCAAAGCTCGGGTTCATGATGTTTTCCCGATGGCCCTGGCTGTCCATCCACTGCTGCATGACCTCTTGCGGACTGCGCTGACCCATTGCGATGTTTTCCCCCATGGTCATGTACTGGATGCCGCTCTGGCTGATCATGTCGGCAGGAGAGCCCAAGGTCGGACTGATCTGGTCAAAGTAGTGGTTATTCGCCATGTCGACGGCTTTTTTCTTCGCGACGGAAGACAGCTGCTCGTCCAACTTCAGCGGCTGCAGACCCGCTTTTGCCCGCTCTTGGTTGACGAGGGAAAATACTTCTTTTGCGTAGCTGTCGACATTTCCCTGTGCGGCGTCAGGGGTTTGCTCTGCTGGTGCATTGGCAGCTTGGCTTGGTGTGTTTGCCGATTGTTTCGGAACGCGGACCGGTTGACTTGACCTTGGGGCAGGCTGGTACTGTTTTTTGGTGGATTGGTAGAAATACTGCTGCTGTTGTGGAACGTTATGATTCAACTGAGGGTAGATCACCCATTGTTGTTGGAATTGCGGATAGGAATACATCATCGGCTGTTGAGCCGGATGGTTGGCTGCCGGCTGCGGACAGGTTGCAGCGAATGCAGAAGTAGAAATGCCGGCTACTGCAACTCCGAGAACAATGGCGAGAAGGGACTTTCTGGTTGCAAATTTTTTCATCGTATCGCTCCTTTTTTTTGCCCTACGAGGTTAGTTGTCGGATTCGGATTGAGGATACAACCCTACGCTTGCAAAAGCGATTCACCCCATACAGAAAGCCAAAAAGGCCTTTCTGTCGAAAAGCATCCCCCGCACTTCGATGTATTTTGAAGTTTCGGCAAGTACAAGGATAACAGAGAATGCGGAATGATGAAATGATGGAATGTTGGTATCTCTGTTAACAAACGCCAATTATATGTAAAAAGCCCGAAACAACCAGGTTTCGAGCGTGGCCGGGCCCCGTTTCCGGCGCAACCGGTACGATTTGTCAGTTATTGTTGCAGCCGCAGTGTTTGCGGCAGTAACGGCAGGCTGCGGGGTTGCCGGTCGTCATACATCTGGTGCAGTTGGCGCAGCATGCGTCGCAAACAGAATAGGGTTGAACAAATGGCGCTACTACCGGAGGTCTCGGATAGGGACTGACGACTGGCGGTCTCTTATAGGGACTGACAACCGGCGGTTTCGGACATGGTTTCACAGCTTGATAAGGCCTGACAACCGGCGGTTTCGGACATGGCTTCACAGCTTCATAAGGCCTGACAACCGGCGGACAGCACGGTCTGGCATGCTGGTACGGACTCACCACAGGCGGACAATAAGGTCTCTGGTATGGACTGACGACCGGAGGACAAGGTTTTTCATAAAAAGGACTGACAACTTGCGGACCGTAATAAGGCGAAAAAGAACTGACCATCCGGACTTTAGCCTTCTTGTCGGCTGCTCTGCGTCTGTTTCTCATCAAATATCTCCCCTCTGTGAGAATGTACCATAGTATATGCACAATATTTTGGGATGAATGGACGTTTGCTTACCGGTAGACGTCTAGTTTTTGCTTGGGGAGAGATAAAATTTTCCAAACCGATGCGCGAATATGAAAAAACAAATGCCGAATGTTCCCGCTTGTCATCCTGTGCAATCAGGGGCAAAACGAAAAAAGCGGAAGCAGATGAACGAATCGATAAAATATATGGCAATATCGCAGAGTATGAGTGTATGATGGAAAATGCGGACAACCCGGAGCGAAAAGTTCCCGGCACCGGCCAAAAGCAGGCGCAACAAAGAGAGCTGCCACAGCGGCCAAGCCTTGCAAAATCCATCTGCGCCAAGCGTTTCAAGGAGGATCTATTCAACATGAAGAAGATGATGACAGCAATGGTATTCAGCAGTTTCCTGTTTCTCTCTGCAATGACAGGTTGTGAAGATCAACAACAAGACCCAGCACCTCCGCAGACCGCCTCCAATTCCCAAGAACAACAACCCGCAGCCACCCCTCCGGACGAAAAACCTGCTGACAGCCCCGAATCGCAAAGTTCCCGCGAGAACACTCCGGTTCAAGAAACATCCGGCACTGTAGACGGACTTAAGGTCGTCGCGAATCCTGACAGCGTCACTGTCTTGGTAAACAAGCAGTATGCTCTGCCGAAAGATTATGAGCCGCAAGATCTGGTGTATCCGAATGTGCCGTTTATCTTCGAAGAAAAAATCGAAAAACGGAAACTGCGCAAGGAAGCCGCAGATGCGCTGGAGAAGTTGTTTGACGGAGCGAAGAAAGACGGTATCCTGCTCGCCGGAGTCTCCGGATACCGCTCCTATGACCGGCAGAAAAAATTATTTGAAAGCTATGTGCAGCGCGATGGCGAGGCAGCTGCCAAAATGTACAGCGCAGTCCCCGGCACCAGCGAGCATCAGACAGGGCTGACCATCGATGTATCCGGCATTGACGGCAAATGCGCCGCGGAAAGCTGCTTCGCCGGGACGCCCGAGGCTGATTGGCTTGCCAAACATGCACCGGAATACGGCTTTATCATCCGCTATCCGGAAGACAAGGTGGACATCACCGGCTATGAATATGAACCTTGGCATATCCGCTATGTAGGTGTCCAGCTTGCCAAGGAACTGGCTGAAAAAGGACAAACCTTGGAGGAGTACTACAACGCGGTCCCCGTATCCGGGGCAAAGTGACCGCCTCGGGCCAATTCCCATGGGATGGGTCCGGCAGCGGTTCCCCGCTCTATTTTTTGTAGACGATTCGCACCCCTAGATGGCTGTATGTTTCTTCGGTATAATGGCCGTGGGGGCACGCCCTGGTATAACAGATGCTGCTATGTTGGCTCTGTATGATTTCATTGCATGTGGGGCAGTGTTCGACCGCTAACTTTCGAAGCAGCTTCAGCATAAAAACACCTCTTTTCGAGTATGGGAGCAAGGATTGCGTTATCTCCTGCGGGTAAAAAGACAGCTGCAGGTTTGGAAAGAAGGGATTTTGTGGGCCTGGGGCATCATCTGGTTCTGTTCTTCGTTGGCCTGATCGGATCATTTTTTTCGGGAATGCTCGGCATTGGCGGAGCTGTCATCAATTATCCTCTTTTATTGTATGTGCCCGATTGGTTGGGTGTCGGCCATTTCACGGCGAAGGAAGTATCTTCTATCAGTATGTTCCAAGTTTTTTTTGCGTCTTTGTCGGGTTTGCTCGCCTACCGCATGCAAAGGAAACATGAACCTTCTTATATACATAAAGGGATCGTCCTGATCATGGGGAGCAGTATTCTCGTCGGCAGCTTGATTGGAGGAGCGGGCTCCAAATACATGCCGAGCGAATCGATCAATCTCATCTACGGGATCGTGGCTGTCGTGGCTGTGATCCTGATGCTCATCCCCAATCGGGGAAAGCGGGAGGACTTGCACACGGAGCAACTCGTCTACCATAAGTCGGTCGCAGCCCTGTCAGCGGGTTTGGTCGGGCTTGTCTCCGGTACGGTCGGAGCCGGGGGGGCGTTCATCCTGATCCCGATCATGCTGACCGTTCTGAAAATACCCACGCGCATCACCATTACCTCTTCTCTGGCGATCGTCTTTATCTCCGCAGTGGGGGGCGTTACCGGCAAATTGGCTGCCGGTCACATCCCGTTTTGGGCGACCTTCTACACGGTGCTGGGCAGTGTATCGGGCGCTCCGCTCGGATCGTTCGTCGGCAGCAAGGTAAACGGGAAATACTTGCGGATCACCCTGGCTGTTTTCATTACAGCAACGGCGGTCAAGGTATGGTTTGACATCCTCAAGTGAGAAAAGTGGAAAAAATGAACGGCAAAAGCTTCCGGCTAAGTGGCAAATTTCGCCGCTTTTAAGCCTGACCGACACGAACGCGATCAGAATCGTCCCGATCAGCGGGCAGGAGATCGAACAGATCAGGCTGACCTATCCTTTTTTTGTCTATGCTGAGATCCCCGCCGGAACCTACCGGAACCCCGAGCAGATCCCGACTGTCGCCATCCAAAATCTGATGGTGGTGCGTGCGGATATGCCGGAAGAAGTGGTCTACAATCTGACCAAGGAGCTCTTTGAAAACCTGCCCACGTTAAAAAAAGCCCACAGCGCCGCCGGCATGATCGACCCGGACAGCTCGTGGAGAGGACTTCCGCTCGCGCTGCACCCGGGCGCCGAGCGATACTACCGAGAGAAGAGAAAAAAATAGGAGGGGACGAAACGGCTTCTGCCGTAGTCAGGATTACGCGGCGGAAGTGAGGATGCATGCCGGGCTGCAGAGCAGCTTCCGCTTGGCTTGCTATTTCAATCGAGGAAACGGGGACCTCCGACAGGAGGTCCCCGTCTCTTAATCTGCTCTTGTCACCCATATGATCCTAGCGAGCAGCCACGTTTTCCAAATCCTTGACGCCGCGGTAGATCAGCTCAAACAAATCGTCGATCTGTTCTTCTTCAATGCAGGAGAAGGCGACGCGAAGATCGGTTTCGCCGAGCGCGATCGTGCCGACGCCGTACTCGTTCAGCAGATGGACGCGAAGCGATTCAGCATCGACCGTTTTCAGCTTGAGGCACATGAAATAACCGGAGTTGAATGGATAATACTCCCAGGCCCCATCGTATTTTCCGCTGTCAAGCAGCTCTTTGACACGGTTGGCGCGACGTTTCATGATGGAAAATTTTTCTTGTTTCTGCGCGTTAAATTCCGGAGCGTTGAGCGCGTGCAGGACGAATGTCTGCGAAGGGTGAGGGCCGCTGGAAATCGTGGAGCGGATCATCCCCATTGTTTTTTGCTCCAGTGCAGCGAGGAATGCGTCGCTTTGGCCGGCATATGTAATAAAACCAACCCGGAAACCCCAGACGTACTCTTCCTTGGTGGCTCCGTCTACCTTGACGGCCAGTACGCGCGGGTGAAGATCGCTCAAGGCGCCGAACAGCGATTCATGCAAAGAGTCTTCGAAAAACAGGCCGAAGTATGCATCATCTGTCACTGCGACGACATTGATGCCCGCTTCTGCCCCTGCTTTGATCGCTGCGACAATCTGTTTGCCTTCTTCCACAAGCGGCGTGTAGCCGGTCGGATTGTTTGGAAAGTTGAGGATGACGATCGCTTTGCCTTTTTCCTTCTGGGCGAGAATGGCATCGCGCAGGCCTTCCGCATTAAATTTGTTGTCTGCGTTGTAGAGCGGATAGTTGACGATTTCCGCTCCCCGGCGAACGCCAAATGTAATCTCGTAATTTTCCCAGTTTTTATCCGGAATGATGACACTGTCTCCCGGGCCGGCAAAGAGGTCGGCGACAATGCTGAGACCATGTGTCAGGGCATTGGTCACAATCGGGTTGCCAATCGTTTTCCCCTCGAGAGAAGGGTTCTCTTCGATCATTTTTTTCCGCCAAGCCGCCCGCAATTCCGGCTTGCCTGCCGGAGGAGCGTACTCGTACAGGTCTTTCGGGTCGTATGCAGACAGCGTGTCCTGGATGACCTTCAGGTGCATCGGCTTGCCGTTTTCCAGGGCGGTGCCGATGGTTGCGTTATATTTATTGGCTTTTGCTTTCGCTTCGGCGGATTGGCTCAGGATGCCTTCTTTTGGAAAGTAAATTTGTTTGCCGAGCTCTGACAGCATCGCATACACATGTGGATTTTCGCGTTGAATCGTCTCGTTTAACTGCTTGGCGAGTGGATGCATGGTTTCCTTCCTTCCCATCTTATCAATTGACTTCTTCCCGATATTATACCATCTTTGCCGGGACGAGTGACTCCCTATACCGAATTTATCGGGTAAAAATGCCAAAAAATCTGTTTGATTGCCTGGAACCGCTCCTGATCCGGTTCGGCTTGGACATGAATACAATCAGAATCGCATTCCTGTCATAAAGTATGTAGTAAAAGAATATAGAGCAGCAAGGAGAGGAGTTTATTGGAGACGAAGGGTAAACATCTGATCGCGGATGCACTGGGGTGCCGTTCAGATGTCCTAAACGATGCCGACCGGTTGCAGCAAATCTTGACCAAAGCGGTGGAAGCGCTGGGAATGAAGATCCTGTCGACACAATTTCATTCTTTCACACCCCAAGGGGTGACGGGGACCATCATCATTTCCACCTCGCATTTTTCGATTCATACGTGGCCTGAACGCGGATATGCCGCTTTGGATTTCTACACCTGCGGAAGCGTGGATCTCTGGGGACAGTTAGAACATATACTCGAGGTGTTGGAAGCAAAATCTGCAAATGTGTACGACCTGGAATGGGGGGAAGATGCGGATTCTCCCGTGACGAAAAAACGGATTCGCTTCGCAAAGTCGGAAGCGGCCATGGCTTCTGCCGACACTGCGGCGGAAAAGAGCTTTTTTCAGCTGCGGGATGAACGCGGCAATGCTTGGGATATGATTCAACTGCGGGAGATCGTCAAGGGAGGGCACAATATCCTTTTTCAGGGGGCAAGTCCGTATCAGGAAATCTTGTTGATCGAAGCCAGTGACCTCCGCTTGTATTTGAACCAGGAGCTGCAATTCAGTTCTTTGGATGAAAGGAGCTATCATGAAGCGCTGGTTCACCCTGCCATGGGGATGGCATCCACTCACGGGCGGGTGCTGGTTCTCGGCGGCGGCGACGGTCTCGGGCTGCGGGAAGTCCTCAAGTATCCGCAAGTCGTGCACGTTGACCTCGTCGATATCGATCCGATCGTGCTTGAGATTGCCAAGACGGTACCTGCTTTGGTGGAGCAAAATCGGGGGTCATTCCTCGATCAGCGGGTCCATGTTCACGCACAGGATGCCAAACAATTCCTCAGCGCCGATCATCCGCCATACGACGTGATTATCATTGATTTTCCTGATCCAGTCGACCGCGTTATCAGTACCCTGTACACCAAGGAATTGTTCAGCCGGGTGTCACAAATGTTAACCGATGACGGCATTCTCGTTTGTCAATCGGCTTCGCTGGAGGATTCGCCAAGGGTATTTTGGAGTATCGGGCTGTCGATCGAGAGTGCAGGGCTGCATGTCCAGCCTTACCAGACGATCGTTCCGTCCTTTGGTCAGTGGGGATTTCACCTGGCATCGAGGAAAAAACTGGATATTCGCTTGTGCACAATTCCCGTACCGCATTACGCCCTGCCAAAAAACATCGCTTCCCTGTTTCACATCCGCCCCGTATTCCTGGCCTTGCGAAGCGAAGCTGTAGTAAACAGCCTCAAGAATCTGGTCCTTCAGGACATCTACCAAAAGGATTTGCAAGAGTGGCTGGATCCATAGGACACAGGGGATTACAAATAGGAAAACCCGCCGGCCGCGGGTCTTCTTTTTGGCATGCTGCTTACGGGAGGAATCAGTCCGACTCCTCGATCTCAATCAGCACCCGGTTGTGGTCTGTCTGGATTTTTGCATCGCGTTTGTATATGGAGTATCCGTACGGGATGTGAAACATATCCTGAAGCCTTGCCGGGGACAGATGGCGGGTCGGCACCGAGATGTGCACGTCACCAGGTGAAACAGGCGCAGCAGTCGCCAGACAAAATCCCCAGTCTTCTTCTTCCTCGACAATGATGTCAAAATGATAGGGCAGTATGTGGTACCCGGCCGCTTCCAGCGTCGCCTGGATGCTCCAGACGTATTCCGGCGAGCTGGAGAAGACAGAACAGGCTACACCGATAGCTCCGCCCGGTTCCAGCCGCTCCTGAAAAAGCCGGTAAAACTCCACGCTGAAGAGACGGCCCAGCTCCGGGTAGTCACGGCTGGGTTCAGGAAGATCAAGGATGATCACATCCCATTTTCCCTCGGCATGTTCCACAAACGACCTGCCGTCTGCAATGACTGTCTGTACCTTGGGATGATGCAGCGCTCCTTTGTTAAACTTTACCAACGGCTGCAAATTTTTGCCGAAATCCATCATCATGGCGTCCGCGTCAACGGTTGTAATCTCCATTGTCTCCGGGTAGCGCAGCACCTCTCGGGTGGTGATGCCGCCGCCGCCTCCGATGATCAGAATGCGCTGCCTTTTTTTTGCAACAGCCATCGGTATGTGAATCAAAGCCTCGGCGTACATTCGTTCATCCTCAGTCGTACTAAACATCACATAGCCGTTGCCGTAGATGAGCCACTTGCCCTCTGTCTCGACCAATGCGACTCGCTGCGTAGGAGTCTTGATTCGCTGCACAATGCGATAATCCCCCTCAGGCTCATCGTATTCGGAGATGTAGTCCCGGATGGATCCGGCTCCCCAAAAGCGCCAATAGAGCCAAAGGAGCCCTTCGATGAGCAGTGTGATGAATACTCCAGACAGGAGCCAAAGCATCCCGGTTGTCTGTATGGTCATGCTATCATCCGCCTTATGAGTTCCTTTGCAGTTCCCCTGCTGAGCCAAGAGGCATGGCTTTTTGCAGGCACTGCATAAAGCCAATGTATGATCCTTGCGTCAGATCGGATACCCTCCATCGATTGAGATCAGGGGCCGGAATTTCTTCCGCTTCGCCTCAAAACATGTTACGCTCTTCTTCAAATGAAAGGAGGGATTGGACATCGAATTCCAGGCGAACAAGGCTGCAAAAGAGTTTGTGTCTGCATTCGAGAAGGTTTTGTGCCGCGATTTTTCCAGGTGGAATGGCTTGTTTACCCGCTTGCTTGCCATTGACAAGAATGGCGGTTTTATCTGTTCGTATGACACTCGCAAGAACTGTATCGTGCAAAAACCAGAGGATCCGCTGGAGTGGACAGGAAAAATTCCGCTGAAAGACAGGACCATGTCATACAAGGAGCCGGTACATCAAGGGGAATGGCTGTATTCCGCCCCTGTCAAAAGGGGTGAGGTGACGGAATATTTCATCATTTGCAGGTATCCCCGGTATGATTACCTGCCCCTCTTGCAAGTGATGTACTTGCTTTCGCAGGCGGTCGGCGCTCGCTTAATGCCGCAAAATCACGAAGAAATCCTGCTGTACGGGGAGTACCTGAGAAAGATTGTCGAGACGATCAGCGAAGGCTACATGTCGATCAACAAGAAAGGCGTGATCACCTACCTGAATCGGGCCGGCGCGGAGATCCTCGGTTTGAAAATCGACGAGGTGATCGGCAGGCACATGTGTGACGTGGTAGATTTCCAGCCGCAGGTCCTCTCTGTTTTGGATACGGGGAAGGGCTGGGCCAACCGGGAGTTTTTTGTCAACATGCCGAGGGGCCAAGTCCATTTGATCAAATCCGCCATCCCGATTTTTAGCGAAACCGGGGAGACGGTCGGGGTGGTTGACACCTTTCGGGAGATGAAAAGCGTGCGGAGAATGGTAGCGGACATGGTGGGGGCGAAAGCCGTCTTTCACTTTGATGACATCTTCTTTGCCAGCCGCGTGATGGGCGAGGTGCTGAAGCTGGCCAAAGCGGCGGCAAAAAACGAGGCCAATATCCTGATCGAAGGGGAGAGCGGCACGGGAAAGGAATTGATCGCACAAGCGGTGCACAATTACAGCAGCCGGGCTTCCGGGCCGTTCGTCGTCATCGACTGTTCCGCAGTCCCGCGCGAACTGGTGGAAAGCGAATTGTTTGGCTACGTGGACGGGGCGTTTACCGGCGCGCGCAAAGGCGGACGTCTGGGGAAGTTTGAGCTGGCCAACGGGGGTACGGTGTTCCTGGATGAAATCGGGGAAATGCCGCTGGAGATGCAGGCCAAACTCTTGCGGGTGATTCAGAGCCGCGTCATCACCAGGGTGGGAGGACATGAGCAAATTCCGATCAACATACGCATCATCGCCGCGACGAATCGGAACCTGGAGGCCGAGGTGAAGCAAAAGAACTTTCGCCTGGACCTGTTTTACCGCTTGAATGTGATTCACCTTTCCGTACCGCCCCTGCGGCAGAGGAGAGAAGACATCCCTTCGCTGGTCAAGCTGTTTCTGGAGAAGGCGGTGCAGAGGGAAAAACGGCCGGTGCCCGCTGTCTCTTCTGATGCGATGCAGATACTCACGCAGTATTCCTGGCCGGGCAATGTAAGGGAATTGGAAAATGTCATCGAACGGGCTATCCTCCTGGCCGATCAGGACATCGCTCCCCGGCACCTCCCGGCCCATCTGCTAGGGGAGGTGCCGCCAGCAACCGCAGCGGCAGCGCAGGCCCGGCTGCCAGGGGCAGCTTCCGGGCCGCTGGAAATCCTGGAGCGGCAGGCCATTCTGCAAGCCTTGTCAGAGACGGGAGGAAACAAGAGCTTGGCGGCAAAACGGCTGGGGATTTCCCGCTCCTCCTTGTATGACAAGCTGCGGCGGATCCAGTCGTAGGCAAATCTGGTGTGCAGAAATCGTACATGTCCAAGATTCATACAGTGTTTCCATGTGAAAAGTGTGCGATTTTTGCACACTCTGTTGTTTGATGCCCACCTTGCCGCGTTGGCATCAATCTTGCTGCATAAGCTAGTCAAAAGGAGGAAATGAGAATGGAAAATCTGATCATTACCGTGGCTACAACCGGTGCAGTCACGACGCGGCGGGACTCGCCTTACCTGCCCATCACTCCCCAAGAGATTGCCGATTCCGTCTACGAAGCCTGGCAGGCGGGGGCTGCCGTCGCCCATATTCACGTCAGGGATCAGGATGGCAACCCTTCGATGGATTATGCGGCGTTTGCCGAAACGGTCAAGCTGATCAGGGAGCGATGCGACATTGTGCTCAATCTCACCTCGTCCGGGGGACTAAACCTGCGGGAAGAAGACCGGCTGCGGGTCTGTGAGCTGGAGCCGGAATTGGTCTCGTTTGATGCCGGGTCGATGAACTTTGGCGGAAGCGTATTCCTCAATCCGCCTGATTTTCTGGAACGGCTGGCCCAAAAGGCCCAGGAATGCAACGTCAAGCCGGAGATCGAGGTATTCGAGGCCGGGATGATTGCCAACGCCTTGCAAGTTGCCAAAAAAGGCTGGACCAAACCTCCCTTTTACTTCCAGTTTGTCCTTGGCGTACCGGGCGGCATGCCGGCTACTCCGAAGAACTTGCTGTTTCTGTCAGAAAGCATACCCGCCGGATCGCCGTGGTCTGCGATCGGGATCGGCAAGCACCAACTGGAGATGAACATGATGGCGATTGCCATGGGCGGCCATGTCAGGGTCGGGATGGAAGACAATGTGTACTACCGCAAAGGAGAGCTGGCCAGGACGAATGCGCAATTTGTGGAGAGAATTGTCAGACTTGCCAGTGAATTCGGCAGACAGATTGCGACGCCTGACGAGGCCAGAGAGCTCCTGGGACTGCGAAAAAACAAGCAGGGAGGATGCATGGCATGAAGAGAGAAGGGCTGCGAATCATCGACCTGAGCGTTCCGCTCGACAATCAAGCGGGAGAGCCGATGAAGCCGAAGATCAGCTATTTTGCGCATGAAGCCGGCGCTGAGGAAGCCGCGCAATTTTTCGGGCTGGAGCCGGATGATTTTCCGGAGAGGAAGGCCTGGGCTGTGGAAACGGTGACACTTACCACCCACACCGGCACACATGTGGACGCTCCTTGGCACTACTGGCCGACATCGGAAGGGAAACCTGCGCGGACGATCGATCAACTGCCGCTGGAATGGTTCTACGGTGACGGAGTCTTGCTTGATTTCAGCGATAAGCCGGCCGGGTATGAAATCTCCGCCGACGATTTGCAGCACAAACTGGCGGAGATCGGGTACAAGCTCAAACCGTTCGACATCGTGCTGGTCAGGTCGGATGCGGACAAGCGGTTTTACGATCCCGACTACGCCCAAGTCCATGCCGGAATGTCCGCGGCGGCGACGCATTGGCTGATTGATCAGGGGATCAAGGTGATGGGCACGGATGGCTGGGGATGGGATATCCCCTTCTCAGTTCAAGCCGCCGACTACAAGCGAAATCCGCGGGACGGGGTCCTCTGGGCTGCCCATTTCGTCGGGCGGGAGAAGGAGTACTGCCAGATCGAAAAATTGGCCAACCTGGACCAGCTGCCGGCACCATACGGGTTTCAGGTGGCGGTGTTCCCGGTGAAAATCAAGGGGGCCAGCGGAGGCTGGGCCCGCCCTGTCGCCATTTTTCAAGGATAGGGGGAGGGGAGCATGGGGAATGCCGGATCGATCGGCTTGATGCTGCTGTTTTTCGGCTTGATGATTTATATCGGAATCTACAGCAAGAAGTGGATTGCCAGTTCTTCCGACTTTCTGATCGCAGGCAGGGAGATCGGGCTATTGGTGAATATCCTCGGCGTATCCGCCATTGGCTGGGCGGGTACCTCTGTAGCGCTGGCGCCCGGCCTTGCCATCAGGGGCGGCCTTGTCTCCACCCTCGTTTTTGCCGGTGCCTACGGGATTATCGGGATTTTGCTGTACGGTCTGCTGTTTGCTCCCTACGCCCGCCGCTCCGGTGCCCATACGCTGCCCGAGTGGTTGGAAATTCGCTATTCCAAACGGGTCAGGACGATGATCGCGCTGTCTACCACCGTTGCTTTGATCGGAATTACGGCCAATAACATTTTATCCATGGCGCTGGTCATCCAGGGGTATACAGAGTGGCCGCTGTTTATCGCGATTTCCATCGGATTGTTTACCTTCCTGGCCTTTACCTATCTGGTCGGTTTATGGGCGGTCACCCTTACCGATTTTGTGCAGATGATCATTGGCCTGGTGGGAATCCCGCTGCTCGTGATCGGTTTGGTCTCCACGTACGGGGGGATAGACTGGGCTTTTGCCAGCTGGCCCGGCGAGCAGAGTGTCTGGCTGGCAGGGATTGCAGGCTGGCAGATGCCCGTCTGGTCGCTGCAGTACCCGAGTGTGCTTACGATGATTTTTTTGTATTCGATGTTTCTCGTCTGGGGGAGCCAGCACTATTGGATGCGTGTCGCGTCGGTCAGAAGTGAAAAAGTGGCGAGAAATTCCTATGTCGGTGCGGGGATTCTGCTGTTTTTGATCAACGGATTGCTCGGGGTGATTGGCGTCTACGCTGTAGCGAAATACCCGACGATGTTCCAACCCGTCGGGGAGATTCTGCCGGAAGCCGCTTACGGTATGGTCCTCAAGGATTTGCCGGTGTTTTTCGGAGGATACCTGCTGATTTTTGGGATTGCGGCCTCCATGTCCACAGCCTCCACGACGTTAATGGCAGCGAGCGGAACGGCCGTCAGGGATTTGTACCAGCGGGGGTTCGCTCCGAGGGCGGCAGCCAAAGACCTGGTCAAGCCAAGCCGGTACATTACGATCGTGATTGGCCTGCTATCCTGGATTCTCTGCTGGTTTCCGGGAGGACCGCTGTTTCTGTTTGCCTTTGCCACGGCTTGGCTGGGGCCGGCATCGATTTTGTTGGTGCTGGGCGTGTTTTGGAAGCGGACAACCGCAGACGGGGCTTTCTGGGGCGGGCTGATCGGCCTGTGCGCCATGACGGTTTGGATCGGGCTGGATACCTTGCATATATACAGCACCAGCAGCCTGGCACATGTCGGAATCGTCGGGCTCGTCACGACCACGGTGCCGACCGTCGTCATCAGTTTTTTGACAAAGCCCAAATACTTCGCCAAAAAGGAGTACCATGCGGATGCGGCAGAGCACGGAGGTGAGCTGCATGTCTCCTGAACAGAAGCAGGTGCTCACGTTTATACGTGAAGGCTTCCACATGATGGCGGAAATTACCGACCTGCTCAACGTTGATTCATTCGTCACGAATGAACTCATCGAAGAGCTGGAGCAGCAGGGGTACATCCGCCGGAAGTCCACCGCAGGGATCGGCTTTTATCAGTTTTATTTGACCAAACGAGCTGACGCGCTCTTCATGCCGTCTGACCGGAGAGAAGCGGATAGGCTCTCACAGGGGATCAATCGATTGGATCTGGAGCTGCTGCAATTTTTCCAGGAGGAACCCGATTATTCGCATGAGCAGTTATGCGAGCGCTTTCCTGTAGACAACCACGTTCTTGCCGGCCACATGATGAAACTGATTCGCCAAGGTTACCTGGAGCAAACCGGCATATTTCGCATGAGAGTGAAGTTGAGCAGGGGCGGCGAGTCGCTGATCCAAAAATGGCAAGTTTCAACGCATAGTCTGGATCCTTCTAAGCCAATCTAGGGATGTTGATGAATATTCCAGAGGAGTTGAAGAAGACTATGCAGCTTGCCGCACACGAAGCTTTCGATCTGCATGAGCTGGCCATGAGCTGCGTCAATTCGATCACGAATATGGCGTACTTTATGAACCACGTTCAGGATCAGGAGCTAAAAGCCCTTTTGCAGCAGCACTTTCCCTTTCATATCAAGGACTACAACATGAAGGTGCAGTATTTGAGCCAAGCGCAAGGGGCCGCATCTCCTTTGCCGGTGCCTGAATTAAACCCGACGCTGCAATCCTACACGCAACCCAATACCACTACTCCCGTCACTCCCCGTACCACCGTCCAGGACATGAACGACCGCGAGATGGCGACCGCGTACCTGTTGACGTTAAAACGGGCGGGCAGAGAATACGCCTGGGCTGCGATGGAGATGAGCAACCCCGAGATCAGAACCTTTTTGGAGGATGGCTTCCGCATGAGTTCCAGGCATGCCTATGACGTCTGGCAGTGGATGGTGAAGAAGGGATATTACCCGTTGGAGCCGGCCGCTCCGATTACGTTAAACACGCTGGGGAAGCTGTACAATACCGTTCCGGAATCGGCGGCAATGACGATGCAGTAAAGGAAAAAACCATGCTGAATGACAGCATGGTTTTTTCATTGTAACTTGTCTTGACGAACGATCATCTGGTAACGTTGGGTGTAAAGTGTAATTCATGATAAAGGATGGAAAATCATGGGGCTTGTTAAGAAGTTGATGATCAAGAGCGGATACCGCGCCACTGTTGTTAATCCTCCTGAGCATTTTACGCTCCCCGCTGAAGAACTTCCGGAAGATGTCGAAGTGACAAGCGCATTGGAAGGAAGCTTCGATTTTGTCTTATTGTTTGTTCATTCAAAAGCCGAATTGGATGACTACGCACCAAAAGTGCTGCCTCATTTGCAGGAAGACGCTCATTTTTGGGTAGCGTACCCCAAGAAAAGTTCAAAGATCAAAACAGACATCAGCCGGGACAGCGGCTGGGAGGTTCTCAAGGAGGCCGGGTACATAGGCGTTTCGCTGATCTCGATCGATGACACCTGGTCAGCGTTTCGGGTTCGGAAGGAAGCGTACGTGAAGTCGGCGAGGAAGTAATGGAAAGATATTTGCGAATGGCTGCCGGATTTGTTCCGCAGTCATTTTTTATCGAATCTCAACAAACAGGTCGTACGGTAGTAGATACATGACGAGGGGAAGAGCCATGCCGGACGTCTTTGTGTGGAGGCCGTTTACCATAAAGCAGAGTCGGATTCTCGCGAAACAGGGAAACCGGCGGGGTGGATTGGGACTGGCTCTGGTCAAAGAGATGATCGGGCAGCAACAGGGACAAGTCGGCGTAGAGTCAGACGGTGACCGGCATACCTTCCGGTTCACGATATCGCTGGCCGGGAACGCTGATGCCAAATGATAGAGGCTCGCCGTTTGACGAGCCTTATTTCGCCATCGCCATGCCGTCTAGCGGATCGACACCTTGTACTTGCGCAGCCAGGCGTCCACCTGGATCAAATAGGCAAACATTTGCGGTCCGCTCATCAATTGCCCAAACCAGGGCGTATACAGCTCAGTGGCATCTGCTTTGGCCATGGCGCCGACTCTCTCCCGGTCGATCAACGGCAGCAGCGGTGATGAGCTGTCTTGCAAGATGTCCAGCAGATGATGGCGGACGGCAGTGAGGTAATTGGGGTTGTGCGTTTTCGGGTAAGGACTTTTTTTGCGATACAGGACGTCTTCCGGCAGGACGCCGGCCAGCGCTTTGCGCAGGATGCCTTTCTCCTGGTTTCCCGTCATTTTCATCTCCCACGGGATGTTCCACACGTATTCGACCAGCCGGTGGTCGCAAAACGGGACGCGCACTTCCAAGCCGCAGGCCATGCTCATGCGGTCTTTCCGGTCGAGCAGCGTCGGCATGAAACGCGTAATGCTCAGATACGACATCTCGCGCATCCGGTTTTGCTGCGGCGTCTCGCCAGGCAGCCTCGGCACTTCCTGGATCGCTTCCTGGTAACGTCTTTGCACGTAATGCTCCGGCTGCATCCAGGCCGTCAAGTCCGGCGCCAGCAAACCGACCCTTGTGCCGATCGCAAGCGACCAGGGAAACGTGCCTGCCGACAGCATTTCTTTCCGGTGGAACCAGGGATACCCGCCGAATATTTCATCGGCCGCTTCTCCCGATACGGAAACCGTGGCGTGTTTCTTGATTTCCTGACAGAACAGATAGAGCGAGCCGTCGACATCGGCCATTCCCGGCGTATCCCGGGCGTAGACGGAAGCGTACAGCGATTCGACGAGATCGGGGGTATCAAACAGAATCTCATGGTGCCTGGTGCCGAGAAAATCGGACATCCGTGCAATCCAAGGAGCGTCGGCATTCGGCTGAAAGGCGTTCGCCTGGAAGTGCTTGTCGTTGTCGACGTAATTTACAGAAAAAGTATGCAGGCGGCCGCGGTTGTCGCTCGCAAACTGGCGGGCGGCCAGCGCCGTTAAAGCCGAGGAATCGACTCCGCCGGACAACATGGTGCAGAGCGGCACGTCAGAGACGAGCTGGCGCACCGCTGCGTCCCGCAACAGGTCGCCGATGTGCGCTGCTGTCGTTTCCAGATCATCTTCATGGGGCTTGCTCTCAAGCTGCCAATAGGCCCGCTTCGCCAAGCCGCTTCGGGTAAACTCCATCCAATGCCCCGGCTTCAGCTCGGCCATGTGGCGGAAGATGCCGTGACCCGGGGTGCGGGCGGGACCGATGGCGAAGACTTCCGCCAAGCCCTCGGCGTCCACCTCTGCCGGAAAGTCGGGATGGGCCAGGATCGCTTTCGGCTCTGACCCAAACAGCAGCATGTCGTTTTGATGGACGTAAAACAGCGGCTTCACGCCCAATCTGTCGCGGGCGAGAAACAGCGACTGCTCCCTGTCGTCCCAAATCGCTAAGGCGAAAATGCCGTTGAATCGTTCGACACAGGATCTGCCCCATTCGATGTAAGACAAAAGCAGCACCTCGGTGTCACAGGTTGTCTGAAAAGTGTGGTTTCTCTCCGTTAATTGTCTGCGCAGCTCCGGCGCGTTGTAAAGCTCGCCGTTGTACACGATCGTATATGGATAGCCGCCTGCCGTGCGGACCATCGGCTGTGCACCGTTTTCGGGATCGATCACGCTCAGCCGCGTGTGTCCCAATGCGCAGTAACGGGAAATCCAGACGCCCGTCGCGTCTGGCCCGCGATGGGTTAGCGTTCGGGTCATGGTTTCGAGTATGACCGAATAGCCGCTCAAATCCTTACGCCAGTCGATCCAACCAGTAATGCCGCACATGTCAAATCATCTCCTTGAGATAGGTGGAATGATCCCGTCCGAGAAATTCGTACAGGTCACCAAGCGTCTGGATATCCCTGTTTTTCAGGTCATCGACCAGGGCGATCCACAATCGGGCCGTCATGACCGAGTCTTGCAGGGCATGGTGACGTCCCGCTTGTTCGAGACCGTAAAAGCGGAGCCAATCATCAAGCGTGAAGGAGACTTGCCCAGGGTACAATTTGCACCCGATCATCATCGTATCCAATAGGCGGTGCATCATGGCAGCACCCGATACTTTCCGCAAGGCTGTGTTGAGAAAGCGCTTGTCATGCCCGCTGCCGTGGGCGATCAGCGTCCGCTGGCGAACGAAGCGAAAAAAGCGGATCAGCACATCGGCCAAATCAGGCGCCTCTCTTGCCATCTCGTCGGTGATGGCTGTCAAGCTTTGGACGAGGGAGGGAATGGCGCGCTTCGGGTTTACCAGGCTGTAAAATGTCTCGTCCGGGACGATCGCACAGTCCTGCAGGGCAACGGCGCCAATCGAAATGATGGCGTGGCCGGACTGCGGATGAAAACCGGTTGTTTCCAAATCGAATACGACTGCCGGGAGTTGGCCGAGAGGGAGTTGGCTGAGATTCTGCTGTTGTCTGTCCTTGAGAAGCGAACGAAGGTAAGCGATTCTCTGGGCGCTGTCCAGGTCGACGAGGGAGATGAGAGCTGGAGAGAGTCCGCCCATGCGGTAGATTTCGAAAAAGCGCGACAGTTGTTTCATGGGAAATCGTCCTGCTTCATTTGTTTGACTTGGGCCTGAGCGAACTGATGCAATTTTTTCGCGGTGGAGAAGCAGCCTTTCACCTGGCTCTGCAGCCGCTTGGTCAGCCGATCTGCTTTGACGATTCCGCTGGATTCAAGCCGGCGATCCCATTCGTCTGCGGCGATCATCGCGCGGAGGCCAATCGTTTCGGCAAATCTTTGCAGGACAAGGCTGGCAAATGGTCTCGGCAGGATGCCTGCTCCTTCAAGCTGCCTGATTCGCTCGATGGTAGAGATGGCTTCGATCCCGTGGACGACCGTCAACAAGCGAACGGCATTCACCAGCGGAATGTAGAGGGCGTATTTTATTTCTACGCCGCCTGCGTGTTCTCCATATCTGATTTTAAGCAAATTGCCGAAAAAACCTGTGCCTGGCTTGCGATACCGCACGTTTTCCCGCATCGCATCCACGAGTGCGGAATTGCCGCCAAGGCACGTGCGGAAATGATCCGATACGGCAGCGGCAAGTCTGCCTTCGCCGTAGACGGGCCGCATATCGGCGACGATCAGCATGTAGCGGGCATGCTCCCAGATCGGCGCTTCGCTCCATTTGTCCAACCGGTTCGTCCAAAAGGCAACAGGCCCCCGCCATGCGGGCTGGCCACAAGTGACCCCGCCCGCACAAGGAGGGTAGCCGATCGCTTGCAGTGAGGCCTCAATGGCCTCACCCAGCTTCTTGAAGTACTGCTCTGTATCCTGGCTCCGCTCTGGCGCAAGGTCTTCATAGATAATGCCGTTGTCTTGATCGCTTAAGGCGGACCGCTCGCTGCGGCCGCCGCTGCCAAACAAAACGAATGTGTACGCGCAGGGCGGCAAATGCCCTTGTTTCTTCAATTCCGCTTCAGCCAGCCAGATCGTCCTGCAAATGATCTTGTCGTGGATTTGATTCAACTGGGCGCTCATGGCCAGCAGTCCATGCGCGCCGTCCAGGCTGCCTTCGGGTGCAAATACGCCTCTGGACTGCCGATTGATCACGCGAAGTCGATCAACATGGGGCGCTTCGTCAATATCCTGGAAGATTTGCGCGATGAGCGGAATGGTCATACGCTTGCTCCTTGCTCCTTGCCAAACAGTTTTTGGTGTTCCGCCCGGATTTGCTCCGGATATCCGTAGCTGCCGTGCTCGCTGAGATCGAGGCCAAGAATCTCCTGTTCTTCCGTCACACGCAGTCCGATCGCTTTTTTCATCAGGTACAGAATGATGAATGATACCGCAAACGCGTAACACCCGGCGGAGACGACGCCGTAGCACTGCACCCACAACTGTTCAAAGCTGCCGGTATAAAAGAAACCTCCCTGACCGACGCCGACGCTTTCAGCGAGCTTGGGGGTGGCGAAAAGGCCGTTCGACAGCGTGCCCCAGATTCCGGCCACACCATGGACGGAGATCGCGGAGATGGGGTCGTCGATCTGCATGCGTTCGATTACTCTTGATGAGACGACGACGAGGAAGCCGCCAATCGCCCCGATGACGACAGCCGCCCAGGGCTCGACAAAAGCGCAGGAAGCGGTGATGGCGACGAGTCCGGCCAACGTGCCGTTGAGCAGGTTGGGAATATCCGCTTTTGTGTACCAGATCCAGGAAGCGGCCATGGCAACCAGTGCGCCGGCACCTGTCGCCAATTGGGTATTAAAGGCGACATAACCGAAAAATCCGTCGCCGACAGCGAGCGTGCTGCCCGCATTGAATCCAAACCAGCCGATCCACAACAGAAAGACGCCGAGTGTCGTATACACCTGGTTATGGCCCTGGATTTCATTGGGCGAACCGTCCCGGTTGTACTTGCCGATGCGCGGTTTCAGCAGGAGGGTAGCGGCCAGCGCCGCCATCGCACCGGTCAAATGGACGACAGTAGAGCCGGCGAAGTCTTGCTTGCCGTGTTCACTGAGCCAACCGCCCCCCCAAATCCAGTGGGCGACGACGGGATATACCAGCAGGGTGAAGAGCAGGGTGAAGAGTACGTAAGCGGACAGCTTCGCCCGCTCGGCAAAGCCGCCCCAGGCAATGGACAACGAGACAGCGGCGAAGGCGAGCTGGAACAGAAAGAAGACGGACGGCGGCAGCGTATCCGCGGATTGCGGCTGGAACAGAAAGTCTCCCCAGCCGACAAACGCGTTTCCGCCTGCCCCGAAAATCAGGCCGTAGCCGGCAAACCAGAAGACGAGCGAGCACATGCCGACCGTAAAGATGGTCTTGCCTGCGATGTGGCCGGCATTCTTCATTCGCGTCGACCCGGTCTCAAGCAGGACGAAGCCGGCTTGCATGAGCAGGACCAATATCGCCGAGACCATCACCCATAGGGCGTCCAGTCCCGCAGACACTGACGACACAGTCGTCTCCTCTGCAGCAAAGACGCCGGTCGGAGTCAATCCGAGCTGGAGGGGGATGCTCCATAAAAGTACTTTGGGCCAAAAACGATGGTTATCCATTTTTATCCAACTCCTATCCATGTTTAGATGATGACTGATCTTGGGCTGTGGTTAGCCGAAATTATAGGAGAGGGATTAATCAGAATTCAACATATTTGTCATATAATGTAACATGCTATTCGATTGGTTGAGCGTCTGATGCCGGTTAAACTGGGCGTTGATCTGCCCCTTCAGAAGTTCCTCGCGTATCTTTTCCTTGCTCATTCGGGTCTTCTCTTTTTCCCGCAGCTTGCGGATCTCAAAAGTCTGCAGACCGTCTTCCATTTTGTTTGCGATCTCCACCAGGGTGTCGACGTCTTCAAATGAAAACTTTCGCGTACCGCCCTTCGTGCGATCCGGGACCACCAGCTTTCGCTCTTCGTAATACCTGATCTGCCTTACGGACAACCCCGTCAATTCGCTGACAGTACCGATTGGGATCACTTTTTTCTCTCTGTATGATGCCACTTCCAATTCCTCCTTGTGTTCAATCTGGGTTCTGAGAGAAGCGAATAATCACGGAGCTGCAAGTTATTACCATGTAAAAATAACACACGACTTATGCTTGGAAAACAACTATGTTAGATAATATAACATAAAAAATGCTCTTTTGACGTAATGGAAGAAAATAATGTGGGAAACAGGTTGGTCATCCTTGTTTTTTGCATATTTTATGTTAGATTATCTTACATAACTATGGTGCGGGAGCTTTTTGTGTGAAAAAATGATCTTGTCATTGATCACACTTGGAGGGTTGCATATGGTTGCGAAAAACTACTCAAAAGAAGACATACTGCGAATCGCGAAAGAGGAGGATGTCAGGTTTATCCGCCTGCAATTTACCGATTTGATGGGCGTTATCAAAAATGTGGAGATTCCCGTCAGCCAACTGCCGAAGGCGCTGGACAATAAAATGATGTTCGACGGCTCCTCGATCGAAGGCTTTGTGAGGATCGAAGAATCAGACATGATCCTTCAGCCCGAATTAAACACCTGGATGATCTTCCCCTGGTTGACCGGGAACGGCAAGGTGGCGCGATTGATTTGCGATGTGTACAATCCGGACGGAACGCCGTTTGCCGGTGATCCGCGCGGAGCTTTGAAGCGCGTGTTGAAACAGGCGGAAGCACTTGGCTTTACCGCGATGAATGTCGGCCCGGAACCGGAATTCTTCCTGTTCAAGACCGACGCCAACGGGGACGCAACGCTGGAAGTTAACGATCAAGGCGGCTACTTTGATCTGGCCCCGAGCGATCTGGGCGAAAACTGCCGGCGCGACATCGTCCTGACGCTGGAAGACATGGGCTTTGAAATCGAGGCGTCTCACCACGAAGTCGCTCCCGGACAGCATGAGATCGATTTTAAGTACGCCAATGCCATCGAAGCGGCCGACAATATCCAGACGTTTAAACTGGTCGTCAAGACGATTGCCAGACAGCACGGGCTGCACGCCACTTTTATGCCGAAGCCGCTGTACGGCATTAACGGCTCTGGCATGCACTGCCATCAATCGCTGTTCAGGGGAGGGGAAAACGCTTTTTACGATGAATCCGACGAGTTGGGTTTAAGCGAAACAGCCAAACACTATTTGGCAGGCCTGCTCAAGCACGCCAGGGGATTTGCCGCGATCACCAATCCGACGGTAAACTCCTACAAGCGTCTGGTTCCCGGCTACGAGGCCCCCTGCTACGTGGCTTGGTCGGCCAAAAACCGCAGTCCGCTGGTTCGCGTACCCGCCAGCAGAGGACTAAGCACCCGAATCGAACTGCGCAATCCGGATCCCGTTGCCAACCCGTATCTGGCGCTGGCCGTCATGCTGGCAGCAGGCCTGGATGGCATCGTAAACAAACTGCCGCTCGGTCCTGCCACCAATCAAAACATCTACACGATGGACGAAGCGGAACGGAAAGAGAAGAATATTGACAGTTTGCCTGCCACTCTGAAGGAAGCGCTGGAGGAATTGAAAAAGGATTCGGTTGTGACAGATGCGCTGGGAGAGCATATCGTCTCCCGGTTTGTCGAAGCGAAAGAGATTGAATGGGACCTGTTCCGCGTAGAGGTTCATCCGTGGGAACGCGAACAGTATATGAATACGTACTAGATGTCACGACCCCCCTGCATCTCAAGATGCAGGGGTCGTTCTGTTACGGGGAGGTGAATGCCGCGTTCCTGAGCGGGGCTGCTATCACGCTGCCCAATCACTGCGGGAGGCCGGGGGATACCTCGTCACGAAAACGGCGTTGCATGTTCCTGTTCTGTTCGCATATAACACAAACAAACGTTCTGTTCGGAGGCGAACGCGATGATAAAGGAATTGAAACGGGCATGCGACTATCATCAGCTTGTCCGGGTGATCTACCTGGATCAAAGAGGGCAGACGACAAAACGAACCCTGCGGCCATTGGAAGTTTCCAGTCATCACTTGAAGGCATACTGCATGACGCGCAGGGCGCCGCGAGTGTTCGCTTTGGAAAACATTCTTGCCATCGAACCAGTCGTCAATCAACGTGCTGTCTGATCCCGGTTTCTATCTGCTAAGGACTGGTTACAAAAACCGCAGTAAGCAAATAATGAGAAAGGCTTGACCAAATTTAGCAGAGGGAATGACTGCATGCATGCTGCAAAACGGCCAAATATCCCTGAAACAATTGACGGTGCTGGTTGTACTCGCTACAATTGGAGATTCGATCCTGGTTTTGCCTGCCATTCCTGCCCACGAAGCAAGACAAGACGCTTGGATCGTGGCCATTTTCAGTGTGATAGTCGGAACCTTGTTGGGAATTTTATATCATGCGGTTGGGAAACTTCATCCCGATTTGACTGTGATCGGGTACAGCGAAGAAATTCTCGGCAAGTGGACAGGAATGGTTGTCTCGCTGTTGTTTTTAGGGTATTGTTTCATTAATTCCGCAGCGTATCTGAGGGAAATCGGGGATTTTATAACGATCCACATCCTGCCGCAAACTCCGCTCGAAGCCATCCATATTACCTTTCTTTTGATCGTGCTGATGGGGGTTCGGTTAGGGTTGGAGCCCATTGCCCGCACGGCGGAAATCTTTTTCCCTTGGGTGATCATACTAACATTGTTTTTAGTCATCGCTTTGCTGCCTCAAGCCCAGATCCATAATGTACAGCCCATCCTGGAGGGAGGGGTTAAACCGATTTTACGAGGGTCAGTCACATTTATTTCCTACCCGTTTATGGAACTGGTGATTGTGCTGATGGTTTTGCCTTATGTGAACACCGATGAGAGAAAAAAGGTGAGAAACAGCCTGATCGCAGGGGTGGCGTTGGGAGGGTTGGTCTTGTTCCTCGTTACCACTCTGGCCATTCTCGTTCTTGGCGTCGATTTAACGGCAAGACATTTATACCCCAGCTATATTTTAGCCAAAAAAATTAATATAGGTGAATTCATCCGCAGGGTCGAAGTGATTCTGGGAATTATCTGGTTCCTGACGATTTTCTTCAAATTCATTTTGTATGTGTATGGACTGAGTATAGGGTTGGCGCAGTTGTTGAGATTAAAGGAGTACCGGGCGCTGACGCTTCCGCTGGGGATGATTCTGGTACCTCTGTCACTGCTCATCAGTCCGAATATCTCTTATCTTTTTACAGTGGAAAGGCTTTACTGGCCCTTTTTTAATGCGACATACAGCGTTCTTCTGCCTTTCCTGTTGATCTGTGCAGCTGTCTTGCGAAGGAAAAGGAAAAAAATAGAAGGAGAGGAGCAACAAGGATGACGATGGAAGGAAAAGCAGTGATCGTGACGGGCGCGGGAAAAGGAATTGGCCGCACGATTGCGATGACCTATGCGAAGCAAGGCGCAAGCGTGATCATCGCCGACAAGGATGCGGACGGTTTGAAGCAGACTGCCGCACTCATAGCGGATGCTGGTTATTCCGTTTTGTCACGCGTTCTCGATCTGAGCCGGCCGGAGGAGATCGAGCGTTTTTTCAGCGATATACAAGAGAGGGTTGACGGAATCGGGATTCTGATCAATAATGCCGGGCTCAGCAAGTGGAAGTCGCCTTATGAACTTACTGTCGACGAATGGGATTACATCCTGGATACGAACCTTAGAGGAACGTTCCTCTGTTCCCGGGAAGCAGCCAAAATCATGAGAAAACACGGAGGCGGGTCGATCGTCAATCTTGCTTCGACCCGTGCGCTGATGTCAGAGCCCGACTCAGAGGCCTATGCAGCCTCGAAAGGAGGGATCCTCTCCTTGACGCATGCGCTCGCCGTCTCGTTGGGGCCGGATCGCATTCGAGTCAATGCCATCAGTCCCGGGTGGATTGAGACGGGAGACTATGAAAAACTCCGGCAGGCAGACCATCTGCAGCATCCGTCGCAGCGGGTAGGCAAACCGGAGGATATTGCCCGCGCCTGTTTATTCCTTACAGATCCAAACAACGATTTTATCACCGGGGTGAATCTGGTCATAGATGGCGGGATGACCAGAAAAATGATCTACCTGGAGTAGCGAGGGAGTTTTCGCCTATGTTGAAAATCAGGGATTTTTCCAGGTTAAACAAAATTTTCATAAAAACTTTGGACTAATCGCTGCAAACAGTGCGGCGAATCGGTGTTCGTCGGTTTCGGAGAAGCCGTAGCGACGATCGAAGAACTAAAAAATCAGGGGTGTCCCCGCTGCAAAAACGATACGTTTGAACTCCCCAGAAAAAGGCGGCTGGAGTCATCACGGGTCAGCCGGCGATCACCCCGGCGATTTGGACAGGGCGGTGATGCTTTTCGGTTTGTTTACCAGATAGATCCCCAGACCGATGCATGCAGCGCCCGCCGCGACATACCAGTGAATCGGCTCACCCAGCAGCAAGCAGCTTGACAGCACCCCGAAGAGCGGCACCAAAAACAAATAGGCGCTCGCCTTTTCAGGGGGGTAATGCTGCAGTACATAAAACCAGGTTAAAAACTGGACGATGGAACTCATGACGATCAGCCAGGCCAAGACGAAGACTTCCTGGGCCAACGTACCGACGTGAAACTCCATCCGCGGATGTTCCAGAAAGAAGCTGGCGATCAAGAGGATAACACCTCCGCATAACATCTGATAGGCGGTCATCACCCACACATCCAGCTGCTTGCCCCATCGCCCGGTCAACAGCGTAGCGAGTCCCCAGGCCATGCCTGCCAGCAATGCAAACAGGATGCCGTATTTCCATTGAAACTGAAAGCCCTGCGTGACGATGACCCCGGCAAAACCGATCAAGACGCCCAGCCACTGAAGCAGGCTGTAGCGGAACCCGAAAAGCAGCGCCCCGAAGACGATCGACCAGATGGGATTCGTGGAAGACAGGATGGAAGACGTGCCTGCTTCGATCGTTTGCAGGCTCAGGTAGATTCCCCCGAGAACCAGAGCGGATTGAAACAGTCCGATGACGGCAATGCGCAGCCACTCCCGGCCTGTTTGCGGATGCGGCCGCCTCGCGACAAACGGCAGCATGATCAGCCCCGCAGCGATGAACCGCACGGCGAGGAGCAGGAAGGGCGTGGAGAAGGCAAGCCCCATTTTGCCGATGGGAAAATTTAATCCACTGACGAGCGTGGTCGTCAAAATCAGAAACAGAAACACCGGTTGCTTCATGGGAATGTTCCTCCTTGCAGCGTGATGAGTTGATTTTACAGGTGCAACATCATCATGTAAAATGAATAAAGAAGAACGTTATCATCAGTAATAGAGATGTCAAGCGAAGGAGATGACCATGTGGAGAGCGGAGACCTGCGTATTTTTCAAGCGGTCGCACATGAAGGCAGCGTAACCAAGGCAGCGGGCAAACTGGGCTATGTTCAATCCAATGTTACGGCAAGAATTCAACAGCTCGAATCCGAGCTGGGGACGCCGCTGTTTTACCGGACAAAAAAAGGGATGAAGCTGACCACGGCAGGAGAGAACTTGCTGGGCTATACAGACCGGATTCTCTCGCTGCTGGACGAGGCCGTCAAATCGACGCAGTTCAGCGCTGAGCCCAAGGGACCGCTTCGCTTGGGGGCGTTGGAGACGATCGCTGCCGTCAACCTGCCGAAACTGCTGCTTCATTTTCATCGGAACTACCCGGAAGTGAAACCGTCGCTCATCACCGGACACACGGAAGATCTGCTGCAAAAAGTGCTGCAGTACAAGCTGGACGGAGCCTTTGTCAGCAGGCGCGTGGAACACCCTGATGTCGAGCAGTTCCTGGTCTTTGAAGATGAATTGGTGCTGATCTCGGAGGCGGGCGATGCAGACCGGAGGGAGCTGTTGAACAAACCCCTGCTGTTTTTCGGGGCAGGCTGCTCACACCGGAAAAGATTGGAAGATTGGCTGAGAGAAGAAGGAATCAATCCGACCAACATCATGGAGTTTGGCACGTTGGAGGCGATCTTGGGCGGCGTGACTGCGGGCTTGGGTGTCTCGCTTATGCCCCGCTCGGCAGTAAGCAAGCTGGAGAGTGAAGGGAAGCTTCGGATACACCGGATTCCGCCGCGCTATCAACAGACAGATGTCGTTTTTGTCTATCGAAAGGACGTTTTTCTGACCAGTGCGTTCAGGAAATTTGTGAAATTGCTTCGAGATCAACTGAGAGGAAGCCGGGCAATGTCTTGACGAGAGGAAAAAATAGGAATATAATGACCAGCAAATGACGAAAACGGCTATGAAGAGGAGCAGGTGACGGGCTCTTGCGTCCAGAGAGCGGTGAGAAGCTGGAAACACTGCCGCAATCCCGTCCCGACTCGCCTTGGAGCTATGTTCCTGACGGCTGCCGCCCGGCAAAATTGCCAGCCTTAGGGAAAATCGGGGGCGCACACGTTATCGTGCTGCGATCCAGGCTTTTACGAAGTCGATTGGTCTGGATGAAAATGAGGCTGCTCGCGGGAGTGGCGTGCGGTAAATGCGGGTGGTACCACGGAAGGTGCGCAAGACTCCTTTCGTCCCTTATTCACGCGAACACAAGCGTAGGGGGATGAAAGGTTTTTTATTTAAGCAGATGAAGTGTAGAAAGATGAGTCAAATTGGGAGATGGGGAGGAATTCACAGTGGCACAGACTGCCGCTAAAACCGCTGCGGTTTCAACGACTGTCTATTCGGTCTTGCTGGCGATCAGTGCAGTCCATTTATTAAATGATTCCATGCAGTCCGCGATTTCCGCGCTCTTTCCGATTTTAAAGCAATCGCTTGGCCTTACGTTTACCCAGGTCGGGCTGATTACGTTTGCGATGAATATCACCGCATCCGTGCTGCAGCCTGCGGTCGGATGGTATTCGGATGTCCGGCCCCGCCCGTCGGTGCTGCCGATCGGGGTCTGCTTTACGTTTCTCGGGATTGTGTCGCTGGCCGTGGCGCCCAATTTTGCCCTTGTATTGTGTTCCGTCATCGCCATCGGTATCGGTTCGGCTGTGTTTCATCCCGAATCCTCCCGCGTCGCGTATTTGGCCGCGGGATCCAAGCGGGGATTGGCACAGTCCATCTTCCAGGTCGGCGGAAACATCGGCAGTTCGCTGGGTCCGATCATGACAGCCGTCCTGTTCGTTCCCCTGGGGCAATTTGGCGTGATCTGGCTCGCCTTTGCCGCGATGGCCGGGATCATTATTCAAGTGTATGTGGCGAATTGGTACCGTCAGCAGCAGCTTTTGCCGCGTGCGAAGGGCAAGGGAAAAGCAGCAGCCGGCGGCGTCGGTTTGACCAGGCGGCAGGTCAGCGCAGCGATCGCCATCCTGATCCTGCTTACTTTTTCGAAAAACGTGTACTCGGCCGGCATCACCAGCTTTTATTCGTTTTATCTGATCGGGGATTACGGGCTTTCCGTGGAACGAGCCCAGCTGTACTTGTTCGCTTTCTTGGCGGCGTCCGCCCTGGGTACGTTTGTCGGCGGACCGCTGGCTGACCGCTACGGCAGGCGAAACATCATTTGGGTTTCCATTCTGGGGGCGGCTCCGTTTTCGCTGCTTTTGCCCTATGCCGATCTGTTCTGGTCAGGAGTCTTGTGCGTTGGGGCAGGGTTTGTGATGTCATCTGCGTTTTCGATCATCGTCGTCTATGCGCAGGAACTGCTGCCCGGTAAAGTCGGTTTGGTGTCTGGCTTGTTTTTCGGCCTGGCGTTCGGACTGGGCGGGCTCGGTTCGGTTGTGCTGGGCTCGATCGCGGATGCGACCAGCATCGCTTTCATTATGAAGCTGTGCGCTTTCCTGCCATTGATCGGCATCATTACGGTGTTTCTGCCAAAAGACGAAGCCTTGCGCGGCTGACCGATATTCAGAGATTGACAATGAGAGGTGGCTGCAAAATCGGCAAGACCGGTATGCGTCATTGCCAGCGGTATCAACCGGGTAGACGAGAAGAAAGTCCTGCAATCGGAAGGGGAAAAGATCGAAAAAGCGAATGCGGACGAAGTCTTGAAGTTTACCGGATACGTTATCGTCTCATCTGTTGAGAGCATGCGGGAATCCAAGGTGCGTTTTTATCAGATGTTGAACGAGTTTTTCTAGTTTTCGCTGCAAAAGCGGTGAGCGGCGGGAGAGGTGAAACAGGTGATTAGAAATTCAGCAAGAGCCGTGATTATCCAGGATGATAAAATCCTGGCCGTGAAAGTGCGACAGCCCTATGGAGATTGTTACTTTTTGCCTGGAGGCGGACAGCAGCCGGGGGAGGATCTGCAGCAAACCGTTCGCCGAGAATGTATGGAGGAAATTGGACAAGATGTGGTCGTAATCGATCTGCTCTTTGTACGCGAATACATTGGGCAAAACCACCAATTCGCCAAATACGATGGCGGCATTCACCAAGTCGATCACATATTTCTGTGTGAAATCAAACATCCTTCGAACGACATACAGCCGGGTCTAAACCCTGATACTGGTCAGCTGGCGATTGAATGGATTCGGTTTGACGACTTGTCTCACGAAAACTTCTTTCCCCAAGCCATGATTCCCTACCTGATTGATTATGTAAACGGCAAACCAATACCCACGTATCTGGGAGATGTCGTATAAGAGGACGCCTGGTGCTCAACCAGGCGTCTGTTGTTCTCTATGCCCCGAAATTGAATTGACAAAATTGGAAACCGTACATAAAATTGTATGCAAATGATAGATGGGTATACAAAATGAAAGCTTCGCAATGTCGAGGAGGGACGGGACGGAGATGATCAAGCGGCTGGATCACCTGGTGTTGACTGTACAAGACATCGATAAGACGATCCGTTTTTATACGCGTGTGCTTGGGATGGAGGAAGAAACCTTTGGCGCGGGAAGAAAGGCACTGCGGTTTGGCGAGCAAAAGATCAATCTGCATGAAGCCGGCAAGGAATTTGAACCGAAGGCAAAACAGCCGACGCCAGGATCAGCCGACCTGTGTTTCATATCCGATGGGATGAAAGCGGAGGAAATCCTTGAGCACCTGAAAAAACATCAAGTCCCGATCGAAGAAGGTCCGGTCAGAAGAACAGGCGCCCTGGGTCCAATCCAATCTGTATATATTCGGGATCCGGACCAAAACTTGATCGAGATCTCACACTATCTGGAAGAGAAATATGCCGCCCCATGATTTCAGGGCGGCTTTTTTTGCGTGCTCAAAGCAGGGGCGGCGGAGAGTAGGAGCGCATACGGCTGACAGCTTGACAGCCCACCCTGGAAATCCTATACTTTACCAATCAAAATGCCAAGAAAGGGATCACGTATGTCCATATCTACATTGCGTTTTTTTAACTACAGCTACTTTTCCTTGTTTGCGATCTTCCTCTCCTTTCTGCCCGTTTACCTGTCAGAAAAAGGGATTCCCAAAACGGATATAGGGATGATTCTAGGGGCGGGCGGTGTTATCGGGATTTTTTCGCAGCCTTTTTGGGGGATTGTCTGCGACAGGAAGAAGACGATTAAAAAAGTGCTGATGGCAATCATTGGAATCTCCATCGGATTAGGCGTTCTATTGTTCCAATCTTCTGCCACTCTGCCGCTGGTCGTATTGGTCGGGCTGATGTACTTTTTCTTCATGCCATCCGACCCGCTGATTGAGAGTCTCAATTACCAATCCGCACAGAGGTATCGCGTTCATTACGGCTCCATTCGCATGTATGGAGCGATGGGATATGCAACCGCGTCCATCATCATCGGGACCGTCACCAATCACTTTGGCATTACCAGTATGGCGTACTTGTTTCTTGGCTATGGAATCATCACGTTTATGACCTGCATCACCCTGGATGACGTGCAAGCCAACCAGAAGCCGTTAAGGTTCCACGACCTGAAAAGGTTTCTCTCACAAAAAAACGACACTTGTCTTCTTTTTTATGGTTTTGATTATCGCCATACCGCATCGAATCAACGATACGTATATTGGCATCTACATCGAAAGAAGCGGAGGAAATCTGCAATACGTCGGGTATGCCTGGTTTATCATGACGGTCATTGAGGTCGTATTTTTTGCAATCGTTCACCGGTTCCAAAAACCGGGAAACGAGTTGAAGATCATCTCCATTGCGGGCCTTTTTTACGCGCTGCGCTTTTTCTTGACAGCCGTCACGAACAGCCCCATCTTGATCGTATTCCTTCAACTGCTTCAGGGGGTTACGTTTGTCTTTTTTTT
>NZ_HE978535.1:480269-493720 GCF_000311785.1 Brevibacillus massiliensis
TTTTTTTACGCTTCCGCCATGCAATATCTCTACTCCGTGATCCTGAACGAATGGAAGGCGACGGGTCAGACGATCCTTGCCGTTCTATTTTTTGGCGTTTCCGGGATAATCGGTTCGGTCGTCGGCGGGTGGGTAATGGACACACTCGGTGGGAGCGCCTTGTACAAGATGATGGCGCTGCTGTCCGCTGCGGGTGTGATCCTGGCGATGGTGATCCGGAGAAATCGGCGAATGATGACAATGCGTTGAACATGGCAGCCGCTCATAAATTGCGGGCAATCCCCATTTTTTTGCGGGGCAAAAACAGGATCTCCCTCTATAATTGTGTTAGATAAGCTGTGACGGATGCCAAGACAGGACAAGATGGAGGAGATGGAAAGTATGGACACATCCCGTGAAGATAGCCTGACGCAGACGGCCAAGGAAGACATCGGGCGGCCTGACGAAAGGTACAAAATTATCGCTGAAAACACTTCTGACACGATTGTTTTGGTCGATCATCAAGCAGTTGTCCGTTATGTATCGCCCTCCCTGCAGCTCATTTCGGGCTACCGGATCGAAGAGTATGAAGGACTGGATGCTTTTGACATCATTCATCCCGATGACAGGCAGCGAGTCCGCTCTTTATATGTCCAGGCGATTCACTCAAAGAAACCGGTAGACACCGAGTACCGAATTGTTCACGCAAAGGGCCATGTGGTCCACGTAGAAGCCCGGGTAAAACCTGTTCAGGGCAGCGACGGAAATGTGCTGTATGTTGTAGCGGTCGTCAGGGATGTGACCAAACGGAAAAAGACAGAGGAACTCTTGGAAAATATTCTGGACAATGTCAACGCCGCTGTCTGGTCGGCGGACAAAGATTTTAACCGGTACACGTTTTGTTCCGAGAGTATTAAGAAGATTTCCGGAATACCGAGGGAAGAAATCTTGTTTCACCCCATTCGCTTACACGACCATATTCACCCGGAGGACAGCGCGATACTCATGGGGGAAGTAAAGGCGAAGCTCGATCTGGGCATCCCGGTCAGTCAGGAATTTCGCTTTATCCATGTAGAGGGCGAGACCAGGTGGGGCAGGCTCATCGTCCATCCCACTGTCGATCATGCCGGGGCGATTGAACGGTTGGACGGCATTATTCTGGATATTACGGAAAAGAAGCGTTCCGAGCTGGCATTGGAAGAGAGCGAGCAGAGGTACAAGTCTTTGTTTGAAAACAACCTGGACGGGGTATTCTCCATCGAATTGAACCATTTCTATTTCGTTAATGCCAATCGTGCCTTTGAGAAGATCACCGGTATAACCTTGAACCAACTGCCGGACCGCTGCTTTCTGGGACTGATCTACGATGAGGACCATGCTGCGGTATATGAAACGCTTTTCCAGGTGATCCAGCAGAGGGAGTCGCGTGATCTTGAATGCCGCCTGGCATACCCCAGGCCGGGCGAGAAAATCGTCAGCATCACGTTTGTGCCGATCTTTCTTTCAGGAAAATTAAACGGCATTCATGGAATCGTGAAGGATATTACAAAACGGAAAAATGACGAGAGGGAGCTGATCAAAAGCGAAGAAAGGTATAAAGCCTTGCAGCAAAGTTTAAATCGTTTCTCTTCCGACTTGGCCAATGTCATGAAGGTATCCGATTTGGAGAATCGGCTGATCGAAGAAGTGAAGGCAGTGCTGCAGGTTACGAGCGCATCAATCGAAGAAGTGCCGAAGAGACAAGAGCCGGCCGCGGGAGACGGGCGAGAGATCTGGATTCAAATCGGCGAAAAGCAGCAGCCAATCTACCTGCGGATCAAAGCAGAACAGCCACTGCTGAAGATTGAGATCGAATGGCTTGAGACGGCCGTGCGTTACGTTACCATTCTGTACGATAATCTCCACCTGCTCGAGGATCTGATGAAGCGGCTTGAAGATACGGTCGCGAAGAATGAAACACCCAGATGGATGCTGCGGCTGCTGTTCAAGCTGTCCGAGAAGGAGCGGTCATCGCTGTCCAGCGACCTGCATGATTCCGTGCTGCAGGACCTGATCATCTGGTATCGCAAACTGGAATCGTTACGATCCTCTCGCCATTTCGAAAGCGACACGGCAGCGGAATTGATTCAAATCGAAGAGGGATTACTGGATGCCATTCACCAGATCCGCATTACCTGCAATGAGCTTCGTCCGCCGTTTTTGCTCAAAATGGGTCTGGTGGAATCGTTGAAAAGCCTTTTTGCTTATACGCGAATGTTCTCCAATTATGAAATTGAATTTTCTGCCGAGCAGCTTGACACCGCTTTAAACGAAGAGCAGATTCTCGGCGTGTATCGAATTGTTCAAGAGCTGCTGAACAATGCATCGAAACATTCCAAGGCCAGGAAAGTGACGATGGCGCTAATCGGTACAAAAGATCAGCTTTCTTTTTCCTATTCGGACGATGGGATTGGCATGGATCTATCCGCTTTGGCGGGCTCATTTCAGCATATGGGGATTGCCGGGATTGAAAAAAGAGTGCTGAGTCTCGAAGGCAGGGTGGAATTCCACTCCGCCCCCGGGCAGGGGTTTCACGTTGCGATTCAATTCCCCCATACTATATCGTAAAGGTGAATGCTATGGAAATCTTATTGGTTGATGATCATCGCTCGGTCGTGGAAGGAACGAAAATGCTGATCGAATCCGAGCCGGACATGAATGTTACGATCGAGACGGATGTCTATTGTGTCCGTGACCTGGTTCGCCTAAAAAAATTTGACGTCATTCTGTTTGATTTGTACATGCCCAATATAAACGGCGCCGATTTGGCTCGCCAGGTGCTTGAGTATGTACCGGATGCTGTGATTTTGATCTATTCAGGTTTCGAGATCGCACCCCATTTCAACTTGCTGATGGAATCGGGTGTCTCCGGCTTTATCGCCAAAACATCCACCAGGGAACAACTGATCCAAGCCATCCGCTGTGCGGCACGAAAAGAGGCAATCGTTCCCATGCATCTGCTCAAACAGCTGAGGCGTCAGGAAATTGTTGTCCAGGGGAGTCACGAAGCGACGACAATCACCCGGGAAGAAGAAAAACTGCTGCGTGAATTGGCCAAAGGCAAGAGCAACAAAGAAATATCAAAAGAGTTGATGATCAGCCAGCGTTCCCTGGAATACAGCTTGACGGAGCTGTTCCAAAAGCTGCATGTCAGTTCGCGGGTCGAGGTCATCAAAAAAGCCAAGAGCCTCGGGATTCTCCCGGCAGAGGATCTATACTAACACGTGTCTCTCGATAAACGCATATCGTCTTGTTTTCCCTCCAGGTACGCGGTTTGGCAGAACTGTGCGGCTGGAGGGATTTTTTTGCAGGTCCTGACATCTTTTGCGTGCAGAGCGCAATCTTTTGCGTGTCTGTGTTCAATGTTTGCGCGTTTCCTTGTCTTTTTACCCAGTAAAATGAGATCAGAAAATAAAGCAAAGGAGTTCGATTCACATGTTGCGTTTTTTATTGCGGTCCGCGGTTTATGTACTGAGTCTCATTCTGGTTGCGGGAGGAGTCGGTGCGTTCGGATATCTAAGTTCCCAGAAACAATTTTGGCTCTCGGTTCGCAATGAGCCCATCCCATCTTTACAAGGTGTGGAAAAACCGGTACACGACCCGAATAAACCTACGGTTGCTGTGCTGTTGGGGAATGAGAATACGGAAGGGTTGGATTTCACGATTCCGTATCAAATCTTTTCCATGACCGGTGCCTATAATGTGTATGCCGTTGCCGCCGACAATCAAGTGAAGTCGCTGACAGGCGGGCTGGACGTCGTGCCTCACTACTCGTTTGCAGAACTGGATGCAGTGCTGGGCAAAAGTCCCGATATCATCACAATTCCTTACATGACCATGTTTGACGCCAAATCCTTTCAACCAGTCCGGGAATGGATCCTGAAACATAAGGAAACTACTTTAGTGAGCATTTGTGCCGGAGCGGATAACCTCGCCGCTACAGGGCTGCTGGACGGCAAGCTCGGAGCAACGCACTGGCAAACCATGCCCGTCCTGACAAGGAAATATCCTGAAGTGAACTGGACACAGGATCAACGGTATGTTGTAAATGATGGCGGCAAGATGGTCTCCTCGGCAGGGATCTCATCAGGAATTGACGCAGTTCTCCACGTCATCTCAGAGCAGCTTGGCGAACCGATGGCAGAAAAAATCGCGAAAGAATTGAACTATCCTTCTTATCCATTCGTGAAAAATCCAAAGGTAGAACCCTTTCAGCTCGACTTTCGCTATTCCACCTATATGCTGAACAACGCTTTTCATTGGAACAAAACAGAGGCAGGCGTGCTGCTGTATAACGGTGTGGAGGAAATGGCGGTGGCTTCCGTATTTGACATCTATTCAGACAGCGGAACGACAAGGGTCCATTCCATTTCCAGCACGGATCAGCCGATCGTAACAAAACATGGGCTGACCCTGCTACCCCGGTATACGATGTCCAATCTTCCCAAGCTGGATAAAATGATTGTCCCTGGCACCCAGGCTAAGACACTGGCAGCGAGTGAAATCAAAACCTGGGGCGAAAAGGGGAACGGGAAGGAACTTCAATTCGTACACAGTGACCCGAATCGGTTTCTCTTCGAACTGCAGCTTGAAGATTTAGCCAAGCAAGAGGACATCTTAACCGCGGCGCATGCGGTTAAGCGACTGGAATTTCGCGCAAATGACTTTCAGCTTGAGGGCAAGCCGTTTCCGCTTGAAACGTATGGAGAATTGCTGCTTACCTTGGCCGGATCTCTGCTGATCGCGTTTTTTATCGACAGACGATTCATTTCAAAGCGAAAAGGAACCGCCCGCTCATGCCCGCTGCACAGATGATCGCTACGATTTCAAACGTCTCTTTTCACGGAACATTTCCGCGTCAGCAAGTTTGATCAGCTCTTCCGGTGCGGTCTCCATGCGTGAATGGTACTGAAACAGTCCCTGACTGACCGAAATGGGATAAGGTTTGTCGTGGCGGATACTGGCCTGGGAAAAATCTCTTTGCAATTGGGTTATTTAAAACCCCGACTGGATCGATAGGTTTGGGGAGCGCATAGACACCTGAGGATATGGCGATGTGTCCCCCGGCGCGTCATGGAAGATTTGCGGCGTGTCCGAGAATGGGCCAAAAAAAATGAAATGCACTTCGCGATGTTTCACGCATACTTTTTACATCTGTGGCGCCCTCACTTGGGCGCCTTCGTATTGGGAGCGACGTGCAGCATTGCCCCCGTGTCTTTCCCGGCCGTCGCCGGTGACTGCCATAGGCCGCAGCAGCAAGATGGTTCTTTATTACCATATTCTTAATCAATTATATTTATTTTTTCGGGACTATTTCCCCTGTTACAAAAATTGGAATATGATTATTATGGTTAGGTATGAAAATTGTTACAAATCTTAGGAGGAAGTTGGCATTGAAAAAATTTACACTCACATTATTAGGGGCAATCTTGGCACTAGGACTCACAGCATGTGGCGATAAAGGAGCCGCAGGAACGAACACAAACCAACAGGGGGAAACACAGACAGAAAAGGCAATCACCGTGGATGAACTGCTCGCCAAGTCTGCGGAAGCCAGCCAGAAGCTGAATAGCTTTGCCATGGAAGCGAACATCAACCAGAACATCACAATGGCACAAGGCGATCAAAAGCAAGAGCAAAAGATCGACATTGCAATGAAGGCGGATATGAACAAAGAGCCGTTCGGCATGTACCAGGAAATGAAGATGTCCATGCCGGGCCAAGGCGAGCAGGACATCAAGCAGTACATCACAAAGGTAGCGATTTACACGCAAGTTGAAGGAAAATGGGTGAAGCTTCCGGACGAAATGAACGGCAGCATGATCCAGGCGCTGGAAGAGTCCGCAAAACCAGAGAAGCAGTTGGAGCAGTTCAAGTCGATCGCCAAAGACATGAAAGTGTCGGAAGACGGCGACAAGTACGTGATGACTGGCGATCTATCCGGCGACGGACTCAAAGACCTGGCTAAATCGCTTATGAGCCAAGCAGGCAGCGGCGAAGATCAGCAGGCCCTGGCTATGATCGAGAAAATGAATATCAAGAACATAAAAGTCACCTATGCGGTCAACAAAGATTCCTTCCTGCCGGTTCAGTCGGACATCGACATGGTGATGGAAATGGAAGAAGGAGGTCAGAAGATCTCCATGGATATTGCGATGAAGAGCTCGTTCTCCAAGTATAACGAAGTTGGCGAGATCAAGGTGCCTCAAGAGGTCGTAGACAGCGCACAGTAATCTACGCGTTCAACCGTCGAATCCATCATCAGGATTCGGCGGTTTTTTATGTCCGATCATTGCACATCGTTTTGAAGCCGCCGGAATGATCGGCTGCATTTACCTCTGAGAAGAGTCGCTCCGGCGGCTCTTTTTTTGTTTCCATGTCTAGTCTAACGAACAACCGGCAAGACAAAACATGAGAAGAAGTTTTATATAATGAGACGATAGATGCCAAACTATTTTCGGTTTGTTTACGAATCTACCTATGAGCCGCAAAAACGTTGGGGAAATGTGGGGTGAACGATGGATAGCGAACAACGTTGGATTAGAAGAATCAAGCGAAGCATCAAAGATCCGGCAGCAAATCAACTCGTCTCGAAATACTACAAAGAAATGTACGCCTTCATTTATAAACAAACGCCGAGTTGTCGCTTGATCTCACACAGGAAATTTTTATTAGCGTTCTCAGGTCCATTAAGAGCTACGACAGCAGCAAGGCGTCCTTTCGAACCTGGATATACAAGCTGGCCTCCAATCGGCTCGTCGACTATTACAGGTCGAAGCATTACAAGTATGCACAAATCGTCGAACCCATTGATGATTACGAATGGAACGATGGGTACGATCTAGCCGTTTCGCTGGAGTATAAAGAAGATTTCGCCCGGATCGCTTCGCTTGTCAATCAATTGGACACAGGATCGCAGCAAATTATGCGGCTGAAGCTGTTCGGAGAATACACGCTGCAGGAAATCGCCGCAAGCGAGGCGATTCCGCTCTCTACGGTGAAAACGAGATACTATGCGGCATTGAAATGGATTAGGAAAAATTTGGAGGAGGATCGCCATGGATAAAGAAACATTTCGCATCCCTCTGCCGGACGATCGAACCATTCAGGCCGAAATTCGGCAAATTGTCTGTACCGCCGCGAAACAGCAGGAAAAGGAATCATTCCTGTCTTATTTGCAGGCCATGTACCGGCAGATCGGCATCAGACATTTGTTCTACGACCGCTTGGAGCTTGCTCTCATCCTGATTATCGTGTCTGCCCTGCTGGGTCTCATCTTTTTTGGACCGAAACCGGACCGGGTAAACGCCCCTGATGTTTACGCATTTCTCTTTCTCACTTCGCCGATTTTCTTTCTCGTTTGTTCGGTTTACACCTATTCCAAGAAAATCTGGAATGCTACGTACGAAGTGGAGATGGCGTGCAAATTTAATGTATACCAGGTGATTGCCTTTCGGATGCTGGCGTTCAGCGTGGTTTCTGTTTTGGTCAATACAGCGATGATATTCTTCATTACCGAAGCCTATCAAGAAATTCAATTTAACCGGGCGTTTATGATTTCGAATACGGCGCTGTTTACGTTTTCCCTTCTCTTCTTGTACGCCATGATGAAACGGCGTTCGGCCCTTGTCGCAGCGATGGTGGTTGTGGCGTGGGTGCTGGGAAATCTGGGTTTGCGATTTGCGGGCAAGATGCTGTACATCGACATTCTTCAGGGCATGCCGCTCATCGTCTATGCCATCGTCCTCGCAGGCAGCCTTTCTTGTTACTTGAGGCACGTAAACAAGTTGATCCATGCAAACTACTCGGAAGGAGCTTTGTAAGATGATCGTCGTCAAAGATGTAAGCAAACAATACGGTTCTTTTTCCGCTTTAAACCGGATCAATCTGGAATTTTCAAACGGGGTATACGGGCTGCTCGCTCCAAATGGCGCCGGGAAAACGACACTGATCAAGATGATGGCGACATTAATATCGCCAAGTCAAGGGGAGATTCTGTATAACGGCAGAAACATCTTCGACATGGGTGAAGAATATCGCAGCCTGCTCGGCTATTTGCCGCAGCAATTCGGTTTTTACAAAAACTACTCACCGAAACAATTTTGGCATATTTAGCCGCTTTAAAAGGGATCGGAAAAAAGGAGACCGACCGACTTATCCCGGAACTGCTGGAAAGAGTAGCGTTAAGCGATGTGATTCATAAAAAAATGAAAAAGTTTTCCGGTGGGATGATCCAGCGCGTCGGGATCGCACAAGCGCTTTTAAACGATCCGAAAATCCTCATTCTCGACGAACCGACGGCAGGGCTGGACCCCAAGGAACGGGCCAGATTCCGGCAATTGCTCACAGAACTGGCGCGGAACAGACTCGTCATTGTTTCCACTCATATCGTTTCAGATATCGAGTCGATCGCCAACGAAGTGATCATGATCAAGAACCGGCAGGTCTTATGCAAAGACACGGTTAAAAATATTTGCGCTTCGCTTGAGGGGCGTGTTTACGAAGCGTCGATCAGCTATGAACAGATAGATTCGTTCCGCAAGCAGTACGTCGTCCTTGCCGAAAAACAGGAGGGAGGCATGATGAACGTCCGCTTTGTCCATCATGGCCAAAGGGATAACGAGTGGCGTGCAGTCGCACCTCATTTGGAGGATGTCTTCTTATACGAATACCGTGACGAAAGGCAAGCAGAAGTGTGAGCGCGATGAGAGTTATTTTTCATGAATGTAAAAAAGTGTTCAGCTCGCCGCTTCTGATCGCGCTGATTGTGCTGTTCTCCGCCTTCAATCTGTTTATCATCTGGAACGAGTCTTATCGTCTTGATGAACTGAAAGTAGCGAACGAACTCGCGGAAACGTACGGACTCCAGATTACCGACAAGTCGCTGCGTCAATTCGAAGAAGATGTGAAAACCGACCTGGCCGGATTGCACGGTGCCCCCGCGCCAGTCGATTTGCAGCGAAAGGGCATGTATTTGCAGATGGCCAAAAGCATCGACAGCAAATACGACGAGATCGATTGGAACAAAATTGGGGAACGGGAGGTTCATAAGTACAAGCTGAGCGGCTCTGCCGCGGAGATACTAAAAAAAGCATACAACAAGTTATCCCGGCGCTTCGAAGAAATAAAAGAAACGGATGAGCATAAAACCTGGTTTTTCTCCGGGAAACCGTACAGGATGTACGGTTTCCTGTTTGCATCGCTGTTCAGGCCGATCATTTTTGAGACACTGATGCTCATTGTTCTCGCCACGGCTTTGATCACCAATTATGAGTTTGAAAACAAAACATGCCTTGTAGCTTACTCCACTCGAAGAGGCCGGTCGTTGATGAAAGACAAGCTGGCGGCTTCGTTACTGACGACAGCCGGAATTGTAACGGTTATCTTGGCTCTTACACTGGGGGTTTATTTTGCCGTTTTCGACTACTCGCACTTGTGGGGCAGCGCGATCAGCAGTGCGTTTAACTGGGAATACAGCATGGATGACCTTCCGTATGTTTCGTGGTGGAATCTGTCGTTTGCAGAGTACTTGCTTTGCAGCATCTTGCTGTTGTATGTATGCATGCTGCTGTTTTCAGCCATTTCCTTTGCGATCTCGGTTTTGGTAAAAAACAGTTACTACACTTTCTTTCTCTTCGCCGCATTTTTCATCATCGCTTTGCTCACACCGGGGTTCGCATCGGTATCTTCGGCGCTGATTTTCATCACCGTGCATAATTTGTCGGTCCTCTGCATGAATCCTCATATGTGGTTTATGGGAAATGGCGGGTTGACGATGTTCAAAAATTATGAATTGGTCACGGCCGGCGTGTGGACGGTCATCACGAGCACCTTGTGCCTATATGCTTTGAGCAGGTTTAAAAAACAAGAACTGTATTAAGGAGAGGCGTCATGCGAATTTTATGGATCGAAATCAGGAAAATATTGAACGGGAAAATACTCCTCTTGCTTTGCCTTGCGAATCTTTTATTTTACTTTCTGTTTATTGAGCATCCGGCCACCAAAGTGACACAAGGAAGACCGTGGCTGGATGATTTTCGCATTGGTGCCGAAATGGTTCAAAAATACGGAAGCGATATGGAGGAGCAGAAATTTGCCGATTTTAAAAAGACGTATGAAGCGCAAATCAAAGAAGCGGATCAGTATTTACAGTCAAGAGCGGAATTTGCGACGGCAGGCATTCGCTCTTACGAAGATTTCGTGAATGTGGATCAAGACAACCAGGAGCAATGGGTTCTTCATGACAGGGTGATGTTTCAGGAAAAGGTGGATATGTTCTGGGAGCTTCAAGAGAGAAAAAGATTGATCGAAGACTGGTATGACAGCCGGGTCGCATGGCTGGATCGTGCCGCTGAAAATGCCGAAAATACCAGGCAAAAGGCGCGCTTGAAGGAATTGAAGCAAGCCGGGCACTATCAGGTTTATCCCGGGTTTATTCTTGATCACTACAAAAGCTTCATCTCATGTGTCGCCATTGCCGTTGTTCTAAGCGTCGTGCTGACGCTGTCGCCGATTTTTATCAAGGATCGCTTAAGGCCATTGCTCGATTTGCAGTACACGACGAAAAAAGGGCGGAATCTGTATAAGACCAAAGCGGCGGCAGGTCTGATTTCCGCTTTCGTTGTGATCGTCTCCGTACTGATCGTCTATTTTGGCATCTATGTAGGAAACATCAATCAAAACGTACTGCGCGGCAGCAACCTGTCGGTGTTTTTCCAGGTGCCGATCCATACGTTCACCGGTGCATACCATTGGTTCGATCCTACGTTCTTGCAGTACATTGTCCTAACTGTCATGGCCGTTTGCGTTCTCGGTTTGGTTTTCGCCTTGCTCGCGATATCTTTTTCAAGCGTGATGTCCAATTACGTTTCCTTAATCGGAATTCAAATTCCGCCCGTTTTCGCAGTGCTTTTTTTCGGGTTGTCTTATTTGGTAGGCGATATGATCGACATCAGGGTGGCCCAATGGGCAGCGCCGGCATCGTACAGTCTGGCGGTTGTTGCCAGCGCAGCTTTTCTGATTCTGATGTGGAGGCGGGAGAAGCAGCGGGACATTGTCTTGTAAGGAGAGGCGTTTGTTTCAAATTTAAAAACGTAATTTCGGCACCTCCTTCAGGACGGATGGTGCCGTCCACATACAGGCGAATGGGATCCTTTGGCGTTTGGGCAGTCTGGAGATCCAACCAGTCGGCGAGCTGCAGCGGGTAAAGCTGGCGGTAGAGCTGGAGAGCAAAGGAAGTGAGAGGAAATGCCAAGAAGAAGACAGGCAGCCTCCTAAAATAGCAGTCAAGGAACCGATGCCTTCTGCTGAACTGCCAAAGGATGTACCCGAGATGAAGGATGAAAAGGAAATTGCTTCCCCAAACTAAGCTGACCCGTCCCATCTAAGAGGGACGTTTTTTGTAGAAAAAGGGATGTTTCCTTACCCGACCACCTGCTATTGATACCTTGTTGTGTCTTTTTTGGTCGCAATCGGGTATCATCGTAACTAACATGTGGATATGGCATAACCCATTGGCAGCAGCAAACACTAAACAATCAAACATACATACAGAAGGAAAGGAGATACGATGACAACGCGAAAAGAAATAACCGAAACAGGGTGGAACTTTGACAACAGCTACGCACGGCTGCCGAAATCATTTTTCAGCAGCGTCAACCCCACTCCGGTACGCTCGCCGAAGTTGATCATTCTCAATGAGCCGTTGGCAGCATCCCTGGGGTTGAGCGTACAGGCGCTGCAAAGCGAAGAGGGGGTGGAGGTGCTTGCCGGCAACCGGATTCCCGAAGGTGCTTCGCCGCTTGCCCAAGCTTATGCGGGGCATCAATTCGGGCATTTTACCATGTTGGGCGACGGCCGGGCCCTGCTGCTTGGCGAGCAGATCACTCCCCAGGGTCAGCGGGTTGATATTCAACTCAAGGGATCCGGTAAAACGCCATACTCTCGCGGGGGCGATGGGCGAGCGGCACTTGGACCGATGCTGCGCGAATACATCATCAGTGAAGCAATGCATGCGCTTGGGATAGCCACTACCCGCAGCCTGGCGGTGGTGGCGACCGGTGAGGCAGTCATCCGCGAAACCGACTTGCCTGGTGCCGTTCTGACCCGTGTGGCTGCCAGCCATCTGCGCGTCGGCACCTTCCAATACGTCGCAAACTGGGGCACTTCCAGTGATCTCCAGATCTTGGCGGATTACGCCTTGCAGCGCCATTTTCCAGACGTTGGCGCTGATGAGAACCGCTATCTTTCGCTGCTTCAGGAAGTGATCAAGCGTCAGGCGGCGCTGATTGCCAAATGGCAGCTGGTTGGCTTTATTCACGGGGTGATGAACACCGACAACATGGCCATTAGCGGGGAAACCATTGATTACGGTCCTTGTGCCTTCATGGATGTCTATGACCCGGCAACGGTATTTAGCTCCATTGACATTCAAGGCCGCTATGCCTACGGCAATCAGCCGTATATCGCTGGCTGGAACCTCGCGCGATTTGCCGAAGCCCTTTTGCCGCTGCTGCATGCCGATCAGGATCAGGCTGTCAAACTGGCCCAGGACGCGATTTCCGAGTTTGCCGGGTTGTATCACCGGAATTGGCTCTCGGGAATGAGAACGAAGCTGGGAATTTGCAATGAAGAGGTACAGGACGAATCCCTGGTGAAAGACCTCCTCGACATGATGCAGAAATACCGTGCGGACTATACCAATACCTTCCTCGCATTGACGTTTGATACGCCGGAGGATACGGTCCTGTTTGGCACCCCGGAATTTGCCGAGTGGCATGAGCGGTGGCAGGCAAGATTGGGCAGGCAGCAGGAATCGAAAGCCGCCTCGCATCAGTTGATGCGCACCAGCAATCCGGCGGTGATCCCTCGGAACCACCGGGTGGAAGAGGCTCTGGAGAGCGCAGTGACACATGGGGACTACAGCGTGATGGAGCGGCTTCTTGATGTTCTGTCAAGACCCTACGCGCACTCCCCCGAACAGGCCGAATACTCCACGCCGCCTGCGCCATCGAACCGCCCTTACCGAACCTTTTGCGGTACCTGATGCAGCATGAGACCCAAGAATCGAGCAATTATCCCGGAGCGGTACAGGATTCGCTCCGGGTCATTTCATTTCACCGGAATACCCAGCATGTTTCGGCTTTTTTCCCCATGTCTCAATCTGTGGGATCATGCAGAGATTCCCCCTTATTTTTTGGCGTATACCCATATACGTATGTCCAATGCAAACCAAACGAAAGGACATAGGGTGCAGGTAACGAATGTTCCAAAAAATCCGGCGGGCCAACACGGGCGCATGAAAAGGGGGAGGTATGAAGTGGTGGAAATGTCAACGCCTCAGTGGCGGAACAGCTTTGTACGAACGTGATGGAACCCATTCCTCTTTTTTTGTACCGAATGCCGGGCAGACGAGTTGGAATGGCAACTCCAAA
>NZ_HE978535.1:495075-561791 GCF_000311785.1 Brevibacillus massiliensis
TTTGGAAATACTTCCAGCCGATCCCCTTCATCATAACTGACCGCTTCAACCCATTCCCCCACGATGTTCTTTCGATGTTCCGGCTCTACATAGAGAGTTAACCGGTGAGCGCCACAATAGGTCTCTGCAATATCGCATTGCACAGCCTCGGGAAGTAAATGCTCCACCCCCTTAGGTGGGCGATTTGAACGCGCGGTATGATCGGAAAAATGAACATAAGTACCGTTTGCCAGAAGTGTTTTTTCACACAGCTGGAACGCCAGCTGCGCAGGGATTCTTTTGTCATGGATTTCACGGCCGTTATCGATCACATAACTGCCATTATAAGTGACATAAAGGGAACAGCCCAACTTTTCTCCGTACAGTACAGAGCCAGCCAAAGAACGGCCGGTTGCCAATCCTATCAAAATTCCCATTCGCTTCAGTGCGTCAACAGTTTCAACCACTTCCCTGTCAAGTTCACCTTTGGAGGTCAAAATTGTTCCGTCAATATCGAGAAACACAATTCGGTACATTTACATCACCTTTTTTCAAATTTTTTTGAGACTTCGATTTTAAGTATTGTGCAACGCGAAAATTCATTTTATAATCATAATACAATATACAGATTTTTGTACAATAGGGGGTCGACATGATAGAGCAGCTTCTCACCAAAAATGGCATGGCATTGGTCGGCATTGCCAAAATATTAATGGGTGTTTCACCGGGCGACCGTATTCCGAAAATATCGGAACTGGCGGAAAAAATGCACTCTGGCAGAGGAACGGTGCAGGTGGCGTTAAAGCGAATGGAAGAGCTTGGCGCTATCAAATTGGAATCAAGAGGGCATCAGGGTACTTTTTTGATTGAAATGGATCTGCCGAAAATGTGGCAAATCGCAGCTTTTGAAATGGTCACAGGGGCGATGCCTCTCCCCTATTCCAAACGTTATGAGGGACTCGCGACCGGTTTATACAGTGTGTTTGAGGAAGCAAACGTTCCTTTCAGTTTAGCCTACATGCGGGGAGCCGAAAGTCGAATCAAAAGCCTCCTTAACAAGCGATACGACTTCATCCTGATCTCCCGTTATGCAGCGAAGAAAGCAATGGAAGAAGGAACTGCCATTGAAGTGGTCCTCAATTTTGGAGTAGGAACATATTTGTCTGCACATACTCTCTTGTTTGCGGATAAAAGTTTCAATGAAATCCAGGATGGCATGAGGGTTGGCTTAGACTTCGATTCCATCGACCAGCGCAATTTGACTTACAGGGTATGTGAAGGCAAAAACGTAGAGTATGTGAAACTGCCGTACACCCACATTTTGTCAAGTCTGCAAACGAAAAAAATTGATGCGTGCGTTTTTAATGGAGACGAAGTCCAGGAACGCTTTCTTTCTATCAAACAAGTTCCGATACCTCAATCGGAACAAAGCTCAAATACAGAGGCTGTAATCGTCGTCAGAAAGGAGGATGCGGACATCTTCCAAAAACTTTTCTCGATCATGAATGTTTCAGCGGTTCTAAACATTCAAAAGCAGGTTATGAATGGCGAGATGTATCCAAGATATTAGGGGGTTACGCAATGGGAACAAACCTGGAAGCAAATTTGCTGGAGAGAATTGACCTTCTCTATCAGACAAATCAGATTAATGACTATGTTTATGAGAAACTGCCTTCGCTGTTAAAAAGAGTGGAAGATTACTTGCAAATCACCCTGTCGGAAGAAAATGCAGGTTCGTTTGTAAGCCACCTTGCAATCGCCTTGCAGAGAATTATGCAAAATGCTCCCGTTCAGGAAGTTTCGGATGAAGTGAAAGCGTTAACAGACAAGCACCCCGAATTTTATCAATTTGCCGGAGAAATTCTGGCCCTGCCCGGAACTGAAAGCGTTAACTGCCATGCAGAGGCATCATTTGTTACATTATATCTTTGCTTATTAAGCGGAAAGGAGTAAACAAAATGTTACGAATCGTAGTGGGCGGACTTCGCAAGGATGTGATCGAAAGAACAGCAAAGGAGGCAGGTGGGGACAAGATAAGTGTGACTGTTACGTCGGATTTTGAAGCGGCGAAAAAGATTAAGGCAGGTGAGGCTGATTACTATCTCGGCGCGTGCAATAGCGGAGGAGGTGCAGCGCTCTCTATCCCGATTGGCATTCTAGGTTATTCGAATTGTGCAACCGTTGCCAAACTTGGAGGAAAACCTGATGCAAAAAACATTGAAAAATTGGTAAGTGAAGGAAAAGTTGCTTTCGGGATGGCTGTAGAAAGTGTTGAAGATGCGGTTCCCCTGATTATCAGCAGCTTACTGAAAAAGCATAATCTCATTTAGGAGGAGAAAGTATGGAACCAATCAATTTATCATTCCTGCAACACATCTCCGCTGCCCAGGTTATTGTGCTTACACTCCTTACGGCTATAACGGCTATGGCAGCTCATTTGGGAAAAGCGGTTTTTCATGACGGCATCCGCCCGATTATGCCGGAGTTCTTGGAGGGGAGGATGAGACGTCCTGAACTTGCCTCCATTTCCTTTGGATTAAGTATTGGCTTCATTGTATCGGTAGGTCTGTCGTTTGCCGTTTCGTTCCAGTTGTTAAATCCATGGCTGCTGTTTCTGCCAACGGATATCTTAGGGGTTATGGCCACCAGTTGGTGGCTTGCGGCAATCCTTGGGGCTGCCTGGGGACTTGTCGTCTTGTTCGGTCTTGCTGGAGTGCAGACGGTGTTTACGCTTTTACCGGTGGATTTAATCGGTGCATTAGGAGAGCTAACGACCCCGGTACTGGTTTCGTTTACCGCGTTCCCGGTGCTGGCAGTTCTGTATCAGTTTGGCTGGGTACGAGCTCTGATCACCGGTATCTCAGTCCTGATCGTTCGACAATTGCTGCCGGTGATCGGCGGAACGTTTACTGCCAAGGCAAACGGTTTCCTAGATCAAGCGAAACAGCTTGCGGGTGTTACGTTCACGGAAAAAGCCGATTTTGCTGCGAAAGTAAATGCACTTAAGGATGCGGCGGTATCGAATCCACAAGTGCAGGATTTGATTTCGCAAGCTTCCTACAACAACTCGCTGGGAAACACCATATCCGGGTTCGTTATGCAGATTGCCGTACTTATGTTAGTAGGTATGATTTTTCTGGTGTGTTTCGCCATTTCCAAAGACCGGGCAATCAAAAAGAATGGTGCTGATGCTTCAGCGGAAATGGCAGCAGCGGCGGAAGCGGAGGCAAACATTTTTGACGTTCGCACGAAACGGATTTACAAAGGACTTCCGCTCTTGGCAGCGATTGGTGCACTTCTTGCGGTTTCGTGTAACATGGGGTTCTTTACCGGATCCGATGTTGCCGGTCCAATCTTGCAAAAGGCATGGCAGGCTACCGGACAGGAACAAACTGACCTTCTGCGCAGTGCTGCTGTAGCCGACGTGATACGGGGAATCAGTTTTATTCCGCTAATCGTTACAACCGCATTGGCTACCGGGGTTTATGGAGTAGTAGGTTTAACCTTTGTGTTCCCGCTAGGTTATTTATCTCCTAATCCAGTAATCGCCGCCATTTTGGGGGCTCTGTGGATTTGCATAGAGGTAGTTGCGCTTCGCGGAATCGGACGGTTCCTGCAGCGATATCCGACACTACGTGAATCTTCGGATAACATTCGTACATCAATGAATACAATGATGGAACTCGCTTTGTTTATCGGGGGCGCGTTCGCCGCGATGAAAATGGCGCCAAACGCATTCGGATTATCCTTGACGATTTTCATCCTGCTGTATGCGGCAAACGAAGGTTTGGGACGTCCGATCATGAGGCTTGCGGCTGCACCCGTGGCCATCATCATAACCGGAATTCTTCTCAATCTGTTGCACTTTGTGAAACTCGTATAAAAATTCGGTTACAGGTAGGGAACCCCTACCTTTCCCTGTTAGGAGGATATCGTATGAAAGTGCATTCGGTAACAGGAGCATTTGATCCTCAAGCCGTCCAAAAAACCATGATACATGAGCATCTAGTGTTTAATCTGTCGGGTGTTCGTCAAGACAATGACTCCATTTTGGAGGATTCGCCGGAGATGGATCGAGAGATGGAGTCGATTATCGCTTCGGGATGCAATACCGTCGTTGAAGTCTCAAACATCGGTATGGGGAGAAATCCACAGGGCCTGGCTGCCCTTGCCCGTAAGCATAACTTGCTGATTGTCGCATCGACCGGATTTTACAAAGAGCAGTTTTATCCATCCTTTGTGTTCGAGCGTAGTGCAGAGGAACTGGCCGAAATGATGGTCCGCGAGATTTTGGTGGGAATGGACGATACAAACATTAAAGCAGGCCTGATTGCGGAAATCGGAAGCAGTTTCAAGGAGATTACCGCAGCGGAAGAAAAGGTGTTCCGTGCTGCCATCTTGGCGCATAAACAAACAGGCGCCTCGATCAGTACCCATTGTGAGATTGGAACAATGGGAAAGGAACAAATGGCGATTTTTGAAAAATATGGCGTCGAGATGAACCGTGTCTCATTTGGACATCAGGATCTCAACACAGATATGGAAGAACAATTGCTGATTTTGAAAAACGGTGCGTTCCTGCAGTTTGACACGATCGGAAAAAACAGTTACCGAAAAGACGAAGATCGCGTGAATCATCTGGTTGCCCTTCTTGATCGCGGGTATGAGGACCAGATCATGCTGTCATGCGATATCACAAGAAAATCGTATATGAAACAGCACGGTGGATGGGGATACAACCATCTCTTCGAATTCTTTGTTCCTGCCTTGCAGCAAAAAGGGGTTACGCGAGACATCCTTGATAAAATGCTGATTTTCAATCCGCGAAAGTTTTTGGCGTTCTAGGAGGAAACCATGATTAGAATTTCGACTCTGCCCACGATGACAAGGGAACAGGCGGTGCAAGCCCAATTTGCATTAGTGGACGCCATTTCCCATCATTTTTCCGGTACGGAGTTTTTATCGTCTGGAGATTATGGGGTAACACCGGGCCGGGGACGTCCAAATCAGACGATGAAAGTTGAAAAAGTGTTGGCCGAATTTTTTGGCACCGAAGATTGCGTTCTTGTTCGGGGTGCCGGTACAGGCGGCATTCGGCTTGCATTGAGCGCCTGCCTGAATCCTGGGGATCCGATCATGTTGCATAAGGCTCCGATTTACACCACGACCAAAGAGACAATCCGTCTGATGGGGCTTAAGCCGGTATTTGTCGATTACCATGATTTGGCTGAAGTCGTGCGGGCGCTTTCTCAGGTGAAAGTGGTATATGTACAGCATTCCCGCCAACAGATGAGAGACGAATATGATGTGGGACAGTTGATTCAGGCGGTAAAACGAGCGCATCCGGATATCCCGGTACTCGTCGACGATAATTATACCGTGTTTAAAGTTCCGCATATCGGTGTTCAACTCGGTGCCGACATATCCACCTTTTCAGGGTTTAAGTTATTGGGGCCTGAAGGAATCGGGATTGTCGTAGGGAAACAGGCGCCGCTTGAAATGATAAAAAAACGGAACTATTCGGGCGGAGGCCAGGTGCAGGGACCGGAAGCGATGGAACTGCTCCGGGCACTTGTGACAGCCCCGGTTATGTGTGCGATTCAGACCGAACAGGCTGCGGAAATCTGCAGCCGGTTGAACGATGGCGAAGTACCGGGGATCGAATGGGCGCAACTGTCAAACTCCCAATCAAGAAACGTCATTGCCAAATTGTCGGATCCGATTGCCCAACCGGTCATTGAGGCTTGTGATCAGTTTGGCGGCGCGATCTTTCCTGTAGGTGCCGAATCAAAATACGAGGTGCTGCCAATGATCTACCGCGTCTCGGGATCATTTGTGGAAAGCGATCCCGAATTGGCCCCGTATTTGCTGCGGATCAATCCCATGCGAAGCGGTGCGGGACTGGTCATTGACATTTTGAAGAAATCGCTTCATCAAGTGAACCGGTCATGAATGTAGTAAGGGAACTAACGCGGAACAGGATGGCCGGGTTGCGCCAACAGTCGCGCCATACATGCGGATCACGATGGGACAAGCCAATAAACAAAGATTATTTTTCAAACAAGATAAGCCAGTGCAAAAAAAGGCTTTTTCGGTAGGAGGTGGTTGAATGTTCCTTGGCGTCACTCGTCGCAGAAATCCTCAATTACTGGAGGCAGCATTATATTTTCACCAAAAAGGAGACATTCCGCCCAACACATATGTAATTGATTTGGATGCCGTCCGCGAAAATGCAGCCCATTTGGCAAAAGAGGCAAAGAAACAACAACTGCAGCTTTACTTCATGACCAAACAATTCGGTAGAAATCCAATCGTTTCAAGAGCAATTGTGGAAGCGGGCATTCCCAAAGCGGTTGCGGTTGACCCGTGGGAAGCCAGGACACTTGCTCAGAATGGCATAAAGCTGGGACATGTGGGTCACCTTGTTCAAATCCCCCGTGCGTTCATAAGCGAGATATTGGAGCTGAACCCTGAAGTGATCACCGTCTTTAGTTATGACAATGCAAAATTGATTTCTGACGAAGCGGTGAAATTGGGAATACGGCAAAAAGTGCTTCTCCGCGTAATCGATGATGGCGATTTTCTCTATCCGGGACAATCGGGGGGATTCCGTCTGCGCGATTTGCAAACCGATGTGGAAAATATCATGCAGCTGCCCGGAGTGGAGGTAGGCGGAGTTACAAGTTTCCCTTGTCTGCTCGTTGAAGATGATAAGGTGAAGCCAACGCCCAACATCAAAACGATCGAAAAGGCAATCGCATGTTTAAAGAAATGGGGGTTCAACGGGCTTCAGGCGAATACCCCCAGTGTCAGTTCGACTGCAACATTGGGATTGCTAAAACAGTTGGGGGCGACCCATGCCGAACCGGGACACGCACTTACGGGAACTACACCACTGCATGCGGTGGCCGAGCAGCCTGAGAAGCCGGCCATGGTTTACGTATCGGAAGTGTCACATTTATTTAGAGAAAAGGCTTATGTTTACGGCGGAGGGTTTTATTACCGATCGCACGTTAAACATGCTTTGGTCGGTAAGCAATGGGATCAACTGAAACAAGTGGAGGTCATTGCAGATGAACCCGGGTCTATCGATTATTATGGAACACTTAATTCGGATCAGGTTTCAGTCGGAGATACAGCACTGTTTTCATTCAGGACCCAGATTTTTGTCACCAGAGCAAGCGTTGCTGTTGTGGAAGGGATAGGAAAGAATCCGAAAATCCATGGCATCTTTGATTCGGAGGGGAGAAAATCATGAGCAGAACTGTGGTTGTAATTTTAGACGGGCTGGGTGTCGGCGAGATGCCCGATGTGGCTGAAGTGCGAAAACAGGATGTCGGTTCGCACACTCTCGGACATTTATTGGAAAAACGTCCTACGCGGTTACCCGTGCTGTCCAAGCTTGGTTTGGCGAAAATTTTACGGAATTCTGCACTGCTGCCGGAAGTGGAGCCTGTTTCCAGTTATGGCGTTTGCCGTTTGGCTCATGATGGCGCGGATACTTATGCAGGACATAACGAGATCATGGGTGCGAAACCCAAAGTTCCGGTCAAAATGTTCATGATTGACGTGGCTGAAGAAGTTGAAGCCGCTTTGCTTGAAGCCGGTTTTCCAGTCTCCCGTCCGATTAGCGAAACGGGAGTTCTTCTGGTAGACGGAAAAATCATTGTCGCCGACAATATGGAGACGGATCCCGGTCAAATCATAAATGTAACCGGTCCGTTGGATGAGGTTCCATTTGCAAAAATTCTAAAAGTCGGGCAAGTGGTTCGGCAAATCGTGAAAACCAGCCGGGTGATTGCTCTCGGTGGGACCGGAGTAACGGCCCGGGATATCATAAATTCCTGCATCACCCGTAACCGTCAATGTGGAGTCGATACCCCAAGACTGAACATTTACAATGAAAATTATCAGGTTCGCCACCTCGGTTACGGGATCAATCCGGAAACACAGATTCCTTCGATCCTGCAGCGGTCGGGAATACCCGTCTATTTATATGGGAAAATTGCCGACGTCGTTCAAGGGGACGTCGAGGAGCGGGATCCTGTTGTACAAACAGCGGGGGTTTTTGAGAGGATTCTTTCCCGTTTGGACGTGTTAAAACACGGACTGATTTGTGCCACCGTTCAGGAAACGGATTTGGCCGGGCACGAGCAGGATTGCGAGAAATACGCACGTGTCCTGGAAATTTCGGATCGCGGAATCGGTCAAATCATCGACAGGTTGGAACCGGGTGATTTATTGATCGTAACCGCCGATCACGGGAACGACCCAACGATCGGTCACAGCGGCCATACCAGGGAATGTACCCCGTTAATGGTGTACCGCAGGGGGGAAAATAAAACAACTGAACTTGGAGTGCGAGATACACTTGCCGATGTTGCTGCTACGATTGCGGATTATTTTCAAGCGGCTTCCCCGGAATATGGCACGAGTATCTGGGCAGGTTCAAGGTAAGGAGTTGTCAACGATGATCCGATTGGTCATAACAGACGACTATATGGAAATGAGCCGCAAAGCGGCTGAATGGATTGCTGGCGAGATGAAACAAAAGCCGGGCCTGGTTTTGGGATTGGCAACGGGGAGCACGCCGATCGGCATGTACAAGGAATTAATCGAGATGTACCGTAAAGGCCAGATCGATTTCAGTCAGGTTACCACTTTTAACCTTGATGAATATGTGGGCCTACATCCGGAACATCCACAAAGTTATCATGCGTACATGTGGAAACACTTTTTTTCCCACATCAACATCAACAAAGAACATGTAAACATTCCGCCGGGCCGATTTGAAAATGAGAAGGATGTGTGCAGCCGCTATGACGAAAAAATCAAAAAAAGCGGCGGAATCGACATTCAGATATTGGGGATCGGGCGCAACGGCCATATTGGATTCAATGAACCCGACTCTTCCTTATCAATCAAAACACATATTGTGAATCTCGCTTTGGAAACGATTGAAGCGAATTCACGATTTTTCCCGCAAAAAGACGAGGTTCCCAAGCAAGCGATTACGATGGGGCTTGGCAGCATAATGGAAGCAAAGACGATATTGCTGCTTGCCAATGGCAGAGATAAGGCGGCCGCCATCGCGAAAACGCTTATGGGAAAAGTGAGTACGCAAATCCCTGCTTCACTGCTGCAGCTTCATCCGAATGTAACGATGATAATGGACAAGGAGGCAGCCTGTTTTGTGACAGAAAACAAACACGTTCGCGAATGGAGTTTTGCCTATCAAAGCGAGGGTATCGGTTAGAAAGCGGGAAAAAACCGGAACGTTTAAACAAGCTGATGATCGGAGTGATTTGTTGGTTTTAACTCAACCGATTCGACGTGGGAGCATTATCCCACAGGGAGAAGGAGCTTCCTACTTTGAGTGGGCGATGTGGCGAGCGTTTCTTGCTATAAACCCTCTTGTGAATGAATCGTAGGGAAGCAAGGCGATTTAGAATGGATCAAGAGTTTTTACCGTTAGGACCCGCACCAGGCAACGGTCCCGACATGATCTTTGGGTTTGATGAATTTTATTGTGGTTGAGGTGACTCTAACGCAATCCTCTCGTCAGGAAGCGGCTGAAGGCGAACCAGCCGTCGATGGAAGAAAAATCAGCGAAAAGAAACTATTGTATGGTAATTGGAACCTCGTCAATCTTTGGGAAGCGGTTAGTGCGGACCCGTATGCTAGCTGTTGTGAGAGGTCGGGGGTTAGTCACCCCCTCCTACTCGTTTTGGCGGAGCGTGTGGAATCGAACCCACCTGCGACATCCCATGCCGCACACTCGGTTTTGAAGTTTGAAAATCGCGTTTTTTTCCAATGCTTCTGAGTAAAATGTTGTTGTGAGCGGGATGGATTTCCACCCAACTGCTTTGTTTATCCAAAATCTGAAGGGATGGGAACTTTTTGCACCATAATGTCGATGCCGGAATGGAAGGGTCGTAAATCGTGATACTGAAAATGACCGGGGTATGCAGCAGTAAGCAAACCTCGGTCAGTTTTTTTGTCGCTGCAATTTGATCTTCCACTTTAATCGCCAATTGGGAATGACTCTGTGTAAAGGCATGAGAGAGATCCCGAATCAACAAGGCCGGTTTTTTCCCGAAACCCTGTAGAGATTTTGGGGTGAAATTTTTTAGGGGTTTCGGATTCTATCTGACAGGAATCAATGATGTAACAATTGAAAGGGGAAAGAGGCATGAGCGAACCGAAAATCAAAGCTGCTTATTTGAAAACAGGAGAGGAAACAGACAAGGGTTTTTCTTTTTGCAACAGGGTATGCTAAGTTCTAAATATCGCCAAATAAATCCAGCAGACAAGGAGGTGGTACCCTATGACAACGAACAATAAACCCAATAGATTAGCAAAGGAAAAGTCGCCGTACTTGCTTCATCACGCATACAATCCGGTTGATTGGTTCCCTTGGTCGGACGAGGCTTTTGAAACAGCATTGAGTGAAAACAAGCCTGTCTTTTTATCTATTGGGTATTCTTAGTCGTTGGAATAAAATACCACATGCCATTGGTGCCACGTCATGGAACGCGAATCTTTCGAAGACGAAGAAGTAGCATCGCTCTTAAACCAGCACTACATCTCCATCAAAGTGGACCGGGAAGAACGCCCGGACATTGATCACATCTACATGGCGGTGTGTCAGGCGATGACCGGACACGGCGGCTGGCCGATGACGATCATCATGACGCCAAAGAAGCAGCCGTTCTTCGCCGGGACGTATTTTCCCAAGGCCTCGAAGTGGGGCAGGCCCGGCTTGATGGATATCCTGCATCAGGTGGCGGAGCTCTGGGAGAAGGAGCCGCAGCGGATCGCCCATACCGTAGAGCGGATCACAGAGGCGGTCACTGTGCACCTGTCGGGGGACGCCGACGGAGAACTGACGGAAGATATCCTGGCCCATGCCTTTCAGTTGTTTCGCCAACAGTTTGACCATCGCTATGGCGGGTTTGGCGACGCGCCGAAGTTCCCCACGCCGCACAACCTTCTGTTTCTGCTGCGGCATTGGAAATTGACCGGCGAAGAACAGGCGCTGGCGATGGTGGAACAGACGCTTGCAGCCATGCACCGCGGGGGTATTTACGATCACGTGGGATTCGGATTTTCCCGCTATTCGGTCGATCGGGAGTGGCTCGTTCCCCATTTTGAGAAGATGCTGTACGACAATGCGCTGCTGGCCTATACATACCTTGAGGCGTACCAGGCGACGAAGAAGCCGCCGTACGCCCAAGTGGCGAAGGAGATCTTCACCTACGTCCTGCGCGACATGACCGATCCGGAAGGCGGTTTTTACTCGGCGGAGGATGCCGATTCGGAGGGGGAAGAGGGCAAGTTTTACCTCTGGACGCCCGACGAGATCCGCCGCGTGCTGGGCAGCGAAGCGGGGGAGCTGTACTGTACAGCCTACGACATCACGGAAACGGGCAATTTTGAAGGTCGCAGCATCCCCAACCTGATTCGCCGTTCTTTGGCCCAGACGGCAAGCCAGCTGGGCAAAGGCGAACCGGAGCTGCGGCAGCTCTTGGCAGACGCGCGTGAACGGTTGTTCGCAGCCCGGGAACAGCGCGTCCATCCCGGCAAGGACGATAAAATCCTGACAGCTTGGAACGGCCTGATGATCGCCGCCCTGGCAAAGGCAGCCCAGGTACTGGGAGAAGATAGGTACGAGCAGGCGGCAGCCCGGGCGCTGCAGTTCGTGCAGGGCAAAATCAGCCGCCAGGATGGACGATTGCTCGCCCGTTACCGCGATGGCGAGGCGGCTCATCTCGGCTACGCAGACGATTACGCGTTTCTCGTCTGGGGGCTGTTGGAACTGTACGAGGCGACCTTGGATTCCCGGCATCTGCGGGAAGCGGTCCGATTGACGGACGACCTGCTTCGCCTGTTCTGGGATGAGCAGGCAGGCGGGCTGTTCTTTTACGGCAGTGACGGGGAAACACTGATCGCCCGGCCAAAGGAGATCTATGACGGGGCCACGCCGTCGGGAAACAGTGTCGCTGCCCACAACCTGCTTCGCCTGTTCCACCTGACCGGACGCCCGGAGTACCAAGAGCGGGCCGAGCGGCTGCTGCAGGCATTCGCCGGAAGCATCGAGCAGTATCCGCCGGGGTACAGCTTTTCCTTGATGGCGCTGCAGCTTGCCACTGGTCCGGCAAGGGAGATCGTGATCGCCGGCGAGCGCGGGTCGGAAGAAGTGAAGCAGCTTCGTGCCGTTTTGCGGGATAGCTACCAGCCGCTTGCCGTGATCGCCTGCCACGACCCGAACGACACCTTGGCCGACATCGCCCCGGCGATTCAGGAGAAGACAATGCAGGATGGAAAAGCCACCGTCTACGTGTGCGAAAACTTTACCTGCAGTGCTCCGCTGACCGATGTGGAGCAGGTAAAACAACTGTTTGCCGATTGATGGCAAAGACGAATCCCCGCTTCCAACCGTGCAGTTGGGTGCGGGGGATTTTTTCTTTAGAGGGTGGGCATTTTCACTTTGCCTTCCTCGAACAGCTCTTTTAACAAGTGTCTGGCATATCCTGCCGCCTGCCCAAAGCTTACCCTTGCCGGCATCGGCGCTTCGTCGGCGTCAACGACAACGTCGACAATACAAGGTTTGCCGAGTGTGACAGCCTGCTGCAGCGCCGGCAGGATTTGATCCGGATATTCGACCCGGATGCCAACCCCGCCGCAGATGTCGGCGTACTTGGCGAAGTCGGGGTTGTGCAGATCGGTGGCGTATTCGAGGTTGCCCATGACCTCCTGCTCAAATTTGATCATCGCGATCTTGTGGTTGTTCAGGACCACGACGACGATCGGCAGTTTATACTTGACCGCGGTAAGAAAATCGCTCATCGTCATCGCGAACCCGCCATCGCCGCAGACGGCGATCACCTGCCTGTCCGGATAGGCGATCTTTCCGGCGATGGCCCCCGGCAGGCCGCAGCCGAGCGTCGCCAGCCAACTGGAGATGACCATTTGCTGGTTGGTCATCTTCAGGTGGCGCGCCACCCAGACGGTGACATTTCCGACGTCGACTGACAGGACGGCATCGTCAGCCAACACTTTCTGCAGCTCCTGGATCACGCGCTGAGGCTTAATCGGCACATCGTCGTTTTGGGCGACCTCATCCATCTTGGCCCACCACTGATGCAGATTCTGCTGGCAGCGCTCCAGAAAGTCCCGGTCTTTTCGCGGGTTGATCTCATTGGTCAGCCAGCGCAGTACCTTATTGGCGTCTCCTGTCAGCCCGATGTCGACCGGATATCTTTTCCCGATTTGCGAGGGATCGGTATCGACTTGGATGGTCATGGCCCGAGCCGGCAGGTACCCCGTAAACGGGTAGGAGGTGCCGACCATAAACAAGGTATCTGCCTCCTGCATGGCGTCGTAGGCGGGGCGCGTGCCGATCAGTCCCAGGCCGCCCAGGCAGAGCGGGTGATCGTCAGGAACAACCCCCTTGCCGGGCAAAGACAGGATGATCGGGGCTCCGATTCTCTCGGCGAATGCAAGCAGGTTGTCCCGGGTCCCTCTGGCTCCCCTGCCGGCGAGGATCACGGGTTTCTTCGCCTTCTCCAGGGCTTGTTTGGCCTGCATCAGATCCATCAATTGGGGCAGGATGACCGGCTTGGAGTAAAACGTACTCGTCCGGCGCGCTTCGCCCTTCACTTCAAATTTGGGGATGTCGTCGGGTACGGTGAGAACGGCAACGCCTTGCTTGGTATAGGCGCTTCTGATCGCCTGATTGACGACCGCCGGAAGCTGTTCAGCGGACATGATGCGCTGGTTGTAGACAGCGACATCGTCAAACATCCGCTCCAGGTTTACTTCCTGAAAGAAATCCGTGCCGATCAGATCGGACTCCACCTGGCCGGTGATCGCAAGCACCGGAGCTTTGTCCAGCTTAGCGTCGTACAGCCCGTTTAACAGATGGATCGCACCGGGACCGGCGATCGCCATACACACGCCCAGCTTTCCTGTCAGCTTGGCGTAGGCTGCCGCTGCGAGCGCGCCTGCTTCTTCATGTCTCACCTGAATGAATTTGATCTTGTCCTGTGCCTTGCGCAGCGGCTCGATCAAAGAATTGATCGAATCGCCAGGCATTCCGTAGATATGGTCCACGCCCCATTCGATCAACAGATCGACCAGGACTTCTCCAGCCAATTTGCCAAACATATGATCTCTCCTCCGCAAAAGCAATTCTCTCCGTAGTCTTTCGCAAACCAAGGAAAAGAAAACGTTGATTTCTTCTTGAACGGGAACGAAAAAAGGGAAAGCCCATCCGGGAAGATAGGCACCGAACCAGTCAGCCGGCAATAAACTGATCAAGAGAGAAAGGAGGAGCGCTTCCGTATGCAGTTTTACTACGAGGAGAAAATGCCGCTGAGAATTTTGGACGAAGGGGAATTTTGGAAACTTCAGGAAAGCGAACACACGGATGTCATCCGCGCATTGGTGCCCGATCTGGAGCAGCCTTTCGTCGAGGCGCTGAAGACTTGGGAGCAGGCCCTGGCCGAAACACAGGCCTTGTTTGTCCGCTATATAGAGCTCGTCGTCCGCTCAGGCAAACATCTCAGCAGCGCTGTTTACGGGCAAATCATGGAACTGGTTCGCTTTGCGCTGAAACAAAGCGAGCAGTTCGTCCAACTGCTGAATCAGTTGGGGAAGGAGAGCAAAGCGCTGAGCAACAACCCGACGGCGATTACCGTACTGAACCATATCCGCCGCGAATCGGAGTATTTTATCGGCATTGCCCAGGCGGTGCTCCAAAAAGGGATGTTCTAAACAGCAGTTCCCGGCCGCCCGACCCAAAGGTTGGCGGCTTTTTTCTGGCAAAAAAATTTGCTTGAAAAGAATTGATCAATTGATTACACTTAAACATGTTATGTATCAATTAAATAAGCAACCCTCATCGAACGGTGAGGTAGAGGTCGCGAATTTTAAGAGTCATTTGGGGAAGATGCCGAGAACGTCGATGAACCCGAATAAAAGGAAAATTCGCCGAAGTTTGCCTGTTTTCTCTGGACAGGCGGGCTGGGGCTGCACTCGAAAGGGGCAGAACTGTCACGGTTCCGTCATACGGGAATCGTGGAGAGCTATCTCAGGCGAAGGTATGGTGTGGTTATGAGAATGCCGTCCATCACTTTTGGCGGTATTTTTTATTTTCAACCCCTGCACCTCGTGAGAGATCTCGAAGAAAATAAAGAAGAGGTGTTGTGCACATGAGACAAGAATCGCCTGCATCATCCGGGCAGTTGCAGCGGGGGTTAAAGGCAAGGCATCTGACGATGATTGCCATTGGGGGGTCGATCGGGACAGGCCTGTTTCTGGCCAGCGGCGCCACGATCAGTGAAGCGGGACCCGGCGGCGCGATCGTCGCCTACATGGCGATCGGGCTGATGGTCTACTTTTTGATGACCAGTTTGGGGGAGATGGCGGCGTACATGCCTGTATCCGGATCGTTCAGCACGTATGCCAGCAAGTTTGTCGATCCGTCGCTGGGATTTGCGCTGGGCTGGAACTACTGGTACAACTGGGCCGTCACCATCGCCGTGGAAATCTCCGCAGGCGCACTGATTATGAAGTACTGGCTGCCCGACAGCCCGTCGATTCTCTGGAGCGGCCTGTTTTTGCTCCTGATCTTTACGCTGAACTACTTGTCCGTCAAAGGGTACGGGGAATCGGAGTATTGGTTTGCCTTTATTAAAGTGGCGACGATTGTCATTTTCCTCGTCGTCGGGCTGCTGATGATTTTTGGCATCATGGGCGGAGAAGCGGTCGGCTTCCGCAATTTCACGATAGGCGACGCACCGTTTCACGGCGGATTTATGGCGATGTTGGGGGTTTTTATGATCGCCGGCTTCTCTTTTCAAGGAACCGAACTGGTCGGGATTGCCGCCGGGGAGAGTGAGAATCCCAGGAATAGTATTCCAAAGGCGATCAGGCAGATCTTTTGGCGCATCCTGCTGTTTTATATTGTGGCGATTCTGGTAATCGGCTTGTTAATCCCGTACGACAGCCCTCATTTGATCAGCGGAGACGTGGACAGCGTGGCGATGAGCCCGTTTACCCTCGTCTTTCAAAAAGCGGGGCTGGCCTTTGCCGCCTCGGTGATGAACGCTGTCATTCTTACGTCGGTCCTCTCCGCCGGAAATTCCGGGATGTACGCCTCCACGCGGATGCTGTGGGTGCTGGCAAAAGAGGGACACGCCCCCAAGTTTTTGGCCAAGCTGAATTCACGCGGCGTGCCGCTGAACGCTTTGCTCGCCACCACGGTTGTCGGAGCGCTCGCGTATTTGTCTTCGCTGTTTGGCGATGGAGCCGTCTACATCTGGCTGCTGAATGCCTCAGGCATGTCCGGCTTTATCGCCTGGCTGGGCATCGCTATCAGCCACTACCGCTTTCGCCGGGCATACCTGGCACAAGGGCATCAGCTGGCCGATTTGCCGTTCAAGGCCAAGTGGTTTCCGGTTGGCCCGATCTTCGCCTTTGTCGTTTGTCTCATTGTGATTCTGGGGCAAAATTACCAGGCGTTTCTGGGCGGAAGCATCGATTGGAACGGGGTGCTGGTCTCCTATATCGGCCTGCCGATGTTTTTGATCGTCTGGCTGGTGTACAAATTCGTCAAAAAGACCAAGGTCATTCCTTTGGATCAATGCCGTTTTCAAGATGATCATACCGCATAGAAAACAATGGAACAGGCCGTGCGCTTCCGGGATGTCCGGGCCCCGGCCTGTTTTTTTGCGGGGCGGCGGCTCACATCAGGAACATGGCGACAATCGTCGTTGCGACAAGCCCGATCACGACCGGCAGCAGGTTGCGGCGAGCCAGCTCAAACGGGCTGACATTGCAGATCGCCGCAGCCGGGATCAACGCCCAGGGGATGATCGTTCCGCCGCCCACCCAAATGGCGGCAATCTGGCCCAGCGCCGTCAGGGTGGCAATGCCGGTGCCAAGCGCGTGGGCAAATAACCCGGCGACCGAACCCGCCAAGGTAATCCCGGAAAAACCGGAACCGTCAAGGCCGGTAATAACGCCCACAGTCGTCAAGGTCACGGCAGCCACTTCCTTGTTCAGCGGGATCGTGTTCGCCAGGGCGATGCCCAGGTCGTTGACGATGCCCTGCGAACCTGCTGGCAGCACTTCCCCGAAGACCTGCGTGAAGCCGCTGTCTCCCATGTAAAAGAAAGCGGCGATGGGGATCACCGGACCAAACACCTTAAAGCCGAACTGAAAGCCTTTGATCAGGCAGTCTGTCGCCTGCTCAAGCCCCTTTCCCTTATAAGCCAAGAGGACCGACAACAGCAGGATGACCAGCGCTGTTCCGCCGACCAGCGCGGTGGCGTTGCCGCCTTTTAGGTCAAACCAGAACATCGCCAGCACATCCAACAGGAACAGGAGCGGAACGAGTACGGCCAACCCCCGGCGAATTCCGGCGGACAGCAGGGCAGGCTTGCTTGAGTTATGCCACTATTAAGGATGATAGAAAGCATACATGCACATAGGAGGAGAGGCGCCCTGTGCCGGCGAGATGCGGGCGCGGCGCCGACATAGATGAAGACAGACACAGCAAAGCTGCATGCAAAACTGGAGCAGGCGTTTGAGCTTTTGGAGAAGCGGTTTCTGGAGCGAAGCGAGCTGATCCGACTTCTGTTTTTGAGCATGATGAGCGGCGAAAACGCGTTGCTGATCGGCCCCCCCGGCACAGCCAAGTCGCAATTGGCGCGGTCGCTGGCTCAGTTGTTTGGGACGGAGCACTGGTTTGATTACCTGCTGACCCGGTTTACCACGCCGGATGAAATCTTTGGTCCGGTCTCGCTGCAGCAGTTGAAGCAGGATCAGTACGTACGCAAGACGGCCGGCTACCTGCCGACAGCCCAGTTCGCTTTTCTGGACGAAATTTTCAAGGCAAACAGCGCGATCCTCAACGCGCTGCTGTCCATCCTGCACGAACGCGTCTTCTTTAACGGGCGGGAGCGGGAAGAGGTGCCGCTGCTGTTTTTGATCGCGGCCTCCAACGAGCTGCCTGACGAGTACGAACAGCTTGCCGCGCTGTACGACCGCTTTTTAGTCCGCTACGAAGTCAGGTATCTACAGACCGCTTCCAGTTATGAGGCGATGTTCCAGCTTCCGACTGAACCGCTGCCGGTTCTCTTCTCGCTGTACGATGTCAAGGATATACAGGCAGCGGCAAAGCAGGTGACGATTCCGGAATCGATCGTCTATTTTCTGTACCGTCTCAAGCAGGATTTGGAAGAGAAGGAATTTACCTTGTCAGACCGCAGATGGAGCAAGATCGGCCACGTATGGAAAACGTCTGCCGCCTTGAACGGACGCGAGGTCGTAAACGCCTGGGATACGGTGTATACGCCGCACATGCTGTGGGAGGTGCCGGAGGATTTGGAGGCGGTGCAGCAGATATTCGACGCCCGTTTCACGGAACTGTTGAAAGCCGAAGTGCAAAACGAGCTGCCGCTGCGCCGGTTTAAGCAGGTGGCAGACAAGTGGATGGACAAGGAAGCGGATCTGCACGCCTTCCAGTTTAAAAAGGAGATCGGCTCCCGGCTCGGCAAGGAAGCTCTGGAGGAATACCGCTTGCTCCTGGAGGAAAGCCGTCAGGAGGTAGAGGAGACTGCCCGCTTGCTCCGTGACAAGCTCGTCGACTGGCAGGCCAAGGAGCGGGATTTGGCCGGAATAATCCGCAAGAAGAATTTTTTGCTGCTGCAGGTGGAAAAGTATACGGTTAAATACGCCCATCTGCGAATAGAAGGAGAGCGGATTTTGCAGATGCTGCAGGGGTTCTACCGGACCGTGTTCGACCGGGAGATCCCCGGCGCCGAGTACGATTATACGCTGTAGCATGAACATGCAGGAGGCAAAAGATGATCATACGCTGCCATCGCGTCGACCAGTACGTGTTCGACGCGTATTTTCATTCGTCCCGGGTCGCGATCGAGTGGATCGAAGAAGCCAAGCAAAGGGCTCCCTGGCTTGACCGGGCCCTGCTTGCCGATTTTTTTCTCTGTTTTTTCCTGGAGAATCCGGAAATAGATGAAACCAAGGAAGTGCCCCTGTTTCACCGCTGGATGGTGCGCCATCTGTTAAAACAGTACTTTTATCACAGCATTCATCCGCGGACGGTCAACCAGGAGGCAGCCGCGTTTAAAACGGCGGTGAAAGCGCTGATGTGGCTGAGCGAATCCTTTGCCGAAGAAGCCGCCAAGCGTGAGACGGAGCGGGCCCAAAATACGATCGGACTGCAGGGCAAAAAAGGAGGGCAGGGCGAGGAATCGTTTGGCATCACCGAGCATTTGTCCAAGGCGCAGCTGGAAAAGCTGCAGCTGGTCGGCTACACGCTGCAGTACGGCAAGCGAAGCATCGAAGAGCGGGAACAAAAAAGCGATACGAAGCCGCTGGTTGAAGCGGAAATTCGCGCGCTGCGCGAGCGGATCCAAGAGGCGCAAGAGGAGATGAAGACGCAGTTCACCAAGCGAGGCAAACTGCAGCAGAAACTGAAAAAGCTGAAAGAAGAGCTGGCTCAGCGGGAAAAACAGCAGGAGAGGCTCTCCCGCCAGGAGCGGGAAGCACTTGCGGCCATTGAAAGCGAACTGGGGGGATGGCTGAACCAATCCCTGCAGGCGGCATTAGGGGAACAGGACGATGAGACACTGCTCGTCGACGAACTGCTTCGCGCCAGCCAGCGAATCGCCAACCGCCGCTGGGGAACAGAGTTGGGGAAGCTGCGCAGGCAAGCGTATGAACAGTACCTCCTGTGGGTTAACAAGTTGAAGCGAAACCCGGAGTTGATTGCCTTCCTTGAGGACGTGGGACGCAGCGTGCAGCAATTCCGCGTCAAGCGCAGGGAGATTCGCTCCCGGAACATTCCCGAAGAATACGTTGACCTGCGTCAGTCCAATGACGTATCGCACATGCTGCCAAGTGAAGCCGTACTCCTGGCTGATCCGGACCTGGAGACGTACTTTTCCTTAAAATGGGTGGAACAAAAACTGTTTACCTATGACGCCTGCGGTTGGATCGAAGAGCCGCCGAGAGGGCCGGTCATTTGCATGCTGGACACGTCCCACTCGATGCGAGGCGGCAAGCTTCGGCTCGCCCAGGTGTTCGTCATGACGTTTGCGGCACTCTGCCTCATGGAGCGCCGCGACTTTTACCTCTTGCTGTTCGGGGCCAAAGGGGAGCTGGTGGAGCAGCCGCTGTACCACCGCCGGCCTGATTGGGAAGCGTTCTACGCCTTGGCCCGGATGGCTTTTGGCGGCGGGACGCACTTTGATGCGCCGATGAAACGCGGGATTCAGATTGTCGAGCAGAATCCCGCGTTTCACGGTGCGGATCTGGTCATGGTAACAGACGGCATCGGAGCGATCTCCCCCTATGTACAGGCGATGCTGGCCGATGCCGGAGGACGCAAACAGCTCAAGCTGCATACGCTGTTGATCGGCTCGGCCCGCCAGCATCTCGTCTCCCGGTACGATATTTACGGCGTCTCCCACCGGATTCGCTTTGCTGCCAGTTGGGAGAGTGCAGGAGAAGAACAGACGGGGCTGCTGCTTGATGTTTTCGGCTGAGCCTCCCGCGGTCGCAGCCGTCAGACGACCCGTTTGAGCAGGGCAGGTCCGAATTCCAGCTCGGCGAATTTTTCCGCCACACGCTCCCGCTGGTAATTCCAGGCCGCTTCTTCGAGCGTCAGTTCTACCGGAACGTCGCATAAAATCGTGGCCAGCCTGCGGCTCAAATAGACCTGTTCGCGATGTTCTTCCAGGCGTTCGCGCAGTTTTCCCGAGACCTTGTCCAGATTGGCGTACAACTCGTCTACGCTGCCGTATTCGCGAATCAGCTTGAGCGCGGTTTTTTCGCCCACTCCCGGACAGCCCGGGATGCAATCCGATGCGTCACCCTGCAGCGCTTTCAAGTCGATCACCTGCTTCGGGGTGATGCCGCGAAGCTCGAACAGACTGTCCGGCGTATAGTGTTCGTGTTTTCCGCCGTTTTTCAATATCTTGACACTCACCTGCGGGCCGACTAACTGCAGGCTGTCGTAATCCCCGGTAGCGATGACGACCTGATGCCCGTCTGCGGCAAAACGCGTGCTGAGCGTTCCCAGGATATCATCCCCCTCAAATCCGGGACAGCCGACACTAGGCACGGAAAACGCGTCCGTCATTTCTTTTACCAGGTCAAATTGCGGGACGAGCTCCTCGGGAGGGAGAGCCCGATTCGTTTTGTACCCGTCATACCACTGGCTGCGGACCAGCGTCTCCCTGGATGCAACGTCCCAGCCTACGGCAACATGGGTAGGCCGGGTGAGCTGAACGTAATCGAGCATCATCTTGGTAAAGCCGTAGACGGCATTGGTGTAGACACCTGACGTCGTCTGCCGGACACTGCCGCCCCATGATGAGGCGTAGAAGGCACGAAACAGGAAGCTCATGCCGTCGATAAGCAAAATGGTATGGCTGTTCACAGTCAAACCCCTTTCCGAAGAACCATGTAACCCGTCTATTATAGCATGTCCGAAGCGAAAAGAGGGAAGAGCGTCTGGTGGGTTCTGCTGCTTGGCGATACAATACAAACAAAACGGTCATGACCGTTTTCCCCTCTCATCGGGGGACAAAAGTGTTGACCGCAAGCGGTCACATCCATGTTTTATGAAAAACGTCGAGACGTTTTTCACAGAAAACAAACGAATCAGGCAGGAGGACGTATGGAAACGATATACTGTCTCGTACCAGCGGCATACTGGCAGAATTATGCCGGCAAAACGGAATACATACCGCGCGATTACGACGAGGAGGGGTTCATTCACGCCACAAAAGGGGATGATCTGCTCGTCAAAGTGGCCAATCGCGTCTACCGCGATTTTACAGGCGAACTGTTGGTGCTGGTGATCGACGAATCCAGAGTTGCGGCAGAGATCAAATACGAACGGGCAAAGGACGGGCTGCTTTACCCGCACATCTACGGCGCCTTAAATCAGGACGCCATCATCCAGATTCGCAGGATGGACAAGGCGAGCGATGGATGGAGGCTGGGTGACGGGGTGTAAAACGGCTCGCTTAACAGATTTTGCTTCACTGATGCAGGTATTTGAACGCTTGGACCGAGGGATGATAGTAACACCGGACGCCCTGTTGCGGCTGGCGAGATGGTTTCCATCGTCTCTCGGTCCCTTGGGAGGAAGCCTGGCGGCTGACGGTGCAAATCCGTCCCGGGAGAAAAAATTCTGCTTAAGGAGGCAAAACAAATGGCTAACAACGGTAGCAGCAACAACCTGTTGGTTCCGCAAGCAAACGCAGCCCTGGATCAACTGAAGTACGAAATCGCTGCTGAATTTGGCGTACAGCTTGGCGCAGATACGACCTCCCGTCAGAACGGTTCTGTTGGAGGAGAAATCACCAAGCGTCTGGTAAGCTTCGCCGAACAACAACTCTCCCGTTAACCAAACTGAATAGCTGGATGAAGGATCCCTGCGGGGGTCCTTTTTGCCTTTTTCTCGGAAAACGGGCAGATCGAAGAACCGTTTTTCCGGACTAGTCATAGGATACAGTGTTCACACTTGCGCTTTGGAGGAGGTGGAGTAGATGTCCCGGTGTGGATTTGACGATTTTTTGATCGTATTAGTCTTGTTCATCCTGCTCGTTATCGTTAGTACGACATTCGATTGCTAACTGACGTATCCGTGACAGACGGGAGTTGAAGCCAAATGGTCAAAAGAGAGACAAAAAAATTGCTGCGCGACCATCCAGAATTTTCTGCATGGCTGAAACAACACCCTGACAAACGCGAAACGGTTCGTAAAAATCCCGCTTCCATACGTCAATTGTTTTCAGAATGGCAGATGGCAAACCGGCGTCGGCGCTTATTCACTTCTTTGGATTTCAGTCAATGGGCAAGCAAAGCCAGACGGATCTCTGAAGTGCTGGAGAACATGAATGCTGTCATGGGAATGATGGCAGAAGACTCGAACAAAAAACAGGGAGACTGAAGATTGGCACTTTTCCGGTGCCTTTTTTTGACAGCAAACATCGTCTGGAAATCCCTTCCCAGCGGCAGATGCTTGTGCTACCCTAGGTAATGACGAGAAAACATGAAACAGGAATGGGGATTATCGATGGCACAGGTAGAGAGACACGGACACGGCGGCGATTTGTGGTCTGCCGGGGAAATATTTGGGGTAAATCCACTAGAATTGCTTGATTTTAGTGCCAATATCAATCCCTTGGGGCCGCCGGACGGACTTTTTGCAAGGCTGGTACAAGCCCTGCCGGACATCACCCGCTATCCCGACCCCACCTGCCGGACATATCGCCGCAAGCTGAGCGGACATCTGGGGGTAGCGGCGGAACAGCTCCTCATCGGCAACGGGGCGGCAGAATGCCTCCAGCTTGCGGTCACGGCACTTTCTCCGAAGCGCGTTGGATTGGTATATCCGTCTTTTTCCGAATACGAAAGCGCAGCGAGAAAAGCCGGCTGCGAGATACTTCCGCTGTATACGAGTGCAGAACAAGATTTTTTGCCGGAATTGGATCAGCTGCTCGCCTTGATCGGCAGATCAGACATGGTATTTCTGGGACATCCCAACAACCCGACAGGCAACCACCTGCCGCTTGCCGCGCTGTTGGAAGCCGCCCGGGCTTGCTCTGAGCACAAGACATATTTATGCGTTGATGAAGCGTTTATCGATTTTTTGCCTGATGGAGAGGAGCTCTCGCTGCTCTCTCGGTTAAATGATTTTCCGTATCTGCTAGTATTTCGCTCTTTGACGAAAATGTATGCGGTTCCGGGGCTTAGGTTGGGCTACGCGGCGGCTGCCGAATCGGTGATCACCCGCATGGCCGAGAAGCAGATTCCCTGGAGCGTCAACCATCTGGCACAGGTCGCCGGAGAATACCTGCTTGAGGCCAAGGATTTTATCGCAAGGTCACAGCAGTTCGCAGCCGCGCAGCGTGAGAGATTGGCTGCTGGCCTGGCGCGAATACATGGCGTACGGGTCTTTCCGAGCCGGACGAATTACCTGCTGCTTTGCGTGAGCGGGGTATCGTCATATGAACTGCAGCAGCGGCTGGCGGCACATGGCCTGTTGATCCGAAATTGCAGTATGTATCCCGGGTTGGAGGACGGCTACGTGCGGGTGGCCGTCAAAGGGGATGCGGAGAACAGGCGTCTGTTGGACGCATTGACCCAGGCGCTTGAAGGAGAGAGGTAAATGAGCATCTTGTTTGTCACGGGCGGAATCCGCTCCGGCAAAAGCGCGTTTGCCGAACAGCTGGCTGCAAGGTCCGGCGGTGACTCGGTCTTGTATGTCGCCACCGGGCAAGCGTGGGACGAGGAGATGGCCGAGCGGATCAAAAACCATCAGGTGCGCCGTCCGGCAAGCTGGCAGACGCGCGAAGAGCCGCTTGCTTTGTCCGACATTGCGACGAGCTGGATCGATGTGCATACCGTGTTGTTGGAGACGTTGTCCGGATGGGTGGCCAACCTGCTGTTCACCTATCCAGAAGAGAAGTGGGGGAGCCGGCAAGCTGCCGGCGAGATCCGCCAACGGGTAGAGAAGTTCTTGAAGCAATGCGAGTCGTCTGGGCACACCTGGGTGATTGTCAGCGACGAAGCCGGCCTCGGCGGAGTCGCGGCGACACCCCTGGGCAGGGCCTTTCAGGATGCCGTTGGAGACGCGAACCAACAGGCGGCAGCCCTGGCTGAAGAAGTCTATTTTGTGGCGGCAGGTCTACCGCTGCTGCTGAAGGGAAATAAGGAGTAGATTGTGCAAATGAATGCCTTTCTGCAGGCTTTGACGTTTTTGACCAGGCTGCCGGTGCGATTTCGTCCGCAACCGGAGGCCTGGCCGCGCAGCACCGCCTACTATCCGCTGGTCGGCCTGATCATCGGTCTGGCGATCTGTTTGTTCTCATGGGTCAGCCACTTGGCTTTTCCCTCCTTTTTGGCCAGCGTGATTACGCTGGGCGGTTGGATTTGGATCACGGGCGGGCTTCATCTCGACGGATTGATGGACGTGGCTGACGGGATCGGCTCCGCACGCTCCCGCGAGCGAATGATCGAGATCATGAAAGACAGCCGTGTCGGGGCAATGGGCGTGATCGCAGCGATTGCAACACTGTTGGTGAAAGGAGCGGCCCTCGATGGCTTGGCTGCGGATGCGAGCGGGTATCTCCTCCTTGCTGCCATCCCGCTCTTGTCTCGGACCGGTTTGCTGCTTTCGATCCGTCACTGGCCGTACTTGCACGAACAATCGGCCGGCATGGCCCGTTCCCTCAAAGCGGGACTGACTTTGAAACGCTATGCGGCTTCCCTTTCCCTTGCCGTCTTGGCTGCATGGCTGCTGACGGGATTTTGGGCAGGGCTTGTATTTTTGCTTTGTTGGCTGCTCTTTGCCTGCCTGTTCAACCGGATGATCACGGCCAAGCTGGGCGGGCTTTCCGGGGATGCGTACGGTGCATTGGTAGAGGGAAGCGAAGCTGTGCTGCTTGCGATCGGGGCCGCTTATCTGCATCTCGGGGGGAGCGTCGGATGGTGACGCTGATCTGGGCCCGGCACGGGGCCACGGCGGAAAATTTGCAGAAGCGCTACATTGGCCACCTGGACGTTCCGCTTTGCGAAGGGGGCAGAGAGCAGGCTGCAAGGCTTGCCGGCCGGCTTGCAAAGTGCCGCCTCAGTGCCGTGTACACCAGTGACTTGCGGCGGACGGAAGAGACAGCCGCGATCATCGCCGCCTGTCATCCCCGGCTTTTTGTAAGCAAAACGCCGCTCCTGCGCGAATTGTCGTTTGGCCAATGGGAAGGATTAACATACGACGAGATTGTCCGGCAGGATCCTGATTTGCTGACGAGGTTTTACGACGATCCTTGGACCAACCCGCCGAACGGCGGCGAGTCGCTGGCCCAGCTGCAACAAAGGCTGGATGCTTTTATGCGGCGCCTGCTCGCCAGGCACCGGGAAGGCACCGTACTGATCGTCAGCCACGGAGGGGTCATTCGGCTGTTTTATGCTTTATACCTGAAGCGGGATCGCAGTCAACTGTTCGCGTTATCCATTCCGCATGGCGAACTCCTCCGGTGTACGGCGCAACAAACCTCTGGCGGCTGGCGGTATTCCTGGTGAACATTTCAGCAAAATCTAGAAAGAGTAACCAGCGGCAGGAAATGACCTTCCATGTGTTGAATTTTTTTGTTGAAAGCTGCTGCCTGTTCCGGGCAGACGGAGGTTAGCACAGATGAATGCACAAGTCCCGAAAAAAGTACTCAATAGTCTGGTACATTTTCTGGCCCCGTACGAGCAAGCCGTAGAAGAATTAAAGCTGAAACTGAAAGGGATCAAATACGGTTTTTTAAAAAGCGGGCGATATTCGCCGATTGAATTCGTCGTCGGACGGGTAAAGAAAATGGACAGCCTTTTGAAGAAGGCGCGTGAAAAAGGAATCGATTTTCACCGCGACACCTGGGCCCAGGAGCTTGCCCAGGAGATAACGGACATCGCCGGACTGCGAATCGTCTGCCGCTACATTGACGACGTCCGTGAGGTACTGGCGCTGCTGCATGAACGGGAAGATCTCGTCATACACGATGTGAAGGATTATATTTCCAACCCGAAAGAATCCGGATACCGCAGTATCCATATGATCGTTTCCTACACGGTGTATCACGGCAGCGACAAGAAGACGCTGTTTTGTGAAATTCAGATTCGCACGCTTGGCATGAATTTTTGGGCGACCAATGAACACGAGCTGCGGTATAAGTACGCCGGAAATATGCCGGAACACGTACTGAGGCAGCTAAATGAAGCGTCCACCATCACCCACCAACTGGATGAGCTGATGAACAGCCTGCGGCAGGAAATCCTGGCGCCGGCGCCGATCGATACGTCGATGGAAGAAAAACTGGAGGAGATTTTCTCCTTGTTTGTCAAGCAGGATGTGGAATCAGCCGAGAAGATGTACCGCGATCACCTCAGCGGCTACGAAGAGGCATTCCGCGACAATCCCAAATTCCAAATGATTTACGAATTGATCGGAAAGCGGTTTGGCAACCGATAACAGCTGAAAAAAGCCTCTTCTGTCCACAGAAAAGGCTTTTGGCTTGCTATACCAATTTTTCCGGGTTTAACAGCCGGTCGAGCTGTTCGAGGGGGATGGCAGTGTCCCGGGCGGCCACTTCCCTGATCGTTTTTCCCTCGGAGTAGGCGGTTTTGGAGATCGCCGCCGCTTTTTCATAGCCAATGGCCGGATTCAAAGAAGTAGCCAAGGCTAAACTATGTTCAACGTAATACCTGCACCGGTCCTCGTTGGCGGTCAGCCCGTCGATGCACCTGGTGCGGAAGACTTCGATTGCATTGGCCATGATACGGATCGATTGCAGCAGATTGTAAGCGATGACAGGCATCATGACGTTGATCTCCAACTGAGAACCCATGCCTGCCGTTGTAATCGTCGCATCGTTTCCGATCACTTGACTGCAGACCATGTACATCATCTCGGGTATTACCGGGTTGACTTTTCCCGGCATGATGGACGAGCCGGGCTGTACGGCAGGAAGCTGCAGCTCGGCGAGGCCGGTGCGGGGACCCGACCCGAGCAGGCGGATATCGCTGGAGATTTTGATCAAGTGAATGGCCAGCCCCTTCAAGCTGTTGCTTACCGTTATCGCGGCAGACGTATTTTGCATAAAGGCGAAACGATTGTTCGGCTGGTGAAATGGCCGACCCGTCCGTTTGGCAATTTCCTGCACGGCGTACCCGGCGTAGTCAGGGTGGGCATTAATGCCCGTCCCGACCGCGTTGCCGCCAATTCCGATGGCGAGCAAGCCTTTGCAAGCGTGTGCGAGATCGTCGCGGCATTTCGACAGGGTGGCAGCGTAGCCGCCAAACTCTTGCCCCAAACGGATCGGCACCGCGTCTTGCAAGTGGGTCCGTCCGGATTTGATGATCGGAAAAAACTGCTCCGCCTTGGCAGCAAGTGAATGGACAAGCTGATCCAGCGTGGGCAGTAGCTGTTCCTCAATACTGGCGAGCGCACTGATGTTGATCGCAACGTGGATCGTATCGTTGGTGGATTGAGCCATGTTGACGTGGTCATTGGGGTGAATGCGGGAAAAGTCCCCGCGGCTTGTCGCTCCCAGCAGTTCACCCGCTCGATTGGCGATGACCTCGTTCGCGTTCATGTTTTGGGAAGTGCCGGCTCCGGCCTGGAACGCGTCGACGACAAACTCATCGTCCCACTTCCCATCGATCACCTCTTCTGCTGCCTGCACGATGAACTTGCCAAGTTCTTCAGGCAGCGCTCCTACTGCCATGTTGGCCTGTGCTGCCGCAGCCTTGATAATTCCCTGTGCCTTGATGAATTCCCGCGGCAAACGAAGTCCGCTTATCGGAAAATTTTCCACCGCGCGCTGGGTTTGCGCGTCGTAGTAGACATTCGCTGGAACCCGGACCTCGCCAAGCGTGTCCCTGCTCACTCTGTATTCCATGAATACAACCACCTCTCGAATAGGGTTTTTCCTATTCTTTGTAACTTGTCCTTGGCTATGTAATATTGGTAAAGTGTTTTTTGACTCACAAGAAAGGATTACAGACCAATGCGACTACTCTTACTCAGTCTATTTCTGTTTGCAAACCTGTTTGCTTTTGTGCCGGGCGGGGCCGTACACGCGCAAGGCGACGACCAATTGACCCCGGAGAAGATCGACGGACAATCAGCTATTTTGATAGACGGCACCACCGGGACCGTTCTGTTTGAAAAGGATCCCGACGTTCCGATGTATCCCGCCAGCATCACGAAGATCGCCACCGGGATTTACGCGATTGAAAACGGCAATCCTGACGATATCGTCACGGTATCGAAACGGGCCCGCAGCGAAGAGGGCACACGTGTCTACCTCGCAGAAGGCGAGCAGGTGACGCTGCGAAAGCTGGAATACGGACTGCTGATGAACTCGGGCAACGATTCAGCCACAGCCATCGCGGAACACCTGGCGGGGAGCAACGAAGCCTTTGCCGAGAAGTTGAACGAGTTTTTGAAAGAGAAGGTCGGAGTGACCAAAACTCATTTTACCAATCCTCACGGGCTGCACGATCCCAACCATTACACGACCGCGTCGGATATGGCCAAGATCGCCCGCTACGCGATGAAAAACCTCACTTTCCGGGAGATCGTCGCGACGAAGACCCTGCCGTGGGACGGCAAGGAATGGAAGACGACGATTGTCAACCACAACCGGCTGCTCTGGGATTACGAAGGGGCGACGGGGATAAAAAACGGGTTTACGGACGAAGCGATGCACACGCTGGTCATCTCGGCCAAGAGGGGAGATACCGAGCTGATCGCTGTCACGTTGAAGGCAAGCTCGAAGCAGGCGACGTATCATGACACGATGAGCATGCTCGACTACGGCTTTGCCCATTACGAGACGAAAAAGGTGGCAGATGCCGGGGAGTCGTACACGATGAAGTCGGTCCTGCCGGATCAGCAGCCGCAGATCTTCTATACGGATGAACCGCTGTTCGTGACGGCGCCAAAAGGGGAAAAACTGGAGACAGAGGCGGCAGTCAACGGAGATTTGATCGTCCGGGGAGATTCGGGCTTTACCGCAACCCTGCCTCTGAAGCAAAAGCAGCAGCCCGTCGTGCAGGCGGCACCACAACCCGCAAAACAGGGAAAAGTGTCCCTGCTGCCCCATTACCTCCTTTTCTCCACCTGGCTCTTGCTAAATCTGCTGCTCGTCGCCTATACCTATCTGCGGGTCAAACGCAGACAAAGAGAGCGGCTGTCGATGAAGGCGCAGCTTCATCAGATGCACAGGCGTGCCAACTCTTGAAACACGACAGGTTCCTGCACGCGGGAACCTGTTTGTTTCTTCCATTTTACTCCTTTCCTGTGCTAAAATATAAAAGGTTTCATGCAGTGGACTTGTACAAGCACCTGTCGATTTCCTTTTCCATGTCCTTCACCAATGCGAGGTGACCTAATTGGAATACACGATAACGAACGTGATTTTACTTTTTGCCGTCCTGCTGGTGATCGCTGTCATTACCACGAAATTTTCCTCCCGTTTAGGCCTTCCGTCTCTTGTTTTTTTCATCGCTGTTGGCATGGCCCTCAATCACTACATCTACTTCGATAACGCCTACCTGGCCCAACTGTTTGGAATTTTGGCCTTGATCGTGATTCTGTTTGAAGGGGGCCTGACAACCAAGTGGTGCCACGTGCGAAAAGTGCTGGTCCCATCCGCTTCGCTCGCGACGGTCGGGGTCATCGTCACGACGCTGATCATCGGTTTTTTCGCGACCTACATCCTGGAGCTGGAATGGCTCGAAGGACTGTTGTTCGGGGCGATCGTCGGTTCAACGGATGCCGCTGCGATTTTCGCCGTCCTCGGGAACAAGAATATCCGCACCAAGCTGAAGGCGACGCTGGAAGCAGAGTCCGGCTCCAACGACCCGATGGCGATTTTTCTCACGGTATCGTTTATCTCTCTCATCCAGTCTCACGAAGTGAATTTCCTTTCTTTGGTGTTGAGCTTCTTCTGGGAAATGGGCATCGGCCTTGTTTTGGGGCTGCTCTGGGGCAAGGTAGCCGTCTGGATGATCAACAAGATCAACCTGGATTCGTCGGGACTCTACCCGGTGCTGTCCTTGGCCTTGGCTGTGCTGACGTACAGCACGGTTTCCTTCGTTCACGCCAGCGGACTGCTGGCCGTTTACGTGATGGCCATTTTTGTCGGCAACTCCGATCTGACCTACCGGACTTCCATCATTCGCTTCAACGAAGGTTTTGGCTGGATGATGCATATCCTGATGTTTATCCTGCTCGGGTTGTTGGTGTTCCCCAACCAGCTGGTCAGCATTGCCTGGCAGGGAATGGCCCTTGCGCTTCTGCTGATGTTCGTGGCCAGACCGATCGGGGTGTTTTTGTCGATGATGTTCATGAGATACTCGTTTCGGGAGAAAGTGTTCATCTCGTGGGCTGGATTGCGGGGAGCTGTACCGATCGTTCTCGCTACCTTCCCGCTGATAGCGGGGGTGGAGCACAGCCAGGTGATCTTTAATGTCGTTTTCTTCGTCGTCTTTACCTCGGCTCTGTTCCAGGGTGCGACCATCTCTCCGCTGGCGCAAAAACTGGGGTTTACCGGGGAAAAAAAGCCGCCCGCGCCGCACAGCCTGGAGCTGGTATCGATCGGCAGGACCAACAGCGAGATCGTCGAAATTACGATCGAAGAAGGGTCAGCTGTTGTCGGAAAGGAGCTGCGCGAGCTTGAGCTCCCGGAGGAGACGCTGATCACCGCGATCATCCGCGGCAATAAAATCGTGACACCCAGAGGAACGACGTCTCTGCAGGCGGGAGACATCCTCTACGTGCTGGTCACAAAGGCTCAGCGGGAAACGGCCAAACAAATCATTCTCGAAGGCTAGGAGAGAAATTGTTTACGGCTGCACAGCGGGAAGCTTTACGTGCACATCTGCCCCGCCGGCAGGGGGAGAGGAGATGGATATCGTGCCCCCGTGTGCTTCGACGATTGAATTGGCGATCGCCAGGCCAAGACCGCTTCCGCCCTGTTCCCGGTTGCGGGAGGTTTCCACGCGAAAAAATCGTTCGAACAGATGGGGAATCTTCTCCTCGGGTATGCCAATCCCGGTGTCGATGACATGCAGATGGATCCACCCCGCATGGCGATGGGCGGTTACCCGCACTTCGCCTTCTCTTGTATACTTGCGGGCATTGTCCAACAGGATATCCAGCAGCTGGCGGATTTTTTCCTTGTCGACCGGGGCAGTAAGCGGCTCTTCCCACTCAAAAAACAGCGCTACCTGTTTGGTATACACAGGGGACCAGGCCAGCTTCGTCTCCTCCAGAATGGGAACAAGCGACTGCAGCTCTATGTGATAAGCCTGCACGGAGCTGTTTTGCAATTTGGCCAGACGGAGCAGGTCGTCGATCAAGCGAAACAGGCGGGTGCATTCATGGCTCATCGCCGCCAGGGCTTCTTCCCGCACATCTTCCCGTTCCTTGCCCCATCGCATGAGCAGGCGCAAGTACCCTTCGATGATCGTCAGCGGCGTACGGAACTCGTGGGATGCGTCATCGATAAACTGTTTTTGTTTGGTCATGGCTTCCTCTACTCGCTTGAGCAGCGTATTGAAGGCGACAATCAGCTCATCGATCTCCACCATTTTTGAGGTCACCGCGATCGGGTGGATCAACTGGTATTTGTTCATCGTATGGATTTGTGAGATAAAGCGGGTGAGCGGACGGAGGCCAAGCTGCGTCAACCCGTAGCTGCCAAAAACCGAAAAAGCGAGAATGCCGATGGAAGCCAGTGACAGGGTGATGAGCAGGTAGTGAAAAAACGGCAAAAAGGGCTCCAAGCTTTGCAGAATCGTGATCTGCAGGGGACCGCTGTACCCGGGCAGGTTGATGGTTTGGCTGGTGACAAGCACATTCCAGTAAGTTTTTTTTTGGCTCTCTTTCCAGCTGACACCAGGAAAGGCAGCCAGGACTTTCCCTTCTGGTGATAGCAGGAGGATGGACTGATTGACATCCGAATAGAGCGACAGTGTCTGTGTCAGGTCGGCGAGCCCAAACACCGGATTTTCAATCATCGCGGCGGTCAGGTCGCTGCGGATCGATTGACCCTTTTGCTCCAACAGCCGCTGTTCGTGCTGATTAAACAGCTGTGTCGTGTTGATGTAAACAAAGATGGAGAAGCTGAGCAAAAAGACAAACATTCCACAGGAGAGAAAAAAGGTCAATCTCCAAGCGAGTGATCGGTGAGTAGGAAATAATCTGATGGCCATCAACCAAAACGCCCTTTCTTCACTGCGGCTTTCAGGTTACTCGCGGAGGGAGTATCCGACCCCTCTGATCGTATGGATGAGCTTCGGCGCGTTGTCCCGCTCGATTTTCCCTCGCAAATAGCGAATGTAGACATCTACCACATTCGTATCCCCTGTAAAGTCAAACCCCCAAACGGCCCGCAGGATCTGATCGCGGGACAGGGCTTGTCCCTGATTCATCGCCAGGTACAACAGCAGGTCAAACTCCCTCGGAGTCAGTATGATCTCCTCATCGCGAAAGACCCTCCTCGCCTGGGGAGAGATAACGAGATTGCCGATGACGATTTCTTCCAGCTCTTTTTGTTCCTGCCGGCGAATATGGGCCCGGATTCGCGCGAACAATTCTTCAATTGCAAATGGTTTCGTTACGTAGTCATTGGCTCCGCTGTCCAAACCGGCGACCTTGTCCGGAATCTCGCTGCGCGCAGTCAACAGGATGATCGGCACGCTTTTGCTTTCGCGTATGCGCCTGCACACCTCGAGTCCCGACAGTTGAGGCAGCATGATATCGAGCAAAATCAGATCGTAGTCGTTGTCCAATGCCTTTTGAATGGCGCTCAGGCCATCGTGGGAAACCTCTACTTCATACCCCTCATGGGTCAATTCCAGCTCGAGATATCTGGCCAGATTGGCTTCGTCTTCAACCAGCAGAATGGAGCCTTTTGATGCTTCAGACATAGGTAACCGCCTCGATTTCGTCTCCATGTTTTCAGAGGTAGTATGGCCGATTATCGGAAAATATTGCATGGCATTCTCAGCAAACTTTAATTTGGCTATTAAGCCAATCTCATTTTCCTCCGGTAACATGAAATGCGTGAACACAAACATACCATTCAAGGGAGATGAGAATATGAAAAAAAGGAACTGGAAAACAGGTACTCTGATGGCTGTCTTGGTGGGGGCTTCCTGCCTGATGACGGGACAAGCTTTCGCCGAATCAAACGGCTCTTATCATCACGAAGGCTCCCATCACTACAAATACCAGATTCAAAAACAGGGGCAACAGGATCGTCAAGAAGAGAAAGACGACGACATCATTGATGCGAATTCATCTTACTGGCAAATCGTTACACGGCCTGACGAAGATGTGCAAGATTCTGACATATCGAATGTAGACAATACATCCAATTCGGTCGAAACCGATAACCCGCAAACGCCTGCTGCAGCTCCTCAGGCAGGTCAAGATTCATCCGCGCCGTCCACCAACTCCACACGAAGTGCTGTCAAGGCGCCGCAAAACACCCTCGGCGAACAAATCGTTGCGGCCGGCAAAAAGTACCTCGGGACGCCGTACAAGCTTGGCGGAGGCCGCCGCGACAAATCGACCATGGACTGCTCCGGTTTTACGATGGTAGCCTACAAAGAGGGAGCCGGCATTGACCTGGGGAAAGGCGGAGCGAGATCCCAGTACAAACAAGGGACTCCGATCGCCCGTAAAGACCTGCAGGTAGGGGACCTCGTCTTCTTCTCCACGAAGGCAACCATGAAATATCCGGCAGGTTCGATCAATCGGATTGGACACGTCGGGATTTACGCAGGAAACAACAAAATCCTGCACACGTACGGCAAGCCAGGCGTTACATTCAGCAGCATGGCAAGCGGCTGGTGGGATCAACACTATGTCGGTGCCGTTCGCATCATCAAGTAAATAGGCAAAAAAAGCGTACAGCCAATTCCCGGGCAACTGGGGATTGGCTGTTCTCATGGCGTCTCCTCCAGGCTGCAACCGCAAATGTGCAAAGATTGGTCCAGGTTGGCAGCAGGGAATAATTGCATTTTGGGTGTATTAGGTATAAACTATTGGATAGATGAATCGCCATTCCTTAATGTCAAAAGCAAGAAGGTGGAAACAACTCCAAACCGAAAAACAGCCGTGGAAGGGTTCCCCACACCCAGTGTTTCTGAGGCTTTGGAGAAGGGAAGAAAAGAGGACAGGTTATGTTTCAAGATGATGCAGTTGGAAGCAGTATGGTTGGATTGACGTTGTCTAGTTATTTTTTTGGAAGATGAATGGCGGAAATTTCAGACAAAACAAACAGTTGATTGCATTCTGCAAACGAAATGATTTACGAATATATGCAAGGAGATGCAGCCTAGATGGACCGTTCGCTTGAAATCGTGATTAGCGAAGCAAAAAAATCAATACCAGAGCCTGAACAACTTGGATTCGGAAAGTATTTTACGGATCATATGTTTATTTTGGATTACACAACGGAAAAAGGGTGGCATCAGCCGCGAATCGTCCCTTATCAGCCGATCACCTTGGACCCGGCCGCTAAGGTTTTTCATTACGGTCAGACCGTTTTCGAAGGGTTGAAAGCATATCGGACCAAAGAAAACCGGATTCTCTTGTTTCGACCGGAGATGAATATGAAGAGATTGAATCGTTCGAATGATCGCTTGAGTATTCCTCCGCTTGACGGAGAATTCTTGATCGAGGCTTTGAAAAAATTGGTGAGCATAGACAAGGAATGGGTTCCGGCGGCGGAAGGCACGTCCCTGTACATCCGACCGTTTGTCATCGCCACCGAACCGACGCTTGGCGTCAACCCGTCAAACCACTACAAATTCATGATCATCATGTCGCCAGTCGGCTCGTATTATGAAGAAGGCATTCATCCGGTTAAAATTTATGTGGAAGATCATTACGTTCGCGCCGTGCCAGGCGGGACAGGAGCGGCAAAAACGGCTGGCAACTACGCAGCCGGCCTCAAGGCGCAAGAGGGAGCGACCGATAAAGGGTACTCGCAAGTACTGTGGTTGGACGGCGTTGAAAGAAAGTACATTGAAGAAGTCGGAAGCATGAACGTCTTCTTTAAAATCAACGGAGAAGTCATCACCCCGGCTTTGAACGGAAGCATTCTGGACGGGATTACCAGAGATTCTGTCCTGCAGCTGCTCCGGCACTGGGGCGTTCCTGTATCGGAACGGAGAATCTCGATGGAGGAACTGCATCAGGCTTATGAAAACGGCACGTTTGAAGAGGCGTTCGGGACGGGGACCGCTGCCGTCATTTCGCCGGTCGGCGAACTGTACTGGCAGGGGCAAAAAATGGTCATCAACAACGGACAAACGGGCGAATTATCGAAGAAGCTGTACGACTCCTTGACAGGCATACAAAACGGCACACAGCCCGATCCTTTCGGCTGGACCATTCCGGTGGAGTAAGGCTGGAGAAAAGACAAAAGCAGTCTGGAGCTTTTTAGGTCCGGCTGCTTTTTCTTATAGGATAAAGAGAGGGGGTTATGTTGTGAAGGCGTTTCGTACACTTCTTGCGGAACAGACGGATCCTGGCATCTTGCGGATCACCTTGAATCGGCCGGAGAGATTAAACGCCATCGATGAAGAAATGATCACAGAATTGCATCATGCTGTAAGCGAAATTGAGAAGGGCTGCCCCGAAACGTATCGCGCCGTCATTCTTTCCGGAGCAGGCCGCGGGTTTTGCAGCGGAGGGGATCTGGCAGCGTTTCAGGCCAAAACGCAGGAGGATAAAAAAGCCCTGAAGACGTATATCTCGAAGTTCCACTGGTTTGCCCAACGCTGGTATGAACTGCCGCTGCCCACCATTGCCTGTTTGCACGGGCATGCAGCAGGCGGCGGGGCTGCCCTTTCGCTGCTTTGTGACATCCGTCTGGCCGCCCCCGATACGAGCATCCGCTTTTCGTTTTCCCGGATGGGTCTCATTCCTGATCTGGGTTCGCATTACCTTCTGCCGCAGCTGCTGGGGAGAGCGAAAGCCCTGGAGTTATTGTATCTGGGCACGCCTGTTGCGGCCAATGAAGCACTTGACATGGGGTTGGTCAACCAGGTTCTGCCCGCAGAGCAGTTGGAGCAGCGGGCGATGGAGATGGCACAGCAGCTGGCAAGCGGTCCCTTCGAAGTATTCAGAATATGCAAACAACTGTTGCAGCAAGGGATGAACTCCTCGCTGGCCGAGGTTCTGGAGCTGGAAATCATGCACCAGACGAATCGGTTTAAAAGCGAGGAGTTTCAAATCGCTTCCCGCCAATTTTTCGGGCTGAAGAAGTAGGGCTCAGAGCTTGCGTCTATCATTTGGGGCCATATGATCACGCATCGCGTGAATGCCCTCCAGGAACGCATCAAGCAGCAGTTGAAAGCTTTTATCCAGATCCAATGGAAGGCCGAACCCGCCCTTCTGCTCCAGCGACGCGAAGCCGTGGAGAATGCTCCGCAGGCCGCGCACGGCGTGGAGGGCGGCATCGTCTGCCAAGTCATAAGCGCTTAGGATGTCTACGATCAGCTCGACGATTCTGCTTCCTGCATCCGCTGCCTCCGGGTCGCCGGGATCGGCTGCGCGCAGGGTGAGCTCGTAAAGCCCGGGGCGGGAGCGTGCGAAGGCCAGATACGCCTTGCCCAACGCCCGGACAGCATCGTCGCCGGAGTGATTTTGCACCGCGTGACCCAGCTTCTCGTACAATCGTTCCAACCCGTAGACGGACAGCTTTTTGCGCAATCCCGGCAGACCGTCGATATGGTTGTACAGCGATGGGGTGCGTATGTTCAATTTCCTGGCGAGCAGGGCGAGCGTGACGTTCTCGAAGCCATGTGTGTCGGCGAGCTCCGCGGCCGCTTGCAGCAGGGTCGTCTGATCCAATCCGATTCTAGGTGACATGCTTCATGCTCCTTTCCCGTTTTTTAAGTGAGGGTTCTTTCCGCTGCTTGGATGGCGGAGTCGATCGCTTTGAGCGGATCATCCAACATCCGCCCGTGGCCGACAGCTAACAGGGTCGGGCGGCACTCTCGCAGTTTTCGCGCGCTTGCCAGTGCCGCTTGCTTGTTCCACGTCGCCAAGGCAGGAAAGGGGAACAGCGGTTTGATCTGCCCGGATACGGCTGCGCCGCCTCTTGTCTGCATGGCGTCACCTGCGATCAAAGCCCGGCTGCGCGTATCGAGGAACGCCATCGACCCCGGCGTATGTCCCGGTACGGCTACCGCCAACAGCGAACCCACCCGATCTCCGTCGGCGAGCGTCACGTCTGCCCGCGTCTTCAGCTTTTTGGGGACCCCGCCGCGGATTGGCGTGTTCGGTTCTCCGGGATCGAGGGAAACGTCCCCGGACAGTAAGCGGGCGTCGCGGGCGGAGATGTAGACCGGAACATGCGGGAGCGTTTCCTTCAGCGCGTCAAGCGATCCGACATGGTCGTCGTGGGCATGGGTCAAGACAATCCTGGTGATCGGTTTGCCGATCTGCCGAGCCGCCTCGACAATCCCGTTCTTGCTAAATGGCAGGGCAGCGTCGATCAGCGTGAGCCCGTCATCCTGTTCGACCAAATAGCAGTTGACTGGAAAAAACCGGGGCAAAAACGAAAGCTGGTAAACGGATCCCATTCGGGTGATTTTCATAGCAGGACAACCTCATTCCAAAAAACTAATGTCGTTAGTTTAATTTAAACTAATGTTATTAGTTTTTGCAAGCAAAAACTGCACAATCGACCCCAAAATAGCGAGGTAGAGAACAATCCCGATCGACGCAGGGTTGATGACGAACTTGGAGACTCCAGGGTGACGCCTGGGCCATGAGCAGCCCGGCAAGCGTAAAGCGGATGCCGACGAGCAGCAGCGGGGAGATGTAGGCCAGGCCCAATTTTCCCTCTGCAAAGGAAGAACCCATAAGGGAGGTGGCAAGGAGGACAGGCATTCCGTACAAGACAGGGTTCATACATTCCTCCTCAGCATGTATCATGATACGGCAATTGTATCATCATTACGATTCGGTTAAGATCGAAGTATGAATGTTGTTTCAGGGGGGCGGGATATGGGGGCAAATCCCAATATTGCCGAAATAGCGGGGCTGATCGGTGACCCGTTACGCGTCGCAAACCGGTGAAATCCTTCCGCGAGTCAGAGCAGCTGCACGCCCTGCAATTTGCCCGTACCTGTTACGACCATTTGGCCGGCAAAAATCGGCGTTGCCCTGACAGACCGGCTGCTGGAATTGCGGCTGATCAAGGAATCCGGCAAGGATTACCTCTTATGCGAAGCCGGCAAGAAGCGATTGCAGGATTTTGGCGTAGATGTAGAAGGGAACCCGAAAAGCCGTCCTTATTTTGCCCGCCAATGCCTGGACTGGAGCGAGCGCCGGCACCATTTGGCAGGGAGCTTGGGGGCTGCCCTGACAAGACGGCTGTTGGAGCTTGGGTGGATCGAGCATTTCCCGGACGGACGGGCTATGCTTGCAAGATCATCCGATGAATAGGAGGAAAGGCGATGTTGGCGGATATTGAAAAGGCGGAGAACGGTTATATCGCGCGATTTGAACGTCATTTCAGGCATTCGGTCGAGGAGGTCTGGGCGTTTCTGACAGAGAACGAGAAACTGGCAAAATGGTTTTCCGAGCTGCAGGTTGAAGATCTTCGCGAAGGCGGGCTGATCAAGTTTGACATGCAGGACGGCACCTTTGCGGAAATGAAGATACTTGAGCTTTCCACGCATTCTGTTTTGGAATATACCTGGGGTGACGACATCGTTCGCTTCGAGCTGTATCCGGAGGCAGACGGCTGTCTGTTGGTCTTCATTGAAAAAATCAAAGTGATGACGGCTCATACCCCAAAAGATCTGGCCGGCTGGCATGTATGTCTCGAGGTCATTTCTGCCCTGTTGGATGGCAGAACAGTGGAGTCCCGCAAGGCTGAATGGGAAAAATGGTATGAAAAATACGTTCGGGCAACAGCGGAGGTCTCATAGAAAAAAGTCATGCGGATTGGATCCGACGTGGAGGTGACAGGCGTGTCCTCAATACTTATCGTTGATGACGAGCCGCAAATACTGGAGATTCTCTCCTCTTATCTGAAGAAGGAAGGGTATCATGTGATGACTGCCGAAAACGGGCGAGAGGCGTTGGAGCTGGCGGCAGCGGATCAAGCCGGACTGATTATCCTCGATCTGATGCTGCCGGACATGACGGGGGAAGCGGTATGCCGGGAAATCCGCAAAACTTCCCGCGTCCCCATCCTGATGCTGACGGCAAAAAGCAGTGAAGCCGACAGAATTGCCGGATTGGAGATCGGTGCCGATGATTATCTTGTGAAGCCGTTCAGTCCACGCGAGTTAGTCGCCAGGGTTCGCGCTATTTTACGCCGGACGGGCGATTACCAAGCGTTGAGCGATATCGTCGAATGTGGCGACATGATTGTTTCCCTGCGGAAGAAGAGTGTGACGAAGAGGGGACAGCCGGTGGAGATGACACCGAGTGAATACCGATTGCTGACAACGCTGCTCCGCTATCCGGGCCGCACGTGGACACGGGAGGAACTGGTGGAAGAAGTGCTGGGATTAGGCTTCGAAGGCAGCGACCGGACCATCGATACGCATATCAAGAACTTGCGTTACAAGATTGAGGATGATCCGAGACAGCCTCGCTACATAAAAACGGTGTACGGTCTGGGGTATCGCCTCGACAATCCCGATAAAGTCACCGGGGGGACCAGATGAAAAGCATCTGGATCAGACTGACGCTGGTGTTTATGGCGGTCAGCGCCAGCGGCATCCTCATTTCGACCATTCTCTCAATCAAAGAAATGGACCACCACTTTTCCCTTTATGTACGGGATGTAAATCAGAGACATACGGAGGCGCTTGTCGGCCTTCTGCAGGAAGCATACGAAAAGGAACATGGATGGAAGGATGTCGCCTGTAAGAAACTGGAGGATGTTTCCCGTTTTTTAGGGCAGCAAATGACCTTGTATGACTCCAACAGACAGTCACTCTGCACATTTGGACAAACAGACCGGGATACGTTGTTCAGCGTCAGCGAAGACATAACTCCCATTACAAAAGAAGGCGAAGCGGTCGGATATATTGGCATACGATACGACAATGCAGGGGCCATGTCTTTGGAAGAACATTTTCAGATTGCCCATACCAATGCGATGTGGTGGACGATGACCGCTTTGCTCGTGATTGTCTGCTTGGTCAGCATCTTTACCGCCCGACATTTTACGAAGCCGATTGTCATGATGAGTAAAGCGGCGGTCGCTGCAGCCAGGGGGAATTTTTCTGCGAGGGTAGCGGTCCCCAAGGGCAAGGACGAGCTGTCCAGCCTGGTCGAAACCTTTAATCACTTGATCCGGACTTTGAAGCAGCAGGATGAGCTGAGGAAGCGGCTCACCTCAGACATTGCTCACGAGTTGCGTACGCCGTTAAATACGCTGCTGGCGCAAACAGAAGGGATGATAGACGGGATTTGGGAGGCAACCCCGGAACATCTGGAGGCGACACGCTCCGAGGTCCTGCGGCTTACCCGACTCGTCAGCGACCTGGATCAGGTCATTCAGGCAGAAGCCGGTGCACTCAGCATCTCCTGCGAGGCGGTGGACCTGAACCAGGTCGTAGAAAAGACGGTGAATTCCATGATGGCGGCGTTTCAGCAAAAAGGGGTCATGTTGAGAAGCCAGCTGGCGTCTTTTGCCTGGGTAATGGGTGACAGCCAGCGATTGGCCCAGGTGTTCTCCAATTTGCTGACAAACTCGTTGAGACACACCCCACAAGGCGGCGAGGCAACGGTTTCGGTCAGCAATCAAGGAGGATTCGTTGAAGCAAGCGTAACGGATAATGGCGCCGGAATTCCGCCTGACGATTTGCCATACGTGTTCGAACGATTTTATCGCGGTGATCGTTCCCGCCGCAGGGAAAGCGGCGGCACGGGACTGGGATTGACGATTGTCAAAGGAATCGTAGAAGCCCATCATGGAGAGGTCTTGATCACGAGTGGACCGGGAAGGGGAACAACTGTTACAGTCAGGCTGCCGGCAAAGAGAGAATAGGGCGGGAACGGTTGTTCCTGCCCTTTTGCCACACGTTTACTCCGGTATATTGTTAACCGTCGGATCAATCGTAAAATCGGGTTTAAAGCCGGCGTATTTTACTTCGGTCATCATTCCTTTCGATGCGTGGCCAAGGTCGTGGCAATGGAACATCCAGTTGCCGGGGTTGTCAGCCTTGAAGGCCACCACATATGCTTCGCCCGGGAGGAGATTCAACGTGTCCTTGACCAGCGGTGAACCGGAGACCGGCTTGCCGTTCTTGCTCAATACCTGGAAGAAGTGGCCGTGCAGATGCATGGGGTGTAGGTCTTTCGGTGAGTTGTTCACCAGCGTAACTTTTACCAGGTCACCCTTCCTGACATCGATGGGAGGGGTATCGGGGTATGTTTTGCCGTTTATGGTAAACGCCATTTCTCCGTTGGCCATTTTCGTATTTAAGTCCATCGTATACTCGACGTCATATTTGTCGTCCAGCGAAAAATGGCTTTTTGCGGCTTCGCCGTACTGGGTGATGTCAAGCAAGGGCAAGTCGCCGGATTCTGCTTTGGCAGCCGCGGTTTTAAACCCTTCGTAGACGATCGGAACGGTCAATGATTTTGCCCCCGGGTTGGAGCTTCGCTCTTCCAGCAGCCAACTGCCGGGGTTATTGGCGGTAAATTCGATATCGTACCGCTCTCCCGGTGCGATGTTTAACAATTGCCCGCTTACAAGGGGCGGATGGTTGATCGGCTGCCCATCCGTGGCAACAATTTTGAATTCATGTCCCTGAAGGTTGAGTTTGTGCGAGAGAAAGCCGGCGTTGACAAGGCGGATTCTCACTTTATCTCCTTCTTTTACCATCAGGGGTTGAATCGCTGATCCGGTCTTGCCGTTGGCAGAGAAGATCGTGTACATCAGCGGCATCATTTCTGCGTCACTCATCGGCATTTCCGGACTGCCCATGTTCATGCCGGAGTGGCCATTTCTGGAATGACCCATGTCCATAGCTTGGTGTCCACCGTCGGGATTGCCGTTTGACAGATTCATCCCGGCATGGCCACCGCCGTGTATTTCTGCCATGCTGTCATCTTTCAGCCATTCGTCCAGAACGAGCGTGTAATCCTTATCGACAGGCTGCGGATCGCTGGGTTCTACCACAAGAGATCCGTACAGTCCCTTGTCGACCTGCACCACACCGTTCTGATGGGAATGGTACCAATAGGTTCCGCGAACGTCCGCTTTGAACTGGTAGGTAAAGCTTTCGCCCGGTTTCACGGCATTCTGGGTAACCCCTGGAATCCCGTCCATGCTATTGGTGACAGGGAGGCCATGCCAGTGAATCGTGACCGGTTCCGGCAATTCGTTCTTTAAGACTACCTGGATCGTCTCGCCCTGCTTGACGCGCAGCTCGGGCCCAGGGACTGTTCCGTTGTAGGTCCACACCTCTTTTACCGTGTTGTCATCGAGCCGAAGCGTGCTTTCCTTGGCCGTAAGTGTAAACGTATTTCCCGTCAGCACATGCTGAGCTAAATCTTCAGAAGCGGACACAGGCTTGGCTTGATCCCCTTGAGGAGCTGCTGATGCTGGGTGGGCCATGTCGTGCTCCTTGGGATTCGGCGGTTGACTGCTATTCGAGCAGGCGGAGAGCACCAGGGCTCCTGCAAGCAAGACCGGAAGAGCGATCCGCTTCTTCATGCGTGTCGTATTTGACATGGTGTGATACCTCCTTTACAGTATCTGCAAAGAGGGTATCACACGATTATGTAGAAAAAATGAAGATGTTTCTGCTTGGGGAATTGGCTTTACGCCCCGGACCAGGATCGTTGCAAATGGTTCGCAAGGTATTTTCTGACGATCTGTGGCAAAGTAATCGAGGGGGAAAATGACGTGGCTGAATGGTTTTCTCGTTTCTACGACATCCTGATGGATCCCTTGGAAAGACGGGGCATGCGGGAAATTCGCGAAGAGCTGGTGAGCAGGGCAACCGGGGTGGTTCTGGAGATTGGTTCCGGCACCGGACTGAACTTCCCTTATTATGAGCATGCAGAAGAAGTGATCGCGATTGAACCCAATCCGCAGATGCGGAGCAGGTCAATGAACCGGAGAAGAGAGAGCCGCGTACCGATTCAGGTGATGGACAGCGGGGCGGAGCTGCTCCCTTTTGCAGACAACTTCTTTGATACAGCCGTAGCGACTTTGGTATTCTGTACCATTCCAGATCCCAAGCGGGCTTTTCAGGAAATCAGCAGAGTATGCAAACCAGATGCAAAGGTTCTCCTGCTCGAACATGTCCGGCTGGACCACCCGGTCGTCGGCAAAATACAGGATTGGGTTACGCCTCTGTGGAAACGTGTATGTGACGGCTGCGAGCTGAATCGCAAGACGGCTGAAGTGCTGCAGCAGGAAGGCTTCAAAGTCATCCGCAGACAAACACACTGCCGGGGGTTGTTCATAACGTTGGAAGCAGGTAATGGAAAGATGGTTTAGACACGCATGGAGACACGGAGGTTGACGCCATGAAATACATCGCCTCATTCGATATCGGCACGACGAGCGCAAAAGGGATACTCGTGTCGGAACACGCTACGATTCACGAGGAAACGACAATCGCTCTGCGGACGGAATACGGCCAGGAAGGGGAAACGCAGACGATCGAGCAGGATCCGGAACAATGGTACGAGGCGGTCGTCGCCATCGCCCAAACATGGTGGTCGTCCGGCATCAATCCGGCCGACGTGCAGCTCATTGTCATGAGCGGCCAGATGCAGGACTGTATTCCCGTCGACGGCGAGGGCAGACCGGTGCGTCCAGCCATTTTGTACGCGGACGTACGGGCAGGACAGCAAGCGGGGCGAATCGCCGCTGAGCTGGGGGAGGCCAACATCCGCCGGGTCACCGGGAATCACATGGACGGCTCGCTGACGTTTCCGAAAATCCTTTGGCTGATGGAACATGAGCGAGCAGGTTATGAGAAAACGGCAAGCTTTCTGATCAGTTCGAAAGATTACGTGATCCGAAAACTGACCGGCCGCCACGTGGCTGACCCGACAACTGGCGCAACGACCGGCGTGATGGACCTGTCCACCCGGCAGTGGAGGGGGGAATGGCTCCGCCAGTTTGGCGTAGATATCGGGAAAATGCCGGAGCTTCTTTCGGCTGACAGCATTGCCGGACATGTCCTGCCGGAAGCGGCGGCAGCTACCGGGTTTGCTGCCCGTACCCCTGTGCTCTGCGGCATTGGCGATGCCGGTGCGACGACGATTGGGGCGGGAGTGACCGAACCGGGTGACGTCTATGCCTATCTGGGTACATCCGGCTGGGTAGCCGCTACGACGGACCGGGTTGGTTCCATTGCAGGAGGCGGGTTTCATCTCGCCCATGGGGCGTCCCGCTTGCTGATCGCAATCACACCTCTGTCGAACGCCGGCAGTGCGCACAAATGGGCGCTGTCCGTCTTCGGCAGCCGCGGGACAACAGACGAAGCGGCGGCTTTTGCCGAGCTGGAGCAGGAAATGGCGGCGTGCGACCGCTCCCGCAGCGGCGCCATCTTCCTGCCGTATTTGAACGGGGAACGCTGTCCGGTCAACGACCCGCTGGCGAGCGGTTGTTTCTTCGGCTTGACTCCCAGGACGACCAGGGCGGAGATGAGCTGCGCCGTACTGGAAGGCGTGGCAATGGCGATGCGACAAGTCATGGAACTGCTGTCGGTCTCAAACCGCTCCCGCAGGCTTGTCCTGATTGGCGGGGGAACCAGAAGCCGCGTGTGGAATCAGATCTTTGCCGACATCACCGGGATGGAAATAACCGTACCCAAAGAAGCGCAATTTCTTCCGGCACTCGGCTGTGCCGCCGCCGGATTTGTCAGCCTTGGCTGGAGCGAAAGCTACGGGCAGTTCGCCAAAACGCGGCTGGCCAGTCAGCCGTTTGATCGTTACGTTCCGGACGATGCGTTGAACCAGGTGTATCAGAAAAAGTACGAACGGTATCTCATGCTTTACCCGGCTTTGCAGGATGTGTTTCACCGGTAAGGGCAGCTGTTCAGGTGATAACCGGAAACATTACCTGGGCAAAGGGGCGGGTTTGCTAATCGAATCGGATAGCGGTTGTTTTAATCTGTCACGATAACCGTTGACCCAAAGCAGATCCAACTGCTCAAACTCTTCCCTGGAAAGGGGGGCGGTATCGGATGCCAGCGCGAATTCTCTCAGATTCTCTTCGCTGGTAATGTTAGGGATTACCGAGAGAACACGGGCATGGTACAGGGAAAACTGGATGGCCAACTGACCCAATGTTCGGTTGGTCTCGTCGAATAACCCTCTCGACTTCATCTCATTCACTACCTCATGGCCTGCTTTCATCCAATGGACCGGCCGATGCGCTCGATGGTCAGACTTGGCAAAATGCCTGTCAGGATCATAGGTCCCGTCCAGCAGCCCGGAGGCATGAGGGATTCGAACAATGAGTGATTTTCCCTGTTCGTTTGCCACCCGAAGCAAGTCTCTGGCAGGCTCTTGTTCCAAGATATTGTTGATCACCTGCACGGCCGCGTATCCTTTGTTCCAGGCTGCAAGAGCTTCCTCCCTCCAGCCGAGATCAGGTCCCAGCGCTGCTCCATAGCTGCGAATCTTGCCCTGGGCTAGCAACCGTTCCAGGGCTTCCAACACTTCATCATTTTGTATCGCGTCCATTCGCGGATTGTGAAGCTGATAGTAATCAATGTAATCCGTACCCAGACGCTTCAAACTTTGTTCACAAGCCTTGGCGATATGTTCCTTTGACCAGTTTTGCGGCAGCTCTGCATGCCCTTTTCGCTCGCCGGGGTATTGGTAGATGTCGTATCCGAATTTGGTCGCGATGAAAATTTTCTCGCGAACACCGCCCAGTGTTTCGGCAAGGATGGTTTCTCCGTAGCCGTCGCCGTAGACATCCGCCGTATCAAAAAAGGTGATTCCGTAGTCCTCATACGCCGATTTCAGCAGCTTTCTCCCTGCATCTCGATCCGTGACGCCCCACCAATGGGTTGCGACTGTCCAAACGCCAAAGCCAATTTCAGAGACCAGCGAATTGGTTCCAGGAAACGGTCTGTACTTCAATGATCCTCTCTCCTCTCGTAAACCCTGCTCCATTCAACAATTGGTGATAATATAGTAATCTGGTGTTGAAACTATATTATCCATTACGAAACAGAAGCGAACCCTCCAGTTGGATAAAATTATCACCGTCCACTAGGAACGCAGGGTGAGGGGAAGGAAGTGAACCATATGATGGATTGGAAGCCGAATCGTAAAAGTCAAATCCCCGTGTACAAGCAAATTGCCCAATACTTTGAGCAGCGCATCGCCAATGGAGAATTTCCTGCGGGAAGCCTGCTCCCTTCCGAACGCTTGCTTTCCAAGGAATTACAGGTAAACCGTTCGACAATCGTTGCTGCCTATGAAGAACTACGTTCTTTGGGCATTGTTGAAAGCTTGCAGGGAAAAGGCACGATCGTCAGCCGAAACATTTGGGGGAGCGCCAGCAAACGGGTTCCGAACTGGGAAAAACTAATTGAAACGGGGTCTTTTCTGCCGAACACAAAAGTGATGCGAAGCATCCGAAAAGAGACGTACGATCTTGACCTGATCGATCTGGCGAGCGGAGAACTTTCACCCGATTTGTCTGCTTCCCGATACTTTCGCAAGATCATGGCGACTCAAGAATTCAATTACCATGTCGGCTACGATCATCCTCAGGGTAGTCTGCAATTGCGTGAAACCATCGCCGTACACTTGCAAGCATACAGAAATATTTCGGCAACCCCTGCCTCAATTCTCATCACTTCAGGGGCACAGCAGGCTCTTTACCTGATTGTCCAGTGCTTGCTCCAACCAGGTGATGCGATCGCGATTGAAGACCCGTCCTATTGTTATTCATTGCCTTTATTTAAATCGGCGGGAATAAGAGCCTTTTTGTTGCCGGTTGATGAACAGGGGATCCACCCGGATGATGTGGTTGAACTGTATAAGAAGCATCGCATAAAAATGGTATTTCTTAATCCCAATTTTCAAAATCCGAATGGCTCGTATCTCTCCCTGGAACGAAGAAAGCGAATCCTGGAGATTTCTTCCTACTACGGAATCCCGATCGTCGAGGATGATCCGTACAGTTTAACAGCGTTTGGAGACATCGAGGTCGCCACGTTAAAATCAATGGATCAGAGCGGTTCTGTTCTCTACATCAGTTCGCTGAGCAAAATCATGGCTTCCGGACTGCGCATCGGCTGGATCCTTGGCCCGCAAAAAGTCATTGAACGCTTGGCGGACGCAAAACAGCAGATCGATTTTGGACACAGCATTATTCCCGAGTGGATCGCGAATCAGTTTTTGTCTTCGCAGGATTTTTCGCTGCACCTGCATAGGCTTCGTGACGCACTGGCGTACAACCGGGATAAAATCGTCTTCTCGCTCTACGACCTGTTGGATGATCAGGTGGAGTTTTTAGCGCCTGAAGGCGGGATTCACATCTGGTGCAAAGTGAAAGCGGATATCGATGAAAAGCTGTTGTTAAGAGAGTCAATCCGAAGAGGAGTTGTCTACGTTCCGGGAAGTATTTTTGGGACACAGAAAGGCTGCGCTCGATTTACCTTCGGACGGGCTGATGGAGAGCAGATTTACGAAGCCATATCCCGCTTCTCCGATGCCTTGCGCAGCTTTGACAAAAGCAAGTGACCGCAATCCCCATGCCGCAAGACGCTGCCTCGACCAGACAGCAGTCATCGCGATGGTCTTGAGCATGCACGGCTTCTGTACCGTCGCCATATTCTGTAGCAGAAAGGGAGGGGAGTGAGAACATGGGAAGGCTTACTTTGGAGACTGCCAAGCGGTTAATCGCGGTTGCCGAACAAAAATCCCGACAGATGGGGCTCTCCAGCAATATTGCGATCGTTGACGACGGCGGGAACCTGATTGCGTTTACTCGCATGGATCATGCTCGCATCGCCGGCATTGAAATTTCCAAGAACAAGGCCTGGACGAGCGTAAGCATGCAAATGCCGACAGCAAATTTGGCAGAATCAGCGCTTCCGGGCGGTCCTGCGTTCGGGGTGAACACGACCAATTACGGCAGAATTGTCATCCTGGGAGGGGGCATACCGCTCGTTGTGCGGGGACGTATTGTCGGCGGGATTGGTGTAAGCGGGGGAAGCAGCGCACAAGACATCGAGATTGCCAATGCGGCGGTGCAATATTTCGAGTCGATGAATGGAAGGACCTCGAGCACTGACGTACAAAGTGGTTCGACACAGCGTTACAGTTAGCCGCCAAACGGAAAGGAGGCCATGTCCCCGTCCGATTCCACGATGGGAGCATGGGCCTCCTTTGCAGTTGGCATGGTCAGCCGCTTTTAGATGAAAAAAGCCGTCAAAGTTCAAGTCCTGCTAGACTGCATTCTTTTCTCGTACTGCTGCAGTCCTTTCCTGCACCTTCCCTTCGCCCAGCAGCTTGGCTGTGATGCCGCCAACCAGCAATGACCATACGGCAGACGATATCCCCAGAAATGATACGTTCGAAATGGCAATAACAAAGGCAAACAAGATCGAGTACCTGTAAGAGGTCGCTGTGAAGGCGGATTGAAGACTGCCCAATAACACGCCCAAAAGGGAAAATCCGGTTACCAGAGAAATGAAAAATACGGGCAGCAATTCAAGTATGACGATGATTTTCCAGGCAAAGATTCCGAACAGGGCAACTGCTGTGCCTGAAATGACGGCTGCCCAGAAGCGGCTTTCCTTTTGACCTGCCTCATCGCTGCTGCAAAGTGCTGTCATCATGCCCCCGATATTTGCGGAATGTCCTCCAAATAGGCTTACAAACGTTGTACCCATGCCGGAAATGGCAATCGCTTTATTGATTGGCGGGTCAAATCCGTTTTTTTTCAGCGCGGCCAGGGCAACAGCTATATCGTTACTCAATATCAACACGGCTACCGGAATGGAAAGGGAAAAGAAACCCTGGGCTGTAAAAGACGGCACAATAAGATGCGGCAAGGTAAATTGCGCCTCTGATACCATCGAAAAATCATATCCCAGGAAAAGGCCAAGAACGCCAAAAACAAGGACGCCAAGCAGCGGCGGGATTGATTTGGAAATTTTAGGAACAAGGAAGAATCCCAAAATGGCGAATCCTGCTACAAGGGGAGACTCTTTGAAAGCGGGCACGATTTGAACGGCATAATTTAGAATTAAACCTGCCAGCATCGAATCGATCAACGGTTTTGGGATGAGTTCCAATATTTTTTTACAGATTCCCGAAAATCCAAGCAAAGCGATTAACCCGCCTGCCATCATAAAGCTCCCGGCCAATTCCTGCGGCGAGAATGGGGCGGCCGCCGTGCTCAAAAAAGCTGCGGCTGTAATGGAATGAGCACCCGCAATCGGTATTTTATACCGCAGTGACAGCCCAATATTGAGGCTGCCGCCTACAAAATAAATAATGGATAGCCATGAGATCATTTCCGGCTGGCTTAATCCTGCCAAATTGCCTGTATTCATGACCAAGATGGCTCCACCCGTGCAAGCCATTAAAGCTGACAATATTCCTGCTGATATGTTTTGACTGTTCACGTAAAAACGATACCCCTCTCAAGTATGCGACTGGCAGCTGAGATCCTTTGCTTTTCTTTTTTGCATTTTTCATGAATTTCATTATAAAGACTTTCTGTAGATTCGCAACCATCCAATCGTTCAGCCTTTTTTATCATCCTATATTGGATAAATTGGATGGCCCGAAAAGCGGCCTATTGGATGGTTTGTTTTACCTGCGTTCCTTTTATCATAGAATCAAGTATGTCTACGCTGAGAGGAGATTACGGTCATGGAAAAAAGGAATGTTTGTGCTGCGGTCATCCAATCCTCGCCGATTCTTTTTGACAAGCAGTCATCCATGGAGAAAATCGCCAGCAAAACGAAGGAGGCCGCTCGGCTGGGGGCTCAGCTCGTTGTATTTCCCGAAGTGTTCCTGCCGGGTTATCCGCGGGGATTGTATTTTGGGACGCGTGTCGGAAGCCGGAATGAAGATGGACGAAGGGATTGGGCGCGATACTGGGAAAGTGCCATCGATGTACCGGGTGCCGAAACGGAGATTCTCGGGGAACTTGCCAGAGAGACGGGTGTCTATCTCGTTGTCGGAGTTGTGGAGCGGGATCAAGAATTCAGCAGGGGGACCTTGTACAATTCGATTGTTTACATCGGACCGGATGGGAATGTTCTGGGAAAACACCGCAAGCTTGTGCCGACGGGTTCCGAACGCCTCCTGTGGGGACAGGGTGATGGAAGCACGCTTACGGTCATTGATACTCCCTTCGGAAAAATCGGCGGTCTGATCTGCTGGGAAAATTACATGCCGCTGGCTCGCACCGCCATGTACGCCCAAGGCATCGACATTCTCATTACGCCGACGGCAGATGCCCGCGACACCTGGCAGGCGACGATCCGGCATATTGCCTGTGAAGGCCGCTGCTTTGTCCTGTCCTGCAATCAGTTTGTGACAAAAGATTCCTATCCAACCGATCTGGCATGCTACGAGGACATCAATGAAGATCCGGACGTTATTTGCAGAGGAGGCAGTGCGATTGTCGGACCGCTTGGCGAGTACATTGCGGAGCCGCTCTATCATCAAGAGGGCATGCTGATTTCCGATCTGGATCTTTCCCTGGTCGCGCGAAGCCGTTACGACTTTGACGCCGTGGGCCATTACAGCCGCCCGGATGTCTTTCAATTGGTGGTGAATCGACAAAAGCAGGATATCGTTCGGTATTCGCCTGATAAATAGCGTGAATAGTGGTACATTCAAACGCGTCCTTTTCCAGGACGCGCTTTTTCATGAAACGTATTCGAGAAACTCGGACGCAGACGCGTTTTCATTCACGTCTGAACGTCTAAGGTTTTTTCGGTTAACCGGGGGAAACGGAATTGCGTCCGATTGTTTTGCCTGTTGGTTGACAGTTTTCTTTGCATAAGCTTTCCATGAGTGCATACAATACCGGGAATCATGAAACAACACGTCCTCGATGATCTGACTACCATGATTGCAAGGGTCGAAAAAGTTCTGTGCTTAAAGTTCCCTATCGCCTGTTTGTTTAGTGGATGGCAATCTTTTTCGAAAAATGGCTGGTTCATTTCTAGCGCAGGGATTTCCATTCTGTGATATAATGAAGTGTCAGATCATTGATGTGTGGTAAAAACGGTTTGCCAATCACATCCTGATCACCCCTAAATCTATGGCGGGATGGATAACTGGTATCATTCGTTGCCAAGTGTTAGCCCACCATAAAACAGTTTGTGTATCTGTTTTGCACAAGTTGTTTTATGGTGGGCTTTTATTTGAAACAGGAGGTTTTGCAGATGAAAAAAGCGAGTTTTCACGTAAATGGAGCAAAGCACGAAACCGAAGCAGGCACACGCATCCTCGATTACCTTCTGCAGCAGGGGATAGAGCATCCGCACATTTGTTACTCCCCCGAACTGGGTCCGATCCAGACCTGCGACACGTGCATGTGTGAAATCGACGGAAAGATCATGCGGGCATGTTCGACCTATATCGAAGACGGGATGAACATTCTCACTTCTTCCGAGCGGGCAAAGCGGGCTCAGACGGAAGCGATGGACCGGATTTTGGAAAACCACATGCTGTATTGCACCGTCTGCGACAACAACAACGGAAACTGCCGGGTTCACAATACAGCGGAGCTGCTGGAAATTGAGCATCAGACACGTCCGTTCCGGGAAAAAGGCTACGAGGTAGACATGTCGCATCCCTTCTATCGCTACGATCCCAATCAGTGCATCCTCTGCGGACGCTGTACAGAGGTTTGTCAGGATTTGCAGGTGAATGAAACGCTCACCATCGATTGGGAACGAGAGATTCCGCGGGTGATCTGGGATGACGATAAACCGATTAATGAGTCATCTTGCGTCTCTTGCGGACAGTGCGTAACGGTCTGCCCTTGCAATGCGCTGATGGAAAAATCGATGCTGGGCGAAGCTGGGTTTATGACCGGTCTTGATCAAGAACTGTTGAATCCGATGATCGATTTGATCAAGGAGGTTGAACCCGGCTACAGCAGCATTTTTGCCATTTCGGAAATGGAAGCGGCCATGCGGGAGACGCGGACCAAGAAAACAAAAACAGTATGTACCTTCTGCGGTGTAGGCTGTTCGTTTGAAGTCTGGACGAAAGGCCGTAAAATCTTGAAGATCGAACCTTCTCCGGAAGCGCCCGTTAACGGAATCTCAACGTGTATGAAGGGGAAATTCGGGTGGGATTTCGTCAACAGCGAAGAGCGACTGACGAAACCGCTCATTCGACAGGGCGATGAATTTGTGGAATCCACCTGGGAGGAGGCCCTCAGTCTGGTTGCAAGGAAACTGGGTTCCATAAAAGAAGCGCATGGGGGAGATGCTTTGGGATTTATTTCCTCCTCCAAGTTTACCAACGAAGAAAACTACTTGATGCAAAAATTGGCCCGCCAGGTATTTGGAACGAATAACGTAGATAACTGCTCTCGTTACTGTCAGTCCCCGGCGTCATGGGGCCTTCAGCAGACCGGCGGGATTGGCGGCGACACGGGGACGATCCAAGACATTGCACAGGCTGGACTTGTGATTTTGATCGGGACTGCCACGGCCGAAGCACACCCCGTACTCGCGACCCGAATCAAGCGTGCGAAAAAATTGCACGGGCAAAAACTGATTACCGTCGACCTCCGCAAGCATGAAATGGCAGACCGGGCGGATTTGTTCATTCGGCCGCGACAAGGAACGGATTACGTCTGGCTGTCAGCCGTGGCCAAGTACATGATCGATCAAAACTGGCACAACCAGGCTTTCATCGATGAACATGTGCATTTCTTCCCGGAATATGTGAAATTGCTGGAGAGGTATACACTGGAATTCGCCGAACAAGAGACCGGCATCTCAAAAGAGACGATCATCGAAATAGCCAAAATGATACGGGACGCAGACGGAACCGCCATTTGCTGGGGGATGGGCGTCACGCAAAACGTGGCGGGCTCCTATACGTCCACGGCCATTGCCAACCTGCTGCTCGTCACCGGCAACTTTATGCGTCCGGGTGCCGGTGCGTTTCCGCTGCGCGGGCACAATAACGTTCAAGGGGCCGCCGATATGGGAACCATGCCGGATATTTTTCCGGGATACCAGCGGGTGACAGACGATGAGATTCGCGCCAAATTTGAAGCGGCTTACGGAGTGAAGCTGCCTGGCAAACGCGGTTTGGACAACATTGAAATGCTGGAGGCGGTAGACCGGGGCGAGCTTAGGGGCATGTACATTGCCGGCGAGGACATGGCGTGGGTAGATTCAGACTCCAACCATACCCAAGAGATGCTGGCCAAACTTGATTTTCTCGTGGTGCAGGACGTCTTCTTCAGCAAAACCGCTGAATTTGCCGATGTCATTTTGCCCGCGGTGCCATCGCTTGAAAAAGACGGCACGTTTACCAATACCGAACGCCGTGTGCAGCGGCTGTACCAAGCGCTCGACCCTGTCGGCGACAGCAAACCGGACTGGTGGATTTTCAGCCAGCTGGCGAAGCGAATGGGATTTGATTGGGATTACAGCCATCCAAGCGAAATCTTCGCCGAAATGGCTTCGCTCACACCGTTCTTTTCGCAATGCAATTACGACGTTTTGGAAGGTTGGAACAGCTTCCACTGGGGCTCGCCGGACGGAAGCAATACGCCGCTTCTCTATACCAAGGGATTTAACTTCCCGGACAAAAAGGCGCGGCTGGCGCTCTTTGAATACGTCCCTCCCATGGAGTTCCCGGAAGAATTTGACTTGACGCTGAACAACGGCCGTCTGCTGGAACAGTTTCATGAAGGAAATCTTACAAACAAATCCGAAGGTCTCCAATACAAGCTCCCGAAAGTGTTTGTTGAAGTCTCGCCGGAATTGGCCGCGGAGCGGGGGATCCAGGACGGAACGCTGGTACGTCTGGAATCGCCTTATGGAAGAATCAAGCTTCACGCACTCGTGACCGACCGCATGCGCGGGAAAGACATCTACGTTCCGATGCACTCGGCAAGTCATGAAAGCGCCGTAAATCTGCTGACCGGCGGCGGGTTTGACGTGCAGACGCATACTCCGGCCTACAAACAGGTGAAGGTTCGCATGCAGATTCTTGAAGAAACAGGAACGATTCCGCTTCCCAGGTACAACCCTCGTTTCGCCAAGCGAAATCCGCAGCTCGGGGTACAAGTAGAACGCAAGTGGGCCAGAGCCGATTATGAGCCAATCTCAGATGTAAATGTAGCGGGAGGGAGAAAATAATGGCAAGACCCATCACCCGTATCGCAAGAACACCTGTCACCGAAAAAGAAAGACAGAACCAAGCCGTGGAGAATGTCATCGAAGTGCTTGCGAAAAACGCCGACGGCATCCAAGAAGCGATCAAACTGCTCCAGGAACTTCACAATAGCGGGATTCTCGGAGCGCTCAACGCCGCCGTCGAAGCGAAAGAAGAGATTGCCAAAATCGTCGTGGGGCAAATGGGACGCCCCCCTGTCACCAATATGATCAACAATGCGCTGGCCGCTGCCGGGGAGTTAACGGCGGTAAATCCGGAGATGACGAAAAAGCTGATGAGCGGGTTGGCGAAAGGGCTGCAAAAGGCTGAAGAGGGGAGTCGTACGGAAGCTGCCATTGGCATTTTCGATTTGATCAAGGCCCTGCGCGATCCTGACGTCAATCGGGCGATCGCTTTTGGCATCAACCTGCTGAAAGGGGTAGGAGAAGGCTTAAAAGACTGACTCTGTTTTGAAAGTGGCAAAAGGGGGAAATCGCATGACCAAAAACCTGGAGCATCAATTCAGCATGGTGGTTCGCGAGATCAGAAAAGAACATGTGGGAAACGGTCCGAAAGAGATATTGACTCGTTTCGTCGATTCCTGGGCGATCAGCGAGATGAGAGGGAACCTGACGAATGTGGAAAAATTTATGATTGGTTCGAAGGACGGCAGACGAATGGTTCATGAAGCACGGACGAAGTTGGTGAAAAACATCTACAAGAATCCTGAGGTCATAGAGAGACTGGAACATTTGATGAAGGCGAAAATCTTGAGGATCTTTTCGGACATCAATATCGAAGAAGACATTGCCATGACCGTGTTTGTATTCGATAAACCGCTTGATCCCAGGTAATCTTTCGCATCTTTCGTTGAAAGTGGATGACGAAAAAAACGGGCAATTGGATGATATAGATTTCGCTTTGGCGAGATCAACCGGGTCAAGGTGAATGCAGACGGATCTTTCGGCCGGATGGAGCGCGTGGCGAAAGATCCGCTTCTGTACGGAGCAGACGGCTTCGCTTTCGGTCCGAAGGGCGATTTCTATGTATGTGCGAACGAACGCAATTCCATCGTCAAAGTGACTTCCGACGGCAAAGTGGCGGAGGTGGCCGGCAACGATAATCACGGGCCGTTGGAGTTCCCGGCAAGCTTGCATTTTGTTGGAACCACGCTCTACGTGAGCAACTATGACCTGCCCCGAGGAGTCAACAAACCGAACGAACCCGGGATCGGTACGTCTATTGCCAAGATTGAACCCGGCAGCAAATAGATTGGTGGCGGCATGGATCGAAATTGGACCATGACGAACGACTACTTTTCCTTTTTTAGAATGGCAAATAATCACTTATCGTGTAAAAACTTTCTAACCATAAAATGCAAGTTTCGTGAAATGCTAAGGATGGTTAGGGGGTTATGCACTTTGCGTATCAAGCCATTGATATTATCGCTGTTTGTATTGTTAACCGGTTGTGCTGCACAATCCAATCAACAGACAAAAGCTGCGTCTGCAGCGGAATGCAAAGAGACACCCGTCCGGCATTTTCATGTGGAAAAGACTGTAAAATCCATTGTGGAGCAAGTACCTGGCGTTGACGATGCTGTCGCGGTACAAATCGATAAAGAACTGCATGTAGGGATCAAAATAAGCAACTTTAACCGCCTCAGATTCAAATCCATCGAAAAAAATACAGCGAAGAAGTTAAAGGAAGCGTTTCCGAAATCAAACATTCACATTTCCTCCGACAAGGCGATCATCAATGAATTACAAATGCTAAGCAATACTCCCTGGTCTTCTAAACGCGAGGATGCCTGCAAGCAAAAGAAACAGATGAAAGATATTGAAGATAGGATGAAGGGATGAGCGGCATATAAAAAATGGAGTTGACCGGAAATGGGTCAGGGAGGTTGTCCCTGGCCCCTTTTGCTTTTGGAAGGGTCCGGTCGTTTTTTAGGGTTACCACTGTGTATATATTACAAATTCGAGTGAAAGGATATAAATGTATTTTTGCGGAAAGGACGTGGTGTAGTGGATAACGCGATGAACAGTCTGAAATCTTTGATTATCGGCATTGATGTCGGTTCGACTACTGTCAAAGCCACCGTGGTCAACCCCGTGACCAATGAAATCCTTTGGTCGGACTATCAACGTCACCACACGAAGCAGGCAGAGAAAGTCCTCGAGTTTCTCATTACGATCGGCAACGAATTTGCCGGTGTCAGCCAGGAGAATATCCGTGTCTTTATGACAGGCTCCGGAGCCGGTCCGATTGTGGAGCACATCGGCGCCAAGTTTGTTCAGGAGGTGAATGCCGTCACGATGGCCGTGGAGCATCTTCACCCCGATGTAGGCAGCGTGATTGAACTGGGCGGTCAAGATGCGAAGATCATCATTTTTAAAGCAAACGAAGAAACAGGAGACAAGCAAGCCCTTACCTCGATGAACGACAAGTGTGCGTCCGGGACGGGGGCGACCATTGACAAGTGCATGATCAAAGTGGGGATGCCGATGGAGGAAGTGGGCATGCTCCATTTTAACGACAGCAAACTGCACCATGTGGCAGCCAAATGCGGTGTATTTGCAGAAACGGATATCGTCAATCTGGTCAAAAGCGGCATTCCCGGAGACGAGATCATGTGTTCGCTTGCCGATGCGATCGTGATGCAAAACCTGTCTGTACTCACCCGCGGCAATACGCTGCGGCATCGCGTGCTTTTGCTCGGCGGTCCAAATACATACCTGCCTTTCCTGCAAGAATGCTGGCGAAAGCGCATTCCAGAGACCTGGGAGGAACGGGGGTACGATTATCCCAGGGATGTACCCATTGAGGAACTGATCTTCGTACCGAGCAACTCCCAATATTACGCCGCTTACGGGGCTGTCATGTACGGCATGCATGAACCGGCCGGTGTCGGCGCCTACACCGGGCTTGAAGGGCTGAAGGAATTCATAGCCCACGGCCGCAAAGCGAAATTGGGGGAGAATGCCGGACCGCCCCTGGTCAGCGAAGAGAGGGAATTGGAAGAGTTTCGCCGGAAGTACAGCATTCCCCGTTTTACGCCGGCAAGCTTTACACCGGGCCAAGAAGTACGGGCGGTCATCGGACTGGACGGGGGCTCCACTTCGTCTAAAGCCGTGCTGGTCGATGAAAGCGGCACGATTTTGCTGAAGGAGTATCAGCTGTCCAAAGGCAATCCCCTGGAAGATACCAAGGAAATGCTGAAACGAATCGACGAGAGAGTGAGGGAGCAGGGAGCGCGGCTTGAGATCATCGGCTTCGGCGCCACCGGATATGCGGCCGACGTTCTGGAAAAAACGCTGAAAGCCGATGTCAACATCGTCGAGACCGTGGCCCATATGATGAGCGCCGTTCACGAATTTGGCGATGTGGACGTGATCTGCGATATCGGCGGACAGGATATCAAGGTCCTCTTTATGAAAAACGGAGACATCCGCAACTTCAGACTGTCCAATCAGTGCTCGGCAGGGAACGGCATGCTGCTGCAGGCGATGGCCGATCAGTTCGGCATTCCCGTCCAGGAGTATGCGGAAACCGCGTTCAAGGCTGACCTCTCTCCAAAATTCTCCTATGGATGTGCGGTATTCCTGGACGCGGACCGCGTCAATTTTCAGAAGGAAGGGTATTCGAAGGAGGAACTGCTGGCCGGACTTGCGCTCGTCTTGCCAAAGAATGTCTGGCAGTACGTCGTGCAAATCCCGCGAATGGCTGAATTGGGGCGCAGGTTCGTGCTGCAGGGCGGCACGCAGTACAATCTCGCCGCGGTGAAGGCGCAGGTCGATTACATCAAGCAGCGCGTACCCGACGCGGAAGTATTCGTCAATCCTCATCCAGGGGAAGCGGGGGCAATCGGGGCGGCGATGGAGACGCTGAGAGTCGTGAAGCGGCGCGGGTATTCCACTTTTTTGGGACTGGATGCGGCCATTCATCTGCAGTACGTCACCCGAAACGACGAAACCACCCGCTGCACCTTCTGTCCCAACCACTGCAGCAGGACCTTTATCGACTCGCAAACGCCGGACGGACAAACGGCCCGCTACATCTCGGGCTTCAGCTGCGAAAAAGGGACGGTGGAGAACAAGGAAGCGGTCATCCAGCTGACCCGGAAGCGGCAGGAGCTGAAAAAACACTACCCGAACCTGGTGGAGTACGAGGCGCAGCGGATGTACCAGCACTTCTACGACCCAATGCCGCTGCCCGAAGCCGAAATGCCGATCAAGGATGTCCGGGTCGTGCGCAGTTGGCTCGGGCTGGCCAGAGTGAAAAAGACCAGGTATCAGCGCGGCTTTCAGCGTTCGTCCGTGGAGGCGATGGAGCGGCGGGGCAAGATCCGCGTCGGGATTCCGCGCGTCCTGAACATCTGGTCGACAGCGCCGTTCTGGCGGACGTACTTCGAGACGCTGGGCATCGACAAAAACAACGTGGTGTTCAGCGATTTTACCAGCGAAGAGATGTGGCTGGAAGGGGGCAAGTACGGCTCGATCGACCCCTGCTATCCGTCCAAGGTGGCGCAAGCCCACATTCACAATTTGCTGTTCAAGCACCATGAGCGAAAGCCGCTGGATTACATCGTCTTCCCGTGCATTACGCATATTCCGACCCACTTGTCCAATGTGATGGACTCGGCGAGCTGTCCGATCGTAGCGGGGGCTCCCAACGTGATCAAGGCCGCCTTTACGAAGGAGATCGACTTTTTCCAGACGAGGGGCGTCACCTATTTGGATCCGGCCGTTTCCTTTACGGAGCGGCACCTGATGAAGAAGCAGTTGTACGAAGCGTTCCGGGATGCGTTGCAGATGACGGAGGACGAGAGCGACTTTGCCGTCGAACAAGGGTGGCGGGCTCTGGACATGTTTGACGCCGAGATGCAGGAGCGAGGGAAGATGATCCTGGAACAAGTGGAACAGGAGAATCGCCTGGCGATCTTGATGATCGGGCGGCCCTATCACTCCGATCCCGGTCTGAATCACGGGATTTTGGAAGAGTTTCAAGTACTGGGCTATCCGATTCTCTCGATGCGTTCCATCCCCAAAGACGAGGAGTGGCTGGGCCGCTTTTTCCAGGGCGACATCGAAAGCGGGCGCGTGCAGCGCGCATTGGAAGTAACGGACGTCTGGCCGGAGAACTTCAGCTCCAACAGCGTACAAAAGGTCTGGGCGGCAAAATTTTCCGCGCGCCACCCCAATGTGGCCGTACTCGACTTGTCCAGTTTTAAATGCGGACACGACGCGCCTACGTACGGGCTGATCGACTCGATCATCTCGACGGCGGGAACGCCGTACTCCGCGCTGCACGACATCGATGCCAACAAGCCGAGCGGCTCGATCAAAATACGTGTGAAAACATATGCCCACAGCCTGGGACTGCATGAGGAGCGGCTGCAGGATCTGGCAAAGAAAAAGGCGGTGCTGCAGCAGCGCATCGAACAGAAACGGCAGGAACTGCTGGGTCTGAAGCCGCCTGCGCCGATCATCCCGATCGAGCATTCCGCTATGTCGCAAGCAGGCAACTAACCACGGCATTCACAAAGTGAAAAGAGGCGAGATGACACATGGAGACAACGAAGGAAATCCCTGTCGGCAATCCTTTTGAAGACGAGCTGCGCCGCTTTCAGGAGGAACAGGAGAGGGAGCTTGGACTAACCGACAAACGGGCCCAATGGTTCGACCCGGTTCCCCGCCGGTTTTTGGCGAGGGACAGAGCAACGACGACGATCCTGTTCGGCGGACTGACCATGGCGCACGATTATCTCGTGGAAGGGGCGCTCTCGGGGCTTGGTTACAACGTGCAGCACCTTGATTGCCCGGACAACGATTCGCTCCGTTTCGGAAAAGAGTTTGGCAACCGCGGGCAGTGCAACCCGACGTATTTCACAGTCGGCAATCTGATCAAGCACTTGGCTTACCTGCGGGATGTCCAAGGAAAGTCGAAAGAGGAGATCGTCAAAAACTACCTGTTCATCACCAGCGGCTCGTGCGGTCCATGCCGCTTTGGCACGTATGTCACAGAGTACCGCAAAGCCTTGCGCGACGCCGGTTTTGACGGATTCCGCGTCCTGCTCTTCCAACAGCAAAGCGGTCTCAAGCAGGCCACCGGAGACGAATCCGCGCTCAAGCTGGACACATCCTTCTTCCTCAGCTTTTTGAAATGCATCTTGATCGGGGATATTTTGAATGCGATCGGCTACCGGATCCGTCCCTACGAAGTGGAAGCGGGCGCCACAGACGCGGCTTTGGAGCGCTGCAAGAAGTACTTGTACGAAGCCATGCGTCAGCGCAAGCAGCTGCTTCCCGCCTTGCTCCGCTGTCGAAAGGAACTGAAGGCCGTAAAGGTGGACCGGACGCGGGTCAAACCGAAAGTAAGCATCATCGGCGAGTTTTGGGCGATGACCACGGAAGGAGACGGCAACTATCAGCTGCAGCGTTTTCTGGAGAGCGAAGGAGCGGAAGTGGAAGTGCAGTCCGTGACCGCCTGGATCCTCTACCTGATCTGGGAAGGACGATACGATACCCGCAAGCGCATGCAGCTGCGCGGAGAGGATTCCGGCCGGTACGGACTGCAGGGCAAGAATCCCCTCATGCGCCTGCGTATGCTGTGGGCGGCGGACCGGGTGATCCGGCTGATGTTCCAGAGCTATGCCAAGCTGATCGGCCTTGCCGGCTACCATCTTCCGGACATGGACGAAATCGCCCGCGTTGCCCATGAACACTACAACAACCAGTTGCGCGGCGGTGAAGGCCACATGGAAGTGGGCAAGCTGATCTTGAATGTGGCAAAGCGCAAGGTGAACATGACGATCTCTGTCAAACCGTTCGGCTGCATGCCCTCATCCGGCGTCTCGGACGGCGTCCAATCGCTGATCACCGAGAGGTACCCGGAGGCGATTTTCCTTCCGATCGAAACGACGGGAGACGGCGCGATCAATGTGTACAGCCGGGTGCAGATGATGCTGTTCAAGGCGAAGCAGGCGGCCCAGAGGGAGTTTGACGAAGCTCTGGCGAAAAAGAGGTTGTCACCGGATAAGCTTCGATCTGTAACCGACCGCCCAACCTTTGGCCACCCGCTCAAAGCTGGCCGTCACGTAGTCGCCTGTACGGCGGCAAACAGCGTGTACAGCTTCCGTTCCTGGATGTAAGGCAAATCCCGCCAGGCTTTTTATGAGACCTGGCGGGATTACTTTGTGTATTGCTTACAAAGCATGGTGGGTCTAATGGGTTTGTAATCGCCACATCGCCGACACAATTGTCGCTTACGGTATAAGCGTACCGGAACGGAACACCGGAAACGGTAAAATCGAGATAGCCATACTCCCGCGGTGCATACAAAACCGCTTGATAATAGTTGCTTAAGTCATATATAATCATGACAGAGGCAACTATATGGGAGGGATGAGTGTGCCAAACCTTGGTTTTGAAGAGAAGATTGCTGTTGTTCGGCGATTTAATCGGTTCCTGACAAGAAATTTGGGCGTCTTGAGGGAGGGCTTGCTGCATAGTCCATACTCGCTTACCGAATCCCGCATTATCTACGAGATTGCGAACCGGGATAACTTAATTGCGGCTGATTTGTCGAAAGACTTGGGACTAGACCCTGGATATCTTAGCCGGATATTGGACCGTCTTGAGCAACAGGGCCTGATTGAAAAGGTTCCTTCCGAAGCGGACGGACGGCAGCGCTTGCTTCACCTTACACCAGAAGGGGAGAAGGCTTTCTCACTTTTGGATAGCCGTTCGCGGGAAGAGATATCAGAGTTGCTGCATAATCTCTCTGAACAGGATCAGAACCGCCTAATTCAATCGATGAACACCATCGAACAGTTGCTCGGCGAAGGGATGAAGTACTCGGAACCGTATTTTCTTCGTCAGCATGAACCCGGCGACATGGGATGGGTCGTCCATATGCATGGCCGCCTGTATGCAAAGGAGTATGGCTGGGACGAACGCTTTGAGGCACTGGTCGCTCAAATATGTTCAGACTTTATCAACAATTACAACCCGGATAAGGAACGGTGCTGGATTGCGGAAATGGATGGACAGATTGTAGGTTCCGTATTTGTGGTACAAGACAGCGAGGAAGTGGCAAAGCTTCGCCTTCTATTGGTCGACCCAAGGGCTCGTGGTTTAGGTTTGGGTACACGTCTCGTCGACGAATGTATTCGTTTTGCAAGACGAAAGGGATACAAAAAACTGGTTTTGTGGACCAACAGCGTGCTTGAAGATGCAAGAAAAATCTATAAAAAGGCAGGTTTTGAACTTGTCGAGCAGGAACCGCACCATAGTTTTGGCCATGCATTGATCGGGGAGACTTGGGAGAAGTTACTGTGATTCCGCGACATCTATGGAGGAGTCAGAGGGGGATCTCATGAAGATTTCCAGATCTCATGGCGAAACTCCATCACCGCGTACCTGTTGGGGGCCGGTAGCTGCGGCAGTGATTGCCACACTCGCCGCAGTGACGCCTGGTTTTACGCTTGGTGGATTAGGATACTCCGTTTCCACGGCCGCTTCACTTGCTCTGGCCATGTGTGGATCTGCGGCTTTGATCAGGATTGTGGCCGGAATAATAGCTGATCAACGCCCGTATGCCAACATTGTCATCGTCATTGCGATGATGCTTTTGGGAATGGTCGGGCTTATAATCGTTTCGTTTCATGTAACCAGCCTTTTTTTGGCGGGGGCGTTTGCCTTAGTGGTAGGCCTGTTTGGGTGGAATGGGTTGTTGGTTGCCGCCGCGATTCGACTTATTCCCGGCAATAGCGCAAAGATTCTAGGTTGGATTCAGGCGGGTTATTTCACAGGTGCCACATTGGCTCCGATGGTCTTTGGGGCCTTGATGAGTGCAGCGGGTATCAAATGGGCGCTCCTTACTACCGCGGCGTGTGTATTTGTTGGCGCTATCCTGATCATGTATGGTGAGATGCTTCGTCGAAATGGTTTGGGTGTACGGGAAACTTCAACAACAGAGGTGCAATGACGGGCTGTTTTACACTGGTTTTGGGCTGAAGGACGCAATACTGCAAATATGGATAGAGAACCGCACGCCCGGCGGAACCATTTACTGAAGACTATGGCCGGGGATACGCGAGCGGTTCATTTGTTGGTTTATTGGGTCCGATAATATATATTATGTTAACTAATGAAAAGACCAAGCGTACCAATACCTCATAATACGGAGTTCTGATAATAATCATTATCAGGAACCAAAATCTCGGGAGTTCCTGATAATCGATCGTTCGGATTCATAAAGAAAGACATTACTTTTCGAATTAGTGATGAGCCGGTTCCAAAGGGACCGGAAAAGATAGCTGCCGCGATGAGACGCCAGCCGGTGGGATTCATGGTGTTCGTATCCCTTAGCTACTTTCATTAAATTATTAAAAGAACTCCCCATTTCAATAAAATATGTCGCTACCCTAACATCTTCGCAAGCAGCTGATTTGCCTTTTTCAATGTGTAATTCACTTCATTATGCTTACGAATCAAGGATGTTTGCAGGATTTTGTATTCATTGCTGTCACTTTCCAGTTGAATCAAACGGTCAATTTCCGCCAGTTTTGGGATCGGAGGCTGTTTGAGTGCCAGATCATGACCGAACTGGCTTTCCTTTACATAGTTCAATGGAACCAGGAGTCTGGAAAGTTCCATGAGCGTTTCGTTAATCAGAGCCGCCTTTTCCTGATCTTCTTCGCCAGTCCCTCCAATCTGTTCCGCCAATCGGCTGACTTGGGCTTTCAACTGCTCAGTACGTTCAATAGTCAGAGTCAAATCGAAATGCTTCCCTGCTTTCATTTGCCAACCGGACAGGCCTTCCAGAATATCGTCTACGGCAGCAACAGGGTTTACCGGTATTACTGGATCCGTTAAGAAACGGTAGACTATGACCAGATAGATTTTACAATCCCTTTCCAGATTATCCGGATCGATTTTGTCGAGGGTATCTTCTGTCGTATGCCACCACCAGCCAAATCCGCCAGATTTGCCTGCACCAAACAACTGCCCAAAGGCTTTAGAAGCTGGATCATCCGACGGTTCCTGTTCGGACAAGCCCATGAACAAAGAGGGTGTGCCCGTTCCCCAGAAGGATTGGTCCCCCGCCCGTCCAAACCTGGATCCCTTGAAGGAATCTCCTGTTAATACCTTGATCACTTCCTTGGCAAAATCCCTGGTTTCCGCCATGCAGTTGGCTTCTGTGAGAACAGTTGCACCTTTGGCTCCCACCGAGTCAATATTAATGTGCAGCACGCAGTTTTCCGTCAATTCTTCCCAATACGTGTCGCAATACCATGCGGAACCGGCATACCGGCCATGGGAATGTTCGGACCAGAAAGCCAAACGCAATGTCCGCTTCAGTTTGCCTTGGTATTGGGCCAGGGTGCGGGCTACTTCCAGCATGACAGCATTGGCGGTACCGTTATCCATGACTCCGTAATGCCAGGAATCGATATGGCCGCTGAACAGCACGAATTTGTCCGGCTGCTCCGCCCCTTTGATTTCTGCAATCAGTGTAGGAATCGGACGATAACGCGTATCCACCTCGGCGGTTATTTTGCAAAGATTGTCGCTAGCCGCAATTTTTTCTTTGATCCTCTCACCTGCATCGACTGTTACAGAAACAACAGGAATGCGCGGCAGCAGGCCGACTGTATCCGGGACTGGATTCCCCCACACCGGTGACACGATCATTTCGTGGGTGTATTTTGCATTTACAAAAATCGCCCCGACAGCTCCATGTTCTGCAGCGATTTTTACGGCACCTGGAATTGCGAGTCCGTCAATCAGAACGACCCTGCCTAAGACAGCTTGAGATTCATAATCGGAGCTGGCCCCTTTTCCGACATATACGACTGTTGCTTCCAACCCTTCAGTAGGTTTAGCCATGGCATGAGTAATGCATGGAACCGTCTCTCCACCAACTGTTAAGGATGCTTTCCCGGGAAGACTGATATAAGCGTCGCAAAAGAGCAGTTCCGTTTTCAAGCCAAAGCTATCTAAATTCTCTTTGGCGTACTGAAAAGCCCGCAGTTCTTCTTCCGTACCGGATAACCGTACCTCCCGGGAAATTTCCTCGGTAAACCTCATCAGTCTCTCTTTGGATACTTCCTGCAGCAGTTCGTTTTCCACTTGGGTAATCTTTCTTGCTACCGTCAAACCCATCTCCTCCTGTCAGTTTACTTGATTACATTCGCCTGCCCAAATCCAGGAATACCTGGCATGTGGTTCGGATCCCCTGAAAGAAACAGGTTGCATCCAGGTTTTCATTAGGGGCATGGTTATTCTCATCCGCGTTTGCGTATGGGACCAAGACAGAGGGCAGTCCCAGGGTTTGCGTAAAACCGTGATCCGGAAAGGTTGCCCCGGAAGCGAGTTGAACCACTGGCTCCTTCCCATACGACTCTCTTACCGAAGCGATGATTTGTTGCACAACGTCGAGTTCGATGGATGTCCGGGAGGGTTTTACCATTCCCAAACACTTTATCTGTACCTCAGGTGCATGAAGATTGACATGATCTTGAATCTTTTGGCAAATGTCTTCCGGATCCTGATCCGCCGCCAGTCGAATGTCAATTTTGACTTTTGCTGTACTTGGAATGATTGTTTTCACACCCTCTCCGCCGAACCCACTCGTGAATCCGCTGATATTAAAAGTGGGTTCCAGTGAAAGCTTTCTGTAATAGGCTTCCCCGTCCAAATCCAGATGGGTTAACCCGATCATTTTTGCAGTCTCGTCAAAGGGAAGGGTTCGCAACAGCGACAATTCGAAA
>NZ_HE978535.1:562939-570457 GCF_000311785.1 Brevibacillus massiliensis
CCTTGAAAGAATTCTTTTACCCGCTCCATAAAAGCCTTGGCCGCCTGGCTCAGATAACGGTCGGAGCGGTAAATGATCGCCAGGCTGCGGCTTGGTGCGTCGTCCTTGATACGGATCGTGCGCAAAACCGGATCATTTATTTGCCGAATCAAGGGGTATGGCTGTACAGTTGCGCCAATATTCGCTTTCACCAGGTTTAGTATAGAAGTAGCCGAGCTGGTTTCAAGAATGGAATTCAGCTGAAAGCCATGTTTCCGCACAGACTCCTCTACTAAATCGCGCCCCATAAAACCTTCGGGATACATGACCATCGGAAGACCTCTCAGTTCATCCAAGTCAATGCTGGTTCGGTTGGCCAGCGGATGCCTCTCGGACACCGTTAGCACATACTCTTCCCGGCATAAAGGAATCGTAACCAGGCGGTCATTAGGCTGGACATTGGTGCCGATGCCGATATCGACTTCGCTTTCCAGCACCTGCCGCATAATATCAATTGAAGCGATGACCATTAATTTCACTTTTGGAAACGCGTGATAAAAATCGATGATAAGCTGCGTAATCCGGTAATCCAGATCGGATGGCATGATCCCGACCTTTATTGTACCACTTTGAATATGACGCAAATCCGCGATTGAATCCTTTACATTTTGTAACGTGTCCAAAATCTGGGTGCCATAGCTAAACAGCAGCGTGCCAGCCTCGGTAAGCGCGATTTTTTTGCCGATCCGATCAAACAGCGGCATATGCAGCTCATCCTCAAGCGCGCGAATTTGCTGGCTGAGCGTTGGTTGGGAAACGCCTATTTTTTCGGCGGCCTTGGTAAAGTGCATCTCTTCACAAACCGCCATAAAATAGTGAAGCTGACGGATCTCCAAGCAATCACCCACTTTCATAAGAGATACTAATGATAATAATAGAAATAATAATATTGATCAATCAAAACACCTCTTATACACTGTATTAGACCGACTCAGAATTTTTAAAACAGAAAGATGGAGAGAATGTATGATGCGTTTTGTTTTTCTGATTACTGCTCTTTTTCTCGCTTCGCTTAATTTGCGCCCTGTCATCACTTCTGTCTCGCCTTTATTGGGGACGATCCGGGAGACGCTTGGCATGAGCGGTTCCATGGCCAGTCTGTTGACTTCCCTGCCTGTGCTGTGCATGGGTTTCTTCGCGCCGGCGGCGATTAAGCTAGGCAGCCGCTGGAGCATTGAACGGACCATCGCCTATTGTCTTCTTCTGATTGGCGCTGCTACTGCCGCAAGGTATGTCGTCAACTCTTCGTGGCTGATGCTGCTCACCGCTTTTCTGGCTGGTATCGGGATTGCCATTATCGGGCCGTTATTGTCCGGATTTATCAAGGAAAATTTTTCGAATCCTTCGGCGATCGTCGGGGTCTATTCCATGTCGCTTGTCGTAGGGGCCGCCTTTGGTTCAGGGTTAGCCGTTCCTTTGCAGACAGCCTTTCACCATTCTTGGCAGGCCTCCGTCGCATCCTGGTCGATCCTGGCTTTCATCGCGCTTTGCTTTTGGTGGAGACCAGTCCGGAAGGCGCGGAAACCAACCGCCCCTGCCATGACCGGCGCTCTGCCCCAAACGGAAAAGAACGACTTGAAGCTTCCTCTGACAAATAAACGGGCTTGGCTGCTGACTTGTTTTTTCGGGATGATGGCATTCATGTTTTACTCGCTTACTGCCTGGCTGGCTCCGATCGTAGAGGAACTGGGCTACGACAAACAAACGGCGGGAATGATTTTGACCTTGTTTACTCTCGTGCAGGTGCCGGTCAGCTTTCTGCTTCCTATGCTGGTCAGTCGTTTTCAACACAGAGTCGTCTGGCTGATTGGCTGCTCGGTGATGGAGTTGATCGGTCTGCTGATGCTCCAACTTCCGGTGTCTCCCTGGCTGCCCTGTATTTTTCTCGGGATCGGTGCAGGCGGCCTGTTCCCGATGGCTTTAATGCTGCCGATTGATGAGACAGCGAATACGGAAGAAGCAAGCGCGTTATCTGCAATGACGCAATCCGGCGGCTATCTTTTTGCTTCCCTGGGGCCCTTTTGTGTGGGCTTCATCCATGATGCTGCGGGCAGTTTTCCCCCCGCGATCATTGGATTGACTGTCGTCGTAGTGGTAATGATCCTGCTTCAGTTAAAAATTGGCAACCAAAAGTTCAAACATGTTCGTTCTCGAGAAAAGGTCTCTGCCTGAAATGGATAGGCTCGTACGTTGCAGGAACTGACCGTTCATCAAAAAACCTCCCCTCTATCCATTTATTTAGTAGTAGAGAGGAGGTTTTCTTCCTGCCTTCTAAGCGAAGACAATGGTTTTATTCCCGTAAACGATCACTTTGTCCTCTACATGCCACGAGATGGCCTGTGCCAAAACGTTTCGCTCAACACGTCGCCCGGCGACCTTCAAATCTGATTCGTTCAGGCGGTGGTTTACTCTGATCACGTCCTGCTCAATAATCGGCCCCTCATCGAGGTCATTGGTCACGTAGTGTGCGGTTGCACCGATCAGTTTTACGCCGCGCATAAACGCCCGTTTGTAGGGATTGGCGCCAATGAACGCGGGAAGGAAAGAGTGATGGATATTAATTATTTGGTTGGGGTAATGCGCGATGAAGCGCGGAGAGAGTATTTGCATGTATCTCGCCAGCACGATGAAGTCTGCTTTTCCCTGCAAAATCTCTAAGGCCGCCTGCTCCGCTTCTTCTTTGGTTTGGGTACTCGTCGGGATGTGGTAAAAAGGAATTCCGTAGGACTCCACGGTTTCCTTTACATCGGGATAATTGCTGATTACCATGGGGATGTCGACGAGAATCTCTTTGGACTTCCAGCGCCATAAAAGCTCAACCAAGCAATGGTCCATCTTGGATACAAAAATAGCCATCCGCTTGGTTTGGCTCACTTTGCTGAGGCGCCATTCCATCGGGTATTCCTGTGCCATGATGGACAAATCTTGCTCCAATTGCGGATAGGAAGCGGCAAGCGAATCCAGATCAAAGAGGATGCGCATAAAAAACATGCCGTCGCGCGGGTCTGTCGTATGCTGATCAAACTGGACGATATTTGCTTTGTAGCTGAATAACAGGTTGGAGACGGCGGAGATGATCCCCAGGCGCTCCGGACAGGAGATCAACAGCACGGCTCTGTTTTCATTTTTGCTCAAATCGAGATCCATTTCGATCCCTCCGTTTTGATTTGCAGTGATAAACAGGGAACTCCCGCTGCCCTACGAGTTTTTTCGGGTCATCGGCAGATAACGGTAGTTCACCTTTCTTCCTCCTCGATAAGCGCCGAGTATTCTGCTGCATTGAGAAGTCCAGACAGAGCGCCGGGATCGCTCAGCTCAATGACGATCATCCACCCCTGTCCGTAAGCATCCGTATTGATCAGCTCAGGGTTTTCTTCAAGCTCCTTGTTTACTTCCACAACTTTGCCGCTGACAGGGGAAAACACATCGGATACCGCTTTTACCGATTCAATCGTTCCCAGGCGTTGATCAGCAGTCACATCATCGCCAACCTGAGGAATTTCAACGAATACCAGGTCACCTAGTTGGCGCTGTGCAAAATCTGTAATCCCTACACGCACCCGCGTCTCGTCCAGAACCTCCACCCATTCATGCTCCCTGCTGTACAGCCAATTTTGTACGACCTTATCCATGTTTTTCCTCCTCCCGTCTTTATTTCCTAATCCGATTCTTGATGGCTTTTCCTGTCGGCGTTGCAGCGAAGCCGCCCAGAGCCGTCTCCCTCAGCGCCCTCGGCATGTTTCTGCCAATCTCATACATGGCGTCAATCACTTTGTCACAAGGGATCTGGCTCTCAATTCCCGCCAAGGCAATATCTGCTGCGGAAAAAGCAATCGAGGAACCGATGACATTTCGCTTGATGCAAGGAACTTCCACAAGGCCGGCTACCGGATCGCACACCAATCCAAGCATGGATTTGAGAGCGATGGCAGCAGCGTGAACAGCCTGTCGAGGTGTTCCCTGCTTGATTTCTACAATCGCGGCGGCGGCCATAGCGGTCGCCGACCCTACTTCAGCTTGACATCCCCCCGCTGCTCCCGAGATGAAGGAACGGTTGGCAATCACATAACCGATGGCACTGGCTGCGAAAAGCCCCATCATCAAATGTTCGGAAGTATAGTGTTGATGCTTTTGAAGAGAAAATAAACAGCCGGGCAAAATGCCTGCGGAGCCGGCGGTTGGCGTCGCCACAACACCCCCCATGCGGGCATTCATTTCCGATGTGACAAACGCGAACCTCATCGCATCTCCAACGATATTGCCTGTGAGCTGCCGGCCCTTTTCCAAATAGCGTTCCAGTTTGTAAGCATCCCCGCCGGAAATTCCGCTTGGGGCTAGCGAATGGTCAGTCACTCCCTGATCGATGGCTGCTTTCATTTTAAGTAGGCGAATCTTCATTTTTTCGATGATTTCATGCTCGGGTTGTCCGGTTTGCTTGCTTTCACGAGCCAGCATCACATCGGCAATGCTCAATCTCGTCCGCTCGCACAGTTCCAGAAGTTCTTTCATTGACGTAAAGTTCATTTTCGCTCCCTCCTCGTACATCGCGCTGCACGGTTTCACGCTTATACCTTTTTCTGATCAAATCGAGGTCATAGGCGAGATTCAAGGGAATATCAACCTCGTATCCGTTGATGTGAAATATTTTGGATATGCCTCCCCCTAGCGAGGCCCCGCCGATAACCGCCGATTCGTTTTCTTTTTGCACGGTTGCAAGAACGGTGTTGGGATGATCGTAATACGGGCATTTTCCTCTGAATATGAACTCCACTGCGTTCTTTGTAGGTTTCCGAAAACGAATCATAGAAAATGATCGTCGCCTCTTTCGGTGCCCCTCCGAGAAAGTCATGGACAAACCTTCCAAATGCCACCACTCCCGCCGTGTGGGAACTGGACGGACCCACCATGATCGGACCGATAATATCAAAGCAGCTGTTGTATTTCATGGGCATGCCTCCCATCTCATGGACTGCGGCTTATCCATAAAACGGATAAGCCTGGCTCATCTAGCGGATCGAACGCCCTCCTTTTGCTGTCTTCCCATATGTAAATAAGGACAGAGGAAAGACAGATTAAAAAAATCTCCCTTTCCTCTGTCCTTTTTACCTGAGAGTTTGGCTTGAATCCTTTGGTTCAAGCGTTCCCCTTGGGTGGCATGCGCGCTCTCCAGAGGTGCGTCCCATTGTAGTACGCTTTACCTGAGAGATTGATCCCAAGGATTTTTGGGACTTGCTCCTTCGGTGCCAGTTACGCTGCATCTGGTCTCTCCTACAATTCTCATCCGCTGCATATGAAATTTTGGACGCCTGGCCTGGCTCATAAAAGCTGCTCTCTGTCTCCGCTCTCCGCCGCGGTTCCCTCGCTCTCTATTTTTCAGTCCGATCAGCTGGTACGAATTTGCAGCCGATCCGAGAAGCTTTCGTATGGACTTGACAACACAAAGCCTAGCCCAGGCTCATAGTCAAGTGTGAGTACATCCCCCAGATTTCTCTTGGTAAGCCGGTCGATGCAGAAGGGTATCCTGTTTTGATGGACAACCGTGTCGTTTTTCCGCAATTCATCAACGGCAAGTTAGACGGAAAACGCACAGCCACAATCTCCTGACAGCACCACGTCGATCCGCAGCGCTTTGTTCCGAGGAATAGAAAGTTTGCTCAGTTCGCTTTGAGCTGCTTCCCTGACTGAAAGCTTCATGTTTTGATTCGATCCTCCTTTCTCATCGCACCACCTTTCCCTTATCACTATTTTGAGACAAAAAGGACAGGGGAAAGATAGAGTGATAGTACTCTCCCTTTCCTCTGTCCTTTTACCTGAGAGTTTACCACCGCCTTGTGGCGTGGAGTATTCCCCTTTGGTGGCTTTTCAGCGCTCTCCAGAGGTATGTCCAATTGTAGTATCTTTACCTGAGAGATTAATCCCAAAGGTTGGGTTTTATGGGACTTGCTCCTTCGGTGCTAAACCAATCGTCTAGTCTCTCCTACAATCTTCATCCATAGCTATGAAATGAAAGGCTATCTTTTCTTTAGTAAATCACGGGAGCTGCTTTTTTGTCAATTCCAAAAAGAAATCGTATTCCGTTTATTCGGAACCTATCTATTGTAACAAAGGTTCTGCGTTCACCGCTATCCACTATCTTCTTCTCACGAAAATCATTCCACGTCAGGGGAGGATTCCATGTCTGAAAATCCCCATCGTATTTTACGATGCGTTGTGATACGCGGAAGCCATTCTCATCTTTTATGCCGGGCGATGAAGCTGCAAATCCGGTTTACCCCTTCCAGGAGCAGCGACTCTTCTGTCGCAGAGATATGCCCACCATTTTGCGGGTAAGCTCCCCAAAAGTGGTGCCAGGGGCTACAGCCACTTTTTCCTCTTTCAGCAAATCCATCGCCAATTCATCTGCTGGCCGACCCAGCTCCGACATATCGACCAGTATATAGAAAGCGCCATCCGGTTTGAACGCTTTTACGTTTGCCTGTACAAACAAGTCGAATGCTCTGTTGCGTCTCTGCTTGTAACTTTGCCGCATCTCCTCAACAAAACCGTACATAGGCAAACTTCGAACAGGGAGGAATCAACTGCTGTAATAGCAGCAGGTAACAAATCCGCATGTGCAAGTACTCAGATGAATCTTACCTATTTCCCTGTTTTTTTATCTCATTTTCGCAGAAGACTCCCACCTCTATAGGCGGTGAGATGAAGGCGATTTTTTTGCTTTTGCACTACTTTTCAGAACATACATTCCCTTTCCGTGGTAAAATAAGGAGAAGGAGGTGAATCGAAATGAGACTGGTCTACAAGTGGATTCCCCGTTGGTCGGCACAGCAGCTTGCGATTCTGGAGGATTTGGCGTTTCACACGACCAAACTCTACAACATCGCCAATCACCTGTGTAGAGAAGAGGGGTTTCGCTCTTATGTGAAGCTGGAAAAGGAACTGAAGTCCAATTGGCACCGAGAGTACCTCCACTCTCATACCTATGATCAGCATTGTCTCAAGATGGTGGAACAAAATTGGAAGAGCTACTTTGCCGAAAGCAAAGACTTCAAGAAGAATCCGCAGAAATAAGAGGGACACCTCAACCTCCCGGATATAAGCATGTTTCCCGCCGCAAAATGAAATCATTTTCACTAATTTTGCCATCCGAGTTCAGGAGAATGTACTCAAGCTCTCGTTGTCCAAGAAGATTGCAGGAACGTCATCAGATTGACTGTTTTTCGATTGTCATGAACCTTGAAAATCTGCCGATTGACGTAAGCGCTCTTCAACAGATCCGCCTCCAATGGTGCAACAGGATCCGTACGTGGGAGATGGTGATGATCTACCAAAAGGAAGAAAAGAAACTTCCTGCGACCTTTACCAATCTGATGTCCATCGACCTTGGGGTTAATAATCTGGCGGCCGTTACATTCCTGGAGGGTGACGACAGCTATTTGATCAACGGAAGGCCTTTAAAGAGCAAAAACAGTTACTATAACA
>NZ_HE978535.1:571921-719201 GCF_000311785.1 Brevibacillus massiliensis
ATAACAAAGAGATCGCGCGGCTTACTTCCATCGCCATGAAGCAAACCGGCAAGAGCGAAGATTATGTTCGTACACACCGTATTCGTTCTTTGCAGGGAAAACGGAATCGTTATGTCCAGAACTTCCAGCATCAAGCGAGCCGAAAGATCGTGGATCTGGCGCTGAAACATCACTGTCATACCATCGTCATCGGAGACATGAAAGACATCAAGCAAGAGAATCCCCGCAAGATGTTTGGACAGATTCCCCATGCCCGTTATGTGGATCTCTCATCACCTATAAGGCCAAACTCCTCGGGATCAAACTTGTCAAGCAGAATGAAGCGTACACCAGCGGTTGTTCTGCTCTTGATGAGGAGATGATTTCGAAAAAAGCATACGCACCCAAGCGACGCATTCACCGCGGCCTTTTTTCTGTCCAACTCAGGGTTCAGGATCAATGCAGATGGAAATGGGAGTCTCAATATCTTGCGAAAGTACCTGGGTGGAAAAGGTAGTCCTGTGCTGATCCAATCGGCAAGGGATAATGGGTGTTTGAAGCATCCGAAATGTATTCTTGTCGTATAAGACGGGAAACATTTGAATCTCCCACCTCTAAGCAAGGCGAAGGTGGCGGGAGTCTTCAAATCATAATGCTCATGGATGCCAGTGTCTCCATCCAAATGGTCGGCATCAAGAAGGCAACCGAACTCTATTGAGGGAATCGTCAATTTTGTGGTCCGCAAGACGAGGTGAAATACATGTTCCTATCCGACTGGAAACCAAACCGCGCCGATCCGGTCCCTTTGTATAAACAGATCGCTAATTTCATCAGGCAAAAAATTAGTCATGGAGAGTGGCCGTTAGGGAGCAAAATCCCCACGGAACGGATGTTGGCCCGGGAGTTCGGTGTAAATCGAAGCACGGTCGTAACCGCTTTTGCCGAATTGACTGCCGAGGGCTTAATCGAGGGAAGCAGCGGAAGCGGAACGAGAGTGGTAAACAATACGTGGACCGTCATGGCAGCCCGCTCCGCGCCCGATTGGGATGCCTATACCAGAGCTGGGGCATACCGGCCCAGTCTGCCAACCGTTCAAGACATTAATCAAACGGAGAACAGTCCAACCATCATTCGTCTGGGAACAGCAGGCCCTCCCCCTGAACTTTTTCCGACTGACATGCTGCAATCCATCTTGCCCAAGTTGCCGACAATGATGAAATCACTGGATTACGAGGATCCAAAGGGACTGCTCTACCTGAGACAGCAGATAAGCGAATATGCCAAGAAAAGAGGAATCGAGGCCTCGCCATCCTCCATCCTGATCGTATCCGGAGCGCTGCAAGCTCTTCAATTGATCTCGATGGGTCTCTTGAAACGGGGATCCGTGGTTTTGGCAGAAAAACCTTCCTATGTCCAGTCTTTGTCTGTGTTCCAATCCGCGGGAATGAAGATGGCAGGGCTCCCGCTCGATAAAGATGGCCTCGTGACGGACGCGATTCCACAGCAGAAGCGGGAGCAAAAAGCGACGATCTTATACACAATCCCTTGCTTTCATAACCCGACCGGTATCTTGATGTCCGAAGAGCGGCGCAAGCAGCTGCTGACGATATGCGAGCAGGAGCAGCTCCCGATCGTCGAGGATGATGTCTATCGGGATGTATGGCTTGACCACAAACCGCCTGCTCCGTTGAAAGCGATGGATAAAAACGGTTTGGTCCTCTACCTTGGAAGCATGTCAAAGACTTTGGGCCCCGGATTGCGGATCGGCTGGCTGATCGGCCCGGATCCTGTTGTCAACCGGCTGGCCGACCTCAAAATGCAGTTGGATTACGGATCGAGTTCCCTTTCGCAATGGACCGTCGCTGAGTGTCTGAAAAGCGGCCTGTACGAGCAGCATTTGCAGAAAACAAGAGAGACTTTGCAGAAGCGCCGGGAAGCCGCTTTACACGCGCTGGAAAGACACATGACAGGAATGGCCTCGTGGAGCTGCCCCTCTGGCGGATTTTTCATCTGGCTGCGACTGCATCGCCCTGTTTCTATGCGAGCGCTGTTTGAGAAAGCCCTCCAACAAGAGGTCCTGCTTTATCCCGGGAATATTTACGACCGGTCTGATCATCATCATATACGCCTTTCATACGGGAATGCATCGCCTGCCGAATTGGAAGAAGGAATTTCGCGATTGTCGAAGATCATACAGAAATGCGGACGGTAGGCAAGCTGACGGTTTGGACGAGATCCGTAAAGAGAAACAAGCCCTCCGCCACGAAAAAAATTGAGGTTGTATTTGCCTGGTAAAAAGCCGATATCCCTTCCCAAAGGGGAATATCGGCTTTTCGTGCAGCTTCATGCGATTATCTGGCGAATTCTCAAAGCGACCGCTTCCCGCAGCGCTTCCACCGTTACCCGGTCAATGAATGCAGAGAACTTCTCTTTCTTTTTCCCATTCTCCTGAAAATATCGAATCAAATTCTGGACAAGCGGAATCAGTTGCTCTTCGGTGACCGACGAGAGGAAGAGCCGGGCAAGCTTGGCCTTCAACCCTTTGCTTTCTCCTCCCACGTAAATATCGAAGGTATCTTTCATTTTGACAACTGCTATGTCCTTGAGCAATGGCTCGGAGGTTCCCAAAGCGCAGCCGGCATACCCGATTTTCAACGGGGAGGGGACCGCATGGCCAGCTATCGCTTCATCCAGCTTCTTCGCCGCAGGCATTCCGGCCTCTTCTGCTCCTCGGCAGAAATTGCACGTGATCAGGTTTTTGGTGTAGAAACCGGCGGGCTGAATTTCCAGCCCGGCCGCCTTCAGTTTTTCCTTTATTTCTTCCTCGCGTGCCTCCTGCACTTCCACGTACAGCTGTTTAAACGTGGTCAGCTCAATTTTGGCGTCTTCGCCCACGATCGTACCGAGCAAGGCCAACTGCTCGGGGCGAAAAATGGTTCCTCCCACTTCAAAACCGGGCGTAACCGCAAATTTCTTTGTCCCCATATGCTGGGTCCCCTCTCCGCTTGTATCCGCTGCGAAAATCCTGTTGTGTTTTAGACTCTCGCCCTCTGCAGCCGCAGGGCATTGAGTACAACTGACACTGAGCTTAAAGCCATCGCTGCACCGGCAATCCACGGAGCCAAAAGCCCGATCGCCGCGATCGGAATGCCCAGTGTGTTGTAACCAAGCGCCCAGAACAGGTTTTGCCGGATGTTGCGCATCGTTTTGCGGCTCATGGAAATGGCGTCGGCAATGCTGTTCAGGTCACCGCGCATCAAGGTCACATCGGCTGCTTCCATCGCGACATCTGTGCCGGTCCCGATCGCCATCCCGATATCTGCGACAGCCAGGGCGGGGGCGTCGTTGATACCGTCGCCGACCATGGCCACCTTCTTGCCTTGTGCCTGCAGCTTTTTCACTTCTTCCGCCTTTCCTTCCGGCAGGACTTCCGCGAGCACATGATCAATGCCCACCTGCTTGGCGATGGCGTTCGCCGTGCGTTCGTTGTCCCCGGTAATCATGATGACTTGAATGCCCATCTGCTTCAAGCGGGCAACCGCTTCTTTTGACGTTTCTTTAATCGTATCGGCTACAGCGACCATGCCGGCGTATTGGCCGTCAATGGCGATCAGCATCGCTGTTTTCCCCTCTTGCTCCAGCCTTGACATGGTTTCAAACACATGCCCTGCTTCCACGTTGTATTTCGCCATCAGCTTGCGCGTACCGGCGAGCATTTCTTTGCCCTCCACGACCGCACGAATGCCGTATCCGGGTATGGCTTCGAACTCATCCGTACCCGGCATGTCGATGCCTCTGGCTGCAATACCGGACACGATTGCTTCGGCAAGCGGGTGTTCCGAATTCTTCTCCGCAGCGCCGACAAGACGCAGGAGGGAAGCTTCATCGATGCGATCCGCAACGACATCCGTCAGTTCCGGTCTCCCTTTGGTCACGGTACCTGTCTTGTCGAGGACGATCGCTTCGATTTTGTGTGTCGACTCCAAATGCTCTCCGCCTTTAAACAGCACACCGAGCTCTGCGGCCCGGCCCGAACCGGCCATGATCGAAGTCGGAGTCGCCAAACCGAGCGCACAAGGACACGCGATGACCAACACCGCGATGGCTTTTTCCAGCGCGCCGGCGAAGTCTCCCGGGGTCGCCAGGAAAAACCAGATCAGAAAGGTGACAAGTGCGATACCGACGACGATCGGTACGAAAATGCCGGAGATCACATCGGCTATCCGTTGAATCGGCGCCTTGGATCCTTGCGCTTCTTCCACGACCTTGATAATTTGCGCCAGGGCCGTCTCTTTGCCCACTTTTGTCGCTTTGACTTTCAGTCTGCCATTTTTGTTGATGGTCGCGCCAATCACGGTGTCTCCCGCTTTTTTCTCGACCGGAATGCTCTCCCCGGTCAGCATCGACTCATCGACAGCGGAAATCCCTTCGATGACTTCTCCATCCACCGGAACCTTCTCGCCCGGCTTCACCAAGATGACGTCCCCGACCATCACTTCCTCTATCGGGATCGTCACTTCCTGACCATCGCGTACCACGAGGGCGGTTTTGGCCTGCAGTCCCATCAGCGTTTTGATGGCCTCAGACGTGCGGCCTTTGGCCAGCGTTTCAAATAATTTGCCGAGAATGACGAGGGTAATCAAGATGGCACTTGTCTCATAATACATCGCCGGAACGCTGTGGGCATCGCCCGATACCATCGCCCATTGAATGGTTACACAAAGGCTGTAGAAGTAGGCGGCCGACGTTCCGAGCGCCACCAGGACGTCCATGTTGGCGCTTTTGCTGCGCAGCGCCTTGTATGCCCCGACGTAGAACTGTTTCCCGACGTAAAACTGAACCGGCGTTGCCAGCAGCAGCTGCATCCACGGATTCATGAACAGATCGGGCACCCAGATCCACGATGTGAACGAAAAGTGGCTTACCATCGACCAAAGCAAGGGCAGCGAGAGGAGGGCCGATACCAGCAGTTTGCTCTTTTGCCGGGCGAGTTCCTGTTTGCGGTGCTCTCCCGGCTCCGCTTCTTCCTGTTTGGGAACCGCTTTGTAGCCAAGCTTCTCCACCTTTTTCTGCATGTCGGAGACAGACACATCGGCCGGGTTGTACTCGACGTGGGCCGTCTCCGTTGCAAAATTGACGGCGGCTTTTGAGACTCCAGGCAATTTGCCCAGCCCTTTTTCAATCCTCATCGCACAAGCGGCACAAGTCATTCCGACCAGCTGCAGGTCAACGGATTCCTTCGCCGTGTCGTAGCCAAGCTTCTGGATGCGCTGTTCCATCTGGCCGACATCCACTTTTTTCGGATCGTAGACGACGGTAGCCCGTTCCATGGCGAAGTTCACATTTGCTTGCTCGACGCCTTCCATCCTGTTCAAGGCTTTTTCAATTTTGATGGCACAAGCGGCACAGGTCATCCCTGTGAGCTGCAGCGTCGTTTGTTTCATCTCATTGCTAACGGCTTCCATACAAGTCCCTTCTTCCGAGGCGGTTTTATCGTTTGGCTAACTCAAACGACGGTGTACCCCTGTTCCTCAATCGCCTCTTTAATCGCATCCAGGGTGATGTTTGCTTCGTCGTAATCCACCGTTACCGTACCGTTGGCCAAATCGACTTTTCCTTTTGCTCCCAACTCTTTCATGGCACCCTCGATGCTGTTTACGCAGTGGGCGCAGGACATGCCTTCCACTTTCAGGGTTACGTTTTTCATGGCTCATTTCTCCTTTTGTTTGGGATTGTTATTTCGGTTTAACCGGACCGCTCGTTCGGCTTTATTTTTTCCTGGTGCTGATGTTTTCTTTCCGAAGGCACCGCACAAGCTTCCTGCAATTCTTCAAGGCAGAGGTTTTTCTGCTGCCTTTCACCTCCCCCCTTCGATTTTTACTATACCCCCCTATACTATATTTGTCAATGACCTCTGCTGATTTGTACGTAAAAACCTGTCAATAAAAAAACTTCTTCCCTTCACCTATTCATTCAAACCCCTTCGCCGCCGTTTTCTTTGATTTCCTGCACAACCCGATTCAGCGGTTCTACCTGAACAACTGTAGCCAAACCTTTGCTCCTTCTGTTGCAAACCGCATCGCGACCAAGGGGTCGTACGTCCATAACCCTTTATTTTGAAAAACAAGGTAACCTCGCCGGCTTTCAACGAGGTTTTTAACTGGTTATGATTTGCTGCCTTTTTTTAATTCAAGCTGATGATCTTCAATTGCATATACACTATCGGCCACACGTTCAATAAACCTGCGGTCATGAGAGACCAAAAGAACAGTACCTTGATACGCTTCCAGAAATTTTTCCAATGCCTCCATGCAATCTACATCTAAAAAGTTCGTTGGTTCATCCAACACAAGCACATTGTACCTTCCCAAAAAAAGCTGACACAAGATAAGACGAATGGCTTCTCCTCCGCTTAGCTCCCTAACATCTTTTCTTAAAAAAACAGAAAAGACTCTATACGAATGGCGAAAGTAGGGGTATAATAAACCCGAGTATTTAAATCGGAAAATGGTGATTAATCTATGTTTGCCTTTTTTAAGAAGGTATTCACTCATACTTGTGACAAATGCAATCATCCCCTGGAGGCCATACATACGGCTTTAGGATGTGTGAAAGTTTGCCCGGAAGGTCATTACAAGGAGGAAACATACTGCCATCTCGAGATACGGATTGTTTATGATGACTTGAAATAAGCGAACACGTTTGCAGTGTTCGCTCATTTCCTCACCTACTTCTTTCTTACAAAAAACGTAAATACCCCATTTTCCTCTTCGTGCTTCATCATTTCGTGGTTTGTTTGCTTTACCCAAGCTTGAAAGTCGTTTACAGAACCTTTATCTGTCGCGATTACTTTCATCACCTGACCTGGCTCTAGGCTGTCCAATGCCTTTTTCGCTTTCACAATGGGCATGGGGCACGCCAATCCTTTTGCATCAACGACAATGTCTGCTTGCATTCTTCATCTCTCCTGACTATTCGTTTTTGTTTGTCTTATTTGTCGTGAACAGCACAACGGTTTGGACCGATTTCCATTTCGCGCTGCTCTTCTTCACTTGGGGTCATTTTCCCCATATTCGTTTGGCGAATCTTTTGATAGGCATTTGGCTGCGGCGGCAAATTCTCCGTTACTGTTCTTCGGAATTCCGCTTCATCCTGAATGTGTAAACCTGGATTCGTCCGGTACAACTCCCCCATTCGGGCAGAAACCCTGCCGCCCTCACCCAGTTCGGACACTTTTCCAAAATGGGCGGGAAGTACAATCAGCTCATCCGAAAGCTCTCTGTAGCGCCTGTATAAGGTGCTGCGCAAGTCCTGGGCCCAATCCGCTGCTTTGCCGGCCAAGTCTGGGCGGCCGATGGATGCGATGAACAAAATATCTCCTGTCAGCAAATACGTATCGTCAACAAGCAAGGAGGTGCTGCCGATTGTATGACCGGGGGAGTAAATCGGCTGGATCTTGATTTTGGTGTTGCCGACGGCAATCTCTTTGCCCTCTTCCAGTTTTTCGTAGCTGAACGTTACCTCTGCCGCATCTTTTGGCGGGAGCCAGTAGGCTGCCCCTGCCTTGTCGGCTAACTTTTTCCCGCCAGAAATGTGGTCAGCGTGCAGGTGGGTATCGATGGTATGCTGAATGGAGACGTTCCTATCTTGGGCGAATTTCTCGTAAACCTCCGTCATCCTCAAAGTGTCAACAACGGCTGCCTCACCGTCGGAGATCACCATGTAAGACAGGCATCCTTTGCCGATCCGAACAAATTGATAAATCGCACCGCCAGCTTTCAAGTCACCGATTTTGACGGGTTCCAAATGCTCACTCCAGGCTTTCATCCCGCCTTCAAGATAATAAATATTGGACCTTCCGGCTTCGACCATTTGCTCCGCGACAAATTTGGATGAACCTTCTTTGGCGCAGACCACAAGCACTTTTTTATGTTCGGGAATCTTGTCCAGCGCGGAGTCTACACCCTCGAGCAGCTCAAAATACGGGAGATTGACGACCTCAATCTTGTCTCCCTCGATTTTCCAATCGTTATATTCAGTTTCACTGCGTACGTCGAGGATAAACAATTCTGCTTGATTGAAAACAATCTGCGCCAATTCTTTTGCAGACATTTTCTTTAAACCCCCGGCTGTATTCACGGTCATAGCACAAACCTCCCTGCTTCAGAACGATAATGTGATGTTGGCGTCCTTGGCGAAATCAAGGAAGGTCACTGCACCGCCAACTTCGATTCCGTCAATGAGGTCTTCCTTCTTCAAGTTCATCACGTCCATTGTCATTTGACAGGCAATGATTTTGACACCCATTTGTTGGGCCATTTCTACCAATTCGGGAATGGATGGCACATTGGCATTTTGAAATCCTTCAGCGAAATGTTCCTTCCCGGTTGGCATCGGCAATTGCTGATACGCTGTCTTGTGAATCAAATTCAATCCCTCGAAGGTGAAGAAGATCCCCACCTCTGCATCCGTTGCAGCTGAAGCTGTAGCGATGTTAAAGACCTTGTAAGCGTCAAACAATCCTCCGTGGCTGGCGATAATCGCGACTTTTGTTCCCATGATGCAGTAACCTCCATTGTTCAGTTATTGATTTTTCTCCGTCGAGCGTCCAACCGGACATCCCTGGCAGGACATTGATGACGTTTTGACAGCCCTTTTCCCTTGAGAGCCGGCATGCCATATCGCTGCGCTTTCCCGTTCGGCAAATCACACATGGATGTCTTCATCCCGGTCCAATTCCCCTAATGAAATGGGCTTGGCATCTTTAATACATATACCCCTATAGGTATTATTATATGCGGATGAAACCATTTGTCAACCATACCTGGTTCGCTGGAAGGCGTTCCATCCCATCGCACTCCATCGTTCCCTCGAAAGTCCATAAGATCCTTTACGCTGGAATGTCGGTTCCAATCCTCCTCCCATGCAAAGGATCTCCTTTTTCTTCCTCGTTCAGACCTTCCTCCCCCTTGACGACTGCCATGGCGAATCCCGCGACCCGACTTTGGTCAAAGGTTTGTTGAATCACTGCTTCAATTCGGTCAGCAGACAGCATCCCGACATGAACCTCCACATGGACAGATGTAAAGCTGCAATGGATTCAAAACCATTTGTAAATATTATCCATCCACCTTGGCATTCCTACTTTTTACAGAAGAAAAGGACAGCCCATCTGCTGTCCCAAAATCTCCCGGATACGATACGCAGCCAAGGTTCCTGCAGATCCTATAGCAATTTCCCGATGATCCCCTCCACGCATTCGATGATTTCACCGGAATGGATCATTTCCCGTAACATCTGCAAATGAGGATACAGGTATGTGTCTTCTTCCATCTTAGGCACTGAACGAGCAATCCGGTCTAAAACAGCGCGAGAAGATGAACTTGGCAAAAGATCACTGTCCACGAACTGATGGGCACAGTAAATGGACAACAATTCAACAGCCAAGACATATTCCAGCCTGACAGCCACCTCGCGTGCTTTTTTTGCCGCATTGTAGCCCATTGCCACATAGTCTTCCTGGTCGGCGGAAGTCGGAATCGTATCCACCGTTGCAGGGTGGGATAATATTTTCATATCATTTACGATACCTGCTTGGGAGTATTGTGGAATCATCAGTCCAGAGTTAAGTCCCGCTTTGCGGATGAGAAAAGAAGGATAGCCGGACAGTTGGCCGTTAATGAGCCGATTGTTCCGCCGTTCCGACATTTTTGCGATTGCTGTAGCGGCAATGCATGCCGAATCCAGTTCGATTCCCACATAAGATGAATCGCAATTACAGCCAGAAATGGCTCCGCCGTCTTCCTCTTCCAGCCATATAATCGGATTGTCACAACATGCGTTCATTTCAATCTCAATCGTTTTCAACGCATCCTGTAACGTTTTTTTAGCGGCTCCATGCAGCTGGGGAATCGCGCGCAAGGATAGGGCATCTTGCAGGCGATAGTCGACGAACGTTTTGGCAATCATGGAGTCACTCAGCATTCTTCGGATGTTTGCGGCAGTATTTCTCTGTTCCTGATGAGGGCGAACACGCATCAAACGATCGTCCAAGGCTCGTGTCGTTCCCTTTAACACTTCCAGCGTCATCGCGCCAAGAACATCGGCGGTAGCTGCTGCCTTGAGCATGTCATGCAGCGCTAGTGCTCCGATGGCGGTCGGACTTGTCGTCCCGCTGATCAGAGCCAGTCCCTCTTTTGCAGAAAGTACAATCGGTTCCAGGCCCACTCGCTTTAACGCTGCTTTTGCCGGCAGGAGCTCTCCGTCCACGCAGGCCATGCCCTCACCAATCAAAACCAATGCCATATGGGCTTCGGGACATAAATACCCCACAGAACCTTCACGGGGGGCAAAGGGTGTAAGGCGGAGATTTAAAAACTGCCGATACATTTCCAACGTCTCGAGCCGGACTCTGGAATATCCCTGCCCCATCATCGTCGTGTCCGACTAGTTGAACAAAGAAGCCGCCAACCGTTGTCATATCGGAATTGGCTGGCTTCTTTGGAAATGAAGTGCTGTATCGTCAATGATTATACATGCTCCAGATAACGCTCTTTCATCTGCGCGAGAACATCGTCACCCGGCATCTCCCAAATCGCCCGATTAAAGATCTCCACCTCGATCGGGCCTGTGTAGCCGGAAGCTTCAACCGCCTGGCGGATGCGATGGATTTCAATTACGCCATCCCCCATCATTCCCCTGGCCATCAGCAAATCCGGGGTTGGCACGATCCAGTCCGAGACGTGGAATCCGAAAATACGGCCGCTTGCACGGGCAATCTGGTTATCCAGATCCGGATCCCACCAAACGTGGAAGACATCGACGATGACACCAACATCTGAGGGGCTGTATTGTTCAGCCAGATCATTTGCATGGGCCAGTGTCACAATCACCGAACGTTCCGCGGCGTACATCGGGTGAAGCGGCTCGATCCCCAGCCGCACACCGCACGCTTTTGCATACGGAACGAGCTGTTCGATTCCTTCTGCCACCCATTTTCGAGCACTGCTGATATCTTTGTCCGGAGCCGGCCCGCATACGAGGACGAGGACCTCTGCTCCTAATTCCGCCGCTTCCTCCACTGCGCGGCGATTGTCATCCAGCCTCTTCTGGCGTTCCGACATGCTAGCAGCGGGAAACATTCCGCCGCGGCAGACACTCGAAACACGGAGCCCCGCCTCACGTACGAGTTTTTTGCTTTCCGCAAGCCCCGTTTCGGCAATCTTATGCCGCCATAGGCTGATCCAGGGGATCTTCGCCCGGACGCACCCTTCCACCGCTTCGGGCAGGCTCCAATGCTCAGTCGTTATCTGATTCAAGCTCAGGCGCTCGATCGTTTGCAGTTTTCCCATACGTTCCCTCCTATCGAATGCCCGCAAGAGCAAGGACGAGGCGCATACGCTCGCTTGCCATTTCGGGATCGCGCAGCAGGCCGGCCTTGTCGGCGAGAACGAAGATGTGGGAAAGATGGACCACCGATCGTGCTCCCTCCACCCCGCCGATCATCCGAAAATGAGACTGGTGGCCGTTCAAATACGCCAGAAATACGATGCCTGTCTTGTAGGCGTAGGTCGGCTCTTGGAAAATGTGTCTGGATAATGGCACGGTGTTCTCCAGAATCGCATCGTAACGGTTTAGATCCCCGGCATCGAGAGCATGTAGTGCAGCGGCAGCCGCTGGAGCGATCGCGTCAAAGATTCCGAGCAGGGCGTGGCTGTATCCATGCTGATCGCCTCGAATCAAGGCTGGATAGTGAAAGTCGTCCCCGGTGTACATCTTGACGTTTTCCGGCAGCAGTCTCCGCATTTTGATCTCTTTGTCCGCGTCCAGCAGAGAGATTTTGATGCCGTCCACTTTGTCGCGGTGTTCCCGAATGATCCGCAGGCAGACCGACATCGCTTCATCGACATCTTCACATCCCCAATATCCTTTCAATGCGGGATCAAACATGTCGCCCAGCCAGTGCAGGATCACCGGTCGGGACACCTGGCGGAGAATTTTCCCGTAGACTCGTTCGTAATCATCCGGCTGCCTTGCACAAGCTGCCAAAGCCCGGCTAGCCATCAGGATGATTTGCCCGCCTTTCTCCTCTACAAAGGAACACTGCTCTTCATAGGCTGCTTCCACTTCATCCAGCGTCACCCGTGCTGCCGGCGTCAGATGATCCGTACCCGCCCCGCAGGCGATATGCCCTCCCACAGACCGGGCCTCTATCATGGAGCGGCTGATCAGTTCCTTCGCCTGCTTCCAAGCAAGTCCCATCCCGCGCTGGGCCGTATCCATCGCCTCCGCAACCGAAAACCCCAGCGACCACAGATGATGGCGATACTGCATGGTCGCGTTCCAATCAATCTGGGACTGGTGCAGGGGATCGGCGTCCGCCAAAGGATCGCATACGACATGCGCCGCTGCAAAGGCTGTTCGACACCGCGGTCTTCCCGATGGCAGCGCAAAGGAAGGTCCGTTTCCCGGAACATAGGCAAAAAGTGAGCCGTCCCGACCAGGCAATCTTATTTCCCGAGACATCTGATTCCCCCCTACACGTCCAACTTGGGGACGTCGACCCAGCGGCGTTCACGCCAGGAAACAAGCCCCAGTTCAGCCAGTTGCGTACCTTTGGCGCCCTCCAGCAGATCCCATGGGAACGGAGTAGCCGCAACCACATGCTTGAGGAACAGCTCCCACTGAATCTTGAACGCATTGTCGAAGACTTGATTGTCCGGCACCTGCTGCCACTGATCGAAGTAATTGAACGGGTTTGGTATGTCCGGGTTCCATACCGGTCTTGGCGTGTTCACCCGATGCTGAACCTTGCAATCGCGAAGTCCCGCTACGGCGCTTCCCTCTGTTCCATCAACCTGTATCGTCAGCAGATCTTCCCTGTTTACCCGCACGGCCCAGGAGGAGTTGACGTGCACGATAATCCCCCCCTCCAGTTCAAACGTGGCATAGGCCGCATCCTCTGCTGTGCATGGATACGATTCTCCCTTTTCGTCCACGCGCCGGGGAATGTGGGTGACACCGAGACACGAGAGGGCGCGAACTTCACCGAACAGATTGTCCAAGACATACCTCCAGTGAGGGAACATATCCAAAATCATGCCGCCGCCGTCTTCCGCGCGATAATTCCAGGAAGGCCGCTGCCCTGGCTGCCAATCCCCCTCAAACACCCAATAGCCAAACTGCATGTTAACGGACAAGATCCGCCCAAAGAAACCAGCATCCACAAGCCGCTTCAACTTCAATAGTCCGGGCAGGAACAGCTTATCCTGCACGACGCCATTTTTGATGCCCGCCGCACGGGCCAATCGGGCCAGTTCGAGAGAATCTTCCAGATTGGAGGCAGTTGGCTTTTCGCAGTAGATGTGTTTTCCCGCTAAGATTGCCTTGCGAATATCTTCCGCCCGGCGGTCGGTCGTCTGCGAGTCAAAATAGATGACGTTATAAGGGTCTTCCAAACACTCCTCCAAATTGGTGCTGTAGCGTGCAAGGTTGTGCGCCTCCGCCAACCCCTGCAGCTTCTGCTCATTTCTGCCGGCCAGGATCGGGTCCGGCATGATCACATCCCCGTTCGGCAGGGAAACGCCCCCTTGATTCCGAATGGCGACGATGGAACGGATCAGATGCTGATTGGTCCCCATCCGACCGGAAACGCCATTCATGATAATGCCCAGCTTGTGTACTGTCATATGATTTCTCCTTTCTTAAAGCAATGGATAGGATCAAACTGTACAAAATGACATCATGAGCGTCTTCCGAAACACGGAATTGCGTTCTGAAAATTGGAGCTCTTATTGGCGTGTTACGGCGATATTTCTTCCAGCCGCTGTTCCTTTGTCTCAATCCCAAACAGTCCGAACAGAATGCCCCCGACCAAAGCGACAAGGCCGAAGCCCAGGAAAACGTAGGGAATGGAGGAGTCTGTCAAAATGTAGCCGACAAACGTCGGGCCGACGATCGACGCCAGCCGGAGCCAGGCAGTGGCGATACTGGTTCCCAGTGCCCGCATTCGTGTCGGATAAATCTCGGGTGTGTACAAGTAAAGCGCCATCGCGACAATCTGCACCCAAGCATAGCCGAGCGAAGCCCACAGCAGCACCTGGCCCGCAGATGTTGCCCCCAATAACCACAGAACCAGGAAGCAGGCGGCTCCGAACACCATCGAACCGGATAGCCACAATTTTCGTCCGACCCTGTCGATCGTCAACGCACAAATGAACGCGCTTACAACTCCGGCTAAAATCAAGATCAGACCGTAAAGCAATGACTGTTCCACGGAAAGATTGAAAACGGTCTTGAAGATAGACGGCACCCAGGTGCTCACCCCGTAAAAAGCAAGATAAGAGGTAAACCAGATGGACCATACGACCAGCGTCCGTTTCCGATAGATGCCTTGGAACAGTTCTTTGAGACGCGTTGCCCGCTGATGTTCTTTGATCGGCACGATGTTTGGCACTGGCAGCTCCGTTCCTGTCCGCATGCGAATCTGGTTCTCGATGAAGGTCATGGCTGCCTCGGCTTCCTTCTCTCTGCCGACTTCCGCCAGCCACCTCGGCGATTCAGGCAATAACCGTCTCATGTAGAGGACCAGCAAGGCAGGAAGTCCGCCGATGATAAAAATCCATTTCCATCCCATAACCGGAACGATAAAATAGCTTAGGATCGCTACCGCCAGCAGTCCGAAGGAGAAGATCAGTTCGTATAAGAGAACAAATTTTCCGCGCTTCCGGGCCTTCGTTATCTCGTTGATATAGGATGCCGCTATCGGAACCTCTCCTCCCAGTCCGATCCCCTGGATAAATCGGAACAGCAGCAAAGACCCGAAGCTCCACGAGGCTGCGACCAGAAAACTCATGATGGAATAAATCAACACCGTCCACATGGCCATCCGCAGCCTGCCTACTCTTTCCGCAAAGATCCCGCAAATCACCGCACCGATGAGCTGCCCCAGAAAACCGATCGATATGACCAGCCCGATCTGTCCGGGGTTCAGGGAGAACTCTTTGATTAAAACCGGGAGCGTATAGGCGATCGCCAGTGCGTCAAACGCGTCAAAAAATGTGGCGGCCCCCACGATCATCCGCGCTTTTACCTGCCATTTTGTCAGCGGCAAGCGCTCAATTCTCGCTGATATTTCTTCCAGCTTGGTCGGGAACTTCGTTTCTTTCGCAACTTCCATTCATCCATCTCCCTTCAAGGTGCATTTTCTGAATTCGAAATAAATTTTATAAAAATACAATCAATTCCGTCTTATCAAAAAAGGAACTGGACTCGCAAAATGAGAAGTAACCATCTCAAGACAAAGCGTGCATCTCCCGAAATTTGTTCGGGGAAATCCCCATCACATTTTTAAACGACCGATAGAAGGTAGAGATATTTTCAAAACCAACCTCAAAACAAATTGTGGCGATGTCCTTGTCTGTCTCCACCAATAAATCCTTTGCCCGGTCGATTCTGACATTGTTCAAATATTGCATGGGCGTGGTATTGAATCTTTCTTTGAAAATGTCATTTACATAGCGGACACTGATCTCAAACAGAGCGGCCAGATCCTTGGTGGTGATATCGCTGAAATAATGGGTCTCCAGATAGGAGCGCATGCGTTCAGCGCGAAGCGTGTTGGCGTCTGTATAGGAAACGGTTGTCCTGCTTCGCTCCAGCAAAATCAGTACATTCATCAAGGAGACGAGAATCGCGTAGGTAGAAATCCGGTCTTGATTCCGCTGTTCAAACAGCATTTTCTTTAGGTGAAGCTTGATTTCACTCGCCACAACCGGGTTTAATCCAAGCACGAACGACTCTTTTTTTAACAGGTGGAAGAAGTCGGGATTGATGATCGAGGTTAAAGATTCTTCCCGAAAGGACAGGACCAATACCGTCAGTTTGGTGTGAGATTCAATGGCGTGATTGGTGTATGGAACGATGAAGGAGATTTGATTTTGGCCAAAATGATGCGCTTTTTGGTCCAGGGTGATCGTTCCCACGCCGTCGATGGCATAAAGGATCTGGTAGATTTTATGGTGGTGCTTCGCCACCAGTCCCCCATTTTGATGCTTGCTTTCGTAGATTAAAAGTCCTGTTTCCGGCAAGATAAATTCACTGTAGGACACGCACAACCACTCCATCCTATTTCACTTTTTCTCATTCTAACAAGAAAAACCCGCCTTACGAGTAAGGTCGGGCATATTCTCAACACAGCGAACGGGTCAGGCTGACCAATCGCTTTAACCCCTCGCGCAGCTGTTGTTCATTCAAATAAGAATAGCTCAGTCGTACCCATGACGTATACTCCCTGAGCGGATCGCAGATGGAACCGGGTACAAAGGTGATGGATTGCTCCATGCCCTTGCTCAGAAGACTTTCCATCTGGATCGACTCAGGCAGCTTCACCCATAGATTAAAGCCTCCGGTCGGGCTGGACCAGTTCCAGTCCGTGACAGACAATTCTTCTTCCATGATGTCCTTGCGAATCGACAGTGCGATCCGGAGCTTCGCCAAGTGCTGCTGCATCCGTTCGGAAAAGAAATAATGCAAAAAGATCTTTTGATTCAGCAGCGGTGCTCCGCTGTCTGACAACGATTTCGCTTTGAGCAAAAGTTTCATCAAGGATGGATGGCAAGCTGCGGCGGCAATGCCGAGGCCAGGGGCAACGTATTTGCTGAAACTGCGAATGTAGATGACAGATCCGGCCGTGTCATAGGAAAAAAACGGCAGTGGAGGTTCTTCTCCAAAATAGATATCGCGATAGGGGTCATCCTCTATCAGCAAACACTGGTATTTTTCGGCCAGCTCCACCAATCTCTTCCGCTGCACGGCTGGAACGGTGTAACCCGTTGGATTGTGAAAGGTAGGATTGAGGTAAAACAGGCGCGGCTTGTATTTTTGCATGAACATTTCTACCTGATCCAAATCATAGCCGTACCGATGGATCTCGATCGGGATGATGCGGGCGCCTTGCCTTCTGAAGACGTCAATGGCCGGGCTGTAGGTAGGCCTCTCCAGCAAGACTGCATCTCTTGCTTTTACCAGGACTCTTGCGATCAAATCGATCGCCTCTTGAGAACCGGATGTGATCAGCAGTTCGTCCATTGTAAGATAGAAATGATGCTCATTTGTAAAATAGCGGCAGAGTGCTTCCCGCAGTTCCTGATCTCCCTGAGTGGTAGAGTAGGTTCCCAGCACTTTGGGATACAGGTCAAACACTTTCTTCACGTACTCGGAAAAATAATGATTGGGCAAAAGATTGGGATCGAGCAGCGCTTTGGAAAATTGATAGGCAGCCTGCACCTGATGGATTTCGGAGAGATGGCTCTCGTGTACGTAGGCGGAAACAATCGGATCCTGCTGTGAATCCATTGCCAGGATCCCGCCGGGTTGAACATAATAGCCGGATTTATCCTTTACATATACGTTTCGGTTCTGTTTTAGCAATTGGTATGCTTTAAAAACAGTCAGCCGATGCACATTGAATTCCGCCGCCAGCGTTCGGACAGAAGGAAGCTTCTCGTGCGCCTTCCACTCTCCGCGCCTGATCCTCTCCAGAAGATAGTCATAGACTTGTTCGAAAAGCTTATCTTTCATCAAGGCCTCCCTCCCCTCCCTCTATTATATCTGGCATACTGAAATCTGTTCTGTTTTATCTGATCTGTTCTGCTCCAGTCCGCATATGATGAAGAAAAGGAGGAGTAGAAATGGTACTGTTCAATTATTTCCTGATGTGTCTGATTTTCGGAACGACATTTTTGGCCATTAAGCTGGGAATTGATGCGGGCGCATCGCCCTTTTTCTCAGCCGGCATTCGTTTTTTTCTGGCAGGTTTCACTCTGTTTTTGGTGATGGCGTGGAGAAAAAGGCCCGTGTATCGCTTCTTTTCTGCAAGGAAATGTTCCTGACAGGGCTCGGCTTAACCTTTGGGGTGTTTGCCACCTTGTACTGGGCAGAACAGTATTTGAGCTCCGGGATTGCAGCAGTCTTATCGGCAACGGCTCCGCTGATGATTCTGCTGCTTCAGACCGGCATATCTCGTCAAAGGCTCTCGGCTACATCCTGGGCAGGCTGCCTCGTTGGATTTACTGGCGTGATGCTGCTGCTTTTACCCGGCGCAGCCATTTCGTTTAACAAATTTTGGATGTACGGATGTTTGGCTGTCCTGTTGGGCCAGGTCTTTTTTTCTGCCGGTACCGTATATTCCCGTCGCGTGATTCAACGGTTTCAGGATACGTCTCCGATCTCCTTGAATGCAGCGCAGATGATGTATGGCGGAGGGATGCTTCTTGTTTTATCGTTGTTTACGGAACAGGTGCACATCGAATCCATGCTGACCCTAAAAGCAGTCCTTTCGCTTTTATACTTAATCGTTGTCGGTTCCATGTTGGGGCACACGATTTTCTATTGGCTCGTAGCCAAGACCAATCCTGTATTTCCATCCACTTGGCTTTATATCTCTCCATTGATTTCCCTTTGCTTGGGGGTCCTATTGTATAACGAGCCGCTTACATTGTTGTCTTTGGCAGGGGGGATCACCATTATTATCGGAATCGTGCTGGTCAATATGGATAACTTGAGGCAGCTGGTGGACAAAAAACAAGCATATGGAGTAAAGTGAGCGAGGCGATAGCGGGGCTTGTGTCAAGTACCCTTTCCGGAGGGCGCCTTCAGATGTTGCGAACGTCTTCCTATCGGGCTTCGATAAGCCAAACGTCCTGAAATGGAACATACCTGAGCCGTGTTCCATACAGGGCTCAGGTATGTTTTGATTCGTCACAGTCCCAGGCTGCCGCTGCAAAATTCGACGTTTACGATCCTTTTGGCACCGCATTTTCCTTCTGATAAGCGGACATCCAGGCCGGAAAACCATGGACCGCAATCCCACGGAACCCATCGTATTTCTCAAGCTGATCTTTTGTTATGGCCAGCTCTTCTTCCATCTTGCGGGAACCTTCTTCATGGAATGTGGTTTTATTGCCTTCCCTGCTCTTGGAAATGTCTACGCCGACGATCACCGATTTCCCCAGGGAAGACGCCTCCTTCACGGCTTCGAGCGCATTGGCGACGATCCCGTCATCGCCCAGGGCAGTGTCCCGGTAGTCCATCAGAACAAGGGTGTTGAACCGCTTCAGGATCCACTTGCTGAGGTAATAGTCTTGGTAACCGGGAATTTCAATCTTGTTGGCCCAAAACGGAAGATCGAACGAGACCTCCAATGGCTCAGGCGACTGTACTTCCCTCGCGATGTACTCCATGTTAGACAGCCATTCCTCCAGCGTATGATCCTGGTCGCTCTTCCATTCCGGCAAGAGGTACGGCTCGATGTCCAGGTGAATGCCGGAAAACCGCTCATCCTCCTCGACGTTCGTGTTGTAACTTTCCACCCATTCGATAAACTCCTGAATGTACGGGCGGTTGCTCTTCAGTCCCCAGGAAGGATCGCCCCCAAGAGCCTCTACCCGGATCCCTTGATGGGATGCCGCTTTGATAAAACGTGCATATTCTTTCGCAGGCACATTCTGACGGTCGACATACAAGTATAGATTTGTTACGTCATTTTGTTTCAGGAAGGCAATGATTTCTTCCCGATCGCTCATGATGGACGGCGTATCCCAGATCCAAGTCCCTTTGTGTGCAGGTGGGCTTTGAGCGAAATACGCTATGAGAAGCGCTGTGAAGATGCCGGCAACAACACAGCAGCCCGTCCAAAACAGCCACATCTTACTCGGAAAAAACCTTTGCAATCGCTGTTTGATACGATTACCCCCTTCTTCGCAGAGTGGTTTGCTGCATGGGAGATGCGGTTCCCGGTACCCGGCCTGGATACGGTATTACGCTCCTACATATACTTTTACTTTTCTTTCGGTTTTGGAGATGCCCGTCCCCAATTTATAGATGTTGTCCGACTTGATATCGGCAAAAGCGTTGCGGGTATCGATGATCGGCACGCCCAAATCGGCCAATTCCTGGTAATCGAAGCTGCGATGGTTGGTGATCAGGACCATACAGTCATAGCTGGCGAATGCACAGCGATCGTATTTGACCGAGTGTACGACATTTCCCTGTGCATCCCGGAAAGAAGTGGCATGCGGATCGTAAAACTGCACCTTGGCTCCGCTCTCTTTGAACAACTCATAGATTTCCAGGGCCGGAGACTCGCGTAGATCATCAATATCCGGTTTATACGCCATGCCCAGGATCAGCACCTTGGAATTGCGGATGGACTTAGCGTAAATATTAAGTACTTGTGCGGCGCAATGCAACACATATTCTGGCATATTGTCATTGATCGATTGGGCCAACTCGATAAACTTGCTGTAGAAGCGGAATTCTTTTGCCTTCCAGGACAGGTACATCGGATCAAGCGGAATGCAGTGGCCCCCGATACCGGGACCTGGATAGAAAGGCATAAATCCAAAGGGTTTGGTGGAAGCTGCCCGGATGACCTCCCAAACATCGATCCCCATCTTGTCGCACATCATCGCCAATTCGTTCACGAACGCAATATTAATGCTCCTGAAAGTATTTTCCAACAGCTTGGACATTTCTGCCACCTTGGGAGAAGAGACGGGAACCACCGTCTGGACAACGCTGCTGTAGAGAAGCACCCCTAATTCCTTGCAGGCTTCCGTTGTACCGCCGATCACTTTTGGCGTGTTGTACGTATTGAAGCTGCGGTTGCCCGGATCGACACGTTCCGGCGAGAAGCAGACGAAGAAGTCGACACCTGCAGTAAAACCTTGCGCCTCCAGCGGCAATTGAATCAGTTCTTCTGTTGTTCCCGGATAGGTTGTGCTTTCAAGTATGATCAATGTGCCTTTTTTCATATATTTTTTGATTTCGCTCACCACACTCTTGATGTAGGAGGTATCCGGGTCCTGATTGTCATTTAACGGAGTGGGTACACAAATGCTGATCGTATCGAGCTCCTGAATTTGGCTGTAATCTGTGGTCGGGATAAACTTGCCGGAGCGAACAGCATGGGCAACTGCGGCGTCGGGAACATCTTGAATGTATGACTTGCCGCTGAGCAGGGACTCGACTTTCCGCTGATCCAAATCAATCCCATATAAGGTAAAGCCTCCCTTTACCATCTCCATGGCCAGCGGCAGGCCGACATAACCAAGTCCGATGACCCCGATTTTTCCTGTTTTATTCTGCAGTTTTTCTTGTAAGGCGCGATAATAGTTCGTCTTCTTCATCTTCTTCATCTCCACTCACCAAGTTTTTTGATCCTCCACTGAAGTTCGGAGATTGAAAAGGGCTTCGTTACAAAATCGATGGCTCCCAGTTCAAACGAGCGGTTGAGATGATCGGCCAGCTGCTTGCCTGTCAGGACGATCACCTTCCCTTTGTTTGCGCTGGCCTTCGTGATCTTATTGATCAATTGATACCCGTCTACGATCGGCAGATTCAATTCCGTTATGACCAGATCAGGCACCGCTTCCGAATAGATCGCCAGCGCTTCAGCGCCATCCTTGGCCTCGTACACCGTGTATCCTTCCAGTTCCAGATGCAGTCTGACGAACTCGCGAACCACCTCGTCCGTGTCAACAATCAGGATGGAAGAAATCCCTTGATGGGCAGGCTGCTCGATGAACAGACGAATCTCCTTTTCTTCCCCTCGGGCCTTGGCAGCCAGCTCGATTAATTGCGATACCGTGCTCTCAGTCGGTTCCCCGCATTCAGGGAAACTGGCAACGACCAGTTGTCCTTGGAGAAGGCCGTGGTTTTCGAGGAAGTCTTTTACGATTAAAGAAGTATAGTGGGTCGCGGCAAATTTGCGTTCCTCCAAAATCATCGCAAAGACCATGTTGTGATCGTCGAACAGGTATTTGGCTGCAAGCTCGGTTTCGCTCTGGCTCACAAAGGATTCCAACTGATCCAGAGTCTGTTGATTGATGTTGGCAGATGGCGCCAAGATCACTCCGCACGGTTGGTGACGATCACGGATCACATGGGTCATCTGCAAAAGCTGCCGGGTCAATTCACCATGCCTGTCCCGAATAAAAACCGCCATGCTGACCACTCCTTTTCGTAGGCTGGTTATTTGTTAAACCTGGTTCTGACCATCGTCCCCCAGGTATTGTTGTTGCGCAGATAGTCGATGTGGCCGAGGAATCTCCACAGCACTCCGAGCTGCCGGTACCCCAGGAACATCAGGAAGGAATACAACAGCATCTTGTTTAGATCGCTGAGTCTGGGATAGCGACTAAAGGCGGCTTCCTCGATAAACAGAGCGCCAAGACTAAGGATGAAACAGGAAAAGAAGTTTACCAGGGCAAAGACGACCAGCGTTTGCCAATCCGTCATGTTCAACAGCCAATACCCGAGAATGGCGAGCAGCCCGGTTATGCGGACATAAGGATTCAACGTCTCAAAGAGAATGTTATAGGGCAAGGTCAGCAAACCGAAGACCTTGTATTTGGGCCGGAACACCATGTGGATTCCTTCCTCGATCATGTTCTTCAAATTTCCGCGGCCCCAGCGTTTCCGCTGGCTGCTGAGGATGCGGTACGTATCTGGCGCCTGTGTCCAGCATACCGCGTCCGGGCAAAAGGCTACGCGATACGGGATCTTGTTCTCCAGGCAGTACCGGTGCAGCTTGATCACGATATTCATGTCCTCACCGGGATACCCGCCCCGGTAGCCTTTGACGGCAATGACCTTATCCTTTTGGAAAACCCCGAAGGCACCCGATACGATGATCAGGCCGTTAATGGCGCTCCAGCCAATCCGTCCGCCCAGAAACGCTTTGATGTATTCCACGTTTTGCAGAGCGGGAAGCAATTTTTTGGGGAACCTGACATTTTTTACAATTCCATCTTCCACCGTGCAGCTGTTTACGATTCGCACATTGCCCCCTACTGCCACGGTATCTTCGGGATTTTCCAAATACACTCTGGCAATTCGCGTCAAGGCATCTTTTTCCAGCAGGGAATCCGCATCGATCGTAGAGATCAGCGGATAGTGTGACAGGTTAATCCCGGCGTTCAGCGAGTCTGCCTTACCGCCGTTTTCCTTATCGATGAAGTACAGAGTCGGGTATTCCGGGTTGTAATAGATCCCTCTTACCTTCTCCGTCTGGATGTGATCGGCCACGATCGGATTGATCTTTTCCAATTTGAATTCATCGACCATCACTTGGAAGGTATTATCCGTTGAACCGTCATTGATGACGATTACTTCATATTTCGGATAGTTGAGGGCCAAGAGGGATCGGACGTTTTCGATGATCGTAAGTTCCTCGTTGTAAGCGGGCACTAACAAGGACACCGCGGGGAGATGCTTGGAGCCCGACAGCTTCTTGATGCGGTTGTACTGAATCCCTCTTTTGAGCGGGAACGTCTGGCGAATTGACAGGGCAAAGATCAAGTAATAGATCAGTGTAATGACAACGACGTAGTACATGGCAAAATAGCCGTACCCGAGCAGCAACTCTCGCAGGAAATGGAGCCATGAATCTGTTTGCAGGTAATACTCGATGAACTTCATGTTTGCCGTCCTCCTAATGAACTACACGACACGATAGATTCGGTTCTTTTTGCCGAGAGTCTTTTCGTAGGCGTACAACAGTGCGTTATAGCGTGTCAGTTTGTCCAAATCGTGGGGCTCGGTCGATAAATGCTTGATTTCTTCCTCGATAATTCCTTGGAGCCATTCGCCTTTTTCCTGCCCCCTGTACGCCAAAGCGCCGGTACAAAGCGCGGATATTCCTGTTTGACCGAGATTGATCAAGGCGATCGCACTGGCGTGAACCACACGTTTGTCCTCATCCTGTAACGAATCTTTCAGCGCGTTTACGAAGGATTCGTTTCGCAGCGTCGATAATGCTTGAATCGTCAAGAGGCGGATTTCTCCATTCGCATGGTGGAGCAGCTTGTGTACGACATTTTTCGGAAAGAAAGGGGATGAGTTGAGATACAATTCTACTGCCCGCACCTGGATCTCTTCCCGTTCATGGTCGATCAACCGGTAGGCGGCAGACGCTACGCCAGGGCTGCTGTATTCTTTCAAACCGGTTAATCCGATCATGATCAGAGTCGGGTGTTCTTCCTGGACAAACTCGGTAAAAAGGGCAAATTGATCGATATCGGACTCCTGGATGATGTCTACCAACAGATCGTGGAATCCTTTCTCGTGTTTTAACAGGCTGCGCACCATTTGTTTGACATCGTGCTCATCGCGGGCGCATTTTGCCACAGCGCGGGCGATGACAAAGAGAGAGGAATCGTGCTTGTGCTGGCGCAGCATTTTTAGCAGCAGCGGTACCGCTTCTCCCACTCTCATACAGCCCAGATGATACGCAGCGTCTACTTTTGCCCGGTAAGAACCGCTGCCGAGGCGCTGCATGTGGTATTCGATCAGTCCCAAGTCTTCACAAAGAAGCGTAAGCTTTTGCCGCTGCTTTGTGTCGGTAAAGGACTCGATCATATCATTGAGCCAGTCTTGCAAAAAGCCGCGTTCCACCTGACTCATCGGGATGTTGGGCAAGCGCAGGCGCTCTTCACTGTGAAGATGGGCCTGGATGTATGTCAGATAGTCTTTGAATTTGATCTGGAATTGGTCGAATGCCCGCCTCGTCTTCACTTCCTTCAGCTTCATTGCGTAGACCACGACCATAAAAATCGCGTTACATGCAACGAGAACATACAAGATGTTGATCGCTATGTTGGTTGAGGTAATCACACAACGAACTCCTTCCTTCACTCCCACCTGTAAAAGATAGGTGTCCGAGCTTGCCGCAGCCTTTTTGCGTCAAGCCCGAACGCTTTTATTTCTTTACGGGTTGATCCACTTCACGCATGGCTTTCTGCATGATGTAGTAACTCTGTTTGGGCCGCTCGACGTATTTGACATCCACGTCTTCCCAGCTCTTCCATGTGTAAAGCGGCAGTTTGGATACCGGATAGGGTGCGTCTCCTTCCAACCCGATCACTTCCTTGGCAGCCTTATCCACGATCCAGGGAACGATGCGAATCCCCTTCACCTGGGTCGATGCAAATTGCTTGCCGTCGGTATGATCGTAATTGATCACGCGCAGCGAGCTGGGGTCGCTAAAGCCAAGCAGCATCCATGGGATGCGAACCTCCAGAACATTTCCCCTCGCCTGCCACATCGCTTTGGAATTGTAATCCGGCGCCGACGGATCGCTGTTTCCCCGGAGCAGATTGCCTACCTCTACGTCTTTGAACGGGTGGGCAGAACGGGAATCGGGATACTCCAGCAGGTAATTGACCACCAGTTTCCACGGTTTGAATATGCCGGAGTCATCTTGCAGTTCTTTGCTGTCAAACATCGGATCCGCTGTTTGTTTGTACGTACGCGTATGGAAATCGTAGTTGGAAGCAATCAACATCCTGCCCTGCTTCTCGTCCGTCAGCTCCAGCAGGGTTTCCAGGCCCTCATCCAGGGTCTTTCCGTAAAGCTGGGGCGCGTGGCGATTTCCGCCCGGCAGGGTGTCCATTCCGAAGTAAAGCGCCTGTTTTGCAGGGTCGAACCGTTGGGACAGCTTCGCCATGAGGTAGAGATAGCCCTCATCATGCGATACCCAGATTTCATCAAACCCGTCAAACTTCTGCTCGATTTTTTGCTTGTCGTCATCTCCGAGCTTGTCCCAATCGGAGGCGTCACCATCGATGTGAATCTTGTCATCCTTGCTTGGGTACATGCCGAGGACGCCGAAGAAAGATTCGTTGGTCAGGGCGTTGTACCAATAAGCGCGGCGATCCGGGATATCATAACGCATTGTATTCCACGTCTTTTTAAACCATTCGTCCTGCCAGGTAAAGAGTATGGCGCCGGAATACCCTGCATCATGGATTTGCCGGAACATGTCCGCGTCCATTTCCCCTTGTTCCCGTTCGTCATGTCCGCCCTGATTGCGGCCCAGCATCCCCATGTGGGCGATTCCCTGGGAAGCCGGCACGCCGTATTCCGTAATCATCACGGGAATGTCCTTGTGATAGTCTTTCAGCTTTTGAAGATAGGTTTTATAACTGTCTGCTTCTCCCCGATCATTTTTCATCGTCTGGAATGACTTGTCGAAAGTAAAGAAATCGGGATAGTAGGGGTAAACGTGGTAAGAAGCAAAATATCCCGCTTCCCAATTGACAGGTTCAATGTGAGTAGGATCAACGCTCGCCATATCTTCCGCGACCAAGGGTTCCCCCGGATGCTCCAGCGGATCCGTCGTCACCCAATTGGAAAAGGCGATTGGATGCTGCCAGCCGTGTTTGGCCTCTGTTTTGGCCGTTACGTCAACCATCTCCGCCAGCCATTTTTCGAACGGGCTGGCCCCTGGCTTGCTTTGGAAGTAGATTCCTTTGTAGTCTGGAACGTCGGAATGCTTTTTGTTCGTATCTCTTACCATGAAGGGGTCCCATTCCGTGCCAATGATCCAGCCCATGAGGTAAGGACCGGCATTAAAGGCGTACTTTCCGCTTGCTTTTCCCGAATGTTCGACGGATGGGATGTCTGCATTGCCGTACACAGCTTCCACGGCGTTTTCAATCTCTTTTGCGAACCTTTCTTTCAGCGCAGGATCGAAGGCGTCTCTGCCCGCGATCAGCTGTTCTTCTGGACTCCACACCCCTTGGATAAAGAAGAGCGGATGATCCTGATGCTTGGCATTGTAGCGGACCAGACTCTCGTAAAACTCCGGTTTTAAGATGGTGTAGACGCGGATGACGTTTGCCCCCATCTCCTGGATCATTTCAAACCATCGCTCGTAGTCGTCGTTTGAAATGGCCAGTTCTCCCGGAAAGTGTCCAGGGATCGTCGCTCCCATATTCACCCCTTTGGCAAAATAGGGTTTCCACGTCTGGTTGGTATACTCTTCCATTTGCGAGCCATTTGCTTTGAATTTCACTTGAATGCCTGGACGAATTTCAGCACTTTCTACGTTTGCTGTTGGCGGCCATAGCCAGTAAACGCCGATGGCAGCTAGAATCGCCACAGCAAGCCCAAGTTTGGCAAGGCGGCTTTTGAACATGTTTTCATCGTATCCTTCCCTTGTATTAACAGTAGTCAAGTCAACGAAGAAGACAAATCGTTTCGGTTTCCCGTATGCCCGTTCAGTGCCTTCTTTCCCCAATTGGCAAGAAGGATTCCGGCCGGCGGCATGCATCCTCCCGACAGATCAGTACCTTCCTGCGTGCAAAGGATATAGTGGGCTCAATATACTCGACATATTACGTCATTTATGCATGTTTGTCTGTGCACTATTTATGGTTTTACTGTTATAAATTACATATTTCGTCGCAACTGCATGCGATTTATGTGAAAAGAGACATAGAAAAAATAAACAGTGTACGCGATATTCCAGTTATTTTATAATGACGTTAAAAATACGATCTCTACATGTTGATGTGATTGGAGGAGCAATGAAGAAGATAACCTCGACACTTCTTGCAGGATTCGTCATTTTGTCAGGGACTTGGGTGTCAGCTGCTGCCAACTCCGATATTACACTCATGATTAACGGACAAAAGGTTCAGACAGATATTCCGCTGCAAATGGTCAAGGGGAGAACTCTCGCTCCTGTCCGCGCAGTAGCAGAGCATTTGGGAGCTTCTGTCAAATGGGATGAAAATCAACACACGGTGTTTATCACGAAAGGGAACCAAAAGCCAAACATCACAAATACATATGCAAATAACACAAACGAGATAAAATTGGTGATCAACGGGAAAGAAGTGAAATCAGATGTGCCTCCTGTCATGATCGGCGGAAGCACGATGGTTCCGGTCCGGACGATTGCCGAGGAGTTGGGTTCCACCGTCGAGTGGAACGAAGCCAAACACACCGTCTGGATTGCCAATCGGATCATCAATCCTGCGGCAAGCGATTTTCACGGCCAGGCGATGATTACATTCTCGTATGATGACGGGTTGGACTCGTTCTATGACCGCGCACTACCGCTGCATGAAAAATACGGAATTCCGGCTACGCTGAATGTGATTGCCGAGAGGATAAAAGACGGAGCCAATACCGAATTCCTCGAAGCTGCCCAAATAAAAGACGCTTATGACAGAGGCGTGGAGATCGGTTCCCATACTTATTCGCATTACGATCCGCTGACCAGCAACACCGACGACGATCTGGACTTTGAACTGGCGAAAAGCAAGGAAATCCTCTTGGGCATCGTCCCAAAAGTAGACTCGCTCTCGATTCCGTTTTCCGCCTACGATCATCGGGTAAGGGAAGCTGCCAAGAAGTACTACAAAGCCGTCCGCGTCTTTGAGCATCAGCAAAACAATCTCCCGCCGGACGATCCCTATTGGCTGCATTCGGCTATTGCGGTAACGAACGAGATGACGTTCGACCAGATCAAATTGCGCATCGATGAGGCGGTGCAAAAGAAAAAGTGGTGCATCATCATGCTTCACGGGATCGATCCGAACGACGACGACCTGTATGAAATCAAACCGGAGCTTCTGGAGCAGACGCTCGAATACGTGAACAACCTGGGAAGGGATAAAATTCTGCCGGTGAACACGATGGACGGCTTGACGATCGCAACGCAAAAACAGGGAAAGTAACCCGGCCGTAAACGCGCAAAACCTCTCAACCTCCAAACGAGATTCGCCATAGAGGGGTTGAGAGGTTTTTCCATGCAAGCTGTTTGAACGTAAAAGGGACCTGCTTCAGACCAAACCAGCCGAGTGAGTCCCACAATAAGGCAAATCCCAGCTGTGATGTCAGGACGATCGAGATGGCATGCGTAGGAGCTAATCGTCTCATTGCCTGCACCAGGCAGGTTGCCGCACCGACGCCGATCAAACCGCTGAACCAGTACCAAAGCTTCATATGTTGCAAGAAAAAGAGCTGCTTCCCCTCAAAGATGAGACCCGCAGCCAGCGAAGCCAGGAACCCATGCCTAATACCAATGTCGTTGTCGCCCAAGATCCCGCGTGTTGAATAGCCGTGACATTGCTGAAAATAATGATCGCCGCCAGAGCCCCGCCCGTCAAATACAACGGTTTGACTTGTGTAAACCCTTGCCATGTTCGCTCTCGGAAAAGCATCAGGATCGCGAATACCGCGATGAATCCGGTTAACTGGGTAATCGTCGCTGTTTGCCAGGTGCCAATATCTTGACTAATCCGGGCATTGGCCACTCCTTGCAGGGTAATAAAAGCCCCGCCCATGAGTGCAAAAAAAATCCCGCGCATATTTGCTCTCCCCATTGACGTCAGGTTTCTCCTTTTATTAAATGACGGATGCAAATACGCAGGGTAGAACATATGTCCTTTGAACCGAACGAATGATATTTGGTTACCGCGAAAAAGGCACCCTTTGGTTGCGAGTGCCCCTACTTCCCATATTCACTAGTAGTTGTTCCACAAGTAAAAAGTAGCATATGCCTCCCAGCCGGCCCAATTCGCGAACAGCTGCTGCAGCTCAGAAGGCGTCGGCTTGCGGTCCATGCCAAGCAGTTTGCGGACGGCGTTCTGCAGTCCGGCATCGCCGATGGGAAACGCCCGCGGATCGCGAAGGCAGCGCATCCGCACATAATGCGCGGTCCACGGCCCGATGCCGCGGATACGGACCAGCTCTCGCTCAGCGGCGTCGAAGTCGCCGAGCGCAAGCAGCTTGTCACGGGACAGCTCGCCGCGGCGCATGAGGGCAGCCGTCTCGAGTACGGCCGCCGCCTTTGCGCGCGTCAGCTGGAGCGCCTGCAGTTCAGCCACATCGACGCCGGCGAGCGCAGCAGGTTCCGGGAAGCGCCGGTACGTTCGGCCTTCCCAGAGCGTGCTTTCGCCGTATGCCTCGGTCAGCCTTGCCTTGAGCTTATAGGCGAAGGCAAGGTTGACCTGTTGGCCGACGATAGCCCAGCAGAGCGCCTCGAACAAGTCCGGGATGCCGATGATCCGCAGCCCGTAGAGCCGCTCGGCCAATACGCGAAGCACCGGATCGCCGTCAGTCAGCTTTTGCCACGGCCCCAGGTCCCGGTCCAGATCGAACCAATCGCGGATATAGCGCTTCACCGACTCCAGCTCGCTTTCGCTGCCCGGCTCGCCTTGCAGGAAGCGTACCTGCAGCACCTGATCGTCCGGACAGGAGATTTCCAGCAGCAAGCTGCGGCCGGGGGTGGTTCCCTGCTCAGTCTCACTCGCCACCGCCACCAGCCTGATAATCTTTCCCTCGCAAACCTCGTACAAGCTTTCAAGCGGCGATCTCGTCATATACCCGAGGCATCGCGTGAAACGGAACGGCTGCCCTACTGCCAACTCAAAACCGGAAGCGCTCATGGCCGCCATCCTCTACACCTTCGATGCCTTCCAGCTTGAGCAGCCTGCGCTTCATCTCGAGACCGCCGCGAAAGCCTGTCAGCTTGCGGTCGGCGCCGACAATCCGGTGACACGGCAGCAGCACCGGCACCGGATTGGCGCCGTTGGCCGCGCCGACGGCCCGCACTGCCTTCGGCCTTCCGACGGCCTCCGCAATGTCGCGGTACGTTCTGGTTTCCCCGTACGGCACGTTTCCAAGCGCAGTCCACACCTGCTTTTGGAACGGCGTGCCGATCAGATCGAGAGGCACATCGCGGAACGAAACCTGTTCCCCCGCAAAATAGGCCCGCAATCGATCGATCACGCCGGTCCGCTGCAGTGCCGCTGCATCTTCCTTCGGCTCGACCCCTGGCGCAATCCGTTTTAACCAGTCCCGCCAATCCTTCAGTCCTTCATGCGGAAAAACGATCCGGCACACGCCGCCCTCCGTCGCCATGATCAGCCAGTTCCGCCCTTCAAGCTCCAGCCTTGTCCACATCAATTGTGTTCTCACCGCATGTCCCTCCAATTCCTGGTCCATCCTGCCAATGCCTGCCTATTTCCGCGATGCCCTTCGCGATACGCCGACGGGGTGACCCTGGTCAGTCTGCGAAACCATACGGCAAAATGCGACGCGCTGCGAAAACCGACGGCGGCGGCTACTTCAGACATCGTCAGCCTTCCGCTTTCCAGCAGCCGCTTTGCTGCCGACAGCCTCGTCTGATGCAGCCGCTCCATTGGCGTCAGCCCGGTCACACGCTTATAGGTACGCTGCAGATGATACGGACTGATCGCCAGCTTCTGTGCGATCTGCTGCAGCGTAATCCGTTCGCCGTAACAAGCGTCGATCACAGCGTCGGTCTGCGCTGCCAGCAGCCCGTCGGGGCCAAGAGCGCCGGGTGTCTCCGGCTTGCAGCGCTTGCAGGGCCGGAACCCGTCCCGAATGGCAGCCTCCACACTTGGGTACAGCGTAATATTTTCCTTCTTGGGGGTTTTGGCACGGCAGGAAGGCCGGCAGACGATCCGCGTCGTTTTCACCCCCGTGTAATAGATCCCGTCGTAAGTCGACTCTTTCTTGACGATCGAATCGTACACCTTATCGAACAACTCTGCGTCCATGAGTACTCCCTCCTTGTGCGAGGAGATCTTTCACATTTCTCAGTATACCGCTGCAGCAGCATCATCCCAAGCTTTCTTGCATACGACAGCAACTTTTCGACAGAGCTCCATTCCCGTACTTCGTTCGCAGCTTTTCGCCAAGCAAAAAAACCAGCAAAGCGCTGGTTTGCAGTCATAAGCGGAACAATTCGGAAAGAATCTGTTTTGGCACGGCAACTCTTACGGTGACCAACTCATTGACGATTTGGCTGATTTTCAAATCGCAGGCGGCGCTTGAAAGCCGATATCCGTCTTCAAAGGAGAGCTGCAGGGCCGAACAAAGATGTTTGACCGCTTCCTCCAGACCTCTTCGAATTGCCTCTTCAAATGTTTTGCCGGACGAAAGAAACATGAAGTGCTCTGGCGTTTCAACGGATGATGTGGAGCAGCGAACCGGTGGACGCCCCACGGCTCGTCAGCCGGCCCGCATTCGATCCTGAATCCGGCTTGCCGCATGCCACCAATCTCTAATTCTTCATCTAGCTTCCCGCTAGGCTTCATAGACGATGCTGCCATCCATCATCGTCAAGCATACTTTCGTCTGACGAATCTCTTCTGCATCGACCGCGAACAGGTTGCGGTCCAAAACGATCAGATCGGCCAGCTTTCCCGCCTCCAAGGTGCCAAGCTCGTGTTCGCGGAAATTGCCGTAGGCAGACCCGAGCGTATACGCCCGCAGCGCTTCCGCCAGCGTAATCCGCTCAGCGGGGATCCAGCCCCCTGCCGGTTCTCCGTCATTGTGCAAACGAGTCACCGCGCGGTAGATCTCAAGCATGGGGTCGAGGGCGACCACCGGGAAATCGCTGCCGAAAGCCAGCTTTGCTCCCGTTTTCAGCAAGGAATGGATCGGCCAGGCATAGGGAATGCGCTTGGGACCCAGGCGAGACACGTACGCATTCTCGGCAAATCTCTCCGCGGAGGCGATGTGCTCCGGCTGCATGGAGGCGATTACGCCAAGTTTGCCAAAGCGGCTGATATCCCCCGGATCGATGACTTCGATGTGTTCGATCGTATGGCGGGAGTCCCGCACGCCGTTTTTGCGCCGCGCTGCTTCGAAACAATCCAAACCCAGCCGGACCGCGGCATCCCCGCAGGCGTGATAGCGAATGCGAAAACCCTCCCGATCGGCCTTGATCGTCCATTCATCGATCAGCTCCTGCGGTACCAGTGTAGATCCGCGGGTTGAGGCATTGTCTGAATAAGGCTCCAGCAAAAAAGCGGTATAGGTGGCCGGCACACCGTCGAGAAAATTCTTCAATCCGGAAAATTGCAGCTTTCCTGACTTGTATTCTTCCCGCAGCCGCCTGGGTCTTTCCAAATCACCATTGCATTCTACCAAAAAATGTATGCGTACGGTCAATTGGCCCGTTTCGTCAAATTCGCGGTACATGTCGAGATTGCCCAATTCCATCGTAACCAATGGGAACATGTCTGCCACAGAAGTGACGCCGAGACTGGCGGCATGACGCAAAAACCCTTGCAACAGGCTGATTCGGCGCTCCCGCGGAAATTGAAAGGCCTGCTTTGCCAAAGCCATCGCGGACTCGTACAAAAATCCCGTGGGCTCCCCCGCCCCGTCACGGGCAATCGCTCCATAGGGCGGGTCGGGTGTATCGCGCGTGATCCCTGCCAATTTCAACGCTTTGCTGTTCAGCCACGCGCCGTGGCACTCTGCATTGAACAAAAACACCGGGCGGTCGGGCACGTATTTGTCCAAGGTGGAGCGGTGCGGAAGCTGTTTGTTCTCCCAGTACAGGTGATACCAACTAAATCCGATGATCCAGGGATCGTCCGGACGCTGGTCGGCGTACTCTTTGACCATCCGGGCCGCTTCTTCTGCCGATTTGGCCTTCCAGAGATGGACGCACTGTTGCTGCAAGCTTCCCAGCAGCAGATGGATATGAAAATCGTGAAAGCCAGCCATGATCAGTTGATCGCCGTAGCGAAGCACCTTGGTATCCGGGCCGACCAGGTTTTCGATCTCCGATAGAGTGCCGACAGCGAGAATCCGGTTTCCTTTTACAGCGACACCTCCTGCCCTCGGCCGATCTTCGACCCCGGTAAAAACAGCGTTGCTCATCAAACAACAGTCTGCAAATCCGGCATGCTGTGTTGACATCTGCGCTTCTCCTCCGATCGTTATGCGGGTTTGTCCGCTTCATCAAAGCTCAGTTCGGGCGGCCGCCGGGTAAACAGCTTCGTCAGGTACGCGAGATAAATCACTCCGATCGCGATCCAGATGCAGCCCAGCGTGAAAGAATGAGAATCGAGATTGGTCCACAGCCAAAGGGTAAAGCATGCGCCGATCAAAGGGACGAGCAGGAATCGGATGATGTCCGGTCCGCTCCGGCGCTGATTGCGGATAAAGTAGTGGGAAATCACGGACAGGTTCACGAACGTGAATGCTACCAGCGCGCCAAAGTTGATGAACGAGGTGGCCGTTACCAGGTCGACGAACAAGCCGGAGACGGCAAAGATGCCAACGAGCACGATGTTAAACACCGGCGTTTTGAACTTGGGATGGATGTAGCCAAACAGTGTATGGGAGATCACCCGGTCGCGGCCCATCGCGTACAGAAGCCGGGAGACGCTGGCATGTGCCGACAAACCTGAAGCGAAGCAAGCGGTAATCATCCCGGCGATGAACACAGACCCGAACAGGATGCCGCCGACAAACTCCGCGATTTCCGAGGCGGCTGAGTCTGCGTTCTGGAAGCTGGCGTAGTCCGGATATACCATATGCGCGACATAGGAGACGATGATAAACAAAGCGCCCCCGATCAAGGTGACGAGCAGAATCGCCTTGGGGATGGTCTTCTGGGAATTGATTGTCTCCTCTGACAGCGTTGTTACGGCGTCAAAACCGAGGAAGGAGAGACAGAGGATCGATGAGCCGGCGATGACGGATGATAATGGCACATCCGGATTGACGAACGGATTGATTGCGACGAGTGTTCCCGTCCCAATGCCATTCATGATTCCTTTGATGGATAAAGCCATAAAGACGATGATGACCATGGCCTGAAAGACGATCAGCAGCGTGTTGATATTGGTGGTTAACCTGATGCCCAAGATGTTGATCAGCGTCATGACGACGATAAACAGGCAGACCCAGATGCCCTGCGGCACGGAAGGAAAAGCGGCAGACAGATAGATCCCGGCCACCAGGAAGTTGATCATGGGCAGAAACAAATAATCCATCAAAACGGCCCAACCAACCAAAAATCCCACCTGCGGATTCATCGATTTTTGCGTATACGTGTAGGCTGAACCTGCTACCGGGTACGCCTTGACCATCTGACTGTAGCTGTATGCGGTGAACATCATGGCCGCCAGCGCCAACAAATAGGCCAACGGCAGCATGCCTTGAGAGATTTGCGTGGCGACACCGTATGTCGTAAAGACGGTCATCGGTGCCATATAGGCCAATCCGAACAAGACGACAGGCATGAGCGTCAGGGTACGCTGCAGCGAAGCCTGGTTTTTCATCATACCAACTCCTCCGAATGCAGTTTGCGGTCCAACGATAAAATGAAGGCACTTTCAAAGAGACGAATCGCGGTATCCCCCTCCCCTCTGCTTTTTACCGTACATGATCTAGTAGTCTTCATATCAATGGGAAAATTCAGATAATGACCAAAAAAACATGGAGTATACTTTACCTTTTCAGTTAAAATGAAGACCAAAATGATGGGAGGCGTATAGCGGTGAAAATCGGAGCTTTTGCAAGGCATTTTCATATCTCGATTGATACGGTCCGGTATTACACGGAGCTTGGTCTCCTGGTTCCCAACAAAAGGGAAAGCCAGCTTCAATTCGATCAAAATTGCTTGGATGACATGCATGTCATTCTCGAATTAAAAAAAATGCGCTTCACGCTCCAGGAGATTCACAAGATTCTCTCCTTGAAACGGATCACGCAATTTTCCGATATGGAAGATCTTCATTTTTTGGCGGTCATGCTGCAGGAAAAGCAGCGTCAGCTTAGTGGGGAACGCGATCAACTCAACCAGTCCATCGAACAGATTGAGGAGAAGCTGCGCTCCATCAGCCGGCAGACCACCGTCGAAAACCGGACAGGGGTCCCGCTTGCTTTCCTTCCCTTGCTGGCTTGTCCGCACTGCCAGAAATCACTGGATTTGACTGATGCCTGCATTCAAAATCAGGAGGTATTCCACGCCAGTCTGCACTGCTCATGCGGTTATCAGGCCAGCATCAAAGAAGGCACCCTGATCACCACTTCCTCTGTATTTCACACCTCCAAACTGCAGTACTCCATTTACGACCAAAACACATGGGACGACCTCTCCCCAAGCCTGGTCAGCCTCTGGGAAAAAGGGAGCATGTGGATATATAAACACTTAATGGAACAGGAGCTGGCGAAACGCGTCATTTTAGAGACCAATGTCGATGTCTACGTGTTCCCCCCGAAACATTTTGCCACCCTGCTGTCTGATGCGCTCTATATTTTCAGCGGGCACGGAGTGGCGACGCTGTCCAAACTGAAGAATAAAATCGAGCAGGTCAATCCTGACCTGCAAGCGCTGTACATCGTCAATAGCGATATGATGCTGCCCATCCGCCACGGTTCGATCGATTACGTGATGGATACCATCTCATTCAACGATTATTCCATGTTTGATCAAGTCTATCCGCTGGCGAAGCTGAATCCGTACTTGACGGAAAGAGCGCAAATATTGGGGAATCATATGTATTATCCGTCGGGCGCCCGATCCCTGGGCAACATCCCCAAGCTGTATCCCGATCCGCATCCCCGGAATTTCTTGCTGGACTACATGGAGCAGCATATCCAGCTGCATGGATTTGCCTTTCAAAAACGAGAGTACATAGGCTTTACGACAAACCCAGGCAAATATCTGGACTACCACATCAAGGGCGAGAAACTTCATCTTGTCGCCTATCTGGCACGGAGGATTTCTTGATCCTGCCGCGCTGCACCTGTTCTCCCGCTTTCATCTAGGCATCTCATTGTTTCTTGCAGCGGGCGATAAATGCTTCAAACAGCCTTTTCATCAGAGGATTCGTGGCGGTCATTGATTCGGGATGCCACTGCACGCCGATGGCAAAAGAGGAGCCCGTGTACTCGACTGCTTCAATGATGCCGTCGGAAGCTTTGGCAGCAACTTTCAAATCGTCGGCAACATCCTTCAGCGCCTGATGATGCAAACTGTTTACCCGGATCCGCTGCTCCCCCAGAATCTCAGCCAACCAGCTTCCCGGCTCAAGGGCAACCGCATGCGTATCCCGGCTCCGCTCCGCTTTTTGCGAGTGCTGCAGCGGCTCACTCCACTGACTGGGTATATCTTGGATCAATGTGCCGCCCAGGGCGACATTTAAAATCTGTACACCCCTGCAGACGGCGAGCAGCGGGATGTTGTGGTCCAGCGCATGCCGGATGAGCGCCAGTTCTGTTTCGTCCCGCTCCCGGTTGGTATAGCCCAGATGGGGATGCGGTTCCTCTCCGTAATAGAGCGGGTCGACGTCCTCGCCGCCGCTCATGATAATTCCGTCGCACAGAGCGGCAGCCTCAAGTGCGGCCTCCGGATTGATAAACGGCAGAACGATCGGGATTCCCCCCGCGGCCGCTACCGATCTATGGTAGTCATGATGTACGTAGACTCCTTCCATAAACGCATTGTGTTTGATGAAAGCTCCTGTGATTCCGATAACCGGTTTTTGCGGCATTTGCCTTACCCCTTCCTATCTGTCGATTTCGTTTTGGCGACTTTTTGCAAACACAGATACATATTCTTGACGGCGAGTACAAGTCCTTCCTTTGGAGGGAGGAAACAGACAAAAGGTCTCCCAAAAATGGAGACCTTCCTCACCTAAGAGTATCCGTCAGCGCTCCGGGACCACCAGCCTGCTTATCGCGCTTGCTGCCCGTGCAATGCGGTCAGGATTAAAGCCTTGGTCGTATTGTAAAAAGACTCCAGATTCACGTATTCGTTGGGGCCGTGGAGCTGGCCGCCCGAAGCGCCGAAGAGAAGCACCGGAATCTCCTTATCCGCGTAGAAGGCGGCATCGGAGACCGCGACGAAACCTTCGTAACGCGGACTGATGCCAAACGCTTCTGCACTTTTCGATACCGTTGTGACCAGCGGGTGGTCGAGCGGGGTGTTTACCGGCGGTCGCTTTCCTCTTCTTTTTGTTGGGTCAGGGTATGTGCCGGCAGACTCTGCGTGTCTCTACAGCATAAACCTATATACTCTCCTGCTTTAATGCATCGATAATGTTTTCCTTTTTTACTTTTGCACTGGAATACAGCATGGCTGAACTGACGATGACAAATACGGCAGCGATGACAAAAACAATACTCACCCAGGGCAGCGCGAATCCGTAGCTAAATTTGTTCATCAAGGCCCGATGGATCAATAACATCACGACAAAGCTGATGGGAAGCCCGAAAGCCAGCGCCTTGATCCCGTAAAAAATACTTTCGTAATGCATCATTTTCGTAAAGCCTTTTGGCGTAATTCCAACGGATTTCAGCATGGCAAATTCCCGTTTGCGCAGGGATATGCTGGTGGAGATCGTATTGAAAATATTCGCGATCGAAATCGCCGAAATCAATACGATAAAGCCATACGAGAAGACGGACATCAGCATTATCCTCTGTTCATCCTGTTTTCTCGATTGATACATATTCGAAACATGCAAATTCGGCTCGTTCATTTCTTCAATTTCCTGTTGTGTTTTCACCGGATCTGTACTTTTCAGAAAGAGATATGTCTGTATGTTGGCTTTCTTTATATTGTCTCTCAGTTGATCCATGACTCGTTTCGAGACGATGAGATTTAACCCGCCTACCCCCGCCGACTCTGGATGAATCCCCATCGGATATTGGTCGGTCAACGCAGCAATTTTCACTTGGGGTAAACCTGTCTCGTTTCCTGTTTCGCCATCTATATCGGTCAAATCGATACTTTGTCCGACATTCGCATGAATGGCTTTCGTTTTGACATACTTTTCCGTATCCATATCCCTATAACGGATCGTATCGATCACGATCGCAGCCAAATGATCCGGATCGGTCAGCTGTTCGTAATCTGCACCAACCGCTTTTGCATAAGCTTGCAGGTTGGAATCGTCCAAGGCATTTACCAGAATATAGTAAGGATATTTTCCGTCCCGCAGAATACCCGGATCCCGCTTTACCGCTTCCTGCAATTCGTCGGCGATTGCTGCTTGTTCAATCCAGGCATTCACATTTAGCCCGTGGATGACGCTGTATTCTGTTACATCATCAAGGGATGCGATCGATCTGATCAACGAATCATCCAGTTCTTTTTCATCGAAGTACCATGCTTGGATATCGTAATTTACGCCTTCCTGCGAGAGTGCCAGGGATTCTTTCAAATTGGCGGTAAAAAAGGATACCGTTAAAAACAGAACAATACTGATGACGAGCGAAAATACGGTGGCGTGGTATCTGCGTTTGTTCCTCTTTAGGTTTTTCAGCCCGATCTCCGCTTCGATACCGAAGAGCTTGCGAATGAACGTAGACGTTTTCACCGCCTTGCTGGTCAGTTTCACATCCGTTGTTTGCCTGATCGCATCAATGGCGGAGATTCTGGATGCCTTGATGGCAGGGAGATAGGTTGAAATGAAGATCGTCATCATGGAAACTGCACTGGCGATCAGGAGCGATAATGGCGTGACGATGAGCGTCAGCTTTTCCGTAATCCCCAATGCTCCTTGAATGATGGAGTTAATGAACCAAAAGGTAATGCCAATCCCGACAAGACCGCAGATGATTCCGATGGGAATACTGATCAAGCCAATGACGACGCCCTCAAAAAAGACGGAATTTCTCTTCTGCCTCTTCGTGGCCCCTACGCTCGCAAGCATGCCCAAATGACGGGAGCGCTCCGAGACGGAAATCGCGAATGCATTGTAGATCAACGAGACCGAGCCAATGATAATGACCGCCATGATGATGGCTGACAGGGGATAAAGTGTGCTGCTCAAGCCTTCGCTTTTGATCGCGCCGTAATAGCGAAGCAATTCATTATTATACTGGACGGATTCGATGTTGTTTTTCTCCGCCATATTTTCCGCATGAGCAAACAAGGAACGATTGACTTTTTGCAGGACAACCGCGGCATTGACTTTATCGCTTGCTCCCATGATGTTTTCATCGACATAGCTAATAATGGTATACCCCGGCGCCCACGTCGGCTCCCAGGTGGGGCGTTTCATGTAGCCTACGACCGTGTAGTTTCTCGTTGTCGTATTTTTTAAGGTTTCGGTCATTTCGCCATCTGCCATGCGCAATGATTCAAATTGGTCCAGCGGTTGATCATTGTCTTCCGAGAATCGCTGGCCAACATGCAGGGTGAGATGATCGCCAATCTCGTATTTTACCTTGGCGTTCGCAGCGATATCCTCTGAAATAACCACTTCATGGTCTGTTTGCGGAAGCCGCCCCTTGCTGAGTTCAATCGGAAATTGTTGAAATCCTTGTGAGTTGTACTCCTTGATGAATACATAGGGCTTGTGATTATTTTGGCTCCCTTCCAACAGGGCATAGCCGCGATCCCGCGAGATCGCAACGGTTTTTGTTGCGTCATCATTTTTGATCGCTTCAAGCTGTTTGGTGTTCACATCTTTGTAGAGGACATGCCATTCTCCACCATCTGCGATTGTCTGCCGTTTCATCAAATCCAAAAAGGAGACACCAAGTGTTGCGACAGCCGTCACCATAGCGACCGAAATAATGACGCCAATGACCGTCACAAGCGTTCGTCTCTTGTTTTGCTTTAAATGTCTGATCGTCAGTTTATTGACAATATTCACGGGCGAATCACCTCATCTTTGGCAATCCTTCCGTCTTCAATCGCAATGATCCTGTCAGCCTGCAGAGCAATTCGCTCATCATGGGTAATGACGATCAATGTCTGATGATAGGTTTTGTTAAACACTTTTAACAGGTCGATGATTTCACTGCTATTCTTGCTGTCCAGGTTGCCGGTCGGCTCGTCAGCCAGCATAATCGCGGGATTGTTGATCAGCGCCCTGCCAATCGAGACCCGCTGCTGCTGTCCGCCGGAAAGCTGATTGGGCAGATGGTGTAAACGATTTTCCAGATGCAGCTTCTTCACGATCTCATCAAAATGGTTCTTGTCTACCTTCTGTTCGTCAAGCAAGAGCGGCAGCGTGATATTCTCTTCAACCGTCAAGACGGGAATCAGGTTGTAGAACTGGTAGATCAAGCCGATTTGCCTGCGTCTAAAGATGGCCAGCTGGGTTTCATCCAGGCTGTATATGTCCGTGTTATCGACGAGGACTTTTCCGTTTGTCGGCCTGTCCACACCGCCCAGCAAATGCAGAAGCGTTGATTTCCCCGATCCGGATGGGCCAATAATCGCGACAAATTCCCCTTTTTTGACCGAAAAAGAAACATCGTCAAGTGCCCTTACCGCCGTTTCGCCCTTTCCATATAATTTGGATAGATGTTCAATTCTCAAGATTTCCATTGTAAAACCTCCATCATTTTACCGATGGTTCCATCTTATCTGTCCAAAATGACTTTCAAGTGACTGTGAAAATGACAATTTCGTCACTTGCGGTTAAATTACTTGCTTGTAAAATTTAATCCGAAACTGCGTGCCCCCTTTGCTGCCGCTGGAAACATCAATCACTCCGTTTTGTCTTGCAATAATGCTGTGAGCCATCGCAAGACCAATGCCGATGCTGCCCTCGCTGGCATTCTTCCCCTTGTAGAAACGCTTGAATACATAGGGAATGTCTTCCTTGGGAATTCCTGTCCCGTTATCAGCGATTACAATTTCTGTAAATAGTGCGTTTTCGAAAAAAGAAATGGCGATTTCTCCGCCTTCAGGAGTGTGCTCCACACAGTTTTTCAAAATATTGATGACGGCTTCAGCGGTCCAATTGAGATCGCCAAGAAAGGTGACTTTGTCGTCACCCTTGATCGAAACCGTTTGTGCTTTAATATCCATCGGAATCAGAACCGGCCCTAACGCCTTTTGGATAAGCTCTCCGATCTTGACTTGATCTTTTTTGAATAGAACCGTCCCCGCATCGATTTTCGAGAGCTTTAATAAAGAAGAGACAAGCCAATCGATTCGTTCAAGCTGAATCCGAATATTGCGGGTGAACTCCATTCTTTTTGCGACAGGCAGTTTGGGGTCGCCGAGCAGATCTGCCATGACCGTCATGGAGGTAAGCGGCGTTTTGAGCTGATGGGATATATCGGAAATGGCATCCGTGAGCTGAATTTTGTCTTGCTGTAAAAGGGATCTTTGCTCCGACAGCATGAGCGTCACTTTGTAAATGTCATTTTTTAAAATACTCAGCTCGCCTTCCTTATTATCTCGAACATCAAGTGAATCATTTCCACTGCTAATCTGCCGCAAGTAGAGGGACAGCTTCTCGATTTCGCGATATCTCCACTTCGTAAAGACCAAACTGCTTCCCATGAGCAAGGCAGACGTGATCAAAACGAGCACCGCGGCTGCAGATGAAAGAAAGGCAGCAGCGACGATCGCCGCCAAACTGATGGAGCACATGACCAGCAAGAGAATCTGAATCTCCCGATTTCGCAGCATGCTAATCCCCCACCTTATAGCCCAGACCGCGCACGGTTTTGATCAGCGTCGGATCTTGCGGATGATCCTCCAGCTTCTCCCTCAGCCTCTTGATATAAACGGTTAGCGTATTATCATTGACGAAGTCGCCGGCCACATCCCATATCTGCTCTAAAAGCTGATTTCTTGAAAGGACTTGTCCAATATGGTTGCCGAAGACGAGCAGCAAGCGATACTCTAGCGCCGTCAAGGGAATTTCGGCGCCATTCTTGTAAACCTTTCCTTCAAGCGTATTGATGCGGACATTTTTTATGTCGATGACCGCTTTTGTCTGAGACGGCTTGTGGTATCTCCGCAAGACTGACTTGATCCGCGAGAGAAGCTCGCGAATGCGGAAGGGCTTTGTAATGTAATCATCGGCTCCCATGTCAAGCCCCATGACGACATTCCCCTCATCATCTATCACCGTTAAGAAAATAACGGGAATATCCCTCTGCTTTTTTACCAGCTGGCACAGTTCATAGCCGCTTCCGTCCGGGAGGGACAAATCAAACAAACATAGAGCGAATTGATCGATTTGTTCAGCCAATACTTTTTTTGCAGATGCAACATCATGGCAAATGACGGTAGAAAAGTGATCTTGCTGCAGCGAATATTCAAGACCGGACGCGATCGTTTTATCGTCTTCCACGAGCAAAATTTTCATCTGATGATCATCCTCACTACATTTCATGGGTATGTCCTCCCTAAATGTAACAGAAAATGAATGGAAAATCTTTTTCCAAACGCGAAAGTATGAATTTGGCAAACAAAAACACCCTTGCCCCATCACTTTCGTCGGCAAGGGTGTGTGGAAATCCAGCCTCCGTCATTTTGCGGGCTTGTTCCTCGTCAAATACATAGGGCGCAGTAAGCAAGCCTAATTCGTGGGCATGGCGGATCATGTCAGTGATTTTTCCATCACCCACTAGTATGTTGAACTCTTATACGTTATGTTTGCGCCTTGCCTTTCCGAGGGGAAATGTGGCAGAAAAAATGCAGCGGCTGCTTCCTGGCAAGGTACCAGGCATCAGCCGCGCCTTAATCGCCTACTTAGTGGTTGTCTGCTTGACAGGGTTATGCCTGTTTTCTTACGTCCTGTTTCTACTTCACGATTACTTTTCCGGTTACGGCATCGATCCGGAACGACTTTGCAGCGTCAGCTTCGCTGCTCATGGGCACATAGGCCAGGATGGGCGTCTCGTGCAGTTGGCCGTTTACATCTCTGACCAGATAGGCAAGCTCGAGCGGAAGGTATTTCAGATATTCCTCAACCGCTTCCTCGACCGGGACGACTGATGCTTTATCGGGAAAACTCTCTGCCCCCATGGACGCTGTCCCGCCCGCGTCATCTCGCGCCCCATACATCAAGGCAGGGGTATTTCTGAAGTAGTTCGCCTTGCCTGTCGATGGGTCGACGGTTACCGTATACGCGTCTCCGCCGGTTGCGTCGAGCAGCGGCACACCATCGTGACTCTTGAAAAAGCAGAACTCCCAATCGCCGGAAGACGTATACCCATTGCCCAGACCTGCCGGGATGACTGTGGCAAGCTGAACTTCCTCGACATTCGTATCGATGTATTTTTGCAGGAACCGGGTTGCTTCCGCCAATGCTGCTTGCTCGGTAATGCTGTCTTTTTTATCTGCGCGCGGATAGTTCAACTGGATGACCTGACCGGTACGGGCATCAGTGGTTACCCAGGTCTCTTTGCCGGCAGCCGTTTTCCAAGCATAGGTCTTCGTGTTTTGACTCTCGCTTCGCTCCCTGTAGATGAGTTTGCTCAGATCAACGTCAAACTCTGCTTGCAGCAGCTGAGCCGCCTCTGCCTTCGATTTTACGATGACCGGCTGCTTAGGCGGCGTCACAGGAATCGGCGCAGTCCGTTTGGCTCTGTCGTAATCAATTCCGTTGTTGCCGAAGCCATACTCCATCTTCCCGCTCTTGGCGTCGATGTACCATGCCGGCGACGGCGACCTGCCCAGGGAGATTCCAGTGACCGCCGGCGTATACTCGAGCAAGGTTCGCGTTTCCAGCGGTTTGTTTGTTGCCGGATCGCGCCGGGCGACGTAGCCCTGCTCGTATTTCAGCTTCATATTGGCCGCCAGTTCTTTTTTTGCCGCTTCCTTGGACACGGCTTCCGTCAAAGACGGGAAGGCCGACTGATCAAGCGTCGGGACGTCGCGGCTGAAGGAGCGGACCTGGCCTGCCCCATCTACAGAGACGCGCAGCGTGTCCCCGATTACGGGAATACCGTTGACGTACCGTTGGAAGGAGGTCGGCCCATCGTACGTCAGCCGACGATAATTGCCGCTGTCCGCGCCGACGATCTGCTGAATGAACTGGGTTGCTTTTTCAATCGCCAGCGCATCAGGTGCCTTCCCTGTTTCAGCTGCACTTTCTCTGTCAACGCTATAGCCGATTAATTCGCTTTGCGGTCCGCTGACACTGATTGATATGTGTTTGGCTGCCAGCTGCGTATCTTCCGTGCGAAGCAGCATGGAGTAGCCCCGGGTGTCCGGCGTCTTCGCCTCCAGTCGGTACGCCTGCACGGAGGGAATCGCTTTGCTGAGCGCCTCCAGCGTCTTTTCTTCTGCCTCGTTCGTCCGCGCGAAAGCGATGACTTGACCGTCTCCATCCAGGCTGATGACAATGTTGTCAAAGGGATGCGGCTCATTTCGCTGATCTCGCTGGAACAGCACTTTTGTCACATTCTCTGTTTCATCGAACGCATCCCGTTTTCCGGTATACGTCATCTGAAGCTGATACGCTTTGCTGTCTTCTCCGAGGATCGCCTGCACAAAAGCAGTTGCCTTTTCTTTCGCGGTTGATTCAGCAAGCTGCTTTTGGCCACTTTGTTCGCTGTAGCTGCGTTCATAGGTTTGCAGTGCGCCTGTCCTGCTGTCCAACATCAAGTGGACATACTGATTATCTGCTGCCCTTAGTCTCACGTTCACCCGGTAGATGAGATTGTCTGTTGATTCAATGCGATAGGCTCGAAGCTCAGGGGCAGCCAGATACAATTTTTCCAGTTCCGCCTGCACCAGCTTGCCGACTGTCTCGTTCGTCAACGGCTTCGTCTCCGGTTTTTCTTTTTGCGGACTCGTTTCGTGCAGCGGGGAAGGTTCCTCTTTTGAAAAGGCGGCGGAAACCGCCTCTTGGGCGAGACGGAGCAGCGGTGGAATGCAAACGATGGAGACGGCCGCAGCAGCCGCAATCGTGGCAATGGCGAAACGGCTGCGATTTCCGCGCTTCTTGTCGGCAGCGATCCGCGTATGAATCTTTTGCTCCAGCTCCTTGGAAAAGCGAACCCCCTGCAAATTTCTTTGATTGGCTTCGCGTACGGCTTCGCGAAATGCGTTGTCTACGTCCATGTTATGCCCTCCTTTTCGGCCCGTTTTTTAAATTGTTTACGCGCTCTGTGCAGTTTGGTCCGCACAGTCTCCTCCGATACGCCAAGCGCGTGGGCCGTTTCCTTGATCGTCAGATCCTCGTAGTAAAAGAGCGTAATCACCTGCCGGTACTGCGGAGACATCGACATCACGATTTCGGCAATCTCCGCTTTGTCTTGTTTGGTCATGACAATGGTTTCCAGATTGATTTGGTCAGCCGTCTCCACGGGCTTTTCATCCTTCGTCTTGATCGTGGAAAAGATCTTGCGGAACGACCATGAACGCAAATATTTCTTCGTCTCATTGATCGCGATTCGATACAGCCACGTCTTGTAGCTGCTTTCACCGCGGAACGTCTCAAGGTGGCGATACGCACTGATAAACACTTCTTGCGTAATATCCTCGGCAATCGTTCGATCCTTGACGTTGAGGTAAACGAGTTGAAGAATTTTATCGCCATACTCGCTCATCAGCCCTTCGAATACGGCATCCTTCGTCGGCTGCAGCGCCCATTTGATTTCATCAGCTTTTGCATTCAAGTTTCGTTCACCCCCTTTTTGAAGTATACATGGATTTGATCCAGCCAACGGGAATTTGTGACAGCTCAAATAACATTTTTTGAAAAAATCACGCCTGGAACATGATCGCTCCCGGCGTGATGAAATGGCTTTCCCGCGTAATCCCCGTCAACGGACACCACATTGCCGGGGAAGAAAACAAATAAAGTCAACAAGTACAACGTTTTCCGCGCTACCTTGGCTGTCACCGCCAGCAAAACAGGAGCAGAGACGGCAACCTTTTCACTTGGATATCATTTTCGCGTCTGTCACTGTCTTCGTTCTCTGAGTCTGCCAACAATCGTCAAACCCCGCAATTTTCATCACGGGGTCTGGCGAAAAGACATGCTTTCGATTGTGTTGGATCGTTTCCCTCACGAATCGCCAAGGAATATACCTCGGGTCTTCTGTTCTGCAGCGAGGGCATTTTTCTTCTTACTTCCTGCAGAAAGCTTGTATCGATCTCGGCTAGTACCATCGTTTCAACATCGGAAGCGGAAGCAATCACATTGCCCCACGGGTCGATGATCATCGAACGGCCGTAACACCTCATATCGTGTTTATCCCCTATCTGGCCGGGAGCAATCACGTAGACCTGATTTTCGATGGCCCTTGCCCGGAGCAGCACTTCCCAATGGTCCTTGCCGGTGTACATGGGGAATGCGGCGGGGACCGTCATGATCTCGGCACCTTGCAGGGCTAAAAGACGATACAGCTCCGGATACCTGACATCGTGACAGATGGTAAGGCCTACTGTTGCAAAACTCGTCTTGTGTACAACTATTTCACTCCCAAAATTTTTCGTCCTGGATTCCATGTATCCATCCTCAATCTGCGCATCAAACAAGTGAATTTTTCGGTACCTGGAAACGATTTCTCCATGTGGGTCAAACAGAAGTGTCGTATTATAGTACTTTTCCATCCCTTCCACTTTTTCGAGGATGCTTCCGCCGTGCAGCCAAACCCCCAGCTGTCTGGCCAGGCGGCTCAGTAACTGAGGCGTTGCACCTGTCGGAACCACCTCTGCATTTCGTTCTTCGTCCTCCTCAGGTCCGATAAAATTGAAATATTCAGGCAAACAGATGTACGCTGCTCCCTTCGCTGCTGCCTCACGTATCAGCTTTTCTGCTTGCCGCAAATTCGCTGCCTTGTTGCTTTGGGAGTCCATTTGGACAGCAGCCGCCATGATCGTACTCATATCGCTGTACCCCTTTCTTTACCGATCTCCATCATTTCTTCCCTTACACCAATCCAAAATAAATGCGGCGTAAGTCTTCGTGCAAGCCTTCACACTGGGCAAATCAACCCATTCATCGGGCGCGTGCATTTTGCCCTTGCAAAATCAGGCTCTTCCCGATTTTCGGGCCATCTGCCGCCAGTTTGCCTACGACGATCGGACGTCCCGCATGGCTCCACTCCGCTGGCGAGAAGCCAGGGTGCTTGGATATCGCCCAAGCTTCTGCAAAAAGCCAACCTGTTCTTCCCAGCTGTCGTCAATCACCTTCATGACATACTCCAGCACGCTCATATGCAAACTTCCTTTCCTTTACCATCTGTTATAATTCTTTTGCCTTTGGGAAGAGTTTTCTCATAAATCCTTCCGGCAGGAAAAGAATGACCACGACGAGAAGTGCCCCGTAAATCAACATGCGGTAGTCGCCAAGAAATCTCATATACTCCAATCCGATGACCAAGACCATCGAACCCACTATCGGACCAATCATGGTGCCCAGTCCCCCAATGAGTGTGATGACCAAAATTTGCATCATCACGTCGATGTTCATCACGGAAGTCGGTGTCAAGGTATGAATGTAGTGAGCGTAAAATGATCCGGCGACGCCAGCCAAACAGGAACTGACGACAAAGGCAAACAGCTTGTAGCGGGTTACGTTCACTCCGAGACTTTCGGCCGCATCCTGCGATTCGCGAATCGCTTTTAGGGCAAAGCCGGTGGGGCCCTTCATGATTTTATAGATGACGAAAACCGTCAAAAGCATGATCAGCAAAATGAGGTAGTAGCTGTTTTCCCGGTGGGCCAAGGTAAAGCTGATCGGGCCTATTTTGTCAAAGGACTCGATTCCATTGAGCCCCAATTCCCCGCGGGTCAGGTCAACCAGGTTGCTGGCAACCAGTTTGATGATCTCGGCAAATGCCAAGGTAACGATGGCGATATACGGTGCGGCCCGCAAGCGAAGTACCGGCAAACTGACAACCAACCCGGCCAAGGCGGCAGCAAGCCCGCCCAGAACAAGTCCCAACCAGGGAGAAATCCCCAGTTTCATTGAACCCAGCGCGGATACGTAGGCGCCAAGCCCGAAGAAGGCATGATGTCCAAACGAAAAGATACCCGCATATCCGACAAGCAAATTCCAACTCAAGGCTAACACGGCAAACAGCAAGGACAAGATGAGAATGTGCAGGGTGTAGCTGTTTTTGATCAATAACGGCAGGGCTAGCAGAAGTACGATACCTGCCGTATAAAGAAAAGGTTTGGATTGCCACATCAGCCCGGTTTCATTTTGAAAGAAGGACTTTTTGCGCTTCACAGTTTGTTGGTTTTGAATATCCATGTGTGGTCATCACCAAGCCTTTGCTCCAAATAGTCCTGTCGGTCTGATCCAGAGGACGAGGATGAGGACGGTAAAAGCGACAACATCCCTCCATTCCGAAGAAAAGAAAAAGACTCCCAGACTTTCCAGAACTCCTAAAACAACCCCGCCGATAATCGCGCCTTCCAGGCTCCCCAGACCACCCAGAACCACTACCGTAAAAGCTTTCAACAATGGAGGAGCTCCCATCCATGGATTTACGGAATAGATGGGCGACAGCATAACAGCGGCAAGTGCGGCCAACGTCGCACTGATGCCGAATGTAATCATGTAAATCACGTAAATATTCACACCGTAAATGGCAGCGGCATCACGGTTCTGGGAGGTTGCCCGCAGGGCCATGCCGTACCGGCTAAACTTCAAAAAGGCCCAGAAGAGCACCACGACCACGATCGCGACGACAAAGATCAAAATGCGTTGATAGGACATTTCAACCCCGGCAATGTTCGCATTTCCGTCCGCATAATACGGAATATTCTTGAATCTCTCGCCCCAGACACGCAGGGCGAAGTTTTGCATGAAAATAGAGATCCCGATCGTCGCGATAAGCGGGCTAATATCCCAGCCGGGTTTATCCAGGAGATGGTGAATGACCGTTCTTTCGATCAGCACGCCCAGCAAGAATACGGCAACCAGACTGAGCGCACAGGCCAGAAGCGGGTTCATACCGGAGGCGACATTGGTAAAATACATCAAATACCCGCCGACCATGTAAAACTCCCCGTGGGAGAAGTTAAGCATCTTCATCGTTCCCCAAATCAGGGACAATCCACTGGCAACAAGCGAATACATGGAACCGATAATCAGCCCATTCAGCAGCTGCTCAACGAGTACACCCATCAGCTCGCCTCCTAGATACCCAAGTATGCTTTCTTTATATAGTCGTTATTTTTCAACTCTTCCCCGCTTCCTTGCAGAACAATTTTACCCGTCTCCATCACATATCCTCGATGTGAAATCTCCAGCGCGAGATGGGCGTTTTGCTCAACTAAAAGGATGGTGATTCCCTGGCGATTCAAGTCTTGCAGCAGTTCAAAGATCGATTCGACGATCTTGGGTGCGAGTCCCAGCGAAGGCTCATCAAGCATCAGTACTTCCGGCCGGCTCATCAAGGCCCGGCCGATGGCAACCATTTGCTGTTCGCCTCCCGACAAGGTGCCGGCTTCTTGTTTTTTTCTTTCCGCCAGTCTTGGGAACATCCCGTAGATGTAAGGCAGTCGTTCCTTCCGCTGCCCCCAGGATTTCTTTGCAAAAGCCCCCATCAACAGATTCTCTTCGACTGTCATTTGCGGGAAGAGATGCCTCCCTTCAGGGACATGGGCCACCCCCATGCAAATAATGGAGGAGGGCCGAACGTGCCGGATATCCTGATGATGAACGTTGACCGTCCCGTTCTTTGGCCGCAGCAAACCGGAAATCGCCTTCAACGCGGTCGTTTTTCCTGCGCCGTTCGAGCCTAACAGGGCGACGATCTCCCCCTTCTTTACCGTGAGAGATACTTGATGAAGGACCTGCACATCACCGTAATAGACATCGATATTTTGTATGTCAAGCATGTTTCATGCCCCCAAGATACGCCTCGATCACCAAGGGATTTTGCGCAATTTCTGCCGGTGTCCCCTCGGCGATTACCTGGCCGTAGTGCAGAACCAGCATTCGATCGGAGAGGCCCATGGCCGCCTTCATCACATGCTCGATCATCATGATCGTGACGCCTGTCTCTCTGATTTTTCGGATGATCTCCATCATCTCTGCTGCTTCTGTGGGAGTGAGTCCTCCCATCACTTCATCCAGCAGCAGAAGCTTGGGATTTGTGGCAAGCGCACGGGCCAACTCCAGCTTTTTTCGATTCCCGATCGACAGCTGCTTGGCTTCCTGGTGCCGCAGATCTCCCATCGAGAGAAATTCGAGCACTTCTGCGGCCCTTTTTTTGGCAGCCTGAAGATTTCCTCGCTTTTTTCCGAAGTAGGCGCCAACGGTGACATTGTCAACCAGGCTCAGGTTTAAAAAGGGCCGAGTGATCTGAAAGGTACGGGCAATTCCCAGCTGGCAGCGCCGATCCGGGCCCATGTTTGTAATATCCCCGCCTTCGTACAGAATCGTTCCCACATCAGGAGTGAATGCACCGGCGATCACGTTAAAGAGCGTTGTTTTTCCTGCCCCGTTTGGTCCGATCAGACCCAGGATCTCCTGTCGGGAAATGCTGAAACTTGTCTCTTTTAGCGCAACCAATCCGCCAAAGGCTTTCGTAATCTGCCGAGCCTGCAAAAGGGGTGAATGGCTCATCTGCCTCCTCCTCCGCGTGTTTGATACCAATCGAAACGCCTACTTCACCCATGGCTGTGGAACCGGGCTTGATGTAGAGACGTTTTCAGGCCAAATGAGCTTATTTTCGCCATTCTGAATCTGCGCTGCGGGCACTGGCAGGTAGTCGGCACCGGCTTTAATCTGGTGATTTTTCTGATCGAAGACATATTTCCCCAATAACCCCTCCCGTTCGAGATTGGATAGTTGTTTTGCAATTTTCGCTGAATCGAGACTTTTTGCCTTTTCGATGGCAGTCAGCGCATTGACCATCGCATCGTAGCCAGATGCATGGTCGGAAGTGGAAGCGACTTTGTATTTGTTTTGAATGGATTCGGCAAACTTTTTCTGACGTTCGATTTGCTTGGGATCGTAGCTGAGCGGCGTCCAAATCAGGTTATTTGCGGCAGGGCCCGCCTGTTCGATAAATTCCGGACGAACAGGATAATAAATGGCCAAATGGAGGGCGCCGGCTTTGGTTTCCTGAAATTGTTTGACAAACGCTACCCCGGAAGCGACTGATGTAAAGCAGGTTACGATGACATCAGGCTTCAGGGAATGAAGCTTGGACAGCTGCGGATAAAAATCGGTATAGCCCAACTGCACGGTCTCGGCGGCGGCGATCTTCCATCCGTCATGTTCAAACAGTTTGCCGGTTACGTCAGCGTTGGAACGCCCGTAGTCCGTATCCTCAACGACAAAGGCGACCGTTTTCGTTTTGGGGGTGTATTGCTTGTTCGCCTCCAGGTATTTATAGGTTTCAAAAACGGTCTCGGCGTAGGCAGAACTGCCGAAATTCCCCTTCCAGAAAAATTGGTACTTTTCCGGGTCCTTCTCCACCTTCTCGGCGATCGCTTCGCTGACGGGTTCGCCGCTCAAGATGGGAATTTCGTATTGGGATGCCAAATCCATCACAGACATCGTCACGGAACTGGCAAAAGCGTCCCCGATCAGCAGGTGAACCTTTTGCTGGTTAATCAGCTTCTCCGCGCCGCTCACTCCTTGTTCGGGTTTGCTCTGCGAGTCTTCAAAAAACACCTTTATCGGCAGCTTTTTGCCGTCTACTTCAATTCCTCCCTTGGCGTTCCATTCTTCAGCAGCCAACTCGATCCCCTGTTGAAGAGCGACGCCGGCATTGGCTGCCGGCCCGGTTAATGGGGCAATGGCGCCAATGCGTATCTCTTCGGCAGTCGATCCTGCGTTTGATGAGCAGCCGGTTAATGCGCCCATTGCCGCCAATACGTGGACAGCTGCCAGCCCAAGCCATTTTTTCACGTTCATTTTGGTCACCCCTTGATTTTCATCGCCTGTTCATGATTCTCTCATATCGCACCATTCGAGAATGAACGCAGCATAGGTCTTCGTTACGGCTTTGACACTGGGCAGATCGACCCATTCATCCACTCCGTGCATGTTCCCCCCGGTCGGGCCGTAACAAGTCGCGGGGATCCCGTAATATAGATTGTAGAAACGGATATCGGTCGTGGCTGTGGCAGCGGCATACTGCAGCTTTTGAGAAGTCGTCCTTTCATGCGCGCTTTCCAACACGCGGAAAATCTCCAGATCCCGATCCAGTGCAACGCCTTCCGCGTGGAACCCGTAAAACGTAATCTCCGGCTCTGCCTGAATCAGCCAAGGATCTTGCTTTGCGGCCTCTAGCAGCCATGATTTTACTTCGTCTTTCACCTGCTGCGGGTCTTGTCCCGGGTACAAACCGATCCGCGCTTCAAACGTGCACAGCGAGGGGACATTCGAAGCCCAGTCTCCGGAACGAATGATACCTACATTTACATTTAATGGATGACTGTGATTTTGAAAGCTTGGATGCTTGGGCAACCCATTGATATAACGGCGGTACTCATCAAGGGCGTTGATCAGCACGTACGACTTTTGAATCGCATTTACCGCCCGGTCGGCTCTTTCCACATGGGCTCCTGCTCCTCTCACCCTGACCCTCATCCAGATGACCCCGACTTGAGCTGTCAGCGCGGTCGGCCCGAACGGCTCTGGTATCAAGGCGCCGTCAGCCACATAGCCTCTTGCCAACGTCGCAAGGGCTCCGTTGCCGGTGCATTCTTCTTCAATCACCGTTTCCAGCAAAACATCGGCTCCCAGCTTCACTCCTTTCTCTTTTATCGCCTTTACGGCAAAGATCATGGCGGCAATTCCCGATTTCATATCTTGCAGGCCCCGCCCATACATTTTGTCTCCTTCGATCGTTGAGCCCCACGGATCATAATTCCAAAACGCAACAGGTTCGGGACTAACCACATCCACATGTCCTTGTAAAATCAAGCTTCTGCCGGTTTTCGGCCCTTCAGTCTGCCACTTACCTACCACTACAGGTCTGCCCTCGTACGACCACTCGACTGGGGAGTAGCCGGGGAGCTTTGAAATTATTTTATGATCGGGGACAAACACATCGGTTTCCAGACCTAGTTCGCTGCTGAAATAATCGGCGATAAAATGCTGTACGCTTGCTTCATTCCCCAATGTACTGGGGTATCGGCCAATCTTTTGCAGAAAAGCCACTTCCTCTTCCCAGAGTGAGTCGATCTTGTCCATTACCTCCTCAAATACCGCTGACTTGTCCTTTCTTAGCATGTTGTTCCTCCTTTTTAAAGGGCATTCTTTACGATATTAAAGCTATGTTTTCACCGGATGGAAAATTCAGATAAAATTTAGCTTACAAGTAAAAAAAGCCTTCTTAAGATATCCTTAAGAAAGCTTTTTGACCAAGGTCCACTTGTGGTTCGCCCCGGTGACTATACGTAATGCTTGAAAATAATAGACAAAAATACCGCGGTGCTGACCACAGAGCCGAGCAGCAGCAGGACGCCGCTGCGTATGTGCCGCTGAAACAGGCGAAGAAAACCGAAGCTGAACAAAAGGCCGGTTATCATGAAATAGGCAGCGCCAATCAAAAACAAATCCCATGACAAAAGCGAAAAATTTACGATGCCCATGCCGGACACACCATCCCTCTAAACAAAAATGTAAGTATAGCTGCATTATAACAGATGCTTGCCTATTATAACCTTCAGCGTGTGCAAACGTAAAGAAACTGTCATGAATGGGAAACGAGGGAGGAGGTTGTACATCCCGCGTCTACAGGTGTACGCGTTTTAAGCGCAGCGAATTCAACACGACCGAGATGGAACTGAACGCCATTGCAGCTCCGGCCAGCCAGGGGGACAAGTACCCGAGCATCGTGAGCGGGATGCCGAGGGAGTTGTACGCCAAGGCCCAAAACATGTTTTGTTTGATATTGGCGATGGTTTTTTGACTCAGCCGAATGGCGTCTGAAATCGCCCGCACATCCTCTTGCATTATGATGACGTCGGCGGCTTCGATCGCGATGTCGGTTCCGGTGCCGAGCGCGATGCCCACGTCAGCCGCGGTCAGGGACGGTGCGTCATTCATGCCATCCCCCACCATTGCGATGGTTCTCCCTTGCTGCTTCCACTTTTCGATGATCGCTGCCTTCTCCTCCGGCAGCATGCCGGAATAAACCCTGTGTATTCCGATTTTTTTGGCGACGGCTGTCGATGCCATCTGATGGTCTCCTGTCACCATAATTACCTCTTTCCCCATTTTCCGTAACCGGCGGACGACTTCTCGGGCCCCCTCCTTGACCGTATCGGCGGCGGCAAGCAGGCCGGCAAGCTGCCGATCGACGGCGACGTACAGGACGGTTTTTCCCGCGAACTGCAGTTGGTTCACCAGCGAATCTGTTCCCTCTATGGCAATTCCTTCCCTGATCATCAGTTTTTCTGAACCGATGATGACCTGTTTCCCCTCCACAACCGCTTTGACCCCGTAGCCGGGGACGGTTTGGGACTCGGCGGCCCGCAGCCTCGGCAGCCCTCGTTTTGCAGCGGTCTGTACGATCGCCGCAGCGAAGGGATGCGGGGAACCCGTTTCTGCAGCGGCGACGAGCTGCAGGAACGCCGATGTTTCGCCCTGGCAGTAGACATCGGTTATCTCCGGCTTCCCTTTGGTGACCGTGCCGGTTTTGTCCAGGACGACGGTATCCACTTTCTGCAGGGTTTCCAGATGTTCTCCTCGCTTGAATAAAATCCCCGACCGGGCCCCCCGTCCAGAAGCGACCAAAATGGAAGTAGGTGTGGCCAGTCCAAGCGCACAAGGGCAGGCGATGATCAGCACCGCCATTGCCTTTTCCAGCGAATCGCCAAAATCGCCCGGGCGCAGCAGGAAGTACCAGGCCAAAAAGGTGCTGGCCGCAATCATAACCACAAGCGGGACGAATATTTCCGTCAGCTCATCGGCGTACCTCTGAATCGGAGCCTTCTTGCTCTGGGCTTCTTCCACCACTTTGATGATTTGCGACAGTGCCGTTTCCCCGCCGATTTTCACTGCCTTTACTTGCAGCAGGCCGTTCTGGTTCAACGTCGCTCCAATGACAAAACTCCCCGCTTGTTTTTCAACAGGGATGCTCTCCCCCGTGATCATCGATTCATCAAGGGTGGAATTGCCGCGAACGACAATTCCATCGGTGGCCACTCTCTCCCCGGGCCTCACGATAAAAATATCTCCCGCTGCCAATTGTTCGATCGGAATTGTCAGATGCTCGCCGCCGCGCAGAATCACGGCCGATTTGGGCTGCAGCTGGTACAGGCTTTTGATCGCCTGAACCGTCCGCCCCTTCGCAGTCGCCTCGAGAAGTTTTCCGATCAACAGAAAAGTGATGATCACGGCACTTGTCTCATAGTACAGCGTCACATGCTGCGAAGGGCTGCCGACGGACTGCACGGTTAAGGAATGGCTGTAAAAAAAGGCGGAGGACGTGCTTAACACAACCAGCAGGTCCATGTTGGCGGACCTGTTCTTCAATGCCCTCCAGGCCCCCTCGTAAAAGGAAAAACCAATCCAAAACTGAATGGGAAACGTTATGGCAAGCTGAAAAAAGGCGTTTTCGAACAAGGCAGGCACCCAAACCGACGATGCAGCCAAGGGAAAATGAGAGACCATCGACCAGATCAAGGGAATGGACAAAACGGCGGAGATCAGGCACTTTTGCTTTAGCCTGTTGATTTCATGCAGGTGTTTGTCTTCCTGCTCTTCTGTCGCTTTATACCCCAGTTTTTCGATTCTTCCCGTTATGTCTGCCTGATTGATGACGTCAGGCTGGTAGGAAATCGTCGCCTTTTCAATTGCGAGGTTCACTTGCACGGTTTCTACTCCGTTTAGCTTGCCGAGGACTTTTTCAATGCGGTTGGCACAAGCCGCACAGGTCATCCCCGAAATATGCAAGGTTACTTGCCTGGATATTCCCACGAAAACGTCCCCTCCTGGAACCCGCTATGTCTCGAGCATGTCCGTTACGAACATCATATGCGCGCCGGGGGAAAAGAGAATCTCATTTTTATACTGAATAAGAAATAATAAGAATGAATACCTATATATAGAAAATTCTATCTTACAAAGGAGAGATCGCGTATGGCCGGAAGCAGCAGATACCTTGGGATTCTTTTGATCGTGCTGGCAGCAGGGATACCCTGGATCGCCGCCTGTTCTGCACAAGGACATCAACATGCCGCAGCAGCAGCCCCGGCAGACGCTCATCCTGAACAGACAGCGGCAAGCGCACAAGAGGATGGGCTGCAAATCAAGCTGGTGTCGGAGCCGGTCAAAATTCTCATGGAAAACGAACTGCAGATTTCCCTGCCAAGCGAGCAGGCAGAAGGGATGAAAGACGCTGTAGTGACGGTAAAGCTGTCTATGCCGGAAATGGATCACGGCGAACTGTTGTTTTCAGCGGAGCGCGGGCCGGACGGTGTCTTTACCGCAAAGCTGATTCCCACGATGGTGGGCCGATGGGTCGCGCAGATTGTCGTGGAAAAGGACGGCCAAACCATCGCCTCCGAGTTTGGCTTCGATGCACAGCCCTGATGCCGGCTCACCAAAGCCAGGGATTTATACTGGGCATCCAGCCGCTCATGACCAGGCCCCGCATGATCAGGACAAAGCCGATGCAGGCAGCGAGAGCGTTGGCGAAGAGCAGTACCTTTGTCCGCAGCGCCTTCCCGAGCACGACGGAAAGCACCCCGGTACAGAGTAAAGCCGGCAGTGTACCCAGGCCGAAACAGGCCAATGTCGAGGCCCCCTCCCAGATGTTCCCCGTCGCAGCCGCTTTCATCTGCATGGCATACGTTAAGCCGCAGGGCAAGAATCCGAGCAAAAGGCCGCTGATAAAGATAGGCGCCAAGGCCGTTTCACCTTTTGTCCGGGAGAGCATCCGCTGAACCGCAGGAAGCCGCAGGGGGCTCCATTTGGCCAAGGGAATGGCAAGCTTTCTGCCTACCCAGAGCAGAATAAACAGCCCGCCCAGTATATTGGCTGCTCCTTGTACCCCCACGAGCCTGCCGGCCACGCCGACAAACGAACCGACAAAGCCCATACACGCGCCTACAGCCGTATAAGTCATGATCCGGCCGAGATTATAGGCCATGACTGTTTGCAGCAGGGGGGCATTTGAATGCAGTGTCCAGGCAGACATGATCCCCCCGCACATCCCGATGCAGTGTGGAGCGCTGGCCAAGCCGGTCAGCATGACCAACAGATACTCATAAATGCTTCCATACATACTCGTCTCCCCCGCCCCGTTGTTGGCGTTTGCACGATCAGCAGCCATTCGCGTACCGTTTCGTGATATCATAACTAATCATACGAGGACCGACGCCTTTTCAAGCTGGCTCGTTTGAGCTATTTCTTCAGGATGTACCGTTTCGTATGATAGAAACTGGGTGTTTTGCAAACCAGCAAAAAGGAGAGAGTTTCGTTGAGCGCAACCTGTCGCGTCATTCTGGCAGACGATCATCCCCATGCGCGGGAAGCCATTCGCTCTGTGCTGGCTGAGAGTGATTTGTTTACGATTGTCGGCGAGGCAACCACCGGTCCTGAAGCATTCGAATTATGCCGCCAACAATTACCTGACCTCGTGTTAATGGACATTCACATGCCCGTATGGGACGGCTTGGAAGCGACGAGGAAAATCAAAGAGGCGTTTCCAACCATAAAAATCGTCATCTTAAGCGTATCCGACAACATCAAGGATCTGTTTGCCGCGATCCAGCTGGGGGCCCAAGGATACCTGTTGAAAAACATGGACCCGGATGACTGGCTGGCCTATCTGCATTCGCTGATTCAAGGGAATACGGAGACTTCACGCGAGCTCGCCGGACGAATTTTTTACCAGTTTCGCGAAGGGACGAATGAAGATCCTCTCCCCAGTGTCCTGACCTCCCGAGAAAAAGAAATCCTGAAATACGTCGCCTCTGGCGTCACCAATCGGGAGATAGCCAAGACCCTCGTGATCGCGGAAAATACCGTCAAAAATCACATCAAAAATCTGTTGGAGAAGCTGCAGCTCGAAAACCGCGTGCAGCTTGCCTCTTACGCCGTAAGACACGGTTTAACCAGGCAGGGACAGAAGTAGATCCCGGGAAGGCAGCGGCCGCTGTCGGCAAAAAAATACGCCGGCTTCAACTGCGCGATGGCGTTGAAGCGGCGCGACTCTCTTGCTTTCGATCCTGTTATCGCAGCGCGGCCAAATCCACTTCCGGCACAAGCCCTTCCCGCGCGGCCCGGTCGAGCAGGGCGGTTACCGCTGCGTACCCGTCCTCGCCCAAATCGGCGGTAAACTTGTTTACGTACAGATCGATGTGGGCCCTTGCCACCTCGGGAGCCAGCTCCTGAGCGTGAGACATCACGTACTCTTGCGACACCTCCGGGTGGGCCCAGGCGTATTCGACCGATGCGCGCGTCCAGCCCGCGATCGCGTCCAAATCAAGTGTCCGGCGGGCGATGATGGCACCAAGCGGTATCGGCAGGCCTGTGTCGGCCTCCCACCAGCTGCCGAGGTCGGCAAGGAGGGCCAATCCGTAAGCAGGATAAGTGAAACGAGCCTCGTGGATCACCAGCCCGGCATCGATCAGACCGTCACGGACAGCCGGCATGATCTGGTGGAACGGCATCACGACAATCTCGCCCACGCCCCCCGGGACGTTTTGGGCTGCCCACAGTCGGAACAACAGGTAGGCCGTCGACCGCTCACTCGGCACCGCTACCCGGCGGCCAGACAGCACAGCCGGATCAGCCGTGCCGCCGCCTTTGGTCAGTACCAGAGGACCGCAGCCTCTGCCAAGCGCCCCGCCACATGGCAGCAGCGCGTAATCAGACAAGACCCAAGGCAGGGCTGCATACGATATCTTGAGCACCTCCGGCCCGTCGGGACGAGTTGCCAGGCCATTGGTGATATCGATGTCTGCATACGTGACGTCCAGCTTCGGCGCACCGGGCACGAGTCCGTGCACCCACGCGTGAAAGACAAAGGTGTCATTGGGACATGGGGAAAAAGCAATCTTCATGGTAATACCTCCCGTAATACTGAGCTTGCAGATTCCAGCGCGCGCAAAGCTTCTTCGATTCGCCAGGCTGCCCGGTTGCGTGGGCCGACCTGGTTGGATATGGACCGAATTTCCAGAATCGGCAGTCTCTGTTGATGCGCTGCGGTCGCGACGCCGTACCCTTCCATCGCCTCGGCGGCTGCGCCCGCCACTCGTTTGGCCAGTTCGTCAGCAGTCTCGGCCGTACCTGTCACCGTCGATACCGTGAGTACGGGGCCAGTCTTGGCGGCCAGCCCGGCGGCCTGCATCGCCTCGGCTACTCGGGCGGCGAGATCGCTGTCAACCGGGATGCGGGCGGTTCCGAATCCAAGCTTGTCCAGGCTGCAAAAACCTTCCGGTGTCTCCGCACCCAGGTCGGCGGCGACAATCTCGCTCGCCACCACGATCGAGCCCAGCTCCGCTATGCCGGAAAAACCGCCGGCGATTCCGGCGCAGATCACCAGGCTGTACCGATCAGCGGCCAATACCGCTGCTGTGCTGGCCGCCGCCGCCGCTGGTCCGACGCCTCCTGCGACGACGTCAAATCGGCTGGATCCGCGCAGGCCGCGCAGTACAGCGTCCCGTTCGGCCGGGACAGAGGTCATCACCAGCACGCGCCTCCCCGCTTCCTGTTGACGGGAGTCTGAGGTTTCTGGGGTACTTTCTACATTCACGTTTCCAATCTCCTTTGATGTAGGATGCAATGGGACCCTCGCTGGTTCAGGGCAAAAGGATGTTCCCATTGCCCGTCCAAGCTCTCCCTTTCAACGTTAGCGCTATCTCAGACTTATGTAAAGAGGTTTCTTCGTACGGAGTTTTGAAAAAGAAAAAGCCGATTTCCCAGCGGTTGGGAAATGATCGGCTTATGGAGGGTATCATTCGTTTTGGGCTATGCTCAGATGCAAAGCAAAATATCAAATCTTCGGCGGCTTATTGCAACCCGACCCGATCGATAACAGGTTTTTCGGCCTCATACAACTTTTCGTCGATAAGCCTCCTTGAAATAGAGTTTGGCCCTGCAAACCGGATGGCAAGGTCGAGTACACGGTGCAGAGGTAACTCCTCAGACTGTCTGGACCATTTTTCCCCTGTATGCCTCCACACTCCGATTTTCAAGAACCCTCCCTGTCCATGACCAGATCAGCCGCCTGGCGAATCACCTGTCTGACAAGCGCAGGCGCAAACCCTGCTTCCGTCAGGCCGCTGACCGCCGCAAACAGCGGGTCTGCTTCATAGAGGCCGGGCTTGAACAGCAGCCCTGTCTCTCTGGTTATGGTACCAAGCGGCACCTGATACGTTTCCAGGTGTTGATATTCGCAGGCTTCGTTCAAACGATCCGGACTTTGCCGGATGACGAACGACAAGCTTGTGATGCGATGTTGCCGGCTCACAAAAAAAACACTCTTCCAAAAGCCGAACGGAACTTTTATCTGGCAGCCGGGCCTGTCGTTGACGCCGCAGTACTCTTCATCTGTTTCCTTGTAAATCGGACCGGTGATCACGAGCATTCTTTTCCCGCTTTTCAGACGATGGAGAATCCAGTCCTCCAGGCAGTTCCAGATCCCCGTGTTGAAATTGTGGTGCTGCAGGACAATATTGGCGTAACAAAACGAGTCATAGTTGGCTTTTTCCGCTTCCGGGCGCGTTCCCCAGCAGACGTCTTTTCTGCGCGTCAAATGCCCCCTGTCGTAGTCGTTCTGGACGTAGTATTCAGGGCCGACTTGATATTCTGCGCCGATCCGCTCATCGAAGTGCCACGACTTGTTCTTCCTCGGGATCTCCAAAAATTGGCCTTCATCCACGCACGCGGCAGAATAGACCGCGAATTTTCGCCTTGCGTTCATCACAATCGAAAAGTGGGTAAAGTCATACACTCTGCCATCCTGCAGCGCATCTTCCGCCGTTTTTCCCTGCAAGCGGGGCAGCGGAACCTCCTCTCCGAGAAAAAAAGGATCGTAACCCGTCATCGCGCTGTCCTCTCCTCTCCCGTTTACATGGTCTTTAGGAGCTGGACTCCCTTTGTATCCATTATACATCCATGTCAGGGTCGAACGGCAAATCTCTGCCGCTTGGATGGTGTTGACAAACGGCCAGATTAACGCGATGATCGTCCGTAAACACAACGCCTTCCCCCTGGAGATAGAGCAGCTGCATCGTGTACAACTCATCGTCCTTTAACCCGATCTCGCCTTTTGCGTTGATCACTCTGTGCCAGGGCAGACGATGCTTTCTGCTCATGGCGTGCAGAATTCTGACGACCTGCCTGGCTCCCCTCGGGCTACCGGCCAATGCCGCGATTTGCCCGTATGTCATCACTTTTCCCGGCGGAATCTGTTTGATCATCTCAATAGCCCGTTCCGTAGACTGCTTCATGCTCATCTACCATCCTTGTTTTTCGCTGTGCGGCCTCTGAAGGATCAGGTCAACCCCTGCGAGACCCCGGAGCAGGGCGGGCGGAAGCTGCTTTCCCTTCTTCCGCAGATGCGTATCTGCTACAATCCCCAGCTTCATGCGATTCCCTTCTTTTTCGTTTTTTGCTTCCTCTCTGTTTGGCGACTTGTATCCATACATGGAATGGTCGGCCCATACCTTGCGAATGGCTAACGAAACGGGCAGCCCCCGAGCCACCCAACGCAAAGCTGACAAAATGTTGGCCTCATCGTCAAATTGTACAACAATCCGCATCGTCGTTGGATTCAGATCATGTTTCAGCTCTTCCCAGCCCATCGCTGAGTACCCGTCATTTCCGTATGTTCGCAAATCTGCGAAGTCTTGGAATTTCGGGTTTTTTTATCTGCATCAAGCGGCGAATGGCTCTGGCGCATTCGGGATGTATGGTTGGGTTCGTCCGCAAGCGCTCAGCCACCTTCTCTGGTTGATCGCATCGAATACAAAAAATCATACACGGTTTTTCCAAAAAATACAAAGATGCCCCTCCGGCAGAAGGGCATCCGCTTGGCTGCGTCGTTTCGCTCAAATGGCCTGACGCGATTGTTGTTGATCGGCAAAAAACTCGTTGTACAAAGCGATGACGGCCCGGTCCGCATCTACCTCTTTCACCCCGAACATCATGCTGACTTCGGACGAGCCTTGATTGATCATTTCCAGGTTTACCTTTGCCTTCGCCAGCGCAGCCGTCGCTTTGGCGGAAGTGCCGACCGAATGTCTCATTCCCTCGCCGACGATCATGACGAGAGCCAGGTCATCTTCAATAAAAACATCATCGACTTGCAATTCCCGGCGAATTCGTTCCACCACCCGGGACCGAATGGCTTCGGTGAAATCCTTTTTGCGCAGGATGACGGAAATATTGTCGATTCCCGAAGGGGTGTGTTCGTAGGACAAACCCTCTTCTTCAAGAATTTGCAGCAGGCGCCGGCCAAACCCGATTTCCCGATGCAGCAGGTACTTGCTGACATAGATGCTGCAAAAACCTGTGTCGCTCGCGATGCCGGACACCCGATTTTCGCTGGCCTCTCTCTCCGATACGATCATCGTGCCGGGAGCGCTTGGGTTGTTCGTGTTTTTTACGCACACTGGAATCCCCGCACGGTATGCCGGAAGCAGCGCTTCCTCGTGAAACACGGTAAAGCCCGCGTAAGAAAGCTCTCTCATCTCGCGGTATGTGATTACGCGAATTTCTTTGGGATGCTTCACCAAATTCGGATTGACGGCATAAACGGAGTCGACGTCGGTGAAATTTTCGTACAAGTCCGCCTTGACGGCTGCCGCCAGGATCGAGCCGGTGATGTCTGAGCCGCCCCGGGAAAATGTGACCAGGATTCCTTCTTTCGTATATCCAAAAAAACCGGGGAAAATCACGATTCCTTTGCGGTCCCGCAAAGCGCGCAGCCGTTCGTATGATTCAGGCAGGACTTGAGCGTTTCCGGCTTCATCCGTGACGAACAGCCCTGCGTCGAGAGGATTTACATACTCGGCTTCTTCGCCCAGGCTCCTCAGATAATGAGCCACCAGCTTGGCGCAAGTGTCCTCACCTGCCGCTTTTACTGCATCGATAAACCGGGCAGCGTCCGCGGTGTTTTTTGCCGTCAGGATTTCCTGCAGGTCGGCCGTGAGCGTTTCCGTGACCTCCCGGGAAAGCTGAAGCTCCTCGGCAATTTCTGTATAACGTTGGAAAATCTTCTGTTTGATCTCTTCTGCCTGGCCATCGGCGAGGTATTTTTCCCCGTAGGCGATCAAGAGATCCGTCACTTTGATGTCTTCTTTGAATCGTTTTCCCGGTGCCGAAACCACGACCAAACGCCGCTCGGCATCCGCTCTGATGATGTCACACACTTTCCTGATCTGGGCTGCGCTCGCAAGTGAGGTTCCCCCGAATTTTGCTACTTTCATCTCCGTCTCCTCCACTATCTATCCAAGCTGTGAAAAGCTCTTTGTCGTCATTTGTATGCAATTGGCTATCCATGCACATGAGTCTAGGTTAAATGACTTTTTGCAAAAAGACAAGTGTTCTTTTGGGGTGGACACGAATCATTTACGATTTCTCGATAATCGCCTGAACCCTGCCGATTTGCCCGTCCTGGAGGCGAACCTTGATTCCCCGCGGGTGATGAGCTGAATTCGTGAGGATGTCTTTCACAATCCCGCGTGTTGTCTTCCCGGTTTTTTGATCTTTTTTCAAAATGATCTCTACCTCGCGACCTGGGTGGATGTCTTTGCGATGTTGTCCGTGTTTGTTCGTCATTTGGTCTGGAGTGCTCCTTTTCATGTCAAATGTCTGCCCTCCTCCCAGGTTAGCAATTATCGCGGCGAAGGAAAAGGGACGGGAATTTCGCAAACGCCCGGCCAACGACCGCGGCCAAAATCAGGGTTGCTTGACTTATCCTAGACTAAATAGTAAATTGTCTATTATGATACAAACGTTATAAGGGTGTGTTTGTTTTATGAGTGTTTCCGAATCGTTTTGGAATGCTACCTTGGAAGAATTGAAACGCGGCTACATTCTGGAAGGCGATCATTATGTCTGCCTGCTCTGCGGCGAGCAGGTTGAGACAGGGATCGTCTACCCCGCTGACGGCGTTCTCTATGAAGCGGAAAGGTATATGCGGCGCCATATCGATGACGTTCATCATTCCGTCTTCGATTTCCTGACCCAGCTGGATAGGAAATTGACGGGTTTAACTGAGCATCAGACTCTTCTGCTGCGGCTGTTTTACCAGGGAAAAAGCGATGCCGAAATCCAAAAAGAGCTGGGGATCGGAAGTGCTTCCACCATTCGCAATCACCGCTTCGTATTGAAGGAAAAAGAACGTCAATCCAGGGTGTTTTTGGCTGTGATGGAACTCTTAAAAGAGAGGGATAAACACGCCCCGGCTGCGCTCGGCTCGGCCAAAAAAGGCAGCAACGCGTCTGCTCCCTCCCCTGCTGCACAGGATGAAAGACAACAGATCTTGCGAAAATACTTTCCGGAAGGGACGGACGGCCCCCTGTACAGCCTCCCCCGGAAGGAAAAACACAAGCTGGTTGTCCTGCAGGAGGTCGCCAAGCGCTTTGAAAGCGGACGGACGTATGACGAAAAGGAAGTCAACCACATTTTGCAGGATGTGTATGATGACTACGTCTTGCTGAGAAGAATTTTAATCGATTACTCGTTCCTGGAAAGGGAACCGGATGGCAGCGAGTATTGGCTGAAGACAAATGAGACAGGGGAGGCGGGCGAGCAGATGGACAGAAAGAAAGAACTGAAGCTGCAGTACAAGGAAATGAAAACCGAGGCCGGCGTCTACCAGATCAAGAATACGAAAAATCAAAAGGTCCTGATCGACAGCACGATGAACCTGAAGACCATGAACGGAAAGAGGTTCCAGCTGCAAAACGGTTCGCACGTAAACAAAGCGCTGCAAAAGGAATGGAATGAATACGGCGAAGAAGCCTTCGTTTTCGAGGTGTTGGAGATCTTGAAGGTGAAAGAAGACGCCTTCTGGAACGCTGCGGACGAATTGGCAAAGCTGGAGGAAAAATGGCTGGAAAAGCTGAAGCCCTATGGCGACAGAGGCTACAACTCCCAGCCCGCAAGAAGGTAATACACTTGGAATTGTTGCAGCGGCAGAGCTGCGAATGCCGTGCATCCAACGGATGGCCGACCAAAACGTCATGTTTGTTTTGGGCGGCCATTTTGTTTCTCCTCGTACATCGTCACAGGCAGCAGCGATCCTGATTTTTAAGCCGGGTCGGCATCTGCTTGACAAGGTCGCCGGAGAAAAGCAGACTCTTTACAGGTTGCGGCCAGGAAAGAAGTTTCGGCCGCTGTGTTACTTCAGCGCTTCGACAAATGCTGTCTCGATCTGGTCAGCTTCCGGTGATACGGCAAACAGAATGAAGTTCCCATTTGTTTTGACCACGTGATGTTCGATGAAAGCATATTCATCCGGAAGGTAGTCTTTAAACTTTTTCGCTTGTGCGTCTACCCGGTTCAATATGCTTTCGATTATCTCCTCCACCTGATTCGCGTCCTTTACTTTCACGACGAGCACTTCATCCGCTTTCACATTGGTGGGAGCGAGATAGAGAATAAAGTCCTCCACTTCATCTGCACTTATGTGATACAGCTTTTGCAGTTTGTCCCTGTCCCCTCGTTTCAGTTCATCCAGATGGACCGCTTGGCTGATCTTTTCGCCCACCTCTGTGACAGTGGCGTTCCCCGCCTCCTCTGCTTTGCCGGAACATCCCGCGACAGCTGCGGACATGAGGGCAAACGCGATGAACGCCAACCATAATGTACGATGGATACCATGCCTGTTCTTCCACATTTGGTTCCACTCCCCGCATCGTATTCACCCTATTCAGACAGGCTTTGAATGGACGGATCTGCAAAAAAAGTATTGGCGTTGTAGAGAATCAGCATCTCATCGATGTGGTTGGCTTTGACGAATGCGCCCAGATCGTCCTCGCAATATCTCAGGTCGACGACGTAGATTTCGCCAAAATGCGCTGTCAAAAAAGGGAGAAAGCAGTTGGCATACGAATCTTTTACCACCAACAGTTTTTTTCCTTCCGGATGACGAGTGGCGATTTTGATCAAAGCGTGATTGACATTCAAGAAAACCGTATATTTATCTTTTTTCTTGAGATTCTCCCTTTCGTAAAGAGAGTCTGCGCTTTTCTGTTCATCAACGTACTCTACGTGACAAGCTTCGCCGTCCTTCGGTTCATATAGTGCAATGCTGTCCGGCTGCAGGTGCCGAAATCCGCTTCGGGAATAGAGCGAACCGTAAAATTCATCGGTCACCTGTTCGATACGATACTCCGCCTCCTCTTTCGGGGCAAACCCCATCTGCCCGGCCAGCACCCGGTAGGCGAGATAAGCGCCTTTTGTCGTCCAATGGTGGTCTGTTTTATAGAAGATATTCGCCGACCTGTTTGCATACAGCGCCGGATATGTGTCCACATAGCGGATGTCCTGATTCAGCTTTTTCCGAACCATGTCCAGGTAATGAAGCTGCTCTTCACCCGAGACATCGTCAGGCAGTTTCTCCTCCAGAACGCTCACCGCTGTCGGCACCAGCATCAAGTATTTCGGCAGATCTGGGTTAGCTCGATCAAAGAAATTGAGCGCATCTACCTTCTTTTCCACCTCTGCGTCTTCGGGACGAATCCATTTTTGAATGAGATAACCATCCTTCCCCAAATAGACATCGTGATTTTCCTTCTTTCCGATCGCCCGGTCGACATCCGATTTGAGACCGATCCAAAAGTCTCTGAACGCAAACTGGTCAGACATGTACCTTTCAAATACGGAAGGAAATCTGCCGCGGAGCAACTTTTCCAGAGAGAAAGCCGGCAGCTGTTCCAACGTCCGATTCTCCGATTCGGAAAACGCCTTCGTTGGCGTGAGGATGCCAAGTGCGGACATCCCCCCGATAAACAGGCAGAGGGAGATTGCCATCACGTATTTATACCATTTGTCATACCGATTCAGGAAAACCACCTCCTTCAGGCGAATGAAGGCCCTGCCTGCCCCCCGCAATTAGAATCTGAAGTATAAAAAAGGATTGTACGTATCATTGACCAGATAAGCCGTGGAGAGCAGCACGAGACCGATATGGACCGCCGGAACCGCGAGGACACCTGCCAGTCTCAGCTTTTCTCTCAGGTATGACAAGGCTTTGGCAGGAATCGGGGTGGAGCATATGACGAGCACGATCAACAACAGGAGATTCGTTGACAGGTAATAGCGTGCCTGGCTGTCGACAAACTCGTGCGTCCCGAGGCCAAACATCGCTGTGATGAATCCCGTCGCCTGGGAGAGACTTTCGCATTCAAACCATACCCACCCTACGATCACGATAAAGAGCGTGTACGCATGTCCGATGATGGCAGCTCTCGCATGCAGCCATTTCAGCAGGAACAGCTTTTCGAGCGTGACAAAAAAGCCGAAATAGAGATCCCAGACGACGAAGTTCCAGCTTGCCCCGTGCCATAAACCGGTTAAAAACCATACCACGAGCAGATTTCGGAGCTGTAGTCCGAGGCCTCTGCGGTTGCCGCCAAGCGGAATATAGATGTATTCGCGAAACCAGGAGCCGAGCGAGATGTGCCACCTGCGCCAAAACTCCGTAATGCTTTTGGATTGATAGGGATAATCGAAGTTTCTCATAAAATCAAAGCCAAACATTTTCCCCAGTCCGCGGGCCATGTCCGAATACCCGCTGAAGTCAAAATAGATCTGGAAGGTAAACGCGATGATGCCCAGCCATGCCGAGAGCACAGTCAAGTCTGCCAGCGGCGTCGCCTTTACATTCGTCCACAAGAGACCGATTTGATTGGCGAGCAGCACTTTTTTCGCCAGTCCCCTGATGAATAGTTCCGCTCCTTCGCCAAACCGGTCCAGCGTCACATTTCTTTGCGCCAATTGCCTCGCAATATCGCCGTATTTGACGATCGGTCCGGCGACAAGCTGCGGGAACATCGTGACATAGGCCCCAAACGAGATGATATTTTTTTGCACCGGCACCTTGTCCAGATACACATCCACGATATAAGACATCGTTTGAAACGTGTAAAAGGAGATCCCCACCGGAAGTGGAAGCTGCGGCGCCTGCATGTGCAGGTGAAACAGGCTGTTGAGATTCTCCACGACAAATCCGGCGTATTTGAAAAAGCCAAGGATCCCGATACTTACCGCAAGGGAGTTGATCAAGACGGCTCTGGCAACGGCCTTGCGTCTTCGATACTTCGCGATCAAGAGACCATTGGCATAGTCAAATACAGTGGAAAAGATCATGAGGAGAATGTACACGGGCTCTCCCCAGGCGTAAAACACCAGGCTTGCCAGCAGCAGGACAGCGTTTCGAAGGCCTTTCGGCGACAGATAGTATCCTGCAATCGTGAAGGGCAAAAACAAAAAGAGAAAGATGAGACTGCTGAAAACCAACGTCAGGTCACCTCCCCAGGGCCAGTTTTGCCGGAGAAAAAGGAACCATCATTTTTTCAGGTAATCTTTCAAATCGTCCAGCAAAAGCGGGTAAAATTCCGCCTTAAAGTGTACGCCATCCGTATCGAACAGATCAGGATTGTTCGTAAAGATCGGAGTCAAATCGATAAATTCGACCTGTTCCTTTGCCGCCAGCTCCTTCAGCCCTGCGTTAAACTCGCCGATGTTTTGATAACGCGGTTCTTCCCGCTCGGCTTCTGCGGTCACCGGTGTCAGCGACAAAACGCGGATTTTCACATTCGGCAGCTTCCCCTTTATTTTGCCGATCAGCTTCGCATACTGGGTCAAAAAGTATTCTTTCGGATTGTCTACCGGCATGTACAGGTCGTTTCCACCCAACAGGATAAAGACGTGATCAGGGTGTCTGCTTGCCAGATTGTCCACTTCGTCTTGGGCAAATTCAGCCGTTGCCCCTGCATTCCCGATCACATTCGCTTCATCCAGTACATCGTGATAGGAAAGTCCTTCTATAAGCGAATCACCCAGAAAAACACTCTTTTGGAACAAAGATGCATAGGACACGTCCACTCGCTCTGTGGATGCAGATCCGCTTTCATTCGCCCCAGCGGCAGCTTCTTTCCCGCTCTCTGGCGCTCCGCAAGCTGCCAAGGCTAGTGCGATGATCCCTGTACACAGGATCGAAGACATTTTTTTTGGCATGGTACTCTTCCTTTCTTTTGTGTGATCATGATGCTTGCTTACATTCCTCCTTTTTTCAGAACTTGTCTCTCACAGGAGATAGTGTAAGGGGGGCAGATAAATATAAGATGCAGACCGGATTGAATTGAATTAAAGAAAACGATCTGCTTGTTCGTCTCGTCAAAACATCAGGATCGTAACACCATCAGTCGACTCTCAAAGGAGTGAATGAACCATGAAGCATCGCTTCCTTGGATTCTGTTTGGCCTTCCTGTCGCTTTGCTTCCTGCAAGCGTGCATGCCCGGCGGTGATGATTCCCAAAGCATCCGATACGAAAACACGAGCCATCACTTCACGCTGCAGCTTCCTGCAAGCTGGGAGGGAAAGTATGAAGTAGATGAAGCGGAAAGCGCGATTACCTTCTCCAGTACAGCAAATCAACCCGGGGGCGTGCTGTTTCAGATCAGAATGTGGACGAAGGAAAAATGGAGGGAGGATGGCGAAGAACTGTCAAAGATCATTCACATCGCCAAGATCGGAGAATCGGAAGACAAAATTTTTTCGTTCAGTACGCCGACAGATGTGCAGTACATTCCAGACGATGAGGCAAAGAAGCAGGAATATTTTACTATGTTTGACGACATCGAAAACATCAAAGCCTCCTTCGAGATAAAAAAATAGCGGCGGCTTCGGGTCCAGCCTGTTTGATCAGGAAAATGAAAAAAGTGAAGAACCGCAGCTCTACACTTTTTTCGGCAAGGAGAAGAAGAACAAAACGCCCGCTTCCGTATTGGAGACGCCGTACGCTGCCTGGTGCAAATCCAGAATCTTTTTGGCAATTGCCAAACCCAGTCCGGTGCCCCCTGTCGAACGCTTGCGGGAGGGTTCTCCGCGATAAAAAACGTTCCCAGATTTTTTCCAGATGTTCTGCTTGGATATGAACGCCGGTATTTTCCACGCACACCTTGACAGACTCTCCTTCATCGATCGTGGAAATGAAGATGGATTCCTTTTCCGGCGAGTAACGAATCGCATTGGCAACAAAATTGGAGATGACCTGTTCAATCCGATGCTGATTGGCCGCTACTTCGACGGCGGCCAGCCGGGTATGCAGACGCAATTGCTTGTTCGCCATCTCCAAGGCCAGCTTTTCGCAGATTCTCTCAATGACCGTATCGATATAAAACGAATCCACCTTCAGCTTATAGGTGCCGGACTCGTATTTTGCCAGCTCAAGCATATCGACGATCAAGAGGTCCATCTGGTTCACTTCTTGTTCCATCGCGGCAAAATAATACTCTTTTTTATGGCCCGCGACCCCGTCTTTCAAGATCGAAATACAGCTTTTGATCACGCTGAGCGGCGTCTTCAACTCATGGGATACGCCGGCAATAAATTCTTTCCGCGTATTCTCCAGCTGCTTTTCCTTCTCGATGTCTCGCTCCAGCCTGGAGATATGGGAATGCAGCCGATCGGAAAGCTCGTTGATGTTGCGGGACAAGTCGCCGATCTCGTCTTTGGTCGTGATCGGAATTTTTTCGGAAAAGTCCAAGCCGGCCATTTTTTGCGTCGTACGGTTGATGCGCAGCAGCGGCCGGGCAATCCGTCGGGAATAATAAAACGAGGCCAAGAGAACGAGCAGCAGTGTGGCGATGACGATGTACACATAGTAATCCTGCATCACTTCCGCAGCTTCATTCACCGGCTGCAGCGATGTCATCGCGAAGATGTATGCGGGATTCCCGTTCGGCTCTTCGATGCGGTCCACGAATATTTTGTAGTTCACATGGTTTTCTTCAAAATCCAAGATCTGACTCGCATTCGCACTGCGATTGTAGTCCCCGTACAAAAGATCCGCTTGAAAGGCCTTGACCCGATCCAGAAATAGATGGTTCGTATAGCGTGCCACACCGGCGCCTTCCGGTGTCTGGACTTTCGTAATCGTTCCGGTGACAAGAACAGAGGGATACTTTTCATGATATTTTGCCGGATTCTCAAACCTGAGGACAACTTCATACTCTTTGTTCACCATCTGACGATTTTCCAGATGGCCTTCCTCTCTCAGATTGGCTACGCTCCTTCCCATCCGCTGCGCAACCAGCTGATTCTGCATGAGTAAGCCTTCAATCGCGATCCGCTCCCCCTCCTTTATCCAGGTCGTGAGGAACGGATTGTCTTGGCGAAAGTCCTCTACATTCATGACACTGTACAGCGGGATGGCAATCGTTTTGTTGGAGGGAGCCGGGGTGTTGTCAGAGCGGTCCAACTTGACCTCTATGTAAAAATCGGCGGTATCCTTCAAATTGCCCCTGGCGTCCAATTCCGTGATCCAGGTGTTATGTTTTTGATAAAAATCCTGTTCGAGACTTGACACGGCCTGCACGTCGCCGGCATGTTTCAGGTAGTCCTGTTGATAGGATTGCAGGGCTGCCTCCACATCCCCCACCTTTTTATGCACATAAAATTGTTTGAAGAATACGGTTTGTCCAGTAAAAATAATCGCAAGAAGGAACATGCATAATGCGGTCGTGAAGAGAAACAGCTTGAATACGATGCGCGTTTTCATAGCTGATCCTCAAATTTATAGCCTGAGCGAACAACGGTGACGATACGCGCTGATTTGTCCCCCAGCTTTTGGCGCAGGTTGCGAATGTGACTGTTTACCGTGCGGTCATCGCCCACGAAGTCATAGCCCCAGATTTTGGTGATCAATTGCTCTCTGGTGATGATCATTCCTTTGTTTTTCATCAAATACGCCAAGATTTCAAATTCGGTATGCGTCAAATTGACCTGGTTACCATCAATCGTGACGGTCCGGGAAGGAATATGCAGTACAATGCCGCCGCCGGATAACGTGTCATGTGCCGGCTCCCGGATATAACGGCTCTCCAGCAGCCGTTTCGCCCTTGCCAGCAAAATCGGCGGGCTGTACGGTTTGGTGATGTAGTCGTCGGCCCCCAGCTCAAAGCCGAGCAAGGTGTCGTCTTCATCCGACCGGGCCGTCAGTATGATGATCGGGACATTGGAGGTCTTGCGAATTCGCTGGCAAACCGACCAGCCGTCCAATTGCGGCAGCATGATATCAAGAATGATCAAATGCACTTCGTATTGATGAAAAAGCGACAAAGCTTCCTTCCCGTCGCTTGCTTCAAGCACCTCATATCCTTCGTTTAGGAGGTAATCTTTGATAATTTCGCGCAAAATGTCTTCATCTTCTACAATCAAGATGGTTTTTTGCATAGCTGATCTCCTATAGTCGTTTTTCATTATTTGCATCCTATCACGTGAACGAACAGCGTTCAAAGGGAAAGACAGGATACTGGGAGCCGTCTCCATTGTACCAAGCCCAGATAAAGATAAGATGCAGATGAGATCAAAAAACCCGCTCTTCCTCTGCTTCGCATCGGAAAAAACGGGATGTAGACATGCCTTTATAACTGTGACAATGTGTGAATCACATAACATGTACTCTTGATGCCCGTAAAAAAGTTCTCCAGCTTGATGTTTTCATTGGGGGAATGGTTCCCCTGATCAAAATTGGCATAGGGAGCGTTGATGGACGGCAATCCCAACAGCTTTGTCCAGATATAATCGGGTAAACTGCCCCCGAGACTCGGCTGAATGATCGGTTTTCTTCCGGTTGAAGCCGCTACCGCTTCTGCCACCACCCGCACACAATCCAGGTCGGACGCTGTTCGCGAAGGCGGCACGGCGTAAAGCGGTTTGCTCAGCACAATGTCGGGATCATGCTTTTTAACATGGCGGCTGATGCAGTCGTAAATGTCGTCGGGGTCCTGATCAGGCACCAGGCGAATATCGATTTTTACAGTAGCTGTAGAAGGAATAATGGTTTTTACACCTTCTCCCGTATACCCGCTGTAAATCCCGCTAATGTTGAACGTAGGCTCAAACATCAGTTTTCGCTGATACGTTTCACCGTCCATGTTTAAACCGGGATAGCCGATTTTTTCTCTTACTTCATGCAAGTCGAAGGGAATCTCTCTCATCAGCTTTCTGTCTCGTTCAGAGGGCTGCCGAATTCTGTCATGGAAGCCCTCTATTAAAATTTCTCCCTTTTCGTTTCGCATCGTGCCCAGCAGATCGATCAGCTTCCAGACAGGATTGGGGACGATGTTGCCCTTATTCCCCGAATGATTGTCCCATTCGGCTTTTTTGGCGGTCATCTCCAGGTAAAGCAATCCTCTTACGCCAAGCAGCAGCGATTGTGCTCCGCTTTCATGGGAAGATCCATCTGCTGTATAAACGAGATCCGCTTTGAGCATATCCTTGTGCTCTTTCACAAAGGTCGGAAGGTTGAGGCTGCCTATCTCTTCTTCTCCCTCAATGATAAATTTTACATTGATTGGCAGACTGCCATACACGTCCAAGTATGTCCGGATCGCCAAGAGGTGTGCCACAAACTGTCCCTTGTTATCCCCCGCCCCTCGACCATATATCCTGCCTTCACGGATCGTCGGCTCAAAGGGATCAGAAAGCCACTTTTCAAGCGGTTCCGGAGACTGTTCCTCCCCTACCCCCCTGGCAAGCACCGGCCTTCGGATGATGGCTTTGTAAGGACAGAAGCCGAGTGAGGGTAACTGCACTCAGATTGGTTTGCTCAGATAGTTTCAGGAGAGCCGGGTGATCGGCACTGGTTGAAAACTTGAGCGGCATACGATCAGACTGAAGCAATGGCCCCAAAAGCTGACCATCCGTAAACATCACATATGCACATGGATTGGCTTTCGCATCGGTAAACTGAATCGCCTGCTCAGCGTTGTATTCTGCCTTCAGCGTATCGATGCCGATGCCGATTCCTGCAAAGATCTTGTTGTGCGTCTGCTCCCAGAGGGATTGAATGAGAGAAAAAAACGGAAATTGTTGGTGATTTTTTTGACCACAGACATCGTTGTATAAATGACAGCCTGGTTGTCTGTTGAAAAGATAAGGGAAGCTTCCCATGACTCGCAGAAATCGATGATGCTCTCTTGCAGCTTTAGGTTCGCTCTGTAAGCGCTAAAGCGGTTTTTGGGACGCCTGTCAGGCAGCCGCCACTTAAGAAGAATGACCGCTATTTGAGATTGGCTTTGCAGCAAATTTTCAACTTTGGCATAGACGACCTGCAGTGCAGCCTGAATGGACGAGTATGTCGGAACCACTCTTTTAACCGGGACAGAGCGACGTGCCAGTTCATTGGCTACGCTTGTCAAACACGTAATGGCTTATTTGCTGTGACCCGCAAGAAAATGCTGTTCGTGGATATCGCTCCAATCATATGTGGAAGAGGACGTAATCTCATTGATGACGATCACTTTTTCGTCCTGCAGCTTTACCTCTCGCAGTGATTCGTCAATTTCATCCGGAGGCAATCGATCGATTGCAAAAGGGGTAAATCGAGAGGTATCTCCTCCGCTCTCCATCGCCAATTCATACAGGATTCGATAGAGTGCTGACCCGTCGTACCGAACGTAGACCGAAACTGGCGGCACTTCCAGGTTCAATTTCGCCTCTTCTGCCTTGTAGAGTTCATAGGCGCCCGGTCCGGTAAAAAGCAAAATGTCGCAAGATTCGGCCAGTTCCTTTGCAATCTGTTTGATCTCTTCAAATAAATGGGTGTGAAAGGGTTTGATTTCGATGAGGACCGGACTGGTAGACCGTACCTGCTCTTGAACTCGCTGTACCAGGTCTTCAGGGCCAACGATTCCTAAAGTGATTTTCATCAAACAACAAATTCCTTTCCCTGTTAAAGCTAGTATTCAAAATACTGATTCTACAGGGATTGTAACATACCGATCATCGTTTGTTCCACGTAAAGCGACGATCGGTTATTGGTCCTTCCTGGCTATTCTCCCCCTGCTGGTTCTACACCCGACCGAAATCGATCTAGTGAACCGGCTATTTTGGCGATGCATTCTGCGGATCTCCTGAAGAACGCCTGATTGCAGCCGGCAAAAATGCGCTCCCGTACCCGGCCAAGGGGCACCCGGAGCGCATTCTGATCTAAACGGATGACTCGTGGTTATGCAAATAATTTGCTGTACAAGGTCCTCTCTTCGATGCGTTCACGATTCGGTTCATATCCGATGCCGGGCCGCGTGGGAACTGTAATCACGCCGTTTTCGACCGTCACCTCGGGATCGATGATGTCTTCCCGCCAGTACCGCGAAGAAGCGGCTGTATCGCCTGGCAGCAGGAAGCCCGGCAAGGTGGTGATGGCGATATTGTGGGCGCGGCCTACTCCCGCTTCCAGCATGCCGCCGCACCAGACGGGGATAGCGTGGGCCCGGCACAAATCATGAATCCGCCTTGCCTCCGACAACCCGCCGACACGCCCGATTTTTATGTTGATCACTCTGCAGCTCCCCAGCTGAATCGCTTTTCGCACGTCTTCCGCCGAGTGGATGCTCTCGTCCAGACAGATTGGCGTAGTCAATTTCTTCTGCAGCTCGGCATGGTCGATGATATCGTCATGGGAAAGCGGCTGCTCGATCATCATCAGGGAAAATTCGTCCAATTGAGCCAGCCGATCGATATCCCTGAGGGTATAGGCACTGTTGGCATCGGCCATCAAGGGGATTGACGGGTAGTGCCTGCGAATTTCCCGAATGACCTCCACATCCCAGCCAGGCTGAATTTTCACCTTGATGCGCTTATATCCTTTGACAAGTGAATCTTCGATCAGATGGAGCAGATCCTTGACCGACTCCTGGATGCCCAGGCTGATGCCGACATCGATCTTCTCCTTGGTGCCGCCCAGCACCTTGGCCAGGGAAATGCCTTGCTGCTTTGCGTACAGATCCCAGATCGCACCTTCCAATGCGGACTTCGCCATGTAATTTCCCCGGATATGACGGAAACGATCGTACACTTCGTCCGGGTGCTGGACAGGCTTTTGCAGCAGCAGCGGGATGAGAAAATCCTCCATGATGTGCCAGTTGGTCTTCACCGTCTCCTCTTTGTAAAGCGGATCGATCGCCGCCACCGACTCGGCCCAACCGGAGATGCCCTCTTTCGACTTTACCTCCACGAGGATAAAGTCTTTATCGTATTCCGTCCCCAAGCTGGTCTTGAATGGCTGCAGCAGCTCCATCTTCATGTGGCGCAAAATGATGTGTTTGATTTCCATACGAACTCTCCCCTACTCGCTTTTTTGGAGCAGATAATAATGGGCAGGCGCCGCTCCCTCGCTTTTGATAAATTGGCTGACCTGCCAGCCCTTTGTAAAATAGTGGGAAAACACTGCGCGCGTCTGCAGGCGCCAGCGCAGCGCCAATGCCATATCCGCCTCTTTCACGTTTTGAAAATCCGCCGGTACAGCCACGGCCAGTTTGCCGCTGGGCTGATCAAGGCTGAGATCGGTGTCCAGCGGAACGGCAAAGCCGCGCTCATCGACGGCCAGTTGAACCGCTTGCGGGATGGAGGCGATGTCTTCCTGCCAGTCTCGATCTCCCTGCAGCCTTTGCCGGACGTGCTCGCTCTGAATTCGCCACTCGACTTCGAACCGGTCGCCGTAGCAGTTCTCGACGTACTTGGAGCAGACAGCGCCCAATTTTCTGATGTTTAGATTTCCGTTGACGGTTTCCAGCGGGTCATAGGTCCAAATGATCAGGTTGTAGCCTTTTCGCAGGGCTTCCTCCCGCTGCGCCCGTTTTAACCGCTCCCCGATTCCGCTTTTCCGGTAGTCTGGGTGAATCCCCAGCGCATGGGAACAGAGGTAGGTTTTTTTCCGTCGAAGCCGGCAAAGCTGTACTGAAATCCGATCAAGCGATCTCCCTCAAATGCCCCGAGCACCATGCCGCCGTGTTTGACGACGGTAATGGTTTGGTGGACAGGCACCGGATCGTCCGACGCCCATACCAGACACTCCAGGTCTCTGACCATGCCGAGCTCTTCTGCCGTGTGTAAGGATCTGATCGTAAACGAGTGTTTCTCCAACGTTCACTCCCCCTTTCTTGGTGCTTATTCGACGTATACTTCGTGCCTGGAGTACATCTGTTCCAAGCGCTGCTGGCGGGCACGGGTCCTGTCCTTGTACTTCAGATTGATTGCGCTGACAACCGCGTAAAGCAAGCTCATCACGGGCGCAAGGGAATTGGCGTCTTCGGTGGTCAGAATGTAATCGGATATCCGCCCGATCGGAGAGAGGATGCGGTCCGTAGCGGAAATTAACGTCACTCCTTGTTCTTTGGCTCCCTCGGCGACATGCAGGGTTTCCTTCGAGTAGCGCGGGAATGAAATAGCGAAGACGACCGATTTCTCCGTGAGGTCGCAGAGCTTTTCAAAGACATCGCCTGCAGGGGCGGTTACTTCTACATTTTCACGAAGTGTGCCAAGCGCGATGGAAAACCAGTAGGCCGCTGCGTAAGATGCCCGCGAACCGACAACCAGCACTCGATCGGCCTGCATGAACGCGTCCGCTATTTTCCCGATTTCATGCATATCCAGCTGATGCAAGGTCTGGCGCATGATATTGATGTCATGTTCTACTGCCCTGGCGTATTCGCTTCTTTCTTCTTCGATATCGGCCATGCTCTCTGGACTGCTTGGCGCGTGGGGATAGCTGTTGTTCTTGAGGAGTTGTTTTTGAATGTTCTCCTGCATTTCCGAGAAACCGCTGAAGCCGAGCGCATACGACAGCCGGATCACCGTGGTTTCGCTGACATCGACTTTGCGGCCGATTTTGACGGCTGTGCTGAATGCCGCTTCCTCCAGCTGCGCAATCAAATACTCCGCCACTTTTTTCTGTCCGGATGACAGACTGTCATACTTTTCTTTTACCAGATGCTCAAACGTTTTGTGGTCCATAACCATCTCCATAGCATGAAAGAAGAAGTTTATCCTTCATTTTTTAAAAATAATGCAGCAACACCTTTGATCCAGTAATATCATCACTCTGGAAAAAAAACAATGAATTTTTTCCCCAGAAAGTACCATTTTTGGACACGCTTGCAGCTGGGTATTTTTGCAAATAACTTCCTGCCTGTCTATATATCCTATGTATCGCGTATAGTGGGTGGATGTGAGGTGGCCGGGAGTGGTTTTTTCGAGCTTTGTGTTTCTTTTCGGATTCCTTCCTCTGCTTTTGCTGATCTATTTGACGGTCCGGGGCAGAGCTAATTCCGTGCTGCTGGTCTTTTCGAGCCTGTTTTATGCGTGGGGCGAGCCTTTGTGGGTCCTGATCCTGCTCTTGAGTGTCTTGGTCGGGTGGATCGTCGGCAGGCGAATCGAACAATACCGCGGCCGCCGGAGAGCCTCGGCCGTGATGGCGCTGTCTGTTGCCTTTCAAATCCTGCTGCTCTTTCACTTCAAGTATACGGGGTTTCTTCTGGAGACAGTGCGGTCCCTGACTTCGATCGACATCCCCTTTTGGGATCCGGGACTGCCGCTAGCAGACGGGATGAAATGTCTGGATGCTACGAGCGGACAGCCTGCGCCAGCAATTCGTAAGAGCGGATTCGCTTCTGATAGTCAGGAATGGTCGTGACGATGATAAATTCGTCTGTGCCGTATCGGGACTGCAAGTCGGAAAGCTGCTGTTTCACCAGCTCGGGGTTCCCGACGATGACCCTTCTGCTCTGGTTCGGCTTGTCTGCGGCACCGCCGCTGGACATCGGCGCAGGAGCCCAGCTCCGGGCGTCTTCGAGCAGGCGTTCTGCCTCCGCCGTTGTCTCGGCACAGATCACCCCGACCGCTGCGATTGCCTTTGGTTCCCGATTGAGAGCCGAGCTCTGAAATTGGCGCCGGTAGGCCGTTAACACCGCTAGTCCGTCCTGTTCGCTCATGAAGTGGCCAAACACATAGCCGGTTCCGTATTGGGCAGCGTACCCGGCGCTTTTCATGTTGGTGCCAAGCAGCCACAATTCGGGCTGAATCGGGGGAACCGGCCGTGCCGTCACAAGCTCTCCTTCCACCTGGAATTGTCCGGTCAACAGCGCTGTCAGGTCTTTGAGGAGCGCGGGCATTTGCCGGACCTGTTCCAGATACCGTTCGCTCAAAGCGAGTGTCGCATGGGCCGAGCCGCCGGGAGCGCGGCCGATGCCCAAGTCGACGCGGCCCGGATACAACGTGGCCAACAGCGAGAAGGCTTCCGCCACCTTGTACGGCTTGTAGTACGGCAGCAGCACGGCCCCGGAACCGATTCTGATCTGCTTCGTCTGTGCGCCGATATGGGCGAGCAGCACTTCCGGACATGAAGAAGCTAACTGCGGCATATCGTGATGTTCCGCGACCCAGTACCGGGTATACCCCAAGCTTTCTGCCGTTTGAGCCAGGATGACGGCTTGCTGAAGGGCCGTTTGCGCCGTAACGCTTTGAAAAATCGGGGTAAGATCCAATACGCCCAGCTTGATTGATGTCATTTATTCCTCATCCTTCAATTTTTCTCTAATGGTGCTACACCGGCCAGCCTTTCTCCGGCAAAACAGTAGCTGGCCTGCCGCAAAGTGGTGATGACGCCATCGAAGGGTGCCGTCACCGGAGCCTCTTCCAGGGTCCCCAAGATCTCCCCCTGCACGCAGCGGCTGCCGGGGGTCGCTCCGGGCAGGAACAAGCCTGGCCGCGGCGCGCATAGAGTGGCAATTTTCCCGTAAAAATGGACCGGCAGCCGGGACGCTGCCCCCTCCAGTACGCCGAGATGGATCAGATACCGGATCACAGCCTGGCGGCAGTCCTCGGCAGCCTGAAGATCAATCGTCCCCCCGGGTTGTCCGCCGGGCAGCTCGATGATCAAGGCGTCCTGACCTGTGCGGCATGATTCGACGAAAAGCTGCCCGGACGTGCCGCCGGACTGAATGACGACCGGAAGGCCTAAAGCCTCGGCGGCCGTTCGCAGGTGCGGGTATTCTTCGTAGAGCGCCAGCGTATAAGTGGAACCGCCAGCACCGCAGCAGTGAAGATCGATGATGTGCGCAGACCCGCGCGTTTGCTGCCACAGCGACTGGGCTAATTGCTCCGTCGGGCTGCCCTCGGCACAGCCCGGGAAAACGCGATTCAGATCCAATCCGTCAAAGGGGGACCAGCGTGTTTTGCTGCGAAAGACCGCGGGATTGCAAATCGGGATGATTTTAACGCGTCCTCCTTTTTGTACGCTGAACTTGCGGAAACAAGGTTCTGTCGTATATGAGCTCGTCACTTTCTCTTCCAATCCTTGGGCAGTGCCGGCAAGCTTACAATCTTAATTGCTTCTCCATAATCTTCGCTGACGCAGCCAGCATCAACCCCGCTGCCACAAAACTGGCAACGATCCCCCACCAACTCCACGCCTGAGGGGCGAAGTGCAGCGGATCAGGCCCTTCTTTAAAAGCCTGCCACTTTGTCGTCAGCCAGATAAACCCGTTTCCCGACAGGCCAAAACCAATCCACATCAAGGGAAGCAGCGGTTTTAAGTACGACATGCCCACGAATGACGTCAGCATGCCGTACGCTGCCATAAACGGGATAAAACAGAGAAGGTATCCGTACCAGAGAAACTCCGCTTTAAAAAACTGTTTGAGAAAATCTCCCCCGAACATGGGATTCAACAAGGAGGCGTATCCCGAGAGCAACGTTGTCAGGACAAAAGCGATCAGGACGCAAAAAATGCCGTATAGAACGGAGGCCGTATACTTGGCAGACACAAGCAAAAAGCGCGAATACGGAAGCGACAGCCACCATCCGAAGGTCCCATTCTGCCTCTCCCGATGGGTCCGCGCAAAGGCGATCATAAAGAAGCCGTACGGCAGGGCAACTGTCCAGTACAGCAAGTACTGCGGCTGAAACTCTCCGCTCGACACGTAAATCGTGAAATAGACAATCCCTACAAGAGCGACAAGCACCGGGTACGCCAGCCACCAGCGACTGTATTCTTTCGATCTCGCCCGACGCCTGATCGCGTCGTGTTTGACGAGATGCATAAAAACATGTTGGGCCATATTGATTCCTCCCTATGGTATTTCGTTTGCGATCAGCTGTGTCAATCGCCGATTTAGCGGTACAACTTGCGGTACAGCGTTTCCATCGATCCATGCTCTGCCCGCAGCGTCTCGGCTTCTCCTGTCAGCCGCACCTGCCCGTTCTCCATAAATACCACATGGTCAAACAAGCTTTCCGCTTCGTCAATCTCGTGAGTGCTGAGCAAGATCGTCTGCTCTGTTTCGCTGATGTTGTCGATCAGCGTTCCGATGATGCGTTCCCGCGAAACGATGTCGATGCCGGAAAACGGTTCATCCAGCAGGATCATCGGCACGTCCCGGGCGATACAGATTAAAAGCATCAATCTCGCTTCCTGGCCAAGCGACATGCCGGCCACTTTCATCGACCGGTCCAAGTCCATAAAATCGGCCAGTTTCTCCGCCCGCTCCCGGTTGAATCCGGGCAAGAGATTTTCCGCCCACTGCATCGCCTTTTCGACGGTATGATCGGCATACCAGCGGGCGCGGTCCGGTAGGTAGGCAATATCCTTGTTTGTCTGCCAGCCCGGCCTGCTGCCGAGTACTTGCATGTGTCCCTGTTCGGGACGAACCAGTCCCATGACCATTCGGAAGAAAGTGGATTTGCCCGCGCCATTCGGTCCGAGTATGCCGGTCACTTTCCCGGCCGGAATCGATACAGTGAAGTCGTTTAAGGCAAACTTGGAGCCGTATTTTTTTACGATATGCTGACATTCGATCACCTGGTTGTTCATCGCCGACTCCCTCCTTTTTCTTCGATCAGCGCCTGAATGTCAGGCAGGTGGTAACCAAGACTGTTCATTTTGTTCAAAAATTCCTCGATGGCCTTTTCCGCCAGATTTTGCCGAATCGTCTGCACCTGTTCGGCCTTGGTGGTAATAAACGTTCCCTGCCCTCTTCTCGTCTCCGTCAGCCCGTCCCGCTCAAGCTCCTGGTACGCCCGCATAACGGTATTGGGATTTATTTTCAACGCTTGTGCAAGCTCCCTCACGGAAGGAATTTTCTCACCCAAGTCAATCTCTCCTTTGGCAATCGAACTGCGGATTTGATCCAGTACTTGCTCGTACAGCGGTTGGCTTAAATCGATCCGGAACCGCATTCTGCCCACTTGTGCCTCATTCAAACGACTCCCTCCTTCCTGCGGACCCTTCAGCGAAACAATGTCGATGCTTTGTTTTCATATGTGTATTATATCACTTAATACACACAATACAATAGGCAAAAAAAAGGACGGTTCTCCTGCGCCAAGGCAAGAGGAACCGCCTTTTGTTCGTTTGGGATACGATTGCTCACTTATCCAGACGTGTTCAGTTTCCGTTTTTCTTGTAAAAGGAATTGAAACTCCCTTTCCAGCTCTTCACTTGGTTCGATACTTAATCGACTGAGAACTTCTGTTATTCTCGTTTCAAGTACGAGCCGTTTATCTTCTGCTGTATTTCGGTTTTTTTGATGTTCATCCTGTTTATATTGGGCATAGGTTCCTTCGAAAAGTTCCATCTCTCGATTGCGAATGGCCAAGATCCGTGTAGCGACGTTTTCGATGAGCCGGCGGTCATGGGAGACGAAGATCACGGTACCCTCATACTCTTTTAAAAGCGATTCCAAAGCGCTCGCCGCTTCTATGTCGAGAAAATTCGTCGGTTCATCTAAAATGAGCGTATTGCTGTCACTCAAAAAGATTTTCGCAAGCGCTACTTTTACCCGCTCTCCCCCGCTTAAAACCCCTGCAGACTTATAGACATCATCTCGAAAGAAATGCAGTCTTGCCAGCACCGTTCGAATGGTTGTTTCATCCTGCTTTGAAGTGGAGCGGACATTTTCTAAAATCGACCTTTCAACATCCACAATATTTACGTTTTGGCTGAAGTAGCCTATTTTCACGGCCGGAGAGATCGCGATGCCTTCCTCTTGATGGATGATTTTTTTCAGAAGCGTGGTTTTTCCGCTGCCATTCGGGCCGATAATCGCCAGCTTATCGCCGCCGCGCACATGAAAACTTGTTTTGTTCCAAAGAACACGCTGGCCAATGGCACCCGCAACATCTTGCACGCGAAGAATGATTCGGTCTTGAAACGTGTCTTCATTAGCCAAATTCATTTTGATCGCAGGGATTTCTTTCGGTTTTTCCACTTTTTCCAGCTTCTCTAATCTCGTTTCCATTGCCTTTGCCGTTTTTTGCAGCTTCTTTTGTTTTTTGGCAAAGTACGGTTTGGCACCCGTTATTTTTGATTCTGATTTGCTTACCTTTTTTGGCGCTTTTGTCGCTTTTTCAGCTTTTCTCTCCTTTAATTCCAATGCTTCTTCCAATTGTTTTTTCTTCATTTCATATTTTTCATACGCTAATACCCTTTGGCGATGCTCCCGCTCTTTTTGTGCCGCATAATCGCTGTAGCTGCCTTTATACTCTTTGATCTGTCCTTCATTGACCTCCCATATCGTGGTGCAAAGGGCATCCAGAAAGGCTCGGTCATGAGATGCGATGACGAAAGCTCCTTTCCACTGAGTCAGTTTCTTTTCCAGCCATTCGATATGCTCCGTATCGAGATTGGTGGTCGGTTCGTCTGCCAATAAGATTTCTGGCGCCTTGACAATGGCCTCATTGATGTATGCCTGTGTCACTTCTCCGCCGCTTTTTGTCGTCTCTGTTCGTTTTAGCTGGGGCAAAAGTTCACATTGGGCATGGCGGATCACGGTTCCATTTTCTGGAGACAACGTTCCGGCCAATACGTTTAACAATGTCGTTTTTCCGCTGCCATTGCGGCCAACCAACCCGATCCGGTCATTTTGGTGAATGTGCAAGTGATCAACATCCAGCAATAAACGGTCTTTTACATAGTGCTTTATGTGAAAGGCTTCCAACAGCATCATACCATCATCCCCTTTTCCGCTTTATCGGGGCATAACAAAAAAGCCCCCGATCCGCATTCAGAATAGGAGGCACAGGTATAGGTGGACGCCAAAAAGAGATGACTCCTTTTGGGTTCAACTATAGAAATCCAATCCTATTCCGAAGCTCTGATGAAAGGCATCAAAAATAAAGCAGAACGTTCATCTGCCAAAAAATGCCTTCCACGAATGGCTTTCGTAAATAGGATTAGTACTTCATCTAGTTGATTCACCCTTCCGTTCTTCTTGTTTACTGCAACTGTAAACGATATGTGAAGAATTGTCAAATCACTGCTTTGGGTGACTCGTAGCCCCCCTATGGTGCAAATCCCTTCCGGCTTACATAAATCCGATCCTCGGGAAACACTTGTTTCAGTCTTTCGTACACGATGCGATAAGCGGCAGGATCGTACCATTCTTCCAAGCCCTGCGCTTCGTAGAGGGAGCGGATTCCTAATGCACGCGTGCGCTTGCCGCCGCTGCCGTCCCCCATAAAATAATCATCCACGCAGACACGATCGACCAAAGGCCGCAGCTTGCCTGGAAAAGCTTCACTGCTCGGCAATACCGGAGCAATGGCAGCCTGCGTCGGGACGCCTGCATCAGCCAGCAGCTGAAGCGTCTGCAGCCTGGCCGCAATGGGCGGAGCATGCGGGGTAAAGCGCTTGCGGATCTCTTCCAGGTCCGTCTCTACGGTCATGCTGACCCGAACTTTATCCCCCAGGAGCAGCAGCAGGTCAATATCTCTGCGGACAAGCGGGCTGCGGGTCTGGACCAACAGAAAGTCGGGCGGATCTTCCGCCATGACCTCGAGCAAGGACCGGGTCACCTTCTCCTTATGCTCGATCGGCTGATAAGGGTCTGTACTCGAGGACATAAAAATCGTTACCTTGCCTTTCGCCTTGGCCCTGCGAAGTTCTTTGCGCAACAGTTCGGCTGCGTCCTGCTTGATGTCGACCCACGTCCCCCATTCCCCCTGGCGAAAAGTGGATACCGGCATTTGCCGCACATAGCAGTACGAACAGCCGAAGGAACAGCCTGTGTAGGGATTGAGGGAATGGCTGTAATCGGAAAGGAATCCTGTCCCTTTATTCAGAAGCGTCTTGGGCTGCTTGTAAAAAAACTCGCTGTTCACGATGCTCCCTCGCTTTTGCCTGTCCGGCATGTGATCCTCCTGCCCATCCTCAAACGCAGTCACTTCGCGTCGTGGAATATAATCCCGAGACTGTATCTCGTTCCCGATATAATCGTGCTGACGCCGTGACGCAGTGTGGTCTTGTAGTAACCGCGCGACCCCAGTACCGGACGGTGGTTGGTCGGAAAGATAAGGCCTGCGCCTTGTTCCAAGTTTAACACATGTCCTCTGCTCTGCGCCCTTGGCCGCTGTTCCACCAGCAGAAACTCTCCGCCTGTGTAATCCTCCTCACATCGATTCAAGGCGAATACGACCTGAAACGGAAAAAAGACGTCGCCGTACAAATCCTGATGCAGACAGTTGTACCCGCCTGCTTCGTATTTCAAAATCAGCGGAGTTGGGCGCAATTGCCCCTGCTCGTGGCAGCGGTCCAGAAAGTCCGGCAGTCCAGCCGGATACACGGCATCTTGCCCAAGCCGCTCGCGCCAGCGATTTGCCGTTTTCGCCAGCTCGGGATAGAAGCCTTCGCGCAGCTGCTGGCAAGGGCGTTTTGTAGTACTTGTATTCTCCTGCACCGAACCGGTACCTGGCCATATCGATGGTGCTCCGAAAAAGCGCTTCATCCTCGTACGTGCCGATGATTTCCCGGCATTGCCGACAGTCCAAAACAGCCGGGATGGCGGCATACCCCTGCTCGTCCAGCGCCTGCTGCAGCGAATGCCAGTCCAGGGCGGCAATGCGTTCAGACAGGCGGTCAGGCATACATGTTGCTCCTTTCGCTCCATCTGCCAGTTTCCCGTCGTTGGCGTTTCTTTTTCATGCTCCGACACCTCCAGCGGTGATGATGGCTCTGGCATTGGCGAGCCACTCTTCATTCAGTATATCCCTGGAAATGGCTCCTCTGCATTCGTTTGCGAATCGAACAGCAAGATATCGAAAACGGCTGGCGAACGATGGCCAATGTTAGGCACCTTAGCCTGCAGCATTCCAGCCGCAGGCCAAGGCGCCGTTTACTCGATCATCAAAATCTCCCGAACTTCCTGCTCCGTCAGTGCGGACAAAGCCTCGTGACCCGGCTGAATCACTTCCTCGATCAGATTCCTCTTTCTTTGCTGAAGCTCGTACATCTTTTCTTCTACCGTGCCCTGGGCGACGAGGCGGATCACTTGCACGACGTTCTTCTGTCCGATGCGATGCGAGCGGTCCACCGCCTGATCCTCCACGGCGGGGTTCCACCAGAGATCGTAGAGGATGACCGTGTCCGCTCCCGTCAGGTTGAGTCCCGTGCCGCCGGCCTTCAAGGAAATCAGGAACAAGTCCCGTTCACCCTCGTTAAACCTGCTGCACATTTCCATCCGCTCAGGGCCCGGCGTGCTGCCGTCCAGATAGAAAAACGGCACCCCCCGATAACCCAGCTCCCGCTTGATCAGGCCCAGCATTTCGGTAAATTGCGAGAAGATCAGCGGCCGCTTCCCGGCACTTCGGCAGTCCTCTACAATCTCCAGCAGCTGTTCAAACTTGGCCGAGCCGCCCGTATAGCCTTCGACAAACAAAGCAGGGTGGCAGCACAATTGTCGAAGCCGGGTCAGGCCAGCCAGTATTTTGATCCGGTTTTCCTGAAAGCTGTCTTCATTCAAGTGCTTGAGGGTTTCCTGCTGAAGCTTTGCCAGATAAGCCGCATACAGTTTTTTCTGGTCGGGCAGCAGATCTGAGGCCTGCAAAGATTCGATTTTTTCCGGCAGCTCCCCTGCCACCTCGGTCTTCAAACGGCGCAAGAGAAACGGACGGACGCGCCCCGCCACGGCCTCCCTGGGCAAGTTGTTGAATGCTTTTCTGCCCCCGAACAATTCGGGGAACACGGCGTCAAAGATGGACCAGAGTTCTTCCAGGCTGTTCTCTACCGGAGTTCCGGTGAGGGCAAAGCGGTTCTCGGCCTGCAGCATTTTCACCGCCTGCGCGGTCTGTGTGGCATGGTTCTTGAAGGCCTGGGCCTCATCCAGGATAAGTGTGTGAAACGATCGCTTGCTGTACAGGTGAATATCCCTGCGAAGCAGCGGATAGGAGGTGATGATCACATCCGCCTGGAAATCATCCTGCAAAGCATGAAGGCGCTCCGCTCTGCTGCCGTCGGCGATGACCGCCCGAATCTGCGGGGCGAATTTCTTCAGTTCATTGCGCCAGTTGTACGTGACGGAAGCGGGCGAGACGACCAGCACGGGCAGTTTCCGCTCTCTGATCTCAGTCAGTACGGAGGCGATAAAGGCAATGCTCTGCAGCGTCTTGCCAAGCCCCATATCGTCAGCCAGAATGCCGCCAAAACGGTAGCTAGCCAGCTTCTTCATCCACTGGAAGCCATACTTCTGGTAATCGCGAAGCACGGGAGCGAGCTGAGCGGGCAGGGCAAAATCCAGGTGATCCGGATTCCGCATATGTTCCAGCAGCCGGCGCAGCGCTTTGCCCAGCTCAACGCCGCCTCCCTGCCTTTTTGCATCGATGAAATGCAGCGCTCGCGCAGCCGGAAGGCGGATGTCCGTTCCCTTCACGTCCCCTGCCCGAATGCCGAGATCGCCCATAAAGCGGCTGATCTCCTGAAAAGGCTGACTCTCCAGGGGCAGCAGCGCTCCATTGGGCAGGCGGTAGTATCTGCGCTTCTCCTCGAGCGACTTCAGCAGGCTGCGAATGTGCGACTCGGGAATCCCGTCCAGCTCGAACCGCAACTCCAGCCAGTTGGTCCGTTCATCTACGTCCGCCCTCACCTTGACAGGGGTATGCCCCTTGTGAAGTCTGGCTTTCACTGCTGAAGTGGCGTACACTTTCAACCATTTCTCCAACTGCGGGACGATATGATAGAGAAAATCGTACTCCGCTTCCTCATCATTCAGAAAGTACCCGCCCTCGGTCTTGGTAAAAGCGCTTTGCTCCATCAGCTCCAGGATTCTGCGCTCCTGATCCCCGTCACGCAGGAGTATCCGGTCTGTGCCCCGGTTCTGCCCGTTCCCCTCGAGCGGATTGATGACAATATCGCCGTATTGAAATTCCAGCCCGGCAAGCAGCCGGTCCTTCACCCGGTCCAAATACAGCCTGGCCTTCAGCGGTGTTTGCACGACGCGCTCAGAAACACTTTGCGCGATGCGGATACGGCCCAGCTTCATTAGCCCGGGAATGACGTTCACCATAAAAGGTTCCATTTGCTCCGGAGCAACCAAAACATGACGGGTGCGATACGCTTCCAGCATCCGCTTCAGCTCCGAGAGCCGCTTGCACTGATCGTCCGGCAGCTGCACCAGCTTCCCATCGAACAGCACCATACCGTATGACTCCATCACAGTAAGCTTCTCCAGGCCTTGTACGTCCAATCGATAGCCTGCCGCCTGGGCCTCGTCAAATTCAAAGTGGAGCGGAAGCGGTTCGTCGGATAGACGGATCCCTTCGAAGACACTCTCCCCCTGTACCAGCCGTACTGCCGGAGCCGCAGTGAGCAAGGGGAGAAGCTTTTCCCATGCAAAAGGGGGGATCGGGAGAATTCGTTCCTCGCCTCTATTTTTCGCCTGAACGGGATAGGTGTTTGAAGCTTCCATGTACATCTTTTCGCAACGGCAGATTTGGATTAACTCTCGAATGACGGCATCATTTTCACTTTGAAAGCCATGTTGACCGGGATCGTAGGTAAAATGCCGGGAAAATGCGACGCACTCCCGCCGGTCGATCCGTTCGAGAAACTCCCTGATTTTCTTTACGATATACAAACGTTTGAGTCCGGTCTTTATTTCGATGCCAAACATATACTTTCCGTGGCCATAAGAAAAAGGGCTGAGCGTAAACTCAACGTCGAGCAGTGCCCTTGTATCGAAGCGCCCCCGTCTGCTGCCCGGGTGCTGCGGTTGTTCGCTGAACAGCCTAAGCACGTTGACGGTCAGCTGCCTGTCTCCTGCGGATGCATCATCGCCTACGCCAAGCTTGGGGGACACGGACCGTATCGGGAGCAGGCTGCCATTGTGCTGCCTGTCAAGAAGATCGTGCAGCACGGCAGCTATATGCTGGCAGTAATTGTCATAGGAATCAAGAGCAGGGCAGGTGCACTCTGCCTCCACTTCCCCGCTGCGAAGGAATTCGATGCGAACCTCGTAGCTGACACTGGCGCCTTTGACCGTGGCTTCATAGACAGAAGTGTCGGGATGAAAGCGTGTGAAGGTTACCTTTCCGGCTCTGTAGTGGGTCTTGCCTCTTTGATAGGAAGTGTGGCCGCACAGCGATTTAATGATCCGATGGTTCAACTGAACGCTCATCATTTTTGTCCGTCCTTTTCTATCTAAGTGTGCTGCCGCAAATGGACCGCCTAATCTGACTACCTGAAAATGATAAAACAACCGTCGCAACAGAAGCAACCTTCTGGAGCAAACAGGAACGAAAGACAACTGCCGTTCATTTTTTGATACAGTCTTTGGAAACCTATTGCCCACTTCCTGCGTCATAATTGGCAGGGGGTTGTGTCGGACGTTCAGCACACGAAGAAAAACTTGAAATTTATTAGATCAAACATTAAAATGTCTATTGTGAATTAGACGAATCGAGGATGTGTTTGTTTTCAGATGTAAATCGTTTGACGAACTCCCCGTTTCAGCCGCTTGCGCTTCCCGTCTCTTTACGACATTGACCTGTAAAAAAAGGATTGTCTGCCTTATAAAAGGTATTCGCTTGAAAAGGAGAAATGGAATTTGAAATCATCGATACAGACAAACAATGATAGAGTGAATTCGCAGAGCGAGCGATTGGGCAGCCGGCCCATGTGGCGTACCATGCTGCTGTTTCTGATCCCCTTGCTGCTCAGCAATGCCCTGCAATCGATCGGGCAATTGGTCGGGAGCATCTTTGTCGGCCGCGCGCTTGGCGTCGATGCCTTGGCGGCTATTTCTGCCTTCTTCCCGCTTTTCTTTCTGCTCGTATCCTTTGCGATCGGCATCGGCTCCGGCAGTTCGATCCTGATCGGTCAAGCTTATGGAGCGGGCAATGACGAACGATTGAAGGAGATAATCGGAACCACTCTTACGTTTACCTTTCTGATTGGACTCTTGCTGGCCGTAGTCGGCGGCATTTTTACCTGGGATGTACTGCGCCTGATCGGAACGCCCGATAACATCATTGGCGTCAGCGTCCACTATGCGCGCATCTTGTTCTGGTCCTTGCCGATCATGTTTTTGTATTTGGTCTACACCACATTTTTGCGCGGTACAGGCGACTCCAAGACGCCGTTTTACACGCTGGTTGTCAGCACTGTGCTCAATATCGCGTTTTTGCCGCTGCTGATCTTTGGCTGGTTGGGTCTGCCGAAGCTGGGTGTCTACGGGGCGGCGTACGCATCCGTGTTTTCAACGGTAATCACCTTCGTGCTGATGCTGGTCTACCTGCGAAAGACGAAACATACGCTGCAGTTCGATGCCTCTGTCTGGAGACACCTGAAAATGGATGGAGGATTGTTAAAACTTCTGCTCCGCCTTGGCATCCCATCCAGCGTCAGCATGATCCTCGTATCCCTGTCGGAAATTGCCGTCATCTCCTTTGTCAACAGCTACGGCTCTGATGCGACAGCGGCATACGGGGCGGTAAACCAGGTGGCCAGTTACGTACAGATGCCGGCGATCAGCCTCAGTATCGCGGTTTCCGTCTTCGCTGCGCAATCAATCGGGGCAGGCCAGCTTGACAGGCTCAAGCAAGTGATTCGTGCAGGGGTCGTGCTCAACTATATCATCGGCGGCCTTTTTATCCTGCTGGTCTACGTGTTCTCAAGGGGAATTTTATCCTTGTTCCTGACGAACGAGAATACGCTTGGCATCGCACATAGTCTGCTGATGATCACCTTGTGGAGTTACCTGATATTTGGCCATGCCCAAATCATGGGTGCCACCATGCGGGCGAGCGGCACTGTACTATGGCCGATGGTGTTCGGGATTATTGCGATTTGGGGCGTGGAGGTGCCCGTGGCTTATCTCCTCTCCCATTACAGCAGCCTTGGCATCAAGGGAATCTGGATCGGGTATCCGGCTGCCTTCATCGTCAGCTTTGCCCTGCAGGTTTCTTACTATCGCTTGTCGTGGAAGAAAAAGCAAATCGTCCGCCTCGTCAGCTAAAACAAAACATGGGAAAGCCGGTATCAAAGCTCACGATACCGGCTTTTCTATGTGTTTACATTTTTACCGTCCCCTCCTGGTCGATCTCGATGCCGTATACCAAGGAGAGTTCGCCGAATTTGCCGATAATTTCCTCTGCCTGAGTGCCGATAGCCGCGTAGGGTCTGCCCCGTTTAATGGGTGTATCTCCCTTCGTCAACGCTACCGGCACAATCTTGATTCCACGCAATTTCCCCGCTTGAAAGCGGCAGATCGGCATCACTGTCTGCCAGTAGAGCTTATCGCCGGGAAACCCCCTCTTCCCGTCCTGGCTGCGCAGCCGGAATACTTCACTTGGCGTCAGAGTTGGATCGATGTTGAACCGCTTGTACGAATCGTTGGGAAGCTTGTAAACCAGCTCATTTTGGCCGATGAAATTACCCAGACTGTAGAAGATCGGTCTCCCGCTGTACATCTCCATGCCGCGCAGCAAGTGCGGACCGTGTCCGACGACGATGTCTGCCCCCTCATCGACGATGCGGTGAGCAAAGGCGCGAATAAACTCAGCCGGATGCTCCCTTGTCTTGCCCTGCTCGTGTGCGTGCAAACTGACGATCACGACGTCCGCTCTCGACTTCGCCTCCCTGACCCACTTGCAAATCTCTTCCATGTCCTGTTTGTTTGGCTCCGTTCGAATGGCGGGGGTGTCAGCGGCTCGGAAGTTGGCATTTAGGGTGCCCGCCACGCGCAGATTCGTATCTGACAGCGGCAGGATAGCAGGGTCCTGCGGATCAGCGGCGAATCCAAGCTTGACGAACTCCTGACGCTGATTCTCCAATCCCAGGTCCAGCGCAATCCTTTTCAAGACTTCCAATTGATCCGTTGTGACCTCATAAATGGTGTCGAAACGCAGCGGATTGATTCCCGGACGGCCTTGGACATCAGGTCTTTGCTCTCCTGCAGACTGTTCTTCAAAAAAGGTGGAAGCGCAGGAAAGCATGGCAATCGTACCCGCGTCGGTATCGTAGTAGACTGGCATTCGAGCTTCCGCAAGACTCCTCCCTACCCCCGCGTACGCCAATTTTCTGCTCTCCAATTCGCTGATTGCCGTGAGCAAACCTTCCACGCCGTAATCCAGCGCGTGGTTATTGGCGCAGGAGTACAGCGTAAAGCCCAAGTCCATCAGTTCATCGTGCACCCAGGAGTGGGCCGCGAAGTGGGCGCCATCGCTGCGGGCAGCCGGATGGCCGGCAAAGTCATTTGGCAGAACTTCCAGATTAGTAAACGCCACGTCTGATTCTTTGGTCATCCGGACCAGTTTTTTTGTCGGCTCGTCGTTGTAAACGGAGATACGGCGTGCAATAATACTGTCACCGGTAAGGGCGATGCTCAGGTCATCTGAGTGAATGGACATGTCTACCACCTCTTCTGCTCTAATTCTTGTTTTGGTTTGTATCTGATTTTCCTCGCGTGATTACTGCATTTACTGCGTACTGCCAAACAAGCGCCCTACTCCATGGATCTTCTCCAGAATGAGAATGATGATGACAGAGATAAAAATCACGACACTGGACACGGAAGCCACGAGCGGATCATACGCGTCCTGCATGTGTGAGAAAAGCTCGATCGGCAAGGTGCGCATTCCCGTCGAGACCATAAACAGCGACACCGTCACATTGTCAAACGAGGTCAAAAAGGAAAACAGCGCACCGGACAGGATTGCCGGTCGGATCAGCGGCATGGTGATCCGCCAAAATACTTGCAGCGGATTGGCGCCGAGAATCATGCCCGCTCTCTCCAGCGTGTAATCAAAACCGCTGAGTCCGGTCAGGACAAACCGCATGACATAAGGGACGCAAATCGTAACATGAGCGATCAACAGGCCCGTAGACGTTCCGGCCAGCGCCACGGGTGTGAGGTAGATCAGCAGGGCTACCCCCAGTACGATTTGCGGAACCGTCAGCGGCGCGGTCAAAAATGATATCAAGTAAGACTTTCCGGGCAGCTCGTATTTGGCCAGCGCGATCGCAGCCAATGTCCCTAACACGACGGAAAAGAACGCCGTTAACAAGCCAAATTTGACACTCGTCAGAAAAGCGCTGATAAATTCAGGCCGATCAAGCAGCTTTACATACCACTCCAGTGAAAACCCCTTGGGTGGAAAACTCGGATAACTCTCCTCGGTAAAAGAGGCCGGAATTGTGACGAGTATCGGGATCAGAATGTAGAGCAAGGACAGACTCGTTACGAATAATCTTAGTTTTCCCAGTACCCGCATTTAACGGAACACCTCCTTGAAACGCCCGGTCTCAATCAAGCGCGTAAAAATCGTAACGCTGATCATCGTTACAGCGAGCAGGACGTACGAAATGGCCGAACCGTACGTCCACCGAAGCAGGTTGAGGATTTGATCATAGGCAACCACGGGCAGCATCGGCACATTTGCCCCGCCCATTAAGGCCGGCGTGACGTAAGCACTCATGGACAGGCTGAATACCAGGACCGTTCCCGAGACAATCCCCGGCAGCGTAAGGGGAAATGTAATAGATAAAAACGAACGAATCGGTCCGGCGCCCAAGATCGCTCCGGCCTTTTCAAGCGACGGGTCGATATTGTACAAGCTTGTCGCGATCGACAGGATCATAAACGGTAAGTAAGCATTGGACAGCCCGATCACTACCCCCATCTCCGAGAAGAGAAACTTGACCGGCGAACTGATCAGGTCAAGGGAGACGAGCAGCGTGTTGACGACTCCGTTTGGCAGCAGCAGCAGGAACCATCCGAAATTTCGCACAATAATGCTGACCAGCAAGGGAGAAGCGACAACCAGCGCTATGTAACCCCGCACGCGAGGGGAACATTTGGCCATCGTCAAAGCGACAGGATAACCGAGCAACAAGCAGACGATCACCGTATACAGGCTGATTTTGATCGTCAGCCACAGCGAAGACAAGTAATAGCGATCGGTGAAAAACTGGATGTAGTTTTGCATGCTGTAATACGCTCCCGCTGTATCCAACCCGTCTGTGACGATAAAGCTTAAATACAAGATGTACAGCATCGGTACGACAAAGAAACCGACAATAAACAGAAGCAATGGCGACAGCAGCAAAAGGGCCGGCAGGTGCTTAATCCACTTTTTCCGCGCCAGCGCTGACAACTCGTCCAGGCTGGACGTCTGATGCACGACTGGCGTCACTTCTTGATCAACATCAGGTCTGACGGCTGCCATCCTACATACACCTCGCTTCCAACCGACCACGCAGGATCAACCGTTGTGCATAATGACTGGATCGCCTCCCCTAATAAAGACACTTCGACTTCCCACGCAGAGCCCAAATAATTCATTTGCGTAATGATCCCCTTGTGATCGCTGTCAAAACAAGGTTGGTCTGCTGCCGGGTGCAGGCTGATTTTTTCGGGACGGATGTACAGTTTTACCTCATCCCCTGCCTTCAGGTGATGATCCTCCCCCATGATGTTGTTCGGATCGACCGTAACCACCAAGGCCGATTGGATTTGAACATGGATTCGCTCGCGGTCGACGGACTTGATTACCCCATCCAACCGGGTTGATTTCCCAATAAATTGGAAGACAAATTCTGTTTTCGGATGCTGGTAGATTTCGCCGGGAGTACCGATCTGCTCGATGTTTCCCTTGTTCATCACGACGATGCGATCTGACAGGGAGAGCGCTTCCTCCTGATCATGTGTGACAAAAATCGTGGTTACGCCCAGTTCTTTTTGCAGGCGTTTACATCTGCCAAGTATTGTTATTCATACATGGCAATTGACCATAGGTGGATTGATTTTAATTCCAATAACTCGTGTTCATTATTTCAATTGGTACGATGTCGCTTTGGTTTTACCTGTTAACACAAGATACGGTCCGCCCTGTCTGCCGGCTTTCATTTGCCGCTTCTATAAAGCGTATGATCGCCAATGTCTCCTCTCTGTCCACCGAAGATTGCCCGCTGCGGAAAAAGCGCATGGCATGCTCGATGAGACTGGCGTAGTACGGCTTTGCGTCGGCCTGCACGTCGATAAACGGCGCACTATCCCGACGGAGGGAGGAACAGCTCATCAGCGGCACGCGATGCTGGCGCGCCAGCTCGAAGATCCGAAGCGCGTCGGTGAAACAGACTGCCAGCGGCTTATCGATAAACACCGGTTTTCCAAAAGGGGCGACTGCGGCAAACTGCTGCAGATGGATCCGGCCGTCGACGGATGTCAGCAGTATGGCGTCTGCTTGTTCCGCCACCTGTGCGATCGATGTTGCGATGCGAACTCCGAACCTCTCTTGCAGCGCATGTGTGATCGGGCCGACGCGTGCCGCGCTCAAGGGAAAATTAGGCGACCCCCCCGGATAGGCCACCGTTACTCTCCCACCTGGAACGTGATAGGGATGGCGGGGGTTCTGGATGATTTCCGTAAATGCCTCGCAATGTGACGTGTCCAGTCCAATCATCCTGATTGCAAGTTCAGGTTTCCTGTTCACATGCTCCCTCCTATCTGATCTTTTCCAGTTCGTCGACAAAGCTGAGCCGATATACCTGTCGCGGCCAGCCTTTGGAAGAGATCTTCTCAACGCCGACGATCTCCACCAGTTCCGCGTCCAACCACTGAAGCAGAATCCGGTGGGAACTGCGAAGCGTCACCCCGAGGATCGAGGCCAGTTCCTGGGCGGTGTACTCCATTTTTCCCAAGCGTGAGACCTGGGCCATCAGCTTGCTCATGTAAGAAGCGGTCATCCCCGCTTTCTGCGCCCGCATGAGCAGCCCTTCGTCCGTCACCGACAGCTCGTACACCATCGGATGGGTCATTTCTACCGGTCCGATGACGCTGCGGTCCTCGCGCACGATAAAACAGATATCGCCGCCAAATTCTTTGGCTTGGCGCAAGGCCAATCTGGCATGTGTGCCCGCTTCGTTCGCGGTTTGGCCGAAGCCGATGCCGATGCTTAGCGAGACGCCGAGCGATCTCTTCGCGTCGGTCAGGATCGGGATGTATTGGTATCCCCTCGTCTCCCGTTCAAAAATCCCCCGCGTCGTCACAAACATGTACTCGTCGCCGCCGAGGCGGTCAGGTGGCCATCCAGACAGCCTGCGTAGTCCAAAAACAACCGATGAATCTCCAGCTTTAATTTCTGAACGTCATGTTCCGAATGGCTGCGCTCCACCAGTTGGCTGTAATCGTCAACCTGAATCAAACCAAAGACGATCTGCGACTCTTTGTTGCGCCGTTTCTCGGTCGAGAGCAAGGCTCGTTCCAACGAGACGGAAATGTCCTGTGCCGTCGGGATTACCCACTCGTTGGGGACGTTCAGGCGGGCCAATTCATCCGCTACGGCTTTTATGCCGGTCAGCGCTCCGGCGCTTTTTCCTTGTTGGTACGCTTGCAGGTGTTCTGGATCATGTCTTCCAGGCGATAAGGAACACCGTCGTAGTAGTGCATGCCCGCGGCCGGTATATCCAGCTCCGCGAAAACCTTCTCCACCGCTTGATTGGCCAGCAGGTCGATGGACAATCCCCCGATCCTGCCAGACTGGTACATGCGGAACAAAGAGCGGTAGAGGCCGGTTCCGGTCAGCGGAATATAGTGTGCGGGGACGGTGAACGCCACCTGCTCCTTCGCAATTTTGTAAGGGTAATAGCCGGAAAACAGCAGGACTTCCACCTGTTCCATGATTTCCGCGGCAAAGACGGGGGCATCCCCGATTCGATTGGATACCCGGATGATTGGGGTAAAGTTGGGAAACGAACTGAGTTCTACAATGGCTGGTAGGCCAATTACGCCAATCTTGATCGTATTATGCATCCGATCCGCCCCCTAGTTGTCAAAAGAACAGGTCCTTCACTGTTTTTCCGGCGAGGATCACGAGAAAAATGAGCGCCAATCCGGTAATCACGTTTTTGAGCGGCGTGTTTTTCAGGTCGCCCATGAGTTGCTTGTCGTTGGCCAGGGCGAACAGGGCCAGTCCGATTAGCGGTACGACCACGATCGTGACCGGCTGCGTGACCAGGATCAGCTGCACCGGGACTTTTCCGAACACGAGCGCCACGATGCCCCCAAGCACCATCACGGCCATGATAAAGCAGCGCACCGCCTTGCTGCTCAATTGGCTGCAAAAGCCGAGCGCGTCAGCCAGCATTGCCCCTCCGATCGTCGCGTTCCCGGTCAAGGACGAGAACGCCGCGCCCCACAGTCCGATCATGAATATGACTGTCGCTCCGCTGCCAAATAGCGGCTCCAGCGCCTTGCCCATGTCTGTCGCCGTATTTACCTCGATACCCTGCGGCTTCAGTACTGCAGCAGCGCTGATCATGATCAGCGCGGAGATCAGCCCGAGCAGGATGATTCCCGCGTAACTCTCACGCGAGCCTTCCTTCGCGTGGGCAGCAGTCCATCCCTTCTCCTGCACGAGGTACGATTGGTAGAGCGCTCCGACGACAGTGAAGGTGGTCGCAACCAGGCCGATGATCAGCATGGCCGAACCGCTTGGCACTTGCGGGACAAGTCCGGAGACGATGCCGCCGAGGCTTGGCTTGACCAGAATGACGGTACATAAAAATGAGAACAGCATGATTGCCACCAGGACCAGCATCAACTTTTCAAGAATTCTGTAAAAATGGCGGAAGAATAATAACGAGATTGCCAAGAGCGTAAAAATGACTCCCCATGCCTTTGTAGAAATGCCCGTCAAACTGGACAGGGCCACACCTGCTCCGATCACATTGGCTCCCTGAAAGGTGGACGTGACCAGAAAACAGCCCAAGCCCATGACAATTGCGGCCGCCTTCCCCCACTTTTGCCTGATCGTGGCCAGCAGGGATTGCCTTGTCGCCATGCCGATTCTGGCGCTCATTTCGGTAAAAGCCATCATGAACACGACGGAAATGACGACGACCCAGAGCAAATTGTAGCCGTACATGGCCCCCATCTTAGAGGTAAGTGTCACACTGCCGGGACCGATGACCAGGGCGGCCGTGATGATGGCCGGCCCCAGCGAGGTGATCCATGATTTCGCAGATTTCTGCATTTGTACGGGTGAATTGGAATTCACTTGCGGCTGTTCCATGAGACGCATCCCCTCTCTTAAGTCGCTGGATGATTAAACAGTAAGCCATTCCTCCAGGTGGCGTTGAACGAATTCATCGTCGCTTAGCTGCGGGTATTCGCGGTACACGCGGTCGATCTCCTCCATTTGGCCTGGCGAAAGATCTTCGTCAGGATTGAGACACCAGCGCCCCGCCAGCAGGCCCTGCCGTCTGAGCACCTCGTGAATCCCGGCGATGCACCCGTGAAATTCATGCGCCGGATCGAAGAAAGCGGCATTGGCGTCTGTAACCATCACGCCCTCCTGTAGCAGGTCATGGACTCCCGCACCGCTTTTTTTCGCGGCTTTGATTCGCTCAAGCAGCTCGACGGCCTTGCTCGTCCACACGGCCCAATGGCCGAGCAATCCGCCGACGATGCTCTTCTCCACCGGTTTTCCCTTTACCATAAACCGGAATGTGGTCAGCAGATCCGCCACGATGTTGTCATCATTGCCGGTGTACAGGGCGATCTGCTCCGAACGGCTGGAATGGCAGACCGCTCTTGCCACATCGAGCGTCTGGTAGCGGTTAAACGGCGCCATCTTGATTGCCATGAAGCCGGGAATTTCGGCAAACTCCCGCCAAAACGAGTAGCTGAGCGGCCTCCCGCCTACGGAAGGCTGGAGGTAGAACCCGAAAACGGGAATGACCTTGGCGATTTCCTCCACACGGTGAAGCAGCTCAAACTCCGTCCAACCGTGCAGCCCGCCCATGCTGACAAGTCCCAAATCGTAACCCAGCTTCGCCGCCAGCTCCGCTTCCGCCAGCGCCTGATCCGTCGGCCCGCAGATCCCGGCCACCTTGATGAAGGAATCGTCTGCCTCGGCCCGTTCGACTTCTTCTGCCGCCATCCGCAGTACGGGTTCCAACAAGTTGATCTCCTTGTCCCTGATCTCAAATTGCGTCGTGTGGACGCCGACAGCGACGCCGCCAGCGCCGGACGCGAGGTAGTAGCGCGTCAATGCCCGCTGCCGGCGTTCGTCCAACCGGCGGGAAGCGTCGAGTGCCAGCGGGTGGGCCGGAATCGCCACCCCTTCATGCAGACGCTGAAAGACGGCAGGACGCAGTTCGCAGACCATGTCAAAATTCCCCCTTCCGCTCCTGGAAGTGCGTCGGCTTGTCAATGGTTTTACCGCCTGCCGCCACCCATTCGGCCGTCCAGTCAATCATCTGTCCCAGCGAGACGCGCGGGTAACCGAGCAGCTGATGGGCCTTGGCTGCGTTGCTGAGCAGCGCCGTCTCCTGTTCCTGGTTGACGAACACGGGTTCAACCCCAAACCTGGCGGCAAACTGTCCTGCCAGCCAGCGTACGGAAATCGTCTCGGGTCCCGTTACATTCAGTACCCGCGGCGGCGTGCTGCAAAGCGCCAGGCAGCGGATCGCCATCTCGTTGGCGTCGCCCTGCCAAATGACGTTGACGTGACCCATGCCAAGATCAAGCGGGCGCTGTTCGAACACGGCTTTGGCAATTTCCAGCAAGACGCCGTAGCGCATGTCAATGGCGTAGTTCAGCCGGAAGTGAAGCATCGGAATGTTCAGTTTTTGTGAAAAATAGGTGAAGATCCGCTCCCGGCCCAGGCATGACTGGGCATACTCCCCGATCGGATCTGCCGGCACCTCCTCGGAAGGGCTGCCTTTTTGCAGGATGACAGCGGATACAGATTGCCTGTCGAAAACGAAACGATCCGCGATTCGCAAAACTTTTCCGCCACCCGGTCCGGCAGATACGTGTTCATGGCCCAGGTAAACGGCTCTTTGCCTGTCGTTCCAAACTTGTGGCCAGCCATAAATATGACATTCCTTACGGCTGGAAGCCGTTTGAGCTGTTCCTCGTCGAGCAGGTCGGCGGCAATCGTCTCAATGCCATTCGCTTCCAGCTCGGATTGCAGCGTTCCGTCCGAAAAGCGGGAAACACCGATCACACGCTTCTTCACCCCCGCCTGTTCGATGGCCCGTTTTGCCAGCTTGGCCAAACTGGGCCCCATTTTTCCCCCGACTCCAAGAATGACGAGATCACCGTCCAAGTGCGAGATCATGTCAATCAACTGTTCGGAAGGTTCTGTCATCTTCTGTTCGAGTTCCTCAATCGTCTTCATCTCTGCTCCCCCAAACGCTTTTTTCAAAACAGTCCATCATCAATTGATGTAGGTCTATTTTATGGCGGTCAGCTTGGAGACAAGTCTATAAAGCGTCTAGAATTCAGCGGCGGTCCGCTTTTGAAATAAAAAAGAAAAAGGCCCGATCGTCATGTGATCGAACCGATTGTCTTCTGGGACGCTACCCAATCGCACCAAGCGGCGCTTCAGGCATCAGCAAGTCGGCGGAGTGTGCTGCGTTTTGCGGATTCTCGGTAAAGCCGCAGCCCTTCCGAATCCTCTCTCTCGCCTGTTGGAACAGTGTTTGCTTAATGGTCTGCAAGTCGATTGGCATGACATCCTCCCGTTTTCTCTTTTTGTTGGCAGTTCATTTGGGGTCTGATGCCTTCCCCGGGGGATGGCAGACTACGAATTTCGCTCGTACAAGTAGAACACGTAGTCAGTCGGAACACCGGCGTACCCTAGCTGCCGCAGCATCGCAGTTATATTCCCGCGGTGATACGTTCCGTGATTGACCAAGTGCTGGATGATATCGGCATAGCTGGCCATCAGCGTTCCGAATTGAGGGTGCGGGTACGCTTTGGCAGCATCCAAATCCTTTTGAGCGAGGAACGATTGGTACCGATCGGCTATCTCGGCAAACAGCTGCTCGATTTCTTCCAAACTCTTGCTTTCAGTCTCTTCCGTGATGCGGTTGTTGACGTCGACGATCTCCTCGTAGCTGGCACTGGACATGCCCAGGAGCCAAACGTTTTCCACCCGGTAAATATGGACAAGCGCAGCGAACAGTGTGGGGAACACGCTCTGGATCTCTTTGTGAAGGATTTCTTGCGGCAATTCTTTTAGGTGCTGAAAAACTTTTTGGTTGGCCCAGAGGTGGTAATCATACAGCTGCAGCGCGTTGTGCTTCATCAAAATGTCCCCTTTCACTTAAACCTGTACTCGATCATCCTCACCCTCATCATAACCAGCCTTCCCTGACAGCTGCAGTCAGGGAAGAATCAATTCTGATAGAATTGCAGCAAATCCGAAGTAATGGCCACCAGCCTTTCTTTCAGCAGCGGCGGCTCCAGCACTTGTATCGCCTTTCCATACGGAATCAGAAAGTAGGGAACAAAAGTGCGGATGGCCTGCTCCTCCAGGCGAAAGTGGGCGTGCTCCAAAGAGCGCTCCACCAGGGCATGTCCGAGCAGCCAATGCTCGCATAGATCGTTTAAGGCCTGCTGCCTGCCTTGAATCCGAATCGAGATGAGCTGTTCCGGGTTGTCCGTATCCGGCAGCAGGTTTTTCAGGAAATCGCGCCGGGCCGAAAACTCCGCTGGACGCTGAAAGGCAGAGTCTGTCCGGGACAGCGCCTGAATATGGTCCACCCGAAAGCTGCGCACTTCCCGGCGAAGGTGACAGTACGCCATCACATACCAGCGATTTTTCCAGTAAACCAGTCCGTACGGGTCAATCCGGCGTGTTTTGGCAGGTTCGCATCCACGCTGGTAAACCATTTCCAGAGCATATCCATTTGCTACAGACACTTCCAGTTCCTTAAGGGAGGCCTCCAGCGCAGCATTGACTGGAGGCTGGATGACGTCAAACCCCATTGTGTGCCGGTTGATTTTGTTCAACTGTTCTTGATTGGTGTACATCTTCAGTTTCGTAACGGCACGAACCAGGGCATCGCTAAAGGGATAGCCTGCCTCTTTTGCAAAGGTGGCGGCATGCATTATCGCTTTTTGTTCCTCCAGGTCAAAAAACAGCGGGGCTTCCGTAAAGAGAGGGAGCAAGCTGTATCCGCCATTGTGGCCGGAATCGGAAATGATCGGCACGCCGCTGGCGCACAACGCGTCAATATAGCGGTAAACCGTGCGGACGTTTATCTCCAGCTCGTCGGCGATCTCACTGGCCGTCATTCGCTTTCTTTGTTTGAGCAACCATAAAATGGATAACATGTTACCAGCTTTAGACATTCGGCGAAATCCCTTCCCTCGGGCTGCATATTGCTGCTGCCCGCTTCCTCCTTAGGCAGTCTTATGTGATTCCTATTTTATTGGCAATGGTAAAAAGATTCAATCACTGCCTCACCTGCTCATCTTCACCTGCCGAAGTTGTAAGACGATTTTGTGTAACCATTCCTAATTTACGCACTTTTTGTTTGATTTATCCGTCGGCGCTGTTATACTTGTATTACAAATTTTGTTTTTGAAAAGGAGTGAAGAGGGTGACGATTCTATACGATTACCTCGTCATCGGCGGCGGAATCGTCGGACTTTCCACCGGTTACTCCCTGCTGCAAAAATACCCGTCGGCCAAAATTGCCATTCTTGAAAAAGAACCTGAACTCGCCTTCCACCAGACCGGACATAACAGCGGCGTGATTCACTCGGGGATTTATTACAAGCCGGGAAGTTTAAAAGCGCGCTTTTCCAGAGAGGGAGGAGAATTGCTCCGCTCCTTCTGTACTTCGCATGAAATCCCGTACGAGATGTGCGGCAAAGTCATCGTGGCGACCGAGCAAAACGAGCTGCCGCTTTTGCAAAACTTGTACAACCGCGGACGGGAGAACGGGATTTCCCTGTCGCTGATCAACCGGGAACAGCTCCAAGAAATCGAACCGCACGCCAGCGGATTGCAAGCCATTCATGTGAAGGATGCGGGCATCGTCAATTACAAGCAGGTCGCGCAAGCCCTGGCCAAGGTGATCAAAGCAAGCGGCGGCGATATCTTCCTGCAGGCAAAGGCGGAGAAAATCACCGAGGGAACGGAAGGAATCGAAGTGGAATGCAGCAGACAGACCTATCGCACCCGTTACCTGATTAACTGCGCCGGACTGCACTGCGACCGAATCGCGGCCATCCAGGGCTTGCAGACGAAGATGAAAATCATCCCTTTCCGCGGCGAATACTACGAATTGAAGCCGGAGAAAAAGCACTTGGTCAAGCATTTGATCTATCCCGTCCCCAACCCCAGCTTTCCTTTTCTCGGCGTTCACTTTACCCGGATGATCGACGGACACATCCACGCCGGACCGAACGCCGTGTTAAGTCTAAAGCGGGAAGGGTACCGTAAAACGGATTTTCTGTGGAAAGACTTTGCCGAAGTCATGACGTATCCCCCTTTCTGGAAAATCGCTCGGCAGCACTTCGGGGAGGGCTGGAAGGAAATGGTTCGTTCCTTTAGCAAAAGCGTCTTCGTCCACAGTCTGCAGCGGTTGATCCCGGAAGTTCAAGCTGCAGATCTGGTCCGTTCAGAAAACGGCGTCAGGGCCCAGGCGCTTACCCATGACGGCAAATTGGTAGACGATTTTCTCATCGTCTCCAACCAGCGCTCCATCCATATCCTGAATGCCCCGTCTCCGGCAGCGACGGCCTCGCTTTCCATCGGACGCGAGATCGCCGGGAAAATTCCGGAACCACATCGGGCGCCAATCATCCGGCTTGGCCGCTGATCGGAATGAGGACAGGCAGATAATGCAAAAGAAAGAGAAAATCTCACAAAAAATTACCCGCGAACTGCTGGCCATGATTGAGTCGAATCGATTCCCTCCTGGCTCCAAATTGCCTACAGAGCTTGAATTGGCCGGATTGTTCGGAGTCAGCCGCGTCCCGATCCGCGAAGCGTTAAGCGTGCTGCAGGCCTTGGGCGTGATTACCTCCAGGCAAGGGGGAGGCAGTTACGTCGAGGAGGTTCTCCCCTCCCCGCTCATCCAGCACTTCTCCCTGCAGCACGCCGACATGGAAATGATCCGGCATTTATTTGAAATGAGAAAAATCCTTGAGCCCCAAGCCGCCGCTTTGGCTGCCTTGAGGCGGACACCTGAGGAATTGGAACGCATGCGGGAAGTATTGGAGTGGTTGGCAAGCGATTTTACCAGCGCGGACCGGACAGGACAGGAGGCGGACTTCGAATTTCACCGTACATTGATTCTGGCGACCGGTAATCCGATCCTGACCGACACCTTTGAGAGCCTCTCCTCCCTGTACAAAAAAGCCCTGTCACTCACCTTGCAGCAGAACATCGGGCTCGTGCGCAAGCGGCATATCGTCTACAAGGAGCATGAGAGCATTTTTCTGGCGATTGAAGCGCAGGAGCCTGAACTGGCAAAGGTGCAGACGATCATTCACCTGAAAAACGTGGAAAAAAAATTGCTGTTCTAAGCAGCGTGCCGGCTTCAACTGGATGGGGATAGGGAACACTCATGCTCGACGCGTGAAGGATTCTCTATCTCCCTTTTATACCTTCGCAGCAGTTCTTTGGTCGACATCGCGATCGTCTTGGGGATGAGCTGATGGGGATTGGTTTGCAGGCGTCGTTTTCCCGCTGGATGGAGCACAAGCAAGAGAATGCGCAGATATACACTGGTAAAAAAGGAAAGGACTCCCTTAGGCAAATTCTCTAAGGTAAATCCGAATTGTTTTGCCCCGCGATGGATCAGGGAAACCCCGTATACACCTTTGATATCGGGGTAGCGTGGATGCTGAAGGATGTACCGCAGCATTTTCGGCATCAACTGCTCGGTTGCGCGAATCATCTTGATGGCGAGCTGTACCGACGAGCGGGAACCCGTTGCCATCGCGTACAACAAGCCATTGTCAAAATGAAGCTCCACGATCCGGTCTCCCCTGCGAATCTCCTCTCCATCCGACAATCGAATCGTCTCTCCCCGGTAGACGCGGACTCTGACGTGTAAAAAGCGGTTCTGTGCATCGATCGGCTTCACTCGGAATACCAGGTGAAAGGCTTTCTCCCACTTCATCCATACAAACAGCAGCAATCGCCTGCCCATGCGTACCTGTGTCTCAGCCTCCTGTTCATGCAACCGCATCATCTCGTCTACTCGCACACATTGATAATCTTGCAGGGAAATCTCTTTGAAGACGTCCTCCAACGCTTCTATGGTATACCGCGGCGCATCGCGGTCCGCTCCCCATGTGGTGCCGCTGTCATGCAAAAGGATGACGGCTCCTCCTTTCAGCCTTTTCAACAATCTTTTTTTTACGGCAAGGCTCCCCTTGCTTTTCCAATCTCGCACCATCGTCGACCACAACACCATGCGAAACTGTCTTCGCAAGCGAAAGTCAAACAGCGTCAGCAGCCCCCATGGCGGACGGTAATAGATCGGTCTTTCGCCAGTGATCCGCTCCACAATGTCAACGGAGTGGTTGATTTGTCTGCGGACTTTCCAGGGAGCGATCAGCCAATTCGCCTGGTGCACGTAGTTGTGAATTCCGATTAAATGCCCTTCCCGATGGATGCGGAGAATCAGATCCGCATGCTTTTCAGCTTTTGAGCCGAGCACGAAAAAAGTGGCTTTGATCTTGTATTTGCCGAGCAGGTCCAATAACCGCGGCGTATAGTCCGGGTCGGGGCCGTCATCAAACGTAAAAGCAACTTCGCGGCGAGTACGAGCCTTGCGAAACACACCGAAACCGAAAACGAGCGACATGACTCCTGGAAGCAAGCAATACGCGCATAACAGGAACAAAGATATCCACAGCACTTTCTCCATGATACCCCATCCCCCTACGATGTTGTTTAGCTAACTCCTCTAACACCAAAGATATTTCTCGATTCGGGGTTTCATGAAAAAAAGACCGGGCCCGCACTTGCGTCACTTGCGAAATTTTGCGATCCCAAGCAGGAACAGCGGAAGAAACAACCCAACGGATAAAATATACGGTATCCAGGTTTTCGTATCCCAATTTTTTTCGTAGGCCACATTGGGGAATATCACCAGAGACAAGACGACCAGAATCATTCCCAAAGGAAGGACGAGGGGCCGGTAATGTTTCAGCTCAAAAATTTGCGCAGCAGCTAAAGCGATACCGTACAGGTAAATTGTCAAGCGGAAAAAGAACGTGATAAACCACATGATGGCCACAATCACTTCGACTCGCTGCAGAAAATCCCCGATCTTGATTTTTTGGGCCAATGCATAGCTGGGAAACAGATGCGTTGTCGTACCTTCAGGACCGAGGACCAGCAGGCTTAACGTCACAATAATCGTCAAGACGAGTCCGCCAATGAAATTGCCAAAGAGGAAAGCCTTGCGGGCGGCGCTATCTTGATGAACGTAAGGAAAGATCATGAGCAGGATGATATCGGGCAGAATTGCGAAGCTCAAATAGGAGATGACAGCCGTTGCGATCGGTTTCGCGCCTTTTTCCAATACGGGCTGCAGGTAATCCAAATGGATTTGCGGAACGGTAGAAAAAAACATGACGCCGAATAATACGGCGAAGAAAGGAAACAGGATTTCGGCAGAACGAGCCAGGGTCTCAATTCCCAGGCGAGTTCCCATGACAATCACAGCGACAAACAGGATGTTCAGAGCGTGTACCGGCGTTTGCGGCATGACGTGTGTCGTGAGAAAAAAGCCTACATAATACAGAGCGGATGCGGCTCCGGCAAAAAACAGACTGAGGATGAGCAAAAAAGACACCGTTTTCCCCGCCCATTTTCCCAAAAGTTTTTCATTGATTTCGATCAGGCTCTTGCCCGGACTGATGTTCCCCACCGCACAGTACAGCCATACCAGGAGCAGACTTGTTCCCACCCCGATGAGCGCTGCAATCCAGGCATCTTGGTAGGCAAACGCCGACAAGCTGGCTGGCACAACGAGAATGGAACTGCCAATGGTAAACAGCGTGACGAGAACCGCAAATTGCCAAGCAGATATTCTGGCGTTCTCAAGCATGGTTTTTCCCCCTCATTTCCTACTTCAAAATCCCGAAAAGGAAATCGCTGAACGGTTTGTATATGACAGCCATCCAATCAAGCGGGTTGGGAATGTGAATCTGCAACGTTTTGGCAATGCTCAGTACGGTTCCTGTAAGGAGCAGAAAGGAAAAAGCCCACAGCTCCCTTTTCTGCCCGTTTTTCCATAGAGAGGGGACTTCTATGAATCCAATTGCGATGGCTGCTGCCAGTATCCCGAAGATTGTCCACATGCCACAAGATGCTCCCCAAAAGTTTCCGCGAGTTTTTCTTCATGCTGTGTAGTATAACCCGGGAGATTGGCAGAAATCCGTTTCGTTTTTAGAACGACCCAACAGGGAACGATAACGGTCCCGATCACTGGGTAAGATGCAAAAGACCTCCGTCAAGTCGGGTGCCTTGACAAAGGTCTGATAAATCCTGGCAGGGCAACCGGCGGCCACCAGTCCCTGATCTTTCAATTCTTGTACATTTTAAACTCCAAAAACAGCTCATTGTAATGAGCCAGCATCCGCTTGCCCAGGTTATCGTATACTTCCAGTTTGTCGGTTACGCTTGGATCGGGGTAAAACCGCTTGTCGCCAGCGATCTCTTCCGGCAGGTACTCCAGGGCCTTTTCGTTTGGCGTGGAATAGCCGACATACTCGGCATTTTGCGCCGCGTGCTCGGGGTCGAGCATAAAGTTGATGAATTCGTGCGCCCCTTCGATGTTTTTCGCCGTTTTGGGAATGACCATATTGTCAAACCACAGGTTGGACCCTTCTTCCGGGATGACGTAATCCAGCTCGTCGTTTTCGCTCATGATCTCCGAAGCATCTCCGGACCAGACGACGCCGACGGCCGCCTCCTCGCCTGCGAGCAGCATCTTGATCTCGTCCCCGACGATCGCTTTGACATTTGGCGTGAGCGCATTCAGCTTGTTTTTTGCTTCCTGCAGGTGGGCTTCGTCCGTATCGTTTAGCGAGTAGTGCAGACTGTTGAGGCCCATCCCGATCACTTCGCGGGCGCCGTCCACAAGTAAAATCTGATTGCGCAAATCCCCGTCCCAAAGGTCATTCCAGCTCGTAATCTCCTTGCCTCCCAGCAGCTTGGGGTTATAGACGATGCCCACTGTCCCCCAAAAGTACGGAACGGAGTACTGGTTCTCCTTGTCGAACGACAGGTTTAAAAAGCGCGGATTGATGTATTTCAGGTTTGAAAGCTTGGAATGGTCAATCGGCAGCAGCAGGTTCTCTTCCTTCATCTTGCTGATCGCATATTCGGAAGGCACGGCTACGTCAAATGTGGTGCCCCCTTGCGCTATCTTGGTCATCATCGCTTCATTCGAATCGAAGGTTTGGTAGATGACCTTGATCCCGCTTTCCTGTTCAAACTGCTTGAGCAGGTCCGGATCGATGTAATCCCCCCAGTTGTAGATCGACAGCGTATTCCCGCTCGAATACCCCTCGGTCGAATTGAGCTGGAAGGTCACGTATATCAGGACGAATGCGACGAGAAAAACCGCTGTGAACATCCGAACGAGCTGCTTCATTTTCTGACCTCCATTCCCTTCGGCCGGCTGTTTCGCTGATTAATAAAATAGTAGCCGATCACCAGTGCGATCGTGAACAAGAAGAGCAGCGAAGAGAGTGCATTGACGGACAGGGAAATCCCCTGCCGCGCCCGCGAATAGATTTCGACCGACAGCGTTGAGAATCCGTTTCCCGTGACGAAAAAGGTGACGGCAAAATCATCCAGAGAATACGTGAGCGCCATAAAAAATCCGGCAAAAATGCCTGGTGTGATGTATGGAAGTACTACCTTCGTCAATACTTCCCACCGGCTCGCTCCCAGGTCGCGGGCGGCGTCGATCAAGGTCGGGCTCATCTCCTGCAGCTTCGGCAGCACCATGAGAACGACGATCGGGACGCTGAACGCGATGTGGGACAACAGGACCGAGGCAAACCCCAGTTGAATCCCGATGATCGTAAACAAGATCAGGAAAGAAGCGCCGATGATCACATCAGGGCTGACGATCAGCACATTGTTCAGCGTCAGGAGCGTCTGTTTTACCTGCCGCCGTTTGACATGGTTGATCGCCAGCGCACCCATCACCCCTAAAATCGTGGAGATTGCCGCCGACAAGAGGGCGATGACAAACGTATTCAAGACGATGATCAACAGCCGGGTATCGGCAAAGACTTCCTGGTACCATTCCAGGGTAAATCCCTCAAAATCGTGCATGGCTCCGCCGCTGTTGAACGAGTAATACATCAAATAGAAAATCGGAGCATATAAGATGATAAAGACGGCGACTAGATAAAGATTTGAAATTTTCCCTTTGATTCCCACCTTATATTCCTCTCCTCCGATTTCCTGTTGCAATCATGAAGACCGCCATGGCAATGATCAAGAAGACGGCAATCGTCGAGCCCATCCCCCAATCCTGCGTCACGAGAAAGTGCTGTTCGATCGCTGTGCCAAGCGTTATCACGCGGTTACCGGCGATCAGCCGTGTGATCATGAACAGGGACAGAGCCGGGATAAAAACAGCCTGACAGCCCGCCTTTACCCCGTCCAGCGTCAACGGGAAGATGACGCGGCGAAAGGTCGTCCAGCTTGATGCTCCCAGATCCCGGGACGCATCGACAAGCGACGGATTCAGCTTTTCGAGCGCGTTGTAGATGGGCAGAACCATGAACGGTATGAAGATATAGACAGAGACAAATAAAAAGCTGAAGTCGGTAAACAGAATTTGTTTTGCCCCGATTCCGAGCACTTCCAACAGGGCATTCGCCGGTCCATACGTGCCGAAGATGCCGAGAAAAGCATACGCTTTCAGCAGCAAATTAATCCACGACGGCAAAATGATTAGCAGCAGCCAAAGCTGCTTGTGCTTCAATTTCGTCAAGAGATACGCCGTCGGATAAGCGATCAGCAGGGAAAAGGCCGTAATGAGAAAAGCGTACCAAAAGGAACTGAGCGTCATGGTCAAATAGACCGGCGAGAAAAAATCGGTATAATTGCCCAGCGTAAATTGTCCTTCGATATCAAAAAAAGAATAGTAGAGAATCAGCAGAATCGGCGCGATCACGAAGAGTAGGATCCAGAAAACATACGGAATCAGATACAGGTTGCGCGTTTTATTTTGCATGACCGACCTCGTGATACGCTTCCAGGCGCTTGTCAAATTCTTCTTCCGTTTCACCAAATCGCATCACGTGGATGGCTTCCGGATCAAAGTGCAGGCCGATTTCATCTCCGACGGTGACTTTTTTGGTAGAGTGGACAAGCCATTCGTTTCCGTCCTTATCGTAACAGCAAATCTCGTAATGAACGCCGCGGAAAAGCTGCGAGTCTACGCGCACTTGAAGCTTGCCCTGGTCGCGGGAGGTAATCTCCAAATCCTCCGGACGGATGACAATTTCGACCGGCTCGCCCGGATGAAAGCCTTGGTCGACACATTCGAATTGTTTGCCGTTAAATTCAATCAGAAAATCTCTGATCATTTTACCCGGGATGATGTTGGACTCCCCGATAAAATCGGCGACGAAACGGTTGATCGGCTCGTCGTAGATATCCGTCGGGGTTCCGCTCTGCTGGATTTTCCCTTTGTGCAGGACAAATATTTCGTCTGACATGGCAAGCGCTTCTTCCTGGTCGTGCGTGACGAAAATAAAGGTGATGCCCAGGCGGCGCTGCAGTTCGCGCAGCTCATACTGCATTTCGGTACGAAGCTTCAAATCGAGCGCGGACAGCGGCTCATCGAGCAGAATCACTTCTGGCTCATTGACGATCGCCCGGGCAATCGCTACCCGCTGTCGCTGTCCTCCAGACATTTCTGTAATTTCCCGGTTCTCGTAGCCATCCAGATTGACAAAGCGGAGTGCCTCCTTCACTTTGGCGCTGACTACGTCGTTTTTCAGCTTTTTTATTCGCAAGCCAAAGGCTACATTCTCAAACACATTTAAATGAGGAAACAAAGCGTAATCCTGAAACACCGTGTTCACCTGCCGCTGGTTGGCCGGGAGGTTGTTGATCAGCCTGCCGTTGAAATAGATATTCCCCTCAGTCGGTTCGGTGAATCCGGCAATCAAGCGGAGAATCGTCGTTTTGCCGCATCCGGAAGGTCCGAGCAGCGTGTAAAATTTTCCCCGCTCGATCTCGAAGCTCACGTCATCCAGGACAGCCGGATCGTTGTCATACCGCTTGGTCACGTGCTCAAAGCGAATAATGGAATGTTCTTTCATCTAGCCCTGCTCCTTGTTGAATAATAAAGTGTCCTCATGAATGTATGAAACCCTCATTATTATAAATGATAACGGCAAAACTGCAATCGCAAATTTTGAGGGAGATTTGTTGTTTGCTCGCTCACGTATTAAAATGAAAGGATATCCTGGAAGATTGGAGCAGTCAACCTTATGAGAAAATGGCCATTTATCGTCGCCTTGACGATCCTCTTCATCACAGCTCTATTTGTTCCCGCACTCTCCGCTCCTTACGTCCAAGTGGCTGTGGACGGGCGCTATGTGTCATTTCCAGATGAACTGCCATATCTCGACGCCCATTCCAACCGAACGATGGTACCGGCCAGATTCGTCGCGGAAAAGCTGGGTGCCCGTGTCCAATGGAGAGGAGAATTGAATCAAGTGATCTTTACATACAAAAACCAGACGATTATCCTGCCGATCGGCCAAAACCGCGCGCAAGTCAATGGAAAAGAGAAGGCCTTTGACGCTCCCGCGGTGCTCAAGAACGACCGAACGATGGTACCCCTGCGTTTTGTCAGTGAAGTCTTCGGGGCCAAGGTCCGGTGGATCGAGGAACGAAACCTGGCTGTCGTAACGACGGCGAGACATGCCGAGGTGGTTCCGCCCGCCCCTGAAAAAGGCACGTGGATCTGGAATACGAAAATCATTGAAACGGATCAGGACGGCATTTTGCGCTTTGCCCGCGATAATGCGATCACCGCGATCTACCTTCACGTCGACAAGGATGTAAATCCAGAGGCGTATCAAAGCTTTATACGCAGCGCGCACGAGAAACAGATAAAGGTAGAAGCCCTTGTCGGCACCCCCCGGTGGGCATTTACCGGCAGCCAGGACCAAATAAAGGACTACATGGCCTGGGTGAAGCAGTATAATGCATCCGCAGGGGCGAACGAGAGATTTGTCGGGCTCCACTTCGATATTGAGCCCTATCTGCTGAAGGAATGGAAGAACAACCAGCGATTGGTGATCGAACATTGGATGGACAACATGCGCTTCATCGAGAGCGAAACCAAAGGGACCGGTCTGAAAATAACGCTGGATGTGCCCTTCTGGGTTCACAAGGTCAAAATTCCCGACTCCGACTACACGTTTAGCGCATGGCTGCTGGAGAAGTTTGACTGTCTGGTGCTCATGGATTACCGAAATTTCGCCTTGGGGAATGACGGGATTGTCGAAAATGCAAGCACGATCTTGAGGGAAGCTTCTACTTTGAAGAAGCAAGTAATTGTCGCAGTAGATACCGCAAAAAGTACGGAAGGGGAACGGACCACGTTCTACTCCCTGAGTACGGATTCGCTGGAGCGGGAATTGCAAATCGCCAAAGAACAGCTGTCGCGCTATGCAAGCTTTGCCGGGGTAGCAATCCATGACTACCAAAATTGGACAGCGCTGAATCTGCAGCCCCGGCCTTAGGCCTGAGTGTTGATCAATAATAGCTTCGCAGCAGATGAATGGAAGATTTCGCCGCAACCCGGTACGATGAGATGGTGCCAGGCAGCAGTACAGCGTCACCCGGAAGCAGCGGCAGGCCCTCCGGTTCGCCGTCCGCCCAAAGCAGCCCGCTTCCTTCGGCGACGATCAGGATCTCCGGATTGCCACCGGCGGACGGGAGGAAGCAGGAACTGCCGTTTGTCAGCAGAAGTCTTTCGACGGTAAAAAACGGACAGGCAAGCAGCTGCTCGTGGCACGCACAGTCTGTCCGGCGCAGCAGCTTCGGTGATACAGGATCGCCGGCCTGCTGCGCCTCCGCTCCGTACAACATCACCTCTGCTGCCTGATCGATATGCAGCTCCCGTCCCCTTCCCTCGCTGTCGACGCGGTCCCAGTCGTAGATGCGGTAGGTGACGTCGGAAGCCTGCTGGATTTCGATCACGACCGTGCCGGCCAAGAGCGCATGCAGCGTCCGGGCCGGGATGAAGAACATGTCTCCTTTGCGAACTTCCCTGAAAAGCAGGTACTCCCGGATGCGTTTTTCTCTCAATGCCCGCCTGTACTCATGCTCGCTAGACAGCGTGTGACCGCAGGTGATCCTGGCCCCGGGCTCATGATCGAGCACGTACCACGCCTCTGATTTGCCAAAATCCCCCTCCCTCTCCTGCGCGTACCGGTCGTCCGGATGAATCTGTACGGACAGATGTTCGGTTGCCTCCAAAAACTTGATCAGCAGCGGAAAGCGGCCTTGCGGGGAACGGCCCAGATACGCTCCCGGATACTCGCTGGTCAGGTCTGCAAGGCTTTTGCCGGCGAACGGTCCATTTTTTACCACAGATGTTCCATGCGGATGCCCGGACAACACCCAGTATTCGCCTATCGGCTGTTTTCCCTCCTGTCCAAACCTCGGCTTTAACCTGTGCCCGCCCCACACCCGCTCCTTTGCAATCGGGTGGAATTTCACCGGGTAAGGGTGCATGTGAACACTCCCCCTTTAAAGGAAATGGAGCGCTGCTCACCCGTCTAGGGAATAGGCAGCGCTGCTGTTCTGTATATGTATAAGGCAGCCGCGTCCGTTTGGTGAAGAAAGCTGTTTCCGGTGTTGACAAGGCATGACTTTATTAGTAGTATTCCTTTATACTACTAATAAAAAAGGAGGCTCGTCATTTGATCGATGAACTTCGCAAAATTGGCTTGTCGGATTTGGAAGCGAGGTGTTACATGGCGCTTCATGAAGAACCCAACCTGTCCGGTTATGAGGTGGCGAAAAGAGTATCCGTGTCGCGAACCAATGTTTACGCGGTGCTGCGTTCCTTGACTGAGCAGGGAATTTGCCGGGCGATCGAGGGTGATCCCGTCCTGTATGATGCGGTGCCGATTGAACAATTGGTTCGAGCGCTGAAATCCGATTTTGAAAAGACAGCCCAAAAACTGCTGCAAGAGCTCAAAAGCCCGCCGCGGTCTTCCTCTTCTTTTTACACCTGGCAGGGGGAAGAACCGTTGAAAAAAACCATTCACCGGCTGATTGCCAATGCGGATCAGCACATCATCGCAGATTTCTGGTCGGAGGATGTACATTGGGTTGAACAACCACTGCTCGAGGCCGAGCAGCGCGGGGTTGCCGTCACGATCATTACCATCGGTGACAGCCACACTCCCCTGCGAGATGTCGTGGTCCACCAACGCAGCGAAGAATGGCAGCAGATGGCATCGCGAAAGTTTTCCCTTTTATGCGACGGCAAACATGCGCTGCTCGGCAGCTTTACAACCGGACTGAAGCTTTCTGCGCTGGAAACGGATCATCCCGCGGTTATCGAACTATTGCAGAACGCATTTTACCACGACGTGGTCATGGAACAAGTCGAACGGGATTTCGGCGACGCCCTGGTCCGCAAGTATGGAATCGGTTATCACAAGATCATGGATACATACAGGGATAGGTTCTAGCTTATCCCCCTGTTTCCGCCCTTTTATAGTGGTATTTATAAATACCACCTAAAATGCATTGCTGTTCCCCTGTCGAACGGTCGCGGGGACAGACAACAACTTTATTGAAGGAGCTAGATCATAATGGCACATTTCAACTTGAAAGTATTCCAGGAGCTTTTTTCATATGTTGGCGACAGGCTGCTGCAGGATTACGGACATCGCGAGGCACCGCCTGACCGGCAAGAGATGTTTGCGCGATTTTTGGCGGCGAATGCCTGGGCCACCAATGAAGTAAAGGCAGTCCTGCAACGCGAATATCCTGACGTACAGCGCTTTTATTCAGACCTGGATGCGGATCGGAAAAACCCGCAGCCCCTGGACACTTGCTGGGTCCTCGACCTGATCGACGGCGGATTTCATTTGCACCAGGGATTTGCTTTTTGGTCGATGTCCCTTTGCCTGGTCGAAGACGGGACGCCGGTCTTCTCTCTGGTGTACGATCCGAACCGCCGGGAGCTCTTTCATGCAATCCGGGGCAAGGCGCTTACCTGAACGGCAAGTCCATCCGGGTCGCCGGAAAATCCGGCTTGCACAACGCCCTGTTAATGACGGCTCCGCCCAGTTTTGCAGATGAAGAGCCAGTGCTTGCCAAGTCTACCATTGACGGAATAGGCAAGCTGCTTCCGAGGGTGTTCGGCATACGGATGCTGGGCTCTGTTGCCCTTCAGTTGGCCTACGTGGCCAGCGGCAGAATGGACGGGTATTGGGAATTTGGCGAGGATATCTACGATCGGCTGGCCGGAGCCTTGCTCATTTCGGAGGCGGGTGGCCGCGTAACAGATCTCTCAGGCCGGGAATTTGCTCTGGGGAGTTCAGGTATTATCGCAAGCAATGCCATGCTAAGCGGGCAAATCCGAGAGGTACTGCATAGCTGAGCCGAGCCAAACGAGTAACAGCCGGTCCCAATCGCACAGATTGGAACCGGCTTGATCTCACCGTTTACCGTCAGTTGACAGCCGAGCTCGATCTGTTCTGCATCGAGATCGGTGGTCGGCTCGTCGGCGAACGGAAAAAGCCTCCTTATCTTTTTTTGGACAGGAGGCAGAGGCAAAACCACTTTATTCCCTTTGTGCCGCTGGAACCTTCAGCAAAGGCAGCATGATGATGACGCCGACGATGAACAGCACCGTGGCGGTTTCAAACATCGCCATCAGCGAGAATACCGATTTCAACCAGCCTGAGACGCTCATCGTGAGGATCATGGTGCCCATGAAAACAGGGTTTAAAATGCCGTTGACCCGGCCGACGAAATCGGATTCCGTATTTTGCAGAATCATCGTGTTAATGCCGATCGAGATGCAAGGCATGGCCAGTCCGCCGATGAATTGAGCCGTCAGCGTCAGCCACAATTGGCTCGACAAGCCCATCACCAGGAACCCGCAAGCACTCATCGTCATCCCGATCAAGAGCAGCTTTAGCGGCGCGATCTTTTTGGCCAAGCCCATCACCAGGATTCCTCCCAAGATCATCGCGATCCCATTCGCCGCCATGAGCCATTGAAGCTGTTCTTTTGGCAAGCCGAGCCGCTCGGTGATAATGAAGACGGACAGCGGTTGAATCAGGCCGATCGCTAGGCCAGCCGCCGCAAAACAGCCGCCAAGCAAGGTAAGCGTGCGATTTTGCAGCACGTAACGGAATCCGGCCTTCATTTCTTCCCAGATCGTCTTCTCTTTCCGCTTCTCTTCAATCCGGTCCGGAGGGAGCAAAAGCAGCACGGCAGCCGACAGCAAAAAGGCAATCCCCATGGCGCCAATCGCGATATCAATGCCGTAATGCTGGTAGACGAACGTACCGATGACCGGTCCGAGGATCATAAACAGCGCGAAAATCGTCTGGTACAAGGACATTCCCATCTGGATCAGTGCTTCCGGAACATGCAGCTTGAACAGCTTCATCCCCGACGGCTGGGAAAACTGCGACAGGATGGACGATACCAGCGTCGCAAAGAAAATCGCTTTCCAACTGCCGAATACGAGCGTCAACAACACGGCAAACACCGATGCAGAGCTGAGCAGATCACACCAGACCATGGTCCGCTTGGGCCGCCAGCGGTCGGCGAATGTGCCGCCAATAAACGAAAACAAGAAGATCGGCGCAAATTCAGCCACGTAAATGAGTGAAACAGCGACCGGGTCCCCGCTCGTCTTTTCCATGACAAATAGCAAAATAGAGTAATTGCGAACCCAGATGCCAATCTGCAGAAAAAAAACGGAAAGCAAGATGGTGCGGACGACTCGGTTGCGAAACAAGTCCCCCATTGAAGCTTTTGATTCTGTGTTTCCTGTCATGTGATTCCCCTCTCCTTATCATGCTGGACCGGAAGCTGTCGCCTCAATCCAGCCGGTAAAATTTGATGCGCCGTTTTATGGAAACATCGTCAACCCCTCCTTATCCCATGACACAAAAAACGTCGGATGATCCGACGCCTGTTCCCGTGAAAAAGACGTCGGTATCTTTCCCGACGTCTCATCGCCATAAAAAAGACGCCGGGTTCCCGACGTCTGTCTTTGTGGATTCTCATACTTGTTGGACTCGCAGCATCCGCAACTGATCAGTCAAGTTGCGAACACGAAGCATACACCAAGGGCACAGAGTGATCGGGATGGTTTTTTTGTATTTGGTTGTTGGTAAAAGCTGCATCTGTAAAGTGAATGAAACCATTATCCCAAACCATTGTCTGTTACCTCCTTCTTCTGGTATGAAAAAAGTAATTACTTGGTAATGCAAAGTATAGTATGACTTTTGATGTCGTGTCAACACATCGTTTTGTAAAAATGCACGATTTTTCACTACGCACTTAAAGCGAGGCGAATTTCTCTCTTTGCTTCAACAGCTCTGCTTTTTTGGCGGGCCATTCTACACACCAGTCTGAACAGTACAGAACCGTTTTGCCGGAGTCGTCAAGCTTTTCAATGCGATCTGCGTAGACCAGCTTTCCACAAATGGAGCACTTTTCGTATTTTTCAACATAAAAGCCATTGCTGGAAAATTTCATCGGTCGTTTCCCCCTCTTGGCGATTTAGGAATGGTTCCAGCCGTATGCCTTGGCCGCTTCTGCGGAGATAAACCCATCCAGCAGGTCCTCCTCAAGTGCGAAGAGATCTCTTGTTTTCGGATCGCCATACCCGCCTCCGCCAGGGGTGACAAGCTTGACGCGGTCCCCTTTCCGAATTTCCACATTGGAATACTTGCTGGAAGAGATGCGTCCATATGCCTCACTGACTGTCTGCCACTTCGTCTCTCCGTTTTTCAAAATGAGAGTCGCGCCCAAGCCGCCTTCTTTGCCTCCGAACAACCCCCATGGTGCAATGCGGTGGCGGTCGGTCATTTGACTGACTGTGATCAATTCCGCCAGGCATCGCATCGTTTTTTCTGCGCCCAAACCGCCGCGGAAAGCCCCCGCCCCGCCGGAATCCTGCTTCAGGGCAAACGCTTCGATCAACCAGGGAAACCTCGTTTCGAACACTTCGACCGGTGTGGAGCGACAATTTCCGTTGATCGAATCGCACATGTTATTCCCGTCTGCATACGGGCGGGCTCCCCAGCCAACGGATTCCAGGTCATAGCAGGCAAAATACTCATCGTACTCTTCGTGATAGCCGCCAAATACAAAGTTGATATGCGTGCCGCCTTCACACGCCATCACCTTCTCCGGAATGGCTTGGGAAAAAGCCCCGATGACCGTCAGCGCGATACGCGGATGCGTCTCCGTATTGCCGCCCACTTCTGCACCCGGGTAATCCACGTTGACCACCGTTCCCCCTGGAGCAATCACCTTGATGGGCCGGAAACAACCGGAATTGCGCGGGATTTCCGGATCGGTTACGTGCAAAAGCGCATTGTATACAGCCGATACCGCTACCCCGTAGGTCGCATTGATCGGTCCTTTGGCCTGCGGCGAAGAACCGTTAAAATCAACGACCACCTCATCATCTTCAACGAACACGGTGGCCTGAATGGCAAACACGTTCCTCCAACATCAATCCCGCAAACGTATTTGGCCATATGCCCCTCCTTTGCAATCGTGCCCATGTGACATGCAAAACCAAGCAAATTCAGATCATTTTTTGCCCCCGTAAAAAATGGATCTCTTCCCTGAACAAGTTCATATGATCCCGGATAATCCTTACAGCCTTTGGTTCATCCTTGCTTTCGATCGCTTCAATGAGTTCCCAATGCTGCTTTTGGGCTTTTTGGATCACATCAATGTAGCCGCTGGTTAAATTCGTCAAGGTAAAAGGCGATTTCTCCGTCATGTCAAAGAATGAGCGAATCAGCACGGTGAATAGCGGATTTTGCGTTGACGCAGCCAGAGCCACATGGAAGTTGAGGTCTTCCTCCAAATATTCGCTTGCCCGGCTTTGTTTCGTTTCCATCACCCCCCAGATAAGTTTTAATTTTTTGACATCTCCCCCTGTAGCTTTTTGCACGGCTTTTTTGGTAATGGATATCTCCAGTTCCTCTCTCACTTCCAAAATATCTTCGATCGAGGATTCGTATTTTTGGGCAATCCTCTTTAGCGAGTCGCTTACAATATTGTCTTTCAGCCGTGTAACATAAGCTCCTTTCCCGGGCCTGATCATGATGATTCCTTTTTCGCGAAGAATGGTTAAAGCTTGTCTGATGACATTTCGGCTTACCTGAAGATCATGGGTTAATTCTCTTTCGGAAGGCAGTTTTTCTCCTTCTTGATAAATGCCCTGGTTGATTTTCTTTTCGATTTCCGCCGAAATTTCGATGTACAATAGGTCCTCCATTCCCCAACACCACCCCCTAGTGGTACAACTCGTATTACCGGTAGTACCAGCTAAAGGGTATTACATTTTATATTTTCTGAAATTTCAATACTGTAATGCCAAGACTAATAGGATGCTCGTTCGACATGGTCGGGCTGCGCCATATCCGCAATCGCGACAAAAATGTTCGGCGGGTATTCAGCGAGCCGATGGCAAAGATACAGGTACCACTCTGTTCCGTATATGACATACACCTTTGTCCGGCACCTTTTTTCCTTCAACTGCGAGAGTAATTCGGTACGGACGCCATACAGCATTTCAAATTCGACATGGGGCTGCTTGGCGTAATCTCTTTGCAGCACTTCCCGAATGATGGATTCATCATGTGTCGCGATTGACACGGGATGGTTTGCTTCTGCCAATGTGTCAACCATCGACAGATAGCGTTCCGTCAGCTCCTGTGATCTCGGCAGCGCAGCCTCGCGAGGTTCTTGATAGGCGCCTTTTACGATTCGGATCCTTCCCGGATATTTACGCAGTTCCAGCAAATCGTCGGCAGAGCGATGCAGATGAGCCTGGATCGTGATCCCGACATGCGGGTATTCATTCCCCAGTCGTTGGTACACCTCGATGATCTGGCTGGTCTTTTGTGACTCCTCCATGCTGATCATGACGGAAAGACCGTTCTTTTTTGCCGCTTCCGCCAGCTCGCGCAAATGGGCGAGGGCAAGTTCCGGTTCGACAGCCAAACCGATGTGGGATAAATCCAGGGAGATGGTCGCCGGTATTGAGCGCCGACCCGCCTCTGTGATTAAGTCGCAAAATTCATTTTTCGCTTGGATGCACTCCTTTGCCGTTCGGGTATTTTCTCCGATGTATTCAAGCGAAATGGCATATCCTTTTTGATGCAGTTCCAGTCCGGCGCCAATTCCCTGTTCCCTGGTTTCACCTGCGACGAAGCGCTTGGCTGCGCGGCGCAGCAGCGGATACAGGTCCTTTGAGCGTTGGATGTACGATTTGATCCGCTCGTCTCTGGCGATCGATTTTAACGCTTGAACGGCTAAAGCCTGTTCTTCTGTGAACATCATTCCACTCCTTTTTTGTGTGAACTTTCTCTCTTGACGATAGCATGGTAAACTGGTTTGCATGAGTGCCACTTTTCAAGAACTTTTACAGTACCACTTCTCAAGGAGGGATGATGTGAGCATGTTCTGGATTCCGATCGATCGGTCACTCGAGCTTCCCCTGGCCAGACAGGTCTATGAACATTTGCGCACGCGAATTCTGGCCGGAGAGCTACGGGCGCAAGAGCGCCTCCCGTCTACCCGTGAACTCGCTTCCAGCATTGGGGTTTCCCGCAATGTGATCATTGAAGCCTATGAGCTGCTGTTAGCGGAAGGCTTTATTGTCGGACAGCAGGGATCGGGGACATATGTTGCCGAGGGAGCTTCGTTGGAGCGATTGCAGCACGAGACTGACCTGCCCTTTTTTTCCGCAGCGGAAGTGCTGAAAGGGAAGAACGGGGATGTCATTGATTTTCGTTCCGGCTTTAGACATGTTTCCTCGACACACCTGGGGACAGATCGCCAAACAAGTGGTTCTGGACAGCTCCCACACACGCTTTGGTTACGGTCATCCCGAAGGGTGTTACGAATTAAGGCATGTCCTGTCTGGATACTTGAAGCGGACGAGAGGGGTTCATTGCCATCCCGATCAGTTGGTGATCACATCCGGGGCAACCCAGGCACTTTACCTGATGGCCAACCTGCTTCTTTCACCAGGAAAAGAGGTGATCATCGAGGACCCGATCACCCGCGACATCCAGACGATCTTTTCCGCTCCGGGTTCTGCTCTGTGTCCAATCCCGGTCGATGAGTTTGGCATGAAAACGGACCTGCTGCCGTCGGGTAAAAAACCGGGGTTTATCTTCGTCACTCCCTCCCATCAGTTTCCGTTGGGGGGGAACGCTGCCCATCCAACGGCGGATCCAACTGATTCAGTTCGCCAGGAGAGCCGATTGTTATATCGTGGAAGACGACTACGACAGCGAATTTCGTTACCAAAGTGGGCTGATCAGCTCGCTCCAAGGCTTGGATCCGGATCGGGTCGTCTACATCGGAACGTTCAGCAAAATCCTCTCTCCCGCGCTTCGATTGGGCTATGTCATTCTTCCTCCCGCTCTGGTCGAACGATGCAAGAGTCTGAAGTGGTTTACCGACCTTCACACCCCGTCATTCGAACAGCTGACATTGGCCCGTTTTATCCATGAAAGGCATCTGGAACGGCATATCAAGAAGATGAGGAAGGTCTATCAGGCTCGCCGCGACGCGATGAAAGCCAGTTTCGCCAAAGAATTTGCGGGCAAGGCAAAGATTTCCGGCGATTCTACGGGTTTGCACCTGATCGCGGAATTCGCGAATACGGAATTTTCCGAGCAGAAAGCGGCAGAAATCACCCAGCACAAGGTGAAGGTCTACCCGGTAGAGCTTCACGCGATCGCAAAGGGAAAGCATAAAAACAAAATTATTTTAGGGTATGGAAACTCCACAATCGAGGAGATCGAAGAAGGGGTACGAAGGTTGCGGTGTGCGCTTGATCCGATCTAGCGTATAGCCGCGGGTTCGACTTCGCCCAACCCCTGGGCGAGCGGCAATGACGGCAATTCAAAGCGGACTTTCACACACGAAAAACCGGCCCCTTCAGACATGCAGGGAGCCGGTAATGGTTCATCCAATTGGTTATAGACCCTAGTTAGACAACGTTGGTTCAGTCTTGACCGACAGATTGCCGGCCGCTTTCACCCGGATTCTGGTCGCGTTGCCTGGAAGATACGCCAAAGGTACGTCCTCTATGTCGACAATCTCGATCGACCCGGGTTCTGCCCCTGCCGCTATTGCTTCATCTACGGCAATTTGCTTGGCCAGTTCGAGCGTTTTTTCCCGCCCAAGTTCATCTAGAGAAAAGACCCGTTCTACCTGGCCGCTAATTTGAGAGATCGCCGCGCCAATCGCATTGGCCACCCCGAAGTGCTCTGGCCGGATCACCGAAGCAGCCCCTTTCATTTCATCGGGAAGCAATATGCTTCCGCCGCCGACGAGGATGACTGGAACCGGATCGGCGCTTGTTTTCATCCGATCTATCGCCTCTTCAACCATTTCAACGATCCTGTTGTACACCTTTTGCAGAACTCCTTTGTCCAGGTGTGCCACTTTTGCCGGATCACCCAATTGGGTTTTGCCTAGTGCGACAGCGACATCGGTAGCGGTCAGCGTATCCCCGCCGAAGACCAATCCCCTCCGAGTCAATTGATAGCCGACACTGTCAGGGCCCACCTTAAAGCTTCCGTCTTCCTCAATCCTGATGATTGTGCCGCCGCCCAAGCCGATCGAGATCAAGTCCGGCATGCGGAAATTGGTACGGGCTCCTCCGATCTCGACGGCCAGGGAAGATTCTCTCGGGAAAGAGTTGACCAAAACGCCTATATCTGTGGTGGTGCCGCCAACATCGACGACTAGCGCGTCCCCCAATCCTGACAGATAGGAAGCCCCGCGAATGCTGTTGGTCGGGCCGCAGGCAATCGTCAAAATCGGGTATTTCATCGCGTATTCAACGCTCATCAAGGTGCCGTCATTTTGTCCAAGAAAGACTTTTGCCTCAATCCCTTCTTCCCGCAAAGCCTGCATAAAGCCCTGGGCCGTTGTTTTGGCGACATTCACGACGGCTGCGTTCAGAATCGTGGCATTTTCCCGCTCCAACAGACCAACGCTGCCGATCTCGTGGGACAAGGAGATGGATACCTGGTCTCCTAAAATTTCGTGCAGAATTTCTGCAGCGCGCAGCTCGTGATCCTTGGAAACGGGGGAAAAGACAGAGGTTACAGCTACCGAATCCACTTTCCCTTTCAAGGTATCGGCGATCCGGGAAAGCTCTGCTTCATCCAAGTCGGCCATCTGTCTGCCGTCGAATTCGTGGCCGCCGCGAACGATGTAGACGTATTTGCCAAGCTTCTCCCGCAGGTCCTCGGGAACCCCGATCAGCGGTTTGACCGCCAGTGTGGCCGGCGCTCCGATGCGAATCACGGCGACCGAATTCAGGCGCTTTCTTTCGACGATGGCGTTCGTGCAATGCGTAGTACCCAGCATCGCAAAGCCGATTCTGTCACGCTGAACATTCGCTTTTGCAATGACTTCGCGCATCGCTTGATAAATGCCGCTGCTGACATCCTCCGTCGTCGCGCACTTCGTCTCGGCAATCACTTGATATTTGGCGTCCAGCAGGATTCCGTCCGTGTGGGTACCGCCCACGTCAATTCCAATCCGGTAACTCATCGCTCGGCCACTCCCTTCTTCGCAAGCTCTTCAACCGGCAGATACTCTACGTCATAGCCAAAATACCCCGGCCCACAAGTTTCAATCCCCTTGGCTGTCCGCCATTTGGGATGACAGGGGATCCCGATGACGACCGCTCGCGCTCCGTAACGCAGTCCTTCTGTCGTGATCGGCACCCCTGTCTCTGCATCCAATACGGCGATCAGGTCAGGAGTGACACAGAGGAGCCGTTCTTCTGTCATCGCGATCAGGTGCTCGTTTTGGAAACGGAGCTTGAGCGTCTCGCCTTTATACTCTTCCAAGCCTTCCATGCTGGCCGTCCCCCGGGCGAACCCCGTTTCCGTCTTTCGGTTGATATCGATGACTTTGCCGCGGAATAGTTCAAATCCGTTGGTGATGGCGAGAATTTCCCGGATCGGCTCCGTGTTTTGCTCCTTGGCAAGTCTGATCGTCCGGCCCAAGTCTTCTTCCAGTTTTAAGATATTGTGAATGCCGCTTTCTTTCAACTGCCGCCCCTTCATCGGGTAGATGGCGAACATGACAGAACCGCCCATTTGGATCGTAGCGCTGCGCGCGATCCGTTCGGCCCAAAGACTGTCAATCGTATCGATGAGATTGACGTTTCCTTTTTCGTCAGCGATGGCCATCGGAGTGGCAGCGATCCCGTCGAGGTAGAAAGTCGCCATCTGCAGTTCGGGGAAGGCGCGCCCCATCCCGTCCACATCCACAACCGGCAGACCCATCTGGGCGGCAAGCGCCAATGGAAGCATGGAATTAAGCCCGCCGGCTTCTATCGGATACGTAGCGAATACCTTTTGGCCGAGAAAACCTTCCAACATCTGAAATGCCTTGCGGGCTTCGTGACCGCTCGGCGCCTTCTCGATCATGACCGTAGGAGCTCCCATCATCCCTGAGGAAACGACGAGGGCGTCTTGGGGCACTTCGTCGACTGTCAGCAGTTGGATGGGACCGTATTCCTCGATTGCCTGGAGCGTCATCAGCTTTCCGATGTAAGGATCCCCGCCTCCGCCTGTCCCCAGCAAGGCTGCTCCTACGGCGATATCTTCGATTTCCTGTTTTCCTAAGTACCTCATCGTGCTTCCTCCCGTTCGGTTGTGCGGTTCACATTTATTTGATTTCTTCACTCACGTTGGCAGCCTTTTGCCCCTTCAACGACATGAACAGTTTCATCCCCAAGTAGTACGCCACTCCGCTCGTGAGCAATGAATTAAGCGACGGTATGCCGGCTTCTATCAAATACCCCGCCAGGAATCCGAGAATCCAGGCGATGATCGTTACCGGATTTAGCGACTCTACATTGTCCGGCAGCCTCCCCGCTTCGCGGCTTTCGTCCAGCGCGCGTCTGCTACGCTTGAGGATGAAATAGTCGACGACCATGATCCCTCCGACAGGCGGAATCCAGATTCCCAAGAGGACCAGGAAGTCTACGAATTTATCCAGGATCCCCAAAACAGAGAGAATCGTTCCGACGACCCCGAGAATGAGCGTAATCATTCCCCTGTTGAGCTTGACGTGAAAAATCGAATCGATCAGGTTGGTTATTCCCAGCGAAGAAGAATACAAATTGAGATCGTTGATCTTCACTGTGGCAAATACGACGATCGCCGCCCCCAGCCAACCGGCCGTCTGCAGGATGATTTCGACGACATCAGAGCTTCCGATGGCGTGCGCCATTAACACGGCAATCATGTTCACTCCCAGTTCACCCGCGATCGTGCTGATCAGCGTCATCCACAGGACGTCCTTGCCATCGTGGCAAAAGCGGCTCATATCCGGGGTGATTACCGCACCGATCATGTACCCCCCTGCCACCATCGTCGCGGCCATACCGAGCGACAGCGCGGGACCGGGTGCTGGTGCTGCGATTAAATCACCTATTGAGTGATGGGATAAGACATCATAAATGCCATAAGCGACCACAGCAAAAAAACAGGGAACGGCAATTTTGGCTGTCCAACTCAACCACTTGAACCCGTAGATGACGATCGCGGTGACGAACATTCCGGTCAATGCAGCCGACAGCGGAAATCCGAGCGCGCCGCCCAAGGCCTCGTTCAAACCTGTGGCAAATACGGAATTTTGCACGCCAAACCAGCCGATCGAACCAACCGCGATCACAGCACCGATAATCCCCGAACCGTATCGGCCAAACCCGCTCCAACGGGCCAAGAGGCTGGTGGACATTCCTTCTCTCGCACCTGCTATTCCGATCAGCAGGCTGACGACCTCCAAAATCAGACTTCCCAGCATCGTAGCCCAGAGTGCCTGCCAGAAGGTCATGCCAAATCCCAGTGCGGCTCCCAACATAAACTGCGAAAGGGCGGTTAATGCCCCGATCCTCACCAGCAGTACCTCCCACATGGGAAGGCGGGCGCTCCCCGGAACGCGCGTAAGCGAGTAATCGTCAGCCATATTTGAACTTCCTGTCATCCACAACCCCCCTTATCCTTTTCAGATTTTTTCCTTCCACTCAGCGAAAAGGCCCGTTTGGTTCGATCAATCCTGTCGCCCTTACCTGAATGCGCAATGCTTGGCAGGGAATGTAAGAAAGTGGGGCTGCCTCGATTGCTTGTATATTGACTGTTTCCGGGTTGGCTCCGGCAAGGACTGCTTCCTTGACCGCCTCTTCTTTTGCCAGGGCAATTGCTTCATCACGTCCGTTATTTTCGTTCAACCAGTACATGCGGTCAACATGACCGCTGATCGGGGCGATGCAGGCACCGATCGCACTCACGTAAGCGGTGTGATCCGTCTGAACCACATCAGCCCAGGGATACTTGAAAAGCGGTACCACCTTTTCGCTGCCTTCCCCGGTGAAGAGAATGGGGAGCGGTTCAAAGCGGGGTTGATATCGTTGGATTGCCTGGTAAATGCGGTCCAAAGCATCGTCGTCTACCTCCCGCTTCGCTCCCCAATCAAGCGTCGAGATTTCCGGCATTTGCAGATTGACGGGAATCCCGGCTATCTTCCTTCCGACCCCGATTAACTTGGGGAAACCTTTTTTCCAGATCCCGATGTGCGTGAGATTTTCCTCCACGTTAACCATCACACAGTCATTGCGCCCGGCCAAAAACGCCGCACCCCGAAAGCTGTTGCATGCCCTGGAACAGAGCGTCCGGATGGGATAGCGAAGAGCGTATGTGTGCGACATGACGGATCCGTTATTTTGGGTGAGAAAGATTCCGGCTGAGACCCCCAGGCATTGGAACAGTTCGGTTAAGCCGCAGAGCGTCTGCCGCATGCTCCGCGCAAGAGCTGCATTTAATACTGCCGTATTTTCCCTTTCGAGAAATCCAATGTTGCCGATTTCATGTGACATCGTCAAAGAGACATGCGTACCGCACAGCTGCTTTATCCAGGCAGCCACCTGACGTTCATGGTCTCCGTTCATCGGCGAAAACGTACTGGCAATCGCAAAGGCATCGTCCGGATTTACCGAAACACCGCGCAGAAATTGTTCCAGCAAGGATCGTGAGTTCTCCATCGGGTAAGGGGTGCCGTCTACCATGTGACCGCCGGGAAGCTCCACATATCGCAAACGGATCGCTTGCTGGAGCGACTGGTCAGCTTCGTAGAGAGGAGGAATACTCCCTTTTGACGTCCCCAGCCGGATCGTAATGACACCTGCCAGGTTCTGATGATCCAGCAGAGCTTTGTAACCTTGGGACGTTCCGATGATCACCGCCTTGATCTGACTGGGATGCAAGCCTGCATGCTGCAAAACATGCCGGACGATTTGTTCGATCCCAGTGAGGACATCATCCGTCGTCGGCAACTGGGCCTTGCAAATAACCTGAAGATTTTGACTCACAACAACGCAATAGGTGTTAACTCCGTCTACATCAATACCCAGCCGATACATGGCCCTCTGCCTCCCTGTCATCCGACTGCCGCAACTGCTCCAGCGGAATGAACTCTTTCGCCAAGCCGTATCGTTTTGGCCCCACCGTCTGCAGCATTTTGGAATGTCGAATCAACGGATGTGCCGGTATGGCAACGACCCACACTTTTTTGTGATTTTCCATCTCTTCCACGACAATCGGAAAGCCATTGTCCACATCCAAGACACAGAGGAGATCCGGTACCGTCGCTATCAAACGATCACCTTGTTTTGCCAGCAAAAACTCATTTTGAAACACGACTTCCAACTGCTCACCGATATGCTCGCCTTCGCCCTCGATGACCAGCATGCCGTTCATCATGCCTCCGGTAATGCGGCGTTCCAGTTCCACCACTTTTCCCTCGATCAACTTGGCCGGTCTGCCGTAGAGGGAATGCGAAAAGATCTGCACCAATGCCTTCATGACCTGATGAATGTCCTCCTTGGCGGCGATAACGGAATCACCAAGGCGCTTGGCCAGGGAAAAGCTCTGGTGAATGCCCACTTCTTTTACCTGTTGCAGTTTCATCGGGTAGCTCGCAATTGTCGCCCAGCCCCCCAAATCGATCACTTTTCTGCGAGCGATCCACTCGACGTCCCAGTTAGACGGAGTCGCAATGTGTTCCCACCTCCCTTGTTCGTTTACCATCACAAGCGGGGAGGCCGAAACACCAAAAGCGTGAAAGGTGGTCATTTGCAGTTCGGTAAACGCCCTGCCCATTCCATCGCTGTCCAACAGGGGGCGGCCGGACAACGCAGCGGCCAATACCGGGGTAAGTGCATTGAGCCCGCCAATCTCCAGCCCCATAAGTGCATCAATGCGGATGCCTGCTTGCTCTTCAAGAATCTGAACAGCCTGCAGCAGTTCCACTCCGGTGAGAATTTTCTCATTTAAAATGCTGGGTGACCCCATGATGGCAACGGGCGCTGACCATGTCCCCTCATCCATTGCCAAAGCTGACACAAAGGGAACCGGTCCGCAATCACGTATCGCTCTCATGGTTAACAACTGCAAAAGATAGCTGTTTCCTCCCCCTCCAGAACCCAGATATCTGGCTCCACAAGCTAACGACGGAATATCTCGTTCCTGAATCACACTGTTCATGTTGCCCCCCCCCGTTTTTTTGTAGTAGCATATCCCATGCCAACGCCCTGCCCGTCCCCATTGCCTAAAAAAGGGGAGAAAAACGTGAAACAACGGCTTGAGAGAAGTATTTTTTATGGCTAAAATCAGCAGCTTTCGGGAATTGTTGTCTCATTTCGCAAAATTTATAGATTTTTCCCTCTATTTCTCTTGATTTCTCATCTTGATAATTTATTCTCGCGACGAATCCTCTGTAATTTGCGATACAGGGTTGATACGCTGATTCCCAGTGCCTCGGCCGCTTTTCTTTTGCCTTCTGTACTCATGCCAAACCGTTTTAGCGCCTCAAAAAGCAGCTTTTTTTCGGCTTCGTCAAAGTTCAAATAGGTGGTTTCCGGCACCTCCGTCCGTTTTATCACAGGAAAATCCGGTTCAGCCCCTCTTGCCGGGGCATTCCTCATATAGGCAGGTAGACTGGTGACAGTAACGAGCTCGCCGATCTCCAGGTTCATGATGTATTCCGCTACATTTTCCAACTCTCGCACGTTGCCGGGCCAATGATAGTCATATAGACACTGCAGTGCCTGCGAAGAAAAGCGTTTGATTTCTTTGTCCAGCCGAACGCTGAATTTCTTCATAAAATAATGAATCAGATCGTACAAATCTGCCTTCCTCTCCCGCAGGGGCGGCATAACGAGCGGGATGACATTCAGGCGATAGTAGAGGTCTTCGCGGAATTTCTGCCTGGCGATCATCGCTTCCAGATCTTTATGGGTTGCTGCGATAACCCTGACGTCAATCGGAATCGATCCCGAACCGCCGACCCGCTCGATTCTTCTCTCCTGCAGCACGCGCAGCAGCTTCGCCTGCAAGTGCAGGGGCATATCGCCCACTTCGTCCAGAAACAAAGTGCCGCCGCGAGCCAATTCAAATCGGCCCATCTTCCCCCCTTTTTTTGCCCCGGTGAAGGCTCCCTCTTCATAGCCGAACAGTTCGCTTTCCAACAGCGATTCCGGGATGGCAGCGCAATTAAGGGCAAGAAACGGCCCGTCGCTTCTCAGGCTGGCATGGTGAATGGCTTGTGCCAATACTTCTTTTCCCGTCCCGCTTTCGCCGCGCACGAGGATAGTCGAATCGCTTTTTGCCACTTTTTCCGCTTCCGCAAGCAAAGAGGTCAGCACTTCACTGCTGCCGCGAATATCGTGAAAGGTATACCTGACCCGATATCTTCGGTCTGCTCCCTGCTCCGGGATTGGCTCCTGTTTCATCAACTGCAGGACAGCCCCGGCCACCTTTTGATTGACAAAAAGCGGGTGCAGACGGCAGCGGTAGGGATGATGTCCACCGGTAGAATCCTTGATCTGGACGGGAAGGTTTTTCGTCGGTTTCCCCTGCTTGAGATAGGTCAAGATATCTTCCTGGTCGATGAGCTCTGCTATCTGCTTGTTTGTCAAGGTGATCTGGGATCGCCGCCAGGCCTGTTCCGCCAGTGTATTGACATGAAGGATAGCGCCGTTCTGATCAATGACCAGCACAGGTGCCGCAATCATGGACAGCAGGGCTTCCACCTCCTGCAGCAGCAACTTCCGTTCTTCCTGCAGTCGTTCCTTTTCGTTCATCTCGTACCTCCCTTGTTTACGCGAAAGTTCTCATTTGAAAATAGCATAGAATACGGCCATTGTAACCTGATGCTGGCATTGTTTTTGCTATACAGGTAGGGTACACGGCACGTCTGTCTGTCGGCAGGGGCAAAAAAGGAGGGAACTGACAAGGCAAGGCTCGTCGCCGGCGGCGGCAAAAAATTGCAGGAGGGATTTATCATGAGGATAAAAGTGATACTGCCGATTACTTCTCCCATCTTTTTAGCGGAGATGAAGCGCGAGGGGGAATACTACGCCAGCAAGGGAACAGAGGTGGGCGTCTGTTGCCTGGACTTTGGGCCTGCTTCGATTGAAAGCGAGTACGATGAAGCACTCTGTGTGCCGAACTTCCTGGAGAAGGCAGTCGAAGCGGAAAAAGAAGGATATGAAGGGATCATCAGCAACTGTTTTGCCGATCCGGCGGTAAAACCAGCCCGCGAGTTATTGCGGATTCCGGTTGTCGGGCCAGGCGAATCTTCCATGCATATCGCAAGCATGCTTGGCCAATCCTTCAGCGTTCTGACTGTCCTGCCCAATGTCATCCCGACGATCAAAAATAATGCCCGCATCTACGGTGTACATGAAAAGCTGGCATCGATCCGCTCCGTCAACATTCCTGTCCTCGAGGTGGATGACAAAGAGCGGTTGACGAAGGTCTTGGTGGAAGAGGCCGTTAAAGCGATCGAGCTGGACCAGGCCCATGCCCTCATTTTGGGATGCACGGGGATGATGGGTGTCGCCGCTGATATCCAAAAATCCCTGGCAGCCAAGGGTTATGACGTACCGGTGATCGACCCGATTTTTGCTGCGATTAAAATGCTGGAGAGCATCGTGCACATGGGCATCCGCCACAGCAAACTCACGTATATGACGCCGCCGCCAAAACAGCGGACTTTCTGCGGCCGCGGCTAACCATCTGCAGCATGGCGGATGGTAAACAAGACAAAATCCAGGGAGGAGCGCCGCGCCAGGCCTCTCCTCCCTGTCATCAACAATGCACAGCCGTCATGGTGCCGGCGTAAACGTGATCTTCTCCTCCTTCCTGCGAAACCACGGTCCCCTGCCGGTAAACAGGAATGGGATGTAGACGATGACACCGACGCCAACAGCGATCCACAGCCAGGTTTCCCAACTGTGTGCGGCCACGACGATGGGCGCTGCGAAGTAGACGGTAAGACTGACGACCCGGCTGGCAAAGCCGAACAGCCCCCAGGCCGACGACTGCAGGGAAGCCTTGACGTCTTCGGCGTTTTCCGAGAACAAGGCACACCACGGTCCGTAGGCGATCCCGATCAATCCTCCCAAAAGAGACGTATAGATCATCATCTGTCCTTCCGGCACCTCGGTACCGAATAGAGAAATGAAGAAGACCATATAGATGGCAAACAGCACAGCGCCTGTGAGCGAAACGATTTTCCGCAGTTGGAGGCGGTCGGAAATCCATCCGGCCAACAGCAGCGTAAACAGGTTGAACAGCCAGAAGTATTTGGCGATCGAGGCAGCCTGATGGGCATCGTAATGGAAGGCGTCGACGAGCAGCTTGGTGCCAAAGCTGGCGATGGTCATGTAGGTGAGCAGAAACAGCGTGATGCCGATACAGAGTGTCCAGATGTGCGGATAGCGGAGGATTTCCCGCATCTTCGGGGTTTTCTCCGAGGAGTCCATTGGCAGGGGTTTGTCATTTTGTGCTTCCATTTCCTCCGCGCTGTGAATGATTCGCGAACGCAGCTTCGGCGACAAATCGGCAATATGAAACAGGATGACGATCGACGAGAGCAGGGCGATCGTGCCGCCGATGACGAATTGCGACTGCCACACGTGAAAAATCGGAAGTGTCCAGCCTGCCATCGCGTTGGCGAAGAAGTTGGATCCGAGCGGACCGAACGTCCAGAAACCAAAGGCAAGCGCCCTGCCCAGCCGCGGCGAAAAATCGCGTACCAGCCCTGCCGTGGTGCCGACTGCAATCCCGTCGACGAAGGCGAGGATGATCCGCAAAACCAGCAGCTGGGACAAGGTTTCTACCAAAACCATGGCGTAGACGCAGACACAGGTCAAAAACAAGCTGGGTACCAGGAATTTGACCCTCCGTAGCGGTCGGCCAAGGGAGCGAAGAGCAGCGCGGATAATGCGGAGGCCAGCACGGAACATGCCGAGACCATCCCGTACTGTGCCAAACTGATGTTGAGATCGTTTAACAGCAGCGGCAGCACGGGCGCGATTTGTGCCTCGTAGGAAGCGATAAAGTTTGCCAAAATCGCGATGAACAACAGCCATACCCGACGCCCGCCAGTTGGATATACCGTCAGTTCCCGGGACAACAACCCAGAAAAATTCACCATTCACATCGCCTTCCCCCATTTGATGAGCGCGTCCAAAGCTTCCACCTCGGCACCGTGAACCCACAACGGATTGATTTCCAGCTCCTGCAGTTGGTCGGAGACGGAAAGGGCCGCCAGGGTGAGCCGGTAGATCGCATCTACGACCTGCTCCAAATCGGCTTTGACCCCGCCCCGCACGCCTTTCAGCAGCGGAGCGCCGCGGAGTTCTTCCAGCATGGCCACGATCTCGGCCCGGTCTACGGGAAGCACGCGCAGGCTGGTATCCTTCAGCACTTCGACAAAAACCCCGCCGAGCCCGACAGCCAGCACAAGTCCCCACAGCGGATCTTTGACCACCCCGACCAACAACTCTGTTCCCGCCTGCCGCATCGGACTGACCAGGATCCCCTCTACCCTGCTGCCGGGAGCCCGCCGCTCTGCATTCATTCGAATGGCGTGGTACGCTTCCTCCACCTCCCGCACCGTCCGCAGGTGCAAGCGGACGCCGCCGATGTCGCTCTTGTGAGGAATGTCTTGGGACTGCACTTTCAACGCCACAGGCAAGCCCAGCTCCAGCGCGGCCTCGATCGCTTCGCGGGGGCTGTTGGCCAACAGGCCGGGAACCACCGGCACCCCGTGCTGCTGCAGGAACTGGCGGGCCTGATACTCCGACCATGCTTCGATCCCGTACGCGTTATCGCTTGTTTTGCTGACCTGCAACTGCTTACCGCCAGCGAAATCCTGACTCGCTCGGTAATTTTCGTGCCACCAGAGCGCCTTGCCAAGCGCTGTCATGCCATGCTCCATCCCGCCGACAAAGTGAAGACCGTACCGATCGACTACCTCGCGCCCAAAGGCGGTGATGTCGAGACCGGTATTGGTGACGAGGACGATCGGCCGTTTTGACTCCTTGACGATTTGCGACAATCCCTCGAACTGTTCGTAGACAGGCGCGGGATCCTCCGGAGCAACCCGAGGCGGTTCCGTCAGACAGAGAATGAAGTCGAGGCCGGGATCGTTCGTGACAGCCTGCAGGGCTCGCGTAAGCAACGTCCTGTCGACGACAACGTACCCGGTCACATCCAGCGGATTGTGAACGGTGGAGAAAGCAGGAACGATCTGCTTCAGCTCATGCACGATCTTTGGGGCGAATGGTGGAAGATCGATGCCCTCGTCCTGGGCGCGGTCGGACAAGATGTCGCAAGCCCCTCCGGACGGCGTCACCACGCCCATCCGCCGTCCGGGGAGCGGCCCCGTATAACCGAGCAATCCCGCAGTCGTGACGAGATCTTCGAGCGAGCTTACCCGGATGACGCCAAGCTGCCGGAAGACGGCATCGTTGACCGCGTCGTCGCCCACCAGGGCCCCCGTATGTGCCATCGCCGTGCGGGCGCTTTCTTCACTCCGGCCAATTTTTAGCGCGACGACCGGCTTGCCGCTCGCCAGGGCTTTGCGGGCGACGCGGGCAAACTCGTCAGGCTGGCGGATCGATTCCAAAAACAGGGCGATCACCTTGGTCGCTTCGTCTTCGATCAGATAGTCGATCACGTCCGTCGCCGAGATCATCGTCTCGTTCCCCATCGCGACCAGGAAGCTAAGGCCTACGTTGCGGGCCTGCGCCAGTGTCATGATCGAGCTGGCGAGGGCTCCGCTCTGCAGCACCACTGCGACAGGGCCTGCTGAAAGCGGCGGAGTGATCGGCAGCCCGTACGGCGTCAACTGTGCGGTTACGTTGATAAACCCGTTGCCGTTTGGCCCCAGGATCAGCTGATCTTGCGCCTCGGCAAAAGCGAGCGCTCGCGCTCCAAATCGCTTCCCTCGGGGCCGGTCTCGCTGAACCCCGAGGTTAGCAGAACCAGGTTGCGAATGTTTTTTTGCGCGGCTTCGCTCATCACCTGCATGATCTGACCCGTCGAGACCATCACGTAAGCCAGATCGACCGGCCCCTCGATATCCAGCAGGGAACGGTATGCCTTTTGGCCGTGAACAACATCGCGATTGGGATTGACGCAGTAGATCTCACCTGAAAATTGCAGGCTCTTCAGGTTGCCAAACGTAAACACCGACCAGCGGGACTTATCCGTCGCGCCGACGAGAGCGATCTGTTTCGGGTTGAAAAACTGGCGCAATCGCTCTGGCGAAACGGCCACCTTCGCTTTCAATCCAATCACCTCCAGTTGAATTCGGAATATTCAAACACTGTCAGGCCAGCTGAAAATACGGCAGCGTCAGGTCGTCGTCCACCTGTTCAAATATGACTTCTACCCGGTTGTCGATGGCGATCTTCTCTCTGTCTCCAAGGATGCGGGTCATCATTCTGACCCCCTCTTCCAGCTCGACGATCGCCACGAAATAGGGAGTCTCATCTGCATAGGGACCAAATGCCCGATGCACGACGGTATAGCTGTATATCCGTCCGCGACCGCTGGCCTTCTCCCAAGCGATGCGTTCGGAAAAACAGTGTGGGCAAAGCGCTCGCGGGTAGAAAATCGACCGATTGCAGTCGCCGCACCGCTGAATCAGCAATTCACCTCGCTTCAGCCCTTCCCAAAAAGGCCTTGAATCGTCGTCGATCACAGGTTTTGGTATCTGCCCGGCCACGTTTAATCCCTCCCCAGAATCAAGGTAGAAGTAGACGAGAGCACCCCGCCCGTTCCGTTGACAAGCGCCAGCTTGGCATCGGGCACCTGGCGTTCCCCGCACTCGCCCCGCAGCTGCCGGGCCGCTTCGACCAGCAGGAAAATCCCGTACATGCCCGGATGGCAGTAGGAAAGCCCGCCGCCGTTCGTGTTCATCGGAAACGGCCCGCCCGGCGCCGTTCGCTGGCCGCTGACAAACGCACCGCCTTCTCCCGGCTTGCAAAAACCTAATGCTTCCAGCGTCAACAGCACCGTGATCGTAAACGAATCGTAGATCTGCGCCACGTCGATCTCGTCGTGTCTGACCCCGGCCATCTCAAACGCCCGCCGGCCTGATTCCCTCGCACCCGTCATTGTGAGATCCGGCATGTTGGAGATCGTATTGTGCGTGTGGGTCTCGCCGTGGCCGAGAATCCAGACCGGCCGCTTTTTCGCGCGGGCCGCCGCCCGGCGGGAAGCGACGACGACTGCCCCGCCGCCATCCGTGACCAGACAGCAGTCCAGCAGGTGCAGCGGCTCGGCGATCCAGCGCGATGCCAGTACGTCGGCGATCTCGATCGGTTCGCGCATGAACGCCTTCTCGTTTAGCGCCGCCCATTTGCGCGTGGCGACGGCGATCTCCGCCAGCTGCTCCGAAGTCGTGCCGTACAGGTGCATGTGCCGCATTGCCGCCAGGGCATAAGCGCCGACCGGGGTCGGCAACCCGAAGGGCCGCTCGTACTGTTCAGTCAGCGGCACAACGGGCATGGATCGATTTCGCGAGCGATCCGTCCGCTGCGTGCTCCCATAGGTGATGAGCGCGACGTCAAACAAACCCGCCTTGATTCCGGCAACAGCGTGGCAGATGTGCAGCTCAAAGGAAGATCCGCCAATATTGGTGCCATCCGTATAGGACGGCCGGATACCCAGGTATTCACCGAGCATGAGATTGGTCGCCCAGGCCCAGCTGCCCGCAGTGAACAAGGCATCGACATCATCTTTGGTAAATCCGGCATCATCCAGGGCCGCCCGAGCCGCCTGGGCCTGCAGTTGCAACACGTTTTTTCCGGGCGTTTCGCCCAGGTCCGACTCCGCGACGCCGACGATCGCCGCTACCCGTTCTGATTTCACTTCACACACCCCCTATAAAACGTAAGGTATTACATTTATTTCCTTGCATCAGCCGACTGTGCCTGCGTGCCGCATACACCCAAGTCAGGTAGACGCCGATCGTGAGGAACATCAGAGCAGCCGAGAAAAAATAGGGGACTCACCGCGACACGGGGCGCAAATCCCAAGAGGGCCGACGAGACACCATAGCCGACGATGCCGAAGATAAGCACGGGCCGTCTGCCGAGGCGATCGCTTAACACGCCCCACAGTGAACTTGACAAGAGCTGGGTAATCGCGAAGACCGATAAGGCTAACCCCATCTCAAACGATGTGGCCCCGATGTGCCGGGACAGAAACGGCAGGGTTGGCAGGATGACTCCGCAGCCGATATTGGCGATAAACATGGTTGACATTAAAAACAAGATGGTTATCGACACGGGGGCTCCCCCCAGCTTCGATTTTCTGCCAGATTATCCCCTTTTCAGAAAGGTGATCGTCGCTTCGCCGTACGTTAAAGCTTTGCCTTCCTCTTTCTCCACTGAGATCTCCAGGTCGACCGTACGCGCTTCATCGTTCTTTCCGGTTACTTTGGCGCGGCAGGTCAAAACGTCACCCGGCCGAACCATCCCGGCAAAACGCACCTGCAAGCGGCTGACAAATCCGTTCGGCCCGACCATCTGCGCGGTGTACTGCCCCAGAAATCCCATGCTCAACATGCCGTGTGCGATCACCCCCGGTAGCCCCACTTTGCGGGCGGTTTCGTCATCGGTGTGGATCAGGTTAAAGTCACCTGAGGCTCCTGCGTACTTCACCAACTGCACTTTTTCAATCGCTGGTTTGACAAGCGGCTCCACCTCCTGTCCCACCTGCAGTTCCTCCCAGTTCAAAGCCTGCATGCGGTTCGCCTCCCGTCAGCGTAGGATAATGGTGCTTTTTCCGCGAAACACCAAGCGGCCGTCCAAATCTTCTCCCCGCACTTCCGTGACGAGGAACGTCATCGCCCCCAACTTGCCCTGCCGCTCATAGACGTCAATCACTTTGCTTGCGCAGCGCAGGACGTCACCGGCGACGATCGGCCTCTCGCAGGCGTACTCCTGCTCGCCGTGAAGCACGCGGCTCAATTCAAATTTCACCTGCGGGTTGGGCACCCTGAGCGTGGTCGGAAACGTCGGCGGTGCGACAAGGCTGGCGTATCCGTGCTGTCTGGCATACTCCTCGTCATGGTACAGCGGATTATCGTCGCCAATCGCCTGGGCAAATGCGCGAATGGCCCCTTTTTCGATCTCATGCACCTGCGGTTCGCTGGCACTTCCGATCACACTGCGGTCGATCAGCATCTTCGCCCCCTCCTTTGAAAATGATGCTTCCTGGTCATCCCATCAGTTCGCCTACCTTGACGTGTCCTTTCAGCAGGTTGCGGGCGATGGTCCGCCGCTGAATTTCATCTGTGCCTTCGAAAATCCGCCACAGCCTTGCTTCGCGGTACCAGCGTTCGATCGGCAGCTCTTTGGTATAGCCCATGCCGCCGTGAATTTGCAGCACCCTGTCGACCACCTGGTTGGCCATGATGGCTCCGTGCAGCTTCGCCATCGAGGATTGGTGACGCGCATCCAGCCCCTTCTCGGCCATCCACGCCGCCCGCAGGACAATCCATTTGGTCGCCTCAATCTCGACGGCCGAATCGGCGATCATCCACTGGATGGCCTGCCGTTCGGCGATCGGCTTGCCGAAGGTGACGCGCGTCTTGGCGTAGTCAATGCCCATTTGCAGCAGCCGTTCTGCTGCGCCAACCGCCCTTGCGGGGATCACCCAGCGGCCCTGGCCGATCCACTTCATCCCCAGGGCAAAGCCTTTGCCTAGCTCGCCCAGGATGTTTTCTTCCGGAACGCGAACGTTTTCAAAAATCAGCGAAGCCGGACCCCATTCGCCCATGGTATGGATGTACTCGGACCGCCACCCCATATCGCGGTCGACCAGGAAGCAGGTTACCCCGCCGTCTGCCCCTTTCTCCTTGTCCGTCACGGCAAAGACCATGGCAAAATCCGCTTCGTTGCCGTTTGTGATAAAGATTTTCTCCCCGTTGAGCACCCAGTGGTCGCCGTCTTTTACCGCTGGCATCCGGATGTTTCTGGCATCCGAACCGGCCCCCGGTTCCGTCAGGGCGAAGCAGGAACGGCGCTCTCCATTGATCAGGGGAATCAAATAGCGCTTTTTCTGTTCTTCATTGCAGTAGTAGAGGATGTTGTCGGCCGAACCCCCGAAGGAAAACGGAACAAACGTTCTGCCCAGCTCCATCGTGATCAGCGCGGTCATGATCGGCCCCAGGTTGGCTCCGCCGTACTCCTCGGGCGTGTTGATCCCCCAGAAGCCCATTTCTTTTGCCTTCAACTGCAGACGGCGGATCTCTTCGCGGGCAATGCCGGGCCTGCCTTCGCGCTCGTTGCGCAGTACCTGCTGTTCCAGCGGCATGATTTCATTTTGGACGAATTCGCGCACCGTCCGCTGCACCATTTTCTGCTCGTCACTCAATGAAAAATCCATCGCAAGGCCTCCTTTTGAGTAAATGGATCATAAGGCAAATAAACTTATCGACTTCCCCCGTTGACGTAGATCACTTGACCGGAGACATAGCTGGCGTCGTCGCTGACCAAAAATGCCACTACGTTGGCGATATCCTCCGGTTGGCCCACCCTGCGCAGGGGGATGCGCTCGACGGCCAGCTTCTGGTTTTCCGCGAAATCGACGCCGACGCGCTCCGCCGTCTGTCTGGTCATGTCCGTGACGATAAAGCCGGGGGCTACCGCGTTTACATTGATGTTAAAGGGACCCAGCTCGATTGCCAACGTCTTCGTAAAGCCTTGCAGGCCCGCCTTGGCAGCGGAGTAGTTCGCCTGGCCGCGGTTGCCCAGCGCGGAAGTGCTGCTGGTGTTGACGATTTTCCCGTAGCGCTGTGAGACCATGTACTTCTGTGCGGCCCTGCTGCACAAAAAGCTTCCTTTCAAGTGGATGTTCATCACAGTGTCCCAGTCGTCTTCCGACATTTTGAACAGCAGGTTGTCACGGATGACGCCCGCATTATTTACCAGGATATCGACCCGCCCGAACTGTGCCGCGACTTCCGCCACAGCCCGCTCGACCTGTTCGGCATCCGCGACGTCACAGCCGATCCCGACCGCTTCCCCGCCGTCTGCTTGAATCGCCTGCACGGTCTCGCGGCAAAATTCCTCCTTCAGATCAAATACGCCAACCTTCGCACCTTCCCGGGCCAACCGCTTTGCCGTAGCGGCGCCGATCCCTCGTCCCGCCCCTGTGACAATCGCTGCCCTGCCATCCAAACGACTCATCCTCATCAACCTCCTGTAAGATTATCGCAATGCCTCTTGACGCTGCCCGTCACAAGCCCGGTACAAGATGACATCGCCATGCTGTGCGGCGGCCACCAGGCCCCGCGCCTCCAGCAGGTCCAAATGCCCTTGTATTTCCGACAGACCCAAGAAGACGGCCCCCGCCTTCAACCAGGGGAACATGGCGCAGCTCAGCTCGTAAACCGTCCGCGGTCCGGCTTGCAAGAGACGCCGGATTTGCTCGCATCGCTCGTGCTGTTCCAAAAACCGCTGATTGATCACCTGGCGATGCCCCAGATACGGATCGCCGTGCCCGGGGTAGATCATTTTCCACGGCAGATCGCGGGCACGGTTGAGTGACTGTCGCAGCTGCAAGAGCGGTTTTGGCCGTTCTTGTTCCCCCGGCTCGGGGGGGGGGGCTGATGAAAGCGTTTGCCGAAATTTTCTGCAGCAGGTAGTCGCCGACAAATGCGTCTCCTGTCTCAGGACTCCACAGGCAGATATCGGTTTGACTGTGACCCGGCACTTCCAGCACGTGAAATCGGTCGCCGCCGGCCAGCACTGTATCGCCGTCTTTGAGGTAGCGGATGTGCTTCCAGGCTTCCTCGCGGTACTGCCGGCTGCGATTCAAGAGACCTACAGCCCCACACTGCGAGACAAACGCCTGCATAAACGCTTCTGCGCGGTCAAACTCCCGGCGGCCGCCTGTGAGTACTGTCTCCGCCCGTTCGTGAACAAATACCGGGACGTCTGCCTCGCTTTGAATCGCCATCACCCCGCCGCAGTGATCGAGGTGCATATGCGTGACGACGATTTGGCCCACATCCGCAAAGGAAAGGCCGACTGCCGCCAACCCGTCGCGCAGCTGCTGTACAGATTCCCCTGTCGGAATCCCCGTATCCACCAAGGTGACGGGATCGCCCATCATCACGTAGGCATTTACATCTCCTTCCGCGTAGTGGGTCTTGATGTTGATTTGAATGATCCTTGCAATGTCGATTCCCCCCTCTCCATGTAGCTGGTGATGAACTGCCGCCGTCTGGCAAAAGGTTTTAGCAAGTTGCATACCATAGAGGGAGGAAAGCGTGCCGACGGGGTGGACGGCGCTCGGAGCAAAGCGCTGCGGCTCACACATGATACACGGATGACTTACTCCTTCAAGAACCGGGAAGAAAGGCAAGTTTTTTTTGTATCGGCAATTCATTTTTGTATCACTTCCCGCTGCGGGCAAAAAAATAGACACTGCTCGAATGGCAGCGTCTGCGTTCATCTCTCCCTCATTACGTGATCACTTTGACAAAGCGGACCCGTGATTGCCCCCTTCCGCGCCCGTCCTCCGCACCAATCGTCTATGACGGAGATAACTTTCCCATCGTCTTCTGCAGTGACGTTGTGTATGTCCATAGCTTGCAGCTTACAAATTGTATTTTTTCAATTTTCTCACGATCGTTGCCTGGCTGGTTCCCAACTGCTCCGCCATCTTATAGGTGCTGTTGTACTTTTGCATCGCGATGGCGAGTATCTCCCGTTCCGCGATCTCGGCTGCTTCCTTTAACGTCATCACTTTATTGTGGGAGCAAGCCGGTCCCGATTCCGGCACGTCCTGCTCCCGGTATTCGGGCGGCAGGTCTGCCAAGCCGATCTCGTCTGTCGGAACCGTCAAGATCAGCCGCTCGATCAGGTTGGTCAGCTCCCGGACATTGCCCGGCCAAGCGTATTGATAGAAAAAGCTCTCTACGTCTTGATCCAGTTTTTTGTCGGTATTGTATTGTCGGTTCAACCTGTGGACCACAGAGCGGACAAGGGGCAGGATATCCTCTTTTCGCTCCCGCAGCGGCGGGATATAGAGCGGGATGACATTGAGCCGGTAGTACAAGTCCTCGCGAAACGCGCCTTGCTTCACCAAATGTTTGAGATCGCGATTCGTCGCAGCGATCAGTCTCACATCGATGTCTTTTGGCTTCGTTGCTCCGATCCGCTGAATCTGCTTCTCCTGCAGGACGCGCAGCAGCTTTACCTGGAGGGAAAGCGGCAGTTCTCCCACCTCATCGAGAAACAGGACGCCTTGATGGGCAAGCTCGAACAGTCCGGGTTTTCCCGTCCGGCTGGCTCCCGTGAACGCGCCCGCTTCGTAGCCGAACAGCTCCGATTCCAGCAAGTCATGGGGAATGGCACCGCAGTTGATTTTAATAAACTCGCCCTGCTCGCTCCGGCTGCTGACACGGTAGATATGCCTGGCTAAAACGTCCTTGCCCGCCCCGGTTTCTCCGAGGATCAATACCGTGGCGTCAACGTCGGCAATCCGATCGGCTATATCGTAAATTTCAAGCATGCTTCTGCTGTTGACGATCACATCGGGATCGATCCGTTTCGCCTTCAGCTTTTCCAGCTCTTTTCTGTACTGGTGATTCAGCTCCAACGCTCTTTTCAATTCGTTGTAAAACTGGTTGAGCTCGGTCAGGTCGCGGACATTGGTGATCACCTTTTCGATTTCGCCCGCTTCGTTTACAATAGGCATGCCCATCGCGAAACGTTTCTTGTCGGTGAGATAACTTGACGTGTAGATGTAGTTCACCGGCTTTTTCTGTTCGAGGACTTTCAGCGTAATCGATGTCTTCATGAGCCCCCGCTCTACCAAATCCTGGACGTTTTGGTTGATGTAACACTGCTTTGGGTAACCGGTAAAGCGCTGGATCGCCGAATTTGTCTTCAGCGTTACGCCTTCCCGGTCGGTAATGTAGATCACGTCATTGGATATTTCCATCACCGCATTCAGTTCCTGCTCCAAGTCGATGATTTTTCGCTGCATCCGCTGCACGAAGGAACCGTCGACGACGATGTATGCGAGATGGTCCTGTGCCCCGTGCTCCGGTTCGCCTGCAAACAGGAGAAAGGAGCGATCCCCGGCGACCGCTGTAACGAACCTGTCATCATGTGCCTCCCATCGTGCGAACAGCGATTCTATCGCAACCCCGGAAAAAGCGCCCTCGATCAGCTTGGCAAAGAGAAGATTGCAAGCTTCAATGATCCCGCTGGAACTTACGAAGACGATCGGAAATGGCAGGGAGTCCAAAAAACAGGATCGCTTCATCGATTATCCCTCCTTTAGCCCTCTAACAAAAGCCACAAAGGTTCTAATACAGGTATAACGATAATCATCCGCGAATATGCCAAAAAGTCGCTGGATATCGCTGGCTTGCAGGTAGTCTGTCACTGTCTTATCAGCTGATTGCCGTGAATGACATATCGGGCTGAAGGCGCAGGCGTCTCTTCACCGTCCAGCAACGTTATGACAATATACTTTTGGTCGGCCAAATAGACAGACGATAGCCGGACCGTATCCGCTTGTTTGACCTGCAGGCTGTTATCCATGGCATCGTTGACGCTGGCAAGCTCAAACCGGTCGCCTGTCCAGCGAAGGATCTCCACATCCTCCCAAGTCAAGTGAACCGCTGGAGATTGGAGGACGATTTCTGAGGAGTCGTCTCCGCTGCTGCCGGTCAGCAGCGGCACACCAAAACTGTGAAAGCTGGACCATGTTTGAGATCGGAGATCGTACGTGATATATTCAAACCCGGTGTGAGGAGAACCGATCCCGCCGAGCAGCATCAGTTTGCTGTCCTTCGCGGCCAATGTCATCCCTATCATATGCGTCTCGATGTCTTCCAAATGAAACCCCAATTCGTAGAAGATGATGCTTTGCTTTTGAAAGCGCAGTATGCCGTGAATTTGCTCGGGCAGTTTCCCTCCTCCGCCTGGCTCCAGGTAGAGATCTACGGTTACGGGAGTTCCGGCCAATTCGCCGAAGCGAAGCGTCTTTTTCTTTTCCCACCGATCTGTTGGCAAGTCTTGTCTCCACTGACTCCATTCTACCGGCTGAAAACCGAGTTGTACCTTCTCGGGAAAGTCCGGGGAAACGGTCTGCGGCGGCGGGTTTGTCACTTCCGGCGACAGCGTCGATCGCTCCTGCTTTACCTCGGTCTGGATTGCCTGGTGACAGCCGGTTATTGCGATAATAGAGGCAATGATCAAGTATCCGGTGCATCGCATGTGCAGCATCCTCCGTCCCCTGTTAATGGATCAGCTTGCTCTCTTTCGCCTTTTGAATCAGCGGTTCGGCTACGCGATTGATGTGCTTCTTCAAGGCTAATCCGATCAGCAGCCCCGCCGCGACATAGACTCCCATCATCAACAGGTCTTTTCCGACGATATCCCAGAGAATTCCGCCCACCGCTTCCCGCATCATGCTGATGGCGTAGGTGAACGGCAGAAGGGGGTGTATGGCTTGGAAAAACGGCGGTGTCACCTGAATCGGAAAGGTACCGCCGGAACCGGCCAGTTGAAGCACCAAGAGGACAATCGCCAGTGCTTTGCCGACATTTCCAAATACCGAAACCAGCGTGTAGACCATGAGCATGAGCAGCTTTCCTGTCACATCGATTGCGATCGACAGATGTCGGGCAGTCCTGTCCAGCGCCGATCCCTCACCTTTCAATCGTGGGCCGCTGTGATTCCAATCCGATCCCGATCTCATTAAATATAGAAAAAATAGTCCCATTCGCTGTTTTGACAAAGTTGCGGCTTACTTCTTCCACGACGCCGCTAGCTCCTTTGGCCGTAATCTTCGGGGCGATCGCATTTATTTTTTCGTTGACGCTGTAGATGATCTCTGCTTTCTGGGGATTGTCGGATAAAACGGTCCCGATTTTTTTCTAAAAATCAGCAGGAATCAAGATGCTTGCATAATAATCTCCATGCATCACCCCCTGCATCGCCTGTTGTTCATCAACGAAAATCCAGCCGATATTCTTGTTTTCCTTCAAGGAGGATTGAATTTCATTCCCGATGTTTATCGGATTCCCTCGAAGGGTTGTTCCTTTATCCTGGTTGACGACGGCAACCATAAGACCTCCCGTTTGTCCGTAGGGATCCCAGGAGGCTTTAATGTTAAACCAGGCGTAGAGCGAAGACAAGAAAACCAGCCCGAGAATAACGACTGCCGCCACCCAATTCGTTACAATATTTCTGCAATCCTGTGTAAAGATCATCCATATCTTTTTCATGTTCATCTCCGAGTACGTTGCTGTTCGTAGTATGGCCCATTTTCTTCCTTTTATCTTACTTCCGCATTCCTTCCGGTACAATCCATATTCGACAAAAATAACCCCGTTCCCCCTTTCATTTTTGTGCAAAGGGGTGACCGGGGTTCCACAGGGACATATTTTGGGAAATGTAAAGCCGATTTTTCCTACGCTAAGGAAGGCAGAATCGGCTTTTGTTCGTTTATTGTGCTATCGATACCCGTTTCCTTATATAATACGAATAGGTGAAAAACAATTATGTAACAGTCGTCTCTTATTCTCTCCTTGGCTTAGCGATTACAAATCAAGTAAAGGGGATTACCAACAGGATCACTGAAGTGTGCAAGCCGGGTTGCTTTGTCTTCCATAAAATGTTGGAATTCAACACCACGGGATTTCAGTATCTCGATTGCTGACTCTAATTCTTGTACTTCAAATCCAATAGAAATGCTCCCTGATTTTCCCGGTTGAGAACCTTGTTCTCCGGTAGGATGTAGTAGCCCAATCGTCAATCCCGGTGCTTCGACCTGCGCATAATGCCCTTCCACTTGGTGTTGTAACTTTAATCCAAGGGTTTCGACGTAAAATTGTACTGCTTGCTTTTTTAAAATCAGCTACCATGACAGTCACATTGCCACTCTTGAACATGGTATATTTCCTCCGTTTTCCAATCCCACACTGGTACTACCCTATCTAGGTGGGATATTTCTTCCTTGCGATTGACAACCCCAAGGTGCAACACGATTATTTTGTCATGCCTAGACTTCGTTTATACGCGAAGATCTCCTCGACGGCTCGATGATACCCACCCGCAGCTCGGAACGAATCGCCAACTTCAAAGCATACCTTTCGAATTGACGCATCCTTGAGCACGCGTTCCGCCGCCTCTCTGAGATCTCCCGCGGTTAAGCCTTCTTGATTTAGGTGGATGCCTGCACCGATTTCAGCCACACGTCGGGCCACAATAGGTTGGTCGGCGCTTTGGGGAAGTACAATCAGCGGCACACCATAATAAAGGCCTTTACTGGTGCTGTTCATGCCGCCGTGTGTGATAAACAATTTGGCGCGTTGCAGTACTTCGAGTTGCGGTACGTAATTGCGAACGATAAAATTCGCAGGAATGTCTCCCAATTCCGCAATCTGGGTTTGTCTGCCGACGGATAGAATCACGGTGTACTTCGTTTCGGCGAATGCTGCAAAACAGAGCTTGTAAAAATCCACCGCTTGATTGATAACGGTGCCGAGTGATATGTAAATCAGATGATCCGTGTCCACATGAGAGAAATCAAATCGACCTTGTGAGCGCGGCACGATAGACGGTCCAACAAACTTGTACGTCTCGTCGAAGCTTTCTCCATCGGGTTGGAAGCGTTTCGACGTGTAGACGATGGTCAATGGCGCGGGATTGCAGAAAACCTCGTAGGCGGAGTCAACTTGCACATTGTATTTCGCTTGCACGTTACTGACTAGCTGTTGAAACTCCTGTTGTGCACGTTCATTCACGTCTGCTGGAAAATGGCGCGAGAGGTGATCTTGCATACTGTCAAAGCTGTTTTGTTGAATTGCAAAGCTCGTGCACGAGTTGATTGCCGGCAGGTCGAGTATTTGTGCAAGCAAACGCCCACAGCCGAACATCGAGTCATGAATGATGTAATCAAAACGTTCTCCCTTTGTTTGCTCCAGGACACTGGGGATGATGATGTCGGCGGTGCGCAATAGTCCACCCACTCGAGCCCAAGGACTTCTTCCTCCGGCAAGGAACGCCTCCAAAAATTTACCGCTATCGAACGTGATTACCTCTACGCCCGTTGGCTCGACGCGATCACGAAATTGTTCGCTATAAAGTAAACCACTCTTTACCGAAAACGTGTAGAACGCGCCGGCACTCGGGGCAAGTTTGCTGAATTCACCGATCGTATTCGCCAGGATTAAGGCTGCAAACAGCGAGACGAGAAAGGCAAACGGCATCGCTGCTTAGGCGAATCCGGCAGCGTACGGCGTATTGAAATACATCGATACGGCAGGCCCCATGAATGCAGCCGACATGACAATGGCATCCCAGACGGACAGGTTTCGGATCAAACGATTTTGTTGCGGTTTGGTAGAACTCACATTACGCAAT
>NZ_HE978535.1:720499-762397 GCF_000311785.1 Brevibacillus massiliensis
CATTATTGATTCATGAACCGGAAAAACAAGCACAGAATGCTGATGTATCACATCCCCTTGCCAGAGACAGGCCGAAATTCTGTAAAGATTCTATGCCTGGCCGCCTGGAAAAATGTTTGACAACGAATATCTTCTCACTGGCTCTGCAAAAATCCCCTTCCGATTTTTCTGATTTTTCAATAGTATGGCCTAACACAAAAAAGCACCCGAAAATACAGGTGCTTCCACATATTTTATGCTTTATTTTTGGCGTATAGCCAGTTGTAGTAATGGGCATGCTTTAATTCGTCCGTCATGATTTCGAAAATAATATCCCTGTATGGGGCGGGTATGTTCAGGTAGATCGTCCGGTATTTTTCAAACGCCTTCAGTTCCCCCATCAGTGCCCGTTCAATTCCTTCCAAATAGCTGGACGGACGGGTGAACGCTTCGCCTTCAACTGCGGGGGGAGCCATACCGGTTAACTGCGTATAAAGCTGCCGAAAATATCTTCGGTGCTTCCTTTCATCATCCCGGATGCTGGTTATGACTTGCTTTTCCTGCTGTGTAGGAGCCACACTGATCAAATAATCGTAGAATAATTCGTCTTCCCGCTCACCAGCTATCCCCTGCTCGATTAGACTGATTACCAGATTCATGTTCTCCCCACCCGCTTGGGTTTCCAGGTTGACTGGCAGCGGAACATACGGATGGTAGTAGTGTTGGTAAAAGATAGAAATCACTCCTTCTTTGTTACTTCACCTCCTTTAGGCTATTCACGTTACGATTGAGTGGGAACCATTTATTCCAACAAAATCTGCTTCAGCTTCTCATTCAAGAGCCGCGCCTCCGCAATCGCTCGTTTGTCGCGGAGGATATCACCCGGTTTATTCCCTTCTCCTATGATGTATCCGCCAAACGGCAGGCCCACAAAAGAAAAGATGTACTGGAACTGCTGAATCAACGGCAGTCCCTTGATCCGCGGTTGGTCCCCGCCGGTCGCGATCACATAGGCTTGCTTGCTCGCTAAAGCCTCTTTAAATGAAATGCGCTTGTCCCGCAGGCTTTGCGACCAGCGATCGACAAAATTCTTCATGACGCCCGTCATTCCGTACCAGTAAATGGGGGTGGAAAAGAGCAAGATCTCGTGCGACAGCAGCGCTTGAATCACGCTGTCATAATCATCCGCCACCGAGGCAAAGCCATCCGGATCGTGCCGCTTGTCCACAATCGGTCTGATATCCAGCTTCCTCAGGAACATGCTGGTATGGGAGATTCCCTCCAAGGCGTAGTTCGTCAGCTGTTCCGTATTGCCGTTTTCCCGCGAGCTTCCATGCAAAACCAATATCTGCATCCCGTTCGCTCCTTTCCTCGTCGCTTCAATATAATTCCATTATATACAGAAACGGCTGTAGAAACGATAGTTTTGCCAAAATGCCGGTGAATTCGAAGCCAAATCAACCGTCAGTATTTGCCGAGAAGTCCGTCTTCAATTGGAATGATGGAACCGTTAATGCCATTTGCCTGCGGCGAGCACAGGAACACGGCGACGGAAGCAATTTCTTCCGGCTGCAGCGCTTTTCCACGCATGTGTTTTTGCTGCAGCGTTTCCCACAATCCCAGTTCCTTATCCCTCTGCAGCATTGGCGTGTCGACAATCCCGGGAGCAATTCCGACTACTCGAATTCCGTGTGGTGCAAGCTCCAACGCCGCCGATTTGGTCATCATTTGAATGGCCGCTTTGCTCGCATGGTAGTGGATGACACCAGGGCTGGCGACCTCCTGGAATATACTGGAGCTATTTATGATCACGCCGCTGATCCCGAGCCCGATCATCGCATGGGCTGCCGCCTGTATCCCGTAAAACGTGCCATACTGATTCACGCGGACAACCTCATCATACTGCTCTGCGGTCATAGCCAGGAAAGGAATGTTCGTGCACATCCCGGCATTGTTAAACATCACGTCCAATCGCCCGAAATGCTCGATAGTTCGGGCGATGAGGGATTCTACCTGACTCTGGTCCGCAATGTCCGCTGGAAGGCATATCACTTGATCCGACGGCATGCCTGCAGCCGTCACCTCTTGAAGCAGCGTCATCAACCTCTCAGTATCCCGATCAACCATCGCGACGCTGTAACCAGCTTGCAAAAAGGCGAATACGCTGGCCCGGCCAATACCCCCAGCGGCTCCTGTAATAATAGCGACTTTATCTGCTTCCATAGATCCAACCTCATCTATCATGTTTCTTCCCTTTCCTTTTGCGACAAGTCAAGCTCCTTTTTGGTAAAAGACCTTCCCTCCGATGATCGTCATCATGATTTCGGTGGACAACAGTTCATCCGGTTCGCCGGAAAACAGATTACGGGAGTAGACGGTCATGTCCGCCCACTTCCCTCTTGAAAGTGTGCCTTTGACAGACTCTTCGTTTGTAGCGAGCGCTCCGCCTACTGTAAACAGCTCTACCGCTTCCCGTACTGACAGCCTTTCCGCTTCATTCCATCCCTGATGGGTTTCCCCAGGCCCTCTGCGGGTCACCGCCGCGTGAATGCCCAATAAAGGATGGATCGGCTCTACAGGGGCATCCGACCCTCCGGCGCAAAGGATCCCCGCTGCCCGCATTGTTTTCCAGATATACGAGAAGTTGATCCGCTCTCTTCCGACCCGTTCCACGACCCACGGGAAGTCGCCGACGACAAAGCGGGGTTGAATGTCTGCCACGCGGCTTGGCTGGCTCAATCGAGGCAGCAGGTCTGGCCTGAGAATTTGCGTATGAATCAAACGGTCTCGATACCTGACGGGTGGATGCTGATCCAGGCAGTCCAGCACGACCTCCAACGCTTTGTCGCCAATCACGTGGACGGCAACGGGAAAATGAAGGCTGCGTGCTTCGCGGATGATCTCGGACAGGGCTGCTTTATCGTGTATCGGCTGCCCGCACTGGCTGGGAGCGTCACTGTACGGCTCGGATAAATATGCTGTTCTTCTGCCGAGTGCTCCATCGGCGAAGATCTTAATCGCACCGATCTGCAAGGAACTGTTGCCGAAACCGGCGCACATGTTCCGCTCTTTCAGCGCCTGCATGTACGGATAGTAGACAAGCAGGTTGCACCTGAGTCCTGCTTCCTCCTGAATAATCAGCTCGTCGTAGATCCGATAGGTTTGCTCCAACCCGCCCAAATAGCGCAAGTCTTCGGTATGGGCACTGGTCAGCCCGCAGCTCAACGCAAGCTGCATCGCCTGTTTTACAGCTGCTTTCAGCTGCTGATACCCGGGGGCTGGAATGTGTTTGCGGAAAAGCTCGGACGCAGTCTCTAAAACCAGACCGGTCGGTTCTTTGATGGCAGGATCGAGCACGATCTCCCCTCCCGCGGGAATGTCCATTTCCCGATGATAGCCGATTGTGTCCAAAGCTCTGCTGTTAACGAGAAAAGCGTGGCCGCAAATCCGCGTCAGCAGCAGCGGGCAGTGCGAAGCGACGCGGTCCAGTTCAGCCAGTCCAGGGAGCGAACCGTCGCGAAACAGGTTTTCATCCCAGCCGCGCCCAATCAACCACTCTCCTTCCTGCAGCTGATCCGACCGCTGTTTCACCTTTATGAGCAGCTCTTGCTTGGAAGTGACGCTTGTCAGATCCAGGTAGATGAAGCTTTGGGCTACTCCCGACAGGTGAAGATGGCTGTCTATGAGCCCCGGTGTCACAGTGCAGCCTTGTAAATCAACCGTCCTGGTTCCGCTGCGGCCCCATTGCAGCAGCATGTCCTTGGTGCTGCCGAGATCAACGATTTTCCCGTCTTGAACGACGACTGCTTGAACAATTGGCTGACCGGAATCCAATGTACAAATGTTGCCGTTGACAAAAATGGCATCTGTCATCGAGTCAATTTCCCCTTCCCGAAAGCTGCGTTTGCAGCCAGTAGAGCGCCACCTCTTCCATCGTGGCAAACCAGACGTCATGCTGCCGGATGTAACGGACGACTTCATCCAACGCCTGCAAACGGTGACTCCTTCCCGAGATTTGCGGGTGCATCGCCAGGACGTAGCATCCCCCATCCGCATAAATCCCGTCGAACTCGGCTTTCCATATCTCCATCACCTTGGAAGGAGCGGACAATCCTGTCCGATATCGGGGTGAAAAGTTGAAGAAGTAGTGCGGAGCGTCATCCAGACACCAATCGGAAGGAATTTCAATCAGCCCTTTTGTCCCCGCTGCGACATACGGCCGCTCATCGCCCAGCAGACTGGCATCGTACAAAAAGCCGTACTCGTCAAGCAATGGCAGCGTCTGATGACTAGGTGCCCACGATGGCGCCCGATAGCCGAGCGGTTTTTTGCCGGTCAGCTTCTGCAGCGCCTCAATCCCCTTCTCTAGATCCTCTCGTTCGTCTGCCGGGGTCATGGAAAAAGGCTCGGCATGCGTATAACCGTGATGGGCGATTTCCAGCCCTTGGGCCATGATCCTCTCTGCCAGGTGGGGATACTTTTCTGCGGTAACCCCGGGAATGAAGAACGTCGCCGGAAGCTCTTCCCGCTTCAACCAGGGCAAAATCCTTGGCACGCCAACCCTCGCCCCGTACTCGCCTTGAGACAGCTTCGCCGGCGTCACTGTCTCTATCGGCTGTCCCTCGACAAAGAGAGACTCTGCGTCAAAATCGAAGGTCAATACAACAGCACATTTTTTTCCGTTTGGCCACATTGCGATACCCTCCCGCATTTATCTAAAAAAAATTCGTGTCCGCTGCCATCGGATTCGCCGGGTTCCCTCAGCCTTCTAACCCTTTTGGTCCAGCATTCGCGGATAGGGTTGAGGAGGAGACGGCAGAAAACCCGTCAAACAAATCCAGCCTTTCTGTGCCTGAATGGGTGGTCGTGTATGAGAGGACAAGCATTAATACGAGCGATGTCGGCATCCCGAAGTAGATCGGATCCAGACCGAACGGATTGTCCAGGATCGCCCAGCATACCGACCCTAATCCTGCGATCAGCAAACTCCAAAAAGCGGCTGTCGCATTCGCTCTTTTCCAGAACAGACCAAACATAACCGGGAAGAACAGCGCTGCTTGAAAAGCGTACCCGTAAAGCAGCAGCTTGATGACGAACGGCAAGTACAGCGCGATTGCCAGTGAACCAATCCCAAATGCCACGGTCATAAGCCGCGAATACTTCATGATTTGCTTTTCGGTAGCTTGCCGGTTGATAAATGATTGATAGATGTCGCGTACCGATGTGGCCGTTGCCACAATCAATAATCCGCTGGCCGTTGACATGACCGCAGCTGCGAACGCCGCGACGACGAACCCGGTGGCACCGATCGGCAGAACGTTGGTTAACAGCGTAGGCAAGGCTTGTTCAGACTCGATCCCGGGATAGAGCACCTTGGCAGACATCCCGAGCAGGGTGCCGACCAGGGCAAATATCGGCCATTCGACAATTGCGGTCGTGTAATATGCTCTCTTCGCCGTTTTAACATCCTTGGCGGCATAGATTCTCTGCCAGGTAGTCATGGAGATAAACCACGCAGGGATAATCGACATCATCCAGCCTGCGACAGTCCAGATGGAGATTTCCCCTAAACTGAAGTAACTCGCAGGCAGGTTGGCGATCAGTCCGTCGATGCCCCCCACCGCCCGCAGCCCGAGGGGAAGCGCCAAGGTAAATATCCCGATCACGATGATGATCCACTGAATCAAATCCGTCATGATAACGGCTGCCAGTCCCCCCAAGGCGGTGTAGGCGATGACGATTAAACCGGAAATCCAGGCGGCCAGGCTGGCGTCAATGCCGGAAGCGGCCTGGATGACGGCTGAACCGGCCGTTATTTGTGTGCCGACAAAGGTAACGCTGGCAAAAATGGTGATAATGCTGCCGATCAGTTTAGACCGTTTGCTGTAACGGTACTCTAAAAAATCCGGCAAGGTGAACTGTTTGAATCGATCGCCAAAATGCTTTACTTTGGGAATCATAAACCTGGCGACAAGAATGCATCCGGCAAAACCAGTGAAGACCATCCAGGAAGCGGAAAAGCCGGAGGCAAAGGCGATTCCGGTCAGGCCGATGGTAAATCCGCCGCCAATGTCTGTTGCAAGTACAGTCGCCGTCAATTTGATGTACTTGACATCCCGCCCCGCGACCAGGAAGCCCTCACTGGAAATTCTCATTCTCTCGTAGTACCAGCCGATCAGCAGCATCACTGCAAATGAACCAAGCAAGATCACGCTGTCAATCCATGTCCAATTGCTCATGCAAATCCTCCTTTTTACGTTGGTTCTGCTGTTAATCCATTACGTCCCCGCCATTGACATCCACGATCTCCCCTGTAATAAACGACGCCTTGTCCGAGAGCAGAAAGGCGACGCAATTAGCCACGTCCTCAGGTCTGCCGATCCTGCCCAGTGGAATGCCGGCAAGAACCTGCTCCCTATCAACGGGCATTTCATTCAAAATTTTCGTATCGATGAACCCGGGTGCTACCGCATTGACCCGGATGCGATACGGAGCCAGTTTTTTTTGCATAGGATAAGGTAATCGAATGAATAGCTGCTTTCGATGCGGCATAGGGAATACTGACAAAAGAGCCCCCCGTTTTCGCAGCCCCTGAAGAAATATTGACGATGCAGCCCCTATTGGCCTTCATCTTGTCGATGGAATGATGAATACAAAAAAACGTTCCCTTTACATTAACAGAAAAAATACGCTCCCAATCCCGTTCCGTCAGCTCCTCGTCCTTTAGAGGGGGACAAACGCCAGCGTTGTTTACCAGATAGTCGATGTTGTCCAACTGCCCCAAGGCGCTTTTCACCTGCTGTTCATCCGCTACGTCAAACGGCAGCGGGACGAGATCAAGCCCTGTTTCCGCCGCCAATGCTACGATACTGTCCAGGGACTTCGCTTCCAGCTCATTTGCGTATACGCGTACTCCCTCTGCGGCCAACTGCAGCGCGATGCTTTGTCCGATGGCTCCCCCCGCCCCCGTGACCAGCGCTACTTTATTCTGCATATCTTCTCACCTCCTCGCGTCTTAATTTTTATATGTAGGCGGTCCCGCCTCCCATCGGGTCAATTCGTAATTTTGCAAATTCAGTGCCAACGAAACCAAATATCCGAGAAGAGTGATGAACTTTACAGAGGACAATTCTGTGCTTGTCTACACCGGATCAAGATAATCTGCCGTTATTTGCAAAAGTTTGTTTTTCCGAACCGGAGTTGGCGCATTTGCGTCATTTTCGAATCACTTTTTTGCTGGAGGCATCGTCAAATATAAAATTCTTTGTTATGATTACACTAAAATTACGACATGAGGTTCCGCGTATGGACAGAAATTCCAGATTGTTCAGTCATCGCTTGATCGATATTATGAATGCGATTACGGACGGCATTTACGTTACGGACAAGCATGGCAACACCGTATGGCTTAACGACGCCAGCGAAAAGAACTTGAGAAGACCTCGTTCCGAGTTTATCGGCAAGAATTCGCTGGAATTGGAGGAAGCAGGGATCTTTACCCCATCTGTCGTCCGCATGATACTGGAGACGGGGAGGCCTGTCAGTACAGTGCAAAGCGTCAACTCCGACTGTCAGTACCTTGTCACCGGTCATTTGCTGCGAGACGAGCAAGGAGAGATAGAGTACATCGTCATCCATTCGCGGGATATCACTCAGGCTGTCCAGTTGACCAATCAGTTTGAAGAGCTTGAATCTCTCTTAAGCCTGTATAGCGACGAAATCCGCAAGATAAAGCTGGCCCAGAATACGGAAGGGCCTGGCGAGTCTTTTATTGGCAAAAGCTTGTCTTATAGAGCAATCACGCAGTTAATCGAGAAGATTTCCGCAGTTGAGGCAACCGTTTTGATCACAGGGGAAACCGGCGTCGGGAAAAATGTAGTCGCCAGGCGGATCCATCAGGTAAGCCGCCGCAGTAACGAGCCGTTTATTGAAGTGAATTGCGGGGCGATTCCGGAATCTTTGATCGAATCCGAACTATTTGGCTACAAGAAAGGGGCCTTTACGGGAGCGAATGTCAACGGGAAAATCGGACTTGTCCAGCTCGCCCATAGAGGCACCCTGTACTTGGACGAAATCGCCGAACTGCCGCTTCACCTGCAATCTACGCTGCTGCAGTTTCTGCAAAGCCGGACATTTCGCCCAGTAGGCGATACCGAAGTGAAAAAAGCAGACGTACGAATCATAGCGGCGACAAATAGTGATTTAAAAGAGCTGATCAGCCAAGGCAAATTTCGGGCCGATTTATACTATCGATTGCACGTCGTGCCCATTCACATACCGGCTCTGCGTCAACGGCGCGAAGATATCCCCCCTTTGGTCTCTTTCTTCCTAAAGTCTTGTAACGAGAAATACAGGAAACAACGCCGCATTAGCAAAGAAGCGATGGCGCTCCTGCAGGCTTACGATTGGCCAGGCAACATTCGCGAGCTGGAAAACACAATAGAGTTTATCGTCATCACCGCAAAAACAAATCCTATCACCCACGATGACCTGCCGGAGCCATTCCATTGCCAACCAGCGGATCCGCATCAGCCAGGGATTGAAAAAAGGGACAGCCTGCCGGAAAAGCTGGAACAGGTAGAAAGAGAATTGATCAAGGATGCGCTTCGCAGGCATAAGACAACCCGAAAAACGGCAGCGGCTCTTGGCGTTAGTCAATCATTCCTGATCAGGCGGCTGAAAAAATACTGCCTCTACAATTCAAGTCCCGAGGACTAGCCATGCAAAAAAAGCGTCCCCATCGGCGCTTTTCTTATTTCTCTCATGCCTTTCGTAAATCTCACGTTAAGAAACCAAACAGCAGCCCGCTCGAGCTGCTGTTTAGGTTACATAATACTTATTATGTAAAAAATCGATGCAAGTTTTATTTAGCTGTGACGCCGCCATCCGGTTTTCCGTACTTCCCGACAGTAAAGGCGATCAGGTTTCTCACCGAGACATCGCACTTGAAAAAGGCGGCTTCCCCACCTGCGTCACAGATTGCTTTTGCCGTACCCTCTCCCGTCTCCCGCAGATCGGTAACGACAACTCTGGCTCCCTCTTCCATCCAGGAAGTAGCCAGCGGTACGGTAACCCAGGCCCAGTCGGCTGAAGAGAACGCTAAAGCCATGGACGAAATGGCAGTCGGCATTCAGCGCATTGCGGAAGCGTTCTTCAACGTTGCCGAGTCGTCGGCCAATATCTCTGCCGCTGCCTCTGCAGCCGAAGAACAGCTTGCATCCACACAGATGATCGCGGCGTCTGTCCAGACATGAAACCAGATGGCGCACGAACTGCAGACGCTTGTGGGAAAATGTAAAGCGTGGCCATCCACTCCCTTAGCCCCATCGCCTTGACTGGAAAGCAAATGCCAGATTCCGAGTGGCGGAATCCGGCATCGCTTTTCGATTGGGGATACTTGCATCTGGCACCCTTTTTGCGTCAGGCTTTTCTGAGGCGATTGGTCAATTGGCCCAGTTTTTCGATTTCGATCGTGACGACATCCCCGTCCTTCAGCCAGACTCGCTGCTCTTCCGGGTAACCTGTAATCACGCCTTCGGGTGTTCCCGTCAGGATCAGATCGCCGGGCTGCAGGGTCATATGCTCTGATATGTAGCTGATGATCTCGTCGCAGGCGAAAATCATGTCAGAGGTGTTGGAGTCTTGGCGGACTTCTCCATTCACCGTTGCGGTAATGCGCAGGTCATTGGGATTTCCGATTTCGTCGGCACTGACCAGGTAAGGACCGACAGGACAAAACCCGTCACACGTTTTGCCCAACAGCCACTGGGAGCTTTTAAACTGCAGATCACGCGCTGACAGGTCGTTGGCGTTGCAGTAGCCGTAGACGTATGAAAGCGCGTCCGCTTTCGTTACGTTTTTCGCTTGCGCTCCGATGACAATCGCCAGTTCCGCCTCGTAGTCTACCTGGGTGGAAGCCTGCGGGAGCTCAATTTCCTCGCCGTGTCCTGCCAGTGTATTGTGGAATTTGCTGAATAACAGCGGGGCAGGCGGGTATGGCATGTTGCACTCGTCTGCGTGTTTTTTATAGTTAAGCCCGACGCAGACTATTTTTTGCGGCTCAGGGACACATGGTCCGAAATGAAGCGTCTCCTCCTCCAGAAACAGAGAGCTGTTTTGGCTGGCCCTGTCTGCCAGCTGCGCGAGGAGCGTTTTCCCCGCTTCGCCGCGGGCGATCAGTTCGCCTACTGTGGTCGGAACGTCCTGATATTCGGGAAAGGATGCAACCGCCTGTTCCACATCCAGGATTCCTCTGTCGGTTTTCATTCCCAGACACAGCTTGCCTTGTTTTTGAAAGGTAATCGTTATCATGTGCCTTCCTCCTATGCTTGCTTTTGAATCCGTTGTCGCGCCTTCTAAAGAAACGGGGCGCCCAGACCGCGCCCTTTCTTTTCTGATGAATTTATTTAGTTCGACTCTTGTCGCGGAAATTCCTGCCTGATACTTTAGCGGTGTTGTGGCGGTTTGACACCCTTGATAACAGCGGAAACAATGTAGCTCTCCACATTCGTCCCGGGAATACAATCTTTAATAAATGTCTTGGAGTCATCCTTCGGCTCGACGACCACATCCGCAAACCCGCTTTCCGTTAACATCGTTTTTAGTTCGTCAACAGAAGATGCCCCGGATATGCACTCTGAATATAAAGCATCCAGGTCATCCTTGATCTCCTCCGGAAGCTCTGCCGTCGTCACAACATCAGCAATGGCAAGGCGCCCGCCGGGGCGCAGAACGCGAAACGCTTCATGAAACACTTGCTGTTTATCCGGTGAAAGATTGATCACGCAGTTGTCTCCTTCATTACGTTGATAAAATCAGCAGCCATGGTTTTACTTGCAACTTGCAAGTATAATGGAAAAAAGCTTACCTCAAAGGGGTCGTACAGCACTGCCCAGACTTCGCCATCGCTTCGTTCAATAGCTTGATCGAGCGAATCACGGTGTCCTTTTCAAAATCGTTCATATGAGAGAAGTTTTCGTTTAGATAAGCGTTCATTTGTTGGTCTATCACCGCCCCAACATACTTTCCTTCCCTCGTTAAAGAAAAGACAATCATCCGCCGATCATCAGGATGGGGAATTTTGCAAGTAATAACACTCGTTTCCTTTCTATTATTTTTCGGGGGTGAAGGTTCATTTACCGACCTTCGGCTATAAACTTCTCCACGCGCGATTTAATCGCGTCTCTAACATCTCGAAATCGGTTCATGATCTCTTCTTCGGTACCGGTAGCCTTAGCGGGATCATCAAAGCCCCAATGCCATTTCACTGCGTTTTTATTTGAAATCGCTGGGCAATGCTCGTCTGCATGGCCACATAGTGTAATCACATAGTCGGCCTGATTCAAAATCTCCGGGTCGATCACGTCCGAAGTATGCCCGCTGATATCTACTCCAGCTTCCTTCATCACCTGGACGGCACGCGGATTTAGCCCATGCGCTTCCAAGCCAGCGCTTTTCACGTCATATCGATCACTCCCCAGCGTCTTTAACCAACCTTCCGCCATTTGGCTGCGGCAAGAATTTCCTGTACAAAGGAAATAAACGATTTTTTTGTAATCCGGCAAGATAATTCCTCCTGTTTACGTTAAGCTGCTTTCTTTGAAAAATACGTTCGCTGAAATCGAAGAGCAAGGTTGACCAGGGCAATCATAACGGGCACTTCCACAAGAGGGCCGATGACTGCGGCAAATGCCGCGCCTGAATGAATCCCGAACACCCCGACGGCAACGGCAATCGCCAACTCGAAGTTATTCCCCGAGGCGGTAAAAGCAAGTGTAGCAGTCACTTGATAACTTGCCCCTATTGTTTTGCCCATGAAAAACGATATGAGGAACATAACGACAAAGTAAATGAGCAGAGGAATTGCAATCCTCACCACATCAAAAGGCAATTGAATGATCATTTCGCCTTTGAGAGAGAACATGACGATAATGGTAAACAATAAAGCGACCAAAGTAATCGGGCTAACTTTTGGAAGAAAGACCGTTTCATACCAAGAACGCCCCTTTGCTTTTACAAGTGAATAGCGGGTTGCCATTCCGGCCAAAAACGGAATCCCCAGATATATAAATACACTCTTTGCTACCTCGGCCATCGTAATGTCTACAATCATTCCTTCAAAACCGAACCATCCCGGCAAAATCGTCACAAATACATACGTGTAGACGGAGTAGAAAAGAACTTGGAAAATCGAGTTGAAAGCTACGAGCCCCGCTGCATACTCTGCGTCACCTTTGCACAAATCATTCCAAACGATGACCATGGCAATACAACGCGCGAGACCGATCATGATCAGGCCAACCATGTATTCAGGATAGCCTTGAAGGAAAATGATGGCTAAGAAAAACATGAGCACCGGTCCGATCACCCAGTTTTGAAGCAGCGATATGGTCAATACCCTGCCATTTCGGAAGACGCGGCCTAATTCTTCGTAGCGTACCTTGGCCAGCGGCGGATACATCATGAAGATTAACCCAATCGCTATAGGAATCGAAGTAGTTCCAACCTGAAATTCATTCATAACCGCGACAAAATGAGGTGATGCATTTCCCAATGCAACCCCAAGCGCCATTGCAGCAAAAATCCATAAGGTCAAATAGCGATCCAGAAAGGATAACCGTTTTCGCGACTGTTTACTCACTTGCTGTACACGTCCTTTACTCGCATTTAACCAACAATCCTCGTTCTTCCAAATTCCGCAGTTCCTCGGTTAAATCAGGCAATTGGGACAAAGCAAAGCCAATATCCTTTAAGCTTTTCTCATTGAGCGAATAGAACACCCATTGTCCTTTCCGCGTTTCTCGAACCAATCCAGCCGTTTTCAGGCGATTCACATGTTTTGAAATAGCTGGTTGTGAAATGTTAAAAATGGGAACTAGTTCACATACGCAACAATCGCGGCTGCGGAGCAAGGAAATGATTTTCAGTCTTGTCGGGTCGGCGAGAGCTTTCAGGGTGTCAGCCAATTTTTCAAATTCCCCAGTCATTGGTATCCCTCCATACTCAAAAAGATATAACCATATTGTTATTTGTGTATTAAAAAAAGTCAACACCAGACATATGTTCGTACAATAAAAAAAAGGGCCGCAATCACTGCGGCACAACTTAAACGAAGACCTCCCCAGCCCTTACCGGTCCCAGGTGACACCGCCGGTCGCCCAATCTTTTCGCCTGACCTCCCGAACGATGATGTCGACTTCTTCCGGTTCGATCTCAAGGGATTCGGCCATCGCCTCGGTGATGTGGCGAATCATGGCCTGCTTCTTCTCTTCGGACCTTCCTTCCAACAGCTCAATATGTACCAATGGCATAATGCTTCCCTCCGATTTTCTTTGGCTTCAGGCAAATCTGGCGATACTGTATCGATCAATCGGGATGGACGTGTCTCCCTCCGTGATCAATTCTGTCATCAGCGTCCCCACCAAGGGAGAAAGCGTAATGCCGCTGTGCATGGCGGCCACGTACAAATGCTCCACCCCCGGAACCTTGCCGAGAATCGGCAGTTCATCCTCCGGCATGGCCCGGATGCCGGAAAAACAGCGAACGACATGGGCTCTGGCCAGGGCAGGCACGTATCGCGCGGCCATGCTTGCCGTATTCTGCATGATGTCAAGCGTGCTGCTGCGGTCAAACCCCGCCCGTTCGTGAGAGTAACCGATCAACACCTCGCCGTTGAGCGTCTGCCTCATGCTGCTGATCGTATGGTTTAACAGCGGGGCGAGCGGCTCCGTGATGAGAATTTGTCCCCGGACCGGATCGATCGGGATGTTTACGCCGAGCATCTTCCCCACTTCCCGCGACCAGACACCGGCACAGAGGATCAGGTTTTTCGCTGTGAACCTCCCCTTTTTTGATTGGACGACAAAAGAGCCTTGCCGTTTTTCCAGATTGGTCACACGGTTGTAGTACAGGTACTCCACGCCGTGCTTTTTGGCTGTGCGCATGTACATCTCCACCAGCCGCAGCGGGTTTACGTTGCCGTCAATCCGGCTGAAGGTGGCCCCGGCCACCTCTGGTGAGAGAGCGGGTTCCATCGCCAATACCTCATCACGGGTCAACACCTGGATCTCGATTCCCACTTCCGCCTGGCTTTCGGCCAGCCGCTTTGCCCGCTCGCGCTCCGCCTCGCTGAAAAACGGGGCCAGCCCTCCGGTGCGATGAAATTCCACATCGCCGATCCTTCGCTCCAGATAGGGGTACAGCTCCGAGCTGTACATGCTGAATTCCCCGTAATACGCTGGCGTCTTGGTATGGACCCAGACCCATGCCTGTGTCGAACCCGAAGTTCCGGTCAAGGGATATTTCTGTTCGATCAGCAGGATGCCTTCCTGCCGCTTTTCCGCCAGGTGGCAAGCGATGCTGTTGCCGATCACGCCGCCGCCGACGATGATCGTCTCGTATTCACTTCTCACCTGCTTCCCCTCCTTCGGCCTTGCTTCCCTGGTGCTGCTCCGCTTCTGCCAACAGGGCATTTTCCGCAAGCGCGCTGTCCATTCGCGCCGCCAAGACTCCGATCGGAATGGGGCGCAGCGGCATTCTCAGGCGGGGCAGCGGCACGGTTGAGACATGAATCGTTCTGCAGTCAGCGATGTACTGCGAGACCGGAATGCGGCAGATTTTCGCCTGACACTGGCCCATTCCGCAGCGGGTCAATCGCTTTACGTCATCAAAGCTTTCCGCCCCCTGCTGCAGTGCCAGCTGGATTTCCTCGGCTGTGATCTCTTCGCAGCGGCAAAGAATCGTCGATGTGTCCATGTACTCTACTCCCTCCCATTCCCCAGTAGGTGCAGCCACTCGCTCGGATCGCGGGACAAGCTCAAGTTCGACCCCTGGGACAAATGATTCACTCTCTCTGCCCAAAGCGACGGATCACACTCGTTCTCGATACGATGCAGCTCTAGCCACAGTTCCTGTTTGCGCAGCGTTTGCTCCTGCCGACTGGACGAGCTTACGTGGGCGGCTGCGGAAATTCCGGCGATTTTTCCCGTCAGCAAGCAGGCTACCTGGCTGCTGACGCCGGCCGCGTTCCCGGCGACAAATATCCCTTCGACAGAGGTCTGCAGGTCCCGATTGTACACGGGAAGCCATCCGCCCAACTGCTGCCGGTAAGCGAGCTTGCAATCGAGGATCGAGAACGGCTCCAGAATCGGGTGGCGTCCGCCATCGGTACAGATGAGATCCACTTCGTAGAGAATCGGCTGATCCGAGCCGCTCTTCCGGACGAAGGCCTGCTCCACCCTCCCTGTTCCTTTTGCTTCGCAGAGCTCAGTCCCGAGCAGCAAGGGGACATGTTCAGCCGCGTACTGCCGATTTTCCTTCCGCCTGGCCTGAATCGCCCCGCTTTGCTCCACGACAGCCAGCACGTCGATGCCGACCTCGCGCATTTGCCGAACGACTTCAATCGCGAAGTCGCTGGAACCGACCATCAGGGCCTTCTTCCCGGGGAGCACCCGTTCGCGATTGATGGCGATTTGCACGGCCCCTGGCGTCATCACCCCCGGAAGGGTCCAACCGGGAAAAGCGACCGGCGTTTCGGCGGCGCCCGTCGCGACGATCACGCTGGAGGCGGCAACCCTGTGCACCTGCTGCTCGTTGCTGATGCCGATGCTGCCGTCGGCAAAGCGGCCGATCATCGCGTGTTCGAGCAGGACATCTACAGAAAGCGGCTCAAGCTGCTGAAGCAGCCGCTCGGCCAGGACAAAGCCCCTCGCTCCGGTGTAGGGGGCGGGTAACTGCTCCAGCACCTGCGTCTGCTGGCGCAGTTGACCGCCAAGCGACCACGATTCCTCGACAATCGTCACCTGCCTGCCGCTTGCGGCTGCCTCATATGCCGCCAGCAATCCTGCCGGCCCGCCGCCAATCACGAGTACGTCAGTCTTCATCAAGATCTCTCCCCACCTGTGGATCTCCTGTGTTTTGCCGGATCCGCATGCCCGCCCGCACCCGGGTGACACAGGCCCGGACGTGTTCACGTCCGTCAATGGTCATAAAACAACTGCAGCATCTCCCCGAAGCGCAATACACTCCCCTGGCCTGCCGCAATTTACGGCTTCGCCCCAGCGCGACAATTCCGTTTGCCATCAAGGCAAAAGCGACCGTCTGGCCAGGCCGGGCCTCTATTTTTCGCCCCTCAAAGTCAATCGTAATCCTTTCTGCGTCTGGCAGTTCACCGAGCACCGGATGATGCAGAATCTCCATGTCACTCCTCCTCCGCATTTTTCATGGCGTAGAGCCGGCCTACCCCAAAAATCCTTTCGATGACGATCATCAGCAGGATGGTGATAAAGATCATGATGCTGGAAACAGACGTGATAATCGGGTCGTACTGGTACTGGATGTAGGTAAATATCCGCACCGGCAGCGTCACCACATCCGTACTGACGATGAACAAGGCCACCGTCAAATCGTCAAACGACGTGATAAACGCAAACACCGCGCCAGCGATGATCCCTGATTTGATCACCGGCAGTGTGATATGAAAGAACACCTGCAAAGGGGTTGCTCCCAAATTCATCGCCGCTTGTTCGATCGTTCGGTTGCACCCGACAAGGCTGGCCATCACCAGCCTGATGACGTACGGAACGGTCAGGATGATGTGGCCCAGGATGAGCGCCAACGGACTTGCCGCAAGTCCCATCCAGGAAAAATACTGCAGCAGGGCAATCCCGAAGACGACGGACGGAATCAGCATGGGCGACCCGAAAAATTGCGTCACGACCGCTTTCCCGCGAAAGTCATGACGGACCAATGCGAGTGATGCCAGCGTTCCCAGCGCGGTTGCGATCAAGGCGGTTCCGACCGCGACGCCAAAACTCAAACCAAACGATTGAATGAATTCCGGGTGGTTTAACAACTCGGCATACCAACGCAGCGTGATTCCCTTGGGCGGGAAGGTGACATATTCCGTCTCCGTCAGGGAAGAAAGCAGGATCACGACTACCGGAGCCAGCAAAAAAAGATAGATCAAGCTGACGTACCCTCGCAGTGCCCACTTGGAGAATGTCCGGTTCATTGTATCGCCACCCCTGTTTTCGATTGGTTGAGCAGGCGGCTGTAGATGAGCAGGATCAGCGTCGTCATCAGGATCAAGACGAAGCCGATCGCCCCGCCGTACGGCCAATTAAGCAGCACGACGACCTGCTCGTACGTCAGGTAAGACATCACTTTCACTTGCGGTCCGCCGAGAATGGCAGGGGTCACAAACGAGCTGGACGCCAGGCTGAATACCATCACAGAACCAGCGAAAACGCCCGGCAAGCTGAGCGGCAGCGTGACCGAAAAGAACGTCCGAACCGGACCCGCCCCGAGGTTTTGCGACGCCCGCAAAACCGAGGGATCGATTCGTTCCAGCGACCCGACGATGCCCAGCACCATGTACGGAAACAGGACGTGGACCATCCCGATCTCCACTCCGAGTTCGGAATACAGCAATTTCAGCGGTTTTTCGATCCACCCAAGCGACAGGAGAGCATTGTTGATCACCCCGTTGTTGGCCAGCAGGATCACCCAGCCGTAGCAGCGAATCACCATGCTGATCAAGAGCGGCGAGAGCAGCAAGAGCGTTAGAAGGTTGCGCGTTCGGCCCGAGGTCTGGACGAGGTGGTATGCGTCCGGATACCCGGTTACAAGCGCGGCGATCGTCGTGACCAGACCAATTCTGATCGTGTTCCACAAGACGCCTAAATAAAAGGGATCAAAGAGGAACTTCCCGTAGTTCTCCAAGGTCCAGCCCTCGCCCATGCCGGATGTGGAGTCGAACGGATGAAAACTGCCGATGAACAGATAGAGCAGCGGAATCAGGAAGGAGGCGATAAAGATCAGCAAGCAGGGCAGCAGCAGCAGCCAAACGTCCCAATTCCGCCGCGTTTTTTTCCGATTGGGCAGCGGAGTGCTTTCGGCAATTGCAGGTTGCATGCGCTACACCCCGCTTCCCGTCAACAACAAATCCTTTGGCTCCCAGTACACATATACCTGTTCGTCTATCAGCAAGTCGCTTATCCCGAATGGAGAATCTGACGCCTCCGCCACGATCTGCTGATCTCTGACCTGCAGGACGTACCGCGTCTTGGCTCCGAGAAACACCTTCCTCGCCAGCGTGGCCGCAACGGCTGGATACGCGTCCGGCTTCACGCGGGAGATGCGCATCCTCTCCGGACGGATGTAAAAGGTCGCGGGCCCCTTGCCGGCGGGATCGGGCGGCAGAGGGAGCTGCAGGGTGTTGCCGTATACATGTACGGTACACTCCTGCTCCGTGGTACAGACGATCTCCCCTGACAGCCTGTTCACTTCGCCGATGAAGCTGGCGACAAAAGATGTCTTCGGCTGGTTGTAGATCTTCTCCGGCGTATCCACCTGCTCGATCCTTCCCTCGTTCATCACCGCGATCCGGTCTGAAATGGACAGGGCTTCTTCCTGGTCGTGGGTGACGAAAATGGTGGTAATCCCCACCTGCTTCTGGATGAGTGAAATCTCCTCGCGCATCTCCTGCCGCAGCCGGGCGTCCAGATTGCTGAGCGGTTCGTCCAGGAGCAGGACGGTCGGCTCGATCACCAGCGCACGGGAAATCGCCACACGCTGCTGCTGACCGCCGGAGAGCTGCTTGGGAAAGCGGTCCCGCAAGGCTTCCAGCCGCGTCATTTCAAGTGCCGACTGCACCCGCTGCCGGATCTGATCCCGAGGGACCTTGCGCAGCTTCAGTCCGTAAGCGACGTTGTCGTAGACAGTCATGTGGGGAAACAGCGCGTAGTTTTGAAAAACCATGCCCATGCTCCGCTTGTGGGGGGGAAGGTTATGTACCGGCTTCCCCTCTACTTCAATCGCTCCCTCATCCAATGCCAAAAATCCTGCGATCATGTTGAGCGTGGTCGTCTTGCCGCAGCCGGACGGCCCGAGAAACGAAATGAACTCTCCCTTTTCGATGTCCAGCGACAGGTGTTTGACGATTTTGCTTTGACCAAATGTTTTGACTATATTATGCAGCCGCAGGTAACTCACATGCCTCCCCCTTCCTAGTGAGCGATCTCGATTTCCTTGTTGGCCCGCTCCGTCCACGCGGCACGGTTTTCGTTGATCGTTTTCCAGTCCATCCTCACCAGTTTGCCGACCGTCTCTTCACCGTAGACCACCTTGGCTGCCACATCTTCCGGCAGCTTCACCTGCTTGTTGACCGGTCCGGAGAAGGTGGATTTGCTTAGCGCTTCCTGCGCTTCCACACTCAGCATAAAATTGATGAACGCTTGTGCCAACACAGGATGGGGAGCGTTTTTTACCAGATTGGCCGTCGGCATTAAGGCCACGGCTCCTTCTTTGGGATAGACAAAATCAATGGGAAAATTCTTCGACTGAAGCGTAAAGACACGTCCCGTCCCCCAGGCAGAAGTGACCGTTTCGCCTTGCATGAAATAATTGGAGACGTCAGCCGTCTTGTCAAAGGTGACGGCGTTCGCAGCCATTTCTTTCAACTTGGCAAAGCCGGGCTCAATATTGGACTCGCTTCCCCCATTCGCCTTGGCCAGCATGACCAACAAGTGAACGCCGTAGGTATTGGCGATGGAGGGCAGCACCAGCTTGCCTGCAAACTCTGGTCTGGCGAGATCGTTCCATGAAGCGGGCGCCGCCCAGCCTTCTTCCGCGAACACCTTGGTGTTGTAAGCCAGTCCGGTCGCGTCCAACCCGATAGCCACACCGACGTTATCGCTGTCTTTGGCAACGTCGTAGACGTCGGATAACGCAGGCACCTGATTCGGATCAAGGGGGGCCAGCAGGCCGACCGATTTGGCCTGCGCCTGCGGGCCGTCGTCCATAAAGGCCACATCGATTTGCGGCTTGTCCTTCTGCGCCTGCAGCTTGGCCAAGGTGTCCATCGAGCTGCCCGTGACATAGGTCACTTTCGCCTTGTACTTTTGTTCAAACTGCGGGATGATCGACTCTTTCATCGCCTTTTCGTAGCTTCCGCCATAGGCCGCCACGACCAATGTGCTGCCGCCCTCTCCACCGCCGGAAGATGCCGGTTGTCCACCTGCACCGCAGCCTGTTGCCAGCAGTGCGGCCAGCAATAACGGCCCCCATCCTATCCGCTTTTTCATGAATCTCTTCCTCCTTACATATATAGATATATTGATATAACCTTTTTAAGTGAAAATGTGATTCCTACCTCTTCTGCCTTTTTTGGAATCACAATTTGACTTCCAAATAATACCGCGCACGGTCCTGCCTCTCGATGAACTTGGAAAATTCGACGATGCGATTTTGCGGGGTGTAGGTGGTACGCTCCAACACGATGACAGATGTCCCTTTCTGAATTTTCAACAGGGACGCTTCATACTCGTTCGCGACAGAGGAGGCCAGATAAATCTTGGCCCGGTCCAGTACAACCTGGTAGCGTTTTTTCAGGACGTTGTAGATCAAGTCGTTCTCGATCAGCTGCGGCGTAAAATCCGGGCAGACATCGCAGGGAAGGTACGAATATTCGATGACGACCGGTTCCCCGTCAACCAGCTTGATCCGGTTGATCTTGGCCACGAGGTCGCTGCTTGAAATCCCCAGCGCCTTGGCGATACTCTCTCCTGCCGGTTCAATGGAAAAGCTGACGGTTTTGTGCGGATAGCTTGCTTCGTCATTGGCGAGGCTGACACTTTTGTACAGATCTTCTTCTCCCCTCTTCCTGGTGACGAACGTCCCTCTCCCCTGCTGCCGGTACAGCAGGCCGGCGTGCACCAGGTCGGTAATGGCCCGCTTGACGGTAATCCGGCTTACCTCCAGAGATTCAGCCAGCTCGTTCTCCGTCGGCAGCTGATAGCCCGGCAGCCACTCTTCCAGGGCAATCTTTTCCTCGATGATCGTCTTCAACTGGTGGTACAGCGGAATCGGCGAATTCTTGTCCAGTTTCATCCTTCACTCTCCAAAGTATATATTGTTATAAAGATATATCCTTTCGCGTCGAATATTCTGAATTTACTTTTGATTTTATGTCCTGTGCTGATTTCTGTCAAGTGACCGATCCAACTTCCAACCCGTGTCCCTGAAAAAACGGAGCGGCAGCTCCTTCACGGTTGCTGCCGCCCGCTGTCCGCCTGCCTGGCCGGTTCGCTGATGACTTACAACATGCCTTGGCGCTGTCTAAATTCCTCCCTGGCCTTGTCGTTCATGCGGGCGGGTGTCCAGGCTGGCTCCCAGACGAGATTGACTTCCACTTCGTTCACTTCGGGAATGCCCTTTACCTTCTTCGTTACCTCGTCGGAAATGAATCCGTGCAGCGGACAGCCAGGCGTCGTTAGCGTCATGGTGACGCTGACATTTCGACTTTCATCGACGTCCACGTCATAAACCAATCCCAGGTCGACGATGTTGATGCCAAGTTCAGGATCGATTACTTCTTCCAAAGCAGCCCATACTTTCTCTTCCACATTCATCGGCAGGCCCTCCTGAATAGTCGCTGGCAAAAGGTGCATCTTTGCTGTAGTTTGCCTGACCGAGGCCCTTTTATGCATCAGAAAACGCTAGAAAAACAGTCCGGTCAACTCTTCGGCATCGATTTTGCCGAAGTACTTGCCAAGGTCGACACCCGATAAAATCTGATAGACGGCCTGTTTTTCGTAAGGCACGCCGACCAGCATCCGCTCCAGATCGGCTACGTCTTCTACGCCAAAAAAGTCGCCGTACACCTTCGCTTGCTGGATTTTTCCCTTGTCGATCGACAGCTGGACCTCCACGGTTCCGATATCAAAGCGCTTGGTCTGGCGGAAATTGCTCTTGGGCGATTTTCCAAAATTCCAGTCCCAGTTCTGGTATTTTGCTTTGGACAGCTCGTGAATCTTTTTCCAATCTTCCTCTGTCAGCCGGTACTCGACCACTTCTTCCCCGTTGAAAATAAAGCGGAGGAGCGCCTCCCTGAACTGCTCAATGGTGAGCTTCGCGGTCAGGAATTCCGAGATGTTGGCCACGCGGCTGCGAATCGATTTGATCCCTTTTGATTGGATCTTTTGCGGGTTCACCTTCAGCGTCTGCACGACCGTCTCCAGGTTGGAGTCGAACAGCAGCGTTCCGTGGCTGAACATCCGCCCTTTGGTTGAATATTGTGCGTTGCCGGAGATTTTCCGCTCGCCGACCTGAATGTCGTTGCGTCCGGTAAGCTCGGCATTTACTCCCAGTTTATGCAGGGCTTGTACGACAGGTTCGGTAAACTTCTTAAAATTGTGGAACGACTGGCCGTCGTCCTTGGTGATAAAGCTGAAGTTCAGGTTGCCCAAGTCGTGGTAGACGGCACCGCCGCCGGACATGCGGCGGACCACGTGGATCTTGTGCTCCGTTACGTAATCGAGATTGATCTCTTCCATCGTATTCTGGTTCTTGCCGATAATGATCGAAGGTTCATTGATGTAAAACAGCAGGTAGTCCTCATCGTCAGGCAGGTTTTTCAGACAGTATTCCTCTATCGCCAGATTGATTCGCGGATCGGTAATCCCTTGATTATCGATAAATTTCATCAGATTTTCCCCCCTTCCTTCTATTGTAGTAGAAGCGGGGAGAATGACAAGGACAAGCAGGTGTCGCTTGACACTTCGAAGCGTCCTTGCTCCATGGGGCGCTGGGCATACGGAAACGGAGCCTGTTCAGGCCCCGCCGTTCCGTTCTTGTCGTCTCCCTGCGCAGGTTACGCATCAGACGCCGCTTGTGTTTTTGTACAACTCTTCCAGCGTTTGCCCCTTTGCCCGAGCGAGTACCTCAATCCGCACGTTGAACTGCTTTTGGGAATAGCTGAGCAGGTCGGCATAACGGACGCCAAACGCCGTGCTTTCCTTCGGTTCCAATCCTCGGTACATCTCCCGCGCCAGCGGAAGCAGCTCCTCCAGCTTTTTGACGATCAGCTCAAACAGATGCGGGTGTTCGCAAATCAACCGCTGAAGTAAAAACGTGCCATAGCTGATGTGGCGCGATTCATCCATTTTCAGGTAGCCGACCCCTTTCATCAATCCCGGCATGACGCCCGCCTTGCTTAGCCCCTCGTAAAAGGCGTAATAGCCCGTCTCCGCCAACACACCTTCCACGAACATATTGTAGATCGTCGACGCTTCCGCCATCGCCTCCGGCGATTGGTCGGTGATCAACCGCTCCATGGCCTCGGGGAGAATTTCGTAAAACACTTTTTTGTAGGCGTCCCCATGATACTGCGCAAGCTCTCCTTTTTCCCCGATGGCATCGAGCACAAGGCGGAAAAACTCGGTATGTTTTGCCTCTTCAAACAAAAAGGTGGTCAGAAACATCTCTTCCTCGATTCGCCCTTGTTTGGCAATCGCCATGATCAGCGGCAGCAAGTCAAGCGTGACGGCTTCTTCTCCCCCGAGAAAGCCGGCCATTCTGCGCAGCGTTTCATCTCTCTGTTCCGCTGTCATCCTCACCCAGTCATCCCGGTCCTGGCTGAAGTCGATATCCTGCGGGTTCCAGGTGCCAAACCGTTTGGCCTTCTGATACAGTTGGTACGGCAGCAGATCCTGCTGAAGTCCCCGGCAGCCGGTCGTAATCATTTCCTTCCTCACTAAAATCCCTCCCCAAAAGATACTCCCTGCTGGTCGACGTTCTCCCTTTATCGGCGCCATGTTTCCCAGATACGGAACATACAGTATATGAAAGGAAAAGGCATGCCTTCTGCCTCTTATTGTAGCGTGCCGATCCGACGGACTTGTATTCCCTAAAAGAAGGGGGGATTTTGGTTCCATGGAGATTGCCAAGATGCTGCGCTATCGGGAGAGCATTTGCAAAACGAAACAGCAGGAAGCGAAACAAGTTCTTGCGGTTCGCGGGTTTCTTGATCTTTTTCACTTTCGCGCGGCCGCTTTGTTTACCTATTCAGCCCTGAACGAAACAGGCGAAGGGATCATCCGGGCATGCGAGAGTGGAATCTCCAGCATTCGGGAGATTCGGGAAGACGTCCGGACGATCCCGCCGATGCACGCCGCAATCCAGGCGAAACGGGCAGATCTCATCGACTCCACCAGTTTGGCCCGACATTTTCCCGCCAAATATGTACAAGGACTCTCCTACCCCCTCGTCGTGCCGATCTGCAGCGGAGCGCTGACGATCGGCTGTGCCACCTTGAGCCGTTACGCCGGACCTGGCACAATCGGGACGCAGATGCTTCGGACGTTGACCATTTACGGCCAGATGATCGGAGAGGCCTTCATGGAGCAAGAACAGCGTCCCCGGCAGATACTGAGCAATCGTGAACGCGAAGTTCTGCAGCGGATGGCCTGGGGAGAGTACTTCAAGGAGATGGCTTGGCACATGGGGATCAGCGAATATACCGTTCGCGATTATATCAAGTCCGCCTTGCAAAAAATGAATGCGAAAAACCGGACGGAGGCCGTAGCGATCGCGCTGCGGACCGGGATCATCAAATGAGGGGGAAAAGACTTAGCCAGATGGCCAAAAAAACCGGCCCTCAGCTCATGTGAAGACCGGTTTTGCCCATTTGCCGCTGCCATCTTTGTCTGCTTAAAACAAAGGCATGTTGTCCAGGTTGTTGGACGGGTCGCCATCCGGAATACTGCGTAGGTGAATATCGCCATCCCTGCCCTTGAACACCTGTACGTTTTCGATCATGCCTTGCTCGGCCAAACGCTGCGCTACGAGGTAATCCACCTCATTGCCGTCAGACAATTTCAGCTTGATGATGTCGCCGTCTCCATTTTTGCGTACGGCGACGACACTGGGTTTCTGTTCGTCTGTCACGCGTATTCCCTCCTTTGCGGTTCCTTCCTTAGGGTTTCCAACAAAAGGGAAAGAATACCTATGCTCAATGCGGCTTGCAGGCTGCACGCAGATACTCTTCAAATTCCTGGCTGGCCAGGGGGTGGCTGAAGTAATACCCCTGTCCCTGTGCACAGCCATCCCCGTTTAAGATGTTGAGCTGATCACCGGTTTCGACACCTTCGGCGACGACGTTGAGATTCAGGCTTTGGGCGATCGTCAGGATGGCCTTGACGATCGCCTGGCTCTCCTTGTTGTGGTGCAGATCGCGGATGAAGGAAGCATCTATTTTGATCGTGTCGATCGGCAGGTCCTTGATATAACTGAAGGAACTGTAGCCCGTCCCAAAGTCGTCGATCGACACCTGCACCCCCAGCTCCCTTATGCTTTGCAGAATGGCGGTGGCATTTTCCGAGTGCAAAAAGATGCTCTCCGTAATCTCCAATTCCAGCCACTTCGGTTCCAACCGGGTCTCATCGAGAATGCCGCGGATCATCTCCAGCAGATTCTTTTGCTGAAATTGCTGTGCCGACATGTTGACAGCGATTTTGAGTGGAGGGTATCCTTTGTCCTGCCAAGCCTTGTTTTGTTCGCAGGCGTGCCGCAAAACCCATTCGCCCAGCTGGATGATCAGCCCGCATTCCTCGGCCAACGGGATGAACTTGCCCGGAGCGATCAGCCCCAGCTCCGGATGGACCCAGCGGACCAAAGCCTCCATCCCGATCAACTCGCCTGTCGTCAAATCCAATTTCGGTTGATAGTGGAGCCGGAATTGCTCCTGCTCGATAGCTTTGCGCAGTTCGTTTTCCAGGAGGATGCGCTCCAGCGACTTGGCTTCCATCGCCGGAGTAAAAAATTCGTATTCGTTGCGGCCGCGTGACTTTACCACGTAGAGAGCGGTATCCGCCCGTTTCAGCAAATCATCAGCGTTTGCCGCATCAGCCGGAAACATGGCAATCCCGATGCTGCAGGAGAGGTTGTACTGATGTCCCATCCACTCCAGCGGTTTTTGAAAATGGGCGAGCACCCGCTCCGCCACCGAAGAGACCTCTTCCTTTCGGGAGATGTTGGTCAAAAGGACAGTAAACTCATCCCCGCCCAAACGGGCCACTACATCCCCCGTGCGGACGCATCCCTTCAGCCGCTTGGCTGCCTCGATCAGAATCAGGTCCCCTACATCGTGACCCCAGGTGTCGTTGATGTCTTTAAAGCGGTCCATATCGAGAAACATGACGGCCAGCTCCGACTTGATTCGCCTGGCCTGGTTGATCTCTTTATGCAGCCGTTCGATGAACAACCTTCGATTTGGCAGTTCGGTCAGCGTATCGTGGTAGGCCAGATGGTAAATCGTCTGTTCCGACTTTTTCCGGTCGGTGATGTCCCGCATTACCAGCACCAGGTCTTTTACATTTCCGGCCTGGTCCAGAATCGGGTTGATCTTGGCGTCAACGTCGATGATGCTGCCGTTTTTGGTGGGAATGCGGAATTCCACCTGGGACGCTTTTTTCGTGACCAGCACCGAGCGGATGTCTTCCTCCACCTCAGCCCGATCTGCTTCATAGACCCACTGCCGGAATTTTTCGGACATCATCTCTGCAGGCTCATACCCCAAGACTGCTTGGTGCGAGGGGGACAGATAGGAATAGGTTCCATCCCGGTCAATCACAGCGATCAAGTCGGAGGTATTTTCCGTGATTAAACGGTACTTTTCCTCACTCTTCTTGATCTCTTCCTCCATCTGCTTGCGCTGGGTGATATCATTCCGTATCGAGACGTACTGATACGGTTTTCCCTGGTCGTTTAGAAACGGAATGATCGTCGTATCCACCCAGTAAAACGAACCATCCTTCGCCCGGTTTCGCACCTCTCCGCGCCAAATCCTGCCTGAGCCGATCGTTGCCCACATATTTCGGAAAAATTCGGCGGGATGATAGCCGGAATTTAAAATCCGATGATCCTGCCCGATTAATTCGCTCTGTTCGTATTGAGAAATTTTGCAAAATTGCTCATTGGCATAGAGAATGCTGCCGCGCTGGTCCGTGATGGCCACGATTGAAGACTGATCCAGGGCGTATTTTATGTCATGCAGTTCTTTTACGATTTTCCTTAGCGTTTCATCCTGCATCAGTAAAAGAGAATTCCAATCCAACGTTCATCACCTGTCTGCTCTTGTCGACTCTATCGAAATCAGCCGCTTTTTCTTTTCCGTGCAACGCAGTGAAAAGGAAAATAATCCCTGGAATGCAATGGACGATACTGAATCCAGGGATTGCAATGACTCGATCAGGGGAACTAGCCCCTCCACGATTATTTACCAGAAAACAGGGATTTTCAAGCTTTTTTACAAATAATAGCGCAAATCTGCGCTTCAAAAGCCTGCACGAGCCCCTTGCCAAATCCCCACCCGCGATACGCTTGGTGAACGGCAAGTGAATCGAGATAGTACCCGTCCTCCCCAGCTTCCCGTTCGTCTGGCGTCCCGGCAAGCGTATTGGCGATGGAACCGATCGCACAGTGCAGCAGTGAAATGATGTACGGCATCCTCCTGTTTTGCTTCCCGAATCATGTTGTCCTCCCATGGTGTCTGCCCTAGATGCAGTTCTGGCTCTGTTGATGTGAAGAGAGTGCCTGTGCTATATCCTCCGCAAATTGATCGATCTCATCCTCGGTCGTATCAAATGCAGTCATCCAGCGCACCAACGATTCCCGCTCGGACCAGACGTGGAAGTAATAGCGCTCTGAAAGCGTCGCGATACACTCCCGGGGAATTACGGCAAACACGGCATTCGCCTCTACTTTTTGCGTGATGCGCACGCCGGGAATCTTCTCGATCCTGCTCGCCAGGAGTGAGGCCATCCGGTTGGAATGGCGGGCGTTTTGAAGCCACAAGTCGTTGGACAGCAAGGCCTCAAACTGGGCGGCAATAAAGCGCAGCTTGGAACCGAGCTGCATGCCCTGCTTGCGGATGTACATAAAATCGCGGGCCAGGTCCGGATCGAAAAAGATCACGGCTTCTCCGATCATCAATCCGTTCTTCGTTCCGCCAAACGATAAAACGTCTACGCCAACATCGGCCGTGAGCGCCTTCAAGGGGACGCCCAAATAGGCAGCGGCGTTTGCCAAGCGCGATCCGTCCATATGCAGCAGCAGTCCGTGCTCATGGGCCAAATCCGCAATCGCTTTGATCTCCTCCGGCCGGTATACCGTGCCGAATTCCGTCGACTGTGTGAGGGAAACCACTTTGGGTTGGCTGTGATGCTGGTCGCCAAAGCCGATCAAGTGCTGCTCGATCTGATCGGGTGTGATCTTTCCGTCTGCAGTCGGTACTGTCAGCAGCTTGCAGCCGGTAAACCGTTCGGGCGCTCCGCACTCGTCGACGTTGAGGTGAGCTTGATCCGAACAGATGATGGATTGGTACGGCCGGGTGATGGCTTGCAGTCCCAGAACATTGGCCCCCGTGCCGTTAAACACAAAAAAAACCTCAATGTTCTCGCCAAAGTGTTCCTTGCACTTCAAAATCGCCGCTTCGGAATACGGATCTTTTCCGTACGAGGGCACGTGGCCGGTATTGGCGCGAATGATCGACTCCAGCACTTCGGGATGAATGCCCGAGTAATTGTCGCTGGCAAAACTCTTGCGCATGGCTCTCTCCCCTTTTCTCCTTCTTATTAGGTCATCTCTCACAATGGAAATATTATACCAAACTCTAGATCCGTTTCCAGGCAAAGAAAAAACGGCTGTCCCTCCCGTGCAGCGGGAGGTGTTCAGCCGTCAGGCATATGTTCCTTGCCATTTATTACTTTTTACGTCGAAAGAGCGAATCGCAAGCCCACATCGTGCTCCCGGCCAGCAGCAGACAGACCGAAGCCGCCAACAGCATGAAGTCAAGCTCGTACCCGCCAAGAAAACCGGCAGACAGCTTGGCAGTCAAGATCGCTCCCAGCATAACAAGCGCAAACAAGGCAGAGATCACTCGCGTGCCCAGACCCAGAATCATCAGTAATCCGCCAACCAGTTCGATCACTGCGACGACATAGGCCAAAAATCCCGGCAGACCGAGCGTTGCGAAAAATCCGACCGTCTTTTCGATTCCGCCTTGGAATTTGGCCCACCCGTGAACGAGAAAGACTAACCCCAAGACCACCCGCAGCAGCAATAACCCGATATCTTCCCGTCGTTTCATTGACATCCTCCTGAAGAACATACTGAAACTATCACAAGGATGTACGAATGTTTGCAGGTTTAAACTTCTGTCCGGCATTTCGTCCGTTCACTGAAGCTTATACCCGTTATTCCGGGTAGAGGATATCCAGCGTTTTCAGCGAGCGGATCTCCTGCTTGTGGATCGCGGCGATAGCAGCTTCTTTATTTCTCTGCCTTAACGCTTCCACTTGCTCCCGGTGTTCCTGATAGGAAAGCGAGAGATTGCTCCCATGCGCCATCGACGACATGCGCAGCGGGCGCGCCGATCTGCGCAGGGATTGGTACATTTCGGTCAAAATCTCATTTTGTGCTATCGAAAAAATCGTATAGTGAAACTCTTCATTCAACTCGTAGTACCCAACGATATCCTGCTTTTCGATGGCTTCCGCTTGCTTTTCCAGAATGGCATCAAGCCGCTGGATCTGCTCCTCGTTCACATGCTGGATCGCTTTCACCATCGCTATTTCTTCGAGGCGGTATACCGCATCGTATAATTGGTGGATCTCTTCTCTCGAGAATTTCTTCACCACAAACCCGTGATGGGGGATGCGGGTCACGAGCCTGTCTTTTTCCAACATCAGCAAGGCTTCCCGAACTGGTGCTCTGCTGGTGTGAAACTCTTCGGCAATCACGGTTTCTATCAAATGCTCTTTGGGATGAAGGATGCCTTTTGCTATGCGCGTAGCTAGCTCTTCCGCTATAAACATGGGAGCCGTTTTTACCGCTTTTTTCTTCATTCCATATTTTCTCCTTTTGTTCTTTACTCATCACTCAGTTAGAAACCCCTTTCTACTATACAACATTGCCGTTTATCTTGTATATTTCCGGGTGATTCCAAACCGAATTTTCCATCCCCGCCTCTCCTCTTGGTCGAAATGCTTAGCGAAGAGTTTCTTCTGAACGGTCTGTCGCTGGTGCAGGAGTGATTGACAATGCCGATATTTCGCTGCGCATCTCCTGCGTCATGTGAAGTTCAAGCGCCTGCAGCGAACATTCAAGCTGCTCCGGATTTCTCGCCCCAATGATCGCTGCGGTAACACTCGGGTGTGACATGGCCCAGGCGACAGCCAGCGCAGCGGGATGAACCCCTCTTTCCTTGCAATAGGCATTAAAGCGGTCTGCCACTTCGTAGTTCACCCGGTCGGCATAGCGGTCCGCATACTGCTTTTGTTCTACCAGCCGTCCCTGAACCGGCCTTAGATTGGTTCCGTATTTTCCTGATAAAAGGCCGCCGCCGAGCGGGCTGTACGTGATGACGCCCAATTCCTCAGACTGCGCGAGCGGAAGAATTTCCACTTCGGCTTGACGCTTCACCAAATTGTACATGGGTTGAATGATCTCAAACCGGGCCAACTGTTCTTTTGCGGCAATTCCAAGCGCTTTGGCGATTTGCCAGGCTGCCCAGTTGCTTGCGCCCGGGTACAGGATCTTGCCTTGGAATTGCAAATCGTCCAATGCGCGTAGGGTTTCCTCCATCGGGGTCAGCTGATCGAAATGATGAACAAAGTAAAAATCGATCCGATCCGTTTTCAGTCTTCTCAAGCTGTTTTCAACCTCAAGCATGATGTGCCTGCGAGAAAGGCCGCGCGCGTTCACGTCTGTTCCCATCGGATTGTACACTTTTGTCGTCAGCACGATTTCATCCCGGCAGTCCCTGATGCATTCACCCAGTATTTCCTCCGCCCGGCCTTTGCTGTAGGAATTCGCCGTGTCAAAAAAGTTGATCCCCGCTTCACGGCAGCGGGTAAACATGGCTTTTGCCGTCTCTTTGTCGGCATCCTTGCCAAAAGACATGGTCCCAAAACATAGCTGGGAGACTTGAATGCCTGTCTTGCCAACGGTCCGATATTTCACGCGGATTCCTCCTTATCGCCTATTCGGCTTTTCTCGTTCCCGCTCCAAAAAAGCACCGAGGACCGGTTCGAGATACTTCTTGAACAAATCGGGATTTTCTGTCATCGGGAAATGCCCCATCTCCTTCATCACCTGAAAAGAAGCGCCCGGGATTTTTTCCGCTGTCTTTCTCGACATTTCCGGTGTGCACGAATAATCATACTCTCCAGTCAGCAGAAAGACAGGGCATTCCTCCGTATTGATCCGGCCAACGCGATCGGTCGCATCCCATTCCTCGCTGTAGAAGTAGATGTCACCGTAGTAAATCCCCGGCGAACCCTGGCTGTAGATCCACCAAGCCCGTCTGCGAAGCACTTCCGGACTTTGCGGAGCGAGAAGCCCGTACACATTGGTTGCGCACAGCTCCCCTCCGTTTACCTGAGGATGGAATAAGTACTCGTTGAACCTGCCTTCCGTCCGGGCTGCCGCCCCCAAGCCGATCACACCGCGAAAACGCTCCGGATACCGATAGGCCAACTCCAGAGTGATGCTTCCCCCCATCGAGCATCCCATCACGATGGGCGATTCAATACCGACCGCCTCGATAAAAGCCATGATCGTCTCGACATACCGTTCCGTTGTCAACAAATACTGTTCTTTCCACCAGCCATCTGCCGGCATCGAACGCCCGTGGTACGGCAGATCAAAGGCAATCAGTTGAAAATTCGAGGTTAACTCTTTGTCGCGCAGCAGGTCGTAGTATTGCCGCGAATCTGCGCCGGCCGTATGAAGACACAGGATCGGAATACCTTCTCCGGCCGTTTCGTAATAGATATCATACGACTTATTCTGGATGGTTGCGGATACATAGCGCCCCTGGATCACAGCCCGCCGCCCCCTTGCATCTCGCGGGCGACCGTAAACATGCGAGTCAGCGAGCGCATGTACTGCATGGCCATCAGCCTGTTTCCATTGAGACAGCAGTCCTGGATGCGGGTTACGATTCCGAGCAGATCATGATAGACGGGCGGAGGGACAGGTTGGATAAACTTGTCCCAAGCCTCTTTTGGCCCCTCAATGTTGAAATCCCAGCTGTCGTTCCAGGTCGGTTCGGCGATTGAGATGATTTTCCCTCCCTCAATCTGAAAGAGGTAAGAGCAGCAGCCAATTTTCCAAAGAAACCTGCAATTCATGTGCTTGGCGATCCACGATAGCTCAGGATCACGGTTTGCCGCTGTCTGAAAAACCTTCATCCATTCCGGAGAAAAAGCCTTCAGATCACCCAAAATGATCAACCTCCAGTACGCGCATGTCATGGCTGGGCAAAACTTTCGCACCCAGCTTTTCCATTTTCTCAAATGTTTGGAAATATTCTTCCAGGCTCCAGTGAATGCCTTGGGGGATATGGGGCATCGTCTGATTGCCTTCCCAATTTTCATAGACGCCGATGGTATCGCTGGCGATCAGATACGGACCGTCTTTTGTATCAACGAGAACTCCCTGAATGCCAGGCGTATGTCCAGGCAGATGAACCAAGCGAATCCCGTCCATCAAGGTAACGTCTCCCTCGACTGCCTTCATCCGGTCAAATGTTTTCATCCAGCGGGGGATGACACCCTTTATTCCAACCTCGTAGTAACCGCGCTGGGTTGGCAGAGGCGCGACCGCGGCCATAAGCTCCTTCTTCTGGACGTAAAAAGTGGCGTTTTGAAACTTGTCGTTTTGAAAACAGTGATCCCAGTGAAGGTGGGTATTCACGACGGTCTGGATCATCTCCGGCTGCAGCCCATGCTTCTGCAGCTGCGCTTCGATGGTATGCTCGGGCAGCCGCTGCAGTCCGTGGTGGTGCTGCTTGGCCCATTCTTCATCAGAACCGCCTGTATCTACCACAATCGGTTCCTTCCCGCCAAGAATCAGCCAGCCGAGTATGGGCTGGCGCACTTTCACGCCAGGATTGACCTGATAGAGAAGATTCGATGTCTCCATCGCCTCAAAAGTTCCGAGGTGAAGGGGATGGATTGTATAAGCCATGACAGGATCCGCTCCTTTCTTGCCATTTTCGTATTTCCAGGATCATGCCGCCCCAATTTCCTCCAGTCGTTTTCCTCTTGTTTCCGGACCCAGGAAGAAAACAAGCGCTACTGCCACCCAGAAGAAAACGGCCATCGTGAGATAGATGCCATAATAAAATTGGATTTCCATGAAGTAACCAAACAAAACCGGACTAAGGGCCGCACTTACGCGACCGGCTCCCGTTGACCAGCTGGTTGCCGTCGCCCGAACATGTGAAGGATACAGCTCAGACGTATAGACGACGGTGCCTGCTACGCCTTGTTCGTACAGGAAGGACAAAAGGCAGGCTCCCCAGACCAGGAGCACGGGATTCTGAATCAGACCGAAGAGCAATGCCGCAACTCCCCCCAGCCCAAAACCTACGTAGAACAGTTGTTTGCGGCCAAACCGTTCGATGGTCCAGAAAGCGGTAGCCCGTCCAAGGATCGCTGCGATGGCGACAAACAGCGTGTAGGCAAACGTCTTGGTCATGGTCAACCCGTACACACTGGACAGGATCGTTGGCAGCCAGAGCAGGAAGCCGTAATAACCGAAGTAGCCAAAGAAATAGTATCCAGCCGTAAGAATAAATCTTTTCAGGTATTGGGGCTCGAAAAGCGCTCGAAGACCTGCCTTTTCTTTCGTCAGCGGCTGCAGTTCCAAATTCTCCACATCCTGATCCGCTGCCCCAAGCTTTTTCAAAACCTCTTTGGTCTCGTCCAGACGCCCTCTCGAAGACAGCCATCTCGGAGACTCCGGCACCTTCCAGCGGATCAGAAAACTGAGCAGCGCTGGAATGACACCAGCTATGAAGAGAACCCGCCAGCCGTAAACGGTTACATATTGGAGCGACAGAACTGCTGCGATCAGCATGCCGACCGGCCATAACACCGTTAATACAGAGGTAAATCGCCCTCTATGCTTTGTGGAGATATACTCTGAAGTGAGCGCTGTATCGACCGGAATCATCCCACCCAGACAAAGTCCCGTGACGAACCGGAGGATCCCAAATGTGTAGACATCATTTGTAAGCGCTGTCAATCCGGTCAATAGGCTAAACCCCAGCAGCGTGCCGATAAAGCCTACTTTTCTGCCAAACTTGTCGGTAATCGGTCCCCAAAGAATCGCTCCCAGGAACATTCCCCAGAGCCCCGTGGATTGGAGGATACCATTCACCACGGGGGAAATATTCCATTCTTCGATTATAGACGGCATCGCGTAAGAAACGATGTAGGTATCAAATGAATCAAACATAAATCCAAGTGCGGCGGCAATCACCACAAAAATATGCGTATTCGAAACAGCAAGCTTCTCGATGACGCTGTCGACCGTGCTCCTTGTCTGCAGGTCGGCGTACTTCTTGTTTGCGTATTGGGCCATTATGAATCCCCCTCAGATAGCGTGATATTGGTCATCCTCTCCAAAAAAGCGGCGATCTCCGTATGATCCGGGTGACCCGGCAAAGAGTGCAAGGCCATCTCGTAGATTTGTTCGACGAGCCCGCCCAGCAGCAAAGGAATTTTTTGATCGCGAGCAATCGAGTTTACCATCCTTACATCCTTTTGCAGGAGTTCGAGGGAAAACCCGGAGTTAAACTGCCGAGTCGTCACAAACGTCGGGAATTTATAATGGGTGGAAAAGCTTTGGCCAGAGCTTTGGTTGATCGTCTCCAGCGCAGTGTTCAAATGGAGCCCCAGTTTCTTGCAAAGAATCATCGCCTCAGCCGTCGCGTACATCGAGGTGGCCGAGAGATAGTTGTTGATCGCTTTCAGGGCGTGTCCAGCCCCTGTTTCTCCGACTAAATTGATCGTTTTGCCCATGCACTGCAAAATCGGCAGCGCTCTGGCAAAATCCGCATCAGAGCCTCCGACCATGATGGTCAGATTTCCTGCTTTGGCGCCTTTCACGCCGCCCGAAACCGGGGCGTCAATCATCGTCAAGCCCGCTTCCACTGCCTTCTTTGCCAGCCGTTGTGTGGAAAGCGAGTAGGAACTGCTCATGTCGATGATCATTCCACCCGGTTTCATGCTTTGAAACAAACCAGCCTCACCTTCGGCAACCGCTTCTACGGCAGCCGAGTTGGGAAGCATGGTGATCACCACTTCGCTTCTCTCGGCCAAATCCTGCACACAAGAAGCGGCGATCGCTCCCTTCTTTATCACTTCAGTCGCCGCTTCCGGATTCGCGTCAAAAACGGTGAGGGGATAGCCGGCGCTCAGCAAATGCTCGGACATCCATCTGCCCATCTGCCCAATCCCGATAAAACCAATGCGAGTCATCGCAAAACATCCCCCTTTCGTTTACTCTTGTTGTTCGCCTTGTGCCGCCAACTCGGCATGCAGGGAGCCGATTCGCGGGTGGGCCCGGCCCGAAGAGGTGACAGCAGCCGCAATGACAATCTCATCCGCTCTGGGCGCGTCCGGAATTCGAAATTCGAAACTCATGTGATGGGAGCGGATTTTTGCGTCCATTTTATGTTTAATCGCCAGATCGATCGAAGCTCCGGCTCCTCCCCGTTTTTCGGCTGAGGGCAGCAGCGTCTTGGCATTTCCGCACACTTTTCGGAATTCATTCCCGAAAAGCATCGTGTGAATGATCGCAGAACCGTGCTCCACTTCTCCGTCCAGGCCGACCAAAGCCGCCTTGCCGTAGCCTTCACATTCCTCACCGGACAAGCCCAGGGCTTCCAGCGCTTTGGACGGCAGAAGCTTTCCCAGCTTGGCAGAGTACTCGTCAATGAGCGGCTGCAAGTCTTCCACGTATTTCCCCGCGTAGGGATTTTGAATGACGGCTGCAGCGACTGCCACCCTTACCGGTTTCTCCACTTGTTTAAACCCTTCGATGTACGTTTCTTCTACTGTCGTGACCATTTTTCGAATCTCCATGGACCATTCTCCCTTAAAAAAAGTTTATTGTCTACTTGATTGTCGACAATAATGTATTCATGAGTCTATCTTACTTTCTATTTTGATAAATGTCTACACTTTCTTTTCCGAAATCCTTCGTCTTCCGAAAACAAAAAAGCGAGTTTTGCGTCTTTCGCGCAAAACCCGCTTTGATACGGCATCCCTGACCCAAGGGCTGCCCACTGGCTTTCTGCTATGCCTCTACAATCACATGGCTTTTTGGCAAGGGGTCCGGCAGGGAATGCCAATCCCGGTTCATTTCGTCCTCAGTCAGCAAGCACTGGTCAAGCCCACGCAAAATCTCTTCCCGCTTCATATCGATCCCGATAAACACCAGTTCCGTCATCCGATCTCCAAACTCGGGATCCCAGGTTTCTTTCAGCTCGGGATGTTCCGCCTGCACAGCCTGCTGCTGCGCCTCGGGCAGCGCGGCGAGCCAATAACCGGCCGCACCCAGCTCGATAGAAGGCCCCGCCTGGCTCAGGCAGACGGCAAGGTCGTTGCGGGTGGCAATCCAGGCAAAACCTTTCGCCCTGACCACCTCGTCAGGCCAATTTTCCAGCCAGCTGTTCAATCTGGCGGGGTGAAACGGAATGCGGCGCCGATACACTAATGACGAAATCCCGTATTCCTCGGTCTCCGGCGTATGGCCGCCCTTTTGCAGCTCCAAAATCCAGCCCGCCGACTGGCTTGCACGTTCAAAATCAAACCGGCCCGTGTGCAAAATCTCGCGCGGGTCCACCTGCCCGCGGGTCGTGCGAATCAGCTTTGCCGTCGGTTGAAGCTTGCACAGCACGCGTTCCAACTCTTGCAAATCTTCTTCAGATACCAGGTCACACTTGTTGAGCAGCAGAATATCGCAAAATTCGATCTGGTCGACAAGCAAATCCACCACTTCCCGGGTATCTGTCTCGTCAACCGCCTGCCCTCGCTGCAAAAGGCTTTCGCCTGAAGAAAAATCGTGCCAAAAACGGTAGGCATCGACAACCGTCACCATCGTATCCAGGCGGCAAATCGCCGAGAGGTCAATTCCGTTCGCCTCGTCCACATACGTAAAGGTCTGGGCAACCGGGACCGGTTCGCCAATACCTGTCGATTCGATCAGAATATAATCATAGCGGTTCTCTTTTGCCAATCGCTGGACCTCTACCAATAGATCTTCACGCAGGGTACAGCAGATACAGCCGTTAGACATCTCCACCACTTTTTCATCGATCCTCGAAACGCTGCTGTTGCCCCTCACCCACTCTGCGTCAATATTTACTTCACTCAGGTCATTGACAATCACAGCGACTTTGAGCCCTTCCCGCTTATGTAAAACATGATTCAAGATCGTCGTTTTTCCGGAGCCGAGATATCCGCTCAGCACGGTAACAGGAATTCTTTTGTCCTCCATTAGGCTTCTCCTCTCAAATCAGAATAATTACGATTTAAACCCGATCGTTCTCCCCTGCGGCATGCGGCTCGACCATCGCCATGCAGCGCCGCAAACATGTGCCCTTGTAAAGATGCATGGGAAAGCGAAAACGCCGATTTAAATCGTAATCATTACGGTTTATATCACATAACCTACACGATTTTGCCAATGTCGTCAACCCAGAAACTTTTCTTTTTACAAAACGTAATGATTTCGTTTTATCAAAATATGCTTTATACTAAATCGGAAGGATATTCCTTTTTGGTGAGCTGGAGGTCGTGTAACGAATGGTAAAATGGCGCCATTACCTTTTGGAGATGCTGTTTCTGCCCGTTATCGCCGTAGTGCTTTCTATTTTTCTGATGGACAAGACCGTTGACTTCTCCTCCTTCCAGCTCGCGGCATCGCCTCGCCTGCTGGATGTCAAAACCCTGTTTCTCAGCATCTTGCTCGAAGCGATCCCTTTCGTGTTGTTGGGCGTATTCTTCTCCGCCTTCATCCAGACCTTCGTCCGGGACGAGCAGGTTCGCTGCTGGACGCCCAAAAGCCCGTTGATCGCGATCCCGTTTGCCGCCTTGTTGGGTTTTTTATTCCCGGTGTGCGAATGCGCGATTGTCCCGATCGTCCGGCGGCTGATCCTCAAGGGAATGCCCGTCTACGTCGGCATCGTATATTTGCTGGCCGGCCCCGTCATCAATCCCGTGGTCATGGCGGCAACCTACATGGCTTTTCCGGCGCAGCCGGACATGGTGCTGTACCGCAGCTTGATTGCGGCTCTGGTGGCTGTGTCGACGGGCGCTCTTGTCAGCGCTGTCCTACAAGTCTATTTTTCGCGGGAGATCCTGACCGTCGTAGGCCAGACGCCCGTGTATTCCCACCTGGCCATGATGGGTCTGGGATTTGTCTTCTCTCTCTGCTCGGAAGCGGATGCCTTCATCGCCGCTTCCTTTGCCAACACGTTCAGCAAGAGCTCGCTCGTCGCCTTCATGGTGTTCGGCCCGATGATCGACTTCAAAAATACGTTGATGCTGCTCGGCGTGTTTCGCTTCCCCTTTGTCGCCAAGCTCATTGCCGTCGTATTCACACTCGTTCTCGCTTTCACCCTTTTTCTGCCCATGTAAGGAGGGATTTTAATGAATGACAAGACGATCAGGCGTCACTACCTTTTTCGCTGCTTCATCCTGAGCGAGTTTTCTTTTTATGTTGGCGAAGCTGCTGCTCACCGGATCGATTACCTACTACCTGGCTCCCCGATTGCAGATGTTGTGCTATGTGACTCTGGGGATCCTGGTGCTCTTGTCTGTTATGAGTCTCGTCCAAGCGATCAGAGGCATATCCGACGACGCGTGTGATTGCGGCGGCGTGCATGCCCTGCCCAGCGGATTTTGGAAAAACATCCTGATTTACAGCTTGTTCCGTCTGCCTGTGGCGATGGGGCTCTTCCTGCCTGATAAAGTATTGGGGAGCGAAGTCGCACAGCAAAAAGGCGTAAACTTGTTAAAAGGGACGCAAAAACGGTATTGTCTGCCAACAAGGAATCCAAGAAATCGGCCCCTGCTGCGTCTTTGGGCCAAGAGGGCCCGGATAACCTTGGTTCAGGTGACTCTGAGCCGGTGTCTCCTGCTTCGTCCGCGGATCGCAATCCCCCTGTCAACGCCCATTCAGGTGATCCTGATCCGTCTCCCCAAGCTGTGGTAAGCGCTTCAGGAAAACCCAAGGATGATGCCGAACTGGAACAGAAGTTTCTGGATGCGGGGTTTGGCGACTTCTACCATAAAACGGCGATCGCCATGTACAAACAGCCGGTCATCGACCTGAACGACAAAATCTTTTTGGACGGACTGACGATCCTCGATTTGTTTTACCAGGAGTTTAACGGACACCAGCTTGAGATGACGGGCTTTGTCTATCGGCAGCCGAGCCTGTCGGAAGACGAATTCGTGGCAGCCCGCTTCTCTGTCTCCTGCTGCGCCGCGGATGCCGTTGTATCTGGGATTTTAATCCAATCGCCCCAGGCGAAAAAGTATCCCACAGACAGTTGGGTGCATGTCAAAGGAACACTGCGGATTACTACATACGAAGGGAATGATCTGCTGGTTTTACAGGCTGACGAGATTACGCCGGTTTAGACTCCTGAAGATCCATATGTGTATTACCAGGGGTTTCCTGCCGAATAAAGACAGGCAAAAGACACCCCACTGACTTCACCAACCAGTCAAAGAGGTGCCTTTGCTCAGTTTACTTTTTCCAACATTTTGCTGCGGAGTTTGGCGAGCATATCCTCGGTCATCTTCTCCAGGTCGTATTTTGCTTGAAAGCCCCATTCCGCTTCGGCCGCCGATGCGTCAAGGGAGTTGGGCCAGCTCTCCGCAATCTCCTGCCGCACCGGATCAACGTCGAATTCCAGTTCAAATCCGGGGATGTGCCGTTTGATTGCAGCAGCGATATCCTCCGGGGCGACGCTCATCGCCGTCACATTAAAGGCATTTCGATGAATGAGCCGTGACGAATCAGCTTCCATCAGACTGATGACAGCTTGCAGCGCATCCGGCATGTACATCATATCGAGGTAGGTCCCTTTTGCGATGTACGACGTGTATTTGCCGCGCCGGATCGCTTCATAGTAGATTTCGACCGCATAATCGGTGGTGCCGCCACCGGGAGGCGTTACGTAGGAAATCAGCCCGGGGAAGCGAACGCCCCTGGTATCGACGCCGAATTTATGGAAATAATAGTCACACAGCAGTTCGCCTGCTACCTTGTTGACACCGTACATCGTCGTCGGCCTCTGGATGGTGTCTTGGGGTGTCCGCTCTTTTGGCGTAGACGGACCAAACGCCCCGATCGAGCTTGGCGCAAACACCTGGCAGCGAAGCTCTCTCGCCACCTCAAGCGCATTGACCAACCCGCCCATGTTTAAATTCCAGGCGAGCAGCGGCTTGGCTTCGGCCGTCGCGGACAACAAGGCAGCCAAGTGGATGATAGTGTCTACCTGGTATTTCTTCGCCACCTCAAACATGCCTTTGGCGTCAGTCACGTCCACGATCTCATAAGGACCGGAACGATGCTCATCTGTTTCATGCGGCCTGATATCGGTTGCGACGACATTCTCCACCCCGTAGATCTCTCTCATTTTCACGACGAGCTCTGAACCGATTTGTCCCAGAGCGCCGGTTACCAGGATTTTTTTCATCGCAGAATCCCCATCTCTATGCCCACTCGCTCATAAATGGCCAGAGCCTGATCCAGCATTTCTTTGGTGTGGGCGGCTGTCGGCATATTTCTGACCCTGCCCGTCCCCTTGGGCACGGTTGGGAAAACAATCGATTTGGCATAGACGCCCGCTTCATACAGCTTTTTGCTGAACTCCTGGGTCGCTTTTTCTTCTCCGATCATGCAGGGCGTGATCGGGGTCTCGCTCTCTCCGATGTCAAACCCGAGCTGTTTCAGGCCTTGCTTCAGGTAACGGCCGTTCTCCCACAGCTTGTCGTGCAGTTCTGTGCTGCTCATCAGGATGTCGATCGCCTTGATGCAGGCCGCCACATCTCCCGGAGTGAGCGCCGTGGAGAAGAGAAACGGCCGGCTTCTCACCTTCAGCCAATCGATCAGTTCCCGCCGGCCCGCGACATAACCGCCGACGACGCCAATCGCTTTTGACAGCGTGCCAATTTGAAAGTCGATCTTGTCGGACAGGCCAAAGTGCTTGACGGTTCCCGCCCCTTTTCCCAGCACGCCCGATCCGTGGGCATCGTCTACATAGGTGATCAGATCAAATTCTTCTGCAACCGAAACGATCTCGGGCAGTTTGGCAATATCCCCGTCCATGGAAAAGACCCCGTCGGTAATCACCATGATTTTCTTGTACAGCCCGGATTCGCTCGCTTGCTTGGCTTTTTCCCGCAGATCGGCGATGTCCGAATGTTTATAGGTAATAATTTTTGCCCGGGACAGCCGGCATCCGTCGATAATCGAGGCATGGTTCAATTCATCGGACAAGATCGCATCGGCCTTGTCCATCACTGCAGAGATCGCGGCCATGTTGCAGTTAAAGCCGGATTGGTATGCGATTGCAGCTTCCGTGTGCTTGAATTGGGCCAGTTTTTCTTCCAATTCCAAGTGAAGTTTCAGCGTTCCGTTAATGGTGCGAACAGCACCGGCACCGACACCGTAGGTCTTGATGGCTTCGATGGCTGCCTCCTTTAGCCTCTGATCCGTAGCCAGGCCCAAATAGTTGTTGGAGGATAAGTTGATCAGCTCTTTCCCGTTGATCTTGATGACGGGTCCGTTTGGGCTCTCCAACGGATCGATCTCATTGTACAGGCCTTCCCTTTTTAAAGCCGCCAAATTTTCCTGCAAAAAATGCTCCAGCGTTTTGCTCGCCAAGGCAGATCCCTCCTTCATGGGATGTCCAACGTAGTTTCCAGACAAACAAATGTCCACTTAGCAAGGACTGATAAAATCGCATTAAATCAATGATTGCTATCTTAAAGGTAGCATCTTTGTTTCGTAATGTCTATATCACATGGACAATAAATTTTAGTTTTCCCACTTGTCGCCATGGGATATTCGCCCATTCATAACATCCCCTGATTTTGGCAAAGTAGACTATTTTTCAACTCAAGCCATGAAAAAAGAGCACCCAATAAAGGATGCTCAAAATAGCCATTTCCTTGTTCAATTTATACCCAACCGGCTGGCGAAGCCTGACCTGCCGATCCTCACAGCCAATGAGCTGCGGCTTCCATGATCGTCTCCGAGACGCTT
>NZ_HE978536.1:0-52308 GCF_000311785.1 Brevibacillus massiliensis
GTTTTTAACCCCAGCGAGCTTTCATGGAACCTGATATCCGGGTATTTATCCTGTGCCATGCGCAGCTGGTATTCGCTTTCGAACAGCATCACCGGCCGCCCGTAGCGATCCCGAACCGTCTGGCTGCGCTTTTGCAAGGTGTCAAGCGTCGCTTTGTCGCCCTCGATCCAGCGGGCGATCTGATACGGCATACGCTGCAGCATGATGTCAACGCCGTATTCCGCCTTCAGACGGTACTCCAGGACTTCAAACTGCAGCACTCCGACTACGCCGATAATCAGCTCTTCCATCGGGTAGGTGCGGAACAATTGTACCGTCCCCTCCTCCGTCAACTGCATGATCCCCTTTTGAAACTGCTTGTGCTTCATCGCGTCCTTCACCGTTATCTTGGAAAAGAACTCCGGCGAGAAGTGCGGCATCTCTTCATACTCGAAAGCGCCGCCGACGCATAGGGTATCACCGATCTGGAAGATGCCGGGATCAAACAGTCCGATCACGTCGCCTGCGTATGACTGCTCGACGATTTCCCGATCCTGGGCCATAAACTGCAGCGGCTGGGCCAGTTTGATGTCCCGCCCCAGGCGGACGTGCCGGACGGTCATGCCCCGTTCAAAACGCCCCGAGCAAATCCGCAAAAACGCCACCCTGTCCCGATGCGCCGGATTCATGTTGGCCTGGATTTTAAAGATAAATCCGGAGAAGGCCTCCTCATACGGGTCGATCGGACCGATCGTGCTTTTCTTCGCAGACGGCGGCGGAGCCATTTGCAGGAAGTTTTCCAAAAAGGTCTGCACCCCGAAGTTGTTGATCGCGCTGCCGAAAAAGACGGGCGTCAATTCGCCTTTGGCGATCAGCTCGGGATCGAACGGGTCACCTGCCACGTCCAACAGGGACAGCTCATCGGCAAGCTGCTGTCCCAAAGCACTGCCCACGCGAGTGCTGATCAGCGAGTCGTCCGGACCGCTCACCTGAACAAAGGAAATCTCCTCGTGATCGCTTCCCTCTGTATACAATTCCACCCTTGACTTCTGCCGGTCGTAAATGCCGCACAGCGAACTGCCCATGCCAATCGGCCAGTTCATCGGATACGAACGAATCCCCAGCACCCGCTCGATCTCTTCCAAGAGTTCAAACGGATCCTTCCCGTGCCGGTCCAGTTTATTGATAAACGTAAAAATGGGAATTCCCCGCATGCGGCAGACTTTAAACAGCTTGATCGTCTGCGCCTCCACCCCCTTGGCTGCGTCGATGATCATGACTGCCGCGTCAGCAGCCGTCAAGGTGCGGTAGGTATCCTCACTAAAATCCTGGTGACCAGGCGTGTCGAGAATGTTGATGTGGTGTCCCTTGTACTCAAACTCCATGGCGCTGGAGGTAACGGAAATTCCCCGCTTTTTCTCAATTTCCATCCAGTCTGAGGTGGCATGCTTGGAGTTTTTTCTGCCTTTGACCACCCCAGCCTCACGGATGGCTCCGCCGTAGTAGAGCAATTTTTCGGTCATCGTCGTCTTCCCGGCATCCGGGTGGGAAATAATCGCAAATGTCCTTCGTCTGGCTATCTCTTGTGCAATTGCTTGGTCCATATCCATTTCTCCTTACAAGTGTGACTAAATCTATCATGCCGAGGCCTCCTTCTTCAAGTGCCTCAAAAAACAAAGGGGGGAGGGCAATCGGTGACATCTTGGGCATATTTTCGAAATCCCGGCTTGCTTAGCGATCCGTGCAGATGGTAAAAAGCCCTTCCACTTTCATACAAAATTTGTTAGAATTATAGGAACATACGTTTGCGAGAAGGGAGGTGGAATCATGCCGGATCAATATTACAAAACGTTTCAAATCTGCATCAAGAAAGGACATCGCTTATTTCCTTATTGTAAACAGATGTGTCAAAATGCCAAGCATTTATATAACACCACCAATTTTTATATCCGTCAAGTATACACCGCATTCCGGCAACAAAAATCTCTGCAACCTCTGCAGCAAGAAGTACTGAATACGATGCAACAATATATCGAAGCAATGAACGAACGGCAACGTCAGGCTTATTGGTCGAGAGTTACAAAGGAACAGCAAAAACCCGTGGAACAGCGTAAAGAGATTCGATGCAACGAATTTGTCCTGCCGTCTGAAGAGAGTCCTTATGTAGACTACCATTTTTTAGACAGCCTATTTAAAATCTCAGAACAAAAGGATTATCGTTCCCTTCCAACACAAAGCAGCCAATGGGTCATCAAGCGTGTATTTCAAAATTGGAAATCCTTCTTTGCGAGCATCAAAGACTTTCGGCAACATCCCGAAAAGTATTCCGGAAAACCCCGTATTCCGACATACAGTCGCGCAAAGGAAAAGGAAATCCTGTTTACGAATCAAGATTGTGCCATAAGAGAAGGGAAGTTTCTTAAATTCCCGAAAACAAGTCAGCGACTTAACATCGGTAAGCTTGGGTACACCGGCGGGAAGTTGAGACAGGTACGAGTTATTCCAAAGTATGGGCAATATGTCGTCGAATTGATCTTTGCCTGCCCGTTTGAAACCAAGATGACGGAAAAAGACAAGTACATGGCGATTGACTTAGGCATTGATAATCTTGCAACCATCGTTACCACAACGGGGTCGCGTCCGGTGTTGGTGAAGGGCAAGCATATCAAGTCGATCAATCAGTATTACAACAAAAGGAAAGCTCATTATCTGGGCATCCTCCGTCAAGGAAAGCAAACGAAAGAAGGGCAGCATACCTCCAAGCGATTGGAGCGATTGCATCACATTCGGTATTTCAAAATCAAAGACCTGTTTCACAAGGCGAGCTACCAGATTGTCCAACTTGCTGCCCGGCAAAACATCGGGACGATCATCATCGGGCATAATCCGGGCTGGAAACAGGAAGCCAACATCGGCAAAAGAAACAACCAGTCCTTTTGTCATCTCCCCCATCATATGTTGACCTGTATGATCCAATATAAAGCAGCCCAGCAGGGGATTGACGTGCAATTCACAGAAGAAGCCTATACCTCAAAAGCTAGTTTTCTGGACCGCGATCCCCTACCCTCCTATGAACAAGGAATTACGCAACGGTTCTCTGGAAAACGGATCAAGCGCGGCCTATATAAGAGTAGGAAAGGCTTGATCAATGCCGATGTAAACGGTGCAGCCAATATCCTGCGAAAAGTAGTCCCAGCGGCTTCGGCTCATGGGATAGAGGGGTTGGACGGTAGTCAGTCCGTCAACGTGCGGGCTCCACTGGTGCTTCGCATTTGGTAGTTTACGATTGATACACCAGAAACCCCCACTTCAACTAGATCCTAGTGATGGTAAGTGGCGGGAGTAATCATACAGACAATCCCGTGCATGCGAAAGCAGGAATCCGCGACCCGCCTTAGCTGGTATTTTCTGTGTTATAATAACCTTGATCAAAATTTTTTAATAAGGAGGACTCCCCACCTCATGAGTCAGGACAAACTCGTAAGCGATTTTCGCAACTACGTCAAAAAGCTGGTCAGTTACAATCAAGCTTTGGCCGTACTGGGTTGGGATTTGCGGACGAAGGCACCGCGCAAGGGAGCACACGCCCGTTCGGAAGTGATCGGCGTTCTCTCCGGCGAGCAGTTCAAACTGGCCACTTCCCGGGAGTACGAGGAGTACCTCACCGCGCTTAGCGAACCGGACCGGTTGGCCTCGCTTGATCCGGTCACTCGCAAGACCGTGCTTGAAGGCAAGAAGGAATTTGAGCGCAGCAAAAAACTGCCGCCGGAGAAGTACCAGGAATTCGTCATCACCACGACACAAGCCGAGACAATGTGGGAGGATGCCCGCAAAAACAACGATTTTGCCAGCTTTCGCCCGTATCTGGAGAAAATCGTCAAGCTGCAGTTGGAATTCATCGACTACTGGGGGCACAGCGGGGTCAAGTACGACACCTTGCTGGATATGTACGAACCAGGGATGACAACCGCACAGCTGGATGAGATGTTCGGCAAGCTGCGTGAAAAAACCGTTCCACTGGTGCAGGCGATCGCCGAATCGCCGAACAAGCCAGACACCGGATTTCTCACCAGGCCGTACGATATCGCCCGCCAAGAAGCCTTCAGCCGCTACGTGCTGGAAAAGATCGGATACGATTTCGCGGCCGGCAGAATCGACATCAGCGCTCATCCGTTTTGCACCAGCTTTGCGCCGGGTGACGTACGGATCACAACCAAGTACGATCCAAACGACTTCCGTGTCGCCTTCTTCAGCTGCACGCACGAAGCGGGCCACGCCATCTACGAGCAGAACATCAATCCCGACTTGTTCGGCACCCTGCTCTGTGACGGCACCTCTATGGGGATTCACGAGTCCCAATCCCGTTTCTGGGAGAATATTGTATGCCGCAGCCTGCCGTTTTGGCAGCACTTCTTCGGCGATCTGGCCAAACAGTTTCCGGATCAACTGGCAGGGGTTCAAGCGGAAGACTTCTACCGCGCCGTCAACTACGTTCAGCCCTCGCTCATTCGCATTGAGGCGGATGAAGTTACATACAACCTGCACATCATGATCCGCTACGAGATTGAGAAAGGATTGATCAACGAGACGATGGAGGTCGGTGACCTGCCCCGCATCTGGAACGAAAAAATGAAAGAATACCTCGGCGTGGTGCCGCCAAACGACGCAGACGGGGTCTTGCAGGACGTTCACTGGTCAGGCGGCAGCTTCGGCTACTTCCCCACCTACTCGCTGGGCAATGTCTACGCCGCACAATTTGCCCACGCCATGAGGCAGCAAATTAGCGGCTTCGACGAGCTGATCGCGGGCGGCGAATTCGCACCGATCCGCACCTGGTTGAAGGAGAACATCCATCAGTGGGGCAAAATGAAGAGCCCTTCGGAGTTGGTGCACGACATCACCGGCGAAGCGATGAACGCTGACTATCTCGTCCAATACTTGGAGAAAAAGGTGAAAGATGTATATCAATTGTAGATAGGACGTTCGGCTCAAAAGGCAAGCCTTCTTTCAAGAGGCTTGCCTTCATGCTGTAGTGGAAACGATACCCCCAAGCCCCCCTTCGTCATCCCTCTTCATTCTAAGCAGTCACCCTGAGCCGTGATAGAACTCCGCTATCATTCGAACCGAGCCTTTCAGAGCTTCTCTTGTTGTGACGCTGCATGTCGGCGGTCGCGACCCACATGCGGCCCTAACAGATGGTTATCTGAAGCGATTTTTTGTCACCTGGATTTCTATCCGTTTCCTTTTCTTTTCACCTCGCATCTTTTATATGAAATCCTTATCGAAAGCGGGGTGATTGATTTGGCTCGCCTAAGAACGGATATCGTCGTGATCGAGTTCAGACGCGTTGTCAGGGCCGGCGTGCGGCTGAGAATTATCCAAGCTGTTCGCGTAATCGGCAGCGCTTTTCCGTGCAGACGATTTTTAATGATCGGCAATCGCGTGGGTCCGGCACAGCGCTGTCTGCTTGCTAACGGATTTCGTCTCGTCGTATCTAGCCGAAATGTCCTGATCTTCGTACGCAGGAGGTAAACAAAACGAAAGGTGACTCTCTGTGCTCAGAGGGTCACCTGTTTTCCTAACAAATTCTTCAGAGGAGGATATCGTTCTCACAACAATCGAAGGAGGTATAGAGTTTGGCCAGATCCACTCGTGTCCTGTTAGGTTCAGTGGTTCGCCCGCATCCTTTCCCACATCCAGCAAGTGATGGAGCAGCAATCGGTGCTTCTGGCACAGATTGGAGCCAATACAGCTTCAGAGCCCCAGTCGGCGGATGCTTCAATCAGGCCTACAACTCCTCGATGATATCCCCCGCCAAGAGCGAACCCTGGGCATGCCGTTTCGCCGCTGCTCTGTCACCAGCCGTCCCGTGCAGCCAGACACCCAGACAAGCGGCCTGGCTCGCCTTGAAGCCCTGTGCCGACAAACTTCCGATCATTCCAGCCAACACGTCGCCACTGCCCGCTGTGGCCATGCCGGGATTGCCCGTCGGATTGATATAGACCGCTCCATCAGGTGCAGCCACCACTGTCCCGGCTCCCTTTAACACCACAACTACCTGATGGCGAAGCGCGTAGCTTCTGGCTAACTCGATCCGGTTTTGCTGCACTTCCGCTGTGGTCACCCCGGCCAGCCTGGACATTTCCCCCGGATGAGGGGTGAGAATCACCCCGCCCCCTCTCCTTGGCCAAGCCGCGAAGTCGGCGTCGGCGAGCATGTTTAACGCGTCTGCATCCAGCACAAGCGGGCAATCGCTCTTCTCCCAGATCAGGCGCAGCCACTCGGTATCTCCACAGAAGCGGCCCAGTCCGGGACCGATCACTGCCGCATCCCTGCCGGACAACAACTGCAGCAGGGTTTGAACGTTATGCCGGTCGTGTCCTGTTCCCGGTATGCCGGACAGCATTACCTCGGGGACTTGCCCGATAAGAGCGGGAAGCAAATCATCCGGCACCGCCCAGGTGACCAGCCCGCACCCTGCCCGCAGCGCCGCTTTGCTGCAGAGCAGGCCGGCTCCGCTCATCTGCCGGCTGCCGGCGCAGACCAGCAGATGGCCATAGGTGCCCTTGTGGCTGTCCGGCTTCCTCGGCAGCGCCGGATCCAGTCCTAATTCCTCCCGAAACAGCCGCTCTCCCAGCAAGTATGTATGGATGCCAAACTGTCGGGCAAGATCAGGCCAAATCCCGATCTGTCCCACCGCGATCTGTCCGGCGGCCCCTGTTCCGGGCTGCTGGACCAACCCCCGTTTGAGAAAAGCGAGCGCCACCGTGCGGGCTGCCCGGATACAAGGATCGTACACCCGTCCTGTATCCGGGTCAAGCCCGCTGGGAATGTCGACGGAGACGATCGGCAGCCCGCTCTCATTCGCTGCCCGGATCAGTTCGGCATACGAGCCGCGCGGCGCCCCTTTCGACCCTGTTCCGATCAGGGCGTCAACGATTCCGTCGTAATCGTGCCAATCAATCGGTGCAGTGCCGTACGTCAGGGTTGGCACCCCTAGACGGGATGCCACGTCGCGCTGAAAGCCGGCATCACCGCTCAACTGATCAGGCGGCACGGCGTAGATCACCGTCACTTCCATGCCGCTCTCGATCAGGTGCCTGGCCGCAACCAGGCCGTCTCCGCCGTTGTTTCCCTTGCCGGCGAGGACCGCCCAGCGGGGCGGACGGCCTGGACGAGACAGCCCTGACTCGCGGGAAAACCGCTCCACCTCACGGGCTACCGCGGCCCCGGCGTTTTCCATCAGCACGATAGCGGGGATGCCAATCGCTTTGATAGCGTGTTCATCCAGCTTGCGCATTTCCTCAGCAGTCAATACGTACATCTGAAAACGGCTCCCTTCCAAAAGGAGGTCAAAACAAGGCAGGCTTACGTGCCTGCCACTTGCCTGGCGGCATCACCCTGCGCGTTTGAATGATCCAAGACGTATTTTGTCAGCTCGACCGTCATCTGATAGTAGGAAAACGGCGTGATCAGGTAGATGCCGCGGAAGTATTTCATCGCCGTATCAAGCAGTTCCTTTGCCATCGCGGTGCCCTCGCGGCGTCCGTCCTCGCCCTGCAGCTCCTTCATCCGCTCAAGCGCTGCCTGGGACAGCTTGATCCCCGGGACTTCGTTGTGCAGGAACTGCGCGTTGCGCCAGCCTGTAAGCGGCATAATGCCGATAAAGATCGGGATGCCGATATGCTTCGTCGCGTGGTAGATCAGCTCGATCGTTTCCGCATCGTAGACAGGCTGGGTCATGATGAAATCGGCCCCTGCCTCCACCTTTTTCTCCAGACGCTGCACCGCTGCTTCGATCTTCCGGACGTGCGGATTAAAGGCGGCTCCGACGACGAACTGCGCCTTTTGCTTCAGCGGCCTGCCGGAGAAAGAGAAGCCTTCATTCAACTGCTTGATCATGCGGATCAAATCAAATGAAGTCACGTCAAATACGGAACTGGCCCCCGGCAGGTCGCCAAACTTGGACGGGTCTCCCGTGATGACCAGCACTTGATCGATGCCCAGTGCATGCAGGCCCATCAGATGGGACTGCTGGCCGATCAGATTGCGGTCACGGCAGGCGATGTGCAGGAGCGGGTCGATACCAAACCGGTGTTTCATCAGTGCGCCCAGGGCCATATTGCTCATCCGCACATTCGCCAGCGAGTTGTCCGCCAAGGTGATCGCATCGGCTCCCGCATTGTGCAGCTCACAGCAGCCGTGCAGAAATTGATCTGCGTCCAGATCCTTGGGCGGGTCAAATTCCACGATGATCGTATGCCGCTCTTTTACCTGTTCCACGATCGTCGGCTGCTGTCTTTGCTTGACGCTGTAGAGAGCTGCCGCTTGCCGTTCGTTCTGCCCTGTCGGCGGATTGACTCGCGGCAGCGGCGGCAGATCGGCGAGTGCCTCGGCGATCGCCCGGACGTGTGCCGGAGTCGTGCCGCAGCATCCCCCGATCAAGCGGACGCCGAGCTCACGCAGGCGAGCCGCGCTTTCCGCGAAGTACTCCGGTGTCGACTTGAACGCGTAGGAGCCGTCCGCCATCCCGAGCCTACCCGCATTGGGAAAGGCGGAGAGCAATACGCCTTCCGGTACGACGCAGCTTTCAAACGAGCGGATGATCTCGGCCGGCCCTAACCGGCAGTTCAGCCCGACCGTATCTGCTCCTGCCTGCTGAAGCTGGCGGAAGGCCTCGCCGAGCGTATAGCCATCCCGCGTGCGCCCTACTTCCATCGTCGCCAGCTGCGCCAGAATCGGCACGTTCGTCAGCGGACGGATTACTTCGAGGGCCAGCAGCAGTTCCTCCAGGTCGAGGAACGTCTCCAGCAAAATCCCGTCCACCCCTTCATGGAGCAGAGCGATCGCCTGTTCTTCAAACAAGTCGCGAAAGCCTTCCAACTGCGGCATCCGCACCCGCCCGGCGATGATCGAGCCGATGCTGCCGACGACAAAGGCGTCATCCCCTGCCGCCTCCCTGGCGATCTGCACTGCCGCCCGGTTGATCCGGGCTACCCGGTTTTCCAAGCCGTAACGGGAGAGGCTGTCGCGATTGGCCCCGAAGGTATTGGTCTCCAGCAGCCGCGCACCTGCCGCATAGTAGGCGCTGTGGACATCTTTCACCAACTTGGGATTGGACAAACAAAGCTCTTCATAGCTGGTGCGGATCGGAACACCCAGCTGGTAAAGCTGGGTGGCCATCGCGCCGTCCCCGATCAGCAGATGTTCGGTCAGATACCCTTTTAAATCTCGTTTACTCCCCATAATACGTCCCTTCTCTCACTTCTTCGTTTCCGCGCTTCCCTATGCTCAAACCTCAAAGACGGACGGTCCGGCGTTAAAGTAACGAGCTTCAGGGTGAGCGAACACCATCGCCGATACGGAAGCTTCCGGTTCCATCATGAAGCCCTCTGTCAAATGAATGCCGATATCTTCCGGACGCAGCAAGCGGAACAGCTTCTCCTGATCTTCCAAATTCGGGCAGGCCGGGTAGCCGAACGAAACGCGTATCCCTTGATACCGCGCACCAAAGCGCTCGGCCATCGTCATCTCCGCAGGGTCAGGGAAGCCCCAGACGTCCCGCATCACGTGGTGAATCCGCTCTGCAAAGGCTTCCGCCGTCTCCAGGGCGACGGCCTGCAGCGCGTGTGAACGCAGGTAATCGCCGCTCTCCTTCCACTTGGTCGACTGCTCGCGAATGTTGTGGCCGCAGGTGACAGCCAGGAACCCAACGTAATCCATCTCGCCGCTTTCGACGGGCCGGAGAAAATCGGACAGGCAGAGATGCGGCTCGTCCGGCTGCCGCGGGAAGGTGAAGCGTTCCACCAGCCGGGTCTGATCGGCAGGATCGTAGATCAGAATGTCGTCGCCGTCGGCTTGCGCCGGGAAAAACTGATACATGCCATGGGCCCGGATCAAGCCTTCCTCACGCGCTTCGCGCAGCAGTTCCTCCACGACGCCGTACAATTGGACGGTTTTCTCGTCCCCTTCAGCCAGCAGCTTGTCGACGTTGCCGCGAACCCCCAGGTGCTTTCCGAGCAGCATCCGCAGGTTGATATACGGCTGCAGATGGCCGATCGGATAGTCGCGCAGAACGTGCCTTTCCAAATCCTGCGGCACGAATATCGGGGCGGTTCGGCTGATCGCGGACCGCTTCACACCCGTTTTGCCTGATCCCGTGGTCGCCTGCTCACCCGCTTGGGCAGCAGCCGCAGCAGCTTCCTTGGCCTTTGCCTGTTCTTCACGAATCGCCTCTACAGCCGCGGGATCCAGCAGTTTGTTCGCCAGGTCGAGACCGTCCATGGCATCCTTGGCATACAGCACCAGACCGTCGTATTCGGCCGCGATCCGGTTCTGGGTAAATTTACGGGTCAGGGCGGCTCCGCCTACCAGCAGCGGCACATTGATCCCCGCTGAACGCATGTCCTGGGCCGTCACCACCATCTGCTGCGCTGACTTGACAAGCAAGCCGGACAGTCCGACGATATCCGGTTTTTCGCTGCGGCAAGCGGCAATCAGCTGTTCCGGCGGCACTTTGATTCCTAAGTTCACCACGTTGTATCCGTTGTTGGACAGGATGATCTCGACCAGATTTTTGCCGATGTCGTGGACGTCCCCCTTCACGGTGGCGAGCAGAACCTTCCCTTTGGTGGCCGATTCCGTCTTTTCCATCAACGGTTCGAGAAACGCCACGGCCGCCTTCATGACTTCGGCACTCTGGAGAACTTCCGCGACAATCAGCTGATTGGCGTTAAACAGCCGTCCGACCTCTTCCATTCCAGCCATCAGCGGCCCGTTAATGATATCGAGCGGAGCGTATTTCTTCAGCGCTTCCTCCAGGTCGGGGATCAGGCCCTCTTTCGATCCTTCTACGACATAATTGGCCAACCGCTCTTCCAGGGACAGCGTCGAGGCCTCTTTTTTTACGACGACTTTCTTCTGCCGGTAAAAATCCGTAAAGGCTGCCAGCGTCTCGTCATTGGTTCTGAACAGCAGCGCTTCCGCCAGCTCCCGCTCCTCCTGCGGAATCGAAGCGTATCGTTCGAGCTTCTCCGTATTGACGATCGCATAATCCAATCCGGCCAGGGTCGTGTGGTACAGGAAGACCGCATTCAGCACTTCCCTTCCCGCCGGCGGCAGGCCAAAAGAGACGTTGCTGATGCCGAGAATCGTCTTGCACTCCGGCATCTCCTGCTTGATCAAGCGAATTCCTTCCACGGTTTCCAACGCGGACCCGATGTACTGTTCATCCCCTGTCCCGACCGGGAAGACCAGCGGGTCGAAGATGATGTCCTGCGGCTTCACCCCGTACTGGTTGACCAAGAGGTCGTAGGAGCGCTTCGCCACCTCCAGCTTGCGTTCACGGGTGACCGCCATCCCGGACTCTTCGATCGTCCCCACGACGACCGCCGCGCCGTAGCGATGGATGAGCGGCACCACTTCTTCAAAGCGCTTCAATCCGTCCTCCAGGTTGATCGAGTTGATGATCGCCTTTCCCTGCGAGAATTTCAACCCCAACTCCAGCACTTCGGCATCGGTCGAGTCGATCATCAGCGGGGCTTTTACCTTTTTCACCACATAGCTGAGAAAGTTTTCCATGTCCTTCAGTTCGTCCCTGTCGGGGTCAGCCAGGCAGACATCGATGACATGGGCTCCCCGCTTGACCTGGGCCCGGGCGATATCGGATGCTTCTTCATACTGTCCGGCGGCGATCAGATCGCGGAACTTTTTCGAACCGATGACATTTGTCCGCTCGCCGACCAATAGCGGCCGGTTGTCCTCCTCCACGTAGACGACATCGATTCCCGACACGGCGCTAAGCGGCTTGGATGAAAAGGGACGGGGAGCATAGCCGCTGAGTGCCTCCGCGAGCGCCTTGATGTGTTCCGGCGTCGTCCCGCAGCAGCCTCCGGCGATATTGAGCCATCCCCTTTCGGCAAAGGCGGCCATCTTCGCCGCCAGGGATTGCGGCGATTCATGGTAGTGCCCATTTTCATCCGGCAAGCCGGCATTGGGATAGCAGCTTACACCGCACCCGGACAGGTCGGCCAATGTCCGCAGATGGTCGCGCATGAACTCAGGGCCGGTCGCGCAGTTCAAGCCGACCGACACCGGCTTCAGATGCTCGATGGAAACGTAGAACGCTTCGATATTTTGACCAGCCAGGGTGGTGCCCATCGGTTCGATCGTGCCTGAGATCATCACGGGTACTTCCCGTCCCAATTCGGAAAAGGCCTGGCGGATACCAATCCCACCTGCCTTCACATTCAGCGTATCTTGCGACGTCTCCAAGAGCAGCACGTCCACACCGCCAATCATTAATGCCTTGGCCTGGCGGTAGTAGCTCTCTACCAATCCTTCAAACGTAACTCCGCCCGTCAGTGACAGCGTCTTGGTCGTCGGACCCATCGATCCGGCAACATACCGCGGCCACTCAGGAGTGGATGCCGCATCCGCCGCAGCGCGCGCGATCCGGGCTGCGGCCACGTTGATTTCTTCGTCCTTCTCCTGCAGGTCGTACTCGGCAAGAACCACCGTGGTCGCCCCGAATGTATTGGTCTCAATGATGTCGGCTCCCGCTTCCAGGTACTTGTCGTGTATGGAGCGTATCACATCCGGCCGGGTGAGGTTGAGAATTTCGTTGCAGCCTTCATACTCCTCGCCGCCAAAGTCTTTCGCTGTCAAATCTGCCTGCTGCAGCATCGTTCCCATCGCGCCATCCAATATGAGAATTTTACGACACAGTTGCTCTTGAAAACTCGGTTTACTCATCAAAACTAACCTCTTTCTGACATAAAAATACCTCTTCCCGGCAAATAAGAAGAGGATTACGCACGAAATGACTATGCTCCTCTCTTATCTGTCAAAGCGAGCGCGCTTTGCTGGAATTGGCACCAGATACCGGTTGCCGAGGCTTCACAGGGCCAGTCCCTCCACCTCTCTGGATAAGAGTACTTGTCATGCAATTTTTTATTCATTATATATTAGCATTTGCTTGCTGCTTCGTCAATGAGCGGTCTTACGGATGAATACGTGCCGATCCAGGTGAACAGCCCATTTTCCCGGGCACCAAGATACCTGCCCACAACAAACTAGTCAAAAGTGTATACACTAGAGCATAATCGAAAGGAGGAGGAACAAGAAATGAGCACATCGTTCTGTGGAGGGTTTTTCGAAAATTTCGCCGTCGTGCTGGTGCTGTTTATACTACTCGTAATCGTGGGAAGCACAGACAACTAATCGGTGTCAAACAAATGGCAGAGGAGCCCGGTCATTGCCGCGGCTCTTTTTGTTTGGAACTGCCGGCTTCCCGAATTTTTTGCCGTTCGGATTTGTCAGCGGGATCGCTTTTTGCTACCATGAAGCTAAACCTGTACGATGGATGACAAAGGGGTTACACGGATGAACGAGCATGCCCGATTTTTTCTGAGAGATGCTTTTATGGCCAAACTGGACACGGTAAACAAACTGGAAGAAAACGATTTTGAACGGTACCAGATTGTCAAAGACCTGGAAACAGGACAGCATTACCTGCATTATACGCTCGAAATACTCCGCCTGTCCGAGGGCGGTTACAAAGACCAGTACGATTATTTTCTTCCGCTCCAATCAGATGATGTGCTGGGAATCGTACTCGGCGAGCAGCCTTATTCGTTTCCGGATCACTGGAAGGAAACGTATCTGCGCAGCGGGTTGGACAATCGGCTGATGTGGTTCGACCCGAAGGAGAACTTCGAGTCATTTGCCGATGCCGAGGAGGAACAATCTCTTATAGAATCGCTGCGCCGCTTTAAATCGGAATGGGAACACGCCGCAGACAAGGAGGCCCTGACCAAAAAACTGTTCGACGAGCTGGGAGCACAGCGCAAGAAGCCGTCATGATTGGACGATTGGACGAAACACAGCAGCAGGTGCGGCACCTGCTGCTGTGTTTTTACTTTCCGCTGCCAAACCAGGTTTTAGCCAGCTGCGATACCACCTGCTTGGGCAGCGACTGAGCTCTTTGCACCTCGCGGCCGTCAGCGTCCACCCCGCGGTAAAGCAGGTTCTTGTCGTCCTCAGGGTCAGATTTGGTTTCGAGGGTGAGCTCTCCCAGCTTTCCCGCCACTGTCCAATCTTCGATCATGATCTGGTATTCGCCGGGAGCCAGTTCGATGTAATCTTCATCGCTCACGTCGACAACCGCATAGCCGTCTGGCTCAATTTCGGCTTCGTATGTACGCCCGTTTGCCGATTCGTAAAGGGCCAGTTCGCCCGGGTCATTCAGGTTTTCGGCAATCGCGGAAAAATCCCGGATTGTTACTTTTACTGTTCGCTTCACTTCGCTATCGCCTCCACACCTTACTTTAGCACGAAGCACGTCAAGGATACCAGCGATCGAAAAAACTGTTTACCAAGGCGATCTCTTCCCGATGAGATCCCGACGCGGGAGTCGGCGTTTCCAGGATGACGGGAAGCTCGTTCAACTCTGGGGTTTGCAGTAGTTCAACCAGTGCCTCGACCCCGATCTCGCCGTGCCCGATGTTGGCATGGCGGTCACGGCGCGAAGCGGACGGGTAGCGGGAATCGTTGAGATGCACCGCCCGCAAATGGGGCAGGTAGCCCATGCCCCTTGCTTTCTCAGCCACTTGCGGCCAATTTTTGCCCGTCCACATGCCGCTGGCGAAAGCATGGCAGGTATCGAGGCAAAAGCCGATTTTCTCCGGATGGGCGAGGAGACTCCGCACTTCGCTCAACTCTTCCAGGGTCGTCCCCATCCTCCCTCCCTGCCCCGCATTGTTCTCCAGCAGGATCAGGGCCTGCCCCTCCCATCTGCCCAGGATCTCGTTCAGCATGCTGATCATCCGTTGGTAGCCGTAGAGCGGATCTGTGCTGGCCCCCTTGTACTGGCCGAAGTGGACGACGATCCCTGCGGAGCCGCAGGCATCCGCGATCTCCAGATCGTTGAGGAGCGAATGAATCGTTGCCGTATACAGCTCTGGCGCATCCACCGACAAATTCGTCGGATACGGGGTATGGACGATCGAGAGGAGCTGATGTTCCTCGCAATACGCCCGGCACATCGCAGCATCCCGATGGTCAAACCGCTTGACCGACAAGCTGCGCGGATTTTTGGGGAAGTACTGAAACGAACGGGCCCCCAGCGCCAGGGCGGTCTTTGCCGCGGCCAAATAGCCCGATCTGATGCTGACGTGGCAGCCAAATTTCATGTACGCCATCCCTTCTGCTGCGTTTTCGTGATGAATGGAACGCTGGCTTGTTGGTACTTAGAATCAACTTTTGTGATGCTTCGAATACACGGCCTGCCGGCTCATGTCTCGTGCGGCTACAGGCTGCAAGGGTAAGCAGGATCTTCCATCTCAGATACACGCGCCCTTTATACAGAAAACCGGCCCTCCGCCAAGCAGGAGTTCCGGTTTCCCTTTTTCATCCTTGTTTCCTGTTCAGCCGCGCTATCAGATGCCCCCGGCCGCCGCCTGTACGCCAAAACAAACATGACCCCGTTGTCGGTCGGAAGTGCAGGAAAGTCCAGCAAGCGCTTCGCCGGCATGCATGGTGAAAAATTCCCTTTCGAGGTTCTTTCACCTCCCGCTGCATACAGTCTTTTGGATGGCGAAGTATAGTTCCATCGTTCCCGCGAGGGTTTTTCTTTATTTTCCAAACGGACTGGTCGCGGTGCGAATAACGCGCATCATCGTTTCCGCGTTGGGGTATTCCAACCGCCTATATTGCGCCGCAACCTGTTCTACATCATAAGCCACCCGTTCGATCGAGATCCGGTACCGATCTCCTTGTACCTCCACTACAGCGTAAGAAGCACGGGCCAGCCCGTCAAAGGGAAGACCGACGCTGCCGGTATTGACCAGGCATTTCCCTCCGATGAAGCGGACATATGGCAGATGGATATGAGAATAGATGTAAATCGACGCGTCACGGCCGGACATCAGCTTGCCGCTCAGCTCATCCGTTTTTTGGTCGGGCAGGACCACTTCGAACAGACTGTCCGGGGTCGCGTGGAAGGCGTGAATCGATAGCGCCTCGGAAACAGGGACAGCCAGTTCGGTCGGCAAGGAATCCAGCCAGGACAAGTCTGCTTCCGTCAGCCTGGAGCTCGTCCACTCTTGCTCGCAATTCATCATCTCCAGCATGCTGTCAGGCACTTCCCCCTTCCGTACACCTCTCACCGTCCATTCGTCGGCATTGCCCTTGATCACCTGCGCCCCGAGTGAGCGAACCATGTCCAGTGCCCGCTTGGGTTCCGGTCCCCGGTAGGCAATGTCACCCAGGACGAAAACGCGGTCCACTTTTTGCGCTTTCACATCGCTGAGCACTGCCTCCAGCGCGACCGCATTGCCGTGAATGTCAGACAGAAAAGCTAGCTTCATCTCTGATCTACCACCTTGCAAGGAACGTATTTCCCACATCATACCATACCCGGGCTTTCCTAATGGAAAAATCGGAACGGACCATGAATAAAGTTGTGTTATATGGATGATTATTTACAATGAAATTTTCCATATGTATTGTCTTTCCCATATTATTTAGAGGGTCTCCCTTTTGGACACTCCTATTTCTTTCGTCGTTCTGGCATAAAATAAGCCGGTTTTTACCACGTCAAGGGGTATTGCCGGCCGCTTTTTCCATTAAACCTCAGACTTTATCAATCGGTAAAATGACTTCGACGGTCGTCCCTTTCTGTTCCTCGCTCTCAACGTGTATCCTGCCGCCATGGTCTTCAATAATTTTATAACTCACCATGAATCCAAGTCCGGTCCCTCTCTCCTTTGTCGTATAAAACGGTTCACCCAGCCTGTCAAGAGAGGCCAGTGGAATGCCGGATCCTTGATCGATGAACCGCACACTTACATGCCTGTCGTCAAACCATCCCGCTATGACGGTTACCGTCCCGCCGTGCGGCATCGCCTCGATGGCGTTCTTCAGCAGGTTGATAAACACTTGCTTTAATTGGTACTCGACACACTTCAACAGGGGCATGCCGGTATCAAATTCTGCGACAAGCTGTACGTTATGGATAATTGCCTGCATCTCCAGAAGGGTGTTCACTTTTTCCAGGATGGTCAGCAGGTTGTGTTCCCGCTGCAGGGTGACTTGCGGTTTAGCCAAGAGGAGCAGTTCGCTGACGATGGAATTGATCCGCTCCAGTTCAGACAGCATGATGTCGGTGTACAATCTGTTGTCCTGCCCGTCCAATTGCAGCAGTTGGGTAAATCCTTTCAGTGCTGTCAAAGGATTGCGGATTTCGCGGGCGACTCCTGCCGCCAGCTGGCCAATGACGGATAATTTGTCGGAATTTCGGATAAGATCTTCCGTTTTTTTCGTTCGGTGATATCGCGCGTGATCGCCGCAACACCGATGACCTCTCCCTTTGCATTGCGAATCGGAGGCAAGGTGATGCTGGCATCAAGCATTTGCCATCCTTGCGGCGGCGGTGCGTCTCGCGGCCGATTACCATCCCGCCCAGCCCTACCTTCGCAAACATCTCCACAGCTTTACCGAACAGACGTCCCGTTCCGACTCCCCCGCCAGATTCATGCACATCACATCACCGTCTGCAGAAAGCGCCACAAGAATCTCTGACGTTTGTTCAAACAGGGTCTTGCACCACGGCTCCAAAACCAGCTTTCGCCTTCCACTTCTCATGACTCGTTCATGAATCGTCTGGGCCACAACTGTTTTGTCACTGCCAAAATGATCGTGCATCCGGCTCGTTTTCCCCTTTTTACTTTCAGCATAGGTGAAAAGCGTATGGTGAACAAGCAAAAGGTTGCGACACGCTTCGACAGAAACATCTTAGCATCAACAGAAAAAGAGGCATGTCCGCCAAATTGGCAGAAATGCCTCTCTTTGCAAGTTCAAATAGGATACCGTCAAGAAATGCTGTAAGCCAGGTTCTGTCTCTTCTGTGCTGCAAACGGGTCTCCCCTCGCACAAGAAGCGGTAGTCATCTATCTATGGCAGCTCGAACTGCCATCTGTCCGTCCGTTCATTTCCTTCGGGACAGTTCCCCTACCAAAATTTGGGTTTCTCGCTCGCAGGGTTTACCTCGTTCCATCCTCCCTGTCGCCAGGGAAGCTGCGTTTCTGTGGCACTTTCAGCGTACTCGGGTCTACGTGAGAACCCTTTTCGCGCCGTCAGCGAGATCGCTGTCTCGCTGCCCTAGTTTGCACTAGGTACGAACACTCCAGGCATCTCAGCCTGGGCGAGCCTGGACTTTCCTCTGCCGCCGATCGTGATGACCGCGACAGCGACTACCCGCATTTCTTGCTGTATCGTAACAGTAGCAAAAGTAAATGTAACACATCTTGAAACGATTGGTCAACTGATTTTTATTGGCAGCAGATGATAATTTTTCCTTGTCTCTGTTTGCTCAACCATTTATAATAGAATATCCGAATTTTTCATCACAGATACAGGGGGCACGTGATGGATCTCTTTCGCTTGAGAATAAACGGCAGCAAGGTATCCCTTCGGCTGCTTTCTGCCGGGGATGCACCTGCGTTTCTAGACTACCTCATTCGAAATAAAACGGCACACCAACCCTTCATGCCGCTGCGCGAAGCTGACTACTTCACCCTTGAGACGGCAGCGCGCGTGACAGACCAAAGAAGGCTGGTAGAGGCAGACCAGCAGTACATGTTCGGCGTTTTTTCCCGGGAGACGGGGCAGTTGATCGGAAAAGCCAATTTATCCAAGATTATACGAGCTGCCTTTCAAAACGCCTTTCTCGGCTACGACATCGACCATACCGTCCAAAACAGGGGATACATGACCGAAGCGATTCGGATGGTCACCGCCTTCGGATTAAACGCTTTGGACCTGCATCGCATTCAGGCCTCGATCATGCCGCGCAATCTGGCATCTCAGCGCGTCGTCGAAAATGCCGGCTACATCCGGGAAGGCTACAGCGAAAACTACGTAAAGATCAACGGTGTCTGGGAGGACCACTTCATCTACGCCATCACCTGTGAACGATATCATCGGCTGCCGCCATCGCTCAAATACGCCGGAAGCATCGAGGGGGCTATGACGGCAACATGATGACGATCACTCCACTCGCTGCCGCCTGCCTGGCGCTGATGATCGCAGACGAACCTGATGCCGAGCGTTTAGGCATCCGGATCGTGATGACGACGACAGGCTGCAGCAGTATCTCCTACAGTATCGCCATTACCGAGCGTTCGGCAGGCGAACAGACTGCACTGCTTTCAGGAATTCGGGTATTTTACCGCGAGGAGGACTTGCCCCGCATCACCGGACTCGTCATCGATCTCAATCGCACGAATGGCCGCCTGCAGTTATTTCATCCGAACCAGCCAAACAACTGTCCGCTATCTTAACGCTATCTTAATCGAACAAGGAGGCTTCACTCATGCTGATACTGCCCTTCAACGGAAAAATGCCAAAAATCGATGACTCCGTCTTCCTTGCCCGCGGTGTCCTGATCTCCGGGGACGTTACCATCGGCGCCGATACGTCTGTCTGGTACAATACCGTCATCCGCGGCGACATCTCTCCGACGATCATCGGCTGCCGGGTCAGCATCCAGGACAACAGCACCCTGCACCAAAGCCCGGGTACCCCGCTGGTGATCGAAGACGAGGTGACGATTGGACACAATGCCGTACTGCACAGCTGCCACGTCCGCAAAGGCGCACTGATCGGCATGGGCGCGATCGTTCTTGACGGTGCGGAGATTGGGGAAGAGGCGATGGTAGGGGCAGGTGCCCTGGTGCCCCCGCGAATGAAGATTCCGCCTCGCACCCTGGTCGTCGGCTCGCCCGCAAAGGTCAAGCGGGAGCTGACCGAAGCGGATTTCCAGGAACTGATCCGCGTTCGGCAGTCCTATGTCGAGAAAGGAAAGATCTACAAGCAGTTGGAAGCGGAGGCTGCACGCAAATAGACGCCAGGCAGGCAAATCAGCCCAACCGGCGTGCAGAAAATAAAGAGGGGGAGCGGCTGCTGTTGGCCTGTTCCCCTTTTTCCTCACGCGCTTTTTCCGCGATAGTGTTCAAACATCTGATAAGAGCGAATCGCCGTTTCCAAGTGGATCTGGTCCGGCTCCATCGTCGTTACATGCCGCTGCAAGAAGCCGGAAAGGCGAAAAAACGGCTTCATCCACCCCGGCCGATACGTCTGGCCGAGGGAGCCCGCGACAACGCCAAGCGCGCCGCACAAGACACTCCATCCCAAGGGCAAAAACAGCAGGGCAAGCAGAAAGGACACAAAAAAATAGGTGACGTAATTCGTCGAACATCCGCTGTTCACGATCGATGCCTGCTTGATTTCCTGGATCGCTTCCAGCCGTTTTGTCCCGTTGTAGCTGAACACTTTATGCTCCGCCCCGTGGAATTGTTTCAAACGGCGGGGAAAGATAAAGTGAAAGCCTGCAGCGTAGAGCACCAGCCACAATGGATTCAATTCCCCGTATACAGGAAAAAACAGATACAGCAAAACGGCAAGGTGAAACAGTTGATACGGCCAGGGAAGCGAAAGCAGTACCCTCCACCAGATTTTCCCAAGTGTTTTTGGGGTGATCGGCTCTGCCCAAACGTGGATGACCCCTCGCTTCACTTCGGCACAGGCGAGTACCCGGCGATTGTGAAAAAACACGCCGCGCCCGAAAGAAACACCCATGATCAATATCCGGCCACCTCCTCTGCAGAAACCCGGTTGTATGTGTAATTCCAGTATAACACGCTGCCAACAGGAAAGGACTGCTGAAACAACTTCTTCTCCTCTGGGTATCCTAAAGGAAAGACGGAGGTGAAGATCGATGAGTCGAAACAGAAGACCCATGGTTCCGGCTTCCCGGGAAGCCCTTGACCTGTTGAAAGCCCGGTTGCAGAACGTAGACAAGCCGGATCAGGCGAAGTATAAAGTTGCCGATTCCCTCAACATTCCCCTCTCCCACGGTTACAATGGACAGCTTACCGCGCACGACGCCGGGAAAATCGGCGGAGAGCTTGGCGGCAGTATGGTGAAAGAGCTGATCCGCTCCGCTCAAATGGCGCTGACGGCAAATGAACAAACTGGCGAAAACAAGCGGACAACGTAAAAGGAACCGCTCTGCAAGCCGGTTCCCCGTCAGTTGGAACATCAGGTTTTCAGCCGGCGTTTCCGCCGCTGGTCAAAATCCAGTTCTTCTGCCACTCTGCGGGATCGCGGCTGACCCAACATGGATTTGCCGATTTCATTCACCTGATGGAAGGAATCAAACATCGTGTCCAGAACCTCAACCAGTTGCCGTATTTGCCCCATTTTTCCGCGAACTCCCCCAAAATGATAGCGCAGATCATTTCCATTTAGACGGATCATGCTCCCACCTCCTCAACGTCAATCCCCTGGTATCACCCTATGCAGGAAACCTCCTGGTGGATAAAAGGAGGAAGAGCCGGATCCGCCCATTTTTGCTTGGCTACTTCAGATCATAGAGGGACGTTCGCCGATCCGTAAACACCGGAATGCGGCTCCGAACCTCATCGACCAACGCCAAGTCGATTTGCGCTTGGACCACTTCTTCCTGCTCAGACCCTTCAGCAATGACTTCCCCCCACGGGTCGATCACCAGTGAATGTCCGAAGAACTCCGAACCTCCGCCGAACCCTACGCGATTGCAGGCGACGACGTACATCTGATTTTCGATCGCTCTGGCGATCAGCAGCTGGCGCCAATGCTGCAGGCGGGGATTGGGCCACTGTGCGGGGACAAACAAAACTTTCATCCCTTGCAGCGCATACGTGCGAATCCACTCCGGGAAGCGGATATCGTAGCAGATGACCGAACCTGTCGTCTGACCATCCATCTCATACAGTCCCAAGCGGTTTCCCGCGGTGAGGTGTTTTTCCTCTTCCATCAGTCGGAACAGGTGGACCTTGGCGTACTCGCCAATCAGATTGCCTTTGCGGTCAAACACAAAGCTGGTGTTTGTCACCTGATCCCCGGCCCTCTTGGCTACCGACCCGCCGATGACGTAGCTGTTCAACCGTCTTGCGGCCCAGCTGAGCAGTTCAATCGCCCGCTCCCCTTGCTCATCGGCAATCTCGTCCAAGCGCGGCAAATCATAAGCCGTATCCCACAGTTCCGGCAGTAAGAGAACATCCGTCTGGCTGCCGGAAACAGCCAGGGAATCCACCAGTGAACGTACCTTTTCCCGATTTTGTTCAGGCTGGCCGAAAGCCACGTCCATCTGCAGCAGCGCAACATTCCATTTCATTTGATTTCTCCGACTCCCTTTCATCTGTTTGACTCTATCGTATCCTCCCCGACTGCTCTTGGGCAAGCAAAAGAATAGAAAGGCTCCGCCAAAAAGTGTGGCGAAGCCATCGCTGCAGGCCGACAAGGCAAAATCGGGTCGCTTAGGGAGAAACTTCGGAGACTGGCATTCCCGGTTGAAATGCCGGCTATCGCTGCATCAGTCGGTTTACCCGCCGTTCCAGCCGGTCTACCCTCCTGTCCAGATCATCGGTCCGCTGCTCCAGGTTGTCGACGCGTCTATCCAGATCTTCAAGCGTGATCCCGCCTGGACCGGGTGGACGTGTCGTCGGAATGTACAGCGTTTGACCTGCGTACAGGATGTACGGCGGCTGCAAGCGGTTCTGGCGGATGATCACATCCGTCGGCACACCAAACCGGCGGGAAATGGAATATAATGTATCACCGGGTCTCACTACATAGTTCACATGTATCCCTCCTCATGTTATACGCTACTAGGGTATGTTCCCGGGAGGGCGGGTGAAATAGACTTGCACCCATTTTCGGGCAGTTTGGTCACGGACCTATTGGCAAGCCTGAAATCGCTTTCTTGGATGGACTTTCCATCAGGTTATGTTATGATATCAGTATAGGGTCCCTTGATATCCCAAGGGGCTTATTATTTTATCAGGGGGGAACATTATGCAGTTATGGGCCAAACCTTATTACGTCAAGACGGGCAAGATGTGCTGCAAAGGAGAGGAATATTATGAGCCTTAGTCACCAGCAGGCGTACAAAGACAGTCTGGTCAAGCAGCTCAGGTACTTCGACGAGCAGAAGTCCGCATTTTTGGACCAGCATTTTCCATACTCCAGCGAGGGCCTGAGGGAACGGCAAAAAATTGACCGATTGTTGGTCCGGTACGTGTCTGAGGTTGAGCGGATGGTCTCGGCGTCCGACGAAACAACGCTTCAATCTACGGTTTTGATCGGCAGCAGGGTGACCATCAAATATACAAATGACAACGAAACCGAAACGCTGACCATTTGCTTTCCCGACCAGACCGACCCCGACGCCGGGCACATTTCCTTCCTCTCCCCGTTCGGCATGCAGCTGCTGCTCGCTTCCAAAAATGAGCGGATCCAGATTGATACGCCCGCAGGTTCACTGGAGGTATCGATAGAGGAGATAGAGTATAGCGAATGGGAAGGACTTACATCCGAATGAACGCCGAAATGGCTGCATCACATCCCCAGGAGGTTCATCTCCCGGGGATGCGCTTTTACCGGTCCTTCAGCAGCGACCCCAGCAGCCTGAGGTTGCGGCTGGGGAACAGGATATAATTGACCACCAGAGCGATGGGCAAGATCAGCCCGATAATCGATTCGATCACCGCGACCAATCGGGACAAGCCAAAGGGAGTGATATCGCCGTACCCGCCGGCGGCCAGCGTCATGCCGCTAAAGTACATGGTACGGGTCAAACCGCTGTACCAATGTCGGGTTTCGGCCGGCGGGCTGAAGTGATCTTTCAAGTACCCAAGTCCGCTGATCTCCAGGACGAAGTAGATGCAGGAAAAGAACACAATGATATTGAAGTAGAGCAGGACTAAAGCGATCAGATTGTACAGTAGGATGTACAGGTTTTTCCGTTTGGCCGCCATACCCAGCGATTCCTTTCAATGAACGATTACTATAACTTTATTTGGGAAACGGACAAGTATGAATGAAAAAAACCTTTGGAGACTTTTTCAACCTCCAAAGGTTTTTGAACATTATTGAAAGACCGGCTCGGCGAATTGGGCTAACTTTTCCTTCGAGCTCTTGTCGACATCAGCGTGCAGGCTGTTGCCGTGGGCGTCCATTGTGACGATGGCAGCAAAGCCTTTCACCCGCAGATGCCACATCGCTTCCGGGATCCCGAATTCCATCAGGTCGACGCCTTCCACTTTTTCAATGCAGTCCGCGTAATACTGGGCGGCACCGCCGATCGCGTTGAGGTAGACGGCTCCGTGCTCTTCCAATGCCTTCAGCGTCTTCGGCCCCATGCCGCCCTTGCCGATGACGGCGCGGATGCCAAATTTCTTGATGATATCGCCCTGATACGGCTCCTCGCGGATGCTCGTTGTCGGTCCGGCTGCCTTCACATGCCACTCTCCCGCCTCGTCTTTCAGCATGACAGGACCGCAGTGGTAGATGACGCCGCCGTTCAGATCGACCGGGCTGTCGTGATCCATCAAATACTTGTGCAGCGCATCGCGTCCGGTGTGCATCAATCCGTTGATGATGACGACATCACCCACCTTCAGGCTGCGGATCTGCTCTTCGGAAATCGGCGCCTGCAGCACGACTTCGCGCCGCTCTTGTGTGCTGGCTGGTTCCGCTGCACTGGTGTCCATCGGAACGACTTCGTCTTTGTACAGATACTGCTTGATTTCCCCTGTTTTCGCGTCGAGGCGCACACCCTGGCGGCGGAAAGCCCAGCAGTTGTAAGCGACAGAGACGAAGAAGCTGGCCGGCAGTCGGTTTTCTACGCCAATCTTGCAGCCGAGCAGGGTGGTGTTGCCGCCAAAGCCCATGGTGCCAATGCCCAATTCGTTTGCCTTGTCCATGATGTACGCTTCCAGTTCAGCCAACTTCGGATTCGGATTTACGTCGTCTACCCGGCGGAACAACTGGTGCTTGGCCAAGGCATAACCGGATGTCCGGTCGCCGCCGATCCCTACTCCGATAAAACCGGCGCTGCAGCCCTGGCCTTGCGCCTGGTAGACCGCGTGCAGGATGCACTTGCGAATTCCATCCAGATCGCGCCCTGCTTTGCCAAGCCCCTCCAGCTCGCAGGGAAGCGAGTATTGAATGTTCTTGTTCTCGCAGCCGCCTCCTTTTAGAATCAGGCGGATCTCGATATCCTCTTCTTCCCACTGTTCAAAGTGAATCACCGGAGTACCCGGACCCAGGTTGTCCCCGGTGTTTTCACCCGTCAGCGAATCGACGGAATTCGTCCGCAGTTTGCCCAATTTGGTCGCTTTGGCCACTGCTTCATGGATCGCTTTTTTAATCGTAATCTGGTTGACGCCCACCGGTGTCTTGATTTCAAAAGTAGGCATCCCGGTGTCCTGGCAAATCGGCGAGACGTTTTCCTCCGCCATGGTAATATTGGTTGCTATGGTGGAGAGAGACAGGGCGGAACGCGTACCTGCGTCTTCCTTGCGCTTCGCTTCATTTATCGCGCGGCGCACATCAGGCGGCAGATTGGTTGACGTTTCCGTAATCAATTCGAGCAGACTCTCATTCAACTTTTCCATCCATGACGCTCCTTATAAGTAGAATCAGTACATAACTTCTATTATACCATATCGGGCAGTATCTTGAACTGCTCCCTGAAACGTTTTCCGCGTTTCCACGTCTCGTCAAATAAGGACAATTTCTTCTACTACAGCAAAACTCCCATCTGTGTTAAGATGGATTATGTCCCTCTACCTGTACTTGGCCCAGCCAGGCATACTGTGACCATCTCCCGCCCGGCGGGTACGAAATAGAATTCCCTCGACTGGAAAGGATGTGCGCACCCTTATGGGATTGCTGGATTTTAATGCCGTTTCGGTTTTGAGCGGTGTTGCGGCTGTACTGCTTGTCGCATTTTTGCGCTTACACTGGCCTTTTCGCTTTCAATACATGGGCCTTTTGTGGAAAAAGAACCCTGACCGCCTGATGCGGTGGCTGGAAAAGTCTTACCAAAAAAACCGTTCCCGTACCGTCGCAATGCTGGATAAGTCGACGTGCGAAATAATGGCAGGCAATTATGAAGGGGCGGAAAAATTCATCGTTGAGGGGTTGACTGCTTGCAAGGAGACTCCCACTTTGTTTAATCAAGCGATGGTTCACTACTTGTTCTACAATCTGGCCACTGTCTACTTCTACTCCGGAAAATACGAAGAGGCGCTGGATGTAGCCTTTCGCGTATTTGAACGGGACCGCAGACTGATGGGCGCGCTGGGTGTTGTCATCTGCGCCCATGCCCGGCTCGGCGATGTGCAAGGCGCGATTGAAGCACTGCGCATTTTGCCGGAAAAAAGGGGGCAAAAAGAGCTGCGACTGTTCTGTCAGGCAGAAATCTCCGCCGCCAAAGGGGATTACCAGCAGGCGGTCTGGCAGATTAAACAAATCTTTGCCCTTCCCTACTCTCGGACGATGCATTTGCACCGGGGCCAGTTGGAGAAGCGGCTGGAAGAATGGACGAAACAGGCCTCATCCCATGCAGGGTGAGGTCTCTTTCTATGTAGTTACCACTTGCAGCACTTGCCGCAAAAATTCCTGGATCTCCCCTTTCAGCACAGTGCCGTGTCCAGTCGCCAAGTACTCGCTCGGCCAGAGGGAAAGCAGCCGGATGCCCTCGGCAAATCCTTTCACTTTATCCGGATGCTTGATTTTCCATTTTTTAACAAATTTAAGAAAGGCACTTCGTCTTTCCGCTTCGTAACCGATGCCCGCTCCGAGCGGTTCCCCGTAAAAGCTGAGGTGATCCCCTGTAAAACAAACTTTGCTCTCCGGGTCAAAAAAGGCAACGGAACCTGCCGTATGTGAAGGGAGCTGATGGAAAAACAAGTGCGGCACCTTTCCCTTGCTCCCGGTAAAGGTATGGCCAAACAGAGTCTGGGAGAAATCGTCCAGTTCAAAAAAATCGTCCAGGTGTATCCAATTGTTTCGGGATGGAAAGATCTCGACGTTTCCGATGTGATCGGGGTGCCGATGGGTGCAGTACACGCATTCAATGGCGTCGTTTACCGCGCCGATCTCTTGCAAGGCCTGTTGGACATAGGAACGGTGTTTGCGCAAATTAGTGTCGATCAGTACAAAACGGTTGCCTTTTGCGATCACATAGTTGTTAATATAGCTGTTCCAGGCATCCTCGTAAGTGAGGATCGCCCAGACGTTTGTGGTGATTTGAAACGTGGTGTGAGTCAAGTTCAGCTCCTCTCCTCTCCCTTATATTCAGTCCCTCCGCTTCCGCAATCATTGTTTATCTCTCCTATTATACATGATCTGGTGAAAAAAGGCTTCACGAATTGCCGATCGATTCACAGTGGACGACTCCGGTACTTCAATTATCTGTAAAAATTCAGGATTCATTCAGACGTTTCCCTGCCAAAGCCAAAAAGAAAAAAGGACGCCAACTCGGTAAAAAGAGCGGCGTCTTGACCTGCTATCCACGGCTGCTTGACGACGAGGAACAGGCGCAGCGGCCCCAGCGGTGCCCGGAGTAGTGCGAACTGCTGTCCATGCCGTAGCACTTCGAGTAGTAATGATACATGCGGTCCCGATGGTGCATGTAGTGTTTGTAGTACATCCGGTATTTTTTCGGATGGTGGCGGTGTTTGTGGCATTTGTATTCGTAGTACTGCATTTGGTCCATATGGAAGTAATACTTGTAAATGTGGATGTCTACCTCCACTTTCGGTTTCGGCATGACCGGCTTCTCGTGTTTGGGCGGTTTCATCGGCGGCGGCGGTGGCGGCGGATTGATCGGCCGCATCGGTTCTTTGAGATGTTTGGGCGGCGGGTTGGGAGGCAGATTGGGCGGTATGTTAGGTGGAATGTTAGGCGGTATATTGGGCGGCACCTTATGATGTTTGGGCGGTGGCGGAGGCGTTACGGACTCCGGCGGCGGTACCGGTTTTTTATGTTCCACGCGATAACACATCCTTTCTGGTTATTAACACAGTACATGGTATGACATTTACCCCTTGCAAGAAACGACACTTGCCTATTTATCACGAAATGCCTGTGCCCTTTTTTTTCGTTGAAGCAAATTCTGCATTTTATCCTATCGACAAAAGGAAAACCAAGGCCGCCGCCTTCAACGACACCCGCCGTTCGAGAAAAACGGGCCGGACATCGCAAAAGGCCATTGACGTCTGGAAAAGGTGTATTACAATGAAGGGTAAGATCTGAAAAGCGGGGAAGGAAAAATGCATAGGAAGCGGCATACCATTGGTAAAAACCGCATATTGGCCCATGTTGAGAGGTTAGGAATTCGTTCCTAACCTCTTCTTTTTTGGGTTCTCTGCTCTGCTAAAGCAATCAAGCCGCTTATAGACGCGGTACGGCGGACAAGTTTCCCTGCCGTTTAAGACAAGATAATGATGAGGAGGAATCAAGATGATTACCTTGCAAGGAGATCGATTGACAATTGAGGAGGTCACCGCAGTCGCTCGGCAGCATGCGCAAATTGCGCTGACGAACACGGCGATCGCCCGTATCCAGCGTTCGCGCCGGATGGTGGAGAACATGGTAGATGAACAAAAGGTGGTCTACGGAATCACGACCGGCTTCGGCAAATTTTCCGATGTCCTCATCTCCCGTGATGATGTCAGCCGCCTGCAGGAAAACCTGATCATGAGCCATGCATGCGGAATGGGCGATCCTTATCCGGAGGAAGTCGTCCGCGCCATGATGGTGCTGCGGGTGAACGCTCTGGCCAAAGGTTTCTCCGGCATCCGGCTGGAGACGATTCAACTGCTGGTGGAGATGTGCAATCGCGGGGTGCACCCGGTCATCCCGCAGCAAGGCTCGCTTGGCGCCAGCGGAGATTTGGCTCCGCTCGCCCACCTCGTCCTGGTCATGCTGGGAAAAGGTGCGGCAGTCCACAAAGGGAAACGCTTGCCCGGAGCCGATGCCATGCGTGCCGCCGGGCTGTCGCCCATTCGGCTCGAAGCCAAGGAGGGGCTCGCCTTGATCAACGGAACGCAGGCGATGACCGCGCTGCTCAGCCTGGCCCTGTACGACGCCAGGATCGCCGTGGAAAGCGCGGAAGTGATCGCCGCGATGACCGTGGAGGCGCTGCGGGGAATCCCGAAGGCGTTTGATCCGCAGCTGCAGTCCGTCCGTTCCCATCCCGGCCAGCAAACGACCGCCAGCCGGCTGCTCTCACATCTGGAGGGAAGCACGCGGACCAGCGGACAGGGAGAGCTGCGCGTACAGGACGCCTACAGTCTGCGCTGCATCCCGCAGGTTCACGGTGCCGTCCGGGATACGCTGGAGCACGTCTGGCAAACCGTACAGCGTGAATGCAACAGTGTGACAGACAATCCCATTCTGTTTCCGGATACGGGTGACGTGATTTCAGGAGGCAATTTCCACGGTCAGCCGATGGCCTTCGCCGCTGATTTTCTGGCCATTGCCACAGCGGAGCTGGCCAATATTTCCGAGCGGCGGACGGAAAGACTGGTCAACCCGCAGCTAAGCGGACTGCCCGCCTTTCTGACAGAAAGAGGCGGCCTTCATTCCGGATTCATGATCGCACAGTACGCGGCTGCCTCGATCGTCTCCGAGAACAAGGTGCTGTGCCACCCCGCCTCGGTAGACTCCATCCCGTCTTCGGCCAATCAGGAGGATCACGTCAGCATGGGCACCACAGCCGCCCGCAAACTGAGAACCGTGGTGGACAATGTATTCCGTGTACTGGCGATTGAGTATCTGGCAGCGGCACAGGCACTCGATTTCGGCGAGGGAACAATGGGTCGTGGCACAGAGCGCGCCTACAAGGAACTGCGCCAGGTGATCAGCCGCCTCGACCACGACAGGGAAATGCATCCGGACTTAGCCAGGGCGGAAGAGCTGCTCAAGGCAGGGAAGCTGGCCTGGATGTTGTGAAACCGGGCAGAGTTGGGTAGAATAGGATCGTCCTGGAAAGAGAAAACCGAGATTATGAAAGAGGATTGGAGAGAATCATGCAAGCAAAACCGATAAGTGGTTCCCGGACCTACATGACCGACATCGTCTTTCCCCCGGATACCAACTTTCACGGCACCATCTTTGGCGGCAAAGTGATGGCCTACATCGACAGGATTTCCAGCATCGCCGCCATGCGCCACTGCCGCCAAGGTGTCGTCACCGCATCGACGGACAGCCTGGACTTTTTAAACCCGATCCGCGTCGGGCAAGCGATCAGTTTGGAAGCTTTTGTCACGTGGACACACAAAACGTCGATGGAAATTTTTGTGAAAGTTGAGTCCGAAGACCTGTTAACCGGCGAGCGGCTGTTAACAGCCACCTCATACCTGACCTTTGTCGCCGTCGACAAGGACGGGAAGGCGATCCCCGTCCCGCCCGTCTACCCGGAAACGGAAGAAGAGAAGTTCCACTTTAACAGCGCTCCCGAACGCTTCAAGCTTCGCCAACAGCGGCGCGCCCACCGCAAGGAACACCAGCAGTTCTACGCTCCGAGCCAGGTGAGATAAAGGCAAAAGGAAGACCGTCCGACTTCATATCGGAACGGTCTTCGTCTGTTCGGCCGGTACTTAACAGCCGTTTTCCTTTCATTTGTTTTCGAGAAATTACTTTGCCCGCGGAATCTCCGCCTCATCCAGGTGCTCAATGACAAGCGGAATATGCGGATGAATCTTCGCCAAACTTTGCAGATAAGGATCGTAATTAAGTTTCCCCAATCCCGGAGCAGGCAGTTCAACAGCACCTGCGCCCCTGAACGCAAAGATCTGGAGGCATTCATGCTCGGTCGGGCCGGCGATCCGGCACCTGAACTGCAACTCCCATTGTTGTGTCTAACAATTGGGGTGCAGTTCAACCATGAAATCGACGGTTCTTGATGACTTGTTTCGCTATTCGATCACAAGCTCCGCTTCGGTGCCGAAGATGCGCAGCTGTCCGCCATCCAGCACCCCCAGATCCTCTTCCTCCGCAGGGATTTCCATCAAAAGTTCGAGCACTTGCTCTCCCTCTGCCTCAAAGAGCAGAAACAGATCCTTTCCCGCAAAATCCCCCTCTGTCAAGGACACCTGTTTAAGCACCGCCTGAAATTCCGTCACGGTTTCGTCTTCCTCTTCACCCTCCCACTGGGTAAAGGTGATTTGTGCGGGCCTGTCTGTAAATTGCTCCTGCAGCGTATGCAGCAGCTGCTGATGCGTCTGGATTTCCATCGGCGTCCTCCTCTATTTGACTGCCAAAATGCACACGTACTTGTTTCCGCTGGTCTCTAGTGACTGGTCGAACGTCTTGAATCCGGCTTCCCGGTAGTACTGTTCCAATTCTTCAGGGCGGTAGCAGCGGTGGTAGAGCGAATTGCGGTAGAATTCATCTTCCCCCTGCAGATAGGAAGCGAAGAACACACCGCCTGTTTTCAAAATGCGCCGCACCTCCTGCAGCGTTTGCCGCAGATCGGCCGTCGTCACGTAGAAGAGCGAGCCATTCGCCCATACTCCGTCGAAACTGTCCGGCTCAAACGGCAGCGCGCGAAAATCTCCTTGCCAAAAGGGAACGCCGGCCACGAGCCGCTTGGCCTCCGCCAGCATCACTTCGCTGATATCCAATCCCTGCACATCCAACATGTGCCGCTTCAACCGCAGGGAATCAATCCCGACTCCGCAGCCTACATCGAGCACACGTCCGCCGGCCAATAACATTTGAAATCCTGGCAGCGCCAGCTTCGCCATATGATCCAACTCTTCCACTTCAGTGGCAGACGTTCCTAGCCGATCAAATGTCTCTTTATTTTGGTTGACGTAGTCGCCCATATCCTCCAAGGGGATGGTACTTGCCACCCCTCTTCCCCCTTCCCAACGGTACTTCTCTTATCTTACCATCTTTTTGCTGATTTGTTACCGGCATGCTGCGCTTTTTGCCCGAAGGCGCAAAAAAAGCACCAAGACCGGTGCTTTATACTGCGTCTGTGACCGCTTGTGTCAGTCGGTTTATCTTTTGCGCCAGGGCAAAATCCTTTCCCGTCAATCCGTTTGCGTGGCCGGTGGACAGCGTAAAGGTAATGTCCGAACCCTTGACGTTGACCTCCGGGAGATGATCCTCCCCTTCCATATGGTCGGCAAGCCTGTTGACCATTCGGAGAGCCGACGGAAAGTCGGGAAATGAAAACGTTCGAACCAGTGCCTGCTTGTTCTCCGTTAAGCGCCATCCCGGAACTTTATACAAGTAACACGAAATCTGTTCGATCGACAGTTTCGCCATACCATGCCATCCCCCCTACGGTCGGACGTAAAGATAATTCTATCCTATTCAGCGACCGCAGCGGTTAGTCACAACAATTGAACGATCGAGGACGCCTATTCTTTGACGGCGAAAAAAATCATCCGCGGCGATTGTTCACGTTCGTAAGGGGCGTATGTATAGTCACCGTACAGCTGCATCAGGCGAAGGCCAGCCTGCTCCAGCATACCGCTGATCTCTGCCGCTTCAAACAAGCGGACCTGCTCCATATAGCGGCGCGGCTCCGCTGACTCCGGATCCCGTATGACGATCTCCTTCCTGACATAGCCAGCATCGATCCAGCGTTTTTCTTCGATCAGCAAGCCGTTGATTTCCCGCTCTGAAGCAGGGACCAGATGTGCCCGTACATAAGCAGGGTTCAAATAATCGATCAAGACTTCTCCGCCGACCTTCAGCGCCCTGGCCATATTTCTCACCACGATGCAGCTTTCTTCATCGGTGTCGAAGTAACCAAAGCTGGTAAACAAATTGACGACGATATCAAATTCATTCTCGAACGGGATCTCCCGCATGTCGCATTGTACGTAACGAAGATTGGGGTATGGATTGTGTTCTTCCGCCAGGGCCAAGAGCACCGGCGACAGATCTACGCCAACCACTTCGTAGCCGCGGCGTGCCAAGGCCCGCGAGTGACGCCCGCTGCCGCAGCACAGGTCGAGCACCCTGCCAGTAGGTTTTATCGGCAAATTTTCCAGTAAATTTCCAATTTCTCGATCCGCTGAGGCTTCGTCGCGATGTTGGTACACCAGCAGGTAATCCTCGCGAAAACTCCGTTCAAACCAAGCATCTCCCATTACCTATCTCGCTCCTTGGGTTCAGGTTCATTTTTCCATTATACCATACCTCTCCAGCATGTCCTTCGCTCGCTGCAGCAAGCGCGAATGAGGGCGGCCGCTCTCGTGCAAACTGTTGGGGGAGCAGTCGTTTCCCGCTTTGCCGTACTCGGCTGCTCTGCCATTAACTCCGACGAGAGGATTGCGATGAGAGCTATCTGGCACGGTCTGAAAAAGGTGGAACTGTATGAGTGTGTAGGGCTTCTTTTCTCTTTATTCGCACTCGCTGTCTTTTTTTTGTACGCCGATCTGGCAGACCTGAAGCAGCAAAAACAAAACTGGCATTGGCACCCGGTTCGCTGGGTTTGGGATGTCTACCGCGCCTTTTTGCCGAAAGCTTTCGGGGCTGGTTTGGCGCTGCTTCTAGCCGTGGGCTGGTGGAAACATCGGGACCTGCGGTGGGGGATGCGCCACACGCTTATCCTGACGCGGCTCGTACTGCCATTCTGTCTGCTCTTGTTCATCTACCGCGTGCTCAATTTTTACGTTCCGCTCTTCTCGCCCCTTGACCGAGATGACTGGCTGCTTCATGCCGACCGCTGGCTCTTCGGGGTACAGCCAACCATCTGGCTGCAGCAGTTCGTTCACCCGCTGCTCACAGATTGCTTCAGTTTTGCGTACATGGCCTGGTTCCCGCTGATCTTCGTGACAATGGTGCTGCTGCATTTTTTGTCGAAAAAAGCAGTTACCGAATATACAGCGAGTGTGCTGTTTACGTTTTATCTCGGGTACTTCTGCTATTTGCTCATTCCTGCGGTCGGCCCTTACTATACCCTGCAGCAAACCTACAGCATCTCGCTGGCCGGCGGGCTGGTCACGGCAGCCCAGCAGAATCTGGTACTGCCGGGCGACCTCAACATCCCCCGCGATGCCTTCCCCTCCCTGCATACAGCCGTCTCGCTTGTCATGCTTTACTTTATCGCAGTCTATCGGCCCCGCTGGCTTTGGTTGTACGTTCCGCTTGTCGCCAGCATTTTGCTGTCAACTGTCTATTTGCGCTACCATTACGTCATTGACGTCATTGCCGGGATTGCGTTGGGGTTGTTCACCAGCGTATACAGCGGCAGATGGTGCCGGAAGTGGCGAGAGCTGCTCGGCCCGCAAAAAAAGCACCGGGCAAAGGGCTAGCGGCGCAGTTCCCGAAACGTCCTGAACTTGTCCGCCACCCGTGACAGGACCACCTCCATGGAGCTGCCGGAGCCGAGAGCATCGTATTCGTTGATGTTGATCCGCAAAATCGGGCAGGCGGAAAAACTGTCAATCCACCGCTCGTAATGATGATACAAATCCTCCCAGTAAGCAATCGGGGTCTGCTGTTCCGCCGGCCGTCCCCGTTCTCTGACACGCTGAACGACTTCCTCGAAGCTCCCCTCCAGATAGATCAGCAGATCCGGGTGGGGAAAGTAAGGCGTCATCACCATCGCTTCGAACAGCCTGGTGTATGTATCGTAATCTTCATCCGTCATATGGCCCTGTTCGTGCAGCATTTTGGCAAAAATCCCCGTGTCTTCATAAATGGAGCGATCCTGCACGAATCCGCCTCCGTAGTCAAACATCCGCTTTTGTTCTTTGAAGCGTTCAGCCAGGAAGAAGGTCTGCAAATGGAAGCTCCAACGGCTTAAATCCTCGTAAAACCGGTTTAAATACGGGTTGTTGTCTACTTTTTCAAGCGAAACGCGAAAGCCCAGCTGATTGGCCAGCGCCCGCGTAAAAGTAGACTTGCCCACGCCGACGGTTCCGCTGACCGTAATCACGGCGTTGGCCGGAATCCCGTACTTCTCGTATAGTTGGCTGCCTGAGTACCTCGACATCGCTGCATAACTCCTTATGGATCGCTTGTGATCTCGATCATTTTTCCAAATCTCCCACAATTCCGGCAGCCGGGATAACGGCTTGCATGCTGCCGGTCAAACGACTTTCATTTTACCATGCTGGCGGTGGATTTGTCGAAGAAGCTAGAATCCGTAAATTCCGATATGTTATAATGGATTAACACATCATCTCTTACAAAGGTGCGATTAACTATGAAAATAGCAGCCCACATGGGTGAACTGATCGGCCAGACACCCGTTGTTCGATTGCGTCGGCTGGTGAGCGCCGAAATGGCTGATGTCTATGTAAAGTTGGAGAAGTTCAATCCCAGCGGCAGCGTGAAAGACCGTGCGGCATACAACATGATCGTCACTGCAGAAGCCAGCGGCCAATTGAAGCCTGGGGCGACGATCATCGAGCCGACCAGCGGCAATACGGGAATCGGATTGGCGATGGCCGCAGCCGTCAAAGGCTACAAGGCGATCATCGTCATGCCCGACACGATGACCCGTGAACGCATCCAGCTGCTGCAGGCTTACGGAGCAGAGGTCGTGCTCACGCCGGGCGATGAAAAAATGCCCGGAGCGATTCGCAAGGCAGAGCAATTGCTGCGTGAAGTCCCGAACAGCTTCATGCCGATGCAATTTGAAAATGAAGCGAATCCCGACATCCACCGCTTGACGACTGCGCGGGAGATCCTTCAGCAAATGGATGGCTCCCTTGACGGGTTTGTGGCTACAGCCGGGACTGGCGGCACCATCACCGGGACAGGCGAAGTCCTGCGTCAGCATCTGCCGCACCTGCACATCGCGGTCGTAGAACCGGCCGGTTCGCCCGTCTTATCCGGAGGCAAGCCAGGGCCGCACAAAGTGGTCGGGACCAGCCCGGGATTTATTCCCCAAACCTTGAATACGCAGATTTACGACGAGATCGTCCAGATTACGGATGAACAGGCGCTGGAGATGACGAGGGCATTAGCCAGACAAGAAGCCATCCTCGTCGGCCCGTCATCCGGGGCAGCCGTCTTTGCTGCGCTGAAAGTAGCAAAGCAGTTGGGACCGCATAAAAAAGTGCTCGCCATCTGTGCAGACAGCGGCGAGCGGTATTTGTCGATGAGCGAGTTGTTCGGCTAGGCACCCTAGGTGAAGTACTCGATTCGGGCTTGGGGAAAAAGTCGATGGATCTCCCCTTCCAGGTGAGACTTCAGCGCGAAGGCCTGGACATCGGGGTAGACGTATTTTGCCTTGCCGTACTTTCCCCATTTCATCTTCCGTTCCGCCTCTTCCATCCGCAGCTTGGTCTTGGGGTAACGCTGCAAGATCAAGCTTTTTGCGATTTTGGTAAAGCGGTGCTGGATCAATTCAAAGGTCAAGTCCTGCCTTGCTTCCGGGCCGAGATGTTGATTCAAGGCTTCCAACAGATGCGTATAGCCTTCCTGCCATCCGTCAAACCAATAGAGCGGGGCGATGATAAATCCGAGCGGGTAGCCGGCTGCCGCCACCTTGTCGGCTGCTTCCAGCCGTTCCTGAAACGACGACGTGCCCGGTTCAAAATGCTTGATCACGTAGTCGGCGTTCACGCTGAAGCGAAAGCGGGTATGCTTGTTGTGCCTGGCGTCCAGCAGCGAATCGACATGGTGAAACTTGGTCACAAAGCGAAGGCGCCCATTTGGCTGATCGGCCATAAATTCGATTGCCCTCTTCAGATTGCCGGTAATGTGTTCGATCCCGACAGGATCTGACGTACAAGCGGCCTCGAAGCTGGTAATCTCCGGCTCCCGCTCACGTATATACCTGGCCGCCCTCTCCAGGATCTCGTCCATATTTACATATACCCGGATGTAGGGCTTCGTGCCGACATTCGTATTGAGGTAACAGTAGTGGCAGTGGCCTGCGCAGCCTGTTGCGAGGGGGATCGCGTATTCCGCGGAGGGTTTTGACTGTTCAAAGGTGAGTGTTTTGCGCACCCCGACTACCAGTGTGCGTTTGGCGTTGCGGTATTTCTCCAAGTCCGTTTCGCCTGGTATTCCTCTTACCTGATTATGGCTTGTCGTCATCTTGATCGGTATGCCTTCCCGCTTGTAACGGCGAAACAGTTCCTCACCCAGCGGATATTCCAAGGCCCGCGGTTCAAAGAACACCAGATCCGGCACGAACTGCTTGGTCTGGCGTTGATGCTGTACCCGAACATCTGCTTGATCAACCAGTGTCGTGACCATATTGCAATCCCTCCCCTGGGGGATAGTATTCCCATTCCAACTGCGGGAGCGGAGGTGAAATATGGTCGGTTGGCTTTATTTAATCGTCTTTTTGTAATGGCCCAGCAGCCGCAGCGCAGTTTCCTTCTGATGGATCGGTACCTGCAGGGCGTACGAACGCAGCGTTCCTTGTTTTTGGTTGGAAAGCCGAACGCGAATTCCATTCAATTCTAAATATTGACGCAAATCGTTGGCCGCCCGCGGCAGGCCGTATGATTCATGGATCGTTGTCCAAGTCGTCCACATGATTCACCTCACCAAACCCTTCTATTCATTCCTTACCATACTGTAAGCGGTTTGCACGCATTTGGTACTTCGTCACTATAAATTGCCGATGAAAATATACGGATCACATGGGCAAAATACCGGGAAAGAAAGACACGGAGATGGCGGAGGCGGCCGTATGTACAAAACATTCAAAACAAAACTGCCTGTGCAGCGAACATCTGACTCTTTTGGCAAAATGCTGTTTACGCGCAAAAGTCTGGCTTATCTCGGCCCGGCGTTCCTGGTCAGTGTCGGCTACATCGACCCCGGAAACTGGGCGACGAACATCAGCGGCGGGGCTTTCATCCTCGTTGACCGGGACAATGGCCGGCCAGTATATTTTGGAGGGCTTTCTGGACATTCGCTTCCCCATCTGGCTGCGCCGTCTGATCACGATGGTTCCCGCTCTGGCCGTCATCGGTTTTGGATTCAACACACTGACGGCGCTGCTGGTGAGTCAGGTCATTTTAAGCGTCCAACTGCCCTTTACGATCATTCCCCTGCTTCTGTTCACCAGGAACATTCATGGGGCGCTACGCCAACAGGCCGTTGACCAACTGCTTGGCCGTGCTTGTCGCGTTCATCATCATTGCGCTGAATGTACTCCTATTATATCAGGCGTTCGGCAGAGAATATTAGACGAAAAAGAAGCGTATGCCCGGACAGCTCCGGACGTACGCTTCTTATCATACTGCGATTCGGGATTAATCTTCCATCGTGGACAAATCGCCGGTGGGCAGCCCGAGTTCCCAGGCCTTCAAGACGCGGCGCATGATCTTTCCGGAGCGGGTCTTTGGCAGCTTGTCGCGGAATTCGATTTCGCGCGGCGCTGCATGTGCGGCCAACCCTTCTTTGACGAAACGCTTGATGTCATTCATCAATTCCTCGGTCGGTTCAAAACCGGAGCGCAGGGCGATGAACGCCTTGATGATTTCGCCGCGCACAGGGTCCGGCTTGCCGATGACGCCCGCTTCGGCCACTGCCGGATGTTCCACCAGTTTGCTTTCTACTTCAAATGGCCCGACGCGCTCGCCGGAGGTCATGATCACGTCGTCGACGCGACCCTGGAACCAGAAGTACCCGTCTTCATCCTTGTATGCGGAGTCACCTGAAATGTACCAGCCGGGAAAGCGGAAATACTCCTCGTATTTGGCGTCGTTTTTCCAGATTTTGCGCATCATCGACGGCCAGCCGACGCGCAGAGCGAGATTCCCCATGCGATTCGGAGGCAGCTCGTTTCCTTCGTCGTCGATGATCGTGGCATGGGTGCCGGGGAACGGTTTGCCCATCGAACCGGGTTTGATCGGCATGGACTTGTAGTTGCAGATCATCTGTGCCCCTGTCTCCGTCATCCACCACGTATCGTGAATCCGCTGCTTGTAGACCTTCAATCCCCAGGTTACCACTTCCGGATTGAGCGGTTCGCCGACACTCATGACGTGGCGCAGCGATGACAGGTCGAACTGTTTCACCAGCTCGTCTCCCGCTCCCATCAGCATGCGGAAAGAAGTCGGAGCGCTGTACCAGACCGTCACCTTGAACTTTTCGATGGTCTTGTACCAATCTTCCGGTTTGAAGCGGCCGCCGCGAACCACGTTGGTCGCGCCGTTTAACCACGGAGCGAAGATGCCGTACGAGGTTCCCGTTACCCAGCCCGGGTCGGCGGTGCACCAGTAGATGTCGTCTTCCTGCAGGTCAAGCACCCATTTCCCCGTCTGGTAGTGCTGAATCATGGCATTGTGGACGTGCAGAACGCCTTTCGGCTTGCCGGTGGAACCCGATGTGTAGTGCAAAATCATGCCGTCTTCACGGTCTACCCATTCGATTTCCAGTTCTGCGGAGGCTTTGGCCATCTCTTCATGGTAGCTGACCTGTCCGTCCCCTACTTGATCCGGGTCTCCCACGACGATGACGTGCTTGAGATGCGGCAGATCTTGTACCGGTACACGCGGGAGCAAGGCCGGAGTCGTGACGATCGCCACCGCCTCGCTGTTCTCCAAGCGGTCGCGGACAGCCCCTTCCATGAACGCTTCAAACAGCGGACCGACGATTGCGCCAATTTTCAGCGTGCCGAGAACGCTTACATAAAGCTCAGGGGAGCGCGGCATAAACACGAAGACGCGGTCGCCTTTGACGATGCCCAGCTTGCGCAGAACGTTGCCGAATTTGTTGGAGAGCTGGCTCAACTCAGCAAAGGTATAGCTTTCATCGCGCGTGGCGTCAAAGTACAGCAGCGCCGTTTTATCTTTGCGGTCGGTAGCCAGATGGCGGTCGATCGCCTCGTATGCCATATTGACTCGGCCCGTTTCATACCAGGTAAATTGCTTTTCGACATCTTTCCAGTCAAAATTCGCATATGCTTGATCGTAATCCTGCAAATTAAAGTTGCCTTCTTCAGCTGGTATCATATTCTCTTTCATATGCTCACGCTCCTTATCAAAATCAAACATCTCTCTTTTGGGATAAGTCTGAGTATTCGACAAACCGCAAGCGTTTTCCTGCCGAAATCAGCGGAATCTTTTGGCAGTGAATGTTACTCCTCCAGAGTGGATAAGTCACCGGTCGGCAGTTCCAATTCCCAGGCTTTCAATACGCGGCGCATGATCTTGCCGCTGCGGGTCTTGGGCAGCGAATCCCGAAAAGCGATCTCGCGCGGAGCGGCATGCGCGGCCAGATTCTTGCGGACAAACTCCCTGATCTCCTCGCCCAGCTGCTCGCTGGCCTCGTATCCCTGGCGCAGCACCACAAACGCTTTGATCACTTCGCCGCGCACCGGATCGGGAATGCCAATCACCCCGGCTTCTGCAACGGCAGGGTGCTCTACCAGCTTGCTCTCCACCTCAAACGGGCCTACCCTCTCTCCGGAGGTATTGATGACGTCATCGATCCGCCCCTGAAACCAAAAGTACCCGTCTTCATCCTTGTAGGCCGAGTCCCCTGATATGTACCAGCCATGTTGAAAATACGAGTGGTATTTGGCTTCGTTGCCCCAGATGGTCCGCATCATCGCCGGCCATGGCGGCTTGATCGCCAAATTTCCCATCACCCCGGCCGGCAGTTCTCTGCCTTCCCCATCCACGATAGCGAGATGAATCCCCGGAAGCGGCATGCCCATCGAACCGGGCCGGACAGGCAAGCCGGGCCGGTTGGCGCAGATGGTGGAGCCTGTCTCCGTCATCCACCAATTATCGTATATCTGCTTGCCCAGCACCTGTTCTCCCCAGCGGATCACCTCCGGATTGAGCGGCTCGCCCGCCGACAGGATGTGGCGCAGACGGCTGAGGTCAAACTGCCGCGGCAGATCGTTCCCTGCCGCCATCAACATCCGGAATGCCGTCGGCGCGCTGAACCAGACATTTACCCCATACTTTTCCAAAGTAGCATACCAATCCTCCGGACGAAACCGGCCGCCGCGAACGACGATTGTCACCCCGTGCAGCCAGGGGGCGAACAGTCCGGCCGAGGTTCCCGTGATCCAGCCCGGGTCCGCCGTACACCAGTACACATCCCCCGGGCGAAAGTCGTAGACGACCGCTCCTGACACGTACTGGTGAACCAGTCCCGCATGCACGTGCAGCACACCCTTTGGCTTGCCTGTCGAACCCGACGTGTAGTGGAGGTACAAGCCGGACTCGCCATCCACCCGTTCGATGAGCGGTTCGTCGGAGGTGGCCATGAGCTGATCGTAGGAGACGGCTCGCTGGCTGGCCGTCCGGGGGATCTCGCCGACGACGATGACGTGGCGAAGCTGCGGCAGCTCTTCGATGGGAATGCGCGGCAGCAGCGAAGGAGTCGTCACGATCGCCGCGGCGCCGCTGTCTTGCAAGCGGTCATGCACAGCCGCTTCCATAAACGCCTCGAACAAGGGACCTGCGATCCCGCCAACCCGTACGATTCCTATCAGCGCGATATACAGCTCCGGACACCTCGGCATGAACAGGAATACGCGCTCTCCTTTTTTGATGCCAAGCGATTTGAGGCCCCGTCCAAAACGAGACGAGAGCCGCTGGATCTGCTCGAAGGTATACGATTCCTCTCGCTGGCCGTCGGTAAAGAAGAGAGCCGTCTGCTCTCCTTTTCCCTCGTCCACATGCCGATCCACTGCTTCATAGACAATATTACCCACACCATGTAGCGTCCAAGGAAACCGACGCCGTGCCTCTTCAAAGTTCATCGGATCACCCCTCCTGTCTTCCAGGTACAGTATATTCGGCTTATCTCGTAAGAATATTTCTACTCTTTTCACTGCATTTCCTTCCAGTATATACTTCCGCAGCCTTTCGGTATGTGTAGTATAATCATAAAGTATGTACTCTACCGATAGATGAGGTGATAGACCAATGTTATGGCCAATTGCCTTGCTTGCTTTTGCCGGCCTTGGCTTTAAGGCGTACCGCAACACCTTCCATCCGACAATCAACCGCATCTCGATCGACATCGCGCGAGAGAAGCGTCACATAAACGGAGCTTTTCCGCCTATTCGCATTCTTCACTTATCCGATTTGCACATGGAAAATATTTCGATCAAACCGGAGGGACTCGTAGCCGATCTGGCTGATGAAGCGCTGGATTTGATCGCGATCACCGGTGATTTTCTGGACCGCGCGTACAATATCCCCAAAGCCATTTCGTTTGTGGAACAGCTGCAGCAGCTCTCCCCCCGGCTCGGCACGTTTGTCGTTTTCGGCAACCACGACTACCTGCTGCCCGCTGCCAAGCTGGACTTGCTGCAAAGAGAGCTGGAAGGGGTCGGCTGCCGCGTGCTGCGCAATGAAACCGTTACGCTCGATGCGGCGGATGTGAAGCTGCACGTCATCGGCGTCGATGACTACGCCACGCGCCAAAGCGACTTGGCCAAATCGTTTCAGCAGGTTCCCGGCGACGGGCTGCGCCTCGTGCTGACACATGATCCCAATGTCGTGCTTGAAATGCAGGAATACGACTACGACTACCTGTTGTCCGGTCACTTCCACGGCGGACAGATCCACTGGCCGAAGCCATTTCACCTGGCCAAGATGGGGCAGCTCCCGCGGATGAATATCGTCAAGGGACTGCACTACCTAAACGGGCGTCCCTTCTACATCAGTGAAGGCTTGGGGCAAACCGGGCTGAACGTCAGGCTTCGTTCCCGTCCGGAGATCACCGTACACACCTTGCAGAGCCAGCCTGCCCCGCAGAAACAAAAATCCGGGGTGTCCGTCTCGCCTTCCCGGGAGAAGGCTTCCGTGCTGGCCGCAAGCGAAATATAAAACGCAAAACGCTTCCGTTGCCAACGATGGAGGCGTTCTTTGCTATAATCATAAGTAGTATCTCGTCATTGCCAATATTCTTTTTTCTTGTTCGGAACGGAGGTAGCATGTGATCGCTAGATGGCGCCGAGAAATCGAGCGGATACGTCAGACGACCAGCCTGCCAATCGAATTGGTTCGTTGTTCCCCGAGTGAGTGGGAGGCGGAGAGGCAGCAGTACGAACGTGCGGGCGGAAAAATCGTTATAAGCGAAGTCACTAAGGCGGAGGTCTGGTTCGTCGGCGTCAGCCCGGAGGCATGGCCAAAGCCTGCCCTGGCGTTGTTGAATCTGCTGTTACATCATGAGCCGGATCAGGCTGAGCCCGATAAGGAAAGTGTTCAAGCCTGGCTGAAGGCCTGTTACATGGGGCAAACCCCGGCTGTTCCCATCCAGCTGCAAACGCCGTGGAACTGGGTTGACGAGCGGGCCTGTTTTCTCCTGGAGCGGACCATGCCGGAGAGAAGCGGCCATGCCGCAGCGTGGCTGGCGCTGCTGACCGATTTTTTTGACGCGGGACAAAAGCTGGAGCTGTATCCCCTGACCGACACCGCTGCCCTTCTGCTGCTGCCGCTCTCCCTGCTGTCTGAAGTCAGGACGGATACGGACACAGGAGAACCGCCCGGGCAGTCCCTGCTGGAGTGGGCCGCCGGCATACACGATCTGATTTCGACGGAGGCGATGGAGAACGCGAGAGTCTTTGTAGCGCCGCCGATCGGGCAGCCTGAGCAGCTTGCCGCAGCGCTACGCGAGCTGGCTTCCCTGTCGCGTGCCGTAAAACGCTTCCTGCCCAAAACGATGGTCGCCGCGACCTGGCAGTACCGCCTGGAGATGTGGGCTGCCGAGCTGCCGGATCAGGCCGCCATGATGATCAGCCAAACACTGCCGTGGTCGATGCGGCTGTCGGCGGAACAGCGGGAAACGCTAGCGGCGCTCTGCTCCCACAACTTAAATATAAGTGAGACGGCCCGCGCGTTATACATTCACCGCAATACGCTGCTCTACCGCCTGGACAAACTGAAAGAGACGACCGGATTGGATCCGCGCCAATTCTCCGACGCGCTGCTGCTGCGCCTGGCCTTGCTGTTTAGTCAAAACCGCTAAGCAAATTTGTGCAGAATCGCCATAGAGACCGCCGCCCGTATTTCGCTATAGTAAGAGTGAGAAAATTCGGACGGGTCCGTACCTATCCGTGGGGAGGGAGCATACATGGCAGAAGTACGCCTGCATCACGTGTTTAAGCGTTATGGAAACGTCACGGCTGTAAATGACTTTCATCTGGACATAAAGGATCGGGAATTCCTCGTTTTAGTCGGCCCGTCCGGCTGCGGCAAATCGACCACGCTGCGGATGGTCGCCGGATTGGAGGATATTTCCGAAGGCGATCTGTACATTGGCAATCGCCGCGTCAATGACGTGGCACCAAAGGACCGCGACATTGCGATGGTATTCCAGAGCTATGCGCTCTACCCGCACATGAACGTCTATGAGAACATGGCCTTCGGCTTAAAACTGCGCAAGTTCTCCAAAACTGAGATCGACAGCCGGATCAAAGAGACGGCGCGGATCCTCGACATCGCGCATTTGCTGGACCGCAAGCCAAAAGCGCTCTCCGGCGGCCAGCGGCAGCGGGTGGCGCTCGGTCGGGCAATCGTTCGCGAGCCGCAGGTCTTTTTGATGGACGAACCGCTTTCCAACCTCGACGCCAAGCTGCGCGTACAGATGCGTACGGAGATTGCCAAGCTTCATCAGCGCCTGGAGACGACCGTCATCTACGTCACCCACGATCAGACGGAAGCGATGACGATGGGCGACCGGATCGTCGTCATGGAGGACGGACTGATTCAACAGGTAGCGACGACAAACGATATCTACAACCACCCCGTCAACCAGTTTGTCGCCAGCTTCATCGGTTCGCCCAACATGAACTTCATCACGGGACGGACGCGCGAGGAAGCAGGCAAGGTCTGGTTTGCGGCGAGAGGGATCGACATTCAATTTCCGGACGATCAGGCTCAGCTGCTCAGGAAAAACGGGTATGTCGGAAAAGAAATAACCTTCGGCATCCGCCCGGAGGACATTTACCGCGACAACCAGTTTATTACAGCCAACCCGTTTCAAAGCGTCTTCCAAGCAGAAGTCGATGTCGTGGAGAACATGGGCTCCGAGCTGTACGTCTACTTCAACAACATCGGCAATTCGCAGATGGTGGCCCGCGTAGACGCCCGCGAAGGACTGCGCCCGAAGATGACCGTCACACTCGGGATGGACCTGTCCAAATGCCACGTGTTTGACGCCGAATCAGAGATCGCTCTTTTTTAAAGGAAAACCTTCCTCTCCAGTATTCCCCGCCAGGTAATCGTTATCCACGCGGTTCCGGCCCGCTCCCGCCTCTTTGGCGATGTTCAGCGCCTCCAGAACGTCCTGGTTCGACCCGGAATGGGATATGCCGCCGAACAGCCCGGTCCGTAAAACTCACTCCCCTGTTTTTTCCTTCATAAACTCTTTGCCGGCGTAGCAGGATATACCTACTTAAGAGTGTAGGGAGTGAGTCTGGTGAGAGCAATCGCCGCCGTTTTGGTGGCTGCTGTGCTGGTCGTACTTGTTGCGATTCCCGTTCAGCGCTACCGCGTGCAAGAGTACAATGAACCCCATCCATCCGTCACCTCCATTCGTTCCGATATTCCCCGGATCAACTACATCGAACAAGTGCGGGACATTAGACGGCAGGTTGAGAGCAGGCCTCATATTAAAAAGATCCACCACAACGAACGGGACCGCAGTCACTACGTGGAACACGAGATTGTCGTCCGCTTCTCTCCGCGGCCCGATCAGGCGACCATCAAAAAGATCCTGGGGAAGGTAGACGGCAAAATCAAGCGCGATTACGGAGAAGCGATGATCATCAAGTCGAATTCGAAGACCACAAAAGAGATGATGAAGGTGTTTGCCGAGCATCCCGATTCCGTATACGCCGAGCCCAACTACTTGCTGTTGCCCAACGTGGTTCCGAACGACACCTACTATCCGCGTTACCAATGGAATTTGCCAATGATCGGCATGGAGGAAGGCTGGAACATAACGGAAGGAAGCACAGACGTCATCATCGCCGTGGTCGACACCGGCATCGACTTGAAGCACCCGGAATTCAAGGGCAAGCTGGTCCCCGGCTACAACTTCATAGACGATAACGACGTGCCGATGGACGACAACGGACACGGGACCCACGTCTCCGGCATCATCGCTGCCCGCACCAACAACAACGCCGGGATTGCCGGCATGTCGTGGAAGAGCAAAATCATGCCGGTCAAAGCAATTGGCGCGGACGGTTCCGGTTCGGCGTTTGACATTGCCCAGGGCATACGCTTTGCAACAGACAACGGCGCCGACGTCATCAATCTGAGCGTCGGCAACTACACCTCATCCGCGGCATTGCGGGAAGCCTGCCGATACGCTTTCGACAACAATGTCATCCTCGTTGCCGCCTCCGGCAACGACGACTCCGACCAGCCGGGTTATCCAGCCGCTTATCCGGAAGTGATGGGCGTGGCGGCAGTCGATCACCTCAAAGCCCGGGCCGATTTCTCCAACTACGGCGATTACGTCGATGTGGCCGCTCCCGGCGTCGACATACCCAGTACCTATATCGAGAGCGATTACGCTGCCTTGTCTGGCACATCGATGGCATGTCCGCACGTATCCGCCTTTGCTTCCCTGATCCGATCTGTCAGCCCCGGGATGAAAAACAGCGAAGTCATGCGCCTGATCCGGGAGACGGCCACCGATCTTGGCAGGCCGGGCAAGGATCCGGAGTACGGATACGGACTGATCAACGTCAATGCCGCACTCTCTCAACTGCAGGCAGTGGAAGCGCCGCCCGTTCAGCAGTCGACTGATGAAAGACAGTATAACGGCGGCATCGGCGGGTTTATCAGCCGTTTTTTACACCGGCTTGGTTTTGGGCTGTAGCGAAAAAACGGGCAGGTTCATGTTTTGCATGAGCCTGCTTTTTACGAACCCGGAAAATGTCGTGAAAAATTTTCTGAATATTTATAAAAAGATGTTGTGTTCCGACCCGGCAAAATTGTATACTATTACTGCTGGCATACAAAAAAGCAGCTCCATGGGAGCTGCGGTTTACTGATGATCAAACGGATGAGATCATTTGATTCGAAGGAATAGTATTATCACTCTCAAAGTAGTGCAGTTCATTGCGCATTTGCTCGAACGTCCTGGAAAGGTAAAGCGTTAAATGGCGAAGCTCAGGCGTTACCTCTTTGGAGAAAACAATCGGATCTTCTCCCGTATAGCCCATCCGGCTGTTCTCGTCGTACACTTCCCCTTTGGGATAGTAGAAGCAGTTGATGCAGGTGTGGTAAACGTTGTACAGCACTTCTTGAGCGAACTCCTCGCTAAAGCGGGCCCGCCGGAGACAGACACCCACTTTTTCGTAGGCATTCTCCGAATTGACGAGCAGATGGCGCAAGTCGGAAAGGTAGCTCCGATAATAAGCTTCGTACTCCTCCGGATCGCCGCTTTGCTTGACCAACTCCGACAGCGTCACCTGGTTGAGAAAGCGCTCCAACTCCATGCTTACCTTTTTTAACCGCCGAAAAGTCTCTTCACACAGCAATTTCAAGTGAGTTCCAGACATGGGTACCTCCTTGGGAAGAGAAATGTTAAATTAGTTCCTTTTCTATTTTATGAAACCCCTTTCAAAGATACAAGGCTTTTCTTTTTACAAGTTTTGCATGGTCGACAGGTTTTCCACCGGCTCGATTGCCCGCTTACGATTCCATAAATACGCGAGAAATGCGGAAAATATGCCGATCATCGCCATGAGACAAAGCACGAGCAGATCTTGTCGAATATAGTCGAATCCGTGCCCTTTCGTCAAAATTTCCCGAACGGCGTGCAAAAAATACGTAAGCGGAAGCGATTTGCTGATTCCGGCAATCACCGGCGTCATGGACATGGTCGGCCAGGTGTAGCCGGAAAGCATGAACGACGGGACGGCGATCAGCATGGCTACCTGCGTCGCCTGCAGTTGATTGGGCGAGAAGAAGGAAATCGCGAGGCCCAATGCCAAAACCGCCGCGTTAAAGACGATACCCGCCAGTATCAGCCAGAGCGGATTGCCGTAGAAGGGAATCTGAAATCCCTTTAACAGCAAGGTGTACGTGATCAACAGGCTGAAGGTGGACAAGATCAGGTAGGGAAGCATTTTTCCTGCCAGCAATTGACCAAAGCTGTGTTCCCGAATCGTTTGCTGCCAGGTTCCCGCTTCCTTCTCCCGCGTCACAGCGATGGCGATGCCAAGGAAGACGACCTGCTGCAGCACCGTCCCGCCGAGCCCGAATACCATGAACGACAAATAGCTGAACGTCGGATTGTACAGGACGCGGTAGCGATAATCAATTCCGGTTAGAAAGCTCTTCCCCTGCTCGCCCCACTCCCCTTTGGCCTCAAGCTGCTTCAGCGTGACGCTGGCAGATACCGTCTTGACGATCGTGCTCGCGGCGCGGACAGCCGTATTGGAGATCATCAGATTGCTGCCGTCGATGATCGTCAATACTTCCGTTTGCTGCCCCCGCTTCAACTTGTCTGACAGGCCGGCCGGGATGATGATTCCGACGTAATCCTCCCCCGCATCAATCCGCCGGTTCAATTCTGCCTCACTGTTTACCATGTCTGAGACGGCAAAAGTCTGATCCTGGTCAAAAGCGCGAATCAACTCCCTGCTCAGCTCCGACTGGTCGGCATCAAGGACGACCGTCGGCAGTTCCATCACCCTTCGTTCGCTGTAGAGGAATCCGAACAGCGTCGTATAGAGCAGTGGGACGATAAGCATCACCAGTACGATCGTCCGGTTGGCAAATATGGACCGCCACTCGTTTAGAAAGAGTTGGGAAAGTTTGCTATTCACCGCTTCTCTCCCCTTCTAACCGCCATTCAACCGTAAGTCCTGGCCGAAGTCCCGTCCCGGCGACGTCAAACTTGACCTGGAAGGCGCGAATATCGCGATCTCCCAACTCCTGCGTCGCCCTTTTTACGGCGAAATCAGCAGCCGGCGATATCGCCAAAACCTTGGCCTGCACCTCTTTTTGCAGCGCCGGCACATACAGTGTCTGCTGATCTCCTGCTTGCAAATGGCCCAGTTGATTTTCATCGACGTACAATTTGACGAACAGGTCCGCGTCAGACTGAATCGTCACGATCGCCGCACCTTGGGCGACGAGCTCGCCGCGTTCCGCCATCACCGATTTGACGGTTCCCGCTATGGGTGAGGTCAACTTCGTATTGCGCAAGTAGGCCTCCATTTCGTCCAGCACTCCTTTGGCCTGTTTTACGCCTGCATCCGCCGATTTGACGTCCGATTCCCGCACACCCACCTGGCCGCGTCCCGCAACAGCCTGTTCGTAGGCGGCTTGTGCCTGCTCCCATTGCGCCTTGGCTGCATTCACCTGCTCCTGGCGGGCACCGCTCTGTGCCATTGCCAGCTGCTCCTGGGTTGCCGCAAGTTCAGCCGCTGCTTTTTCGTACCCGGCCTGCGCTTCCTCTACCTGAACCAGGGGAACCGCACCCTCGGCCAGCAGAGTCTGCATCCGTTTCAAGTTGTTCTCGGCTGTTTCCTTCGCCGTTTGCGCCGCCTTCAGTTTGGCCTGAAGCTGCGAGATTTCCTCAGGGCGGGCGCCGTTTTTATTCGCTTCATACTGTGCTTTGGCTGCAGCGACAGCGGCTTTTGCCTGGGCGATTTGCGCATCAGACGTCTGGGCTGTGACGCTTACCCCTTGTTTGGCTTGCTCCCACTTTGCCAAAGCCAGCTCGTAAGCCGCCTTCGCCTGGTCCCGTTTTGCGAGCAGTTCGTCACTTGTCAGCTTCGCCACAAGCTGCCCCTCGGTTACGTGGTCGCCTTCCTTCACCGTGATCTCCTCGATCTGTCCGCTCATTTTAAAGGCCAGATTCACTTCCGTTCCTTCCACGACCCCGGTCACCTGTTGGTTCAACTGACCTACTGCGCTGCCGGGCGCCAGCAAATAGAACGTCAGCACGGCAATACACACCAAAAAAGCAGCCACACCGATCCACGCTTTTCGTTTGTTCATGTTTCTTCTCCCTCTCCCTCTTGTTCCTGTCTCTCGTTTACAGCCCCAAAGCCCCTTTGCACAGGGCAATCAACGTGGAGCGCGTCTCATCTGTGTACAGCGGTTCGCCCAAAAACAACCTGCGAAGCGCCGTAAACCCGATCATGCCAAACAGCGCCGATGTCAATGTCTGTGCATCCAGCTTGGGGTTTAGCATCCCTTCATCCTGCAGTTTGCGAAAATACGCTTCCATCGTGCCGAAGTAGTCGGCGAGAATCGAACGGACAAGCTCATCCCGCTCGCGGTCTCCGGAGCTGATATTTAACAGCAGCAAACACAGTTCCCGCTCGTTGTCGAAAAAGCGAAGATGCTCATCCATCAAGTGAAGCAGCCGCTCTTGAAGGGGGCGGGAAGTGTCTTTCATCGCCTCCGTAGCAGCGGCGATCAGCTTTTCCACCCCTTTGCGATTGACGTAGACAAACAGCTCTTCCTTTGTTTTGAAGTGGTAATACAAGGTTCCTTTGGCCACCTGGGCGATATCGGCGATCGCATCCATGGAGGTTTCGCTGTACCCGTTGGCAGCAAATGCCTGCAGGGCCCCTTGAGAGATCTGGTCTTTTTTTGTTCTGGCCATCCATTCACCAACTTTCGTTTTTGAACTGACTAGTCAGTTCAAAAACCAGTATATCCAGATTCATCCTGTTCGTCAACACGACATCTTCGGGTGGAAGAGCAGTTCGGCACCTATTTCATCGTGCTGCCCAATCCGCTCTGCGGAGACTGGGAAACCTCCGAAATTCATTTTCTACGAAAAAAAAGAAAGCAAGATTAGAACAGAACTTCTTCTAACCTTGCTTTCCTTTGCTTTTTTGCTGCCGCATGAGACGTCTTTAGCGGCGATAGTATTCGGTAAGGGCTTGCACCAACCCCAGCGGATTTTTCCGCAGATCCTTGGCGCTGAAGAACACGTCCCCGGCTATCTCCGGGTACTGTGTATTGTACTGCAGCTGGTTGATGATTTCCTGGGCGGTCTGCCAGCCGGCTTCCGTCGTCCCCAGCTTGTACGGGGCGTGTCCGATGTACAGCTTGACGTTCGTTCCTTTCACTTCGTTTGCCCACCATGCCACCAGCTTGTCGTACTGGGCTGGAGCAAAGGAGAAACTCCAGTAGATTTGCGGCATGACGTAATCGATCCACTCCTGCCTGATCCAGGTCCGTACGTCCGCATGCATGTTGTCGTAGGCGCTCACACCGGCCTTGGTATCGGAGCCGGTAGGGTCTGCCGACTTGTTGCGCCAGACGCCGAAGGGGCTGATTCCGAAGGGAAGGCCAGGCTTGGCGCTGTGAATCGACTGTCCCAGGTCCTTGACGAACTGGTTGATGTTGTCGCGGCGCCATTCGGCTTTGGTGGCAAATTTTTTGGCGTTGTACGCTTTGAACGCGGCATCGTCGGGAAAATCTCCGCCGGAGGGATAAAAATAGTCATCGAGATGGACTCCGTCAATCTCGTAGCGATTCACAACCTCCATAATTTCCGCAATAATTTGCTGACGCGCCTGGGGAATTCCCGGATTGATGTACAGTTTGTCCTGCGCCTTCACAATCCAGTCCGGATGCTGCTTGGCGATGTGATTGGGCGCCAATTGGTCCGTTTTTGCATCGGTGCTGGCCCGAAACGGATTGAACCAGGCGTGAAATTCCATCCCGCGTTTATGCGTCTCCTCAATCATAAAAGCAAGCGGGTCGTACCCCGGATCCTTCCCTTGCGTTCCGGTCAAGAAGCGCGACCAGGGAACCATTGTCGACGGGTACAAGGCATCCGCGGCAGGACGGACCTGTACGAACACGGTATTTAACCCCATCCCTTGCAGCTCGTCCAACAGCTGCACGTATTCCTGCTGCTGCTTGGCTTTATTTCCATACGAGCCGCTGGACGGCCAGTCCAGATTGAATACGGTGGAAATCCAGGCGCCGCGCATCGAATCGCCGGCCTTGGCCTGCTCCCTGCTGGGCGCTTGCCCGGGCAGAGCCGGAACCTCTGCATTTTCCGAATGCAGGGAAATCGTTTGGGTCGCCTGGTTCCAGTTCACCTGCAGACCGAGCTGTTCACTGACAAACCGGATCGGCACCATGACCCGTCCCTGCCTGTTCTCGACGGAAGCATCCAGGGCGACGCTCGCGCCGTTCACCCGGGCGGACTTCTGATTGACGGTCATCGCAATCTCCGTCCCCGCCTTGTTGATCGTCGCTGTCTGTGCGCTTTGCGACCAGGAGACCTGCGCCCCAAGACTCTCGCTGATGACCCGCAGCGGGACCATCGTGACGCCCACACTTGGAAGAATGTACGGAGCCACGTCACTTTCTACTTTTTGCCCGTCCAGATAGATGCTGATCCCCTGCGCCTGGGCATGGACCGGCAGGCTCATCGCCGGGACGCACAGCGCCAGCATGAGCAGCAGGATAAACCACTTGCGAAGTACCATTCTCCAAATCCTCCAAACCATTGTAATCGTAGTTTTCTATCAATCTCCCTAGGGTTAGACGTCTGTTTCCGCCGTTTGTTTCGGCAAAGGGACAG
>NZ_HE978536.1:54286-272127 GCF_000311785.1 Brevibacillus massiliensis
AAGAAAGAGAACGGCCGAAAAATCGACCGTTCTTTGTCACCATTTGTCACAAGTTTGCCACAGGTTACTTTGTCTCCAGCGGACTGGCCAGATGGGAGGAGACGATGATGATCTCGGGCCCCGGCCTGTTTCATTTGCGGCACGATTTTTTTCATCGCCTCTACCGGATCGCCGACGATGTTGTCCCCGACATCGGAAATGGCCGGCGTCTCCTCCGCAGTCAAACCGGTAAGCCCGATCTTGACGCCGTTCACCTCTTTGATGATAAACGGTTTGGCCCCTTCCGCTTCCGCGAACGTCTTCCCGTTCTTGTCCGTGACATTGGCCGTGACCCAGGGGAAGGTGCTTGCCGCCACCAGTTTTTTCAGCTGCTCCGGCCCCATGTCGAAATCGTGGTTGCCAAAGGTCTCGACATCGATTTTCATCGCATTGAACACGTCGATCATATGCTGTCCCTTGAATACAGTGGACAAGAGCGATGTCGCCGTGTCGTCGCCATTGGCGATCGTCAGCGAATGGGGATGCTTCACGCGGATTTGCTGGATGAGGCCAAAGTAGTTGGCGATGTTTTTGGGGTCAGCCTCTGTGTAAAAATTGCCGTGGAAGTGGGTATCGTGAATGATCGTTACGGTCGTGTCGGACAGGGGATGCCTGCTCATCTCGTAGTTCTCGCCGACAAAATTCAACTCACCCACCGCAGCGGCAGTCGGGTGGGCCGCCGCCTGGCCTGCAATCGCTCCGATCATCAGCAGGCCCGCAGCCAGTGATGCGAGCCATTTTTTACATGTGTTGCGCATTTGTCTCCCTCCGTTCGCTGTTTTTTTGCTGCCATTCGATAAACTCCCGGGCCGTCAGGATCGTTTGCGGAATGCCCAGCCGCTCCGCAAGCTGCGTGATGTATGGCGTATCCAGACAAGCCTGCCGCAGCAGTTCCTTGTGCGAAAACACTTCCCGGGTCGATCCATCAAGCAGTACCCGCCCTTGGTTCAGCACGACCGTCCGCTCGAAATTTTCCGCGACAAAATCCATGTCGTGAATGATGGTCAGCACAAGCTTTCCTTCCGCCTTCAACGACTGGATGATCTCTTTGATCCGCTCCTTACCGGCAAAATCCTGGGCGATGGTCGGTTCATCCAAAATGAGAATGTCGGTATTCATCGCGAGAATCGATGCGATGCTGACCAGTTTTTTCTCGGACAATCCCAGATCGTGCGGGTTGGCCTCCAGCTTGTCAGCGAGGCCGACTCGCTGCAGGGCTAAGACAGCGCTCTCACGTGCCGCATGTCTGTCTTGTTTCAGGTTGAGCGGCCCGAACATCACCTCATCCAGGACGGTGCGCTTGAATATCTGATCATTCGGATTTTGAAACACGAGTCCGACATGCCGGGACAGCTGCGCGACCGTGACCTCCTTCGTGTTGATGCCGCGAATGAAGATGTCACCTGTGCTTGGTCTGAGCAGTCCTTTCAGCAATTTCACCAGCGTTGTTTTGCCTGCGCCGTTTTGGCCGATCAGCGCGGTGGAGCGGTGGTCAAATTCCAGGCTGAGCTGCTTGAGGATATCGCGGCCTGCTTCATAGGCAAACGACACGTTCTCGATCCGAATGTTACTCACGTCGCATCACCAATGCTTTGCAGGCTTCATCCAACGTCGCCGGATAGTACGGCTCGCCCGCTATTTTCGCATCCAGCGCCTTGCACACCTCTGTATAGACGGGGGCGGCAATGCCGTACTGGTCCAGATCGTCTCTGGAAAACACCTTTTCGGGGCGGTCAAAATCGATGAGCCGGCCTTCGTGCAGCAGCAGGACGCGGTCCGCGTATTGGGCGACCTTCTCCATCTTGTGTTCAGCCATGATCACCGTCATCCCTTCGCGGCTTAAGCTCTGAATGGCGCGGAAAACCTCTTCCGAGCCCTGCGGATCAAGCTGGGACGTCGGTTCATCGAGCACGATGATCTTCGGCCGCATCGCGATGATACTGGCGATGGCCATGCGCTGCATCTGCCCCCCGGACAGGTCGAACGGGGCGCGGTCTTTAAACGGGAGCATTTGCAAGAGGTCGAGCGCATGATCGATCCGATCGATCATCTCCGCCCGCGGAACTCCGAGATTTTCCAGGCCGAACGCAATCTCCTCGTAAACCGTCAGCTTGGAACCCGTCACCTGGGTAAACGGGTTCTGGAAGACGATGCCCACTTTCTTGCTGATCTCGTCGACCTGGCTCTTGCCTACTTCCAAGCCGTCGACGATGACTCTTCCGCCGTACCCCCCATGGTAAAAATGGGGAACCAGGCCGATCAGCGCCTGGCAGAGCGTGGATTTCCCCGCCAGATTTTTGCCGACGATCCCGATAAATTCCCCTTCCTCCACTTCAAAGGACAGCTCGTTAAGCGCCAGGGTTTGTGTCAGCGGGTAGCGGTACTTCAGCTGTTCTACGACAATGGTTTTCATGACAAAATCCTCCAAATGACCACGATAATCACAACTCCGATCAGACCCCACTGCAGCACGGCGCTGTATTGATACGTTTGTTGTTCGTGCAAGAAGGTTTTTTCGCCGGTCGCGTTAAATCCCCTCACTTGCAGCGCCAAAGCACGTTCTTTGGTATTGAGCAAAGAGCTGAGCACGACAGGACCCAGCAGTGGAAAAAAGGCCCTGATGCGCACCAGCAAATTCCCCTCTGTTTCCATTCCCCGCGAGCGCTGCGCATCGGTAATGGTGCCCATCGTCGCGACCATTTGCGGAATAATTTGAAACACGGAGCTGAGCACGTATCCGATGCGCGGAGACAGTCCCTTACGGACAAGCGCTTCCACCAGATCGGACGGCTTCGTCGTCAATACGAGAATGGAAAAAGCGCAGACGATGTTCGTGGCACGGAAGCAAATTCCCAACGCATACCAAAATCCTTCCTGGTATACCCCGATTGAGCCGATATGGAACCAGGCCGTGGCATTGCCGGGGTGAAACAGCGATTGGATGACGATCACCGTGGCGAGCACGAAGGCGACGAAGCCGAGGATTGGCATTGCCCTGTGAAATACCCTGGCGATCAGAAGCAGGCTCACGCTAAGCAGCAGGCAGACCCAGGCTGCGTGGAACGAGGGCGCGATAAAGGGAACGACAATGGCTGCACCAATGTAGTACAGCTTGGTAATCGGGTCTACGCTGTGTACCAGCGAATGACGGTTAACGTATAAACTCATGGACTTCAAAGAACTTCACCGTCTTTCTTTCCGCTCGCGATGATTTAAATCGATTCCGTTTTGTTGTTGTTTTTGTAAAGCATAGTCAAGCTCTGCGGCAAAATGCGATAAATCCCGTAAGCCGCCAGCACGGTAATCACTTTGTCCGGCAAATCGACGACCAGTTCATCCAGGAACGAAGCCAGCCAGGTGGAGCCGGTCTGCGACATGACGTAGGTAAACAGGGCATCCCCCCAGAAATTGCCCGTCTGGCCGCCCCAAAACCAGACATTGAGCGGCGTGGAGATCACGACAGCCGTGATCCCGACCGCCAAACCGACAACGACCGCTTTTCCCCAACTGGAAATCCAGCCCTTAAACGCCATGTAACCGGCGACCAGCCCCATAAAGACGCTGGTCAGCGCGTAAATAAACGAAATCGGGTCAACGGTCAGGCCGTAGATGATGTTGTTTATCAAGCCGGACAACGCCCCGATGATCGGCCCTGCCAGCATGCTGGACAGGACGGTGCCGATGGCGTCGAGCCATAGCGGCAGCTTTAGTGCACCTGCAAACAATTTGCCGATATAGTTAATGCCGACCGCGACCGGAATCAAAACAATCGCGGCGACGGAGAAGCGGAAAGACCAGATGCTTTGGTTCGCGCTCATTTCACATAACCTCCTCACAAGTTGTTTCGTCGTTATGGACGCTCAGAATCGTCTCCAGTGCCACCAGAATTTCTCTCTCCTCGCCCTGTTTGCAGGCGGCACTGGCGTCTACATACTCGTTGATGCCCGTTTCCAGATCGCCGTCCGCCTCAACCACGACATTCAGGACGGAGGCGACCTTCAACCCTTTTATGCCGCCGATGACAAACAGAGCCGCGGTCTCCATATCAGCCGCCAAAATCCCCTTGTCAGACCAATAGCGGTCGATTTGTTCCTCCCTGTCCGTATAAAAACTGTCGTGGCTGCGCACTCTTCCGCATTGGTGGCGAATATTCAGTCGCTTTGCCGTCTGATAGAGGTACATCAGCAAGCGGTGATCGGGAATGGCGGGATACGATTTTTCCACATAGGTTGTCGAGGTTCCGTCATCCCGTACCGCCCCGGAGGCGATGACCAGATCCCCCGGCAGGAGCCCTCTTTGCAAGGCGCCGCAGCTGCCGATGCGGATCATCGTCTCGACGCCGATATTTCTCAATTCTTCCACGGCGATTCCCATGGAGGGGCCGCCGATCCCGGTCGAGGTAACGAGTACCTTCACCCCTTTGTACAGACCGGATACGGTTCGAAACTCCCGGTTGTACATCAACTCTTTCGGTTGCTCTAAAAAACGGGCGACCACGTCGACCCTTTGCGGATCTCCAGGCAGTATGGCGTATTTTGCGCTGTCAGCTGTGCCGATGCGAATGTGGGGTTGGACCGAGTCTGCCACGAATGATGACACCTTCCTTCAAGCTGTGCAAGCCCATTTACTGAAATTTGCTGGCTATTTTCTCTTCCTTTAATTTTTCAACATCTCTTACGATAATACCCTGACTATGAATATCGATAATTCCTTTTTCCTTTAAGCTTTGCAAAATCCGGTTGACACTCCGCTGGGTTACGGCAAACTGGCTGCTGAGCTGCGTTTTGTTGACGTTTATCCGCGGCTCTTTTTCCGCTTTGCCGCCATGTTCCAGCGATTCGACCAAAAAACTGCATACGCGATGGTATAAAGAATAAAGCGTGTCGTCCCCTACTTTTTGGGACAAATTATAAAACGCTTTAGACAAGTACTGGATCATCAGCCGATTCAGGTTCATGTCTAATTCCAGCCACCGAAAGAACTGCCCCCTTTCCAAACCAATCAGCTTCAGATCGGTAAGCGCCTTCACGTTGCAGACAAACGGTTTCCGCTCGAAGATTTCCAGCTCGCCGATGAGATCTCCCTTCTGGTAAACCGTCAGCGAGTACTCCCGGCCGTTCTCAGCCAAAATATGGATATCAGCCGAACCTTCCACGATGATGTACAGGCAGTCCTGCACGTCTCCCTGCCGGAAGACGGTCGAACCGCGGGGATACTCGGCGAGCTTCCACTGCCGCAGGATGTCGTAGGGACAATGCTTCAGCAATTGATAAATCTTCGGGTCTTCTTCGATTAATCTGATAACAGCGCTTACATCCATCTGTTCACCCCCTATCATACAGGTTTCAACGTTGGATCAATAGGACGGCTGTCCCTGTCCAACAACATTATAAGGCCATTTTGAACCGAATTTGCATCCGCTTTGGGAAATATGTCCCGATCGCGAGCTCCAAGTCCTTTTTTCGGGGCCTCACTCCGGTTTTTGCTGAAAGTACTTGCCATAAATCTCCTGCAGCTTGCCGTTTTCCTTGATCGTTTTGAGTCCTTGATTGATCTTGCCCAGAAACTCGGTATTTCCCTTCCGCACCATTATCCCGTAATACTCTTTGTCAAACGAATCATCCCGCAATAGTTTATACTTCTTCTCTTTCATTTTCGGCAAAAAGTACTGCAGAAATCCGTTGTCCGCGATCACCGCGTCCACCCGGCCGTTAAAAAAGTCATCGATTGCTCCCAAAAAGTCATCGTAGCCCCGCAGACCCTCGTATGTCTTGCCAAACGCCTTCTGCAGAACGACCTCCCCTGTGGTGGCCGACTGTACGGCGATTTGCTTCCCCTTTAAATCAGCCAGCCCGGAAGCAGGCGAATCCTCCGGTACCATGATCAGCTGGGTCGCTTCAAAATACGGGTCGGAGAAGTCAAATTTCTTTTTCCGCTCTTCCGTGATCGTAATGGCGTCAATACCGGCGTCGATCGAGCCTTTCTCAATTCCGTCAAACAGCGGGTCCCAGCCGGTAGGCATGATCTCGATCTGAAAGCCGGCCGCTTCCGCGATCGCGGTAATCACATCCACATCGAAGCCCGTCACCTTGTTTCCGTCCATCATCTCAAACGGCGGAAAAGTCACCTCCATGGCGACGACGTATTTTTTCTCCGGTACGGCTTCCTGCTGTGTCCCTGCCCCCTTGCCCGGCTCCTGCGCCGCTTCCTTGCCTGCCGTCTGATCGGCCGTGCCGCATCCGACAGCAAGCAACGAGAGCAGCAGCACCGCCATCAGCGCTTGCAGCCAGTTCCTGTAGTGCTTCACACTCATCACACTCCTCCTGTGCGTTATAGTATGAGGGTATTTTCGTTAGAATATTTTGTCAATTGTATTTTTACCTGCTCCTCCCCCCTTCTGATACTCTAACGAACGGAAGGAGGTGAGAGTGATGGATAAGCATCTGTACTTTTTTGTCAGCCTGAAAGATGCTGTACGGCTCAACAGTGAACTGCTTCGGCGCGGGATTACCCGCTACTATCTCCAGCCTCACGGCGAGGGAGTGGCATTCGTCTTCGAAAAAGTATCCCGTTTTCGGCGAGTCACGTTGCAACACCTCTTCGGTACAGATGGCGAACTCCAGTAGAACGACGGCCAGCCCCTCCTAGCGGGGGGCTGGTCAATCCCAAGCAGGGCCGGGACTTGATTCGCTGCAGATACTGCCAGGGTGCAAAGCCGCTGACCATTTGCCTTGCAGCCATGCGGCAAAGCGGTTTTCCCGTCAGCTCAGCGCTCCGGCTATTGTGATCAGGCTGCGAATATACCGGTACGCCGCGACAAAATCATCCGTTTCAAAACGATGGGTAGTCGGATTTACCCGTTCTACGATAGGAAGAATTCCCGCTGCGTCAGCCAGCCCCGAATGAAGGTAGGTTACCTCTACGCGAAAAGGGCCTTGCACCACGACAGGCGACATCTCGCGGAGACGTGAAAGCGCTTCGACCGTTTTTTGTTTGATCAGGTTTTTTGCCTTTTGCGGGCTGGCATGTTTTGCTGTTTGCCGATTGATGGTCTGTTTGACGACGGCTGTTTCGATCATCGGCATGAACTCCAGCGCCTCGTTGGCGGCATGCTGGCAGCCCGTGACGAGGACGACCGGCACCCCGAACACTCCCGCGATACATGCGTTCAATCCGATCTCCCCCATATCCCTGTGATTGATTTTGATATTTTGGATTACGCCGCCGTGGAAGGTATGATTCAAAATGCCGTCATTCCCCATTCTTGCGTGGTAGCCCAAAAAAATCGCCGCATCAAAGCCGGCAGCAATCCCTTCCATCATGGCGAGCATCTTCGGGGAACCGGTGATGTACTCTGCCTCCGGGTGCATCGCTTCCGGTATCAGATTGCGCATCGTTCCGTGCGAATCATTGACCACCACTTCTGTGGCCCCTGCCATCAGCGCACCCTCGATGCAAGCGTTCACTTCACCCGTCATCAGCATTCTGGCACGATCGTGTTCCCTCCCTTCCCGCGCAGTATGCTCCCGATGGACGACCCCTGCTACTCCTTCGATATCGGCGGATATAAATACTCTCAAACTCATTACCTCCCAATAAAACCTATTTTCACCCTTAAAACAATATTCCACATCTTTCATTTATTCACCTTCTTCTAAAAAACAGGTTGAAATAGGTTGTATCATGAGATAATATAATCCCTATAATTCGAAAAATAGAAATCACGGAAAAGGGCTGAAATTTTGTGCAAATGGAAAAACTTGTCGATGTCTGCCGCGGAGGCAGGGTAGAAAGTTCTCACTATGGCCACATAGCTGTCGTCGCTTCCGATGGAAAATTGCTGTTTTCGCTGGGCGACCCCTATCGGAAAACCTATGCCCGTTCATCAGTAAAGCCGCTTCAAGCGATTCCGGTAGTAGAAACCGGAGCAGCGGACCGCTACGAATTAAGCGACGCCGATTTATCGCTATGCTGCGCTTCCCACAGCGGCGAAGCCCAGCACACGGAAAGGGTTTTGGCCATTCTAGGCCGGGCGGGAATCGGGGAAGACGCACTGCAGTGCGGGACGCATATTCCACATTCCCAGGATGCCTATCAGAAGCTGATTGCGGCGGGAAAAAAGCTTACTCCCCTGTACAGCAATTGTTCCGGAAAGCATACGGGAATGCTGATCACCGCCAAGCATATGGGGGAATCGCTGGAAGATTACTACAAACCGGATCATCCGGTGCAGCAGCGCATTCTTCAGGTGATCGCTGAGATGGCGGATTATCCGATTGAACAGATTGAAATGGGGACGGATGGCTGCGGCGTGCCTGTCCATGCCCTTCCCCTGGAACGGCTGGCATACGCCTTTGCCAGGATGGCCCACCCGGATGATCTGGGGGAAAAACGGGCCAATACTGCAAACCGGATTACCGCTGCCATGATGAAGCATCCGGAAATGGTTGGCGGAACAGGCCGCTTCTGCACCGATTTTATGAAAGCTGCCAGAGGGCGCTTATTCGGCAAAGCAGGGGCCGAATCCGTCTACTTGATCGGCGACAGGCAAACAGGAGTCGGCATCGCCATCAAAGTAGAGGATGGAAACGGACGGGCCGCGTATCCGACCGCCCTTGAGACCCTTAGACAATTGGGGTTGCTGGATAAGTCACAGCTCGACGAACTGGCACATCACTATCGGCCGATTGTAAAGAACGCCCGGCAGGAAAATGTCGGCGAACTGGTACCATCTTTTACGTTGCATAAGTGTTAAAACACTTTATGTAGATAAAAATGAAGGGGGAAAAAAAGATGTTTAAACGAAAGTGCCTGTCTTCCGTTCTCATCTGCCTGATGGCTGCAAGCCTGGCCCTTGCAGGCTGTTCAGGCCAATCCAGTTCATCTGATGCAAGCCAGAAGCCGGTCGAAGGAACCTCGCAGGAAGCTCAGCCGCTGGCGAAAAAGGAAGGGAACAAGCTGACGATCGCGGTGAAGGATAACTTTATCAGCATGGACCCGCACGACACCAACGATACTTTGTCCGGTTCCGTGCAAGCTACCATGTACGAAGGGCTGCTTGGCTTTGACAAGGATATGAAGATGATCCCTGTTCTCGCCGAGAGCTATGAAGCAAGTCCTGACGCGAAAGTATTCACCTTCAAACTGCGCAAGGGCGTCAAGTTTCACGACGGAACCCCGTTTAATGCGGAAGCCGTCAAGGTAAACATCGACAGATTGGCCAATCCGGACAACAAATTGAAACGGCACAGCCTGTTTGCCCTCGTCGACAAGACAGAGGCGGTAGACGAATACACCTTCAGGGTGACGTTGAAGGAACCATTTGGCGCCATGCTGAACAACTTCGCCCACCCGGCAGCGAGGATCATCAGTCCGCAAGCTTTGCAGAAATACGGGAAAGAAGTGTCCAAACATCCCGACGGAACGGGTCCGTTCAAATTTGTCGAGTGGGACCCGAGCGATCACCTGACGGTCGAGAAGAATCCGGACTACTGGCAGCCGGGCCTGCCAAAGGTGGATGGCATCACGTTCAAGCCGGTGCCGGAAAACGGAGCCCGCGTAGCGATGCTGCAGACCGGCGAAGCCGATTTCATCTATCCGCTTCCGACCGAACAGGCGGAGTCGATCAACGGAAAAAACGGCATCGTTGTGGAGAACAACCCTTCCATCGTGATCCGCTACATGTCGATGAACACCATGAAGAAACCGTTTGACGATGTCCGTGTTCGTCAGGCGATTAACTACGCGATTAACAAAGAAGCTTTCTTAAAGGTCGTCTACCGCGGTTACGGCAGCGTGCTGGATTCGATCATCCCGCCGAAGCTGGCGTTCTACTCCCAGCAAACTCCGTACGAGTACAATCCGGAGAAGGCGAAGCAGCTGTTAAAAGAAGCAGGTTATGAAAATGGCTTTGAAACAAACATCTGGGGAGCCAACAACTCCGATGCGATGAAAGCGATGGAATTCCTGCAGCAGCAATTGGGACAAGTAGGGATTAAGGTGAATGTGCTGCCGATGGAAGCCGGCACGCTAAGCGATAAGATCTGGTCCGTGCAAAATCCGCAGGATGCCGGAGTAGAGCTCTACTATGGCGGCTGGTCCTCTTCCACCGGAGATGCAGACTGGGGCATTCGCCCATTATTGGCCGGAGAATCGATTCCACCGAAGTCCTACAACACGGCCTACTATCAGAATCCCGAGGTGGATAAACTGATTCAGGCAGCTCTGCAAACGGTAGATCCGGAAAAGCGCAAGCAGGCTTATGCTGACATTCAGAAGCGCATTTGGGACGACGCGCCATGGGTGGGCCTCGTCGTCGAAGATACGATCTCGGGTAAAAAGAACTATCTGGAGGGCGTTTACCTGCAGCCGGATGGTGCGCTGAATGTAACGAACGCAGAAATCAAAAGGTAAAAAATGGAGACAGAGCGCTAATGACGATTAGCGCTCTGCTCATCTTGGCAGACAGGAGGCGGGTTATGTTTACGTATTTGATGAGACGATTGCTAGGTGTTGTCCCGATTTTACTGATCGTTTCCATCTTTGTCTTTTTGTTCGTTCATTTAATCCCCGGAGACCCCGCGCGTCTGGTGGCCGGTCCTGATGCCAGCCAACAGGATGTGGAGCTGGTGCGCGAACAGCTCGGTTTGGACAAACCGCTCGCAGTACAGTACATCGCCTTCGTCGGGAAACTGTTACAAGGCGACTTGGGAACTTCGATGAAAACCAATCGGCCTGTATTTGATGAAATTGCGGCAAGATTTATGCCTACCTTTTGGTTGACGGTGTGGAGCATGGCCTGGGCAATCATTTTTGGACTGCTGATCGGCGTGATCTCAGCGACAAAGCGAAACAAGTGGCAGGATTATGCCGGAATGTTTGGAGCGGTATCGGGCATCTCGCTGCCTTCCTTCTGGCTCGGCTTGATGCTGATCCAATTATTTTCGGTCAAGCTGGGGCTCTTCCCCACCGGGGGCAATGACACGTGGAAAGGATATGTGCTGCCCTCGCTGACCTTGGGCGCGGGAGTGGCTGCTGTGATCGCCCGGTTTGCCCGCTCCTCCCTGATGGATATTTTAAAGGAAGACTATATCCGTACAGGCAGGGCAAAAGGACTGAAAGAAAATATCGTCGTCTGGAAGCACGCCCTGAAAAACGCGATGATTCCCGTCATCACCATGACGGGTTTGCAGTTCGGATTCTTATTGGGCGGTTCCATCGTCGTAGAGACCGTGTTCAGTTGGCCGGGATTGGGACGGTTATTGATCGATTCTGTGTCGTTCCGCGACTATCCGGTGATCCAGGCAGAGCTGCTGCTTTTTGCGCTGGAATTCATTTTGATCAACTTGATTGTGGACATCTTGTACGCGGTGATGAATCCACAAATTCGATACGAATAACGCAAGGGGGAAAAGGCGTTGGCAAACAACAGTGTAGTTGTACAACCTGATGGACGCGTCGTTCCGCAAGATGCGGAAAAAGCACGCACCCCGTTTTCAGAGTTTTGGCGGAAATTTAAAAAACAGCGATTGGCCGTGGTTGCCGGCTGCTTTATCATTTTGCTGTTCATTATCAGTCTGATCGGACCTTACATTACCCCCTATTCCGCCATTGAGCCGGACTACGACAATATATTGAGTCCCCCCACTTTGAAACATCTGGCGGGAACTGACGCATACGGACGGGATATTTTCAGCCGGATTATCGAAGGAACGCGGATCTCCTTGTTTGTCGGGTTAACCTCTGTTCTCGTGGGAGCGATCGGGGGGACGTTCCTCGGATTAATCAGCGGGTTCTATGGCAAGTGGGTGGACAGTGTCATCATGAGATTCTGCGACGTCTTGTTTGCGTTCCCGGGAATCCTGCTCGCCATCGGGATTATTGCGATTTTAGGGCCGGGATTGGAAAATGTGATCATTGCCGTGGCCATTTTCAGCATTCCGATTTTTGCCAGGATTGTCCGCAGCAGCACCCTCTCCCTCAAGGCGACGATGTATGTAGAGGCCGCCCGCTCGATCGGCGCCTCCCCTCGGCGGATCATTTTCAAACACATCTTCCCGGGAACGCTGTCGAGCATTATCGTCTATTTTACCATGCGGATCGGCACTTCGATTTTGACAGCCGCCAGCCTTAGCTTTCTCGGTTTGGGCGCACAGCCGCCGTCGCCGGAATGGGGGGCGATGCTCAGTTCAGGGAGGGACTTTTTAAACACAGCCCCGCATGTCACCTTCTTTCCTGGATTTGCCATTTTCTTGACCGTGCTCGCTTTCAATCTGCTGGGTGACGGTTTGCGGGACGCCCTCGATCCCAAAATGAAAGACGAATAGCCAAAGGAGCGGTGTTATGGACAACAAGCTATTGGAAATCGAAAATCTGAAAACGTACTTCTTCACCGACAGCGGCCGGGTCCCTGCCGTAAACGGCGTCGATCTGTTTATACGCGAAGGAGAGACACTGGGGATCGTAGGCGAATCCGGCTGCGGTAAAAGCGTCACTTCGCTTTCCGTTATGCGCCTGCTTGCCCATACCCCCGGCAGAGTGGTCGACGGATCGATTCGCTTCGCGGGAATGGATCTGCTCTCGCTTCCGGAAAGCAAGATGCGGGAGATTCGCGGGAACGAAATCGCCATGATTTTTCAGGAGCCGATGACCTCCCTGAACCCGGTGTACAAAATCGGCGACCAGATCGGAGAAGCAGTGCGGCTTCACCTGAAATACGACAAGAAAAAAGCCCGCGAACGCGTGATTCAGATGCTGAAGCTGGTAGGTATCCCGCGTGCCGAAGAGATCGTGGACGAGTATCCGCACCAGCTGTCCGGCGGCATGAGACAGCGGATTATGATTGCGATGGCCATGTCTTGCGAGCCCAAGCTGCTGATCGCCGATGAGCCGACAACCGCGCTTGACGTGACGATTCAAGCGCAGATTCTCGATTTGATGCGAAAGCTCAAGGAAGAAAGAGGGACAGCCATCATGCTGATCACCCACGATTTGGGAGTTGTCGCCGAAATGTGCGATCGCGTCGTGGTCATGTATGCAGGGAAAGTGGTAGAGGAAGCCGATGTTTTTGATATCTTTGAAAATCCCAAACATCCCTATACGCAAGGACTGCTTCACTCCATTCCAAAGCTGCGCCGGAAAACAGAGCGGCTGCAGTCGATTCCCGGCAATGTGCCCACCCCTGGCAATATGCCGAGCGGCTGCAAATTCGCTCCGCGGTGCTCGCATGCGATGGATGTATGCCGGGAACAAGAGCCTGATTTGCTGCAAATCGCCAGCGGTCATCGCTGCCGCTGTTTCCTGTATCAGAACGACTTGGCAAAGGAGGCCTGAAGCATGGCAGAACAGCTGATAGAAGCAAAGAATCTGAAGAAGTACTTTCCCGTAAACAAAGGATTGTTTGGTCGGAAAAAATCGTATGTCCGCGCTGTCGACGGAGTCTCCTTCTCTATTTTTAAGGGGGAAACACTGGGTTTGGTGGGAGAGAGTGGTTGTGGAAAATCGACTACCGGACGTATAATTATGAGGTTATTGGCTCCCACTGAAGGGGAAATTAGATTTAATGGGAAGGACATCAGCAGATTACCCGATCATCAATTGCGCGAACTCAGAAAAGAACTGCAGATGGTTTTTCAAGACCCTTACGCCTCGCTCAATCCGCGGATGACAGTAGGCGAAATCATCGCGGAGCCGTTGGTGGTCCATCGCACGGCAACGGGAAAAGAGCGGGACAAACGCGTTCAGGAACTTTTGGAACTGGTCGGCCTGTCTTCCTACCATGCGAACCGCTATGCCCATGAATTCAGCGGCGGCCAGCGGCAGCGCATCGGGATTGCCAGAGCTCTCGCGTTGCATCCGAAATTGATTGTCGCTGATGAACCCGTTTCCGCATTGGATGTTTCGATTCAGTCGCAGGTGCTCAACCTGATGCAGGATTTGCAAAAAGAATTGGGGTTGGCGTATCTCTTCATTTCCCATGATTTGAGCGTCGTCGAGCATATCAGTGATCGCGTAGGCGTAATGTACCTGGGCCGAATCGTCGAAATCGCGGAAAAAGACGATTTGTATGACAAACCGCTGCACCCGTATACGCAGGCATTATTGTCCGCCGTTCCCGTAGCCGATCCGCGGATACGCAAAGAGCGGATTATCCTGGAAGGCGATATTCCCAGCCCGTCCAATCCCCCGCAAGGATGTTCGTTTCATCCCCGGTGCAAGTCGTGCATGGACATTTGCAAAACTACGGTTCCCGAGTTGAAGGAGAGCGAGCCTGGTCATTTCACAGCCTGTCATTTGTATGGATGATTCATGGTCGGTTTGCATAGGAGTGAAAAAACTTTGAGTGAAAAGATCTTAACAATCATTTCCATACAAGACGAATTCTTGTCAATCATCTCAAAGCAACTGGCAGAGATAGCCGGAGATCAAGTCAGGATCCGTCCGATTTCGGTCAAACATCTGGCGAAAGAAACGATTGCTGAAGGAGAAACCGTCCTTGTGCCCTCCTCTTTTCTGCTGCCGCTGATCCGTCCTTTCCTGCCGCAAGGAGTTGCGTGTATCGTTGCCAAGCGCGGGCTCAACTTCGTAAACATGCGGGAACTGTTGGCCAGCGGGAAAGGAAAGAATATTTTGGTCGTAAACGACACCAAACTGCACACCGATGAAACCGTTGCGGCGCTGCGGGAGATCGTATTTGAGCATAACTATTACGCGTATGATCCAGGCTCGCCGATTCCGGAGCAGATCGACTTTGTGGTTACCCCGGGAGAACGGCAGCTTGTGCCCGAGGGACCGATGAAAGTGATCGACATCGGCTACCGCATCCTTTCATTTGAAACGATTTGCGAAATTTTAGAGGCTTTGGGTTTGGGTTACGAATTATTTGTGATGGTCAATCGCTATATGAAATCGCTTGTTGCCTTGTCCAATGAGAGTACAACCTTCAAGATTGACTCGACGTTCGGCAAGCGGGCAGAGCATACGGACGGGAAAACCGCAAAATACTATTTTGAAGACGTGATAGCACACAGCCAGGCCATGAAAGATGTACTGCGGATTGCCAAAAAGCTGGCAAAAACACATAAACCCGTCCATATCTTTGGTGAAACCGGAACGGGCAAACGCATGCTGGCCCAGGCGATCCACAACGACTCTCCTGTCAAAGCGGGCCCGTACCTCAACATCAACTGTGCAGCAAGACCTGTGGACGTGCTGGAGAGGGAATTGTTCGGGATCGAACAGGAGGGGCGAATCTCCCCCGGCCTGTTTGAACTGGCGAATGGCGGTACGCTGTGTATTGAGGAAATTGACGAACTGCCCGTTTCCTTGCAGGGCCGCCTGCTGCAGGCTCTTGTGGAAGGACAAATCATCAGGACAGGCGGGCATACACCGGTCCCGGTACATGTGCGAATCATCACCACCAGCAATATCGATCTCTCCGCGCAGATGGACGAAAGCAAATTTCGTAAGGATTTATTCTACTATCTGGCCGCATTAACCTGTGAAGTCCCCTCCTTGTCAAAGCGGATGGAGGATTTTGAGCCTCTGATCAATACGTATCTGCAATCCTCTTTGCAGCGGGCTGATCTGGTCATACCCTCAGAGGTGATTCAGCTTTTGAAGCGCTACCCCTGGCCGGGAAATGTAAGGGAATTGTTTAACGCCGTCTCCTACATGGCTTGTTTAGAAGAAAAAGTAATTAATGCTGACTTTTTGCCGTTCTATATTAAAGGAAGACTGCAGAACACTACTGATCTCCCGTTGCAGCAAGAGATGGACGAGCACGAACAAAACGAGCTGATCAAGCGAATTGAAGAACACGGTTTTTTGGAAGAAAGCTTGGCGATTCTCGAGGTTTTTGTCCAGGGCAAAAAGCAGCACGAGTCTTATGGCCGCAACATGGTGAGGAAGCTGCTGAAAGAAAAAAAAGTGATTTTATCGGAACAGCAGCTCAGGCTGCGGTTGGAAGTCCTCAATGAACTAGCGCTGTTAAACGTCCGTCAGGGTCGTTCGGGAACCACCATATCAAGAAAAGGCGAAGTGTTTTTGCAAAAGCTGCAGTTGAAAAATGGCGTACATTGAAAAGGATCTGGTGATGTTGACAATGAACAGAGTACGGCTTCGCGACCTTGGCCTTTCAATTGGAAGGTATGAAACAGGCAAATACAATGCGATCACGGACATTCCCGGCGTCATGGTCGGACATGTCACCCTGTCCGAACAAATCGCAGAAGATCGCGCCATTCGCACCGGCGTGACAGCCATCCTCCCGCATCCGGACAACCTCTTCCGGGAAAAGGTGCTGGGAAGCTGCCATGTGATCAACGGATTTGGCAAAACGGTTGGAACCATCCAGCTGCAAGAGCTGGGCACGATCGAAAGTCCGATCCTCTTGACCAATACCCTATCCGTCCCTGCCGTTCTGGAAGGCACGATTCGCTACCTCCTCGACCAAAATCTTGAAATTGGCGACACGACGGGAACCGTGAATGTCATCGTGGGAGAATGCAACGACGGATACCTCAACGATATACGCGGGCTGCATGTAAGACCGGGACACGCCCGCCAAGCGATTCAATCCGCGAAGTCCGGCGTGGTGGAAGAGGGCTGCGTCGGGGCGGGTACCGGGATGTCCTGTTTGGGGTATAAGGGCGGGATTGGAACCAGCTCGAGAATCGCCGCCTTCGGACAGCGGCAGTACACCATCGGGGCGCTGGTGCTGAGCAATTTTGGCAAGAAGGCGGATTTGCGCCTGCCCGGCGGCGGAGTGCTGCCTGTTTCATCGCCTGATCCCGATAAGGAAAAAACCCCGGATGGGTCGATCATGATCATTCTCGCGACAGACGCTCCGCTGAGCGAGAGACAGCTCGGGCGAATCGCCAAACGGGCCGCCTTCGGTCTGTCCCGTACCGGGTCTTACGCGGCCCACGGCAGCGGCGACATCGTCATCGCCTTCTCTACGGCGCACCGCATTCCCCACCGCCCCGAGCCGCATCAAGACACCCTCCCCTACGCCTTCCTCAGAGAGGACGGGGAATGGATGTCCCGCCTGTTCGAGATGACGGCGGAAGCCGTGGAAGAAGCGATCTGGAATTCCCTGTGCATGGCATCTACCACGGTGGGACAGAAAGGCCGGGTTCGGGAGGCGATTCCGTATCACATCCTGCTGGCGGGGAGAGTTTGACGGCCTTCTCCCCCTGCTGAAACTCTCACAAAGAGAAAGACGTGAGGAAAAGCCTCCCTGCCACAGCCGGGTAGGAGGTTCAACTCACGGTTTTTGCAGGGGAACGACCAATTTTCCGGCTTCGGTCACCCTGCCGTCCTGGCCCAGGACTACCTGCAAGCTCTAAGTCCGCTCCGGCGCACCCGCGTACTTGGCAATCACCGCTTTGATCGCCATGTAATCGACTTCCTCCGGCAGCTGCTCCTTGATCGGCCTGAGCTTTTCAGAACCAAGTTCACGAACGGCGGCCAGAATCGCCGCTTCGTGGGCTGCGGGGATAAACGCACCCCAGTCCACGTCATGCCCTTCCCGGCCGCAGCGGAGGAGATGATCCTGAATCGTCACAAGCCCCAGCTTTCTTTCGGCGGCGATCTCTTTCAGCGTTTTTCCCGCTTGATACATTTGCAGCGTCAGCAGATGACTGGGAACCTTTTTCGCTTCGCCTGCAGCCTCTGTCTGCTCCGGCTCGCCGGCAGCGCGGGACGATCCGTGCTCTGCCACATATTGACGGATCGCCGCCAAAAACGGGGGGCCGTATTTTTTCGCCTTTTGTTCGCCTACCCCTTTTACCTGCAAAAATTCCGCTTCGCTCATTGGGCAGCTTTGGCTCATCTCCCGCAAGGCGCTGTCTGCGAAGATGATGTAAGGCGGAACCTTGTCACGCTGGGCAAGCTCGCGGCGAAGCTGGCGAAGCTGTTCAAACAGCGCGTCGTCACCGCTTTGCCGGAGCTGCCTCATCCACACGCGCTGGTAGACCCGCTCCTCGCCGCTAAGCACTGGAAAAGCCTTCGGCAGCAGGGAGAGCACCGGATACTGACTGTCCGTCATCCGAATGTACTCTTCGGCGATCAGCAGATGGATGAACCCGCTGATCTGGTCCTCCGTGTACTCTGCCATAATCCCGTATGTCGACAACTGCTCAAACTTGAACTGGCGCACCTTCTGGGTGTTGGCTCCTTTCAGCACCTGGGCCACCAGCTTCACGCCAAAGCGCTCGTTCATCCGCCGGATGCAGGAGAAGATCTTCTGGGCAATCGTCGTCATGTCCGTCAGCACCGCCTCGCTACTGCAATTGCTGCAAACGCCGCACTCCAGCAAGTCCTGTTCGCCAAAATACTGCAGCATGTACTGCTGCAGACAGCGGGTCGTATGGCAGTAGCCCACCATGCTCTGCAGTTTTTCGTATTCCAGCGGCTTGCGGTCTGCCGCCTCCACCGATTGCTCGATCAGGTACTTCTGGATCTGCACGTCCTGCGGCGCGAAGAGCAGGATGCACTCGCTCGGTTCGCCGTCCCGGCCGGCGCGGCCCGCCTCCTGAAAATACGCTTCCATATTTTTCGGCAGATTGTAGTGGATGACGAAGCGCACATTGGATTTGTCGATTCCCATGCCAAATGCGTTGGTCGCAACGATCAGCCGGATTTCGTCAAAGAGGAACGCCTCCTGGCTGGCAGTCCGCTCCGCGTCGCTCATGCCGGCATGGTATTTGCCGGCAGCGTACCCATTCTTGCGCAGAAACGCATACAGGTTGTCCACTTCCTTCCGGGTCGCGGCGTAAATGATGCCCGCCTGCTCCGGATGGGCGCTGAGGTACTTCAAGACAAACCCAGACTTATTCCCGCTTTTCACCACTGAAAACGCGAGATTTTCCCGATAAAACCCCGTGACAAACACTTCCGGGGCTGATAGCGCCAGCCGCTCCAGAATGTCGGCCTGCACCTCGGGAGTCGCCGTCGCCGTAAATGCCGCCATGATCGGTCGGGCCAGAAGTTTTTCCATAAAAGCGGCGATTGCCAGATAGCTGGGGCGAAAATCATGACCCCACTGGGAGACGCAGTGGGCTTCGTCTACGGCGACCAGGGAAATCGGCAGATGATCCGCGAGTGAGCAAAAGCTGTCCGTCTCCAGGCGCTCCGGAGCCACGTAGATCAGCTTGAACGCCCCTTTTCTTGCCCGGGAAATCCGCTCGGCCGCCTCCCGAGAGTCCAGCGAACTGTTGATGTAGGTTGCCGGGATGCCGACGCTGTGCAGGGCATCTACTTGATCTTTCATCAGCGAAATCAGCGGAGAGATGACCAGGGTAACGCCTGGCAGCAGCAGGGCGGGGATCTGGTAGCAAATCGACTTGCCGCCGCCCGTCGGCATGACGGCAAGCGTGTCTTTTCCGCGCAGGATGCTGGTGATCACAGGTTTCTGCCCTTCCCGAAAGGTCTGATAGCCGTAGTACCGCTGCAATGCTTTCTCTGCTTCATGGAGCATATGCGAGACCTCGCTTTTTCTGTATTACTTTTATTATACAAAAAGACTGGACAAATCTCCTAACTGCCTTTGCCCAGGATGGGCGAGCCTCGCCAACTCAGGCCAGTATGATTTCCCTGATGCCTTGGATGTCTGACACAAGATACGTCGGATTTTCCCGGAGCAGTTCTTCCCTCGAACCATATCCATACGTGACGGCGATCGAGTCGATCCCCGTTTTGTTTGCCCCGATCACGTCGTACTTTCTGTCGCCGATCATGACGAAGTCGCGTTTTTCCCTATCGGAATACTGATCCAGTGCGTACTCGATCACCTCTGTCTTCGCGAGCCGGGTGCCGTCCAGATTGCTGCCGGCCACCAGATCAAAGTACCCGTCAATCTGAAAATAGCGTAAAATCTCCTCGGCAAACGGCGTCGGCTTTGAGGTGGCCACCACCAGCTGCCGACCGGATCGCTTCAACTCCTGCAGCAGCCCGGGAATCTCCGGAAACAGGACGTTTTCGTACATCCCCTTCTCCTTGAAGTACTCTCTGTAGTACCGGACGGCCCGGTCCGTCTCCTCCGCGTCAAGCCCGTACCACTCGGGAAAGGAATCCTGCAGCGGCGGCCCAATAAACGGCTCCAGCTTGTCCAGATCAGGCTCGTCAATCCCCAGCTTTTTCAAGGCGTACTGCACTGATTTGGTAATGCCGATCTTCGGGTCCGACAGCGTGCCGTCCAGGTCGAATAGAATCACTTGATAGCTGCGCATGTTGATCCCCCTGACTGTATTGTGTGTACATCCGCCATTTTAACATAGATGGGCGGGGCAAACGCGTACCCGGTTTCCGCTCGTGCCATATACATAGTCTAACGAAATGCCAATGTCAGGAGGAAAATGTCATGGCGATCGCGCCACCTATCCTGCGGCAGGGAGATACCATCGGCATCGTCACACTCGGCAGCCCGCTTTCAGCCGATACGATCGCGGCGCGGGTCAACACGCTGCGGGACATGGGATTTGAGGTCGTATTCGGTCAATACGTCTTTGGCAACCTCGGGCTTGTCTCCGCCACGAAAGAACAACGGGCCTACGACCTGATGAACATGTTTGCAAACAAGGACGTGAAGATGATTCTCCCCTCCCGCGGCGGAGTCGGAGTAGCCGATATCCTGCCCTACCTGGACTATCGCGTGATTCGGGAAAACCCCAAGATCGTAACCGGCTACAGCGACATTACGGTGCTGTTGAACGTACTGGCCCAGTTCAGCGGGCTGATCACCTTTCAAAGCCTGATGCTGATCGACTTTCGGCCAACCACTCCCGCCTACAACTTCGACCAGTTCTTTGCCGCCACCTCTACGGTTACCGCCCCCCGGCCCATTCAGAACCCGCCGGGAATGCCGCAGATCAGCAAAGTGCCGGGAAACGTCACCGGCCCCATCGTCGGCGGCAACCTTACCTCCTTTGTCGACACCTTGGGAACACCGTATGAGATCGACACCAGAGGAACCATTCTGCTGCTCGAAGAGACCCACGAGCCTTCCAATCACGTCTACCGCATGCTGGAGCACCTGTGGCTGGCGGGAAAATTGGACGATTGCCTGGGCATTGTCATGGGGGAATGCACCAACTGCGAAGTATCCTACCGAACGTCTTACGATGATTTGATCAATGAAGTACTCGTCCCGCTGGGCAAGCCGCTGATGACGAACGTGGCCACTGCACACGGGCTGTACAAGGCGGCGATCCCGATCGGCGCCAGGGTAAACCTGAACACGTTCACCAATACCCTGACGGTGCTGGAGCCGACCGTTACTCCTTAGCCCTTGCCCCCCTTTTTCGCGAGAGCAAGTCCCGGGTGAAGCGGAGCCATTCCCGTGCCGCAAAGGACAAGTAGCGGTCTTTGTGCCAGATCACCGCCAGATGCCAGGGGATTTCCGGGTCGACCAGGCGAAGCGTGCAGACGCGGGCCTCGTCCAACTCCCGGCAGATCGTCTCCGGCAAGAGCGCAATGCCCAGATTGGCCGCCACCATCTCGCTGATGAAGTCCCACTGCGAGCTCTCGTAGACGACACGGGGCCCGAAGCCGGCGCGAATGCATTCGGCGAGGATCCGGTCGTGCAGGGCGAAGTCCTCCCGGAACAAGATAAACGACTCCCCCGACAGCTCCGGCAGAGCAACCTGCGACCGGCCGGCCAGCGGGTGGGACGGGTGGACAAGCAGTCTCAGCTTTTCGTTGACAAAGGAGAAATGGTGGAAGATCTCGCTCTTTGTCGGCAGAACGACGACGCCCAAATCGAGCGTCCCGTTTTCCACGTCAGCCTCTACCTTTTTCGCCCCGTCCTCGACGAGTTGAATCGTCACGTCCGGGTACTTCTCGTGAAAGCTTCCAATCACCCGGGGAAAAAAGCTGGCACCTACCATCGGCGGCAGTCCGATGCGCAGGTGGCCCCGCTTCAGGTTCATCAGGTCGCCCAGCTCCGCTGACAAATGCTCAAACGCCGAGACGATGGGCTGGGCCTGGGAAAAAATCACCTGACCGGCATCCGTCAGCTCCACTTGTTTGCCCGACCGGTCAAACAGGACAACCCCCAGCTCCGCTTCGATGCTTTTGATCATTTTGCTGATCGTCGGCTGCGTGATGTGCAAAGCCTGTGCCGCCTTGGTAAAGCTCTTGCTGCGGGCAACCTCGAGAAAATACTGCAGATGACGTATATCCATGACGCTTCAGCCTCCAAACCGATAGATAAAATGAATCGAGATGATTCCATATATGTATTTTACCTATGATCACAGTTGGCGTACACTTTACCTAGAGAGGAGAGAAAACTGTGTCCACTGTGATAAAAAGAATCTGGCAGATCAGCCTGTTGATTGTCATCACGATGGCGATGAACGGGCTGGTCCGCATTTTTCACCTTCCTATACCCGGCAGCATCCTGGGTATGATCGCCGTCTACCTGCTGCTGCAGGCAAAAATGATCAAGCTGGAGTGGCTCGAGACGGGCGGCAGTTGGCTGTTGTCGGAACTGCTGCTGTTTTTTATTCCCCCAGCCGTCGGCGTCATCCAATTTACCCATGTACTCAAGGCGGATGGGGAGCACCTCTTGTTGGCTGTCATTCTGAGTACGGCTGTCGTCATGGCCTGCGCCGGCCTGAGTGTACAGTATATCGCCAAGCGAAAGGAGAAGGGACGGACATGATAACCGGCCTCATCAGTTTTTTTCTGACGATCATCATTTACTACGGCGCGAAGTGGTGTTACGCCCGCAGACCGAAAGTGTACCTGTCGCCCCTCTTGGTCACACCGATCCTGTTGGTCGCGATTTTGAGCTGGACTCATCTTTCCTATCAAGAGTACCATGCGGGCACCGAACTACTGAGTTATCTGCTCCAGCCGGCGACGGTGGCGTTTGCCATCCCGCTGTACAAGTACTCCGCTGTCTTAAAAAGGCACGCTGTCGAAATCGCCGCCGGGGTGCTGTCCGGCTCTGTCGCCGCGGTGTTCTCGACCGCGCTGCTGGGCGGCTGGCTGCACGTAAATCCGCAGATGATCCACAGCCTGATCCCCCACTCGGTAACGACACCAATCGCGATGGGGGTATCGGAGCGAATCGGCGGAGTTCCCACGCTTACCGCCGTGTTTGTGATCATCACCGGGCTGGCTGGCGCATTTATCGGCCCCTGGCTCATCCGCCTGCTTGGCATTCACAGCGAAGTTGCCCGCGGTGTGCTTCTCGGCACGAGCGCACACGGGGCCGGGACGTCGAAAGCATTTGAGATCAGTCAAGTCGCAGGGACCATCTCCAGCATCTCGATGATCCTCGCCGCGCTGATTACGCTGTGCGCCGCGCCGTGGATGGATTCCATTCCCATACCGTAGAGAGAAAAAGCTCCCGCGTCACGCTGTACCCCATCATGACGCGGGAGCTTTTTTGATGATTGCCGGCGGATTATTTTTTGGGCAAGTGCTCCAGTTCTTTTACCTGCACTTCGATCGGGATGATATCCATGTTGACATGCAACGCGGTCGAAGCGTACTCATCGCTGTCGTAGTACCCTTTCGTCTGTGCGGTCTTGCTGAACACGACGGTGAAGCCGCTGCCTTTGCCGTTCTTCTGGTCAAGGGCAAAAGTCAGGCCCCGTGCCTCCCTGGCCGTATTGTCCATCAGATCGTCCAAAAGAGCGGTCTTGGCAGCGTCACTTCCAAAGATGTTGGTATTCAGCTCATTGCCCTCGTAGTATTCCTGTCCAGGCCGGATCAGCGTCTTCGAGGAGTGGACCGTAAACTCCTTCGTGGCAAAATTGTACTTGTCGCCTTTTTCCAGGTAGGATACGTCTATACCGAGATAGGCTCCTTTCTTGGTGTATTCAGCCTTTGACGCGTCGACCAAAAACATCCCGCTGGCTCCGATGACCTCAATCTCATTGCCGCTGACGACCATTGCCGAGTTTTCGTCAATCCCGAACCCGTAATTGATTTTTTCGTGGACCAATGCGACGACCAGACGGCCGAGCCTCCCCCGCTTGCTGAAGTGCTGGTCGGTAATCCCCGCCTCAAAGAAACCGAGTCCCTTCGTCACCCAGAGACCGGGCTTTTGCTCGTCATATGTGACGCCTTTTTGCAGCGCTTCCAGCGAGGTGGCATTCAGGATCATCGGATCAGACATGATCGCGGCGCCCGCGGAAGAGCCTGCAATCAGCCCGCCCTCCCTGTACACGTCCCAGACGGCGTCAAGCGCTTTGGAGTTGGAGCCGTCCGCATTGTAGAACGCTTTGGTAACCCGCGACTGGTCGCCGCCTACGAAGTAAAGTGCCGTACATTCGGATATGGCCTTGACGATCTCGTCGTTATTCACTTGATCCTTGTAGTTTTTCTCGGTAATTTCGATGATCCGGACATTCTCTGCCGGCACGCCGTAATCCTCAAAATCCTGCTTCATGCTCCGCGATGAAGACATGGATGCGCTCGCTGTCGGAAAAATGCCGATGACCGCATCCTCCTTGCCGCCGGCCAATTCGATCATTTTATTGTAAATCTCGGCGTTGCCAGTCTCCAACCCCCCGCCGATGATGACGAGGCTCCCCTTGACAGATGCATCGGCTATCTCATCTTCCGCGGCAGCGGACGACATGTCGGCAGTCAACATCGAAACGAGCAGCAAAGCGGTCAAACAGGAAGAAAAAATCGATCGCAGCTTGTTTTTCATTTGATAGATTCCCCCTCTCATCTTGTCGTTGTTTTTTCGCGTTCCCTTACATCTCCGGACACTTCACTCCTTTCAATTGAAAGACCGGCTCGAGCCTGCCGACGGTCTCTCCCCTTCTGTTTGTAATCTTAGGAAGGCGATATGCACTCAGCATCTCTTCCTCCTGTGGGGTCAGCACTCCCAGTTGTCTGAGCGCCTCAGCGGCAGCAGGATAGGAAGCACGCGGTGCCCCGTCCTCTACCTTGATCGCGATCCCGATGCCTCTATCAAGCAATCCCAGACAATAGACGCCTTCTGCTCCGCCTTTGGCCAGGACCTTCCCCCCGCACGTTCGCATGACATCTGTGCAAAACTCATTGGTACCGCTGACCATTTCCGGGTACCGCACCATTGCTTGGGTGATTCTTTTGACCGCCTGTCTCGTCGAGTGCCCCAGGCTTGCAGGATTGGAGAGCCGGGCGTACAGGTAGGCCAGCTTGTCCAAAGGCAGGGCAAATGTGGGTACCCCGCAGCCGTCGATCGCCGTCTCCAGCTCTTCTGCAGCCACTCCAGACAGTTCGCTCACAGCCTCTGCTACCTTCCGCTGTACCGGATGGTCCGCGTGATGGTACAGAGCTGCATCGCTTTGCAGATGAAGGGCCAGCGCCAGCATTCCCGCGTGCTTTCCGGAACAGTTGTTGTGCAGCGGCGTCGGTTCCCCTCCCCTTTTCAACAGGGCGGCGTAGCTCTCATGGCTGTACGGCGGATGTGTGCCGCACTGCAGATGCTCTGCCCCGAGTCCAAGCCGGAACAGGATCGACTCCACCACTTGCGTATGCTGCTCTTCGCCGTTGTGGGAAGCACAGCACACCGCGATCTCTTTCTCGTTGAACAGGTAACGTTCCGCCGCGCCGGATTGGATCAAAGGGATCGCCTGAACCGGTTTTAGCGACGAGCGGCTAAACGTCAATCTTTGGACGTCGCCGACCCCGTACAACAGGTTTCCTTTCTCGTCCACGACGGCAATGCTGCCCGTGTGTCTGCTCTCAATATGCTCTCCGCGCTTTGCTACTACGATGGTTTCGGCCATGGATATCTACTCCTTATCGCAAGAGATGACATGCTGCGTAATGGTCTTCTGCCGCTTTTTGCAGCGCTGGCCTCTCGGTTCTGCAGATGTCGAGCGCTTTCGGGCAGCGCGTGACAAAAGCGCAGCCCTGCGGCGGATCAACGGGAGAGGGAACATCCCCGCGCAGGATGATTCTTTCCTTTTTGACCCGCGGATCACAGACCGGGATCGCCGAGAGCAGGGTCTCTGTATAGGGATGGAGAGGCCTCGCGTAAATCTTCTCCGCCGAACCGATTTCCGCCAGCCGGCCGAGGTACATCACCCCTACCCGGCTGCACAGATGTTTAACCACTCCCAAATCATGAGAGATGAATAAGTAGGTAAGCCCAAACTCCTCTTGCAGGTCCTGGAGCAAATTGAGGATTTGCGATTGAATGGAGACGTCCAGGGCCGATACAGGTTCGTCGGCCACGATGAGCTGCGGCTTGAGAATCAACGCCCTGGCAATGCAGATGCGCTGCCTCTGCCCGCCGGAAAATTCATGGGCATACCGCTTCAGGCAGCTGCTGCTGAGGCCGCAGACTTCCATGATCTCGGCGATCCTCTGCCGCCGTTCGTCCGGGTCCCCCACGTGATGCGCCTGCAACGGCTCGGACAGAATCTGCTCAACGGTCAGGCGGGGGTTTAGCGAGGCGAAGGGATCCTGAAAGACCATTTGCAAATCTTTGCGCTTTTTCCGCAGTTCTTCTCCAGACAGCGCCGCCAAGTCTGCTCCGGCGAAGATGACCTGGCCGGAAGTCGGTTTAAGCAGGTGCAGAATGGCTCTTCCCGTCGTAGACTTTCCGCAGCCCGATTCGCCGACCAGCCCCAGCGTTTCCCCGCGAAAGATCTCAAAGGAAACATCGTCCACTGCTTTGACGAATGACCTGCTGCGGCGAAACAGGCTGCTTTTCACCGGAAAATGCACCTTCAGATTATGTACTTCCAACAGTGGTTTTGCCATGACTCTCCTCCCATTACTCTGCGTGCAGCCAGCAGCGGCAGGCGTGTTTTTCTTCGATGGAAAAGAGCTCTGGTGCTTCTTTGGCGCAGCGCTCCATGACAGAAGGGCATCTATCCCGAAACCGGCAGCCTCGAGCAATCGATCCCGGCGCAGGCACCTGGCCGGATATCGAGTACAGCCGGCGTCTTTTTTCTTCGATCTTGGGGATGGATTGCAGCAATCCGCGTGTATAGGGATGCTTTGGATTGTGGAACAGCGCGTCGACGTCCGCTTCCTCGACGATCTCCCCCGCGTACATGACCATCACCCGGTCGCACATCTCCGCTACCACACCCAGGTCGTGAGTGATAAACAGGATGGCTGTCTGCGTCTTCGCTTTCAAGCTTTTCATTAGATCCAGGATCTGCGCCTGAATCGTCACATCGAGCGCTGTCGTCGGCTCGTCGGCGATGAGCAGCCCGGGATCGCAGGCCAGACCGATGGCGATCATCACCCGCTGCCGCATCCCTCCCGACAATTCGTGCGGATAGCTGGCATATATCTGTTCGGCTCTGGAGATCCCGACCCGCTTCAGCATTTCAATCGATCTCGCTTTCGCCTGTTTTTTTGACAGGTTGGTGTGCAGGCGAATCACTTCGTCCAACTGCCTCCCGATCGTAAAGACAGGCGTGAGGGAGGTCATCGGCTCCTGAAAAATCATCGAAATCTCGTTGCCGCGGATTTTATTCCAATCTTTCTCTTTTAGTGCCAGCAGATTGGCGCCGTTGTAGCGAATTTCCCCTTCGACGATCCTGCCCGGCGGCGACGGAACGAGTCCCATGATGGACAGGGACGTGATGCTTTTTCCGCAGCCCGATTCGCCGACCAGCCCGAGCGTCTCTCCTTTACGGATATGGAAGGAAATGTTATTGACGACCGTATATTCCTTGCCTTCATTGCGAAAATTCACTTTGAGATTTTTTACATCCAATACGATTTCCGCCACGATTCACACCACCTAATCCTTTAATTTGGGGTCCAGCGCATCCCGCAGTCCGTCGCCCAGCAGATTGAAACTGAGCACGGTCACGACGATGGCAAGGCCGGGAAAAAAGGTGGGATGAAACAAATTGCGGCTGTTGTCCTTGGCTGCGCTCAGCATGGCTCCCCACTCCGGTGCGGTAATGTCGCCGCCGAGTCCCAGGAAGCTGAGCGAAGCCCCGATCAGGATCGCTGTGCCGATCCGCATGGTCAGGTATACCATGACGATCGATAACGTTCCGGGAAAGATGTGGCGCATGAGGATCACCCGATCCTTTACGCCAATCGACTTGGCTGCCTCCACATAGGTCATTTGTTTTACAGAGAGCGTGCTTCCCCGGACGATCCGGATGAAGATGGGAACAGTAAACACCGCGACGGCAAAAATGATGTTGACGATGCCCGGCCCGAGTAGAGCGATGACGGCGATCGCCAGCAAAATCCCGGGAAACGCCAGCAGCACATCCGTGCATCTCATAATCAGCGCATCCAGCCAACGGCCATAGTAACCGGCCAGCAAGCCGAGAAACGTTCCGATGGCAGCCCCGATCGACACGGAGACAAATCCGATCAACAGCGTCTCCCTCGTTCCGACCAGGACGCGGCTGAAGATATCCCGGTTCTGATGATCCGTACCAAACAGGTGCATGCCGGAAGGCGGTTGGTGCTTGTACCTATTGATCAGGTCTATCGCCAGCTCCTCCGGCACCAATCTGGTCACGATCGGCTTGGACAGCGGCTGGTTGACCGCAAGCGGGATGAGCGTGGAAACGCCGTCCAAAGACACCTTTACTGCCGTTTCTCCTGCTCCGACGGCTTTGATTGCGCCATCACTGCCCACCTGCACCACATCTGGCTCTAAGGAAGTAAAGGTCAAACCATGGCTGTCATCTGTCACTCTTGTATTTCCAAAACCGTCATTGGCCGCCGGTTTTATCGCCGGCATGGCTGCGTTCTTCTCGACATAGGCGGCGATTTCGTTCATGCCGGCCAGTTCGGTGCCGTCAGTTAAAACAGCTTTCACCTTTGCTGTTTGTTCGGCGCCAAGCTCCAGCGAATGCTGCTGAACGTCGGCAATCAGTTGGGAGACGTACGCCTGACCGTTGTCCTCCCCCGAGACGATCACCTTAAAGCGGGACGCTGCCTCGCCAGCTGAGAGGAGGATCGCAGTCGAACCGTCTCCATTCGCGTTGACAATGACATTCTCCCCCGCTTTTCTCGCGGAAGCGATCTGTCTGTCAGCGCTGTCAAGGGTAAGATGGCCGAGCTCCTTTGCGCGTTTTATCGTCCCGTCGCTCATCACCGCTTCCACCTTCACGCTCGCACTGGTCAGCCGCCCTGCTTCAATTCCTTTGGCCGCGTATTGGTCCGTCACCGGCCGATAGGGATCATAGGGAGCAAGCCAGGGAGCGAGCAGTGCCACAGCGATGATGCAGAGGATGAGACCCAAGGAGATGACGGCAAACCGCTGCCTTAAAAACTTCTGTAAAAAGACCCGAAAAGGAGATGGCGATTTTTGCTGATTCATCATAATGGTTCTCCTTCTTACTCGTAGCGAATTTGCGGATTCAACAGGCCGTAGCTGACATCGACCAGCAGATTCACGACCAAAAACTGGACGGAAAACAGCAGGATGAGCGCCTGGATGACCGGGTAATCGCGGGTCAGGATCGAGTCGATCAGGTACGACCCCAACCCCGGCCAGGCAAACACCTGCTCGACCACAACCGCACCGCCCAGCAAAATGCCGAATTGCAGTCCGGTCATCGTCACCACCGGGATGAGCGCGCTGCGCAGGACGTGTGTCATCACGATGACCCAGCCCCTCTGCCCTTTGGCCCGGGCCGTCCGCACGTAGTCCTCGCGAAGCACATCAAGGACGCTCGACCTGGTAAATCGCGCGACAATCGCAGCCACTCCCAGCCCCAAAGTCAAGGAAGGCAGGATGAGATGCTCCAGCCCTCCGCTGCCGCTGGTCGGCAGCCATCCGAGCTGTACGGCAAAGATCTGCATCAGCATCAGGCCAAACCAGAACTCGGGGATACTCAGCGCCGTGATCGTCGTGACCATGCCCAGCCTGTCCCAAATGGTATTGCGCTTCGTCGCCGAGATGATGCCTACGGCAAGTCCGATCACCACGGCCCACAGCATGCTGGCCAGCGTGAGAACGAGGGTATAGCAAAGCCGCCTCACGATCTCCTCTGATACGTTTGACTTCGTCCGATAGGAGATGCCAAAGTCGCCCTGTGTCACGATCTTTTTGATGTAACGGCCATACTGCACGTACAGGGGATCATTCAACCCCTCTTTTTGCTTCAGCATTTCGTATGCAGCCGGACTGATCTCCGTCCCGTACAGCACGCGGATCGGATCTCCCGGCGTCAGGTGAACAAATAGAAAGGAGATGATCGAAACGACAATCAAGAGCGGAATCATTCCGGCGACCCGTCTGACAATGAAGCTGAACAACCCGTCCACCTCTTCTCGTGTAAACGTGAGCCAACGGGGCTGCTCTGGGGAGCAACCCCTGCCGGCTCTTTTATCCGTTAGTTCTTTTCCGCATCGTTGACGAGCACAGTGTCGCTTGGCAGCACGGTTACGCCCGTAACGTCCTTGGATTTGGCCACGACGTTGTCCGGGACGTGCAGGAATACCCATGGTGCATCCTCATAGATGATCTGTTGGGCCTGCGCGTATTTTTTCAGTGCCTCTTCCTGGTTGGGCGTGACCAGTGCGTCGTCCAGCAGCTTATCTACTTCTTTGTTGCTGTAGAACCCGGAGTTGTTGAAGCTCGGCGCGAAGCTGGCGGTGTGGAAGTTGGGACGCAGCCCATAGTCCGCTTCCCCTGTACCCGGTGACCAGCGGCCAATCCAGAGATCTGTCCCTTTTTCATGGTCCAGCATGTCGAACAGCGTGCCGCTCTCATACGGCTGCACCTTCGCTTTTATACCAATTTTTTCAAGCTGGATTGTCACATTTTCCGCAATCGCGATGAATTCGCTTGAGTTTCTCGTCCAGAGCACCGCGTCAAAGCCGTCTTTGTAGCCCGCTTCCGCCAGCAGCTGTTTGGCTTGCTCCGGGTTGTACTCGTAGACTTTTTGCTGGCTGTAGCCGAAGGTATGGGGTGCAATCGCGGAGTCGGCCACCTGGGCGTAGCCGTCTACCACTCCAGCGATCAAGTCGTCCTTGTTGATGGCGTAATTCATCGCCTGCCTGACCCGCTTGTCCTGGTACTTTTTCAGCTTCAGATTCATGCCGACGTAGTACACATTCAGCGACGGCGCTGTAAAGAGGTTGAAGCTGCTGTCCTGGCTGATCTCTTTGGCGCTCTGTGTCGGCAGTTTGGAGATGACGTCCGCTTCCCCGGCCTTCAGCATGTTAATTCGCGTGCCCGCTTCAATCACCGGCTTGTAGACGATGCTCTCCACCTTGGCTTTATGCGCCTGATCCCAGTAGTTCTCATACGGGACGACTTTGACGTACTGGTTGTCCTTCCATTCGGCAAACTTGAACGGCCCGGTGCCGACAGGATTGCGGTCCAGGTTGAAGCCGGGATCGGCCTTCTTTTTGTTCAACGACTCGAGAGATTTGAATGCGGCGGATGGATGAGCCAGGTACGATACCATCGCCGAGTTGGGTTCGGCAGAGACGATCGTGACATGGGTCGGGTCTTTGACGATAACCTCTTTGATAAAGGAGAAATAATTATTGCGGGCCAGCCCGTTCTTCTCGTCGCGGACGAAGTCCAGATTCGCTTTTACCACATCTGCGTTAAACGGCGAACCGTCGTGAAACGTGACCCCTTCGCGCAGGGTAAACGTCACTTCTGTCGCATTGTCGTTAAACTTGTACTCGGTCGCGAGCAGCGGGACCGGCTTCATCTGATCATTGAACGTCATCAGCCCTTCGAACATCGGCCGCTGTACCGTGAGCGAGTTGCCGTCCGTCACGTTTTGCGGGTCCAGCGAGACCGGTTCCGCTTCCACTGCGACGGTGATCGTTTTCGGCTCCGCGCTTTGCTTTGTCTGGCTGCCCTCCGCCGCCGGTGCCGCGCCGGTATTGGCCGGCTCCGTTTTGGTTTCAGTCGGTGCCGGCGAACACCCGGCGAACAGTCCGGCCGCCAGCATGATACCAAGTCCTAACCGCAGTCTCTTCCACTTTGCCAACAAATTGCATCGACCCCCTGATGATTTTTTTTGTAAACGAGCTTGCACGATTAAGCAGTAGCAATCCTTGTGCCAATGGGGCAGCGGGCCAGGCCGGGCAGAAATGACCCAAAACAAGTCTATTTATTCCGAATTTTCCTATTAAAATGACGGTTTAATGGTTATAATCGTGTAAAAAAGACCACGCAAAAACAACCATTAAAAACCATAAAAAGAAAGGACATTTTCCCACATGCCTGTAAAAGAGATTATCCTCCTCACCGGGACGAAGGAAACGAGAAAAACCCTGGTCAAACAGCTGGAAGAAGTGATCGGAGATTTTGTCCGCATTCATCACGAATCGCTTGAGGAGAACATTTCCGGTGTCTTTTCAAACAAATTGATCATCCTGTCCTCACCCGAGATCACGGAGGAGACTGCTCCCTACATCGGCGTGGGCTGCAAAGTGCTGGTAGCCAAGCGCACCGTGAATTTTGAACATATCGACAAGCTGCTGTTTCTTGCGTCCAAAACCAAAGCACTCTACGTCAACGACGGTCCTGACACCGTCTACGAATCGGTCGAAACGCTGCTGCAGCTGGGCATTAATCACATCGAGTACATCCCCTGTTACCCGGGGAAGAAAAACATCCCCGAGGTGGAGTTCGCGATAACGCCGGGAGAGGTGGATTTGGTTCCTCCCTTTGTCAAAGAAGTGGTGAACATCGGCCCGCGATTGATCGATATCACGACGGTCATGACGATCCTGCAGGAGCTTGACCTGCTGAAACAAAAGGGGGATATCGTCTCGGACAAGTACATCCGCAAGATCATCGACCTGAGCAAGAAATTGTCGATCACCAGCCGCCAATCCGACCAGCTAAACAGGCATTTGAAGCACGTGCTTGACGGGGTGAACGACGGGATTCTGGCCGTCAACAGCAAGGCGATGATCACGGTATGCAACGAGAACCTGACGAACATGCTGGGCCTCTCCTCGGGAAAAACCGTCGGCCGAAACCTGCAGGACGTTTTGCGGAATGCCGAGTTGGCATCGTTCATTTTGACCGACTCGGAGGAAGAGACCGGGTGGTTTTCGCTTCACTCCGGAGATGTGCTCGTCCATCGCTTCCACCTCAAGACAGAGGATACCATCGTCGCTACCTTTCAGAATGCGCATGAAACGATCGAGTTGGAAAAATCCTATCGCCGCGAGCTGTTGAAAAAGGGATACATCGCCAAATTTACCTTTCAGGATATCAAGGGCGTCAGCAGCAGCATCGAAAAAACCAAGGAAATCGCCAGGAAGATCGCCAAAACCAATCTGACCGTGCTGATCGAAGGGGAAAGCGGAACGGGAAAGGAATTGTACGCGAGCGCGATTCACAACGCTTCCCTGCGGCAGGAAGGGCCGTTTCTCGCCGTAAACTTCAGCGCTCTGCCGGAAGATCTGGTCGAGAGCGAACTGTTCGGATACGAAGAAGGGGCTTTTACCGGGGCGAAAAAAGGCGGAAAAATCGGGCTATTTGAACAGGCCAGCGGCGGGACGATCTTTCTTGACGAAATCGGCGATATCAGCTTGAAGCTGCAGGCCAGGCTGCTGCGGGTGCTGCAGGAAAAAGAGATCATGCGGGTCGGCGGCAACAAGATCATCCCCGTAGACGTACGGGTGATCGCAGCCACCAACAAGGATCTGCTGAAAATGATCGAGGCGGGCACTTTTCGCGAAGACCTGTACCATCGCCTGAAAATCCTCTACATCCGCCTGCCGGAGCTGAGAACCCGCAAAGAGGACATCCATCCGCTCATTCGCCACTTTATGTTTCAGAGCGGCCGCAGCCAGATCGAGATCAAGCCGGATGTCCTGGAACAGCTCATGTGCTATCAGTGGTACGGCAATGTGCGGGAATTGAAAAACACCATCGACTACATGCTTGCAGTCTGCGACGGCAACGTCATCACCATCGACGATATCCCCAACGAGAGCTTCTTTCAGCGCAAATCGCGGGAAAACAGGGAAGTGCAGCCAATTGCCGAGGAGCTTCCCGCCGATCGCGAGGAAGCACTGTTTATCCTGGAGGCTGCTTTTCACGCAAACGATGCAGGGCAGCCCATCGGCAGAAAAAAGCTGGCAGAGAAAAGTGCACATTGGCGAAGGCCTCTCAGCGAGCAGCAGATTCGCAAGCGCTTGGCTCTTCTTGAGGAGAGCGGGTATATTGCCACCAGCAGGGGCCGCACCGGGATCAAACTGACCCGGCTGGGGGTTGATTACCTGTTGGCAAATCGGCCCGATTTGATCGGGAAGCTGTGAATGTCCATGACAAGGGGGAAAACAATGAAAAACGCTCCTAACAGGCTGTTATACTTAGGCTATGGCTTGGTCATTTTTCTTGGCCTGTTCATATTAATCGGTTTGATCAATTTTGTGATCACTTCCTTCAGATAGTCAGCCACAGTCAGCCTCGTCTTTTTGAATCGAATCTCATTTCATTGGCCGCAAATCATTTGCTGAAATGGAGCAAACAACCGTGAATGCCTCATTCGGACAGTAGATTGAAGAGAGCATCTGCGCGGTCAGATGCTCCGCCTGTACGGCAGGGGCCGGGTCATACTGCCGGCGCCGCCTGAACGGGACGAATGGATCAAACACTTCGATCCGCTTTCGGTCGCGCGGCAGAATCTTGGCGGACATCCATGAAGTCAAGACTTCATGCGAAATGAGCGTGCCGTTCTTTTCTTATACGGTGGAGCGGGACGCCCTGCACAAGTGGGCCGACGCCATGGGCGAGCAAGGTCTTGAAGCCTATCATTACAAGAAAAACCGGATCAGCATGGACGGAATCGTGACTCCCATCGGTCAAAAATGGAAAGACTAGCAGTAAATTACAAAATTTCAGTCCAAAACCCAGCCTGCGGGTTTTGGACTGTTTTCTCTGCGCTAGTCCTGTTCGGGAATCACGCCTCGCTGTGTCAAATACGCCAGGATAAGGCGAACCGACTCTTCAACGGACATCGCTCCGCTTTCGATTACCAGCTCTGGGGCTGCCGGCTCCTCGTACGGTGAGGTGATGCCGGTGAATTCGCCGATCTCCCCGCTCCTCGCCTTCTTGTACAGCCCTTTGGGATCGCGCCGCTCGCACTCCTCTAGCGGGCAGCGGACGTAAATCTCTACAAACTCGCCTGGTTCGAGCAAGCCGCGGGCAAGCTCGCGGTCTTCGCGATAAGGCGAAATGAATGCCGTCAGCGTAATGACGCCGGCGTCGACAAACAGTTTGGCCACCTCGGCGATCCGCCTGATGTTTTCTTTGCGGTCTTCCGGGGTAAAGCCAAGCCCGCGGTTTAACCCCTGCCGGATGTTGTCGCCGTCCAGCACATAGCTGTGCAGGCCGCGTTCGTGCAGCTGCTGTTCGACGGCGTTGGCCAGGGTGGATTTTCCCGCACCCGAGAGCCCGGTAAACCACAAGACGCAGCTCTTGTGGCCGTAAAGCCGCTGCCGGTCATGCTTGGTGACGGCGGCGGGATGCCAGACGAGATGAGGTACGGTTTTACTGGTCATCTGATTCTCTCCTCTCCGCTGTCATCGGGGCAAGGCTTGCAGCCCGGCAATCAGTACCTGGGCTACCTCCGGTCGGCTGAATTCCGGCGGGGGCGCTTCCCCTCTTGACAGCATCTCCCTTACTTTTGTCCCGGACAGGGCGACGTGGTGCGCTGTGTCATGCGGACAGGTCTTGCTCGAGGCCATGTTTCCACAGCTCCGGCAGTAGAAACTGTTCTCAAAGAACAGCGGCGTAATTCCCAGTTCGTCAGGACTGAAGCGGCGGAAGATGTGCTGAGCATCGTACGTGCCGTAGTAGCTGCCCACACCGGCGTGGTCGCGGCCGACGATAAAGTGGGTGCAGCCGTAGTTTTTTCGCACCAAGGCGTGGAAGATCGCTTCCCGGGGACCGGCGTAGCGCATGGCGGCGGGAAAAACGGCAAGCTGTACGCGGCTGGCCGGGTAGTAGTGGCGCAGCAGAACCTGATAGCTCTCCATGCGGACGGCGGCCGGGATATCGTCCGCTTTGGTCTCACCGACGAGCGGATTGAGAAAGAGTCCGTCGACGATTTCCAATGCCGCCTTTTGAATGTACTCGTGGGCGCGGTGTACCGGATTGCGCGTCTGAAAGCCGACCACCGTCTTCCAGCCCCGCTCGGAAAACAGCCGCCTGGTCTCGGCCGGATCGAAATAGTGCGAAGCAAACGCTCCCTTGTCCGGCCGCTTCAGCAGGGTAACCGGTCCGCCAAGGTATACACCGGGGCGTTCCAGCAGCTTTTTTACTCCCGGGTGATTGATGTCGTCCGTACCATATACCTGCCGGGCTTCACGCGACTTGTCCGGCCGATAGATATCGGTGATCTGCAGCAGACCGTACACCTTCCCTTGATGCGACAGCCTGACCTGATCCCCTATGGCTAGTTCGGCGGCAGCTTCTTCCGACACCGGCAGGGTAATCGGAAGGCTCCACACCTGCCCGCCGGCAAGCCGCATCTGCTCCACGACCGAGTCGTAATCGGCCCGGTCCATAAAACCGCTGATCGGGCTGTACGCTCCGATGGCGATCAACTCCAAGTCAGAGAGCGCGAACGCATCCAGCTCCACTTGCCGCGATGCCCGTGACAGATCGGCAGATGGATCGAAGCGGTTGATCAATGTACCGCCGTGTGGTTGGCTTGTGCTCATCGAGATTCGTCCTTTCTACTATTTCGTTGACGCGGGCGGCAGATGCAGGCCGCATTCCGTTTTGCCGCTGAACGCCCACCGTCCGGCCCTCGCGTCCTCTCCTGTCTGAACCGCTCGGGTGCAGGGCTGGCAACCGATGCTGGGATAGCCACGGTCGTGCAGGGGATTGTAGGGCAGCCCGAAAGCGTGCAGGTAATCCCAGATCTCCTGCCACGTCCAGTGGATCAGCGGACAGATTTTCAACGAGCGGAACTTCTCGTCCCGGTTGACGAACTGTACATCGGCACGCGTCGGCGACTGCTCCCGCCGCAGACCGGACATCCAGGCCCGAGCGCCTTCCAGCACGCCGGCCAAAGGGTTCACTTTGCGCAGCTGGCAGCAAAGGTCGGGCTGGCGCTGCCACAGCTGCTCCCCGTACGCGGCTGCTTGATCGGCCAGCGTCAGCTCTGGCTGAATCATGGTGATGCGCAGGGCGGGGTACCGTTCGCGTACACGCTTGATCAGTTCGTAGGTTTCGGCAAAGTGGAGATGCGTGTCCAGAAAAAACACTCGCGCATCCGATTTCACCTGACTGATGTGGTCCAATAACACGATCCCTTCTGCTCCAAAGCTGCAGGCGTAGACCAGCTCATCGCCAAATGCGGCGTATGCCCACTTGATCACGCCCAGCGTGTCTTTGGCCGACAACTCTGCGTTGACAGCAGCGAGGTGTTCGTCCGTTGCCGATTCATAACGGATACTCATGTTCCCCCTCCTCGGCTGTTAAAATTGGGAAGTTTCAATCACATATCCGACTCCTTGCCGGCCCAGCGGTTTCTTTTCCACCAGACTGAGCTGTTTGATCGCCGCCGGAGCGACCGTGTGGCGCAGGATGTTGTTTTCCGCCGAACTGAATGCTCTTTCGTCGGATGACGCCACGACCACGACCGTCAGCAGCCGCTCCTGTTCCAACACAGCCTCCAGCTTGTACAGGTACGTCTCTGTTTGTTGTTCCCCCATGTTTTCCTCCCTCTGTATGCGTTCCTCAAGCTGTTTGCAGGATCGAATCCACCTGCCGCTGTATAGCCTCCAGGCCGACGCGCTCCACGTAGCGCCAGTACGGTTCGCCGGCCTGCCGCTCTTCTTTGTAGATCGCGATCAGCTGCGCCAGGAACGGTCCCAGTTCGTCAGCGGTGATCCGCGCTTTCAGCTTTTGATTGAACCGCGCCTCTTCCAGCGTGCCCCCGACGTAAATGTCAAAGGCGTCAACCATGCCGTTTGGCGTTTTGACTAAAGCCCCCTGCAAGCCAATATCGGCAATCTGCCGCTGTCCGCACGAATTGGGGCAGCCTACCATGTGAATCCGCAGCGGCGTGTCGAGCGCCACCGTCTGGTCGAGGTACTCCGCCAACGAGCGCATCCGCTCCTTTGTCTCGACGACAGCCAGATTGCAGTACTCGATCCCTGTGCAGGAGACGGCGTAGCCGACAAACGTCTGGGGAGCGAGTTTGAAGCGGGTTGCGATGAGCGGTTCGGCGCGGAAGGCCTCCAGCTTTTCCTCGGGAATATGGCGGATCAACACGTTTTGCGAGTTGCAGGTGCCGATTGTCCCGTCTCCGTACTCGTCCGCCAACCGGGCCAATTCGGACAGTTCGTCCGCATCCATCCGCCCTACGGGAACGGACAGGCCGGCGTAGTAGAAGCCTTTTTGCCGCTGTTCGTGAAGGCCGTAAAAATATCCGGCATTCCACCCCTTAAGCAAGTCTTCCCCCCGCGTCTCCAGCGGGCCGGTCAGCTTCACCAGCTCCTCGCGAAACTTCTCCGCGCCCCAATCGGCGACGAGGAACTTCAGGCGGGCGTGTGTCCGTTTTTGCCGGTAGCCAAAATCGCGGAACAACGTGGTTACGCCAGCCGCTACCTTTACCACCTCTTCCGGGCGGCAGAAGACGTCCAGCTGCTGTGCCAGATACGGTTTGGCTGACAGGCCTCCGCCGACCCAGACGTGAAAGCCGACCACTTCTTCTCCGCCGATCGTCTTCTTGGCCGGAGTAAAGGCCAGGTCGTTGATCTGGGCATGGGCCGCATTGTAGACATTGGCTGAGATCGACATCTTGTACTTGCGCGGCAGATTGGAAAAGTCCCGGTTCAGCAGGAAAAACTGCTCCAATTCCTTTATGATCGGGCGCGTATCCAGCACTTCATGCGGGTCAATCCCGGCCAGCGGATTGCCCACGATGGTCCGCGGACAGTCCCCGCAAGCCTCAAACGAGGACAGCCCCACTTCCGACAGCCGCGAAAAGATGTCGGCCAATGATTCTACCGTCAGCCAGTGAAACTGCACCGCTTGCCGCGTCGTCACATCCACCAGATCGCGGCCGTAGTCTTTAGCGATCCCCGCCAGCGTCCGCGCCTGCCGGCTGGTCAGGATGCCGCCGGGAATGCGGACGCGCATCATGAAGTGGCCGTCTTTCGGGCGCTGCTGGTAGATGCCCGCCCATTTAAACCGGTCGAAATCGGATGGCTCAATCGAGGCATACCCTTCTTTCGAGTAGGTATTGACAATCGTCTCGATCACGTCCAACCCGTCTTTTTCCAGCTTGGTCAACTCCATTTTGTTCAGATTGGGATCATCTGCCCACTTCCATTTTTTTTGCTCGGCCATGGGTAAACACGCTCCTTTGTAACGAAAATTTCGTACCTCAGTTCACAGATTGAGACGCCTGCGGGATGGTTATAAACAATAATTCCTATATGTTTAGTATGAATTATAGTCAGGTTATTTTTCTCTGTCAATGAGAAAAAATTCCGAAAATACTAAGGCCAGACTTTATGGTTCAGCAGGAATGAAACCTGTCGGCAGCAAATATAAGTTCTTGTCTGATCAAATGAAAGGGTGAGCAGGATGAATCCCGCACAGGAACATCAATTTCTGCAGGTAAATAAACAGACCTGGAATCAAGAGGCACATCGTTTCTTCGGCAGAACGCCGCTCCCTGATTACGGTCCGTTTGCACCTGGTGAAGAAGAACTTCGGCTGCTGGGTGATGTAGAGAACAAGAAAGTCTTGGACATCGGCTGCGGCAGCGGCCATTCGCTGCAGTACATGGCTTCACGAACGAAAAATGGCCCGCACCGGCCGTTATGCATCAGTACAAACTGAGTACATACGTAAATGAGCTGATAGGTGCGGGCTTTCAGATAGAAAAAGTGATCGAAGAAGTCTCTCTCTCCGGTGATTCGAGTGAAAACTAGGCAAACGCATGGTATTTTGCGGAGAAAGCAAAGCTCGTTCCTGCTACGTTGATTATGAAAAGCAGCAAGCCTGGTGAGAACTTTTGATCCGAACAAATTTCCCGGTTCTGCAGCGGAATCAAGACGTTTCAAGCCGGGAAAGCTTGATGCGGTTCATCCAGATAAAGTTCCCCGGAACCGATGATGACGCAACTCCCCCCGATCTTTACTTCCTTGTATGCGTCCCCTTCCTTGACGATCGTGATATCAATATAACTGGGTCTTCCCATTTCAATTCCCTGTTCGCTTCTCATGAGATGCACCCCGTTATCAATCGGCTGTATAACAGCATGCTCGACTAAATATGCCCCTAACGGACCGCTTGCTGCCCCGGTTGCCGGATCTTCCGGAATCCCCATTGCAGGCGCAAACATCCTGCTGTGAACGGTAGATTGGGCCTCTTCGGTTTCCCTCGTAAACGTAAAAATATGTTTTGTATCTGGATTGCCGCTAAAATACTTCTCCCAAATATCCATACGGAATTGTATGTTTTGAATGGCCGCAAGTGAGCGGACTGGGATAAACAAAAACGGCACTCCAGAGGACACTGTCTGAATCGGAAGGGCAGGATCCAGGTCTTCGGCGGATAGAGACAGCAAGTTCGCTGCGAGCTCAGTCTCCCTGTACTTCTCGCCGAAAACAGGAAGCGGCTGTTTCATTTCCACTTTGGAGATTTGAGCATGTTCCTTATAAACGGTTACAGGGATATCCCCTACCCCCTCCTCTATGATCCATTCGTTCGCACCTTCTTTCGTTCCCAAAAAGCCTTTTTCGGCCAAAACGTATGCTGCCCCGATGGTGGGATGTCCGGCCATCGGCAGTTCAACCTTTGGCGTGAAGATTCGAAAACGCTTTGTCTTTTTCGGATCAATTGCCGGTCGGATAAAGACTGTTTCCGAAAGGTTTAGTTCCCTGGCTATTTTTTGCATGGTCTCTGTTTCCAAAGCTGCATCTTCTTGAAAAACGGCCAGTTGATTGCCGCCAAAGGGCGCGGCGGTAAATACGTCGACCAACGTGTAATGCAAGGTTTTCATACAGATCCTCCCTGCTTTTTTCTTTCATCATATTCCGGTTCTTTACATTAATCAAATGAATGTTCATAATTATTACCATGAAAATAATTCATAATTGGAGTTGGTGGCTATCACATTGCTGCAATATGAGATTTTTCGGGCGGTTGTCGATTCGGGAAGCTTTACGAAAGCCGGAGACAAGCTAGGCCTGTCCCAATCTGCTGTCAGCCATGCCATCAAAGGTCTGGAAGCCGAACTGAACCTGACGCTTTTACATAGGGGGCGTTCTGGCATTTCACTCACTTCCGAAGGTGAAGTCATGATTGATTATGCAAGGCAAATACTGAATCTGGCAGAAGAAATGAAACAAGAGGCCGGCCGTTTGAATGGTTTGGAAGTCGGTACACTGCGAATTGGGACATTTCCCAGTGTTTCAGCGTACTTGCTGCCTTCCGTCTTGGAAAAGTTTCACGCTGCGTACCCTGGGATCCATGTTGAATTCCATGAAGGTGGTTACATGGAACTCAAGCAAATGGTATCATCAAATATCATCGACATTGGTTTTCTGACTTCAGACGATGCCGGGAACCTCGACTTCATCCCGTTGTTTGAGGATTATTTGCAAGTGATCCTGCCGGGAAACCACCCCTTGCGAACGAAAAAACAGATTAGTGTTCGGGACATCGCATCCTACCCGTTCATTATGCCAAAAGGCGGATGTGACGATTTGATCAAGCAGCTGTTTGCAAGACATCATCTGAAGCCAAAGGTTTATTGTGAAATTGCAGACAATCAGGCGATAATCGCAATGGTGCAAAAAAACCTGGGCATCAGCATCATTCCGGAATTAGTGGCGCATGGACATCACGATGGTCTAAGCAGAGCGCGGTTAAAGGAAGAGTGTTTTCGCACGGTAGGATTGGCTCTTCCGGCACATAAGCAGGTTTCTCCTGCCGTTTCCGCCTTTATCACCTTGACCAAATCCGTGGTCGGCGACCATAAATCAAGATGGTCGTGAATAGAGTAACCCAAAAAAAGAACGGAGGAATCTTGCATGAAATATCGCAGATTAGGCAAAACGGAAATGAAAGTTTCGGTGATCGGACTGGGCACCTGGCAATTTGGCGGCGAATGGGGCATGGATTTTTCCCAGGAGGAGGCAGACCGGGTCTTGCACCGGGCAAAGGAACTGGGAATCAACCTGATCGATACGGCGGAATGCTACGGGGATCACCTGTCGGAGCAGTTGATCGGGAACTTCCTCAAAAAAGACCGCCGGGAAGACTGGGTCGTCGCCACCAAATTCGGCCACCAGTTTCACGACAAATTTAAACGGACTGACAAGTACGGGGCACAGGACGTGCAAAAGCAGCTGGAAGACTCGCTGCGCGCGCTGCAAACGGATTACATCGACCTGTATCAATTCCATTCCGGCCCGGATCAGGCATTTGACAACGACGACCTCTGGACCTATCTCGACAAGCAGGTGCAGGCAGGCAAAATTCGCTACCTGGGCCTCTCTTTGAACAAGCAAGCCAGCATGCATCAGACCGGGTCGGCGTCAAAGGTGAAGGCCAGTACGATTCAAGTGGTGTACAACCGCCTGGATCGAAAACCGGAAGCGGAGGTATTCCCCTCCTGCCAAGAGCAGGATTTGGGCGTATTGGCCCGCGTGCCTTTGGCGAGCGGCTATCTGAGCGGCAAATACAAGCCAGGCTCCGTCTTTGCGGCAAATGATGTACGGCATAACCACGACCGGGAGCAGGTGGAACAGATGCTGAAGGAAGTGGAGCAGATCAAGCAAAACGAAGTGCCGCCGGGGATAGACATGGCGCAGTGGGCATTGGCCTGGTGCTTGCGGCATCCGGCAGTGACGACGGTCATCCCGGGTTGCAAAAATCCGGCGCAGGTGGAAGCAAACGCGAAGGCGGCTGCGTACGTGGAGGAAGATCATCCCCAGGCTTGGCGAGGATAGCCGTTGTTTATTATTGGAAACGAGCAGCGGGTAATACGCAGGGGGAAAAGCCCCCTGCTTTTTCTTTGGGGAACATTGGTCATGGAAACCGAAAAAAAATGGGCTCGCTCCGTTCGCGGCACGCCTACTGGGAAGCTGAACTGTCCGTCTCCACTGCAAAAAACGGCACGTCGACCAAAAATGACTGGAAGCAAATCAACGTAGAATTTGGTCGACAAGCGTGTGCCGTTTTTTCCGTTCCGACTGGGTGGGCGTCGCCAAGGCCTCTGCTCGCTCCATTTTTTTCTGTTTCTCGAAGCTTTTCTTTTAATGACACGCTGTCACCTGCCGAAACAATCCGTATGCTTCGTTCCACAGCGCCGCTTCCTGTGGTTCATAGCTCTTGATCGCCAGCGATTCGCTCAGGAGCGCTCTGGCCTCGCGGATGTCGCGGATTTGGCCGTGGGCGATCAGTTGGACGGCGAGGTTGCCCAGCGCGGTCGCTTCGGCGGGGCCGGCCCAGACTGGACGGCCGATGGCATTGGCGGTGCATTGGCACAACAAGGCGTTATTTACTCCGCCGCCGACCAGGTGCAGGCCGGAGAATCGCTTCCCGCTTAGCATCTCTGTGCGCTCCAGGACGAGGCGGTACTTCATCGCCAGACTCTCCAGCACACAGCGCAGGATCTCGCCCGCCGATTCGGGAACAGACTGCCCGGTGTCCCGGCAGTACTGCTGAATCTGCTTTGGCATATGAGCCGGATGCAAAAACATCGGATCGTCCGGTTCGATAAAGCGCTGAAACGGCTTGGCGCCATGAGCCAACGCGACCATCTCGTCGTAGCGCAGACGGGTCCCGCCGACCGCCCAGCAGCGCCGGCACTCTTCGAACAGCCACAGCCCCATGATGTTTTTAAGCAGCCGAAACGTCCGGTTGACGCCGCCTTCGTTGGTAAAATTCCACTCCAACGCCTGATCGTTGAGCACCGGCTGCGGCACTTCCGTCCCCAGCAGCGACCAGGTGCCGCAGCTCAAATAGGCAAAGTCCGGGGTGAGCGCGGGGATCGCCGCCACAGCCGAAGCGGTATCGTGCTCACCTACGGCGACCACGGGCAGCGACGGACACTCCAGCTCGGTACACAGGGAGGGCTGCAGCACGCCGACGACCTGCCCGGGCTCGACAGCATCAGCGAACATTTCTGCAGGCAGGCCCAAGCTTTGCAACATGTATTCGTCCCATGAACGGGTCAGCGGATTGTACAGTTGGGTCGTGGAAGCATTGGTCCATTCGCTCTTCTTTTCTCCCGTCAGGAAATACCGCAAGAGGTCGGGCATCATCAAAAAGCTCGCTGCCTGCTCGAGCAGCGGGGAGCCCGACTGCTTCAGCGCATACAGCCGATAGAGACTGTTGATCGGCATAAACTGGATTCCGGTCCGCGCAAAAATCTCCCGCTTTGGCAGGATGGCGCAGACCTCTTCCAGTTTGCCGTCGATCAGGCTGTCGCGGTAGTGGTAGGGATTGCCCAACAGCTCCCCGTGTGCGCCGATCAGGCCAAAATCGACTCCCCAGGTGTCGATGCCCACGCTGTGCAATTCTGAAAAGCCTGTCTGGCGGGCTTTTAGCAACCCCTGTTTCATTTCATGAAACAATCGCAGGACATCCCAGTACAGCCGCTCCCCTACCCGCACCGGGCTATTTTCAAATCGGTGAATCTCCCAAAACGCCAGCCTGTTGCCATCCACTCGCCCGGCAACCGCTCTGCCGCTGCTTGCGCCCAAGTCAAACGCGAGTACATTCACCAGCCCGCCCCACCTTTGCCGCGGCTAAGAATTTGATCGGCATAGCCGCTCTCCAAATACGCTTTCATCGGATCGGCGGGCAGCCCCATTTCCTCCCGCACGACGCGAAGCAAGGGACGGACGTCGCACTCGAACGCTTCCCGGACGATATTTTCTGCGGCGAGGACGTCCTGGGCCTCCTGGGCCCGCCCAAGCTCCTCCAGGTTGACCAGCAGCGCCTTGGCATACTGGGTCTGCACATTCAGAACGGAGCGGATCATCGCCGGAATCTTCGGTTCAATCGCGTAGCTCTGATCGATCATGTAGGCGATCCGCTCTGCCGTGCGCCGAACGCCGGGGTTTTCGTCGGCCGACGCGGCGATGATTTGGTGAAAGATCAGAAACAGCTCGTACGGATTGATCGCCCCGGCGATCAGGTCGTCATCTCCGTACTTTCGGCTGTTAAAGTGAAATCCGCCCAGTTTTTGTTCATCCAGGAGATAAGCGACGATGTGCTCCACATTCGTCCCCTGCGGATGATGGCCTGTGTCTACCAGCACCTGGGCCTGTTCCCCCAGCTTTACGGCCGCGTTGAACGCCATGCCCCAATCGGTCAGGTCGGTGTGGTAAAAGGCAGGTTCGTAAAATTTGTACTCGATCATCATGCGCATGTCGGGCGGCATCGCTTGGCAGGTCTCGGCCAATGCCTGCATCAGCCAGTGCTTACGCTTTCGCAAATCCGCCTGTCCGGGGTAATTGGTTCCATCGGCCAGCCAAATGCTGATGACCCCGGAGCCAACCGTTTTGGCGATCTCCACGCACTCCAGCAGATGCGCAAGCGCTTTTCTGCGAACGCGGGGGTCGACGCTGCAGACACTGCCGAAGATATAATCGTCTTCCTGAAACAGGTTGGGGTTGACCGCTCCGATCGCGATACCCAAATCCTCGGCGTGCTGTTTCAGCCTGGCGTAATCCTCCACCTTGTCCCAAGGGATGTGAATCGCCACTGACGGGCAGGCGCCTGTCACCCGATGCACTTCGGCGGCATCGGCCAGTTTTTCATAGGGGTCCCGGGGGACGCCCGGCTGCGCAAACACCTTGAATCTCGTGCCGGAATCAGCGTATCCCCAGGACGGCGTCTCCAGCTTGAGTGCTTTTATTTTGGCCTTTACCTGTTCAACATCGATTCCCCGATCCTGCTGTTGCTGTGCAAACAGCAGGTAGGCGCGGTCACTCATGAATTCTCCTCCCTTCCTCTGCCTGCTGGCGGCTCACCGGGTAAATGCCGCCGGGATCCCGCCGTCAACCGTAATCATGCAGCCGGTCGTCTTCTTTGCCCTGGACGAAGCCAAAAACGCGATCGCTTCGGCTATATCCTGCGGATAGACGTTCACTCCCAGCGTCGTCCGGTTGCGGTAGTGCTCTTCCAATTGATCCGGCGAAATGCCGTAAGCCGCCGCCCGTTCGTTGCGCCATTCGGAATTCCAGATCGCCGAGCCCTGCAGGACGGCGTCGGGCAGGACGACGTTGACGCGAATCCCGGCGGCTCCCCCCTCTGCTGCGATGCACCGGGCCAGATGAACCTCGGCCGCCTTGGCGGCGCTGTAGGCGGCCGCGTTTTTTCCCGCGTAAAGCGAATTTTTTTGAGCCGACAAAGACCATGCTTCCTCCGGTTTCCTGCTGTTTCATCACTTTGTAGGCCTCACGGGCAACGAGGAAGTACCCCGTCCCGAGCACGTTCATGTTCACTTCCCATTCGTCCAGCGTCGTCTCCTCAAACGGGCTGGACGTCGCCAATCCGGCGTTGTTGACCAGAATGTCGATGCCGCCGTATGTCAAGACCGCCTGGCGAATCGCCTCCTTGACCTCTTGTTCCCGGGTGACATCCAGCTTCAGCGCCAGCGCCCTGCCCTCCCCGTACGCCTGGTTGATTTCCCTGGAAACCTCCTCGGCACCTTCCAGGTTCAGGTCCGCGACGACCACATGAAGTCCCTCTGCTGCCAGCCGTTTGCAGGTGGCGCTGCCGATTCCGCCAGCCCCGCCGGTAACGAAGCCGACCTTGCGGGAAAACTCGGCCTCCGGCGGAGCCAGGCTCAACTTGTACAGCTCCAACGGCCAGTATTCTACGGCGTAAGCCTCTTGTTCGCTCAGGGAGACAAATTGTCCGATCGCAGAAGCCCCCCGCATGACGGCGATGGCGCGGTGGTACAATTGGCCGCTTACCTTGGCCATTTGGAGGGATTTCCCCGAATTGACCATCCCGATCCCGGGAATCAGCATGACCCGCGGTGCCGGGTCTCCCATCTTGTCCTGCTGGTCTCGGTTTCGCTCGAAGTAGCTCCGGTATTCCTGCTCAAAGCGGGCGATCCCCGCTCGCAAGGCTTGCTTGAGCAGACCGGCGTCCCGGCCTGCCGGGTCCCACTCCACGAACAAAGGAACGCGTTTGGTGTGCACCAGATGATCCGGGCAGGCCGCCCCTATCTGTGAGAGCCGCTGCGCATCACGGCTGTTGACAAACGCCAGCACCTCCTCGGAATCGTCACAGGTGAGCAGCATGTTTCGCTCTTTGCCCAAAATCCCGCGAATCACCGGCATCACCTCGGCGAGCAGTTCCCTGCGCTCTGCGGGCGGGAGGGCTTGATGGCTAGCGCCGCCAAACACTTCCGCCTCTTCCGTTCGGGAGTCAAGGTACTCCTCCGCCTCCCGGATGACCGCGATCGTCTTGGCGTAGCACGCTTCCGCTGTATCGCCCCAGGTGACCAAACCGTGCTTTTCCATCAGCACCAGTTCGGCAAGCGGGCTGTTTTCCACTGCTTTCGCGATCAGCTTGGACAGGGTGAAGCCGGGGCGGACATAGGGAACCCAGACAAAGCGCCGGCCGTATATCCTCTCGGCCACCTGCCGGCCGTTGTCGGCGCAGCACAGGCTGATAATCGCGTCAGGATGGGTATGGTCGACGTGGGCAAACGGCAAGAAGGCGTGCAGCAGCGTCTCGATGGACGGGCGCGGATGACGGCTGTCGATCATGCAGTGGCGCAAGTATTCCACCATCTCATCGTCAGACATCTCTTCGCGCTCGATCAGCGAGCGAATATCGTTCAGGCGCAAACCGGTAAACTGTTGTGCCTGCATGGTCGCCAAGTCCGATCCGCTTCCTTTCACCCACATGACCTCGATTTCACGGCCGCGAAAGTCGGTTTCCACGGTTTTCAATGAGGTATTGCCGCCGCCCCAATTGGCTACCGAACGGTCCGCGCCCAGCAGGTTGGAACGGTAGACCAATTCGTCCAAACCGCCGGATCTTCGCTTCGCTTCGGCTGGATCCCAGAGATTTTTGACCACCATATGCGCCTCCTGTCAAAATTTTTGGCAAAAAACGGATTCCTCTTGCGGCAAAAAGGAAGCAAGGTATCCCCTCAGGGGATGAACCCTGCTTCAATTTTCCGGACCATGACCTGGCGACAGATTTGCTAAAATTTGTAATCTCCGGCGTTTTCCTTGGTGAAGTCGGTGGGAGGGCCCATGATAATGGTCTTCCCGTCGGATTTCACCTGGATTTTGCCTACGCCCGGCACATCCTGCCCATCGGTGAGCTTCTTGCCCTCAACCAGGTCCTTTGCCACTGCAACGGCCAGATACCCTAGTTTTTCCGGGTCCCACAGCGTCGCTACATCGAGCGAACCGTCATCGAGAAAAGGCTTCGAATCGGTCGGCAGGGCCGTGCCGACGACGGCAATTTTATCCTGCAGGCCTTTTTCCTGCACCGCCTGTGCCGCTCCGAGCGGGGCTGGAGTAGAGAAGGCCATGATCCCCTTTACGTCGGGGTTGGCTTTGATCAGATCCAGCGTCTTCTGGTACGCTACCTGCTGTTTTTCATCGGAAGCGATCTTGTCGCCGACAAACTTCAAGTTCGGGTATTTTTCCTGTGCCTGCTTTGTCGCCCAGTCGATCCAGGTGTTCAGGTTGGCTGCCGACAGCCCGCCGGTGAGAACCGCGATTTGCGCCGAGTCGGTTCCCATTTTTTCGACGAGCAGGTCGGTGACATGCCGTCCGTACACCTCGTCGTCAATCTGGTGGACAGAGTACTCGACGAGCGACTGGTCTGCCGGCGTATCCCAATCGATCACGCGGATTCCCTGTTCCTTGGCCTTCTTCAAAACAGGGGTCAACGATGCCGGGTCGTTGGGAGCCACGGCGATCACATCCACCTTTTGGGCGATCAAATCTTCGATCACTTTCACCTGTTGAGCCGCATCCGCTTGGGTAGGTCCGGTATAAATCACATCCACGCCGAGCTCTTCACCCGCTTTTTTCGCTCCCCTCTCCGACGCGTTAAAGTAGGGAATGCCGATCAGCTTCGGGACGACGGCGATTTTCAGCTTGGCATTCCCCTTGGGCGCTTCCGGCTGGGCTGCCGGCTGCTTAGCGGGAGCGCCGGACGAAGAGCCGGAAGAAGTGCCGGACGGGGCGCTGGATGGCGCATTGGCGCCGCAGGCGGCCAACATCCCGATCGATAAGATCAGCGATAGCAATCCGGACCATTTCTTATTCATGCATTTTTCCCCCTTACTGTTTTCTTTTTCAGCTAAGCGTTGGATTCACCGACCTTGTCTCCCCCAAGCACTCCCCCTTTTGCTGTCCTTGAGCGGCTAAAGTCCCTGTCGTCAGATCACCCCCCGCTCCGCCACGCGCTTCTGCCGCGCTTTTGCGGACAGGAAGTTGAGGACGAGAACGAGGATGAGGATGAGTCCCATCATCATGTCGACGACGGTCCTCGGCACGCCCAGCAGGTTGAGGCCGTTGGACAACACCTGAAAGACGCCGACGGCAAAGACGGTGCCCATCACTTTCCCGTATCCCCCGGCGATCTCGGTGCCGCCCAGCACGGCAGCGGCGACGCTTTGCAGCAGGTAGGACGACCCCAAATCCACTTTGGCGGAATTGTACCTGGAGATCATGATGATCGACGCGACAGATGCCAACAGGGCAGAAAACAGATAGACTCGCAGCAGCACGCGCCGGGTATTGATCCCGGAGAACAGCGTTGCCAGCGGGTTGCTGCCGACCATGAAGACGCAGCGGCCCCATTTCGTCTTGTTGAGCAGAATCGAGGTGCAAAGCGCGATCGCAAAGAAGTTCAAGATCGGAACCGGGACGGAAGCGATCGATCCGTTCCCGATCACGGCGAAGGCGTCGGGAAACCCCGAGATGGCATTCCCTTTGGTGATGCCGAGGATCAACCCTTCAAACAGCACCATCGAGCCCAGCGTCACCAATATCGGCGAAACGCCGATTACCGCCACAAAAAAACCGTTCAGCAACCCGCACAGGGCTGCTGCCGCCACGCCTGCCAGTACGGCGACGAGTATCGGGCTCCCCTTGGACAGCAAGAGGGCGATCACGACACCGGACAGCGCAGCCGTAAAGGTCAGAGAGAGGTCAATGCCCGCCGAGATGATGACGACCATCATGGCAAGCGCCAAAATGCCCAGCTCAGGCAGTTGGAACATCATGTTGCCCAGGTTGTAGGCATCGAGAAAGCCTGGCGCGCACAGCGCCATCAAGGCAAACAGCACCGCGAAAATCATCCCCAACACGGCTTCCTTGGAAAAGCTTCTCACCACTGCACCCCCTCCCCTTCTACCTCCACTTTCATCAGCTTCTCTTCCGCCCGCTTGCGCTGCAGGTGGTCGTAGGAGACAGCCGCCAGAATCACCAGGCCGACGACGACTTTCTGCCAATAGGTATCGATATGCAGCAGAATCAGTCCGTTCTGCATCACGCCAAGCAGCAGCGCCCCGAGCAGCGAGCCTGCGACCGAGCCGCTGCCGCCCAGGATGTTGGCCCCGCCGATGACGACGGCGGCAATCACGGTCAGTTCAAATCCGAGCAGCCCGTTCGGATCGACAGCTTTGGTGTAGGCGGTCTGGGCAATCGCCGCTACGCCCGCCAAAAAACCCATGTACCCGTACACGAACAGCTGAATCCGGTCGAGGTTGATGCCCACTCTGCCCGCCGCCGTACGGTTTCCGCCGATGGCGTAGACGAAGCGGCCCGCGACGGTGTGCTTTAAAATGAACCACGTCAAGAGCGCGACGGCGAACAGGATGTAGATCAGGATGGAGACGCCGAACAGTCTGCTGTCTGCAAAGCTGATAAAGACCTTGGGAAAATTGGTGCTGTTCAGGTACACCCCATTGGTAAAAAACAGGATGGAACCGTTAATGATGCTCATCGTCCCCAGGGTCACGACAATCGGGGGAATCTTTATCTTGGCGACGAGCAGACCGTTTAACAGTCCCAGCGCGATTCCGCACAGCGGGGCCAAAAGAAACAGCAGCATCAGCGAGAGAAAGCCGTCCGGGAGGCCGAGCATCACGTGCCCCAGGATGACGGCAACGGCGCTCGTCACGGCCGCGACCGACACGTCGATCCCGCCGGTGATGATCACAAGCGTCATTCCGATCGCCAGGATGCCCAGTACAGCGTTACCCTTGATGACATCGATCACGTTGTCAAAGCTTAAAAATACAGGGTTGATCAGGGAAATCACGCCACACAGCAGCAGGAGGACGACTGCGATCCCAAACTCTTTTTGCCTGAAAAGCTTGCCCACTTCTACACCTCCTCCCCTGCCGCGGCAGGTCTTTCCGGGCATTCGCTCCCCGCCGCATGACTGCCTAACACAGCCAGGTTCATGATCGCTTCCTGGGTGGCCGACTCCGCCGACAGCTCCCCGACGATCCTGCCGTGCCGCATGACGGCAATGCGGTCGCTGACCGACAAGATTTCCGGCAGTTCAGACGAGATCATCACGATGCCCATCCCCGCCTGTGCCAGCTGGCGCAGCAGTCTGTGGATTTCCGTCTTCGCGCCGATATCAATGCCGTTGGTCGGCTCGTCGATCAGCAGTATTTTCGGGTCGGCAGCGAGCCATTTGGCGATCACCACTTTCTGCTGATTGCCCCCGGAGAGCTGTTCGACCAGCATCTGCGGCAGCTGCGGACGGATGTCCAGTTTGTCGATGTACTCATTCGCCAGGCCGATCTCCTTTTTGCGCACCATGAGCGCCCACTTGTTTGTCAGTTTGTCGAGGATGGCAAGGGAGATGTTGTTGACGACCGACTGCCGCAGAACGAGCCCCTGCAGCTGTCGGCTTTCCGGGACATAGGCAATGCCGTGCCGCACCGCATCCTCCGAAGTGCGGATGACCGTCCTCGCGCCGCGGATGAAAACTTCCCCCTGATCCGGCTGGCCCAGCCCGAAGATGGCCTGTGCCAGCTCTGTGCGTCCCGAACCGACAAGTCCGGTGATCCCCAGTATCTCACCGGCGTGCAGGGTGAACGAGACATCCTTGAAATTCCCCTGTTTGCTCATCCCTTTTACGGTTAAGAGCGGTTCGCCGGAGCCCTGTCTGTCCCGCTTTACCTGTTCCAATTTGCGCCCTACCATCAGCGAAATCAGCTGTTCCTCGTCGATCTGGTGTTTGGGGTACGTGCCTACGTATTTGCCGTCCCGCAGCACAGTGAAGCGATCGGCGACAGCGAATAGCTCCTTCAGCTTGTGGCTGATGAAAATGATGGCAATCCCTTTTTGCTTCAGGTCGGCGATGACGCGAAACAACAGCTCCACTTCAGCGGATGACAGTGAGGAAGTAGGTTCATCCATGACGATCAGCTTGGAGTCGAAGGCGAGCGCCCTGGCAATCGCGACTAGCTGCTGCCGGGCGATGCTCAACCGGGCGATGGGAACCGTCACATCCAGTTCTACGCCCAGCTCCCGCAGGGCTCGCTGCGCCGCCTCCCGGGCACCTCGCCAATCCATCCTCTGCCACCAGCTTCCCGTACTGCTAAGCCCCATGACGATGTTCTCGGCCACCGACAGATTGGGAAAGAGGCTGAGATCCTGGTAGATGATCGAAATCCCTTTCAGGGCGGCATCCAGCGGCCGGCGGATGTTGGCAGGGGCCCCGTCAAAGGTAAATTCGGCCCCCGGATCCGGCTGTTCCACACCGGCGAGAATTTTCATCAGCGTCGATTTTCCCGCCCCGTTTTCCCCGATGAGCGCGTGGACCTCGCCCCGGCTTACCGTCAGTTGAACGTCATCCAATGCCTTCACTCCGGGAAATGTCTTGCTGATGCGGCGCATCTTGAGCAAATGCTCCGACATGTTACCACCCCCTTCTGCCTGTCCCTAGGCCGAGTGATTCTCCAGCATGTAATGCGTCAGCCGCCGCTCGCGGCAGAAATCATTCACTTCCTGCAGCGTAGGAATCCCCGCTTGCGCTCCCATCCGCCCCACCTTCAGCGCCGCGGCAATCGTGGCAAAGCGGGCGGCGGCAAACAGGTCCTGGCCGTCCGCCAAAGCACAGGCGAGCGCTCCGGCGTAGACATCGCCTGCTCCCGAGGTGTCGACCGGGGTGATCGGGACTGCCTGGACGTGTTCCCAGACTCCGTCGACATAGACCAGCGACCCTCGCTCGCCCATTTTGATGATCGATTGCTTGACGCCCATACCGGCAAAATACCTGGCTGCGGCCAGGGCCGAATCGGCATCTACCGCGTCGATCCCGGTCAGGTGTCTGGCTTCCTGCCTGTTCGGAATGACTACATCAGCCAAATCCAGCGTCCTGACGGTCACCCCTTCTGCCGGGGCAGGATCGAGAATCACGTAAACTCCGGACGCGCGGGCCTTGGCCATGGCCTGAATCACCGCTTCTTCGGGGACTTCCATCTGGACCAGCATCACATGGCTTCGTTCAATCTCTGCGGCGCACTTGGCGATATCCTCTGCCGCCAGCGCATCGTTTGCCCCCTTGATGACCAGGATGGTGTTTTCCGCCGTCTCATCGATCGTGATCAGGGCGACGCCCGTGTGAATGTGGCCAGCCCGCTTGATCCGGCTGACGTCTACGCCGTTTCGCTGCAGGGTATCGATCAATCTGTCGCCAAACACATCACTCCCGACGCAGCCGATCAACACCGCCTCTTTCCCCAGTTTGGCGCATGTCGTCGCCTGATTGGCTCCCATCCCTCCCGATAAAATCTCCACGGATCGGCCAACCATCTTGTCCCCGCGCCCCGGGTACTGGTCGGCCAATGCGACGATATCCGTATTGATACTGCCAACTACAGCGATTTTCATGATAGAAGACCTCCAGTCAGGAGCGTGTGCCTACGTCTGCAGGCTTGCCCCCGTACGTATGAAACGACGCAGCTCACTTACGGCGGACCCCACCTCCACCCCCGGCCGAAACAGGCTGGACGTGCCGCAGACCAGCATCGCTGCACCGTTTTGAAGCACTCGGGGGATCGTTTCGAAGCTGACGTTTCCGTCTACCTGGATGAGAATCTCTTCTCCGCTCTCTTCGATGATCCGTTTCAACCGCGCGATCTTCCCATAGATACTGGGAATAAACGTCTGTCCGGCAAAGCCCGGATTCACGGACATGACACAGACGTAATCCGTCACGTCCAGGACGTAGTCGAGCACGCAGAGCGGTGTGGAAGGATTAAGCGCCACGCCGGCCCTCAGTCCGTGACTGCGAATGCGCTGCAGGGTTCGCTGCAGATGCCCCTTCGCTTCCGCGTGGACACTGATCAGATCGGCTCCGGCCGCCGCGAACAGGTCGATGTGCCTCTCCGGTTCGTCTGCCATCAGGTGGACATCGAACGGCTTGTTCGTGTACGGTCGCAGCGCTTTCACCATGTCCGGCCCCATCGTAAAATTCGGGACGAAGCTTCCATCCATGATGTCGAAGTGATAAAAGTCAACTCCCGCCTGCTCCAACGCCTCCACCGTTTCTTTCAGTCTGCCGAGATCGGCGCACATCAGCGACGGTCCTATCAGCGTCACACTCCTTGCTCCTTTCCTCTGGCTGATTCGGTGCCAATATCAATGCCAACCCCGCTTATCGTTACCCCAGGGTAAAACGCTTTCAATCATTATTCTGAATATATTATAAATTCCATCTATTTTGTTTTCAACATTAATTCTTCTTAAACAAAAATAAAACCAAATAAAGAAACAAAAAGATTGCCAAAAAACAAGCCGGAATGCATTTAATCGCATTCCGGCTTGTTTTTTTGAGGTCAGCCATTACTCCGCCACCAGGATATTGACCCCTTTTTGTTTCACTTCTTTTATACAGTTGACAGGCAGCTTGTTATCTGTGACCAGTTTGTCCACCTTTTCCAATCCAGTCAGGCGAACCAGGGATTTGCGGTTGTACTTGCTGCTGTCCGCCAGTAAAATCAGTTGTTCGGAAATCGAGATGAATCTTTTTTTCACCTGTGCCTGCAATTCGTCCGCTTCACTGACGCCTCTTCTCAAGTCAAATCCGTGGCAGGAGAAAAAATACTTGTCCACGTGGTACCCCTCGATCATGTTCTCCGTAGGAACACCCAACAGGGAAAGTGACTCCCGGCGAAAGTACCCCCCGGCCAGGATCACGTTGACATTCTCCCGGCTGGCCAGTTCCAGGACGACCGCGATCGAATTGGTCAGGACCGTCAGATGCAGATCAGGCAGATGCTTCGCCAGCTGCAGGCAGGTCGTGCTGGCATCCAGTGCGATAATTTCTCCGTCCTCGACCAGGGAAGCTGCGGTCACACCGATCGCCCGCTTTTCTTCCCTGTTCAAAGCCTCCCGCTGCAGAGCAGGGATTTCCAGTCCCTCCTTGCGGTTGCGCACGGCACCGCCATGTACCCGAAGCAGCGCCCCTTCGCCTTCCAATCGTTCCAAATCCCTGCGGATCGTCTCTTCTGTCACTTGAAATCGCTTGCTTAAGTCCGCGACCCTGAGCGTCCCGCGTTCTTCCAACAAATCGATGATGGCCCGGTGGCGATCTGACGCCAATCGGGTTTCAACCCTCGCATTGATATCGTTTGCCATACGCTTCGCCTCGCGTTATCGTTTCCCAGCCAGCCGTTTTCTGTCAAATCACACAATAAAGTCGGCTTTTTCCATTCTATTCTATTATTTTCAGACAAAATTTTCAATTTGAATTTTTGTTTCAATATTGGTTTGTTGCTGTTTTTGTGACTTCTGTTTGTATTCGCCTTGATATCATCCCTGAACAAAAGAAAAGAATGCATCCGCATCACGTAAATCGCGCAGCAGCAAATCAGGCTCGGCCTTGAGCAGCTCTTCGGCACTGCTGCCTCCAGTCGCAACGGCAATCACGCGGGCGCCCATCCGCCTGGCAGCATCGATATCCCTGGTGGTATCCCCGATGACGATGACATCTCTTGGCGCGAAGGCGACCCGGTAGTATTCCTCCGCCAGCCGAACGCCTTTTTGCAGTACAAGATGACGCTCCGCCTCCGCCTCGCAAAACCCGCCAACCGGGAAAAACCGGTTGAGGTCAAACACCTGGAGCTTTATCCGCGCGCCACCCTCGACGTTGCCGGTTCCCAGCGCATGGAAAACCGACCGCTCCCGGACGCCTCTTTCGAGAATGTCCAGCACGCCCGGCAGCAGCTCTGTTCGCCCTTCTGCCACTTCATCCTCCAGCGCCTGAAAGTATGCCTCCAGGAATGTATCGATCCGGGGCTCTTTTGCCTGATGCTGGGCAAATACCGCTTCGATAAAGGCATAATCCAATCCGCCCGCCATGTCCTCGACCAGGTCGAACGCTTCGCTCACGCCGTAAAGCTGCAGAAAAGCCTTGTTCATCGCTCTCCTGCCCGCTCCCCTGCCGCTGATCAAGGTCCCGTCAATGTCCCACAAGAGCAATGTAGAAATAGCAACCAACCTCCAAGTTCATTCATCTCCCCCTTAACTTCTGCAAAAGGGGAGGTTTCCCCTTCCCCTCTTTCCAATGCTGCGGCATTTCCCGTTTGATCATTTTTCAAGATTCGGTTTTCGCCAGCACCGACTTGATCGCCTCTTTGATTTCCTGGTAGCCCGTACAGCGGCAGATATTTGATTGAAGCCAATTTTCTACCAGCGGGTCGCTCGCATCGGGATGGATCTCGGTCAGCGCATGTCCGTTCATAATAAATCCGGAGGTGCAGTAGCCGCACTGAAATCCCCAATGCTCCAGGAACGCCTTCTGAACCGGGCTGTCTGTTAATCCCTCGATCGTGGTTATGCTCCGCCCATCCGCTTCGACAGCCAGCATCATGCATGACTTCGTCGGCCAGCCGTCGACCAGGACGGTACAGGCGCCGCAATCGCCGTTTTCACATCCCGGTTTTGCCCCGGTCAGTCCGAGCTGATCGCGCAGAGTATAGAGCAGGGTATCCGCTGAGCGGACCAGGACGTCCCGTCCTTCCCCGTTCACATGGATCCGAAACGAAGCTTTTTCGCTCATGTCTCCGCTCCTTCCAACGCTTCCAATGCATCAAATAGTGTATTACGCAGCACGAACCTGCGATACCCGGACGAACCGAGAAGATCGTCCAAAACAGGTGCAGGCAGCTGGCGCAACGCGTTGTCGACCCGTTCGGCCGCGGGACTCTCCCTGTGGTTCAAGTACCGCTCGATCGCCGCTTGGCGAAACGGAAAAGCGCACACCCCGCTCAGCGCAACCCTGATCTGGTCATCCACTTTGAGTGCGGCCAGCGTAAGCAAGGGATAGTCGATCTTGTCCAGCTTGGTCTTCTTTTCGCAGAAAAAAGGCTGATCGGCAAATCTTTTCTCTGTGATGAGCTGAACGAGAAACTCCCCCTTCTTTACCTGCAGCTGTTGGTCAAATACCTCGTGAATCGAAACCTGCCGCAGGCCGTCTTCTCCGGCGATGACGACCTCGCTGTCCGTCAGGAGGGCTGGCAGGACAGCTTCCCGGTACATGATATTGCCGCAAATGTTGCCGCCAAGCGTAATTTTGCAGCGCGACGTGTGGTCGGCGATGTGGTGGCAGGCCTTGGCCAGCAAAGGAAACATTCCCGACTCCTCGATTTGCGCCAACGTGATGGCTCCGCCGAAGACGAGCTGCTCCCCCTGCTGTTCCAAAACATTGCATTCGGGAATGCCCTTAATGTCGACGACCGCCTCCGTGTATACCTGATTCAGTCTGGCCATCGTGATGATCTCGGTTCCGCCGCTGTAGTAGAGCGGCTGTTTGCCCCGATCGTGCAGCTCGAGAAACAGGGATACCGCTTCCTTGCAGGAAGCGGGTTTGTAGTATTCGAAGTCAAATGGAATCACGAATCTCCCTCCGTTTTCAACCTCCAGATACTCTCAGGTGTCAACGGCAGCTGATTGAGATTGACCTGTGCGGCTGTGGAGAGGCTGTTGGCCAGTGCTCCCGGCATCCCGATAATCCCGTGTTCGCCCACGCTGCGGGCGCCGTACGGGGAATCCAGCTTGGGCGTTTCAATGAACTTGACGACATAGGCGGGATTTTCACCGAAGCGCATCAATTTGTAGGAGCGAAACTGCTGGTTTTTCACAGTGCCGTTGTCGTCGTAGAGAAAGCCTTCCCTGCTGGCGAGGCCAAGTCCCATGCACATCCCGCCCATTACCTGGCCTGCCGCCGTCTTTGGGTTCAACACCTTGCCCGCGTCGATCACCGACACCGCCGTCACAAGTTCGTAGGTACAGGTCCTGGGATCAAACTCCACCTCTACGGCTTGTGCCCCTACGGTCCACTCCGGACCGGGCACGCCGGTTCCGGCAGCCTGATCGATGTTGGTCAGATGCTTCATGATGTAACTCCCCCGCCCGATGACCTGTCCGCCGACCGCGTTCCCGTTGGCGTACATGTAGCCGTAGGCGATGTCCTTGAGCTTGACGAACACCTGGGGATCGTGCCTGAGAAAAGCTCTCTCCTCGGCGATCTCCACCTCTTCAGGGGCACAGCGAAGCGCGATCGAAGCCGTGCTCTGAAGCTGCCGAATCGCGTCATCAGCGGCCTGGAGCACGGCATTCCCGACCATGATCGCAGAACAGCTGGCAACCGTCTTCCAGTGTTCCGGATTGACATCGGTGTTCACATCCATCGTCACGTGGACCCTGTTTACGTCCATTTTCAATTTTTCTGCGAGCATTTGCGCCAGTACGGTTTTGGTGGCCTGGCCGATCTCCACTACGCCGCAGTTGAGGTTGACGCTCCCGTCCTTGTTAAACGTGACAATCGCTCCCGAAGAGGCGTTGGTCGGGGTGATCGACGTTTTCCAGAGACAGCTGATCCCTTTGGCCCTGACCTTGCCCGATACCGTTTCCCTTCGGCGTCCCTCGTCCCAGTTCATCAATTCTTTGAGCCCCAGCAGGCACTTCTCCAAATCGCCGATGGCGTTTTTTGTCAAGACCGCCTGAGACGGATTGGTGTCGCCCGGCTTGATGACATTTTTCAAGCGGAGCTCCAGTGGATCCATGTTCAGCTTTTCCGCCAGCATGTCCATTGTCCGTTCAATGGGAAAATTAAGCTCGACATGCCCGTAGCCGCGGAAAGCCGTGGCGTACGGGTGGTTGGTGTACATGCTGTAGGTGTCGCACTTGACGTTGTCGACCCGGTACGGTCCGGTACAATCCAGTGCGGCCACCTTGCTGATGTCCGCTCCTTCATCCGTATAGGCGCCGCCGTCAAAGTAACAGGTGATCTCCGCTGCCTTGAGGATGCCGTCCTTCGTGCAGCCGAGCTTTACCTTGGCATCCAATCCGATGTGTACAGGGGACGTGATCATGTCTTCTTCTCTGGAATTGACCAATTTGACCCGTCTGCCGCCGACTGCTTTGGAAGCCGCATACGCGATCAATTCAAGCTGGATCGCCGCCTTGCCGCCAAATCCTCCGCCGACCAGCGGCGTATGTACGGTAATTTTCCCCATATCGATCTGAAAGGTTTTGCTGATGGTTTTCTTCACGATAAACGGGCCTTGGCTTGAGGCGTGAATCGTCACGCAGCCATCGGGCAGGATTTCCGCCTGGACACAGCGAGTCTCCATCGCCGCGTGGTCCGTCTGCGGAAACGAAAAAGAGGCCTCGACGACGACGTCGCACTCCGCCCACCCTTGTTTGATATCCCCTTTGTGGATCTTGGTGTGGTTGGCGATATTGGTGCCCGGCAGAGGAGAAACGGTTTTTACCTGTTTATACCTCGCCAGATGTTCATGCACCAAGGGAGCGTCCGGCAAAATCGCTTCGCTGGGAGAATTGACGACGGGCAGCGGTTCGTAATCCACTTTGATCTGGCTGCACGCCCGCATCGCCTCATGTTCGCTGTCGGCCACGACAACCGCAATCGGTTCGCCGTGATACCTGGTCTTGTCAATCGCCATGATGGGACGGTCTTCCAAAGGAGAGCCGGTCAAAATCGGGATATCCCTTCCCGTTACGATGGCGCGGACTCCCGGCATTTTCTTTGCCTCTGCCGTATCTATCGAAATGATCCTGGCGTGAGCGAAGGGGCTTGTCAACAGTTTGGCATGCAAAAGTCCCGGTACGGCCAAATCACCCGTATAGGTAGCCGCACCGGTAACCTTATTGGCTGCCTCTTTCCGCATCACGCTTAGACCGATTGCCTTCACGGAACCTCCCCCTTTAAACGAGATACGTTTTTCCATTCGAGTAGTCTCCCCGGATGAGGGGGGATTATGCGACGATAAAAATAGCTTCCCTGTATGAGGGAAGCTGGATATCCAACACTCGACGGATCACATCACAGGGCGGTAATTTGTATCCTTTCCCCACTGTTTGGTTAATTCGTCGATGATTTGTTCTCTGCTCAAATCTTTGCCTTCCAAGTTTTGATACAAATGTTCAAACTCTGACTTGCGAATACCGACTGTACGTTGACCGATGATTCCCTTTATAATGAAAGCTACCGTGACGGCATTGATATCCTCGGGCGGCTTCCGTTGGATAGGTATAGCCATACATTCATTGCTTCTTTCACTTCAGCGTATTCCGGCCTTTTCCACAATCGCTTGCTTTTTATCACGACTTCTACTTTCCCTCTGCTTTCTTGGCAGTTGGCCAACCGTGAAAATCCCGGGTGTCTTGTTGAGTGAAACTCCAAATATTCTGAACAACGACTTGCTCACGTTTCATCACACCCAGATCATGGATGATTACTTTATCACCGATAACCGCGCCAATCGGACTGATTTGGTGATGCAATACATTCCAAATGAGGGATACGGCAATCGTGCAAATGATTCTTCATCCAATCCCCCATAATGTCAAGCTCCTTTGGAAGGTTGTGTTTTCTATCCTTGAAGAGAATTTCCGTCAAAAGATTGTTTTGCCTGCACATGATCAGGGTAATAGTCCAGTGGTGATCATAATGACAGAGAGAAACAAACTGCTGCTGGAACATCTTACAAACCGTCTCTACCAGCTTTTGTGGCAATACCGGCAAAAACCGTACCTTCCCGTCTGGGGGGAGCTGTTTGTCGCCCTTCGCGAAGTCAGCCAGTTGGCCATCGAGTCAAAACAAGACGTTACCCTGTACGATATCCACCCGACCGGCAAATTGACCTATCACGTGGAAAGAGGGAAATTTGTCGCCCAAATTCCGGAAGTCCACTTGTCCATTTCAATGGATGTGCATGAGTGCATCGAATCCTTGATGGAAGGCAGATTCTCTCCTTTCCCCTAAAATAGCGGGATGAAGCGGAAGCGGGTAGAAAATAGCCCGCTTTATTCATTTGGGTCATCAAAAAATTTGCAATACGGAAGTAGAATCCCGATGACAGCTACAGTAAATACCAAGCATTCGATTGATAGAAGGTCCAATAATTCGTAATCCAAACAAGAAGCCCGGCTTCCCCCGACGCGGCGAACAGCCAGGCTTCCGCTCGTTCTTATTATTCGATCAGAAGCAAATTTTCAATTGAGATTTTATCCTCTGACTTCTTGCCATCCGGCGTTGTCCAACCGGCATGGGCGAAGGAGCCCTGGACCATCTCGCGGATCGCACGTTCATCCAAGCCTCTGGCATCGAAGATAACGTAGTGCTCCGACACCGCGAAATCTTCCTGGCCCACGTTATTCTGCTCGAACGATCCAGCGCTGGCTGATCTGATCCGGTCGTAGTGGTCCACCTGGTAAACGAGGTTGGGCACTGTGATGTGCCGCTCTTTCATCCTCTTCGACTCATCGATCCTGATCATGACATAGAGCTTTTTGAAATCGTCGGCAGCCGCATCTGTATTTTTGATCTCCGCAATTTCATCCGGGGTGATGTTCGTTACTTTCACCTGCACCGTGACCGTCGGGTATTTTGTGACGCAGCCCGGCACCACGATTGCCAGAGTGGCAAGGATCAGCAGAAACAAGAAATGCCTTGTCTTTTTATCGCTCATACGCCACGCCTCCCTTCTTACTATCATAACCGATACGTCCCGTGCCATCACCCCTGTTCAGGATAGGAAGGCACGCTTTCGGCGAACCTAAGCGTATCTTTCTACAGGGAGGAAAGCCATGATACCTGAAGATGTCAAACAACTTTTGCACGATATCAGGCTGATCGGCGGCGGTATGAAGCAGTACGAGCATCCCGATGACTGGCAGCTCATCCGCAACCTCATCGGAGATCAAATGGATGTCGATTTAATGGATGCCACCGCCGACTACTGGGAGCAGATGAAAAGCTGCCTGGAAAGCGAAAAGGCAAAAGCCCTGGAAAAGGCGGAAAAACGCTACTACCACGGACTCTACTATTACAACCCTTTCGTTTAGTTGAAGACGGGCCGCGACTGTTTTTTCGTTCGCGGCCCGTTTATCGTTTATAACCAATACGGCTAGGTCCCGTCATCAGGAAAAATGCGACGAAAAGAGCCGTGGGTGACGGCGTTTTGAGTTGCGCAGCGGCGCTTCTCAATCGTTACCTACGGTACGCCGCCCGCCGCCCAATCCATAACATCCTCCTCGATGGTGAGGGGTAAACTCAAGCAAACAAGCTAGGAATGAAAAGTGTTAACTGCGGTACGAATAGAACCAGTAGATAGGCCAAAAGCATGATTCCTACGACATACAGGACATCCGGAAACGTTTCTTCTATTCGGATTCCGATAATTTTGGCAGATGTGAACAAACCGACAGCCAATGGCGGGGTAACACCGCCAATCGCTAGATTAAGCATCATAATAACTCCGAAATGGATAGGGTCCAATCCAATACCCGTTGCAATGGGGAAAAGGATAGGAGTCATAATAATGATAATGGCGATGGTTTCCATAAATGTTCCTAATATTAGTAGAAGAATGCTTATGAGGATCATAATGATAACCTTGCTGTCAGTCAATCCAGTGATGAAACCTGACAGCATGACGGGAATTTTCTCCATGGTAAGGATCCAGCCAAAAGGAGCAGCGGTCGAGATAATAAACAAAATGATCGCACTAGTGATGGAGGAACGGGTTATGACCTCTATTAAATCCTTCCACTTCAATTCCCTGTAAACAAACATCGCCAAAATAAAGGCGTACACAACAGCAACAACGGCAGATTCGGTTGGAGTGAAAACACCCGACATGACTCCACCCAAGATAATGATGGGCAGCATGATCGGAAGAATCGCTGCGCGAACCGCTGCCGCGCATTCTTTCAAACTAAAGCTAACCCCCGTATCTCCATAGTTTCTTTTTCGAGAAACCCATATTCCGAAAAGAATAAGAAACAGAGAAGTGAGCAACCCAGGGATAATTCCGCCTAAAAACATGCCTCCGATCGATACACTTGCTGTAACACCGAAAACCACCATGGGCATACTTGGCGGAATAATCATTCCAAGTACACCGCCACCCGCTGTAAGGGAAGCGGTAAAACCTTTTCCATAACCTTTTTTGACCATCTCCGGCTGAATCACTGATCCGATCGCAGCTACGGTTGCCACTCCGGAACCCGAGATAGCGCCGAAAAAGGCGGAAGAGGCAACATTTACCCCTGCTAGTCCGCCTCGTACAGTCCCGAGAAAGGCATTTGCCAATCGCATCAAGCGTGGTGTTGTTCCGTAGGCCATGAGATCCCCTGCCAAAATAAAGAAAGGAAGGGCCAGTAAAGGAAATGAATCAATGCCGAAAAACATTTTTTGCATTATAATATTGGGTGATACAGGTCCATTCGCGAACATGAGAAACAGGAAACAAGAAATTCCAATCGCAAAACCCACCGGAAGCCCCATGATCAGTAATAGAAAAAGCAATGAAAAGATTAACATGCGATCTCCCCTTCTTTCTCAACGTTTTCAGGGCTTTTCCGAATCATGGAATAGATTTCTGCCAGGTAATAAAGAATCATGATGACACCGGAAATCGGCAAAATTAATTGAATGGCTCCCATGGGAATTTCAAGGGCAGTACTCTTCATGATCATGGCCCTCGGAAAGAAATCAATCGCATAATACGTCAAGAAGCCGAGAAAGACGATACACAGAAGGCAATTAAAAACTTCCATCCATTTTTTGATATTCGGCTTCAATAGGTTGATAAAGAAATCGATTCTAGTGTGTTCTCCTCTCTTTACTCCCATCGCTGCACCTAAAAAGGCAATCCAAATCATGGCATATCGAGCATATTCCTCCGCCCAATCAATGGATTGATTCAGTACAAACCTTGCAAATACCTGGGAAAACACAATAATGGTCATCGAACTGAATAAAATAATGGTTAAATTTTGAACGATACGGTCTAATAAATTAAGGAATGGATTTTGTGTTTTCATAACATTCTCCTTTATAATGACCCCCTAGAAAAAATTCCAGGGGGCAGTCTGATCATATTATTGCTTCTCAGCTTCTTGGATCAATTTCAACAGCTCATCTCCATTTTTCGAAGTAAAGCCATTCCATACCGGCTGTACAGCCTTTACAAAGGCTTCGCGGTCAATTTCATTTACTTCCATTCCCTTTTCCTTTAACACGGCAACGAGTTCCTCATCTTGCTTCTTGACCATTTCTCGTTCTTCTGCTTTTATCTTTTCGGCCACTTCCGCTACAATCTTTTGCTGTTCGGGAGACAATTTCTCCATACTTTGTGGGCTGGTTACAAGAACTGCGGAATTGTAAATATGTCCGGAAAGAGACAAGTATTTTTGCACCTCATAGAATTTATTCGTTTCGATAATGGAAAGAGGGTTTTCCTGACCATCCACAGTTCCTTGTTGAAGGGCTGTAAACAATTCGGTAAAGGCCATTGGGATAGCGCTCGCATTTAGCTGTTTAAACATTTCTAGACGAATTGGGATTTCTGCACTTCTGAATTTAACTCCATTCATATCTTCCGGTGTGGTGATCGGAATTTTATTATTGGTAAAATGCCTGAATCCATTCTCCCAATACGATAGAGCTTGGAACCCTTTGGAGGCTAACTTCTCCGAAACCGCCTTTCCGAAAGCACCGTCCAACGCCCTATGGGCATGCTCCTTGTCCTTGAATACAAATGGAAGTTCTTCTACCCCAAGCTGTGGATCGATATTTTGGAAGTTAGAAATTCCATAGAGCAGGGCCATATCCAGATTCCCCGCTTGAATCTGCTGAATTTCGTCGGCTTCACTTCCCAAAACACCGGCGTGGTGAACTGTAATTTCCACCGCTCCATTTGTTTTCGCGCTCACTTCTTCCGCGAATTTTTTCAAATGGATACCACCCGGGTGATTCTCGGGAAAGATGTGAGCGACACTCAATTTAACGGTTCCATCTGTTCCGCCTGAAGCAGAATTTGAAGAACCGGCCTGTTCAGTAGACTGGGAGCAGCCAATCACGGCTAGAGCAGCTAAAGATAAAATAACTGAACTCTTTCTAAACCATTTTTTCATGCTTTGATCTCTCCCCTTAATTTGTTTATTACAGAAGAAGTTGTTTTGACCGCTTTGCTAAATATCCACTTATCAATACCGGTCATGAAAATGCGCGATCCTCTTTCCCTCCATTTCTGAAGATTATAAATGATGTCGCTTTCATTTGCAGAAAAGTCAACTCCAATTAATTCTTTGTTATATTTCCTGATGATTTCACTAACTTCTTTGAATTTCTGCTCCACCAATGGGTGACTCACTTCACCCGGAACTCCTAATGATACGGATAAATCAAAAGGACCGATCATATAGGCATCTACTCCCGGGATGGTTACAATTTCATGAAAATTCGCCACCCCCTCTTCCCCTTCAATAAGTAGGATCACTTTGACTTCTTCATTACTTTTCCTTGAGAAAGAACTCCAATTTTCCACCATATGCCGGCCGGCTCGGATACAAGGACAGGAGCCCCGTTCTCCTAAAGGAGAGTATTTCGCCGCTTTGACTGCTTTCTCAGCATCCTCCTTACTGGAAATATGAGGGACCAGAATTCCTTTTGCACCGAGGTCCAACACCTTTAAAATCAAAGAAGCATTATTTTCCGGTACCCGAACAATGGGATACAAATTTGAATTTTCAGCAGCACGTATTAAATGCTCTACAGATTCCAACCAGATATTCCCGTGCTCCATATCAATGACAATGAAGTCAAAGTCGCTAGTGCCAATCATTTCAATTACTTCTGCATTGTTAATCTGTACCCATGTACCTAAGTGAACAGAATTTTTATCCGCGAAAATAGGGATCACCCTTTCATTATGTCTCTCACTTCCATTTATGGTTTACATGTATAATCATTAGATGGTCTGACCATAATAATGTGATTTGATTGAATAATATTATTATCCGATATATTTAGTCAATATATATATGTTTAAGCTGAATCATGGTTTTCACCTTGCCAGTAATCCAGCCACCAACATAGACTTCGCTCTTCGCGAAAGTATCCCGCCTATTTGTTCTTTAAAAACCTCTGCACTTGCAGCATGTGATTTAACATAAGCATACTTGCTTCTTCCGGTTTCCGGTTTTTAATGGTGTCATAGATTTTCTTATGGAATTCTAATGATTCATTCATCACTCCCGGAACCATAACCACTTTTTCTTGTACACGAAATACCAAATTTTTAATTGAATTATAGAGGTCATTCATGACAAGATTTTTAGAGGATTTTGCAATCCGCTCATGAAAGAGCATATCAGCTGAGACAAACCCCTTTTGATCATTCATTTCAATGGCTTTTTCCATTCCTTGAACCGCTATCAATATCCCATTTAGATCTTCCTCATCGGCACGTTGGGCTGCCAAATAGGTTAATTCCTTTTCAATAATACGCCTAGTTTCAAAAATATCTTCCATCTCCGTATCTGCCAAATAGAGCTGGTACATAAGCGTATCCGAAAAAAAGTCATGATAGTTACTTGAAATAAATGTCCCTTTCTGTGACCTTTGAATTAAACCTTGTGATTCAAGTACTTTTAAAGCTTCCCTTAAAGAAGTTCTGCCAACTTGGAGGATTTCCATCAGTTCGCGCTCCGGCATCAGTTTGTCTCCGGGTTTTAGTTTTCCTTCCAGTATAAGCTCTTTGATTTGGTTTACGATCATATCCCCGATATTTGAACGTTTGACAGGTTCAATCATTTTTTTCACCTTTCTATTGGTCAACATATTACATAGTCTGACCATACTACAAAAATATATAAAAATAAATCGTGAAATCAATTTCATGAACCTATATCCATTCAAATTATCCATTAAGGGAATTCTCTGAATATAAATCTCCTTATATTAAGACAGAATATTGGTCAGCGTTCCGATCTTCTCAATGGAAACCGAAATTTCATCACCAGACTTCAACCAGATCTGCTGTTCTTCAGGATAACCTAATATCACTCCATCAGGAGTTCCGGATAAAATGATATCTCCCGGTTTTAGAGTCATGTATTGAGAAACATAGCTTACGATCGTTGCACAATCAAAGATCATATCTTTGGTGTTTGACGATTGGCGTAAAATCCCATTCACCTTGCACGTAATATCCAGTTCTTGCGGGTTAGGGATTTCATCAGTCGTTACGATGTAAGGTCCAATCGGAGCAAATTTGTCAAGAGCCTTGCCGAGAAGCCATTGACCTGTTCTAAATTGAAGGTCACGGGCAGACAGGTCATTCCCTACGGTATAGCCAAATACATATGAAAGGGCTTCTTTCTTGCTGACTTCTTTAGCAGTTTTCCCAATGACAATCACCAATTCTGCTTCATAGTCAAATTTCTCCGCACCGGAAGGAAGCGGAATAACCTCGTTGTGCGCTGCCAGGGAGTTGCTGAACTTACTGAATAAAATAGGGCTTGACGGAACTTGCATCTTAGATTCTTCAGCGTGATTCTTATAGTTCAACCCTACACAAATAATCTTTTCAGGGTTTGTTACAGACGGAGCATATTGAATCATTTCTTCTTGAATAAACAGTTCATCTTTTGTTAGATTGTCCTGAGCCATCTGAGTTAGTCTGTGTAATGAACCTAGATCCTCATCTCCACTATGGATGACCTCTTCCATCGAACCCGGGACGGGTACATTAAATACTTCACTCGCACGCTTAACGTTTAGAATACCTTGTTCCGTTTTCACACCTAAACCAACTTGATTATCCATATAGAAACTAACTAATTTCATATATATCCTCACTTTCAAATGTTATCTATTCATCTAACGGTGATACTTTTAGTTTATTTATAAGGTCAGAAGACACGGATGCTTTTTTTGCATAGGATACAATCTCTTCCACTACGGCAGCTGGTAATGTAATGCCCTCTTTCAAATTTCTTTCTTTATTTAATATTTCGATTTCCCCAGGCAGGTAAACTTGATTCGTATTTGGCGCCAACGGAGTATTTTTCATATATTGAATATAGCGATCGACTGATTCACGGAATACTCGCGGATCCATAAACGCGTCTATGCGAATAGCCATGAAGAAATGACTGATATCATTCGGATTGTTGAAATCTTGATATAACGAATGAATGTCCGGTCCGATGGCACCACCGCTGAGCAATGCGGATAAAATGTCAATCATTACCGCGATTCCATATCCTTTCGGTCCGCCTACTGGGAAGAGATTTCCACCATTAATTACTTCATCAGGATCCGTCGTAGCCTGTCCTAACCGGTTTACCGCCCATCCTAACGGTATAGACTCACCTTTACTTTTCGCCGCTACAATTCTTCCCAACGGTACAACACTCGTTGCCATATCCAGAATAATCGGCTTTTCCTTTCCCGCAGGGACAGCCAAAGCTAATGGATTATTCCCTACTCTTGCAGCAGCTCCACCCGGAGGGGCCATGAGTGGTTCCACATTACTAACAGCAATTCCAATCATGTCATGTTCCTGTAATTGCATCGCCCAATAAGCCCCTGCCCCAAAATGGTTACTTCTGCGGACCGCAATGGCACCTAAATGGTTCTCCTTCATTTTTTGAATCAACCTGGAAATCGCCCGTTGAGAAACCACTTGTCCCAACCCGTAATCTCCATCTAAGACAGCTGTATTTTGTGTTTCCTTAACAAATTGGATGTTGGGATTGCTTTTCATAATTCCTTTCTCTATCCTTTTCAAATAAATGGATAGTCTAATCACACCGTGGCTGCTAACCCCTCTAAGATCTGCCTCTACTAAAGACTTGGAAACGATCTCAGCATCCTCCTCTGGAACCTGATAGCTTTTTAGAATATCCGAACATATTTGGGATATAGATTGTGGATCGACCTGGTAGAATTTAGGCATATACAGAGCGCTCCTTTTAAGTTTTTATCATTTATTAAATGTTAACAACCATCTTAATGTCTTATGGACTTATGGTCTGACCATACGACTATAATGTTATGATATGGCACTCAACTGTGGTTTGTCAAGATGAATATTTAGAAAAATCAATACTGATAGTCATTGATCGTACGATCCGTTGACCTTCTGCCTTCTTTGTCAAAATAAACTCGTTCTTCTCTCTTTCATCATCCTTCTCATATCAATACAGACCTGCTGTAGAAAACGCAAAAAAGCAGATGGTAATATACCATCTGCTTTTCTAACGGTCTGGTTTATAATCAATACGTTTTACCCTAAAAAACTTGATAATACGATTATGGCGGAGGGAGAGGGATTCGAACCCCCGTGACGTTGCCGCCTAACGGTTTTCAAGACCGCCCCGTTATGACCACTTCGGTATCCCTCCGTGAGCCTTCCATCTGAAGGACAATTATTACTATAGCATAATTCATCTAAATAATGCAAGACATTTTTGTAGCCAAAATTTCATTTTTTTATCTGCGCCCCTCGAACGAGAAGCATGGTCCACTTCTGCACAAAACGGATGCATACCGTTTCTCACAGAAGTGGAGCGGCATCCAGGTCTGCCTCAGTGAAACGAATCCTGGTATGGCGCAGCAGGAAGCTTCCTCTTGGCCAGATACTTCCACACAATCAACCCTACGATCACCAGCATTGTGCCGGTACAGACAAATACGAAGCGGATTCCTGCCAGAGAACCGAGCAGTCCGCCAAGGATCGGTCCGACCATGGAGCCCAATTGGTTGGCGCTCGTCGTCAGCCCAAACGCCCGGCCGCGAAAATCGGCATCTGTATGTTCTACCACAATCGTATTCACCGCCGGCAGCACGCCGGAGATAAACAGCCCGAAGACGAACTGGACTCCGCCAAATGTCCAGAGATTATTTGACAGGAATTGCGCCGCATTCATGATCCCGGCACCGATCAGGGCGATGTAAAGAATGTTGAAGAAGCCCTTTTGCTGGCCGATCTTTCCCCAGTAGGGAGCCGCAATGATTCCGGCGATCCCGCTCAGCGAAAAGATAATGCCAGACGAGAGGACGGCCCCTTCCACCTGTCCCTGAAGCTGGGTGACGTACAGCGTCAGCAGAGGCTGCAACACCATGTAGACCAGTTGGACGATGAAGAGCAGCGCCAGCATTTTCATCAGTATCCGATTGTGCCAAGCGGCCCTGATATCCTCGATCACCCGATGCTTGACCTGGCTCGGGACGATCTTTTCTTCCTTGACAAACAGCCAGACTGCGACCGTCGCCAGCAAAATCACAACAGAAGAGACGACAAAGGCAAGCCGCATCCCGAAAAACTCAGAGAGGAGCCCCCCGAACAGCGGCCCCAATATTCCCCCGGTTGCCCCTGCCGTTTGCATGATCCCGAGGCTCCAGCCCATTTTGTTCTGCGGTACGGACGAAGCGACGATCGCCATCGAGGCGGGAACGAACCCGCTGACAAAGCCCTGCAGCATGCGGACCGCCAATAATTCCCAAGGATTCCTTACAAATGAAGCCAATAAATATACAACCGTCAAGCTGATCCCGGCGCGGATCACCATTCTGCGTTTGCCTGTCTGATCCGCTCGTGCCCCCCAGTAGGGAGCCATTATCGCACCAACGAAAAAAGCGGCCGAAAAAATAATGCCCGACCACAAATTCACTGTCTGTTTACCGACTCCTAAATCAAAGAGATATAAGGAAAGAAAGGGGACGACCATCGTGTAGCTGGCATTTGACAAGAATACCCCCAGCCACAGCACAATCAAATTTCGCTTCCAAGACTCCAACCTTTACACCCCCGAAGATGCATTATACCACATCGGATTTTCATGTGGGGGAAACCGGGTAAATATTTCTTTACGAGCAATGAAAAAGGCGGATGCCTCCCATCCGCTTCGGCACAAAGCGAGTGCAGCGAAAGGATTTCTCCCTTGCTGCACTCCGTAAAACCTGCCTATCATCGCTTGAACATGACCAGCTTCATTTCGGTCATCTCTTCAATCGCGTACTTGAGCCCTTCGCGTCCCATGCCGCTCTCCTTCACTCCACCGTATGGCATGTGGTCGACGCGGAAGGTAGGGATGTCATTGATGATGACTCCCCCCACGTGCAGCCGCTCGGCAGCATCAAGCGCCGTGTGCAGATCGTTGGTGTAGACACCTGCCTGCAAGCCGTACCGGGAGTCGTTGACGCAGCCAATCGCTTCCTTCACAGACCCGACGCGGTTGATGAGGACTACAGGGCCGAAGACCTCCTGGCAGGAGACTTTGGCGTCCACAGGTACGTCTGTGAGCACCGTCGGCAGAAGAACGCGGCCCTCCACCTCTCCGCCTGTCAGTACATGAGCCCCTTGCTGCTGGGCCTCGCGAATCCAGGAGAGAGCCCGCTCCGTCTCTTTGGGGTGAATCATCGCGGAGAAGTCGGTGTCTTCCAGCAGCGGATCACCGCCGCGCAGCTTGCGCGTCTCCGCTAGAAACGCCTCCACGAACGCTTCGTAGATTTCATCCACAACGTAAATCCGCTGGACGGAGATGCAAACCTGCCCGGAATAGCTGAAGGCGCCGAAGACACAGCGGGGTACGACTTCTGCCAAATTGACGTCCCGATCGACGATGACGGCGGAGTTCGATCCCAATTCCAGGGTGACCCGTTTTAAACCGGCGCGGTTGCGGATGCCGATCCCGACTTGCGGGCTGCCGGTAAAGGTAATCGCCTTGATGCGCGGATCGGTAACCAGGATGTCGCCCACCAGTCCTCCGCTTCCCGTGATGACGTTCAGCGCGCCGGCCGGAAGTCCTGCCTCCTCGGCAAGTTGGGCTAGAAACAGGGACGACAAAGGCGTTTGCGATGCCGGTTTGAGCACGACGGTATTGCCTGCCGCCAGTGCGGGACCCACTTTGTGGGCGACGAGATTCATCGGAAAGTTGAACGGGGTGATCGCCCCGATGGTTCCCAGCGGCTCCCGGACCGTATAGGCGATGCGCCCTTCTCCGCCCGGCGCGGCATCGATCGGCAGGGTTTCGCCGTGGATCCGCTTCGCCTCTTCAGCGGCAAATCTGTAGGTCTGGATTGTCCGGGCGATTTCGCCCCGAGCCGTTTTCAACGGTTTGCCCGCCTCCTCGGCAACGATCCGCGCCGCTTCCTCGCTTCGTTCGGCGAACAGGTCGGCGATTTTGGCCAGCATGCTTGCCCGCTGGTGGGCCGGCATCTGCCGCATGACCGGATTTGCCTGCTCTGCCGCCTGGATCGCTTGTTCGACTATAGACTGATCAGCAAGCGGGATTTCCGCCAACTGTTCTCCGCTATGCGGGGCGTACAACGGACTGTACTCGCTGCCTTCGACCCACTGGCCGCCGATGTAAAACGCTTTTCTCATTCACATTCTCCTCCATCTGAAAAGGGGTTCTTGTATAACATTCTCCGCGAAAGCGAACCTTCCTTCCCGAATCTTCTGAAATATCTGTGCAGAAGAATGCGCCTCCGCTTACAGGGCGGCTGCTTCCTCGTCGATTCCGCACCACTCCAGCAATGTCAGCGCGAAGATTTCGGCACACTGAAAGACGTTCTCGAGCGGAATGTACTCATTGGGATAATGGGCCACCTTGGTCACGCCCGGGCCGATGACAATCGCCGGAGTGTCTGCCAGCTTGGTCAACAGGCCTCCGTCCGTCCCCCACGGCGAAGCCTCAATGACCGGCGGCTCGCCCATGACAGCGGCATAGGTTTGCTTCAGCAAGGTCACCAATGGATGGTCTTCCTCCACAGCTCCCGGGACCCAGCGGGCGCCAAACCATTCCAGCCCGACAGGATTTTCGGCAAACCACGGATCTTCCTCGGCCAGCCGCTTCAACGCCTGTTCCATCTCTTGTTTCGCCTGCTCCATCTCTTCTCCGGGAGCGACGCCCATCCTGCCTTCCAGCTTTACCAGGTCGGCGACCATCGAAGGCCACTTTCCGCCTTCTATGACCCCGATATTGATCGGGACGGGGATCGGCAATTTCTCATAGAGCGGATCCGTGATGCGGCCGTTGCGCTCCTTCTCCAAGCGGCCGACCGCCTGCACCACCTGCAGACTTTTTTCAATGGCGCTGACCCCTTCGTAGCGGGTGCCCCCGTGGGCTGCACGCCCCTTTACAGTCAGGCGAAACCACATCGAGCCTTGCTGTTTGGGGAAAATTTTCATGTTGCTCGGCTCGGGAACGATCGCGGCGTCTGCCTTGTACCCGCGAAGGATGGCAGCCAGCGTCCCTGCTCCGCCGCTCTCTTCTTCTACCACGCTCTGGAAGATGACATCTCCCTTAAGCCGGACGCCCAGCCCCTGCAAGACCTTGATCGCCAGCAGGGCAGCGAGGCTGCCGCCTTTCATGTCTGTCGCGCCGCGGCCGTACAGTTTGCCGTCGATGATTTCCCCGCTGAACGGATCGTGATCCCACTGCGTCCGGTCGCCGGCGGGCACCACATCGACGTGCCCGTTGAGTATCATGGAACGGCCGCCGCCGCTCCCCCTCCAGACCCCCACTACATTGGGACTCTCCTCAAACGTGCTGCGCGGCGAGACAAAATACGGATGGCGGGTCAGCTCTTCTCCCTCCATGATCCACAGGTCAACCTCCAGCCCCATGTCCGCCAGATAGGAGGCGATTTTCTCCTGGATGGAGCGTTCCGCTCCTTGCACGCTAGCCTCTCTGACCCACTCCTGCAGCAGGGCGGTCGCCTCTGCCTGCTCCTTTTTGATTCTCTCCTTGATCTTCTCCTGCCAGCTCATCGCTATCCCTCCTTTGTTCAGCGGTATACGCCAACTTCGCCGTCTAGCTTTAGTTCCGCTTCGGTAGCCCCGATCACGTCTCCGACCGTGTAGGGGTGCATCACTTCCAGCAGGTAGAGGCCGTCAGAACGCACCTGCATGACCGCCATATCGGTGATGATCAGGTTTGCGCAGGCTTTCGCGGTAAGCGGGAGACTGCACTCGCGGACGATCTTGGATCGGCCGTTCTTGTCGAGATGTGTGGTCAACACCATCACCTTCTTTGCCTTCTGGGCCAGTTCCATCGCTCCGCCCATGCCCGGCACCCGCTTGCCGGGGACGATCCAGTTGGCGATGTCTCCCCGCTCGCTGACCTCCAGCGCGCCCAGGATCGTCATATCCAGCTTGCCGCGGCGAATGATCCCAAAGGCGGTGGTGCTGTCAAAGAACGAAGCGCCGCGGACGAGCGTCACGGGGAACCCCCCGGCATTGCACAGATTGGGATTTTCTTCGCCGGGGGCGGGACTTGGTCCCGTGCCGAGAATGCCGTTTTCCGCGTGGAACAAGACGTGCTTTTCTTTTGGTATATAGTCCGCGACCAGGGTGGGAATGCCGATCCCCAGGTTGATGATCATTCCGTCGGCAATTTCCTGTGCTGCCCGCCGCGCAATGCGCTCGCGGTAGCTCTCCGCCTGTTTTACTTCTCCCATGCCCATCGCCAGTTCACCCCTTCGCTTTGCACGATCATATCGACGAATACACCCGGCGTCACGATCTCCTCCGGATCAAGCTCGCCCGTCTCGACGATCTCGTCCGCTTCCACAATGGTCAAATCCCCGGCCATCGCCACCAGCGGATTAAAGTTGCGGGCGCTCGTATCGTAGATGAGATTGCCCAGCCTGTCTGCACGCTTCGCGTGGACAATCGCCACCTCGGCTGTGAGCGGCGTCTCCAACAGATAGGTTTTGCCGCCTACCGTCACCTTTTGTTTTCCCTCTTCGGCGATCGTGCCGATGCCGATGTCGGAGAGGATCCCGCCCAGGCCCACACCGCCTGCCCTGATGCGCTCTGCCAGGATCCCCTGCGGACAAAATTCCACTTCCAGTTCCCCGGCGGTCATCTGCGCCCCGGCATTGGGATTGGAGCCGATATGGGAAGCGATGACCCGCTTTACCCTGCGCTCCGTCACCAATTTGCCCACCCCGATCTGCGGGAACGCCGTATCGTTGCTGATCAGGGTGAGGTCCTTCACGTTTTTGTCCAAGATCCCCTGGATTAGCGACGGGGGATTGCCTACACCGCCAAACCCGCCTACCATCAGCACCATCCCATCGTGAAAATGGCGGAGTGCTTCTTCGATCGGTACCACCTTGTCGAATGGATTCTGGTTACGCATGTTTGTGCCCTCCTGTCACAGCGATAACAGCCCTTCATGTTTCAATTCCGTCTGGACATCTTCGATCGCCATTCGCAATATGGCCAGCAATTCGTCAATCTGTTCCCGGTTGATCGTAAGCGGCGGGGAGATGATAACCGCGTCTCCGGCTCCGCCTTCCACCGCGCCGGAAGCCGGATAGATCATCAGCCCGCGCTCAAACGCCCGCCCGATGACGCGACCCGCAACGCCGAGCGAAGGAGCGAACATCTCCTTCGTCCGCCTGTCCCGGACGAACTCCAGACCGCACAAGAGTCCCAGGCCGCGGGCGTCGCCGATGAACGGGTACTCCTCTGCCAGCTTGTGAAGTTCGGCCAAGAGATAGGCTCCTTGTTCTGCCGCGTTGTCGACCAGGTTGTGCTGCTCCAGGTAGCGGAAGACAGCAAGGGAAACAGCGGCAGATTGAGGGTTGGCGCTGTAGGTATGTCCGGCCATGATCGAGGCGGAGCCGCGCTGGATCGTCTCGATGATTTCATCCGAGACCATCGCTGCCGCCATCGGCGTGTAGCCTGCGCTCATGCCTTTGCCGAGCGCCATCAGATCGGGCACGACTCCCCAGTGGTCGATCCCGAAGTTCCTGCCCGTCCGGCCCATGCCCGTCATCACCTCGTCGGCGATGAAGAGCACCTGGTACCTGTCGCAGATCTCCCGGATTCGCTGGAAGTACCCCGCCGGAGGAACGATCGCGCCGCCAGCCGCGCCAATCACCGGCTCTGCGATAAAGGCGGCGACATGCTCCGGGCCGATCCGCCGAATCGCCTGCTCCAGCTCATCGGCGCAGCGAAGCCCGTACTCCTCCGGCGTCAGCTCCCCACCGTAGCGGTAGTAGTACGGTGTCGGCACGCTGGGATAGTCCTGCAGCAGCGGGACGAACCGCTTGCGGCGCAGCACGTGGCCGGACATCGACAGGGCCCCCATGGTAATGCCGTGGTAGCTCATGAAGCGGGATATAATCCGGTTCTTCCGCTCAAGGCCCTTTTCCTGCCAGTATTGAATCGCAATTTTTTGGGCAGTCTCCGTCGCCTCCGAACCGCTGCTGACAAAAAAGCTCCAATTGAGACTGCCGGGTGCCCAGGCAGCCAATTTTGCCGCCAGCGCTTCCACAGGTTCACTGCTGAAATGCGAGCGATAGGCGAAGGAAACCAGTTCGGCCTGCCGCTTCATCGCCTCCGCTACTTCCGGAACGGCATGGCCGATGCTTGCCGTCACCGCCCCGGAGCACCCGTCGAGATAGCGCTTTCCGGCAGCATCGTACAAATAGATCCCCTCTCCGTGCGAGACGGTCGGGTACACCTTGCCCAAATCCGGTTTGATCACATAGCTTTTTCTCTCTCCCATAACCAGCACCTCGAAAGTTAAGTCGTTTTACCCTCATGGTAGCGCAATGCATCTGGATTGCCATTCGACCGGGTGGAAAAAAAAGCGTCTCAACAGACAAAATCTTTTATACATTTTGTATAATGAATGGGAGAAGGAGGCGGGTGCCGATGAGCATTACCATTCGTGAAGCACTGCAGCTGCCGGACATGGTGCAGACGCGGCTCGTTGCCGGAGAAGCGGGATTGGACAATCACATTCGCTGGGTGACCATCGTCGAAATCCTGGACGATACGACGCGCCTGCAAGCGGGCGAGTTTTTGATCACGACAGGTTTTGGCCTCGAGGAGGATCGCCAGAAGCTGGAGCAGTTCATCCCCCGCCTGGCCAGTCGCGGTCTGAGCGGGGTGGCGATCCACACCGGTTTCTACCTGCGGGAGATCCCCCAGGCGCTGATCGAGATGGCCAACCGGCACGGCCTGCCGCTGATCGAAATCCCCGTGGAGTTAAACTTTTCCCATGTGACCAAGGCGATCCTGCAGCCGATCGTCAATCGGCAATTTGAGACCCTGGCCTATTCGCAGGCGATTCACGAACAGATGATTCGCATCTCGCTTTCCGGCGGAGGACTGGCGGCAATCGCCGGCGAACTGGCCCGGCTGACCAAGGGAAACGTCACCATCCGTGACGCCTTTGGCAATCAGCTCGCCGCCACGCCATCCAAAGCAGAAAACGCTGAGCCGGCTGTCGAGGTCTCGCTGCCGATCCAAACGACGCGGGAGACGTACGGTAGCGTCACCCTGTCCAAGCCCCGCCGCAAGTGGCAGGAGCTGGACCAGATCGCGCTGCAGCACGCCAGTACGCTGTGCGCGCTGGAATTCGTCAAAGAGCGGGCTGTGATTGAGGCCGAGTGGCGGATGCAGGGGGATTTTGCCGAAGAGATGCTCAACGGCCGCTTTTCCCTCAACCGCGACACAGAGACGCGCAGCCGGATGCTGGGGTACCCGCTGACCGGCAGCCACCTGGTCGCCGCGCTGCAGATCGGCGCAGCGGATCAGCTTGCCGAGACGGCAGAGCAGCACCACAATTTGATTCGGCTCATCAAGCGGCTCGCCGAGAAGTACGGCGTCCCCTGCCTGCTGAGGGAGCGCAGCGCCCATCTGCTGATGATCCTGCCGAGCGGCACGGAAAGCGACCGTCTGCTTGCGCAACTTCCGGCCCAATGGGCAAAATCCGCTCCTGGTTCTCCCTTGGCCGCAGCCGTCAGCAGCCCGCGCAGCGAGCTGGCCGAACTGGCAGAAGCCGCGCAGGAAGCTGTCTTCGCCCTACAGGTATATCCGCTCATCAAGCCCCAGAGTCCGGTGCTCCGCTATGCAGACATGGAAGGCTATCAGTTTTTGTTTCCGTTTCATCAGCAGAAGGAGGCGCTGCGCAAACTGTGGAGCCCGCTGCTGGATCAGCTGCTGGCGTATGACAAACAGTACGGGCACCGCCTGCTCGATACCCTGCAGGTGTACCTGGAGGCCAACTTGAACGGTCTGCAGGCTGCGCAAACCCTCTACATTCACCGCCACACACTGAAGTATCGGCTGCAGCAGATTGAAGCGAAAACCGGCAAATCACTGGCGAATGCCGCCCAGCGCTGGCAGCTGCAGCTGGCATTGATGGCTTACCGCCTGCAGGGCATCCTGTTCAAAAGCTAGTCATGCGAAGGCCTCAGCGGTTTTACCCAAATATTCATATCCTCGAACCCGGAATAGATCGTACAGTTGTTGATCAGCCTTCCACGGTAGGTAAAGCCGTGTTTGGCCGCCGTGATGTTCATGCCGTGCGACTGGGCGCGGGTCAAGGTGTAGAGGTAGTAAATCCCCATCTGCTCCATTTTTGCTTCCAGGGTGTAAAACAGCGGCTGCAGCAGGCCGCGTCCCAGGTGATCCGGATGGGTAGCGCAATCCGTAAACTCGACAGACCCGTATTCCGGGCTCACCTCGGCGGAGGCCGCGCAGACGATCTTTCCGCCGCATTCGACGACAGTGTAGTAGGTGTTCTCCTGCATGGTCTTGCGGACGTACGCGGGATCGTCCATCGGCGTCGGGTAAGTGGCAAACACAATCCCGTACAGCCGGGCCAGCTCTTCCGCGTCCGCCTCCACAGCGTCCCGCTGCCGGTACCCGTCAGGAAGTCCGCTTGCTGCCGGAGTGCCAGCCTTTGCCTTGGCCAGGCTTGCCTGCAGCACTTCCTCAGCCAATTCGGCGGCAGCCGAGGCCGCCCGCTCCTCACTGAGAAAGCGCGCCATCATGTACGCGTTTCTGCCCAAATAGAATCCGTCGATCCTCCCTTCCAGCGTGTATCCGAGCGACTGCAGCTTCTCCACATCTGCCCTGGCGGCGTAGACGATGCATTTGGTCAGGCGGTCCGCCAAGGCAATCCGCTCCATCTCGGCGTGAAGCGCGTCCAGGTCTTCAGGCCGGTAGCGCAGCAATTTGACCCGTTTATTCGGCTTGTCGACAATCAAGTGATATTGATCCGGCATGCCTCTTCCCCCCTCTTTGCGGTTATTGTTTTACCTCCCATTGTAGCGCTTTTTTCCGGGACGTCATTCTCCACAGTGTACAAAACCCTGCCGATGGGCATTCGCCTTTTTTGGCCCCGCTGCATACAAATAAACAAACGCCCAAAGGAGGTTGACGGGACGTGGAGCAGGATCGTTTCGACGACCATTTTCTCACCGTACTTGTCCTGTTTGTGCTACTGATCATCGTGCTGAAACTGCAAAAACAGCAGTAGCCGCTTCATCCTTCCTACCAAGCTGTTCAGTTGGGGATGCCGGGCGCATATCTATGGGAATAACGGGAAAAAAGGAGGAAGCTCACGTGAAGCCTCTTATCTACGCCCACCGGGGTGCCTCCGGACGCTATCCAGAAAATACATTTGACGCCTTTCACGCCGCGCTGCGGCACGGTGCAGACGGCATCGAGCTGGACGTGCAGCTCAGCTCCGATCACGAGGTCGTCGTCATCCACGATGTAAAAGTAAACAGGACCACCAACGGTACGGGACTGGTTCAAAATCATACCTGGAAGGAACTGCGGCAGTTGAGTGCCGGCGGGTGGTTTCATCCCCGCTTTCAGGCGGCCCGCATTCCCAGCCTGCATGAGGTGTTTGCCTTTGCCAAGCCGACAAGCCTGCGGTTGATTCTGGAAATGAAAAACCTGCTCGTACCCCAGCCCGGCTTGGAGGACAAAGTACTGGAGCTGATCGACCTGTACAAGCTGGAGAAGCGCGTGACGATCTCTTCCTTTAATTACAGCAGCCTCGCCGAGATCAAGCGGAAGAACCGGAAGATCCAAACGGCCCTGCTCTACATCGGGAAGCTGAGCGACCCCTGGGAAGTAGCCGAACAATACCAAGCTGAACAGCTTCATGCGCCCGTCGGCGGGATCGACCGGACTTTGCTGGATCAGGCCCACCGGCGCAAACTGTCGGTCGTCGCCTGGACCGTTAACGATCCTTCGGCAATCAGGCGTCTTGCCTCCTGGGATATCGACGGTCTCATCACCAACTACCCCCGACGGGCACGAAGGCTGGTGGACACAAAAAAAGAACCCTAGGCGGGTTCTCTATTTTTCATAAAATTTTCCTTGCCAGGTATTCCGCTTGGCCATTTCTGCATTGATTCCGTTCAGGACCTCCCACTTTTTCCGACTCCACATCGGACCGATCAGCAAGTCCGCGGGACCGTCACCTGTGATGCGGTGAACGATCATCTCGGGCGGCAGGATTTCCAGGGTGTCGACGACCAGCTTCGTATACTCCTCCTGCGTCAGAAATTGCAGCAAGCCCTGTTCGTACTGCTTAACCATCGGCGTGTGGCGAAGCAGGTGCAGCAGGTGAATTTTGATTCCCTGGACGTCCAGGTGGGCGACCGCCCGTGCCGTCTCCATCATCTCTTCCTGCGTTTCGCCGGGCAAACCATAAATAATATGAGAGCAGACCCGGATATTGTGCTTCCGCAGCTTCTCCACTCCATCGAGGTAGCACTGGTAATCATGCCCCCTGTTGATCAGCTGTTGGGTATGTTCATGAATTGTCTGCAAGCCCAACTCCACCCATAGATACGTGCGTTCGTTCAACTCTGCAAGGTACTCGACTACATCGTCAGGCAAGCAGTCGGGACGGGTCGCGATAGACAGTCCGACCACGCCCTCCTGCCGTAAAATCAGTTCGTACATGTCGCGCAGTTCCCGGACAGGCGCGTAGGTGTTGCTGAAAGCCTGAAAGTAGCCGATGTATTTTGCCGAGGGCCACTTTGCATGCATCCGCTCTTTCACCTCTGCGAACTGCTTCTCCAAAGCCATCCGCCGCTCTCCGGCAAAATCACCCGAACCGCGGGCACTGCAAAAGGTGCAGCCGCCGACCGCCGCTTTTCCGTCGCGGTTGGGACAGGTAAGGCCGCCGTCAAGCGGGACTTTGAACACCTTCTCGCAAAAGAGCTGGCGAAGGTGGTAATTCCATGTATGATACCGCTTATCCCCCCACCAGAGAGGCTCGCTGTTGTCTCGCTCGGCAAGCCTGGCTGCTTGCTGCATCACTGTTTCCCCCTTCCAGCATGACGCCGATCCATTTACTATAACAGATCAGAAATCCCCAAGAAAAGGGACCACGGTCAATCCGTGGTCCCGGCAAAATATATGGAGTCTCGTCACTGCATTTCTTCGATTCGTATCGCCCGTGTATGACTGGTATGGCTCCATACCTGATTCTTCTTTGTAAAGAAGGCGTAAAAGAAGATCGGCAGCCATGTCAGGAAAAAGAACGGCAGCAGCAGCAGTCCCAGGTAGCCTTTTAACGGGACCTTATCCAAGTACAGCGCCACGAATGGCAGCAAGTAAATGAGCGCGGTCGTTCCGTAAAGCAGCCATGACGGCAACAGTTGGGTAAAGCTGAACATTCCCCCCGTATCGAAAAAACGGGCTAAAAACAGGACAGACATCATCGTCATGATCAAGACGTACATCGGCTGGAACAGGTAAAAGGCTGCATCCAGCATGCCGAGCCGTCCCGCCTTGATGGCGTTCTTTAACATCGAACCGATGTAGCGGCCCGCCACGTCGTAATGACCCTGCATCCAGCGCAGCCGTTGGCGCATGGATGAACGCAGGTCGATCGGCTTTTCGTCATACACCTTCGTATCGTGGGCCCAAGTCGGGTAAATGCCCCGTTCGATGCAGCGGGTGGCAAACTCCAGGTCCTCGGTCAGGCTGGTTGCGCCCCACCCCATCTCCTTCAACAACTTGCTTTCGATACACAACCCCGTGCCGCCTAGCGTATTGGGCAGACCGAGATTGTGGCGGGCCAACTGCCACATTCTGTTGGTAAACCAGTATGTAACAGCGTAAGAAAGCGTAATCCAGGAGTCGAACGGATTTTTTGAATCCAGGTACGCCTGGATGACACGCGCCCCTTTGCAAAGTCGATCGTTCATTACCATCAGAAAGTTTTTCTCAACCAGGTTGTCAGCATCAAACATGACGACTGCATCGTATTGCTTTGGCATCGACCAGAGGTTTTCCAGCATCCATTCGATGCCAAACCCCTTGCCGCGCTTTGAACTGTCAAAGCGCTCACATGCAATCGCCCCGTGTTCCCTGGCCAGCTCCGCCGTATTGTCGGTGCAGTTGTCGCAAATCACAAAGATGTCGTACATGTCGCGCGGGTAATCGAGCTTTTTCAGGTTCTCGATCAACGGCGCAATGACAGCACTTTCATTGTGTGCGGCAATCAGCACGGCGAAGGTTTTTTGTGGTTTGTGTGTAACAGCCTCTTTTTTTCTAAACAAACCACCACAGGAGACTAGTGTCTGATAGGTGCTGATCACCCCTACTGCCGAAGTAAATCCGATGAATAACCCCTCAATTGATTCCTTCCATGCACTCATCGTTTCTTCTCCTCGACCTACCCGATTTGTACCTGGGATAGGTTAATGGTTTTTTTATTTTTTTCTCTCTCTCTGCTACACGGGCTCTCAAGTGCGAGTGTACTTCATACCCCTTTCTTTCGCAATCGTACTAAAGTGGCAAAAACTTTATTTTTTTGCAGTTTTCTCCTATAGGATATGAACTTCTCGCAAAAGCATGCCTGTTTTCTTTTTTTCTCGTCCCTATCACCTTTCCCACGTTCTGACGGTTCTATACGGCATACATGAGACAAAAAAAAGCCTTCTGTTAAGAAAGGCTGCTCCATGCTGATTGGAGCGGGTGATGGGAATCGAACCCACGCTGTCGGCTTGGGAAGCCGAAGTTCTACCATTGAACTACACCCGCACTTTCATTCTAGTAGGCATTTGCATCGTACAACGACTGCAACGACATTGTCAATCAGACTATCTATTCATGCCAAAAGTACCATGGTGCGGTCGGCGAGACTCGAACTCGCACGGGTCGCCCCGCCACCCCCTCAAGATGGTGTGTCTGCCAATTCCACCACGACCGCATATGAAACCCCGAAATGCTTCCGGACTAAACTTCGGGGAAAAAATGGCGAGCCTACCAGGACTCGAACCTGGGCACCTGGCTCCGGAGGCCAGTGCTCTATCCGCTGAGCTATAGGCCCATGCTTGTCTGTCTTAGCACTTTGACAGTAATGAAGTATACACCGTTGTGACATCAGAGTCAATAGGAATTTTAGAGAAAAAAACAGGAAAAAAGGATCCCAATCTTTACCTTGACGCATGGGAAAGGTTTACACTACAAAAGGAGGGGTTGTCTCATATGAAGCTCATGAAAATCAAAGAAGTCTCAGAGAGATTAGGGATTTCCTCACGTGCAATTCGCTTTTACGAAGAAAATGGGCTGATCGTACCAATCAAACAGGAGAACAACTATCGCGTCTACACGGAAAAAGACATCTGGCGCCTGCAGACGATCATTTCCCTTCGCGAAGTGGGCATGGGCATCAAGGAAATACGCAACGTGCTGCAGCAGATTGACAAAGGAGACGACAACGAGCTTCGTCACTATCTCGAGCTGCAGCGGGCCGCCGTCTTTTCCCAATGGCTTGAATTAAAGCAAATCATTGAAACGACTGACCGCATGATCGAGCTGTTAAAGCAAAGTCAATCGCTCGTGTTGGATGACGTTTTCCGGCTTGCCGAAGGGTCGAAAAGACTGCGTGAACTTCGCAAAAATTGGTACGATCGATGGAATTTTGACTGCCAGGCGAGTATGTATGACGATTTGGTGAAAGAAGATTACGACCAGGCTCTCGATTTGACGGTAGAGTGGATCTCACCTGAAGCAGGAGAACAAGGTCTGGACATCGGAATCGGCACAGGCAATCTCGCCGGAAAATTCCAGGAACGGGGGATCAAAATGGCCGGCCTTGACCAGTCAAGGGAAATGTTGAAACAATGTCAGCGCAAGTATCCAGCTATTCCGACCAAAATCGGGAACTTCCTCGCCATTCCCTATATGGACGGAACGTTTGATTTTATCGTCACCAGTTTTGCCTTCCACCATCTTACAGACGAACAAAAACCGCTTGCCCTGGAAGAGATGCGCCGGGTGCTAAAACCTCACGGCCGCATCTGTATCACCGATCTGATGTTTGCGGACATGCAGAAACGAACCGATTTTTTGCGGAAGCTGGAAAACGAAAAAAAAGCGGCGGAAATCCGCCAGATCGAAGACAAGTATTATTCCGACCGCTCACAGTTGCTCTGTTGGTTTGATGCGCACGGATACATCACGAAACACATGCAAATCAACGACTTGCTCCACATCGTCCTTGCGGTGCCGATTCGAAAAACATAGAAAAATCGCTTGACCTTGCCGCTGCGTGCCGCCTTACGATACAGCTGTCAAATCGAACTCGCATGGGAGGAATCTTCAATGGACAAAGAGCAGCTGCAAAAGCTTTACCTGCAGGAGGAGTATTACTGGGGAATGGAACCCAGCCGTTTGGCGGAAAAAATCCTGGATTACATCCCCGAAGACCGGCGAAAAAGCATGAAAATCGTCGACCTGGGTGCCGGCGAAGGGCGTGACAGCGTATTTCTTGCCCGCGCCGGATTCGAGCTGATTGCCGTTGATATCGCGCCGGCAGGATTGGCCAAAGCAGAGAGGCTGGCGGCCAAACGAAATGCCGTAATCAAAACAGTTGAAGCGGACATCAATGACTTCGCATGGCAGGATCCTGTTGACCTTGTCTATTCCATCGGTGCCCTCCAGTACATCGAGCCGCAAAACAGAAACCGCCAATTTTCCCGCTTTAAGGAGAGGACGCTGCCCGGGGGACTGCACGTGCTGTTCGCATTTGTCGAGCATCCCGACGTTGAACTTGCCCCGGATTGGGGAGAAAACGAGTATCTCTACAAAAGAACAGAACTGCAGGGCTATTACGCTGACTGGGACGTCATCGAGGCGGAAGAAGTCATCTTTGATTGCAGCTCCAGCAACATCCCCCACAGACACGCAGCCAGCACAGTCATCGCCCGCAAGCCTGTCCCAGGGCCATAACTCGCATGCCGCCCCGCTCGATGATGAGGCGGCTGCTTTTCACCGAACCAGCGGCACGACGTCCAAAAACCATCGGCTTGACTGCCGACTGGTGACGACCCGCGCATCCTTCAGATCAACTACGTTCCACACCTCTTTGTCCGACTCTGTCCGCTGGGTTGTGTAAGCGTACCTGCTGTCCGCCGTAAAGCCCGCCACATGTACGACGCTGTCTGGCTCCAACCGGGCGAGCTGCTTTAGATGTTCTGCTTTTGCTTCGTACACATATAAACCGGCTCCGCGGGGCTGTTGGTACGGACGGCCCAGCTCCTGCCGGCGAATCGCCCCGGTGAGCAGCAGATATTTGCCATCCGGCGTCAGATGGACATCGTCGACCGGAATCGGCAGACGCTCCACCTCGCTTGCATCAGAGGTGGCGATTACCCTAAGGCCAAGCGGCGACTCGCTTATTACCACATCGCTCGCCTGATTGTGAAGCTCCCTTCGTACCCCTGTTACATAGAGGAAAGCACCGTCGGCACTCAGTTCCGCTCGCATCTGCGTTCCTGCGGCCAACTTTGCCTGCGCGGCAGGAACCAACCAGCCGAACAGCTTGCCGAAAACAGAACGCGCCGGGCGAATCTCTGCCTGTTTTTCAATTGCAAACGTATCCAAATTGACGACGGTCAACTTCTCTTCGTCGGCGTGCGCGATGTACAGCCTCTTTCTTTGCAGATCCCAGGCCAGGCCCGGACTCAGCGTATGGAAGATCGAATCGCTCCCCTCCTGGATGTCCATTCCGTCCAGGCTGAGCCTGGCCCTTACCTGGTTTGTCTCCAGATCGACAGAAAAGAGTTCAGGAGCTTCAAGCATCTGCTCCCGGCGGCTGTCCCACTCTCCGTATACAGCCATTTCTCTTCCTCCGGGCATCAAGCGCAACTGGGTCGGGATAAACGACTCCGGAAAGTCGACGATCGAAGACGCCCGCTTTTTTTCGAGGTCGTACCGGGTGAGCCGGAAAGCCGCCGGGTAGCTTCGACTGGCAGGCTCCACCCAGAAAAGCTGGCTGCCGTCGTGATGAAAGCACAACTGGCTTGCATCCGTGAGGGAGATCCCGTCCATTTTTGCATCCAGCCACGTTGTCGTGTCGATCAGATGCAGCTCTCCGTTTTCCTGCCCTTCTCCGGTCGGCCAAATGACGAATGCCAGCCGCTTGCTGTCCGGACTTGCCGCATAACTGTAATGATGGCCCAAACGAAGTGCGGTATCCCCCGGCAGATTCTGCAATGTAACCGGGTCGATCGGACTGGCCTGCAGCTGTTCTCCGGTATCTTCAACGAGCAGCACCGAAGCGGATTGAAATGCATTGCTGCCTTCAGGCTTCGGCAGGACTGCAGCTTGCTGCGAACACCCGCCGATCAGCACCAGCAGTGACAGTGACAAAAAAACGCTCCTTTTCAACATGTGACCACATTTCCTCCTCCCGCGTCAGTACAGAGTGTTCAGACTATAGATGCAGAAGGAAACGAAAACGTTACGGCCTAATAAATGCTTGGAGAATCTTCGGGCGATATGTTATAGTTTTGGGTAGCACAGAAGAGATGAGTCAGGTTGGTTGAGTTGAGTAGAGCAAAGTAGAGAAAAAAGAATATGATTTTACATGCTTTTCTCAATTTTTCCCCCTGTTCTCCTCTGAGAAAAGGAGGAATGAAAAAGATGAGTATTTTAGCTTCGTTAAAAATCAGCCCCGAAACCATCCACCTTAGCACCCCTTCCGGAATCCAGGTTACGAGAACGATCGCCCCTGTAGATGGAAGCGCGTCAATCGACACACTGTTGCAAAAAATCGACACAAACAAGGGGGCCGTTTTCTCCAGTAAAATGGATTTCCCCGGCCGCTACTCCCGTTGGGATATCGGTTTTGTCAACCCGCTGCTGGAATTGAAATCTTTTGGTAAAAAATTCCAATTACATGCGCTGCAGGAACGCGGCTGCGTCGTGCTGACAGCGATCGCCAACCATTTGGCCGAACACGAGTTGGTTACGATTGAGCACAAAGACAGCCGTTCCCTATCGGGTACCATCAATTCCGGTCCGACGCAGGCGTTTCACGAGGACGAAAGAACCCTGCAGCCTTCGATCTTTTCGCTCATTCGCACGATAAAAGAGCTGTTCTCTACAGATACGGACCCATTTCTCGGGTTGTACGGCGCTTTTGGCTACGACCTGGTTTTTCAATTTGAGCCAATGGAACTGCGGCACAAGCGCGATCCGGAGCTTTCCGATCTCATCCTGTATTTCCCTGACCAATTGACCATCATTGACCATCAGCTCTCATGTTCGTACCGATTGTCCTACGATTTTTCCTACAGGGGCCGGTCCACGGCTGAAATTCCCCATCAGGAAGTGCTCTCCGAGGCCGCAGCAAGGCCGGCTTCGGCCCATGACCGTTACCAAAAGGGCAGATACGCCAAGCTGGTGGAAACGGCAATCGAATCCTTTAAGGTCGGCGATTTGTTTGAGGTGGTGCCGTCGCATACCTTCGTGAGAGACTGTACCGGCACGCCATCCGACCTGTTTACCAGGCTGATGCAGATCAATCCCAGCCCCTACGGCTTTTTCATCAACCTGGGCAGCGAATACCTCGTGGGATCGTCTCCGGAAATGTACGTCCGGGTGACGGGAAACAAGGTGGAAACCTGTCCGATTTCCGGGACGATCAGGAGGGGGGCTGACCCGATCGAAGATGCCGACCGCATCAAGGAATTGCTCAACTCTGCCAAGGATGAATCAGAGCTGACCATGTGTACGGACGTCGACCGCAATGACAAGTCCCGGATTTGCATTCCCGGCTCGGTGAAGGTAATCGGCAGAAGGCAGATCGAGCTCTATTCCCATCTGATCCATACCGTTGACCACATCGAGGGAACGTTGGACCCCAAATTTGACGCCCTCGACGCTTTCATGACCCACATGTGGGCGGTGACCGTCACCGGTGCCCCGAAAAGATCGGCGATCAAATGGATCGAGCAGCACGAGGATTCCCCGCGGAGATGGTACGGCGGCGCTGTCGGCTTTTACAGCTTTGACGGCAATTTGAATACCGGTCTGACCTTGCGGACGATCCGCATCAAAAATGGCATCGCGGAAATCCGCGTAGGAGCCACCCTGCTGTACGACTCGGTCCCGGAAGCCGAGGAAGAAGAAACCTTGACCAAGGCCAGGGCGCTGTTTAAAGCTCTGGAACCAGGGCAAGCCGCAATCGAAGCCGATCCGCAGCAGCCAAAAGACGCCGGAGAAGGGCTTAACATCCTGTTCGTTGACCACGAAGATTCTTTCGTTCACACCCTGGCCAACTACTTTAAACAGTTCAGCGCGAAGGTATCCATTCTGCGCTCTGAATTTGCCAGAGAGCGGCTGCGCTCTGATGCAGACTTCGACCTGGTGCTGCTGTCGCCCGGTCCCGGCCGCCCCAGCGACTTTAAGCTCAGCGAGACGATACAGCTGTGCCTGGAAAAAAACATCCCCATTTTTGGCGTCTGTCTGGGGCTGCAGGGGATGATAGAGTATTTTGGTGGCAAACTTGATGTTCTGCCTTACCCCTATCACGGAAAAGTTTCGGTGATCGAGGTCACAGAACAAAGCTTCCTGTGGGAAGGGATTGCCGGTCCGATCGCGGTCGGCAGATACCATTCCTTGCACGCGCAGCAAGTGCCGGCTTGTTTTGCCGTCACAGCCAAGACATCGGACGACGTCGTGATGGCCATCGAGCACAAATCGCTCCCAGTATGGGCCGTACAATTTCATCCGGAATCGATCATGAGCGCCCGCAATGAAGCGGGAATGACGATGATCCGGAATGTGCTGAACAAAATCAGGACAAAACCACAGCCATAACGTATAAAACGCGGGGGCACTTTACTTCAAGTGTCCCCGCGTTATTATTTGCCTGCAACCAAAATCGTTCCCGCAACGATCAGCACGACGCCGGCTGCATTCACCCAGGATATCTTCTCTCCGAGAAAGAGCAGTGCCAGCACGACCGCGATCACGACGCTCAATTTGTCGACCGGGCCAACCTGTGAGACATTTCCGTACTTTAACGCTAAAAAGTAAAACAGCCACGACAACGCTCCGGCAACGCCGCTGAGCAGAACAAACGAAAGTGCTTTCGTCTGGGAGAAAAGTTCCGCCATTTGTGCAAATTTTCCTTGAACGGCAACGACACCTACCAGAAAGAGGGCCATGATAATGGACCGCACTGCCGTTGCAGAGTTTGCGTCGATGTCTTTCAAGCCGATTTTTCCAAACACGGCGACCAAGGCTGCCATGACCGCGGAAAGCAAAGCGTAAACCAACCATAAAGGCAATGCCATTACCTCCCTATGCTGAATTTTCATACAGGAAAAAGCACCCGCTCTCCCTGATATGACTCTATGCGCCGGGGCAAGCAGGCCAGGACTCCATAAGTATACAACTTTTTGGCCCAATCACGAAAAGCTCCTGCGACTCAAAATGGTCACTGAGTCCACAGGAGCTTACCGGTCCACGTATGTATTGATGTTTCCTTATGCAAAGCAAAATGGCGTCCCAGGAGGGATTCGAACCCCCGGCACACGGCTTAGAAGGCCGTTGCTCTATCCAGCTGAGCTACTGGGACTTGAATGTTTGGAGGGAGTACCCGGATTTGAACCGGGGATGAGGGTTTTGCAGACCCGTGCCTTACCACTTGGCTATACTCCCAAGATGGGGCGATCGATGGGACTCGAACCCACGAATGCCGGAGCCACAATCCGGTGCGTTAACCACTTCGCCACGACCGCCGCAATGATAGAATGTGGTGAAATATTCTGGCAGGGGCAGTAGGAATCGAACCCACACCAAAGGTTTTGGAGACCTTCGTTCTACCTTTAAACTATGCCCCTATGGTAGCGGCGGAGGGGATCGAACCCCCGACCTTTCGGGTATGAACCGAACGCTCTAGCCAGCTGAGCTACACCGCCGTAATGGCGGAGAGTGAGGGATTCGAACCCTCGCTACGCTTACGCATACTAACGGTTTAGCAAACCGTCCCCTTCGGCCTCTTGGGTAACTCTCCGCAATGTACACCTTCAAAACCAGATGGAATTCGCCGACAGCAAAACCATATCTGCCGAATTCCACCTCTTTTTCAAGGCGCATCTGTGATGTCGATATTTCCTTATTCGCCGGAGCGACATTTACTAATATAGCATAGCCTATGAAGTATTGCAAGAGGTAATTCGTGAAAATTTGCCTTGCAATTCTACTAAATATACGGGGTGCGGGCTGGCGCATACTAACAGGCAAGAAGCCGGCGCGGACGATGCGGACTTGTCCGGGCCAAAGGAAGGAGGACGTTCTCATGCTGCGCATCGTCAGCTACAATATCCACAGCGGCAAGGACCTGTTCTGGCGGAATCGGCTCACAGAAATGGCGCGTCTCCTCGCCTCCCTGAACGCCGATGTCATCGCTTTGCAGGAAGTGCACCAAAACCCCCGCTTCGGCTACCAGGCGGAGTACCTGGCCGAACAGTTGTCCCTGGACTACGCCTTCGGACCCGCCCTGCAAATTGCCGGCGGCTCCTACGGGAATGCCCTGCTGACCAGGCTGCCGCTGCTTCAGGCTGCTACCCTGCAACTCCCTGCCCTCAGGGAACCGCGCAGTTTATTGAAGACAACGCTCCTCTGGCAGGACACGGAACTGTCGTTTTGGGTGGTCCACTCCAGCTTGCGGCGAAAATGCCGGCACCTTCAGGCCGGCATTATCCGACGGGAAATTCACCGCGAAGCGAGTCAGCACCCCTTGATCATCTCCGGTGACTTCAATACCCAAACCCCCTCGATCCCCTCCGCTCTACAGGACTGCGCCAGAGAAAAAGCGCTTCACACGCTTCCCACCCTGCCGACGATTCGGCGCAGATACGATTTTGTCTTTGCTTCCTCCGCCTGGCGGGTATGCGACTACGAAGTGCTGCGGGTTCACCTCTCCGACCATTACCCAATCCTGGTCACACTACAGTTGCATGCAGCGCCAGTTCCTGAAGGATAAACCCCTTTACATCAACGATACGGGCGGGATACGGCATGGGGCGGGATGCGCCGGCGATCAGCAGCGGGACGAGCGAATCCCGTTTATGCAAGGAGCCGTGACTGCCTCCGCCCAAATGGGTAGGCGAACATGCGGAGAGAAACTCGAATCCGGGTGCAGCCGTCACCACAACAACCTGGATAGCTTGGGAAAAAAGCGCGCCGTACAGGCGTGACAGCGCATCCGGGTAATCGCCGTAATCAACGCCTCCTCCTTCGCTCTCCTTCAGGTCGAGCACCCGCCAATCCCCTTTGATGGTCCACTCGTTGCGGTAACAATCCCGCCTGTCTCCCCCTTTGCGAAAAGAGAGCGTCCGCTCTGTTCCCCCTTGCTTTACCCTTACCCACTCCGCTTCTTTCCAGGCGATCAGGTCGATCCGCTCGTCTCCCTCCACAGCTTTGACCAGCTTCGGCAGGACGCCGTCCGCGACGGGATACAGGTAGCTCATTCGCTCGTTGTTGCAGATGACTACTTCAACGTCCTCCTGCACGGTATCGCCCAGTTTGAGAATGGTAAAACCGCTCAGCAATTCTTCAAGCGGAATGTTGTGTTCCGGCCCGGGGCCAATTACCGTCTGCCCGTGGTCGCTGATAAAGAGAAAGATGTTTTGTTCCAACGCCTGTTCCCAGGAATCGAAGGTGCGAAGGAAGCGGACGATCTGCGCATCTACTTGCGACAGGTGCTCGACAGCCAAATGTGGTGTCTTATGCAGCTTGTGATCATTATCGGGCAGGTAGATCAGCGTAAAATCGGGCTGCTTTCCCGACTTTACCACCTCGATCAGGACGTCAATCGCGTACGGGTCGTTCAGGCCGTAGGAGGCTAAAGGCGATTGCGACCAGTTCCATGTGACCGGCCGAAAGATCGCGGGCTTCACCAAAGTGCCAAGGCTGAAAATGGTCGGCCCGCTCACCTTCTCACTCATGCGAAAGCCCATCACTGCATCCAGCAAGAAGGGCAGCTCCACTCGATGCTCTTTGTGTCCGCGGTGAGCGATCACGTTGATCGATCCGGAAGTGCGTCCCCTCTCCTCGATCTCTTCGTGAATGGTCTTCACGTCCTTGCTCAAATGACGCTCGTTCAAGTCGAACAACACGTTCCTCGCACAGTGCTCAATCCCGGTCTGAAGAACCGGCAGTGCCCCGTTCAAATAGTTGATGATCTTTTTTTCCACCGGATCGTACCAGATTAACCCTGGCACCTTGTGTTCATCCGGATATACGCCGGTGATCAGCGAGCAGTCAATCGAAGCTGTCATCGTCGGAAAGACGGTTACGCAGTCATTTATGTACTGCCCCCGTTCCATAAAAAAACGAAAGGCCCGCGCTTTTTCTTCGGCCACACTTTGTTCCAAGACATCTGGCATCATCGAATCGATCAGGAAAAGGAGTACTTTTTTCATGGCCTGCCTTCCTTTTTACGTTTTTTCCGGTTCGATTAGTTTTGGCAATCTGGTGACTTCTATACAAAAACACTCGCTTCCGCCAAGCGGAGAGCGAGTGCAAACGAAAACCCTGTTCACCTTTCCAGATTGTTGACGTAGATATCCGTGAAGTAGCCGGCAGCCGCTTCAAACTGGGCAGTAGGCTGCTTTGACGGTTCAAGCGCCCAGCGAAGGATCAGCCCGGAGAAAGTGGAAACCAGCAGTTGGCTGTGCAGCCATAGACAGGTTCCCGGTTTTAGCCGCCCGGCCTCCTCGGCAAGCAGAAACTGCTTGTGGATGTATTCCACCCGCTCCTTGTCCACCTGTTGCATGTGAGCCTGCAATTCGGGATACACAAACGTAAGCGACCAGATCTCCCGGTGAATCCGGTCCGTGATCAGCATTTCAAAACTGTCTTTGATGATCTGCCGGATGCGCTCCAGGGGATCGGGAATGGTCTCGATAGCCTTGATCATATCGATCGTCGTCTCTTGGTGAAAGCGAATGGCGACGCGGACGAGAAGCTCTTCCTTGTTTTTGAAATACCAGTAAAAAGAGCCCTTGCTAACTCCCAATTGTTCGCAGATTTTCTCGATGTGGACGCCGAATACTCCTTGCTCGTTGATCAATCTGGCGGTTGCTGCAATGAAGGCATCAAACAATTCGGGTCTCGCTTTCGGCATATTCTTGCTGCTCCTCCTGTCTAGTTGTTAACCCATGTGAGTGTCGTCCCTTTTTCCTGCTTGGTTACCGTCCATTTGCCGCCGGTCTGCTTCGCTTGTTCAAGAGGCACGTATTCTTCGCCTGCCTGCCGCCAGGGGCGATTGGCCAGGCTGTCGGCTACAGCTCTGCGGATGGCATCTCCTTTAAACAGCGGTGCTGTCGTATAAAAAGTGATCCCGTTTATCTTCACCTCGCCGACGTTCTCTTCGGCGATCACAAAGCGCTCGACGTTTAGCGAACGCAGCGCCCTGATGACTTGTGCCAGGTCGTCCGCCTCTTCGATGTCGGGCTCAAGCCCCTTGTGATTGACCACCTCGTGATTCGGCGTAAAGTACTCATGCAAGGTAATTTTCAGCGCGTCCCCGCCCGGCAGCGGCACAACCTGTTGGGCGCTGCCTTTGCCAAAAGTCCTCGTTCCGACCAGTTTGGCAACCTTGTGATCTCTCAGCGCTCCGGAAAGCATTTCGGAGGCGGAAGCGGTTTGGCCGTTGACCAGGATGCGGACGGGAAAGGAGACCTTCTCGCCGTTGCGAACCCAATTGGCTATTTCAATTCCGTTGCGATTGGTCGTGTACATCAGAATGCCGTCATCGATAAAGAGGCTGGCGACATCACGCGCCGAACTGATAAGTCCGCCGCCGTTGTCCCGCAAATCGACGATCAACCCTTTCAGTTCGCGGCCGCCTGACGTCAAGCTGGCCAATTCGTCGCGAAATTCCAGGCCCGCCTCTGAGCCGAACGTAGACAGTCCGACGAAACCGATATCCCCGTCAAAACGGGCACTGACTGCTTCCTGCACGGAGAGGAAAGTGCGCGAGAGGGAAAAGGAAATGGTCTTCTTCAGCGACGGTCGGTAAACGGTCAAAATCGACGTACTGCCTTCTTCACCGCCAAGCATCCAGTTGATCTCTTCCAGATTTTTACCCTTTACGGGCGCACCGTCGACCGCAAACAGATAATCCCCGGGCAGGACACCTGCCGCTTCTGCCGGGGAGCCTTCCAGCACCTGTGTGATCAACGTAACGTCGTTTTGCGTGCGAAGATAGATGCCAAAACCTACCGACTCATTCTCGACAGCCCCTAGAAACCGCCGCAATTCGGCTTCCGTAAAGAGGACTGTATGCGGATCCTGAAGGGTATCGATCATCCCCTGCGCGGCCCAGCGATTCAACGGCTTCCAGTTGAGATTCTGCTGCTCCTGCCACTGCTTGAGGCGACTGGTCAACTCCTCCAGCGTGTCATCGGCAGGATTGACCGGGTACTCCCGCTGACCGAGCCGCTTGATCTCGCTGCTTACCTTTTTCAAGGCTCCTTGAGCCAATTGTTTGGCAGTAGGCCGCTGCACATGGTTATCCAATAAATATTGAAATACCTCTTCCGTCTCCAGCAAAGGGGAAACTTTTTCACCGGCGGCATAGGCCCCGGAACTGAGCAGAACAAATACGAGGATGGATGCCAAAAGGGTTTTCAGTCTCATTTTGCTTCAGAACCCCCTTTCACCACATCAGCCGGGATCACAACGGAGGCAGCTTCCGTCGGCTCATACCGCTCGCTGCCCACATAGGGGACAAACTGATCTTCATCATAGATCTCCTCTACGTGCCAGACACGCTGAACCAGCATTCCCGAGTCATGATCGATATAGTATTTTGCTGCAAAATAGGGAATATTTGTTACCTCACCGCTGTTGCTGGTCACCTCTTTTGCCTTTGCGAGCAGCGCATCCGCTTCGATCCACTCCGTTATCACGTCGTAATCGCCGATTGACTGCACAAAGTACCGTGCCTTGAGGCGGGACAGCCGCTCCGTCGGTTTGATGTCCTCCACCCATTCATGCAGATAGTCGAAAGAATTTTGTTCCTGTTTGACCCATTGCTCCGAGTCAAAATCGCGGGAGTACACCGTATGTTGCGCATTGTCTGCATACGTCTCCAGCTTTTGCAGCACCAGTTTGTCGGGGGCGTGGTAATAACCCGTCGCGTGTGCCGTCTTGTTTTTTTGGTCGACTTCTTGGGCGTATTTGAACAGGTATCCGCCTACAAGCGCCTCTCCTTCTACCTTGTAGCCATCCCGTCCGTTCAGCAGTTCGTACGCCTGCTCCAACTTCTCCGCGGCGTTTTTTTGTGCATCCAGTGAGGCGAATTCCGCTTCGTAAAGCCGCTGCCATTTCCTCATGTCCTCATTATCTGAGCGCTTTGCCGCCGCCCGCAGCAGCTCCTTGGCTTCCTCTGTCCGGCCGCTGTCTACCAGGTAATACAGCGCGTTCTGCAAGGCGGTCCTGTCATCGGCCGCCGCTTCCTTATATTTGTCAATCGCCTTGTCCACATCCCCGGCCTTGACATCAAATGCAGCCAGGTACAGCGAGAGCACCCCTGCCTCCATCCCTTCCTTGGGCAGGCGGCTCTGATAAGTCAGCAGGCGTTCGCGAACCCGTTCAAACACCCCTGGATCGTCGTGCGCCATCATCAAGGAAATATCGTAGACGTTGACGACCAGCAGGTTAAACAATTCCTTGTCGGACATCTTATCCGCAAGATAGGCGTTCAACGCGGAAAACGCATGTTCCAGGTTTTCTTCATAGGAGGAATAGTAATCCCAGCTGAGATAGTAGTAAACGCCGGCCCTGTTGCTGTACCCGGACTGGGCCAATTTACGCAGCTTGTCGAAGGTGGTCTCGTCGTCATACCCCTCGCTGATCGCATCGACCGCCTCCAGATAGGCCTCATCGTCGGCCGAGCGGGCCTGCTCGTCATAGGTGCGAAACAGCGGAAACGGGTCGGTAATCTCCGCGATCTGCGGGAACCTCGTACCGTCAAGATCGAGCAGCGGCAAGACCGATTGGGATGTCATAAAGATTTTTACTTGTTCGGCAAGCTGGGCCGCCTCTCCCCGTTTTAGCGGGGCGCCAGCCTCCCCTTTCAGCCATCCCTTCGATTCCATCTCCTGCAAAGCGTCGGTCCGCCTTCCTGCCGAACTGCCTGCTGCAAAGATCTGCAGCAATTCGGCTGCCTCCCGATGCGTGATCACAGCCTGCGGTTGAAACTGTTCGCCGGCAAACAGCTGCTGAAAACTGCCCGGCCCGTACAAACGATCGTAGACGAGGGAAATTTCCAGCACCGGGTTGTACAGCCAGGTCAAACGACTTACATCCCGATAGGGCAGGTACGGCTCGTCAAAGCCTTCTCCCCACCCGTTCAATTCATCTCCGCTCATCAACGTGAGCGGGAACAGCAGCTGTTCCGAACGGACGTAAAGGCGGTCGAGCAGGGCCATAAATTCACCGCGGGTCATTCCCCGATCCGGTTCAAACGTCTTGCCTTCGCCTACTCCTGTCAGCAGCCCGTCCTCGTAGCTTTGCATAATCGCTTCTTTTGCCCAGTGCCGTTCAATATCGTTAAAGGGAAGTGACTCATCTGTGTTTTGTGCGGCTGCAAATTGGGGAACAGCCAACAGGCCGGCTAAAAACAAAGCCGATAATTTCCAGGGTTTCACCATATACTCTCATTCCTTTTTTCAGACAAGTATCCGGCCGCATTCGTCACACAAGACAACCTTCCCGTCCCCACCCTTGCGCCATCTGGCCAGATTGGACAGGGAAAGGGGCAAAAAACACCCCATGCACGTGTTGTTTTTCACTTCCACGATCGGGCGTTCCTTGGTTTCCCGCACTCGGTCATATTCCGCAAGCAGCGCCTGATCCAGGTGCTGCTCCCATTCCCACACGCGAAACTGCTGTTCCCGGACCGCAAGCTCCAGCTCTTGCCGCCGCTGCTCTTCTGAGGCCGAGAACCGCTCCGCTTCCTGCCGGGCCAGCCACAACTCCTGTTCCAGCAGCAGTCTGGCGATTTGCCGGTCCGGTTCGGCAGTCTCGGGCAGCGCATCCAGCTTCCGTGAAATCTCCCGGATCCGTTCGCGAAGCTCATGCCCTTCCTGACCGAGCCATTCCATTTCACGCTGGGACGCGGCTAACGCCTGGCTGGCCTGATGCCACATGTATAACTGTTTGGCTGTCGACATCTCACACCTCTTACACGAACTGGAAGGGGTCAGTATGTACCCGTGAGGCTACCACTTCGGTCTCATAACCCGCCGCCCTGCAGCGCTCTTGCAGAATGTCAGCCAACTTCTGCTTCATGATCTTCTCGATGTTGTGGCCGGCGTCAATCAGATGCAGCCCGTCGGCCTGTGCATCGTGTGCCGTATGGTAGTAGATATCGCCTGTAAGCAGCACGTCAGCCCCGCGAAAGGCTGCCTTGCCGACAAAGGAATTGCCGTCCCCGCCGACGACCGCCACTTTTTGTACCACAGCGTCAAGCTTGCCGACCACCCGGACCCCCTGCAGGCCAAAGCGTTCCTTTACGAGTCCGGCCAGCTCCCGCAGCGTCATCGGCTGCGGCAGTTTTCCCAACCGGCCGATGCCGAGCGCCTCTGCGGGCAGATCCAGCGGGTAGATATCATAGGCCACCTCTTCGTAGGGATGGGCCGCTTTCATCGCCTGGACGACCGCCGACTGCCTGGACGCGGGCAGGATCGTCTCGATGCGCACTTCCGCCGCTCTTTCCAGCCTGCCCTGTTCGCCGATAAACGGATTGGTCCCGCTGAGCGGCAAAAACGTGCCGGTCCCTTCGACTTGAAACGAACAGTGGCTGTACTGTCCGATCCAGCCGGCGCCAGCTTCCGAGATGGCCTGAAAAACGGGTTCCTGATGGGAGACAGGTACAAAGACAACCAGTTTTTTCAAGACATCCCGGGAAGTTTCAGCCAGCACCTCAAGCTCTGTCAGTCCGATCGCTTCCGCCAGCCAGTCGTTCATCCCGCCTCGGGCGACGTCAAGATTGGTATGGGCCGTGTAGACGGCGATGTCGTGCTTCAACAATTTTTCGTACAGCCTGCCGGCAGCCAGATCGGTGCGCAGCGTTTTGAGCGGCCGGTAGATGACAGCGTGATGGGCGACGATCAAATCCACCCCCAGCGCGATCGCTTCGTCTACGACTTCTTCGAGCACATCGAGTGCGACCAGCACCTTTTTCACCGATTTCTGCAGCGTGCCGACGTGCAGGCCGATCTTATCCCCTTCCATTGCCAAGGATTTTGGCGCCAATTGCTCCACGTATTGAATTACGGTTTGTCCGTTTGCAAACATTGGATCACCTCTTCTATCCAGTCCAATTCTTTCGCGACTTGTTCATAGCGCTTCCTCGTCTCGGGCCGCCTGGATTTGGCCAGCTGATCGAGAATCGACTTCCGCTTCTCCCGCTCGCGCTCCCACTTTTGCCGCAGGATCGGGGATTTTTTCTCCCACAGCCAGGGACCAAGCCGGAGCAGCTCTTCCGTCGAACGCGCTTTTTCCCGGTACGGGGCAAGCGGATCGCCCGGCTGGGCCACGAGAATCTCGTATATCACGCCGTCTTCCTCCAAGACGTCTTCAGCGGTCAACTGCCAGCCGTTGTCCAGCAGCCAGCGCCGGACCACTTCCTCGCCGACATTGGGCTGCAGGATCAAGCGCTTCACACCGGGAAGCTTCGCTTTGCCCCGCTCCAGGATGGAGGCGATTAACTGCCCGCCCATTCCGGCGATGCAAATCACGTCTGTCTCCCCCGGCGCAAGCACCGCCAGGCCATCCCCCTTGCGCACGGACGCGCGATCGGCAGCCGCCAGCTTGGCGACCTGCTCTCTCGCCGCCTGATACGGCCCGTCATTCAGCTCACCGGCGATGACAAAGGAGGCAAGCCCATTTGCCAGCAAGTACGAAGCCAAGAGGGCGTGATCAGAGCCGATGTCCGCCACTCGCGAACCGGCCGGGCAGTAATCGGCAATTGTTTTCAGCCGTTTTGAAAGCACAATGGATGTCATCTGCAAGTCACCTTCCAATGTGTCTATTCTACCCTATTTGCCCATAAATGCCCATGAGCAAAAAAACACAAAAAGCCCCCATAGGGGGGGCAATACCGGCTTGCTTCGAGCAAATTCGACGCTCGTCTGGGCGATCAGCCGCCCTGGTTTGTCAAAACCGGATCCGGGAGGCTTTCGCGGACGATCAGCAGCCAATCTCGCGGGCGATAACCGTGCGCAGGATCTCCGACGTGCCTTCGCCGATCTCCAGCAGCCTGGCATCGCGAAACAGGCGCTCCACCTGGTACTCCCGCATGTAGCCGTAACCGCCGTGAATTTGAATCGCCTGATGGGTGGCCGCCATCGCGATCTCGGAGGCGTAGAGCTTAGCCATCGCCGCTTCTTTCGTAAATTTGCGGCCGTTGTCCTTCATCCAGGCCGCCTTGTAGACCATGTTGCGGGCCAGTTCGATCTGCATGGCCATGTCAGCCAATTTAAACTGTATCGCCTGGAACTTTGAGATCGATTGCCCAAATGCCCGCCGGTCCCGGGCGTAGCGGAGGGCGCGATCGTACGCGGCCTGGGCGATTCCCACCGCCATCGCGGCAATGCCGATCCGGCCGCCGTCCAGGGTCACCATGAACTGTTTAAAGCCTTCTCCGCGCTTTCCCAAGATATTTTCATCGGGCACACGCACGTTGTCGATGATCAATTCTGTCGTATTGGAGCTGTGCAGTCCCAGTTTCTCGTAGTTGTCCAAAACGGTCAACCCAGGTGCATCGGTCGGGACGATAAAGGCAGTGATGCCGCGCGTTCCCTTCTGTTTGTCCGTCACGGCAGTCAAGGCGAGAAACCTGGCGTACGAGGCATTCGTAATAAAGCACTTGGAGCCGTTAAGCACCCACTCGCCGCCTTCGAACACGGCCGTCGTCTGGGTGCCTCCGGCATCTGAACCGGCGCCCGGTTCGGTCAGCCCAAAAGCCCCCATGCTCTCTCCCGTACAGATGCGGGTCAAGTACCGCTGCTTTTGCTCCTCCGTGCCAAACAGCGCAAGCGGCGCTCCGCCTAATGAGATGTGGGCCGAATAAGTGATGCCGGTCGAAGCGCAAGCGCGGCTCAGTTCCTCGACGACAATCGCAAAACTGATGTAGTCGGCGCCCGCCCCGCCGTACGCTTCGGGAAACGGCAGGCCAAGCAAATTCAGCTCCGCCATCTGGCGAAAAATTTCGACAGGAAACTGTTTGGTCCGATCCCGCTCGTCCGCCCCGGGAGCGACCACTTCGTCGGCAAATTCGCGCATCATCTTGTGCAGCATTCGCTGTTCTTCCGTCCACTCAAAATGCATGACTGATCCCCCTTCACACCATACTGACTGAGCGTTTGTTCAGTCATTTATTATACAACAGCGCTCGGTGGCTGGATACAACATTTTCGAAATAATCGGGCGATCGTCACTCAGAAGATGCAAAAGACGTCCCGAACGGGGAATGCCGCACGGGACGTCTTTGGAGTTACAGCCGCAGCGATCCGAGCCAGGTGCGGCGCGTCACAAAAAACACAGCCGAGCCGAGGAGTATTTTGATGAACAGCAGCAACTGGATCATATCGCGGGCCATTCCCGGGATGAAGAGCATGCACACCTCTGAGCCGAACAGAAAGAGCAAGCCGCAGACCGCCAGCACCCCCGCTGCCTGCGCGCGGCGGCGCCGCAAAAAGAAGCCGAGTCCGATCATCACCGCGGCCAGCGGTACCCAGTACAGCTGCGCCCGCAGGTAACTGGGGTCTGCAGCGATCAGCCCGAGGATTTCATACCCGTAGATAAGCCCCAGTCCGACCAGACCGCAGTACTGCAGATAAGCCAAGCGAAAGAGAAGGCCGGTGACATACCACAAGAGGCAGGCAGCAGCCAGGAACAGCAGCATCACAGGCAGGGATGCACCCGTTCTTTGCAGCAGGAAGAGCCCGCCTGCCGCCATTGCAAAAAAGGCAAGCGCCAACGCTATATTGGTGCCCGCGATCGTCCTCTTTCGCAGGATGAAGGCCAGTACATAAAAAAACAGGGAAAATATGGCGACAAATGCGATTTGCATTGCTGTGGGAAAATCGCTAAAATGAAAAGCAAGCAAGATACTGATAGCGGTTACAAACGTACCGATCAGCCAAACGAACGCCTTTGCCCGGGTAGTGGGGCTGTTGCCGGTCTGACCGTTTCCCTTCCCCGGCGCAAAACTGCCTGCCAGCTTCGCAAACAAACCGTTGCCTCTTTTGTCGCTTGCATTCTCACTGCCATCCTGCTGTATTCCTGTATGTTCGCCGCCAGAATACAATTTCAACAGAAAGATGCAGTAATGTTCTGGAAGCAGTTGCGTTCTTTGCCATTTTTCTATTTCGGCGATGATCACTTTCGTTTTTGCGTCCAAGCTGCACCCTCCTTTATCTACAAAACAATCGAAGTTTATACATTTCTCGTGTATAATGTTAGGTAAGATATGCCGCAGCGAAAAGCAGAAAGGCCTACGCAGCGGCAGCGACAGCAATACGTAGGCCGTTTTCTTTTCTATATATCGGTTATTCGAGGAAATCTTTTAAGCGTTTGCTGCGGCTCGGATGGCGCAATTTACGTAGTGCTTTCGCTTCAATTTGGCGAATTCGCTCGCGCGTGACGCCAAATACCTTGCCCACTTCTTCCAGCGTCCGGGTGCGTCCGTCATCCAGACCGAAACGCAGGCGCAGCACGTTCTCTTCCCGGTCGGTTAACGTGTCCAGCACGTCTTCCAACTGTTCTTTCAACAGTTCGTAAGCGGCTGCATCGGATGGAGCCAACGCCTCCTGATCTTCGATAAAGTCGCCGAGATGCGAGTCGTCTTCTTCACCGATCGGCGTCTCCAGCGAGACAGGTTCCTGGGCAATCTTCATAATTTCCCGGACTTTTTCCGGGGTAAGGTCCATCTTTTCGGCGATTTCTTCCGGCAGCGGTTCACGTCCCAGTTCCTGCAGGAGCTGGCGGGAAACGCGGATCAACTTGTTGATCGTTTCCACCATGTGTACCGGAATCCGGATGGTACGGGCCTGGTCGGCGATTGCGCGGGTGATCGCTTGGCGAATCCACCAGGTGGCGTAGGTGCTGAACTTAAACCCTTTGCGGTAATCAAATTTTTCTACGGCTTTGATCAAGCCCATGTTGCCTTCTTGAATCAAATCGAGAAAGAGCATGCCGCGACCGACATACCGCTTGGCGATGCTGACAACCAGGCGAAGGTTGGCCTCGGCCAGGCGCCGCTTGGCTTCCTCATCCCCCTGTTCGATGCGGTTCGCCAACTTGATCTCCTCTTCTGCAGAAAGCAGAGGAACGCGGCCAATTTCCTTTAGGTACATTCGAACCGGGTCATTGATCTTTATCCCTGGAGGTACGGAGAGGTCGTCAAACTCATACTCTTCCACATCCTCGTCTTTCAGCATCATCTCATCAACTTCTTCTTCGCTCTCATTGGTTACATCGACGCCTTGATCGCCGAGAAACTCAAAAAACTCATCGATTTGATCGGAATCCTGGTCAAATCCGGAGAGGCGCTCCATGATCTCCTTGTAGGTGAGCGATCCCCGCTTTTTGCCCAATTCGATCAGTTGTTCTTTCACCTGCTCGATGGATGCAGCTTCCATGTCAGGGCTGATGTGTTGCTTGTTCATCTACTTTCCCTCCTTCCCCGGGAATGTTAATGGGCCTACCCTTCTTTTAAAGCATTTTCCAATTCTAGAATCTTCATCCCTACAATGGCTGCTTGATTCTGAAGTTGTTTTTGCACATCCGCATCTCCTTCGCCGGCAGCGAGAAGTTCAAGTTTTTTCAACTCCTCCTGCAGGCGTTCTAACTCGGCGCGCTGCGGGTAGTTATTTACTTGTCTGATGTAGTCGCCGATCTCAATGTCAGATACGTCTTCCTTGCACTCCATCATGGCCAATCCCGAGGCTAATTGCTTAAGCTTTTCATCTTCTACATAATGAATAAAAAGTCCTGGATCTGCTGGGTGTCCCTCAGCATAGTACGCATATAAATAAGCGGCGAGTGCATCGTGTTCGTCGACTTGCAAGTGGATCTTGACCTCTGCTTGCACCCGTTCGGCAATGTCCTGATTTCGCATCATGTAATGCAGCAGCATGCGTTCAGCATTGTAATACGCGGGAGCCAACTGTTTTGCGAGCGTAAATTTGCCATTATTTATACTATTATTCCATGCTGGCGTCACTTTATCCCTTTGTTGATTTATTTTTTGCTGCTTGTACACTTTTTTCGCTTCTGCTTTCACAGCGTCAAGGGACAGGGAGAATTCCTCCGCCAGGTCTCGCTCGTACATATCACGCTCTACTGAACTGTTTAATTCGCTGATAATGGACAGCGCTTCTTGAATAAATTTGGCCTGATCGCTTTTATCTTGTAGTACGCGATTGGCGCGCAAATGTTTCAGGCGAAAAGCAGTTACAGGCATGGCTTGCAGCAGAACGTGCTGGGAAAAGGCTTCTGCTCCGTGTTTTTGGATGTAGTCATCCGGATCGAGCCCTGGCGGCAGCGGTGCGATCCGTACCGTGCAGCCAGTCTGCTGCAAAATGTCGACAGCTTTTGCCGTCGCCTCTTGTCCAGCCCGATCTCCGTCGTAACAGAGCAGCACCTGCTCGGCATTGCGGCGAATCACCCGGGCCTGCTGACCGGTCAGGGCCGTCCCCAAAGTGGCGATTCCCTGCTGGATTCCCGCTTGCCAGGCGGCGACTACATCGACATAGCCTTCAAACAAAATCGCCTCGTTGCGCTTGCGTATCGGTGAACGGGCGCGGTGAAGGTTGAAGATGGTGCGGCTTTTGTTAAACAGCGGCGTCTCTGGACTATTGAGGTATTTCGGCTGTCCGCCGTCCAGCGACCGTCCGCCGAAGCCGATGACCCTTCCCTGCGAATCGTGGATCGGAAAGATCACCCGTCCGCGAAATCTGTCGTAAAATCGCTGTCCCTTTTCGTTCTCGGATACGGATAACAGTCCCGCTTCCACCATTAACGGAAGGGAAAAGCCGCGCTTCTCCAAAAACTGCATGGTAAAATCCCACGAATCCGGAGCAAAGCCGATTTCAAACTGGGCAATTGTCGCTTCTGTCAGGCCGCGCTTTTGCAGGTACCGCATCGCTTCCATGCCGTACGGCGTTGAGGTTAGTACATAATGGTATAGTTTCGCCACAAGTTGATGCGCTTCATACATAGCCTGCTTTTCCGGATTTTCAGCCGCAGCATGCAGATTGTGAGTGACGGGAACCGGAATGCCCGCCCGCTCTGCGAGCTTGTGCAGGGCTTCCGCAAACGTCAATTGCTCGATTTGCATCACGAAGTCGAACACGCTGCCGCCTGCCCCGCAGCCAAAGCAGTGAAAAAATTGTCGATCTGCATTTACGTTGAAAGAAGGCGTTTTCTCGGAATGAAAGGGACACAACCCGACGAGTGCCCGCCCGCTCTTCCTTAGTTGAACGTATTCCCCAACGACATCAACAATATCGACTGCCGCCCGAACCCGGGTAACAAGGTCGTCCGACGAGGGACTAGACATCTGCATTTCACCTTTTTTTTAAGAGTGAGGATATTTATTTCGTCAGGATTCGATAAATTCCTCCCTATTTCGCAGCTTCTTTTTTTTCCATTTGGTGGCGAATGTAAGCGGCGATATGATCCCATTCGCCGCCTCGCGCAATTTGATTCTGTAAGTAATTCGACAACTCCTTACAAACTCCTCTTTTTGTTCAAGACTGTCCTTGCTTTAGCTTGTTGCGGCGGATGATCTCCAAAATGATGTTGGCCGTTTCTTCGACGGCTTTATTTGACACGTCGATCACCGGACAGCCGATGCGATCCAGCACCTTTTTGGAGTAGGCCAGCTCTTCGTTGATGCGGTCAATCGTCGCGTAGTTGGCCTGTGATGTGAGCCCGAGGGCCTTTAACCGCTCCGTGCGGATGGAGTTTAACTGTGCAGCATCTATCGTAAGCCCGATACACCGCTCCGGCGGAAGCTGGAACAACTCTTCCGGCGGCTCCACCTCCGGTACCAGCGGGACGTTGGCTACCTTGAAACGCTTGTTGGCCAAATACATCGAAAGCGGCGTCTTGGATGTACGGGAAACGCCGATCAGCACGACATCGGCGCGCAGCAGCCCGCGCGGGTCCCGCCCGTCGTCGTACTTGACGGCAAATTCAATCGCGTCTACTTTGCGGAAGTACTCTTCGTCGAGTCTGCGTACGAGACCAGGCTTGTATTTGGGCTGTGTGTGCAGAATCTCCTGCAGCGTGTTCATCAGCGGTCCCATGACATCTACGATCGGCACGCCTGCCTTGTCAGCCTTTTCCATGATGTACGCTTTCAATTCGGGAATCACCAGGGTAAACACGATCATCGCGCCGGATTCCTTGGCCGAGCTGACGATCTCGTCAATCGAACCCGTATCCTCGATGTACGGGTACTTGATGACGTCAATGAGATGGTTGTCAAACTGGCTTGCGACCGCGCGAACGACAAATTCGGCTGTTTCGCCAATCGAGTCCGAGACGACGTAGATCACTTGTCCTTGACGGTTTGCCTGCATTTCCATTCTCCTCCTAAACCATCGGCTCTTGGCCCAGTTCGACAAACGCTTTGGCTATTGTCGTTTTCGTCACTCTTCCCAGCAGTTCAAAATTGCGTCCATCCCCTTCCTCCGCTCTGACGACGGGAAGGGAATCGATCTGGAAGTCAATCAGCTTCTTTGCCGCGGCAAACAAACTCTCTTCAGGAAAAATCGTCACGATGTTGGGCATGCGGGTCATGATGATGCTGACCGGCATATCCTCCAACGTTTTGTTGCCGAGGGAAGCGCGCAGCAGGTCCTTGCGGGAGACCACACCGGCGAGGTATCCTTTTTGGTTGACGATAAACAGCGTACCGACGTCCTCAAGGAACAGCGTGACGATCGCATCATAGACGGACGCCGACTCCTGTACCACGATGGGCATCGCCTTGTAATCGTTCACCAAGAGTTTGTGCAGCCGCTCGCTGATGACGTTGGAAGCCTTGCGACCGGCATAAAAATAACCCACGCGCGGCCTTGCTTCCAGGTAACCCGACATGGTCAAAATAGAGAGATCTGGACGCAGCGTAGCACGGGTGAGATGAAGCCTCTCGGCAATATGCTCACCCGTGATCGGACCTTCGTCCTTTACAATTTGCAGGATCTGCTCTTGTCGCTTGGTAAGTTCGATGATGGATCACCACCGGTTCATTTGCTTGTCTATCCTAGTATTACTCTATTTAGCCGCACTTTTCCTGCTTTCGGGATGAAAAATGAAAAGACAAACGCCTCCGCAATGTATTCCGGAGGCATTGGTTCACGTGTAATTTAAGCAAAGACGAGTTTGGTGAAGTCGGCAAAACGCTGGATCTCCGCCGATACGTTGGCGAGCAGAGCCAGGCGGTTGCGGCGGACCCGCTCGTCCTCGGCCATGACCATCACGCTGTCAAAAAAGCCGCGAATCGGTTCGGAGAGGGAAGCGAGCACGGAGAGCACCCGCTGCAGTTCGCCGCTCCGGTACAAGTCGGAGACTTCGCGATGCACGGATTGATACGCCTGATGCAAGACGCTCTCCGCTTCCTCCTGGAAGCAGGCAGTGTCCACCTCGAATGAATCCGCCTTCTGTGACAGGTTGTAGGCGCGGTTAAACTGCTCGACCGTCGCCTTGAAGTCATCTGCCGCGACCGCTTCCATCAGCGCCTTGGCCTTGGCCAGAAGCTGTGTCACATCGGAGATGTCCGCAGCCAATACGGCGTCGATCACGTCGTAGCGAACGTGTTCTTCCTGCAGCACATTCTTCAGCCGCAGCGCGAAGAAATCAAACAAGTCGCGCTCCACTTCCGCCCCCGGACGATTCGCGATGCCCTGCTCCCGATAAGCCTTGAGGGCGAAGCCAAACAGTTCGGACAGCGGCAGGGGCCAGCCGCGGTCGGCGATGATTTGCACGATCCCGGCAGCCTGGCGGCGCAGCGCGTACGGGTCGGCTGAACCGGTCGGAATGATCCCGATGGAGAAGCAGCCGACGATCGTATCCAGTTTGTCCGCGATGCTGACGACGGCTCCCTCGTCAGAGCCCGGCAATTCGTCGCCGGCGTGGCGCGGCAGGTAATGTTCGAAGACCCCCTTGGCGACTGCCGGCTCTTCTCCGGCTTTTCGGGCGTAGTCTTCCCCCATAATTCCCTGCAATTCCGGGAACTCGCCGACCATATTGGTCACTAGGTCAAACTTGGCGATTTGGGCAATCCGTTCGGCTCGTCTTACCGCCTCTGCAGGCAAGGACAAGGCAGCGGCGATCTGTTTCACGACCTTTTGCACGCGTCGTACTTTGTCGCCAATCGTCCCCAACTCCTCGTGGAAGACGATCGACTCCAGCCGCTTGAGACAATCTTCTATCGACAGTTTTTGATCTTCCTCATAAAAGAAACGAGCGTCAGACAGACGGGCGCGCAATACCTTCTCGTTGCCGCGAGCCACGTTGTCGAGCGAGCGGGAATCTCCGTTGCGGACCGTCACAAAGTGCGGCAGCAGCTGTCCCGCCTTGTCTTCCACCGGGAAGTAGCGCTGATGTTCGCGCATCGAGGTGACCAGCACTTCCCTCGGAATCTGCAAAAAGTCCGGATGAAAACTGCCGGACAGCGCAGTCGGATACTCCACCAGATGCACCACTTCGTCGAGCAAATCCTGATCGATCGGAATGCGCCAGCCGTTTTCTTTCTCGAAATGCTCCAGCTGCTCCCGAATCAGCTTGCGCCGCTCCTCTGAGTCGACCATGACGTACTGCTCCGCCAATTTTGCGGCGTATTCCTGCGGAGTCGATATCTCGACGTCGCCTCCCAGAAACCGATGGCCGCGGCTGATGCGCCCCGACCGGACGTCGGCAATCTCCATCGGAATGACATCCTCGCCAAACAGTGCGACCAACCAGCGAATCGGCCGGACGTACTTCAGCTTGTGAGCCCCCCAGCGCATGTTTTTCGGAAAGCTCATCCCGGTGATGACCTCGGCGAGCGCCGGCAGCAGACCAGCCGTTTCCACACCGACCTCGTTTTTCCGGGCGTACACGTACTCGGTGCCGTTTACCTCTTTGAAGAAAAGCTGATCCGGTTCCACGCCGTTGCTGCGGGCGAAGCCGAGCGCCGCCTTCGTCCAGTTGCCCGCTTCGTCTACCGCGATCTTGCGGGAGGGGCCTTTTGCCTCTTCGCTCTGGTCTGCCTGCTTTTCGCTCACGCCGCTGACGAGCACCGCCAGCCGCCGCGGAGAGTCGTACGCTTTCACCCTGTCATAGGAAATCCGCTGTGCCTGCAGCCATTTTTCTGTTTTCTCCGTCAGTTGCTGGACAGCTCCGGCGACAAAACGGGCCGGCATTTCTTCCGTTCCAATCTCCAACAGCAGGTCTCGTTTACTCACTTTTGCTCTCCCCTTTCGCCAATAGCGGGAAGCCGAGCCGCTCCCGTTCGTTGTAATAGGTCTGCGCCACTTCGCGGGCGAGGTTGCGGACGCGGGCAATGTATCCGGTGCGCTCCGTCACGCTGATCGCCCCGCGGGCATCCAGCAGGTTAAACGTATGCGAGCACTTCAGGACGTAATCGTAGGCCGGAAAAACGAGATGCTGCTCCATCGCCCGCTTGGCTTCCGCTTCATAGGTGCCAAACAGCGAAAACAGCATGGAGGCGTCCGCCACTTCAAACGAGTACTTCGAATGTTCGTACTCAGGCTGGTGGAACACGTCCCCATAGGTAAAGCCGTCTACCCAGACGAGGTCGAATACGTTCTCCTTGTCTTGCAGATAAGATGCCAGCCGCTCCAGCCCGTAGGTAATCTCCACGGCGACCGGGTCGCAGTCGATGCCGCCCACCTGCTGGAAGTACGTGAACTGGGTGACTTCCATCCCGTCAAGCCACACTTCCCAGCCGAGTCCCCAGGCGCCCAAGGTCGGAGCTTCCCAGTTGTCTTCGACAAAGCGGATATCGTGGTCAAGCGGCTCGATGCCGAGCTGCCGCAGACTGTCCAGATACAGTTCCTGGATATTGTCCGGCGACGGCTTCATGATCACCTGGAATTGATGGTGCTGGTACAGGCGGTTGGGATTTTCTCCGTAGCGTCCGTCTGCCGGGCGCCGCGACGGCTCCACATAGGCTACGTTCCACGGCTCCGGGCCGATCGTGCGCAGATACGTCATCGGGTTCATCGTCCCCGCCCCTTTTTCCACATCGTAGGGTTGGACGATCAGGCAGTTTTGCTTGGCCCAAAAATTCTGCAGAGTCAGGATCATCTCTTGAAAGGTCATACTCATAAAAACTTCCACCTCCTGAATGTAACGCGGCTGCTCGCCGGAATCGCCGCACGTCAAAAAACCTCTCGTCCCTGCACTGACATGACAGTGCAGGGACGAGAGGTACTCCCGCGGTTCCACCCTACTTGACAGCCGTAATGCAAGCTGTCCGCTTTTGCTAATCACATGCTCCAGAACGCCCTTCGTCGGCATGGCTACCGGGCTTTCACCATCCCCGGTTCGCTTCACAAGCCAGCGGCCCACTACTCTTTTCTTTCGTCGCATCGCATCGTTATAAAGATTTATTGATTTATGATAGCGAAAAACCAAAATCATGTCAACTGCAAGCCGGTCAGGTCGGAAACAGTTTTTCCACCTGATCGAGAAAATGGCGGCTTTTCAGACGAATATCCAGATGCTCATCGATGAAACGGCGCATGACATGGCGCAGTTGGCTCCTCGTCGCGTCCCTCAGTTCAATCTCGCCGAGCCGCTCCAGGTCGAACAGTTGAAACAGGCGCAGCAGTTTCCACACAACCTCACTGACCGCGATCGCATGCGGATCGCTGGTGCGGCAATCCGGACAGAGCAGTCCCCCCTGGGTCACGCTGAACACGTACGGCTCCTGCTCCGCCCCGCAGCGGACACACCCTTGCAGATGAGGGCGGATTCCCGCTACAACCAGCATTTTGCTTTCAAAAATGCGGGAAAGCACTTCCGGGTCCTTCCCCTCGTCGAGATAGCGGTAGGTCAAAAGCAGCAGTTGAAACAGATAAGGATTGGCTTCGTTTTCCGGGGTGAGACGGTCAAGCAATTCGGCGATGTAAGCGGCATAGGCGGTGCGGAACAAGTCCTGCCGCAGGTCGGGGTAGGCATCGGCAATTTCCCCTTGCGACAAGTCAGGCATCCCGGGGCCGGGGCTTTTTTTGCAGAGAAAAAAACCGTGCGTAAACAATTGGGACACGGCGGCCAGGCGGCTTTTCGGCTTCTTTGCGCCGCGAGCCATCAGCCCAACCTTGCCGTGTTCTCTGGTGTAAACGGTAATTACTTTACTGGACTCGCCATAATCGGTACTGCGGATGACGATTCCTTCCCACTTTACAAGCATACCTGTGTTTCACCCGGTTCCGACTGGGTGGAATCCGCCGCTTCATCGATGACTGCCGCTGCTTCGAGGCAGTTCTCCCGATAAAGCAGATAGGCGTGGATGTCGCCGGTTGAAGCGAAATAGCGCCAAGAAAAGTCGCGAAGCATAAGCATCATCCCTTCCTGTTTCCGCTGTATCCACTGCTGTTTATAGATTCCACACCAGCATGTAGTTCTATGCCTTGGAAAACTTACCACGTATACTCCCAATCCGCGCTACTCCTCATCGAAAAACCCAAAGTTGCGCAGCATTCGCTCTTGATTGCGCCAATCCTTTTTCACCTTCACCCAGATCTCCAGAAAAACCTTATCGCCCAGCAGGCGTTCGATATCGACGCGGGCCCGGCGTCCGATCTCTTTGAGCATCTCACCGTTTTTGCCGATCAAAATCCCCTTCTGGGAATCGCGCTCGACGTAAATTGCCGCGTAAATGTACAACGTCTTTTTATCCGGCCGCCGCTTCATCTCCTCTACGGTGACGGCGATCGAATGCGGCACTTCCTCCCGCGTCAGATGCAGCACCTTTTCGCGAATCAGCTCCGCGACGACAAACCGTTCGGGATGGTCTGTCACCTGATCGGCCGGATAAAACATCGGGCCCTCGTCCAGTTCGTCGTAGATCGCATCCAGCAGCGCCTGGGTGTTGTTTCCTTCCAGAGCGGAAACCGGCACGATCTGTTTGAACGAAAGCAGCTTGCTGTAGTCGTCAATGATCGGCAGCAGCGCTTCCGGATGCACCTTGTCGATCTTGTTGATCACCAGGAAGATCGGAGTCTTCACCTGTTTGAGCCGTTCGATAATGTACTCCTCTCCGGGACCGCGCTTCTCGGTCGCGTCGATCACGTAGAGGATCAAATCCACCTCGTTCAGCGCATTCTCGGCCACGTTCATCATGTAGTCGCCCAGCTTTGATTTGGGCTTGTGGATGCCCGGCGTGTCGAGAAAAATGATTTGGCCCTTTTCCGTGGTATGAACGGCCCGGATCTTGTTGCGGGTCGTCTGCGGCTTGTTGGACATAATCGCAATTTTTTGTCCAACCACCGTGTTGAGCAAAGTGGACTTGCCCACGTTGGGCCGGCCGACGATGGCGGCAAAGCCGGATTTAAACGGTTGTTTTTCCTTGCGATTATCCACGCATATCCTCCTTGCTGAAAGCGCCCGGCAGCAGCTTGGCGACTGTAGTCTCAAGAACCTCTCCCTCTAAATTTGCGAGCAGCACCTTCATATCCGGAGGGCACAGCTCGGCCATGACCTGGCGGCAGGCTCCGCACGGAGAGACCGGGCCCGGCGTGTCGGCGGCCACCGCGATTGCCTGATAGGTACGGTCCCCCTCGGAAAACGCCTTGAAGATCGCCGTGCGTTCCGCACAATTGCAGAGGGAATACGCGGCGTTTTCGATGTTGCCGCCCAGGTACACTTTGCCGGATTCGCTCAAAAGGGCAGCCCCTACGGCAAACCCGGAGTAAGGCACATAGGCGAGCTTGCGGGCTTCTTTCGCCTGTTTGATTAACTCTTGATCGATCATGTAAGATCCCCTTCTTTTTTTACAGTGAGATGGATTGCCTGGGCAGGAGATGTCTGGGGTGAAACGACGCCAGCGGAGACGACGAACTTCAGCCCTTCTTCCACCGGGATATCCAGATAAATCACATCGTCTTTGGGAACGAGCACGAGCCAGCCGTTGGTCGGGTTTGGCGATTTCGGCAAAAACACGTTGACATATGTACGCCCGGTAAACGCCAGCGTCTCCCCCTGCGATTCGCCGGTGACGAACCCTACGGTGTACAGGCCCTCCCGCGGGTATTCGACCAGCACAACCTGTTTAAAGGTGGAGCTGCCGTGGACAAATGCCTGGGACACCTGCCGAACGGTAGAGTAAATCCCGCGCGCCACAGGGATGAACGACACAAACCGCTCGATTCCGCCCAAGACGAAGCGGCCGACGACCGTGCGGGCAAGGCCGCCGATCAAAAGCAGAATCACCACCACCAAGAGCAGTCCTAACAGCGGGACCCGGTCGTGGAACGGCAGTCCGAGAAACCAGATATGTCCGTCCTGCTGATAGGCCCAACCGATGGAAAGCAGAAACCGGGTCAGCCAGCCCCCCGCTGCCCGATCGACGATGCCGATGACCAATTGGATCAGGTATACGGTGACGAGCAGCGGCAGGATCACCATCATTCCACCGAACAGAGAGGAACGCAGTTGTTGCCACATGGATGAACCTCTACTCCTTTCCATTCGCCGAACTCAACCCATGAGGATTGTGGTTATTTTGTCCCAGAGCGGCGGACCAAACACACAGCAAGCGATCACGATGGCGACAACCGCTGCCAACAGGACGGCGCCGGCAGCCGTGTCTTTCGCCGCCTTCGCCTTTGCGTGCCATTCTTCGGTGACCAGGTCTACTGCCGACTCGATGGCCGTGTTGACCAACTCCAGCGACAAGACCAACCCGATAGAAAAAAAGACCAGCAAAACATCGCCGCGCGGAATGTGCAGCCACCACGCAGAGAGCAGGACGAGAACCGCTGCTGTCGCGTGAATTTGCATGTTTCGCTGTGTCTTCAAGGCAAAGACAATACCGGCGCAGGCCCAGCAGGCGCTGCGCCAAAAACGGCGCAACTCTTTCACGGGATAACCCCTACCTCGTCAAGCCCATTTTTTGCAAGACCTCTTCCTGACGGCCAAACATCTCTTTCTCCTCTTCCTCGGTCCCATGGTCGTAGCCCAGCAGGTGCAGAAAGCCGTGAACGGCTAAAAATCCGATCTCCCGCTCAAAGGAGTGCCCGTAATCCTCTGCCTGCGCCCGAGTGCGGGGAATGGAGATCACGATGTCGCCGAGCGCGTTGGGAAACAAATCCTGCTCCGCTTCGTCCACGAAAATCTCCGGCTCGTCTTCGCCCATTTCATTTAACGCGAAAGAGATCACGTCGGTCGGTCGGTCGACTCCCCTGTACTCGCGGTTCAGCTCGTGTATGCGCTCGTCATCCACCAGCGATACGACCACTTCACCCGAGACCTCTTCCAGCTCTGCGGCGGTCTGCAGGCACTGCTCGATCAATTGATACACCGCGGCGGAGATCTCTTCATCCTGTTCGTTGATTATCTCGATGGTCAACATGTTCACTCCGGCCCCTCTTCGTTTATGGATTGCCTGCCGCTTCCGAGGCAGCATAGGCCTGTATCATCTTCTGGACAAGACTGTGCCGCACGACGTCAGCTTCCTGAAAATGGATAAAGGAAATCTCCGGAATGTCGCGCAGGATTCGTTCGGCCGCCTGCAATCCAGACTTTTTCCCTTTGGGCAAATCGATCTGCGTCACATCCCCGGTGACGACCATTTTGGAGCCGAAGCCGAGCCGGGTAAGGAACATTTTCATCTGTTCGTAAGTGGTATTCTGCGCTTCGTCCAAAATGACAAAGCAGTCCTCCAGCGTTCGTCCGCGCATATAGGCAAGCGGCGCCACTTCAATCAGGCCGCGTTCCATCATTTTCAACACCTGCTCATTGCCGAGCATGTCGTAGAGAGCATCGTACAGCGGGCGCAGGTAGGGATCCACCTTTTCCTGCAAATCCCCCGGTAAAAATCCCAGGCTTTCCCCTGCTTCTACGGCGGGACGGGTCAATACGATCCGTTTTACCCGGCCGCTCTTCAAGGCGCTTACGGCCATAACAACCGCCAAATAGGTCTTGCCAGTCCCTGCCGGACCAATGCCAAAGACGATATCATGCCGCTTGATCGCAGACAAGTAATGCCGCTGTCCCAGCGTCTTGGCACGAATCGGTTTACCGCGCTGCGTTCTCGCCACTTCCTCGTCGAACAGGCAGAGCAACTGCTTCGCCTCCCCTCTGTCCGCAAGTTTGAGCGCGTACGCTACATCTCTCTCCGATAGCGTCATCCCGCGCCGCACGAGCTGGATCAGGACGTCAAACAGCGAGGCAAGCTTGTCTACTTCCTCCTTGTCGCCGCTGATCGCCAGCTCTTCACTGCGGATGATGATTTTGGCAGTTGTATGATCCTCTATCTGCTTCAGATAAACGTCGTGCGGACCGAATAGCATCAACGCTTCGGCTGCATCAGTAAACCGGATGCTGACCTCTTCTTTGACCGGCAAAGACTTCCATCTCCTTATCTGTAACGTAGTAACTTATTGATCCGTCTCGTTTAACGGTGCAGGCGGCAGAGCGACAAGCGGCTGCTCCGCCGTGATGTCCTCGATTACGGAGTAATGAATACTCAAGTAAACTTTACCATTCTCTCGTTTTACGTGCAAAACTTTTTCGTCTTTGATCGTCGCATCCGCTCCCGCCCGCTTCAGCACGTCGTTGCGGGCGAAGCGTTTGGCCGCTTCGATCGCCTCCGCCTCGCTCAGGGTTCTTGTTATGCCAGCCGCTTTCTGTTGGATCTGCCTTTTGAATCCGATCGGGAAGGTGAACCGATCATAGCTGAACTGGTAGCGCTGCTCGCTTTGCTCGTAGCGCTCGTACGGGTCCTGGCGAAGGGGCCAAAGCCGAAGGGCGTACTGGCCAACGGTTAAATAGTACGCATCCTGCTTGTCCCCGGTCAGCTCGTACACCGTCTGGGCAAGCGGCACGGAGACGTTGGAGACGTACCAGACCTCTCCCTCCACCTTCCCCTTGGCGGAGACGAGCTGTTGGCTGGTTTCGCTCCCGATCAGTCCGGAGATGAGCACCTGGCCTTTGTCGACGTACTGGTTGACCTTGACCATGCTCTTCCCGGCCTCGGGAAGAACGCTGTGAATCACAGCCTTTTTCTTCGCGATCAGATTGCGGGGACCGGCCTCGGGCTTTACCTCCGGCTTCTCTTTTTCCACGACCTCAATCACGACTCTCGTCCCCTCGATGTCAACCCCTACTCGCGAGACATCCGGCAAAACTCCTTGTATCTCTTGCTGCAAGACCAGCGGTTCTTTTAGTTTGAACTTCCACGCCCCCACTTTAATCCCGAACTTTTCAGCGGCTCGGCTCACCTCTTCGGTGGGAATCCGGTGATTTCCCACGATCTCCACATTCCAGACCACGCCGGAGAGCATGTACAACCCGATGATAAAAAGAACCACCCCGATGGTAAAGCCGAAACGCAGCCGCATCCGGATGAGCCAAAAAGGCAGCCCGTCACGCCGCAGCACATGGCAGCGACAGCCTGTCTCACGCAGAAGCGGGCGCAGGCGGAAATAATCGCGGATCAGCATGTCCATCTGTCCATGCTCACCGCTTATCCGCTTGATATTCCAAATGTGCAAACCTTCGCGTAACGCCAGGTTAATCAACCGCTCAAACCGCTTTCCGCGAACCGTAACTGTAATATGCCCTTCCACCCATTCCCGTATCGCATTTCGCATCAATATCCCCCTCCCTGCCGCCTTGCTACGTCTTCTCCAGAAACGTCACACTGGCTATCCTGCCCTCCAGCAGCACCTCTTCCGGCAAAATAGCGCGGATGACAAGCTGTTCACCTGTGACGAGCAGCTGCCCGTTCGTCAAAAGCAAGCGGAGCTCTTTGTCGCTGAAATGGAGAACCCCGCGATGGTTTTCTATGTACATTTGCAGGTGACCGATCATTGTGATGCGCGGGACTTCGAGCACCACATCTTGGGGCAGATCCAATACACCTGCGGCCAGGTGGCGCAATCGGCGGCTCCAACGCTTCATATGGTAAGCCTCCCCTCTTTAATAACCCTATGCAGTATGGGGCGGGTATCATGCGTAGAAAACTTGGCTTCGCCAGATGCAAAAACAGCCCTGCTTCCCCGGGTTCGGGAAACAGGGCTGTCTGGTATCGCTAGCGTCTGTTATAAGGCATTTTGGCACGGGGCGGCGAGAAGATCAAGGCCCACTTCATCCCTTCCCGCGCCCTGGCTGCTGCCAGCTGTTCACTTTTCTCGTCCGGCAGGGTGGCGAGCGGTGCCAAGTCTGTCTTCACCTCTGCCTGCTGGTACTCCGTACGGGGCTGCACTTCAGGCAGATAGTAAGAGGAGCCGTCGGCCAATTCGGCGGTTGACTCCGGTGCCGGCGCAAGCGGAGGGGCAGTCCAGTCGGGATCGCCCTCCGTCCCCGTCCCTTCCGCCTCTGCCCACTGTTTTTTCTCTACAACAGGCGGGATGGTAACCGTCGGCACAGGGGCGGCCCTTCCGCCTCCCTCTACCGGTGTCAGCACCCTCCTTGGGTGCTGGCGCTGTCTCTGCCCTTTTGGTTTGCCGCCGAACACCGTATATCCCAACAGCACAAGCAGGAGGGGCCAAAACTTGCCGATCAGGGCGAAAACGATGCTGGTCAGGGACAAGATAAGATCTAGCAGTTCCATACCTTGCACCTACATCTTCTTCTCGTCGTCGATGCCCTTGCTCTTCTCGGGAGAGTGGCCGAACGACTGGCGCATATTGGTGTCGGCCATGATGTTTTGCATGTTGTAGTAGTCCATGACGCCCAGTTTGCCGGAGCGCAAAGCTTCCGCCATGGCAAGCGGCACTTCCGCCTCCGCTTCCACTACCTTGGCCTTCATTTCCTGAACGCGCGCCTTCATCTCCTGCTCCAGCGCTACAGCCATCGCGCGCCGCTCCTCCGCTTTGGCCTGGGCGATGCGCTTGTCTGCTTCAGCCTGATCCGTCTGCAGCTGGGCCCCGATGTTTTTGCCTACATCCACATCAGCGATGTCAATCGACAAGATTTCAAATGCTGTTCCTGCGTCCAGTCCCTTGTTCAGTACCGTTTGCGAGATACGGTCCGGGTTTTCCAGCACGTCTTTATGCAGCTTGGACGAACCGATCGTGGTGACGATGCCTTCGCCGACGCGGGCGATGATCGTCTCTTCTCCGGCCCCCCCGACAAGGCGGTCAATATTGGCGCGGACCGTCACTTTCGCCTTTGCCTTCAGCTCAATTCCGTCCATGGCGACAGCAGCTACCACCGGCGTTTCGATGATTTTCGGGTTGACGCTCATCTGCACGGCCTGCAGTACGTCGCGGCCGGCCAGGTCAATCGCCGCCGCCCGCTCGAAACCGAGCGGAATATTGGCCCGCTGCGCCGCTACCAGCGCGTCGACGACACGGTCCACATTCCCTCCGGAGAGGAAGTGGCTCTCCAACTGATTGGTGTTCAAATCAAGTCCGGCTTTGCGGGCTTTAATCAGCGGATTGACGATTCTCGCCGGAATGACCCTCCGCAGCCGCATCGCAACCAGTGTGATGATCCCGATCCTCACTCCGGACGCCAGTGCCGAAATCCACAGCATGATCGGCACAAATGACAGGAATACCGATAGTACGATAAAGACCAAAATGACAATCAAGACAATGGGGAGGAATCCTCCAGCCACCAAACTACCCATTTGTGATCTACTCCTTTACCTCTTTTTCTGCCACAACGACGCGGGCACCCTCTACTTCGACGACGACGAGCGGCGTCCCCGCAGCGATGAAGCCGCCAACGCTGACCGCATCGACGCGTTTCCCATCGATCTTGACGATTCCCGCAGGGCGCAGCGGGGTGACGGCAACGCCTTCTTCCCCGATCAGTGCGCTCTGGTCTTTGGGAGCGACATAACCTTGTTCATTGCGTTGTTCGTCCTTCAAGACAAACCGGCTCCACACCCCTCTCACCCCTAAAAACTTCGCCAAAATCACGCTGACAATCAAGGCGATCAAAGCGGCAATGGCCAGCGATGTCAGACCCTGGGCCGTATCGTACGCGGCCAGCACCAAACCGCTGCCCATGCTGATAAATCCCAGCGCGCCGACAATTCCGCCCGGCAGGAAGATCTCCAGCACGATTAATATCGCGCCGAGCACAAACAGGGCGATGTCCATCCAGCTCGCGAATCCGGCGACGAAATGGCCGAAGAAGTACAGGATAAAGGCCAAAACGCCGATCGTTCCGGCGATGCCAAAGCCGGGGACGATCAATTCGATCGCAATCCCGAGCAGACCGATGAGCAAGAGGAGACTCATGACGACCGGATCGGTGACAAAGCGGGCCACTTTTTCACTCATCGTCGGCTCGATTGTCTGTACCTGGCTCTCATTTACCCCCAAGTAGCGGTACAACTCCGCCTGATTCGCAACGATCTGATCGGCATAACCCAAATTTTTCGCTTTTTCCGCCCCCAGCGACAGGACGGTTCCCCGTTTTTTCAACCCGGTGATTTCCGAGTCTACTTCTACCATCGCCCGGGCGATCGCAGGATCGCGCCCGCGAAGTTTGGCTGCTGTCTCCATCTGCTCTGCCCATGCGGAGACGAGTTTGAGTCCCGCCGCATTGCCCCGCTGATCGATCGGCGTAGCCGCCCCGATGCTGCTGCCCGGAGTCATGACGATCTCATCTGCATTCAAAGCGATGTACGTTCCAGCGGAAAACGCCTGGCTGCTGATGTAGGCAACGACGTGCATCGGAGCTTCCCGAACGAGTTGGCCGATATCCAAAGCAGCGCCAACCTCGCCCCCCGGCGTATTGATGTCCAGGACGACGAGATCGGCTCCCTCTGCCTTTGCGTCCATGAAAGCCCGCTGTAAAAAGCTTTCCAGCCCCCTTTCAATTCCCTGCTGCACCGGGATCAGAAACGGTTTGTGGTATTCCGTTTTTGCTTCGGCCACGCCGCCGCCGGCTGTGGAAAGCAAACCAATGGAAATCAGGAGGAAGTAACACAGAAGCCGATAAGGCAGGAATCTTCTTACAGTCGTAACCAAAATCTCTTCCCTCCCTTCAGTGGGGATGCTGCGCTTGCTAGCCTACTATGGTATACGAAAGAAGAGAGGTATTGTTTCACAAATCTGGAGATGAATCTCTTGGCGATACGAGCGGGGAAACAAGTGCGGTCAGTAAAAGAACCCAGTCTCTTCAGACCGGGTTCTCGTTTTATGAAGGCAACTCTTCACTTACAATCTTTTGAACGAGGGTACCATCGGCTTTTCCCTTCACCTTTGGGATGATCGCCCCCATCACTTTTCCCATCTCTTTCTTGGTGGTTGCGCCTACCTGTGAGATGGTTTCACGAACGATTTGACGAATCTCGTCTTCGCTCAACTGAGCCGGCAGATAGGAAGTCAAAATCTCCATTTCCTCCCGCGTCTTTCCGGCTAAATCTTCACGTCCTGCTTTTTCAAACTCATGGAGGGAATCACGGCGTTGTTTTAACTCACGGCCTAAGATAGTCAGCACGTCGTCTTCGGACAACTGACTGCCTTTGGTAATCTCTTCGTTTTTGATAGCGGCTTTTACCATGCGGATAACGGAGAGTTTTACAGTAGCTTTGTCCTTCATCGCTTGCTTTAGATCTTGGTCGAGACGCTCCATTACACTCATGCTAAGCCCTCCTCAGCTCCTAGTATTTACGCTTGCGAGCAGCCTCCGATTTCTTCTTCCGAGCTACACTGGGCTTCTCGAAGTGGCGGCGTTTACGGAGCTCAGCCATTACACCGGCTTTTGCACTCTCTCGCTTGAAACGTCGAAGCGCACTTTCTAGGGATTCGTTTTTTCGAACACGAACTTCTGCCATCTGTCTTCCCTCCCTCCGCTTGAAACAGTGGGACAACTGTTCGAGCACAGACTGTCACACTACATTATAGGGTAGCTGACTACCTCTGGTCAACCTTCTCGAGCGGCAAGTAGGCGCACATAATGAAATTTTTTTATCTGAAGCCGGATTTTCACCTTGCAGTCGGAAATTGTGCGTGATAGCATCAGGTCACTGATACTTCTATACTGATCACAAAGGGGAAGACGGCAATGCATCCTATCAGTTTTCAACAAGTTGCCCGAATGGCGGAAGGATTGCTGCTGCAGGGAGACCCGGCACAGACGATCCGTTCCGTTCACTTCGACAGCCGTTCACTCACGGAAGGCAGCCTGTTCGTCGCCGTTCAAGGCGGCAATCGCGACGGCCATGACTTTCTGCTGCAGGCGGCCGATCAAGGCGCGTGCGGCGCCCTGATCACCGACGAAAGCAAAATCCCGGCTGGGCTTCCCGCCTCGTTTGGGCTTATTCTGGTCAATGACAGCTTGCGCGGATTCCAAAAATTATCAGGCAGCTATCGCAGGCAATTCTCTTTCCCGTTCGTCGCCGTCACCGGCAGCAACGGCAAGACTACGACAAAAGACGTCATTGCCCACGTTCTCAGTCAGCAGCTCGCTACTTATAAAACGTACAAAAACTATAATAACCACCTGGGAGTGCCTTATTCACTGCTTCAGCTTCAGCGGGAGCTGGAGGTGGCTGTTTTGGAGCTCGGCATGAACCACGCCGGCGAAATCGACCTGTTGGCCTCACTGGTCAAACCCCAAATCAGCGTCATCACCAATATCAGCGATGCCCATATCGAGCATTTCGGGACGAAGGAAAAAATCGCCCTGGCAAAAGCCGAGCTGCTTTCCCATACCGATCCTGACGGCATGGTGCTGCTCAACGGCGACAACGAGTACCTGCGGAAGATCAGCCACCTCTACGACGGAAAGCTGCTGTTTTATTCCGTAGAAGGACCTGCCGACATCTGGGCGGACGAGATTGAGCCGACCGAATCAGGTACCCGCTTTACCGTCCATTTCCGCACGGGGGAACACTTTCCCGTCTTTTTGTCGCTGCATGGGAGACACAACGTCTCCAACGCGCTCGCGGCGATCGCGATCGGACGGCACTTTGGGCTCGCCCCAGAGACAATCTGCGAAGCGCTGAAGAGCGTCAGCATCTCCGGGATGCGCTTCGAAGTATCGCCTACCGCTGCGGGCGGGGTGCTGATCAACGACGCTTACAACGCCAGCCCTACTTCGATGAAGGCATCGATCGAAACCTTCGCCGGTCTCTTTCCCGAGCGAAAGCGAATTCTGGTATTGGGCGACATGTTCGAGCTGGGTGAAGACAGCCTGAAAATGCACAGCGAAGTAGGCCAATTCATCGACAAATACAAGGCGGACTTTCACCTGCTCATCGCCATCGGCGAGGCAAGCCGCCATCTGCACGACGCCTACACGGGCGAAAAACGCTATTTTCCGACCAAAGAGGAAGCGCTCGAAAGCATCAAGGCTTTAAACCAGCCGGGCAATGCCATTCTATTCAAAGCGTCCCGCGGCATGAAATTCGAGACGCTGGTCGAGGCGTTGAAGGGGTAGATCTAAGGAATTGAAAGGGCTGCTTGGTATGAATGCAAACTCCTTGGCGTTCTTTCTTAACTAAAGAGCAAAAGCTCGAGAGACAGAGAAAAATGGAGCGAGCGCAGGCCTTGGCAACGCCCACCCAGTCGGAACAGAAAAAAGCGGCACACGCTTGTCGACCAAATTCTACGTTGAGATGCTTACAGTCATTTTTGGTCGACGTGCCGCTTTTTGGAGTGGAGACGGCCAGTCCCGCTTCCCTGTTGGCGTGCCACGAACGGAGCAAGCCCATTTTTCTCTGTCTCCATAGCCAGTGTTCTCAAACCAAAAAAGAACGCAGGGCGCTTTTTCCCTGCGTTTTTCTTGACTAGCATGGATATGACCTCGTTCAGTTGCGCCCTGACCCAATCGATCTCGATTTTCTGCCAAACAGGATTTGCAGCACTTTTTCGTAGACGGCAATGATGAGATCGGCAAGCGGTGCCAGGAACCTTTCGCCCGCCAGAAACAAAATCCCGATCACGCCTGCGACGACAATAGAACCGATCACGTCTCCGGGGTAGTGATGCCCCACGTAAACGCGGGAGAGCCCCGTCAACACAGCCAAAGCCAGCATGCTGATCCCCCAGCTGCCAGTCAGGCGCTTGCGCAGCAAAATGGCGATCGCCAATGCAAATGCTCCGGTGGAGTGGTCGCTCGGGAACGATGCGTCGGGATCGTGAGGATACAACAGATTGACAGGGTGGCTGACAAATGGTCGCGGCTCAAAGTAAATGTGGCCGATTACATTATTTACGATCAGAGCTGCTATCCCGGTAAATCCCGCAAACAGGACCGCACGCTTCACCTGCTTGCTGCCGCCGAGCCACAACACGACAAGACAGATGGCAAACAGCAGCAAAGCGTATTTACTGATGAAGACCATCGCGGAATCCAGCCAGGAAAAATGGCCAGACCAGCCATGGATGAGTTGAAACACTTCGTAGTTCATCGGTCAGCTCCCCTCATTTTCGTGCTTGCCCCAAACATTATAGTGCTTAATCGGGAAACTTTCCACGTTTTTTCCTGAACCTGCCTCTGGTTTTTACAAAGCGCACATGACCCTTTGCAAACGGGAAGCTGGGTTCCCCCGCGGATCAGCCGGCGAGTCTTCCGGCGGTTCTACTTGTATCCCATGGTCGCTGCTACGGCCTTTTTCCATCCCGCATACAGCCGATCCTTTCTCGACGGCTCCATGCCGGGGGCAAACGTTCGCTCTATCACCTTGCTGGTGACGATCTCTTCCTTGTCGGACCAGAAGCCCACCGCCAGTCCAGCCAGGAAGGCGGCCCCCAGCGCGGTCGTCTCGTTGACCAGCGGCCTCTCCACCGCGGTCCCCAAGATGTCGGCCTGAAACTGCATCAAAAAGTTGTTCGCGACAGCCCCGCCGTCTACAGCCAGCTTTTGCAGCCTGATCCCTGCGTCGGCTTCCATCGCCTCCAGGACATCCCGCGTCTGGTAGGCAAGCGATTCCAGGGCGGCCCGGATCAAGTGATCCTGGGTGGTGCCGCGGGTCAGCCCAAAAATCGCCCCTCTCGCTTCCATATCCCAGTACGGCGCCCCCAGGCCGACAAAGGCAGGGACGAGATAGACGCCCTCTGTATCCTGGATCGCCGCGGCGTGTCTCTCCGAATCAGGCGCCGATTGAATCAGCTTCAAGCCATCCCGCAGCCACTGAATGGCAGCTCCTGCGACGAAGATGCTCCCCTCCAGGGCGTACTCCACCTTGCCACAGGCTCCCCAGGCAATGGTCGTCAGCAGGCCGTTTTTTGAGGCGACAGCCTGCTCTCCGGTGTTCATCAGCATGAAGCAGCCGGTGCCATATGTATTCTTTGCCATGCCCGGGTGAAAGCAGGCCTGCCCGAACAATGCCGCTTGCTGATCGCCGGCAATCCCGGCAATGGGAATCTTCGCACCTGCCACCTCTGGCGCTGTACAGGCATACACTTCGCTGGACGGGCGAACTTCAGGCAGCATGGCTGGCGGCACAGACAGCACATCCAGCAGCTCCTGATCCCACTCCAGGCGGTGAATGTTGAACAGCATGGTCCGCGAGGCATTGGAGTAGTCGGTCACGTGAACCGCTCCCCCCGTCAGCTTCCAGACCAGCCAGCTGTCAATGGTTCCGAACAGCAGGTCGCCTCTCTCCGCCTTTTCCCTGGCTCCCTCTACATGATCCAAAATCCACTTTACCTTCGTTCCGGAAAAATAGGCGTCAATCACGAGGCCTGTCTTCGAACGGATCGCAGCTTCCAGATTTTGTTCTTTCAGCTGGTTGCAAATCTCCGCTGTCTGCCTGCTCTGCCAGACGATCGCGTGATATACTGGTCTCCCGCTATGCCGATCCCAGACGACAGTCGTTTCGCGCTGGTTGGTCAGTCCGATCGCGGCGATCTGCTGCGGAGAAACCCCATTTTCTTCCAGTACTGTCCGAAACACTTCCCATTGCGTCTGCCAAATCTCTTCAGCGTCGTGCTCAACCCAGCCCGGCTGCGGGTAGATCTGCCGAAACTCCTTCTGAGCCACCCCGGCAATACCGCCCGCCTGGTCAAACAAGATCGCCCGTGAACTGGTCGTCCCCTGGTCAAGTGAAAGGATGTACTGCTTGCCCATGCTGATCCTCCCCCTACTCATTTCTCTCTGTCGGGTTGTACATGGAGTCTGCATCACCCACCAAACATCAAAGGTTGCAGCCTGCCCTAGTCAAGCTCTTCTGCCGCTACTGTATTTCGCTGTTTATCCGCGTGCCGCTCCAACGCCAACTGAACCAGACGGTCGATCAACTCACCGTACGGGATACCTGTTGCATCGAACAGCAGCGGGTACATGCTGAACGGCGTAAAGCCAGGCATCGTGTTGATCTCATTGATGTACACCTGGTCGGCCTGATCGTCCCAGAAAAAGTCGACCCGCGACAGACCGGAAGCGTCGATCGCCCGGTAGGCCCGCGTCGCCAGTTCCTCGATCTGCCGGGTGACGTGCGGAGGAACGTTGGCGGGAATCTGCAGCTCCGTTCCCGCACCTTTGTACTTGGCTTCGTAATCGTAAAATTCCTTGGCGGCGATCACCTCTCCGACCACTGAGGTGATGAGCTGTTCGTTGCCTAGAACGCCAATTTCCAGCTCGCGCGCTTTGACGAAGGCCTCCACGACCAGACGCCGGTCGAATTTGGCCGCAACCTGCAGGGCTTCCAACAGCTCACGGCGATCCTTGGCTTTGGAAATCCCGACGCTGGACCCCATGTTGGCCGGCTTCACAAAACAGGGGTAACCCAATTGCTGCTCGATCTGGGCGGCGACGCTGTCCGGCTCCGACTCCAGCCGGGAGCGCAGCACGCCGATGTACGCGACCTGGGGCAGCCCCTCCTTCGCGAAAACTGTTTTCATCATCCATTTATCCATGCCGACCGCAGAGGCCATCACGCCCGCGCCCACGTACGGAAGGTCTGCCAGTTCCAACAGGCCCTGAATCGTGCCGTCTTCCCCGTTGGGACCGTGGACGACGGGAAATACCACATCCACTTCCTTGCCGACGGCGAGGACAGGCAGACTCTTTTCCGACGCTGCCGGGAGAGTGTCCTCCCCTCTTCCCTGCCCGCCGGCTTCAGGCCGGGTTTGCAAACGCAGCGATTCCACGGAGGGCAGCTGGCCCTTGATCGGTGCTCCTTTTACCCAATTTCCATCCAGCTGTACGTAAATCGGGGTTACCTCGTACTTCTCCAGATCGACCGCCTTCATAATCGAGAGGGCGGTCCTTAGCGAAACTTCATGTTCTGACGATTTGCCCCCGTAAATAATCCCGAGTCGTATCTTGCTTGCCATGACTCCAAAAACTCCCTTCTCCCCGCTGCCTTTTTTTGTAAAAAACCGTTGACGTCTTTCATACATCATGGATGTGAACGCTTGCGATCAACAGGTCATGACCGTTTTCTTTCCATCCTATTCAAAACCGTTCGTCTCTGCGCCCATCCGCAACCAGGCTTTTGTACACGTAGCAAGAATACTAGATGACCCCGCGAATGACAAGAGCCGGATGAAGCACCTGGGATAAAAATGCTTCATACGATATAAGACAGACTTTGATGGAGGGATGCACTATGCGGGACTACCTGGTGTTCTGCACCTACTGCTCTTCCTACACGCTTCTGCATTCGTTTGACAAAGGGACAAACCAGTTCCTCGGAGAATACTCACTGCTGTACAACGATTATACGAAAAACAGCGCTGTACTGAACAAATTCCTGCTGAACCACCTCGGCCATACGCTGCGCACCATCCCGTCCCAAACGGATGAATACATGAACATCATCTGTACAGCGAACCGTTTTTTGGAAGACGACATCGACAAGTACGTCGAGGAAAGCAGGGAACAGCGCCAGCTCGTCGAACTGGACCGGCAGCGCGAACGAACGGTTGGCAGGGTGCAGCTCCACATAGCAGAGCACCTGCTGCAAACGGAATTGGACATCCTTGCAAAGGTAAAAGGGAACACACCGGCCGAAAGACAAGTGCTGCTGGGGAAAGAATTAGGCATCAAAAAAGCCTTGGAAGTCATTCGCGGCGTACTCGCCGACAAGCAGTTTGCGTGAATCACGCAAGTCCGGCAAAAGCCGAACGCAGGATCGCCAGGGCATGGTCGACTTCCCCCTGCTCAATGATTAACGGGGGAGACAATTGCAGCACATTCCCCTGGGATACCTTAAAGCTGAGTCCCTGCTCCAGGCAATGGTACATCACTCTTTCCGCTTCCTCAACAGCAGGCTCCTTGGAGATCCGGTCCTTCACCAGCTCCACCCCGAACAAGAGGCCAATCCCCCTGATATCGCCGATGAGCGGAACCTCTTCCATGAGCCCGGAAAGCTGCACACGGATATAAGGACTCATTTCCTCCACGCGGGCCAGCAGGTTTTCCATCTCCAGCACCTCCAGCATGGCCAGCGCTGCCGCAGCCCCTACGGGGGATTTTTCGTGTGTGTAGTGCCCCAGGGAGATGTGCTGCGCCAGATTGAGCTCCTCCTTGGCAATCAGGGCGGCGATGGGAAATACGCCCCCGCCCAGACCTTTTCCGACCACCACCATATCCGGGACGATGTCGTAGTGCTCGAACGCGAACATTTTTCCCGTCCTGCCAAAGGCAATCGCCGTCTCGTCCAGAATCAACAGGGCGCCATAGCAGTCGCAAAGCTCCCTTACCGCTTGCAAGTACTCCTTCGACGGGATCTGGACATCTGTATTTCTCACCGTTTCGATGATGACCGCCCCGATCTCGCCGTCTTTTTCCATGACGTATTCCAGGTGCCTTGCAAAGATGATATCGTCGCAGACACTCTCCCCGAACATGCCGCGGTAGGTGTTAACCGGCGGAACGTGTATCACGCCGGGCAAAAGCGGGCCCATCCCCCTGCGAAACACGGCCTCCCCGCCGACCGAAATGGCGTCCAAAGAAGCGCCGTGGAAGGAATCCCACATGGAGGCTACCTTGTATTTGCCCGTGGCGATCCGGGCAAGCTTGAGAGCCATTCCTACCGCCGATGTCGCACCGGGAGCCAGCAGAACCCTGTTTAACGTCCCCGGGGCAAGTTCCGCAAGCCTCTTGGCCAGTTCAATCGCCTTCCGGTTAGTGTAGCGCCTGGTGGAAAAAGAGAGCTCATCCAACTGCTCCTTGACCGCCGCGATGACGTGAGGGTGGCCAAATCCGACTTGGTGTACATTGTTCCCGTGAAAGTCCATCACTTTTCTGCCCTGGGTGTCTGTCAGGTAAATCCCTTCGCATTTGGTGATGACGTTCAAACAGGGAGTAGACATCGACTGATGCAGAAAGTACTGCTCATCCTCTGCCAAAATCGCCCGGGTCTCCTCGTCTATGTGCCGGTCCTGCCACCCCTTTCGCACCGGTGACAGATTGATGTCGCCTTCGGTTCTAAGGGGGTCTGACTGCATTTTCATGGATCACCACTCCACGTCTTATATTTTGAATTATCAGAATCATAATAGCCGTACCTGTATGTATTTTCAACCAGTGATTCACGATTGCTCCTCAGCTGCGGCCTATATCCTGCCAAGAAGTCGAACAGCCCCGGCTGAGCAGGGGCTGCCGCGTGTGACTACGACGTCTTTGGCGGCGGATCGAACAGTCGACCGTGATCCTTGTTTTTCCAAAAGAGCCTGTAATATACATACTGCGCCAGCAAAGAGAAGCTGAATGAAATCGGATAAGCGAGCCAGATTCCCTCGATGCCGATTTGCCGGGAAAGCAGGTAGGCAGCGGGCACCTCTACTCCCCAGATGGAAAAAATGGTGATCAGCATCGGCCACAGGACGGTTCCGCTCGAGCGCATCATGCCCGAGATGATCATGCTGTTGCCGAAAAGCAGATAGGCCCACAGCGTAATGTTCAGCAGGGTCTTTGCCATAGCGGCTGTCGACGGTTCCGTCAAAAACCAGGAAAGCACGTGTTCATTAAATAAGTAGACGATGCCGATCAGGATCACACCGATTACGTAATTGAGGACCACCGCGCCTTTGATCAGCTCATCCAGGCGGTCCTGCTTCCCCGCTCCGATCAGCTGCGCGCCGAAAATGCCTGCAGCGATCCCCAGGCTCATCGCCGGCATCTGGACGTAGTTGACGATTTGATTGACCGCGCCGTAAGCGGCGGTTGCGTGGGCGCCGTACGCGTTGACGAAGACGATGACAGCGATTTCGGCCATCGAGACGAAGATCATCTGGACGCTGGTAGGCAGTCCGATCTTGATCAGCAGGGAAACAATTTGCCGATCGAGACGAAGCTTTTTCACGGTCTCCCGGTCCAGCGCCAGGGGATGCCGTATCCACCAAAGGTAGCCGATCAGTGCAAGAAAGGTCACCAGCGTCGCCAGCACAGTGGCCAGGGCCGCTCCATTCAAACCGAGGCTGGGCAGCCCGAGCCATCCCAGAACGAATACCAGGCTAAGCGCGATGGTCAGCGCAGTGCTGATCACGAGGAAGTAAAACGGCGTCTTCGAATCCCCGGTCCCGCGCAAAAACGTGGTGTAATTGGTGTAAATAAACATGATCGGCAGCCCTGTAAAGATGATCCGGGCGTAGCCGATGGAACTGTCGATGATCGCAGGAGGCGTTCCGATCAGCAGCAGCAGTTCGCGGCAAAACAGGTTGCCGACAGCGGCTGCAAGCAGTCCAAGCAAAAGCGTAAAGGTGAGGGAGGTGCCGACCGTCGCCTTCATCCGTTCCGCCTGTCCGCTGCTGTATGCCTGTCCGATCAAGACCGAACTGGCGCTGCCGAGCCCAATGACAAAAGAAACGAGAAAAAACGTCACGGGAAAGACCGCGCTCGCCGAGGCCAGCGCCCCTTCCCCGACAGCTCGTCCCAGCAGCACCGAACTGACCGTCCCGCCGATCGACTGCAGGGTGTTGCTCAGCATCAGCGGGATCAGAAAGACGAGCATCGACTTCCAGATCGGGAGAGCGAAGTTGATCGTCCCTCTCCCTCTTCCTGAGGCACTCGACTTGGGAGCCTCGCTCGCTTTCACAGCCGTCCCCGCGTTTGCACTGAGCGGGGCCAGTTCCTCTGCCGCTTCCGTCTCTTTGTCCGGAATCTTTTGCGGTTTTGAATCCAATCCGGCAGGTTTCTGTGACTCGTCAATCGAATGCAACAGCCGCACCTCCTGATGCCGAACAAGCTCTCTGGTATTATGCCCAAGCTTGGCCGGGAAGTGCCTCTATCTTCTGTCTCTCACCTCAAAAATAGCAAACTTCAGGTAGTGCCCCTCCTCTGCGCCGCTTATTTCCGGATGATCATTGCCGGCGCCGCGCCACTCCACCAGCCTCAGGATCTTTTTGGCATCGAAGGCAGCCGATTGGATGGTCTCCAAAAACAGCTCGGGCGACATGTGGTAGGAGCAGGACGCCGTCACGAGAAAGCCGCCCTCCCTGACCAGTTTCATCCCGTGCAGGTTGATGTCTTTGTAGCCCCGGCACGCCCCTTTCACGGCAGAGCGCGACTTGGCAAAAGCCGGAGGGTCGAGGATGACCACATCCCACTGCTTGCCGGCCTCCGCACTCTCCCGCAAATAGTCAAAGGCGTTGGCTACGACGAACTCGACGCGGTGTAAAAACCCGTTCAGCGTAATATTCCGCTTGGCGGTGGCAATCGCATGTTCGGAGATATCCAGCGCCGTCACCTTTTTTGCCCCGTGTTTGCAGGCGTTTAGCGTGAAGGATCCGGTATGGGTAAAGCACTCCAGCACCTCGGCGCCGTCCCAGAAGGGGTTCTTCACGATCCTGCCGCGCCTGTCTACCGGTTTTACCGCCGGGCCGTCATCTGTCTCCACCTGCTGCAGGGTAATGCCGTGGGCCTCGCCCCAGCCCCGCATCAACGGGGCGATCGCTGCCCGGTTTTCCCGCTGATCGTAAAAAAATCCGGTCTTTTGTCCGTTTACGATATCTACCACGTACGTCAGCCCGTTCTCTACGATCGTCACTTCCTCCGGACACTCCCCGTACAGCACTTCCTTGGTCTGGGCAAGTCCTTCCAGCTCCCGTACCGGGACGTCGTTGCGAAGGTAGATGCCTTTCGGCGCAAACACTTCGATCAAAGCCTGCTTGATCAGGTCTCGCCGGCACTCCATCCCGAGCGAAAGGATCTGCGCCACGAGAATGTCGTTGTACCGATCGACGATCAAGCCCGGCAGGAAGTCGGCCTCGCCGTAGATCAACCGGCAGGCCTGCGGATTGTCCACAAAACGCCGGCGGTACTCTCCCGCCCGTTTCATTCGGCGGACAAAGAACGGCAAATCGATTTCCTCGTCAGGATTGTAAGTCAGGACTCGGACGATCATTTGCGAGCGGGGATTGATGTAGCCTTTTGCCAAAAAGTGTCCCTGATGGTTGACGACTTCCACGATGTCACCTGGTTGATACTCCCCTTTTATTTCCAGCACCTCTGATTGATAAATCCAGGGGTGCCCTGCTTCCAATCGCTTCTTTCGCTGTTTTTGCAAATAGACGGTTGCCATTGGGCTGTCTTGCCTCCTCGTTGTCTGTGTCATGCTTGTCTTGGTACAGGCATAGCGTAGTAGTATCTGACGGAAATAAGGGGGGTGAACATGTTCATTGCTTCCACGATTCTTATTCCGTTTGTGCTTGGGCTTGGTTACTTCTTGCTTGGTCTGTATGCGATGCGCGTCGGTTTTCATCGCTTGGCCGGAGAAAAAATGGAGAAAGTGATGCAGCGGTTTACCAAAACGCCGATACACAGCTTTTTCTCCGGCCTGTTCTCCACCTTTGTCCTGCAGAGCTCAGGTGCCGTCACGGTCCTGACGATCGGCATGACTCAGGCCAGGATCATCGGCTTTGCCCAGACGGTCGGGATCATTTTGGGCACCAATGTCGGAGCGACGGTCACAACCCAGCTGATCGCCTTGTCACTGGGGGATTTTGCCGTCCCGATGCTGTTGATTGGCGTCGCTCTTTGGCTGCAGCCAAAGCCTGTGCTGCGCTGCACCGGGTTGATCATAGCCGGTTTTGGACTCATTTTTATGGGGATTGACACGATGAAAATCATGGCAAAACCATTGGAACAGTCGGAAACCTTTCGCGTGCTGTTTCTGGAAAGCCGCCATTCGATCTTGATCGGGCTCGTTACCGGGATGATCTTTACCGCACTCATTCACAGCGGATCGGCTACGACAGCGATTACGATGGGGCTGATGACCCATCAGATCCTGTCGATGGAAACGGCGCTGGCGATCGTGCTGGGGGCCAATATCGGCACTTGCGCCACCGCGCTGGTGGCCAGCATCGGCACCAACACTGCTTCCAAACAGGTAGCCTGGTGTCACACCCTGTTCAATCTCGCCGGCGCGCTGGCGTTCCTTCCCTTCCTCTCTAGTCTTGCCTATGTATCGGGAATGTTGACAGCGGATCCGGCCATGCAGATCGCCCATTCCCAGACCATCTTCAACCTGGTCTGCTCGCTTGCCGCCCTGCCGTTCGCCTCCCGGATTGCGGCGGGGATCGAGTGGCTGATTCCCGATCGGTCCAGACGAGCCTGAGGCACGCTCACAGATACTGCAGCGGGATAAAGTAGACAGAGGTGATGATCCCGGATAAAATCATCGCCAGGGAGGAAGCCGCCGCCTGTTCCTGGGAATGGCGCAGAAGTCCCGCCGTGCCAATCGCATGAGAGCTGGTGCCGATCGCGATGCCCAAAGCCCAGTCGTCGGTTATGCCTGCCCCCTTCAACAGCGGGCGGGCGATGCTGATCCCAACAATCCCGGTCAATGCCGTAAACAGCCCGGCAAGCGAAGGATTGCCCCCGATGCCGGCGGTGAGCTCCACAGAAATCGGAGTCGTGACCGACTTTGACAGGATGCTGCGGGTAAGCGTCTCGCCCCCGTCAAGCAGCTTCATCAGCATCCAGGCGCTGAGCATGGATGCTGCGCTTCCGGCGGCGACTCCGGCGGCTACCGCCCGCCAGACTCGGGCCAGTTGACGCAGTTGTTTGGCGAGCGGCACCGCCAGCGCCACGGTAGCCGGACCCAGCCAAAAGCTGATGTAACTGCCCCCTTTCGCATAGCTCTGCCAGTCGCCACTAAACAGCCACCAGATCAGCCCGACACCGGCAGCGGCGATAAGGATTGGCTGGATCCGAAACAGCCGCTCAGACAGCGGGCGGGCGCAAATATACATAAAGATCGTTAAACAGATCGCCATCGCGCCAAGCATGTTACGCACACCTTCTCTTCATTGATTCGCTTTGCTTTTTCTTTTGCAGCCGCTGTACGACTCCCCCTGCCGTGAGCATCACGAGCACCGGTCCGCTGACGAGCGCTATCACGATCGGCAAGGGTTTTTGCATGACGGTTTCCAGCTGCGGCACCACACCGACGACGATGGGGATAAAAAACAGCAGCATGTGTTTCAACAAGAAAGAACTGGCGCCTTCCACCAGTTCCAACCGAATCCAGCCTGTCCCGAGTGCAACCGTTAGCAGCAGCATGCCGATCAAGCTTCCGGGCAGAGGCACACGAGCCCACTCGTGCAGTGCCGTGCCACATCCGTAAAATCCCAGTATGACGAGCCAACCGCGCATGCGACATGTCTCCTTTTCTATTTTATCTCATTTTCGCAGAAGACTCCCACCTCTAGGCGGTGAGATGAATGCGATTTTTTTGCTTTTTGGCCACTGTTCAGAACATACATTCCCTTTCTGTGGTAAAATAAGGGGAAGGAGGTGAATCGAAATGAAACGGGTCTACAAGTTGGTTCCCCGTTGGTCGGCACAGCAGCTTGCGATTCTGGAGGATTTGGCGTTTCACACGACCAAACTCTACAACATCGCCAATCACTTGTGCCGAGAAGTAGGGTTTCGTTCCTATGTAAAGTTGGAAAAGGAACTAAAGTCCAATTGGCACCGGGAGTACCTCCACTCTCATACCTATCAGCATTGTCTCAAGATGGTGGAACAAAATTGGAAGAGCTACTTTGCCGCAAGCAAAGACTTCAAGAAGAATCCGCAGAAATACAGAGGGACACCTCAACCTCCCGGATATAAGCATGGTGCCCGCCGCAAGAACGAAATCATTTTCACCAATTTTGCCATCCGAGTTCAGGAGAATGTGCTCAAGCTCTCGTTGTCCAAGAAGATGCAGGAACGTCATCGGGTTGACTGTTTTTCGATTGTCACCCACCCTGGCAATCTGCCGATTGACGTAAGCGCTCTTCAGCAGATCCGACTCCAATGGCGCAATCGTATCCGGACGTGGGAGATGGTGATGATCTACCAAAAAGAAGAAAAGAAACTTCCTGCGACCTTTACCAACCTGATGTCCATTGATCTTGGCGTCAATAATCTGGCCGCCGTCACATTCCTGGAGGGTGATGACACCTATTTGATCAACGGAAGGCCTTTAAAGACCAAAAACAGCTATTATAACAAAGAGATCGCGCGGCTCACTTCCATCGCCATGAAACAAACCGGCAAGCGTGAGGACTTTGTTCGTACACACCGGATTCGGTCCCTGCAAGGAAAACGGAATCGCTATGTCCAGAACTTCCTGCATCAAGCGAGCCGGAAGATCGTGGATCTGGCGCTGAAACATCACATACAGATTCCCCATGCCCGTTTTGTGGATCTCATCACCTACACGGCCAAACTCCTCGGGATCACCGTGGTCAAGCAGAATGAAGCGTACACCAGCGGTTGTTCTGCGCTGGATGAGGAGAAGATTTCGAAAAAAGCATATGCATCCAAGCGACGCATTCACCGCGGCCTTTTTTTGTTCAACGCAGGATTCAAGATCAACGCAGATGGAAACGGGAGCCTCAATATCTTGCGAAGGTACCTTAATGGAAAAGGTAGTCCTGTGCTGATCCAATCGGCAAGGGATAATGGGTGTTTGAAGCATCCGAAATGTATTCTTGTCGTATAAGACGGAAAACATTTGAATCTCCCACCTCTAAGCGAAGGTGGCGGGAGTCTTCAATTTTTCGGGAGATTCTGATTCAGAAGACGACAAGGAACCCGGCCTGAAACCAGCCGAGGTCCTCGTCATGATATAAGTCAGTATCTGCTGCCGGATGAAGCTTCTCCTTTGCAGATCGCTACGCCTGAACTGGTCCCGATGCGGGTGGCGCCCGCTTCGATCATCGCCAGTGCGGCAGCGCGGTCACGGATTCCTCCGGAAGCTTTTACGCCGATGTCAGGGCCGACAGTCTTGCGCATCAGAGCGATATCCTCCACAGTTGCCCCCCCGGTGGAAAAACCGGTTGACGTCTTGACGTAATGGGCCCCTGCCTCCACGCTGAGCTTGCAGGCGGTCACTTTCTCTTGATCGCCAAGCAGGCAGGTTTCCAGGATGACTTTCACCAGTGCGCCATCTGCCGCTTCGACGACCGCGGCCACGTCCCGTTTTACCAGTTCGTAGTCGCCCGATTTGAGCGCCCCGATGTTCAGCACCATGTCAACTTCCGCAGCGCCGTTGGCGACGGCATCGCGGGTCTCGGCCGCCTTTGCCTCGGGTGTAGTCGCTCCGAGCGGAAAGCCGATGACCGTACATACCTTTACATTTGTCCCGGCCAGTTTTTCCGCTGACCGTTTTACCCATGTCGGGTTGACACACACGGATGCGAAGCCGTACTCTTTCGCTTCCGCACACAGCTGGTCGATCATCTCCGCCGTCGCCTCCGGCTTCAGCAGCGTGTGGTCAATGTACTTGTTCAGTTGCAGCATCCCTGACACCTCGATTCCTAACTGGCGCAGCGCCGATTGGACTACGCTGTCGTTGTTGCCGTAGCCTTGCTCCCGTTGGCGCCGCCACGCTTCCTCCGGCTCGAGCCAATAGACAGCGCTGATCTCCTCTTCCTGGGCAGCAAGCGCATCGGTAACGGCTTCGACAAGGTAGTAGTGGACTTCCTTGTCGATTTTTGTGCCGCTGACGGGATGAACGTACTGGTAGACGACCGTCTCCAGATGGCCGGCCAGCCGCCCCCGCACTCCCGTCTCCTCCGTAATTTCACGCAGGGCAGTCTCTTCCAGCGTCTCGCCAGGTTCCTGTTTTCCCTTCGCCAAGGTCCATTTGCCGAATCGGTCCTCGATCATCATCAGCGATACCTGACCGTTTTGTTTCCGGTAGACAACTCCGCCAGCCGAGATTTCCTTCATACCACTTTTTCCTTGATCAATGGGAGTTTGCCGTCGTCCAAAACGCGGACGAACGTTCCGTGGCAGTACTCGGACCCCGGTTCATCGAGGCGCACCTTGCACACTTTGCCGATCATGTGGGGGGTTCCCGGGAAGACGACGTTCAAGTAGTTATCGGAGTACCCCATCAATAGGCCGCTTTCCGGGTCCTCTTTAAACGGCCGCTCCGGAATGACCTCCAGCACGTCGCCGACAAATTGCTTCGAGTAGTTGACGGTCAGCTCTGTATTCAGCTCCAGCAGCCGATCGACCCGCTCTTTTTTGATCTCGTCCGGGATCTGATCGGTCATCCGGGCCGCCGGAGTTCCTGTCCGCATCGAGTACGGGAAGACGTGCAGCTCGGAAAATCCGACCTCTTTAATAAAGTTGTAGGTATTTTGGAACTGCTCGTCCGTCTCGCCCGGGAAGCCGACGATCACGTCTGTCGTCAGCGCCACTCCAGGGAGCGCCTCCCGCACTTTTACCATGCGCTCGCGGAACTGGGCAGTGGTGTACTTGCGGCGCATCCGTTTCAGCACCTCGTCGTCACCCGCTTGCAGCGGCACGTGCAGATGGCGGCAAACCTTGTCGGAACCATCGATGACGGCGATCACTTCATCCGTGATCTGACTTGCCTCGATCGAACTGATGCGAATTCGCTTCAGTCCCTCTACCTGGTGCAGGTCTACGAGCAGCTTAGCCAGATTGTAGTTGTCCAGATCCTCGCCGTACCCGCCGGTGTGAATCCCCGTCAGGACGATCTCCAGGTAACCGGCTTTGACCAGTTTTTCCGCCTGCTCGATGACGCTCTCCGGTTTGCGCGAACGCATCAGTCCGCGCGCCCATGGAATGATGCAGAACGTGCAGAAGTTGTTGCAGCCTTCTTGAATTTTCAGGGAAGCGCGCGTCCGGTCGGTAAACGACGGCACGTCCAGCTCTTCAAATTCACGCGCTTTCATGATGTTGCCCACCGCGTTGATCGGCTGTCTTTCCCGGCGGATTTGCTCCACGTATTCTACCAATTTTTCCCTTCCCTGGGTTCCAACGATAATATCGACACCGGGAATTTCTGCGATTTCGTTTGGGGATGTCTGTGCGTAGCAGCCGGTCACGGCAATAATCGCCTCGGGATTGTGGCGTATCGCCCGCCGGATCACTTGGCGGCTCTTCTTGTCACCCGTGTTGGTCACGGTGCAGGTGTTGATCACGTAGACGTCGGCCGAATCCGCTTCAAAGTCGACACGCTGGTAGCCGTTTGACTGGAACAACTGCCAAATCGCTTCCGTTTCATAACTGTTTACCTTGCAACCCAATGTGTAGAAAGCAACGCTAGCCATTGCTCTCCCTCCTTTCGCCGTTTGTCTGTTCAAAGTGATAAGAAACCGCCGCAAGCACGTACTGACTGGCCGTTTCGGTGCGCAGGATGCGCGGGCCAAGCGAGACGGCCACAGCACCGGCCGCTGTCGCCTGGGCCGCTTCCTCTGCCGAGAAGCCGCCCTCCGGACCGATCAACACGAGCAGGGAATCCCCTGGCCCAAGGCTGTCCAGTACAGCGTGCAGACCGAATCCGCTCGACTGCTCATAGGCAATCGCACAGGCCGTATAGCGCGGTATCTCCTCTATCGTCTGCTGAAAAGACCGCGCCGGCAGTACTACAGGCAGTCTCGTCCGGTGTGACTGCTCTGCCGCTTCCTTGACGATCTTCTGCCAGCGCTCCCGTTTTTTTGGTTCCTTTTTCTCATCCAGCTTGGCGACAGCCCGTTCTGATGAAAACGGGAAAAAGGCGGACGCTCCAAGCTCCGTCCCCTTCTGTAGAATCCACTCCCATTTGTCGCCCTTTGGCAGCCCCTGCGCAATCGTCACGTCAATCGGCAATTCGCGCTGTTCGTCGAGCCATTCGACGACCTCTGCCTGCACCAGATTGCGGCCAGCATCCAACTGAGAAAGCCGCGCCCTGGCTGTGCGCGACTGCCCATCACTGACCACAATTTCCTGCCCTGTACGACTTCGCATCACTTTGACGATATGGTGGACATCATCGCCCGTAATCGTCACGAGGTGGCCTGATATTTGATGAGGCTCGACAAAGTAACGCTGCATGAGTTGTAACCCCACTATTCTACCTTTTTTTTGCGATAATTGCTACCCAGTCGTCCATGTAAATCGTTTCAATTACTTCCAGTCCTGTCTGCTCAAGCTGCCGCTTGACATCGGCCTCTCTCGCACTGATAATCCCGGAAGCGATAAACGTGCCGTTCGGGGTGAGCACACCAGCTACATCGTCCGTGCAGCGAATGATCACTTCCGCCAAAATGTTGGCGACGACCAGCTCCGCCGGTTCAGACACGTTGTCGAGCAGATTGTTCTGTTTGACGGTGACGATGCCGCCTACCTTGTTGATCTTTACATTCTCCTGGGCCGAACGGACCGCCACTTCGTCCAAATCAAAGGCAAGCACCCTGGATGCGCCCAATTTGGCCGCGGCAATACTGAGGATACCGGTGCCTGTGCCGACATCGTACACCCTGTCTCCCGTCTGCAGATACTTCTCGAGCGAACGAATGCACAATACGGTGGTAGGGTGTGTGCCCGTACCAAACGCCATCCCCGGGTCCATCTCAATCACCAGTTCATCGCCTTCTGGGGAATACTCCTCCCAGATCGGCGTGATGGCGATCCGCTCGGAGACTTTGATCGGCTTGTAGTACTTTTTCCAGGCCGAGGCCCATTCGTCTTCGTGAATCTCCGTCAGCGTCACCGTTCCTTTTCCCAGATCGAGACCGTACAAGAGCAGCTGGTTGAGCTGGTTTTTAATCTCTTCCACCGTCTCGCCAAGGTAACTGTTGACGGGCAAATACCCTTTTACGTATACCCCTTCTGTCGGGAAATCGTCCGGGGAGAGCTGGTAGATCTCACCGTACGGCGTATCCCAGTCGCGAAACAACACTTCCGGGTCTTCGATCACAACCCCGTTGGCACCTGCTTCGTGCAAAATATTGGATACTGCCTCGACCGCCTCTGCAGTCGTATGGATGCAGATTTCGGACCATAACATAAAACTCCCACTCTCCCCTTGGCTCTCTTTACACGAAGTCACTCACCGCGAAAGGCCCGCTTCACTTTGTCAAAAAAACTCTCGTCGTTGTGCGGCACTTCCTGAGGTACACCGCTGCCGAGGTCGGCAAACTCGCGCAGCAGTTCCTTTTGCTTCTCGGACAGTTTGGTCGGCGTTACGACCCTCACCTTCACGTGCTGGTCGCCGCGTCCGCTGCCGCGCAGATGCGGCACGCCCTTGCCCCTCAGCCTAAAATACGTCTCCGTCTGCGTGCCAGCCGGAATCTTCAGCTTGACCCTGCCGTCCACGGTCGGCACCTCAATCTCGTCCCCCAGCGCCGCCTGGGCAAAATTGATCGGCATTTCGCAGTAGATATCGTTTCCTTCCCGCTCGAAGAACTCATGGGGTTTGACCCGCAGCACGACGTACAAGTCCCCGGGCGGTCCGCCGTTTACCCCCGGTTCGCCTTCTCCTGCTACGCGCAGTTGGGCGCCGTCGTCAACGCCAGCAGGGATGTTGAGGTGGATTTTCCGCCGCACCTTGACGCGGCCCGTACCGCGGCAATGGGCGCACTTTTCCTTCACCACTTTGCCTTTTCCCCCACAGGTCTGACAGACGCGACGGTTGACGATCCGCCCGAAAGGCGTGTTCGCCACCACTTCCTGCTGTCCCGTGCCGTTGCATGTCTGACAGGTCTCCACGCCCGTTCCGGGTTTCGCCCCTGTACCGTGGCAGGTGCCGCATTCGTCCTCTTTGGGAATTTCGATCTCCGCTTCCTTGCCGAAGATCGCCTCTTTGAAGTCGATCTTCAGCGCAAACTGCAGGTCGGCCCCTTTCCGCGGCGCATTCGGATTGGCGCGACGTCCGCCGCCGAAAAACATATCAAAAATATCGCCGAATCCGCCCATATCGGAGGCGTCGAATCCGCCAAAGCCGCCGCCACCAAAGCCCTGGCCCGGATCCTGGTGCCCAAACCGGTCGTAATTTGCTTTCTTTTGCGGATCGGACAATACGTCGTACGCTTCTTTTACTTCTTTAAACTTTTCCGCCGCATCCGGTTCTTTATTGACATCGGGGTGGTACTGGCGGGCCAACTTCCGGTAGGCCTTCTTGATTTCCTCCGGGCCGGCATCTTTCCCCAGGCCTAGCACCTCATAGTAATCCCGCTTCATCGATAAAATCACTCCCGTATCGAAACAAATCAAAAGTAACTATATCACGTCGATGGCGATGCTTCAATGATTGGATTCGTCAGCGAAAAAAGTCAAAGTCAAGCAAACCCTGACTTTGACTTTTTACCTGCTGCATTCGGCTTATTTTTTGTCGTCTACGACTTCGTAATCAGCGTCGACCACATTGTCTTTCTTCGGTTCGCTGCCGCCTGCCGCATCCGCGCCGCCGGCGTTTTGTGCGGCTTGTGCGGCCTGTTCGTACAGTTTCACCGAAAGCTGCTGAACGATCTGCGAGAGTTCCTCTTTCGCGCTCTTGATTTCGTCGATGCTGCCGCTCTCAAGCGCTTTCTTCACTTTTTCCTTCGCCTCGTTGGCCTTGTCGATTTCCGCTTGGTCGACCTTGCCTTCCAGCTCTTTCAACGTCTTTTCAGTAGTGAAGACGAGTTGGTCGGCTTCGTTGCGAGTCTCTGCCTCTTCCTTGCGTTTCTTGTCGGCTTCGGCGTTGAGTTCCGCTTCTTTTACCATACGCTCGATCTCTTCATCCGACAGTCCGGAATTGGAAGTAATCGTAATCCGCTGTTCCTTGCCGGTGCCGAGATCCTTCGCCCGCACGTTGACAATCCCGTTGGCATCGATGTCAAAGGTGACCTCGATCTGCGGGATGCCGCGCGGTGCCGGAGGAATATCGGTCAACTGGAAGCGGCCAAGCGTTTTATTGTCTGCCGCCATCTGTCTTTCCCCTTGCAGAACGTGAATGTCTACCGCTGTCTGGTTGTCGGCTGCTGTGGAGAAGACCTGCGACTTGCTGGTCGGGATGGTCGTATTGCGTTCGATCAGCTTGGTGAATACGCCGCCCAGGGTCTCAATCCCGAGTGAAAGCGGGGTAACGTCAAGCAGTACCACGTCTTTGACATCACCGGTGAGCACGCCGGCCTGAACAGCTGCACCCAGGGCCACGACTTCGTCCGGGTTGACCCCTTTATGCGGTTCCTTGCCGATAAACTTCCTGATGGCTTCCTGTACGGCCGGGATGCGCGTCGAGCCGCCCACCAGAATCACGCGGTCGATTTGGTTCGGCGACAGGCCGGCGTCTTGCAGGGCTTGACGGGTAGGACCCATCGTCCGCTCTACCAAGTGTGCGGTGAGTTCTTCAAATTTGGCGCGGGTCAGGTTCAGCTCCAGGTGTTTCGGACCGCTGGCATCGGCCGTGATGAACGGCAGCGAAATGGTCGTGGTCAGCACGCCGGACAAGTCTTTCTTCGCCTTCTCCGCTGCGTCTTTCAAGCGCTGCATCGCCATGCGGTCTTTGGACAGGTCGATACCGTGTTCCTTCTTGAATTCGCTGACCAGATAGTCGATGATCGCCTGGTCGAAGTCGTCGCCGCCCAGCTTGTTGTCACCAGAAGTGGCTTTTACTTCAAAGAAGCCTTCCGACAGCTCCAGGATGGAGACGTCGAACGTACCGCCACCGAGGTCGTACACGAGCACGGTGTGGTCCTCAGACTTTTCGATCCCGTAAGCGAGCGCGGCAGCAGTCGGTTCGTTGACGATCCGCAGCACTTCCAGCCCGGCGATTTTCCCGGCGTCCTTGGTCGCCTGTCGCTGGCTGTCGTTGAAGTAGGCCGGTACGGTGATGACTGCCTGCGTGACCGGTTGGCCGAGGTACGCTTCCGCGTCGGATTTGAGCTTCTGCAGAATCATCGCGGAGATCTCTTGCGGCGTGTACTCTTTGCCTTCCAGCGTTACTTTATGGTTGGTTCCCATCCATCGCTTGATCGAGATCACGGTGTTGTCAGGGTTGGTAATCGCTTGCCGTTTTGCGGCCTCGCCGACGATCCGCTCGCCATTTTTAAAAGCGACGACTGACGGGGTCGTGCGGTTGCCTTCCGGGTTGGGAATGACGACAGGTTCGCCGCCTTCCATGATAGCTACACAAGAGTTGGTTGTTCCTAAGTCAATGCCGATTACGCGACTCATATCTACATTTCCTCCTTCAAAAGTTCAAACCGTTTCTTGGAAAACCAGGACCCGTGCCAAGCTTCATTCTGGCCGCAGCCAAGACAAGGCAACAGGCACACATGCCTGGCTGCGGGTCTACGCGTTTACCTTTACCATCGCGGGACGAATGACCCTGTCTTTGAACAGATAGCCTTTCTGCAGTTCTTCCACGACGACACCTGATTCGAATTCAGGGTCTTCCACCTGCATCACGGCCTGGTGAACGTTGAGATCGAATGGCTTGCCGACCGACTCAATCGGGGACAGGCCTTCTTTCTCCAGCAGTTGCACCATCTGGCGGTAGATCATGTTTACTCCCTCTAATAGGGTATCCACAGTCAGCGATTCTTTATCAACGGAAAGCGCACGCTCGAAATTATCCAGTGTCGGCAGCATGGCCTCTACCAGGTTCATGGAAGCGTATTTCGCCAGGTCTTCTTGTTCCTTGCGCATGCGGCGGCGCATATTGTCCATATCGGCCATTGCCCGCAGCAGCCGATTTTGGGTTTCTTCGGCCAGAGCCTTGTAGCGCTGAAGCTCGCTGGCCAGATCTGTTTGTTCCGCCGCTTCTTCAGCGGTTTCGGCGGCCTGGTTTGCTTCATCCGCTTGTGCTTCTGCCTTCTCTTCGGCAATCTGCTCCTCTTGGGCTTCTACTGTTGGTTCTTTTTCAGCCACGATCTTACCTCCTATGTAAGCGGACAAGCGCCCGCTTTTTACTTTCCTTCAAACTGATTGGTCAGGATTTTGCTCAACCCTACAGCCAGATGGTCGAGAACCGTAAACACCTTTCCGTACTCCATCCGTGTCGGGCCGAGTATCCCCACCATGCCGACGGGCTTCCCATCCAGGTAGTAGGGGGTCGTAATGATAGTGCACTGCTTGACGGCATCAACGACATTCTCCTGGCCGATGCGGATCTGCGTACCAGTGTGAACCTCGCCAAACAATCGGATCAGTTGATCGTTTTGCTCCAAGAGCTCCAGTATATCCTTCACCTTTTCCACGTCCCGAAACTCGGGCTGAGCCATGATCTTCGTCGCGCCGCTGAGGAAAACGCGATCGGTCGGTTCATTTTTGAACGTCCCTTCTAGGATGTGCAGCATTTCCTCATACTGTTCCACATTGCGCCGCATTTCTTGCGCGATTTCCTCGTACATGCGGCAGCGAAGCTGCCAAAGCGGCACGTCGATCAGCTTGCTGTTGAGGATGTTCACCAGCTTCTCAATCTCCGAGGCGGATATTCCGTGGGGCAGGTCTATCAGTTTATTTTCCACGTGCCCTGTGTTCGTCACGATGATCGCTACTGCTTGGGCATCACTCAGCGGAATGATCTGTACGTGTTTCAAGCGGTGCTCGAATATCTCCGGCCCGAGCACAACCGCCGTGTAGTTGGTCAACTGCGAAAGAATCGCCGCCGTCTCTTCGATCACGCGTTCGACGTGGCTGATTTGGTCCGTAAACAGCTGCTTCAGCTTGCCCATCTCTTCGCTGGTCAGCATCTGCTGCTTTACCAGGTGATCAACATAAAAACGGTACCCCTTGGTCGAAGGCACCCGGCCCGCCGAGGTATGGGGCTGCTCAAGATATCCCAATTCTTCCAGATCGGCCATTTCATTGCGGATTGTGGCGGAACTGAATCCGATATCTTCGCGTTTTGAAATCGTCCGGGAGCCAACCGGTTCGGCGGAGCTAATGTAGTTATCCACAATCGCATTCAAAATCAAGCGTTGTCGTTCAGACAGCATGCTGTTACGCCCCCTTTTGATGAAAACGTTCCAACGCTCACAAACACAATTCTCGGATGCGGCCGCTAAAACAACGGCAAACCATGAGCGTATCCAGGCAAGCAACATAGAGCGGCCGGTTTGTTAGCACTCCAAGCGATCGAGTGCTAAATATACTATATAAATTATCAGCATATTGCGTGTTTGTCAACTTCTTCAAACAGGGAAATGTATCGCTTCCGGGGTGCCGTCAGTCGCGCAGGAAGCGGGCGAACACCTCGTTGCCGAGCGGCAGGGCACGCTTGCTCAGCCGCAGATGGCTGGCCGTCTCCTCCAGCATGCCTTTGGCCAATTCCTCTGCAACGATGCTTCCGAACTCGGCTTCAATCGTCCGTCCAAACCGGGCGGCAAAACGCGCCTTGTCGACACCTTCGCGCAGCCGCAGGCCCAAAATCATCTGATCTTCCATCGCCTCGCTATCGCTCACGGCAAACCCCTCCACGCGCGGCAGCCCCTCATGGGCCATCCTGGTGTAGATGGCCAACGGTCCGGCGTTGACGTGCCGCCAGCCGTCCACATACCCGTGTGCTCCCGCTCCGAGCCCGTAGTAGTCGTTATTGAGCCAGTAGGTTTTGTTGTGCCGGCTTTCTTTTCCCGGCCTGGCGAAATTGCTGATCTCGTACATGTGCAGGCCGCTTTTCTCCATCGTGTCGATCAGGGTGAGGTACATCTCCAGTTCCACCTCTTCTGTCGGCAGGGGGAGCTGGTCTTTTTGATATAAAGTATGAAACAACGTATTTTCCTCTACCTTTAAACTGTAGACGGAGAGATGGGAGAGGGGCAGTTCCAGCGCCTTGCCCAGCGATTCGCGAAACATCTCTAGGGTCTGGTCCGGCAGGCCGAACATCAGGTCGATGGAAAGGTTGTCAAACCCGGCACGCACGGCGTTTTCCAGGCTGGCATAGACATCGCTGACGTCGTGGATCCGGCCGAGCCGCTTGAGCAGACGGTCATCAAACGACTGGACGCCGAAGCTGAGCCGATTTACCCCAAAAGAGCGCATCAGGGACAGCTTGTCGTAATCGGTCGTGCCGGGGTTGGCTTCCATGCTCCACTCGTAGCCTGGGGCCAGCCGATCGCCCAGGTGTGCCTGTACGATCTCCAAAAACGCTTGCATCTGTCTTTGGTCCAGGAAGGTGGGCGTACCGCCGCCGACGAAGATCGTCTCGATCTCCTCCGCCGGCGTCCGGGCAAATGTCAGCTCCATCTCTGCCCGCAAGGCATCCAGGTAGTCCCAGATGAGCTGCGGATTGTTGGTCACAAAGGAGTTGAAGTCGCAGTAGTAGCACTTGTTGGTGCAAAACGGGATGTGAATGTAAACCGACTTGGGGGGCATTGCACTCCGCTCCTTTCCGTTAAACAAAAACAGACGTACAAAGACCTGACGCCGTTTCGTTCGCCAGGTCGCACCAATCCTATTTTTTGTCGTCCATCCGCAGGACAGCCATGAAGGCTTCTTGCGGCACTTCTACCGAACCGACTGCTTTCATCCGCTTTTTCCCCTCTTTTTGCTTTTCGAGGAGTTTGCGCTTCCGGCTGATATCCCCGCCGTAACACTTGGCCAGCACGTTTTTGCGCAGTGCGCTGATTGTCTCGCGAGCCACGATCTTATGGCCGATCGCCGCCTGGATGGGCACTTCAAACTGCTGGCGCGGAATCAGTTCCTTCAATTTCTCGCAGATGACCTTGCCGCGCCCGTATGCGCTGTCTTTGTGCACGATAAAGGAGAGGGCGTCCACAACTTCGCCGTTCAGCAGAATATCCATTTTCACCAGTTTCGACGGCTTGTAGCCCGCCATCTCGTAGTCAAAGGAAGCGTAGCCCTTGGTCCCTGATTTCAGCAGGTCGAAAAAGTCGTAGACGATCTCCGACAGCGGGATGTCGTACTTCAGCTGGACGCGGTTTTCGCCCAGGTACTGCATGTCCAGGAACTCTCCCCGCTTTCCCTGGCAGAGCTGCATGACGTCGCCTACGTAGTCCTTGGGCACCATCACGGTAGCCGTCACATATGGCTCTTCGATCTGCTCGATCTTCTGCACGGGCGGCATCTTCGACGGATTGTCGATCTCCAGCACCTCCCCGTTCGTCTGGGTGACGCGGTAGATGACACTGGGCGCCGTCGTGATCAGGTCGATGTTGAACTCCCGTTCGATCCGCTCCTGGATGATCTCCATGTGCAAAAGTCCCAGGAAGCCGCAGCGGAAGCCAAAGCCGAGCGCTTGCGACGTCTCCGGTTCGAACTGCAGCGAGGCATCGTTCAGCTGCAGTTTTTCCAGCGCCTCGCGCAGATCGTTGTACTCGCTCGTGTCGATCGGATACAATCCGCAGAAGACCATCGGGTTGATCTTCCGGTAACCGGGCAGCGGTTCGGCTGCCGGCCGGCTCGCATCGGTAATCGTATCGCCGACGCGGGTGTCGCCGACCGTCTTGATCGACGCGGCAACGTAGCCGACATCTCCCACCGTCAATTCTTCCACAGGCGTCTGGTGCGGAGTCGAGGTGCCTACTTCAGTGACCTCGAATGTCTTGTTCGTCGCCATCATCTTGATCTTCATGCCCTTGCGCATGGTTCCGTTGACGATCCGCACGGAAGCGATAACGCCGCGGTAAGGGTCAAAGTAAGAGTCGAAGATCAAAGCCTGCAGTGGGGCATCGGGATCGCCCTCTGGAGCAGGGATCTTCGTCACAACCGCTTCCAGTACGTCCTCGATGCCGATGCCGGCCTTGGCCGAGGTCAGGCAGGCGTCACTGGCGTCCAGGCCGATGACGTCTTCCACTTCCTGCTTGACGCGTTCCGGCTCTGCACTGGGCAGGTCGATTTTATTGATGATCGGGATGATCTCCAGGTTGTTGTCCAGCGCCAGGTAGACGTTGGCCAGGGTCTGCGCTTCGATCCCCTGCGCCGCGTCGACCACCAGCAGCGCGCCCTCGCAGGCTGCCAGGCTTCGGGAGACTTCATAGGTAAAATCGACGTGTCCCGGTGTGTCGATCAGGTGCAGGATGTACTCCTGCCCGTCTTTTGCCTTGTATTGCAAACGCACGGCATTCAACTTGATCGTAATCCCGCGCTCTCGCTCCAAATCCATCGAATCAAGAAATTGCGCCTCCATCTCGCGTGACGAGAGAGCCCCCGTCAACTCCAGGATCCGGTCGGCCAACGTTGACTTCCCATGGTCGATGTGGGCTATGATAGAGAAGTTGCGAATGTGTTTTTGTCTTTCTCGGCGATCCATATGTCAATTCCCTCCCACACGCTGTGGACAATAAGCTTTGCAAAAAATGCACTATGATCGATTATAACAAAGCAAAAAAATGACAGCAATATAAGCTTCCATACCGGAAGCCTAAGATGGCGACAGAAACAGATTTTGCAGCGCTTTTCCATATAAATGAAGGGGCACACAGTCTTCACTAATATAAGAAAATATGGCCATACCATTTTCTAACGAAAGAATCGCCCATGCCATCTCATCTGCAGTCAAGTTTGACTCATGATTCTCTTTCGACCTCAATTTCTCAATGGCCTTGGAAATTTGTTCTACCGATTCTGTTATCATGTTAGACCATTTTTGGCGAACCGGTTCTTCACGCATCGCATAAAGAAGAAATTCCATGTTAAGCATGCTCCACGTTTGATTTTCCTGCCTGACAGAAAGGAAGTATTCGTCCATTGTTTCGATAAAATGGGAAAGGGAATGCTGCTGCTCTATGATTTGATGGATTTGCTCCACATGCAGCCGCATTTGTTGTTCCAATATGGCCAGAAAGAGCTCTTCTTTGGAGTGAAAATGAGCATAAACCGCCCCTTTGCTAAATCCAGCGTTTTCAGCAATTTTATCAACAGAAGCTCCGTGAAAGCCTGACTCGGCAAAGGTCCTGGCAGCGGATTCCAAGAGCAACTGCCGTGTTTCCCTTTTTCGCTCCTCTTGGGTTAATCTTCGTCTGACCATGCTTCTTCCTCCCTCTCTTGACAATCATACCATATAGAATTAACATACCAAATAGTATATAAATTCTATTCAGTATGAAAATTATCATTTAAGGAAAGAGGGGAATAATGCGAAGGGAAGAAAACCTTGCTGCCCAGAAGCAGAGTTTGTCAAAAATTTTGTCGCAAACGGTTAAAACAGGGATTATTAAATCAAACCTTATTCCGATGTTTGCGGGATTAACATTGGCATTATATACATATCAAATCAGCCTTGTTGAGAAGCTTTCAGAAATCATCTTTGCCTTGATTGGTTCGATTTTGGTAATGGGTGCAGCTGGAGCTTTCAACAACTTGTATGACCGAGATATAGATTCTCTCATGGAAAGAACCAAAAACAGACCAACCGTGACAGGAGAAATAAAGCCCAAAGCAGTGTTATGGCTTGGGATCTTCACGTCTGTCTTCGGAATAGCAGCGCTTGCATTAACAACTCCTCTAGCAGCATTCCTGGGGTTTCTAGGTTTGTTTTTTTATGTTGTCCCCTATACGATGTGGAGCAAGAGAAGAACCATTTACAATACGGAGATTGGAAGTATTTCTGGAGCAATGCCGCCTCTCATCGGATGGGCTGCTATTTATCCGGATATCACACATCCTGTCATTCTTGGCCTTTTTGTGATTACAGTCATTTGGCAAATGCCGCATTTCTATGCCATAGCGATTCGGAAGCACGACGAGTACAAGGCTGCAAAGGTTCCTATGCTTCCGGTAGTCAAAGGTGTGAGAAGAACATATAGACAAACGAACATGTATTTAATCGTTTTAATTGCCATAAGTTTTCTTTTTGGGACTTTAAGCCTCGGCCTTATGTTGGTAGCCCTGCTTTTAAGTGTTTCCTGGCTTCTTTTAAGCATTTTCGGTTATAAAAAGATGGATTCGGAGAAATGGGCAAGATCAATGTTTGTTTTCTCCCTCTTTCATATGACGGTCTTGTTTTCGACGGTCATTATCTATTCGCTTATGGGCGTTATTTTTCACGCATAAAAAATTGATCTTCAAAAAACAGGAAAAAGGAGCCGGAACGTGCAAACCCGCTGCACGGCGGCTCCTTCTTAAAATGAGGGAGGAGTGACTACCCAGATGCTGACGCAATCCGTATCCCCAATGTTCTTGTAATGGTGGGGAAGCGATGCGTCGTAGTAGATCGCATCCCCTGCTTCCAGCGTATACGTCGTCTGGCCGACGGTGTAGAGCAGCCTGCCGGTAATGATGTAACCGATCTCCTCTCCAGAGTGGGCGTGCGATTTTTTGCCCGATGCCGCACCCGGCTTCAGGGTGAGCAGCATCGCTTCCAGCGCTTTGTTCCGCGACGGGGAGAGCAATTCATAGAGGATCGAGTCGTCCTTTGCCCTGATCATCGCAACCCGCTCGTCCTTCCTGACGACGACGCCTTCTTCTTTTTCGTCATGCAGCAGGTCGACGAACGAAATAGAGAGGGCATCGACGATCTTCCTGAGCGACTCGATCGTCGGACTGTTGATATTGCGCTCTACATTGCTCAGATATCCGGTGGACAAGCCTGTTTTTTTGGCCAGCTCGGAAAGGGTCATCCGCTGCCCCTGCCGAATCTCCTTCAACTTTGCTCCAATATCCATCACCACGGTACTTCATCCTTTGGTCTGGTTTCAACTTTATCTTCGCTCCTTATTTTATCAGAATTGAGGAATTTTTTTACCGCCCTTTTTATTCCGCTTTGCCGACGAAGACCGATTTGTCCTTGTCATATCTGTAGATAAAAACATCGGAATACTTGTTGTCGCCCTTCTCGTCAAAAGTAACGGTGGTAAACTGGCCCTTGAAGTCCTTCGTCTGGTGCACGGCTTCCAACACCTGCTCCCGCGTCGGCTTTTTCCCGCCATTTGCCTTGATCGCTTCCTTGAGACCATTCAGCAGCACGTTCATCGCGTCAAAGCCGTAGACAGAGATCGACTCCGGCTTTTTGCCCAGCGCTTTTCCGTACTCCGCCACCCACTCTTTGCCCTCCTCCGTCTGCGTCACGTCGCCTGCTACCGATGTGAAGACGACCCCTTCCGCCGCCGGACCGGCGATCTTGATCATCTCCCCCGAGTCTATCCCGTCGCCGCCCATAAACACGCCTTGAAAGCCTTTATCGCGGGCCTGCTTGACCAGGATGCCGCCTTCCGGGTAAATCCCGCCAAAGTAGAGCAGATCGGGCCCTTTGGCGACCACCTGGTTGATCACCGCACTGTAGTCCTTTTCGCCCTGGGTGATGCCTTCGTAACCGAGCACCTCTACTCCCAGTTCCCCGAATGCCTTCTTTACCTCGTCGGCGATCCCCTGTCCGTAAGCCGATTTGTCGTGAATGAGGAAGGCGGTTTTTACGCCCAGTTGGTTTTGGGCGTACCTGGCTCCGCTGGGCCCTTGCGAATCGTCACGCGCACAGATGCGGTGGACGACCTTTTTCCCCTCCTCCGTCAGCTGCACGCTGGAAGCAGTTGGCGCAATCATCACCAGATTGGCCGAATCGTATTTGACCGAAGCGGCGATCGTGACACCCGAATTGTAGTGGCCGATGACGCCCAGCACATCCGGGTTGGAGACGAGCAGCTCCGCATTCGCCACGCCTTGTTTTGCATCGGCCTGATCGTCCTGGGGAAACAGCTGCAGATCAAACCCCAGCTCCTGAAACTCTTTTTTCTTCAGGTTCAGGGCAAATTCCGCCCCGGACTTGATGGCATCCCCAAGCGCCGCCTGCGGGCCGGACAGCGGACTTTGCGTGGCAATGAGAATTTTTTCGCCGCCGGCGGACGGGCTTTCGCTGTTTTCACTCGCTTGCGGGGGCGGTGCCGGGGAAGCTCCGCCGGCGTTGTCGGCTGTGCCCCCGCATCCTGCGAGCACCAGCGCGGTTGAAAGGGCGGCTGCAACGAAAATCGCGACTTTCTTCCTCATAAACTACCAACTCCTTTTTAATTGTTAAAATTTTCAGTAAAATACAAAACGTCCTCACCTCATCTGCTTTTGAAAATTTCGCTCAACCAATCAAGCGTTTGCCGGATGAGAAGCGACTCGCTGTGAAAACTGTCAAAGAGGTGGCCCGCGGCGGGATGCGGGAGCAGCCGGCTTTTCGGATGGCGAAACGCCCGCCCATAGGACAAGCCATTTGCAAACAAAACATCCCGGTCGTCTTCACCGTGAATGACCAGAACGGGGGCGGGAAAACGGCTGATGCCGTCTACGGGGCGCAGGGAGGGAAGTTCTCGGATGAAGGCCGAGCTGATGATTTCCCCTTGAAATTCAACAAATTCGCCGCGAAGTCCCCGGGTAATCCGCTCTTCCCCCAACAAATGCGTAAAATTATCCAAGGGATCGGAGACAGGTGCCCACAAAACGAGACCCGTCACGGGAATGGGCGCGGCGGGAGCAGCCAGGGAGGCAACACATCCCCCCAGGCTGTATCCGATCAGCCCAAGCTCCTGTACGCGGTACTCTTTCAGCACTGCCATATGCGAGATCGCATCGATCAGGTCGTTTACTTCACCGGTGATCGTCACCTCGGAGAAATCCCCTTCGGAATCCCCCGAGCCAATGTAGTCAAACCGCAGGCAGGCGATTCCCTGGCGGGTCAAGGCTCTCGCCATCTTGACGAACAACCGGTGGGGGGCAGACTTGACCCCCAAAAAACCGTGGGCAAAGACGACAGCCGGTCCTGCTGCAGAGGCGTCAGGAAGATGCAGCACGCCGATCATCTTCTGCCCCTGCCTGTTTTCGATCGCGATAGGTGATTCCATCTGCATCCCCCCGCTTAAAAACAGTAGTGAACCTGCTGGAATGATTTCCGCAGCGTCATGACATCCTTCTTGATCTCTTCTTTGGGCCGGCGGCCGAAAACGGCATCTGCCGTCCACTCCGCGATCAGCTTCATTTCGTCCGCTTTCATGCCCCATCTGGTGACTTCCTGCACCCCGATGCGGATGCCGTTGATGTCTCCTGCCGCTTTTTCGCCGGGCAGTTCGATGCCGCTGAATAAAATCCCGGAAGGCTCCACATCCCGCGCCACCTTCCCGCCGCCGCCAAACGGACGGGCGTCAATCGCCACGTGATGAGTCTGTGTGTATTCGGCGACCGGCTGCAGAACCGGCAGCCCGTTGTCCGCCAGATGGGCTGCCAGCGACTGGGCGTTTTTAATGCATTCTTTCGCGTACGCCTGGCCGAACTCAGCGGTTTCCGCCAGAGAAATCGCCAGCGAACATACCCGGTTGGCATCGTAGTTGGCCACAAATCCGGGATAGGTGACGCGGTCGATTCGCCGGGCAACCTCTGGGTTTTTGGTTACAATCAGTCCTCCGGGCGGCCCTCCCAGGCTTTTATACGTGGACATGGTCATGACATCTGCCCCTTCTTCCAGCGGCAGCTGGTACTCCCTCCCGGCGATCAGTCCGGACAAGTGGGCCGCGTCGTACAGCAGAATCGCCCCCTGTCTCTGGCAGATTTCTTTCATCTCCCTTACGGGGTAGCGGGTCAGAGCCAGGCTGCCGCCGACGATGACCAGCTTCGGCTGCACTTCCTTCACCTTGGCGGCAAACGCTGTGACATCGACAGTCATGTTGGCCGCATCGTAGGGTATCTCTTGAATGTCGAGCCGCATATGTCCCGCTACCCCAACCTGGTGATGGCTGGCATGGCCTCCTGCCCATTCCGGCAGCACCATGATCGATTCACCCGGCTTTACATACGAGAAAATCACCGCTGCATTGGCCAGCGTGCCGGAAAACAGGCGAAATTCGCCATGAACGGAGCCAAAGACCCGGTTGATCAGCTCATACGTGATGACTTCGACCTTCTCTGTGTGGGCGAGGCCGGTCTGGTACTTGTTTCCGGGATGTCCCATGCTGGGCAGGCTTCCGATCCGGGCCGACAGGGCGGCCTCTGCCGCCGGACTCATCACGTTGGTGCCGGCGTACAGCTGCAGGCTGTTCTGACTGATCTCCTCGGCAAAACGCCGGATGCTGTGCTGCACTTCCCGGACGTAGTCCCGATTGGAAAAGCCGTGAATGGTTTGTTGAATCTGATCGGCATACGTTCTGGAGTCTTCCTCCATCCAAAAAAAGCGCTTCGTCAATGCTGTATCCATACGTTCCCCCCATTACTAAAATGAAAATATTTTTACTATACTATAATTAATACAATACCTCTCTGAGGTAATCAACAAAATTTTTTGAAAATATAGAATAATACTTGAGAATAAAAAAAACTGCACCCCCAAATGTTAGATATGTCTAACAAATGTGGTGCAGTACATAGCCCTGTGTCATTTTGGTTTGGATAACATTGTCCGTGGACCCGAGAAAAAATGGGCTCGCTCCGTTCGTGGCACGCCAAAAAGGAAGCTGAACTGTCCGTCTACACTCCAAGAAACGGCACGTCGCCCAAAATGAATATAGCGGATGCCCGCAATCACCCCATCTTCGCCCACCTCTCCAACGCCTGGCGAACGCTTCCCCCGGACTGGAGCAACAGCTGACTCGCTTCCGATCTGCAAAGGCCCGTCTTGTGCATGACGATGGCCACGCGGGCATCCCCGTCCGCGGCATCTGCGAGCCTCTCCGCCTCGCGATAGCCAAGCTCGGTGACTTCCATCACGATGCGCTTGACCCGCTCCCTCAGCTTTCCGTTGGTCGCCTGGACGTTCACCATCAGGTTTCCGTAGACTTTGCCCAATTTGATCATCGCGGTGGTCGTCAGCATGTTGAGCACCATCTTTTGCGCCGTGCCTGCCTTTAATCGGGTCGAACCCGCAACCACTTCCGGGCCGACGACAACGTTGATGCTGGCATCGACATCCTGATCGATCAGCGAGCCGCTGTTGCAGGAAAGCGAGATGGTAGCGGCTTGTCTTGCTTTCGCTTCCGTCAGTGCCCCGATCACATACGGCGTCCGGCCGCTGGCAGCGATCCCCACGACAACATCACCCGCCCGCACGCCGAATTTGCGTACGTCTTCCTGACCAAGGCTCCGGTTGTCTTCTGCCCCTTCGACTGCCCTGACCAGTGCTGACGGGCCGCCGGCGATGACTCCAGTGACTAGCGACGGGTCCGTGCCGAAGGTCGGCGGACACTCGGCGGCGTCAAGCACGCCCAACCGGCCGCTCGTGCCGGCGCCAAAGTAGAAGAGCCGGCCGCCGTTCTTGAGCGAAACCACAATCAACTCGGCAGCCTTCGCGACATCTGGAAGCACTTTTTCCACTGCACCGGCCACCTTTTTATCTTCTTCATTCATCAGCTTTACGATTTGCGGTATAGACAGGTTGTCCAGATCCTCCGCCAGCTCGTTCTTCATCTCTGTCGTCAGTTCCTGCAGCTTTTCCAGCATATCCTTCATCCTTTCCCTTGTTTGGGCCAACTGCACCTGATGCGCTCTCTGCACGCCTCGTCAACTGCCAGCCTGCGGCTCTTCAAGGCCATCACAAGCGCACCCGCCACCGGCGGAACAGACGGCAAAACGACGGCGGCCATGGTCGACAGCCGCGCTTTCACCTGCCGCTGGAGCGGGTTGTCCGAGGAGAGCAGCCCGCCGGCGAGGACAACCGGCAGCGGCTCCGCCAGTTTGGCGAGGCAGGTCGAAGCCAACTCCGCCAGCGCGTCCGCCGCCTGCTCGACCAGCCTGCATGCCGCCTCGTCACCTTGTTCGGCCGCTGTCAGCAGCACGCGGCTTAACTCGCTGATTTGCTTCCGCTGATTTTCTGCACTGTATACCAGGTGAATCAGCTTGCCGGGGTCGCTTACGCCGTAGTGGCTAAGCAGCAGCTCTGTCAGCAGGGTCTTCGGGCCCCTTCCATCATAGTGGCGCAAGCAGGCGATCAGGGCATCCCGGCCCAGGGAAAACCCGCTCCCTTCGTCGCCCAAAAGGTAGCCCCACCCCCCCACGCGGCAGCGTTTTTCATCCCGTGACACACCGTATGCGATCGATCCGGTGCCGACGATCAGCACTACCCCCGGCTCCCCCCAGGTACCCGCGTACAGTGCCGTCATCGCGTCGTTGTCCAGCACCAGCCTGCCTTCGAACTCTGCGTCAAAAGCAGAGGCGATCAGCTCCTTCACCTCTTCACGATCGGCGCCCGCCAGGCCGAATACGATCGTCTCCACCTCTTCCCTCTGTCTGCCGGACGAAAGCAGCAGCCCTTCGATCAGCTGCCGCAGCGTCTGTTCAACATGCGACCACGGGCGGGAGAGTGGGTTGGATGCATCCGAAGTGGCGGCAGCCAAAATCTCTCCCTTTGCCGTACAGAGGGCGGCTGTCGTCTTCGTCCCGCCGCCGTCAATTCCAATAAACACACTGTTACTTGACTGCACCTGCCGTCAGTCCTTCCATAAATTGTTTGGACGCCAGCAAGAAGACGATGATCATCGGCAGCGCCGACAGGGTCAAACCGGCGAACAGCATGCTCCAATCGGTTTCGTATTCTCCAAACAGGCTGAGCATGCCGGCGGGGATCGTCTTCTTGACGTCTTCTTGGATAAAGATCAGCGGGAAAAAGAAGTCGTTCCACGCCTGAATAAAGTTAATGATCATCACCGTACCCAGGGCCGGTCTGATCAATGGCAGCAGCACCCGCCAAAAGACCTGAAAGTCGTTGCAGCCGTCGATTCGGGCCGCCTCTTCCAACTGTACGGGCAACGTGCGAAAAAAACCGGTCAGGATAAAGACGGAAATGGGAATGCCGCCCGCTGTGTTGATGAGGATCAGTGACCACAGCGAGTTTAACAGCCCCAACTGTTTCATCAGTAGGAACAGCGGGACGATCCCCAGCTTGATCGGAATCATCAAGCCGATCAGGAAGAAAAAGTAGAGCAGCCCGTTCCATTTGAAGGAATATCTCGCAAGGTAAAAGGCTGCCAGCGCGGAGAACAGCAAAATGAGCAGGACGGAAACGACGCTGACGAACACGCTGTTCCAGAAAAAATCGGCAAACGGCACGGATTCCCACAAGCTCACGTACGACTCAAAGCCGAACGAAGCCGGCAGGCTGAGCGGAGCCGCAAGGATTTCCGCATTCGTCTTAAACGATGAGACGATCATCAGGAAGATCGGATAGATGGCGATCAACCCAAACAAATAGGCGAAGAGGTACTGCAGAGACCTCGCCCCGACGCTCGTTTTCACTTTTGACCCTCCTTATCTCCGTTTCAACGGCAGATTGGGAACGGGAGAACGCGCCCCTGTTCTAATGCTGGATTTCCTTTTTGCGCAAGAGGAACACTGAGATGGCTGACACGGAGGCGACGATGAAGAACAAAATGACGGACAGAGCCGAGCCGAGTCCGATCGCTACGGAGCCTGTGCCGCTTGGCCCGCCGAATGCCAGGCGGTAGAAATAGACGGCCAGTGTGTCGGTGGAACGGAACGGTTCCCCCTGTGAACCCTCCATCGCGTAAATCAGTTCGAACGCTTCAAACGCCTGGATGAACGTGAGAATCGTCATGATCGTCACAGACGGCATCACCAGCGGGAGGATAATCTTGCGCAGCAGCGTCAAGCCGCTGGCACCATCCAGGCGGGCCGCCTCCACCAATTCCTCCGGTATGGATTGCAATCCGGCGAGGAAGATCAGCACGGCAAAACCGATGCCGAACCAACAGTTGATCAAGATAATGGTCATGAGTGCGGTATTGGGATCCCCCAGCCACGGCCGGGCCCACGCTTCCAGCCCCAAGTGGGTCAGCAGGGCATTAAGCGCCCCGAAATTGGGATTGAGGATCAGCTTCCACAAAAAACCGACGATGATGACCGACAGCAGCCTGGGCAGGAAATAAGCCGCCTTCAGCACTCCGGAACCCCTGATCTTCCGATAGATGACGTACGCAAGTCCAAAGGCGATCCCGTTTTGGACGACCATTTCCACGATGAAGTAGACCAGGTTGTGCTTGATTGCATTCCAGAACATTTCGTTAAACGGCTCCACCGTAAACAGCGTGACGAAATTCTGGAATCCGGCAAACCCTTTGCGGGAGATCCCTTCCCAGTCGTACAGACTGTAAGTAAACGCGGAGAAGATCGGATAGATGACAAACGCCGCGTAGACGAGCAGGGCGGGGAGCGGAAACAGGTGGATGAGCCAGCGCCGTCTCGGCTTCGACCTGCCGGCTCGCTCCGTCGCTTTTTGCATGTGGTTCACCAACTTTCACCTGTAGAATGGGAGGGGAGTAAAACAGATGTTTTACTCCCCCTCGTCTGCTTTACTTTTTGAACGGCGCAAACCAGCTTTCAGCAGATTTTTGAACGGTCTCGGCCACTTGATCCGGCGTCATTTTATCCAGGTACATGCCCTGCAGGCTGTTCTCCAATTCCGCCTTGGTGGTCGGGTTCCCCTCCCCGAAATACACGAGAATCAGGTAGGGCGTCGCGTTCTTCTCCGTTCGTTCCGCCATTTTGTTGACCAGCGGATCGTCTACCTTGACGCCGGGGACAGCGCTGATTCGCTTGAACTCGTTCGCAAACATCTCGCCAAATTTTTGCGTCGCCATGAATTCCATGAACTTCAGCGCCGCTTCCTTATGAGGCGACTTGGCATTGACGCCCCAGGAACCGTCGACCCAGGTCGTGATCAGCGGATTGCCGTCTTGGCCCTGCAGCGTGAAGAAGTCGACATCAAGATTCGGATTCAGCTTGTGCATCGGGTCGAGGTCAAAGCTGCCGTGGATGTACATCGCCGCCTTTTCCGTGGCAAACAGCGCCCGGGTATCGTTTTGATCCAGGCCGACGAAGTTATCCGGGAAGTAAGGCGCCAGTTCCTTCATTTGTTCGATCGACTTTTTGAACTCCGGACTGAGGAAGTTCGCCTCGCCTTTTTGCACTTTGTCGACGAACTCGTTGCCGCCGTATTCGGCAGGTGCGATGACGCCGTGGCTGAGCGACAGCAGCCAGGCTTCCTTGGCTCCGAAAGCGAATGGCGTAACGCCTTTGTCTTTAAGCGCCTTGGCCGTCTGGAGCAGTTCATCCCAGGTTTTCGGCTCCTGGATGCCCTGATCGACAAACATTTTCTTGTTGTAGTAAATTTGCGTCGAGTTGAGCGACAGCGGCACGCCGTATACCTTGCCGTCCTTGGCTGTCGCCGCCTTCAGCACATCCGGCGCAAAATGGTTGATGCCGGGCACAGAGTCAAGCGGTTCGAGGTAGCCGGAATCCGCGAGCGACATCCCCGCCTGGTACGGGCGGAGCTGCATGATGTCCGGACCGCTGTCTCCTTGCAGAGCGGTGTTCAAAATCGTGTTGTACTCTGTGGACTTAAACGCCTTGAATTCGATTTTGACGCCGGGGTTTGTCTGTTCAAACTCTTTGATGATCTTCTTGTAGCCATCCCCGTCCTCCACCCGCCAGCTGTGCATGCTGAGCACGACCTGTTCCTGATTTCCCTGGCTGCCCAGATTTTCTTTTCCCCCTTGGCTGCCGGTGTCAGGAGACGAGGTATTGCTGCTGCAGGCACCCAGCAGCGCCGATGCGACCAGCAGCGTGGAAAGGAACACGGACACGCGTTTTTTCTTCATCTCTTCTTCCCCCTTTTCATTTGGACAACCGCTAAGGTAGAGCCCAGTGGACTTTCGTCACATCACTTCCACGGCACGCAAATCGATTGCCCGGATGTGCGGCTACTCTGTGCCGCGCTTTCTGCGGCTGACGGCTCCCCTGGTCTTTTCCAAGAGCGGAATTACTTTTTCGTTCAGCTTGCTTACGATCGTGATGAACAGAATGTCGATCACATTCAATTGGGCAATGCGGGAGGCCATGGCGCCGCTGCGAATGCTCTTTTCGACGGAACTGGTATGGAGCCGGATATCCGCCAGGTCTGCCACTGGAGAAGGACCGAATTTGGTCAGGGTAATAATCAGGGCTCCTTGCTGTTTCGCTTCCGAAAGGGACTGGATCACATCTTCCGTCTGGCCCGAATACGAGATCCCAAAGGCGACGTCATCTTTGGTCAAATTGACGGCCGAGGTGAGCTGAGCGTGAAAATCGGAATGGGCCTCGCACCACATGTTGATGCGTGTAAGCTTTTGCTTCAGGTCGGACGCTATCACGGCAGACGCGCCGACTCCGTAGACGTCGATCTTGCGGGCAGCAGCCAGCGCGTCCGCCGCTTTCTTCACTTCCTCAACCGACAACACGCTGACCGTATCCTGTACCGACTGAATGTTGTTGGTGCTGACGGCCTGAACGATCGATTCGACTGACCCCCCGATCATAATTTCCTGATAGCTTCCAATCGCGACACTTCTCGTCAAATCTCCGGCAATCCGAAGCTTCAACTCCTGGTACCCTGCAAAGTTCAACAACTGGGCCAACCGGACCACTGTCGCTTCCGACACGCCGCTCCGTTTGGCCAATCTCTGCACCGACAGCGTGACCACTTCCTCGGGGTGGGCCAATATGTATTCCGCTACTTTTTGCTGTGATGGCTTCAAGTCGTCAAGTATGGCCTGCAGGCTGGCAAGACACCCGTTCAGCATCGAAAACACCGCTTTCATCATCATTCATAGGCTCATTTTATGAAACAATATTTCAAATGTCAATAAAAATCAGAAAATTTCGCTACATCATTTAACCTGATATTCGGGCCAATCGGCACATTTCTTGCGTATGTTTCGTCATGTAAGGAGGATTCAAGCACGGACTAATGGAATTTATTCATCTGAAAATTCTGATATAACAAGGCAGTCTGCAGGCAAACCGTGGAACATTGCGTTTTTTCATCACATGCAACGCTGTAAGATTGGTCGGTTTGAGGGGGGAATCACAAAGTGTGGTTCCTTTTTTAGGAGGTGATTGCCGTGCTGAAAAAGGAAGAAAAACGGCCCAGCTTGTCGCCAGCGGATCTGATCCGTACTCTGGGTCAAGCGTCTGACGAGATCATGATTACCGACGGAGCTGGAACAATTCTCTGGTTGAACACCACACAGGAGACCTTGTACAGCATTCCTTCTACGAGCAGTGGTTGGGCCGCTCCGTATAAGCTCAGCGCTGCTTTTCCCTGATTCGAACCCCCCGTGCCCAGCGGGGGTTTTGCCGGCGGCGGTCCTTGCGCATTTTTCGAAATTTTCCTATCCTTCAGGTCAAATGATGGTAGAATGATACCAGAGTCTTTGAGGATAGGAGATTTTACGGGTGAAGAGATGGATTACGTTTGACCTGGATGGAACCCTGATGCAAAATCCTTTCCAGGAATGGGTATTTCCTGAAATCGCTGCGGCTGTCGCGGCCAAGTCCGGCTCCGCGATTGCGTGCGACGCCAGGGGCGAGATGGTGGCCGAACATGAGCGGCGTCTGGCCCGGCACATGTACGTGGAGGCCTATGACTGGGATGACATCCTCTGCGGGCTGCTTGAGCGGCTAGGCCTTACGCTGGCCATCGACATCGAACAGTTGGTGATTAAGCACTCCTGCGCGCCAAAGGTTTACCTTTTGGAGGATGGCGTGCTGGACGTGCTGGCTGGGCTGAAAGCGGAAGGCTACGCTTTGGCTGCTGTGACCAACGGCTTTTTCAAGTTTCAGTATCCGGTGATGCAGGCGCTTGGGCTGGCAGACCTGTTTGACGCCGTCGTCACCCCTGATCGCGTCGGCTTTGCCAAGCCTGACGTGCGGATCTTTGAGACACTGCGCAGGCAAGGGGGCATCGCCGCCCACGTCGGCGACCGGATCGACCACGATGTCTGTCTGGCAAATCGGTTTGGCACCTGCTCCGTGCTGATCGATCGGCGACTGCCGCCGGAGTTGGCAGACATGAACCCGGTTGTCCGGGCAAATTGCGAGGCCGGAAAACAGTATTGTGCAAGGAAGGCACAGGCTGAACTCACTTCCGCCAAAACCGGGCTGTCGGACCCGCTGCTTCCAAAAGCGGTAATCGGCTCGCTCAAGGAACTGGCAGATTGCATAGAGAAACAATAAACAGGCAGGAGTTTCTCACTCCTGCCTGCATACCTTCATCACCTTACTTGCCCGATTCCACGCTTTGGCGGTACCTCTCTATATTCTGCTGGTGCAGATCTTCCACATTTCCTTGCCGCTCACTGATTTTGTCCAGGTATTTGGCCGGAAAGATCTGCTCGATGCTGGACCAGTACAAATTCCCGTCTTTCGGCTCTTGGTGGCTCACTACCCGGTAATCGCTCCCCTTTGATGCCAGTTGGTAGCCGTATTCAATTTGAAACGCCAGCGGCAGGCTTACACCCGCCTTCGAGACGTACTCATCTCCCTCTTTGCCGATCGACTCGACCAAAGCCCAGGCGTAGACCGTTTTTCGCTCGGCATTGCCTTCCACACCGAAAATATCGACGCTGGCAAAGCGCGGCGAGCCAATCCAGTCAAATGCTTTGTCGCGTGTCAGGTATTGGATCAGCAGCGGTTCCAGCCACTCTTTTGAGGAGTCGCTAACCCCGCCCTTCACTTTGACAAACACGTGGCCGAGCGGCACACCGTCAGAGATCACCTCCAGCTTCCAGACGCCTGCGTCAGGCAGCGCGATGGATGACGGGAAGCTGCCGTCAGCATCGTAAACCGGCCCCCCTACACGCCAACTTCCCAGTTCCACCTTTTCTCCGGCAGCACTGGTGCCGACGATCTGTACGGACGATGCAAAACTACCGTTCAACAACCACAATACTTTCTGGGCCTGCCCTTCATACATCTCTCCGGCGATGATTCGGACCGGTTTTTCACCGACATAGCTGAATGGGTTGCCCTCGTATATGGCAGTGACGGACCGGGACGGCTGCCATGTTTCAGATGGCGAGCCCGCTGCCCGGCCGGACTGCCCCAGCCACTCAGAGATGCTGCCAGAACCGGCCCAACCGATCAGACAAAGGAGGATCGCGGCAGCCGCTATCCACCCTCCGGAAAACCAGCCCCGCCTGCCGCCGGTTCTTCGCACCCGCTCAAGCACCTGCCTCTCCAAATCCGCAGAAAAGACGACGTCTTGCAGCAGTGTACGGTCTGCCGTGTCACGCAGCTGCTGCAGCGATTTGTCTACGTCCATCCCAATCCCTCCTCGATGAGCAGCGGCTTCAGCTGCTGCCGTGCGCGATGAAGCCGGGTGCGCACCGTCCCTTCCGACACGCCAAGGACTTCGGCGGCCTCGGCGATCGACAGCCCTCCGTAATAGTACAAGAGGATCACTTCCCGATAGGCGGCAGGCAGGCTCATCACCAACTGGGCGACATTTTCCCTGCCCAGTTTTTCCAACGCCTCCGCTTCCACCGTGGTCTGGCTTTGCCTGAATACTCTAGAAACCGGAAACACCCGGCGAAGGGCCCACGAACGCAGATATCCCTTGGACTCGTTGACAGCAATCTTATACAGCCAGGTCTGGATGGCCGATTCCCCGCGAAATCCGTCCAGGCTGCGGTATACCTTGACAAATACATCCTGCGTAATGTCCTCCGCTGCGCTGCGGTCTCCGACCAGCAGGTAGACGAGCCGGAGCACTTTGGTCCCGTACTCCTGCATCAGCGCAGATAATCTTGCCTCCTTCGTCTGCTCCAATCGCGCTTCCAACCTGTTCAGCCCTCTCACTCCCTTCGAAGCCCTCACACTTTAGATGCGGCAGGCAGAGATTTGGTTACAGAAATGCAGAAATATCCCCCAACTTTTTGTATTGAGGGATGTACCTGTCAGCCTTTTGCCCGTTGCCAAAGCCACTCCAGCGGACCAAACTGAAAGTAATGATGCTGCCAAATAAATGGAACAAGCGGCCGGCAATCCCGAGCAATGCAAAGCCCCTCAGGTAATCGGGCGTATCGATTGGCTTCTTTGTCTCGATCGGTTTCTCCGATATCCCCCAATACGGAGAAAAATCGGTTTTCATTACATTTCCCTTACGTCTTTGCAAGGTTTGGGGAGACAGCCGATTAACCGGAAAAGAGGCAGCTCCCGAATGGAAATAAAATCCATTTTGGAACTGCCTCTGTCATTCAATTCTTCAATCGGCATGCCGCAATGCCGGCTGCCGTCAACCGATCACGGTAAGCTCTTTCGGAAAACGGGTCAATACCTCTACTCCCTCGTCTGTCACCAGAACGTCGTCTTCGATGCGGACGCCGCCCACCCCGGGCAGGTAGATGCCGGGCTCGATGGTGAAGACCATCCCTGCCGATGTCAGTTCCTGGTTCTCCCCGTGAACAGACGGGTACTCGTGCACATCGATGCCAAGGCCGTGTCCCAGGCGGTGGATGAAGTATTCACCGTAGCCGCGTTCGGTGATGACATCGCGGGCTGCCTGATCCAGGCTGGCCAGCGTCACTCCCGGCCGGGTCGCTTCAATCGCCGCCAGATTTGCGGCAAGCACGGCGTCATAGATGGCTTTTTGCCGGTCATCCACATCGCCTACGGCAAACGTGCGGGAGATGTCGGACGCATATCCGTCCACATACACGCCTAAATCGAACAGCAGCAGTTCGCCCTGCCGGATTTTCCGCTCTCCCGGGTTGCCGTGCGGCAGTGCCGCTTTTTCACCCGCCAGCACCGTCGTAATAAACGACGGGCCGTCGGCTCCGAGCATTTTCATCTGGTACTCCAGCTCAGCGACGATCTCCAGTTCGCTTACCCCGGCTTTTACTTTTTGCAGTCCGCGGCGCAGCACCTCTTCGATCACTTCAATCGCCCGCTTGATGCGCTGTACCTCATCCGGGCTTTTTTTCAGCCGCATCGCCTGCAGCGGCGCCTCAACGTCGATGTAGGCATCCGCCCCGACTGCCGCGGCAATCGCTTCAAACCGCTTGACAGTCAGTTGGTTCTTTTCCACGCCCAACCGTTTTAGCCGATCAGGCAAAGCCTGTTTCAACACGGCATAGGGGTCTTGTGTATCCGTATGGGTCATGATCTTCTGAACGGAGGAGACAGCCGCTGCCGCTTCGCGCTCAAGCGCCGGCACGATCAGCACCGGCTCTCCCTCGCCCGGTATGACCAAACCCAAAAACCGTTCGTGCGGGTCTGTCAAAAATCCCGTAAGATAGTAGACGTGTCGCGGGTCTGTCACGACAGCCGCATCCAACCCATTTTGTTCCATCCATGATTGCAGCGTGAGAATCCGCTGTTCGCTCATTTGCACTCACCTGTCTTTCTCCGTACTCACTTCGAGCATATCACGATCTTGCCCGGATGAGAAGTAAGGCTAGTTTTTCATGCGGGGATCGATGGCGTCGCGCAGCCCGTCCCCGACCAGGTTAAACCCGAGGACGGTCAGCATGATCGAAATTCCCGGGAAAATCATCGTCCAGGGCGCCTTTTGAATGTACTCTTTGGCATCTGACAGCATTTTCCCCCACTCCGGCTCCGGCGGTTGGGCGCCCAATCCCAAAAATCCCAGGGCTGCCGCCTCGATGATGGCCGTCGCCACACACAGCGTCCCGGTTACAATGATCGGCGCCAGGCTGTTGGGCAGCAGGTGATGGAAGATGATCCGGGCATCGGTCATCCCGAGCGCTTTGGCTGCCATCACAAATTCCTCTTCCTTCAAGCTCATCACCCTGGACCGGATCAACCGCCCAAACGTAGGCACATTGATGATGGCGATCGCCAGCAGGGCGTTTCGCAGGGAGGGCCCCAGGATCGCAACGATCGCGATAGCGAGAAGAATGCTGGGGAAGGCCAGCATGATGTCAAAAATCCGCGAGATCAGCATGTCAATCCACCTGCCGTAAAATCCGGCGAGCAGCCCGAGCAGCGAGCCGACGACGATCGAGCCGATCACGGAGGATGTGCCTACCCAAAGGGAGATACGCGCTCCGTAGACGATCCGGGAAAACATGTCCCGCCCGTTGTAATCGGTCCCAAACCAATGTTCGGCGGACGGCGGCTTGTTGCGGTTCAGCAGTTCTCCTTCGTCATAGGGATACCTGGCGATAACGGGGGCGAGCAGGGCGACCGCCACAAAAAAAACGATAATTCCCAAACCGAGCATCGCCATCCTGTTTTTCCGCAGCGTGCGCCACGCGTCCCGCCACGGGGAAGATACTTCCTCGGCTGCCCGGTTTAGCGGGACCGTCGTTGTTTCTACTTCGGCCATGTCCATCCTCCTCCTTTACCGGTATTTAATGCGCGGATCGATGTAGGCGTACAGCAAGTCGACCACTAGATTGATCATGACGAAGATGGTTGCAATGACGAGGATCCCGGATTGGATCACGGTGTAATCGCGGTTGAGGATCGCCGAGTAGATGTACCTGCCGACGCCCGGCCAGCCGAAGATCGTCTCCGTCAGCACGGCGCCCCCCAGCAGCAGGCCCGTCTGCAATCCGATTACCGTGAGGACGGGAATAAAGGCATTCTTCAAGCCGTGCTTGTACACGACAAGGAATTGCCCGACCCCTTTGGCCCTCGCCGTGCGGATGAAGTCAGACCGCATCACCTCCAGCATGCTTGACCGGGTGATGCGGGCGATGATCGCCATCGGGATGGTTCCGAGCGCAACACCGGGCAGGATCAGGTGCTGGATCACATCTTTAAACTGGTCAAAGCGGCCGGCGAGAAGCGAATCAAGTAGATAAAAGTGCGTGACGGTGACAACCGGATCGCGCGGATTATCCCTTCCAATCGAAGGCAGCCATTTCAGCTCCTGGGCGAAATACCACTGTTCCATCAAGCCAAGCCAAAAGACCGGCATCGAGACGCCGATCAGGGCGATCAGCATGGCGATATAGTCAAACCATGAATTCTGTTTCCAGGCGGAAATGATGCCCGCATTCACGCCGATAAACACCGCAAAAAACATGCTGACCGCCGTCAATTCTGCGGTTGCGGCCAGGTATGGGACGATTTCAGCGGAAATGGGCGCCTTCGTGTGCAGCGAGGTGCCCAGGTTTCCCGTCAAAATATCTTTGAGATAGGCGAAGTATTGAATGTACCAGGGGTTGTTCAAACCGAGGCTTTCCCGGAGTTCAGCGATTGCTTTTGGACTTGCTTTCTCGCCGAGAATGGTCAGCGCCGGATCTCCGGGGATGGCGTGAATGATCGAAAAAACGACGATGGACATTCCCAAAAGGACAGGGATCAACATCAGCAGCCGACGGGCTGTATACGCTAGCAAGTGACCATCTCCTCGCTCTTATTTGCATTGCTTCGTGTGAGAGATCGCCATGGGAAGCAATGGCGGGCAAGGAGAGGAACCCCCCTTGCCCGTCTCCCGCAGTTTTTACAGCCTTATTCCATATCCACTTTTTTCAGGTACTCTGTTCCTTTCGGATGAGGAATGTAGTTTTTGACGCTCGCCTTTGCCGCTATACCCGGCTCCGCGTGTGCGATCGGAACGACCGGCACCTCATCAAACAAGATCTCCTGCACCTTTTTGTACAGCTCGCTGCGCTTGGCCGGGTCCACTTCGGTCTGCGCTTTCAGCAGAAGCTGATGGACTTCTTCATTGGCGTAGCGGGTGCGGTTTCCGCCGCCGATGTTGTTTTTATCGAGCAGGACGTAAATGAAGTTGTCCGGGTCGCCGTTATCCCCGTTCCAGCCGAGGAGGTACATCTCCTGCTCGCCCTTCTTCGTCTTGTCGAGGTAGGTCGCCCAGTCCATCGTGACGATCTCGGTCTCAATGCCGATTTTTTTGAAGTCCTGCTGCATCGCTTCCGCCATCTTTTGCCCATTGGGTATATAGGGACGCGGAACAGGCATCGCCCAGAACTTCGTCTTGAATCCATCGGGATAACCCGCTTCGGCGAGAAGCTGCTTCGCCTTCTCGAGGTTGAATTCGCGGTCCTTGATCTGATCGTTGTACCCGAGCAGGATCGGCGGCATTATGTTGACCGCCGGCATAGCCAAGCCGGAGTAGAAGGCTTCGACCAGCGCCGGCTTGTTGACGGCATAGGCGATCGCTTGCCGGACCCGCTTGTCGTCAAACGGTTTCTTCTCTACGTTAAAGCTGAGGAAACCGATGTTCATCGGCGGCCGGGTCATCAGCTGCAGGTCGCTGTTCGCCTTGACCGTTTCGGCGTCTTCCGGGTTAAGGCCGTCCATGACGTCAATTTCGCCTGATTGCAAGGCCGTCAAGCGGGCACTGTTGTCGGGGATGACCTTGAATACCACTTTGTCCAGCTTCGGAAGATCTTTGTTCCAGTAATCCGGATTTTTCTCGATCGTGATGTGGTCGTTTCGCTGCCACTCGACGAATGTAAACGGTCCGGTGCCGACCGGATGCTCGCCAAACTTCTCCTTTTGCTCCTGCAGCGCCTTCGGCGAGGCGATCGCGAACGGAAACATGCCCAGGTTGGCCAGGAACGGCGCCTGTGAGCGGTTCAAATCAAATTCGACGGTGTATTCGTCGACGACCTTCACTTCTTTGATCACGTGATCGGGATCGCCCTTGTAGCCGCCAAACATGTCGTTGTAGTAGGCAAATCCTTCCGGGCTGTGCAGCGGGTTGTTCTTGTCCATCCAGCGCTCGAAGTTGAATTTGACAGCTTCGGCATTAAAATCGGTGCCATCGTGGAACTTTACGCCCTTGCGCAGGTGGAAGGTGTACTTGAGGCCGCTGGGATCAATATCCCATTTCTCGGCCAGCCCGGGAACGATCTCCATCGTACCGTCCGCGTATTCGACCAAGGTCTCCATGATGTTTTCCGTCACACGGGCGGATTCGCCGTCATCGATGGTAGCCGGATCGAGGCTGACGGTATCGCCGCCGCGGCCGTAGATCAGTACTTTTTCACCCGTTTTGCCTGTTTCGGCCGGCTGCTGTGGCTGCTTCTGCTCCGGCTGCCCTCCCTGGTTGTCGGACGGCTGGGCTGCCTGTTGGCTGCCGCTGCATCCGGCAAGGGCCAGCGCAAGGGCCAGCATTCCGGAAAATGCTGCGCTAAGAACTCTCTTTTTCATCCATTTTCCCCCTTTTCACATGGCTATGGTTGAAACTCCCTCGCCTACTTCCCGTTTGTCGCCGGCAACGCCTCCTTTGCTCATCTGCTCGCAGCATTCATGATGTGTATAAATGGCAGGCCACGTGTTGTCCGTCCCCGATGTCGCGAAATTTTGGGGGAACACTGCGGCACACCTCCTTCACTTGGGGACAGCGGGTGTGAAACGTGCAGCCTGCCGGCGGCTCAGCCGGGTTTGGCACATCCCCCTGTAAAATGATCCGCTCCCGCTTCAGGTCCGGATCGGCGCTCGGAACGGCCGAAAGCAATGCCTGGGTGTAGGGATGGAGCGGTTTTTCGTACAGGCGGTCCTTGTCGGCGAGCTCAACAAGCCGACCCAGGTACATGACACCGACCCGGTCGCTGACGTGCCGAACGACACTCAAGTCGTGGGCAATGAATATGTACGTAAGGCCAAAATCCCGCTGCAGGTCCTGCATCAGGTTAAGCACCTGGGATTGGATCGACACGTCTAAAGCGGAGACCGGTTCATCGGCTATGATCAACTTGGGATGCAGCATCAGCGCCCTGGCAATGCCGATGCGCTGCCGCTGGCCCCCGCTGAATTGATGCGGATAACGGCTGGCGTGGTAGCTGGACAAGCCGACCACCTCCAGCATCTCTTCCATGCGTTTTTTGCGTTCTTTGGCACTGCCGATGCCGTGGACGATCAACGGTTCTTCGAGGATTTTCTCAACGTTTTTCCGGGGATTGAGCGAGGCGAACGGATCCTGGAAGACGATTTGCATGTTGCGGCGGATCTGCCGCATGTCCGCCTTCCCCAGCTTGGTAATGGAGCGGCCTTCAAAGAGGATGTCGCCTTCGGTAGGTTCGATCAGCCTCAGGATCGTGCGTCCGATCGTCGATTTTCCGCAGCCGCTCTCCCCTACCAGCCCGAGCGTCTCACCCTGGTTTACGGCAAACGTAACCCCATCCACCGCCTTGACCTGTCCGACCTGTCGGCCAAACACGCCGCCGGTGATCGGGTAGTATTTTTTCAATTGCTGTACGCTGAGCAGTTCTGCAGCCACTGACAAGCTCCTTTCCGCCTAGTTGTTCAACCAACAGCGGGACATATGTCCAGCCCCTGCCTGGGTCAATTCGGGCATTTGTACGCAACACTTCTCCATCGCGGATTCGCAGCGAGGGGCAAAACGGCAGCCGGCAGCAAGCTCACCGGGAGTCGGAACATTCCCCGGTATCGAATAGAGGCGCTGTTTTTTTTCTTCCAGTTTGGGGATGGAATTGATCAGGCCGATGGTGTAGGGATGGGCCGGATGCTTGAGTATGGTGCGGACGTCGCCTTCTTCGACGATGTTTCCGGCGTACATCACGGCTACCCGGTCGCAAATTTCTGCGACGACTCCCAGGTCGTGCGTAATCAGCAGGATCGCCGTGCCCGACTCCCGGTTCAAAGCGCGCATCAAGTCGAGAATCTGCGCCTGGATCGTGACGTCCAGTGCAGTCGTAGGCTCATCGGCGATCAACAGCTTGGGATTGCATGCCATCGCCAACGCGATCATAACCCGCTGCCGCATACCGCCGGAAAGCTGGTGCGGATACTCATCCACAATCGCCTCCGCACGCGGGATTCCCACTTTTTTCAGCATCTCGACGGAACGCAATCGGGCAGCCCGCTTCGTCGCCTTCGTATGGATGCGAACCACTTCGCTGATCTGGTCGCCAATCGTGTAGACGGGATTCAGAGAGGTCATCGGCTCTTGAAAAATCATCGCGATTTGATTTCCGCGAATCTTGCGCATTCGCCTCTCGCCTGCCCCGACCAGGTTTTCCCCTCTAAACCTGATCTGCCCGCCGACAATTCTTCCCGGAGGGCTTGGAATCAGCCCCATAATCGACAGGGAGGTAACACTTTTTCCGCAGCCGGATTCACCTACGAGTCCGAGGATCTCGCCCTCGCTGATCGACAAACTGACGCGATCTACGGCAGGCACTTCACCGCGGTCGGTAAAAAAGTACGTCTGCAGGTTCTCTATTTCCAGAATCGGTTGTGTCAAAAAACGCACCTCACTCAATCACCGAAAATTCAAAATTGTATATATATTATTATCACATTAAAAAAATTTCTGTTCAATAAAAAAAATTCGACCATAACCGACAAAAATAGGCCGGCCAGAAAACTCTGGCTGACCTCATCATGGGAATCCGAAAGATCCTTTGCGGAAGGAAGCCCCTGGATAAACTACTTTACGGTTCGAAAAAGCCGGATATCCACTTTGCGATCGCATTGGTGCTGTCCCGCAGCCACTCGCCCGTCATGTTGCCGATCTGACTGATGTAGTTGGCACTCTCGATTTGATTCTGTTTGCCGCCTTGGTTCCCTACCGGAGCAACCTCGGTTTTCGCTTTGTCCACTTTTGTAATGTAGTAGGTCTGCTGTTTTTCAGCCGGCGTGCCGCCAACCTTGTGTATGCCCCGTTCGGCTGTTTGCAGTCCGAGGATGACCCCGACGAGGAGAAGAAAGAGCATGCCGGCCAGCTTCAGCGTCAGGTTCACCCGCATCACCCCTCGTTTGCCGCAGACGAAGCCGGAGCCGATACCGTCTCCGCTTGCCAGTAATAGTCGGCAAAGACCTCGGCAAATGCCTCGATGGCGTTCTTGCACTCTTGCAAATTGTTTTCCGTGCCGCCCACTTCGATCAGAATGCTGCCGGGTGAGACATGCTGATTGTACTCGCCGTTGCCCTCATTTTCCCCTTTGTCATCCAAACCGCGCGACAAGCCGGGATACTTTTTCTCCAGCAGCGCGTTTAATTCGCTGGCGAACTTGCGGTTTTCCCGATAGTTCTCGTTGCGAGTCCCGACGACGAACATCAGGCGGGCATACGTCTTGCCGTTGATGGTGACCGTGGTTTTCTCGCGCGGAGAGTCGTCGCGATGAATGTCGAAAAAGTAATGCAAATCGCGGTTTTGCTTGGTGGCGGCGGTTATGACCTTCAGCGATTGGGCGTACGACAAGCCGTAGCTCTTCCCTTGATCCAACAGTTCCTGATAGATGTCGTGACCGCTAAACTGTGTGCCGATTCCCCGGTCATTCAGAACCTCGGCCAGATGCTTGCCCACTAGGGAGATGTTTTGGGTAGGGTGATCGACAGCAGTGGAACCGGGTTTTCGCTCCGCTACGTCAAGCCAGGACTCCCGGTTGTGCGTATTGTACACAAAGACGACTTGCTTCTTCGGGTTTTTCGCTGCTGCCGAATCAGTCGGCTGTCCCGTCTCAGGCTGCTTCGTGCCATCGGCAGAATCGGCAGGCAGTGCAGCCGTTTCCCCTGCACCCAAAGGAGCCGCAGACTCTGCATACGCAAATGCCGGATCTTCGGCTGCCTCCGGCGTTTTCAACCCGGTCTGCTCGAGCGCCAGCATTCCCGGCAGCTCCCGTCCGATGACGGCGTGCAGATCGCCGGGGGAAATTCCCGTCAACACCTGAAAGACAGAGTGGGAGATACTGTTTCCCTCACCGCCCGCAGGGGCTTGTACTTTTTCACTCAACAGCGGAATCTCCTTGCCCATCAACTGCAAAAAAGTCACCGTCGAAATCTCCGACACGGCGAGTTGTATGGTAGAAGAGCTGAGTACAGCACGATTTCCATTGATCGCCAAAAACCCCGTTAGCAAGAACAGCAGGGCGGTACCGACTGACAGAATCGCAAATTGCCGCTGCAAAAGAGCTGCCATCTCTACTCCTCCTTTGGCGCTTGTCTGAAACATAAGGCAACGACAGCCCCGCCTGGCGCGATGCGGCGAAGCCTGGTTATCAATCTTATGTTTTAAGACTATGCAGCCGATAGAGTAGCTAGAACGGGGAACCTTTTCTCTTTTTCTACTTCTATCAAAACGGCCGGGCGTTGACTCGACAGTCACCGGCCGAGGCGCCGTTTTACGGCAGCGGCATCGCCGATTGCGCCGCTTCCGGCAGTGTCAGCGCGGGCACCCCGGCATCGCCGACCACTCTCGCAGTATACTCGATTTCCTGGCGGTTTTTGATGATCGAGGGCTTTAGCCGTGCGCGCAGAGTCAGCGTGTCCAGCCGCCCCGACCCTTCGTCCAGGCTGATGAGCATGTTGGCCTCAAGCACATCTTCCACGTGCATTCCGTGAATGTCATCGCGAAACGGCCGCAGGGTTACCTCAAAACGTCCGCCGCCCCGGGCGCGCACTTCGCTGGCGTGAGCCAGCATTCTCAGCCAAAACGCAAACGGATCGCGAAGCTCCTCCAATTCTGCCGCCGCAGGATGATTGTACGCCGCTCTGTTCCACACGCCGCTGTTCCTTGAGTAAATGTACAAAGCTTCTGGGGAGAAGTAGACTGCAAAGCGAATATCCTCGGAATCGGTCAACCGCACGCGGGATGTGACTCTCGCCAGACGCGGTGCGGCCTGTGCCACGGCGGACAAGCTGACCTCCTCCCGCCCGTCTACCCGCAGCCGCTCTTCCAGTGCATAGGCTTCCCTGTTCTGGGCACTGACGAGGAGCCGGTGCAGCCGAAGCACCTCCTCCTCCTGCCGGCTCGCGGTCCCCCAAAAAGCGAGGGCAAACAGGCAGGCCCAGACGCTTGCAAACAAGGCGATCTTCGCTCCTTACGCAATGTAGCCATTCAGGTCATACCCCTCTTTTTCTTCCCAGTAGCCCAGCCCGCGCTGCTGGGTGAATTCGATGCGGCTGAGCCATTTGATCGACTTGTAGCCGTACATGTCGGGATGAACCAGCCGCAGCGGCGCTCCCTGCTGGGGCAGAAGCGGCTTGTCATCCAGTTCGTAGGCGAGCAGAACATTTTGCTGCAGCAATTGAGAGAGTTCATACGTCTCCGTATACATCCGGTCTGCGCTGTACATCTTGACATACGTCCCCGCTGCCTCCGGGTTTACCAGCTCCAGGAGGCTGGAAAACGGCACGCCCTTCCACTTCACCTGTGTCACGCTCCAGCCTGTCGAGCAGTGAAAATCGCTGACGATCACATGGGACGGCAGACTGGTCAATTCCGCAAAGGTAAAGTCTCTCTTTTGCTCTACCAATCCGTCCACCGTCAATCGCCACTCGTCTGGATCAAAGGGCGGAATCTCGCTCGTCATCGAATAAATGCGGAAATACCCCCTGCGCTTGCCGGTGTCCAGCGAGGCCAGAGAAGAATCCGTCAACGGCCGGAACCAGCGCAACAGCCCGCCTGCCATCAGCGCGAGAAGCCCCCCGGCAAATAAAACCAGCACCTCCCGCCTCGTAAACAACTGCCCGCCCCGATCGTGCGGGCCCCGGAGCGCCCCTCTTTGTCTGATTTTTCCGACGTACCAAAGGGCGATATGGCCCAGTGCCCAGGGGATGATGAACAGGCTCAAGCCGCCGTGGATGGACGAGGCCAACTGGCGCAGCCGCAAGTACTCCGTATTGTTCCCCCACAGATAGATGCCGGTGGCGATCCAGCCTGCCCCGAGCAGGTACTGGAGACAGACATGAAAGGTTTTCGTCCAGCGCCGGTCGCGGCGAAGGTATTGGACTGTGGGAACAACTGCGATGGCGAGCAGCAGCAGGTAACAAAGCCCGACGCCGATATGGGCGCTGCGCACCTGTCTGATCGATTCGCCAAACATGGTGCGCAGCGCCGGGACGTACAGACACGCCCCGGTCGCGAGCAAAACAGAGAGCACGGCTGCATGAATGCCATGCAGAGCCGCCAGCCAACGCCTATTTTTCATAGACCACAGCGTTAACCGTATGCAGCAGCTTCTCGCCGGCAAGGCCGCGGAGAATGTTCTCGGCTGTCATCTGGGCCATCCTGGTGCGCGTTGCGATACTGGCACTGCCAATGTGGGGGGCGACTACGACATTATCCAGGGTGAGCAGCGGATGATCGGCGCCGATCGGCTCTGTCTCAAACACGTCCAACCCTGCCGCCCAGATCTGTTTTCGCTTAAGCGCTTGGTAGAGAGCTGCCTCGTCCACATTGGTACCGCGCGATGCATTGATAAAGATTGCGTCCGGCTTCATCAGCGACAGCTCCCGTTCGCCGATCAGCTTGTTCGTCTCTTTCGTCGCCGGTGCCATCAGCACCACGTAATCGGATTCGGCGAGCAGCTCATCCAATGGACGATACTGCGCGCCCAAGGCCTCCTCCGCCTCCGGCTTGCGGCTCCGGTTGTGGTAGAGGATGTTCATGTCAAACCCTTTGGCCCGCCTGGCCACCGCTTCTCCGATGCGTCCCATGCCGATGATGCCGATGGTCGCGCCATAAATGTCCTGTCCGGTCAGAAGCATCGGCGACCAGCTTTTCCATCTGCCTTCCCTCACGTACCGATCCGCCTCCGGAATGCGGCGTGCCGTCGCCATCAAGAGAGAAAACGTCAGATCGGCGGTAGTCTCAGAGAGCACGCCCGGGGTATGTCCGACGGGAATTCCCCGCCTTGTCGCTTCCGCTATGTCAATGTTGTCGAAGCCGACAGCCATCGTGGCGACCACGCGCAAATGGGGAGCGGCGTCAAATACCTCCCGGTCGATCTGATCCGCCACGTTGGTAAAAATCGCTGCCGCATCCCGTACTTCCCTGAGCAGCACATCCCTTGGGATGATCTCTTCATCCGACTCCCAAACAAACACTTCCGTCCGTTCCTGCAGCATTTCCAACGCCCGCCGGGGGATGTTGCGCGTCACGACAACCTTTGCCTTCCTCAATTGAACATGCACCTCCATCTGCGTAAATCAGTTTTGTTTCACGATGAGAAGAGACAGCCTGCGATCAGCCGTCTCTTCTCATCGTACCGTTATGAACGTTTGGGCGCCAGTTCAATGGCCTGGCGAATCGCTTCTTTCAAGCTGAGCTCGTCGGCGATCCCGGTTCCGGCGATGTCGAAAGCCGTGCCGTGGTCCACACTGGTGCGGATAATCGGCAGGCCGACCGTGATGTTGACGCCTGCTTCCAATCCCAGCACCTTGACCGGTCCGTGACCCTGATCGTGGTACATGGCGACAACGATGTCAAAGTCGCCGCGAACCGTGCGGAAGAACAACGTGTCAGCCGGAAGCGGACCTACTACCTTGATGCCTTCCTGCTGTGCCTTTTCCACGGCGGGGACGATCTTCTCCTCCTCTTCGCCGTAGCCGAACAAGCCGTTTTCGCCGGCGTGCGGATTGATTCCGCACACGCAGATTCTAGGTTCGCTGTACCCCGCTTTTTGCAGGGTTTCATGGGCCAGTTTGATTACTTTATAGACGCGGTCCGGATTGATCTTTTTCACGGCATCGATCAAGCCGATGTGGGTCGTCACGTGAATCACTTTCAACTTGGGCGCGGACAACATCATCGAATAATCCTGCGTGCCCGTCAGCTCGGCGAGAATCTCCGTGTGACCCGGGAAAATATGTCCGCCCTTGTGCAGCGCTTCCTTGTTTAGCGGCGCTGTGCAGATGGCGTCAATCTGCTTGTCGTTTGCCAGCTGAATCGCTTTCTCCAGATAGCGGAAGGCCGCATTGCCCGCCTCCGCCGACACCTTCCCGAACGGCAGATCGGCGGGCAGCAGGTCCAGATCCAGGCAGTCGATGCTGCCCGGCTGAAACACTGCTTCCTGGGCGGATTGGATCGAACGCACTGCAAGATCGGCACCCACGATGCCCTTGGCGCGTTCCAGCATTTTGGCGTCGCCGATGACAAACGGACGGCAGCCCTCGTAGACGGTGCTGTCTGCCAGTGCCTTCACGATGATTTCCGGGCCTACTCCGGCGGCATCTCCCATCGTGATCGCGATGATCGGTCTGTGATTGGTTGTCATATCGACACTCCTGCCTTTCTATGGACAGCCTGGGGGTTACAGCGCTTTGCGCAGAAGCTCTTCCAGGCTCTTTTGATTTGGCACGCGCGGATTGTTGCGAATCAGCCGGTTGATTTCCAGGGTTTTTCGGGCAATCTCCGGTAGATCCTCTGCTTTAATGCCGATTTGCGACAATTTCGTCGGCAGGCCGATCGCTTCCACCAACTTGAACACTTCTTTGGATGCCGCTTCGGCCAGCTCTTTTTCCGTTTTGCCTGCTGGATTGACGCCAAAAGCCAAGGCGATCTTCGCCATTTTTTTCTGCTCTACATAGGTATTGTACTCCATCACGTACGGCAGAAGCAGTCCGGTTACTTCCCCGTGCGGAGATTTGACCAGTCCGCCGATCGGGTAAGCCAGGGCGTGTGCGGCGGCCGTACCGGCATTGGAGAAGGCCATCCCCGCAAGCAGACTGCCGAGCAGCATATTGCTCCGGGCTTCCAGATTGCTGCCCTGCTGTACGGCCAGGACCAGGTTCTCTGCAACCAGTTCAATCGCCTTAAAGGCGAGTGCGTCTGCGAGCGGGAGCGAGCCTTTGAACAGCAGTTCCCCCTCTGCCTGAATGTAGCGGTAGTTCTTGGCCGTGTACGCCTCCACGGCGTGAGACAGCGCGTCGATCCCGGAGCAGGCGGTGACGTACGGCGGCAGGCCGACCGTCAGTTCCGGGTCGAGCAGGGCGACGGCCGGACGCAGATAGTTGTCGGAGATGCCGATTTTCAGGTTGTTTTCCACGTCGGCCAACACGGCGACAGAAGTAACCTCCGATCCCGTTCCCGCTGTGGTGGGGATCGCGATCAGCGGCGCGATCGGCCCAGGCACGCGATGCTCGCCGAAGTAATCGGCCGGATGGCCGCCGTGGGCCATCAGCAGGGCCACCACCTTGGCCAAATCGATGCTGCTGCCTCCGCCAAGGCCGATGATCGCATCGGTGTCCATATGCGACTTGGCAAATTCGTAGCACTCAATCGCCGTCTGGATCGGCGGTTCCGGGACGGCCTGATCGTACACGACTACATTGTAACCGGCTCCCTGCAGCAAACTGATGATTCTGTCGGCAATGCCGGCCCCTTTGATGCCCGGGTCCGTGACCAGGAAGATGTTTTTGGCCTTGAGGCGCTGCAAAATCTTGTCCAGTTCCTGGATCGATCCGTTACCGAAGACGATTCTCTCTGTAGAAAAAAACTCCCATGTGTTTTTCATCTATCCTTCTCTCCTCTCCACCCGCTCTTACAGGGTAATGACCACGATACGCTCTTCCGTCATCTCTTCCACTGCCCAGCGCGGCCCTTCCTTGCCGATCCCGCTGTCCTTGACGCCGCCGTACGGCATGACGTCGGCGCGGAAGGTGGAAACATCATTGATGATGACGCCGCCGAATTCCAGCTCATGGACGGCACGCATGGCCAATTGCAGATTGGAGGTGAACAGACCTGCCTGCAAGCCGAGGCGGCTGTCGTTTGCCATGCGGAAAGCATCGTCGATCTCGTCAAACGGGATGATGCTGATGACCGGCGCGAACACCTCCTGGCAAACCACTTTCATCTCGGCCGTTACGCCCACCAGAACAGTCGGGTACAGAACGGCTCCTTCGCGCTTGCCGCCGCAGACTACTTTCGCGCCGCGTTCAACCGCTTCCTTGATCCACTCTTCGACCCGCTTCGCTTCCTTCTCGGAAATCATCGGACCTACATCGGTTGCGGAATCGGCAGGATCGCCTACCTTGATCGACTGCGCCACCTTCGCCGCCTTCTCCACAAACGCATCGAACACATCGCGATGGACATACACCCGCTGTACGGAGATGCAGGCTTGACCCGCATTGGAGAAGCCGCGCGTCACGCACAGCTCTGCCGCTTTATCCAGATCTGGCGCATCGTGATGTACGATGTTGGGCGAGTTGTTGCCCAGCTCCAGCGTCACCCTGCGAATCCCGGTCGCGCTCTTGATATGGCGGCCTACCCCCGGACTTCCGGTAAAGGTAAACATCGCGATCCGATCGTCTTCAAGCAGATATTGCCCGGTCTCTTGGCCAAAACCGTTGACCACATTGAGGAAACCGGCGGGAAGCCCTGCTTCCTCCATGATCTCCGCCAGCTTTAGCGCGATGATCGGCGTCACCTCCGCCGGCTTCAGCACCACCGTGTTGCCTGCGGCAATGGCCGGTCCCACCTTGTGCACCGTCAGATTGAACGGAAAGTTGAAGGGTGTGATCGCACCGATGACCCCTACCGGCACGCGAACCGTAAAAGCCAGCTTGCCGTCGCAGCCAGGCTGTCCGAGCGGCACCCCTTCGCCGGCAATGCGCTTCGCTTCTTCCGCGGATGCGATCAGGGTTTGAATGCCGCGGTCGATCTCTGCACGCGCGTCCTTGATGACTTTCCCCACCTCGCCGACCATGATCATGGCCAGTTCTTCCTTGCGCTCGCTGACGATCTGGGCGGTGCGCATCAGAATCTCATAGCGCTGAACGGGGCTCAGTTTTTTCGTCTTGAAGGTATGGAGAGCGCAGGTTACCGCCCGGTTGACGTCCTCTTTTGACGCCTTGCTGACGCGAGCCATCTCCTCTCCCGTATATTTGTTCAGAACGGGGAAGGTATCCTCCGTAACTTGCCAATTTCCATCGATGTAATTTCCGTAAACAGCCGTCTTTTGTCCTGTCCCGTTTTGCATGGTTTCTCTCCTCCCGCTTCCTTTTATCGTTTCACGTCTTTACATATGATGCATTTTCGGCAGATATCCGTGTTCGTCAAATTCAAAATCGTGTAATTCTCCCATCACTTCCACGCCGGGAAGGGCGGCTACCTCCGGCAGCAGGGCTTCCGATACGTACACGTACTCCAGATGGAGCGTGTTGGGAATGCGCATAATCCTCGCCTTGGCCGGCTCGACGCCCCAGTTGGCGCGCAGTGCGGCGGCAAGCGCGTCCCGATCGCTCGGCATCACGATAGGAATACTCGCCCGCGCCAGGAAGGTGCTGGTAATGACATTTTCATTCATCGCCTTGAAGTCAATCTTGTCGAAGAATCGCTGCGTGGTCAGGTCGGCCAGGCCGATGCCCAGCGCGTTGCCGTGGGACGCTTCGGACAGGTCGCTCGCGATAATATACTTGATGCGCGGCGAGTCCGGCTCCGGCGTTCCCTGGATCCGCAGACGCCCGATGATGTTCGTATCCATCCCCGTGCCGCTGTAGTTTTTGCCCACTTCATCCACCAGCAGGATGTCGATGTCCTCCGCCGGAAGCTTTGGCATCAAGGCAGCCGATTCACGGAGCAGCTCCCGCTCCCGCTCCTCGATCCGGGAAGTGGGGATCGCTTCAATGATCGCCGTCTGTTCGAAAGCATTCTCTACAATGCCGACGCCGCAAAGGATCTTGGTGTTGGCCAGCATGACTCTGGCCACCTTCGGCATGATATCGCGAATGCCCGTTACCCCGTAACTGTGGATCAAGAGCGCCTGCTTGTGCTTGCCAAGACCGATGGCCGCCATCTTCATCAGGCCGCTCTCAATCCCGATCGGCGATTTGAAGTCGGTATGGACTTTGATGCGCCCCATCAGGATAATCCCGTCAGCAGCCAGTGCATTTTTGTCCACGTAGACAGGCATTCCATCCTCGGTTGTCCCTACCTGCTCAACCTCCATCGACGATTTGATCGGAGCGCCGCAGAAGTCCTCTGTAACCCCGAGGCTTTCCAGGACTTCCACCTGTCCCTTGGCCGTTGCTCCGCCGTGGCTGCCCATGGTCGGCACAATATACGGTTCGGCACCCATGCGCTTTAACTCGCGGACGACGGCGCGGATGATGATGTGGATGTTGGCGATGCCGCGGCTGCCGGCGGTAATGGCAACCGTCATCCCCGGCTTGATGCGTTCGGGCAGCTGCACGTTTTCCAGCTGGCTGCGGACGGTGGCGTCGATATCAGCCACAGCCGGCCCGGTAAAGCGCTGTTTGATTTTAACCATTTTTGGGAAATTCATTGGACAAAAATTCGCCTCCCGAAGTGGATTCGCGTCGTTACTTTAAGAATCCCGGCAGCCAGGTGGAAATCGCCGGAACATACGTGATGATCAGAATGTCGATGATCAGCATCACGAAGAACGGGATCAGTGCCTTGGTCAGCTCTTCCAGCTTGATGCCCGCTATCTGACAGGCGACGAACAGATTGACCCCTACCGGCGGCGTCACCATTCCCATCGCCAGGTTGACGATCATGATCATTCCAAAGTGAACCGGGTCAATTCCCAGTTGCACGGCAATCGGCGTCAACAGCGGCGCCAGGATAATGATCGAAGCAGAAGTCTCGAAGAACATCCCGACAAACAGCAGCAAGAGGTTAATGAGCAGCAGGAAGATCACCGGATTTTCGGAAAAGCTGGTGAACGCCGCGGCGATTTTTTGCGGAACCTGCTCGCGTGTCAATATCCAGCCGAACATCCCGGCAGCCGAAATGATGATCATGATGATCGATGTCGTGATCGCCGAACGGGAGAAAATCTCGATGAGTTCCTTCCACTTCACTTCGCGGTAGACGAACACGCCGACGATCAACGCGTACACGACTGCGACGACGGCCGCCTCGGTCGGCGTAAAGAACCCGCCGTAAATGCCGCCGAGGATGATAACCGGCATCAGCAGGGCAAGCAGCGCTTCTTTAAAGGCCTTCAGGCGCGCTCCCCAGGTAATCCCCGGCTCGCCTTTGTATCCGCGCCGTTTGGAGATATACCAGCAGACAAAGATCAGCGAGCCGCCGATTAAAATGCCTGGCAAAAACCCGGCAATAAACAAATCGCCAATGGATACCCCAGCCGAGATCCCAAACAGAATCATCGGAATCGACGGCGGGATGATGACGCCCAGTTCTCCAGATACCGCCTGTGTGGCGCCGGCGAACCGGATGTCATATCCTTTTTTTACCATCGCCGGAATCAAAATGGAACCGATCGCGGCCGTCGTAGCGGCACTGGAACCGGAAATCGCGGAGAAGAACATGGCCGTTACGACCGTCACGACCGCCAAACCGCCGGTCATCCCTCCTGCCAATGAGTTGGCAAAGTTGACCAACCGCCGGGAAATGCCGCCTGACTCCATCAAGGAGCCGGCCAAAATGAAGAAAGGTATCGCCATCAACGGGAACGAATCGAGAGCGGCAAACATCCGCTGAATCAACACCGTGAGCGGCATCGTGCCGTCGCTAAAAAAGGAAATCGTCGATGCCAGACCGATCGAGAGGGCGACTGGCACGCTCAAAAGCAGCAGTACCAAGAGCGAGATCATCATGATGGATGCCACGGTTATTCAGCCCCCTTAAAGAATTCTCGGTTCATTTTTCCGGTCATGACCTCGATCAGAACCGCAACCGCATTTATCAACATAAACAGACCGCCAACCGGCAAAGATGCATACGGAATCGTCATGGGAATTTTCAATCCGGGAGAAAGCTGTTTTCCAACATGTCCGAGCATTTCAAAACCAAAAATAATGAGAACGACAAAAAAGACCATCGAAATCACAAGCACGAGAATCCGCAGCAGCTTCTGCATGTTTTGAGGCAAACGCTCCGCAATCGCCTCCACCCCAATCAGGGCATTGTAGCGAACTGCCAGGGATGTGCCGATCAAGACAGACCAAATCATGCAATAACGGGCCAATTCCTCCGTCCAACGGGGAATATCAAAATCAAGATAGCCGCTTAACAGCCGGGCAACCACCTGATACACGATCAGAGCGGTCATAACGGCAAGCAGTACAGCAATCACATAGCGCAAAACCTTGTTGAAACCATCAATTACCTTGACAATACCCTGCAAATGACCTCACCCCACTTTAAGAGTCGGCGGATAGGTTCGTCCTATCCGCCGTTTTCAGCACTGCTTTTATTGCGTGTTGCGAATTTTTCCAATCAGCTCTTTGCCGAATTTCGGCTCGTATTTTTCGTAAACAGGTTTTACCGCATCCACGAACGACTGAATATCGGGCTCGATGATTTCCATGCCCTTGGCTTTCAGTTCTTCCAGATACTGCTTTTCCATCTCGGCGACAGTATCGCGTTCAAATTTGCCCGCTTCGATCGCTGCTTCTTCGATCACTTTCTGTTGGTCCGGAGTCAGCGCGTCAAATTTCGCCTGGGCCATCATCAACAGCGACGGAGAGTAGAAGTGGCGAGTCATGCTCAGATACTTTTGCACTTCGTAGAAACGGGAAGTCATGATGATCGGCACCGGATTTTCTTCGGCGTCAATCGTTCCTTGCTGCAGTGCCGTAAACAGCTCTGTAAAGGCCATCGGCGTCGGTTGTGCGCCCAGTGCCTTGAAAGTATCCATATGGATGTCGTTTTCCATGGTGCGGATTTTAAACCCTCTCAAATCTTCCGGTTTTGTGACGGGATGGGAGTTGTTGGTGACGTTGCGGTAACCGTTTTCCCACCAACCCAGGGTTTTTACGCCCATCGTCGATTCAACCTTGTTGCGCAGTTCCGTACCGATTTCGCCGTCAAGCACCTTGTGGGCATGATCGGCATCGCGGAACAGGAACGGCAGGTCGACGACCGTCACTTCCGGTACGAATCCGCTCATCGGTCCCGTAGAGGTAAGCACCATATCGATGCTGCCTACGTTCAAGCCTTCGATCATGTCGCGCTCGCCGCCCAGCGAGCCGTTCGGGAAGGTCTCGATTTTGATTGCGCCATTTGTCTTGGCCTCCACCAGTTCCTTGAATTTCTCCAGGCCCTTCTGGTAGTGTGAGGTGTCAGCCAGCGTGTGGCCCACCTTCAAGGTAATCGACCCGCCGGCAGATGCAGCGGATTGCTGCTGTCCGCCATTATCCGCAGGCTTCACCTCGTTCCCGCCGCCGCACGCGGTCAGAAGAACCATGGTCGAGACAACCAGTGTACTGAACAATTTCTTCACGTCGAAATTCCCCCTCTTATGGTTCGTATGTGTTTATTTTTTCCACGGCTTTCGCCAAGGAAAAGCGATTTCCAAATGCACCCGCCTTCGTGACGACAGGCAGCTTGTCCGCCGGTCCGCCAATGATGACCGACAGCGGAATTCCTTCTTCCACTTCACTGACGATTTGAAGCGCTTTTACTTGCAGGTGAAGGCACGTGCGGTACGCAATATCTCCGCCGGTGAGAACAAAGCCCCGGAGCTTTCGCTTCGCCTGCACATTCACACCCAGCATCCCCAGGCAGTCGGCAATCGCGTTGCCTGCGGCAAGACCGCTGGTTCCTGTCTGCTTCATCCAGTTTGCCACCGCCTGCCTCATCTGTTCAGACGAATCAGTGACAAGTACGGGAGAATAACCTCCGTCAATGATGTCCAGCGTCTCCTGCAGGGCACGTTCCAGTTCCTGGTGAACCGTTTCTCGCTGCAGGAGTCGAAGCGGATCGGCCATCACGATCCGAAACTGCGGCCGCTCTTTGAGCACCTCAATCTGCCCTGCCGTAATAGCGCTTACACTACCGGCAATAACAAAAACTGGATCGCTTGAACCCTCTCTCTCCCTCTTGCCCCTGCCCGCCGAATGTGCTCCAGCGTCCGTGACAAGCTCATCAGACAGCGCATCAGCCAATCCGGCTGAACCTACCCACAAGACGCGCATACGAGTGTCCAGCAGCGCTTGCGTTGCTTTTTGCAGATCTGGTTGATCATAGCCGTCAAAGACGATCAGACGCGTCCCGCTCTCATGCTGGCGTACAATCTCGCGGGCCAAAACGCTTTTATCTCGTCGTATCGTCTTCAGGTCAATGTGACCGACCGTTTGCTTTGCCTGTTCCCGCAAGAGTGTAGGCAGATGCGACTCGTTGACTGGCGATTTGGGATCGCGAGCAATCTCTGAATCCTCAAGCAGAACTTGATCGATGATGTGGTACCCCCCTACTGTCGTGCGCCTGTTGACCGGGTACGCGGGAATGACTGCCGCCACATCAAACGGGCAGCTGTCCAAGAGCGCATTGATCTCGCTCCCGATGTTTCCTCTCATCGTGGAATCGATCTTTTTGTACACGTAAGGGATCTCGGCCAAATTCATGCCCTCAGCTATCGCCTTGTTCTTTTCGTACGCGTCCTTGCGATCAAGCGACCGGGTTTCCGCATTGATGACCCAAACATCTGCGTCTTGGGCGCTTTCTTGATGGACAGGATCCAGCAATGACACGGTACAAAAGCCTTTTTTCGCAAACTGCAAGCCTGTGTCATTCGCTCCTGTTAAATCGTCAGCGATAACGACTATCCTAGCCAATAAATCAATCACCTCTTCGGCAACGTTCATGATGTTGCATTAGTAGAGTACATGAAAGCGTTGCAAAATTCAATATGAAAAACCCATTCTGACTGTTTAATTTTGCAACGATTTTTTGCAATTTATTATTTGCGTACAAAAAAGCAACAAGCATCTCCGCTTGCTGCTTGCCTGTTTTATTCGCGAATCGACTGCTTCAGTTTCCGCCAGAGCGTTGAACGGTTGATTCCCAGCCGTTTGGCCGCTTCCGACTGATTTTGTCCTTCCTCCTCCAGCACTCTCCAGATGATTTCCCGTTCGATCTCCTCCAGCGTTTTGCCGCTGATATCGATCCCCGCGCCGGATGGAGCGCGGCCTGCTTCGTTCATTACCTCGAGCAAAATATGCTCCGCTTCCGCCCGGTCAATGAAGGGCCCCTCGGCGGCCAGGCACATTTTTTCCACCGCGGTTTTCAATTCCTGAATGTTGCCCGGCCAATCCGCCTCTTTCAACATGGCCAGCACATTCTGCCGGACGCCGACGATCTGCTTGCCAAAACGAGCGTTAAACGAGGCGATGAACCACCGCACCAGATCTTCAATATCTTCTTTCCGCTCGCGGAGCGGGGGAATAAACAGCGTGTACCCATTGATCAAATGGTATAAATCTTCGCGAAACTCTCCCGCTTCGACGCGTTCTTTCAAGCTCTGGGCGTTGGCGGCAATGATCCGCACATCGGTCTCAATCGGCGCAGTGCCGTTCAGACGGCTGACCTTTTTCTCCTGTAAGACGTTGATCAGCATCGCCTGTACGGTTGGCGGCAGCTTGCCGATTGCATCGATAAACAGCGTTCCGCCGTGGGCCAGCTCAAAGACCCCGCGCTTTACAAGGCTCCCTTCACTGCCGAACAGCTCCAGCATCAACTGCTCCTCGCCAAACGCCTCGCAGTTGATGAACACGAACGGAAAATCCCGGCGGCGCCCGGCATTGTGAATGGCCTGTGCGACACTTTGCTTGCCAGTGCCCGGTTCGCCGTACAGAAGCAGCGGCAGTTCTGTTCGGCTTGCCTGCTTCGCCAGCTTCAGCATTTTTTTCATCCCGTCCGAAGTGGTTACCAGCTGGTTAAAATGCATGCTCGCCCGGGACTCCTGGCCGGCAAGCGACTGGCGCAGCCGGGACTCCGCCTTTTGAATGTGGCGAGCCGGCTGTATCACCGCAAAGCCGCCTTCCTGTTTCTCTTCTACGATCAGCGGCAGTTTTTGGATCAGGACTTTTTCTCCGTTCAGCGAAATGACTTCCTCGCCGGAGGCTTGGCTCGTCTTCAGCACGCTGTCGAGATTCAGGAGCGGGTGCAGCTGCTCAAACGGTTTGTCCAGCGCGTATCCCGCCTGGATGCCAAGCACTTCTTCCGCCTGATGGTTAAAAGCAAACACGCGTCCATCGCCTGCGGCGGCAATCACTCCGACTGGCAGGCTTTGCACCAGCGCCTCCATGCGCTGCCGCATTTCCTTCTCCCGCCGCGTGTAATAGGCCATGTGCTCCGCTTCGGAGATCGACTCCAGCACGGCTTCCTTGCCCGACGTGATCAAGATGGCCTGCATCCCCAAGCGGGTGGCGACAGAAGTGGAGATCACATCGCCGATGATTACCTGGATGCCTTGTGCCAGCGCCTGCTTCAAGCCCTGCTCGATCTCCTGCTCTTCTCCGATCGGAAAGAAGGTCAAATTCATGTCCAACAGCGTTCCGATCGCATCGGCGCCCTGGATTGTGTTCAAATAGCTCATCAGTCCGATGTTGCCGGTAAAACCTTTGACCAGCGTCAGGGTGCGCAAAATGTCGTAGCCGGAGATTTTCACTTCCACCACCGGCAGATTGCAGTGCTTGCGCAGCAAACGCGCAGTCGCCCCCCGGCTGATAATCACGTCGTACCCTTTGTCCTCAAGACTTTTCGCCAGGGCCAATCCCTTGTACAAATCGCCTACCTCGACATCAATTGCAACATCATGGTTTGTTTCCGCCTTGATCTCTAGAAAAATATCCCGCAGCCCCTGATATGGGGCAATCACCAGAATGCGCGCCACGTGAACCCCTCATTTTCGCAACAATATCTGCATTTTGAATGTTGCATTTTGATACATATAGTGTACTGATCTGCTTTTCTTTTTTCAATAGGTGGGTGGGTGGCTTTGGAAAAAACGCGTTCTATTTGCTTTGGTGTACATTGATGAAGGAAACAGAAAAAAATGGGCTCGCTTCGTCTGTGGCGCGCCTGCCGGGAAGCTGGACTGGCCGTCTCCACTACAAAAAACGGCACGTCGACCAAAAAGTACTGTAAGTATTTCAACGTAGAATTTGGTCGACAAGCGTGTGCCGTTTTTTTCCGTTCCGACTGGGTGGGCGTGCCAAGGACTGCGCTCGCTCCATTTTTTTCTGTTTCTCGGACTTTTGCTCATCGTTTATGACGGTTATCTCCGACCTTACTGAAAAAGCCCACCTGATTGATTCAGGTGAGCTGTGAAGTCTCAAAGTCAAATGAATTGACGATCTTAATGGGTGTAGGCGCCGACGTTTTCGTGTTCTACGGCGCGATGGAGGGCGTTGTTCAGACCGCCGGCCACGACGTTGGCGATCCCCTCCATGAAATCGTCAATCTCTTTCGGGGTGACGACCAGGTTTTGTCCCAGCGGTTGCAGCACCTCTTGGATCAGCTGCATTTTTTCGTTCTCAGCCAATTGTCCGACCAGACCCATAAATGTTTTCCGCGCCTCCATCCCGGGCAGATCGGCTTCGGTGTACGGCGTTTTGCGCTCGGGCAGGTTCCTGCCCTCTGGCACCAGCCGATTAAACGCCCGTTTGCTCTCTTTCATCGACTGGCCGAAGTGGCCAAGCAGGTAGGTGATGGCATCGCTTATGATCGTGGCGGCGAATACGACTGTCGGTACGCCAACCGAGATGACCGGGATTCCCAGGGTCTTGTAATCGATCGCCTTGCGTTTATTGCCCACGCCCGATCCGGGCTGGATGCCGGTATCGGCGATTTGGATGGTCGTATTGACTCTCTCCAGTGCCCGGGATGCCAGTGCGTCGACAGCGATGACAAAATCGGGATTGCTCTGCTTCACCACTCCGTAGACGATCTCGCTCGTCTCAATCCCGGTAATCCCCAGCACCCCCGGCGACAGGGCACTCACTTCGCGGTATCCCTCTTCCACTGAATCGGGAGCCAGCTTAAACAGATGCCGGGTGACGAGCAGGTTCTCCACCACCATCGGCCCGAGTGCATCAGGTGTCACGTTCCAGTTGCCAAGACCGATCACCAGCACCTTTTTGTCTTCCGTCAGGCCGAGGTCTTGGAGAAACTGCCGCATTTCCCTGGCAAAACGCTTCATCACGGCGTCTTCCAGCTTCGTGTCGTTATCCCGCAGCTTCGGCACCTCAATCGTGATGTAGTTGCCAGGCAGCTTGCCGATTTTGCGCCCCGCTTCCTCATGTTCAACCCGCAGCCGTGTCACCTTGATTCCCGGCTCGCTGTCATCTGTAGTCAGCGTTATTCCCGGGATGCTCTCACTCTTCGTCTCTTCGGCGGCCAAGGCGATTTCGTGGGCTTCCAAAGCCAGGTCAGTGCGGATCGAAAATGCCGACATGTCCACGTTGTGTTGTTCCAGCATGTCATCTCCTCCTCGACGCTCAATCGTGTTATCCATAGCTTGCATGGATGTGGAAATATTATTCGGAAACCTTTCTTGCATTCGGATACGCGGCATGCTAGAATATTTCTTGTTGTATTTACTAGTTTTTTTGCAGTTCTGATCGTTTTAAGGAGGTGACATACATGCCAAATATCAAATCCGCTATCAAGCGTACGAAGCAGATCGAAAAACGCCGCTTGCAGCGCGCTTCGCAAAAATCCGACCTGCGCACTGCAGTGAAAAACTTTGAAAAAGCAGTTGCCGCTAATGATCTGGAGCTAGCGAAATCTACCCTTCTGGTGGCAGTCAAAAAGCTGGACAAAGCCGCTACGAAAGGACTTATCCATAAAAACGCAGCGAATCGCAAAAAATCCCGCCTGACGAAGAAACTGAACGCACTCTCTGCGCCAGTCGCGTAATGCAGGCAAAAACCCCCGGATTGATGCCCGGGGGTTTTTTCAATTTAACCGCCTGCCTTTGCCGACTGAAGCTGGGCAGCTACCTGGGTCATGAATACCTCCAGGGCAATCTGCTTGTCCACCTGTCCCGACTTCATCCGAAAATCTTCCTCAGCCAGAATCCCCAGCAAACGGCGCAAACCTGTTTCATCAAAATGCCTCGCCTGCTCCATTGCCTTCTTTACAGCGTACGGGTGCACCTTGAGCATGCCGGCCAGCTGCTGCTGTGTATAACCGCGAGGGGCCCACAGCTTGACGTGCAAAAGCAGCCGGACCTGCCGCGCCAACAGCGCCAGCATCCGGATGGGCTCTTCTCCTGTTTTGAGACAATCGTACAGGATGCGGAAGGCTTCGTTCAGCTGTCCTCCGACTACCGCCTCCACCAGGGCGAACACATTCTGTTCCAGCGTTCGAGAGGCGAGCAGCTCGATTACCTGTTCCGTTATGACAGCGTCTTGACTCCCCGTGTAGAGCGCCATTTTTTCCAGCTCTTTGTCAAGCAGGCGAAGTTCGCTGCCGACCCGCTCCACCAGTTTCATCGCCTGTGGACGCTCAATCCGCGCCTGATACTGCTTCGCCCTTCGCTCTATCCACGCGTACAGGTCCGCACCCTGCAGCGGTTGGAAAGCAAGGACGACTGCCTTTTGCTGCAGGACTTTGACCAATTTTTTTCGCTCATCCAGCTTGTCCGCATTGGCACGCAAAACGACGGCAGTGTGTCCGGCTGGCTCGTCCAAATAGCGAACCAGTTCATCCGTGTCAACATCCACCTTGGCGGGCGGCTTCGCCCCTGTCAGGAAGAAGGCATTTTCCGCCAAAACAAGCCGATACTCGGCTAAGAACGGCAGTGTTTCGGCATCCTGCAAAATGGCGGAAAGCGGTGTTTCCGCACAGTCGTATTGACTTACATTAAGATCAGCGTATTCCGGATCAATCAACTCAGAGCGCAGAAGTTTCACAAACTCTTCCATCAAAAAGGTCTCCGCTCCGAATAAAACGTAGAGCGGAGCAATCCGCTTCGCCTTGATGTCCCTTACTACTTCGTGCAGCGGCATAAGCATACCTCCGTTCGCCGGCCGTGAATCAATTCCTTTATTATACCATTGCAAAAAGGGCAAACACAAAAGCTGCGGCCAAAAGCCGCAGCTTGCGTGTAATGGGGCGCGTTTATGTAAACGTCTAGGGAGAAGTCCCGGGTCTTTTCTTCTTCCTAAACGGTAAGCAGGGGGCGATACTGTACTATACGCTTCGCTGCTTCAGGTGGTGCTGGTCTTAAGCCAAACTTCCCGTTTTTTTTCAAACGCGTCCCCCGTTGTTCTTGACTGGCCGGAAAACGGCCCGTTTTTTCATTTTCCCCGATCCATCTGCTTCTCTTCCTCTTCCCGTTCCTTTTCCTCTTGTTTCTTTTGCCACTCTTCCTTCTCGTGCAACTTTTTATCAATCAGCGCGCTGTTGTCATTGTTGTTCTCTTTTTTCTCGGCTTTTTCTTTTTCTTTTTCTTTTGCCTCTTTTTCCTTTTCCTTCTCTTCTTTCTCTCTTTCCTTCTCCGTTTTTTCCTTTTCCTTGTCTGTCTGAGCGGGAACGCCCTTGCTGTGTGCCTGCCCCGGACTGCCGTTATTGCCCTTTGCCGGTGGATTCGGCGAAGTTATCGGCGATGATGCCGAATTCTCTCCACCGCCTGCCGGTTGATTCTGCTGGGTCGTACCCTGCGAAGCGGAATCAACCGATTCCTTCTGCGGCGGCTCTGTCTTGTCAGGCGAACCGGCGTTACCTGAGGCAGGATCGTCAACGGTTTGTACCGTGACTGACTTTGGCTGTGAGCTGGGGGTTTGATCGACGATCCCAGCGGGTTCGCCCCCCTTGGTCAGCATAAACAACCCGAACAGCAGGCAAGCAGCCGCCACTCCGCTGCCCGCTTTTGCCGCCCACAGGGGAAACCGGCGCGTTTTTGTGCGAGGTTGTTCCTGAGCGGCAGTTACCCGACGCTCCAACTTCGGCAGCTCGCTCTGTGCTGCCGCGACCACGGGAACGGGATTCGGGGTCTCAAGCTTAGGCAGGATGGAATCGACGATGCTAAACGGCGGAGCCACGTCGGGAAGCTGCTCCAACTGGGCCGAGACTCGCCGCAGTCGGGCGTAGACCAACTGAAGTTCCGGATCGGCCTGCAGGTGCTTCTCCAGCGCAAGCTTCTCTTCCGGACTCAGGTCGCCATCGAGATCCCTTTGGATCAATTCCAGCATATCTGCCGTCATCCCTTCACCCCTCCTTCCTGATAGTCGTACAGAAGTTCCTGAAGCTGCTGCCTGGCCCGGAACAAGTAGGACTTCACCGTGTTCAGCGGCAATTCAAGCGTATCGGCAATCTCCTGGTAAGACAGCTCCTGTAGATAGCGCAAGACAATGACAACGCGATAGTGTTCCGGCAGCTTGGCGACTGCCTGATGGACCTCATGTGTTAGATCATTCAACAGAAACTCTTCCTCTACATTGTTTATAACGGGCAAGGCAAGCTCGTGCTCATCAATCGAAATCGTTTCTTTTTTCGAGCGAAATTTATCCATGCAAATGTTGCTGACAATACGCTGAACCCATGTGGAAAATTTTGCCTTCTCCTGAAATAGGTGGATTTTTTGATAAACCCGAATCAGCGTTTCCTGGGAGGCATCAAGTGCGTCCTGCTCGTTGCCCAAAATATAAAAGGCGCTCCGATAGACAGAGTTTTCGATAGAGCGGAGCAATTCGATCAAGGATTCACGATCACCCGCCTGAGCTCTTCTAATCAGCTCTGCTTCGACCATTATTTCTCCTCCTCTTCAGACGCTGCGCTGCTCGGAAAAGTTGCAGATGGCAAAGGCGATTTTTTCCGTTATGTATTTGTACGATACGATCAGTTGATTTGTACACTCCAATGAATTCCATCCCGGTTGATTCTGGCAGTGACCGCACCGTGCCAATCTGTTCTGTAAATCTGGGTGCCGCCGCCTTTTAAGCGCTCTATTACAGCCGGTGCGGGGTGGCCGTAGCGGTTTTGCGAACCGACGGAAATTACCGCCACCTTCGGGCGTATTGCGTTCAGGAATGGTTTCGAACTGGATGTTTTGCTGCCGTGATGGGCGACCTTTAATACGTCGATCGGCGGTAGGTCGAAGGCTTCCATGAGCTGCTCTTCTCCTTCTTGTTCCAGATCGCCGGTAAACAAAATGTTTTTTCCATAGGCGGTCAACAGCAAAACGACGGATTGATTATTCTCGTTGCCTCCGCCCGAACCGTCCGGATGAAGCCACGTCCAGCGGACCTGCGGGGTGTCCTGCCACCCGGAACCGGCCGTCCCGCTGTAAACGGGTACGGATTTTGCCCTCAATTGGTCGAGCATCTCCCGCTCCTGGTCCTTTGGCGGCTGGCCGTTTACCAGAGCAGCTCCAATCCCGAACCGGGGGATGACAGCGGCCAATCCGCCGATATGATCGAAGTCGCCATGCGTCAGCACCAATCGATCGATTCTCTCCACACCGCGGGAACGCAGAAACGGCACGACGACGTCTTTGCCCACTTCATACGGCAAACGTTTTGCTCGCCAGGGCTCTTTCTCTGCAAATCGGAAAGTTCCTCCTCCATCTATCAAGTATACTGTGTTTCTACCAATCTCGACAACGGCGGAATCTCCCTGACCGACGTCCAAAAACGTAATTTTCACTTCGTCAGCGCCGGAGAAGGGCTGACGGGCGGCCAGAAGCAGAAGGCAGATCACCATCCCGTACATGAGCATGTCACGCCTGCGATGGTAACCCCGCTTCCACAAGAACCAGATGCCGACGATTGCGGCGGTGTAGCTCAAAATCCAGCCGACGCCAGGGTGAGGCCAATTGGTAAACGGTACGATCAAACCGCCAAGCTGCACCAGCCAGCGATGCAGCAGCGTGAGCATCACATCGACCAGCTTCCCTGGCAAAAAGGCAAGTGCCGGGTGGAGATGAGACAGCAGCAGCGCCACGTAGCCCGCAGGCAGGACGAGCAAAGACAGGACAGGGACCACCAGAATATTCAGCGGCAAGGAGAGCGGCGAAACCTGATGGAACCAGTACACCAGAAACGGAAACGAGGCAAGCTGTGCCGCACAGGCGACCGCAAGCGACGAACGCAGCCAGGGCGGGCCGGAGCGCGGCACGGCGGCAAACATCGGAACCAGGCAGATCAGGCCGAGCGTCACGGCAAATGACAACTGAAAGCCGATCTGCCACAGTTGGTACGGATTGTACAGCAGCATCAGCAGAAGGGCGAGGCCCCACAAGTCCAATACGGCAAAACGGCTCTTCACGTACCTCCCACACAAGCCGATTCCCCCCATCAACCCGGCCCGGACAGACGAAGGAGATGCGCCGACAAGCATCACGTAACCGGCCAGGAAGAGAATCGTGATGAGCAAAGCCTTTTCGCGGACGACTCCGAACCGTTCCAAAAGCCATAAAAATCCGCCGCTGACCAATGATACGTGCAGCCCTGAAATAGCCAAAATGTGGATCAACCCCAGCCCGGAGTACACCTCCTCGAGCTCTGGGTCTACGGCGTCGCGAACTCCGAGCAAAAGCGACTTCATATAACCGGCTGTCAGCGGATTGCCGAAAAGTCGATCCAATTTGGCCGCTTCATACTGCTGGATGCGGCCAAACCAGGAAAAAAGCGACCATCCGGCAGGCCCCTCTGTCAAGTCGGCGTACTCCGCCGCCGCCGTCACCCGGACTCCCTGCCAGCGCAAGTAGTTGGCATAGTCAAAACCGTGCGGATTCCGCGCCGGATCGGGCAGTCCCAGGCTCACTCTGCCAGAAAGACGCGATCCGACCGCCCAGGAAGCGATGCCCTCCACCTGCTCCTCCTCGCTCAACTTGACTCGCAAGGCAATTCTCTCTTTAGGAGATAGCTGATCGGAAGGGGCGGCCCGACCAAACCGGTCTGCCAGCAAAAAAAAGCGGACACTGTCCCCGTCCCGCTTGACCGGCGAATCGATGGTCCCCTCGATCAGCAGTTCGGCCTCAGCCCGAGCGTAGGCAACCAGCGTCGACCGGTGCATGTAGTCGTATATCGCAAAGGCAGACGCTGACAAGATAATCACACCGGAGAGGGCCATTACGCCCTTGCGCAGCCTGGCCGGAACCGCAAGCAGTCCGATCGCTGTCGCGGCTGCCAGGCCAGGCAGCAGCCAGGCGTATGTGACCGAAGCCGCCAATGCCACCCCCGCCGCCCAGAGCATGCCGGCGGCAAAGAACCGATTCTCTCGTCGTCCCACGCCCTCTTCCCCCCGCTCTCGGTTTGTTTCTCCGATGATACGTCAAACCGGAAGGACAAAAAAACGCTGCCGGGCCTTGTGTCCCATGTTGGACTAGGTGTTTGGCAGATTGCACTGCCGATTAATACATGATAGATTTAGCTATAGTGTTAGCAAGGCAACCCACTGCGAGAGGAAGAAGCATAAACTTATGTGTGGAATTGTATCGCTCTTTAACAAGCGGAGAGTGCCCGTTCAGCAGGAGGTCATGGAAATGATGACCAATGTGATCCTGCACCGGGGGCCTGACGACAACGGAATTTACACCGAAGATCATGTCTCTCTCGGCTTTCGCCGTTTGAGCATCATCGATGTCGCAGGCGGCCACCAACCGCTTTTCAACGAAACAAAAGACATGTGGATCATTGGCAACGGAGAAATATACAACTACAAGGAACTGCAAGCCTGGTTGAAAGACCGCGGACACGTCTTTGAAACCGGTTCAGATATTGAAACCATTCTCCATCTCTACGAAGAAGTGGGATTTGATGCACCCAAACACCTTCGCGGCATGTTCGGCTTCACCATCTGGGACCGCCGCCAAAACCTGTTGTTCGGCGCCCGCGACCACTTTGGAATCAAGCCGCTTTACTACACGGAAACGGCTGATGCCATCGCCGTCGGCAGTGAAATCAAAAGCCTGCTGGAACTGCCCGGCCTGAAGCGCGAAGTAAATGAAACGGCTTTCTACCACTACTTAACCTTTCAATACGTGCCCGACCCAAATACGATGTACAAAGGAATTTACCGCGTTCCTCCAGCCCATTTTTTCGTCATTCAAAACGACCAGATTACCCTCGTGCCCTATTGGGAAGCAAAATTCGCTCCGGACGAGAGCAAGCCTTTCAGCTATTTTGTCGAGGGGACGCGGGAAGTGCTGCTCGAATCGGTCAACAAGCACCGGATGAGCGAAGTGCCGCGGGGCGCCTTTTTGTCGAGCGGCGTGGACTCCAGCAGCATCGTCGGTATGCTGCGCAGCTTTGAACCGGTCAAGACCTTTTCCGTCGGCTCCGACATACCGGGCTACAGCGAGCTTGAATATGCCAGGCGGACAGCGGAGTACCTGGGCACTGAACACCACGAGGTCGTCATCTCTGCCGAACGCTATATGAATGAACTGCCGCGCCTGATCTGGCATCAAGACGAACCGGTCGCCGATCCTTCGGCGATCCTGCTCAACTTCGTCGCCGAACTGGCCGGTCAGCACGTCACGGTAGTCCTGTCCGGCGAGGGAGCGGACGAATTCTTCGGCGGGTACAATATCTACCGGGAGCCTCACTCCTTGCGGATGTTTGCGGGCATGCCCCAGTGGATGAAAGGATCGCTTCGCACCATTGCCGAAAAGCTGCCAGCCAATCTAAAAGGGAGAAATTTCCTGATCAGGGGATCAAAGACTGTCGAAGAACGCTTTTTCGGCAACGCGCTGATCTTTGACGAAGAACTGAAAGAACGCGTCGTCACCCGGGACATCACACGGCTGGACAGCTACCAGAATCCCTGGATGATCACCGAGGAGATCTACAAAAAAGCAGCCGCTTACGACGACGTCACGAAAATGCAGTACTTGGACATTCACACGTGGCTGCGCGGAAACATCTTGATGAAGGCCGACAAGATGACGATGGCCAATTCCCTCGAGCTTCGCGTGCCGTTTATCGACGTGAAAGTCTTTGAATTCGCCGCCACGATCCCGACCAAGTACAAGATTGCCAACGGGACGACGAAGCACGTCCTGCGGGAAGCGATGAAGGATTTTCTGCCGCCCGACATCAAAACGCGTCCGAAGCTCGGTTTCCCTGTGCCGACGCGGCATTGGTTGAAGCATCAGTTTTACAAGTGGGCAAAAGAGCTGATCTTCGAATCGAAGGTGGATTACCTGATCAACAAAGCGTTTGTCCTGTACATGCTCGATGAGCATCGCGAGGGGCATGCGGATTACAGCCGGAAGATCTGGACGATTCTCGTGTTCATGCTCTGGCACCAAATTTTTATCGAGCAAAAATATCAATTCGAACCATACATCAGTCCAACCGTGGAAATCCGCCGACAAAAATCGGCAGAGCTGCATCAGCAGATCGGATAGGCTGCCTGCAGGAAAAACGCAGATAAAGCAGACAGAATCGAACGAGTAAACAGCCTGAGTTCTGTACTTACATGAACTCAGGCTGTTTCTATCGATACCCTGCCTCAGGCTGCCCCAGCGGACATTTTTTTGCGCTCCCCCTCTGTCTTTTTGTAGGCTCTCTACAAGGAGATATTGTAAAGGAGGGTAAAGAGATGCTGTACGATCTATGGGAGCGGCACCGCAGGATCATTATCGTGATCGGCATCACGCTGTTTGTACTTGTCTCATTTTTGTTCTATCCGGGATGGCCCAACAAGGATGCCCCCTCACTCCCGCTGCCCGCCTACGCCGCAGCAAAAGCAAGCGAAGACGCACCGCTGCCTGTGGAGAAAAAAGCGGAAAGCCCGCCGGCACCGGCTGTAAAATACGTTGATGTAAAAGGGAGCGTCAAACAGCCCGGGGTGTACACATTCTCCGACAACGAGCGGACCGGGCAGATCATCGCCAAAGCCGGCGGCTTTTTGCCGGAGGCTGATGCAGACTGTGTCAACCTTGCCCAGCCGCTCACCGACGGCATGGTGATTTTTATTCCTGCCAAAAACGCACGGTGCGGCCCCTGCGGCACTCTTGGTCGAACACCAGGCGCTGCCGCAAGCGGGGGCCCCTCGGCCGGGCAAGCTGCTTCCGGCGGCGGCGACAAAGTAAACCTGAACACCGCCACCCAGGAGCAGCTGATGACGCTGCCCGGTATCGGCGAGACCCGGGCGCAGGCAATCCTCGCCTACCGCGAGCAGCATGGCCCGTTCTCTTCTCCGGAACAGCTAAAGAAAGTAAGCGGAATCGGCAACTCTACGTATGACCGGCTGAAAGACAAAATCGCCGCGCCATGACCAAATCGTCATCCGGTCTGCTTGATCCCGGTATGCGCTTTTACCAGGATCTCGGTGTGTTTTCTCTGTTCCTCCGGCGTTGAGCCTCCGCTCAGCACGGTACCGAGGTAGCAGGCCAGGAATCCGAGGGGGATGGAGATGAGAGCTGGATTCTTCAATGGGAAAATGGCTTGCTCCATCACATTTCCGCTGAGCAAGATCAGGCCGACAGAGCTGATTAGTCCGGTCAGCATCCCTGTAATTGCGCCTTTCGTATTAAATCTCTTCCAGAATATTGTCAACAGAATAACCGGCAAATTGGCGCTGGCGGCAACGCAGAAGGCGAGGGAAACGAGGAAAGAGACATTGAAGTTTCGCGCCCCCAGCGCCAGCAGGATGGAAACGATGGATATGCCGATCGAGGCCCACCGCGCAGCACGCATCTGTTCTTTTTCCGTCGCTTGTCCATGCCGCAGCACATTGGAATAAAAATCGTGGGCGAATGCGCTGGCTGCAGAGATGACCAGACCGGCCACCACCGCCAGAATGGTGGCAAACGCAACCGCCGAAATAAACGCCAGGAAGAAGTCTCCGCCAAGGTGTTGGCCAAGCAGCGGAGCTGCCAAATTGCCCGCTTTATTCTCCGCCATGATGACTTCCTTGCCGACAAAATAGGCCGCACCGTATCCCAAACACGGTGTCAGCAGGTAGAACACCCCGATCAGCCAAGTGGCGATGACAACTGATTTGCGGGCAGTCACCGCATCCGGCACGGACAGGAACCGGATGAGAATATGCGGCAGCCCGGCTGTTCCGAAAACCAGAGCCATGTTGAGGGAGAGCGAATCCAATCCGGCAGCAATTGTCGTAGGAGGCGGAGGCGCAATCATCTCCTCGCCCAGTTTGGCTTCCACCTGATTGAACATCTCAACAGGGTTGAAGTGAAAATGGGCCAATACCATGATCGCCAGCGCAATTGTCCCGAACATCAGCAGCACTGCCTTCACGATCTGCACCCACGTGGTCGCAAGCATGCCGCCGGCCACCACATAGATGGTCATGAGAATTCCAATGATAATGATGGAAGTGGTGTACTCGATGTCAAGCAGCAGCTTGATGATCGCTCCGGCGCCAACCAACTGGGCGATCATGTAGAAGGTGCTGATCGTGATCGTGCTGAGAGCAGCCGTAGAGCGAATCGCCTTCACGTTAAACCGCGACGCGATCATGTCTGCCATTGTATACTTTCCCAGGTTTCGCAGCGGTTCGGCAACAAGCAGCAAGACGACCAAATAAGCTACCAGATAACCGATGGAAAAGAAGAAGCCGCTGAAACCGTTTAACGCAATGGCACCGGCGATGCCGAGAAATGAGGCTGCCGACATGTAATCCCCCGCGATGGCAAGTCCGTTCTGCCAGCCGGTAATCGATCCGCCCGCGACGTAGAATTGACTGGTCGATTTGTTGCGTTTGGAAGCCCAATAGGTGATGATCAGCGTGATGAGGATGATAATCACAAACAAACTGAAAGCGGTTCCATTCATCCGGCCTTCACTCCCTTCCCCTCAACCTCTTCTTTGACTTGCTCGACTATTCTGTCAAATGTGCTTGCCCTGCTCGCGTACAAGTGGCAAATGATCCAGGTCATTGCAAATTGAGCAAACGCGTAAAGATACGCCCAGTTGATCGCTCCGATTGCTTTTCCGTTCAACGAGGTCGTAAAGGCTGTCAGCAGGGGGAGCATAAAGTAGAAAACGATAAAAAAGATGGTGGCCGGGATGATGAACGATTTTTTCTGCCGCATCAACTCCCGAAACGCGGGTGATTGGACCACTTTGTCCCAATCAGGTTGACTCATGCTTTCTTCCTCCTTCTGTTTCCCAAGTTTGCAAAGATCGAATTCCAATCTCTGCCTATTTGTAATTTATTACAATATTCTTACAATTTCAACTTTGTTTTCTCCTTTGTCCGCTGCTTCCCTACTCCCCACTTGGGCATTTTTCTTCCTCTGCTGTCATACTATGCAAAAAGAAGATCTGATAGGAGGATTTCCATGCAGGTTGGCTTTATCGGTACGGGCAGTATGGGGGCCATCCTCATTGACGCTTTTATCGCCGCCCATTCACTTGCACCCGACAAGATCATCGCCTTTAATCGGACGCCCGATAAATTGACAAACTTGGCTGCTCGGCATCCCGGCCTCCGGGCAGCAAACTCGAATGCGGAAGTAGCTGAAGAGAGCGACGTCGTACTGCTTTGCGTCAAACCGCTGGAGTATCGCCAGGCGCTGGAAGAACTGGGAGACGCCTTGACGGAACAAAAGCTCCTCGTGACGATTACGAGCCCCGTCCAACTGGTCCAATTGGAGGATCTCGTCCCCTGTGCCGTCGCCCGGGCTGTGCCGAGCATTACCAATGCCGCTCGCAGCGGACTTACACTGGTCGAGTTTGGACAGCGCATCACTGATGAACAGCGTCGGTTGGTACTGTCCCTGTTCTCCCGGATCAGTCAGCCGCTGGAAGTGTCGGAAGGCTTTTTGCGGATTGCCTCCGATCTCAGCAGCTGCGGCCCTGCCTTCCTCAGCTATCTGCTGCAGCAGATGATCCAAGCGGCTGTCGATGAAACGGGCATTTCCCGGGAATCGGCCACATTTCTCACCACGCAGATGGTCCTTGGCTTTGCCGATCTCCTCCGCCAGGACGTGTTCTCCCTGCCTTCCCTGCAAGAACGGGTCTGTGTTCCCGGCGGGATTACGGGTGAAGGTTTGATTCCTTTGCGGGAGCACGTGCCCGGTGTGTTTCAAGAGGTATTCAGGCGCACTCACGCCAAGTTTGCCGAGGACCGTGCAGCGATGAGTGAACATCTGCAGCTCACGGCCACGGAAAGGAGCGAAGCAGCCAGAGAATCCGTGTGACCTGGCTGCCGGACATCAAGGCGCGCGGCTCAGGTCCGGCCGCAGCTGACTGGCAAAAGCTGCACGTGTGCCGTATGGGTGTCATCGGAACTGCCGGGATAAAAAAAGAGTGCTCCTTTCTTGGGGACAATGGCAAAAAAACCGTCCCGAAGAGGAGCATCTCTTTATGATGTATGACAGTAAACCGACTAGCTTTTTAGCCAACGACGAGATTGACCAGTTTGCCGGGGACCGCAATCACTTTTCTGACGGTCTTCCCTTCGATCAGGGCTTTGGTCTTGTCGTTGCCGAGCACGAGTGATTCCAATTCGTCTTTTGACAAGCCGCTCGGCACGACCAGCTTGTCGCGCACTTTGCCGTTCAATTGAACGACGATCTCCACTTCATCGAGCACCAGAGCATCAGCGTCGTAGCTGGGCCAGCTTTGTTCATGCACAGAGCCGTTCTTGCCGATCAACTCCCACATCTCGGCTGCGATGTGCGGTGTGATCGGCGCCATCAGCACGATCAGCGTCTCCAGAGCGAAGGCCAGCGTGCCGCGGTCAGCTTCCGCAGGATAGGCGTACAGCTTGTTGACCAGTTCCATAATCGTGCTGATTGCCGTGTTAAATGTGTACCTCTCGCCGATATCCTCGGTAACCTTTTTGATCGCGTAGTGCGTCATCCGGTACAGTTCTTTTGCATCCCCGCCGGATGGATCGGCCGCAGCAGTTCCGCTTTTCAGCAAGTCCGCATGCGATTCGACCAGCCGCCAAACGCGATTCAGGAAGCGGTAGCTGCCCTCCACGCCGGTGTCGGTCCAGTCCAGGTCGCGCTCCGGCGGCGCAGCGAACAGAATGAACAGGCGTACCGTATCCGCCCCGTATTTTTCAATCATCTCGTCCGGACTGACGACATTGCCTTTCGACTTGGACATCTTCGCCCCGTCCTTGAGCACCATGCCCTGGGTCAGCAGGCTGCGGAACGGTTCGTCGCAGGAGATCATGCCTGCGTCGTGCAGCACCTTGGTGAAGAAACGAGAGTACAACAGGTGAAGGATCGCATGTTCAATCCCGCCGATGTACTCGTCCACCTGCATCCATTTGTCTGCGTTCTCCTTGGCGAACGGAAGCGCTGCGTTGTGCGGGTCGGTATACCGCATGTAGTACCAGGAAGAATCGATGAACGTATCCATCGTATCCGTCTCCCGCCGGGCTGCCTTGCCGCAGTTCGGACAAGTCGTGTGGACAAACTCGTCCGATGTCGTCAACGGATTCCGCTTGCCGTCAATGACGACGTCTTCCGGCAGCATGACCGGCAGCTGATCCTTCGGTACGGGAACGATGCCGCAGCTGTCACAGTAGATCATCGGGATCGGGGCGCCCCAATAGCGCTGGCGGGACACCAGCCAGTCGCGCAGCCGGTAAGAGACCGTCGGGCCGCCAATTCCCTTTTCCTCCAGATGTTTGGCGATCGCCTGAATCGCCTCGCGGTTTGGCATGCCATCGAAGATGTCGGAGTGAATCAGCGTGCCTTCCCCTGTATAGGCGGAATCGATGCCGACTTCCTCCACCAGCATTTCGCTATCCGGATTGATGACTGCCTTGATCGGCAGCTGGTATTTTTTCGCAAATGCGAAGTCCCGCTCGTCGTGAGCCGGCACGCCCATCACCGCGCCCGTTCCGTAATCCATCAGCACGTAGTTGGCCACCCAGATCGGCACCTGTTCGCCGGTCAGCGGATGTTTGGCATAAGCGCCGGTAAAATAGCCCACCTTTTCCGCATCGGCGGAGGTGCGGGAGATGTCGCTCTCCTTTTTCATCTGCTCGATAAAGTCGGCGACCTGCTTTTCCTGCGGTTTCCCGGCAATCAAACGGGGAACGAGCGGGTGTTCAGGAGCGATCACCATGTAAGTCACTCCGTACAGCGTATCCGGCCGCGTGGTGAAAACGGTGATTTTCTCGTCTGCCAACTCCGGCAGGGTAAAGGCAATATTGGCCCCTTCGCTTTTGCCGATCCAGTTCTTCTGCATCGTCCGAACTTTTTCCGGCCAGCGCGGCAAATTCTCCAGATCGTTCAGCAAGCGTTCGGCATAATCCGTGATTTTGAGGAACCACTGCTCCAAATCCCGTTTTGTCACTTCCGAATCGCAGCGCCAGCAGCGGCCGTCAATCACCTGTTCATTGGCCAAAACAGTGGAACACTCCGGACACCAGTTGACGGAGGCCCGCTTCCGGTAGGCAAGTCCGCGCTCATAGAAGGTCAGGAACAGCCACTGGGTCCATTTGTAGTAATCGGGAGAGCAGGTGGTCACTTCACGCGACCAATCAATGCTGACCCCCAAACGGTGCAGCTGCTCTTTCATGTGGTTGATGTTCTGATACGTCCACTTCGCCGGGGCGGCACCAAATTTGACGGCCGCATTCTCCGCCGGCAGCCCAAAGGCATCCCAGCCCATCGGATGGAGCACTTGATAGCCGTTCATCCGTTTCAAACGGGCGATAATGTCCCCGATCGAATAGACCCGCATATGCCCCATGTGCAGGTGACCGGAAGGATAAGGAAACTGCTCCAGGCAGTAGAATTTCGGTTTTGACTTGTCTTCATTTGTCTTGTGGCTTTGTCGTTCCTTCCAGACCTTTTGCCACTTTTGCTCAATCAAGGCAGGATCGTATTGCTTTGCCATAGAAAAGCCTCCTCAACGACATGTAAATAAAAAACCTCCCATCTCCAACAGCATGCTGTCAGGGACGAGAGGTTACTTTCCCGCGGTACCACCCTACTTGACGAACAGTCATACGCCGTACGCCCACTTGTGCTTCCGTAACGTGGAAGGGTCGCTTCACCATACGCAGCCTCGCAGCCTTCCGGTGAAGAGCTCAAAGGCGAGTTCAGAAAAGATTGGGTTGACTTGCACCGTCCGCCAACTCTCTTTGTGCCGAATCCATTTCCTACTGCTCCTCGTCATTGCCAACCATACTGATCATTACCAATCATTATAGTCAGAGATGTCGCATCCTGTCAACTTAAGGGGCGGCGAGCCGAAAAAAATAGGCGTTCGCTCCCGGGGGTCGGCGGCAACCAGGTAAAATCTCCCGTGATCACAATGTTTTCAAAGCCGGCTTCCCTAAGCCACCCGGCCAGCTGAATCGGCTGATAGGTGCGCTGGACGTGGACCTCTTCCATCCGGCGGAACAGATCGGCGCGCTCCTGAACGAAGAAGGTAAGCTGATGCTCCACTTCCAGCCGCTCGGGGTCGCAGAAGCACTGCCAGATGTAATTGATCTCGTCGCCCGTCAAAGTGAACGTGTTGTTGCCAAAGACCTGAACGATCTTGTACGGGCTGTGGACGTCGAACAAAAACGTCCCGCCCGGCCTGAGCTGGGCAAAGACGCGCTGAAACGTCCGCTCGACATCACTCTCTTCGAGCAGGTAGCAAAGCGAGTCACAAAATGAAATCACCGCATCTGACTGAGGCAGCGCCAACTCGCGCATGTCCTGTTCAACCCAGGTGACCCGCGCCTGCTCCCGCTTCATTTTTTCGTAGGCGATCGAAAGCATCTCGGCGGACAGATCTACTCCTGTGACATCGTACCCGCGTTTGGCCAGCGGAATGGCGAGATTTCCTGTACCGCAGCCCAAATCGATGACGCTCTTCGGCCGTCCCGTCCTGGACCAGGCTGCTTCCGCCCAGTCGAGCCACTCGCTGTAGGGGGCATCCGCCATCAGCGCATCGTAAACGGCGGCTAAATGCGTGTAAGCCACGGCCTTACGCCTGTTTGCTGAGGGAGACGTGTTCCGCCTCGCTCCACAGCCGTTCGATATGGTAGAAATCCCGCTCTTCCTTGTGGAAGACGTGGACCACGACGTCGCCCAGATCGATCAGTACCCAGCGACCTTCATCGGCGCCTTCGATGCCGCGAACCTGATAACCATGCTTGTAGACTTGATCGCGAATTTCACCTGCGATCGCCTGCACCTGCCGTTCGTTATTGCCGTGACAGATGATGAAGTAATCGGCGATGACCGACAGCTTGCTGATATCCAGGGTCAGGATGTTTTCCGCCTTTTTGTCCTCTGCCGCCTTGACGACGAGGCGGGCCAGTTCTTCGATTACATTTGCCACAAAACCCCTCCTATCGGTTGAGTTGATCGTTGTATGCTGTCAGGGTAAGCGGATGGACCCGCTTTTTTTGCTCGATCAAATGGGTGATCGTACCGCCGAGCGCCTCAGCCAGAGCCAGATTTAGGTCGCTTTCGGCCAGTCGGCGGATGTTGTCCACTCCGGGATACGACCGGCCCGGTTCGATGTAGTCGGCCACACAGACGACCTTTTCCAAAAGGGACATTCCTGCCCGGCCAGTCGTGTGATAGCGCACCGCCTGAATAATCTCCGGATCGTCAACCCCCAGTTCGGTCTGAATCACGATGGCTCCGACAAAGGCGTGCCACAGTTCCTTGTCGCCGCTCAAAATATCCTCGGGAAAATCGTAACGCAGCAGGTAATCGTGCATCCGTGCCGTCGGCCAGCATTTGCAATAGTCGTGTGCAAAGCCGGCCAGCTCCGCCTTGTCCGGATCGGCGCCGAAGCGTTGCGCCAGCTCCCGGGCAGCGGCAGCGACGCCGAGGGTGTGCGTGTAGCGCTTCTCATTCATCTGGGCGCGAATCTGTGCCAGCAGTTTCTCCCGATTGTGCAACAGCTCCATACAACCCCTGCTCCTTTATATAGTCTGTCACGGCGGCGGGTACGAGATAGCGCAGGCTTCTCCCCGCTCTCACCTTTTCGCGGATCAGCGTAGACGAGAGATCCCAGGCCGGCATATCGACAAATGTCACGTAGCGGGCCAGTGCGGCCTCGTCGTAATCCGCCCGCGGACGCGCCAAGCCGACAAAGCGGACCAGGCTGACCAACTCCTCGATCATGTGCCAGCTAGGCAGCATCTCCACCATGTCGCCGCCGATGATAAAGAAAAATTGAACGTCCGGGTAGGTCCGGGTCAACTCCCGCATGGTGTCGATCGAATACGACGGACCGCTTCGCCGGCATTCGATATCCGTCACCCGAAAGGCGGGATGGTCGGCCGTAGCCAGTTCCGTCATTCGCAGGCGATGCCGTGCCTCCGCTATGCCCTTGTGCTCCTTGTGGGGCGGAATGTAGGCGGGCATAAACCAGACTTCATCGAGCCCGACCTGTTCCCGCGCCTGTTCCGCAGCGAGCAGATGCCCGTTGTGAATCGGATCAAACGTTCCGCCCAGTATCCCAATCCGTTTTTGCATCGTTTCCCGTCCTCACGGAAGCGTAATCGTTTTATGTTCCACAGATTCCTTGTACAAGACGACAGTATGGCCGATCAGCTGGACCAGTTCGGCGCCGGAGCCGGCGGCCAACGCTTCCGCAACCTCGTGTTTGTCGTCCAGGTTGTTTTGCAGGATCGATACCTTGATCAATTCGCGAACTTCCAAAGCTTCCTCTATCTGCTTCAGCATGTTTTCATTTACCCCGCCTTTGCCCACCTGAAAAATCGGGGTCAGGTGATGGGCGAGAGAGCGAAGATACCGCTTTTGTTTTCCTGTCAACATCATATCATCCTTCCAAGCGTTTGAGCACCGACTCGCGCATCAGCTCCGTCGGTGCTGGCTGCCCGGTCCACAGCTCGTAAGCAAGTGCCCCTTGATAGACGAACATCCCGACGCCGGAGTGTGTTCTGGCACCAGCCTGCCTCGCGTGACGCAGCAGTTTTGTCTCTAATGGATTGTAAATTAAATCACTGACGATCAACCGCTCATGCAGCCACTCCGCCGGTATCGGCATCTCGTCGACATGGGGATGCATCCCGATCGAAGTGGTGTTGATCAAAAGCGTGGCAGCCTCGACAGCCGCTTTCAACTCAGAGGGGCCGATCGTTTTCACCGCTGCAATCGACTTCAGCTGTTCTGCTAAAAATTCCGCCTTTTCCCGCGAACGGTTGTATATCTTGAGCTGTTTTACTCCCTGGTCCGCCAGGGTAAAAGCGACCGCCCGGGCTGCACCGCCCGCGCCCAAGAGCACAGCCGCCTGGTCGTGGAGATCTATCTTCATCTCTTCCACCAATGAACGGACGTACCCCAACCCGTCCGTATTGTATCCGATCAGCTGCCCCTGGTCGTTGACGACGGTATTTACCGCGCCGATCCGACGCGCCAAGGGATCAATCCGGTCCAGAAAAGGCATGATCGCTACTTTGTGCGGAATCGTCACGTTGACGCCCCGGAGGCCAAGTGCGCGGATGCCGGCCACGGCGTCCTTCAAATCATCAGGGGCAACATCGAAGGCCGTGTAGGCAAATTCCAGGTTCTGTGCGGCAAATGCGGCATTGTGCATCAGCGGTGATTGCGAATGGCCGACCGGATGACCCAACAACCCCACTAACACGGTTTTGCTCGTTATCATATCTCTTCCCCCCAGCGGTGCTCCCGTTATATCAGCGCTTTGCGGACGGCAACGCCGACGCCCTTCGGGACGTGTACTTCCAGAGTCGCTTTCCGTTTGCCCTGCAGCGTAACCCAACCCAGGCCGGAGATGACGACGTCAACCGGGCCTGCGCTCTCGATCTTCAACGTATGCCGGGTAAACGGCGGCAGCAGCTTGACCGCTTCGCCAGCCGGGGGGGCCAGAAGCCCGCCATGGTGTTTTGCCAACAGTTCATCTGCTTTTTCCAGCTTGGTGCGGTGAATCGGCAGAGCGTTGGCAACGTAGACGACAAACGGCTGATGTTCGCCGCTGACGTAATCGATCCGCGCCAAGCCGCCGATAAACAGGCTTTGCCGATCGTTCAATTGATAGGTTTTGGGATTGACCCGGCTGGTCGGCGTCAGCTTCCGCAGGTCTTGCGGCGTAACCATATGGCCGATCTGATCCCGGTTGATGATCCCGGGAGTGTCGTAGATAAAGCGCCCGTCTTCGAGCGGAATCTCGATCTTGTCCAGCGTCGTTCCCGGAAACGGAGAAGTGGTAATCTCCACTCCCGCGGACCCGTAATCGTGGATAATCCGATTGATCAGGGTAGACTTTCCGACGTTGGTGACCCCGACGATATATACGTCTCTGCCCCTGCGAAGTGCCCCGACCCGCTGCAGCAGTTCGTCGATCCCCTGCCCCTTGGCGGCGCTGACCAGCACGACGTCGACCGGGCGAAGTCCCAGCTGTTTGGCCTCGTGCTGCATCCAGTTGCGGACGCGATTAAGGTTGATGCTGCGCGGCAAAAGGTCAACCTTGTTGCCGACGAGCAGGATCGGATTGTTTCCGACGAAGCGAGGCAGTCCGCGCAGCCACGACCCTTGAAAGTCAAAGATGTCGACGACCATGACGACCAGGCTGTCCGTAGCCCCGATGCCGTTTAAGATCCGCAAAAAGTCGTCGTCCTCCATGTCGACCGGCGCCACTTCATTGTAGTGTTTGATCCGATAGCAGCGCTGGCAGATGACGACGTCCCGATTCAGTGCAGACAAGGGGGCGTACCCCTGCTTTGTCTTGTCTTCCGTCTGTATGGCGACGCCGCAGCCGGCACACTGCAGCGGCTCATCTGGGCTCATGAATGGTTCTTCCACGTAATCAATCCCTTTCTGCGCATCCAGTAAAGCGCAATCCTTTCCATGCGGCGGTTAAACCGGGTCCAAAATCCGTCGGTGCCGGCCACGGGGACCACAAGGATCGTATGGAACCCGAGCAAATTTCCGCCCAGGATATCCGTAAACAACTGATCCCCGATCACTACAGTCTCTTCAATCCGAACACCCATCTCCCGGATTGCCCTGAGGAACGCCCGGTTCAACGGCTTGCGCGCCGCCCAGATAAACCGGATGCCAAGCGGCTCGCAAAAGCGCAGCACGCGCTCCTGATTGTTATTGGAGACGACCGTCACCTGAATGCCGGCCTCGCGCATGCGCGACAGCCACGCCAGCACCTCCGGGGTAGCGTCCGGCCGGTGCCACTCGACCAGTGTGTTGTCCAAGTCCGTGATGACGGCACGGATATTTTTCGCTCGCAATTCTTCTATATCGATATCGTGAATCGTCTCCACGAATTGGCTCGGCATGACTTTTTTGATCAGCCTAAGACACCTCCAAAACGTCCCGTCAAGGCCTGCAATATTCTGTTCAGTACGTGATATCGGGACTAACTATATCATATCTGAAGCCTTGTTTGCAAAAGAAAACAGCCGTCCTTGAAAGGGGCGAATGCATGGAGATAATGCCTGCAATCGGAATTTTAGTATTTATGATTTTGCCAAGGCAGGTTACGCTATTAATGAAATGGACAAAGCGAGGTCTTATTCATGTCGATGCTTACTTCTAGCAGTACAAGCCAGAGAAAATTGCTGTTCAGCGCAGGACTTAGCTGGCTGTTCGATGCGATGGATGTAGGGATTATCTCCTTCATTGTCGCCGCGCTGACTGTCGCCTGGAATCTCACCCCGCAGCAGGTAGGGTGGCTGACTGGCATCAATTCCATCGGGATGGCCGTCGGAGCGGCGCTGGCCGGGATTTTGGCGGATCGCTACGGGCGGAAAAACGTGCTGATCGCCACCCTGCTCGTCTTTTCCGTTGCCACCGGGCTGTCGGCGCTGGCCCATTCCTTTCTGATCCTCTGCGTGCTGCGCTTTGTGGCTGGAGTCGGACTGGGCGGCGAACTGCCCGTCGCCTCGACGCTCGTCTCGGAGTCCATGCCGGCAGCCAAACGCGGACAAGCCGTGGTCCTGCTGGAAAGCTTTTGGGCGGGCGGCTGGCTGCTCGCGGCACTGGTCGCTTACTTTGTCATCCCCGTGTACGGGTGGCAGTCAGCTTTTGCGATCGGCGCCATCCCGGTGCTCTACGCCTTGTACCTGCGCCGTTCCATCGAAGATTCCCCGCGTCACATCGCCGTACGCGGACGGGGAGCGCGTTCCTTTGCCGAAAATCTAGCCTCGATTTGGAAACGCGAACACCGCCGTTCGACGATGATGCTGTGGATCTTGTGGTTTACTGTCGTGTTTTCGTATTACGGCATGTTTCTCTGGCTGCCGACCGTCATGGTCATGAAGGGGTTTAGCCTGATCAAGAGTTTTGAATACGTCTTGATCATGACGCTTGCTCAACTGCCAGGATACTTCACGGCCGCCTACTTTATTGAAAGATATGGACGAAAATTTGTCCTGGTCCTCTACCTGACGATGACCGCGCTCGCCGCCCTCTGGTTCGGCAATGCCGGTTCCCTGCCCGCATTGCTGGCATCCGGCATCTTTCTTTCCTTCTTCAACCTGGGGGCATGGGGCGGCCTGTACGCCTACACGCCGGAGTTGTACCCGACGGCGATACGCTCGACAGGTGCGGGCATGGCCGCTTCCATCGGCCGCGTAGGCGGAATCGCCGCTCCGCTCCTGGTCGGCGTGCTCGTCGCCGCCAAGTTCAGCATTGCCTGGATCTTCACGATGTTCTTCAGCGTGATCCTGATCGGCGTCTTGGCGGTCGCCTTCCTCGGACCGGAGACGCGGCTGCGGGAATTGGTTGACGAGTAACGCCAAGCGCCTCAGTCTTCATCGGACTGAGGCGCTTCCTGTTCCATCCGCCGCCGCACCTGCTCTTTTGGCGACCAGCAGTTGAAGCGGTAATGCGGTTTTGTCTCGTAGGTAAGCCTGGCGCAGCGGTATGAGGTCTTGCCGTCCCCCTTCTCGACGCGAAAGTGCTCGCAGGTGGCGCAGCAGTGGTAGCGATTCTCTTTCATCGCAGCACCCCGAGCAAGGTCTGTGTCGCGGGAGAGCCCTTTTGGGCAAAGGCGATTTTTCCCGCTTTGTCTATGACGTAGACAATTCGCTGCTGGGCGATCAATCCAAGCATTTTGGGAACGTCGTACAATTTCCTGATCGCTCCTTCCCGATCCGCGATCAAGGGAAAGGTGAAGCTGTAACGCGCCGCAAAACCCTGATGCGTCTCGAGGGACCCCGGGTTTACGCCAAATACTGCCGTATCGCTTTGCTCAAACTGCTGAAGATCCGCCTGTACGGTACAGAGCTGCTTGGTGCAGACCGGCGTGTGATCCCGCGGATAAAAGATCAGCACGACGTTTTTCTTCCCGATATAGTCTGCCAAACGCACCTCGCCGCAGGTACTCTCGGCCGTGAACAGGGGTGCAATTGCTCCCACTGGCAGCATGGCCGCACCTCCCTTTGCCCCTTGGCTTTTCTTGACTCAAGTGTACCCTTCCTCCGTACCGGCGGGCAATCCCCTTCTTTCCTTCACATGCGCCCTTTCATCATGCCTTGCCAATACATCACCGGGAGCACGTGCTTTTTCAGCAGGTACATGCTGTAGCGCTCCTTGGACTGATCAAACCAAAAGGTCTCCCGGGGATTCAGGTCGTAGTCAAATTCGGCCAGCACCAGATTGCCGTACCCGGTGACGAGCGGACAGGAGGTGTAGCCGTCGTACTTCTCGGGAAGCGGCTTTCCCTCCATCCGGGCGAGCAAATTTCCCGCGACGACAGGGGCTTGCTTGCGAATGGCCGCGCCTGTCTTGGAGGTGGGCAAATTGCTGCAATCTCCCAAGGCAAATACGTCGGCAAAGCGCTTGTGCTGCAAGGTGTATTTATCAACGTCCACCCAGCCGGCCTGGTCGGCGATCGGGCTTTTCTGAATAAACGGGGGAGCGTGCATGGGCGGTACGACGTGAATCATGCTGTAAGGGAGCACTTCCAGCTCCCCCGTCTCGACGTGCTCAAAGACGGCCTCCTTCGCATCCGGCTTGATTTCGATCAGATTGCGCTTGAACTTCGTGATGATCTGCTTGCGCAAAATGACTTGATCCAGGGTAGCGGCATACTTCTTGACGGCAAAAATCGTCGGACTTGCCGAAGCGAAAATCACTTGGCAGTGCTGTCTGATCGCCTTTTTGCAAAAAAACTCCTCCGCCAGGTACATGATTTTCTGCGGGGCGCCGCCGCACTTCACCGGGGTATTGGGCTGGGTGAAAATCGCGTTTCCCCCGGAAAAGTCCCGGATGTTCTCCCATGTGCTGTCGACGAGATCGTAGGAGTAATTGCTGCAGACGCCGTTCTTGCCCAGAGTTTCCCGCAGGCCTTTGATCTTCTCCCAGGCCACGTGGATGCCGGCGGCCACCACCAAATAGTCGTAGCGAACGCTCATCCCCTTTGCGGTCACGAGCAGATTTTCCTCGGGAAGAATGTCTGTCACGCTGTCTTGCAGCCAGTCCACCCCCTCTGGAATAAGGGCGGACATCTTCCGCTCGGTCGCTTCTTTTCTGGCCACACCTCCGCCTACTAATGTCCACAGCGGCTGATAATAGTGCTTTTCGGCCGGGTCGAGGATGGCGATTTTCCCGTACAGCCCCTTTGCCGCCCGGGCCAGCCTCGCCGCGACCGCAATCCCGCCGCTTCCGCCGCCTACAATCGCAACCGTGTAATGCGTTTGTGACACGCTTATCCCCCCCTGCAAAGTCATAGGGTACCTCTTTCTTTTTTCATATGAAAAAACAGCGGAATTAAGACTGAACAAAAAAACGGACCGCCCCAAATGGAACGGTCCATACTTTTACTTCACTTCGTTGGAAGCGTACTTGAAGTCGACAAAACCGAGCGGGTCGATAACCACGTCTTTTACCGAATCCTTTTTCACCCATGCGTAGGTGTAGTAGTAAATCGGAATCGCCGGCATTTCATCCATAATCATGGCATCTGCCTGTTTCAACAGTTCAGCCCGCTTGCCGCTGTCCTTCTCTTCGGTTGCCTTGGTCAAGAGGTCCTTGTATTCCGGGCTGAACCAGCCGGTTTTGTTGTTGCCGCCTTTGTCGCGGAACACGTCAAGGAAGTTGATCGGGTCATTAAAGTCCGCGATCCAACTGGCACGGCCAATCTGGAAGTTGCCCTGTTTCATGTCTTCGCGGGCAACCTTGTTTTCCTCGTTTTTCAGCTTCACTTCGACGCCGAAAGCTTTCCGCCATTGGTCCTGAATGGCTTGGGCAATCCGTTGATGAGTCTCGTCCGTGTTGTAGAGAATCGTGATTTCTGGCAGCTTCTGCAGCTTTAGCTCCTGCATTCCCTCTGCCAGCAATTTTTTCGCCGTCTCGATGTCGCCGTCTTTGAAGTAGCCGTCAGGCTTGTACGACATCGACGGAGGCAGGATGCCAAGCGCCACCTCGCCTTTCGACTGCAGGATGTTATCGACAATCTCCTGGCGGTTGATCGCGTAGCTGAAGGCTTGGCGAATTTTCTTGTTGTGAAACGGCGCCTGCTCCGTATTGAACAGGTACCAGTACGTCCCGGCAGTCGCTTGGCTCTGCAGCCCTCCGGACTCCTTCAGCGCCGGCATTGCGTCCAGCGGCAGATTGCCCAGCGGAGAGCCGGCCCAATCCAGATCGCCGCTGTCGAACATGTTTAATTCCGTATTGGCATCGTCGATCATAAACAGCGTCATTTCCGACAGTTTCACGTTGTCCTTGTCCCAGTACTGTTCGTTTTTCACCAGGTGAATTTTTGACTTGTGCTCCCACTTGTCCAGTTTAAACGGGCCATTGCCGACGTAAGTAAACGGGTCGTCCGCCCATTTTTCATTGCTCTCGGCCACTTTTTTATTTACCGGGAAGTAGGTGACAGATGCGACCAATTCAGGGAAAAATGGGGTTGGATGCTCCAACGTGACGACCAGCGTCTTGTCGTCCGTCGCCTTTACACCCACTTCGTCGAGGGAGACGCTTCCTTTGGTGGCCGCTTCCCCGTTCTTCAGGTAGTAGAGCTGATAAGCGTAGCTGGAAGCCGTCTTCGGATCCAAGACCCGCTTCCAGGCGTATTCAAAATCCTGGGCCGTGACCGGATCGCCGTTGCTCCACTTGGAGTCCCGCAGGTGGAACGTGTAAGTCAGCTTGTCATCCGATACTTCATACTTCTCGGCAACTGCCTCGTGCAGTTTTCCATCGGGACCGAGGCGAAGCAATCCGTCAAAGGCCGCCCGCGGAACAACCATGGAAGGGATATCCTCAGCCAGACCAGGGTCGATTGTCGACGGTTCAGAGCCCATATTCACCGAAAGCTTTTGAGCCCCCGCAGCCGGGCCGGAATCCGCGGCACTTCCTCCCGATGTGCTGTCAGAGTTGGAAGAACAGCCAGCAAATAGTAGACTAAGCGTTAGAACGATACTCATGGATAGCATGCCGAATTTGCTTTTGTTCATAGGTGCCCCCTTGTTTGTCCATAAACAATCAAAACGTTCCGTCATCCAATTTAAAGACTTGTCAACATCCGTTTTATTCTTGCTGCGTTGTCCTCCCTTACTGTTCTATAGCTGTTATTTTATCTTGCTAAAACGGAATATGATTTATATTATTCTATTACGAATATTATGTCTATCAATTATTTTTCTGTACATAAGGAGGGGTAGTATGTTAGCGGATTTGCATGAGGAACTGGAAGCGCTCGTTTCGTCGGCTGGCTGGGAATGGGGGATTGTCCTGGAACACCTCGGGACGGGTGAGCGCTGGACGCTTCGCGAGGATCAGCGGTTTTTCTCTGCCAGCTTGATCAAAGTCCCGGTCATGCTGGCTGTCTTTGCCGAGACTTACGCGGGCCGGTGAGCTTTGAAGAGAAGATCCCGTTGCGGCAGGAGGATCTGGTTAGAGGGTCAGGCGTGCTATCCAAGGATGTAGAGGCACGGGCAGCCCGTGACACGATCGAAAAAATCGGCAAACTGGTGTACGATCATTACAGATCGGAAGTTGGGTAAGCTGCGTTTGGACTTCTTACCCTGTAACAAAAGAAACTTTTTTAAACTTTCTGTATATTTGTGCCAGTGTACATGTTATAATGCAATATAGAGATAATTTTTAACCTTCAAGGGCAGTTGGCTGAACCCCTATAGAAAGGGGGTGAACAAAAATGACTGTATACGAAGGGTTATCTCTCATGGTTACATTTGGGGCGCTGGTATTAGCGATGGTTTCTTTCCCCACCAAACGGAAATAACCGCCTGTACATGTGGAGATCAGCGGTCATTTCACTCTAGCCGCTCCCTTGGGGGAACGACATTTTTGCCACAGGTGTTGGCAGCACCTGCGGTTTTTTTGTGTTGCCGGTAATGTCGTTTTGACACCAACAAGATTTATTTTATCACAGGTGACTTCCTGATGAAACATTTTTTTATGTAAATTCGGTCAATTGTCTAACTGTTCCCTGTCAGCTGCAGCTGGTAAAATCACACTGATGGCGGTTCCCCTGTTTGTCTCGCTGTGGATTCGGATGCTGCCGTGATGTTCTTGGATGATCTTGAAGCTCACCATCAATCCCAGGCCTGTTCCCGATTCTTTCGTCGTGTAGAAGGGGACTCCCAGTTTGGGAATTTGCTCTTCGGGGATTCCCGGACCTTGATCCTGGAATTGGATCAACACCTTGTCCCCTTCATGCGCTCCGATGGTGACGACCACTTCTCCGCCCCGTGGCATGGCCTCGATTGCATTCTTTAGGATGTTGAGGAACACCTGTTTCAACTGGTTGGCCTCGCCTTCGATCTCCGGGATTTCCCCTTGGATGCGGGTGGTAATCGAGACGTCGTTCAAGATGGCTTCCGGTTGAATCAAGGTGATCACGCTTTGCGTAAGCGATACCAAATCAATTCGTTTGAAATGGACGCTTTGCGGCTTCACCAGCAGCAGCAGTTCATTGACGATAAAGTTAATCCGCTCCAGCTCTGTCAGCATGATTCCCAAATAGGTCTGATTTTTGCTCTGCGTTGATTGGAGCAGTTGAATAAACCCCTTGAGCGCTGTCAACGGGTTGCGTATTTCATGGGCAACGCCGGCAGCCAATTGCCCCAGGGCTGACAGCTTGTCCGACTGCCGCAGCAGTTCCTCCGTGTGTTTCCGCTCAGTGATGTCCCTGGCGATACAAAAAAGGCCAACAATCCGGTTCTCAATCAAAATCGGAATACTGTTGACAGACAAATCGATAAATCTTCCGCTTTTATGTTTGACAGCCAACTCGCTCATTATCTGTTCCCCGGCGATTGAGCGCCGAAAAACATCCTTTGCCAGATTCAGATCACGCTCTGCGACTAACCTGACAAACGAGCGGCCCAGGACATCTTCCTGCGAGTATCCCGTAATCCTCGTGGTTGCCGAGTTGATACTGACAATGGTTCCCTTTGCATCGATTGAGCAGACGATATCAGGATGGTGTTCATACAGCGATTTGTAGCGCTCCTTGCTCTCCAGCATCACCTGTTCCCGGACCTTCTGCTTCGTGATGTCGCGAAAAATACAGACGTAATACGCACGCTCTTCGAAGAGAAGGTCGCGGATGCTCACGCCAAGGTCGAATACCTGGCCGTTTTTGCGCCGCCCGATTCTTTCGCTCTGCGGGCCATCTGCTTCAGGCCCGTAAAGAATGTGCAAGAGCGAATCTCCGTTTGCCTGGGGAATCAGCAGGGAGAACTTCTCCCCCAGCACTTCATTTGCTGAATAACCGAATAGTTCTTCGGCCGCCGCATTAAAAGAGCATATTACACCGGAGGCTTCGATCGTGACGATCGCCTCGGGAGCATTTTGGATAATGACGTGTTCTTCAAGTCTGGAATGATTGGGATAGCTGCGATATCCGTTCAAGTCTCCTTTTCCCTCCTGTTATGCTGGCGTCGCTATGATAGCCATTTCAATTATGAAATTTTCTGTCACTTTCAGCATAGAGGAGAGTGATTCCCCCAACAAGCGAAAAAATACGACATAATTCGACAAATACACCTGCAACAATCGACAACTTGGCTCCGCCTAGCTTTCAGGCGGAGCCAAGCTGCACCCTTATAGACAAAGGAGGCAGCCGCTCTGGCGCTGCCCCCTTCTCCAGCAACGCTTTCTTTGTCAGGAGTTTCTTCTGGTCATCTGCTGCCATACCGTACCGCTGGCTTCCTCTCCCCGCTCAATCCGTTCCAGGGCCATCTTCACCTGCATGCTCACTTCAAATTCCGGGTCATCCTGTGCCTCCCGCAGCGCGGGCAGGGCCGACTCATCCCCCACCTCGTACAGGAAGCGTGCGGCTCGCCAGCGCACCAGCTTATTCGGATCCTGCAGAGCTTTTGCCATCGGTCCGATCGCTATCGGATCACCCAGGTCCGACAAGGTATCGCCGGCGGTCCGCCGCACGGAGACAGAGTCATCCGTCAAGGCTTGGAAGAGCAGGGGAAATACCTCTTCCCCGCCAACCATGCCCAGGTAGACGACAGCGAGGCGGCGAATCGAGGATTTCGGGTCGGCCAGCGCTTTTTTCAACAGATCGATGTCATTTTTCGTCGGGTTGAGCCGTTCAAATGCCGCGTAGCGCTTTTTCCAATCGGGATGGTCGAGCATTTCTGCTATTTTTTCGGTTGACAGTGTCTCGATCGGCTCGGGGGCTGCCGGCTCAAAGTGGAAGGCCTGTTCCACAAGCTGTTCCAACCGCTCAGTGTCGTATGCCGCATCCAACTCCTGTGCGACCTCTTCGCCGATCTCCTGCATGGTCCCGTAGCGGACCCCCTGTTCCACCCACTTCCGCTCCATGACCAGGTTGGCCGAAGCCGCTCCGGCGCGCATGGCCGCCTGTGTAAAACGCTCCGGCAAACCGACCCGCATCTGCTCCAGACCGGCTGTCACTTTCACCTGCATCGGAATGTGGCGGAACATCTGCACAAAGACGTTAACCTCCTGCCACTGGTCATCCTGGCTGTTCTGTGCCACGGCCTGTACAGACTGCGCAGTCCCTTCGCCAAGCACCTCGCCTGCCTGGGCCAGAATCGCCTTCCAATCCGCGTTCGCCCTTCGCTCCAGCGCGATAAAGTCGGCCACATGAAAAATGCTCTTGACCCCTTCAATCTCCAGCAGTTTTTTGATCTGTTCCGGCGCTCGCTCCCGGTTTTCCTGCGTATATGTCATCTTCACCCCGGGGGGCAGCTTCTCGTCCAAATTCAACTTCATGCTATTGGGGCTGGGAGTCGGTTCAATCGATACGATTTTCATCTTCCTTGCTCACACTCCATCGTTTTTGCTCTGGTTCAACTCGTAACCATTATATCGGAATTACCGTTTTCTCCAAAATATGAATGTGCACTTGTTAAAAAAATCAAGTATAATATGATTCTGAACGAAAATAACTGAAGATAGGTGGATGTTGGTATCATGAACGGACAGAAAGCTTACAGGGTTCTCCTTTACTATAAATTTGTTCGCATTGAAAATTACGAGGAATTCGCGGCGGAGCACTTGCAATTTTGCAAGGAGCTTGGCTTAAAAGGGCGAATTCTCGTTGCCGAAGAGGGCATCAACGGAACCGTATCAGGCACGGTCGAACAGACTGATGCCTACATGAAGCACATGCACGCAAACCCGCTGTTTGCCGATCTTTGGTTCAAGATCGATGAGGTGGACAAGCATGCCTTTAAAAAAATGTTTGTCCGGCCCAAGAAGGAACTGGTCACGTTCCGCGTGGAAGACGACCTCGACCCCAATCAATTGACTGGCAAGTATTTGAAGCCCAAAGAATTCTACGAAATGCTGCAGCGGGATGACGTGGTCGTCCTGGACGGCAGAAACAACTACGAGTACGACCTCGGCCATTTCCGCAACGCGATCCGGCCGGAGGTAGAATCCTTCCGCGAGTTTCCGCAGTGGATCCGGGAAAACTTTCACCAGTATAAAGACAAGAAGGTGCTCACCTACTGCACGGGCGGCATTCGCTGCGAAAAGCTGACCGGATTCCTGTTAAAAGAAGGATTTAAAGATGTCTACCAGCTGCACGGCGGCATCGTCACCTACGGGAAGGATCCGGAGGTAAAGGGCCGATTGTTTGACGGGAAATGTTACGTGTTCGACGAACGAATCTCCGTTCCGATCAACCAGGTGGAGGATGTCGTCGTCGGAAAATGCTACCACTGCGGCAAACCGGAGGACAGATATCTCAACTGTGCCAACCCGGAATGCAACCTGCAGCATATCTGCTGTCCGGAGTGCGAAATCAAACACAAGCGTTCCTGCTCCAAGGAATGCGAGGAGCATCCCCGCAACCGGTACGTTCTGGAGCAGGCCGAACTGGCCGGCGCCGGAAAATAGAACAAGGACAAAGAAACATCAGGAGCGGTATTCCTGCTGACTGCAGCTTGGGGAATACCGCTCCTGCCTTTTCTGCTACGCTTGTGAGCGTTGGAAGCTTTTATACCATTCGCCTTGATAGGTCAAGACTCCCTCGTCGCCTTCCACCAGCAGTCCGTACTCTCTCCCGCTGGTCACCAGCTCCATTCGCTCTCCCGAAGGCGTTTCGAACGTAACGTAATAATAGGTGCGGGAATGGCGGTGAGCCTCATTGTTGTGCATGCTCGTATGGCCGGTGACTTCTATCCTTTTGGCGATAACCCTTGCCCTTGTCGTTAACATCGGAGAAGTCGCATTCTTTACATAATAGCGAACCGTACGCAAAATACCAAACAGGATAAAGCCGGCAACTGCTAGGAAAAACAGCAGAAAAAACGGAGGCTTGCCGCTAAAAAAAGCATCTCCGAACCCTGGTCCCATGCCCATGTAAATAACCTCCAGTTAAAAAACGTCGCATATCGGCTTATTTTACCATAATTCGACTGATCAAAAATGTTCTTTTTTCCTGTCACACTTGTCCATAGCATTCCAATCAGACATGCATAGGATGTAGTAGAGTTAGCAAAGGGGGTGTATGTATGTCCTGCCATCGTCATAAACACAAGCGTCGCAAAAAACAAATCACTGTAACATTAAGACCTGGCCAAAGCGTTTTGGTCAGAGCCCGTCGCCGCAGATAGTAAATGGGCCATACCGGACAGCCATCATGACTCTTTCATGATGGCTGTCCTTTTTCTGCTTTGAAAGATTTGGAAGCGGGGAAAATGTGACAAAACGTTGAACGAAAAAAAGAATCATAGTAAAATGAAAACGTTCACATTTGTTTATCAGTAAATATTTCCGTTTCGTTCTATGCCGATTTATTGTCCACTATTTTCATGAAATCCAGTTTTTTTTACAC
>NZ_HE978536.1:273141-333986 GCF_000311785.1 Brevibacillus massiliensis
CTATTTAATTGAATAACCAATTTGATTCCCACTCACGGAGGGATTTTCATGCGAAACGAGCAAAGCTCTACCGAATTGAACCGCAGCCTGGAGAAGCGCCATATCACGCTGATGTCGCTGGGCGCTTGTATCGGCGTCGGCTTGTTTCTCGGTTCCGCCACCGCGATCAAGATGGCCGGGCCTGCGATCCTGTTGGCATATGCCATCGGCGGTTTGGCTATTTTTATCATCATGCGCGCCCTCGGCGAAGTCGCCGTGCAAAATCCCGTTGCCGGGTCGTTCAGCCGCTATGCACGTCGCTACCTCGGACCGCTTGCCGGATACTTGACGGGTTGGAACTACTGGTTTTTATGGATCTGCACCTGTATGGCGGAAATCACCGCAGTCGGCATTTACATGGAGTTCTGGTTCCCCGGGATTCCGCGTTGGATTTGGGCTCTGGCTGCCTTGGCCATCATGAGCGCGGTCAACCTGATCACGGTCAGACTGTACGGTGAGCTGGAGTTCTGGTTTGCGATGATCAAGATTGTCACCATCGTCCTGATGATCGCCATGGGCATCGGGATCATTCTCTTTGGCTGGGGAAACGGCGGAATTGCCACAGGCATCCACAATCTGTGGACCAATGGGGGCTTCTTCGCAGGCGGCATCAGCGGCGTTCTTATGTCGCTGCAGATGGTCATGTTTGCCTACCTCGGTGTCGAGATGATCGGCGTGACGGCCGGTGAGGTGAAAAACCCGCAAAAAAACCTGACCCGTGCGATCGACACCGTCTTCTGGCGAATCCTAATCTTTTACGTCGGAGCCCTGTTTGTCATCATGTCCATCTACCCGTGGACCGAAATCGGCGCGAACGGCAGCCCCTTTGTGCTTACCTTCGAGAGAATGGGCATACCGGCGGCAGCGGGAATCATCAACTTCGTCGTGCTGACAGCGGCGCTCTCCTCCTGCAACAGCGGGATTTTCAGCACAGGCCGGATGCTGTTCAACCTGGCGGAGCAAGGCGAAGCGCCGAAGGGATACAGCAAACTGACCAAATCAGGCGTCCCGGGTAAAGCAATCCTCGCCTCCGCAGTTGTCCTGCTGTTCGGTGTGGTGCTGAACTACCTGGTGCCGGAAAAAGTCTTTGTCTGGATTACCAGCATTTCCACATTTGGCGCTATTTGGACGTGGGCTGTCATTCTTGTGACCCAGCTTCGCTACCGCAAGAGCTTGTCCGCAGACGAGGCCAAGCGGCTCAGCTACAAATTGCCGTGGTATCCGTACAGCGTGTATGCGACGCTCGCTTTCCTGGCACTTGTAGTCATCATTATGGCTTACTTCCCAGACACGCGGATTGCGCTGATCGTCGGACCGCTCTGGCTCGCCCTGTTGACCGGTGTCTACTATATCAAAAAAATGTACCGCCCCGCCGGAAGCAGAGAAAACGTCGTCGCGCAGCCGAACCAAAATCAACCCGAAAACCCGGCATCCTGACAGCTTCTCCCTGCCCGCTTCTGCAAATTTATGGCAAAGGGCGGTTTCATAAAAGCTTGTTTTGCTGTACACTGAAGGTTAAAGAATCCCTGCAGCCATTGTCGGCAGGGAGGTACGATAGGAGGGCTATGATTGAAACGTTTGCTCATCGCATCTTTGGCAGCGGGCATGCTTTTGCTGCAAGGATGCACAGGCCAAAGCCAAACCCCTACGGACGCTACCGAACCGACAAATCCGCCGGTCGCCCAAGAACCGGGGAACAATCTCAATCCGCAAGAACAGCCAGCCCAACCAGGTTCAGCCAAAACCTACGAAAATGAAGTTTTCAAAGGAGTAACGGTAGAAAAAGTACAGGATCACACCTACCGGGTGAAAGGGCAGGCCAAAGTATCCGAAGGCGTTGTCAACTATTCTGTAGAGGATGGCCATAACATACTCGCATCCGGTTCTGCCACAGCCTCCAAGGGGGCGCCTGAGTGGGGCGACTTTGAATTTACCGTCACCGCCCAGAAAGCAGAACCCAATACGACGCTCATCCTTTTCTTGTCTGAAAAAAGCGCAAAAGACGGAAGCTCTCAGAACGGTTTGCCGATCGTGCTCGAAGAGAGCCAGCCGAATTAAATACCTGGCTGCCGCCGGACTTTGCGCAGGCGATGGCCCAAGCGAAAGAAAACAAGCATGGCCCCGGCGCGGGCCATGCTTGTTTTTTGCCTTCAACAACGGGGCTACAGGTGAAACTTGTTGACGATCTCCCGCAACGTCTCGGCCGAGCTTACGTTTTGGCTGGAGACGGAGGCAATTTCCTGATTGTTTTTCGACAATGGCTCTCGACTGGGCCGAAATAACCTCCACCTGCCGGGTGCTCTTGCCGATGGAATCGGTCAATTGTTCAGTGGCGGAAGCCGTGCTGCTGATGGACGCGTACAACTGTTCAAATGACGCGCTGAATTCCGTCAGAAGTGTATTGAAGTAGGCGGCATCGCCATTGTACTGTTCGGCGGTGTCGATCAGCCGGCCCATTTGCGCGATCGGTCTGGTCAGCATTCGGCCGATGAAGAAGGATACCGCGAGGGCAGCAGCGGCAGCGATCAACAGCTTCAACCAAAATGCTTGATCGTTGCGGGACAAAAGCCGATCCAATTCGTTGTTGTCGTAGACGATCTCGATCACGCGCGAACGGCTGAGGTCTTGGGAACTCTCATCCGCCTTGTACGGTACAAAGCGGTACGTGACGTGTTCTCCGCCTTCCGCAAGCTCCTGCTCTGCCACCCGCTGCGTCTCATACGCTTCCTGCAAAACGGGCAGCTGTTGATTTCCCACCCGCAATGCCTTGCCGTCTTCCCCTTGCTTGCCAAGGGCATAGCCGTCGTGGGAGTAGACTGTAATATCTTTCACCACGCTGTATCTGTTGATGATCGATTGCGATACATCCAAAAAATTGAAATTTTGGAATAGGGAGTTATCCTGCAGGTTGACACCTACTTCAAACAGGTAGCGATGATCGGCTGTCGGCATGTAGGCAAACTTTTTAATCGCCCCGGTATTCACCGAAACCTCCATTCCGTCGGCGTAAAATTGGTCCCCGTCGATCCGTTTTTTCAGCAGTTCGGTAAAATCTCCGGCGTTCCCGAAATCCAGCCCGATCGCACTGCCGCCAGCAAGATGGCAAAACAAGAGATCACGAGCGTAACTTTTGTTCTGAACGCAAGTATTTTCCCTGGCATAACCAATTCTCCCAGTTTATTAATTGATGTGACGATAAGCCAATTCCTCTGTTGGGCTTGGGATAAACCAGGTTATAAGATTGTAAAAAATTTGTAATATCTTTTCTTTCGATATGTAGAAAACCGTCAGGATGAAAGTCCTGACGGTTTCTTCGGAAACAGGCTGCTATTTTTACTCGTTTAACGCCGCTTGCAATGCTTGCAAATTTTTCTGCATCACGCCAATGTAGTCGAGGTTTTGCGCCCTCTCTTCGTCAGTCAGCCCTTCGAGCGGATTTAAGACGGCCGTTTTGGCGCCAATCTCCTTGGCGACGGTTTCTGCCACCTTGGGAGAGACGAGTGTTTCGAAAAAGATCGTGTTTACGTTATGTTCCTTGGCAAATTTGACGATCTCGATCAATTGGGCCGGAGATGGATCTTCCTCCGGGGACAAGCCGGAGATGGGAACCTGGGTCAAGCCGTACTGCCGGGCCAGGTAGCCAAAGGCGGCGTGCTGGACGACAAATTCTTTACGCTTCGCAGAAGAGACCATCTTTTGAAACGCTTGATCCAGCTCTTCCAGTTCTTTGATGTAGGCGGCGGCGTTTTTCTCGTACGCTTCCCGATGATCGGGATCGGCCTCGACAAGGGCCGCTTCGATCTGCTGAACCTGTTGTTGCGCCAGGACGGGGTCAAGCCAGACATGGGGATCGAGGCCATGCTCGTGACCGTGTTCGTGGCCGTCGCCATGGGCTTCATCCTCTTCTTCCGCGCTTCCCTCCATCAAGCTGATCCCGTGCGTCGTCTCCACTACCTTCAGCTTCTCGTTTTTGGTGCTGTTGAGCGCATCCTCTACCCAGCCCTCAAGGCCGCCGCCATTGTAGATAAAGACATCTGCGTCGGCAATCGTCTGGATGTCTTTCGGCGTGGGCTCCCAATCGTGCGGTTCGACGCCAGGCGGCACGAGTGCGGTTACGTCAGCGTAATCTCCTGCGACTTTTTGGGCAAACTCATACATAGGATAAAACGTGGCAACGACCTTCAGTTTGTCTCCCGGCTTTGGCGTTTGCTCCGATGCGGCAGGTTGGTCTGCCGCACCGCAGCCAGCCAAGGCAAAACCGGCGGCAGCCAAGACAGCGACTGTTTTCTTCCAGAATGGATTCATATCTCTTCCCCTCTCTGTATAAAACCATGCATATTTTCCGTACATTCTCACAAAACGGAATGATTATGATTTAAGAACAATAATAGCCTACCTTACTCCATGGGCTGTTGTCAATACAAACCATAATCATTCCGATTTGTTTTTTTGCCAGTGACACCGTTGCCACCTGGGGTAATTCGTTCTATAGGTAAGGACACATGGAGTCGGTTTAAAGCAAAAAAGCCGACGGCAGGCTGCTTGTCGGCGCTTGTACGCGTGTGATTCCAATGCAGGGCTTACTCGTTTTCCGGCCGATAGGAATGCAAGAGGCTGGGGTTGGCTTCCATCGTCTGCCTCGTTTCCGGTGTGCCCAATTCGTAGATCATGTTGTAGATCTCCCGTAAGTATTGATCATACTGATCGTTGGCGGAATCGAAGTGGTATGGCAAACCGGGAACGTGGTTTCGCCAAAAAGCGATATGGTCGCTGTCCCACTTCGCCCCAAACAGATCCATCAATTTGTCGACTTCTTCCGGGGTGGCGTCGATTTCCCATTCATAAGCGGCATCCCCCTGGTTAAGCATAACCGTTCCCGCTTGAACCGATACGTAGTACCTTCTCTTGTCCATGCATGTCGCCCCTTCATTTAATAAAAATAGTACAAATACACGACAACGCCAATGGCAACCACAACCGGAAACAGAATGTAACTAAGAAATATAGGATTAGCCATGACAGGATGCCTGAGAATCGTCCGGTTCGTCTCTTGATCCGATTCGTGATGCTGTTGCTTTCGAATGTACATGAGGGAAAGGATGAAGCTTGCAACGACCACAGCCGCGGCTATTAGCAACAATACAGTCATTACCGTAGGCAACTTGCTTAACTCCCTTCTCTTTCTCAACCTGGATGATAGTACCTATAGTAATGCTCGAAACCAAAGCACTTATGTGTGTGAAAATCAGGAACTTCCTTGAAAGGCGATGATGTCATGAGGATAGACCGGCTTGAGCAAAGCATACGCAAGCTTGCCGCCTCATTCCGCGGCAAAGCGGGCTTATGTCGCGGTTTTGACGACAGAGCTGGATGACAACGCTGATGGACGCAGCTTTATCGCCAACATAGGAAAACAGGTCGCCGACTACTTGCACGGGTAAAAAGCTTACAGCCCCTCCATTCGCAGACGGAGGGGCTGTCGCTTTATCCCTGGTACAGGCAGTCAATATGACGGATGCGAAAGCAGTTCATTCCTGTTTTACCCAAATCTTCAAGAAGCCCGTAGTTGGCCCACGCCCCGACGACTGCTCCGATGCCGGGCAGCAGCTGCAGCATTTTGCGAAAGTCGATGGAGTCACGGTATTCGCGCTGAAACTGCTCCCAGTCGATGTGGTTCAAGGAGCGCTCGGAGGGGGGGAGCGTCTCGGCATGCCGCCTCCAATGAACGATCGTTTCAAGCAGCTCCGGGCGCTTCTCCTGACTGGAGAACGCAAGCTGGAAGACGTAGAGCAGAAACAGCCGCTCGCGGTAATCGCGGGTGTCGAATCCGTAGAGATGAGCCAATTCAAACAAGAACTTCATTTTAATCGCGATCAGCGCGGGAAAGTCGGCCATTCCCGCTAAAATGCCTCCGGCTCCGGTACCCGCCCCTTCGGCAGCGGCGATCTTTTTGTAGCGGGAGATCAACTCCCGTGCCTTCTGATCCCGCTGCTTTAAAGAGAGACCGTGCTGCGGCTGCCCCTTAGGGACCAACTCTATCCCGAGCAACGTGGATTTGACGATTGCTTTCACCGCTGCCGTAATCGTCTGATGCACCTTCTCCGGGATGACTGCATTGATCCGATTCTGTACCTTTTTAGAGGTCCGTTCGAGTATTCCGGCCGGCTGCAAAAGCTCCCGTTTCCAACGCTGTATTTCCAACCGGACCTGTTTTTCGTATAGATCCATGCTGCGGCTCCTTCATCTGATTCAGATACTCCTCACCGCGATTTTCTGCTTCTTTTGCCCCCCTGTCAATAGTGAGGCGTTTACAGCGGTCATGTCAGGGAAGGATAAGAAAAAGCGCGCTGGCCCGGCCCTGTGGCCGGGTGAGTCGGAGGGACAGAAAGGGGAAGAAAAGCATGCCTGAACTTCCTGAAATGGAAAATTACAGAAAGCTCCTGACACAGCAGCTGGTCGGTCGAACGATAACAGCTGCGGCGATTCATCGCGTGAAATCGATCAATACGTCCGTCGAACAATTTCAGGAAGAAGCAGTCGGAAGCCGCCTCACGCAGATCAACCGCCGGGCCAAGTATCTGCTGTTCTCGCTCGCCAGCGGAAAGGTGCTGCTGCTGCATCTCATGCTGGGCGGGTGGATGTACTGCGGGACCGACCGGGATAAGCCGGACCGGACGACGCAAGTGGAACTCTCGTTTGGCGAAAAGACGTTGTATTTTATCGGCCTGAGATTGGGGTATCTCCATCTGCTGCCCCCGCAAGAGGCGATGGCTGCTCTGGCCGGATTGGGACCGGAACCACTGGCCGAAAACTTTACGGAAGCGATGTTCATCGATCGCTTCAAGGGCAAGGGCGGCAGACTGAAAACGGCGCTCATCGACCAGAAACAAATCGCCGGGATTGGCAATTGCTATTCGGACGAAATCTGTTTTGCCGCCGGAATCAGGCCAACACAGACGTGCCGGGAACTCGCTGAGGGGGATTGGTCGGAGTTGTTCCGGTCAACGCGCCGCGTTTTGACGGAGGCGACTGCCCGCGGCGGGTATATGGAGTCACCGCTTTACGCGGGAGACACGTTGACCGGCGGCTTCAACGAGATGTGCAAGGTATACGACCGCTCAGGCGAACCGTGTTACCGGTGCGGCGGCACGATCGTGCGGACAGACATCTCGGGAAGAAAAACGTTCTACTGTGAACGGTGTCAGCGCTGATGGATCTTTCCGGTCAGGAAGACGGCTGGGATTGAATGACTTTCATCAGAGATGAAATCGTCGAAAGATGCATCGCTTCATGGACGAAGGCAAAGTTGAAGACCTCGCCGACCGTCTCGAATCGCAAGGCTCCCATTTGAATCGGCGACTTCAGCGGTTGATCCAGCATTTCGGGTGATACCGCAGAGAATTGATCAAGCTGTTTCGATAAGTATTGGACCAGCTCCGCTTTCGCCGGAGGAGCAGCCGTCCAGTCCGCTGGTTTTGTGCCCGTGTTGAAAAAACCCTTGTACGACTCAGGAAGATCGGAGCTAAACGGGAAGCCAAGAGAGAGAAAGAATTCCACGGAAACAATGATGTGCCCGACATTCCATCTGATCGTATTGTTGAACGCTTGCGGTTGAACGTCAAACAATTCCTCGGGGATCGCTTGGATCTGGTTCAGTGTGATCTGGCGGACCGTTCTGGCCGTGTTCAGGATGGTTTGAGACATAACACAACTCCTCCTTGTCATTTTGATCATCAATTCGTTTGGGGCTGCCTCATGAGGTCAAAGTCAGTATACCCCCTTGATCCATTTCCTTCAATTCACATTTCTGATAATAATGATAAGCAGCAGTGATGATCGTCCCTACATCCAAGCCGCGATGAAAGGACGGGCAGCAAGCACGCCGTCGCAAAATAATCTGGCAGGCGCGCCCACCGCTTGCTTCGTTCGCTAATAACCGGCTTAATCGGTAACAAGGAAGGTGGAAAGGAAGTGATTCAAGCCTGTTGTAAGAAAAATAGATGACAGTCTATTACCTCGTAGTAAAAAGGTCCAACTCCCTTCAAGTATATAACATAGCATATATGGAAGATAAAGGGAGGTGTTTTTTCAATGAGTCACCGCCGCCACCATCCTCAACGAAAAAAGTGCCGGAAGAAAGTGAAAATCGTCAAGAAAAAAATTGTTCGGGTAACCTGTCGCCCGCCTGACGTGTATGTAACTGCTCCCCAAGGGCCAATCGGACCGGAGGGGCCGCAGGGCCCTCCTGGACCTCAAGGTCCTATAGGTCCCCCTGGAACCGTTGGCACGATCAGCATTGTGCCGTCAGTTCAACGATATTTTTATATTGCGGACGAAGATATTGAGCTGACGTCCCCTGCGGTTTTGGCTGCGGAGCAATTCACAAATGATGCGGGAGAAACCGTCTCCGAATTTACGGGTCTCGGCCAATACTCTTATTACAACCTCTACGTGAACGGAATCATGCAAGAAGGAAGAATGTACGGATTGACTCCCGAAGCATTGATCATGAGTGCCTCGGGAGACAAAATTTATTCCGGAACCTCTATTATTATCGAAACGATACAATTTTCAGTTGAAATTAGTCCGTAAAATGATTGGAATGATGTGGTTGATCTGCCTGTACCATTTCAAAATTTTTGAATCTATATAGATAGTAAAAGGAGGTGAATGCAAACATGCCAATTACGAAACCCTTTATAGCCAGCAGGAGATTTGTATCGACGACAGGAGCAGGTACAGGGACAGGTGCTACATTTTCAATTGCCGCCACAGCTTTCACCGATGACACCGGGGCGACAGCTGCCGCATTCCCAGCGTCATTTGCCTACTACACTCTCTACATCAACGGTATGATTCAGACGGCTGACACCTCTTCTGTTACCACTGCTGCCATCACCATTCCAGATGGGGACACACTCGATCCGGGAACCCCGGTTACCGTTGAATTTGTTGTAAACTAGCCTGATTCCTTTTCCAAAATGCCGACAGCCTTATTCTTCTGGTAAGTCGGCATTTTGTATAGAAAAGCGGCTCCTGTTCGGACTTTGTCTCTTGTGAAGCCGGGAGAAGACCGCTGGAATGAGGACAGCCAACAGTCGTTGATGATTACCTTCCCTGGGTCTGTTTGGTCCGGTAAAACTCGTGAAACAGCTTCATCAAGGCCCGCTTTTCGATCCGGGACACGTACGAACGGGAAATCCCCAATTCCCGGGCAATCTCCCGCTGGGTCTTCTCCTTGTCTTTGTCCAGGCCAAACCTGCCGATGATCACTTCCTTTTCACGATCGTCGAGAATGTGAATATGCTTATAGATTTTGTGGCTCTCCAGTTTCAACTGGACTGCGTCCACCACTTCGTCCGATTCCGTGCCAAGCACGTCGATCAAGGTAATTTCATTCCCTTCTTTGTCAGTCCCGATGGGATCGTGCAGGGATACGTCCTTGCGTGTTTTTTTCAGGCTGCGCAGGTGCATGAGGATTTCGTTTTCAATGCATCTGGCAGCGTATGTGGCCAACTTGGTTCCCTTGTCAACCTGGTAACTTTCAATCGCTTTAATCAGCCCGATCGTCCCGATGGATATGAGATCCTCACTGTCTTCCCCGGTGTTTTCGAACTTTTTCACAATATGGGCAACCAGCCGCAGATTGTGCTCAATCAGCTTGTTGCGCGCTTGAGGATCGCCGACGGCCATCAATTTGAGGTACTTCTCTTCGTCCGCCTCGGACAGAGGCTGGGGAAATGCGTTGTTTTTCACATAGGCGACAAAGGTAACCAGCTCTTTAAACAAGAGCGATAAAACCATAAAGATACTGGACACGGCTGCACCTCCTCAATTTGGATGCCTGCTACTCCTATCCTTATGTGGGCTGGTGCCTACGTGTGCCTGTACCTGTGAAATCGGGACATATTCAGGGGGCATATGTTACCTTGGCTGAGCCAAAACAAGCTATCAAATGTCAGTGCGTTCGGTCTATTGATCGAAGCTATGCTGTCGTAGCTAAAAAAGGAAATGGACCGCCCCTTGAGCTGACAACTCCGCAGTCTATTTCTCCCAATCAATATGAGCCGCCCCCAGCGAGGAACGTCTATTGTGCAAGGTCATATCCGCTATTTATTTGATAAAAGGTGGCCAAAGACAGCTGAACAGGCCCTGAGACAAATTCCGCGATCCGACAAGCTCTATATCGCTCACAAGTTGAGGCAATCCTTCGTGAAAAAAATGCTCAATTCCATCCAGCGTTCGGACAGTCGCCTGCGGAAGCTTTGCTGCATACTGCCCAAGGTGTGTATATGGAACGATTTGATCGTTGCGGCTGTGGTAGAAGAACATCCGTGAGACTGCGGGCAATTTTATGTGAAAATTTTCCTCCATCACGAAATCGCCGCTCTGCCACTCCTCGTCCTTCCCCCAAAAGGGCGCTGCGATGCCGAAAAACCCGGCAATGGGCTGATGAAAAGAATTCTCGGAAAGGTATTTCAATAGAACAGAACCGCCCAAAGAATGTCCGACGAGAATCACTTCCCTGTCTAACGCGGCGAATTCTCGCTCCAGCTGTTTTCTCCACAGTACATACTCAGGATTTTCCGGATTGGGCATTTGCGGATGCGACACTTCGTAATCAGGGCCAAGCGACGTTTGCAAATAGGCGATCAAAGCACTGCTTCCTTGACGATGCCCCTGGGGGCCTGCGCTGTGAATGAATACGACTCGCTTTTTCATCTGGATAGCTCCTGTTCCGGTTATCGTTCGATCCATTTCATTATATAAGCTCACCTTGATATCCGTTTCTTACAGATTGCTGTATTCCCCTGCTCCTTCCGCCCTGCAAAAAAAGGCTGCCGTATTCGCTTGACGGCAGCCTTCGATGGTACTTATTCAGATAAATCGGCGGAACCGGGATCGACATTGCCCTTTACCAGTTCCAGGCGGGAAACGGAGCCATCGCCCTTTGACCCGTCGGACTCGACGAAGTATTTGAGGGCGGCCATCTTGTTTTCCCAGAATCGCTCAAAGTAAGCGAGCCATTGATTCAATTCGCGCAGCGGCTCCGGCTCAAGGCAATACCTCGTCTCTCGGCCGACTTTTCTTCCCTTGACCAGCCCGGCTTCAGCCAGGATGCGCAGATGCTTGGATACGGCGGTTCGACTCATCGGAAAATGTCCGCTGATAACAGTGACGGGCATCTCCTGCTCGCCAAGCAATCTCAGCAGCTCGCGGCGAGTGGGATCGGCGATGGCTTGAAAAACGTCATGCTTTTGCGATGCAGCAGCCATTTTTTAAGCCTCGACGTACGCACCCAGCTTTTTGTGAAGTCCGGCCCAGCCTTCGTCCATTCGGCCGCGGATAATCGTGTGTGGTGCCCCGAATTCGGTAACCTTGTCGGCATCCCAGCCGGAATGGATGATCGTCACTTCCGTTTTCCCGCCAAGATCTTTCAATTCGAAAGTGAGGGTCCAGTCCTTCGCCCATGTGAAAGACAGGCGATGGGGCGGATCCACTTCCGTCACCTTGCAAGGGGACATGCCGAATTGGCCGGCATTTAGGTGAAACTCATAACCGACTTCCGCTTTCATATCATTGGGCATAAACCAGGCAGAAAGTCCTTCCGAGGTCGCGACGGCATCCCATACCTTGCTGATCGGAGCGTTGAACACACCCGTGTGCCGGATGTCAGGCAGCGTATTTTGCTGATTGTTACCCATTACAGTACCTCCATCGTTCATAATAGGAAACTAATTGGTTTCGCTTTGCATTATATACAACCATTTGGTTTCATGTCAAGCTCGTGCGGTTATCAGCTATTCTGGACGCGGAGGCAACATATTACCCGGCAAGTTTGGCCTGGGGGGCTCAGGAGGATGCGGGACAGCAACGGCCTGCCTTGTTATCGGAACACCTTACAGCGTGCTCGGGCTCCCAAATGCATCTCTGTCGCGGTCGGACGGCAGCATCAATGAGAGCAGAATCGTCAACGCCGCAGAAATCAATACGCCCCATAGAATTCCCAAGGCGACGGAGCCGATCGCACCCGACAGCAAGCCGACGCGAGCGCCCCACGGAGAGACGCCGCTGTTTTGCACGCCCATCTCAAACGGCTCCTGTCTGCGCCGTTTCCACAGCAGCCCGATGATCAGCACCGGGATCACTCCGCCGCCAGCCATCGTATACGCCATCGAAAAGAGTCCGAGGATCGAATTGGCCCACAGGGCGGCAGCGACAGCAAAAACGCCTACAAGCAGTACGCACCAGCGCGTATACTTCGCATATTGCGCCTCCGTTTTGCCGGTTGTATTAGGAATCACCAAGTCGTTGATGATGACGACGGCCGCGGAGTGCAGCAGGGAAGCCGCACTGGAAATGGCGGCAAGGAACACGAGCGTAAAGAAGATGATCGCCGCCGCCTGTGTCATTTGCTCCATGATCAGCCAAGGCAGGGCTTGATTCGCTTCCAGGTGGGAATTTTGCACCTTGGCAACCATGCCCGCAACCGTGGTCAGGGAGGTAAAGACGATCGCCACAATGCCGCTGTATAACATGGCACGGGTCGCGGACTTCGGTTCTTTGGCGGCAAAGCAGCGCTGCCAGTACACTTGGGCGGCGAGCACGCCGAAACATCCCGTAATAAACAGCGTGGCGACTTCTCCAAACGAAAGATTGAACGCGACGAGATTGCCCGCTCCGACCTCTTTCAGTTTGGCTGCCAGCGTCGCATAGCTGAAGTCCACCTTGGCAAAAACCTGGAAGTAGAACCATACGGCGAGAGCGAGGATCAATCCCCCCTGAATCAGCTCCGTCCACACTACCGAATAAATGCCGCCAACCGTGGTGTAGATGATAAATACGATGGAGAAAACGATGATCATGGCCAAAGGATCGGTGCCGGTAAAGACAGCGAACAGATCCCCCATTCCTTTCGCCTGGCCGCCGATCCACGCGATCATGATGCTGGCTGTGAGGATTCCGATCAGCGCTCGCGACACCTTGTCGCGCAGCAGAAGATCGTGCATCAATTCGGCTATCGTATTATACGTGAACTTCGCGGCAAATCCGGCAAACACCAAAGCAAAGACAATCTTTGCCCCCTGTTCGCCGACCACGAACGGAATGTTGGCCAGACCGATATCATAGCCTTTGGCCGAGTGTCCCACAAAGTTGCCCACTCCCATTATCGTCGCGATGTCGGTAAACAGGATCAGCGCGAATGGAAGCGTACCGCCTGCAATCGCAAAATGAGCGAAACTGGTGTCAGCCTTTTCTTTAAAACGAAGCGATAACAATAGAAAAAAAAGACACAGTACGACAGTGATGCCCCATGTCCAGGCGGCTAGATTCATCTCATTTCCCCCTTTTTTTCAACCTCTATCTTTAAATAATGCTGGAGCGCCGCATGGTAAAACCAAAAGCAACAATCACGCCAGCCAAAAAGGGAGGCTTGAAGCCGCACAAAAAAGCTGGCCTCGGCAGAAAAACCGAGGCCAATCTTCAGTCAGCAATCATTTGGCCGTACAACTTCCGATCCGATTTTTGTCAACATGACAACAAGAGCGAAACTGTTCACTCACTTCATTTTCATGCCGATGCGCCGGATGTGTACATCATACTGAACGCTGATAGGAAAGCGGGGGAACTCTTCAACCCAGTTGTGGCTCACCCAGTAGTCCCGGTAGTGATGGCCGTGGATCGCGAGCCCCAGCTTTAAAATGTCGCTTTTGAAGTCCTTTTGCAGCATGTTGATCAGCTTTGCTGCCCGCTTTTCCATTTCCTGCCTGATGATTTGCTCGTACTTGTGAATGATGCCGTTGTCCTTGAAATCAAGCGGAAAGGTCGCCTCCAGCAGATCACACTGCAGCCTGCATACGTAACGCGCCTGCAGGCTGCCCGTTTGGTTTCCTGCCTGTTCCAGCTTTAACTTCGTTCTGACGAAATGGGGACGAACGGTGATATACGCTCCTTTTTTACCGGGAACGGCAATCACGATGTCGCCTCCCGTCTTGTTGTCCCTGAGCTGATTGAGCACCCAGGTCTGAAGCTCCGGCAGCACCCCGACCATCTTGTCCTCGCGAAAGACCGCGACCCCTTTCCAGATGATTTCATCATTGTGTGTCACCATGTAGTTCAGATAGGGCTGCATGGTTCTGCTGGAATCCTGGATGTAGAAATTCCCCAGCGTTTGATCGGGAATCGAGCCTGTTTTTGTGCCGCTCTCGATCATGTCCATGATGTAAACGATCGGGATTTGCTCCAGCTTGGGTTTTACTTTAAGCAGATGGGCTGCGTCTTTTTTCACCACGATCGGCCAGAGCAGCCGCCGCATCTCCGGGTCGCGGCGAAATCCGTCGGTTATCTCGCGCAATCCTCTTCGCGCGACCTCTTCGCTGACCGCCACCACGCGGGCATGGCCGATGAAAATTTTCTGGTTCAGCCGCTTTTGCAGGTTGCTGATCGCCTCCAGCACCGTATGGCCGGTAGAGCTCATCACTCTGACCGGCGATCCTCCGCCTTTGCCGCCAGTCTGCCCGCCGCTCCCGGCGATCTTGATCGGAATGGGAATCTGTACGGTGACTTTTAACAGGTTCGGTTTCCCTTTCGCAAGATCTATCCCCATACCCAGCACGGATGTCCGCTCCTCCAACTCCCGGCGGTCCCAGCAGCCGCCGAGCAGCAGGGATAGCGCGAGAAGCAGCGCTATCCAACATCTGGCTTTGCTCATCTCGCCACCTTCCCTTTTTCCTTGACACGGTTTCCCTGCCGTCTCATAAGCGATACAGCCAGGTATAACAGCGGCAAACCCAACCCGACAACAAGGCCAATATAACCGGACATGCGGGAGACCCGAAAGATTTGTACGATATTTTGCGGGATCAGCGCAAGGTAAAACAAGGGGAACATCAATAGCAGGGACATGATTCGCTGAAAGACCATGCCCCTGCCAAAAAACTGCCGCAAGCCCAGATTAAAGGCATAGTAGGTATTGCTGATCGTGGTGAAGACGGCGGCCACCCATACGCCTAAAAAGGCCGACTCCAGGCGCTCGAGCACCAGTCCGGGCATCTGGGTTGTCTTGACAATCTCCAGCGTGGGCCAGGTCAGCTTCTGCATCTCGTCTACGCCGAATACGGCAATCCCCGACATTGTTATCAGCGTGTAGACGCCAATCGCCACCGCGATTCCGATGAAACCGGCCTGAGACTTCCGGGCCACGGGCTGGGCAAAGGCAAAGAAGATCAGCATGACCTCGTAACCCTGATAGGTAAAAGCTGTTTCCACCGCCCCTTTGAATACGTCTGGAAACGAAGCGGAAAACAGCGGCAAAATCTGATTCCAATCTGCTTTTTGAAAGGACAGCAGCCCGATAATCAGGACGGGAAAGAGAATCAACAGGAAGAGAAGTTCATTTACCCGGGAGACCACCTCTACATCGTGAAGGCAGAGAAAGAGCGCCAGACAAAACATCGTAATGATGATCGCCTCGATGGGGGTCTCGCGCAGAACCGCGGTCACCACTACTTCGCCGAACAAGCGGGAGGTGATCGCGGTGCCGATGTACAGGTGGGCGAGATAGAGCAGCACCCACGGCAAGCTGATCAGTTTGCCCAGCCATCTGCTCTTTCGCGAACCCCAGATCACTTCGCTGTACTGGATAAATGTCAACCCTGGATATCGCCGGCTTAACCAGGCAATCAATAGGGTAGCCGCCAGGGCGATACCCCCGCCTGCCAGCGGGGCCATCCACCCCTGTTCAGCCAACCGCTCCGTAGATGTTCGCGGCAGCGTCAAGACACCGACGCCGATCAGCGTACTGGTGATCAGCGAAGCGAGCTGCCAGGTGGACATCGTCTTATCCGTCGATGATGATTGATTCCGGCTCATTTATCTTCCCCCCAGTTCTGGCGGGAAGGATCCGGCGGATTGAACATTTCCGGCCGCTCCTTCATCCAAAAAAAGGGGGCGCGAAAGATGAAGTCCCGCATGCTTTTCAAATAGACCGGACTGATCGGCGTCATGTACGGGATGCCAAACGATTTCAGCGCAGACAGGTGGATGAAGATGATGATGAGAAACGTCATGATCCCGTACAAGCCAAACGCCCCGGCCAGTATCATCAGCGGAAAGCGCAGCATCCGAATGGAGATCGCCGCGCTGTAGCTGGGTGTGGCAAACGAACCAATCGTCGTCAGGGCGACGATGATCACCATGATCGGGCTGACCAGACCTGCCTGCACCGCCGCCTGCCCGACGACAAGCGCCCCGACGATGCCGATCGTCGGGCCGATCGGTCCCGGCAGGCGGATGCTGGCCTCGCGCAAAATCTCCATCGTGATCTCCATCAGGAACGCTTCGATGACGGAAGGAAACGGAACCGTAGAGCGCCCCGCCGCCATCGCGATCACCAGCCGGGACGGGATCATCTCCGGATGAAAGGAGCTGAAGGCGATGTAGAGCGACGGCAGAAGCAGCGCAACAAACAGGCTCATCATGCGGATCAGGCGAATCATCGAACTAATCAGGAATCGTTCGTAGTAATCCTCTGCACTTTGGTAAAACTGGGTAAATATAGCTGGCGCGATCAGCGCAAACGGTGTCCCCTCGGTCAAGATCGCCACTTTTCCTTCCAGCAAATGGGCCACCACCTTGTCGGGCCGTTCGGTGGCTTGAATCTGCGGAAAAGGCGACCAGGTGCTGTCCTGGATCATCTGTTCGATGTAACCGCTCTCCAGGATGCCGTCGATTTGAATTCCTTTTATCCGATTGACAATCTCCCTTACCACATCTTCCGGGGCCAAATCTTCGATAAACAGGACGTTTACCGGCGTCCTCGTCCGCTCCCCGACCTGGATCAACCGCACCCGCAGAGCCGGATCCTTCAGCCGTTTGCGAATGAGCGAGACGCCGTCCGAGAGCGACTCGTTAAAGCCCTCCCGCGACCCGCGAACAAGCGCCTCTGACTGCGGTTCTTCGATGCCTCGCTTGGCATAATGAAAAGTGCCGCAGACAATCGCTTCCGTTTTTCCTTCGATCAGCAAAATGGTCATGCCGGCGAGCAGGTATTCCAGCAGTTTTTGCATTCCCCGCACAGATTCCAACGTGTGAATGGCCGGCCTTTCGCGGTCATCCAAAGGCGAACCCAGGTATTCCAGAATGAACTCGTCGATCACCTTTTTGTCTACCAAGGTGTCGAAATACACCAGCACTGCCTTTTTGCCGGTCTCCTGTGGACCGATGACAAAATGCCTGGCCAAGAGGTCATCGCTTGAGCCCAACAAACGTTGTATCGTCGTAACGTTCGCTTCCAATTCAGGTGAGACAGGGATATCCGGTATTTTGTCCATACTCTTTTTAGAACGCTGGTGCAATGCCTGGTCACGGAGCATCTGTTTTCTCCGCTTCCAGGCCTGCCAAAACCTGCTCATCCGAATGACCCCCTTTTCCCAAAACGCGCTTTGGATAGTTTACCCAATCCAAATAAAAAAACTCGCGCCGACAAGACCGGACAGCGGCGGGCAGACACAAAAAAACCGCACCCTTCCGGATACGGTTTTTATCGCGATCAAGGCTGTCTGGTGGTCGGGCCTGGCCTCCTGCCGCTTCATACCAGTCGGAGCCAGTCTCTACCGGTCGAGATCCCTCGCTGCAGTTGTTACGTGAGCAAAGTGAGCTCGGGAAAGATCGACCGAAATATCCTGGCGATGTTTTGCGCATCGTCAAGCGCCCGGTGATGCACCCCTATAAGAGGCAGCTGCAGCAGCTCCAGCGCCTTGGTCATGGGGCAGGGCGCAATCTGCCTCACCTCGGCAAATTGATGCTTCAAGCTGACATGTCCGGCCAGCAGCTGCAGGATTGTGCCGCTGTATTGCTTGGCGGCGCATTCTCTTTGAATCTGTCGCTTATCGTAAAAACCCCAGGAGATGAGCAGAACATCCCGGGATGAGGAGACGATCCACTGCTCAAACGCCTCCATTGCCTGTGCAAAAGGATCGGCGGCATCCACTTCCTTTTGGGTAATGGAGGTGAGCGCTGTGCAGAATTCCGACAAGGCGGGATGAACAGTCGGCCTTACAAACCGGGAAAATGTACCGGTCTGCTGCAAGGAAGCATCCAGCTTGACAGCACCGATCTCGATGATTTCACTTTGTTTTTGATCCGGCTTCTCCCAACAGGTCGCCTCCAGGTCAAAGAGAATATAATTTCTCATCACTCGCCCGCCATTCCGCCTTTTCTCGGTAGTTCTTCCTCAAAGTCACAGGCAGCTACCGCCTTCGCGCCCGACTTCCACAGGGCCTCAAGCAATTGGGCGATGCTTAGGATATACTCCCCGGGGTCAGCGTCCTCTACCGGTTCGATATCGAGGTAGTAGCGGTAAAAGAGAAAGCCGTCGTGCGGGTCAGCCGCCCTGTCCTCGTTGTAGTCATCATTGTTCCTCACGTCAACTTCGCCCCAGGGGGAAACGATGGTTGAGCGGTTCTCCGTGCCTGTGACGGTTTGGGCGACGAACCGGACGAGGGCCGCCCTGTCCAACTGCGTCTCGACGAACAATTTGCAATACAAGTCCATCTCACTGTACATCATCAACACCTCATTTGGGGAGTGGGATAGTTGGACCGTTGTCGAAAGGCCCTCCTTTTTTTATTATAGAGATATCCACGTCCATGCCCAGTTCCTTTTCCAACTGCTTCCGCAGACCGCGAAGCCCGGCTTCACCGGCCTGTATCTTGCCTGTCTCGATGGCATGCAGCATCGTCTTCTCCTTGGCGGAACCCGGATTGGGCGTCTTGAACCATTCCTTGATCACCTGGTCGAATTTTTCCGGAGACACCTTGATTGCAAAGTCGATATCCGAATCCGGCCTGGCCGTCCCCTTGGCCCGGCTTCCCTGCACGACGACCTCATCGCTGATCGATCCGGTTTGCTCGCGGATCAGGGTTGACGCCCGGTTGAACTGCTTGCTGGTCAGCCCTTGCGGAACTTTGAAAACCTTTACCTTTGTGCCCTTCAGCAGTTTGACGGCCTTATCCACGCCTTTGGTCCCCACTATCGCCAGACCGATCTGTCCGACGGCATTGCCAAACCAGTGGGCACGGCTGTTGGCATTGCCGTTTACCACATCGTCTTCCCACGATTGGGCGATCGCATCCCAGATCGCTTTTCCCGTATCGATTGGATGGGAGACGGCATCGGCGATGTTTTCAATCGTGTCAATGGGATGGCTGACGGCATCGACGATCCCTTCCACCGCATCGACAACCGCTCCCCCCACGCCGCCGAGGAAGCTTCCGACAATGCCGATCCCGTCCCCGATGGCATCGCCGATCTGATCGAGTATAGAATCTTCCGATTTCTTTTCCGCAGCGGCCGCCGTCAGCTGCAATTGGTCGGTCTGTTGATCCGCCTGCTGAAAGCGCTGGGCGATCTCCGACAGCTGAATGGAAACGCTTTGCAAAAGCTGGAGGAACGCCTCCATTTGCAGGCGGGCCTGCTGGTGATTCGTGTAAAACTGCATTTGCCTCGCGCCGTGCCACTGGGCTTCGAGGCGGAGAATGGATTGATTTAAACCGGCAATAATCTGTTGCCCGTTGGCATTGGCCTGTTCGAACTCTTTGGCTACCTGATAGAGCTGCTCAGGTGTCAAGAGGATGCGCACACCTGCATCACCTTCACTTAACCGTTTTTACGTTCCGTGCAATAACCCTGCGAAAATGCTGCCGTCAAGCAGGGCCGCCCGTTCCTGTGGGATCAGTTCTTTTGCGTATGCCGATCCCGGATTGAGCACCACTTTCACTTCGGGATCAATCATCTGCAGCAAATCTTTTGCGTCCAGCAACAGGATTTCGCGAGTCTCGCGGACCAGGTTTTCCAGGTGATCCGCCCTGGTAAACACGGGCAGGACCATTTCTCCCTCCACTTCAAACTGGTCCAGATGAATAGTGGAATGATCCGTCGCGACCTGGTTTCCGTCTTCATCCACTGCAAAATCCCCCGAAATCCTGCCCAGTACAATCAGCTCGGACTGAAGAAAAGCCCGGTAAAACGCTCCCCTTTTTGCCGGATCCCGCTTGGCCTCAAGGAAAAGGTCATCCAAAGTTTTCATCCGTCTCCCCCTACTTGTCTCCTGTATCCCGCCAATTCGGCTCATACCAGTCCTCGTTTTTCTTCACTTCCTCCGCCTTCTTCTTCGCCTCCTGCTCCGCTTTTTGTTTCGCGGCAAGCTCCGCCTGTTTCTTCGCTTCCTGCTCCGCTTTTTGTTTGGCAGCCAGCTCCGCCTGTTTCTTCGTTTCCTGCTCCGCCTTTTGCTTCGCTGCGAGCTGAGCCTGCTGCTGAGCTGTTCGCTGGGCTGTTTGCTGCGCCCTTTGCCGGGCCGCCTGCTGCGCCTTCTGCCTTGCCGCCTGCTCCGCTTTTTGTTTCGCCTCGAGCTCGGCTGCTGCCTGCTTCGCCTGTTCCTCCTCCGCTTGCTGCCGAGCAGCCAGCTCCGCCTGTTTTTTCTCTTCTTCCGCCTGCTGCCGGGCCGTTTGCTCTGCCAGCATTCTCGCCTGCTCTTCCTCGAGCGCCTTTCGTCTCGCCGCTTCCTCGGCCTCTTGCTGTGCGGCCAACTGAGCCTGCCGGGCCTGCTCCTGTTTACTCGCTGCGATTTGCGACCAGACCAGTCCCCCGCCGCCCAGCACCAATACTGCCGATACTGCCGCAATCAGCACCTTTCGCTTGAAAAATCCAGTGCGCTCTTGCTGATGTTCTGTCGGCCCGGAGTACCATTCCTCCTGTGCCAACAAATTTCTCGCCTCGATCCGGGCTTCCAGCTCATTTGTGATCATCACAAGATCCTGGGCCAGGCTGTTGTTGGCGGGAAGTTTGGCCTGCACGCTGCGGTACACGTCCAGTGCGGCCTCCAAATTCCCCTTGTTCTCGAGCTGTCTGGCCTGCTCGATCTGCCTGTTGTACAGCTGAAGCGACTCGGGGTCAACCTCCCCGTCAGCATCTGCCCCGCGGCCGAAATCCGCCGGCGGCAAAGCCTCTACCTCCTTCGCCGGAAGAGCTTTCCACGGATTGCTCTGGACCGCCTCGCGCGTCTCGTCGGCATTCATTAGCATCAAGAGCCATTCGCCAAACGAAGGACACTGGTTGAGCGCCTGGCTCTCCCATACGCTCGTAGCAATCCGGCTGTCTCCCTGCCCCAATGCCGCCGGATGGATTCGACCAGGATGTCGAACCGTTCACAGGGCTCCTGCATCTCCTCAGGCATGAAATAGCTTTCGCCCCAGGCGCTTTCGCGGACGGTCTGATCGCACCACCCCAGCATTTCCGCCAGCAGAACTGCACCGGCGAACCTGTCGGAGTAATGGCTCCACTGGCCGGCCGAATGGGACATGCGGGGGCTGGCGTATCCCGGCGACCCACCTGGCACGACGTCCGGCCGCTCCAGGTTCGGTGCGTGCATCTGCTCGACATCGACCAGTTCCACGTAGGAAAAGCCGTCCTCGATGCTGTTTTTCACCAGTCTCGGCAGGATGATATTGGGTCCGGACAGATCGCAGTGAGCCAGTCCCCGCTGCTCCATGGCGGACGACACTTTGGCCAGGGAACGGGCGAGCAGCAAGCTTTCCCGTCTGCCCAAATCCCGCTGTTCGAGAATGACATCCATCCAGGTAGGACCTTCGATCCACGGCATCACGACGGCGTATATCAGGTCATGGTGATGGGACAGCAGCGGACCGTTTTCCTGCGGGGTAATCACAGCTCGCTCACACACGAGCAGGCCGGGCAGTTTGGCGTACTGTCCCAGACGCTCCGACAGGTACACCACCTGCGGATCGCGAAAATTGCTGCGGAAGACCTTCAGCGCTTTCCAACCGGTGCTGGTTTCGATTTTGGGGATAAGCTGGTATACGACTCCCTGCCGCCCCTCTTGCCCATAGGGAACATGCGGTGCCATCGGATGTTCACCAAATGTATAGGCCAAGCCGCCGATCGTGATTTCTTCTCCGACCTGGGGTTGAAATGACATCGGTAGCACCTCCTGGAATAGGATGAGTGGGGTCAATCGCCTCGTACGGAAAAGGACTAGGCTGTTCTCCTAGTCCTTTTCCGCTCTTTACGATTCGTCCGCTTGACGGAATCTGGCAGCGATCTGCGTCAATTCTTGGGAAATGCTTTCCAGCAGCTGCAAAAAGTTGGACATCTGCTTATTGGCTTCTTGGAACTCCTGAAAGAAACGCTGCTTTGTCATCCCGTCCCACTGACCTTCCATATTGTTGACCTGTTGGTTGAGACGATCGATGATCTGCTGGCTCTGTTCTCTCCCCTGCCTGAATTCGTTTGCGACCGCATCTACCTGATCGGGCGTAATCAGTATCCTCGCCATGAGACAACCTCCCACAAAGAGCATCATTTTACCTTCACACAAAATTTTACAATTGGCATCTCTTTCCTGACAATTGATTTTATTCAAATTTTATAAAATAAACACAATATACTGATAAAAATGGCATATTAAGTCTATCCAGGACTGGCATCCGGTGCGATCTGCACTTCTTTTTGACTAGAAGTGACCCACCTTGCCGTCAGACTTTTTGACCAGACAGCTGAAGTCAGCTCGGCCGAAAAGGGAAGGGCGGCCTTGATTCTGACGTATCGCCGTTTGGCAAAGTACCCTTGTCCCGGCGGCAGCACCTTGTGGTAGGCGGCACCCGGATACGCGTTCGCCTCAGACGAGGGGATTTTTAAGAAAGCGAGATCGTTTCCGTCCAGTGTTCCGAACAAAAATCCCGTCTGCGCCCCTTTGACTTCCGCCAGCCAGTCGTTGCTGCTGAAGGGAAAATCCGCCGGGACCCCGGAGATGGCAGCGTAAAAATTCCTGTTCCTGCCCTGGCGCAGGATCGCTGTCAACTGATCCTTCAACTGAAAATCGCTGACCCGCTTGTAGAACAGATCTGCATCGTCGATGACGAGAAAAATCGCCGGATCATCCGAACTGTGAACCTTTGCCGGTCCGGTCTTGGCCCGCTGGCTGATTTGCTCGCTCAACTGCTGAAGCACACCGGCCAGCTCTGTCTCGTCACCAGCATATCCACGCACATGCGGCAGGTCGCGGACAGCCGAGAGCCCTTTTTCACTGCCGCGAAAATCGATCGCGTACACCTCCAGCTGCCGGGGCGAAAGTTGATAGCTGAGCGCGAGGAGCCAGGTCAGCAAAAAAGATGTCTTGCCGCCCTCGATCGGACTGCCGACGAGAAAATAAGGTCCTTCCGCCAAGTCGATCTCAAACAGGGTCAAGTCGTCAGCGTCTATGCCGACCGGTACCTTCAGCCTTCGTCCCGCCTGTTCCCCGCTGCCTGTGCGCGGCTGCCGAAGCAATTCTTCCAGCAGGACCGTCTCCGGCAACGACCTGATCTCCTTTGGCCTAACGCCGAGCCACGCTTCGTCCATGCGCCTGACCAGATCGCGCAGTTCGTTTGTCCTTTGCGTCTCATCCGCTCCTTTTGTCGGCAGGGCAGTTTGAAACTCCAATGGCGGCACACATCCTTTGATCAGCGCCCGCCCCTCCGGCAGGTTGACAGGCGGTTTGGCCGGCCTTCCCACTGCAAAGTAGTAATCGCTCGGGTCGGCCAATTCGAAGGAGACGCCCAGGGCAAAGCTGCTCCGCACCCGATCGAATATGTCGGTAATCCGATTGGCGGTGACGACAAAATAGATGCCGACGCTTCCGCCTTCGCGCAGCAATTGCTCCAATTGACTGTTTTCGGTTTCAAACGAGTTGCGGAAATTGAGGTAGCCATCGATGCAGACGACGATAGCCGGAACCGCTTCGCCCGTCGCCCGGCGGTAGGCGGTCAAGGTTTTGGCACCGGCACTCGCGATGCGTTCCCTTCTCGCATCCAGCTCCTGCAAGAGAAAGCGAAAGAGGCGTTTTACCTTGTCGCTCTCTTCGTCCAGGATGACGGCGCCAACATGGGGAAGCCGGGCCAAATCCCGCAGCATCCGGCCGAAGTCGAGGATATAGAAGTGCACATCCTCTGGCGAATGCTGCAAGGCGAGCGACACCAACAGGGTCTGGACAAACGTGGTCTTTCCGGTTCCAGGCATGCCGTACACGGGCAGATGCCCTTCTTCGAGCGGAAGCATAAGCGGCTCCTGCCTTTGGCCGGCGAGATCATCCGCCAGACCGACAACCGGCTGCAGCCAGGTATCGGCTGGCTCCCATTCGCACCCGTTCCATCCGCTTGCGCCGCGGATATCCTCCAGGAAAAGCTGCTCCGGCAGCGGCGGCAGCCACGGTCCCGGGAGCCGCACGAGGCCCTCCTGCCTGGCTGTCTCTTTCAGGTACGCCATCAAGACTTGCAGCTGTTTTTGGCTGTGCGATTGTTTGGCCAGCCGCTGCTCCAGGCCGGCGATTCGCTTCTTTCTTCTCTGGCCGTTCAGTGCCACTTCGACGATATCCACCTGATGAACCTCGGCTGATTCGTCCGGTTGATAAGGCGCCCCGCTCCAGGCGTACTGGACCAATTCGAATTCCTCGTTGCTGCCCACCTGCAGATAGCCTCGCCCCGGTGTAGTAATCCAGGCGGCGTCGGGAATTTTCAGCATCTCCCGGCTGTCGGCGTCATCCTGGACACGCAGACAGATTCGGAAGCGCGAGTTGCTCCAGATCTTGTCGTCGACCACCCCGCCCGGCTTCTGCGTCGCCAGGATGAGGTGAACGCCCAGCGTCCGGCCGATGGTGGCTATTGAGATCAGCTCGTTCATAAACTCGGGCTGATCCTTTTTGAGTTGGGCAAACTCGTCGATCACGATCACCAGGTGGGGCACCGTCTCGCCGAGCAGCACCTCTACCTGCTGATAGGAGCCCTCAAACTTTATCGCATCCTGTTTGTTCGCCCCCGCCAAATAACTGCGGACACTGTTCATCATCTGAACGGTCCCGTCGCTTGTGTTGTTTAGGTTTGTCAAGATATGCTCCCGCCTGACAAGTACATCTGTATAAGAGTGATCCACCTTCTGCAAGAAGTAAAGACAGGTAAGACCGACTGCTCCCAATAACAGAGCGATGATGACAAAAGCGCTGACGAATTTTTTGCCAAGCGTGAATTTCAAAAAACTCCCCCCTATATTGATACTAAAAAGTATATATATGGATTTTTCACCCATAATACACGAACATAAAACCTGACAGTTCTGAAGGTTTTGACTCACTCTGCCCTTCCTGTTGGAAAAATCACGGCAAAAGGTTCCTCATGCCGCCCTCCTTCATACGATGTAGTGTTACTGACCCACGGCAATGTAAGGGGGGAATGTCATGACCACACTGTACGTCACCGAAAGAGCCTGGCAGCAGATCGAACAGGCGGTAACCAAGAATCCCAGCGTGGAAACAGGCGGAATATTGATGGGATACAAACTGAACGAGGATTGGGTCGTATCGTATGCCAGCGAACCAGGACCGCGCGCGATAAAAGAGCGGAAGACCGTCGTTTTCGACGAAAACCACCTGCGGAACCTGACTGCCAAGCTGAAGCTGCGGAGCGCCGGGCGCCTGCGCTACATCGGAGATTGGCACAGCCATACGGTGAAGCGCCTGGCGCCCAGCCAGGGAGATCGAAAGACGTTCGCATTAAAAACCTACCAGGAAACGTACCAGTCCCCTTCGCCAATCATGCTGATCGTCGGCATGCACAGGCGGGGAATCAGGGTCAAGGGCTATATCTACGGAGGCAGGCTGCGGGAAGTAGACAAGGTTATTCTCGTAGGGAAGCAAGGGTCTCGACAACTGAACTAAACACGGCTGTCCCTTGATGAGCGCCTCTTGTCGGCTGATTTTCGGCCACCACGGCGATCGCGTAACGCGGCTTGTCAACCGGCGCATAACCGACAAACCACTGGTGATCGCGCTGCTGCCCCTGTACGGTCACTTGGGCCGTGCCGCTCTTTCCCGCTGTTTTCCAAGGCAGGCTGCCAAGCGACTTGCCTGTTCCCCTTTGTACAACCTGTTCCAGAAAGCGCCGCAATTTCCATGCGGTAATCCGGCTAATCCCCTGCCCGGCAAGCGGCTGTGCGGAGAAATGGTGAAAGGTGACGCCGTTTTGATAGGTAATATCCCGGACCAGGCGTACTTGTCCGGGCTGTCCGCCGCGCAGGATGGTTACCATCAGGTTGGCCGCCTGAAGGGGGGTGAGCCTGACATCCCGCTGACCGATCGCTGTCTGGATCAGCGCGCCTTCATCCTCGCGGGGGGCACCAGGTGCAAAGACCGTCCCGGACTCCTCCGCGTCGATCTGGCGGAAGTTTTTCAGCTGGTACAGCTCATTTGTCGTCCAGCCCACCGGCACCGTCAGGCCCAATCGCCGGGCGTACTCCTCTATTTTAGCCCCGCCCAGCCGCTTGGCGATCTCGGCAAACGCGATGTTGCAGGACTGGGCGAATGCCTCCTCCATCGTGATTGACCCATGGCCTTCCTTGTTCCAGCAGGAAAAACCGTACTTGCCGTACTCTCCCGTGCACTGAAATTTTTCCGTCGGCGCTGCCACCCCTTCCTCCAGCGCTGCCGCTGCGACCACGATTTTAAAGACAGAACCGGGGGGCAGCTGTTTGACCGCCCTGTTTTGCCAATCCCCTGCGGCGATGTCAACCTTTGACTGATCGTACACCGGACGGCTGACCATCGCGACCACATCCCCCGATCCGGCGTCCAGGACCACGATTGACCCCTGTTTCAGTCCCGCCCGGTCTGCTGCCTGTTCCAGCTTGGCTTGGATCTTGGCATCCAGCGTGGTGGTCAGCGACAGCGGGTAGTAGCTGTTCTCGCTTTGTTTGAAGCGCATGTCCAATCCCCGCAGCGGACGTCCTGTGCCATCGAGAAAGTAAGACAGGCGGACAGGCTCTATCTGCTGCAGAAACCGTTCGAAGCTCCGCTCCAGCCCGGAGGCGCCAATCCCGCTGTCCAGACTCATCTTTCCCGACCTCAGTTCGGATGGGTACAGTTGTTTGACCAACTCGGGGTTCTGACCGACAAAACCGATCACCTGTTTGGCTGTCACATCGGGACGGTAGCGTTCCACAACGGGCAAAGCCAGTACGCCCGGCAGCTGCAGTTTGTTGATCTCTTCCGCCTGCCGCGTGGACAAGGCGACCAGTTTGCCCCGTTCGTCCCGCAGGGCAAGAGGGTCTTTTACCTTCCGGATCGCCTCATCCAGCTTTGCCTGGGGCCAATCGATCAGCGAGGCCAGCTTTCGCGTGGCAGAAGCGTCGGTCATGCCGGTGCGGGCCAGCGGAAAGAGGACAAGCGTCAGCGTTTTGCCTCCGGTAAAAGGATAGCCGTTCCTGTCCCGTATCTCGCCTCGCCCGCTGTCGAGAATGATGGTTTGCTGCCGTTGTCTCACCGCGTTCTTGATCAGATCGATGTCGCGGGCCGAATAGTGGTGGACAAAGCCAAGCTGAAGCCACCAGAGCCGGGCGATCAGCCCGCCCCAAGACACGGTGAGCAGCAGCAGGATCAAGAAACTTCTGCGTTTGACCAATTGCAGCAGATACACGCTTTTCCCTCCCCGCCGTTTTTCCTATTATTTCCTGGAACAGGGAGAAAAAACAAAAAAACCGGAGGAATTTTCCTCCGGCCGACTAAAGCCCTTTTTGCAGCAAAATATCGCGGATTTTTGTCGATAACAGGTCGAGTGCGACGCGGTTGTAGCCGCCTTCCGGCACGATTACATCGGCATAGCGCTTCGTCGGTTCGATAAACTGCAGATGCATGGGCCGGACAACGTTCAAATACTGCGTGACGACAGAACGCAGTAGTTGGTCTTGGCCCGCTCTTCCATGGTCAAGTGGCTCTGATCTTTATAGTAGGAATCCTGCTCGATCATCAGGACGCTCTCATGCTCAAACTGCTTGTACAATTCCTTTGCGACAGTGGTTTTGCCGGAACCGCTTCCTCCGGCAACCCCTATCAGCAGTGGCTGACCCATGCGGTCATTCTCCTTCCTCATTCCCATGATTTCACTTTCAGGCCAGCTTTCGCGTCAGTTCGCCTCCGACTGATCGCGATGCCATCTCCAACCGGGACAAACGATGTCTCCAACAGGGGATGGTTTGCCAGGTACTGATTAAACCGAATCAGCTTGTCGACCAGCGGACGCTGCCGTTTGCCGGCCGCCTCCGGGTCGACCACCAGACCGCGAAAGAGGACGTTGTCGCAGATGACCAGGCCGCCCGCCGTAATGTGCGGCAGGTAGAGGTCGAGAAAAGCCTGGTACTGCCCCTTCGCCGCATCAATGAACAGGCAGTCGAACGGTCCCGCTTCCGGGTCCCGAAGCCCCTTTGTCGCATCACCCACGATGAGCTTGATCCGGTCGCCGAGTCCTGCTTCGGCAAAATTGGCCTGCGCGCGTGCTGCCCTAGCCTCATCCTGTTCGATGGTGACAACCTCTGCCTGCCCGGCGGCTTCGGCCAGCCAAATCGCCGAGTAGCCGATAGCCGTCCCCACCTCGAGGATCCGCTTGGGCCTATGGGTCAAAAGCAGCAGCCGGATCAACTGGGCCGATGGCAAGAGGATGATCGGAATTCCTTCCTCCGCCGCTTCCCGCTCCAAACGCTGAAGCAGCGCGGAGCGTTCGGGGACCAGACCGGTCAAATACGCCTCAACGGCTGGATTTACGATCACTTCACAACACCTCGTCGTACCAAAATGGCTTCACGGAACGGATTCGCGCCGCCCTCGCACCTCATTTGTTGCTGCGGCTCTGTGCATCCCGGGCATCGTGCTCCTTGAGCGTTCGGGAGAAGTAGTGCTCGGACGAGCCGTCCTTTTTCGTTACGTAAAAAAAGTAATCGTGCGAAGCCGGTTTGACGACCGCTTCAATCGAGGCCCGGCCCGGGTTGGCGATCGGTCCCGGCGGCAGTCCCTTGTGCAGGTACGTATTGTACGGACTCTCCACCTTCAAGTCGGCGTACGTAATCAGATCCCGCTGTTTTCCCAGCGCAAACTGAACGGTCGCGTCCGCCTGCAGCGGCCAGCCGTCCCGCAGCCGGTTGAAAAATACCCCGGCGACGATCGGACGCTCCTTGTCTACGGTGACTTCCCGCTCGACGATGGAGGCCAGGATCAAGGCATCATCCAAACTGATGTTTCGTTTTTTCAGCGCTTCCAGCCACTCCGGCTTCAACTCGCGCTCAAACTGCTGCAGCATCTTCACGATGATATCGTGGGCTGTCGCCCCTTTTTCCACCTCGTAGGTCTCAGGGAACAAATACCCCTCCAGCCGGTATTTTCGCTCCGCTTTGGCCGGAATGGCGGACACGAAGGAAAACGCGGAAAAATCGCCTTCATTTACTTCCTTCAAAAACGCTTCCTTCTTGACCAGCCCGTCCTTCTCCAGAGCGGCTGCGATCTGCTCGACGCTCCAGCCTTCGGGAATCGTGAACCGGATGCTGTCCTTGACAACCTTGCCCTCTGCCATATCCTGTAAGATCTCGTCCAATGTCATTCCCGTGCGGAATTGGTATTTCCCCGCCTGCAATTGGCTGCTGATCCCCTTGTACCGGGCGTAGTAGCTAAAGGCCCATCCGTTTTTGATCAAACCTTGATCTTGCAAAATTTGCCCGATCACGCGCACCGAAGAACCGGCGGGAATTTCCACCACTTTGACGGTCTCGCTCCCGTTCGCGTCGATCGGCTGCAATTGAGCGTATACAAAATAGGCTCCTGCTCCCGCTGCCAGTACGAGCAGCACAAGCAGCAGCAAAAATCCCCGCAACAGGCCGCCCCCCCGCCTTCTCCGCCGGGATGCGGGAAGGGCAGACCACTCCTCGGCAGCCCGTTTCTCTCTGTTCTGTTCCACCGGAATCCCCCTCTGTAAACATCGCTCTTCATTATACCGAAAGTCCCTGACTCTTGCATCATTTTCATCGGAGAAAATACGCCGGCATCGCTTTGCCTGAACTTAACGGGAAAGCATAGTGACAAGCGCTCGTACAAGCGGCGCAGCGCCGGCAACATTGAACACGCTCCACCGCCGGATGCCGGCAAAGCAGGCGCTCAGATTCCTTACGCCGGGTAAAAAATACCGTCATTTCCTTCTACGAGTATTGTAAATGGGCCGTCCCTGATCCTCCTATCGATTTTCCTTTCAACTCCCTTACAAGATTGTAAGGTTTGCCAAGCCGACGCAAAACAAAAAAAGACTAATCCGCAATGGATTAGTCTTCTTGCTCCAATTCCGCAATCAGGGTCTCAAACGTGGCTTCCACCTGTTCCCATTCCTCGTCGTCTTCGATTGCCTGCAGCATATCGGTTCCGTCGTAGCGCAGGAAGTGAACCTCGTACTCTTCTTCCTCTTCCTGGTCGACCGGAACCAGTACCAGGTAGGTGCGCTCCTCGATGTCGAAGATGTACATGATGCGAAAATCGCGGGTAACATCTTCGCTGCCCTCTTCTGTCAAGGCGATGATCTCACCGACCTCAAATCCGCCTTCCCATTCTTCACTCATCTGTTTCACCTCGATTTCGCGTCCAGGTATCCCTGCAGGATCAGGGTGGCTGCCATTTTGTCAATTACTTTCTTCCGCTTTTGCCTGCTGACGTCGGCGGAGATCAGCATTTTTTCCGCCGCCATCGTCGTCAGGCGTTCGTCCCAAAGGTGGACAGGCAGGGAGGTCCGCTTTGCCAAAGCGCTGGCAAACGCCTGACACTGCTCGCCGCGCGGACCGATCGTCCCATTCATATTTTTGGGGAGGCCGATGACGATCTCCCCCACCTGATACTGTAAAATCAACTCGTTCAACCGGGCGTAATCCTTTTCAGCGGATTGCCGGCGGATGGTCTCTACTCCCTGTGCTGTCCAGCCCATTTCATCGCTGACGGCAACGCCGATTGTGCGTTCGCCCAGGTCTAGTCCGAGAATGCGCATATCCGCTATGACCGCTGCTGGGAAAGGTATACCCTTACCAGCTCTTCGATCAATTTGTCACGCTCGATTTTCCCGATCAAGCTGCGTGCGTTGTTGTGGCGAGGAATAAAGGCCGGATCGCCGGAAAGCAGGTATCCGACAATTTGCGTAATTGGATTGTATCCCTTTTCCTGAAGGGCGCGATACACCTCGGTCAACGTCTCTCTGACTTCCGCCTCGCTCGTTTCCTTGGGTACCGTAAATTTCATGGTATTGTCCATGGAACTCATAACCAACACCTCGTTTTTCAGTAAGAAAAGGGGGTCCTTTTCCAACGTGTTACTCTTTACTATACACTATTCGCCTCACCGTTTGGCAAATCCTTGTCTGCAAAATATTTTCCACATGGCAGTTTCAACCTTGCCGACTCTGCACCCGGGCTTGGCAGCGGCAAAGTATTTTCAGGTTGTTTTCTGGCCCTCTACCAAGCTGGCGACGGCAGCAAGCGCGTCACCCAGCTTCGCCGGGTCCTTCCCGCCGGCCTGAGCCATGTCGGGACGGCCGCCGCCTCCGCCGCCGCAGCGGGCAGCCACTTCCTTGACGAGCTTGCCGGCATGGAAGCCCTGTTCGAGCAAATCTGCCGTCACACCGGCGACGAGGTTGACCTTGTCTTCCTGGACGGCACCCAGTACGATCACAGCGGAGCCCAACTTGTGCTTCAACTCGTCAACCATGCCGCGCAGGTTGTCCATATCGGTCGCTGACACGCGGGCCGCCAGGACGTTGACTCCGCCCACTTGCTTGACCTGATCGGCGAGCGAGGCCGCTTCGATGTTGCCCAATTTGGCCCGCAGCGATTCGTTCTCCCGCTGCACCTCTTTCAACTGCTGGGTCAGTCCCTCTACCCGTCCCGGGGTCTCGTGCAGCTGCGGCGCCTTGACGATCTGGGCTACGTCCCGCAGCGTGGCAAGCTGCCCGTTGAGGTAGTGGAAAGCCCCGCGGCCGGTGACAGCTTCGATCCGGCGGGTGCCCGCTCCGATGCCGGCCTCGCTGACGATCTTGAACAGGCCGATTTCCGCGGTATTCTTCACATGGCAGCCGCCGCACAGCTCCAGGCTGTAATCGCCCACCTGCACGACGCGGACGATATCGCCGTACTTCTCTCCGAACAGCGCCATGGCTCCCATCGCTTTCGCTTCCGCGATCGGTTTGTGCATGATGGTGACGTCGATGCCCGCCCAGATTTTTTCATTGACGATCGCCTCGATCCGAGCCAGCTCTTCCGGCGAGATCGCGCTGATGTGCGTAAAGTCAAACCGCAGGCGCTCCGGCGCCACCAATGAACCGGCCTGGTTGACGTGCTGACCCAGGACATCTTTTAAGGCCTGATGCAAGAGATGGGTCGCTGTATGGTTTTTCACGATGTCGCCCCGCGCCTCGCGGTTGACGGTCGCCGTCACTTGATCGCCTTTTTTCAGCGTGCCGGCTTCTATCGACACGTTTTGAATGTGCTGCCCCATCGGCCCTTTTTGCACGTCGGTGACGCGGGCTTTGACCATGTCGGATTGAATCCATCCCTCGTCGTTGATCTGTCCGCCGCTCTCGGCATAGAACGGAGTGCGGTCCAAAACGACCAGGCATGTCTCGCCTTCTTCAACCTCATCCACTAACTGGTTGTTGTGAATAATAGCGACAACCTTGGTATTTGCTACCAAATCAGTATAACCAACAAATTCGCTCTTAACCGTCAAATCGCTCAGCGGCCCGCCTTGAATCTGCATGCTGTCCACTTCCTGGCGCGCAGCCCGGGCCCGCTCGCGCTGTTCCTCCATTGCCCGTTCAAATCCCTCGCGGTCAACGCCGAGCCCGTGTTCCAGGGCGAAGTCTTCTGTCAGATCGACCGGGAACCCATAGGTATCGTACAGTTTAAACGTGTTCTCTCCGGAGAGCATCGTCTCGCCGTTCTCCTTGGCTGCTTTCACGAACTGTTCGAGAATCGCCAGCCCTTCGTTGAGCGTCTCATGGAAACGCTCTTCCTCCGCCCGGATCACCTTCGCGATAAATTCGCGTTTTTCCACCACTTCGTGATAGTGCTCGCCCATCATCTTGCCCACTACCTCTGTCAGGCGGTAGAGGAAAGGCTTCTCGATCCCGAGCAGCTTGCCCATGCGGACAGCGCGCCGCAGCAGGCGGCGAATCACATAGCCCCGGCCTTCGTTGGAAGGCAGTGCGCCGTCGCCGATCGCGAACACGACCGTGCGGGCATGGTCGGCGATCACTTTCAGCGCCACGTCCGTCTCCGGATTGGCCTTGTACTTCACTCCGCTGATCTCGCTTGTCGCCTCGATCAACGGGAAGAGCAGGTCGGTCTCGTAGTTGTTGTCTACGTCCTGGATGACCGAGGCCATCCGCTCCAGCCCCATCCCGGTATCGATGTTCTTTTTCGGCAGCGGCGTGTAGGAACCGTCCGGGTTGTGATTAAACTGGGAAAAGACGAGGTTCCAGACTTCCAGGTAGCGCTCGTTCTCCCCGCCCGGGTACAGCTCGGGATCGCTGGGATCGTTGCCGTACCGCTCGCCGCGGTCGTAGAAAATCTCCGAGTTGGGACCGCAGGGACCTTCTCCGATGTCCCAGAAATTGGCTTCCAGGCGGATAATTCTGTTTTCCGGCAGCCCGATTTTCTTGTGCCAGATCTCATATGCCTCGTCGTCTTCGGGGTGGATCGTAACAGACAGCTTCTCCGGATCGAACCCGATCCACTCCGGGCTGGTCAGGAATTCCCACGCCCACTCGATCGCTTCTTCTTTGAAGTAATCGCCGATCGAGAAGTTCCCCAGCATTTCAAAAAACGTATGGTGGCGGGCTGTACGGCCGACGTTTTCGATGTCGTTGGTGCGAATCGCCTTCTGCGAATTGACGATTCGCGGGTTGTCGGGGATGATGCGTCCGTCAAAGTATTTTTTCAGCGTCGCCACGCCGCTGTTGATCCATAAAAGCGACGGATCATCATAGGGGATCAGCGACGCGCTGGGCTCAATCCGGTGACCCTTGCTTACGAAAAAGTCCAAGTACATCTGGCGAATCTGATTGCCTGTCCATTTTTTCATCAGGAATCTCCTCCTTGTCGGTGTAAAGGGAAAATAAAAAACCCTCGTCCACTCAGGGACGAGAGCTGTATTTCTCGCGGTACCACCCTGCTTACAAACCGTCCGTTTTTTCAAACGCACATCAGAAAGACCGGTTTGTCGCCTTCATGACTGTCAACGGAGTCAGCCGCCGGAATTTGTCCGGTCTTGGGAGTAGCTTTCAGTTACGCTTTGGTCTAGGCGCCCTCTCAACCGCGTGGCACCCTCTCTGTAGACGGGCATTAACCTACTCTTTCCCTCATCGATTTCGCTGTGTGAACTTATTTTGTATTATAAAAAAATGGTCCGCCCGATGTCAACTTTCGTGCGACATCAGGGCGATCCGGTTGATGACGACCTTGAGCACGGCCATCAAGGGGACAGCCAATACCATGCCGACCAATCCGCCAAGCGCCTCGCCTGCGAGCAGCGCAAAGATGATCAGGAGCGGATGCAGGTGAAGCGAACGCCCGACGATATTGGGCGAAAGGATATTGCCCTCCGCCACCTGGATGATCAAGTTGACGACCAGTACCAGGATCATCTTTTGCGTTGAGATCGTCAGCGCCACGACCAGCGCGGGGGCGGCTCCGATCAACGGGCCGATGTACGGGATGACGTTGGCCAGGCTGACGATGAACGCCAGGACAAACGGGTAGGGCATGCCGATCAGCCAGTAGCCGATGTAGGCGGAAATCCCCACGACCAAGGCCACGACCAGCTGACCGTGGACGTATTTGCCCAAGGAATCATTTACCTCCCTGACGATCGTCAGCGTCCGCTTCCGATAGGATCGGGGAATAATCAGGAGCAATGCCCGCTGGATCGCTTCCATGTCTTTTAACATGTAAAAAGCGATGAACGGCACCACAGCGTATCCGAGCAATTTGGCGAGCGTCTGCCTGGCGTTGTTCACCAGATCGCTGATCCCCTGCGCCATTCGCTCTTTTGACTGGATGATGACCCGGTCCACCCCGCTCTGCACGCTGTCGGGGAGGAAGTACTTGTGTGCCTCCCATTCATTCATCCACATGTGGTACCAGTTGGTCAGCCGCGGAAGATCGTCAGCCAGCTCCGCCAACTGGCCGGCAAACACCGGCAGCGCGTTGAGCAGCGCGATGACGACGGTCAGGACAAACAAGACGTAAATGAGGAGCACCGCAATCAGACGCGGTACTTTGCGCCGTTCCAAAAGCGATACGATCGGGTGCAGCAGGTAAGCGATGATCAGCCCGACGAGAAAGGGAACAAGTATCTCTTTTGCCAAGTCGTATAAATGAGATAAAAGCGGTCTTATCCACCAAAGCAGGTTCACGATCACCAGCAGAACGATCAATCCGACGGCAACAGAAAAGAAACGCCCTCGACCCAGATTCTCCATCTTCCCCTCCCACTGGCCATTGGTCACAGTATTATGTTGTACATCCAGGTAGGGATCATGTAAGCAAACTGAAAAACCCCCGCAAAAAGGCGGGGGCAAACGGGTGATGCTGGGGTTAACGGGCAAACTGGCGCATGAGACCGCGGCCCATGCGCCGCAGGTTTCGGCGGGAGAGAGTATTGCGCCCAAAGTTCAGCAGGTTTTGCTGTTTCCGTTTCTGTCTCGGCATCAACAAGTAGCCAATTGCAACGAGCAGTCCACCGGTCAATATCTTTCCGAGCAATCCACGTCCAAACATGCGAAAACTCCCTCCTCAAAAACTGTTCTCCTTACAACTGAGCCTGGACCGATTGATCATCGAGGAACAGATCGTTGAGCGAATGGAGCGACCCGTCTTCTTCCACCTGGTAAATGGAGGAAATCTGCTCGCCGTTCACACTCAGCTCAACAAAACAATTCCAGCAGTAATACTGACTGGTACCAATCTTCCCGATGTCTTTCGATCCGCAATTTGGGCAGATCACTTTCATCTTCCATATCCTCCTTAGGGCCCTTCACGACAGGATATCGGTCGGATGATCGAGTATCAGCGACTCTTTGCCTACCATGAGTGACGGCGTCACCGGCAGCCGCTTACGTCCCTCGGTCAGGTCGGTAATCCATCCTTCCGACAGCTCGCATCCAACTAGTCTTGCCAAGTCATGGGAAAAATAAACATCTTCTATCGTCCCCAGGCTGTCTCCCTGGGAAGTCAACACGGTTTTTCCTTTCAGCTTCTGCTTGCCTGTGAAGAACCGAACCGTATCCTGTCTGACGAGCTGCTCAAGAGGAGTGATCGCCCCGCTGTCCAAAACGGTCAGATAGTCGTCCCCCACCGCGTAGATATGATTGGCGGGAATGTACGTCCCTGGCTGAAACAAGCTTTGCAGCTGCAGCACGACACCAAGCATATGCAGGTGAGAATCGCAGAGAATATCCTGGACCGTGCCGATTTGTTCACCCGTTTCCAAACAGATGACCGGCATTCCCAGGAGATCCAATGCTCTTCGCACAAGGGACACCCCCTTCCGCCTTTTTAGTATGAGCGGACGGGCCATTCACATGCTGATGAAACTGTTCCAGCTTCGCCTGAAGCCTTACGTCTGGCAAAGCCGCTTCTGCAGATGTGAATATCTGGCACCTTCATCGTCATTTTCAACAGCCATCCGGAACGCTTCGGGATCCCCGCACATCATCAGAAACGACTTGCTGCGGGTAATCCCGGTATAGACCAGCTTGCGCCGGAGCATGCGGAAGTAATTTCGCACAAACGGCAAAATGACGATGGGAAATTCGCTTCCTTGCGATTTATGGATCGAACAACAGTAGGCAAGGGTCAGCTGGTGGTACTGGGACCGTTTGTAAGTCACTTCGCGCCCGTCAAAACTGACGACCAGCAGTTCTTCCCGCTCCTCGTTTTCGTTTGGATGGAAAATGGCTGCAACCGTGCCAATATCACCGTTGTACACCTGTTCCTCGGGATTGTTGGCCAACTGCAGCACCTTGTCTCCGACACGAAACACCGTCTCGCCAAACCGAACTTCCCGCTTCTGATCCTGTTTGGGGTTAAACAGTTCCTGCAGTTCTTCATTCAATTGGTTGACGCCCGCCGTGCCCTTGTACATCGGGGCCAGAACTTGTACATCTTTGGCGGTATACCCTTTTTTTACGGCCCCCAGACAAATTTGTTTCACAATCAGGGCAACATCTTGTGGCGAACTTGTGAAAAATCGGCGATCGGGCAACGGAGCCGTAAAATCGGCCGGCACAATCCCTTGCCTTACGTCATGCGCCAGGCGGATGATGGACGATTCCTCCGCCTGGCGGTAAATATCCTTTAGTTCGACCAGCGGAATCAGGCCGGAGTCGATCAGGTCTTTCAGCACATTGCCCGGCCCGACCGACGGCAGCTGATCCGGGTCGCCCACCATGACGATCTGCATCTCGTCCGGCAAGGCGCGAATGAGCTGGTTGGCCAGCCAGATATCTACCATCGACATCTCGTCGACGATCAGCAGCTTGCCGCGGACCGGATGCTCCGCATCGTGTTCAAACCCTTCCCCCCGCCATCCCAAGAGACGGTGGATCGTCATCGCCGGCAGCCCTGTCGTCTCGGACATCCTTTTGGCCGCCCGGCCCGTAGGCGCCACCAACAAGATGGGAAACGGGTTCTCGTGGGGATCGTAGTGATTGGGATCAAGCGAAATGCCGTGTAATTGGGCAAACACATGGCAAATTCCGCGAATCACCGTTGTCTTTCCGGTACCCGGCCCGCCGGTGAGCAGCATCAGTCCGCTGGCAATCGCCTTCTCCACCGCTTCCCGCTGCGTCGCGGCATAGGTAATGCCAAGCTCTTCCTCTACCTTGCCAAGCGCTTTTAAAAACTCGGAAGCGGGAAATCCGGAAAAATCCTCCCGCTCGGCAAAATAGCGCAAGCGCTTGGCCAAACCGATCTCGGCGAAAAATAAGGATGGAAGGTACACCCGATCTTCGTCCCAAACGAGCTTTTGCTCCTCAAACATGTACTGAATGGCGAGCTGGATGTCGTCCTCGGCAAAACTGTGCCCGCCGCACTCGGCAAGCAGCTTCAGCGTTCGCGAAACCAATTCTGCCAGCGGCAAATAGGCATGCCCCTCACCGTAAGCGGACTCCTGCAGCACGTGCAGGGCGGCCGCCTTGACCCGCTCCGGCGAAGCGGCGGAGATTCCTGTGGCCCGGGCAATCTCGTCTGCCCGTTTAAATCCGATGCCCTGGACATCCTCGATCAGCTTGTAGGGCGTCTCGGTCAGGACATCCATCGTCTCCAGTTTGTAGGTCTGGTAAATCCGCAGGGCGAGGTGGACCCCGATGCCAAATTCGTACAAAAACACCATCGTCCGCTCCAGGGAACGGTGTTCCAGGATCGACTGGTAAATCTGCTTTGCCCGCTCCTTCGACAAGCCGGGGACCTCCTCCAGCCTCTCCGGCGCCTCGGCGATGATGCCCAGCGCGTCCACGCCAAGGTGTTCAACGATTCGCTTGGCCAGCTTTTTGCCGACCCCGCTGAACAAACCGCTCGACAGGTACTTCTCCACTCCCGCCTTGGTCTTGGGAGTTTCCCGCTCATATCGCTGAACGGCGTACTGCATGCCAAACTTGGGATGGTTTTTCCATTCCCCGTAAAAAGTGTAAATTTCTTCTTCATGAAGCCGCGGAAAATTGCCGACGACGACAACCTCCGTCTCCTTGACCGGCTCATTCGTCTCTTCTATCTTAAAACGGATCACACCGTACCAATTTTCTTCGTTGTAAAAAATCTCATGCAGGAGCTGTCCGCGAATGTATTTCTCCGTAAACAGCGGGAGCGTCTGTTGCAAGTCGCCGCCTCCTCACACAGAAAAATCCACTTTTTTTGTATGAAGTGGATTTTCGCTTTCCGTTTGGTTCAATTGTAAGCTGTTTTAACGGGTGCAGCAACATTTTTACAGGATCAGAATGTATAACTTCTTGAGATGACATCCTTATCCTGCATGAAAAGCATCCGCTAAAGAAGAACCAGCTTCTTCGCAGGGGCTTCTTTAGAAGCTTTTTTACTGCGGGCGGGTCAGCCGCTTGACTATGTCCGCAGTCTTGGCAGCTGCCCGTTCTACTTCTTCCGGGGTATTGTCGATGCCAAAGCTGAAGCGAATCGCCGACCTGGCCTGTTCGTCTCCGATGCACATCGACAAGAGCACGTGGGACAGTTCCAGCGAACCCGCGGTGCAGGCCGAACCGCTGGATGCCGCGATCCCCGCCAAGTCGAGGCTGAGCAGCATGGTTTCCGTATCCGTCCCGGGAAAGCTGACGTTTAGCACATGGGGCAAAAATCGCTCCGGATGTCCGTTGACGCGAAAGGATATCTCTGACTCGCGCCAGACGCGAATCATCGTCTCGCGAAGCTCCAGATACTTGGCGCCCCGCTGCGTTATATCGGCGCGCAGGATTTTTACCGCCTCGCCAAAGCCGACGATCCCCGCCACGTTTTCCGTGCCTGCCCTGCGCCCCCGTTCCTGCGCCCCGCCTACCAAGCGGGAACTGAGGTTGACTTCCGGTTTCAACCAGAGGGCGCCGACGCCTTTGGGGCCGTTTACTTTATGTGCCGACACAGACAGCATATCCACTGGCAGCTCGCGCACGTTGATCGGCAGCGAACCAAATGCCTGAACGGCATCGGTGTGGAAGAGAATTCCTTGCTCTCGCAGGAACTGCCCGATTTCCTCGATCGGCTGGATCGTTCCTACCTCGTTGTTGCCGTACATGATCGATGCCAGGATGGTATCTGGACGAATCGCCCGGGCAAGCTCCTCCACCCGGACCATGCCGGTTTGATCCACCGGCAGATAGGTAACCTCGAAGCCGAGCTCTTCCAGGTATTGAAAGGCGTGAAGCACGGCGTGGTGTTCCACCTGCGAGGTGATCAGATGCTTGCCGCGTGCTTGATTGGCCAGCGCCCCGCCGATCACGGCCATGTTGTCTGCCTCGGTGCCGCTGCCGGTAAAGACGATCTCCCCGGCAGACGCACCGATAAAACCGGCCAGTTCCTCGCGGGCTTGTTCGACGGCCTTCCGCGCTTCCCGGCCAAAGCTGTGAATGCTGGAGGGATTCCCGAAAATGTCGCTCCAATAGGGTTGCATCGCCTCTTTGACCTGCGGGTGAACAGGTGTCGTGGCGGCGTTGTCCAAATACACTCGTGAACTCATGTTCTTCACCTTCGATTCAAATATAAAACATGTAGCTGTCCGAACGCCCTTCATCTTTATAGGTAATCAAATCGTACAAGGTAATCGATTCCAGGACGGAGGAGATGCTGTCGCGGATGCGCAGCCAGAGATACCGTTTGGCAGGATCCTCCTCTTCGGTGAATTCAACCGGACTGATCGGCCCTTCCAAAACGCGGATGATGTCGCCGGAGGTGATCTCCTGCGGCGGTTTGGACAAGATGTAGCCGCCGTATGCGCCGCGGATGCTTTTGACCAACCCGGAGTTGCGCAGCGGCGAAATCAATTGCTCCAGGTAGTGTTCGGACAGGTCGTGGCGTTGGGCAATGCTTTTCAGGGAGACAGGCCCCTCGCCATAGCGAGTTGCCAATTCCATCATAATCGTGAGTCCGTAACGTCCTTTGGTCGAGATCTTCAAGTAAACAACTCCTCTTTGAATCTTTTTGACTGTTTGCTGTTTGGCACCTCTCCAGCATGAGTCTTCCACAAGGCGGAAACACTAGCAGGCAGGAGGTGAGTCTCATGGCGACAAACAAGCGCTCAGAGCGAGGACGAAATCATCCCTCAGACCAATTGTATGATCAACCGGCGGGCAGACTGGCTCACAAAGCACGCTTTGGTGCCAGTGAAAACAGCAAACAGCCGAATGAAAACGGCGATTTGCCGGACAAGCCGGGAGGCGACGTCCGCACATAGCAGGCAACCTGCCGGTCCTCTCGGCCTTATTGCATCAGGAGCGGCTTCGCTTCCGGGCTTCTTGCCGTTCCAATATCTCTCTTTCGTAGCCAATCGGCTTGGGACGGTAAAAGGTGTGCGACACTCCGTCCGGCATGTACTGCTGGGGAACGTAACCGCCTGGAAAATCGTGCGGATACTTGTACCCCTCCCCGTGTCCAAGCCGGGCTGCCCCTTTGTAGCTGCGGTCCCGCAGGTGAAGGGGGACCGGTTTATGGCCGTCTGCCTGAATCTGCGACAGCGCCTCGTTGATCCCCAGATAGGCCGCATTGCTCTTGGGCGCTGTCGCCAGGTAAGTGGCTGCCTGGGCGAGCGGGATGCGTCCCTCCGGCATGCCGACGAGCTCCAGGGCCTGCTGGCAGGAGAGCGCCACCGTAATCGCCTGCGGGTCGGCATTGCCGATGTCCTCGGAGGCCAAAATCACCAGGCGGCGGGCGATAAACCGCGGATCTTCGCCCGCGTCGATCATCCGCGCCAGCCAATACAGCGCGGCATCCGGATCCGAGCCGCGGATGGACTTGATAAAGGCGGAAATGGTGTCGTAGTGATTGTCCCCGCTTTTATCGTAGCGAACCGCCCGGCGCTGGATCGATTCCACTGCTACGTCAAGCGTTACCGTTATCGTCCCGTCCGGCCCGGGCGGCGTGGTCATCACGGCCAGTTCCAGAGCGTTCAGCAGCCGGCGGGCGTCTCCTTCGGCGTAGCGGATCAGGTGCTGCTCCGCTTCCGGCTCCAGCTTTACCGCAAGTTCGCCCAGCCCTTGTTCATCATCGGTGAGGGCGCGCTCCACCACTTGGCGCAGCTCGCTCTCGCTCAGCGGATAAAGCGGAAAGATCTGTGAACGAGACAAGAGCGCCGCATTCACCTCAAAGAACGGATTTTCCGTCGTCGCTCCGATCAGGATGATCGTCCCTTCTTCGACATATGGCAGCAGCGCATCCTGCTGGGCCTTGTTGAAGCGGTGGATCTCGTCGATAAACAAGGTAGTCCGCTGGTTGCTCATCACCAGCCGCTCCTTCGCCTCTTCGACGATCCGGCGGATGTCAGCCACACCCGCGGTGACCGCATTCAGCTCGGAAAAGTGGGACTTGGTCGTCCGCGAGATCACTTTGGCCAACGTGGTTTTGCCGGTCCCCGGCGGCCCGTAGAAAATCAGCGACGATACCTGATCTGCCTCGATCGCCCGGCGAAGCAGCTTCCCCGGCGCCAAAATATGCGATTGTCCCAGCACCTCGTCCACGCTGCGCGGGCGCAGCCGTGCGGCAAGGGGCTTCATCTTACCCGACTGCTGCTCTTCAAAGGCATATGAAAACAAGTCCATTGTCTGAATTCCTTCCATTCCGATTGGTTCTTAATTCATTGATTATAGCATATTCCCGGTTGTGATCGCCATGTTCTGCGTCCGGGAATTACCCGTCTGACTCCTTCGCCTTGTCGTCGTTGAATTTATCGAGCATGGATATGGCATTTATCAGGTGATTGTTGAAGATTTGCCGTGCGATTTGCAGCAAATCCACAATCATCGGATCGCGCAGCGAATACAGCACGCGATTGCCTTCCTTGATTCCATACACGATGTTTTTCGAGCGCAGCACGCTCAATTGCTGGGAAACGGCAGAGCCTTCCACGCCAATGATTGTTTGCAGTTCATTCACATTCTTGCTGCCCTCGGCCAACAACTCCAGAATCCTGATCCGCAGGGGATGGGCAAGCGCCTTGAAAAAATCCGCCTTAAACTTTTGCAGCTCCAAATCCATGAATCCTCCTCCTTTCATTTCATTGGTAGTGAGCAGGAAGCTGTTGTCCTTGTGCTGCAGGCCTATCAATTGGTTCAGACAGCCGCACACATTCCTCGAAAGCGTATTGTCTGCAGCCAAGACATTGGTTTGCGTCAACCCGCGAGAGGGCAAAATTGATCGCATCTCCGGTGTGGCCAAAGAAGTGCCCGCTGCCAATCCCTTCGTACAAGCCTGTCCGTCGGAGCACTTCAAGCGGTTGGGCTTGGATGCCTGAGACAAGGATCGTTCCCCCGCGGCTTTGCACGGTTCGAACAATCCTTGACAGATGTGCTTCGCCCGTCGTGTCTATGTACTGAACTTTCCCCATCCGTAAAATCAGGGTATGGGGGCGGTGATGAATCGTACCCGCGATGGAACTCTCCAGCAGCTGCCCCGCTCCGAAAAAAAGCGGGCCTTCCACCGTGTAGATGCTGATCTGCGGGCAGTCGCGCCCGGCTTTTACGATATCCGCCTGGACTTTTTTATGCTTGTTTGCCGGGTTGGGCAGGACCTTTGTCACTGTCAGTATATCACTCATTCGCTTGACGAAGAGGATCGCCGCCAACAACAGCCCCGCTTCAACGGCGATGGTCAGATTCGTCAACACGGTCAAGAGAAAGGTGATCAAGAGGATGAGAGAATCGCCCGTCCTCGTCTTCAGCACCCGGATAAACTCCCTTCTCTCGCTCATATTCCAGGCGACGACCATTAAAATGGGCGCCATGCTCGCCAGCGGAATCGCCGAAGCATACGGGGCCAACAGCAGCAGCACGACCAGGACGAATACGCCGTGAATCACGCCCGACAGGGGAGATCTGGCCCCGGATCTGATGTTCGTTGCCGTTCGGGCAATCGCTCCGGTTGCCGGTATTCCGCCGAACAGCGGCGCCGCCATATTCGCGATCCCTTGCCCGATCAGCTCCCGGTTGCTGTCGTGCCGCCTCCCGCTCATCCCGTCGGCAACAACCGCCGAGAGCAGGGATTCAATCCCGCCAAGCATCGCAATGACAAAGGCAGGCTGCAGCAGGTACAGTATGTTCCCCCACGTAATGTCAGGCAGGTGCAAGCTGGGCAAAGTGCTGGGAATCGGACCGAATGTCGAACCGATGGTAGCGACTTTATCGGGAAAGAGAAACGCTGCCGCCATACTCGAAATGATCAGGCCGATAAGCGAACCGGGAATTTTCGGCAAGTACCGGGGAGCGAGCAAGAGCAAGGCCAGGCACAGCGCAGCTGTAGCGATGCTGTAATAGTTCAGCGTATCAAAATGAACAAAGATTTCTTTCATATTGGACAAGAAATCCTCATGCTTTTGAATCCCCGTCAAACCCAAAAAGTTGGCGATCTGCCCTGAAAAGATAATGACGGCAATCCCCGCGGTAAACCCGACGGTAACGGGACGCGGTATGTATTTAATCAAGGAACCCAGTTTGCACACTCCCATTAGAAATAGCATAACGCCGGCCAAAAAGCCAGCAACCAGCAGGTTTTCGTATCCATATGTCATGACGATCCCCAAGAGGACGGGGATAAAGGCTCCCGTTGGACCCCCAATCTGAAAGGATGACCCGCCGAAGAGGGAAATGCAGATCCCGGCAATAATCGTCGTGTAAATGCCGTATTCCGGTTTTACCCCGGAAGCGATGGCGAACGCCATGCCGAGAGGAATCGCAATCACCCCGACGATAATTCCTGAAAGGAGGTCTCCGCGAAAGTCTTGAATGGAATACCCGTCAAATCTGCCTGAAAAAAACCGCCTCACAAAAATCCCTTCTTTTCAATATTTGTATATTTGAATTTTTGAATATACATAATATATAACATTCATGTTGTGAGGAGTCAAAGCAGATTTCGCTTGTTCCCCTGAATGGAGACAAGCGGGAAGCGGGGCGGACAGACTTGCGGGAAAAAGCGGCAAAGAGGGCGCGGACATATCCGCGCCCTCTGTTTATTTGCGATCCGCGAAAATGCGGTCTATCTCCTGTACCTCTTCCTCTGTCAAGCGCACATCCAGCGTCTTCAGGTTGCTGAGCACCTGCTCTGCTCGCTTTGCCCCCGGAATCAGGGCGTCGATCGAATCTCGCGTTAGATACCAGGCGAGCACGACGTGTGCCACTTCCGCTTGTTTCGCCTCAGCGATCCTCCTTACTTGTTCCACCCTTTCCAGGTTTTGCACAAACGCCTCTCCCTGAAAGTGGGGCATGTAAAGGATTATCGCTCCCTTCCGACACAAAGCAGTCAATGGGTCATCAAAAGTGTGTTTCAAAATTGGCAATCCTTCTTTGCGAGCATCTTCATCCTGTTTTCCAGCCGGACAATCCGCTTTTCAAAAGCTTCCCGCTCTGCCTGCGACTTTCTGCGCAGGATTGTCCCTCTTTTCTTCCACAAATCGAAGGCCTTGAGGGTGTAGGCAAGCGCTTTTTCGTCGTCTTTCAGCTGGTGTTCACACAGCTTGGCCGCCTCGATGTAAATCTCCTGCGGCACATGGCTGTTTTCCTGCATGTACGACTCCCACACCGCCAGCGCCTGCCGCCATTTGCGCTGTTTCTTGTACAGGCGGCCCAGAGCCAGCTTTGCATGGCCGCGAAGGGCGGAGCTGCTCTCAGCGACGGTTTGATACCCCTTCGCCGCGTGCTCCAGCTCGCCGATCGCTTCGCACCAGCGGGCGATCTCCAGCCGCTCCGCTTCGGTCGCCGCTTCTCCCTCTCGTTCCAGCAGCAAACTGGACAGGTGGATGTACAGGGTGATGAGCGACAGGACATCTGTTTCATTGTGGCGCAGCACCCCCTCGATCAGGTGGGGATCCCCCGCGGAGAGGTAATCGAAGTACTGGATGGGCGCCAGGTAGCCCGGTACGTCATCCTGTCGCGCCACTCCCAGTTTTGTCTGCTCGATGACGGACAACCGGCAGGAGGGCAGTTCGCGCTTCCACAAGCGCCTCGCCGGATGCAAGAGATCGAAATGGCCAAACGCAGGCAGGCCTGGCACCAGGTCTCGAAGAAGCGTATGACGTGTCTTCACCTGCGGCCAGTCGAATGATTTTCCGTTAAAGGTAACGAGATGCGTAGCCTCCCGGGCCTTCTCCAGAAAGGATTGGTACAGGACCGCCTCCGCGTGGGGAGCAGCCAGAAAATGCTGCCTTACGACGACCTCCTGGCCTTCGACGCGGCTGTACCCCAGCAAAAAGATGGTGTTGCCGACCCCGCCGTGCAGTCCGGTGGTTTCCGTGTCGAAAAAGAGCAGATCGCCCGCCCGCCTGCCGACAGCGGATAGCGGGTGGCTGCTTCTGCCCGCCTCCTCCCAGGCGCGAATGATGTCGGCAAGCTCGCGGAAGCGGTAGCTGCCGTGCTGGTAGTCGAGCGGATAACGGCGTTCGCGGATGATCACGTAGTCGTCGGCAGATCCGTGCGGTGCGGCGTCAAGCTCCCGCCATCTCTCCAGGTGGGGAATATTTGCCGCGGGCAGGTCGGCTGCTTTCGGGGTCTCGATGGCAAGATGGCCTCTCATCCGGTTCAGCTTTGCTTTAAGAGACATGCGCACTCCCCCCTCGGGCGACCCGCAGCAGGGACAGGGCCAGCGTTTTTCCTCCCTCTTCCGCCCCGCCGATGCAGGAGGGACAGCCGGAGCTGCACGGACAGGAGTAAAGCACTCCTTCCGCCTGGTCCAGGATGGTCTCCATCTCCTTGTACACCTGGTCGCTCAGGCCGATTCCGCCAGGGTAGCGATCGTAGAGAAAAATGGTCGGCTGCCCGGAATGGACCGCTTTGCGCTGGGCCACCACGTGCAGGTCCTGGGGATCGCACATGACGAACAGCGGCGCGACGTGCTGCAGAACGTGGGCCAAACCGATCAGCCCGCGTTCTACATCCTCCCTGCCGATCGCGGCCAACAGGCTTTCAGGGAAGCTGATCCAGGCTGCGTTCGTGTGGAGTTCCTCCTCGGGGAGATGAATCGGCCCCGACCCGATGTTTTCGTGGGTCTCAAACCTGATTTTCTTGAAAATCGTCGCCATCGCATGGACCGATACTTCTCCCCAGCCGCACTCCGTCTGCCACAGCCGGCGCGCCTCCTGCTCGTCCAGCACCTTGAGCGAAACGGCCAGGTTGGCGTCCGTGTAGTAATTGACCTGCACTTCCCGCACGTATGCCTTCTTTTCGTCGTAGTCCAGCCGCTCTACCTGGTACTGTACCCCCTGATGGAGATAGATCGCCTCTTCGTGCAGCAGCGTCAGGGAGCTGAACCGGTCCATTTCGCCGATCACCCGTTCATTCCCCCGCTCGCTGATATCGATGATGACCACGTTTTCCTGTGAGGCGGAGCGCAGACTGACGTTGTGGGCGGGAAAGGAATCGTTCATCCAGAACCATTTTCCCCGCGAGTGATGCAGAATCTGCTCCTCGGTCAAAAATTCCAGGATTTCGGTGATCTCGGCGCGGCCGAAGCGGTCCCCTTCGGAAAAGGGAAGTTCATAGGCGGCGCATTTGATGTGATCGACCAGGATGACCAGGTTGTCCGGATTGATGCGCGCCGTCTCCGGACTGCGGTCGAAGAAGTATTCGGGATGGGAGATGACGTACTGGTCGAGCGGCGTGGAGCCTCCGACCAGCACGACTGCGGATTCGCCCTGGCGTCTGCCCGCGCGTCCCGCCTGCTGCCACGTGCTGGCGACAGAGCCGGGATATCCGGTCATCACACACGCCTGTAGCTGACCGATATCGACGCCGAGCTCCAGCGCATTGGTGCTGACGACGCCCAGGATCTCCCCCTGGCGCAGTCCCCGTTCGATCGCACGCCGCTGGGTCGGCAGGTAGCCTCCCCGGTACCCCTGAATCGTTTTCGGGCCCAGCTTGGATCTGATCAGCTCCTGCAGGTATTTGAGCAGGATTTCGACGCGGACGCGGCTGCGGGCGAACAGGATCGTCTGGATGTTGTTCGTCAGAAAGGAAGCCGCAATGTCGCGGGCTTCCAGCGTGGCGCTGCGGCGGATGTTGAGCTGCCTGTTGACGACCGGCGGATTGTAGAAGAGGAAATGCTTCGTGCCGGACGGGGCGCCGTTGTTGTCGATCAGCTCCACTCTCTCTTCCGTCAACTGCTGCGCCAGCTCCTTGGGGTTGGCGATCGTCGCCGAGGTGCAGATAAACTGCGGCCGGCTCCCGTAAAAGGCGCAGATCCGCTTCAGGCGGCGGATTACGTTGGCTACGTGGCTGCCGAATACGCCCCTGTATGTATGCAATTCGTCAATGACGATGAAAGCGAGGTGTTCGAAAAAAGAGACCCATTTGGTGTGATGAGGAAGAATGGCCGAGTGAAGCATATCGGGATTGGTAATGACGATGTTTCCTGCCTTGCGAATGGACTGCCTGATATTGGCCGGGGTATCCCCGTCGTAGGTCTCCAACTTGATCGCAAGGCCCGTTTCCCCGATCAGCTCGTGCAGCTCGCTTTTTTGGTCCTGGGCCAGCGCCTTGGTGGGAAACAGGTACAGCGCCCGAGCCTGCGGATCTTCCGACAGCCTTTGCAGGACCGGCAGGTGGTAGCACATGCTCTTCCCCGACGCCGTGGGAGTGACGGCTACAATATGGCGGCCTGCCTGGACCTTCTCATAGGCAGACGCCTGATGCGTATACAGCGACGTGATCCCCCGGCGAGACAAAGTATCGCAAATCCGCTGATCAAGATCGGCCGGGAAGGGCACGCATCTGGCTTCGCGGGGAGGAATGGTCGTCCAGTGCACAATATTGTCTCTGAAGCGCTCATCCTGTCGGAATTGCTCCAGTATGTCAGTCAGCGCCAGTTTCTTTTTCATCTTCATCACCCTCTATTCCTCCATTATACGAATGGACGTTCGGAGTGTGACATCCTCTCATCATGAAAATGATGAGCTTCCAAGAGGAAGTGCGGAGGCTACTCACTCAGACAGAGGGATATCCATCGACATCACCCGTTGTTCCGTTTCCGGCCTGTCTTCATCATGGAAGCCCAAGGTCGTGCCACACGATCCTCCTGCACCGACTTTGCGAGTACAGGCACTTGGTCTATCGAAAATGATTCTTTCTACACCGCCAAGCTTGTGCTTACCGCAATATTACATCCCGCGTTATAATCGGCGTTCGTTTTATAACCGCAGGACTGACAATGGAAGATATCTTTCTTGCGATTGGCTTTTTCAACATGCCCGCACTTATAACAACGCTGGCTTGGTATAAGCAGGGTTCACAAACAAAACCGGAATACCCATCTTCGTCGCTCGCTCTGCGATAAACTGTTGTAGCTGATAAAAGGCCCATGAATGAATCGTGCGATCAGAGCGGTTTATCGTTTGGGCTGTTTTCCGGATGTTTTCCAATTTTTCCATCATCACGACAGGATACGGGAATTGCAAGGCAAAATCAACGATATCCTTTTGCAAGTTTGCAATTATAATCCGTCATCCATCGTCTTTCTTTTTGACCCATACTTTTGAAAGTAAGGGAAGTAGGTATGAACGATTTTGGTTTCAATAACCGGCGAGTAGATCTTTGCAACCATTGCTGTTTTTTCTTTCGTGTTGGTTGTTTGAGTTGAATGAGATACGTTACAGTTGCCAAGAATTCACCCCCTAGGAACAGTATACCAAACGTATGTTCCTTATGGAAGGCAAAAAAGCGAACACGGTAGGTGTGTCCGCTTCAATCGCAGCTTTTTTTACACCAGCCAGCGCAGGAGCATCATCGACAGGTGCCGACGATGACCGTACCCATCAGGCTGCGGGTCAGCACGGCCGTCAAAAACGCCGGCAGTGCCGCGACCAGCCGCAGGTTATTGGATCTGTTGCTCGTAAGATTGGCGATGATAGATGTTATGAAGCTAACGACTACAATAGGGCAGAAAGAAAAAACGGCGTTGATTATTTCAACCGTTTTCCCGTCACAACATGGTACAAATCGCGCTGATTTCTCCACAGGACATCCAGCTTTTCCGGGCCGAACTTCCGGGTGACTTCCGAGATCATGATGTCATGCCTGATGTACTCTGTCGCCACCAAGACCAGGCAGGATCCTGCGTCTTCACCGCCCAGGCCGTGGTCTTCTGCGAGAAATTGGCGATCAACACTTCTTCTCCATCACGGGCGGCAATCGTCAAGCAGCCGCCCATCCGGTCCCTTACGACATCTGGCGTCATGTAGTTGTGATGGCAGGTGAAGCCCAGCTGCGTTTCGGGAGCGCCAAACAGAACGGAGAAGACGTGGATGCCTTCCCGGATGCGCCTGTCGACCGCCTCTTGTATGGACGGAACCTGCTGTTCCCATACCGACAGCCAAAGCTCCTCCGGGCGCTGTCGATCAGCTCATGCATTTCAGCCAGCACCTGCTCATCGCTGCGAATGTGCCAGATTACGTCCGCCTCGCGTTCCCCCTCCAATGCGGTCAGGTTCTTTTCCAAAAAGTCGAACGACCGCGCAAAGCTTTTCCGCAAACGGTCAATCAACTCTGCGGCAGGGACCGGCGAATACTTCACGGGTTCGGATGGAACCGTATAGACGGCTCCCTTGTCCAGCAGCTTTCCCAGCACTTCGTAGATCATCGACCTGGGCACCCCGGTGCGCTTGCTGATCTCATACCCGGTGACGGGAGAATGTTTCAACAAACCGACATAGGCCTTGCACTCATATTGGGAAAACCCCAGTTTTTGCAGTTCCTTGTAAATGTTCTCCATAGCCAGGTCCTTTTACGTAGTTAGTATACCACCTACTATATTCCATCTTCATCATTTGTCAATATGGCTCTGCACGCGAAATGTGAAACCGGACAGCAAGACGCGAAAGCTCAACAACGGCTATGATTGAAACTTTTCCCTCAACTCGTCAATCTGGCTCTTGCTCACCCCATGTCGCAACAGAAGCGATATCAGTGTCGCTTGCGATCCATCCTGCAGCATGTTTTTGAACATGCCGATCAGCTGGTCAATCTCCTCTGCCGAATACGATTTTCCCGATTCTTTGGCTGTCAGACTGATCAGCTCTTTCAATGTCTCTTCGTCAGTCCATTTCTCTTTTGGCACGCTTTTGATCCGGTTCATGATCTCATCAAGATTCAATTCTCTCCCTCCTTTCCTCTGTATTCCTGGATCGCCTGGTACATCGATTGATCTTCCAGGGCGAGAAACAGGTAGTCATGAGGTTTGAAATTGACTTCGATGATCCACGGATTCCCCTGCGGATCAAAGCACATGTCCAAGCCGAGTTCGCGAATGCCCGGAAACCGCTGTTGAAACCGCCGGGCAACCAGCAGTGCGGCTTCATCCAAATGGGACAACAGTGCTTTTTGCGAATGCTTGCGCAAGGGTGAGCGCTCGAGTACCGTTTCCACGGGGAGAATCGCAGCGCCGAGATTCACGTTCGTTATGGCATAACCGCTGCCGGCCCACTTCGCCAATTTGCCCGTCACAGTCCACGGAGAATCGTTTTTCCGCTGCACCATCACTCTGATGTCAAAGGGGCGATCCTCTGCCTCAACGAGGGGAATCCGCTGCTGAATGATATAACTTGCAGCAAGCAGCTGACGGATATCTATTTCGTTCAGATAGGGAATATAGTCCCGCATGATTTCATTCGCGAGGACAGAAAAGAGCTCGTGGTTGGCTGCCGTCTGCCTGGTCAAGGTAATCTGGACGAGAGAGCGGTCATTTTCGGCGGATGTTACGAGCAGGATCCCTCTCCCGCCGCTTCCGTCGATCGGCTTGAGAATGATGGAACCGTGCTTTTGGAGCAGCTCCTGCAGGTGATCCGCCGTCATCAACCGCGTCTGCGGCAGCATGGAACGGATTTGTTTCTCTCCGTGAAGAAACAGATATTTCTCCCATTTATTCATTCTGTATCCATCCCCACCAAAGTGCTTTTAGCCGGGGCTTCCGGCATTTGATCCTCTTTTGTACGCCTTGATGCGGTCGTACATGTCTTTGTCCCCCAGCTTGCGAAAATGGGACATCGCCCCACTCCGTAAATCCGGTGTTTCGGGAAGGAACGGCTCAGCCTCTCCGCTGACAGCAGCGCGACCCGTTCAACATGGGACAGCAGCATTTCCTGGGAGTGCCCGCAAAGTGTCGATCTTCGCAGCGCAGTTTCGACGTGCAGCATCTTCCCCTTGCTCACCGGTCGTCCCCCTTGCCGCAGGTATGACCGTTCTGCCTGAGGTACTCCTCCAGCAATTGCAAAAACGCTTCTATATCCTTGTAGGTAATATCGCCGATATTGGCGATTCTGAAGGTTTTTGTCCCCTCGATTTTCCCGGGGTAGATCGTAAACCCGCGGCTGTACAAATAGTCGTGCATATCGTTGAAGTCGTATCCCCCGCAGTCCGGTTCGAGGACGGAAGTCAGGATTTTGGAGTGATGCTGCTTTGGCACGATCGTGGCAAGCCCCAGCCGGGCAAGCCCGTCTGTCAGGGTTTCCCACGATTTGCTGTACCTTTCGTACCGTCCGCTTACCCCCTCCAGCTTCAATTCATCTATCGCCTGCTTGAGCGCATACAAGGTCTGCACAGGCGGGGTGAAGCGCATCTGCCGGGTCGTCGAAAAGAACTTGTATTGCGCGTATACATTCAGGTAGTAATTTCTCGGTTTCCTCTGCCGCATCGCCTCCAATTTGCCCCGCTCGGCGATGACAAATGAGATGCCTGCCATCCCCTGCAGGTTTTTATTGGAGCTTGCCGCGAGAAAACTGGCATTCATCTGCTTCATGTCAATCGGGACGGCTGCATACGAGCTCATCGCGTCGACCAGCATCTCAATCCGGTGCCTGCGGCAGATCTCGCCAATCAAAGCGATGTCGTTCAGCAGGCCGGTCGTCGTCTCGTGGTGAACCACAGCGAGCTGGGCTATTCTTCGCGGAGCGGTTTCGATCATGGACTCCAGCGCAGCCAAGTCAATCGCATCGTCAGCAGGGCTCTTGAATTCCAGAAAATGCAGGCCGTACACTTCTGCAATCTCGCACATCCGCTTGCCGTAGGCACCGTTGTTTACGATGATCACCGCATCCTCGGCCACGGCAGAGGTCAGCATCGCTTCAACCGCTGCCGTACCGGAGCCGCCGAACAGGACGGTCGTGTACTCCGCGGGGTCCGCCACCAGCCGGGCAAGTTCCACAGATACGTATTCCATCAAATTGCCAAATTCGCTTTCACGGGGACATATGTCAGGCACGACCTGTGCGTATTTCACCGTGTCGGTCGTCGTCGCAGGGCCCGGATTCAGTAAAATGTTTCGCTTTATCCCCTGCATAAGGACTCCCCTTCCGCAAGTTAGGATGGTTTTTGAACAAACCTCTGCAAGCGCTCTTTTACTTCGGCAGGCTTTGTCTTGGGACGGCCGAGCTGTTCGCTCGAGCCTGCCGCAATCCGCATGTGGAGAAACGTCAATCCTCGCCTCTGCTTCCATTCTTTGATCGCGGCTCCCAGTTCTTCCAGGCTGTGGACATAAGCCGATGTTTCGTAACTGCACGCGGCGGCAATCGCCGCGAAATCAGTGTGGTTGGATACCGTTCTCTGGCCGCCGGTCGAATCGTGGGCGTTGTTGTCGAGCAGGATATGCAGCATGTTGGGAGAGCCGTAATAGCCGTTTGTCGCCAGGCTCCCCATGCGCATCAGCAGCGAACCGTCTCCATCGATGACGACGATATCCAAATCCCTCCGGGTCAGGGCCAATCCCAGCCCAAGCGAACTGACACAGCCCATCGAGCCGACCATGTACAGATGATTGTCGGCGTCTTCGATCTCGTACAACTCCCGGCCGGTTTTTCCGGTCGTAGCGAGCAGTACGGTGCGGCTCCCTTTCAATGAGTGAATGACGGCGAGGGCTTCGCGGCGGGTCGGCAGCTGATCCGCCCTGTTTTTGAGCGTTTTGCTTCGATTGAACCGGGTTGGCGTTGGTTGTCTTTGCAGGGGCTCTGCGGTAAAGACCCCTTTTCTGACGACGAAGAAAAACGGCTGGTTGCCTTCGATGCACTGGTTTGCTTGCCGCAGCTGCCGCTTGGCTTCCTCCAAGTCGGCAGACAGGTACAGCCATCTCACCTTCATTAAATCCAGCAATTGTGTCGTGATCTGACCCATCAGTTCGTGCTGCGGTTCATCAGGTACTCCAGGTTCCCCCCGCAGGCTGACAAAGCCCAGCACCGGAATCTGAAAAGGGTAGTTGAGCGAGACCAAGGGGGACACGGCGTTCGTCAAGCCTGAATTTTGCATCAGGACAACCGGTTTTGTTCCTCCCAAAAAAGCGCCGGCCGCAATCGCCACGGCATCTCCTTCGTTTGCCGCGGCAACGTATTCGCATTCATTGATCGCGTAGTTGATCAGATTTTTCAGCAGAGAGCACGGGACGCCGCTGAAAAAGGCAAACCCCAGGTTCTGCAGTTCCGTTCCGAATTCGTTTGTCTCCAGCATGAATCAATCCCCCCGAATCGATTTTTGGGAAGGGAGATACTTCTTTTCGGCGGCTTGAAGTTCGTCCGCCTGCTGCAGCCGGAATACCTCATCCAAGGGTGCCACGCTGCCCTCTGCCTCTTTGATGCTCTCCTGGAGAAAAATCTGGCGGGAAATGGTTTGCATCGCCTGAATGGATGCCCGCAGATTGTGGTTCGCCCAGATGACCAGGCTAATCCCCAGCTCCGCAAAGCGTCTGGTGGGAGTGGCGAAGTATTTGGTCGGGACGATCACGACCGGGTGCCTGCCGCCCCATTCCGCCATGAACGCTTCAATCTCTGCCGCATCTGCCCGCTTGCTGTGGATCAGGACAGCATCTGCGCCGGCTTGCCGATATGCCTCTGCCCGCCGCAGCGCTTCCGCCAGATCCCAGCCGGCAATAAAGGCTTCCACCCTCGCAATGACCGCGAAATCATCGTCATTTTGCACGTCTTTCATCGCTTTGATCTTGCCGCAAAACTCGTCGATCTCTGCAAGGGGTTGGGCCCTGCCATTGATGAATGAGTTGGTCTTGGGAAACAGCTTATCTTCAATGCATACCCCTGCAATATTTCGCTGCTCCAATTTTTTCACCAATCGCCTTGCGTTGTTGAAGTTTCCGTACCCGGTATCCCCGTCCAGGAGGATCGGCAGGCTTGAGGCGTCGCTCATAAATTCCAAAACATCCAGTACCTGCGTCCAGGAAGCCTCGTTGTTGTCCCGTACTCCCAGACTTGCCGAAACGGTTAATCCGCTGGCCCAAATCCCTTTAAAGCCAGCCTCTTCGACAATTTTCGCAGACAGGCCGTTGTGTGCTTCCATTAAGAACTCCAGGTTTTTCGACTGAATCAACTGCCTTAACTTTGCGGTTTTTTTCATAGAAGCATCCTTTCTTCTGAAGTCAAAATGTACAATAACTTATGAAAAAGCGGGGAAGAAAACCTGCGGCAACAGCCTGTTTTTCTCCATTTGTACACAAAAAAAGGCTAACCCCGCTTCGGGGTTAACCTTGACCATGTCAAAAATCTATGATTTGGCGATCATCGGCTTCTTGATCAATTTGTCGACGATCTGCCCGCGTTCGATAAAGTAGATGGCGTCGCCCAGCTTCTTGGCCTCTTCCAGATCGTGCGTGACGATCACGTACGGGATGTTCCAATCCCGATGCAGCCGCAGCAATTCCTCCTGACATTGCAGGCGCGTCTTTCGATCCAGCGCCGACAGCGGCTCATCCAGCAGCAGCATCTGCGGCTCTGTCGCCAAGGCGCGAGCCAGCGCCACTCGCTGCTTCTCCCCGCCGGATATCTGCTGGGGGTATTTGCCGAGCAGATGCCCAATGCCCAGCACCGCCACCAGTTGATCCACATGGGCCAAGGAGCCGGCCTTCATTCCGTAGCGAATGTTTTTTTCCACCGTCATATGGGGAAACAAGGCGTAATCTTGAAACAGATAGCCGATGTTGCGCCGGCGCGGGGCAACCGGCTTCGTTTTTCCATCAAAGAAGCAGACGCCGTTAAGCGTTATGTTGCCGGAATCGGGGTGGCTAAGGCCCGCGATGCAATTCAAGACGGTCGTCTTGCCGGAACCGGATGGCCCGAACAAGACGATGATCTCCCGGTCTGCCTCAAATGAGATCTCAAGGGGAAAGTGGGCCAATTGTTTGTTTATATGGATTGAAAACATGCCACATCACCCCGCCTCTTTCTGATTTGCATAGCGATTGATGTTTCGTTTGCTCCACCAGTTCAGCCACATCGTGGTACTCAGCCCAAGCGCTACGATGATCACGACCCAAAACGAGGCTTTGTCCATCTGTCCCGCCTCGACAGCAAAGTAGATCGCCACCGGAAGCGTGTCTGTCTTCCCCGGGATGTAACCGGCCAACATCAGCGTCGCTCCAAACTCACCCAGCGCACGGGCAAACGAAAGGACGAGGCCGGAGAGCAGGCCCGTCCAGGCCAACGGGAACGAGACTGTCCAGAACACCCTCCACTCCGATGCCCCCATCGTCCGCGCGGCGTTTTCCAGCCGGCTGTCGATTCCGCTGAAGGCTGCGACCGCGCTTTGGTACATGAGCGGAAAGGAGACGACGATCGAGGCGATGACGGCACCGGTAAGGGAAAAGACAACCTGTACGTCAAACCACTGCAAAAGCCATTTGCCGATGATTCCGTTTTTCCCGAAAGTGATCAAGAGGCCAAAACCGACGACGGTCGGAGGCAGGACCAGCGGCAGCAGCAGCAGCGACTCCAGAAAGCTTTTGCCGAAGAAGTTCTTCCGCGAAAGCAGCCTGGCAATCAGCACCCCCGCAAGAAAGACAACAAAGGTGGAAATGCCGGCTACCTTGAGTGACAGCAATAGCGGAGTCCAATTTGCATCTGGCACAGTTTCCACCTCCTGTACACCGCACCCTTACTGGGTAAATCCATATTTTTCCAATACCTCTTTGCCCTTGTCGCCCTGCAAATAGTCTAAAAACGCCTTCGCCTCGACAGGATGGGCCGCGCTGGCGACCACGGCGCCCGGATAGACAATCGGCTTATGCCAGTTGGAGTCGGCCGTCGCCAATACCTTTACCTGCTTGGCGATGACCGCGTCACTCGCGTAGACAGCGCCCAGATCCGCGTTGCCGGACTCGACGTAAGTCAGGACCTGGCGCACATCGTTGGCAAACACCAGCTTGCTTTGCAGCGAATCCCAAAGCTTCAGATGTTCCAACACTTCTTTCGCATACCTGCCCGCCGGGACGCTCTCCGGCTCGCCAATCGCAAAATGCTCGACCTTGTCCGGTGCGATCTGCTCAAAAGAGTCAAGCTGCAGAGAACTGCTCTTATTGGCCACCAGCACCAATTGGTTTTTGGCGAAATCGATACGTGTGTCCTGCTTGATCAGATTCTTCTCCTGAAGCTTGTCCATATCCTTCCCGCTGGCCGATAAAAAGACGTCAACCGGCGCCCCGTTTTCAATTTGCTGTGCCAGCTTGCCTGAGCTGCCGAAAACATATGTAAGCGTAACACCGGGATGCTCGCTCTCAAATCCGCTCTTCAGCTCCTGCAGGGCATCCGTCAAGCTGGCCGCGGCCGAGACCATCAGTTCCGCATCTTTGCCGGGTGTTTGCGCTCCCGTTTGATCCGTTTGGTCCGCGCCGGCGCCGGTTGCCGCCTGCTGCTCCGGCTGCCCGGCCGACTGTTGCTGTGTGACGCTGGAACAGCCAACGGGAACTGCCAGGATGAACAAGGCAGACAGCAGAATCGCCCATTTTTTTAACACGATAAAATCCCTCCCACAGTCTTCTCTTATGTTTAATTATAATTAGATATATCTAATTATAATTAAACATATATTGGTTAATTGTCAAACCTTTTGTAGCAACTCTATACAATTCTTCAAATTGACCAACAATTAAGTCAAGGAGGCGTCTATCTTCCCTCACCTGTAATCTATGAAATATTGGAAAAAATAGTATACCGAATTATGTGTATATTATTAAAATAGGTTATAATCAAAAATAAAAAATGGAGGAGTTTTTATGTTTTTGAGAAAAAATTGCTGAGTTCATTGTTAGCCTTTTCTATTGTAGGATTCTGCTTCCAAAAACGGAGAGAGTGCAGCTACTTCTGTCGAAAAGGTATCACTTGATCAAACAAAAGAAACAGTAGCTACATACATTTATCATCTATCGTCTCAACAAAAGAAAAATTTGATTAATGATCAGGATAATTTTACCAATAATAACAAATTCTTAAGGGAAATTATTCTTAATCTGCCAGCAGCAGAACAGCAAAAGTTTTATAATGAAATGAGAGGCATAGATAATGCTAGTAATACCAACCAGGAAAGAATAGCTCCTGCAGATGCATCTGATCGAATACTTAGATGGATAAGAGTAGCCGAAGCTTATCTTATTGAAAGGCAGGTTGCCATAACGGTTACCGAACACGCAGCAAAACGGGCATACGAATATGGAATTGAAGCAGCCTTTTGGGCAAGAACCGTATTAACCGGTGAAAGGTATTATGACGTTGTTTGAAGGCAGCTATATTGTGTACGATAAAGCAGCCAGATTGGCAATCGTCTTTAATAGCACAGTAACTAGGGCAATTACAACCTACCCGGGTATAGAAAAAAGTTGGAGATGGATTCCAAGTTATTTTAATTTTCCAACGCCATAAACCTTTATTCGTGGGAAATTAAAAGAAGAATTCTGTTAGGGATGACTCCAAAAAAGAGAGGGTGGGCGGCAAGATGGTTGAATTGTTAGACTTATGTTACGAGCAAACACAGTCAAAACTCAGCCTTCGTTTGGAACCAGATGATGAAGACTCATACAAGATTCATGTGTCGCTTGAATACGGAAATATAGGCCATCCGATACGACACACCTTTATCATTCTTCGCAGAGATATCGAAAAAATTATATCCTCTGTGCCTGTAACAGATCATAAAACATCGCGATGGATTTACACGATTGAGCCCAGTTTAACTTTTTTCATCACGCCGCAAGGAGTTCTAGAACAGAAAAAAATGTTTCTGTTCATCGTAATCCTGGATGCCGGGATGGCAAACAGCTCCTTTTCTACTGAAACCGGTCCCGCTCTCGCCATCAGAGTGACAGAAGATGATTTACTCGATTTTGCCCAGCAGCTTAGCGTAGAGGTAGCTTCCCTACTCTAACCTTAAAAGGGCTTCCCCATCAGCGGGAAGCCCGTCTTGTGAGACCGGAACGGTCCAAAGCGCCTGAAGAGCGTTTACCGCGCTATTTTGGTAACCTCGGCGGCTTTGCTTTGATCAATCGGGATTTTCCCCTTCCAACTCCCCTTCACCCTGCCGATTCGGCTGACGGCGACATTCAGATAGATCGGCTGCGGTAGCTTGGTCCCGCTTGTGAGAAAAGCGATGATCCCCTCGGGCTTGTCATTTACGGCGACACCTGTATCCACCTTGTTTCCTTCCGCATCGTCTCTGCCGGTTTCAATGACGTTCAACACGTTGAAGTCCTCTTGAACCGTAACAGCGGGATTTTCCGCTTGCTGTCCGTTTTCCTTCCCGGCTGTCAGCACATCCAGCCCTGTGGTATCAAACACATAAGACATTACAATGCCTTGGTCTGTGATTTTCTGATTAACAGAACGTGCATCTTTCTTGTGTCCTCCCTTTTGGCAAACAAAAAACAAGCCAAGGAGCGATATGTCCCTGGCTTTACTCCATTTTCGATTTTCCAAAGGCCTCTTTCAAACTTGAGATCGTACTTAATATATCATGGATTTGATTGACGCGTTCGCTGACGGCGTTCAAGTTGATTTTTGGCAATTTGGGAAGCTGCAGCAGCGACCTTCGTCTGGGCTTGTTAGCCTTCTGCCATTCTTGGTAATACTCCTGCAGCTTGTCGGGACTCTTCCGCAGTGTCCGGGCTTTTACCCCCTTGTCTTTCAGCCAATTTCCAAATTCAGGAGTCATCTCAACAGCCGTTTGTTCTTTCTTGTCCCTTTTTCTTCTCGCCATGCCCGATCCTCCATCATACAGATTTTTACGGTGATATATAGTACTATACGAATGGAAAACGGCAACGGTGTTCAACCATCCGCGGAGGAAATCGGGGTGACGGGAAGGTGGAAAAAAGGCCTCTCTCCTCGGGCATCCCGGGATATAATAGAGGTACTCGGTGCCGCAGGGCACTGCACTCGCACGGCACCGGGAATGATTCGAGGTGGACGCAAATGAACGACATTTCCTATACAACCGAAGAGATCGCCAAAATCCTGCGCATCTCCAAACTGACGGTATACGATCTGATCAAAAAGGGCGAACTGCCCGCCTACCGCGTCGGGCGGCAGATGCGGGTAGATGCCGTCGATCTCGAGGCGTACAAGTCCAGGGCAAAAGGGACACCTGTCGCCCACATGCCCGCCTCTTCCTTGAAAAGCGCAGCCTCCAGGCAAATCATCATCAGCGGGCAAGATGTCAGCCTGGATATGTTGGCCAACCATATCGAGGGGCAGACGAAATCCTATCGGCCGCTCCGCTCCTACGTCGGGAGCCTGAACAGCCTGATTGCCATGTATCAGGGGGACGCCGATGTAGTCAGCACCCATCTGTTCGACGGCGATACCGGTGAGTACAACATTCCGTACATCCGCAAACTGCTGATCGGGCATCGCTACGTCGTGATGAACCTCTTGTCGCGTTGGGCCGGTTTTTATGTACAGCCGGGAAACCCCAAGCAAATCTGCACCTGGTCTGATCTGCAGAAGCCGGGGATCAAAATGGTCAACCGGGAAAAGGGCTCCGGGACGAGGGTCCTCCTGGAGGAACAGCTTCGGCTCCACGGCATTTCATCGCAGTCCATCGCCGGTTATGAGCACGAAGAGGCCAATCATCTCGGGGTGGCCGGCGCCGTCGCCACCGGCGAAGCGGATGTGGGCATCGGCATCGAAAAGGCGGCTTATCTCGTCGGCGTCGAATTCGTCCCGCTGATGAAAGAGCGGTACGACCTCGTCATGCTGAGAACACCGCAGAACGAAGAGTGCATCAGGCTGGTCAGTGAGATTTTGCGGTCCGCTTCCTTCCAGGGCGAATTGGCCGCGGTGGGCGGTTACGATGTATCGCAGACAGGGCATATCTTGTATGAAGAATGACCAAAGCACAGACAACCAGGGGCGAATGACCTTGTCTCTTCCGGGTAATTAGACACAATTTTATTATATTTCCGGGC
>NZ_HE978536.1:335435-337215 GCF_000311785.1 Brevibacillus massiliensis
ATTTCCGGGATACTTTTCTGCTCGTTCTCACTCTCACAATGGTAAAATAGTACCAAATTGCCAACAACAGGGTTGCTCATTGGAGGAGTAGAGAATGTTACAGAAAACTTCCATCCGCTACAAAATGCTGCTGACGCTGGTTTTTATCACGTTGGTACCCATTTTGACAGCGGGCTATTTTCAATTTGAGAACGCCAAGCAGGGGATTTACAACTTGACGATTGAAGACCTGCGGTACATAACGAAGCTGAAAGCGAAGGAGTTGGCCCCCTACACCCGGACGAAGTCACCCAGCCCGGAAGAACTCGAAGAAATCGCCAAGATCGTATACGAGGTGGGAGAATCCTACTATCAGCCAAACGGGATGATCGGCTACGCTTATCTGATGGACGAGAACGGCGTGGCGATCATCCATCCTTCCGACGACACGAAAGGAGACGATCTAAGCGTCTACGACTTTGCCCAAAAGATGTTTGCAGACAAACAAGGGTGGGTGGAGTACGACTGGAAAGGAGAACCAAAGTTATCCGCCTTCGAAATGCTGCCGAACGGGTGGATGCTGGTCATCGGCAGTTACCAGGACGATTTGTTCAAGCCGTTTGAAAAAAGCAAAACCATTATTCTCGGCATCACCATCGTCGCCGGCGCTGTCGCGCTGCTCGCCGGGGCCGTGATCGTCAACCGTCTGATCAGGCCGATAAAAAATCTGGTCGAGGCGATGCAAAAAGCAGAAACAGGCGACCTGACCCAGCAAGTGCCTGTCACCTCAAGGGACGAGCTGGGGCAATTGTCGCGGATGTTTAACGAAATGCTGACGGTATTTCGCAAGATGATGGCAGAAGTTCAGGACGTATCGGAGCAGGTAGCCGGTGCTTCGGAAGAACTGACCGCAAGTGCCGGCGAGAGTGCCCGGGCTTCCGAGCAAATCTCCATGGCGGCTGGAGAGATTGCGGCGGGGTCGGAGCGTCAAAAAGAAACCGTGCAGACGACGACAGCTACTTTGCACCGAATGGGTCGAGATATTGAACAGATTGCTTCCTTTGCCGACCGGGTCAGCCATGATTCCGCCGTCGCGACACAATACGCGCATGAGGGTGAACAAAAATTGTCCCGGCTGGCTCGCGAGATGGACGAGATCAGTACCAAGGTGCATACGACAGAAGAAGCTGTCCGCCAATTGGGCGAGCAGTCAGAAGTGATCATGGGAATTATTTCCATCATTCGGGATATCAGTGAGAAAACAAATCTGCTGGCGCTGAACGCAGCGATTGAAGCGGCTCGTGCCGGCGAGCAAGGGAAAAGCTTTGCCGTCGTGGCGACAGAAGTACGGAAGCTGGCAGAGCAGTCGCGTCAATCTGCCGAGGAGATCTCCCAATTGGTCTATTCGATCCATACGGAAATACAAGATGCCGTCAATGCGATGGGAGCGGCTACCCGGGCCGTTCAGGAAGGCAGAGAGGGCGCAGGAGCTGCCGGACAGGCTTTCCTGCAGATCCTAAAGGCGGTCGACGATGTAAACAGGCAGATTGAGCAAATGAACCAGGCCGCTCAAACGATCCGTCAGGATACCGGACGCATCGTCAAAGATGCAGACGAGATCGCCCGTTTGGCGACGCTTGCCGCGGACGACATCCAGGAGGTGGCCGCCGCATCGCAGCAGCAAACCGCTTCCACAGAAGAGATGAACGCGGCCTCCGAGGCGTTGGCGGAAATGGCCAACAAGTTGTCAGAACAGGTAAAACGGTTTAAAATTTAGGATTTCAGCATGTTAACATGGTAT
>NZ_HE978536.1:338357-378396 GCF_000311785.1 Brevibacillus massiliensis
GAGAAACGCGGGGTGCAGTTCATCAACTGCACCCCGCGTCATTTTCCGTTAGAGAGCATTGCCCCTGGGAACCGGGAAAAAGGGCTCACTTACGTTGCGTCACGCCTGCGCTGGCTCCCATTTTCTCTGCCACGCGCGCTTCTCTCCCGCTACCCCTTTACGGGCTGCCAGCCGATGAGGTCGCGAACGATCACACTGGCCATGATCAATCCGGCAACAGACGGAACAAAGGCATTGCTGGCCGGAGGCTGGGTCACTTTGCGGATCGGCGAGTCCGGATTGACGACGACCTGCTGCAGGACATCAGCGTGGATGGGTACCGGGATTTCCTTGGAGTAGACCACCTTGACCCCCTTGTAGATGCGCTCCTTGCGCAGTTCGCGGCGGATCACCTTGGCGATCGGATCGTAGCTGGTCTGGGAGATATCCGCCACTTCAAACCGGGTCGGATCCATTTTGTTGGCTGCTCCCATGCTGCATATGATCGGGATGCCGCGTCTTCTCGCTTCGAGAATCAGGTGAATCTTGGCGGAGACGACATCCATCGCATCGGCGATGTAGTCCAGTCGGTGGGCGAACAACTCTGATGCGGTCTCGGCGTTGTAAAACATCTGCATCGCCACCACTTCACACTCCGGGTTGATCAGGGCGATGCGCTGTTTCATCAGCTCGACCTTTTGCTGTCCAATCGTCTGCAGGTTGGCATGGATCTGCCTGTTGATATTCGTGATATCGACGACGTCCTTGTCGATCAGGACCAGTTTGCCTACTCCGGTACGGGCCAGAGCTTCGGCGGTAAACGAACCTACCCCGCCCACCCCGAGCACGGCCACAGAACTCGCTTTCAGCTTTTCCAGCCCTTCCGGCCCGAACGCCAATTCACACCGGGAAAATTGATGGAGCATAACAAACAACCTTTCAGATGTGGATTAGATATAAATCAGTGCGGGCAAAAACGGGAAAGAGCCCCGTTATGCCGTGGCCTCCCTTGCGTTTTGAACCTGCTTTTGGCAGGTGGGTGTTCGGCCGAATCAAGCCAGACGTCCACTCTTTCGGAGGCATGTCTTTTTGATAACGGACGGGGAACTCCCTGAACAATCATTGTGGCTCAAAACGATTGGCAGTCACGTACATCGCAGGACTCTCATCCTATTATCTCCCATTGCAGCGAAGCTAAAAACAGGCAGCGAACATCCCGCTTACGCGTTTACCTTCGCTTCTTCTTCCTCTTCCACCGTCACGGCAATGTGGAGCTGCTTGAGCTGTGCCGGATCCACCTCGCCTGGCGCGTCCGTCATCAAGTCGGAAGCGCTGGCCGTTTTCGGGAAGGCGATGACTTCGCGCAGGTTGGTACGGCTGGCAAGCAGCATGATCAGGCGGTCCAGCCCCAGCGCGATCCCCCCGTGCGGCGGTGTGCCGTACTCAAAGGCGTCGAGCAGGAAGCCGAACTTCTCCTGCGCCTCCTCGGGGCTGAAGCCCAGTGCCTTGAACATCTTCTCCTGCACGTCCCGCTTGTAGATCCGCATCGATCCTCCGCCCAGCTCGTACCCGTTGAGGACCAAGTCGTACGCTTGTGCCCGCATGGCTCCCGGATTGGATTCAAACAGGTGCAGGTCTTCGTCTTTCGGACGGGTAAACGGATGGTGCAGCGCGACATAGCGGCCTTCTTCTTCATCCCATTCCACCAGCGGGAAGTCTACTACCCAGAGGAAAGCGAATTGGCTGTGATCGATCAGTCCCAGCTCATGGCCAAATTTCAGGCGGAGCGCTCCCAGGGCGTCGGCCACCACTTTTGGCTTGTCGGCGACGAACAGCAGCAAGTCGCCTTCTTCGGCAGCCAGCCGCGCTTTCAACTCGGCGAGTTCAGCCTCGCTGAAAAACTTGGCGATCGGCCCTTTCACTTCGCCGTCCTTCAGGCCGATCCAGGCTACTCCCTTGGCTCCGTAGCGGGCCGCGAACTTCGTCAAGTCATCCGCTTCCTTGCGGGAGTAGTGGCCGCACCCTTTGGCGTTGATGCCCTTCACCCTGCCGTCGTTTTCCAAGGCGCTGGTGAACACCTTGAACCCGCTGCCTGCCACGACGTCGGAGACATCGACCAGTTCCATGCCAAAGCGCACGTCCGGCTTGTCAGAGCCGTAGCGGTCCATCGCTTCCTGGTAGGTCAGGCGCGGGAAGGGCGTCGGCACGTCGATGCCAATCGTCTGCTTGAACACGTAGGCCACCATCTGCTCCATCATCGGCAGCAGCTCTTCCATCGGCAAAAACGAGGTCTCGATGTCCACCTGGGTAAACTCCGGCTGACGGTCCGCCCGCAGGTCTTCGTCGCGGAAGCAGCGGGCAATCTGGTAGTAGCGCTCAAATCCGGAGACCATCAAGAGCTGCTTGAACAGCTGCGGCGACTGCGGCAGGGCGTAGAATTCGCCCGGATGGACGCGGGACGGCACCAGGTAGTCGCGGGCCCCTTCCGGCGTGCTCTTCGTCAGTACCGGCGTCTCCACCTCGAGGAAGCCTTGTCCGTCAAGGAAATCGCGGAACGCTTTGGCCGCTTTGCTGCGCAGGATGAAGGTGCGCTGCATCTCCGGACGGCGCAGGTCGAGATAGCGGTACTTCAGCCGCACCTGCTCGTCCACGTCCAGCCCGTCTTCGATCTGGAACGGCGGTGTCTTCGCCTCGTTGACAATGGTGATCTGGGAAGCGGCTATCTCGATTTCCCCTGTCTTCAGCTTGGGATTGACGGCTTCCGGATCGCGGGCGATCACTTTCCCCTTCACCGACAGGACGTATTCGCTGCGGACCTTGTCCGCCAGCTCCCAGGCTTCCTTGTTTACCTCCGGGTTGAATACCACCTGCACGATGCCGCTGCGGTCACGCAGGTCGATAAAGATGACCCCGCCCAGGTCGCGCCGCTTGTTCACCCAGCCATTCAGCGTGATCTCCTGGCCCAAATGCTCTTTGTTCACTTCACCACAAAAGATTGTACGGTACATAACGATCCTCCACTCTCTATTTCAGCTTGCTGATAAGGGCTGCTACCGCTTCCCCCGCCGACACGGTTTGCTGCTCCCCGGTGCCCATTTCCTTGAGGACGACAGTGCCTGCTTGCAGTTCGGCTTCGCCGATGATCAGCGTGTAGCGGGCCTGCAGGCGGTCTGCCGCTTTCAACTGGGCTTTCATCTTGCGCTCCAGGTAATCCATTTCCGCCGTCAGGCCGGCACCGCGCAGCTGGTCCAGCAGGCGGAAGGCCGGCCGCTTCGCCTCAGGTGTTTGAACGACGACGTAACAGTCGATCGCCGTATCGACGGGCAGCTCTACTCCCTGCTTTTCCAGCGCGAGCAAGAGCCGCTCGATGCTCAGCGCAAAACCGATTCCCGGCATGTCTTCGCCGCCCAGCTCAGCCACCAGGCCGTTGTAGCGTCCGCCGCCACAGAGCGTTTCCACGGCGCCGATCTCCGCCATCTTGATCTCAAAGGCGGTCTGCGTGTAGTAATCCAGCCCGCGGACCAATCTCGGGTTTACCGTGAAAGGAATCTCCAGATCGGTCAGATAGGACTGCACCGCCGCGAAGTGAGCCGCCGATTCCTCGCTCAGGTAGTCGAGAATCGAGGGAGCGTCCTTCGTCAGCGCTCGGCACTTCGCATTCTTGCAGTCGAGCACCCGCAGCGGATTGCGGTCAATCCGCGACTGGCAGTCCTCGCACAGCTCGCCGCGGACGTTGTTCAGGAAGGCGACCAGCTCCACCCGGTGGCGGGCCCGATCCTCCAGGGTCCCGACGCTGTTTAATTCGACGCTCAGTCCCTTTAATCCCAATTCCTGGTAAAAACGAATCGCCACAGCAATCGTCTCCGCGTCGATCGCCGGGTCGACGGCGCCAATCGCCTCGATGCCAAACTGGGTAAACTGGCGGAAACGTCCGGCCTGCGGGCGTTCATGGCGAAACATCGGGCCGATGTAGTACATCTTGGTCGGCTGGTTAGGCGCGCCGTACAGCTTTTTCTCCACATAGGAGCGAACGACTCCCGCCGTCCCTTCCGGCCGCAAAGTCAGCCCGCCTTCGCCGCGCCACTCGACGCTGTACATCTCTTTTTCGACGATGTCAGTCGTCTCGCCGACGCCGCGTTGGAACAGCTCGGTGTGTTCAAAAATCGGCGTGCGAATCTCATGGTAGTTGTAGCGGCGGCAGAGATCGCGGGCTTTTTGCTCCACGTACTGCCACAGCTCGACGGTTCCCGGCATGACGTCCTGCGTTCCGCGCGGGATTTGAATCTTGGACATGTCCTAACCCTCCTCTTTGACCTGAAAAAAGAAAACCTCCCGCCTCTGACGAAAGCTCCGCTTCGCGTCAGGGACGAGAGGTTGGTTCTTAACTCCCGTGGTGCCACCCTAATTGGATACAAGACAAGTATCCCACTTATTTACGGCCGATAACGCCGGCCCTGCGCCAGCAGCTACTGGGCATCGCTGTTCGCTGCGGGTCCTCCGGGAAGTCATTCGCCAAGTCGTCATAGAGAAGTGCTCACAGCCTTAGACACTTCCTCTCTGGCTATCCGGTGCCTGGTTACTTGGTCCCATCATCAGATACGGATTGTGAAAACTTATTACCGAATCATAGCAAATTGTCGAAACAGAGTCAATGATTGCTCCGCACAAAATGTTTTTTACCGGGAAAGCTCGACACCCTTGCTGTACAGTTCCTCCAAATCCCGCAATTTGTCTGCGACAAGCTGTTTATACGTGTCGTTGTACGTCTTGGGGTCTTTCGGATTCGCCCAGCGGGTCAGCTTTCCCGAGCCGGGTGCCATCAGCTTCGAGACGGCGCCGCAGCCCAGCCCCAGGATGGTCTGCGCCTCTTCCATCATCAGGATGTTGTAGATGCTCTCGCAGCCTTCCAGGGAATAGCCGATGTTTTCCAGGTTGCCGAGGATGTTCTTTTGTCTGTACAAGTAGTAGGGAACATAGCCGTGTTCCTCCGTCCACCGGCTGGCCAGCTCCATCATTTGCTGGATTTCCGTGCGACCCGCCACCCTGTACTTCTCCTTGTTTTGGGTCATCTCCGAGGCCCTCTTGAACGAGAGGGTGTGGACCGTCAGCGAACTGGGCATCAGCTTTTCCACTTCGGCCAAACTGTGTTTCACGTCAGCCAGCCCTTCGTTTGGCAAACCGATGATCAGGTCCATGTTGATATTGGTCAACCCCATCTCCATCGCCAGCCGGTATTTCTCCACCGTCTCCTGCACGGAATGGTGGCGGCCGATGGCATGCAGCGTCTCATCGGTAAACGACTGCGGGTTGATGCTGATCCGGTCAACTTTCCATTTCTTCATCACGTCGATCTTTTCCGGCGTGATGGTATCCGGGCGCCCCGCTTCGACGGTCAGTTCGCGCACGTGCTCGAGATTGGGAAAAGACGCGTGCATCTCCTGAAACAGGCTGTCCAGCTCTTCCGCCGTAATGCTGGTCGGCGTCCCGCCGCCGAAATAGATCGAAGTGATCCGCATATCGTGCCGCCTGAGCCAGTCGCCGACGGAGCGGATCTCGTAGCGCAGCCCTTCCAAAAAGCCGCCCACCGAATTTTTTTGTCCCCCGATGGCATAAGCAGGAAACGTACAGTAGGCACACTTCGTCGGACAAAATGGGATGCCGATGTAGACAGAGAGCTCCCGGTCAATCTGGTAAAAGTCAGGCACCACCCGCAGCTGGCGGTCGACGATGCGCTGCAACAGCTCCAGTTTGTACGGGCGGACCATGTAGTCTTCCCTGAGGTGGCGATGAGCCTCCTCTCTGCTCATCCCGGACGTCAGCAGCTTGTGGAGAAGCTTGGTGGGACGAATCCCGGTGAGGATGCCCCACCCCTGTTCGATCCCGGTCAGCTGCTCCAACAGGCAGAGCAGCGTGTAGCTGACCGCTTGTTTGGCCGTCTTCTGAACCGCTTTGGGATCGCCGCTGACGTACGGTCGGGTATAGTCGAAGGAGAACTCCCGGCCTTCGGCATGCAGCCTGCCGTGTGCCCGAGCCCCCTGATCCGTATGGTTGACCGAGAGAAAAATCCGCATGCCGGGCTGGCTGTCGTCCCAGTCGCCGACGTAAACGATCTCTGGGTCTTCGTAAAACAGAGCGAGGATCAAGCCGATCTCCCGCTCAAACGTATGTCCTGCACATTTGATCTGGATCATGAAAGTCACCTGCTTTGCAAAGTACGCTACGCCCAGTGTAACGGTCCGGGGGAAGACCGTCAACCTGAAGCGCCTGGCAGGTTTAACGGGTCATTTTTCCCCGCAGCTGGCGTCCGTCTTTCATGCTGAGATGATATTCACGGGACAATTCCACGTCGCTCATGACCGACTCCCGCTCCAGAAAATCGTGAAAGTCGACTGATGCACCCTTGTTGTTCATCTGCTGCGCAACGGTTCCTTTAAAAGATTGTCGCATCGTGTTCCTCCTGCCTTGGGGCAAGGTTGCGATTGCAGCAGCACTTGCCTTTCCCCTCTTAGTCTCTCCGGTTTTAGTGCGATCCAAACCTTCGACTAAACTTGTCGATTGATGCAGGAAAATCAAGGGAAAAAGTCGAATGAGTATGAGGATGTAGGAAACAGAAGAACATTGTGGAAAGGATGTACATACGTGTTTACTCGTTTGCAACAGCTTGCTGGTTCCGGTCTGCTTCTCGCTGTCTGTCTCGCTTCAGGTTATGCCGCTGATGCCGCTTCCAGCCACGTCGAGGTAACGGGAGATCGGGTAAATATCCGTTCCGGCCCCGGCCTTACGTACGACGTGATTTCCAGTGTCAACGCGAAAACAACGCTGCCAGTCATTACGCAAAAGAATGACTGGTATCAAATAACCTTGCCAAACGGAAAGACGGGTTGGATCACCAGCCAATACGCCAAATCGGTTACACCGTCGGCACAGCCATCCACGCCTGCGCCGGCAGCGACGGGCAAGTCGTATATTGAGAGTAAAGTGGACAGCTTGAATGTTCGTACAGCTCCGAATACTTCGTCAGCCGTAATCCAGCAGATCAATCCCAAGACGAAGTACCTCGTCCTGAAGAAAGACGGGGATTGGATGCAAATTCAACTGAGCGGACAGAAGACAGGCTGGGTGGCCGGCTGGCTGGTAGAGGAAAGCAAGGAGGCTGCTGCTTCGCCCCAACCGCCCGCCGAACAGCCTAAACAGACGATCACCGTACCAGACACCATGGATGTCCATGCCGGTCCGGGAGAAACGTATGAAACCATCGGCCAACTCAGCACCGGTGACACCCTGCAGGTTCTCGGCGTGTCGAACGGCTGGTCAAAAATCACCTATGACGGACGCGAAGGGTGGATCCTGATGGCGCCGCCAGCACCGTCCGGCTCGTCGACAACGCCGCCGTCTGACATCGCCCCAGCGGCACCGGATCAGCCAGCTCCTCCGTCCACCCCGGCAGCGGAAACGGTGCGGGTAAATGTGGACAACCTGAACCTGCGGGCTACTCCATCCTTGGAAGGACAGGTACTCGCCACACTGGCAAACGGGACAAGCTTGACCGTGCTTGCCAGACAGGGCGATTGGATCCAGGTAAAAACACCAGATAACAAGACCGGCTGGGTGGCAAACTGGCTGGTAGATGATCTGGCGAAAAAACCGCCGGTTGTCGTCACCGCGGACTCGTTAAAAGGAAAGGTCATCGTCGTCGATGCCGGACACGGCGGACAGGACGGCGGAGCTACCGGCACGCACTACAAAACCTTGGAAAAGGAAGTCAACCTTCAGGTAGCACAGTACTTGCAGGCAAAATTGGCTGCAGCCGGAGCCACGGTGATCATGACCCGCACGGATGACAGCTATCCGACGCTGCAGAACAGGGTGGACATAGCGGTGCAAAACAAGGCCGATCTGTTCGTCAGCGTTCATCACAACACCCATCCCAACAACGCCACCAACGGGACGATTGTGTTCTACTACGACAAGGGAAAATCCAGCAAGCTTGCTTCCCACGTACAAAGCGAACTGGTCCGGGCCACACAGTACAAGGATATGAACGCCCGCTACGGCGATTATTTCGTCCTGCGTGAAAACCCGGTGCCTGCGATTCTCACGGAAATCAACTTCTTGACCAATGCCGAGGACGAGGCCCACGCCCGCGATCCTGAGTACCAGGCTCTCGCCGCCGAGGGGATCTGCAAAGGGATTGTGAGTTACTTCCAATCTGGACAATAGGCAAAAAAACTGCCGCCCTTCTAACCGTTGGGCGGCAGTTTTTTATTCACTTTCGACTATGAGGGTGACCGGACCGTCGTTTACCAGGCTGACTTCCATCATCGCGCCGAACTTGCCGGTCGCCACGACCAATCCTTTTTCCCGCAGCTTCTGGTTAAACAATTCGTACAAAGGCTCCGCCTGCTCCGGACGAGCGGCGGCCATAAAATTGGGCCGGCGTCCCTTGCGGCAGTCTCCGTATAAGGTAAATTGGGAAACGGACAAGATCTGTCCGCCTGTCTCCAGGACAGAGTGATTCATCTTCCCTTCTTCATCTTCAAAAATTCGCAGATGGGCCACTTTTTCCGCTACGTAGGAAACTTCCTTTTCCGTGTCTTCATGGGTGATGCCGACAAGCAGCACCAGGCCGTGCTCGATCCGGCCCACCTCTTCCCCGGCTACCGTGACACGTGCTGCTCGCGAGCGCTGAACGACGACTCTCATCGGTGATATCCTCCAAAACTGTGTATATGGGCCATTATACCAGTTTGTGGGACGAGCGTCATCGTTGGCGAGAAAAACAGTAAAAGAAGTTTCAGCAGGTCAAATTGTTTGTACGAACATAGCGGTGAGGAAGAGAAAAACGGGCTCGCTTCGTTCGTGGCACGCCAGCGGGGAAGCCGGGATGTCCGTCTTCACTACAAAAAACGGCACGTCGACCAAAAAGTACTGTAAGTATTTCAACGCAGAATTTGGTCGACAAGCGTGTGCCGTTTTTTTCCGTTCCGACTGGGTAGGCGTTGCCAAGGCCTGTGCTCGCTCCGTTTTTCTCTTCCTGCTCGTGACATGATGCTAAAAAAACCCGCCTGGCACGATCACATATTGTTGTTATTTCCGTTGTGGGGATATCCAGAGTTATCGAAGGGATTTTTGCTGTTATGTTCATCCCTTTTTCTTAGACTCGGAGATGATCTTAGAAGAAAAGCAAAGCCTAACAGCAACAGTATCACACCAATGATCAGATAAAACCAATTCACGATTGCCACACCCCCTCTTACTCAATGAGTCCTCATCCTTTCGTAAGGTGCGGACTCATTTACGCTTGGTGGCTTGGGAGTAGAAAATAAATTCATTTGCCATGATGAACGATATTGTTGGCCAGATGGATTTCATCTACGCGAACTAAGATATGGTACGTTGTTGCAAAACCATAGCCTCCACCCTGCCCGCCTCCACCGCTGTATGTTTCTGTTTTTGTTTTGATCCCTTTTGACTGAAGTTTGGCTATAACTTCCGAGTATTTTTGAACATCTTGTGTTGAATAAACAATTTCCCATTTTTCTTGTCGAAAAAGTTTTTGAAAGAAGTGGTTTGGCATGCACTCACCTCTCTAAACAAGGCGATAGGTAAAATGCCCCTATCGCCTTAAGATATTATTGGTAACCTGGTGTCTCAGTCAACGAACAATAACCTGACCAGGTTTCAGTACCTCTTTTAATATCGGAGCTTACTCTTGAAGAAATTTGACCAACACTTCCCGTTCTTGCAACGGCTTCCCAAGAACTTGGGGTATAAGCTGTTGTGTAAGAAGAGGAAACATCGTTGGCAATTATCTGGTTATAATATACATATTTACCTGAAGTATATCCTAGACCTTCCTGTACAGCAAGAATATCTTTGTTGGAGATTTGCACTTTATTATCCAATATTTCCCATTTACCATAAACCTTTGTAATTTTTAAGAAATACTGCGTCGTACCTGACTTGGTATAAGAATCCCAATACATGGTATTGTAATACTTCACACTTAATGAACTATCCGTTTTATCAGACGACTTGCTGTACGATTGTACTTCAGCGATACCAGTAGTTGCATATGAGGTTATAGTCAGTTCTCCTTTGTTTACTTGTTTGATTTTTTGTGTCGTAACATATTTTTCCTTTACTTTAAAATCCAAATCAGTGTTACCAGAGGTTTTTGTAATTTCGAAATTCAACATTTTTTTATCGTTGGAGTAATCTGTTATTCCATTTTTTGCACGTTCGAATAGCTCTTCAGTGTCTTCAATGGGTTGTTTTGAAAAAACCACTACCTCATCAGACTTAGTCGAATTACCTTGAGCATTGACTTGTAGAATTGGCAATAGGGTCAGTGATAGAATTAATAAAAAAAGAAGCTTCCTCATAAAAACCCTCCTTTTATTGTTTGCTATATATTAGCATATAAGCATTTATTATTAAATGTAAATATTGAAAATATACATACTATAATTAATATTAGTGAAATATTTGATGAAGGTAGTCATAATGAATTTTTTCTAATCCTGTTTGGTTCTCTTGCCGGTAGGGTGGTTTATCGCCTAGCCTGCGAAATACAATCGAAGCACTCTTTCCCAGCAGGAAGTCGGCCAACATTGGAAACCTTTGCTCAGCTCCATAAGAAGTATTTTGGACAAGAGATTAGCTTTGATCCTTTGATTCCTGACCTCGGTGAAATCAATGTCCTGGTGAATAGTGAATGGCTCTGTTTTGAACAACCACCTGCCGTGATCAATGGAAGTACCCTGGTTCCGAAGAGAAGCATTTTTGAAAAGCTTGGGGTTGACGTAAAGTGGCACCAGGAAACCAGTTCAATTACAGCAACGAAAGAGACGTAAATCAGGTAAGCGTAATAGAGTACACAAAGGAACCCTTCCTGTTACCGGCAAGGCGAAACAACACAAACGGGCGGCACCAGCGCTGCTGATGCCACCCGGGAGTTTACGTATTGAGAATCCGTCGTACAGAGTAGATGTCTTTGATCCGTTTGATGCGTTCCACCACTTTTTGCAGGTGGTCGATGTTGCTGATCGCGATCGTCATGTGGATCGTCGCGACGCGGTTGCGGTCCGCTTTGCCGCTGACGGCTGAGATGTTGGTCTTGGTTTCGCTCACGACTTGCAGCACATCGTTTAGCAATCCGTTGCGGTCGCTGCCGGTGATCTCGATGTCGACGTTGTAGTTGTGCTTCAGATCGCCTTCCCAGTATACCGGGATCAGCCGTTCGCTGCAGTCTTCCGCGAGGATGTTCGGACAGTCGCGCCGGTGGACGGATACACCCCGGCCGCGGGTGATAAACCCGATGATATCGTCGCCCGGAACAGGGGTGCAGCAGCGGGAGATCCGCACCAACAGGTTCTCCACGCCTTCGACCCGCACACCGGACTCGCTGCGCCGGACGTGGTGCGTGGGTGCCGGCTTGACTTCGGGGACCTGCTGTTCTTCCCGGTCACGCCGCAGTTTGTCCGTAAGCCTGGTGACGATTTGCGAAGCCGTCAAGCCGCCGTATCCCACGGCAGCGTACATGTCCTCTTCTCCCTGGAAGTTGAACTTGGCGGCCGCCTCCTTGAGGTTCTCCTCCGTCATGACCGCCTTCAGTTCAAAGCCGCGGGCCTTGATCTCCGCCTCGATCATCTGCTGCCCTTTGGCTACGTTCTCTTCCCGTTTTTCTTTCTTGAACCACTGCTTGATTTTGTTGCGGGCATGAGCTGATTTGGCGATCTTCAGCCAGTCCTGGCTCGGGCCGTAGGAGTGCTTTGATGTGAGAATTTCCACGATGTCGCCGGTCCTAAGGGAGTAGTCAAGGGGAACGATCTTGCCGTTTATCTTCGCGCCGATACAGCGGTTGCCTACTGCAGAGTGTATCCTGTAGGCAAAATCAAGCGGAACGGAGCCTTTGGGCAGTTCCACCACATCTCCTTTGGGCGTAAAGACAAACACCGTGTCGGAAAACAGGTCCTGTTTCAGCGATTCCATGAACTCCTGAGCGTTGGGTGCCTCTTCCTGTCCGCCCTGGATGATTTCCCGCAGGCTGCCCAGTCTCTCTTCGAACGTTCCCTGAACAACGCCGCCCTTGCCTTCCTTGTAAGCCCAGTGGGCAGCAATACCAAATTCCGCCGTCTGATGCATATCCCACGTACGGATTTGCACCTCCAGCGGTTCCGCTTTTGGTCCGATCACAGTCGTGTGCAGCGACTGGTACATGTTCGGCTTTGGCATCGCGATGTAATCCTTGAAACGGCCCGGCATCGGCTTCCACAGCGTGTGCACGATGCCCAGCACCGCATAGCAGTCCCTGATGTCGTTGACGATAATCCGCAGCGCAAGCAGGTCGTAGATTTCGTTGAACTGCTTGTTCTGTGTCTGCATCTTTTTATAGATGCTGTAGATGTGCTTGGGCCGCCCGGAAATTTCCGCCTCGATGTGCAGTTCCTTCAGCTTGTCCTGGATCGTGCTGCCCGCTTCTTTCAAGTACTCTTCCCGCTCCGCCCGCTTCTTCTGCATCAGGTTGACGATGCGGTAGTACTGCTGCGGATTGAGATAGCGCAGAGCGGTATCCTCCAGCTCCCACTTGACCGAGGCAATCCCCAGGCGGTGCGCCAAAGGAGCGAAAATCTCCAGCGTCTCGTCCGATATCTCGCGCTGCTTTTCTTCGGACATATGGCGCAGTGTTCTCATGTTATGCAGACGGTCCGCCAGTTTTATCAGGATCACGCGAATATCCTTGGCCATCGCAACCAGCATTTTTCGGTGATTTTCCGCCAACTGCTCTTCTTTTGACTTGTATTTGATTTTCTCCAACTTCGTTACGCCGTCTACGAGTGCAGCCACATCGCTGCCAAAATCCTGACGAAGGGTATCCAGCGTAATCTCGGTGTCCTCTACTACGTCATGCAAAAAACCCGCGGCGATCGTCACCGCATCCATCCTCAGATTCGCCAAAATCCCGGCGACCGCGATCGGATGCATGATGTAAGGCACGCCGGATTTACGCACCTGTCCTTCATGCGCTCGCTTGGCGGTCTCGTAGGCGCGCTTCACCAGTTGGATATCTGACTCTGACATATAGCTAGACACTTGATTGATGACTTCATCGATGCCCGTTGTCATAGTTCCCTTCCCTTTTCAAAATATCAAGTCATTTGCAGGAGGGTCAAAGATATCCATTGCTGTCGCTTCTCCTTATGGCTTGTACAGAAATGACTTAAAAATGTGCTTCATATTATTATCTTGCAATCTGCTTGACTTGTAAAGATCGTTCTCGGGAAAAATCCGCTGCGGCAAGAAAAGCATCCCCGCAATGAAAAAAAGAAGCCCTTCTCGAAGGGCTTACCGTACCGTAAAGCAGTATGCATCTCGTCTTTTCACATCGGCCCGCGCCCAAACAGCCGGTTCCATCCGGCCGAAAGATCAAGCTGTCGGCGTCTGTTCAGCTTAAAAAGTAACCAGCGATTTGGTCGGAATGTCTCCAAGCTGCTTGCGCCCTTCTAGATAGGACAGCTCGATCAAAAACGCTGCCGCCACCACTTCTCCGCCCAACTGCCGGACGAGTTTGATCGTGGTCGCAATCGTTCCGCCGGTTGCCAGCAGGTCGTCTGCAATCAAAACGCGCTGACCCGGTTTGATCGCGTCTACATGCATGGCCAGTGAGTCCTTGCCGTACTCCAGGCCGTAGTCCGCCTTGATCGACTCGTACGGCAGTTTTCCTGCTTTGCGCACGGGGACAAAACCGACTTCAAGCGCATACGCCATGGGCGCTCCCACGACGAACCCGCGCGCTTCCGGCCCGGCGATGAGATCGACATCGTATGCCTTGGCAAATTCAGTCAGTTCGTCAATGGCCGCGCGGTACACCTTCCCCTCTTTCAAGAGTGTGGTGATGTCTTTGAAGCGGATGCCCGGTTGGGGAAAGTCTGGAATCACACGGATGTGTTCTTTAAAGTTCATATGGCGATTAGCCTCCTAAGCGGTGGTACAAGGCCACCATTGATTCAGAAAACGGGTCAACTCTTCCTGGGAAGAGAGCAGCAGCTCTGTGTACAGCTCTGTCTGCTCCTGCCACCTGCGATAAAGCGGCGAGCTGTCCAGTGCCGACTTTTGCGGTTCAGGATGGATGGAGAACTGCTCGCCCTCCTCCCTGATAAATCCCAACTCGACAAAAACAGCCAGCATTCCATCGAGCGTCGCCCGCGTCCAGCGCTGTTTTCGCGCCAACAAGTCAAGATGCTGTTTTTTTACTTGCCCGTACTGGCGAAATATTTGATAGAGCAGTTTAAATTGGTCGCGGCTGGGAAAATGGAGCTGTTCGAATGAAAATTCCGGATCGCCAAACAGACAGTACAAGCGCTCGGTCTGCTTCATGCCGGACAGCAACTCTTCCAGGGCAGCCCTTTGCTGGGGCAAATCGTACAAGACGAGTGTATCAGCTCCAGCCGCTTCAGCTGGTATCTCGGCGCCGTCCGTCAAGAGACAGGAAGATATTTCCAACTGCGCGAGACACTGCTGGAGCTGCTGATAGTTTTCCGGATGAAAAACGGCAGTCGCCACGTTTGCTCCCTGCAAGAGGGAAAGCCACTTCTGCTGTTTTTCCCTGCTTCCCCGCCAATCGAAGACTTGTTTATGGGGAACGGCGAGATCGCGAATGATCAGCTGCGGTTTGCGCTGGTTGTTCCATTCGTTGAGGGAAAGCTCGCCCACCACCTGGATCCTTGCTCCCGGCGTCAGACGTTCCATCAGCGGCGCCAATTGGAACCCGATCGCATCGAGGCTCTGTCCCTCACCTTCGGCAGCGAACATGCATTTCAGATGGGAGTCGTCCCGCCCTATCTTCCGCATGCCGCTGGCGTATACGTCGGTAAGCTGGACCAACGGGGTGGGATTTCCCATGCCAAAGGGTGCGAGCCGCTGCAAGCTTGAGACCGTCTCCAGATCGATGGCATCCAGCTCGATCACGCTGTCTATGCGGGTTTGCGGGATGAAATCGTCCGCTGCCAAACGTTCGTGGGCAATCTGATTCAGCCTTTCTTGCAGCCGCTCGATATTTTCGACTGGCAGCGTCATCCCTGCCGCCATCGTGTGTCCGCCAAAATGCGGCAGGAGATCCTGACAGGCGGTCAAGGCTTCATACAGATCAAACCCGGCAATGCTGCGGGCAGAGCCTTTTGCCATCCCCGTGTCCGGATCGATCCCGAGCACGATCGTCGGCCGGTAAAACGTTTCGACCAGGCGGGAGGCAACAATCCCCACTACCCCGACGTTCCAGCCGGCTTTCGCCAACACGAGGACGCTGTTCTGATCGGCGGGAAAGTGGTTTTTCACCATTTCCTCCGCTTCTTCCGTCATTGTTTGCACCAGTTCCTGCCGTTCCCGGTTTAAATCATCCAACGTCCGGGCCAGTTCGGCCGCTTCTTTGACGTCGTCAGAGGCCAGCAGGCGAACCGCCGCCTCTGCAGTCTCCAGCCGTCCGCCGGCATTGATGCGAGGAGCCAGGCCGAAGCCGACGTGTCCGGCCGTAAGCTCTTTTTCCTCCAGTCCACACACCTGAATGAGGGCCTTGAGACCGGGATGTCTGGTCTGATTGAGCGCCTTCAGCCCGAAACTGGCCAGCAGGCGGTTTTCGTCCACCAGGGGAACGAGATCGGCGATCGTCCCGATCGCTGCGATATCTGCCAGATGCATGGGCGGCTGTCCCAACAAAGCATGGGCCAGTTTAAACGCGACGCCCACCCCGGCCAGCATGTCAAACGGGTAGGAACAGCCAGGCTTCTTCGGGTTCATGACAGCGAGTGCATCCGGTATCACCGCAGGCGGCTCATGGTGATCCGTTACGATGATGTCCAGACCCAGCTCCTGTCCGTAAGCGACCTGCTCGGCGGCACTAATCCCTGTATCGACGGTGACGACAAGTTTGAATCCTCGGTCGTATATGGTTTTAAGCGCATCTGTATGTAAGCCATACCCTTCTGTGAAGCGGTTGGGTATGTAATAGTCAAACACCGCCCCCAGCTGCCGCAGCACATGGATCATCAAGGTGGTCGCACTGACGCCGTCCGCATCGTAATCGCCGTACAGGCATATCGGTTCCCCATCGGCAATCGCTCGTCTGATCCGCTCGACGCTCACGTCCATGCCGTCCAATAGGAACGGATCGTGGAACTGATCGATGCTGACATTCAGAAATGCGTGTATCCGCTCGGGCGTATCAATCCCCCGGATGATCAACAGCTTTGCCAGCAGAGGCGGGATGTTGCATTCACGGGCAAGCTCGGAAGCGCGTGTCTCATCACATGCTGCCAGCTGCCAGCGTGTCTTGGCTCGTAACATAAGCCGCCCTCCAATCCCAGTATTTAATTATATAAAATGGGGGGGAGGCTGACAATACACAGAACAAACCGCTATCAATGGATCACGTCGCGCTCCTCGTGGCCTGCAGCGCCAGAAGAAAACGGAAAGACAGAGTCGTACGGGTTAATGTGCACAAACACGTCCCGCACCCGTTCAAATCGGTCCATCAGCTCCTGTTTTACCTGCTTGCCAATGCTGTGTCCCTGCTCCACGGTGATCTGCGGATCGACGCTCACCTTCACGTCGACGATGACGTAATGGCCGTGTTCTCTCGCCCGCAGGTCGTCGATCCGGATCACGCCGGGCACTGCTTCCACCGTCTGCATCATCGGGACAGTCTCTTCGCTGTGCAGCACGTGATCAAGCGTGTTGTGAATCGACTCCTTCAGGATCTTGTAGGCCATCTTCAGGACGAGCAGGGAGACGAATACGCCGGCAACCGGATCGAGGTACACCATCCAGCCGACACCCAGGTATTCGCCCAGTACCGCGCCGCCGATGCCAACCAGCGCCGCAAAGGAAGAAAAAACATCGGATCGGTGCTCCAGAGCGTTGGCGATCAGCGACTGGCTGTTCAGTTTTTTTCCCAGATTGTATTTGTAACGGTACATCCACTCTTTTACCGCCATTGAAAACACGGCAGCCCAAATCGCCAGCATCCCCGGGGCTGCCACCGGCACCAGCATGGATTGGATCGACTTGTAACCGATTTCAAAACCGACGATCACCAGCAGCACCGACACGATAATGGCGGCGATCGATTCCGCCTTGCCGTGGCCGTACGGGTGATCCTCATCAGGCGGTCTCTCGGCAGCCCGCAGGCCGATGAGAACAGCAACAGAGCCGACTACATCGGAGGCGGAATGAGCCGCGTCCGCAATCAGCGCACGGGACTCGGCAACAAGCCCGATGATCAGCTTCGCTGCGGCCAGACCCAAGTTGCCGACGATGCCTACCCAGGCTCCGAACTGTGCCTTTGCCAAGCGATCCTCCATCATCATCCCTCCTCGTTAAGAAAAGCTTCAATGGAAGCCTCCTCGAAGAAGCAGTCGAGTCCTTCTTTAGAGGAAGCCTTTCATGCAGGATAAGGAAGCTGTCTCAGGAAATGATCCTTTCTTATCCTGTAGGAAAAGCCGCGGATCGCTCCGCGGCCTCGTACTAACTCTGGTTCGGATTTGCTGCCGGTTTTAGCCGTTTTTTTCCCATTTCGCGTTTTTTCAACGTCACCCATACCTGGGCGGCAATAAAGATCGAGGAGTACGTTCCGCTCACCAGACCGAAGATCAGTGCGAGCGAGAAGTTGCGAATACCTTCACTGCCGAAGATGGCAATCGACAGTGCGGCTACAAAGACCGTAAAGACGGTGAAAATGGAGCGTCGCATCGTTTGCCACAAGCTCACATTTACAATATGTTCGAGGTCCTCAACTGTTTTCACTTTCATCGTTCTTAAGTTTTCCCGAATCCGGTCAAAAATAACAATCGTGTCGTTAATCGAGTACCCGACAATCGTCAAGATTGCTGCGACGAAGGTCAGGTCAACTTCAATCCGGAAGATCGAAAACATCGCTATCGGGATAAACGCGTCATGAACGAGCGAGACGATACAGGCAATCCCGAACAAATACTGAAAGCGAAACGCAATGTAGACGGCGATCCCAATCGACGCGAGCACCAGGGCAATCACTGCCTTTTTCACCATTTCGTCGGCGATGATCGGGTCTACCGTCGACTCCTGCCGCTCCACTTGGTCACCGTACTTTTGTTTCAACTCTGCCTGAATGGCTTCCAACTTGTCTTTGGGGATCGGCTGGTCAAAAGTCGTGGTCGCCCACAGGTTTTTATCCCCCGTCTTGGTCACGTCTTTAAACTTCACGTCCGGCACCTCTTTGTGCAGGACCGTTTCGATATCGCCAACGTTAAACTCCTTGCCAATGTACAGGTCCAAACGCGTTCCAGCCTTGAAGTCAACACCGAGATCCAGCCCTAAAATCAGCGTGAAGACTAACCCCAGTATCAAAATCACCGCTGATAGAAAGTAGAACTTTCTCCTATTTTTCACAATATCAAACCGAATCATGGTATCTTGCGGATTAGAGCTCATGTATTTCACTCTCCTTTACCCCGTACCAGGCAGGCTTCCTAAACATGTTGGCCTTGATGAGCAGCCAAAGCAAGAAGCGGGAGCCAAATACGTTGGTGATCAAACTGACGATCAACGTCATGATCAAGATGGTCGCAAAGCCCTGGATGGAACTTGTCCCGACGTACAGCAGCACAAGCGCGGCGATGATCGTCGTCACATGGGAGTCGATAATCGTAATAAACGAGCGTCGCTGACCCGCGCGGAACGCAGACAATATCGTCTTGCCGCTCTTGATCTCTTCCTGGATGCGTTCATACGTGATGATGTTGGCGTCGACCGCCATTCCGACGGAGAGAATAAAACCGGCGATACCTGGCAGTGTTAACGTGGCGTGCATCCAATCCAGCACCAATAGACAGAAATACGTAAAACCGATCAAGGTGATGTTGGCGATCATGCCCGGCATGCGGTAGACCAGCAGCATGAACAAGAAGATGACGGCACCGCCGATGTATCCGGCGTAGATCGTCTTCTGCAGCGCCATTTGCCCAAGGCTGGCGCCGACCGAGTTGGCCGACAGCTCTACCAGTTTGGACGGCAGCGCCCCGGCGTTGAGAATCCCGGCCAGTTCGTTTGCTTCCTGGAGGGTGTACGATCCGGTTATTTCGGCGTTGCCGCCTGTAATCACGCTGTTGATCCGCGGGTTGGTCAGCATCTGGTCATCCAGGTAGATGGCGACCGTTTTCCCCAGGTTGTTTTTCGTCACGTCGGCAAATTTGCTGGCATTTGCAAACTTCAGCAAAATTTTGGGACGTTTCAAATCGTCAAAGCCGACCTTGGCTCCCCCTGGAGCGAGGTCGCTTCCTTGCAGCACGATGTTCCCTTGTTCGTCGCGGAACGTCAGCACGGCAGGCTTGCCGATCAAGCTGCGCATCTTCTCCTGGTCAGTCACCCCGGCCAGCTTTACGCGCACCCGGTCCGGATTTTCGATCGTAACCTCCGGCTCTTGAACGCCCCCGACATTGACCCGTTTCTCTACCATCGAAGCAGTCGCTTTCAAAAGATCTGTCGTCACTTTCTGTCCTGCTTCTAGCGGCTCTACCTTATATAGAATCTCAAATCCGCCCTGAAGATCGAGACCGAGTACGATGTTCTTCGATACCGGTACGGTCGTCGTTATCACCAGACCAGCCAATGCGGCCAGTACGATCAGGAAGAGCACGAACCTACTCCATTTAATCATGTGCGAAAATGCCCCTTTCCCTTTTCCAAGCGGGTTGTCCCCCACAAAAAATAAAAAAGCCGTTTTCTAACCAACACGCCCATTATAGCCAACCTGTGAAAAGCGTGTCAAATGAAGTTGTCTGGGTTTTTATACATATTTACCAGTAACCAATTCATGTACTTGGTTGCCTTCAGCGAAAGGATGTCGTTTACCAGTTGATGTTTTGGCGGAATCTCTTTATAGGAAGCAGAAACACACTTCCAGATATCATCGGGTGTAATGTTGTCGTACCCGAGCAGGGCGAACTCCTGGGCCTTGCTTTGACACAGCATGTGTACCTCTGCCTTCAGCTCCTCACTTGCATCAACGGGAAACTCCATCTTTCATCTCTCCTTTGCAAAATTGTCATGACCCGGCGGGCACGTCCATATTCTTAAAATAGAATCTTCAACTTCCTTTTCTCAACTCTATTTTTCGGAAAAGAAAGGACCATCCCATGAGACAATCGTTTTTTTACGGTACGGTCATCTTAATTGTCGCCGGGGCAGCCACGCGAATCCTCGGCTTTATCAACCGGGTCGTCCTCTCCAGGATTATCGGCGCCGAAGGCATGGGCCTGTACCAAATGGTCGTGCCGCTGATGTACTTTCTCATTACATTGACCACGCTCGGCCTTCCCGTGGCGATCGCCAAACAAGTAGCAGAGAGCGAAGCGGCCGGGGATTTCCGCAAGACCAAGCGCCTGCTGGTCCTCTCCCTGACGCTTACGGGGGCCCTCAGCTTGACACTCTGTCTCATCCTGTACCTGGGAGCCCGAACGCTGACCGGCTGGCTGTTTTCTGACGAACGCGCCTACTGGGCCTTGCTGGCCTCGCTGCCGGTCATTCCGCTGGCCAGTTTTTCTGCCGTTCTGCGCGGCTACTTTCAAGGCAAACACAACATGACACCGACGGCCACCTCCCAACTGCTGGAACAGATCGTGCGGATGGCCCTCGTCGTCGTAATGACCGTCACGTTTATGGATAACGGCGTAGAGTACGCCGCTGCCGGTGCGGTCGCCAGCATTATTTTTGGCGAAACCGCCGGTTTATTGTACATGTTTTGGCAATTCCGCCGGCAGGGGCGGCAAACAGCCGAGCGTCTGTTTCAACTGCCGCTGCTGGCGTCTCTGAAGCAAAATCGAGAGAACCTGCGGCAGCTTTTGAGCATGTCCCTGCCAGTCACGATGAGCCGACTCGTCGGCTCGATTGCATACGTATTGGAGCCCATGATCGTTCCGTTTGCCCTCCTGGTAGCAGGGTATCAAGCCCATGAGGCGACCAGCCTGTACGGAAAATTTGCCGGTATGGCCGTTCCCTTGCTGCTCTTCCCTACTTTTTTGACCTATTCGCTGTCCATCTCGCTGGTTCCCGCCGTGTCGGAGGCAGCATTCCAAAAGAACAGTACGCTGGTCCACCGCCGCATCTACCAGGCGATGCGAATTACTTTGGTCATCGGGGCTCCCTGCGCCGTGCTGCTGTTCGTCTTTGCCGAACCGCTCTGCCAGCTGCTGTACGGAAACCGGGAAGTGGGGGTGCTGCTGAGGGAGATGGCCCTGTTCTCCGTGTTCTTGTTCTTTCAGACTCCGCTGGCTGCTGCCCTGCAGGGGCTGGATTACGCGGGCACGGTATTTCGGAACACCTTGTTCAGCTCCGCCGTCAAGCTGCTCGCCATGTTTGTCGCCACAGCCCACCCGGCGTTCGGCATCCATGGTGCGATCATCGCGCTGAACCTGGGCATTACGCTGGGCACACTCCTGCATTTTGCCAGTCTGGTCAAAGCAATCGGGTTTACCATCAACTTTTCCGAGTTTTGTAAAATTGGCGCCGCCATGCTCGCCATGGGTTATGCCGGCTCTTACATGGCGAACCATCTGTTCTACGATTTGCCGCTCATCAAGAAGCTGCTGCTCAGTTCCGGTTCCTGCTTTCTCTTGTATGTGGTCCTCTTGGTCGGCATGCGGGTCCTGGGCAAGCAGGACGTCCGGCGCATCCCCTGGATCGGCGAGCAGCTCTCGGTGTTCTTTCCCCGCCGCTAGGGATTACAGCCACTTGCGTTTTTTGAACACGCGCAGCATCCCGAGAGGCACAACCGTCATGACGATGAAGGCAATCACAAACATGATCGGTTCTGCCTCCACCCCCAGCCAGCTAAACGTATTCATCCCAAACAACCCGGTGATAAACGTAAGCGGGAGGAAGATAGTGGAGATGATTGTCAAGACACGCATGGTCTCCGTCGTCTTGGCGTTGATGATCGTGTAGTACGTGTCAAGTGCGCCGTTCACCAAATCGCGAAAGGTTTCAGTCGAATCAGCCAGGCGTTCCAGGTGATCCGTCAAATCGGTGTAAAACGGCATGTTCTCTTCGGAAATGTCGAAAGAGTAGCGCCCGTTTACGTTGGCAAAAATCCGCTTCTGCGGCAAAATCACCCGCCTGATCAAGATGATCGTCCGTTTCAGAGCCAGGAACTCTTCCGTGATCTCTTCCATTTGATGCTCAAAGATTTCATCTTCCAGCTCGTCGATCCGCACGCTGATGCGGTCCATGATCGGAAAGTACTCATCCGTGATGCCGTCCACGATCGAGTAGAGCAGGTAGTCGGGCCCGCGGTTCATCCACGCCATGCTCCGGTGACACTGCTTTGCAATGCGTCCAATCGTGTTCATCGGCGATTTGTGAATCGTTACAATGTAATTGGGACCCAGGAAGACGTTCAGTTCCAGAGTGGTAATCTCGTCGTCGCTCTCCTCGTTGTATCGCAGCGCGTGGAAGACGAAGAAGTAGTACCCCTCGTACTGGTCCACCTTGGCCCGGGGACTTACGTGCAGACAATCCTCGATGGCCAAGGGGTGGAAGTCAAAAATTTTGGCGATATATTGCAATTCGTCATTTCCAACGTCATACAAATCGATCCACAGCAAATCTTCGGGTGACCGAAGCCACTCGTCTTTTGTACCCAGATCCACATCATGGTACATTTTCTTTTCCGAGTGATTGTAAAAATAGGTTTTGATCATTTCGCTCACCCCCATCTATTCCATCATCCATCATACACAAAATTTGCTCCATAGTTCAATGAAGAGATGAATAAGCTGGATAAGCCATTCATATAGATGGTAGAAACCAAATGAGAAGGAGGGTTTTGCTTGCGAAGCACGTCCGCCTCAATCGCAACGGGGCTTCTATTTACGCTCGGACTGGTATTAACCGGATCTTTATTGACTGCTATCCTGCTCTCTTTTACAGATCTGAAAGAAAGTTCGCTGCCATACTTTACGTACACGATCAACATCATCAGTCTTCTGCTCGGCGGCATCATCACCGGCCGGCGCTGCATGAACCGCGGCTGGTATTACGGCGGCCTGACCGGGATCACCTATTTCATGCTCGTGCTGTTAATCGGGTTTCTCGGCTTTGATGCGCCGATGAGACTGATGACCTTGTTTTACTTGTTGGGCGCCTTTCTCATCAGCGCTCTGGGCGGCGTGATCGGGGTCAACATGACTGCCCGCCGTTAGTATCCCCGAAGGACGAAAAAAAGCAGGCTGAGATGACCTGCTTTTTTTCGTGGCAAAACTACTCTTCTTTTGCCGATGCTGCCGGAGCTGCAGCCTCGCTGCTGCTGGAAGTGCTCAGCACGTTGTTGACTGCTCCGCGGTCATAGGTAACGTTTACATTGTGAGCGACGCGCAGTGTGACCGTATTGTCGTCAATATCCTGAATCGTGCCGTGCATCCCGCCAATGGTTACCACCTTATCCCCTTTTTTCAGCGCAGCGAGCATCGCATTGCGCTGTTTGTTGCGCTTTTGCTGGGGACGAATTAACAGGAAGTAAAAAATTAAAACCATAATAATCAGCGGTAAAAAGCTTTCAATTCCTGTCATGCAATATCCTCCTCTTGTCTAAAAAGATCTATCTTCACCCAACCCGTATTGAGCGAAAAACTGGTCCCGGAAATCGCCCAGCCGATCCATCGCAATCGCCTGGCGCACCTTCTCCATCAATTTGACGAGAAAGTAGAGATTGTGGTAGGTCGTCAGCCGAATGCCGAACGTCTCCTCCGCTTTAATCAAGTGGCGAATGTAAGCGCGGGTGTAATTCTTGCAGGTGTAACAGTCGCACTCCGGGTCGAGCGGTGAAAAATCGCGTGCGTATTTGGCGTTGCGGATCACCAGTCGGCCCTGGCTTGTCATGCATGTCCCATTGCGGGCGATACGCGTCGGCAGCACGCAGTCAAACATGTCGATGCCGCGGATTGCCCCTTCCAACAGCGCGTCTGGAGAACCGACTCCCATCAGATAGCGCGGTTTGTTTGTGGGGAGCAGCGGAACCGTGCAGTCGAGCATCTCGTACATCAGGGAAAACGGCTCACCTACGCTGAGTCCCCCGATGGCGTATCCGGGAAAGTCAAGTGCCGTCAGTTCGCGTGCACTCTGCTCGCGCAAATCCGCATACATGCCGCCCTGGACGATGCCAAACAGCGCCTGTTCATCGGGTCTGGCGTGGGCTCGCAAACAGCGCTCGGCCCAGCGTGTCGTCCGCTCCATCGACTTCTTGACGTAATCGTACTCCGCCGGATACGGGGCGCATTCATCAAACGCCATAATGATGTCCGCTCCCAAAGCGTTCTGAATTTGAGTCGCCTCTTCCGGGCCGATAAACAGCTTTTCGCCGTTCAGATGGGAGCGAAAGGAAACCCCTTCCTCTGTGATTTTTCGCAGGTTGCTCAAGCTAAAGACCTGAAATCCTCCGCTGTCCGTCAGAATCGCTCCCGGCCAATTCATAAAGCGGTGCAGGCCGCCAGCTTCGCGGACAATTTCATGCCCCGGCCGTAAAAACAAGTGGTATGTATTGCTGAGAATAATCCCCGCGCCCATCTCGCGAACCTCTTCCGGGCTCATCGTCTTGACCGTTGCCTGCGTGCCTACCGGCATAAACACAGGAGTGTCAATCGTTCCGTGCGGAGTATGCAGCTTGCCCAGTCGGGCTCCCGTCTGCTTGCAGGTTTTTAACAATTCGTAGCGTACGGCCAAACTTGTGCACTCCTCAATCTGTCGTGACGTCATGTAAGATATAAGCAATCTCTATTATAGTGTGATTGGCAATGAATCACAAGGAAAGTTCCGCCAAAAATAGGTCAAGACCCGTTTTGTTTTTGTTAGACACCCGTATCTTCTTGGCCAAGACGTAGCTGGGAAAATGATGTCTCGCCGCAACTTCGGCTCCGAGCACCGTTATCGTCAGCACGATCATGACTATTAACACAAGCCCTCCTGTCAAGAGTCCAATATAAAAAGCCTTCTTCCCCTGCTTCAACTGAGCTACCGAGACGGGAAAGACCATCATCAGTATGACGATTGTCATGGAAAAAATACTTATGAAATACAGCGAAGCATGCACCATCCTCCTGAATCCCGTATCTGTGAAGACGGGAAGCTGATTCTGAAATTTCATCTGGGGCAAAATCGAAATGGTCAAAATCAAAAACAGTACGACAAAATAGGGAAAAAAATTTCTGCCGTCCGCGCCAAAGGTTCAAGTCCAAGGCGCACAGCCAGAATGACCACCGTGAAGACCAGAATGTTGATCGCTTCAGGCGGGGTTCGAGGCATGATTTGCGTAGTCAGAAAGTCACCGAGAAAGTACAACAACTCTGCCGCTTCAATCAAAGCAAAGAATACAAAAGTCGCCGAGACTGCCTTGCCCAGCCACTTCCCCAGAATTTTTTCACACATTTCAACCAAGGTCAGTTCGGGGAGGCGGCTTCCGAGCGAGCTGTACAGCCAGACCAATAACAAACTTATGCCCACACCTGCAATTCCCGCGATCCAGGCGTCCTGTTTGACCATTTCGGCAAGCGGTCCGGGAATAATCAAGATAGAGGTGCCGATGGAGTAGAAAGCAACCAAGACGAAAAATTGACGTGCACTTATTTTGATGTTCTTTACCATCAGATCGATCCCCTGTGCCTAGTACTTAAACGGCTTTCCCCTCCAGTATTTCCTGTCTTTGCCTAAAATATATCTAACATAGAAAGGGGCGTTCCCGGACAGTCATGTCCGAAAAACACCCCCTTCAAAATATCCTCTTTTCTTTACAAGATCAGCATGGCGTCGCCAAAGCTGAAGAACCGATACTCATGGGCGACCGCACTGCGGTAGGCGGACAGCACCCTCTCCCGCCCTGCGAGCGCGCTGACCAGCATGACCAGGGTTGACTTGGGCAGATGAAAGTTCGTCAACAGGCCGTCGATCACCGAAAACGTGTAGCCGGGGCGGATGAAGATATCCGTCCAGCCCGAATCTGCCGCCACTTTTCCCTGATGTGCCTGTCCAACCGTCTCCAACGTTCGGCAGGAGGTGGTTCCAACGGCGATCACCCGTTTGCCGTCCGCCTTGGCCTGGTTGATAAGCTCTGCCGTCTGCGGCGATATATCGTAGTACTCAGCGTGCATGACATGTTCTTCGATATTCTCTGAACTGACCGGCCGAAAGGTGCCGAGGCCGACATGCAGGGTAATAAACGCCAACTGCACGCCTTTTTGCTCGAGCTGCTGCAGGTATTCACGGGTAAAGTGCAGTCCGGCGGTCGGCGCCGCAGCAGAGCCGCGCTCCCTGGCGTAAACCGTTTGATATCGTTCCTGGTCGTCCAGCTGGGAGTGGATGTACGGCGGCAGCGGCATCGTTCCGAGTCGGTCCAGCACTTCGTAGAAGACGCCCTGGTAGTGGAAGCGGACGATTCGCCCTCCCGCTTCCGTCACGTCCTCGCAAACGCAGCGCAGGGCGCCGTCACCGAACTGGATCTGTGTGCCGGGCTTGACTCTTTTTCCAGGCTTCACCAAAGTCTCCCAGCGGTCATCCCCTAGAGATTTGAGCAGCAAAACTTCCACCTTCGCTCCGGTTTCGGCCTTCACCCCAATCAGGCGGGCAGGCAGCACGCGGCTGTCATTCAACACCAACAGATCGCCCGGTTCCAGGTAGTGAATCAGATCGGTAAAGCTTTTGTGTTCGATCTCCCCGGTATCTTTGTGCAGCACCAGCAGCCGCGACGCCGTGCGCTCCGGCAGCGGGTGCTGTGCGATCAGATGTTCCGGCAGGTCAAAATCAAAAAGGTTAATGTCCACGTGCATGTGCTCCTTATGAGGTCAAACTTACGGTTCAATCGTTACGTCTGAATAGTAGTGTTGCAAGATTTGGATGTAGTCATACCCGTCCTCGGCCATCGCCTTTGCTCCGTACTGGGAAAGGCCTAGTCCGTGCCCGTTTCCGAATCCGCGGATTAAAAACTTCTGCTGCTTGGAAGCCACGCGCCACTGCCTGCCGTCGAAGACGAGGAAGTCCTCGCCCGCTCCGCCGAGGCCGACTGGCCGCGAATAGCCTGCGCCAATCGCCTGCAAGGCGCCTCCCTGGTTGGAACGTGTGACGAGCTGGCCGTTTGCTCCCAGCACGAAGAGCGTTCCCATCTGCTCCACGTCGAATTTTGTGCTGCGCAGGCTGCTTGTGCCCTGCTGAAAGACGGAGCGGAAAGAGTCGGGAGAGGACACGGCGATCGCCATTCCGTTTGCAGTCATCGCCAATACGCGTCCTGACGGGCCGCGCTTTGTCACTTCCAATTGAGAAATCGGCACTCCGAACGTGGCGCCTCCGTTGCGCTGCTGACTGGCGTTGATCATCGCAGTGATCTCCTGCGGCGTGTATGGGCCGCGCGTCCACGAGTAAGCATTCTCCTCCGGAACAGAGGTAATCACCGTCACCTGGGTTCCCGCCGGCAGCGTGAACAGACTTTTGAAGACCGTCGGGCTTGGTCCCGTACGCAGGTTGAGGTTGTCGGTATTCACTTCCCCGAGTTGCAGCCCCGCCGCGTTTCTCGTCGGCAGCAGGTTGATGTAGTCATGGCGGACGTAGCCGATCGTACCGTCGGCAAGCTCTACCAGATACCACGTATTGGCTGTCTCCTGGGGATACGTGTCCTTGCTTTCCACCGGCCTGAGATACGGCACAGCGTTTCCCCAGGCTTCTGTCCCATCGGCGGTCAGGCCGCCGGCATTGGAGTAAAACAGGGCTTCAATCACCTTGCCCCGGTATTTGATCACTTCATCAGACGTCTCGTCGACGGCGCGGCGAATGTCTCCCGCCTCCTTGCCGTACCCGTAGTAGGCCTGCTCCAGCACCGTATCGGACAGATTGGCGATCCCGTACTTGTTCCCCTGGCTGACAGCCCGGGTCCGGGCCAGCACGGCTTGCGCTTTCAGCGCTTCCAGCGGCCAACCGGTGGCCATTTCCGCCCCGACGACGCCGTACAGGTATTCATCCAAGGGCAAGTCGTTGACCACTGCCAATTTTCCCTTGTACGCGGACAGTTCGATCGTACCGCGGTACTGCCGCCCCTCCCTTTCCACCACCGTGACCAGCGGCACGCCGCCGCCATTCGCAGCCGTCACGCTTAGCCTTGCACGGGGAGAAAAGACGTACCGATCGATCAGCTCGCTCCCGACAACCTCTTTGTCGACGAGCGTATAAGCGGTATCGGCAGGCTGCCTGTAGCCAAAGCCAGGGTACATGCCGGAGACCTTTTGCGCCAGGCGATCCCGGGCGGCCTCCGACACCTCATCACCCACCCAGACGGCATAGGCCAGATCATTGCCTCTCTCAACGAGGACTGTATGAGCGGAGATACCGGAGCTTTCAAACTTCGCCTCCCACTGCTCCGCCTCGCTTCGGGTCGGGAACGTGTTCGCCTCGAGATGATACGGCCCCGTAACCTTTGGCGTTTTCCCGGTGATCCCGGCTACTGCCTGAACTCCGGCATTGGCCTGCTCCAGCGTCTGAAACGAACCGCTGACCACGCGGTACAGCGGACCCTCGCCGCGCGTCTCCACCGTGATCGAGGCGTCTTTCTTTTGTTTGCTGAGCTGTTGGGCGATTCGCTCCGCTTCTGTCAGATTGCCCGTCTCCAGAGCTACGATGGCAAATTGGTCCACAGCGAAGCGAGCCGAGCGAACCCGTGGAAGCTGGTAACTTCCGCCATTCCCGGACAGCTCCACTTTCAGGTCGTTCGGACTCTCCAGTGTAACGGCAGGGATCGTATTTCGGTACCCCTGCCCGTCGTCGATAAACAGTGCGACCCGGATGTTTTTTTCCGCCGCATCCGCAGGCCCGCTATTGAAACCGATAGCCAAAGCCAGAGCGCTTGCCAAAAAAAAGGCCCGCTTCGCTATCCTGTACGTTTTCATCGCGCCTCGTTCCCCTCCCCAGACTGACTCGCTTGTCGATTTTTTACGGATCAAACTGATTGATTCGACAAAAAATGAGCCAATTCCTTCCTGGTTTCCGTCCAAAAAGGAGAAACGAGGCAGAACGCATCAGGTCCTCCCTCGCTTATTTAAACAGCCGAAACAAATAGCTGATCAGCGACAGCACGACACTGATCACAATACAGGTAACAATCGGAAAGTAAAACCGGAAGCCCGGCTTCTCGACGACGATGTCGCCAGGCAGGCGGCCAAGCGGGAAAAACCGCCCTCCCACCTGCCAAAGAAGTCCTGCTATGACCAGCACCACTCCAACAATAATGAGTACTTTGGCAACCGGATTCACGCTTTCATCTCCCGTCCAAAATGTTGGTATGCCGCCGGGGTGACCATACGCCCGCGCGGAGTCCGCTGCAAAAAGCCGATCTGCAGCAGGTACGGTTCACATACGTCTTCAACCGTCTGGGCCTCTTCCCCGATCGTCGCGGCAATCGTGTCCAGTCCGACCGGTCCGCCGGCGAACTGATCCATAATCGCCAGCAGCAGCTTGTGATCGATGTTGTCCAGCCCGCAGGCGTCTACCTGCAGCCGCAGCAGCGCTTCTCTGGCGGTCTCTTCGGTAATTACCCCTTCGCCGCTTACCTGGGCAAAGTCGCGGACGCGCTTCAGCAGCCGGTTGGCGACCCGCGGAGTGCCGCGGGAACGCTTCGCGATCTCGACAGCGCCCCCCTCGGCTATGCCGATCTGCAGGATGTCGGCGGCCCGGCTGACGATAAATGCCAGCTCTTCGACGGTGTAGAATTCCAGCCGGTTGACCACGCCAAAGCGGTCCCGCAGCGGCGATGAGAGCAGTCCCGCTCTCGTCGTCGCGCCGATCAGGGTAAACGGCGGCAGGTCCAACCTGACGCTGCGGGCACTCGGCCCTTTGCCAATGATGATGTCCAGCTCAAAATCCTCCATCGCCGGGTAGAGCACTTCTTCCACGCTGCGGTTCAGGCGGTGAATTTCATCGATGAACAAGACGTCGCCTTCCTGCAAATTGGTCAGAATGGCCGCCAGATCGCCCGGGCGCTCGATGGCAGGTCCGGACGTGGTCCTGATGCCCACCCCCAGCTCATTTGCGATGATCTGCGACAGCGTCGTCTTACCCAGACCCGGCGGACCGTACAGCAGAACGTGATCCAAGGCTTCCCGCCGCATTTTTGCCGCTTCGATAAAGACTTTCAGGTTCTCTTTTACCTGCTGCTGCCCGATGTATTCCGACAGATAGCGGGGGCGAAGACTGAGATCGGTCCCTTCATCCTCCCACTGCATGTGAGTGGTAATAATCCGCTCCTCCACCTTTTTCTACCCCCTTGCCAAAAGCGCCAGAGCTTGTTTGATCAGCTGTTCGACAGTGCCGCCCTGCTGGGCCTGTTCAGCCAGCGCTCCCTTTACTTTAACCAGTTCCGCATCCGTGTAGCCAAGAGCGGTCAACGCTTCCAGCGCCTCCTGCAGGCTGCCGGCTCCGGCTTCAGGAGAAGCGGTCATGGCAGCGGCAGCAGATGTGATGAAAGAGGGCGTAAAGCCCTTCAGCTTGTCTTTCAAATCGAGAATCATCCGCTGTGCCGTCTTTTTCCCGATGCCGGGAAACTTGGTCAGGTACGCAACATTTTCCTGCTCTACAGCCATGACGATTTGCTCGGGTGTCGCCGCGGACAATATCGCCAGCGCTCCCTTCGGGCCGATCCCCGTCACGTCCAGCAGGCGGCGAAACAAGTCCCGCTCGTCGCGCGACCCAAAACCGTACAGGCTGATCGCGTCTTCGCGCACGTGGTGATGGGTAAAAAAACGCTGCTGATGTCCCTCGCGCGAAACGAATGCGTAAGGGTTGGGGCAGAACAGCCGGTAGCCAATTCCCGCTGTTTCCACGACTATGTATTCAGAATCGATGTAGGCGATCGCCCCTTCGATAAAATCAATCATGTTCGAACCCCTTCCGCTATGTCGATATATGGGCGAAACTGCTCATGGGTAAGCGCGATCGCCAGCGCATCCGCTACGTCGTCCGGCTTGGGCGTCTCTTTCAGGTGCAGCAGCAGGCGCACCATCTCCTGGATCTGCTTTTTGTCGGCCGCACCGTACCCTGTCACGGCTTGCTTTACTTGCAGCGGAGTGTATTCGTAGATCGGGACTCCCGCCATCTCGGCGGCCAACAAAATGACGCCGCGAGCCTGGCCGACGGTAAAGGCCGTCGTCACATTGCGGTTAAAGTACAGCTTCTCCACCGCCATCTCATCCGGCTGATACGTCTCGATCAAGCGCTGCATCGCCTCAAAGATCTGCTTGAGCCTGACGGATACGGTCAAGCCGGCCGGCGTCTGGATACTGCCATACTGGACAGGTTTGATCCGGCTGCCGGTTTTTTCGATGAAACCGAATCCGACGATGGCAATTCCTGGGTCAATTCCTAATATTCGCATCTTTACTCTCCGCTTTTCTTTCTTCATACTCCCTTTAACTGTATCACAACGCGAAGCAAAAGCGAACATGCATTTCCCCTCGTCCTGCAGAAAACAAGAAAACCCAACCCGGATACGGGTCAGGCCTGACGGCGCGGCTAGTGTTTGTTCATCCCCAGGGCATCGCTGATGTCATGCTGCATGTGGGCGTATTCGTCCACGCCCTCGCGCATGTCGCTCTGAATCATGCTGATTCTGCGGTAATCAAGCTTGTTGTGCCCCTGGTTCAGCTGAACGTACAAGCGCTGGTGGAACTGGTCTTTGTAGCTTCCGCGTGGCATTGAAGACATACACAGACTCCCCCTTTTTAGACGCCGTTACGATTCATTATGGGCGAAATGAGGCTGATTATGTTGGCAAAAGTTGACGCCTTTTGCCGAATCAGGATTTTGCCTTTGCCGTCACATCCAGGTAGAGCGCATACAAAAATTTTTTTAAATTGAGCCGGACGCGGGAGTACGGTTCCTCTTCTTCAATCTCCCTCATCTTTTGCCGCACGTCGGCAAAGTCGAAGTACCTGGTGGCATACCCTTCAAACGTCGGATTGCCGTAGTCGGTCAAGCCAAGCGAAGCGACGTTGAGCAACGCTTGGGCTACCGTGCGGCGGACGCGCTGTTCAATCGCCTTCACCTCTTTTTCGACCAGGGTGGAAGAAGGGGCGTCAGGCAGAATGCTGGCATACAGATCCTTCAAGGCGGGAAAATTGCGTTCGTCGTAGAGGAATCCGCTGTCAATCAGCGTCTGGATGATCTGGGTTACATCCCGGCATCCCGCCTCGCCGACGACTCCCAGCTCGGTCAAAATGCTGCGGGCAATGCTGCTGACAGTCTGCTCATGTCTCCCTCTGTCCTCCGGCGCAGAGCCTGGGTCCATCCAGGCCAGAGACCGGCGAATTTGCCGGATCGACTCTTCCAGATGAATTCGCTCCATCACCTTCCGCAAAACCGCTACGACCTCCATTCGGTTAATCGGTTTGTGGATGTAGTATTCGATGCCCTGCTGGTAGGCTTCACTCACCATCTCCTTGTGCTCTACCTGGGAAAGCATGACGATCTTGCCGGCAAACCCGAGCCCGCTGAGGCGGCGGATCGTCTCGATCCCGTCCTGTTTTGGCATCAGGTAATCGATGATCAGCACGTCAGGAGCGTAGCGCATTACCGTTTGTTCAATCTCGTAGCCATCCTCCGCCTCGCTGACCACCCGGCCCAGATCGCTGTCCTCGATGATCGTCGCCAGCATGCGCCGGGCGGCAACATCGTCGTCGATCAGAAAGAAGCTCGTCATGGTCCTGTCACCTCCGTCACTTTGCCGATCCCGGCCGTAAGCGAGCTGATCGGAATGACGATGCGGAACAGCGCACCGCCCCACCTGCTTTCCGTCACTTCGACAGAGCCGGCCAATTCGTCCAGCGTTGATTTTACATAGGTCAAACCGATGCCTGTGGAGGCGTTTCCGGCGTGATCGTACTTGGTGGTGTATCCCGGTTGAAAGATCAATTCGCGGTCCGCTTGGACAATTCCTGGTCCGTCATCGCTGATCTCGATCCAGATGTCTTCCCCGCGCGGAAAGATATCGATGGTGATTCTGCCTTCATCCCTGATGGCCTCTATCGCGTTGGCGACGATGTTGTTCATGACCGAAAGCAGGGAATAAAACCGATTTGTTACCCGGTTGCCCTGCACCCGGAATTCGATATCAACCGACTTCCCCAAATGTTCCGCGTATTTTGTGTTCGCCTTCGCCACCAACTGCGCGACATCCTGCAGGGTCATGCGCTTGGTTACCCGCTCCTGTTTGATCAGCTTGGACAGGCCGGCCACGATCCGCTGTGCGTCTTTCTTCACCTCATGCACTTCTTCTGCCAGCCGCAGGGCTTCACGCGCCCGCCCGTCTCCCGCCAAACTGCGGTACAGCTTGTAGCTTCCAGCCGTAATCTGTTCGACATGTTTCATCATTTTCTGCAGATAAAGCCGCTCCTCATGCAGTTCGGACAAGATCAGCAGCAGCGTTTCCATCCGCTTTTGCTGTTCACGGCTGACTGCTCGCAGCTGACGGATTTCAAAAATATTGTAAATCCCCACGACAAAAAAGCTGCGCAGCAGCCCGAGCAGGAACAAGAGCGACGAATTGGCGATCGGGTCGATTTCTCGCCCTTCCAGCAGCATGCGGGCCGCCAGCTCCACCAGATTGGAGGTAAAATCAATCGCTCCGCCAAGCAGTCCCAGCATCAGCGGAGACGACAGAAAGCGGGGATATCGCACGAACTGCAGCAGTAGGGCAAACGCGATGTAATACCAGGCAGACGGCATGTGCGCGGTGTAGCTCTGTGCCCAGGTCTCTGTCACACCCATGCCCCAGTCCAGCGTCATCCGAAACAGGCTGACGAAAGCCCCGACCAGCACACCCACCACCGGCAGGTATTTGGGCCGAAACAACAGCAGCATGAAATAGAAAACAGCGCTCCCCAGGCTGATGCGAAAAGCGCCAAAAAATGGGCTGAACTTCAATTCTCCGGCAATAGCCGTTGCCGTCATGACGGCAACAACAGCCAACAGCCAACGGTACACGGCAGCCCCTCCCCATCGCGCTTGTAGATCGATCTCGTCCTATTGTACCTTTGCCAAAAGCGCGTCGGCAAGCACCATGCTACTGGCTTTTCTTTTCCTGCCTGTGCAGCTGAAATTCGCTGTATGTAGACAAAATGCTGTTGTATTCCGCCAGATCCCGTACCCTGATGCCGCTTTTGAGGTGTTCGATCTCTTCCTTCGGCAGACTCGCCTCCATCCGGTCGGTATTGATCTGGTAAAAAGTCTGGATGACCTTGTTCTCGCTCGGCACTCCGTTAAACAGCGCCAGCATGCCATCCGGTGAAACACCAAAATAGCCGTTCTCTTTGCAGACGGGGGAAAGATCGTTTACCTGCTTGTGCAGGACCAGCCTGTCAGGCTCGACCGAGACGATCTCCCAGTCCGCGTATACGGAGAGAAGTTGTTCTGCAGACTTCCCGGTCGTCAGCTGCTTCTCTTCATCCTTGGTTCCGCACAGGTAGGAACGGCGCAGGACAAGCTCTATTTGTTCAGCCTCAAGTCGCCCGACGGCCGACTGGTCTGTCGGTTGCTGCCAAGTTTTGATCACGTTTGCCAAATAGGGTGTGCCGCCAATCACCCCGATTGCCATAGCGGAAACAATCAGTAATTTCCCAATTCGCTTCATAAAGATACCCCTTTTACGGCTTTTCTTTCAGTTTCGCCATGAAAAGGGGTCGTTATACGTTGTCTATAAAACTCGCAATCCTTATTCCTCTGCCTCTTCGCCGGCATTATCTGCGGCTGCCATTGCCTCCACGATCGTGACCAGGACAGCCCCGGGCTCTTGCAAAATCTCCACGTTTTTTAACCCTTTCAGATCGGCAACCGTTACGGTATCGCCAACGTGGAGCCCCTCGACCGAGATGGGCAGTTCAGCCGGGATATCACTTGGCAAACAATTGACGGTAATCTCATGGGCGTGAAGCATCGCCTGCCCTGAATCCGGTTTGCCGGTCAGGACCAGCGGAACGCTGGCAGAAATCCCTTGGTTCATGTTAATCTGCTTGAAATCAATGTGCAGTATATCGGGCAACATCGGCTTTTGCTGCATTTCGGCGATCATGACCGGCACTTCGGCAGCGCCCACTTTCAATCGAAACGGGCGGTTTATGCCATTCGCCCGAATCATCGCCACAAGCTGTCGTCCGTCGACCTGTAGCAGCTGCGATTCTTGGTCTGCACCGTACAGCACTCCCGGAACACGACCAGCTTTGCGGATTTTTTTTGCTCCGCTCTTTCCATGCAATGCTCGTTTCTCCGCTGTGATTGTCTTCATCGTCAATTCCTCCTTTTCCAGCCCTCCGTCCATCTGCAGGAGTGCCTGGATTCCTTTTTAGACTACGACAATAGCGAACACGTCGCCCTTTTATTCTATCATGGCAGGCGATCAGGATAAAAAGCGGAATCCTCGCAGTTTTCAGGATTTTCAAGGCTGCGCCTTCAATAACCGGGCTGCAGGCTGAAATCCATAGATTTCCCGTCAAATCCTCCCCATTCTATGAAAGCTTTACGAAAATTCATTACTCGAGAGGAATCGCATATGCTAATATCAAATTGTGATACGATCATCTGATCATAGAGGGAGGATTCATCTTGAACAAAAAGGGGATTACCAGCAGTTTTCTGGCCGTGTCTCTGCTCCTCGGCACCCTCGTCCTGCCGGGGCTGGTGGGCGCAGAGTCCCAGGGGCCGACGCTGAAGCTGAGACTCTTGGAAACGACTGACATCCACACGAACATCGTCAACTACGACTACTACCAGGACATGCCGACGGACGAATTTGGCCTGGCGAAGACCGCGTCCTTGATCATCGCCGCCCGGCAGGAAGTCGAGAACAGCATGCTGTTCGACAACGGCGACCTGATTCAAGGGAATCCGCTGGGCGATTACGTTGCCAAAATCAATCCGCTTAAGCCAGGGGAGACTCACCCCGTGTACAAGGCGATGAACCTGCTTGAGTACGATGCCGGGGGAATCGGAAACCACGAGTTCAACTACGGCCTCGACTTTCTGGGACAGAGCTTGTCCGGCGCCAATTTTCCCGTCGTCAACGCCAACGTCTACTACGACGACAAGGACGGCAACCCGGACAACGACAAAAACTACTTTGAGCCTTACAAAATCCTAACCAGGACGTTCAAAGACGAAAACGGCAAGGACGTTTCGCTCAAGGTAGGGGTGATCGCCTTTACGCCGCCGCAAATCATGAATTGGGACAAAGCCAATCTGGAAGGCAAAGTGATCGCCAAGGACATCGTCGAAACGGCGAAAAAATTCGTGCCCAAAATGAAAGCGGAAGGCGCCGATATCATTGTCGCCATCCCGCACTCCGGATTCGAACAGGCAACGCCGCAAGGCAATGACGAAAATGCCACCTACTATCTTAGCAGCGTGCCGGGCATCGATGCGATCCTCTTCGGTCACGCCCACAAGCTGTTCCCAAGCGCAGACTTTGAAGGCATCCCGGGCGTGGATACCGCCAAGGGGACGATCAACGGAATTCCTGCCGTCATGCCCGGCTTCTGGGGAGATCATCTCGGCGTCGTCGATCTGACCCTGCAGCAGGTGGACGGCAAATGGAAAGTCGTCGACGCCCAGTCGGAGGCGCGCCCCATCTACGACAAAACCAATAAGAAACCGCTAGTGGAAGTCGACCAGGAGATCGTCGACGCGGTAAAAGACGAGCACGCCAAAACGCTTGAATACGTGCGCGGACCTGTCGGCACGACGACGGCTCCGATCAACAGCTTCTTCTCATTAGTACATGACGATCCATCCGTCCAAATCGTTACAAATGCGCAAAAATGGTACATCGAAAAGAACATCCAGGGCACGGAATACGACGGCATCCCCGTACTTTCCGCAGGTGCCCCGTTTAAAGCCGGCGGGCGCAACGGCGCAAGTTACTACACCAACATCCCGGCCGGCACGCTGGCAGTGAAAAACGTGGCTGACTTGTACGTCTACCCGAATACGGCAAAAGCGGTGCTCGTCGACGGCAGCCAGTTGAAAGAATGGCTGGAGCGCTCAGCCGGCCAGTTTAACCAAATTGATCCGAACAAGTTGGGCGAACAGCCGCTTGTCAATGAAAACTTCCCGACGTACAACTTCGACATCATCGACGGCGTCACGTATCAAATCGATCTGACGGAGCCGTCTCGTTACGATCTGAAGGGCACGCTGGTCAATCCCAGCGCAAACCGGATCAAAAACCTGCAGTACGACGGCAAACCGGTGACAAAGGAACAAAAGTTCCTCGTTGCGACCAACAACTACCGGGCAGGGGGAGGAGGAAACTTCCCCGGTCTGGACGGCAAAAACATCGTCGTCGATTCGCCGGACGAAACCCGTCAAATCATTATCGACTACATCACTTCAAACAAGACGATCAATCCGACTGCAGACAATAACTGGTCGTTCGTGCCAATCAAAGGCGACGTAACCGTGACGTTCCGAACCTCCGTCGACGCGAAGCCGTTCGCGGAAAAAATGGGCGGCATGAAATTTTTGGCCGAGGAGTCAGACGGCTTTGCCAAGTATTCGCTCGACCTGACCGCAAAAGACGAAGCTTCCCAGCCTTCCGTCCCGGCTCAGGAAGCACCAAAAGAAGACGCTCTGGTTCCCGTGCGGGCTACCGCGGTCTCAGCCGGCATCACTGTGGATTACGATGCCAAGACCCAGCAGGTGACGCTGACCAAAGGCGATGCCAAGCTCGTCTACATCCTGTACGCTTCCCAGGCCAACATCAACGGGAAGGATGTTCCTGTGGAAGCAAAAGTCATGAACAGCCGCCTTTACCTGCCGGCCTCTGTTCTGGAAGACGCCTTTGACGTACAACTAGGGTAACGCAGGCCGAAACAAAAAAAGCTGATGACTTCGCGTCGTCAGCTTTTTTCGCTGTTTGTCACTCGTTTCAGCCTGCTCCAAGGTAGCCTGCCCATCCTCCGCCTGTATGCAGCGGCTGCTCAGCCTGCAGAAACTGCCGTCGCCGGTTTCGCAGCTTGTATTCCAATTGCAGGAGCTGCATCACTCCGCGAAGATTGTACCCCGGCCGTTTCAGGTAGACGCCGGTCACTTCGCGCAAAAAGTTGTCGGGGTAACGCAGCAGTTGATGAATCAGTTTAATCTGCGAGTCAGACAGCGGACAGATCTTGATGTATTGCTCAATCGCCTGCGAGAAGGCAGACATCTCATAACCCTGAAGCAGCATCATTCGACTGATCAATTGGACGACGTCCACCAACTGCATGTCGTAGTTTACCGTATCCAGATCAATCATGTAGCAGCTTCCCTGGGCCTTGATCAGGAAATTGTGGCTGGCGACGTCCCGATGCGCAAGCGTCCCGAAAATCGCGGCCTGGTGGATCTCCGGGAGCAGCGGCAGGTAACAGGCATTCTTGATGATTTGGTAGCCGTCTTCCAACACCTCAGGAGCCATTTTTAGCACCAGCTCTTCAAAGCGGTTTTGCGCCCCTTTTTGCTCGACCGAATGTGCGATCTCCTCAAAATCGGCCAGCCGCGACTCCCACTTTTCGATGAGCGGCGGTTTGTAGTAGAACATATCCGGGGCAGGCGGAAAACCTCGCGCTGCAAGATGGAACCTGGCCAGGGTCGCTATTGCTCTCTTGACGTCGGTCAATGACATGTAGCTGGCTTCGTCGCCGTCAATCGCTTTCATCACCGTGTAATAGGCAGACCCGATCGGGATTACGGTATCCCCGCTGGCACTTTGGACGTACTCCACCGTCCTGGTGAATCCCCTCGCCCGCAGCTGCTCAGCAACAGCGGTCACCCATTGTGCCTTTTCCTCATCCTTATAGCCCTTGACCACCCACATGCCGCGATTCGTCCTAAACATGTAAACATTTCTGCGCTGCTTCACCCCGTATATATGAACCCGAAAGACTCGTTCAAAAGTGGGAAGAAACGCTTTATTCATAGGTATGCCCCTTAATAAGAGGAGGAGGATTCATCGTAAGAGTGACTCCAATTGGGCGATACGTCAGGTGCTGGCGCAGGCGGCATCCCGTAGTAAGGCGGAAAAGCGGAGCCTTTCATGTAGGAGGGGACCGCCGGTTGAGACATGCCGCTGCTCGAGCAGCCGCAATGGGACCGGCTCGCCGGCTCGTGATGATGATAGTAGGACGTATCCTGGACCTGTCCGTATGGGTGTATCCTGGCCATTGCCTCATTGTGAAAATAGTGGGATTCCCGAGCGCCCGCCGAGCCCGTCATGGCGGACGGATACTGCGTTGACAATGCCGTTTCCGGATCATTTGCAGGCATCTGGTAGGGAGCAAGCGCCGGTTGGTTCATCGGCCCCCCATAGTAGCCCTGGGAGCCGTAATACATGGAAGGGTCTTGATACATTTGTACGGCTGGCAGCATATATTGCGGCATGATCTGCGGATAAGGAATCGGGGGAATCATCGGTACCTGACCTTGCGGATAGGCGGGCAGCATGACGTGATCATACGGGCTGACACTCATCGGCGCATAGTTTTGGTAGGTATTGCCCGGCTGTACGACTGGATAGTGCTCTCCTGGCCACCTTGGCCACCTGGCGGGAGGAACCGGACTGGCACTCGTCACTTTTTCCGCAGACGATACGGTTTGTACCGTCGGCACCGCCGCTGTGTCTTTCAGTGCACTCTCTGCTGCTTTTGCAGAAGGCAGGTCCTGCGTCTTCTCCTCCACCTCTTCAGCCGGGCGGGCATCTTCACGTGATTTGAGCGGGACTTGTTTAGCCGGCAGCTTTATTTTGACACCAGGTGAAATCCGATCGGGATTTTTCAATTGACTGTTTGCGCGAAGCAGCTCCTGAAAATCGACACCGTACTCTTCCGCGATTTTCCACATGGTATCGCCTTTTTGAGCAATGTGAATTTTCACTTTGTTGTCTCCTTCCTCGTTCTAGGTCCTTATCATGGTATGCACCCATAGGCGTTTTGCTCACACAGACGCCGGGCGGCCGCGCCCAAGTTTTCAGCAGGGAGAACGGCGGAAG
>NZ_HE978536.1:380045-471393 GCF_000311785.1 Brevibacillus massiliensis
AAGAAAAAAGCGGTTCTCCCCTTGGGGACAACCGCATTTCCGTCATATGAGATGCGCCTAGCATGTTTCCTTGACAGTGTGCTGCTGAAGATAAGACGGGTACGTGCCAAGCTGACGCACCTGGCAGCCCAGTGCCTCAATTTCGGCGAAGGCTCCGGGCATCAGCACCTCATCCATGCGCTGCTCGATGTCGATGACAAAATGGTAGCTGCCGAGGCCCTTCTTCGTCGGCCGCGACTCGATTCGCGAGAGGTTGATTTTACGCCAGGCAAAAACGGCCAGAACCTGGTACAGCGCTCCCGGGAAATCCTCCGGCAGCGTGACCTGCACGGTCGTCTTCTCCCGCTCCGAGGGCGGCAATTCGATCGGCTGTTTGCCGACGAGCACAAACCGGGTGAAGTTATTCTGAAAATCCTCGATGTTTTGGCGGGCAAACACCAGCGGGTAGATCTCTGTCGTCAACCGGGGTCCGATCGCCGCAAGCGGTTCTTCCGGGTGGGCGCTCACGTACTGGGCCGCTGTCGCCGTGCTGTTCATGTACTCGATTTCGGCGTGCGGCAGGTGTTCCTGCAAAAAATTGCGGCATTGCGCAATCGCTTGGGGATGTGAGACGACCTTTTTGATTTCGGCGAACGAAAGGGGCTGCTCACGCCGGGCAACTACCAAATGTTGGGAAATGGGCATGGCCAACTCGGCTAAAATCGGCAGCTCTACCTCATGGAGCAGCCAATCGAGTGTAGAGGTGACAGAGCCTTCGATCGAATTTTCCAGGGGAACGACGCCGTATTCAATCTCGTCTTTGGAGACTGCAGCCAGTACGTCTACGATGCTGGGAAACGTCTTCAAGTGGTATTCCTGCTGAAAGGGAAAGGAACGGGCGGCCTCTTCCGTAAACGTCCCAAGCGGCCCTAATATCGCTATCTGCTTTGCCATGGTTCTCTCCTAACCGGTGCTATCTTGACAGATCCAGCACCTCTATCTCTGTACCTGACTGATCGGGCGCAAGCACCATTGTCCGGTAAGAGATGCCGTTATCAGCCATCGTCCGGGCGACAAACCGGAGCAGCGATTCGCGAGCAGATTCACCTGAGAAGAAAAACAGGGTCGTCGGTCCTGCTCCGCTGAGCGCCGCCCCGAGTGCTCCATGTTCGGAAGCATCAGCCAGCATCTCCGCAAGACCTGGAACCAGCGCTGACCGGTACGGCTGATGCAGGCGGTCGCGCATCGCCTCCGCCAGCAAATCCAAGCGGCCCTGCGCCAGCGCCGCCACCAGCAAGCTGCTGTGTCCGACGGCGTAGACCGCGTCCCGGCGCTCGTATTTGTCCGGCAGGGCCGAGCGGGCTTTTTCCGTGGAGAGCCAAAAATCGGGGATGACGACCAGCGTCTCCAACCCCTCGGGCACAGCCAGCCGGATATAAGGCACGGCCGCGTCTGCTTGCTCCGGCATCGCAGCTACCACGATGCCGCCGAACAGGGACGCACCGACGTTGTCGGGATGTCCCTCGCGGCGGCTTGCCATGGCGAACAGCTGCTCACGGCTGAAAGGTTCTCCGGCAAGCGCATTGGCGGCTGTCAATGCGGCGACGATCGCCGCTGCACTGCTTCCCAATCCCCGCGTCAACGGCACCTCTGTGCTTACAGTCAGATGCAGTTCAGGTACGCCGAGACCTGCTTGCTCAAACAGGTCTGCCGCTACTATATATAATAAGTTGCTTTTGTCTGCGGGTAAAGCCGTCAGTTCATCTCCGACCAGATGAATTTCCGTCTGCTCCGCCAGCCGCATCTCCAACGTGGTATACAATTGAAACGCCATCCCGATCGCGTCAAAGCCCGGACCCAGATTGGCCGTGCTCGCCGGTACTTTGACCCGTACCAACTTGTTCTTCACCGTATTCACCTGCTTTTTTGAATCAGAGCCAGAACGGCTTCTCGGGTCGCAGGAACCGCACTCGGCTCAGCTGCCACTGTTTTCATCGCGATATTGGGATCCTTCAGCCCATTTCCGGTAAGGACGCAGGCGATGGTCAAGTTGTCCGCCAATTTGCCGGCGCGGCGCAGCTTGATGATGCCGGCCAGGGAAGCCGCAGATGCCGGTTCGCAGAAGATGCCTTCCGAACGGGCCAGCATCTTGTACGCTTCCAGGATTTCGTCGTCGGTAACCGCTTCGATCTGCCCGTCCGACTCGCGCAGTGCACCCAGCGCACCCTCCTTGCTGGCCGGATTGCCGATCCGAATGGCGGTAGCGATCGTCTCCGGATTGGGCACCGGCTCGCCATGCACCAGCGGAGCGGCTCCAGCCGCCTGGAATCCAAACATCCGGGGCAGCGCTTCGATGCGGCCCGCCTGTTTATACTCCTTAAACCCTTTCCAGTAAGCGGTGATGTTTCCGGCATTGCCCACCGGGATCGCCAGGATATCCGGCGCCTGTCCAAGCGCATCGCAAATTTCAAAAGCGGCCGTCTTCTGCCCTTCGATCCGGTACGGATTGACCGAGTTGACCAGCGTGATCGGCTCGCGCTCGGTAATCTCCCTGACGATGTTCAGGGCTTCGTCGAAGTTGCCGTCGATGGCGATGACCTCTGCTCCGTACGCGATCGCCTGGGCGAGCTTGCCGAGCGCAATGTTGCCGCTTGGTATCAGTACGATGCAGCGCAGGCCGGACCGTGCCGCATAAGCGGCGGCAGCGGCCGAGGTGTTGCCGGTCGATGCGCACATGATCGTCGTGCTGCCCTCTTCCATCGCCTTCGCTACCGCCATCACCATACCGCGGTCCTTGAAGGAACCGGTTGGATTCAAACCTTCATATTTAAAATGGAGCTGCACGCCCCACTCTTTGGACAAATTGGGAGCGTAGATCAACGGAGTGCTGCCTTCATGCAGGCTTAGCTCGGGGGTCCGGTCCGTTACCGGCAAAAATTCCCGGTAACGGCTGATGATGCCTGATTGACGCTGTACGCTGGAATTGAATTGGCTCATTCTACGCTTCCTCCTTCTACGCGGTAACAGCTCTTCACTTCTGTTATCACCGACAGGTCGCTGAACGTGCCGATTACTTGGTCAAGCGAGCTCTTCGCTGCTACATGCGTCACCATGATGATCTCCGCCTGCTTTCCGCCGTTGTACGGCTGCTGCAGGACTTGTTCCAGGCTGATGTCCGCATCAGCCAGTATTTTGGTAATCTGGGCAAGCACCCCGCGTTCGTCGGCGACGATCAGACGCAGGAAGTATTTCGAAAGTTTTTTATCGTCGGTTTTCAATTTTTTCTCTTTGTAGGGAGCTACCATACCGCGTCCGTTCACTCCTAACTTCTTGTTTTTCACCACCGTCACCAGATCGGAGACGACCGCCGTCGCAGTGGGAAGTTCACCGGCGCCAGGCCCGTAGAACATCGTCTCGCCTACTGCTTCACCGTGTACGTAGACAGCGTTGAACACGCCGTTGACCGATGCCAGCGGATGCTCCTTGGGAATCATCGTCGGCTGAACGCTCACTTCGATTTCATCGTCGTCACGGCGGGCAAGCCCGAGCAGCTTGACGACGTAACCCAGTTTCTTTCCGTAAGCGATGTCTTCCTTGGTCACGCTGCTGATCCCTTTGACGTCTACTTCCGCCAATTCGACCGAAGCCCTGAATCCAAGCGTCGCAAGGATCGCCATCTTGCGGGCGGCATCCAGCCCTTCTACGTCAGAGGTGGGATCCGCTTCCGCGTAGCCGAGCTCTTGTGCTTCCTTCAGCACCTCGGCATAGTCAGCGCCTTCCTGGGTCATCTTCGTCAATATGTAGTTCGTCGTACCATTGACGATGCCCATCATTTTGGTGATCCGATCAGAGGAGAAGCCCTCTACCAGCGCCCGCAAAATCGGAATTCCGCCGGCAACGCTGGCTTCGTAAAAGACGTCACAGCCTCTCTCCTGAGCCTTTTGCAGGATTTCTGCGCCGTGCAGCGCCATCAAATCCTTGTTGGCGGTAACCACGTGCTTGCCGTGTTCAAGCGCCTGCAGAATGTATTCCTTGGCGGGCGAGATGCCGCCGATGACTTCTACGATCACGTCGATCTCCGGATCGGACAAAAGTTCATTTGCATCCGTCGTAATCCGATCTGACACCGTATCGATCGAGCGAGGCTTATCCTTGTCCTGTACGAGGATCTTGTGTATGTGAATGCCGAGCCCTGTCTGCTTCTGCAGATCTTCCTGATGGCCTTGAACTATGCGAACGACACCCGTTCCTACCGTTCCAAGCCCCAATAATCCCACATTGACTGTCTGTTTTTCCATCCCTTTTCCTCCTATCCTCATCCCATCAACCGCGGCCGATGATCGCCGCTTTGCGGACACCGTCCAAACGATGCAAGTTTTCCAAAAACTCGGTACTGGGAACCTTCAGTTTCGCCATATCGACCGACATGGAGACGCTGGCGATTCCTTGCAGGGGGATGGTCTGATTGATCGTCAGGATGCTCCCCCCGTTTTCTGCAACACATTGAAGCACTTTGGACAGGACGCCTGAGCGATCATCCAGCGTAAGGTGAATCGTCATAATCTGTTCGCTCATCAAGGCGTTAAACGGAAATATGCCATCCTTGTATTTGTAAAAGGCGCTGCGGCTGAGGCCGACTCGCTCAACCGCCTCGTTTACCGTATCCGCTTCACCTGAATCCAAAAGCTTCTTCACTTCAATCGTCTTTGCGATGGATTCGGGCAGGATGTCCGCACGGATCAAATAAAACTTTTCTTCCCGTTTACTCATTTGTCCTCCATGTGAATACATTTGTTTTTCTATAGAGGACATTATAACCAACTCCTTTCCCGGTGACAACCCCAAATTGTGAAAACATGCGAAAATGGGCCCTGCCCGCTTTTCCCGCCCCTACATGACTGCGACAGGTTCTGCGCAGACTAAAAGCCAGTACGAGAAAGCGAGGTGAATCAGATGGGCGGACGAGGCAAGTACGACAAATCGGAGCGCCGCAATAACCACCCCCCAGCCAAACCAAGCGATCTCGATCAGTTTGGCGGCGATATCAGGGGCAAGCGCATGTCGGCTTCATCCCGCGTCACGGAAGGCAACGAGCGCGGAGGCTGAACGGATAGAGAAAAAAGCCTTCTTCGGCAGTCGAAGAAGGCTTGGTTACATCCCGTAAGTCAAATCCTCTCATCTCTCAAAGCCGCCGCTTTGCAGGAATTGGCACCGTATCGCAGCTGACGGAAGCGATCGGTTGCCGGGCATCATCGGGCCAGTCCCTCCGCCTCTCTTGATAAGAAGTCGTATGAAATTGCCATTGTCTTGAAATTGACCTTATCTTACCCGGATTTTATCCGTTTGTCAATCACTTCAGGAAACAAAGCTCCTACTCGATAAAGTCAAATTCAAAATCGCCGATGCGAACCGTGTCGCCGTCTTTGGCTCCCCGTTCACGCAGCGCCTGATCGACGCCCATCGACCGCATCAACCGGGCAAACCGCTGGATCGAATCATAGCTGTTGAGATTGGTCATCTTGGCCAGCCTTTCGATTTTCTCTCCGCTGACGACAAAGACCTCATTCTCCTTGAAAATCTCGAACTGGGCCTGCTCCGGCTCCGCCTTGAAAATAACCCGCTCTTCCACGTCGGCAACCTCTTCCACTACCGGTTTGTCCGGAAGCTCGGCAAGCAGGTTGGCTGCTGCCCGCATCAGTTCATTCACACCCTGCCGGGTAGCGGCCGAAATCGCGTAAATCCGCGCATCGGGCACCTTTTCCCGGAAGCGCGCCAGGTGCTTCTCGGCGTCGGGCAAATCCATCTTGTTTGCCGCCACGATCTGCGGACGCTCCTCCAGACGGGCATTGTACCGTTTCAACTCTTCATTGATGCGCACGTAGTCCTCATAAGGGTCCCGTCCCTCCGAACCGGCCATGTCAAGGACGTGAATGATCAGCCTTGTACGCTCGACGTGGCGCAGGAACTGATGACCCAGCCCCACGCCTTCGTGAGCCCCTTCGATCAAGCCGGGAAGGTCGGCAAGCACGAAGCTCTGTTCTCCGAGGTCGACCACCCCGAGGTTGGGCGTTAGCGTGGTAAAATGGTAGGCACCGATTTTCGGGCGGGCAGCCGTAACGCTGGCCAGCAGTGTCGATTTGCCTACACTGGGGTAGCCTACCAAGCCGACATCGGCAAGCAGCTTTAATTCCAGGATCACATTGCGCTCCTGCCCCGGTTCGCCGTTCTCGGCAATCTCGGGAGCGGGATTGACCGAGGTGGCAAAGCGAATATTGCCGCGGCCGCCCCGTCCGCCTTTGGCGATGACGGCGCGCTGCCCGTGTTCGGTCAAATCGGCAATCACTTCGCCTGTATCTGCATCGCTGACCACCGTCCCCGGCGGCACCCGCACTTCAAGGTCTTCTGCGCCTGCGCCGTGCTGCGACTTGTTGCGGCCGTTCTCGCCGCGCGCGGCCTTGAAATGGCGCTGATAGCGGAAATCGATAAGCGTACGCAGCCCCTCATCGACGACGAATACGACGTTGCCGCCGCGGCCGCCGTCTCCTCCGGCCGGTCCGCCCAAGGGAACGTATTTTTCACGCCGGAAGGAAACGGCACCATTGCCTCCGTCTCCGCCTTTTACATATATTTTCACCTGATCGACAAACATTCGTTCACCTCATTACGTCTGGCAGGGGAAAAGAAATTCCGCTACCCATTCCGCTTCACTATGTATCGATGTGATTACAGAGGCACCCAATCCGTTCACCCTGCCGATGATTGGTTGGATGTCCGGCTTTGCCGACTGGGGCAAGCCTTCAGCCAGGTCAAAGCGAAGTTGTACCGCCGTTTCCTTGGCAGCCTGAAAAGAGACGAGCAAGCTCGCCGGCTCTGCCAGATCCTCTCTGACATGCTTCATCACGGCAAATACGAGATCGCTGACGAAGTGGAACAGGTCGTTTGCATCCACCCGCAGCCGAGCCAGATTTACCTTGTGATCTGCCTCTACTTCAAGCTGCAGCTTGCTGTGCAACGCATTGAACGTCAAGAAAAAAACAGACAGGAGGGGGGAATTGATTCTGGCTATTCCGCTTTCAAGGTGGGTCTTCTCGGTGATGCGGCGCAAGTAAGCCGTCCCCTCTTCCACTCTTCCCAATTGGAGCAGACAGAGCAGCACCTGGATATGGTTTAACCAGTCGTGTCGCTGCTGGTTCAGCACTGTTAACAACAGATCGGCCTGCCGGGTGAAAACCTTTTGCTGTTCGTTCATTTTTCCCCACCAAACACTCGTATTTTCTACCGTATCAGCAAGGTTATACTTGGCTGACTTGTCTTTCTCGCACGGTATGACGCAGTTCCTCGGCGTTCGCATCAGATGTGGCACGACTCTTCGATACCGCTTCTGCTGAAGATGACTCGAATCCATCGATTCTCTATTCTAACACAAGATGGTCCGCGCAAAAAGAAAACCCAGCGTCTAGGCTGGGTTTTTCTTGATCGTCACGATTTTAGGCTTCAACCGCTACGGGTTCGATCACAACTTGTTTACGATCGCGGCCCAGGCGCTTAAAGCGAACCACACCATCCACTTTGGCAAACAGTGTGTCGTCGCCGCCGATGCCTACGTTCGCACCAGGGTAGATTTTCGTTCCGCGTTGGCGAACGAGGATGTTGCCTGCCAGCACAAATTGACCGTCACCGCGTTTGGTACCCAGTCGTTTCGCGATCGAATCGCGACCGTTCTTCGTGGAACCTACCCCTTTTTTCGAGGCGAAATACTGCAGATCAACAGTAAAAAGCATGTTCATGTTGTAGCACCTCCTTGCCATTTGGTATCGTGTACAGTAAGAAACGTTCCGTACTGCTGAGACACGCTGTATAAAGAGACGACCAAACTTTCGGCCAGCAGTTGCTGTTTCTCATGGACCGCCTGGTCGGCAGTGCGCTCCAGACGCCAGCGGAGAAACCCGCCTTCCCGTTCCGCCTGCTCTACTTGCGGAGTAATCCCCAGCAAGGCGTGGACGGCGTTCAAGGTGCCAAAGCTGATCGCTGATACAGCGGAACAGACGATATCTTTCCCATACTCGGCTGCATGAGCATGTCCCGAGATGGTAATTTCTTCAATATCCCCACCATCTCGCTTAACCGTTGCCAGAATCATCTTCCCACCAAAATTACGCGTTGATTTTTTCAATCACGACTTTGGAGTACGGTTGACGATGGCCTTGTTTGCGGCGGTAGTTCTTTTTGGCTTTGTATTTAAACACCGTGATTTTCTCACCTTTGCCGTGTTTTTCTACTTTGCCTGTAACCGTCGCCCCTGCTACAGTAGGAGTACCAGCTGCTACCTTGCCGTCTTTGCTGACCAGCAGCACTTTGTCGAAAGTGACAGTCTCTCCTTCGCCGGAAGCCAGCTTCTCGATGAAGAGTACGCTGCCTTCTTCCACTTTGTACTGTTTGCCGCCAGTTTCAATGATTGCGTACATTCTCTTTGCACCTCCCTATACCAAGACTCGCCTCATTCAGGTGTGATTTCCCGAAGAAAATCAACTTGGCAGACCCGTTTCGTGCGGTTACAGCATGCTTGAGGTGTCAAGCATCCTTGTATAACAAACAATAGGATATCACAGGCGAATGCTTTCGTCAAGGATCTTGTCCCGTTTACACTTCAAACTTGTTGATTACCGACTGCAGGTCATTTGCCATCTGGTTCAACTGGTGCACAGCAGAAGATATTTCCTCGATATAGGCCAGCTGCTCCTCCGTGGTGGCAGCGACACCCTGGGTGTTAGCGGAGGATTCCCTGGCGATCCGGGCCAGCTCCTCGACCGAAGCGGCCACTTGCTGCGAACTGGCCGAGAGATTTTCCGTCACGGCAGAGACCTGCTGGATTTGCGAAGCGACATTCTGGATCGAGGCGTAGATCCGCTGGAATGCTTCACCAGCTTCGTTGATAATTCCCATGCCCAGATCTACCTCTTGCGTGCCTTTGTTCATCGCTTCCACGGCCCGGTTGGTGTCTGTCTGGATTTCTGTGATCATACTCGTGATCTGGCGGGCCGATTCACCTGTCTGTTCGGCCAGCTTGCGGACTTCGTCAGCGACGACGGCAAATCCTCTGCCGTGTTCCCCGGCCCGTGCCGCTTCGATGGTGGCGTTAAGCGCCAGCAGGTTGGTTTGCGCTGAGATGTCCGTGATCGTGCCTACGATCTTGCCGATGTCGCGGGAGCGCTCGTTCAGCGCCTTGATCATGGCAGCCGTGTCTCCCACAGAGGATTTGATCGCCCCCATCTGGCTGACGGCCCGCTGCAGCGAATCGTTCCCCTGCTCGGCTTCTCTGGCCGTCTCCTGCGAGGCTTCTGCTACCTGTGAAGAGGATTCGCTGATGTTCATGATGCCGCTGACCATCTCGTTGATGGCTTGCTTGCTTTCCTCCACGCCCTGCACCTGTGCATCGGCGCCCGACGCTACTTCTTCAATCATCTCGGCGATCTGGTTGATTGCCACTTTCGTCTGTTCCGTACTTTGCGACAGTTCATCCGATGAAGTGGTCACTTTCCCGCTGGCATGCTGCACCTGAATGATCAGAGCCCGGATGTTCGCAGCCATCTGGTTGAAGGAGACGGCCAACATCCCCACTTCGTCCATGCTCTTGACTTCAATCTGCTGGTTGAGCTTGCCGCGGGCGATTTCCTGGGCGGCCGTGCCGACAAGCCGCAGCGGACCCAGAATCGATCTGGTCACCATCCCACCGACCACCACTGTCAACACGGCAGCGACGATCGCGAGAGAAATTTGCACGATGTAGATTTTTTGCTGCAGCGCCTGTGCTTCCTGGTAGTTTTCCTCTGCCATGCTGCTGTTGCTCGCGACCACATCTTGCAGGTATTTCGTCAGCGCGCTGATTTTCGCTGCAAGGTTGGTGTTGTAGGTGCTGATGGCGATGCTCATGCCTGTGCCGCTCCCTACTGCCTCATTGCCTTTCTGGATCCAGTCGAGAATCTTGTTCAAATCGCTTTCGTAACCATTCCAGATGATGTTGAAGGTATCCAGGTCATCCTTGCTAATCCCGTAAATGTCCTGCTTGTGCTTCAACAGTTCAATTTCCTGCTTGACGTTATCTCGGATCCCCTGTATCGGCTTGACCTGACCCGCAGCCAACGCGGGCTGCAGCAGCAGCGCGGAGGCGATCGTTCCGTTTAACTTCTCGAAATCGGAAGAGAGGTGCATCATTTCGGATACGGAAATCAAGCGGTTTTGATACATGTCCTCGATTACTTGCAGCGATTTTGTGCCGGAGTACAAACCTGTCCCGCCAACCGCAAGCAAAATGCACAGGATCAAGGCGTATGATCCGTACAGCCTGAAGATCAGCTTCATGCCCTTCCTGGGCTTCTTGGTCGCACTGCCTTGTCCTCCTGACGGCCCGTCCGCTGCCAGGGCGGCCGCAGCGCTTGTGCTTTCACCCGGCTGCTCAGGCATTAGCTGCTTATCTTTTTGCCTGCCGATGAGTTTGCCAACCGAAAAATAGCTTTTTCTTGGAGCTTTTGGCAGCTTCCATTTTGACTTTTTTGTCAGTTTACGAAATAAGTCCTTCAATCCGGTTAACCTCCTTGGTACGATGCGACAACCTAAAACTACTACCATTTCTATTACCTTTCTTTCGACTGTCGAAACCTGATTATTTTTGACTTTTTGAAAACAGGCATGAGAACGATGTCTTTTCCTGCAAAAAAATTCCCCGCAAAGCGCGGGGAGGGGGGGAGCTATACTTGATGCCGGCTTGAATCGCCAATGAATTTTGCCTCGCCTGCCTCCAAAGCAAGCAGTCTGTCTGCCTCCTGCTTTGTTCCTGTGTAGCGCACCCGGTAGGCGTGTACGGGCAGCCTTGCTTCGGGCAGCAGGTGAAGCCGGATCTGCAAGTCTTGTTCGACGCGCTGACTCCGTGCTGTGCCGTCAACCGGTTCCTGCCAGTGGCGGGCAAGCTCGGCTGACAGTTCGACCACGACAGCTTCGGCCTCGCCTGTCTTTACCAGGGCGCGTATCTCCCGCTCCAGCCTGCGACTGACTTCAGCAAGGGACAGCACCCTGCCTTTTCCGCCGCAGGTCGGACACGGACTGGTCAGCGCTTCGGACAGGCTCTGCCGGACCTTTTTGCGCGTCAATTCCACCAGCCCCAGTTTGGTCAGGCCAAGCACGCTGGTGACTGTCCGGTCCCTCGCCAGTTCGCTTTCCAGCTCGGCGAGCAGGCGCGCTTGATTGGCGCTCGACTTCATGTCGATAAAGTCGATGATGACAATTCCGCCGATGTCTCTCAGCCGCAACTGGCGGGCAATCTCCCTGGCCGCCTCCAGATTGGTCCGGGTGACCAGCTCCTCCAATTGCATCGAAGCGCCTCCGGTGAACTTGCCGGTGTTGACATCGATCACGGTCATCGCTTCCGTCCGGTCGATCACGATGGAACCGCCGCTTTTCAACCACACTTGGCGCCGCAGCGCCTTGTCGATTTCCGCCTCCACCGCATACTGCTCAAACAGCGGCAGCTTCCCTTGGTAAAGCGACAAGCGGTCGGCCAAATCGGGATAAAAAGAGAGCAGCATTTGTTTTACTCGCTGAAATGTAGGCCCGTGATCGACGATCAACTCGTCCACATCCGCAGAAAACAAGTCCCTTACCGCACGCGTGATCAGGTCGTCCCCCGGATGCACCAGCACAGGCAGTTTTTTGGCAGCCGCCGCGGCAAGTGCCTCGCTCCAGACGGATCTCAGATAGCACAGCTCATCGGCGATCCGCTGCTCGTCGGCTCCCTCTGCCTGCGTCCGAAAAATGACTCCCTCCGAACCCGTGAGCAGCCGGGCGGCCGTTTGCTCCAGCCGTTTCCGCTCCGCCGGGGCCTGAATGCGCCGGGAAATGGAAATGCGGGCTGAATCGGGAAGATAGACAAGCATTCGGCCCGGTATGCTGATCTCCGTCGTCACCCGGGCCGCTTTTGTCCCCTGCGCTTCCTTCATCACCTGGACCAGCCGCTCTTCCCCGACTTGCACCAGATGGCGAATGTTGGGCTTCTCCTTGCCCTGCCGATTTGCCTTCTGCCCGGGAGGTATGGCATCGTCTATGTACATGTAGGCGTTTTTATCCGCGCCGATGTCGAGAAACGCCGACTGTGCCGAAGGCAGCACATTGACGACACGGGCGCGGTAGATGTTGCCGACAAGCTGGTCTGTTTTGCCCGTCTCCACATGCAAGTCTTCCAGCCGTCCCTGTACGAGGACGGCGATTCGCGACAGGTTTTTTTCGCTGCTGATCAGTATCTGCTTCAAAAGAAACCTCCTTCGTCATATCCCTTCCTCTATCATACCATGGCGCGAGGAAAGAGAACAAAACGGCACCTAACCGCGGATGCGCAGCAGCGAAAGCATCAGGGCAAGCTGCAGTCCAGAGGCTACGAAGTCGTAAGCGATCAGCAAGATCAAAAACGGCAGCGGAAACCAAAGTCCATTGATCAGCAGGGCGAATACGGCCGCGCAGGCGATAATGGCGATGATGATGAAGGCGGTATCGGGCAGCCGGCGGCGAAAGTAGTGCCTCGCCTGCCCAAACGAAGCCGCAAGTGACAGGTCGTCTGTCACGATGGTAAATTCCAGGTAGACGAACAGAATCCGCAGCCATAGGAATACCACCAGGAAAAGCAGTCCGCCAACCAGCCCCAGCGTAATCAAAAACAGGCCCCCCGCAGCGAGAAAGACAAGCATGATGAGCAGCTGCAAAACAAAAAAACGCGCAAAGTAATGAACCGCTCCCCTGAAGAAATGCTCGAGCGATATCCGGCGGTCTTCCGCCGCTTTTTGCAGCAAGGAGATAAATCCCCCTTGAAAGAAGGCACTCAGCATCATGAACAAGACAAATAACAATATGGCCGCAAACGGAGCCGCTTCGCTAAAGTTAAATTGGATGCCGCCGGGCATAAATTGTCTGTCCAGCAGAGAACTGACGGATGGCAGCCCGATGTTGAGGGTCAATTTGAGCGTCAGTTTCGAACCCCCGGAAAAACCGTAGACAGCCAACCCCACCAAAAAACCGAACAGATCCAAAACAATCGGAACGAGCGCCAGCAAAAGCTGCCGCCGCAGCTTGAAAAAAGCGTCTGAAATCATCGAATCCCTCCTTGCTCCCGTGTGTCGTTCACCTACACATTAGACACATCAGGAAGAAAAAGGTTTCGATCGCAGTCAGATCAACTTGCTTAAGGGGGCGTGGTGCTTTTGTTCAAACAGCAGGGCATTCAGCAGCTGCTCCTCCCACAGCAGGGCGCCATTTCCTCCCTCGATGAAAAACAGGTGGTAATAGCCCCGCTTCAAATGGTGGGACGCTTCCATCACAGTAACGGTCGGAGCCAGCGAAACGGAGCGCAGATTGGACAGTTCCGGATTGATTGCGTGCTTCCCCATGAGAAAGCGGAGAAACTGATAGGGAAAGCGGACGAAGGCCTGCGCGTTGACGACAGTCAGGTACACAGCGACAGCCATGAGGTTGAGATGCCAGTAGAGAAAACCGAGCCCGAACAGCGCTGCGGCAAACAGGACGCTTGCCCCGATCGACAGCAGTCCCGCCTTTCTGTATGGCAAGCGGTAACAGAGCAGCGCCTGGAGAATCCTCCCTCCGTCGAGGGGCCAGATCGGCAGCAGATTGAAGCCGGCGATCATCAGATTGCTGTTGATAAAAAAAACGGTCCAGGCCTCGGACCAAATCCCCATCCACCAGAACATGAGCGAGCAAAAAATCATTGCGACATTCATAAATGGGCCGGCCAGGGCAATGACAATCTCTTCAAGCGGGTCAGCGGCAAGGTCCTCCTCCATCGTCGCCACCCCGCCGAAGGGCAGCAGTTGGATCTCTGCCACCCGCCACCCCAGTTCGCGGGCTGCGGCAACATGGCCCAGTTCGTGAATGATCACGATCACGAACAACGTCAATGTCTCCATGAAGTATCCGGCTGCCAGGGAAATGCCGATCACTGCCCAAAACAGCAGATGGATGCGGATGACGACACCGAAGCATCTCCACTCAGTCAACCGCGATCACGTCCAGCGGATTGACAAAAGTATCTCTCTCCTTCAGAGCGACAAATAGGTAGCTCGACGATTCGTCGACTGTTTTGATTGCGCCCAGCAGGTCCCCCTGCTTGACCCAGTCATTGACAGCGACGTGCACCTGGGCAAAATTGCCGTACCAGACTTCACGCCCTCTGCCGTACTGCACGATGACCGTTTCACCCATGCCCGATTTCTCGCCGATGAACGTGACCCAACCAGGCTCTTTATTGATGACATCGCTCTCTGACCCGAGGTCAAACACGACGTGTACGCTTGTCGGATCAAACGGCTTGACCAGCCTCCACTCATGCGGCATCTGCCAGAGGGCCACTTTTGCAGGAGTCGGCGCAGCCGCCGTTTTGGACGATTGCAGCGCGGGCAAGACGCTTGGCGACAAGCCCAATTTTGACTGAAGCCAGGCTGCCGAGCCCTCAAAATTAAAATCCCGCTGCATGACATCACGAGCTGCCGTCTTCCAGGTCTCCGGCAGGGGCAGTGATGTTTTGAAGATGACAAAGGCGACGCCCATGAGCAGCAGGGAAACAGCCACCTGAATGCTAAACCTCTCTCGTGGAGGCATCTCCTTGCGGGAACGGAATTCAGCCGGACCCGCTGTGAACGGCTCCTCGGCAGGATCGCTCAGCTCGTGCAGATAGGGAGGCAGGCTGTCCCTCATCTGCAGTCTGATCCGCTCCATTCGTTCATGCCGCCGTTCTTTTACGCGGTCCACTTCTCCAAACATCAGGCATCCCCCCTTAAGGCCGAGCTTTGTACATCATATGACTTGTCTACCTGCTTTATGCTGTAAGGAGGGGACAAGGTGCCGCCTTCGCATCAATGTGAACCAAAAAAGCAGTCCCTCCGAAGAGAGACTGCTTTTACTTGTCGTGTTTGGCTTACAGTTTTACAACGTTAGCCGCTTGCGGTCCACGGCTTCCTTGAACGATTTCAAATTCGACTTTTTGGCCTTCTTCCAAGGTTTTGAAGCCTTGGCTTTGGATTGCGCTGTAGTGGACGAATACATCTTCGCCGCCTTCTACTTGAATGAAACCAAAACCTTTTTCTGCGTTAAACCATTTTACAGTACCTTGTTGCATGGAAAAACCTCCCAAAAATGTTCGCCCAGATCCGGACGAGAAATGCGTTAACCTTTTTACCAGATGTTCTTTCATGTATGGAAAAAAGCCGCCCTAAAAGAGATTTGATCACATGGTGACGTATCTCTTAACAGGTACGGCTTATCAACCAATCCATCAAATCACTTGTATTAGTAAGTAAAATGGTTAACTTACTCCTGATGATAGCATACTTCTACGCTTTTGTCACGCGCCATTAATCAAACATCAGCGCCTTTTTTCGCATCCCGATGTTCAGGACAATCCCCATGATGAAAAAGTTGGTGACTATCGAACTGCCGCCGTAACTGATAAACGGCAGCGGGATTCCGGTGATCGGCATCAGCTGTATGGTCATGCCGATGTTTTCAAACACTTGGAATGTCAGCATCCCTACTACCCCTGCCACGATGTAGGTCCCGAACGGATCCCGCGCCTCCATCGCGATCCGGATCAGGCGATAGATCAGCAGGAAGAACAGGATCATCAACAACCCGCCGCCGATAAATCCCATCTTTTCCCCGAGTACGGTAAAAATAAAGTCGCTTTCACCTACAGGCACCCAGCCGTAGCTCGCCTGGGTGGCAGTCGTGAACCCCTTGCCCGACAGCTGTCCCGATCCGATGGCGATCAGTGACTGAATCAACTGAAATCCGAATCCTTTGGCATCCTCATAGGGGTCAATCCAGTAGACGATCCGGTTCCACTGATACTGTTTGATGATTTTAAAAAACAAGTTCTGATCGTACTCATACAACAGCGCCATCGCGGCGAAAAACAGACCGACGCAGCAGCCGATCATCGCCACATGCCGCAGCCGAATCCCGCCGACGATCAGCATCGTCGCCAGAAATCCGGCATACACCATCGCCGTCCCCAAATCAGACTGCTTCAAAATGAGCAGCATCGGCACCCCGACCACCAAGCAGACGGAAAGAAGCTGCGGAAGGGTCTGAATTGGTTTCAGATGATTCTCCTGCTGTTTGGCCATCATCCGGGCCACCGCGACAATGACAAACAATTTCATCGGTTCCGAGGGTTGGAACAAAATCGGCCCCAGCTTGTACCAGCTGTGTGCGCCGTAGATCGGTTCGGTAAACAGCACCCCGATCAACAGGACAATTCCAATTCCGTACGCGAAATACGCCAATCCCTGGTACACGCGGTAATCAAACAGGAGTGTCACAAACAAGATGACAAAACCGAGGACATACCAGATAATCTGCTTCACTGCGACTTCGGGTGCCGTGCCTGACCCTGAGATCCCGAGGTAACTGAATACGCCGAGGCAGAGCAAGATGACAAGTATCACCCAATCAAGTTCCTTGAGGTAGCGTTTTTCCAAACCCATTCGTTCTCCTCCAAAAAAAGAAACAGGAGGCCTCCCCTGTCCCGTTTTCCCTCAGTCCTATTTAAATCCGAAGAACTTGCGCATTTTGGTGAACACGCCTTTTTTCTCTTCGAGAGGAAGCAGAGGAACCGATTCACCCAGCAGCCGTCTCGCTATGTTGCGGTAAGCAATCGAAGCGCGGGCCTCGTGGTTCATCACTGCCGGTTCACCCGAGTTGGCGGACTTGATGATAAAATCATCATCGGGTACAACGCCAATCAAGTCAATGGCTAAAACAGCCAATATATCTTCCACATCCAGCATATCCCCACTTTTTACCATATGCGAGCGAACACGGTTGATGATTAGTTTCGGCATCCCGACGCGCTCCCGCTCCAACAAGCCGATGATCCGGTCCGCATCCCGAACGGCAGCTTTTTCCGGTGTGGTAACGACGATCGCCTGATCTGCCCCGGCGACGGCATTACGGAAGCCCTGCTCGATACCGGCCGGACAATCGACGATGACATAGTCGAATTCGCGCTTCAATTGGGTGACAATCTCACTCATCTGTTCCGGGGTAATCGCGTTTTTATCCCTGGTCTGGGCGGCAGGCAAAAGGGCCAAACTCTCAAAGCGTTTGTCTGCAATCAGCGCCTTCTGCAGCGCGCACGTTCCTTCCGCTACATCGATCAAGTCAAACAGTATGCGGTTTTCAAGTCCCATTACTACGTCTAAATTGCGTAAACCAATATCCGTGTCTACCAAACACACTTTTTGTCCATTCAGCGCCAAAGCACTTCCAATATTTGCCGAGGTGGTGGTCTTTCCCACTCCCCCCTTGCCAGAAGTTACGACAATTGCGATACCCACTTTGTCTTCCCCCTCTTCATGCCGCCTCAAGCTTTCTTTCTCCCCAGGTCGGGCCGAACACGGTGCAAGTAATTCATCTTGGCCACCAACATCTTGTCATCCTCCAGGTAGGCAAACTCTGCGCTTCCCGTCGTTTTGGCCCACTCTTCTCCAGGCCGGCTGATGACTTCTCCAATCCGCAGTTGGGTCGGATTCATCACAGATGCTGCTATGATCGCCTCTCTGTCTCCGCTGCATCCGGCGTGGGCAACCCCGCGCAGGCTGCCCAGCACAAAGATGCTGCCTGTGCACTTGACTACGCCGCTGGGATTTACATCGCCGAGCAGCAAAATATCACCGTCAAACTCCAGTACCTGGCCGGACCGAACCGTCCGGGTCTCTATTGTAAAGGTGGATTTCAACCGCTCTGCAAACGCCTCTTCCTTCGAGATGACGTCGGCATCTATCAGATGGATCACCAGATTTCCCCGCTGCCGGATAATCTGCGTCAACAGCTCCTGCTCCTCCGGCGTGCAGTACCGCTTGCCCAGCTTGACCGTCACGCGTATCAGCGGTCCGCTGAGGATCTGCTGGTGACTGTGCTCAATTTTTTCGCGCAAATCGGCGACCAGCTCTTCAAAGGAACAGGTATCGTCCATAAAAAAGACAAGCCCGTTTTTCGTGCCTTTTATCGTCACCTTGCTTTTTGTTATCGTCATGGTCCCGATTCACCTCGACCGTTACCATTCGCCACGGAAAGGAAGAATTCCTGCCAAACGGGAAAAATTTGCCGGATGGTGTCGCCCGTGTGATCGATCCATTATTTAGCTGGCTGTTTTTCCATATAGAACGATTGATAAGCCTCCAGGATCTTGCGGGCGATCGCACCTGACGTGTCAGCACTGTGGAATCCGTCTCTCAGGGACTTCGGAACGACGACCGCGAATGCGATCTGCGGGTTTTCATAGGGGGCAAATCCGATCATGATCGCGTTGTCGGCGCCGGTTCCGGTCTGGGCAGTCCCTGTCTTGGCCGCCACGTGAAACGGCAGACCGGCAAACGTCCGGGAGGCCGTACCGTCTCCCTGCGTTACCATGAACATCCCTTCCTGAACGAGCTTGATCCACTTCGGGTCGACGTTGACCCGGTTGAGCACCTCCGGTTCGATGGTACTCAGTACCCGCCCGGGTTGTTTGGGATCGACCGTTCCTTCGCGAATCTCTTCGACCAGGTGAGGGCGCAGGCGGTAACCGCCGTTGGCTATCGTCGCGGCGTACTGGGCCAGCTGCATAGGCGTAAACGAGTTGTACTGGCCGATAAACGCGTCCGCCAGGTTCCCGATCTCCTGGTACTGCGAGAACCAACCGGTCAGCTCGCCCGGCAAATCAATCCCTGTCGTCACACCGAGGCCGAACTGGGCGTTGTAAAAGTCAACGACGGAAAACATCGGCTTGTAGCTGCCGTATTTTTTATATCCCACATCGGCAAGGCGCATCGCCATCGCGTACATGTACGTGTTGTTTGATACCTGCAAGGCGCGTCTGGCGTTGACGTAGCCGTGGCCGCTGCGCCTCCAGTTGTACTTCTTGGTGTCCCGCCCGACGATCCAGTAGCCGGGGTCGTAGATCGTCTCGTTCGGCGTGACCAGACCTTCCTGCAAGGACAGCATGACAGACAGCGGCTTCGCCGTCGACCCGGGCGGCCACGCTCCGCGAATCAGCTTGTTTTCCTCTACGTTCCGGATCAAGGTATCGTAGTTCTCGTTAAATGCCTTGCGATCGTAATGCAGGTTCAAGTCGTAATCGGGATAGCTTGCCATCGCGAGAACTCCGCCCGTATTGACGTCCATGACGACCGCATGGGCTTCCGTCGCTTCCTTGGGCACCTTCGGATCCTTTTTCATCTCTTCCACTTTCTGCTTGAGCGCAGCTTCGACTGCGCTCTGGAAGCGCCAGTCGAGAGCGAGAACGAGGTCATTCCCCGGTTCGGCCGGCCGTTTCAAGCTCTTCTCCACCATCTGGCTGTTCTTGTTGATCTGGACCTCCATCGCCCCGTCTTTGCCTCTCAACTGCCGCTCGTAATAGCCCTCCAACCCGGATACGCCAACGCGGTCTGTCTGTTTGTAGCCTTGCGCCAGGTATTCGTTCAGGCGGCTTTCGCTGATCGTGTTGGTGTAGCCGAGGATATGGGTGGCAAAAGGCGTGCCGTCAGGATCCGGCCTGATCTGGCGGATCGGCTCGGAGATGACGCTGATTCCCGGCAGCTCAGACAAGCGCTCTTCGATTTTGGCGTCTTCTTCCGGGGTGATGTTGACTTTAATCCGCCGCGGGATGTAGCTGGCAATCCCGTAGGAGCGAATTTCGTTCAGAATCGCCATTTTGCGCCACTGATACTGACGCTGTGCGTCGTTGAACGGAAGTTTGACCTCGATGTCAAATCGGGACGCCAGACGGAGCAGCTCCATATCATCCTGCTTGGGCAGGTCCGCCGCGTCCGGAAGCAGGCGCAGCTCCTCCTTGAGGTTCTTTCTCAGGTTTTTCCGGTCGTCGTCGGCAAAGGACAACGAAAAAGACAGGTTATTGGCCACTGCGTATTTCAACAGATCGGCATTGGACATGTTGTTCCACTTCTCATCGGTAAGCACCGGCTTGACAAGCGGTTTGAGCTGTTTGATCAGCTTGTCTTGGGTCGCCTTGTCGAGGGAGGCATTGACCCGCATCCCCGTCTGGATCGCCGCCTTGGCCAATACAGGATCGGAAAATTGATCCACCTGATCCACTTTCGGCAAGCTGCTCAGCTTGGGAGCGATTTTGGCGATCAGGGCGTTCGTCTCGTCTGGCTTGAACGAAACCGGCAGGGTTGCGTGCAGTTCGACGACTTTTTTCAGCAGCTCTGAGTCCGTCCCCGGCTCTACGTCATCCATCTTCAAGATCTGGGCAAGCTTGTCTGCGAGCTGCTCTTCGTCGATATCCTGTCCCTGTTCTTTCACGTACGTCACAGTAAAGACCGGCTTGTTGTCGACGAGCACTTCGCCATTGCGGTCGACGATTCGCCCCCGCGGAGCGGGAATGGACAGCTCGCGCGTGCTGTACTTCTCAAGATCGTGCATGTACTGTTCTCCCTCTACCAGCTGCACGTAAGCGAGTCGAAGGATAATCGCCGCAAAAAACAAAAAGACGAGCAAAAACAAGATATTTAATCTCGTTGGAATATGGGACTTCTCTTTTTCCTGCTCTCCCACAGGCCCCACCTCCGATTACCACAGGGGTTAATCATGCTGTCTGTCCTTGCGCGCCAGCACCGATTCGCACATTTTTGTCATCGGCAGGTAGATGAGCAAGGCAAACACAAGGTTCAAACCGACACTGGGTAAAATTCTCTCCGTCAACATCCATTGTACATCAACTGCCGTTCCGGAAAACAATCGGAATAAACTGTACAACAGCCATTCGTGTCCGAACAGGATCACGGCCGCAGTCGCGACCACCACGGCGAGGCTGCGGTGAAACAACAGCAGCACGAGTCCGGCAAAGTAGCCGGCAACCATCATGGACAGCGTGTAAACGCCAATGACCTGCCCGTACAGCACGTCCTGCAAAAAACCGAAACACATGCCGTAGAGGAGGCCTTCCCGCCGCCCGAGGAAGAGGGCTACCATGATGATGCTAACCAGCGCGAAGCGGGGAACGGTCACCACCGATAGGCCCCAGGCGGTCGGCGAGAGCAGCTGCAGGACCGTCCCCTCCAGCAAGAACAGGATCAGAATGGTAAGTGTCAGAACAAACCGGGGCATCAACGGCCTCCCCCCAGACTTCCCGAAGTGCTGCCCGCGCCGGTGCCGGCATCAGCTGGAGTGGTTTGTCCCGATACATTCACTTGCGAGGAGGGGACGAGCTCTCCGCTCCCGGTCGTCACAAACGCCCGCTCCACTACCAAGACCTCGTTCAACTGGGAGAAGTCGGCGCTGGGCTTGATGTAGGCGGTCTGCGTCAACCCGTAGTCGCCCGGCTCTACTCTGACGACCTCTCCGATCAAGAGCCCCTTGGGAGTCACCCCGCCGAGCCCGGAAGTGACCACCTGCGACTTTTCCTGGATTTTGGGACCGAGCGGAATTTTCCGCATGATCAGAAGGTGTTCACGGGGATCGTACTCGTCTATAATCCCGTTTAGCTCCGGTTTGCCGAGAATCAAGGCGGAGATGTGATTGCTTCGGTTGGCCGCAGTCAACAGTTCGACCGTCGAGGAAAAGTTCGCGACGCTCTTCACCCGGCCGACCAGTCCGGATGAGGAAATCACGGCCATGTCTTTCTTGATACCGTTCTTGCTTCCCTTGTCGATGGTAATGACATCGTTCCACTGTTCCATGTTGCGGGCGACTACCTCGGCGACGCGAAACTCGTAGTTCTTCAACTGCGATTTGGCCTGAAGCAGCGATCGCAGGCGTTCATTTTCCGTCTCCAGCAGTTTAAGCTGGGCCGACATTTCCGCAAACTGGTCCAGGCTGGCTTTTAACTGGCGGTTTTCCTCGTAAACGTTGTACGCATCTTCTACCTCTTTTAAAAAACCAGAAAAAGCCTGGGCAGGGCGATAGAAAAAACCCTGCACCACGCTAAATGTATCCTTTAAAAATTTCTCTGGCCAAGTCAGGCTGGCCCGTTCCCGAGAGGTAAATCCGATCACCGAGATGAGCAGCACCAACCCGACGAGAAGGATAATGAGTCGCTTATTTCCGAAGAACGACATTCTTTCTGATCTCCTGTTATTATCTTCCCCGCTTGATGCGAGACGAGGTTATTCCGTGTTTTGACTTGAAGAGGTGGATGTTTTCCAAGGCGCGCCCCGTCCCGATCGCGACGCAGTCGAGCGCATTTTCCGCGACGTGAACAGGCATTCCCGTCTCTTTGCTGAGCAGCCGGTCTATATTGCGCAGCAGGGCGCCGCCGCCGGTCAGCACAATGCCGCGATCCATGATATCGGCGGCCAATTCGGGCGGACTCTTCTCCAGCGTGATCTTCACCGCATCCACGATCGCCACCACGGTTTCTGAAAGGGCTTCGGCGATCTCCGTGCTGGTGACGGAAATCGTCTTCGGCAGTCCGGTGACGAGGTCACGGCCGCGAATTTCCACGGATTCCGGCTCATCCGGAGCCATTGCCGAGCCGATCTCCATCTTGAGCCATTCGGATGTGCGCTCCCCGATCATCAGGTTGTAGCGGCGCTTGATGTACTGAATGATCGCTTGGTCCATCTCGTCCCCGGCCACGCGAATCGAGCGGCTGGTAACGATCCCCCCGAGGGAGATGATCGCCACTTCCGTGGTCCCCCCGCCGATGTCGACGACCATGCTTCCCGTCGGCTCCCAGACCGGCAGATCGGCACCGATCGCTGCGGCGAACGGCTCCTCGATGGTGAATGCCTCCTTGGCGCCAGCTTGTTTCGTCGCATCCTCCACAGCCCGCTTTTCCACCGCCGTAATCCCCGACGGCACGCAGACCATCACGCTGGGACGCCGCGAGAACATGCCCTGATTTTTTTGCGCCTGGCGAATAAAATACCGCATCATCGTAGCGGTCGTGTCAAAATCGGCAATGACCCCGTCTTTCATCGGGCGAAGGGCCACGATGTTGCCCGGCGTCCGGCCAATCATGCTCTTCGCCGCATTGCCGACGGCTTCAATCGTATTGGTATCCGTGCGAATCGCCACCACTGAGGGCTCGCGAACGACGATTCCTTTTCCTTTCACATATACGAGGGTGTTAGCGGTGCCGAGGTCAATCCCCAGATCACGCGAAAAACCGCCTATCATAAGAAAACTCCTTCCGTATTTGAAAACTTGGCCCATGCCAAAACCTCTGGCAAAGCATTGCTGCTTGCTCGCGGCCAGTTGTTCTATGAATGAAAATATCCTTGTTCCTTCAGGCTGACATAACGCCCGTCACCGATGATGACGTGATCCAGCAGGGCGATGCCGATCAGATCGCCGACTTCCCGCAAGGTCCGGGTGACCGCGATATCCTCGCGGCTCGGCGTCGGGTCGCCGCTGGGATGGTTATGTAGGCAAATAATAGAAGCGCTGCTGCGCTTGATCGCTTCCTTGAAAACTTCCCGAGGATGTACGATAGAGGCATCAAGACTTCCGACAAACACGGTTTGCTTGCCGATGACTTGATTTTTGGTGTTGAGGTAGAGGCAGACAAAATGCTCCTGTGTCAAATGCTGCATTTCGGGCATCATCAATTCTGCAACGTCACGGGGCAGACGAATCGCGACGCGCCTCTTTTGGGGGCGCTGAACCAGCCTCCGCCCCAACTCGAATGCGGCGTGCAATTCAACCGCTTTTACCGGGCCGATCCCTTTGATCCGTCTCAATTCTTCATGCGACGCCTGCACGATCCCTTGCAAATCTCCGAACACGGAGAGCAGCCGTTGGGCAAGCTCAAATGCCGTCTCCTTCTCCGAACCGGTCCGCAGCAGAATGGCGAGCAGTTCGGCATCGGCAAGCTGGCCTGCCCCTTTGTGCAGCAGCCGTTCCCGCGGACGTTCATAAATTGGGACGTTTTTCATGCTCCATTTGTTGCAGGAAATAATTTCCATACAATCTCCGCTCCCTGTTATCATCATAACGGCATGTCAAATGAGAACCGTCTAGGATGCGGGTATCTGCCGCTTACAGAAGGCTTACGCCAAACCTGGCCAACAGCCGCGCCGTGAGATGCAAAGGCAACCCGACGACGGCAAAATAATCTCCGACAATTCCCTCAACAATCGTAGAGCCGATGCCCTGAATGGCATATGATCCTGCTTTGTCCATGGGCTCGCCGGTAGCGATATAAGCGCGAATCTCCTCGTCTGTCATCGGACGAATGTTTACATTTGCAGCGCTGTGCGATACCTCTGTGCGCCCTGTATCCGCCTCGACGACGGCAACTCCGCTGTAAACCGTATGCTGCCTGCCCTGCAGTGACTGCAGCATGGCGAACGCATGCTCTTCATCGCGAGGCTTTCCCAGGATTTCGCCGTCCAGAAAAACGATGGTATCCGAACCGATGACCAGTCCGGAGGCACTTTTCCCGGCAACTTCCCGGGCCTTTTTCAATGCGAGGTACTCTACCGCCTGGTCAGGCTTCATTTCAGGAGGCACGGTTTCATCGACATTGCTGGCGATCACCGTAAATGGCAGCCCGATCGCTTGCAAGAGTTCCTTGCGCCTGGGTGATGTCGAGGCCAAAATGATCGCTGCCGAACCCTGCTTCTGCATTTCGTTCACATCCTACTTCAATCTGCGATATGCCCAAAAACCAAGGGCCAGTCCCAACAATCTCGCTAAACTTAGTTTTACCTGAAAGTGTAAATCATACTGCAAAACAACCAAGTCCGCTGCCGGCGACCACGTAATCACCTCGGTTACGTTCAAAAACGGCAAGTACGGTCCCAGCACTTCCCCCAAAATGTTGCCCAGGATCGTGCCCAAAACGAGCAGAATCAGGAGCTTCAGCGTCTCTTTTCCCTTCATTCTCCTCTTCCTTCAATTCCTCAGCAAAAGGTTGGTAGTGTAGCTCAAGTAACCAACACTTAGTGTAGCAAATGGAGGTGGGGAGGACAATCCTATACTACAAAAAGACAGACCCTCCTGCAATGTTTCTGCGAGAGGGTCTTTTTGCCAAAAAGCTATCCAAGCTGCCGGGTAAAATTCATGTAATTTTCATAATAGCGGAGGATCCCGCCCTGGGCCTGCCAGGCATAGGGCTGCGCGTTGTCCGTCTTCGCCTTTGTCATAGCCGTAAATGCCTGATTGATGCCGTTTACCATCTCCGTGACAAACGGCTTCCACTGCTCGGGAATCACCGCCTCACAAGCCCTGCTCTCCTCGAGGAACCTCAAGTGCAGTTCCTTTGCGCTTGCTTCTTCCTCCTGGGGGATCCGTTTTTGGCCCTGGCTGTCGTTTGCGACGCGGCTTGAGAGGATCGACAGACTCCGGGCCAATTCGCTTCCCGTTGCAAAAAACCGCTCCAAGGGATCGATCACAGAACCTCCCGCCGAAGCCCCGGCCGCCTGGTTCGATCCTAGCTGCTTGTCACCGGCGGGGAAGACTAATTCCCTGACATGCACTTCCATCTGCTTATTTTTTAGCACCGACCCGAGTCCAAGAATGTCGTCGCGTGTTGGAGCTGTCGCCACAAAGACGTAGTGGTCTCCCTGATGTTCGTACAGGAAATGAGGCAATCCCTGCTTCTGCAGGCTATCGACCGCCGATTGCGCATTCGCCTTGTCCTTGAATACGCCTACTTGTGCCATGTAGACCGAAAGCTGCGGCAGGTGAAGGCTGGCGGGTGCACCGGCTGGATCTTCCGCGGCAGGCGTTGCGCTCGCCGGAACGGTTGAGTCGTTCCCCGCTGTCTTTGCGCCGGATGGCGTGCCGGCCGGATTTGCGGCTGTCAAGGTCTGGAAGGTCCCGTCCAATACCGTCTGGTACGTTTTTGTCACCTGCTCCTGCTGAAACACGGACATCGCTCCAAAGCCGAAGAGAAGCCCCAGCGAAACGGCGCTTGCTGCAGCCAGGAGCAGCGAGAACGGCGGTTTTCGGGACGGCCGCCAGCCTTCCCAGGAAAAATGCGGGGGATCATCTGCCGCCTGCCCGCTGTAAGTCTCTTTCCCTTCATCGCTGCTTTCGTCCAAAAGGACGTACTCCCGCGGCTCTGAAGCCGGGACTTCCAGCTGCAGCCTTCTGAGGCGGGTAAATGCGTCCTCCCCCTTCGGGAGCCCGGGCTGTGACCCGGTAAAATCGCCGCCCCGGTCCACTGCAGGAAACGTCCACCGTTTTGGCTCCGGGGCTGCAGGTGCATGAGCGGGAGCGGCCTGCCCCGCCGTTTGCTTTTGCCGCTCGGTAATATCCGCGCCATTCAATTTAATCGAAATCCGTCCGGTCCGTTTTGGCTCCAATCCCAAAACCTCCTCGCCTTAGAGCTCTAGTAGTACTAGCATACGAGGACAGACAGGAGGTTATGCCAACAACGAGGACAAAAAGTGCGGCAGCCGAGCCGCGAGGGAGGGGCCGCCAAGGTAAACGGCGAGCGAGCCTGCGGCGATGAAAGGGGCCATCGGCACTTCTACTCTTTTTCCTCTCCCTTTGATCGCACAGAGGCTAAGCCCGTACAGGCAGCCAAGCCCGGCGGACAGCAAGGCGGCGCATGCAAACTTCGGCATACCCAGAAAGAGGGCGACAACAGCGTACAGCTTTACATCCCCGCCTCCTATCCCGCCTGCAGGCAGCCGTGCCAGCAGAAGCAGCAGAGCAAAACTCGCAGCCATCGCCATCAGGTGCGGGCCGACGGTGCGATCAGCCGGAAAAAGGCAGCGCAGGAGAAAGAATGCCGCCCCAAAAGGAACGATCACCCGATTCGGGATCAGGCGAAAACGCACATCGGTGACGCTGACGGTTGCCAGCATCGCGGCAAACAAAGCCCCCATCAACGACTCCCGGCCAGTGCCGTATACGACGCCGGTCCACGCAAAGACGCCCCCGGCGGCCAGCGCTGTCAGCATCATGAAAAATACGCCCGCCCTGGCATGCTTTTTTTCGCCATCGCCTCCCGAGCGCATCCCCAGGCAGAAGCAGGAGGCGCCGGCGAGCAGGCCCAGCAGAAAGAACCCGAGCAGAAAACTGAAAGCCGGCATGCCATCCCCCCTTTTTTGACTGTATCAGGAAAAACTTCCGTGAACCAGTATCCTGATACAGCTAGAAAAGCATCCGCTAAAGAAGAACCAGCTTCTCCGAAAGGGCATCTTTAGACGCTTTTCTTACTGCAGACCGCGGAGACATTATAGCCTTGCCGATGGCACAAAAAAAACCGTGCAGCTTTCACTTCTGCACGGTCTCCTCCATTATGCGAGTTTGTCTAATTGTTCCACAAACCAATAGGCTGACTTCCAGATGTCGCCCGCCCCCATCGTAATCACCAGATCACCCGGGCGAAGATGCCGGAGCAGATGTTCCTGCACTTCTTCTTTTGTCGGGATGTACAGGGCGCCCGGATGGCTGTTTGCGCGAATCTTCTCTACCAGTACTTGCGAATTGACGCCGTCAATTCTTTTTTCGCCGGCTGGAGAGTATATGTCCGTAATAATCACTTCATCCGCTTCCCGGAAAGCGCGGCTGAATTCTTCCATGAGAAAATAGGTTCGGGTATATCGCTGGGGCTGGAATACGCAGATGACCCGCCGGCCGGAAGCACGCGCACCTCCCAGCGTCGCCATGATCTCGGTCGGATGGTGGGCGTAGTCGTCCACCACCAGGACACCGCTCGCTTCGCCGATGACCTGAAACCGGCGCTTCGCTCCGCGGAACGTCTCCAGTGCTTTGGCGATCTGGGCAAAGGACAGGCCTGTCTGCATGCAGACGATGATCGCGGCCAGCGCATTGGCCACGTTGTGTTTGCCCGGGATATGCAGGACAAGCTCGCCCAAGCAGTCCTCTCCCGCCCACACCTTGCAAGCGGTTCGCCGGTCGCCGCAGACGATATCCGTGGCCGTGTAGTCGGCTTTGAACCTGTCAGGGTGAATCGCGTACGTCAGCGCCTTGCTCCCCAGTTGCGGTATGAGCTCGCGAACGTGTGGGTCATCCACGCACAAGACCGCCAAGCCGTCCGGTTTCAGATGGCTCAAAAACTTTACATAGGCCGCTTTCAGATTGGCGAATTGACCGTCAAAATGCTCGAGGTGATCTGCTTCGATATTCGTCACAACGGCAATCTGGGGACGGTATTCCAGAAACGACCCGTCACTCTCATCCGCTTCGGCGATGACGTACTCGCTTTTTCCCGCCTTTGCGTTCGTCCCGGCGTTCATTAATTCGCCGCCGATGATATACGTGGGATCCACGCCGCACACATCCAAAACGTGGGCAATCATCGAGGTCGTGGTGGTCTTGCCATGCGCTCCGGCGACAGCCACCCCGGTTTTTTCATTCAACATCTTTGCCAGCATTTGTGAACGGTGCAATAGGGGAATCCCTTTTGCCTGTGCTTCAATCACTTCTGGGTTGTCTTTCGGGATACTAGTGGAATAGACCACGAGATCGGCACCATTGACATTGGCTGGATCGTGACCCACCGTAATAAAGGCTCCCCTCGCTTGCAATTTTTGGGCTAAGTCGTTCAAGGCGACGTCGGAGCCGGTCACTTTAAAGCCAAGGTCAATCAGGACGCGGGCGATGGCGCTCATGCCATAGCCGCCGATGCCTACAAAGTGGACGTGATTTGTCTGATCCACCCTATTCACCTGCCTCTTCAATGGGAATGGGGAAGAAAGAGCGCACTTGTGCAATAAAGTAAAGCGATCCGCAGACGATGAACACATCATCCGGATGCTCTGTCTCATGCTGCCAATTGCGGAGCAAGGGGCGCCAATCGAGCACCTCTGTCACTCGATCGGCGGCAATCCCTGCCGTTATAAAGGCATCTGTCAGCATCTTTGGGGGAGCGGCGCGGTGAAACTCAAAGGATGTGACGTACACCCGCTCCAGACGGCTGTCCAGCTGCTTCCAGGCAGCCGCCATGTCAGCGAGTGGCTTATCGGCCAGCGCGGCAACCAGCAGATGCAGCCTGGCCTCCTCAGGCAGCAGTGCCGATACGCTTCGGACCAAGGCCGTCATGCCCTCTTTGTTGTGTGCACCGTCCAACAGAATCAACGGGTGTTTTGCAACGACTTCTAGACGTCCCGGCCACCGAGTTTGTTGCAGTCCGCTCGAAATTTCTTCTTCTTCGATAAGGTAAGCGAAAAACTGGCGCAGCAAATCCAGCACCATTAAGGCAACGGCGGCATTTTTCAGTTGATGCAGACCAGGCAGGTGAAGGACGTACTCGGACTCACCCCGCCGATGGAAGCTGCAGTAGCGAAAGGACTGTTCCTCCAACCCTTCGATCCGCTCCACCTGCACGTGAAAATCCCGGCCCAGCTGATACAGGGTCGCACGCTTTTCCTGTGCGATTCGTTCGATCTCTGCCAGGGCCACTGTCCCCGCTTCACCGACCACGACGGGAACTCCCGGCTTGATAATCCCGCCTTTTTCCCGGGCAATGTCCGAAATCGTCGGACCGAGGACATCCGCGTGGTCAGTCCCCACATTGGTAATCACCGAGACCAGCGGGTGGACGACATTGGTCGAGTCCATCCGCCCGCCCAGGCCAGTTTCCCAAATCACCACCGCCGGACGCGTCATATTGGCAAAGTAGAGCAGGGCCATGACGGTAATCACTTCAAATTCCGTCGGCGATCCGTACTCCGTTTCGACGCAGCACCGGTCGACGAGAGGTTTTATTTGATTGGCTAACGCAAGCAAATCCTGTTCCGAAATCATCTCGTTGTTATAACGGATCCGCTCGCGAAAATCAAGCACGTACGGTGAAGTAAACATCCCAACGGTGTAGTTGGCTTCCCGCAGCACCTGGGATAGCATCGCGCACGTGGATCCTTTGCCATTGGTCCCGGCAACGTGGACAAACGCCAGGCGCCGCTCGGGATGCGAAAGCTGCTCCAGCATCCATTCCATTCGCTCCAAGCCCGGTTTCTGTCCAAATCGAAGCAGGCTGTGAATCCACTCTAGCGCTTCGTCATAGCTGGAAAACAATTGATGCCCCATTGTAAGTTAACTCCATTCTCATAAATATGAACGTACATCCAGGTTCATACCTAAGCCTCTAGTTCGGCCAGTCGCGCAACCACTTTGTCCCGTTTATCGATATAATCCGCCATTTTTACTTTCTCTTCTTCAATCACTTTTGCCGGAGCTTTCGCGATAAAACCGGGATTGTTCAGCTTTTTCTCGATGCGCTCTACTTCCGCGCGCAGGGTGGCAAGCTCTTTTTCCAGCCGCTTCCGCTCCTGGTCGAGGTCGATCAAGCCGGCCAGCGGGAGGAACAGCTCCGCTCCAGTCACGACAGCAGACATCGCCTTTTCCGGTGCGTCAAGCTCCTGCTCGATCACCAGTTTTTCCGGGTTGCAGAAGCGGACGAGGAACTCCTCTCCGCGCTTCAACCGCTCCAGTGACACGGTATCGCCCGCTTTGATCAACAGCTCGATTTTCTTGGACATTGGCACGTTCACTTCCGCGCGGATGTTGCGGACGCTGCGGATGACATCCATCAGCAGGGTCATCTCCGCTTCTGCCTCAGGGAAGCTTCGTCCCTCATCCGCTTTCGGCCACGGAGCGACCGTGATGCTGTCGCCTTCGTGCGGCAGCGCCTGCCAAATTTCCTCGGTAATGAACGGCATGAACGGGTGCAGCAGGCGCAGCGTCTGGTCGAGGACCGTGACCAGCACGGATTGCGTCGTCCGCTTGGCCGCCACGTCGGTGCCGTAGAGCGGCAGCTTCGCCATTTCGATATACCAGTCGCACAAATCATCCCAGATGAAGTTGTACAAGACCCGGCCCGCCTCGCCGAACTCATAAGCGTCCATCAGGCGGGTAACATCGCTGATCGTCGCTTGCAGCCGGGTAAGAATCCACTTGTCGGGTGTGGACAGCTCTCCCGACAAATCGATATCCTGGTGGGCAAAGCCTTGCAGATTCATCAGCGCAAAGCGCGAAGCGTTCCAAATCTTATTGGCGAAGTTGCGGTTGGACTCCACCTTCTCCCAGTAAAAGCGCTGGTCATTTCCCGGGGAGTTGCCGGTCGCCAGCGTAAAGCGCAGCGCGTCAGCCCCGTATTTTTCGATCACTTCCATCGGATCGACGCCATTGCCGAGCGACTTGGACATCTTGCGGCCCTCCGAATCGCGGATGATGCCGTGAATCAGCACCGTGTCAAACGGCTTTTGCCCGGTAAATTCCAGGCCGCTGAAGATCATTCTCGCCACCCAGAAAAAGATGATATCGTAGCCGGTGACCAGCACATTGGTAGGATAAAAGTACTTCAGGTCCTCCGTCTCGTCCGGCCAGCCAAGCGTCGAGAACGGCCAAAGCGCCGAGCTGAACCAGGTGTCCAAAACGTCTTCATCCTGTTTCAGGTCGTGCCCGTGACAGTTCGGACACTCACTGACGTCCGTTCGCGACACGATCTCGCTGCCGCAGTCGCCGCAGTACCAGGCAGGAATCCGGTGGCCCCACCAAAGCTGCCGGGAGATGCACCAGTCGCGGATGTTTTCGATCCAGCGCAGGTAGGTATTCTTGAAGCGTTCGGGTACGAACTTGACGCTCTCGTCGCTGGCAGCGTTGGCTAAAGCAGCGTCGGCCAGCGGCTGCATTTTGACAAACCACTGGGTGGACAGGTACGGCTCTACGACCGCATCGCTGCGTTCGCTGTGTCCGACCTGGTGGATGTGTTCTTCAATCTTGAACATCACGCCCTGCTCGGTCAGATCGCGAATGATCTGCTTGCGGCAGGCAAAGCGGTCAAGTCCCTGGTAAACTCCGGCGTTTTCATTCATCGTGCCCGTCTCATCCATGACGATGATCTGCGGGAGATTGTGGCGCAGGCCCAGCTCAAAGTCGTTCGGATCGTGGGCCGGCGTAATCTTTACGGCACCGGAGCCGAATTCGGGATCGACGTAGTCGTCCGCCACAATCGGAATTTCCCTGCCGACAATCGGTAGGATGACCGTCTTGCCGACGAGGTGCCGGTAGCGCTCGTCGTCCGGGTGCACAGCGACAGCGGTATCACCCAGCATCGTCTCCGGACGGGTGGTGGCCACCTCGATGTAGCCGATGCCGTCCGAGAGCGGATAGCGCATGTGGTGCAGGGCGCCTTTTACTTCTTTGTAGATCACTTCGATGTCGGACAGGGCCGTGCGGGCTACCGGATCCCAGTTGATAATCCGCTTTCCGCGGTAGATCAGCCCTTTTTCGTACAGGCGGACAAACACTTCGCGAACCGCGCGGGAAAGCCCCTCGTCCATGGTAAACCGCTCGCGGGAATAATCGAGCGCCAGTCCCAGTTTTTCCCATTGTTCGCGAATGTGCTGGGCGTAGACGTGTTTCCACTCCCAGACCTTCTCCAGGAATTTTTCGCGTCCCAGGTCGTGGCGGGAAATCCCCTCTTCCCGCAGGTTGGCTTCCACTTTCGCCTGAGTGGCAATGCCGGCGTGGTCCATCCCCGGCAAAAAGAGCGCACTGTAGCCCTGCATGCGCTTCGCCCGGGTGATGATGTCCTGCAAGGTCGTGTCAAGAGCGTGTCCAAGGTGCAGCTTTCCCGTCACGTTGGGAGGCGGGATTACAATCGTAAACGGACGTTTGTCCGGGTCGCGTTCAGCCTGAAAAAAGAGATTCCGGATCCAGTACGGATACCATTTCGCCTCGGCCGCCTTGGGATCGTAGTTTTTTGGAAGCTGCTGGTCATGTGAGTCAGATTGCGCTTGCATAACGTTCCTCCTTTGCCAAAATAAAAACCCCTCTCATCCAAAGGACGAAAGGAGTTATTCCGCGGTACCACCTTTGTTAGCGCAGCAGGCAGCCGAAGAACCCCGGCCTTGTTGCGCTCACTTTTACCTGATAACGGCTGTCCACCGACCCCGGCTACTTGTGGGTTCGCCGGAGCTGCTCACAGGCGACCTTCGACTCGTCACGCCTTAGAGAATCTCGCAGCAATTGATTCTCCCTCTCTGACAAGGGTAAAAAGTCTACTCTTCCCGTTCATCGCATCTCTTCTATGCATCGCTTTCTCAACGATATTATAAGCGACACTCCCGGCTTCGTCAATTTTTACCGCTCATATCCGCAGGTGCTTACTTTGACTCCGAGCGCTTCGACAAAGCCAAGCACCCGCAATATATCAAGAATGTCCTCCTGGACATTCACGATCTCCACGTGCTTTCCGCTGGCGAGCAGCTCTTTGGTGGTGTAAAACAGATTGCCGATCCCCGACGAATCTACGAACGTCACCCCGTGGAAATCGAGGATGACAGATTGTTTCCGCTGGCCTACCTCGCGGATCAGATTGCCCAGTTTCTCGCCGACAGCCATGTCCAGTTCCCCTTTAATTGTCACCAATGCCTGCTTTTCCATCTCCTGCACTTGATAGTTCATCACTTGATCTCCTTTCACCTCAACTTACATTAGCTGATCTCTTTTTCTGCGTCTTTCAAAATTGTGTGTATCAAGTTTCTGAACAATCCAAAGTAACACTTTTAACCTGATGTATAGTTCAATTCCCCGAAAAGAGGTTGTTAAAACGTTCCCCTCCGTTCGGCTGCGATGTGTTCAATCCGGAGTTTACGCCAGGTGTAACTCCAAGACGAGTTTTGTCCCTTGCGGGGTCGAGTTTATCATTAATTTGTCCGCGTATTGCAGCATGACGTGAAACCCGGCACCAAGCGATGCCCGGGTGGAAAAACCGTGAACCAGAGCGGCTTTTGGCAGATCGGCGAGAGAAATGCCCTGTCCCTTGTCAAAAACGACCACGCGGCACACCTGCTCCACTTCATTGACGTAAATCTCCACACTTCCGCTTTGTCCGTGTGTCAACGTATTGGTCGCCGCCTCATTGACCGCCACCACATAATGGAGCAGCCTTTTCGACGGGAGCCCAAACGGACCAAGCAGCTCGCGCAGTACTTTCCGCAAGTGAGCCAGATCCGCCGGGTGCTGCATATGAACGGTGCCGTACTTCTTGCTGGAGCGAATCAGCTCATACAGCTGCTCGTCCTGCAAAAGCATCAGCTTCTCGCCAGTGACGACAGACAGGATGTCTTTGTAAAGCTGCCATTCCTGCTGCTTTCGTATGCGTTCAGCGAGAATCGCCTCCGTCACATCGATGATCGCTATGCCGCAGGAGCGGTCTGACATCGGCACGATATGGGTATCGAACACCTTGTTCAACTGTTCGGAAAACAGCTGTTCCCGGATCGGGTTTCCGCTGGCTACGGAATCTTTGCAGAGGCGTTTCAGCTGGTCCCAATTGGCGCCGCCGAGCGGGATGTCGCCCAGTGAACGAAACTGCCCCTTGTCCCAGACAAACATGTAGATGTCGTGAATTTGCCGAAGGATCGACAGTTTGTCCAATTCCCGTTTGACCGCTTCCAGCTGTTTTTTGTTCAGCCCAGACGCCCGCTCCAGTATGGCCGCCGGCTCCAGTTCATGGGTCAGGTGCCAGTGTTGAAACTCTTCCAGCAAAAGCCGCTCTAAAACCTCTTCCTTGCGCAGTACCTTTTCGATATCGAGAACCATGTAACGGGAATCGCGCGGAGCGGAAACGGTCGAGCCAATAATGCGAAAATCGGTGGCCAAATCCACTTCGTAACGGTCGCTCACAAGCGGCTCTTTTGACGCGATGCCAATGGCCAGACGGCTGACTGCCCTCAATTCGCCCGAAACGCGCTCTCCCGTCGACAGTCGAAGCAGTGAAACAGGCCGAGGAGGAAGCACTTTGTATGCCATTTCCCCACAGTTAAGAAGAGCCAAGCATCTGCGGCAGGACGGATGAGCGGGACATTGATCACACAGAAACATCCTCGATTCCTCCTCTCTCTCCCTTTCCAGGGGCCTTCACATCAAGGATCAGAACCGAGATATCGTCATTCTGCTGCTGCTGTCTGGTCTTTTTCCAGATCTCACGCTCGAGCAGAGCGATTCGGTCCTTCTCCCTGGCTTGATCTGCCTTTATCACTCGTCCCAGCAGCTTCAGCCACTTTTCGGAGTCGGGTATCTGTCTCCCCCGTCCAAGATTGATCAATCCATCCGTGTACAAGAGCAAGGTAAAATCTTCCTCCACCTTCCATTCATCCAGTGGATACTCTGCCGCAAGCGACAGACCCAGCCCCATTCCCCTGGCACAGGTGAGGTGTATCTGCTTTGTGCCCGACAGGTAAAACGGGGCCGGGTGACCGGCACGGCTTATCCGCAGCACCATTTCCTGATGATCGAAAACCGCAATCAACATCGTGATGTAGGAGCGTGTTTCCGACAAATCTTCGTACAACAGGTGATTCAGCCTGACCAGCATCTCGTCAGGCGATGTACACATCTGCACCACGGCCCGAAAGGAATTGCGGATACCCGTCGTCAGCAGGCTGGCGGGGATGCCGTGTCCCGAGATGTCGGCGATGAGAAAACAGGTGTAGCGCTCGTTTATGGAAAAGTAGTCTACGTAATCGCCGCCGATGTAAGCAGCGGGGATGTAGACCGCCTTCGCCTGCACGTCTGGCAAAACCAGCCGGTTTTTGGGGATCAGGGAAAACTGAATGCGCGAAGCCAGCTCCATCTCTTGTTCCATCAGGCGCAGCCCCAGGGACTGCTGCTCCTGAAGACAGCGCATGATCAGGCGGCTGACGTAAATCGCCAACAGTTGATAGAACGATCTGACTTCCTCCGTCGATTCGTCCGTCAGTGCCTCCACCGCCACATATCGGGGAGACAGCGGGGTGTCGCGCTCCTTGTCGACGATCAGGCGAACCAGCACATACCCCTCTTTATACCGCTCGGGCTGTGAACCGCGTTCCGTCTGATAGTATATTTCCCCCCGTTCGGATTGCAGTGAAACCCGTAAAAATCTCATTCCGATCATAGTCATATACCAAACGTCCACGATCTGCTCGATCTTTTGATGCAGGTTTTCATAGCTGATCGGCTGCATGGTATGTTCATTGCTTTTCATCAGCAGTTCCTCATAGCTCTGTTTCAGCTTCAACACCCGGGACAAATCTTCATTTTTCTTGCGAATTTGCGCCAAATTTGTCTCGAAGTGCCGTTCCAGATTTCGGGTGAATTGGAACGACTGCTCCAGAACTCCTCGCTTTTCATGTTGTAAAATCAGCCATCGAAACGTCAGTAAAACAGTGTACAAACCCAACCCCCAATTCCGGATGGCGTCAGGCGGATAGACAAGCACGCCAAATACAGCTATCGCAGAATAGAAAAAGACCAATCCCTGATAGTGGCTGTAGACGAGGATCTGTTCATGGGTATGCCGGGATACGTCACACCCGCACTCCTGCCCGGGCTGGGCAGACTGTTTCCCAAGGCCCGCACAGACGGCGACGAGTGAGGCAGCCCCGAGGAAAAACAGAAGCGGGCCGGGTAGCCAAGGTCCCTGCGCCAGGATCAACCAGAACAAAATCGTCCCCGCTAATGAAAGCAGGCTGTACTCTCTAAGTCCGTGTTTCCGGCGGGCAAAAACCAGGACGGCAATACCCGAGACGGCAAGGAACAAACGGGGAAGGACGTCATCGCCAAAAGCAAAGTGCAGGAGAATCAGCAAACCGACATCGCACGCACTTTTCCAGCGATCAAAGTAGGAGGACGGCAGCAGTGGGTACCTGCGCAAAGCCAGCAAGGCAAATGCGTAGGCCAGGCCGTTCGAGAGAAAGGGTACGATCATGCGGGAGGAGGGGCTGTCCGGCGATAAGAGCCCGCCAAGACCCCAGAAGAAAAACGCTCCTCCCAGCAAAAATCCATAGCCATACCGGCAGCTGCCCGCACCTGTCAAACGGGATGCCAGCAAAACATAAAGCGAAACAAACAGGCTGAAGGCATACAACATTGTCTGCCAAACCACTACTTCAACCCCTTCCATACGGTCCCTTTGGGCTGCAGCGGATGGCTGCTCCGCTTCCAAGCGACATAACATCCTTTAATTTGACAGATTTAGTGGATATCCTTCTTTTTAAAACGGCCCCCTTTTACGTCGTGAATGTTTCCGATCGCCAGAAACGCGTTGGGATCGGCATCCTCCACGATCGTTTTCAGCTTCGCTTCTTCCAGGCGGGTGATGACGCAAAATACGACCTTCTTGTCATCTCCCGAGTATCCGCCTTCGCCGTGAAGGTAGGTGACCCCCCGGCCGAGACGGGCCAGCAGCGTATCGCCGATCTCCTGAAATTTATCGCTGATAATCCAGACAGACTTGGACTGATCAAGCCCCGCGATGGTGACGTCGATCATCTTATAGGCGATAAAATAGGCGATCAGCGAGTACATCGCGCTGTTCCACGAAAAGACAAAGCCGGCGCTGCCGAGGATGAACAGGTTTAAAAACATGACGATCTCGCCGACGGAAAACGGGGTCTTTTTGTTGAATAAGATCGCGATGATCTCCGTCCCGTCAAGCGAGCCGCCGTTGCGGATGACCAACCCGATGCCGATCCCCATGATAACTCCGCCGAACACCGCCGCCAAGAGGGGATCCTCCGTAAAGGCGGTTACCGGGCCAAGCAGGTAGGTTCCTACCGACATGACCGCGACCCCGAACAGGGTGGATATCGCAAACGTCTTGCCGATCTGTTTATATCCAATGATCAAAAAAGGAAGGTTGATCACGAACAGGAACATTCCCAATTGCAGGTGCGTAAAGTGCGACAGGATGATGGAAATACCGGTGATCCCGCCATCAATAATGTTGTTGGGAACCAGGAAAACTTCCAAGCTGACTGAGTACAAGATTGCGCCAATTACAATAAAAACCGCTCGTCTGATAATTGAGGCAAGCGAATGCGGGTGATGTTTTTTTAAGTCTCTAACACCATTTTCTGACATTTATACAGACACTCCTCCTACTCCAAATTACATTTGACTATTATACCGTATTTTTCCGCCGAGCGCTAAACCTGAACTCTCCGCAAGGCAAATTCCGCACAAAGGTACCGGTATCCGTACGCTTGCATAAGCTGAAATGAGGTGATGACCGTGAATCAACGTTGGAGGTTTAACCACCATTTGTACCGCATCAAGAACGTTTGCCGCCAGATTATCGTACCTCTGATCATCTTCCAATTCGTGCGCACCATCATCGTCCCCAGCACATTTGACGTTATCATTCTCGGCCTGCTGGCGGCGGTTCATTTAGCCATTACCTTTGACTGGATATGAACGTAAGCGCAAAAAATCCCCCTTCCATCTCCTGCTGCCGGAACGCAGCGCACGCCTTTGAAGGGGGATATTTACTTCCAGTATGAAAAGCTTCGATTGAAGCCTCCGCCAAGAAGTTGTCGAGTCCTTCTTTTGAGGAAGCTTTTCATGCAGGATGGGGAAGCCCTCTCAAGAAGTTATACTTTCTTATCCTGTCAAAAAGCTTGCTGCATCCACCGCTGCATCCGCATGTAGCGGTCCAGATCTTTTTCCAGGCGGCGAACGGCATACAGTTCAGACCATTCCCTGGCGTGCCGGTAATACAGTTCGAGGTCGCCCATGATTCGTTCGGGAAAAGAGAGGAAGACCATCAACAGATTCACTTCCTCCGGCCGCCAGGGGAAAACCGCCTGATACGCTGAAAACAGTTCGGACGCTGTCGTCCCTTCCCCTCCCAAGTGAAAATACGCCCGGTAAAACTTGCTGACGTCACGGGCTGGGGTATCGAAAACAGCACGGTCAAAATTGATGAACTGAACATTTCCGGAAGAATCAAGCAGCGTGTGGGCCGGATATGGCGCCCCGTGAACCAGGCTCAAGCGAAAGTGGGCATACGTGCGGTGCTGCTCCCCCCACCGACGCAAGGAGGAGATCGCTGTGGTCGCGGCTTCCGTGAGATACGCCTGGTTCGCCAGGAAGACGGTGTCGAAGGGGGAAGGGTAGCTGCGGGCCCTGGCAATCGCGGCGTTCTTCTCCATCAGCCCGAGCCATTTTTCCCAGCGGGCCAGCAAGGAATCTACCAACGGATCTACTTGACGGGGATCGTCGAAGCGATAATTTTGCGTCAAATGGTGAAGTTCAGCTAAACGAACCAGGGTGGCCCTCCCCCAGACGGGGATTTGCTCTTCGCCAATCGCCGCGGATGGCCGCCACCCGGTAAGGTAGTAGTACTGTTCGTCTCTTTGGACGTACGGTTCGTCGTACTTGGTGTACGCAAGCGGAACAGCTCCGTCCCATCCGCGCTGCTGCAAGTTGCGCAGCAGCCCTGCGACAAACGCCAAACGTCCCGGCGAAGCCGAGGTTCGCTTGCATACGTACGATCCGTACGGAGTCATCACTTTGTACACATTGGGCGCCTTTAACACGTCGATCGTCTGGGCGAACATGTCGTATTCAGGAAACAAGGGGTAGATATCGTCAAATCGGCTCATACGCCACGACCTCTTCGCGCGTCTTCCGCTCGCCGGGCGATGTGGGCAAGCAGTTCATCGACGGATTGCTGCTGCCGGATGGACTCGGCTATCAGGGCTATGTCGCAATCCTCCCGCTGCCCTGCCGAAGCGGCATGGACATACTGGTGCAATGCCTGCCACAGCTCTTGCGGCGGAACCATGAACGCGAGCAGCAATCGGTAATCGGAGTACGTGAGCGGCTTTACCGCCTCATATCCGTCCAAAAAGGCGTCAATCCGGTCCCGTTCTGCCCCCTCCCCGCCAAGCAGCAAATCTCGCAAAAAATGTGCCGTATCCCGCTGCTGAACCGAGAGAGAGGGACTGTAAAAGCCGCGCAGAAAAACGCGCTCCTTCATGATCCCGAGGTTCCCCCGATCCATGAAACGGTGTGACACTGCCAGTTCCGTCTCGTCGAACGATTCCGGCGAGAGCAGCCTTACGCCGCGTCCCATCCTCTCCAAAAGCGGTCTGAATTGGCTGGCAACCCATTTGTCTTCGGGCTGCCACAACCGGGAACGGCTGGTAAAGGAATCGTGAAGGTTGCGAACCCGCTCTGTTTCGGCCGCAATCAGGGCCTGTTCCCGGTTTAACAGGTCTACTGCAGCCGGGGAAGATTGGCTGCTCTGCGCCAGATGCATCGAAGCGACCAACTGTCCGCAAAGTTTCGCCTGCTCCACCGTCGGCGTCAGCGGGGTCCAGGAGCGTACATGATCGGTCAAGGTGTATCCCTTTCTGCCAGATACGACATACGGTTTGGCGTCGCGGGTTCGAATAAATCGTTCCACATCGCGAAATCCCTGCCTGGCAAGCTGCTCCCTCCACATAAAGGACCAGCGCAGCACATCCACCCGCGGCCAAACCCGCAGTTCCTTCGGGCCGCGATTGGTTTCCAACAGATAGAAATCCTCCTGCGGCTGGATGCGGATCACCCGCATGCGGTATCGCTGGCAAATCCGGTTCAACTCTCTTTCGTCACGTAGCACTTGTCTTCACTCCCCCCTCATTGGGGAATGTATAGAACTTGCCCCTCCGTGATGCGGTCTGATTCGAGGCTGTTGGCCTCCATCAAACGGGAGATGGGCACAGAATAACGCTCGGAAATGGACTGCAGGGTCTCTTCGCGTTGAATGATACACATCTTCAGCCGGCTGAACGGCTGCTCTTCTTCACGGACGAACGAGCTTAGACTGCCGACCGCGGTCAATGTGCTGCTTGCCGTCTCGCCGTCGGGCATGTCGGTTTGGTAGGCCTGTTCGGTCGCCTCGGGCGGCGGTGCGGACTGGCGTTTTGACTGAGTGAAGATCGAGGTCAAATTAAGCTCCTCTTCGCTCTCCTTGGCCGGTTTGCCGCTGATCGCAACCCGCAGTTCCGTCTCTTGAGGGACGTCCGGTTGTGCCATGACCTCTTCGGCGCCGACTTCTTCCGCTGCCGCCTCCGCTTCCACTGCCGCTTCGGCTGCGTCCTGATGATCAGGCTCTCCCTCGGCCATCTCCTGTGTCTCAGACTCCGCTGCATTCTCTGCCAGTACCTCTTTTGCCGGCTCCTCTTCGCGGACGGCTGTTTGCTCCGCCTCTGACTGTTCATCCGGCTCGTCATAGGCCAGCTCCGACTCCGCATCGCCAGCGGAGCGGCCCGCTGCGGATGCGGCGGCTTCCGCCTGCTCGTCTGGCTCTTCCGATTCTGCCTGAGCGTAACCGCCGGAAACAGGGCGAACGTCAGTAGATTCGATCGCATTCAACTGTTCCCATACGGGCAGGAAAGGAGGAGCTGGAGGTTGGATCGGCTCCGGCTGCCGTTCCTCGTCCGCTTCTACCGCCCGTTCCAGCGCTTCCAGTTTCTGTTCGATTTCATCCAGGGAAGAGGATGGAACATCCTGCCCGCCCCGATCATCCACTTCGTGGGCGACATGGACAAACTCCCACTCTTCCCCGGCTTTCCTCGCAGTCTCCGGTTCAAACAAGGTGATTCCGGTAAGCTTTAGTTCGGCTTCGATCTGAAGCTGGTTGTTCGCTTTTAACTCGTAGTCCAATCCGTCCACAACCGCAAAAATTTCCCCGACTTCCGCGACGCGGGACAAGGGGATGGTAATATTGAGCGGAATTCTGTGGGTCAGCTCCTGTTCGGTGTCATAGAGAAACGGCGGCTCCGGTCCGGTATTCAGATGGAAGGGGGGAAATTTCATCGCTGACAGCAAGGAGTCCCCTTCGCCCTCTGTTTCCTGGCCTTCCTTCGCCACCAGATACTTTCCCTGAAGATGCAGGCAGCCTGTAATGGAGATATCCTGGGTATTTTCTATAATTTCCACATCGGGAAGCAGTTCCAATTCTTTCAACTCCCCGATGCCTGCTTTATCTGCTGAGAGGAAGATGGTCTCCTTAATGCGAAACGTCAACATGCCATCTTGTAACGACACACTTGCTCCTCCTTTCAGGTAAAAACATTTCCCTATTACTATATGGACAGAAGGAAGTGTTTAGACCATTGGCCCAATCGCTTGCGCCCGGAGCACCAACGGCAAAACGGCAGGCTGCCTGCGTTCGATCGGATCTACAGAGACCACGCGGAGGCGCTGCACTACCTCCTGTCCGTAACCGATGCGCGAGGCGGATTTGCAGATGGAGGACGTAATCGGCAGTTGTTGGAAACTTTACAAAGGAGGAGTTAACTTGGGCAGTACTTCTGTCAATGTCGCGGTCGTCGGGCTCGGTTTTGTCGGGCTGCCGCTCGCCGTGCACATGGCCCGGCACAACTGTGTCGTCCTCGGCATTGACAACGAGCAGTTCGGAAACAGTTACATCCCTGACGTTCCGTCAGACAGTGTAAAAGAGGTGATGCAAGCGAAACGCTTTTCCGCCCGACTGCCATTCGGACAAGTGGGCAAAGCCGATTACGTCATCGTTACCGTGCCCACGCCAATGGATAAGCAGAACAACGAACCCGATCTCAGAGCGCTGGTATCGGCCGCCGAGTATATCGCCGGACACTTGCGGCGGGGTCAGACTGTGGTATTTGAAAGTTCCACCTATCCGGGAACGCTGGAGGAAGTGATCCTGCCGATTCTCGCCACGTCAGGCCTGCAGGCGGGAAAGGATTTTTTCCTGGGTTATTCGCCGGAGAGGATCGATCCCGGCAACAGGCAGTTTGGCATCAGACAGATTCCGAAAGTCATCAGCGGACTAACACCTGCCTGCTGCAAGAAGGTGCAGGAGCTGTACGGCAGGCTGTTCGACACCGTTGTCCCCGTCAGTTCGCCCAAGGTGGCCGAGATGTGCAAGCTGTTTGAGAACATCTACCGCTTCATCAACATCTCGCTCGTCAATGAAATGCTGATTTTGTGCCGGAAGATGAACATCAGCTTCCACGAGACGCTGCAAGCCGCGGCAACGAAGCCGTTCGGATTTACGCCGTTCAAACCGGGGCCAGGCATCGGCGGCCACTGTATCCCTGTCGACCCGCTTTACTTCCAATGGCGGGCAGCCCAGTTCGGATTGACGAGCCGCATGATTGAGGCAGCCAGGACGGTAAACGAGGAAATGCCCAAGGAGATCGCCTCGCTTGTCACTGACCTGCTGAAGCGGCCAGATGCGCCGAACAGCCAACCGTCTGTTCTGCTCCTCGGCGTCGCCTATAAAAAGGACGTGAGCGATCTTCGCGAATCACCCGCATTCGAGATTTTTGCCCTGCTTCAGGAAGCAGGCTTTCAGGTAACCTACCACGATCCCCTCATCCCCGAAATGGAGCTGGCTGGCCGGAAGCACACCTCCATTCCGCTTACCGCAGAGCGGCTCGGGGCGGCGGATCTGGTCGTCGTCATCACGGATCATTCTTCCTTTCATTGGGATTTTATCAGTCGGCACTCCCGGTTTATCCTGGATACGCGCGGAATTTATCCGGAATCACACGATAAGGTGGTTCGATGGGCATGAACCGGAAACGCTGTTTGGTGACCGGAGGTGCCGGATTTATCGGATCTCATCTCGCGGAGCGTCTGCTGGACCTCGGCCATGAGGTGGCCATCGTAGACAACTTTTACCGCGAAGCGCTTTGCGATCGGCCCAAGCTGCCGGGGCCGTTACCGTTGATAAAAGGAAGTACGGCAGATAAACAGCTCATGGACGCGATCATCCCTGAGTTTGACGTCGTCTTTCACCTGGCGGCGATCTTGGGTGTGAAGACGACCATGACACGGCCTGTCGAAATGATTGAAGCCAATGTTGAAGGCACCCGCAACGTATTGGCGGCGGCGTACCGTTCCGGCTGCAAGGTCGTATTCGCATCCAGCTCAGAGGTCTACGGAAAGGGAACTCCTCCCTTTGCCGAAGAGAATGACCGGGTCTATGGCGCGACTGCCAAACTGCGCTGGATCTACGCTGTTGCGAAAACCCTGGAGGAAACACTATGCCTGGGGTATGGTGACAAGGGGCTTCCCGTCACCATCCTGCGGTATTTTAACATATACGGGCCGCGGGCCAAGGAAGGCCCTTATGCCGGAGTGATTCCCCGGTTCATCCGCGCGGCCCTTGCGGGAAACGACTTGCTGGTCTACGGAGACGGTACGCAAACGAGATGCTTTACCTACGTCAGCGATGCCGTCGAAGCGACGGCCAGGGCTGTGGATCCCAAGGCCGATCAGGAAATCCTCAACGTCGGCTCCGCCCATCAAACCAGCATCGGGGCGTTGGCCGTGTTAGTCAAACGCCTGACGGGATCGTCATCGCGGATTGTCAATGTGCCGTTTGAACAGGTGTATTCATTTGGCTTTGAAGAGATCCCCAACCGGTTCCCGGATATGCGAAAGACAAAGCGAATACTCGATTTTTCTGCACGGATCGGCTTGGAAGAAGGCTTGGCCCGGACAATCGACTGGTACCGGGCACGTGGAGGGGAGCGCGGTTGATCTCCGTCGTTGTTCCTGCCTGCAATGAAGCGGCTACCATCGCCGAAGTGATTCACTCCTGCAAACAGCTGGTCCCCATGAGATCATCGTCGTCGCAAACGGCTGTACCGACGAGACTGCAGAGATCGCCCGCCAGAGCGGCGGATGCATCGTGATCGAAGAAGAGAAGCCGCTCGGAAACGACGTGGGGCGGGCCGTCGGCGCGGCAGCTGCCACCGGTGACATCCTGCTCTTTATCGATGCCGATTTTGCGATTGCCCCCAAAAGTTTGCAGCGTTTTCTGGAACCGATCCGGTACGGTCACGCCGATGTGGTGCTAAATGATCTGGATGCCCTCTTCACCGCCAACCAGCGGCCGCACTCCGCCACCGTCTGGCGACAGGTGTTGAACGAACTGATCGGACGCAGTGATCTAAAGATCGATTCTGTGCTGTCAGTTCCCCATGCGATCACCAGAAAGGCGGTTCGAACAATAGGCGTAGAGGCCCTGGCTGATCCGATCGTCGCCCATCTGCGGCTGGTCCAAGCGGGATTTCGCATCGCCCACGGCTATGCGATCGACGTGATCACCCCGAATCGGTTTCGCCCCGATGAGCACGGCCGGTGTGATCACACCCTGCCGCGCGCCGAGAAGCGGATGGCGGGCGATCACCTGGCGGCGCTGGCGGAATTTTTAACCACACCGCGCGGAGGATTCACCGACGGTAACAGGCAAAGAGACATCATCCAGCAGATTGACACAGGCAGCCGGCCTATTCCGGTTGCATCGCCTGGTTGGGGTGTTCAGTCGTCTCTGTACGGCGGGCAGGACCTGTCCGTGATCATCCCCGCGCAAAACGAAGCAGCCGCCATTGGAGAAGTGATCCGCCAAGCGCGAAAAATCGAGCCGAAAGAAATCGTCGTCGTGGTCAACGGCTCCGGGGATGCGACAGCTCGGATTGCCGCAGAGCTCGGGGCAAAAACGATTCTGTTTGAAGAAGCCTTGGGCAACGACGTGGGCCGGGCCGTCGGCGCAAAGGCGGCGGTTGGCGATATTTTGCTCTTCATCGACGGGGACTTCGCGATCCCTCCAGCCGATCTCTACCCGTTTGCCGCTTTTGTCGCCCAAGGAGTGGATGTCGCTTTGAACGACTTGAACTACTACCTGGACCTGCGCTTCCCGCTGCATATCGTGACAGCGTGCAAGTACGCGGTAAACCTGGCTCTGGATCGCCAGGATGTCGGGGCCGGCTCGATGATTGCCGTACCTCATGCAATCAGCCGCCGCGCTCTTCGGCACATCGGCTGGGAGATGCTGCTCTCGCCCGTTGCGGCACAGGTCATGGCCGCCTTGTCCGGATGCTCTGTTCGCTGTGTTCATCGCGTCGAGGCGGATCGGCTCAACCGCATTCGTCCAGACCAGCACTTTGCAGCCGTGGGCTACCCCCCTGCCGTAGAGCGGATCCTTGGCGATCACCTGGAAGGGCTGTACTGCCTGCTGCAGGCGAGGGGGCCAAGAGGCGGTCTGTACGACGGCAATCGGGCCAGGAACAAATTGAAAGGGCTGAACCTGAAGTAGAAGATTTTCTGCTTCAGGATTCAGCCCTTTTTTCCTACGATCTGTTGACCGCCTTTTCCATCGCCTTGTAGCTGGCGTCAATCGTCCGCTCAATATCCTCCTCTGTATGGGCGAGCGAGACAAACATTCCCTCAAACTGGGACGGCGGCAGCATGATGCCTTCTGCCAGCATGTTGTGGAAGTAAGCGGAGAACAGCTTTACATCCGCCTTTTTTGCCGTTTCGTAGTTGATCACCGGCGTGTCGGTAAAGAAGAGACAGACCATCGAACCGACGCGGTTTACCGTATGGGCGATCCCCAGTTTGCGGGCATTGTCGCCAAGCCCTTCGGCCAGGCGGGCAGAGCGCGCTTCCAGCTGTTCGTAAGCGCCGGGTTTGCCGAGCTCCTGCAGCGTGGCAAGTCCGGCCGCCATCGCCAAGGGATTCCCGGAAAGCGTTCCCGCTTGGTAGATCGGGCCTGCCGGAGCGATTTGCTCCATGATCTCCCGCCTGCCGCCGTACGCTCCAACCGGCAAGCCGCCGCCGATCACTTTTCCCATCGTCGTCAAGTCCGGCTTGATCCCGTACAGCTCCTGCGCTCCGCCGCGGGCGACGCGGAAACCGGTCATCACTTCGTCAAAGATCAGCAGTGCGCCGTAGGACTGGGTGATTTCCCTGAGCCCCGGCAAAAACTCCGGAAGCGGAGGAACGACGCCCATGTTGCCGCCGACCGGTTCGACGATCACGGCAGCGATTTCCCGGCCGAACTGTTCAAATGCCAGCCGCACGCTGTCGAGATCGTTGTACGGCACCGTTATCGTGTTCTCTGCCGTTTTCTGCGGGACACCGGGGCTGTCCGGCAGTCCCAGCGTAGCCACGCCGGAACCCGCCTTGATCAAAAGACTGTCGGCGTGGCCGTGGTAGCAGCCCTCAAACTTCATGATTTTGTCCCGCTTGGTATACCCGCGGGCCAGCCGCAGCGCGCTCATCGTCGCCTCCGTACCGGAGTTGACCATGCGGACTACTTCGACTGACGGCACGATTTCACAGACCAGCTTTGCCATTTCCGTCTCCCGCTCCGTCGGCGCTCCAAAGCTGGTTCCAAGCACAGCCGCCTCCTGGATCGCAGCCAAAACGCGCGGGTGCGAGTGCCCGAGGATCAGCGGGCCCCAGGAGCCGATGTAATCGATATACGTATTTCCGTCGACATCCGTCATCCTGGAGCCTTCCCCTTTGTGAATAAACACAGGCGTTCCGCCGACGCTGCCAAACGCGCGGACGGGACTGTTTACTCCACCCGGTATGTACTGCCTTGCTTCGGCAAAAAGCCGCTTCGAATTCTCTACATTGGTATTCATCCCTGACCACCTCAAAAAAGTATGATCGACAATCCTAAAACTTCCATATTGGAAAAAAGCGCCTGTTTGACCATTTCCAAACAAGCGCTTTGCACTTCTCCCTTACAAGCCGAGGCGCTCTGCCACTTCTGCTTCCCACTCGTAGATTTCCGGCGTGAAGTAAGAGACGCGGGTCTTTTTGTATTCCTTGGTCGAGTACAAGGTAATCCGATCGGTAATACCCGTCTCGTCTTCGATCGCCTGCAGAATCGATTCGCACTCTTCCAGATCCCGTCCGTGCACCATCGTAAAGATGTTGTACTTCCAATCCGGATAGGTCGGGCGCAGATAGCAGTGGCTGACAGCGCGGAACGACCCCATCTTCAGGCCGATTTCGTCCGTTTTCTCCGCCGGTACGTTCCAGACGCCCATTCCGTTGGCCCTGAAACCTGCTTTGCGATGGTTCAGCACGGCAGAGAAGCGGCGCATTTTTCCGGCGTCAATCAGTTTTTGGGCGTGGGCAAACAGCTCGTCAGGAGTCATGTTGATGTTCTCTGCCCACGCGTCAAACGGCCGCTTGATAAACGGCAGGTCCTTTTGCAATTCGAGGATGACGGCAATATCCTGATCGGTTACGGGAATCTGCATCGCCGCCTGGCGCATCTCCTCGCTGTAGGTCGGAGCCGCTTTGTCGGCTGCTGCCGCTTCTTTTTTCACATCGAGCTGGACGCCGATTTTAAACAGTTTCAAGGTGGGCAGTATGCGGATCGATTCCACTTCCGCCAGCTCGCCGAGGATGTCTACCGTCTTTTCCAAGCCGTACCGGCTGTTCGGAGGGACGGCGATTGTAAACCAGAGGTTAAAGTCGTGGTTGCGTTTGTAGTTGTGGGTGATGCCGGGATGCTGGTTGAACACCTTCGCCCGTTCATCAAGCTTCTCCGGTGCGATGCGGGCGGCAACCAGGCTGGATTTGTAACCGAGCGCCTTGGTGTCAAAGATCGCCGATGTCTGCCGGATCGTGTCTCCCTTCATTTTGCGCAGACGTTCAAGCAAAATGTCCTCCGTCGTGCCGATCTGTTCGGCGATCACCTTGAACGGCTCGGCGACAAGCGGAATCTCTCTCTGTACCACATCGAGAATCTCACGATCCAACGCATCCATTACATCAACTGACATCTTACTTCCCTCCTTGCAGCCAACCGGCCACGTCTTTGGCGTGATACGTAATGATGATATCCGCTCCGGCCCGCTTAAAGCCCGTCATCATTTCCATCACAATCTTCTCTTCGTCGATCCAGCCCTTTTCGGCGGCTGCTTTGACCATCGAGTACTCGCCGCTGACGTTGTAGACGACGAGCGGCAGGTCAAAGCTTTCCTTCAGACGGTGCACCATGTCGAGGTAAGCGAGCCCCGGTTTTACCATCAGGAAGTCGGCCCCCTCCATGACGTCTGACGCCGCCTCGCGCAGCCCTTCGCGGGCATTGGCCGGATCCATCTGATACGTCTTGCGGTCCCCCGACTTCGGCGACGAATGGGCGGCATCGCGGAACGGTCCGTAGAACGAGGAAGCGTACTTCACGGCGTACGACATGATCGGAACATGAACCATTCCGGCCTCGTCCAGCGCTTCGCGGATCGCTGCCACGAAGCCGTCCATCATGTTGGACGGCGCAATGATATCAGCACCGGCCTTGGCCTGGGAGACAGCCGTCTTCGCGAGCAGGGTCAAGGATTCGTCGTTGTCGATCTGACCGTCTTCTGTCAGCACGCCGCAGTGGCCGTGGTCGGTAAACTGGCACAAGCAGTTGTCGGCGGCAACGATCATATCCGGATAGTCGGCTTTGATCTGGCGAATCGCCCGCTGCACGATCCCCGTGTCAGAGTACGCCTCCGACCCGCAGGCGTCTTTGTGGCCAGGGACGCCAAACAGCATCACAGACGGAATGCCAAGAGCGGCCACCTCCGCCATTTCGTCTTTCAGCCGATCCAGCGAGAAGTGGAAGACTCCCGGCATCGACGGGATCTCCTCCTTGATGTTCTCCCCTTCGACGACGAATAGCGGATACATCAAATCTTCCGTCCGTACATAGTGCTCGCGGACGAGACTTCGCATTCCCTGACTGGTGCGCAGCCGGCGATGGCGATCAAACTGTATAGCCATATTCTCTCCCCCCAAACGGTTAACAGGTTGTTTCTTCTCGGTTTTGCAGGACAGCGTCAAGCAGTCCTTGAATCGTGTACTCCTTGGCGATGACGTGTACAGGCAGGCCCAAATCTTTTGCCGTCCCCGCCGTGATCGGACCGATGCAAGCGATTTGAACCCCTTCAAGCAGTCGGGTCAGGTCGTGTCCGGCCATGGCCTGCACAAAGTTTTTCACTGTGGACGAACTGGTGAAAGTGATCAGCTGGATCGCCTTCTCTTCCAGCAGTTGCGCCGTTTCCGCTGCATTCTCCGCATCTATCACTGTATCATAAGTATCGGCTTCCGTCACTTCCAGCCCCAGCTTCCGCAGCTCGCGCGGCAGCGTCTCGCGAGCGATGTCTGCACGCGGCAGCAGCACCTTTTCGCCCGGTTTCAACTCGCCCTGCAGACTCTCCAGCAGTCCTTCGGCGGTAAAATCGCCCGGCAGCACGGCGACTGTCAGTCCCCGCTCGCGGAGCGCTTCCGCCGTCTTGGGACCGACCGCCGCCAATTTTCCCGAAAGCGTGCGAATGTCGATGCCCAGCTCGCGCATCCTTTGGAAGAAAAAGGATACTCCGTTCACGCTGGTAAACATCACCCAGTCGTACGATCCCAGGTTGGACAGTGCCTCGTCAAGCGGCCTGCTCTCTTTGGGCGACACCATTTTAATCAGCGGAAACTCGTACGCCTCTCCGCCCAGCTCGACGATCTTTTCGCTCAATTCACTCGCTTGGCTGCGGGCGCGCGTCACCAGCACACGCTTGCCGAACAGCGGCTTTTTCTCAAACCACTGCAGCTTGTCGCGCAAGCGGACGACCTCGCCGACGATGATGATCGCCGGATTCGTCAGATTGGCCGCTTCGCGCTTCTCGACGATGTCCTCCAGGGTGCCGACCAGCGTCTCCTGATCGACAGTCGTGCCCCAGCGGATCAGGGCCACAGGAGTCTTCGGCGAGCGGCCGTACTTGATCAGCTGCTCCCGGATGAACGGCAGGTTGCCGACGCCCATGTAAAAAATAATCGTCTCGACAGCGGTAGCCAGTTTCTCCCAATTGATGCTCGACTCCGTCTTGTCCGGCCGCTCATGGCCGGTGACGATGGCGAAAGAAGAATTGAAATCGCGGTGGGTGACGGGAATCCCGGCGTACGCCGGGGCGGCGATTCCGGAAGTAATCCCCGGCACGATCTCATAGGGGATGTCGTGTTTGACCAGTTCTTCCGCCTCTTCGCCGACACGGCCGAAGACGGACGGGTCGCCCCCTTTTAGCCGCGTCACCACTTTTCCTTCCCGGGCTTTCTCGACCAGTACCCGGTTGATCTCTTCCTGTGTCAAGGTGTGCCGGTCGGGAAGCTTGCCGCAGTAGATCAGTTCAACGTCCGGCTTGGCATGGGAGAGCAGCTGGGGACTAGCCAACCGGTCGTAAACGATACAGTCAGCCATCCGAATTGCTTCCAATCCGCGAACCGTGATCAACTTGGGATCCCCGGGACCGGCTCCGACCAAAAATACTTTGCTTCTGCTCATCGCTGATTCTCCTCCCTCACCTTTGCCAGCACGTCGCCTGCACCGCTTGCCAGCAGCCGCTCGGCCACCTGCGATCCCAATGCCGCCGGGTCGCTGCCGGCCAGCGTCTCTTTGTATACCTGCCTGCCTGAGGGATCGGCCACCAGGCCGGTCAAGCGGATCAGCGGCCCGCCGCCCTCGGCATGCCCCTCTTCCACTGTCGCGTACCCGCCGATTGGCACCTGGCAGCTGCCCTGCAGCTTATTCAGCAGCTCTCTCTCCGCGGTCACTGCCAGCCGGGTGGGCTCGTGATCAAGGCGGGACAACAGCGCCAGCAGTTCTTCGTCGTCCTCGCGGCATTCAATGGCAAGCGCCCCCTGGCCAACGGCGGGGAGACTGATCTCGACCGGGAGGAACTGATCGACCGTCCCTTCCCAGCTGACCCGCGCCAGTCCGGCGGCTGCCAGCACGATGGCGTCAAAATTGCCTTCCCGCAGCTTTCGCATGCGGGTGTCGATGTTGCCGCGAATCGGCTCGATGGAGAGGTCCGGACGGTAAGCGAGCAGCTGGGCGGCCCGCCGCAAACTGCTTGTCCCGACCAGCGCCCCCTGCGGCAATTCGTCCAGCGTTTTGCCTTCCTTGGACAGAAGCACGTCCCTGGGGTCGACACGCACCGGAACGGCCCCGATCACAAGTCCGGGCGGCAGTTCCGACGGCATGTCTTTCATGCTGTGGACAGCCATGTCGGTTGCTTTATCCAGCAGCGACTGTTCGATTTCCTTTACGAACAAACCCTTGCCGCCTACCTTGGACAACGTGACGTCCAGGATGACATCCCCTTTGGTCACGATCTCATGTATCTCAAAAGAATAGCCAGGCTCAAGCTTCCTTAGCTGATCGATCACCCAGTTGGTCTGGGTCAATGCCAGCATGCTTTTACGCGAACCTACTTTCCACTGTCTCATCGTTGCCTCCCTGCGCCCCGCCCGTCTTGCGCCGCTCGAGCAAGGCTTCTGCCATCTGATTTTGTTGTTCCTCGGACGCGTGTAAAAACGCGTCGTCAAGCAGCTGTTGAAAAAGCTGCCTTCTCTCTTCGGGATTCTCCACCTCTGCGAGCACCCGCTGTCTCATCTGTGCGAGAAAGTCGAGATACCGCTCGTACTCCGGGCCAAACTCCTGCTCGATCTTCTGCTTGATCTTTCTTGCCAGGGCGGGACTGGCTCCCGATGTAGAAACGGAGATGACCAGCTTCCCGCGATGCACCGAAGACGGGACGATAAAGTTGCACAAGTCGGGCCGATCGACGATGTTGATCCAGCCCCGGTTGGCTGCCACTGCCTGGTAGACGGCCAGATTCACCTCCGGTTGATCGGTCGCCGCCACAACCAGGTCATAGCCGCTTACATCGTGGCCGCCAAAAGGCTCCTTGCGCCAACGGACCTTACCGCAAGCAACCATGTCCGCAAGGCCGGGATGCACCTCGGGCGCGATCAGGGTGACATTCGCGCCCGCCGCAGCCAGCGAACCTGCTTTGCGCAGGGCAACTCCACCGCCGCCGACCACCAGGCAGTCCCGCCCTGTCAGATCGATCATCAAAGGATACTGATTTTTCATAGCTGCTCACCTCTTCAATACATCCAGCGGTGGAAGTTGGAAAAGACATCGGTAAAAACAAAATTTAAGAGTAGAATAACAAATGCGACGAGATTTCCCCAAGCCAGTTTGCGTCCCAGCCAGTCCTCGGTAAACCGTCTGTACAGCAAAACGGAGTAGGCAAGCAGCACCAGGAGCGACATCCAGACTTTTGCGTCCGTCCAGAACCCCCCTGTTTCCACCAACTGGGCCCAAATCGCCCCCAGCAGCAGCGCCAGCAAGAGGAGCGGCACCCCGACCATATTGGTGAAGTACGAGAAGAGCTCCAGCTTATCCAAGCTGGGCAGCCGCCTGAGGAGAGGCGTCCAGCGCTTCTGCTTCAGCAGCTTGTTTTGCAGGAGGTACAGCACCGACAGAATCATCGACAGCGCGAAAGCGGCGTAGCTGAACATGGCCAGCGTGACGTGGATAAACAGCAGCTCGGAAATCACTTTGGAATGGGCAGCGCTCGACGTTTCCGGAAAGAACATGGATGCTGTCAATACGACAAAGCCAATCACATTGAGAAAAAATATCAGCAAATCGACGCGGAAAAAGTAATTGATTGCCAAGGAAACGGTTACCAGTATCCACGAATAAAAAAAGAGCGTCTCAAACAGGGTCAGCACCGGAAAGTAAGGTTTCGCCGCCATTTGCGAAACAAAGAACACGGTTTGCAGCGCCCAAACGACAGCAAGCAACCCGAAAGCGATGCGGTTCGCTTTCCGGTTGCTCAGCAAGAAGTCGTTAAAGTAGAAGAGAACGCTCGCTGCGTAGAGAAAGATCGTCAGATCGTAGATCCATCTCGCTTCCGCCATCGCACCCTCCTCCTTGTATCACCTAAAACTGTTTGCCCGTTTGCGTCGCCAACCCATTTTCACGCCCTGCAGCTTGTTTTTTTCTCTCTTCCCATGCCGCCTCTTGTTCACGGCGTTCCATAATCTCTTCCAGCGCAAAAATCGAGGAGAAAATCTCGAAGACCTCGTCTGCGCGTTTTTGAACCGCCAGTTCCTTCAGGCGAACCATCGGCGAATGCAGCAGCTGGTTGATGATGCCCCGAGTGTGTTTGCGAATGATGTGAAGCTCCTGCTCGGTCAAGCCGGGAAGCTTATTCTCGATTTTGCGCATCGCATCGCTGTGAATGTCCAACGCCTTTTCCCGCAGCGCCGAGATCAGCGGCACTACACCCAGCGTCTGGAACCAGCTCTTGAAGGCGACCATTTCCTCGCCGATCATCGCTTCAATCCGCACCGCCTCCTTGGACCGCTCCTCCAGGTTGCTGGCGACGATGCCTTCCAAATCGTCGATGTCGTAGAGGAAAACGTTGTCCAGTTCGTGCAGTCCCGGGTCCAAGTCCCGCGGCACGGCGATGTCGATCATAAACAGCGGGCGCTGCTTCCGCTGCTTCATAATCGGCTTCAACTGTTCCTTGGTCACAACGTAACCGCTGGCCCCGGTAGAGCTGATCACGATATCGGCCGACAGGAGCAAATCCGGCAGTTGATCCAGCCTGCACGCCTGTCCGTGGAATTTCTCCGCCAGCTGGGCAGCCCGCTCCAGCGTCCGATTGGCGACGCGGACACGCGACACGCCGTTGCTGTGCAGATGTTTGGCTGCCAGCTCGCTCATCTTGCCGGCGCCAATGATCAGGACTTCCTTGCCCTGGAAGGACCCGAAAATCTTTTTGCCGAGTTCAATCGCTGCGTAGCTGACAGATACCGCGTTTTGGCCGATCGCCGTCTCGGTGTGGGCGCGTTTGGCCAGGGTGACGGCCTGTTTAAACAGCGTGTTGAACACGGTTCCGGTCGTGCCGTTCTGCTGGGCCAGAAGAAAAGCGTCTCGCACCTGCCCCAAAATTTGCGTCTCGCCCATCACCATGGAGTCGAGTCCGCAGGTAACCCGGAACAGATGCTCTATCGCTTCATCGTTTTCCTTTATATACAAATGCGGCTGGATTGCTTCTTTGTCGACGCCAAACCATTCCGCCAAAAAATTGCGCGTGTAAAAACGGCCTGTGTGCAGCTGATCGCAGATAACGTAAATTTCCGTGCGATTACAGGTGCCGAGAATGACACTTTCCACCACGCTTTTCGTCTGGGAGAGGAGATGCAAAGCCCGTGGTGTACTGTCGTCATTGAAGGTAAATTTTTCCCGAATTTCAACAGGCGCCGTTTTGTAGTTAAGGCCTAAGAGCAGAATTTCCATAGCTTCCTCCCAGATTTCCATGCGTTTTCTTCTTGTAAAATGCACTCTTATTATAACATTATGTCCCGATAAGGCCACTTTCAAATGTGAAAAGTTTATTAAGCTTGCAAGGCTGGGATTGTCAAGCCCTCCAGCTCGCCCCGGCACCAGAAAAAAGGGAGTAACCATTCTGGCAAAAAAGTGATAAAATGGCTCTATTATCTGTGGAACATGGGGTGCGAAGCGTTGAAAAATTCGATACTTGCTGACATCATTCTGGGGTTGGTCGTCCTCGTTTGGGGCGCGACTTTTGTGGTCGTGCAAAACGCCATCGGACTTTTGCCTCCCAATACCTTTAATGCCGTTCGCTTTATGGTTGCCTCTTTGTTTTTGATCGTCATCATGACCTTGTTTTTCCGCAATGCCTGGTCAACCATCTCGTGGCGGCTTATCGGTGCAGGCGCATTTCTCGGCGTTTGGCTGTTCGGCGGCTACGCGTTTCAAACCGTCGGCCTGCTCTACACGACCCCGTCAAAAGCCGGGTTTATCACGGGGTTGTCCGTTGTGCTCGTCCCGCTGCTGGCTTTTCTGCTTCTCAAGCAGAGGGTAAAGCTGCCGGCGGTGTTCGGAGTGGTGCTGGCGGCGTGCGGTTTGTACCTCTTGACGCTGAAGGGCGCGCTGACGATCAACCTGGGCGATCTGCTGGTCTTTGGCTGCACGATCTGTTTTGCCCTGCAGATCGTCTTTACCGGCAAGTACGCACCGCACTATTCGGCGTTTCTGTTGGCGATTGTGCAGCTTCTGACCGTTTCCGTGCTCAGCTTTAGCTACGCTTTCTGCTTTGAAAACTGGCATCTGGCCTTTGACATCGGCACCATGGCGAAACCGGAAGTAGCCTGGGGATTGTTCGTCACCGCCATTCCAGGTACGGCCTTGGCTTTTTTGGCGCAGACGACGCTGCAAAAAAAGACGTCCCCGACCCGTGTTGCGCTGATCTATTCTTTGGAGCCGGTGTTTGCGGCGCTCACCTCTTATCTGTGGATCAACGAAATTCTTACGGGGCCTCAATTGGTCGGCTGTGCGCTTATCCTGAGTGGAATGATTTTGGCTGAGCTGCCGATCAACGCTTGGGTTAAGCAGTGGAAAGGGCCGCGGACGGGGAGGCCGGAAAAGAGGTCGGCATAGGAAAACGCGAGGTGCAAATCAAAGCGCCTCGCGTTTTTTGCTTTGGTGAATATAGGCCGTGGAGACCGAGAAAAATGGGCTCGCTTCGTTCGTGGCACGCCAGCGGGGAAGCTGGACTGGCCGTCTTCACTCCAAAAAACGGCATGTCGACTAAAAATCACCATGAGTAACTCAACGTAGAATTTGGTCGACAAGCGTGTGCCGTTTTTTTCCGTTCCGACTGGGTGGGCGCTGCCAAGGCCTCAGCTCGCTCCATTTTTCCCGGTCTCAACGAGGCTTTTCTTCTCTAAGTCAGAAAGTCCGTGGTCTTGTATTCCTACCGGGGCAGCCCTATTTCATACTCCTAATACATACTCGCCTGCCATACTCACATTCCTACGGGTGTTTGTCTCAAATGAACTTGAAAAAAGGGCTGGTAATGAAAGGTAGGTTGATTAAACTGTAGAAATCGTCGTAACTTCGGTGTATTTGCATCAATCATTAAACAAACTCCCTTGCTTCCTTTGTCAAGGGAGTTTGTTTAAAAATCTAAAACCACTAAATTTCAAGTGAATCATTATGGAATGTATGTTGTTAAAGATTACTAACGACCTTTAATAATCGTATCGCACAGTAATAGAGTGATCGGCATCGGCCTCAACATCTATCCCCGAGTAAAAATTTACAGTGTGGTCAATATCAATTGCAGCATATGAACCGGTGGATGCCCACGCAGTAACGAACTCATAATCGTACTGATCAGACTCCAATTGGTTGTCTCTAACTATCCATTTAGCATAATCATAGGTCTTATTTAATGTAAGATCAATATCAGGTTCTGAATCAAGTGTATAGGTATACGATATATTAAATGGGAAACTTAAACTAATACTATAAGGGTTAGAGGATGTGTCATTTGGAGAAGCATCATCAAGTTGGTCACCATCAAAGGGAAGATCGTGTTTGACACTGAATCTTTCTGCATCCCAACTCCATGAATACGTTTCGATTGTGCTTGTATCTTTAACATAGAAGAAATCGTAGTCGGAATCAGATTCATCGGTAACTTTATAAAGTTTCCACTGTGAATTTATCGATCCTACTTTGTCGTTTAAATAATATGCATTGGCTATGATATCATATTCGCTATCAACAATTTTGGCTGAGGCCAATGACATATTTGACTTTTCAATATCTTTGTTTTCATGTTCTAAGATTTCCTTCAAATAAATTTCATCGGTTAAATCGATCTTTCCCTTATCATCGTAATTATTAATATCAGAAATAAACACTTTATAGGAAGCATCTTTATCTAGAGTGTAACCAATGATTTCATGTATATTATCGCTAATATTGTATGATCCTTCCTTCTCTTTCAATTTCTTTTTTTCTTTCTTACTGTCATGGAAGGAAACTTTAATCGTTTCTTTTGAATCACTGCTTTCTATTTTAGAATATATGTTTTCTATTCCTAATAGTTCACAGTATTCTTCAACAGTAAGACCACCATATAAGAATACCTTTTTACCATCAGAAAGAGCGGTTTGTAGAGATTCTTGTAATTTTTTGTCTCCTTTAACATCTTTATAGTTATAGGCGATTGAATTAAATTCAGATACATCTTCTTTTTCCTCAGGATGAATAGATTTTATTATGATTTTTTTATCTTTTAATGCCTGTTTAACATTATCAAATGCACCATTATCGGACCAGAAATCTAAATTTTCTAAATTATTCCGGGATGCAAATAGCAGTTCCTTGGATTCGGATTTTGCAAGTACACTTTTTGACTGTAAATTAATGGAGTAAGGAGAAAGTGTAATTGCTGACGTAAGTATTCCAACCAATGCCACTCGACAAATGTTTTGCTCGAAAAATGAAAATTTTTTGAGCATTTTTGCCTCCTTATTTTTTACTCTTATGGTAGAGTTTATGATTTAAAAATCTAATATAACACAGTAGGAGTGAGATGTAAACTGAAAAATGTAAAAATGTGTTATTGTTTTGTAGAATAATGGAAATAACTATATCTTATCATCTTCCATATGGCAAATTAGAATTCTGTCAAGATTAATGGTTTTTTTATAGCCTATGTGCCTGTGATGACATAGAAGAATTCGGTAATTGTTTTCATGTTTATTCATTTCAGGAGGAATTAAATTCAAACAACCTAATCCTGATACTAACAGGCTTAGGTTGTTTAAATTTTATCTTTGTAGGTTTTGAAAATCCGTATAAAGGAGTAAATAAAGCGACGAATATAGATCACTATGCTATTTCGATACGGAAAAATGTAAACCGAACACTGATATATTCAAAAAAGATTCGATAGACTTATTATTGATCAAATCGGCGAGTCGCTTACGGCGACTTCGGCGCAGTCGCAGCCTGCGGATCGCCAGCCTCGTTCAAGCGGCGGTTGATTTCAGCCCAGAGTTCGTCCTTGCCTTGGCCGGTCTCGGAGGAGAAGACGATCAGCGTATCGGACGGCCGCATGTTCAGCGTATTGCGGATCACCTTCAGGTGCTGCTGCCACCTTCCGCGGGCGATCTTGTCTCCCTTGGTCGCGACGACGACGGTGTCCAGGCCGATCTGCTTGCAGTACTCGTACATGGCCACATCGTCTTTGCTGGGAGCGTGGCGGATGTCGACGAGCTGGATGATGAACTTCAGCTCTTTGCGGCTGGTCAAATAGGTGTCGATCATCCCGCCCCATTGGCTCTTGAGCGATTTGGACACTTTGGCGTAGCCGTAGCCGGGAAAGTCGACAAAGTAGAGTGATTTGTTCACGAGAAAGTAGTTGAGCGTCTGCGTCTTGCCCGGCCTGGAGCTCGTCCTCGCCAAGGCTTTGCGGTTTAGCATTTTGTTGATGAGAGACGACTTCCCGACATTGGAGCGACCTGCCAGGGCGATCTCCGGCAGGCCTTCCGTCGGGTACTGTTTCGGGGAAACAGCGCTGATGATAAATTCGGCAGAAGTAACCTTCATCTTACTTCACCAAATCATTCTTGACCAAGGCATGGATAAGGACGTCATTCAAGTGATCCACAGGGATAAACCGCAGCTCCTTGCGTACGCTCTCCGGAATGTCGTCAATGTCTTTTTCATTCTCCTTGGGAATGATAACCTCCTGCAATCCGGCCCGGTGAGCGGACAGCGCCTTTTCCTTCAAACCGCCAATCGGCAGCACCCGCCCCCGCAGGGTAATCTCGCCTGTCATTCCCACTTCCTTGCGAACGGCAATGCCCGTCAGCGCAGACACCAAAGCGGTCGCCATCGTAATCCCGGCAGAAGGGCCGTCTTTGGGAATCGCTCCCTCCGGGACGTGGATGTGAATGTCGTTTTTCTCGTAAAACTCGGGGTCGATCTTCCACTCATTGGCACGGGAGCGGATGTAGCTGAACGCCGCCTGCGCAGATTCCTTCATCACGTCGCCGAGCTGCCCGGTCAAGGTGAGCTTTCCTTTCCCCGGCAGCACGCTTACCTCTACATTGAGCGTATCTCCGCCCGTCTCCGTCCAAGCCAGCCCGGTAACCGAACCGACCTGATCCTCCCGCTCGGCCAAGCCGAAGCGGTAGCGGGGCTTGCCCAGCAGCGTCTCCACAGTGTTCGGCGTCACGACCACCCGCTTTTTCTCGCCGCTGACGATCAGCTTGGCCGCTTTTCGGCAGATGTTGGCCGCCTCCCGGTTCAAATTGCGCACGCCTGCCTCCCTGGTGTACTGGCGGATCACCTTTAGCATCGCCTCTTCGTTGACCTGCAGTTTATCTTTGCCAAGCCCGTGTTCTTGCATTTGCTTGGGCAGCAGGTAACCCTGCATGATCTTCAGCTTCTCCACTTCGGTATAACCGGAGATGTAGATCGTCTCCATCCGGTCAAGCAAGGGACGAGGGATGGTGTGCAGCGTATTGGCCGTCGTGATGAACATCACCTGTGACAAGTCGTACGTCTCTTCTATGTAGTGGTCGCTGAACTTGTCGTTCTGATTGGGGTCCAGGACTTCCAGCAGGGCGGAAGCGGGGTCGCCGCGGAAGTCGGATGCCAGCTTGTCGATTTCGTCCAACAGAAAGACGGGATTGACTGTCCCCGCCGACTTCATCCCTTGGATAATCCGCCCCGGCATGGCGCCGACATACGTGCGGCGATGGCCGCGAATTTCCGCTTCATCGCGAACCCCGCCGAGCGAGATGCGGACAAATTCGCGCTCCAGCGCACGGGCAATCGAGCGGGCCAGCGATGTTTTCCCCACGCCGGGCGGACCGACGAGGCAGAGAATCGGACCGCGCATGTGGTTGACCAGCTTTTGCACGGCCAGGTATTCCAGCACCCGTTCCTTTGGCTTCTCCAGCCCGTAGTGGTCTTCGTTCAGCACCTTTTCGGCATGCGCGATATCGAGGTTGTCGATCGTCTTGCGCGTCCACGGCAGAGCGAGCAGAGTGTCAACATACGTGCGGATGACACTTCCCTCGGCAGATGTGGACGGCATCTTTTCCAGACGTTCCAGTTCCTTCTTGATCTTGCTCCTGATCCGGTCCGGAACATCCGACTTGTCCAACTGCTCCAGCAGTTCGTCCACTTCTCCGGCGCGCCCTTCCTTTTCCCCGAGCTCCTTTTGGATCGCCTTCATCTGTTCGCGCAAGTAGTACTCTTTTTGCGTCTTTTCCATCTGTTTTTTCACACGCTGCCCGATCTTGCGTTCCAACTCGAGAATATCCCGTTCGTTGTTGAGGATTTTGAGCAGGATTTCCAGCCGCTCTTGAATGTCGACGGTCTCCAGAATCTGCTGTTTATCCTGCATCTTCAAGGGCAGGTGGGAAGCGATAACGTCGGCAAGCCTTCCCGGCTCTTCGATGTCGCTTACGGATGAGAAGGTTTCCGGGGAGATTTTTTTCGACAGCTTGATGTACTGCTCAAAGTGATTCAACACGGAGCGCATCAATGCTTCTACTTCGTTCTCCTTTCCCGGATTCTCTTCCAGGTATGTAATGATTACTTGGAAATAATCGTCTTCGCGGGTAAATTCTTCAATTTTCGCCCGCTGCAGCCCCTCAACCAGGACGCGTATCGTACCGTTGGGCAGCTTCAGCATCTGCTTGACGCGGGCAACCGTCCCCACTTGAAAAATTTGGGCGGCTCCCGGGTCTTCCACTTGAACTTCTTCTTGTGTAGCCAACAAAATTTTATTGTCATCCACCATGGCTCGTTCCAAGGCCTTGATTGATTTTTCCCGACCTACGTCCAGGTGGAGAACCATGCTAGGATACACCAGCAACCCGCGGAGCGGTAACAATGGAATCTCTCTTTTTCCACTCGTATCTTCCATGGCCATGCTCCCCCAATCCTCCTGTAAACTCATGCTCTTCTTGGATTTGTAGCGTTTTTGTTCCATTTTATCGTAAACCGGAGACAATGTCTAATCTGCCGGACAGTTGCCGGCGTTTTCCGGGCAAACGAAGGGCAGCCCAGACCCCAAACAGCCGGGCTGTTACATCGGCAGGCTGGACGAGGCCAAGCCGTCTGCCTGGATCGGCACGGAAAACGGCGCAGCCGCCGGTTCGCTCACCTCTTCGGTTTCTTCCACCAGAGACAGGCGAATGGCCTCTTCTACCGTCGACACAGGGATGATCTGAATCTCCTTCATCTCCTCGAAGATCGACTGCCAATTCTCCGCCGGAATCAAGACGCGTGTCGCCCCCGCAAGTTTGGCTGCCTCCACCTTGGCGACCACGCCGCCGACCGGCTTTACTTTGCCGTGAATGCTCACTTCGCCGGTCAGCGCTACCCGGTTGTCGATCGGCTTTTCCTTGATCGCCGAGTAGATCGCGGCGGCAATCGTAATCCCTGCAGAAGGGCCGTCGATCGGGATGCCGCCGGGGAAGTTGATGTGCAGGTCGTAATCGCAGGGGCAGAGGCCCATCCGCTGAAGGACGGTCAGGACATTTTCGATCGAACCTTTGGCCATCGACTTGCGGCGGATCGTCCGGCTGCGGCCGCCCATTTCTTCCTCCTCCACCAACCCGGTCATCGTCACCCGTCCGCTGCCGGGGACCAGGGCGGGAGAGGCGGTCACTTCCAGCTCCATGACGGTGCCCATGTTGGGTCCGTACACAGCCAAACCGTTGACGAGGCCGACCTGCGGCTGCTCGTGCACCTGTTTCTCCTGGCGCGGGGATTTTTGGCTGCTGTGCACGACCCATTCCACATCGGATGCCCGAATCTCCTGTCTGCCTTCGGTAAGTGCAATGCCGGCAGCGATTTGCAGCGTGTTGATCGCTTCCCGCCCGTTCGTCGCGTACAGCTGAATCACTTCAGCTGCTTCCTGCGAGACTTCCATCTCCATCTTTTGCGAAGCCGTCCTGACGATACTGCCAATCTCCTGCGGCTTCAACGGGCGGAAGAATATTTCCAGGCAGCGCGAACGCAGGGCCGGAGGGATGTCCTCCGGTGTGCGGGTGGTCGCCCCTACCAAACGGAAGTCCGCCGGCAGCCCGTACTGAAAGATGTCGTGAATGTGCTGGGGAATTTGCGTATTTTCTTCGCTGTAGTAAGCGCTCTCCAGGATCACCCGCCGGTCCTCCAGCACTTTGAGCAGCTTGTTCATTTGAATGGGATGAAGCTCGCCGATTTCGTCGAGAAACAAAACCCCGCCATGCGCTTTGGTAACGGCACCCGGTTTAGGCTGCGGGATTCCCGCTTGCCCAAGCGAACCGGCTCCTTGATAGATCGGATCGTGCACCGAGCCAATCAGCGGGTCGGCGATTCCCCGTTCGTCAAAGCGGGCAATCGTCGCGTCAATCTCGACAAACTTGGCATCCTGCTTAAACGGCGAGTGGGCCGTCTTCTTCGCCTCTTCAAGCACCACGCGGGCAGCGGCAGTCTTGCCGACGCCGGGGGGACCGTAGATGATCACATGCTGCGGATTGGGCCCGCACAGTGCGGCCCGCAGCGCCCGCAGTCCGTCTTCCTGACCGACGATCTCACTCAGTGAAGCGGGGCGAGTCTTTTCCGAGAGCGGTTCCGTAAGGGCGACCATGCGCAGCTTGCGCAATTGATCCACTTCTTTTCGCGACTCGCGGTCAACGGACGTCTTCGAGTTCCTTTGGGTTTTGAGCAGATTCCAAAAATAAGCGCCGATGATGACACCGACGACTACTTCAATGCTGGCGATGACTAGAGTCGTATACTCCATCTTGGTATTCCCTCCCATGAAATCCGTGTATGCGAGGACACGTCCGCAAAACTATATAGAGTAGTATTGCCCGCAGAGAGGGGGAGTAAACGAAAAAAGCCGCCCTTCGGTGAAAAGGGTGGCAGAAGTTCTTTATGCCGATTCGCTTCGGACGATATCTCCTTCTTTATTCGTCAAGAGCGGCTTCGCTTTTTCGCGAACGGTCTCTTCCGTGATGCGGCACTTCTCGACATCTTCGCGGGACGGCAATTCGTACATCATGTCAAGCATGATCTGTTCGATGATCGCCCGCAGACCGCGCGCCCCGGTGTTGCGCTTGATCGCTTCCAGAGCGATCTGCCGCAGCGCTCCTTCCTCGAATTCCAGTTCGACACCGTCGAGGCTGAGCAGTTTTTGGTACTGTTTGATCAGCGCGTTTTTCGGCTCGGTCAAGATCCGGATCAGCGTTTCCTCATCGAGCGGCTCCAGTGTAGCCATCACCGGCAAACGGCCGACAAATTCCGGGATCAGCCCGAACTTCAGCAAGTCTTCCGGCAAGACGTACTTCAGGTACTCCCCTGCCTTCAGATCGCCCGAGATCCCTTCCGCCGTATCCGCGCCAAAGCCGATGACTTTCTTGCCGATCCGCCGTTTGATGATCTGTTCAATGCCGTCAAAGGCACCGCCGCAGATAAACAGGATGTTGGAGGTATCAATCTGGATAAACTCCTGATGCGGGTGTTTGCGGCCGCCTTGTGGCGGAACGCTGGCCACCGTGCCTTCAAGGATTTTCAGCAGCGCCTGCTGTACGCCCTCGCCCGACACGTCGCGGGTGATGGACGGATTTTCCGATTTGCGGGCCACCTTGTCAATCTCGTCGATGTAAATAATGCCTTTTTCCGCTTTTTCCACGTCGTAATCGGCCGCCTGGATCAGCTTCAACAGGATGTTCTCAACGTCTTCTCCGACGTAGCCGGCCTCGGTGAGCGAGGTGGCGTCAGCGATCGCAAACGGCACGTTCAGAATGCGGGCGAGCGTCTGCGCCAGCAGGGTCTTTCCGCTCCCGGTCGGTCCGATCAACACGATATTGGACTTCTGCAGCTCGACCTCTTCGATTTTGGCGCCTGTATTGATCCGTTTGTAGTGATTGTAGACGGCGACAGACAGCGATTTTTTTGCCAAATCCTGGCCGATGACGTAATCGTCGAGGATTTTGCGGATTTCCATCGGCTTGGGAATTTCCTTCATGTCGACGTCTTCTTCGTTGCCGAGCTCCTCTTGGACAATTTCGTTGCAGAGCTCGATACATTCGTCACAAATGTACACACCCGGTCCAGCGACCAACTTGCGCACCTGCTCCTGTGATTTTCCACAGAACGAACACTTCAACTGGCCCTTATCATCGTTGAACTTAAACATCTCTTTTCACCTCTTGTCAGGTCAATTCCTACGCGTCATTACTGCATCGACTAAGCCGTAAGCCTTCGCTTCCTCGGCAGTCATAAAGTTATCCCGGTCGGTGTCCCGCTCGATGCGCTCGTACGGCTGCCCGGTTCTCTCTGCCAGGATCTCGTTCAGCTGCCGTTTTGTCTTCAGGATCCAGTCGGCGTGAATGCGTATGTCCTCCGCCTGTCCGCGGACGCCGCCAAGCGGTTGATGGATCATCACTTCACTGTTGGGAAGGGCGTAGCGCTTGCCTTTTGCCCCGCCGGCCAGCAGTACGGCACCCATGCTGGCCGCCATCCCGACACAGATCGTCGATACGTCCGGTTTTACGTGCTGCATCGTGTCATAGATCGCCAGACCTGCCGTCACTGAACCACCCGGCGAATTTATGTACAAGCTGATGTCCTTCTCCGAATCCTCTGAAGCTAAAAAGAGAAGTTGGGCTACAACGAGATTGGCTACTTCGTCATCAATAGCCGTTCCTAAAAAAATAATCCGATCCTTTAACAAACGCGAATAGATATCATACGCTCTCTCGCCGCGGTTTGTTTGCTCAATGACCATAGGAATCAGCATGGTTTTGCCTCCTTTGCACACTTCATTCTTATGTATAGACACCTTCCTGCGTGAACAGAGGAAGGTGGAAAAACAAGGCACGAACTCAATTTTCGTGCCTTGTACTTAGATTATGCAGATGCTTTGCTTTCTGCCACAAGCAAATCGACTGTTTTGCGCGTTTTGATGTCGTGGTAGAGACCAGCCATGCCATCCTGCGAAGTGAAGATGCTGCGAAGCTCGTCTGCCGGGCGCTTGTACATCTCGGACAGCTTGTTCAGCTCTTCCGTTACATCTTCTTCCGTCACTTCGATATTCTCCGCTTTGGCAATGGCCTCCAGCGTCAATGCGGTCCGGACGCGGGTGGTGGCTTCTGTGTTGAACTGGTCGCGCAGCGTGCTCTCATCCATTCCGGAGAACTGGTAGTAGAGCTCCAGATTCAGGCCTTGGAACTGCAGTCGTTGCGCAAATTCGCGCAGCATTTGATCGACTTCCTGGTCGATCATGACGGCGGGAATGTCCATCTCTGCATTTTCACTTGCTTTCAGCACCAATTCCTGGCGAATGTACGTATCTTTATCGCGAACGGCTTTCTCTTCCAGTTTTTTCTTAATATCAGCTTTCAATTCATCCAACGTGTCAAACTCACTGACGTCTTTGGCGAACTCGTCGTCCAGTTCAGGCAGGTTCTTGCGTTTAATCTCGTTTACTTTCACTTTGAAAACGGCCTCTTTGCCGGCCAGGTTCGGAGCGTGGTAGTCTTCCGGGAACGTGACCTTCACTTCGCGCTCTTCCCCTTTTGCCGCGCCGATCAGCTGATCTTCGAATCCGGCGATAAAGGTACCGGAACCGATTTCCAAGGAGTAGTTCTCCTCTTTGCCGCCTTCGAAAGCATCGCCGTCCTGGAAGCCTTCAAAGTCGATCAGGGCGATGTCGCCCGACTCTACCTTGCCGTCTTCCACCACGTACAATTCCGCGTGGCGCTCCTGCATGCGCTTCAGCTCGGCATCGACGTCTTCGTCCTTGACGGTGAAGTCTTTCGGCTCAACCTCCAGCCCCTTGTACTGGCCCAACTTGACTTCCGGCTTCACGGTCACGGTAGCTTTGAAGATGAGCTTTTCGCCTTTGCCCATCTGTTCTACGTCTACTTCCGGGCGGTCTACAGGCTCGATCCCGGTTTCCTTTACGGCTTGTCCGTAAGCGGCCGGGAGCAAAATATCGAGGGCGTCCTGATACAGAGATTCAACGCCGAAACGCGCTTCAAACAGTTTGCGCGGAATTTTGCCTTTGCGAAAACCAGGTACGTTTACCTTTTTTACGACTGTTTTAAAAGCCTGATCCAAGGCCTGGTCCACTTTTTCCGGCTCTACTTCGACCGTTAAGACCCCTTGGTTATTCTCTAACTTTTCCCATTTCGCTGCCACTTAAACTTCCCCTCCTAGATTAATCCCAGAAACATGAGCGAACCACCCGGATGCTGCAATCTTTCCGAGTGATAACAATCTACCTGCCATTATAACCATTATAGTATATCACATACTAAGAGAATATCAAGAATCACCGCCGCAGCTTGAAGCGGCCGCCTCGTTCCTTGACCGTTTTGCCGCGGTGGTCAAAATACGTCACTTCCACCTCAATGCCGCCTTTGCTAGATTCAAGCTGCTCGATGACCGCGCAGGTCGGAGTTGCAAACCCCCGCGGCAGCTGCAGGCTCCCCGGGTTGAGAAAGAGGATCCCCCGCTCTTCCGTGCACAGCGGAAAGTGGGAGTGGCCAAACAGCACGACATTGGCTCCGGTCTCTTCCGCCCGGTAATGCAGCCTTTGCAGCGAGCTTTTCACCCCGTAGAGATGCCCGTGCGTCTGGTATATCCGCAAGTCGCGATACTTGATCTGCCTGTCGAGCGGCACGCTGTCATCCGTATCGCAATTGCCGCGGACCAGTTCCATCCGGGCAAACGGCTCCCGCCTGCGGTCGACGCAAAAATCTCCGCAGTGCAACATCAGCTCTGCCGGGTGCCGGTCCACCACCTGTTTTACTTCCTGCACCAATCCGTGCGTATCGCTCAGTACGAGAATGCTCACACCTGATTCCCCCTGATAAGCGTGACTAGATTTTGCAGCGCTTTTGCCCGGTGACTGATCTGGTTTTTCACCTCGGCGGGAAGCTGGGCCATCGTGCACTTCCGCTCGGGAAGGTAAAACACCGGGTCGTAGCCAAACCCGTTTTCTCCGGCCGGCTCGTGGATGATGACCCCCTCACAGCTTCCCTGCGCCGTCGCGACTGGCTCTCCGCCATCCACCATCACCAGTGTGCAGCGGAAGCGAGCGCTTCGTTTCTCCATGGGAACATCGCGCAGCTCATCCAGCAGCCTACGCCAGTTTTGCTCGTCCGTCGCCCCCTCCCCGGCGTACCGGGCCGAGTAGATGCCAGGGGCTCCGCCGAGCGCGTCCACTTCCAACCCGGAATCGTCACCGATTGCAGCCAGTCCGGTATATGTGGAGATCGCCAGCGCCTTTTTCAAGGCATTCGCCTCAAAGCTGTCACCGTCCTCGACTACCTCGGGCGCTCCGGGAAATTCGTCCAGGCCGACCACTTCCCAGCCCAAGGGGGCGAGCATCTGCCGCAGTTCGCGCACTTTCCCCTGGTTTCGGGTTGCCAACACGACTTTTCTCACGTTCGCTGCCTCAGCCATTTGTTCTGTCTCCTGCAGGGCGCGACGTCTGGGTTTGCGCTGATGGCTGGGCAGCCAGTTCCGGTTGCAGAGGTTCGAGCAGGACGACTTCGCCCAGCGCCTGTTTTTGGATGTCGATCAGCTGCAGCACCCCGTGTTTGGCCAAATCCAGCAGTTCCTGCAGCTGCTCACCGCTAAACGGCGCCTCCTCGCCCGTCCCCTGCAGTTCAACGTACTTGCCAGCTCCCGTCATGACCACATTCATGTCCACGATCGCGGAAGAATCTTCTTTGTAGTTGAGATCGAGCACCGCCTCGCCATCGACGACGCCGACGGACGTAGCGGCGAGAAAATCGGTGACCGGCAAGCTTTTCCAAACGCCCGTTTCGACCAGCTTGCGCATGGCGTCGACCATGGCCACGTACGCTCCGGTAATGGAAGCAGTCCGCGTTCCGCCATCCGCCTGGATCACGTCGCAATCCAGCCAGATCGTTCGCTCGCCCATCGCCTGCAGGTGAACGACGGACCGCAGGGCACGTCCGATTAGGCGCTGGATTTCCATTGTTCGGCCGCCCACTTTTCCTTTTGACGATTCACGGGCATTGCGGGTCTCCGTCGCCCGCGGCAGCATCGCGTACTCGGCCGTCAGCCAGCCTTTTCCGCCGCCCCGCATGAACGGAGGGACGCGGTCTTCCAGTGTGGCTGTGCAGATGACCTTGGTATCCCCCACTTCAATCAGGCAGGATCCTTCGGCGTGCTTTATGTAATTGCGGGTAATGGTCACCGGGCGCAATTGGTTGCGGCTGCGTCCATCAAATCTCATGGTTACTCCTCCTATGTATCACACGCCGGCGTGTTGCTGCCGACGGTCAAAATCTGTTTCGTGCAAGCGAAGCTTTCCATATTATATCAATCAAGATATGCTTCTGCCACTTAGATGCGGATAAAACTCTTCCGCTGTCTCAAATAAAAATCGCGCCGCATGAACGGCGCGGACAAAAGCTTGTTAAAATTGGATGGCGTTTACGCGGGCCGGCCTGGTTACCGGTTTGCTGTAGTCGTTTGCCCCTGCGGCGGCGAGCGGCTGTCCCTCCACCAAAACCTGCACCTTCTTGGCCCCCGTGTTCTCCGTCAGCGAAAGGACCAGCGACTCCATCGCTTCCGGATGTGCCTCTTTTCCGGAGTCGTACTTCAGCACTTCGCCGCTGAGATTCACCGTGACGGTGTCGTCTTTCTGCTGCACATCCAGTACCTTGGTCGTTCCCAGGAATGAACTGAAGAGCAGGGAGCCTTCCTTCGGCCCTTTGATCAGTTCCTCAATCGCCGCTTTGGCGATATTGTCCGTCTGCGGAATCAACCGCGTCACCGGAACGTAGTAGGTGCGTTTGTCGTCGATTTGTCCCTGAAAATATACGGTAACCGCACTGGTGCGGCCAGGCACAGCGTTCTCCGTAAGCTCCAGGTTGATTCCGTGGCCGTGATCCAGAACAGCGGGGATCGGCGTCTTGTCGACCGGCATTTCGCGAAGCGGAGTACCGTTAACCCATATCGATACGTTTTTGACCGTCGGGAACTGGGTTAACGCGCCGACAATGGCATCCAGTATGTTGTTTTCATCCTTGGCCTCGTACTTCTTAAACTGCGGGGAAAAGTCGACGGTGGCTGTTCCATTCTTGATATTGATCCCTTTGATTTCGGTCCCCTGCGGCAGCACAGCATGAAATCCTGTCGGAAGCAGATCCTCTACCGGGCCACCTTTTACCATGTAGGTCAGCACCTGCTTTGCCGGCCCTTCGGACGCGGGCAGGGCCAGCGATACGGGAACGATATAGCCATTGGCGTCCTCCAGGTACACGGTCTGCTCTTCCGTGGCCGGCGCTTTGCTCTGCTCCTCGTCTTTCCCCTCAACGACCGGTCCGTCCGGGCCAAACGGCTGGGCCGCCGTCTCCGTTACGGGCGGAACGTCAATACCGGTCGTACTCGTTTCCTGTTCCGGTCCGAAAAGACTGCAACCGCTCATCAAAATCGCACTCATGCCAAGCGCGGCCGTCACTTTGCCGATCCGCTTTATCCTCATGTTTTCCATCCCCCTCGACACACTTTGTACTACTATGTATACGAGCAGGGCTTGGGTTTATGCTTTGAATCAGCCTAGATAAAGCGGCTCCAGCTCACGCCGTTCCAGCTCCAGCGGGCGGCCGAGCCAGCTCTCGCCAATCTGCCGGAATATTTCCTCCTCTCCGCTGGTAAAAAAGCGGTGCCTGGGTGCACGCCCCCCTTCATCCGGGGCGAGTATGCCTTGTGCGGACAGCAAGGCGCCGAGTTCCTTTGCCGTCTCGTCGGCGGAATTGATCAAGGTAATGTGGCTGCCCATCGCCTGTTGAATCAAGGGAGCGAGCAGCGGATAGTGGGTGCAGCCAAGAATGAGCGTATCGACATCTTCCGCCTGCATCGGTGCCAACGTCTCCGCTACGATCTTCTGTGCCTCATCCGTCTGCAGCATGAAGTGTTCCACCAGCGGAACAAACGGAGGACAAGCCAGCCCCACAGTGTACAGATCGGGCTTCTCCCTTTTCAGCGCCCGCTGATAAGCTCCTGTGCGAATGGTCGTTTCTGTCCCAATAATCCCAATTCTTCCTGTACGTGAAGCGGAAATCGCCGCCCGCACCCCAGGCTCTATCACTCCGATGACCGGCAGGTCGAGCTGTTCGCGCACCTCGTCAAGCACTACTGCTGTCGCCGTATTGCAGGCAATCACCAATGCTTTCATCGAATACTGCAGCAAAAACTGAATCATCTGATTCGTAAAAGTCCGTATCTCTTCGGCTGTTCTTGATCCGTACGGGCAGCGTGCGTTGTCCCCGAAGTAAATGATTTCCTCATGGGGCAGCTGCCTCATCACTTCCCGTGCAACGGTCAAGCCGCCAACACCCGAATCGATAATGCCAATTGCTCTGCGTTCAATCATGGTTAGTCTCCTTTGATAACAGGATGCGATCCGTGCTACTACGATATGCCGCTAGATTTAGACGGGTACTCCCATTTTAATACCAAAGCTCGTAATCCGCAAAGGTCTGTTAACCAAATTTGGGCTGTTTTCATATGGTAAAAGGAACACAGAGACATAGGAGGAGGTATCGCGTTGAAATTGAATGTTCAGCAGTTGATCAATTGGAGCGAATGGGGGCGCCAATGGATCGATTACTTACAGAGAAAAGCTGAGCTTCCCCACGGGGCGGAGCAGGACCTGCACCGGTTTGCCGCCGCTTTTACCGACATTGGCCGGCGGGCTGCGTCATTTCAGCTGCCGGAGTCAGAAGTGGAATTCGCCCACCTGACGGCGAAGGCAGAAGAAATTCAGCGGAACTTTCACAAGTTTCTGCGGCTTGTTCACGAATATCAATCGGGCGAGAGGTACGAACAGCTGGAGCGGAGGGAAGCGGTGCCAATCGGCCGCCCGGTCCCGATCGGACGCCACACCCTTCCCGAGCTGCCCTACAGCTACGATGCCCTGGAGCCTTACATCGACGCCGAAACGATGCGGATTCACCACGATATCCTGCACCGCAACTACGTCAACGACCTGAATACGGCGGAAAAGATGATGGCCCAGGCCCGTAAAGACGACGATTTTGACCTGATCAAGCACTGGGAGCGGCAGGCCGCCTTCAACGGCGCCGGCCATTACTTGCATACGATTTTTTGGGAGATCATGTCACCTGACGGCGGCGGGCTTCCCCAAGGTGAATTGGCAGACCAAATCGACCGGGACTTCGGCTCGTTTGAAGCGTTCCGGCGCCACTTCTCCAAAGCGGCAGAAAAAGTGGAAGGCGGGGGCTGGGCGCTGTTCGTCTGGTCGCCAAGAGCGCAGCACACCGAGATTCTTCAGGCGGAAAAGCACCAGAACCTGACCCAATGGGAGTCAATCCCTCTGTTGGTGCTCGACGTATGGGAACATTCGTATTTTTTGAAGTACCAAAGCGAGCGGCCAAAATACATTGAAGCTTTTTGGAATGTCGTCTGCTGGCCCCATGTGTCCGAACGCTATCAGCAAGCGCGACGCTTGCGCTGGCAGCCGTATTGATCGGCTGCCCTCGCTCTACCTTGTATACCCGGGCGGGTCGGGTTTTTCTCCGTTGTACGTCTTGACCCAGTAAAAAAGCGGATCCATGGGCGGATAGACGACATGCACGTACTGAATCGTTACATCTTCAATACGGAGGTGTTCCGAGAGAGCAAAGCGGACCTGAAACGTCCCCTCCGGTTTGATGGCAAACATTTGCCGCCGGCGGTTGTCCGGTGTGTTGGGGTTTTGGTCGATGACCTTGGACACCTCGCCAGTCAGGTCGAAAAAAGCCGGATCAGGTTTGGCTTCATTTCGCTGCGTCACGTGCACATCGCTTCCCTCCGGCAGAATGAAACACAATAAAATCAGTCTGGAAGCTGTCCGGATCGAGCGGTCCCTGCCACTTTCCTTCCAGAAGATAGGTATCCCCTTCCCTGGTCACCTGCAGATCGAGGGAGTCCGGTGTGGTCTCATAACTAAACCATTTATATAGAAAAAACACGCCTGCGAAGACGGACAGCGGCACACCGAACATGATCAAACCCGGCACCCGGTGCTTCTTGAAAACGAGGACGCCGCCCACCAGCGACATCAGCAGCAAAAACAAGAACAGCAGCAAGATCATGATCAGGCTCATATGGTTCCTCCTTCTACCTAGATATTCTATGTATGTAAATAAAAAAGTCGGGGCAGGCAGCCGGGATGCAGCCGAATGCTTAGTCAAGCCGCATCTGCTGTCTCCCCCACCGGCACCCAAGATCGGCCAGACTGGAAAACAACAGGGTAGTCACTGCGCATGCGATCAGAAACGGCGTGGCGAGCAGCGGTCCAAACCAGTCCCTGGGCAGAACCTGGAACAGCACCAGGCACATGAACAGGTAATTTAACGCGAGCGGAAGCCGCACCATTTTCCTTACATGACGCTCGGCTGTCACACCATACCTCTGTCCCAGGAAATAGCCGGAAGCAAGCCAGTAAAGCGCATAGCCAATCAGGATCTCTGCTTTGTGCTGTGAGATCAAGGAGAACAGCGGCCAAGCGTTCTTTTCCCCCCAGACGGCCTGACCCGCCAGAACGAGTATCCCGCCGAGAAACAGCAGTCCGTTTTGAATCAGCAAAGCCCTGCTGCAGCAGCCGGCCGAAAAAGGGCGAATGCCGCTAAAGCCGTTGGCTACTTCGAGCGGACGGCCGAGATCGGACAAGGCCCGGGAAGTCGCCTCCTGCTCGGTCAGACCGCTGGCCATCAGCTGGCATACCGCTTCGTCGATGTGGCTCTCCAATTCAGCAAGCGTCTGCCGATGGTCAAGGTGTTTGGGCAGGTTGGCGGCGACAGCGTACAAGTATGCCGCTTTCTTAGCGTTCATCGGCCGGTCCTCCCAGCACTTTCCCCATCACGGAGACAAATCGCTGCCACTCGCTCGTCTTTTCCCGCAGCCGCACCCTTCCTTCCGGGGTGATCGCGTAATACTTGCGATCCGGGCCGCGCTCCTGCGCTTTCCAATAAGAAGAGATCAGTCCTTTTTGCTCCAGCTTCTGCAGGGCCGGATAAAGCGTGCCCTCCTTGAACAGCAAGCTGGCCTCGCTCCGCCTTTCCATCTCTTTCGCGATCTCGTAACCGTACATGTCTCGCTCGCTTAGCAGCTGCAAGATCAGGAGGGAACTGCTCCCCTTGACCAGTTCGCGGCCGATTGAGTGACTCCCGTGTCATTTCAAGGCTGAGACGCTGCGAAATTTGACAAAGCTGCCGATCCTCCAAATGCCGAGGTAAAGAAGAGCCATGAACATCGTCAGTACGGTCAACTCTATATAATCCATGCTCTTGAGGTACTGAGCCAACATGATTCTGATCGCAACGATCGCGATAATGACAAATTTGAAATTCTTATTCGGCTTGGGATAAATCAGCCCGTCCTCTCTTCGCTCATACGTCGTTTGATTAAGCATGATGACACCAAGCAAAATCCCCAATAGACCGGCGATCAGCAGCTCCCAATAGGGAGGGAAGTGGAAGGGCTTCCCCGGTATATGCATCATTTGGTACAGGCTAAAGGACATAAGCGGAAAAACCACCAAAATCGGCGCCAATATCCCAAAACCATTTCTTTTGATCGGCCGCTTTCTCCCTCTGATTTTCATCCAGACCACGAGCCCGATAATCAGGACTGCTATTGCCAAAGAAACAATCGATTGCATGAGGCTCCACCCTTTCTTCTCCGATTTGAGAATGTTGTGATTCGTTCCATTATGCCGCCCAGCGAATGACGAGACAGGCGGCATACATAATGTATATGGTGTATTATATCACTTAATACACATAATGCAACCGGTACATTAAATAAAACGCATCCCGTTTACTCCGATGAGCAGACGGGATGCTTTTTTTCTTCGTTCAACAAAATGCGGCAGGCTGGAGCTTATTCCCTGGCTCCAGCCTGCCGCACTGCCCTTTTCATTCGTTCAGGGGTACGTCTTCATATGTACCTTTGTCAGTAGACCATACGTAATTTTCCCGACTGTCGAGAATCTTCCAGCTATCCCCCGCCAGCTGCAGGTCAAAGGTCATATAATGCTCTTCTTTTCCCTCCTGCGTCACAATCTTTGACTCGGAGTGCATCCATTTGCCTTCATAAGTCACTTTGGCTGTCACCTGCAGGTGAGTGGGATCATCCATCGTTGCCGAGCTGTAATTGATGGCGAGTCCGGTCAGTTTGCCGGCGAAGACCAGCTTGGGCACCTCCGCGATCTCCCGCTGAAACTGGGCGATCTTTGGCGAATCTTTGGCGAGCAGCGGCGCCAGGCCCTTCATGCTGGACTTGTCCTTGACGAATTCGACCCAGGCCTTTTCGTACTCCAGCAAGACCCCTTTGATCGTCGATTTAAACTGCGGAGCGCCGGCAAGATCAAAGGCAAATTCGAGGCTGGTATCCGACTGGGCCAGCGTCTTCTGCTGCTCCAATTCTCCGAACGGCGTCTGGACTTTCAATGTGAAGTCAAGCGGAGCAAAAGGCACATCCTCAATCGTCGCGGTATACGTCCCCCACGACTGCGAAAACTCGGCTTCGATCGGCTTCCCCTGATAATAGAGCTGCCCTCCGGGGAGGTTGGCAGCAATCTTCACTTTTTTTGTCTCCAGGTTGACGGTGACGGCGGGAACTTTCCCGATCGGGACGGTAAAACGGGTTTCCGACTCGACTTCGCCAAAATCCGTCTGCATCTTTGCCTTGATCCGGTGTTCACCGGGCAGGAGCGGACCGATGATGTACGCTTGGTTGTCCGCCGATGACCTGCTGCTGCTCTGTTTAATCTCGACGCCCTGCTCGTCCGTTGACAGCGTGATCTCCCGGGGAACGGTCGTCTTCGCGTAGGCAGGGGTGTACTGCACCTTGTAGTCATCGAAGAACAGCCATTTTTTCCCATTCTTTTTCAGCACAAAAGTGGACTCGCCGCTCTTTTCCTCACTCGATGCGGGAGCGGCCCCAGACTTCTCTTGGTATTGTTCGGCCTCTTTCGACAAGTCAGCGACGAGCTCGGCGAGCTTTCCGCTCGCTTTTACGGCCGCTATCATCTGATTGGCAGCATCCTCTGTCCACATGGAGCGTTCCGCTGCCGTTTCCGGAAGAGTAACCTGGGAAAATAGCAATTTCGCATTGTTTTCTTCCATCGCCTGCTGAAACCGGGCCACTGTCTTTTGCGGATCGGCTGACGAGCTGCCCGCCGCATACAAGCATGCCGCCAGCAGGACTGCCCCGGCGACGGGAGCTGCCCGTTTCCAGTTGATGACAGGCGACTTCTTCCTTTTTCGCATGATCCTCTTATCCCCCTACATGATGATCGCGTCTACAAAAAAACGATAACCCAAATCAACGGAAAAGCATAAAAATGCCCGGGCTTCACGAAGTTGTTTACCCGTAAAAACACTTGCAAAGTGATCGGTACGATCAACAAGAGAACAAACAGGGCGGGAAGTGCCTTCACCCCGGAGATTTTGGCCGGTACGAACGTGACGATCACCCCGATGATGACGAAAACCTGTGACGCTGCAACCGCATTGACCGCTTGGGTAAACGAAATCGTCCCTTTTGACGAGCGCGATGATCGCTAACTGAATCATATCATACAAGACCGTCCGTCCCTCTTCAATCTGTTTCCCGCATCCCATGCAAAAAGCCAATCTCTACATCCTCCCGTTATTGGTGTTTTTTACTAAAAACATTCACCAAATTATTCCAATAACATGCCGATATCGAGGGTATTTTTCAGACAAAAAACCCCGCATGGCCAGACCCATGGGGGAAATGGTTTACGGACTGCCTATTTTTGCCGATATTTCTGCAGCTGCCTTCTTTACCGCGTCAATGAGCAAGGAGAGCCGGTCCTCTGTCACCCGAAAGCTGGGAGCGTTGATCGACAGCGCCGCCAGCACGGTTTTGTGGTAGCTGAGGATGGGAGCGGCGACGGCGACAGTGCCCTCGGTCCTCTCTCCGTAGCTGACGGCGAACCCGGCCTGTTTGATCCTGGTCAGTTGATCGAAAAACGCCTGCTGCTCCTCGGGCGGCAGCACCTGGCTGACAATCCGCTCGGCCTCCTGCTTTGGCGAATAAGCCAGAATCGCCTTGTTGGGCGCCCCGATTGGCATGGGGATCCGCTCCCCGAGGTTTTCTGCAATGCGAATAATCAACGGGCTGTCTACCTTCTCAATCGGGATCGAATCGAAGCCTTCCGGGATATTGAGGTAGATGCTCTCCTCCACTTCCTGGGCAAGCCGCTCCATCACCGGCCTGGCGACATGGCGAAAATCCAGCTTGTCCAAGAGGCGCAGCCCGATCTCGATCCAGGCATACCCGGCACGGTAGTGTTTGGTTACGGGTTCCTGCATCACCAGACCATGTGTGATGAGCGTAGCCATGATGCGATGAAGGGTGCCCAGCGGAAGCGATGTGGCCGCGGCCAGTTCCGTGATCGGCCAAGACGGCTTGTTCTCGTCGGAGATGAGTATGGAGATAATCTTCATTGCCCTGTCGATCGATTGAACCATGTTCATAACCCCTGTTACTCAGATAGTGGCAACGCGGTGCTCTCTTTGTGTTTTTTCCGCTTTTTCCCGGTGTGCAGCCTGTTTTCCAGCCGGTGGACAAAGTACGTGAACAGCATGATCATCGCCAGGTAGAACAAGCCGACGACGATGTACGTCTCCAACTGCCGGTAGTTGGATGCTGCTACGCTTAATCCCGTCCCCCACAAATCCATCATGCCCACGTATGCGACCAGCGACGAATCCTTCAGCCCGATGATAAACTGGTTGCCGAGCGGCGGGATCGCTCTGCGGAACGCCTGCGGGAGGATGATCCGGCGCATCGCCAGCGCGTAGGACATCCCGAGCGAACGGGAGGCCTCCATCTGGCCCCGGTCAATCGACTGGATCGCGCCGCGGAAGATCTCCGCGATGTAGGCGCCGTTGTGCACAGCCAGCGCCAGCGCCCCGGCCCAAAAATTCGAAAGCGTGACGATATTGGAAATGCCGAAGTACAGAATGGCGATTTGGACGATTAGCGGCGTGCCGCGGATGACGGTGATGTAGGCGTGGGCGAGGTAGTTCAGCGCCTTTAGGTGGGAGACGCGAAAAAAGGCAAAGATGAGTCCGAAGCCGCATCCCAGCAAGAGGGCCACTGCGGTCAGCCGAAGCGTCAGCCAGGCGGCCTTGAAAAACAGCGGATAGTTCTGCAAGAGAATATCAATGATCAAGCTTCATCACTCCTCGAGCTTTGTAAGAAAAGCTTCTAAAGAAGCCCTTTCGAAGAAGCTGGTTCTTCTTTGGCGGATGCTTTTCATGCAGGATATGGAAGCATCTCAAGAAGTTATGCTTTCTAATCCTGTTGAAAACAGGGGTGTCCGGTTGCGACACCCCTGTCCTTTGCGGCGGATTACTGCTTTTCGCCCAAAATATTGCGGCCAAACCACTTGTCGCTGATCTTGTCATAGGTTCCGTCCTGGATGATCTCCGCTAGCGCTTTGTTCAGTTTTTCCAGAAGTTCCGTATCTTCTTTTCTGACGGCGATCGCCTGCTCGTCGTGGCTCAGCGGCTTGTCGACGTCTTTGATCTTGCCTGCGTTCTCTTTCATGAAGCGGAAACCGACCATCTGATCGGTAATCACCGCGTCCAGGCGCCCGGTCGTCAGGTCGAGCAGGGCGGTGATGTCGCTGTCGTATGTGGTTATTTTGTCCTGGTCGGTCAATTTCTTGGCCCACTCCAGGTAGACCGAGCCTTTTTGCACGCCGATCTTCTTTCCTTTGACGTCATCTGCAGATTTGATCGTGTCGTTTGACTCCTGCACGAAGATCTGCGAGCCGGAGCGGTAGTAGGGATCAGTGAAGTTGACTGCTTTCAAACGTTCCTCTGTGATGCTCATGCTGCCGATGATCGTATCGTACTTTTTCGCCTGCAGCCCCTGGATGATCGTCTCGAACGGATTGGTCACCGGCTTCGGGTTCATGCCCATCTTCTCGGCCAAAGCTTTCCCGATCTCCACGTCGAAGCCGGTCAGCTCGCCGTTCTCCGTAAAGTTGAACGGCTTGTACAACCCGCTCATCGCGTAGGTGAAATCCGGTTTTCCGGAAGACTGTTCAGCAGGTTGGCTGCCGCTGCTGCCGCCCGCCGTAGAGGCGTTCTCCGCCGAACCGCACCCGGTCAGCGCCAGCGACCCCGCCAGCACCGTAGTCAAGACTGCCATCATCCATTTTGCTTTCTTTTTCATAAATGGTTGCCCCCTTGCGTTGCTTTTTATTTGAAAATGCTTTTCAAAAACTGCTTGGTCCGATCATGCTGGGGATTCTCAAAAAAATGGGCGGGCTGACCCTGCTCGAGAACTTGGCCGTTGTCCATAAACACCACCCGGTCAGCTACCTCGCGGGCAAATCCCATTTCGTGAGTGACGACAATCATCGTCATGCCTTCCTTGGCCAACTGTTTCATCACCTGCAGCACCTCCCCGACCAATTCCGGGTCGAGTGCCGAGGTCGGTTCGTCGAACAGCATGATTTTCGGCGCCATCGCCAACGCTCTGGCAATCGCCACCCGCTGCTTCTGTCCGCCCGACAGCATGTCAGGGTAGACGTCTGCCTTGTCCGCCATGCCTACTTTTTGCAGCAAGTCGTGCGCCATGCTTCTCGCTTCTGCCGGATTCATCTTCTTGACGTAGACCGGCGCCTCCATCACATTTTCCAGAGCCGTCTTATGCGGAAACAGGTTGAAGTGCTGGAAAACCATGCCTACTTCCGCGCGAAACCGGTTCAGATCCGTTTTGTGCGGCTCGATGTGCCTGCCGTCGACCCAAATCTCTCCCTGGTCGTACACTTCCAGAAAATTTAAACACCTGAGCAGCGTGCTTTTTCCGGAACCGCTGGCCCCGAGCAGAACCACTACTTCCCTTTCGTCAACCGAAAGATCGACACCCTTCAAGACGGTCAACGAACCAAACGACTTGTACAGATTCTTCACTTTGATCATCCTGATTTGATCCCCCCATCCCGAAGAGTCTGTGAACGCAATGATTATTCAATAGTTTCTGTATTTCGGAAAGAGTTTCTATTTTTATTATTTTATTTTATTATATTTTATTTTCACACATCTGCAAGTATATTTATTACATTTCCTTTTTGAAAAAAATGCCTTCCGTCTCTTTTCCAGAGAGGAAGGCTTAGGGCGGACAGCTTTATTTCAGCAGGCGGCGAATCACTTCGTTGGTCAAATTGGGCACCATCTCCGCCGAATAGGCCACTTCCATCCGCTCGTATTTCTTGTGGGCGTCAAATCCGTACGGTCCGATGTTGATCGCCGGAACGTTCAGGTCGCGGATGTCCTGGTACTCCACGTAGTGCTTCGTACCCCATGCCGGGTTGTTGTCACACAGCGCACGGATTCCTTCTTCGTCGTCGCTCAAGGCGACAAAACTCATGTCGCTGATGTGCGGAAAAAAGTTCTTCGCCACGATCGGATGCCGGTAGTGCGGCTGAAGCGCGGCGATCGCTTGCTCCAGGGCGTCCAAAAGCTGCCGTTCCCGCTCGTCTTTTCCCGTCACTTCCACGCGCGGAGAGTAGAGAGAGGAGTAGAAGAGGATGATCGCGGGGCTCTTGTCCCTCATCCAGTTCCACGCTTCTTCCACCACCCTGGCGGCAAACATCCTCGTGTCCAGGCTCTTGTCTTCGAGCAGCTTCGCTTTGAACGCTTGCATATGCCGGACAAACCTTTCCCCGTGCTCTTTTACCAGCATGTCCTGCATCTCCTCGTAGATCAGGACGCGCGTTTTCCAAGGCAGCTCGCGAATGGCGGCGCCGCTTCGTTCACAGTACTGCCGATAGCGGTCGCGCAGCGTTTGCAGAGCGCTGTCAAAGGCGATTACCGCCTGCTCCTTCAGCTTCGCCAGCACCTCCTTCGGCGACCAGGAGAGGATGAAAAAGTTGTAGTAGACATACGCGGCCAAGGCTGTCTGGACCGTGTAGGACGGCTTTAGATCCATCTGCTTCAAAGAGACGGGCGGGGCGGGAAATTCTCCGAGGGCATCGTCGACCAGATCCGGGTTGTAGCTGATTCTCCGCGTCAGCTCTGCCGCGATGAAGTTCGGGTCCAGCCCTTCAAAGCAGGAGCCGACATGGGTCTCCGCCCCGGTGATGAAGAATGAGGGGAGCAGCTTGCCGATTGTCCCTTTGTAGATGTAGCGGTTCTCGTCCCCTTCGCAGTCAGCCGAGACAAAGTCGGAGTTGATCAGGGCAACGTAGTCGAAGCCGTGCTGCTCCCGCCACTTTTTCAGTTCTTTCAAGGCAGACAAGACACCGTGGGAGCCGTCTTCTTCGTCGCATTCGGCCAGCAGCACGAGGTTGCCCGCCAGCTCTTCCGGATGTTCGGAGTAGTATTTCAACAGGTACAGATGGCTGGCGACGCCGCTTTTCATATCCAGCACCCCGCGGCCAAAATGCCACTCCCCCGAGTCCAAATGTTCTTTCACCAGCTGCGGCAGGGGTTCTTCGCAAAGCGCCAGCATCAGTTGGCGCGGATCACAGGCCTTCTCCCTCAGGTGGGCGTAGTCCTCAATACCTACCGTATCCATATGTCCCATCAAAATGACCGTTTTGCTGCTTTGCGCCTTCGTCCCTTTTACAAAGGCCAGCACATTGTACCGTTCCCGTTCGTCGTTTACTGTCCGGGTCTTGATCAGTTGATCGGGATGCTGCCCGAAGTAGGGGAAGGAGGCGATGATCTGATGCAGCCGATCGGCCATCCTGATCTCTCCCGCTGTATTGACCACGCTTTCTACATTCACTAGTTCATCCGTTAATCGCAATACCTCTTCACGGCAAGCCAGCATCAAGATGCCACTCCTTATAGGGAAATTGTTTTCATAGTTTTATTGTTCACATTCGTCGCACTTTTGTCAAAACTTTCGATTCATAAAAAAGGCGGCATCTGCTGACAGGCGGCTGTCAGCAAATGCCGCCGGCATACGATGTGAAGCTGTGCTTCCCCTTACCAGGAGGACAAGGGCATTCTTTTCCATGTATTGTCTTTTACGCAGACGTACAGATAGTTTTCATCCCAGGCGATATCCCCCTGCTTGCCTTCTGCAGTGGAGGATGCCGGCGTATAGGAAGAGCGTACGCGAATCCGGTTGTCGTTCACATCCAGCCGCCGCTCCGGCGCGGTCGTGTTGATCCCGACAAACCCATTGCTTCGGACGATGGACAGCGCTGCGTCTAACGCTCCTCCCTCGTCGTCAAAGCGGACAATCTGAAAATCGGTACCGGCGTTGTTCCCTGTCTCACGGGTGGAATCCCCGCGAATCGCCCAGCGGTTGACACCGGTTTTTGTGTCATTTTCCTTTTGAATCTGAAACTCCTTGTTTTGCCCGTCTTCCCCGGTAACCCGGGCTGCCCCGCTTCTCACCGTGAAGTTGGACGAATGGGTATTGATCTCCGCGACGTCTTGGTCGAACGGGATTTCGAACCGGGTGAATAATTCATTCGGATGCTCCCCTGCCGGCGACATCGTCGTTTCGATCGAGATGTGCTGATGGGCCGGCTGGCTGGGGTCATTCGCTTTGTCGTGGGCAATGATCGCGGCTTTGTCCTTGCCGGTTTCGTCTGCCCAGGCGATCGCCGGCTTGGCCCGGTCGCCGACCCACTGAAGGCGGATCAAGTCAGACAGGTGGCCCTCCTTTTCCACCCACTTCTGGTCGGTCAGCAGGTGGAGCCGCTGATTTTTCGGCAGCTGCAAACCGCCGCCGGGAAGTTCTGATTCCGTAAACGTCCCTTGAGAATCCTGACCGTTCAGTACGGTCTTCACCGGTGAGGCGTAGGCCCCGACAAACATGGACACGACAGCAATCACTGCAATCATGAGGGACAATCCCAATTTCCGTTTCATACCGACTCACTCCTTGAACAGTAGTCTCGTAAACCGACAGCACTTTCTCCAGTTCAATGTGGCGTCTATTTTGCGATGAATTCCAAGTACATGGGTACAGTCGCAACGGCTTCTCTTGCTTGTCCAATATTGTTCATCCGCTTTGTCGCGGTGCCCACCTGGAATAACCGTAAGGATAATCCCGGGAGAAGTCAATGAGTCTTGAAAACCGGTCGGGTGGTCCTACATGCAAAAAACACGTCTCTTTGCACGATGAAACTGTCGCTGGCCACAAAGCAAAAAAAATCGCATTCATCTCACCGCCTATGGAGGTGGGAGTCTTCTGCGAAAATGAGATAAACCGCATGTACCCGCTCATGCACATGCGGCCTGCATCAGTCCAAGACCAGAAAAAATCAGCGGATCGCTTGCGATGCCGCTGCCAAATGGCTCATGAAGGGATCAACGAAAAGACTTGCGGTTCAGCCACTGCCCGCCGTCGATGGTAATGCAATCCCCGTTGATGTATTCAGAACCGGGACTAAGCAGGAAGCAGGCCAGGTGGGCTACCTCTTCCGGCTTGCCCAAGCGCTTTGCCGGCACGCTGCTTACGGTCTGCTGGTACGCCTCTTCTGTCGGCCACAAGCGGTCCGCGCCTCCTGTATCTGCTATGGGCCCGGGAGCGATGGCGTTTACCCTGATGCCGTACTTGCTGCCCCACTCTACGGCCAGTGTTCTCGTCATCGCCAGCACTCCTGCCTTGGCGCTGGCCGAATGGATCACCCCGGCTCCCGCCGTCCAGGCGTATGTCGCGAGGATGTTTAAAATGCTGCCTTGCTGCCCGCTGGCGATCCACTCCTTGCCGACCGCTTGGGTACAGTACCAGGTGCCGTTCAAGACGATGTTGACCACCGCATTCCAGCCGTTGACGGAGAGGTCTTCAGCCGGGCAGATAAAGTTTCCCGCCGCGTTATTGACGAGAGCGTCGATGCGGCCAAACTGCTCTTTTGCCGCCTTGACCATTTCCTCCGCTTTCGCCGGGTCGCGTACGTCCATGGGAAAGCAAAAGACCTCCCCGCCTGTCTGCTCGATTTCGGTTTTTGCCTGCTGCAAGCGCTCCTCTGATCGCCCGGTGATCACGACCCGCGCGCCTTCCTGTACAAACCTCTTGGCCATGGCCTTTCCCATCCCGCTGCTCCCGCCAGTGACGATCACTACTTTCTCCTTCATGACGGCAACCTCCTACCTTTGTTTTCCTTTTTCCCCCCTTCTATCATACTATTCCAATTCAAACTTTTTCACTAGTCAAACTTTTCCCTCTTCTTCTCCGCCACTGCCTGATCGTGCCGGCGATTCCCTGCGGAAAGAACATGACGGCCAGGATGTAGACCGCTCCAAAGAAAATCATCCACCGCTCAAAGATCCAGTGTACCTTCGCCAGATCGGTCAGCCCGGCATGGGCCAGCAAGATCAAGGCAGCACCGATGATCCCGCCGTACAGCGTTCCAATTCCGCCGACAATCGTCATCAACAGGGCATCAAGGGTGACATTTGTGGAAAAAAACAGCCGTATTCACAAATCGCAGCGCGATCGCATACATCGAGCCGCATAAGCCGGCGGCAACACCAGAGACAATGCTTGCGATCACTTTGTAATGCAGGATCTGATAGCCGAGCGACTCGGCCCGCTGCTCATTGTCCCTGATGGCCTGCAGTACTTTGCCCACAGGGGATTCGGTAAATCGTTTCAAGCAGTAAAAAGCCCCGAGCATAAAGACAAGGGCGGCAAAGTAAAACACGACCCGATCTCTTAAAACATCCGGAATGGGGAAGGTAAACCCGTCATTTCCTCTCGTCAAACCGCGCCACTTCTCCGCCGCCACCAGCAGCAATCCGGCGAACGCTAGGGTGAGCATCGCTGTAATAATGCTTTTTTAACCGCAAGGAGAGCACTCCGATAAAATAACTGACGATCCCTGTGAGCACAAGGACAACCGCCAGCGAGAGAAGGAAGTACAGAACGGTGTGGTCAAATCGGCTCATAAAGATTCCCGTCGTATAAGCCCCAATGCCAAAGTACATCGCGTGCCCGAAGGAGATGATCCCCGTGTACCCCAGCAAAATGTCATAACTCATCGCGAACACCGCATAGATGAAAATTTGCGTGAGCAGGAGCAAGGAGCTTCGCGAATCGCTCACCAGCGGAAAGCAGACCAACGCCAGCGTCAAGAAAGCCATCCAGAGACGAGAGGAGCCCAGCCTATTCGTCTTCTCCACCTTATCCCCTCCCGCCCAAAAGACCCCGGGGTCTGAACATCAGGATGCCGACCATCAGCAGCATATTGGCGGCAAGCGCCGCGCTCGGCACGTAATAGGCCATGTAAGCTCCCAACAGGCCGACCAACACCGCCGCAAGCGCAGAGCCCGCAACACTGCCCATCCCGCCGATCACCACGACGATAAAGGCGAGAATGCCGTAATCCATGGCAATTTCTGCGTGGATCACACCGGAATAGGGAGCGAACAGCACCCCGCCCAGCGCCGCCATCCCGCTTCCCAGCATAAACACGGACAAAAAGACTTTTTTAATATTGAACCCCAAAACCTCCACCATCTCTCTGTTCATCACGCCAGCCCGGATCACCAATCCCAGCCGGGTATGCTGTAACATGTACTGAACGCCGGCAAAAACCAAAACGCCGATGACAATGACGAACAACCGGTATTTGATCAAAATCACGCCGTTCACCACCCAGCTTTGCTCCAAATAGTCAGGGGGTTCAACACTGATCTGGTTCGGGCCGTAAAAAACCTTCAACATCTCCCCCAGTACTAGCAGCACACCGAGCGTAATCAGAATCTGCTGGATGTGGTCGCCATAGACCGGCTGCACAATAAACCGCTCCAGCAGAAAGCCGAGCAGCACTCCCGCCAAAACCGCACCGGCGATGCCTGCCAAAAAACTGCCCGACTGCGTGTAGATCCAGGCACCTGTATACGCTCCCCAGGCAAATAAAGCGCCGTGGGAAAAGTTAAGCACATCCATCAACCCGAAGATGAGCGTCAGCCCCGCTGCCAACAAAAAGATCAGACAGCCGGTAGCCAAGCCGTTGACTGTCAAATTCAGCAGTACATCCACATGTACACCCCCTCTTCCCAGTGAAGGTCATGCAATGCCAAGGTATTCTTTCCTCAGCCTTTCGTCTGCCGCAAGCTCGCTCATCTGCCCGTCAAGCACGGTCATGCCGTCGTCCATGATGTAGAAGCGGTCGCCGATGGAGCTGGCCATGAAAAAATTTTGCTCGACCAACACCACCGTTACCTTTTGCTTCATCTCCTCCAGGGAGCGCATCACTTTTTCCACCATAATCGGCGCCAAGCCTTTGCTCGGTTCATCGACCAGCAGCAGTTCGTTGTCGTTGACATACGCCCTGGCGATGGCAAGCATCTGTTTTTGTCCGCCGCTCAAGACGCCTGCCTGTTTTTTCCAAAAGGTTTTCAAATCGGGAAACAGATTGAGAATCCAGTCGCGCCGCTCCAGGGTGGCTGCATCTGTATTCTGCATCGCCAGCTTCAGGTTTTCTTCCACCGTCAGCGCCGGGAAGACGCCTTGATCTTCCGGTACATAACCAATCCCCCTGCGAGCGATCTCGTAAGTCGCGAGGTTGTGGATTTCCTCCCCCTTGTAGGTAATCCTGCCTTTGGAAATCGGATTGAGCGCCATCAAGGAGCGCAGGGTGGTCGTTTTGCCCGCTCCGTTTCGACCGAGCAGGACGGTGATCTCCCCTTGGCGAACTTCCAGTGAAACCCCCTGCAAAATATAGTACTGGCCGATGTACGTCTCAATCTGTTCAACTTGAAGCAGCGTTGTCATACAGACCTCCCAGGTAAGCGGTTTGAACCAGCTGGTTGTCCATGATCCTCTCCGGCGTATCTTCTGCCAGCAGCTTTCCGTTGAAGAGGACCAGCAGCCGGTCAGAGATGCTGAGCACCATCTCCATCTTGTGTTCGATCAGCAAAATCGTACGGGTTCCTTCCGCTTTGATCCGGCGAATCACTTCCAAAATGGAGGGAACTTCTTCCAGCGACATCCCCGCCGTCGGCTCATCCAGCAAGAGCACTTCTGTCTCCAGGGCAAGCAGCATGGCCAGCTCTAGCTTCCGCTTTTCGCCATGGGCCAGATGTTTAGCCAGGGAGCCCTGCTTTTCTCCGAGCAGAACGGTCGTGAGCAGCTGCCGCGCTTTTTCTTCAAAGGCTGCGTGCTTGCTTCGCCGGGCAAACATGTTGTAGTAGACGCCGGCCTGCGCCTGAACCGCAAGGCGCACATTTTCCAGGACGGTAAGCGAGGGAAACACATTGGTGATCTGAAACGAGCGCCCGAGGCCCAGCCTGGTTCGTTTCGCGGGGGAAAGGCGGGTTACGTCTTTCCCCCTAAGCAGTACTTTTCCCCTCGTCGGCCGGAGCTGGCCGCTCAAGAGATTGAACAAGGTCGTCTTGCCGGCGCCATTCGGCCCGATAATCGAAGTGAACGTAAACGGCATCACCCGCAAATCAACCCCGTTTACCGCCGTATGTCCGCCAAACTCGACGGTTAGATCCTGCGTTTCCAATACGGGCTGCATCTTCGTCACCCTCTCATACTGAGTTTGCTACCTGGTGTTGCGAATGGGAGGAGCGGTCTCTTCCGGAGTGAGCACTGTTTTTAGAACCGGAACGGGATAGTCAAATCCGCTTTGTTGCTCCAGCACAATCGCGTACATCTCCTGCAGCGCTTGATGATCCTCAGGCCGGAACTTCATCGCCCCTTTCGGCGAATCAAACGACATGCCCTCCATGGCGGCAATCAGCGCATCGGTTCCGGTATCCCCGTCCGTCTTTTTCAGCGCTTCCACGATGGCGATGGCAACCGTCATGCCGCCGGGAACAAAGAGGTCCGGCGGTTCGCCTTGAAAGCGTTTTTTGTGCTCTTCTACCAGCCAGTCGTTTACCTTGTTGGCAGGAAGTCCGTAATAGTAAAGCGTAAAGCCTTCCAGGCCGGCGAGCGGATTCATCGTTTTGAGCGCGGCAAAGTTGGCTACGCCCGTCGAAACCTTTATGCCCTGCTCCTGCAGCTTCATGGCGGCAATCTGATTCCAGGGAGTATTGGCACCCGACCAGATGACGTACAGGTAATCAGGTTTTGCCTGAATCACTTTTTGCAGATTGGCGGTAAAATCCGTCGCGTTGGGGTCGGCGTACTCTTCCAGGATGATTTCCGCACCCTGCCCCTGCGCCACTTCTTTAAACGCGGCGACTCCATCGCGGCCAAATGAGTAATCGGGGGCCAACGTGGCGATCTTCGTCCCCTGCCCGGCAATCGCCAGTGCAGCGGCAATCGCATCCTGGGAAGAATTGCGGGCCGTCCGGAAGACGTATTTGTTCCAATCCGCACCGGTGATGCTGTCGGCGGCGGCCGGTTCGACGACGAGGATCTTCTGGTGTTCTTCCGCCAACGGAACGACCGCCAAGGTATTGCCGGAGCTCGACGAACCCACCAGAAAATCTACCTTGTCATCTTCAAGCAGCTTCGTCGCTTTCTTAACGGCGACATCTGATTTGGTTTCCGTATCTTCCACAATAAACCGGATCGGTCGTCCAGCCACTTTCTCTCCCCATTGAATGACCGTTGCGGCCCACGTATACCCTGTACCGGCGCTCACTGCGACCACCAGATCGCCTGGCCCGAGCAATCCCCTCTGCTCGGCCAGATGCAGGCCGACGCAAGGATCGAGAGCAGACATGTGTCCGTGATGATCCAGGTAGACAGCCTGCTCTTCCTTCAGACCAAGCTGCTGCAGCAATTCCCGAAACATCGAACGTTTGGTGTGCAGCGGCAGGAGCAGGTCAATGTCGCCGAGCGCGCAGCCGCTCTTCTCGACAGCCTCTCTTACCACTTTGACAAAATGGGGCACGGAGACGGGATCGAGACGCCGCTTCATATCCTGCGGATCCTTTACATCAAGGCAGTGCAGCCGCTCGCGCAGGGTCTCCACACTTGCGGGCAGCTTGGACCCGCCGGCCGGAACTCTCACGTCATCGTGAAAGGAGCCGTCTGTCACAATGCTGGAAGCGAGGCTGCTCCGCGCCGGACCAATGCCGCCGCTCCGCCGTCTGCAAAGTTGAACATGAAACGGGAGCGCGCGTTTTGGTAGTCGATCATCTCCGATTCCTTGCACCCGCCGACCAGCAAAATACTGGAGATGGACTGATCGGAGACAAGCATATCCTTCGCCACTTTTAACGCGATGGGAAAACAGGAGCTGACGTTCATGATCTCAAACGCATAGGCGTTTTTCAGCCCCAGCTCATGCTGAATTTTGGCCGCGCAGGACCAGATCGGATAATCCTTGTACGGGCTGCCAAAGTAGATGAGGACGTCGATCGACAGCGGATCTGTCTTTGCCACGATTGGTTTCGCCGCAAGCACTGCCATGTCGGAGGCGTGCAGCGTCGCATCGGCGACGTGCTTCTGTACCAGGCCAAACTTTTCGATCACCACTTCTTCCGGTATTCCCGCTTTCCTTGCCAAATCTTTTGCCGTCTCCACCCGGGGCGGAAAATAAATCCCCGTCTGGCTGATCCCAATCCCGCTCATACCGGCTGCTCCTCTCGCGGCACCAACATGACAGCTTCCCCTTCCAGCACCAATGTGCCATCCTGTTTGCGGCATGCTGTCTGCAATGTCATGATCCGCTTCTCTTCATCAAAAGAAGCAACCTCGGCGCTCGCCGTAATCGTGTCGCCAATAAACACCGGTTTGACAAAGCGCAGGGTCTGCCCGAGATAGACGGAGCCGCGTCCTGGCAGATGCGTGCCGAGCAGTCCCGACAAGAGGCTCGTCGTCAGCAAGCCATGGGCGATCCGCTGTCCAAACCTGGTCGCTTTTGCATATTCCGCATCGATGTGAATCGGGTTAAAATCTCCGCTCAAACCCGCAAACTGGACGACATCGGCTTCCGTAATCGTCTTGCTGAAGGAAGCTGTCTGTCCGACTGAAAAATTAGCCACTTTGCTCCACCCCATTCGTTTCCGTAATCTGCCGCTTCAGCAGGTTTTTATCAATCTTGCCTGTCGCATTCTTCGGTAAAGCGCTTACAAAATAAACAGCGGCCGGAACCTTGTATTTGGCGAGGCGCTCCAGACAGTGTTGTCTGACTCTCTGTTCATCCAGTTCCATGCCCGGATTGACCGCGATCGCGGCAGCCTACCTCCCCCCACTTGGGATCGGGGACGTCGAGCACCGCCACTTCGGCGACAGCGGGCAGCTCGGCTATCACCTGTTCGACTTCCAGCGGATAGATGTTTTCTCCGCCCGATATCACCATCTCTTTTTTTCGCCCGACAATGGTGACAAATCCCTCCTCATCCCTCGTCACCAAATCGCCGGTGGCCAGCCAGCCTTCCCGAATCGCCGCAGCCGTCGCTTCCGGCAGGTTCCAGTATTCCTTCATCACGTTGTCTCCCTTGACGAGCAGTTCCCCTACCTCTCCCGCCGCCACATCCCGCCCGTGCTCATCGACGATCCGAATGTCGCAAAACATGACCGGTTTGCCGATGCTGCCGGGCTTTTTCGCGCAGTCTTCCCGGGAGGTCATAAATACGGTTGGCGCCGTTTCCGTCATGCCGTACCCCTGGCCGAAGGTGATGCCGCGCTCCAGGTAAAACGAAATCAATTCGCGGGGACACGGCGCTCCGCCGCTGTAAAACCAACGCACGGAGCGAAAATCCGTTTCATGAAAATTCAGACTCCTGCGGATAAGGTCGTGCATCGTCGGGACTCCCATGACAATGCTGATCTTGTGAGCTTCAATCATCCGAAGCGCCTGCTCCGGGTCAAAGCGCCTGGGCACAACTACAGTCCCGCCGGCAAATAAAGCGGGAAAGGCAAACAGCCCGATGCCGCCGATGTGAAACAGCGGCAACAGCGTAAGCACCCGGTCATTTGACGTGATGTCAATCGCCAGACAGTTGTTGACGGCGTTCCAAAACATATTGGCCTGGGTCAATACGGCGCCTTTCGGGCGCCCGGTCGTCCCCGAGGTATAGCAAATAATAAACGGAATATCGCCACCCGCAGAGTCATCATCCAGCCGTTCAGCCGAGCAGCCGGCGGCCGCGGTTTTCAGTCGCTCCATCCAGAGTACACGTTCTACCCCCGCCTTTGTGCTGAACTGCTCCACCGCTTGGGCAAAGCTCTCTTCGGCAATCAGCAGCCTCATGCCGCTGTCGCTCGCCTGAAATTCCAGTTCGCGCGGCGTCAAGCGAATATTCAACACAACCGCAATGCAGCCCAGCTTGGCAATGGCAAACAGCAGCAGCAGATACTCGATGCTGTTGGCCGCTAAAATCCCGACGCGCTCTCCCCGCTTCAATTGATAGCGGTCAGCCAGCAGCCGGGCAAAGCGATTTACCTCCTGGCTCATCTCAAGGTACGAGAGTCGGCGTTCTTCCCCGATCAGCGCGATTCTTTCCGGCGTGATCTCAGCCCGCTTGTCAATCCACCTGGCAATTCCGTGCATCTTCTCCCTCCTCGCTATTGTTTCTTACGTTTTGGCTATTCCTTCAAAGACCAGCGTCATGGCGTCTGCGAAGACCTGCTCCGGGACGTCTTCCCCTTCCCAGTAGACCCAGCGCATGCCGATAAACTGGCCGATCCCCATCAGACAATAGGCGACTGTCTCCGCGTGCAGTTCTTTGAATTCCCCCTTTCCCATCGCCTCCTCCAGCCCTTTGATGTACCCTTTCGCCAGGCGTTCATAGTAGGAGCGGTACAAACTTTCATCCACCAGCACGGCTTGCTGCACGATGCTGTACAAATTGCGGTGGTTTTTCACCCACTTGAAGAAGACGTTGAAACCAATCTGCTGCGCCTCGCGGTGATTTTTTGCCTTCGCTACCTCCATTCTGATCTGGCTGCGAAAATCCCGGCTTAACTGTTTGATCAGCTCCGCAAAGATTTCGTATTTGGATGAGAAGTAGTTGTAGAAAGTCCCCTGGGCTATATCTGCCTGCTGGGTAATATCGACAATGCCCGCCGCAAAATACCCTTTCGTGCCGAACACTTCCTCGGCCACCTCAAGCAGTTTTTGCCGCGTTTTTACGCCTTTGCTGGTAAGCGGTGTCTTTGGGCCGTTTTTTGCTTCCTGTTCTGCCATTTCAAATCACCTTTCATCGCTAAAGAATGCAAAACTGAAAACTGAATCAGTTGTCATTTTTAATA
>NZ_HE978536.1:472480-484551 GCF_000311785.1 Brevibacillus massiliensis
GTTATGAAACTTTGAGGGGGTGGTATTATGTCATGTTGCTTCCGTCGCCGTCGTCGCCGCCGCTGTCATCGTCGCCGTTTCCGCTGCCGTTAATCTAAAAGTCCGAATTTAATTCGGACTTTTTCTTCTTGAGCGTTGCGTCCTAACTAATATCTGGACCGCTCCGCTTTCGTTTACATACTCTGTAGTAAATGCCTATCGAGCCTGCCATCGTGTTACCGGATTTGCCTCAAACAATTCGATTTTGTACACAAGGTTTTTGGTGATGTTGGAGAAAATGGCGATTGGGTCCATCGTCTTCTTCGCTGCTCTTTGCGCTACATTCAATGCAAATGCTGTCTTTCCAACCGAAGGCCGGGCAGCAACGGTGATCAAATCAGGCCTCCGCCCATAAGCAAGATGTCAAGCAATTCTTGTCATAAAAAAGCAACAGCCCTCAGCTTGCGGCTGTTGCACGATGTTCTTCACACGTGTACCCTCTGGCTGTCTGTCGCGATCAGCTCGATCTCAAAACCCATGTCCTCCAGCATGCGATGATCGGCCGTGCTCTCCTGACCGGCAGTCGTCAGATAATCGCCGACGAAAATCGAATTGGCCGCGTACAAGCCCAGGGGCTGCAGGCTGCGCAAATGCACTTCCCGGCCGCCAGAGATGCGGATCTCTTTCGTCGGGTTGATGTAGCGAAACAGGGCCAGCACCTTGAGGCAGTACCGGGGATGCAGCTGGTTAACCCCGGCGAGCGGCGTCCCTTCGATCGGGATCAGGAAGTTGACCGGAATGGAATCCGCATCCAGCGCTTTAAGGGCCCGCGCCGCGCTGATCACATCAGCTTTCGTCTCGTTCATGCCGATGATCACGCCGGAACAAGGGGAAATGCCGGCCTCCTTGATTGTGTTCAAGGTGTTCACCCGATCCTGGTAGGTATGGGAGGTGGTGATGTTGGCGTGATGGTCCTCGGATGTATTCAGGTTGTGATTGTAGCGTTCCACCCCTGCTTCCTTCAGCCGGAGGGCCTGTTCCGGTTTGATGATGCCGAGGCAGGCGCAGATCTTCAAGTTGTACTTCGCTTTGATCTCCCGCACCGCTTCCGCCACGACCTCGATATCGCGGCTGGATGGGCCTCGGCCGCTGGCGACGATGCAGTATGTGCCCGCCTTCATTTGGTAAGCCTGCTCCGCTCCCCTGAGCAGTTCCTCCTTTGACATGAGCGGATACTTCTCGATCGGCGCGCTGGAGACGGACGATTGGGAGCAATACCCGCAGTTTTCCGGACAGTGTCCGCTTTTGGCGTTGACGATCATGTTCAGTTTTACTTTTTTGCCGAAATAGCGCTGGCGGATTTGAAAAGCCCCGTGCAGCAGGGCAAGCAATTGCTCATCAGGGCACTCCAGGATAGCCATCGCTTCCTCGTCGGCAAGCTCTCCACCGGCCAAGACCCGATCTGCCAGTTCCAACCAATCTGTCATGACTATTCCCCCATTTCTATTAGTCGCCGCAAAATCCCACCGACGTCTGCCATCGGTTCGGCAGCATGCAAAACAGCCTGTTTTACGCTCTGGACCAGCGGCTGTTCAAACTTCGGCAGAATTCCCAAAACGGGAGCCTGCGAAAGTTTTTCGATCATCTGGACATTGTTTGTTTCCATGCTGGACGGTTTTGCCGGCATCCCATTGACAATCAATCCGGCAATCGGGAGGTGATGGCTTCTGGCGTACGATACCGTCAGCAAGGTGTGATTAATCGTTCCCAATCCCGGCTGCGTAAAGAGGATAATCGGCACCCGCAGAAGCTGAATCAAGTGCATCGTCATATAGACAAAGGAAAGTTTGGCGGCAAGCGGCACGGCGAGCCCGCCCGCCCCTTCGACCAGCACAAGTTGATGCTTCGCTTTTAATCGCCGATACTGTTCGGCTATTCGCTGCGGTTCGATAGTCTGGGGAGCTTGCTGTGCTGCCAGGTGAGGGGATACGGCCGCTTCCAGGCAGTACGTGCATAAATCGGCCTGTTCATAAGGAAGCTCGGCAACGTCGCGGTAGAAGGCGACGTCCTCGGCGATCAGCTCCTCTCCCCGGCGTATGCCTCCGCTTTGGATCGGCTTGTAAGGCACAGCGTCGATCCCTGCGCGGCGAAACAGGGCGGTCAGATAGGCTGTCACCAGTGTTTTTCCCACACCTGTCCCCGTTCCCGTGATGAATGCTCCCAGATGCTCCACCGGTTACCTGCCCCCTTTCGTACTCACGTGCGGCAAATGAGGCAGCGCCTGTTGCAGGCGGACAGCCACAATCGCTGCCGCGAAACAGAGGATCACGTCACCCGCCACATTGAGCACAACCCCCGTCATGAAGACGTACCAAAAGCTTGCCGATTCCCCGACCCATGTGTTCATCGACAGGTAGAGATAAAGCACGCCGCAAGCGTAGACCGGGATCATACCGGCGAAGTTGGCCAGCAAATCGTCCCTAAAGCGCAGGTTGCTTTGCTTCTCGACCAGCTTTCCAACCAGGTAGCTGGCCAGCACGAACCCGATCAAATAGCCGAACGTTGGCTTCAGCACATAGGTGATGCCTCCGCCGGAGGTGAAGATGGGAAAACCGGCCAGTCCAACCCCGAGGTAGAGGAGCTGGCTCAATGCTCTCCGCTTGCTGCCCAAGAGCACTCCCGCCAGAAAGACAAACAGGATCTGCAGAGTAAACGGGTCGACTGTGAGAGGAATCTCTTTATGTACGCCCCGATCGCAGTAAGGGCCGCAAACAGCGCGACCAGGATCAGAGAAAAAGGCGAGCTGACAGGCCGGCTCATGAGCTCTTCACTCCATATTTCGAAAATAGGTAAACTTGATACGTGAATAAGCTAACATATAAGACGGAATACAGTCAACTAATTTTAAATTTCGGTTAACATTTAAAAGATAGCGCTCCTCGCTGTTTTTCCTATCTGAGCGATACAAAAGACCCTGTAAAGGCATCCTGCCCCAGGATCCGGTGATAGAAGACGCAGCGCAGTTACTCGTCCCGCTTATTCTTTTTGCTCTTTTGACTCGCTGCCCAGAAGGCTAGAATCACCAAAGGAATCGCAAAAAACCAGGGGATTGTGATCGTCCCTTCAAACAAGATCGCCAGGAAGAACAGGGCGATCACACCGATGATGATGTACAGGCAGCCGCGTCCAAACGTCTCCACTCTTGCTCCCTCCTCGGGTAAAAAGTAGGCTCTGCTGACATGCCAGACAGAGAGGACGGTGTGTTTACGTCAGTTTCCGGATCGACACCCGGTTGTCGTGAAGCGTACTGCCCCAGCCCATATCGGTCAGGCGGTCGCTGGTCAGTACGTTAACCGAACGGCTGTCCGGCGTGTGCTTCGTCCACCAGACACCCTCCGCGACCGCGACGCCCGGCGGCACATCGTCCGTGAGCTGCGCCCAGAAGCGGACAGCGCCGCGCTCGTTGTACGCCTCGATCCACTCATCCGCTTCGATGCCCCGCTCTTTCGCCGAAGCGGGATTGATTTTGAGCGTCGGCCTCCCCTCCTGTTCCCGCAGCTTCGCCACGGCTCCAAAGGATGTGTTCAATGTGAAATGGGCGGGCGGCGTCAGCAGGTGCAGATCGCCCTCCTCTTCCGGCAGCTCCAGGTAGGCCGGCAGCGGCGGGTACCCGTCTTCTGCCATGCGCTCCGAGTAAAATTCCAGCTTGCCGGACGGAGTGGGAAACCCGCCGGAGAGCAGATCATCCCAGTCAGTCAGTTCAATCGCTTTCCCCGAAAGAAACGCTGCGCGTTTTGCTTCATCCTGCTTCAAGCTCGGAAACAGATCCAGCGCCAATTCCTCGATCGGCCTGGTAAAAACCTCGTCGTCAAAACCCATTTTCTCTGCCAGCGCATTGTAAAAGTCCCGATTGCTGCGCGCTTCGCCAAGCGGAGCAATCACCGGCTCCGCCTTTTGCAGATAGGTGTGCCCGTAGCTCTTGTACACGTCAAAGTTTTCAAACGAAGTCGTCGCGGGCAGTACGAGGTCGGCGTACCTGGCTGTATCCGTCATAAATTGCTCGTGTACGACGGTAAACAGATCGTCACGCAGAAGCCCTTGGCGGACCAGATTGTTGTCCGGACAGGAGATGGCCGGGTTGCCCCCTGACACAAACAGACAGGTGATCGGCGGCTCCCCGACATGCAGCAGGTTGTGGCCAAACCGGACCAGGTCGAGGATGCGGGTCTCCCTTGGCATGAGATCCGGGCGGGTCAACACTTCCATATTTCTCGGAAACGCTTTGCCGGTAAACATCAGCGCTCCGCCCCCCGGCTTGTGAAACGCGCCAACCAGTCCTGGCAGGCAGGCGATCGTTCGGACGGACATGCCGCCCCGCCGGCTGCGGGAGAGTCCGATGCCAAGCCGAATAAACGGTGCGCTGGCCTGCCCGTAGAGGCGGGCCAAACAGCGTATGTCTTCCGCCGGCACTCCGGTCACGGAGGAGACTCGCTCCGGCGCGTAGTCCGGCAAAATCTGCTGCAGTTTATCGAAACCATGTGTGTATTTCTCGATATACGGCCGATCGATCAGCCCCTCGCCGACAAGCACGTTCATCATCCCCAGAGCCAGCGCGGCATCGGTGCCGGGGCGGATGGGAATGTACCAGTCAGCCTGTTTTGCCGTGCGGTTTTTGTACGGGTCGATCACGATCATCTTGGCGCCGTTCTTTTTCGCCTGCTTGAAAAAAGCCAGCATGTGCATGTTGCTCGACGCCATGTTCATGCCCCAGACGATCAGCAGATCGGTATCGGCTACCGACTCCGGTCGGCTGCCGACCATGTCGCCGATGGTGTAGTTCCAGCCTTCATCTGCGGCAGGGGAACAGAGATCGCCGCGGCTGCGGCTCGCACCGATTTTGTGAAAAAACGGGACGTGGGCATTCTTCTGGATGAGGCCCATATTGCCGCTGCCGGACAGGCAGTACACGGTTTCTCCCCCGTGCTTTGCGATCGCCTGCTTGAGCCGGTCTGCTATTTCGTCAAGCGCCTGCTCCCAGCTGATCCGCTCGAACGAGCCGCTGCCTTTTGGGCCGCTCCGGCGCATCGGATAAAGCAATCGTTCAGGCGAGTGGATTCTCTCTGCATAACGCAGCACTTTGGAGCACAAGGCCCCGCGCGTAAACGGATGTTCGGGATCCCCCTTGGTCGATGTCACGTTGCCTTGGTCATCAACCGTTGCAACAATCGAACAGGTATCCGGACAATCGTGCGGACAAACGGTTTTTAGCTGCTTCACGAGACTATCCCCTTTCGGATGTCGACTTGCCGATGGAAACGTCAAGACTTACGATAATACTAACATTTTTGGGAGGATTTATCCAATTTTCGCAGAAGACCCCCACCTCTTTAGGTGGTGAGATGAATGCGATTTCTTTTGCTTTCAGACAATCTTCCGGAACATACGTGTCCAACCAGTAACGGCCCATAGTGAATGCTCCCGCCGCTGGGAGAGGCGGGGGCTTCTTGCTACAACGACCGCTGCCTTTTCCTGGAGAAAGGTCTTGCATGATCTCCACAAGCGCTTGATTTTCGCAAATGCCGCGGATTCTCAATCGTTGTTTCATCGGTGGTGAAACAGGCGTTCACGCTGTCATAGCTGCCTGTCTGCAGACGCCAGCACCTCGCCGATCGATTGATGGATCACCAAGTCGGCGTACATGTCAAGAGGCGTCGGATCGCGATTGACGATAACCAGCTTGGCGCCCCGCCGTTTTGCAATCAAGGGAAATTCATTTGCTGGGCTGACCAAGAGGGATGAGCCAAGCACGATAAACAGCTCTACCTCGTTCAGCAGTTCGTTGGCGAGCTCAATTTGCCGCTCTGACAGCATTTCGCCGAAAAGGACGACATTGGGGCGGACAAATCCGTCACATCCTTCCGTCTGGCAGCTTGTCAGCAGCTGCGGGGCCAGGTAAGCGGTGCATGGATACCGGGTGCCGCATTTCATACACCGCAAAGTGCCCAAATCCCCGTGCAGTTTGGCAATTGTCTCCGTCCCTGCCTGTTCATGGTAGTTTTCTACGTTTTGTGTGATGATCCCCTTGATTACACCTTCCCGTTCCCATTTTGCCAAAATCTTGTGCCCTTGATTGGGCTCATGTTTCAGCATTTCTTCAATCCGCCAGCGGTAAAACCTGACGAAGTCATCCCGATTTTCATTCATCGCGTCTATATCCGCGAGTTCTACGGGGTTTCGGTTGTTCCACATCCCCCGGTCGGCAGAACGAAAGTCCTGGAGCCCGCTTTCCGTCGACATGCCGGCACCTGAGAACACGACTGTTGATCGGGACGCTTTTAGAAATGAAGCAAGCATATGATCCTTCCTCCGCGAAAACGATTCTTTCCTTAAAGCAAGTATACAAGACTTTGGACAGATGTGACGCATCGGTGGAGAAAGTTTTTGGCCTAGCTTGCTTCCACAGGATGGGGATGACGGGAAAGAAGGGGACGTGGAATTTCAATTCCTCCACCTTGCCGCCATTGCGAAGATACTGGTTGCGAAATTTCAACTGAGACCAGGCGTTGACAAACCAGGCATAGGTGCCTCCCATGGCGGAGATGGAATAGAGAAGGAGGAAGACGGTATCGGGCGCGATCAGGCTTGACAGCAAGGACAACCGTGCAAAGCCAAGTGTGATCAGCAGTGAATACAGCGGGACTCCCCTTTTGGTCAATACCGAAAAGAGAGGAAGAGTCATTTTGTTTTGCGACAAGAGTAGAGAATGCGAGTACTGACATACAGGCCCGAATTCCCCACTGACAAGAGAGCTGTGAGGATAACAAAATTCATGATATCTGCGGCATAAGGGATCCCCACCAGATCGAAAACAGCGACAAACGGACTTTCCATCAAGCCGGCTTTATGCCAGGGGATGAGCGCGGACAAAATGAACATCGCCGCTACGTAGAAGATAAACAGGCGAAAGACGATATTTTTAATCGAGCGGGGAATATTTTTTTCCGGGTTGTCCGTCTCGCCTGCTGCGACACCAAAGACTTCTGAACCTGGAAAAGCGTAAACAACAGTCATCATGCTAATAAAGACACCTGTAAATCCCTTGGGAAAAACCCCATCCGCACCGATAAAGTTGGAAAATAGCGGTGCCGGTTTGTCTCCAATGCTGATCAATCCAAACATGGCCGCTCCGCCGACGACAATGAAGACGAGCACAGCTATAACCTTTATTCCTGCAAACCAGTACTCGGTCTCTGCGAAGGCCTTTGTGGTCAGTGCATGTAAGGAAAAGAGCAAAATGACGAACAGCGCACTCCAAATCCATACCGGAGAAAGGAACCGGAGACGGGCATGGCCACCGATCATTCACCGAGACAAACCATCACCAGGTACATCAGCAAACCGGCTACAAAGTAAGCCAGGATCGCCCCTACCGGCCCGGCTCCGCCTGCCTTCTTGCATGCTGAAGACGGCGGACAGGGGCATCCGCTTACCTTTTGACTCGCTTTTATCGTCAAGTCGCCTATACATCTCCCTCCCGTTAGGCATATGCTACACCGAGGCAACCCAAAAAGGAGGAAAATGAATGTCAACAGGTTTCTTTGGCGGCGAAGGCATCCTGATTATTTTGGTGCTGTTTATTCTCCTCACCATAATAGGCGGTGAGAATTAATCAGACTTATGCGGGCAGCCTGTGCGGCTGCCTTTTTCTTTTCCCGGTCCGATGACGGTTCCTCCTACCCCCTCTTTGGCTATCTTGGTTCCTATGGCATAATGCTTTCAAGGGGTGGTAACGATGCTGCGGAGATATGTCATCTGCATTGCCGGAACTGTGCTTGGTGCTCTATGTTATTTCTGCCCATGGATTAGCGACAGCTACGCTGAACAAGCGGCAGTGTCAGGGTTTCATCTCGCTTGGAGTCAGACACAAGACGGATGTGGGACAGATAAAGCGTTGCAGTCGACCAAAGTCCCGTTTGGCAGGAGACAAAAAAACCCTCCCTTCTCGCATTCTGGAGAGGGAGGGTCCAAACGGTGCGGTTCAAATCTTCAATTCCCCTAGCCGAACAAGTTCGACTACAGCTTGAGACCGTCCTTTCACGCCTAGTTTTTGCATCACATTCGAGATGTGATTGCGCACTGTCTTTTCGCTGATGAAGAGTTGTCCGGCAATCTCTTTAGTTGTCTTATCTTGGACCAAGAGTTCAAATACTTCTCTTTCACGATTCGTTAACAACGGCTTGGTTTGGTCGCTACCCTTCAATCGTGCCACCCCTCCTTGTGGGCTCTACAGGAACAAGGTTGAGGGATTACAGTCACCTTATCCTATGTCAGGGGGTGGGTGATGGTGCCGGAGCATAAGGGATTTTAGGCTTTTGCCTTACAGTCTATTCGCAGAATGGGCGAATGGTTCCTCCCCTTCAGGCGTCCTGATTGCCGTTACGGGAATTCCCCCAAAAAGCGCCTGTAGCGGCTCGCATTCGCCAATCGTGTAAATCCCGCTGGCCAGCCGCAGGTCGAGGATCGGGATGCCGATTTCCCTCTGGCTGAGCTGCCACAGCGGGTCGGGCAATGTCGGAAAGACGAAGACGGTATCGCCAAAAGCAAGGCATTCGGTGATGCAGCGATCACGGGGATAGTCAGCACCGTCTTCCAGTAAATGGATCGGCTCAAGCCCAAATTGTTCAATCAGGTGCTGGCCGTCCTGAAGCTGCATCCAATTCTTGATGGAGACGCTGCGCCGGGGCGAGAGGATCGGAAAGTGGCGGAAGACGTATTTCCGCTTGATACCGTGGTAAAACATTTCGACATCCTTGCCGATTTACCGCTTCTTCGCCGTTACCATGGCCTGGGCCTTGATCTCCCGGCCAAGCCCGTCAACGCCGACCACGGTCAGATTTTCCCGTCCGTCTTTGGTGAGTTGGACGAACAGGCGGAATTCGCCCCGGTCATTGATATCACCCGTCAGCCGTTGATCGCCCAGAAAGAACTGCAGGCGTGTCGGTGATTGCCCGACCACTTTGCCTTGCACCATGATCGTGTCGCCAACGGCCACCTGATATTCCGGCTTGGTGAACCCGATCGACGGCACCGGTGCCGGCTCGGCCTTGTAGGTGATCTTGCGCTCGCCGTTGAGCAGAACGAGCGAACCCGCCGATGGATCAGCGTACACGTTCAGCTGCAGCGCTGTCTTGTTCCCCGCTTCGTCCCGCCCTTCGATCAGCAGTTTGTTCTCCCCCGTGGTAAGCGGCTGCAGCTGCTCGAAGTACCTGTAGGTAGGCTTCTCCAACTGCTCTTCCTCCCAACTGCGAATGATCATTCCGTTCAGGCTGACCCGCCCCTTGTAGTTCATGTCCCGATAGCTGATCCGAAGCGGCAGCAGCATCCTTTTGGCGGCGGCGTCGTAGACAGGCTGCTCCGAACCGTCATTGGCCAGGGCGACGATCGGAGGAGTGGAGTCGACGATGACCCGCTGGGTAAACTGCCGATTGTTGCCGTAGACATCGGTCGCGCTGTACGTTACGAAGTTTAAGCCCTCCGCCAACTGCAGGACGGTTTTAAACGAGCCGTCTACGTCTACTTTTACGGGCTGATCGTTGATCGTAAGCTTGACGCGATCCATCATATCTTCGCCGCTGATCCGGCCGCTGACGGGATAATGCCGCTGGGAGATCACCTGTACCTGTTGAAACAAATTTTGCGGGAACTCGACCAACGGCGGAACCGTGTCACTCTGTCCGTTGACTGGCTGAATCGTAATGTTGCCGGCGTAATCGTATGCGACCAGCGTGATTTTCTTGTTGAGCTGACTGACGATCGTGCTGCTGATGGAAGCGGAGTACGGACCGCCCTGTTTTTTGCCGCCCACGTAGAGCAGGTATCCTTGGACATCCTTGTCGCGGCTGTTCCAGCTTACCCGATTGCCCTCGAGCTTCGCCGTGATCACGGGGGGCTGCCGGTCGACGCGAACGGGAAGTGTAATCGTCTGCCAATTGGCATCGCGGCCGTCGATCTTGGCGCGAATGACAAACTGATAAGCGCCGTCTGGAGCAGGGACGTATTCTCCCTTCTGTGCGGAGTACACCATGCCATCCCAGCTCCACTCTTCTTTTTCCTTGTAGTAATAAGGTGTTCCTTTTTTGGACTGGTCAAATTTGGATACCTTCTCGTCCTTTACAAGCGTCCGGACCAGCTTTCCCTGGCTGTCGACGACATCGATCGCCAATTGCTTGGCGTTGCGCAAAAACGCAATGGACGGGGAGGCATGGTCGTAGTGGCCGTCCCCATTGGGGGAAAAAGCGATCTTGTCAGGATCCACTTTTACGGCGCCATTCTCATCGACGCCGGCAACCCCCAGATAATCCCTGTACTTCCACTTGTCATTAAATTTGTCGTGGTACCAAGTGGTCTTGATCCCCGTCCGCTTTTCCTGGGCTTCCGGCTGCCACATCGGCGGGTCCATCACCCGCGGTTCGTCCCAGTCTCCGTAAAAGCCAAAGTAGGGAACGTGCAGGACGGGAACATCTGCATCCAGCGGTGTCAGCGCGATAAACCCTTCGGTAAAAATGTTTCGCTTCGCATCTGGGGGGATGGTCAGCGTTACCTTTACCTGCTGTTTGGCGCCCGGGGCCACCGTCACCTTGTCACGGGAAAACTGCAGCCCGGCTCCCTTCAGCGGAACGTCGGTCAAGAGATTGTTTCCCTCATGGAGAAGATCTGTCAATACACCGTACGGATCGCTCAGCTGGTATGTGATTGGCTTTTTGCCAAAGGCATTGTGGAGGACGAGCGAAAAAGTGATCTTTTGGCCGATCTCCCCCAGGGAAATTCCCGCCTTTCCCTTCGCATCTGTCACGATGACAGGAGTCTTGATCGCTTTGGCGACCTGCATCAGCCCTGCGCCTTGGATGCGGGGCGAATACGGGTAGGAGCCTTTTTTCGCGGCCGATGAGAATGCGGGCATGTCTCGCGGATCGAGAATGGGCTGGGCGGTGTTCATGGCGACTGCCTTCAGCGTCTCGACCAAGCCGCGCCCCTGCAGGTTGCGGCCCATTTTTTGATAGGCCTCCTTGATCAATGCCATTCCCCCGGCCACATGGGGTGTAGCCATCGACGTGCCGCTCTTTACCGCGTAGTCTGCTTCGTATACCGTGGACAAGATCCCGCCGCCCGGTGCGGTGATTTCCGGCTTGAACTGCAGATCAGGGGTAGGCCCCCAGGAAGTAAACGCCGATACCGTCCCGCCATTGGGGTATGGCAGCCCGTTTTGACCGTATTCTCCGTCAAAGACGATCTGTACTTTTTTGCCCTTTTTCAGTTGGGCGGCTATCTGCTCCCCGGTCTTCTGCAAAATGGTAACGGCAGGGATGTTTTTTGTCTCTTCCGCGCTCATGATCAAGGGACCCGCCTGGTTGTTGTACAAAACCACGCCGGCTGCGCCCGCTTCCCGGGCATGGCGAAGCTTTTCGTCAAATGTGATCTCGCCTCGCTCCAGCAGGATTACCTTTCCTTTGACGTCCTTGTTGTAGTCCTGTTTCTTCCCTTTGCCGAGGTAGACCAGCTCACTTGACTTGGCCAGCGTCTGGGGGGGATTGAGCGGTGTTCCTGCCGTAGGACGGCCGACGAGATAGACGACCCGCTCCAGGCCTGGTACGCCTTGAATGGCAAAACTGATGCCGGCCAGGGTGGTTGCATTGGCCGAGGCGACCGACAAGGCGTCCGGCGCCAAGCCGGGCGAGCCGATCATCGCGACATCAGGGTTTTGAGCTTTCACCTTGTCGCTGCCATAATGGCTGTCATTGCCCGCGGCGGCCACGACGATGATCCCGTTATCCACTGCCCGCTTGATCGCAAACTGCTCGACACTCATCTCATCCACATAACCGGCCGACGAGCCCAGACTGAGATTGATCACATCCGCCTTCTTTGCGATCGAGTCATTGATCGCAAACAGTATGGATTCGTTTAACCCGCTTACCTCCCCGTGGTAGTTGCTGAACACCTTTTGACTCAGCAGCTGCGCCTCCGGGGCGACTCCTTTTACTTTCCCGTTGGCCGCAATGATTCCGGCCACGTGCATGCCGTGCTGCGACTCT
>NZ_HE978536.1:485134-496294 GCF_000311785.1 Brevibacillus massiliensis
CCAACGTCTTTGGTGGTTTGATTGCGGTCAGCCCAATTGTAACCGGGGATGACCTTGTCCGCCGTGCCGCTTTTTTGCTGGGCCATCTGCTTGTTTTGAGGCTGCGGCAGGTCTGGATGGGCAGGATTGATTCCCGTATCCACGACCGCGATCAGCATTCCTTCGCCCTTCACTTTCGCCTCCTGCCATGCTTTCGGCGCCTCAATCATCTCCAGAGTCGATGTGGGCGCCTCTGTCACCTGTTCCCCCAGGAGCACTTGTTCCATACTGCTCCACTCGTCCGCTTCCTGCGGCGAATTCTGGCTGCTGCCGGGAGCAGCGCCGTTTGACAGGCGGCGGTGGTGTTTCAGCAAATCCTGAATAACCCGCTCTCGGGTAACCAAATTCCCCTGCAGAAGTGCCACTTTTTTGCCGGTCGTGTTGTTCGTACCGGTGACATGTGCTGATATCGGCATAAGAAGCAAAGATAAAGCCACACCTAAACAGATTATACGTCGTTTCATCATCCAGGCCCCCCTCAAAAACATCCCTGACCTCAGTGTTCCAAAGCAAAGAGGGGAGTATTCAAAAACCGGAACCGCAGGGATAAATCCCTATGACAGCAAAAAACACCCTCCAACCGACATTGTCGATTGAAGGGTGCTGGGCAGCTTATGAGAAAAAGAACGTCTTGATCGCGTGTTTCGTCGTTTCCCTGTTCATGTGTGCAATGGAAGTCGTCAGCGGAATGCCTTTCGGGCAAGATTGGACGCAGTTTTGCGAGTTGCCGCACTCGCCGATACCGCCTTCCGCCATTAATGCTTCCAAGCGTTCGTGTTTATTCATTTTGCCGGTTGGATGCTCGTTGAACAACCGGACTTGGGAAATCGCAAACGGGCCGATGAACGGATTTTTGCTGTTCACGTTCGGGCAAGCTTCCAGACATACGCCGCAAGTCATGCATTTGGACAATTCGTACGCCCATTGACGGTCTACTTCGGCCATCCGCGGACCAGGTCCCAGATCGTAGGTACCGTCGATCGGAATCCACGCTTTCACGCGCTTCAATGCGTCGAACATGCGGCTGCGGTCAACGGAGAGGTCGCGCTGTACCGGGAAAGTAGTCATGGGAGCGATTCGGATCGGCTGTTCCAGCTTGTCGATCAAAGCCGAGCAGGCTTGGCGGGGCTTGCCGTTGATCACCATCGAGCAGGCGCCGCAAACCTCTTCCAAACAGTTGGATTCCCATACAACCGGCTTTGTTTTTTGCCCCTGTGCGTTAACCGGATTGCGTTGAACCTCCATCAGTGCGGAGATGACGTTCATTCCCGGACGGTATGGAACCTTGAATTCCTCATTATATGGTGTGCTGTCAGGAGTATCTTGACGAGTCACGATCAAATGAACATACTTTTCGGCCATGATCAATGTCCTCCCTTATCGTGCGAGTAGTCACGTTTCCGCGGCGGAATCAACGAAATGTCTACATCCTCGTAGTAAATGTCGGGAGCCAGCGTCTCAGGGTTGAATTTGGCCATCGTAGTCTTCAGGAAGTCCTTGTCGTTTCTCTCCGGGAATTCCGGCTTGTAGTGGGCACCGCGGCTTTCGTTGCGTTTGAGCGCACCCAAGGTGATCACCCGGGCCAATATCAGCATGTTCCAAAGGTGACGGGTGAAGGACGCTCCGGCATTGCTCCAGCGCTGCGTATCATTGATGTTGATCTTCTTGTAGCGCTCCATCAATTCCTGAATTTTTTCGTCCGTCTTTTGCAGGCGGTCGTTGTAGCGAACGACGGTTACGTTGTCGGTCATCCACTCGCCCAGTTCACGGTGAATCACATACGCGTTTTCCGTTCCGTCCATTTTCAGGATGTTCTCGTATTTCTCCTGATGATGTTTGGTATAGCTGTCCAATACAGCGCTGGACAGATCGCTGGAAGATTTATTCAAGCCGTTGATGTACTCAATTGCCTTCGGTCCTGCGACCATGCCGCCGTAAATGGCGGAGAGCAGCGAGTTGGCACCGAGACGGTTGGCGCCGTGCTGCGAGTAGTCACACTCGCCTGCGGCGAACAGTCCTGGGATGTTGGTCATTTGGTTGTAGTCGACCCACATGCCGCCCATCGAGTAGTGGACAGCCGGGAAGATCTTCATCGGAACCTTCCGCGGGTCATCCCCGACGAATTTCTCGTAGATCTCAATGATCCCGCCGAGTTTTACGTCCAGTTCTTTTGGATCCTTGTGTGACAAGTCCAAGTATACCACGTTTTCGCCGTTGATCCCCAATTTCAGGTCAACGCAGACGTGGAAAATTTCCCTAGTTGCGATGTCGCGGGGAACGAGGTTCCCATATGCCGGATACTTCTCTTCCAAGAAATACCAAGGCTTTCCGTCTTTGTACGTCCAGATCCGTCCGCCTTCCCCGCGGGCAGATTCGGACATCAGGCGCAGCTTGTCATCCCCGGGAATTGCCGTCGGGTGAATCTGGATAAACTCGCCGTTGGCGTAGATAACCCCTTGCTGGTACAGTTCGGAAGCAGCCGTACCCGTATTGATAATCGAGTTGGTCGTCTTTCCGAAGATAATCCCCGGTCCGCCGGTCGCCATGATGACGGCGTCGGAGGCAAACGATTTGATTTCGCCGGAACGCTGATTTTGCGCGGTAATTCCCCGGCATACGCCAGCGTCATCCAGGACGGCACCCAGGAAGTCCCAGTATTCGTACTTGGTGACGAGACCTTCCGTCTCGAAGCGGCGCACCTGTTCATCCAGCGCGTACAGAAGCTGCTGGCCGGTTGTCGCTCCGGCGAACGCCGTACGGTGGTGCTTCGTTCCCCCGAAGCGGCGGAAGTCAAGCAGCCCTTCAGGCGTCCGGTTAAACATGACGCCCATCCGGTCGAGCATGTAGATAATCCCCGGTGCCGCATCGCACATCGCTTTTACCGGAGGCTGGTTGGCGAGAAAGTCCCCGCCGTAAATCGTATCGTCAAAGTGTTCCCAGGTAGAATCGCCTTCCCCTTTGGTATTGACAGCGCCGTTAATCCCGCCCTGTGCGCAAACAGAGTGGGAACGCTTAACCGGAACAAGGGAGAACAGTTCTACGGGTACTCCATGTTCTGCTGCTTTGATTGTCGCCATCAGGCCGGCCAATCCGCCGCCGACAACGATTAGTTTGCCTTTTGCCATCATTTCTTCCCCCTGTCTCTATTGAATAAATGCTGCCACTGCCCGCAGGCCGACGAAGGATACCAGGACGAAAACGATCATCGTAAAGTAAGTGGCAACTCGCTGCGAGCGCGGCCCGATGGTAATTCCCCAGTGAACGAGGAACGACCAGATTCCGTTGGAGAGGTGGAAGACGGCGGCGAGCACGCCAAGCACGTAGAAGACGACCATGACCGGGTTGCTCAGGATGTTCGCCATCATGTCGTAGTTTAATTCCACGTTGCCAAGGGCGATTTGAATCCGTGTCTCCCAAACGTGCCACGCAACGAAAATAAGGGTAAACACCCCGGTAATGCGCTGCCACATGAACATGTGGTTGCGGAAATAACCGTAATTCTTGACATTGTTCTTCGATTGGAATGCGTAGTACAAACCGTAAATCGCATGGAACAGAAGCGGAAGATAAATAAAAAGGAATTCTGCAAAGAGCAAAAACGGAATGCTTTCCATCGTTGCCGCTGCTTTATCGAATGCTTCGGCTCCTTTCGTCGCCTGGTAGTTGACCGTCAAGTGAATCAACAAAAATGCACCTACTGGAAATAAGCCTAATAATGAATGCAGCCTATGGTTAAAAAATTGACGGCTGTTCGCCATGCTGGGCCCCCCTTGTGATCAGTCCTCGCTTATTTCTGTGAAAAACGTCTTGACGTTTTTCATAAAACATGGATTTGACCGCTTGCGGTCAGCAAAACGGTCTTGACCGTTTTGTAACCATCAAACCCTAACCTCTTCTCCACTATCCTGTCCCATTGATAGTCCGGTTAGACTCATTCTTTCACTACCGCCAAGTAAACTATTCATCGCCATCCCCCCCTCGCCGGACAGGCTTTATGTAAACGATTTCTGATCCGGACAACGAAGCTTGTCCGAATTTGTCAAATTGTAGAGAATCGGCGTTTGGTATCTGACCACAACCATTTTACCCCTGTCTCTACAGAGCGTCAAGCGATTGATGAACTGAATTCATCTATAGAATAAACGCAGTCAAACAGAAAAAATAAGCCGACAGCGGCACGGTACATCAAAAGCCTGCCGCGGGCTTTTTGACAGCTCTGAAACTTGGCTGGGCCAAACCTGTCATGTCCCGATTCTCCGGCTCATATTTTAGTAACAATCCCAATAAAAAGGAGCCGAAGCGATGCGCCAAACGATCGATCCGCTTGCTACCCTCCTCGCCCCTGACGTAATCGCCCGGGCGGAGCAAATGAATATGCCCTACCTTGGCTATCACTTTTTGCGTGAGACGATGACACAAAAGCTGCTGGGTGAAAGCGAGCCGCCAATCCTCTACTGGATGGGCAAAGACATCGGCAGTGAATTTGCGTTAAAATCCGCCGCCGACTTGTCCATGCTGTTTATCCGGCTTGGGCTCGGCAAGCTTGAGCTGGTGGAGGAAACCTCCGACTACCATCAATTTTCCCTCACCCATTTGCTCTACGACCACCTTCCCGGCAGCCGCCTGAAACATTCCCTTTCCTTTGAGTGCGGGATCATCGCCGGAGCGGTGGGCCGCTGCCTGAAGAAAAAGGTGCGGGCAGAGCTTGTCATCAGTCCCATTGTACCGGGCAAACAGCGCCTTGTCACCATACACGTCTATTCAGAGGACAAGCACTAGGCAAAACGAGGACTCCGCCCACATTTCCAGCGGAGTCTCTTTGCTTGCTGCCGATCCAGGATTGCTCTCATCGGTCGAAGTAAGGCTTGATAATCCTCCCCATCTTTTGAAATTCGACCAGAAAGCCGTCGTGGCCGTATTTGGATTCCATGATGTAGAAATCGACATCCTTCCCCAGGCGGCGCATCAGCTCCGCCATTTCACGCTGATGTGAGTCGGGGTAGAGCAGGTCGCTGTCAATGGCGATACTGACCACCTTCGCCTGGACGCGGGAGAGCGCCTGTTCAATGCCGCCTCTGTTTACACCGATGTCATGCGTATCCATCGCCTTGAGCAGGGTGAGATAGCTGTTGGCGTCAAAGCGATCTACCAGCTTTTCGCCCTGATAGCGCAAATAGCTCTCGATTTGAAACATCGTCTGGGACGGATCGGAATCATTGGGCGCCTGCAGGCTTCGCCCGAACCGCTCCTCGAACAGCTCCGCCGTGCGGTAGGTAATCATGCCGATCATTCGCGCTACCGAAAGCCCCCGTCTCGGTCCGGCCCCAGGGTAGTAGTCGCCGCCCTGCCACTCGGGATCGGATTGGATCGCCTGACGGGCCACATCATTATAGGCGATGGCGATCGCCGAAAACCGCGAACAAGTGGCAATCGGAAGGGCCAGCTGCATCATCTCCGGATACTCGGTCATCCACTCGTACACCTGCATCCCGCCGACAGATCCGCCGATGATCGCATAGAGCTGATCGACGCCGAGGACCTCCAGCAGCCGGCGCTGCACCCGGACCATGTCGCGAATCGTGATGAACGGAAATCGCGAGCCATAGGGCTTGCCATCGCCGGGACACAGGCTGGCCGGTCCCGTCGTGCCGTAGCAGCCGCCGAGCACATTGCTGCAGATCACATAATACTTGTTGGTGTCGATCGGCATGCCCGGGCCGATCAACCCCTCCCACCACCCGGCGCGCTGTTCGTCCCCAGCCACGTAGACATCTCCGGTCAGCGCATGGCAGACCAGCACGGCGTTGTTCGCCTCCCGGTCGTACGTCCCATACGCTTGATACCCTACTTCTACCTGCCGAATACATTCTCCTGATTCGAGAACCACATCCCCGATTGCCACACGTTTCACTTGCGCATCCTCCTTGCCGATTGAAGAAAAACGAACCCCCTCTTCTTTGGAGAAGAGGGGGTGCAACAGACATCCCGGTCACCCACTCTTATCTCTCAAGTGCACGCTGTTACACTTGTAGGATTTAGCACCTCTCCGCTCTTGCGGGGTTGCCGGGTTTCATCGGGCCAGTCCCTCCACCACTCTTGATAAGAGTTCCATTGTTTAATTTTGGAAACTTCATCAAACACTACTCATTTTAAAAACTTTTCTTAATCATACGCCGGGAGTCTTTTCCTGTCAACCGGCAAACCGAGATTTTGGGGTTTTTCAGATGCCGTGAACGACTGCTTGTTCTGCCACGTCAAGCCCAAACGCCGTATGCAGGGTCCGTACAGCCAAGCTGGTCTGCTCGGCAGGAATGACGCAGGATACCTTGATGTCGGAAGTAGAGACCATCTTAATCGAGATGTCCTGCTCCGCCAGCTGTTGAAACATTTCGGCGGCGACGCCCGGATTGGTGATCATCCCTGCGCCCACGATCGAGACCTTGGCCAATCCCGATTCATGCTCCACCTTGTCAAAACCGAGCGCTTCCTGATAAGCGGCCAGCGTGTCAAGCGTCCTGACCAGATCATCGGAAGAAACGGTGAAGGAAATATTGGTCACGGCGGCATCGTACGAGCTTTGAATGATAATGTCGACGTTGATTTGTGCGCCCGCCAAGGTGTTGAACAGTCGCGACAACGTCCCTACGCGAGCCGGCATTCCCACGACGGTAATCTTGGCGATATCTTCATCATGGGCTACACCGCTTACTACTCTTCCTGTTTCCATATCGGCAGCCTCCTCTACGCAAGTGCCTTCTTCTTGTGAAAAGCTAGATCTGACCACTAATTTCACCTTGTATTTTTTCGCCGCTTCCACGGATCTGGGATGAAGCACCCCGGCTCCGAGGATAGCCAGCTCCAGCATTTCATCGTACGAGATGCTGTCCAATTTTTGCGCCATCGGGACGACGCGCGGGTCGGCGGTGTATACGCCGGATACATCGGTAAAAATTTCGCACTTGTCCGCCCGCAAACTCCCGGCCAGCGCGACGGCAGTCGTGTCCGATCCGCCGCGTCCCAAGGTCGTGATTTCGCCTTTTTCGCTGATCCCCTGAAAACCGGCGACGATGACGATGCGTCCCCGCTGCAGCTCCGAACGAATCCGGGCGGTATCCACTTCCTGAATCCTGGCTTTTCCGTGCACGGATTCCGTGGCGATGCCCGCCTGCCAGCCGGTCAGAGAGACCGCATCATATCCTTTTTGCTGCAGGGCCATGGCCAGCAGCGCGATGGAAACCTGTTCGCCCGTCGTAAGCAGCATATCCATTTCCCGCGCTGACGGATTGGGCGCAATCTGTCTCGCCATCTCGATCAAAACGTCTGTCGACTTCCCCATGGCCGAGACGACAACCACCATGTCGTTGCCCGCGTTTTTATACTCAATGATCCGGTCTGCGACCCGCATGATGCGTTCGACAGTCCCCACCGAGGTGCCGCCGTACTTTTGCACAATCAAACCCATTCTGGCTTCTCTCCTTCTCTATTGGATCCGATACGTAAGTCAAGTGGGCAAATCTCTTCTTATCGACAGAAAAGTTTAGAAGAAAAACTTCGATTGAAAACTTCTCGCAGAATTAGGAAGCTTTTCATGCAGGATCAGGAAGCCCTGCTTTCTTACCTGCCAAAAAAGGCAACGACAAGGATTAACCTGCCGTTGCCGCGCATGGACATACCGGTTCCTCCTTCCCTACTCCGAGCAGCAGTCAGTATCAAACAGACTCCTGTTCAGTGAGTTAGCTCTCCATCCGGGTGACAGGCAACCACGCGGATGACAGTCCTGCGCTTGTTCAACGCAGGCCCAGCACGGCAGATGTCGAGCAAATCGGCCGCACTTCGGCGAATGCCCCTTTCCCGCTCCTGTCGTCAATGCCCGCATCTCGAAGAGGGTACTCATGGCCTTCGCGCCTCTAGCTCACTTCTGCAATTCGGTTGGGAGTCAAGTCACTGACTCTCCAAACGAGGGAAGTGAGTTCTAGTTATTCATTTGAAAGGGATTATACCACGTAAACAGGCAGCGTTCAATTCATTTTGCGCAGATGCTGGATGATCTCACGGGCCAACTTGTCCCCGATTCCCAATTGCCGATATTCCTCCACACTGGCCTGACGCATCCGCTCGATCGATCCAAAGTGTTGAAACAGCAGCTTTCTCCTCCGTTCGCCAACGCCTGGAATCTCGTCGAGCTGCGAGCTGAGCAGCGATTTGCTGCGAGCGCTCCGGTGGAAGGTGATCGCAAAGCGGTGTACCTCATCCTGGATACGCTGCAGCAGGTAAAACTCGTAACTGTCCCGCTTCAGCTCGACAGGCGAAGGCGGGTCGCCAAACAACAGCTCCGCGGTTTTATGCTTTTCATCCTTGGCCAGTCCGCACACCGGAATGTACAATCCCAGCTCATCTTGGAGCACCTCCATCGCTGCGCTGATCTGCCCCTTGCCGCCGTCGATGACGATCAGGTCGGGCAAAGGCTGGTTCTCTTTCAGCAGACGAGTGTAGCGGCGGCGGATCACTTCCCGCATCGAACCGTAATCGTCCGGTCCGGTTACCGTTTTGATCTTGAACTTGCGGTATTCTTTTTTGTCCGGCCGGCCGTCGGTAAAGACGACCATCGCCGAAACGGGCTCCACCCCCTGAATGTTCGAGTTGTCGAACGCTTCGATCCGATGGGGCGCGCTGATGCCCAGAATGTGGCCGAGGTTGTGAACGGCCTGGATGGTCCGCGCCTCGTCCTTCGACATCAGCGAGAATTTTTCTTCCAGGGCAAGCCTTGCGTTTTCGCAGGCCATCTGCACCAGCTCGTGTTTTTTGCCCCGCTTCGGCGTCAGCACTTTTACCCCCAGCCACTCCGCGAGCAGCTCCGGTTCGCTTTTCTGCGGCAGGAGAATCTCTTTTGGCAGGGCCTGCAGTTTGTCGTAGTAAAATTGGGTCACGTAAGACATAAAATCCTCTGTCTCGTCCGCGTAAAAAGGAAAGGCCGCCGACTCCCGCTCGATCATTTTGCCCTGGCGCATGTAAAACACCTGGACGCACATCCAGCCTTTGTCTGTCGCAAAGCCGATAATATCCCTGTCTACCGTGTCCATCAGGGTGATCTTCTGCTTTTCCATCACCGCTTCGATATTGTGAATCTGGTCGCGCAGTTCCTTGGCCCGCTCGTACTCCATATTCTCGGCCGCCTGCATCATTTTTTCTGTCAGTTCCGCCTTCATCGCCTCATGGCCGCCGTCGAGAAACTTCGCGATCTCAAGGGCGATCCGCTGATTCTCCTCTTGGTCCACCTCGTAGACGCAGGGAGCCAGACACTGGCCCATGTGGTAGTACAGGCAAACCTGTTTGGGCAGGGTCTTGCACTTGCGCAGCGGGTAGAGACGGTCGAGCAGTTTTTTCACCTCGTTCGCCGCCCCGGCGTTCGGGTATGGTCCGAAGTACTTCGCCTTGTCTTTTTTCACCTTGCGGGTAATCTCCAGCCGCGGATGCGTTTCATTGGTAATCTTGATGTACGGATAGGTCTTGTCGTCCTTCAGCATGACGTTGTAGCGCGGATTGTGCTGCTTGATCAGGTTGCACTCCAGGATCAGCGCCTCAATCGGGGAAGAGACGACGATGTATTCAAAGTCGGCGATCTCGCTCACCAAAAGCTGCGTCTTGCCGTCATGGCTGCCCGTAAAGTAAGAGCGAACGCGGTTCTTCAGGACTTTTGCCTTGCCGACGTAGATGATTTCGCCCTGCTTGTTTTTCATCAGGTAACAACCCGGTTTGTCAGGCAGCACGGCCAGTTTGTCTTTTATCGTGCTCATGCCGCTCCCCCCTTTCATAGGCAGTAACGTATTTTTGCTCTACTCTCCATAGTAGCACAAACGTTCCTGCAGTTTCATGGGGAAATGGAAGAAAAACCGGGAGAACGCTCGGGTTGGATAACAGAGAGCCGATTTTGTTTACAAAGGTTCCGTTTTAAGAAGGGGTGCTAACAGTTTTCTTGCTTCTTGTTGAAGCCGTTGCCCCCGAGAATTTTCGATTGAATTCCCAACTCTCTTGCTTTTTTCACGACCGGGGGGCCTTCTCGCCAAGGATTTGCAGCCCCATTGAGTCATAAAAATTCATTTAAGCATAATAAGAATTTTTATCGATACCTTCTTGAAACGCAACAAAAAAACAGCATCAGTTGTCTGATGCTGTCAAGGCCGAAAACTTACAGGTGTTTGCCCAGTGTCGCCATCAAGGCTTCTTTTGGTTGGAAGCCGATGACTTTATCGACCATCTGGCCGTCTTTGAAGACCATCAGGGTCGGAATCGACATGACGCCGAAGCGGCCGCTCGTTTCCGGATTTTCGTCGACGTTCAGCTTGGCGATTTTTAGTTTTTCTCCTACCTCACTATCGATTTGCTCCAGAACCGGAGCTATCATTTTGCAAGGACCGCACCAAGGCGCCCAGAAATCGACGAGTACGGTACCGCTTTCCACTTCCTGTGCAAAAGTTTGGTCTGATACGTTAACAATTGCCATGAAGGCTCTCCTCCTTATTTTCCTTTGTGAATCACCTTACGATTCAAAAGTATACCATTCCCTTTCGAAAATAACTATGGCAAGCGACACTTTCAAGCATACACATATTCTGCCCATCGATTGCAAAAGATACGGTCAGATTGACATTTTCCTTGAAAAACGGCATATTGTAAGGAAATTAGACGTTGTACGTATCCTCCTTTACGCTTTACAATAGAAATAGGGTGATTCGAATGGAACCAAAACATTACGACTACTCTCACATGTGTCCGAAATACGAGAAAGCGATGGAAATTATCGGGAAGCGTTGGACCGGTTTGATCGTTCGCGTCCTCATGAGCGGTCCGTGCCGATTTAAAGATGTAAAAGAGCAAATACCGGATATGAGCGACCGGATGCTGACTGAGCGAATGAAAGAGCTGGAAGCTGCAGGCATTGTCGTCCGCCGGGTATACCCCGAAACCCCTGTACGCATCGAGTACGAATTGACCGAAAAAGGCAAGGATTTGAAATCAGTGATTGATGCCATCGGTGAGTGGGGAGATCGCTGGGAATGAAAAAACCAAAAGAGGAGATCTTGGTTCCTGCTCAAGATCTGCCTCTTTTTTTCCTTTCTTAGC
>NZ_HE978536.1:497416-678629 GCF_000311785.1 Brevibacillus massiliensis
CAAACTTTTGAACTCTTTTGTCAACAGGGGCACAACCTCAAACAAATCGCCGACGATTCCGTAATCGGCTACCTGGAAAATCGGCGCCTCCGGGTCTTTGTTGATGGCCACGATGACCTTGGAATTGGACATACCGGCGAGATGCTGGATCGCTCCGGAAATGCCGCAGGCGATGTACAGGTCCGGCGTCACCACCTTGCCGGTCTGCCCGATCTGCAGTCCGTAGTCGCAGTAGCCCGCATCACACGCTCCGCGGGATGCACCGACGGCCGCCCCGAGCACCGCTGCCAGCTCCTCCAGCGGTTGGAAACCTTCGGCGCTTTTTACCCCACGCCCGCCGGAAATGATAATTTTTGCCTCCGACAAGTCTACCTTTCCCGACGTTTTCCGTACGACTTCCTTGACGATGGTGCGGAGGTCTTTGAGCTCGACCTGCAGCGGGATCACTTCGGCGGTCCGTGCCGGATCAGGCTCGCTGATCGCGATGTTGTTGGGACGGATCGTTACGAAGATTTTCCCGTCTGCAAACGCGCGTTTTTGGAACGCCTTGCCGGCGTAGATCGGGCGAACGAAGACTGGTCCAGCCTCTACTGCGGTCACATCGGAAACCAATCCATACCCGAGCCGGGCCGCAACGCGGGGGGCCAGGTCCCGCCCCATCGCTGTGTGCCCGGCGATGATCGCATCGGGAGAAGCTTCCCGGATGACATGTGTGAACGCCTGGCTGTAACCGTCCGGCGTATACTTGGCAAGCTGACCGTCTGCAACCGTGTATACTTTATCGGCGCCGTACTTGGCCAGTTCATCGGCGTATCCGTCTGCAGCGGATCCGATCACGACCGCCGACACTTCGCCGCCTTCAGCAAGCGTCTTCGCCGCCGCCAGGGCTTCAAATGAGACATTGCGCAATTGGCCGTCGCGAACTTCTGCCAGAACAAGTACCTTATTCATCCTAATCCCTCTCCCCTTAGATCACTTTTGCTTCATTGCGGAGCAGCTGCACCAATTCGGCTGCCTGTGCCTGAATGTCGCCCGAGAGAATGCGTCCCGCCTGTTTTTTCGGCGGCAAATACTGATCCACCACTCTCGTTTTGGCCTGCACATCTGCGCCAGATAGCCCCAGATCATCCGCCGACCAGCGCTCCAAAGGCTTTTTCTTGGCTTTCATTATCCCCGGCAGCGACGGATAACGGGGCTCGTTCAAGCCCTGCTGGGCCGTCACCAATACCGGCAGGGAGGTTTCGACGATCTCCAAATCGCCTTCCACATCGCGCTCTACGCGGACGGACGTTCCGTCCACTTCCAGCTTTACTGCTGTCGACACGTGGTTGATGCCCAGTTCTTCCGCCAGGCGCGGACCGCCTTGACCGGCTCCGGAATCGACGGCCATCTGCCCGCCGAGGATGATGTCAAAGCCCAGTTTCTTGGCTGCAGCCGCCAGCACCTTTGCCGTCGTAAACTCGTCGCCGAACAAGGTCTCGTCATCCACCAGAACCGCTTTGTCTGCCCCCATCGCCAAAGCCGTGCGCAAAGCGCTTTCTGCGCGATCAGGACCGAGCGACAGCACAGTCACTTCGCCGCCGTGCGCTTCCTTTAGCTTGATCGCTTCTTCCACAGCGTACTCGTCGTAGGGATTGATAATAAATTCTACGCCGTCTTCGCTGATTTCGCCGTTGTTGATCACGATTTTCTCTTCCGTATCAAACGTCTGTTTCAGAACAACCAGAATGTTCATCCCGTTTTCCTCCCCTATCGATCTGAAAATTGCGGCTTGCGCTTCTCGAGAAAAGCGGCAACTCCTTCTTTCATGTCCTCCGTTTCAAACGCTTCGCCAAACAGGGCAGCTTCCTTGGCAAGTCCCTGCCCAAAGCCCTCGGCAAAGCCGGTGTGAATCGCCGAAAGAGCAAGCCGAATGGCCACTTTGCCCTTTTCGGCAATCTTTTGCGCCAGCTCTCTCGCCTGGCTGAGCAGCTCTTCTTGCGGATAGACTTCATCCACCAAACCGATTCTCTTGGCCTCTTCTCCGGTGACCATTCGGGATGTGAGGATCAGCTCGGTCGCTCTGCCTCGGCCAACCAATCGGGGCAGACGCTGCGTTCCTCCATATCCGGGGATGATTCCTAAGTTCAGCTCGGGAAGTCCCAGCTTTGCGTCCGTTGCTGCCAAGCGGATGTGACAAGCCATCGCCAGCTCCAGGCCGCCTCCCAGGCAAGCCCCGTTTACTGCCGCTATGACCGGTTTGGGAAAGGCTTCGATCCGGTTGAACAATCCCTGACCCGCTGCTGCCATGGCAGCAGCTTCGGCTCCGCTGATCCCGGCGAACTCCTTGATATCCGCTCCGGCGACAAAAAAGCGGCCCTCGCCGGTCAGGATGACAACCTTTACATCGTCATTTTGCTCCAGAGCTGTCAGTGCCGCATTCAGCTCTTCCAGGACAGTACGATTCAGCGCATTGGCTGGCGGATGGTCGATCGACAGCGTCGCTATGCGGGTTTCCACTGCTACCTTCAGATTGGTAAACGACATGCTACTACCATCTCCTTTGTATTCAATACCGAGCGGACGCTCAGTTCAATCGTTACCAGAATATTGACAAGTTTATTGTAACAGACACCCACTTCCGGAAAAAGCGTTTTCTTTGATTCACTCCGCGCGGCGCTTCAATCCATGCAGGATGGCGTCATGGATCGGGCCTGCCTGTGCGGTCAGATCGTATTTGCACTTTTTCATCACCCATGCCGTAGCCGCCTGATCCAGCGTGCCGAAGATGACCTGCCGGGCGATCCTGACGTCTGTCCACGGGTGAAACACTCCCTGCTCGATGCCCTGGGAGACAATCTCGTCGATCAGGTGAAAGTAACTTTTCAAGACCTCGCCGATGCCCTGGCTTACCACAGGGTTGGACTGGCGCAGCTCAATCTGTGTCACGACCGCCATCTCCGGATCCCGCGCCAACTGGCCCAGATGAGCCTGGAGCAGCACGTACAATTTTTCCTCGACGGCGGCGGTCTGGTGAATCTGGCGTCGGCAGCTTTCAATAAACTGTCCCATCTTTTCGTTGAAAACAGAGATGAGAATATCGTCTTTGTTCGTGAAGTAAAGGTAAATCGTCCCGTCCGCTACGTTGGCTTCCCTGGCGATCAGCGAAACCCGGGCGTTGTGGTACCCGTAACGGGAGATGACCCGAACGGCGGCATCGATAATCGCTTGATACTTTTCCCCTGTTTTTTTGGCCATGGAAACCTCCGCACAAAAATTCAACGGATTATTCTAAACTGAATGATTATTCATTCACATTCCAGTCTATTACACGAACCGCCCGACTGTCAATGTTGTCTGCGTCCGGATGGCGTCACAGATTCGACTGGGTGTGCGGTTGATCGGACTGGCGCATTTGCGCCTCCTCCTGAAGCTGCCTGCGGAGAACCTTGCCGACAAACGTCTTTGGCAGTTCACGGCGAAATTCATACACATGGGGCACCTTGAAAGCGGCCAATCGCTTGCGGCAAAATCCGTCCAGCTCATCTGCGGTGACCTGTTCCCCCTGTTTTAACACGATGTAGGCTTTGACCGTTTCCCCCCGGTATGGATCGGGCACGCCAATGACTGCCGCTTCCATGACGGCAGGGTGCTCAAACAGGACCTCCTCCACCTCGCGTGGGTAAATATTGAAGCCTCCGGCAATAATCAGATCTTTTTTCCGGTCGACTACGTAAAAGAAGCCTTCTTGATCCATGTAACCCATATCGCCTGTCAGCAGCCAGCCGCTGCGCAAAACGGCGGCGGTGTCATCCGGTCGCTTCCAGTAACCGCGCATAACCTGCGGGCCCCGAACGGCCAACTCGCCAATCTCGCCGTAAGGCAGCTCTTCACCTGTCACTGGATCGACAATCCGGCAGTCCGTATCCGGCCAGGGAACTCCGATGCTGCCGGATTTACGCCGCCCCCAGATGTGATTGGAGTGGGTTACCGGCGAGGTTTCCGTCATTCCGTAGCCTTCCACCAGCCTGCCGCCAGTCAACAGCTCAAACTGCTGCTGGACGTCGCGCGGCAGAGCGGCGGAACCGCTCACGCACGCTTCAATCGAGGACAGGTCGTATTTATGCAGCTCGGGATGGTTGATCAGGGCGATGTACATCGTCGGCGCTCCCGGAAAAAGGCTTGGTTTTTCCCGGTGAATCAGTTCCAGGATCTGCTTTGCTTCAAAGCGGGGAACGAGCAGAATTTCCGCCGCCAGTTTCACCCCGAGGTTCATGACTGCCGTCATCCCGTAGACGTGAAACAACGGAAGGGCTCCGACGATCTTTTCCTGTCCGGGATGCATTTTGTACATCACTTTTTCCGATTGGACGGCATTGACGATCAGGTTTTTGTGGGTCAGCATGACTCCCTTTGGCACGCCGGTCGTTCCGCCCGTGTACTGCAGAAGAGCCAGGTCCTCATCCGGGTCGATCTCAACGTGAACGGGCGAGGCCGAACTTTCCGCCAAGAGATGCGTAAACCGTTCCACCTCATGCGTAAAGCTGATTCTCTGGCGCTCTCCCTTGCTTCGCTGGACAAGCGGATAAAGCATCTTCTTGAACATCGGCAAAAAATCGCCAATACTCGTCAGGATCACATGTTTTAACTGAGTCTGCGGCTGTACCTGCCGGATTCTGTGATACAGCGTGTCGAGCGCTACAATGACAGTGGCACCCGAATCGCTCAGGTGGTAGCCGAGTTCGCGCTCCGTGTACAGCGGATTGGTCTGCACTACGACGGCTCCGGCAAACAGCACAGCGTAATAGGCGATCACCGTCTGCGGGCAGTTGGGCAGCATGATGGCGACGCGGTCCCCTTTTTTGACTCCACGCTTGATCAAGGCATGGGCAAACTGATAGCAGTAATGCAGCAGTTCGGAATAAGTGATGCGTTTCCCCATAAAAAACAGGGCGTAATTCGCGGGGTACTTTACCGCCGACTGCTCCAGGAAGTGCGTCAAAGGAACGCGCGGGTATGCAATTGACGCAGGAACCTCCGGCGGATAACTGGCAATCCAAGGCTTGGCATTTGACATGGGCAAATCCTCCAATCCTTTGAATGTCACTCCGCTCCATCCTAACTCTCCTGCCTACATTGTATGCCAACACAACCGACTTTTCAAATAATACGGTAAAGTCTGAAGATTGACCTCAAGCGGACAAAAAAGCGGTGGGGGCGCATTCAGCGGGCCAGTTCCTCGGCGAAACGGCTGCGAATCCGCTCCCGCTCCTTTTTCGATATAAAGTAATACCAGCCTAATGTCCCGTGACGCCAGATGCGCCCGTCCGTTCCCTTCAACGTCTCCATCTCCAGCTCGTTCTGTCGGGAATCGTAATACGTAAACAAAAGGGAGGCCAATTCTGCCTCGGTCAGATCTGTTTTTACATGCTTGCCGAGAATATCCATCAGTTTAAAAGACTTGAAAAACGCTTGTGCCGTATTCCCTTTTTGGGCGAGAGCCCGAATCAGCTCTTGCTGCCGCAAGATCCGTTCGAAGTCGCCGTCATCCGGACCGATGTCGCTCCTGCGGTACCTTGCGTAGTCAAGTGCCTGTTTCCCATTGAGCGTTTGGATACCGGGAGAGAAGTTGATGTACGTGTCGTCGGTCGGGTCGGTGTACTTCATACGCTTTTTTACGTTCACTTGTACGCCGCCGAGTTCATCGATCAACTTCCTGAATCCTTCAAAGTCAATGGCCATGTAGCGGTCAATCTTCAAGTCAAAAAAGTTTTCCAACGACTTTTTTACCAAAGCCGTTCCGCCAAAAGCCATCGCGTGATTAACCTTGTCATACCCTTTGTCGGGCAGATTCATAAAGCTGTCCCGGGGAATGGAGAGCAGGTAGGCACGCTGCTTTTTGGGATGGACAGCGGCGAGGATCATCGTGTCAGAGCGGGCCCGCTCTCCATCCCGGCTGTCTGTGCCGATCAGCAGTAGGGTGAATGGCTTAAGCGGCCCCGGCTTGGCGATCGGGGCAGCCGGGACAGCCGGAGCGGCGATATTGGGCTGAATCGGCTGATCTGTCGGCAGCACGGCCTCGATCTTCTGCGGAGACTGGTCCTTGACCGGCAGCGGTTGATACCACTCTCTGGTCATTTTACGCAGGTGATAACCGGAATAGATCGCAAATCCGACCCCAACCAACAAGAAAAATAGCACGACTAAGCCAAGAAGGCGTTTACCACGAATAGAAGATGACGGCATTCAACTTGTTCTCCTCCATGTTTCGCCAGGATGGGGGCAGTTCATGTATATCTTTGCCTTGTTATGGGGAGGGTATTCGTTTTAAAATGAGGGGATGGGAGTTACAGAAATGGAGGGCGCGCTCTGATGTTTGACGAATTTTTCTACCGTCGCCGTAAAAATAAGGGGATGTTTTATCTGGCGGTCGGCTTTATTGCCGCAGCGGCCATACTCGTCACTGTCGGGATTGTGTATCTTTGGTAGATTGCTTTACTTCCCCGTCTTTTTTCTATTATACTTTAGGATGTGTGTGCCTGCCTCTGGTTACGTTTGGATAGAAAGAAGGTTCTCTCATGCCGCGAATTCTCATCTCCGGCTATTACGGGTTTAATAATGCCGGGGACGATGTTGTACTATACGGGATTATCAGCTCGCTTAGACGGGAACAACCGAATATTTCGCTGTCCGTTCTGTCTAACCAGCCGGCGCGTACGACGTCTTTATTTGGGATTCCGGCCTACAATCGCTGGCGGCTCTCTACTATTGTACGTCAGTTAAAGCAAAGCGACCTTCTCGTCATGGGCGGGGGCACCTTGATGCAGGACGTCACCAGCCCGCGAAGCGTCCTTTACTATCTCGGAATCGTCAGCATCGCCAAAATGCTGGGCAAGCCGGTCGTCTTTTACGCCCAGGGATTTGGGCCCATTCTCAAATCGTTCAGCCGTTTTATGATCAAACAGGTCGTCAATCACGTCAACGTCATTACCGTCCGGGATTATGAATCGGGTGAAGACTTTAAGGCCTGCGGCGTGACAAAAGCACCGATTTACGTGACAGCGGACCCGGCTTTGATGATTCAACCGGAGGACATCTCGACCCAGCGCGGACAAGAGCTCCTTGGCCGGCTGTTTTCTGATCTGCGGCGGCCCCTGGTCGCATTTTCGGTCCGCAACTGGAAGCAGGAAGAGCGGTTCAAGCAGGTGATTGCCAAGGCAGCCGACTTTTTCGCCTCCCGGGGCTGGAACGTGCTGTTCTTGCCGATGCACTATCCGAGCGATCTGGCTCCATCTCATGAGATCATCAGTTTCATGAAAGAACCCGGCGCCAAGCTGTTGGAGATGCCGGTGCCGTTTCACGATATTATGAGTGTCTTAAAGCATTGTGACTACGTAGTCGGCATGCGCCTGCACTCGCTGATTCTCGCTTGTGTCTTTCAGGTGCCGTTTACGGGCATATCCTACGATCCCAAGATCGACCGCTTTGTCGAGCGGGCGGGCATGCCGTCTGCCGGCCATATTCGCGAGCTGAAGGCCGATTCGCTGCTGGCCTTGCTGCAAGAGCGGACAGGCCGTTTGGAAGAAGAGCGGCAAATCGTTGCGGAGCGTTCCAGGATGCTGGCCCGTGAAGCGATGAAGAGCAGCGAGCTCGTGCTGCAGGCACTGGCGGGTCGCAAATAGCGTGACTACTGCATTATGGAGGAGGAACAATTGTGTCTTTTGCTTCCAACCTGCTGATTCGTCTCAATCGGCTGTTTCCGCTGCCTGTCCATCCGTTCAACCTTGCCAATGACGGAAAGATGAGTTATACGGAGTGGCAGTTTGTCAAAGGCGGGCAAACGATTCAGTTCTTTCTCCCCTTTCATACGCAGGAACAGATGTTTCAGGGTAAAACCGTCCTTGATATCGGCTGCGGCGGCGGCGGAAAGACGTGCTACTACGCCACTTTCCGGCCGAATAAGATCATCGGCATCGACATCGTCGAGCACTATGCCGAAGAGGGAAATGCGTTTGCCCGGCAAAAAAATCTGGCTGACATCGCCTCTTTCATGACGGCTGATGCTTCTGCCATGCCGTTTGCCGACGAGACATTTGACACCATCATCATGAATGACGCGATGGAACACGTCGATCAACCGGAAAAGACTCTCGCCGAGTGCTTCCGCGTCCTGAAGCCCGGCGGACATCTCTACATCAACTTTCCTCCCTACTACCACCCGTATGGCGCCCACCTCTCCGACGCGATTGGAATTCCCTGGGTTCATTCGCTCTTCTCCGAACGAACCTTGATCGATTCTTATAAGCGGTTGGTAGCAGACCTGCCTGACGGCCAGGACCGGGTGCGTTTTCGCATCAGCAAAAACGACCGCGGGGAAGAGTACTTTTCCTATATCAACCGCATGACCATCGCCCGGTTCCGGCGAATCCAGCAGGGTGTACCCCATCCTGCGGTCTATCAAAAGGAGATTCCGCTGCGCCAGGTGGTATCCGGGCTGGCCAAACTGCCCGGGCTGCGCGAGTACTTCGTCAAAATGGTCGTCTGCGTCTACCAAAAGGACGGGAGACAGGGATAGGGAAAACCGAATCAGCCTTGCATAGAAACAAGCTGGCCCGATACACCCATCGGCGCCAGCTTGTTTTCTGCGCTTTTATTTGTAGTAGGCAGTGCTGAGCGAAGCGACAAAACCGCCGCCGGTAACGATGCCGATAAACTCAAAAGACCCGAGCTTTTCAGTGCTCGGGTCTCGCCGGCTTTTATTTTTGCTGCCCTCTCAGCCTCTTCGGCAAACGGGCCAGCACCCTGCCCAGCAGTTCTGCGAGCAGCGGCTCTTTTACCAGGTACAAAACGGCCGCATATACAACGGCACCGACCGCCGTGAAGAAGGTAAACGAAACGAGGGCGTGCGAGAAGTGGACAACCTGCTCCAGCTTGGACAGGACCACTGCCATCACGGCCACGCCGATCAGCGTCTTCCCCGCTGTCTGGTACAGATCCCTGCCGACAAACCCGCCGATCTTCCGGCGCAGCGCCACCCCCAGCAGGATGACATTGACAAACGCGGAGAGCGACATCGCCAGGGCAATCCCTCCGTGGTCAAGATAAGGCACCAGCAAGAGGCCGAGACAGATGTAGATGGCTACGTTAATCCCGGCGTATGCCACCGGGGTTTTGGTGTTCTCCAATGCGTAAAACGTGCGGGTGAACAAGTCCCGCGCCGCCGTCGCAAACAGCCCGACCCCGTAGAAGATTAAAGCCCAGTACGTTAACTGCGTGTCATCCGGACCGAACTGATTTTTTTGGTACAGCAGCTCGATCAGCGGCTTTCCCACCAGAAACAGGCCGACCGTAACCGGCACCATCAGGACGGCGAGATACCTGAGCCCGAGGCTCAGAATCCGCTTCAGCTCCGGCAGGTTATGCCGCTTCACGTGTTCCGACAAGAGCGGGAACAGCGGCACCGTCACCGCTCCGACCACCATCATCGGCAGTTGGATAATCGTCATGGCGTAAGCGAGTGCGGAGATTTTCTCGTTGCCGAGGCCGGAGGCGATGATTTTTTCAAAGAAAACCGTCACCTGCCCCAGGATGATCGCGATAAAAATGGGAAACAGCCGCTCCCCCATGCTGCGCAGAGCAGGATCGCCCCGCCAGTGAAAATTCCATCGGAACGAATAGTTCAACCTACGAAGCGGCGGCAGCACAGTGGCTGCCGCAAGGATAAATCCGATCGTCGTACTGATGGCAAGACCGGTAGGGCCGAGCCACGGCACCAAGACGACAAAACCGAGAATGGTCGCAGCGGAATTGACCACCGTGCTCAGCGTCGAGGCAAAAAAACGGTCATGGGCGTTTAACATCGTCGACCAGAGGCTGAGCAGGGCGATAAAAAAACGGACGGCCACATCCAGGCAAGCTGGGTTGAGACGATCCCCTTCGCCTCCGCATCCCAGCCGGGAACCAGCAGGCTGGTGACGGCGTCGGTTCCGAGCCAGCCCAACAGACTGATGGCTCCGCCAACGATCACGGTCAAAGTCAGCATTTTGCTGTACAGTTCCCGGCCCCGCCCCTCGTTGTTCGACGCCATAATCCCCTTCATCGTCGGGATAAACAGGGAGTTGATGACGGTCGGAAAGACGATAAACAGCGTCATGGGAATGGCTGCAGCGGTGTAGTAAGCCCCCGCCTCTGTGCTTGTGCCGTACGCCGAGGAGACGAACATATTGCGGACAAACCCTAGTGCCCGCCCGATCAGCGTAACCACAAACACCATCGCGACAATTCGCTGAAAACGGCTCATGGCTGGGTCCCCACAAGCCGGTACTGGTCAATGATCTGGCCGGCATAATCAGGCAGCGGATGTTCCTCCAGCGAAACGGCGATATCCCCGGAAAGGACGCCTGTCACTTTCTCCAGCAGGTCGTCCAGGTCCCGCTTTTTGTAGACGACCACCTGGGGCGGCCACTTGGCGGCGTTGCTGGCGACCACCGGAACGCCTGCCTGCAGCGCCTCAAAAACAGATATCCCGAAGCTCTCACTGTTCGTCCCGCGAATGAACAGGTCCGATTTGCGCAGGATCGTCTGGTACTCGCGCGGCGACTCCAGGAACAAGAAGTGTCTTTCCAACCCCTTTTCCGCCAGCTCCCGTTTCAGTTTGGCGTAGTAACCCTGATCCACGACATGGGTGACGCAGTAGACGATCCGTACCCCGGGATCGGATGCCGCCATTTTTTCACAAAGAGAAATCAGCAAGTCCGTACCGTACAGGTCTTCTCCCTGATAGAAGTTGCCGATGGCGCCATTTGACAGAATCAGGCGATTGTGGTCATCGCCGAGAAAGCGCCTGACCACCTCGGGCAGCTCGGAGACGGCAGAAGCGGTTTTCGCGGGAATAAACGGCGGAATATAATGGATTTTCTTAGGGTTGATTCCATAAGACGCCAACTGTTCCACAAACTCTCTATTGACGACGATAAATCCGCTTGCCAAGAGTCCGGTCAATTTGACCATCAGCCGCTTCAGGCCGGATGGCGGTCCCCCCTCCTCCCGCATGTTGTGCACGGTAAACAAGACCCGTTTTCCGCGCAGGCGCAAGAGCGAGAGCAGAAAGCGAACCTGCCAGCGCAGAAAATGTACGTGAACGACTTTCTCCTTGCACGTAAACAGGTACTTCAGCGCCCATGTCTCAAGCTTGCCCGTGTGGACGACTTCACGGTTTTTCTCACCCTGGGTATTGTCGTAGAGGGTAAAAGCGATTCCCCGCTCGTCCAGTGCGTCACACAGCCGTTCGATATGCACGGAGATCCCCCCGACCGGCGGGGGGTAGACCCCTATGATCGCTAATTTAGACTGTTCCATCCTTGTTTCTCCCCAGTCGAAGCATCATCTCAATGCTGCCAATCAGCGCAGTGACGATCCAAAACGCCATCATCACCCGGTAGTCATGCCAGATATCCTCATTCAGCCCGGCGACGCCGATCCCGGTTATGCTGGCAAACAATGCGATCCCCAAGGTTGCCTGGCGTCCGCCAAGCCGATTGGCCGAGATCGTGTAGCTTTCCTTCAGCAGGCGGTAGAACAGGTACAGCAGGGCCGCGATGCCGAGAATCCCGCCGTTGACAAACGCCTGAATCCAGATATTGTGCAAGTGAAAAATGTTTACTCCGGGAATCTCGTAATCGGCATAGACCCTAAAGAGCGTGCTTGGATCGCTTCCGATCCCTGTCAGCCAGTAATCGCGGATGATCGCGAACGCTGCCGTCCACATCTTGAAGCGGTAATCGCCCGAGGTGTCTTCCGTCGGGTTGACGATCGTCGCCAGCCGGTCCATGATGACCTGCGGGATCAGGTTGAAAGCCGCTGCGACCAGCACCAGGATCAAGCCGTACAAGATCAGCTTGCGATCGGTCTTCAACAAGAGCAGCAGCATCGCGAACGCGAACGCCACCCAGGCCCCGCGCGAATAGGTGAGCACGAGGGCAAGCGCCGTTACCGCGAACAGGCCGCAGAGCAAAATCTTGTGCTTGAACGCCTTGACGTAGTAAATCAGGGCGAAGCACAGCGGCAAAACCAGCACCAGGTACTCGGCAAACACGTTGGGGTTGCCGAAGACAGCGTATATCCGCGTACCCAAAAGCGGATTGGTCTTCACGTCTACCCACTTCGGCGGCGTGTGTCCGATCAACAGGTACTGCGCCAGACCGTACAGGGCGAGCACCGCCCCGGACACGACAAAGCAGAGCAGGAAGCGGTACAGTACCGTGCGCGAATCGATGAACATCATCAGCACGGCCAAGAGCACCAGGCTGGGCAGATAGTACAGCACGTAGTCCTGCATGCTCTCCCGCAAATTGACCGAAGTGACAGCCGTAATCCCCACAGCGAGCACAAAGAAGGCAGCCGCCAGGAAGACTTTGCTCTTTACTACGTTCATCAGCCGTTCCTTGTCGATCCCCTCCATCAGCAGCAGGAAGATCAGCACCAACAGGAAAAAGATGATCGGCCGAAAAGTCAAAAATGGATAACTCAGCGCGAAGAGGTAGAGTGCGTATTCTTTTTTGTACAGTCCGGCCAAGTAGAACCCCGCGTACAGGGTTAACTCGATAGCCATTTGGCTGAACCCCTGGGCGACGCCAAAGGCCAGCAAGACGGCCGCCGGCAATAGTGTTTTCCAGTTAAGCATCGGTTTACTCCTCGTCTTCATCGTGTTTCCACAAGTCAATACAGGTGCGAATCGGCCAGCTGCCGGTCAGCCATTCCTCTTTGCCGTAAATGCGCACTGCGAACAGAAAGACTGCGATCACGGCTGAAGCGAACGCGAAGAACAGGGAAAAGTAGAATGAGTTAATAAACAGCCGGGCGATCAGATGAATCAGTCCCGCGAGAAAAAAGACGAGCGCTGCATACACCAAAAACGGACAGGCAAGCAGCTTGTCCTGCAACCGCTTCTGCCACGAAGCCTGTATCATCCGCTGAAGGAAGTCAAACATCAACTCGTCCCCCCCTGTTTGTCCTGGATTCCCAGCACTCTGGTCTTGAACGATCCGTGATTCGTGTAGATGGGGAAGTACTGGTTCAGCTCAACCAAACCGTTGTTTACAAGGGTGTTGCCGTATGGAGACTTGGACGCCGTCGCTTCAATCGTAAAGTAGACGTCGTACATGGAAGGCACCTCGGCGTTTTTGGCCTCGCCCGTATTGCGGTCAAACACAGTCGCCATGGCGGGTCTTACCTCGACCTCCACGATCTTGCCGAATATCTGGGTCAGCTCTCCCTTTTTGTACACGTTATCTCCTTTTATGATTGCAGCAGCCTCAAAGTCGCGCACGCCCTCCGCCCTGACGCTGACAAGCGTCTGTCTGGGACCCTCGCCGAGCTTGGAGCGAATCGCGAACTTTTCTGCCGTCAGCCAGACGACGGCGAGCGCCAGCAGTACAAGAAACACCGACCGCCACAGGCTGGTCCGTTTAGCCGTTTTCATTCCTCGTCGCCCCTTATTGTTCAACCACTTTCGAGATGACGCTGTTCATGGTAAAACTGCTGCTTTTGATCTTGAATTCGTTTCCGACCAGCAGCGGCGTATTGCCGGCCATCAAAATCCCGTTTGTCAGCTTGGCCGTGCCTTCCACTTCGATATAGACGCTGTACTTATCGGGAATCTTGCTGATCACTGTCCGGCCGTCCGCTGTCGCTACGAGGTTGATCGCATCGTTTTTCTTGATGCTCACAATCGTGCCGATCACATCATTGCCGTCGAGGGTCCGGACAAAGTCGCCTTCCTTCATGTTTTCTACCTGGAACGGGTAAAGCGCGTTTCCGTAAAACTCCACCGTCACCTTTTTGGATTCGGCGGGCAGGATTGCCAGCTCCCCGCCCTTGTTAAGCTTGTACACGCCAAATGCAATCGCCGCCAAAACAACTAGAATTAGTAAAAAATCAATTAGATTGATTTTTCCGAAGAGACGTCCCCGATTATCGATGAGACTCATCGAATTTTCCTCCTTTAAACCTGCTATCTCCAAGTTTTCATAGAAACTCACCTGTATACCATACCATATTTAACGTGCAAAGAAAATTGCTAGGATCGACCGGTCAGCTCGTCCATCAACGCCGCCAACTGCCGGGCCTGTTCCCGCCGTTCGTACGGTCTGACCCGCTCGGCAAAATCGGCCTGGCGCTGCTCGCCGCCCGCTTTCGCATCGCCCGTCCGCCCCGCCTTCCACTCTTCATAGAGCTTCAGATAGGCTTCTTTGACTGCCGCTTTATCTGTCGGATCGGCTATTTGGCCCAGCTGGAATTGCTGGATGATGCCGGTCGCCTCCCCCTCCATGTTGAGGGCGAGAATCGGCTTTCCGACGCCCATGTATTCAAACAGCTTGCCGGGGATGTACGCGCCGGCATCCGCTGAGACATCGCCGATCAGCAGCAGGACATCGGCTCCTTTCATCATTCCCAGGGCCTCTTGATGCGGCAGATTGCCCAGCACCCGAACGACATCCTGCAGGCCCAATTCCGCCACACAATCGGCGTTTTCCGAATAGCCGGGATAGTCGAATACGCCGGCAAAGGAGAGCTGAATCTCATCCTGCCTTACCCGCCCTTCATCGATCAGTTCTCTGATCGCCTGAAGCAGCAGGCGCGGGTTGCGCTTCTGATAGAAGATCCCGGCATAGACGGCGTGAAATTTGCCGGGAGCCACCCGCTGCGGCTGCAATCCGGCGAAGTCAGCCCGGTCAAAGCCGTTGTAGATCAGCTCCAGGCGGCGAATCACACGGCCGTACTTGCTGCGGAAATTTTGGGCAAACGCGGCAGTTACCGTCGTCACTGCATCTGCCCTCGACAGCACCTTCGCTTCCATGCGCTCCTCCAGCCGGTCTCGCCAGCCAATGCCGGAACGGTGCATGTTTTGCGTCCACGGGTCGCGGAAATCGACTACCCACTTGCAGCCGAACTCCTTGACCAGCGTCTGGGCGACGAGGTGATCCGTCACCGGACCTGAGGTCGAAAAAATCACGTCAATTTTTTCTTGTTTCATGATCTGCCGCCCCAGTTTTACCGCAGCCGGATACCACAAAATGTTGTCGTCCGGGATAAGCAGGTAGGGCTTGGCCCGTTTTAACAGCGAAATTACCCGCCGTTTCAGCCGCGATGCGAGCGAAGGGCGCCGGGGTGTCTGGCCGCCCGCCGCATTGCCGCCGCTCCCTGCCGGCACCGGCCGGGGAAGCAAGGGAATTTCCTTCGCGCGATGAACGCTGACTTCGCTTGGCACCTCGTCCAAAAGGGATGTGTCCAGAGTTGCGTGGTAAATCGGATCGACGGTTAGCACGTGCACCTTCCAGCCAAAGTCGCCAAGGTATTTGGCCATTTTTAAGGGCCGGGGAACGCCGCCTCCGCCGATGGGAGGAAAGCCGTAACATATCATGAGCACTGATTTTTGGTCTGATTTTGTCATTTTCGAATAACCTCTTAGGAAAAAATCTCACAGATAACCTTACCACAGTTCACGTTTTATTGCGAATACATCAGTCATCTGATATAGTGAAAATGGTTTGTTTGGAAAGGTTCGGGTGGATTTGATGAAGAACAGGGTGCGCGTCCTCCACGTGATCGGCGGAGGAGAATTTGGCGGAGCAGAACAGCATATCCTCAACCTCCTTACGTCTTTGCCGAAAGATGAGGTAGAAGCGACTGTCGTCTGTTTTTACGAGTCCACCTTTGCGGCCAAGCTGCGGGAGGCAGGCATTCCCGTAGTCGTATTGGACCAGTACGGCCGCTTTGACTTTCGGCTGCTCGGCGGGTTAAAACGGACGATCGAACGATTTCAACCGGACATCGTCCACACGCACGGGGTCAAAGCCAATTTTTTTACGCGGTTGGCTGCCGGCAAAAGCAGGGCTCTCCTGATTACCACAGTCCACAGCTACCTGCGTTATGACTATACCAATCCGCTTGCCTATCTGCTCGTTTCTCTGATGGAGCGCGGCACGCGCGCTCGCAACGACCATTTTATCGCGGTCAGTCAGGCGATTCGCCAGATCCTGCAAAAAGAGGGAGTCGCTGCGGACAAGATCAGCCTGATCTACAACGGGATTCACATTGCCCGCTTTCGCCGCACGGAGCAGCGCCAGTCCGACAGGGAGCGGCTGTTCGCCGAATGGCAGCTGCCGCCGGAGGCATTTGTCTTCGGAACGGTGGCCCGCTTCGTCCCGGTAAAAGGGCTGCCGCTGATGATCGAAGCGTTTGCCAAGCTCTGTTCGCGCGATCCGGCAAGACCCTACCGCCTGGTGCTGATCGGAGACGGCCCGGAGCGGTCCGCACTGGAGCAGACGGCGGAGCGTTATGGCGTGGCCAAGCTGGTGCGATTCACTGGATTTCGTCAGGATATCCCCGCATGTTTGCATGCGTTTGACGCCTTTGTCATGTCGTCGATCCACGAAGGCTTGCCGTACACCATTCTGGAAGCTGTCGCCTCGGAAATTCCTGTCGCCGCAACGGCTGTAGGCGGGATCAAAGAATTCATCCAGAGCGGCGAGACGGGACTGTTGGTCCCTTCCGGCTCCGAGCGGGAATTGGCGGAAGCGATGTACAGCCTGGCGAACGATTCCGCTTTGCGCGCAAAACTGGTCAACGCATCATTGGCGCAGCTTGAGCAGACATTTACAATAGAGAAGATGGCTGCGAAGACGTACTCCTTGTACCAATCGCTGCTGCACAACCTGAGGGAAACAACGGGAGAGTGAACTCCATGCAAATATTGATTACCGGCGGGGCGGGGTTTATCGGTACCCATCTGGTCGACAGGCTGCTTTTAAACGGACATGCCGTTACCGTTATCGACAATGAGAGCACAGGCATTCGCAGCAACGTAGCAGAGGATGCCATTTATTACCAAATGGACGTGCGCGACCAAAAGATCGATGACGTATTCGCCCAGGTCAAGCCGGAGGTCGTCGTCCACCTCGCTGCCCAAAGCGTCGTTCCCGTCTCCATACGGGAACCGCAGCTGGATGCCGAGATCAATCTGATCGGCCTCTTGAACGTCCTGGAAGCCGCCCGCCGTCACGGCACCCGAAAAATCATCTACTCCTCTTCTGCCGCTGTGTACGGCGAACCGGCCAGCTTCCCCATTCGCGAAGAACAGGCAGGACAACTGCTCTCGCCTTATGCCGTCAGCAAGTTCGCCGGCGAGAAGTACCTGGCCGCTTATCAGCATCTGTACGGCCTGGCCTTTACGGTGTTTCGCTTTGCCAATGTGTACGGTCCCCGGCAATTGCCCAAGTCTGACGGCGGCGTCATCGCCATCTTTGCCGACGCCATTCAAAAGGGCCTGCCGCTGACGATCAACGGAGACGGGGAGCAAACCCGCGACTTCATTTACGTAGCAGATGTGGCAGAAGCCATTGAGGTTGCGTTTACCAAGGCGGACAACACCGTATTGAATTTGAGCACAGGCCTCCCCACCTCGATTAACGAGCTGATCGACGAGTTGGTCCGGCTGTCCGGCCGCCCCGTTGAACGGCATCACGCCCCCAATCGTCCCGGGGATATTCGCTTCAGCTATTTATGCAATGAGAAGATGGCAGAACAGTTGGAATGGACTCCGCGCTTTTCGCTGCGAGCGGGGCTGGAATTGACCTGGAATGCCATAAAGGGATGAAGGAAGGCAGCCCAAGACGTGAACTTCACGTTTTAGGCTGCCTTTTGCTTGACCGATCACGATTGTTTTTTGCCGTACAAGACGATCAGGTGCACCGTCACCTCCATCGCGTTCATCTCCATGACTTTTTGCAGCCGCTCTTCATCTGCCTGCCAGGAGAGCGGCGTCATCCTCACCAGATGCAGGGTGGCCGGGCGATCCAGCGTAACGATGCAGCGCACGCTCTCCCGATCGACGAGAGCAAAGTGTTCGCGAAAACGAGCTTCCGTATCTGCGCTGGCATCTCCCTGCCGACCCGTCTGACCGTAAAGCGCACTCCTCAATTCCTGCAGGTACCCGCTGCCGGGAATCACCTTGATGAGCATTCCGTCATCGGCAAGGATTCGCCGAAATTCCGCGTAGTTGGACGGCGACAACATGTTGAGCAGCAGCGGGAATTGTCTATCGGCAAACGGCGACCTAGCGATGTCCGCGACACACCAGATCGCCTGCGGATGTTCTCTGGCTGCGAGCAGAATCCCCTCTTTGGAAATATCCGCACCAACACCCAAAACCGGCGCTGACATCTTGCGGATGAGCTTCTCCCGAATCCTCGCGAGGTGAGATCCTTCCCCGCACCCGGCATCCGCTATTTTTATCAACTCGCTGCCAAAGCTGCCCTCTTGCGCGATCCGCTCGCTTATCCCTTCATGCAGCAGCTCAAAAAAGCCGCTGCTGCAGATCCGCTTACGGGATTCAAACAACTGTTTGTCATATTTGGCCTTGGCAGGATGGGACAAAAAGTTTAGATATCCCCGTCTGGACAGATCAAAACTGTGGCGGCGGGAACATTGCAGACTTTGCCCATCTGCCAGCTTCATCCCGCTCTGACAGATCGGGCAGCGAAACATCTCCTCATGCGCTGCTATCAGGCCTGCACTTCTCATCTTTTTGCTGTTTTTGGACACAAAAAAGCACCCCATTCATTCGTGGTCGGTGAATGAAAAAAGGCACAGTCAAATAACCCGATGCCAATTGAACGAAAAAATTGACCGGGTTTAGATGAACTGCACCTCTCATTACCGGAAACGAATGAATTGGATGATCATCTCAGCATACCCCTCACTGATCGCAAATGAAAAACAAGGGACATCTGCCCCTTGTTAGTATACAGCTTCCCTGCCGGAATGTGAATACGCTGCCCTGGCATGGGATGTATTACAGTTGATAGAAGCTGCCCAAGACAAAGTGCCTGGCTGAGCTGCATGCCTTCCCCGAAAACCGGACCAGAAACGGTCTTTCTCCGCGTTCGTCCAACGTTCGGGCGACAACACCTTCCCCCAGGGGACTGCACAGCAAAACATCTCCACCGTCACATGCGAGCGCCTGACAAACCGCTTGAAGCTCGCTGTCCGTATAAGGCTCCCCCGGCACAAGGCCAAACCACTCCTGCCAGCGGGCGGCCGTCTCCTCCAACTTCTGTACGGCGCAGGCCACGTACTCAATCCGCAGGCTGCCGGCGGGGTGTTGCGCTATGATCCGGCGTTCGGTCAAGTCCCGGCGCCGCTCATCATCCCCCTCGCCCCACTGGATAAAGAAGGGCAGCGGCAGGCCGCCCCGTTCACTTTCCACAAACAGCATCTGCCAGTGAATGATGCTGCCATCTGCACGGGTACGGCTTCCCAGGACCGGTCCCGTCACAGTTAGTCCCTTGCTCTGCATCTGCGAAGCCAAGCCCGCCATGTCGCTGGTCCGAAGCGCAATGCGCGACAGGCCTTCATTGTCCGGCAGATCAGCCGCAATCTGGCGGATCAGCCCGTTGCCTTGGACCTTTGCTGCCCTCTGCCGGTCTTCGATCGCCAGGAACTCCAGGTAGGTGAGATCAAAGTAACAAAGGCTGTTGTGCGTGCCCCAGTTTTCGTGCCTCCCGCCTGCGACGGCGCGAAGGCCCAGCCGCTCTATCGCTTGTACGGCTGTTTCCGGATGACTGTTGATAAAATGGACGAGATGATCAAGCGACAGCGAGGCAATCCCCTCCCTTTTTTCAGATCGTTACTTCCGTGCCGAGCTGAAGCGCCTTCGCCCGTTCGTAGACGGCTTGCGCGACTACGGTATCCAAACAGGCGATGCCGACTGATTTGTACAAGGTAATCTCGTCATTGGTTTCGCGTCCGGGCTTTTGACCCGCAACGATTTCACCCAGCTCCGCGTGCAGCAGCTCAAAGCTCCACTCCCCACTGGCTTCGGGGATCAGCAGATCACCCGCTTCGTGCTGTGCTCCTTCGAGCGTATCTACCACGATCTTCCGGCATTTTTGCAGTGTGACAAGATCCACTTCCCGCATGTGCGGCTGGTAGGCCCCGATCGCGTTGACATGCGTCCCGTTTTTCAGCAGATGGCCGTCAAATAGCGGTTCTGTAGACTTGGTGCTGCAGATCACCACATCTGCGGACTCCACCGCCTGGTTGGCATCTGCTGCAACTTCAATCTGCCCGTTCCAGTCGGGCTACAGCTCGCGGACCGTCTGTTTGAGCTGTTCCGCCTTTTCCCGCGTCCGATTGAACAGCGACAGCTTCCGCAGCTTCCGGACCTCCATCACCGCCTGAATCTGCCCGATCGCCTGAGCGCCGCAGCCGAGCACGGCGCATACCTCGGCATCCTCTCTCGCCAGGTACTTGGTGGCTACACCGCTGCTGGCGCCGGTACGCAGCACGGTCAAGTATGTGGCATCCATCAGCGCCACGTGCCGTCCTGTTCTGGCTTCAGTCAGCAGAATCACGCCTTGCAGCGCCGGCAGCCCTTTAGCCGGGTTGTCCGGAAAAATGCTGACCACCTTTGCCGCCACATAGTCCACAGGCTCAATGTAAGAAGGCATGTAGAGGGTGGTCGCTCCAAATTTTTTGTGCTCCACCCCTGTGCGTACCGGTGTCACCGTCTTTCCTTCGATCAGGTACGAAAACGCCTGCTCCACATCCCGCAGGCAGTCTTTCATCGCGTACATCCCGCGAATATCTTCTCGAGCCAAGATGAGCACGGCCCCCACCTCTTTTCTTTTTCGTTCAACTGTTTTCCAATTCCACGTCTTTCGTTTCCCCGATGCGGGCAACGGATACCAAGGAGATGATCCCGGTCAAAATCATGTAAAGCGCAATCGGAATCCAAGTATGAAATCTGTCAAGCAGGGCAGCAGCAATGAGCGGCGCCGTTCCCCCAGCCAGAGCGGCCCCCAGTTGATAGCCTAAAGAAACCCCGGTGTAGCGAACATTTGTGTTGAAAATTTCAGAAAACATCGTGCCCAGTACTGCGGTCACCGGAGCCCACAGAATGCCCAGGCCGATCACTGTCGCCAGAATCAGCCAGACGGCAGACTTCAGCGAGAGCAGGTAAAAGTACGGGAATGCAAATAGGATAATGGCAATCGTCCCGCCGATGTACAAGGGCTTCCTGCCGATTTTGTCGGAAAGCCTGCCCATCAAGGGAATCATGATCGTGGTAATCAGTGTGGCGATGGTCACCGCGTTTAGGGCGGTAACTTGTTCAAAGCCCTGGTACTTCGTCGCGTAGGCGATGACAAAGGTAGCAAAAATATAAAAAGGGCCGGTTTCCACCACTTTCGCCCCGACTGCGATCAGAACGGATTTCCAGTGGTAGCGCAGAGTTTGGACGATCGGTACCTTGACGATATCGCCGCTTCCTTTCGCTGCCTGAAACGCGGGGGTCTCATCGATTCCTTTGCGAATCCACAGACCGAAGAAGACGAGCAGGATGCTGAGAATAAACGGCAGTCGCCATCCCCATGAGATAAATTGCTCTTCCGGAAGCAGGCTCACGACCGAGACAGCCAGCGTTCCCAGCAGCATGCCGATGGTAACCCCCATTTGCGGAATGCTGCCGAAAAATCCGCGTTTTTCCTTGCCCGAATACTCCACCGCCAACAGCAGGGCTCCGCCCCACTCGCCTCCGATACCAAGCCCTTGAATCAGGCGCATGGCAACCAACAAGATGGGAGCCCATACTCCGATGGAATCGTAAGCAGGCAATAAGCCAATGAAAACCGTAGCGCCGCCCATCAAGGACAAGGTCAACACCAGTGTCTTTTTCCGTCCGATCTTATCGCCGATATGACTAAAAATAATCCCGCCCAGCGGACGAATGAAAAAAGGCAGCGCAAATGACAGGTACGACAGCAGCAGGCCGACAATCGGGTCAAAGTTGGGAAAGAACAGTTTGTTAAATACCAGCGAAGCCATCGTACCGTACAAAAAATAGTCAAACCACTCAATCGAACTCCCTACCAAGCTCGCCACCAATGCTTTGGCGGTTGTCCTTTTGGAAATCTCCAGCTGAATTTGAGCCATTTCTGCCCTCCTTATCCTATTGTCCTGAAAATTCTAAATTAACTTGCAGACATTCGTCAAGCTTGATTTGCCATATTTGTAGTAAAATACAGGAAAAGACAATGGATTCGAATGAGGAGTATCTGTAGCGGCAATAAAGCTGCTCGATTTAAAGGGAATATTCTGCTTTTTCTCCCGGCTTGGCCTATGCTAAGATAGTAATGTGGTTCCAGAATAAGGAATATCATTGGAAAATTCAAACTTGAATGAGACTAGGTGAGACTTTTGAGTAAATCAATGGCTTGGCTGTTTTTGATTCTGGCAAACGTTTTTTGGGCCGGCAACTACATCTTTGGCAAATTCGTAACCGCAGAGGTTTCGCCGCTCGGCATTACCTTTGCCCGCTGGCTGCTCGCCCTGTTTTTGCTCTTTCCCCTTGCCTTGTGGATCGAAAAACCGGATTGGCGGCAGGTGAAAAAAGCGTGGCTGCCGCTCGCCGTTCTGGGTTTGACCGGGGCCATCGGCTACAACATCACCCTTTACGCCGCGCTGAAATTCACGACGGCGACCAACGCCGCGCTCGTCAATGCTCTCAATCCCGCACTGATCGTGTTATGTTCTGCATTCCTGCTTCGCGAGCGCATGGCCAAAGCGCAGATTGGCGGCTTCCTGCTGTCGCTGATCGGCGTGCTCTTCATCCTGACGCAGGGCAGCCTGTCACGGCTTTTATCGACGGATTACAACAAAGGGGATCTGTTGATGCTGGCCGCGATTTCATCCTGGACGTTATACTCTCTGCTGATAAAAAAGCTGACGAACATTCCGCCGATTACAGCGACAGCCGTCTCTTCCCTGATCGCCGTGTTCATGATGCTGCCCTTTGTCGCCAGCAGTCCTGTTTTTATCCAGCCGATCGGAACCCGGTCTGTGATCGGTATCGTGTATATGGCCGTGTTTCCCTCCGTCGGTTCCTATTTGCTGTGGAACTTTTCGCTGCGCACTGTCTCAGCCAGCCAGGCGGGCATAACGCTCAACCTGATACCCGTCTTTACCGCGCTGATCGGCATCACCATCGGAGAGCAAGTGACCGTCGCACAAATCCTCGGCGGCTTGCTCGTCTTCGCCGGCGTTACCCTGACATCTGTCTCCCCTGGCCGTTGGCGGCTGAGCCGCGGGAAACGGAGCGAGTCGCTGTTGCGATAACCGCTAACCGCTGGGAACGAACAATATTGGATTACTTTCTGTGAAAAGTCGGTGCGATTTTGCAGCAGGAGGAATGAAGGATGGCGGATGTTCGATATCGCCCGGGAAATTACGGCATCGACGCACCCAACGTCGTACGCAGCCTGATCCTCCTCGGAATTGGCTGCCTTGTTCTTGGCGTTGCGTCGTTTTACGTTTTTCCGGAAAGATTGCATTGGCTCGGCGCCGCAATCGGCACGGTTTTGTCGCTTTCGTTCCTGATCCTGCTCGCCGAATCGCTGTACATGGTATGGAGCAGCAAGGTTGGGAAATACCGCATGCGGGAGACATTGCTCCATTTCATCAATCTGCGCGGAGACGAGTTGCTGCTCGACGCCGGATGCGGCCGAGGCCTGGTCTTGAACGCAGCCGCACGCAGATTGACGACGGGGAAAGCGTACGGCATCGACATTTGGAACAAGCAGGACCAATCGGGCAACGAACCGGAAGTGACCAAGGAGAACGCCCGGTTGGAAGGGGTAGCCGAGCGCGTAGAAGTGTTGAACGGAGACATGCGAGCCATTCCGTTTCCCGACGGTCATTTCGATGCGGTCATCTCCAGTCTCGCCGTCCACAACATTTCCAATCGCGAGGAGCGGCGCAGGGCGCTGGGAGAAATGATGCGGGTATTGAAACCGGGCGGCCGATTGGCCATTCTTGACTTTCAGAATGTGCGGGAATACGCTGATGCGCTCCGCGAGCTGGAAGCACTCGACGTCCAAATCTTCGGGCCGTATTGGTCGATGTTCCCCCCAGTGCGGATCGTCGCCGGACGCAAAAAATAATGCGGCAAAAAAGGGCTGCAGCTGTAAAATGGAACAGGCCCTTTTGAACGGCGCTAGACCAATTCATGCCGCAGGTGCGATAATAGAAAAGTAAAAAACAGGCGAACAGGAAGGTTGTGCATAGCATGAAGCTTTTCATTTCTGCAGATATGGAAGGGATTTCCGGAATCGTCGACCCGACTTACATAGATCCGAAGTACGGAGTCAACTACGAACGGGGACGCCGATTGATGACCGACGATGTCAATGCAGTCGTTGAAGCTGCCGTGGAATCCGGAGCGACAGAAATCATCGTCACGGACAGCCATTCGAGAATGAACAACATCCTGATCGAACACCTCCATCCGAAGGCCAGACTGCTCTCCGGCTCGCCGCGCGACCATTCGATGATGCAGGGACTCGATTCCTCGTTTGATGCTGCCTTCTTCATCGGCTACCACACCAGACACGGTGTACCGGGTGTGCTTAGCCATACAATGGGACGCCCGATCAGAAATCTTTACATCAACGGCCGGGTCATGGGTGAATTCGGCTTTAACGCTGTCTGCGCCGGATTGTACGGCGTGCCGGTCTGCCTCGTCTCCGGCGACAACCTGGTCGCAGAGGAGGCCAAGGAGCTCATTCCCGGCATTGCGACCGCAGTCGTCAAATACGCCCACTCCCGTACCTCGGCGCTCTGTCTGGCGTTGGAGGAAAGCCGGCAGGAACTCAAGCAGAAGACAAAAGAAGCTCTCGCAAAAAGGGCACAGCTCTCACCCGTCAACGTGCAGGTGCCGCTCACCTGCAAAATCGAATTTTCCCACGCCGGGGAAGCCGAGATGGCGGCGATCGTGCCCGGTTCCATGTATGAGACCGGCTCGTCTGAGGTCACCTTTGTCGCGCAGAATCAATCGGAGCTGTACCGCACGATGCGGGCGATGCTGAATCTGGCCGATACGGTTCAATTTACCTAAACATAGGAAAGGACGCGGAGAAAAGTCCCGCGTCCTTTTTGCTTTGGCGAACATGGGTCATGGAAACCGGGAAAAATGGGCTCGCTTCGTTCGTGGCACGCCGACAGGGAAGCGGCACTGTCCGTCTGCACTCCAAAAAACGGCACGTCGCCCAAAAATGACTGGTAGTGTTTCAACGTAGAATTTGGTCGACAAGCGTGTGCCGTTTTTTTCCGTTCCGACTGGGTAGGCGTGCCAAGGCCTGCGCTCGCTCCATTTTTCTCGGTTTCTCGGCTGCTTCAGATGAATCAAACCCTTTTTCTTGCCAGAAACAGGTAAATCAACAAGAGAGAAACCATCACACCCGCGGTATCGAGGACCACGTCGACAATCATCCCGGTACGGCCGGGGGTAAACGTCTGGTGCCACTCGTCGAGCACGGCCGCAACTACCGCGAAGAGGCCGCTCCACGGCAGGGCTGCATGTGCCGGGCAAACATGTCGGAGCAGTCGGAAGGCAAAAAACGTAAGCAGGGCAAAGAAGGTGAAGTGGGTCCCTTTCCTGACAAAAAACTCGAGAAACCCGGCCACCCCGACATTCTCGACACTGATCTCCTTCGCTCCGTAGCGAAAAGAAATGTCACCCAGCTGTTGTATCGCCTGCTCATTATCGACAAACTTATCAATCGTCTGGCGCAAGTCCTGTTTTTCGTACGGCATCTCAGACGAGACAAACAGCCCGACGACCAGCAGGAGCAGCAGCAAAGCATCCCGGAACTGGCGTCTTGTCAAATCCGCACCACTTTGACCTGTTCATCGACGTGGCGGGGAATGCGGTTTTTCGTATCCATCAGGACTGGGTCTTGGCCCATTTGCTCGGCGACTTTTGCCCAGTCCAACTCAAGAAATTCCTGCTGCACCGCAGTCAACAGCAAGGCATCGGCTCTGTTTACAGTTTCTTCCAACGAATCCTTTTTGTGCGGGTAGCGGGTAGGAACCGCAGGATCGTAAGAACGAACCTCTGCTCCGCAGGATTGCAGCAATTGGATCAAATCGTGGACAGGGCTGACGCGGTCGTCGTTGGACATGTCTTTCATGGCTAGTCCCAGTACGGCGACCCGGCTGCCTGCCAGTTTTTTTCCCGCCTCGGCTAAAGCCTGCTCCAGCATCCGGGTCAGGACACGGGGAACTCCGTCGTTGATCTGCCTTGCCGTCTGCAGCAAGTGAAGGTCCAAACCCAATTCTTTTGCTTTGGGCTGCAGGTAGTAGAGCGCGTTGGGCAAGCAAAATCCGCCCACCCCGGGTCCCGGCGTCAGCAGATTTACCCGGGTGTGTGTATTGGCCACTTTGATCATCTCAAATGTGTCGATGCCAAACGCTTCGGCAAAACGGGCAAACTCTTGGACCATGGCGATGTTTACGTCGCGCTGGATATTTTCAATGACTTTGGCCGTCTCCACGACGCGGATACTGGAAATTGTTACCTCTGTCTCGCTGATAAACGAAAGGAGTTCCTTCCCTTTTTGCGCACTCTCTTCGTTCAGGCCGCCAAGCACCAGCGGCATATGGATAAACTCTTCGAACGCACGCCCTTCCGCGATGCGCTCCGAACAGTACGTCAAATAAAAATCAACTCCTGCCGTAAGTCGGCTGGTCTCCTCCAGGATCGGCAGGATCATCTCCTCCGTAGTCCCCGGCACTACCGTGCTGCGTATCATCACTGTGTCTCCCCGTTTTAACACGTTCCCCAATGATTGGGCACAGCTTTGCAGGGGGCGCAGATCCGGGTCGCCGCTGCGGACAGGCAATCCGACGGTGACGATGTAGTGGTCTACCGTCCGGGCCGCTTCTTCATAAGACGTCGTAGCGCGAAAGCGGCCGGCCGCCAGCTGTTCCCGCAGGATTTCCGGCAGTGTCTTTCCCTGGTACGCTTCCAGGTGGTGAGAGCGGCCCGCGTTGATCTCTTCGACCACGCTCGGCAGAACATCCACTCCGATCACCTGCGCTCCTTTCATGGCGTAAGTGAGAGCCAAGGGCAAACCGACAAAGCCAAGGCCCACAACAGCAACACGTACGGGCTGGGTCTTCATTGCATATCTCCTCTTTTCCCTGATAATCGCTCGTTTAGCTTTGTGTCAAGACCGCTGTGCTGCTCATCGATTGCGGCACAGGAGCAGGGGTAGATGGTACTTTGGGTAAATAGTAGAATACGTAGATGGCTCCCGCCGCAAAAAACAGCAGACAGAAGACGAACAACACCTTGTACAGGACCTGCAAGGTGATTTCCTCCCCTCATTGGTCGTCAGGCAGGTGCCCGGCAGCGCGAATCCCTGCCGCCAACTGTTAATTATACTGGTGTTTTGCGAAAAAAGGTAGAGAACCCGACTTATTTCGACAAACAGACAGTAAGCGGCCCCTGCACGTAAAGCTGGCAGGCCAGCCGATACCCTTGGCTGAGGGCATCTGCGCCCAGGCGGTAAGCCTCTGTCTCGCTGATGGGTTCGGCTGAACCGTCGGGAACGCTCATCACGAGACGGCAGGTGGTGCATTTTCCCGTCGTGCAAAAAAACTCTACAGGCAGATTCGCTTTGACCATTGCCAACAGCAAGTTATCCCCTGGTTTGACGAGCAACTCTGTCCGCTTGTCATCCTCCATTACGGTAACGACGATATCCGCTTCCGCCATGTGTCCCTCCTCCTTTTATCCGGTATCGCTCTACAGTTTGAGGCTGGCACCGACAATGTAGGAGAATCCGATGGACAGAACCATGGAGAGAAAGCCGACAGCACGGTTGTCCCGCTCAATTTCGGCATCCACATGAAAACTGGGCGTCATAAATTCGAAGACGAAGTAGCTGACCAAGAGCAGCAAAAAACCGAATGACCCCCATATCAGCGCCTGTCCGATGCTGTCGTGATGCTCGATGGAAAAGCGGAAAATGTTTGCGATGCCAAATACCTTTCCGCCTGTAGCCATCGCCACGGCGATATTGCCTTTTTTGATCTCTTTCCATACCCTGTATTTTGTGACCAGTTCAAAGATGGTCAAAAAGAGGATCATCGCCAGACCTGTAACCGCAAAATAGGCGGCGGTCGCAAAATACGGATTAGCCAACAACATTTTCACGCGCTTTCCTCCCTTGCCCCGAATGCCCCATTTTTCGGCGGCTTACTTCAGCTCAACAATCGTCGCGCCGACTCCGCCTTCTCCCTGGCCGCCCAACCGAAACGACTTGACGCTTCGGTGGCTGCGGAGAAACTCGTGTACGGCTTTTCGCAGTACACCGGTACCGTGACCGTGGATGATCGATACGGAGTGAAGGCCAGCCAGCAAGGCTTCGTCCAGGTACTGATCGATCTCAAGCAAGCCGTCCTCTACGTTGTAGCCTCGCAGATCCAGTTCCATTTTGACGTTGTTCCGCCGCGATTTTACAGCGGTGTACTGTAGCTGCGGCTCGGCTTTGACCGATTGCAGCAGGTTCATATCCTCCCGCTTCACCTTCATCTTCATAATGCCGATCTGAACCAGGTACTCCTTGTCTGACACCTTTTCCAGGATCGTTCCCTTTTGTCCGAAGCTGGTCACCATCACTTCGTCACCTGGTTTCAGCTGTACAGCGCGGACAGCCTTGGCCGGTTTGGCGACTTTTTCTCTTTCCAGCGGAAGTACGGCATTGCCCAGCCGCTTCTTGGCTTCAATCAAGCGATGTTCTTTCACCTCGATGCCATCTGCCAGCATCCCGCGCAGTTCGCGGATGATGCTGTTCGCCTCTTCCTTGGCCAACTGAACGGCGAGCCGCGCTTCCTCCTCCGCTTTTTCCAGCAGGGCATTTTTTTCTTCGGCGAAACGCTCCCGTTCCTCCTGCACAAGCTTGCGGAGCTCTTCCGCCTCCCGCCTGAGCTGCTCGGCTTCCCTGCGCTCCCGCTCAGCCTTTTTGGTATTTCGCTCCAGGGAAGCGATCATCGATTCCACCTGGTTTTCTTCCTCGCTGATCGAGCTGCGGGCGGCTTCGATGATCTCCTCCGGCAAACCGAGCCGTTTGGCGATGGCAAAAGCATTGGAGCGGCCGGGAACCCCGATCAGCAGGCGGTAGGTCGGACGGAGGGTCTGCACGTCGAACTCGACGCTTGCGTTGATCACGCCGTCGCGGTTATAGGCGTACGCTTTCAGCTCACTGTAGTGCGTGGTCGCCACCAACCGGGCGCCCCGCTGCACCACGTGGTCGAGAATGGCCATAGCCAGTGCGGCCCCTTCGGTCGGATCAGTCCCCGCGCCCAGCTCGTCAAACAGCACCAGGCTGCGTTCATCTATCTGGGACAGAATGCGGATAATATTGGTCAAATGGCTGGAAAAGGTAGACAGGCTTTGCTCGATCGACTGCTCATCACCGATGTCGGCGTACACAGAGGAAAAGACGGCTACCTCGCTCTCTTCCTCAGCCGGGATGTGCAAGCCGCTCATCGCCATCAGCGACAAGAGGCCGATTGTCTTGATCGAGACGGTTTTCCCCCCTGTATTCGGACCGGTGATGACAATCGCCGTATAGCTGCCGCCCAGCTCCACGTCAATCGGGACGACGATGTCTTGGGCGATCAGCGGATGGCGCGCTTTTCTCAGCCGGATGAAGCCCTGATCGTTCAAGCGGGGGCTGGTCGCTTTCATCGCGACCGAAAGCAGCGCACGGGCGAAGATAAAATCAAGTTCGGCCAGCGCTTCGATGTTTCCTTGCAGCGGCTCCATCACCTCGGCTACCCTGTTGGTCAAAGCCAGCAGGATGCGCTCTATCTCCCGCTCCTCCTTAAGCCGCGACTCACGCAGCTTGTTGTTCATGGAAACAATTGCCTCCGGCTCGATGAACAGGGTCGCTCCCGAAGCAGACTGATCGTGCACAATCCCGCCGAAAACGTGCCGGTACTCTTGTTTTACGGGGATCACGTACCTGTCGCCGCGAATTGTAATGATGTTTTCCATCAGCATCTTTTGGTAAGAACTGGAACGAATCATCTGTTCGAGGCGTTCCCTGACCCGTGCCTCCAACCCGCGGATTTCCTGGCGGATGCTGCGCAGCTCCGGGCTGGCGCTGTCTACGATCTCGCCGTTTTCGTCGATGCAGCGTCGAATCTCCGTTTCGATCTCGCGCAGCCCTTCGATATTTTCCGCCAGCGCCTGCAGCAGCGGAAGCGGTTCTGTCTGGCTCACATCCAGCAGGAACTGCTTGAGGCGCCGTCCGGAGAAGATGGTACTGGCTACATCGAGGAGCTCGGAGGGCGACAAAATCGAGCCGAGCCTGGCGCGCTGGATCGGCCCACGTATATCGCGGATGCCCCCGAGCGGGACGCTGCCTTTTACGCGCAGCACCGTGCTCGCTTCATCGGTTGCCTGCAGGGCCAGCCGCACTTCCTCTATATTTGTAAACGGCCTGGCATTCCCAGCCCGTTCCTTCCCCAAGAGAGAGGATGCCTTATCCACCAGTAAGGCGATTACCTTGTCGTATTCCAATGTCTTCAACACGCGCTCCACAAAAAGAAGCCTCCTTCGGCGATTCATTCCCCCATTATAACACTTGCCGCTTTATCTGACCATGAAGCGGCCAGAGGCGAAGGAGATGGCCGATTTCCTGAATTTACTAGTTCTCCCCTTACATACTAACAGAGAAAACAAGCCACAATGAACTTGAAGACCTAGCCCATTAAGGAGGAGTAACGATGACTATCCTACGCCACGTAATCCGCTTTATTGTAGCGGCCATCGTGTTAATGTTCGTCGGCTTCCTGGTCCCTGGATTTTCCATCACCAGCTTTTGGACAGCAATCTTGGCGGCAATCGTGATCGCATTGATCGGTTGGGCGATTGAAGCCATGTTTGGCGAGCGGGTATCTCCCTTCCACCGCGGGATTGTCGGTTTTTTGGTAAGTGCCGTAGTCATCTACCTCACACAGTTTATCGTCCCTGGCTTCCATGTAACCATTCTCGGTGCGCTGCTCGCATCCTTGGTCATCGGTATTATCGACTTGTTTATCCCGATCAAGACGCACATGGATTTTCGGGGCGGGGACGCGGGCAACCGCCAGAATACCTAATCTGACCAAGGTACCGCAGGATGCCATGTGAAAGGCCCGGGCTTCAGACAGCCCCGGGCCTTTTCACAGCTCTAATCGGAATGTGCCGCACGAGCGGACTGCCGGTGGATCATTCCGGCCATGTAACCGGCGCCGAACCCGTTGTCAATATTGACGACCGCCACTCCGGTCGCGCATGCGTTCAACATGCTGAGCAGCGCCGCCAAACCGTGGAAGTTGGCACCGTAACCTACGCTTGTCGGCACGGCGATCACCGGGACGTCGACCAGTCCGGCGACCACACTGGCCAACGCTCCTTCCATCCCTGCCACACAAACAATCGCAGTCGATCCGCGGATTTCATCCAGCCGCTGAAACAGTCTGTGGATTCCCGCCACACCGACATCGGCAATCACGCGCGCTTCCGCCCCCAGACAGCGAATCGTCCAGGCCGCTTCCTGGGCAACAGCCCAATCGGATGTTCCGGCGGCGACTACCGAGACGTACCCGGGCGAAACCGATTCGAGCGGACGATCGCTCCAGATGGCCATCCGGGCGTCCGCGTGATACTCCACCATCGGCAAGCGCTGCGTGAGCACCTCTGCTTGCTCTGGCGAGACGCGTGTCGCCAGGACAATCGATTGATGCTCCATCAGCCGCTCAAAAATGGCGACAAGCTGCTGCTCTGACTTCCCTGCCGCGAAGATCACTTCCGGAAATCCGGTCCGCTTTTCCCGGTCAAGATCGAGATTGGCAAAACCGAGGTTGCTTACAGCCCACACCTGCTCCTCCGCCTGTTCAACACTTAGCGAGCCGCTGCGCACCCGTTCTAAAATATCTTTCAGCTCAGCCATGGTTTTCTTTAACTTCCTTCTCCAAGATGGTATTCATGCTGCCGGTCTGATAGCCAAACAAGTCCAGCGTGACATAGCTAAAACCGATTTCCCGCAGCGTCTGGTCGATGTTCTTGTACTGTTCCAACACCTTTGGAAAGTCGCTTGGCATCACTTCGATGCGGGCAATTTTATCGTGGTGGCGCACCCGTACCTGGTGGAAGCCGAGACTCAGCAGGTAGCCTTCCGCTCTGTCAATCTGGTCAATTTTTTCCAATGTGATTTCTGAACCGTAGGGAATCCTCGACGACAGACAGGCGAATGATGGTTTGTTCCACGTCGGCAGCCCCAGTTCCAGAGAAAGCTGGCGAATTTCTTCTTTGTACAGCCCCGCCTCCTGCAGCAGGCTCCGCACCCCGCGCCCGGCCGCAGCTACTCTTCCCGGACGGTAGTCGCCGAGATCATCCATGTTGGCCCCGTCGCATATGACAGCGTTCCATTCATTTTCCAGCGCCATCTGGCCAAGGTGTTCATAAAGTCCATCCTTACAATAAAAGCAGCGGTTTATCGGATTGGAGACGAAATTCGGGTTTTCCATCTCTCGGATTTGAGTCGTCACCAGCCGGGCGTTCAGGCGCTTTGCCAACTGCTTGGCAGCTTCAAACTCCCGCGTCGGAAAGGTTTCCGAAGCGGCCGTTACGGCGATCGCTTCGTCGCCAAGCTCCTGAACGGCCCGGGCCAGCAGAAACGTACTGTCGACCCCGCCGGAAAAAGCGATTACCACTCTCTTCAGCTCTCTTAAAATCGCGCCCAGCTTGGCATCCTTTTCCTGAATGGTCAAACGACTGGCCGCTTCGATCAACTGCTCTTTGGTCGGCATGGCGGTCATCGCGGCAACTCCCCCTTCTTCGCCAGTTCTGTAGTCTGTATCATGTTTCAATATCCCTTATTATACTTTGTCGGGTCGTCATGCGCACGTGTTTAAGTGCGAAGCGGCTCATCCGGGGTCAAACGCCTATCTCCCGGCAATACGCCGATAGATCCGCAGCAAGCCGCTGACCGTTCGATCCCAACTGAATTTCGTCAGTACGCGGTATCTGCCGCCCGATGCCAATTTTCTATATACTGCGGGAGACGAGAGGATGCGGTCGATCGCCCAGGCGTATGCAGCAGGATTGGCATAGGCTTTGACCAACAGACCGCTCCTGCCGTGTGCGACCGCTTCGCGATTGCCGCCGCGACTCGAGGCCACGATCGGAACGCCGGAGGACATCGCTTCCAGGCTGACGAGCGGCAGCCCTTCGCGAAGGAGCGACGGACAGACCACGACATCCCCCAAGTGGTAGGCATCTGCCATCTTGTCTGGCGGCAGGTAGCCGGTAAAGCGGATCGGCACGTTCAGTTGTTTGGACAAGGAGCCGACTTTGCGCATGTACGCCGTCTGCCGCTGCACCCCGGGCCAGGAGGAGCCGACCGCGACCAGTCTCACTTTCGGATAGCGCCGTTTCAACTGTGCGACTGCCCGCACCAGCGTGTGCAGCCCCTTGCCGTGCACGATCCGGCCAACGAATAGGATGTTGCAGGAACCCGGCACGCCCCGCTTCAGCCGGAGCTTTTGCTTCATGCTGGCAGGCTGCGGACGAAACGCATCGGTATCGACACCGTTTCTGTTCGTGAAAAACTTCCTCCGGTATTTCGGAAAACGCCGCTTCATCGTTTGCGTGACGAACGAAGAGACCGATACCACTGCCCTGACCCGGCTTAAGATCGAGTCGGCCTGCTCCCGCGACAGAAGCGACATGTAGGTAAGCGAATGCAGCGACAAGACGATCGGCGTCTGCGGAAACGCCCTTGCCACATGGGTGACAAAGCTTGGGCGGTTTTCAATTTGGATAAGGTCGAAGTGTTTGCCTCGAATTTTGCGAAGAGCAGCCATCAGATAAGAAGAACGTCCCGCCTGATTGATCCGGACAATCTTGCCGGCTCCTCCCGCCAGCGTGCTTTCGCGCGGCAGCCGCCGATGTGCCCGGCAGAGAATCGTTACCTGGGCCTTGCCAGCCATTCTGCGAAAGATATTGTAAATACAAGTTTCCACGGACCCTCCCTTGATCGGGGGGACAGGAAGCTGCTCGGGCGCAATCACCAGAATCCGCACAGTGACCCCTCCTCTTTCAAGTTGCCATATTATATGAAGAGAAGGATAGATGCCACGAGGGCATCCGCCACGTCATGAAAAAGAGAGGCGTTTGCCTCTCCTTTCGTAACGGTTATGTTTTGTCGTTATCCGCTGCATCCTCTTTCAGGATCTTCAACAGGTCCTCGTACTCGCGACGGAGTCGAAAGTATTCATCAGCAATGTTTACGGCAGTCAACACGGCAATTTTAGTCGTATCCAAGCGGGAATTTCCGTGACCGATCTCGTTCATTTTGTCGTCGACGTAGCCCGCCACCATGCGCATATGGTTGATGCTAGCCTTTCCGCTGAGGCGATATTGCTGGCCAAAAATGTCTACCGTAACACGGTTTTTTTCGTCATTTTGCACGATGGCCTCCCCTCCCAACGACGACCGTTGCTTTCCCCTCTAAGGTTACTGAAAATGACAGTACTCGTCAAGATTATCCTCAACTGCGCAGCTCTGCACCTGTTTTCTCGGCCAGTACCGACACGACGTGATCTGTTGCCTGTTGGACTTCTTCATCCTGGAGTGTCCGGTCCGGATGGCGGTACGTCAATGAAAAGGCCAGGCTCTTCTTCTCCGGCGCAATCCGCTCGCCGGTGTAGACGTCAAACAGCAAAACGGACTCCAAATACTCTCCCGCCTCTTCCCGTATCAGCTGGGTCAGCGCTGCTGCCGGTACCCGGCGGTCAACGACAAAGGCCAGATCGCGTCCGATCGCCGGGAATTTGGGAAGCGGCCTGTACTCATTGAAGCTCTTGGCATATGTCCCCAGTTTGGCCACGTCAAGCTGGAATACGTAGGTTTCGTCCAGGTCGTACGCTTTTTCTGTCGCAGGGTGGATCTGGCCGACGAAGCCGATCAGCACTCCTTGAACGAGTACGTCTGCGGTCCGCCCGGGGTGCATCCCGCTGCGTCCTTCTGACGGCTGATAGTCAACATCTGTAATCCCCAGATGGGTCAACAGGGAGTCGACCAGCCCTTTTGCCAGGTAGAAATCGACCGGCTGTTTTAGGCCCAGCCAGTTTTGCCGCACCCAGCAGCCGCTGAGCAGGCCGCCGAGGTATAATCTCTCTTCCGGCAGTCTGGACAGCTTCTCCTCTTCGCTGAGGAAGACGCTGCCGAGTTCAAACAGCGCCAGATCGTGGTTCTGCCGGTTTTTGTTGTAAGCAGCGGTCTGCAGCAAGCTTGGCAGGAGGCTGGTGCGGAGGACGCCGTGTTCCTCGCTCATCGGCATCGCCAGCGGAATCGGCTTGTACGACTGCTCGTGCAGGCCGGAGACGTTTTCGCTCTGTTCCGGATGGACCAGTACGTACGTGATCGTCTCCGACATCCCGGCACCGATCAGATGGTGGCGAATTGTCCTGCGGATTTTTTGCTCCCGCGTCAGCGTCCCCTGCGTATTCTCACCGCTTGGCAGGCTGGTCGGGATGTGGTCGTAGCCGTACAGACGGGCCACTTCTTCGATCAAATCCTCGGGCAGGGTAATGTCGCCGCGCCGGGTTGGAACCGTCACCGTCCAGATGTCATCGGCCGTTTCAAATGGAAACTGCAGGCGGGTGAAGATGTCGCTTACTTCTGCCGCCGTCAGATTCGTGCCGAGGTGACTGTTGATTTTGTCCAGAGATACCGATACCACGGCAGGTTTTTTCCGGACCACGGTACCGCCGGCTACCCCTTTCGAGACCGTCGCCCCGGCCAGCTGCTGGATCAACAGCGCTGCCCTGTCGCAAGCGGGCGATACGCGCTGCGGGTCGACGCCTTTTTCCCAGCGGACACACCCTTCCGTGCGCATCCCCAGCATGCGGGCGGAACGGCGGATCGACTGTGGCGTGAAGTAAGCCGCTTCCAGGATGATTTCCGTCGTATCGGAGGTAATTTCCGAGTTGGCTCCGCCCATAATCCCGGCAATCGCCAGGCCCTTTTCCCGGTCGGCGATCACCAGGGTCTCTTCATCCAACTGCCGCTCTTGATCGTCCAGCGTCGTCAGCTTCTCCCCTGCCTTGGCGAGACGGACGACAATGCTGCGGTCATGGACACAGGCAGCGTCGAATGCGTGCAGCGGCTGGCCGTACTCCAGCATGACGTAGTTGGTGATGTCGACCACGTTGTTAATCGGCCGGACGCCTGCTGCCATCAGCCTGTTTTTCAGCCACTGCGGCGAGGAGGCGATTTTTACATTGGTAAAGTGGCGGCCGGAGTATTGATAGCAATGGTCGGCTGCCTCGATTTCGACGGTCACGGGATTGGCTTCGCCGTCTTCTGTCACATCGTTTTGGGGCAGGATGACCTCTTTGCCGAGGATCGCCGCTACTTCGTAAGCGACGCCCAGCATGCTCAGGCAGTCGGAGCGGTTGGGGGTCAGGCCCAGTTCCAGCACCGTATCGTCCATCCCCAGATAAGAGACCGCATCCATCCCTACTTCCGCGTCAGGAGGAAGCACCATGATCCCTTCCTGCTGATCTTTGGCCAGCAATTTGTCATTTAATCCCAGTTCTTTTGCCGAGCAGATCATCCCCTGCGACTCTACCCCGCGCAGTTTGGAGCGCTTGATGTGGACGCCGCCGGGCAGTTTTGCTCCCACGAGCGCCACTGGCACCTTCTGTCCCTTGGCTACATTGGGCGCGCCGCAGACGATCTGCAGATCTTCTCCCTGGCCGGCATCGACGATACAGACGTTTAGGCGGTCCGCGTCAGGGTGTTTGCCGCACTCTTTGACATAGCCGACGACCACATTGGAGACGCCGCCGTTGCGGGATTCCACCGCCTCCACTTCCACGCCGCTGCGGGTCAGCAGTTCCGCAAGCTGCTCCGGGCTGATTCCGGACAGGTCAACGTATTCTTTCAGCCAATTGTACGATACTTTCATCTCTTCTTCTCCTTTCTAAAACCGGTTGAACTGACGCAGGAAACGAACGTCATTGGTGTAAAAGTGGCGAATGTCCTCAATGCCGTACCTCAGCATGGCGATCCGCTCTACGCCCATGCCGAAGGCGAAGCCGCTGACTTCTCGCGGGTCGTATCCGCCCATCTCCAGTACGCGGGGGTGAACCATGCCGGCGCCGAGTATCTCGATCCATCCCGTATGCTTGCACATCCGGCAGCCTTCTCCGCCGCAGATGACGCACTGGATATCCACCTCGACGCTCGGTTCCGTAAACGGGAAAAAGCTGGGCCGCAAGCGAATCTGCTGATGGGCGCCAAACATTTGACGGGCAAACGTAAGCAGTGTCCCTTTCAGGTCGCTCATGCTGATCCCCCGGTCAATCACCAGTCCTTCAATCTGGGTGAATTGATGGGAATGGGTCGCATCGTCGTCATCGCGCCGGTATACTTTTCCCGGGCAGATGATTTTCACCGGCGTCTTGCCTGCTTTGCTGAGCATCGTCCGGGCCTGTACGGGAGAGGTTTGCGTCCGCAGCAGAATTTCATCCGTAATGTAGAAGGAGTCCTGCATATCCCGGGCCGGATGGTCTTTGGGCAGGTTGAGCATTTCAAAGTTGAAGTGATCCAGCTCCACTTCCGGCCCTTCGGCGACTTCGTAACCAAGGCCGATAAAGATGTTTTCCGCTTCCTCGATAATCCTGGACAGCGGATGCATCGTTCCCGTGGCAATCGGTCTGCCTGGCAGGGTCACGTCGATTCTCTCCGATGCCAGCTTGGCGTTCAGCACAGCCGCTTCCAGTGCTTGCTGCTTATCGGCAAACGCTGTCTCCAGCACTCCGCGAACCTGGTTCACCAGTTGGCCGACTTTCGGGCGCTCTTCTGCCGAAAGGCTGCCCATCCCGCGCAGAATCTCGGTTAATTCTCCTTTTTTTCCCAAATACTTGACGCGCAGCTCCTGCAGCTGTTGTGCGTCCGTCACTTGTGCCAGTTGGGCAAGCGCTGCTTGCTTCATGTTTTCCAAGCGTGTTTGCACGTTTGATCGCTCCTTTTCTGAAAGAAATAAAAAAACCCGCCCCAAAAAAGGGACGAGTCGGCTCGCGGTACCACCCTGCTTAGACAAAACACTGTTTGTCTCACTTGCTCATCGATAACGGAATGATCCGGTACCCTCCTACTTGCCGCCCGAAGGCTTTTCAGAGGTCAGCTCCGGAGGGAATTCCACAGGCCAGGCACGTAAAAACGCTCTCAATCTCCGGCGCTTTCTCCCTGTAAGGCCGTCTTTCCTGTGTACTGGTCTCCATCAACGCAGTCTGCTTTTCCATTTGTTCGTACTTTTTGGCACATTATATCGCATGCGGCCGCACTTGTAAAGGCCACCTGATTGTCTCCCGGCTGCCGGGTCAGGCAAGGCGCTGCCGCCTTGCTTCGTAGAGGATGACGCCAGCCGCAACCGCGGCATTGAGCGATTCCGCCTGGCCGCTCAAGGGGATGTGCACCTTGTGCGTCGCTTCGGCCAGCATGCCGTCCGAGACGCCGCGGGCTTCACTGCCGATCACGATCGCTGTTTTGCCGCGGTACAGAGGCTCATCATAGGACCGGCTCGAAGGGTCCAATGCCGTAACCAGCAGGCTTGCTCCGGCCGCTTTCAGCAATCCCGTCAGCTGGTGCAGCTCACGGGCAAACACCGGCAGGCGGAAGATCGACCCCATCGTCGCGCGGACAACCTTGCCGTTGTACAAATCGACGCTGCCGCTGCCGATCACGACAGCGTCGACGCCGGCCGCTTCCGCCGTGCGGATGATCGTCCCGAGATTCCCCGGATCCTGCACGCCGTCGAGCAGCAGCAGCAAAAAATCGCGATCCGCCTGCGTATCCCACCAGCGATCCCAGTCGGCCGAATCCAGCATCACCTCTGCGACGATGCCCTGGGGTGTCCGGGTTTCACTCAGCTTGGCCATCACGGCAGCGGACGCGGCGATTTGCCGTACGTTCCGCCCGGCCAACGCTTTGGCTACGACAGGGTCAATCCCTCGTTCGCTGTCGTAGATAACCGCTGTCACCGCCTTGCCGGAGCGAAGCGCCTCTTCGACCAGGTGAACCCCTTCCACAAGGAAGCTGCCCTGCTCTTCCCGCCCTTTGCGGCTGTGCAGCTGGCACCAGCGCTTTACTTGCGGATTCTGCACAGAGGTTATCGTCACCCCAGCCATTACGCCTTCTCCTCAAATTCTTTCAGATCCTTGTTGTGGCCGATGACGACAAGGATGTCGTTCGCCTGGATCAGATCGTCCGGCGCGGGGGAGATATTGAAGCTCTCGCCGCTTTTGATCGCGATGACGTTCACCCCGTAGCGGGCGCGGACGTCCAGTTGGCGGAGGGTCTTCCCGACCATTTTGGCAGAAGCGACACTCTCGATGACACTGTATTCTTCGGCCAATTCGATAAAGTCGAGGACATTGGCGGAAATGAGGTTGTGTGCGAGCCGCATGCCCATGTCCCGCTCGGGAAAGACGACGCGGTCCGCCCCTACTTTGTACAGCACTTGCCCGTGACGTTCGTTCTGCGCTTTGGCCACGATCTTCTTGACTCCCATCTCCTTCAAGATGAGCGTCGTCAAGATGCTCGCCTGGATATCGTTTCCAATCGCCACGACGACTACGTCAAAATTGCGAATGCCGATTTCCTTCAAAGCGTTCTCGTCGGTCGAATCGGCCGCAACGGCATGCGTAACGTATTGGATATTCTCGTTGATCCGCTCTTCGTCTTCGTCAATCCCCATCACTTCGTAATCCATCTCATACAAGGTACGGGCCACACTGGAACCGAAGCGTCCCATCCCGATGATGGCAAACTGTTTGGTCGACATCGATCTTTCCACTCCTTATATCCCGACAATTGCGTCGCAAGCATTATACCATATCCTTTTTCCGCCACAAAAGGCGAATCGCAGCCGGCAATGTAATCCATACTATACAAAGCAGACTGACCTTTTATGAGAGGAGCAAAACACGATGAATATCAACCAGCTCGACCTCCGCCAGGCCATCATGTACAAGATGCAGGGTTCCACAGCCAGCGATGTGATGGATACGATCAACGATGCGGTAACCACCGGCCAGGAAAAAATCTTGCCCGGACTGGGCGTGCTGTTCGAATTGCTCTGGCAGCACAGCGATTCCGCGGAAAAGCAGCAGATGGCAGGTACGATTTCCCAGTACATCCCAGCCCACACCAGTTCGCCTGTAGGAACGTAAAACGAAACAAAGAAAAACCCGTCTTGCGCAAAAGACGGGTTTTTGCTTGGGCAAGGCCAGCAGGTTCACGCCAGACGGAGCTGCAAGCCTGCCGATTATTCGTACGTCCGCAGGGCCTTTACCTGCTCTGCATCCAGCCGCTTGACGAGCGCGACCAGGATGCTGACGAGGTATTCAAAATCATCGTAGTGAAGGATCGACGCGTGACTGTGGATGTAGCGGGTGGCGACAGACAGAGAGACGGCCGGTACACCGCTGCCGACGAGGTGCATCGGGCCGGCATCAGTCCCCCCGCCCGGAACGATGGCAAACTGATACGGGATCTTCTCCGCTTCCGCTGTGCTGATGATCAGGTCCCGCAGCCCGGAGTGGCCGATCGTCCGGGCATCGTAGAGGGTAAGTTCAAAACCCGCTCCGATCTTGGACGCCGACTGGTTGGGACTGATGCCCGGCGTGTCGCCGGCGATTCCCACATCGACGGCGATCGCAATGTCAGGCTGCAGAGTCTGGCCGACGGTCTGGGCTCCGCGGGTGCCCACTTCCTCCATGACGGTTCCGACGCCAAACACCGTGTTGGGGTGATCCACGCCTTTCAGGCGCTTCAGCACTTCGATTGCCACGGCGCAGCCCAGCCGGTTATCCCAGGCTTTCGCCATCATCAGCTTTGGATTTTTCAAAACGGTAAACGGGCAGACGGGAATGATAGCATCGCCGGGCCGAACGCCGAACTCTTCCGCTTCTTTTTTGCTGGAGGCGCCGATGTCGATAAACATGTCCTTGATCTCGACGACTTTTTTTCTCGCTTCCGGAGTCATCAAGTGGGGAGGAACCGATCCGACCACACCGTCCACCATGCCCTGCCGCGTCTGCACCTGGACGCGCTGGGCCAGCATCACCTGTCCCCACCAGCCGCCTAAGGTTTGAAATTTGATAAAGCCGTCATCGGTGATCTGGGTTACCATAAAGGCCACTTCGTCAAGATGGCCGGCGATGACGATGCGCGGGCCGTCAGGGTTTCCGGTTTTTTTGGCAATCAGGCTGCCGAGTCCGTCATAACTGATCTCATCGGCATAAGGCGTTATGTACTTGCGCATCACATCGCGCACGGATGATTCCATACCGGGTGCTCCGGGGGCCTCCGTCAGTTCGCGAAACATCTCAAGCGTTTCATTTCCCATTTTATACCATCCTTTCCATTTATTAACTTACCAAAGATACCAAATCCCTGCGGCCTGAAGCAAAAAAAACAACGGAATACATGTAAGAAAGGAAGCGTGCCTGCTTTTGTGATGCACCAAGACCATCCCTAAGCCAATGCCCGCAGCGCCGCCCAACAGCCCGGTCAAGAGCAGGCTCTTTTCCGGCAGGCGAAACTGCCTGCGCCTGGCTGCCCGCTTGTCGATCGCCATCAGCGCAAAAGCGTAGCCGTTGATCGCGAGAAGCCCGCAAAACAAAGGCAGATGTCCACCGATTGATACGCTCCACAAAATCAACAGCCATCCAAGCAGCAGGACGGCCGTGCGCGTCCGGACGTGTGCCCGCAGCTTTTCCCCCATTTGCCCTGACTCCTTTTTTGACGACCCTGCAGCCGTTTAGTTGGCGATGCGCCTCCGTCTGACCAGCAGCATCACGACCAGCAAAGCGACGAGAACGGCGAGCGCATAAAAGCCGTAACGCCTTGTCACTTCTACGATCTGCCACATGTTCTTGCCAAACAAAAAGCCCACTTCATAGAAGCAAAAGGTCCAGACGAGACCAGTGGTATAGGAAAACATCGCGTAGCGGCGGTACTTCATCCCGCCGGTCGCAACGATATAGGGGACAACGTGTCTGACTACCGGCAGCAAGTAGCTGAGGCACAGCGAAAACGCCCCGTATTTGTGAATTAACGCAACGGAACGTTCGATATGCCGCTCCATTTTTTTCTTGCGCGACAACCACTTCAGAATCGGCTTGCCAAACAACCGCCCGAGCAAATAACCGATTGACAACCCCGAGACGACCCCAAGGTAGTCAACCAGAAAGGTGTACACCGGGTCGAGATACCCCTGTGAAGCGACAAAGCCTCCCGTCGCCACCACCAATTCGTCAGGAATCGGCAAGCCGACAATCCCCAACCACAGTAGAAAAAACAGAGCAAAATAGCCGTACTGTTCGATCAGCGAGATCAGCAGATCGAGATTTATCTCCATAACATGTGTCCCCTATCCGTTTCATCCATGAGCCGAAAATGTTTTGTACAGTGGCAGAAATAACGAATCATATGCTCCCCGGGCGTCATACATTCCTTTTATGCCCAAAATTGATGGGACGATTCTATTCTTGATACGCAGAAACCGGGCAAAAAGTTACAAGGGAGTGCGGACGTTCCTTTATCCCGCGATCGAAACGGGCCGGTCCACGACCACAAACGTATTATCCCTGCTATCTGTATAAGGATAGTAGACAACCAGCGTATAGTCGCCCTCTGCCATTTCGCCGTTTTTCAGCCAGCGTTCGACATCAAACGAGACCGGCGTGACAACTGTTCGTTTAAAGTACTCTTTTTCATTTGCTGCGTGGTCGGCAAAGTCCTCCCGCAGCCGCTCACGCTGGGCCTGCACCTGTTGGAAGGCCGCCTTGAGTTCCGCCTTCCCCGTGTCCTCATCCCACCAGACTTTGCGCGGCCGGTACTTCTGATGAATCAGGTAGTCGTACCTCATCAAGCTTTCTACATGATCCAGCCCGTCTATCTGACGATTCCCCAGGAAATGATGCAGCCGGCTAAACAAGTCCTCTAGTTGATGTCCGAACCGGCTCCAGCCCTGCTGCTCCCAGTAATCGCCAAACTCCTGAAAGAAGTCGAAAGCGGAAGCAAAGTGGCGGGAAATCACCCATTCCAAGGTGTTGTCCATCCGGTGGGCATTCCAGTATTTCTCCAACACATCTTCGACCCGCTTGATTCGCATCATATCCTCAAAGCTCAAACAGTTGTTGCCGAGGATTTCGTAAGGCGCTTCGTCCATGTAGACGTAGTCGTACTGGGCCGCCCGCGCACGCATGCCGGTTCCCCGCAGCATCTTCAAAAAGCCGAGTTGAAGCTCCTCCGGCCGCAGCGCAAACACGTCGTTAAACGTCTTGCGAAAAGACTGGTAGCCCTCCTCGGGCAGGCCGGCAATCAAATCGAGGTGCTGGGCGATTTTCCCCGATGCCTTGATTTTTCTCACCGTATTGCTGAGCCGTTCGAAGTTTTGGATGCGCTGGACGAGCCGGTTCGTCTCGTCATTGGTCGACTGAACGCCAATCTCGAAGCGGAAAATGCCCGGCGGCGCGTTTTCCGTCAGAAAGTCAACGACGTCGGGACGGAGGATGTCCGCCGTGATCTCAAACTGAAAAACCGTCCCGTTGTGATTGTCGATCAAAAACTGAAAGATCTCCAGCGCGTACCGCTTGTGGATGTTAAACGTCCGGTCGACGAACTTGATCGTCTTCACCCCGTAGTCGATCAGCCGTTTGAGATCCTGCTTGACCCGGTCCAGATCAAAGTAGCGCACGCCGTCTTCGATCGAGGAGAGACAGTACTGGCATTTAAACGGGCAGCCGCGCGAAGCCTCGAAGTAGACGACACGGTTTTTCAACTCGTCCAAATTCTCCGTGTAGGGGGATGGGATCGAGTTCAGGTCGGCGATTTGTCCGCGCGGCATGGAGAAGCGAACCCGTTCGCCGTCGCGGTAGGCGATCCCCGCCACCTCTTTCAGCCGGGGGGCCAGGCCGCTTCGCCGTGCCTCGTCATACGCCTGACACAGCTCTAAAAACGTCTCTTCCCCTTCTCCCATGGCAATGACATCGATAAACGGATACTCTTTCATCCAGAAGTCCGTATCGTAGGATACCTCCGGCCCTCCGAGCACAACCGGAGTGTCAGGGCACACCTTTTTAAAGTTGCGAATGACATCCAGGGTCTCCCGGATATTCCAGATGTAACAGGAAAATGCGACGATGTCCGGCCGCCGCTGGAACAAATCCCCGACCATGTTCATGGTGACGTCATTGATCGTGTACTCGACCAGCTCGACATCGGAAAATACCGGCTTCACATAGCTGCGCAGGTACCGGAGAGCCAGGGATGAATGGATATATTTGGCATTTAGTGTGGCTAATACGATTTTCAAGCCCGCTCACCTCTTTTTCTAGCATTCGATTATAGCAAACAGACGGTGATATGGGCAAATATACGCCTATCCCTGTTTTTTCAATTCCCTGACGACATGCCCCAGCTCCGGGACGATCAGCTTCTCCATCGCCAGCTTTACGGCCCCCGATGACCCAGGCGTGGAAAAAATCGCCCGGCCGCGGTATGTGCCGGCGATCGCCCGGCTGAGAATCGCCGCAGAACCGATGTCTTCCGTGTAGCTGAGATAGCGGAACAGCTCGCCAAAGCCAGGCAGCTCCTTCTCCAGCAGCTGCTTGACAGCCTCGTACGTGGTATCGCGCGGGGCGATCCCGGTCCCTCCGTTCAACAGGATGACGTCTACCTGCGGATGTCCTGTCCCTTCGAGGATTGCCTCTGTAATCTCGCTCTGCTCATCCTTGACGATGCGGTACAGATGTGTCTCATGCCCCGCGGCCGCCAGCAGGGATTTCATCAATGCGCCGCTTTTGTCCGTCTCTTCGCTGCGGGTGTCAGAGACGGTAATCACCATGCAGCCGACAGATTTCGGCGCTTCTGCTTTGTGTTCGCTGGTACTCACTTGCTGGATTCCTCCCTGTCATACGGACTTTTTTGCGTGAATGGTCGTATCTACAGATTCTTGGCAGTGCTGTCGTTTCCCTGCTGGCTGCCTCTGGGCAGAGAATAAAGAATACCCGAAGCGAAGCTCCGGGCCTTTTTGCTTTTGGATCCCCCTGACCAACTGTTTTATTTCTTCATGAATCAAACGGATTTCAGCGCTTTTAGCGATCATCCGCTTTCTACCGGGACAGGCCCGAACAGCCCGAGCAAACAGGCTTCCATCTGCTGCTTGGAGCCGACTCCAAACTTTTCTTTTAATTTGGCGAGCAACCCGGTAACATGGGCGGCCGCGAAGCTGTGTCCCTGAAAGTTGAACTTCTGCATCGGCCCTTCCAGCCGCCGGGGCAGCCCTGAAGCGAGAAAGGAAACCGGCTCGTCGGGATTGTAAAAAAACAGCTCACCCGTGCACTGCCGTGCGGCTTTGACGCCAAATGCCGAATCGTAGCAGCCGGGCCACAGCAGGCCGTTTTGTTCGTCACAGGCGGCCACAATGATCACTCCCGCCGCCGCAGCCTGAGCGCAGACCTGCTGAAATTCGCCGATATCCCGGCGAACGCCGAGACTCAGGTTGATGAAATCGATTTTTGCTTCGATGCACCACTCGATCGCGGCGCAGAGCACCTCGATGTGCGCAGTCAAGGTATCGTGAAAGATTTTGAGCGACCACAGTTCCGCTTCAGGCACCTGCTCATTGAGGACGCCGGCCACCGCAGTTCCATGTCCCAACTGATCGGTATGATCGCAGGTGAGCAGGATCCTCCCCCCGGCATCTACCTGGAAGGCAGCCCCTCCGGCAATTTTGCCGGTATGGGGATGCCACTCATTGATGCCGCTGTCTATTTGGGCGATGCTGATTCCCTTTCCTTTGCCAAAGTCACGCTCAGCCATGTAATAGCGTGACAGAGCCATGCTGATCCCCTCCTTGAGCTTGATCGTGCGGCCTGATTTTTCCCTCAGCCACGTGCAGCAAGCGATCCACCCACATGATGTTTTGCAGGCGATGAGTGATGATGATAACCGTTTTGTGTTTTAACCGTTCCCTGATCTGAGCAAATAGTCGGCACTCCGATTCCGCGTCCAGATGGCATGTGGCCTCGTCGAGGATCAGCACATCCGGGTCCCGCAGCAGCGCATGGGCGAGCAGCAGGCGCTGCTTTTGCCCGGCGGACAGCCGCACTCCCTTTTCTCCCACCTGTGTCTGCAGCCGCTGCGGCATTTGTTCGATATCCTGCCAGAGGCCGACATCTTCGAGCACGGCCTGCATCTGCCATTCGTCGATTTCCTGTCCGCCCAGTTTGAGGCATTCGGCGATTGAACCGTACCACACCGGATGGTCGTGGGCGACGAGGCACACCTTGCGGTTCCAGCAGTCCCGCTTGATGGCTTGGATATCGATCCCGTCTATTGTGATCACGCCTGCGGTAGGTTGAGTGACTCTGGCGAGGAGATCGGCAAGCGTGCTTTTGCCTGCCCCGCTCTCGCCGGTTATGCCGATCATCTCGCCTTTGGCCAGGCAGAAATCGAGCTGCTGAAAAATCGGCTTCGTCGCCTCATGCCAAAACGAGACCTGCTCGAAGCGAATGAGCAAACCCGGCGACGACAGCTTCCTCGACCCGTCGCGCTCCAGGGGAAGCCCGAGAAACTCTCTGACGCGCCGCACCGCCACTCTGCCTTTTTGCAGGCGGATGTACAGCTGCGCAAAGCCCTGGACAGAGGCGTACAAACTTGCTTGATAAGCGGTAAAGGCAAGCAGTGTCCCCAGGCTCATCCCTCCTCCGAGAACCTTGAACCCGAGTAGCCAGATGATGCCGATGGTGGAAACGAGCACAACCACTTGCGGAACGCCCTGGGCACACGCTCCGATCAGAGTGACCTTCAAGCTCTGTTCATTCAGCTTTGTCAACTCATCCCTGTATCTGGCTTCCAGCCAGGGCTGCAGATTCGATGCGCGGATAAAGCGGACTGAGGCCAGCGTGTCGTAGAGAAAGCTCTGGTTGCCGGCGGCCAGCTCGCGCAGGGCCATGTTGCTGGCAAACAGGGTGTCGCGAAATTTTTGCGTTCCCCAGATCAAAAGCGGCAGCAGCAGAAAACAAACGAGCGTCATTTTCCAGTCCAGCAGCAGGAGAAAGCCGACATTCAGCAGAAACGCAAGGCTGATGCTGACACACTGCAGCAAGCTGTCCGTGTACAGGCGCTGGGTCTCGGCCAAATCCTCGTTGACGCGGGAAATCACATCCCCAACCCGCTTGCCTGCGTAAAAGGAGTACGGAAGCCGAAGCACATGCCGGTAAAAAGCGGTCCGCAAATCCAGCATCATCCGCAAGCTCATTTTGACGTAGCAAAATTTGGTCAGCAGCGATATGCCCAAGGCGCAGGCCATCAGCAGGACAGCCAGGCCCATCGCCTGCGAAAAGGGAAACGTACGCCGCAGAAATACTTCATCGATCACAAACCTGCCGAACAGCGGCTGGACCGTCGCAAGCGCCAGCGAGCAGATGTTCAGCAGCAATACGAGCACAAGCGGACCCATGTACGGCCTCTGAAACGGCAGCAGCTTCTTTTCCATCTGACTCACCGGTAGTAGCACATGAGTCCGGCGTCGCAAAACTGCGGTTGATTTCTCAGCTTTTTGGCTGTCTTGATGACCGCAGCCTCGCTCGCCTCGGCTTTCACCTGGTCAACAACCGTCCGCACCAGTTGAAGGCTGGCCAGTTTCCGGTAGGGGGCGCCTTCCCGACCGACGATTTTCAGCGAATCCACCCCGAGCTGATACAGCTTGGGGATCGCACACAGCCCGCACGGACCGAGCGGCAGTCCGTCTTGGGCCACCTGACAGCCGCAGTCGTTGACAAACCAGACAAACTCGCGGTAATCCTGCACCTGCTGGGCCAACTTCGCCTGTTCCGCAGCACTCAGCCGCTGATCGCCGTCCGCCGGGAAATACTCGTAGTCCCACTGCGCCTGAGAGCAAAACGCTCCCGCCGAATGCGTCGTCAGGCAGAAGCTCTCCTCGTACACGCAGCCGTCGTTTAGGACGAACACCTCCAGTTCGATGCCGTCTCCCGCAGCCGCCCGCAAAGCCGGGATCTCGCTTGGCTGTACGCTGCGGGGCAGGACGATTCGTTCCGCCTGCAGCTGTTTGTACAGGGCAATGCTACCCGGATTGATCGGCGCGGCGACGCTGCTGACGTGAATCGTCGCCTGCGGACAGCGCTCCTTCATCGCCACCATCAAGCCGATATCGCTGACGATAAACGCGCCGACGCCAATCTCATCCGTACAATGCGAAATCAGCTCGAGGAGCATCGGATACTGCCCTTCCACATAAGCGGGAGCATTCAAGGTCAGGAATACGGGTATGCCATAGCGGCCCGCCAAATCGACGGCGCGCTTCAGTTCCTTCAAAGAGGGCAGTCCGGCAAAAGGGTTTCTGCGGTTGATCCACACGCCCGGCGAGTACTTGTGAATCCATTCCATCGGCGTAATTCCGCAGTAAAGCTCTTCAGCGCCGTTCTCCGCCAGCATTTCCACTTCGTCTGCCGAACCCAAAGGAGCTAATATTTTCATCGCTGCATCGCACCTGCCTCCCCTGATCAAATCGTTACACCGGAATCCTCGGGCTGTACACAACCCTTGGCCGCTCAACCGCCTGCACGCCGCGCAATCCGCTTCTGACCAACTCCCGCGTATGCGCGTAAAAAGCAGTCGTCCCTTTTTGCACGATCCGGGTTTGCATGTCGCTGTGCTGCCGGTTTTTCAGCTCGTACACGTAGCGCTGGCACTCCTGTTTGCACTTCGGATCGCCGCGGAACTTACCCGCTTTCGCCGTTTCCATAAACCCGACCATGCAGGCGCTCCCGCTGGCCACGCAGCCGAAGGGAAAGTGGAAGGAGGTTAGCAGCGGCGCTTCCCACTCTTTCATGGAAGGCACCTCGTTGCCCTGGATCAATTCGTCAAAATCGAGTCCGACCACGTTCCCCCGCTGCAAAAACGTTTGAAACCACGCGGACAAAAGGCCGGTTCGCTGGAAAAACTTCCGCCCTTCCTCCGGGGCCTTGTCGTTAGCGTAGTAGTGGGCGACGCGCGGGTCGCGGATCGTCTTGTTCAACAGCCTGCCGATTACGACATCGAGGCGGGGCAAGTGCGTCTGGATGTGATGGTAGACGCCCCAATCGTTGACGACCACCTCCACCCGCTCTCCCGTACTCGCGGCCGCCCCGTCCAAGTATGCCAAGATACTGACGAGCTGGGTAAATTTTTCACGGTGCGCATACGGAGTGGCAAAGGTGAAGGCGAATCCGCTCTCCCGGCAGTACGCCAGCGCCTTTTTCACCAGAGAAAGCGGAGGCAGCCGGTACTGGCAAAATTCGGAACCGAAGTAAATCCTCTCGGGCCTCTTCGGCTTGGCAAATGCCGCTGCCCATTCCTGAAAAAAGACTTCCTGCAATTCCGCTTCCATCGGGTTCTGCCGCGAAAACGGCAGCCACGGCTCTTCCGCCAGGCAAAGGTCGCGAAACGACTGAACGGAAACGGCAAACTCGACCATCGGATAGGCACCTCCGTTTTCTCCTGCCTACTGCTGCTTATCAATCTTGACGACCTGCAAGTCCCACCCGTCTGTAGGCAGCGTGATGATTTTCTCTACCTGCAGCTCGGTGTTTGCGACGATGAATTCATTTCCTCCGCCAGCCAGGTACAATTTTGTTTCATCGGCGCTCAAGTCGATGGCATAGGTGCTCCCGTGCGGCGGATGCGAATCCTTCAGCACCTTGCCCGTCTTCATGTCTACCTTGTACAAGTGGTTGAGCACGACATAGCCGTACTGCTGGTTCCGGTCTACTGCGGCGGAAAACATCCCGACCGGATCTTTGTCGAACTCCAGCGTCTTCAGCTCTTCCGTTTTTAAATTGAACCAGAGCAGCCCTTCCGTCACCCGGCCGTCCGGATACGACTTGACGAGTGGAAACGAATTGAACCCGGTGTGACTGCGGGGCCAAATCAGGAGGTAGTTTCCGATGCCATCCTCGGGTTTTTGCGGATGCTTGATTCCATGCAGCAGGGACAGTTTCATCTCTTTTACATCCAGCGTGTACAGATCATAGCCCCAGACAAATACCGTGTTCGAATCGTCCGGCTTCCACTGCAGCACGTGGATCCCGTACGGGGCTTCGACGCTTCTGACGACTTCTTTCGTGCCGAGATCAATCTCGAGGATTTTGCTCGGCAGTACCTTGAAGATGTTCGTTCGCTTTTCCCCCTGGGTGACAAAGGCGTACGCTTTGCTGCCGTCCGGTGAAATGGCGCTGCCCCAGACGCGGCGGTCAAGCAAGCCGTTGTCCGTCCTGCCGGTCAGCTTGATCTCATCGATCACCTTGTTTCCCAGCGTGTCGATGACGTACAGCGAGGTTCTGCCGTTGGCAAGTGCCAACGCCTTCTTTCCGTCCTTGGTAAAGCTCAGATCGCGAACCGGCCCGTTGACTTTGATACTGGCAACCACTTCCGGCTTGGCCGGATCGACGACCGTTACCTCACCGTAGCCAGACACGAAGACTCTCTCCATATATCCCGAATTGGCTCCACTGACCGGATGTCCCTCCCCGAAGCTTAAGAAAAAGCAGATGGCGACGATGAGATACGTTCCTATCAACGCTTTTTTGATCATCAGTTGCTCATACACCCCTCTTTGCCGATGCCGCTGATCCGGTCGAGAAACGCCGGGTTTTTTTCGAGAATTTTAACGTATGTCTGCAGACCGAGCGTGATCCAATCATGCATCCAGCTGCAGTAGTGGGCATTGGGGCGGCGGTAATCGCCCTGCCTTTCCATCGCTTCGTAGTAGCAGCCGCCTGAGCAAATATGCTTGAGCGCACAGAATGTACACGATTCCTTCCGGTCGACGTGCAGCTCAGCCAGCACTTCCTGCTGTCTGCGGCGATGTAAGCCAAAGTAAATATCACCTAGTTTAAACTGTTCATTTTCGTTAAAACGGTGGCAGAGGTACAACCCGCCATCCGGACTGACCGCAAAAAAACCCAGACCGGCGCCGCAGCCATACGCTTTATTCGTTCCTGTATGCAGTTCCTTCAGCAGATTGGTCAGATTGGAAAAGCCCAGATACTCATTGTTTACAGCCGCTTCGACATACAGCTCGGCCAGCTGGCGAAACTGCCGCAGCAGCTCGGCCAAATCGTCGTCGCCCAGGGCAAGCTCCATGTTCGATTCGGTGACGGGCGCGAAGCCCACCTCGTAAAACCCTTTGGCGAGCAGATGCTCAAGCGACGTCTCCAGCTTTTCAAACCCTTTGGCCACGGTCACCCGCGTGCCGATGGGCGCCGTTGTATGCGTTTCGAGCAGCTTGGCGACGTTTTGGCTGGTGCGGTCGTACGAGCCCTGCCCGCCTGCCATCGGCCGGTTCCTGTCATGCGCTGCCTTGGTGCCGTCCATGCTCACGGAGGTGCCGATTTTGTACTTGTGCAGAAAGACCATCTGCTCTTCCGTCATCAGCGTTCCGTTGGTGGTGAGGGAAAACGTGACCGTTTTTCCCCACCTCTTCGCCTCTTCCACAGCGTGCTCGACGATGTGCTTCAGCACTTTCCAGTTGAGAAACGGTTCGCCGCCAAACAGCACGATCGTCACCGACTTTTCGTCGAAGCTGTTTTCCAGCAAAAAGCGAATCGCCCGCTCGGCGGTTTCGATCGACATGTACTTCTGCGGCGCACCGTACTCTCCATCCCCGGCATAGCAATACGTACACCGCAGGTTGCAGGCATTGGCCAAATGAAACACCAGCGTTTTGACCGGCAGCCCCTCCGTGCTTGCCGGCACCGGCGGAGTAGCGGTAAAACGCTTCAGCTCCGTCTCTGCCAGGTCCAGAATTTCCAGTCGGGACAACTCCGCCAACATCTGCCTGTGCCGAGGGGCTGCATCTGCTCCTACTTGAGCGAGGTACTCATCGACGTCCAGCTCCACAGTATCTCCGCTTCTCGTGCCGTTCTGTTCGGCATACCGGACAAATTCCCTGGAAAGGTGATCCAGCTGGACGATATTTCCGCTCAAACCGTGAAACAAATACTCACTGCCGCTTACTTCAAATGGAATGTAGTTTCGCAGCTGCGCAGTTCCCAAATCGGAACATCTCCCTTCCTAGTGAACGATGTTGTTGTAGTCCGGAACGGTGGACACAAGATGGGCTTGAGCAGAAAACACCTTGCCGTCAACTGCCGCTTTGGCTACGACTGTTGCGCTTCCGACGTTTTCCTGGGTGTATTCCCTTGCCGGATTGATCCCTTCCGCCTTGGGCGTGTACAGGCCGTCTTGCTCAAGCGTCCCCAAATACTGCAGGTATTGGCTGTTTGCTCCTTCGGGATAGGCGGCCAATGACCACTCGGCGTCGACAGCGTCCAAGGTCAGGTCGTCGTCAGTGCCCTGCTTGCCGTCTTTTCCCTTGCTCATCCCGTAGGCGACAAACTGGGTGCTGACTTTATTCATCGGGCCTTCGCCGCCCATTCGCGCTACCCCGTACGCCGGGGCAATCTTGATATAGTCGACTTTGTCGTACACGACGAGTTCCTTGTGAACGACCGCTCGATCGGTCCCGATGGCAAACGAACCGATGTCGGCGCTGTCCGCCGCTGTCAAGCGAAGCTGCGCCTGTTCGTCAGCGACCACGTCGATCTCCTCTGCCGTTACGCCTGTGGGCAGATGCAAATCGGACGCCTTCAGCTTGCCGAGGTTCATCCCGTAGAGAGTGACCTGGTTCGTCGCTCCTTTTTTCAATGCCCTTGGTTCAAAATGGATAATTTCCGGCTTTTCCGTTTGCAGCTTGTAATACGTTTCTTCCCCGGCAAGGCCCGAATCGCTCTTCTCTGACCAGTCGCCTTCAATCACATTCCCCTGCCCTTGCACATTGTAGGTTCCCTTCAACTCTCTTCCTGCCGCCTTGTAGTCCGCGCGTACCATAAATCCGCCGTAGAGCTTAATCTCGCCCTCCAGCTGAACGGACGCCTTGCTTTTCAGAAACTGAATCTGCTTCTGTTCCTTGTAACCGCTTTCCGTTTTCTTGAACTGGCTCTCTCCCAGGTAGAATCCTTTTGTTCCCTGAAATCCGGCTACTTTCCATTTCCCTTGCAGATCGTTCTCGCGGCCTTTCCACTTGTCCCACTCCGGCGTCTGGAGCGGATACATTTGCGCCAGATACTCCAGTGCGGCTTCCGCTTCAGCCGGCCAGTCCATATGGCGGTGGTTCAGATAGATCGAGGGAAACATCACCAGGTGGAAGTCCTTCAGGTTTTTCCATTCCTCTTCCGAGCGGCGCTGCGCTTCAAACCGCCCGGCTGCGTGGCACGTAATGCAGCTGCTCTGCACGTTCGGATTTTGCGGCAACGGCTCGGCATAGGAAGGTTTGTCTGCCAGCCAATACTGCACCTTCTCCGCTTCTTCCGGAGCCAAGCCGCGCTCCCGGCTCAAGTCGGCCACCAATTGCTCGCGTTCCGCTGCCGACAATTGAACGCCGTGAATGCGTTCCATTCGGGCAATCGTCTGTGACCAGCCTTCAGGGCTTTTTCGCACGTATTCGATGCGGGCCAGTTTGCCGTTCTGGTCGACAGCGTGACAGCTCATACACGATTTTTCCACCTGCTTGCTGACATGCACAACCTCTTTTGGCGGATCATCATGCCGGTCGCTCGTCTCCTGCGAGCCAGACAATTGCGAGATGATGATCGCAACTACGACGACTGCGCACAGCACGGCCAAGATTCTCGTTTTTGTCATCGCGGCACTCCTCTTACGGCTTCACGTATTTTAATTTGCGCCAATCATTGGCTGCCACCGGGCATTCATCCGCCCAGCTTCCGTAGTTCGTCAGCCCGTCAGGCACCTGGGCCGCCCACCAACAGTCGCCGTAACAGCCGTAGATGTCGCGGTAATGCGGCTGGCATAAGCCGTCGAGCCCCATGGCGGAAAAGTCCGTCTCCCATCCGGGATCAAACAGATTGGCACATCCCATCGGCAGCAGTGAAAGGCCCTCCACCTCCGGCGGTTTTTCCGTGTTGACAACCCGTTCGATCATTTTCCCTTTCCAATTTAATGAATGGACATGCTTCATAGCCCAACCCCTTTCTTTCTTTGTACATCTGGCCTATAATCAATCGTAAGATTATTCAGTCAAATCAACGTCAAACCCTGATCAAGTTTCGCTGATTTTTTTGTCAATTTTCAGACATATGATGACACCTTCGTATCCCCGGCGGCAGACCGGCGAGGGGAACAACAAGACTGGAGGGATCTGATGTGGATGAAATCCTGATCGTAGAAGACGACAAAGACATACAAAAGCTCCTGTCGCTCTGTTTTGAACAGGAAGCCCTCCCCTATTCCGTAGCCTCTACCGGCAAAGAAGCGATTGAACAGGTGAAAAAAAGGGCGCCTTCGTTGATCCTGCTCGACATGATGCTGCCCGATATCGACGGCATTTTGGTCTGTCAACAGCTGCGCATGCTGACCACGTCTCCGATCCTTTTTGTCACCTGCAAAAACGGAGACAACGACAAGATTCTCGGCCTCAGTATCGGGGCAGACGACTATATCGAAAAGCCGTTTAACATCAGCGTGCTGCTGGCTCGTGTCCGGGCCCACCTGCGACGAAACCGGATGCTGAAAAAACAGCAGGCCAAACAAGACCAAAGCATTCACTTTGACCACATGATCATTAACGCCAGCGCCCGTGAAGTCTTGCGTGACGGAAAAAAGATCCACCTGACCGCCAAAGAATTCGATCTTTTGCACTTTTTGACGCAGCACCCCAACCAGGTGTTCTCGCCTGAACAACTGCTGGACAAAATCTGGGGCATCGATTCATTCGGCGAAAAAAGAACCGTGATCGTGCACATGTCGAGCTTGCGCAAGAAAATTGAGGAAGATCCGTTGAATCCCCGTTACATTGTGACTGTGAGAGGGGTTGGATACAAATTTGTGGAGGCTGCAAACCATTAAGACATCGTTTTTTCGCAAAATTCTCTCTTTTACCGCCCTGCTATCGTCTGTCCCATTCATTGTCCTCGGTGTTTACAGTCTGTTTCAGGTCAATGACTTGTCGGCCAGAATGACGGAAAATCAAATCAAAACCACGATGGATGACGCCTTGGAGCAAAAGTTCGCCCTGCTGGAAAAAGAGGCGGAGCTGATCAACATGGAATTTCTCAAAGTGGAGGAGAACTTGAAACTGCTGCAAAAGCAGGCCGAATACTTGTTTGCCAAAAGCGGCAAGCATCCCGATGCGCTTCCCGACATTCAGCTGATGCAGCGTCCCCAGGGGTACCGCTGGGAACCGTTCGCCAATCCGTACGAGCAAGCCAATATTTTCGTCAGTGCCAGCGCTTCGCCCAAGCTGACGACGGGCGAGCTCGGCACTGCCAAAGAACTTGAGCCCTTGATGATGCAGACGAACCGGAACAACTCCATGCTCAAGGCGGTGTTTTTTTGCTTTGCCGAATCCGGCTGGATCATCTACCCGGCGATGAATGTCGACTACGAGGTTGCCATCAACAAACTGCCGCCCGATATTAAGGTCCAGGATTACGAATTCTACTATCTGGCGGATGAGCGGCATAACCCGCAGAAAACGATTACATGGACCAATCCGTACAACGACGTCACCCACTGGGAAACGGTGACGACCGCATTGATTCCCGTTTACCTCCCGTCGGGCAAACTGCGCGGTGTGCTGGGGGCCGATTTTCCCGTCGCCTACATAGACGACCGGATCCTCCACTTAAAATTTAAGGAGCCCCACGCGTTTGCCTTCATTCGGGACAAGCAGGGGCATTTCATCGCCGGGCAGAAGAACAGCCTGCCGTCCGCGCTTTTTTCACAGGGGTCGCTCGCATCGTTTCCACCGTCAGCCAGCGATGACAGCAGCACCGCGAGAAGCGAAAACGCGGCCAAAGGCATTCGGAAAATGTCCACTCCGGAGGGAAATTTTTATGTCATGTTTGCGCCGATTTCGAGCAACGGCTGGGTGCTTCACTTCGTCATCCCCGAGTCGGATATCATCGATCCGGTTATCAAAAATGCCAATGAGCAAACGGCCATTCAGATGGAGGCGTTTGCCCGGCGTCTGTTATTCTTTCTGTTCTTAGGCTCGGTGACCGTCATCCTCTTCTCCTACCATTTCTCCCGGACTGTGACGGAGCCGGTCAAGCAATTGACGAAAGCGACCCAGGAAATCGCCAAAGGCCATTACAGGATCGCCATTCCTGTCACCGTACATGACGAAATCGGCCATCTGACGGAAACCTTTAACTCGATGAATGTGACGATTGACAAGCTGATCCGCGAATTGACCGAGCGGGCCAACGAATTGGAGGAACGGGTGGATGAACGCACCAGAGCGCTGCAGGAAGCAAACGCCCAGCTGACAGAGACCTTTGACCGTCTGAAAAAATCGGAACTGGCCCGAACCGAGTTAATCGTCCAAATCTCACACGATTTAAAGACGCCGCTCACGTCCATCAAGGGCTACGCCCAGCTGATCAGCGAGTACAGCTTTTCGCCCGAGCAGCAAAAGGAGTACATGCAGCTGATTCTGTTCCGGATCAACCACATGATCCAGCTGATTGAAGATTTGTTCGAGATTTCCCGCCTGGATGTCAACGAAACGTACGACAAGGAGTGTCTGCCGATTGGCTTTATCCTCGAACACGCTCTGGAGATTGTCACCGGCAAGGCGGAGAGCACAAGCATTCAGATCCAATGCGACTGCCCCGACGATCTGCCGCTCGTCCATGTCGACCCGAAAAAGCTGAATCGCGCGCTGGTCAACATTTTGCAGAATGCGATCAAATACTCCCGCGATAAAGGGGAGACGATCCTTCAGATCAACGCTTTTCAGCAGGATGCCCGCTTGCTGATCGCGATCACAGACAACGGCGCGGGCATCGCTGCGGAAAATCTCGAAAAAATTTTCACGCCCTTTTACCGCGAGCCGCAGCACCACGGCGTGCAGATAGCGGGAAGCGGCTTGGGGTTGACGATTGCCAAAAAGATTATCGAGGGCCATCAGGGAGACATCTCCATCCGCAGCAGCGTCGGGGTGGGGACGACAGTGACGATCGCCCTGCCTGTGTCGGAGCAGGAGTGGGCCATTTGAAATCGGCCAGGGCCAGGACCTGCCGTCTGTCCATCAGGTCGGCGATATAGCCGGTTGCTTCGATGCCTTCTGCCCCAAGTTCCTCGGCCCGCTGGTAGATCTGCTCCGTCGTGGCAGCTATCGCCAGCCTTCCGCCCAACCGGCCGATGATGGCTGCCGCCGCGAACCCGATCCCCGATTGGCTCCCCGAGCCGGTGACGAGACAGACTTTGCCATCCAAGCGCATAAGTGTTTGCAAGGATTTATGCTCCTTTCGGTTGTTCCGTTCCAACTCATCATTCCCCCAGTCAATCGTATTCGTTATAACTTATTACTAACATATCGTCAGAAAATTTTGTAATTAGAGATTTGGCATAACGCCACTCAAACCCGGAAATGGTTACCTAATTTGTGGTAAAATATTCCCGTGGGTGAGGTGAATTCGGATGTCCTTTGGAGCTATTGTCATTGAGTGGAACAACCTGATACTGCAGGCAGCAATCATGCTTATTTTGATCGTTATGGCTATCGGAATCGCGGTCCTGTTCTCAAAAAAACTGGGAGGAAGGCAGGGGAAGGCACAAGAGCTGGAAGCGGGCTCGGAGACGATCGAACAAGAACACAGAAAGTGAGTACGCTCAAATAATTCGGTGTTATTTTCCCGCTTTGTCCGATATACTAGCATGAGGTGATATTGCTTGATTGCGAGTGTATGGGATGCTGTCGTCGCTCTGGTGCAAAAGCTGGGTTACCCAGGCATTTTTCTCGCGCTCGTCGCTGAAGGGATGGGACTTCCTTTTCCGGGAGACGCAGCTTTGGCGTTCTTCGGCTTTCTCTCCAGTGCGAAGCAATTCGATTTGGGATATGTCGTCCTGATCGCTTCACTTGGCAGCGGTACGGGTTCGTTAATCGCCTTTGCCCTTGGCAAGGTATACGGACTGCCGCTCTTGACCCGATACGGAAAGTACTTGCTGATTTCTGATCACTCCATTCAACTGACTACCCAGTTCACAAAAAAATACGGCCCGCTGGTGCTGCTCTTGGGCCGCTTGCTGCCCGGCGTACGGACGCTCTCCTCGTATGTCGCCGGCGTCGGAAACATGAGTTGGCTGGCTTTCACTGTCTACAGTTTTGCCGGCTTTTTTCTGTTCTGCACGTTCTGGATCGGCGCAGGGTATTTGCTCGGGGAAAATTGGAGACTGGTCGTTTTGATGTTAAAAGACTACTTGGTAGGAGCCGCAATCGCGGTTATACTACTAGGTGGAAGTATCTACATCTGGAGAAAGCTACGCTTAAGATAGAGGAAGCGATACCATGTTCTCAAAAGTCATCAATAACCTCAGGCACGACCCGCCCAAAATACTGGTACTCGGTTTTGCCGTCATCATTGTCATCGGCGCCTTTTTGCTCACCTTGCCGGCAGCTACCGTCAGCGGTACAGGACTGCCCTGGATTGACGCGCTGTTTACCGCTACTTCTGCCACTTGTGTCACCGGTTTGGTCGTCGTCGATACTGGAACCACGTTCACCCTGTTCGGCCAGTTGGTGATCCTCAGTCTGATACAGGTGGGCGGCTTGGGTTTTATGACCTTCGCCACCTTCTTCGCCCTGTTGATTCGGCGAAAAATCTCGCTAAAAGAGCGGCTGCTGCTGCGCGAATCACTCAATCAGATCTCGATCGAAGGAATTGTCCGTCTGGCCCGGATGGTTCTCATCTTCACCGCGATCATCGAGCTTGCCGGGGCTCTCTTGTTGGCTGCCCGCTTTGCTTTTGAGATGCCTCTTGGCCAGGCGCTTTACTTCGGATTGTTCCACTCGATCTCCAATTTTAACAACGCCGGCTTCGACATATTGGGGCATTTTAACAGCTTAACCTCATACGTGGAAGACCCGATCGTCAATTTGGTCATCCCTCTGCTGGTGATCCTCGGCGGGATTGGCTTCATCGTCTTGTCGGAGCTGTATGAGTACCGCCGCCATAAGCGGCGCCTCTCCCTGCATACAAAAGTCGTGTTGACGACGACCGCCTGGCTGATCGTAGCGGGAACCGTCGCCATTTTTGCGCTGGAGTACAACAATCCAAAAACGCTGCAGCCGCTTTCCATGCTGGGAAAATTCTTCGGCTCCTTCTACCAGTCGGTAGCGGCCCGGACTGATGGCTCCAATACGATCAGCATCGGGGATATGCGTCATTCATCGCTGTTTTTCATCATCATCCTAATGTTTATCGGGGCATCCCCCGGTTCCACGGGCGGCGGGATCAAAACGACCACTTTCGCTACCCTGTTGGGGGCGGTATGGGCGCAGGTAAAAGGCAAGGAAGACGTGATTTTCTTCCGCCAGCGGATCCTGCCCCATATGATCTACAAATCGCTTACCGTCACAGTGAGCGGCTTGTTCATTGTCATAGCCGCATCGATGATCCTTTCGATTACCGAGCAAAACGTCGACTTCTTGATGATCCTGTTCGAATCGACCTCAGCATTCGGCACGGTGGGTCTCTCGATGGGACTCACCCCTCACTTGACCGATATCGGCCGGATTGTTATCACGCTCACCATGTTCGCCGGCCGGGTGGGACCGCTGACGATCGCCTTCGCCCTGGCACAGCGCAAACAGAAGGAGTATTATCGCTTCCCGAAAGGAAAGATCATGATCGGGTAAAAAAAACCGGCACACGCTTGCGCTTGTGTGCCGGTTTTTTCCGTTTCGACCAGGCAGGCGCTGCCAAGGCCTGCGTTCGGGTCAGGCCCCTGCGGCTCTCAGCTGTTCGTTTGCGCCGTCTCGCGCATCCCCTGCGGCTGCAGAAATCGCCGAATCCCAATCAGCCTGCCAGACTCCCGCGATCTGCTCCACCACTTGCAAGGAGTCCGTCAAGACAGCATGCTCTCGCGAGGTATATAGGTCGCGATGCCGCCAGTCCCCGCTGCCCAGCAGCACCTTGGTCTGATCAAAAAGGGCAAAGGCGGTGTACAGCGGTCCGCCTTGCCCGGGAACGATGTGAAAACGGCGGATTTCCGCTCCCTTTTCGGCAAGGAAGTGAATCGTCTCCACGTTTTCCGGATGTCCTGCGTCAAGCAGGATCCGCACATGCACGCCCCGGCGGGCTGCGTTTGCCAATGCCGTCACAATCGTCAAATCGGTGATGCGCGGGACTTCGACCGCAATCTCCGACGCCGCTGCGGCAATCTCCCGTTCGATGATACCTGCGATCTCAGGCGTAAAGGCAACCGAAATATGCGTCTCCTCCCCACTAACAGAAACAGCGGGAGTCTCCGGCGCTTCGAGGGCATCCAGTGCGCCTGCCGCTTGCACATATCCCTTGCCCGCAGTATTGGGGTTGTGAAACAGGTCCTTTGCTCCCGCCAAGAGAGCTGTTTTGATCTCGTCCGGGGAAGCTTCCGGCTTCGCTTCATACAGCAGCGCCGCGGCACCTGCACAGATGGGCGTTGCCATCGATGTTCCGGAAAGGGCGACGTACTGTTCCCCTACGCGCCGTTCGGGATAGGTCTTGTCGAGCGTTGAGCCCGGGGAACGAAGCGATATGATATTTACCCCCGGGGCGACGATATCCGGCTTGGTCAAGCCGTCGATCGTCGGGCCGCGGCTGGAAAAAGGCGCCGGCTTATCGTCCTCCAGCGGAACGGAACGCTTGTCATCTACCGCCCCTACCGTAAGCAGCAGTGGGTGAATTCCCGGAGAACTGATCGTCCCCGCTCCCGGCCCTTCATTGCCAGCGGCTACACAGACGAACAATCCGGACCGCCACGCTTTCTCCAATGCCTGGCAAAGCGGGTCATCGCGATACGATTCACTCGCCGGACCGCCAAGCGAAAGGGATAAAATGCTAATGCCCCATTGGTCTTTATGCTGAACACACCACTGTACGCCGTCGATGATATCTGAGATCGAACCTTGTCCGCTGCCGTCGAGCACCTTGACCCCGACGAGCGAAGCTTCCGGGGCGGGGCCTTTATACCTGCCCCCGCTCGCTCCACCGTTTCCGGCAGCACAACCGGCGACATGGGTGCCGTGGCCGTTATCGTCATAAGGCTTGGTTTTTCCCTGAATCACATCGTAAAAAGCGACGATGCGATTCTGCGGCACGGTCAGATCGGGGTGGGCGTAAATGCCCGTATCAAGGATCGCGATCGCAACGTTCTTTCCGGTCAATCGGCTGCTGCTCTCCGGCGTAACCCCGATGGCCGGTGTGGCAACGTCGAGCAGGGCATGCATCGTCCGGTCGAGATGCACCCGATGGACGTGGTGGCTGCTGGCAACCTGCCCCAAAATTCTTACCGGCAGGCGGATGACAACGGCGCCGATAATCGGCAGTTCCTTGATAATCCTGCATCCGCAATCTTGTACAAACTTGTTGAGGACGTCGCATGTGCTCTGGCCATCATCGATTTTACGTTGAATCAATACGGTGATTTCTTCGTCCAGGCCCATGGCCTGAGCCAAACGCTTTTGCAACTGGGCATCACACTTGTGCAAATGATCACGTAAAACGCTGTCCATTTGATACACCTGAAACTACCTCCTTAGCTTCACCGGTATTATCATAGGTACCCCGCTACTTTCAACATACCATTTTTTTGGCATCAATTCACTATGACTATCGAATCAATTCCGAATTATCAGATTTTTATTTTCACAAACAACCCCTCCATCCCGCTGGTTCACAGCAGATGGAGGGGTTATCTGACGACATCTGATTTACTTCACATTGTCTATCAGGAACGTTGCCAGTCCCGGCGCAATCGATAACAGTACGATAAACAGGAGCATGATTACGACGTAAGGCAGGGATCCTTTGACAATGGTCGAAATCGACGAGCTCGGATCCACACCCTTGAGAACAAACAAATTGAGTCCGACCGGTGGAGTGATCAAGGCCAATTCCATATTTACGACCATGACGATCGCAAACCAGATCGGATCGAACCCAAGCGCAGTGATGATCGGATACAGGATCGGCAGGGTAATGACCAGGATCGAGACTGTTTCCAGGAAGCAGCCCAAAATGAGCAGCACGATGTTGATCAGCACAAAGATAACCCACTTGGAAACCGGCAAAGCCGTCGCCAGCTCCGTCAATTTTTGCGGTATTTGCAGATAGGTCAGAATAAACCCGAACAGCATGGCACCGACAATAATGAACAAGATCATCGCATTCGTCTTCACCGTGGAAAGAATAATCTTTTTCATATTTTCCAGCGACAAACTGCGATACACCAAGCCTGCGATCAAAAAGCTGACCACAACACCGACGGCAGCCGCTTCCGTAGGAGTGAAGATACCTGAATAAATACCGCCGATGATAATGACGGGCATCAGCAATCCCCAGATTGCCTTGCGGGTGGCCTGGAAGCGTTCAGTCCAGGTCGCCGGCGCCTCTTTGATATGCCTCGTCTTCCACGACGCGTACACCATAAACAGCAGAAGCAGCAGCAGCCCGGGGATGACACCGGCGATAAACAGCTTGCCGACCGACTCGCCGGTGACCGATCCGTAAATGATCATCGGCACGCTTGGCGGAATCAGGATGCCAAGCGTGCCGCCCGCTGCCATCAAGCCGAGTACGCTTTTTTTATCGTAGCCCCGCGCGGTCATTTCCGGAATCGCGACCATTCCGATCGTGACAGCCGTCGCTACACTTGAACCGGAGATCGCGGAAAAAATCGCACAGCACGTCAGCGTCGCGATCGCCAAACCGCCGGGCAGATGGCGAAACCACTTGCTGGCCATCTCGTACAGTTCTTTGCCCACGCCGCTGTACAGGAGAACCTGGCTCATCAGCACGTACATCGGCAATGCGCTCATGGTAAAATCGTCCAGGGATTTGTACGCAATAATCGGGATTTGCGACAAGCCCAGCGCCCCGCCGTTGAACAGATACAGCCCGATGGCGGCGACAAAACTGAGCGCGAATGCCACAGGGAGCCCAATCAACAGCAAGACGGCAAAACCGCCTGAAAAAAATGAAATCATTCTGACTCCTCTCCTTTTCCGTTCATCGTGTCAACAAATTGGAGCAGAAAGGAGAAGCAAAGCAAAATTCCGCCCAACGGGAGGAGCATTTCAGGAATGTACATTGGGATCCTCAGCAGGGAGGCAGATGTAAAACCCAATTCCTTGCTGCTGCTGACGTGTTCCCACCCGTATACAGTAAAGACTGTGCTGAACAAAAACCCGATTACGCAGGAAACCATCAGCATGCCTTTCCGAATAGGAGCGAAAACATTGTGGAGCAACAGGTCCACTTTGATATGCCCGTTCCGCCTAAGTGTGTATGCCGCTCCAAAGAAACAGCTTCCGATTATGGCGTAAATCGAGAGTTCCGTCGACCATATCGTCGGAGCGTTAAACAGGAAGCGGGAAATGACCTCGTAAAAAATCATTCCCGTCGCGCAAAAGATAAAGATACCAGCCATAAGTCCGCCCAGCGTGATTAAGCGGTCAAGACCTGCGTATACCGACTTTAAAATCTTCATGATCCCCCTCCCAAGGTGTTACGTTACTGTAAGTTCTCTACCAGCTGGATCAATTCTTTACCGGTATCTCCGCTGTTTTTCAGATATTCGTCAACAGCAGGTTTTGCGGCTTCTTTCCACGCCGGATAATCGCTTTCGGGCACGACGTAAACTTCCATTCCCTTTTCTCTCAACTGCTCTGCCGTCTTCTTATCCTCCTGCTCCGCCTGCTGGCGAATCCAATCTTCCGTCTCTTTGGCGGTCGCGGTGAGCAGCTCTTGTGTTTTTGGCGGCAGCCCGTCCCAGAACTTCTTGTTTACCGCGAGCAAAAATTCCAGGTATGCGTAGTTGGCAATCGTCAAATACTTGGATACTTCGTCGTACTTGCGCTGTACCATCGCGGTCGTTCCGGAGGTAGCGCCGTCAATCGTATTGCGCTGGAGCGCCATGTAAACCTCGCCCGCTCCCATAAAGACCGGTGCCGCCCCGTATGCTTGCAGCATGGCAGAGGGGATTTCCCCGATGCTGCGGAATTTCAGACCCTTGAAATCAGCGGGGGATTTCAGCGGTTTTACGTTGTTGGCAAATTGGGCGTAACCGTAGTCGGCGTACATGAGGACTTTTGCCCCTTTTGCTTCCATCTGTTGATTCAATTTTTCGCCAATTTCTCCCTTCAGCGCTTTTCCGGCCAGGTCATACGTAGGGAAAGCGAACGGGACATCAAAAATACCCATCTCCGGCACTACCGATGCCCACAGCGTCGAAGAGTTTACCCCCATTTCGACACCACCCGTCAAGATCGCCTGGTTCATCTCTTTGTCACTGAGCAGCTGTCCTGCCGGGTATACTTGAATTTTTACTTTTCCTCCGGACTTCTCTGTCACCTTCTTGGCAAAATCCTCCACCCCCCTGGAAACGTGGTGATCCTGCGGCAGATTATAGGCGAGGCGGATGGTCACTTCCTGGTACTCATCTCCGCCTTGTGCAGCTGTTTGTCCAGCTCCGGCCTCGGTTTGCGGCTTGTTCTCCGCTGTCGGGGCAGTTCCTCCGCCGCACCCCGCAAGTACAGATCCGGCCAGCAAACATCCGGCCAGCAAGGTTGTCCATATTTTCCGGCTCTTCATAAAAATACCCCCTGTAATTATGCAGCTTTAGATCGTCAACTGATTTCTATTTTCCACCAGGCGAATTCTGCCCAGCGGATTTCTCTTCGAGAGACTGACAGCAAAATCGGATGCTTCCAACAACCGGGAAAAATCGATTCCCGTTTTGACGTTCATCCGCTCGAACATGTAGACCACGTCTTCCGTCGCCACATTTCCCGCGGCTCCCGGCGCGAACGGACAGCCGCCCAATCCGCCGACGGCAGCCTCAAACAGACGAATGCCCGCCGTGTAGGCGGCGTACGTATTGGCAAGCGCCAGCCCACGGGTATCGTGCAAATGAATGGCGACCGAATCCGACCTGCTGTATTTCAATACCTTGCTGCACAGACTGTAGACGTGGTCGGGAACGGCAATTCCGATCGTATCGGCCAGCCCTACTTCATCAGCACCTGCTTTAAAGGCCGCCAGGGCAAGCGAAAGGACTTTGTCCTCGTCCACTTTTCCTTCGAACGGGCAGCCGAAGCTGGTCGCAATCGAAAAACGGATTTTTACTCCAGCCTCTTTCATCAGCGGCACAAGCTGTACAAACGCCTCGAAATTCTCCTCAATCGACTGGTTGATGTTCCGGGCGTTAAAAGTCTGACTGGCGGCTGTCACCCAGTTTACTTCGTCAATGCGCTGTTCACGCGCCCGTTCAAACCCTCTCCGGTTTGGCACCAGCGCACCGAAGGAGACGTTTTTATACTCCTGTAGCTTGCACATAATATCAGAAGCGTCTGACATTTGCGGCACCTTTTTCGGGTGAACGAACGACGTCGCTTCCATCCGCGTAATCCCGGCATCGAGCAGCTTGTCTATCAGCTGCAGCTTCTTTTCCGTAGGGACAAACTCCGCCTCGTTCTGCAGTCCGTCCCGCGGCCCGACTTCAATAATCTGCACCTCGGCCATTAAATCGCCCCTTTTTCCTTCAATTTGCCGATCGCTTCCTGACTCAACTGCAGCAGCCCTGCGAAGATTTCCTGATTGTGCTGGCCAAGTTTTGGGCCGCTCCACTCCAGGTCTCCCGGCGTTTCCGACAGTTTCGGCACGATGCCAGGAACCAGGACCTTCCTTCCGTCCGGCAGGGTTACCGATTTCAGCATCTCCCTTTCCTTGTAGTGCTCGTCCTTGACAATGTCTTCAATGCTGTAGATCGGTCCGACCGGAACAGCAGCCTCATCCAGCCGCTTTTGCACCTCTTTAAGCGGGTACTGCTTCGTCCAGTTCCCGATGACCTCGTCGAGAAAATCTGCACGCTCGGCTCGGCCTTGATTGTCGGCATACTGCGGGTCTTCGGCCAAATCCCCTCTCCCGATCGCGTACATCATCCGCTTGAAAATGCTGTCGCTGTTCGCCCCGATGACGATGTACTTGCCGTCGGAACATTCGTATGTATTGGACGGTGCAATCCCAGGCAGGGTGCTTCCCGTACGCTCGCGAACAATCCCCTTGAGGTCAAATTCCGGCAAAATCCCCTCCATTAAACTGAAAACGGATTCATATAAAGCGACATCAACCCACTGCCCTCGTTTTTCCGGATGGTTATTCCGGGCGTGCAGGGCAAACATCGTGCCGATCACCGCGTACATGCCGGCCACGATATCGCCAATGGCGATGCCAACCCGAACAGGCGGGCGGTCCGGAAAACCGGTCAAATACCGGAGCCCCCCAATCGCTTCTCCCACGCTGCCAAATCCGGGTTTGCTGCGATACGGTCCCGTTTGCCCGTAGCCGGAGATACTGGCCATGATCAGGCCGGGGTTGATTTTTGACAGTGTTTCGTAATCAAGGCCCCACTTCGCCAGTGTCCCTGGACGGAAATTTTCGATAATGACGTCCACTTTTTCCACCAGCGATCGGACCACTTCCTGCCCTTCTGGCAAGCGCATGTCTACGGTAATCGATTTTTTGTTTCTTGCCTGCACATACCACCAGATGGATGAATCCTCATGCATGGCACGCCAGTTGCGAAGCGGGTCGCCCGTTCCCGGTGCCTCAACCTTGATCACCTCTGCGCCAAATTCAGCGAATATCTTTCCCGCAAAAGGAGCGGCGACAAGTGTGCCAAGTTCCAGCACCCTAAGTCCTTCCAGTGGTTTCTTCCTCTGCATAATGATCTCCCTGTGTGTTTGATTCTTGATAGGATTCTAAATACAACCTGTAATCCGTCCGAATATGCTCCTCCATCAGCTGCTTGGCCCTTTGGCCGTCCTGATCGGCAATCGCCTGCAGAATGGCGGCATGCTCGTCCACGACCGTTTCCGGACGTTTTTCCTGGGTGCGAATGATCACATTTCGATAGAAGGAAATCAACACCTTCAAATCCTTCAGCATTTTCACCAGATAAGGGTTGGCACTTGCCTCCGAAATCAAGTGGTGAATCTCAAAGTTCAATTCGTGGATTTTTATCGGATCGCTTTGATGGGCTGGATTCCTCGTCATCTCCAGCAATTCCTGCAGCCGCTCCACCTGGGCCTGCGAACGCCGCTCGGCTGCATACATTGCGGCCGCTGGCTCCAAGTTAAGCCGACATTCGTACAGGTAAGAAAAATCCTCCCATTTTGGTGCGTAAACCGTCACCCCCCCTTGCTGCTGCACCACTACCAATCCATCTTTTTCCAAACGGCGGATTGCCTCCCGAATAGGACTGCGGCTGACCCCGGTTTCTTCGACGATCCTCTCTTCGATCAGCCTTTGTCCCGGTGCTAATCCTCCAATCAGGATTTTATCACGCAGATATTCATACACCTGGGATTGGAGTGTCTCTGTCCGCCTAATCAGTTTTTTCATCTGACCCCGCTCCTTCATTTTCTGAATACTGCATTCTGTATACAAAGATAAATACATCATATTTTATCGTTTTAAAACAGTCAATATATTTGTTGTTTTATGACGATTTTGTTGGGAGACGTTCTATTCGGTTACCACAGAAAGGAAACGTATGTTCTGAAAAGTGGTGCAAAAGCAAAAAAATCGCATTCATCTCACCGCCTCTAGAGGTGGGAGTCTTCTGCGAAAATAGATAAAAAAACAACGTTTGCCCCATTCGGAAACGTTGCTTGCAAAAATTCTATCGCTGTACGTGCAGTCCGCGTAACCATGCGAAATTACGGTTGCCTCAATCAGGATATGATCGAGGCAACTGTCTTTTCTGTTTATTTTGCCACCGCTTGTTTTGCCAGTTCATCCAGTACCAACTGGGTCATTTCTGCGGTACCGATCGCCTTGCTGGGATCCGGTGCGATGTCGCCGGTGCGATGGCCGGCAGCGAGTACGGCCGAGACGGCCTTCTCCACTGCCTCTGCCGCGGCATCCAGACCAAGCGAGTACCGAAGCATTAATGCCGCAGAGAGGAACGTCGCCAGCGGATTGGCGATCCCTTTTCCGGCGATATCCGGGGCCGAGCCGTGAACCGGTTCGTACAGGCCGAAGCTGCCTTCTGCCAGGCTGGCCGAAGCCAACATGCCGATCGAACCCGTCAGCATGGCCGCTTCATCGCTGAGAATATCGCCAAACATGTTCTCCGTCACGATGACGTCGAATTGTTTTGGCGCCCGCACCAACTGCATTGCACAGGCGTCCACCAGCATGTGCGTCAGCTCTACGTCCGGGTAGTCTGCCGCCACGCGGTCAGCCACTTTCCGCCACAGACGGGAGCTTTCCAATACGTTGGCCTTGTCGACAGAGCAGAGCCGTTTGTTCCGCTTCCGGGCGATCTCAAAGGAGACGCGCAGAATCCGTTCGATCTCCGCTTCGTTGTAAATGAGCTGGTCTTCGGCCACTTCAGCGCCGTCTGCCCCCTGGTAGCGCTTTTTCTCGCCGAAGTAAATCCCCCCGGTCAGTTCGCGGACTACCATCAGATCGACGCCGGAGACGACCTCCGGTTTCAGTGACGAAGCCTCGACCAGGCTGGGGTGCATCGTCGCCGGACGAAGGTTGGCGTAAAGCCCAAGAGCCTTGCGGATGCCGAGCAATCCCGCTTCCGGACGCAGATGGCCTGGATTTTGGTCCCATTTCGGGCCGCCAACCGCACCGAGCAGTACCGCATCTGCTGCTTTTGCGAGCTGGAGCGTCTCCTCCGGCAGCGGTGTGCCGTCCTGGTCAATCGCACATCCGCCGATGCGGCCGTACGTGAATTGGAATGTAACATCAGATTGTTTCGCTACTTGTTCCAGTAATGTGACCGCTGCCGCCGTAACCTCCGGCCCAATGCCGTCGCCGGGCAGAACCGCGATCGTAAAAGATTTCTTTGTCATAGGCCACTCATCTTTCTTCCATATAATGATAAATCATGCAAATTATGCCCGTTCTTGCCGTTTCGCTTCTTTATACGCTTGCAACCAGTGTCTCGCCGCGACGCTCAATGATTTTGTTGATCGCTCTCACGTAGGCGATCGCACTTGCTTCCAAGACGTCGGTGCTGACGCCGCGCCCTTGAACGATCAAATCTCCCTGCTGCAGCCGGACGTACACTTCGCCGAGTGCATCCTTGCCGTGTGTAACGGAGACGATCTTGTAATCGGCCAGCGTTACTTCTTCGCCGGTGGCGCGGTCAATCGCCTTGTAGATGGAGTCGACCGAGCCGTTGCCGCAAGCAGCCTCTTCCAAAACGGTGCCGTCCTGACGCAGCAGGCGGACGCTGGCAGTCGGAACTGACAGGTTTCCATAAGAGAGCTGCACGGACTCCAGCTTGTAAGCTTCAGCCGAGCCGGACATCTTGGAATCGACGAGCGCCACGATGTCGTCATCGCTGACTTCCTTTTTCTTGTCGCACAACTCTTTGAACGCGATGAAGGCGACGTCGATTTCCGCCTGTTCCAGGTGGTATCCCAGTTCGGCTAACTTGTCTTTGAAAGCGTGGCGTCCGGAGTGTTTGCCGAGAACCAGCCGGTTTGATTTGAACCCGACCGTTTCCGGACGGATAATCTCGTAGGTCGTCGCCTCTTTCAAGACGCCGTCCTGGTGAATGCCGGACTCGTGGGCAAAGGCGTTAGCCCCTACGACCGCTTTGTTGCCGGGCACGATCATTCCGGTCAGGCGGCTCACCAACTGGCTTGTGCGGGCAATTTCGCGCAGGTTCAAGGTCGTCACGGCCTGGAAGACATCCTTGCGGGTCTCCAAAGCCAGGGCCACTTCCTCAATCGCCGCATTGCCGGCGCGCTCGCCGATACCGTTGATGGTTCCCTCGACCTGTGTCGCTCCGGCCTCAATCGCAGCCAGCGTGTTGGCGACTGCCAGCCCCAAATCGTCGTGACAATGGCAGCTCAGCTTCACCTTTTCGATGCCCGGCACCAGTCGGAACATCTCCCGGAAGATATCACCGTATTCTTGCGGGGACAAGTACCCTACCGTATCAGGCAGGTTGATCACGGTCGCTCCCGCCTTAATCGCTGCCTCTACCACCTCGGCGAGGTAAGGAATCTCCGTGCGGCCGGCGTCCTCGGCGGAAAACTCAACATGCTGCACGTATTTTTTGGCGTACTTGACGGCGGCAACGGCCCGCTCCAGCACCTCTTCCTTGCTCATGCATAGCTTATATTGACGGTGAATTGGCGAGGTTGCCAGGAACACGTGGATCCCGGCATCGTTCGCGCCTCGCACCGCTTCATACGCCTTGTCAATATCTTTTTCATTGGAACGCGCCAGGCTGATCACTGTCGCATTTTTTACACGGGCGGCTACTTCAGCCACGGAGCGTAAATCCCCGGGGGAGGCTGCCGCAAATCCGGCCTCGATGCGAGACACGCCTAATTTTTCCAATTGGAGGGCAATTTCCACCTTCTCATTCAAGCTCAGGTTTACGCCTGGAGACTGTTCGCCATCTCTCAATGTGGTATCAAAAATCTCGATTGTACGCATCCTCTTTCCTCCTCCGTTTATTTACTGATGTTCCTTTTTTTGGGTGATTACTTGTCTTTGTTGATCCAAGCCATCATATCGCGGAGCTTGGAACCTACCTTTTCAATGCCGTGTTCTGCCTCAATACGGCGGCGTGCGTTAAATCCAGGGCGATTTGCCTGATTTTCCAGGATCCAATTGCGGGCAAAGGTGCCATCCTGAATTTCCGCCAGCACTTTTTTCATCTCTTTGCGCGTTTCTTCGGTGATGATGCGGCGTCCCGTGCTGTAGTCGCCGTATTCGGCCGTGTCGCTGATCGAATAGCGCATCCGTGCCAAACCGCCTTCGTACATCAAATCAACGATTAGCTTCAGCTCGTGCAAGCACTCGAAGTAGGCAATTTCCGGTGCATAGCCCGCTTCCACCAACGTGTCGAAACCGGCTTTGACCAACTCGCTCACACCGCCGCAGAGCACTGCTTGCTCACCGAACAGGTCGGTTTCCGTCTCTTCGCGGAAGGTGGTCTCGATGACACCGGCACGGGTGCAACCGATACCGCTGGCGTATGCGAGTCCCAGTTCGTGTGCTTTGCCGGTCGTATCTTGGTAGACGGCAAGCAAGCCGGGAGTACCGAAGCCTTCGGTATAGGTGCGGCGAACGAGGTGGCCCGGGCTTTTCGGCGCGACCATCACGACGTCTACATCTGCCGGCGGAACGATTTGGCCGAAGTGGATGTTAAAGCCGTGGGAGAAGAACAGGGCTGCTCCGGATTTGAGGTTCGGCGCAATTTCTTCCTTGTAAACCTGGGCCTGACGCTCGTCTGGCATGAGGATCATGATGAGGTCAGCTTCTTTTGTCACCTCTGCTACTGTGTAAACTTCAAATCCGTCTTCTACTGCCTGGTTCCAGGATTTCCCCGGGCGAAGACCGATGATGACGCGGTATCCGCTGTCGCGAAGATTTTGCGCTTGGGCATGGCCTTGGCTTCCGTAACCGATCACTGCGATCGTTTTGTTTTGCAGTGCCGCCTTGTTTACATCAGATTCGTAGTACATTTTTACCATTTTCATTTCCTCCCTTGTTTCGCATACCAGTTGAGTTTTTCTTACATATATGAAGGTTGATCGACGACACTTCGCGCCATGGCCATTAACCCGGTCCGGGTCAGCTCGCGAATGCCGTACGGCTCAAGCAGTGCTAAAAGTGCATCAATTTTGTCAATATCCCCGGTCGCCTGGATGATCAGCGACGTGGGGCCGATGTCCACCACCGATGCCCGAAACGGTTCGACGATCCCGTTGATCTCGGCTCGCTGTGCGGGGCCGGCATCCACCTTGATCAGCGCCAATTCGCGCGTGACCATCGGATCTTTGCTGAGCAAAGTGACCGAGATGACATCGATCAGCTTGTTCAGCTGCTTCATCAATTGGTCGATGCGTTGATCGTCGCCCCCGGAGGTGATGATCATTCGGGACAGTCCCGGCTCCTCCGAAGCTCCTACGGTAATGCTGTTGATATTGCAGCCTCGTTGGCTGAACAGGTTGGCGACTCGCGTCAACACGCCGGGGTGGTCGTTGACAAGGACGGCAATCGTATGTTGTTCCATCTACTCTTCCCCCAATACCATTTGATCCAGTGTGTCTCCTGCTGCGACCATCGGATAGACGTTCTCTTCAGGTTCGACGCGGAAGTCGATGACGACCGGGCCGTCGTAGGCGAGTGCTTCAGCCCATACTGCTTTCGCTTCCGCTGTTGTCGTCGCCCGCATCCCTTTGATTCCGAAGGCCTCTGCCAGCTTGACAAAGTCGGGGCTGCAGGTCAGATCGATTTGGCTGTAGCGGTTCTCGTAGAACAATTCCTGCCACTGACGCACCATGCCAAGGCACTGGTTGTTCAAGATGACGACTTTTACCGGCAGTCTGTACTGGACCAAAATGGCCAGTTCCTGATTGGTCATCTGGAAGCCGCCGTCCCCTACGACGGCAATGACAGTGCGGTCCGGATTGGCAAACTGCGCCCCGATTGCCGCCGGGAAGCCAAATCCCATCGTGCCCAGTCCGCCCGAGGAGATGAAGGAGCGCGTACTTTTAAACTTGTAGTACTGTGCCGTCCACATCTGGTGCTGGCCGACGTCTGTGGTCACGATCGCTTCGCCGTTCGTCGTTTCGTACAGCATTTCGATCACTTCCTGCGGCTTCAGGGCATCGCTGTTTTTCTTGTAGCTGTACGGATGCTCCTGCTGCCACTGCCTGAGCTGAGCGATCCAATCAGCTGTGTCGCAAGCTTTCGCCAACGGCAGGGCCTTTTGCAGCGTGCTCTTCGCATCGCCTACCACGGTAACGGCCGTCGCCACGTTTTTGCCCAGCTCCGCCGGGTCGATGTCGACGTGTACGATCTTGGCGTTGGGTCCAAACTCTTTCGTCCGCCCCATCGTGATCCGGTCGTCAAAGCGGGCGCCGATCCCGATGATGCAGTCGGCATTAAGCAAGGCCTGGTTTGCCGTATAGCTGCCGTGCATTCCCGGCATGCCGAGCGCCAGTTCGTGGGTGCCCGGGAATCCGCCCAGTCCCATAAAGGTGTTGATGACCGGGATGCGGGTTTTTTCTGCAAAGGCGAGCAGTTCTGCTTCTGCACCGGCGGAGAGAATTCCGCCGCCAGCCAGGATAACCGGTTTTTTCGCGGACGAAATCGCCCCTACAAACGCTTGCACTTCCTCATCGCTCGGGACGACCGTGTCGCGATAACCGCGAATCTCCACGCTGTCCGGATAATAAAACGGCGCTTTGGCATTGGCTACGTCTTTCGGGATGTCGATCAGGACAGGTCCCGGGCGTCCGGTCGTCGCGATGTAGAACGCTTCTTTGACGATGCGCGGCAGATCCCGGACGTCGCGCACGAAGTAATTGTGTTTGGTGATCGGCAGCGTGATCCCGGTGATGTTCGCTTCCTGGAACGCATCCGTACCGATCAAGTGCTGGGCTACGTTTCCGGTGATGCAGACCAGCGGAATCGAGTCCATCTGCGCCGTCGCGATCCCTGTGACCAGGTTGGTTGCCCCCGGTCCGGAAGTGGCGATGCAAACACCCGGCTTGCCGGTGGCGCGGGCATAGCCGTCAGCGGCATGAACCGCACCCTGCTCATGGCGCGTCAAGACGTGTTTGAGAAAACTGCTGTAGAGGGAGTCGTAGATCGGCAGCACTGCTCCGCCAGGGTATCCAAAAATCACCTCTACGTTCTCCAACAACAGACACCGCAGCAAAGCCTCCGCACCTGTCATCTCTTCGCCGAATCCGATATTTGGCACACTCCGAAGCTTGGTTAGTTCGGCGGCATTTACACTCATCGTTTTCTCCTCCTCCATCTCCGTATAAAAAAGTGAAAACCCTTCCTCCCCGACACGATGTACATGTCTGATTGGGGCGAAAGGGTTCCGCGGTACCACCCAAAATTTATCGGCGTTTTGCAACAACCGACCTTATGCAGTCTAGTTATCGACTGCGACACGCTAACGTTTGTCAAACGGCCTTACCTACTCTCCGGACGACCGGATTTCAGCAGGCGGCTCAGAGGTGAGCAGTTGAACGCATTCTTACCCGGCTCTCATCCCCCCGGGCTCTCTGTGGAAGAAGAGGCGAACAACGTTATCCTCATCACTGCCTTTATGCATCGGAAAAGATTTTCCATCTTTCACTGTTGTCAGAAAATAAATGTTACGTCTGATTATATCCGCGTAAAAATGCGGTGTCAATGCAGTTCGCGGGATTTTTTCAAACTTTCTCCCGAACGATTGTTCAGTCAAAATCGGGCATCGTTGGATCGCTCTCCATGTAAGCGGATACACAAAAAACCCCGCCTTCCCCCTCTTGACAGGAAGAGAGGGACGGGACGGTTACAGCTCTACGGCAGCTTTTTCCTGCAGACCGGCGATCAACACCTTCGCCACTTCCGGGCGGGTAAATTCCTGCGGGGGCACCTCGCCAATGCCAAGCATCTGGCGCACCTTCGTACCGGATAAGGTGAGGCGGCTGCCTGCATCATGGGGGCAGGTCTTGGCGGTGGCCATCCCCTGGCACTTGCGGCAGTAGAAGCTGTGCTCGAAGAACAGCAGGTGAATGCCCAATTCGTCCGGGGTGAATTCGGAGAAAATGTACTGAGCGTCATACGTTCCGTAGTAATCGCCCACACCGGCGTGATCCCTGCCGACGATAAAGTGGGTGCAGCCGTAGTTTTTTCGCACCATCGCATGAAAAACCGCCTCGCGCGGTCCGGCATACCGCATGGCAGCGGGAAACGCCCCGAGAAAGACGCGGTCTTTTGGATAGTAGTTTTCCAGCAGCGTCAGGTAGCTTCGCATGCGTACTTTTGCCGGTATATCGTCAGATTTCGTCTCGCCCACCAGCGGGTTGAGAAACAGGCCGTCGACGGTTTCCAGTGCCACCTTCTGAATGTACTCGTGAGCACGGTGAACGGGATTGCGGGTCTGAAACCCAACCACCGTCTTCCAGCCTTTCTGCTTGAAGATGGAACGCGTCTCTTCCGGCGTAAAATAGTACTCCGGGAACATCTGCGGACGCGGACGCTGCAGGACCTCGATCGGGCCGCCCAGGTACAGCGGCGGGCGTTCATACAGCTTTTTTACCCCGGGGTGTCCCGCCTCCGTCGTCCGGTAGACGTGCAGCGCTTCCGTTCGCTTGTCTGGCGTGTATTTGCTCTCGACGGTCAGCACCGCGTAATCTGCGCCATCCTTCCCCCGCAGCAGGACTTTTTCGCCGATGGCCACATCCCGCCAGCTCTCTTCTGCGGCAAGCGTGACCGGGATCGTCCAGACCGCCCCGCTCTGCAGGCGCATGTTTTCCAGCACTGCCAGATAGTCCGCTTCCGTTAGAAACCCCGTCAAGGGCGAAAACGCGCCCATCGCGATGCAGTCGATATCCGACAGCACCCAGGCGTCGACCGTCATGACTCGAAAAGCCTTGCTCTCCCGCCGCAGCACTTCCAGGTCCCTTCCCGTCACCATTCGGTTGACCAGCGTTCCCCCGTGCGGCACACTTTCCTGCCTCATCAAATCTCTCCCTTCAACATTACTTGTGAAGCCCGCACTCCGTCTTGTCAAATCCAGCCCAGCGTCCTGCCCGGGGATCTTCTCCCGGCCCCACCGGACGCGTGCAGACCTCGCAGCCAATGCTGGGATAACCGCGGTCGTGCAGCGGGTTGTACGGAATGTCATGGGCGCGAATATAGGTCCATACATCTTCGCTGTTCCAGGAGGCGAGCGGATTGCATTTCACAAGCTGGAACTTGCTGTCCCATTCCAGTTTTCTTGCATGCGCACGAGTCGGAGCCTGGTCGCGGCGAATCCCGGTAATCCACGCCTTGTATTGTGACAAAATCCGGCTGAGCGGCCGCACTTTGCGTATTTCACAGCAAAGATTGGGATTCCTTTCCCAAAGTTTGTCGCCGTGCTCTTCTTTCTGCTGTTCCAATGTCATCTCGGGCAGCACTTGAATAAAGGTGGTTTTATACCGTTTTTGCAGCCGGTCGCGCGTCTCGTACGTCTCGCGAAAGTGCTTGTTTGTATCCAAATAAAAAATGGGCGCTTTGGGAGATATTTTGAACAGCATGTCAATCAACACGACATCTTCCGCACCAAAGCTGGAGGCGAGAATCACTTCCTTGCCAAATTCTCTCACCATCCACTGCAGAATCTCTTGCGGCTCTCTTCCCTCCAGACGGTAGGCCCAAAGCAAAATCTCCTCCTCGGTCCACTTCTTCACCTGCGCTGTCTCTCCTTTCCTCGCTCACTTCGCTTCCCATCTTATGTAAGGGGAGGCCGGATGGATACCCGCCTAGTTGTCCGAAATCCTTACGGCTATAAGCAAACCGGGCGGACGGAAGTTCCAAGTCTTCCCCGGCAGGAAAATGGCGGCGCTCTGCTGAATGACAAAAAGACGGAAAACTCCGAAAACGAGTTGCTGGTTGCAAAGGAGGATGACATGAACGCAAGAGAGGAAATCTTTAAAGCGGTAAAAGCAGGAGCTCCGTGCTTTTCTCCTAACCTAAATAAGAACGCTGGTGATTCTTACTTGAACCCGTGCATGATACCTGGGATTTTTGTAAAATCAGATAGGCGTTAAATGGATACGCCATATCTGAATTGAATTCGGTACTAAAAAGACGTAAGAACTGTTTTATCAGATCTTACGTCTTTTTATGTGTCAGCCGAAAATATTCGCACTCAAAACGGAACCCGCTCCCTCACGGCGAGGCGAAGCTCCTTGGCAAAAATCAGCGCTTGGCTGCGGCAGGTTGGGAGCAGGCGGCGAGCGCCTGCTGCAAATCAGCGATCAGGTCGTCCGTATCCTCCAGCCCTACCGAGAGGCGAATCAGCCCGTCGGTGATGCCGCGGTGCAGCCGTTCCTCCGGCGGCATGGCAGCATGGGACATCAGCGCCGGATAGGAGAGGATGCTCTCGACCGCTCCCAGGCTGACGGCGACCAGCGGCAGCTTGACAGCGTCAAACAGCGCTTTGGCGTTTTGCCGGCTGCCTACGTCAAAGGAGAGGACGGCACCGTGCCCTGACGCCTGCCGGGACTGCAGTTCGTGGCCGGGATGATGGGGCAGCCCGGTGTAGTAGACCCGCTCTACCGCGGGATGCCGGTCCAGCCACTCTGCCAGTTTTTCCGCGCTTCGCGTGCTGGCGTCAAGCCGGGTCTTCAACGTCTTGAGGCCCCGCATGACGAGCCAGCAGTCCTGTACGCCGAGAATGGCTCCGAAGCCGTTTTGAATCGCGTAAAGCTGCTCTCCCAACTCTTCGTCCCGGGTCACCGCCAGTCCCGCAACGACGTCACTGTGGCCGCCGAGAAACTTGGTCGCACTGTGGATGACGATATCCGCCCCCAATTCCAGCGGACGTTGGTAATACGGGGTAAGGAACGTGTTGTCGACGATCGTCAGCAGTCCGTGCTGCCGGGCCAACTCGGTCATCAGCGCCAGATCGGTTACCTTTAACGTCGGATTGGAAGGCGTCTCCAGGTAGAGCGCACGCGTATTGGACCTGATCCCTGCGGCCACCCGTTCGGGATCTGTCGTATCGACGAAGCTCACCTCGATCCCCAGGCGCGACAAAACGCGGGACAATATGCGGTACGTTCCGCCGTAGACGTCTTCCGCCACCAGCAGGTGATCCCCGGCGGAAAATAGCAGGAAGACACTGGAGATGGCGGCCATGCCGGAGGCGAAGGCGAAGCCCCGGGCGCCGCCTTCCAGGTGGGCGATGGCCTCTTCAAGCGCCTGCCGCGTCGGGTTGCCGGAGCGTCCGTAATCATACCTTCCCATCTGGTCGATGTCAGTTTGGTGGAACGTGGACGCCTGGTAAATCGGGATGCTGGAAGCCCCTGTCGCCTGGTCAATCGCATTGGTTCCGTGCAGCAGCCGTGTCGCAAAATTCATGCCCGAACTCCCCCTTTCACAACCGAAGCCTCCAGCGCCTGAGCCAGATCTGCCGTCAGGTCATCCGGATGCTCAATCCCTACCGACAACCGCAGCAGCCGATCGCAGACACCCACTTTTTCGCGAACCTCTTCAGGGATGTCGGCGTGCGTCTGGGTTGAAGGATAGGTACAGAGCGACTCCACGCCGCCCAGGCTTTCTGCAAATGAGATCAGTTTCAAACTCCGCAAAAACTCGGGTACCTGTGCCGCGTGCTTGACGCGAAATGAGACCATGCCGCTAAAACCGCTCGCCTGCCGCTGCTGCACCTCATAGCTGGGGTGATCGGGCAGCCCTGGATAAAACACTTCGCTGACGCCCGGATGGTCCTGCAGAAACCGGGCCACCGACAGGGCGTTCGCCTGATGCCGTTCCATCCGCAAGGCCAGTGTCTTTAACCCGCGGATCAACAGCCAGCAATCCTGGGGTCCCAGCACAGCGCCAATCGAGTTGTGCAGTAAACGGAGCTTTTCTGACAATTCTTGCCCTTTTGTAACGACGAGCCCTGCAAGCACGTCATTGTGCCCGCCCAGGTACTTGGTGGCGCTGTGGACGATCAAGTCTGCCCCCAGTTCCAGCGGGCGCTGAAAATACGGGGTCATAAACGTGTTGTCCACGATGGTGAGCAGTTGATGCTCTTTCGCCACCCGGGCGATCGCGGCCAGGTCGGCCACCTGCATCAGCGGATTGGTCGGGGTCTCGACAAAAACGGCTTTCGTCTCAGGGCGAATCGCCAGTCTCACCTGCTCGATGTCCCGCATGTCGGCATAGGTAAAGGAAACCCCGAAGCGGGAGAGAATTTGTTCAAACAAGCGATATGTACCTCCGTACAAATCAAGCGAGACGACGAGGTGATCCCCTTGGGAAAACAGCCCCATTATCGTCTGGATCGCCGCCATCCCGGAAGCGCAGGCGAACGCAGCGTCGCCTCCTTCCAGATCGGCAACGGCTTCTTCCAGGACGGTGCGCGTTGGATTCGCCGTCCGCGTGTAGTCAAAACCGGTGCTCTCCCCCGGCGCCGGGTGGCGGTAAGCCGTCGCGTTGAATACGGGATAGCTGATCGCCCCTGTCGTCTCCTCCCTGCCAACTCCGATTTGAACCAGTCTGGTTTCAATGTTCATCTGCGTCTGTCCCTCCTGTTATTTGACCCTGTCTCTAACAACAAAAAAGCCTTCTTTCGTCAGAGCGAAGAAGGCTTTGGATACGTTGCCGTAAGCAAACCCTTCTCATCTCTCAGAGCTTTTTACGCTCTGCAGGAATTGGCACCGTATCTCCCCACTGTGGGTGATTGGTTGCCGGGCATCATCGGGCCAGTCCCTCCGCCTCTCTTGATAAGAAGTTTGCTATTCAGTTTAATTATTTCAATACTAGCGAATGTTTCTGTACTTTGTCAATACTCTTTTGGATCAGGGGTGTTTCCGTGTTCTCACTCGTTTGCCGAGCGGGCGGTGTTCGCAGCATTCGCCAGAACCTCTTTCAATTGGTCTGCCGCCTTTTCCACAGCCGTTTTATCGCCATCTTGCAAGGCTTCCGCCAAGGCGGGCAAAGGCTGGGCAGCGTAACCCGTCGTCCGGCCGGGAGCCCAGATCTGGTGTTTGTACCAGGGACGGCCAGCCAATCCTTCCTCCCGGATCAGATCGCGCTCCTGCTTCAGCATGGCCGCGTTGATCTTCTCCAGTTCTTTGCGATCAGCCTCGCTGACGCCATCGGACAGCAATTGCCGGGCCCTCTGTTCCAAGGCTGCTGCTGCCGACTGCCACTCCTTGGCCTGGGCGATGGCGGGAGCCATATCGACACCCAGTGTGCCTTCCTTGGCGAGATTCTCCAGCCTGCTCACTACATCTGCCGCATAGTCGGAGTAGCTGAACGGCAGCACGTCGGCATTTGCCAGGCGCAATGCGGCAATCCCGATGAGTTGGGCGCCTGCCTTGTGGTGCTCATAGCCTGGATCCGCAAACCGGGTCAAGACATCCACGTTGTCATAGGCACTGTGATACAAGCCCCCTGGTGAACCGAATCCCATATCGAGCGAGGGCACACCCACATGTTGAATAAAGGGGGTGTAGTCCGAGCCGCTTCCCAAATCGCCAAGAGCCGGAGCCTTGCGTCCTGATCTGAGATACCAGTCGTCAAAAATGCTCATATTGCTTCTCGGTTCGGTCACTTCCTTGGTTACCTCGTACACAAGCTGCTTCAGCGATGGCACTGCCGACGCTCCGAAGAACTGTCCGCCGATGCTGTCCATGTTAATATAGGCGACGGCATTTTTGGCAAGTTCTCCGCGATGCTCTTCCACCCACTCGGTGGAACCTAACAGGCCGTATTCTTCGCCATCCCATCCTGCCAGAACAATCGTCCGGTCAGGTCTCCAGCCTTTCTGATACATCTCGCTCAGAACGCGGGCAATCTCCATCGTCGTGCTCCAGCCGGACGTGTTGTCAGTCGATCCGTATACCCAAGTGTCGCGGTGGGCGCCGATCAACACGGTTTGATCAGGATACTTCGCCCCGGGGATCCGGACGATCACGTCGTTTACCGGAACGCGCTGATAATCGATGTCCAGGGAGATCCGGACTTTTGTCGGACCGGGTCCCAGCTTGTAGGTGAAGGGCAGACCACCCTGCCATGCCGCAGGAGCCTCATCTCCTTGCATCGATTCGAGCAGCTTGCGCGCCTCTCCGTACGATATCGGCGTTGTGGGAATGGTCGGCAAGGATGCGGCCTCGGACGGATCGATCCGCTTGGTGTCCGGCGTTGACGGCTCTCCCGGCGTCAGCGGGTCGCCCGGGTAATGGAAAATGTACAGGATGCTTCCGCGCTGAATCGCGTCGTCCGGTCTCCACGGCCCGTCCGGATAGACAGCCCCTTTTATGTAACCGTCATCGGCAGGGTCGCTGTAGATCATCATGCCGACCGCGCCGCGTTTGGCCGCTTGCTCCGGCTTGACTCCGCGGAAGTTTTGCCCGTAACGCGCAATCACGATTTTTCCCGCGACCGATACGCCCTGACGCTCAAGCTCGGCGAAATCCTCCGGCCTTGCGTAGTTGGCGTAGACGAGCTCAGCTTCCACGGTGCCTCCAGGAGAGTACGCGTTGTACCCCGGAACGACCTCATCTGCGTAAGGCGTTCCTTTCGGGAGATTCTCCGTTACCTGCAGGTCGCGCTTCTCGGGATAGGTTTCCGCTGCAGAGATCTTTTTCGGGACAGACATATAAACGTCGTACTTCTTCACTTCCGGCTTGAGTCCCGCTTTTTGCAATTGGCCGACGGCGTAATCCAGCGCCGCGGCATTGCCCGCTGTTCCTACCATTTGCGGACGCTGGCTGAGCCCTTTCGAATACGCTGCGAGTGAATCCGTGCTCACCTTGTCCGCAAAAATTTGCTCAAACTCGCGCTGCCAATCCGCCCTGTCTTTGGAAAATCCTGTTGCCTCTGCAGACGCCGCAGAGGACGGCAACGAAGGGAACAGGATCAGCGTCGCGGCCATCAACGCTCTGACGATTGCGGACGCCCCTCTCCTTTTTGTTCGCGTTTTTCCGCCGTCAGGAAAGCCCTTGCAAAACGGCGGCGACTGTAACCCGTGTTTCAGTTTCAATACAATCCCTCCTGTTTTTATAGGTACATGCGTAAATATTATATTAAAAATGATTTACTATTATTAATTTTCGGTCGTATTATTCCCTGTTTCAGAAGGGTTGGAATATTCACAAGGATTATCCGCCTGAAAAGAGAATAGGGAATAGGTAGAAAGTTCATCAAGCGAGCGAGAGAACGAAAGGAGAAACCACGCATGACAAAACTGGCAAATGCTTTTCCGATTCACGAAGTGAGGGAGCAGTTTCCTGCCCTGAACCGCACGTATAACGGCAAACCGGTCGCCTATTTCGACGGACCGGGCGGCTCACAGACGGTCAAATCTGCGATTCAAGAAATGGCATCCTATATGGCAAACGGCGGAGCCAATCTGCACGGCTCCTTTCCCACCAGCCGCGAGACCGAGGCAATCATCGCCGAAGCGCGGGAAGCCGTCGCCGATCTGTTTGGCGCAAAGCCGCAGGAAGTCGCGTTCGGGGCCAATATGACGACGCTTACATTCGCGATTGCCCGGGCGTTGGGCCGGAACTGGAGAGCCGGCGATGAGCTCGTCGTGACCGAGCTGGATCACCGCGGGAACGTGGACCCGTGGCTTGCGGTGGCAGCCGACCGGAATATGACTGTTCGCTGGCTGAAAGTGGATCCAAAGAAATTGACGCTTGATCTGGATGAACTGGATTCGATCATCACGCCCAACACCCGTCTGGTCGCGGTGGGCCTCGCATCCAATGCCGTCGGGACGATCAACGACGTCGAGCGCATCGCCCGCCATGCCAGACAGGCAGGTGCCCTGGTCGCGGTAGATGCCGTACACGCAGCTCCCCACTTCGCCATTGATCGCGATCAGATCGGCGCCGATATCCTGACGTGTTCCGCCTATAAATTCTTCGGCCCGCACATCGGCATTACCGTCATTCGCGAGGGACTGTTTGAGCAGCTTCAGCCCTATAAACTGGCTCCCGCTCCCGACTACCTGCCGGATAAGCTGGAGACCGGGACGCAAAACCACGAGGGGATCGCCGGCATCCGCCCAGCCATTGACTTCATCGCAAGCCTGGGATCAGGCGCCAACCGCAGGGAACGGATCATCGCCGGATTCGAGCGGCTGGAAGAGCATGAAAACCGACTGGCGGCAAGACTTCGGTCGGCCCTTGCGGAGATGGACGGCGTCACCCTGTACGAAGCTGACGCTTCCGTAGCGAAAACCCCGACAATAGCATTTCGCATCGAAGGCTGGAGCCCCCAGGAGGTCTGCCTACGGATGGCCGAAGACCATGCCGTCTTTATCGCCGATGGAGACTTCTACGCCTCTACGCTGGCTGACAAGCTGGAGATCAACCCCAGCGGCTGGATTCGCGCCGGACTTGCTCCCTACAATTCCGATGAAGAGGTGGACCGCTTTATAGCCGGACTGCGCCTGCTCATAAGCGGCGGAAAGTAGAGCCGTCCAAGCAGGAATGGCAAAAGGAGCGCCGCAGAGCGCTCCTTCTCTTCATCCTTTCAGCAAATACTGGTTGCCGTCCACATCTTCAAACGTCGCATAGGTCCCCCACGCCATTTGGTTTGGCGCTTGCAAAAAGGTCACTCCGTTGGCCGCCATGCGCTCATACGTCTGGTGAATGTCGTCGCATTCAAACACGATTGACGCCTTCTGCTCCTGCCAATTCTTCATCATCGTCCGCGGGTACAGGACCAGACGAGACCCAGCTCCCTTGGGACCAACCTCGATCCAGTTGGCGGCCGGTCCCATCGGATGATTGGCATATACCTCAAAGCCTGCCTTCTGGGTCCAAAACTCCAACGCCTTCTGCTGATCTTCTACATAGACTGCTACCGTCGCAATTTGTTTAATCATTTTCGTTTGCACCCCGTCTCTTCGATGGTAATACGACATCTCTCATTGTAACCAGCAGCGCGGATTGTAGTCTAGAAGTTTCCAGAAACGTTAGGGACAAAGGACGCGTCGTTATGGGTAAAGATGATTATTACCCCAAGGAAGAGGTGCCGACCCAGATGAAAAAAAGTCGTTTGCTACTGTCATGTCTTGCCCTGTCGTTATCGTTAACCTGCGCACCGGTGTTTGCCGCTGCCCCGTCTGATACCGTGACCATACAAGTGGACCAATCGATCGTCCCTACCCCGCCGGGTACGCATTTGGCCAACGGACAAGTCATGGTGCCCATCCGCTGGGCCGCCGAGCAGCTGGGGGCGCGTTCGATTCAATGGGATGAGGAAACCCAAACCGTTACGATTGCGACGAATGAGGCCTATTACCAGAAGCTTAAGCTGGATTCCTTTATCTATAACGGCCTGCAGCCGCATTCAGCAGAAAGGGAAGCAGCGATGTGGCCCCTGCCGGAAAAAGCAAAGAGCATCTCCTTGCCCCAGTTCCCCGGAAGGGAGCTGCAGCTGAATCCGGAAGCGCCCCATTCAGGCCGCGGAATCACGATCACCATCAACAACACGCCTTCTCTCATCTACAGCGCCGAGAACATCGACGGCCATATCTACGTGCCGATGGATTGGATCGAAGAATTGTTTAAAGCCGAAGTCCAATACGATCAAGCTGCGAACAAATTAACCATCAAGGCGCTGAATCAAGCAGAGATCGAACAGCAAATCAAGCTGATCGAAGACGCGTTGATCCCCGACTCTCCGCAAGCCGCCATGAAATTGTGGGGCCGCGGCGAGCAGACGCGAAGCGCAGCCCTGCAGTACGCAGCGCTGTCCCCGGAGTTGCGGAAGCAGGCAGACGCCCGGCTTCGCGACACCTTCTGGGTGTCCGGCTTCTCCAGCCCATGGGTGGGTGCGATCACTGTGGAGCAGGAACAGAAACGAAGCGACACAGCGGTTGAATACACGGTAAGCTTCCCGGAAATCACCTCGGCAGGAGAGCCGTACACGACCGCCAAGGAAAAATTTGTCGTCGAAAAGCTCGCCGTCGACGGCAAGGAAGGTTGGTATATTACCGAAATGCTGCAGAGCAGCCCTTATGGGATTTTAGCAGAGGTGGAGTAATGTGGAGAAAAAGGTAGTCAGAAAAAACGCTTTTTCAGCAGTAGGCGTGGTCTGGCGGGGAACGTTTCAGCAAGCTGCTTCCGGCGAAATCAGAACTGTCCTCCATCTGTGCATGGAGACAAGCGAAGGGGACAAGATTCCTGAAGGCATGCGGCGCATCGACATTCCCGCCCTGACGTATGTCACCTGCAAACACGAGCGGTGGAAAAATATAAATGGCACCTATACGGACTGCTACCGGTGGATCGAGGAACAGGGGTACGCCCTGCATGAAGCCGAATACAGGCAGTTGGAGCTATATCCCGTCACCTATCACCCGCTGACAGACGAACCTGAATTCACCGTCATGATTCCCATAAAAGAAGCACTCATCTGATTGGATGAGTGCTTTCTTTGGTATCGGCAGCGCGATTACGCGTTTAATTTGCTTTTCGCTACAGTTGCCAGTTCGTTGAATGCCGCTTTGTCGTTGACAGCGAGGTCTGCCAGCATTTTGCGGTTTACTTCGACCCCTGCTACTTTTAAACCGTGCATCAGACGGCTGTAGGACAAGCCGTTGAGACGGGCTTGAGCGTTGATACGAGTGATCCACAGTTTGCGGAAATCGCGCTTCTTTTGACGGCGGTCGCGATACGCATACATCAAGGATCTCATCACTTGCTCATTCGCTGTTTTAAACAGGCGATGCTTGGAACCAAAATAGCCTTTCGCCAGTTTCAAGACCTTTTTATGACGACGGCGTGTTGTAGTGCCACCTTTTACTCTTGGCATACGAAACTCCTCCTGATCTTTCGAGCATGGCGGTCCGCTGTCGGACGCTTAGGGAGCCATGCTGCGTGAATTGGTATTGCTGTACGGATAAGAAAAGCTTACAGGTAGGTGATCAACTGCTCCATGCGCTTTTGATCGCCTTTGGACACCATAGCGGATTTGCGCAGATGGCGTTTTGCTTTGGTCGTTTTGTTGGCAAACAAGTGGCTTGTGTAAGCGTGGTCGCGTTTCAGGCGGCCGCTACCGGTTCTCTTAAAACGCTTCGCTGCACCACTGTGGGTTTTCATTTTAGGCATAGTGAATCCTCCAGTCTTCAATCTTTTTTGTTGTCCGCCTTCGGTGCCAGAATCATGATCATGCTGCGCCCGTCAATCTTTGGCTTGCGTTCGACGCTGGCGATATCCTCGCAGAGGGAAGCCACGCGTTCGAGCACCTGTTGACCGATTTCGGAGTGGGTAATTTCACGACCGCGGAAGCGGATCGAGCATTTTACCTTGTCCTCGTCAGCCAGGAACTTGCGGACATTGCGAAGTTTGGTCTGAAAATCGTGTTCTTCGATGTTGGAAGAGAAGCGAACCTCTTTAAGTTCGATGACTTTCTGATTGCGACGCGCTTCTTTCTCCTTCTTCGCCTGCTCGTATTTGAACTTGCCAAAGTCCATGATTCGGCAAACGGGGGGCTTTGCGGTTGGTGCAACGTTCACGAGGTCCAAGTTAGCCTCTTGGGCAATCCGCAAGGCCTCTCTGATTCCTACGACACCCATCTGCGCGCCATCCGGTCCAATCAAACGGACTTCACGAGCACGAATCGCTTCATTCACTAACATCTGATCCTTGCTAATAACTTGCCACCTCCATCAGCTTTCGAGAAGTGCTTGCTTGACGTCTCATACGCTTTCGTTACCTAAAAAAGTGCGAACGCGACTGCGCCCGCACTTGTCTCACCCAGGCAAAAAACCATTGGCTCAAGGCTTCAACAGATAACCTGTCAACTTTCCCTATGTGGACGTCGATTCAGGTGAGAAGCAGGGCGCTTCTTCTTCATTCTCGAATGTGAAGTTGATACTGCTTTGTAAATAATACAGGTATCTCAGGCATCTGTCAAGACTTTGACTCGTGCCTTGCGACGATGCGCTGTTTTGGCCTGATCGTTATAGTCCTGAAGAACTCATTGATTATTCCATACATGAAAATTATACATTGAAACAATTTTATCTCTTTTCAGGGAGGAATGAATAACAGGTTGTCCTGACGAAGTCCCCCAAATATCCGCCAGTTGCCCGGATCTCCTCTGGCAATCGGGTGATTTTTGAAACGTGTGACTGCTTCAACAACACGACGTTAAGGGAAACCCGTCCGCTGAATAGTCAGTGTACAATTCAACCGCAAAAAGCCAACAGCCGATCCTCCGCTTTCGGAGGTATGGACTGTTGGCTTGTTTGCTTACGCCGGGCTGCAGCCTGGCAGCCATTGTTTTATCTGTGTTCTTCGATTTCCTTCTTGATATCGGCGAGGAACTGTTCAAGCGACTGGGCACCGAGGTCCCCTACGCCGCGCTTGCGGACGGAGAGAGTGCGATCCTGCACCTCTTTTTCCCCGATGACCAGCATGTACGGGATCTTCGCCATCTGCGCTTCGCGGATCTTGTAGCCGATCTTTTCATTGCGCGCATCCAGCTCGACGCGGATGCCTGCCAGCATCATCTGCTCTTTCATCTCTTCCGCGTACAGCGCATGTGCTTCATTGATCGTCATCAAGCGCACCTGGATCGGCGCCAGCCAGGTCGGGAAGGCTCCGCCGTAGTGCTCCACCAGTATGCCGATGAAGCGGTCAAGCGATCCGTACATCGCCCGGTGCAGGACGACTGGACGGTGTTTTTCATTGTCCGCCCCGATGTAAGTGAGGTCAAATTTCTCCGGAAACTGGAAGTCCAGTTGAATCGTACCGCATTGATGGCGCCGCTTCAGCGCATCGGTGATCTGGAAGTCGATCTTCGGACCGTAGAAAGCGCCGTCGCCTTCATTGATCTCATAATCCATGTCCAGCTCGTCCAATACGTTCTTGAGTGAGCGCTCCGCAATCTCCCACAGTTCGTCGGAGCCCATCGAGTCTTCCGGACGAGTGGACAGCTCAACCGAGTATTCGAAGCCGAACACGCTGTAAATGCTGTCGATCAGCTTGATCATCCGCTTGATTTCCGCCTCGATCTGGTCCGGGCGGACAAAGACGTGGGCGTCGTCCTGGCAGAATGTGCGGACGCGCAGCATCCCGTTGAGGGCGCCCGAGTATTCGTGGCGGTGCACCTGACCAAACTCGGAGTAGCGGATCGGCAGGTCGCGATAAGAGTGCATCTTGTTTTTGTAAATCAGCATATGTCCCGGGCAGTTCATCGGTTTCAACGCGAACTTGACGCCGTCCACCTCGGAGAAGTACATGTTCTCATGGTAGTGATCCCAGTGCCCCGACTGTTCCCACAAGCGCTGGTTCATCATAAACGGCGTGCGCACTTCGGTGTAGTGAGCCAGTTCCTGCAGGCGGCGGGAGAACTGTTCCAGCTGATGGCGGATGGTCATCCCGTTGGGCAGGTAGAACGGCATTCCGGGCGCTTCCTCGGAAAACATGTACAGCTCCAGTTCCCGGCCCAGCTTGCGGTGGTCGCGCTTTTTGGCCTCCTCGATGAAGTGGAGGTATTCGTCCAGATCCGCCTTCTTCGGCCATGCCGTTCCGTAGACGCGCTGCAGCACCTGGTTGTCGGAATTGCCGCGCCAGTACGCCCCCGCTACGCTCATCAGTTTAAACGCTTTGATAAAGCCGGTAGACGGGAGGTGCGGACCGCGGCAGAGGTCAAAGAACTCCCCCTGTTCGTAAATCGTAATCTCCGCATCCTCCGGCAGGTCGCGAATCAATTCCAGCTTCAGGTGGTCGTTCAATTCCTGATAAATCGCAATCGCCTCGTCACGGCTTACTTTTTTGCGCCGAATCGGCAGGTTTTCGCGGACGATCTTTTCCATCTCCGCTTCAATCTTGCCCAGGTCTTCGGGTGTGAGAGACTCCGGGATATCCATGTCGTAGTAAAAGCCGTCCTGAATCACCGGCCCGATGCCCAGCTTTACCTCTTTGCCGTAAATGCGCTTCACCGCCTGCGCCAACAGGTGGGCGGTGCTGTGGCGGTACACTTCCAGGCCGTCGGGCGAGTCCAGAGTGACCACTTCAACAGCGGCATCCTCCGTAATCGGCGTGTAGAGATCGACCACTTTTCCATTTATTTTTCCGGCAACAGCCTTTTTCTTCAATCCAGGGCTGATCGACGCCGCCAGGTCTTCGATCGTACTGCCGGCAACCAGTTCCCGAACGGCGCCATCCGGCAGGGTAACGTTCACATGTGCCACTGTAAAAACTCCCTTCTCCTTCAAAAATAATAAAAGCGCTTCATCCCCAAGGGACGAGCGCTTGTTCTCGTGGTACCACCCTAATTCAGGCCAATTCGCCTTTTTACCAGGCAAAATGGGCCCCTCATCGAAAGATAACGGATCAATCCGACATGCCGATACTAGGTGTTCCGTTCCCGGCTGTGACTCAAAGGGGGTAGATCGTTGCGTGCTCGCAGCAGGCTTGCAGCCAAAGGCCCGCTTCTCTGTGGGCGGCAGGGCAACATCCGCGTCCTTCTCATCGTCTGTTCAGTATGGAGTATGTAATGTATTATAGGGATTTGGGACGTTGAAGTCAAGCAGGTCTAGTAGGTCAGGCAGTATGCGCAGGTCCGGCAAAACGTCACCCGCTCGCCAAAAATGCCGCTGATCGTCTCAGCCAGGGCCTTTTTCCTTTCCCCAAGGTGAAAGACGATCTGTTTGGGCGCCAGTGATACGAGCACGCTTACCCAGTAGTCCTCTTCCCGGCAGAGCCCGTCTGCCATGCCGAACAAATCATCAAACTGCTTGAGATTGAGCCGATGCCCCTGATCGTCAAAAATCCAGCCCGGCTGATCTTTGGGGAAAACGATGTGCACCAGTTCGTGCTTTGGCTCCTGTACCGAGACGAAATAGCGCAGCAGATTGACAAACTGCTGGTATTCCTGATCCCGCAGGTATTCATCGATCCCGCTCTCCACTGCGTCCGGCAATGCGGCCAGCTCCTCCTTCAAGCGAAACCGGACGAAGCCGTGAAGCACCATTTCATGATTTTCCCCCAGGTATTCAAACACTTTCCTGTACATCCTGGCCCGGCGTGATCCCCAAGGGCCTTCCGCCTCCAACCCGTACAGCACAAACTGAACGTAAGGGGAAATCACTTCCCAGTCGGAAGCGTCAGCAAGGGTGAAATCCCGGCGCAAGATCGCCCGAATCATCTCCGGTTCCAGGGTGCGAACGATCCACTCCACTACGATCAAGGCGACGAACGAACGGACGATATCCTTCGTCCCCGCTGCGGATTCCTCACCGGGCCAGCTGACAAAGGTAAACGCGTGGTAATCGCCGCGGTTTTCTTCCCGAAATTCTACGGCTACAGGGTCCGTACAAACCTGCTGTTGAACAGCCCGAACCGTCACGCGGAATCCCTCCTGCTGGGACTGCTGGTCATTCGGGAGGAATACGGATATCTTTTCCATGTTCGTCACCTCCTTTTTCTGCGAAAACGTCTTGACGTTCTTCCTAAAACATGGATCTGGCCGCTTGCGGCTGGCGAAACGGGCATGACCGTTTTTGTGTAGTTACAGTATATGTCCCCCCACTATCGATATACTTTTAAGGAGTTGGTAATTGAAGTCTCCCGCCACCTTCGGTCAGAGGCGAGAGCTTCTGCGAAAATAAGATCAAGCCTCGCTCGAAGTGCAAACACCCCCCGCAGCGGGAGGTGTCAGCCTGGAGGACATGTCTTTAGTTTTGCATGACAAAGTCGGTTTCGGCGACTTCGCCTTCCCGGAACACGCGCAGGATTTCGTATTGGGTATTGCGCTGGGCCGGGATCTTGCCGGCTTGACGAATCAGCTCCAAAATGAGGTTGGTGTTGACCTTGTACGTACACTTGGCTGCCGAGACGACGTTTTCTTCCATCATCGTCGAACCGAAGTCGTTGGCCCCGTAAGACAAGGACAGCTTGCCGTATTCCGGGCCGACAGTCACCCAGGAGGACTGGAAGTTGGGGATATTATCGATCATCAAACGGCTGATGGCCAGTGTCTTCAAGTACTCTTCCGGCGTATTGTTGACCGCCTTCATGTTGGTATTCTCAGGTTGAAACGTCCAGGTGATGAAAGCGGTAAACCCTTTTGTTTCGTCCTGGGCTTCGCGAATCCGCATGAGCGAAAGCACGCGCTCTTCCATTAGCTCGCCAAAGCCGATCACCATTGTCGCCGTGCCCGGCAACCCGACGCGGTGAGCGGCTTTTTGCGTCTCGATCCAGTTTTTCCAGGATCCTTTTAAGCGTGAAATCTTTCGGCGGGTGCGGTCGTCAAGAATCTCTCCTCCCGCTCCCGGCAGCGAATCAAGTCCGGCCGCTTTCAATTGTCGCAGCACTTCCGGGATGGGGAGTCCCGAAACCTCTGCCATCTTTTCGACCTCGGCAACAGAGAAGGAGTGCATGGTAATGTTGGGAAAACGACGCTTGATATCTCTCAGCAGGGTAAGGTAGTAATCAAACGGCAGGTCGGGATTGGTCCCGCCCTGCATAAGGATTTCCGTTCCGCCAACATCTACTGTTTCCTGGATTTTTTGTAAAATTGTCTCAGTTGGCAGCACGTATCCTTCACTTGAACCGGGACGCCGGTAAAACGCGCAAAACCGGCAATAGGTGTCACATATGTTGGTATAGTTGATATTGCGTCCAATGACAAACGTCGTGATCGGCTCAGGGTGCCATTTCTGCATGACCTGGTTGGCTGCGTGGCCGATCTTCTCGACCTCGTCGCTTTCAAACAGCGCCAAGCCGTCTTCAAGACCCAACCTTTCCCCTGCTACGGCTCTTTCTAGTATTTTGTCTATCAACTGGACCGCTCCTCTCTCCTTTTTTCTTCCCATTTGATCGTAACACAAAAAAAACGCCCTGCCTATCAGCAGGGTGTTACATCAGCGGGTCAGCCTTGTGTTCAGACCCAGGCTGGTCCGGCAGCGAATGAAGCGGGGATTGTGCGGACCCGCCCATGGACAGATTGGGGTTCAGCGGGCTGGCTGTCGTCGCCTGCTGCTTGCGGTAGACCGATGACGAAAAGATCTGGCTGGCGTTTGCACTCGCATCCTGATTCGTCCCGACACTGCTGGTCACGGTTGGCTCAGACGGCGAAGCCTGTCCGGCGTCGGTCGACCCCGCGGGCGGCTGCATGTGCGGCGGCAAAGCCTGGTCCATCGGTTGGTAGCCGCGCAGCATATTGGTTTGCGCCATCTCTTGAAACACGGGAATCTGATAGTAGCCCCGCCTGTTCATGTACGACCAGATTTCGTACGCTTGGTGAGCGCAATTGTTGGCCCCCTGCAGCATGGCCGCCCGCACTTCCGGGTCGGCACATTCCAGAGCGGCGTGCATTTTCATGACGGCACCCGTTTTGTGCAGGCCGAGAACGGCGGACGCCACGTCCCGATCACCCATCTGCTCCGGACTGCTCAGGGGCTGAACCGGGTTGGCATTCTGAACGCCGTACTGTCCCGGCTTGGACAGCGGAGTCCGATAGGGAATGGCCCGTCCTCCGCCGCGGCCGTTAATTTGGTAAATCAGATTGTTGTATTCCGTAGTCATAAACTGCATTTGGTTGGAGATGATCTGCCTGAGTTCCGGATCCCGGACAAACGGGAGATACACCTGGCAGAGATTGATCGCATCGATTGAAGCGTTTAGCACTTCGTGCAGTTCCATAATTTCATGAGCGCCAAATTGCTGCTGCATGGTTAGAGCCTCCTTATCCTTTGTGAAGTTTTGCCAATGGCCGAATGCCTATTTTGCCAGCGCTTCCATCACCCTCTAGACGAATGTACATATTATTTTTAATGTGTATCATCAATCAAAAGAGGAGAGATTCCCGTTGGTTCAAAATTATCCACCCCCAACCCCCGGATCGCATCCCGCGCCGGCAGCCGACCCTGTCATCTGGAGAAGACGCCGTTATTACGATGGTGGGGCAGCAGCTCTGCTGCCGTTTCTCGCTCTGCCATTCCTGTTTAACTACCCCTACTATTATTACCCTTACCCGCCGTATTATCCCCCGTACTATCCCCCGTACTATCCATATCCGTATCCGTACCCGTACTATCCTTACTATTAAATCTCCCTGCGGTCATAAAGACGCCAATACCTCTGTAGAACGCAGAGGTTTTTTGGCTTATAATGAATGGGTAAGAGTCATTCAAAAGGAGCGGGCCATGATCGATCAACTGACGGAATTTTTTATGCGTTTTGGAACTTGGGGACTCTTCGGACTAGCCTTTCTTGACTCCATCATTCTGCCGCTTCCCCCTTTTTTCTTGCAAATTGCCATGAGTTTTCTCAATCCATCCCACGCAATGATATATGCCACTGTCGCCTTCCTCGGCTCCATTGCGGGTGCGCCTGTTGGATATCTCATGGGCAAAGTGTTGGGGAAACCCATCCTGAACAAGATCCTGCCGCAAAAATGGATTTCCGTGGCGACAGACAAATTCGCCAAGGATGGGGACGCCGCCGTACTGGTCGGCTCGTTCACACCCATCCCCTTCAAGGTGTTTACGATTCTGTCGGGAGTATTCGGCTTTTCGTTTGTGAAGCTGATCATTTACGCGATTCTTGGGCGGGGGATCAAGTTTTTCGCGATCGGCTTGCTGTTTTTCTGGTACGGGGAATATGCGAAGACGCTGCTTGAACAATATCTTGACATCACACTGCTGGGAGTCGCTGCCGTGCTTGCAGTCGGGTGGCTGGCATTTAAGCTGGTGAGGTCGCGGAAACGCTGACCAACCGGCTTTTTTACGCCAGAAAAGCATTTTTCAATAGACAAACACCTAATTTGCATTCGCTAATATATTGTAATTGTACTTTACGTTGTTGGAGGTGAGCTAATGCCCCTGATTCGAACAAATTCTGCAGACATCGATCTGCTGGCCAGGTTGATGCGGGCTGAGGCTGAGGGGGAAGGAGAACTTGGAATGATGATGGTTGGCAACGTCGGGGTAAATCGCATTATAGCCAACTGTCTTGATTTTAAAGGGATTCGCTCCGTCTCAGACATGGTCTACCAGTCTCCTGGCGGGTTTGAATCTGTGACGCTGCCCTACTTTTACCAAAGGCCCCGGGATAAAGACAGACGGCTCGCCAGGCGGGTCATCAAGGGGGAAGCGTATTACCCGGCAACGAACGCCCTCTGGTTCTTCAGGCCGACTGGCGACTGTCCCGGCACCTGGTTTAACCAGCAGAATACGGGACGATACAAAGCGCATTGCTTTTACGCTCCAACACCGCAAGATTGCCCCCGGGTTTATTAAACATAAGCAAAAGGAGAGTATGATACATGAACGCTTACAACCCCTATTATGGGAACCAGGGACAACCGTTTCCTCCCTATCCTCCAAGTCCGTTTGGCGGGCCGGGGCCCCAGCAGCAGATGGTCCCGCCGGGTCCGAGCGGCGCTCGGATTCCAGGTGTGCCCTCCCCATACCCACCCGTAGAAGAGTCCTATATTGAAAACATTTTGCGGATGAACCTCGGGAAGATGGCAACAGTCTACATGACATTCGAAAACAACAGCGAGTGGAACGCCAAAATCTTCAAAGGCCAATTGGAAGCGGCCGGGCGCGACCACCTCATCCTCGTCGATCCGGACACGGGAATGCGCTATCTGTTGAAGATGATCAACCTGGATTACATCACCTTTACCGAACCTCTCAACTACGTTCCGCCTGCGCTGCCGAGGGGCATCCGCTAGTGTCTGCCAGAAAAAAGGGCTGTGCCCGGAAGCAGTCTCCCGCTGCCGGGTACAGCCCTACTGTCTTGCTTGGAAGCGGCGGCCGGCTTACGCCTGTGACTCGTATCCATCGATGACCAGTTCCAGCTCACCCGTGTCCGGGTGGATAATCAATCCGTGCACCGGTACGCTCTTCGGAATCAGAGGATGATTGCGGATGACCCTGACGCTGTTCTCCACGTTCTCCCTGGTGCTCTTAAATCCGGACAGGAAGCGGTTCAGATCAATCCCGGCGTTCTGCAACGTATCAAACACATTGTCCGGAATCCCCCGCTCCTTCATCTTGCTTAGCATTTCACCCGAATCTACCTGGCTCATGCCGCAATCGTGGTGGGCGATGACGTAAATCTCTTCGGCTTGGAGTGCGTAAACGGCAACCACCAGACTTCGCATGATGCTCCCAAAAGGATGGGAGATCATCGCGCCGGCATTCTTGACGATTTTGACATCCCCGTTGCGGATGTTCATCGCGTGCGGCAGCAGCTCCACCAGACGCGTATCCATGCAGGTCAGGATAACCATCCGCTTGTTGGGAAACTTGGTTGTCTGGAAGGGCTCGTATCCCTTGTTTTGAACAAACTCCCGGTTGAATTGGATAATCTCATACAGCTGTTTCAACGTCCTTCACTTCCTCGTCTGTCAGTTTCGGGCGATCCAAAAAACAAAACTGTTTTTTTATTAATTTAACCCAATCCTTGTTTCCGTGTCATTATGCCGATGGGCACTAATTTGCGGCCCAATCCAATGAATGGATTTTTTTCCAATGGGCACACTTACATTGAGTTTGGTTTAACGGGAGTGTATTGTGATGCCCTACATTCTTTCTGTCGGTACTGCCGTTCCTCCTTTTCAAGTAGACCAGGAGGAATCGATGAGGATGACCCGCCAGCTATTTGGCAGCGCTTACTCCGATATCGACCGGCTGTTGTCCGTGTTCGCCAACAGCAGCATCCGCAAACGCCACTTTTCCGTTCCCCCGGACTGGTTTCAAGCCGATCACACAGTGGGCGAGAAAAACCGGCTATACGTGGAATCAGCCTGCCGACTCGGGACCCAAGCGATTCAAAATTGCCTCAATAAACTCTCCCTTTCTGCGGCTGAAATTGATTGTTTGATCTTTGTATCCAGTACCGGTTTGGCCACTCCCAGCATCGATGCGAGGATTGTCAACCTTCTGGATATGAAAGAGCATGTCACGCGCATTCCCATCTGGGGACTGGGTTGTGCGGCCGGCGCAATGGGAGTGTCACGGGCCTTCGAGTACGTCAGGGCCTTTCCCGAAACCATGGTGCTGCTGCTGGCGGTAGAGCTGTGCGGCCTTACCTTCGTTAAAAACGACCTTTCCAAAAGCAATCTGGTCGCGACTTCGCTCTTCGCCGACGGTGCCGCTGCTGTGCTGATTGCCGGCGACGCCTGTGTGGACAGCTTGTCCCTCAGGCCTTTGGCAAAAATCATCGACCGCATCAGCACCACCTGGAAGAATTCACTTGACGTCATGGGCTGGGATGTAACGGATGACGGGCTCAAAGTGATCTTTTCCCGAGACATTCCAACGCTGATCAGACAGCGAATCCGCATGAATGTGGAACGCTTTCTCGAAAGGACCGGCATGAGCCTGACCGATATCTCCCGGTACATTCCGCACCCCGGAGGTCCAAAAGTGCTGGCAGCGTATCGGGAAGTGCTCGGTTTGCAGCCCGACCATACCAGCCTTGCGGAAGAAGTGCTGGCGGAATTTGGCAACATGTCTTCCGCTACGGTCCTGTTTGTTCTGGAAAAAAGCTTGGAGCAGCAGTGGACGCGGGGCGAATACGGGCTGGTCACGGCACTCGGCCCGGGGTTTAGTTCCGAACTTATCCTGCTTGAGTCGGGGAGGTAGCCGTGTCGATATTCTTTATCTCCGTTCTGCTGGTCGTGATTGTCCAAAGGCTGTTGGAACTGTGGCTGGCCCACCGCAATGCAGCTTTCATACGCTCGCGGGGCGGGTACGAAATTGGAGCGGATCACTACAAATACCTCGTCGGACTGCACGTCATGTTCTTTGCCAGCCTGGCAGCCGAAGTCAGCCTCGCCGACCGCCCGCTGGCTGACTGGTGGTGGGCGCCGTTTTCCCTGTTCGCAGCCGCCCAGTTGCTCCGTTACTGGTGCATTCGCAGTCTCGGGCCTTTTTGGAATACGCGCATTTTTATCCTGCCGGGTGCCAAACGGGTGACACGCGGCCCCTACCGTTATCTTCGCCATCCCAACTATTTGGTGGTCGGCATCGAGCTGCTTGCCCTTCCGTTAACCTTTTCCGCTTACTATACAGCCGCCCTGTTTACACTAGCCAACTGCTGGCTGCTCCTCGCTGTCAGAATTCCCCTGGAGGAAGACGGGCTGTCCTGAACCATTTTCGGATCAGCCAATTGTCGACTCGTCCCCCTTCATGTAAAATAGGCTAATGTACAGGCAAGGGGGACGTAAAGTTGGGCAGTACTTCGGTTATTGTGTTGACATTGCTCATGACTGCTGCTATGATCGCGATGATGGTCGTGCTGATTACGAAAGCTTATTCCCGCAAAGACGACTGATTTTCCCATATTCACATCGCCTTGTCTAGCTTTTGACTGCTTCGCCTTTTTGGGCATGCTAATGTGTGACAACCAAAAAGGAGTGGTATGATGTCAAAGCATAACGGCGTCAAAAACGAACAAGGCAGAAAGGAAAATCCCTCCCAAACACGCGCTTCCACGACGTTGAGCAAGGAAGAAGCCGCACGCAAGAAAAAAGAGCCCTAAGCGGCTCTTTTTTAACGTCAGTGAAACTCCAGATCAATCCTGCGTTTTGTCGGCGACTGCTCTTTCGGCATCCGCACTTCCAGCACGCCGTTGCGGTAAGTGGCTTTGATTCCTTCTGTCGAGACGCGGGCGGGCAGGGTTACCGAACGCCCAAACCGCCCGACAAAACGCTCGCTTCGATGCATCTGGTCGTCTTTTGCCTCGTGGGTCCGCTCGATGGTTCCGGAGATGTGCAGGATATTGTTATCTACGTCTATATTGACGTCCTCTTTCTTCTCCAGCCCGGGGATTTCACAAGATGCGACAACCTCGTTCTCTGTTTCGTACAGATCAATTTTTGGCACACCTATTTCCCGATCGTACCCAAATCCCAGCGAAAAGGGAAACAACCGGTCAAATTCTCGTCTCATCGTTTCGAAATGGCGAAAAGGTTCGTACGGTACTAAAGCCATCAAAAATCCCTCCTATCAAGATGTTACATCGTTATCTTGCGACAGCCGGATGCCCATTATGCACCGGAAACTCGACACTTTTCGGCAAAAAATACACCTTAATGGATATGGAAGCCAAATTTTATGTTATAATCTTCTCTGTCAGATTTTAGCCCAGTACTAGTAGGTGATCGCACGTGCCGACGTTTGTCAAAATTCTTACAATATTATTGGCAGCTTTTGCCTTTTTGCTCTCATTTGCCGTACCAGCATTATTGCTGTTCGGATTTCTTTGGACTGCGGGCATTTTGTTTCCAAACCTGGCCGATAATACCGAAGTACAGGACTTGATGATCCTTGCCATCTCTTCCACGATCTTTTTATTCTTCTACGAAGTGATCGGGGAACCCGTCGTCAAAAGCGTCTTGCAGCGGTTTGACTTCCCGGTCCGCCTGAAACTGATCCCCGAGATCCTCTTCGGAACGATGACGATCTACAGCTCAGCCCGTCTTTGGACACCGCATCTCCACTTTGCGCTCTCTGCCGCATTGTTTGTCGGGACACTGGATGTTACAGTCGGTTATTTTCTGGAAAATTTATACGCCAAAAAATGACTGCGAGTTCTCATCATCTACTGGCTAAATGGTTGAAGGAGGGATTGAAAACGCTTTATGACACTTAATGGAGGAGAGCACTGCCGGAATCATTCGAAGCGAGTGAAGCAACATATCGAAAGGGTACTCGCGGTTCAGCCGTTGCATTTCACGAAGGAGGGAACAAAAACGTGCTACTGGAATTAATCATTATTCTTATCGCTGCCAAAGTCGCGGGAAATCTCAGCTTGCGGCTCGGACAACCTTCCGTTTTAGGCCAATTGATCGCAGGAATTATCATTGGTCCCTCTTTATTGGGTTGGGTACATAATACGGAGGTTTTGAAGGAATTGAGCAGTCTCGGAGTGATCCTGCTGATGTTCATCGCCGGGATGGAGACCAATCTCCAGGAGTTCAAAGCCAGTGCCAAAGCCTCCACCTACGTTGGGCTCAGCGGAATTATCGTTCCTTTGCTGGGAGGGTACTTTTCCGGGCAGCTTATGGGATTGACGCAATTCGAATCGGCGCTCTTCGGTCTGGTCCTGTCGGCAACCAGCGTCAGCATCTCTGTCCAAACGCTGCGGGAGCTGGATCGCCTGAAAACGAAGGAAGGGATGGCGATACTCGGTGCCGCCGTGCTGGATGATATCGTCGTTATCGTTCTGCTCGCCTTTACGATGAGCATTCTCGGCGGTGACGTAAGCATCTCGACAGTCCTGCTGAAAATGCTGGTATTTTTCGTCGTCGGCATCTTCGCAGCCTGGAAGCTTGTCCCGTGGATTTTGCGAAAATTTTCCCATACCAATATTCCTCAAGGCATGACCGTCCTGGCGGTGATCCTATGCCTTGCCTTCGCTTACTTTGCCGAAGAGACAGGCATCTCCGACATCATCGGGGCGTATTTGGCGGGGATCGCGATCTCCCGAACGGAATTCCAGGAAAAGATCATGGAACGGGTGGAAGTGCTCAGTTATTCCCTCTTCGTCCCGATCTTCTTCATCAGCATCGGGCTTAGTACGGAAATCGGCGGACTCGATTCTCTTTGGCTCATCTTGCCGTTTGGACTGTTAGCCGTACTGTCAAAATGGATCGGAGGCGGCCTGGGAGCAAAACTGGCAGGTTTCTCCTGGAGCAGCTCCTCCAGAGTGGGCGCGGGCATGATCTCCCGGGGAGAAGTCGCCCTCATCCTGGCCTCATTGGGACTGGAGAGAGGATTCTTCAGCCCTGCCTTGTTCTCGATTCTCGTGATGGTCGTGCTGTTCACGACCATTGTGACACCGCCGATCCTGAAGCTGCTGTTTCAGGACAAAAAGAAATTTGCCACCGAATAAGATCCGGAAGAGAGCACATCAAGCGTGCTCTCTTCCTTTTTTTGGCGCGTCAAGAGAAACCGCGCAGCAGCATCCAGATGGTCAAAGCAAATGACAAACCGCCGACGAAATAAGCGCCAAAGGCTCCGACCGGCAGCTTTCTCTTCCCCAGCCAGCGGCCAAAATTGATCGTGTAAATCAGGATTCCAAGCGGTATGAGCGCTTCGATTATGAAAATGACAACATACATGCTTCGCACCTCCTTACCTAGGCAGTACCGGGCGCAGCACGCTGCCTATTCTCCTTATCTCTATCTTTACGTCCACGTTCACGATCGCGTTTTTAAACGCATTCCTGCGATCAAAATGTTGCATCTCCCCCACTGTGGCAAACTGTCCGCGGGACCGCGAGAGGATCCCGAACGGATCGCACTGGTGGGTGTGGTAAACCTTTTTCATCAGTTCTACCTGCCTTTTTTCCAGTTCCTTGCTGACCTGTTTCTCCAGCAGTGAGATATTTTTGGGAGTCGTGTAATTCACCTCGCTGTGGACGCCGATTAGCGTAGCTTCCAGCTTTTCACTGAGGTGGATCCGGATCGGATTTGCCTTCAAGTCCACCTGCAGTTTCGGCGGCTTGGCGTATTTCAACTCCAAGGTGACAAGTTCTTTTTTTCTGAGGGGGTCGGTAAAGTGAAACTTGATCTGCGGCATTTCGCCCCGAATCATCGTCAGCATTCTAGATTCTTTCGTATCCAACATTCCGACCAGCTTGTCCTCCCTAAACAAGGCAGTCCCGGCAAAATCGACGGGATTCCCTCCCTCTCGCGCGATGTCACCGGCCAAAAACGCCATCTTCTTGTCTTGGGGGATGCTTTTTTCATCCTTTGCTGCCTCCTTGTTTACGGCAATGACACTGGCGACGGGATCGTCGGTTGCTGTCTCCATCATGTAGATAAAGGTGTGCAAGCTGGCAGGAAATGCTTGTCCGGTATTCTTCATCACAGCGTTAGTCGATAGGGTTAAACGGTGAACCGACTGTTCCAATATCGGCTTGTCCATGAGCAGCAGTTCCCTTACCTCGCCTCTGACGATGGAAATCGTAATCGTCCGGCGAAATTCACGATAGCGGCTGAGGGGCCGCAAATGCTTGATCAACCCTTTCCTCGCCAAGGAATCGCTGAACAGTATATGGGACATGTGGCTGAAGTCGAGGCGGCGTTCGATATTCGTTTGCAGCAGTGTAATCGCCTCGATGATCGACTTGGCTCTGACGGTAATTGGCTTCGCTCCGCTTAACACTTCCTCGCCGCTTCCGCCGCTTGTTCCTTCCTGGCCTGCCAGCTTTCGCGGTATGGAAACGCGAATCGATACGTCGATGTGGTCGTCCGGTGCTTCATCGATGCCGACGGCTGCGACAAATGCTACTTCTTCCAGTTCAATTTTGTCATAGCACCCGCCGAGCAGAAACGGCATCAATGCAACAACCGGAATAAGGCAAAGCACCTTTGGATTCATCTTGGAGCAGACCTCCCACGTGTAAAAGGATTGCACAGCCTGGCCCACAGCAGCAAAGCGGCAGGCAAGGTGATCACCGCAAGCCAACTCCAATTAATGACGACAATGATATACCAGCTTAATGTCTCTGGAAAGTTTTTCGGATAAAAGGCCAGCACGTAAACCATTAACATGATCGCCGGGATGAGCGGACGATTTACCGGCATCTTGCACAGGATGGCGACCAGATAGGAAGTGATCCAGATGTCAATGGCTGTCTTGATCAGGGCCATGGAGATCCAGATGAAGACATACCCGGATTCCAGGCGCTGGATAAACCTCCCGATTCTCGCCAACCTGCCCAACTGGTACATCGGATACGGGCTCTCCAAAGCAGCTTCATACGGGAACACCATTAAAAAAACAAGCGTTACTACGGCATAAAAAAAGCCGATGATAATCAGGCTCCAATACCCGATCGCTTTGCTGTCCCGCGAATCATGCAGGAGAGGAGACAAAATCACCAGCAGCAATATATTATTAAATTGCCCCGTTACGACAAGGCTGTAGCTGAGCACTGATGGTATGCCGTCGCCCCAAAGCGGAAGCAGGTAATAAGGCCGATACCAATTCCAGTTCAGCAGCAGCAGCGAAATGACTCCGCCGATCGCAATCGGAAAGAAGATCCAGGAGATTCGCGATAAACCTTCAACCCCCTTGTAAGTACAGTAAAACGTAACCAGGACAAAGGGGATGAGCACAAACGACAGCGGTGACTGCGGCAGGACCGTTGTCACCACTGTTTCCGTAAACAGTCTGGTTTCAATCCCTGCGTCTATGACCAGATAGATAATGATCAACAGCAGGATGGGAACTCGCAGCCAGCCTGTCTTTAGCGGTTGATTGGTGTGCGAATCAGTGAGCACCGGCGCGATAACCGCCCAGATCACCATGCAAATCAACATGGCAATGATCGGCGGCATCCAGGCAGCCGTACCGGTATTTTCGGCAAACTGTTGGGGATCACTCAAAAAAATGTCCGCGATCCCGCTGATCGTTACCAACGCGAATAGCTCTACCTTGCCCAGATGGCCTGTCTTAATCATCCTGATCGCGCTCCTCTTTCATGCCTGACCGGGCTTCCCTGGAGTCGTGCACGGTAGGATCCCAGGTGCGGGTAATCGTATTTTCCCTGTGTTCTCTTCCTGTGAAGAGCGGACTCGGCCGATGTGTTTCCTTATACGGCTCTACCCTCACCATCGTATCGCCGACAGGTGGTTGAAACGGGGCCATCGGAGACAAGATGGGAACACCGAACGATTTGGAGCAGGCCCACTGCATGAGCAAGGCGATCACTCCCAGGGTAATGCCGTAGAATCCCCAAAAAGAAGCCAGGAGGACATAGCCAAACCTGAGCACCCTGATCCCGAGTGCAAAGCCGGTATTGGGCATGGTAAATGTAGCGAGAGTAGTAATCGCCACGACGATGACCAACAGCGGGGAGACAACCCTGGCCTGAACGGCTGCTTCGCCCAGAATCAGCGCCCCGACGATTCCGATCGTCGGTCCGATGACGTTGGGGATCCTGATCCCCGCCTCCAGGATCAGTTCAATGCCGAACTCCATCATGATTACCTCGAAGATCAGCGGAAACGGCACCTTTTCTCTGGCGGCGGCAATGGCCAGCATCAAATCGGTCGGGATCATCTCCGGATGGTAATTGGCGATGGCGATGTACTGGGCCGGCAGCAGCAAGGCTATGATCAAGGAGAGGATGCGGCCCACCCGGATGACGCTGGCGATGGGAGAACGCATGTAGTAATCCTCCGACGTCTGCATCATGGACCAGATCATCGTCGGCATGATCAAGGCAAATGAACTTTGCCCGACAAACACCGCGACAAACCCTTCCGCCAAAGAGGCTGCCACCCGGTCCGGCCGCTCCGTAGAGGTCATTTTTGGGATCAGCAGGGCGGTGCGGTCTTCGATGTACTGTTCCAACACGCCGCTGTCCTGCAGGAAATCAGCCTTGATTGCGTTGATGCGCCGCTTCACTTCGCTGACCAATTTGGGATTGGCAATGCCTTTTACGTACATGATCGCCACATCTGTCGGCGCCAGCTTTCCCACCTGTGTCATTTCCGTGATCAGGTGTTCCGTGCGCAGCCGCGAACGGACCAGACCCGTATTGGTCCGCAGATTTTCCGTAAAGGCATCATGCGGACCGCGGATGGCTGCCTCTGCCTTGGAATCGGAGACGTTGCGGTGTTCCCAGCCCTTTGTCTCAACCAAAAACGCCACGTCAACACCATCTACAAACACAGCGGTTGACCCGGCCAAAATATTTTTCTTCACGTCCTCCCATCTCTCGTACTGCATCACCTGATTGCCGGGCAAAAGGGTGTTCTTGATCATCTGAAAACGGGAATTGTCCCGTTTCTCTTCGGGAAGCGCAGCCAGCATCATAAGCGGTTCCAGAATGTTGTTGTTGATCACTTTGCTGTCTACGAGTCCTTCTGTAAAAACAATCATCGCCTCGATCGGCGGATGAAGCGGAATCCAAAATTCGCGAACGACGATGTCCGAGTTTTTTGGCAAATAAAAGTCTCTTTCAATCCTTTTCTTGTTGAGGGAGATATCGGAGAAGACCTGTGGGGAATCCAGGCTTCTGGTGTCCGGCTTTTTCTGCAGTTCGCGAATCGTCTTAATGCGTTTTTTGTTACCCTGCTTTTTCTCCTCGGGAGGAACTCCAAGTTCTTCGTTCGAGTATTTCTGAGCCTCTTCATTGGTGGGCGTCAAGTAAAAATCTTCGTCCAGAATGGTATCATCAACGGTGAACAATCTGCCAATCTTCGACCAAAAAGACACTCGCAGTTCTTCCTTTCCCTCTGCTCATTTGATTGTAGAATTTGCCAATTGGCCGTTCCTTATGCAATAAAAAAAGCAGCCGACTCCTTTTTCGGAAATCGGCTTTTTCACAGACAGACAATCAATCGAGGTGGCCCTTTTTATAGTCATATGAACAAAACGTGCAGAAGGGCACTGCAAATCCAGGTTTGTTCAAAAATACGCCAAGATTTCTTCACCGTTCGTTAACAAACATCAGCACATGATTAACATCTTAGCCTCATAATAGTAAGTGGAACGACAGAATGAAGAAAGGGTCGATAATATGCGTACTTACAAGTTCCTATTTGAGACCAAGTCAAAACAGTGGATTGAAACCATCAAGGCCAACAGCATGTTTGATGCAGCCTCTAAAGCAAGGGAACTCGCCATTAGCAAATCGCAGGCGTTGGCAGCCCGCATCCAATTTTCGTTCTACCACATCAAAGCCGTTTAATTATAGACTCCGCCTGCCCCCTTCGCTCCCTTTTACGGGAGCTTTTTTCGTTGCCTCATAACTTCGCGAGCAGTTTGGCGAACAGGGCGGCCCTGATCGGAAGCTGATCGATCCGCACGTGCTCGTATTCCGCATGCGGTCCGTCGCCGACTGCCCCCAGTCCATCCAGCGTAGGAATTCCCAAAGCAGAAGTGAAGTTCCCGTCGCTGCCGCCTCCGACCGCCGCTTCCGTCAAGGCAAACCCCAGCTCGCCCGCCGCTTCTGCCGCCAGGTGAAAGAGCCGCCCCACTCCGGCCGTACGCTCCATCGGCGGCCGTTCGATGCCGCCTTCCACTGTCATGATGATGCCTTCCCGCTGCGGCTTGGCTGCCTGGATGAGGCTGCTGATCCGCTCCGCTTCGGCCAGGCTGGTCACCCGCAAATCGACGTGCAGTTCCGCCTGTTCTGCGACGACGTTGACGCGATTTCCCCCGTGTGCGATTCCGACGTTCAGCGTCGTACCTTTGGAGTAGTCCGTCAAGCTGTGCAAGAACAAGATTTGACGGGCCATTTCATCGACGGCGCTAATCCCGTCTTCGTGGTGGTTGCCGGCGTGTGAAGCCCTGCCTCTGAGCTTGATGACAAAGCTGCCGACGCCTTTGCGGGCGGTCTTCAGCGCACCGGTCTCGGCCACCGCCGGTTCGGGGACCAATACAACCTGGCTTTTTAAGGCTTCCTGTTCGATCAGGTCCCGCGATGTGCCGCTGCCGATCTCCTCGTCACTGGTGCAGAGGAAGACGATTTTATGGTCCAACGGGATACCCAGGTCGCGGCAAGCCTTCAGCGCCCAGAGGGATTGAATGATGCCGCCTTTCATGTCGAAGATCCCCGGGCCGTAGGCTTTGTTGCCCTCTACGCGATAATTCAGGCGCCCGACATCCCAAACCGTATCGAAGTGAGTGGTAATCAGGATCTGATGATCTCCATCGCCGTAGGCAAAGCGGAGATGATCCCCTGTCTTGGTCTGCGGGATGACCTCTCCGTCCACACCGAGACGGGATTGGAAGAGGGATTGCAAGACAGCCCCGCAGCGATCCACCTGCTCCTTGTCGTTCGACGGCGATTCCGCCTTTACCACGGACTCCAGGTCGGCTAGCATATGTTGCTGGTTTGCTTGCAAATAGCTTAAAATGTCCGCCATCTTTTACACATCCTCCTATGCGTTTTCTTCTCTTTGCAGCTCACCGGCGTGAAGTGCGCAGTAAGCCAGCGTTTTTACTGCGATTTTCAAGACCTGCTCGTCAATGTCGAACTTTTCGTTGTGATGACCGGCAGCCAATGTTGTGCCGAAGACGAGATAAGCGGCCAGCCCGCCGTGTTCCTGCACCCGGTTGATGAAGTATGTCGCGTCTTCCGAGCCGCCGGAGTGATGCCTATCCAGAATCGTCCTAACTTCTGCCACTTTTTCGGCCTGGGAACGAATAAAGGGGATCAGCGAAGAGCTGGAGACGGCGCTGCCCGCCTTGCCGACGATCTCCACCTTCTCCGAAACCCCGTACATGACGGCTGCGCCCCTGATCACTTGCAGTGCCTGCTCCAATATGTAGTCGTTAATCTCGTCTGTGTCGCCCCTGGTCTCCAGCTTGAAGGAAGCAAGATGGGGGATGACATTGCGTCCGCTGCCTGCGTTCAGCACGCCGACGTTGATTCGCGAAGCCCCTGCTCCGTGCCGGGAAATGGCGTGCAGGTTAAGGACAGCCGCTGCCGCAGCGAGCAGGGCATTTTTCCCCTTCTCCGGTTTGCTCCCGGCATGTGACGCGACACCTCTATACTCCACATCTACTTTTGTCGTCGCCAGGTAGCCTTCCGCCCCGCAGACCACACTGCCGAGCGGCATACCACAGCCGACGTGGGCAGCAAAGAAGATGTCCACATCATCTGTCACCCCTGCTTCCACCATTGCCTTGGCTCCCCTGACCCCCTCCTCGGCGGGCTGAAAGATGAGTTTGATCCGGCCGACGAGCTCGTCTTTGAGCTGCGTCAGCAGCCGGGCCAGTCCCAAGCCAATTGCGGTATGGGCATCGTGGCCGCAGGCGTGCATCATCCTGGGGTTGATCGAACGAAATCCCTTTGCGCTTGGAAAGTGGGACGGATCAGTCGACTCGGCTATATCCAAGGCGTCCATATCGACGCGAAAAGCCACCGTTGGCCCCGGCCGGCCCGTCTCCAAAGTCCCGACGACACCGGTAAACCCGCCGGACAGATACGGCAGCCACTCAACCTCTGCCCCCTGCGAAATCGCCCGCTGCTCCTGCTCCGCCAGATAATCCGGCGCCGGCACACCCATTCTGGCTTCTCCCTTTACGACCTTGGCTCCTGCCTGTACATTGTAGCCCCATTCGTGCAGCTTGGCCGCTACCTTGCTTGCTGTGCGGAACTCCACCCACCCCGACTCCGCGTGCTTGTGAAAGTCCCGCCTCCACTCGATCAGCGCAGGATACAGCTGGTCTGTCAGTTGTTGAATGTTTCTGGACATAACGAGGAACTCCTTCTTCACATGACTTTTTTCAAATGGGAATATTTAGGGAAATGTTCTCAATTACAAAAAAATTCGGCCACCCTTCTCCTTTTCCTCCCTGCATTTCGCAAGAATTATATTTCATATTTGAATTTTCAAAATTGACATTGTATTCTGCGTAATTTATAGTTTTGAGTAAGCCTTTCGGAATATTTCCCAAAAGGGAGGGACCCCATGCAGGACGTATTTTCTTTCATCGATCAGAACCAGGAAACGTATATCAAGTGGCTGCAAGAGCTCTGCCGCCAGCCGAGCGTCGCCGCCCAGAACCGCGGCATGAAGGAGACAGCCGCGATGGTGGAGCGGATGATTCGAGATACAGGCGGCGAAACCAGGCAGATCGGGACATCCGGATACCCGGTCGTCTACGGCCAGTTTGCCGGAAGCGGCAAGAGGACCCTCTCTTTTTACAACCATTACGACGTACAGCCGGAAGATCCGCTTGAACTGTGGGATTCTCCCCCGTTTGCCGCAGAGATCAGGGATGGTCGGATGTACGCCCGCGGTGTCGCCGACAACAAAGGCAACCTGATCGCCCGGCTTGCGGCTGTGCACGCTTTCCTGCAGGTGCGCGGCAAACTGCCGATCGGCATCAAATTTATCGTCGAAGGCGAAGAGGAAATCGGGAGTGTCTGTCTGCCCGAATTTGTGGACAAGCACCGCGAGCTGCTGCAAGCAGACGGATGCCTCTGGGAGTTCGGCTATAAAAACGCCGATGGTCGGCCGCAGGTCAGCCTCGGCGTAAAAGGGATGTGCTACGTGGAGCTGATCTGCCGCGGGGCCAACACCGACCTGCATTCCGCCAATGCGGCGATTATCGAGAACCCCGCATGGCGCCTGTTGTGGGCGTTAGCCACATTGAAAACTCCCGACGAACAAATCCGGATAAAAGGGTTCTACGACAAGGTGGCAGAGTTGTCCGAACACGACAATGAACTGCTGCAAAACATGATCTACGATGAGGCGAACACCCTGGAGCAGCTCGGCCTGAAATCGTTCCTCCTGAATTTGTCCGGCATTCCGCTAAAAGAAAAGTTAATCTTCCAGCCTACCTGTACCATATGCGGCATCGAATCGGGGTATACCGGTCCCGGTTCCAAGACCGTACTGCCTTCCGAAGCCCGTGTCAAACTGGATTTCCGCCTCGTTCCGGACCAGGACCCGCATGAAATCCTGCGATTGCTGCGCCGGCATCTGGACGAGAGGGGCTTCCCTGACATTGAGCTGGAACCCTTTTCGCTGGAACACCCTGCACGCACCCCGCTTGACAACCCGTTGACCCGGGCCGTTATCGACACCGCCAGACAGGTTTACGGGCTGGAACCCACGATCATGCCCATGTCACCCGGCACCGGACCCATGTACATACTCTGCCAAAGCCTCGGCATCCCCGCAGTCTCAGTCGGAGTCGGCCATTTTGCATCCAACAATCACGCTCCGAATGAAAATATCATCATCGACGACTACATCCAGGGAATCAAACACATCGCTGCCATTATCGAGGGCTTCGCCCATCAACCGTAAGCGAACAGGGGGATGAACATTGGAGCAAATCCTGGACAAAGCAAGAGCGCTGCAGGAGGAAATCGTTCGTTGGCGGCGCGATTTTCACCTGCATCCTGAACTTGCCTTTCAAGAGACGCGCACATCGCAGATCGTCGCCGACCATCTGACGGAGCTGGGGCTGGAAGTGAAACGGGGCGTAGGCCGCACCGGCGTCGTCGGCGTGCTTCGCGGATCGGCTCCCGGGCCGACGATTGGCCTTCGAGCCGATATGGATGCCCTGCCGATACAGGATCAGAAGACCGTCCCGTACAAGTCCGCCATCCCCGGCAAGATGCACGCCTGCGGCCACGACGCCCACACCAGCATCCTGATGGGAGCAGCCAAGCTCTTGTCCCGGCACTTCCGGCCCGAGCAGGGAAATATTGTCTTCGTCTTCCAGCCTGCAGAGGAAGATCAGGGAGGCGCCCAGGAAATGATCAATGACGGCCTGCTAAGCGACTTTCAGATCCAGGCCATGGCCGGCCTGCACGTCTTTCCGGGCGTTCCCGTCGGCCAGATCACGGCGGTGCGGGGCGTCGGCTGCGCGGCCGCGGATACGCTGCGGATCAAGGTGATCGGCAACAGCGGCCACGCCGCCCGTCCCCACCAGGCGATCGATGCCATCACAGCGACAGCCGAAGTGATCTCCGCCCTGCAGCATATTCCCAGCCGCTTCGTCGACCCGCTCGACCCGGTCGTGATCACGATCGGCAAGATTCAAGGCGGAACCGCCGCCAACGTCATCGCTGCCGAAGTGGAACTGATCGGAACCGTCAGAACGCTCAACCCCAAGCTTCGCGAGCAGATGCCGAAGCTGATCGAGCAGGTGGTGGGCGGCGTGACAGGAGCGCTTGGGGCCTCGTACGAGCTGGCTTACGAGTTTGGCTACCCGTCTGTCATCAATGACGACCGGATGGTGGACCTGGCACTTGGGACCGCTGATCGACTGCTTGGCGAAGGCAGCTCCAAAATCGTCGAACCTTCCATGGGCGGCGAAGACTTTTCCTATTACACCCATCACGTGCCGGGCGTCTTTTTCCGCCTGGGGGTGGGCAATCCGGAGAAAAACGCCGTCTACCCGCTGCACCACCCCATGTTCGATCTAGACGAAGAAGCGCTTCCCATCGGCGCTGCACTGCTGTCCGCGATGGCACTTGAGTTTACCAAAAGGGGGATCACAACGTGAAACGTTTGGCATCAATTGGATTGGCGGTGTTTCTGGCGCTGTCCGGGCTGCTCGCCGGCTGTACAAGCTCTTCGGCGCCGCAGACGACGACAGAACAGCCGCCAGCACAGACCGGCGGCGATACGGCATCGTCAGGCGAAAAGGTACTGACGATCGCGAGCGGGAACGACATCGAATCCTTTGACATTCACAACCACAACAATACCTCCACCGAAGCAGTCCACGTCAACATGTTCAACTACCTGGTGAAGAAAGACCGCAGCCAGCAAATACAGCCTGACCTGGCGGTTTCGTGGGAAAACACCGATCCGACCACCTGGCGCTTCAAGCTGCGGGAAGGGGTCAAATTCCACAACGGTGATCCGTTTACAGCCGCTGACGTCAAATTCACCCTGGAGCGGGCTGCCAGAGACAATACTCTCCTGGAGTACGGCAACTACAAACAGATCAAAGAGGTGAAAATCATCGACGACCACACCGTCGACATCATTACGGACGGACCGCAGCCCGTAATGCTCAACCGGCTCTCCCGGCTCGGTTCCGGAATGCTCCCTTCCAAGTACATCAAGGAAAAAGGCTGGGATGAATTTCTCAACCATCCGGTCGGCACAGGTCCCTACAAGTTCTCTGAGTGGAAGAAGGCTGACCGCCTGATCCTGGTGAAAAACGACGATTACTTCGGGGACAAGCCCAAGTGGGACAAGCTGATCTTCCGCGCCATTCCGGAAGATTCGACCCGCGTCGCCGAGCTCTTGACCGGAGGCGTCGACCTGGCCGTCAACATCCCTCCTACCGATATGCAGCGCATCGATGACAACCAGGGCACACACACCGCTACCGGTCCGACGCAGCGGGTCATGCAGTTGACGCTGCGCATGACTGCCGGAACAGCGACCGCCGACCCCAAGGTCCGGGAAGCCATCGAACTTTCGATCGACAAGCAGGCGATCGTCGACAACCTCCTTGGCGGCGGCGGAACCATCACCCGAACCCGCGTCACACCCGGCAACTTCGGCGCTGACCCCGACCTGTACGGGAAACAACTGTACGACCCTGAACGGGCCAAGCAGCTGCTGGCGGAAGCAGGCCATCCGGGCGGGCTGGAGATCACGATGAGCTCTCCGAGCGGCCGTTACCTGAAAGACAAGGAGACAGCCGAATTGATCGCAGCTATGCTGGGGGAAGTCGGCATCAAGGTAAAGCTGGAGTTTTTGGAATGGAGCAAATTTAACGAGAAGTACAAGGGCAAGACTTTTGGCGAAGTGTTCATGATCGCTTACGCCAACTCCATGTTCGACGCTTCGCTGGCATTTGACCGGATCTACAGCGAGCGGGCAAAGGGAGAGACCGATTACAACAATCCCGAGGTAGACAAGCTGCTCGATGAAGCAGAAACCAACATGAACCCGGATGAACGGGCGGAGCAATACCAAAAGGTGCAGAGAATCGTCGCGGAAGACCGCCCGGTGATCTATCTGTTCCAGACCAACGCCAACTTCGGGGTGAGCGATCGGATCAATTTTGAACCTCGGCTGGATGAAATGCTGTTCGCCGATGAAATCACGTTAAAATAGGATTTTCTCCGAAACAAAAGGGGTCTCTATCTCTATGGTGAGGCCCCTCTTCATTACAAGCATCCTGTGGAGGTGAAACCGTGAGGCAGTACATCGTCAAGGCGCTCCTGCAATTTATCCCGGTCATGTTTCTCATCACCCTGATCGTCTTTTCCCTGATGCACGTCACGGGCGATCCGGTATCGTTGATGCTCTCTGACACGGCAACGGACGAGGACCGCGAGATTCTTACCAAAGCACTTGGCCTGGATCAGCCGATGCATATCCAGTACCTCAAGTTTATGGGCAATCTCCTGCAAGGGGATTTCGGCACGTCGTTTCGCTACAATCAGCCCGCACTGCCCATCGTCTTGGAACGGCTGCCAGCGAGCTTTGAGTTGGCCATCGCCGCGATGCTCGTCGCGACAGTCATCTCCATCCCGCTGGGCATTTGGTCGGCAACCAAGCGCAACTCCATTCTGGACGTTTTTGTCACCGGCGGTGCGGTGCTGGGGAAAGCGATGCCCAGTTTCTGGCTAGGCATTATGCTGATTTTGCTGTTTGCCGTCAAATGGAAAACCCTGCCCGTGTCTGGGCACGGTTCGTTCAAGCACCTGATCCTGCCGGCCATCACTCTCGGCACCGGCATTGCCGCCGAGATGACCCGCTTAATCCGCTCCAGCCTGCTGGAGATATTGGGACAAGACTACATTCGCACCGCCAGAAGCAAGGGGCTGATGGAGATGCTGGTCATTTACAAGCACGCTTTTCGCAACTCGCTCATCCCCGTCGTCACGATCATGGCCCTGCAGACCTCCGTTTTGATCGGCGGCACGCTGATCACCGAAACGATCTTCTCCTGGCCGGGCATGGGGCAGTTGATCATTCAAGCGGTAAATACCCGCGACATGGCCATCGTCCAGGCTGCCGTCTTCGTCATCGCCCTGTTGGTCATCATCAGCAACCTGTTGGCCGACCTGCTCTACCGCTTCCTCGATCCGCGGATCAAGTACAACTAGAAGCGAATCTTTTCATCTGAAGATAATCCGGAGGTGAACCTGCATGTCTGCATCATTGGAAACGCCTGCCGCTTCCGTCCCCATGCAGCAGACGAACAGACGGGCCGGCAAGCTGCGCCGCGGGGTCCGTTCCTTGCTGAAAAGCAAAACAGGCACGCTCGGCCTGTTGATCATCGTGGCCATCACCTTCATGGCCGTCTTCGCCGGTCAGCTTGCTCCGCAGGATCCGGCCAAGCAGAATGTAGCCCAGCGTTTGAAGCCGCCCATGTGGCTGGAAGGGGGAAAACCCGACTTTCCGCTCGGGACTGACAATTTGGGCCGCGATATCCTCAGCCGGATCATCTACGGATCCCAGGTGTCGCTTTTGGTCGGCATCTGCTCCGTGATCATCGCCGGGCTGATCGGTGTGTTTTTGGGACTGGTATCAGGCTACTTCGGCGGCTGGATCGACATGGTGATCATGCGAATCGTCGATGCCTTTCTGGCGATCCCCAATATTTTGTTTACACTCGTCATTTTGTCTGTACTGGGTCCCGGTCTGGTCACCCTGATCCTGGTGCTTGGCATCACCAATTGGACCAACTACGCCCGCATCGTCCGCGGGGAAGTCTTGAGCATCAAAGAGCGCGATTTTGTCCGGGCTGCCCGCTCGGTAGGAGCCCGCGACGCCCGGATCATTTTCACGCACATCCTGCCCAACGTCGTCTCCTCGTTCATCGTCATCTCGACGTTGAGTGTGGCGACCACGATCATCCTGGAGGCATCGCTGAGTTTCCTTGGCCTGGGGATTCAGCCGCCTACCGTATCATGGGGCGGCATGCTCAGCGACGGCAGGGATTATGTCGCGACCAGTTGGTGGATTGCCACGTTTCCGGGATTGGCGATTACCCTGACGGTCCTGGGGATCATTTTCCTCGGCGACTGGCTGCGCGACGTGCTGGATCCGCGCATGAAGCAAAATGGGAAGTAGCGAGGTGGGACAAGTGGAAGCAAAACTGCTCGAGGTAAAAAACCTGCATACCCATTTTAAGACAGAAGAAGGGATTGTCCCATCGGTCAATGGCGTCTCCTTTTCCGTATCCCGAGGAGAGACGCTCGCGATCGTCGGGGAGTCCGGCTGCGGCAAGAGCGTCACCTCCTTGTCGATCATGGGGCTGATCTCCCCGCCGGGTGAAATCGCACGCGGCGAAATCCTGTTTGAGGGACAAAATCTGGCAACCCTTAGCCAAAAAGCGATGCGCAGGCTGAGAGGCAATAAGATCTCGATGATTTTTCAGGAGCCGATGACGTCGCTCAATCCCGTCTTTACGATTGGCAACCAGATTGGCGAAGTATTCCGGCAGCACCAGAGACTGAGCAAGCAGCAAGCAAGGGAGCGAAGCGTGGAAATGCTGGAGCGGGTCGGAATCCCGCGGCCGGAAAAGATCGTCGACAGCTTCCCCCATCAGCTGTCCGGAGGCATGCGGCAGCGGGTGATGATCGCAATGGCCCTCGCCTGCCACCCCGCCCTGCTCATCGCCGACGAACCAACTACGGCCCTGGACGTGACGATTCAGGCGCAAATTCTGGAATTGATGAAGCAGTTGAACAAGGAACGGGACACCGGCGTAATCCTGATCACCCACGACCTGGGCGTCGTTGCGGAGATGGCCGACCGGGTAGCGGTGATGTACGCCGGTGAGATCGTGGAAGAAGCTGATGTTTTTGAGCTGTTTGCCCGGCCAAAGCACCCCTACACGAAAGGGCTGCTCGGATCGCTGCCCAAGCTGGATGAACAGCGCGAGGAGCTGGACTCCATCTCCGGAACGGTGCCAAATCCGCTCGATATGCCCGTCGGCTGTTCGTTTCATCCCCGCTGCCCGCTGGCCGGCGAAGAGTGCACAAGGCAGAAGCCGCAGTTGACCAAAGTGGGTTCCGGCCACTTGGCCCGCTGTTTCTATGCAGAGGAGGGAGGAATACGCTATGAACCAAACCAGAAAGTCCGCTCAGCCTCTCCTTGAAGTCAAAGGGTTAAAAAAGTACTTTCCGTTCAAACGAGGGCCCTTCTCCCGTCAGGTCGGCCACGTCCGCGCGGTCGACGGGCTGGATTTCACCGTATACCGCGGCGAGACGCTGGGCATCGTCGGGGAATCGGGCTGCGGCAAATCAACGGCGGGACAGCTCATCATGCAGTTGTTGGAGCCTACAGAAGGGGAAATCTGGTTTGAAGGACGAAATTTGTCAGCCCTATCGAAGGAAGAGGTGCGCAGGACTCGCCGCGATCTGCAAATCATCTTTCAGGATCCCTACTCTTCACTCAATCCCCGCATGAGAGTGGCGGACATCATAGCCGAACCGTTGAAAGTACACGGCCTGCACAAGGGGGCGGAGCTGACGCAAAGAGTCGCGGAGCTGCTTCACCTCGTCGGTCTCGGCGAGCACCACCTGCATCGGCACCCCCACGAATTTTCCGGCGGCCAAAGGCAGCGGATCGGCATTGCCCGGGCGCTTGCCCTCAATCCCAAGCTGATCATCTGCGACGAGCCGGTCTCTGCATTGGATGTTTCGATTCAATCGCAAATTCTCAATCTGTTGAAGAAGCTGCAAAAAGAGCTTCAGCTCACCTACATCTTCATCGCCCACGGACTGCCGGCCGTCAAGCATATCAGCGACCGCATCGCCGTCATGTACCTGGGCAAGATCGTGGAGCTGGCCGATCGCGACTCTCTCTTTGCAAATCCGCTGCACCCGTATACCCAGGCCCTGTTGGCCGCCGTACCCGTACCTGATCCGACGAAGCGAAAAGAGCGGATCATCCTGCAGGGAGATCTGCCGAATCCAGCCAATCCGCCTGCCGGATGCCATTTTCACACCCGCTGCCCGCATGTCCAGGAGATATGCCGCAGCAAACCGCCTGTTTTGCAGTCTCACGCTGAAGGGCACCTGGTATCATGCCACTTCCCTGTACACGAAAAGGTGCCTGACTAGCCGCATAAGTCTGATAAGTCTGAGACCGGGGCCAAGCGAGCCCCGTTTTTTTGTTGTTGAACAAGATTGGCAAAAGGAGAACTAGTTTCTTTTCTATCATTTGTGTAACATAGAACGTAAATTTATTTTCAAAGGTGGAATCATGAAATGACGCAAGCTGCAGCCACATTTGCAAGACCTCAACTGGCGGATTGTCTTCCTGATCTCGTAGCTTTTGCGAGAGGAGAAAAAAAGGCTACCCTCTATATCCGCAATGGCACCCTGGTAAATGTGGTATCTGGCGAAATCCTGCCCCGTACCTCCGTAGCTGTAGTTGGTACCCGAATCGCTTATGTCGGTCCCGACGCAGAGGAAATGATCGGAGAGACAACGCAAGTCATAGATGCCGAAGGAAAGTACATCGCACCCGGCCTGTTGGACGGGCACTGTCATATTGAAAGCAGTATGCTATCGGTAACGCAATTTGCCAATGCAGTGCTTCCGCTCGGAACGACAGGCGGCTTCTTCGATGCCCATGAGATATCCAACGTACTCGGCCTGCCCGGCCTGCGAATGATGCTGGAAGAAGCCAGACAAACGCCGATGGCCGCGTACATGCAAGTAGCCTCCTGCGTACCGTCAACCAATTCCGAGTTTGAAACTTCCGGGGCGGAATTCGGGCCGGCAGAGGTAGCCGAGGCGCTGACTTGGGGACCTGATATGATCGCATTGGGAGAGGTTATGAATTTCCCCGGTGTCGTATACGGCGATCTGAAAATGATCGGGGAGATTCAAGCGACGCTGCGCGCGGGCAGAGTCGTCGACGGCCACTACACCTGGCCTGCGGGTGATCCGAGACTTGCCGCCTATGCCGCAGCAGGGGTATCAGGCTGCCACGAGTGCGTCACAGCGGAAGATGTCGCTGCGCGCGTAAGGCTGGGGATGTATGCCAAAATGCGCCGCGGTTCGGCCTGGCATGACGTTGCCGCCACCATCAAAGCGCATACCGAACAGGGCCTTGATTCACGCCGGATGCTGCTTGTGTCCGATGACCGGATCTGCGATTCCTTGAAAGAGGAAGGGCATATGAATTTTATCGTCAGACACGCGATTTCTCAGGGAGTCAAGCCCGTGACCGCCTTCCAGATGGCGACGATCAACACCGCCGAGCGGTTTGGCGTCGCAAGAGACGTAGGTTCTGTGACACCGGGAACGATCGCCGATATTATTTTGCTGGATGGCAATCTGGCCGATGTAAACGTCGTAATGACGATTGCCCGCGGCGAAGTGGTAGCGGAGAACGGCAAGATGACGATTGACCTGGCGCCTTTCCCCTACCCTTATTACGCTGTCAACTCCGTGAAGATTGCGAAGAAACTTGCCCCTTCCGACTTCGAGATCAAGACGCCCATTCAGTCGGGCATGATCAAGACGCGTGTTGCCGAAGTGAGAGAAAATCACGTAGAGACGGAAGAAAGAATCATCGATGTAGCCGTCAGGGACGGCAAGCTGCAAGTGACTCCGGAGAGCACCCTGTGCAAAATGGCCCTGTTCGAGCGCCACGGGAAAACAGGTGGCTCGGCTATCGGCATCGTCGGCAATGTCGGCAATGTCGGGTTCAATCAACCGGCGGCCATCGCCATGACCGTCGCCCACGACAGCCACAACCTGCTTGTCATCGGCAATGATGATGCGCTCATGGCCAAAGCGGCCAATTCGGTGATTGACATGCAGGGCGGCATCGCGGTTGCAACCGCTGACGGCGAACTGGTGAAACTGCCGCTGCGCCTCGCCGGCCTGATGTCGACAGAGCCCTATGAGACAGTCGTCAAGCAATCACAGGAGATCAGCCATGCCCTGGTAAAAGCGGGCTGCACGATGAACTACGCCTTCATGACGCTCTCGCTGCTCGCACTGGTCGTTATCCCGACCCTGCATATCTCTGATACGGGATTGATCCGCATTTCCGATGCCGGGTTTGAAAAGGTTTCGCTCTTTGTGGATGAAGCGTAATTACGGTTGTTCCGGGTTTCACGCTATTCATCGGGGCTGTTCCCCAAGTCTGGTGCAGGCTTGGGGGACAGCCCCCTTCTTCATGCTCACCCCCGGCGAATCACCTGTCCTGCCGTCACGCCGGTAAATGCCGCATCCTTGACGACCCACTGGCCATTTACCAAGACATGACGGATCCCCGCAGGCTCTTGCCGGGGATTTTCATAGGTGGCACGGTCAAGGACGGTTTTCGGATCGAACACCACGACATCGGCCCGGTACCCTTCACGCAGGAGCCCCCTGTCCTTGAATCGGAGCAGTTGGGCCGGGGCACCTGTCATGTGCCGGATCGCCTCCGCCAGCGTAAGGACTCTCTGTTCCCGGACGCAGCGGCCAAGTACGCGGGGAAAGGTGCCGTACAGCCTGGGGTGCGGCTTTCCGCCGAAGATTCCGTCCGAACCGACGATTTGAACCGGGTGTTTCATCCCGTACATGACGTCTGCTTCTTCGCCCCAATAGACGACCATGGTCACGCCGCCGTTTTCCTCGATCAACAGGTCAAAAGCGGCGTCTGCCGGGCCGCTCCCCCTCATCTCGGCAATTTCCAGCAGGTTCTTCCCCTCCACCGCGCGATTCTTCTCCGTGCTGACCGAAGAGATGACGATCTTGTCCCAGCCGCAGCTGTTGACCCAATTCTCAAACTCGCTGCTGGTCGCAAAATCGTTGACGATCCGCTCCCGCACCGCAGGCTCTCTCAGGCGGGCCAGCATTTGTTCCGTGCCGCCATCGTGCATCCAGGGCGGCAAAATCGCGTGGAATACGGTGGACGCGGCGGTATAGGGATATTGATCAAAGGTGATTTCGATCCCTTCGTCACGCGCTCGGTCGATTTTTTCCAGTGCCTGCGGAAATTTCTCCCTGTTTTTTAACCCGATGACCTTGAAGTGAGAGATGTGCAGTCGAACCCCCGACTGGCGGGCCACATCGATCACCTCGTCAAGCGCTTCTGTCATTCGGTTGCTTTCATTGCGGATGTGGACGACAAAGCTGCCATCGTAGGCGGCCGCTCCGCGACAGATTTCAATCAACTCTTCCTTGTCGGAAAAGACGTTGGGCGGGTAGACCAATCCCGAAGAAACGCCGACCGCCCCCTGCCTCATGCCTTCCTCCACCAGCTCGCGCATCGCTGTCATTTCTTCTCTGGATGCCGTGCGTCCGGCAAAGCCCATGACCAGCGTGCGCACCGCTCCATGGGGCACCAGATAGGTGACGTTGCCAGCCAGATTGCACTCCTCTAAATATTGCAAGTACTCCTCGATCGATGTCCACGGCCAATCGCCGATATCTCCGTTCAGGCCCCGCAGCTGCTTTTGCCACAACGGCTTCGTTTGGTTGGAAACGGGCGCGACGGAAATGCCGTCCTGGCCCAGCAGCTCGCTGGTCACTCCCTGCAACACCTTGATGTGGTGCACGTCAGGCTTGGTACACAGCAGGTCGGAATGGACGTGGGTGTCGATAAAGCCGGGCGCGACGGCCAAGCCTTCCGCATTGATTTCCGCTTCTGCCGGAACGCCGGCAAGCCAGCCCATTGCAGCGATCTTCCCGTCCTTGATGCCGATATCCAGCCTCGTCCACGGGTTGCCCGTTCCGTCGTACACTTGTCCGTTTCGGATGATCATCTCGTACATTGTCACGTCTCCTTTTTCTTCCTTATTTCTCAGCGGCACCCCCTGTGCTAATCGGCGAGGTGGCAGGCAACGCGATGACCTGCAAGGCGCTCCTTCAGCGCGGGAACGGCCTCCTTGCATGCGGGGACAGCAGCCGGGCACCTCGGGTGGAACACGCAGCCGGACGGAAGCTGGATCGGCGAAGGCACATCTCCGGTCAGCACGATCCGCTCCCGCTTCCGCTTGGGATTGGGATGGGGAACGGCGGACAACAATGCCCTCGTATAAGGATGCCGCGGGTGCGTAAACAATTCGTCGGTTGGCGCTTCCTCCACCAAATGCCCCAAATACATGACCCCGACCCGATCCGAGATATGGCGAACGACGCTGAGATCGTGGGCGATAAACAGATAGGTCAGCTGGAGCTCATCCTGAAGCTGTTCCAGCAAATTGATGATTTGCGACTGAATCGAGACATCCAGCGCCGACACCGGTTCGTCGCATACGATAAACCTGGGACTGACGGCAAGGGCTCGAGCCAGAACGATCCGCTGGCGCTGGCCGCCGGAAAACTCATGGGGATACCGATCGTAATGCTCCCGCTGCAGCCCCACTTTATGCAGCAGCTCGTACACCTGCTGTTTGCGCTCCGCTGCCTCGCCGATCCGAAAAATATTCATCGCCTCCTGTATCGCCTTGCCGATCTGAAGCCGCGGATTCAGCGATGAATAGGGATCCTGAAACACAATCTGCATTTCCTTGCGAACCAGGCGCAGTTGTTCATCGCTGTAGGCGGTGATGTCTTCGCCTTTGTAGTACACCTTGCCTGACGTCGGTTCGATCAAGCGAAGAGCCATGCGTCCCGTCGTGCTTTTGCCGCAGCCGGACTCCCCGACTAGCCCGTACGTTTCCCCTTCGGCGATGGACAAGGACAGGTTGCTTACCGCCTTGACCTCTGACTTCGTGCGGAAGCAGCCGCCTTTAACCGGAAAGCGTTTCACGGCGTTCTCGAGTTTCAAAAGCAAGCTCCATCCCTCCTTCCAAGCTCAATTTATCCTGATGCCAGCAGCGCACCTTGTGGTCTCGTCCCGCCTCGGTCAGGTCCGGAGCCTGATCAAAGCACAGCCGATCGGCGTACGGGCACCTTTGGGCGAAGCGGCAGCCCTGGGGAATCTGATGCAGGGAGGGCACCATCCCTTCGATCACGTGCAGTTTTTCGCTGCGGTTGCCCTCCAATGTGGGGATGGATCGCAGCAACCCGACCGTATAAGGATGTTTGGGATGCTCAAACAGGGTTTCGACCGGCGCTTCTTCCACGATCTGGCCGAGGTACATGACCAAGACCCGGCTGCACACCTCAGCCACAACGCCCAAATCATGCGTGATCAGGATCATTCCCATGTTCAGCCGCTCTTTTACCTCCAGCATCAGATCGAGGATTTGCGCCTGGATCGTCACGTCCAGTGCCGTCGTGGGCTCGTCGGCGATCAACAGCTTGGGCTGGCAGGACAGACCCATCGCAATCATCACGCGCTGCCTCATCCCGCCGGAAAGCTGATGGGGATAGTCGAAGACCCTCTGTTCCGGGGAAGGGATGCCAACCAGCCTCAACATCTCTACCGTTTTTTCCAAAGCCGCTTTTTTGCTTGCCCCCTGATGGCGAATGATCGATTCCGCGATCTGGTCACCAATCGTGAGGACGGGATTCAACGAGCTCATCGGGTCCTGGAAAATCATCGAAATCCGATTGCCGCGTATTTTCTGAATCTCTTCCAAAGACATTGTGAGCAGGTTTTTTCCCTCGAAGTTGATCTCTCCTTCCAGTCTGGTGCCGCTGTGCTTCCCAAACAGTCTGAGGATCGACAGAGAGGTTACGCTTTTCCCGCAGCCGGATTCCCCGACCAGGCCCACTGTCTCTCCGGCGTAAACCTGAAAGGATACCCCGTCCACCGCTGTCACTTCGCCCCTCTCGGTCGGGAACCGGGTCCGCAGATGCTTCACGTCGAGCAAGGGAGTCCTGTTCATCCAATCCCCTCCTTCCACAGGTTTTATCTTTTCGCCTTATTTGTATGCGGGTCCAGTAAATCTCTCAGGCCGTCCCCCAGCAGGTTCAACCCCAGCACGGTGATCATGATGGCAATGCCGGGAAATACCGTCATCCACCAGGCCTGTTTGAGCAGGGTTCTGCCGTCGTTCAAAATATTGCCCCAACTCGGTTCAGGCGGCGGTGTCCCGGCCCCGAGAAAACTTAAAGACGCTTCGATGATCACGGCGTAGGCGAAAATGAAGGTTGCCTGGATGATCAGCGGCGACAGGCAATTGGGCGCCATGTGCCGCCAGATGATGCGCTGCGCCTTCCCGCCGAGCGCGCGAATCGCTTCGATGTAGGTCTGTTCTCTGACGGTGATCGCCGCCGATCTGACGGCCCGGGCCACGGTCGGCGTGTAGACGACGCTGAGCGCCACAATCACATTGCTCATCTTCGGGCCGAGAGCCGCCATGATCGCGATCGCCAGCAGGATCGCGGGAAACGCCATCAGGCCGTCGTTTATCCGCATCAGCAGATTGTCCAGCCGTCGGTAGTAGGCGGAGTAGAGGCCAAACAACAGGCCGATCGCCGAAGTGATCGCCACGACCGAAAAGCCGACCAGCATCGAGATCCGGCTGCCGTAAACCACCCGGCTGAATACATCCCTGCCGAAATCGTCCGTCCCAAACCAATGGCTGGAGCCCGGCGGCTTCAGGCGGTCCTGTACCATCATTTCCAAAGGATCATAGGAAGTGAGCAGGGGAGCCAGCAGGCAGACCAATGCGATGCACGCGACCAGGATACTGCCGGTGACAGCCAGGCGATTGGCCAGAAAGCGGCGAATCAGAATGCTCCTGCGCCCTCTCGCATGAGAAGCGGTTGTGGTGCCGGTGATCGTCACAGAAGAGGTTTCCATCGTTTTCCACCTTCTCTTTAGCTTTTATCGTAGCGGACTCTGGGATCGATATAGGCGTACAGCAGATCAACAAGCAGATTGATCAATACATACGCTGCCGCAATCAGCAAGACGGCGCCTTGAATGACTTCGTAATCCCGCCTCAGCACAGAATTGACGATCAGCTTGCCAATCCCCGGAATATTAAACACGGTTTCGGTCACGACCGCCCCGCCGATCAGGGTGGCAAAGGAAAGTCCGATTACGGTCACGATCGGTATCATCGCGTTGCGCAAGGCGTGTTTGTACGTCACCACCCTCAGCTTCAACCCTTTTGCTTCCGCTGTGCGGATAAAGTTTTCGTTGAGGACCTCCAGCATGGATGACCTGGTCATGCGGGCGATGAGCGCACCCTGCATGATTCCCAACGAGACAGCCGGCATGATCAGGTATTTCAGGTGATTTGCCAGGCCGCTGGACAAGGGTTGGTATCCCGCCGCCGGCAGCCAGTTTAACTGGACGGCGAACAGCAGAATCAGATTCAGCCCGATCCAGAAGCTGGGCAGGGAAATCCCCAGCAATGCCAGCATCATAAACGATTGGTCCATCCAGGAGCCTCGCCGGTTCGCAGCCATCACCCCGAGCGGGATCGCAAAGAGTACGGCAATCACCTCGGCGATCAAGGTGAGCGAAACCGTAGGACCCAGGTGCTCCCAGATTGCCTGTGTCACCGGCATGTCCATAAAGATGGACCAGCCCAAATTCCCCTGCAGCACCCCGAGGATCCAATGTCCGAATTGGCTGTAAATGGGCAGATTGAGGCCGAGCTGGTCGCGCAGCTTCGCCAATTCTTCCTCGGTCGCCTGTGATCCTAACATCACCGCGGCAGGGTCGCCGGGAGTGAGGTGAATGATGATGAAATCGACTACGGCTACAACCAAAAGCACGGGTAACAGCGACACGATCCGCTTCAAAATGTATTTTCCCACGTCCGCCTTGCCCTCCGTTCTTCGTGATTATTGGACGGAAACGTTCCAGAAGTGCAGGTCCATAAAGAACGCAAAGCCCTTGACGTACTTGCGATGGGCGACAAGGCCGTGCATGTCTCCCAGCTTGATGACCGGCACTTCCTGCCAATACAGCTCTTGAACCTGTTCAAACAGCTTTTTTTCCGCTTCGAAGTCGAGCGTTGCCCGCATCTCGTCAAGCAGCTGATCCATCTGCGGATTGCTGTACCACCCTGGCCACTGGTTGCGGGAGTCCAGGTAAAACGTCTGCGTGGGATCGGTGAAGACCGAAAAGAAGGTGAAGAAGATATCCCAGGCTTTTTCATCAGAGCGCTTGCTGACCAAGGTCGGCCAATCGTAGATTTCCAGATTTACCTTTATGCCGGCCTTTTCCAGCTGGTCCATCACCAGAAGCGCCGTCTTATAGAGAAAATCGTAATCTCTCGTGCCCAGGATCGTAATCGGCTCGCCGTTGTAGCCGGCTTCGCGCAGGAGCTGCTTGGCTTTTTCCGGATTCTTCTGGTTGAATTGCTCCTTGCCGCTGTCGACGTACCACGCCTGCTCCCGGTACACCAAGCCGGGGTCGAGGCGATAAAAGTCGGGGTTGCCCGTTGCCGCCATCATGATGCTGTCCAGATCCAGCGCAGCATTGACCGCTTGCCGCATCTTGACGTCGGAGAACAGCCGGCTCTTCGCGTTAAACACCAGGCCGTTGTAGCGCCGGGGTTTGGTGATCTCAGTCACAAGATTGGGATCGCCTTTGAGCATGTCGTAGTTGTCGAAGGGAATTTCGTCGGCAAAATCGTACTCCCCCGATTGAACCCCTGCCACTCGCGTCGCCGCATCTGGCACGGGGATAAAATACAGGTCGTCGACAAGCGCCTCCCTTTTACCGGCTAGTCCACTGGGCGGCTGGGGCACCGGCTGGTAGTCAGCGAACTTCTTCAGATGGATGTACTGATCCTGCTTCCAATCGGCGAATTGGAACGGGCCTGTCCCGATATACTCCTTCACCCCGTCCTCACCGGCAGCGGCAATCACCTCTTCCGGCATAATCGCCGCTCCCTGCTGCGGATACGCCAGGGCGGGCAGCACAGCGCTGGAAGGCTGGGGCAGCTTGATTTGGACGGTTTCACTGTCTTTTGCGGAAACGGTCGCAGTGGCCAGAGCTGAGCGACCGATCGAAGAAAGCTCTTTCCAACGGTTTAGAGAAGCTACGACATCGCTTGCCGTCAGCGTTTTTCCGTTGTGGAATTTGATCTGGCGGCGAAGCGGCAGTGTAATGGTTTTGCCGTCTTCACTCACCTCGATTGTTTCCGCCAGCATCGGCACTACCTTGTAGTCCTGATCCAACGTGACCAGGAATTCAAAGATGTGCCAGCTAACCTGCTGCGTGGCAACCGCTGTCGTCTTGTGCAGATCAAGCGTCGGCGGCGCCACGGACAGGGCGACCTTCAGTTCATTTTTTTCCTTGGCGGCGGCTGCCGCCGGATGGTCTGTCGGCTGGCCGGCTGCCCCGTCGGACGAGCCCTGGGTAGAGGTAGATGACGAGCAGCCGATCAAAGAAACCAGCAGCGCGATCGTCAGGCACAACGAAAACCATTTGTTCACTTGTTTGACCCCCTTCGTTATGGCGTTACTGGACTTTTCCCCTGGCGTCGACCTTCCATTCGCCTACGACTGTTCCCCGGCGGTGCAGCACATAGCTGTCAAACAAGTTGGCAACCGTACAGGCGTGATTGGGGATGATCTGCACCCGGTCACCAAGAGTCAGCTCGGTGGCTGAGTGGATCTCCGCGATTCCGTGCTCTTCTGACAATCTGGACAGAAACACCTCAGGATGCCCTACGACGTGCCCAAAGCCTTTTACCGTCGCATTGCCGTGAGCCCCCTGCTCCAGCGAGAGGGACTTGCTGCCTGTGTCGAGGACCAGTCTGTCGTTTCCGTGCATGCTGACGACGCTGCCGAGGACGCTTAAGGCGCACTGCTCAAACGTCGCTGTGCCAAGTCCGACCTGTACCGCATCGAAAAAGACGGCGTTGCCCGGCCTTATCTCCGTGATTCCCGGCACTCTGCCGCAATAGCGAAACGTCGGCGTGGAGCCTGCGCTGCGGTGCTTGATCAAAATTCCTTCCCTCTCGCACCAGTCCGCACTCTCCGCCACTGCCTGCCCTTCCAGCCGGCCGATCTCTTCGATCTTCGCGATGGAATCAGCGGCATAGGAGTGGCCGGCATGGGTAAACAGGCCCGTCAACCGCAGGTTAGGGTGCTTCGAGACCGCCTTTGCCAGATCAACGGTCTCCCGGCCAGGCTCTACACCGCAGCGCCGCAGACCGGAGTCAATCTTGATCCAGACGTCGAGAACCACCGAAGATTCCGCCAAAAACTGTTGAATCCACTCGGCTTGCCGGGGATGGTCGACAGCAATCGTCACTTTGGCCAGCGGCAGCAGCGCGACTGTTTTTTTCAGCTTCATCGGGGAAAACAGGGGGTAGGCGATCAGGATGTCCCCGATCCCGGCCCTGGCCATCACCTCCGCCTCCGATACCTTCGCCACGGTGACACCGACGGCGCCAAGGGCGATTTGTCTTTTGGCGATCTCTACGCATTTATGCGTTTTGATATGGGGACGCCAGCAAATCTGCTGCTCGTTTGCAAATGCGGCGATCTGCTGCAGATTTTTTTCCATGATGTCCAGATCAAGCAACAGCGAGGGAGTGTCCACCTGTTCCATCAACGCTGACTGTTTTTCATTCATTCCATTCACCCTCACTCATTTTTTGATTCAGCTTTAGTTGGTAGATCTGTCTGGGCCTGCCTTTGCAGACAGGCTGCTCCTCTCCTACAACTTCGGCCAACCCGGCTTGTTCCAACGTGCTGAGGATTCTGCGCGCGCTGCGAACCGCAATGCCAAATCCGTGGGCCAACTCCGCCGCGGTCATCTGGTAACTGTCGCAGCCCTCACAATAGGAGATGAGCCGGTTGATCGTTGCGACACTCAGACCCGCTTGCTGTGCGAGGTAAATCCGCTTTGGATCATCGCTGCGAACGGAATACTCCAATTGAGATTCCTTTCCCAACGGCCCCAGCACATGTCCGTCCTGCATCACGAGATAGCAGTTTCCTCCTCCTCCCGACTTGGCCTTGGCCAGCGCCTCCCTCGCCTTGTGCTCGGCTTCGTTGGCGGTCCGGCCAAAGCCGATGCCGATGCTCGCTTTCACTTGCAAACGGTAGACAATTTGATCCAACAACGGGTAGCGGCTGAAATTATGCGTTGTCCGTTCAATGACCCCGCGCGTCGTCACAAACGTAATTTCATCGCGGCTCGACCAATTCATCAAAGCTTGGGTTTCCTCGCTGTAATCGATTAACACCTGTTGAATCGACAGCTTTTTCCGCTGGATGTCGTACTCTGAATCGCTGCGGTTCTGGAAGCCTTCCACGCTGATGATGCCGATCGCCAACTGGGTATCGCTAAAGTAGACGCTTTTTCCTTCCAACTCCGCCCGCTGCAGGCAGTCGGTGATGGACGATTTCGTCGGGATGATGCGATAACAGGGAACACCCCATTCGACCAGCCGCTTGTAAACGGCCGTAACGCAGGTCAGGACGGCGTCTACTTTTTGCTCCCGCCACAATTCATAGTGAAAGCGCAGGATGTCATCCGTATTTTGCCCGGTGTGATACTCCATGACGAACATCTCATCCACATCGAGTTCCAGTTCGTCCAGCCTCTCCTCGATCTCCTCCCTCCTTAAAATATCGATGCTGAACCGTAATCGTTCGCTTTTGTGATTGCATCTGTTCTCCCTTACCAATTGAAAGAATACGCGGTACAGGCTCGTTCCGTTATGCGGCAGGTACAGCATCGGTTTGTGTTCTTCTACATGTTCCAAGGCAAGCTGGTAAGGGATCGGTCCGGCGAAGAGCAGCACTTCGACCTGGTCTTTCCATCTGCGGACGATGTCCTGCGTTTCCTGTACGTCTTTGTAGCTGCACGGGTACGGCTTCAGGGCCGGAAATGCCTTCGCTACCTGCAGTACTTCATGCACCAAATCGGAAGGACCGATCACGGCAATTTTGATTTCCATATCTCTCCACTTTGTCTAGCCTGATATCGTCTACTCCAGCGATACATTCCAGAAGGAAGTGTCATAAAAGTAATGATAGCCCTTCAGGTTTTTCCTGTACGCGGATAAACCGTGCATGTCTCCCAGCTTGATGGCCGGGACATCATCCCAGAACAGGCTTTGCACCTGTCTGAACAGGGCTTTTTGCTCGTCAAAGCTTGCCGAGGCGCGGATCTGGTCCAGCAGTTGGTCCATCCTCGGATTGTTGTACCACCCGGCGTACTGGTTGCGCGAGTCGAGAAAAATCGGCTGTGTCGGATTGGTGTAGATGGGGAAGTACGTAAAATAGATGTCCCAAACCTTGTCATCCGAGCGCTTCTGGATCAGGGTCGGCCAGTCGTAAATCTCCAGATTGACAGTCGCCCCCAGCTTTTCCAGCTGATCTTTTACGACTACCGCCGCCTTGTACAAAAATTCGTAGTCGCGGGTTCCGAGGATCGTAATCGGCTCTCCCTTGTACCCCGCTTCCGCCAGCAGTTGTTTCGCCTTTTCGGTATCCTTCTGATTGTACTGTTCTTTGCCGTCTTCCACATACCAGACTTGCTCCGGGTACATCAGGCCGTGGTCCAGCCGGTAAAATTCGGGATTGCCCGTCGCGGCCATCATCACCGTATCCAGGTCCAGCCCGGCATTCACCGCCTGGCGCGCTTTCTTATTGGCGAACAGCCGGCTCTTGTTGTTGAACATCAGGCCCAGCCACCTGCGCGGCTTGGAGATCGACGCCTCCAGATTGGGATCGTCCTTCACCAGATCGTAGTTGTCAATCGGAATATCGTCGGTAAAATCGTATTCACCCGATTGAATCCCGGCCACCCGGGTCGCCGCGTCCGTCACGGGGATAAAGTATAAATCGTTTACCAGTGCTTGTTTTTTTCCCGCCCTCCCGCTAGGCGGCTGGTCAACAGGGAGGTAACCGTCGTATTTTTGCAGGTGGATGTACTGATCCTGTTTCCATTCCACAAATTTAAACGGCCCCGTTCCGATGTATTCCTTGACCCCGGTATCGTCTGCTGCCTCGATCACTTCTTTCGGCATGATCGCCGCCCCTTGCTGCGGAAACGCCATCGAGGAGAGCACGAATTGGCTGGAAGGGCCCGCGGAATCCAGCGCGATCTCGATAGTCCGGGAATCTTTAGCCGTGATCACGGCATGTTCGATCGACGCTTTTCCGTTGTTTGAAAGTTCTTTCCATCTGTTGAGAGAGGCGATCACATCGTCCGTGGTAACATCCTTGCCGTTGTGAAATTTCAAGCCCTCCCGCAGCGTAAATGAGATCTTTTTCCCGTCTTCGCTCACGTCAATCGTCTCAGCCAGCAGCGGCGCCACTTGATACTGCTCGTCCAATGTGACCAGCGATTCAAAGATATGCCAGCCGATCTGCACAGCCGCTACCGCCGTCGTCTTCAGCAGATCGAGCGATGGCGGAGACACAGAGATGGCGACGCGGAGCTTCTCCTGCTTGCCGGCGGCGGCAGAGGGGGCACTGCCGCTGCCGGGTTGGCTGCCATCCTGCGGAGCCGCCTCCTGTGCCGGGGAGCAGGCTGTCGTGACCAGGACGAATAACGCGAGCAGCGCATGCAAAATCTTGTGTTTTCTCATGTCAGTCCTCCTTTCGTCTCAGTACCTGGCCGGCTGTTGCCCCTGTGTACGCTCCATTCGCGACCGCCGCCTGGCCGTTCACGAATACATAATGGATGCCGACCGGCTCCAACAAGGGCTGTTCATACGTCGACCGGTCCAAAACTGTGTGGGGATCAAAAATGACGACATCCGCCCAGTACCCCTCGCGCAAAAGTCCCCGATCGCGCAGCCTGAGCAGTTGGGCAGGTGCGCCTGTCATCTTCCGGACCGCTTCCCAGATGGGAAACGCCCTTTTTTCCCGCGAATAGCGGCCCAACACCCGGGGAAAAGTCCCCGTCAGGCGCGGATGGGGTTTGCCGCCAAATACCCCGTCTGAGCCGACCAACTGCAAGGGATGCTTCATCCCGTGCATGATATCCTCCTCTTCTCCCCAGTGAATGATCATCGTGACGCCTCCCTGCTCTTCCAGCAGCAGATCACAGGCGGCATCGGTCGGTTCCACCCCCCGTTCGGCGGCGATCTGCATGACGCTTTTTCCTTCCAGAGAGCGGTTTTTCTCTGTGGAAACGGAAGCGATCACCAGGTTTCCCCAGCCGTTATTGCGTACCGTATTGTCAAAGCTCGCGTCGTGAAGCAGGTCGTGCTTGATTTGTTCGCGGACCCCGGGGTCTTGCAGGCGCTCCAGCATCCGCTCGGTGCCGCCGTCGTGGACCCACGGGGGCAAAAACGCGTGAAAGACGGTGGAGCCGGCCGTGTACGGATACTGATCAAACGTCACCTCAATCCCTTCCTCCCGGGCCGCATCCAGTTTGGCCAGCGCAGGCTGGAGCTTGTCCCGGTTGATGCTCCCGCTGACCTTAAAATGGGAGACGTGCAGACGCACGCCCGATCGGCGCGCTACATCGATCACTTCGTCCAGAGCTTCCAGAGACAGGTTGCTCTCATTGCGAATGTGGACGACGAAACATCCGTCGTATTTGGCGGCGCTGGTGCAGAGCGCGACCAGTTCGTCCTTGTTGGCGTAGACGCAAGGCGGATATTGGATGCCCGTCGAGATGCCGAACGCGCCCTGGCGCATCCCCTCCTCTACCAGCAGGCACATCTGATCCAGTTCATCCCGGGTGGCTTCGCGCCCCGCAAATCCCATCACCAGCGTGCGAACCGCGCCGTGCGGAACCAGATACGCTGCGTTTCCGTTCAGTCGGGTCGTCTCCAGAAACTGCAGGTATTCTTCCACCGAATGCCACGGCCAATCTCCAATGTCGCCGTTCAGCCCCTTCAGCTGTTTCTGCCATAGCGGCTTCGTCTGCCCGGAGACCGGCGCGACAGAGATGCCGTCCTGGCCGAACAGTTCCGTCGTAACGCCCTGCAGCACCTTCACTTTGTGAATCTGGGGCCGGGTGCACAGCAAATCGGAGTGTACATGCGTATCGATAAATCCGGGTGCGACCACCATTCCGGCGGCATCAATCTCCAGCTCTCCCCGGGATTCCTCCAACCTGCCCAGCTTGACGATTCTCCCTCCTGAAATCCCGACATCCAGCCGGGTCCACGGATTGCCGGTGCCGTCACAAAGGAAGCCGCCTTTCATTACGATGTCGTACACGTTATTCCCCCTCTGCGCGAAGTAATATACAGAATATTAAAATTTACCTTAATGTTACGAACGAAGGTTATCTTCGGTCAACGTCCGTTAATGGACCGTAATTTACCCGACTTGAGCCGAACTGAGTGGACTTGCCAGACCCGCGCCATGAAAAAAGCTGCAGACAGACTTACCGTCAACAGCTTTCTTCGCGGTGCCGTTCTCACGGTCATTGCTAAACAGCGCTGCTCTTCATGTGCCCCACTCCTTGTTTTTTGCCGCAGCTGACGGCGACGCAGGATTGTTTTCGTTGACTGACCATGCAGCGGCATTGTATTTTGAAAACAAAAACAGCACGTCGGGAGTGGGATCAATGCAAAATGTATACCTATTTGTCCTGATGTCCATTTTCCTTATTATTTTGCCTGGCCCGGACACCGGATTGGTCACCCAAAACACGATTGCCCACGGAAGGGCAGGCGGGATGAAAACGATTCTAGGCATTTCTTCCGGGCTGACGATTCATACGTTGGCAGCGGTTTTCGGGCTTTCAGCTATGATCGTAAAATCAGCGGTCGTGTTCTCGATTTTTAAGTATCTGGGGGCTGTATATCTCATCTACCTTGGCGTGACGTCGCTTAGGTCCCTGCGGAAGGAAAAAGCCGTTTCCACGGAAAATGATCGCGTTGCCTATTCGAAATATCAAACCGCCTCCCCCTTTCGCCAAGGCTTTCTTACCGATCTCCTCAATCCGAAAGTGGCTGTCTTTTTCCTTACCTTTCTTCCGCAGTTTTTGAAGCTGGGCAGCGACCCCCTCTGGCCATTTCTGATCATGGGTATGACTTATACCGCTCTGACGGTGATTTGGCTTTTCCTGTATGTGTATTTGATTGATTATTTCAGCAGGTGGATGAAACAGCCGTCCACGCAGCGTGCCATTCAAAAAATCACCGGATTGGTTCTGGTGGCCTTCGGAATCAAGCTTGCCCTGGAACACAGGCCGTAAATGGAATAAGTCCGCCATCAGCCACCACTGATACGGTGGCTATTCTTTTGGATAAAACCAGATCGAACTTTTTTTAGAAAAAGGGATTGACCCTCACGTTACGTAAAGGAGTACGATTTTCATGTCAGGAGGTGAGCACATGGAATACACCGTGCAGAAGCTTGGTCAATTGGCCAAAGTCAGCACCAGAACACTCCGGTACTACGATGAGATTGGCATCCTTAAGCCGGCGAGGATCAACTCGTCAGGGTACCGGATTTACGGTCAGGCGGAAGTGGATCGACTGCAGCAAATCCTGTTCTACAGAGAACTGGGCGTCAGCCTGGACCGGATCAAAGAAATCATCACCGACCCTTCCTTTGACAAAGCCAAAGCCCTTGCGGAGCATCGGGCCCAACTCCTCGACAAAAGAAGGCAATTGGATTTGCTGATCGCCAATGTAGAAAAAACCATCGCCTTGACAGAAGGGAGGGCGACCATGACCGATAAGGAGAAGTTCGAAGGTTTCAAGCAGCGGTTGATCGATGAGAACGAGAAAAAGTACGGGAAAGAAATCCGCGAAAAAATACGGAGACGATACCATGAACTGGTCCAATGAAAAGCTGAAGAACATGACACAAGAGGAGTATGAAGAAGTGACGCGACTCGAGAAGAAGATGCTCGACTCGTTAGCGGAAGCCCTCAAAGACGGCGATCCCGCCAGCGACACCGCTCAAAGGGCGGCGGACTTGCACAAGCAGTGGCTGACCTATTACTGGAAGGAGTACAGCAAAGAAGCGCATGCGGGCCTGGCTCAAATGTACGTAGATGACGAACGGTTCAAGGCCTACTACGACAAACAGCAGCCGGGTACGGCGGAATTTCTCAGGGATGCCGTCTACATCTACACGGGGCAGAAGAAATAGTTCGTGGCAAAAGGGGCTGGCCGGGTCAAATGACCACGGCGCAGCCCCTGTTTTGACTTGCCTTACAACGATGCCTTGTCATCAACCGGATTGGGGGCAAAAAGCCATGTGCCAATCAGCATGGTAATGCCGGAAGCCGCCACGCCCAGCACGATGGCATTGAGCGACGACAAGCCTTCGATGATCAAATCGGCGATCACGACAATGGAACTGACCGTCATCGACAGGAGTGCCACCCGTGCAGTCACCCTTTTCCAGAAAAAAGCGGCGAGGATCGGGATAAATACGCTGCCTGACAGCAAGGCGTACGCCACATCCAAAGCGACCACGATATTCTTCAGCCAGGCGGCGATGAGGATCGCGGCTGCTCCGGCTGCCAGCAGTACCAGCCGGGTCATGTTCAGTTTCTCTTTGTCACTGTACGCTTTTTTCGCATAGGGCAAATACAGGTCGTTGACGATCACCGTCGCCGAGGCCATGATCGTGCCCGAAGCGGTCGACATCACCGCAGAAGCTACCGCGGCCAGCACCAGCCCGAACAGCCCTGCGGGAAGGTACTTCATCGCCAGTTGGGGAATCGCCTGCTGGGGGTCGGCCAATCCCGGCATCAGCACGCTGGCCGTCATGCCGATGAGCGCGCCCGAGACGGCGTAGATGATGCAGTATATCCCGGCAAAGATCGTCCCTTTCGTTAAAACGCTTTCATTTTTTGCCGTAAAGGCCCGCTGCCAGATGTCCTGCCCGATCATCATGCCAAAAAAGTACAGGAGGAAGTAGGAAAAAATCCGCGACGCTCCAAGATTGGTGATGCTCAAATAGGATGGATCCACCTTTTCCAGCAAGCCGCCGACACCGCCCGCATGGTACAGCCCGATGGGCAGCAGCAGGCAGATCAGTCCGACGGTCATGACCCAAAACTGGATCACGTCCGTCAAGGTGACGGCCCACATGCCGCCGAGAACGGTGTACAAAAGAACGATGCAGCCGCCGACAATGATCGCTGTCGTGTCGTCAAAGCCAAACAGCGTCGATAAAATGATCCCCATGGCGATAATCCCGGTGACGCAGACCATCAAGTCGTAAACAGCCATGACCACGGCGCTGATCGCCCGGCTGCCGGCGCCAAACCGCTTTCCGAGCAGTTCGCTGACACTGTAGACGTTGGCCCGGCTGAGCTGCTTGGAAAACAGCAGGCCCATGCCAATGATCCCGAGGCCGATCATCACCACCAGCCACATGCCGGAAATCCCGTAGGTGTACCCCAATCCCGAACCGCCAAGCGTGGACGCGCCGCCCAGAACCACTGCCGCCATGGCGGGTACGTACAGACCATAGCCCAGCCGGCTGCCGGCGATCAAGAAATCGCGGTGATTTTTGACGGACCGGATGCTGGCAAATCCGATCGTCGCCAATACGGCCAAATACAGCACCATCACAAACATATCAATCCCGTTTGCCATCTCGCTCCCCCCTAAAATAACAACTTGGAATCAAAGCCCGCCGTTTGCCCGCTTCCCCCATGCGACGAGTGAAATGAATTCATATGCGATATTAGCGGCGGCGAGACTGGTTACCCGGGCTGGGTCCCGGTCGGGGAGAACTTCTACGACGTCAAAGCCGACAATGTGGAGTCCGGTCAGATTTCTGACGTACTGCTGCGCCTCAAATGTGGCAAATCCGCCGATCTCCGGCGTACCTGTCCCCGGAGCGTAAACCGGGTCCAAAAAGTCCACGTCGAACGAGACAAACACAGGGTTGTCGCCAACGCGCTGCACGATCGCCTCCCGCAGTTCTTTTGGCGTAAGCTGCCTGAGCTGGTCCGTCGTAATGATCCTGTAGCCCAGGGCTTCTCCGTCTTTCAGATCGCTCGGCCCGTACAAGCTTCCTCTCATCCCGATCTGGATGGAGCGGCTCGGATCGACCAGTTCTTCTTCCGCAGCCCGCCGGAATACGGTCCCATGGGTGTACTTTTTGCCGAAGTAGGCATCCCAGGTGTCGCCGTGGGAATCGAAATGAACCAGGCTTACCTTGCCGTACTGTTTGGCCATCGCCCTGAGGTGCGGCAGCGTGACGGAGTGATCGCCGCCGATGAGAATCGGAACCACCCGGTGCTTAAGCAGTTTGGCCAGCTGCTCTTCAATCAATTGGTACGATTCCTCGATGTAACCGGGGTTGACGGCGAAATCTCCGTAATCAACGCCTGAGCAATACGCGAAGATATCGATATCCAGTCCAGGGTTGTACGGGCGCAGCAGCGAAGACATGGAGCGTACAGCTTCCGGTCCAAACCGCGTGCCGACGGCAAAGCTTCCGCCCGTATCGAACGGGACGCCGACGACGGCAAAGTCGATCTCCTCCTCTGTTCTGACGTGGGGAAGCCGCATAAATGTCTTGACACCGGTAAAACGGGGTGATTGCTGTGAATCGACGGGTGCATACTTGTGAACCATAACGTTCCCTCCTTCGTGAATGTACGGCTCTAAGTAAGCAATCGTCGTGCCAGTGCGGAAGATCGGCCAAAATCGCCAGCGTACTAGTCATTTTTGACTAGGCGATTCTTGACGTACTTGTTGATTTTACGGTTCGCCGTCGACTGGCTGATCCCCAGCTGCCTGGCGAGCATGACGCTGCTCGGATACTTGTGGTACATCCAGGTGATAAACTCCTTTTCGACCGCTTCCATATAGCGGTCAAATCCGAGCGCTTCCCCCTCGTGCATCACGTGCTTTTCTTCGATGAGTTCCTGGTTCAGATCGATAAACGGACCGTTCGAGGTGATCATCGCCTTTTCGATAAAATTGCGCAGCTCCCTGACGTTCCCTGGCCACTCCTGCTGAATCAGCCAGGCGACAAAGCTCGGGGCAAACTGTTTGCTCAGCTTGTACTTGGCATTGAACTCCTCGGTTATCTCATAGATGAGCGAGACGATCTCCTCCCTGCGTTCCCGGAGCGGCGGAATCACGATCTTGATCACGTTGATCCGGTAGTAGAGGTCTTCTCTGAATTTCCTCTCTTTGACCAACTGCTCCAAATTTTGATTGGTGGCGCAGATAATCCGGCAGTTCAGCCTGATCCTGGTGTTTCCGCCCAACCGGGTGACCGTTTGGTTTTGCAGGACGGACAGCAATTTCACCTGCAGGTTTAGCGGCAGTTCAGCGATCTCGTCGAGGAACAGCGTACCGCGCCCGGCCGCTTCGAAGTATCCGATCCTCCCGCCTTTTTTGGCGCCGGTAAAGGAGCCCTCTTCGTATCCAAACAACTCCGATTCGATCAGTGACTCCGGGATGGCCCCGCAGTTCACTTCGATAAACGGTTCCCCTCTGCGCTCCGATATCTCGTGGATCATGTGGGCCAGCCGGTTTTTCCCCACGCCCGACTCGCCCTCCAGCAGCAGGGTCACGTCGAGATCGGCCACTTTTGCGACGAGGTCCAGCACTTTCTTCATCTTGCCGTTTGACAGGTACAGCCCCTGCACGTTTTTGCTCTTTAACTCGGCGATCTCCTTCTGATACATCAGGATGGTTTTGGCGACCTGGTCATTTCGTTTTTTCAACTGCTCCAGCTCCGTAATATCCCGGGAAAAACTTAACGTTCCGAGCAGTTGACCCTGTTCATCAAAAATAGGAAAAGCCGATACGACCACTGTCCGCCCCGTCCTGGTCTGCTGCACGAGCGTCTCCCGTTCCCTGCTCTTCAACACCAGCGCAGTCACCGAAGGACAGAGGACGCCGGCCTCTTCCAGTGCGAACACATTCTGCTCCAGCATCTCTTTTGCCTCAATCCCGTACAGATCACTGCAGGAAGGGCTGACGGCCAGCACGTTTCCCAAGTGGTCCGTGATGAATATCTCGTCAAACGTATGTTGAATGATCAGCCGCAGCAGCAGCTCCGCATGTTCGTGCAGCATGCTCGTCCCCCCTAGTCATTTCTGAACACATAATATTCAAAAATGACTAAATCGTAAAGTTTTTTGGTCCGAAACGACAAGAGGGGCAGCCGATAACAGCTGCCCCTGGATACTTCCGCTCCATGTTCTCTCCTAAATCACGCTGATGAGGACAACGAGCGCAACCAGTATCGTTCCGCCCACAATGAGTGCTGTATTGCTTGTACTCACACCTTTCCCTCCCCATACCTCCTTTTCCCCTTACAACATCTGCTCCCGCTTTGCCTGCCGCGACCTCGCCTCGACCAGCGACCATATCCTGGCCGTCAAGACGGTGATCGCAAACGCCCCGATCACTCTCAGCAGCAGTAAATACAACACGTTGATCCCCAATGGGACGAACAACAGCGTATCTTCGACCACGGCATGGCAGGCGACCAAAAAAATCGCCGTCAAATACAAGTCCTTTCTGGACAGATTGTCTTCTTTGGCCGCTTGAATGATCACACCGGCGCCGTAGGCGATTCCGAAGGTCAGGCCGGCGATAAATGTCACACCGGTATTTTCCGACACGCCGAGCAGCCGCGTAAACGGGGTAAGCTTGCGAGCCAGGTAAGGCAAAACTTTCAAATCCTTTAACAGTTGAATGCCCAGCATCAGCGGAATGACAATGATCGCCAACTGAACGATCGCCAGGCACGCGGTCTTCACTCCGAGCAGAAAAATGCTGAACCAGCCGTCCACCGCCTGCTGCTGGGGAACCATCCCGTACTGGGCCATCTCTCCCCCGCCATTCCACAGCAGGTGAATCAGCAGTCCCGATACAACGGCTAAACCGAGCCGGACCGTGATGAAAATCCAGCTTTTGACCCCGATTTTGCTGGCGATCGCTGTCTCGATCGGCAAACTGTGAGAAAAACTTAACATGATCGCTAAAATAAAGACCTGTTTTACCTGCAGCGCCATCGTAAACATCGCGCCGATCGCCGCGTACAAGTTGAGCAAATTCCCCAACACCAGGACTACCGCCGCATCTCCTGGAAGTCCAAACATCCCCATCATCGGTTCAAACATGCGGACAATCCAACTGAGCAGCGGGGTGTGCTGCAAGATTGTGACGATCAAAGTTATGGGAAAAATGACTTTTCCCAGTTTGTAGGTTGTGGCAACACCGGTGCTAACACCTTGCCGCCACGTCTCTCTGGTAACCATCCGGCTCCCTCTCTCCGCTTTTTTTCTGTCACTTCGGTTGTATCTGATAACCAAAAGCAGGGTGCCTGGAAGTGCGACAACCTGTTCCAGGAATCACCCTGCTTTTTTCTGTCTATTATAACCATTTCGAATTTGCCGATCAACAAAAAAGGGACGAATCACGTCCCTTCAGCATTAGATCATTTCCGACACCAATTTTCCGATCAGCGCATTTGACAGAATCACCGGCAATCCGGAAGCCTTCGCTACCAGCTCTCTCGCTTCTTCCGTATACCCCATGCAGTCGAGCAGGATGAGGTCCGCCTTTTCCTTTAATTCGCAGGCCGCCTGCTCCATTTTTTCCCGGTCGTTGTGATAGGGAGAAGCGACGGCAAAGGCGGGAGTCATTCCGTAGGGGAGATACTTTGGCTTGAGGTTTTCCTTTTGTTCGGGCAGCGGCACCAATACGCCAAGCCGCCGCTCTCCTGCCAACGCCTTGACTGTCGGCGGTATGATGTGATCCGGCTCGATCAGGTAAGACTGCCTGGTGGCCAGCCCCGGAAAGACGCCGGTGCAGAGCAGCAGGATTTGTTTGATGCCCATGTCTTCCAGCTGGTAGATTTTCTCTTGCAGGATGGGCTGGATTTTCTGGCGTGACATCACGACATTGTCGCCGTTGGTCAAACGGGAGGTGAGGACGTAATCCCCGGACTCGGGGGCCAAATTTTGTTCGATCCATTCCTTCGTCAAACCGTCCAGCACCCCTGATTGAACGAGTTCGGCCCGCCCGTCCAGATACTTCTCGATAATCGGCGCCACGTCCGTGCGCGGTGCCTGCCCGATCGTAATCATGCCTAGTTTTTTCATCACGCTTCTTCTCCCTCGCTTTCCTTCAGAGTGGATCTCACCAGCAGGTGAATGGCTTCGTCCAACGCTTGGGAAAACCCTTCCGGATCCATCGCCCGCCAGCGGTTCTCCCGCATCACCTTCAGTGTCTCATCCAATTCCTCATCTGCGAGCCCCAATTCCCGCATCAGCGCTACAGATTTCTCCATGGCATCCACCATCCGCATGGGACCGTAAGAGGCTGGCTCCCGATACAACCCTCTGGCACTTGTCAAAACATAGGCGACATAGTCCCGGAGCAGCCTGCGCAGCTCTTCCTTAGTCGCGGTATTCTCCATACCGGTCATACGAGATCACCTCCCTTGCCGCTTTGCTGCTCTTCGGTCTCGGCGGCTGGTCCGCATACCCCAGGCTGATCAGCAGTTCAGGCTCTACATCCTGCGGAAGTCCGAGGATTTCCTTGATCGCCTGCTGGTGAAACGAGCGGACCGGGCAGTTGCCGATCCCGAGAGACTGAGTTGCCAGCAGCACATACGCTGCCGTAATGCCCAAATTGACAAACCGCAGCACTTCGGCAGTGTCGATACCGCCCCGCTGCAGCGCCTCCGTCTGGTTGGAGCACAGGACCAGCACGGCAGCAGGCTGCCCGGACAAGCCTTGGGCAAACCGTTTCAGCCTCCGCAGCTGTACCGGATCCTGGACGATCACAAAGTGGGATTCCTGGGCATTGCTGCCAGACGGGCTGTGCAGAATCGCATCTTTGATCGCTTCGATTGCTTCCGGCGGGAGCGCCTGTGATTTGAACGCACGGGTACTCCTCCTGGTCCGGATCGCTTCAAGTACATTCACATGTGATCCCTCGCCTTCTCTCATCTTCTTCGCTGATCCTTCCCGGTCCGAAGAACAGCGTCAGGGGATCGTCACGAGCCACGCGGCGGCTTTCTGCCGGCTCCCCTATATGGTAACCATCGCGGCCGGCGTGGACACGAGATAAACCGGCGCCTTTCAACCATCAATGGATGGATTTGCACGATATTTCAAAATTATTGTATCCCTTTCTGCGCTGCTCCCGCCATATGCATGCCGGACAAAAAAAGCAGACGTGTTTTGTGCTGCCTCACAAAAAGGAACCAGCCCTCCGTCTGCGGTAAAACGAATATGCCCCGGAAAATCCACTACAATCCATTAAGCAGCAGCCCTCTCCGCTAATCCTGCAAACATCGTTAATTTGTTGCTGCCTTTGAATAACCTAGCTCTTTCATCGTCTTACGGGTGTTTTTGCGATGGGAGGCAGATGGCATGGAGATCAGACATGCTTATGATGGATGGGCCACATGGATTGGGTTATCCCCTCCCGGAAAATGGTTACGCTATACCCAGGAGGTGACCGATTCCATGAACGACAAAAAAACGGGAAATCCTTCCGCCAGAGAGGATTGGGTATACGCCAGGGAAGATACGCTGCCCGTCGGCTCGACCGGCAAATCGCGGGCACACGCTGGGGAGCCTGACGAACAGTATCCGATTCCTGCCGCCCGTCCGATCCCCTGGCAGGAGAATCCGTCCGGGTGAAGGAAAAAGCCGTGCCCCTTACAGGTACGGCTTTTGCTTGTTGCTTTGCTCAAAGATTGCTTTGAACGAACTGCTCCAGTTCCTGTATATTCACTTCTTTGCCGGTCAGCCTGGCTACCTCCTGGCCGTCTTTGTAGAATAGAAAGGCTGGGAGGCCGATCACTTTCAAATCGATGCACAGCCTTCTGTTCTCTGCGCTGTTCATCTTGACGACTTTGAATTTTTCCTGGTATTGATGGGACAGGTTTTCGACAGCTGGCATCAAGGCGAGGCACGGCTGGCAGCTTGGCCCCCATACATCCACCAGGACGGGTTTGGCGGACTGCAATACTTCGGTTGAAAAATTTTCTTTATTCACCTCGATCATTCAGCTCACTCCTTTATTCCGTTCGATCAGGTACGACATGCCGTCGGAAAGTTTGGTCATCTTCCCCAGAAACAAGCTGCCTTTGGCGACAAACATGGCATTTTCGATTTCTCCGTTCATGATCATTTCCCGGGCGTGCCCCATAAACGGAATGGCCGCCGCAATATGCCCCTGCGTAGGCGAGAAACCCGGCATTCCGTGGGCGACCTCATACTCGGCGATACGGGTCCGGTCCATTTCGCCATTCAGCACGGCCATGCTGGCAATCGTCCGGTAGTTGGTTCGGGGGACGTTGCCGTTGCCGTTCGGCTCTGTCACCTCGGGGTTATGCAGTTCGACCGCAAACTTGTCGATGTCCAGAATTTTTTTGCCGATTTTGGTCAAAGGGGCGACGACCAGTGACTGGTAGATCGCTTGGGCGGATGAACCGGAAGAAATATCGTGTTTCCCGACCGCGTCGAGGCGAATGACCGGGCTTTTCCCGTCGTCCTTGCCGATCAAAATGGCGATCGCCCCCATTTGATCTTCCAGGATCGGCATGTCGTGCTTCAGATGTCCGGCGTATTTCATGCCAAGTTTGGCCAGACATCCTCCGCCGATCACCAGCACTTCCTCGTAGAGCCCCGCTTGCACCAGGCAGGCAGCTACGACGACGGCATGAGCGGGTGCGCAGCAAAATGATTTGATATCGGAGCCGCTGGCGTTGACACATCCGGCCAACTCCGCGATCGACTTCGCCATGTTGCCGCCGCCGCGCTGGTAGCGGTCCCCTACCGCTTCCTCGTCGCAGCCGATCACGTACTGGATTTGTTCCGCAGTCACGTCGAACGAACGGAGTACGTACCGCATCGCCACTACCCCGGAGGCTTTGTTGCATAAATTCTCCAGGATAATCTCCGCGGTCAAATTTTCGTCTTCCTCATGGGCGGTACTGACACAGCCCGCCAATTTGCCGCCGTTATAGAGCGGAATCGCGATGTTTTGGGCGATCTTTTCCTCGATCGCGGCAAGCTGTACACCGCTGCCCAGCTTTTCAAGGTCGTTCGGGGCGATCAACGGATGCTGCTCTAGTTTTGGCTTGATTTCCGCCAGAAAGCTCTCCTCGAATTGGACCAGGTCGTATTCATCCGCTAATTTTAACCAGCCGTAAAACTCCTCCTGCGGCATGATTTCTCCACTGGAGCTAAACCGTTCCGCAGCCTGCAGCGGCGACCGGTGCCACGGCTGCTCCACCTCACGCAGCCGATCGGGCCGCAGGTTGCCGATGAATGCCTGATTTGGCGGGTACGCTACCGCTTCTTGGTAGCTTCTCAGATGGCGGGCGATGTTTGCCAGCAGGTCCTTGTCTTTTTTAATTTCGCGGGCCGGCTTCGACCCGTGGCAGACCAATTCCGGAGTATGCACGAGAACAAATGAAGCGCCTTTGACAACCGGTGTCACCATAACGAACTCCCCCTAACCACGCACTTACGCGCCATTTTTCATCACGTTCGTCAAATCATATGCGTCTGCTTGTTCCTTCAGCGTCGCATCCAGGTTTTCCGCGTACTGTTGGGCGGATAAGGCCGCGATGCTTCCGTCACCGGTAGCGGTTACAACCTGCCGCAAATCTTTTTCCCTGATGTCTCCTGCGGCAAAAATGCCGGGAATGTTCGTCCGCATCTGCTCATCCGTGACGATATACCCGCTCTGGTTGGTAATGCCGAGAGCTGCAACGCATTCGGAGATGGGATCCATCCCGACGTAAATGAAGACTCCGCTGCAAGGATACTCCGTCTCTGCGCCGGTGAGCGTGTGCTTGATGACGACGCCCGACACCATCCCGTCGCCGCGGATTTCCTGGACAGTGTGATTCCAGATGAAGTGGATCTTGGGGTTGTCAAAGGCGCGCTTCTGAATGATCTTCTGGGCGCGAAGCTGATCGCGGCGATGAATGATGGTGACTTTGCTGGCAAACCGCGTAAGGAAGACGGCTTCCTCCACAGCCGAATCGCCTCCACCGATCACCGTCAGTTCCAGATCGGCGAAAAAAGCTCCGTCACATACAGCGCAATACGACACACCGCGGCCGGACAGCTCGCTTTCGCCTTTTACTCCGAGTTTGCGATGCTCGGCCCCCGTCGCTACGATGACCGACTTGGCCTTGTACTCTTTCCCGTCCGCGACGACTGTTTTGTACGGGTAGCCGTCCCTGATCTCCTGGATGTGGCCGCGAAGGAATTCCGCTCCAAACTTTTTCGCGTGTTCAAACATTTTTTGGGAAAGCTCCGGACCAAGAATGTGGGAAAAACCCGGATAATTCTCGATGTCCTCCGTGTTTACCATCTGTCCGCCCGGACTTTGCTTTTCGATCATCAGGGTGCGCATGTTTGCCCGCGAAGCATATACAGCGGCGGTCATGCCGGCAGGCCCGGCACCGGCAATAATGACATCATACACTTTGTCCTCGCTCAAACTGACAGCCTCCCTTTATCCCAAAAAGTTCTTCCGGGCGTTGTTCATGGCCTCACAGATCGCATCCTTATCGAGGGACAGCTCCATCAAGCCGACCTGTTCCTGGTAGACATCTTCCGGAATCAACGCTTTTATTTCGTCTTCCAAAATGTGGTACACACTCAGCTTCAACTCAACCCCTGCCAGCGGACCGGCATAGGTCGGGTCGCCTACGGTGACCGTCTCGGCGTAGATGTCCGCGCTGTCCGCATCGGGAGAGCCAAGCATCACCACCACGTTTTCTTTTCCGTATTGTTCAACTGCCTTGAGTAACGCTCCCTGGACCTCCAGGTCCATCGCACCGGCGGCAGTTCAGACGAAGCATTGCGTATCCATAAAGATGACATCGGCTCCGGAGGCTTTTACGCAAGCAGCCACAGCGGGCGCCGGTACGCCATCCCGTTCACCGATTACAAAAACCTTTTTCTTTTCCAGGACCATCTAAAACAACTCCTTTTCGTCTAATCAATTCGCCCTTCTCGCAGCACCCTGCTAGATCTTCACTTCAAAAATCGTCGGCTCCGTGATTTCCGTCGCCAAGGCGTCCAGGGCGACGCCGACCCGGTGCTTCCTAAGCTTCCACTGATCCTCCAAAGACAAGCTGGGATCGCCTAGCGGATACGGGATGGAAACGGTCGGAACAATCCGGTTGGCACCGACTGTCTTGGCAATGGAGACAAGGTTGGCCATCTGGACGATGGGGATTCCGCGTTTTTCGATTTCCTTGGTAATCGTTGCCCCGCAACGAGTGCAAGTCCCTCAGGTGGCGGTCAGGACTACGGCGGATACCTGGGCGTCCAGCAGCTGCTGGGCAATTTCCGCTCCCATCCGGCTCGCTTCCGCCTGAGTCGTTCCCGTGCCTACCGTACAGTACAAGTAATCGTGGATTCTGCCGATCTTCCCCTCCCTTTCGTAGGCCCGCAGAGCATCCAGCGGCACGATGACATTGGGATTCTCGTTTCCGGCACTCGGGTCAAACCCGGCGTGGATGGTCACGTATTCTCCGGCTTTCAAGCTCTGCTGGTCTGCGATATTGTACTTGCCCCACTTTGTCGCCGAAGCCGACTGAATGCGGTCCGGATTGCCGACCGGGACCACCCCGCCGGAGGTGACCAGGGCGATCGTCGCTTCCCGCAAATTCGCGACGGGCGGGGCGATTGGCACCCGGTTGATCTTGGGCATTGGCATTTCCGTTTCAAACGGTTCTCCGTTCAATTTTTTCAGGAGCATGTCGACGGCCCGGTCAGCGCCCGAAACCGGCGGATATTGAAACGCTTCCAGGCGAATGCCGCGGGGAAAGTACCCTTCTTCCTTGGCCGGCCGCAGTTCGCTTTTGGTCACCAGCTTTTTGGCGAATGCGGCTACTTTCGGGATGTCCTTGCGCATCGCTCCGGCGCTGTCCCCTCCGGCGAAAATGTAGACGTCCCGGCGGAACATCTCCACAGCCGGATTCTCGTGAAACATGCTGGTCACGGCCGGCACGCCAAACCTTTCCTGAACGACCTTGCAAATTTCCCCGCAGGCGAAGCCGTAACGGCCGGCCATGAACGCCGGACCGGCGATAAACACATCAAACTCCTTGTCGCGAAGAAAATGCAGGATTCGCTCGATGGCCTCTTCCTTTCGGGAACCAAAAAAGTTATCGCCGCAAATGATCGTGTGCGTCACGGTTGCTTCTGGAGCGAGCAGCTTGCTCAGCAGCATGCCGGGCCCGACAAACCCTTCCCGGATCTCCGGTGCAAAGTCCGCCTGGTCTTCGCCTCCTATCTGTCCGAAGAATTGGTTTACATAGTGGATTGCCTTCTTCACCCGCATCGCCTCCTAGTACTCCACGACCGTTTTGTAGTGTTCGCCGGTATTGGCATCAGAGCAGAACATCCCGTTGTTCTCCATTTCAACCGAGCCGTCCGGGAACACACAGCCTTCCCACCCGCCTGAATTGCCGTCCCGTGCAAGCGATTCCAATTCGCCGATGACGGTCTCCATCGGCGGAAGCCTGAGCAGCTGCGAGACATTGCCGGTAGAGACGATCGCATCCGCTTTCTCCGACAGGTCCACCAAAGACTGGGAGCGCCCGTCTCGTCCGGTGCATTCATTGGTGATGCCGACTACCTTGATCCCCGCGTCAACCAGCTCGTTGATGACCAAAATAAAGTCAGCGTCGGGATTGCCGTAGCCTTCCTCGCAGACGATCGCGCCCTCGGCCCCGAGTGAAGTGGCAAGCTGCCTGACAAACTGGGCGGAACGCGTTTTTTGCTCCAACTGCACGTTGAGATTGGAGAGGATGACCCCGAGGAAGTTTACCGTCTGTCCATGCTCTTTCATCAGGCGTTTGATCGTCGCGTTGTTGACGTGCTGGTACGTAGAGATCTTCGACGAACACGGCATGAAGCTGCCGGAAATGACGGCGCCGTCAAGCAGTTCGGTGGGATTGAGAAAAGTCGGCAGCATGTGATTGGCGTCCCACCCGTAGACGAGCGCGTTGTACCCTTCGTCCAGCATCTGGGACTGCAGCTGCAAGACGTAGACGACAGAAGGCAGCCGGCTCACTTCCGGGCCGCGCTGGTTTAACGGAAGCGATTCGTACACCTCCAGTTCCTCAGGCTCCAGCTCCTTCACGCACTGTCCGATGTACTCGGCCAGCCTCATTCCGGCCCAGCGGAGCGCTTTGTTCTTCTTCTGCTGTTCATGCCGCTCAAACTCCTCATCCGTATCAGCTACCAGGCAGATGTTCAACAGTTGGGAAAACATCGTTTGCTTGGCAGCCGGTCCGCTCATGTCGATCAGGCCGTCTTGAAACCCTCCCCAGTGCTTGCCGACAACCAGGACGCAACTGCCTTTCAACGCGTGAGTCCGCCCGCTTCCGGCCGGAACCAATTTGTTGATGACACCCGGAAACATCACACCGCCCGACACTTTGCAGCGCGGCTCAATCGCCTCTTTGACAGGCGTGATCCGCACAGGCTCACCCGGTTTGGCAATGACGATATCCGCATCGGTAATGTGATCGTCCTCGCAGACGACTTGCAAAGCTTCTTCCTTGTTGATGGTCAAGACTCCATCCCGATAAGAAGTGGCCTCGCCGAAAATGACGTCCCTTACGTAAAAGTTGCCGATTTCTAGTCTCAACCAAGTCCCTCCTCATCACCTGTCATTGCATTCTAAACAAGATTATATGGTAATCGCGATTGATTTGTAAATATATTTCTAAATGTTCTTAATTTAATTAATAAATTAAACAGCACTGTCCGAATGCTTGGCGTAATCGTCACTCCGTTTGCTGCCAAACGCCCTTGCCAAAGCGACAGCGGCATCTGTTTTGAGCCCTCTTACCAAGGCTGCACACATCGCCACCATGATCACCGAGAACGGAAAAGCCGCTGCGATCGAAACCGTCTGCAGCGTCGTCAAACTGTCACTGAGCAGCAAGACCACCGCGGTCGCAGCCTGAATGATCCCCCAGGTGCACTTGATCCGGTTGTCCGGATTGAGATTTCCTCCAGTCGTGAACATGCCGAGCACAAACGTGGCAGAATCGGCGGAAGTGACGAAGAACGTGATGATCAGAACGACCGAAAGCGTGACCAACACCGGACTGAACGGAAAATACTGCAAAAACTCAAACAACGCCGAAGTGACATCTTGAACGGCCTGTTCAGCCAAAGCGATCCGGCCCTGATTGTGTGCCAGATACAGGGCCGACCCGCCAAACGCAGAAAACCACAAAAAAGTCCCGAGCGCTGGAACCACCAGCACTCCGATGATAAATTCCCTGATCGTTCTCCCCCGCGAGATCCTCGCGATAAACGTTCCCACAAACGGCGCCCAGGCGATCCACCAGGCCCAGTAAAACAGGGTCCAACCCGCGATCCAGGTATCCTCACGAAACGGTTCCAGGCGCAGACTCATCGAGAGGATGTTGTTCAGATAACTGCCGACCGAGGAAATCAACGCTTTAAAAATATGGGCGGTAGGGCCAAGGGCGATCAACAGCCCCATCAACAGAAAGGCGAGCATGATGTTGAGGTTGGAGAGAAGTTTGATCCCCCGAGTCAGGCCGGTCGCAGCCGAGATCATGTACATCGCCGTAAGCACAGCGATAATCACAAGCTGCACGCTTGTCGTATTGGCCAGCCCGAACATGCTTTTCATCCCGCCGGCGATCTGCAATGTCCCCAAACCAAGCGAAGTGGCGATGCCAAACACCGTCGCAAAGACAGCCAGGATGTCAATCGTTTTCCCCAGCGGCCCGTAGATGCGGTGGCCCAGCAGCGGATAAAACGCGGAGCTGATCAAGGCAGGCAGATTTTTGCGGAATTGAAAGTACGCCAGGCTCAGGCCCACTACCGTGTAAATCGCCCAAGGGTGCAGTCCCCAGTGAAAAAAGGTGTACTGAAGCGCCGTCGCCGCAGCCTCTGCCGTTTTTCCGCTGCCAAACGGCGGCGTGATATAGTGGGAAAGCGGCTCTGCCACTCCCTAGAAGACAAGCCCCACCCCCATACCGGCACTGTACAGCATGGCGATCCAGGACAGCGTGCTGTAGGCCGGTTTGTCAGACTCTTGTCCCAGCCGAATGTTCCCGTACCGGGAAAAGATAAGAGCAACAGAAAACAGCAGAAAAAACAGAGCAGCCAGCAGGTAGAACCAGCCAAAAGACTGGAGTATGGTTTTTAACAGTGAGGAACTGAGTGAAGCGAGACTGTCTTTGAAGAATACGCCCAACACGATAAAAATGGTCTAACGAGCAGTGAAACCGTAAAAACGGCGTTTTTTGCCGAAAGGTATCTCATCGGCTATTCCCTCCCTCTTGCATCGCAAGCAGCAAGACCTCCTGGACCGGAGGGTAAGAGGGTGGTCATTTATTGGGGAATATTTGCGGGGTGACGTACATGCGGAATTCTCCTCCTACATTACAGGCATATCACGCCGAAGCAATCATGGTTAAAAAATAATCGAAGTCATTTTCTAAAGTATTATACAGCATTATTCTGAATATTGAAACATCATTCTCTCCGAGAAAGCAGGCGAGTTGCCCTGACAGACAAAAAACCGCCGTACTGGCGGCGGTAATCAAAGCAATTGCATCCAGTGAATAGCTCCCGCGCTCAGCACGGCCATGCCGCAACGAACCCACCCCCTCCACTCCGTCGAAGGCTTCATACGTGTCAAATCCCTCTTGCTGCAGAAAATGACAGACCAATTCCCGGATATGGGCATCGTCGTCGACTACCCGTATTTTCGTCATATTTCCTGCACCAGCTCCTTCATCCGCAATTGCTGCCGGGCAAATTCCCGGTACATCTCGTGAGAGCGCATCAGTTCTTCGTGTGTTCCCATTCCGGTGATCCGCCCCTTGTCTAAAAACAGGATCTGATCGGCGTCCACCACCGTGGAGAGCCGATGGGCGATCACGAGAGTCGTCCGCCCTTGCATCAGGTTGTTCAACGCCTTCTGCACGACGAATTCCGATTTGCTGTCGAGGCTTGACGTGGCTTCATCCAGCATGAGGATTTTCGGGTCGCGCAAGAGCGCCCGGGCGATGGCGATCCGCTGGCGCTGCCCGCCGGACAGCTTTATGCCTCGTTCTCCGACTTCCGTGTCATATCCATCGGGAAGCTCATCGATAAACTGATCGGCGTACGCCATTTTGGCCGCCTGCCTCAGTTCATCGTCACTGACGGCCCGCTCCATGCCGTAACAGATATTCTCGCGGATCGTCCCTGCGACCAGCGGGCTCTCCTGTGACACGTAACCGATCTGGCTGCGCCACGACTGCAGTGAAAAATTCCCGATCGGTTCTCTCCCCAAGCGGATCACGCCCTCTGTCGGTTGATAGTACCTTTCCAGCAGGGAAAACAAGGATGTTTTTCCGCTCCCGCTCGGGCCTACGATCGCCGTCACTTTCCCCGGCTCTACGGCGAAGCTGACCCCTTGTAAAATGACTTCACCGGGCTTATAAGCAAATGTCACGTTGTCCAGCACAATCGGTTGGCTGGTGTTCTCCAGCGCGCGGCCGGTCGAATAATCTTCTTCCGGAGCGTTCAATGTCTCGATGATCCGCTCCGTCGCGCCCATCGCTTTTTGAAACTCGGTAAAGAAGGCGGTCAATTGCGTCATCGGAATGACGATCTGAAACAGGTAGAGGATAAACGCGACCAGATCGCCTGCCGTCATCGCACCCTCATCCCGCCGTACCCGATGATCACGACGAGCAGCATCATCAGCACGAACATAATCACCGGGCCGATCTGCGCCTGGACTTTCGCCTCTTTCAAACCGAATCGAAACAGATTGGTGATCCCCTGCTTTCCGCGCTTGTACTCCAGCGGTTCGGCGTTTGACGCCTTCACGAGGCGGATCTCCGACAACACCTGCGTCAGGATCGCCGTAAACTTCGCTGTTTCATCCTGCATCTGGACGGAAATGGTGTGCATTCTTTTTCCCAACGGACCCAGGATCAGCATCGACAGCGGCACGGCCGTCAGCATCAGCAACGTCATTCTCCAGTCGAGCGCGAGCAGAATCACGACCGATCCGATGATCGAGATGATCCCGGTAAAAAAGTTTGTCAGGTGGTCGGTGATCAGTCCCTTGACCACGCCCGTGTCGTTCGTCATCCGGCTGATCGTCTCCCCTGTCTGATGATCGTCCGAATAAGACACGGGCAGTGCGAGCAGCTTCTTCCACAGCCGATCCCTGAGGCCGGCGACGATCTTTTGTCCAAAGTGATTTAACAGGTAGATTGACAGTCCCCCGGAAATCGCCTGGGCGATAAAGGCTGCGATCAGGATCGTAATCTGCCCGCTACCGATCGACGACAAGGAAAAGCTGTTCACCAGATTTTTTGTAAACAGCGGAACGGCAAGCCCGGCTGCGGTAGCCACGAGACTCAGGATCAACGCCACACACATCGGCAGTACCGGCGGCTTCGTCTGCTTGATCAGTTGTAAAAATTGCCGCCAGTCTCCCGTCGTTTGCACATTCTTCCGATTCATTTTCATTTGCTTCTCCCCAAACCATCTATTTTTATCGGCCAGCCAGCGAAACCAATCATACGACATGTTTATGAACCGAATATGAACGAAAGCGATATGACAAGGAAAATCCAAAATCACGGTTGGAGAATTTTGCAGCAGTATCTCATGGGGTCAGTATAAACATTATACTACAAGTTCCTTACTTCTTTAGCTGTCTCTGGGCGGAGTGAATCGTTCACAGTTCTCATACCTGGAATCATAACTGTGAGATTTGAAAATACACATAAATACTGTCAGACAATCTTCTGAAGGGAGGAGATACAGGTTGTGAAAGCGATACAATTTCAAGCAACCATTCCTCGTTATGTATCAAGCAAAGCATTGGGCCGTTTTTTTCCATCCGTATTTTCCGGTCCGATGTCATGCCTATCCTATGATGACGTAAAGGAACCATCCTTACCTAATCAAGAATGGGTGAAGGTTAGAGTCAAGTTTGGCGGTATATGCGGCAGTGACCTAAATCTCATTTTTCTTCACGACAGCCCAGCTACTTCTCCTTTTGCTTCATTTCCCTTTACGATCGGCCATGAAGTGGTCGGCGTGATAGAGGAAGTGGGACGAGAAGTCAAAAATCTGTCAGTGGGCGAGCGGATTGTGGTTGATCCCATCCTTTCATGTGAGGCTAGGGGGTTTCGTAATCCTTGCACGGCCTGCAGCAGGGGTGACTTTAGCCTGTGCGAGCGAATGACCATAGGTGATGTTTCACCCGGACTGCTAATCGGGGCCTGTCGGGATACGGGAGGCGGCTGGAGTCCCCTTTTGGTCGCTCACCATAGTCAGATCCTTAAGGTACCCCAGGAGGTAAGTGACCTTCATGCCGTAATGACCGATCCGTTTGCCACTGCCTTGCACGGCGTCATGCGAGATCGTCCTCGGGATAATGAAACCGTTCTGGTTATCGGAGCAGGGGTCATTGGAATTTGTGTTGTCGCAGCCATCCGCTCGCTTGGGATTCATGCTCGTGTAATCGTATTAGCAAAACATCCGTTTCAAGCAGAAATGGCACGCCGTTATGGAGCGAATGAAGTGGTGCTGCTTTCATCCCGCTCCGATTATAATCAGCAATTGGCAGACCTTCTCGGAGCAAGAGTGCTAAAGCCTATCTTTGGGAGGCCGGTTATTCAAGGAGGAGCGGACATCGTCTACGAGTGTGTTGGAAAGGACCAAAGCATAAACGATTCACTGCGATTCGCCAAAAGCAAAGGCAAAGTAAACCTATTGGGAGTAGCCAGTATTCCCCATAAAGTTGATTGGACCCCGATTTGGTTAAATGAACTTGATATAAAAGGAAGTTTTGCCTGCAGTACGGAGGAATATCAGGGAGAGCGAATCCGTACCTATGCCGTTGCGCTAAAGTTGATGCGTTCCGGTAAAGTGGACCTGGCTTCCTTAGTAACTCACCGCTTTCCGTTAGATCGATACCGCGAAGCCATTGAGACCGCTGCAGGTAAGGGAAGGACGGGGGCGTTAAAAGTTGTTTTTGAACCTTAAGCTTTCCTGCACGACAAAAAAAAGTAAGGGCGAGGGATCGAAGTGAATTTTACTTTTGTTGGCCAGTTAAACAGCCCTCATTTAAAATGGTTCGCTGAGGGGATCAAGAAGGAGTTAGTTGCCGAGAGCTATCAATATTGCGAAGAATCCGCCGAGAATATTCGAATGGTTTTACATTTTGTCAATCAGGATCATATGAAACCTTATCGTCGGAAAGCACAAGCCACTTTTTGCGTCGCAGTGGCAGAAACAAATGCATTCCCTGAAGATATATTAAAGGAAGGCTATCCCATTCTCATCCGCACTTTGTCCAATCTGTTGATTTACATCATCCATTCGCCGGAAACACTTGAAGCCTATTTTATCACCCTTGAGCGGGGATGTTACTCCGTTTCTTACACGGATATAGACGATCAGCTGTTTTTTTCCAAAGTGGCGAAAAGGCTGATTCCAATTGCTTCCTCTCGATTGGTGATCGATAACGAATTTCACCGCGACCTGCCTGAAGAACTATGGAATGGTGACGAAATAAGTGCGCAACTTGGGGAAGCGGGACGTAAATTGGACGCGCTGAACCTTCTGCCGGCGCCTTTTCCAATGGAAGAATTGTTGAGCCCCCAAGATTTTCGTCATGTCAAGCGACTCTTCGGAATCGGCGGTTTAAGTTACGGCAATTTGAGTGCGCGGAAAAAGGGACAACAGTTTTGGATGAGCGCGAGCGGGGTAAACAAGGGGGATATGCGAGAGATCGGACGGGACATCCTGCTCGTCGCGGGATACAGTGAGGAACGAAATGCGATGCTCCTCCATATTCCTCCGCACATCGAACCTCGTCGGGTGTCTGTTGATGCCATCGAACATTGGATGATTTACACGCGGCATCCCGAGGTAAAAGCGATTATCCATATCCACGCCTGGATGGACGGGATTCTCTCCACGGAAATCAATTACCCTTGCGGTACATGGGAATTGGCGAAAGCCGTATCAGATCTGGTCAGCCGGGCAGATGATCCATCGAGAGCCATTATTGGTTTGAAGAACCATGGTTTGACGATTACCGGAACAAGCTTGGAAGATATCTTTGAGCGGATCGACGGGCTCATCATCCGGCAGATCCCGATGACCTGACGGTTACCCAATCAAAGATATTGTGTACCACTTCCTCTTGGTGATGCTCATGCAATGGTCGATGCCCCCCATCTGAAAACATGATAGATTTTTTATCCTCATGGGGGATCGCAAGAAAAAAATTCTCTAGCAACCTTTGATTAATCAAGGGGTCTTGCCCACCGTAGAGAACCAAAGTCGGGAGGCTGTATTTTGCCGTTTCTGACAAGGCACGAACTCCGTTTTGCAGCATTTCAGCGAACCATCGCGGGGTGTATTGGATGGTAAACAGAGGGTCATGTAAGCTTTCAGAGGAACTACCAAGCAAAATCGACCTTAACCAACTCCACTTAAAGGGTTCGATCGGCAGGCTGGGTGCTATCCATGATAGTAAATCAGTCATTTTTTTTAACGGATAAGGTAGGGGAAAGCGCATTCCCAATACGGGAGACGATAAAATCACGCCTTTTGCCTTGCCGTTGTATTCTTGACTATAGCGAATGGCGATCAACCCACCCAAGCTGTGACCTAATAAAAAAATAGGCACGCCCGGGTATCGTGATTGCAGCAGGATAATCAATGCTTCCAAATCAACCAGGTATTCTTCAAAACGATTGATATGGCCGCGGTGTCCTTCCGATTTGCCAAACCCCCGCAGATCAGGAATGATAAGCCCGACTCGATAACGCAAGGACTTCTCCCCTATATGGGAATAATAGCCCGAATGTTCTCCGGAACCATGAAGTAAAACAATTAGTGCCCGGAGTTCTGCCGGCATCCAGCTGCGATAATAGATATGAAATCCTTGCGCTCCAATATAATAGCTGCTGAAACAAGAATCTCTATTCATTGGGACACCCTCCGAAGAAGCTTACACCTTATTTAGGTTAACCACTTTCCTATGCATTCACACAAAGCTGTGGAAGTTTTTATTGTGGTATTTGGAGGGTCCTGCTAAAAGGCCTACGGGACGAGGAGTTTCAGAATAGATCTGTAACTCTCCAAAGGATCTATGTTTTGTTTAAAATCCATGATTCGTTTCTGTAACAACTCGACTTCTCGCGGAGAACAGAGCCATTTTTGTATCCATGCTTCCATTTCATTTAGGCTGCCAACCTTTATAGCGAATCGATTTTGGACCAAAAAATCACAATTTTTTTCCTCGTGTCCAGGAATTGGCTTATACAAAAGCATGGGAACACCCTTTAACAATGCTTCAAAGCAAGTTACCCCACCTGGCTTCGTAATGATTAGATCAGAGGCATCCATCCATTCATCGATGATATCAACAAATTCCAAAATATGAATATGTGGATGATGGAAACTTCTGTTTTTCAATAAAGAGCGTTTTAACGTTTTATTGTGTCCGGTGCATATTACCAACTGTAAATCTTCTCTCCATTTTGCAAGCATATGGGCGACTTGCCCAATACCACCCAAACCCAATCCCCCACCCATCAGCATAGCGGTCGGCATGTCCTTCAATTGTAATTTCCGCCGTATTTCTTGCATGTTATTCTTCGTCCAAAACTTTGTCTTTGTCGGTATGCCGGAGATAATAATACGATTTCGTTGGATACCCATATTGATTAATTCTTGTTGTACTCTGTCACTTGACACCAAGTAGAGATCTACCTCCGGATGAACATATACGCCATGTGCGTGAAAATCGGTAATCACGGTGCACAGGTTAAATGGGCGGCCCAACCTCTTCACTCTAGACACGGATGAACTGCTAAAGGGATGCGTGCAGATTACCAGGTTGGGTTTTTCATGTTCAAGAAGAGCTTCGATTTTCCGGTGAAACAGTTGATAAATCATGAATTGGTATATTTTGGATATAGGCTGGTTTTGTCTTTTTTGGTAGGTTTTCCCCCACAGAGAAGGGTATGTGGTGATCAGTTTCACGTAAAAATAAAACATGAGAGCAGTGGTAAGAGGGTTAAGTTCCTGACCTAATTCTACAATCTTCGTATGGACGGAGGGGTCAAACAGAGAAATACCTTCCTCCAATGCTTCAGCTGTTTTTGTATGGCCGGCACCGAATGCTTCCGAGAGGATCAGAACCTTTTTACTAATCATTTACTCCCTCATTTCACTGTGAAGTACATGATAGGGTTACACAATGTAAAGTCCTTCTTTTTTTATGCTAAGTTGTATTGGGGTTTCACCAACAATTTCACCGTCTCCATGAGTAATCATCGGCGAAGTTGACATGATTGCAAGCTGTTTGCCAGTCAAAGTGGTGATCGCCCGGTCATAAATATGTGTTCCACGGAACACTCGCGGAAATAGTTTTACCAGCTTCCACCGGGTAATACCATGAACAATGCAGACATCAAAGACGCCGTCGTCAAACTTAGCATTGGGGCAAATTTTCATTCCTCCGCCATAGAACGGGACATTGGCCACAGCAATCAACCATACGCAGGAAAATGTTTGCTCTTGGCCGTCAATTACGATGTTCACTTCCGTCGGTCGATAGAGGAACAAAACCTTGAAAAAACTAAAGATGTAACAGAGTTTTCCCAATCCAAAACGGTTCAGCCATTTTTTATATGTTGCCTGGTTGGTTACTTTGGCTACTTGACCGTCAAATCCGATTCCCGCCGCACTGATAATAACCTCATCATTTATGCAGACGATGTCCATTTTTTGTTTTCGCCCGTACAACACTTTATCAAGCGCTTTATTGCTTTGTTTTGGAATCTGCAATCCCCTAGCAAAATCATTTCCCGATCCCGCCGGTATAGACCCCAGGGGTATCTCTGAACCGATCAATCCGTTTGCCACCTCATGAACGGTGCCATCTCCACCTATTGCTATCACTGCGGATACGTCTTTTTTCTGACTAATTTCCTTTACGATCTCGATGGCATGTCTTGGCCTTTCCGTAAAAGCTACCTGGTATTCAATCTTCTTTTCCACAAGCAAGCGCTCTACATATTTCCAAACCTTATGTCCCTTGCCATTGCCTGAAGCTCTATTGACAACAAACCAAATCATTCCAATTCCTCTCTAAAAAGGTTTTTACATAGAATTGTTCCCAATCATATTGTTTCTAAACGATTATGCCGGAATAAAAGAGAGCATGAATAACAGTTGACACGAATTCTTCTCCCATTCCAATTTTTTTAGTGAATTCAGTTGGTGATACCAATGCTAAACGGTGCAAAACGATGATGTCGAAAAGAAAAAGAGCTTGGACCAGGAAGATCCAAACTCGCAAATCGTGTGACAGCGAACCGCACTTCCAGCGCGGTAAAGTTTACCGCCACGCTTTTGGTTCTCATCGTTTCATTCCCCCGTCTGCACATAAGCATATATAATGGAAGAATTTAAAAAAACTTATCGGCTTCCAGAAAAAAGAGGTTCCTCCCTCCCCCTGTCACTTTCGGGTGTGCTGCCGGACGATCTCTCTGATGTACTTCATCGTCTTCTCCGCTGCCTCCTGCGGTGTGTAGCTGCGCCTGTTGTTCAGGATCATCGTGAGCATCCCCTGCCAGATGAGAATGAGCATTTCATTGAGTTCTTCCGCTTTTTCCTGTTCGATAAAGCCCTCCTTGATGCACTCCTCCAGCGCGATCCTGCCTCTCTTCGACAAATCGGGTTCCAGCAGCATGTGCTTTAGTTCATCCGGCAAATTGTCCAGATCGGCCGGGAATGTGCCGTAGTAGTTTTTTAACAAGCTGTGGGGCTGACTGCCCAAATCGGCAGTAAAAATCGCGTGGTAGATTTTCGGCTCCGCAAACGAAAACCTGCAAAAACAATCCCAAACCAGCAAAAATTTCTCTACCGGATTCTCAGCCGCCGCGATGCAGCCTGGCAGCGCATCTGTGTATTTTTTCAAGAATTTCATCGCGGCAAAAAAGATCAGATGTGATACCTCCTGAAAGTAGTTGTAAATCGTCGCGCTGTTATATCCAGCGCGTTCGGCAATCTGGCGGATGGTAACATTCTCGATTCCTTCCTGCTCGATAATTTCAACGGTGGCGTCCAAAAAGTAGCCCATCATCCGGCTGACTTTCAGTTCTTTGTTCCGCAATGAAACCTCTCCTCACACTCGTGCTTCTTCTGTTACCTATTTCAATTTTTTCTTCCAAAAACCTCCTATAAAATGGTTGGGTTCATAAGAAATCATAAACGCTTTCGGATCGACTTCCCGGATCGTCGAGGTCAAATCCTGATATTCCTTGCGCGGCGCAAGTATGACGGAAACGGTTCTTACGCCCGTCACCCCTTGGCCCGTCCAAGTCGTGACGCCGTAACCCTTTGCTCTGATCCTGGACCATATCTCATGCTCGTTTTCGGTGATGACCTGCAGGGCAATATGGCCGAGCGCGATTTTTTGCTCCAGGTACATTCCCAGCAGAATCCCGATTCCATAGGATGCACTGTAGATGATCACTCCGATCCAGGAGTCAAGATTTTTCAGCACGATTGCCAAGCCCATAATGTATACAAAGATTTCCGCCGTGCTGATGAAGGATGCCAGGTAACGCCTGCCTTTGATCATCAAAACGACACGCAGCGAATTTAGCGCTACATACAGGATTTGAATCAGTCCCATCGCGACGTAAATCATGCTATCCCTCTTTTTGCCAGCGTATAATCTTGTTCGTGAATCAATCATTGCGAACAGAAATTTTTTTGAATTGTCTTGTCTTTCTGGATACGAGGTACTATGATAGGAGTAATTCAACCTGTTTACCCTTGGGGGAGGCTGAAGTGCTGGTGCAATCCCCGGTCTTCAAAACCGAGTGGGACGTCCGTGAGGCGTCTGGTGGGTTCGATTCCCACCCTCTCCCGCCAACAGCGGCCTGGTCCGACAAACCAAGGAGTACATCCCGCCCTGCTACGGGGAGTGATGTACTCCTTTTTCTCATGGTTTGCAGCAGTGATTCCGTTGTTATCCGATGCCCAGCGGCTGCTTGCCGGTGGCTGCCTCCAGCGTCGACGGTTCCAGGTTAAAGCAGCGCCGATAGATCCACTCGTAGCCTTTTACGTCGATATCGCGCGGATTCCCTACGGTTTGCGGGTCTTTGTACGCCTCCACGGCCAACTGGGGAATCATCTCGGCCGGCACGCCTTGTTCTTCCAGCGTGGGAATTTCCACGTCTTTGACCAGCTGGTAGACGGCGCTCACAGCAGCTTTTGCCGCCTCTTCCAGACTCATGCCGTGTATGTTTACGCCCATCGCCTGGGCAATCCGGGCAAATTTCTCCGGTTCTCCCATCCAGTTGTACTCCATGACGGGGCCCAGCATTGCGGCTACGCACTGTCCGTGTGCTACCGGAATGATTCCTCCGAGCGTCTGGGCCATGGCGTGGGCGGCGCCGGCCGACTCGCTGCCGTACGACAGTCCAGCCAACATCGCGGCATGAGCCATCCCGTAGCGCGCCTCGATGTCCTTCCCGTTTGCGACCGCCCGGCGCAAGTACTTCGCGACATACTCGATCGCCAGCAGAGCCACCGCATCAGTCATCGGCTGGGCGTAGTGGCAGGTGTAGCATTCGATCGCGTGGGACAGCGCGTCGATCCCCGTCGCCGCCGTGATGTGGGCCGGCATCGACGTGTGCAGGTTGGGATCGATGATTGTCAGATGGGCGGCAATCAGGGGACCGCCGGTGTTGAATTTAAACTTTCGGTACGGATCGGTAATCACCGCCCACTGTGTTACCTCGCTCCCTGTTCCGGCTGTCGTGGGAATCGTGGTGAGCGGGGGAATGCGTTTTTCCAGCGGCTTTTTGCCTTCTGCCGCCTCGTAGTTCAAGACCGGCTCGCCGTGAACGACCTCTACGCCGATGGCTTTTGCCGTATCCATCGAGCTGCCGCCGCCGACCGCGACCAGTCCGTCACACTGTTCGGCGAGATACAACTCTGTCCCGTTGGCCACGACGTGTATGGAGGGGTTGGGCTCTACCTTGTCGTAGAGCACACAGCTTATCCCGGCGGCTTCAAGACTCTCGATGACGGGATGAATCAAGCCGGCCTTCCTCACCCCGGGGTCGGTGACCAGCAAGACTTTTGTAACCCCCAGCTTTTTCACTTCTTCCCCGGTGTACTGTACGGCGCCAATCCCGTGCTTCAACACCGTGGGCATTTCAAAGCTCTTCAATCTTTCCATTCGTTCAAAGCGCATAAACATCCTAAATCAACTCCTTTTTTTATCAAAGCAAGCCTCGCGAACAACATCTACAGCACTTCACTGGGTTTGGCCTGGACTTGCCCGAACCAATGCATCGGCTGAGGATTGGTGTTCATGTAAATGTGCTTCACCTCGGTGTACTCTTCCAAGCCGATGTGGCTCAGTTCGCGCCCGATGCCCGACTGTTTGTACCCGCCCCAGGGGGCCTGCGGAAAATACGGATGAAAATCGTTGATCCACGTCGTGCCCATTCGCAATTGCCGCACGACGCGCTCCGCCCGGTTCATATCTCTCGTCCACACAGCGCCCGCCAATCCGTATAGACTGTCATTGGCGAGGCGGACAGCTTCCGCTTCCGTCTCGAATTTTTCTACGGTGAGTACCGGGCCGAACGACTCTTCCTGGACAATCCGCATCCCGGTGTGGCAGTTGGTAAAAATCGTCGGTTCGAGGAAGAAGCCTTGTTGCAATTCGGGACTGCTCGGGCGTTTGCCGCCGAGGACGAGCGCGGCTCCTTCTTCCAGTCCCTGCCTGATATACGCCTCCACGCTAGCCAGATGCTCGGCGGAAATCAACGGACCCATTTGCGTCTCTTCCGCGAATCCATTCCCGATGCGAATCTGCTTCGCCCGCTCGACAACCGCTTCGACAAACCGGTCGTGGATGGACGCTTCCACCAGCAGCCTTGCCCCGGCCGAGCAGACTTGGCCGGCGTGGAAAAAGACCGCGTTCAAGGCGTAATCGACCGCCGTTTCAAATTCCGCGTCGGCAAACACGATGTTGGGATTTTTTCCGCCCAATTCCATCGAGATGCGCTTGAAGTTGTTCGCCGCCGCCTTCATGATCGCTCGGCCGGCTTCTCCGCCGCCGGTAAAGGAGATCAGATCGACCTGATCGTTTTCCGCCAGTTCCGCACCGACCGTGGACCCGGGCCCGAGCACGAGGTTTGCCACACCGGGGGGAAATCCGACTTCTTCAAAAATCTCAAAGATCTTGATCGAGGTCAGCGGGGTAATCTCCGCCGGTTTGAGAACGACCGTGTTCCCCGCCGCCAAGGCCGGAGCCAGTTTCCACGAAGCTTGCAGCAGCGGGTAATTCCACGGCGCAATCAATCCGCAAACACCTACAGGCTCGCGGACGGCTCTGCTGACCGAATGAGGGTTGGGCGACTCGATCATCATGCCGCCGTCTTTGTCAGCCAACCCGGCGTAATATTGGAACACGCCGGCGATACCGTCCATGTCAGCCAGACTTTCCGTCAGGGTTTTCCCTGTGTTCAAAGTCTCCAGTTCTGCCAGCTCCTGCTTGTTCTGCTTGATTTTCTGCGCTGTTTCAAAGAGCAGTTCTCCCCTCTCCGCAGCCCTCACCTGACGCCATTCGCCTTGATCAAATGCGGCTCGTGCCGCTTCAATGGCGTCGATCGCATCCGCACGGCTGCCGCGCGGTACGGTGGCGATCACTTCCCGATTGTAAGGATTGAGAATCTCCCTGGTCTGTTGGGAACGCCCGGCTGTCCACTTTCCGTTGATGTACATCTGCTTCAATCTTTCCACCTCCAACAAATCGTTAATAAAATTATTAATATTCAGAATTAAATTAACTATATCATCGCGGTTAAATTTTAGTCAACTACATAGTTTTCTGAAGATTCATAATTGACTTTTCAAAAGCGTTTGCTATATTAATTTTATATTGAATAATATTAATTTTTGCAATATACTGCTTAAAATCAGGTAATTTGCCTGATCCATCAAAACGCGACAAAGGAGGAAACGATGCGAGGAGCAGAACAACATTCTTTCCGGGAGAGCGACCATGAGTACGATGACTACAGCCAAATGCTTGAAGAAGCCGAAACCCTGGTCATAGACGCAATCGCCGAAACCATGGATCTGTACGGCGTCACGCCCACAATCGGCAGGCTTTACGGGGTGATGTACATGAGCGAAGACCCGATGACGCTGGATGAAATGAGCAGCCGCCTCGGGATGAGCAAGCCCCGGATGAGTACAGGGGTTCATTCCCTGATGGAAATTCAAATGATCCAAAAAGTTTGGCGAAAAGGTGAACGAAAAGATTTATACGAAGCAGAAAAGGACTTTTTCAAGACATTCGTCTCATTTTTTTGCAAAAAATGGGAACGAGAGATCATTGTAAATCTGGAGGCCATCGAAAAATCGATGGAAAAACTGCAGGAGTTAGCCCATCTTCCTAACGTACCGGAGACGATCCGGGAGAGGTCACAAAAAAAACTGCTGCAGCTTGAAGAATCTACCCGGTACTACCAGTGGCTGCGAAAACTGGTGCACGCTTGCAGAACCAAGGATATCTTCCAGATGATTGAGGAGCATGTGCCAGAGGCGTAGAACCGCCCCTTTACAGGAGGGGCTGTCAGGAGGTGGTCAGCAGGGAAAAGACTAGGTGCTGCCGCGAGAGGCAATAGAAAAGGGTGAACGTGATCGCAATGGTTGGCCTACCATATCACATTCACCCGGCTCGATGGTCCAATAGAGAGTCCCATCTACTATATAGTATACCATATACGCTTCCCGAATCGCATCTTCCAGGAACTGAACACATTATTTGGACCTGTCTGAAAAAAGTGGTGCATCGTTCTGATTGAATGAGAAGACGAATACCCAATTATTTTTTCAGAAGGAAGTGTTCAAAATGCAGGACGAGCAGGCAATTTTGCAGGAAACTCCCAAGGAAGTTTTTTGGACGCCATTAAAGACGGCTGTAGCCGGTTTTTTTGTCTTTGTTGCCGTTACATTAGTCTATACGCTCATTTCAAAAAACGAAATCTACTGGCCCGGATTATTGATGATGCTCTTGTTGTACTGCGTGTTTTACTACATCGGGGCCAAGGCTGTGATCAAGCGGAAAGGAAAAACGGACGACATGCTGGTCGCCGGGAGAGCCATGCCGCTCTGGCTCTCGATGTTTACCCTGACAGCGACCTGGGTAGGCGGCGGATACATTACCGGCACCGCTGAAAGCATATACACATCAGGGTTTGTCTGGACCCAGGCTCCTTGGTGTTACTCGGTCAGCTTGATTTTCGGCGGCATTTTCTTTGCCCGGAAGATGCGCAAACTGGAGTTTATGACGATGCTGGACCCGTTGGAGGCCCGCTTCGGCAAAAGAATGGCCGGTCTGCTGTACATCCCCGCCCTGATGGGGGAACTATTCTGGAGTGCCGCGATTTTAACCGCGCTGGGAACGACCTTTGGCGTCATTCTCGGATTAAGCTTTTCCGTTTCGATCATCATTTCCGCCGCTGTGGCGATCGCCTATACCGTCGTCGGCGGGCTGTGGGCTGTCGCCCATACCGACGTGCTGCAGTTGACGATCATGTTTATCGGTTTGTTCATCGTGCTCCCCTTTGCCTTTTCCCATGTGGGCGGATTTGAAGCCGCTTTCGCCAACTACCAGTCAGGCATGCAGGGCACGATTCGCATTTTTCCGCCTTGGGCGGGATGGAACGACCCCAACTGGGGCCATTCTTACTGGAACTGGTGGGACTATGCGCTGCTGTTGATCTTTGGGGGGATTCCCTGGAACAGTTATTTCCAGCGGGTCTTGTCTGCAAAGAACGAGAACGTGGCGATGTGGCTGTCGATCACGGCCGGCCTCCTGTGTGCCGTCGCGGCGATTCCCCCGACCCTGATTGGGATCGCCGGCTACAGCGCCAATTGGGCGGCGCTGGGGACACAAGCTCCGGAAAATTCCTCGATGATCCTCACCTATGTGTTTAAATACATGTCGCCCGATTTCGTCGGTGCGGTCGCGCTGGGCGGTTTGGCTGCAGCCGTCATCGCCGCTGTCGCCGCTTCCATGCTGTCGGCATCCGGGATGGCCGCCTGGAACGTGTATCGCCCGCTGGTCCGGCCAGAGGCGAATCCCCGCCAGCTCCAGCGGGTGATCAAGCGCTGCATCATGATCATCGGCGTGGGGTCCACCTTGATTGCCCTCAACGCCAAGAGCGTCTACGCGCTGTGGTACTTGTGCAGCGATTTGGTCTACGTCGTCCTGTTCCCGCAGTTGACCTGCGCCCTCTTTTACAAGGGGGCCAACAGCTACGGATCGCTCGCCGGTTTCATGGTAGCTCTCCTCTTGCGGATCGGAGGAGGCGAGCCGCTCCTGGGTCTGCCCCCGCTCATTCCCTATCCGATGATCGAAGATGGGGTTGTCCTGTTCCCCTTCCGCACCTTTGCCGCCGCAGCCGGGTTCGCTGCCATTTTCATCGTTTCTTTCCTCACCCGCCATCTCTGTCCGCCGCAGCCCTTGTGCAATCTGCACAAAGCCCAAGACAGCCAGGGCCGCGCGGGCGCTCCATAACCGCTCCAGCCATCTGCCAAGGGCAAAATAGGAGAGGCGATCAGCCAATCGCCTCTCCTGCCGTTTCGCTGACATCCACTTCGGTTTTGGCCAACCTGTTTATCGCCGCTCCAACGAGAGCGATCTCATCAGGCTGGATGGTACGCAGATCAAAGATCAATTCGTCTTTGGAAATGCGGGCGATGATCGCCGGCTCCCCTGTACGCAGCATCCTTTCCATCTCGTGGACAGGCCTGTCTTTTGGCCGCACAGCCAGCACCCAAGTGGGCAATTTTACGTCAGGCAGCGTTCCTCCGCCCACTTCCGTGACATCCCTCCTTACGCTGACGAAAGCCCGCACTCCGGTGATCGCAGCCGCCAACCGGCGGGCTTTCTCCTCTACTTTTCCCATCGGTGCACAGATGTCGCGCAGCGTAGGCAGTTCTTCCAGCAATCTGGTTTCGTCGGCGTACAAGCGCAGCGTAGATTCCAGCGCCGCCAATGTCAGCTTGTCAACCCGCAGGATGCGGGCCAGTTGGTTCCGCTTTAACCGGTCAATCCAGGCTTTTTTGCCGGCGATAATTCCTGCCTGCGGTCCGCCGAGCAGTTTGTCCCCGCTAAACGACACCAGATCGGCCCCGGCACGGATGACCTCCTGGATGAGCGGCTCGTCCCCGATCCCGTGTTTGCGCAGATCGTAGAGCACCCCGCTGCCCAGATCTTCGTAGACAGGGACCCCGTATTTTTTTCCAAGCGAAACGAGTTCCGGCAGCGTGACCGACTGGGTAAAACCGACCGTGCGAAAATTGCTGGTGTGCACCTTTAACAAAAGCGCCGTATGTTCACAGATGGCTCGCTCGTAATCAGCCAACCGCGTCTTGTTGGTCGTGCCCACCTCTCTTAAAATGCCGCCGCTTTGTTCCATAATCTCCGAGATGCGAAAAGACCCTCCGATCTCCACCAACTGTCCCCTGGAGACGACGACTTCTTTGTTCTTGGCCAGCTCGCTCAGGATCAAAAAGACGGCCGCGGCATTGTTGTTGACCACCATGGCCGCTTCTGCCCCGGTCAAGGACTGAATCAGTTGTTCGACGTGATCGTGGCGCGATCCCCGCGTGCCTTGGCCAATGCGGTACTCCAGATTGGAGTATTGCGAAGCGACGGAGACGACGTGTTCTACCGCTGTTTTCGCCAGAATCGCCCGTCCCAGATTGGTATGCAAAATGATGCCCGTCGCGTTGATCACGTTCGTCAGTTTTCGCCGCTTTTCCGCCAGCAGCCGGCACTTGATCTCCTCGACCATCTGCTCCACGGACAGCGCGGGTCTCTCCCCCGCTTTCACCCGTTCCCTCAGTTCGTGCAAATACTGTTGAACCTGCCTGGTTACCAGTGTAGGGGTAAAATTCTGTCCATCTGTCCACGCTTTCAATTCAGGATGCTGCGTCAACCGATGGGTGGCGGGGATTGACCGCAGTTCTAACAGTCCGCTCATCGCCCGCCCCCTGTCTGCCCCCGTAAGGATTGCGGCTGATATCTGCTCTGAAAGGCCAAAAACGATGCAACCAGCGGCGAGTTGCGGTGATCCTCCATGCAGGAGAGATAAAAGCGGCGGGAGGGGGCAAAACCATCCAGCCGGACAAGTTGGGCCCGATGGCACGCGAGCGCTCTCTTGGCGGCCAGCGAGGAGACGACGGAAGCGCCCAATCCCGCTTCCACCGCGGCAACAACGGCATCCGCGCTGCCCATCTGTCCGGCGATCTTCAACTGGCCTACGTGACAGCCTCTTTGCCGCAATTCCCTCTCCCAGGTTCGCCGCGTATCCGACTCCGGTTCACGCAGCACCCATTCTACCTCAAACAGATCTTCAAAACTGCCGATTCGGTCCAGCCACGCTTTTTCCGGCGGAACAATGATTTGCAGTTCGTCGGCAAAGAGCGGATAGGACAACAAGCCGGGATGGCGCTCCGGTTTTCCGGTGATACACACGTCCACTGTCCGCTCTTTTAACCACCCGGTGACTTTATGGCTCCCCGATACGCGGAGCTGGACGAGGACGTCGGGATAAGCGAGCCGGTATTGCTGAATCAAGGCCGGCAGGTAGTACTCCGACGGAACCGTGCTGGCGCCAATGACGAGCCTGCCTTCCAGCTTATGGCCCAGCAGCCGCCGCTCCAACTCGTCCCACAGCGCGAGAATCTGCTGCGCCTGGGTGTAGACGTGTTCCCCCTGAGCGGTTACCTGGACGCCATCGGCATGCCTCAGCAACAGTTTGGTGTGAAAATGCTCCTCCAATGCCTGCACCCGCTGTGTGATCGCCGGTTGAGAAACTGCGAGCAGCGAAGCCGCCTCTTTGTAACTTTTGGTTTGGATCACCTTTACAAAAGCCCGCAATTGGTTTACGTTCACTTTCCAAGCTTCCCTCCTTGGCGAAAACGCTAATATGCCGGCTCCTTCCGACGCGGTTCCGCTCCACTGTGAAAATTTACGTTATGATTATTATAATTTTTATTTATATCATTTACAATATTCTGTATAATATAAAAAGACAAAATTATCTAAACAAAATAATCGCGTTTACAAATCGATGGGTCAGGAGGGCAGGTGGATGTTTAGTCGGATGCTTCACAAGCTGTTTTACGATTACTGGAACCCGTATCTCACAGTAGGACTAGCCGGGTTGTTCAGTGCGCTGTACTTCGGCATTACCGGGTCGGTGTGGGCGGTGACCGGCGAATTTACGCGGTACGGCGGGCATTTGCTGCAATTGCTGCACGTCGATGTCTCCAACTGGGCTTACTTTAACCTGATCAAGTTCAGCGGAAGCCCGCTGGAGCGGACAGACGGCTGGATCGTCATCGGGATGCTGGCCGGTCCGCTGGTCACGGTGCTCCTCGGCAACCACTTCAAGCTCAGGGTTCCACAGCAAAAACGCCGGCTGTTGCAGGGATTTGCAGGCGGAATCATCGCCGGTTTCGGCGCGAGGCTGGCGTTAGGCTGCAATCTGGCCGCGTTTTTTACCGGTCTCCCGCAGTTTTCGTTCCACGCCTGGATTTTTATGCTTGCCACAGCCGCGGGCACCTTTATCGGCGTCAAAATCATCGGCACCTCCTGGTGGCGGGGCAAACCCAATCTGCAGCCGTTTGCCAAAAGCGGCGAACCGGCACGGCCAACGGGACACCCGTACCAGCGCTTCCTCGGTTCGCTGATCGGCCTTTGTTTTCTTGGCGTTGTCGTCTATCTCCTGGCCGTCGGCAAAACCATGCTGGCCGCTGCCGCCTTGTTCGGGGCCGCCTTTGGCATCCTCATCGAACGAGGGCAGATTTGCTTTACGTCCGCCTTTCGGGATTTGTGGATCAGCGGCCGCTCTGTGATGACCAAGTCCCTTGCCATCGGGATGACCGTCGGCACCATCGGAACCTTTTTCCTGATCGAAACCGGAATGCCCGCGGTCATCAAGGTTGCCGCTCCCAGCACACTGATTGGCGGACTGCTGTTTGGGATCGGCATCGTGCTTGCCGGCGGATGCGAGACCGGTTGGATGTACCGGGCGGTAGAAGGGCAGGTTCACTTCTGGGCGGTTGGCGCCGGCAACATCATCGGAGCCACCCTGCTCGCCTTTGCCTGGGATCACCTGGGCGTCTACGATGCGCTCGTCAGCGGCTGGAAGCCTGTCAATCTGATCGAAGCCTGGGGAGCCCCGCTGGCACTGGGCGGCACACTTGCTCTGCTGCTCGTTTGGTATCTTTTCTCGGTTTATTGGGAGAAGCATTACCGGTTTGCCAGCGGCAGCCACGCCGCAGGTCAACCGTATGTCAGCGGAGCATTGCCCATTGTGCCGAAGGAACAGGGCTGACAAACACGGAGGTGGAGAAATGGACAGCGAGCTGATCGATTACGTGCTGGATATTCGCGGCGAGCCGTGACCCTATCCCGTTATCTACGCGCTGGAGGCGCTGCAAAGCATGAAGCCCGGACAGGTACTGCAAGTGATCGCCGACTGTCCGCAATCGTTTCGAAGTGTTCCCGAAGAAGCGGTAAAACACGGTTACCTGCTGGCCGCCGCTCCTGAAAAGAGAGGACAAGACTTGTATTTTTACATCCGCATTCCTTTATAATAGAGAAGGGAAAGGGGGGAAAACTGTGATGCAACCGAATCTTATCCAACCTCAAAACCCTGCCCGATCCGCAGGGGCCGCCCGCAAACGGGCCGGGATTCTCCTCTTTTTTGCCCTGGCTGCAGCCGGTTTGTTCTGGGCCAAGTGGCAGCCGTATTTTTACAAAGCACTCACGGCGGCAAGGGAGCATTCCATCGGCAAATCCATTCTCCAGGATGCCTCCTCCAGCATTCCCGCTCCTTCGTGGGAAGCGGCCTGGAGCTATTCCGTGACATATTTTCTCGCGGTATGGAAAGCGCTCCTGGTAGCCACCATTCTCGCTTCACTCGTACAGGTGCTGATTCCCCGGGATTGGATTTCACGGGTACTGGGATCACCCCGATTCGCCAGCACGTGGAGGGGCGGATTGCTCTCGCTGCCCGGCATGATGTGCACCTGCTGTGCCGCTCCGATCGTCGCGGGACTGCGCAAGTGCTCCAGCTCGGTAGGGGCAGCGGCAGCCTTTTGGTTTGGCAATACCGCGCTTAATCCGGCCGTCCTCGTCTTTATGTTTTTCGTCCTGGGCTGGAAGTTCACCCTGCTGCGCTTCGTTCTCGGCGCTGTACTGGTGTTCGGGGTCACGACGCTGGCGAATCGGCTGGCGAAAAATCAGCCTGCCCTCGAACCGCTGCCGACCCCGCTCAAACAAGCGGCACAGCCTGACGACGGCAGCTTCTTGGGCCGTTGGATCAAGGCTTTCGGCAAAATGGCCTTCAGCATGACTCCGCTGTACATCTTGACTGTGATGGCCCTTGGTGCCTCCCGGGCCTGGCTGTTTCCGACGCTGGATGTGAACCTGGCGGACAACTTCTGGCTGATCGTCGCGATGTCAATCGCCGGTACGCTGTTTGTGATTCCGACCGCCGCGGAAATTCCCATCATGCAGAGCGTGATTGCGATGGGGCTGGGCAGCGGGACAGCCGCAGCGCTGATGATCACCTTGCCGGTCATCAGTCTGCCTTCGATTTTGATGGTGCGCAGGGCTTTTCCGGCCAAGGTGCTGGCCTTCCTCGCAGGCAGCGTGGTTGCGCTCGGAATCGTCGCAGGGCTGATCGGCAGCTTTTTCTAACGAACAAAAGAGGGTGAGCGGCCTGCTCACCCTCTCCATATTCTTCCCGTGTCCACCCGCCTGGTCAGCTTTTCGCGGTCAAGAGACTCGAGGAACGGTATCAGGTACTTCCGTGAAAGACCCAGCGCCTCCTTGGCAGCAGCAGGCGTAAGGACTCCCTCAACACTGCTGGCCATCCGCAGTTTATCCACACCTTTCACCCAACCGGCCCGATGCAAGTACAGGTAATCCGCCAAATGTACCAATTCCCCCCGATTCAGCAAGAACGCCTTGAAATCGCCGCCCAGTTCCTCCGGGATAGCGAATTCCTGCAAAAGCGCTCCCCAGGCGGAAGGGTGCCAGCCGTTTTGCTCCAGGGCAGCCACAGCCCGTTGCATTTGTTTCTCGCAGCCGCTCGGAAAGCCGGGCGTAAAACCAGTCAGGCACAGCGTGTTGTTGGTCTCTTGAATCATCGCATGCTGCCGTGCCTGTTCGAGGACGATCCGCCACAATTTATCGGGTACATGGCTGAAGCGGCTGCTTTTCAGCAGGGCCTTGTCCATCCCGGCACGAAGCGGGTAGGTCTGATGGTACTTGGCCAGTTCATCGACGATCTGCCGGTTCCACTGCTCCCGTGTGGCTGCAAGCAGCAGAAAACAACTTTCCTTGTCTAAAGAGCCGTCCCGTCCGATCAGCGCAAACACCTGACCCGCTTCCTGCAGCACAGTACGCAATTCCGCTTCGCCGACAGAAACGTGCTGCAATACTTCGCCGACCGTGGCGCAAGATACCCGCTCCAGGTACTGGACAAGCTGTTCCTGCAAACTCCCTTCCGCAAGCTGGTTCAACCTTTGTACGGTCGCTTGGCCGAAACGGTGCCGCTGTGCATAAGGGTCTATCACCTGGCCGCCGCCGATCGTCATCATCGGAGAAAGCCGCCTGATCACAAACGGTTCTCCCTGTTTCGTCACGACAGGCTCTTCCAACTGCAATTGGCAGACGGTTTCCTCCCCTGGTTCCAGAAGATTCCGATCAAAAAACACGATTTTTCCGATCACCTCCGAGGTGCCGAGGTGGAGACGAACTCTGGTGCGCTGCCGCAAACCGAACGAGATGCTCTCCAGCAGGGAAAACCGGACATCGATTCGCTTGCTGGCTCGGGAGTAACCGGGGGCAGCAAGCGTCATCCCCCTGCACACCGCGTCCGCGTTTCCCCCGCTGATATTGACGGCAACGCGCTCGCCGGCGACGGCCTTTGCGACCTGCCGCTTGTGGACGTGAAGCTGACGAACCCGCACCTTCGTCTCTCCCGGGAGCAGTTGTAAAACATCGCCTTCCGCTACCTTCCCTTCGTACACTGTCCCCGTTACCACCGTTCCGGCTCCCTTCACTTTAAACACCCGGTCGATCGGTATCCGAACCGGCGCATCGGACTTTCGCTGCGGCAGGCTGATGAGCTGCTGCTCTATCGTCGTCCGCAACAGATCGATCCCCGCTCCCGTCTTGCCGCTTACCGTCACCATAGGCGCCCCGCGCAAAAAAGTCCCTCCTGCCCACTCCGCCACCTCCTCTTGCACCATTGCCAGCCAGTCTTCCTCCACCGCATCGCATTTCGTCAACACGATGATCCCCGCTTTAATCCCGAGAAAGCGCAGGATATCGACGTGTTCGCGTGTCTGCGGCATAACGCCTTCATCGGCCGCGATCACCAGCAGCACCATGTCGATGCCTGCCGCTCCCGCGATCATCTGGCGGATGAAGCGTTCATGGCCGGGGACATCGACCACACCGATCACCGCTCCGCCAGGCAGAATGCAGGGGGCATATCCCGGTTCGATTGAGATTCCGCGTTCTTTTTCTTCCTTGAGGCGGTCGGTATCCACCCCTGTCAGCCGCTTGGTCAGCGTTGTTTTTCCATGGTCAATATGCCCGGCAATCCCGATCGTATGACGAAACAGCCGATCTTTTTGGTCCAACGTGCAGCCTCTCCTTTCCGCTTGCGGAACTGTGAGCCTATCAAGAGCGCTTCGTCATTATTTTATCAAATATTTTAAATATACAAAATATATTTCACGTATTGTACAAACGAAATACGAAGGACAAACACGCATCCATGTCAAGCGACAGCACCCCGTTCACCATTTCGTAAAACATTCGACGTCAGCCTGTAACATTTTACTGTTTCCTCCCTCTCCCATTCTTGTTACGTTAGTAGATGGCAAAGGAGGAAAGAAAGGAAATGAAAACCATTGTTCGGCTTAGTCAGGCAAAAGCTCATGACTTTCAGGAACTGCTGATATTGACCCGTTTTTCCAAGTTTTATATTCGTCCGCAGCTGGATGGAAAGGTAGAGTTCGTCTTTTCTACACTATCCGACTATCAGGAAAAGCTGCTGAGCCACCTGTTGCGGGATTACACCCCTTATTTGGTCACCTTGGAAAATTAGCTCAGCTTCGGCCGTTACCATGTGACATCGCTTCGTTCTCGCAACATTCCCCTCACCACTCTCCCACCCTTCCATTCCCAGGCGATTCATGCTGCTCACCCTGTTTGCAAAACCTTAAACCGCCAAGAGCATGTGTAGGTTATAATGAAAGTATCAAATTGACAGGAGAATTCCGACATGATGGTCTTGGTTTTGTTGGCGCTTTGGGCGCTCGGATTGCTGGTGCTCTTCACCGATCCGAAAAGAACTTCCACCCGCTTTGCAAGTGCCGCGGCATTTGTGGGAAGCGGCGGCTTTTTCTCTGCCGTGATTGATGAGACCCTGTTTCCCCACATGCACAGTTATGCCTCGCAGTATCCGTTACTTGCGGCCGCGATGGCGATTTGCAGCCGATTGGCCTCCTTTATCTGTCAGGTCGGGCTCCCGTACTGCTTTCTGATGTTTGCCGTCCACTCCTGCGAAACGATCGCCCGGACGTCAAAGAGAATCATCCAGTACGCCGCTCTGGTGCCGCCGCTGATCATGCTGATGATAACGCCGATCTACCCCGTGCTGCAGTTCAACTACTGGATCATGGTCGCTTGGGTCGTTCCGTATTTCATCGCGGCCTGCTCGATCCTCGTTCAGCTGTACCGGACTGAAAAAGACCCGCTGGTCAAACGGAACCGCCTGTACACCAACATCCTGATCATTGTTCCGCTGGTCTTCGTCTTCACGCTGATCTATATCATGCGGACGCAAAACAACTATGACGCCTGGCGCTACAACAGCCTGATCGTCGGAATCCAATTTCTGCTGATTTTATTCATTAGTGTGAAATACGGTTTTCTGGGAGTGAAGCTGCGCGTCGAAAAGCGCCGTCTGGACAGCACGCTGCGGGCGATGACCTCGGGAGCGCAAATCGTCAACCACACGATCAAAAACGAAGTGGGCAAAATCTCGCTGTTCGCAGAACGCATTGACACGTACGCTGCAGAAACGAACCAGGCGGCATTGCGGGAAGATGTCCGGGTCCTGATGAATTCAGCCCAGCATCTCATGGGCATGATGAACCGGATTCAGGGCCAGCTGCAGGACGTGGCGCTGCAGGAAACCGTCGTCAATCCGAGTGATGTCACCCGGCAGGTACTACGCGATCTGCAGCCGTACATCTCCCGGCAGCAAATCGATGTCGTCACCGAACTGGACGATACGCTGCGGTTGAAGTGCGATGCCGTGCAGCTCAGGGAGATTCTCACCAACCTCTGCCACAATTCCCTCGAAGCGATGAAAACCGGCGGGACTCTGACACTTCAGGTGTTTTTGTCCAAGAAGCACCTGGCAATCGCTGTATCGGACACGGGAGTCGGCATCGCCAAAGAGAACCTGCCCCATGTGCTTGACCCGTTTTTTTCGACCAAGAAGACCGGTCAGAACTTTGGACTGGGTCTGTCCTACTGCTACAACGCGATGCAAAAACATCAGGGCTCATTAGAAATATACAGTGTCCCCGGCGAAGGAACAACGATCTACCTGTACTTTCCGCGCAAGCGCGTCGTCTCGCCGGAGAGCTTGGCTGCCAAGGAGGCGCTTCATGGAGAAAATACGCGTATTTATTGTTGAGGACGACGCAGACTGGCAGAAGGGTCTGGCGGACTATCTCGAAAAGCAGGCTGATCTCGCCGTCGTCGGCACCGCCCAGACCAAGGAAGCGGCTCTGGCGTGGTTCCGGCAGATGGATGCCGATGTCGTCCTGATGGACATCAATCTGACCGAGAACAATCTCGACGGCATCGAAGCGGCATTGGAGCTGGCCGAACTGCGTCCCGATTGCAAGCTGATCATGCTCACCTCCCTGACAGCGGATGACGTGATCATCGAGGCCTTTTCCGCAGGGGCGGTCAATTACATCGGAAAATCCGATTTTAGGGAGATTCCCGAGGCGATTCGCGCCGCCCACAGCCGTCAATCGTCGATCCATCCCACCGCCGCCGCCGTTTTGCGCCAGGAATTTCTGCGGCTGAAAAGCGAGGCAGACCAGAAGCTGCTGTCCCCGGCGGAAAAAGAACTGCTGCAGCTCATCCATCAGGGACAGACCCAATCGCAAATCGAAAAAACCCTGCACATCACCAGGCGGACGATCAAGAATCACATCAACCGGATTCTGAAAAAAATGGGCGTCAAAACGAGCAAAGAAGCCGCTGCCAAAGCCAAGCAAAAACGGCTGTTTTAAATTTGGTCCTGAGTCTTATGACCAGGTACTAAGCAAAGTTGGTACTTTTTTTGCTTTTGCCACACCTTAGAATGAAAGCTATAAGCAATCATTCTGTTCTAAAGGGTGTGGTTTTATGTTTCTCCTTCACGCTTTGCTGAAGTACGTTTTGATCCTCTGGTTTCGCCCCCGGATCAATGGGCTGGGCAACATCGATTTTTCCCGGCCCGCGATCATCACCCCCAACCACGTTTCCCTGGTGGATGCGGTTCTGCTGTCTTTTTCCCTGCCCGCCCAGGTGACGTTTGTGGCCAATACGGAAATCGCGAAAAAGTTTTCGTTTTTCCTGCGCTTTCGCAAGCACATCACCGTAGATCCGCTGAATCCCTACTCGATCAGGCAGATGATCCGGGTCGTAAAGGGCGGCGAATCGCTGGTCATTTTCCCGGAAGGGCGGATCACGACGACCGGCGGCCTGATGAAAATCTACAGCGGCGTAGGCTACCTCGCCCTGCGAACGGGCGCTGCCGTCTACCCGGTCGCGATCGAAGGTTTGGAACGTTCCGTCTTCTCCTACCTAAGGGGCAAGGTGAGACTCGCCTGGTTCCCGAACGTGACGATCTCCATCGGGACGCCGTTCACGCTGGAAAAGCGGGAGAACGTCCCGATGAGAGAGCAAAAGGCGGCCGCGAGCGACTTTATCCTCCGCACGATGCAATCGGCGCTGTTTCAGGCCCGGATGAAGCAGGAGGTCAACCTGTTCGACGAGGTGCTCCTGGCGGCAAAGCTGTCCGGACGCAAGCAAGTCATCGCCAAGGACCTGACCGCTGCCGTCTCGTATCGCACCTTGCTGATCGGAAGCTACCTGCTCGGCAGCAAGCTGAAAGCACTGCTTGCCGGCAGAACGAACGTCGGCGTGCTTCTGCCCAATTCCATCGGCCACCTGATCACCCTGCTGTCCCTCTTTCGGATCGGGACGACTCCGGCGATCCTGAACTTTTCGCTGGGGATTCGCTCCCTCCTGGATTGCTGTGAGACGGCAGAGATCAAGACGATTCTGACCTCACGGGCGTTCATTGAAAAAGGCAAGCTGGAGCATTTGATCACAGGGCTGCAGGAGCAGGTCGATATCATCTACCTGGAGGACGTCAAAGCCTCCGCTACTTTTCCGGATAAACTGGCAGCCTTCTGCCGCTATCTGACCCGGCAGCGGGCGCAGGCGGGCAATAGCGAACTGATTCTCTTTACCTCGGGGAGCGAGAGCAAGCCAAAAGGCGTCGTGCTGACGCATGCCAACTTGTACGCCAACATCCAGCAAGTCAGAAGCGTGATCGACTTGACGCAAAAAGACAAAATTTTAAATGCGCTCCCGATGTTTCACAGCTTCGGACTGACGGCAGGCACGCTCCTGCCGGTGGTCACGGGCATTCCGGTGTACCTCTATCCCAGCCCGCTCCATTTCAAGATCATCTCCGAGCTTTGTTACGACCAGAACATCACGCTTCTGTTTGGCACGTCCACGTTTCTTTCGGCCTACGGCAAAATGGCTCACCCCTACAACTTTTACTCGCTTCGCTACGTCTTTGCCGGAGCGGAAAAGCTGAAAGACGACGTGCGGCAGATGTGGATGGACAATTTCGGCGTGCGGATTTTTGAAGGGTACGGCGCGACGGAGACTTCCCCGATACTCTCCCTTAATACGCCGCTGGCAAACAGGCGGGGAACGGTCGGACGCCTGCTGCCGGGGATCGAAGCCCGGGTCGAAGCGGTGGAGGGCATCGCTGCAGGGGGCCAGCTGTTGGTCAAAGGGCCCAATGTGATGAAAGGCTACCTCATCCACGGAAAGGGGTTCCTTCCTGCCGGTGAGTGGTATTCGACCGGCGATTTGGTTACGCTCGATGCCGACGGCTACCTCTCCATCCAATCCCGGCTGAAGCGCTTCGCCAAAATCGCCGGGGAGATGGTCTCGCTCAACCTGGTCGAAGAACTGGCCGCCCAATGCTTCGGTCACTCGGACTTTGCTGCCATCGCGATTCACGATCAGCGCAAAGGAGAGCGGATCCTGCTCTACACCTCGGACGATACCGCCCAAATGGGGTCACTGCGGGCTTACGCGGCTGAAAAGCAATTTTCGCCCCTGCTGCTCCCGGCCGCGATCCGTGTTGTGGAAAAACTGCCCCTGCTCGGCAGCGGAAAGACGGATTATGTCAGCCTGAAACAATGGGCGGAACAAGGAGGAAAAGCATCGTGATCAAGCCGCTTCGCGCGTTGAATTTCACCCAATTTTTGTCTGCCTTTGCCGACAACATGATCATCCTGGTCGCCATCGCGATCATTCACGACCAGCACCTGCCCTTAAAGTACATCGGCTTCGTCCAGGCCGCCTTCCTCGTCGCGTACATCGTCCTCGCCCCCGTGGTCGGGACCTTTGCCGAGAGGAACCCGAAGTCGCAAGTCCTCTTGCTTGGAAACCTGCTGAAGGCATTGTCCGCTGTCTGCTTCCTGGCCGGGCTGCATCCGGTGCCAAGCTACGCCGTGACCGGGATTGCCTGCGCCTTTTACGGACCGGCGAAGTACGGCATCCTGCCGGATCTGACGAACAGCGAAGAGGAACTGCTGAAAGCCAACGCCAAGCTGGAAGGGTACACGATCGTCGCGATTCTGGCCGGAACACTGGCCGGCGGTCTGGCTGTCAATTCCTTCGGCATCGCCACATCGCTTTGCATCTGTCTCGGCCTTTACCTCGTCTCGTTCGCTGTGACTTTCGCCATTCCCCGGTTTGAGGGAAATCGCAGGCTTCGCTACGCCCGGGAGGCCGCCCGCTTTTTCTCGGTGGACTGCGGGACATTATTCCGGCATCCCGTCACGAGATTTGCGCTGATCGGCACAGGAGCGTTCTGGATGGCAGCCGTCGTGCTGCGGACAGCCGCCTTTGCCTGGATTCCGCTCGCCTACAGCTCCGTCCTGATTGCCGGAAAAGAGGAGACGCAAATCTCCATGATCATCGCCTCGACTGCGATTGGCATCATAATCGGCGCCTTGTCGGCTCCGTACCTCGTGTCCGTCAGGAACTATTTTCGCTCTTACTTGTTCGGTCTGTTGATGATCCCGATCCTGCTGGCGTTTCCTTATGTACACAATCTGTATGTAACCGTGATCTTCCTCTTGGTGGTCGGATTCTTCGGCGGCGTGTTCGTGGTCCCGATGAACTCCGTACTGCAGGACCGCGGGAAACCGCTGATTGGCACAGGCAAGGTCATCGCTGTACAAAATTTTGTCGAAAATTCGCTGATGGCCGTGGGTACCGGACTGTATGTGCTGACCACCAGCATCGTCCCCGGCTGGGTCGGGGCAGACAGTTCCGGGGCCAACCTCGATTTTATTTCCTGCGCCATTTTTGGAATGGGCATCATTCTGGCCGGGTTTGTAGCTGTCCTTCGCTGGCATGTTCTCGTGCTGCGAAATGAGGGAAAACAGGCGGACAGCAGCCTTTGAAAATTTTTGTCGTTAATTTAATTTTTTTGTAACCAATTCCGATTCGCTGCGTCCTATAGTAGAGGTATCAAAACGAACGGAAAGGGAGTCCTCCCCATGAAGGAATGACAACGATCTACAGCTGCCGGTTTTAAGATGACGTTAACCAAATGAACGCCTATGACCGCCAAGCGAACAGCACATCACGATGACGGGCAATACGGATCAAAACTCAAGGGACATGGGATTCGTGCAGGGATCCCGGCTCCCTTCGCCACCCCGTTTTCTTCATAGAAATCTGGGGTTTTTGTATGGAGGCGCCCCGTATGTGGTCAAGTTTGGCGGCAATCCCCCTGTACGGGGGAAAACATAGAATTTACTGTAATGGAGAGGGCAGAGTACAGATGAAACAAAAGACGAAACCAGATCAGAATGGCAAGCGTTTGACACAAGGGCGCGTACAAACAGGCAGAGGGGGCAGCCGATATGCCTGAACCGATCAAAGGCCGCGGCCGCTACATGGCCGGTTTGGACGGACTGCGGGCATTGGCGGTATTGGCCGTCATCGCTTACCACCTCCATCTGGACCTGGCCCCTGGCGGACTCTTGGGCGTTGGCGTGTTCTTCGTGCTGTCCGGTTACCTCATCACGGACCTGCTCGTCGCCGAATGGGCCAAAAACAGACGGCTCGATCTGAAAGACTTCTGGCTGCGGCGATTCCGCCGGCTGCTGCCCGCGCTGCTCGTCATGCTCATCGCAGTCGTCCTATGGCTGGCGCTCTTCAACCTCCCCCAGCTTATCGCACTGCGCAGAGACATCCTGTCGGGGGTGCTGTACGTCAGCAATTGGTGGTACATCTTCCACCAGGTATCGTACTTTGAACAGTTTGGCCCCCCCTCCCCTTTCGGTCACCTCTGGTCGCTGGCGGTGGAAGAGCAGTTCTACCTGCTGTGGCCGCTGGCGCTGTACGCCGGGCTGCGGTTCGCTCCGAGGCGGGGACCGTTGGCCGGGTTGATCCTGACGGGTGCGGCCGCCTCGGCACTGGCGATGGCCCTGATCTATCAGCCGGGCAGCGATCCGAGCCGGGTCTACTACGGCACAGACACCAGGGCCTTCGGTCTGCTCATCGGGTCGGCGCTGGCGCTGGTCTGGCCGAGCCGGAAGCTCTCCGCCAATGTCGCCGCCGCGACCCGGGTGACGCTAGACCTGGCCGGCGGTGCCGGACTCTTTATCATCCTCCTGATGATTGGGCAGACCAATCAGTACGACCCGCTTCTCTACCCTGCAGGACTCATCATGCTGTCGCTCGCGGCCGCGGCAGTGGTAGCCGTACTCGCCCACCCGGCCAGCCTGCTTGGCCGCGCGCTGGGCTGGAAGCCGCTGCGCTGGCTCGGGGTGCGTTCCTACGGCATCTACCTGTGGCACTACCCGGTCATCGCACTGACCAGCCCCGTGGTGAACACCGACGGGATCGACGTCCCGCGAGCCATCCTCCAGTTGGCAGCCAGCATCGGGCTTGCCGCCCTGTCGTGGCGGTTTGTCGAGGATCCGATCCGCCGCGGCCTACTAGGAAGACTCTGGTCAGAGAGGAGACACCGGGATCGGCAGGCACGCGGGCCGATCATCCGCTGGACCGCTTCGGCTGCTGCGGTGTGTGCGCTGCTCGCGCTCGGTTTGTCCGTCATCGGAGCAGCAAACCCGGCGGTAAACGCAAATGCGAGCAGCTCTCAAGACACTGCCGGCAGCGGTGCGCCGCAGGCGAAAACGCCGCAAAATCCCCATCCCGAACAGCAGCAGCCAGGCCGCACGAATGACAGCGGACAGGCGAAGCCAGGCGGCCCGGCAGAACAGACCGGCAGGCCTTCGCCCGCAGACAAGTCGAACCAGGATCATAAAGCCAACAACGATCATTCCACACAAAACAGCGGCCAGACGAAACACGACAGCTCCACACAGAATGGGAGCCAGGCGACGAACAATGGCCCCGTGCAGAACGGCAGCCAGGCAAAGCAGAATGGCTCCGCACAGAACGGAGGCAAGGAGAAACAGGATGGTGCCGCGAAAAACGGCGGCAAGGCAGCCGGCGAGCCGACACAAACGGACAGCGGTCCGGGAAAGACCGGCATATCGGACTCCGTCCCGATTACATCGGGAGAAGGGGTGACGGCATTTGGCGACTCTGTCTTGCTCGACGTCGCTCCCTATCTGGAAAAACTTTTGCCGGGCATCGTGATCGACGCCAAGATTGGCCGCCAAATGTCGCAAGCCCCGGAAGTCGTGGCAAAGCTAAAGGCGGAAGGCAAATTGGGCAATCGGGTGATTATTGAACTTGGCACGAACGGCTCCTTTACCAAGAACCAACTGATATCGCTGCTCCAATCGCTCGGCGATCCCCAGCAGGTCATCCTGGTCAACACCCGCGTCCCCCGTCCGTGGGAGGGAGTCGTCAACTCGACAATCACCGAGGTAGCCGCTCTCTTCCCCCACATTACGCTTGTCGATTGGTATGCGGCGAGTGCCGGCAAAAGCTCGTTTTTCGCACCCGATGGCGTCCACCTCAACCGCGAAGGTGCCCAGTTCTACGCCTCTCTCTTGGCCAAGGCAATCGCGCCGGAACCAAATCATGGCAAGGCTGCCGCAGCAAGCGCGTCAGAAGAGAAAAAGCAGTAAATGAGAGAAAGCCGTGACTCTTTTCAGGTCACGGCTTCCTTTCACCCGTTGGATCGTTTGTGAAACGGGGGCGGCAAACCCGGCTACCACAACAAATTCAACGCCATCTTGGCGAAGGACTTGCTCCAAATCGGTTTGCCAGAATGCATTTGGGAACTGCTTCATCACTCGGATGTCCTTATGCCCGACAGTGATCCGGGGAATGATCCGAAGCCCGATTTTCAAAATATTCCTCCTCTTTCGGTTTTGCCGGAATCAGACCTTCGCCAGATAATCCGCAAGTTGGTCAAAGGTTCCCGCAAGCCCCAGCTTAATGTTGTCGCTCATGGCATCGTAGGTGCTCTGCTCCTCTTCTGCCGCGTTGATGGGACCTCCCCACATCGCAAACGCCGTCTTGCCATCCTGCTCTTCAAATGTCAGGATATTCAGGATTTCCAGCGGCCATGTGGGGCTAAAGGGTGCCCTTATCGTATTGCCTTCTTCGTCAGAAAAGGAGTTGACAAAGACGAGTTTCTCATTCGAAATGACCTCGCGATACACAGATGTGCACGTGTGGTCAAGATCGGAAATAGCGAACGATAATCATCATGCAAGCACAAGCGGCTCATCTCCTCTCCCTGCTTTTTTCTATAGAGCCGTTTGGCGATTGCTCACGCGGGACTGCTTTTGGCTAAGTTTAATTGCCACGAAACACCGTACTTATCTGCAACCCAGCCGAACTTTTCACTGAATGGGTACGCTGCCAGCGGCATGAGGACAGAGCCGTCTTGAGCCAGGCGCTGAAAGACGCGATCAATCTCCTCTTCCGTGTCGCACGTGACATAGAGAGACATGGCCGGTGTAAAGGTAAAGTCATGCTTTACGCTGCTGTCGATACACATGAATACTTGTCCTTTCAAGGAAAAGGCAGCCTGCATCACTGTCCCCTCGGCTCCCGCTTCATTCGGGCCGTAGCGGGCAATGCTGATGATTTCCGACTGGTCGAATAAAGAGGTGTAAAACTTCATGGCCTCTTCGGCTTGGCCTGAGAACATCAAAAATGTGGTGACCTTTGGAATCGAATGACCCATTTCCTTCACCCTCCATCTGTTAGCGTTTCGCGTACAGCAGCATATCGCTCGACGATTTGGCAGCTGTTGGCGATATAGGTTTCGTAATTCATTTTGATCATCTCAACAGAATTTTATGATTTCTACTATTGTAACTTATGTTAGTGGAGGTTTGTTTCTTATCGATTGCTATTTTTTGATCCTTCATCGTAAATCCCGTCTTTCCATACGATATCCCCATTGCTCGATAAAGCTTCAACTTTCAGGGGGGCGGGTCTTACAACATTATACGATGGAATTCCAGACATTCCCAGACCTGAAATACCGAATTTCCTCCCTTATATCGCCTGGAGCTCTGGACATGAAAATACATAAAAAAGCCAACACCTGTTCATGTTGACGACAAGTGCTGACCTGCAGCTGCATTTTTTACTCAACGGCCGTCTTGACCGCTTTCACTTCATACAAGCCGCCCTCGGAGCTGATGATGTACTCCGGCTTGGGCTTCCCAAGGTTTGCCTTATGAGCGGCGATATGGACGTCGCTTTTTTCCCACTGCTTCCAGTGCTGCTCCGATTCCCAGCGAGTCAGGACCATGACCTCTTCTTCACCGCGTCTGACTTTTTTCACCATGACCGTCGAATCGACAAATCCTTCCTGTCGTTCGATGATGCCCGCACCGCTGAAGCGCTGTACCACTTGATCCGCATTGCCTTCGGTGACTGTTATTTTTCTTACCTGGACAAACATCTGACCATCTCCCGTGATTGAGTCTATTTTCAATCATTATAATTGATAATGATTTTCATCGTCAACGAAAAGGATGGTTCTGCCAATCCTCATCGGGGCCTGGACAAACCGGTTTGTTTCCTCCAGGCAAATTCTTTTCCGTTCCACTACATACCTGCTTCTCTTAAAAACTGTTTCTCTAGACCCACACGAAATTCATTTGTTATGATGAAAATCGCTTGAAATGGAGTTGGAGGATTGAGTGATGGAAAGCTACGGCGACTACAAAAAAGGGGAAATTGGGGCCTGGATCAGTATTGTCACCTACCTCGTTTTATCGGCAGGCAAACTTATCATTGGCTATTTTTATCATTCCGAAGCGCTGTTCGCGGACGGATTCAACAATTCCACGGATATCATCGCTTCCCTGGCTGTCCTCGTCGGACTGCGGATCTCGCAAAAGCCCGCAGACCACGACCATCCCTACGGCCATTTTCGCGCCGAGACGATATCCTCGCTGGTTGCGTCCTTCATCATGCTTGCTGTCGGTCTGCAGGTTTTTTATCAAGGCGTGACGGCGTTTTATCGGCCGGAGAGCAATACGCCTGACAGCATCACGGCATGGGCTGCCGCTTGTTCTGCCGTCGTGATGTACCTGGTGTACCGTTACAATACGAGATTGGCGAAAAAAATAAACAGCGGCGCCCTCGCGGCGGCGGCCAAGGATAACCTGTCGGATGCCTTGGTGAGTGTCGGTGCGCTGCTCGCGATTGTGGGCTCGCAGTACGGCATGCCGTGGCTGGACGCAGTAACAGCCATTCTGATCGGGCTTTTCATCTGCAAAACCGCTTGGGGCATCTTCCGGGATGCCACCCACTCGCTCACGGATGGCTTTGACTCCGCGAAGCTGCTCCTGCTCAAGAAGACAATTGCGTCCACTCCCGGCGTTTCCGCGATTCGCGATATAAAAGCCCGGCAGCTCGGCAACCGCATCCTGGTAGATGTCGTCATTCTGGTGGAGGATCGCTTGACCGTGCGGGAGAGCCACCTCATCACCGAAGAAATCGAGGAGAGACTGCTGAATAAACATCAAATCAGGTATACGCATATTCATATTGAACCGGCAGTGAACACTTCTCCCACTTCCACCTGCAGCTAATGCTGATAAGGTGGTTTTTTTT
>NZ_HE978536.1:679927-710491 GCF_000311785.1 Brevibacillus massiliensis
TTTTTTTTCGACCTTTTTCTATTACCTATCCGCAGAACTTTCCCATCGAGGAAGTAACGTCGCAGATGATCCGCGAATTCTGTTATGATGATTGTACGAACCACGACGCGAGGTGGACATGATGAAGACAATCGGCCTGATCGGCGTGATGAGCTGGGAGTCATCGCTGATCTACTACCAACTGATCAACCAAAAAGTGAAAGAAAAGTTGGGCGGGCATCACTCGGCCAAAAGTTTGCTGTATTCGGTCGACTTCCACGAGATCAAAAACCTGCAGCACGAAGGCAAGTGGGAACAGGCGACCGAGCTCATGATCGACGCAGCCAAAAGACTGGAGCGCGGCGGAGCGGACTTCGTTGTTATCTGCACGAATACGATGCACAAAATGGACAGTCAAGTGGAAGCGGCGATCACTATCCCGCTTTTGCACATTGCCGACGCGACAGCCGGCGAAATACGGCGGCAGAACATCAAAAAGGTCGGCCTGTTGGCCACCGCATTTACGATGGAGCAAGACTTTTACAAAGGCAGACTTGCCGAAAGATTCGATCTGGACGTACTGGTGCCGGGGGAAGTTGACCGGAAGCTCGTCCACGATATCATCTATCAGGAGCTTTGCCTGGGTGTGATCAAGCGGGAGTCCAAAGACGCTTATGTGGAAATCATCAAAAAACTGGTCTGGGACGGCGCTAGAGCGATCATTCTGGGTTGTACGGAGATCACGCTGCTCATCTCTCAAGAAGATTGCGAGGTACCCGTGTTCGACACCACCAAAATCCACGCCGAATCCGCTGTAGAATGGGCCCTGCAGGCTTAGCCCGGGATCGTCGGCCGCCACGTACAGCTTTACGGACGCCGCATAGGATACAGGAAGCGCGTTTTCCCCTGAGGAGGTGAACGTCATTCCTTCCTACCGCATCCGCATTTCCATCTCGAAGCTTCAACTGTACTTGTACGATGGAGATCGCCTTGTGCGCTCGTTTCCCGTGGCATTGGGCAAAATCGCCACTGCTACGCCGCGCGGCGATTTTACCATCGTCAATAAAGTCCCCTACCCGAATTCCTATCCGGGCGGGCCGCTCAGCGCATTCGGAACGATGTGGATGGGGCTCAGCAAGCCGCACTACGGCATCCACGGCACCAACAACCCGGCCTCGATCGGCAAGTACGTCTCCCACGGCTGTATCCGCATGTACAATCAAGATGTAGAGGCGCTGGCCAGGCTCGTGCCCATCGGAACACCGGTCAGCATTCGCGAATAACATTTCTGGCCATCCATCGGATGATGCCCTATAATTTAGTAAAAACGCGACTGTACACTCTTTTGCGTACGACAAACGGGGGAAAACCTTTGAAAAAAATTCTGCTGCTGCTCGTCTCCATCTGCCTCTTGACCGTTCCTCTCTGCGCCGCCGCCGCTCAGCAACGCCAGGATCAGCCCCTGGATATCGAGGTTACCCATGTAACGCAAAACCGCGATTCCCTGATCGTGCATGCGATCGTCGCCAATGTCGGGAATGCGACGCTGGATCACTTTACCGACCTGCAGCTGAACGTCTACAACAACGACGAACAATCGACCGGTTTGCGAAATGAAGGGGAGTATTCCGGCGAGACCGCCTTGTCTGCCCTGACATTGGCTCCGGGTCAAACCGTTCCGGCGACTTTTGTCCTCTTCGACACGAAAGATATGAACGTGAACACCGTTGTTTTTAAATGGGCGGCCCATTACCAGGTCGCCGATACGCCCGACTTTACGACAGGCATCCACGTCTTCATCGACGGTTCAAAGCTTCGCACAGATGCCCTGCCGCTGATGGTCAAAGACACGACGCTTGTGCCGATGCGGGCTGTCTTCGAACAGCTGGGGGCGGACGTCGCTTGGGATCCGCAAACCCAAACCGTCGCGGTCACGAAAGGGGATACCAAGGTAACGCACGTCGTAGGCTCCTCTGTATTGGAGGTGAATGGACGCGAGGTCAAAATGGATGTGCCCTCGATTACCGTAAGCGGCCGTACCATGGTGCCGCTCCGGGCCTTCACCAGCAGTCTGGACTGCAGCGTGCAGTGGGGAAGAACGGGGGAAGCGACGACCATCGCCATCACGTCTTGGTAGCGCAAAAACACTCTCTGGCGGAAATGCAGCATTCTCCGTGAGAGAGTGTTTTTGCGTCGCCCTCTTGTCAGTTGTTTGGCGTACCGATTCAGCGGTTTGGGCCGTTTGCTTACAATAAGGCAACTCCTGCAAATCCGTTTCGCTGTGTAAGGCTGTGTTCGCGGCGATCACCCGCCCTGCCCTGGCTGGGTCGTCGGGCCAAACAACCGTCAGCTTTTGCTGAAGCTCAGCCGGCGACAGGCGATTGCCGGCGGCTCCCCGCGGCCGGTCGACACGCGCCGTATACACGCGGCCCTCCTTCGCAATGACCTTCACGATCGTAAAACGCCCTTTTGGCACGGCATGGGATGCCGGCTGTACCGTCTCGTCATAGGATCGCTCCACGCGCTGCATAAACCGCGCGATGTCAGCCAGGATCGGCGCATTGGCAAAGCTTTCGAGCGACAGCGGAACGCCGAGCAGCGCCAGCGCGACGACGTATTCTGCGCTGAACCGTCCCTGTTCTCCCGTGGCGAAACCGGCGGCGACAGCGGCGGCAATCCCCCCCAGTGTCGCGGTATTGTGCCAGCCTTTTGCATAGTGGTCGGCGCCGATCGAAAGTCCCAGTCTCGCCACCGTCTCTACTCCGACGGCGTACGCCGCCAAAAAGCGCTCGCCGCTAAGCCCGCCCGCTGCCGCCTTGCTTTTCACGCTCTGGTAGAAGGCCTGGGCATCAGAGAGGTTGTTTTGCGCCGTAAAGATCACCTCTGCTGTCCGCGCCGCCAAGTGCCGGGCCGGGTTTGACAACGCCGCCGGAAAGGTAATGGAACACGGCAGAAACGAATACCTTGCCGATCACCAGCATCGCCCGTTCGTCTACGTCGAAGTTGGGGTGGTGATGGGGATAGGTGGCCTTGATCTCCGGATTGCCCCCTCCCGCGAAGAAAAAGGTGCCGGGAACCTTTTGCAGATAGTAGGCAAAATCCTCGCCTCCCATGCGCGGGGGCAGGTGCTTCACGTTTTCTTCCCCGACGATTTGTCTTGCCAGCTGCTCTACCCGTCTGGTCTCCTCCGGATGATTCCATACGGCGGGATACCCTCGGCGATATTCAACTTTTGCCGCTGCTCCCGCTCCTTCGCAGACGGACGTTGTTATCTGCCTGATCGACTCTTCGATCGAGGTGCGCACTTCTTCCTCAAAGGTGCGGACTGTCCCCGTGATCCTGGCTGTCTGCGAGATGACGTTGAAGGCTTGGCCCGCTTCAAATGTGCCAACCGTCACGACAGCGGTTTTTAACGGGTCGACGCGGCGGCTGACGATCTGCTGCAGATTCATCACCAATTGGCAGCCGACGACGAGTGAATCCACCGTCTTGTGCGGATAGGCGCCATGGCCGCCTTTTCCCTCGATCTCAATTTCAAACGTATCCGCATTAGCCAGCAGGTACCCTTCGCCTACGCCTACGGTGCCGATCGGTTCGTCTGAGGAGACATGGGCTCCGTAGATCACATCCACCCCGTCCAGGCAGCCGTCTGCAATCATCGGCTTGGCTCCGCCGGGGAGAGACTCTTCGGCAAACTGGTGGATAAACACGACACTTCCTTCCAATTCTTCCCTTGCTTCACTCAGCACCTTGGCTGTGCCCAGCAGTGCCGCCGTGTGCAGGTCATGGCCGCAGGCGTGCATCACACCGGGAATGCGGGACTTGTACTCCACCTCTTTTGCGTCCTGGATCGGCAGCGCGTCAAAATCGGCGCGCAGTGCCACTGTCTTCCCCGGTTTGCCTCCCCTCAGGCAGCCAACCACGCCTCTTCCTCCGACTCCCGTCCGGACTTCCAATCCCAGGGTGGTCAGGAATTCGGCGATCTTTTTGGGCGTGTCCACTTCCTGAAAGGAAAGTTCGGGATACATATGCAGGTCTCGGCGGAACCTCACCAACTCCGGATATATCTCATCCAGTCTGGCAAACAGATTTTCTAACATCAGAATCACTCCTTCGATTGGAAAATGTTTGTCTCCTCCATGGAAATGACTGACACCTTGTTGCCAACGCCCTCCGCTTCGCCTGATTGCGACTGTCCGATCAACGTGCCGCATTCCAGTTTCAGCTCGGTGCTGGCCGACTCTGTCTCACCGTCGTTCCCCCATGGTTACAAATCGAAAAAGAATACATATATTCTATTTCAATCCGAATCATTCTGACAACATATAAATATCATATTTTACCGAATTTTCTGTATAATACAGACTGTAATTTCCCTTTCTCCTACACTATCGACTCCTCCTTACCTGTATTCTGATGAACGATACATAAGAAAAAACCGCCGGGATTTCCGGCGGTAGATTTGCTTAGCTTTGCCAAGCCTGGTCTTCTCTTTTATTTGCTTTCACCTTGAAAAAATCTCCGCCTTTCAAGGTCTCGTCGTCCGTTCCCCAATGAATCTCCTTGTCCAGCTTTTTCATCAGCGGGATGTGCTTGGAGCAATGAATGTAGGCCTCGTCCACGCGAATCGCTACCCAGCGTTCGACGAGCCGGCTTTCATCGCGCTGGATGCTCTCCATCAGCCCGTCCGGCAAAGAAAACATCTGCTGCAGCTGGTCATTCTCGACCACGGCAGCGCCTCCATTTACATGCAGGCCGATGCCGTACTTGACGAAATCGACAAACAACAAGCCAATATGCGGGTTTTCCGTTATATTTCCCAAACTGGCCATCACGCCATTGCCGCGAAACTCCGGGTAAATCAAGGTACGCTCGTCAACGACCCGGACGAATCCGGGATTTCCGGTACGGATCGAGGTGTCGCAATTCCCTTGGCTGTCGGCGGTCGAGATAAACACCATCTCTTGCTCGCGGATAAATTGCACCATCTCCGGGTTGAGGTAATCGATCATCTGATTATCGTAAAAAGATTCAGCTCTTCTTCGCGTTCCGTACTTTTGCTGCAATGCGCGCTCCCCTGCCGAGCCCTTCATGCTGGTCCCTTCCCTTCGCAAACACGAAATACCACAACAGCAAGACATTATATCACATCAGGGCTGGTTCGTATGTGGATGAAATGCGAACGTGTCAGGGAAGAGAGCCGGTATGATGAAGGCCGGATCATCGCCATACCCGTGTTTACGGTTTGTCTCAGATTATTTTTTCAGCACAGCGCGCACCGGGCTTCCATCTGCTTCAACCAAAGGCAGCGGAAGGGCGATCAATTCGTAATCCCCCGGAGCGACATCGTCCAAGACAAGCCCTTCCAGGATGTGGATGTCATGACTGGCAAGTTCATGATGGGCTGACAGTTCCTTGCTGTCCAAAGGATCAACCGACGGCAAATCAAGGCCAATCAGGCGAATGCCGAATGCGGAAAGATGCGCAGCCAATTCCGGCCGGAGATGGGGAATGGTTTCCGGAAACACGCGGCGGTCCTTCCACCCATCCGTGCGGATCAACAGCCGGGTGACCCCTTTGAGATCGATACCGGCCAGTTCATTCACTCCGATCGATGCATGATTGGGCAGATGGACGACGCGGGCACGGCCGATGTAAACATCGAGATCCAGTTCCATGACCCTTTTTCCCGCATTGTCAAAATGAAACGGGGCGTCAATATGGGTGCCGGTGTGTACGCTCATGCTGATTTGACCGACATTGACAGATCCGCTCTCTTCCTTGCTCCAATTCACTTTGTAGGCAAATGGCGTGTCCCCCGGCCAGTTTGCCACCTTATTGTCGAGAGGTTGTGAAATATCAATCCATGTCCCCAAGCCTGCCGCCTCCGTTTCTTACAGCTTCGTTCTGAGACTCCATAGCTCCGGGAAGAAGTGCTGATCCAGAGCCTTTTTTAAATAAGGAACCCCTGATGAACCGCCTGTTCCCTGTTTATGGCCGATAATTCTTTCCACTGTCGTCATGTGGTTAAAACGCCATAATTGCTGCTGACTTCCGATGTCGACCAGCTTTTCGGCCAACTCGTACAGATCCCAGTACTGATCAACATTGCGGTAAACGGTCAGCCACGCCTCTTCTACACTGGCATTTGGCTGATAGCTTTGCGACCAGTCCCTGTCGAGAACTTCTTCATCAACAGGCAATCCGCGCACCGCAAGCGCACTGATGGCCGCGTCGTAAATACTCGGCTCGTGAAGCGCCTGCAGCATCTGCTCGTACAGAGCTTTTTGATGTTGAAAAACAGCTAACGTGTGGGCATTTTTATTTCCCAAAGCAAATTCAATCAACCGGTTCTGATACGATTGGAACCCGGAGGATTGGCCCAGCTTATCCCGAAACTCCATGTATTCAGCCGGCGTCAAAGTAGAAAGGACACTCCACGACTGAATCAGTTGCTGCTGAATTCTCGAAACGCGCGACAGCATTTTAAATGAGGGCTCCAAATCGTTCCGGCGAATACACCCAATAGCCGCTTTCAACTCATGTAAAATGAGCTTCATCCACAGCTCGCTCGCCTGATGGATAATGATGAAAAGCATTTCATCATGGTGATCGGAACACCGGTGCTGACTGGATAAAATCTTGTCGAGATGGAGGTAATCCCCGTACGACATCGCTGTTCGAAAATCGGTTTGAATTCCTGACTCCAACCCCGTACCTCTGTTTTGCTCCTCGCTGTTCATTTTGCAACGCCCCTTCCTTTTTTCCAGACGAAGTAAGCAGCAGACAAAAACAGCAGCCACGGAATTCCGAACTGAAGCATAATTTTAAAATCCGTAAACCATGTCGATACCATTAAACCAAAGAGCAGAACCGCTCCCAAAATCGTTAAATAGGGAAAGCCAAGCATCTTCACCGGCAGTTGGCGCCCGCCCATCTCCATCCACTTTTTTCTGAAAAACAGATGAGAGACAAACACCATCAGCCAGGTAAACATCGCGCCGAACATGGAAATCCCCATCATCATTGCGTAGGATGAATCCGGGAGGATCGCGTTGATGCCTGCGGCAATAATAATCCCCAGCGTAGATACGGCAAGTGCGCTGACGGGAACCCCTTTCCTGCTGGTTTTTCCCAAAAAGGCAGGGGCGTGATTGCCCTGCGCTAATGAGAACATCATCCGCGTGGAGGCGTACAGCTGGCTGTTCATGGCCGATAAAGCCGCCGTTAAGACGATAAAATTCATAATTCCAGACGCGCCGGGGATATTCAGGATTTCCATTACTTTTACGAATGGACTTTTATCGATGCCCGCCATTTTCCAGGGAACGATCATGAGCATGATGCCGATTGTCAAGACGTAGAAAGTAGACAAGCGAAATACCGTTGATTTCAGCGCTTTCGGTACGGCAACGTCAGGGTTTTTTGATTCCCCCGCGGTGACCGCTATCATCTCCGTTCCCAAAAAGCTGAAGAGAGAAATGAAGATGGCAACCCACATTCCCCACCAGCCAAAGGGCATAAACCCTCCGTCATTGACCAGGTTTTGGGGTCCGATATCCGGCTGTTCCGATGTTCCCAACAGGATATAGGACCCGAGCAGGATGAACCCGAAAATGGCACTGATCTTGATCATCGAAAACCAATACTCGACCGTGCCGAATGCGTGAACACTGTTGGCATTGATATAAATGAGCAAAACGGCACACAATGCAATCCAGACGATATCGGGCACCGCCGGAAACCAGTATTTCATATATACGGCTACCGCGCTTACTTCTACTCCAACAGCAAGGACGTTGGCTACCCAATACGAGTAACGAACAAGAAAGCCTGCCATGGGATTCATGTATTTTTCCGAGATTGTTCCAAAGGATCCTGAAGTGGGATGAGCGACCGTCATCTCCGCTAAACATCCCATTAACAGCAATACGATGAATGCGCCGATCGCGTAACTCAACAGTACGCTTGGACCCGCTGTTTGAATCGCCAGCCCGCTGCCGAGGAACAATCCTGTCCCAATGGCACAGCCCATGGCAATCATCGTCAGCTGGCTTGTTTTCAAATCGCGCTTCAACCCATTCTCGCGTTCCTTTTCATGCTCCAATACGATATTGTTATGCACCATATGTTCGTCCCCTTTTTTCTTGAAAAGGTTCGTCTAAGAAACGACTTCCCGTTCATTAGGATACAGCTTGTATTGTTCCTCCGCCATGATTTTTTTGAGGATTTGCACGACCTTCCAAACCTCCGTGTAGGAAGTGTAGAGCGCAATCGGTGCAAGGCGAATGACGTTGGGTGCCCGGAAATCGGGAATCACGCCGTTCTTTTTCAACGCTTTGCAAATGCGCGCGGCTTCTTCATGCTCAAGGCTGACATGACCTCCGCGGCGCGCATCCTCTCCCGGTGTGCCGATGAACAACCCGTAGTCTGCCAACTCGTGTTCAATTAAATTCATGAGATACCGATTGATATGCAGAGACTTTCGGCGAATGTTCTCAATGCCGGCTTCCGCAAACATTTCCAAGGAACCGATCAAAGGGGCGAGACTTAATACGTGCGGCGTACCAATTTGATACGCTCCCGCCGTTTCGGCAGGCGTCAGCGTATGCTCCATGTCGAATTGCTTGTCTTTTCTCGACCCGAACCATCCGGCCAATCCAGGGTTCGCGCCAAAGTGTTTGCGATTCACGTACAGGCCGCCGACACTGCCAGGTCCGCCGTTTACGTATTTGTAATTGCACCAATAGGCAAAGTCGACGTCCCATTCGCTAAACGAATGCGGAATCGCTCCGACCGAATGGCATCCGTCAAATCCGATGAAAATGCCTCTCCGATGAGCTTCCGCCGTCAATCGCTGCATGTCGAGGACCTGGCCGCTGCGGTACAGAACGGTTGGCAGGATGATCAAAGCGATGTCATCGGTCATGGCGTCGATGATATCCTCTTCTTCCAAAAATCGGCCATCCCGGCTTTTTACGCGAATCAGATGGGTATCCGGGTCGTATCCACGGATGCGAAGCTGGCTTTGCAGGGCATAAATGTCAGACGGAAACGTGAGTTCATCTGCCAAAATTTTGGTTCGCGTCCCTTGCGGCTGATAAAACGTAGCGACAAGCTGATGCAAATTGACCGTTGTGGAACCGGTTACAATTACTTCCTCAGGAGATGCTCCGACCAGCGGTGCGCTCAGTTCCCCCAAACTCTCCGATAAGGTAAACCACGGATGATTCCCCTGTGTCCATCCATCGATGCCGTGTTCCCTCCAGTCGGCTACAGCTTCCAGGAGTGTGCGTTCAGCTCTTCTCGAAAGCAGCCCTAATGAATTCCCATCCATATAGATGGAATCAGGCTTTAGATAAAACTCTGCACGAAAGCGTGAAAGGCTGTCCTCTCTGTCCAATTGTTCTGCGTAATCCAACGTAGGCAGAAAGTGATCCGAAACCACAATATTCCTCCCTTTGACGATCAGTCTCACATTCTGGGGAAATCATACCAATAAATATGACATGATGTCAATATTATTATTCATACAATTCAATCAAAGGCAAATCTTTTATTTTCACTGAAATCCTTATATGCTAGAAGATAATTTATTCGGTACGGGAGGAAGCAGAAGTGAGTATGAAAAAAATCAAGGACCGGCGGCATTTGCGCTCGGCAGTGACCCGCCAAAAGCTGTTGGAAGCCGCGAAAGAAGTATTTCTGGAGGAAGGTTTTCAAAAAGCGACGATTTCCCAGATCATCAAAAAGGCCAATGTCGGATACGGAACCGCCTATGTTCACTTTGAAGGCAAAGAGGATCTTTTGAGCGTACTGATGGAACATGTCATGGAGCAATTTTATGAGATAGCCGAGATCTCCTTCTTCCCAAAGTCGAAAGCGGAAGCGGAGCAGATCATCCAAAAACAGGCCTACGCCTTTTTAAAAATGGCGGAGGCTGAACGGAATATGCTGCAGCTCTTCGAACAGGCGATTGGCGTGTCACCTGTGATTTCCAACAAGTGGAAGTCAATCCGCGAAAGGTTTATCCAGCGAATCTCCATGGACATTGCCTATTCACAGCAAAACGGGCTGGCAAGAGCAGACGTAAACCATGAGCTCGTGGCGCGTGGCTGGTTTTTCACAAATGAAATGTACCTGTGGGAAATTGTTCGAAACGAACATCGCAGTTCTGTCGAAGAGATTGCCCAGACCATCACATCCCTGTATACGACAGGCCTTTATCCCGTTCGTTGACAACCCGCATTCTATCTGTTGTTATTTTTACCGATAAAATTATGGAATGCGCCTGGTAAAGGGGGAAGTCCATTTTGGCAGAGGCAACGGTTCGGGTTTAGGCCGCTTTTTTCGTCATGTTATTCAGTCTATGGAAAATGGAGGAATGGCCATGAAGCGATAAGCAATGGTCTTCTTGACGGCGGCTGCGGCACTTTTGCTCATCACCGGCTGCAGATCGGGCCCTGCAAGCAGCAGCAGCCAAACAGGAGATACGGGAGGCGGGAACATTTCTGCCAATCTGGACAGTGCAGCAGATACCCATAGTCCCCTTCCCGAGGTAATTCGAACGGGGGATATTGAAAGCGCGGAAAAACTGTTCATCGTTCATATGAGAGAAGTCTGGTGGCGCATAAAGGAATTCACGCCTCGTCACGGCTTACAAATTTGTAAATGTTTTTGACGTAGGGAAAGATCTTGACGTTGCCGGACAAAAGCTCGGAGTCGCTAATCCGCCAGGTGTGGTCCCGGGAGCCTTTCCTGCGGATGGCAATGAAATGAGCCCGTCCGGCTGAGTATACTTTTAACCCTTGCTCTTTGCAATCCCGGCAAAATTTGCTGTCTTCTCCAACGGTCCGATCAGAGAAACGGACCTTGCCGAAGACATGTTTTCTTATCACCAAAGTAGCGCCAGGGAGAATCTGGACATATTGATTCTCCGCTTCCGGAGAGCGAAGCGCCAACAGCTTCTTTCCCTCCAGCCAGACGTAATGGGAAGACTTGCCGATGACGTCCGCATTCGTTCGTTCAAATACCCGCATGGCATCCGTCAGATAAGCGGGAGAGTAGTAATCGTCATCGTCAAACTTTGCGATGTGGTCGTATTTCGATTGCTCCACCCCGTAATTCAAGCACTTGCCCAGCGACATCTCCTTCGGCAATTGGTGCACGGATACGCCAGGCAGCCTTTTCGCAACTCTTCTATACATCTCGATCGGTGCGTGATCGTTGTGAACGATGATGATCAGCTCCTTCTTCTCCCAAAGCTGCCGATCGTAATTGAGAAATATATTTTTGATATACGCCGGTCGTTTCGTCACCGTAATGATGGAAACACCCTTGTCTTTGGCCATTTTCCCCCCTCCTCAAACAAAACAGCCTGCATGTCTGAATGGACGACATCTTCTCGTAAGATGATCAATACATTCATATGTTGCGGCATTGAGATTGTTCTATAGCATCCGTCCCTTGGAGAGACAGCCTTTTTTCGCATATATATGAAGGTGAGAGTTGGAGCGCTGTTTGGGGGGAGGGTTTCCATGTTTGAAGGGAAAAGAACCGCCTACCTCACATTCGACGACGGGCCGAACGAAGCGACTGAACTCATCCTCGATACACTGGCCCGCCATCAGGCGGAAGCTACTTTTTTCATGTTGGAGCCGCAGATTCGCCGCTTTCGGGACACAGCCCGCCGCATCATCCGTGACGGACATGCGGCGGGGCTGCACGGAGTCACCCATAGGGAGAAACAATTCTACGCCTCAGAGCGGTCCATTCTCCGAGAGCTGAACAAAACCCGCAAGACATTGCGACGCGTCACCGGAGAGGTGACCGTACTCGTCCGCACCCCTTACGGAAGCATTCCTCACATGAAGCCTTCCTATCTGGAAGCGGTGAGGCGGGCCGGTTATCAGGTATGGGATTGGAACGTGGACAGTCTGGATTGGAAGTACCGCGACGCAAGGCTCGTCGAGCAGGTCATAAAGAGAGTAAACCGTCTAGAAAATGCGGCATCCAGCCCTCCTCTGGTCATCTTGCTGCACGACTTGCCTGAGACAGCCCGGCTGCTGCCGGAGATTATCAGATTTATGAAGGGGCGGGGGTATCTGTTGAAAAGGCTGGAGCCTTGGCTTGAGCCGGTACGGATAAGATGAGGACAAGCGATTTTACTGGCTTAGTTCCAGCACTTCATCCGGGTCTGCGTCTATCCGGCCGTAGTATCGCTTGGAGCGGAAATTATGGATCTCCTCGCAGGCTTTGGCCATTTTTTTCAGAACAGCCTCTTGCGGCAAATCCTCTTCCGGACTCCAATAGTAGATACTCATCTCATACGTCTTACCGCCTTGGCCTTCGCGCCGGTACTGGATCCGATCGGCCTTCTTAAAGCCGTTTTTCCGTTGAAGACTCCCGCCACCTTCGCCTCGCGTAGAGGTGGGGGATTTAAATGTTTCCTGTCTTACACGACAAAAATACATTTCGGATGCTTCAAACACCCATTATCCCTTGCTGATTGGATCAGTGCAGGACTATCTTTCCCACCCAAGTACTTTCGTAAGATATTCAGACTCCCGTTTACATCTGCATTGATCTTGAACCCTGAGTTGGATACAAACAGGCCTCGGTGAGTGCGTCGCTTGGGTGCGTATGCCTTCCTCGAAATCATCTCCTCATCAAGCGCAGAACAGCCGCTGGTGTAGGCTTCATTCTGCTTGACAACGGTGATCCCGAGGAGTTTGGCCTTGTAGGTGATGAGATCCACAAAACGGGCATGGGGAATCTGCACAAACATCTTGCGGAGATTCTCTTGCTTGATGTCTTTCATGTCACCCATGCGAGGGTATGACAGCGATGTTTCAGCGCGAGATCCACGACCTTCCAACTCGCTTGATGCAAGAAGTTATGGACATAGCGATTCCGTTTTCCTTGCAAAGAACGAATACGGTGTGTACGAACAAATTCCTCACGCTTGCCGGTTTGTTTCATGGCGATTTTCGATTCACCTCCTTCTCCTTATTTTACCTCAGAGAGGGAAACGTATGTTCTGAAAAGTAGTTCAAAAGCAAAAAAAATCGCATTCATCTCACCACCTATAGAAGTGGGAGTCTCCTGCGAAGATTAGATAAAAGTTGGAAATGCCGGAGCAAGCTGCCGGCAGCCTTCTGCTGGTCTTATCTGTTTTGCCGCAGGGCGCTGTTCTGGGACATGATCAACGAAAACAAGGGGGAGTCCTGGGGAATGCCGGTATACTTCGTGATCGTCCGCTCGATCCCTCTGTCCCGAATGCTGGCCGCCAGCTCCAGCGCCTCTTGATCCTCCGGATAGTCAAAATGCAAGGCGGCGGCGATTCCCGCTGCCAGATGGACCGGTTGGATCCGGTACGCCAACGCCTGTCTCGCCGGACTCACCAGACGGTCATCCGGCGAGAGCTTTCTGAGCGGAGACCGTCCCACGCGGGTCACGGCATCCGATATCCGCGGATTTTCAAAGCGGCCGAGGATTTTTTGGATGTAGCGCTCATGCTCATTGGGGTCAAAGCCGTGCTTTTTGACCAGCATTGCTCCCGATTCCGCCAATGCCCCCCGGGCGGTCCGGGAGATATACTCGTCGCGGATCGCCTGATCGATCGTTTCATAGCCGAGTGCGTACCCGAGATAAGCGATCATCGCATGCCCCGTGTTCACGGTAAAGAGTTTTCTCTCGATATACGGAGTCAGGTCGTCAACATAGGTGACACCGTTAATCGCCGGGATCGGACCCTTGATCTGCGTTTGATTGACGACCCACTCGTAAAATGGCTCGACGATGACGAAGAGCTTGTCGTCGTGCTGCTGGATCGGCACGATCCGATCGACGGCGGCGTCGGGAAATCCGACCAACTCCTCCGCTGCCGCCCGCTCCTCTTCGCTGAGCGATTCCCAGACGTGTGCCTTCAGCTGCGTGCTCCCGCCAATCATGTTTTCGCAGGCGATGATATTGAAAGGGCCCCGCCCTTCCTTGATCCGCAGGGAAATTCCCCTGGCGATCACCGGAGCGATATGGCGCAGGATGTTCGGGCCGACAGCCGTCGTGAGCAGATCGGCCTGGGCGATGGCTTTTGCCGCCGCTTCCGCATCCTGACCGTTTATCGCCCGTACACCAGTGACGGCAACGGTCTTTTCTCCCGCTTCTGCCAGCTGGATGGTGTACTCCTGCCTCCGGTTGATCTCATTGACGATGTCTTCGTTCACATCGATAAAGCAAACCTCGTAACCTGCCTGGTGCAGCAGTTGTCCAATAAACCCCCGTCCGATGTTTCCTGCCCCATACTGAATCGCCAGCATCGTTATTCCCCCTTTTCGAGGATTTCGATCATCTGCTCGGGCTTGGCCGCCTGTACCATCGATTTGACGTTTTCCTCCTCCATGCAGACCTCGGCAAGCTTGGACAGAATCTCCAGATGTTCATCGCCCTTCCCGGCAATTCCGATGATCACGTAGGCGATATTTCCGTCGCCAAAGTCAACGCCGGAAGGCACCTGCACGATCGAAATCCCGGTCGATTTGATCCATTGCTTCGAGTCGTTGGTGCCGTGGGGAATCGCTACGCCGTTCCCCAAATAGGTCGTCAGCATCTCTTCGCGCTCCAGCATTTTCTCTATATATTCCGCTGTCACATGGCCTTTTTCTACGAGCAGTTTTCCAGCCAGCCGGATTGCTTCTCTCTTGTTTTCAACCGAGGCATTCAGCATGATTTTGTCCGCCGAAATGATGTTTTGTGCCATACTTTATTCCTCCACTCTTATCTTTTGTTGCAGATGGCCTTGCAATTTTTTGGCCAAATAGGCATGCATCTCTTTTGATTGGCCCAAGCTGAACAGGCGTTTCGCTTCTTCCTCGATGAAGAGCGAACTGATCTCGCTCAACACCTCCAGACCTTCCTTGTCCAGCTTCTTCGGCCCGAGCAGGATCAGGATCGTCTTCACTTCGATCAGATGGTTTTCCATGGAACGCACGGAAATGCTGCCTTGAAGCTCAAATACGCCAAAAAAAGCTTCCCGGATATACTCGCTGCGGCTGTGAAACAAAGCGAGCTGCGTACCTGGAATCCCCAAGCCGCCCAGCTTTTCCCGCTCCAGCAGCTGCCTGCTGACTTTCTGCCAATCCGTAATCGCTCCGATTTGCCCGAGCTGCCTGCAAATCTCTTCCACGGCAGCCTCCACATCGTCAAAGGCGCGCGGGATCTTTTGGAAGCAAAATCGCTCCAACACGCCGAGCACATGGTCGAGGCTGGCTTTGAGCGAATGCAATTGGCTGACGGCATGTTCCGACCGGGCGGTTGCGATGCGTCCGGCAGGCGGCAGCTGCCTGCTCAGGCCTGCCAGGTAACCCCTGATTTTTTGAATGTCTTCCTTGGTGAGCAATGGATTGACCAGGACGTAGTCACTCGCGATGCCGGAAAGCTGTATCGTGGAAATGATCAGATCGTATTCGCTTTTGGGAATGCTGCCTAGATCGAACAAGGAGACGTTGCGCAAACTCTCGATCTCCGGGATTTCTTTTTTGATCCGGCTGGCCAGTATTTTCGACGAGCCGATCCCGCTTGAGCAGACGATGAGGGCCCGAAACCGGGCAGTCTTCCGGTTCAGCCGCTCCAGAGCGGCGCCAAAGTGCATGACCAGATAGCCAATTTCCTCTTCCGGGACGGCGAGGCCTTGAAACACCTGCCCGACGGCATCCCGCAATATGTCAAACAGACTGGCGTAATTCCGCTTGATTTGATCGAGCAGCGGGTTTCTGATCCGCATGTCCTGCATCATGCGAAAGATCGCCGGCTCCATATGGGTCAAAAGGCCTTGGGCCAACGATTGGTCGTGTTCCAGCCGCACGCCCAGTTTTTCCCCACAGATCTCAATCAGCCGCTTGATCTTTGCCATCAGCTCTACGTTGTCGGACAAATAGGTATCCTGGTAGGAATTCCTCACCTTGGCGCCGCGCAGGTGCATGGCGATGTAGCCGATTTCCTCCTTGGGAATCTCCATCTGCAGCATGTCTTCCAGACGGGCCAACATTTTTTCTGCCGCCTGGTACTCTTGTGTTCCCGAGAGCTGGCGCAGGTGTTCTTCGCGAAAGTGAATGTTTTCTCCCTTCTCGACCCGCTCGATCGCGAGCGCCAGGTGAATCACCAGCCCGATGAAAGCACTGTCTGCCAGTGGATAGGGCAATTCGCCCTCCAGATCGCGCAATGCGTTTTCGACGACGATCAGTTTCTCTTTTTCGATGAGGCCGAGCACCCGTTCCGAAACGGAGTTGACCCGGTGCTGCTTTTTCCGATGGATCGTATCCTTGATCCTTGCTACCAGTTCGTACTCGTTGAGATTTTCCGAGATCAGGCTGGTGATGGCGAGCCTTTTTGCCGTCTCGCTCCCCTGAAGTTCAATGCCGTATCCCCTTCTTCTGACCAAGCGCATTCCGTACTGCCCGATCTTCTCTTCCAGCTCATCCAGATCGTGGCTCACCGTGGCTGTCGTCACCTTCAGGTCATAAGCGAGCGAGACCAGCTTGACCGGCTCGACGGCTTCCAGCAGACTGCATAAAATGATGATTTTTCGTTCATTCGGCGTAAAGTCGTCTGCTGTCGTGCGAAAGAGATCCTCGCGCAGCCTCTCCTTATCCTCCGGCGCCCCCTCCAGCTGCACCCCGACCCCGATCTTTTTGATCAGGTTCAGGTGATAGCTTGCAAGCGCCTGGGTCAGCTCATCCAGTTCGCGATGGACTGTCCGCGTGCTCACGTCTATCTCTTCGGCAATCTCCCGGATGGTGATTTCATGCGGCGCTTCCAGCAGCTTTGCCAGAATCATCTTTTGTCTTGAGGAGAAACGCATGGTCATGACCCCTTCTGACAGAAAGAGTATACGCTAGTCTGTCACAAACTAGCGTAGGATTCCCTTATTTTAGGCGCTCCACCAGCCGATCATACTCCGGGCTGGCCAGAAAGTTCTCAATGGAGATGTGCTCGGCATGAGGAGCCTTCTGCTTTGCGCGCTCTGTTAAATTTTTATGCGTAACCACGATGTCGGCATCGTCGGGAATTTCATTGATGGCCGTATTGGTTACCGTGATATCCAATCCGGCATCTTTGAATTTTTTCCGCAAGGTAGAGGCGCCCATCGCGCTCGAACCCATTCCGGCGTCGCAGGCAAAGACCACTTTGTTTACCGGCTTTGCCGGTTTGTCCGCAGCCGCAGCAGGTGCTTCCGCGCCTTTGTTCCCTTTCAGTTCTTTCATTTTGGCCGTTGCCTGTTCCAGATCGCCTTCTTCTGCGTCTTGTTTGGATGTTTTTAACAACAAGGTCGCGATCAGGAAGGAAACGGCTGCAGCCGTCAGCACGCCCGCCAGTACCGGCAGCAGGCCGCCTTTTGGAGACATCGCGATCAGAGCGAAGATACTGCCCGGCGACGGAGGCGCCACCAAGCCCGCATCAAATACGCTGAAGGTAAACACCCCGGTCATTCCGCCCGCGATGACCGCCAGGATCAAGCGCGGATTCATCAAAATGTACGGGAAGTAGATCTCGTGGATCCCGCCGAGGAAGTGAATGACCACCGCACCCGGAGCCGATTGTTTTGCCGCTCCTCTGCCGACCAGCCAGTAGGCGAGCAGAACGCCCAGCCCGGGACCGGGATTGGCCTCCAGCATGAAGAAGATCGACTTGCCCGCATTGGCCGCTTGTTCCACGCCCAGCGGACTCAAGATGCCGTGGTTGATCGCGTTGTTCAGGAACAAGATTTTCGCCGGTTCGATAAAGAGGCTCGCAAGCGGCAGCAGGCCTGCGTCTACAATGACCTGAACGCCGGCAGCCAGCACTTTGCTCAGCGTCTCGACAACCGGACCGATGGCGAGGAATGCGAGCAGGGTCAGCAGACCGCCGATAATCCCGGCTGAGAAGTTGTTGACGAGCATCTCAAAGCCGGAGCGGATCTTGCCTTCGATCGCCTGGTCAAACTTTTTGATGATCCAGCCGCCAAGCGGCCCCATGATCATGGCTCCCAGAAACATCGGAATTTCCGTTCCCACGATCACCCCCATCGTGGCAATGGCCCCGACGACACCGCCTCTCGTATCGTGAACCAGCTTACCGCCTGTATACCCGATCAACAGCGGCAGCAGATACGTAATCATCGGACCGACCAACTGGCCCAGATGCTCATTTGGTATCCAACCTGTGGGGATAAATAAGGCGGTAATCAACCCCCAGGCGATAAAGGCACCGATATTCGGCATTACCATCCCGCTGAGAAAGCGGCCAAATTTCTGTATGCCGACACGCACGGAAGAATCCGCTTTCATTTGTGCACGTTCCGCCATGCTTAAAAACCCCCTTCTGATGTTCTGCTAAAAATGGATGAATCCCGCATGGCTCCAATATATGCGTTTTCAGTTATAGGTTCAACAAAATGAAAACAAACTATCGTCACACCTCTAGTTGACAAAATTGCATGTGGAGCATGAAAAGGGAGATGATTGGTTATCACAAAAAGAAGGACTTCCGCTTTGGAAAGTCCCTCTCCGCGTTCATAAGCGATTTACTTTTGATTGTTTAGCAGCCGAAAGAACTCCGGTTCCGGTTTCATCAATTTGACGCCTTTTTCTGATTGCAGATATACCTCTTTATCGCCTTCAAAGAGAACCTTACCCTCTGTGTTGCCAAATTCAATTACCGTTGAGTGCTTGCGCGTTTCTGCATCTTCATCCCCATCAATTGATTCGTTAAAGTTCCTCTTCTGTGAAATATTATATAATATTAAGGAATCTGAGATCTTGGTAAATGATTATAAATAGGAAAAAAACGAGTACTACAAATATCAGCCAAGAATAAATTTTCATTTTACCTTGCATTACTCTATAGATCAAAAAGGTTAAGACACCCAAGATGACAATATTGCTGAAGATGGCAGTTAATAAAAACATTTTTTATTATTAACCTCCAATGAGTCAAATACCTGGGTAGTTAATACCAAGGCAAAATCGGTTAAAAATAACCTCAGGAGTAACAATTGAGAAACAGAAACTGTCTGCTATCGTCTAGCTACATTGTTTTTAAGGCATATCCCGTCCCACTGCTGGCAGTGAAACGGGATATTTTCACGCCATTGGCCACTGCATGGCACGGCGGCAGCCCGCGTCCTATCAAACGGTGACCAAATCCAGGAGTACGGCATTGACGCCGTTTAAAAAGGCGAGTGCGCTGGCTTTGATAATGTCCGTGTCCATCGCCCGTCCAGTGTAAATCTTGCCCTGGTACTCGATGCGGATATTCACCCGGCCGATGGCGTCTTTTCCCCTCGACAAGCTGTTGATCTTGTAGTCTTTCAGGTGCACATCCAGACCCACCAAATCCTTGATGGCGCTGTACAAAGCTTCAATCGGCCCCTCTCCGACGGCGCTGCCCTTCATCGTCTCGCCGCCCTGTTTCAATTTGACGGTTGCCGTCGGATACAAATCATTGCTGACCACCTGGAAGGAGAGCAGTTCGTAGAGACGGCTGTTGCCGGCTTTAATCGTACGGTGATTGGTCACCAGGTAAAACACATCGTGGTCGTACACTTCTTTTTTCGCGTCGGCCAATGCGAGGAATTTTTCAAACAGCACCTCGAAGTCGGCAGTGTCGCTCGTGTCAAAGCCCAGCTTCTCTACGGCGTTTTTAAAGGCATGGCGGCCGGAACGGGCGGTCAGGATCAGCTCCATGCTTTCCGCGCCCACTTCTTCGGGGGACATGATTTCATAGACCTGCCTGTCTTTCAAAAGGCCGTCCTGATGGATGCCGGAAGAGTGGGCAAAGGCGTTCGCTCCGGTGATCGCCTTGTTCACCTGCACATCCAGTCCCGTCAAGTGGCTGACGAGCATCGAGGTTTTGAGCAGTTCTTTCGTATTGATGCCGGTGTGGCATTGGTAGAAGCTCTCCCGCACCTTGAGCGCCATCACGACTTCTTCCAGCGATGCGTTGCCGGCCCGCTCCCCTAGCCCATTGATGGTGACTTCGATTTTATCCGCGCCATTTTTGACCGCGGCCAGCGTATTGGCCGTTGCCATTCCGAGGTCATTGTGGCAGTGAACGCTGAGGATCACATCCGGATTCAATTTTTTCAGCCGCTCGTTAAGCCGCCGAATCAGTTCGCCGTACTCTTCCGGAACAGCAAAGCCCACGGTATCCGGCACGTTGATCATGGTGGCTCCCGCTTTGACCACAGCTTCGATCGTCTTCCAGAGGTATTCAAAATCCGACCGCGATGCATCCTCCGTAGAGTACTGCACCTGGGGCAGCAAAGTCTTGGCGTACCTGACCGCGTCAACGCCCATTTGCAGCACGGCATCCTTGGAGCGGCTGAACTTCTTCTCCACGTGAATGTTGGAAGTGCCAAGCACAATGTGAATGAGCGGGTCCTTGGCGTCCTTGATGCTTTCATAGACGGCGTCTATATCGCTTTTCACCGCTCTGGCCAGCGCCGTGATGGTCACGCTGTCTCCCACGCTGCGGGCGATTTCCTGCACAGCTTGAAAATCTCCCGCGGACGAGGCGGGAAAACCTGCTTCAATAATATCTACCTGGAGTCGCTTCAACTGCTGGGCGATCTCTACTTTTTGGTGCAAATTCAGCTTGGCTCCCGGAACTTGCTCGCCATCGCGCAAGGTCGTGTCAAAAACGATGATTTTACGGCTCATTCTCTTTTCCTCCCATGCAAACAGGAATGTATATCTATCATCAAGCAGGCTTGGTTAAACCCGGACTTTAACCAACTAAAAAACCCCGTCTCTACGTATAGAGACGAGGTTTAACCCGCGGTACCACTCTAATTCATTTCCTGTGAAATGATCTCTTTCGATGGCCATCACCATCTATCCTTGTAACGGTGGAATTCCGGCTTACCCTACATTGTCAGGCAGCTGTTCATAGACGAGTTCAAAATGAACGACCCTACCGTTTCGCACCAGCCAACGGCTCTCTGGAACACCGTTTCATTTCTACTATTTCTAATCATAACATTTGGATGTGAAATTGTTTGTTATTATTTGGTATGAAAATGGTTCTGTCAATATGCCGATGGACAAAAAAATCTGTTTCCTGCCTTACGCTGCTCCAGCGTATGCTTGCCGTAACTTTCCAATTTCAATCTTATCCATTTGCAGCATGGCCTGCATGACTCTTTCCGCTTTCTCCTCATCCTCGTCCCCCAGCATCCCGCCGAGTACGGTAGGAATGATCTGCCATGAGAGGCCGAATTTGTCCGTAAGCCAGCCGCATCTTCCCTTCTCTCCGCCCTCGGAAAGCTTTTCCCACAATTCGTCTACTTCCTGCTGCGTCTCGCAGTTCACGAAGAACGATACGGCCGGCGTAAAAGAAAATTGCGGCCCGCCGTTCAACGCCATAAATGTTTGGCCATTGAGCTCAAAGGTTGCCGTCATGACCTCACCCTTCGGTCCAGGTCCCTTCTCCCCGCAGCGTCTGATGCTGACAGCCTTGGAATTCTTGAATACCGAAGTGTAAAAATTCATCGCCTCTTCGGCCCTGCCATCGAACCACAAAAACGGTGTGATTTTTTGCATGCCGTTTGGCTCCTTTCTCATTTTTCAACCCTCCTTTCCTGCAAATGGCATGAGCTTTCGTATCTTTTCATCCCTCAGCCAAATTCCTCCCCATGCCAAGAGGGCAAAATAGACCGGAAACAGCACATGTGTAAACAGCGGGGCATCCACGCGAATATTGGTGGCAATGGCTCCGCCAAAATATCCCGTCAATAAAACGGCACCCAAAAAAGCTGTTCGCGGGATGGCGTAAAGAATGGCTGACAGAAGGCCAAGCGTTCCAATCACGCTGATGTGATGCTCGGCATATCCCATTGTGAGGGTTCCTTCGACCACAGGTTCCGGTTTGACAAATTTGACTATTGAATCAAACAACATGAAGAGAATGACAAATCCTCTCATGACTCGCGCCGTCCAAAGCCGGCTCCTTGAAATCGTGTTCGCCAAGTTGTTTTCCTCCTTACTCAAAATTCTGACAGGCAAATTGTAACACACAAATCGAGCCGAAATTTCTTTTCGATTGCGCTGTTACAAAAGCAGAAAAGTGACTGAACCCGAAAGTCCAGTCACCTTTCAACAACGCTTGTATTCTTCCGCTTTCGGCAAAAGAAAGCAAGCAGGTCGGAGCCTTACTGGTAGTAGCCTGTCCGTTCCTTCGGATATCTCGACGATTGCGTCTCCAATTCGGACCTCGGCGTGGACCATTCGCCCCTCTGCATTTGTGGAACGGTTCAATTCTTCCGCGTCAAAAACGGTTTTTAAAAACCGGATCATTTTCTCCGCATCTTTTACGGTCAGGTATGGCGTTACAGTGCGGTACCCGTGAGGTGTGTAATTGTCATGAACCATGGGTCAGTCCTCCCTTTCTTCATAAAAAGCATTCGCATTTTTATCCATTCCAGCCAATGCCCATGAAGATGTATTGTACATTTTTGACCCTATGCTCGATGCACGGAATGATTGCGGTACACTTTTCACAAAAAGTTATTGCCCGGATCGATTTTACACCATACTATTTCAAGTAACGGACAGATGCTGGCCGCGATCCCGACGAGGAGGTACGGTGGAATGAGCGAGTTGAATGCTATGTTTCGGAAAAGAATCGGTCTGCTGGAAGACGAAACCATTACGTTTGAAAGTCTGGATAGGGTTCTTGAAAAAACGGCCCAAACCATTCCTTTTGAAAATTTGTGCATCATCGCAAAGAAAACGTACGACATCTCCAAAGAAAACCTCGTCGATAAAATACTGGTCAGAAATGAAGGCGGCCTTTGTTATGAATTAAATTCGATTCTCTACTTCTTCTTGATCGAAAACGGCTTTCAGGCGGTCCTGACCCGCGGGGTTGTCTGCCATAACGAGACACAGGAGTACCTGACAATCGGAAGAACACATGTCACCATTCTGCTGACTCACGGGGAGCAAACCTATTTGGTAGACACGGGATTTGGAGGGAACCTGCCGTTAACGCCCGTCCCTTTGAGCGGAGAAACGGTCTCCTCTGCGAATGGAGAATTCCGGGTCAATAAAGTGAATAGCGAGCATGGAGACTATGTGATTGAAATGAAATTGCGGCATAAGGATACGGACTGGCGGATCGGATATGCCTTCGATTCCCGAAAACCGGTCAGCGATATAGCAGAATTCAACGCCATCCAAAAGATTATCGCCGAACACGAAGAATCTTCGTTTAACAAGCATCCGTTGCTGACAAGACGTACAAATGGCGGGAATCTGACTTTGACGGACAGCTCGTTTACCCAGTGGGATCATGGCAAAGTTACAAAAGAGAAGATTGACAGGGCGAGATTCAACGAGCTGCTGCTGCAGTATTTTGGGAGATAGGTCAAACAGCGGATGTCCGCATTCAGCAGGGTAGGACAGCCTGCTGACATTGCAGATATCCCCGTATCTGCAGAAAGCCGCTGGGTCACTGAGCAGTTACTTGACGCTACCGGGGGATCGCATCCGTAAAATTCGCAATCTGATCCAGGCCCATCGCAGCCTCATATCATACGCAACGCAGCCTTGATGAGCGGCTGCGTTGGGCATTCCCCCGCCATTCGCTCTGCCTTTAGCCCATTTAAGCCTGTTTCTCCGACAAATGCCGCTTGGCGAACACGATGAATACCAGTGCGGATACGGCCACTGAAGCCGCGCAGACGGTGAACAAAACCCCGTATCCCGTATATTGGGACACCCAGCCGAGAATGATGGAGCCGAGTCCGATGCCGAGATCGAACGCGGTCATAAAAGAAGCGTTGGCGACACCCTTCTTGTCGGGATGAGCCAGCCGCAAATTTGCCGCTTGAAGAGCCGGCTGCGCCGAACCAAAACCAATCCCATACAGAAAGGCGGCGACTACGATCCCGCCCAGCCCGCTCGAGAAGCTCAGCACCAAGTGTGAGGATACCGTGACCACTAGCGCCGGCACGATTACGTAAGCCTCGCCAAGCCGATCGGACAGCTTGCCGGCAATCGGTCTGGCCAGCGTGAGCGCCAGGGCGTATACCATGAAAAATACGCCGGAGTTTACCCGGATCGACTCCGCGAACAACGGCAGGAAGGTCGTGATTCCGCCGTATGCGGTGGCCAGGAAGAAGAGTGCCGTCGTGACAGGCAATACCGATTTCTCGAAAATTTCGATCTTCTTCGCCGCTGCTTTCGGCTGGAACGGGATTTTGTTAGTGAAAACCAGTAAGAGCGACACCGCGGACAGACCCGTGGCAAGCAGAAACAAGCTTTGGAACGAACCATTCTCCAGCACCCATATCCCCAGCATCGGACCGATCGCCATCGCCACCGTCATCGCCATGCCGAACCAGCCCATGCCTTCTCCCCGGCGCGAAATCGGGATGATGTCTGTGACCGAAGTGCTGACGGCTGTCGTGGAGAAGGCCCAACTGGCGCCATGCAGTACGCGAAGTGCGATCAAGATCGCTATACCGCTTACCCAGTTGTAAAAATACATCGATAACATAAAGAATACCAGTCCCCAGATCATAAACGGCCTTCTGCCGTAGCGATCAAGCAGCCCCCCGACGATCGGCCGAAAGAAGACCGCAGTCAGCGTAAATGCCCCCGCCGCGAGTCCGACCTGCGACTCGCTGCCGCCCAGATGCGTAATAAACAGCGGCAAAGTGGGCAGCAGCAAATAAAATCCCGTAAATAAGACCAGCATCCCCAGCGTCATTTGGATAAAAGCCTTGGTCCATAATCGCTCCATGCGATCCTCCTTGTGGCAAGCGCGATACCTGCCCGATTCATTCGTCTTGCTGCGCCTTGACTCTGTCGATCTCGTCCTTGACCCACTGAATTTCGACCTCCCCCAGCCGCTTGCGGTGATCGAACACCCGCAGGAGCTGAACGCGCTGCCTCTCAGGCTCTGGCTTATGCGACAAGAGATACGACTCGAAGTCTGACACGTATTTGAAGTTCCTCTCGAGAATCTGCAAATACTGGTCCAGGCAGGCCAGACGCACTTCTTTGGCTACGTATTGAAAGTACACCATTTTGAGCCGGAAGGCGAGCTCCGTCTCGGCATTGGTGTGCGAATCCAACGGCTGCCTCATCAACTGCAGGAATCGCTCACGCCCGGCTTCCGTGATCTCGTATCGTTTTCTCGTCCTTCCCCCCTTCCCCTCGATTCGCAGCTGGATCCATCCGCCTTCGGCCATGCGGGAGAGGAGCGGATACAGCGTCCCCGAGCTGACCTTCCGCCCAAACCCGAGGGAGTTTTTCAGAACCTCCTGCAGCATGTAGCCGTGCTTCTCTCCCGCCATCAGCTCTCCCAAGACAAACAATTCGTACAATCCCGAACCACCACACTTCCATATATGTCGTTTCGATATATTATATGTCGAGTCGATATATTTATCCAGCGCCAATTCAATTTATACTATTCCTCCCTTGACGACCGGAATTAAGACGTATAAAGTATGGAAATAACCATTGCCTGCAGTGATTCCTGAAAGGAGTTCCTTACGCTTTGTGGAAACCTTTCCATAGAAGCAGGAACGTTCGTAGCGCTGCGCACAGACTGGAGCAAGCGTTGGCCGGATGTGGAAGCCTTCAACAACAAAGACGCAGACGGCCGGAACCACGCTCCCGGTTGGTCGCTCGAGGCGTTGAAATTTCTGTTTACCGAGAGAAAAATAAAAGCGATCGGCCATGAAACCTTTGATACGGACTCCAGCCTGGACGATTAGAAGAACGGGGCGCTTTTAGGAGAGTATGACGTACTCGAATCAAGACACTTATCAAGTAGAGCTGTTAACAAAACTGGACAAGGTTCCGGCGACGGGAGCCGTCATCGTGAATATCGTTCCCAAACCGGAAAAAGCATCCGGATTTCCGGTACGGTCATTTGCGATCTTGCCCTGATGCCGGAGCGCGTTAAAAGAGGAGGTGATCATGCCGATCACCTCTTTTTTACGAGCATTCACCCTGCTGCCGGAGCCGAATCTTCCTCTATGGTGCGATCGTTTATCTCAGCGATTGCGCGAACTCTGACCTCCATGTGGGATACCGGGGCACCCAACCGTACTCATTCCACGCTTTGGCAATGATGCACCGCGTTCGCCGCGATTGCTGCCCGATTGTATTCCGGAGCAGGGGCTTGCAGGTCAATCGCATCGATGACGATCGCTTTGCTCCTAATGCTTGAATGAACGGCATGCGTTCCGGGTTGTGGCCGAGAGACTCTCTGTGAGTCCCCTATCCCCACTAACCTTTTACGAGCACCAGCCTTGCGCCCAGGGCTTCGGCCGGGTCGATCGTGACGGCTCCCGAAATGGGCGAACGGGTAAAGCGGATTCCACGGGCTTCCAAATCGGAAGCTGCCGCATCGGGATCGGGCACCGTGAGGAGGACCCCCCGCAAACCGTAACCCCTTCGCGATACAAATTCATGCAGCGGACTGTCCGGGGAGTTGGGGGCGATGACTTCGAGCTGCCCGACCGCCAGTGGGAAGAATACCCGGTCCCCCTGGCGGCTGGGGCAGACGGACTGCTCTCCGACGCGCTGGAGCCCGTACCCGTCCCTGAAATAGGACTCGCCCTCCGCAAGCGACGGGAACACCACCTCCAGGCGGTCAATGCGGCCGTAACCGATCGGGTGAGCCTGGGGCGGCCGGTCGCCGAACAACCGGTTCCGCAAATCCGCCCCGGTGCTGTCGTGCTGGATCAGGAAAGGATTGATGTTGCCGCCGGACACGAGGGCGCTGCGCCAGCCCCGGCGCTTTCCGCCCGGAGTCTCCAGCGCGCCCTCCTGAATCTCTTCGACCTTAAGGGACGTAATTCCCGCGGCGGTACGGGACTTGAACCGATCCACATCCGCATCCAGGTCGTCGCTGGCGAAGGCGAAGGTGAAAAAACCGAAACCGTACCGGTCCCAATGCCGCACCAGCTCTGGCCACGCAGCCTCCCGGTCCTGGATGGAAATCAGCTCAAGATATCCGGATTCCAGCACCACCAGTCGATTGGCGGTTCCCCTTCCCGGATGCGTCCCTCCCTCCGTGACGTGGAAGCCCAGTTTTGCGTATTGCTCCGCGGCTTCATCCAGATCCGGAACGGCGATAAGTACGTGATCCACATGGGTAATCGTCATAAAAAACGCCTCCTTCAATAACATATCCGTTTTTTTCCTTCGCATTGGCCCGACGAATCGGTATTGGTAGTGTGAGGGCCTTTGCGCCAATCATCCTGCGCTGGCGGAAATGGGAGCTTTCTTCAGTGGAGGCCCGGCGCGTCGGCATCGACGGAGACTTCTTCTTTCCTTACCGCAGCTTCCCGCAGGGCCGTTTCGGCCAGCGCCGCAAGGGTGCTGTCGTCCATCGGAGGATTGCTGAGCCCGGCCCGGACGTTGCGATAGTAACGCTCCAGGGGCTGGTCGCGGCTGAGACCGGCAATCCCGGCGATGCGCATCGCCCTGTCCACGATCCGGATGGCGTTGTTGGTAGCCAGCAGCTTGCCGGTTCCGAGCAGCGGCACCAGATGGTCCCTGCGCTCCGACTCTTTTTCCCAGCGTTCGGCCAGGGTATAGAGGAGGGACCGGGCGGCAAGGAGGTCCAAGTCGATCTCGCCCAGCAGCACCCGGATGTGGGGGACGTCGGAGATCGTGCCCGGGAGCGTGCTGACCCGCCGCGTCAGCGCATAATCCAGAATAAAGTCCCTGGCGGCCTGGGCGATGCCCAGGTAGACCGCGGGGATGACCAGTCCCCAGCCGGCCCCGCCGCCGGAATTGACCTGGCACGTTCGGCCGGAACCAAACGGCTCCACGAGAGCGTCGAGCGGAAGCTGTACGTCCCGAAACACGACGTCGTGACTGCCGGTCGCGCGCATCCCCAGCGCGTCCCATGTTTCCAGGATGCGGACGCCGGGATGATCCATGGGCGCCAGAAACCATCCGCCGCCTTCCTCTCCGTCGATCCCGGCGGAAACGACGGCGTAGCGCAGCACCGGTGACAATGAGAGGAAAGATTTCCTGCCGTTGAGCACCCAGCCGGAAGCGTTCCGGAATACGGTTGTAAAAGGCCGGCCGCCCCGGGAAGGGCTGCCGGCTTCCCTTTCGCTGGCCGCAGAGTTGATCAGGGCGCCACGCTCGACCACTTCCCGGCACACCCGTTCAAAGACGGCAGGGGGCCAAGAGCGGGCTTCCGCCTGCTTGCCGATCAAGCTGAGGTGCCAGCCGATGGCGAGAGCAGTCGCTCCGTCTCCCGCGGCGAGCTTCTCCTGGGCCAGAAGGGTTTCGGTCAGGGAGGCGCCTTTACCACCCAGTTCTTCCGGAACGGTGAGGGTGTGGTAACCGGCGCTCCGGAGAGCGTCAAAATGTGCGTGCGGAAACGCATTGTTCCGGTCGTACTGCTCCGCATCCCGGGAAACCAATGCGGAGAGCTGCGAAGCCAACGCCAGGAACCGCTCCTGGCGGGGCGTGCGGACAAACAGCTGGTGAATCAGAGTCATATCGCTTTACCTCCCAGATAGGCGCTTTCCACCAAGGGGTTATCCAGCAGTTCCAAGGCCGTCCCGTTCAGCGTCACCACACCGTGGCGAAGGACGCAGCCGCGATGGGCGATTTGCAGGGCCGCCCGGGCGTTTTGCTCCACCATGAAAACGGTGGTTCCCTGCCGGTTGATCGTTTGGATCAGTTCCAGCACCCGATCCACCCACAGGGGAGAAAGACCCATGGTGGGTTCGTCCATACAGAGAATGCGTGGATTGCCCATAAGCGCCCTGGCCATAGCCACCATCTGCTGTTCTCCTCCGGAGAGGGTGCCGGCGACCTGATTCAGCCTCTCCCCGATCCGCGGGAACAGATCCAGCATCCTCTCCAGGTCTTTCGCTACCTGCCGGCGATCCCGGCGAAGATACGCTCCGAGAAGCAGGTTTTCCCGTACGGTCATGAACGGAAACAGGCGGCGGGCTTCCGGCACGGACCGGAGTCCCCAGGCGACGCGCCGGGGCGTACCCCAAGACGTCGCGTCTTCTCCACCCAGCAGCACGCGGCCGGTGCGGGGACGGACCAGCCCGAAAATCACTTTCATCGCGGTGGATTTACCGGATGCGTTGCCCCCGAGCAGGCAGGTAATCTCCCCGGGATAAACGTCCAAGCTGAGATCGAAATGAGCCTGGACCGCGCCGTAGAAGGTATTCACTTCCTGCAGCCTCAAAATCGGTTCCAATCCGTCTCCCCCCTATACCTGCGCCGTTGAAGCCAGCGCGGCACTTTCGGCCGCGGCGCCGATTTTTTGTTTTCCGACGTACGCCTCGATCAGCCGCGGATCCGAACGCACCATGTCCGGACGCCCGGACACTAGTACCTCACCGGCGTCCAGCGCCACCACCCGGTGCGCGACCGCCATCACCAGCTCCAGCTTGTGTTCGATCAGCAGCATGCTCTGGCCCCGGCGCTGGAGCTGCCGAATCACTTCGGACATTTCCTCGGTTTCCGTCGGATTCATGCCCGCCGTCGGTTCGTCGAGGAGCAGCACCCGGGGGCGAAGGGCCAGGGCTCTTGCCAATTCCGTCCGCCTGCGATTGGCGTAGGAAAGGGAGTAAGCGGGTTGGTGGAGCCGCGGGATCAGCCTCTCTCCGAAAAAAGACAAGATGTCACGGACTTCCTCTGTCAGTTCGGCTTCAAGCCTCCGGAAACGACGGGGCTGGACGATGCTCCAGGCGATCTCCCGCAGCGCCGTAAGCACCGCGCCGGCTAGATGGGAACCCGGATCGGTGAGGCCATGCAGCCGGGTATGGGCCCCCAGAAGCACATTCTCCAGAACGGTGAGGTTGCCGAAGACGCGGCCGTTTTGAAAGGTACGGGCCAGTCCCTGCACGGCCGCGTAATGGGGCGGCAGGCCGCCGATGCGCCGCCCGTTCAGTAGAATTTCCCCTTCGCTTGGGCTGTCTTCGCACGAAATCAGGTTGAACAGCGTGGTCTTTCCGGCGCCGTTCGGGCCGATGATGGCGACCGTTTCTCCTTCCTCGAGTTCGAGGCTGACCCCCCGCAGGGCTTGCAGACCTCCGAAACGCTTGTGCACGTTGCGCACGGACAACAGGCTCATGGCGATCCCTCCTTCAGTTGGCTTATGTTTTGGAATTGAGCAGTCCGTACGGGCGGAAGCGAAGCATGCAGATCAACAAAAGACCGTAGAGGATAAAGCGGTACTCGCCCAGGAACCGAAACGATTCGGGCAAAGCGATCAGCAGGACTGCTCCGACCACGGCCCCGCCCACGTTGTCCCGCCCTCCAAGGATGATCATTGTGAGCACCTGAATCGAGAGCGCGAACGTAAACGTGTCGGGCGCGATGTAGGAATAGGAGTGGGCCAGAAGCACACCGGCTATGGCCGCCAAAAAGGCGCTCACCCCGAAAGAGATGGACTTATACCTGACCAGCCCGATGCCAAAGGCTCTCGCCGCCACCTCGTCTTCCCGCACGGCGCGAAGCGCCCGGCCCAGATGGGAGCGGGACAGCCGGTACACGACCCACACGCCGACGAGGAGAACCGCAAGATCCAGCAAATACTGGC
>NZ_HE978536.1:710715-713718 GCF_000311785.1 Brevibacillus massiliensis
TGGCTGGATGTTGCTGATCCCCAAAGGCCCCTGGGTGACCCCTTCCCAGTTGAGGGCGATCAGGGAAATCGCCTCGCCCAGGCCCATCGTGGCGATGGCGAGGTACTGGCCACGCAACCGGAGGGCCGGGTAACACAGCAGAACGCCGATGGCCGCCGCCAGGATCGGGGAAACCAGCAGCGACAGGGAGAACGGCAGGCCGAGGTGGCTGGTCAGGAGCGCGGAGGCGTAGGCGCCCAGCGTCACGAACCCCGCATGGCCGAGGGAGATCTGCCCGGTGGTGCCGGAGATCAGATTCAAGCTCACGGCCATCAGGCCGAACACCCAACCGATCGCCAGCACCTGCAGCGGATACGGATTCGACAAAAACGAAGGCAACGCCAAGGCAAAAACGGTGACGGCGGGCAAAAGCCACCGGGGAAAGGCGAGCGGCCGCCCCTGGGGGATGAACGTCCCGGCGGTGGGCTCGGGATTGAGAGCCCGCCGTGAGGAGATCAGCCCGTTGGGCCGAAAGAGCAGCACGCCGATGAGCAAAATGACGGCCACCAGGTTGCGGAAGCTGGATCCGAGCCAATCCACGCTGAACGCCTCCGTGATGCCCAGCACATAGGCGCCGAGGATGGCTCCCGGAACGTTCCCGAGCCCGCCGAGCAGGGCGGCGGTGGTTCCCTTGAGCGTGGCCGAAGCGCCCATCGTCGGATAGATGTTGTTGAAGTACAGCCCTACAAGCAAGCCGCTGAGTCCCGCGAAGGCGCCGGACAGGGCAAAGGAAAGGCGGCTGACCCGGTTGACGTCGATCCCCATCTGGAGCGCCGCTTCACGATCCTGCGCGGTGGCCCGCACGGCCCATCCGGCCCGGCTGCGATACAAAAACAGATGCAGAAGCAGTGCCGTCCCGACCCCGCATGCCAAAATGAAGAGATACAAAAACGAAATCGTACCTCCCCCCAGCTTGAACTGCCATTGCGGCAGAGGGCTGCGAAGCGCCTGCGTCTGGGGCCCCCATATCACCTGGGCGGTGTTGTCGATGATGAGCCCCGCCGCGATGGTGGTGAGCAGGAGTATCGTGCTTCCGGCTCGGGCGAACGGCCTGACCGCTACCCTCTCTACCAGAAGACCGAGCACAGCACTGCCGACAAGCACCAGAAGGATTGCGGGAATAAGCGGCCAGTGCAGCCAAGTGATCGCCATCCATCCGATGTAGGCGCCGACCATGTACACTGAACCGTGGGCGAAGTTGACCACGCCGGCCACGCCGTAAATCTGCGTGATGCCGATCGCTGTCAGCATATAGAGGTTGCCGATCACCAAACCGTTGATCAGTTGGTCCCACATAGCGGCTTCATGTCCCCCTTTCATAAGATCAAAGAAAACTCAGAAGAAAAAAGGATCGTCAAGGATGCCAGAGCACAAACTTGCCGTTTTGCACGATCAGTGAAAGGAAGCGCGGATTTTGCAGCCGGCGGTCGGACCCGAAGGTTGCCTTGCCGTAAAGCACCGTGTCCAGGTCCTTGATAGCCTCAAGCCCATCCCGGATCTCCTTGCGCTCCGTGCCGTACTGTTCCATGACCTGCGCCAAAATCTTGATGCCGTCATAAGCCACCGCGGAAAATGAATCCGGATCTTCATTGTATTTCTTCTGATACGCCTGCACGAAACGCTGGACTTCCGGACGCGCATCGCCGGGGTAAAACCGGGTGGCGGTGTAAATCCCTTCCACCGCCTCGCCGCCCAGCCGGATGAATTGCGGCGAATAGACGGATCCGATGGCGACGACCGTCGTGTCGAGACCGACCGATTCCCGCTGCTGGGCGATGAGTGCCCCTTCATTATAATAGGAGATCAGGATCAGGGCGTCCGGAGTAGCGTCGCGGGCCTTGGTCAGAATCGGGCGGAAATCTTTTTCGTTGGAAAGATAAGCCTCCCGCGCCACGATCTCCGCTCCCAACTCCTTGGCTTTGCTAATGAACAGATCGGCAGTGGTCTTTCCCCAGTCCGTGTTCAGATACAGAACCGCCAGCCTCTTTTTCTTCAACTCCTGCACAGCCAGGGTAGCGAGGTAAGGGGCGTCGTCCCTCTGGTTGGAAGTGTTGCTCCAGATATAGTTGCCGGTGCTCGTGAAATCGGGGTGCGAGTTGGTAATGCCCAGCTGTACCAGCCCTGCCCGCTGATAGATGGAGGAGGCCGCCATCGAAGCCGGGGAACTGAAGTCGCCGATCACCGCGACGATTTTGGAATCGGCCACAAATTTCTGGGCCACAGGCGGTGTTTGCTTGGGATCACTTTGCGTGTCCTCAAACACGTACTCGAGCGGACGGCCTTTCACCCCGCCGTTGGCGTTGATTTCTTCAAGGGCGAGGTCGAATCCCTTGCGCCATTGTTTGCCGTATTCCGCATTGTCGCCTGTGAGCGGACCGGTGACGCCGATCACGATAGGCGACTTGTTCGTTTGCGTACCGGCTCCCCCCTTGGCGTCGGTTTGGGTGTCTTTGCCGCACGCCGTCAGCAGCAGCGCGAGGGTGAGGAAAGATAACGTCATAAGCCGGACGCGGGATACGAAACGATTACGCGAAGTCATTGGGTTTCCATCCTTTCCGTTGTTCTTTTTCATTTGGTTAGTGGAACATGGCCATAAAATGTGCCGACTGCAGCCCGATTTGCAGCCATCAGCGCCTCCTTCCTTTGTAAAAATGCGTTTCCCTAAGCGGCCATCCGGCGATTCCGCGTTTGGAACCCCGTCTCTGGGAGATGGCCACAAAAAGAACAGACCACTCGCGAGGGTCTGTTCGCTTTCACTTCCAGTTGTCTGGTCAACAAAAGCTAAATCATACTAAATAGATCGGATAAGTATGAAATATAATCATTATTATATCCCTCATCAGTCGGATGTCAATATTTTTTGAGTGACTCCCAGTTCTTCGCTGGAGATATGTCCTCTACCATGGACAACACCGCCCAGTATGTGCTGTCATTTGCATATTTGATGTTAGTGATTAATCAATC
>NZ_HE978536.1:715171-718490 GCF_000311785.1 Brevibacillus massiliensis
CAATCACTTCAACAGAGACTCATTTTTTCTTTGCAACGTGCGAATCGTATTCGTAATACCCGCTTCAAAGGATGTCGCCCGCACAGGACCGATCAACCTCTCGTATTTTTTCTCCGCTCAAGATAAGCGGCTCTTCTGTCAAGTAGAGCATCTCCACAACCTCCTTCATTACCGGTACAACCGTACCGAGCAATGACAGCCCAACTCTTCCCAGTGGAATAACCGGTTTGGCGCTTCCGCTTGCCTGTCTGGCGATTCACACGATCTCCCTGCCTGAAATCAGGCCTGCACCCGGTATATTCCAGTTCTCCCCATAGGTATCGTCCTTGGCGGCCAGCTCCGCAATCATGAACGCCGCGTCCGGCAAGTAAACGAACTCCCGAGGGACACGCATGTTGCCGATAAAAAATGCCATCTTTCCTGCTGCGATAGCTTCGAGCGTCGAGCCCAGGTAAGAAGCCTCGTTCGCCATGGGACCGTAATAATCCGGCAAGTGGACGATCATTACCTTGGCCTGGCTCCACCGGCTGTCGAACAGCATCTTCTCGTAAGCGAGTCTTGTCTTCCCTTTTCTGGTATGCGGCTGCTTCGGATGCTCCTCGGTCATCTGCCTTCTTCCATAGGGATAAATGCCGTCGATCGCGACTACCTTCAAGCCCAACTGGTCAGCGGCCTCCATCACTGATTCGCCAAGAGGAATCAGCTTGCTCTCCATCTCGTGATACGGCACGTTCGCACAATGGAACAGGACATCCGCACCTTCCGCCGCCATGGCGATGTCACTCGGACGGAAAGTCACCTGCTGCAACCGTTACATTCTCCGGATTCCCCAGCCCAGCTCTCAACTGCTCCAGCTTCTGAACAGATCTTCCGAAGGCCATCGTGCGAATCCCTCGCTTTGCCAGCTCTTCCGTAATCGCCGCGCCTGTACCGCCAGTTGCTCCTACGACAATCGCTTTTTCCAACGGAATCACCTCATTTTAAAATTGTAATTGATCAGTCAATCACAACTTTTTAAAAATTCCCCCCCTTCATATTTCCTTCAATTCGGGCATGTTCAGCTCTGTCGAAATGTTGCACAGCATCTCTCCTCGGGATTCGGAATGCCGGCTGCGCGAAAGGCGTCCAAAACCATACGTCGAACTTCCCTGACCCCATTGCGCATCGCTTCCCGGATCGAATCTTCCTGGATCGTCTGCGCCTGCATTTGAAGCAGTATTTTATTACGGTAGGAGTTCAACATATCGTCATAGGCCCGGATCAAGTCGTTCTCCAGCTGTTCCGGCGACGCGGACTCCACGACTTTGCGGAAGAAATCGATCACTCGCGTCCATGATACCTCCAATGCCGCAAGCAATAAGGCTTCTTTTGTTGAGAAAAAGCGAAAGATATACGGCTGCGATATTTCGGCCCGTTTCGCGACTTGTGCCGTCGTTGCCCTATAGTATCCAATCTCTGCAAACACCTCAATGGCCGCAGATATAATCTCCGTTTTGCGATTCACTGAGGTCGTCTCGGATTGCTAGCCCCTTTTCAGGTTAGTGATTCATCAATCACAATGATCGATTCAAAGCACGACACCGAATGATCTTCGCCCCCTTACAGGGACAGAGTGCCTCCCGTAATTCTGTTCTTACGAAAATTATTTGCCTGCACAAAATAAATAGTAGAAAGTATATTTATTATGTATCTGATTACGAGTATGATAATAGGTAAAAAAATAGAAAGAGGCAATCATATGGATTCAACATTCTCATCGAAAAACACAACGAAAACAAAAACCTTAGTCATCAATGCCCTTTTCATCGCGCTTACCCTCGTAGCCACAATGTTCATCAACATAAGGCTCCCAATAATGGGTAACGGAGGCCTAATCCATCTCGGTAACGTACCTCTTTTTATAGCAGCCTTTGTGTTCGGCAAAAGAACAGGAGCCGTAGCAGGCGCCTTCGGAATGGGCCTCTTCGATGTTATCTCCGGTTGGACAGCTTGGGCACCGTTTACGTTCATCATCGTAGGTACAATGGGCTTTTTAGCCGGCCTCATATCCGAAAAAGTACCTGGCAATAGAGTACTTGTAAACACACTGGCAGTTGTCGTTGCACTGATTATAAAAATCGTGGGCTACTACTTTGCCGAAGTTATCCTTTACAGCAACTGGATACAGCCATTCGGCTCCATCCCCGGAAACGTTCTTCAGGTCATAATAGCCGGTATCATTGTAGTACCACTTGCAGGACGCTTAAAGAAAATTGCTGGACAAATATAGTGGTAAACCATTTCAAAACATCCCCCGAGATCCGGTTTACACTAGACACGTATAGCCAAGTTTTTTCTTTCGTTCTCAAGGAGACGGTTGAAGATGTGTTATTCGATTAAAAGCATAAATATCGCTTAGGGGATCATAATGAACAGCACCTCCAACTGTTAGATACATAGCAATTGGAGGTGCTGTTCAGTTTCCGAGCGTTACGCAGTTTATGTATGATGGAGCATAGCGGGATCGAACCGCTGGAGTCTATAAAATATTTTTGTGTAAACTCTCAACCACCATTTTATATATGAGGTGAGTTATTTTGATTTTTTTAGTGGTTAGTCTGTTGAATTATATATTGGCTAGTTTGGTTAGCCTTTTATTATTTATTGTTGGTACAGTTTTCATCGTCATATTTTTTTACCGGCAGAACGTACAAAAAAAAATATTAGCTTTTGGTGTAACCCTGCTAACATTTTCATTCGTTATTTTAACAGTAACTATAGCTATATATTTAAAAAATCTCTCCGCCACCTTGGATTTAATTGGTGAGTAAGTACAATTACCCCATTCATTTGTAAAGTTACAGAATGAAATCAAAGAGTCCCGATAATACACATTATGTAAAGAAACCTGAAAGTCTAAATTCGGGCGTTTTCCGCTGTTTTCGTGATTAGCTGATTTTAGTCCTTTTCCTTAATCCGTAGATATAACTCACGATGTTCCGGTAGCGGCTGGCACTATCTTTGCCACCTAGATTCCTTCCTCTTTCCCAGGATTCGAGTAGAATCAACCGATCAGGCTGCTGGGGCACCCATTCAATGTATTGTTCCCGCACCCTCGCTTATTCAAGACTTCAACAATATCGTAGGCCAGCGCCAGATTGGGAACAGATTTGTTTCCCGCCAGGTTTGTGATTGTATTGCGGCTGACTCCGAGGATGTCGGCCAGCTCTTGCTGTCACATGTCCAGTATGGCCAGGATTGTTTTCAAGTGGCAGATCATGACATCACCCCCCTGCCTATTTCAGCATGGGGGCCTGTCGAATCCTTTGGCGAAAAAAAA
>NZ_HE978537.1:0-26779 GCF_000311785.1 Brevibacillus massiliensis
TTTGTCATATTAAAGGCTTAATCATGACGTTATATTTTAGTATCTCAGCTTAATAAACCAGAGCATTAACAGAGGCTTCATCCTCATAGAGATTGTCTTCTCTCCACCAACGTGTCAAGGGTTCGTTTCGCTTTACTCTCCTTGACACGTTGACTTCAGAAAGAAGTCAAAACCGAGTAATTTTTTACAGACATGTTTACATCAAAATCTCTTTAGACCCTACCAAATTGACATTCGCTTTGAAATTACTACTCCGGATAGAATACCTGTTGCTATATATTAATATTTTTATCTCGATATTCCACCCCCTGAAATAAACTCAATAATTTCACCCAATAATACTGTCGATGATTTTCCGCTCATCATCAAACAAAACTCATCGATATTAAAAGTTGTTATCTTTCCATTTCGTGGATTAAATAAAGCAATTCTTTTGATTGTATATTCATTAGAGGCATAATTTAAAGCGCAATAGGTTAATAATTGTTTACAGTCGTGTACCCGGAAATTTCTATTTACCATTTTGATCTCAAACAATGTATCGTCTACCAAAACATCCCCAAAACAATTATTGATAAATCCACATCCTCGAAACGAGGGATTAATAACAAGGCTACCATTTTGTACTTTTGAGAAGTATGAAAATAACCTATTTGCCAAAACTAGTGCCTCGTTATACTCATGAATTATGAGGGGGTCGGTTATTTCGGGATCATCCTCTTCAAGTTCTGAGAACTGCTTTATATACTTTTCTTCAATTATCTTGTATTCATCAAATGGAAAGTGGTCGAGTTCTATCATTTTTTCTGAAGCTTTAATAAACAATTGAAAACTTATGTAGCTTAATAGTGAACGCCTCCGTCCGACTATAGAACTTTGTAAGTAATCATATTCTCTGATATATAACTCTTCGTTAATTTTTTTAATTAGTAAACTACTGGTTGGCAGAAGACTACTCCAAAAAAAGTTAAAATTATTAATAAATTGTTTTTCGCTTATCATATTGGCAGAGTCCACCCTTGATTTTGCTGCTTCTTTTTTGCAACCCAATCCCTATATAACTTGTCGATTGGTGAGAATTCATCTTTAAAATGATCCCTCCAGTGCCTTCCCTCATCACCTAAATAATAGCTAGCCATGATAAAACTTCGCTTTTCCCAAAGATCTAAACTATGATATCTATTTTTCAAGTCTGATATCCAAAAATCTGCTCCCCATTTAGCTAGTATTAAGATTATATCTCGTTTTATTAATCTACTATTAGTATTACTATAAACATTAATTAGTAGAGCTTCATTTTCGTCACTATTTACATGCGATAACACCCTAATGGCATAAGCTAAATTTAATTCAACTTGCATAATAAACGTTTTTTCTTTAATAAGTTTTTGTAACAACGTACAAATCTGATTTTGTAACTCTTTACTAAGTTCACTAAATATGTCGTTAATTAAAATCATTACATTAGGAAAAACTGGGACTAGAATATTCAAATTTTCTATTAATGCTTTGATCGTTGAATTTTTAACTTCATACTCTAAATATTTTATTGATCTTATTAACTTTTTCATTGTTGGAGAATGAATTCTACTCTTATTTAGTTCCTCACTCAATATACCAACAATATCGAGTTTTGCTATTTGGTCTTTTAAAGCCTCGTAATCTTCGACCGCAGTTAAAGAGTAAGGATCATATTTTAGTTTAATCGAAAATAAATTTTGCCTTACTGGTGTTTCTTGATCAGCACCTCGAATAGAATACCTAACTGAGGATATAAATTCCTCTGAATTAATGATTCGTGTTTTTGACTTTTGTAATGATAACCCTTCATTTTCAATAAGTATTTTTGAAAGATAAAGTAAATGTTCGTATAATTCGTTTTCCGAATTAGCAAAAATGTGATAATCATCAACATACCGACAGAATTCAATTGATTTTGTACTTAATAATCTATCTGTTCTATTTAATAAAAATTCCGCTAGAATTCTTGCAGCCTGTCCTCCAATTGGAAGACCGTAAGATTTAATATTAGAAAACCGTTGAAGTAATTCCATAATATTCTTTTCCATGCGTTTATCTGACACTTCTAACCTTGCAAGTGAATTCTCTAGTCTATGGTGATAGATATTAGAATAAAAATGTGACAAATCACATATTAGGACGTACTTATACTTCCTGGCCATTTCTATGGATGTTTCTTGAAACTGAATCCAACCAAAATTCTCGTCAAAAATCGTCTTCTCATTCTCGTCAAGTTTTATTCTATATGAAAAAACTTTGTTTCTCTCTTTTGGAATTCTTGCTTTCTCAATTTTATCTGCTAAAGCAAGTACTAATCCTAGCAAATATGCATTCCAAATAGGATCAATTTGTGTTGCCCATCTAAATCCTGTATAACCGGCAGGAGCTAGCATACTTGCATTCAATGGAGAATTTTTTACGACAAAACTTTCAAAATCAGCAAATATTTGTAATAATAGTTCAACAGTCTCAGATTTCATATCATGAAACATATGATTCTCGATTGGGTACGGGAAAATGTCCGTATCACCAAATTTCACGATATTATCGACAGCAAACTCAAAGTATTTTCGCATATATCCTCCTGTATTTGGAAAATCTATATTTACCTATCTGTAGTCACAAATTTTAAAACCAAGATTCTAAATACATAATTGCAAAACTATAGAGCCTCCTATCATTGATCTATGGATTTCTCTTTGTTTAGAGCGCTCTTAACACCGGAATTTCTTTTTATATCCTCAAGATTTTCGATAATAAATTCTTTTCCAAACAACACATCTCTTGTTATAATCCTGTTTCTTTTGCAAACTTCAGGCATGTAATGATCACCAATAAGAAAAGCATCAGTTCTAACAGGGTATAACAAATACCATTTTTCAATATAGTCTCCCTTCTCTATCTCAATTGAAACGACCTTTTCTGTTTTAAAAGCAAGTACTTTGTTTATTGGTTTTAACATAATCACAATAAAGAAGGAGTAAAAAAAGAAAATTAAAACTAACATTATAAGATATTCAGATGATACTATTTCTTGCTTTTCTGGATACATTGGCCCAATAATCGATCCGGTGAAATATGGCGGGAGGACTATGGTCGTCACTAGGTATATAACTGTTGCTAGCAAAAAAAGTCCTCGATTTCTTACCTTAACAATGTCAGTAATTTTAAACCGCTTGGAAGCCATCCAGAATATTAGATAGAAGAAAAATATAGTATAGATTAGAGCAACTAATCCAATTGAGGGGTGGTACCATTGAGTATTATTAGTAAAATAATCTCCAATAGGAACCATGAATACTGTGACCAATGTCATACTAAATAAATAGTGAATAATTTGATGAAGCAGACGCTGTTCTTTTGTGTATATCTTTTTCTCAATCTCTTGAGCTGTTAAAAAAGTCACTGGTAATGATGGAATCACTTTAAGGCTAATTGCCACGATTGAAATAACGATGGTTGGAACTTGCCAAAATGATAATAATTTTGTAAGTAGGTCCTCCATTAGGTCATCCCTCTAATAATTTTACTCGTCCTTAATTTTGTTATCCAAAAATGCTTATTTGTTTGATTAATGTCTTTTCATTTTAGTAAACGTTTTAGGAAAACTGTATCGATAGTCGATCAGTCGATACCTAGCTTTCTCTATCTGTAAAAAAGCTTTGAATTTACTTTTGATGATCTGAACTCAAACAGTTAAATCTAAGTGTTTTTTTCAAAAAACCGTAAATTCTGTAGTCCGACATAAAATTGTGAAACTTGCCACTATAACTTTTATAAACGACAAAAGATAGTAAAATTTTACACCAAATAGTATAATACTACTAGCCTATTTGGCTTTCTTTTTTACCCATAAATGCGAACGTATATTCGAAGTAGAGGTGAACCAGTCATGATAATTATGTACTCCCCCACTCCACTTGAATCATGGGTGTCGCATTTTTACGAGAAGTTAGGGATTTCGCAGCCGGAAAGTCTGAATGAACAACGAATTGCACGTACTCTTAACATCTTTCTTTTTTATAAAGAAGTACCGTCAATGTCGTATGAATTGGGTCGATTTAGGAGCATCACAATAGACAAAAGGCTCCCATTAAAAGTCCAAAGGGAGCACTTTTACCACGAGTTATGCCATATCCTACGTCATGCCGGTCGGCAGATAATGATGCCAGAAGCATTTCGTGAGCTGCAGGAATGGGATGCCAGGAATTTTACCAGATACGCAGCTCTCCCCCTACATATGTTAAAAGATCTTAACTTACGAGAACCGTATATTATCGACCGTCTTTCGGACCGTTTTAAGGTAACACCAGAACTATGTGAAGAGCGAATGAGAAAAATTCAAAATAATATCTTGTCCAAAAGGAGAATGGCTTAGGTTTGAGGTCAATTAATCTGTTTAGGTAAATGATTACAATATATTTTTCAACAGCAGGTGATATATATGATTGGACAGTCCTTTGTCACTAACCTACCAGTTGCAGTTTATACGCGTGTCTCTTCAGAAGATCAACAAGAACGCGAAACTATAGAAAACCAAGTGGAATTCGCGACGAAATATTGCGATTTGCACAAGTTGGAGATCGAGGATTGGTTTAAGGATGACGGGATAACCGGAACCATTCCATTAGAAGACAGGCCAGAAGGAAGACGGTTGATTGAAGCAGCAAAAGCCGGGAAGATCAAGCTATTACTTATTTTTAACTTGAAGCGCCTCGGACGTTCGGCTCGAGTAATTCTTAATTCTGTGTATGAACTGGAGAAATACGGTGTAAAAATCCGAAGCATGACTGAACCGTTTGACACTGGTGACGCTAACGGTCGTTTCCTTTTAACCATCCTCGCCGGCGTAGCAGAGCTGGACAGAGAGACACTCCTGGAAACCATGTGGCATGGAGCGAATCGTGCCGCCCGTAAAGGAAAGTGGCTCGGCGGGATCGTCCCTTACGGCTACAGGAAAAACGAGGACGGCTTCCTCGAGGTAAACGAGAACCCAATTCCCAGCTTTTACATGAGTGAAGCTGATGTAATTCGCTTGATCTTTAATCGTTTGGCCAATCATGGAGATTCCTGTATAACAATTGCTGATTTGCTTAATAGCATGGGGGTTCCTCCTTCTTATGTCAAAGATGGGCGACTTGTCAAAAAAGGGAAACGAAAAGAAAATACCGCCGGCATTTGGCGCCCGAGTCGTATCCGCAACATAGTCGTGAACAGCACGTATAAAGGGATCCACCTATACGGAAAAAGGACAAAGAAAGAACGTGAGATTATCGAACGGGAAGTGCCGGCCATCATCAGCGAAGAAATTTGGGAGAAGGCGCAAAAGGTTCTCCGGGACAATCAGCTAGAAGGCGTCAGGAACTCTAAACGTAATTACTTGCTCCGTGGGCTAATCAAATGCGGGTGTTGCGGCCTGACTTATATCGGCACAGCTTTTTATACTTCACATCAGCCACGCAGGGTATTAAAGGGCTACTACATTTGCAATGGGAAACATGCATACCGTGGACCAATGCAAGGTAAATGCAAGGCCAAAAACGTACCTCAGCAGTGGATTGAAGAGATGGTATGGCAAGATTGTTTGGCCTATATTAACGAGCCAGGGGAGGCGCTGAATCAATTGGCCGCCGGCGTAGAAGAAAAACAATCGGAGAAAATCTCCTTGGAGTCTGAAAAGCAAGCTATCCAAAAATCTCTCCTAGACAAAGAATATGAACGGCAAAGTATGCTTGACCTATTCCGTAAGAAACTCATTTCCTTTACAGACCTTGAAAGCCAAATTTCAAAAATCAATCAGGAAAAAACCTTTCTGGAAGAGCGTGTCCGTGAATTAGAGCAGCAGATTAGAGTTGATGTTGAGTTTGAATCAAAAATGACCAATGCTTTCGAGTTATTAACATCGTTGCGAAGAAAATTATCAGAGGATCCATCATTTGTAACGAAACGTGAAGTAATAAAAGCCTTAGTAAACAAAATCGTGGTCCATACACTAGATGACGGCGACGGCGGTAGACCAAGGGCTTCGCTTTCCATTGAGTATTCGTTTTCCAAAGGTGTTATTCGCACGGACACGGGTTCATCGAGCCCACCAGCAGAAATCGTGCCGGGTAGGAGAACACCTGCCGGGCCCGTCCGATCGTGACCTGTCCCGATTCCAGCGGCTGGCGCAGCACTTCGAGCACGTGCCGGGAGAACTCCGGCAGTTCGTCGAGAAACAAGATGCCGCCGTGGGCCAGACTGCACTCTCCCGGACGAGGCGTCTGGGCGCCGCCGCCGATCAGCGCTGCGGCCGTGATCGTGTGGTGGGGAGCGCGAAACGGACGCTCGGTCACCAAACCGCTCTTGCTGGTGAGAAATCCGGCGATACTGTAGATCTTGGTTACTTCCAGCGACTCTTCCTGGACCATCTCCGGCATAATTGACGGCAGGCAGTTGGCCATCAGCGTCTTCCCCGACCCGGGCTGCCCGATCAGAAGGACGTTGTGAAAACCGGCGGCTGCTACTTCCAGGCCCCGCTTGGCGTACGCCTGGCCAATCACGTCGGCAAAGTCGCCATGCGTCTGCTGCCGATTGCGCTGCTGATCATTCACCTTGACCGTCAGTGCCGGGGAGACCCGAACCGGATGATCCGATTCCGCTTCCGCCGGGGGCCCGGGCAACTCTCTGCTGTAGAGCCGGACCGCCTCGCGCAGGTGGCCCGCTGACTTGACGTTGAGGTCGACAAGCAGGGCTTCCTCCCGATTTGACTCGGGCAGGACGACGTCTGTAAAATGATGCTCTTTGGCGGCAAGCAGGATCGGCAGTACGCCCGGCACCGGTCTCAACGAACCGTCCAAGGCCAATTCCCCCAGTACAAGCGTACGGGTCTTTGCCGGCTTTAGCTGCTTGGAGGCGAGCAAAATGCCGATCGCAATCGCCAGATCAAACGCCGACCCCTCTTTGCGCAAATCGGCCGGTGCCAGGTTGACGGTAATCCGCTCAAGCGGAAATTCGAAGCCGCCATTGCGCAGGGCGGCGCGGACGCGGTCGCGGGCCTCTTTGATTGCAGAGCCGCCCAATCCGACCACTTCAAAATACGGCAGTCCGTTGGAGATATCCACCTCCACCGTGACCATCATTCCCTCGATTCCGAAAATCGTCCCAGAGCAGGTTTGTGCGTACATGTCTTTTCTCCTCCTGATTCCAGGCTACAAAAAGACAGAGCCGCACGCAAAAAAAAGACCTTCCGCAGTGATGCGAAAGGCTAAAAAAATGTTGCTATTGGAGGAGTTCATCGCGTCGAGTACACTACATCATACGCAGCGCTGGCAGGGGCTGCTGTAGACACTCCCCCAAATCAAACCGCCTAATTCTAGAACGCACCTGCGATGTGCTTCAGTTCAAAGGTCGCAGAATCCTTGTACAAGATGGCCACGATGTCAAAGCGAATAGGCTGTCTTCGCCGCTGCTGCTTGAGATAGAGCAAGGCCAACTCGCGCAGTTTGCATTGCTTTTGCCAGGTAATTGATTCGGCTGGAGTACCGTACCGATCGCTGCTGCGGGTGCGCACCTCCACAATCACCAACGTATTCCCGTCAACTGCGACGATATCAATCTCCCCGGAGGCAAACCGCACGTTCTGCCCGAGGATGGAGTAGCCCTTTGTCAGCAGATGCTCCGCTGCCAGCTGCTCCCCCTTTTTGCCCAGCCTTGCTCTCCACCTGCTCACTTCCCGCCCGCCTTGTCCATGCGGTATACGAAAGCGAGTATTTCCGCTACGACTTGGTACAGTTCCGGCGGGATTTGCTGATTCACGTCCAGCTTGCTCAGCATCTCGACGAGCGAGGGGTCTTCCTGAATCGGTATCTGGAGCTCCTTGGCCCGCTGCAGGATGTTCTCCGCCACAAATCCTTTGCCTTTGGCGACAACTTTGGGCGCCTCCGCCATCTCCGCCCGGTAGCGAAGGGCCACGGCCTTCTTACCGAACTGCCCTGGTTGCGGTGGACGGTTCATATGCGCAAATCCACCCCTTCATAGCGGGCAAACAGACCCGCCTTGACTTCTGCGCTCCCCGGTACATCTCCCGCCTCCGCCGGAATAGGCTGAACGCGCAAACCGGACAGCTGGTAGCCAACCTCGCCCAGCTGCCTGGCAAATGCCTGTTTTGCACCATGGACAAGGGGATCCAGCCACGGCTGGTCGTTAAAAATGCTCACATTGACAATCCGGTTGACGATGTTGACGTCGATCATCGTTACGCCCAATGCGTCCAAATCGAGATTGAAGAAAAGGCGGCAGTTTTCCGGGTCGAGCTGTCCGCCGCCCTGTCTGCGAGACTCGATCTGCACGAACGCCGTCTGCTCACCCTGCTCGGTTCGCAGCGGTATCTGCATGACAACCTGTGAGATTGATTGACTGCCAGGCTGAATCAGCATCAGCTGCTGACCGGTAATCTGCTGCAGCAAGTTTTCCGCTGACTGGCGCAGGCCAGCCGGCAATGCGTCCGCATGCTGCTGGAGCACCTGCAGCAGCATTCCCTTGACTGTCTCCAAGCGGCTGTCCGCAGCAAAGCGCCCTCCAAGCTGGATCTGGCTCTGCGCAATCTCCCTTTCATGCCGCATCCCCAAGTTGTGGAACAGCTCCCTGAGCTGCTCTCCCTTTCGCTGTTCAGCTGAGGCTGGGCCTAGGTGATCCTCAGCAGAAGCGGGGATTTGGCTTGGCTGCTGCACGGAGGTCTGATCGGGCTGCCCCGTCGATCGGGACGCTGCCGACTGCTGTAAGGGATTTTCCGCTTGCGTACGGACAGGGTCCGGCGTACCCAAGCCCGCTGCCCGAACCCATGCTTTGCTACTGTCCGGCATGCCCGAAGAAGCGGGAAGAACGCTGGCGGACCCGCTGGCGATCGGATAGCTTGGCTGCTGTCCGCTCACCAAATTCTGAGAATTGACACCAGGCCTGATCTCCGGCTTGGCTGCCGGCCGGGTCTCAGCCTCCGCGACCACGTCAGCAGAAGATACAGAACCAAGTCCATTCGTGCCCGGGGCAAGTCCACCGGCAGCAAAACGGCCCGCAAGCGGAGAGCCTTCCGCTCCGGCCTGTCCCGGCTGCACTGACTGTCCGGCCTGTGCCGGTGGAACAGGGTACTCTCTCCCTGTGGGCTGGCCCATAGCCACTTGCAGCCCGCCCGGCAACGAGGGCGCTGCGATCCCGGGTGCAGCAGAAGCTTGTGACTGTGACGCTGGCAGCAAGGCAGACGGCGTGGGCGGCAATTCTTTCGCTGTCTGGCCTGCCCGCGAGCTCAGCTGCGACAAATCGACCGGAAGCTCTGCCAATTTTCCCCGCAAGGCGGCGATTAGCTGCGGCAGTCCATTTGCCGATGCCACCCGGCTTTCTCCTGCGGCGCCGCTGCTATGCGTTTGCAAAAAAAGCTCAGCCTGCCTGCCGAAGGAGCCGATGGACTCCACCAGCGAATCGCCCGAAAAAAACGCCCGAAGCCCGGCCAGCACACTATCCGTCACGGGAAGATTGCGCCTGACCGCCAGTAAAAAAGCTTCGACGAGACCATCGTCCATGCCGCCGAGGCGCTGCGCAGCAGCGAGAAAAGCGCTGATTGACTCCCTTGACACCGGAAGATGCTGCTGGATCAACGCCGCCACCAGCGCTCTGCTCTGTGCCGTGTCGGCAATTCCCAGCGTGCGCAGCAGAGCCCCTGCCGATGGCTGCTGGCCGGTCTCATCCGCGGTGTGCAAGACTTTAAGCGTCACGGGGCTGCCGGATGGCTGTACCTGCAGCCACGCGGTCCGTCCTGCCTCCAGCGGTGTTTCCAGCTTCGCCAATACCTGTGTGCCGCCGACTTGAACCAGTGCCTGGCTGTCAGGCAGCAGCCTGACGACACGCCCTGCGACTACCTGCCCAGGTGTTAATTCCAGCTGTTTTTGCCCGGGTGATGCCGCTCGATTCAAAACGGAAGTGATCAGTTGTGCAGCCTGAAACATGGTGCAACCCCTCCTTTGGCATGCCTACTGGGCAGCCAGTTCCTTGACAGCGCCAAATGTTCGCCGATGTATCGGGGAAGGTCCGACCAAACGCAGGGCCCGCAAATGCTCTTCCGTGCCATAACCGGCGTTCTTCTCGAAGCCGTACTCCGGGTAGAGCAGCGAATACTCTGCCATCAGCCTGTCCCGCGTTACCTTGGCCACGATGGAAGCGGCGGCAATCGAGACGCTCTTTCCATCCCCGCCGATGATCGCCTGTTGTTCGAACGGAAAGTCCGGAATCTGCACCGCGTCAATCAAGCAGATATCCGGTCGCGTGCCCGCCTCGAAGACCGCGTGCCGCATCGCTTCCCGTGTCGCTTCCAATATGTTGATCTCGTCTATTCTCTCGGCAGATACGATGCCGATCCCCACGTACTGCGCTTCCCGCATGATCACTTCATAAAAAGCCTGACGCATTGCTTCCGGCACCTTTTTCGAGTCGTCCAGACCGGGGAGATAAAAGTCCTCCTTCAACGCGACCGCAGCGGCGACAACCGGCCCGGCCAGCGGTCCCCGGCCCACTTCATCAATGCCGACAACGATGTTTTTCCCTTGCTGTCGGCATGCTCGTTCATACTGCGTCATCTCTTCCCATTTCGCGGCCAGCTTGGCCTGCCGCTCTTGCCGCTGCGTCAACTGCCGTGCGAGCTCGACGACACCTTTGCGCTGGTCGGCGAGCAGCTGCTTCAGCACAGACGCGGAGACCGCTTCCTGCCGTAAAAGATACTCCCGTATTTCTGTTATCGACATATTTTCAATCTTCATTGACCGTTCTCTCCTATGTACTGACTGCTGAAAGCGAAAAACTCCGCTTACCTATCATGGTAGACGGAGTTAGGCGATGCCGCAAATAAATGTTACGCTTCCTCTGATTCCTGCCAGTCTGCGGGCCGCTCCAGAGAGATACTCCCCAGCTTCCCCGAACGCAGCTCCCTTAAGAAAATCTCTGCTGCTTTATCGTAGTCAATCTCGCCGCCGCCAATCAGGCAGCCCCGTTTTTTTCCTATTTCGGCCAGCATGTCCACGCGGTCTTCAGGCAGCTGTTTCAGTTTGAATCGCTCAAGCAGCCGCTCCGGATAGTACTGCATCATGTAACGAATCACAAACAGCGCGACATCGGTAAAGTCAATCAGCTCATCCTTGATTGCCCCGCTCGCGGCCAACCGAAGTCCCACCTGCTGATCCTCGAACTTTGGCCAAAGAATTCCCGGGGTGTCGAGAAGCTCAAGAGAATCTCCCATTTTCACCCACTGCTGCGCCTTTGTGACAGCCGGACGATCGCCGGTCTGAGCCACCGAGCGCTTGGCCAGACGGTTAAGCAGGGATGACTTGCCCACATTGGGAATACCCAGAATCATAATCCGCACGGCCCGGCCCTGCATTCCCCGCTCGGCCCGCTTCTGCAGCATATCGGAGGCGAGCTCCCTGCACATGCCAGGCAGCTTGTTTACCCCTTTGCCGCTGAGGGCATCGATGGGCAAGGTACGGATACCGCGCAGGCGAAAGTATTCCATCCATTCCTTTGTGACAGCTTCGTCGGCCAAATCGGCTTTGTTTAATAAAATGAGACGAGGTTTATCGCCGACGATTTCATCAATCATCGGATTGCGGCTTGACAGCGGCAGCCTGGCGTCAAGCAGTTCAATTACGACATCGATTTGTCCCAGCCTCTCCGTAACCTGGCGGCGCGCTTTGGCCATGTGGCCGGGAAACCATTGGATCGTCATCGCTGCTCCACCTGCCTCCTCATGCTTGTTAACGAGTCATTCTGATGTGACCCAGCGGCCAAAAGACAAATTCGGCCCGTCCAACCACTGCCTTCAGTTCAACCGGCCCGATCATCCGGCTGTCCTTGCTGTTGGGGCGGTTATCCCCCATTACCCAGATGTAGCCTTCCGGAATCTTCACCGGTTGAAAGTCGGCTGTCCATTCCAGACCAGCCGCTTCGGCTTTTTGCTTATTCTCTGCCAGGTACGGCTCATCGACCGGTTGACCATTGATGTAGAGGGTATCATTGCGCATTTCAACCGTATCGCCAGCGAGTCCGATTACCCGCTTTATGTAATCGCGTTTGGCCTCGGCGTGAAAGACGATGATATCTCCCCGCTCAGGAGGGTGCAGATAGTACACTGCCTTGTTGACAACCAGCTTCTCTTCATTATGTAAAGTTGACTCCATTGATTCCCCTTCAACGATGAACGGAGCGAACAAGAAGCCGCGAATCAATAAAGCCAGCACGATTGCGATAGCGAGTGCCTTAATCCATTCCCACGCTTCACTCTTGCCTCGGCTGGAGGTAGCTTCTTCACTCATGTACAATCCCTCCTGCGCATCCAATTTCAATCAATGGGAAAAAAAGGAGGACTGGAATCCAGACCCCCTTTTTCTTGAAAGCAAAACGACCGTCTTGCTTCTTATCGACGAATTTCCTTGATGCGTGCAGCCTTGCCCACACGATCACGCAGGTAGTACAGCTTCGCACGGCGAACACGGCCTTTGCGCACTACTTCGAGCTTATCGATTTTTGGCGAATGCAGCGGGAAAGTACGTTCTACACCCACACCGTACGAAATTTTACGAACGGTGAAAGTCTCGCTGATACCTGTGCCGCGACGGCGGATGACCACGCCTTCAAACAACTGGATACGCTCGCGCTGACCTTCAATAACCTTTACGTGTACACGTACGGTATCACCTGGTCGGAACGCAGGAAGATCCTGTTTTAATTGTTCTTTTTCTAATTCACGGATCACTTGATTCATTTTATTCCCTCCTTCCGATCAGACGTTCTTACTCGCCTGGTTAACCGTCAGCATCCTTTGGCTGACGTACGAGTAGCGGACCGCCTTAGTCAGCGGGCAAAATTGCCACGATTAGTATAATAACACACATGGGAACCGACTACAAGGGCTAATCCTGCCCCCCGGTACTTTCTTCCCTCCGCTCTGCTTCAATCTCTGCGAGCAGCTGCTGCATCTCTTGGGTCAGTTCCATCTGCGCGAGCAGCTCCGGGCGGCGTTCCAGTGTGCGGCGAAGGGACTCCTTCAGCCGCCAGCGCTCGATGTTGGCGTGATGACCCGAAAGCAGCACCTCCGGCACCTGCCAGCCGCGAAATTCAGCCGGACGGGTGTAGTGGGGGTGCTCCAGCAGACCGGTGGTAAAGGAATCCGTCAGCGCCGACTGTTCATTGCCCAGCGCGCCCGGCTGCAGCCGGACAACACTGTCAATCACCACCATCGCAGCCAGTTCTCCGCCGGTCAAGACGTAATCTCCGATCGAGATCTCATCTGTCACCAGATGCTGGCGAATGCGCTCGTCATACCCTTCATAGTGACCGCAAATAAGCACGAGGTGCTGCTCGGCCGCCAGCTCTTCGGCCAGCCGCTGGTCGTAGCGCCTCCCCTGCGGACACATCAGGATGACGCGCGGTTTCGCCTGGCCGGCTACCGCCTCTACAGCCCGGAACAGCGGCTCCGGCTTGAGTACCATCCCGCCCCCGCCCCCGTAAGGAGTGTCGTCCACCGTACCGTGTTTACTCTCGGAGAAATCGCGAAAATTGATCAAGCCAAACTGTACGATGCCCTTTTCCGCTGCTTTGCCCAAGATACTGGAGCCAAGTACCCCGGAAAACATCTCGGGAAACAGCGTCAGGATGTCAATGCGCATGCTCTTTCCTCCTACAGCAAACCTTCCATCAAATGACAAACAATCCGCTTGTTACCTACATCCACTTCTTTGATGCAATCGTCAATAAACGGAAGCAGAATTTCTCCGCGCTCTCCGCGCACCACCCAGACGTCGTTTGCTCCCGGCTGCAGCACGTCAACGAGTTTTCCAAGCGGCTCGCCCTCGTCTGTGAACACATCGCAGCCGACCAGCTGGTGAATGTAAAATTCGTCCTCTTCCAGTTCCATCAACTGGTCTTCCGACACCTTCAGCTCGCCGCCTTTGAACTTCTCCACATCGTTGATGGATGGGTACCCCTTGAAGCTGATGATCTCAAACCCTTTGTGGGTGCGGCGGGAAGCCACTTCAAGCTTTAACGGCTGTGGCAGCGAGTCGTGAAACAGGTACATTTCGCTGCCGACCCGAAAGCGCTCCTCGGGAAAGTCGGTCGTCGGGATCACCCGGACCTCCCCGCGCAGTCCCTGGGTGTTGACCAGCTTGCCTATCAAAAAATAGCGTGTCTCACTCACGTCGGCTTCACTCCTCGGCGAATTTCATGGATGACACCATCTTTTAAAATGATTTCCGTTCCTTCCATTATTTCATCCCAGCGCTCGCCTACCTTGATCTCTATGCTGCTCTCTACCGTCGTGTGGTAGATCTCGCTTCCCTCCGGCAGATTCTCCACCTGCTTGATTTGGAACTGAAGCAGCTCCAATTTTTCCTTGCGAACGCGCTCTTCCCGGGCCACCCGTTCTCTTACCAGCTGGGACCCGTCGCTTTGCTTCTTGGCCTCTGACAACAGCTTCTTGCCCTGAAATTGCCACTGCTCCAGTTCCTGCTGAAGCTGCCTGACCTGCCGGCGATACTCGGCGAGCAGCAGGGCGCGGGAGGCTTCTGTCAGGATCACCTTTACCTGTACGGGAGTCGTAATCGTCAGCATCAGATCCCTCCTTTGTAGAGGCGCTTTGGATAGCAAAAAAAGACTGGGGGTGCCCCAGCCTTTTTCATACGATTTCTACCGTGACGCGTTTGTCCGCTTGCACGGCAGCCGCATTCACTACTGTACGCAGGGCTTTGGCGATCCGTCCTTGCTTCCCGATAATCTTCCCCATATCCTCGGGGTGTACGGACAATTCAAAGACAACCAACCGGTCCTTTTCCACTGCGTTGACACGAATCTCTTCCGGATGATCAACGAGAGCCTTTGCGATCGTTTCGACCAACTCTTTCATATCATGACCTCCGTCAGAGTTCCTTATTTCCCGTATTTGGCTTCATGTACTTTTGCCATGACGCCTGCTTTGGACAGCAGATTGCGCACGGTATCAGTCGGAGCTGCACCGTTCAAAATCCATTGCACAGCCTTTTCGCTGTCAATTTTGACAACAGCCGGTTGAGCGATCGGATTGTAGTAACCGATTTCTTCAATAAAACGGCCATCGCGAGGGGAACGGGAGTCAGCTACTACTACGCGGTAGAACGGAGCTTTTTTCGAACCCATACGCTTCAGACGGATTTTTACTGCCATGATGTTCACCTCCTATATCAATCAACGCATACACGTTGCACTGGCTGTATCTGAACTATCGCGTGAAGTGCGGCAGGCACCTGTTCGCGAAGAGAGTTCAAGCATCCTCTTATTTAAATGGCGGTTTGAAGTTAAACGGGAAACCGGGCCCCCGCTCCTTCAGCGGCAGGTTGCCGGCCGACTTGCCCATAAACGGCAGGCCGAACCCTTTTTTCTTGCTTTTTTTCTGCATCTTGTCCGCCATCCCGGTGAACTGTTTCATCATCTTCTTCATTTCTTCAAACTGCTTGATGAAACGGTTGACTTCCTGAACGCTCGTGCCGCTTCCGGCGGCAATCCGCTTGCGGCGGCTGGCGTTGAGCAGGTCGGGATTGGCCCGCTCCGTCAGCGTCATCGACTTGACGATCGCCTCGACGCGCCCGAGCTGCTTTTCATCCACCTTCAGGTCTTTCATCTTGTTCATCCCCGGCATCATTCCGAGAATGTCCTCCAGCGGACCCAGCTTGCGCATCTGCTGCATGGAGTCGAGGAACATGTCAAAGGTAAACTCCCCTTGACGCATCTGCCTCTCCATCTCTTTGGCCTTCTCGGTGTCGACCGCTTCCTGGGCCTTCTCGATCAGGCTGAGCACATCGCCCATGCCGAGAATCCGCGAAGCCATCCGATCCGGATGAAACGGTTCGAGGCTGTCCAGCTTTTCGCCCATCCCGGCAAACTTGATCGGCTGTCCGGTGACTGCCTTGACTGACAGGGCAGCGCCGCCGCGGGTATCCCCGTCCAGCTTGGTCAGGATCACGCCGGTCAATTCCAGCTGCTGGTTGAAGCTCTCCGCCACATTGACCGCATCTTGTCCGGTCATGGCGTCGACGACAAGGAGAATCTCGTCCGGCTTCGCCACATCCCGCACCTGTTTCAGCTCATCCATCAGAACTTCATCGATGTGCAGGCGTCCGGCCGTATCAATCAAGACGTAGTCGAGATGATTTTCTTTTGCGTGTTCAATCGCCTGTCTGGCGATTTCGACCGGGCTGACCTGGTCGCCCAAGGTAAACACAGGCGCTTTCACCTGTTCGCCCAGCACCTGCAGCTGCTTGATCGCAGCCGGGCGGTAGATGTCACCCGCCACTAACAGCGGTTTGCGGTTTTGCTTTTGCAGGTACTTGGCCAGCTTGCCGGTGGTGGTCGTCTTACCGGCCCCCTGCAGGCCCACCATCATCACGACGGTCGGCGGTTTGGCTGCAACGGCTATCTTGGCGACATTGCCGCCCATCAGCTCAGTCAACTCTTCATTGACTACCTTGATGACCATCTGCCCCGGGGTTAAGCTCTTCAGCACCTCTTGGCCAATCGCCCGTTCTTTCACCCGTGCGACAAAGTCTTTTACCACTTTGAAGTTGACGTCGGCTTCCAGCAAGGCGAGGCGAACTTCCCGCATCGCTTCATTGACTGCCTGTTCGTCGATCTTCCCTCTGCCGCGCAGTTTGTCAAATGCACTTTGCAACCGGCTTGCTAAGCTTTCAAAGGCCATGCCAGCCCCTCCTAATCCATCTCTGACAGTTGGCGGAGCAAAGATAGGAGTTCCTCTCTCTGCTTGCTCTCTTCCGTCGCTTCGGCCAGCAGGATCGCCTGGGAAATCACATTCTGACGCCGCCGGTGCCTGGTAGCAAGCTGCAGCTTTTCTTCGTACTCAAACAGCTGCTTTTCAGCGCGTTTGATGTGGTCGTAAACCGCCTGGCGGCTCACTTCGTGCATCTCTGCAATCTCGCTCAGCGACAGGTCGTCCAGATAGTACAATTCCAGGTATTCCCGCTGTTTTCCTTTTAACAGCGGCGCGTAAAAGTCAAACAAGAGATTCACTTGATTGGTCTTCTCAAGCATGAAACCAATCCTTTGCTTAAAAGATCCGCGGTTGCATCACTGTAAAGGGAAATCACTTTACAGAACCAGATACTATACTATCCAATTCCATGCCCACTGTCAAGTGTTTTTGTTGACAAGAGTTTTGCTGTTTTACTCGCCTGTTTTCGCCTCGTCGTCCATCACTCCGGCGAACAAGGCGTGGACGAACTGTTCCGGATCAAACGGCTGCAAATCGTCCATCTTTTCACCCAGGCCGACGTATTTCACCGGCAGGTTCAACTCGTTCCGAATGGCGATGACGATGCCGCCTTTCGCCGTCCCGTCCAGCTTGGTCAGGACGATCCCGGTCACGCCCGCCGACTGGCCAAACGTCTTCGCCTGGGACATCGCATTTTGGCCGGTCGTGGCGTCGAGGACGAGCAGCACCTCGTGCGGGGCGCCGGGAATTTCCCGCTGCAGCACGCGGTACACCTTGGCCAGCTCCTCCATCAGGTTGACTTTGTTTTGCAGGCGTCCGGCCGTGTCGCACAGCAGCACATCGACCCCGCGGGACTTGGCCGCCTGCACGGCGTCGTAAATCACCGCCGCCGGATCCGCTCCCTGCTGGTGCTTGATCACATCCACTCCGACCCGTCCGCCCCATACCTCCAGCTGCTCGATCGCAGCCGCGCGGAAGGTGTCGCCGGCCGCCAGCAGGACCTTATTCCCCTGCTGTTTCAGCATGTGTGCCATCTTGCCGATCGTCGTCGTCTTGCCGACGCCGTTTACGCCAACGAACAGGATGACGTTGAGCTGGCCGGGGTGAATGTTGAGCGAGGTATCCCGCTCACTGCCGCCGCCCTGCAGCAGGGCGACCAATTTTTCCGAGAGGATCGGCTGCAGGTCAGCGGCTTCCTCGATTTTACGCTTGCGCACCTCATCCCGCAGCTCGTCGATCAGCTCCATGACGGTGGTGACGCCGACGTCGGCGCCGATCAAGATCTCTTCCAGTTCCTCGAAGAAATCTTCGTCGATTTTTTTGTACCGGCGAATCAATTCTTCCACTTTGCCGACGAGGACGTCGCGCGTTTTCGTCAGCCCTTGTGTAAACTTCTGTGTGACCGCCTCCGATTTTTGCACGATGGCGTCGCGTAATTTCTTAAAAAAACTCACAGGTATCCCCCTCTTCGCCGAAAAATGGATCCGGCACTGCTTATGACACATTCTCGATGAATTTTTTCGTCTCTTCCAGGCGGACCGACACCAGCTTGGAAACTCCGCTTTCCTGCATCGTGATGCCGTACAGCACATCCGCGCTCTCCATCGTCCCCTTGCGGTGCGTGACGCAGATGAACTGGGTCTGGCTGCTGAAGTGGTGCATGTACTCGGCAAAGCGGGCAACGTTGGCCTCATCCAATGCCGCTTCTACCTCGTCAAGCACGCAGAACGGCACCGGTTTGACCCGCAGGATGGCAAACAGCAGCGCCATCGCCGTAAACGCCCGCTCGCCGCCCGAGAGGAGAGCGAGATTTTGCAATTTTTTCCCCGGCGGCTGAGCGACGATGTCGATCCCCGTCTCGAGCAGATTGTCCGGCTGGGACAGCATCAGATCGGCCCGCCCCCCGCCAAACAGCTGCACAAACACGTCCTGGAACTGTTCGCGAATCTCCTCGAAGGTCTGCTGGAAGCGGCGGGACATCTCTTCGTCCATCTCGGCGATCACCTGGTAGAGCATCTCTTTTGCTTCATTCAAATCCGCTTCCTGGCTGCTCAAAAACTGCAGCCGCTCGGACAGCCGCTCGTACTCTTCGATCGCCCCCAGATTGACTGTGCCAAGGGCGGCGATCTCCTTTTTCAGCCGGTTGACGACCTGCTGCAGCTCGCCGATGTCTCCTTTGGGCGGGTACTTCTCCTTGGCCAGCTCAAAGCTCAGTTCGTACTCTTCCGAGAGCTTGCCGAGCAGGTGATCCAGCTCGACGTCGTAGCGGTTGGTCTTCACTTCTTCCTGGTGCAGCTTCTCTTCCAGCGCTTTTACTTGTTTACGAATTTCCTTCGTCTCAAGTTCCACTTGTTCCTGCTGGGCAAACAGAGTGGCCCGGTCTCCCCGCCGCTCGGCGATCAAGGCGGACACATTCTCCTTGTCCCGGCGAAGCTCGGCAATCCGCTCGTCCAGTTCGACAGTAGAGGAGTCATTGGTCCCTTCCAGTTCGTCATAGGAGGCCAAAGTTCGATTGGCCTCTTCCCATTCCCGCTTCAGCGCCGCCAGTTCCTGCGCCAGACGGTCCGTCTGTTCGACGCGGGAGCGATGTTCCTCCTTCACCTGGGCGACCAGCACCTTCAGCCCGGTGATCTGCTCATTCATCTCTTCCTTATTGTTAAGCTGTTCGAGCCGTTTGCTTTCCGCTGCGGCAATCCGGGCGCTGAGTTCCTGTTCTTCCTTCGCCAAAAGCTCCAGCTGTTCGTCCAGCTTGGCCCGTTTTTCCTCGGCCAGCTTCATTTCCTGACGGTAACCGTCGAGATCCTGGGTGAGCAAGAACAATCGCTCGGACAGGGTCCGCCCCTCCGACTCGATCTGCTGCAGCACGCCCTTCTGCTCCTGCTCCTTCAAGCGCAGGCTTTCTCCCCGGCTCCGCAGCTCTTCTTGCTCGGCTTCCATCTTCGCCGCTTCCTGCTGCAGTTCCTGGATCAGCCCCACCTGCTGCTGAATCGACTGGTCGATCTCAGCAAGCATCGTCTCCAGCTCTTCCGCCTGACGTCCGCGCCCCAGCAGGTTGGCCGAATTCTTTTTCAGTGCACCTCCGGTCATCGAGCCGCCGGCATTGACCAGATCTCCCTCCAGAGTGACGACCCGGTAGCGATAACCGCAGGCCCGGGCCACGCGGTTGGCCTGCTCCAGGGTAACCGTGACGATCACTGTGCCGAGCATCGACTCGATAATCGCCCGGTAGGGCTCGGCAAAGGAGACGAGCTCGCTGGCAATGCCGACGACGCCTTCCTCTTTGGCCAGCAGGCGGCGGTCGCTCTCCGCAAGCGAACGGGAGCGGATGACGTCCAGCGGAAGAAAGGTGGCACGGCCGAGGTTTTGTTTTTTCAGATAGGCGATCGCCTCGCGTCCGGCCCGCTCGTCATCGACCACGACGTTCTGCAGTGCGCCGCCCAGCGCCACTTCGACGGCGGTCTCCACCTTCTGCGGCACGGACAACAGCTCGGCAACCGCGCCATGGACCCCCTTGAACCCTTTTTCCCGCGCCTTCAGAATTTCTTTGACCCCTTGTCCAAAACCGGCGAATTCCGCCTGCATCTCTTTTAGCAAGGCGAGACGAGACTTGGCAGCTTCCCTCCGCTGCTCCAGCTGGTGCAATTCGCTCCGCGCACTGTCTATCCTGGCTTGCCGCTCCCGCACGCCGTCCATCAGCGCCTAGTAGGCGGCTAGTGTTTCATTGATCGCCTGTTCGACTTCGGCCAACTCCTGCTGGCAGAGGGCCAGCTTTTCCTGCCGCTGGGCCTCTTCCTGGTCAAGCCGCGCTTTTTCCTGGGTCAGGCGATCCACGCGCGCCTGATGTGTCTGCAGAATCTGCTGTTGGTGGCGCATATCGTTGCGCAGGTTGGCCGTCTGATTCAGCTTTTCAAAGTAATCGCTCTTCAGCGCGTCGACGTCGTCCGTCAGCGCTTGCAGCATCTCGCTGTAATTCTCCTGTGCCTTTTGAAGCGCAGCCTCGGCTTCCGCAAGGCGCAGCTCGGCCTCCTGCTTCAGCTTGTTCTGTTCGGCCAGCTCTTCTTCCAGACTGCGCTGTTTTTCCGTCAGCCGGTGCAGCTGTTCCATCGTCTGCTGCCGATTGGCCGCCAGGTTGCGCTTGCGTTCACGCAGCACTTCCCGCTGGCCTTCCACCTTCTCCGTTTCTTCACTGACGGAAAGAAGCACCTGCTGCAGTTCTTCAATCGATTGGTCGATCTCGTGCACCTTCAACTTTGCCTGCTCCAGCTCCGCTTCCCGGGTACTGGAGGTGGCGGACAGCTGGATGAGCTCGTTTTGCAAGCCGGCCACCTGTTCGCTTGAACGCTGCCATTTTTCGTGGGTCGCCTCAATCTGCTGCACGTATAGGGACACTTCGTGTTCGACCAGCTGCTGATGCAGCGCTTGATAGGTTTTCGCCGTTTCGGCCTGCTCGGCAAGCGGCCCCGCCTGCTCGTCGATTTCGCTGACGATATCGTGGATGCGTACGAGGTTTTGTTCGGTCTCTTCCAGTCTTTTCTCCGCTTCCCGCTTGCGGTTTTTATATTTGACGATTCCCGCCGCTTCCTCAAAAATGCCGCGGCGGTCCTCCGCTTTCGTACTGAGGATTTCTTCGATCCGGCCTTGTCCAATAATGGAGTAGGCTTCTTTCCCCACGCCTGTGTCCATAAACAATTCCATAATGTCTTTCAGGCGGCAAGGACGCTTATTAATCGAATACTCGCTCTCGCCTGAACGGTACACGCGCCGTGTCACGGTCACTTCGGAGTACTCCAGATCTAGTGAGCCGTCGGAGTTGTCCAGGGTGAGGGACACTTCCGCGAAGTTGACCGGCTTGCGCGTATCGCTTCCGGCAAAAATGATATCCTCCATCTTTGCCCCGCGCAGCGACTTGGCGCTCTGCTCCCCCAGCACCCAGCGGATCGCATCGGACACATTGCTCTTGCCGCTGCCGTTCGGTCCGACGACTGCCGTTACGCCCGGGACAAACTCCAGCTCGGTGCGGTCCGCGAACGATTTAAACCCGATTAATTCCAAGCGTTTCAGGTACATCCCTTCGTCCTCCTGTCGTAGAAAAAAGGCTCCTGGGGGCAGGAGCATTTCATCCATTGCAACCTATTAATTTTACCATAAAAGAGCGACAAAAAGGAGGACCTGCAAAAAAACCGGGTTCGCCTGGGTGAACGGGAAAAAGCCGGCGTCCAAACCGGGCGCTTTTGCCTTTCTTTATTTGCCGCCATGTCCACATAATCTGGGAAGCCTAAAAAGCCAATGCCTGGTAGAAAAACCTGGACCAGTCAATGTTTCTGCATAAAAATCATTTGCGTTTCACGTGGCCTTGTTTCACAAAAGTTAGGTTGGTTCGTTGATCGACTGCGGAACTTTTTTGCCAAAAGAGAAGAAATAGAAAAGAGCGACGGGGACGACGACAAAGCATACGGTCAGAAGCAGATTGCCGTACAAATAGGCATCCGAGTCCGAAATCAAGGGATGCAGCGGAAAGGCAAACAGCTTTTGCTCCATCGCTTTGGCGACGAGCGCCGTCACGACTGCCCCGGAGATCGTCGAGGTCATATTATAAAACCCCATGCCGACGCCGATCTGGTGAACGGGCAGGATTTGCGTCACACTTTCCGCTAACGCGGTCTGCAAGAAAGAAAATCCGATGTACATCATGATGAGCGCGACCCCGATGTACCACACCCACAGCCCGATCGTTGAAGATTGCAGCAGCAGGCTAAGCGCAATCAGGGCCAGCCCCAGGTACACGACAAAATGACTGCCCAGTCTGACCGTCATGTGACCGGCCACCCTGCCGAAGACGACCGCGCTGATCGCTCCAGGAAACATGATGAGTCCGATTTTGTCCGCGCTCAAGTCGTACATGTTATGCAGCATCAGCGGAATGACAAACATCACGGACATGACGGTGCCGAAGATCAGAAAGCCGATCACGAGCCCGCTTCGGTACAGCGGATTGGCAAACAGGGCGGGATCGACAAACGGCTCCTTCGCCCGGCGGATGTGAACGATAAAGAAGACGAGAGTGATGAAAGCCGTACACAGATAGAGCCAGCGCGCTTCTGTCGTAAACAAGATCAGCATCGACACGACAATCCCCAAAAGCAGCGCCCCTATAACATCCAGCCTGCCCGCCCTGCGCTGTTCCGTCGGCAGCAGCTTTTGAAAAAAGGGTATGGCGACAAGGACAGGAAGCGGGATGAGGAACAAGTATGCCCAGTTGAACGTTCCTGCGATGTAACCGCCGAGGACCGGACCGATTCCAACCGCGAAGGATGCGGTCGATGTAATCACACCAAACAATTTGCCGCGTTCGTCCGAAGTAAAAAAACGCGCCACCAAGGCAAAGACCAATGCCGGAATCGCAGATCCGCCGGCCCCTTGCATCGCCCTGGATAAAATGACTGCGGGGTACCAGGATTGCAGGGCAAAACCAAGAATCGACCCCAGGCTGTAAAGGGCGATTCCGATCGTAATCAGCTTTTTGATACTGTACATATCAGAGAGTTTTCCAAAAATAACCATCCCCATACCGAAGACGATGAAGAAAATCGTAACCACCCAGCTAACACCGGCTGCATCCAAAGCAAACTGCTTGGCAATGCTGGGGGTGGCTACGTTGAATACCGATTCGTTCAGCACGGAAAAAAAGATCACGAAGTAAAGCCACGGCACACTTTTCCTTATGTCTGAAGTTTCCGTCACTTTTTCGGCTTTGCTCTCCACCAATTTCATTTCTCTTTGCTCCTTTTCTCTTGTTTGTAGAGGGCGTAACGATCTTCAGCCCTGCACCTATCCTAGCACGGAGCAAAAAATATGGTTTCTTATCGATTGCTGTTTTGGTACACCTTGCCGAGAAAACTTTGCATCAATAGCGGAATGGATACCAGAATGGGAGGATCGTCCGGCCGGGGCAGCTGCAGCACCACTTGCTGATGGGGCACGGGAGCGTAGGGTCCAACGATGATTGGCTCCTTCACTCGGGCGCGCAAGGTGGTGTGCGGCAGCAGAAAATCCATCGCCTGCATTCCCCAAGAGACCGATGTGGCCATCAGGTAATACGTGCCCGGTTTGACGCCCGTAAAGCAAAAATTCCCCAGAGACGACAACAGCGTACCGTACAAGGGGCGTCCTTCCGGAATCGGTTTGGCAAATAGGCCGATTAAAATGACGCCCTCAAAAGGGATCGCCGAATCGACGGTCCCTTCTACCCTGAAATGAGTGTCTGCGGTCCGATGAAACATAGGCCAATCATCCAGATCCTTCAACGAATGAAAGAGATTGTCCGCTTCCAGCGCAGAGTTGCGAAAGTGAGTCGGTGTCACGCCCACCCGTTCGGTGAAGCGGGTGGTGAAGGTACCCAGACTCTGCTGCCCGATCTCCAATCCGATATCGCGAACACTTAAATTTGTCTGCAGCAATAAATCCTTTGCCTTTTGCAATCGGAGGGAAGAGACGTAGTAGAGGGGAGAGAGGCCGGTTCTTTCTTTAAAAATGCGGGTGAAATGGTATGGACTGTAACCCGCATAGCTGGCTAGCCGGGAAAGCGGAAGCGGTTCATAGATTTGCTCGTGAATATATGCGATCACCCCGTCAATTTCTGCATACCGGTCAGTCATCATGCCTACACCTTCCTTCTGCTCATCTTCCTGTTTCGTTGGGTTACACTCGCTTTCTTATTCTGTCATTATAGAACAATCGTTCGCATTCATTCCAGTGTTTTCTGTTCACCAGCCGATGGTTTCATTCGACAAGGCTGTCGTTACACGATCTCAAGAAAAAAGAGCCCGTATACAGCAGGCTCTTCCAATTCACAAATCCCGGGATAAGCGCACCATATCCCGGCACTGTATCCCCTGTTCAAAAATCTCCTGCGGATAATGTCTGACAAATAAGTCCCTGTCAATTCCCGTGATTCGAAATCGGCATTTTTGATACAGGGCCAGTTGCCCGATGCTTGAGTTTCCCGTTCCGACTTCGATGGTTTTGTAACCCTTGAATTTTGCCTGTTGAATGGCATGGGTCACGAGCCGCTTCCCGATTCCTTTCCCCTTATGCTGCTCGTCAACGGCAATATTGACCAGTTCAACGGTTCCCGGTCTTGTCGGAAGCAAAACGTACACCCCGATTGCCTGACCCTCGTCTTTCGCAATATAACATTCCCCTCTGTTGACATATTCCTCCACAAATTGGGGGAGGGGTCGGCTAGCAACAACAGATCCATGAGCATCGCTTCGTCAGCACTCCACTTTCTGATCTTCATGCGTATCCTGCTTTCCTGTCAATCAGCTTTTCCATCAGTATACCATGTCCCGGTTCGCAAAATCGAAGCAAAGGGAAGGCTGCTGCCCTTTCTCGATCCAGTCTTCTCGCGTAGGACCGCATATCCCTGCCGGACGCAATCCTGCTTGACGCATCAGGACTGTCATTTGTCCGCGGTAGTGTACTTCATGCTGAATGATCAGACGCAGGGAACCTCCGTTGGACCAGTTCTCACCGTTCACGGACTTGGACTGCAGCAAGCCGGCATCGGTCCATTGGGTCTCCACTGCATCAAGCAAGGCTTGGGCGAGCCTCTGATATTCGCTCGAGAGCTTGTTTGCGGAAGCGGGAGCGCGTTCTCCTCCTTCCGGCTTGTCCTCCTTTGCTGTATTCCGTTTCATACTGCACCACTATCCCTGACAGATGCGGTCAGTGATGTTCCTCACAAACAAAAAAAGCCGCACCGCATAATATTGTGCACCCCTTAAAGTAGACATTGGAAAAACCCCTAGGGAAAACCGATGTTTTACTATAGGGGGTGCATTCTTTATGCCAGTGGCAAAGGGACAGAAGTTGAACACTTACAGTTTGGAAGTAAAAACAGAAGCAATTCGACTACACGTCGAGGAAGGATGGACGTACCGCCAGATTACGGAGCATTTAAACATTTATGACAAAGATCGTGTAAAGCGATGGATGCAGAAATATAAGCAATTGGGGGAATTTGGACTACTCGATCAGCGGGGACGACGCGATAACTACATGGACCAAGATCGGCAAGTAAACAAGCTTAAGCGGGAGAATGAGATGCTAAAAAAGTGCTTGGAAATCTGGAAACGGGAGGTGTAAAGGGCAAATATGCCATCATAGAGGAGTTGTCGGTGATCTATCCTATTACTCAACTTTGCGAGGCACTGGGGGTCTGGAGGAGCGCTTTCTATCGTCACCTTGAACGGAAGAAACAAAATGTAGATAGCGAAATCAAGCAACAAATTCAGTCCATCTACGAGCAGCGAGGGCGTATATATGGTTATCGAAGAATTCGAGGCGAGCTTGCCCGTCAGTATGGTATTGTTGCCAATCACAAGAAGGTTTTGCGTCTCATGAGGGAACCATTATTCGTGCAAAACGCCCTTATTTTAATCCTTATCAGTCAGCAAAATCGGATGGTCGTGTTGCCCTAAACCTATTAGATAGGGACTTTTCAGCGGACAAACCAAATCAAAAATGGGTCACTGATGTTACACAGTACCGTGTTGGCGATTCACGCATTTATTATCAAAGATTTATACGGAAAAGACATCGTTGCCTTCCATATGAGCGTACGAAATGACAATGAGTTGGTGCTGAATACCTTTAGGAAAGCTTTTAACCATCATAAGGACGTGACCGGACTGATCGTTCACAGCGATCAAGGCTTCCAGTACACGTCCCATGATTACCATGACATGCTGCCTACGGTTGGCGCCAAGATCAGCATGTCACGACGCGGCAATTGTTTGGACAATGCCGCTATGGAGAGCTTCTTCTCCCATTTGAAAGCAGAAGCACTCTACCCTTATGATATACGAAGCCTAGAAGAGGCACAAAGGCGAATTGAGGAATTTATTCGTTTTTATAACGAAGAACGAATTCAAATCAAACTAAATATGCTGACGCCTGCAGAATACAGGTGTCAGTATACGG
>NZ_HE978537.1:28062-65035 GCF_000311785.1 Brevibacillus massiliensis
CTGCCGGGGTTTTTCTTACTGTCTACAAAATGGGGTCTTGACCATAAGCGGCACAGCTTTCGTTTTATTTCGCTCCCAATTTGATCAGCGCGCGGGCGGCAGCCTGCTGTTCGGCCTCTTTTTTTGAACGGCCGATGCCGACGCCCAGAGGGTTGTCGTTGAGCAGCACCTCCGAGACGAACTCGCGGTTGTGCGCCGGCCCCTTTTCCTGCACGATGCGATACTGAATCTCGCCGAGGTTATCCTGTTGGACGAATTCCTGCAGTTGGCTTTTAAAATCTGTCAACTGGGTAAATTCCCCTTTGTCGATCAAGGGATAGACGTAGACTTCCAAGAAGCGGAAGACCGCATCAATCCCCTGATCGAGGTAAAGGGCGCCAATGAAGGCTTCGAATACGTCAGCCAGCAGCGCCGGCCGCTGCCGGCCGCCTGTCATCTCTTCCCCCTTACCGAGCAGAACCATGTCGCCGAAACTAAGCAGCTCGGCAAATTTGACGAGAGACGGTTCGCAGACGATGGCCGCCCGCAGCTTCGTCATCTCGCCCTCTGTCATCTTGGGAAACGTCTTGTAGAGGAACTGCGAAACAGCCAACTCCAACACCGCATCTCCCAGAAACTCGAGACGTTCATTGTCCTGGATTCGCCTGCCCCTCTGCTCGTTCACGTATGAAGAGTGGGTAAATGCCTGCCTGAGCACACTCTCATTGTGAAAGTGAATGCCGATTTTTTTTTGGAGTTCTGCAAAATTCAACACTTCCACTACCTTCCTCCGCGTGGCCGGGCTCTCTGCCCGGCTTAGGCCTCAAAACGTTTGAGGACGATTGTCGCGTTGTGCCCGCCAAAGCCAAACGTATTGGAGATGGCCACCTTCACATCGGCACGGCGCGCCTTGTTTGGCACATAGTCCAGATCGCACTCGGGATCGGGATTATCCAGATTGATCGTCGGCGGCAAGATTTGATCCCGCAGGGCAAATGCCGTTGCAATCGCTTCTACACCGCCGGTGGCCCCGAGCAAGTGTCCGGTCATCGATTTGGTGGAACTGACCGCCAGCTTGTAGGCGTGATCGCCGAAGACCGTCTTGATCGCCCTGGTCTCGGCGATGTCGCCAATGTCGGTCGAGGTTCCGTGGGCGTTGATGTAGCCTACATCCTCGGGTCGGATCTCGGCGTCATGAAGCGCATCCTGCATGCAGCGGGCAGCCCCCTCCCCGTTCTCCGGCGGTGCGGTGATGTGGTGGGCGTCGCCGCTGAGTCCGTAGCCGATCACTTCCGCGATAATCGTCGCCCCCCGCTTTACGGCGTGTTCGTATTCCTCCAACACGAGGACTCCGGCGCCCTCGCTCATGACGAAGCCATCGCGATCCCGATCGAACGGGCGGCTCGCTTTTTGCGGTTCGTCGTTGCGGGTTGACATCGCTTTTGCCGAGCAGAAGCCGGCGATCGCCATCGGCCTGATCGTCGCCTCCGCTCCGCCGGTAATCATGACGTCGGCTTTGCCGTACTGAATCAGCTTAAACGCATCCCCGATCGCATTGGTCCCGGTGGCGCAAGCCGTCATCGCGCTGGATGTCGGCCCTTTTGCGCCCGTTTCAATGGAAACGAGGCCGGCCGCCATATTGGCGATCATCATCGGAATGAAGAACGGGCTGACCCGTCGCGGCCCTTTTTCCATCAGTACGGTGTGCTGGTCCTCCCAGGTTGCCAGTCCGCCGATCCCCGAACCGATGTAGACGCCGACCCGCGGGGCAATTTCCGGTGTTATCTCCAGCTTGGCGTTTTGCAAGGCCATCTTCGACGCTGCCAGCGCGAATTGGGCAAAGCGGTCGGTCCGACGCACTTCCTTTTTATCCATGTACGCTTCCGGGTTAAAGTCTTTTACTTCCCCGGCGATCTGGGTCGGGTAGTCGGATACGTCAAACGAAGTAATTTTATCGATTCCGGACTTCCCTTCCAGCAAATTGTTCCAGAAAACGGCAGCATCGTTGCCCAATGAGGAAATGACACCAACACCGGTAATAACCACTCTTCGTTTCATGACGTTCACCTCTATATCATCAAATCAGCTTTTATCGCTTCTATTCGTTCCTAGTTATGTCCATTCTTCCCGAAAAAGTACCCCTGCCTGCAGGGGCTGACTTCATCGGAATTGAAAAAAAAGGGTTTTCGTTATGTATTGGCAAATAAGTCAAGGGGTTCCATTATGAAGGGAGAGAAGTCCCGTTTTCACGGGACTCCTACTTACTCTTACTGGCGGGACTCTATGTATTTTACTACCTCTCCCACAGTAGAGATTTTTTCAGCGTCTTCGTCGGAAATCTCCATATCGAACTCGTCTTCCAGTTCCATCACGAGCTCTACCACGTCAAGGGAATCAGCTCCCAGATCTTCCTTAAAGGAAGCTTCCATAACCACCTTTTCCTCTTCCACACCCAGACGATCAATGATGATCTTCTTCACACGGTCGAATGTATCAGCCATTTTTGCTCACCCCCTCTCCAAGTATTATACGGGAAGTCCTATATAAAAACCAGTTGTCACCCATTTGCTCAGAGCGGCCGCTACATGAACATGCCGCCGTCGATGTGCAGCGTCTGCCCTGTCATGTAACTGGCTGCGTCAGAGGCGAGGAAAAGCACCGCAGCCGCTACTTCCTCGGACTGACCCAGCCGGCCGAGCGGAATCTGCCGGAGCATGGCCTCGCGCAGGTCTTCCGGCAGCTTCGCCGTCATGTCGGTGTCGATAAATCCGGGCGCGACGGCATTTACGGTTATGCCGCGGGAAGCCAGCTCGCGGGCGCTCGTCTTGGTCAATCCGATCACGCCTGCCTTGGCCGCGACGTAATTGGCCTGCCCGGCATTGCCGAGAAAGCCGACGACCGAAGCGATGTTGATGATCCGGCCGCTGCGCTGCTTCATCATCGGGCGGGTCGCCGCCTTGATGCAGGTAAATACGCCCTTCAGGTTGGTGTTGATTACCTCGTCCCACTCTTCTTCTTTCATTCGCATCAGCAGGTTGTCACGGGTAATCCCGGCATTGTTGACCAGGATGTCCAGCCGGCCGAAATGGTCCAATGCCTGCTTGAACATCTCGTTTACCTCATCCGTGCTCGCGATGTTGGCTCTGATCACCAGCGCCTCACGCCCCATCTCCCTGATTTTCGCCGCCGTCTCGGCCGCCGCCGTTTCGCTGCCCGCGTAGTTGACAACGACATGGGCTCCGGCTTCGGCCAGCTTCAAGGCGATCGCACGACCGATCCCGCGGGAGGCGCCCGTTACCAGGGCTACTTGATTCGTCAGCATAACACCCCTCCATCCAGCAGTTCAGTCAGGCCGTTCATATCCTGAACCGCGAAAATTTGCACCTCTTTAGGCGCTATTTTCTTGATCAGTCCCGCCAGAACCTTGCCCGGACCGATCTCGACAAACGTAGTAACGCCTTCGCCCAGCATGTATGTTACGCAGTCTTCCCAAAGCACCGGGGAAGCTACCTGCCGAATCAGACTTTCCTTGATTTGGCTCGCTTTGCTCACCGGTTTGGCGGTGACGTTGGCGACAACCGGTATCCCTGCGTCCTTGATGGAGATTCCGTCCAGAACCCTGGCCAGTTTGTCCGCTGCCGGCGCCATCAGGGAAGAGTGGAACGGACCGCTGACGTTAAGCGGCATGACCCGCTTCGCGCCGTTTTGCTTGGCCTGCTCGGAAGCCAGTTGAACGCCCTCGGCGCTGCCGGAGATGACGATTTGCCCGGGCGAATTCAAGTTGGCCAGTTGAACCGGATGCCCTTGGCTGCTGACCGCTTCACAGACGGCGTGCAGCGCCTCCCGGTCCATCCCGAGAACAGCAGCCATCGCTCCCTGTCCGGCTGGCACGGCTTCCTCCATAAACTGGCCGCGCAGGCGCACAGTGGTCACCGCATCCGCGAAGCTCATCGCCCCGGCCGCAACCAGCGCGGAATACTCGCCGAGGCTGTGCCCGGCGACAAATGCCGGCTCAAAACCAGGCTGTTTTTCCCGCAAGGCCTCCCGTACCGCTACACTCATCGTCAGGATGGCCGGCTGGGTATTGGCGGTAAGGCGCAGTTCTTCTTCCGGCCCTTCCCAGCAAAGCGAAGACAAAGAGAAGCCCAAAGCAGCATCCGCTTGCGCAAATACCTCCCCGGCCTTTGCGGAATCTTTTGCCAACTCCGCTCCCATGCCGACAAACTGAGAACCTTGTCCCGGGAAGACAAAAGCGATTTTACTCATCTCGCATCAACTCCCTACTCTTTTGCTTCGCGAGTCGACCACTTGCACAGGGCCGCTCCCCACGTCAATCCGCCGCCAAAGCCGACGAGCACGACGTTGTCTCCTTCTTTGAGGCGTCCGGCCTCAATCGCTTCGTCCAACGCCACCGGAATGGACGCTGACGACATGTTGCCATAGCGGTCGAGGTTGATCACGACCTTCTCCTCGGACAGGCCGAAGCGCTTGACCGCGGCGTCGATAATCCGCCGGTTGGCCTGATGAGGCACCATCAAATCAATCTCTTCCTTGCTGATCCCCGCTTTCTCCAATACCGCCTCGGTTGCCGAGTTCATCACCTTGACGGCGAATTTAAACACTTCCGATCCCGCCATCGAGATGTAGTGCTGCCGCTGTTCCACCGTTTCACTGGAAGCCGGCAAGCGCGAGCCTCCGCCCGGCAAAGAGAGCAGCGGGCCGCCGGACCCATCCGCACCAAGGTCAAACGCCAAAAAGCCCATGCCTTGTTCTACCGGACCGAGCAGAGCGGCACCCGCACCGTCTCCAAACAATACGCAGGTGTTGCGGTCTGTGTAATCCGTGATCTTGGACAGGCACTCGACCCCGACTACCAGCACGTAGCGGTACAGCCCATTGGCGATAAACTGGCTGGCCGTGGTGATGCCGTACAGGAAACCCGTGCAGGCCGCCGACACGTCCATCGCCGCAGCCTTTGCCGCCCCGAGTTTGTCCTGCAGGATGCAGGCCGTCGACGGAAACATCATGTCTGGCGTGACGGTTGCCACGATGATCATATCCAATTCTCCCGGACGCACCTGCGCCTTCTCCAGCGCTATCTTCGCTGCTTCCAGGGCCAGATCGGAGGAAGCCTGCTCCGGCGCGCTGATGCGGCGCTCGCGAATGCCGGTGCGGGTTACCACCCACTCGTCCGAGGTATCGACCATTTTTTCCAGATCGGCATTGGTCAGTACGCGTTCAGGTGTATATGAGCCAGTTGACAGGATGCCAACCGAGCGCAATCCCCTCATTATCATCACTCTCTTTCGCTCTCTCTTCCTGCTTCCATCTCTTTTTGCACATAGCCGTTGACGTCTAACTGGGCAAACCGCGAAGCTACCAGGATCGCATTTTTAATCGCGTGGGCATTGGACGAGCCGTGTGCTTTTACCACCGGCCGGCGCAATCCCAAGAGCGGCGCTCCGCCGTACTCCGAGTAATCCAAGCGCGATTTGAAGCGGGTCAGACTTGGCTTTAGAATAGCCGCTGCTATCTTATTCACGAAACTGGAGAGGAACTCCTTCTTTAACTGCGAAAAAATGGTCGAGACCGCGCCTTCCATCGACTTTAGCATCACGTTGCCGGAAAAGCCGTCGCAGACCAGCACGTCACACATTCCGTCGAGGACGTCGCGCGCCTCTACGTTGCCGATGAAGTTCACGTTGGAAGCAGCCAGCAGCGGATACACCGCTTTGGTCAGCTCGTTGCCTTTCGCTTCCTCCGTCCCTACGTTCAGCAGGGCAACAGTCGGTCTGTCGTAGCCCAGCACCTTTTCCGCGTACAGACTGCCCATGATGGCGTACTGCAGCAGATGAAGCGGTTTGGCGTCCATATTGGCCCCTACGTCAAGGACCAGTGTCGCCTTGCTCTTCATGTTGGGAAAAAGCGCCGCCAATGCGGGCCGTTCGATCCCCTGCATCCGGCCAGCGATCAGCAGGCCGGCGGTCATCAAGGCGCCAGTGTTTCCGGCCGAGATGACCGCATCCACTTTTTCGTCCCGGGCCAATCCGACAGCCACCACCATCGAGGCGTCTTTTTTTCGTCTGACTGCCTTCACGGGCTCGTCATCCGGTTCGATCACTTCACTGCAATGCAGCAATTCAATTCCTGGCGGCAGTTGTTCGGGCAAATGCGGCTTTACCTGGGCCTCATCACCCACCAGCACGATTTTTAAAGCCGGATCGGCCAGGCAGGCCTGCACCGCTCCCTCTACGGTGCTGCGCGGGGCGTTGTCACCGCCCATAGCATCCAAGGCAATACGCAAAAGAATTTCCTCCTCTTAAGTTGAAGCGTTTAGCCAGACTACACCGTTCCCGGCACCCGAAACACGCGAAACGTACCGGTGAAGACGGTCTCTCCCTGGACCTTTGTCTCAACCCGCACCTTGCTTTCGTCCCCATCCCGGCTGCGAACTTCCGCCTTCGCGAACAGCTTTTCTCCAAGTTGCACGGGACGGACGAAGCGGATCCTGGCAGTAGCCGTCAGCGCGACATCCGCGTCAATGACGGCAACCGCCAGCGAGTTGGCTTGGGCAAAAATATAATGCCCCCTGGCGATCTTCGTCCGGGCAAATATGTGTTCTTCTTTTACTTCCAGCATGGAAAATCCGTATTTGTCCAACTGCAGCTCGATTACCTCGCCTATCACTTCGTCGATGTGAAGTGATTTCACGGTGTCAAATCTTTTTTCAGCAACCGATTTGATTCTCTCACGCAGTTCGGGAATGCCCAACTCCAGGCGGTCGAGGCGAATCGTCTGAATGCTCACGCTAAACATCGCGGCCAGATCCTCGTCCGTGGCAAACGGATTGTCCGCAAGCGTCCGGGCAAGACGCTGCTGCCGTTCCCTCTTGGGTAATCGCACGGTCATAGGCACCCCCCTCTTGAAGAACACGACCTATGTATTACGATCAGTTTATATTACCTGGTACTAAGCCAGTATATGAGAACGGCAGGATTTTTTCAACCCTGCCGCCCGCACTGGATAAACAATCCAGTGGAATTATTCCACCACTTTGTTTCCTTTATAAGTTCCGCAGCTCGGGCATACGCGATGCGCCAGCTTGTACTCGCCGCAATTGTCGCATTTGATCATGCCTGGGATTTCCAGTTTGAAGTGCGTACGGCGCATATTTTTACGGGTTTTGGAAGTTCTCCGCTGAGGTACTGCCATCTTCCTAACACCTCCTTCAACTGATGATGTCGCAAAATCTGCATTTGCAAGTAAGAGTTAAGGCCTCTATTGAAGCACTCTCAGGAAAGAGCGACTGCAGTTTAGAGGAATCCTTGATCTATGGATGGTGTCCCATCCGTTCAAAAATGAGCCGGCAATCCGAAGACGACAGCTTCATCTTGAAAACAAGTGAATGAACTCATTCTTCTGTCTTAGAGAAAAAATCAGCCAAACCGGCCAGGCGGGGGTCAATTCTCTGGTTGTTGCACGAACAGGTCTGTTCATTTCGGTTTGCCCCGCAAGTCGGACAAAGTCCCTTGCAATCTTCCATACACAGCGGAAATGCCGGTATCGCGAGCAGGAAGTCTTCCTGCAGAATCGGCTCCAGGTCAATTTCGTCCCCGGCCACCTCGTGAAAATCGCTGTCCCCATCCTCCTGGACGTCGGCATCAGACGTGGCAAAGGTCTCTTGGAACGGGATCTGCACATGCTGTCGAAACGGCCCCAGACAGCGGGCACAGACGAAATCGACATCGGCACTCAGCTTTCCCGTGACGTAGACAAGTCCGCCCAGCATGACCGCTTCACCAACCGTTTCGACCGGGGTCAAGCCGCGAATCTCCTGATGGCGGTTCTTCAGGTCTGCCGGTTCCAGGGTTGTACGAAAGGGCAGCGGTTCACCTTGTCGTGACTTAAGCTCTGCAATTTTAAGATTCATGTCTCTTCACCTCAAGCACAACAAAGTTGATTATAGCGGTAGCGGAAAGCTTTGTCAACCAAATTAGCTTGACAGTGCAGGAAAAACCGATTTGCCAAACCGGCCTTTGTCTCTTACACTCAAAAGAAAAAAGGAGCGGTCTGCTTTTGAAAACGGTCGGTCTTATTGTCGAATACAACCCGTTTCACAACGGTCACCTGCACCACTTCACCGCTGCCAAGGCAGCCGTAGGGGCTGACGCCTGTGTCGCGGTCATGAGCGGCAATTTTCTGCAGCGCGGCGAACCCGCGATCGTCTCCAAATGGGCCCGGGCGGAAATGGCGCTCTCCGTCGGGATCGATCTGGTCATCGAACTGCCGGTTCCCTTCGCTTGCGCCAATGCGGAAATCTTCGCTCACGGCGCCGTGTCGATCCTGGATCGCTTGGGAGTGGTCGACTTCCTTTGCTTCGGCAGCGAAAGCGGCGAACTGGAATGGATGCGTCTTTTGGCCAAAACCCTGGCGGACGAGCCGGCAGCATTCACCCGTTACCTGAAGGCCGGCTTGGCTGAGGGTCTCGCCTACCCCGTCGCCTATGCCGCGGCTGCCGGGCAGCTCATGCAGGACATGGGGTTTGGCCGCATCCCCATCGACCAGCCCAACAACATCCTGGGGCTCAATTACCTCCTCGCCCTGGAGCGGCAAAGCAGCCCGATCCAGGCCGCGACGATCAAACGACAGAAGGCCGGGTATCACCAGGAGACGATCACCGATAGCCGCATCGCCAGCGCTACCGCGATCAGAAAACTGATTTTCGACGCAAAGGGGGCGCTGCAAGAGCTGGCTTCCTTCGTCCCGCCAAGTGTCTTGGAGATCCTTTCGCGGGAGTTTGCGTCCGGCGCGGGACCGGTTTCGTGGGAACATTTTCGCCATCCCCTGTTCCACCGCTTGCTGCAGCTTACTCCCGAGGAGCTCTCCCGCCATCACGAAATAGAGGAGGGGGTGGAGTACCGACTGAAACAAGCGGTAAAACGCGTCGAAACCGTCCGAGAACTGCTTTCGCAGGCGAAGACCCGCCGCTTTACCTGGAACCGCCTGCAGCGGATGCTGCTCAGTGTCCTGCTGGGTCTTGGCAAGGACGACATCGCCCGCTTTCAGTTAAAAGCGGGAGCGCCGTACGCCCGCGTGCTCGGCTTCAACGAGACGGGACAGGCGCTGCTTCACCGGGCAAAGCAATCGGGGCGCCTGCCGATTTACACCAAGGTACGCGACGGCATCCATCCGATGCTTGACCTCGACATTGTCGCCGACAGCTTGTACCGGCTGGCCCTGCCGAATCCCGGAAAGCTGCCGTTTACGCGGGAGTACCGCCAGGCGCCGATCAGGCGTGTTTCGGCTGCAGCTCCTTGAGATATCGAATGGCGTCATCCACCGTTTTGACAGGGACGATCTTCATCGCGGAGCCGATTTTTTTGGCCGTTTCAACCGCTTCCTCGTAGTTGGAGATGCCCGGTCCCGGGTCGTTGGGGGCAAAAAAGATTTCCGCACCGGTAGCGTTGGCGGCGACGATCTTGTGGTTGATTCCGCCAATCCTGCCGACCGTTCCGTCCGGGTTGATCGATCCGGTGCCGGCGATCCGGTAGCCCCGCGTCAGATCGACGCCGGTCTCCAGTTGATCGAAGATTTCCAGCGTCATCATCAATCCGGCGGATGGCCCCCCGATGCCTTGGGAGGCGATGGTCACTTTCTTCGGCACCTCGATCAGCAGTTTATTATCCCGGCGTATCCCCAGCCCGACCCGCCTGTCCTGACCGGGTCCTTGCGGCGGCAGCAGTGCCAATGCGACTTGCGCCTGCAGCTCCCGGCCGCCGCGCTCATATGTAATGTCCACTTTGTCGCCTGCTTTTTTGCCGTTTAGGTAGGAGCTCAGCTCATCCGCGGTCAGTACCCGGTGCTGATCCACCCGGGTGATCACATCTCCGACCTTGAGCACTTCACCCGCCGGCATCCCCTTTACGCCTCCGAGCACCAGCACGCCCTGCGGTTCGATTTTCACATCGTAGCCAGCGCGTTGAAACGCAACGGCCTCTGCCAGTTTTTGAGAATTTTTCATCACTTCCAACTCGCGCTGGGTGTACTCTTCCTCCGACTCTCCTTCATCGACGACCAGGTTCTTATCTATCAGCTCCGCGTCCGGCGACAGCTTGGCGTAAAGGTACCAGATCGGCGTAGCCTGTCCCATGCGAACCGTCGTCAGCATAAACGTCCCTTGTTCGTCCTTTGTCCCGCCCTCCACGGTGACCATCGGCGAAAGCTCGATGGCAGAACCGGGGCGGGTCACGTAGTAGGGCAGCGGGATGTATGCGGAAAGCACGATCAACGCACAGGCGGCTGCCAGCCACCACTGCAGTCGTCTCAGCCTTTTTCTTGATCGTTCGCGCTGCATATCCGCCTGCTCGGTCACTCTTCTCCCTCCCATGCCTCAATCAGTTCTTTGATGCGGTCTACGTGCTCCAGTGCCGTCCGCTCCCCTTCGGCGATGATTTCCTCGATTCCGGTGTAGGAGATACTGCTATAGTGTCCAACATTCGGGCGGATTACCAGGTCGGCTGCAAGCATCTGGTGCCGCAAAATCTCCCGCTCCATCACGTCGATCGCCTGGGCGATGACATCAAAGATGGACCCCACCTTCATCTTTACGTCAAACTGCGCGACGTCGACGGCAATCACAATGTCGGCACCCATCTCCCTGGTGACGGTGACCGGCACTCTGTCGATGACCCCGCCGTCGACCAAGAGCCGCTCCCCCACCCGCTCCGGGATAAAGATGCCGGGGATCGAAATGCTGGCGCGAACCGCCCGATCAACCGGCCCCCTGCGGAATACGACCCGCTCGCCGGTCTCGATGTCCGTCGCGACAATCGCCAGCGGCTTGCTAAGCTCTTCGATTTTCTTTCCGTGCGTCAACAGACGGACGAGTTCCTTGATCTTCTGGCCGGCGACAAAGCCAAGGGTGGGTACGGTCACGTCCAGCCAATGCTTCCGCTTCAGATGAATCGCCAGCTTTTCCATCATGGCGGGCTCGATATCGTTCGCAAAAAACGCGCCAATCAACCCGCCCATGCTGCTGCCCGCCACGAAGTCGATCGGGATCCGGTGAGCTTCGAGCACCTTCAGCACCCCGATGTGGGCGAACCCGCGAGCCCCGCCGGAGCCAAGAGCCAGGCCGACTTTTGGTGTTCGTTTGACAGTCACTTCATTTCCCTCCCTCTTACATTCTTATGAGGGTCGCAAGTCATAGATTAGTCCTTCCACACGTATGCATGTACTATCTCAGATCTCCAGGAGGCACCTATGTCACGTCATTCTCCGGTCCTCACACTTATTCTTGCCGTCTGCGCAATCGGCCTGGTCGTAACCCTGGTCTCACATCCGGAAACGTCGTACCGCGCAGCAGTCAGCGGTTTAAAAATCTGGTGGGATGTCGTCTTCCCTGCTCTGCTGCCTTTTATCGTCGTCTCCGAAATCCTGATGGGGCTTGGCGTCGTACACTTTGTCGGCGTCCTTTTAGAGCCGGTGATGCGCCCTTTTTTTAACGTTCCCGGAACCGGCGGATTTGTCCTGACGATGGGATTTTCCTCCGGGTACCCGGTTGCCGCCAAACTGACGACCCGTCTGCGCGAGCAGGGAAACCTGACAAGAGTGGAAGGGGAGCGGCTCGTCTCCTTTACCACTACGGCAGACCCGCTGTTTGTCATCGGTGCCGTCTCCGTCGGCTTTTTTCACAGCGAGCAGCTGGGCGTCGTGCTGACCGCCTCCCATTACCTGTCCGCGATCATTTTGGGATTCTGCTTCCGCTTTTTCGCCGGACATACGCCGATCACCAGGCCGCTGGAAAAACAGCAGCGCTCCCTGGCCTACCGCTCCCTGCAGGCCATGCACCGGGCACGCCTACGGGACAAACGGCCGTTCGGCCAGCTGATGGGCGATGCCGTTTTCTCCGCCCTGCAGATGCAGTTGATGATCGGCGGTTTTCTCGTCGTCTTTTCCGTACTGATGGAGATGTTTGAAGTGATTAACATCACGCGGTTTTTGAGTGCGATCCTGATGGTGGTGCTCGGACCGCTCGGCCTGCCTGAAGGATTTTCCCAAGCGCTGGTTACAGGGCTTTTTGAAGTGACGCTTGGGGCCCAAGCGGTAAGCGATGTACCCGCTAATGTCTCCTTCATGTGGAAAGCGGCGATAACCAGTTCCGTCCTCGCCTGGGGCGGCCTCAGCGTACACGCCCAGGTAGCGAGCATTCTCAGTTCCACCGATATTCGCGTCACGCCCTACCTGATGGCGCGCTGCATCCACGCTGTACTGGCAGCCGTGATGACGCTTGCGCTCTGGCGTCCGCTCATGACGCTGACGGCCGGCTGGGTGAGCAGTGTGCCGGTATTCCTGCCAAATACCTTCCCGAGTACAGCCGATGTCTGGCGGGATGTCTTTTTCCGCTCCAGCGCGACTGCGCTGGCGATCCTGCTCATCCTGATCGCGCTCAGTGCCATCATCCGCAAGTTCGCGGTAAAGCGGCCCCGCTACCGCTAGGGATCGTTTACGCTTGCCGGCCCAGCTTGTCGTACAGCGCTCTTTCCACAAGCGGCGGCACCAGATCGCTGATGCGCCCGTTATACCTGGCTACTTCTTTGACGATGCTGGAACTCAGGTAGGAGTATTGATTGTTGGTCATCATGAAAAAAGTCTCAATCTCCTCATCCAACTTTCTGTTGATCGCGGCCATCTGCATTTCATACTCAAAGTCGGAAACGGCGCGAAGCCCCTTGATCAAGACTTTTGCCTGTTTGGTCCGCATGTAGTCGATCAAGAGACCGGAAAACGAATCGACTTCCACGTTGGGCATCTCGGCCGTAACCTGGCGCAGCAGGTCAAGCCGCTCCTCGACCGAGAACAGTGGGGACTTTTTGGAATTGTACAGCACGGCGACAATCACCTTGTCAAAAATTTTGGCTCCCCGGCTGACGATATCGAGGTGCCCGTAAGTGACCGGATCAAAGCTGCCCGGACAGACGGCAATGCGCATAAACATGACTCCCTTCGTCTCGCCGCATGGGAAAGATTCCTTTCCGATCGGCATAACAGAGTACTTCAGCTTCTGGTTCTGGATCAAGACCAGCTTCTTCGCGAGGCCTTGACTCCGTTCGACAGAAGCTTTTTTAAAAACCGTAGATGGTAACCGCAGTATCGCCGTAGCTGGCGCTGCGCTGCACAGAGCAGTCTCCCACGCGCTCCGGCAGGATGACTCCGGCATCGTGCTCGGCGACAACCCGACACTCCGAAGACAGCAAACCAGCCTCCTGCAGCACCTGCAGTTCCAAGGCGATTTGCTGTTTGGCGTAAGGGGGGTCGAGAAAGACCAGGTCAAAGACGAGCTGCCGCTTGGCCAAAGCCCGCAGCGCCCGTGCAGCATCGATCCGGTATACTTCTGCCCGCCCCTCCAGTTTGAGTGCGGCAAGGTTTTGCTTGACGATGGAAACCGCTTTGGGATCCGCATCGACAAAGATGGCCTTGTCCGCCCCGCGGCTTAACGCTTCGATTCCCAATCCTCCCGTACCGGCGTAGAGATCAAGCGCCCAGCCGCCGTCGAAGTACGGTCCGATGATGTTGAATATCGACTCTTTTACTTTGTCCGTCGTCGGCCTCGTTCCCCTGCCGGGAACGGAGGCGAGCGGACGCCCTTTATAATCACCTGCAATGACTCGCATATTCTCACCTGGATGTCTGTATATGGCAATACGTTCATACTAACACAGACATGGTTTCTCCGTAAAATGGCAAGCTTTCCTTCAGGTTGTCACGGCCATTTGGGGCCGCTGTGCAGGCCGCAGCAGAGTTGCCCAAAAAAATTCACACACACGATGTATAAACACTCCCTCACTTGGAAATGAATAGATACAGCGACGCAACGGTGTCGCTGACAACCGCGGAGAAGACTTACGTTTCCCCATAAGCTCTTCCTCCGGTTTCTCCTCTCCCATAATTGAAAAGCGGTTCGCGCATGCACATCGAATGTCTGATAGGAGCATTCATGTGGCACGCTCTCCTTGAGAGAGCCGAATGAACCGCTGCCCCGCTGCATGGCAGCGGGGTTTTTTTTCGGCCTCCATCCGGGACATACTAGCCTTACATGGAAGGAGGATGACCCATGGCGGAGAAATTGCCTTCAAAGCGAAAGCAAGCGGCCGCAGCGGCTCAATCGCTGGCCGACCGGACCGGCCATAACAAGGAAGCGGCACGGGATATGCAGTCCCGGGCTGATCAGGCTGACTTTAAAAAACACGGACAGTAGGCGGTTTCCCAAAAAAGCCCTCTTCCCTGGAAAGACTTACCCGGGACAGAGGGCTTATCACAGCCGCTGGCATTATCCGATTTTTCTTGTCTCTGTGGAAGCGTCTGTCGCTCGCTGCTTCTTTGCCCTGCCGAAGACGCAGCCCAGCAGTCTTCCGACGAGCGCCGGAAGCACCCAGGCTCTCCGCTTCCCTGTACCTTCGAAGACGCAGCCCAGCAGTCCGCCGGCCAGCGCTGGCAGCAACCAGCCAATTCTTTCCGCGTAAAACGGCAGTTTGTCATAGGCCGCGAGCAGCCAATCCGGCTGCAGGCTAAGCTGCTGCAAGCCGTCGCCGACACTGACCAGCGCCGTCCCGACCAAAGCGCCCAGATACACGCCGGGGCTTCCTTTGACGATTGGGTGGAAAATGGACAGGATAATCAATACAATGGCCAGCGGATAGATGACCATCAACAACGGCACTGAAAAGCTGATGATCTGAGTGAGCCCCAAGTTGGCCACGCCCAGACTGAACAGGCACATGACGCAGACAACAGCTTTGTAGGAAAGCTTTGGAAACAACCGGGAAAAATACTGGCCGCAGGAAGTGACAAGTCCTACAGATGTAGTCAAACACGCCAGGGTAATCGCCGCGCCCAACAGAATCGTTCCCGGGCTGCCGAACAGAAAAGAGGTAACCGCCGTTAAAATTTGCCCGCCGTTCTCCGTTGCCCCCACCGCCGATCGGCTGGAAGCTCCCAAATAGCCTAAGGCGATGTAGACCAGCGCCAGCCCGATGGCAGCGATTACTGCCGCTTTCAACGTGGTTAACGCAAGCTGTTTGCGCTCCTTTACTCCGCGCTCCTGAACGGCTGTGATCACGACGATGCCGAATACGAGCGCCGCGATGGCATCCATCGTCAAATACCCTTGCACGAATCCGCCGAAAAACGGCGCTGATTGATACGCTTCCGCCGGCGGCTCAAGCGGTCCGATCGGATGGACAATTCCCTGTATGGAAATGACGGCAATCGTGATCAGCAGCAAAGGTGTTAAAATTTTACCAATTCGGTCAACGAGCTTTGTCGGATTTAACGACAGCCATAACGTGATCGCAAAGTAAACCAGCGTATAGAGAAACAAAGACCAGCCGCCGCTCTTCATTCCCTCGGGCAGAAGGGGGGCCGCTCCCATTTCAAACGCAACCGTGCCGGTGCGGGGAATGGCGAAAACCGGCCCGATCGACAGGTACACAATCGTCGTAAAGACGACACCAAACACCGGATGGACGCGGCCCCCGAGAGACTGCAGGTTTTCCCCGGAGATCGCGATCGCGATGACGCCAAGCAGCGGAAGCCCTACGCCTGTGACGATAAATCCGGCGATGGCCGCCCAAAAATGGGTCCCTGCGGCTTGTCCCAAGGACGGGGGGAAAATCATGTTTCCGGCGCCAAAAAACAAGGCGAACAGCATTAACCCTATCGATGTAGTCTCTTTCCAAGACAAGTTTTTCATCTGTTCAAAACTCCTCGCATCTTCGGTAAATAAGTTGTTTCATTCAGCACAATTTTTAGAGAAATTGAAATATTAAATTATAAATTTCACATAGGTAAAAATAATAGCAGGAATAACGTAAAGTTTCAACCCTTGGCCCACTGCCAATTCCAGCCAGACGCCAACTCCGATCCAAAAGTTTCAAGACCGCTGTCTGCCCCGTCTGACCATACTATTTGATAGAGGAAAATAACCGCAGGAGGCCAATATGCACACTGTCTGGAAAGGTTCGATCAGCTTCGGACTCGTCAACATTCCGATCAAGATGTTCACTGCGACGGAAGAGAAGGATGTCCGCTTCCGTCAGCTTCACAAGGAATGCAATACGCCAATCCGCTACGCCAAAATGTGCCCGCACTGCGACCGGGAAGTGGATGCAAGCGAGATCGTGCGCGGCTTTGAATACGAAAAGGGAAATTTCGTCATCGTCACGGATGAAGACCTGGAGGGCATTACTCCCGAGACCCGCAAAGCGATCGAGATCCTCGACTTCGTTCAGCTCACCGAGATCGATCCCATCTTCTTCGTCAAAAGCTACTACCTTTCTCCCCAGGATACGGGAGACAAGGCGTATGCGCTGCTCAGGGCGGCGATGGAGCGCACCGGCAAGATCGCCGTGGCCCGCATCACGATTCGCAACCGGCAAAGCCTGGCCGTCGTCCGCATCTACGGACCCTGCATTGTCCTGGAGACGATCTTCTACCCGGATGAAGTGCGGGCGGTGGCCCAAGTGCCCGCCCTGCCGGCCGCTGATTTTCCCCTGGCCGAAAACGAACTGGCCATGGCCGAAGAGTTGATCAACAGCATGAGCGCCCCGTTTGAGCCGGCCAAGTACACGGATGAATACCGCGAGGACCTGCACAACCTGATCGCCAAAAAGCTGGAAGGCGAGGAAATAGCCGTCGCCCCAGCCGCACCGAAGGCAAATGTGATCGACTTGATGCAGGCGTTGAAAGCGAGCCTTGCTGCAGCGTCAGGAGAAGGAGCGGCAGAGCCGGCAGCCATCCCGCCCTCCCCGACGCCCGCAGTCAAATCCCCGCCTTCCGCGGAAAAGGAAAAAGAGAAGAAAACAGAAAAACAAACCGGTGTGACCACCACGAAAAAATTGCGCCGAAAAAAGACGGAGAGCTCTTGAGGCGGAGACAAAAATAGACTGCAGACACGCGGGCCTGCAGTCCGGCTGTCGGGGAAGTCGACAGCCCTTCTTTTTTTCCATGCAAGTGCTCAATCCAACAGATAGCCGTCGGCGTCAAATTTCATCGCCTGCGGGCCTCCCGCAAGTTCCATCAGGGGATGTCCGCTCACTTCGGACAGCATCGCTTCCGACACGAGAATTTCCGACAAAGTCAGCGTGTTTTTGATCCGTACCAGCCTGACCTGGCGCAAATCCAGCAGGTTGGCGGATTTGATCGCGGCTTGAATCGCCAGCTTGTCATTCGGCAGAACAGTGGGAATTTTCGTCGGAGCGAAGTTGCCGGTGGTCAGCGCATTCACGTACATTTCCTCCGTGCTGATCTTGTCGACCAGACGCTGTGTCGTCAGGTCGGCCATCCCGATCCCAAAGCCGATGCTGCCCGTCCGTTTCGACAAATCGCGAACGACAATCTTGTTGACGTCCGGCCCGCCATGTGCGTAAGGCGTGCCATACCGGCCGGTGACGTTGGGATCCATTCCGTCCCCGCTGATATCCTTGCCGATTTCGTCGACGATCAGGACGTCGATCTGATCGAAATAAAATCTCGGCATCATCTCCTTGGCGAGCTGGAGCAGCTTGATTTCTTCTTGTTCCATCCGGTCCGGCGTCACGACAGAGATGATGGCGGCCTTGTCGAAGGCATTTTCAACCGTAGCGATGCCGAATAATATGGGCCGCTTTTGCAGCATCACCTTTGCCATCGCCGGGACGTTTTCCGCCATGTGCTGAAAGCCGAACAGATGGACCGCTTCCGCTCCCTTCTGTTTTCCCAGACCGATACTGATCATCTTCAATAGTCCGCTCTCCACCGGTCCGCGAAAAGCTGTATGCGGTTTGACCCGGTTAATCACGACAATCCCGTCGGCCAAAGAAGCGTGCCGGTCCATGTAGACGGGCAGTCCGCACTGCAGTTCACCGATTTGCTCCACATTCATGGACGAGCGAATTTCCGCGCCGACGCTCGCTTCCGTGATGCCCAGGTGTTGAAGCACCATGCACTGTCCCTCTGCGGTAGCGCCGCCGTGACTGCCCATGGCAGGCACGATAAATGGCTTCGCGCCCAACTCCTGCAAATAGGCCACAGTGGCTTTGGTGATGGCCGCGATCCGGTCAATGCCGCGGCTGCCGACTGCGACGGCAATTTCCATCCCGGGTTTGACCAATTCGCTCACCTTGGCCCGCTGCCATTCGACTTTCAGCGCTGCGTCGATATTTTCGATATGGGAGTCGTCAAACTTTTGTCTGATTTTCACCATTTGCGGAATTGGCACATCCCTCAGTAAATTCTGCAAAATACTCATATAGTTCACCCCAAGCCAGCCTGTTTTTCCCAGAACAACATGAAACACTTCCATTATGGACAAATGAATGGAAGCTGGCAATCGATAAGATTGGATAGATTTCTCCACGCTGGAAACAACTAGAGTGAACACAATCCATCTGAAAAGAGGTCGGTCTGATGTACTGGGGTGTTTGGTCGATTGAGCGAATCCTGATCCTGTTTACCAGTGTGGCCTTTTTGGCGATCGGTCTGCAGGTGACGCTGTTCCACTACCGGCAAAATTTTCACCAAAAAGTCATGTGGGTACCGGTGATTCTGGCCCCGATCATTTTTATCGAGGGCATCGCCTTCTCCTTTTACAATGCCGCCTGGCTGCGCTCTCTGTTCGTCTTGCTGATGTGTCTGGGGATTCTTTCCGGGTTGATCGGATCGTATTTTCATATTCGCGGTGTGGGAATCCGCGTCGGCGGGTGGGCGCTGCGCAATTTTTTAATCGGCCCTCCGCTCACCCTGCCGTTTATGTTTACCGCCATGAGCGTGCTGGGATTAATTGCAGTATTCTGGTCTGCCAGGTAAGGAGGTCTGTTTATGGTGCGACAAAGCCATTACCCGTCTTTTGACGTGCTAAGGGAAACGGACGCCTGGGACGATCACACCCAGTCCATCGTCACTTCGCGCGTTCGTCCCAAAACGAATTTCCAGTTTTTAACTAAACAGGAAACAGAGCTGCTTCGGGCCATCTGTTCGCTCTTGGTGGACGATCAGCGGCTGAACGTCCTCTCGTATGTACTTGAACATATAGACCAGACCCTTACGCAAGCGATAGGCGAGGGGCAGCGAAAAGCGGGAGTGCCAAACGAGCAAATCCTCATCCGGGAAGGCCTGCAGGCCATCGATGCGGCAGCCAGGCAGCTGCACGCCACTCCCTTCACCCATTTAAAAGAGGAACAACAAACGGAACTGCTGCAGGCGCTCAGCCAAGGACACGGGAACACGGAAGCTTCCCCGACCTGGGACCCGGCGTGGCAGCAGCCCTTGTTTGACAAACTGCTCACTCTGACCATTGAGTCGTATTGCTCGCATCCTGCCGTCTGGTCCGAGATCGGTTACGCCGGACCGGCATATCCGCGCGGGTACGTTCGCACCCAATTGGGACAATTAGATCCATGGGAGGCTCAGCCGGAATCATGATAAAGCGCAAATACACCGGAGAAGTAGATGTCGTCATCGTCGGCGCGGGGGCGTCGGGGGGCGTCCTGGCCAAGGAGTTGAGCGAGGCGGGGATGAGTGTCGTCGTCCTCGATGCGGGTCCGTTTCGCGATCCGCAGAAGGATTTTGCCAGCGATGAATTGTCAATGAAAAATCTCGGATGGCAGGAGACGCGGATTGTCGACGGCAATCATCCCTTGACCATGGGACACAACAATTCCGGTCGCGGCATCGGCGGCGGAACCGTCCATTTTACCGCTGTCTTTTTACGTTCTCACGATGTCGATTTCAAGGCGAGGACGCTGGACGGGGTGGCCGATGACTGGCCGCTGGACTACGAAGATCTGGAACCCTACTACGAGAAGATCGAACGGGAGATTGCGGTATCGGGTCCCAAGCATTTTCCCTGGGGAAACTTCCACGGCCCCTACCCTTACCCGGAGCGGGAGCCGCTTAGTCCCAACGCATACCTGTTTCAAAACGGCTGCGAAAAGCTGGGGATCCAATCGACCGTGGCTCCCCTGGCGATCCTGTCGGCGCCGTTTGAAGGCAGGCCGCCGTGCATCAACCGGGGCTTCTGCAACCAGGGCTGCATGCCGGATTCCAAATTCAGCACGCTGATCGTGCACATTCCCAAGGCGATCGCAGCCGGTGCCGAGGTATTGGCCGACTGCATGGTCACCCAGGTGCTCGTCGGAAAAGACGGCAGGGCTGCGGGCGTCACCTTCGTCCACGATGGCGTCACCTATGAACAGAGAGCCAAACTGGTCATCCTCTCTGCCTATGTCGTGGAAACCCCGCGGCTGCTGCTGAATTCGGCCACGCCCCAGTTTCCCGACGGCCTGGCCAACAGCAGCGGGATGGTCGGCAAATCGATCATGGTGCACAGCAGCCACGACGTCTACGCCAAGTTTGACTACGAGATTCGCCTGTATAAAGGGACGCCGGTGCTGGCCACTACGCAGGATTTTTACCGCACCAACCCGAACAACGATTTTGTCCGCGGCTATACGCTGCACGCCCACGGGGCAAGACCGGTCGCCTTTGCCACAGGTATCGCCAAAGCTGAGGGCGGCCCGATCTGGGGTTCCCGCATGAGGGAAGCTTTGCTCGACTACAACTACTACGGCCGGGTCACGCTGGTCGGCGAGGTCCTGCCGGACGTCAGCAATCAGGTCACGCTCGTCGATGAAAAGGACGAGTACGGACTGCCGCGGGCAAAAGTGACCTTCAGCTACGGGGAAAACGACCAGAGGTTAATCAAGCACGCGGTCAAGACGATGAGTGCCATTATGGAAGCGGAAGGGGGCAAAGTGGAATTCGTCGTGCCTGACACAGCCCACATGATGGGCGGCTGCCGGATGGGCGACAACCCGCAGACGTCGGTGGTCAATTCGTTTGGCAGAAGCCATGACATCCCCAACCTGTTCATCTGCGACGCCTCGATCTTCGTCACTTCCGGCGGAGGCAATCCGACCAACACCGTCATGGCGCTGGCGGCGAGAACAGCAGATTACATCAAGGAAAAAGCGAGCATGCGGGAATTGTAAAAAGCCGGTTTACCCGGCTTTTTTGCATAGGTCCCGATAGCAGCTGCTGGCGAACTGGTCCGCCGCCGCTTCAAACGGCAGCTCCCGGTAATCGGCTGCCGCCTTTGCCAGCTTGGCCCGGCCTGTGCTCGTCGCCAGCAGCCCTTTGCTTCCGGCTTGTCTGATCAGGTTTGCCGCATCGGCGAGATGGGCGCATTCGTGAAACAGGATAAAGTAAGGCAGGTGTCTTTGCGGCACGCCGTACCGGGATAATACCTGTCTTTCATCGGCAGTAAGGTAGCGGTCATAGGGAATTTGTATATCGATTCTCGCTTGTCGCAAGGTTCGGTTCAACATGGCGGAGCCGTTGTAAAAGGGCCCCCAGGTGACAACGAGCGTCACGGGTAAGGTGATGCCTGTCTTTGCGGCGAGCCGGTCCAACTGCTCTTCCAGCCGCCTCTTCCAGACGCGAAGGCGCAGACTGCGCCACTTATGCTTGAGGAAGGCGTGTTTGAGCATGTGCTTGCACCTCCTCCCTCACGATATAACGAATCCGCGCCGGAAGACAACTTGAAAATACAGGATATCAGCCGTTAATCACGACCCCGCCGTTGACATGGATGATCTGGCCGCTGATGTAGGAAGCGTCGTCCGAGGCCAAAAACACGTAGGCAGGAGCGATTTCCTGCGGCTGTCCGGCCCGCTTCATCGGGGTCGTGCTCCCCCAGCTGGCCACCTGGTCGGCGGGGAAAGAAGCCGGGATCAGCGGAGCCCAGACCGTGCCGGGTGCGACGCCGTTCACACGGATGCCCCTGCCGACCAGCGATTTGGACAAAGAGCGGGTGAACGAGACGATCGCTCCTTTGGTCGCGGAATAGTCGATCAATTGTTCGTTCCCTTCATAGGCAGCCAGCGATGCCGCGTTGATGATCGCGCTGCCCGGCGGAAGGTGGGGCAGCGCCGCCTTCGTCAGATAGAACATGGAAAAAAAGTTGGTGCGAAACGTCCGCTCCATCTGTTCGCTCGTGATGTTCTCAAGGCTGTTTTGCACCCACTGCTCAGCCGCGTTGTTGACCAGGATATCGAGTCGGCCGAACTGGCTGACCGTCTGCTGAACCACCTGCCGGCAAAAGGCTTCGTTGCCGAGATCGCCCGCCAGCGGCAGGCAGCGGCGCCCTTTTTGCTCGATGTAATACTTGGTTTCATTGGCGTCATCGTGTTCATCGAGGTAGACGATCGCGACGTCGGCGCCTTCCTTGGCGAAGGCAATCGAGATCGCCCGCCCCTGCCCGCTGTCTCCTCCGGTCACGATCGCCACCTTGCCCTGCAGCTTGCCGCTGGCCTTATACGCCGGATTGTCAAACAGGGGACGCGGATTCATCAAAGTCTCCAGGCCGGGCTGCCTGTCCTGGTGCTGTGGGGGGAAAGCTGGTGTCGGATTGGTGTTGGCATGCATGCTGGCTGCTCCTTTCAGGCAGATTTATCGGAAGTCCGGATGAGCGACAGGCGCGGTGTTGACGTCTACCAAAACAGGAGAGGCGGAATCGAATGCCCGCCGGAGCACCTCCGTCAACTCCGCGGCGGATTCCACCCGGTACGCCAGCCAGCCGCAGGCCTGGGCTACACTGACAAAGTCAGGCATCCGCATGATCGTCCCTTCCGGTATGTACCCCTTCTCGACCATTTTGTCGCGTTCCATCTGCAGCGACCCATTGCGAAAAAGGACGACAACGACGGGAAGCCCGTACTGGGATGCGGTCAACAGGTCGGCCAGCACCATTCCCAGACCGCCATCGCCGACCACCGCTATGACCTGCCTCTCCGGTGTGCTGATCTTTGCCGCCAGCGCCGCCGGCAGCCCGAAGCCCATGGTTCGCCAGTGGCGGGATAACAGCACGATTTGACCCTTGGCTCGAAAGTTGCGCAGGAACCAGACCGTGGAATCCCCCGTATCCAGGGTGATAATCGCGTTTTCGGCAGCGCACTGTTCGATGGCCCTGACGATTGCTGGCGGCGGGACAGGAGAACCCGGCTCCCTCCCCTCCAGTTCGTTTTGCCTGCGCCAGATTTGGATAACCTCGCGGACGTGGCGCATCCAGTCCGTCTCGCCGGAATGCCCCTGCATTTCGGCAAGGATGAGCGGGATTGCGGCTTCCGCCTCGCAGGCCAGTCCGATTTCACAGGGGATGCCGCGGCCGAGATTGGCCGCCCGCTTGTCGATCTGAACGATGCGGGCGCCTGTCGGAACGTACCCCTCCGGCCACCAGGATGTGCCCACGGCAAGCACGACATCGGCCTGGACGAAGACACCCGCAGCCAGCGGATTTCCGCCCTCGCCCAGACCGCCGAGCAGATGCGGGTGATCGTCCGGCAGCATCCCGACAGCACCGTAACTGAGCGCAATCCCCGCTCCCCATGATTGGGCCAGCTGTGCCAGAGATTTTGCCGCCGGCCTCGAACCGGTTCCCGCCAGGATCATCGGCCGGTCGGCAGAACGAAGCAGATTGATCGCATGCTGCAAGGACTCGCGATCGGGAACAGATCGGGAGACGGTCATTTTGGGCCGCGGCCTGACTGTCGTCGTCAGTGAAAAGACATCGGCAGGAATCGAAAGATGGGAAACAGCGCCGTGGGCCAACGAATGATGCAGCGCGCAAGTGAGCACATCGACGACAGCGTCAGGATGGGCGAGCAGCGTGCTGTAGCTGGCGATGGGACTGACCAGCTCCTGTTGATTCAGATACTGCTTGTGATGCGTGCCCAGTTTACTCAGCGGGACCTGGCCGGTGATCGCCAATACGGGAACGCGATCGCCGCCGGCATCACCCAGCCCGCTCAGCAGATTGCACAACCCCGGTCCCATCTGTGCCGCGCAAACCCCAATCCCGCCGGTCAGCTTCGCTTCCGCCGACGCCATCATCGCGGCAACCTGCTCGTGCCGGACCGCGATAAACTGGATCGCATGCTGTCTGGCAATGGCGTCAAGCAGACCGAAGATGCTGTCGCCGACAACACCGTAAATCCGTTTGACGCCCCAAAGCCGCAGTTGTTCCAGAATGACTTCTGCAACGGTATGGGGGGCAGCGTTAACAGGGATTTGCGCAAGATCGGACATCAGGATAGCTCCTTTGCACGAAAATGTATATCAAGGGAAATTATTCCCCATTCAAAGGAGAAGCATCCAAAACCCGTTAGTAATCCCGCACAGTAAAAGAGCATCGGGGAAACTTCTTCTTTCCCCGATGCTCTTTCATTCCATTTCGTACAGACGACTCTGGCAATGAAATTATTTACTCTGTGAAAATGTACATTCAGATACATGAACATCAACAATTGCCTGAATACTGGGGTGTCTCATTGTGGCACCCGGAGTCCATTCCAAAAACTGGACTTTCACGACGATCTCCGGTTTTACCCAAATCGCTCCTTTGATCCTCTCAGGTTGATTTGCAAAGGGTTTGCTGTCGATGGTCAGTGTCAGTATCTTCTCGGTAAGGTTTTCCCAGTCCTTATGATTCAATTTTCCCGTGCCAACATGGCCGATGTACACGAAATGGCCGCTTCCATCGTATAAACCGAGAAGTAACGCGTTAACAACGCCATTGCGAAACGTTGCCCCGCCGACAGCAGCAAACAGGTCGCGTAAAATTTTCTTCTTTTGCCATCGTTTGTCTTTTCCGTGAATCACGTACTGGCTTTCCAGGTCCTTGCAAACGATCCCTTCCATATCGTGTTGCTTCATGACCTGAAATAAAGCGTCCCCGTCGGGAAAATTCTGCACGATTTGCACATTGGGATTCTCTGTAATGATGTGCTGCAGGATCTGCTGTCGATCCGACAATTTTTGGTCTACAATCCAACTTCCGTTATAGTATAAAACGTCAAAAATCATATAGGTAACGGGTATTTGCTTGATCGCCAATTCTATACTTTTACTCTTTCGTAAACTGTCCCGTTTCATGATCTCATGAAAGGACGGTCTTTTGTCGTCAAAAGCGATGATTTCCCCATCAAGAATAACGGATGATGCGGAACAATACTTTTGGATGTCCCCTAATTCAGGGTACTGTTTCGTACGATCATGCAGTCTTCTGTTGACGAAACGTACCTCATGCCCATTGAAGTACGCAAGCATTCGAACCCCGTCCCACTTTATTTGTGCAACCCAGTTTTCCCCTTGGGGGATTTGACTTGTGATGATTGGCTCAAACGGAACGACAGGTTTTAAGTCCATACAAACCTCCACAACTCTCTGATGCTTACAGTTTGTCCTGGTTAAATTGATTTTTTACACAAACGTGTAAACACAGGGGCTGCAGGCGCTACTCATGTTCTGCTTGTTCCGCTTGGACAATCTGTGACACACCAATTACCTGGCCGCGAAAATCCAATGCGCGCACCTGAAAATAGGGCCCCGCTGAAGGAACGTGAATATCTGTTTCAAATCCGGTACGCGGGGCGCTGTCTACCACCGCTGCCAAGCTTTTACGGGTTGGACCAGCCAGTACCTGCCAAGCGGCCGTTTCAGTCGAACCGTTCCACGATGCATACACATTCGCAGCATCTTCATTCAGAACGACATCCATGCTGGGTGGATAAAGCGGCAAACCTACCCATTCATTTTTAAACGCCCTGTAAGAGAGATTTTGACCCGGAAATCGCATATCATATATAAAATTCAAGGAAGGATCTTTTGCCGTATTACCCGCATTTTTATATTCAGAAAGATACGATTCCTGTCCCCATCCAACGAATTGATTTCCGTTGGATAGTTTTTGAACATTTCCTTGACTTGGAACAAACAGCTTTGGATCGTGATAATAAGTTCGATCTGCATTGGCAGTCATGTTTTTGAAATCGAGCTTAAGGATTAAGCCGTGTGCTTGGCTTTGGGGCGGAGAGCTTGAGGAAGCGCAACAAGCATCATCAAACATACTGATCCTGTTTCCAGGTCTGTAACGCGCATCATGCTGCCAGGAAAATCCGGCTTTTGGACCAAGGGTAAAATCGCTTTTTTTCCGCCGAGCTGCCAAATGATATTCCCCGTTTCCTTGTCAACATGATAAATGGCCCACATGTTCCGCATGCTGATCAAAAGTGTATTGTTTGGCCCCTCTTCAACAGAATTCACGTGAAAACAGTCCCATATATTATGGGAGCTCGTTGCAGATGACGCGGGCAGCATCGAGTCGGCCGGGTTCACATGTTCCAGCACATCCCAAAAGAAAAGCAGCCTGCCTGTTGCGAGATCGACTTCTTGAATGGAGTAATTGTCAACATAGCCATTTGCCGGCCCTCCATACGGTGTCAGATCTACCGGTACTTGTTTTACAGCGGTAAACAATGCCGTATGTCGCTGAGTAATCGTAAACTCGTGAACATCGGCAGTGAACCCCCTTTTGGCCTTGACTCGCTTGATCACGTTATAATTCTGATTCAGGATTTGGAAAAAAGCGCCAGGTTCAGGATCCCCTGCCGGAAGATTGGGATGTGCGGACTGAGTTCCTGATATCGTTCCTTGCCACATGGTAAGAACGGGGCGCCCGTTGTAGGATTGGACTCGAAAGTCCGTATTTTGCGTAAAAATGCTGTCGAGCGGCCGAAACCAGACCGGGTTGCCAGCCTGATCCATGATCAGTGCACCTGTTTGACCTATCATCTTGACTCCAAACGGAACATACGGCGCAACGAAGATGAAGCCGGGAGCTGTTCCCGGCTTATTCACATTTATCGTAACCTTCATCGGATGCAAGTCGGGGGCCGAAACAAATCTCCACGCTTGTGAGCTTGGATTGCCCGCTGCCATGTCATCCGTATGTGTATACATGCGGGATGACAGTTTCCCCGTCGTGCGTCCTTTCCGTTTTTTTCCTTTATTTTTGGGCATGGGTTAACACTCTCCCTTCCATACCATTCTTATGAATGAAGGGAAAAAGTGTGCTTATGCCTAGACCGGGCGGGGGAGGTTCTTTCCATCCTGATTCAAGCGGCGTTCAACGCTTTCCTGACTTTTCTTGCAAAAATCAACGGTTTTTCAACAGACTCGATATTGACATATAGTAACCGCGGATTTTCGAACAACCATTCGTTGTGTATGGACGATACCTTGATGCCCTGTTCACGGATGACAGAAACAAATGGCTCCACTTCTTTTGGTAACAAGGCAATTCTTCCCAAACACAACGCCTTGCCGCTTTTCCGATTGAATGATTCGAATGAGAAGGAAGATGTCACCGTAAACCTTTTTGACAAAATGATCGCGTTCATTTGATTTCGTGATAGGGTAGCCACGCACTTTCCACCGGCAAATCCAGGCTGCCCGCCTATCACTTTGGCAAGCTGGCGGCAAAGTGTCTTTTCCTTGTTCAGCATAGATATTTTCCTCCTGTTCGCAGAATGGCAAGTGTTTGGGCGGGGCTTGCCGGAAGAGTCGACCTGTCGGCGGGTTGCTTGATGACCCGCTATTTCCAGCTTCGAGAACACACTGTAATACAAAGAATGTCGGTTCAAAGAAATGTGTGTGGGCAGATAGAGTGTTCTATTGGTCTATTTTTCGCCAAACCTCACGCATGCGATTGCGCTGCTCCGGGCACGCCAGGTTCAAAAAGGTTGTGAAAACAGGTTGCTGGCTCTTATTTTTAACCCGATTTATCCCCTGATCGGGCAAAAATCAGTCTAATTGAACTTTGAATGAGGATACGGATAGCTGTTATAGTTGTTAGTGAAGACGGCTAATACCGAAAGGATGATACGTTTTTGGACATTGTTCCGATAGTGCTTAACCTCGTTCTTGTGATGTTTCTCGTTTTGCTGAACGGCTTCTTTGTCGCCGCCGAATTTGCCCTGGTCAAAGTGCGGCAAACACGCCTCACACAGCTTGTGAATGAAGGCAATAAACGCGCTGTTTACGCACAAAAGGTCTCGCAAAAATTAGACGCGTACATGTCGGCATGCCAGGTGGGTATTACCCTCGCCTCCCTTGGATTGGGCTGGGTCGGGGAACCGGCGATTGCTCACATGATTATTGAGCCTTTGCTGGGGAACTTGCATCTGCCTGACTATGTCATGTCTACCCTGTCGTTCGGCGCCGCCTTTGCCATCATTACGTTTCTCCATATCGTCTTGGGGGAACTGGCTCCGAAGTCGCTGGCGATCCAGAAGGCGGAGGCCGCCTCGTTGTGGGCAGCACCACCGCTGATGCTGTTTTACAAAGTGTTTTATCCCGCGATCTGGTTGTTGAATGGCACGGCAAACCGCCTGCTTAAATGGTTGGGCTTGGAACCTGTCTCCGATCACGAAACCGCCCATACAGAAGAAGAAATTCGCTTGCTGGTGAACGAGAGCCATAAGAGCGGCCATATTGATCAGACTGAGTTTACATTGGTCAAACAAGTTTTCGACTTTTCTGAAAAATTGGCTCGTGAAGTGATGATTCCTCGTATCGATATGGTATGTTTATATACATCAAACTCGTTCCAAGAGAACCTGGACATCATCCGTTCCGAGCGGCATACCCGTTTTCCGGTAGCCGCCCTGGACAAGGACAACATCATCGGGTTCGTGCACGCCACCGATTTCTACCTGGCTGCATTGCATGAGGGAGAAGCGGAGATTGAACAGCTGCTTCGTCCGGTGCTGACCGTGCCTGAAACGATGGAGATCAGTCAGGTGCTTCGCCTGATGCAGAAGCGTCGTTCGCAAATCGCCATCGTCATTGACGAATTCGGCGGTACCTCCGGCCTTGTGACGTTGGAAGACATCCTGGAAGAAATCGTCGGCGATATCCAGGACGAATTTGACGAACAAAAGCGGGCAGAGATCGAAAAAAGAGAAAAGGGCTTGTCCGTCTCCGGGCAGACATTGCTTTCCGATCTGAACGAACACTTGACGTTTGAACTTGAATCAGCTGATGTCGACACCATTGGCGGATGGGTGTACAGCCAATTGGAAGAAGAGATTGCTGCAGGCAAATCGGTCAAGTGGGCGAATCACCTGTTTACCATCACCGAGATGGAGAACCACCGGATTAACCGGATTGAGATCACCCCTTGCGAAATAGACGAAAAAACAGAAGCTGAACTGCCGTTGCATCCGGCATCGTGACGACAAAGAGCCACCTATTCCCCTTCGCTTTCGGGGAATAGGTGGCTTTTGCAGTCATGATAAAAGCCATTTTTCCATCGCCATGACGTCTACGAACCGTCCATCCAAGATTCCCTGCTTTTCAAACACGCCAACTTCCCGGTAGCCGCATTTGCGATACAGCCCTTGGCCAAGCTGATTGGAAGGAAACGTAAACAGAACGATCTTGTAAAACCCGTTCGCCTTTGCCACCTTGTCGATGGCATGAAGCAGCTGGCTGCCGATCCCTTTGCCGCGAAACCGGCGGTCTACGTAGATGGAAAGATCAGCTACTCCGTTATAGGCACAGCGATGTGAATAACGATTTAAAGATGCCCAACCGACGATTTCTCCTGCGATTCCGGCAACGAGTACCGCATATCGTCCCTGGTGCTCCCGAAACCAGCCTTCCATATAGGCCATGTCCTTGGGGTCCGACTCCAAAGTAGCGATCCGATCCTCGATTCCCTGGTTGTAAATACGCAGGATGGCTGCAACATCGGCAGGTTCGGCGCTGCGAACGGCGACATCTGACATACTGGTCTTCCCTTCCCCTCTCGGTCATGTATCGTCAAGCTGCCAAACGCAAGGATGTATATACAGTTATTTTACAGCGGCGATACCGTTTCGGACAGTCTTATCCTCTCCCGGGTTCAGAAAAGCGGCAAACAGGAAAAGGGACCCCGCAGCGGAGTCCCTTCCATATCTAGAATGATCTTTTTTTATTGACCGATCAGACGCTATGTGTCCGTATCCCAATACCACTCCGTGATGGACATGATGGCGAAATCGCTTGGCATCCGCATCCTTTGCCGGAGTGCCGCAACGGGCAGCAGCACATCGGTTAAGGCAAACTCCGGTTTGCGAGGTATCCACTCCATCCCCTGTTTTCTCGTAGAAAACACAAAGATGTTCGGCCCCACTTCCGCGAATTTCATCCGCTGCAGTGTCTTTCGTCCGGCAACGCTTGCCGCAATCGCGTAAATCACATCGATGAAATAGCCGCGTTTCCTCATCTGCCGCAAGTGTTCTTGCAGGAGCAGGAACAGATGCTTCGCCCGGATCGCCGGATACTTCCGCTTATCCACCACAATGGAAGACAAGTAGGCTTGGTACCAGCCCATTTTTCGGTAGGGCAGCACACTTCCCTCCGTCTCCGCCTCATTGGATGTGCCCCGCTTGATTTTTTCGGCAATCTCCGCTGATATCGGAACGAGAGTAACGTAACCGACCAGATCAGCCCCGTGCTTGATGCAAATGTCGGTGTACGGGTTTGTCTCCAAACGCTTTTGTGTAATCTCTTGATCCACAAGGTATTCCGGTTGGTAGACGATCGCATCCAGATTGACTAATTTCTCCACGTCATCCTTTTGCAAGTAATGAATACTGAAGATCTACATCTCCTTTTTTTGAACCCAAAAACCAAATCAACCATAATAGTTTTTTAGGTTTTGGATATTTACATTATACTCCTCCGGGCAGCATCTGTTCAAGGCCGGCCATCCGCCGCTGCCGCCGCCCTGCCGCCATTTTCCCGATAAACTTCAACTTTCTTTCCGGAAACGCCCCATCGTTCCTTTTTTCTTTGGAATCAACGTGACGGACATCAGCGCGGCACAGAGAAGAATGCCTGCGCCGACGGCAATGAGCGCCGCGGGAATGGAGATAAAGTCAGTTAATACGCCTCCGGCGATCGGACCTGCGATCATCCCGATTGCATGAAACATATTGAACAAGGCGTACGCCGAACCGTAATCGCCGTTTCTCCCTACTCGATCGACAATCCCCCCGAGTGTCGAAAGGGTGGGCGACAATGTAAAGCCGATGACGGCACCGACCAGAATCATCACGAGAACCGTCTGCCAAAGGGGATACGGGATGACTAAGAGCTGCAGCGAGATAGACAACAAGACCAAGCCGATCAGCATGAGGGCATACGGATTGTACCGACCCGAGAGCATACAGGTGCGATCACTCCGTACGCCAACGTCATCACGCCAAACAGCAGGCCGAGTCCAACCGGTGTGATGGCCAACCTTTGGGTCAAGTGCATGGGCAAAAGAGGCTCCAATAGCGTCAGGGTCGTCTCGGCCAGCAAGATGATGCAGGCGATGAACAGCACGGAGCGGTTGCGCAGAAAAGGCAGGACTCCCTGGTTGGCTTCACATTTGCTGCGGGTCGGCTCTTTGAGCAGCAGCAGGACCAGCACGAAGTTGAGTACAATCAAACCGGTGGAAAAGAAAAACGGCAGCTCATAGCCACCCATTTCAAACAGCCAACCGCCGATCGGGGCCCCCAGCAAGGAGCCGGTCGAGATGCCCGTCAAGGCAATGCCCATCGCCGCACCGCGCGATTTGCCGGAAAACAGGTCGGCCAGCAGGGCCAAAGCCGCTGTCCAGGAAGCTGCCGCTGCAATCCCCTGGACAATACGGGCGACAATCAGGGTGAGCATCGTTTTGGCAAATGCAAACAAACAAGTCGAGACGGCAAGGCCCAACAACCCGAAGACGATGGGTACCTTCCTGCCCACGCGATCCGCTGTCCTGCCAAAAAATGGCGTCGCCGCAAACAGCGCCACCGCGTAACTGCCGAACAGGATACCGAGCGCTGAAGAGGAGGGCTGCAGGTTCTCTGTGAAATAAGGAATCAGCGGAATCAGCAAACTGTAAAGCAGTATATCGACAAATAGAATCGATATCACCAGGCATAGTCCGATCCACTGCGGCTTGCTCATTTTTTGATTGACTGACATCGTAATCACCTCTGCCCTGTAACCATGTAAACTAAAATTGTTTTTTAAGTTTCCACGCAAAAAAGAGAGAATCTCCGTGCTTTTATCTAGCTTTCACGTTTCTCCCTCGATACCAGACCATACAGCAAAATCTCCACGATAGACGAAAGGGCTTCGTCCAGGTTAATGTGGTTGTTCATGTAGAAACGCTGATCGAGAATGGAATTCGTCGCGTCCACGATCAGCTTCATGATCAGGGCCGGACTTTTGGCAACGATCAGCCCTTCTTCAATCCCTTGCTCTATCAGCATGCGAAGCACGTCCCAATCGTCTTTGAGAGCGGCGTCGATCTTGGCCCACTGCTCCGGGAAATAGCGTTTCATTTGATCCAAAATCTTCAAATCGTAAAGTTCGTAATGGTTTGGCAATACGGTCATGACACCGGTGATTTTTTCGATTAAAGACAGCTGTTCGTCCCGGACGATTTGCCTCGTCTTTTCATCCGCTTCCTGCAAGGTTTGGTCGATTATCGTCTCCAAAACCTCGACCTTGGAAGAGAAATGTTCATACAGCGTCCGCTTGCTGATGCCAAGCCGCTTGGATAAATCATCCATGGTAAATTTCATGCCGCTGTCATGGATCTCTTCTATAAAAGCCTGCATGATCCGATCTTTCATGATCAGCCCCCCGCAATAAGTTCTGTAAATCACCGAAACGAAAATCGTTTTTTCAGTTTCCGAAGTTTATTTTACATCATCCAAAGCGAAAGGGCAAGTGCCTGCAGCGGCACTTCACCCCCTTTGCCAATCGTCAACAGGTTACTCCTTCATCGCTTCATACTCGGTTTTTAAGATCCCCATGTATACCATATCGTGATAGGTTCCATTGAAAAAGTATCTCTGCCTGATTCTTCCCTCTTCTCTAAATCCGCACTTGAGGTAGCAGTGGTAGGCCTGTGCATTGAAATCGTGCACTTTCAATTCAAGCTTGTGCAAATTCAACCGCTCAAAGACAAAACCCTGCAAGAGGCGGATGGCTTCAGAGCCGTATCCCTTCCCCTGGTCGCACGCTCTGCCGATGACAATGCCCATCTCTGCCACTCTATTCTTCCAATCGATCTGGTGCAAGTCGATTTGCCCGATGTACTCCGCCGTATCCTTGCGGGCGATCACAAAGCCTCTTTGTTCTCCTTTTTTTCCAGCATCGCATGCAGGAAGCCCTCCGTATCGTTTACCGTCTGGGGGAAGAGAAAAATATCCGAGAGTTGGTTGACGATTTCCGGATCATTGACCCATTGGCGCATATGCGGCAAATCCTCCTGCATGTATTCCCTCAGCATCATCCGCTCACCCAGTATTCTTGGCATGATGCCTTTCTCCCTCCCGGATTGTTTTTTTCCTATCATACAGCGCGATTGCATTCATTTCCACTCATAGTCTCCTGACAAACAGCCACATTATGTACTGAAACGAAAACAGGGAGAATCACGACCATGAACTGGAAAAACATCCTTCTGGTGGCCGTCAGCCTTGTCGCCTGCGGATGGACCTCAACTCCCGCCGCGGCAAAATCGCCGCCGCATACGATCTTTCACGTCAACACCAGCCAAAAGCTGATCGCCCTCACCTTTGATGACGGTCCCCATCCTGTGTACACGATGAGGCTCCTCAAGATCCTGGACAAGTACAACGCCAAAGGGACGTTTTTCGTCGTCGGACAAAGGGCGAAGTGGTATCCCAAAGTCATCCGGAAAATTCATCGCAAAGGGCATGAGCTGGGCAATCACACGTACACCCATCCGCCGATGAGGAGGGTCAGCGCCCGAAGGCTGAAGCAGGAAATTCAACGGACCGACCAAATTATCCATGCCTTGACCGGAACCTATCCCGTCTTTTTCCGGCCGCCCGGGGGAGAGCTGACACACACGGTCCTCCGCGAGTCAGCCAGGCAAAAGCATCCGATCGCCATCTGGTCTTATGCGCAGGACACGCAAGACTGGAAAAACCCTGGTGTAGGCAAGATCGTAACCAGGGTGACGGGAAGCGCCAAGCCCGGCAACATCGTCTTGTTCCACGATTCCGGCGTTGACCGCACCCAAACGCTGCAGGCTGTGGAGAGAACGCTGGCCATCCTCTCAAAGCGGGGCTACAAATTCGTCACCTTGTCCGAGCTCATGCGCCATCACCAACAGTAGGGAACGGGGGAAACCGACATGCCGGCAGCAACCCAGGAACACGTCTTGACCATTGAAGGGAAGACGCTTACGATCAGCAATCCAGACAAGCCGCTGTGGCCGGAAGCAGGTGTGACCAAACTGGCTTATCTTCAGTACCTGCTGGCCGTAGCTCCAGTCATGCTGCGCTACACGAAAAACCGTCTGCTGACCGTCATCCGCTATCCCCACGGCATCCACGACAAGCATTTTTACCAAAAAAACGTTCCCGATTACGCACCCGAGTGGATCGCGACTGCCGTCTGGGAGAAAACCCGCTACCCCTTGCTCAACGATCTGCCCACCCTCATCTGGATGGCAAACCAGGCCGCTTTGGAGTGGCATGTCTCCTTCCACTTCGTCGGCGACGAAATCCCGACAGAGCTGGTATTTGACCTCGATCCCTCGACTCCGGAATTCGAGCCCGCGGTGGAGGCCGCCCTGCGGGTAAAAGAGGTGCTTGATGAACTGCAGTTGGCCTCCTACGTGAAAACCTCGGGTGCCAGCGGCCTGCAGATCTACATTCCGATCAAACGGCGTTACCGCTTTGAACAGACGCGCCAGGTCGGGAAGTTCGTCGCCACCTACCTGACGGAAAAATTTCCGCAGTTTTTAACCGTGGAGCGGCTGGTTAAAAATCGCGGCACCAAGCTTTACATCGACTATCTGCAGCACTGGCGGGGCAAGACGCTGGCCGCCCCCTACTCCACCCGGGCAAAACCGCAGGCGACCGTCTCCACCCCGCTCACCTGGCAGGAGGTGCCGCATATCCATCCGACCCACTTTACGGTTCACAACGTGCCTGATCGGCTGCAGCAGAAAGGCGATCTGTTCGCCCCCCTGCTTGACGAAGACAACCGGGCTTCGCTCGACTCGATCCTGGGATTTTTGTCAAAAAAGAAAACATGAGCAGCACCTATTCCCTTTAAAAGGAATGTGCTGCTTGTTTTCACGGAAAAATAGGGGTGATTATGTTATACTGACATAAGACATATCCTTTACCAGAAGGAGGAGAACTGTTTTGCTTGATCCAATCGCCTTTTGGCTGGGCCCGATTCCGGTACATTGGTACGGCATCATCATGGGGTCGGCATTTTTCATCGGGACTTATTTGGCCCACTATCATGCCAAACGGGCGGGCATAAATCCTGACCACGTGCTCAACATGGTCCTCTGGATCATTCCGTCGGCAATCATCTGTGCCCGCGCCTACTACGTTTTCTTTGAAAGAGAGAATTACCACAGCCTGTTGGAGATGATTGCGGTCTGGAAAGGCGGATTGGCCATTCACGGCGGCCTGATCGGCGGCCTGATCGCAGGCACCTTGTACATCCGCAAACACAAACTGCCCTTCCTGCTGTTCGGCGATTTGCTGATGCCGAGTGTCATCCTCGGTCAGGCGATCGGCCGCTGGGGCAATTTTATGAACCAGGAAGCGCACGGCGGAGTGGTTTCTGCTGAATTCATGTCGCACTTTCCCGCGTTTATTCGCGATCAGATGTTGATTGACGGCGTCTACTACGCGCCGACCTTCCTCTATGAGTCGTTATGGAATTTATTGGTGTTTGCTGTTCTGCTCCTCCTGCTGTACCGCTTTAAGCGCTTTGACGGCCAGGTCCTGTTCAGCTATCTGATCCTCTACTCCATCGGTCGCTTTGTAATCGAAGGAATGCGCACAGACAGCCTGCTGATCGGCTCTTTGCGGGTCGCCCAGCTGGTCAGCCTGTCGCTTATCGTGATCGGCATCGTGCTTTACATCACTTTTTGGCTAAAATCCAACTCCAAGCGGTCCAAGGCGGAGCCAATTGAGCAATTGGATTGACGGCCCTTACAATTTGCGCAATTTGACGCCCCGCACCGCATGGTCGGGGCCTTTTTCCAGGATCAGCTGGGCCCGCCCCCGCGTCGGCAGGATGTTGTGCACCAGATTGACGTCATTGATTTCCCGCCAAATTTGCTTGGCTACTTGCACCGCCTCATCGACCGTCAAGCTGGCATAGCGGTGGAAGTAGGAATCAGGACTTTGGAACGCCGTGTTGCGCAGCACTTTAAATCGTTCGATGTACCAGTGTTCGATATCCTTTTTATCGGCGTCGACGTAAATGGAGAAGTCAAAAAAGTCAGAGACAAAGACGCGGGGTCCATACCCTGTACTGCTCTCCGTCGTATTTTGCAGAACATTTAACCCTTCCACGATCACAATGTCCGGCTGCCGGATTACCTGGACCTCATCAGGCAAAATATCGTACGCCAAATGGGAATAGACGGGCGCGACTACTTCCGGTTTTCCCGATTTGACATCGGCCATGAACCGAATCAACCGTTTGACATCGTAGCTTTCCGGAAACCCCTTGCGCTTCATCAAGCCGCGTTCTTCCAGGATCCTGTTGGGGTAGAGAAACCCGTCTGTGGTAACGAGGTCCACTTTGGGATGGTTGGGCCAGCGGGCGAGCAGCGCCTGCAAAATTCTTGCCGTCGTGCTCTTCCCTACCGCCACGCTGCCGGCGACACCGATGATGTACGGAACCTTGTTCGTCGTATTGCCGAGAAAAGTCTTGGTGGCGTTAAACAGTTCCTGCGTAGCCGCCACATACAGATTCAACAGGCGGGACAGCGGCAGGTAGATTTCGGCCACTTCCTCTAGCGACAGCCGCTCGTTGATTCCCTGCAGATTCACCAGGTCGGCTTCGGATAGCGACAGCGGAGTTACCTCCCGCAGGCTCGCCCATTCCTTGCGACTAAAAGAAATGTATGGTGAAAAGTTTTTTTTACGGGCAGATTTTACGGTCATTTTTCCAGTCCCCTTTTTCCGGCTAGCATATGCAACATCCCTATGGTAACACATTTTTGTGCTGTCCGAACACAAAAGCGCTGCCTTTTTGCGTGAATGCGAGAGGTCAGCGCTTTTTTTGCTTGTCTGAATAT
>NZ_HE978537.1:66284-77107 GCF_000311785.1 Brevibacillus massiliensis
GTCTGAATATGTATTTTTGCGGCAATCCTAGGAGAAAAAAGGAGGTGGAGACATGGAAGCAGACGTCTTGGATGAATACCTTGACCGGCGAATTGTCATCCGTTTTGCACCGTCCCCTGCTTCCCCCGGCACTTCCCAGGAGGAAACAGGGCTGCTGCGGGACCACGGTGCGTCCGGGCTGTTGATCGAACGGGACGACCTGACGCTTGCGTTTGTACCGTTCTCCGCGATTCGGCTGGTCGAAATCAAACCCCAGCCGACCTGGTGGCAGCGCCTGACCGGCACCATGCCTTAAGATAGACGGCAGCCGGACGCTGCTGCTACAAAAAGACGTCGTACACGACGTAGCAGGCGGCCGCCAGCAATGCGGACACCGGCAGGGTAACGATCCAGGTAAAGATGATCCGGCCGGCTACGCCCCACTTCACTGCAGAAAATTTTTGCGAAGCGCCAACACCCATAATCGCGGAGGAGATCACGTGCGTCGTGCTGACGGGAAGGTGCAGGGCTGTAAAAATCGTAATGATCAATGCGGAAGACAAGTCGGCGGAGAAGCCGGTGATCGGTTTGATTTTCATAATCTTGCCCCCGACTGTCTTGATAATCCGCCATCCTCCGATCGAGGTGCCAAGGGCCATGGCCAAAGCCGCAGAAATCTTGACCCACAACGGGATGACGAACTCGCCGCCCGGCGTGTGCAAAAAACCGCCGGTAACGAGCGCAAAGGTGATGACACCCATCGTTTTTTGAGCATCGTTGGCCCCGTGGCTAAAGGACTGCCAGGATGCCGAGAGAATTTGCAGATAGCGGAATCTGCGGTTTGTCTTGTGGTAGGCGGTATTGGCTACCAGGGCAGAGATCAGTTTGATCATGAGAAATCCGACAAAGAATGCCCCGACGGGCGAGAAGATCAACGCTTCCACAATGCTGAGAAATCCTTTAAAATTAACGGCTCCAAATCCCGCCGCTCCGATCGTCGCACCGGTAATGCCGCCGATGATCGCATGGGAAGAAGAGCTGGGTATGCCAAACCACCAGGTGATCAAGTTCCACAAAATCGCAGAGGTCAGAGCCGCCAGAATCACGACCAGGCCGTTTTCCAGCTGAAACGGATCGGCAATGTCCTTTCCGATGGTTTTGGCGACACCTGTATAGGACAGGGCGCCGACCAGGTTGAACAGCGACGCCAGAATAATCGCCGTACGGGGGCTGAGCGCCCGGGTTGAGACAGAGGTGGCAATTGAATTGGCTGTGTCGTGAAACCCGTTGATAAAGTCAAAGCTAAGCGCCAATACAATGACCAGGATGAGCAGAATCACATCCGGCGTGACCTGATTAAGCATTCTTCAGCACGATCCCTTCCACCAGGTTGGACACGTCTTCAGCGAAGTCCGCACAGTCTTCCAGTTTATCGTAGATCTCTTTCCATTTGATCGCCTCGATCGGATGCGTGTCTGGATTGTTCAACAGCTCAGAGACCATCTTGCGGTAGTTCGCGTCCGACTCGTGCTCCAGATCTTTAATCTCCCGCGCGATATTGGAGACTGTCGCGTGGTCCAGCTTGCGGAGGGTGCGAATCAAGTCAATCAACTTGGCGGAACAGTGCACCAGGATGTTGGCCTGGGCCACCACCCGTGGCTCGGGCTGCTTCAACTGGTACAGAAACATCCGATCGGCTACCCCGTCTATATAATCGATCATGTCGTCAAGCGTGTGGGCCAGCGAGTGTATATCTTCCCGCTCCAAAGGAGTGATGAAAGTGGAGTTCAATTCGTTCATAATCCGGCGAACAATCTCATCCCCTTCATTCTCTGCGCTCTTGATCTCTTTCACCTTCGCTTCAATATCCTGATAATTTCCCAGCATTTCAAAGAAAAGGTGAGTCCCCTTATGAACGACTGCTGCCAGTTCCTCTAGTAAGGTAAAAAAGGATTTATTCCGTGATTTAATCATAGAACGATTTGTCACTCCTTTAGGATAATAACACCTCTACGATTATAGCGAAAAAGCAGGAAGAACGTAAATTTTTTTCGCCGATTCTTTACACAAACTTAACACTTTCTAAACGAAAGAAAAACCAGGTGTTACCTGGTTGGCAAGCTTGCTATAGTTTTTACCTGTTTGCACGGAGTATGCGGTAGTTTATCGTTACGTCGCCGTGCTGTTTTGCCTGCGCTTCTCTATTGCACTCACACCCATGACCACAGCGATCAGCTCGGAGATGGAAAGACGCTGGTCGAAGCGTTCGGAACCTTCGCCATCTGTTATCACCCAGCCGCCGAAAAATTGAAACCGTCCGCTGTGAAGACACCTGCCGCTCTGATCGTAGACGTCAAGACTGGCGGTGAACATGCTTTTCAGGTCAAGCCAGCCAATCTTCTCTTCCTGTTCATTCAGAATATCGGTCTCGCCTGCAGAAAAGAAGTTGTCGCGAAAATACACCAAATCGTTCTGATTCACTCATCACACCCCACTACTTCCAGACCGTCATACGGCGCTGCAGGCTGCTTGTGTACAGCTCCAGCTGTGTTCCATCCGGGTCCAAAAAGTTAATCGCGCGCCCCAGGCCCCGCTCCACCGGGCCGCGCACAACCGTGACGCCGGCTGAGACGAGCTGTTCTACTGCGCTGTCAAAATCCGCTTCTTCGATCGAAAAGGCCACGTGATCCACGCCCGGAACCAAACTCGACTGCGGACCTGCTGCCGGCCGCTGTACGAGGCAGACCCAGGCCCCCCCCAGTCGAGGTAGGCGTCCTGCCTGCCGCGATGGACCAGCTTCATCTGCAGCACGCCTTCGTAAAAAGCGAGAGAGAGCGCCAAATCCGACACGCGTATCGTAACGTGGTTAAAGCCGGTTACCTTCATCGGATGCACCTAAGACTATTTATGCGCCAAGCTCGTTTGAACTGCTTTGCGCAAGGTAATTGTAAACCTTTTTTTCTGGCTTGCATACCCTTCTGTCAGTTCGATGTCGCTTTCGTACACGCCGTAACGCTTTTTGAACGCGTTGATGACCTCTTCATTCGCTCTCTTGTCGGAAAGCGGCGTGCACACCTCGAGCACATCCATCCCTTTGTACCGCTCGCCGTGAAACACCGTCCGCGGTTTGCCTGGCTTCACCCAGATCGTGACATCCAGGGTTTCTCTGACGACGGCAGCAGCCTTTTCCAGTTCCGCTGCTTTCATCTGAAACGCTTTGCCAGACATTCGCTGCCCGCCCGCGCGGTCCATTTCCCGCTTGGCTTCCTGGGCGGCACGTTTGGCATTCCGCTTTTTGGGGGCATCGTTCCACTCGACTTCCGTCCCTTCAATCTGCTTTAAACGGGCGGGAAGCGAGTGCAAAAACCGGAGAATCACCTCGTACTGCGGCTCTTTGGCACAAATGTCGCGGACGATCTTGTACCTGTTGTCCTCGATCACCTCAGCGATCATCAACCATCCCGGGCCGTCATTTTTTCGGACAGTCAGAATCATGAATCCTCACCACCATTTTGTTGTATATACAACTTTATCGCAAGTTTAGTTGTATATGCAACTAAAAAACCGCCCAGTCTCTCTTCTCGCTACAAATCGCCCAGTTCCCTCCGCAATTTGCCGATCAAGCCCAGCATGCTATCGTACTCGCTCTGGCTCAGGTGTACAAACACCTGCTGCTCAAAGTGCTCCTTCACCGCCCACAGCATCTCGCCTAGTTTCTGCCGGTGCGCTTCGCTGACTGTTACGACATAGCTGCGGGCATCGCGAGGATGTTGTTTTTTCTCGATCATTCCCTTGCGCAGCAGAGCGGGCAGCATGCGTGAGATGGTCGTCTTGTCCCGCAGGCTGTACTCGCCCAATTCTGTCGGTGTCAATCCTTCTGTATGGGACAGGACGATCAGCAGCTCCCACTGTTCCGGGGTGACGCCAAAGCGTTTCAGCGCTTTGCTGGTCTCTTCCCGCATTAGCTGGCCAATTCGATGCAAATTGTGGCCGAGGCTGTCGCTAAAATAATCGGGCAAAGCTATTTTGGCCATGATTCCTCCCCTTTTCAACAAGCGCGTCTAGCATCAAAGATACACGATTGCCGCTTGGAATGAAAGTAGAGCAGCTAGCCTTTTCGCCACCACCGCTTCCACAGCTTGAACCACGAATCCTTGGCCGGCTTGGGTGCATTCAGCCGCCCGGTGAGCAGAAGGTATTCATTGACGGCTTCGCACACCACCCGGGCCAATTGGCTCTGTCCTTCGGGGCTGGTCAAGCGCGCCCTGTCCCGTGCGTTGCTGATATAGCCCATTTCGACGATCACCGTCGGGCAGACGTCGTGTTTGAGCAAATAATAGCTTGCACCCTTGACCGGTGCTGTGCTGGTATTGTTGAACTGGTTGAGTGAATGCTGCAGGATGCTGGCCAGCATGTAGCTCTGGTTGTTTTTTTGGTATAAAACGATGGAGCCGCGTCTGGTCGCTTGAGCGGACCAGTTCATGTGCAAGCTGATCAGGATTTGCGGCGGCAATTCCACAGCCAGGTGCTTGCGCTGGGCTAAATCACGCAGGTGCCGGGAAGGATTGCGAAGCCATTTGTTTTCGTCGCTGAGCGCATAGTCGCCCGTTCGGTTCAGGATGACGCGGTAGCCGAATTTGCTCAGCTGCCTGTACAGCTCTTTCGCCACCTGCAGATTGATGTGCTTTTCCAGAAGATCACCATGCGATGATCCTCCATCGATGCCGCCATGTCCGGCGTCGATCATTATATCGACAGGCGGGGTCACGAATCCCGCCGCCCCGGCACTGTTACAATCCCAAACGCCAAGCAGCACAGCCAGCACGAGAAGCGTACGCAACATGCGGATCCATCCTTCGAAGATTAGTCTGGAAGTATTATGAGTCTTCTTGCCGCCTCCCATACACATCCTGCCCGGCTGGCCGCCTCGGAGATCTGCATAAAAAACCACCAGTGGAGGCTCTCTCAACCGGTGGTTCCCTGTGAATCTTCCGTTCCAAATCAGTCCGTCAGCGACTTCGCCAAAAATTGCCGGAAATCGGTCACGGTTTCGAACAGGTAATCGGGTTTTGGGGAAAAACAATCCGTCTGGGTTTCTTCAAACCACTTGACACCTACCGTTCGCATGCCTGCCGCTTTGCCCGCCTGGATGTCCGCGTTGCTGTCTCCGACGAATAAGGCCGCTTCCGGCGGCACCTCCAACCTTGCCAGTACGCTGTGAATTCCTTCCGGGTGGGGTTTGGGGCGGACCACGTCATCGCCGGTGACGACGATGTCAAAATAGCTGTCCATCTCCAGCAGCCGCAGCGAAATATCGGCGCTTCGCCTGCCCTTTCCGGTGACCACTCCCAGGCGGACCCCTTGATCCTTCAGGTATTGGAGCATGCGGTTGATCTCCCCGGAAGCCCTCACCTGTTCGCGGTGGTTCTCCGCATACAACTGGTAGAACCGTTCGATCGCCGGGTGTACGTTGGCAGCCTTCTTGATCTGCCGCTCCAGCACTCCCGCTTCCGGCGGCCCAAACATCCTTACGATTTCTTCCGGAATGACCTCCCGCTGCTCATACTCGCGAAACACTCCTTGAAATGCCAGGTAGATCACCGGCAGCGTGTCAGCCAGCGTCCCGTCAAAATCAAACAATACCGCCTTGACCGTCATTATGCTTCAATCCCTTCACCTGTTTTTGGCTGAAAATATCCTTTCGGGGAAACGATATCTGATAAAAAGGAGGGATCTCCCCGTGGCTTTTGACGTCCAACTCATCCAGCGCATCGGAATGGAAATCGAAGAATCGGGAAAGCGCCTGCAAGATTATGTAAATGCCCCAGATGAACTGCAGGGCGAACTGCAAAAAATCGAAGCAAGCCTAAACAGCTTGACGACCCTGCTGCAAGGCACAGCCAGTGCCGGAGCCAACGCCGACACGACCAGGTAACCTGTATGAAAAAAGGGCGCCAGCAGGGTGCCCTTTCTCTTGTTCGCCAAGGAGAAGCCCGTCTCCTTGTTTCTTATTCGCTTTTCTGCAGTACCAGCTCACATGCCTTGACGGCACTGGAGAACGACAGCTCGGAAAGCTGTCCCTGTCCCTCGCACCAATCCCCGGCAAAGAACAGGTTCCGGTAATCCGAGAAGTAGACCGGCATCGGATGCTGGTTCATCAGCCACTTGATCTCCTGAACGATAGCGCGCTGTGAGATGCGGGGTACGACCAACTCTTCCCGCCAACCGGGGAAATGCTTGTCGTACAGAACTTCAATTTTTTGCTTGTAGGCCTCGATCGTCTCCTTGTTCTTGAGGTCCTCCTGCGTCAGGTAGGCGATCGCCTGCAGCAATTGGCCGTTTTCCGGCACGCAGGTTTTATCGTAATAAGAGATGTCCGTTATAAAGATGTGGCTGGCCTTGTCATTAATGTAGGTATAAGGAACCTCGATCCGGTTTTTCAAGCCGACATCGTAGACCAGCACGTAGGTCGGCTCGTACTGCGCATACTGTTGGACGGCATGCTCCACCTTGGTTCCCTGAAAGACCTTGACCAGCTCTTTCGGCGGAATGCAGAAAATAAATTCCGAGCCGGAAATGGAGCCCTCCGGCGTCTCGATCGACGTGACGCGGTCGTCGGCAACCGTAACGCCCTCCACCTTCGTCTTCCGCAGGATTGTGCCGTTGTTCTGCTCGATGACGCGGGAAAACTCGTCAATCAGCGCCTGCCAGCCGCCGCCGATGTAGGAGACCGGCTTGCTTGTCGTAAACAAGCGGCGGTAGTAGGAAAAAAACACGTCAGAAGGGATTTTTTCCGGTTCCCGCGTGAAGAAGTTGGAGCAGGCCAGCGTGAGCATCATGTCTTTTACCTCTTCGCTCACGTGTTTTTTCTCCAGCCATTTTCCGATCGAAAGATGGGGATGTCCGGTTTCCACTTTCAACATCGTCTTCAAAATCTCAAACGTGAACTTCACCTTTTCTACGCCTTTCAGCACTTTCGTCCGGAACAGCCCCTGGATGTTGGCAGGCATGTCGGTCAATTCCTGGCCCAGGTCGTACTTGGCCTTGGTCGGGCTGAAATCCTGCCAGTCGATCTTCAGTCCCAGTTCTCTTTCCAGCCGCGTCAGGACAGACGAGTCCCGTCCGTAAATGGCATGAGCGCCAAAGTTGAAATGAAAACCCTTTATTGTCAAAGTAACAGCACGGCCGCCTAAGGCCCCCCGTTCCACGACTGCCACTTTTTTTCCGCTGTGAGCCAAATAGGCCGCTGCAGACAGGCCGGCCAGACCGCCTCCTACAACCACAACATCGTACTGATGTTCTGCCACGGTAAATCCTCCCTTTTCACCTCTTACAGGTAAACGTTTTCCTCTTTATCAAATATATAAGTTTAAAAATACCTGACACCTAACTCCCCTGCTAGTATATTCATTCTGGAAAGCCGAGTCAATAAAAATGAACTGAGTACATTTTTCGAAAAATTAGCCCTATTTTGTCTTGGGGGAAATGTGATGTATAAACCAACAAAAAACCCTTATAAATAGAAAAGCGGTGGTTGACTTCACCGCGAGGTCTTCTAGAATAACTAACAGAACCAATAGCCATTCATGGAGGGGAATTAACGTGTCTGACAACCAGCCGGGCACCTTTGCCTTCACGCGATACGAACAGGTAGAGGATGCCATCAATACCGTTGTAGAAGAGGAGTTTTACCAATCCGATTTCTTTACGAGCCTGCATGCCGGAGTGTACAGCATGCGGCAGCTTCGCCATTTTGCCATCCAGTATCATTATTACAGCCGCCATTTTCCGCGGGTGCTGGGGGCGGCGGTCTCGGCTATGGCGCCGATCGACACCTGGTGGGTGCCGCTGGCGGACAATCTGTGGGACGAAGCCGGCCGCGGACTTCCCAACAAATCTCATGAAAAATTGTACCAGACCTTTTTGCTGTCGGTAGACCCGGAAGTTCCCCTGGACGAAAACGGGATCCCCCCGGAGGCGATATCGCCCGCTGTGGAAAAAGCGATTGAGACGTTTATCCGCTTCTTTTACCATGCCACACCGCTTGAGGCGATGGCTGCGGTAGGATTGGGTTCCGAACTGTTCGCCGGCGGCGTAATGGGTTCGATCGGCCGCGGGCTGCTGCATCCCGCCTACAACCGCATCCGCCCGCTGAACGTCCTGTTTTGGGAAGCTCACGCCGACGAGCATGAACCGCGCCACTACCAGCTCTGCAAGGACATCCTCGTCCGCTTCTCAGACCCTGCCGACCTGCAAGTGATGTATCAGACAGGCTGCCAAATTGCCCGCTCGGAAGCGCTGATGTACAAAGAACTGCACGAAGAGATGAGCAAGCTGTAAGCCTGTACAAAAAAACCGCTCTGTTGCCTGATCTGCACCCCGTTGTGAGACACATCCGACAGTGGGAGGTGCAGTCCATTATGCAGCAGAGCGGTTTTGTCATGTCACGGAATCATATAGGTGCTCGCCAAATCCCTTTTTCCGGAATGAAACATACATGGAAACTGTAACCCAAACCGAAGGAGGCTTTCTTATGGCGAACAGGCATCGGTATTACAATCCCTGTCACTACCGGATTGTTTCACAAGCAGAACAAGTCCGGGATTTCGCTCAAAATTGACAAAACCAAGAAAATGTGCGGTCGTTTGTCATGCACCTGCATCAGCATGAAGGAAAAGTGATCACGGTTGCCACCTCAAAAGACACCTTGACAGGGACCCTGGACGGAGTCTTTTTCGATCACATTGGTTTGGGAATAAATGGGACATTGTACCACATTCCGTATACGAGCATTTTGTATTTTTATTAAGAGAAGCGAACCGGGGCAAAAGGTCACCGTTTTGGCCTTACCGCCAGCCAGGCCAGCAGATTGAGTGCGGCTAACATCGAAATACGCGCTACCATATCGGTTTTTCCCAAAAAAGCGTATGTTACGATCAGATACAAACTGGTGATAAAAAAGCAGATATTCAATAGATAGAACATGCGCCAAAGCTTTATCCAGTCCATTCGTCCCTCTCCTTGCCCATAATCTTACTGACTGACCCGACAAATGCAAAACCCACCGCCCGGCAATTATTTCTTTACGGTGGGTTAACTCCAGAAGTTCAAGCCAATCGCGTGTTTGACCCCGGCGTTTTTGACTGTCACAATGTTAAATGTATCAAAGGTTCAAGCCAAATATACCACTTCATTTTTTGGTCGACAAGGCATTTGAGCAAAATAATCTGAATATTCTCTTCGGTTTTGTTGGAATGTGTTGCTTTCGGCCGCGCCGCCGCTGTTTGTCATACCCTTTCCTAGCATCTGTCGTAAGGGTCGTACAGCCAACGGAACAATGTCCCCGCACACAGCGCCTCTGGCAGCGGGAACTGATCAATGTACGGATCGGGCGGATACGGTTTGACCGGAGGCAGGTGTATCGGCGGATAGCCTCCCGCCCGAAACGGCTCAACCTGCGGGTACATATCGTCGTTGCCAAAGTAATTCATCGCTTGCTCCCTCCTTCCCTAGAAGTATTTGCGGGTATTGTACTGCTCCTCTACAATGAACAGCGCCTCGCGAAAACGCTGGGAGTGGACAATCTCCCGCTCGCGGAGAAACTTCAATACCTCGATGACATCCGGATCATCCGTCAAGTTGATCAGCCACTGATACGTAGCGCGGGCTTTTTCTTCGGCGGCAATGTCTTCGGCCAGATCCGCGATCGGATCTCCCTTCGCCTGGATGTACGCGGCCGTCCAGGGCACGCCGCTTGCATCGGTGTAAAACAGAGCTCTGTCGTGGTCCGCGTAGTGGCTGCCCAATCCGGCATCCCGCATCTCTTGAGGGGTTGCTCCTTTGACCAATTTGTGAACAAGGGTGGCAATCACTTCCAAATGGCCCAATTCTTCCGTCCCTATATCTGTTAACAGCGCTTTCGCCCGTTCGTTCGGCATCGTGTAGCGCTGGTTCAAGTAGCGAAGCGCGGCTGACAATTCACCGTCAGGCCCGCCGTACTGCGTAATTAAAAACTTCGCCATTTGCAAGTCGCACTTGCTGACCCGCACCGGGATCTCCAGCTTCTTTTCATAAATCCACATCGGTGTCTCTCCTTAATACTCAATTTCCCACGGCCAGGGGGTGCTGGTCCACACCCAGCGGTTGGGAGAGTTGGAAAATCCGAACTGCATCAACGGGCCGCACGCTGCTTCGTACTCGTGCTTCAGATGGTGCAGCTCATCGGATAAACAATTGTACTGTTGCACGGCACGCTGATCATCCGGATTCATATCCAGGTAAAACTGCAGCTCGATGAGAGCAAATTGTACCTGCTGCAATCTGTGCAGTACATTGTGCTGTCCCATATGTCTCCTCCCTTTTTTCATGCTTACGCTTATACCCTATGCAGATAGGCATTTGTCCGTCCTTGCTGCAGCCGCCCATTTTTCCTTCGGACAAGCAGAATTCGGAACAACAGTGCCTCTCCCTAGGCAGAAAAAAAGCCCTCTCCCCTACCAGGGAAAGGACTGTCGCATGCTAATGTTAACTTGGTTTTGCCTTGCACTTTGCGAGGACATGATGGCCGACAGACAGCCCTCTCGCTTCCAACTCTTCTGCGTTCAACAGGTTGAACGAATCAGTCTTGCAGGGCATCGGCATCAGACCGCCAAACGGGCTCATGACACGACCGTTGGTATCGGTCTCAATCACGACGTACAACCCCTTGCGCTCCAACTGTTCGATAAACTCAACCCAGCGCTTTGCTGTCATTAACCCGGCGTGTTTGGTCAAAATCACGCCCATCTCCTGAGCTAGCATACATATCCCCTTTGTTACTCAAAATATTTTCGTACGGATAATAA
>NZ_HE978537.1:77966-123366 GCF_000311785.1 Brevibacillus massiliensis
ATAATAACATACATTACAGCGAAATTTCATCCCTGGCAAAACGCAAAAATGAACAATTCCGTGAATCACTTTTGATTTGCCTTACTTTCTGCGTTCAGAGGTGCTCATTCGCGTTCACACGCAGCTTTTATTCGTTTGAAAGCGCCACCCGATATGGATGGCGCCGGAGGCTTTGTTACGACTCAAGTTTCTGGCTTTCTTCGTCGGCCATGTGCGCCTCTGCATAGGCGATCATCTTCTTGACCATATGTCCTCCAATTGTACCCACTTCCCGCGTGGTCATGTCACCCCAGCCACGCTCCCCAATGTCGTCGTCCAGGCCCAGTTCTTTCGCCGTTTCCATCTTCAGACGATCCACTGCCTGTTCGGCGTTCGGTACAACCAGTCGGTTATGACTCAAGTTGGCCACCTCCGGACCTTAGTATTTATCTGTGCCCGGGCTTTATGAGGCCGCCTTTTGACAATCTCTTTCGGGCGTGGTAAATTAATGAACATATAAATGCATACAGCTTGCGTGTAATGATAAAGAGTAGTACATATTGTCTGCTTTCAGAGAGCTTGTGGTTGGTGAAAACAGGCAGTGAGGCAATATGGAATGGACTTTTGAACACCCAAACCGAACCCTCGTGCAGTAGGCTTTGGCGTCTTTCCCTGGCGATATCAGGGCTTGAGTGATTTCTTTGTGAAATAACAAGGGTGGTACCGCGGTCCATTCGTCCCTTTGACAGGTGACGGATGGACCTTTTCCCTTTATTCCAGAAATTTTGCAAGGAGGATTGATCATGGCAACGATCTTTTCCGGCGTTCAACCCAGCGGCATGATTACACTTGGCAATTACCTGGGAGCCATCAAACACTTTGTGGAGTATCAGGATGAGCATCAGTGCTACTACTGCATCGTCAACCAGCACGCCATCACGGTGCCGCAAGACCCCGACAAGCTGCGGGAGAACAGCCGCAATCTGGCTGCGCTTTACCTGGCGGTCGGTCTCGATCCCGAGAAAGTGGTCTTGTTCATCCAATCGGAGGTGCCGGAGCACGCCCAGCTCGCCTGGATCATGCAGACTTTGGCATACGTCGGCGAGCTGGAGAGAATGACCCAGTTCAAGGACAAATCGCAGGGGCGGGGCGACTCCATTCCCGCGGGGCTGCTCACTTACCCGCCGTTGATGGCCGCCGACATCCTGCTGTACAAAACGGACTATGTCCCAGTAGGCGAAGACCAGAAACAGCACATCGAGATTACCCGCGACCTGGCGCAGCGTTTCAACAACCGCTACCACGAGGTCTTCGTGCTGCCGGAAATCCGCACGCCGAAAGTGGGTGCGAGAATCATGTCCCTGCAGGAGCCGACCAGGAAGATGAGCAAGTCTGATCCCAATCAAAACGCGTTTATCAGCCTCTTGGACGAGCCCGAAGAGATTGTGAAAAAGCTGAAGCGGGCCCAGACGGATTCCGACAACCGGATCGCTTTCGACAAGGAAAACAAACCCGGCATCTCCAACCTGATGTCGATCTACTCCCTCTGCTCCGGACAAAGCATCGAAGAGATCGAAGCGGCTTACGAAGGCAAGGGATACGGCCAGTTCAAGTCCGACCTGGCGGAGCTCGTCGTCAGTCTTCTCGAACCGATCCAGGCCCGTTACCGCGAGCTGGTCAAGAGCGACTATCTGGACCAGGTGCTGGACGCCGGGGCCCTAAAAGCACGCGAAACCGCCTCGCGAACGCTGCAGGAAGTGGAAGCGGCGATGGGCTTGTCGCGGAGGTGAATACAGGAAAAGGTGTCGGTTATCCGACACCTTTTGCTTATGTCCCTAGCTGCGCTCGACCGCATACAGCGCTTCAAACGGCAGCCAATCCACCCGGTCCAGCGAGCGAAACTTGAGACGGCCCGCGGCCTGGTCGAGGTGGCGATGATTCCTGCGTGCCGCTGCATCATCCGCCCGTCGAAAAACGTCACGGTGACGCTGCACTTGTCCCGAAACGCCTGCCACACCTGCTCGCTCAGCTCTGCCCGCTGTTCGTCATCCAGCGTCGGCGGTATGTACCGCGCTTCCTCCGCTTTGATCCGCAAATACAGCTCGCGGTGTTCCGGCAGCACGAATCGGCTGGCGGCAAACAAATTCTCCTTTTTGGAAGTGGGCTTATCTCTCATGTGTCATTCCTCCCGTGTTCTTTCAGCCAAAGCCCGACCCGCTCCCGGCACTCGGCCTGAAGCAGCTCAATGGAATAAACGACTTCCCGCAGATAGCCGCGCAGACGTACCTGCACACAGTAGCAGCTTCCCTGTTTTCGGCTGGTCAGCAGGATGCAGCCGATTTGACGGAGCTGCCGTTTCATCCGGTAATGCCGCCTTTCCGCCCACCGGGACAGCTCCTCGACGATCTCCCGGTAGGACAGCTTGAGCGGCGCCATCTGCATCGCATCCAGGTCGACCACCGCCGCCTTAAACAGCAGCCCAAACAAGACACATTCCCGCAGCAGTTCCTGCCAGCCGCCTTCGTCCGCTCCATCTCGAACAGGGCCGCCGCCCCCCGTCATTTATAATGGCCCCCGATTTTGGCCGCCCGCTCCTGTGCCTGCCCTGCCGGTAGCAGCGAGACGGCCCGCAAAATCGCGTCATTGCCGTACTTGGCCCGAATGCTGTCCATTGTGCGTCCAAGGGAGCGCTGCCGGGTTTTGTCTTCAAACAAGCTGAGCTGGCAATAGTCATCCGGGGTGAGCTGCCCGAGATGGACGCCTACGCTGCGCACCGGCGTATGCTGCCAATGCCGTTCGAACAGGCGGCAGACCGCGCGGTAGAGCGTCATCGCGTCATTGGTCGGCTCGGGCAGCTTCATCTGCCGCCAAAAACCAGTCGACTGCTCAAAATCCGCGCCGCGGCAGCCGACAGACGCCACCATCCCCATCAGCTGCTTGCTGCGCGAGCGCCGGCAGACCTCCTCACACAGCTCCAGCAGCACCACTTTGATGTCGGCAGAGGTATGGTAGTCGCGGGGCAGCGTCATGTGATGGCCGATCCCCTTTTGCAGATCGTGTGTCCGCGGCGATACCGGCGAGTCATCCAGACCGTGCGCCGTCCGCCACAGCACTTCGCCGTTGACGCCCCAGCGGCGGCTGACCAGCTCCGGCGAGGCGGCAGCCAGCTGGCCGATGCGGTAGATGCCAATGCGGTGAAAATGCCGCTTCATCCGCGAACCGACCCCGAACAGCTTCTCGATCGGCAGCGGCCACAGCGTCTCCGGCAGCTCTTCCCGCTTCAGCCAGAAAATCCCCTGCTCCTGTTTTTTGGCAAAGTTGTCGCAGGCCATTTTGGCCAGCACTTTATTTTCCCCGATCCCGACGCGGCAGACGATGCCCGTCTCCAGCCACACCCTCCGGCGAATCTGCTCCGCCAGCGTCCACGGATCGCCGAACAGCGACAGGCTGCCGGTCACATCGAGGAACTGTTCGTCGATCGAATACGGCTCCACCAAATCGGTAAACGCTTCGAAGATGCGCGTAATCTGTACCGACATCCGCAGGTAGGTCTCCATCCGCGGGCGAACGACGACGAGGTCCCGGCACTTCTGCTGGGCCTTCCAGAGCACCTCTGCCGTCGTCACGCCGTACGCTTTGGCCAGCGGGCAGGCGGCCAGCACCACCCCGCTCCGCCGCTGTGGATCTCCGGCGACGACGATTGGTTTATCGCGCAGCGCAGGATTGGCTGCTTTTTCTACACTGGCAAAAAAACTCTGCATGTCTGCGAGAAAAATGATTCGCTTGCCGTCCATGCTTCCTCCTCCTGACAGGAACATGTGTTCTCGATCTCATTATACCAAACGTATGTTCTTTTTATACTGCCAATTTCACCCTTTCGCCCGTCAACATTTTGACAAAAAAGCATAAGGAGGAGGCAATGTTTTGAGATACAATGATGGAGGAGGCATGTCAAAAACTGTGAACGACTCTGCTGTTGTGCTATACTAGTCGACATGGCCTTCATAAAAAGCTTCTCACCTGTAAAAAAGGAGTTGGGATCACATGAGCCAAAACGAAGCAGCACTTACACTGGAAGGTTGGTACGCACTGCACGATTTTCGTAAAATAGATTGGGCGGCATGGAAGTCGATCACGGAACAGGAGCGTAAAGCCGCAGTGGACGAACTGCTCTCCCTCAGCCACACCTGGGCAGCCAACGAAAAAGCCGGCGAGGGCAGCACGGTGATGTACTCCATCCTCGGCCACAAGGCGGACCTGCTCTTTATGTTCCTGCGCCCTACCCTGCAGGAGCTGAACGACATCGAGACGGCGTTTAACAAGACGCGTTTCGCCGACTTCACCTCCCCGGACTACTCCTATGTGTCCGTCGTGGAGATGAGCAACTACGTCCACAATCCCGGCGAAGACCCGAAAGCCAATCCGCAAATCCGCGCCCGTCTCTATCCGGAGCTGCCAAAGACGGAGCACATCTGCTTCTATCCGATGAACAAGAAGCGCGACGGCAACGACAACTGGTACATGCTGTCCATGGAGGAGCGCCGGGAGATGATGCGCTCTCACGGTCTGATCGGGCGCAAATACGCGGGCAAGCTGAAGCAGATCATCACCGGATCGGTCGGATTCGACGATTGGGAATGGGGCGTCACCCTGTTCGGCAACGATCCGCTCGACTTTAAATACATCATCTACGAAATGCGCTTTGACGAAGTCAGCGCTCGCTTCGGCGAGTTTGGCACCTTCCTGGTCGGCAACCTGCTGACGGAGGAGAAGCTGCAAAAGCTGCTGGCGATCTGAGGGGGCTGGACGGGAAAAAGAGCATCCATTTTGATGCTCTTTTTTATGTTAAATATTTCCCTTTCTTCCCAACTTCCTTTTTGGCGTTTGAAAACATTGTGGATGGAGAAAGAGAAAAATGGGCTCGCTCCGTTCGTGGCACGCCAACGGGGAAGCGGGGATGTCCGTCTGCACTCCAAAAAACGGCACGTCGACCAAAAACGACTGGAAGTATTTCAACGTAGAATTTGGTCGACAAGCGTGTGCCGTTTTTTTCCGTTCCGACTGGGTAAGCGTGCCAAGGCCTGCGCTCGCTCCATTTTTCTCTTTCTCCTCGCTGCTTTTCTCCTTACAAGAACGCTGCATCATTTCTTCGCCCCGCGGGTTGGTCCCATCGGAAACGGTCCAAGTGAAGGACTTGTTTGGACGGTCTGGGGGCTGTTTACACTCTCGATGATTTTGGGATTCGGCACCCTGTTCCACTCCATTTACTGGATTGTCAAAGAGAAAAAGCAAAAGTGACACGGAGCGGATGGGCTCATCCTGCTCCCCGGCAAAGACAAAAAGGAGTGGCCGCCGGGCACACTCCCTTTTCCATATAAATGAGGCAAATCCTTATTTCGCTTGTCCGTACTTGCGGTAAGCGGCATGGTTGGTCGGGCCAAAGCCGATGCCGAGCGAGAAAGAGTGACGAATGGCCGCGGTGATAAACGCTTTGGCCGTTTTGACCGCATCCGGCACGGAATTGCCTTTGGCCAGCTCGGCGGTAATCGCCGCAGAATACGTGCAACCGGCGCCGTGGGTGTTGGGCGTCTCGATCCGCTCCGTCTCCAACAGCTCAAAGTCCTTGCCGTCGTACAGCACATCCACCGCCACGTCGCTGTTATCCAGCTTGCCGCCTTTTACCAGCACGTACTTGGGACCAAACGAATGAATCTGGCGGGCCGCTTCCTTCATCTCATCCAGCGTCGCGATTCGCTCCTTGTTGGTCAGCGTTGCCGCTTCCTGCAGGTTGGGCGTCACCACGGTCGCGGTCGGAATCAACAGCTCCCGCATGGCACTCACCATGCCGCCGGCGATCAAGGTATCGCTTCCTTTGCAGACCATGACCGGGTCGATCACCACGTTTGGCAGCGAATGCTGTTTGATCTTGCGGGCGACCAGTTCGATGATCTCTTCTGCGTAAAGCATCCCCGTCTTCATCGCGTCTACGCCCATCACTTCGACGATGCCCTCGATCTGTTCCTCGATCAGGCTGAGCGGCTGGGTGTAGACATTGTGCGAAAGGTCAGCTCTGGAGACGACGATCGTGGTGATGGCCGTCATGCCGAACACGTCGCGTTCCTGGAACGTTTTCAAGTCGGCTTCCAGTCCGGCGCCTCCTTTAATATCTGACCCCGCGATTGTCAGTGCTCTTTTTATGCTCATCGTTCATTCCCCCTGATATTGGAGATAGGATTGCAGCTCCTGCTGCCGTCACCGTCATTTTACTGTATACTTGTGTGTAACAGTCAATATCAGTTTGTAACACTTTTGGAGTTGATACCATTGAAAATTGAGCTTAACCGCAGCTCCCACATCCCACTCTCGCAGCAAATCCACCAGGCGCTGGCCGACCGCATCCTGTCGGGATACTTCCCAAAAGGGTCGCGTCTGCCCTCGGTCCGCAAGCTTGCCGGGCTGCTGCACGTAAGCCCGGTTACGGTCATACACGCCTTGGACATGTTGGAGAAAGAAAAGCTGGTGACCCGCATACAGGGCAAAGGCACGTTTGTGTACGAACAGAGAACGGACGGCCAGGAAGGGCAACAGCAAGACCCCATGCCCTTGCAGATACCCGATTATATACACCGCTCACAGTACTTGTACTACAATCAAATGCCGGCCGAATTCAATTTTGCCTCCTCATCGGTCGACCCCGCGCTGCTGCCGACAAAGCTGCTTGCCGAAAGCATCCAGCATTTGGCTCGGCATCAACCGGAAATCCTGGCGCAATACGGAGAGATTCAGGGCGATCTGGAACTGCGTCAGGTGCTGGCCAAGTACTTGACCCAGGAAAGTCTGTTCACCACGCCGCAGGAAATTCTCGTCACCAACGGCTCGCAGCAGGGAATCGACCTGGTGGCCCGCAGTTTTATCGGGCCGGGTGACGTCGTCGTGACAGAGGAACCCACCTATGCCGCGGCGATTGACGTATTTCGCAGCCGGGGGGCGGCGGTTGTCTCGGTGCCGATGGACGAAGAAGGGATGCGTATCGACAAACTGACCGCCTTGTTGGACACGTACACGCCCAAGCTGGTTTATACAATACCGACGTTCCAAAATCCGACCGGCAAGGTGATGAGCGTACGCCGGCGCAAACAATTGCTCGAACTGGCCAACGAACTAGGCTTCCTGATTTTGGAGGATGACCCGTGGAGTGAGATCTACTACGATGAAACCCCTCCGCCCCACATCAAATCGATGGATACGAGCGGCAGCGTGATCTATTTGAAGGGACTCAGCAAAATCCTGTCGCCGGGCTGCCGCATCGGGTTTCTCATCGCCTCGGTAAACATCCTGAACCGTTTGATCGTCGCGAAAACCAATGCCGATTTGGGCAACCCCCTGTTGAATCAAAAGGTAATCCTGCCGATTTTGGAATCCAACCGCATTGGGCGCCAGTTGGGGGAGCTGCGGAGCACCTTGAAAAAGCGGCGCGACCTGACACTGAAGCTGCTGGGGCAGCAGGCTCCGGCAGGCACCTCCTGGATTGTGCCAAAGGGCGGGTTCAACCTGTGGATTTCCCTGCCCGATTGGGCCAATACGAACGAGCTGTTGGGTGAAGCGGAAAAACGGAATGTCACCTACCTGCCCGGTTCTTCCTGCTATCCCGGAGAGATGGAGTGGAATCATCTGCGGATCAGCTTTTCGTTTGTAGATGAAGATCACCTCAAGCGGGGAATTCGCGAGCTGTGTGCGCTGATTGACTCCTATCTCAGCTCGCCCGAGGAGCGAAAAGGACTTACGCCGCTGTTTTAACGGCAGAATGGAGAGGACTGCGACTGCAAGTTTTCGCAGTCTTCTTCTTGCCCAAAATCAACATCGGCAGACTGGCTGCTGCGAATTTTCTTCTGTGATATAATAGCGATGCAAATAGAATAGTTGAAATATTCAGTTAATACTTTGCTTTGGAGAGGGGTTGACGGCGATAAACCTTCTGTATCTGGAAACTTTTCTGGCTGTTTGCGAGTACCGGAATTTTACCGAGGCGGCAAAACACCTGTACGTGCCCCAGCCTACGGTGACAAATCGGATCCATTATTTAGAGGCGGAATTGGGACAAGAGCTGTTTGCCAGAGGAAAATCGGGGAAGAGAAGCGTGAGGCTTACAGAGGCGGGACGAATCTTTTTACCGTATGCCCGGAACGTTGTCGCGTCAATCGTAGCCGCCAAAAAAGAGCTGACCGCCCGCAGCCAAAGCAACCTGATCAGAATCGGCAGTTCCGTTCCGTTTACCCATCCGTTTATCATCGACAAGATCAAGGCATTGTACAGCTTCCATCAAGACATCAGTCTATCCTTTACCGAAAAAGCGAATGTGTTCCATCTGCTTCGCGACAACACGTTCGATATCGCCTTTACGACTGATTGTCAGGCAGAGGCGAATTTTGAAAGCCATCTGCTTGGCACCGAAGACTTTCAATTGATTCTGTCGGCGGAAAATCCCTTGTCCAGCTGCCCGTACATCGAGGACTTTACCTGTATGGAATCGGAAAATCTGATCTGCTATAAGCCATACGTCAACAGCTTGGAAGAGTCGCTGTTATCCCGATACCACTTCAAGAAAAAGCTGCTGTCCAACCAGCTCGGGATCATCCGCAACCTGCTCAAGCACAATTACGGCATTACCCTGCTGCCTCCGCTCCTCCTGGACAAAGAGCTTCAGACGGACAATTTAAAAAGCATTCCCTTAAAGCTGGACATTCCGGCAAAAAAAATATCTTATTCTCTGGTTTACAAAAAAGGCCAGCTCCCCTACATGGACGAGCTTTTACGCGATCATGCCTGAAGAAGGCCGGGATCCTCACAGCGAGGAAACCGGCCTTTGCCTTTATTTGATCAGCAGCTTCCCGTTGTCGACCACACATTCGCCGTCGATCCAGACGGTGGGAGCGAGCAGCAGTCCGTCCAAATGGATCGAGCTCTCCACTGTTCCGCCGATCACATGGCTGTCCCCGATCGCGATGTGAACCGTACCCTCCGCTTTTTTATCCTCCGCCATATTGCCGATCAGGCGGGCATTGGGGTTGGTGCCGATGGCAAATTCCGCGATGTTGCGGGCTCCCTCGTCCGCCTCTTCCACCAGTTTTCTCAGCTTGTCGGCGGATTTCCCGCCCTCGATGCTCGTCACTCTGCCCTGTTCCACTTTGAGGCGGATCGGGGCGTCGAGCAAACCGATGCCGTCCATCGTGTGGTCGATCACCAGTGTTCCCTCCGCTGTCCCTTCCACCGGGGCGATCGCCGCCTCTCCGTCAGGCATCGCGGCAAATGTGCCAGGTCCCTTGACCAGACCGGTCAGCATGATCCCCGTTCTGCCCTCGACGCTTAAGCTTAAATCCGTTCCGGAAGGCGAGGTAATCCTTACCGCCCCGCCTTTTGTCATTTTTTGCCTGACCAGTTCGGACACCCGGTCAATCTCTTTGTAATCCGCTCCGACAGCACCGTACAGCATCAGCTCTTTGGTCACGCCGCGCATGACCAAGACGCGTTTGCCCGCCTGGAGCGCCTCTTTGGTCGCATTGGTATGGGTAATGGCGTAGGTGATCGGCTGCAGGATCACATCTGCCGCCTTCATCGCCGCCGCCACCACTGCCGGCGGCTCTACCCCGTGCGTTTTGCGCGGTGCAATCACCAGGAGAATCGGCTCGGCGCCCATGGCGGCTACGCAGGAAGCGAATACTTCGCCGATCTCTGTCGTATTTGTATCCGAGACGATGCAGACGCTCTCCCCTGCTTCCAGCTTGACAGAATCCTTCAAAATACGGCTGGCTGCCGCATACAGGTTAAAGTTTTCCATAACAAATCTCTCCTCGTCGTGATTTGCCTCTTACCTGGCCAGCTCCGCCTCCAGTTCTTTGGCGGCATTGAGCACCTGAAGCGACGAATCCCAGATGTGTTCCTGGGCGCTCTTGCGGGCCAACTCCGGGTCCCTGGCCGTGATCGCCGCGAAAATCTCCTGATGCTGGTGAAGCGTCGTGACCCGCCGCTGCTTGTTGCGGGACCAGCTCATCGAGCACAGCAGGTGGATCGTCGCCCGAAGCTGGGACAGGGAATTGATCAGGGCGTGATTGTCGCCTGCGGCGGCAATGGCGTGATGAAACTCGTTGTTGTGCCGGACCGCCTCCTTTTCGTCGGGCAGTTCGAGTTCCAGGTTGGCTCTGGCCAGGTCCAGAATCTGCCCGATCGCCTCCAGCTTCTGCTTATCCCCGCGCTTGGCTGCCAATTCCGCCGACAGCCCCTCCAACTCGGCGCGCAGCTCGTAAAAATCCCTGATCTCCTTCAAGGTAAGCCGGCGCAGCCGGACACCGTGGTGGGGCACCGACTCGAGTATCCGCTCCTGCACAAGCATCCGCAGCGCTTCGCGGATGGGAGTGCTGCTCACCCCTAAAAGCTCCTTGATTTCCCTCTCCCGAATCCATTCGCCGATCTGAAATTTTCCGGCGGCGAACAGTTCGTTTAACCGATGATAGACCGCCATGGCCGCCGTTTCCTTGACGAGTTTGCCAGAAGATTCGATCATTCCGCTCCTCCCCTGTCGACAGCAGCCGCCGCCGAACGGCTGCCCAGCAATTGACTGATGTAAGACGGTTTGACCGGGATTCGGCCAATCGGAATTTTCCAAGGGCGCAGGGCGTCCTCCACTGCGGATTGGATGGCGGCCGGCACCGGAATGGTCCCGCTTTCGCCCGTTCCTTTGATCCCCAGCGGGTTGAGCGGGGACGGCGTCTCGATATGCGCTACCGTCAGCTCCGGACTTTCGCAGGACGTCGGCACCAGATAATCCATCAGCGTACTGGTCAGCAGTTGACCCTGCCGGTCGTAGACGACTTCTTCGTACAAGGCGGTACCCACCCCGTTGACGATGCCGCCGTGGATCTGCCCGTTCACGACCAGCGGATTGATCAGGCGGCCGGAATCATGTACCGATGTATACTGCAAGATTTTGATTTCACAGGAAGCGGGGTCCACCTCCACCACGGCGATATCCGCCATCGACGTAACCGCCGCGGCCGGGGGAGCGAAGTACTCGGTAACCTCCAGACCGGGCGAAACGGGCAGGGAGTAGGTCGTCCCCGGGTACAACCCCTTGGCTTCACGGGCCGCTTCCGCTAGAGAAATGCAGCAGTCCGGATCGTTTTTCAGGCGAATATACCCTTGGGAAAGCTCCAGCATCTCCACTTCCGCCTGCAGCCTACAAGCAGCAATCGCCAGCGCCTTCTCCTTGACGGCCTGGGCCGCTTTGTAGATCGCCGTTCCCGTAATCGTGGCAATCCTGCTGGCAAACGTCCCCGTACCATAAGAGATCAACGAAGTGTCCCCCTGGCACACCGTCACCTGCGGCAGCGGCACGTCCAATACCTCCGCGGCGATCTGGGCCAGCGTGGTCTCGTGTCCCTGCCCCTGCGAGGCTGCCCCGGTCAGCACCGTCACCTCTCCGGTGGTCTCCACTCTGACCGTCGCTCCCTCGAAGGAACCAAACCCCGTATTTTCAATCGCCACTGCCGTACCGATGCCGATATGCCGCCCGAGCCGCCGGCATTCTTCCTGCTTTTGACGCCAGTCGCCGTAACGGCTGCGTTTGACCGCCTCGTCCAGCAGCCTGGCGTAATCGCCGCTGTCGTACACCTGCGGCGAGCCGTCCCTCGACAACAGGCCGGTGTGATAGGGGAATTCATCCGCCTGGATGAGGTTTCTATGCCTGATCTCGATCGGGTCGAGATTCAGCTTTTGCGCTGCCTGATCGAGCAGCCGGTTTAAGATCAGGGCAGCTTGCGGTCGGCCCGCGCCCCGAAATGGCGCCAGCGGAACCGTATTGGTGTAGAGGACCTGGACGTCGCAGAAGTAATTTGGCACCTTGTACGGCCCCGGAATCAGCGTGGAGGTCATCAGCGGCACGATGATGCCCCAGGGCACGTACGCTCCGGTATTGGCCAGCATGGCGTCGGTAACGGCGAGAATCTTTCCGTCTGCGCTCACGCCGAGCGACGCCTCGTGGATCTGTTCCCGCTCGTGAATGCAGCTCATCATGTGCTCCATGCGGTCTTCGACCCAGCGGACAGGCGCACCGAGCCGGCGAGCCGCCCAGCAGACGAGAAAATCTTCCACGTAAAACGGCGCTTTCGCCCCAAACGCGCCGCCGACGTCCGGGGCGATCACCCGCACCTGTCGTTCCGGAAGGTCGAGCAATCTTGCCAAAATGCTGCGCATTTCGTGCTGATTCTGCGTGGCGGCGTACACTTCCAGAGCCGGATTTGTCCCCTCCTCCCGCCAGACCGCCAAAAGGCCCCTGGTCTCGATCGGCAAACAGCTTACCCTGCCGATCTGAAACTGCTGGGTCACCACCACGTCGGCTGCCTGCATGGCAGCCTTTGCATCGCCGATCGACTGGGTGAATCGGGCCGCGAGGTTGGAGTCGAGGTGCTCGTGGGCCAGCGGGGCGTCTGCTCCAATCGCGTCCTGCAGCTGGGCGACCGCCGGCAGCGGCTCGTAGCGGACATCGATCAAATCCAGCGCGTCCTCCGCGATATACCGCGTTTCGGCAACCACCATGGCGACAGGTTCACCGACGTGGTGCACCGTCCTGTTCAGGGGCCGCTGGGTGACCGGAGTCAGGTTGGCGTGGGGAAACAGCACAGGCAGAAAGGGAAAGTCTATGGCATCATCAGGCCCGTATACGGCCACCACTCCCGGCAGCCCGCGCGCCTGTTCCAGACTGATGTCGGCAATTCGCGCGTGGGCGTGCGGACTGCGGAGAAAAGCGGCGCTCAGCGTGCCCTGCACGGTTATGTCAGCAATATAGCGGCCGCCGCCTCGCAGCAGCCGCGGGTCTATTTTTCGTTTGATCGGCTTCCCGAACCACTTCATGACAACACTTCAGCCCCTTTCGGCCTGTTCTTTCCCTGCCGGATCGCCTGTCTGATCAGCTCCGGACGAATCGGCAGGGAAGTGATGGCAAGCCCGTAATCCTGAAGCGCATGGCAGACGGCATTGGCCACGGCGGGTGCCACTGCCACGGTACCGCCTTCTCCTGCGCCTTTTACGCCCAGGGGGTTGAGCAAAGACGGCGCCCACTCCAATATCTCCACTTCCACATCGGGTACCTCCATCGAACTCGGCAGCAGGTAATCCATGAACGTCCCCGACAAAAGCTGCCCGGTTTCGTCGTAGTACAGCTTTTCGAAGAGCGCTCCTCCCAGTCCCTGCGCCATTCCGCCGACCAATTGCCCCTTCACCAGCAGCGGATTGATCGCCCGCCCGACATCGTAGGCCAGGTAGTACCGGTTGATCTTGATTCGTCCGGTATCCTGATCCACTTCCACTTCAGCGGCGTGCACGCCGTAGGGATACGTCATATGGGCTGCCGAAAAGGTGTACTCTTCCCGCAGCCGGATGCCCTGCCGCCTGCATTCCTCCAGCAACTGCGCAAAGGAGAGCAGCGTTTGTCCGGTTGCCTGCATGACGACCGACTCGCCCAGAAGGCCAAGCTGTGCGGTCTCGATCTGCAGCAGACCGGCGGCAGTCTGCAGCATTTTGCTCCGGAGCGCGTCAGCCGCCTGCCAGGCCGCCGTTCCCCCCATGACCGTTCCGCGGGTGGCAAACGATCCATTTCCCTTGGGAACGGCAGCGGTGTCTCCATGAACCACCCGGATCTTGGTATAAGGGAGGCCAAGCCGGTCGCTGCACACTTGAGCCAGCATCGTCTTGACGCCTTGGCCCACATCAGCCAGACCCGTCTTGCAGCAGGCCTCGCCATTTTCCAGCAGCTCCACCTCGGCCCACTCCCACGGCCCCAGACCCGACTTCTCGACAAACATCGCCAGCCCCATGCCGAGCAGCCGGCCCGAGGCCGCCGCTTCTGCCTTCCTCGCGGCAAAGCCGTCCCAGTTCATCACGCGGCGCACGTGAGCCAGAATCCGCGGGTAATCGCCGCTGTCCAGCTCCACCTCCTGGCCGAGTGCGGAGATTCCGTTGGAGTAAGGCATTTGCTCCGGCCGGATGACGTTTATCTCCCGCACCTTGAGCGGGTCGCGCCCCAACGTTTTGGCGATCATGTCCATCACCCGCTCGCGCACGAAGGTGCCTTCAAATCTGCCGGGTCCCCGGTACGTACCCGTAGGTGTTTTGTTGGTGGCGACGACGTGGGTGGTCAGCTCCAGGGCTTCGATATCGTAGGGACCGGGCAGCATTGCCTGCGTCAAGGCGGGAACCGTTACCCCGTGGGTGCGGATATACGCGCCCGTATCCACGAAGATCTCGTCTCGCAGTGCGAGAATCCGCCCTTCTTCATCAAACCCGACGGTCACGCGGTGCTTTTGCTGCCGGGAGTGGTTGGTGGCGACCAGGTGTTCCAGCCGGTCTTCGATCCAGCGGACCGGGCGGCCGATCTGCATGGCGGCGTACGGAATCAGGAAGTCCTCGGGATAAAACTCGCCGCGCGGGCCAAAGCCGCCGCCTACGTCTGTTTCCACGCAGCGGATTTGGCTTTCATCCTGTTTCAACAGCCTGGCGAGGATTTGCCGGTTAAAATGGACGACTTTGGTGGTGCCGTACACGGTCAGTTTCCCGCTGGTCCTGTTGGGGTCGTAGACTGCGAGCAGCCCCCTCGTCTCCAGCGGCACACCGGTGTGGCGCTGTACGTACAGCTCCTCCTGCAAGACGTGCGGAGATTCCTTCAACTTTTCCTCTACCGAGCCTTTTTGGGAGTGAATGACAAACAAATCGTTGCTGCCGACAGCCGGATGCAGCAGGCCCGCATCTGCCGAGAGCGCCTGATCAACGCTCGCCACCGGGGCCAGCGGTTCATAGTCGATCTCGACAAGCTCGGCAGCGTCTTCGGCGGCGTACCGGTTTTTCGCCACGATCAGCGCGACCGGTTCGCCGACGTAGCGGACCTTATCCTTTGCCAGCGGATACTGCAGGGCAAGCTCCAGCGAGCCCTCCGGTGACAAGCGCATCGGAATCGGCGGGAGATCATCCGGCAAATCGTTTACGGTCAAGACCAGCAAAACATCCGGCCGATTGGCCGCCTGCTGCGTGCGAATGGCCCGCAGGTTGGCGTGAGCGTGCTGGCTTCTTACGATGACCGCCTCACACTGTCCGGGCAGTTGGATGTCCCCCACATAGCGGCCTTTTCCCCTGACCAGGCGCGGATCCTCCACACGCTTCACGCTGGTGCCTATCGTCATCAAGTTCACTTCCCTCCCCGGCAGATGCGGGCCGCCTGTTCTACCGCATCGATGATCGACTGGTACCCGGTGCATCTGCACAAGTTGCCGGAGATGCCATCGCGGATCTCCTCGCGGCTGGGATTCGGGTTTTCCTGCAAAAAGTGGTACGCCGTCATCAGCATGCCCGGGGTGCAAAAGCCGCACTGCAGGCCGTGATGCTCCCAAAACGCTTCCTGCAGGGGATGAAGCGGTCCATCGTCTTCAGCCAGTCCCTCTACCGTCAAAAGCTCGGCGCCGTTCGCCTGGACTCCGAAGACGAGACAGGAGCGGACCGGCCGTCCATTCATGATAATGGTGCAAGCCCCGCAGATTCCGTGTTCGCAGCCGACATGCGTCCCGGTTAAACCCAGTTCGTCCCGGAGCACATCCGAGAGGAGCATCCGCGGCTCGACGGATACGGTGTGCGCCACTCCGTTGACCTTCAAATGGACTTGGGCCAGTGTACGGCCCGGCGCGTTGGCTGCAGGTGTTTCCAGCGTGTGATCGCCCATGCTACCACCTCCTATCGATTGTCCAATTAAGTCAAACTCAGCCGGGCCCGTCCGAGTGCCGTCTCCAGCGCGCGCCTGCCCAATGTGACACTCAAATCCCGCCGGTACTCTGCACTCGCATGAATGTCGGACTCCGGTTCGACGATGTCCCTGATCTGTTCGCAGCACTCCTGGATGAGCCGGCTGTCGGGCTCCAGGCCGAGAAGTGCGTCTGTCACCTGATCAAGTTTGACCGGAGCCCCGTCCACACCGCCCAGGCCGAGACTGGCGGCGGCGATTTTCCCCGCTTCGTCCAAGGTTACCGCCGCGGCCGCCAGCACTATGGCAAAATCCCCTTTGCGCAGCGCGAATTCTTCAATCGCATGGCCGCTTCTCGGTTGAATCCGGGGGAATTGCACCGCGACCAAAAGCTCATTTGGCTCGATCGCCGTCGTCAGATAAGTCAGGAAGAACTCTTCGGCCGGGACAACGCGCTCGCCGTCAAGCGAGGCCAGCGTGACCGCTCCGCCGAGCGTGCAGAGGATCACCGGCAGCTCTGCCGTCGGGTCGGCGTGGACTAGACTTCCGCCGACCGTCCCCCGCGAGCGTATCTGCGGGTGGCCGATCAGCTTGATGCCCTCCGCCAGCATCGGACAATAGCGTGCCACCTCAGGCGATTGCTCGATCAGAAACTGCCTGGTCATGCCTCCAATCTGAATCTCCTCTTCGCTCACCCGAATCGATTCCAGCTCGCCGATTCGGCCGATGTCAATCAGCACCTTGGGGCTTGCCAGGCGCATGTTCATCGTCGGGATCAGGCTTTGTCCTCCCGCGAGAATCTTGGCCTCAAAACCGTGCTGTTCCAATAACAGCAGCGCCTCATGCACCGTCTGTGGACTGTAGTAGTCAAACACTGCCGGTTTCACTGCAATCCCCCTCTGTGACGAATTCTCCCAGGACACCGCACAAGGCCTCCCGCTTTAAAAAACAGATTTGCGTCTTTCCCGCGCCTGCCCGCGGCGCCCAGTCCGCGACGGGAATGTTCTCCCGGATCAGCCGGCTGCACTCTGCGGCGATATCGTCCACTTGAAACGCCAGGTGCTCGATCCCTTCCCCGTGCTCCTGCAGAAAGTCCCAGGCGGTGCTGCCCGGCCGAAGCGGCTGGATCAGCTCCAGCAGGATCTCCCCCAATGGAAAAAACGCGATGCGGAGCAAGCCTGCTCCATAGTCCTCGATCCGGTCCAGTTTGACCCCCAGCACCTCTTGGTACTTCAAGATGGCGGCCTCCAGATCGGAAACGATGATGCCGATGTGATTCAGCTTTGTCACAGACAATCTTTCGCACCCCTTTCTGACGGCGAAAATTCAAGTGCCGTCAAACACTTGAATTTTCGCCTTGTTTGCTCGTTATCTCGTTCTGTTTGACAAGCAGGGTGTACTGGCCCGGACAGCGATCGAGCAGCAGATCATTTTTTGTCCCGACGCGCTTGTTTCGCGACAGCTTCGGGTCGATCTCGGCGATCAGCACATCCGCCTCGCGCTTTGCTGCCGGGCCTGCCGCGATCCGCGACTGGGAATCGACGACCAGGCTCGAACCGAGAAATTGCACCCCGTTTTCCCCCCCGGCGCGGTTGGCGCAAGCGATGGAAATCCGGTTGCTGTAGCTGTGCGCCACCGCGAGGTAGTTGGCCAGACAGTACCCCTTTTCATCCCACAGAATCGACTTGCCGATCGACGTCCAGGTCGTGGGGACGAGCAGCAGCTCGCACCCGGCCAAGGCAAGTGAGCGAACCGCTTCGGGAAACCGCAGATCGTAGCAGATCAGCATCCCGACATGAACGTCAAGCGATTCCAGATAAAACAGGGGAAATCCCAGGTTGCCGGGTGTCAGGTATTCCGTTTCCCAGTCGAACAGGTGCACTTTCCGGTAGCGGCCGACAATGCCGCCGGGGCCGACAAGCACGGCTGTGTTGTACAAGCGGCCCGCTTCCCGCTCGATGATCCCGCCGGCGATGTAGCCGCCGTGTGCAGCGGCAGTCTCGCGCCAGGCCGAGACGCTCGGTCCATCCAGCGTCTCGGCCAGTTCGTCCGCTTCCTGCCTGGAGCCGACGATGTAATGGTGGTTGGAGCACTCGGGCAGGACGACGACTTCGGCCCCGCTGCGAAAGGCGGCTTCGATCATGTTTTGATTCGCTTCCCGGTTGCGCTGCAGATTGGCCAGCCCCTGCAGGTTGTTCGACTGGACGACGCCGATTTTCATCTTTGGATTACTCCGCCGCAGCCTTCTCGGCCGCTGTCAGCCGCTGCTGTTTTCTGTCCAATATCGCCTTCATCTGGCCGCCGTCAATCGTCAGCGCCGCATTGTGGACAAAGCTGGCCCGCTCGGAGGCGAGGAAGACGACCACGTCGGCCACTTCCTGAGCTGTCGCGATCCGGCCGAACGGCATCGATTTGGCGGCGGCGTCATTGGCTTCTTCGATGCTGATACCCATGTCGCGGGCATACGCCTCGGTCAGCGTCGCCCAGCGCCCGGTATCGACCGGTCCCGGGTTGACGCTGTTGATCCGGATGTTCTCGTTTCCGTATTGGTTGGCCAGGGCCTCCATGACAGCCAGGTCGGCCGCGTTCACGGCCGTGCCGGTCAGCTCCCACCAGGAAGGCTTGACGCCGTCGTTTCCGATCACGTTGACAATGACGCCGTGTTTTTGCTTGAGGAATTGCGGAATCGTCGCCTTCGCCATCCGCAGGTAGCCGCGAAACTTCAGGCCGAGGGCAAAATCCCAGTCTTCTTCGGTGAGATCCAGCAGAAGTCCGCCCGGGGCAGCCCCGGCGCAGTTGATCAGAATATCGATTTTGCCGAAGTGCTGGACGGTTTGGCGAACGGCCTCCTGGGCGTCAGCCTCGTGCTGCAGGTCGGCCGAGATCGTCAGAACGTCGGCTCCCGGCACCTCACCCATCAGCAAATCCTTGGCCTTTTGCAAATCTTCCGGATTTCTCGCCACCAGCGCCACGCGGGCGCCTTCCCGCAGAAACGTCAACCCGGTCTGACGTCCAATCCCTTTGCTCCCGCCGGTAATCAACACGACCTTGCCATTCAATCCAAGATCCATCTTCCTCTTCCTCCCTTTTCTCAACTGATTTGGGCATTCGTCTCCTTGGCAATCTTCTTGAAAAAGTCGTTGACGATCAGCTTGGCGATCCCGGCCAAAATCCGCTGCCCGACTCCGGCAATCTTGCCGCCTACCTGCGCCGTCCCGCTGTACTGGATGTGAGTCTTGGCGTTCTCGGAGATCAGCTCCACGACCGCGTCTCCGCTGACAAATCCGACCGGGCTGTTGGCGGTCATCACCAGGCGGTAGCGGTCGGGTTCGCACTTCTCCAGTATTTGAATCGTGGACTCGTACTCTCCGCGTACCGCAGCCACCCCTACGCTGATCTTTGCCTGGTAACAATCCGGTCCGACTTCCGTCAACGTCTTGCAGCCAGGTGTCGCCTTCTGCAAGGTCGAAGGGTCGTTCAGCACCCGCCACACTTCCTCCTTGCCGGCGTTTACCACAATCTCTCCGGCTACCTCCATGCAGATTCCCCCTTAATCCTCGATTTGTGCCACGACTCGCGCCGGGGAGCCATCCCCGCCCACCACCGGCAGAGGCAGTGCGATCAACGTGAATTCACGGGCACCGATCAGGTGCAGATTCACCAAGTTTTCAATCAAGGGAATCTCACTCCCGAGCAAAATCGGATGGTTGGGATACGGCGCCGCTCCGTCTACGGCAAAGTCCAACCCCAGCGCGGCGATCCCGGCGTCCCGCAGCCAGGCCGCCGCTTCCTCGGATAGGTACGGATTGTCTGCATAGAGTTCCGGTTTATTCCAATGCTCGGATGCCCAGCCGCTCCACAGCACCACTCGCTTTCCCCGGATCTGTTCGGCTGTCACCCGGCCGACCGTCGTCAGTTCTGACAGAGAAATTTCGTGATTCGGCGAAACTGCTTCCCGCAGATCGACCAGGACAGCCGGCCCGATGAACAGATCCAGCGGAAGCTGTTCGATTGTCTTTCCGTCCGGGAAAAAGTGATAGGGCGAATCGATATGGGTGCCGGTGTGTATGCTGAAGCGGACTTCCGTATTGGACCGCCCTTCCACCTCGTGTGTCGTGATCGGTGTAAACGTGATCGGGGGATGCCCTTCCAGCCCTTGTACCTCCGGCCCCCAGGGCATCGTCAAATCAACGAGTCTTGCCATCTATACCCCTCCTTCATCGGTCCTTTGTCAGATTTGTCATGCCTCTCTCCCGATCGGCCTCACCCCCTTTGCACAAACGCCCGGCGATTGCGAGAAAGAAGATCAAACGTTCTCTTGAACGAGAGCAGCCTCCTTGCTGTCAGGCGCCTCTTTTACCCGCGTCTCTTTGCCGAGGATTAGGACGTTGAGCGCAGCCAGCATGCTGGCGATAAAAAAGAGCGAGAAGATGGCTGTAAACGAGACTTTTGCCGCTACCAGGTACCCGACTGCCAGCGGGCCTGCGATCGCGCCGATACGCCCTGCCGCGTTGGCGTAACCGGAACCTGTGCCGCGGACGTCAGGCTCGTACTGATCGGTTGTGTAGGCGTAGGTGGTGCCTGTTACTCCGAGGTAGAAAAACGACAAGGCCATGCCTGCTGCGATCAGTACCGGCAGCGTCTCTGCCGTGCCGAAGAAGTAAGCGCTGATGGCCGACATTACGAGATAGGTGATCAGGACAAACTTCCGCCCCACCTTCTCAACAAGCCATGCTGCGCTGTAGAATCCCGGCAATTGCGTCAGCGTCATGAGCAGCACGTATCCGAAGCTTTTAATCAGGCCGAATCCCTTGATGACCAGCACGGACGGCAGCCATAAAAACATTCCGTGATAGCAGAACATGACGAAAATCCAGAGAATCCACAGCATGGCTGTCGGGCGGGCGTATTTGGGAGACCAGAGCGCCTTCAGGTTTTGCAGCATGGTCGGTTTGGGTCTGCCCGACGCTTGAAAAGCGGGAGAATCGGGGAGGCCCCAGCGCATGTAAATCGCCAGGAGTGCCGGCAGTGCACCGATGATTAACGCCGAGCGCCAGCCGAAGATCGGCATGATGAAGTAGGCAATCACCGCTGACAGGATCCAGCCTACAGCCCAAAAACTCTCCAGCAGTACGACCATTCGTCCCCGTCTGTGGGCGGGTACGTTATCTGCTACCAGGGTGGAGGCGACAGGAAGCTCTCCTCCCAGCCCAAGGCCGATGAAGAACCTGAATACGAGCAGCACGGCAAACGTAGGAGCGAGCGCCGAAGCGCCGCTGGCAATCGAAAACAGCAGCACGGTGAACATCAGCACTTTGTTGCGTCCAAAGCGGTCCGCCATGGAACCGGCCACGATGGACCCGATCATCATGCCAATTGCGTTGACACTGCCAATCCAGCCGGTCTCTTGCGGGGTCAACTGCCATTCCCCCATCAAAGCAGCAGCAATAAAAGAGATGAGTCCTACATCCATTGCGTCAAAAACCCAACTAAGTCCGGCCACGACAAATATCCTGCGAAAGGATAAGGTTTTTACAACGGAACTCACGGGAATCCCCTCTTTTCTGATCCTCATCGGACCGTATCGGTACATCAATGATTCAGGCCAAAAACCAAATAGAAATTACGGAATATTCAGATATATTCTGCTATCCTGTCGCCTCCTCCTTCCTATACGTTTGTTTCTTCGTTCCGAAACGCCCGAACATTCGACTGAATGATCAGACTATTTGCTAGTACAGATTATAATTTATATTCTATATAATGTTAAATATCAAAGGTTTATCATATCATAAAGTTGATGAATGTCATCGTTCCCGGTCCCACCAGTTAATTCCACGCGATTTCTTGGACCGAACAAGTAACGGATCGGCGAATCCCGACGTCAAATACTACAACGAATAAAACCTTTGAGCGAGGAGTGTGGAAGATGAAGGCAATCTCCACTTTGTTGATCCCGTTGACTCTGCTCGTCTTGACAGGATGCTCTGCCTCTTCGGACGCTGTCCGCCAGCCGATCGACTTACAGTCTCCCGAACCGCCGTTGATCCGCGATCAGATCAACGAAACCGCAGCAGGGCCGGAACAAGATACACCATTCGACTACGCCAGTATGACTGACGAGGTTCTGATCCAGCTCAATTCGGAACCTCGTTTGCATTCTCCGCTCCGCACGCTGGTATCGGACGGCCCGCAGGAGTACACCTTGTACTTCCGCCAGCCGATGCAGCGCGATTCCGTAGAACAAGCGCTGCAGGTGCAGGCGAAGGCCTTTCAAAAGGATTGGCCGTACTCCTTCGTGCCCGAGCTTACGTTTGCCTGGAAAAACGACCAGGAGCTGAAAGTGACGGCAAAAGTGCCCGCCTCCGCCAAGGCCGATCAGCTGAGCGATTCCTACCTGCTCGACGTAAAGGGAGCCAAAACCCAAAACGGAACGGTACTGGATGATGTGCCAAACTTCTTTGCCACTGTCACCAAACCGGATCAACTTTGGCGCATCTCACTCGATGGAAAGGTGCGAGAGCAGCTGAGTTCGCTGTCCGAGCCGTACATGTTCAAACAGCTTGGCACGGACGACCGTTACTTTTTCCTGTCCCGCTTTAAGGAGTACTGCGAGTGCGACAAAGAACTGGAACGGCTGTACGCCCTGTACGATGTTGAAACGAAGCAGGTGATTTCGTATCCGGTTCCGCTTGCCACCAACTACGTGGGACCCGGCACGTTCATCGTCGACCGCCGCGGCTTCTTTTACAAACAGCCAGACGAGCAGACCGTTGTTCCGGAGAGTCAGACTGCGGTTCCGGTTCAGGTAGACGGGTATATCCACGGCTCCAGCTTTAGCCGGAATGGCTCGCATCTGCTGCTGGCAGTGGGGCAGGGGCAGGAGCAGCAGCAGACAGATCTCGACCTGGTCGTGTACGCGTTGGAAAACGGGACATCAGAGCGGCTCACGGGCGCACTGAAAGGAAATGTGCCGCTCAGAGAACCAAGCGGCAGCCCCATGCCCATCCATTTTTATGACGATGGCGAGTATGTCTACTATGCGATGCGGGATCAAGAAAAACAAACCGAACAGCGGTATATGTACTCCTGGCAGACGAAACAGATCAGCGCTTGGAACCCTCCGGTTGACGAGTACGCCTGGTCCGGATTTATCATCTCCAGCGACGGCAAGTACCAGATGTATCCCAATGCCGGCGTGTACAAAGGCAAGGAACTGGTCTATCAAGATCTCAACGCGCCCGGAGATTTCTGGATAAACGGAACCCATCTGATGGTCGGACACAAGTATGAAGATGTGCCCGATGGCGTCGCACCGCAGGAGAGCATCACCCTGTTCGACGCCGACACGCAAAAGCGCTGGGTGATCGCGGAACATTTACCGGGCGGCACCTGGGTCATCGGATCCAGCTCTGACGGCAAGTGGATCTATTTGACCACGAATGCGGATCTCGCCTCTCTGCAGTAGGCAGCGTGCTAGTCAAGAGAGTGAACCTCGTGCACTCCTTCTATTTCTCCCAGCCTTCCGGCGAAATCAAGCAGCTTCTTCCTGGTCGGAAGGCGAACGCGCAGCCTGACCATGAGAAAGCTTTGCCCGTTCTCCTCCTTTGATTCGATCACAGAGACACTGCGGATCTCGGCCGCTTCCCCTTCGAGAGCGACGCTCAACCGGTGCAGGATGCCCGGCTGATCCCAGATTTTCATCTGCAGGGTCACATCCTGCAGCGGCGATGCGTACCGCTCTTCCACCCCGCGCAGCAGCACGACACTGACAAAGACGATCCCGGTGGTGACCACTGCTGGGAGGTAGAAGCCAGCCCCGACGCTGAGACCGATTCCGGCAACCACCCACAAGGTGGCAGCCGTCGTCAGACCGGAGACGACCAGATTGGAACGGCGCAAGATCGCCCCCGCTCCGAGGAAGCCGATGCCGCTTACCACCTGGGCGGCGAGCCGGGCGGGATCGTACTGGGCGTCCGGGTTATTGTAGTCGCCAAAACCGTAGATGGAGGTGAGCATGACCAAAGCCGAGCCTACCGAGACGAGCAGATGCGTTTTGAACCCGGCTTGCTTGTTGCGCCGCTCCCGTTCCCAGCCGACAAAACCGCCAAGCAGTGCCGCTACACACAATCTGGTGACAATCGTCAGGGCGTCGATGCCAAAATCCATACCTCTCTCCCCGTTCGCTCCCGTCATCCCTTCCTGATTGTATGTTTCTCCCACAGCCAGTGCTTTCATTCACATGGCGGGCACGCATTTTTCGTCAATCCAGTACTTTTCCTTCCAAGATGCCCTCGCGTTGCAGATAATCGTGCAGCGGGGCGTAAAGCTGATCCTGCCAAAACCGCTCGTCTCCGATCAGCGCAGCCGCTTCCTGCCTCGCCACCTCCAGAGCCCTGTAGTCACTTAGCAAATCAGCAACTTTGAATTCCGGCAGACCGCTCTGCTTGGTCCCGAAGAAATCCCCCGGTCCGCGCAGTTCCAAGTCGCGCTGGGAGAGGACGAAGCCGTCATTCGTCTCACACATGACCCGCATGCGCTCCTTGCCCACCTCTGTCTTGGGATCGGCGATCAGCACACAGTACGATTGATCGGCGCCGCGCCCCACCCTGCCGCGCAGCTGGTGAAGCTGGGCCAGTCCAAACCGCTCGGCGTCGTAGATGACCATGAACGTGGCATTGGGCACATTGACGCCAACCTCGACAACGGTCGTGGAGACGAGTACGTTCACGTCACCGCGGGCAAACGCCTGCATCACCTCGTCCTTTTCCTTGGCGGGCAGCCGCCCGTGCATGAGGCCGACACTGTACTCGGGAAAGTAGACGGCAAGCTGATGATGCACGTCAATCGCATTCTGCACATCCAGCTTCTCCGACTCCTCGATCAACGGACAGATGACGTATGCCTGCCGACCCTTCGCCAATTCACTGCGCATCCGCTCCAAAACCTGATGGAACTGCCCGTGTTTGGCCCAGACGGTGTCGACGGGTTTGCGTCCGGCAGGCATCTCATCGATCGTCGAAACGTCCATGTCGCCAAGGGCGGTAATCGCCAGCGTGCGCGGAATCGGCGTAGCTGTCATGAACAGCACGTCGGGCGACAGGCCTTTGCTGCGGAGGATGCGCCGCTGCTCCACGCCGAAGCGATGCTGCTCGTCTGTAATCACGAGGCCCAACCGGCGGAAGCAGACGTCTTCCTGGATCAGGGCGTGTGTGCCGACGACGACGTCAACCAAGCCGAGCTGCAGGGCGGAGATGATCTCCCGCCGCCTTTTCGCCGTCAGCGAACCGGAGAGCAGCGCGACCTGCAGGCCGTACGGCTCCAGCATCGCTTGCAGTGACTGCAGATGCTGCTCGGCGAGGATTTCCGTCGGGACCATCAGCGCCCCCTGAAAGCCCGCCTTGACTGTAGCAAACAGAGCGATCGCCGCCACGACGGTTTTACCGGAACCGACATCCCCCTGCAGCAGCCGGTTCATCGCGAAGCCGGCCTGCATGTCATCGAGAACCTCCTTGACCACCCGCTTCTGCGCCCCGGTGAGCGGAAATGGCAGAGAACGAATAAACCGGCGCACCTCTTCAAGCGGTATCTCCTGTTTGATTCCCTCTGTTTGCTGCTTGGCGATCTGCCGGTGAGCCTGCACCTTCAATTGAAACAGGAACAATTCTTCAAACATGATCCGCCGGCGGGCCTGCTTGCCCTCCGCCAGATCGCGCGGAAAGTGGATCGCCTGAATCGCCGCGCGCCGCGGCATCAAGCGGTAGCGCTCGACCAGCGGCTGCGGCAGAATCTCGCCGATCTGGTCGCCGTACTGGCGCAGACCGTTTTGAATCGTCCGGCGCAAAAAGGAGAGGGAGACGTCGCCGCCAAGCGGATAGACGGGAACGAGGTCGCTTCGCCTCTGCGCCCGCGGCGAATCAACCCCGGTCATTTCACTTACCGTGATTTGCAGCTTGTGCTTGTCCCACTTGCCTGTGACGATGATTTCTTTTCCCGGCGACAACTGATTTTTGACATAAGTCTGGTTGAACCAGACGGCTGTGACGACGACGCGGTTGATGACCATACGGACAGAAATGCGGGATTTGCGCTTGCCGTAAAAACGAACGGAGGGTTCACCGTAGATCGTGCCAGCCAGTGTAACCCTCTCGCCGTCTTGTACCTCCGTCAAGTCGCGTATCCGGTAATCTTCATAGCGGGACGGAAAATACTCCAGTAAATCCTGTACGGTTGCAATTCGCAGCGACGCCAGATCTTTTGCCCGTTCCTCCCCTACCCCGGCCACGGCAGTTACGGGCAATGCCAATGATGCTTGTGCCATCTTACCGGTTGATCGGGACGCCAAAGATTTTGGCCTCCAGCTGGCGCCCCGTCTGCGTCGCCGCCAATCCGCCCTGCGCCGTCTCCTTCAGCGTATTTGGCATCGTGCAGCCGATCCGGTACATCGCCAGGATGACTTCATCCGTCGGGATCACGCTCTTGATCCCGGCAAGCGCCATGTCGGCCGCGACTGTCGCGATCGCGGCTCCCATCGCATTCCGCTTTACACAGGGCACCTCTACAAGTCCGGCTACGGGGTCACACACTAGACCAAGCATGTTTTTCAAGGCGATGGCCACCGCCTGTGACGACTGTTCGGGGGTACCGCCGGCCATCTCGACGATTGCTGCTGCCGCCATCGCCGTAGCCGAGCCTACCTCCGCCTGGCAGCCGCCGGCAGCTCCTGAGATAAAGGCGTTGTTGGCAATGCAAAAGCCGATCGCTCCCGCCGCAAACAGGTAATGGACCATCTCTTCGCGCGTCGGCTTCAGCTTCTCTGAAACGGCGAACAGCGTCCCCGGCACGATCCCGCAGGCTCCGGCAGTCGGAGTGGCGACAATCGTCCCCATCGCGGCGTTTACTTCATTGACCGCGATCGACATGCTCACGGCGTTAAGCAGCGTCGGGCCGGATAAAAACGGTTTTTCCTTCATGTAATTCTGCAGTTTCTTGGCATCTCCCCCGGTAAGGCCGCTGTGGGAGCGTATATCCTCGGTCAACCCCCGCTGGACGGCACTTTCCATCACGTCCAGGTTGGCGTACATCTGCTGCATGATTTCCTCGCGGGAGCGCTCCGAGACCTTCATCTCCGCTTCAATCATCACTTCCGAGATCTTTTTCCCCTCTGATTCGGCTAACTCGACAAGTTCAGCCACGTTGCGAAACATGTTGTCCGCTCCTTCCGCTTGCTATTTCATCATTGCTCCGGTGACAGCACCGATACCCCGAGTATATGGGGGATCTGCTGAACGTCACGAACGAGGTCTGCTGTGATCGGCATATCCACCTCGATCACCATCAGCGCTTTGGCACCGCGTTCCCCGCGCGACACCTCCATGTGTCCGATATTTGTCTCGTACTTCGCCAGCACCTGTGCCACGCTGGCGATCATCCCGTAGCGGTCCTCGTGCAGCACCAGCAGCGTCGGTTCATTGCCGGAGAGCTTCAACGGGAAGCCGTCGACCTCGATGATCTCGATTTTTCCGCCACCGATCGAAACGCCAACGATCTCCGCACTGCCATTTTCGTCGCTCAGCCGGATCCGCGATGTATTCGGGTGGTCGGTCGGTTCCTCGGACGTGAGGAGAGTGACATCGATTCCTACGTCCTTGGCAATGCGCAGCGAATCTTTCAGACGTGTATCAAATGTATCAAAATGAAGGATCCCGGCAACCGTAGCGACATCGGAGCCATGTCCTTTATACGTTTTGGCAAACGAACCGTAAAACGTAATCTCGGCCCGTTTCGGCTGCCGGCCAAACAGCATCCGGGCTACCCGTCCGATCCGGGCGGCACCCGCGGTATGCGAACTGGACGGCCCAACCATCACCGGTCCAATAATGTCAAATACACTTTTGTATTTCAACCAGTATCTCCTCCCAGCCGAAAAGCGGCACTTGATGAGAGCACAAGGAATCTGTTCGGATCTTTCTTTTATTGTAACCTACCAAAAAGCGAAGCGCTATACGGGCAAATGTATCCTTCCAGATTGCGTTTGGCGGGAGAAGCGCATCCTAAGCGGTAAAAGCAATGGCGGGTGCTGCAATTTGGACAATCCCCAACAAGCCTCGCTCGCCGCAATAAGGAAGGAGACGTGCAAAAATCATGAACATCATTACAGACTTTATTCCCGCAAATCAACCGAATCGACCCGGAACCAAACTGATCGGGCCCCGGTTCATCACCATGCACGACACTGATAATCCAAGTCCGGGCGCCAACGCCTTGGGACACGCCAGCTATTTGAAGAGCAGTGAAGCCGCAGAGCGCTTTGTTTCGTGGCATTTCACCGTCGATGACACAAACATCGTCCAGCATCTGCCGCTCGACGAAGCAGGCTGGCACGCGGGCGATGAAGACGGCCCCGGGAACAGTTCAAGCATCGGGATCGAGATCTGCGAAAATACCGATGGGGATCGCAGCAAAGCAGAAAAACGGGCTGCCGAGCTGGTCGCCAGGCTGCTGGAGCAATTCGGGCTCGGCATTGACGCTGTTGTACAGCACAACCATTGGAGCGGCAAGAACTGTCCGCACATCTTGCGGGAACGATCGGGCGGGTGGGATGAGTTTATTGACGCGGTCAGGCACTGCAGGCAGGAGGCGTAAAAAACGCGCCCCCGCCAAGGCGGGAGCGCCTGCTTCTGTTATGTACGTCACACCTTTACCACGGCACAGCCGAGCACCCCGGGGCCGGTATGGGTGCCGATTACGGGACCGACTTCGGCCTGAAAGGCTTCGACCACGTTCATCTCCGTTTGGACCCGCTCCCGCAATGCATCCGCCTCTTCTGGCGACTGGGCGTGGATAATCGCCGTTTTGACGGGAGAGGTCCCCGCGTACTCCTTCAGCCGTTCGATCATCCGGCTCACAGCTTTCTTGGAGCCGCGCACTTTCTCATACGGGCTGACAACTCCGCGTTCATCCAGGTACAAGATCGGCTTGATGTTGAGCAGAGAACCCAGGAACGCAGACGCTTTGCCGATTCGTCCGCCCTTTTGCAGGTATTCAAGCGTATCGATGAGGAAGTAGACCTGAATGGCTTCAATATAGCGGTTGATCAGGTCGAGCACCTGCTGTTTCGACTGTCCCGCCCGAGCTGCCCGAGCCGCCTCGACCACGATTAGTCCGTAGACAAACGAAGCTTTTTTGGAGTCAATCACCGTGATATCCGCTGCTTCTTCCAGCATGGTTTTGGCAATCACCGCAGACTGATGGGTGCCGGACAGCGCAGCCGAAAGGGTCAGTACGATGATTTGGACATCTCGCCCGTGCCCCGCGATGATCTCCTTATACTTGGCGGCAAACTCCATCGGCGAGGGCTGCGACGTCGTCGGCAGCACCGGTGACTGCGCGAGCTTTTCGTAAAATTGATCCGCCCGCAGGGTGACGCCGTCCAGATACGTTTCTTCGCCAAAGCTCACCTTCAAGGGAACGACTTCGATTCCCAGCGTCTGCTGCAGGGACTGGTTAATGTCGGATGCGCTGTCTGTTACAATGACAATGGGCGGCATACGGAACCCTCCTTCCTGCTTTCTACTCCACTGCAATCATAAACGGATACAGGGGTTGTCCGCCATAGGATACCTCTGCTTCTGCATCCGGAGCGATGTGAGTGAGCCACTCCTGCAGCGCTTCTGCCTGCTCTTTCGTCGAGCCTTCTCCGTAAAGGAGCGTGACGACCCCCGCCTCTTCATCTACGAGCTTCTGCAAGAGTGACTTCGCACACGACAAGAGATCAGCTTCTGCCACCGCGATCTCGCCGTCGGCAATCCCGATAAAGTCGCCTTCCTTGATGGAAACTTCCCCCAGCTTCGTCTCCCTGATCGCATGCGTGACGAGTCCGGTCTTTACCTGCCCAATCGCCCGCAGCATATTCTCCGTATTGGTCTCTTCGTCTGCCCCGCTGTTGAATGCGACGGCTGCGGCCATCCCTTGCGGCACGCTTTTCGTCGGAATGACTGTAACAGGCACCTCGGCGAGCTCCGCCGCCTGCTTTGCCGCCATCACAATGTTCCCGTTGTTGGGCAAAATATACACCTTTTCGGCAGCAACCTGGTCAATCGCCTTCAACAGATCTTCCGTACTCGGATTCATCGTCTGTCCGCCATCGACGACGACCTGCACCCCCAGCCCGTGAAACAGCTCGCTGATGCCGCTTCCGGCTGCTACGGCAATCAGGCCGTAGGGGGTTTTTTGCCGTTTGCTGACGGACTGCTTATCTGCGGCTCCCGGCTGCCCGGTTGGCATTCCTGCGGTTTCCTTGACGATGTTGGCATGCTGCTCCCGCATGTTTTCGATCTTGAGCCGGTGAAGGCTGCCAAATTGTTGGGCGTACTGCAGCACTTCGCCCGGATGTTCAGCGTGGATATGTACTTTCACCAATTCGTCGTCCGCCACCACCAGCAGCGAATCTCCCATCGCTGCCAGATGGCTGCGAAAGGCCGGCTCGATAAACGGCTTCTTGCCCGCTTCGGTGCTCTGTTTCAGCCGAACCATGAATTCCGTACAGTAGCCGTATGTAATATCTTCAGTCTTCATGTGGATTTGCGCATGGTGCTGCTCGGCAACCAACTGCTCCATGTCGGCGACAGCAGCTTCCGGCTGCGCCTTGTCTGCTGACGCTGTCGCCCCCTGCAAAGCGCGCAAAAATCCCTCGTAAATGAAAACCAATCCCTGCCCGCCGGAGTCCACTACCCCGACCTCTCTCAGAACGGGCAGCAGTTCGGGAGTGCGGCCCAGGCTCTTCTGTGCCTCGCTGTACACGCCCTCCATCACCGCGGCAATGTCATCTGTCGTGCGCGCCTTTCGCACCGCGGCCTCAGCCGCTTCGCGGGCCACTGTCAGGATTGTGCCCTCCACTGGCTTCATCACAGCTTGGTAGGCGGTTTCAACGCCTGTTTTTAAAGCTTCCGCGAACTGCCGGGCATTGATCTCAGCTTTTCCTGCAACGGCCTTGTGAAAACCGCGAAAAAGCTGGGACAGAATGACTCCGGAATTGCCTCTTGCCCCCATCAGCAAGCCCCTTGCCAAAGTTGCTGCGGCGTCGTCGATGCGCTCCGAAGGCTTCCGGGTCAACTCCTCGACACCGGAAGCAAACGTCAAGTTCATATTGGTTCCCGTGTCGCCGTCCGGTACCGGAAAGACGTTCAAGGCATTGACGGTCTTGACGTTTTTCAACAAGTTGTTGGCACCCAGCAAGGCCATTTGCAAAAACAGGTCGCCACTTAGAAGCTTGTATACCACTCGGTTTCCTCCTTACGTTTCCCGTTCTGTCCGGACTCCCTGCACATAGATGTTAATGGCGGAAACGTCGATGCCTACCGTCTGCTCCAACGTATATCGAACGCGGCGCTGCACATTGCCCGCCACTTCGGAAATCTTCGTGCCGTAACTGACGATGATATGCATGTCCAACACGACTTGACCGTTTTCATTTCGAACAACGACACCCTTGCTCAGGTTGTCCAGCCTCAGCATCTCGGCGATGCCATCCTTGAACGCTTTGCGTGATGCCATTCCGACCAGACCGAATACTTCCATCGCGGCGCCGCCGGAAATCCGCGCGATCACTTCTTCTGTTACGTCGATCTTTCCGAGAGGTGTATTCATTTCCACTGGCATGCAAGACCCTCCTTTGATATGAAACCTGGCTCCGCCAAGCCTGGCGCAGGCGATGGACAAAGCTGCACTCATTTTTTACCTTTTCCCAATTCTACTACATCAATAAGCGTAAATGAAGTTTTTTGCACCTGAATGTCATGCCTTCAAAGAGAAAATCCTGTCAAGTATTGCAATTGACAGGATGGTATGCTACTATATCCAAGTGTTTATACAGTTCTGCAGAAGCTTTTCATGTGTTACACGCTGTGAGGGAGGTGGAAATTCATGGCACGTAGATGTTTTGTTACTGGTAAATCTGCAAAAGCTGGCAACGCACGCTCCCACTCGATGCGTGCAACTCGCCGCTCTTGGGGTGTCAACGTACAAAAAGTGCGCATCCTGGTAAACGGCAAACCGAAACGCGTTTATGTCAGCACGAGAGCGCTGAAATCCGGTCTTGTGACCCGCGTATAATTTCCCTCTGCCATGCGAAAAAAGCACCTGTCGGGTGCTTTTTTGTATTTTCCTGGCATGACCGCGATTTATTAGTCCAGAAGGGTATCTCCGTCTTGTCCCACACAGGCAAGGGGGCAAGCCTTTCCGTGCATCCCCGGCACATGAAAAGGCTGTTGTGTTCACCTTACTTTTTCCTGTTGAATGCCTCGATTACGGCGCGTATCATGCCACCTAGAAACTTTGGCAACTTGATGGTATAGAAACGCATTTCGACCCCTCCTTATCGGATTACTTGTGATGAAAGAGAAACCACCCGACGGCCATTAGTCCCGTTCCTAGAATGGCATACCACACCCACAGAGGCGCGGAGCTCAACAGAATGGTCAACCCCCCGACAGCCAAACAGACGCCAACAATACGTTTAACGGCCATTCCCTGCCGTACCCGAATAGAGCGAAATCCCATTTGTATGTCGCACCCCCCAGGCATAATCCGAAACATGTATACTACATCTTATTCCTGAGGGGGCCAAACATGTGCCAAACACGGTCGGTAATCAAAAAAATCAGGTGGGTCATGATCCTACCTGATAAGTATATGCGCAAAAATGTCAATTGTGCTGTCAGACTAGCCTACCGATCCCTCGTTTTTTTCCCGCTCCTCGTCCTGCCGGCCGTTCGGGTCGCGTGTTGACATGACCAGCAGGGCGCCGCTTTCGATCTGGATCCTGCCTGCTTCCCCTGTCAACTGATTGCTTACGCCAAGCGTTGAGCCCAGCTCCAGCGTCGCGTCATGCAGCGGGTAGGCGAAGCCGTCCAGTGTAATCCCGGTCACCAGCGGGCTAAGCGGCAGCAGGGAGACGTACTGATAGTGATCCCTGGCCAGCCGGCAGCGGCGAAAGCGCTCAGACAGCAAGGCAATCCGGTTGTATCTGCTCTCGATCTGCATCCAGACACCTGCCTGATGGGCCTGCCATAAGAGCTGCACGTTCGCCAGCGAGTGGTCCATCCGCCCGCCCAGCGCGCCGTACATGTAGATCACCTTGGGCTGATACGACAGCGCAGCCTGCAGTCCGATGTCGCTGTCAGTCGCGTCCTTCCTCTCCGGAAAGCGGCGGATCTCCACGCCGGAGCGGACCAGTTTGGCCAAACCCGCTTCGCCGATCGTGTCAAAGTCGCCGACTGCCAGCGTCGGCACCACTCCCGCTTCCAGCAGGCCCAGCGCACCGGCGTCTACGCCGATCAGGATGTCGCCCGGCTCTGCATTCGGCAGTACATCCAACGTCCCTCCGGCGCATATGTGCACCCGTCCAGAGCCGCTTTTCTCTTGTTTCTGCTTCATATCTCTGTACCCTCTCTTCTTTGGCGCTCCTTCTTTATTGTAGAGCCCCCAGCTCCCGGTTGCAAAAGAAAAACCGCGGCATAGGCTGCAAGAGCGCCGCGGCTTCTTCTTATGTTTTATAGCATTTTTTCCAAAAACTGTTTTGCCCGCTCGCTCTGCGGTCGGCTGAAAAACTGTTCCGGAGGTGCTTCCTCTATCAGGCGCCCCCCGTCGAGAAACAGGATGCGATCCGCCACTTCGCGGGCAAAGCCCATCTCGTGGGTGACGATCGCCATTGTCATTCCCGTGTGGGCCAATCCCTTCATCACTTCCAGCACCTCTTTGACCATCTCCGGATCAAGCGCCGAGGTCGGCTCGTCAAACAACATGATTTCCGGCTCCATCGCCAGCGAACGGGCGATCGCCACCCGCTGTTTCTGGCCGCCGGACAGCTTGGACGGATACACATCCGCCTTGTCGGAGAGGCCGACCCTGCCAAGCAGCTCCCGCGCTTTTTGCCGGGCGGTTTCTTTTGCCAGCTTCTTCACTTTTACCGGTGCGTATGTCAGATTCTCCAGCACAGTCATATGGGGAAACAGGTGAAAGTGCTGAAACACCATCCCGATCTTTTGACGGACAAGCGTCACATCCGCCTTTTTCGCGGTGATATCGGTACCGTCGATGAGGATTTTCCCCTTGGTCGGAACCTCCAGCAGGTTCATACAGCGAAGCAAGGTTGATTTGCCCGAGCCGGATGGACCGATGATCGCCACGACATCCCCTTTTTTGACTTCGGTTGAGATGTCGCGCAGGACCTCCTGCTTCCCGAACGATTTCGACAAACTCTCTACTTTAATCACTTCGTCTCAGCCTCCTCTCCAAAGACCGCGCCGCCAAAGTCAGCAGCATGACCATGATGTAGTAGAGCAGGGCCGCGAAGATCAGCGGTTCAAAGTACAGGAAGGTGTTGGCCCCGACGATGGTGGCGCGGCGCAGAATGTCCAGCGCGCCGATCGTCGAGACCAGTGCGGAGTCCTTCAGCAGCGCAATGCTCTCGTTGACCATCGCCGGCAGAATGTTTTTAAACGCCTGCGGAAAGATGATGTCGAGCATCATCTGCCGGTACGGGACGCCGAGGGCGATCGCCGCTTCCCGCTGCCCTTTGTCTACGGCGAGAATCCCGGCGCGAATCGTCTCCGAGATATACGCTGCGGAGTTCAACCCCAGCGTGATGACGCCCGCCTGCAGCGCCGTGATATCGTACTGGGTCAACTGCGGCGTGGCGAAGTACACCAATGAGATCATCAGGATCAGCGGCGTCCCACGGAAAATCGAGGTATAGAAAACGGCGAACCACTTGAGCAGCGCGATGCTGGAGATTTTGAACAGCGACAGCACCGCTCCCCACAAAAAACCAAAAATCGCGGCCAGGACGGTATATTCCAGCGTCGTGTAGATCCCCTCGGCAATATATCGGAAGTCTATCTGTGAAAAATCAAGATGCATCCCCTGCTACACCCCAAATCTGGCTGCTTATTGGTCGAACCACTTCATGATTAGCTTGTCCAGTTCGCCGCTGTCTTGCAGCTTTTTGATCGCCTGGTTGAACTTGTCCACGTTTGCGGAGCCCTTTGGAAAGGCGACAGCCGAGCCGTTGGAACCATCCTGTTCAATCAGACTCATCTCCAAATCAGGATTGGTCTTCATGTAGCCCTTGGCTACCACGTCTTCGATAATCGCGGCGTCGATCCGGCCCGATTTCAATTCCTGCACGATCTCACCCAGTTTATTGAGCGACACGACCTCTACACCCTTGTTGGATTCGGCGATCTCTTTGGCTGCCGTCTCTTGAATCGAGCCGAGCTGTACTCCTACCTTCTTGCCAGCCAGATCTTCCGGCTTGGCCAGCCCGCTCCCTTTTTTCGCGACAATCGAATTCTTCGCCTCGAAGTAGACATCGGAGAAGTCAGCGTTTTTCTTGCGCTCGTCGTCGGGAGACATCCCTGCCATGACAAAGTCAACGCGGCCAGACTGCAGGGCCGGTAGCAGCCCGTTGAAGTCCATATCCTTTATTTCCAGGTCAAATCCGACTTCGTCCGCAATGTATTTGGCAATGTCGATGTCAAATCCGACGATTTCATCCTTGCCGCTTGAGGTGTCATGGTACTCAAACGGCTTGTAATCCGCCGATGTGCCCATGATCAGCTTTGGCTTGGCATTTTCTTGCGATGCTGTCTTGTTATCTGTGCTGCCTGCTCCCGCATTTCCGCCGGTTCCGCATCCGGCGAGAACGCCAAGAGCAAGTACGGAGGAAATAGCAAGTGCAACAAATCTGTTCCGTTTAGTCATGTTTGGATAACCCCTTATACCAAATTGTTTAGTAAAGCTAGACTGAATTAATATACCACTAATAGAATTTGTATTCAATAATATTTTATCGGAAAAAAATGTCTGATAGATTCTTGACTCTTCTTCTTAAGTGTGTATATTATATATGTACACTATAAACAAAATATACACATTGGTCGGTGATAGGATGAACATTCTCATATCGAATGCCTCTGCAGACCCGATCTACCTGCAGATCAAAAACCAAATCAAAGCGAGTATTCTCAATGGAGAATTGACTCCCGGCCAAAGCCTGCCCTCCATCCGCCAGCTGGCCAAGGATTTGCAGATCAGCGTGATTACCACCAAGCGGGCCTATGAAGAGTTGGAAAAGGAAGGTTTGATCGACTCGGTGGTCGGCAAAGGCTCATTCGTTTCCGGCGCCAATCAAGCGTTTATCCGCGAACAGCGGCTGCGGCAGTGGGAAGAAAAGCTGATCGAAGTCACCCAGGAGAGCAAGGCACTGGGAATCAGCCTGGCGGAGTTGATCGCCCACCTGCGCATGCTCTATCAAGAGGAGGAGGAGAATCGATGAACGTGATTGAAATTCGCAACCTGCACAAACAATACGGCTCATTCTCCCTGCAGGACGTCTCCTTCGGCGTCAAACAGGGATTTATCACCGGCCTGATCGGCCCGAACGGTTCGGGAAAAAGCACGTTGATCAAGATGATCATGAACATCGTCGTCCCGGACAGCGGAGAGATTGCCGTCTTCGGCCAAAAAATGCCCGATTGCGAAAAAGAAATCAAGCAGCGGATCGCCTTCGTCCCGGACGAAAGCTACTACTATGAAGACTTGACCATCGCCGAGATGAAGCGGATTATCGCGCCATTCTACAAGCGCTGGAGCGAAGACGTGTTCCAAGGATACCTGGAGCAGTTCGAGCTTCCCGCAAACAAGAAAATAAAGGACTTGTCCAAGGGGATGAAAATGAAGTTTTCACTCGCCCTGGCCTTGTCCCATGAGACTGACCTGCTGATCATGGATGAACCTACCGCCGGCCTTGACCCAGTGTTCCGCAGAGAACTGCTGGATATCCTCGCCGGTCTCATCCTGGACGAACAGAAGTCCATCCTGTTCTCGACGCACATTACGACGGATCTGGATCGGATCGCCGATTACATCACATTCCTCAATCGCGGACAGATCGTCTTTAGCGAAGCGAAGGACAACGTATTGGAGCGATACGTCCTGGTGAAGGGCAACAAGGAACTGCTTGACCGGGATACCAGCCAGCTGTTTGTCGGCATTCGCGAGACAGGGGTAGGGTTTGAAGGGCTGGCTGCCAATCGGTCGGAGGCAGCCAGCCAGTTCGGAGCGCATGCGGTATTGGAAACACCGTCATTGGAGGACATCATGTTTTTTACGGTAAAAGGAGGAGGCATTCGTGCTTAACTTGATCATAAAAGACTTGCTCGTGATGAGAAAATCCTTGCTTTTTCTCTTGATGTACATTATTATTCTCCCCCTTTCGTTCATCCACCTGTCCGGGGGGTTTCTGCCGGTCGGCCTGTTTCCGGTTGCCGTCATGCTGATGAACAGCACCAGCAATGACCTGAAAAACAAAAACCACGTTTTGCTAAGCAGCCTGCCGATTCGCCGCAAACACATCGTCGCGGCCAAATACCTGGGCGCGCTCTTCTACAGCCTGGTGGGAGTGGTGATCGCGTTTGTGACCAGCATGGTCACCCGACTCGCCATGCCGCAGACGGAGGTCGCCTGGATGTCTGTGGGGCAAGCCGTGATGCTGCTCAGTCTGGCATTGATTTTCTCTTCCTTGTACCTGCCAATTTTTTACTGGCTGAGCGATCAAGGCATGCAAACGGTAAATATCGTCATGACAATCATTTTGTTCATCACTCTTTCCATTTCGTTCCAGATTCCCGTATACACCGGAAGTGTGCTGCTGCTGTTGGCAGCGATTCTCCTGTTCCTCCTGTCATACTTTACAGCAGTGCGGATCTTTTCCCGGAAAGATTTTTAGGCCTTTCATTGCATAAAGCACCTTCGGGGCTCCCCGAAGGTGCTTCGCATCCAGCTATTCGACAATCGCTTCCGCTTCGATTTCGACCGACAAGCGCACCTAGATTATAGTGGACGATCAAAAAAGTACAGGCCCATATGACCTGTACTTCTTTTTTAGCCGCGGATGGCAGCGATCGCCTGCGCGCGGTCCGGTTTGTTAAATACGGCTGAGCCGGCAACCAATACGGTTGCGCCGGCAGATTCACAGAGGCGGGCTGTGTCCGCGTTGACGCCGCCGTCAATCTCAATCTCTACGTGGGACAGGCCCCGTTCGTCGAGCATTTGCCTCAGCGCTGACACCTTGGGCAGGACGCTGTGAATAAAGCTCTGCCCCCCGAAGCCGGGGTTGACCGTCATCAGCAGAACCAGGTCCACATCTGCCAGCACGGATTCGACTGTCACCAGCGGCGTAGCCGGGTTCAGCACGACCCCTGCTTTGACTCCCTGTTCCTTGATGGCGTATATCGTGCGGTGAAGGTGGCGGCATGCCTCCTGGTGCACACTGATCAGATCGGCGCCGCTTTTGGCAAAGGCGGAGATGTACCGATCCGGCTCTTCGATCATCAGATGAACATCGAGCGGAAGCTTGGTGACAGGACGCGCCGCTTCCACAATCAACGGCCCGATTGTAATATTGGGCACAAAGTGGCCGTCCATCACATCGATGTGAATCCAGTCCGCGCCGCCGCGCTCCACGTCTTGAATCTCAGCCCCCAAGCGGGCGAAATCGGCGGAGAGGATAGATGGGGCAATTTTTACCATGGTTTGTTCCTCCGTTGGTACTCTTTTAGCTCTTCAGCAAACTGCCTGTAGTGTTCATACCGCTCTGCGTCGATCAACTCGTTCTCGACGGCGGCCTGGACGGCGCAGCCCGGCTCGCGCAGGTGGAGACAACCGCGAAACTTGCATTCGTCCGCATAGCCGTCAAACTCGCGAAACGCCTGTGCCAGCTCCAGTTCCGTCATATCGACGAAATCCAGCGAACTGAATCCAGGAGTATCGGCCACATAACTTCCCTTTTCGAGGGGAATCAGTTCGACGTGGCGGGTCGTATGCCGTCCCCGTCCAAGCTTGTGGCTCACCTGTCCCGTCCGCAGACGGGCATGGGGGAAAAGGGCATTGATCAGCGATGATTTTCCTACACCGGATTGACCGGCGAAGACGGCGATGTGGGATGCCAGCGCCTGGCGAATCTCTTCCAGCCCCCGCCTGTCCTGCGTGGAGGTGGGAATGACGCGATAGCCAATCTGCCGATACTTTTGACAGATCTCGTCCAGCTCTGCCTGGTCCGCCAAGTCGGCCTTGGACAGAGCGATCACCGCTTCAATCCCGGCCGTCTCGGTATGCACCAGAAACTTGTCCAGCAGCGCCGAGGAAAAGGAAGGGGTCCGCATGGAAAAGACCAATACGGCAACGTCGACGTTGGCGACCGGCGGGCGAACCAGCTCGGTGGTCCGCTCGCCCACCTCCATCACATACCCTTCCGCCTCGCTCACCGTGTCGTAAACAACCCAATCGCCAACCAGCGGCGTGACTCTGGCATCTTTTTTCTTGAACAGCCCTCTCGCCCGGCACTGGATGACCCGCTCGCCGTTATCGACGTAGTAAAAACCGCTCAACGCTTTCACGATGCGTCCTTCTGGCATTATTTCCCTCCCTTTTGTGATTGTTCCTAGAAATTTTGGTAATCGACGTTATACGACTGATACTCAGTTCCGTTTTTGTAGACGACGATCTTGCCGTTTTTATTCGGCGCCAGCACCAGGGGAACGTTAAAGCCGGTGCTTTCGTAAATGGTCTGGTTCCATGCCACCTGATTGTCGCCGCGGGCGTCGCTGACCACAATCTTGATCTCGGCTGTTTCGCCGAAATTGAGGTCGATATAGATCTGGTAGTCTCCCGTTTTGGCATCGGCTGGGTACTCGCCGTTGCTCACAATCAGCGTAACCTTCGAACCCTGAGGCACTTCGTCGCCGGCGTTGTACGGGAACGTGCCGATTACCTTGCCTTTTGGCTCGAAAGACGGCTGGTATTTCACTTCATCCGCTTTGGCCAATTTTGCCTTGAGCAGATCGATCTCCGCCAATTCGACAGTCTTGCCGATAACACCTGGCATCGTGGTCATCGGCACCCCTTTGCTGACGACTACTTTTACTTCCGCCCTGGACGGAATGACGGAGACGCCTTCGCCCGGGGATTGGTCGATGACCTGTCCGACAGGTGCCTGGCTGTCCTCGCGCTCGGTAAATTTCACATTGTCGAGGTTAAAGCCCTTCTGCTTCAGCAAGCTCTCCGCCTGGTCCCGGTCCAGCCCGACCAGTTTATCCATCGGCACCTCGGCCGGTCCTTTGCTGACGTACAGGGTTACCGTTGAGTTTTCCTTCACCCGCATCGGCGGCGAAGGGTCCTGGCGAAAGACGGTGCCTTGTTCTGCTTCGTTGTTCTCCTCCACCAGATTTGGCACCAGATGCTTCGCCTCCAAAGTCTTCCGGGCCTGCTCCAGCGTCATCCCTTCCACAGGCGGCACGTCAGTCTCCGGTACTTCCAAAATACCGTTTAGAATGTTAATGCCAACGAGAACCAATACCACAAACAAAACTGCCGCGCCCGCCCAGACCGCCGAGCGGATCAGCCACTTCTTCCTGTTGGCAGGACTTCGCGGCGGATCTTCCTCCTCGTCCTCTTCCTCGGCAGCGGCCGCAGCCCGCGCCCGCTGGGGGAAGTGGCGTTCCTGCTTTACCTGTTCCAGCATTTCCGGCGTGATGGCCGGCAATACCCGGGTCTCTTCGTCATCAGTGGGAACCGCCACTTTGGGCTCGTTCAAGCGCTCCGGCGAAAGGCACGTCTCCAGGTCGTGCAGCATCTCTTCCGCAGAAGCGTACCGCATAAACGGATCTTTCATCAGGGCGCGCAAAATCACGTTTTCCACACTCTGCGGAATCTCCGGATTGATCTCGCGCGGCTCCGGCAGGGGTTCCTGCAAATGCTTCAACGCAACGGAAATGGGCGAATCTCCAGAAAACGGAAGCTGACCCGTCACCATTTCATACAAGACGATTCCGAGCGAATAGATGTCCGACTTTTCCGCCGTGACGCCGCCGCGGGCCTGTTCCGGCGAAAAGTAGTGAACAGAGCCAAGCACAGCCCCCGTATGGGTGATCGTTGCCGAGGTTACAGCTCGGGCAATCCCGAAATCTGTCACCTTTACCTGACCGTTTTTGCCTATCAAAATATTGTGTGGTTTAATATCACGATGAATAATATGATTCTGGTGAGCGTGGTCCAGCGCGTCACAGATTTTGCTGGCGATGCGCACCGCCTCTTTGACCGGCAGGGCACCGTGTGCGTTGATGACCTCTTTCAGCGTAGAGCCTTCGATATACTCCATGACCATGTAGTGCGTGTCATCTTCCTGCCCGACGTCATAGACGCCTACTACATTGGGGTGGGACAGGCTGGCGACGGCTTGGGCTTCCCGGCGGAAGCGCTGGACGAAGTCTTCGTCGACGGAAAATTGAGGGCGAAGCACTTTTACCGCTACCGGTCTGTTCAGCACGAGATCTTTGGCTTTGTAGACGACGGCCATGCCTCCGCCGCCGACCCGGCGCTCCAACTGGTATCGTCCTCCCAACTGACGATTCTCCATCTGCCTCACCCCTCTTCCTGCCCTGCGTCAATCGCTGAAGCGGTATTGCTCACGGCGATTAACGTAATATTGTCTTCGCCGCCGGCGTCCAATGCGTATTGGACGAGCCCGTCCACCTTTTCCTGCAGGGGTATCGGCTTTTGCATCCAGGTTTCCATCACCGCAGGCGGAACCTTGTTGGTCAAGCCGTCTGAGCAGAGCAGGACGATGTCTCCATCAGACCAGACGAAATCGCCCAAGTCGATCCGGACGTTTCTTTCCGTGCCCAACGCCCGCATCAGCACATTCCGTCGGGGATGGAAAGAAGCCTCCTGCACCGTGATCTGGCCGCTTTTCAACAGCTCTTGCACCAGCGAATGGTCTTCCGTCTGCTGTCTCAGTCCGCCTTCGCTGTACAAGTACAGCCGGCTGTCCCCGATATGGGCCGTCACCCCGCCTTCCTGGTTGATCAGGGCAACCACGACGGTGGTTCCCATCCCGCTGCACTCGGGATGGGACTCGGCATAAGAGTACACCGCTTCATTGGCGGACATGACGGCATTCATCAGTACTTCCCTCTCGTCTACAGGGGTGAGGTCCCGGTCTACGAGACGCAGTTCCTGCAAAATGCGCTCGACTGCCATCCGGCTCGCCACGTCACCTGCCTGGTGTCCGCCCATGCCATCGGCGACGATCGCCAGTACCCGCCCTGTTTCGTCGGCCGTACAGGCAAAATAGTCTTCATTTACTTGGCGCACACACCCAACATGCGACTTCATGGCAATTTCCATATCCTCACCCCACTGTTTCCTTGGCGTGCTGGGCTCGAAGCTGCCCGCAGGCAGCGGCAATGTCGCTGCCGTGTTCACGCCTGATCGTCACATTGATCCCTTTGTTTTCCAAAATCCGTTTAAAGGCAAAAATTTCCTTTTTTGGCGTGCGCACGTAATCCCGCTCGGGAACGTAATTGACCGGAATCAGGTTGACGTGGCAGAGCATGTCTCCGACCAGCGCAGCCAGCTCCTCCGCATGCTCGGGCTGGTCGTTTTGTCCGCCGAACAGTCCGTACTCAAAAGAGATGCGCCGCCCCGTCCGCTTGATGTAGTAACGGCAGGCCTCCAGCAGCTTCTCCAAGGGAAAGCCGCGGTTGATCGGCATCAGCTTGGAACGCAGTTCTGTGTTGGGGGCATGCAGCGAAATCGCCAGATTCACCTGGCCGCCCACCTCTGCAAACTCGTAAATCTTCGGCACGATGCCGCTGGTGGAAACGGTGATGTGGCGCTGCCCGATATTGAGTCCGTGGTTGTCATTGATGATCCGCAGGAAGCGGATCAGCGCGTCGAAGTTCTCAAACGGCTCGCCGATCCCCATGACGACCACATGACTCGCCCGCTTTCCTTCCGCGTCAAGGGAGCGCTGAGCCATCAGCACCTGTGCGACGATCTCGCCGGCTTCCAGATTGCGCTTCAACCCGCCGAGCGTGGAAGCGCAGAAGGTGCAGCCGATCCGGCAGCCAACCTGCGTGGTCACGCAGATGCTGTTTCCGTAGTTGTGCCGCATGATGACGGTTTCGATGGCATGCCCGTCCCGCAGTTGAAACAAAAACTTGACGGTCCCATCCTGGGATTCCTGCCGGGTAATCTCCGTCATCGCGTTCATGCGAAAGTGCTCGGCCAGCTTTTCGCGGAGCGGTTTTGACAGGTTGCTCATATCCGCAAAAGCCTGGACCCGCTTGACGTACAGCCAGTCAAAAATTTGCTGGGCGCGAAACGCCTTTTCCCCCTGCCCGGTCAGCCATTCCTTCAATTCATCCATCGTCAGACTGTAAATCAAGGGTTGTAGTCTCCCTGTTGCCTCCATTGTGCTTCACCCTTTATCGTAATGTATAACTCACAGCGTCGGCCGCGATCCCCTGTCAAGCTGTCCAACTCTCATACCCTCGGATTTCGTTTCAATCGGGAAATAAAGAAACCGTCACTGTGGAACTGATGAGGCAAAAGTTGAACATACCCTCTGCTCGCATCTGTCGTTTGGCGTACCACATCAGGCAAGTCATCCGCCAGGGATGCATCCAGGCTGAACTCGGGGTGTTCGGCGACAAACCGCTCGACGATCCGCTGATTTTCTTCCGGCTCGATCGTACAGGTGCTGTAGACCATCAGCCCGCCCGGAGCGAGCAATTTGCTCACTTCCGTAAGCAGTCGGTACTGCACCCGGGCGATCGCTTCGACGTCCTCAGGGCGCTTGTTCCACTTTACATCCGGTTTGCGCCGGATGACGCCAAAACCCGTACATGGCGCATCCAGGAGAATCCGGTCAAACTGGCCCAGCCCCTGACTCGGCAAATCGGCGGCGTCGCTGATCCGCGTTCGGACGATCGAGATGCCCAGCCGTTCGGCAGCCTGCTCGATCAACTGGCGCTTGTGGGGATGGACGTCGCAGGCGACCAGTTCCCCTTGATTTTCCATCCGCTCGGCGATGTGGGTCGTCTTCCCGCCGGGCGCCGCGCAAGCATCCAGCACGCGCATGCCGGGGGCGGTAGCCAGTGCCGGCGCGACGAGCATGGAGCTTTCGTCCTGAATCGTGTAAAAGCCTTCGCGAAACCAACGGGTGGCTGCCGGATTGCCTTGTCCCAAAATGATCCCGTCCGGGGTGAGCGGAGATTTTTCCGCTGCGGGAAATTCTTCTGCAAGCTGCTGCAACAGTTCATCCCGGCTGATCTTCAGGCGATTGACCCGGATCGTCGTGCGAGGCGGCAGATTGTTGGCCTCGCAGATCTGCCGCGTTGCCTCCTCGCCGTATTGCCTGAGCCAGCGCTCAACCAGCCACTCAGGATGGGACAGGGCAAAGGCGATCTTTGCTGCAGTCGTCGCCTCCGCCGGTTCCGCCCAGACGTCGGGCTGCCGCAGCACGTTTCGCAGCACGCCGTTGACCAGCGAAGCGATCCCCCGATGGCCCCGGCTCTTGGCAATCTCTACGGCTTCATGCACCACCGCGCGGTCGGGTATCCGGTCCAAAAAGCGAATTTGGTACAAACTCATCCGCAGGAGATTGGCCACCCAGGGCTGCAGCTTTTTCAAGCCGCCGCGCACGAAGCGGGCGATGACCGCATCGAGCGTACCCTGCCGCAGGATCGTGCCGTAGACCAATTCCGTCACCAGAGCCGCGTCCGGAGCGGACAACGCGCCCTTCTCGAGCGCGCTCTTCACCTGCAGGTTGCTGTAGGAGCCAAGCTCATCCACTTTTGTCAATACGTCAAGGGCGATCTCTCTCGCCCCCGGCTGTTTTTTTCTGTTCACATCAGTCTTCTCCTAACCTGACACCGACTGGAATCGACGAACCTGCTCCGCGCAGGAAATCATGCGCGCTCATCCGCTTTTTTCCTTCCGGTTGAAGCTCTGTCAGTTTCACGCTGCCTTGGCCGCAGGCGATGACCAGCCCGTCCGACTCGCGGGCGATAACCGTTCCCGGCTCAGCCAGCACGCCCGTTGTTTCTACTTTTTCCACCCACCAAACTTTCCAAACTTTTCCTTCCAATGTCGTAAATGCAACCGGCCACGGATTCAGCCCGCGCACGAGATTGTAGACCGCTTCCGCGGACTTGCGCCAGTCGATCTGCTCGTCAGCCCGCTTCAAAGTTGGAGCGAACGTCGCTTCCACATGGTTCTGCGGTTCTGCGGCGATGCTGCCCGCCTCCAGTTTGGGCAGCGTGCTGACCAGTAGTCCTGCCCCCGCTGCCGCCAATTTGTCGTGAAGCGAACCGACCGTATCCCGCTCTTCGATCGGTACCGTCACCTTCGCGATCATGTCGCCCGCGTCGAGCGCCTCGACCATGTACATAATCGTCACGCCGGTCTCGGTCTCCCCGGAGATGATGGCTTTGTGGATCGGCGCACCGCCGCGGTATTTGGGCAATAGCGAGGCATGCACATTAATGCAGCCCAAGCGCGGGCTGTCGAGCAAGGCCTTGGGCAGGATTTGGCCGTAGGCTGCCGTCACGATCAAATCCGGCTGAAGGGCCAGGACTGTTTCCAGCGCTTCCGGTGCCTTTATCTTTTCCGGCTGAAAGATTGCCAATCCGTGCCGCTGCGCCGCCACCTTCACCGGCGGCGGCGTCATGACCTGTTTGCGGCCAACCGGCCGGTCAGGCTGCGTCACGACGCCGATCACGTCATAACCCGCTTGAATCA
>NZ_HE978537.1:123787-286778 GCF_000311785.1 Brevibacillus massiliensis
GCGCCTCCAGGCTGGCCACGGCGAAGTCCGGAGTTCCCATGAACAATATACGTAAGCCGCTCAACCGTTATTCCCCTTCCTCATCCTTGGAAATCGGATAGACGCGATCAGCGATATCGATGAAGAGTACGCCATTGAGATGATCGATTTCGTGCTGGGCGCAGCGGGCGAGCAAATCCTCTGCCTCCATCTCGAACGGATTGCCGTTGCGATCCTGGCCGCGCAGTTTTACCCACTTGTGGCGGCGCACGTCACCGCGCAGTCCGGGAATGCTGAGGCAGCCTTCCGGATAGTTGTTTTGCTGCTCGCCCTTGTACTCGACTATCTCCGGGTTGACTACTTCGATCAGTCCGTCGCCGCAGTCCATGACGATCGCCCGCTTCAAGATTCCGATCTGGGGAGCGGCAAGGCCTACTCCGTCATTTTCGTACATGGTTTCCGCCATATCGTCCAGCAGCTTGTGGAGATTGGCATTGAACTTGGTCACTTCTTTCGACTTTTCCCGCAGGATCGGATCAGGGTGTTTCACAATTGTCCGAATGGCCATCTTTACTTTCCTCCTATATCAACATCTGCGGGTCGACGTCAATGGTCGCCAACACCTGATGTTGTTTCATCCAGTCGTCAAAATGAGCGGTCGTCTGCGCCAGCAGCTCAGTCAATTTAGGCTCATCACGATATTTTATCATGAGTTGAAAGCGAAATCTATCTTTGATCCGGGCGATCGACGAGGCTACAGGTCCGAGCAGCACCGTGCTTTGGGCCAATCTCGGACGCAGGTAGTCGGCGTACAACTCTGCCGCGCGAATCACTACCGGCACATCTTCGTGCGAAAACGTGATCAGCACCAGGCGGTAGTATGGTGGGTAACCACTCTGTTTGCGAAGTTTCATTTCCGTCTGAAAAAACGCATCGTAATCGTGCCGGCTGGCGTACTGAATACTGTAGTGTTCCGGAGTGTAGGTCTGGATCACCACATCGCCGGCCAAATCGTGCCTCCCCGCCCGTCCCCCCACTTGGGTGAGCAGTTGAAACGTCTTTTCCGCCGCCCGAAAATCCGGCAGGTGAAGGGACGTATCGGCGGCGATCACGCCGACCAGCGTGACCCGGGGGAAATCCAGCCCTTTGGCAATCATCTGCGTCCCCAGCAGAATATCTCCCTGCCCGGTGCGAAACTTGGTCAGCAGGGCTTCATGCGCTCCTTTTCGGGAAGTCGTATCCACATCCATGCGTATCACGCGAACCCCCGGAAACAATCCTGCCAGCTCCGCCTCGATTTTCTGCGTTCCTGTGCCAAAAAAGCGAATGTGCGGACTTTGACAGTCCGGGCAGTGGTCCGGCTGGCGGATCGTGTACCCGCAGTAATGGCAGCGGGCCGTATGGTTGGTCCGGTGGTAGGTGAGCGAGATGTCGCAGTGCGGACAGGAGAGCGTGTAGCCGCAGGACCGGCACATGACGAAGGTGGAAAACCCCCGCCGGTTGAGAAACAAGACGATCTGCTCCTGTTTTTCAAGCCGCTGGGCAATCATCTGATACAGCGTCCGGCTGAACATCGAGCGATTGTCTGAGCGAAGTTCCTCCCGCATATCGACCACGTGGACGGGCGGCAGAGGGTGGCTTCCCACCCTCTCTTTCATGGTAAGCAGATGGTATCGTCCGCGTGACGCCAGCGCGTACGTTTCCAATGCGGGCGTGGCGCTGCCCAGGATCAGCACGCCACCGGCCTGCCTGGCCCGCCACATCGCCACGTCGCGAGCGTGGTAGCGCGGAGTCTCTTCCTGCTTGTAAGAGCCTTCGTGCTCTTCGTCGATGACGATCAGCCCCAGCCGCTGGAACGGAGCAAACACCGCCGAGCGGGCCCCGACCACGACCTTGACTTCTTGCCGATGGATTTTGCGCCACTCGTCATAGCGCTCCCCGGCAGACAGCGCGCTGTGCAGGACAGCCACCCGATCGCCAAAGCGGGATTTGAACCGCTCTACCATCTGCGGAGTCAGGGAGATCTCCGGAACGAGGAAAATCGCTTCCTTGCCCTGGCCGAGAGCGTGTTCGATGGCAGCTATGTACACTTCAGTCTTCCCGCTGCCGGTCACCCCATGGATGAGAAACGCGCCGAACTTCCCGGCGTCGAGGGTTTCGGTGATCGCCGCGAGACTTTGCTGCTGCAGCGGCGTCAACACGTGCCGAACCGGCCGGGAAAACGCTCTGTCGGCGTAAGGGTCGCGCAAAACCTCCTGCTGCCAGATGCCGACCCAGCCCTTTTTCTCCAGGCTCGTCAAAACGGATCGCGACGCGCCGGTCAGCTCCAGCAGCTCCGACACGGCAAGCGGCTCCCTGCGCTCCGCGAGCAGGGCGAGTATCTGTCGCATCCGCTCGGCCCGCTGCGGCAGCGACCGGACCGCCTTGTCCAGCTCCCCCTCGGGCAGCAGCAGCTTGGCATAGGCGACACGCTTGCTCGTAACCCTGTCCTTTACATGATACTCCGTCTCTACCCAGCCCGCCTTGATCCAGCCGGGCAGCAAAGGGTACTCTTCGGGAAATCGCTTTTCCGCTTCTGCAAGCGACATGGTCTTCTGCCGTGACAAATAACCCAGCAGGGCAAACTGCCGGCTGACCGTCTCAGTCAGCCCTTCTGCCGCGCGCAAATGCTTCTCGGCCTTCCCTTTCAACACAGACGGCAGCATCGCCTGGATGGCCGTAATCCACGGACACAGATATTGACGGCTCATCCATTCGGCAAGTTGCAGCAGTTCTTCCGTGAGCGGCGGCCGGTCGTCCATCACCTCGGCGATTTCCCGCAGCTTTCGGCCCTCGGCTGCACCGGGAGACAGCTCGCCGATGCCGACGATAAAGCCCTGCAGCCTGCGCGGCCCGAACGGTACAATCACCCGGCTGCCCACCTCGGCCAAGGGCATGAGCCATTCCGGGATCAGGTAGTCAAACGGGCGGTTGGTGCGGGAGACAGGGACGTCAACGACGACCTGTGCAACCCTGTTCATGCGTCTGTCAGGGAATCGCCCGAAATTTTGGCCAGCACGGCATCCAGCAGCTTGTCTGCGACGTCCCGTTTGCTCATGATCGGCAGGGTGACCTTTTCGTTGTCTTTGGTCAGTATTGTGACGATATTGGTATCCTTGCCCATCCCGGCACCTTCCTCCAATACGTTGTTGGCAACGATCAGGTCAAGATTTTTCCGCTCCAGCTTCTCTTGGGCGTAGTGCAACAGATCCCGGGTCTCGGCGGCAAATCCGACGACAAACTGCCCGGTTTTGGCCTGTCCCACGGCAGCCAATATATCCGGGGCCTTCTCCAGCTCGAGGGTCAGCTCGCCGTCCTGCTTCTTCAGCTTGTGAACGCAAGAGGTCTTCGGCCGGTAGTCGGAAACCGCTGCCGCCTTGATGACGATATCGCTTTCACCCAGCACAGCAAATACCGCATCGTACATCTCCTGCACCGATTCGACCGGAACGAACACAACCCCCTCCGGACGCGGCAGGGCGGTCGGTCCGCTGACCAGCACCACCTCGGCACCGCGGTCACGCGCCGCCTCGGCGATGGCGTAGCCCATCTTTCCCGACGAGTGATTGGAGATGTAGCGCACCGGATCGATCTTCTCCCGAGTCGGCCCGGCGGTGATGAGAATCCGTTTGCCGGTCAAATCCCGTCTGGCAGTGCCCGCTTGTCCCGTCTCCTCCCGAGCAAAAAAAGCGGCTGCCGCCTCGAGGATCTCTTCCGGTTCAGCCATTCTGCCTTTGCCGACCCAACCGCAGGCCAAAAGGCCGACGCCCGGCTCGATAAAGCGGTACCCGTCCTCGGCCAACCGCCGCATGTTCCGCTGGACAGCTGGATGCTCGTACATGTTGACGTTCATCGCCGGGGCGACCATCACCGGGGCCTTCGTCGCCAGCAGGACCGTTGTCAGCATGTCATCCGCGATGCCGTTCGCCAGCTTGCCGATCAGGTTGGCCGTGGCCGGAGCGACAATGATCAGGTCGGCCCTGTCGGCCAAATCGATATGGGCGATCACATTCGGGTCTGGTTCGTCAAAAGTATCCGTATGGACGGGCAGGTGGGAAAGCGCCTGGAACGTAAGCGGCCCGACAAACTTCCGGGCATTTTCAGTCATGATGACGTGGACGCGGGCTCCCGCCTGTGTCAGCTTGCTGGTCAGCGCCGCAGCTTTATAGGCGGCAATCCCCCCGGTAACGCCCAAAACGATGGTTTTTCCGGTCAAAGACTGCATGGCATGTTCTCCTCTCAATCCAGATCTGCTTCATCGCTTTATGTAAGGAAACTTCTGCTGGAAAAGGCACTTCCTGTTCAGTAAGAAAAAACAACCTGCGGTGAGGTTGTTTACTTGCGCGTACTGCTATTCTCGTAGATCAGTTTGTCGGAGATCAACTCTTCCAAAGCCTGACCGACGTATTTGCTCGACTTCGGTTTTTCCAGCTGCGTCTGATGGGTCTCTCTTAACCGGCGGGCGCGCTTTGCCGCAACCGTCACCAGCACGTACTTGCTATCGACCTTTTCCATCAACTTGTCTATCGAAGGATACAGCATGACTTCTAGTCCCCCTTGAGCCATTTGCGATATTTATTGATTTGCCGCTCTTTTTTCAGGTGTTCGGCAGTGATGATCGCCTCGATGCTCCGGCAAGCGGATTCGATCCGATCATTGACTACGACGTAATCGTAGTTGTCCATCATTTCGATCTCTGTGCGGGCAATGCTCATCCTGCTTCTGATCGAGTCTTCCGTTTCGGTGCCGCGTCCGACGATCCGGTTTTGCAGCTCTTGCAGATCGGGCGGAGCGAGAAAGAGAAAAATCCCCTGGGGAAACTTCTCCTTGACCTGCATGGCGCCCTGGACTTCGATCTCCAGAATCACATCGCGTCCGCGAGCCAGCGTTTGTTCGACGAAGCGGCGCGGAGTTCCATAGTAATTGCCGGAGTACTCGGCCCACTCCAACAATTCGTCGCGCTCGATCATGCGGGCAAATTCGTCTTTGGTCTTAAAAAAGTAATTCACCCCGTCTACTTCGCCCACCCGGGGTGATCGCGTCGTCGCAGATACGGAGTACACCAGATCCGGCATTCTCTTTCGCAGGGCGGCGCAGACCGTTCCCTTGCCTACCCCCGACGGCCCGGACAGAACCAGGAGAAGGCCATTGTCAATATCCATGCTCATTTGTTCAACTCCCTATAAGGCGGTCCAAAAAGGCGGCTCCTCTTCGGACTGATCATCTCTTTATTCGTCGGATTCGTCGTCTTTGGCGCCCAGCCGCTGCGCCACGGTCTCAGGCTGCACAGCCGACAGGATGACGTGATCGCTGTCCGTAATGATTACCGCGCGCGTCCGCCGTCCGTAGGTCGCGTCGACCAGCATGCTGCGGTCGCGAGCCTCCTGGATAATCCGTTTGATGGGAGCTGACTCCGGACTTACGATAGAAATAATTCGATTCGCGTTTACAATGTTCCCAAAACCGATATTGATCAACTTAATGGCCATGCTGACAGCCTCCCCTTCTTTCCTCACTCGATGTTTTGAACCTGTTCTCTCATTTTTTCCAGTTCCGTCTTCATCTCGACAGTGAGGCGTTGAATAGGTAAGTAATTCGCTTTTGAACCGATCGTATTGGCTTCCCGATTCATTTCCTGCAACAAGAAGTCAAGCTTGCGTCCCACCGCTCCCGTACCCCCGAGCAGTTCGGAAAACTGCGCACAGTGACTGCCGAGTCTCGTCGTCTCTTCGGAGATATCGACGCGTTCGGCAAAGAGAGCTGCCTCCTGTACGACGCGCTGCTGATCAAATGGAAAGGCTGTCTCACGAGACAATTCGGAAATGCGCTGCTCCAACCGCTTCACGTACTCGTCTTTGACGAATGGAGCCAATCGCCCAATTTCCCTGTTCCAATCGGCAATGCGCACCAAGCGCTCCTGCAAGTCACGCTGCAGCTTCTCGCCCTCGGACTGCCTCATGACCACCAGGTCGGCAGTCGCCCGGGCCACCAGCGGCAGCAGAATCTCCGCCAGTTCCTCCGCTGTCATCTCCATTTCCTGCTCCTGCCTGATGATGCCGGGCAGCCTGAGCAGGTCACTTACTTCCAAGGGCTGCTTGAGCGAAAACTTCAGCTGCAATTGACGGGCCATCTGGACGTACTGTTCGGCCAACTCCCAATCAAGCGACAGTCCGCCGGATTGCCCCGACCGCTTTTCTATGGTAATGACGGCCTCCACGCGGCCGCGGTAGACCTGCTTAGCGATTTGCTGCTTGATTCTATCCTCCAGCACCGCCCAGGTCCGAGGCATGCGAACGATCACTTCGCCGTAGCGATGGTTGACGGACCGCATCTCCACGGCCAGGTGCATGTCCCCCCGCATTTCCTCTTGTCGGCCGTATCCTGTCATACTTCTGATCATGGATTTCACATCCAGAGCCTTGGTAAAAGCCTCTTAAAATCATTATATTATTATAGAAGAGAAAGCTTGCCAGTGTCAACTCGGCCAGCCCGCGCCACAGAAGTGCTTAGCGGGATACCCTCCGGTGTGTTACACTAACAGGAAAACGCGCAGCGTGTCAGATTGAGGTGAACCCATATGGCGTTTGACGGAATCGTCACTCGCGCCGTCGTCCACGAACTGCAAAAGCTCGTCGGCGGCCGCATTACCCGCATACATCAACCCCATACAAGCGACATCGTCCTTACGGTTCGAACGCAGGAGGGCAGCGTCAAGCTGCTCCTGTCCGCCAACCCCACGTACCCACGGCTGCACCTCACCAGCGAGGAGTTCGTCAATCCGCAGATCGCTCCCATGTTTTGCATGCTGCTGCGAAAGCACTGTGAGGGCGGATGGATCGAAGCGATCAGCCAGGTAGACACCGAGAGGATCGTCCACATAGACGTAAAGACCCGCGACGAATTGGGCGACACGGCACACAGGCGTCTGATCGTCGAGATCATGGGGCGCCACAGCAACATCATCCTCGTCGATCCGGCTAGCGGCACCATCCTCGACGGCATCCACCACGTCACCCATGCCATTAGCCAGTATCGCCAAGTTCTTCCCGGCCGAACCTATACGGCACCGCCGGAACAGCATAGAAAAAATCCGCTGACGGCGACGGAACAAGACTTTTTGCTGGCGCTGCAGTGGAACGCGGGCAAGCTGGACAGACAGCTCGTCGACGCCTTTAGCGGCATCAGCCCGCTCTTGGGCAGGGAAATCGTCTACCGGGCCGGGCTCCCTACACGCGAGGCGCTGTGGCAAGCCTTTTCCGTTCTATTCCGGCGGATCAGACAGCACGAATACACGCCGATGATCGTGCTGGCAAACGACCGGGCTGCCTTTTCCGTTGCGGAACTGACTCATTTGAGCGGAGAGTCGATCAGCTTTGAGTCGGTCAGCAGCTGCCTGCAGGCGTTTTACCAGGAAAAAGCCCTGCGGGACACGGTGAAACAGAAAGTGCACGACCTGATCCGGATCGTCACGACGGAAAAGCAGAAGAATGAAAAGAAGCTGGAAAAACTGCAGCAAACGCTGGACGAAGCCCAGGAAGCGGAACGCTTTCGCCTGTACGGCGAGCTGATTACCGCCAACATGCACCAAATCAGCCGCGGCGATACCGAACTGGTCGCCGTGAACTGGTACGACGAGGCGGGAGGTACGGTGTCCATCCCCCTCGACCCGCTGAAAACGCCTTCGGAAAATCTGCAAGCGTACTACAAGCGGTACAACAAAGCAAAGAACAGCGTCCAGATCGTCCAGGAACAGCAGCGGCTGGCCCAGGAAGAGATCACTTATCTGGACGGACTGCTGGTCCAACTGGATCACGCCTCGGTCGCGGAAGCCGAGGAGATTCGCGAGGAACTGACGGAACAGGGCTACCTGCGCCATCGCGGCAAGAGTGGCCCGCGAAAGAAAAAAACGGACCGGCCCGAGCTGGAAACCTACTTCTCGAGCGAAGGCATCCCGATCCTGGTTGGCAAAAACAACAAACAAAACGACTACCTCACCAATAAACTGGCCCATGCCCACGATACGTGGCTGCATGCCAAGGATATCCCCGGTTCGCACGTCGTCATCCGCGCCCGCGAGTACTCGGAAGAGACTCTCCGGGAGGCCGCCAACCTCGCCGCTTATTTCAGCAAGGCCAGGCACGGCAGCCAGGTACCGGTCGACTACACGTTGGTCAAGCACGTAAAAAAACCGTCCGGGGCCAAACCTGGATTTTGCATCTACGAGCAGCAGCGCACGCTTTACGTCACACCGGATGAAGCCCTGGTAAAAAAACTGCGAATCCGGCCTGGCGTAAATGTGAGCGAATAGGTGGACCGAGGAAGTCCATACTAAGATTGGAGAAAAGGGAAGCTCAAGACCGACTAAAGGAGATTGGTCAATGAACGTGATTGGAATCGTGCAAACAGACCTCAATGAATTCAACATATTGTTTGAAGCAGAGCGAAAGCACCGCCGCGGGCAGGATGATGATCATCAGCAGGATGACCAGGACAGCGGACAGGATGACGGCGGCGATTCCTCCGGGATTGAAGATCTCTTCGGGCTCGGCGGCAGCGGCCAAAACCAGAACGGCGGCGACGGCGGGCAGGGAGCGCAGGAGATGACGGTCCGGATCAAAGGGGTGCCGGAAGGGCAAAAAGCCACCTTTTTGCAGATGTATCAGATCATCCAGGACGCTAAACAGATCACGGATCTGGAAAAGCAGCTGACGATCGTCAGCCGGGGCGATAACAACAACGACCAGCAGCAGCAGGGACAGGATCAAAAGCACTGAGCTTGCCCGATTGACAGGAGCCGGATTTCCCCAAGGAGAACCGACTTCTTTTTGCTTGGCACAAAGACGCCTCACTATCAGCTTACCAGGCGCTTTCTGGAAAACCGGAAAGCCATGCTTGACGAATTATTTCACGATCCGACTTAAAGACCACAAGCAAGAAACCGGACCTCCTGGGCTTGAGCAGGATTGAAAAACCGGGTGCGGTGTACAGAAATCAAACGGTGCTGCCCTTGGCCAGATGCTTCATTTCACATCGACGACAAAAGGGACGGTGATGACTTCTCCGTTATGTTGAAACTGTCCCCATATCTTGTAGGTGCCGCTTCGCGGAAACGCTGTCGCGAACTGTGCCAGCGGTCCGGTTGTCTGCTCGTTTTGCGGGTGAACATGCAGGTACTGCTCCGCATCGGCCGATAAGATCACCACGTGGCCGACAGCACCCAAATAAGGTTCCAGGTCGTCGATGCCCCGCTTGGTCCTGGCGTCGCGAATCGAAAACGTCAGCGTAACGTCGTCTTTCGCTTAAGGATCATTCTCTGCTGCATGGCTGATCACTCCATTCGTATTTCCCGGTGGATTTGTGACGGACGTTTATCCGCTGCGGTCAAAGCCGCGCCATCGCCCTCCTTTTTACTATAGCCCTGTACCCTATTTTATATCCAAAAGAAAAAAGCAGCATTCCTGCTGCTTCCCCCTCTATATGATCGTTATCTGATCAATTTATTCATCGTTGTCATCAGTTCTGTCAACACGTCCGTATCGCCTTCCTGGATCCGCTCGATGACGCAGCTTTTCAAATGATGCTCCAGCAAGAGCTTCCCAACGCCGTTTAAGGCTGATTGAACGGAGGCGATTTGATTCAATACGTCGTCACAATAGGTGTCCTTTTCAATGAGTCCTTTGATGCCGCGCACCTGGCCTTCAATTCGATTCAAGCGGTTGATCAAACTGTTTTTCACTTTATCCGAATGATGGCTCTTCCGGACGGGCTCTTCGTTTGAGCAGCAGCCCGCTTCCTGATCCATCGCTTGATCCGGCATCTCCATTTCTACGCTCATGCGGCTCGCCTCCTTTTCTTTTATTATACGATACTCCCACCCCCTATTTCAATTCTGTCCCCTGACGTCTGGCTTACCTGTCCCTGAGAAGTCCCGCGTCTGGAGCGATTTCTTTCGTTTTCGAGACAAGCTCACGAAGCATGTGTACTCCTTCCCTTGTTTTGTCTTCGTCGGAAGAGATCAGCGTCACGATCTGATCGATTCTTTTCTTGTCTTCTTGCGGTTTGACTGGAAATCCATCTGCCGTCGCTACTGCCTTTTTCTCATTGATACAGGATTCCTCATTCCTGGCAAACAAGACTTGATTCAACATGGTTCGAAGACAGCACCCACTTCCATCCCTGCCTGTTTTGCAATACGGAATGCAAAGCGCGCAGGGCGTCCACCGCGTGACTGCCCCAGTGGGCGTAGAAATGGAAACGCCAGTGCCATACAGCCTCTGCCTTTTCATCCCAATAACACTCGTATTGACCAACCGTCCAAGAGGATCAGTTCTCTTCATCGCGAAACAAATCCGCTAAAAACTTCTCCGTCCTGTTCAAAAATCCTTTGGTTATCTGGTAATGCTCCGTGTCTTCGTACCTAACGCTTTCAATGCCGTCGGAATCAAAACTGAAAATCTTTGCGTCTGGATAACCCAGAAGAATGGGCGAGTGGGTCGCGATGATGAATTGGGCATTCCCGCCGTTCACCAGTTGATGAATCAACCGCAAAAAGGCGAGCTGACGTGCAGGTGACAGCGCCGCCTCCGGTTCGTCCAACAGGTAGATCCCCTTGCCGCCAAATCGGTTTAAAAACAGCGATAAAAAGGACTCTCCATGGGACTGCTCGTGCAACGACCTTCCGCCGTACCCCCGATAGTTGAAAGAGGGGTCATCCTTGGCAAGCCGGTCGAGATAAGTGGCAAAATGATAAAAGCTTTCAGCCCGTAAAAAGAACCCCTGCGTGATTTTTGGCAGCCAAGAAAGGCGAATGTATTCTCCCAATGCGGCTTGCGAAGAATCCACGTTGTAGTAGTTGTTTTTTCCGCCGCCTGCTGTATGAAATCCGCATTGATAGGCAATCGCCTCCAGTAATGTAGACTTTCCAGAGCCGTTTTCCCCTACAAAAAAGGTTACTCCATTCACGAAATCCAATGTATCCAAACCTCTTATGGCCGGAATGGAAAACGGATAGGTTTCTTCATCTGTGATTTTATCTTTCAGAAGAGTCACGCTTCGCAAAAACAAATGAGCCACCCTCCCATCGAAAAACCTGTTTGACTCTCGTCTACGCACTCCATCATACCAGGCAGAAAAACGAAGGGGCAACTGCCTTCACAGCTGCCTCTTCCTCTGAGCTATTTTTGTTTGCGCTTCTTCGCTTCCAACAGGCGGTTGAACGCCTCCGCGCTTCTTTCGGTGGACACAGTCTGTTTTGTCTCCTGCCTGCCGGGCTGCTCATCCTTTTGTGCTTGCAATCGGTTGGCGTTCCCCCCGCTGTTCACGGAAGCTGCGGAAGACAGTTTGCCGTTTTCCCCGGGAGACAGAGGCGGGGCTGAGACCGGAGCGGAGACCGCACTCCCGGCTTTCTCCACCCGCAGGAAGCGAAACGTCCTTTGCCACCACTGCTCGGGGAGCTGCAAACGCCGGGCGGCAACATCAAGCGGCCAGAGGATGGCCGAGAGTACCAGCAGCAGTTCGGCAATCGGTTGACGGTCCCACTTTTTCGGAAGTTTTCCGCTGAAGACGGCTGCCGGATCGGTAATCAGCGACCCGTCTGCAGCCCGGACAAGCTCTTGCAGCCGCTCCTCGCCATCCTGCCTGATTCCGTATTCGGGGGAAAACGGAATCGCTAGTCCGGCCGTCTGGCTGGAGGCGATCTTCCCGCCTTGCTTCTTCATCACTTGGAGCAGATAGGTTCCCGGATCGGCGGCTGCAAACTCTCCCTGCAGCTTGCCGGGTGCGATCGGCTTTAACGGAACCTTCTCCCGCTCCAGCTTGTGATTCACGACGACCGCGTCCATCTCCTGCGGCATTTCATCCCCTTGCGGGAGGGTAACGGTGACAATGCCGCGAGACCCTTCCTGCCTCGTCTCGGTTCGCCATTCCCCACTTGCGATCTGCGGAAACGTCCAGCCTACGATGTCGTTCCACAGCGGGCTGCTGCCTGCCCAGGTAATCCAGTCAGGCGCCCATTTTCCCTCCAGATCGCTCGTCCAGGCCACCGTGCGCCCCAGCCCGTACTGCCACCTGGCCAGGATCGGATCGGAATCGGCGCTGACCAACACCTGATCGGCCGTCTGCTTGACCGTCGTCGCTACATAGGCGTGGATCGGCGGAACTCCCGACCGCAGCACCTGCCAGTCGCGGCCGCCGGCAAGCGCGGGAAACTGCGGCTTTTCCACGATGAACGTCTTGCTGGCCAGCGCAGTCTCTTTGCTGAAGATCTGCGGTATCGTGGAAGGGTCATTGGCGAAGTAAAACCGCCCCTTGCCCATCGTGGCGATGTCTTCGAGCAGATAGGTGTCAGCGTCGTCGCCAACTGCCACGGTAGACACCGTGATTCCATCTTTGGCCATTCGCCCCAGCAGGCCTTCGTAGTCGTCATCCCGGCCGGATTGGCCGTCTGTCAGCAGGATCACGTGCTTTCGCTGCGTCGGCAGGGCTTTCACCTGCTCATAAGCGGTCTCGAGTGCCGGGAAGATGTCGGTCCCGCCGTCTGCGTAGATTTTGCCGATTTGCTCCTGAATCTTTGGCAGATCGATTACTGGTTCAGGCTGAAGCACCACCCACGGCTCGCCGTCAAAGGCGACGACGCCGATCTGATCCTTCTCATTCAACATCTCTGTCGAGCGGATGGCGGCTTCCTTGGCCAATTCCATTTTGTTGTAACCACCCATCCCGGCATCCATGCTGCCTGATTTGTCAATCACGAGGACCAGGCCCAGCGAGGGCAGTTTTTCTTTGCCCCGCAGGTCCATGTAGACAGGCAGCGCCTCCTCGACCGGCGTCTTGAACCAGCTGCCGAGACCGAAGCTGTCCGCCCCTCCCGTCATGACCAGGCCGATGCCCAAATCTGACACAGCCGTGCGAAGCCGGACCATGTCCTGTTCCTTTACCTGGGGCGCGGCTACATCAGCCAGGACGATCGAAGCGTACGCTTTATACCCGTCCAATTCCTGCGGCAGCAGCGCCGGCTCCTTGACATCGACACGCATGCCGCCCGCTTCCAGCGCGCTCGCCAGGTTTTTGGCCGCACCGGGATGGCCTTCGATCACCAGTACCCGGGCAGCCCCGGCAACCTGGGTGAAAGCGTACGCCTGGTTGTTGGCCGAAACCGTATCGCTCTCCGGAAGGATCTCCGCCCGGTAGCGCTGAAAGCCTTCGCTCCCTGCCCGCTGGGAAAACAGGAAGTGGTTTTGCCCTTTTTCAATCGCTACCTGCTGAACGCCGATTTGCTGATTTCCCGCGTACAGGCGGAGCAGCGCCCGTGTGGCCACTGTACTCTCGATGTCCACTTTGATCTGGAATTCTTCCCCCAGGTAGAGCTGGTCGGGAATGCGGACAGCCGACAGCACGACCTCGTCGCCGGGCGGCTGCTGCAAAGAGACGGCTTCAAAGGCAATCCCCCGCGATTTGGCCAGCGCAAGCTCTGCCGCTGCGTCGCCATGAGTGGCGAGCCCGTCAGAGAGCAGGACGATTTTGCCCCGAGCGCTGCTCGGGATCATCCCCGCTGCCAGCCGGATTCCTTCCGCCAGGTTGGTCGCATGTGCCCCTACTTCCACACCGAGTGACGTCAATTCGCTTCTCGTCGTCAGCGGCTGCTCCACTCCAGCCGTCTGCCCCACGGCGACAATGCCGTACTGGTCTACCGCTTGTTTGTGTGCGACTGCTTCGCGCAAAAAAGGAACCAGCCTGCTGTCGTCCCTCATCGAAGCGGAGCGGTCGACGACAAAGACAACGGTCTCAGCCTTGACCGGATAGAGCAGCTCTGTGCCCGCCAAAGCCAGGATCAGGCAGACAAAAACAAGCGAGCGAATTGACGCGATGAACAGCCGCCGCTGTTTTTGCATGTTCTTCTGCCCGCGCCACCACCAGATCACCGCAACTAGGGCCAAAAGCAGCAGCAGCAGGTACAGCGGCCGTAAAAAACTAATACTCACGTTGGTACACCCTCCATTCCGCAAAAACGATGATGAGGGCGAGAAGGACAAGCCAGAACGTCAGATCCTGGTAACTGCCGGCTGCTTGCGGCGCCTGCCCGCTTTGTTCCGCCTGGCCTTGCCCCGCTGCAACGTGCATCCTCCGCGGGGCGATCTGAGATTCCGCTTCCCTCATCTGTACCGAAAAGTACCGCGTCAACTTCCCTTCGCCCTGCTGCTCCTCCAGCCGGTAGAGCCCCAGCTGCTCCGGTACGGCGTAAACAAATGAGGTTCCCTGTACGGACAGCACCTCAGACGTGCCGTCCGGCAGCGTCAGCACTCTTTTCACAGCCCCGGGAGTGAGGGGGATTTCCAGAGGCTCTCCGGGATAACCGCTGCCGATCGGCATGGACTGCAGCGGCGACAGCCACGTCAGTACATTTTGCATGAAAATGGGGAAGGCGGGACGCAGCACAAGATCGGATTGGTGCAGGTCAAAGGCGACGATGACCACCCTTCTGCCGTCTATCGTTCCAGCCAGCACAGCGTCGTCTTCGCCCGTGCGGATCAGTCCGCGCATCCCGGCCATCTCTCCCAATCGGGCGATGCTGTCCACGTGAACCTGGCTCCAGTCGACGTGCTGCAGCAGAGGGCACGCTTGGTCAGGAACGTCCCAGCCGCTGGCAACCTGGATCTTTCCTTTATATGGAAGCCAATTTACCGCCCGGTCGGGATTGATCAGCAGCACGTTGCCCTCGGGCAGCTTATCCGGGACTACACCGTCAAACACCCAGATGTCGGCAGGATTTGCCGCAGCTGCTTCAACGGTGTTCAGCTGTTCCACGTCAAACCTGCCGCCGATCTTCAGCACCTCGTGCAAAAACCGGTTTCCCGCGGGAGACACGAGCGCGGCCCTGCCTTTTTCCGCGAGGTAGGGGACGCTCCACAGCTCGTTGTCTTCGGCCAGACCGTCCTGTTCGACGTCGATCACAGCGCGGTAGGCGGCGCTTGCGGGCAGGCTGTGAAAGACGGCGGTATGACTCCCGTGCGGAGCTAATTCAAACGGAGCTGCATCAAGGAGGCGCTGCTTCACATCGTAAATCGCCACTTTGCCCTTTTTCCCCTTCGCGCCGTAATTGTCGATGCGCAGCAGCCCGTCTACCCCTTCTGCCGTTTTCTGGGTGGCAAACGTCCCGACGGCGACATTTTCTGCCGCAGTACCCGCCTGGACAAAGCGGAAAGAGCTGAGGTTGCTGGCGTCCGATTCGGCGGCTGGTATCTCCTCCCCTCCGCCGTCGCCAAACCAGATGATCCCGCTGTCCGGTTCTGCAGAAGCGATCGCCTTTGCCAAAGACAAGGCAGCCCGGCTGTCAGATGTACCCGGGCGGACGGTGACCATATCGAGCGCACCCTGCAGGGCAGTCTGATCGACGCTGTCGGATAGGAGCACTTTCGGCACTTTGCCCGCTTCGATCAGGGTAATGGATTGATCGGGGCCCAGCTTTTCGATTATTTTTTTCGCTTCCTGCTTGGCCGACTCAAAGCGGGGCACCTCCCCTTCCCGGGTGAGCATGCTTCCAGATGAATCCAGCACGAGTACCGTATGCCGGGCGATGGCCCCGTCAGTCGGCCACGCCGGCTGCAGCAGTGCCAAGACGATCAGCAGCGCGGCCAGGAGCTGCAGGAACAAAAGCAGGTTTTGCCGCAGCTTCTGAAACGGGCGGCTGACCTCGAGCTCGGTGAGCATTTGCTGCCACAAAAGGATACTGGCTACCTCTCGGTTTTCATACTTCCGCTTCAGGAGGTACAGCAGCAGAATGGCAGGGATAATCAAAGCAAAGCCAAGGTAGTGCGGCGTAAGCCACTGCACGCTTGTTCTCCTCCCTTCAGCGAATCAACCCGGACTGCCGGAACAGGTGAAGCACGACCTGTTCGACCGGCAGTTCCGGTTCCACGTTAAAGTAATGCATGCCGCGCCGGTGCGCGTATGCGGCCAACTTCGCCTGAAACGCCGCTACCGCCCGGTGGTACTCAGCCAGCAGCACAGGGGTAAACGAGATCTCCCTTTGCTCTTGGGTCTCGCTGTCGATCAGTCTAAGTCCGCCTTCGTAGCCAGGGCGGCGCTCCTCACTGGTCAACAGCTGGACCAGTGCCACCTCCTGCCTGGCCGCCTGAACAAAGCCAATTCCCTGCTCGTATCCGGCCGGAAAGAGAAAATCCGACAGGACGATGGAGATGCCCGGCTTTCCCTGCACGGCATGGCCCGAACGCAGCGCTTCATTGAGATTCCCTGCGCCCATCGGTTCCAGCGAAGCCAACAATTGAAACAGCTGATGCACTCCTCCCTTGCCGTGCAAGGATAAGAGCGATGCCTGGACGCGATCCGTAAACGCGTAGACGGAGACGTAGTCCAGGTGATGCAGGGAGAGGTAGCCGAGGGCAGCCGCCAGTTGAACCGCCCGCTGAAACTTGCTCGGTTCCCCGTACGTCATCGACTTGCTGCAATCGATATAGAGGGAGATATGCACCTCCTGCTCATCGAGGAATTTTTTGACAAACAGCTTGCCGGAGCGGGCATAGGCGTTCCAATCGAGCTGCCGCAAGTCATCTCCCGGCGCATAAACGCGGTAATCGGCGAATTCGAGTGAACTACCCGTGTTGCGGGAACGCCGCTTGCCTGCATGCGTGCCGCGCATTGCCCGCTTGGTCGCGAGCCGCAGGCGTTCCAGACGATGCAAAAACGACGGATCCAGGATGGTTCCTTCCGCCATCATGCAGGTCTCTCCAGGGATGCCAAAACCTCGCGGATGATCTGGTCGGGATGGATGCCTAAGGCTTCTCCCTCAAAATTCAAGAAAATGCGGTGACGCAGTGCCGGCAGTGCGGCAGCGTCAATATCCTCGTAGGCGAGATTGAACCGCCCGGCCATGAAGGCGCGCACCTTGCCAGCGGCGATGATCGCCTGCACCCCGCGCGGACCCGCTCCGGCTTTGACGTACTTTTGCACCGATTCGACGGCCCCTTCCTTGGGATGGGTGGCGAGGAGCAGCCTTACTGCGTAGGACAGCACTTCCTCGGCGACGAGAATCTCCCGGGTCCACCGTTGAATGCTCTCGATCTGCGATCCGTCAGCCACTTTCTCTACGGAATTGGCGAAGACGCCTGTCGTGCGCAAAACGATTTCGCGCAGTTCTTCCTCAGTCGGGAACGGCACGTCGATCTTCAAGAGAAACCTGTCCAACTGCGCCTCCGGCAGCGGGTATGTCCCCTCTTGCTCCAATGGATTTTGCGTCGCCAGGACGAAAAACGGCCGGGGCAGTGGACGGGTAGCGCCGCCTGCGGACACCGTGCCTTCCTGCATCGCCTCCAGCAGCGCGCTTTGGGTTTTCGGCGTCGCGCGGTTAATTTCGTCGGCGAGCACGACATGGGCAAACACAGGGCCTGGTTGAAACTGAAAATGCTGCCTGCCCGCCTCATCCACCTGTAAAATGCTCGTCCCGGTAATATCAGTCGGCATCAGGTCGGGAGTAAACTGGATCCGTTGAAACGTGAGTTCAAACGCCTCGGCCAGCGTCTTGACCAGCAGGGTTTTCCCCAGTCCCGGCACCCCTTCCAGGAGGACGTGGCCGCCGGAGAAGACGGCCCACATCATCTGTTCGATCACGTCACGCTGTCCGACCATGACTTTGCCGATCTCCTGCCTGACCTGGCCGATTTGCTCCAGGTAGACCTCCAGCTGCTGTGCATTAACCATGTTTTTTGGCTCCTATCTGTAAGATTTATCTTATTTTCGCAGAAGACTCCCACCTCGATAGGTGGTGAGATGAATGCGTTTTTTTACTTTTTGGCCACTTTTCAGAACATACGTTTCCTTTCCGTGGTGAATCCCCCACCTCTAAGCGAAGCGAAGGCGGCGGGAGACTTCAAGGCTCGATTCGTTGAAAGTAGTCTCTTACCATTTCCTTGTAATCCTCGGGAATTTGCTGCCGCTCCAGGCTCTCCCGGGTAAACTGCTCGTACTGGCGGTAGACCTCCTCATACGGCCGGACCACGCCGGCGCTGACTTGCGTCGTCCCGCTCGCCCGCGTCTCGCTGTCTCCTTCGCCGAGCGGGCCCCCGACTGTCTCCGTCGGACCGCCCTCGCCCGAGATTCGCTCGGCAGGCACGCTGACTAGTTCATGGCTGCCGCTGCCCAGACCGGCACCGCCGCCTTTGCCTGATCCCGAACCTCCCGAACCGGAACCCGCCCCCTGGCCGCCACTGCCTCCGCCGCCAGGTTGATGGCCGCTGCCGGAACCTCCTCCGCCCGCACCTTGGCCTGCCTGGTTGCCGCTGCCCTGACCGCTCCCTTGCGCCTGGGAGCCACCCGTACCCGCAGACTGTCCGGCAGGGGCGGAACTCGCTTGACCGCTGCCTGATCCGGCAGCAGCCGACGCTGATCCGGCGGTGCCTGCGAATACCATTTGCGTTTGCTGCACGCCGGTCAGGGATTGCGATACCTGGGCCAGCATCGAATTCGTCTGCGCGGCCAGCTGCATCGCCTGCAAAAAACCGCTCTGCAGCTGATTTACCGCACCGGCAATATTGCCGCTCTGCAGGGCTGTCCCTGACTGTCGGAGCTGTTCCGCTATTTTGAAGGCTTCAGGGGAATTGGCGGCGCTGGCTGCTTGCGAGAGCTGCTCGGCCACCTCCTGGAGATAAGCGGCAAGCTCCGCCCGCTCATCCTCGGTAAGTTCTGCCAGCTCCCGCTCCATGCTGCGAAAAGCCGCTTCGATCGCGGCCTGATCCAGCTTCTCCATTGCTCTAGCAGCCTCCCTCGTCTGTTCCTGCTGGGCCAGCTGCCGCTGCAGCTGTTCCAGCGAATCCTGGATCTGCTGCTCATCTGCCTGCATTTTTTCCAGCATCTTCGCTGCCGACTGCAGGGCATTCGCCTGCTTCTCCGGATTGTCCGCCGTTTTCAGCTCGTTTTCCACCTGTTGAAAAACCTCGTCAAGCTTCGCTTTTTGCGCTACATTCAACTGGTCGTTACCTGCTGCGTCCTGTTTCGCAGCATCGATTTGCTCTACTGCTTTGGCTGCCTGCTCCGCCAGCTTCAACCGCTCCCGCACCGCCTCGTCCATCGGGTTGGCGGCAACCGTGAGCAGCAGCCAAACCGGCAGCAGGGTCCCCAGCACATAGAGCTGTTTGCCCGGGATGCGCCAGATCCGGATGGCTGCCAGCACCTGCGGAAGCGCCCTTTGCAGCCTGTCCTCGGCATCGGAGCGCTGCAGCTCGGCCAGCGGCGACGGGTGATCCCGCTGGGCAAAAGCGGTCAGCACCCGCTCCGACAGTCCCTGCCGGTCGGCAAACGACGCCGCTGCTCTCAAGTCAGGCGGACGGCAGCAGACGTAAAGCAGGCCGCCAAGCAGCGCCGCCAGCACGAAAGATACGGCGATTTCTTTTCCATACAACGTAACCGGCAGCATTCTTGTGACGAGCAGCAGCAGAACTCCCGCCGCCAGTCCCGCTGCGAGAAAACGGCAGAGAGTGCCGATCAGCTGCTGCCAAAACAGACGTTTGCGGATCGCCGCGAGCAGGGCGGACAACCTGTCTTTCCGCTGTACAAACACTCCGGCCTCACTCCTTATCTCCTGCCCAACCGCGGCCTGACAGGCTTGATCAGATAGATTGCGAGGATGATCGCGACTGCCGCCAGCACGGCAAAGAAGGCAAAGTAAATCCAGTAGGGGTCCATCGGCAGCGGGACGACGTTCCCGGCTGGGGTCCTGCTGACTGTCTGCGGAAGCGGCCCCACCTCGAAGACGCGCAGGATGGCCGCCAGAGGATTCAGGCTCATGAGCAGGTCAGGCCACATCGGAAAGGGCTGCGCCGCTGCCGTGATGCCTGCCAGGCTCCGCTGCCGCTCGATCACCATCCGGATGAATTCGGCAGCCATGAAGGTTCCGGCCGTATAGGCAAACAGGAGGGCATAGGTGACCACGGTAGAGACCCCCGTGCGCTTGAAGATGGTCGAACTGAGCACGCCGACGCTGCCAATCCCGAGCATCGTGATCAGGTAGAGGGCAAACACTTCAATGAGCTGCAACGGAGATACGCCCCCGAACAGCACCACGACCGCGTACAGCGGAAGCGAGGCCAAGACCAGGTAGGTCATAAAGCTGAGCGATGACAGCCATTTGCCAATGATCAGCTTGGTTGCCGTCAGATTGGTCGTGAGCAGCACGCTTAGCGTCTGACGTTCGCGCTCGCCGCTGATCACGCCCGAGGTAAGCCCCGGCGTAAACATGCAGATCATCGCAAGCTGCAGGACGGACAGAAACAGAAAGATGTCCCGCGTCCCGTTCGGATCGAACCGCTGATTCCAGCCGGTCCGCAGGTAGATAAAGGCGAAAGCAATCCCGCCCAGCACCAGCAGGTACAAGGAGATGATCAGCGCGGACCGGTTGGAGCGCATCCTCACTTTCAGTTCGTTGAGCAAAACGGGGTTTCTCATTTGCCTGACGAGGTTCATGACCCTACTCCTTTCGTTATCTCCAAGAATATTTCTTCCAGGTTTCCTTCCGCCTCGCCAAAAGACGCCAATGGCAGGCCGGCCTCGACCAGCCGCTGCAGCAGTTCAACCTGTTCGTCGTCCGTTCCGGTAAAGCCGGCGACCAGCGTGTTCCCCTCTCTGGTCACGCTGGTGAGCAGCGGCATCTGGCGCAAGAGCCGGGCCGCTTCATCCCAGCGGTCGAGCAAACGGAGTTTCAGCAGCTTTTGCCCCTGCATCCGGGCGTTGATCTCTTCCACGCTGCCGGTGGCAACCATTTCTCCCCCTTCGATCACGCCGATGACGTCGCACATCTCTGCCAGCTCCGGAAGAATGTGGGAGCTGATGAGAATCGTCTTGCCCATCTCTCTGAGCTCCTTCAAGATTTCCCGCAGCTCGATCCGGGCGCGGGGATCCAGACCTGAGGCCGGTTCGTCGAGGATCAGCACTTCCGGGTTGTGCACCAGGCTGCGGGCGAGGCCCAGGCGCTGTTTCATCCCTCTCGAGAGGGAATCGACGTACGCGTCCCGCTTGTGGCTCAAACTGACCAATTCCAGCAGCTTGGGGATGATCTCCCGCCGTTCGGCAGCCGGTATATCGTAATTAGAGGCGTAAAAATCCAGGTACTCGTCAGCAGTCACGTTGTCGTATACCCCGAAGAAGTCGGGCATGTACCCGATCAGCTTGCGCACCTCCCGCGGCTGCTTGACCACGTCAAACCCTCCGACGTACGCCTTGCCGCTGGTCGGTTCCAGCAGGGTGGCGAGAATCAGCATCGTCGTCGACTTTCCCGCACCGTTTGGGCCGACGAAACCAAACACCTGACCCTTGCCGATTTCCAGGGAGAGCCCTTTCAACGCCTCCATTTTTCCGTATTGTTTTCGCAGATTTTCTATCTGGATCATGTTACTTTGCCACCCATCCTTCAACGCTGATTTCCGGCAGCCCGACATGCCTGTCTTCTTCGTACTTGTGAGAAAGCGTCAACCGCAGTTTTCCGGCGGGCGAGACGTACTGTTTCAGCTTGTCGCCCGACAGCGTATTATTTTCAAACGCATCGGAAAACGGGTCAAAAGCATTCGTTTTCCAGTTATACACTTTTTTGTCAAAGCTCGTTCGATCTTCTGACCACGTGTACAGGTACACCTTTGTCACATCGATCGGCTGCTTCTCTTTTTGGATGTCAAATTCAAACGTGATCTCCCCCGGTCCCATGTAATAACCGTTTCCGCTGTCATAGCTGCGGGGCGGGCTTGCGGTCATCACGGGAGTAAACGTTCCCGCCGGGTAAAAGACGTAGCCGTCAGGCGATGGCTTCACATCAAGGCTGGAGCTGATCAAAGCCAAGTCCGCCTGCTTTGTGCGCTTTCCGCTGATTTCCACGTCGGCAACCGGCTGCTCCGTCCAGCCGATCACTTTAACCGGCGTTCGCCAAAAACTGGTTCCTCTGCCTTCGTCAAGCATGCCGAGCATGCTGAATTCCCGGGTGTCGTCAAACCGCTTTTGCTGCTGCATCTCCGACGGCAGCAGCCCCTTTCTCGCCTGGTAGCTGTCCCGGTTGGGCTGGGTCATCACCTCAAAATTCATTTCGACATCGGCGGAGGCTCCGACAGCCAGTGTGCCAAGATCCTGAACATTGCGTCCATTCAGAAGCTTCACATCGCGCAGCGGGTAGCTGGTTTTGTTGGTCACGGTTCCGACCAGCTTGCCGTCGCGGTACACGAGGTCGGATTCGATCCGCCCCGCATCCTCTATCATTTTTTTGGCAAACCCGCTCTTGATCGACCAGTAACTTGCGTCGTGAAACTGAATGCTGCCTTGCTGGGGAGCTACGTTGATCCGGGTGGTCCCGGACGGCATCCCCCTGTAGTACCAGCGATTTGGCAGAATCATTTCTCCATCCTTGGCCCGCATCTCGTAATCGCCGCCGGACGGAACGAAGATAGCCGTTGCGATTGCCGCATCTGCCTGCCCCGTGCCGGTCAGCTCCAGATAGCTGACATTATGCACCATGACATCTGTGCCGCGCTGCGCGATCCCGTAGAGAAAAATCCCCAGGCACATGGCGATCGCCGCCGCCGGCCCCACGCCCCACAAGTAGCTTCGCCGTTTTTTTCCGCGAAAGAGCAGGAAGAGCACCGGACCGGCAAGCAGGATATAGCCGGCGAAAAACAGGCTCAGAAAAGTCAGGTTCGGCGCTTTCAGCCCCGGAATGTTTTCAGCCGCATCGATCAGCTGATAGGGATTCCCATACTGGTCAAACTTCGCATGGTTCAGTGTCTGACCAAACGCCTTTGCTAGCAGTTCCGCCCACAATTCACTGTTGCCCGGCCAACTGGCCATGGGCTCTTCTGCCAGATCGTAAGCGGCGTATAACACCTTGCCCTTGTTTGCTTTCGCGATGGCGAACAAGGGAATGCTTCCTTCCTGATAGAGGACTTCGCCCGCTTTCACCGTTCCCCTGCTCACGGTAAAGGGTCGTTCCAGCGAGATCGGTTTGTTGTGCTTGCCGGACACCAGACTTGCCAGTGACCCTACTTCCGCCGTCCCGTCGACGCTGACCGGCGAGAGCTCCTGCAGCTCACTGCCTGTTTTGCCCCAGTAGGCTCCACCTGCCAAAACGAGCATTCCTCCCCGGTTGGTCCAGTCTCTGATCGCCTGTACCTGCTCCGCATTGAGGCTGCCTGTGGAGAAGTTGTTCAAGACCAGCACGTCCATCATCTGCAGCGGCAAAACGTCGTTTGGAATATCCTCCGCCTGCAGCCAGACCGGCCGAACGGGGCGGGAGAACGAACTTTTCGGCAGCGCTGCCAAAAAGTTGGCCGTATCAGGCTGGGAAGCGAGTACGCCGATAAAAACAGTATCCGGGTTAAACCGGCTCCCTGCGACAACACCTTTGGCCACCTCCGTTTTGCCTTGCATCAACCGAATGGAAGAGGTCCGCTGGACATTGCCCGGAATCATCATCGTCACTTTTTTCGTCGAGCCTTTTCCGATGGAGATGGGCTGGTAGTATACCGCGTTGCCGGAATCATCGTTGTCTGCGGTGTAGACGAGCTCTCCCTCGATATCTGCACCATTGTTGGTGACCGTAATCTGCAGCGGGATGAGCTCCGCCTCTTTGTATTCGCCCCCGAAACCGGCGCTCACTTGCAGCGATACGGCATTTTCTGCGTGAGCAGGCGGCGGCAAGACCATTTGCCATCCGGCTGCGAGCAGCAGACACGTACAAAAACAGAAAATCAATTGCTTTATTTTGACGACATTCATCTACGGCACCCTCCGCTATGTATTGTACTTTTCAAGAGGTATGACGCAGCTTGCCGCCAAAAAGATACAGGAAAAAAGAAAAACACCGGGAATGGCGCCCCGGCGTCCGCGTTTACCCTACGTCTTATCCTTCTCCACCCGGCCGGTCTGGACAAGCCAGATGTGCTGCAGATGCTCCAACACGCCGATTGCCAACGCCGTGATCAGCGCCGCAGCCAATGTGACACGGGCGCCGATGAAGACGAACTGGCTGAGGTAGATAAGCAGAGCCCCAATGACAAAATCCATGGCGGTACTGAGCCAGATCGTATCCCGCCTCAAGATCATCACCTCGGTAACATAACCGACCACAGCGAACAACAGACCGACCAGTACATCCTGGTACATGGACGGATAGTACATGCCCGGGAGCACGATATCTGCCAAAAACACTGTAATCAGCGCCACGACCAATTTCACGACAAAACCGCTCATGACTGCACCTCCAACTTCGTGATACGCTAAGCTTTTGCTAAACAGGGCCGTTCGTATACTTGCCGTGCGCGGCCAGCTGCAGATTTTTTTCATCGACCGGTAAGATTATTGCAGAAGTTGTCGTTCTACTAAGTGAGCGTGCAAAAAGGAATCCGTTGCTGCGCAGCACGCCTTTTTGAAGGAGGAGAAAAACACGCTGGATTGCCATTCACGAATGACGCAGGGGGGAAAAAAGCCGCAGAACAGGGATTGATCACCAAGGCAGAGAAAAAGGTGACCGATCAGGGGATCACGCTCACCGTCACAGAGGTGCTTGCCGAGCGTAACCAATCTGCAGTTCCAAACCGAACTGACAGCCGAGTGGGAACAAAAAATGAAGGCGTTATGGGAAAAAGCGGCCCAACCACCGGTCGCGGGCGACAGACAGGTCATCCTCCCTCCCAATATGAGCGAGGAGAAGAAGCAGCAGATTTTGCAGGAAATGGCCAAACAGCCGGCCAGCCAGGAGTACCTGGGCAATACGATTACGGCGCAGAACTTCCGGATGAAAACCGATTCCACAGAGGAGAAATTGAGCGACTGGACGCTTATCAGCCGGCAGCCCTGATCGAAATGGAAGGAAAACTGGCGAAAGATACTGTCAAGCTGGAAGAGTGGAGGGTAAAAGATAGCCAAGGCAACGTCTTCAAACCAGGAGTTGCTTTAAACTACAAACGAGATCAGGACGGCAGCGTCAGCTTCCACGGCTGGCTGTGGGTCGAAACGGCGGAGAAGCCGACAGAATTGACACTGGCGTTCTCCTGCCTGCAAAAAGAGCATAGCGATGTAAAGTGGAGCGTTCCGATTAACCTGAAAAAATAAGCATGGACAGCGAAACCGCCGCAGTTCAAATGTTGCGGCGGTTTGTCCGTCCGGGTGCGAATCCACCGTATTCTGGAACACTTCACGTGTCACGATCCTGTGTTTTCACGCTGCTCAGAATCTCCGCGGCCCACTGCTTGAATATTGGAAGAGCTGTTTCCACATCGGGGCAGCGCTCCTCCGCTTCACAAATATAGTCCGGAAAACGGGTAATGCGGTTTTTTCGCAAACACACGCCCATTTCCTCGCACTTGATCTCCAAAAAAGTGTGAACGGGATCGTCCAGCCCGTATTTGTTTTCCAAAAACTCGTAAGTGCGCACCCACTCCAGAACCCGGATTTCGTTTGGTTTCAGGTCCATGGCCTGTTCCAGCGACATGACCGTCTCATTCCCATAGTAATGCATGGCTGCAGCTCCTTTTTTTGTATGAAATGGCAAAAAGCCCAGGATCCTTTTCAAGGCCCCGGGCTTCCTTGTCTATGTACAAGGCCCCCGCTCTGCCGTCCGACCTCATGTTTCTTTAACCTGCACTGACAGGTGGGTGACCCGTCCACGCTTCTGCCTTCCCATGCGTCCGCAAACGGAGGTGGGCCTGACATACACGTGAAGTTCTGTCTCCCTAGAAACACTCAAGGTTAAAAACATAAGCTGCCGAACGTACATCGCAGGATCGTATCGCACTGATCAGCTAAACAGCTGTTTGCATACCGCTAATTTGATAATCCTATACTACCACAGGATTCAACCATGCTCAACGAGAAATCTTTTCTGTTTGCCTCAATCCTGCCGTGAAGACCGGCCAGACTCAACGTCCAGCCGCCTTCCGCAGCTTCATAAATCATCTCTGTTCCTTCCTCAAGCGATTGAATCGAAATTCTTTCATCGTTTCCATGCATTCGCTCCAAGGTTTCGCTGTCAAGGGGATAAGGATAGATGCCGTAGACAGGAACACCTCTGTCCCGCCAGGCAGATCCGTCTGTCCCCGCTTCGAACAGGGCCGGGACTACCTCTGCTTTGGGCCAAACCTGCTTGCTGCTTTCCTCCAGCGCCCGGTAGAGTTCCGTATCAGGCGCCGATTTCTCAGCGCCGACGGTAACGTTATTTTTTATCCGGTATGATTCCCAATGAGGAGTACTTCCTCAGCTCTGAATCGCCAATCCCCAATTTGTTTCGCAGCACATCATGCGTATCCGCTCCGCTGCCCCCTGCAGATAACGCGGTCTCCGCCATCCTGCCTTGAACGCTTTGCGGCGGAGTCTGAACTGGCGGCTCGTCATAAGCCGAAGCGGCGAAGCGCCTGCTCTGGACGTACATGCTCCTCGCCCAGGTATCCGCTTCTTCCACTGCCGTCAAGCAGCAGTCAACCTCCATCCCGAACTCATTCCACTCCGCCTGCGTCCGGGTTAAAAAGAGCCCTTTCATCTCCTCGTACAATTCCGGAGCTTCTTCGACCCGCAATCCGCCGTACGGTTCCCAGTCTTCCCGTCCGACCGCAGAACAAAAATTCAACCAGAACTTTTCCTCCAATGCCGCTAACGCCACAAAGCGTCCATCTGCTGCTTCATACACGTTGTAATTGACGCGCGGGCACGGAAAGCCGGTCTCCCTGCTCTCCCGCCCCCGCTGACCCGGCCACTCCGGCAGAACGCGCAGCGCAAGCCACGATGCCAGTACGTCTACCAATGCGATATCGAGGTAAGCCCCCTTTTCGCTCCGTTCTTTTTGGACGAGAGCCGCGCAGATTTGTTCAGCCGCAAACAATCCTCCAGCCAGTTCGGCAAGCGGGATTTCCGCCACCACCGGCCGGCCGTCAACATCCCGGTTTACCCCCAAAAATCCGCTTACCGCCTGATAGTTGAGATCGTGTCCGCCCAATTGGCCCATGGTCCCGGTCTGGCCAAACCCCGTTATCGAGCAGTAGATCAACTCCGGCTTTGCCTCGCGAAGAGCGGCGTAGTCCAAACCGAGATGGGAGACGACGCCCGGCCGGAAGCCTTCGATCACGACATCGGCTTCGGCAGCCAGGGCAAAGGCCAAATCGCATCCTTCCGGCGCCCGCAGGTTGAGCAAAACGCTTTTCTTCCTGCCGATCTTATCGGGGAACAAGGCCTGGACCTCGGGGGCAAAAATGCCTGTTTCAACATGGCGGACAGGGTCTCCAAACGACTCTACCTTGATGACTTCCGCTCCCATCCCGGCGAGCCTGATGCCGCAGTAATCGCCTGGCAAATGACGGGTAAAATCAATAACAGTAATGCCCGTGAGCAAGATGATCCCTCCTTCGTAGAAGAGATGCCATTTGCCAGCTTATTCGCCACTCGGACGAAAAATCCTCTTTCTATTCGGAAAATTTGCACTCCCTGCGGTCAGGACGCCGGTTTCGCTATTTCAGAAAGCGGATGGTGAACGGATAGCGGTAATTCACCCCCTCATTGGCTTTGACTGCCGCTATGATCGCAATGATGATCCACGCCAACAGCAGCAAAAGCAGCAGCGGAACTCCGATCAGGACGATCACGAGCAAAGAGAAGACGAGACCGTATATGCTAAAGCTGATGTTAAAATTAACCGCTTCCCTCCCCTGTTGATCGACAAAGCCCCCTTCCTCCCGCTTGATCAGCCAGACCACCAGGGGGCCCAAGATGTGGCCGAGAGGAATAATACAGCCAATAAATGCCGCCAGATGGCAGATCGTCGCCCAAAGCCGTTCTTCCTTTGACGGAATGCTGGTGTTCATGAGGCTCCTCCCTCCCTTCTGTATCGTATGCATGTGCCATGACCACTTTACCAGATTGCTGGGCATTTGAAAAAGGCAAAAAGCGCCTTGGCGGCGCTTTTTGTTCCCCTAGCTGTCCCAGCCTCTCCAACCGTCCCGCATCCATCCGTCGTGCCAACCGCCCATGTGGCGGCTGCCCCACATCGATGAACCGGAGGACGAATCATAGTAATGGCCGTGACCGTAACCGTGCCCGCCTTTATGATAGGTGTGGCACTTCGTCTTGTAGTAAGGCGTGTAGCAGCAATGCTTCTTGTAGTACTTTTTCTTACAGCACTTTCTGCATTTGGTGTGACAATGTGACTTTCCGCATCCACAACTCATTAACCTCACCCCCTTGAACTGATACAGTTACAAGGTATGATGAAGGTGCCGCTGACGAATGGTACATCAGGCTATCCCGAGGAAAATCAGCTTTTGCCCCCCCCTGTTCACGCTTGTGACCGGCGCAGTGGATGAGCAGCCGCACCCCGGGGATACTACGGAAATAACCGTTGAGAGCGAGGTGAGAACTGATGGGGGAACCAACCCGCTTTAAGGCTGGCGACAAATCTCCGAAAAACGCCGTCTACCGGGAGATCGGTGAGACCGGGGCAAATGTGGAGGATTCCATGATCATTGAGTTGGGAAAGGGAGATACCTTTCCGGCTACCCGCAATAAAAACCGCGTTTGGACCTATAAGTAACCAAACGCGAAAAAAAGCGCCAAGAGCTCGTCGGCTTGGCGCACATTCTCCCTTCAATCTTCATCCTCGTCGTACTTTACGTAGGTAATGGTCACACCGAGGCTTCTCAGCAAATCCAGAACGGCTCGGTTCAGCCGTTCGTCAGCGAGCAGCCCGATGCTCTCGACCAATTCCAGCTCTTCCAGTTCCCCCGATTTTGCGTCTTCAATCAACTCCAGAATTTCCGTCATGTTTTGCTGCTCCAATATGGAGAGGATTTCCTCTGTCGTCACGTCTTTTCCCTGCCTTTTCTGCGTGTAATCCTGTATAATTATATCCTATCAGATCACAAAGGGGTTCACGTAAAAAAATGATGAAGTATCCCGACGCCTACATCCGTTACCTTGTCCATTTCCACGGTGACCGCGACTATTTTGAATGCCATGAAATCCTCGAAGAGTATTGGAAAGAGCTGGGGAAGCCGCAGGATCCCGTCTGGGTCGGCCTGATCCAACTCGCCGTTGCCTTGTACCATCAGCGGCGGGGAAATTTCGCCGGCGGCATGAAGATGATGGCCAGCGCCATTCGTAACTTGGAGACCACGCGTGCAAGCGTTCGTCAGTTGGGACTAGATGATCGAAAACTGCTCGCTTTACTTCGCCAGCGGTTGGCCGGACTTGAACAAAACCAACCGTACACCAGCTTGAATCTGCCGTTTTCAGATGAGCAGCTGCTTCTCGCCTGCTCGGACCTCTGCCGGCAAAACGGCATGACATTTGGCCAGCCGAGCGATGAATCGAATCGTTTTCTACTGCACAAACACACCCTGCGGGATCGCAGCGGCGTCATCAGCGAGCGGCTGAACAGCTTGAAAAACAAACATGGACAGTCTTAAAAAATCCACCTGACCAGCGCTGTCATCAGTCCCAGATCGGCCAGCATGTGACTGAACCAGCTCGCGTAAATCGACTGGTAACGAAGCCCAAGCCAACCCCAGAAGGTACCCGCTGCAAACACCAAACAGGTAATCGCGATTCCCCAGGCCCAGCCAAACAGGCAGACGCCCAAAATCAAGTGATAGATGGAAAAGAACAGACTGGTCAGCAGAAGGGACCGCATGGGGGGCATGCTGATCAGCAAGCGCTCAAGGACAAACCCCCGCCAAAACCATTCTTCCAACAGCGAGTTGACGATCGTGATATAGCCGGCAAACAGCCAAATAAACCGTGGGGAAAGTCCCCAGCTTATCAGCATCTGCCGGATCGAAAGTGCGTCAACTTCCGCTGTCAGCAGCAGCCGGGTTCCGATGAGCACGGCGGCAAATAACAGAATTCCGCTGGAAATCCCCAGCCAAAGCCCTCTTGCGCGTTTCCTCCACTCGCGCCGCCAGGCTCGCTGCCAAATTTCCTGCAGCCTGCCCTCCCGCCATCCGTGAAACAGAGGAATCCCGAGGCAGACGAGCAGATGAAATCCGACAAACGTAACCACCAGGCTGTGCCGGTAGACAAGTCCGTAAAAGATCGTCAACGTGGCAAAGAAGCCGTAGCAGATGATGTACAACACAGATTGTTTTGCTGTTGGCCGCCTCCTCTCCCCCTTTACTCGCCCCGTATATTGTTTCTCTTTCCCATCAGATACATTCGTTTCCAGACGCTCGCAAAATTCGTCAAGCTGTAATATTTTTATTGGAGGAATTGGAGGGGATTGTGTAAACTATAGATATGATGAAATGAAATGGTGTGGAGGGATTTTTCCCATGGATCATCTCTTATCGCCTGCTGTAATCGGTTTGGCTGTTGGCCTCTGCATGGCCATGTTCGTGATGGTAGTTCGCCTGCGTGCCGCCAAAAAGCCGGTTTCGATGAAAAAAATCATCATCCCTCCGATCGCGATGTCGACGGGGTTTGCGATGTTTTTTTCCCGGGAACGGTGTCTCCGCTCCCCTATGACATCATCGCTTTTTTCACCGGCACCTTGCTGTCCATCCCGCTGATCCTCTCCTCCAAGTTTGAGGTGAAGGGAAACGAAATTTACCTGAAGAGATCCAGGGCGTTTATCGCCATTCTGTTATTTCTCGTTGTGATCCGATCCGGCATCAAACTGTGGATTGGCGATTCGATTTCGGCGATGCAATCCGCCGGCCTGTTTTTCATTTTGGCCTTTGGCATGATTTTGACGTGGCGAATCGCGATGCTGATCAAGTATCGGCAGTTGGCTAAAAATTAAAGTTTGACCCACAAGAAGCATCTGCAGCTATCCGGCGCTGCAGATGTTTTTTTCTGTGAAAAACGTCTTGACGTTTTTCATAAAACATAGATGTCACCGCTTGCGGTCAACAAAACGGTCATGACCGTTTTGTTACTTGACAAAAGTAAGTAACATGCGGATAATACTAATAAAAAGTAAGTTACATTAATTTAATAACCAGGAGGTTACCATGATAAATCTCGGTCTTTTCCTCATTCGTCTCGTCGTAGGTCTTACATTTATGGGACATGGCGCTCAAAAGCTGTTTGGCATGTTTGGCGGTTACGGCCTGAAAGGAACCGGCCAGTGGCTGGAATCGATCGGGATCAAACCGGGCACGACAATGGCTTTGCTGGCCGGTTTGAGCGAGCTCGTCGGAGGAGCGCTGTTCGCCGCCGGGTTTTTAACGCCTGTCGGAGCGTTCCTGATCGTCGTCACGATGCTGGTCGCTATTTTCACAGTCCATGGCAAAAACGGTTATTGGGCTACGGCCAACGGGTTTGAGTACAATCTCATCCTGCTTGCCGTGGCAGTCGGAGTTGCCCTGACCGGCCCTGGTGCCTACGCGATTGGCGGATAAGCACGCAAAAACGGCAATCCCCTACAAACTCGCCTAGGCGAGCGTGCAGGGGATTGTTTAATTGGCAGGATAAAACGTATGCGGAGCCTGTTTCCACGCTCCGAGCATCTGCTCCTGTTTCGCGTCGATCACACCTTGTTCCCGTGCCGCTTCCAACAGAGCCGTATAGTTGGACAGGGTGTGCATCGGGATGCCAGCTTCGGCAAACAGCGCCTCTGCCGACGGGAACTGGTAGGAGAAAATCGCAGCTACACCGAGCACGCTGCCCCCCTCCGCCTGTACCGCCTGCGCCGCTTTTAATGAACTGCCGCCGGTGGAGATCAAGTCTTCGATCACGACGACTTGTTGGTTCGGACGAAGCACGCCTTCAATCTGGTTTTGCCGCCCGTGCCCCTTGGCCTTGTCCCGGACGTAGATCATCGGCAATTCCAGACGCTCCGCTACCCATGCGGCATGGGGAATCCCTGCCGTAGCCGTACCCGCTATAACCTCTGCACCGGGAAACCGCTCCTGAATCATTCGGACAAACGCATCGGCGATTTGTTTGCGAACGGCAGGGTAGGACATCGTCACCCGGTTGTCGCAGTAGATCGGCGACTTGATTCCCGACGTCCAGGTAAACGGCTGATCGGGACGCAGATGGACTGCGCCAATTTGCAGCAGACTGCTCGCTATTTGCTTTGCCACCTGGGTTGTTTCCATCTGATTCATCTGTGTTCCCCTCCCCCTTTTATCGATTGCACCATGGCCTGCCATGCGGCCAACGGTTCTTTTGCCTGCGTGATCGCCCGGCCGACGACAATAAAATCGCTGCCTCGGCCAAAGGCGTCGGCGGGAGTGGTCACCCGCGTCTGATCCCCGCGATCCCCACCGGCGGGGCGGATGCCCGGCGTGACGGTGTAGAAGGCGGCACCGGCAGCTTGCTTGATCAGCGGCACTTCCAGCGGCGAGGCTACGACGCCGTCCAGGCCGGCTCGTTTCGCCAGCGCGGCGTAGTGAACGACTGCGGCTTCCAGCTCACCGGGGATGCCAAGCTCCTGATTCATCACCTGCTGGCTGGTGCTGGTCAGCATCGTCACGCCGATCAAAAGCGGCCGGGCGCCGCCGGGCACCCCTGCTTCCAAGCCTTCACGCGCCGCCTCCATCATCGCCGTACCGCCGGCGACGTGGACGTTGACCATGTCAGCCCCAAGGCGCGCAAGACTTTTCATCGCCCCTTTGGCCGTGTTGGGGATGTCGTGCACCTTTAAATCGACGAAGACCTTGAGGCCTCGCTCCTTCAACTGGCTGACGATGCCGGGGCCGGCAGCGTAGAAGAGCTCCATGCCTACCTTCACGTAGCGCACTTCCTCTCCCAATTGGGCCAAACAGCGCTCGATCTCCTCGCCGGACGAAAAATCGAGCGCGAGGATGATCCGGTCGCGGATGTCATCGGACAATGCCATCCCTTCATTCCTCCTTTACTGGGCGACGACGGCCCTGCCGATGCGCTGCTGCGGCATCGCTTCCGTGGAAAAGGTAATCGTCTCCAGGACGTGCAGCAGCGCTGTGGCGGTATCGAGTGACGTGAGACAGACGGCCCCGTTCTCTACTGCTTCGCGGCGGATGCGGAAGCCGTCCCGCTCCGGCGCCTTGCCCCGCGTCAGCGTGTTGAGGACGATGTTGGCCTCACCCGTGCGGATGACGTCCAGCAGGTTTGGCGTGCCTTCCGACAGTTTTTGCACCCGGGTCACAGCCAGACCGGCCTGCTTGAGGCAATCGGCCGTACCTTCTGTCGCCATCAATTTGAAGCCGAGCTGATGGAAGCGTTTGACAATTTCCAGCGCTTCCGCTTTGTCCTTGTCCGCTACCGTGACCAGCAGTGTTCCGTGCGTGGGAATGTTCATGCCTGCCGCCAGCAGCCCTTTGTACAGCGCCTTGGCCAGTGTCTGCTCGCGCCCCATCACTTCCCCGGTCGATTTCATCTCCGGCCCCAGCGTGATATCCACCCGGCGCAGTTTGGTAAAGGAGAAGACCGGAACCTTGACGGAGACCATCTGTTCTTCCGGATGGTACCCCGGCTCAAAGCCCTGCTCGATGATCGAATGTCCGAGGATCGCCTTGGTTGCGATGTTGGCCATCGGGATGCCGGTGACTTTGGACAAGAACGGCACTGTACGCGAAGAGCGCGGATTGACTTCGATTACATATGGGCGATTTTGGTAGATGACGAACTGGATGTTGAGCAGCCCCTTGATTTGCAGCGCCCGTGCCAGTTTGGTCGTCATTTCGATCAATTCCCGCTTAATCTCTGCGGAAAGCGACTGCGGCGGGTAGACGGCGATCGAGTCCCCGGAGTGAACCCCGGCCCGTTCGATGTGTTCCATGATGCCTGGGATCAGCACGTGTTCGCCGTCGCAAATCGCGTCTACTTCCGCTTCCGTTCCAAGCATGTAGCGGTCGATCAGCACCGGATGGTCCGGATTTACCTTGACCGCCTGCTCCATGTAGGCGGTCAATTCCGCTTGGTTGTAGACGATCTCCATCGCCCGTCCGCCCAGCACATAGGACGGGCGGACCAATACCGGGAAGCCGATCGACTCCGCTGCCCCGATGGCTTCCGCAACGGACGTGACGGTTTTGCCCGGCGGCTGTGCCAGGTCAAGTTTGCGCAGCAGTGCTTCGAACTTCTCGCGGTTCTCGGCGGCGTCGATATTTTCCAGGCTGGTGCCGAGGATGCGCACGCCTCTGGCGGCAAGCTTGTCAGCCAGATTGATCGCCGTCTGACCGCCAAACTGGACGATGACGCCTTCCGGTTTTTCCTGATCGATGATGTTCATCACGTCTTCGATGTAGAGCGGTTCGAAGTACAGGCGGTCTGAGGTGTTGAAGTCGGTCGAGACCGTTTCCGGGTTGTTGTTGATAATGATCGCCTCGTAGCCGGCCTCTTTCAAAGCCCACACGGCGTGAACGGTGGCGTAGTCGAACTCGATCCCCTGCCCGATCCGGATCGGGCCGGAACCGAGCACGATGACCCGCTTTTTGTTCGTCCAGGTCCGCTCGTCCTCCTGCTCGTAGGCGGAGTAATAGTAAGGCGTGGCCGCTTCGAACTCGGCGGCGCAGGTATCGACCATCTTGAACACGGGGATGATTCCGCCTGACTTTCGCAGCTGGCGGACTTCTTCTTCGCTGCGTCCCGCCAGCTCGCCAATTTTCCGATCGGTAAAGCCAAGCCGCTTTGCCCTGCGCAGCAGCTCAAGGTCCAGCTCGCGTTCGCGCAGTTCTGTTTCAAAAGCGACAATACGGGCAAACTTGTGCAGGAAAAAGAGGTCGATCTTGGTCAAGTCGTGAATTTCACCGATGCCGATCCCGCGGCGCAGCGCTTCCGCGATCAGGAAGAGCCGCTCGTCATCCGCTGTCCGCAGCCGCTGGCGCAGGTCTGCTTCGGCAATCTTGTCCGCCCCCTTCAATTCGAGGTGGTAACAGCCGATCTCCAGCGAACGGATCGCTTTCATGATCGATTCCTCGAACGTGCGGCCGATGGCCATCACTTCACCGGTCGCCTTCATCTGGGTGCCGAGCTTGCGGTTTGCCGACTGGAATTTGTCGAACGGCCAGCGCGGAATTTTGCTGACGACGTAGTCGATGGTCGGCTCAAAGCAGGCGTAAGTCTGTCCGGTGACGGGATTTTTCAACTCATCGAGGGTGTAGCCGATGGCGATTTTCGCCGCCATTTTGGCGATCGGATAGCCGGTCGCCTTGGAAGCGAGCGCCGATGAGCGGCTGACCCGCGGGTTTACTTCAATGACATAGTACTGGAAGCTGTGAGGATCCAGCGCATACTGAACGTTGCAGCCGCCTTCGATGCCGAGCGCGCGGATGATTCTCAGGGCCGAGGAGCGCAGCATTTGGTACTCGCGATCGGCCAGCGTCTGGCTGGGGGCGACGACGATGCTGTCTCCGGTGTGGACCCCGACCGGGTCGATGTTTTCCATGTTGCAGACGACGATGCAGTTGTCGCTGGCGTCACGCATGACTTCGTACTCGATCTCTTTCATCCCGGCGATGCTCTGTTCGATCAGGCATTGGCTGATCGGCGAATACTTCAGGCCGCTGGCGACGATTTCGCGCAGGCTCTCCTCGCTGTCGCAGATACCGCCGCCAGTTCCGCCCAAGGTGTACGCCGGGCGGACGATCAGAGGATAGCCGATCTCATCCGCGAACGCCACCGCTTCTTCTACTGTGGAGACGATCACCGACTCCGGAACCGGTTCGCCCAGTTCTTTCATCAAGGCGCGAAACAACTCCCGGTCTTCCGCCCGCTTGATCGAGTCGAGATTGGTGCCGAGCAGCTTCACGTTCTCGGCCTCCAGCACACCCGCCTCAGCCAGGGCGACAGCCATGTTGAGCCCAGTCTGTCCGCCCAGGGTAGGCAAGAGCCCGTCCGGCTTTTCCTGCCGGATCACGCGGGCGACAAACTCCGGTGTAATCGGTTCGATGTAGACCTTGTCGGCCATGTTGGTATCGGTCATGATCGTGGCCGGGTTGGAGTTGATCAGCACCACTTCCAGCCCTTCTTCTTTTAAAGCCTGGCACGCTTGCGTTCCGGCGTAGTCAAATTCTGCAGCCTGTCCGATGACGATCGGGCCTGAGCCGATGACGAGGATTTTTTTCATGTTATCTAGCTTTGGCATAGGTTTTTTCCTCCTTCGCGCGAGCGACCATTTCCAAAAACTGGTCAAACAAGTATCCCGAATCGTATGGACCTGGAGCCGCTTCCGGATGGTACTGGACAGAAAATGCCTGTTTCCCGGGATGGCGCAGCCCTTCGATCGTTCCATCGTTTAAGGCGACATGCGTCACTTCCAGTCCCGTTCCTTGAATCGACTCGGCAGCTACCGCATAGCCGTGGTTTTGCGCCGTGATGTAGGTGCGTCCCGTAGCCAGCTCTTTTACGGGGTGGTTGCCGCCGCGGTGGCCGAACTTCATTTTGGTCGTGTCTGCACCGGAGGCGAGCGCCAGCAGTTGATGCCCCAAACAGATGCCGAACAGGGGAAACTCGCCGAGCAGCTGCCGGATCGTCTCGATCGATTGCGGCACGTCTTTGGGATCGCCAGGGCCGTTGGACAAGAGGATGCCGTCCGGCTGAATCCGGCGTATCTCTTCAGCTGTCACGTCGTACGGAGTGACGACGACGTCGCAGCCGCGTTTGGTCAGTTCGCGCAGGATGCCGTGTTTGGCACCGTAATCGATCAGCACGATCCGCTCTCCCGCTCCCGGGCAGCTAAACACGCTTTTGGTCGAAACCCGCGAGACCTGGTCGGTGATGAGCGGGGTGGACGCCAGCTCTGCTGCCAGTTCCTGTGCCGGTGTGTCACTCGTCGTGATCATCCCCCGCAGCGTGCCGTAATGGCGGATCTTGCGGGTCAGCATCCGCGTATCGACGCCGCTGATGCCGGGGATGTCATACGCCTTCAGCAGTTGGTCCAGCGTCTGCGCACTGCGCCAGTTGCTCGGCTGTTCGCAGTGCTCGCGAACGACAAAGCCGTGGATAAACGGGCGAACTGCCTCAAAGTCGTCCCGGTTGATTCCGTAATTGCCGATCAAGGGGTAGGTCATGACGACGAGTTGTCCGCAGAAGGACGGGTCAGACAGCACTTCCTGATATCCGGTCATCCCGGTCGTGAACACGACCTCGCCGCGTCTGTCTCCGACTGCTCCAAACGCTTCCCCGATGCACTCCGTTCCGTCTTCCAAGATCAATCTGGCTCTCATGCGGCTCACTCCTCTTCCTTCTCCTGTTGGTAAACTACCTTGCCGTCGACGATCGTCAGCACCGGCCAGCCTTTGCACCGCCACCCGGCAAACGGCGTATTCCGTCCTTTGCTGGCAAAGCGGGCAGGGTCAATCTCGCGTTCCGACTCCAGATCGATGACTGTCAGATCGGCCAGTTCGCCTTCCGCCAGTTTTCCGTAAGGCAGGCCGAAGATCTCTGCGGGCTTGACGGTCAGCTTCGCCACCAGCTCGGCCAGGGTCAATTCGCCTGTCAGCACCAGATGGGTGTAGAGCAGCGGAAACGCAGTCTCCAATCCCACGATACCAAACGGCGCACGCTCCAAACCCCTGGCCTTTTCCTCTTCCGTATGCGGCGCGTGGTCTGTCGCAATAATGTCAATCGTGCCATCCTTCAATCCGGCCAGGAGGGCGGCCCGGTCTTCCTTCGAACGGAGCGGCGGATTCATCTTCCAACGGGCATCGAGATCGTCCGGAATGTCTTCCTCGCACAAGAGCAGATGGTGCGGGCTGACTTCTGCAGTGACATTCACTCCTGCCCGTTTGCCGTCACGCACCAGCCGCACCGACTCCTTCGCGCTGATGTGGCAGACGTGGTAGTGGACACCTGTCTGTTCCGCGAGCAGAATATCGCGTCCGACGTGGATGGACTCCGATTCGGACGGGATGCCGGGGAGTCCGTGGCGGGCCGCCGTAATGCCATCGTGCAGGGCAGCGCCGGGTGTAAGCAGGTCGTCGTCCTCGCAGTGAGCGACGATGGACAGCCCATGCTCCCTGGCCTGCTTCATCGCTGTTTTCATCATCGCGCTCGACTGTACCCCGACACCGTCATCGGTCAGGGCGAAGATGCCTGCGGCTTTGAGTGCAGCGAAATCAGTCAGCTCTTGGCCAAGCTGCCGCCGCGTGATCGCCCCGTAAGGCAGCACACGGGCCTTTCCGGCTGCGCTCGCCTTGTCGAGAATGCTGCGCACGATCTCCACGCTGTCAATCACCGGACGGGTGTTGGGCATGCAGGCGACGGTCGTAAACCCGCCGCGGACTGCCGCGCTTGCACCTGTCTCAATCGTTTCTTTGGCTTCAAAACCCGGTTCCCGCAGGTGAACATGTACATCGATCAAGCCGGCGGAAAGAAACTTGCCGGAGAGCTCAATTACCTCGTGACCCCCGCTGTCGAGTGCTTCTGCTATCTTGGCTATCCGGTTTTGTTCGATCAAAACATCTCGTTTCACCAATTCTCCCGCTTCGTTTAAAACCCTACCGTTTCTAAGGACGATGCCCATGTTCCGATTCCTCCGTTCATCAAGTCTTCCAGTACTGCCATCCGTGCTGCGACGCCGTTCGCTACCTGGGTAAAGATCAGCGAGCGGTCGGAGTCGACCAAGTCGGCGTGGATCTCCACTCCGCGGTTAAACGGGCCAGGGTGCATGATCACAGCTCCCGGTTTCATCAGCCGGGCCCGCTCCAAAGTCAAGCCATACGCCTGGTGATACGCTTCCGCAGAGGAGAACAGCGCTTCTGCATGCCGCTCCAGCTGCACCCGCAGCATCATGACGACGTCGGCCGTGCGGATCGCTTCATCGATATCAGTCACACTGACGCCGGACGGCAGCTCTTCCTTTGGCCGCAGCATCGCCGGCGGGCCTGCCAGGAGCAGCTTGGCTCCCAATTTGGGCAGAGCGTGCAGGTGCGAGCCGACAACGCGGCTGTGGCGCAGATCGCCGATGATCGCCACGGTCTGGCCGGCGATTTTGCCAAAGTGCTGTTTGATCGTCAGCAGATCCAAGAGACACTGGGTCGGATGTTCGTTCGTTCCGTCACCGGCATTAACCAGGTGCAGCTGGACGTTCTCGGCCAGTTTTTGCAGCAGGCCGTTTTCACTGGTGCGGATCACCGCCGCCTCTACGCCCATCGTCTCCAGCATGCGGAGCGTGTCGAGGATGGTTTCCCCCTTGGTCGTCGAGGACGACTCCGCTGCGAAGTTAAGCACGTGCGCCCCCAGCCGCTTTTGCGCTACCTCAAAGGAAAAACGCGTCCGCGTGCTCGGCTCAAAGAAGAGGTTGGCGACGAAGCGGCCAGCGAGCAGGCCGCTTCTTTCTTCCGGCCGCTTGGCCCAGTATTCCGCCCGCTCCAACAGCGCCTCCAGATGCCCGGCGGCAAGCTCCCTGATTCCCGTCAAATGCTGTACTCTCATGTTTCGCACCCTCCCGTTTGTCGCATGTAAAAAAACTCCGGAAATTTGCTACTCTCCCGCACTCTTTCCCATCGCCGCTTCCTTGCCCGGCAGCACCGCATGCAGCACGATGCCGAGGAAGGTGGAGAAGGCGACGTTGTCGATCGTCAGGTTGGACAAGAACGACTGCCAGATGGTGGCGTCGGCAAAGCTGATCTTGTATCCGCCGATCCCTGTGACGAGAATGGCGGCAGTGATAATCATGTTCCGCTTATTGGCAAAGTCTACTTTGTTCTCGACGTACATCCTGAGGCCCTGGGCCGCGATCAGACCGAACAGCACGATCGAGACACCGCCCAGGACAGGCGTCGGGATGGTCATCAAAAGGGCGCTGATCTTCCCGATGAAGGAGAACAGGATAGCAAACACGGCAGCCAGGCCGATGACATTGCGGCTGAACACGCGGGTAATCGCCAGGACGCCGATGTTTTCGCCGTAAGTAGTGCTGGGCGGGCCGCCGAGAAAAGCCGCGATGGAGGTGGAGACACCGTCACCCAAGAGGCTGCGGTGCAGTCCCGGATCCTTCATCAAGTCCCGGTTCAGGATGCGACCGGTGACGAGCAGGTGGCCCAGGTGTTCGGCCAGGGTGACAAAGGCGACCGGCGCGATGACCAGGGCGGTAATCCAGGCACCCGGGGTCCTCATCGTTTCGACCATCAGGCCTACGTGCAGATGCTGCGAGAACATCTCTGCCGGGCTGATCAGCCATTTCGCGCCCGCCACTTGCGCCCAGTCGACGATTTCCGGGTGGCGCAGCAGGCTGTACACGTACCCGGCGATAATGCCGATCAGAATCGGGATGAGGGCAAAAAATCCGCGCAGCACCACTGCCGCGAGTATGGTCACGATCAAGGTGACGAAGGAAACCTCCATCGAAGTAAGCGAGAACACCGACTTGTCGTCCACCTTGATGTTGGTGGCCATGTCGACGGCGACGCCGGAGAGGCTCAGGCCGATGACGACGATGACCGAGGCGATCACCACCGGAGGCAGCAGCTTGTTCAGCCAGTTGACCCCGCTCCTCGCGACGATCGCCGCCACGATCATGTAGACGATACCGGAGAGGAAGCATCCGAGCAGTGCCATGCCTACCCCATGTGTTGCGCTGACTGTCATGATGGGACCGATAAAGGCGAAGGAAGAGCCCAGGTAGTTGGGAATCTTGCCTTTGGTAATGAACAAGAACAAGAGGGTCCCGATTCCGCTTGCGATCAGGGCCGCCGATACGTCCAGCCCGGTCAGGATCGGCACCAGGACGGTCGAGCCGAACATCGCAAACAAGTGCTGGATACTGAGTGGAAACAACCGTGTCAGTGCAGGTGTCTCGTGAACGTCGATAAAATCTTTTTGCTTCATCTTTTTCCCCTTCTTTCTATCTGACTTGCCTCTCTCTTGCCCAGAAAAAAACCTCTTTACCCGGAGGCAAAGAGGCAGACACTTTCTCACAGCATACCTGACACCTGTCGTCATACGCTATGTGGGAACCCTCTTGCCGACCTCACGGGATCAGCGTTAAAGAGGCGTATTCAACTGTGTTGGCGAATCGTCACCTGGTCGATCGAATCGACCTCGGCCAACTGCACCGCGACGATCTCGCTGCGCGATGTCGGCACGTTTTTTCCGACGAAATCCGGCCGGATTGGCAGCTCGCGATGTCCTCTGTCCACGAGGACGGCCAACTGGATCATCTTTGGCCTGCCCTGGTCGATCAGGGCGTCGAGCGCGGCCCTGACGGTTCGTCCGGTGTACAGGACGTCGTCGACGAGCACCACGGTTTTGCCTGTTACCTCGGTCGGCAGCCTGGCTCCTTTGAACTGGGCGTCTTCCGCTTTGTGCGTCAAGTCGTCGCGGTAAAAGGTGATATCCAGCTCGCCTACGGGGATTTGCGTGTTTTCGATCTGTCCGATCCGCTCCGCAAGCCGCTTGGCCAGATATATGCCGCGCGTCTTGATGCCGACGACGACGCAGTCCTCAACGCCCTTGTTTCGCTCAATGATCTCATGGGCAATTCTCGTCAGCGCCCGGCGAATCGCCGCTTCATCCATCAGCACGTTTTTTTCAATCAACGGCCATCTTCTCCTTTTGATTTTCCTGGCGAAAAACTTCTGCTGCCAAAACAAAAAGGCTTCTTGCCGCACTGGCAAGAAGCCGCTTCACACGCAAAAAAAATCGTTCTCCTGTGTGTGAAAGTTGTCCGATTCCTTGCCAGCCTCACGGGACTGGGTTTAAAGGTTCCTTATGTCATCTACGATTATGTCATGAATCGACATCGGAGTCAACCCGTCATTTTCGTTTCTTTTTGCCAGTACACCGCGATCCACTTCGGCAGGTAATTGCCGTAAAAGCCGCTGTCACCGGCAAGGTGGCGCAGCAGTTCCGTCTCCTGCCTGCTGCCCGCCGATGTAACGTAGAGCGAGCCGTGTTCAGCCCCGTCCATCCGGACGAAGAGCAGCTGCCTGCCATCGGGTGAAACCGCCGGATAGTAGTCAGCCGTCTTGGCGGAGCCTTGCGTCACCGGCTGTTCTTTCCCGTCGGACCCGCGCTCCCATATCCGCTGCCCCGGCACCATCACTTCCTCCGGGTTGTATTTGCCAAGCCATGCGGTGCTGCCCTTTCCGCGGGTGAAGTAGAGCTTGCCGGCGTCTGGATTCGACCAGACCGGCCAGGAATCGACAAACCCTGTTAGGCCTGCCTCGATCACCTTGAAGTCGGACGCAGTGACAACAGCCAGGGATTTATTGTCAGTCGCCTCTCTGCCCCTTCCCTTGATCACAGCCAGCTTGCTGCTGTCGGGCGACCAGGCAAACCATTCGGGGTAGCCCAAACCGCCGCTCACCGCTTCCGCTCTTGCCGGCTGCTGCATGTCGAGCAAGTAGATTCCTACCCCGTCGGCTGCGATCGACGCAGAGTTTGGCCTGACAAAAAAGGCGGCGTAGCGTCCGTCCGGCGAAACCGTAATGCCGTCTGCCTGGAATTGCTCAAAGTACGTCTCCGCATTCGCTGTCTGCTTCTCGCCGATTTGATAGGTTTCCAGCAGCTTTCCGGTCAGATCCGTTTTCATGATCCGGATCGGCGCCTCCTTGTCGGCAGCGGTGGACACCAGCAAGCTTTGGCCGTCCGGCATCCAGGAAACCTCGCGCAGCTCCCTGTCGCCCAGCGGGTGAGTGGTGGTTGCATTTTCCAGGAGACCAATCAAAAAAAACACGCCGAGAAATCCCGGCGTATCGTTAGAGCTGGCGCAAATAAGCGAGCAGATCGCTGAGCTCATCTGGCAGCGGCGCATCAAATTCAAGATATTCTTTTGTTCGCGGATGGACAAATCCAAGCGTTTTGGCATGGAGCGCTTGTCCTTCTATCTCTAGCCGATCTTTTTGCCCGTATTTCGGATCCCCTACCAACGGATAACCAATGTACTTCATATGTACGCGAATTTGATGCGTCCGCCCCGTTTCCAGTTTACATTCCACCAAAGTGTACCCTTTAAACCGCTCCAGCACGACAAAGTGAGTGACGGCCGGTTTGCTGTTCTCAAAGACGACGGCCATTTGCTGCCGGTTTTTCGGGTCGCGCCCGATCGGGGCGTCGATCGTCCCCATTTCGTGGGGAATCACGCCGTGGACAATCGCCACGTACTTGCGGTTTACCGTATGCTCTTTCAGCTGTTCGGCCAGACCGAGGTGAGCCTTGTCGTTCTTCGCCACCACCAGCAAACCCGAGGTATCCTTGTCAATGCGGTGGACGATGCCCGGCCGCAGCACTCCGTTAATCCCGGACAAGTCGCGGCAGTGATACAGCAGGCCGTTTACCATGGTGCCGCTGTAGTGCCCCGGCGCGGGATGCACCACCAGGCCGCGGGGCTTGTTGACCACAATCAGGTCGGCGTCTTCGTAGACGATGTCCAGCGGGATCGCCTCCGGCTTGATGTCGAGCTCCTTCGGCGGCGGAACGCGCAGGGTAACCTCGTCTTCCGCGGCCAGCTTGTAGTTGTTTTTGACCGGCTGACCATTTACCGTTACGCGCTCTTCCTTGATCCAGGTCTGAACCTGGGAGCGGGACCAGTCCTGATCCTGCATGGCGATGAACTTGTCGATCCGCTCTCCTTGATCTGCCGGATCGACTGTCCAATCGTATCGTTCAAAGGGTGTTGTTTCGTTCATCTCGTACTCCTTGTCGCGTTTCTTCGTTAGCATGCCCTTACCGTCGGTTCCGCCGCGATTCCGTGAGAACATCCCACAGAAGCAGGACGACCCCGATGGTAATGGCCGAATCGGCGACGTTAAATATCGGGAAGTTGATCAGCGTGAAGTCGAGAAAGTCAACCACCTGTCCCGTGCTGACCCGGTCGATAAAATTGCCGATCGCTCCGCCCAGGACTAGCGCGAGGCCAAGCGACGTGACCGGCAGTTTGCGGCCGATTCGGTAGAGTGTGACAATAATCCCCGCTACGACGACGAGGGTAATCACCACAAACAGCCAGCGCTGGTTTTGCAAAATCCCGAACGCCGCTCCCATATTGCGATGGGAAGTCAAGTGAAACACGCCGGGGATGAGCGGAATTGATTCGCCGAGAGCCATCTTTTTCACAACCGCGTACTTCGTTGCCTGGTCCAATGCAATGACGATGAGTGCTATCACATAGTAGAGCACGCAAGCTCCTCCTTACCATAACGCAGATAGACACACGAATTGTACCATAGCCCACCTGGCGTGGCAACCAAACCCATGGCGCCGCTTACCATGTCTTGTTCGATTGATTTGACTTTGTGTAGCGCCGGCTGACCAAAGAAATGATCGGCGTGCCAATGATCGTCGGAAGGAACCACAGCCACAGGGAAGGAGTGAATCCTTTTCTTTTCTTCACCCCTGCGGCCAGCGCGCCTGCAGCCAGACAAATACTGCCGGCTGTGATGTGCAGCACAAGCATCATGTCAAATAAACTCACCCGCAGCTCTCCTCCTTTATCGTTGGTCAAGAATCCCGCTTGCCAACCGGGTGGCTCAGGGATTTGGCGGAGTCGGCACCGCAGGTTCGCTCTCGCCGCCCAAGCGCTTCCTCGCCGTCTCCTTGCGGCCGAGTGCCGGCACACGGCTGGTGGCCTTGGCGAAACCGAAGGGAGGCATGTTGCTGTACAGGCATTCATACCGTCCCGCTTCGACGAGATACGTCTCGTGGTAGATCCCTACCGTCCCGTCCGTGCCGACGGATTGGTTGAACCTTTTCCACGCTTCAAGATGCAGTCCGCCCCGGGCGTATGTCTCCAACTGCTCAAACGACTTCCAATACTGGACCATCATGGTCCCCCGCCACATGAGAAAGTATTCCGCCCCGAGAAAGCCGCTCTCCGGATGCTGATACAGTTCGCGCATCATCGGCGCCATCGCCTGAAACACAGGCAGCCACTTGTGAACGGCGAAGAGGCGGTTGATCCGCATGCCGATGAGAAACACGACAAACGGCTCGTCATACTGTGCGGTAAACCGTCCGGCGACCACTTTTTCCGTCATCAGATTTCCTCCTTTATTTATAGGCGTTGCGGCTGGGTCAGTACCCCTTCCGTAAACCTGAATATCCTCTGCTTGCACTGCCCGGTGACAGAGAGGGAACTTTCGATGAGCACTCCCAGGTAGAACGTAACCAAAAGAGAACCGGCCTCCTGTGCAGGCAGCGCAGCAGGAATCGCTCCGCCTGCCTTCCCCACCTCAATCCACGTCTCACAGATCTCCCGCCATTTGGCGTGGAAGTCGGACAATACCTTGGCGATTTCCGGATTGTCCTGCCGGCTGACCAGATAGAGCAGCACCTTGCGAAACACCTGTGTCTCTTCGGTGATGAGCCGCATAAATCCGTCGACGATGACATGCAGCGGGCTGTGCAGATCTCCGCATGCCGCCCGGGAGACCGCTTCCCGAAAACGCCGGTCAATCTCTTCGATACGCGCTTGCAGGATAAGCCCGAACAACTCGTCTTTGCTTCTGACGTAGTGGTAGATGCCTCCCATCGACACACCCGCCCGTTTGACGATGTCACGGATCGTCGTCGATTGACAGCCTTTTTCGGCCACGAGCTGCTCTGTCGTCTCCCTGAGAGTCTGAAGTGTCGTCTTGCTGGTAAGGTCGCTTGTCACGCAATCATCCCCATCCTGGCTTTTCTCACAGAAAAACCGAACATCGTTCTGTTCAAAGCATAACAGAACGATGTTCGGTTGTAAAGATGAATCCCGGATGTGATATGATGTGGAGCAAAGGAGCGTGAAGAAGTTGGAGGACAAACAGTTTTACTACATCGTGACATGGGACGAGGCCGCTTATATGACCAAGGCCTTGCACGCCATGGAGATACCGCATACGATTGAGTCCCCCGGCAACAAGCTGGAGATCAATGAAGGAGAACTCGCGATTGTCTTCCCGAACGTGCCGATGCAAAAGTACGTGGAAATCAGAGAACTGTTTGGCTTTGACGGGATGCGCTATCCCCACTGATCCGGGGCCGCCAAAGACAGACTCCGGTCGGCCCTGGAGTTCAGCAGTTCAATATCCTGCGCGCCAATCTTCCACGGCCTCGCATAGATCCGCAAAAGCTTCCCGATTAGCCGCTTCGCAGTATATGCGCAGCAGCGGCTCCGTGCCGGATGGGCGGATTAGCATCCAATGCCCTTGTTCGAGCAGCAGCTTCACTCCGTCACACTCTACCGCCTCCTTTACCCTGTATGGCCCAACCTGCCGAGGCGGTGTCTGCAGGAAGCTTTTCATCCTCGCCGCCTGCCCGTCAAGCCTGACGTCCAGGCGCGTGCTGTACAGTCTGCCAACCTCGTCATGCAAATCCGAGAGCATCTGTTCAAGGCTTTTTCGCTCCCAAGCGCACATCTCCGCGACCAACAGATTGAGCAAAATGCCATCCTTCTCGGGAATATGGCCGCTGACACTTCCGCCGCCGCTCTCCTCGGCACCAATCAATACGTCCCCCTGCAGCATTTCTGCGCCGATGTACTTGAAACCGACCGGCGTCTCCGTCACCCCCAGACCGTATTTTCCGGCGATTCGATCGATCAGGTGGGTTGTAGCTACGGTCCGCACCACCCGCCCGACCTGTCCGCGGTTCTTCACCAGGTGGCGGGTCAAAAGCGACAGGATTTGATTGGCGGAAACGTACTTCCCGGTATGGTCGACGACGCCGAAACGATCGGCGTCACCGTCGGTAGCCAACCCGAGGTCAGCGCGCTGTCTGACCACCTCTTCAGCCAGGCCCTTCAGCCGCCGCTCTGTCGGTTCAGGCAGATCGCCGCCAAAGAGCGGATCGGCATTGCTGCGTATAGCGGTTACTTCTGCTCCTGCCTCGGCCAGCATCCGGCTGACGTATCCGATTCCTGCGCCGTGCATCGGATCGACGACAACGCGAAGACCCGCTTGTTTGATCACGTCGAAGTGAATCATCCGGCGGAGATGAGCCTCGTAGTGCGGCCGCAGATAGATATGGCGCATCAGTCTGCGGGCGATCGCCTCCTCCTTGCTGATCAGCTTCACCTGGCCTGTCTCCTGAATCTCTCGGATCAATGCTTCGATCCGCTCGGTAATCTCGGGATTAGCCGGGCCGGCGTAATCGGGGATGTACTTGATCCCGTTGTACTCAGGGGGGTTGTGGCTGGCGGTGACAACGACAGCCCCGCTGGCGGCGAAGTTCTTTACGCCAAAAGCGACCACCGGTGTGGGCGTCGCTTCATTTACAATGTACGTCTTGATCTCGTTCGCCGTCAGGGTGCGAACGACCTCCTCGGCAAACGACCGCCCCATGAAACGCGTGTCGTAACCGACAATAATCCCCTGCTCCTGCTGCCCCTTTTCCACGGTTAATGCAGCGATCGCCTGTGCGGCAATGCGGACGTTTTCGACCGTGAACCCATCGGCGAACACTGCCCGCCATCCATCTGTGCCAAATGTGATCCGTCGGCTCATGCCTGTTCCTCCCTCGTCGCTTTTCAAGGTTTTTCCTATGTCGTTGCAGCTTGTTTCCCTGCAGCGGGCAGGTTGCGGCTTCCCCTCGGCCGCGACCACGCGGAAGGCTGGCTGCGGGGAGCGGCTGCCGGCTCAGAGCGCAGGATCGGACAAAATCGCTCGCCGTGGAACAGACCAAAATCGGCGATGTACGTGTGCCCAGGCACAACGTCTGGTATGTACCATGAGCTCGCCTCTTGATCGACGATGATATCGCGGCTGTTGCGGACGCTGGCTCCGTCAAAGCAGCGGCCGGTCACATCGTACAGCCGAATCCCTTTTTTGATCAGAACGCTGTCCGCCTGCAAATAGGACGCGACCATGCGCATCCGGGACCTGGCGATGTCCCAGCAGACGTAAAGGACCGTCGGGCTGTGGGGTTTGCATTCGATCGCATTTTCACCGCGAAACGACGGCAGTTTCCCGTCCGAATGGGTCAGCTCTTTCATGAAATTTCCCCCTTTCCGCGAAGGCATGGCTTGCAAAGTAGTGCTGCTTGAATCATCGTATGCCTTATGTTCGAAAAGAAGTATAGCCGATTTGGCAAAGAAAGGCTGTCGAACGCTGGGCATATATCCCTTCTTCTTTTGTCGAGACAAATGTTTTTTTGAAACGGCTAAAAGCTGCAACTTTTTGACAGGATAATCGTTAGACATACTGGGACTGAAAAGGAGGATGAAAGAATGATTTTGACGACAACCAACAATATCGAAGGAAGGCCAATCAGGGAGTACCTCGGGCTGGTCAACGGCGAGGCGATCATGGGGGCAAATATCGTGCGGGACCTCTTCGCTTCGATTACCGACATCGTAGGGGGACGTTCCGGCGCGTACGAAACCAAGCTGGCCGAAGCGCGGGACATTGCCACGAAAGAGATGATGGACCGGGCGAGGCAAAAAGGAGCGAACGCCATCGTCGGAATTGACGTCGACTACGAAGTGATCCGCGAAGGCATGCTGATGGTAGCAGTCAGCGGCACGGCGGTACGAACCGAATAATCTGCGAACTGCCTGGCACCGCCACTGGCTTCCGGCATGAACGGACCGCTGGCGGTGCCTTTTGCAAATGAATCAACTCAGGCATTCTATCCTTTTTTGATCATACACCTATGTTGAGGGATTACCCCGATGCCATCAGCGGGAAAGGATGATGCCGATGCGGTTCAAAGCTGCCAGTTGGAGCTCCGTCTATCCTGAACAGATCTTTTCCAATGGACCTGCCAGCATGGAAGCGGCATTAACGTTTGACGATGGTCCCGATCAAACCTGGACACCGCAAATCCTGGACATCCTCTCCGCTTACCGGGTAAAAGCTACCTTCATGTGCGTCGGAACCCAAATCCGCTCCCATCCCCACGTATTGAAACGCATCTTTGCCGAAGGCCACATCATCGGCAACCACAGCTGGAGCCACCCTGATTTGACAAAGATTTCGCCGGATCAGGTCCGAGAACAGGTCGAGCAGACGTCAGCGGAAATCTACCGCCTGACAGGAGCAAGACCCTGTCTGTTCCGCCCTCCCTACGGAGAGCTTAATCCGGAGGTTATCCAAATCCTCGCCTCGCTGGACCAGAAGATCATCCTCTGGAGCGTAGACAGCCGGGACTGGACGGGAATATCCGGAAGGCAGGTTGCCGCCACTGTGCTGCGCGAAACAGCACCGGGAGGAATCATCTTGCAGCACTGCTTCGGCGGCCGGAGGGGCTTGGCGAATACCGTTCGGGCACTGCCGCAGATCATTGTGCGTCTGCGGGAGCAGGGGTACCGTTTCAGATCGGTTTCCGGTCTGTTGAACGTGTCACCGTACCAATGATAGAGAAAAGAACCCACGGGTATGATCCGTGGGTTTTGGTTTACAGCCGGGTCGTATTCTCATTTGATTCCGCCGCGGTATTTTCCGCTTCGGTCGGCGCTTCCGCCAAAGCTGCGACGTCAGCCTGTTTGCGTTTTTTTCTTCTGATGAAATTCCAGATGGCCACAGGAATGGCGATGATCAAAAACCAGGCCTTTTTCAGAACAACGAGGAGCAAGGCCAACAGTCCCGCCTTTTTCGCTACCGCGAGGCCGGCCCCGCCCAGGATCAGGCCGGTCAGTCCATACTCCGCCATCTTGTCTGTGCCGGGGTCGAAATCTTCATATTTTTCTCCCGATTTAAAGCTGAAGCCAGGCAGCACCTTTTCCGTAAACGTCGCTTTGTCCTTGGCCAGGCTGGTTGGGTCGGAGATCAGCGTTGCCGACACAAAGCCTTTCCGGGACAGCAGGCGAACGTTGTAATTGATGATTTTTTCGCCCCGTCCATTGTGGCCGAGCAGCGACCAAGTCAAGTTGTGCGTTTTTTCATCGTAGTGCGGCTCCAAATCCCAGCCGTCCACGTAAAGCTTTTGTGAGTCGGGCAGGTTTTCATTGTGCTCCTCTGTTCCCTGTTTGTAACTTTCCAACAGGTCATCGGCATTGATCGATTCCTTTTCATCGTCTTTTATGTACCCGGAATTCTCGTACTCGAAGAGAATCACCCAATTTTCCTCAGGATTCATCGGAAAAACCGAACCAATTTCGTTGCCGGAGATGACGCTGTTGGATTCGCTCATCATTTTCTTGGTATCCTCCGCGCCTAGAAACGCGTGATCCGGATCCAGCTTGAGTTCTGCCAACTGGTCGCCCATATCGACAGTGGTTCCACCCTCAATCCAGTTGTAATCATCCTGGCTGCCCTCTCCTTCCGCCAAGGCAGTAGCCGGAATACATGCCGCCCAAACGGCGATGGCGAGGATAAGGGAAAGAGATTCCCATAATTTCACATGCCTCATTGATTCCACTCCTAAAATTTCCAAATTAAAAACAGTTTCTATTTTAGAAGTGGTACTAATTGTATGTCAAGGTTTTTTTTATCAATTTACCCAAACATTTCCGAAAACGATTCCCCATCCCCTCATTCCCGTTCCTGTCCCGTTTTTTTCTGGTGCTTGCGGCCAAAGTTGTGATACGATTTCGACTGAGCACCCTCTGGCCCATCGCTTTTGGGGAGATTCGCTTCTGGCGGGGGACGCATTACACTGAACCTACAAGGAGTCTTGTCATGAAAGTAATCATCGCGGAAAAGCCTGACCAGGCTGCAAAACTTGCCAGCCCATTCACACATAAGAAGCGGCAGGGATACATCGAGATACAGCCTCATCCGCTCTTTCCCAAGGGCGCGCTCGTCACCTGGGCGGTCGGCCATGTCTGTGAACTGGTGCCCCCGGAAAAGTACAATCCGGCCTGGAAAAAGTGGAGCATCCAGACTCTGCCGATCATCCCCGAGCAGTTTCGCTATCAGGTCATGCGCTCCAAATCCAAGCAGTTCTCCGTGATCAAACAACTGCTGACCCGCTCCGACGTCACAGAGATTATTCACGCCGGCGACGCCGGGCGCGAGGGCGAGCTGATCATCCGCACCATCGTCAACCTGTGCGGGGTAAAAAAACCGATGAAGCGGCTCTGGATCTCCTCGCTTACCGAAAAAGCGATCAGCGAAGGCTTCGCCTCTCTCCTGTCCGAAGCGGATACGCGAAACCTGTATTATGAAGCCTACAGCCGCGCTTGTGCAGACTGGCTCGTCGGAATGAACGCTTCCCGCATCTACACCCTCCTCTTGCAGGAAAAAGGGATTTCCGACGTCTTCTCCGCCGGGCGCGTGCAGACCCCCACGCTGGCGCTCGTCGTCAAACGGGAAAAAGAAATTGCCCGCTTCAAGCCTGAGCCGTTCTGGGAAGTGGTCGCCACATTCCACATCGACGGAAAGGAGTACGAAGGTACCTGGCAAAAAGAGGGGGAATCACGCCTGAACAATGAAGAGCTGGCGCAAAAAATCGCCGCCTTCTGCCAGGGAAAACCCGCCCAGGTCAAGGAAATCGCCAAAGAGCGAAAAGAGTACCAGCCGCCCTATCTCTTCAATCTGTCCGGACTTCAGGCGGCAGCCAACAAACTGTACAAATTCTCTCCCAAGAAGACCCTTGACCTGGCCCAGCAATTGTATCTAACGGGAGTTTTGTCCTACCCGCGTTCCGACTCCAGCTTCGTGACGCCAGGAGAGGCGCAGACTTTTCCCAGCATCTTGCGAAAAATCGGGCAAATCCCTACGTACAAAGACCTATTCCCGACTCCGGTCGGCTTGATCATGCACAATAAACGGTTTGTCAACGAGAAAAAGGTGACAGACCACTACGCCATCATCCCAACCGAACAGGTTCCAGACATCACGAAGCTGTCCGCAGATGAACAAAAGCTCTACGATCTGGTCGTACGCCGGCTGATCGCCGCCCATTACGACTCAGCCATTTTTGACTACACGACGATTACCACTGTCGTAGACGGCCGGGCGGAATTCATCAGCAAAGGCAGGGAGCAAATCCGGGAGGGTTGGCGCAAGGTGCTGTTTTCCGAGGACAGAGATGAGGAAGCTGGCGCCATTCTGCCAGAGGTGGCACAAGGGGCCGCCGGCAAGGTAAAGCGAGTCAAGGTAAAAGCGGGCAAAACCCAGCCGCCCAAACGCTACACGGAAGGGCAGCTGATCACGCTGATGAAGACAGCCGGCAAGCACCTGGATAATGAAGAGCTGGAAAAGGTGCTGATGAAAACGGAAGGGCTGGGAACTGAAGCCACGCGCGCCGGAATAATCGGAACGCTCAAAGACAGAAAGTACATCGAAGTGAAGCGAAATCAGGTCTTCGCCACAGCCAAAGGCATGCTCCTGATCGAAGCCATCGGGGATAAAATCCTCGCCTCCCCGGAGATGACCGCCCGCTGGGAACAGCGCCTGAGTGAGATCGGGCAGGGAACCGCATCGGCACAGGCGTTTATGGAGCAGGTGAAAAAGCTCTCGCAAAAGCTGGTCCAGGATGCCGCACAGCAGGCCAAAGATTGGAATTTTGCCGAAATCGACATCGATTCCATCCCCAAAAGGGTGCCGCGGCAAAAAAAGCGAACGGCAAAGGCTCGCAAACGAACAAGCGGCCGATCAACAAAATGAGTAGAAGGCCCCCCCTCTACTCGAATCATGTACCTTATCCTACCAATTGATCAGGAATATGTAAATGAATCTTTGCGACTATGACCAAACGACCACTTCAAAAGGCCTCGAGGCAGACAAAGAGGGCTGTGCGTCCGGGTGACGCCACAGCCCTCTTCACGGTTTCCCGCGTTCTTCAAACTACATCGTATCCCTGTTCTTCAACGGTTTCCTTGACTTCGTCGAGCGATACAGCAGATTCGTCAAAGGATACCATCACCTGGCCTGCCGCCAGATCCACCTTCGCCTGGCCGACTCCCGCCACTTTGTTCAACGCTCCCTCAATGCTGGTGACGCAGTGATTGCACGACATTCCTCTCACATCCAAAGTAACAGTTTTCATCGCAAGTCCCCCTTCCTTTATCCTGGATTCTACCCAAAAGGCTTGCAGCACCGCAGCTTTATTTTTTCTGCGGCATGTACGCTTCCAGGTACTCATCCAGGGTAATCCCCTGCCGTGTCACCTCCTGGGCGACCTTCACCCCGACGTAGCGGATATGCCAAGGCTCATAGGCGTACCCGGTAATCTCTTCCTTGCCCTTGGGATAGCGGATGATAAAACCGTACTCGGGAGCGTGCTGTGCCAACCATTTTCCCTCAGGCGTATCGCCGAATTCCTCCTCCAGGCCGAATTTCGCGCTTCGGCTGGATACGTCGATCGCAAGTCCTGTTTGGTGCTCACTGTGCCCCGGGATGGCGCTCACCCGATTTGCTGCTTCCACCCCTTGGGTTTTTACGTTTTGGTTATAGACCGCTACTTGGGTGGCGTATGAACGGTAGCCCGAGATGCCGTACAGCTCCATCCCGTCCCGCTTCGCTCCGGCAAACAAGCGTTCCAGCGCCTCTGCCGCTTCCTTGCGAAGGTACTTTTTGGGCAAATCTTCCTTAAAGGGGAACGGCACGTTTGGAATCACCAGATCTGCAGGGGCGTAATCCTCAGGCAGCGGGACGCTCTTGTTTACCAGTACCGTGATGCTGCCGGCTTCGGCCGGTTGGGGAGCATCTGCGGGGGCCGGAGCAGGAGTTTCCTCCGCTTTGTTCCCCGCTTGCGGCCCTGGTGTTTCTACAGACATGCCGCCAGTTGAACCATTCGGGCTATGCTCACCTGTGGATTGGGTCACTTCCCGGTCAGCGGGTTTTGCTTCAAACAGCTTGGTGAACGCAATATTTCCCTTCATGAGAAAAGCTGCGACGATCAATCCGGCCGGAACCACGCCAAGCCAGAGTCTTCCCGATCTTTTTCTGCGCATCCGACACCCACCCTATCGCGATACTTTGTTTCTCCTCAATTATAAGGCGAGATGGCGGGATCGCAAGAAAAAAAGTGGGCACAGTCAGGGCAGCTCTACTTCCATCTCCAGCAAGGCAGAACTTAGGCTCTTGCCGTGCATGTCCATGGCCAAAGAGGTCGTCACCCCTCCCAACAGCGCACCTGAACAGACGAATTGAAGGGCGGAAATATGCGGAAGCTCGTAGCGAACCACCTTTCCCGCCACGATGTTTTGCAAATGCGCTGCCACTCTCTCTGCCGTCACTTTCTCGCACAGGAGCGGATAGGTTTGTTCATCATACGGGATCAAGGACAGGATCAACGTGTTTCCCTTGTCTCCAGCCCTGCTGTGGGCCAGCTTGTACAGCTTTGTTCGCATCTGTTTCACTCCAAAACGGTTACGTGAGTTGTAACTTTATTTCTCGGTATTAACGTAGACACAATCCCGATCAGCTCATTGACGTACTTCCTGGCTCCTCCTCCGCCGGCCGGACCATTGGTGTACAGCGCTTCCACTTCTTCGCCGATCAGCTCGGCCAGCTCGCGGGTCGGCACTTTTCCCGCCACCCGCAGCCGGACTTCATAGGGTTTGGCATCCGGCCAAAAGCTCTGCCGGTGTACGGAGGTGCTGCCGATATAATCCACTCTCAGGTCCCCGCAGCGATGCTGTACCCGCTCTCGCACGATCTCGCCTGCCAACCTCGCCCGGGCCACCGCATTGGAGCCGGCGTAGGAAATTTCCCCCTCGCCGAGAAAGCCTGCCTGGTAGCCGATGCTTACCTTGAGCGCTTGCGGCCTTCGTCTCCCCCGACCGTTTGACACCTCTATCTGATCACTCCCTGCCTCCCTCAGACAGACCGCGGTAAAATCGGCCACGACATCAGGCGTCACGTAGCCGGTCGGGTCTGTCACTTCGTAGAGAAGCTGTTCTTTGACGGTCGCCAGGCTGATCAGTCCGCCGGTTCCCGCCACTTTGCCGATCACCGCCCTTCCCGTGGAATTGATGTCGGCGTAGGGAAAGCCAATGTTTGCAAGGTCGGGCACGTCCTTTATGCCCGGATCGGCGAAGTAGCCTCCGCAGATTTGTCCGGCACATTCCAGCAGGTGTCCGACGACGGTCCCCTGCGCGATCCGGTCGGCGTCCTCCAGGGACCAGCCGTAGTGGTAGACCATCGGGGCCAGAAAGAGCGACGGGTCAGCCACTCGCTCCCCCCGGGAACTTTGCGGCGGATAAAACGACGGGCACTTACCATAATATAGATGAATCTTGTGCTGAAACCCAGTTTATCGATCATCCAACAGGAGGTGCCCGTTGTTCATGTCAAATAACAAACGCATTTTGATGGTGGTAACCAATCATACCAGGATCACAGACGATCACAAAACAGGCTTGTGGCTGGAGGAATTCGCTGTTCCCTACAATGTGTTTCGCTCGAAGGGCTATGACGTCAAGGTGGTGAGCATCAGCGGCGGAGAAGTGGCACTCGACCCCAACAGCATACCTGACGAAGCAAACGCCGAGTGGAGAGAAGCGGAAGCCGAGCTGAAACATACGGCAGCGCTGAGCAAAGAAGACGCGAACGGTTTCGACGCAATCTTTCTGCCCGGCGGTCACGGCACGATGTTCGATTTTCCGGACAGTGAGACCTTGCAATATGTACTGCAGCAATTTGCCGAACAGGGAAAAGTGATTGGAGCGGTATGCCATGGCCCGGCCGGTCTGGTAAACGCAACCTACAAGGACGGCACTCCGTTGGTAAAAGAAAAAAAGATCACCTCCTTCACCGACGAGGAAGAAAGGGAGATGCAGCTCGATCAGCATATGCCGTTCCTGCTGGAATCCAAGTTGAGGGAAAAGGGTGGAATCTTTGTCTCCGGAGAAAAGTGGACCGACTTCTCGATTCGGGATGGCGATTTGGTCACAGGCCAAAATCCGATGTCAAGCAGAAGCACTGCCGAAAAGGTGATCGAAGCGATTGAAAACCCCCAGTGAACCTGAACACACGAGAGGATTGGATGTGAGCAAGATGTCGGCATTTGCCAAGTGGAATCTGCAGTTTATCGGCGGTCAATGGAGGGAAGGCCGCAGCCAGACGGTTTACACGGACCAAAACCCTTACAATGAGAGCACCTTGGTTCAAATCCGTTTGGCCAGCGCAGAAGACGTGGATCAAGCCTACCGGGCGGCGAAAGAAGCCCAACAAGAATGGGAGGCGGTCAATGCCTATCAAAAGGTAGCCGTAATGGAAAAAGCTGCGGAATTACTGAAGGAAAGACGGGAGGAAATCATCCGCATCCTCATCGAAGAAAACGGGGCCTCCCATCTGAAAGCCAATATCGAAGCAGATGCCGCAATGGGCATTCTGAAGGAAGCGGCCACTTTCCCGCTGCGGATGCAGGGCAAGATCATGCCGTCCGTCATCCCCGGAAAGGAAAACCGCATCTACCATAAACCTGCAGGTGTCGCAGGCATCATCAGTCCCTTTAATTTCCCGTTCCACCTGACCATGCGTTCCCTGGCGCCTGCTTTGGCTGCGGGCAATGGAGTGGTGTTGAAGCCCGACCAGCAGACGATGATTTCAGGCGGATTGTTCCTGGGCAAGCTTTTTGACGATGCCGGAATTCCCAAAGGGCTGTTAAATGTCACCGTCTGCAGAAGCGCTGAAATTGGCGATGCGTTCGTAGAGCATCCGATCCCGCGCATCATCTCCTTTACCGGCTCGACTCCGGTCGGCCGCCACATCGGAGAACTGTGCGGCAAACATCTCAAGCGGGTGGCATTGGAGCTTGGCGGCAACAATGTGATGCTCGTGCTCAAAGACGCGGATATAGAAAGGGCAGCCGGTTCTGCGGCGTTTGGGAAATTCCTGAACAGCGGGCAGATCTGCATGTCGCTCAATCGGATCATCGTTGAACGTCCGGCCTATGAGGGGTTTGTCAAGGCCTTCGTGGAAAGAGCGTCCCGGCTGAAATACGGAGACCCGAGAGACAAGGATGTCGTGGTGGGGCCATTGATCAATCACAGACAGGTGGAACGCATCCAAAAATTAATCGACCAAAGCCTGGCGGCGGGAGCGCAATACGCCCTGCAGGGTAAGGTGGAAGGCAATGTCTTTGCCCCGACGATCCTGACCCACGTCACCAATGATATGCCAATCGCCCAGGAAGAGATCTTCGGTCCGGCTGTCGGCGTCATCGTCGTAGACAGCGAGGAAGAAGCCATTCGCGTGGCCAATGACAGTGAATACGGATTGAGCGGGGCCGTTCACGCGGGTTCTATCGAGCACGGCGTAGAAGTAGCGAAGCAGATCGAAACCGGGATGATTCATGTAAACGACCAGGGAGTCAATGACGAACCGATCGTCGCTTTTGGCGGCGAAAAGGCTTCCGGTCTGGGACGCTACGGCGGGGAATGGGCGCTCCATGAATTTACCACGGTGAAGTGGATCTCGGTCCAATTACAGCCGCGGGAATACCCGTTTTAGCGGAGATGAACTCCCCTCCGGACGCATTTCACCTGTGCCTGAGGGGAAGTTTTTTCCGCCTGCCTACCGACGCTCGTAGACGATCTCTCCGTCGATCATCGTCAGCTCTACACGCAGATCCTTGATATCCTCTGTGGGTATGTCGAGAATCCTGTCGTCCAGCACAACCAGATCAGCCAGCTTTCCCGTTTCGATGCTTCCTTTCAGATCTTCCTCAAAACTCGCGTAGGCCCCGTTCCAGGTGTACAGCTTAATCGCCTCCATCACGCTGATCCGCTGATTCGCCCCTACCTCCACGCCCGCCCGGCTTTTCCGGTTGACCGACGCGTGAATGCCAAGGAGCGGGTTGAAGTCGGTGACAGGACAGTCGGAGCCGCCCGCCGCGATAATCCCCTGGTCGAAGTAATCGCGGGCCGGAAACATGTGATGGACCCGCTCGCCGATATTTTTGATGTACCCATCGCCGAATTCGTAGAAAAACGGCGGGTTCGGGATCGGGATCACCCCGAGCCGCTTCATCCGCTCCACCAGATCCGGCATCGCAACGCCGGCGTGTTCAATCCGGTGGCGGTGGTTTTGGCGCGGATGCTTTTCCAGCGCGGTCTCGATGCAGTTCAACATCATTTCAATCGCCCTGTCTCCCTGGGCATGGGCGGTAATCTGGAAGCCCTGGGCATGCGCTTCGCCCAAGATCGCGTTCAGCTCCTCTTGCGAAAAGTAGAGAATCCCGCAGTCGTCCGGTTTGCTTGTATACGGCTGCCGCATGGCCATCGTCGGCACGGAGCTGGCTCCGTCAGTAAAGACCTTTGCCGGGCCGATCCTGAACCTTTCATCGCCCAGTCCGGTCACGATGCCCGCGTCCAGCATTTTTCGGACGACGTCCTCGCAGCGGTTCAGCGCGGCAGCCATCGCGTAAATCCTCACTTTTACGTCTCCCGCCCGGACGGCCTGCTGCATCGCCCTGATGTTGTGCGGGCCATACCCCCCGGCGTCGTGGACGCTGGTGATCCCGGCAGCGACAAAGTCGGCTGATGCGAGCGACAGCCCCCGGATGAGCTCGGCTTCGTTGTACCCTGCCGCTTCAAACATCTGCATATGGGCGGTTTCCACGAGCACTCCGTTCAACCGTCCCTGCTCATCGCGATCCAGCCTCCCCCCGGCAGGGTCAGGCGTCCGCTCGTCAAATCCGGCCAGCTCCAGCGCCAGGCTGTTGACGATGGAGTGGTGGGCACAGGTTCGCATGACAAAGATCGGGTGCTCCCGGGAAATCTCGTCCAGTTCCCACCTCGTCGGGAAGCGGCCCTCGGCGATTTTGCTTTCGTTAAAACCCGAGGCCCTCACCCACTCTCCTGTTGGCGTCTGTGCCGCTTTTTCTTGTAAGGCCTGAAACAGATCGTCCAGGGTTTCCATCCCGGGCGCTTTGCAATCGACCCCCAGTTTATTCGTACCGTGCAACGTAATGTGCAGATGGGAGTCGATAAAACCGGGCAGCAGGCTTTTCCCCTGCAAATGGACCACCCGGGTATGCTCGCCAATCAAAGCTTCCACCTCTTGATTGGTGCCCACTGCGACGATCCGGTTGCCGGTTACCGCCACCGCCTCGGCAATCCGGCTGCTGCCATCCACTGTTACCACTTGCCCATCAAGAAACACAACGTCGGCCATGACAACTCCTCCTTTTCCCCCATTTTACTTTATTTTTGGTACTGTATTCCGCCTTTTCTGTCTTTTCGCCGCCTGTCCACCCCGACGTCAAGCGCCCAAGTTTTTTGAATTTGCATTTCATTCGTAGAAAAAAGAGCGGCAATCCGTTACGATAAGGTGAGACGAAGCATAAGGGAGAGAGAAACATGTGGAAAAAGACCGTGCTGCTTTGCGCCATCCTGCTGTTTGCCTGGATGGGACAAGCTTTTGCCTACGACGCCCGGCTGACGCCGTTTAAAGACGTCGCACAGAACGACTGGGCGAAGGACAGAATCTACATGCTGTCCGCCTTGAACATCATTTCCGGATATGAAGACCAGACGTTTCGACCGGGCGACGCAGTGACCCGCGAGGCGTTCATCACCATGCTGGTAAAATCGCTGTCGCCAGCCGGCAATGACGGCAATGCGGGACCGTCGTTTTCAGACGTTGACACAGGCAGATGGTCATACCCGTACATAAAGCGCGCCTACGACAAAGGCTTGATCGGCTTCATGGCAAAAGACCAGGCCCTCCGGCCGGCAAGCAATATCACCAGGCAGGAAGTAGCGATGCTCGTCGGCTCTTACTTGTTCCGGCAGCTGTCGGCTGAGCAGCAAGCGCAGTGGCTGGAAACCGGCTGGAAGGCCGAACAGGCAGCCCGGCATTTTTCCGACGCGAACGGGATTTCAGCAGAGTACGCTCCGTACGTTTACTACGCTTCCCATCAAGGGATCATGATCGGAGACGACAAGGGAACGTTTCGTCCCGGCTCTTCCTTGACCCGGCGGGAAGCGGCCGCCATCCTGTACGCCGCGATCGATCAAGGCATCAAAAACGCGAAGCTGACCGGCACCGGCTTTTACGCCATCCGCTCGTACCAGAGCATCGACAAAATGAACCTCCTGTCCAACGTCATCTTCGGCTGGTCCCATCTTGAATACAGTGGAGCAGGCAATGGCCGTTTAAGTACGGTTTCGACCGAATACTCGGTCCCCGAGGGCTGGGAAACGGTTATCGAGGCGGCAAATCGCAGCAATGTTTTCAAACAACTGATGGTTTACGCAGACAATCAAAACGGCACGCTCAGCAAGTTTCTCGGCGATCAGCCGGCCCGCCAGATGTTCATCCAGACGGCGCAGGCGGCAATGGCAGACGAAAAGTACGGCTTTACGGGGATTGCCCTCGATTTTGAAGGTCTGACGGATGCAACAGACAAGGACAATTACACATCCTTTATCCAACAGCTGAAAGCCAATCTCGGAGGTAAAACCCTGACTGTAGCCGTCCCGCCGACGTTCTACTACAAGGGGTACGACCTTTTAGCCATCGGGCAGACAGCAGATCAAGTCATTTTGATGGCCTACGATTTCACGCACAAGGAAAGCAGCCTGCCCTCCGCTCCGCTGCCTTTGGTAGCGGAATCGATCCGCATTGCGCTCGGCGACATCCCCCGGGAAAAACTGGTGCTGGGGATTTCCAAACAGGCGAACCAATGGATTCAGACAGCCAGCGAAGTCTCCCTGCAGTATCCTTCGGTCGACCTGGTTGAGCAGCGTTTGCAGATGCCGAACACTGCGGCGCAGTTTTCTGTTCCCTACTTCCTGGAGCGGATCACGTTTGCCGACGAGCGCGGCAAGCATGAGCTTTGGTACGAAAACGCCGAAAGCATCGAGAAAAAGCTCTGGATCGCCAAGTACTACGGGCTCCACGGCGTCTCCCTGTGGTACATGGGCAGCTTCACACAGGGCGACTGGAGCGTCATTCAAGCGAACATCCGGTAAAAAAGGCGGACATCCCGCCTTTTTATTCTTTCTCTCGGCTAACGCAGCAAGTCCTGTACCGCCAAGAGCCGCTTTTTCTTTTGCAGTCTCGCGGCAATCGCCTGATCGACGGTTACAGCGAGAAAGCGGGTGGTCGCATGCGGCCTGGACTGGGCGATCAAGTCGAGATCGGCGTTGATCGCCGTGCCGATCGTGACGTAACCTCCGCCCGTCGTGGCGTCGCGCAGAAGCAGGATCAACTCTTCTTCATTCGTCACCATGATCGCACCGACGGGGTAGACGATGTCGACCGCATTGGACGAATTGCTGCCGGTGCCAAACGGCGGATCGAGCGGCTTGAACGCCACTCTGGCGCCTGTGTAGCGGTACGCCACATTGTTTGATTCGAGGCCGACCCGCCATTCGGAATCCAAAAACGCTTTTATTCCCTCATCGCTCAGCCGGTAACTGGAGATGCCCATCACCACGCGAATATCGGCAGAAGCGGGAAACTCAGGAATGAACTCATCCGGGATCCGCTTGCCGACGTGATGGAACACGCCGGGCAGCGGCTCTCCGATCGGCACGTCATCCCCGGCCACAAGCTTCCTCCCCTTGAAGCCGCCGAGATGGCTCAGCGTGTACGTGGATTTGCAGCCGAGCACATCGGGCACCTGGATGCCGCCGGACACGCACAGATAGGTCTTTACTCCCCGCGATGCCGCCTTGAAGCTGATGATATCCCCTTCCTGCACGCTGATCGTCTCCCACATCGGAGCAGGCTGCCCATTGTGCAAGACCTCGACGGGCGCACCCGTAATGGCAATGACCGTCTTCTTCCTCACCTCGATCTTCGGCCCGAGCATGGTGATCTCCAATGCGGCGTAATCATGCGGATTCCCCAGCAGGATGTTCCCCAGCAGATAGGAGTACTTGTCTGCAGCCCCGGAGGGAGGCACCCCGAGGTGGTAGTACTCTTTTCTTCCCAGATCCTGCACCAGTGTTTGCAGGCCTCCGTCGATGATCGTCAACATGCTAAAAATCCTCCATTAGCTGCTTGATGTACGCTCTTCTTTTGGCAAAGTACTCTTCCGGAGAAAAATCGACGTATTTGATCCGATACCTGTAGGTTCCCGCTTCCACTTCGCGGACAATCTGCTGATACTCCCGTTCGCCTATCGGCCGATGTTTCCAGATATCCCCAGGACGCGCCAGAAAGAAGGTGTCTTTCAGATCTTCCAAGCGCCGCTCCTGATCGAATACGGGAACGGCGGACATGCCGATCAACTGATAGCTGCCGGGAGCAGACAGCGGGTAGATCACCGTAAACGCCCCGCCGAGGCCCACCGCCCGGCCGGGGGTATCGGTGCGCGGGCTGGCGTATTTGGGGGTCTGAATGATCTTTTCCTTCTCCATCCCGAGCGGGTACTCCCAGGCCGTGCCGGGAATAAAGCCCATCATCGTAATCAGATAGGGACAGGACGAATGAGCTTCGATAAACCGCTCTTTATCCGTAAATCCGTTCAGCTTCATCACCAGTTCAAAATTGCTGATCTCCTCCCGGGTAAAATTGCGCTCGTGAAACCGACGCCCGTATTCTCTGGTCAGCGGGTCGTCGTACCAGATGGGAATATCTACGATGAGAGGGATTGCTCTTGGTGATGTTGATCTCCTTTAAGTACTCCAGCAGATCGTTGGCCGAGATCACCTCCGGGTCAAACCGCACCAGATAGTAGGCATTGGAAGGACAAATGTCCAGGATTCCGGGAATTTGCCGCCTGCGCAGTTCATTGGTGATCGCCAGCGCCTTGAAATTGCTCTCCTCACTCATATCCCGGGAAATTTCGGCGTAGATGTATTCGTCTCCGCCAAAGTCAAACCTCGTTTCCGGCAGGGTAAACAAAGAGACTCCCCCTTATACCTTAGTACAGCAGTTTTTGCATGCGCCGGCTGACGGTAGCGGGACTCACACCCAGCACCTCTGCCACCTTGTAGGCTGTGCCGTACTTTTTCAACGCCATGCTGATCAACTGGCTTTCCACCTCTTCCACCGCTTCCTTCAGCGGCATGATTTCCTGGACCAGCGGCTTTTTCTCCCGGTCGCGGGCAAGCCCGCCGTACAGGTTGGACAAAACATCTTCCTGGGAAATGACGTCTGCTCTCGTCGTCACCATCAGGCGTTCGATGACGTTTTGCAATTCCCGGATATTCCCCGGCCAATCGTAGCCTTCCAGGACCTCCAGGGCTTCCCTGGTCAGACGCTTATCCAATTTGTGCAGTTCGTTAAATTGCTGCAAAAAATGAATCGACAAGGGGACGATATCCAGCCTCCTCGCCCGAAGCGGCGGGATTTCCAGGGGAATGACGTGCAGGCGGTAGTACAGGTCTTCGCGAAACTTCTGCTGGGCCACCAGCTGCTTGATATTCTGGTTGGTGGCGGCAATCACGCGCACATCGACCGACACTGTTTTCACGCCGCCCACCCGCATGACTTCCCGCTCCTGCAGCACCCTGAGCAGCTTCACCTGCATGTTGTAAGGCAATTCGGTCACCTCGTCCAAAAAAATGCTGCCCCTGTGGGCCAACTCGAACAGCCCCGGCTTTCCCCTCTGGTCGGCTCCGGTAAAGGCGCCCTTTTCATACCCGAACAGCTCGCTCTCCATCAGGTTTTCCGGTATGGCGCCGCAGTTCACCCGGATAAAAGGTTCGTTTTTGCGCGGACTGTACTCGTGGATGGCCTGTGCGAACACTTCTTTCCCGACGCCCGATTCGCCGATTAAAAGCACGGTGGAGTCCACGCGGGAGATGTGCTTCAGCTCGTCCACCAGCCGTTCCATCACCTGCGAACGAAAGACCAGCTTCCGCTGGATATCCTGTCTGGTCAACAGCTCATCCAACTCCTGCTTGTACTCTTTTGACTTTCGTTTGGCCAGCTCCAGTTCCGCCCGCAGCTCGTTGATTTCCGTTATATCCCGGGACAGGATCACGACCTTCTCAACCCTGTCCTCGTGAAAAACGGGCGTAGCGACTGACCAGATCTTCCGGCCGCTCCTCGACTCCTGGATCATCGAAAGCTTTTTCTTCTGGACCAGGCACAAATCGACGATGTTTGGCTGAAAGATGCCGTCTTTCTCTAACTGGTGGACGTCTTTTCCCACCAATTCTTCCGGGCTGTCTTCCTGCCAGAATTCCTGCAAAAAGGTTCCTGCCATGCGGACGATTTCTCCCAGATGGTTGACGACGATGATCTGTTCGTTTGCCGAAGAATAGATCACCTGCAGGTCGTCATTCAGATTGCGGACCATCTCCAGTTCCTTGACGGCTTCCTCGTGCTGCTCCCGCGGCGAGAAAATATGGACAATCCCGATGATCTTGCCGTTCTCGTGCAGCGGCGAGAAATTTCCGCTGATCTGCTTGAAATTGATCGAGCTTTTGATGCTCAAAAGCTGCTTGCCCGAGAGGATCTCCTCCAGGTCTTTGTCCATGCTGAGCAGGGTCTTGTAGTTGCGGTATAAGAGTACGCTCTTGGACAAACCCAGTATCTGTTCAGCCGTTTCATTCATGAAAGTTATTTCAAAATTGGAATTGGTCGTAATGATCCCGGTGCCGGAGCTGTTGAATATCTGGTTGAGCTGCTGCAGCTTGTACTGGCTCAATTGGTTTCGCGCTTCCTGGGTCGTCATATACCCCGTGATGTTTCCCGCGTCGTCCACTCCCAGGACGACGGAGATATTGTGATAAAAGGTGATTGGGCTGTGCTCCGGCACCTTCAGAATGTCGATCTTGTACTCGATTGGACCTCTGAGGTCTTGCGTGGCATTGATCTGTTGCAAAAGGGAATTCCGGTCGACGTATCCTATAATCTCCTGTTGTTCATCGCTGACCAGCAGCAAATCAGCCTGGCTCTCCTCCAACAATTCGAGCGCTTCCAGCAGTGTGCTCTCTTTCGGCAACGGGAAGTAAACAGGTTGCAAAGCATTTTTCCACACAATCAATGCGACCCCTCCAGAGAGATTAAGTGTTTGGAATTTTCCCACATCTATTATTATAGCAAAAAGGGCGGCAAAGCATGCGAATATTTTCAGATTTGAAAAAAAGCAGCCAACCTGTTGTCAAGTTGGCTGTCCATCTATCCACGTTATGAGACATTCAATACATCGCGCGCCGGTTGAATCGCGATCCCCGCCTGTTGAAACGCGGCCTGGATCTGTTTGACCAACTCGATCGCCCCCGGCGTATCTCCATGAATACAGATCGTGTCCGCCGTTACCTCGGCCTCCTCGCCGTCAGGCGTCCGCACCCTGCCCTCTTTCACCATCCGGACGACCCGCTGTGCCATCTCTGTGTAATCCTTGATCGTCGGACCTGTACGGGTCAAGACAATCGAGCCATCCTTCGTATGTTCCCGGTCGGCGTACACCTCCCTGGCGATCGGAATGCCCATCTGCCGGCCGATCTCTGCGACCGCCGAGCCGTTCAACGCGAAGACGATCATCTTGTCGGAGACACTCGCCAGTCCTTCCAGAATGGCCCTGGCTATTTTCTCATCTTCCATCGCCATCATGTACAGCGCCCCGTGCGGCTTGCAGTGCTGCAGTTCCAGTTTGCTGGCGGCGGCAAATTCCCGCAGGGCCCCGGTTTGGTAAAGGACGTAATCCTTGATTTCCTCTGCGGAGGCTGTCATGTAGCGGCGGCCAAACCCCATCATATCGGGAAATCCGGGATGGGAGCCAATGCTGACTCCGTGCTCCTTCGCCAGCCTGACGGTCCTCGCCATCACGTGCGGATCGCCTCCATGATAGCCGCAGGCGATGTTGGCGGAAGAAATGTATTTCATCATTTCCTCGTCATTGCCCATCTGGTAAAGACCGAAGCTCTCCCCCATATCGCAGTTCAGATCGACTTTCACCCGTTTCACTCCTCACGCTTGCTGTCCGCAAAACGGCACAGCATTATTTAAGCACCAGAAGCTCTTGCCCTGCGTCGACAATTCCCTCGTTATCCACGACAAACTTTTCGATGATGCCGTCTTCTTCCGCCTTCACTTCGTAGAAATTTTTCATCACTTCGATCAATCCCACGGTATCCCCCGCTTTGACCGCATCCCCCTCTTTGAAGAATTCGGCTTCCTCCGGGCTCGGTTTGCGGTAAAAAACTCCCGGCAGCGGAGAGAGTATTGCTTTTTTCTGGCTCATCTTGCTTCCCCCTTGGACTTTTTTCTGATCAAACGGCATCCGCTATCCGCTTCAATTTCTCCTGGACTTCCCGCCGCGCCTGCAACGCCTGTTCCAACGTGACAGCGACGAAATGCACTTTTTCGTTGGTCTTGATTTGCGCCATTCGATTCAGGTCACTGCTGATGACGGTCGCGATCGTCGCATATCCGCCGCCGGTCACGGCATCGTGGAGCAGCACGATCGGCTCTACGCCGTCAGGAACCTGAATTGACCCGATCGGGTACCCCAGGTCGGTGACGTTGGACGGGTTGCTCCCCGCGCCGAATGGCTGTTCCCGCTCGACGAAGCGGAGCCGCTCGCCCTTGTGCCTGTACCCGATCCGGTTTGCCTCAGGGGTGACCGTCCATTCGATTTCGAGGAAGGTTTGCAAGCTCTCCTCGGTCAGGCGGTAGCTGCAGAGGCCGACTACGACTCTGATCTCATGTGATTTGCTGTAGACGGGAATCAATTCCGGAGAAATCCTTGTCCCCGCCTTGACGTCTTTCACTTTCATCTCGCCGATCGGCACTTCGTCCCCGGCGGCCAGCGCCCGGCCTTCAAAACCGCCGATCCCGATCAGCGTATAGGTAGAGCGGGAGTTCATCACCAGCGGCACGTCGATGCCGCCTTCGACAGCGAGATACGTCCTCGCCCCCATCTGGACAAAATCGAACGATAAGACGTCACCCGCTTTGACCTCCAGCGTTTCCCACATCGGCACGGAGACGCCGTTGATTTTGGGCGGGATCTGCCCCCCCGTCAGGCTGATGCGCATCCCCCGCTCGAACAAAAGCTCCGGCCCCAGATAGGTAATCTCCAGCACAGCGGCATTGGGGTGGTTGCCTACCAGGAGGTTGGCGACTGTAAAAGCGTATTTGTCCATCGCGCCGGAGGGAGGCATGCCAATCTCGTAGAGTCCGATTCTGCCGTTGTCCTGAACAGTCGTCTGCAATCCGGGCTTGATCACTTTAATCATGGTATAACCTCCCCATTACCATCTCCGAGAACTTCTCCGGGTCGGCCAGCACGTCGCTTGGCGTAAACGAGAACTCTTTCTTGCGGTAGACGAACTCTCCCGCCTCGACCTGACTTCTGATCTCCTCGTATTCCTCTTTCGTGATGCTCCTGTAGCGGAAGATGTCCCCCTGCTTCGGAAACACCATCGAATCGCGGAAGTCAGGCAGGGTCTGTTCCTTTTGGTAGATGGGCGCCGGGGCGATCCCGTACATCTGGTACCCGCCCGCTCCCTGCACCGGATAGATGACGGAGAAGGCGCCGCCAAAACCGAAGGTCCGCTCCGGGGTAAACGTACGGGGGCGTACGTACTTCGGCACTTCGATCTGCTTCTCGCGCGGCACGATCTGAAAGCACCAGGGCAGACCGGGAACGAAGCCGATCATGGAAACCAGGTAGGGAGCCCGCGTCAGCGCGTCGATAAACTCCTCTTTGCTGGCGTAGCCGTTGATGCGGGCCGAGTACTCCAGATCGGTCGACTCGGGATCCTGGTGCCGGTCGCGAAAGCGCATGACCGCTTCATGTGTCCAGGGATCTTCAAACCAGACCGGCACGTCGACCAAGCGGGAGCTGATCGTGATGTCGTCCAGGTCTTTGACCGACTCTTCTATCGCCTTCAGCTCTTTGATCAAGTCGTCCGGGTGAAACACGTCGGGGTCGACACGCACCATGTATGACGCGTTGGACGGGCAAATATCCAAAATCCCTTCGATATTTTTTTCCTTCAGTTTCCTGGTGATGGCAATTCCTTTAAAATTGGCTTCCAGGCTCATCTCTTCCGACAGTTGAACGAAAACAAACTCGTCCCCGCCGTACTCGTATCGGGTATGTAGATTGCTCATTTTCCCTCACCTCCGGGTATTGTCACATCAGAACTTTTTCTCTCGAGCATCCACAGGGCCTGCCTGTACGCCTCCCGGGTGTCGATGTCAAACAGGATGCCGGGATCGTCCACCGGGATCCGGATTCGCTGCCGCATCGTCCCCAGTATCGGCTTCGCCCCCTGGTCGCCTTCCAATTTGTGGAATGCTTCTGCATCTACGTTGCCGAAAAAGACGGGGTGGCCTGCATCGCCTTGAAAAGCGGGCTGCACGACAAAGGGCTCCTGCCATTCCGACAGCAGGCCCGCTCCCCGCTGCATGACGGATTGGATGGTTTCGTCTGCGATCAGGGGAAGGTCGGCGAGAAATACCATGACTGCCGGATGGGCTGCCGCCTGCATTCCCCGGACAAGCGAAGAGCTTTGCCCGGAAGCGAAAGCGGGATTGACCACCCAGCGAAACCGGGAGTCGGCAATGCGGATTTCGCGCTGGATCTCCTCCGCCCGGTAGCCGATCACAGCGATCACCTCGGCCACCTTCGCCGCGAGCACTTGGCGGATCACCCGCTCCAGCAGACAGCTGCCTCCCAGCTTCAGCAGTTGTTTCGGCTCACCCATTCTCGTCGACATCCCTGCAGCGAGGATCACTGCTGATACCTGCGGTTTCACATCCCTTCTCCCCCCTTTACGTTATCTTGCCGCAGGCTGATGGATGCCGGGGCGCTCGCGCAAGAAGCCCGCGCCATGGCCGCTGCGGAAGGCCAAGACCTCGGCCATGATGCTGACGGCGATTTCCTCCGGCGAATCGGCCCCGATATCCAGTCCCACAGGACTGAACATGCGGGCCAGCTCTTCTGCCCGAAAGGTCACGCCTGCCCTCTCCAGGGCTTCCAGCAGGCGGTTGCTGCGGGAGCGCGGGCCGAGCACGCCTACGTACGGCGCCTTCGATTGCAAGGCGAACCGCAGCGCTTCCTGATCGCGCTCCAGGTGGTGATTCATGACGACGACATAGGTGCGCCGGCCGATGCTGACCTGTTCCCCGTACGTCTCGGCATTGGCGAGGATGCGCACCGCTCCCGGAAAGCGTTCGGCTGTGTTGTACCCCGGCCGCGGATCGACCACCGTCGTTTTCAATCCCAGGTCGAGGCTTGCCTTCGCCAGCGGGATGGCATCGTGCCCTGCGCCGAAGATCATCAACTCCGCCGATGGGACATTTACATCGAGGAAGACGCTCGCCATTTTTCCGCCCGGCAGGAGAATCTCCCTCGTCTCCGACTTCGGGGACTGCTCGGACAGCTTCTGGCTAGCCAGCTCGACGACCTGAGATGCAGCGTCTCGTCGCCGAGACTGCCGATCGGCGTACCTTCCTCCGCGACGAACAGCCGACTGGACGAATCCTCTAGGACTGCGGGTGAGCGCATAGGCAAACTGCAGGAATCTTTCGGCAGCCCCCGCCATGGAGCGGCTGGTGTCACACAACAGGACAAACCGCGCCTTGCGAAGCGGGTGTCCCTTCCAGGCAGGGAAGATAGCGTCACCGCCCGCTTGCAGGCTGTTTCGCAAGGTGCTGCGAAAGTCCAGGCGCCTTCCCTTGTGATCCGTTCGCCAGCGCCTGCTTCGCTTCAGCCGGACGCTTGCGGCAAACATTTTTGCGGCATTCAGCATTTCGCCGAGCTGGTCGGCCAAAACCCGCGCCGCCGCCTGATGATCCGCTGTATGGCGGCTGGGTCGAGCGGCCCGCCACATGCCTTCTGCCGTTCTCGAACAGCTGCCTTGCACCTGATGGCCTGCGCCATCGTTCAGCCCCATCCCGAAGCTGTCGCCGGGCTTCGATGAATCCGCCGTGTCCGGTCCGGTCTTCCCATCCGTACCCGGCGCTTGTTTTCCGCTGGCCGCAGAGATCAGAGGAGCCTGGCTGTCAGCCTCCATGGAACCGCTCGAGTGGAAAAAGCGCTGGTAGAGCTGGTCGAACTTCTCCTGTTCTGCTCTGCTGGAACAAAACACCAACCGGAGCGCCAAACGGAATTGCCTTTCATCTGAAATATCTACCGCCGTCAAAGCTTGCAAGGCCTCTATCGATTCTCCGGGACCGCACGAGAAGCCGCACTCACGCAAGCGCCGGCCAAACGCCAGCACGCGATCGGAAAGCTTAGCCATGTTCGCTGCTCCCGGCAAGCAGTGTTCCGCTTTGCAATGCACTTTCCACCAATTCCCAATCTCCACGGTCTTTCAGGAAACAGCCGAACGTTGCCCTGACCGCCTCTTCGGGCAGCTGTCCCCGGTGGAGACCATCAGGGCCTGGGCCCAGTCCAAGCTTTCCGCGACGCCGAGAACCTTGTTCAGCGGCATGCGGCGCAGTCGCTCCATCACACCGGCAATCTGCTGGGCCAGCCGCATGTCGATGTCGGGCAGCCTGACTGCGAGGATGGCCGCTTCCTTCTCGGGATTCGGGTAGTCGATCCACTGGTAGAGACACCGGCGGCGCAACGCGTCACCGAGCTCCCGCGTCCGGTTTGAGGTAAGCACAACATAAGGACGATGGACAGCGGTGATGGTGCCCAGCTCCGGGATGGTCACCTGAAATTCGGCGAGGACCTCCAGCAGAAACGCTTCAAACTCTTCGTCGGCCCGGTCAACCTCGTCAATCAGCAAGACGGGCGACGCCTGCTCATCACCTATCGCTTCCAGCAGCGGGCGGCGCAGCAAGAACGCCGGACTGAAAATCTCCGCCTCCCTCTCCTGGGGCGTTGCTCCGCTGTTCTCCGTCAGTTTGAGGTGAAGCAGTTGCTTCTGGTAGTTCCATTCATACAGGACTGTATTCACATCCAGCCCCTCATAGCACTGGAGCCGGATCAAGCGAGTGCCCAGCACACGAGCCAACACCTTTGCGATCTCCGTCTTCCCGACGCCGGCCGGCCCTTCCACCAGCAGAGGTTTTTGCAGGGCCATGACGAGGTGCAACTCAGTCGCTTGAGCCTGATCGGTTACATAACCCTGATCCCGAAATGCGTTTTCAATCGTGGCAATCTGTTCCAGGATGCTCCTCATTCCCTTCTCTTCCTGCAGCGGTGCAGATAGCAGTGGACCCGCTCTTTTTCACGGAGCGGGTCCACTTTTGTGACAGCCCTCGGCTACAGCAAAATCTGACTTAGCGCACGCTCCGTATAGACCGCACTGAGATGTCGCCTGTATTCTTCGGAAGCGAACAGGTCGCTGCCGATCTCTCCGTCCTCAGCCGCCAGCGCTGCCGCTTCCCGAATATTCTCCGCTGTCGCTCTTTGGCCGAGCAGCGCCTGCTCTGCCGCTGTCGCTCTGTACGCGACATCGGCCACCCCGTTCATTCCGATCCGCACATAGTTGACTACTCCGTCCGGGTCGGTACCGGCGACAGCGCACACCCCGACCACGGCATACCCGGACGCAGGATGCGGGTATTTCAGGTAGACGCTCTTCGTTCCCTCCGGCGGCACCGCGAAGGAGACAGACGTTACCAGACTTGTCTCCGGCAATGCGGTGATCAGCGGACCGAGGAAAAAGCCGTCTATTTCCACCACTTCCTGCCCGTCCTCGCCGTGCAGCTCGACGAGCGCGTCAAGTGCCAGCGCCACCCCCGGCAAATCGGCTGCCGGATCGGCGTGGGCGATATTTCCCCCGACTGTTCCGCGATTTCTCACCTGCAGGTCGCCGATCTGGCGGGCCGCATCAGCCAGGACCGGGATGTGCTCGCGAACGAGCGGATCTGACGCCAACTGGCTGTGAGTCGTCAACGCTCCGACGACCAGCCGGTTCCCTTCCTTCCGCACCCCGCGCAGCTCGGAGATCCGGCTGATATCGACCAGTTTTCCCGGTGTTGTCAACCTGAATTTCATCAACGGGACAAGACTGTGTCCGCCGGCGAGCAGCTTCCCTTCCCCGTTGCTCTCCTGCAGCAGCCGGATCGCCTCTTCTACGGAAGCTGCACGGACGTACTCAAATGCACTCGGTATCATTCGCCACTCCCCCCGTTTCGCATCGCCTTCCACACCTTCTCAGGCGTCAGCGGCATATCCAAATCTTTGATCCCAAACGGCCTCAGGGCATCCATCACCGCATTGGCGACAGCCGGCGGTGCCGCTGTCGTGCCGGTCTCTCCAATCCCTTTGGCACCGAGCGGATTGACCGGTGACGGGGTCTCGGTAAAGGCCGTCTCAATGGTCGGGAAGAAGCGGGCCTTCGGCATCGTGTAGTCCATAAACGTCCCGGATAAAAGCTGTCCGTTCTCCCCGTAGACCGCGCCTTCCCACAGCGCCTGCCCGACGCCCTGGGCGACGCCGCCATGCACCTGGCCCTCGGCCAGCATGGGATTGATCACGCGCCCCACGTCGTCGACGGCGACATACCGTTTCAGCTCCACCTGGCCGGTACTCCCGTCCACTTCCACGACGCAGATGTGAGCGCCAAACGGGTAAACGAAGTTGGACGGGTCGAAGAACGACTGCGCCTCCAGGGAAGGCTCCATGCCTTCCGGCAGGTTCCAGGCAAAATTGGCCGACTTGGCCATCTCCTGGAACGTGCGGGCCTGTCCGGGAACCCCCGCGACTTGGAAGATGCCTTCGGAGAATTCCAAATCTTCCTCCGCCACTTCCAGTTCGTGTGCGGCGATCTTTTTCGCCTTCTCGATGACCCGGTCGGTGGCGATCGCGACCGCGGCCCCGCCTACGGCTGTCGTCCGGGAACCGTACGTTCCCCACCCCATGGAGATGCTCTGGGTATCGCCGTGGATGATTTCCACGTCCTCCATCGGGATGCCCAGTTTTTCCGCCACCACCTGTGAGAAGGCCGTCTCCGTTCCCTGACCGTGCGGCGATGTCCCGGTATAGACGTTTACTTTTCCGCTGGGGTGAACGCGCACCGTGCTGTTCTCCCATACGCCGCCCTGAAATCCGATCGCTCCCGCCACCTTTGACGGGCCGAATCCGCACAGCTCAACGTACGTGGATACGCCGATGCCGATGTACCTGCCCTGTTTCCTCAGCTCTTCCTGCTCCTGGCGCAGCGCCTGATAGTCGATCATCTCCAAGGCTTTGTCCAGCGTGAGATGGTAGTCGCCGCTGTCGTAGACGCACCCCATCGGATTGGAGAAAGGGAATGCCTCTTTTTGCACCATGTTTTTCCGCCGGACTTCGACGGGATCCATGCCGATTTCGCGGGCGAACAGGTCTACCGCCCGTTCGATCTGGAACGTCGCCTCCGGCTTGCCCGCTCCTCGATACGCGTCAGTCGGCGTGGTGTTGGTGTAGACGCCGTACGTTACGACCGCCGCCCGCGGGATGGTGTAGGCTCCGGTCACCATCAAGCCGAAATCGATCGTCGGGCAGCCGGCGCCAAACGTGGACAGGTACGCCCCCAGATTGGCGGTATTCTTTACCCGCAGGGCCGTCATGATGCCGTCCCGCGTCCCGGCCAGCTCGATCTCGATCACCTCATCCCTGGCATGGGTCGTCGCCTTAAAATGTTCGCTCCGCTCCTCCGCCCATTTGACCGGCTGCTTCAACTCACGCGCTACACATCCGACGACGGCCTCTTCCGTGTAAGTAGCGATTTTCGCGCCAAAGCCGCCGCCTACATCCGGAGCGATAATCCGCAGCTTCGATTCGGGAATGCCGAGCACCTCGGAATAGACCATGCGGTGGATGTGCGGGTTTTGCGTCGTACACCAGATCGTCATCTCGCCGCTGCCGGGATTGTACTGGGCGACGGCTGCCCGCGTCTCCATCGGATTGGGGATGACCCGCTGGTTGTACAACCGCTGTCTGACGACGACCTCTGCCTGTTCGAACACCTCGTCAGGGATCTCGCCCGCCTTCCAGACCAGGGCGAGATTGTTCGGCACGTCTTCATGGACGAGCGGCGCCCCTTCCTGCATCGCCGCTTCCTGCCCGACGACCGCCGGCAGTTCCTCGTACTCCACCACGATCAGGTCCAGGGCATCACGAGCCGTATAGCGGTCCTCGGCCACCGCCACCGCCACGGCTTCACCGGCGTACAAGACCTTGTCTACAGCGAGCGGACTCCGCGGTTTCGGCTTGAGGTCGGCGCCGGTGACAAACCACATCGCTGGAACCGCTTTCATTTTTTTGGCGATGTCCGCTCCGGTAAAGACAGCTTTCACGCCCGGCAGCTTGAGCGCTTCCGATACGTCAATTCGCTTGATCCGGGCGTGGGCGTAAGGACTGCGCAAAAAAGCGGCGTGCAGCATGCCCGGCAGCTTGATGTCGTCGGTGAAATTGCCGTTTCCGGTAATCAGGCGGGGATCTTCTTTTCTTTTGATACGTGCTCCAACCAAACCAGCCATTGTCAGCTTCCCTCCCCTACTTGTACTGTGCCTTGGTCAACCGCGTTGCTGCCGCTTTCGGCCAGCAGTTTGGCCGCATGCTGGACGGCGCTGACGATGAATTGGTAACCGGTGCAGCGGCAGATGACGCCCTCCAGCGCTTCCCTGATCTCTGCCTCGGTGGGATCGGGATTCTGCTGGAGCAAGCCGACCGATGCCATCATCACGCCAGATGTGCAAAAGCCGCACTGCAATCCGTGCTTTTCCCAGAATCCCTGCTGGATCGGGTGCAGATTCTGCATGTCGCCCAGGCCCTCCACAGTCGTGATTTCCCCGCCGTCTGCCTGCACCGCCAGCACTGTGCAGGATTTGACGGCCTCCCCGTTCAACAGCACCGTACACGCACCGCACTGGCTGGTGTCGCAGCCAATGTGCGTGCCGGTGAGGCCCTGCTCATCGCGCAAGAAGTGTACAAGCAGCATGCGTGAATCCACTTCCGTGCTTTTCGCGACGCCGTTTACGGTTACTGAAATTTCTGTCCTTTTCGTCACGACGATCCACCTCCTCAAAAATATGTATCATGAAGGCAACATAAGTTGCTTCATTTCCTTATCTACTGCTTTAAAAAACTGTCCCAGAACCAGTTTGGCCACGCCGCCCATCACCCGCTGCCCTACCGACGCAAGAACTCCGGTCACCTGTACCTGCGAGGTGCAGATCAGCTTGGTTCCCTGCCCCTCCTCTTCCAATTTCATATCTGCAACAGCATCGATTTCACCCGGTTTCCCCTTGCCCCGGACGAGTAGCCGATAAAAGGCGGGCTCCTGTTGGTCGACTTGCTGTACCTCTCCGGTAAACAGCCCCTTCACCGGTCCGACGCTCAGGCCCATTTCAGCGTGGTAGACGCCTTCCTTCACCTCTTGAAACGACTGGCAGCCCGGCAGCGACTTCTTCAGCACCTGTTCATCCTGGATGTACTTCCAAACGTGTTCCCGCGGAATGTCAAACGTATATGTGTACTCGATTTGCAACGAAGCTCACTCCTTAACGCGTGATAACGCCGTGTTCCCGTGATGAAGTGCAAATTCCATGCCAGGGCTGGACGTGCTGAAACGCCTTCGTTTTCCCGCCATTCATCCACCTGGACATTTCAATATTGAACAGGACTCTTTCATTATTGAAAAATTCTCACAACAAGTCATCTCCCAATGCCGATCAGAATAACGCCGGCTGTGATGACGATCGACATCGCGACCCGCCTCACCCCCCGGAGCTCCTTCAACACGAGGATCCCCAGCACTGTTCCGATCACGGTTCCGATCTCCCGTATCGGGGCCACGTAGGAAAGTGGCGACAGCTGCATGGCAAACATGAACAGCATCGTCGAGCCGGGAACGAGCAAAGCTCCGAGCAGCACGGTGTGCCAATGCTTCCGGCATTCGCCGACGGCCGCTTGCGACCTCAGCACGGTGCGCAGCGCAATCAACAAATACGTGATGTAAGTCAACTGGATCAAAATGATCGGAGACATGTGCTGCAAGATCACCTTGTCGGCAACGGTATACCCTGTGATGCAAAGCCCCACCCCGACTCCGGCTGCCACGCCCTTCAGCCCCGGGCCATTCCCCCCGGTGATTTTGGACGGCGAAATCCCGCTGATGGCAAACAGCCCACCCACGATGCAGTCAAGGCCGACCCAGCCGATCCAACTGAGCGATTCGCGAAACAGCATAACTCCCAAAACCGTCACCAGCAGCGCGCCCGTTCCCCTGATCAGCGGGTAGACCTGGGACAAATCGCTATATGTGTAAGCTTTATCCAGCAGCAGGTAGTACCCGATCTGATACAAGATGCTCAGCGCGACAAAAAACCAGACGTGCAGGGGGATGCGGAAATGGGCCAGTTCCGCGATAAAAAAAGGCAGCAAAAGAAAAAAAGCCACAAACGTCGCCATCCAAAGAAACACGGTTTTGTGCTTTTCCTTCTTGGTGATAAAGTTCCAAGCGGCATGCATAATGCCCGAGCACAGCACGAGCAAAAGCGGGATGGTCATGCAACCAGAACCTCTCTTTTGTTATTCGAATTTTCTGTCTATATTCCATTCTATCTTAGCACAGCCCGCTGTGAATGAAAACAACTTTGCTGCAAACGGCATGTTTCGTCGGATTTCAAAACCAAAAGACATCTTCCAAAAATGAAAGCTTCCGTTCCCGCCAATCGCTTTTGAGCGGGACGATTTGACATGCATACGGGCTTTTTTTCGCGCGGGTCCCGCTTGGCATTGAATGTGCACGAACGAGTGACGATGTATGTTTAACATCAAAGCGCAAAAGGAGGAGGCTGCGTGGGACATTATCGCGTTGCAGTTGACGTAGGAGGCACATTTACCGATGTCTTTATCTTTGACGAACAGAAAGGAGAGATTACGGTCACCAAAGTATCCTCTACGCCTGATAACCCGGCCGAGGGCATTATGCAGGGCGTAAAGCAAGCCGACGTTCCCCTTGGGGAAATCACGCTGTTTTCCCACGGCACGACGGTCGGCACCAATGCGCTGATCACCAGACGGCTGCCCAAAACAGCCTTCATCGCGACGAAGGGCTTTCGCGATGTGCCGGAGATCCGGCGCGGCACAAAGCTCGACCTGTGGGACGCGTACGAAGATGTCGCTCCCCCCTACATCCGTCGGCGTGACCGCTTCGAGGTCACCGAGCGAATCGACTACTCCGGTCAGCTCATCACGCCCCTGAATGAACAGGAGGCAAGAGAAATCGCGGGAATATTGCGCAAACGAGGAATCGAATCCGTTGCCATCGGCTTTATGAACGCCTATGTCAACCCGGAAAACGAACAGCGAATGAAGGCGATCCTTCAGGAAGAGCTGCCGGAGGCGTACATCTGCACCTCCAGTGAAACCATTCCGGAGATGTTCGAACACGAGCGGATCAGCACGACGATTGTCAATGCTGTCCTCGGACCCATTGTCGGTTCCTATATTAAGGAACTGTCGGCATCCCTGCAGGAAGAAGGGTATGGCGGCGATGTGCTCGTGCTGCACTCGGGCGGGGGCGTCATGACTGCCGATACTGTGCCGCGCTTCGCTGCCCGACTCGCCAGCTCCGGAATCGCCGCCGGGGCCATCGCCAGCGCCCACATCGCCAAACTGTGCGGTTTCCAAAATGCGATCGGCCTGGATATGGGCGGTACCAGCACCGATATCTCGCTGATGTTCGACGGGCAGCTGCGCGTCACCAAGGACTGGTACATCGAGTACGGGTATCCGATCGGCTTTCCCAGCATCGAGATTTTGACCATTGGGGCTGGTGGCGGCAGCCTGGCCTGGATCGATCAGGGCGGTTCGCTGCGAAACGGCCCTCACAGCGCCGGTGCCGCCCCTGGACCGGCCTGCTACCAAAAAGGCGGACAGCAGCCGACCAATACCGATGCCAACCTGCTGCTCGGACGGCTGAACACGCATCTGCTGGGCGGACAGCTCATCCTGGACAAGGAGAGGGCGAGAGAGGTAATCGCGGAAAAGATCGGGGCGCCGTTTGGCTACAGCGAAGTGGAAGCTGCCAATGCGATCATCAAGGTGGCAAACGCCAACATGTGCGACGCGCTGCGCCTGATCTCGATCCGGCGCGGATACGACCCGCGCGACTTCGCCCTGGTCGTGTTCGGCGGCGCAGGGGCGCTGCACGGCGCTCACCTGGCCAAAGAGATGGAGATCCCCACTGTCATCGTCCCGCCCTATCCCGGCATCACTTCCGCCATGGGCTGCCTCTTGGTCGACGTCCGGCACGACCTGTTCCGCACCTACCTGGCCCGGGCCCAAGACGTCACCCCCGACGATCTGGAAACAGCGTACAGGGAGATGGAGGAACAGGCGGCAAAGCTGCTCAGTGAAGAAGGGGTCGAAGTGGAGAACGTTCAGCTGATCCGCTATATCGACATGCGTTACATCGGCCAGTGGCGCTCGCTCTCCATTCCGCTCTCCCGGCCGGCCAGCTCGCTCGCGGAGGCGCTGGAGCTGTTCCACCGGGAGCACGAGCGGGAATTCGCCTTTTCCAATCCCCGATCAGGGCGTGGAAATCTACGGCCTGCGCGTGGAAGCGACCGGGGTCGTGCCAAAACCCGCCCTGCCCACCGAAGAGCCGCATGGACATCTCGAAGATGCCGTCAAGGAAATCCGCAGCGTCTACTTCGAGGAAGGCGGCGGCTATGTGGAGACGACCGTCTACGACCGCAGCAAAATCCCCGTCGGCTCTGTGTTTCACGGACCGGCGATCGTCGAGCAGTTGGACTCGACGGTCGTAGTGCCGCCCGGATTTACCGCCGAGGTGGATGCGTATAAAAACATCCTCTTAACTTACTAAAAGGGAGGGTAAAAGATATGGCTGAAACAAATGCAACACCAACCAAACTGGACCCCGTCACTTTTGAAGTGTTAAAAAACGCCTTTGTCAATCTCGTCGACCAGATGTCGGAACAAATTTTGCGCACCTGCTATTCCTTTGTCATCTACAGCCGGGACTTCAGCTCGGCGATCTGCGACGCTCGGGGCAACACGATCATGCAGGGCACGCAGGACATCTCGGTTCACGTCGGCACGCTTCACTTGTCGGCAAAAGCCGTCATTGAGGACTTCGGCGACGACATTCACCCCGGAGATGTGTTTCTCATCAATGACCCTTATCGCGGCGGGACCCATTTTTGCGATGTCCGCGTGATCCGGCCAGTCTTTTACGAGGGGAAGCTGATCTCGTTCATGCAGTGCAACGGCCACTGGGCCGACGTGGGCGGCTACGTGCCCGGTTCGTTCAACGTCCAGTCAAAAGACCACTACGGAGAGGGTTTGCGCATCCCGCCCGTGCGCATCTGGAGCAAAGGGAACTACCTGACAGATGTCGCCGGCCTGCTCGTCTCCAACATGCGGGTGCCGGAAGAGCGCCTGGGGGATTTGCGGGCCCAGGCGGAGGCGACCCGGGTGGGAGAGCTGCAGCTTTTGCGGCTGATCGAGAAATACGGCGCAGACACTGTCCTGACAGCCTTTGATGAGGTGCAAAACTACGTCGAAAGACTGGCCCGGGGGCAAATTTCCGATCTGCCGGACGGAACCTGGGAGACGACCGACTACATCGACATGGATCCGGAAATCGGCGACATGCTGATCCCGATTCGGATCAAGCTGACGATTCAAGGCGACGAACTCTTTTACGACCTGTCCGGTTCCCATCCGGCGATTAGCTGTTTTCTCAACTCCGGGTTCGGCGCATCGTTCTCCGCCGTCATCTCCGGGACGAAGACGTTCTTTCCGGACATCCCGCTCAACTCCGGATTTTACCGGCTGGTGCACGTGAACTTGCCGGAAAATTCCGTCGTCAATGCTCCGTGGCCGGTCGCCGTAACCGGTTTTTGCTCGGGGGCGTACGAAAAAATCATGAACGCCATCTTTGAACTCTGGTCCTACATCATGCCGGAGCGGGCGCTCGCCTGTTCGTTCAATCTGGAGTACCTCTTGATCGGCGGCTGGGACCGGCGCGAAGGATACCAGAACTACTTCATGTGGTACGACTGGATGGCCGGCGGACACGGCGGACGTGCCCACAAAGACGGCGGAAATGTGCTGTCGCCCGTCTTTGGCGTGGGTCTCAGCATCCAGCCTTGCGAAGGCCAGGAACGGCTTTCTCCGGTCATCACCACGCATCACGAGATCGTCACCGATTCCGGCGGGCCGGGCCGGTATCGCGGCGGGTGCGGACTGCGTAAGGGAGGCATTTTGACCAACTGCGAAAATACGGTGATGTCGTACTGCTGCGACCGCTCCCGCTCGGTCACCTGGGGCATCCTCGGCGGACTTCCCTCTCTCCCGCACGGAGCCTGGCTGAATCCGGGCACGGCCGATGAGAAGTTTTTGGGCACCGTCTTTTCCAACATCCCTTTAAAACCGGGCGACTCCTTTGACCGCCCTTCTGCCGGCGGGGGCGGCCTGGGCGACCCGCTGCAGCGCGATCCCCACGCCGTGCTGGAGGACGTAATCGACCAGTACGTCTCCATTGAGCGGGCGAGAAAAGATTACGGTGTCGTGATCAAAGAAAACGACTGGGAAGTGTATGACTATGAAATTGACTGGGAGGCGACCGAGACAGAGCGCGCGTACATCCGCGCCCACCGCAAGGAGTGGCTGTGGGAAGACATCGCTTCTGTCGCGCAAAAATTCCGTGCCGGTGAAATTGACGAACTCGACCTGATTCGCCGCTACGGAGTGATCATGGACTACACCAGCGGCGAAATCCTGCCCACGTCCACAGAGCAGTACCGCGAAATGCTGTACAAGCGCACCCTGGCGTATTGGTCATAAGGGTCAGGGAGGGGCTGCCTTGGCCTCTCCCCCCTTTTCACATGGATACCAAATAGAAAGGAAGTGACCGCAGGAGGATCAAAAAAGCGCGAAAAAGGAGGACTACGCGCCTTTTGGCAGTAGGCATCTGGCTGACTGCGACCCGCGACCGGAAATCGGTTCGGGGAAGAGCTTTTAAGAGAATTCCTTATACAGTTTGCGGTTCCCCGCCGATAATCGTCATTTCGATATCTGTCTGCAATAGTTCATCCGGATCTTCCAGCCCCATCAGATTACGGGAATAAACCGTCATATCAGCCAATTTGCCCCTCGACAGCGTCCCCTTTACCTGCTCCTCGTTTGTCGCATAGGCGCCGCCAACCGTGAACAGGGTCAAGGCTTCCAGCATGGACAGCTTCTCTTTTTCGTTCCAGCCGCCATGAGCCTGCCCCGGGGCCCGCCGGGTAACCGCGGCGTGAATGCCGAGCAGTGGATCGATCGGTTCGACTGGCGCATCTGAACCGCCCGCACATAACACACCTGCGGCAAGCAGGGATTTCCACGCGTACAGATACGCTTCTCTCGTCTCTCCCAGTCTCTCCAGCACCCAAGGATAGTCGCCCACCACGAACCTCGGTTGAATGTCGGCGATCCGGCTGGGCACGGCCAACCGTCGAACCAAGTCGGCCCGGAGAACGGAGACGTGGATGAGCCGGTCACGCTGCCTCGCTACCGGCAGCTGATCAAGAATATCCAAGACATTTTCCAAGGCCTTATCCCCGATGGTATGTACGGCGATCGGCATGGAGTGGTCCCTCGCCGCTTTGATCAGCTGGAACAGGGCTTCCTGGTCATGCATGGCCTCTCCATACTGCCCAGGCTCATCACAATAAGGCTCCGAGAGCAGGGCGGTTCTTCTCCCCAAGGCGCCATCGGCAAAAATCTTGATCGCCCCGATCTGCAATCTCTCATTGCCATACCCGGCATACATCCCCCTTTCCATCAATTGGCCCAGGTAGGGGGAATCGATCAGCAGGTTGCAGCGCAGCCCGCGGTGCTCCTGATTGAGCAGCTCGTCGTACATTTTGTACGTCTGGTCGAGGCCGCCCAAATAATGCGGGTCATTTGTATGAACACTCGTTAACCCCCGTTTCACGGCAAGTCCCATCGCTTGTCCCAACGCCTGCTTGATCTCATCATACGTTCTTTGCGGGATGTGGCGCGTGATCAGTTGGGATGCGGATTCGAGCAGCAGTCCGGTAGGTTTTCCCGTATCAGGGTCAAGCACTACGCTTCCCCCCGGCGGGACCTCGAGGGACGGGTGATAATGACTGCATTCCAGCGCCTTGGAATTGACCAGAAAGGCGTGATGACAGATCCGCTTCAGGTAGAGCGGACAGTGAGGTGCGACATGGTCTAGCTCATCGATGGTCGGAATCGCGCCGTCATCAAAGAGGTTCTCGTCCCAGCCCATCCCGATCAGCCACTGTCCGGGAGACATCGTATTCGCTTTTTCCCTGATCTTGTCGAGCATTTCCCTCTTCGATTTGACACCTGTCAGATTGAGATCCAGAAAATGGAGAGCCACCCCTGAGAGATGCAGGTGGCTGTCTATCAATCCCGGGGTAGCCATTTTCCCCTGCAAATCGATGATTCGGGAACCGGCTCTGCCCCACTGCAGCACCATTTCCCGATGCGATCCCACGTCCGCGATTCTGCCATTCTCGACGACTACCGCTTCGACAATGGGATGGTTGGCATCAAGTGTATAGATCAGCCCATTGGTAATGATCGTCCTTGCCATCCGAACACCTCCGAAAGATGTGAGATATTGAAGCCGACTCTCCCTTCGGCAGCTCCTTCAGATGAAAATTCGACTTCTTATTCCCCATTGCCTGCTTTCCCCAAACATTTGTCTAGTCGAACAATCCGCTAGAATCCGTCAGCATATTCAATAAACCCCCTCCTCCAATGTCGTCAGCGCCTAACGGTCAGTTTGTTGACTCCTCTTGAAAATCCCTTCTGTCAGGTCAACCATTCGTTTTCGGAACGTCCATGACTTCTTGGACGGTTCAACAAAAAAGGCTCTTCCTTGCCTGGGATTCCAGTCAGGAAGAGCCGTTCGACTTAAGCTTGGCCTCGATCGTTCATTCTAGACCAGCTTGCAAAGCGGGCTTTTATCATCTATTTCCCTTCGCCTCCAACCGAATAAGTATAAATCCAGCCCGGCTCGCTGGAAAATGTGACGTCAAGGTGATACGGATCGTACTGTCGGCCTGTTTTGCGCTCGATCATCCACGTTTCATCGGGATACGCCTTTCGTAAATACTGATTGAGCTGTTCTGTCTTTTTCGCCACTTGATAATCGATCCAAAACGAACGCAAAGTGAAAAAGCCGATTTCACAGACGACCAGACAAGCGGCAAGGTACAAAATAACCCTCCGCCGCCTGGTTGCAGCGGCCGCAATCAGGAGGATCAGCACCGGCACGGCAGCAACAATGAGTTCAATCACGTCCTTCGGGTGAAGCAAGCGTTGCCCTCCTCTTTCTTCCATCCTCGCTCTACCTGAACGAATAATAATCTTCATGATAATTTTACCAATATATGTATTATACCTTTCATTACCAATCCAAAAGCAAGATAAAAAAGGGAAGGAGCATGTGGAGAAGGCTGAGAAGCTGTATTCACCTATGATTCGGAGACACTCGAGGTCGTAATGGTTCTGAAATGGATGGAGAAACGCAAACACCTTACGCTGTGCTTGTGGGGAAGCTCCCGACACTGCCCTAGCGGCGAGCACGGCCGAATGCCGCTCTGCCCGGACAATCATCCGGGGGAGCGGGATGCCGTGCCCCCATCAGCTTACTCCTCTAGATACGGAATGGTCAGCGGCCCGAGCGGCAGGACGGCTACAGACATATCCTCGCCGTACTTTTGCTTCAACTCCGCCAGCGTCGCCTCTATGTCGCGGCATGGCTTAAACATCGCCTTCTCCAGGTCTTCATCGGACAGTGTGGAATAGACGTATACATCTGCCCACACCTGGATGACGGCCTGTTTTTGCACCTGCCACTGATCGAACATTTCGAAGGAAGGATCATTGATCATCTCCAGAATTTCTTCCGGAGTCTTGCGCATTTGCAGGATGTTTGCATAATTGCCGTGATTGGGCAGCCCGTCCGAACACTCTGCGGCACAGATGATCGTCCCGCCTTTTTTCACGATCTTGTGGGCGGCGCTCATCCCTTTTACCGCCTGGTAGAGATTTTGATCCAGCGGATAGCCGGAGTTGGAGGTGATGACCACGTCAAAGCGCTGGTCGCACTTGATCATCGCGTGTTCCTTGGCAAAGGCGCAGCCGACGTCGTGGGCCTCGAACAGCTCGCCGGCAAACACCTGGGTGATCTCCTTCTCCCGGTTCAGCGTAACGTTCAGCATAAAGTGGGGCTTGCACATCCGGTTGATCTCCCGGGTCATGTCCTGCAGCGGATTGTTCACCATATTGCCCCAGGTGGAGAGCGGGTCGCCGATCATCCTCGCGTTGTGAAAGGTCAGGATCGTCTCGATGCCGGCAATTCCTGGCATGATGCCCTTTGGTCCGCCGGAAAATCCGGCAAAGAAATGGGGCTCAATAAACCCGGTTACGATGCGAAAATCCGCTTCTACATACTCCTTGTTCAAATACACATCACAGCCAAAGGAGCTTTTGCCCACCTTTGCCAACGTCTCCTTCTCGTGGCAGTGGTTATTGATGATGCGGATATTCTCGACTACCCACTCGCCCAGCATCTGTACAAACTCTTCCCGCGTCTGGTCGCGATGCGTCCCGGTGCCGTTGATGATGATAAAATTCTCCCGTGGAACGTGGGAGAGCTCCTCGATCAGCCAGGGGACCAGCTTGTGGTTTGGCGTCGGCCGGGTAATGTCGCTGATGACGATGGCCACCTTGTCTGTCTCTTTGACCATTTCCCGCAGCGGCGGTGTGCCAATCGGCTCGCGAAGCGCTTTCAACACGGCCGCCCGCTCATCCGCGAGACCCGGAAGGTGCCTCGGCTCCACGAGGACAGCGTGGTCGGGAACCTCTATAGTCAAGCCTTCTTTGCCGTACATAAGAGTTGTCTTCACTTAGGATAACCTCGCTTTTCCGTCATAAGTTCGCAATACCTGTTCCGCCCGCTCCGCCAGCAATTCCGGGGCCCGCTGCATCGCTTCCTTAAGCGTCATCGGGGCGTTTACAATACTGTGTATGCCGGTAATGCCGTACTGATACAGCTCGCTGATGCCGCGGCCGATCGAACCGGCCAGCACGAACACGGGTACCCCCAGCTTCTGCGCCTCCTGCGCTACCCCCATCGGAGTTTTGCCCGAAGCGGTCTGAAAGTCGATCTGCCCTTCGCCGGTGAAGACCAGATCCGCCCCCTGCAGCGCATCGCGAAGCCCGGTATACTCGATGACGACATCGATGCCCCGGCGCATCGCCGCTGGGAAAAAGGCTTGAAACGCCCCGCCAATCCCACCGGCGGCACCGGCTCCCGGACGGTCGTGAATCCGCATGCCTGTCTTTGCCTCGATCAAGTCTGCCCAATGGGACAAGCCCTCATCCAAGCTGGCGGCCATCTCCGGAGTCGCCCCTTTTTGCGGACCAAATACGTGGGAAGCGCCGCTTGGACCGACAAGCGGATTCTGCACATCTGTGGCGATCAGGAAAGAAGCTTCGGCAATCCGCCGGTCAAAACCGCTGTCGTCGATGGCGGCGATCTGCCGCAATTCGCCGCCTCCAAAGCCAACCGGTTCCCCTTTGGCATTCAGGAGCCGCATCCCCAGCGCCTGCAGCATGCCGGCGCCGCCGTCGTTGGTGGCGCTGCCGCCAATCGCCAAAATGAAGCGGCGGCATCCGTCATCCAAGGCTTGTCTGATCAATTCGCCCGTCCCATAGGTCGTCGTGACCAGCGGATTTCTCTCTTCGGGGGAAATCAGGTAGAGTCCGGAGGCGCTGGCCATCTCGATCACACATGTCTCCCCGTCACCGAGCAGTCCGTACTCGGCTGCTACCGGGGAGCCCAGCGGCCCCGTCACCGTAACCGGCACGCGCTTCCCGCCAGTCGCGGCCACCAAGCTGTCCAGCGTCCCTTCCCCGCCATCGGCGACAGGAATCAGGAGCGTCTTCGCGTCAGGCAGGTATCGCTTGATTCCTTTCTCAATGGCGATTGCCGCTTCCATGGCCGAGACACTGCCCTTAAACGAATCGGGTGCTATGACGATTTTCATGACTGTCCCACCTCTTGCAAGAGTTGCAATATTTATTATACAGAGCATTTTTGCCAAAATCCAAAAATTTCGCCCGGAGCTGGAGGCGAACCTCCAACACTACAGCGCCCGAGCCAGCAGATCCATGATGTGCACCGCTTCCATCTGGCCTTCCAGCCCGGCCCGGATGATGCCTTTTTTCATCTGCAAGAGGCAGCCGGGATTTGACGTCGCGATGATGTGTGCCTTTGTCTCCTTCACGTGCTCCATCTTGTCGTCCAAGATTTGCATCGACATGTCAAAGTTGGTGATGTTGTAGATCCCGGCAGACCCGCAGCAGCTGTCAGCCCCGGACATTTCGACGAGTTCCACGCCGGGGATGCTTTTCAGCAGCTGGCGAGGCTGGTTGCGAACGCCTTGACCGTGGGCCAGATGACAGGAATCCTGGTAGGTGACGCGGGCGTTCAAGGGCTTGGTAAAGACGAGCGGCGGCAGCTCAGCGAGCACCTCATTGGCATCTCTCACCTTCGCGACAAACGCCATGGCCCGCTCCTTCCATTCAGGATCGTCCGCGAACCAGTGGTGGTACTCCTTCAGCGCAGCGCCGCAGCCGCCGGCGTTGTTGACGACCAGGTCGACACCTGCCCGCTCAAACGCTTCAATATTGCGCTTGGCCAGTTCGATGGCGCCGTCTTTTTCCCCGGCATGGGCGTGCAGCGCCCCGCAGCAAGCCTGATTTTCCACAAACACGACTCTGCAGCCCGCCTTCGTCAAGAGGCCCGCTGTCGCCTGGTTCGTCTCAAAAAACATCACATCCATGACACAGCCCGTAAACATCCCGACCGTCAAGACCGTCTCCGCCGTCTGCGCCGGCATCACCTGCTTGCGCTGTTTACGCTCCTTCGGCGATGCGATCTTATCGACTGCCTGCTGCATCTCGGCCATTTCCCGCGGCAGGATGTTGATCAAGCCCGTCTTGTTGGCCAGGGTCTGCAGCCCCGTGCTCTGAGCCGCCCACAGCGCTGTTCCCAGCGCCTTCATCCGCTCGGGATAGGGAAATACCTTCTCAAACACGAGCTTGCGGACAAATGGCGGTTTCGACTCGCTCTTTTTCTTTTCTTCGACCACTTCCCGCGCCGTCTCTACCAGGCTGCCGTATGGCACCCCGGCCGGACAAGCCGTTTCGCAAGCGCGGCAGCCGAGACAGGCGTACATGTTTTTCTCAAATTCCTGATCGATGGCCAGTTGGCTGCTTGCAACTCCCTTCATCAGGGCGATGCGGCCGCGCGGACTGTGCGATTCCAAGCCTGTCTCCCGGTAAGTGGGGCAGGCCGGCAGGCAGAATCCGCAGTGCATGCAGTTCATGATCTCATCCATGTTGAATTTGGCCAAAAGCCCTTGCTTTGCCTTGTTCATCGTTTCACCACCACTCTGCGACGTCCGCTGCCCGCGAACATCTTCCCGGGATTCATGATGTTGTTCGGGTCGAACGCGGCCTTGATCCGCTTCATCAACTCGATTCCTCCCTCGCCCACTTTTAGGTCGAGGTAATTCATCTTGGCCATGCCGACGCCATGCTCCCCGGTAATCGTCCCTCCGAGGCGGATCGCCGTGCGAAAAATTTCTTCAAAAGCTTGCTCCACACGGTGAATCTCTTCCTTGTCCCGCTCGTCGGTCATGCAGGTCGGGTGCAGGTTGCCGTCTCCGGCGTGGCCAAAGGTGCAGATCTGCACCTGGTACTTCTCCGCAATGCGCTCCACTTCTTTCACCATCTCGGCCAGCCGGGAGCGGGGAACCGTCGCGTCTTCGAGAATCGTCGTGGGACGCAGACGGGACAGCGCAGCCAAGGCCGATCGCCTCGCCGCGAGCAGCTTGGCTCCCTCCTCGGCCGTTTGCGCGAGCTGCACATCGGCCGCTCCTTCCTGTTTGGCAATGGCGGCGATTTTCTCAATATCCCGCACCACCAAGTCTTCCGGTCCGTCCTGCTCGATCAAGAGCATCGATTTCATCTCCAGCGGCAGTCCCAGCTTGGCAAAGTCGTCCACGACTTTCATGGTGGACTGGTCGAGAAATTCGATCGTCGCCGGGATGATTTTGGAGGCGATGACTTTTTCCACGGTCCTGGCCGCATCGACGATATTGGTGTAGTAGGCGACAAGCGTCCGCTTCGATTCCGGCAGCGGGAGCAGCTTTACCGTGATTTCGGTAATGATCCCGAGGGTGCCTTCCGATCCGGCCATCAGTCTGGTCATGTCGTACCCGGCGACGTCTTTCATGTTTTTCCCGCCGCAGCGCAGCACTTCCCCCGATGGCAGGACGTATTCCAGCCCCAGGATGTAATCCTTGGTGACTCCGTACTTCAGCCCTCTCATGCCGCCCGCGCATTGGGCCATATTCCCGCCGACCGTCGATATCCGCATGCTGCCCGGATCAGGCGGGTAAAACAAGCCGACCGCTTCGACAGCCTTATGCAGGTCGGCCGTGACGACTCCTGGTCCAAGCGTTGCCGTCAGATTTTTTTGGTCAATTTCATAAATTTTGTCAAACCGGTTCATATTTACGACGATGCCGCCTTCAACCGGAATCGTCCCCCCGGCCAGATTGGTTCCCGACCCGCGGGGCACGATCGGGATGCCGTGGGCATTCGCCAGCTTCAAGATGGCGGACACCTCTTCTGTACCCCCCGGCATGACGACCGCATCGGGCATGGCTTGGTGAATGGGCGTCGCGTCATAGGAATACGCGTACAGCTCATTCGGCGTATCCAAAAAATACTTTTCTCCTACAATGGCAATCAGGTCTTCCCGAATTCCCTTGTCCAGCATCTTATTTCCCCCGTCTATCCTAGTGATCAGGTCATCAGATGACTTCTAAAAATTATATCATTCCTTCTGTTTGGACAACAGTCCCTTTTGCCGTGTTCCCCCTGAAATGAACCTTTCCTTCCGCCAAAAAATAAGACTTACGAAATATTATATCCATTGCAAATCATATGATAATTTATTGAATTCCTATTTTTCTTTTGCTAAAATCCTCTTCAGATGATCATATATTTGCGTCTGGGAGGTGGAGCAAAGATGGATTCCAGCATTTAGGTTGAACTTTTCAAGAGCAAGAAGTACCGCGACGGCCGTTCCTCTACGGTTTGGCGGTGGCCGGCGAAGAAGGGGTAAGAACCGTCCTGCGAAATCTCATCTCCGATTTTAAGCTGACGATGGCTTTATCGGGCTTGCGTTCTACAGCCGAAATCGACAGCTCCATCCTCTTCCGAGTTTGAAAAAATGTTTTTGAAAGCGCAATCATCAGATAATCATACCTCCTTCGAAAGCGAGAGATGTCGATGCAGATCATGAAATCGGTGGAAAAAGTACCCGGGGGGCTCATGGTTGTTCCGCTGCTGCTCGGAGCCTTGTTAAATACGATTGACCAGATGCACGTTCCGTTTATCATGGAGTTCCTGAAAGGATTGGGAGCCGCGCCGACAGCGGACGGCAACTACGAGTTTTTGAAGATCGGCGGCTTTTCCGAGGCTCTGTTCAAGAACGGAGCGATTCCCCTGATCGCCCTCTTCCTGTTCTGCGCGGGCAGCCAAATGAACCTGCGGGTCGGCGGCCGCGCCCTGAAAAAAGGCGTTCTGCTTACGGCGAGCAAATACCTGACCGGCGTGGCAGTCGGGTTTCTCTTCGCCATGTTCTTCGATCCGATGAACGGACTGCTCGGCCTGTCCACATTGGCCATCATCGCGGCCATGACCAACGGCAACGGCGGGATGTACGTCGCCTTGACGGGACAGTACGGTAACCGCTCCGACGTCGGTGCGGTCTCGGTCCTGTCCCTGAACGACGGCCCGTTTTTCACCTTGATGGCGCTCGGCATGCTGGGCCAGAGTTTCCCGGTCATCGCCTTTATCGCCGTGCTCTTGCCGATTGGACTCGGCATGCTCCTCGGCAATCTCGATCCGCGGATTCGCGAGTTCTTAAAGCCCGGCGAGACTCTGCCCGTTCCCTTCTTCGCCTTTGCGCTTGGAGCGGGGATGAATCTGGCCAACTTTTTCAACCCGGAAGTCGTCGGCGCAGGTCTTGCCCTTGGGATCGGGACGACCGTCTTGACGGGGTTGACCGGGATCCTGGTATTTAAGATCTTTCGCGAAAAAAGCCAGATCGCTCCCGTTGCCGAAGCCTCCACGGCTGGCAACGCGGTCGGGACTCCGGCGGCGATTGCAGCGGCGGCGACCGTTGCCGCAGGCTCCGGGATGATGACCCAGGCCGAGGCTCAGGCCTACCACGATATCGTCAACATCGCCACCGCGCAAATATCGCTCTCCACCCTGACAACGGCCATCCTCTGCCCCGTTGCCGTGATTTTAATGGACAAATACCAGCGGCGCAAAGGCATTGACGGCAAGTTGGAGCCGGAAGAATTGAAGCAAGACAAACAGGCTGCTTCCTGACGAAGAGACAACCCCTAAAGCAGATGCTTTGGGGGTTGCTTGTGTAGTAAAATGAAAAGAGAACGAGACAAAGGATGGAATTACATTGCCAATTCAACAAATTTCCAGCAAAAAAATATACGAAGTGATTACAGATGAACTGAAGCAGATGATTCTGGATGGACAGTTAAAACCAGGCGACAAGCTGGACTCCGTGCAGCTGTTGGCGGAGAAGTTCCAGGTCGGACGCTCTGCCGTCAGGGAAGCGCTTAGCGCCTTGCAAGCGATGGGACTGGTAGAAATGAAGCAGGGCGAGGGCACCTTTGTCCGCAAATTCGAAACCTCCAGCCTGACCGCTCCCTTGTCCACCATACTGATGGGTTTTGAAGATATCCTGGAACTGCTGGAGATTCGCAAAATCCTCGAAGTCGGCAGCGCCGGTCTGGCAGCGCGGAAATGGGCAGATGAGGATTTGGCCGCCATCGAACAAGCACTCGAACACATGCGAGAAGGTGTCGACTCGGAAGAAGCCAGTGATCAGGCTGACATCGACTTCCATCAGGCCATCGCCTACGCCAGCCACAATCGCCTGCTGATCGACATGATGAAGACCATCGCCGGAGCCATGAACAAAAGCATGCGCAACACCCGGAAAATGTGGCTGTTTGGCGAGCGGGCCAGCGCAGAGAGGCTGTACAGGGAGCACGTGTTGATCTATAAAGCGATCCGCGACCGCGACGCCTTGATGGCGCAGCAAAGAATGCTGCACCATTTGCTGAAGGTAGAGGATGTGCTGCACAACCGCATGGAGCTCGGCGACGAGTGAAAACAGCTGAAGGAGGAGCGTTTCCATGGGACAAAAAACACCCGCTCCATCCGCGATTCTTCTCTTTGACGGCGACTGCAGCCTGTGCAGCCGCACCGTTCAATTCGTCATCCCCAGAGATCGGCAGGGCCGGGTAAAATTCGCTTCGCTGCAGTCGGAGGCGGGACAGCAGCTGCTTGAGAGGCATGGCTTGCCAGCGCAGGGTGCAGACACAGTCGTCCTCATCGAAGACGGCCGCTCTTATGTCAAATCAACGGCGGCTCTCCGGCTGCTGCGCTGCATGTCCGGCTTGTGGCCGGTACTGTACGCCCTGATTATCGTTCCCCTGCCGCTGCGCGACCGGGTGTACGACTGGGTGGCCCGCAACCGTTACCGCTGGTTTGGCAAGCAGTCCAGCTGCCTCATGCCGACGCCGGAGATCAGGGAGAGGTTCCTGGATTGACCTGGGGATGCCGTTATTTTCCCGCCAGCTGCTTGATCGCGTCATCTATCTCAGGGTAGCGAAACTGGAAGCCGCAATCGAGCAGCTTTTGCGGGATGACCCGCTGCCCTTCCAGCAGGAGGACAGCCAGTTCGCCAAAGATCAGCTTCATCAGCATGGCCGGAACGGGAAACCAATGCGGACGGCCCAGTCCTCTGGCAACGGCCCGGCCAAACTGGTCGTTGGTGACCGGGTTCGGGGCCGTGGCGTTGACCGGCCCGCTGACCTGCTCATTGCGGATGCAAAAATCGATCAGTCTCACCATGTCTTCGATGTGGATCCAGGACAGCCATTGGCTGCCGCTGCCGACCTTGCCGCCGACTCCCAGCCTGTAGGGAAGCACCATCTTCGGATAGGCCCCGCCGTCGTTTCCCAGCACGATCCCGACGCGGATTTTCACCGTCCGCGGCGCGTTGACCAGGTCGGCCGCCGCTTCCCACTTCTCCACGACATCGGACAAAAAATCGACGATTCGGGCGGGACTGCTCTCATCGTACGTATCTGTATCGGAAGTCCCGTAGATGGAGATGCCGGATGCGTTGACCAGCACCGGGGGTTTTTGTTCCAGCCTGTCAAACAGTTCTCCTAGCTTTTCGGCAGCCGTTAGGCGGGACGAGACGATCCGCTCTTTGGCACTCTGTGTCCACCTTTGGTTGATCGACTCGCCGGCCAGGTTGACCACGGCATCCAATCCCTCGAGCATATCCCGCTTGTCTGCCAGCTCGTCCCAGCTTACAACCTTGGCATCGGGCAAACCCCGTGCGCGTGAAGAACGGGAAATGGCGATAACCTCGTCGCCTTGACTTGCAAGATGCCTGACCAGATGCTTCCCGATAAATCCGGTTGCGCCTGTGACTGCGATTTTCATTTGCACCCCTCCGCTCTTGTCATGTTCCCTTCATTATAACCCAATACTTGGCAAAACGGATATCTGTTCTTCTTGACTGCAGCAGCCGCTTATTGTACATTTATGGAAAACAAATGTTAGTTGTTCGACTAACTTACTTAAAGGAGAGTCCCCATGGCGAAACCAAACGTCATATCCAAGCAGGATCTGATCGAATCAGCCAAGCAGTGCATCGTGGAACACGGGATTCAGCAGTTGACGCTGAAGGCGGTAGCCGAAAAGGCGGGCGTCTCACAGGGCACCGTCTACTATCACTTCCGGCAAAAAGAACAGCTTTTGCTTGATGTCGTAAGCGATCTCTGCCACAGCTCGTGGAAAAAGATCCAACAGCCGCAGCCAGGTGATCCGGATGTGATCCGTTCTGCATTGGAATCGGCCCGCAGCCGCTGCACGGCAGACTCGTCTTACCATCAGCTGTTCTTTTCCCTGGTCGTCTCCGGCCTCCAACACGAGGAGATCCGCAAACAGTTGGGGGAGCTGATCGAAACGGAAAACCGCTTTTTGCAAGATCAGCTCGCCGCCCTGTGGCCGCACCCGCCGGTACAAGGTGTCTCCCGAAAAACCTGGGCGATTCTGCTCAATGCGATGATTGACGGACTTGCCCTGCAGGCACTGGTATGTGAAAGCTTTTCCGCGGATGAGGTGTACGGCGAACTGTACCAGTTGATCCGCCGTATCACGGCCGTGTCCCAAGCGGCTCCAGAGTCAAGGGAGGAATAATCATGCCGCGAAAAAAATGGCTGCCCGCTTTGTCGTTCGCAGTCGGCGTCTGGCTCGTCGTCATTCTCTGTTTTCGCCTCTTCGGCCAGACATTATTGCTGCCGCCGGCCTCCGCTGGCCTCTCCCCCCTCCGGTTTGGCCTGTTGGAGGCTGTCACTGCGATCCTGTTGTACCTGGTTGCCTGGTGTTATGGCAAAGTCGACCGATCCCCTGAAGCGGGACGCCGCTTTGCCGTCATCGGCACGGCAACGGGACTCTGCCTGGATACGTTCGTATTCTGGAATCACGAGCTGTTCTTACCTGGTTGGTCCCCTGACCAACTGCTCTCATTCGCCGTCTGGCTCTGTTTTGCTTACGCTTTGTACCTGATCATTCCGCCCCTGGCCAATCGGACTTGAGGAAAACCAACGCCCTCATTTCCCGGCGCTGCAGCCGATGGTTTTTGGCGGGAAGGAATTCAACGTTTCCCATTGAATTAAACTAAGAGGAGACGATTGGAAAAGAAATGGGGAAACTCACGGTGGAAAACGTACAGGTGCTAATCGTCGGAGCAGGTATCGCCGGCATCGCAGCGGCAGTCTGGTGCAAGCGGCTGGGCCTGACAGCCGTTTGCATTGAACGCAGCGATCACATCGGCGGGCAGTTGCAGCAGATTCATAACGAGATCTGGGACTATCCGCCGAAGACCTATGCCAACGGCGCTGCCTTTCTTCAGGAATTGAAGGCGTTTGCCGCATCGGCAGAGGTGGATTGCAGGTTGAATGAAGCGTTGATCGCCATTGACATCAGCCAAAAACGGGTCGTAACGGAAAAGCAAACGTATCAGGTGGAGTACGTGATCCTGGCGACAGGTGTCAAGCAAAACCAGCTCTCTTCGCTCGCGGGCTCATCAATCGTCCTGCCGCCTTCCTTCTCTACCACGACACATGGAGCAAAGCTTGCGGGCAAGCGGATTTTGATCATCGGGGGCGGCGATCGGGCCTTCGAGAGTGCGTACAACCTGTCCGAATACGCCCGGCATATCTGGATTGCAGTCCGCGGAAGCCGCCTGCGGGCCCGGCCCGAGTGGACGAAGCGGCTGTCTTCCCGCTCCAACGTTACGCTGTTCATGGAAACGGAGTTGCTGCGGACGGCAGAGGAACACACGCCAAGAGGCGTCTTCCTGCAGATCCAAGGGCGGGTCGAGCCGCTTTTTCTTCCCGTAGACTGGGTCCTGCCGCGGATTGGCGTCAGGGGCAACAGCGATGAAGTACCTGGCTTGTCCCGCTACGGCGAAGGTTTTTTGCTGACCAATACGTTCCAGGAAACGAGCATTCCGTGGATTTACGCCGTCGGTGACGTAACCAACGGAGCAGCTTATGCTTCCCTTTCGCTCGCCGCGGGCCAGGCCATGAGAGCAACCAAGCACATATCACAGCAACTCAAAAAGGGATGAACACAAAATGTACTTCTTTTCGGATGACTTCGGGCTGCCGGTAGAGCTTACGTTTGACGAATCCGTTTACCGGAAGCGCACGGCTGGGCATGTACTGGTCTTTCCTTTTTTTGAAGGCAAGCTGCTGTTCACGGTTCACACCAAACGCGGCATCGAGCTGCCCGGCGGCAAGGTGGAGCCGGGCGAAACCAGTCTCGCGGCGGCTGTCCGCGAAACCTATGAGGAGACGGGATGCTCCCTTGACTTCATCCAAAAAATCGGCCAGTACGTGGTGGACCAGACGTTGGTCAAAGACATCTTCGTCGCCCGCGTGGAACAGCACGTCACGGAGATGAGAGGCGGCAGCGTAGGCGGTATGATGCTGTTTGAGACCATCCCGGAAGACGTCAAGAGAGACCCCCGCTTCAGCCGCTATCTGTACGACGATGTCTACCCGCTGACCCTCGCCTACCTCCGCGACAACGGGCTCATTCCCAATTAGACGGTAAACAGGTCTTGTGTCGTCCTTCGACCAAGACCTGTTACGTTTTCGATTTGGTTCTGCCTCTTTTTAAAAAGCTGCTGATCGGTCTGGCCGGATCGAAGCCGAGAATCTCATGCATCTCCTGCTGTTTTTTCGCTTCCTCATCCAATTCTGCGGGCTCTTCTTTTGCCTCTGCGGCCGCTTCCTTCATCTGCTGGAGAACTTCATTGTCATCCGCCGATTTTGCCGCGTCCGCCTGTCCCGCCGCGCTCTTCTGCTGCTGCTTGTGCTTTTGCGGCGTAATCAGGAAAAACGCGATGACTGCAAACAGGAGCGTTAAAGAAGCGATCGAGTAAAACATCACATTGGTGGAGAAGCCAAGCAGCCAGGTAAAGACAGGCGGCCCGACAGCCACGCCGATAAACCGGACGCCGTTGTACAGCGAGGTGATCATGCCTCGCTCCGATTTTTTTACGGCCCCGATAATCATGCTGTTCAGGCAGGGCAGGATCATCCCGGTGCCGATGCTGCCGATGACCAGAATGCCGACCAACAGGTAGACGTTTTTCATGAAGCTGGCCAGCAGGTAAGATAAGGAGAGCAGCAGCATTCCCGCAATGATAAATACCCGCATCAGCGTCAGCTTCTTTTTGATGATCGCCCCCGACAGATAGGCGGTTATGCTCATCGCCAACAGCGGGATCGCCAGAAAGCCTCCTTTTAATACTCCGTCGATGCCGTATTTCTCCTCGAAGAGATCAGACAGGTAAAACAGCACGCCAAACAGCGTGAACAGGCAAATGCTGCCGATGAAAAAAGCGGGAACCAGCCACTTGCCATGCTTCTTAAACACCTGCTTGATCGAGCCCAGGTACTGTTTGAAGGGCATCGGTTCTTTCTTTCGCTGCTTTTCCTTGACGAAGAAGGCGAAAAACAGCAGCGTAATGCCGCAAATGATCGGAAAGGCGAGAAACACCATGTACCAGGCGATCAGGGCCAGCAAGGAGCCGATGATCGGACTGAGCACCTTGCCCAACCCGTTTGAGGTTTCCAACAGGCCAAGCGCCCTGCTTTCCGCGGCGCCGTTAAACAAGTCCCCCACCAGCGCCATCGCGATTGGCGCAGTACCGGCAGCGCCAATTCCCTGGAGCACGCGGCCGATCATGATGATCGTGTACGGGTTTTTCCACCAGAGCGCAGCCAATCCGGCCAGCAGTCCGCCGATTCCGTACACCGACAGAGCGATTAATACGACCGCCTTCCGGTTAAACCGATCGGACAGGTAGCCAGCAAGCGGAATCACGATTCCTGCGGAAATCGAGAAAGCGGTAATGAGCAAGCTGGACTGTAACGACGTTAAATGCAACACAGATTTCATGGTCGGGAGCACCGGGATCAACATGGAGTTGCCCAGCACCATGACCAGCGGAACACCAGCCAAACCAAAGAGATTCTTCGTGCTTTGAGCCATGTCCACTCCTCGTCTCTTTAGATGTATGTTCTCTCGTCCCAACGAAAGGCAGCGATTCGCTCAAGATCGAGCTCCACTCCAAGCCCAACGCCGTCGGGAAGCGTCACCCTCCCGCCGCTTGGCGCCAGGGGCACAAGCTGCTGAAGGGGATTTTCCATCACGTCCCACTCTACCGGTTCCAGTTCCTCGTCGGCCATTTTACTCCAGGGCGGCAGGCATGCTTGGGCGAATAGGGCGTAAAGCCTGGACAGCGCTCCATCGAAAGCATGCGGTGAGACGCGCAGCCCAAACTGTCTGATTGTCTCCAGGGTGGAGCGGTAACTGTCAATTCCATCCAAATGCATCGTATCAGGCTGGGCGATATCGATTGCGCCTTGCGCCAGCAGGGGTAAAAACTGTTCTGCCGACTGCAGGTTCTCGCCGCCCGCCAGCGGGATAGACAGCCGGGAGCGAAGCAGCTTGTAATCAGCCGTTCGATTCATCGGCAGCGGCTCTTCCAACCACAGCAGGTTATCCCATTGCGAAAACAAGCGCTGCCACTCCATGGCCGTGGCGGCATCGTAACTTTGATTGGCGTCGAGAGCGATTTGCACCGCGCCTGCCAGTGAACTTTGCAGCGCCTGAATGTGCTTTTGGTCTTCCGCGATCCGCTTCCCGCCGATCTTTACCTTTACTTTGTCGAATCCGGCTGCGACCGCCTGTTCGACCAGCTTGATCGAATGACGCTGCCAGTCAGGCCGATCGCTGTAGGATTGAAAAGAAGCGTAGACCGGTACTTGGGCTTGCCATCTGCCGCCCCAGAGGTCACAGATCGAAAGCCCGGCGGCCTTGGCGGCAATTTCGGTGAGCGCCATGCTGACTCCCGTGGCTATTCGCTGATGCCATTTGTTGATTATTTTCACCAATGGACGTCGATTCGTTGCTGCTTTTCCAATCAAAAACGGGACGATTCGCTCGCGAAACCCGAGCTCCAGCGTAGGCAGCCAGTCGACGCATTCTCCCCAGCCTTCGAGACCGCTCTCTGTCCTCAGGCGAAACAGACAGCAGGTCCGGTATTTTTTGTAGCCGTTGGCATCTCCGTACGGCTGCGGCAGGCGGTACAGCAGCGGAAACGTGTCAACCTGTTTAATCGTCACCATTGCTGATGTCCTCTACTCCCGGTCCGGCGCCATCCTGATCCTCCAACTCGCGCAGGTACTCCTCATAACGAATAGAATTCCCTTTTCCTTCCCCTTTTTCCATATACGCTTCATACTGGAATCCACGGTTAAAATGGACGCTGTCCGGGCCGTGATAGCCGTGAATATCGGTGTAGGCGATCTGCTCTACCGGTTCGACAAAGCCGTCCGGCTCGCCTGATTCAATCATCATGTCATTGTAGTCCGTCTTGTCGTTGTCCTCGTAAGACCAAGGCGTGCTGGACGTACCCCAATTCTCTACGATCTGCCAGGTGTCTTCTCCGTCAAAAGCATTGGTGTCATCCCGCTCATCCAGCGATGAGCGGCCAAACGGGGGCATTTCAATTTGTTCTTCAATCGGCCGCTGATCATTCACGTCGGGGGCCGGAGCGTGTTCTTTGCAGGTGAGGGTATGGGGAATCGCTTCCAGCCGCTCTGCCGGTATCGGCTGGCCGCAGACGCTGCAGTACCCGTAACTGCCATCCTCCATCCGGCTCAGGGCCTGATCGATCTGACGCATTGTCTCTCGGTCGAGGAAGTACAGGGCGATGTCCTTCTCCCGTTCGAACATCTCTGTGCCGATATCTGCCGGGTGGTTGTCGTACATGGAAAACTCGGAGAAGGATTCGGACATCTGGTTCTCCAGGTTGTAGCGATTATTTTCTTCCAGGCTTGCCAGCAGGCTCTCCTTTTCGTCCAACAGCCGCCGCTTCAGCTTCGCGAGCAACTCCTTGTCCATGTGAGCACCTTCCTTTGTCGTTCTATTTGGCTAGTATGCCTCAAGTCGTTCCATCGAAAACTTTGCTTTGCACAGCTTTTTTGGAGGGCCTGTCGTTGTGGCCGAAGGGCTTGTTTTTGCATTTATGCTTCAGTGGACAAGTATTAGCTGAAACTAGTCCGTTCATAATAAGATGAATCATTTTGAACGGTACATAACCAAAAATCTTACATCAGGTGATGGTGTTTATGTTCTGGAAAAAAGGTAAGCGTGGCAACAACGATCGGAAAGATAAACCTCAGAATGCGACCCAGACAGCAGTAACGCTGGATGGCCTCAGACAATTTTTAGCCAACATGGAAGATGCAGAGATCATTCAACGCCAAACCAAAACAGGCCAAAAAATAACACTTGTTTATATCAGAACCTTAATCGACCAGGAACGTTTAAATGAATCCGTAATGGAACCGCTTACCCACTGTTCTCATGACACGATTCACGAATGTATAGCAACCTCCAGGCTAACAAATATCACCACTGTAGCGGAGGCAAAAAAACAGTTGGTACAAGGCTCCATACTGCTGAATGATTTGTCGCAGAATAAATGGTGGGCGGTACATCTGGAAAATCCATTGAGTCGCGGCATCGAATCATCTGCAACGGAAACGATCATATACGGAGCGAGAGACAGCTTCAGTGAACAAATTGAAAAAAATATCACGTTGATTCGCAGACGGCTGCCAATCACTGCCCTAAAAACGGAGAAGTTTACAATCGGTTCGCTAAGTCAAACAACAGTTGTACTCATGTATATTGAAGGGTTAACCAACCCTGATCATATTTCCAATGCGAGAAGCAAACTCTCCGCTATTGATTTTGATCAATTTCTTGATTCGTCCGAGGTTGCCTTTTTTATGGAAGATCATATACACAGCATCTTTCCACAGTTTCAAGAAACCGACCGCCCGGATGCCTGCGCATACTCATTGGGCTTGGGTAAACTAATTTTTTTGGTAGACAATACGCCATATGCCTTAATTGCTCCGATCACATTTTTTAATCTTTTTCAGTCTCCCGAAGATTACTTTCTTCGCTGGATCGTTGCCAGCTTTTTTCGTTGTATTCGATATCTCAGCTTTGTTCTTGCGGTGACACTGATCCCTCTCTATGTAGCGTTAACAACACATCACTATCAGATGATTCCACTGGAAATTATTTCGGTTTTACTGGAATCCAGGAGCAAGCTTCCCTTTACTCCCTTTTGGGAAGCGTTCCTAATGCTGATGACATTAGAGGTCATAAAAGAAGCAAGTCTGAGAATGCCGACAAAATCAGGTCAAACATTGGGAGTGATAGGCGGTATTGTCATTGGTCAAGCTACGGTTGCAGCCGGGTTCGCCAGTAAAGTGTTAATTGTTCTGGTTGGTATTTCCGCCATCGCTTCATTTTTGGTCCCCAATTACGAAGTGACCAAATCCAGCACGCTCATTCAATTTTTTTTCCTTGTACTTTCGGCTATTCTGGGGGTTTTTGGAATAGCACTGGGGGGAATAGCAGTTCTCGCTCACTTAAATGGACTTACTTCTCTCAAGCAACCGTATTTTGCTCCTGTAACTCCATTTTATAGAAAAGATTGGATAGATCTTTTCATTCGAGGTCCCCTGCTTTGGATGAAAACGCGCCCTGAGTATGTGTCTCCCCTTCAGAAATGGCGGTCCAACCGAAGGAGATGATTACATGGCAACATTTGCAAGTTCATCTACCTATAGCGGCGTTTATGTTGTATTCATGGTGAACAGGTTGCAAATCCTATTCACTATTCTGATCTTGCCTATGTATTTGGTACATTCCTACATGATTTGGGGAATTATCGCAATAGGAATTCTGTCACAGCTTAATCTGCTGATTCTATCGAAATGGTTTTCTTCCGATTTTGCTGCAAAGGGTTACAACGGGTTTGTGGAGCTTTTCGGTGAGAGGACGGTTCGTTTATTTGTCATTGCCGGGTTGTTCCCCATATTACTCAATATCGTCGTAAACACACTAGGTTATGTCCAAATGGTCCATACATTTATATTTCCCTCTATGGATAACAAATGGCTGATTTTATCCATATTCCTGGTGGGCTGTTATGTTGCCGCTAAAGGGATGGCGAATACAATCCGTTTTGTTATGATCGCCTTTTTAAGCGGGGCTTGGATCATTCTGCTGTTCCTTCCTTTATTCTTTCCGCCGGAAGCTTCGCTTTACGATTTATATCCCCTGGTCCCAACAGACTGGTCCATAGGCCCTTGGAAATCGTGGCTGGCCTTATGGTCATCTTTTTCAGGACCGGAATATTTAATATGTTTGACTACATGGTTAAGCCCACAACAAAAGATACGAAAATATTTAACTTTGGCGAATGCCATTACCGTCTTTGAATATGTGTATTTGTTCGTAGCATCGTTATTGTTTTTTGGTCCCCATTACTTGAACGCAATCAATTTTCCCGTGGTTCATATGGGCCGTTACCTGCAGTCTCCCGTAATTGAGCGGATTGATACGATTTTGCTCTCCATACATATGTTTAATTACGTGTTTGCTATTGCCATCTTGTTGTTATGCTTCTATGGGGCTGTTCGAATTATCTTGGGAAGATTGCATAAACAGACCACCCGAACCGGATATGTGTCAGCTTGTCTCGTGATACTTATTTGTATGTTCATTGTAGATAAGTGGTTTTGGAATGCGACCGCGAGAGAAAACTTCTGGGTGACCTTACAGATGTGGTTGGGAGCATTCACCTACTCCCTCATTCCGGTATTTCTTCTGTTGGCGATTAAACGAAAGGGAGCTGTCTAATATGGTGCATAGGAAACGGGCAGTGTTATTGGCCTTCTTCTTTAGTATTGTGTTAACCACGGGGTGTTCTCCGTTTGTGGAGAACAATACAATCGAAGAGATCGCCCCAGTGACTTTTTGGTATGTAAGCAGTGGTGGAGAAGGAAAGCTAAAAATCAGCACGTTGGTGCCGCCTCTGGTCAAAGAAAAAAAGCGTCTGCTCACGCTACAGGTTGAACTTGTGAAGCAAGGGATCAAGCAATTCAATTTAATCAATTACCGTGAATTGAAAGCCGGACAAACTCGCATGTTGCTCATCAGCGAAGAACTTGCGAAACAGGGAGTCATTTCGTTGATTAATACCTTGTTGACAGACCCTGAACTTTCTCAACGTCTTTATCTGGCAGTTGTAAGAGGAAATTTCGAAGACTACATAAGGAATCAATTGAATGCGCAGCCAAGCCTTGATTATTTTCTTTATGCCATGTTGAAACACTACGAAAAACATTATCAAGGTGAAATGACGATCGTCAATCTGCACCAATTTATGAAAAAGTTATACTCCCGATTTTCCGATCCGATATTACCAGTCTTCAAGGCCAACAAAAGCAGTTTCACTTACGAGGGAACCGCTTTTTTCAGAAATGACAAACTAGCAGCGACCATCAAAACTATGGACGATCAACTCTTCCAACTGTTTGACAACGATTACTACGTCAAGATTCTTGCTATGCCAGCGTTATCCGTCACGATCGGCCGTGTCCGCTCAACTGTTCATATGGAATTAGATGCCAATTATTCGTCACTGTCAATCAAAATAGATTTGAGCGGCAGAATTGAAGAATATCGGGGTGAGAAGAATATCCTCTATCCGGAAGAAGTAGCGAATCTCACGAACGAGATCAAATCCTATTTGGAGAAAAACACAAAGGCGTTATTTAAGAAAATGCAACAAGAGAAAGTGGATCCTCTGCAAGTAGGAAACCTCTCCCTCCACCCTTTTGCGAAGCCGCTTAAGAAAGAAGAGTGGTCAAGATACTGGCAACAAATGAAGATTAACGTCGACTATCAGCTTCATCTTCAACCTTTAATCAATATAAAAAAATAACCTCCTCCACTGGCATTTGTTCAGCCAGTGAGGAGGCTTTGCAGAGCATTAAACACTATTGTACGTCGGCAAAATGTTCTTCTACGATCGAGGCGCAGCGGCCGCACACTTCAGGATGTGCCGGATTGATCCCTACATCCGGTTTGACGATCCGGCAGCGCTCACACTTGACGCCTTCAGCGGGCAAGACCCGTACAGAAATCCCTTCCAGCGCCATTGCTTCTGCGGGTGCCGCCTCCGCCGGCGAGTGAAGGTCGACATGGGCGACGATAAACAGGTCAGCCAACTCGTTCATCTTCGTCAGCGTCTGGTACGCTTTTTCACCCGGGTACAGCTCCAGCTTGGCGTCGACGGAGTTGCCGAACACCTTTTGGCGGCGGGCTTCTTCCATCGCTTTCAGCACCTCGTCGCGGATCTCAAGGAAGTCGTTCCACTTGACTTCCGCCTCAGCGCCAAACGCCAGGTGCTGCTCATTAGGGCGCGGCATATCGGTCAACTGTACGCTCGCCTCGGAGACACCCGGAATGTAGCGCCAGACCTCATCGGCCGTATGCGGCAAGATCGGGGCGACCAGCCGGACCAAATCCAGCAGGACGTCGTACATGACGGTCTGGGCCGCCCGTCTTTTCACGCTGTCAGGCGCCTCGACATACAGGCGATCCTTGCAGATATCCAGGTAGAAAGCGGACAGGTCGATCGTACAGAAGTTGTGCACCGTATGGAAGACCGTATGGAATTGGTATTCGTCGTAAGCCTTGATCACGCGATCCGTCACTTTGGCCGCCTTTGCCAGCACGAAGCGGTCCAGTTCGTTCAGCTGCTCGTAGGAAACGCGGTCTTTTGCCGGATCAAAGCCGTTCAGGTTCCCCAGCAGAAAGCGGAACGTATTGCGGATTTTGCGGTACACTTCGGCGATCTGGCTGAGAATCGCATCAGAGATGCGCTGGTCTGCCTGGTAATCGACGGAAGCGACCCACAGGCGCAAGATGTCCGCTCCCAGCTTGTCGACCACCTCTTGCGGCACGATGACGTTGCCCAGTGATTTCGACATCTTGCGGCCTTCGCCGTCCAGCGTAAAGCCGTGGCTGAGCACTCCCTTGTAAGGAGCTTTGCCGTGCACGGCGACAGAGGTGGACAAGGACGAGTTGAACCAGCCGCGATACTGGTCGGACCCTTCCAGGTAGAGGTCGGCCGGCCAGACGAGATCATCGCGCTCGGCCAGAACCGCCTCATGGCTGGAACCGGAGTCAAACCAAACGTCCATGATATCCGTCTCTTTGCGGAATTCCTTCGCTCCGCAGCTCGGACAGGTCAGCCCCTGCGGTACCAGCTCCGCAGCATCGCGGGAGAACCAGACCTGGGATCCTTCTTGGCGGAACAGCTTGGACACGTGGTCAATCGTCTGATCGTTGATGATCGCTTCATTACAGGACTTGCAGTAGAAGATCGGAATCGGCACGCCCCAGACCCGCTGGCGGGAAATGCACCAGTCGCCGCGGTCGGCCACCATGTTGGCCAGCCTGGTTTCGCCCCAGTGGGGAATCCACTTTACCTCCTTGATCGCGTCGAGGAGCTGCTGGCGGAACCCGTCAATGGAAGCAAACCACTGTTCGGTGGCACGGTAGATCACCGGTTTTTTCGTCCGCCAGTCGTGCGGATACGAGTGGGTGATGAAGCCCAGTTTCAGCAGCGCCCCTGTCTCCTTCAGCTTTTCCGTTACCGCTTTGTTGGCGTCTTCATAGAACAGTCCGGCAAATCCGGGCGCTTCATCGGTCATCTTCCCTTCGTGGTCGACCGGACAGAGCACGCCGATGCCGTACTTCATCCCGATGTTGAAGTCGTCCTCCCCATGTCCGGGAGCGGTGTGGACACAGCCCGTACCGGCGTCAAGCGTGACGTGCTCGCCGAGCAGCAGCGGCGATTCCCGATCGTAGAACGGATGGCTCGTGACGATTCCCTCCAGCTCCGCTCCTTTGATCGTGGACAGCACTTCGACAGACTCCCAGCCGATTTCCTTGGCAGCGGCTTCGACCAATCCGGAGGCGAGCAGGTATTTGGCTCCGTCCGCTTTGACTACGCTGTACTCCAGTTCCGGGTGTACGCAGATGGCCAGGTTTGCCGGAATCGTCCACGGCGTCGTCGTCCAGATGACCACGCCTGTTTCCGTATCCAGCTTGCCCTTGCCGTCTTTTACCATGAAATTGACGTAGATGGACGGAGAGCGCTTGTCCTTGTACTCGATCTCTGCGTCGGCCAGCGCAGTCTCGGAAGACGGCGACCAGTATACGGAGCGCAAGCCCTTGTAGATGTACCCCTTTTTCGCCATTTCGCCAAACACTTTGATCTGCCGCGCCTCGTACTCCGGACGCAGGGTCACATACGGATTGGCCCAATCTCCGCGCACTCCCAGCCGCTTAAACTGCGAACGCTGCTTGTCGATGTACGACCAGGCGTACTCTTCGCAACGTTTGCGGAAGTCGTTCACTTCGATATTGCGGCGATCCAGACCTTGCGCGTTGATGATCGCCTGCTCGATCGGCAGCCCGTGCGTATCCCAGCCGGGTACGTAAGGAGCGTGGAAACCGGCCATCGACTTGTAACGAACGATGAAGTCTTTCAAAATTTTATTCAAGGCGTGCCCGATGTGAATGTCTCCGTTGGCATACGGGGGGCCGTCATGCAGAACGAAGAAAGGGCGGCCCTTGGTGCGTTCCTGCACTTTGGCGTAAATGTCCAGCTCATCCCAGTGCGCCTGAATTTCCGGCTCACGGTTCGGCAGGTTGCCGCGCATCGGGAATTCCGTTTTGGGCAAGTTCAATGTTTTGCTATAGTCGATACTCATCACTGTCACTCCTACTATTTGCTGTATTGGAACAAAAAAGCCTCCCCCATCCCCTTAGGGACGAGAAAGGCTCCCGTGGTACCACCCTATTGAATCAAAGACTTGATCCACTTAAAGCATTCGTAACGAGAATGACCCGCTCACCTACTGGCCAGGCCCTACGGCGCCCAGCGTTCGGATATGAACTCCCGGGTGATTTTCGGCAAAGTGTACTGATCAGGTTCGCAGCTCCCCCTGACTCTCTTGGCAGCCTTCTCTGCCTACTCGTCCCGTTCATCGTCAAATAAAAAGTTTGCTATAAATTATAACACCATTTTTAACAGAAAATCAAGCTCTTATGTTTCCGAGAGGCTGGCATTCGCCTCTTCAAGATCGTCCCAGTCGCCGTTTTCCAGCATCTCCAACTGCGCTTCGAGCAGCGTGCGAAAACGCATCCGGTAGACGGATGCCCGTTTTTTCAAATCTTCTATCTCAATCGCCACCTTGCGCGACTTGGCCAACGCTTCGTTGACGATCCGATCCGCGTTTTTTTCCGCTTCCTTTAAAATGAGCTGGCTCTCCTTGCGGGCGTTTGCTTTGACTTCTTCAGCCGTCTCTTGGGCCACCAAGATGGATTTGCTGAGATTCTCCTCCATGCTCTTATAATGCTCGACCCGCTCATTTAAGAGGGCAATCCGCTCCTCCAACTCTTTCTTTTCCTTGGTCAACAGTTCAAAGTCTTTGATGACCTGATCGAGAAACTCGTTGACTTCATCTACGTTGTACCCGCGAAAACCGGTACTGAATTCTTTGTTGTGTATGTCTAACGGAGTCAAAGGCACAAGAACACCCCTCTTCACCCTTTTATCAAAATGGTTTTTTCATAGAATTTCGACAGGAGTCAAGACTTTCCTGCTTTTTTTGCATTTTTTTCGCATCCTCCCAGGCTAGATGAAGACGCCGACTGTCAAGCGAATGCGTCCGCTCCGGGTTGTGCCGGATACGTCCAAAACCTTGCAGCGGCCCATGCCTGCAAGTGACAGCACATCGCCGGCTTGAACGAGATGAGACGGATCATCAACCACCTTCCAGTTTACTTTCACCTTTCCTCCCCGGATGGGAACAAGCGCTTTGGCCCGCGACAGGTGATAGACCTCCCCAAGCACCGCGTCAAGCCGCGGCGATGCCACGGTGATGCTCCTCTCGGCGAGGTTTCTGACCGGCGGCCGCAGCTGTGTCCAGGGGACGCTGACGAGTTCGACCGGGATGCGGTGAATCTGCGTGACTTGCGAGCGGGCAAACTCCACGATTTCCTTGGCGATCACGGTTTGGCAGCCCAACTCGTCCAGCAGGATATCGCCAAATTTTTCTCGTTTCAGCCCAATATGAAGGAGTGCCCCCATCACGTCCCGATGCTGCAGCTTCACGAAGCGCTGATCCCCCTTTATCTCGACGAGCGCGAGCCCGAAATCCTCCGCAGCGGGAGTGATGTACTCAGGGAAAACCAGTGCGCGTACTCGTTCAGCCTCAGGGTAACCGCCGTTCCCTTCCACCTTCACGTCTCTCACCTGTGAAGTGAGGCTTCTCAGGATCGCAAACTGCCGCGGATCGAGGAAATCGGTCAGACGTACTATATGTGTACGCTCCACCTGTCCCAATATTTCCAGCGACCGTTCGACAAAAGGCAACTCCTCTTTGCGAAAATGATCGTATAATCCCATCTGACTTCCTCACACGAAACGGTATCCCGTAATCATTCCCAGCAAGGTCAGCACACCGTAACGGGCAAACGTCAAAGCAATCAAAGCGACAATCGGGGAAATGTCAATAAAACCAAGCGGTGGAATAAACCGGCGAAACGGCGCCAGATACGGTTCAACCAACCGTTCCAACAATTGACCGATCTGGGTTTCGCGCATCTGAGGAACCCACGACATCAGCACGTAGGCAATCACCATAAACTGGTACACCTGAAAAGCAAAGTTAATGACATAAATTAAGCTGGACATAAATCACCTCAAAGTCGGTAGTTACTCTTCAATGACACCGGAAATCGTTCCCTGGATGTCGACGTTTTCCGGCGTGCAGACAAAAATGTGATCCCCCACCTTTTGGATGTCGCCGTTCAGCGCGTACACCGTTCCGCTTAAAAAATCGACAATCCGCTTCGCTTGTTCCTTCTCTACCCGCTGCAAATTGATGACGACAGGCCGGCGGTTGCGCAGGTTGTCCGCTATGTCCTGTGCATCACTGTAGTGGCGCGGCTCAAACAGCATCAGGCGGATTCCCGTCTGCTCCCGGGCTGCGTGCAGGCTGACCACGTTGTTTTTTACCGGCTGCTGCCGCTTGGAGAGGACCTCCTCCTTCTCGCGCTGTTCCTCGATCGTCTCTTCAATCAGCTCTTCTTGATCCAAGCCGAAAAAGCCCATGATTTTATTCATAACTCCCATCGTCTGCTTCATCCTCCCATCTGCCCCGAGGTTTGTCAGGGGCGCACCAAAATGGAGCCCAGGCGCACAAACGTCGCTCCTTCTTCAATCGCTACTTCAAAATCCCCGGACATTCCCATCGACAGTTCTTCAACGGTCACATGAGGCAGCTTCAGGGCTTGTAAGCGTTTTTGCCATTCCGCAAGGCCGCGAAAGACAGGCCGGGCCGCTTCCGCATTTTCGACCTGAGGAGCCATTGTCATCAGTCCGGCAATTCTTATATGTTTCATATTACTGGTTTCCTCGGCAAAAGCCAAGACATCACCCGGATTTAGCCCAAATTTTGTCTCTTCGCCGGAAATATTGATCTGTAGGAAGCAGGGAACGACAATATCCAAGGCAGCTGCCCGTTTTTCGATCTCCTCCGCCAGGGACATTCGATCCAGCGAATGGATGTAGTCAAACCGGCCTACCACTTCTTTTACCTTGTTGGTCTGCAGATGGCCAATAAAATGCCAGGTTCCCGTTTCGCCAAATCGCTGCCACTTCGGCAAAGCGTCCTGCACCCGATTCTCGCCGATATGCCCGACGCCTGCGGCCAGGATTTCCCCTACAGCTGCGGCGTCGACGTACTTGGTGACGGCGATGATTTTCACGTCTTCCCGGTTTCGGCCGCTGCGCCTGCATGCTGCCTCAATCCGCTGCTCAATCTCCTTCAGGCGGTTTTGCACCATCTCTTTCGTCACAAGTTGCTCCATCCTAGGAAACATCTCCTTCCGCTCGCCAACCGATGAACGACGCCATCCGGCCGGTCTTGCCCGCTTCTCCGCGATGGGAGAAAAACAAATCTTTACGACAGTTCGTACACCACTCCGTGCGTAAAATCCGCTCTTTTGCCACACCCGCCTCCTCGAGGATCAGCTCATTGAGGAGCGGCAAATCGAGCAGATAACGATCTTCCACTTTATCCGGAACCACCGCCGCGCTCCAGCGCGCGGTTGCGGCCTGTACCTGTATTACGATTCGCCCGTCCACCTGGTAGCAGCACCCGCCGATCGCAGGACCGATTGCCACCAGCAGCTTGGACGGATCTGAGCCGTACTCTCTTGCAAAAGCCTTGACCATTTCCGAGGAAATCTTCCCTACCGTGCCCTTCCAGCCTGCATGTGCAAGGCCGACCGCACTGGACTTTGGATCGAGAAAGTACAGCGGGACACAATCGGCATAAAAGGATGTGAGCAGGACATCAGACAGGTCTGTATGTAATCCGTCTGCTGCGGGAATCGCCTCCTGCAGCTGTTCTCTTCCCGCTCCCCGTCTGTCTGCCGTTACCCGGCAAATCTTCGTGCCGTGCACCTGATCCCCGCAGGTCCAGGATGAAAAAGGAAACCCCAGCCGCTTCGTCAAAAGACGCCTGTTGGCGACAACCTCAGCCGGATCGTCCCCCACGTGCAAACCGTGATTTTGGGAGGAAAACGGAGGTCGGCTATGGCCGCCTGTCCGAAGCGTGAAACCCGCGCATAAACCGGGATACATTGCCTCCCATTCGCGCAGGTGCAGCGTATGGGTATGCTCAGACCTGACAAATGATTCCAACTAGACAACCCTCCCGGCATGTTCTTAGCTATTCTCATCTTACCCAGTTTCGTCCAAAGCCGCAACACGTACAAAAGTACCACCCTATGGCGAAGAGGCCCGAGGCTGCATCTGCAGCTCGGGCCCTTTGTGACGTCGCATCCTTATGCACGGTAATCATCCTCCTGTTTTGCCTCCAGCCGGAGAGCCTCCTCCAGCCGCACCAGAACAACGTCTTTGCCTATTTTCACAATGTTTCTCCAGGGGATCACATAGTCGTTTCCAGAGCTGAACAGACCGAGGAACTTTCCCGGACCGGGGATGATAATCGCTTCGACGCGGCCCTGCCGAAGGTCAATCTCCAGGTCGGATATCTGTCCCAGACGTTTGCCGTCCAGGATGTTGACGACCTCTTTCGTCTGAAATTCCGATATTTTCACCATACCGCTCACCCACTTTTTATCCTCCATACACCATGTATATGTTGCCGGCCGCTGCTTTACTCCAAGAAACCAGACCGGCAAGGCCATCTTTCTGCCCTGATGCAGAAAGAAAAACAAAAGCTCCCGCCTGGCAGGAAGCTCTTTTGCAATGGCTAGATTTGCACGTGTTTTTGCATGTGGGCGATGGCCGCCTTTTCCAGCCGGGAGACCTGTGCCTGTGAAATACCGATCTCCTCCGCTACTTCCATCTGTGTTTTCCCTTCGTAAAAGCGCATGGATAAGATCATTTTTTCCCTTTCTCCGAGCCGCTGCATGCCCTCCCTGAGGGCGATTTCTTCTACCCACAAGACGTCCTTGTTCTTCTCGTCGCTGATCTGGTCCATGACGTAGATCGGATCGCCGCCGTCCTGATAAATAGGCTCAAAGAGCGAGACGGGGTCCTGGATCGCGTCAAGTGCGAATACGACGTCTTCTTTGGGGACGTTCAGCTCTTCTGATATCTCCATGATCGTCGGTTCCCGAGAGTGCTTGTTCGTCAGGTTGTCCCGTACCTGAAGGGCTTTGTAGGCGATGTCGCGAAGGGAGCGCGAGACGCGAATCGGGTTGTTGTCGCGCAGGTAGCGGCGGATTTCCCCGATGATCATCGGTACAGCATACGTGGAAAATTTGACATTCTGCCCCAGATCAAAATTGTCGATGGCCTTCATCAAGCCAATGCAGCCAACTTGAAACAAGTCGTCGACGTATTCCCCCCGGTTGTTAAAGCGCTGGATGACGCTGAGGACGAGCCGCAAATTGCCGTTCACCAGCTTTTCACGCGCGGAATACTCGCCACCTTGCAATCGCACGAAGAGTTCCCGCATCTCCTTATTGGTCAGTACGGGAAGCTTTGAGGTGTCTACTCCACAGATCTCTACCTTGTTGCGCGTCACGTCATTCCCTCCTTGGAGAAGCAAAAGTTCCTATTCCGGATGTCGAAAGGCCGCGTGGCGGGCGCCTAAGCTGCCGAGTGGAGGGGTCCGCAAAGCGGACATCCACTTTCTGGTACGGTCTAGGAACAGTATCTCCCCGAGTTGGGAATTTATGCGTTACACCATCTTGTTGAATTCTTTTCGCAAACGCTTGATAATTCGCTTTTCAAGCCGGGAAATGTACGACTGGGAGATGCCCAACAGATCCGCCACGTCCTTCTGGGTCTTCTCCTCTTCGCCGGAGAGGCCGAAGCGCAGCTCCATGATCGTCCGCTCCCGTTCGGTAAGCTTATCCAACGCCTTTTTCAACAGTTTTCGATCCACCTGGTCTTCAATATTGCGATAGATCGTATCGTTCTCCGTCCCCAAAACATCGGACAGCAGCAGCTCATTTCCGTCCCAGTCGATGTTGAGCGGTTCGTCAAAGGAGACTTCAGATCGGATCTTATTGTTCCGCCGCAGGTACATCAAAATCTCATTTTCGATGCAGCGCGATGCATACGTCGCCAGCTTGATGTTCTTCTCGGGATCAAACGTATTGACCGCTTTGATCAGGCCGATCGTCCCGATGCTGACCAGGTCCTCGATATTGATCCCGGTGTTTTCAAACTTTCGGGCGATATAGACAACCAGCCGGAGATTTCGCTCGATCAGCATGCTGCGTACGGCTACATCGCCAGATGGAAGGCGAGCGAGCAGAATTTCTTCTTCTTCTCGCGTCAGAGGGGGTGGCAGGGCTTCACTGCCGCCGATGTAGTAGATCTCTTCTCCACGGACACCCAGCAGCAATAAAAGACGGTACCAGAATAATTGGACAGATAGACGAATTTTTACGTACATTGCTAGCCCTCCTGTTCAAAAGGTTTAGACTCCTCTTCTGCAGCAGCCTGCAAAAGAGCGGGATGAACAATGGCCTGGTAGTTACCGTTGGCGGCCAGCGGGATCGGGTTCAGTCCGATGAGAACCTTCTGGCTTTCAAAGCGTCTGCCGTTTTGCCTGACGACGAACGTCTCCGGCTTGATTGCGACAAGAAAATCCATACCGCGCGATACGCTGCGAAAAGGAACCAGCCGCAGCCTGTTCTGCCACTCTTGCGGCAGCTCGGGAATGATCTGCTCGAGACTGTCCAGCTTCTCCTCCCGGGCGACCAGACTGGCCAATTCGGCAGGCAGCAGGCGGGCGAACAAACGGGCCTCCATAATCGTTACGGGTATCCGCGTGATCGGCTCGTAGAGCTGGTTGCCCGTGTCGACCAATCCCCGGCAGATCACGCTTTCCCCGGCCACCTTGGCCGCCACTTCCACGTGGAAGGCTTCCAACCGCTTCGGTTCCGAGATGGCATGATAGCTCCGCCGGCTGAGAAAGTAGACCAAGACAAAACCGGACAGTACCACGATCACCGTCGGCTTGGAGCCGACTCCAAAGCTGTCGCTGTGCACCGCCAATATCCCGCCTACCACTTCACTCTGCGAGGACAAAAGGTAATGCAGTCCATAAACCCCTCCACCGAAAACAAAGGCGACAAAATAAAAAATGCAGAGGTTTTGCAGAAAGGTGAGCAGCCTGCGAAAACCAAAGGCGATCCACATCATCGCTGTGGAGAAAGACAGCTTGACCGCCCATTGAAACAACCCGGCGAACTCGGGCAAAAAGTAAAAGGCGACATAGGCAGTTCCGAACGCCGCCGCTGCAGCCAATCTCCACCAGACGATTTTTTCTTTGCGGAAGAAGGCGGTAAACCACAACAATAAAACATCGATCGCAAAATTGAGGAGTAAAATGATATCGAGGTAGACAACCATCATCCTCACCCCCGTCCGGCAAGGACAGTATATATCAATGTTTATTCAAAGTCTGTCACATCTTGACAGCTTACCCGTACTTTTTTTGTAGAAAGGAGAGGATAAAAAAACAGCCTATCCCGGCAGGATAAGCTGTTTTCGCCGATCGATTGCACGATCCGGATTACTTCTTGTTTCTGCGGCGGTTGCGCAGGAAGGCGGGAATGTCCAGATTGTCGAGATTGCTCATCGAAAATACGGACTTCTCGACTTCTTCTTCGCGGCTTCTGGCGGTTGGCGCAGCAGACGACTGCTGCTGTGCCGGACGGATGCTGCCTGCCGCAGGACGGCGTTCTGCGGCGCTTTGCTGCTGCTGCTTCTCTTCAAAGCCGGTCGCGATGACCGTAACGACGATCTCGTTTTTCAGATCCTCGTTGATCACTGCGCCAAAAATCATGTTGACGTCGAGGTCGGCAGCAGACGAAACGATATCGGCCGCTTCGTTTACCTCGTACAAGCTTAAATTCGTACCGCCCGTAATGTTCATCAAGACACCGCGGGCTCCGTCAATCGAAGTCTCCAGCAGCGGGCTGGAGATGGCCCGGCGGGCAGCTTCCGCAGCGCGGTTTTCCCCGCTGCCGATACCGATCCCCATCAGCGCGGAACCGCGTTCGGTCATAATCGTCTTCACGTCGGCGAAGTCGAGGTTGATCAAGCCAGGCACGGCGATCAATTCGGATATGCCTTGGACACCTTGGCGCAGCACGTTGTCCGCCTCGCGGAACGCTTCGAGCATCGGCGTGTTTTTATCGACAATCTCCAGAATGCGGTCATTGGGAATGACGATGAGTGTATCCACTTTTTCTTTCAGACTGGCAATCCCGCTCTCCGCTTGCAGCGAGCGCTTGCGGCCCTCAAAGGAGAACGGGCGCGTGACTACACCTACGGTCAGGGCACCCAGTTCTTTGGCGATTTCTGCGATGACAGGAGCAGCGCCAGTACCCGTGCCTCCGCCCATTCCGGCCGTGACAAAGACCATGTCGGCACCCCGCAGGGCGTGTTCGATCATTTCGCGGCTTTCTTCCGCCGCTTTTTTTCCCACTTCCGGGTTGGCTCCGGCTCCCAAACCGCGAGTCAGCTTCTCGCCGATCTGCAGTTTCGACTCGGCACTGGACAGGTGAAGAGCTTGAGCATCCGTGTTGACGGTAATAAATTCTACTCCCCTGACGCCAGCAGCGATCATGCGGTTTACTGCATTGCTCCCGCCGCCGCCGCAACCGATAACTTTAATTCGGGCAAATTGTTCCATCTCTAAGTCAAATTCCAGCATCTTGCCTGTTCCTCCTCATCTTTGCTACACGCTGAAGGAGCATCTGCCCACGATAATTCCTTGAGGGCGCCCTTGTTTCGTATTTCTGAATGGATCGTTAACCACTAAATAAACTCGCTAAACCAATTCTTTACCCGCTCCATAAAATTGCCTGAATCCTTCTGCTTGGGAGCGGCAGGCTTCGCATTTGGCTTGACGGCAGCAGGCGCGCGGCCGCTCTTTCGTTCGACAAAAGAAGTGGCGTATTGAATCAACCCCACTCCGGTCGTGTAAGCGGGATCGCGGACTCCTATGTAATTGGGGATCGCGATGCGGACAGGAGCGTCCAATTCCTCTTTGGCCAGCTCCAGCATCCCCGGCATCGAAACGGTTCCGCCTGTCAATACATACCCGCCTGCGACGTCCTCGTGGAAGCCCATGCGGTACACTTCCTCTTCGATCAGCGCAAAAATTTCCACAGCGCGCGGCTCGATGATGTTGGCCAGATCCACCTGTGTGAACTGCTTTTCCACTTCGCTGCCAATCCGGGTCACCTTGAACCGCTCTTCTTCGGATGCCTCGTCAACAAGCGCGCAGCCGTGCTTTACCTTGATCTTTTCGGCAACGTCTGTATGGGTTCTCAGCCCGAGGGCAATGTCGTTGGTGATGTGATCGCCGCCGATGCCGATGCAGGAAGTCGCGACCAGTTGTCCCTGCTCAAATACAGCGACAGTCGTGGAGCCTGCGCCGATGTCGACCAGGACCACGCCCAGGTTTTTGTCGTCTTTGGTCAAGGCGACCTGACTTGCTGCCAATGGCTGCAAAAAGATCCCGGCAACTCGCAGGTTGGCGCGCTCTACACAGCGTACAATGTTGTGTATGACCGTTTTGGAACCGGTCACAATCGTGCCTTCCATCTCCAAGCGGACGCCAATCATCCCGCGCGGGTCCTTAATGCTTCCCAGACCGTCAACGATAAACTCCTTGGGTACGACTTCGATTATTTCGCGGTCGGGCGGAAAAGCAACGACTTTTGCCGCTTGTATCACCCGCTCGATATCTTCATCCCTTATCTCCCTGTCTTCACTGGAAACAGCTACGACACCTTGAGTTTCAAACAATTCGATATGGTTGCCGGTGATCCCGACAAACACGTTTTCGATTGAAACGCCTACCATGCGCTCGGCGTGATCGACGGCTTCCCGGATGGCATGCACGGTTTGGTCGATATCAACAATAGCCCCTTTTTTGATCCCTTCGGAGTAGGCTTGTCCTACACCGATGATGTTGATCGAGCCAGTCCCGATTTCGCCGATAATGACGCGAACCTTGGACGTCCCGATGTCTAAGCTGACAATAAGTTCGTTATGGTTACTCACCAAACCAGTGACACCTCCTCCATCAAAACTTGACTATCTCTGCAACACCTGCATATTCTATTCCACACAGGACAATCATTCCCTTTTTTCTCATGATGGTTTTTCAAAAAAAAGTACAATGTACCTAGATCTCTGGAAGGATTTGTCTGGACATCCGCCTAATCGCGCTGGCTCAGCCATTTGGAGAGGATAATCCGGCGGATGACAGCCAGGTTGTTAAACAGGCGCACGCCAAAGGCGACAATCGCAGCCAGATATAAATCTATACCCAAAAACGCGCCAAGAAACGCCAGCCCGGCGGCGAGTGACGTGTTAAAAAAGAACCCGGAAATAAACACTCTCACGTTGAACATGCGCTCCAGGTAAGAGCGTATCCCTCCGAAAATCGTGTCAAGACCCGCAAGCAGGGCAATCGACAAGTAATTGCTGTACTCCTGCGGGATGCGCAAATCCAGCAAGAACCCAACTGCAACGCCGATGATCAATCCTAGTACCGGAAGCCACATTGTTTTATGAATCTCCTTTTGCTTTCACTGGTTTCATATAGTGAATCGTCTGATTCCCCGTAAAAGGCGGCAGCGTCAAGGTATCCCGTTTTTCCAAAACGACCGTCTTGTTGGCCAGCTGGAACGTTTCTTCAATGCCGCTTAATTTCAGGCCCGATACCAGCACCTCCGGGTCGCCCAGAGCGGCAATCTCGTAAGGCGGCCTGATCGTGTACGTGTTCACCTGAATGTACTGTCCGACATTGCGGATGGCGCTCGTGGCTACCAGCCGCTGACCGTTGATCGCCACAGCTTTTGCCCCGTTGACCAACAGCTCGTTGACCAGCCAGCGAAGGTCTTCGTCGATCAGCAAATCGGGGAGTGCCTCTGTCCCGGCAGGACTTCCGTCGTCCGTGCCAAGCGGTCCCGGCGGGAGCTTCATGTCCTCGATGCGCACCACCACGCCTGGGCCTTCCGCGCTTTCGAGGCCGGCGAGCTTGCGGGCGCGGGCCAGTTCTTCTTTCATGACCGAGATGCTCTCCCGCTCGTTTAAAGACGTGTCGTACTGATACAGCAGGTGCTCGAATTTGGAGATGTCGTTTAACAGGTTTTGATGCTTCTCTATTTCTTTTTGCAGGGAGATCCGAAGTTCATTCAAGCTGCGTGACTCCACCTTCTCCGGTTTGAGCGTACTCTGCAATTGAGTAGCCAGCATAACTCCAATAATAACACTAATAGCTGTCAGAATAAACGTAATTTTACGGTTTTGTCCCAGCATTCCAAACGCTTCCTTATCCCCTTATGATGAGGTATTTTGGGTTTTGACGTCGCCCACCAGGGCTGGTATTTGCAGCAGGTCTTTTTTCGCGGTTTCGATCTGGACAAACCCTTGCAGGATGTCCATGACACCGCCGGGAAGATTCAAGGCGTTCTCCAAGGTAGCGGGATCGCCGATCGCGCTGATGACAAACGGCACGGATGATTTGACGCCGTTGACGATGATCGTCGGCCCGACGCAGCGAATCGCCGAATTGCCCATGACCCGCTGGCCGTTGATGCTGATCGATTCCGCGCCGGCGGCCCGCAGTTCATTAACAACGAGGCGGACATCCTGCTCGTGTATGATGTACTTCGTCACGTCGCCGGAATTGGACGCATTGGGATTGTCCTTCATCGTCACGACAATGCCCGGTCCCTCTACCGGAACCATCCCCGCCATCATCCGAGCCGCCTCCAATTCGTTCAGAATGGCCGCCGCTTCAGACTGGTGCTCCGCCATTTTCTCCTCTTCTTCCGCAACCTGGCGCTGAAGTTTCAACAAATCTTCCTCCAGTTGGCGGGTTTGCTTCTTCTCCGCCAGGATCCTCTCGTTCAGACTGACCTCCTGCTGCCACTGCTGATCTCCTTGCCTCTCCATCGCCCGCAGCCTGGTCAATTCTATCGAACTCGCAATGAGAAAGCCTGTACAAATGGTCACAAACGTTAAATAGACGTGAAATTTACGTACCCTCATTACCTTGCGGCTCCTTTTGTTTGTCTGGCTTGGTCCGATTGGTCCGTTTGTCCTTGCTGCCGGTCCCCGGATTCCTCTGTTTCCTTTGGAGCGGGGTACTCGCTGAACCAAGTAGCCTCCAGCATATGTATCACACCTTTTTTGCCTTCGGGTATATCGCTGGCAATCGCCGGATAGTAAGCCATCCGCTCAGCCAGCTGGTAAATAACCGTTCTCACCTCGTTGCCGTCCCGCATGTACAGCGTCACCCGCTGTTTGTCGTACGGGGTCGGCGTCAGGGCGATCTCCGAGATTTCATTGCGGATCGACACCGGCAGTTTGGCCAGGGCAGCGGAGAGTTCCGGCAGGAGTTCGGGCGACGTCCAATTGCGGACGAGGGGATCGTCTATCACATTCGCTTTCATTTTGTTATCGTCTAAACGAACCCCGTTTTCAAGCAGCGGCATGAAGTCTCCTTTGGCGTCGACGAGAAACGCGACCCGTTTGTACTCGACGACGTCAAGTCTAATGACGCCGGGGAACTTGCGTGATACGGTGATCGTTTTGATTCCGGCAAGCTGCTTGACGTTTTCCTGCACGTCCTTTTGCCAAACGTTGAAAAACTGCATGCCAGGAGCGAGCCCAGAGGCAGCCGTGATTTCCTCCTTGGTGTACAGCACGTTTCCCGCAACCTCAATCACCGCCACCTTGCTGTACGAAGAGCGAAAAAACAGGACGGCCAACACGAGCAGAAAAAACAGCAGAAGCAAAAGCAGCACGCGCCGATTTCCCCTGCGCTTCGGTGCGATTCTCTTTACCTGCGGAATGCGTTCCTCATAAACCGCCATCTCTTGCCCCTCCCGTTGTACTTGCGGCAATTTGCTCTCATTCCCAAAAGCATTGAAAAGCGGCATACCTCGATATGCCGCTTTACCTTCATCATCAGCTTATACTAGTTGTACGCTGAATGTCAGCACCCAGTTGTTGGAGCTGCCACTCGAGCCGTTCGTATCCACGGTCAATGTGATGTACTTGCTCAATCGTGGTAACCCCCTCGGCGCCTAAGCCGGCTAATACGAGGGCTGCTCCTGCACGCAAGTCCGTCGCTTCCACCGCAGCACCGTACAATTTATTGACGCCACGAATGAATGCAGTACCCAAATCTACATAGATAGAAGCACCCATTCGCGTTAATTCATTGACGTGTTTGAATCTTCCTTCAAAAATGGTCTCCTTGATCATGCTTATTCCTCTGGCCTGCGCCAGAAAAACCATCATTTGGGCTTGTAGGTCGGTTGGAAAGCCGGGGAACGGTTGAGTAATGATCCGATCGATTGCACGCGGCCTGGTAGTGCTTTTAACTTCCATTATATCATGGTAGGTTTTGATTTCAACACCACAGTTGCGGGCAATCTCGATTAATGCTGTCAAGTGTTCCGGCATGGTATTGGTCAGCTGAATATGGCCCTGCGCCACGCCAACCGCAAGCACGTGAGTGCCGGTGACAATCCGGTCGGGAATGATGCGATAGCTGACCGTCCGCAGGCGGGGAACACCCACGATCTCGATCGTATCCGAGCCGGCCCCGCGTACCCTCGCCCCCATCGCATTGAGGAAGCTTTGCAAATCGACAATCTCCGGCTCGCGGGCTGCGTTGCAAATCCGGGTCGTGCCCTTGGCCAAAACGGCAGCCATCATGAGATTTTCTGTTGCCCCTACACTGGGGAAAGAGAGAAAGATGTTGTTTCCACGAAGCTGTTTTGTACGAAAAGTGGTATACCCATCAACCTCTTCAATTTTCGCGCCAAGCGCTGTTAACCCGGAAAGGTGTAGATCAATCCGCCGCTCCCCGATGACGCAGCCACCGGGGCGGGAAATGGTCACTTCACCAAACCGCGAAAGGAGTGGCCCCATCAAGAAAATCGAAGAGCGCATCAACCCCATCAGATCATCCGGAACATGCGTGACAGAAATGGAAGTCGTATCCACACTGACACATCCGTCTACATGGCTGGCTTTCGCACCGAGGGCTGTCAATATTTGTAACATTACATCAATATCTTTTAAATGCGGGACGTCGTAGATGTGAAATTGCCCCTCCCCAAGTACAGTGGCTGCCAGTATGGGAAGGGCCGCATTTTTAGCACCTTGAATGCGAAGCGATCCGGACAGAGGTCTTCCACCTTCGATAGTAAAAGTTTCCAAACTTTCACCTCCGTGTTACCCCTCGCCCACCACCAGTACTTCCGGATGCAAGTCGATGCCATCTCTCTCTTTAATCGTTTTTCTGACATGCTCCATCAGGGTGAGGACGTCGGTAGCCAAGGCACCCCCACGATTGACGATGAAATTGGCGTGAATCTCCGAGATTTGTGCTCTTCCGTAACTGAATCCCTTCAGGCCTGCCGCTTCGATCAACCGACCGGCGTGATCTCCGGGGGGATTGCGAAATACACTTCCTGCGCAGGGCATCGTCAAAGGCTGTGTCTGACGGCGGCGATTCTTGTAGGAAGCCAAAGTAGCGGCTATCTTTTTGCGATCACCTGTACGCAGTTGGAATACCGCCTCGAGCACGACGCCTTTCTTTGCCTGCAACAGCGACGTGCGATAACTAAACTCCATTTCCTCGTTAGTCAACACCTTCGTTTCGCCGTCTTCAAAGAGGACTTCGGCTTCTTTAAGAATACGTGAAAGATCTGATCCATGGGCCCCTGCATTCATGTACACGGCTCCGCCAACCGTACCTGGAATCCCGCCGGCAAACTCCAATCCTGTCAACCCCATTTTGCCCGTCTCAACCGTCAAGCGAACCATGGAATATCCGGCACCAACACGCACCTCTTCACCCTTAAACTCACAGTGACTTAAGCCCTCAGTCACTTTGAACACGACTCCGCGAATCCCTCCATCCCTCACTAGAAGGTTGGAGCCGCGTCCAATTACACTCCACGGGAGGCCGTGACGATTGACAATCTGTACTGCTGCAATGATGGACGCTTTGTCTTTCGGCTGGATTAACAAGTCTGCCGGACCGCCGATTCGCCAAGTCGTATGGTTGGCAAGAGGTTCATTGACTAACACTTTACCAACATCGGCTCGTATCAACTCTTCTGCAATCTCTTTCATCTTCGAACCTCCTGACACAAATGCTAGGTAGGAACCTGAGTCTTATCACGTGTTTGCTTCATACTATGCGGCCGCCTACAACGGCGTGACAGACGCCTAGCGGCCGGGAGCGCACAGGTTTCTGAGCAGGCGGCTGATGTCGCGGGCGGCGTCCGGCTTCCCGAGCGAGAGCGAGCTTGCGTGCATCGTCTGCCAGCGCTCATCGCTTAGCAAAATGGCGGCCAGCGCCTGCTCCAGCGTCTTCCCTGAAAGTTCACTCTCCAGGAGGACAGCAGCTGCACCCGATCGTTCCAGACCCCGGGCATTCTTCTCCTGATGGTTGTTTGTCACATACGGAGATGGTATCAAAATGGCGGGGATGCCGAGCGCTGTCAATTCGGCCAGCGTCGATGCACCTGCACGTCCAACGATCACATGGGTTGCCGCCAAGACATCCGGCATGTTGTGTATAAACGGCAGCACTGACACATTGCCAGGCAGCTCCCCTCTTTCCCTTACAGCCGCGGAAATACGGTCATAATGGACCTCTCCGGTAACGTATACAAAATGATAACCAGTATATGTCGACAGGACGGGGATAAGTTCTAGGGTAGCATCATTAATAGCTTTCGCCCCCCGGCTTCCGCCGACGATCAGGACAATGCGCTTCCCATCCGGCACTCCGAGAGATTTCCGGCCCGCCTGCGGGTTGCCGTGAAGCACTTCAGTCGCGCAAGGATTGCCCGTAAAGACGGCCTTTTCCCGCGGAAAAGAGTCCAGCGAGTCCGCAAACGAGACGGCTACCTTGTCCGAAAAACGGGCCAAAAAGCTGTTCGTCAAACCGGGAACGGCATTTTGCTCGTGAATCAGCGTCGGAATGCCGAGGCGGGCTGCCGCATAGACGACCGGCCCGCAGACGTAGCCGCCTGTTCCAACCACGACATCGGGCTTCCACTCGCGCAGGATCTCTTTGGACCGCCCCACCGCGCGAACGAATTTCCACGCTGTCCGCAGGTTTTCCCACGTCAGCTTCCGCTTGAGCCCGGCGATGTCGATCGCTTCAAACGGGATGCCCTGCCTCGGCACCAGTTTGGCTTCGAGGCCGGTGCCCGAACCGATATACAAAAAGCTAGCCTGCGGTTCCTGACGCAAAATTTCTTTTGCTACCGCAAGCGCTGGATAAATGTGTCCGCCTGTACCTCCACCGGTCAGGACGACGCGCATATTCATCACCTATTTTCCAAACTTCCGAATTAGCGAGAGAAGCGCGAGATGTTGAGCAGCACCCCCATCCCAGTCAGCACCAACGTCAGGGACGACCCCCCGTAGCTGAGAAACGGCAGCGTGATTCCGGTTACCGGGAACATGCCGGTCACGACCCCGACGTTGATGATCACTTGTACGGCGATGGTGCCGATAATTCCCAGCGCCAAAAGGTTGCCGAACAGATCAGGGGCGGTGATCGCTACCCGCATGCCGCGCCACAACAAGAGCAGGAAGAGCAGGAGGACGAAGGTCCCTCCGATAAACCCCAACTCTTCGGCAATAATCGAAAAGATAAAGTCGTTATACGGTTCCGGCAGGTAGGCAAACTTCTGCCGGCTTTGGCCCAAGCCGAGTCCGAAGAGTCCGCCGGGACCGATCGCGTAGAGCGATTGGATGATCTGATAGCCGGCGCCGCGCGGATCGCTCCACGGGTCGATGAAGGCGGTAATCCGGTCCATGCGGTAAGGAGCGGAGATAACCAGCCCGGCGAATCCGACCAACCCGAGGAAGGCAAAAAAGAGGTAGTGGCTGATCCGCGCACCGGCGGCAAAAATCATCAGGATCGCAGCCCCCATCAAAACCGTTCCGGTCCCCAGGTCGGGCTGCAGCATGATCAGGCCAAAGCAGACCACCGGGATGGCCAGGGCGGGCATCAACCCTTTGCGAAACAGCACGATCTCCTTCTGACGGTCAGAGAGCCACCTGGCGAGAAAGGCGACCACGCCAAATTTGGCAAACTCCCCCGGCTGAATGCCGAACGAACCGATGCCAAGCCAGCTTTTGGAGCCGTTCACCTCGATCCCGACCAGCAAAACCACCACCAAGAGCCCGATGCTGGCCATGTACCCGACCTTCGCCCATTTCTTCCAGACCCAGTAATCGATGTTCATCATGATGTACATCGCAGTAATCCCGAGCAGGGCGAAGATTATCTGACGCTTGACAAAATAGTAAGGGTCGTGCAAGATGTTCTCCGCGAAAACCGCACTGGCGCTGTATACCATCACGATGCCGATTCCGAGCAGGCAGAGCGTTGCAAAGAGAATTACGAAGTCAGGAGCAGTACGTACCTTCGTCATTGCAAGCCATCCTTTCTTGCACCGCCCCGACTTGGCGAAGGGACGGACTTATAGGCTTGTTTTCAGTCTATGCACGCTATTTTTAAACATGCTCCCCCGCACTTCAAATGACGGGAACATATCCCAACTTGCACAGGCAGGACTAAGCAGTACGACGTCGCCTTCCTGTGCCAGTCCGGCAGCGGCGCTGACGGCCTCATCCACAGTATCGACGCGAACGGACTGGCTGATTCCTGCTTCCCCGGCCCGCGCAAGCAAAATATCCGCCGTCTGGCCGTACGTGACGATCGCCTTTACATGCTTCCTTAGAACGGGCACCAGTTCGCGAAAGTCGATCCCCCGGTCCAATCCCCCGGCGATCAGCACAACCGGCTGCCTAAAGACGCCGATCGATCGGCTGCAGGCTTCCGGGTTGGTCGCTTTGGAATCATTGTAATACTTCACACCGGCAATTTCATCGACGTATTCCAGACGATGCTCCACTCCTTGAAAGCGGGACAACACCCTGGCGATTGCCGCATCGTCTGCACCTGCCAGCTTGCTGATCGCGATCGCCGCAAGCGCATTTTCCAAATTATGAACACCTGGCAGGGCAACATCGGCTGCTGCCATAATCTCCGTCGGCTCGCCGCCCGCTTCCTTGAACAAGATTCGCCCGTTCTGGACGAATGCGCCTGCCGACACCGGCTGCGTTCGGCTGAAATAGTAGATCCTGGCTGGCAGGTGAAGTCCGAATTCCCTTACCTCTGCCTGATCGTAGGAGAGAACCGCGCAGTCTTCCGCTGTTTGATTGGCGAACAGCTTCGCTTTGCTGGCCCGGTAATCCTGCACCGTATGGTGGTAGTCGAGATGCGCCTGATACAAGTTCAGCAGGGCGCCGATTCGCGGTCGAAACGAGATCGTCCCCTTCAGCTGAAAGCTGCTTAACTCCGCTACCAGCCATTGGTCGGCTGTGACGGCTTCCGCCAATTCGCAGAGCACGGTTCCGATATTGCCGCCGACTTTGGCGTCGATCCCGGCCTCTGCCAGCATCAGACCGACGAGGGTAGTCGTCGTCGTCTTCCCGTTGGAACCGGTAATGCCGATCAGCGGCGCTTTGGACAATTGGTACGCCAGCTCTACCTCAGTCATCACTGGGATCCCCAGTTCCAACGCTCTGGCGACCGGTTTTGCTTCGTAGGGGATGCCCGGATTTTTGACGACGAGGTCAACACCCGCATCGATCAGATCCTCCGGATGTCCGTCCGTAATGACGCGAATGCCGAGCGCTTCCAGTTCCTCTGCCCCGATTGCTTGTTCGCGCGGTTTTTGGTCGTTCACCACGACCTTAGCACCAAAGCGGTGAAGCAGTTTTGCAACTGCCACACCGCTTTTGGCCAGGCCCAAAACGACTGCGCGTTTGTCTCGATAATATTCCATGTCAGCGAACCACCTCTAAGTAAACACCTAATCCGGCGAATACCATCGCAACCAGCCAAAAGGTCACGACAACACGCCACTCGGACCAGCCGGTCAGCTCGAAGTGATGGTGCAGCGGACTCATGCGAAAAATCCGCTTGCCTCTCGTCTTGAACGAAACGACCTGCAGAATGACAGAGAGCGTCTCCACCACGAATACTCCACCGATCACCGCCAAAAGCAGTTCCGTCTTGGTCATGATGGCGACACCTGCCAACGCTCCGCCCAGTGCCAAGGATCCGGTATCGCCCATGAACACGCGGGCCGGATGGGCGTTGAAGACGAGAAATCCGAGTACTGCCCCCACGATTGCGGCGCTGAAAATGGCAGTGTCCGCTTTGCCCAGCATCCAGGCGATGATCGCATAGGCTCCGAAGGCGATCGCTCCGGTTCCAGCCAAGAGTCCGTCCAGGCCGTCCGTGATGTTGACAGCGTTTGTCGTGCCGACAAACAGAAAGACGAGAAAGGGAAAATACAGCCATCCCAGGTGAATGTCCCAGGGGGTGCCCGGCACGTGCAGGCTGGTATCGTGCCCCATCGTGATCAGCAATGCGTAGGCGAGGATCGCCAGCAGAATTTGGGCGAGAAATTTTTGTTTCGCCGTCAGGCCGAGATTCCGCTTTTTGTTAATCTTGATAAAATCATCTAAAAAGCCAATGAGTCCATACCCCAAGGTAACGAGCATCAGAAAGAAGATCTCCATCGACAGATTGGCAAATTTGAGCACTGTAAAGATCAGAGCAAGCATAATGATCGTACCGCCCATCGTCGGCGTTCCCGCTTTTTTTTGATGGGACTTGGGTCCCTCTACGCGGATGCTTTGGCCGAATTTCATCCGGCGCAGCACCGGAATAAACAGCGGGCCCACCAGGACGGCGATCAGAGATGCAGCGATTATCGTAATGATAAGTACGTTGTCAAAGAGCATGCCATAACCTCCTTTCTTGATGTGTTCGCCCGTTCAACACCACCCGTCACTTTTTTGGATGCAGCGCAGCGATTGCTTCGCGAGCTGCTTCCCGATCGTCAAACGGCAGCACCTGACCCTTGATAATCTGGTAAGTCTCGTGGCCTTTGCCGGCGATTAAAATCACATCGTCGGCGCCAGCCCGGCCGACAGCGTAAGCGATCGCTTCCCTTCGGTCCGGCAGGCTGAGGTAGCGGCTGGCAGGCACACTCGCAAGACCCGCAACCATGTCGGCGATGATTGCTTCCGGATCTTCCGAGCGCGGGTTATCTGAAGTTAAGACGGTAAGATCAGCGTATTTTGTTGCAATTTGCGCCATAATCGGGCGCTTGCCCCTGTCCCGGTCGCCGCCGCACCCGACGACGCAAAAAACCCTTCCCCGGGCGAATTCCTTGATCGTGGTCAAGGCGTTTTCCAAACTGTCCGGTGTATGGGAGTAATCCACCAAAACCGTGAAATCCTGGCCGGCCTTGACCGCTTCGAAGCGGCCGCTGACTCCTTCAACGGCCTCGAGCGCCTCCTTGATATCGGCGAGCGAAATCCCTTCCACCAGGGCTGCCGTCAACGCCGCCAGGGCATTGTAGACGTTGAACTTGCCCATCAAGCGCAGGCAAAGCTTTACGTCTCCGGCGAAGGTGCGCGCGGTGAAGGAAACCCCGCCGCTCGTCAGCTTGATCTCTTCCGCCCGCACGTCAGCGGGCTGATCAATCCCGTATGTAAGCACGCGTGCCGCGGTGGCCCGGGCAAACTGTGCAGAGACCGGATCGTCCGCGTTCAGCACGGCAGTCTTTGGCGAATCGTGACGATAGCGATTGCCGAGCTGGGCAAACAACAGCGATTTGGCCGCAGCGTACTTCTCCATCGTCTGGTGGTAGTCGAGGTGGTCCTGCGTCAAATTGGTGAAGACAGCCGTGTGGAAGTCAACCCCCCAGACCCGCCCCATATCGAGCGCGTGGGAAGAGACCTCCATAATCGCGTATTCCGTATGCGCATCCAGCATGCGCCGGAAGCTTTTTTGCAGGAACAGTGCATCGGGTGTCGTGTTTTTCAGCTCTTCACTGACGTCTCCGATCCGCATATGTATCGTGCCGATCAGACCTGTGCGTTTTTGCCTGTGACGCAAAATGTGATCCAACAAGTGAGTCGTCGTCGTTTTTCCATTTGTGCCCGTTACCCCGATCACTTTCAAGGCTGCAGTGGGCGACCCGTAAAACTTGTCGGCGATCATGGCTGCAGCCCGGCGGGTATCGGGAACAACCGCCACGGTTCCGTCGAGGTTTAATTCTCTTTCCGCCAGGACCGCAGCGGCTCCCTGCTGCATGGCCTGCTGTGCAAACGCATGCCCGTCTACCGTAAACCCCGACAGACAGACAAACAAATCTCCCGGACGTACCTCGCGAGAATCAGCCGTTATGCCCGTAATCGCGACCTGATCGTCGCCCGATATCCGAACTGGCAACAGCGGTGCAAGTAAATTCCTCAGTTGCATGACAGAGGCACCCCATTTTCCAACTAGTATAGACAAAAGCCTGGCGGTTTCAAAACCGGAATGACTTCCTCTACGAAATTTCATTTTATAGCTAATTGGATGTTTTGTCACCAAGGTAGATACGAATTTTTGAACCTTCTTGGACTTTTTCTCCCGCGGCAGGAGATTGCTTGACGATGTAGGAGCCCTCACCCGCCACGTCGAGCGGCAGCGTGTAATAGGAGCCGGCGACTTCATCGATCTTCATGCCCAAAAGGTTCGGCACCTCTACGTATTGGCTGTCTCCGTACCTGTACTCGCGTTCGATCTGCCCTTCGCGTTTGGGCACCTTCATGTACTGCAAGGCGGATTCCAGTATGTTTCGCACCAACGGAGCCGTGACCGTGCTGGCAAACGCTGCTGTCTTCGGGTTGTCGACAGCGACGTAGACGAGGATTTTCGGATCGTCGGCCGGGGCAAATCCGATGAAGGAGACGATGAACTCGCTCGCCGAGTAGCCGCCGCCTTTCGCCTTCTGCGCCGTACCGGTCTTGCCGCCGACCCGGTAGCCTTCGATAAAGGCGTTGCGCCCTGTCCCTTTGGCGACGACGCTCTCTAATGCGTAGCGCACCTTTGCCGAGGTCTCCGGCGTGATCACCTGCCTGACTTCGACCGGCTCCGTGCGGCCGACGACACTGTGCGTAACGCCGTCGCGCCACTCCTTGGCAATGTACGGCTTCAGCAGTTTGCCGCCGTTGATCGCCGCGGCGACTGCCGCCATTTGCTGGATCGGCGTCACGGAAACGCCCTGGCCGAAAGAGGTCGTCCCCAGTTCGACCGGGCCGACGCGATTTAGCTTAAACATGACACCGTTTTCTTCGCCGTTTAAATCGATGCCGGTCTTGTGGCCGAACCCAAATTTGTCGATGTAGCTAAACAGCCGTTCCTTGCCCAGCCGCTGGCCCATGGTGACAAACCCGGGGTTGCAGGAGTTTTCGACGACTTCCAGCATCGTCTCCTGGCCGTGCCCCTGCCGCTTCCAGCAGCGCAGCCTGGCGCCGGCGACCATGATGTACCCTGGGTCGTAAAAACCTTCATCCAAACTGACGACTCCTTCGTTGAGCGCGGCGGCAAGGGTCACGATCTTAAAAGTGGACCCGGGCTCAAACGTTTTCCAGATCGGCAGGTTGCGGTTGTAGATTTCCTGCGGCACGTCCTTGTAGGAGGACGGGTCATAGGTGGGACGGCTGGCCATTCCCAGAATCTCGCCGGTATTCGGGTCCATCGCGATCGCCAGCGCGTCATCGGCCAGGAAGGTGACCATCGCCTGGTCCAGCTCCCGCTCCAGAAAGCGCTGAATGTTGCTGTCGATCGTCAGGTACATGTCCATTCCGTTAATCGGCGGTACGTAGGTATCCGATTCGCCCGGCATCAAGCGGCCTCTCGCGTCCGAGGGAAACGACACGTGGCCGTCCGTCCCTTTTAAAAACTGATCATAGATGCGTTCCAAGCCGGTCAGACCCTGATTATCAATTCCGGTAAAGCCCAAGACATGGGAGGCAAACGCGCCTTCCGGATAAAAGCGCTTGGAGTCCTCCGCCACCTGAATCCCCGGCAGGGCCAGCTTCTGGATCTCCCGGGCCTTCTCTTCGGAAATCTTTCGACCGCCGGGCACACGCCGGATCAATGCCCGCTTGGTGATTTCCTGATAAATTTTATCTTCGTTTTCTCCGAGGATGACGGCCAATTGCTTCGCTGTAGACTTGGGATCTTTAATCTGAGCCGGGATGGCCCATACGGAAGGAACGCTGATGTTCGTGACCAGCACATTTCCGTTTCTGTCCAATATTTTCCCTCTCTGGGCAATAAAGGGGATGTTTCGCCCCCACAATTTTCCCGCTTCATCCTGAAGCCACTGCCCCTGGGCCAGTTGGACGTAGCCAAGCCGTGTAATCAAGGAAGCATACAATACGGTTCCGATGATGAGAGCGATGAAGATGCGGCGTCGTACGGTTACATTGGATACCCGCACAGCACAGCCCCCCTTACGAACAAGAATAGGTTTGTCTCTACCTACCCTATTCGCAGGGGGGTGGGGTTAGAACTGCTATGGCGAGGAGGCGGCGGCAAGCGTTACGCGGAGGGTTTCGCCCTCCTTGATCACCGTCCCCGGCGCGATGCTCTGCTCTTTGACAAAACCGCTGCCCGTCGGACTGACGTCAAGCTTTAACATCGAGGCGTACTCCATCACTTCCCGCAGCGACTTGCCGGTAAAATCGGGCATTTTCACGCCTTCCACCTTGTCGGTGAGCAGCAAGATGGTACTGTTTTGCGGGGCTGTCTCATCTGCTGCCGGATACTGCTGGACGACCTTCGTTCCCGAGCCGATCAGCTCGCTCTGAAACCCGGCCTGTTTGGCCCGGGTGACAGCTGCGTTGGCCGACATCTCTGTCAGCTTGGGCACCGCCCGTTCGATGAGCGCAGACGCTTTTGTCGTTTTCTTGAGACTTGCCGCCTCTACGGTACCAAGGTCCGGCACCTCTTTCAGGTATTTGAGGCTTTTTTCCATAACCGATTTAAAGATCGGGGCAACGATCTCTGAGCCCCAAGTCGTTGAGGGAAGGTCAGTCTCCGGATCGTTGACGACGACGTAGACCAGCAGCCGGGGATCGTCCTTCGGAGCGAAGCCGATGAACGAGACGACGTAGCGGCCCGGAACGATCTTTCCGGTTTTCGCGTCGTAGATCTGAGCCGTCCCCGTCTTCCCGGCGACGTGGTAGCCGTCAATGTTAAAGGCTTGGCCGGTACCGTGTTCGCCGGTGACGACTGTCTCGAGGATATCCCGCGTCTGTTTCGCCGTGGCCTCGGAGACGACCCGGCGCACGACCTCCTTGTCGTACTTCTTGGTCACCTCGCCCGTATGAGGGTCGCGCAGCTCCTTGACGATGTGCGGCTTCAGCAGTTCGCCGCCGTTGGCTATCGCGCCGACCGCCGCCACCTGCTGGATCGCCGTCACCGCCACCCCTTGTCCGAAGGTGGTGACCGCCACGTCCCGCTGGGAGCGCGGATGCTTCAAATCAAACATGATCCCCTCTGCCTCTTTGGGCAGGTCAATCCCGGTCTTCTTGCCGATCCCGAACAGGTCAAAGTACTTGGCCAAGAGATCGGCCTTCAACCGCTCGTAGCCGAGGATGACGAAGGCTACGTTGCTGGAGCGCTGCACGCCCTCAAGGAAGCTGATGTTCCCCCAGCCGTTCCCCCAGTTGTGGTCGCGGATCGGTTCCCCGGGCAATTTGGTGTAGGTACCAGACTTGTAGGATTCTCCCGGATTGAACTTGCCTTCCTGAATCGCCGCCGCCAGGGTGATGATCTTGAACGTCGAACCCGGCTCAAACACGCTGCTGATCGCCTGGTTGCGATAGTCGGTGATGCTCCAATACTCGTTCGGATTAAAACCGGGGCGGCTGGCCATCGCCAGAATGTCGCCGTTATTGGGGTCGGCAACGATGACCGTCATGCTCTTGGGCGTAAACTTCTGCTGCGTTTCGTCAAGCGCCGCTTCGACGTAGTCTTGTATCTGCTGATCAATCGTCAGTACGACGTTCTGCCCGTCTTTGGCCGGCTTGAACTTCTGTTCGCCATCCGGCAGCTGATAGCCGGCGCCGTCCGTCAGCACCTGCAGCTCTCCCGGTTCGCCGGACAGCTCCTTGTCGTACTGCTTCTCGATGCCCATGTGCGCCTCGTCCCGGCCTTCCCCGTAGCTGATGTAGCCGAGCACGTGGGCGGCAAAGCTGTTCTTGGGATAGTACCGCCGCGTCGTCGACTGCAGCACCACGCCGGGCAGTTGATTTGTCTTCTCCTTCTTGCCGCCCTCGACCGGATACATCAAGGCGTCAATCTGCTTTTTCTGATCCTCGGTCAGCTTCTTCCCGACCATCCCCAGCTCGATGCTGCCCGGCTTTTTTACGGCGGCCATTTTTTGCAGCAGCAAGTCCGGCTGTACCCCGAGGATCGGCGCCAATTTTTGGGCCGTCATGTAGGGATCTTTGACGTAGTTGTCCCGCATCCATTCGGGCACCTCTTCTTCTTTACTGTCTGCCGGTTTTATCTGCAGGGATAAATTGTACGCCTTCTCCTCGTAAGCCAGCACCTGGCCGTTGCGGTCCAGAATCGAACCGCGTTTCGGCTGGAGGATCTTCTGCAGCTCCCACTGGTCTTTTGCCCGTTCCAAATTCTCCCGGGCATCCACCGCCTGCAGCCACCAGAGTCGGGTAATCAGACCGCCAAACGTCAAGATAAAACTGAGTCCCATCAACAGGCTCCGCCATTTTATCCGCTGTTTCGTCCCCATGCCTGTTTCACCTCAAAAGCGATTTTTTCTTTCCGTCTGGTGAAAAAAGAAAAGTTACCCTGTATGCCGTCAGAGTAACGCAACTAATCTGCTTTGCCCGCCTTCGCCTGCTGTGGTGACTTGCCGCCTTCGACGACACGGACGGAATCCGGAGAAACGACCAGTCCCATCTCCGCCGCTTCCTGTCTGATTCTGTCACCCGTATTCATTTGTTCGATTTTCAAGCGAAGCTCGGCATTGTCTTCCTGTATGGAAGTAATGGCCCGTTTCACACTCTGAATCTGATAGTTGTACTCTGAAATTTGTACGTAGCGGACTCCGATAAAACCCACTCCGGCAACCATCACACAGATAAAAAACAGGTACAAGAGCTTTTCTTTCGCCGGTATCCCCGGCTTTACCGTGATTCTGCGCTTCTTTCGCACTGACGGGCTGTCTGGGTGTTCCACTTCGACCGCGAGATTCCCCCGATAGTAGTAACGCAAAGAAATCCCCCTCTCTGACTGAAGTTCTACAGCTTCTCTGCAATACGCAATTTGGCTGATCGCGCCCGCGGATTTTGCTGCAGCTCCGCTTCGCTCGGCAAGATCGGCTTCCGCGTGACGATGCGGACAATAGGCTGGTTGCCGCAGACGCACTGCGGAAAGTCGGGCGGACATGTGCAGCCCTTGGCATAATCCTGAAACGTCTGTTTGCAGATGCGGTCTTCCAACGAATGAAACGTGATGACGCTGATCCGCCCGCCCGGGTTCAGCAGGAGAATGGCGTCGTTGATCGCTTCCTGAAACGCGCCCAGTTCGTCATTGACGGCGATGCGGATCGCTTGAAACGTCCGCTTCGCAGGATGCGGTCCGCTCCTGCGGGCCGGCGCGGGAATCGCCTGCTTGATCAACTCTACCAGCTGACCCGTCGTCTCGATTGGCGCCTCCTCCCGCTGCACGACGATTTGCCGGGCAATCCGCCGGGAAAATTTTTCTTCTCCGTACTCCCAAATCACTTTGGCAATTTCCGCCTCATCCCACTCGTTGACGATCTCATAGGCGGACAGCGGCGCGCTCCGGTCCATCCGCATATCCAGCGGCGCATCGGCGTTGTAGCTGAAGCCCCGGTCTCCCACATCCAGCTGCGGCGAGGAGACACCGAGGTCAAACAGGACGCCGTCAACACCGGACAGGCCCTGGCTGTGTATGACTTCTTTCAAATGGCGAAAGTTGCTTTTGACGAGCGTGACGCGCTCCTTGCAGCTGCTTAGTTTCACTGCCGCGTTCTCCAGAGCGGCATCGTCCTGGTCGATGGCGATCAGCCGACCCTGGCCGCGCAGCTGGGCGGCGATCAAGCTACTGTGTCCTGCTCCGCCGAGCGTGCAGTCTACGTACACGCCTTCCGGGCGAATGTCAAGCCCTGCAACGGCTTCCTCTTTTAAGACGGTAATATGATGAAACAATCCTGCTTCCTCCCGAACAAAAGCCCAAACAGCGCGCACTCCATGGCCGCCTGCTCTTCGAGTCAGTGTTTTACAAGTTAAAATCGACGAGTTTTTCCGCTATTTCGCTGAAGGAGCCTTCCGATTGGGCGCAGTAGTCATCCCAGCCTTCCTTGCTCCATATCTCCACCCGGTTGGATACGCCGATGACCACGCACTCTTTTGCCAGCCTGGCATGCTGCCGCAGGTTGACTGGTATATTTACCCTTCCCTGCTTATCCCATTCGCATTCAGTCGCGCCGGAAAAGAAGAAACGGGTAAAAGCGCGTGCATCCGCTTTCGTAAAGGGCAGAGACTTCAATTTTTCTTCGATGACTTTCCACTCATCCATCGGGTAGACAAACAGGCACTGATCAAGCCCGCGGGTAATGACGAAGGAACTTCCGAGTTCATCACGGAACTTGGCGGGGATGGTAAGCCGGCCTTTATCATCGATGCTGTGCTGATATTCGCCCATGAACATGCCGCTTCCCCCACTTCCCTTCCGCTATCCTCCACTTTCCCCCACTTCTCCCCACTCAAACATTATTATACAAAAAAACCCTGCATGTGTATGCAGGATTTTTTCATCAGTTTCTGATTGTATGTAACAGCAGTTTTTTTTAAGATTCGACCCAGCTGTCCAGGTAGTCTTTTTGCTCTGCTGTCAATTTGTCGATTGAGATGCCGAGCGCCTCCAGCTTGTAGCGTGCGACCATCTCGTCCAATTCATACGGCATGTTCAGCACTTGCTTGCCGATCGATTGGTAATTTTTGTTGATGTACTCCAATCCGACTGCTTGCAGGGCAAAGGTCATGTCCATGATCTCTGCCGGATGTCCGTCACCCGCAGCGAGATTGACCAGGCGTCCTTCTGCCAGCAAGTAGAGTTTGCGGCCGCCTGCCAGCGTGTACTCCTCAATGTCTTTGCGAACGACGCGCTTTGCTGTCGAGAGAGCTTCCAGCTCCACCTTGTTCACTTCCACATCGAAATGGCCGGCATTTGACAGAATCGCGCCGTCTTTCATCACTTCGAAGTGCTCTTTGCGAATCACGTCGCGATTGCCCGTCACCGTCACGAAGTAGTCGCCATGTTTCGCGGCTTCGCTCATCGGCATCACTTCAAAGCCGTCCATGTAGGCTTCAACAGCTTTAATCGCGTCGATTTCGGTGACGATGACTTTCGCTCCGAGACCTTTGGCGCGCATCGCCACGCCTTTTCCGCACCAGCCGTAACCGGTGACGACTACCGTTTTGCCGGCTACAACGAGGTTGGTCGTCCGGTTGATGCCGTCCCATACGGACTGGCCCGTTCCATAGCGATTGTCAAACAGGTATTTGCAGTAAGCGTCATTTACTGCCATCATGGGAAACTCCAATTTTCCTTCTTTTTCCAATGCCTTGAGTCGCAGGATGCCGGTAGTCGTCTCTTCCGCTCCTCCGCGCACCTGTGCGAGCAGGTCGCGCCGTTCACTGTGGAGGATCGTCACCAAATCACCGCCATCGTCGATGATCAGGTCGGGACGAGTCTCCAGTGTTTTGATCAGGTGGCTCTTGTACTCCTCCGGCGACGGATTGTACTTGGCGAACACGCAAATGCCGTCTTCAACCAAAGCCGCACAAACGTCGTCCTGGGTAGACAGCGGGTTGGACCCCGTAATCGTCACTTCTGCTCCGCCGGCTTGAATCACTTTCGCCAGATAGGCAGTCTTTGCCTCCAGGTGGAGCGAAATCGCCACTTTCAGTCCGGCAAACGGCTTTTCTGCTTCAAAGCGTTCGCGGATCCGGTTCAACACCGGCATGTGCGCCTTTACCCAATCGATTTTCAAATGGCCCCCAGGGGCGAGGGACATGTCTTTTACAATGCTGTCTGCTGCTGTGCTCATAGGTCAAACGGGCCTCCTTCTTAAAAAACACTCATCAGTTATCTTATCATAAGCCTGGGTGCGCTTCACCTATTTTGTCTTCACCTGCATCCTTCTAACCGGCAGGATTGGCAGTCGGCAGCAGTTGTTCTGGCGGAACCGCAAACCACATATATATGTATAATGCAATACCAGTGTTACACCAGTCGGTTCCCGGTGCTTGGTTGCCACATCTTTAGAACGGCGGGAGGGATTGACCATGAGATACGTCAAAGCTTTTTTCTGCGGGCTGCTGTACGCTTATGTCGCGATCGGCTCGCTGCCTTTCCTGTTGATCAAACTGTTTGAGGATTTGTAAAGCCTCAATTGAAGCCTTCAGCACGCTCTTGTATATGAAGCGGCGCAGCTGACCGGTACGGCAACCGGTTGGCAGCGCCGCTTTTGCCGCCTCCGCCGAGCGGTCAGGAAAACCTCTCCATGACAACCAACTGCTCAAGGGGAAAACGGCTGGTTTTGTGAGCAGGTGCGGCCGCTTTGCCCAGTGTGATCATCATCACCGGCAAGAAGCGGTCCGGGATGTTCAATTCTTCGCGGATCTTGACGCGGTCAAACCCGCCCATCGGACAAGTGTCATATCCTTTTGCCTTTGCCGCCAGCATCAGCTGCATGGCCGCCAGGGCAGCATTGCGATTGGCCTCGTCACGCGGCCCCTCGGGACCGCCGGCATACGCGCTCGCAATGTTGCCAAGCAGGGTGTCATACGCCTGCTGGCTCATCGCTCCGGATTCCAGCATCGGGCGGTAAACCGCTTCCGCCGATTTATTGGCTTCGAGATCCCCCAGGATGATGATGACTGCAGAGCAGTCGACAACTTGCTGTTGGTTGAAGGCGATCGGCAATAGCCGTTTCTTGTTCTCCTGCTCCGTCACGACGAGAAAGCGCCAATGCTGCAGGTTCCAGGAGGAAGGCGCAGTAGCGGCCAGTTCCAGTATTTCCTGCAATTCTGCCTGGGGAATGCTTACCCCCGGGACGTATCGGCGGACGGCGTGGCGACTATGCATTACTTCTTGGGCAGTCATTTGCAAAGCTTCTTTCATGGCAATCCTCCTCTTTCAACTTGTTCAAAGCCTTCCCGAAAAGTGAGCAACAAAGCATCGTATGTAGCTGGAAACCCGTCCAAAAAAAGAATGCCTTCCGCTCCCTACCCATTCCATATCAGAGGTAGACGACCTTGTGATCGGGGCCAAACGCAAGCGGCGCTGCCGCCAGTCGATCGACGAAGTCAAGCCCGTACTTATTCATATAGCTAATGACCGAATACACCCTCTCCTGCCAGACACCTTCCGGAATCAGGGCAGCCTCGATTCGCTTCAGCCTTTTTACCGCTACCTCGTGGCGCCTAAGCAGCGATTGCTGTACTCGCTTTTCCAAAAAATCCACCTGCGAGAGCAGCATCTCCAGGTTCTTGTCCGCCAGTCCGCTCAGGCCGGCATCAAACCGGACCACGTTTTCCAACAAAGGGAGGTACAGCTCTGCCAATTTTTTTCTCGTGCTGGCAAATTGTTCAGCGAGTCCATCCTCCTGCAGACTGGCCAGCCAGTCATTCTGCCATTCCCGAAACCCGCTCATGACCGTTTCGATACCCAGCCCGAACTGCTTCATGCTGCGTTCGATCGTCCGGTCGACCAAGGTAATGGACGTGCGCGGGAGTATGATCGGCAGTTGATAGCCCAAAGCGGCAAAGCATTCCTTGTAAAAGGCCCAGTAGGCGATCTCTCCCGGTCCGCCTGCAAATGCCAGGGTAGGAAAGATGTGTTCCTGGCTGAGCGGCCGTGTCACCACGTTCGCGCTGAACCTCTCCGGCTCCGTCTCCAGCAGGCCGAGCAACTGCTCGCGGCTGTACGAATTTCTCCCGTCTTTGGTCGAAAAGCGGCCGTCTTCATATTCCAGAAGCAAGCGCTCCCCGGCTTCGTACAAAAACAGATTGCCCCCGCGGTCGCTAAGCTCCAGCTGAGGTTCATAGCCAGCCAGGCGGATGCGATGCTCTGCCTCCCGCAGCAATTCGGCCATTCTCTCGGGCTGCTCGATGACCTGGCGAAACACAGGCCGCTGGATAGAGCGGATAAACGGCGAGGAAGACTCGACGAGAACCAATCCGTGTTTGCCGAACAACCGGGCCATCAGAAGCGCAAACCACTCGACCAGCGTGTCGGCGCCCTGCGCCGTCTCGTGCAGCAGCCGGCGCAGGGAAGCAGTCGCGTCGGTCTCAGGATGCACGTCCAAAAACTGATCTGCAAAGCGGATCATCTCTTCCGGAGCTACCGGCAGCATGCTCGCGGAGAACCTGCCGCGCTGTTTGATGGACAATTTGAGCTTTTTTAGCTGCTGTTCCTCTGTCTCGTAGTAGAGATGGTTGATCTCCTCGAGGTCGTGATCTTCTCCGGCAATCCAAAAGACAGGCACAATATCCACCTGCAGCATCTCCTGCAGGTGGCGAGCGGTTTGAATCAGGGTGACCGCCTTGTGGATCGTATAAAGCGGTCCGGTCATGACACCTGCCTGCTGTCCTCCGATCACGACATATGTATCTGAATGTCTCAGTTTTTCGATCTGGCGAAACACCTCAGCGTCGTTTTCCAATTGACGGTTATAGGCAAGGAGGCCATCGGCCAGCTGTTCCCGGTGAGGGTAGTGCTGCTTGCGAAGCCAGTTTAGCCGCTGGCGGTACGATTCTTCTTCATAGGGCAAATATGTAAAGAATGAGGCGGCTTTCGGGTCGCCGCGCAGATAGTCGTCTGCCAGCCTGTTCGAAAGCGGCAATGAGACGCTTTGAATGTCCATGTGTGCTCCTTCTTTCCTATCGTGCTTACCCTCGCATTATATCATGTCGCCAAGCAACGAAAAACAAGTCAACCTGCTTGAAATCGGCTGACTTGCTTGTGGGGTGTTCCGTATTAGAGGAAAAACTCCATGCCCTCTTCGGCAATGAAAAATCCGTTTTCCTTGATTACATCCCGCACCTGATGTTCGGGATCGACGACAGGATTGGTGTCCCTGCATAGACGGGTACGCTTTTCGTCGAAAAAATGAGCTGCAGATGCAGCTCACCAGGTCCAAATGTTTACAATTGCGGCGGCGTCACGGCCCACAAAATAATCGCTTCTTCGTTCCCCTGATTGGAGATGACACGCTGCTGTATACTGTCTATGTGAAGGCTGTCTCCAGTCTTGAGGTAAAAGGTGTCTTCGCCCGCTTTCACTTCTACCGTTCCCTTGGTCACAACCAGGCATTCTTCCCCCTCCTGCTGGACGAAGCGGTCCCTCGCCACATCTCCAGGCTGCAGGCGGACCTCGATCAGCCCAAGCTTGGCATTTCCGCCTTTGGAGAGCAAGGAATAAGACCCGGTGGATTCCGGAAACAGCATCTCTCTGCGCTTCTCTTTGTAGATGTGGTAGACGCGTTTTTGGTCCAGCTCCTCGAAAAATTGCGCAAACGAAGCTTCAAGGGCGCGGGTAATCTTCCACAGCGAATCGAGTGACGGCTGGGAAATGCCCCGCTCCACCTGGCTGAGCAGCCCTTTGCTAAGTCCGGTCTTATCCGCCAACACCTCCAGGGTAAATCCTTTTTCCTTGCGAAACATCCGGATTTTTTGACCGATCGTATGTATCGGATGGTTCATCGGTATCACCCCCTCAACTTATACACTTTGCATGGTCTTCCAGAGGCCGGCACTAAATAAAAACACATAGGCAACGCTTAAGATCAGAAAGGAGAGCCGCCATGTGGAAAATCCGATTTTACGAATGGAAACAGATCCCCTCAGCCGCATTTGCAAAAAGGCCAGCAGACCCGCCAAACCGGCGAACAGCAAAAGTATCCCCCACCATGCGGACCATGCCTCGGGCCAGTTGTGCGCGTGCAGGACGAGGATGGCATGAATTAAGAAAATATTCGTAATATTAATCGACCAGCTGAGAGCGCGCCGCCGATCGCTCTTCACAGCGTAAACGATCAGGTACACCAAAACGAACCCTGCAAAAGGTATGGTGGTGAAAATACCCCAAACGTTAGCCAGAATCCCCATTCGACGCCCCTCCCCGGTGCACAGTTTGCTTGAGGAGTACAGCACGGCGCAAAGTCTCATGCAGCGGTGTCGGGATGCCGTTTTCCTTCCCTTTGCCCGCGATGTAGCCGCTGATCGATTCGATCTCAGTAGGCCTGCCGTGCCGCAAATCCTGTAACATCGAAGAATCATTTCGGAAAGTATTTCGGCAAATGGTTACAATCTCCTGCCAATCTTTTTCCGTGATTTTTTGTCCTGCTGCATTTGCAACCTCTGCCGCCTCCCTAAACAATTGGCGCATCAGGGACGTCAATAACGGAGATTGGACGAGCATCCCGTTGTGAACTTCAAATAACGCCGTGAGCGGATTGATGCAGGCGTTCGCCAATAATTTCCGCCACAAGAGCCCGGACGCTTCGTCAACGTACTCGGCATCGATGGAACACTCGGACAGCAGCTTGACCAAGTCAGCGATGAGCGGGTCCCGGGAGGCTTGTTTCCGCCACGGTCCCAGGCGCAGCCGGCCGCGGCCGGTATGAGCAACTTCAACCGGAGACAATCGCTTGGCTCCTTCCGTGTTGACAGCGAAAAAAAGGCGTTCTGCGGGAATGACGGAACGCAGCAGTTCTTCATGTCCCATGCCGTTCTGCAGCGCGACAACCCGGGCTGAATCTGGCAGCTTCGCCAATGCCGGCAAAAGGTCGGGAAGAAATGGCTGTTTTACGGCCAAGAGGTAACAGTCAGCAGCAGGAAGCGGATCCGAAAAGGCGCATGCCGAAACCGGCGCCTGCAAACACTCGCCTGACAAGGTGTGGATGGTCAGCTGCTCGCGCTGCAGCCGCGCCGCTTGTTCTTCGCCGCGCGTCAGCAAGGCAACCGTCTGCCCGCAAAGCTGCAGCCGTCCTGCCAGCAGCAATCCGACTGAACCACCGCCAATTACCACCAGGTGCATACCCTACTCCTCCAGACAATATCAGAGATAGTACTAGCATACCAAAAATTGGCGGCGGCGGAAAACGATCTGGAATATTTTTTCCCGTACCAGGAAATGGAGGATCTAAACGTGTGCCTCTCCCGGCACACGTTGTGGCGCTCATGGCGTTGGCCGGACCACACGGCCGCGTTCACTGCCGAAAAAGGCATCTCAGCCCCGCTCTATACGGGGTAGACGGGATGCTTGCGATCCGTAAAACGCTGCACTTTGCTGCTGTACACCTGAAAGCGGCTGATCAGTTCTTCGCGCAAATGCCCGGGGGCGACGATGCCGTCGACGATCAGATTGGAGGCCAAGAGGTAAATGTCGATGTCCTCTTGATACAAACGGCGCTGCTCCATGATAAACGCCTGCCGCTCCTTGGGATCTTCAATCGCCTGGATCTTGTTGCTGTACACGGCATTCACGGCTGCTTCGGGTCCCATCACGGCAATCTGCGCTCCCGGAAGCGCCAGACACGCATCCGGCTCAAACGCCGGGCCTGCCATTGCGTACAGCCCAGCCCCGTAAGCTTTGCGGACGATCACAGAGATTTTCGGCACGGTAGCCTCCGACACCGCCGAGATCATCTTCGCTCCGTGGCGGATGATGCCTGCCCTCTCTACCGCGGTGCCGATCATAAACCCGGGGACGTCTGCGAGGAAGAGCAGCGGGATGTGGAAAGCGTCGCACAAATTGATGAAGCGCGCCGCCTTGTCAGCGGAATCGACGAACAGAACTCCGCCCTTCACCCGCGGTTGGTTGGCGATAATGCCGACCGGTTTGCCGTCGAGCCGCGCCAGTCCGGTAATCAGTTCCGGTGCAAACAGCTTTTTCACCTCAAAGAATGAGCCTTCGTCGATCAGGGCGTCGATAAAGTCGTACATGTTGAAAGGCGCGTTTTGGTTTTCCGGGACGATCGACGCCGGGTCCTTCGCTTGCGGACTCGGTGGTTTCGCTGCCGCGGCCGGGGGCTGCTCCGTGTAGTTGGCCGGAAAAAACGCCAGGTAACGGCGGGCCGCCTGAATCGCTTCTTCCTCGCTCGCCGCCAGCACATCCCCGCAGCCGCTCACCGTACAGTGCATCCGGGCGCCGCCTAATTCCTCGAGCGACACTTTTTCCCCGATGACCATCTCCGCCATCCGGGGCGAACCCAAGTACATGCTGGCGTTCTGCTCCACCATGATCACGATGTCGCAAAAAGCGGGGATATAAGCCCCGCCCGCTGCAGATGGCCCAAACAGGATGCAGATTTGCGGAATTTTTCCAGACAGCTTCACCTGGTTGTAAAAAATTCGTCCCGCTCCGCGCCGGCCGGGGAACATGTCCAGCTGATCCGTAATGCGGGCGCCTGCCGAATCGACGAGATAGATCAGCGGCACGCGCATTTTTTCGGCCGTCTCCTGGATGCGGATGATTTTTTCCACCGTACGCGAACCCCATGATCCTGCTTTGACGGTGGAATCGTTGGCCATGACACAGACGGTCTGTCCGTTCACCCGACCAATCGCGGTGACCACGCCGTCAGCCGGCAGGTCTTTGGCGAGGAAATTGGCGAACAGGCCGTCTTCTACCATAAACTCATCATCGAACAACAAGGTCAGCCGGTCGCGAACAAACAGCTTGTTCTGCTCCTTCAGCTTCTCGTGGTATTTTTGCTCTCCGCCCCGCTCCACTTGTGCGATCCGCTCGCGAAGCGTCTCCTCCCATTGTTTGCTCATCTGGACCCTCCTCTTTCTCTTTATTCGCCGCGGTATACCGGCTTCCGCTTTTCCTGGAATGCGGCAAGGCCTTCCAGGCGATCCTTGGTCGGAATCGTGACCTGGTAGGCGCTGCTCTCGATTGCGAGGCCTGTCGCCAGGTCTGTCTCCATGCCGTAGTCGATGGCGTATTTGGCCTGTTCCAACGCGATCGGCGCGTTCATGGCGATCTCTTTCGCCAGCGTCAGGGCAGCCGAAAGCACTTGCCCCGCCGGAACGACGCGGTTGACCAAGCCGATGGCCAAGGCTTCGCGCGCCGTGATCCGCCGGGCAGTGAAAATCAGCTCTTTCGCCTTCCCTTTTCCCACCAGCCGCGGCAGCCGCTGGGTTCCGCCCGCGCCAGGAATGATGCCGAGCGACGTTTCCGTCAGGCCCATTTGCGCGGTCTCGCTCATCACCCGCAGATCACAGGCCAGCGCCAGCTCCGTCCCGCCGCCAAAGGCTGCTCCGTTGATCGCGGCAATAACCGGTTGAGGCAGGCGTTCCAGTTCGCTGAAGGCATCGCGAATGGCGCGGATAAACACTCGCACCTGCGATTCGCTCATCGTCCGCCGCTCCTTCAAGTCCGCTCCGGCGCAAAACGCCTTGTCGCCCGCACCGGTGACGATCACCACTCGCACATCCCGATCCGCGCTCAGTTGACTCACCTGCTGCCGCAGCATTTGCACTGTCTCAAGATTGAGACAGTTGTGCACTTCCGGCCGCTCGATCGTCAGGATGCCGACCTGCTCCTCTCTTTGCAGGGTTATCGCCATGAAGAGTCTCCTCCCTCACTTGTCCGTTTGGCCGCACAATGGGCCTGCAGCATCCTGGAAGGCAGCTGTCGCCCCAGGCGGCTTTGGATGTACTGGCCCGCTTCCGCCAGCCGCTCCAGATCGACGCCGGTGCGATACCCCATCCCGTGAAGCAGGTAAACCAGATCTTCGGTCGAGATGTTGCCTGCCGCCCCCGGTGCATAGGGACAGCCGCCCAATCCGCCGAGCGAACTGTCAAAGGTGCAAATCCCCTCATCCAGTGCGGCTGTGACGTTGGCCAGACCAGTGCCGCGGGTGTCGTGGAAGTGGGCAGCCAGCCGTCCGGGAGTAAACGCTTTCACCAGGACGGCAAATTTTTCCCGGACCTGTTTGGGAGTCGCCACCCCGATCGTATCCCCGATCGATACTTCGTAGACACCCATGTTTAGCAGCCGCTCCGTCACTTTCACCGCTGCCGAGACAGGCACATCTCCTTCGTAGGGGCAGCCGAACACGGTCGAGACGTAGCCGCGCACGCGCAAACCCATGCGTTTCGCCTCCTGCACCACCTCTTCCAGGACCGGATATGTCTCGGCGATCGATTTGTTGATATTTTTCCTGTTGTGGCTCTCGCTGGCCGACATGAACACGGCAATTTCCGCAAGTGCCGTCCCCCGGGCCCGCTCCAGACCGCGAAGGTTGGGCACGAGCGCGCTGTAGGCAACCCCCGGCTGCCTGGCGATGCCGCCCAGCACCTCGGCTGCGTCGGCCAGCTGCGGAATCCACCTCGGATCGACGAACGAACTGGCTTCAATAAAGCGCAAGCCCGCTTGCGACAAGCGGTTGATCAGCTCGATCTTGACGTTTGTCGGCACGACAGCCGTTTCGTTTTGCAGGCCGTCGCGGGGGCCTACTTCGACGATGCGCACATCCATTTCGCTACCTCCTCCGGCAAACCTAGCGGCCGCTCAGAATTGACGCAAAATTACTCCAGGACAAGAATGACGTCGCCTTCATTGACAAAATCGCCGGCGCTTACCTTTACTTCCGCGATTTTGCCATCTGCCTGCGCCTGAATCGGCACTTCCATTTTCATTGACTCCAGCAGGATGACGTCTTGTCCGCTGCTGACCGTATCTCCTGCCTGGACAAGCAGGCTCAAGACTGTGCCCGCCATGTTGGCTGTGATGTTTTTCATTGCCCAACGCTCCTTTTACTGTTTTTTCGCTCAATGAACTGTGTCGTGTAATCGCCGGCTTGAAAATCCGCATCAGCCAATACTTCCTGCAAAAACGGCAGGTTGGTCTTGATCCCGTCGATCTGATACGCCGCCAGCGCTTCTGCAGCTCTCGCAACGGCTTCGCCGCGCGTCGTACCGCTGACGATCACCTTGGCGATCATCGGATCGTAGAACGGAGAAACCTGGATGCCCGCTTCTACCCCATCGTCGATTCGCACATGCGGCATGACCGGGGGCTGGTACCTGACGATCCGGCCCGGCGACGGCATAAACGTCTGCGGGTCCTCGGCGTAAACGCGCAGCTCAATCGCGTGGCGAAGCGCTTTGACGTCCTCCTGTTTCAGCGGGATCGGCAAACCGCGGGCAATATCCAACTGGATCGCCACCAGATCGAGTCCGGTCATCTCTTCCGTTACCGGATGTTCGACCTGCAGGCGCGTGTTCATCTCCAAAAAGTAAAACTTTTTTTGCTCGTCCATGATGAACTCGACGGTCCCCACACCGGTATACGCTACAGCGCGCGCAGCTTCAACGGCGGCCCGGCAGATTTTTTCGCGCGTTTCCTGATCGAGAAACGGGGATGGGCTCTCCTCCACCACTTTCTGATGGCGGCGCTGGATCGAGCATTCCCGCTCCAGCAGATGAAGGCAGTTGCCATGCTGGTCGGCGGCTATCTGCACTTCGATGTGGCGGGGGTTTTCCACGTATTTCTCCAGGAACATCGTATCGTTGCCAAAATAGGCCTTGGCCCGTCCCTTGGCAGATTGAAACGCGCGGCGCAGCTCTTCGTCGTCGCGCACGACCTGCATGCCGATTCCGCCGCCGCCCGCACTCGCTTTCAACATCAAAGGGTAGCCGAGTCCCTGCGCTTTGGCGACCGCTTCCTCCGCTGTCTCCAGCTGCCCTTCAAATCCGGGAACGACCGGCACGCCGGCTTCGCGCATAATCCGCCTCGCTGTCACCTTATCGCCCATACTCGCAATCACGCCGGCAGGCGGCCCGATAAAGGTCAATCCCGCTGCCGTGCAGCGCTCGGCAAATACAGCGTTTTCCGACAGCAGCCCGTAACCGGGATGAATGGCATCCGCTCCGGCTGTCTGGGCCGCTTTTATCATGGCGTCAATATTTAAATAACTCTGGGCCACGGGCGGCGGTCCGATATGCAGAGCCTCGTCCGCTTCCCGCACAAACGGCATTTCCTTGTCCGCGTCGGAGTATACGGCTACCGCAGCTACTCCCTGCTTGCGGCATGTTCGGATGATCCGGCGGGCAATCTCTCCGCGGTTGGCGATCAACACTTTTTGCATGGCGACTCTCCCTTCTTTACCTTGCTATCACCTATTTTGCCATTTCTTCGGGAATTGTTCTAGCAGAAAATTTGAAATTGTGTGCACCATGACAATAACATTTCCTTCCAGTGTTTCCTTTGCAACTCATTGGAGAAATTGTCACATCATTCGTGTATAATAGAAGAGGATACCACTGAAGGACTGGTTCGGGAGGAGTGCATGATCGATGTATGAAGTAGAACGGTTGCGCATTAACTACAAGACGCTTGAGGAATTCCAGAAATTTCGTGAATTCGGCCTGGAAGAATTGTCGATGAAAGAGGACCTGGAAGCCAACATCGTCGAAAACGATTCCGATTCTCCGTTTTACGGCATTTATTACGGCAATCGGCTGGTTGCCCGCATGAGTCTGTATAAAATAGACAGCAAGTACGACCGTTATTTCAGCCCTGCCCAGGATTACTACGAATTGTGGAAACTGGAAGTGCTGCCGGATTATCGAGGCAAAGACTTTGGCACGGCGCTGGTGAACCATGCGAAAAGCTTCGGCTCTCCGATTAAAACCAACTCGCGCTGCCGGGCTGACGAATTTTGGACCAAGATGGGATTTACCCCGGTCAAGTACAACCCGATTCGCGACCGCGGCGAAAACCCTTACGTCTGGCTGCCCGAAGGCGTTGGTTTGCAAGACTGAACCGACATGAAAAAAGACCCGGTCTCTCGGGTCTTTTTGCTGTCTGCAAGCTTATTCGACACGTTCAAGGTTTCCATTTTCATCCATCTTAAATACCGGTTTTGCGCCCGCCTCCTCTTCTTGCAAAAAGGCCAGCTTCCGCGCCCTCTCCATGATTTGGATGAGTGCTTTGTAATCGTCGTTTACTCCCTGAACGCCTTCCAGTTCTTTCTTGTATTTGCTGTTCTGTTCCTTTAGTTCGTTGACCTCCCGTTCCTTGTCTTCAAGCTCTCGTTCCAGCTGTTTGAGTCGACGGATGATTTCCTTTTGGTTCATTAATACACGTATCGCCGCTTCAATCTGCTCTTCCTCGTTATTCTTTGCGGATGACGCTGCCGTTCCCTTGGACAGCGGTTTTAACGTATCCTGTTCTTCGGCAAATTCTGTATGTACCGCCACCCTGCCAATTTTTTTCAACTGCTGCCGCTGGCTTTTGGCGATCGCAATGGCCGCCTCATACCGCTTCCTGACCGCGCTGTTCCAGCGAAAACCGCAAGCTGCAGCCGTCCTGCCCAACCGCTGGCCTACCTCTTCAAAAGCCGCAAGTTGAGTTCCGCCCTCGCGAATGTGGCGGAGCGTGACTTCTGCAAGCACCAAATCGTCATCTTCTGTCCATGCATCCTGTCTTGAAGCTACCATATAGAACGTCCCTCCCGTTTGCCATTGAGGTTAATGTACTTCATTCTATGCTTTTCCCTACTCTCATAGAATCTCTTTCTACTAGAAAAGTATCTCCAAGCCCCATGTGCTTTAAACGGGAAGGGACTCTATTTTGACTCTTTGGGCAGACTAGCTAGCTTTTTGCAGGAGAGACATAAAAAACCGCGCTGTTCGCGCGGTACATTGGCTTTACGCCAACAGCGATTTCATGGCGGATTGGTTGTAGCCGATGATGACGTTTTCTCCGTCGGTCAGGATCGGCCGCTTCAACAGGCGAGGCTCTACACTGAGAAAGTCGAGCAGCTCCGATACGGTCATTTCGTTAATGTCAAATTCCAGCTGTTTAAACTTTTGGCTGCGGGTCGACAAAATTTCGTCCGTTCCGTTGTTGGTCATTTTGATGATCTCGAGCAGCTCCCGGGGAGTGGGCGGATCCCTAAAGAGATGGCGCTCCTCGTACGCCACATTGTTTTCCTTCAGCCATGCCTTGGTTTTCCGGCATGATGTACAGCTCGGATATGTATAGAAAGTCAGCTTTTCCTTGTTCATACTTTTTCCCATGACAACCCCTCCTATCCAGAAGTAAATATGATAAGGTTCATCCCTTACTTTTTTCAAGTAAATTATATGACTCCTATAAACACTATGTCAATAGTGTTTAATATATTAATTATCTTTTTGTTTTGTTTCCCAAAACAGTTTCAAGCTTAACAATCCGCGTAAAATCAGCTACACTAATAAGCGAAATTGAAAACAAGGGGGTAGCTCATGGACAACAATACTCAAAAACTGACGAGTACGCTAGCCGACCCCACCCGTTTCGCCATTTACCGTTTTATCGCCTCCCGCGGTCAAGCTGTAACCGTGCAAGAGGTAGCCGAGCATTTTTCCATCCATCCCAATGTTTCCCGCTTGCATCTCGGCAAGTTGGAAGACGTCAACCTGCTGCAATCCACTTCTGATAAATCGGGAAAGGGCGGCCGTCCCAGCCGGCTCTATTCTCTCTCTGATCAAGTCGTCAGCTTGCAGTTTCCGCCGCGCGATTACCAAATGCTTGCCAACATCGCCATCGAAAGCCTGATGTCACTGGGAGACGTGGGTGAACAGGCCATGATAAGCATCGGGCGGCGAATGGGGACCGAAGCGGCCAAACAGGCGCTGCTGGCTGACAGCCTCGATCCGCGCAGCATGTCCTTTGAACAAGCGCTGGACCACATTCACCGCCTGATCCTCGCACAAGGGTTGAACCCGGAAATCCATGTGCGCGGCGAGGACCAGATATGCTTTCGCATCCACAACTGCACGTTCCTCGACTCGGCCAAGCGGTTCCCCACGCTCGTCTGCAAGATGCATAATTCGATGCTGACCGGAATATTTGAGGTGTACTTTGGGGAGATTGAACTACAAGAAGAAGACTCGTTCATCAGCGGCTGCAGATCCTGCAATTACACGCTGGTGCGGATTCAAAAGCCATTCGGGCGGTAGCCGCGGCGCTTCCGTCCGTTGTCATCAAACCGCCATACGTTCTGGTTTACACAGGACATAGTGTCCTTTATAATGAGGAAGGAAATCTATCCGCTATTCATCGCTGCCGTAAAGGGGGGATACAAATGGATCGCATGTATCGTGTACTCAGCTTCTGGACATTGGTAATCGCCATTATGGCCTACTGGGGCGGGCTTATGAAGATGTCACTTCTGTTCTTCGGTTTAACTGCCATTTTCCTGTCATTAAGCTATATGAAATTAACCGAACGAGCGTACTTACAAATTTTCTTCGGGTTCATGTTCTTTTCGTTTGTCGGTTTCACATATTATACATTCTTCGTAATGCCGCCAGCAGGTGCAGGCGAACAATCCCTCTCCCTGCTGCTGATGTAGGGCGTAGGCAAAGAAAAAAGGATGCTCCTAACGAGCATCTTTTTTTTGTGTCAGCACCCGGAATGTCCCTCCCATGCCATCCGGGCTGATCAACTGCCGAATCGCCTGATTGCTGCGCATCGCCTCGCTGGTAAAAGGGTTGGTGTCTTGATGTTCCCGCAGCTTTTGCAAAATCCCCGCCTTGACCAAAAACTGGCTTTGACTCTCCAACGAGACAGGGACCAGCCCGGCCTCCTCCCCCCACTTCATCAGCGCCGAAAAATTGACGTGGGCTGTGATGTCCTGTTCCCCGACGAAAACGAGGGGATCGTCATGGGCCCGGTGCCGGTAGTAGCATTGGAGCGTTCCGCTCATCCGGCGGGCAGAGTACAGCTCATCCTGCAGACCGCCGTAATCGATGGTGATAACATACCCCCGCACGAGCATTCGGGACACCTCGTGGATCGCCCGGCGCATCCCCAGATTGATCTCCAGCTGCATCCCGGTCGGGAGGGCCAGTTTTTCTTCTGCCAGGTAGTCCGCCGCCTCCGGCGTCAATGCAGGCAAATCCATCCACTTCAGGCATCCTTCCCCTTCGTCCCAGGTCACCCCTGCTTCCGTCCAGCCAGCCGCTTGCCGCTTCACCAGATGAACCGGAAAGGCGTCGAACCACTCATTGGACAGGATGACCCCTTCGATCGCTTCCGACTGCACCGCTTCTTCCACAGCGGCATACCAGACGACGTCCGCCTGGCAGCCGGCCAACGCCTGGCGCTGGCATTCGCGGTGATACGGGCTGGACTCAATCATTACCAGCCGCATCCTGTCGGCCAGCAGCGGCGCGGCCTCGTATATGCGGGCCGCCAGATGCTTCATCAGGATCCCGGTGCCGCCGCCGATCTCGACCAGTGCAGGCCGGCTGTATCCTTCCTCCTGCCAGATGCGGATGATCGCATCAGCCAGGGTTTCGGCAAACACCGGATGCACCGTGGCACTCGTATAAAAATCGCCTTCCTTGCCTACTTTCACTTTTTCCGACATATAATAGCCGTAATCGGGGTGGTACAACGCCAATTCCATAAATCGGACAAACGGGATTGCCCCTATTGCGCTTCTTCTGATCTCATCGTGGATGCCGCGAACGGCTTGATTCATTTTCGGCCCTCCTGCCATCCGTTTTTTCACTTGTACGTGCAAAAAATCATCAAACCGCTATAATGGAACAAGCGGCATTGTAACCGTCTGACGAAATAGAGTTTTCTGAAGCGTGTGATGAGATGGATTGTAGCATGCCGGGCAAACCGGAATCAAGCTTCCCAGAAAACGGTTGAAGGTGAACGTATGCGAAAATGGTTGTTCCTGCTTCTCGCCCTGTGCCTCGCTGTCGTGCCTTGCATCGGCTGGGCGGAAGAAGGTCAAACACTTGAACAACTCATCCTGCAAAAACATTTTACCCAAAAAGAGCTGGAGCGCAACCTGACGATTGTCAAGGCAGAAGAACAGGCCTTGCTTGACGAGCTGGCCCAGTTGGATTTGCAGATGAACCGGCAGGCTGCGGTGATCTCCGCGATGCAGCGGCGTGCCGGCCAGATCACCCGAGCTTATTACACCGGCGAGCGGGTCTCGCTTTTAACGCTGTTTTTTAATGCGAAAAATTTCAATGACATTCTCATGCTGTCGGAGTTCTTGCAGCGCCTGTTTGAGCAGGATATGAACACGTTGGCCAGCTTCCAGTCCGAACGGCAAAAGGCGGCCTCCCTGCTGGCGGAAAAGCAGCAGCGGCTGGACAAGGTGAGGGAATTGCGGGCGCATTTTGAGCGCCAATTGGCACTCATCCTGCAATTGGAAAAGGAGAAAGAAGAAAAGCTGAAGCTTGTGGGTGACGTGACTTCCATGGAATCGCTGATGGATCATCTCGTCACGGACTGGCGCAAACGGGGGCTTCCGGCGTTTCGCAGTTACTTTGGCGTATTGGCCCAGGTGATGAACTCTCTGCCCGAGCTGGTCACGTCTGACCGCTTCAAATCCAACGGCCTGTTAACCCATACGCTGACGATCGGCGAAGCTGAGTTCAACGAGTTTCTCGCCTCCAAAAACGAGATCTTCAAACAGTCCCACTTTCAGTTTTCCGACAACCAGTTGACCGTCGACGGGGTGTACGAGGACATCCATATGAAGATCATCGGACATTACGAGCTCGTCTCCCCGACAGAGCTGCGATTCAAGATGACCGACCTCTACTACGACGGCTTTGAACTGCCGGAATCGACCATAGCAGAGATGGAAAAGGAGTACGATTTGGCATTTTACCCCGCAAAGATCGCACCCAACATCCAGGTCGAAAAGTTTTCGCTCGAAGACCAGGAGCTGCAGCTGCAAATCAAAATCGGTTTGTCCTTTGACTTTGGGGCAAAACGATAGGCCAGTTTCGTCAACTGGCCTTTTCTTTTGGCTGAAGAGACTCTACGTGTCTTTGTATCTCTTTGTAGATGCTGTCCATTTTTTGCAGGACCTGGGGTGTCAGATGCGTCTCTTGTCTGTTTTGGCCAACCGCTTCCTGCGTATGCGGCAGCGGGTAAATCACGTAATTTCGCTTTCCCCCTGTCCGGTAAAAGTGCACATAGGTCGGGATCACCTTCGCCTCTTCAACCGCGGTGCGCCCGTCTGTTCCCTTGTGCAGGACGAGCTGCAAAATCACGCCCGCATCCTTGTAATCGCCGCGTTGGGCGGAGATGAAGTTGCCGAGCGAATAGATGGCGAACACTTTGCGCTCTGCCCCGTCAGCCCCTGTGACCGTCCGCCACTCATACGGTTGAACCACGTGAGGATGCGAACCGAGCACGATATCGACTCCGGCTGCAAAGCACTGATCTACCCACTCGCGCTGTATCGGATTGGGCATCCGCTGGTACTCCACTCCGAAGTGAAGGGCGACGGCGACGACGTCCGCCCCCAGTTCGCGCGCCCTGGCAACGTCCCCCTCCAGCAGTGCCGGGTCGTACAGATTGACCAGATACGGCTTGCCTTCCGGAAGCGGAATGCCGTTCGTGCCGTACGTATAGGCCAATACCCCAATGCGGATTCCGTTTTTCTCCAGGATCAGCGGTTCGTTCCGCTGCTCGGCGTTGCGAAACGTTCCGGTATGGGGCAGCCCCACTTGATCCAGTACATCCAAGGTGTGCAGGACCCCCGCTTCGCGCCGGTCAAGCGAGTGGTTGTTGGCTGTCGTGACCGCAGTAAAGCCCACCTGTTTCAAGGTTTCCGCCAGCGTTTCCGGCGAATTGAACTCCGGATACCCCGTGTAGCGCCGCTCCTTGCCCGCCATCGTCGTCTCCAGATTGCCGATGAGGATGTCCGCCTCCTGAAAAAACGGGATCACTTTCGCGAAGGAAGGTGTGAAGTCGTAGCTTTTCCGCTGCTCATCCCAAGCCGCCTGCAATTGTTCATCGTGCACCATGATATCTCCGACGGCCATCAGGGTCAGCCATTGATCCGCCTGCGGCGCTGTTTCTGCCTGTTCAAGGTCAGACACAGGGAGCGGGTCCGGCAGTTCCGGGCTTGTCTCGGGATCGGCCGGGACTGCGGTTTGGGGGGCAGGCGCGGCTTCGGTGCCGACAGATGCCGGAACAGCACATCCTGTCAGGATCAGGCAGGCCAAGACAACGGCAATGATTTTACCAGCATTCATGTTTTCTCTCCAATTCCATTCATTTTCCGTGAGCTATGTAGTAACTTTCCACAGCGATCGACATCTTCCTGCTATTTCCTTTTTTCAGATCTGGAAAGAAACGATTCTGCATCCCCGGCGTCTTACTGAATAAAGCATCATCCATGTGATGAGGTCAGAGCCGAGGCATGAAGCTCTGTTTGCTCGTCCTGTTGTGGGGGATTATGCTGATCGTCCCGGATCCCCAGGTCGCGAATGCGCGTTCGCGGGGGTACACTCCTTCGCTGGAGGAGGAGTATCTGGCGGCCTGTGCCGGCTCACTAACTGCTGACCAAGGAAAGGCTTGATTCGCTGTCGGCACTATAATGATTGGCAGCAGTCAGCCATGCCATCTTTGGCGGGAAACGTACAAAAGGCGCCTTCGTCAGGCTGCGAAGTTATACCTCCCGCGCTGCAGAGTATCAAATTCACGCTTGATGTATATCATAGGTATATACATTTTTGCGGGTGGTGGGGTATAATTGGATGATAAGAAAGGGAAGGACATGATTCTTATGACAATTGCAACACTTAGTAAATGGGGCAACAGCAGCGCTATCCGGATTCCGAACCAAATTCTTAGACGCCTCAACTTGGAAGAAGGTGCTGAAATTGAGATCATCGTGACACCGGAAAATGATTTATTGCTTCGTCCCACAAAAAAACCGGAAGAATCGAACCAGGAGTTGCGTGCTCATTTGAAACAGCTTCTTTTACAATTGAAGCCAAATACACCGCGTCATGATGAAATTGATGTAGGGGTTGAAGGAGACGAGCTGATTTGACGATTCCAGGACGTGGTGATTTGGTATGGTTAGACTTTGACCCGCAAGCCGGATATGAACAAGCTGGCCGTCGTCCCGCCATTGTGCTGTCCGAAGCAGAGTTTAATGGCCTAACCGGCTTCGCTATTGTATGCCCGATTACAAGCCAAGTGAAGAATTATCCTTTTGAGGTTCCTCTTCCGGAAGGTCTCCCATTTACTGGTGTCGTCCTAACGGATCAGCTAAAAAGCCTGGATGTGAGGAAACGCAGAATCAAAATCGCGGGAAATGCCAACGCTGAATCGGAATTTATGAAAGCCGTTCTTCGCAATACTCGATCTATTTTGGCATAATATCAAAATTCCATCCGGAGCGGGTGGATCTTTGCTTGCGGAAAAAGGCATCCCGTCGCAAACATTGCGTCCGGGATGCTTTTTCTGATGTCAGCGCAGCAATCCAGTCACGAACGGATTGGTCATTTTTTCGGTCTCGACCGTCGTCCTGGGGCCGTGCCCAGGGTAGACAATCGTGTCGTCAGCCAGTTCAAACAATTTGTCCTGGATGCTGATCATCAGGGTCTCAAAGTCGCCGCCCGGCAGGTCCGTCCGGCCGATCGAGCCAGCAAACAGCACATCGCCGCCAAAACAGTGTTTGCCAATCACAAACGAGCAGCTTCCGGGAGAGTGGCCGGGAGTGTGCAGGACCTGAAAGCTCATCCCCGCCAACTCCAGCGTCTGTCCATCCGCCAACTCGTGCTCGGCCGGTTCGCATACGATCTCCTCCGACAGGCCGAACCGGGCGGAACCGTTCAAGCGCGGATCCGTCAGCCAGGCCATCTCCAGCGGGTGAACGTAGACAGGCGCCTTCGTCAGGCTGCGCAGTTCATTCAGTCCTCCGATGTGGTCAAAATGGGTATGGGTCAAAAGAATCGCTGCGACCTTTTCTCCCTTGACGGCATCCAACAGCGCCTTTGGCTGCATGCCCGGGTCGATGACGATCGACTCGCCGTTTGTCTCGTTCTTGACGAGGTATGCGTTCGTCTCAAGCGGCCCCAAGGCAAATGAGCGAATTGATATGGACATGCCTGTCTCCTCCTGTTTTCTTGTTCCCCCAGTAAAATTCCGGTAAAATGAGAAGGGATTGAATCCATAGTAACAGAGAATGACGGGGTGAAACAATCATGCGGCACATGTTTGGCGTTGAAATGCAGATTCCGCGCGGCAAATTGCCTGGCTTTTACGCCCAGGTCATCCATAAGATCGGCGATGCGGTGGAGGTCTTTGACCGCGACAAGCAGTTGTTGATCGTCGAGGGTGAGGCGGAACGCGACAAGCTGCTGGCGATTCTGTCAAAGCACGACATGATCGACGAAGAGTTCGGGCTCTGGCTGGTTCCAGAGGGGATGGACGTTCCTCTGTTGGACGATTACGGCTTTACCAGTGTATCCGGCCGCCGCTATCTGTACGATCACCTGGCCGCACCGTTTGCCGTCCCCGATCAAGCAGGCGCTGAAAAAGACCGCTGGGCCGCGCTGGAACAAATGCGCGAGCACCTGATTGGCTGCCCCGAGAAGCTCGACGGCGGGTCTGTCTGCTTTGCCGACGCCAGCCAGAGAGAGCTGATCGAGCGGATTGCCAAAGCGTTTCAGGTGTCGGTCGAGTGGCACTCCGCATAGGCCGCTTATTTCGCTTGTTCCACTTCCTGCTCATATTTTTCGATCAAGTAATTGACTCTTCGCTCGACACCTCTCACTGTTTTTGAGAGGTGATCAACAGCTTTTTTCGTATGGACAAGTTCCTCTATCATGAATAGCAGCGAACCCACCTAATGGCAAGAACCGGCGGCAAGCCGGACAAACAAGAAACCGCCTCCGAAAAGGAGACGGTTATGATCGAGTCGGGTTGTTTTGGGGTATTCCGGTTATTCTCTTTGGCAGTTCTACCTCCATGATAGAGTCAAACACTCAAAGAGCTGTTCGGCATCCCTCAACATGACTGTCGTCAAGCGGTGACCCATCCAAGGCAGTTCGCCTCCTTACAAGCTGATGCTTGCAAAGCTGGATTGTCTCAGACCACCGGACCCGATGATCATAGTATGAAGTCCCGGGAGAAAATTATGCATCCCCGTTATAAAATATCGGCGGCCAACTGCGCCAAGACGCTTCGCTCGCCCTTTTCCAGCTTGATGTGGCCGGCCAGCTTTTGATTTTTGAACATCTCCACTACGTACGTAAGTCCATTGTTGCTCGCATCGAGATAAGGATGGTCGATCTGCTCGGGATCTCCCATCAGCACGATTTTGGAAGCTTCCCCGACTCTCGTCAAGATCGTTTTCACTTCATGCTTCGTCAGATTTTGCGCCTCGTCAATGATGATAAACTGCTCGGGAATGGAACGGCCGCGAATGTAGGTCAGCGCCTCCACCTGAATACTGCCCATTCCCGCCAGTATTTTGTCCAGATCGCCGGTTTTCTTCGTATTAAACAGGTATTCCAGATTATCGTATATGGGCTGCATCCAGGGACGCAGCTTCTCCTCCTTTTCGCCCGGCAAAAAACCGATATCCTTCCCCAGTGGGACAATGGGCCTGGCGACCAGGAGCTTTTTGTACTTTTGCAAATCCTCGATCTGCAGCAGCCCTGCCGCCAATGCCAGCAGCGTCTTGCCTGTTCCTGCCTTTCCGGTCATCGTCACCAGGGGAATCTCCTCGCGCAGCAGCATTTCGATGGCCATTCGCTGCTGGGCGTTCCGCGGCTTTATCCCCCAGACCGGCTCGTCGCTGACGATGAGCATTTCCAACATTCTGGCGTCTGCGTCCACCTTGCCGATCGCCGAAGCGGACGGATTGCACTGATCTTTCAAGATCAGAAACTGGTGGGGACAAAACGTTTGATTGGGGAAATGGATGGGAAGCGGCAATTTCCTGTTTGTGTAAAAAGCTTTCAATACCTCCGGTGGGACCTGCAATGTTTCATACCCCAGGTAGAAGCTGGAGTACTCCCTGACGACCCGATCGGAAAGAAAGTCCTCTGCCCGCAATCCAAAAGCGTCCGCCTTCACGCGGATCAGGGCGTCTTTGCTGACGAGGATCACAGGCCTTGGGGCTGCCGATTCATCCTCCTCCTGCTGCAGGTTGAGGGCGACGGCGAGAATCCGATTGTCGTTGGTCATTTCGTGAAAATGGGATTGCAACCTGCTCATGGAAGAATGGTTCAATTCTACGCGTACGACCCCGCCTGTTTCCAGTACGACCCCTTGGTCAAGCCGTCCCGCTTCGCGCAGTTTGTCAAGCAGGCGAGCCACATGCCTGGCGTTTCTGCCAATTTCATCCGTATAACGCTTTTTGGCGTCGATCTCTTCCAATACGACTGACGGTATGACAACTTCGTTTTCAGCGAACGAGTAAATCGCCATCGGATCCTGCAGGAGTACGTTCGTGTCAAGGACGTAGATTTTGTTCAAGATCTCGCCTCCCATTATCCATCTGTATATAGTTTATGCAAATGCAATGATGATGCTCAGCATGCTTCATGGCGAGTGTAGTAAAAGTGTATGTCGTCCGGAAGGGAGATAGACGGTTTCCGAATGAAATTGAACCAGGTGGCAAACACTACGGGTACTATCTGCTTCTTTACAGAAAGGATGGTATTCGTTGAAACGTATCGCAGCAATACTGGGAGTCTGTCTGCTGCTCACCGCTTGCCGCACAGCAAACGTGCCTCCCACCACACAGCAAGCGCCACCCAATCAGACACAGACCCAACGCGTCCAGCAAACCGTGCCGCAGCCTGCCTACGATCAATCCCCGCAGGCGACGGCAGACCGTTTAGTCCAGATCGCATCACGCGTAAAAAAGGTTCAAAAAGCGACCGCTGTCGTCCTCGGAAAGTACGCTGTCGTCGGAATTACGGTGGATCCGAAATTGGACCGTTCTGAAGTAGGGGTAACCAAATACAGCGTTGCAGAAGCCCTCAAACACGACCCGCAGGGCGCCAAGGCGGTAGTGACCGCCGATCCGGCCATCGTTCAAAGGCTTCGCGAAATGTCCGACGACATCCGAAACGGACATCCGGTTGCCGGCATTGCCCAGGAGCTCGGGGACATGGTGGGAAGAATGATGCCTCAGCTTCCCCGGGACGTGGAATTGCGCGAACGCCCGTCGTCACCGCAGAACCCTGAGAAGGTCCGCCAGGGACGACCTTAAACCGAGAAACGCTGCCTGCGGCAGGTTAGGAAAGCCCGGCCGCATCAAGCCTTCCATTCAGCCGAAGCGAATGGGAGGTTTCTTTCTTTCACAAAGCTGTAAGAAAACGGACCGCGCTGATGATGTTGTCCGGTAATGGGAAATGATACAATAGGGTCGTGAACATTACACCTGAAGGAGAGATTGAGGATGAAGTACAGAGCACTCCCAGGAACAAGCCTGACAGTATCCGAGGTAGGATTCGGAGTCTGGTCGGTCGCTACCAAGTGGTGGGGCGTCACCGACACGGAACTGGGCAAAAAACTGCTCCGCTCCGCCTACGAGGATTACGGCATCACGTTCTTCGATACAGCAGATGTGTACGGCAACGGTCTCGGCGAGACGATCATCCCTGATGCGCTCGGTGACGTCCGCGACAAAATCGTGATCGCAACGAAATTCGGCTACGATATCTACAATTTGCCGGGAGAACGGAAAGGACACAGTGAGCTGCCGCAAAATTGGACAAAGGAACATATCCGCTACGCCTGTGAACAGAGCTTGAAACGGCTCCGCACAGATTACATCGACTTGTTCCAACTGCACAATCCGCGTATGGAGGCAATCCACAGCGACGAGGTCAACGAGACGCTCGAACGCCTGAAAGAAGAGGGAAAAATCCGCGAGTACGGCGCGGCAATGGGACCGGACATCGGCTGGAAGGAAGAGTCGATCGCTGCCCTGCGCCACGACGGCTATGCGGCGATTCAAATCATTAACAACATGGTGGAACAAGACCCGGCCCGCGACCTGTTTGCCGTCGCCGACGAAGAAAAACGGGCGCTGATCGTCCGCGTTCCGCATGCATCCGGCCTTTTGGATGGAACCTACGATCCGCAAAAGCACTTTGACAAGAGCGATCACCGCAGCCACCGCCCCATCGAATGGATGCAGGCCGGCGTCGAAGTAGTACAAGAAATGAGGGAAAAAGGACTGTTTGACGCTGAAAACCGGACCATCGGACAGTTGGCCATCCAATTTTCACTCTATCGCCCCTCTGTCGTCACGGTTCTTCCTAATTTCACCAGCGAGCAAAATTTAAAAGAGTTTGCCGGCGCATCTGATGTTGCTCCGCTTACCGACGCCGAATTCGCAGTGATCGATTCCCTCTGGGTTAACGGCTACAACGAGAGGCTGAAACAGCACATGTCCGATTCGAAAAACAAGCCGACACCTGTTCTCCAACCATAAACCCATATCTGGGAAAACAAAGAAATGCGCCTTTCCAAGTAGTCAGAAAGGCGCATTTTTCATTTATGGCCAGACAGGCGAACTGTTGGTGGTGACTTCTCCTGAACCTGAACTAATCGGCCAGACTGGTGATTTGGCAGAAGCTCCGCCAACAAAACCAAATACAGCTGTTACCAAAGCGACAGATAGTACGATAGCCCTAATTTTCTTTTTCACAAACAGCCACCTCATTTCAATATTTTAATTTTTCTTGTTACTATAACGATATTAACTGGAAAATATTAATATGTCAATTATCAAAAAATATTGTATAATAGTTAAAAATAGGACAAAGGGTGGAATGGATGACACAAGTAGGTAAACGTTTACGAGAATTTCGTAAAAATTTACGCATGACACAGGAGGACCTAGCCCAGGGCATCTGCAACCGAAGTTACGTGAGTCAGATAGAAAAAGGCCAAGTAATCCCTTCTCCCGAAATATTAGAGCAATTGGCAAAGAGGTTACATACCGATTTACGTGAACTGTGGACCGAATCCCATAACCCCTCCTTTACCCAGGTTGAAATTCAAAATGCGCTGCGCCACATCGTGAACCGAATCGAACAAAAAGAGTGGGAAATTGCCCGGAAATGGCTCTTGAAGCTGTCTGGCGTCTCTCTTTCACCTATTGATCAAGGCATCTATCTCTGGGCGAAGGGAAAAATCGCCGAAGCCGACAGGCGATTGAACGAGGTTGAAGAATTATTTCTACACAGCATCGAATTGAACCGAAAATTGGATGACCCGATTCCGCTCATCCGTTCGTTGGATTCGCTCGGTTCCTTCTATTGCAACAACGATCAACCGGAAAAAGCGGTTACGTATTTGAACGAGGCCTTCCAATCCTTGAACCGATATGAAGTAAGCGGACTATTGCGTATATCCGTTTTATTTCATTTAGGGGCCATGCATGGCAAATTGGGTGAGTATTATTCGGCCATCGAACAGCTTCACAATGCGGAGCATCTGAACAGTACATACGGAACGTTATATAAAAGCGGCGAGATTTTCATGGCGCTTGGCATCTGCTACTGCCATATCAAGCGGTACGAGGAAGCGGAAAGGTATAATCAGCGTGCCGTCGCCGTATTCGAAGTCTCTCCCGACCCCAAACGCCTTGCCGGGGTGTACACGAATATCGGGATTCTTTACCGGGAAATGAAGCAAATGGAGAAAGCTGTCGAGTATTTGTTGAAAGCCATTCACTCCTATGAAAAACAGCAGGAGCTGCAGGGAAAGCACAATGCCTCCATCGAGCTGGCCACCGCGTACAAAGATCTCGGCCGTGTCGAAGAAGCCAAGCAATTGTGCCAGTCCGTGATCGCAACCGGCAGCGACAAAGTGTTGGCGGAAGGTCAGCTGGTTCTGGCAGATATTATGAGCGAAGCTGGTGAAGACGATGAGGCGCTCTCCCATCTGGAAAACGCCCTCGGCTTCTTTACGTTAAAAGGCATGCAGGACTTTCAGCGGAAAACCTATCGCCTGCTGGGCAAAATTCACATGAAAAATAAGCGTTATGAGCAAGCGGCACGCATGTACGAAAAGTACATCTCCTGCACCCCTGCCCCAATAGAATCAGCCCTTCTCGATTGAGACGGGCTGTTCTTTTTGTGTATCAGGCGCGGTCTTGGCGCGTCAGGGCAGCTGCTTTATGTCCTCAATGCCGTCATCACTTGCTGATCCAGTTTTGCCGCAGCGTTTTTGTCATACGTCTTTTCATATTGCGGTTCTACGGAGATGCGCGAGCCGTAGAACATCACATCGCGGACCGTATCAATCGTCACCTCGATCATCGCCAGCTTAAGCGGCACGCCTTCCATCCGCTCTACGGCGACCTTCGCATGACCGTTAATGGAATAGGTCGATCCGTTCCCGATCAGGTTAAGTACGACTTTCGGTTCTTTCTTGATATTGGCGAGAATGCGCGAACGGTTATCTACTGCAAAACGGATTTGCTGATGGGTTGGGGCAAATGTCCAGGATATGGCACTCAGAGTGGGGGCACCCGATTCGTGATCAATTGTGCCAAGCAGGATAAAGCGCTCTTTCTGCAGCAGACTGTACAGCTCTTCGGACAACGATTGTGCTACCGTTTCGGCCATGATGTTTCCCCCTTTTTGGCAAAGTTTTGTACCATTATTTTACCCGTGGCCGCTCCATATGGCAAATGCCTTTCTGCACTTGCTTCGCTCATCCGTTTCTCTTACACTGGAAAAAATAGTTCCTTTCGGGAGGTATTGTCATGTCCCATTCCTCTTCTCCGACAGAAGAGTTTTTGGTAAAAGTGGACCAGCTGCTGGAAGAACTAAAAGAAGTTCGCAAATTGAACGAGCGGATGGACCGGATTGCCATTTTTCTGCAGGAAATCGAACTTGCCGATGTCCTGTTAAATTACACAGCCCCGCGCAGGCTGCTGTTGACCAATTTCTTGGCCGGGCTTGCGCGAGGCTTGGGTCTGACAATCGGGACCGCCCTGATACTCGGGCTGTTAGGCTGGTTTTTGGGTCAATTTCTGTCCATTCCCTTTATCGGGGAATACGTCCGCCAATTGCTTGACTACGTCAACGAGTACAGATAGCAGCCGGTTTAATCGTCGTCTTCATCCTCATCGTCGTCGTCATCATGATGTCCTTTTTTCTGGTCTTTTTTCGCTTTTTTGTCGTCCTGTTTATCATGCCCCTTGGCTTTCCCTTTGCCTGGCTGTTCAGCCGGCTTGGCGGGGTTCACGGTATAGGCGATATCGGCCTCGGCGATCAGCTTGTCATCGCTGTACAGCTCCAAACGGACAGACTTTGCGCTGTAAGAGCGGTCATGGAAGGAGATCCGCTCGTCAAACTGATTGTCCTTCAGCTTTACCTCATACTTTTTTCCATCCGGGGCCACTACATACAGCTTTACCTTGCCCTTGGCTGCAGTCTTTTGGGCTGAGATGCTGCCGGATACATGCAGTTCTTTGCGATTGGGAACGATCTCGGCTGTTCCCTTGATCGTGTAGGTGAGATCGGCCGGCTTGCCGCTGTTTATCGCAACCAGCTTGACAGTGGTACTGTCAACCTTTGTCCCGCCTTTATAGACCTCTACTACCGCCTGACGCTCATCGGTGCTGGCTTTCAGCGTAAGGGTGAACGATCCAATCCCGTTCCACAGCTTTTTCACGTTTACCCGTTTTTTCTCTCCGCCGTAGGTGACATACACTTCATCGGCATCCGTGGAGACGATCCCTTTTACCTGTATTTCCCCTTTGGCCTGGTCGTATGTTCCCTCGGTGAAGATCAGCAGGTCTTTGTCTACGACGTTGTCTTGATTCGTGTTGACTCGAATTTTTTGCTCGGATACGACTTTGTCGCCGGCGTATGCCGTGAGCGTCGCGTATTTGGGAGTCGTGCTGCCTTCCGCTGGGATGCTCAGGGTAAATTCGTGATCGGTGAAGTGCAAAATCTCTACTTGATCGCCGTTTGGCTTGGTTACGACGACCTTCGTGACATCATCAGCCACCTTGCCTTTGATGCGGATCGTGTCGTTTACCTGTTCGTAATCCAGTTTGACAAAGCCATCTTCAACCCCATAGCGGACCTCAAAGTAAATATCCTTATAATGTTTGTAATATAAATCCAACCATTCATCGTTGTGCTCGTTAATGTACGTGACCCACTTGGTATCCAGGTGGATGTCCCCTGTGTCGACGATCAGGTAGAGGTTATCCGCTTGTGTATTTAACAGCATTTGTAAAAACTCAGGATTGTTTTTTTGCAAATCACTTAAATTGTAGCGGACGTATTCGTGGTTATCCGCTCCAAAGACAACCTTGCTGGGCGATGACGTGGTGCCGGACACCGCGATGCCGCTTCCCGAGCTGGCCCACGCCCAGACCGGTGTGATCCCCCCTGCGATTGTCGCTGCTGCAAGCACCGTAAGTACCGGTTTCGTTAAAAACTTCTTCATCTGTCTTCCCCTCTCTCACCTTGCTCAATCCCTCAGACGGCAGCAGATGGAGAAAAGTTGCAAACAGGAAAAAAGTTTTTTAGCAATTACATTTCGGTTCGTTTTCGATTGCCCGCAGCAGTTGCTCAACTGCCTCTATTTCGTACATTTGCATTTTTTGGACGCCGGAAGCCTCATATCGCAGTATGTACATCGTCTCATCCTTGCTGTAGCTGACCTGGCTGACTTGGTGGTCTTGGGTCAAGATATCCCGAAAGAACTCCTCCGTATCCCGTGCGGACCGATCGTCGGGCCTGGCATCGGCAACGACGCTGATCTGCAGCCAATTAAACAGGGCATCACTCAGCTTCATTCCTTTCCCCCTCTATCTTATTCTCATGCGGACAATCACCAAAATGAGGACTGCCACAAACAAGGCGCTGCGGACGGGAAGGGTAATATCCAAAATCCCGAATATCAGGGAGCCCGCGAACAGAGAAATGATCAGCAGTGCCGTTTTCAGGATCGGCATGCGAATCCGGGTGGCAAATCCCAGATAGTAAATGATGATCAGATAGACAAATATGATGTACGTACGTACGGAATCCGCCCACAGGCGAAACTGGTCGTAAAAGGTCAGAGTGCCTGACGGCTCGTACGTAGAGGCTAAATCAAACCACTCCATCGCTGTTCCTCCTTGTTCCACCGGCCGTTTTAGCTCCGCAGCTCATGCAGATAGACCATCTCTTCGGCGTACTCCTGCTCGTCATTGACCGGAGTCTCCAGGATGACAGGGAGGTGCTGAAACTGGTCACAGGTAAGAAACTTGGCAAGCGCCTCGCTGCCGATCTCCCCCTGTCCGATCTTCTCGTGCCTGTCCTTTTTGCTGTCAAACGGCGCCTTGCTATCATTAAAATGAATCGCTGCCAACTGCTGGAGATATCCCGAATGCTCCATTTGCTTGACCAACTCGCCGAACGATTCCAGATTCCATTGACCTGCCGCAAACGAGTGGCAGGTATCAAAGCAGAACCCGATTTTGTCGGGGTGTTTTGACGCCCCGCGAATCTTCATGAGATCGTCGATAGACAGGCCCAATTCGGACCCTTGTCCGGCTGTGTTTTCCAGGAGCAGTTTGACCGGTCCTTCGTATTGATCCAGGATCAGGTCGAGTGTCTCGATCATCCGGTTCGTTCCGTATTCCTCCCCTTCGCCCACGTGTTTGCCGCAGTGGACGACGGCACCGATGGCACCATACGCTTCGGCAATGTGCAAATCCTCGACAATCGAACGGATCGTCACTTCCTGCAAATCCGGTTTTGGCGTGGAAAGGTTGGTGATATACGGGGTATGGCAGACCAGGGTAATGTCATGCTTCTGCATCAGGGCCACCCCTTTCTCCGCATCGTCGTAATCCACTTTCTTCGGCCTCAAGCCGCGCGGATTTTTCGTAAAGACTTGAAACGATTCGGCTCCAAGCTCAAGGGCGCGCCTCACCGCATGTTCAAGTCCTTTGGCAACGCTGATATGGCATCCGATCTTCAACGGGTTCACCTCAATCAAGGAAAATATATGGTTTCCACGTTTACTTTAACAGTTGAACCGATGCCTGTCAAAGCAGGCAAAACCGATGGCAACCGGCGATGAAACGAATATGGAAGCGGAACAAGACCGGCGAGTCGATCAAATTCAAGGCAGACAGGCCTCACGCCTATCATAACCCCGGCCATTCACTGACGCGGATGAGCATGGTCATATTCTATCCGAATGAGCGATTATCATGGGAAAACCCGAGCGTAAGCGGCTCGGGTTTTCAGCGTATTCAAGCTTGCGGTTGGGCTTCCCAGCGTCTTTGTTTGGCGTAGCGTTCCCGCTCCGACTTGGTGAGGTACTTCTTGCGCAAACGGACGGATTGCGGGGTCACCTCGCACAACTCGTCGTCATTCAGGTATTCCAGCGCCTCTTCGAGCGACAAGGTGCGC
>NZ_HE978537.1:287082-319608 GCF_000311785.1 Brevibacillus massiliensis
GGCGTCTTCATTTTTACCGTCTCGTCCTTGGTGGCGGAACGCACGTTGGTCGCGTGTTTTTCCTTGCACACGTTGACAGTAAGGTCGTTGTCCCGGCTGTGTTCGCCGACAATCATCCCTTCGTACACTTCCGTCCCGGGAGGAATAAACATCACGCCGCGGTCTTCGACGGACATCAGGCCGTACGTCGTAGCTGTTCCCGTCTCGCTGCTGACCAGCACTCCCGCACGGCGTCCGCCGACTTCGCCGAACACAAGCGGACGGTAACTGTCAAATGAGTGGTTCATGATCCCGTAACCGCGGGTAATCGTCAAAAATTCCGTGCGATAGCCGATCAGTCCCCGCGAAGGGATCAGGAATTCAAGACGGACCTGCCCGAAGCCGTTGTTGACCATGTTCACCATCTCGGCTTTACGCATGCCAAGCGTCTCCATGACGGATCCGGTGTATTCTTCCGGTACGTCAATCATCAGGCGTTCCGTCGGCTCCATTTTTTTGCCGTCAATCTCGCGCACGATGACTTCCGGCTTGGAAACGGCGAGTTCGTATCCTTCCCTGCGCATATTTTCCACGAGGATGGACAGGTGAAGTTCGCCGCGGCCGGAAACGATAAATGCATCAGGCGAATCGGTCTCTTCGACGCGCAGCGAAACATCCGTTTCCAGCTCCGCCATCAGCCTGTCTCGCAGCTTGCGGGATGTCACGTGCTTCCCTTCACGACCGGCAAACGGGCTGTTGTTTACCAGGAAAGTCATCTGCAGGGTCGGTTCATCTATTTTCAGCAGCGGCAGCGCATCAGGGTGATCGGCGTGGCAAATCGTCTCGCCTACGTTGATGTCCTCCAAACCGGCAATCGCGACGATGTCGCCGGCGCGGGCGCTCTTCTGCTCTACGCGCTGCAACCCGGAAAAGCCGAACAGCTTTTGCACCCGCATCTTTTTCACGGTACCGTCCCGCTTCACGACCGCCACTTGTTCGTTTACGTCAATCTTGCCGCGGAAAATGCGTCCAATGCCGATCCGGCCGAGAAAATCGTTGTAGTCCAAGAGTGTCACCTGCATTTGCAGCGGCTGTTCTTCATCTGCTTCGGGGGCCGGGATGTGTTCGACGATGACGTCAAACAGCGGTTTTAAATCAGCCTCCAGCTTATCCGGTTCCATCCCGGCAATGCCGCGCAGCCCGGAGGCGTACACAATCGGGAATTCCAGTTGGTCCTCGGTGGCATCCAGGTCGATAAACAGGTCGTACACTTCATTGATGACTTCCTGAGGACGGGCATTCTCGCGGTCTACCTTGTTGACCACCACGACCGGTGTCACACCCGCTTCCAGGGCCTTGCGGAGTACAAAGCGGGTCTGCGGCATGCACCCTTCAAAAGCGTCGACAATCAACAACACCCCGTCTACCATGCTCATAATTCGTTCTACTTCACCGCCGAAGTCAGCATGGCCAGGGGTATCCAAAATATTGATCGTATACTCTTTGTATTGTACAGAAGTTGTTTTGGCTAAGATGGTAATTCCGCGTTCTCTCTCTAAATCGTTCGAGTCCATCATCCGCTCTTCCACATGCTGATTGCTGCGGAACGTTCCGGACTGGATCAATAATTTATCCACCAGCGTCGTCTTGCCGTGGTCGACGTGGGCGATAATCGCTACATTTCGGATATCGTGGCGTTTCATAAGTTCCCCCTTTTTTTCCGTACACTCCATAATAACAGGAAATGCGTCTTGGATACAATGTAAAATCATTTCCGTTTGATCTGGTTCGGAGTTCCTGTGTAATCCGCCGCCTGCCGTACACACTACAAATGGAGGTGGCAAACAACATGAAAAAGCTGATCGTTCCACTCGCCTGTCTGGCGCTTGTCACTCTGCTTCCTGCCTGCGGCACCAACCGCGCAGCAGGCCCCAACCCGGGTGCCAGGACACAGGGCACCTATCCCGGTACGTATACCCAACAAAGCGCTGTCAACCGGGGTGATTACATTCCGTTTGAATACCACCGCAGCAATAACGCCACCGGCATCCCGTACCACAATACAGGAATCATCGCGGACGGGAATCCGGGTACCCCTTACACTTCCCAAAGTGCAACCGGCCATCGGTTTTCCTTTAACCAGAACCTTGCCGATCGCATGGTAACGGCCGCTCAAAACGTCCCTGGCGTCACCAAGGCTACAGCGCTGGTCCGCGGCAGCGATGCCATCATCGGCATTCGCACGAGGATGGCTGATGTGAGACAGCGGAACGTGATTGAACGCCAAGTGTACAATGCTGCCCGGGCGATCGCGCCGTCTCACAATATTCACGTAACCTCGGACATCGGCATGATAACCCGGATTGACGGGTTGAACCACAACCTGCGAAATTACGGGATTACCTCGGGTCCGACCACCGTTACAAGCAATCTGTCCAATGCAGTGACCGACTTCGGTTACCTGCTGCGCGATTTGGGCCGGACCGTAACGGCGCCGTTTCGGTAAAAGGACTCTAACAGCAAAAAAGGGTCTGTTCCCAGTAGGATTCTACTGGACAGTCCCTTTTCGCATTTGACGATCCCGAATTAGACAAGTGCCGCGTAGCGATTTTCCGGACAGCTCTCTTTCAGATGCAAGCGCTGTTTCACTTCCCTGTTGACCAAATACTTGGGGTACTCGCCATGCAGCAGCACATCGGCAACCCCCATCGCCGCCTTGGCCCGCATTTCCGCAGCGGCTTCCTCCGAATACCAGGCGACATGCGGCGTGAGAATCACGTTTTCCATCGCAAGCAGCGGGTTGTCCGGCGGGATCGGTTCGCGCTCGACCACATCCAGTGCCGCTCCGGCAATCCTGCCCGCCTGCAGCGCCGCAATCAGCGCCCGCTCGTCGATCACCGGCCCCCGCGAGGTGTTGATGACGATCGCTCCTGTTTTCATGGCGGCAAACTGCTGCTCCCCGATCAGCCCTTCCGTCGCCTGGGTCAGCGGCGCATGAACCGAGATGATATCGGCGCTCGCACACCCCAGCGAAATGCCCAATCCGGCAAAAGTCCATTTTGCACATTTTTTCAAAAATTCCCTCCGATTTCTCGCTTCGTTTGGCATGGACCATCCCCCTACTTCTTGGCTTTATGGAAAAGAAGTAAGATATGTTCAATGATGAAAATATTTTATTCAGTATAGCACTTCGGCTAAAAACAGAAGTTGTCTTAATTTTCCAATAATGGTGGATTATTTTTCTGTTCCCGAAAAGAAGCCGGCCTTTTCCGAATAAAAAAAAGACAGTGGTTTTCACTGTCTTTCGACTGGGACCCCCGGTTTTGCTCACAGATTTCGCATCGCAACCCCGTATCCCATTTGCTCGGACATCTCATCTGCCGCCTCTTTTAGCAAGTGGAGGAAATGCTCCAGTTCCCGGTCGTCGACACGGGAGACGAGCGTGGAGATGCTGACTGCGGCAATGACCTGCCCGCTGTGGTTCCAAATGGGAACGGCAATGCAGCGAACCCCCGGCTCGTTCTCTTGATTGTCGATGGCGTAGCCCTGCTGGCGGACTTTCTCCAGTTCATTGCGGAAATCCTGTTCATTCGTTATCGTCCTGGAGGTATGGGCCGCATAGTGATAGCCAGCCAATATGCTGGAGAGCTCCGCTTCACTCTTCCATGCGACAAGCACTTTGCCTACCCCGCTGGAGTGAACGGGAATTCTCCTGCCGATGCGGGAGTACAAAATCGTGGCCAAAGGCCCTTCCACCTTGTCGATGTAGACTCCCTCTTTGCCGTCCATAATGACGAGATGAGTGGTTTGCCCTGTCTTCATGGAAAGATCAACCAAATACCTCTTGGCTACTTTCCGTATATCCAGGCCATGGATGACAAAATTCCCTCTTTCGAAAAGCTTCATTCCCAGCCGATACCTGCCGTTCTCAGGGTTTTGGTCGATGTAGCCGTGCAACTGCAATGTTTTCAACAGGGAATGAACCGTGCTCTTATGCAACTGCATGCGCGCGCTGATATCCGTGATCTTCAACTCCTGATCCTGCTCGTCAAAAAGATCGAGAATTTTCAGTGCACGTTCCACAGCTTGAATGATCGGCATGTTATCCATCCTTTTACGTCGTGATTACGGAGTTGTTTTGTACCATCCATCTTACCACAGAATGGGAGCCGACAAATCACTTTTTGCTGCTGTCGCCTCCGTAATCCAACGACGCTTGGCGGATCGGTCCGGCATACGTGACATCGGTCTTATAGTCCAGCACCGCCTCCTCCCAGACGCTGAGCGGAACGACTCCGTTTGCCGCATCCGTATGTCCGGTCAGGCGATTGCTGGCCGCCACTTGTCTTTGGCGTGTGCGGATGGCGGACAGCCGGCGATCAGCCAGCTCGGCTCGCTTTGCCTTGACCGGTTCAAAGGAAAATGCCAGTTTGCCGCTCTGCAAAGCGTTCTCGTCAATGAAGTGGATCTGCCGCTCCCGCAGGTTGAGGTAGAGCAGATCCCCAGTTTGCAGGTACAAGATCCCCCCGCCTTCCGACGCCTCCGGTGTCATATGGCCAATCGCCGCTCCGTACGTCACCCCGGAGTAGCGGCCGTCGCTGATCAGCATCGCCAGCCGTTTCAGCCGGCGATTGGCATTGATATGCTGCATCGGGGTGAACATCTCGGGCATGCCAAAAGCAATCGGCCCCTGTCCGGAGATGACAACCGAAATTTTCAATTCCCCGGAATCGACCATACGCTCAAACAGCAGGTCGGCGTCGAGCGCAAGCCAGTCTTCGTAATGCCGGGGCGCATTGTGCCTCAGCACAGCCAACAGGGTTTCCCTCGGGAAGGTCCCGGCCTCTTTCACCTTCTCCAGCAAATGCGAATCCAGCAGGCTGCGGTTGGCGTCATCCTCGTTTTCAAAGTAGAGGACAAAAGCCACTTTCTTATCGAACTCATCCAGTTGGCTGGTCGTCATTCCGCTGATTTTTACGACCGCGCTTTCAAAAAAATTGCCGGTGAGCACATCCACTCCGCTGAACGGACGGCGCGGTGTCGAGAGAATAATCGGATTTTCCTTCACGTGTGCGGCCGACAAGCGTTCCTGATCGGCCAACCGCTCCCGCCAGGTGGTCCCTGTGACCGTGGGTGCATCCACATCCATCGGCACGCCGTTTTGCAGCAGTTCGTAAAACAGCGTCTCCATCCCCCTGCTCTGACCGCTGCAGCACTGCATCGCCAGGGCGAAGATATCGCGCCCCTGGGTCAAACTGTAATCAAACAGATCGGGAACCGGATGCTCGTGGTGAATCCGGTCCAATTCCCCCAGGCTGAACCTGTAGCCGCCGTACAGCATTGCCGCAACGAGATGCATCATCAGATTGGTGGAGCCGCCTGACGCGCTGTGGATGCGGATCGCATTGCGAATGTTGGCGGCAATCACGTTGGCTGTGCCGAACACCGGATTGTTGATCATCGTGCCAAGGCTGTCAACAACCTGGTTCACCCTCTCCTGTGCGGGCGGGGCTGTCAAAAGCTCCACCGCGGGATGAACCAGCCCCAGTCCGGCGACAAGGTGGCGGGAACTGTTGCCCGTGCCGTTAAAAGCGCAAACCCCGCCTTTTCCGTCACAGGTGGCAACCGCCAGACGCTGCTCGTACTCTTTATGCGTTGTTTTGCTGATGATGCCGCGGTCCACCGCCCGCTCCAGCACGCCTTGAAAAGCCGTATTGGAGGAGCACTGCAGGATATAGGCCATGGCATCCCGCAAATCGTCGGCAATGTCAGGCGCTCCTTTTTCTTCCGCCGTCTTTGCCACCTGCTCCAGTTCGGCAAACAGCTCAGCCGGTATCGTTCCGCCCTGCAGGACGTGTGCAGGGGCAAACGTGGCAAAAACCGGCGCTTCTCCCCGGTACCGGCGGATCCTGTCCAGATGGGCCAGCGCGCTGACCACGCCAAGCGGCTGCTTGTCACAGCCCTGGATGACGAAGGCGCCGTGGTAGCTGTGGGCTTCCATCTGGTTCACCACCATCTGGGCGACCGCGTTGCGGCTTTGCAGGGAATAACTCATTCCCTGGTTGCTCTGGGCCGTGCCGTCGCACATCACGGGCGTGGAAAAGTAGAACGGAACGCCGCCGTTTTGCCAGATGCGGATGGCCGCCCGGCTGGACGTCTGAAAATCCATGATATGGGCCGGATGATCGGCAGATCCGCCGATAATGGCGATCCGGGGCGCGTTTGCCTCAAGGCGGTTGTAGATTTCCTCCAAGGTCCAGTCAGGGGTCGGCCCCCCGTAGGACGAACCGAGAATTTGCTTGGCCCGATCCAAGAGCCCGGCTACGCAGATCGGTTCGTTCGCCTTCCCTTGGACGTTGTCGCGGTAAGGGTTGATCTGGTTGTGGATCGGGGGAAATCGTTTGGACATGGGCACAGCTCCTCCTTGAAAACAGTATCGTTTTTCTTCCATTGGGCCGCAGCCGTCTGCCTCACGAAAAGTTCATCACTAGCGGGTCGGACAGCACTTCGATGTCTTCCCGTTCCCTTGCCTCTGGCAGCAGGCTTTCAGAAATCCAGATCTCTCCCAGGTGCAGCGTATTTTCGATGCGAACGAGCCGCACGCGGTTCAGATCAAAGGCATTGCACGTCTTGATCGCAGCCTTCACCGCCAACTCCCCTGTGTCGAGAAACATCGGAAGCTTGACCATGTCGACTACCGTGCTGGTCAGCGCGTTGGCATACCCTTTTTCCCAGTCGATCTCTTCAAACACTCTTCGCGTGGTGATATCCGCCATTCCGATTCCGTTGGCGTTGCCGTGCGTTCTTTCGGTCAGGCCGAGAACGACCGTGCGGGCAGCCTTTATCCCGCCGCTTGCAAACGGCGTCGCAAAGCGCCCGGTAATATTCGGGTCCATGCCGTCACCGGAGATGTCCTTGCCAATCTCGTCGACCACCAGCACATCGAGCGGGTCAAACAGGATCTTTGGCATCAGGGCTTTCGCCTCGAGCAGCAGCTTCGGCTCTTCATCGGCCAGCTTCTCCGCGGGAATCGCGACGATCCTGGCCGGTCGTTCAAAGGCGTTTTCAATCGTGCCTACCCCAAAGATGATCGGCGTCCTGCCAATCATCACCTTGGCCATTTCCTGCACGTGCTCCGCCATGAACTTAAAGCTGTAGGCATGGGCAGCTTCTGCGCCGCGCTGCTTGCCCAGGCCGATCGTGATCATTTTCATCAGCCCGCTCTCCACCGGGCCGCGAAACGCAGTGTGGGGCTTGATCCGGTTGATCACAATGATCTTGTCCGCAGAATAAGCGTTCTTGTCGATGTAAACGGGCAGGCCGCTTGGAAGTTTGCCCACCTCCACGACTTCCATGCTGGAGCAAATCGGCGCTTCGACGAACGCTTCCGTGACCCCCAGTGACTCCAGCACTTCCTGCTGTCCTGCTGCCGTCGCTCCCCCGTGGCTGCCCATCGCCGGCACGATAAAGGGAAGGCCGCCGGCCGCCTTCACCGCTCTCACCACCTCCCTCGCGATGGTGGAAATCTCGGCGACGCCGCGGCTCCCGACCGCGATGGCTACCCGGTTCCCGGGCGCTATACGCGAAAGCACGCCCGCCTCCCTGACCGCCCTGCGGACGGCATCGGCCACATCTGCCAGTTCGGGAGCGTGAAAGTGCTGTCTCACCCTGGCCATCCGGGGAATCGGGATATCGCGAAGCAGCTCTGCGATGATCTGCATGGTCCTCTCCTCCTTTACTGCCGCGCCTTGGCTACCTCGTCGTACATCTCCTGGACGAGATCCTCGCCAATTTCCTTGGCAAATTTGTCGATCACGGGCTTGATGATTTCCTGCATGCGCTCCTTTTCCTCCGCGGATACCTCGTTGACCTGCATGCCGGCTGCTTTCAAATCATCCAGCGCTTTTTGGTTCTCTGTGCGGTTCAGTTCACGCTGGTACGCTCCTGCCTCGACAGCCGAATCCCGTAAAATCTGCTGCTCCTCCACGGAAAGCTGATCCCAGAACTTTTTGCCGACGAGGAAGACGAACGGTGTATAGACGTGCTTCGTCAGGCTGAGATAGGGCTGCACTTCATTGTATTTATTCGATTTGATCGTGGCCAGCGGGTTCTCCTGACCGTCGACCGTGTGGCTCTCCAACGCGCTGAACACTTCTGAAAAGGCCATCGGCGAGGGATTGGCGCCCAGCGCCTGAAACGCTTCGAGATGCACCTGGTTTTGCATGGTGCGGATCTTCAGGCCTTTGAAGTCTTCCGCTTTCGCCACCGGATGTTTGCTGTTGGTCAGATTGCGGAAGCCGTTTTCCCAATAGCCCAAACCGATCAGGTTATGTTCAGGCAGCTTCTCCAGCAGCTTTTGCCCCAGTGGACCGTCCAGCACGGCATGCGCTTCCTTTTCTTCGTTAAAGACAAACGGAAAATCGAAAATGGCATACTCCTTGATATTGCCAACCAGCGGCGAGGTGGAGGGAATCGTGATTTCCTGCAATCCGGCTTGCAGGGCTTCCGTCATTTTTTTGTCATCCCCCAGCTGGGCGGCATAATAGGGCTGTACTTTCAGCTTTCCGCCGCTCTTTTGGCTGACCAGTTCAGCAAATTTTTTCAATCCCTGGCCTTCCGGGTGGTCCTCATTCAGCCCGATCCCTGCCTTGATCGTCCGTTCCTGGATGCCTGTCGCGGCCGCCGGCGGTGAAGACGCTGCCGGGCTTTCCTTCCCGCCTCCGCACCCTGCCAGAAACAAAAGCAGCGCTGCAGCGGTGCAGCCGATGACCGTGTTGTGCAGCCATTTTTTCACATTGATCCCCCCAACATTTTTCTTTTTCTCTCTTTTAGACAAGTGCCGCGTAGCGATTCTCCGGACAGCACTCCTTCAGGCACAAGCGCTGTTTCACTTCCTTGTTGACCAAATATTTCGGATACTCGCCATGCAGCAGCACATCGGCAACCCCCATCGCCGCCTTGGCCCTCATCTCCGCAGCAGCTTCCTCCGAATACCAGGCGACATGCGGCGTGAGGATCACGTTTTCCATCGCCAGCAGCGGGTTGTCCGGCGGGATCGGTTCGCGCTCGACCACATCCAGTGCCGCTCCGGCAATCCTGCCCGCCTGCAGCGCCGCGATCAGCGCCCGCTCGTCGATCACAGGCCCCCGCGAGGTGTTGATAACGATCGCTCCTGCTTTCATGGCGGCAAACTGCTGCTCCCCGATCAGCCCTTCCGTCGCCTGGGTCAGCGGCGCATGAACCGAGATGATATCGGCGCTCCCACACAGCTCATCCAGGGTGACCAGCTTCACCCCGCTTGCCGCTGCCACCGCTTCCGGAATATACGGATCACAGGCGATGACGCGAAGTCCGAGCGGTTTCACCTTTTGCGCCAGCGCTTGCGGGATATTTCCAAAGCCAACCAGCCCGAGCGTCCTGCCCCGCAGCCTCACAATCGGCTGGGTCACCTTGAAATCCCAAACACCGCTCTTGACGGCTTGATTGGCGAGGGCGATCTTGCGCGTCCATGCGAGCATCAGCGCGAGGGCGTGGTCGGACACTTCGTCCATGCAGTAATCCGGCACGTTGGCTACGCAGATCCCTTTTTCCGTTGCCGCCTGCAGATCAACCGTGTTGACGCCCACGCCGTAGCGGGTGATCACCCGGCAGGCTTCCAGCCGTTCGATCACCTTGCGGCTGATCGGGGCGTACTGGTTGATCAGCGCGTCGGCATCCCGGCAGGCGGCGATCACGTCTTCCTCCGTCCGGCACTGCGCGGGGACCAGTTGGATCCGCTCACTGCTCAGCACCTGCTCTTCGTACCGCAAATCGGCAAATTCCCAATCCGTAACGACAACCTTCCACTTCCGCAAATCTCATCCCTCCTCAGGTTAACCAGTGCAGCGGTACCGTAATGAGTGACGGGAACAGAATCAACAAGATCAGGACCAGGATCTCCACCAGCAAAAACGGCCAGACCCCTCTCATGATGTCCTCCATGCTGATTCTTCCGACACCGCAGGCCACGTTGAGCACCGTGCCGACCGGCGGCGTCAACAAGCCGATACAGGTGTTCACGATAAACAAAACGCCAAAATAGATCGGGTCGATGCCCGCCTTTTCAATAATGGGCATCAGCACCGGGGTCAGGATCAAAATGGTCGGCGTCAAATCCATCGCGGTGCCCACCAGCAGGACGATCGCATTGATCACAACCAATAGCATCAGCGGATTTTCTACCAGCGGCCCCAACAATTCTGTCAGCTGCAGCGGAATGTTGGCCACCGTGATGAGCCAGGCGGAGACCATCGCAGCCGCCGCCAGAAACATCACGACACTGGTCGTCTTGGCTGAGACGATCAAGATGGAGTAAAGCTTCCGGATCGGCAGCTCCCGGTACACCGCCACTCCGACAAACAGGGCGTAAAAAGCGGCTACTACCGCCGCTTCCGTAGGCGTAAATACCCCTCCGCGCAGTCCCCCGACGATAATCACCGGCAGGATCAAGGCCCAGACTGCGCCCTTCGCCGCGTCCAGTATCTCCTTGGGCGATTTGCGCGGGTAAACGTCGTATTTCCCTCCTCTGGCTACTACGCCCCAGGTGACCATCAGTCCGATGCCGATCAGCAGTCCCGGCACGATCCCCGCCATGAACAGCTTGGTGATTGAAAGTCCGCTGGTGACGCCAAAGATGATCATGGGTATGCTCGGGGGAATCACGGGAGCGATAATGCCGCCCGCAGCGATCAATCCTGTTGAACGGTTCCGGTCGTACCCCGCCTTCACCATCATGGGAATCAGGATCGCCCCGAGGGCAGCGGTGTCGGCCACGGCAGAACCAGACAATCCGGCGAACAGGATGCTGGCCAGAATCGCCACGTAGCCCAACCCGCCGCGGATGTGGCCGACCAACGCCAGCGCCAGTGTGATGATTCGCTTGGAAATGCCGCCCGCGTTCATCAATTCGCCTGCCAGGATGAAAAACGGGATCGCCATCAGGGGAAAATTATCCGCACCGTTAATCAGGTTTTGCGCGATAATTTGGCTGTCAAAGATGTCCATGTACAACATCAGGGCGACCCCGCTGAAGAGCAAGGCGAAGGCAATCGGCATACCCAGCGCCATCACTCCCAATAGAGAACCGAGAAATATGCCCAGCGTCATCTATCTCCCGCCCTCCTGCATGACCCCGCGGCCCGCTGCCGGCAATTCTTCTGCGGATTCGCCCGTCCGGTCGATTTCCTCAACGGCCCGATTGCCAAACAGCACCCGGTACAGCTTGGCGACGATAATGATGGCCATGCATACACTCGAGACGATCCCGATCCCGTACACATAACTGAGCGGCAAGCCGGTGGCCGGAGCGGTGCTGTCCATGTTGATCAGGGTCATTTTCCAGCTGCCGTCCATAACCAGCCAGAGCACGTAGAGGAGAATCACATGGGTGATCACGAACACCACTTTTTTCATCAGCGGCGAGAGTTTCTTCACAACCATGTCAACGCCCAGATGCTCGTTGTCCTGCAAAGCGCCGATCGCCCCCAGGAAGGTCAGCCAGACAAACAGGAAGCGCGACATCTCTTCCGACCAGGTGATCCCCGAGTTGAACAGATAGCGCAGGACGACGTTGCCGAAGACGAGAATGGCCATGAAAGTCAATGCAAGGGCGATGGCGCCATTCAGCAGCCCATTCAGGATTTTCGAAGTTTTTCCCACCTTATCTCCTCCCTCTTATCAGCTACTTCGCCTCCGCTTTGATTTTCTCCACCATTTCCCTTGCCCACGGATGCTCTTGATAGATTTCGTCATAAAGCGGTTGGACGGCAGCTTCCATCTCCCGTTTGAAGGCATCGTCGGGCTCGGTGAACCTGATTCCTTTTTCCAGGAGAAATTTCTTGTCGTCTTCGTAGCTTTTTTCCAGCAGTTCCCACTCGTAATCGGCGGACACCTTGGCCGCTTCCTCGATGATCTTTTGCTGGTCGGCTGTGAGCTGGTTCCAGAGTTTGGCGTTGATGATGTAGATATTGGGGCTGAACATGTGGCGGGACTCCAGCACATCGGACTGGACTTCATACCATCCCGAAGCTTTTAGCGTGGCAATCGGGTTGTCCTGGCCGTCGACCACTTTTTGCTCCAGTGCCGTAAACACTTCGGAAATCGGCATCGGCGTGACATTTGCCCCCAGCAGCTGGCCCAGTTTGATGTAGTTCGGGATGTTGGGCATCCTGATGCGCAGCCCTTTAAAATCGTCCATGCCGGCAATCGTCCTGTTGCTGGAGAACATCCGAAAGCCATTGGCGCTCCATGCCAGCGGGTGAACGCCGTGTTTGCTCTCCAGTTCCCCGGCCATCTCCTCGCCGATCGGGCCCTGAAAGACTTTTTTGGCATGGGCGAAGTCCTTGAACAGAAACGGCCATTCGCCAGCCGCCATTTTGGCGATATCAGCCTGCATGATCAACCCCGGTACCCCCAGCTCAATCGTCCCGTTGCGAACCCCGTCGTAAAATTCCTTTTCGGCCCCCAGCTTGCTGTTGTCGTAGATTTGCACCTGCAGCGTGCCGCCCGACTTCTCTTCCACGATTTTTTTAAACTTTTCCCGCAGGGCGACGTTTTGCGGGTGGTCTGTCGCAAAGTAGTTGGCCACCTTCAAGATGTGCTTCTTGGCGGGCTTTTCCCCTCCCCCTTCTCCCGCCGAACCGCTTGCCGGCTTTTGGCCTCCACAGCCTGAGAGGAAAATGGCTGCGGTCAGAAGGAGCCCTGAGAGGATTGTGAGAGCTTTTTTCACCGTTCATCCCTCCCCATATGGTTTTATTGCTCTCTCAGCTCGGGGATCAGATCGGGAGGCACCTCTCCGCGAACAGCCAGTACCAGGTTTTTCGCCGCGGTCATCGCCATGTTGAACCGCGTCTGCCGGGTCGCCGAGCCAATATGGGGCAGAGTCACCACATTGGGCATGCCAAGCAGGGGATTGTCAGGTGAAACAGGCTCCTCGGCAAAAACATCGAGACCTGCCCCCCAGATCCGTTTCTCCCGCAGCGCTTCGATCAGTGCCGCCTCGTCCACTGTCTTGCCGCGCGACGTGTTGATAAAGATCGCCGTTTCCTTCATCAGGGCGAATTGCTCCCGCCCCATGAAATGCCTCGTCTCTTCATTGAGCGGGATCATCAGGACGACGAAGTCGCTTTGCCGCAGGAGGTCCTCCAGGGAACGGTAGGACACGCCCAGCTTCTCCTCAGCATCCAGCTTTCGCCTGCGGTTGTAGTAGAGCACCTCCATGCCAAAGCCGTACTTTCCCCGTACCGCAATCGCTTCGCCAATTCTCCCCATGCCGATGATGCCGAGCGTCTTTTTGTGCACATCCACTCCAAAGAGCCACTCGTCGCTTGAATTCCGCCATTTGCCTTTCTTGACGTGCCGATCCAGCTCGGGCACTCTCCTGGCGGTTGATAAAATGAGCGCAAAGGCCAGATCGGCGACCGTCTCGTCCAGGACGTACGGCGTGTTCGTCCCCATCACGCCCAGGGCTTTCATCGCTTTCCAATCCATGTTGTTGTAGCCGACCGAAATATTGCTGACCACCTTCAAGCGGGGGGCGCGGTCGAGCAATTCGCTGTCGATCTGTCCGCCGACCACCAACAATCCTTCCGCATCCGCGATCTCTTTCAACAGTCGATCGCGGGAAATCGGTTCGTCTCCCTCCCATTTGCGATAGCGGCAGTGCTCGGCGATATACGCTTCCACTTCCGCTGGTACCTTCGCAGCGATAAAGACATGTGGCTTCATGGCCAACCTCCTTGTCCGCATGGTCACACGTTTCTATCTTCAATCGGATCCTTCACGATAAACCAGTAACACAGTGCCGCACATCCGGCGATGATGCCGCCGGACACGAAAGCCAGCAGGTAGGAACCGGTCGCATCGACGATAAAGCCGGCCACAACCGGAGAGAACGCGCCGCCAAAGTATCCGCCGAAGTTTTGGATCGACCCCACGGAAGCGACCAATGCGGGCGGAGCTACATCCCCTGCCATGGCCCAGGCGCTGCCGGTGATCGCGGAGATAAAGAGAAGCGCGAGCGTGAGCAGCGTTAGGGTGATCGCGATGCCCTGCACAAACGGGATGAGGATGACAACGACGGCAGCAGCCAGCGAGCAAACGCTGATCAGGCTCCGTTTGGCGTTGATCGGTGTACTGATTCCCTTATCCACCAGCTTTTTCGTGACGAATCCTCCAAAGATGTTTCCAAAAATGCCGCCGATCCATGGAATGCTGGCGTAGATGCCGAGCTCCTGCAGCGAGATGTGATGGGCTTCTACCAGATACAGCGGCAGGAAAACGAGGAAAATGTTCCAGATCCAGATGGTGCAGAAAAAACCGAGGATCATGCCCCAGACGCTTCTGTAGGTGAACAGCGTCCGCCATTTGATGCGGGTTTGCCCGATGCCCTGTTCGGTACCGGCCCCGTCTGCCTGGATGTAGGCCCTCTCCTCCTCCGACAGCCTGCGGCTTTGATCCGGGTTTTTATAAAACAGCAGGAAAAGGATGGCAAACACGATCCCAATTGCACCCGTAATGTAAAACAGCGCCCGCCAACCAAAGCTGACCAACAGAAACACGAGAATCGGAGGAGCGATCGCAGGTCCCCATTTGGACGAGGAGTCCCAGAAACCCGTCGCCAAGCCCCGCTCTTTTTTCGGAAACCAGTTGGCGGTGATCTTGGCCGCAGTTGGGAAACAGGGGGCTTCCCCAATGCCAAGCAGAAGCCTGGCCGCAATAAAGGAAGACATTTTGCTGACAGCGCCCGTCAGAAACGTGGCGAAACTCCACCAGATCACTGCAATGGAATACACTTTCTTCGTTCCGAACCGGTCGATCAACCATCCGGAAGGCAGCTGCATCAGCGCGTATGACCAGGAAAATACCGTTCCCATCAGCCCGATGTCTGTCTTTGTCAGCCCCAGTTCTTTCATCATTTCCGGGGCCGCAATGGACAGATTCGCCCTGTCCAGGTAATTGATGATTCCCCCGATCAACAGCCAAATGACGACTGTCCAGCGGAAGTTCTTCCTCGTCTCCAACGGAAGGCTCTCTTTTCGCGGCGCCAACGGTGTGCTCATGGGATCTCCTCCTTCTTGTTTGCCAAATCAATGCCTTCAGTTTGTTCTGTGTTATAAAACAATGTTTTACCATGTACCCTCCAAAGAACGAACAAAACAATTGCAAGCGCTGTCATGTTCCTTTTGGTATTATCATGTAAAACAAAGTTTTTTATTGATGTAATATTGTTTCTATTCAGTATTTTCTGTAACAAATATACTAGCTATCGCCCCAAAACATGTCAATAAAATCACCTCCAGTTTCTTCCTTGACACATTTCCCGTTCTCTTATCTTGTTTTTTCGCCGGGGAAGACAACATTTACTTGAACAGGTTAGGCAGCCACAGGGAAATCTGCGGAATGTAGCTGACCAGGAGCAAATCTGCGATCAGGACAAAAATGAAGGGCAGGACCCCTTTTGTTATCTCTTCCAACGAGATTTTGGCGATTTGGCAGGAGATAAACAAATTAACCCCAACCGGCGGCGTACACATGCCCATTGCCAGGTTTACGATCATGACCAACCCGAAATGCACCGGATCGATCCCAAACTGCATGGCAACCGGCGTCAACAGGGGTGCCAGGATGATAATCGAGGCTCCGGTCTCAAAGAACATCCCGACGATAAACAAGAGCAAGTTGACCAACAGCAGAAATACAATGGGATTGGTTGAAATCGTGGCAAAAAAGTCACCGACCATCTGCGGTACGCTTTCACGGCTGAGGATCCAGCCAAACAATCCCGCATTCGCAATAATAAACATGATAATCGAGGTTGTGATGACCGATTGACCGAGGATCGGGAGCAAATTCTTCCACTTTATTTCCTTATACACAAACATGCCGATCACAAAAGCATAGGCTACCGCCACCCCTGCGGCTTCCGTCGGTGTAAAGATCCCGCCGTAGATCCCCCCCAGGATGATAACCGGCATAATCAATGCGAGGCTCGCTTCTTTAAACGCCTGCCAACGGCCGGGCCAGCTCACCTTCTCCTCACTGGCGTAGTTCCGTTTTTTCGCGATGACATAGACGGTGATCAACAGGGAAAAGCCGATTAACAGACCGGGGATCACCCCTGCGATAAACATGTCGCCTACGGAAGTCTCCGTCGATACGGCATACAGAATCATGGGAATGCTGGGCGGAATAATGACCCCCAACTCTCCTGATACAGCCTGCACGCCACCGGCAAAGTTGCGATGATAACCTCGCTTGATCATCGCCGGAATAAGAATGGTGCCCAGCGCCGCGACGGTAGCCGCGCTCGATCCGGATATCGCTCCGAAGAACATGGAGGTCACGACTGCCACCAACCCTAATCCGCCTTTGATGTGGCCGGTCAGCGAGTTGGCAAAATTGATCAGCCTCCTGGAAATCCCCCCTGATTCCATCAACGAACCCGCTAGAATAAAAAATGGAATCGCCATCAGCGGAAAGGAATCAATGGAGGTAAATTCCCGTTGGGCCAGGATGAGGAGCGGGATTTGCCCTCCCCACCATACCGCGAGTACGGAAGCCAAGCCTAACGCGACCGCGATCGGCACCCCGAGAATGAGGAAGCCAAATAAGGAGATGAAGAGAATGGATGCCATCTACATCTCACCCTCCTTTTTGGAGAACATCTCCAGCAAAACGGTAATCGCATTCATAATCAGAAGGACAGACCCGACGGGAATGCTGGCATATGCGACAGACATCGGCAGCTGCAGCGCGGCCAGCCGTTGGGTATGGACTTTCTCCATCATGTCAAGTCCCTTGACCAGAAGCAGCACGAAGAAAATGATCGCCACGACATGTATGATCATTTTCAGGATCCTTCGTTTTTGCCGGGGGAGCCGCTCGGCAAGGAATTCCACCGCAATCATCTGCTGATGGCGCAGGGCCAGTCCCGCTCCCATAAAAACCGCATAGGCCATGATGATGCGGGCCAATTCTTCGGACCAGGAAAGGGGAAGTCCCAGGAAGAAGCGGGAGAATATCTGGAAGATAATGATGACTGACATGATCCCCAGCAAGACGCCCAGCAGGATCAATATCCCCCGGTTGATGGAATCGATTAGCCTGATTATCGCGGTCATTTTCGCTCACCCTTTTCTTCTCTTGTATGTCGGCCGGCAGAAGGCAGAACGGACGATTCTGCCCTCTCGCTGGCCATCGGCTGAACCTACTGTGTATTCCTGATTTTCTCAATCAAATCGCCGTACTCTTTTTCATATTTTTTGTACACATGCTCTGATGCCTGAACGAACGCCTCCCGGTCGAACTCTTCGCGCGGAACAATCTGCATGCCGTTTTCCCGGGCCGTCTGCAAAAATTCGTTGTCCATCTTGAAGATGAACTCCCGCTCATGATCACGCGCAGCTTCAGCAGCGGCCTGGATAATCTTCTGCTGCTCGGGCGTGAGGCTGTCGTATTTTGCTAGATTGATGATGAAGGGTGCAGCTTGATAGAAATGTTCCGAAATGGTCATATACTTTTGGACTTCATAGAATTTGTTTGGAATGATGACAGACAATGGATTTTCCTCTCCATCGATTACTCCTTGCTGCATCGCTGTAAATAGTTCGGTAAAGGCCATCGGTGTGGGACTCGCACCGTAATCGCGGAAGACGTCCAGATGAACCTTGTTTTCCTGTGTGCGGAGCTTCAGCCCTTTCAGATCCTCCGGTTTTTTGATCGGGTGTTTGTTGTTGGTCATATTGCGGAAACCGTTTTCAGGCCAGACGATCAGTTTCATGCCCTGATCTTCCAATTGTTTCGCGATCTCCCTCCCCAGTTCGCCATCCAGCACTTTGTAGGCATGCTCGCGATCCCTGAACAAGAAGGGAAAATCCAGGGCGTTAAACAGCGGAGCAAAATTTCCCAACGGCCCGGCACCGGTAATGACCGCATCCAGGGTCCCCAATTGAACAGCCTCCACCATCTCTCGCTCGCCGCCCAATACGCCATTTGGGTGCATCGTGATTTTTACTTTTCCCGCTGTTTCTTTTTCCACCTGCTCCTTGAATGCCACCAGAAACTGATGATAGTGGGACGTCTCCGTATCCGGCGCGGCGCTCCCGATGGCAATGGTGACAACCTGGTCTGCGTTTGCTGCTCCCTCGCCTGCCGAACCTGCCGTACCTGGCGTAGCTGCCGGTTTGGTGCCGCATGCTGCGAGCAGACTCATGGATAATAACAGGAACGCCAAAAGAAACGTGCTTCCTCTTCTCATCTTTCTCACCCCGATAACGATGTGATTGATCTTCTATTCACACTATTAGGAATATTTTCGCCTTGTGGACCCGCCCCTGGGTCAAGTCCTGGAACGCCTGATTGCCGTCCTGCAGGGAGCGGATTTCGGACCATTCTGTCTCGTCGATTTTCCCCCTCTTCAGCAATTCCAGCGCGTCGTAAAAATCCTGGGCATTGTAGGAGAAGGAACCCTGCAGACTGATTTCGCTCCGAACGCAGACGTTGATCGGCAGCTGGGTCTGGTCTATGCCCAGCCCGATGTTCATAATCGTTCCCCCCGGATTGACCAGTTCGACAGCCGCCGCACGGGTAGGCTGAAAACCGGCCGCATCGATAATCACGTCAATTCCCGAAGGTCCCATCGCGTCTTTTATTTTTCGCAAATACCCTGGTTCATCTGGGGTAATCGTTCCTGTCGCCCCCAGTTTTTCCGGCGTTTGCAAGCGGGACTTGTTTGTATCCACCACGATCACCCGGGAAGCCCCCAGGATCTGGGCAACCAGGAAGCATAACAAACCGATGGTGCCCGCTCCAAACACCACAACGTTGGCAAACGGATGTCTTTCCATCGCCCGCCGGGTCGCCCGCAGGGAACAGGCCAACGGCTCAGCCAGTGCGGCTCGATACGAATGCAGCGAGTCGGGAATCACGTGAACGGCCGAAGCCGGAACGCGGACGTATTCGGCAAATGCGCCCGGGCGGTGAATCCCGATAATGGCTCGATCCTTGCAGAGCTGAACCATTCCCCTCCGGCAGGCATTGCACCTCCCGCAAGAGATCAGGGGATTTACCACGACTCTCTGCCCGATTGAAAGACTTCCCACGGATGATCCGGTTTTTGCGATGGTTCCGCAAAATTCGTGCCCCATTACCAGCGGAGGGACTCGCAGGCTATTGTGTCCGAGGTAGCCTTCGATTTCTGAACCGCATATCCCCGCCGCATCCACTGAGAGCAGCACCTCATCTTCTGCAATTTCGGGGATCGGCGTCTCCTGGATTTCCATCCACTCAGGTTTTGTCCAGACCAAGCTTTTCATTTCAGTTCCTCCTGCCTGCCAGATTCACTTCGGGAATTCCCAAATCTGCCGCTCCCAGCGGGGAAGTCACGGCTTCTGGACAATAGCGCTCGATCATTTGAATGCCCAGCTTGGCACGCCGCACCCTCTCTCTGCACAATGAGATATTGGCCGCCTCCAGATGCTTTCCGGAAGGATATACATCCGGATGGTTGCGGAGTCCGAATTTGATATAGACGGGCGATAAAATCCGAATCAGTTCGGGGATTTCATAATGCCGGATAAATCCGCCGAACCCGTCCGGCACTTCAACGTACAGATCAATCGGGATGTCGATCGCATGGCGGATTGCCGCAAGCTTGGGCAGGGTCAACGCCGTCGGCACATTGTATGTATCAGCCCCCAGGTCCTGCATGATCTTGATCGAAACCGGATTGGCCGCCATCATCTGAACGGACACTTTGACGACAAAATTCTTGGGGAGCAGCCCTTTGTTTTTCATTTCTTTGGTCAGATACAAAAGTCCCTCATCGGCCACCAGCGCTCCGCGAACCCCGAGATCTGCGGCCCGTCTGAGATCTTCCATCGCATAGACCAGCTGATCTGCTCCTTCATGACGCAGGGCGATGACCTTTCCCGCGGCGGTAAACGGTTGGGCACTGATGTCCCAGGTTCCGCGCGGTCCGACGAACAGGCTCAGCTCCATTCCGCGCTCCGCTGTCATCCGGGCCATCTCCTGGATTTCTTCATCGGTTAGCAGCATGATGCCGCTTCCCTGGGAAACGCGATGGACGGTGATCCCGTAGCGATCGATTTCTTCCAGCGTAGCTTCCAGAGCGCGCGGACCTTCTACGCTTGGCAGTTCAATCCGGTACTGCGCCCCGTCCGGAAACCGTTTGGCCGAAGTGGGGAGATCGTATAGATCGCCCGCCGGGAAGCCTAATTGAGCAAGTAATTCCTTGAACTGTTTCACGTTTCACACCTTCCCCCGTTCGTATTTTAGAAAGTAGGGCCAATCCGCCAAATGCCAAAGTCATGCTGCTTGAGAATTTCCGCCTTCGTCAGCTTGCCATTGGACACTTGCCTGATCTCCTCGAGAAGCCTTCTTCCGACAGAATCGATCGTCTCGGTGCCTTCGATGATCGTCCCGGCATTGACATCCATATTGTCGCCCATATTTTTGAACATTCTGGAATTTGTCGCGATCTTGATGACAGGAGCGATCGGCGAACCGGTAGGTGTTCCGCGTCCGCTGGTAAACAGTACGACCTGTGCGCCGCCGGCGACCATGCCGGACAGCTGCTCGATGTCGTGTCCCGGCGTATCCATCCAGACCAGGCCTTTTTTCGTCGGCCGTTGGGCGTAATCGATCAGTTCCTGCAGCGGCCTGGTTCCCGATTTGTTGGCAGCTCCGAGGGACTTTTCTTCCAATGAACTCAAGCCGCCGCGAATATTTCCCGGGCTCGGGTTGCCCGTACGAATGTCAATCCCCATGGAAAAGGCGCGTTTTTCCATCGCATCGATCACTTCGTAGACCCGCTTCGCCACCTTGTCATCCACCGCCCGCTTGGCCAGCAGATGCTCTGCCCCGATCAATTCAGTCGTCTCCGCCAGGATGGAGGTACCGCCAAGATCGACGATCAAATCGCTGACCACACCTACCGCCGGATTGGCCGACAATCCCGAGCACGCATCCGAACCGCCGCATTCCGTTGCCACAATGAGTTCGCTGAAATCGCACTCTTCCCTCATCAGTGCCGAAGCATCCTGCACCATTTGGGCGGCAACCTTTGCCCCTTTGGCGATCGCGGACAGCGTCCCGCCGTTTTCCTGAATGGAAACCAGTTCCACCGGCTTGCCCGACTGTGCGGCAATTTCGTCGGCAATCTTCCGGGCCTGGTGTGTTTCACAGCCCAGCCCCAGGACGACGACCCCGTAGACGTTGGGGTTGGTTCCATGCCCCACATAGGTGCGGAAGGTCTGCTCGTAGTCTGCTCCTACCTGGGCACAGCCGTGCTGATGGATCATGCTTACCGTTCCCTGGACCAGCTCGGTAATTTGCCGAGCCGTTTGGGTGGCACAGACAATCGTCGGCAAAATCAACACGTGGTTCCTTACGCCCACGCGGCCGTCCGGACGGCGGTATCCCCAAAACTTTACGCTATTTTGCTTGTCCAAGCTTATCACCTCTGCCCCGTTTTCCTTCCAGATTATGAATGTGGACGTGCTCCCCCGGCTCGATATCGGCGATGGCCACACCGATTATCTCGCCGTACTTCAAAATATTCTGTCCATTCCCGATCCGCTTAACCGCGAATTTATGGCCAAATTCAATCGCCGCCTGCAACTGCACACGAAAATGCAGATCTTGTACTTCCATTTCGACGGTTGCACCTGCTGGAATATCAGCTAGCGCGGTCGCCACGTTGTCTGCAGGATTCATGATCACGGCGTGGTACTGATTGGTTGACACGAAAAACTCCCTCCCCTGTTCACTGTTTTTTTGGAGCAGTTCAGCTTGTAAGCGTTGTCAGAAAAGAGCGTTCACCTCCTTTCACATTGTATTTTTGTATTTAATATGATTGTATACAATGAGATGGAAAACAGGGTAAATGCATACATGTATGATTGTATACAATCTGTTTTTTAAAAAAACTTTACCGTTCTTTGATAGGAATTATCGAGGTGGATCTTCATGATTTCCCGCGCCTTCTGCGGATCCCCCTCCATCAGAGCCCGCACGATGTTACGGTGTTCCTTCGTCTCCTGCTTCAGGTGTTCAGCGTCAAAGACGATTTTGTTTACGGCAAAGTATTGATGAATTCGTTCCGTAAACATGATGATGAGATTTTCCAGTGTTTTGTTTCCAGAATAGTGCGCAATCAAGGCGTGCAGTTTGTTCCCCGTTGTCAGGATCGGCAGCCAATTGTCTTCTTGGCGATCCGACAGCTCGATCTCCTGCTCCAAATGTTTCAACGTCTCATAGGGAATTTTCCCAATCGCCAGCTCCAATGCCCTGATTTCCAAAACCATGCGCAGATCGTATAGATCCTCCACTTCTTTCCGGTCGAGAGAGGCGATAAACGTTCCCTTATAGGGAATGGTTTCAATCAACCCCTCGTGCTCCAGCAAGGCCATCGCTTCCCGAAGCGGCGTCCGGCTTACCCCCAGCCTCTCTGACAAATCCATTTCCACCAACGGGTCCCCAGGCTTTAGATTTCCCTTTAAGATCGCGGAGCGGACCTCTTCATAGGCAAGCTGCCTTAAGCGAACAGATTTCTTGTTTATCTTCTTCACTGCTTTTTCACCTTTTTCATTCATTGGCATTTTCCTATAGAAGATTTTATATTGGGAATTTTAAGACATCAATTCGCGGTTTGTCAACGATTCGGCTGAATTTTCCGGAAACGTTTTTTTGCATATGAAAAGGGTGCTTTCCAAAAGCACCCTGACGTTTCTTACTTTTCAGCTGTTTCCATCACTTTTATTTCCGGGTCTACAACCTGCATTTCACCGAGACCGCGGACCAATTTCTTGCCGTAAACCTTCTCGGGCTTCAGGACAGAAACCAAGTAATCGATGGCAATTTGAGGATCAACCGTCTCTCCACAGGTGTAGCAATCCAGTGCCGCGAAGCCGCGCTCAGGATAGGTGTGAATCGACAGATGACTTTCCGAGAGAAGAACCAGAACGGTCGCTCCTTGAGGAGAAAACTGCTTGGCTTGAACGCCAAGAACCGTAGCGCCACAGGCTTCTGCGGCTTCCACCATTTGCCGCTTGAGAAATTCTGCATCATTTAAAAGGTCAAACTGTACACCCCATGTGTCAATGGCAACATGTCGTCCGAAAGTCGAATATTCCATCTTTCGGTTCCCCCTTCCTAGCAAGTATTCTTGGAACATCGCTAGGACCTGCGTCATTCACTAACGGGGGCGGCATCCCTCGTATTCTCCACCCTTTAAAGTGAATCCTGGTTCCTAATCCTGTTTTTCCAACGACATTAAAAGTACCATGGTTCCACCAAAATGACAATACCTTTTCCGAAAATATTTGTTGGAAATGAAAAAATGGGCGCATCATACGCCCACTTGTTCACAAATTCTCTATAATCTTATGCTTCCAGCAAAAACAGACGAGTCGACAATCCCGACAGCTGCTGGTCAATGGCGGAAATTCTCTCGGGTGTCACCTTCTTCGCCCAGTTGCGTAAATCGAGCAGACGGTCGGTTTCCTCCCGAATCATTTTGATTTCCTCTTCACTGCCGGTACTCATGTACAAGCGTTCCAATTCCTTCGAGGTTTGCCCGATATGGGTCCCTTCGTATATCGGGACTTCTGAATCCTCTGTCACTTCTTCAATCCGGATCACTGAACCTTCATCGTAGTGGTACACAACTGTGAAACTTTCATAGATCCGGTGAACAATGCCGTGGCCTTTAAAAGCTTTCATCGCTTTTCGCATCGCGTTGGCAAGAGTCAAATCCTTAATGACATAGGAGCTTTCACAAGAGTAACGATTTCCCTTGCGGTGAAACGTCAGCTGTATTTCCCCGGAATGGTCATCGATCGTGATATCACGGTCTCCGTTATCGTATACCTTTTCTTTTACATCAATTTTTTCATTGGCGAAAAGCTTAACAAATTGTGTAAGCTCCTGTTCGCTCATCGTAAAATAGGCGCTCGCGTAGTTCGTGGCTAAACGCTGTGCCATAAAAATCGCCCCAATTCTCCTTGTTTTCCAGGAATGACTCCTGGTACCGCTGGCTGTTTCCGAATGCCGGCTGCCAACCAAGGAGCGGAAGCTAAGTATCGACAAACGATCGTTGTAGAATCTGGCCTTGCCCAATGAGCCTAGACTCGGTATGGGAAATGAAGGCGGATCACCCACTTTTAAAAGGTAACATAAATCTACACGCTTTATTATACACCATGCAGCCGGAAAAATCCTGTGATAAAACACAGGGATTTCCGTAAAAACGTGGGCTTTTGCCCATATGACCCGGTTTGGCTATATTATCTCCTTCAATCAGTCCTTTATCTCTCTATTTTTACGGATATCTCCCTATTTCAAACCGATTGGCTGGCTGGCTTTCCGTATAGCATCAGACTCTTCTTCCGTCAAGAGATAAGTTGACTCCCCGGCTTGTACCGGTTTGGCGTAGATCCGGGACTCATGGCGGCCAAAAATGCTGGTCAAAACGACGCCGTTTTGTTCATCGTCGAGCAGCGCAAGTGAAAAGCTGAGGTCGCTGCCCGTATCGTCAAACGCATTGTAGCGGATCAGGGCCAGATTGCCGCAGCGATTGGTCAACTTCTGGGACAGCCGGTTGATCATAAACTGTTGATCGGCTTGCTTCTGTTTATATTCATCCAATTGGTCGAGCATCCGGGTGAGAGCTGCTTCGATGTTGCCTCCGTCACTGCCGGCGAGAAACCGTTTTAATTTCCTCTGCAAATGGCTGATCCGCGAATTGAGAACAGTCACAAAAATAAGTAAGATCAGGACCAAGAGGCATAAAGTGGCGGAAATGTAAGGAGATGACAAAATTGATAGGAGTTGCTGCATTGTGTTCTTCCTTTCTTTGTAAACCAGTTCGACAGAAGCGTGACTTTCGTACCTGCTTATTGTACCTCCAAATGCCTGCTCCTTCAAACGAAACTGTTGTTTGCCAAAAAGAATCCTCCTTTGCCAATGAACAAAAGCATAGAAGCGGCATCCTCTCGATTGGAGTTTGCCGCTTCTATCCCGTATGGCGCCAGACGAATTCCATTTTCAACCTACCTATCCGCTTTATTCTCACCTGCTACGCTTCTAACAACAGCATTTCCCGTCTAAGCTTTTTCAAACGATCTTTTGATTTATTGATCGAATGCTTGTCGTTTGCCTGCAGAGCGTCATACAGCGTGGCCAGCTCATAATCCAGCTCCAGGCGGAGAACCGGAATCCTTTCCTCTGCGTCACGGCGTTTCAACGCGGCAATTACCTGATCAATCGTCACACTGCACGCTTTTTCGTAAATCACCTTTTTCTCAGCTCCTTTAATCTCGATAATTCTCACGGCCTCCCCGTAGCGGATGTTTTTGACCAGGATTTGATGTTCTCCGACAATTTTGACGACGGCGTGTCCTTTTGCCTGCTCGATGAACTGGTAAAGCACCGTAGCCAAGCGCATATCCAAAACGATGCCGTCCAGCCCTGAAAGCTTGAAGGCTTCCCCCTGTCTGTGCAGCGTGAGACAATAACTGCCCGATGTGGTCTTCACAAGTACACAAAGCTGCTTGGGCTCCTCCCGCCAGGAAATATCCAACCCGTTCTCCACCAACACCTGCAGCAGCCTCTTTAAGGTGGGACGGTCAAACCAGACAGCGACATTGCTGTACTCCAATTGGTTATAAGCAGTCATCACGGCACCCTCCCTTAACAGAATAATCAGATTACTGTATCGGCCATGTGGGAGTGAGTGGTATATCATATTATTCGCCACTCTTGTTTGCCATTCCTTGCAGACAACTTTTTCGCCTCACTTTTTCCCCGGCGTCGCTGTCATGTGCCTGCCCTGTCTTTATTATCCGACTTTTCGCGCCTTTTTGCCAGAGGTAATCCGTTCAGTCTGTGCAGTATTATTTTCCAATAGGTTATGATATCATATGGTCAGTTTTGCAAAAGGGAGTGATCACGTTGTCTACGTTTACAGGTTTTACGCAAGAGGACTTTGACGTATTTTCCGTAGAGGGCCTGGATGCGCGAATGGACAAGATCAAATCGGTTATCCGCCCGAAACTGGAATATCTGGGTCAGCACTTCGCCCCCGCCCTTTCACTGCAGACCGGACAGGAGATGTTCTACCACGTGGCAAAGCACGCCAGACGGACAGTGAATCCGCCCGCTGATACCTGGGTGGCATGGGCTGCCGACAAGCGCGGCTATAAAAAACACCCGCACTTTCAGCTAGGCCTGTGGGGAACGCACCTCTTCGCCTGGTTTGCCCTCATATACGAGTCACCCTTTAAGCAAGAGATCGGACAAGCAATGGAAGAGCGAATCGATGAGATCATGAAAATCGTTCCCGCCGGGTTTCGCTGGTCACCTGATCATACCCAGCCTGAGAGCACCCCGCAGAGCGAGCTGGGCAAAGCCGGCGTCCTGCAATTGATCGATCGCTTGCAGCGCGTGAAGAAGGCGGAAATCTTGTGCGGCATTACCATCGACCGGCACGATCCGATTCTGGGCGACGCCGAAAAGCTCCTCGGCCGCCTGGAGCAGACCTATTCGATCCTGAGCCGCGTATACCAACGGACTGCCGTCGCCGTCAGGTAATACCCAAATATATGCAAAGAACAGGTCCGCTTTCACTGAATAAGGAAGGCAAACCTGTTCTTTTTTGTACGTTTCAGGAGCAGGTGATTTTCTCCAGCCGCCCGATGATTTCGTTCGCTTGGCCAAACATCCGGTCGAACAACTGCTGCACCGTAGGCACATCGTGAATCAGGCCGATAACCTGGCCCGCCCAGCCGAAGCCTGACTCATCCCCTTCATGGATAAAGGTCCGGTTTCTCTGCCCGCTGATAAACGTTTTTAATTGCTCGTATCCGGCGCCTTCCGCTTCCATCGCGAGGATCTGATCGGAACCCGGCGTCCGGACGACCCGCCCCGGAGTGCCCAAGGATCGTTTGATGACCGCGGTGTCGTGTTCGGTCCCCTTGACCAGCGCTTCTTGATAGGCCGGGTGAGCGTGAACGCACTCCTTGGTGGCAATGAAGCGCGTCCCCATTTCCACGCCTTCCGCACCCAGAGCCAGCGCAGCCACCAAACCGCGGCCATCGCCGATCCCGCCGCTGGCCAGCACGGGAATCGAAACGGCCTCGGCGACCCGGGGAACGAGCACCATCGTGCCGATATCGTCCCGCCCCAGATGGCCGCCGCCTTCCTGGCCTACTGCCATTACCGCATCAGCTCCGACCGCCTCCGCTTTTTGCGCCTGTCTGACCGAAGCGACCAGCACCAGCTTTTTGATGTCATGCCCGTCGAGCCGGCGGATCAACGGCTCGGGATTTCCCCCGGTAACCGTGATCACCCCTACCCCTTCCTCCACTGCCGCTTCCAACAAGTGCTCGTACGTACGATCGTGCTGACCGATGGCAAAGTTGACGCCAAACGGTTTGTCCGTCATCGACCGAACCTTGCGGATTTCATCCCGCAGCGCTTCCGGAGAAGGCAGCGTCATGGCGGTAATCTGCCCCAAACCGCCCGCATTTGACACCGCTGCCGCCAAATTCGCATAGGCTAAATACGCCAACCCACCCTGTACGACAGGGTACTTGATGCCAAGCATTTTCGTCACTCTCGTCTGCATACCATCACTCCCTCCTTACTGTTCACTTCTCGCTGTACCCGGCCAATTCCTTCCAATATCCGCCGCCGCTGTGGAAATCCCCGAAAAATGTACTTGCTTTCCCCTACACGTCTGCTATACTCAATATTGTTTTTTTGCATATTTATTCTGTTCATAAAGCGAGGCGATACTCAATGAGACAAGTAAAAACTCCTCTGTTTAGCGGTCTGTTAGAACATGCCAAGAAAAACCCCCTCCAATTCCACATTCCGGGCCACAAAAAAGGGATGGGCATGAATCCGACCTTCCGCGAGTTTATCGGGGAGAACGCTCTCTCGATTGATCTGATCAACATCGCCCCGCTGGATGATCTGCATCATCCCAAAGCGATGATCAAAGAAGCGCAGGAGTTGGCGGCTGAGGCATTTGGCGCCGACCATACGTTCTTTTCCGTACAGGGGACGAGTGGTGCGATCATGGCGATGATCATGGCCACCTGCAACCCCGGAGATAAAATCATTGTGCCGCGCAACGTGCACAAATCCGTATTGTCAGCGATCATTTTTGCCGGGGTGATTCCCGTGTTCATTCATCCGGTCATGGACGAGGGTTTGGGGATCTCCCACGGCATTACCAACAATGCGGTGCAGAAAGCACTGGAGGCTCACCCTGATGCCGCTGCCCTCCTGGTGATCAACCCGACTTACTTCGGCATTTCCGGTGATTTGCGGCAGATCGTCCGAACCGCGCACAATTACGAGATACCTGTACTGGTGGACGAAGCTCATGGCGTCCACATTCACTTCCACGATGAGCTGCCGCTCTCGGCCATGCAGGCAGGCGCTGACATGGCGGCGACCAGTGTACACAAACTGGGCGGCTCGCTGACGCAAAGTTCGATCTTGAATGTGCGGGAAGGCTTGGTTGACGTAGGTCGCGTCAAAACGATCCTAAGCATGCTGACGACGACGTCTACCTCGTACATTTTGCTGGCTTCGCTCGACATGGCCCGCCAACATCTTGCGCTGCACGGGCGCGAGCTGCTGACGAGAGCGATTCAAATGGCCGAGACAGCGCGCGAGCAGATTAATCAGATCCCCCGCATCCGCTGTGTCGGACCGGAGATCCTGGGCGGCCCGGCAACCTTTGCGATGGACCCGACCAAACTCCTGATTCACGTGCGGGAACTGGGTATTACGGGCTGGGAAGTGGAAAATTGGCTTCGCGAAAAATACCAGATCGAAGTGGAGATGAGCGACTTGTACAACGTCCTCTGCTTCGTCACATCCGGCGATACAGAAGAGGCGATCGAAACGCTGGTCAATGCCCTGCGCCATCTCTCCATCGAGTTTGCCCATATGAACGAAGCGGAACCGCTCAGAGTCGCTCTTCCGGAGATTCCCGTGCTGTCTCTCTCCCCCCGGGATGCGTTTTACGCTGAAACAGAAGCGATCCCGCTGGTGGAAGCAGCAGGCCGGATCACGACGGAATTCATCATGGTGTATCCGCCGGGGATCCCGATCTTCCTGCCTGGAGAAGTGATCACGGAAGAAAATATCCGCTACATTCAGGAGAACATCCGCGCCGGGTTGCCTGTACAGGGCCCGGAAGACGAGACACTGCAGACCATCAAGGTAGTCAAGCGGCAGGAAGCGATATCCGGATAAGAGAAGCGTCGATGTATGCGAAAATCCCGAGGTTTCCACACCTCGGGATTTTTTGCTCCTTTTTGCTCCGGTTAAGGATAAACCCGGATGAAAATCTTGTCAAACGGAGTGCTGTTGATCAGATCCATCACATCTTTCAAGTTGTCGATGATCTGGGAAACGTAGTATGTCTTCTCCTGGCTGGAACCTTTATTGAAGATGAATTGAACTTTCTCAGCGTCGTTTTTCACAAGCGTACTGGTCAATTGATCGGTTTCAAACAAGGTCTTCAGCGTATACTCCTTCATTTCTCCGTTATTGCCGTCGTCATCCCCGTCGTCGCGCGGCCAATCAAATGCCATGGTGTACACTTCCGGGCTTCCACTGCGTTTGTCGATCCATACGATACGGTTTCCACCGAGGCTAAGCTCGCTCGGCTGGGCATTGTAGCGCAGCCCTTCACCGTAGGATCCGCGGTCTACATCGTAAAAGATGAAGTCAAAATGACTGGGATCCCGCGGAAGCGCCTCTTCAAATACCATCATGTTGCGGGAGATTTGCGGACGGAGCTGATCGCCTGCTCTGCTGCCGAAAACCGGCCAGAATCGCTCAGAGCTCAGCGAATAATAGTACAGGTCCCAATCGTACGGCCCTTCCTCTGTCCAGACGATGTAATCGTCCCCGATATGGGCGTCTTTCGCCTGCGCTTGACGGCGGACGGAGTAGCTCTCGTACGTCTTCATGTCGTAAATGTTGATGCTCGACCCGCTGTAATCATCTGTCAGCCAGGTGATGTAGCTTCCGTTCGTATCCAGGCTCGTCAGGTTCCGTGCGTAGTCGATTTCCTTCTGGCTGCCGGTAGCAAGGTCCGTCAGGTAGATGGTTCCGCCGCTGCCGGACTCGCTGACCCAGACAAGCTTGCTGCCTTCGAGCGCATAAAACTCTCTGGAAGGATAGTCCCTTTGGCCTGTCACGCGCTTTTGAGAACCCGATTTAATGTTGTACGCGGTCAGGGCATCGCTTCCGTAATCGTACCAAACGACCCAGGAGTTGCTCACCAGCGGTCGCTCCGGCGATTGATTCGATGAAATGACCTTCGATTGCTTCGATTCGACATCGTACAAGACGACTTCATCCGTCCGTTTATCCTTGTGGTTGATAAAGACGACGTATTTGTCGCTGCCGGCAGGTTGGCTCGGATCGTTGATCGACCCGCCCAGGTTGAGGGTATCACCATTCCGGAAATTGTGCAGATACAGCTGGACATCATCGCGATATCCCAGCCCAAATAACAAATTGTTCCCGCTTAAACTGAAATTGGTGTTGCTTTGGACCCCTCTGTCGATGTGCTCCGTGCGTTTTGTACTGATGCCGTAGGAGATCAGATCGCTGCCTTCCAGGTAAACAATCCGGTTTCCGGAGATTTTGGGGTATTCCCGGTCCTGGGTATCGTCCGTAACCTTTGTCTCCTTGCCGCTGGCGATATCGTAATAGTAGATATTGGTTCTGCCGCGCCGGTTGTCGTCGTAGGCGACGACTCCCCTGTCGATCGTGGGGTGGCTTTGGTATCCATCCTTTACGACAAGAGCTTCCTCTTTACCGGTAGAGAGGTTGTACCCGTAAATGTCGCTATTGCCGTTTCGCTCGTCTTCCCAGACGACATATGAACCGTCTACGGCAGGGTAACTGGCATAATTGCTGTTCGATATTCTCATTTCGACGCCTTCGTTGATGTCGTAGGCGTAGATATCGGTGCCGCTGCCGCGACCGTCTGTCCAGACGACGTACCCCCCCTTCAGATCCAACTCTCTGCCCGGTCTGGCATTGTCCCCGGAAATTCGCTTCGTCTTCTTTCTATCGATATCGTACAGATATACAGCTTCACTGCCTCTTTCTTCATCAATCCAGGCTATGTAATTGCCATCTACCTTCAGCCCTACCTTACTGTGGCCGTCCGCAGCGATGCTTGTCGACTTCTCTGCTGCCAGGTCGTACAGGATAACCGCATGGTTGTCATCGTTTTGATTGATCCAAACCGCGTAGCTGTCAGACACGCCAACACCTGCCGTAGATGAAGGACTGCCGGCGTTTAACTCCAGCTTCGTTTCCGACCAGATCCCCTCTGCTGCGTGAACAGGCATCCCGCTCCATAGGGAAGCGCCAAGAACAGCAGCGGCCAGCATCCCCTGGATGCGTCGAATCTTCATGTGTAATTCCTCCTCTTTCTCAATTCAGCGTTCTCTCTATCTTTTTGTCATACTCCCTTTTATTATCAGCTATATTCATAGAGTTGTAAACACGTAAACAAACGAGATTGGCCCATCGAAAAAAAAGGCACCCATGTCTGGGTGCGGGATTTAGTCTTCATCGACTTGATGACAGCAGTTGCAGCCGGAATCACAGATTCCGTATAAGGTCTTCACTTGATTGGATTCAAAGTGATCGATGATCGTACCACAGCTTTGACAGACGATGGTGCCCATGACTCCCCTCCACTTTCGCAAGGTATTGTACGATACCAAATCAGTAAAGCACAAGGTATTAATATGATACATTCATGATAATATGACATAATATATTTCGTCAACAGAAAAATAAACCGTTTCAGCTTATTTTTTTATTACAAAGCCGGTTAATTAGTATGTCACATTTTACATCTCATTCATACAGAAAGAGCAGGGCTCCCTGCTCTCCTGCTCCTTCATCGGTTCAATATTGGTTTTCTTCAAATGGCATCGATGGCAGATACTCCTGGAAAAACTGGGCAAGCTCCTCCGCCTCTTCCGGACAGTCGAGGCGAAAAATGTGCTTGAGATAAGCCGGGTTATGCGCATCCTCAGAACTGAGAAGGGTAGAGCGCCCCGTTTGCATGCAGACGACCAATGGTTTCCCGTAAAACTTGTGGGTGAAGACAATCCCGAAGTCGTAACGCTTTCTTTCGGAAGCGAACCCAAAGAATCGGACTTGGGCCGTTTCAGTCTCGTCATATAAGCTGTCATAACGGTCCATCATTACCCCTCCCTCGTTTTTTAAAAATTTCGTTCTTTTACAAGTTTACCATAATTTTTTTGTCTTTGTCATGTATACATTTTTTTAACAAACAGGAAAAAAGGCGATGATGAAGCCTCTTTTCGCGATGCAGCCCGAGCCCTTTTTTGGGGCGCGACGAAGGTTAAGGAAGCCCTCCCGGGTAGTATGCCTTCTCCCCATGTAAAAAAACCGCCCAAGTGAAGACTT
>NZ_HE978537.1:320309-336811 GCF_000311785.1 Brevibacillus massiliensis
GGTAATAATATCCGCTGCGCGAGATCTGGAGAAAGCGGCACAACTGCGTGACCGGGTACTGTTCCTTCAACGCTTCCACGACCTGGCGTTTCTCTTGGACACCTCCTTGCTCAAGATGGCTAACCACTTTTTTAGGACCATATTCTCCATTTCCAAACGCTTTACATAGCGGTATTCCTCCGTTTGCTTACGGTGAGGGTTCCCCCTGCGATCTTCAAATACACGATCCCCTTCCTCACGATATTTCCTCATCCACTTTTTTACTCGTTCGGCGTCATGGATACCCAGATGCCGGGTGATTTCTCGGTATGTCCACTTTTCCTCAAGATGTAATCGAATGGCTTCACGCTTCACACTTTCCGGATAGTGGTGGAACTTTTGTCCTTTGATTGCCATAAAAATGCACCCCCTAGAATTACATCGGATTTCCCTAGGGGTTTTTCCAATGTCTATTCTAAGGGGTGCACTTTAGACTTGGACGATGGTGTGTTTGGGCGCTCTTTTAAAACGAGGAGTTGGAAGCGACAGGCAAGCGGTCTTCGCTCTCCTGGATCCAGCGAACCTTATCGGCCCCATGAAGGGTTTGCGCGAGAAAGGTCAGGCATTCAAAGAACAGCTCCAGCACGACGGGACTGTACCGTTCCTTTAAACGCTCCAGCGCAGCCGCAAGCCGAAAAAGATCTGGCACGTTTTGCCGGCTTTGTTCGATCACCCGTTTGCCGACCAGCGTCGGGTACACATTGACGACGCGACCGTCCAGATCCGACTTCTCAATCGTCACCAGGCCTTTATCCATCAGCTTCTTGATGTGGATGACGATCGAAGACGGATGCCAGAATGTCCACTCGGCAATCTGCGTGACCCGAACCCCTTCGTAACAGTAAATAATCCACAAGATATTCAATTGAACGGATGAATCCAGATGGGCTGCTTTGGCTGCCCGTTCCCAATCCTCTTTATTGACAACAGAAATTGCCCGCAACGTATTCAATGCTTCGTACACTTGCCTGACCGATGCCTCCTGCATGCAGCGTATCCCCCCAGTCGTTTTTTCTCTGTAGCCGAATAAATATTGTTTATTATTGTACACTTTTCTGAAAACATCCGCAATTATTTTCCCAAACAACTAATTTTGTTGTCAAAGATAGACAGAAAATGCTACACTTAACCATAATGTATGTACGATAGACCAGGTATGGGAGTGAACGTAAAAGTGAATCTGCAGTCAGCCTATATATACTTAGTGGAAGGCTCCGCCGTTCAACAAGCGACACTCGCCGATGTGAAGCAAAAGCTTCAGCACTACATCGATATGACCAAAAAAACGGGACAGCAGTTGGGCTGGTGGTACAGCGAAGCCGCTTTTCCCTACACAATAGAAGATGCCGAGGACGAGAATGGCGCCTGGCTCTTATTAAAAGGCCAGGACCCAAAGCTTTACCGATCGATCATCATCGGGGTGGGGAAGAAAGCGGTTCAAGACGGTGAACGGCATTACATCCAAGTCACCCTCCCGCCGGTTGCAACACACGGTGACAAGAGCAAGGCGAATGAATTTTGCCGCTTTTTAGCCCGCGCCTTTAAAGGCGAACTGGTGTTGTTCAACGGCCGAGTGCAGTACTTCCAACCTCGCAAACCCTAGCGGCCCGAATTCACCTGCCGCACAAAGCAAGCATCACATTCCGCGCGCAACGGAAGACAGTTTCGCCGGACTTTTCATACGATTTCGACAAGGCTGCCGAAGACAACACTTGCGGATACGCCTTTTCTTTTTTGCGAAAAAAAACAGGCCCTGTCACGGGCCTCTGCCTTGGTATGTTGTTACGAAATAACTTCAGAACGTGTCAGCGAATAGAATCTTCCATCAACCATACGTATACCTAGATCGACGCAGTACATCAACCCTTCGAGGACACCGTAGAGAACCCATTCAGACGAGCGGTGATTGATGTCAAAGTCCGTGTACACATCCATACCGTCATTTCTGATCTCATCACGATCCGTCAAATCGTAAAGCCTCAAGACGAATGGCAATTCAGCGTAAGGTATGGAAAACTTCTCCTCGATCTCCTGCTGAAACTTCTCTGTCAAGTGCCAGGTCGCTAAGAGTGATTGTTCATCTTTCCTGGATATGCGTATACTCGGGCCGTCAACATCAGTAGATGACCGCGCGGGATCTGTCTTCATTCGCTCCCATCTTTCCTTTCCAATGAAAACTTACTTTGTGATTTTGTACAGCTTGCATCTTATTATATCATGGAGCTGCGAAAAATGAAATCGCGTACATCTACCTGCGTATCCGGCAGAGGCGAATGGCCTACCTGCCGACGGTAAAGGTGTTTTCTCCGACCTTCACAAAGGCGGAATTCTTATCCCGTTTCATCAAAACCTGGACTTTATACGTTCCGTACTGATCCAGCTTTGTTGAGATGAACGGCTCGGAAAAGTAAAAGCTGGTTTCGCTGCGAGTCGAGAAGGTTCGCTGGTCTCCGCTGGTAATCACTTTGCCGTTAGGACCAACGAGGACCACCTTGAGAACCAGTTCTTTTGAGACAGGTGCGTTGTCGATCTCTACAAAGACGCCAAAACTGCGGGGAACGTCTTTATCCGTCCAATTTTTGACCGGATTGCTCAAGATGACGTCCCGGCTGCGCTTCTGCACTCCTTCCAAGACCAAGACGTTGACAGCCGGCTTCTCCACTTCCAATTTTCCCGAATCCCGGTCGTAATTGGAAAATGCGCCCAAACGATCCACGATCTCCTGCACCGAGCTGACACTCGACGCCCCCAATTCCACTCCCACCTGTTCGCCGCCGACCGACACCTTGACGATTCCGTCACCGTTGGCAGCCGTCGAGACGCCCGCAATCATGAGAGCCATTAGAATAGGTATTACTTTCTTCTTCATGTAGCAATCCTCCAGTAAAATTTCCGTAACATAAGTCCTCTATTTTTTTCCCAACTGTTTAGACGCAAAAAAATGCAAATAGTTGTGGTCACTTCGAGATTTTTTTCAACAAAATCCACAGTATCCACAGGGCAGGAAAAGCGGGTTTGCGAAAGTTTTGCACAGGATTTGTGGATAACTTAGGTACAAGTCGGAATATTGCATCGTTTTTTACGTTGGAGGACATTGTCCGTGGAGACCGAGAAAAATGGGCTCGCTCCATTTTTCCCGGTCTCTCCGCCTTCCTCTCAAAAAAACATAAAACAGGCCCGCAGTGCAACTGCAGTCCTGTCTCTTTCACAAGCAGTTTTATACGGATGTACCTGACTTCCACGTAAAATAGTCACATATGAGCCGAATCGCCACTTCAATGGCTTGTTCGTTCGGTTCGAGCTTGGCGTGGTGCAAACCGTATGGAGTATCCACTCCGAGCCAGAACAGAAATCCGGGTATTTCTTCGAGGAAAAAGCCAAAATCCTCCGCGGTCATCGCCGGGGGGCACTCGATTAGCTCAAGGCCGGGCCGCTGCTTCGCCCAGTCCATAAACTTCCTGGTGAGTGCCGGATCATTATACACCTGCCGGTAGCCTGAACCGTAATCAATCGCGGCCTCGCACGCAAAGCCGACTTCAATCCCCTTGAGCAGAGCCTCAATGCGGGACTGTACCTGCTGCAGCGACTCTTTGGAAAAGGTGCGGATGGTTCCCTCAAGCCGGGCGGCTTCCGCGATGATGTTCTGCTTGGTGCCGCCGGTGATCTTGCCGACTGTTACGACCGCAGAGTCGAGCGGATCGACATTGCGGGCGACGACGGTCTGCAGTTGGGTCACCAGATGGCTGGCCGCGACGACCATGTCATTCGCCTTGTGGGGATACGCGGCGTGGCCGCCCTTTCCTTTGAGATCAATAAAGAGCTCCGCCGTATTGGCGAACAGGATGCCTTCACGGGTCGCCACTGTGCCAACCGGGTATTCGGGTGCGATATGCAGTGCAAAAATCTGATCGGGCCGCCACTTTTGGAACACCTCGCTGTTCATCATCGGCAGGGCGCCCCCCGGCCCTTCTTCCGCCGGTTGGAAGACGAACAGCAGATCGTCGGCGATCGGCTCGTGAACAAAGTGGGTTAAGACGCCGAGGGCAATTGCCATGTGCATGTCGTGGCCGCAGGCGTGCATGTAGCCGGGATGAGTCGAGTGGAATGGATAGCTGGTCTCTTCTGCAATCGGCAGCCCGTCCATGTCCGTCCGCCATGCGAGCGTGCGGGAAGGATTGGTTCCCTTCACTTTTGCCAGAATCCCGGTGCGCCACGTCTCGATTTCCATCCGCTCTTGCGGGAGCGACCGCAAATAGTTGAGCAGGTACGCCTGCGTCTTCACTTCCTGAAAGCCCGGTTCGGGAATTCGATGCAGGTCCCGGCGTATTTGGACAAACGGTTGAACCGTCATGGGAATGCTCCTCCCTCTAGGAAAGCTTTGCTGTGATCTCGGCCAGCGCCTCGGCAAACCGGTCTGCTTCCACGGGCGTCAAGGTAAGCGGCGGCAAGAGCCGGACAATCGTCTTCTGGGTCACGTCGACCAGGATGCCGGCTGCAAGCAGTTCACCCTGGATCCGGCTGACCTGTTCGGCGGCGAGCTTCATCTGCAGGCCCAGCATCATGCCCTTGCCGCGAATCTCTGCAAAACAGGCCGGATTGTCTTCGACCAGCCGGGACAGCCGCTCCCGCAGGTAGGCGGCCGTCTGATTGGACTGCTCCATGAAGGTGGGCTCCAAAATGACGTCCAATACCGCGTTGCCAAGCGCCGCACTAAGCGGTGACGGGGCAAACGTCGTGCCGTGATCGCCTGGTCCGAACAGATCCATCAAGCGTTCCCCGGCGATCACCCCGCCGAGCGGCAAGCCGCCGCCCACCCCTTTGGCAAACAAGATCAGATCAGGGGCAATGCCGGCGTGCTGGTAGGCAAACAGCTTTCCCGTCCGCCCCATGCCGGTCTGGATTTCATCGATGCAAAAAAGCGTGCCGTTTTCCCGGCAGAGCCGCTCCACCTCTTGCAGATACGACTCCGAAAGCGTAATGATGCCGCCGGAACCGAGGATCGGCTCCATCAGCACGGCTGCCGGCCGTTCGCGCTCGAACACCGCCACAAGCTCGTCCACGTCTTGCGCCTCTATTTCAAACACGGGAAAAGCCGGGCTGGGGTAGTCCTGGTACACGTGCGCCTGGCGGGTAAGCCGGAGTGCTCCGAGCGTCCGGCCGTGAAAGCTGTTTTTCAGCACGACGACGCCCGAACGGCCGTTTGCTTCGCGAACCGTCCACTTGTGAATCAGCTTGATCGCCGCCTCTGTCGCTTCCGCTCCGGAATTGCCGAAAAAGACCTTCCCCTTGATCGAATGCTCCACCAACCGCTGAGCCAAGCGAATCGCTGGTGGATTTAAAAAGACATTGGAGATGTGCAAAAACTTTTCGCCTTGTTCTCGCAAAGCGCTGACGATCGCCGGATGGGAATGTCCCAGCACGTTGACCGCCAGTCCGGTAAACAAGTCCAGATACGCCTTTCCCTCTACGTCGTACAGGTAGTTTCCCTCGCCTTTCGCGATCGCGATCGGCAGGCGTTTATAGGTGGACATGAGATACTGCTGGTCCAATGAACGCCAGTCATCCACGGTGACGCCCTCCTTCTGGGGTATGCCCCAGTTTCATTCTGTTTGTATCGCCGAATAGGAATTTCCTTACAGTTGGCGCAATTCCTGTTTGATTTCTGTCTTTGACTTGGTTTTATCGTCGATCTTCTTGATGATCCGGGCAGGAATTCCCGCGACGACGACACCCGGCGGCACATCGTCAATGACGACTGCTCCGGCAGCGACGACAGAGCCTTTGCCGACGCGCACACCCTCCAAAATCACGGCGTTGGCCCCGACCACGACATCGTCTTCGACGATCACGGGAGTGGCAGAAGGCGGCTCTACTACACCGGCGATAACTGCTCCCGCACCGATGTGGCAGTTTTTCCCGATCGTGCCGCGGCCGCCGACGACGACGTTCATATCGATCATCGTGCCTTCGCCGATCACCGCTCCGATATTGATCACCGCACCCATCATGATGACGGCATTGTTGCCGATCGACACCTGATCGCGAATGATCGCTCCCGGCTCAATCCGGGCCTGAACATCCTTCATATCAAGCAGCGGAATGGCCGAATTGCGGCGGTCGTTCTCCACGACGTAATCTTCGATTTGCTCTTTGTGCTGCTCCAAAGCCGGCTGGATCTCCTTCCATTCGCCGAACAGCACGCCGATGTTATTGCTGATAAACGCCTTGGTATTGGCGCCAAAGTCGATCCCTTCCAGGTTTCCTTTTACGTGAACCTTGACCGGGGTCTTCTTTTCACTCTTCTGAATAAAAGCGATGATTTCATGTGCATCCATCATTTTCACTGGTATTGGCCTCCCATTTGCTGTCTGGATACCGTCACAAAGGCGATTTTGCGAACAAAAAAAGCAATGAGCGGGTCGCATCTCATTGCACTCTCTTGCCCTGGCAAATGATCAATAGCGCTCCACGAAAGATCCTCTTTCATGACAGGACGTCCATTATTCACGGACATCCCAGCCTCAGTTTGAATGGGGCAAACAAAAGCTTCGGCGCATTGGCCTTTTTTCCCTTCCGGAACCCCCATCTTTCCAAACGGAAAGGAGTACTGATCCGCTGCGCACCTCTATTTATCATGACGGTATTGAGTTGATTTTTACTCTACCAGATTTCACGCGAACAGACAACTGTATATTGTTTACCGCCGCCTACTCCTCCTCGTTAAACCACCCCTTCTTCTTGAACCAGGCGATCATCAGGATGGAGATAGCCGCCATCAACCCTTGGACGATAAAATACCCGTAATGCCACTCCAATTCCGGCATGTACTTGAAATTCATCCCGTAAATGCCCGCAATGAAAGTCAGCGGCATAAAGATGGTCGTGATCACGGTCAGCGTCGTCATGATCGCATTCGTGCGGTTGGTGCTGATCGACATGTAGCTGTCCCGCAGATCAGAAGTCATCTCCCGGTTCCGCTCGATCATCTCGCTCAGTTTCAGCAGGTGGTCGTGAATATCGGCCAGGTAGAAGCGATGCTCCTCCAGCCCTTCCAAATGCGTGGAATTCAGCATGCGGTAGACCAGATCGCGCATGGGAAAAATCGAATGGCGAACTTTCAGGAGGTCGTTGCGGATTTGAAATACCCGATCAAGCCTTCGGCGCAGGGACTTGGCTTCCCCGTGTTCCCCCAGAAGGGCGAGCCTGTCTTCCATTTGATCGACAATCGGAAAGTAAAAATCGACCAGCTTGTCAATGATCGTGGAGGCGACGTGCATCGTGGTTTGGATCAGCTCGCCCTTCGCCGGCAAGTGGCCCCACACCTCATCGATCTCCTGCAGCGGGGCTTTGTGGTAAGAGACAATGTATTTCTCCGCCACAAACAGATCGACCTCCACGGCGTCCAGCGTCTCCCGATTTAGCGCGTGCAGCACGAAAAAATGGTAGTCGGCAAAATGATCCAGCTTCGGCCGCTGGATAAAGTACAGGCAATCCTCAATGCTGAGCGGATGAAAGTGAAAATAAGACCGCAGCAAATCTGACTCCTGTTCACTCGGTTCGCTGAAATCCACCCAATACCACAAGATATCTTCGGCAGATAACTGTTCGAGGGAAAGATCGGTCACAAAGCGGTGATCCGTCGTCAGCGCCTGGATTCTCAACACGGGCTGTTTCACATCCTTTGTCTTCAGGTTCATTCGACCAACGGGTTTCAAAATCAGTCTGCCCGTTTCGGCAAAGGCTATCAGTCCGTTTTGCACCGTTTTTGAGAAACAATCATTTTACAATTTTCCGAACGCAGCCCGCGATTTCCCTCCGTGCCGGCCTCTTGGGGTATAATGGGTTATCCAATCATAAAACCCGGGGAGAACACATGAAGTACATAATCTTGGCTCTGCTTAATCTGTTCGACGGCGTCTTCACATACTTCGGCGTTTTACACGGTCTGATTATCGAGACAAACCCGTTTATGAAACAACTGCTCCTGTTTCACCCTGAGTCATTTTTACTCTTAAAAATCCTGGTCAGCCTGTTTATCGCTCTCACCGGCATTATGTTCAACCCGCTCCAACACAACCGCCTGTGGAACCTGTGCCTGTCGGCAATCTGTGCCATCTACACTGTCATCTTCGCGATTCACCTCTACTGGTTGTTTCTTCTTCTTCGCTAGACACGAAAAGACCCGCCTCGATGAAGGGGCGGGTCTTGGATTTGTTTCTTCTATTTTAACATCTGGAAGACTTGCTCTACGTCTTTGTCGCCTCTGCCGGAGAGGTTCACGATGAGAATCTGATCCCGGTTCATCGTCGGGGCCAGTTTCAACGCGTAGGCGACGGCATGGGAGCTTTCCAGGGCCGGGATGATGCCCTCTGTTTTCGACAGGATCTGAAATGCCTCGAGCACTTCCTCGTTCGTCACCGTATAGTACTCGGCACGACCGGTTTCCTTCAAATAGCTGTGTTCCGGACCGATGCCAGGATAATCGAGGCCGGCGGCGATGGAGTAGGTCGGCTGCGGATTTCCTTCCTCGTCGAGCAGCACCAGGCATTTGAAGCCGTGGATGACTGCCGGCACTCCTTTGGTCAGGGTGGCCGCCTGGTCGGGTTCGACGCCGATCAAGCGCACGCACGCTTCCTCAATGTAGTGGGCAAAGGCGCCGATGGCATTGCTTCCGCCCCCTACGCAGGCAATGACAGCATCAGGCAGACGGCCTTCTTTTTCAAGGATCTGCCGCTTCGATTCTTCGCTGATAATCGCCTGAAAGTGCTTGACCATCGTCGGGAACGGATGCGGTCCCACTGCGGAGCCGAGCAGGTAGAACGTATTCCGATAGTTTTGCACCAAATCGCCCAGGGCCTCGTCTACTGCATCTTTCAGCCTGCCCTGTCCCTTGGAGACGGGAACTACCTTCGCTCCCAAGAGCTCCATTCTGAAGACATTCAGCGCCTGCCGTTTGGTATCTTCCGCTCCCATGTAGATCGTGCAATCCATGCCAAACATCGCACAGGCGGTCGCAGTTGCTACTCCGTGCTGGCCCGCGCCCGTTTCGGCGATGACTCGCTTGGCTCCCATCCGTTTGGCCAGCAAAATTTGTCCGATCACGTTGTTGATTTTATGGGCACCGGTATGGTTTAAATCTTCCCTTTTCAGGTAAATTTTCGCACCGTTGCATTTTTCCGTCAGATTTCTCGCGTACGTAAGGGGATTTTCCCTGCCGACGTATTCCTTTAAATAGTACAAGTACTCCTGTTTAAACTCCGGATCGTCCTTGTACTTCTCGAATTGCTCGGCCAAATAGTCCAAAACCTCTTTCAATTCGGGCGGGACAAAGCTTCCTCCAAACTGGCCGAAGTACCCCGGTTCAAACTCTGCTGTACTCATGTGTATCTCCTCCTCTGCTCTTCTCTGCTCTGCTTGGGGCAGTGCATTTACAACCTACAATACAATCGCCTGGATCAATTGTCAATGAGGCTGACGCAGTCGCGGGAAAAAAACGCTCCTCATCTTTTTTGGTTTGAGAACATTGTGGTGCCGGAAGAAAAAAATGGGCTCGCTTCGTTCGCGGCACGCCTGCAGGGAAGCGGAACTGGCTGTCTGCACTCCAAAAAACGGCACGTCGACCAAAAATGACGGGGAGTATGTCAACTCCAGAATTTGGTCGACAAGCGTGTGCCGTTTTTTCCGTTCCGACTGGGTTGGCGTTGCCAAGGCCGGCCTCGCTCCATTTTTTTCTTCCTTCTCGTGCCTTCTTCCCGGGATAAATAACCAGCCCTGACGGCAGGGCTGGTTGAGCTTGTTTTAACGGCTGAGGTGGGCCAGCTGCGGCGCTTTTTTCACCAGCAGTGTAAGCACGATGCCGGTAATGATGTATTCCGGCAGGATGTAAGACAGATTGTACAGGAAAGAATAGACGGCTGCCGACATGCCTTCCGGAGCGTAGGAGCCAAACCAGACCACACCTGAGGTAAAATGGCATAAAAAGCGGACGGTTACGGCCATCAGCAAGCTTAGCCAGATTTTCACGGTTTGATTGGCGCCAGACAGCCAATTTGCCGAGCGGGCCAAACCGACCAAGCCGATCGAGGTATAGGCAAGCGGATAATCCAGAATAAACTGGATCGGATGAACGACGTATCCCCCGATCAGATGGTCCAACTCACCGACGATCAGGCCTGTGAGCAAGCCCGCTGCCAGCCCCCTGCGCAGCGCCACTATCACAATCGGAAGCATGATCAAAGATATGGAACCGCCCTGCGGCATCTGAAAAATTTTAATCATGCCAAGTACATACGCCAATGCCGCCATAATGGCGATCTCCGCCATGATTGTCAATCGTTGCGTATTCATCTCATCCCCTCCGTATGTTCATTCTCACTTCTGTTACCCAAGCGAAAAAAAGAAAAACTCCCCCCCTTCATCGATGATCCGATGTGCGGAGGAAGTGTCGATTACGAGCATACAGGTACGAAAAAAACCGTTGTGGAAGCAACGGTCTTCACATACGAGTCGACAAAACAGGTGCGATGTATGCAAATCCCTCCGCTGGCATTATCCAGATCAGGTAAAACGGTCGATAACGAGTCAGTTATCCTCTCAGCCTGGTTTCCCAAGCTCCCGCATCTATTGGTTACGGCATCATCATATCAGATCTACATGAGATGTTCAAGACAAATGAACTGCGCAAAAGGTTGTTTACCCAAACGCCAGGAAGGGAAAGGAACTGGGTAATTGGTCCCAGAGATTAGGACAGATAGGAGTAGAAGACAACTATGGCAAAAGTAGTGGTAAATCCGGTAACCGTCAAGAAAAACATCATCAAAGGACTTCTTGAGCTGATCGATTCCGTGCCTGACAGCGACGATTCTGCCGCCGTAAAACAACTCATTTCCTACTTGAATGGTCTGCTGAGAATCAACGTGGTCACTCCGCCTACGACGGAAATCATGAGCATCATTAAACATGAGAAGCCGACGCTCTACCACGCCACCCGCCGTTCGCTGACTTCCACCAGCCATTTGAGCATGCTGTTTCAGATTGACATGAGCCCGGACTTGGCAGCAGAAAGGTTGCAGCAATACCAAAAAGGCAACTGAACGAAGCCCGTCTCCTCCGTGTCGAGACGGGCTTTTTGTCTCACATCCGGTCGTCTTCCCATCGCTTCGCGTATACCTCGGCCGCATCAGCGGCCTGATCCCGTGTCTTTGGTTCGTTTGCAAAGGCGGCTGCCGATTGATCCAGCAGCCACTCCCGGACGGGATCTTCGTTTGCATCTGAATCGACCTCCGTCTCCGCGTCGTCTTCCGCCTGTTCAGTTATGTAGGGAGTGTCCATATTCTGTCTGATCGTCAGGATGTTCACCTGCTGATCATCGCGGTGTTCCTCTGGTTTTTTCATCTTTGCTTCCGCCTTGTCTGCATTTTCTATACTGGTACTATCTCCCGGCAGATCTGATCGTATGCATGCCGGGGAATTGCCCGGGCCAGGGGCAAAGCAACACGCCAGGAATGTGAATTTTTCGTCTATTTCTTCCCAAAAGGAGTTGCTCCATCAGGGAAGAATTACTTCAGTGGGCCTGGCAGCAAAACGACAGGTTAGAGGCGTTCCTTACGGTTATGTTATCGATAGGATCATTTGGAGGGTTTCACTTGCGGAAACGATATCTATCCCTTTTGCTCATGTTGGCGTTGGGTTTGCTGCTCCTGGGATATACCCCTCACGCTGGCAGTGCCAAGGCTGCGGCCGCCGGCTCAAAGGGGCAGGGGACCGAGCAGCGGAATTGGGTGACCGGTCCCGAAAAACCGCCGATTTCCATGGAGCGCTACAGAGTAACGGTTCAAGAGAATGTCACCATTCCGATGCGCGACGGCGTCCACTTGAAAGGCCGCCTGTATTTGCCCCAGAAGCACGGTCCATTCCCTACGCTGGTGATGCTGAACGGTTATGGACATGACAGCCGTACCGGCCGGCAGATGGATCATCTGCCTTTTGAGATGGCGCAGCGCGGGTATGCGGCTTTGCACGTGACCATGCGCGGAACTCCGCCGTCGGAAGGGGAGAAAAACCTCTACAATAAATTTGGAACAGACGGCTACGATGTGATCGAGTGGGCCGCCGAACAGACGTGGAGCAACGGCAACGTGGGAACGATCGGCGCGTCCCTCTTGGGGATCAACCAATGGCTTGCGGCCAAGGAGCTTCCTCCCCACCTGCGGGCAATCGCCCCGGAGATTGCTTGTACGGATTGCTACGACACGCTGTGGTATCCGGGCGGGATGCTGCCGGGACCGGGAAGAGCAGCCCGCGGCAACCCGGAGTACACCTCGGCCGTCCAGCATCGAAATTTCGACAGATGGTGGCGGGAGCGCACCGTACTCGCCGAGGATCTTCAAGCGATGGCCGACCACGGCATTGCCGCGCTGATCTCAGGCGGATGGAACGATTACATCACCCCGGGCAACGTGAAAGCTTTCGCGGAATACAGCACCATGAACGGCAGCAGCAAGCTCATCATCGGGCCAGAGGCCCATACCTCGATCAAGTCGCTTCTCCCTTACAGTTACCGAAATTACCAGCAGCTCTGGTTCGACCACTACCTGCTCGGGCTGGATAACGGAATCGACCTGGAGGATCCGGTGCTCATCTATGTGCAGGGACCCAATCAATGGCGGTTTGAGAAAGCCTGGCCGATCCCAGATGCCAATCTGGAAACCTTGTATCTGAGCCAGAAGCGGAGCGGGACTGCCAAAAGCTTGAATGACGGCTCACTTGCAGTCAATCAACCCACGGAGAAAAAGTCGGTCGCCAGGTACAGCTATTCTCCCGTTTCGGGTCCTCTCCTGCCTGCGATGCGGAGCAACGACAACGGGATTACGCGAGCGGATCAACGCCCGTATGAAGCAAAAACGCTAACCTGGACCACGGATGCGCTGTCTGTGCCTACGGAAGTGACAGGCACATTGAAATTTACCTTCTGGGCTGCGGCCAATGCAAAGGATACGGACTTTGTCATACAAATCACAGACGTAGCGCCAGGCGGAGAGTCCAAACAGGTTACAACCGGCTACCTGAATGCCCCCCGGGCGAAGTCGCGCTCTCATCCGGTGCCGCTCACTCCGGGAAAAATCGAACAGTATCAGATCGAAACCTTGCCCACGTCGTACGTCTTCGCAGCCGGGCACCGGATTCGTCTAAGCATTGCAGGCGGGAGCAAGGCGCTGCCTCACCAGATCGCTCCCCAGGGTCCAGGCCTCAATCCCACTCCGGCTACCGTGACGATCTACCAGGATGCCTATCATCCGTCGAACCTGGAGATCCCGGTGATCGGCACCCATTTGAAGAGCCAATTTCAAAACCCGACCGCTCAGAAGTGGACCAGCTTTTTCGAACATTTGAAGGCGCTCATGCAGCGCAATGACAACAAACCAGTCGTGCGCCAATGAAGGCGTCCGGCTGATTTGTTGCTGATTAGACAAGCGGTCCGAAATTCTTATCCAGCTTTAAGAGAAATCTGACGACGTCTTTCGCATGATTTTTGACGTAGACGCGGTAATCTCCATCCTCGGGAACCGTAATCGTAACGGTCCCCGTACCGGTTGCAATCCGCTGACTGTAGACTTTCTTTGTGGAGACGGACATGATCCCGATTTCAAGTTCCCCTTCCTGCTCGCATTCTACAGACCACGTAACCGTCTCGCCTTTGGCCCATGCCGCCCTGCCAAAATTGTTTTCTTGTCCCGCAGCCAACCATACAGACAAATCCCTGCCGTTCGACGAGCTGATTCCGCCTCCCTCCCGGGCTGCTCCCTCGGACGATTGAGACGGGGCGGTTTCCGCTTTTGACTGATCCGGTACCGGAGCAAAGGCAGGCCCGACAGGCTTGCCAGCGGAACTGACAGCAAATGCCGCTCCTGTCCCGATTGTGGCGATCAGTGCGATGCCCAGGATCACGATGCCAGACTTCTTTTTCGTTGTGTCCATGATGGAAAACAGGCGAGTCCTCATCCCTCTCCTCCCTTCGTAAAAGTTGGTTGATAAAGACGTTTGCCGCCCGGTTTGGTTTCTGACGACGGCGATGATCGTTTCCCCGTAACGCTTGCGATGTGCAAAGCCCATACCCTGCAGTACCTGTTCATCACAAGCGATTTCCCCCTGCGCTGCAATCGCTTTTGACATCAAATATACAACCGGATTGAACCAGTGGACGGCAGTCGCCAGCAAAACCAATGCCTTGTACCAGAGGTCGTTTCTCTTCACATGAACAAGTTCATGCCTTAGAATGAACGCCAGCTCATCAGAACGAAATGGAACGGGCGGCAGCAGGATGACAGGTCTGAAAAAGCCAACCAACATGGGGGTTGTAATCCCCGGACAAATCCTGATATGTACTTGGCGAACGACCTTCATTTCGGCTTTTACCGCGCGGAAAACGCCCGCTGCCTTAAAATCAGTCACATCCTCACTCCAGCGATTGACCAGTTTCATAAAGCGCCAATGCCGCCTGACATGAAGAGCCAAGACGACGATCATGCCGATCAACCATACGCCTGCTGTCACCCGCCACAGAGCTTCAGGCGAACCCCAGCCTGTTTCATGCCCGACAACCATCGGCATCAGACGCTTGCCTGCCTCTATCGGCTCCGTAAGCATGACCGGCATAGCGGGCAGTTTCACGGAGAAAAACGCTGAATCGAAATGCGGCCGAAAAGGGAAGATCCACCCTGTCACGACCGCCAGCCAAATATAATACAGCCACTTTGCAGCATAACGTTTGGACATAAGCGGCGTCACAGCCATATAGGCCAGGGATACGACCGACATGCCAACCGAGCATTCCAACACGGCTTTGAAAAATGCTTCCATGTCACTCCCTCTTCTCTCTCAGCCATTTGCTCAACTCATCCAGGTCCTCATCCTTCAATTTTTTGCCGTCATAGAGTGCGGCAACCAAGCTTGTAAAAGAGTTTTCGTGAAACCTTTCGATAAAGTCTCCGGTTTCAAACTGAACATACTCCTCCTTGTCCACAAGCGGAAAATACGTACGTTCTTTCCCGTTTTTTTCTGTCCGCAGAAACCCCCGCTCCACCAACCGCGACAGCAGCGTAATAATCGTCTGGGCTTTCCATTCCTTTTCCCTTCCCAACTGTTCCATGATGATGTTCGTCGTGATGGGAGGTTGATTGGCCCAGACCACTTTCATAATCTCAAACTCGGCATCAGGAAGCTTCCTCAGCTTTTTCAAGACATCACCTTCATTTTCTACAATCGTCTACAATTATTCTACAAATGTCTTACATGGTTGTCAACCGCAGACAATATCAATTGTTCGCATCTTCATGAACATGCGACCAAGTCAGAGACGAGTCGGCAAAAAAATAGGGCGGCCACCCAGGATGTAATGCAAATCCCGGACTGCCGCTCTTACTATTCCGTCCATTCAACATATTCCTTGCTTGTCGAAGAGATGCATCAGTGCCCGGGCGATCCCGATCCGCTGGCGCTCGGGTGGGCAATCGCCTGCCGACTCTGCTGGGATTGCTCGGTTTGTGCGAGTGTTTGGCCCTCCCGTACTTTTTTTCATCGCTCCGGTCCCTCTGCCTGTCCCAGTTGATCGTGGGAATCGCTTATATCTTCATCAATGTCCCGCTGCAAAACATCCTGGGTCAGACAGCAACCCCGCAGAATCGGGACCACTATTTCGGCGTGTTCTCCATGTTCGTCGCTTTGGCCGGGGTGATCGGCCCCGCCATAGGGGGGTACATCGTCGAGCACCTGTCCTATTCGTCCGTTTTTCTTGCCGCTGTCATCGCGGGTGTGATTCCATTTGCTGCGGCATGCCGCCTCCCTGAAGCTGCAAACCCGTCCAAGAAGGCGGCACCAAAAGAAACCAGTTCGCTGGCGCTGCTGAAAACTCCTTCCTTGCGAAAGGCCTTGGTCTCCAGCGCCTTGGTGCTGTATTCCCGGGACATCTTTGTCGCTTATTTTCCCTTGATCGCATTAAACTTTGGCCTTCCCACGTCAGCGATCGGCTGGATTATCGCCATCCAAGGCATGACGATGATGGCCGTGCGCTTTTTGCTTGACAAGCTGACGAGTTCGTTCGGACGGAATCAGGTGCTGTTCTGCTCCATACTCGTCGCGGGATTCTCCTTTCTCATCGTTCCGCTGACCGCTCATGTCTATCTGTTGGGTCTGATCAGCGCTGTGATGGGAGCGGGTCTCGGCTGCGGGCAGCCGCTGTCCATGACGACGGCCTGCAATGCCTCACCGCCGGCGAGAACAGGTGAGGTTCTGGGGCTCCGCCTGGCTACCAACCGCCTTTCGCAGCTTCTTGCTCCGATGCTGTTCGGGTTGATCGGCACATGGGCAGGCATCGTGTCCATCTTTTACGTAAGCGGCGCCTTCCTCGTCGGCGGCACCCTTTTTCACCCAGACGAGATCGACCGGCGAAAACAGCCGCCACTGGA
>NZ_HE978537.1:337645-341129 GCF_000311785.1 Brevibacillus massiliensis
AAAAAAAGCCGACCACCTATCAGCGGTCGGAAGAATAGTACGTGATAGATTCATTATATAGACATGGCGGTGTGTATTCCTTAGTAGTTTATTGGCAAAATCGCCAATCGTTTTCTGGTTTACTAGGGAATGGCAGGTTCTTCTGCTCCGTCAAAGGCTCTTCAATTTTTACAGAAACACTTGGAGAGAAAAAGTCATCGAATTGGAGCGGCTGCCCTCCGAGCTGCAGGATTTGCACAGGTCGGCAGAGGGTGTCAAGAAAGTACTCAGCCGGGCTTAGGAACAAGCGCTCACCAGATCGCTGGACGGGAGGAAGCCATACGATGATGACGTTGCTGGCGCCAGTCGTGATGCTGCTCACTTTGACGGGGATTTTCTCTTTTGATGGTGTACCGCGGATTGCGCCGGGGTACAGGTCGATACGAAGCGGAAAACCTGTGGGACCGTTTCCGCCAACCTGAAGACCATCATGCGAAGATGTAACAAGCGTACGATTCTCTACCCTCTTTCGAATTTTCCATACTGTGTTACAATGTGGAAAAAGGCGCCGGACTAACCAGCGAAATACGGTTAGCCGGACGCCTTTCTTTCGAGATTTTCCCGCGGGGTAAGGAGGAAGGATTGCATGCTGAAAGAGATGGCGCTGATCGGCATTTCTGTCGTCGCCGTTATCGTCGCCCTGATTGTCATCGCATTGGTCGTTGGCGGACTCATCTTGTTGCTGAAAGGCAAAAAAACGCATCACTCGATTATCCGTTCCCACCCCTTTCTTGGCTGGATCAGATACCTGCTGGAAAAACTGGGGCCGGAATTCAGACAGTACTGGTTTGATGACGACAATGCCGGCAAGCCCTTTTCACGTTATGATTTTATCGGATTGATCTACGCTGCCAAGTACCGCACTGATCTGATCAGCTTCGGCTCCAAAAGGGCGTTCGACCAGTCGGGCTACTACATCGCCAACAGCATGTTTCCCCTGCTGTCGGAAGAATTGAAGGTAAAAAACGAGGAACTGGTCAACTCTCGAAAATACGTGATCGAGCACGAAGGCATCTTTAAACGCAAGGAAAAGGTCGTCGCAGACAAAACTCCGCCTTGGCTGTATCCTGACGAAGACGCCCTGATTGTCGGCCCTGACAGAAAGCATCCGTGGAAGTTAAGCGGCATGTTCGGCGCGTCGGCGACTTCGTACGGCTCTGTCGGGGAGAACTACATCCTCTCGACCGGCTACGGGGCCTCCATGGCCGGCGGCTCCTGGATCAACACCGGGGAAGGCGGCGTCGTTGCAGAGCACCTCGCTTCCGGCGTCGACGTCGTGGCCCAAATCGGGCCGGGGCTGTTCGGCTACCGCGATGAAAACGGCGACTTCTCCCTGGACGAATTTCTGCAAAAGGCGGCGAAGCCGAATATCAAGGCCTTCGAGTTGAAGTTTGCCCAAGGGGCGAAAATCAGGGGCGGGCACCTGGAAGGCTCCAAGGTAAACGCCAAAATCGCCGCCGTGCGAAAGGTGCCGATCGGCAAGACGATCAACTCGCCAAACCGCTTTTCGTTTTTAAAAAGCCCGCAAGAGGCCCTGCAGTTTATTCGCACGCTGCAGGAGGCGGGCGGAAAGCCGGTCGGAATCAAAATCGTCATCGGACAGCAGGATTCCCTGGAAGCCTTCTTTGAAACGATGATCAGTATGGACGTCTTCCCCGACTTCATTACGGTGGACGGCGGCGAGGGCGGTTCCGGGGCTACGTACAAGGCGATGGCGGATTCGATGGGCCTTCCGCTGATCCCCGGCCTGATCACCTTGGTCGATACCGCCTGCAGGTACGGGATCCGGGAGAAATTTGCCATCTTTGCCTCCGGAAAGCTGATCACCCCGGACAAGGTGGCGATAGCCCTGGCGATCGGAGCGGATGCCGTCAACTCCGCGCGCGGCTTCATGATGGCCAACGGCTGCATCATGGCCTTGCAGTGCCACACCGGATGCTGCCCCGCGGGGGTGACCACGACCGATCCGAAGTACCAGGATGCGCTCGTGCCGGAAGAGAAGAAATGGCGGGTGATGAATTACATCATCAGCATGCGCGCCTCGCTCTTCGCCCTGGCGGCGGCGGCTGGCATCGACAGTCCCAAGCGCTTTACGCGCGAGCACATCCTGTTCAAGGATGAGTTCGGCCGCACAATGAAGCTGAGCGAGCTTTTCCCGCTCCCCGCGCCGGAGCCGGAAAAAGCCCGCGGGGGCAGGGCGTCTTGAATCGATCTTCCAAAAAAAGGGGAGGGGCAGCGTGCTTGGTGCCCTTCCCTTTTTAAAAGGTTCTGTAGATTTACTATATGGACAATTTATATTTTCTCCTTACCACCAAGACACCAATCAGAATAACGCCAAGTGCCAGAAGCCAACTGAAAATACTTCCTTCATTCCCGCCGGTTCTTACACTGATGCTATCTCCCCCTGTTGCCGAGCCACCGCCGGAGTCTGTTCCACTCAGCATATCATCGCTTTTCTAGTCATAAGTCTGCTTTATTTGGAACTGCAGTTCGAATAATTTCATACTGGAACTAGATCGCCAGGCGTGGAAATCCATAAATTTGCCGGTTCTACACCGCTAAACGTATCTGTAAAAGAGTAAACCGGGTGCAATGGACCAAAAGTAATCTCGCCCCTTTCCTTCTCTAGCCCATAAAGGGCCGGATCATCCTGATTTTCATATAAGCCTGTAATCATTTTTGGAAAATATTCATCCGCGTATTTTTTTGCCCCGTCCGGGATTTGTGATTCGTATTCTAACGCCGTCATGCTGAATGCAAATAAGATTACTAGAAAAACAAAAGTCTGTAAGCTTCGTTTTAGCACCTTTACTTCCTCCTCCCTTTGCTGTTTTACAGCCTATGCGTTTAGTCCGCGTATATCGTTTGTTATTTCACATATAATATATTCCAATATTAAGGATTAATAAATAATATTTGGAAATTAATAAATCATTTAATAGCGTTGTCTTGAATCGATATTAAAAAAGGAAAGGCGCCTGCTCGGTGCCCTTCCCCAATCCTCTCAAAACTTCAATTTTGACATAGAAACTTTGATTGTAAAATTAACTAGGACCAATACTATTTACACCTATTTTATCAAAGTCTTTGTTGTTGAATGTAGCAATAGCCTTTGACTCAAATTCAGATTTAGCAGCCAAGTAAGCATCTGGAAAGTCAACGTTGTATTTTGCAAAAATGCTCAATGCTAAAAATAGCACGTCTTTTTCTTGGGAAATAATTCCTTGGATTTCTAAAAGCTTGGTAAGTAAATCAGCTATTTCATTTCGTGTCAATTGGTATAATTTCCCTTTCAAAACATACACACACTCAGCTAATACAATTGGGGACAGATGTAAAATAACGTCACCACTAACAGCTTGCCCGAAAAAACTTTTTGCTTTTGCGGAGTGTTCGGGATGGTCGTTTGCCAGGAAGCGTAAAATAATTTTTGTATCAAGAATCA
>NZ_HE978537.1:343105-361240 GCF_000311785.1 Brevibacillus massiliensis
ATCAAGAATGTATTCCTTTATCATTCATTTTCCTCACTATTTCTTCGGCTCTTTCTTCCCAGGCATCGTTAATTAGTTTATTTAAATCACTTGTATCACCTTTTGGTTCAATGCATCCAAACAATTCATCAACAATTGTTTTCTTAACTACTTTGATCTTCGCTTCACCATCTTCAATTATAAAGCGAATATTGTCTCCTTCCTCAATCTCTAACGCCTTGCGGATTTCTATCGGAATAGTAATCTGACCCTTACTTGTTAGTTTACTTGACGCTGTGATCATGATATTCACCATCCACCCTTACCTTTTTCTGAATTCCTTGCATTTTTATTTTATCCTTACATCATCTTTATTTCAACACTTATAGGCTAGGAATCTCGGTGATATCCTTAATTTCAACCGTTCGAGATTTTTCATCCCATTTCACTTCTGCTCCTAATGTTTCGGTCAAAAAGCGAATGGGAACCATCATGTGCCCAGCAATATTTCTCAGTTTCGCTTCTAAAAACAAAGGGGTTTCATTTACATAAGCATAATTTGTCTGAGATAGTTTAATTTCCACATCCTTTTTTGCCACCATTTGATTCTCCCAGGAAACCGTTGCACCAAATGTTTCAAAGATTCCTCGAAAAGGAACGTAAACCCTCCCTTCGATGATGATCGGGGGCAGTATAAACGAAACCTTTTCCCCATTGATCATAACCTGAATAGGCTTGTCTTTTCTTGGAACGACAATCAAGGCATTGCTCAATTGTCTACCCGGAGTGGTCATATATTTCCCGTGGGCATACAAACCGGACGAGGCTCCGTCATCCATATTCATAGCAGACACTAAACCCATTGACTGACAGATTGTCGCCAACTGTGCCAGGGGGTAACGTTAGGGACGGTTCCCATAGCGAATCAGTTGTCCGCCGTATAGCCAATAAACGAACGTAATGACTTCGATCGGTCTCATGCAGCCTTGGTTTTGCGGTGTTTCCGGATCGACGACGCACTTGATCGCATACAACACGGCAGAGGCCTGCAGCAGGGGTGACATTCATTCCCCCCGCCATCTGCGGACTCGTCCCCGTAAAGTCTACGAGAACGGAGTCGCCCTGCTTTTTGATATGGATGCGGATTTCCACCGGCTGTCCGCCCATGCCGTCGTCATCCAGCCAGCCGCTGGCCGTCGCTTCCGATCCCTCATCCGCTAAAGCTCTGCTCGCATGCGCGATTCCGAATAATTCATCGAGCGCTCCATCACCGCCATGAGCGTATCCGCGCCATAGCGCTCGGCCAATTCCTGCAGGCGCCGTTCGCCGGAGCGGCAGGCAGCCATCTGTGCCCGCAGGTCGCCCATGGTCGCTTTTGGTTCGCGCACGTTTCCGGCGATGATCGTCAAGACCGCGTCGTTCATTGCGCCCGCATAAGCCAGCTTGACTGGGGGAATCCGCAGCCCTTCTTCAAAGATGGAACGGTTGTCAAAGCCCTCGCTTTTGGGGTTTTTCCCTCCCATATCGGCATGGTGGGCAATCGTTCCGCAAATGCCGAGCAGGCGCCCCTGGTAAAAGGCGGGCGTAAACACATGGAGGTCAGGTGTATGCTGCCCGCCGCGGTACGGGTCATTGACCAAATAGGCATCGCCCGGCCGGAACGTGTCCGCAGGAAAATCCCGGCATAACTCTCGCAGCGCGGTTCCCATTGAACCGAGGTGGACAGGAATATTTTCCGCCTGTGAAATCAGATTTCCCTGCGCATCGAAAATCCCGCAGGAATAATCGATCATGTCGCGGATGATGGGAGAGTACGCGCTTCGTCCCAACACGGCACTCATCTCATTTGCCGCCACCAGCAAACTGCTGTACACAACTTCCAACGTAATGGCGTCGATTTTGATTGCTGCCGCTCTGTCTTTTGACGCCTCTAGCATACAATTTGGGCCGCATTTGCGTTCCGATTTCCAGTACGTCGCGAAACCCCTTGGTCGTAATCAGCCCGTCCTTCGCCCATTGCTCCTGAAGCATGGCGTTGGTCGCGACAGTGGTTCCGTGCGCAATCGAAGACACCAGATCGACTGAAATGCTTTGACTCCCGGCAAAGGCGTTCCAGCCCTTTCACGATTGCCTCGGCTGGATTTTGCGGAGTTGAGGGGACCTTTACACCTCAATATCCCATCTTGTCTTTCTACTATTCCATGATTCATGCCATTAAGAAACATCATTGCACATAAGCTGCGCCCATTACATAAGAAAAACCCCTGCCGCAGCTTTGTACTGCGGCAAGGGTACGTCTATTCTTTTTGCGCTGGATAAGTACTTCGATCCAATCCGATATACTCCGGTCCGAAGATGCCCAGTCCTCTTTCGCTCTCCCAGGCTGCAGGAGCAGGGAAGGTCAAGACAGCCACCTCCATCCCGGCCTGGCAGTCGGGGTTCAGGATCGGCATGCCCGTGTTCCGGTCGAGAATCGTGATCAACTCCGGAATGATCGAGACGATCTCCTCTCCGCGCCTGGCGATCATGTGCTCATTGCGAAACCAGATGGACAGCTGTGAGGCCGCTGGGGATGACTCGCCGGTATCGATGATGACCTCTCCCTCGATAAACCCTCCGGCCTCCCGCCAGCGGGCTTCCCGGACCACCCCTTCGCCCAGCAGCCGGCCTCCACCTGCCTTGATGACGGCAGCGACAGGCGACTTCCCCTCCTCGCAGGCCAGCCGTCTCGCTTGGCCGACCCGCTCAGCCTGCGAAAGCGTCCCGGGGATGACGGATTGCCGCAGCCGCCGGCCGTCCACCGGATGGTCGCACACACCGGCGAGATTGCCCGAAATCGTCGCAAAGGAACGGGCGATCTGCTCGGCGTGGCCGTGGTTGACCGTGTCCGTGACGATGAGCGTATCGCCGTAGCGGTTAGCCAGGGCAAACGGGGAGATGGAGACACCGAAGATGTGAAACGTCGTATGGGCGAGATCGGGGACGGCCCTTCCGGCCGGATCGGCGTCGATCAGCGGTACACCCAAACTGATCGCCGCCTCGATCGCGCAAGCCGTATTGCCGCCCAGCTCCGTAGCCACCACCGCTTGCAGCGGCCGGGCCAAATACGCCTCCAGCGCCCGCGCGGCAAGCGTGGATACGTGCGCTTCCGCCATCGGCAGCCGGGACAAGCGCCGGGCCACCTCCTCATCCGGCGGAGCCACCGATCCGACGTAGTACGGGGAGGCGACAAGCCAGTCATCCCCGACTTCATCCAGTGGGACGAGGGATACCCGCTTGCCTTCCGCATATAGACTGCGCACCAAGTCAAGCCCTTCCGACAAGCTCCCTCCGCCGCCTGTTCCGAAAATACAAGCACCGTGCAAAATATCTTCAACTTCTTGTAACTGCAACGTCCGCAAGTTTCCTGATCTCCTTTCTTCGCTGCTGCCGACAAGCTTCATTCCGTAGCCGCTGCGGGCGTTTTTGCCAAAGCATTACTCGAGGATTTTTCCTTCCGTCTCCGGGATGAACGCGATCAGACAGAGCGTGATGACCATGAACACCTGTATGAACGAGACCGTGGCGTTAAACGCCCAGCCGAACCCGATCACCATCCCGATGATCGAGGGAGCCAGGGTATTGGCCCAACGCTGGGCACCGGCGCCGAAGCTGTAGCCGGAGACGCGGACACTCGTCGGGTAAATCTCGCCAAACCAGGCGTTCCAAACGCCCCAAGCGCCCAAACTGAAGAAGGCGAGCGCAAAGTTGCATACGTACATCTGAGCCATATTGGCCGAATAGGCAAAGCCAAATCCGCTCAGCACGGCCAGGGCGACGAACACAATCATCACTTTTTTGCGGCCGAATTTCCCCGTCAGCCAGGCAGCTACCATGTAGCTGGGAACCTGGAATAAAGTGGATAAGGTAATAAAAACCAGACTTTGCGACATCGACAGCCCCTTCTGTTCCAGCAAGGTGGGCAGCCAGGTGTACAGTCCCCAGTAGCCAAAGGCAAACGCGAAATTGACCGCGGTCTGCAGGCTGGTCAGCTTGATAAACCGACGTTTAAAAATATTGAAATAACTTTCCCGCTCGGCCGACTCCACCCACACGGTCTGATCCGGCTCCAGCTTGACTTTGCCTTCGCTCAAATACTGTATTGACGCCCTCGCTTCCTCCTGCCTGCCTTTTCCCGCCAGCCAGTACGGCGACTCGGGAATCTTCATGATCATAAACGCCCACAGGCCCACCAGCGAGCTTAAGACAATCGCTCCCCGCCAGCCTGCCATCAGTCCGTCTCCTTCCAGAAACAGCCCGGCCGCCGCGAGAGCGAGCAGCGTGCCAAGCGGCCAGCCCGCCGACAGGTAGACAATCCCTTTTCCCCGCTGCTTGACGGGAAGCATCTCTTCAAAGTAAGGATACCCCGAGACCATCACGCCCCCCAGCGCTACCCCGGCGATAAACCGCACGGCGTACAGCATGGCAAAGTTGACGGAAAAAGGAGTCACCAGCGAGATCACGCTAAAGCTCAGCAGGCTGTACATCAACGACCTTCTGCGCCCCAGCCTGTCGGCGAGAATCGCCCACATGTAGGCACCGGGGATCATCCCCAGATAGATGGAGCCGATTAGCGATCCTTCCTGTACCGGCGTCAGATGAAAGTCAGCGGCGATCGAACTGCTGATAAAAATAATCAGCATGTTCTCCCACGCTTCAATGACCGATACGATGAATAAAACGATTCCGACAAACAGATGCCGCCTGGTAAACGGCATTCGTTCAAACAACTCCCCCACTTTGATGGAGGTCTCCGCCTTTTTCAATGCTTCCATCCGGATTCGCCCCTTTATCGTCTCTTTTCCATTTTGAACAGACCAAAAGCCTCGACCTCTTCGTCAGGCGGAGGTTGATACCCTACCCGCTTGCTGTGGCCCCAGCTCAGTTTTTGTTTCAAGCCGGCCAAAAACTCGGCGTATTTCAGGGAAGCAAGGCTGACATCGAGAACGGGAACCCCCAGTTCCTGCTGCAGCTGCCCGAAAAAGCCAAGCTCGGCCGTACAGCCTAGTATGATCACATCCGCCCCGTCCCGCTCGATTGCTTCGGCTGCGGCTGCACGGATTCTTTTCAGTGTCTCCGCGTGATTCCGCTGAAAGTCGAGCACGCCCAGCTCCAGCGGTTTAAAGGAAGCCAGCTTGTGGCCAAAGCCGTATTTGTGTACATTTTCCTTCATTTCCGGGATCCACTTCTGCCGCCCGACGATGATGGAGATGCTCTCCCCCAGCGTTGCGGCGATGTGCAGGGAAGCCTCCGCTGGCGCGGTCACCGCCATGTTTTTGGAGATTTCCCGGCACGCTCGCAGTGCCGGGTCGTAAAAGCATCCGATGATGGCCGCATCGCAACCTGCTTCATCCGCCTGTTTCACAGCACGGAGGATGTCAGGCATGACCATCACTTCGTAACAGTTGTACTCCAGGTGTTCCGGTCCCTGTCCTGCGCCAAGCGAGACGACATCGACGAGGGTACCCGCCTCTTTGATGCGGTCGAAGTGCTCTTGAAACAGCCCCAGGTAGTCGTCATTGTACGCGGGGTCGATATACAGCACCCTTTTACTCATTCGCCGTCCGCTCCTCTTGCCGGCTCCGGTATCCACGGCGTTCGGCAGTCTCTGCCAGCACCTCATACGTGGCGGGATTGACGATCACGCCAAATTTCCGCTCGGCCTGCTCGATGGAGATGAACCCGTTTTTTGCATCGAGCGCCACTTTGTCCGCAGGCCGGTCAAATGGGTGACCGTATCCGCCGCCTGTCGCTGTGACAAGCTTGACGACATCTCCTTTGTTCAGCGGGTAGCGGGGGTAGATGCCGAACGGGCCGTCGATTTCGCCATTTGCTTTTTCAACGTAAAATTCATTGGGCGACCCGGCTTCCCCGCCCCTCACCCCCCACGGCAGGAATTTGTGCCGGCCAAATGTCACCGTCACCGTCTGGTTGTCGGACAGGGCCCGATACGACCGGACCACTCCGGAACCGCCGATGTATTCGCCGGCGCCCGCCCCGTCGCAGCGCAAACTGTACTCGTCGACCATCACCCCGTAGCGTGTTTCGGCGATTTCTACCGGCATGTTGTACGTTTCGCCGTCGCCGATGCAAAACTGTCCGCGGGCGCCATCCATTCCCTCGCCTGCTCCCCAGCCGCCAACGGACGGCTCGACGATCAGGAAGGGTTCGCCGGTGACGTGATGTTTGCCCGACAGCGTCACGGCGCAGACGGAGAGAAAGTGGCCCGCCGTCAGGCGATGGGGCAGCACGGGCGCCAGCGCCTTCCAGACGAGATCCCCTCCCGCCGAGCCGCTCTCCCAGTAATTGGATGTCGGCGCCGGACGCTGTGCTGAAAAGATCAGACCGGGATCGGTGATCACTTCCAGCGGGCGAAACACGCCGTCATTGATATCCTGGGAGGGGTTGGTAATCGCCAGGAAAATGGTTCGCACGTCTGTCACCAGAGACGTGTACGAGCAGTTGATCGGCCCCAGCACCTGGGGATGGCTGCCGCGAAAATCGCAGATGAACTTCTCGTCGGTGATCGTCACTTTGACCTGTATCCGAAACGGGCCGTTGCCCATACCGTCGCTGTCAATGTAGTCCACCGCCTCATACGTTCCCTTGGGCAGCGCCGCCAGCTCTTTGCGGGCAATCTGTTCGCCGTGGGCCAGCAAGTGGTCAATGGAAGCGAGCACCACCTCTTTTCCATGCCTTTCGCACAGCTCGTAAAACCGTCTCTCCCCCGTCCGCAGGGCAGCCACCTGTGCCCACATATCCCCCAATGACAAGTCGGGGAAGCGCACATTAGCCTGGATCAAATCGACCAGCGCCTGATTGATCACGCCGACGTCAAACAGCTTGATGCAGGGAAACTGCAGGCCTTCCTGAAAGATTTCGGTCGCGTCATTGGTAAACGACCCCGGATCTTTCCCGCCCACCTCTGTCCAGTGCGCCTTGTTGGCGGAAAAGGCGACGATCTCCCCTTCGTAAAAGATCGGCATGACCAAGCCGACATCAGAGAGGTGGGAACCCCCGCCGCTGTACGGATCGTTGATGATAATGACGTCTCCGGGATGAAGCTTGTCCCGGAATTTCTCCAACACGTCGCGCACCATAAAACTAAGCATGCCGATAAACCCGGCCACGCCGTGCCCCTGCGTGAGCAGCTGCCCTTTGGCATCGGTCAGGCCGCAAGCGTAATCCAGCACTTCGTAGATAATCGGACTCATCGACGTGCGGCCCAGGGTGTAAAACATCTCGTCCCCGATCGCGACCAGCGAATCCTTGACGATTTCCAGGCTGAACGGATCTACCTTCGTCTGCGTCATTTATTTCACCCCTGTGTGAATGATGAGATTGCCGTATTCGTCCACGACCAGCTTCTGTCCGGGATGCAGCACGGTGGAGGTTGATTTCTCCTCGATGATCGCCGGCCCCTCGATGCCGGTTCCCGGAGCCAGACCCGTCCGGTCGTACACCTCTGTTTCCACCCAGCCTTCCCCTTCGTAATAGACGGGACGCCGTTCGATCAGTGCCGCTTCACGAGACCGCTCCCGCGGGTCCAGCTTCTTAAGCACCGGTTTTTTCACCTTTCCAAAAGCGGTTACATGGAGGTTGACGATCTCTGCCTCCGCCTGCTCCAGCTTGAACGTGTACATCTGCTCATGCAGGCTGTGAAATCTCTCGACGAGCTCGGACAGGGTGCTGCCCTCCCATTCGCCGCCCGGCGCCGGAACCTTTACCGTATGCTCCTGGCCAACGTAGCGCATATCGACGAATCGGGCCAGCATGATGTCGCCTGGGGCGATCCCTTCTGCTTCGTACTGCCTGAGAGCCTGCGTCTCAATCGACTGCCATACCCGGGTCAGCTCGCCCGTGTCCAGATCGCCCAGCCGCTTGATGTACGTCTGGATGTAATCGCGGCGCAGGTCGGTCATCAGCATCCCCCATGCGGAAAAGACGGAAGAGGCCGTTGGAACGATCACCTTTTTGACCCCTAATTCCCTCGCCAGGATCGGCGCGTGCATCGGACCGCCTCCGCCGAAGGCCACCAGGGTAAAGTCCCGCGGATCGTAGCCTTTGCGAACCGAGACCAGCTTTAATGCGTTCAACATGTTGGAATCGGCGATGCGGATGATCCCCAGTGCCGCTTCTTCCACGGACATGCCGAAGCGCCCTGCCACCTTGCTTTGGATCGCATGCTCCACCCTGGACAGATCGACGCGATACCCGAAGTTTCTCGCCGCCAGCCGGCCGATAAGCAGGTTCGCATCTGTCGTCGTCGGCTCGGTGCCGCCCAGCCCGTATGCGACGGGACCCGGCAGCGCGCCGGCGGACTGCGGTCCCACTTTTAACGATCCGGCTTCGTCAATCCAGGCGATCGAGCCGCCGCCGTTGCCGATCTCGACGATGTCGACGACGGGCACTTTGATCGGATACCCGGCACTGTGCTTGGTCCGTTCAATGTAGTAATCGGTGGTGATCTTTACTTCTCCCTTGTCGATCAGCGAGCACTTGGCTGTAGTGCCGCCGATGTCAAAGGCGATCAGATTGGTCTCGCCGATGATCTGTCCCAGCACCGCCGCGCCGTACACGCCGGCGACAGGCCCCGATTCCACCATGTTGATCGGCGCTTCCTTGGCTTGGTTGAAGCTCGTGGTGCCGCCGTTGGACTGCATGATGTAGTTGCGGCTGTCCACACCACTCGCCTGCAGCTTCTCCTGCAGCCGGTCGATGTAAGAGGCGGCTGTCGGCTTGACGTAAGAATTTAGCACAGTCGTATTGGTACGCTCGTATTCCCGCCATTCGTTCGTCACCTCGTGTGAAGCCGTGACGAACACCTCGGGCCAAAGCCGCTTGATGATCGCGACCGTCTCCTGTTCGTGGACGGGGTTGGCGTACGCGTGCAGGTAGCAAACGGCAATCGCCTCGACTCCTTCCCGTCGAAACTGCTCAACCGCCTGCCGCACCTGTTCGCCGTCCAGCGGCTCCACAATCTCGCCCAGGTAGTTCAGGCGCTCCGTCACCTCCAGCCGCAAATACCGGGGGACGAACGGAGCCGGTTTTGCATAGCGGATATTAAACAGGTCCGGCCGGTTTCCCCGGGCGATCTCCAGGACGTCGCGAAACCCTTTCGTCGTGATGAGGCCGGTCTTCACTCCCTTGCGCTCAGTCAAGGCGTTGATGATCACCGTAGACCCGTGGATAAAGGTCTCGATCGACCGTCTGTCAACACCGCTCGCTTCGATCACATCGATCATGCCCTGCTCAAAGTGGGGGGGCGTTGTCGGGCACTTGGCCACGCCGATCTCCCCTTGGTCATCGACGTATACGAGGTCGGTGAAGGTACCTCCGATGTCTGTTGCAACTCTCATGGGGCTTCTTCCTTTCCATTCGGTTTTCTGTCAGAAAATAACCGGTGTCAGCACGCACAACAAGGTTGTCTCTTCGCTCAGCGGATTTTCGTACTCATGGGGGAGATGGGAGGGAAAATGGATCGAATCCCCCTGCCGGACAAAGTACTCCGCACCGTCTACTTCAAACAAAACCGCACCGCTGAGCACGTAGTAAAACTCTTCTCCGGGATGGCTGAATGTCTGTTCCCGCCTCTGATTGGGGGCCAGCGTCACGATCAGCGGCTCCAGCGAGCGCTTGGGAAAATCCCCGCCCAAGCGCACAAACGACGTCGCTGAATTTTCCACCCGAAACGCTTTTTGCTGTTCAGTCTTGACGTGGTAATTGGACTGCGCTTGTTCTTCAAAAAAGTACGACATGCTGACGCCGAATGAGTCGGCGATTTTTTTCAGCGAAGTGATGGCGACCGACGACGCTCCCCGCTCGATTTGCGAAAGAAAACTGACGGACAGGTTCGTCCGTTCGCTGAGGTCCTTTAAGGTCAAGCCGTTTTGGATGCGCAAATCCTTTATTTTTTTGTGGATCTCTTCCATGTCTTTTCCCATTCACTCCCATTTAGAAAATAGTGGTACGATGAAAAATATTCTTTCTATTATCGATTGATTACAATATTACTATAATTGATTTTGATATTACAATAAAAATTATTGCCATAATGTAATTTCTGATGTATTGCTTTGAAGAACATTGAGCAGGGAAACCGAAAAAAATGGGCTCGCTCCGTTCGTGGCACGCCCTAAGGAAGCGGAAAAGTCCGTCTCCACTCCCAAAAACGGCACGTCGACCAAAAATGACGGTAAGCATCTCAACGTAGAATTTGGTCGACAAGCGTGTGCCGTTTTTTTCCGTTCCGACTGGGTAGGGTGCCAAGGCCTGCGCTCGTTCCATTTTTTTCGGTTCTCCATAAAAAAGGGAAGTGGCAGCCCTGCTTGGTCTGTCCCCTTCCCTTTTCTGCCTTTTGTTTCATTATCTTCAGAGGCTGCCTGGATGACCTTGCCCGCTTTATCCGTGAGAAAATCCCGATCCGCACAGCATAGGCCAGATGGTTTTCCTTACTGAGGAAGAGCGAGTTTCCCTTTCGCTTCGAAGCGGATAAGGTCGTTTGCTTGAATCATTGCCTTTGACACCGTGTAAAGCGTATCGTCGATGTACAGAATTCGCTCCACATTTTTCAAGCTGTCGTACCAGCCGTCTCCCGACTGCAACAGGTCCTGTTCGGTCAGATGGGTGATTTTGGCCTGCAGTTTGAAGCCGGCAGCCGGGTCGATCCGGTACACGTACGCCCCTTGGAAAGCGAAGCGGCCGTCTCGCATAGGATCATCCTTCTGCTGTTTCGGTACCTCCATAACCGTGACGGGGAAAGCAAGCAGATTCTTCTCCTTGGAAAACAGCAAGGCTCTGTGGTTGTGTAAAAGCTCCGAATCAGTTCCCCGATCGCCGATGATTTCCTTCCACTTCTCCACCGGATGACTGACATCGCTTACGTCGAACATCGCCATTTTCATTCCCTGGTACAAAGCAACAGAGGCAATGCTCCGTTCCATTCCGTCTTTGCGGTCGAACACCACCGTATCCTTGCCAAAGCCAATGATGTGATTTTCATCGTACGGTTGCAAATAATCGCTGTAACCGGGAATCTTCAAGGCTCCCAGTACGGAAGGCTTCTGCGGGTTTTGCAAATCGATGACAAACAGCGGATCCACTTGCTTGAATGTAACCACATAGCCGCGGCTGCCCATGAAGCGGACGGAGTAGATTTTTTCTCCCGGAGCCAGTCCCTCCAGTTTTCCGGTCATTTTCAACTGGTCGTCAAGAACGTACAGGTTGTTTTTGGAGGTCCGTTCATCGTTCCGCCAGATCTCTCCTGACGTCGTGGCGATCCGCAAGAAACCCCCATGTTCGTCCAGCGAAAACTGGTTGAGAACGTGTCCGGGGACTTCGCCGCTACCTGAATAGACGGTCTTTCCCTGTTTCAAGGCAAACTTGTAAATCGTGCTGTTGATGTCCACGTCTAAGGAAGGGGCAAATCCGCGTTTCCCTTTCTCCGCCGGTTTCACTCCAGGGGGGCCGTAACGGCCAACGACCACGTACAAATTTTGCGGAGAGGCGTACACCGTTTCACCGGAACCGAGGTAGGCGGAAACGTCAGCCGGCTGTTCCGGTTTATCGAGATCAACTCCGGCTACAAACAGGTAGTTGGGTTCCTTTGATTCGGGGAAGTAGCGGATGTCGTCCCACTTGATGACAGCGGAACCACCGGTCACGGCCGAGTCGTGGTAGACGGGTGCGGACGGCTCTTTCCTTCCCTGGAGGATGGGGGTATAGTCCAGATACTTGTTGGTCACGATGTACAGCGAAGAGCCGATTTTTCGCGAAGAGAGGTAGTGCCCCTCCAGTTCAACTTCCCTGACCTGGGCTGGTTTTTCTTTGTTGCGGATGTCGTAGACGATCGCTTTCACACCCATCTGTTCATGCGAGTGTTGGACCTCCTGCCGCAGCGCCTGGCCGATGACCACGAGGTGCCCGCCGTCTACGTACAGTTCTTGCGGATGGAATTCGTCGGCGGAGAAGGAAATGGTGCTGACGACCTTCATCTCTTCCGCCGGATAAGCTTTGACCAGCGTGATCCGCTGTTCGTCCGCCAGATAGATGTATGTTCCGTCCGTTTTCACCACATCTGCTTCATCGACACCGGCTACCTGCACGTTGGTGGCGGAGAAGTCAGCTTTGCTTTTGGCTTCGGACTGTGCGGCCGCGGGGGCAGAACCTGCGGAGCTCTTCTCCATGACCTCGACGGTTTCAAATTGCGCCCGTTTTATCAGATAGCGCTCCGAAAGCTCCAACTCCCTGAGGAGTTCTTTCAGCTTCGTGGCAGAACCGACGACGGGAAGCGTGTCGGTTGCCGCCAAGGCAGTATCGGTCGAAGGGTACGGGGTCGGTATGGCTACGTTTCCGGTCGGGCGAGCGGTCCCCAGTACAAATGCCGAAGTGAGGCCAACTGTAAGCAGTCCAGTCAGCAGAAAAAAACGCGAAAAGAACAATCGTTTCATGGAACACCTCCTTTTTTACCCGTTTGACGACTGCAGGAGGCAGTTCGTTCCATCGTGAAACCACCAGAAAAGCCTTCGCTGAACGGAGCATCCTTCAATCACGAATTGATGCAATTTCCTCAACGAAGGGAAATGGGCCTGTCTTTCAAAAAAACGCCCAGGGCCTCTTTCCGAGGTCATGGGCGCCTTCGCATCCATATGTTGAACTCATTTATCTTCGGGTTTATCGTGCTTGTGCATATACTTGTAGATCTCTTTCAGCTCCCGGTAGGTACGGAAGGATTTGCTCAGCAAGCGGTACGGCAGTGATGATAAAAAGTGGCTCATGTCCTGCCTGAACTCTTTGGTGATCCGCTTGGGTTTGGACAGGATGCGGTCGAAGTAGCGGATGTAGATCTCTTTGGGCAGGTCGGGGTGGATGATGCTCTCCTTCCCGCACGTCTTGCATGTCACCTTGTACAAAATATCATTGACATAGATGACCGTATGAGGTGATTCCGCCAGGCAGTTGGTACAGTAAAACTCCGTATCAAACCTCGTCTCATTCACGTTTCACACCTCCGTACACCTCTTTAGCAACTCCGCTGCAGTCAGCTCGTCCAGTACCAGTTTGTCGAAGTACTTCCCGTTCAACGCTCCGTGAATCGCTTCCACCTTGTTGACGCCGGAAACGACGCAGACAGTCGTTGGAATGTTCTTCAGATCGGATAACTCGATGCCGATCACCTTGCTGTTGAGCATGGTCTCGATTTCCTTGCCGCTTTGGTCGATAAACCGCGAACCGATGTCACAGACGGCTTCGTTTTCCCTCAGCTCGGCAATATCCTCCGCTTTTAGATATCCCATCTCTACCATTGTAGACTCGTACGGATTTCCGATACCCAGAACGGCGATATCCACCTTTTTCATCTCTTCCAAAAGGGTGCGGATTTCCGTCGATTCGAGCAGCTGCTTTTTCAACTCGATGCTCTCGACGATCGCCGGAGCGTACAAAAACTCGCAGGTGGCGCCCAGCTTTTTGGACAATTCATAGGCCAGCTGGTTGGCGTGAATTTCAATTCGATGCCGGCCAATTCCGCCGACCAGCGGGTAGATCTTTACCCCTTTGCTCTTATCGTAAGGAAGCTGGTTGACCATGTGGTACAGCGTCGTCCCCCAGGAGATGCCGATCCGCTTCTTGTCTTTCATCCACTTGGCAAAGTGGTGGGCCGCCACCTTGGCTACCAACTGTTTGATGACCTCGTCGTTGTCGCTTCCGCCAACGGGGACGACGTAGACCTCATCCAGGTCAAACCTGTTTTCCAGTTGTTGCTCCAACTCCACGATGTTCACCGTTTCATCCTTGATGATGATATCGACAATCCCCAAATCCTTTGCTCTCTGCAGCATCTTGGAAATAACCGGACGGGAAACTCCAACTTTTTTTGCGATCTCCGCTTGTGTCAACCCATTGAAATAGTACAGCTTGGCTATGCGCACCAGTTCCCTTTTTTCCGTCCAGTTATCCATCCGAATCCCTCATTTGTATCTGTTTATTCTTTTACTATTATACCAAAACATGCTAACGAGAAAAGGAAGACAGTAAATGTCTTCCCCCATGCTTTTTATTTCGCCTTCAGGTCCATGAGCTGGCGAAGCTGCAAGATCATGTTTGTCTCGGTAAATTCCACATCGTCGTAGGTGATGACTTCACCCTGTTCGACGTTGCGGATCAAGCGGATGTTCGGACCGATCAGCCCGATTGGCAGAGCGTTCATTTTCTGCTTGTCTTCCGCTGTAACGATGCGGCCGTAAGCGGTGAATCCGCCGATGGTGTCCAGCGCTTCTCCTGCTTTTAACGGCTTCTTGGCGACGGCTACCGTCTCAGCTACCATACCGTAGTACGGAGCGATCGAAGGCTCCTTGTCCAGGAAGGCCCGCGCTACGGACAGCGGCGTTTCCAGACTGGTCAAATGGTAAGGGCGGTACAAGATGTAGTTTGGTCCGTCCCCCATTTTCAGGTACTTCATCTCGTGGTGAACTTCCTCCATCGAGGACGTGATGATCGCAAAGACACCAGGTGCGATACCGTTGACGAATTCGACGATTTTGGTCCGGTTCAGAATCCCGCCGTTCTCTTTCGTCGTCATCATCGCCGGCAGTTCGTTTACGGTGGCCTTTGGACCGTGCATGCCCGGGATATCCGGCACAAATCCGGTAGCGTTCGCCACTGCCGTCATCTCGACCATCGTTTTGGTTCCATCCTGGAAGGAAGCCAGCATTTTCGGGCTCGATCCCTTTGCTTGAGCCTCGGCTTTGGCAGTTTCCGGATTGGCTTGATGGTTGAGCGGGTTGTTCTTCCCTTTACCCAGAGCGACAACCTCAAAGCCCAGCGCATCGGCAAAATCGTACAGTTCCATGATAACGCCCGGTTCGTCGCCAGCAGAGCCGGTGTAGACGACATCGGCTGCATCAGCCATTTCTTTGAGCAGCGGACCGACCGTCACATCCGCCTCAACGTTTAACATGACGATGTGCTTTTTGTTCATGATCGCGTCCCAGGCGATTTGCGCGCCGATGTTGGGGATCCCGGTCGCATCGACGATTACGTCGACGTTTTGCAGGCGGGTGACCATCATGGCGTTGCTCGTCACGACCACGCAGCCAGCGGCGATCTGCTTGTCTGCCTCATCGAGGTCATTGGTTTCCTTGATCTGAGCTTCGGCAACGCGGGCTTTCAGATAAGCGTTTTTGGCGTTTTCAGGGAAGATGTCTGCGGTTACGACCACTCTCATTCCCACCATCGCCTCAATCTGCGAGATCAGCCCTCTGCCCATTTGGCCCGCGCCGATCAGGCCGACGCGAATTTGGCCGCCGTCTTTTGCCAACGCACTGAGTCGTCTTTTCAATCCTAGCATGGTAATCTCTCCCTCTCCTATTTGTGATTGGACGTCTTGTCTACTCGCGGATAAACTTCAACACTGTGTCCAGCTGGATCTGGGGAATCTCTTTTTGTTCAACGTGAATGATCCCGGGCAGCTCCGGACTGGTGCTGCCGTCGAACTTGATCGTGCAGTGACCGATATCTTTCAGCGTTTCATTGGCTTTATCGCCGACGCTGGTCACCTGGAAAGACTGGCCATCGATCAGCAGCACATCGCCTGTCTGGACCGTCTCCGTCGTGGCCGACTTGGTATGCAAGACGGCCATGTCATGCAGCTCCTCGGGAACGTCGTTGTTAAAAATGATCAGGGTAGCCGCCTGAATAAAGTCAGGCACCATGCCGCCAATTTTCGTTACCTTGCCTTCAAACAGTACTTGCATAGTGCGCCTCCTCATGCTGAAATGCGTTTTTACTGTCCGCTGTACAGACCAAAGCTGGCCAGATAGGCAATCACGACAGCGATCGGTCCGGTAAACTGCCGGGAGATCAGTACTGCGGGAACGCCCACCTCAATCGTTTCCGGCTTCGCTTCACCCAGCGTCAAACCGACGGGAACGAAGTCGCAGCCAACCTGCGGATTGATCGCGAACAGGGCCGGCAGCGCCAGCTGCGGAGGAATATTTCCCCGGCCAATCTCTACACCGATCAGCACCCCGACGACCTGGGCAATTACGGCACCCGGTCCGAGCAGCGGTGACAGGAACGGCAGCGCCGCGATGATCGAGATGATCAAGAGGCCGATCAGGTTACCGGCCAGCGGCGAGATGACATGTGCCATAATATCGCCGATTCCGGTGTAGAGAATAATCCCGATCAGGGTGCTGACGAAAGCCATGAACGGCAGGACGTTTTTGATGACCTGTTCCACCGTGTCGCGGCCAGCCTGGTAGAAGACCCCGACCACGCCGCCCATGGCGCGGCCCACTTTCTCGATGAAGTTAGGCTTCTTGCCTTGTTTCATTTCGGCGACCTTGGCCTTCGCTTCGTCCTTCAATTCTTTCGCCGTCTTGCCCTTGCTGCCGCTGGACGCTTCTTCCGCCGGTGCGGTTGACGCCTCTGGAGCGGCTGCTCCTTCGACCGATTCGATGTTGTTCGGTTTTACCCCGGAGACAAAATTGGTCTCTTTGATAAAGTTGACCAGCGGACCCGATGGCGAAGCCGGTGTGACGTCGACGGTCAGTACGCCCAATTTGGGGTAGACGCCGCAGCGGGCCGTCCCGCCGCAGTCGATGACCACACACGCCATCTCGCTCGGCTCTACTTTCGAGCTAAATGCGTCAACGGCGACGCCGCCGGTCAATTCGGCAATCTTTTCAGCGACCGGATGAATTCCGCCGCCGGTGACGGATGCGATGTATTTCTTTTCGTCTGTCGGCAGTATCTGCAGCGGGCCTCCCCAGCCGCCAGATCCTCGCGACACCTTTACGGCACGGTAATTGCTCATATTTCTTCTCCTCCCCGCTCTTTAAACAGTTGTCTGCGCTTCTTTGCGCCGGATCATCATTTTGGTGATGTACTCGGTGAGAACACCGCGGATCAGGATGACGACGATCCCTACCAGGAAGAAGCGTATGGCCAGCGGCCCAAGCGACAAGCCGAGATTGGTAATTCCGGTGGCGATCCCCATGTAGACAAACAGCTCAGCCGGATTGGCGTGCGGGAACAGCCCGGTGATCGGGTGACAAAACGAAACGGTTGAATCGTAAAACGCCGGCTTTTGATGTTCCGGTAAAAATCTGCCGAAGGTGTAGGCCATCGGGTTGGTCAAGAAGAACATGGACAAGACCGGAAACACCGTGTACCGGAGAATGATGTTGCCGGTACACTTTCTGGCGAAGCGCTCAATTCGCTCTTCCCCGATAAACTTGATGAAAGCGTTTACGGCGGTAATTAAACAAATAAGTGTAGGAATGATGCCTGTGACAAGGCCCACAAATTGTTCTCCGCCTTTTTGGAACATGCCAATGAATCCTTCTGCGAGATGTACAAAGAAATCCATCTACTTATCCTCCTCTCAAATGCCGGGGAGCTATCGATGAAAAAAACCAGATGGCTTTCCATCTGGCCCGCGGCCCCTTAGCCTTATCCAATTCGCTCTGCTGCAACTTCCACATTCTGTTGTTTCGCTTGCTCTTGCTTAATCTTGTCAATCGCCATGTTAAGCGCGATTTGTTTTGGCCCCTTGGGAGCAGCGACACGACACTCTTCAAGCGATTTGCCGATCAGTCCGGAAACTTCCCGGAATCTCGCAAAGACGGAAACGCCAGCCATCTGCCTGCATCTCGTCACTTGGCCGTGCTCATCTGTCACCAAAATCACCACGGCTCCTGTGCCAAAGCGCTTTTTACTGACACCTACGCCCAAAAATCCGGATACCTGCTGCCGCAGCTCGTGAAATTGCTGCTTGAAGTGATTTGACTGAACGACTGTCAGTCCGATTTGCAAAACCCATAAAGCGGCGAAGATGGCAATAAATACGCCCCACTGTGCCAACATTACCACCCCCTGTTTTCAAATGTTCTATCTACTTACAATTGTAAACGCCATCACTATGCTCGTCAATAAGAAAGTTTCAAACAGCCGGTTTTTTGCGGAGGAGCTTACAAGTAAAAAAGACCCGGGGCACCACAACTTGTAGTCTCCCCAGGTCGCCTTCTCTCTATCTCATCTGATTTGCCGGATCAGGAGTGAATCCCCTTGCCCAGCCAGCTTCCGGCGACTTCCATGATCGTCTCCGAGACGCTC
>NZ_HE978538.1:0-17268 GCF_000311785.1 Brevibacillus massiliensis
CAAAGAGCATTTTTGTCGTTGTCGTTTTGTCAGAATCGACTTTATTAATATAGCATATCGGACTCTTATAAGTCAATAGCTTTTTTTAAAAAAGTTTTTCTGAACCCTCTCAAACAGCAACTTTTAAATAGTATCACGGCTTAATAAGTAAAAGCAACAACTTTTTTTGACCAAATGCCTGATCCCCTAGACAATCCTCTTGATAAACAGCTGCCGTGCCTCTGCCAAATTAATCACTCTGCCGTTTAACTCCACCAAAGGGCGGGTCGGATCGTTGCGATCGGCAAAAATGATTTTTCCAATTGACCCGTCAGTCAGTTCAACGGTCGTCCCTACGGAAAACTGGGTAAGCCCATTGACAAATGTATGTACCACAGCCGGATCCAGCTTTCCGTAACTATCCTTGAGCAGCTGTTCAACAGCCTGGTATGGAGAGACTGCTTTTTTATGAAGGTGATCAGAACACATGCCGTGGTAAACCTCGGCAACTGCTACAATTTTACTGTAGATATGGAGTTTATTGCCGACTAGTCCAAGGGGATATCCGGAACCGTCTTCCCTTTCATGATGTTGCAAGGCAGCAAGCGCAACTCCCTCGCTTAACCCGGAAACCCCTTTCGTCAATTGATATCCGTATATAGTGTGTTTTTTCATTTCCTCATATTCAATCGCGGTTAATCGTGTTGGTTTCCATAAAACTTTTGGGTCGATTCTTGTCTTGCCTATGTCATGGAGAATTCCTGCAAGAGATATCTGCACCCACTCTTTTTCCGGAAGTTTCATCCACTTGGCGATCATAAATGACAGCATCCCTACCGCAACAGAGTGTCCACAGACGTATTCTTCCTCGTTAGACACTTGCGGAAGCCACATTAAAATATTTGGATGATCTTGAACAATCGGAAGTAACGAAGCGAGGATTTTTCGCACTTCCATGACGGGAATATGTTGGCCGCCCATTACGTGCAGCATCAACTTTTTAAAAGATTGTACCGCCTCTTTATACGTGCGAATAAACTCTTGATCAACTGGCTTTAAAGACTCGACCTCTTCTTTTCCGTCCGCATCCTGTTTTTGGGGTGCCAATTCATCCACCGTTACTTTCGCAATCTTGAACGATTCAAGAATCTCCAATTCCCTTTCCTTTACCACAGTTCCCTTTTTGAATAACAATCCGCCCAGCGAAGTATGAACATCCTCAGCTAAACAAAATCCCATTGAGTTTTTTATAGCAATGACAGGCATAAGGGACCTCCAGGCTTAAAGACTTATAACTTGTTACATTCGTTCTAAGGTTTATAGTACTATTTACCTATTAAAACATCAATTGCTTAGGCCTGTTTTACAAGAGGAAGATTGCCCTGGACATACAAAAAAAGAACGGCTCCTGAATGGAAACCGTTCTACTTCTCCATTGATTTCAAGCTACTCTTCTTGCGTGTTCTCATCGTCCGCGAGAGATTCTCCAGCTTCATCCGGATGTGAATCGATCTCGCTGTCCTCTTCTGCTGTTACCTTGGCTACGGAACCGACTTCTTCGTTTTCGCCCAAGCGGATCAATTTTACACCTTGCGTATAGCGTCCCATGGTGGAAATGCCTTTTACTTCAAGGCGAATAATGATACCCGCTACTGTCACAATCATTAAATCCTCATTAGGCTCGACTACTTTCAAGCCTACCACGTAGCCGCTTCGTTCCGTCACGTTATGGGTCTTGATCCCTTTGCCGCCGCGGGATTGGATGCGGTACTCGGAGATTGGCGTTCGCTTTCCGTAGCCTTTCGCGGTAACGATAAGAACGTCGGCATCAGGTTTGACGACGTCCATGTCAATGACGTCATCGTCATCATCAAGGGTAATTCCTTTCACACCCGTGGCGACCCGCCCCATCGTGCGAACGTCAGATTCCGGGAATCGTACCGACATTCCCAGTTTCGTACCCATGATAATTTCCTGGTTGCCGTCCGTGAGGCGAACACCGATTAACTCGTCATCCTCGCGCAGGTTAACCGCAATTAACCCTACCTTGCGAATATGTTCAAATGACGACAGCTCGGTTTTCTTGACAATCCCCTTTTTCGTCGCAAAGAAGAGGTAGTTGTCTTGCCGGAATTCCTTCACCGGAATCACGGCGCTGACGCGTTCACCCTTTTCGATTTGAATCAGGTTGATGATCGGCGTACCTTTGGCCGTTCGACTCAAATCGGGAATTTCATACGCCTTCAAGCGGTATACTTTCCCCTTATTGGTGAAGAACATGAGGAAGTCATGGGAGTTGGTGATGTAGAGATGCTCGACAAAGTCATCGTCCCGCGTCCCGATGCCTTGGACGCCCCTGCCTCCCCTTTTTTGGCTGCGATAGGTGGAAACAGGCAAGCGTTTCACATATCCGCCATGGGTTAATGTGATCACCACATCCTCCTCGGGGATCAGGTCAGCATCTTCAATGCTGTTTTCGTCAAAGGTAATCGTCGTCCGGCGCTCGTCGGCGTACTTCGCGCGAATTTCGGACAACTCTTCGTTGATAATGTGATAAATCTTTTGTTCATCAGCGAGAATCGCACGCAATTCGGCAATTTTGGCGACCAGTTCTTGATACTCGTTTTCGATTTTTTCCCGCTCCAACCCGGTCAAACGCTGGAGTCGCATATCGAGGATCGCTTGCGCCTGTTCGTGGCTGAGACCGAAGTTCGTCATCAGCCCTTCCCTTGCCTCGTCGGTTGTCCGGGAAGCGCGAATGAGACTGATAATCTCGTCTATGTGATCAAGCGCAATGCGTAAGCCTTCCAATATGTGGGCACGGGCTTCCGCCTGTCTCAGTTCGTATTCGGTGCGCCTGCGAACGATCACGCGTTGGTGTTCCAAATAATGGTAGATAAGGTCGCGCAAATTGAGGACACGCGGGCGATTGTCTACCAGCGCCAGCATGTTGACTCCGAAGGTGCATTGCATTTGCGTCTGTTTATACAAATTGTTCAGTACGACCTTCGGAACCACGTCACGGCGAAGCTCGATGACGATCCGCATCCCCTTGCGGTCAGACTCGTCACGTAAATCAGTTATACCGTCGATCTTCTTCTCTCGAACCAATTCGGCGATCTTCTCGATCAATCGCGCTTTGTTTACTTGAAACGGGATTTCCGTCACGATGATGCGGGATTTGCTGTTGTGCTCCTCGATCGTCGCTTTGGCCCGCATGACGATGGAGCCTTTCCCTGTTTCGTACGCTTTCCGGATTCCGCTGTAGCCGAGAATCTCTCCCGCTGTCGGAAAATCAGGGCCTTTGATGATTTTCATTAACTCCTGAACCGTAATATCGGGGTTGTCAATCATCGCAGTAACCCCGTCAATGATTTCGCCCAAATTGTGAGGAGGGATGTTCGTAGCCATTCCCACCGCAATCCCGGAAGCGCCGTTTACAAGCAAATTGGGGAATCGGGAAGGAAGGACGACCGGCTCCTTTTCGCGCCCGTCGTAGTTGGGAACGAAATCAACCGTGTCTTTATCGATATCGCGAAGAAGTTCAAGGGCTACTTTGGACATTCTGGACTCTGTATAACGCATGGCCGCCGCCGGATCGCCGTCAACAGAACCAAAGTTCCCCTGTCCTTCAACCAGCATGTAACGCATATTGAAATCTTGTGCCAAACGCACGAGGGTTTCATAAATGGCGGAATCTCCGTGAGGGTGATACTTCGCCATTACTTCCCCGACTACGTTTGCCGACTTACGAAACGCCTTGTCCGGAGTGAGACCCATGTCATGCATTGCGTAAAGGATGCGACGATGCACCGGCTTTAGACCATCCCGTACGTCAGGCAAAGCCCGGCTGACAATAACGCTCATTGCGTAATCAATGAACGAACTGCGCATCTCCTGACTAATATCTACTTTTGGAAACCGAGACGTTTCTTCTGCCATAAACGATAAACCTCCAAAAGGTATTCAACAATAGTTAATTATATCACATAATGGTATACCCCGTCCAAATACACGAATGACCGCTAAAGTTGGGAACAATAAACGAGGGGCTGATGCCACCTCGTTTCCATTCAAGCTCGGCGCCGCAGACGCGGGACGCGCCAATCAAGGAATATAGAATCATAAGTGAAAGGCAATACTCTTATGATAGCACACATCAGCAACAATGAATCGAGGGATATGCATGCAACAACCGGCAGACTGTGATTTCTCTCCCATGAAACTGCAGATAAAACAAGACCTGGAACAAATCCTTTTCGATATTCAACAAAGCTTGGTAGGTCTGGATCAAGACCAGCAATGTCTGCTCGGCAAATTTGAGCAGATCAGGGAAAAATTTATCCAGATTGAATCAGCAGCTGCTACCTTTTATCTAAATTGTTACCTGTCGCCGTTTACGGATAAATATTTGGATCTGTCGATCAGCATCCAGCACCTTTCGGCACGACGGTATGGGGCATTGATCGTCGTTCAGCGGAACGACCCGCTTGATGACCTGATCCAACACGGGATTCCGATCGGAGCCACGATTTCCCACTCGCTGTTGGAATCCATCTTTTTTCCCGGCAGCCCGCTCCACGACGGGGCTGTCTTGATCCAATCCAACCAGATTGTATCAGCGGCAAACGTCCTCCCGCTTTCCCACTGGTCAAACGAAGGAAAGAAGCTTGGCACTCGCCACCGGGCAGCCCTTGGTTATCGGAGCAAAGTGACGCCATCGTCCTGGTTGTCTCCGAGGAGACCGGAAAAGCCTCTTTTGCTTCAAACGGTAGCCTTTATCCAGTTATTACCACATAATCCTGGCATTAACCGGTGTTTTACCGGCCCGCTTTCCCGGTATGGAACATACGGAACATTTGCGGAATAAAGTACCCTAAGTGTTATGAGAAAGAGAGGTACGTCCGTGCAGATTCATGTCGTGCAAAGAGGAGAGACCCTATGGCTGCTGTCGCAACGCTTCGGGGTGGAAGCTAACCAGATTGCTGTGCTCAACCAGCTGCCAGAGTTCAATATATTGCTGGTTGGTCAAGCACTTCTCATTCCCGAACCAGACCGAGAATACGTCGTCCAGCCGGGCGAAAACCTGTTTGTCATCGCCCGACGTTACGCCATCTCTACAGGAGAACTTGCAGAGGCCAACCAGCTGACAAATCCTGCCCTTCTCTATCCGGGACAGGTCCTAACCATCCCCGTTACACATGTCGTCAGACCCGGCGAAACGATTTGGCTGATCGCCCGGAAGTATCGTACAACCGTTCAAGCGATTGCAAGAGCCAATCAGTTGTTAGACCCTGCCCTTCTCTACCCGGGGATCGTGTTAAAAATACCGGATAAGCCCAAACCGACAATTGAAGTCAACGCCTTTACCAGCCAATTTGGCGAAGCCGGCGTTGAGGAAATCCGTTACCTCAACCGGTTTCTTACCTATATCAGCCCTTTTGCCTACCGGATCCAAAGTGACGGCAGTCTGGAATCGATACAAGATACCGCAGTTATCGGGGCCGCTGTGTCCAACCAGATCGTTCCGGTGATGACCCTGGCCAATTTTACCGCCGAAGAGTTTGGTTCAGATGTTGCCCACGACGTCCTTAGCAGCCCGGAGCGGCAAAACCGGCTGTTGGCAAACATCGTTGAGACGATGCGCGCAAAAGGGTACCGCGGCTTAAATATCGATTTCGAAAACGTTTTGCCCAGTGATCGCCAGTTTTACAACCAATTCCTGCAACGGACGGCAGATCGTCTGCACCCCGAAGGTTTTTTTGTCTCCTCATCGCTTCCTCCCAAGGTGACAGGGGAACAAAAGGGCTTGCTGTACGAAGCGCAAGACTATTCTGTACACGGGAAAATTCTTGACTTCGTCGTACTCATGACGTACGAGTGGGGGTATCGGCTCGGCCCTCCCCAAGCCATTTCGCCGATTGACCAGATCCGCGCCGTGCTTGATTACGCCACGACTGTCATTCCTAAAGAAAAGATACTGATGGGGATTGAATTATATGCACGCGATTGGCTCCTTCCGCATGTCCGGGGCCGGGAAGCAAAGACGTTCAGTATGCAGCAAGCGATTCGCCTGGCTGTTCAACACCGTGTTGAAATCCAGTACGACCCACGATCCCAATCCCCATTATACCGGTACACCGACGAACAGGGACGTCCCCATGAAGTCTGGTTTGAAGATGCCCGAAGCGTCCTGGCCAAGCTTAATCTGGTTCAGGAGTACAATTTGCGCGGCATTAGTTACTGGGAATTAGGCTTTCCCTTTCCGCAAAATTGGGTGCTGCTAAACGATCATTTTCGCATTCGCAAATATCGACAGGCATGATAGGCACTGTAACCTGCCAACAGTAAACTCATCCGAATGGCTGGAGATGAAACCCAACTTCCCCTGTGGAGTTGGGTTGAGTTTTTTCAAAAAGAATGGGCATAATCTACACGTTTTAGCTCACATCTGGTCTCTGATGACAAAGGGGGTGCTTCTATACAATGGCTCATGTCGACAGGAAACTGACACCAATCGAACTCCTGCAAAAGTTCATTTTTATCACCCTTGGAGCCGTATTAATGGCCCTTGCTTTAGAGGTATTCATTATTTTGTCCAAAGTCACCCCGATTTCACTCGGGATCTTTATTTTCGTGCTGAACCTCCCTTTCTTCTGGGCCGCAGACAAATCGGCAGAACCTTTGCCTTCTCAACGCTGTACGGCATCGCTGTGATGTCTGTATGTACGGTACTGCTGCACCATGTCCAGCCTTTTACCAATGAGAAAATTCTCGCGGTCCTGTTTGGCGGCTTGATTCTCGGTTTAGGCGTTGGTCTCGTCCTGCGATTCGGCGGTTCACTAGACGGAACAGAGATCGTCGCCATTCTTATTTCCAAAAAAACGAACATCCCCGTCGGGCAAATTATCCTGTTCATCAATGTTTTCATCTTCATCGTGGCCGGTTTTGTCTTTGGCTGGGATTCTGCCATGTACTCCATCTTTACGTACTACATCGCTTCCAGAGTGATGGACGTGGTGGTGGAAGGATGGGACGAATCGAAGTCAGTGACGATCATATCGGGCGCATACGAAGAAATTTCTCAAGCGATCATGGATCGATTGGGGCGAAATACCACTTTCTTCTACGGGAAAGGCGGTTTTAGCAAGGAAGACACCCATATTATTTACTGTGTGGTCAATCGTCTCGAAGTGGCAAAGCTGAAGGCGATCGTCCAGGAATTCGACAAAAAAGCTTTTATCGCCATTGAACATGTTTCAGACGTGTTGGGAGGCAATTTTAAATAAACCCGTTCTGGTAAAAGAAGCCTGACTTGGTTCAAACTGCGGCACAAGAAGCCGGAATTACCTCTGTTACCCGAATGAAAGTGATTGTCGGCAGCCAATGGATGGTTATTCCGGACGCTCTTTTGTTTGCCTTTTCCTGTATAAAGAAAAACTCTTGTGCGAAAACGGCCATTTTAGAGATTGAGAGCACCGCGGGCCGCGACTTGTACATCGACTAGGTGGAAGGAGATTAACAACTTGAACCAACGGGTTTATCTTCAGCGGCAAGTCCTGCAGGGAAACGAATCGCTGAACGGAATGATTTGATTCGGCTTCTGTTACCCCCCCACAAAACCAAGCAGTGCCCAATGTTGCGCAAACTGGTAGTTTGGAGATGACTCGCCATGCTGAATTGCTGATTATTGTCGATGCCGTTTTAACAGGAAGAGAGCCGGGGGAAGTTACGGTGTTCCCATGCAGCAGAGAAGGCGGATTCAACAAAGGCATATCCATGCACAATCGGCATTATTTCAAAATCAGCTTCGCAAGAATAAAAATCCCAAACCGGTCTAGAGCGATCGCTGCGAGGCTTTAGACTGGTTTGGTGTATTGGATGGAAAACGGCACAATCAGGTTTTCCAGACGGACCTCACGCAACATTCATGCAAGAGAAAAGCTTGCCCAGTGAAGGACAAGCTTTACCGGTCTATGGCCTGTTGCCGAAAAATCGCATCAGATATCCAGATTCCGGACGTTTCTCGCGAATTCCTCAATAAACTCGCGGCGCGGCTCAACTTCATCGCCCATCAGGGTTTCAAACACCATATCCGCATCCATCGCGTCTTCCAGGCTGACCTGAAGCAGCGTACGGGCATTCGGGTCCATCGTCGTATCCCACAGCTGTTCAGCGTTCATCTCGCCGAGACCTTTGTAGCGTTGGACAGAGGGTTTTGGCACCTCTTTTAAACTGGCCAGTACCTCGTCCCGCTGCCGGTCACTGTATGCATAATGCAGCGTCTTTCCCTGTTTGATGCTGTACAGGGGCGGTTGGGCGATGTAGATATACCCTTGTTCAATCAACGGCCGCATGTAGCGGTAGAAGAACGTCAGCAGCAGCGTGCGAATATGCGAACCGTCCACGTCGGCATCGGTCATGATAATCGTCTTGTGGTAACGAGCTTTGCTGATGTCGAAGTCCTCGCCGATCCCGGTGCCGAGCGCCGTGATGATCGCGCGAATTTCGTTATTGCTCAAAATCTTATCCAACCGCGATTTCTCTACGTTCAGGACCTTCCCACGCAGAGGCAGGATCGCTTGGAAGTGGCGGTCGCGCCCGGACTTTGCCGAACCTCCTGCAGAATCCCCCTCAACGATGAACAGTTCGCTCTCAGAAGCGTCCTTAGAAGAGCAATCAGCCAGTTTTCCCGGCAGCGAACCTACTTCCAGCGCGCTTTTACGCCGCGTCACTTCACGGGCTTTGCGGGCCGCCTCGCGAGCCCTTGCCGCCATCAAAGCCTTTTCGACAATTTTTTTGGCAACGGCAGGGTTTTCCTCCATAAATTTGTGAAACCGCTCGCCGAAGATGGATTCGGTAATCCCCCGTGCTTCCGAGTTGCCCAGCTTCGTTTTCGTCTGACCTTCGAACTGAGGGTCGGGAATTTTGACGGAGATGATCGCCGTAATTCCTTCGCGGACATCATCTCCCTGGAGATTGGCATCCTTCTCCTTCAACAGGTTGAACTTCCGGCTGTAATCGTTGATCACACGGGTAAGGGCCGTTTTAAACCCTACCTCGTGGGTACCGCCCTCTTGCGTATTGATATTGTTGGCGAACGAATAAATGTTGCTGACGTAGCTGTCGTTGTACTGCAGGGCAACTTCTACCTGCAATCCGTCCTTTTCGCCTTCGCAGTAGATAACCTCGTCATGCAGCTTTTCCCGGTTCTTGTTGAGGTACTCAACAAAGGAGATAATTCCCCCCTCGTAGTGAAAGACCTCTTTCTTTTCCTGACCGGGGCGTTGGTCTTCAAGGGAAATACGCAGTCCTTTATTGAGAAAAGCCAGTTCCCTGATGCGCTTCTGCAGGATTTCGTATTCAAATACAGTCGTTTCCGTGAAAATTTCCGGGTCGGGCTTAAAGGTTACCTTTGTCCCGGTCTCGTCCGATTCGCCGACAACGGCGAGATCCGCTTCCGGAACGCCACGGGTAAACCGCATAAAGTATACGTTGCCGTTTTGCTTTACCTCGACTTCCATCCACTCCGACAAAGCGTTTACGACGGAGCTGCCGACGCCGTGCAAACCACCGGAAACTTTGTATCCGCCGCCGCCGAATTTGCCGCCGGCGTGAAGGACCGTCAGAACCGTCTCGACCGTCGATTTGCCCGTTTTTTCATGGATGCCGGTGGGAATCCCGCGCCCATTGTCTGTAACCGTGATGGAATTGTCGGGACGAATATACACGTGAATTTCATCGCAATACCCGGCCAGCGCCTCGTCAATGGAGTTGTCGACGATCTCCCAAACGAGGTGATGCAGTCCGCGGCTTGAAGTCGATCCGATGTACATGCCTGGCCGTTTCCTGACTGCTTCCAAACCTTCGAGTACCTGTATCTGACTGGCATCGTAATTATGTTGCGTTGTTTGCTCCATTTTATGTCAACTCCTCAAGGTCAGTTTGTACAGAAGGAAACTGGTCCAGACTATCTACAAACTGAGCACGTCGCTTCAGGGTCAGGGAAGAAATTGGCGAACAGTAGATAGCATCCTTCGTGATGACGTAGGATTTTGTCTCATCCGTGCTGTGATCGACAAAGTGTTTCACTCTCCGTTCGTCTTCAATAAACTTTCTTGTGATTTTCGAAGTCTTCACGGATTGATGGTCAAGGATTGAGATAACGTCTTTGGAAAATACCACTGTATCCCCCCCGATGTGTATGAACACGCCTACCACCTTACCCTTCCATGCGAACTTTTCCTTCTTGTACCTCAAATCGGGCTGCATGCTGTAATACCTGATGTTTTAAGCCTTCCACACCCGTCGTACTTACAAACGTCTGGACTTTATCCTGGATCGTTTCAAGCAGCAGTGTTTGCCGATTTTCGTCTAATTCCGACAAGACGTCATCAAGCAAAAGGATCGGATATTCCCCAACCTCTTCCTTGATCAATTCTATTTCCGCTAACTTTAATGAGAGGGCAGTGGTGCGCTGCTGTCCTTGAGAACCATACGCTTGCACATCAATTCCGTTGATCTGGAGTGAGAAATCGTCACGGTGAGGACCAATCAGTGTGCTTCCGCGAAGCTTTTCCCGCTCAAACAATTGTTCGAGAGCGGCCAGGATTTGCTCGATAGCGGTGTGAGGTTCCATTTCATCCGTTACGGGTGATGAGTTTATATAATGCAAAGAAAGCGTCTCTTTGCCATCGGTGATGCCCGCATGGATATCCCTTGCCCAAGATTCCAGCTTGCGGATGAACTCAAAACGCTTCTTCAACAATTTTACCGTTAATTTAGCCAGTTGGGTATTCCAAATTAAAAGAATTTCCGAAGATTGGCCTTTTTTCACCGCAATGTCTTTTAAAAGCTGATTTCGCTGCGCCAAAACCTTGTTGTAGTTACTCAAATGGTACAGGTAAGCAGGAGAAACCTGGCCAATTTCCATATCCAGAAACCGCCGCCGTTGGGCCGGAGCTCCCTTGACAATAGCGAGGTCTTCGGGAGCAAACATCACAACGTTGAGAGCACCGATGTATTCACTTAATTTCCGCTGTTCCAGGCCGTTAACCTTCGCTTTTTTCCCTTTGTTCGTCAATTGGATCTCCAAACGGGTAGAGCCGTAACGCCGTTCGACCAGGCCGCGGATGACAGCGTAATCCCCTCTCCAGCTGACCAATTCCTTATCTTTGGCCGTCCGGTGGGACTTTGCCAAGGCGAGCACGTAGATCGATTCAAGCAAGTTCGTCTTCCCTTGGGCATTGTTGCCGACGATTAAATTAATCCGCTCGTCAAACGAAAGCGAAAGTGACCCGTAGTTTCGATAGTTCGTTAATGCCAAGTCCCGCAAGAACAAAGGATTGCTCTCCTCTCACTGCCGTGTAACTCTGAATTTCCCGTACCCTTCAATCTCTACGACATCGTCGGGATAGAGCTTGCGTCCGCGGCGGTTATCCCGTTCGCCATTGACGGCAATCGGGACCTCCGCGAGAAAATGCTTCGCTATTCCTCCTGTGTCAATGACCCCGGCCAGCTTTAAGAATTGACCAAGGGGAATGTATTCCGTGCGAATTGACACCGACTTATCCATGTGGCAGCTCCTCCGTTGTCAAACTAATACGTGCGAACAGGCAAGATCAAGTGCAGGATCCAATCGTGATCGGTCGGGCGAATAATGAACGGACTGGCAGCTCCGGTAAAGTTGGCCTTGATTTCGGCGCTGTCAATCGATCGAAGTGCCTCTATCATATATTTTGCATTAAACGAGATTTTTAGTTCATCTCCGTCTAATGACTTGGCAGCCACAACCTCTGTAACCCTGCCAATCTCCGGAGCATTGGAAGAAATTTCAATGTTTCCATCCGGCAGTGTAGCCAGGCGAACCACGTTCGTCTTTCCTTCCCGGCTGAGCAGCGAAGCCCGTTCAATCGATTGCAGAAGCTCTTTCGTATGAAAGACGATCTCTGTCTTGTTCGTCTGCGGGATAATCCGGGAAGTGTCCGGGTAGGTTCCTTCCAGCAGGCGGGAGAAAAACAGAATGTGGTTTGCCTTCACGAGAATCTGGTTTTCGCCGACGACGACATCAACCAACGTCTGTTCATCGTCGAGAATTTTCACTAATTCATTACAGCTTTTTCCCGGTACAACAATATTGTGAAAGCGCAGATCGGCAGGACATTCCACGTTCGCCGACCGGCTGGCCAGACGATGGCTGTCCGTGGAAACAAAGCGAAGCTGCCCGTCTTCGAGCGACCACATGATTCCCGTCAAGATCGGGCGCATTTCGGTAGTAGAGACGGCAAAGGAGGTTTGACGCAGCATCGTCTTTAACAAGTCACTGGGAACGCTAAATGATTTATCGTCTTCAATTTGCAAAAGCTGCGGAAATTCTTCCGAGTTCATTCCATTAATGGTAAACTCTGCTTGGCCAGAACGAATGAAGGTGACCAATCGATCGTCAACCTGCATGTGAATCTCGTTTCCCGGCAGCTTGCGAACGATCTCGCTGAAGATCCGCGCAGTCAAGACTACGCTTCCAGGCTGATGAACGGTAACCCCCCACTCATCTGCTTCTTCAAGCGGAATATTCACCTCAATGGAAATATCGGAATCACTCCCGGTCAACGTTAATCCATCTTGATCCGCTTTTAACTTGATACCGGTAAGAATTGGCATCGTTGTTTTTCCGGAGACAGCCTTCATAACGTGTGAAACTGCCAATGCTAACTTTTCGCGTTGAACCGTGATTTGCATTTTACGATTACCTCCATCTATTCGGGCGGTATACTTCTTCGCTCCATCGCTATTATGTGTGGATGAAGAGAGAGTCTTTACGTATATCCTTAGTTAATATAATAACAGAAATAGTAATAGGGGTTGTTAGTTTGTGGATATCCGCGGGATTTGCGGAAAAAGAGAGCCTATACACATGTGGATAAGGTGTGTATAGGCTTTTTCTTTGTTCACAGGTCAGTTGTTTGTCTTTAATTTCTCTATCAATTCCTGGATCGTAGCTTGCAGTTGCTGGTCAACCAGGATGGCCTTCGATATCTTGTCGTGAGCGTGGATGACTGTCGTATGGTCGCGTCCCCCAAATTCGTTGCCGATCTTCGGCAGAGAAGCGTCGGTCAGCTCACGGGATAAGTACATGGCGATTTGCCGCGGATATGCTACTGTTTTGGTCCGCTTTTTGGCTTTGAAATCTTCCATTTTGAGATTAAAGACTTCTCCTACAGCCCGCTGGATGTCAGCAATCGTAATCACGCGGGGCCGCGAAGAAGGAATGATATCCTTTAACGCCTCCGCTGCCAGGTGGGTATCAATGTCCCGATTGATCAGAGAGGAATAAGCTACGACGCGAATGAGTGCTCCTTCCAGTTCCCGAATGTTGCTGTCGATTTGATTGGCGATGTACATCATCACCTCATTGGGAATATCCAGGTTCTCCGCTTTGGCTTTTTTGCGGAGGATGGCGATGCGTGTCTCCAGATCAGGAGGCTGGATATCGGTAATCAGTCCCCATTCAAAGCGGGAGCGCAGCCTGTCCTCCAGTGTCGGAATCTCCTTTGGCGGACGGTCGGAGGAAATGACAATTTGCTTGCTTTCCTCGTGCAGCGCGTTAAATGTATGGAAAAATTCCTCCTGAGTCGATTCCTTCCCCGCCAAAAATTGGATGTCGTCAATCAGCAAAACATCCACATTTCGGTATTTATTTCGGAAGTCGACGGTTTTATTGTCCCGGATGGAATTGATAAACTCGTTTGTAAACTTCTCCGAGGAGAGATAGACGACTTTCGCGGTTGGATTATGCTGTATCACGTAATGTCCGATTGCGTGCATCAAGTGAGTTTTGCCCAATCCCACGCCTCCGTATATAAACAGCGGGTTGTACGCCTTGGCGGGAGCTTCCGCGACTGCAAGTGATGCAGCGTGGGCAAACCGATTGCCGGATCCGATGACAAATGTATCAAACGTGTACTTCGGATTTAAGATGCTGGGTGGCTGATCGTCAGAAATCACCGATGGATTGAAATTTTTTACAGGCGAAACAGGCAGATCGTCTTGATGATTGGCACTGGAATCTTGGGGAACAATGAATTTTACCTTCATATTTACCCCGGTCGTTTCATAGAGTGTATCGATGATTAAAGGAGAATAACGGGTTTCCAGCCAATCGCGGGCAAACTCATTAGGGGCAGTTACGATCAAGGCATCTTCCTCTAGCGTTGTAGCTTGAGTAGCTTTTAACCAGGTGTCAAAGCTGGGTTTACTCAATGTCTTCTCAATCTTCGCCAGTACCTTTCGCCAAAGATCGGTGATTGTGGAGTCCAACAAAAATCCCTCCCTTCTTTAATAGTACGGGATCCAACAGTCTATCTTTTTCCGGGATTTTTTTCCGGGATAAAAAAAGCATGCCTTCCTCAAGACTGCCTCATCCGTCGTGAAAAATTGCCTCAAAAGAAGGACCTGACTGCATCTTCGATAGGGCTTAATCAAAGCCTTTCTTGTATCGTAAATGTGGATAATTCAGCATAGGCCAGACTTCATTTTGCCTGAAAAAGTGAAAAAAAGAAGACAATTATCCGCAGCCATGTGAATAGTCAATTCACAAGGAAGAAAATCTGTCCACAAGATTATCCACATGTTGTGGAAAAGAGTGCAGTTAGCAAGGGTTATTCACGATTCAAAACACAACCATGATATCAAATAAACTCCGTGTTATCAATGGTTTTTTTGAACTTATCCACAAACACAACAACTTGTGTAAACGTCATGTTCACACCCCTATATTTTGTGTACAAGCTGTAGATATTTCTGGGGAAATCTGCATATGTGGATAATGAGAATATCCACAAGTACGGGAAATAATCAGTTGGGGATATTTACATTGTCATGTATTTGCCCAAAGCCGGGAGATATCTTGACTTTTTGCCCTGGACTTTTTATAATTCGAAAGAATGCCTGTAAGGGACGGAGGTGTGACGCAATGAAACCTAGCTTCAATCCAAATAACCGCAAGCGCAAAAAGGATCACGGGTTCCGCAAGCGTATGAGTACGAAGAACGGCCGCAAAGTATTGGCAGCCCGTCGTCGTAAAGGAAGAAAAGTACTTTCCGCATAGGCCACCAATGAACGTGGCCTTTTTTTTCTATATAGAAAGGGAAGATGTTTAAACATTATAGAAAAAAGAGGACGAAATTTGGGAATACTGGCTGGATGTGGCTTCTTTTTTTTACTATAATGTTGATGTTAGGGGCTGTTCACCTTGCATCATTCGCATCGCTTGAAAAAAAATGAGGACTTCCAGATTGTCTTTCAGAAGGGGAAATCGGCAGCCAACCGGCAATTTGTCATCTATGCATTGACAAATCGGGAGCAATCCGGGTTTCGCGCCGGGATCTCGGTCAGTAAAAAGATCGGGAATGCGGTTGTTCGGAACCGGGTAAAGCGATTGATCAGACAGGCGGTTGCCCATCTGGAAGAACAAATCACGCATTCCAAAGACCTCGTTATCATTGCACGTCAGGGTGTAGAAAAGCTGACCCTTCAGGAACTGGAAAGTGCGCTTCGCCACGCTTTGAAGCGGGCACATGTGTTGAAATCGGTTGAATCGGATAGGAAAAAAAGAGGGTGAGGGCATGTCTACCATTTTCATATGGTTGATTCGCGGCTACCAGTTGTTCATTTCTCCCCTTAAACCACCCAGTTGTCGATTTGCACCGACTTGTTCCCATTATGCGCTTGAATCGGTTCGAAGATTTGGTGCCTTAAAGGGAGGATGGCTGGCTGTCAAACGCATAGCCAAATGCCATCCGTTTCATCCAGGTGGGATTGATCCTGTTCCTGATATAGATAAAGGACTATGAAATACTTAAAGGAGGAACATCTTTTGAGAAGGCGTACCCTGACTTTTCTCTTGCTAGGATTAGGGTTCATGCTGATCCTATCAGGCTGTACCAGTATAACAAACGCTCCTCCCGTCGGACCGGATTCCACTTCGTTTTGGGACAAGTATCTCGTCTGGCCGTTGTCTTGGTTAATCAAGGAGTCTGCTACCTTGCTCGGAAGTTACGGGTTAGGCATTCTGGTTGCTACCGTCATTATCCGGCTCATTATTCTGCCGCTTATGATCAAGCAGATTAAAAGCTCGAAAAAAATGCAGGAGCTTCAGCCGGAACTGCAAAAAATTCGCGAGAAGCATAAGAATGATCCGCAGAAGGCACAGCAGGAAACCGTCCTATTGTTCCAAAAGAACAATGTCAATCCGCTTGCCGGCTGCTTGCCTTTGCTTGTACAAATGCCGATTCTGATCGCCTTTTATCATGCGATTATTCGCACACCGGAAATTTTTAAAAGCACGTTTATCGGCATTCAGCTAGGGTTGCATCCCAGTGAAATAGGTTGGTACGGCTACATTCTTCCCGTATTGGCTGCATTTACAACGTATCTGCAGCAGAAAATGATGGGGGCCGTTACACCGAACAATCCGCAAATGCAGATGTTTATGATCATGATGCCCTTGATGATTTTGGCGATCGGGGTAACACTGCCTGCTGCTCTTTCACTCTACTGGTTTTACGGGAATCTCTTTACAATTGTGCAAACGTATTTCCTTTACAGGAATAAAGATACGCAGTTGAGACCTAAGGAGGGGACCGCCAAGTGAAAAAGGTGGTGGCCACGGCGAAAACAATTGACGATGCTGTTGAGAAAGCGATACAGGAACTTGGGGTTTCCCGCGATCGCGTCTCTGTTCGGGTTTTAGAAGAACCTAGCAAGGGGCTTTTTGGATTCATCGGTTCCCGTGAAGCGAAGGTGGAGGTTGAATATGTCTTTGACCCCGTGGAAGAGGGACGCCGTTTTCTGGCAGATGTGATTCAGAAGATGAATGTACAAGCAAATATCGAGGTTGGTTCGCATGAAGAAGGCGTACTGTTTGATATCCAGGGGGAGAGCCTGGGTATGTTGATAGGCCGCCGCGGACAAACTTTGGATGCCATACAGTATCTTGTTAACGTCGTAGCTAACCGTCACGCCGACAAGCATGTCCGGATTATTCTGGACGTAGAAAATTATCGCTTGCGGCGCAAGGAAACACTTGAGCAGCTGGCTGATCGCCTGGCAAAAAAAGCAGTCCAGTCCAAGCGAAATGTTCGATTGGAGCCAATGGTCGCATCCGAACGAAAAATCATCCACGCCTTCTTGCAAAAGCGAATGGATGTCACTACGTATAGTGAAGGGGAGGAACCGCGCCGGTATATCGTGGTTGCACCCAAAGAAGCCTGAGCAGGGCTTCTTTTTTTT
>NZ_HE978538.1:18473-64427 GCF_000311785.1 Brevibacillus massiliensis
TTTTTTTTTGCTTATGTTCGGTGGCCGGAAGCGTGAATGGGGTTTGCAGATTCTATGCTGTAGATAGGTTTTGCTGATAAGGAATACGAACATACTGTGGATAACAGCGGGGAGCGAATCTTGAAGGTGCAGGAAGCTGTTCTCTTCCCTGTTTTTTGTGAGATAACTGTGATATCCTAATTATTTAGGAAGTGCAGCGGGAAGAAGTTTTTCTTACAGGATAAGAAAGGATCCCTTCCCTGAGGCGGCATTCTCTAAAGAAGGACTTGACTACTTCTTCGAGAAGGCTTCAATTGAAGCTTTTCTTATTTTGAGGTGAAAAAAGAGTGGAGATGGATACCATCGCAGCAATTGCTACCCCAATGGGAGAGGGCAGTATTGCTGTTATACGCGTCAGCGGTTCGCAATCCATAGAGATTGTGGACAAAATATATAGAGGAAAACATAAGTTATCCACTGTGGATACGCATACGATCCATTATGGCAAGATAATCGATCCGGAAACCGACGAGGTCATCGAAGAAGTATTGGTATCGGTGATGAAGGCACCGAAGACCTTCACCCGAGAGGATGTAGTCGAGGTGAGCTGCCATGGCGGCCTGATGTCGGTTCAACGGGTATTGGAGCTGATATTGAATGCCGGTGCACGTTTGGCGGAACCAGGTGAGTTTACCAAGCGGGCGTTTCTCAACGGTCGGATTGATCTGGCTCAAGCAGAGGCTGTTATGGATTTTATCCGTTCAAAGACAGATCGGGCGATGAAGGTAGCTTTTTCACAAGTGGAAGGAAAGCTGTCAAGATTGATCCGGGCCCTCAGGCAGCATTTGCTGGAGGCGATGGCTCATATCGAAGTGACCCTGGATTATCCGGAACACGATGTGGAAGCTGTGACACACAACTTTCTGCTCGGCAAATGCGAGGAAGTGCAGTCAGAAATTCACCGTTTACTGCAAACAGCAAAACAAGGGAAGATTCTCCGCGAGGGCTTGTCTACCGCGATCGTAGGGAAGCCTAATGTCGGGAAATCGTCGTTGTTGAACAGCCTGGTGCAGGAGGAAAAGGCGATCGTAACAGACGTTGCCGGTACAACCCGGGATGTGATAGAGGAGTATGTAAATGTTCGCGGTGTTCCGCTCCATTTAATCGATACAGCCGGAATTCGGGAGACGGAAGATATTGTCGAAAAGATCGGAGTGGAAAAATCCCGGCGGATTTTGCAGCAAGCTGATCTTGTGCTGCTCGTGCTAAACTACAACGAGCCGCTGACTTCGGAAGATTACGCTATTTTTGAAGCGGTGCAGGGCTTGAACGTAATCGTTATTGTCAATAAAACAGATCTGCCCCAACACTTGGACCTGGATGAGGTAAAGAAACATTTTCCGCAGCAGCCGCTGGTGATGACATCCGCCAAACAAGAGACGGGCATCGATCAACTGGAGGAAGCGATTGCCCATATATTCTTTACCGGCCGCGCCGGGCAGGAAGACCTTACCTATGTAAGCAATGCCCGCCACATTCATTTACTTCGGCAAGCAGAGCAAACGGTCCAGGACGCCATTAGGGGAATCGAAGAACAGATGCCGATCGATATGGTTCAGATTGACATCAAGCGCGCATGGGAGCTGCTTGGCGAGGTAATTGGAGAAAGCGCTGGAGAGGATTTGCTCGATCAGATATTCTCCCAGTTTTGTCTGGGCAAATAGGAGGAAACAACATGAGTGTTACGTATGAAGCTGGAGAGTACGATGTCATCGTCATCGGCGCCGGACATGCCGGATGTGAGGCAGCGTTAGCCGCGGCGAGAATGGGGTGCAGCACGCTGCTTTTGACCATTAACCTGGATGCGGTGGCGTTTATGCCTTGCAACCCTTCAATTGGCGGACCGGCAAAAGGGCACGTTGTTCGGGAAATCGATGCCTTGGGCGGTGAAATGGCCAAAAACATTGATAAAACCCATATTCAAATGCGGATGTTGAACACGGGTAAAGGACCGGCTGTTCATGCTCTGCGGGCACAGGCTGACAAGGTCTTATACCAGCAAGAGATGAAGCGGACCATAGAAAATACCCCTAACTTGATCCTGCGGCAAGCGATGGTTGACGAACTGATTGTGAACAACGGAGTATGTGAAGGGGTCATGACTCAGACAGGAGCACGCTATAAGGCGAAGGCGGTTGTACTGACTACCGGGACCTATCTGCGGGGGAAAATCATCCTCGGCGATTTGCAGTATGAAAGCGGTCCGAACAACATGCGCCCGTCCATCCGTCTTGCGCAGAATTTAAAGGAATTAGGGTTTGACATCGTCCGGTTTAAAACAGGCACACCGCCACGGGTGCTAAAGGGAAGCATTGATTTCGACAAAATGGAGATTCAGCCAGGGGATGCGGAGCCGCGAGCATTTTCATACGAAACGACTGAATTTATCACGGATCAACTCCCCTGCTGGTTGACTTATACCAGCAGTGAAACACATGGGATCATCAACGACAACTTGCATCGCGCACCGATGTTTTCCGGGATTATTGAAGGGGCGGGACCCAGGTATTGCCCTTCCATAGAGGACAAGGTGGTCCGTTTTAACGACAAACCGCGTCACCAGGTGTTCCTGGAGCCGGAGGGACGTCATACGGAAGAGATGTACGTGCAAGGAATGTCTACCAGCCTTCCGGAAGATGTGCAGCTTTCCATGCTGCGAACATTGGCAGGGATGGAAAAGGTAGAGATGATGCGTCCGGGTTATGCGATTGAATATGACGCGATCCAGCCGACACAGCTTTGGCCCACTTTGGAGACCAAACGGATTCCTGGATTATTTACCGCTGGACAAATCAATGGAACTTCGGGCTATGAGGAAGCAGCCGCTCAAGGGTTGATGGCCGGGATCAATGCGGCCCGCAAAATCCAGGGTAAAGAGCCAGTTATTCTCAGTCGGGATATCTCCTACATTGGAGTTTTAATTGATGACCTGGTGACAAAGGGAGTGAATGAGCCTTATCGTTTGCTCACCTCCCGGGCGGAGTATCGCCTTTTATTGCGTCACGATAATGCCGACCTCCGGTTGACTGACATTGGTTACGAGATTGGCTTGATCAGTGAAAAACGCTACAAGGCTTTTGTGCAGAAGCGGGAGATGATCGAACAGGAGAAGCAGCGGATTTTCAACACGCGGGTGCGTCCTGACAACGAAAAAGTTCAGGCTGTTTTAAGACAAATCGGTTCACCGGAATTGACAGAAGTGATGGAATTGGCTCAGCTTCTGCGGAGACCAGAGGTTCTTTATGCGCACATTGCCCAAATGGCCCCGCCGGCTGAACCTGTACCTGCGGATGTAGCAGAACAAGTAGAAATTCAAATAAAATACGACGGGTACATCCGAAAATCGCTGCAACAAGTGGAAAGAATGAAGAAGGTAGAAGAGAAGCGGATTCCTGAGGAGATTAATTTTAACGACATCACGGGTATGTCAAAAGAAGCTCGGGAAAACATGAGCAAGGTGCGTCCGTTAAACATCGGTCAAGCTTCGCGGATCCCTGGTGTAAATCCAGCTGACATTTCCGTCCTGATGATCTATCTTGAACATTACAATCGAGTACCTGTGAAAACAGCTGAGTAAAGAGGGGGCAGGCATGGGAAAGGAACAATTTGCAGAACGCCTGTCGGAAAACGGGATCGTGTTAACGGCTGAACAATTGGCTCAATTCGACTTGTACTACCGCTTGCTGGTCGAGTGGAATGAAAAGATGAATCTTACCGCCATTACGGAGGAAAATGCGGTGTATACCAAGCATTTTTATGATTCGGTATCGGCCGCATTCTCCTTTCCGTTTGCAGAGATAAACACAGTGGTTGATATTGGCGCTGGGGCAGGATTCCCCAGTATTCCATTAAAAATTTGTTTTCCTCATTTACAGGTGACGATCGTTGATTCCTTGCAGAAGAGAATTTCATTTTTGGAAAACCTCTCCCGGGAGTTAGGACTTACACATGTTCAGCCACTACATGGAAGAGCAGAAGATTTCGGTCAGGACAAAGCATTTCGTGAGTCATACGACTTGGCAACCGCTCGTGCTGTTGCCCGACTCAACGTTCTAGCTGAATTCTGCTTGCCTTTTGTGAAGGTTGGCGGTCACTTTATCGCTATGAAAGGCCCGGATATTTCATTTGAGCTTCAAGAGGCTAAAAAAGCGATAAAGGCTTTAGGGGGAAAAACCAAAAAAGTGGAGACATTACATTTACCTGATGAGGCGGGTGAACGAAACATCATTGTAATCGATAAGATTGACCCCACACCGAAAACGTACCCGCGAAAAGCAGGAACTCCAGTAAAAAAACCCATTTTGTAGTTTGATTTGCTGCGAGGCTGTTCCATGTGGAGCAGTCCTTCTATTTGACTGTATCAGAAAGTATAAACTTCCGTGAACCAGCATCCTGATACAGCAAGAAAAGCATCTGCTAAGGAAGAACCAGCTTCTTCGAAAGGGCTTCTTTAGAAGCTTTTCTTATTATTTGTTTCACGTGAAACGTCGAAGCTGGTGTGAACAATCTTCCCGTTAAAAGCAGGATTTGCTCGATGGAGTGAAGAATATTTTAGGAAATAACTCATGTAAAAATAGGATGTTTCGGAGCGAATGTTCATAAAATATCGGCTGTTTTAACGGAGAGAACCCGACAGATTTTAGTCAGTATCGGTTACCTTACGGAGAATGCTTATGGCAGGACCCGTAGTGTTGTGCAGGTAACCAGGTCAGCGAAAGTACCCCGTCGGGGGCTTGGTCTAATAGGTGCTGAAGCGTTTTAAAAACTGCAATGGCCTGATGGAAACGATGCGTATTGTCATTTTATCCAGGCAAGTTTATGTTGTACGGCAAAGCTAACAATGAAATTGATTTGGTCGCGGGAAGTACGCCTTCAACTGGCTGGAAGAGGAGTCGAGACAGCAAGGCAATTAGTAAGCTTTTATGAAGTTACTGACGATTTTTGGGCTGGAAACTTTCTGCCGAAGGATAGAGGGCTTGCGCATGATCGCGTCAGTGAAAAGCGATTAAGTTGAATCAGGTGCCGTTTGCTTGTAATATGACGTGCTGGAGAGAGCAGCTTTTGGAATGGCACACATGGCAAAGCTTATAATTTAGAGCAAAGCGTTGGTAACCGAAAATACAGGGAAAACGGCTTGCTTGATTTGACTATTATGGAGGAGCTTCCCTTTGTTTTAAGCTGCTTACGTAGAAGAGGATGAAATCTTCTAATAGGTGCAATAAAGGCTTTTCTACAGGATAAGAAGGGGACACGTCCAAAGATGGCTTCCTTATCCAGAATGAAAACTTCCTCTAAAGAAGGATTAACCAACATCATCGAAAGGGCTTCAATAGAAGCTTTTCTTATAAGGTATTGTTAGAAAAGTGGGGGATTCGGCATGGCAGTAAAGGATCAGTTTTCACGGTTGTTCGGATTTTCGGACAAGACGGAGAACGAGGAGATACGTCAGATACCGGTTGACGAGATCGTCCCGAACCCGTATCAGCCCCGAACGGTTTTTGACGATGACAAAATTGACGAGTTGTGCCAAACCATCCGTACTCATGGGCTTATCCAGCCAATCGTTGTTCGTATACGCGATGAACGATTTGAATTAATTGCCGGAGAACGAAGACTCCGAGCGTCAAAAAAGTTGGGCATGGAACGGATTCCGGCGATCGTCAAAGAATTCAATGATGCCCAAACAGCTTCTATCGCTTTGATCGAAAATCTTCAGCGGGAAGGTCTTACTGCCATTGAAGAAGCAGTTGCCTATCAAAAATTAATCGATATTCACAATTTGACACAAGAAAGCTTGGCACAACGACTGGGAAAAGGTCAGTCAACGATAGCCAATAAATTAAGGCTGCTGCATTTACCCCGGGAGATTCAAGATGCGCTCTTGTCAAGAAAAATTACGGAACGTCATGCCCGTGCACTCATACCTTTAAAAGATTCTGAATTACAGGTAAAGACACTTCATGAAATCCTTAACCGGGATTGGAACGTAAAACAGACAGAGGCTCGCGTCAAACAGCTGTTGGAAGCAGCCCAGGAACCGCAAGTGGAAAAAGAGAAAAAGCCAAAGTGGAAGGCTTTTTCACGCGACACCAGAATTGCCATAAATACGGTTCGACAGTCAATTAACATGGTGCTCGAGACGGGTTTATCTGTGGAGACAGATGAAGAGGATCACGAAGAGTTTTATCAATTTACCATACGTATTCCCAAAAAGCGGGAGCAATAATTGGTTTTAATTGTGATATTTTTCTATATACCAGCGGCGCTGACAGCCGTTTTCTTTTTGTCCATAGGTGGAAGCATTCGGTAATTTGATTGCGTAATAACTTCTGAGAAAGCTAATCGGAAAAAGTCTAATGAAAATGTCCTCAGACTTCTTTATGAGGACATTTTGGGTTCAGTGTATCCAATGGATACATCCATAAGTAACCCACCTGTAACTGACGAGAAGCGTTTCAACGAACTGTCAGCAAAGGTTGGCATACATCTAAAAGAATTGGATCTCCTTAGCGAAAATATCTGATTACACCACAATTTTCTCTCTATATTTGCTTATACACCAATGACAATCAATTCCTAAGACACCGGGAAGTGTCGCTAAAAAGCAGCTTTAAGGATCGTTAGAACGAGGTCAAAAGAAAATTTTTTACATACCGCTATGATTTGGTATTCTGAAAGAGAGTTCCCGTAATTTCAATCTACTTTTTTAAAAATAATTGGGGTAAGATGAAAGTAGCGTGAGAGGAAACCAGAGATTGAATGGAGGGTGAGCAGAAAGAGTTTGTGATTGATCCAGGGTTCTGCATAGTTGTTCTGACCCAGAACCAACTTCATTGTCATAAACAATACTGGAAAGCGGATCATGTCCACAAAAAATTCGAAGTAGCTGCAGTCCATCCTTCACTAGAGGACTTTTCCAATCCAGTAAAAATCGATAAGGTTTATTGTGATACGCAAAAATAAACGAAGTTCATTCTAAGAAAATCCTACGAATACCCTCGAGGATAAGCAGGATTGTAAAATGGGGTGAGATGTTGGGAAAGGTAATTACGGTGGCCAATCAAAAGGGCGGAGTAGGCAAGACTACAACAGCCGTTAATTTGAGTGCATGCTTGGCCGCTTTGGGTAAACAGGTACTGATAGTTGATATTGATCCGCAAGGGAATGCAACAAGCGGACTGGGCATCAACAAGGCAGATGTGCGATATTGTATTTACGATGTGTTAATTAATGATATTAGTCCGATAGATGCGACGTTACCTACAGAGATAGAAGGTTTACAAATTATTCCGGCAACAATTCAATTGGCGGGTGCCGAAATTGAGTTGGTTCCTACGATTTCTCGTGAGGTTCGACTAAAAAGGGCTTTAGAGGTTATAAAAGATAAATACGATTATGTGATTATCGATTGTCCGCCTTCATTGGGGATTCTCACTGTCAACTCTCTAACTGCTTCAGATTCGGTGTTGATACCTATTCAATGTGAATATTATGCTTTGGAGGGGTTAAGTCAATTGTTAAATACAATTCGCCTTGTCCAAAAGCACTTGAATAATCAACTGGCTATAGAAGGTGTCCTATTGACCATGCTGGATGCCAGAACCAATCTGGGAATTCAAGTTATCGAAGAGGTGAAAAAGTACTTTCAGGACAAGGTATACCGGACCATTATTCCCCGTAATGTCCGTTTAAGTGAAGCACCATCCCACGGACAAGCTATCATTAGTTACGATCCACGTTCAAGAGGAGCCGAAGTATACACTGACCTCGCGAAGGAAGTGGTCGGAATATGAGTAAACGATTGGGTAAAGGATTAGAGGCTTTATTCAGCGACAATCATATGGAAGAAAGCGAGCAAATTAAAGAAGTAGCCGTCAATCAGATTCGTCCGAATCCGTATCAGCCGCGAAAGGAATTTGATCCGCATACGTTAAAAGAATTGACGGAATCAATCAAAGAGCATGGCATTATACAACCGCTCGTGGTGCGCAAAAGTATCAAAGGATTTGAATTAGTTGCCGGGGAGCGGCGGCTGCGGGCGGCAAAGGATGCCGGTTTAAAAAAGGTACCGGTAGTTGAGAAAGTTTATACCGATTTGCAACTAATGGAAATTGCTTTGATAGAGAATCTTCAGCGTGATAACCTCAATCCGCTGGAAGAAGCGGAAGCGTACCAAAAGTTAATTGATCATTGTTCATTAACCCAAGAGGCACTAGCACAAAAGGTAGGGAAAAGTCGGCCACATGTCGCTAACATCCTGCGTCTGCTGCAACTCCCGGATGGAATCAGAGCGTTGGTATCTTCATCCGCCCTTACGATGGGGCATGCTCGAGCCCTATTAGCCGTTGAAAATGACAAGCTGCAATTGCAGTTGGCAAATGAAGTGGTTAAAAACGATCTAAGTGTTCGGCAGTTGGAAGGGCTTGTAAAACAGCTTACTGTTTCACGTGAAACAAAAGTAAAAAAGGTACCGAAAAGAGAGCCGATTATCGTTCAAATGGAAGAGAGGCTGCGGTCGAGATTTGGCACTTCTGTTCAAATTAAAACGGGAAGCAAAAAAGGGCGGATTGAAATTGAATTCTATTCGAATGATGATTTAGAACGGATTTTAGAGTTGCTTGATAAGTAAAATAAAGAGGTGGGGGAAAAAGCATGCCTATCACTTATCTGGATAACGCTGCATCATCTTGGCCAAAACCACCTGAAGTAAAGTTGGCTATGGCGGAGGTAATTGAAGACTATGCTGCTAACCCTGGCAGGGGGGGGCATACTTTGGCGATGAGAGCCGGAAAAGTACTGTTCCAAACCCGTGCGCAGCTGTCACGGTTATTTGGGATTACGAACCCGAATGACCTCTTTTTTTACATGAATGCTACTCAAGCCTTAAATCAGGCTATTAAAGGGTTTCTGCAGCCAGGTGATCACGTTGTCACGTCATTTATCGAACACAACTCTGTACGTAGGCCGCTGGAGTATTTACGACGGACAAAAGGGGTTCAAATATCCTATGTGCAGCCAAGAGAGGATCAATTATTCTACACTGCGGATTTTGTAAAAGAAATTCGCCCCTCAACAAAATTGATTGTTGTCAGCCATGCTTCAAATGTCACAGGCGTCATTTTACCGATAGAGGAGATTGGTTCGGAAGCTGGTAAACGAAACATTTCATTTTTAGTAGACGCATCGCAAACAGCAGGTGTGGTGCCGATTGATGTAGAAAAGATGGGAATAGATATGCTTGCTTTTCCAGGTCATAAAGGACTGTATGGACCTCAGGGAACAGGCGGTTTATACGTTCGAAACACGATTGACCTAGAGCCGCTCATCCATGGCGGGACAGGAAGTCAGTCAGAATCGGTGGACCAGCCTGTAGCGAGACCAGATCGATATGAAAGCGGTACAGTAAATACAGTAGGATTGGCAGGTTTGTTAGCTGGGGTTACATTTGTTTTGGAAAAAGGCACGGAACAAATTTTTCAGCATGAGTGGAAACTGGCAAAAAGAACAATGGATGGTCTAAAAGAGATAAGTGGAGTGGAAATCTACGGCCCTGATATAGACGTAGAGCGCGTGGGAGTTGTGTCATTTAATATCAAGGGAGTAGACGCTACAGAGGTTTCATTCATTCTCGATCAAGAATACGGCATCGCGACCCGATCAGGATATCACTGCTCACCATTAGGGCACCAAGCTGTCGGGACGGAAAAAAGGGGGGCTATTCGCGCAAGTTTTGGAATGTTTAATACGGAGGAAGATGCTCAAAAATTAATCCAGGCTATCGAGGAGATATCTGCAGCTTATGCAGCAGGGGAAGCGTAAGATATGGCTTTGGTTGGCGGGAGATTATCTGGACATTTCCTTCGATGAATCCAAAATTGGAGCTTTTTTACCTGATAAGACAAGATAACTTCCAGGGCGGCAACCTGAGCTTGGATGGACAGCTGCCTGTATGTAAAGATGGACTCGACAACATCTACAAAAGGGCTTCCATTGTGAAGCTTTTTTTTCGAGCAGAGCGGAGGGTAAAGCTTGATTCTAATAGGAACTTTCGTAAACGCTGCCGCAATTATCGCAGGAGCCTTATTAGGAAAATTTCTCCCTAGAATTCCTGATGGGATTCGAAAGACAGTGATGCAGGGGTTGGGATTAGCCGTCGTTTTTCTTGGTTTGCAAATGAGTTTCAAGACGGAGAATTTTTTATTGCTCATTATTAGCCTGGTTATTGGCTCCATTTTAGGGGAAATGATGCGAATCGAGCATTACCTGAATTTGGCGGGCCTATGGCTGGAACGTAAGGCAGGAAACCTAAATAGAGAGAGAAGTATTGCCACAGGATTTGTCAATGCTACGCTAGTCTATTGTATTGGAGCAATGTCGGTACTAGGAGCGATGGACAGCGGCCTGCGCGGCAATCATGACATCTTATATACGAAAGCGATGCTAGATGGATTTTCATCTGTTATTTTTACTTCAACCATGGGTATTGGTGTTGCTTTCGCTGCCATACCTGTTCTTTTGTATCAGGGAGCAATTGCCCTTCTGTCTACGCAGATCTACAATTTCATTGGCAGTGATATGTTGAATTCCATACTGGCTGAAGTTACAGCCGTTGGCGGGTTGTTAATCGTAGGAATTGGAATCAACATCTTAGAAATGAAGAAAATAAATGTGGCGAATATGCTCCCTTCACTGATTATTGCGGCGGTCAGTGTTCCGATTGCAGATTGGCTTACACACTAGGCATTTCAGTAGAAAAAGAAGGATAGGGACTCGCGGCAGTATTCCTGTGGTGAAGTTGATGACTGGCGTGATGAAGCCCTGAGGCGATCACTTCTGCCATTTGCATAACGACATACAGGCGCGTATTTTGGAGGACAAAGTACTCCATAAAACCGCCTACATTTACAATGCCGGTAATATGGAAGGTTCCGACGGCAGGCAAGTCTTTTTTAACACCTGCTCCTGGCTTTAGCGGGCCATCGACAACTTGAATCGAGCCAACATTGCTAAATTGGCCAAGACAAGCATCAACAGCTATGATCAATGAATCTTTGTGGATCCGGGAAATATGCTCGATTTTGTCGGCAAGATTGACAGCATGGACCGGGTCTTCCAACGTACCGTAAATGTGTAAATATTTCGGACTGTATGACTGAAGTTTGGTCCCAACGATTGGTCCAAGGGAATCACCCGTTGAACGATCAGTTCCAATGCAAAGAATGACAATTTCTTGATTGAGCGGCTTGCTGAGAAAACGCTGCATGAGGTGGTGAGATAACCGTTCGCCCGCTTTTTCGTCCTTATATTCAATTTTAAAAACGGAAGCAGAGTGGGGAGAATCATCAAAAAGATTCATGGGAACCTCCACAAAGTAAAGTATTCATAGTATATGACCAAAAATGAAATCTTATACTAGTGGAGCAGCGTCAACTAGCGCCATTACTGGTAAATGAGTAAAATAAGGTTATTGGACAGAAGACAGGGCGAATCATTTCTCCTGCTTGATTGGGGCCTTCACAGATGAGAGGAGCTTTTCTTTGGAGGAAGCATCTGCCGGAGATCGAGACCGATACGAACTCATAGGGAATTCGTATGATGATGAGGGCAGCGGCAGCAAGAAAGCATGTACTTTATCATACGGTTAGGATTGATCGCTGCCATGCACTGTCGAGGGCAGTACGTATCTGGAAAAACTGAGTCGTGTCAACTGTCGCTAGACAAGAGAGGGGATTTGGTTGGAAAGGAGAGCAACCTGTGGAAAAAGCAAAATGGCTTGAGTCGATGTTTGAGCGCACCTACGATTATTTGGCAAACCCGGAACTTTGGATTAATCTCGCCACACGGTTGGTCTTGATCATTTTGATCGTCATTGTCACAAAAATAGTTGCGGTGATAGCGCAAGCAGCGGTTAACAAAATATTTGTCAGGCGTGAGAACGGAAAGCTGCAGTTCGAGCAAAGACGTTTGGATACGCTGCGGGTGTTGACCAGCAATGCGACGAGGTATTTGATTTATTTCCTGGCGATGTTGTTGATTTTGGATCAATTGGGAATTGATTTGGGACCGGTGCTGGTCAGTGCAGGAGTACTGGGATTGGCGGTTGGATTTGGGGCCCAAAGCTTGGTGAAAGACGTCATTTCCGGCTTTTTTATCATTTTTGAAGACCAATTTGCCGTTGGAGATTACGTCACTGTCAATACGTATACGGGAACCGTTCAAGAGATTGGCTTGCGTACTACAAAAATCAAAAGCTGGACTGGGGAAGTCCATATTATTACAAACGGCTCGATCCAGGAAGTAACCAATTTTTCTTTGCAAAATTCTGTGGCAGTAGTCGATGTATCAGTTACTTATGAGGAGAATATCGACGAAGTGCAGAAGGTGCTGGCGGACGTTCTAAAAAAAGCGGCCGAGGAAAACGAAAATATTGTGCAAGAACCGCAAATTTTGGGCGTCCAGGATCTGGGTCCTTCAAATGTAGTCATCCGCATAACGGCTGAATGTAAACCAACTACTCAGTACGCGGTCGCTCGTATGATTCGGGCGATGGTAAAAACCGAATTTATTGCGAGAGGGATCAAAATACCTTACCCAAAAGTGACTTATGTGGCTTCAGAAAAGGAAAAGATGTAGCAGGGGGGACGTGTTGGTGGAACGAAAACAGTTTGAGTTGGGAGACGTCGTTCAAATGAAGAAACCGCACCCGTGCGGGACGAATGCCTGGAAGATAATCCGAATGGGGATGGACATCCGGATCAAGTGTACAGGATGCCAGCACAGCGTAATGATCCCACGATTAGAATTTGAGCGGAAGATGAAAAAAGTATTGATTCCTGCAAATTCAAATCCGGAGACATCAAAACAAAACAGACAACACCAGAAGAACAACCAACCAGATGGATAAGCAGGCAATTTACGTTTATTCACAAGAGGATGCAGCTATTTGGCGGCATCCTTTTTTCTGTGGATAGATCAGCAAGAACAGGGTGAGATATAGACATGTTGATAGCAAACAGAAAGGGTTATTCACAAGATGTGCCTTCTTGTTGTGGATAACTTTTTTGGTGAAAAAGCTTGATCTGTTCAGCTTTCGATTGATTTCAGAATCGAATAAAAAAAGACAATCCACAATTTTATCCACAATTCGTATCCTTTGTGGGAATCAACAGGGGTATGCTTTGACGCGGGCGGCGGACCGAAGCTACTCGTCGATGGATCATGTTGGTATAAGCTGTGCTGTAATGGCGAAATATAGGAAGCGAAGGGAGTGAGAAGATGATCAAAAAAATAATCCCGGCCGTTGCCGCGGCTGTGCTGGCCATGACTGTATGTATCCCGTTTAACGCGCTGGCCGTTTCATATGGATCAAGAGCGGAAATTCCCGACAAATACAAATGGAATCTGCGTGACATTTACCCAAACAAATCAGCATGGGAACAGGATTTAAAAACAGTAGAGCGGGAAGCAAGGCAATTTCAAAGCAAGTACCAAGGAAAGCTGGCAAGTTCGCCGCAGCTCCTGCTGCAGGCTTTGAATGATTACAGCAACCTCTTGAGGAAAAACGACAAGGCGTACGTATATGCCAAGCTGGCGCTTGATGTGAATATGGCAAACGATAAACGTCAGGAACAGTTGGATCAGGCGGAGAAGGTCAACGTCGGTTTGGCAGAGCGTACGTCTTGGCTTGTGCCGGAGATTGTAGCCATTCCTGAAACCGAGATGAAAAAAATACTGGGGATGAACGAATTTGCACAGTTCAAGTTTTTTTCTCGCGGATATTTTACGGACAAAGTCTCATACGCTGTCAAAAGAGATGGAACAGATGCTGGCAAGATTATCTCCCGTGTCCGAAACCTCGGAAAACGTATATGCGATGCTGTCAAAAGACGTGAAACTGCCCAAAATAACCGACGAGAACGGAAAAGAAGTTCAGCTGACTCCAGCAAATTTCATTCGGTTTATGGAAAGCAAAAACCGGACTGTGCGCAAGGCTGCCTTTCAGGCTTATTACCACACATTGGATCACTTCCGCGATACATTTGCCCAAACTCTGGTTGGGGAAGTGAAGGCCCATCATTTTTATGCCGATGCCAGGCACTACCCAACAGCGCTGGTGGCTAGTCTTACGGCCAACAACATTCCGGTAAAGGTGTACGATCAGTTAATCCAAACGGTAAATCAAAACCTTCCGCTGCTGCATCGTTATCTCGAGCTGAAGAAGCGGGCATTGGGTGTCAAAGAACTGCATATGTACGACATCTATACACCGGCTGTGGAAAACGAGAATCGCTATATTCCCTATGATCAGGCAAAGGAAATGGTATTGGCCGGTTTAAAACCGTGGGGGGGTGAATACGTCAAAATCCTGGCAGAAGGCTTTCAAAACGGCTGGATCGATGTTTACTCGACGCCTGACAAACACTCCGGGGCCTACCAATGGGGGGGGTATGATACCCATCCTTATGTTCTGCTCAATTATCAAGGAACGCGCAACGATGTATCGACGATTGCACACGAATTGGGGCACGCCATGCAATCCTACTACACGAATAAAAAGCAGCCGTATATTTCATCCGGGTACCCCATTTTTACTGCAGAAGTCGCATCTACGTTAAATGAAACGCTGTTGTTTAAAAGCATGTATGCAAATGCCAAGACGAAACAGGAAAAAATGTATCTGCTAAGCCAATACCTCGAAAATTTTCGGACCACACTGTTTCGCCAAACGCAATTTGCCGAATTTGAGAAACTGATCCACGAAAAAGAAGCAGCAGGTGAGCCCCTCACGGCCGAGTCACTCAAGTCGCTGTACCTGGAGTTAAACAAGAAGTATTACGGGAAAGGGACTGTCTCAGACGAGGAAATCGCCATGGAGTGGGCGCGCATCCCGCATTTTTACAAGGGATTTTACGTCTATCAATACGCGACCAGCTTTGCCGCCTCAACCGCTTTGGCCAAGCAAATTCTCACCGAGGGGGACCCGGCTGTCCAACGCATTCGTCACTCGTTATTGGAGGCGGGAAATTCGGCTGCGCCGCTGGATGTGCTAAAAGCAGCCGGCGTCGATATGTCAACGTCCAAACCGCTAGAGCAGGCGATCCAGGTATTTGCCGAAACCTTGGATGAGTGGGAGCGGCTGTTAAACGAAAAGTAGGGAAGCGAGAGCAGATCCCTTCCATTTTAGGGACACTGCTCTCTTGAATCTAATATGAAAATACAGTAAATTAAAAATAATTGGAGTTTACTAAAAACAAACCTTTCAAGTAAGCATAAAGGATAAATCTGCAATTGGAGATGACGGATCGTGTTGGATTACGCTATACCATTGGAACCGACAACAGATGCGATAGTGACGCCGCCTATTGTCGAATGCGGAGAAAAGATTGTATCACTTTCGTGCCTGTCGGAAAAAATCAAGGTTTATCCGTACTATTACCATCACGGATATGAAGGGGCTTTGCCTGATTGTTTCCTTCGCGAGGGCGCAGCAGGACTGCTCCTGAAAGCGGCAGAACAGCTGCCGGATGGCTACTGTTTTGTCGTCCTTGACGGCTGGAGATCCTACAAGCTGCAAACATCCATCTACAACCGTTTTAAGCATGAATTAATGAGAAAGGGATGGACCGAAGGAATCGAACTGAAAGAAGAATTGACGAAATTCGTGGCTTTGCCTTCGGAAGACCCGAAGAAGCCTTCACCGCATCTGACAGGCGGGGCGGTAGATTTGACGATATCCGGGCCGGATGGCTGGATTGAGATGGGAACATCGTTTGACGACTTTACTTCAAAAGCCATGACCCGGTATTACGAAGAAGCTGTAGATATCGACGAACAAGGTGAAGCGATCCGAAAAAACCGCCGCTGGCTCTATCATCTGCTGACAGGAGTCGGATTTACCAATTACCACAAAGAATGGTGGCATTTTGATTACGGAAACCCCCCGTGGGCGAAGATAAAGCAGCAGACAGCCATCTATCAAGGAGTATTAACTCTCTCTTCATAAAATCAATGAGTTGAATAATTCATATTATTGCAATATATTAAATAATATAAAAAATATTTAAAACGGGGGGGTTGCATGATGAAGAGAAGATGGTACAGCTTGCTGTTTGTTGTATGCATGGTTTCATCTTTTGTACTGGCTGCTTGCAGCAGTTCCACGACAAGTCAACCTGCGCCAGAGCCGAGTCCGACTGAACAACCAGCCGAGCAAACGACACAGAAAACGCCAAGCGATACGCTTATGGTGGCGATCAGCGCCGACCAAGGCACGCTTGATCCTGCTGTCACGATGGATAACAGCGCATGGAAAATCACCTATCCCGCCTATCAGCGCTTGGTGGAATACGACGGCGCAACAACAGTGGTTAAACCCGGATTGGCCAAGGAATGGAAGCTCAGCGACGACGGTTTGACCTGGACCTTCCACTTGCAAGAGGGGAACAAGTTTGCCGATGGAACAGAAGTGACAGCAGAGGCAGTGAAGTTTACCTTTGAACGCACGCTGAAAATCAAGAACGGGCCGGCTGAAACGTACAGCGTCATCAAGGAGGTCAAAGCGGAGGATCCCTACACGGTCACCTTCGTCCTATCTGAAAACTTCCCGCCGTTTCTCTCAACCCTGGCCGCCAACTACGGGGGCATCGTCAATCCGAAAGTGATGGAAAAGGAGCAGGGCGGAGATCTGGGACAAGCATTCCTGGCCGACCATACGATGGGAAGCGGGCCGTATCAACTGGATGAATGGAAGAAAGGCGAGTACATCAAATTGACTGTCAATCCCAACTCACCCGTCCAGCCTGCGATCAAAACGGTCTACTTCAAGATTATTCCCGATCCTACGGCACAGCGGCTTGAATTGGAAAAGGGCGACATCGACATCGCGGAAGGAATCCCGGTAGAGCAGTTGAAAGCGTTGAAAGATTCTGCAAATATAGACGTTCTGCAAGAGCCGAGCCTGTTCGTCGACTACGTGTACATCAATTCGTCCAAAGGCAATCCCGCCCTGAAAGATCCAAAGGTTCGCCAGGCGCTCAGCTACGCTGTCGATTACGAGGCGTTGACCCAAGCCGTGCAAGAGGGCTATGCAACACAAATGCAAGGGCCGATTCCGAAGGGACTTTGGGGACACGATGAAACAGCTTTCCAATACAGGCATGACGTCGACAAGGCAAAATCCCTGCTCGGCGAGGCAGGAGCAGCCAATCTGACGCTAAACCTGCTCTACTCCGACAACAAGCCGTGGTGGGAGACAGAGGCGCTGACCCTGCAGGCTTTCATGGCGGACATTGGCGTTAAGCTTAACTTGCAAAAGGTAGCGTATGCCACCATGCGTGAGATGATCGACAAAGGCGAGTTCGATCTGTGTCTGGGGGTCTGGAGTCCGGACTTTGGCGATCCGTACATGTTTATGAACTACTGGTTTGACTCGAATAACTTCGGATTGGCCGGCAACCGCGCCTTCTATAAAAATGACCAGGTAGATCAAATGATCCGCAAGGCAACGTCAATTAACGATCAGCAAGAACGCACCAAGCTGTATCAAGAAGCGCAAAAGATCGTCATCGAAGAGGCGCCGTACATCTACCTGTATCAGAAAGATTTCTTGCTGCCCGTGAGCAAAAATGTAAAAGGCTTTGTCTACAACCCGATGCTGGAGGGAATTTACAACCTGGCCGAGATGTCGAAATAAGACTGATAGAGGAGTGTTTCCCTCATGAAGCAAATCATCGTAAAACGCCTCTCGCTGCTCGTGTTTGTTCTATTTGGGGTAACACTGTTGACGTTTTTCATGTCTCATGTTATTCCCGGCGATCCGGCGCGAATGATGGTCGGCCAGCGGGCCGATGAGGAAACACTGCAAGAAGTTCGCCGTCAACTGGGCCTGGACCAACCGGTCTGGGTCCAATATTTCACCTATATGAAAGGGCTTTTTGCAGGTGACTTTGGCAAGTCCATCCGCACACAAAAACCTGTAATGGATGATCTGGTTGCATTTTTCCCCGCTACGTTGGAACTGGCTTTGTCTGCCTTCGTGATTGCCTTGGCGATCGGGATACCCATCGGGGTGTTGGCTGCGGTGAAAAAAGACACAATGGTGGACCACGGCGGGCGGCTGTTCTCCATTGCCGGGGTATCAACACCTGTTTTTTGGAGCGGCTTGATCGGCATTCTGGTCTTTTACAAGCTGCTCGGCTGGCTGCCATCGGGCGGCAGGATCGATTTGCACATTCCTCCGCCGACGAGAATCACCGGGCTCTACCTGCTCGACAGCTTGTTTACCGGGAACTGGGCTGCTTTTAAAAACAGCTTGTGGCACCTGATCCTGCCGGCATTCGTCCTTTCCTTCGCCCAACTGGCGATGGTCACGAGACAAGTGAGAGCGAGCATGCTGGAGGTATTGGGGCAAGAGTACATTCGCACCGCCATGGCAAACGGAATCAGCGGGGCGGTATTGCTGTTCCGATACGCGCTGCGGAATGCGCTGATCCCGACCATTACGGTTGTCGGGCTTTCCTTTGGCGCGCTGCTTGGCGGGGCGATCGTGACAGAGACGATATTCGGCTGGCCGGGAATGGGAAAATACGTGGTGGATTCGATCGCTTATCTCGATTTTCCCTCCATCATGGGCTTTACGTTCGTGATTGCCGTTGGGTATGTGCTCATCAACCTGCTGGTCGACCTGACCTATTACGTCCTGGACCCGCAGATTAAGGAATAGGGGGAAGAGCACATGTCGATACAAGCGAAAGCGCAAACGGACATCCCGACCGAGCGGACCGTCAACCCCTTATGGTATAAGTTTCATAAAAATCCGCTGACCATCTTTGGACTCTGCATCCTGCTTTTCTTCCTATTGGTATCTGTCCTGGCACCGTTGATCACCAGTTATGACCCGACGAAGATCAACATCACAGAGCGCTTCTCGCCGCCGTCGGCCAAGCACTGGTTTGGAACCGATGAAGTCGGGAGGGACATATTTACCCGCATCATCTACGGTGCCCGGCTTTCTCTTGGCGTCGGGGTTGCCGTCGTCTTGTCGGCCGGTTTGATCGGCAGCGTCGTCGGCGCGATTTCCGGGTATTTCGGCGGAAAAATCGATCAAGTGATCATGCGCTTGATGGATATTATTCTCGCGTTTCCCTCACTGGTGCTGGCGATGGCCCTGGCTGCCACATTGGGGCCCAATTTGCAAAATGCGATGATTGCCATTGCGATCGTAAAGATTCCGGTTTATGTCCGGCTGGCCCGGGCGGAGACGCTGGCTTTGCGCGAGAAACTGTACGTCAAAGCAGCGCTTACCTTCGGCATCCCGCCGTGGCGAATCATTGCCCGGCACATCATCCCCAATGCGATCTCACCGGTTGTCATCCAGGTCACCCTGGATATCGGCGATGCCGTGTTATTAGTCGCGACATTGGGCTTTCTCGGCTTGGGCGCCCAGCCGCCGACACCGGAGTGGGGAGCGATGATCAGCATCGGGTGGAAGTATTTGATTGACTATTGGTGGTATCCGACTTTTCCCGGCTTTGCCCTGTTCCTGGCGTCGTGCGGATTCAACCTGATCGGCGACGGCATCCGGGATATCCTCGACCCGAAGGTCAACCGATAACAGGAGGAAAACTGCTATGCTGCTTGAGATACGTGACGTGACCGTAGAATTTTCTTCGATGCAAGACAAAATAACAGCGCTCAGTCACATCTCCTTTTCGATTGACAGGGGGGAAATCGTCGGCGTAGTCGGAGAATCCGGCTCCGGCAAGTCGGTGACCGCCTTGACGATACTGGGATTGCTTGACAAGAATGCGAAAGTGGCCAGCGGCCAGATTCTCTATCAAGGCGAGAATGTCCTCACATTTGATAAAAAACGGCGGCAAGCCCTGCGCGGCAAGCAGATTGGCATGGTATTTCAAGAGCCGATGACTGCGCTGCACCCGACGATGAGGGTAGGAAATCAGTTGGCCGAGGTAATCAGCCGTCATCGCCGTATCCCTAAAAAAGCGGCGTATCAATTGGCCGTCGCCAGCTTGGACGAAGTGCATATTCGGAATCCGGAGCTGGTTGCGAGGAAGTATCCGTTTGAACTGAGCGGGGGGATGCGCCAGCGGGTCGTGATTGCCCTGGCGATGGCTGCGCCGCCTGATTTGCTGATCGCCGACGAACCGACGACCGCCCTTGACGTGACGATTCAGCATGAAATTTTGAAACTGATGAAAGAACTGTCGGAAAAACGCGGTACGTCCATCATGCTGATCACTCACGACCTGGGGGTAGTCGCCCAGCTTTGCAGGCGAATCGTCGTCATGTATGCCGGGGAAGTAGTGGAGACAGGAGAAACGGCACATGTACTCAACAGCCCGTCCCATCCTTATACGCGGGCTTTAATCGGCGCGCTTCCCGACCGGGCCGATCCTGCCGAACCGCTGCAGGCAATACCCGGTGAGGTTCCCAACCTTCGCGCTCGTCCGCAGGGTTGTATATTCGCATCCCGCTGTTCGTCGGTCATACCGCTCTGCCACCAGGAACCTCCCGTATTGGAGCCGGTGGGCGAGGGACAGGCAAAATCCCATAAAGCAGCTTGCTGGGTAAGGTGATACAAGATGAAACCATTGATCGAACTGGATGTCGTAAGCAAAGTCTACGGGACCGGAAAGCAGCAGATTCAGGCTGTGGACCAAGTCAGCTTTTCCATCTTGCAAGGGGAGACATTCGGGCTGATCGGCGAATCCGGTTCCGGCAAAAGCACGTTGGGAAAGATGATAATGGGCCTGGAGGCGCCGAGCGGCGGAACGATTCGGTATCGGGGGAAACCGCTGTGGGTCAAGGGACGCTACCAGCGCCAAAACCCCGGCGAAACGCAAATCGTCTTCCAGGACCCTCAGTCATCGCTTAATCCGCGGATGACTGTCAAGCAGATCATCACAGAACCGCTGCAGGCGCTGCCCGGCGGGGAGCGAAAGAGTAAAGGCAGCCCCGATCGGCTTCTTGCATTGATCAAGAGAGTCGGCTTAAAGGCGGAGCATCTGTCGCGGTATCCGCACGAATTCAGCGGCGGGCAGCGCCAGCGCATTGCGATAGCGCGCTCCCTGATCACGGATCCCCAGTTTGTCGTTCTCGATGAACCGACATCGGCACTGGATGTGTCCGTGCAGGCACAAGTACTCAACCTGCTAAAAGAATTAAAACGGGAGCGAAACCTGACGTACTTGTTTATCTCTCATAATATGTCGGTCATCCGCTACATGTGTGACCGCATGGCCGTCATGTTAAAAGGGAACATCGTCGAACAGGGATCGACCCGACAGATCTTCCATCATCCGACCCACGCCTACACACAGGCGCTGATCTCTTCATTGCCCAGCCTCGATCCCGGAAGGAAGGTCAATACACATGTTTAACGGCAGCGAATTAAGAGAAATTCGAAAACAAAGGCTGCTTACCCTGCAAAATCTTGCCGACAAGACCGGTCTGAGCGCCAGCTTGTTGTCGCAAATCGAGCGAGGTCTCGTCGATCCGACGATCGGTACCTTTTGGAAAATCTGCGCTGCCCTTGACGTGCCGATCAACCATTTTTTCCGCTTGTCCGACGCCCGCGACCCGGTCATCCGCAAAGATCAGAGAAAAGTGATCCAGCTTCGCAACACAAATGTGAAATATCACGTTTTAACCCCTATCCAACAAGGGAAGATAGAATTTGTGTTGGTAGAAATCGAGCCAGGTGAGAGCGTCGTTTCAGAATTGGTCAGCCATTCGGGCGAAGAGTGCGGATTTGTGCTGCAAGGGGAGCTGCGGGTGCTGCTGTCTGATCGGGAGTACCACCTGTACGAAGGTGACAGCGTCGGTTTTCCCAGCACTTCACCACACCGCTACATCAATCCGGGTAATGTGGTTTCCCTTTCCATCTGGGCGCGCGCGACATGATGGTGGTTTTTTGCAGCATCTGGTGATACACGTGGCTTGTCTCGGAAAAAATGGTACGGGAAGGGATCAAGGTGGATTTTCAACAAGCAAAACATTTGCTGAAAATTGAAGAACTGCGGTATGCTTTAAACTCCTTGGCCAGAGAAAAAAGTTTGACATCACCGGAGATATTGGAGACAAGCAAAAAGCTGGATCACCTGCTGAACGAATACTATCGGTTATGCGAGTCGGCAGGACGGTTGGGTGCGATGTATCAAGACGGTTCATGACCGTTTTTGATGACCGCAGGCGGTTGTATCCAGGTTTTATGAAAAACGACAAGACGTTTTTCACAGAAAAGCAGCGTTGGCAAGGTGGCTTCTTCTGCCGTGAAAAGGCGAAGGAGCCATCTTTTTCATCCCGGTATTTTTCTTGCAATCATCTCTAACAATCGGTATCATCCAAAATAGCGAGAGAATGAGGAGTGAGAAATCATATGGGTTCCAGTGTAGGAATCGTCGGCCTGCCCAATGTCGGCAAGTCCACCCTGTTTAATGCTATCACCCAAGCTGGGGCTGAATCGGCAAATTATCCATTTTGTACGATAGATCCCAATGTCGGCATTGTAGAGGTTCCCGACCCGCGGTTGACCAAATTGACGGAGATTGTGGTCCCGAACAAGGTCGTCCCGACAGCCTTTGAGTTTGTCGATATCGCCGGTTTGGTGAAGGGAGCGAGCAAGGGCGAGGGGCTCGGCAACCAGTTTTTGTCCCATATCCGCGAAGTGGATGCCATCGCACAAGTGGTCCGCTGCTTTGAAGATGAGAATATCACACACGTCGCCGGCAAGGTTGACCCGCTGAGCGACATCGAGACGATCAACCTGGAACTCGTCTTTGCCGATCTCGATTCGGTTGATCGCCGGATTGACCGGATCGCCCGCAAAGTAAAAGCCGGCGATAAAGAAGCGAAGCAGGAGCTGGATGTCCTGGAAAAGCTGAAGGCGGCTTTCGAGGAAGGCCAGCCGGCACGCGGCGTCGTTCTGGATGAGGACGAGCGGAAGCTGGTCAGGGATCTGCACCTCTTGACGATCAAACCGATGCTTTACGTGTGCAACGTTGCCGAAGATGGCATTCTGAATGCAGACGACAACCCGCACGTGCAAGCGGTCCGGCAGCACGCAGCAGCAGAAGGCGCCGAGGTCGTCGTCATCAGTGCCAAGGTGGAAGCGGAGATTGCCGAGCTGGAAGGTGAAGACAAGCAGATATTCCTGGAAGAACTGGGCCTGAAAGAATCGGGTTTGGACCGATTGATCCGCGCCGCATACGGGCTGCTTGGGTTGATTACGTACTTTACCGCAGGGGTACAAGAGGTACGCGCCTGGACGATACGCCGTGGAACGAAGGCACCGCAGGCAGCCGGGGTGATCCACACCGATTTTGAGCGGGGGTTTATCCGGGCGGAAGTCGTGGCCTACGACGATTTGATCGAAGCGGGATCAATCAATGCTGCCCGTGAAAAAGGAAAGTATCGCCTGGAAGGCAAAGAGTATGTCGTCCAGGACGGAGATGTCATGCATTTCCGGTTTAATGTTTAGGTGCTGGCCTTGCTTGGCGTATAGTGGTTTGTTATAATAACAAAATGCGAGTATTTCATTGGGTGCATGCAGATGCGGATCAATAGCACTCGCTCCTTGCCCTTACAGGGCCGTCTAGTCCAAAAGGAGGTGAAAAAGGTATGCGTCAATACGAAGTTATGTACGTATTGCGTCCAGACCTTGAAGAAGAACAAGTGAAAGCGAATGTAGCTCGTTACAGCGATGTCGTGACTAGCTTTGGTGGCGAAATCACCAAACTTCAAGAGATGGGCAAACGTCGTCTTGCGTATGAAATTCAAAAGTTTCGTGAAGGTTTCTACGTTTTGATGAACTTCAAAGCGAATCCGGACGCTGTTGCGGAAGCAGAGCGTTTAATGAAAATTAACGACGACGTTATTCGTTTCCTCTTCGTCAAAGAAGAACAATAATTGTCGTTGCGGGAGAGGGGTATTGTATGCTTAATCGTGTCATTCTCATCGGCAACCTTACCAGAGATCCGGAACTGCGCTACACGCCCAATGGTGTGGCAGTCACTACCTTTACGCTGGCGATCAATCGCCCGTTCTCTAACCAGAACGGCGAGCGGGAAGCGGATTTTATCAACGTCGTTGCTTGGCGCCAATTGGCCGATCTATGTGCGAACTATCTGCGAAAAGGCAGACAAGCTGCTGTCGAAGGCCGGCTCCAAACGAGATCGTACGATAATAAAGAAGGCAAAAAGGTATATGTGACGGAAGTAGTGGCAGAGAACGTCCAGTTCCTGGGCGGAAGATCGGGTGGCGAAGGAAGTGGCTACGATCCCGGCTTCAGCGGATCCAAGCCCGCCGCGAAGAGCAATGGTTTCGACACGTTTAACGACCCCTTCGCTGATGCAGGTAAGCCCATTAACATTTCGGATGATGACTTACCGTTCTAAGAAACTTTCGCATTCCTGAAAAGGAGGGAATTTCATGGCACGCAAAGGACGTCCTAACAAACGTCGTAAAGTATGTTACTTTACTGTGAATAAAATCAAAAAGATTGATTACAAGGACACCGATCTTTTGAAGAAATTCATCAGTGAGCGTGGCAAAATCTTGCCGCGTCGTGTAACAGGTACTTCTGCCAAGTATCAGCGGATGCTGACAGTAGCGATCAAACGTGCTCGTCAAGTAGCACTGCTGCCTTACACGGCTGAATAATAGGAATGAGAGATAAAAAGGGGGGGACACATTTCGTGACCCTCTTTTTTTCCATATGCAAAGGGGAGTCGCACCATATGCCCAATCGGACCAAACAAGTGGCTGAAAGCGCTTTGCTATTGGGGATTTCAACGGTCCTGCTGTTTTTAGGTACATATACTTTTTTCGGCGAACTGGTATTAATGGCCATTCCCGTATCGTTCATCCTGCTGGCCGTACAGCGAAGCGGAAGAGACATGTTGGTGGTCATCGTCGTTTATGCTACTCTGGGGCTGCTGATAGCGGGTATTTTTGGGATGCTTGTTGGTGTAGGTCTTGCCCTGGTCGGCACTGTCATGGGGATGATGTACAAAGGGCGCAGCTCTGCTCTGCCAGCCGTATTCGGCGGTGCCGGGGTGCTGTTTGGCTTGATATTGGTCTCGCTTGCGGTCGCTACCTTTTTTATGGGGATCAACATCGGCGCAGAGTATGACCGGTTGGCCCAAACCGTGACCAAAGGAACGCTTAACCTTTCGCAAAGATTGGGGATCAGTGAAGAGCTGATTGAACAGCAGATCAGCTTGTCGTTTGTCTTGCTGCCGTCTTTTCTCGTCGTGTTCAGCCTGTTTTTCAGCGGGGTGAATCACTGGTTGGCAAGTATAGTTGCAAAACGGACGGGTCATCCTATCCCTGTGCTAAAACCGCTTCGGGAATGGAGCTTTCCCCGGTCTTTTCTGATTTACTACTTTATCTCCCTCCTGCTCATACTCATCTTTCAATCTTCTCTCATGCAGGGGTATTGGGGGAGCGCGATTCTCAACGTCCGCTACATCTTGGACATCGCCTTTATTATTCAGGGCCTTGGCCTTTGTCTGTACGTCATTCACGCAAAGAGATGGAAATACCTTACACCTGTGCTGATCGTCTCTCTATTTATTTTTCCTCCTATAACTAATATACTAAGCTTATTAGGGATTTTTGATCTAGGAATCGGATTGCGCAAAAGACTGGAAACAAGAATGTGAAGAGGAGCTGAGGAAATGCCCAAGTTCCTTCTAAAGCGTTGGTACGGGCTGCACATGGTGTTGGCCCTCAGCTTCAGCTTATTGCTGTTAGCAATATTGACGTGGTACCACTGGATGTACGGAGCGCTAGGCATTTTATGCATTGTCGGGCTTGTTTTGTTCTCGCTGCAAATGGAGAAGGGATTTCAGCGGGATTTGCGCGTGTACTTGGCCACAATAGCCCATCGGGTAAAAAAAGCCGGTGAAGGCGTCATTCAGGAGATGCCGATGGGCATTCTGCTGTACAGTGAAGATAAAGTGATCGAGTGGACCAATCCGTACATGCAGGACATTTTAAGGGATGAATCGCTCATCGGCAAAAATCTTTCTGAAGTTTTTCCTGGTTTTGAAATAAAGCCCGATCAGAAGCGGGCAGAACTCATCATAAATGATCGGTACTACGAGGTTCTGATTCGTCCGGGCGACCGCTTGCTTTATTTTAAGGACATCAGCGAGTTCAAGGAGCTGTCCATGCGTTACAGCCGCGAAAAGGCCGTGGTGGCGGTTATTCATTTGGACAATCTTGACGAAGTTGGACAGGTGATGGACGAACAGAGCCGCACATTGCTCTCGACCAGTGTCTACGGAGTCATCAGCGAATGGGCGCAAAAGCACAAGATTTTCCTGCGCCGATATACCTCCGACAAGTTTATCGCCGTGATGCATCGCGAAACGCTGGATCGGCTTGAGGAAAGCCGTTTTGACATCCTGGATGTCGTCCGGGACATGACGGCGGACAATAAAATTCCCGTTACGCTGAGCATCGGCGTAGGCGGCGGGGATGCATCCCTGGTGGAACTGGGACAAATTGCCCAATCCAGCCTGGATATCGCACTGGGGCGCGGCGGAGATCAGGCTGCGGTCAGGGTCGGCAGCAAGCTCACCTTTTACGGCGGCAAGTCAAACGCAGTGGAAAAACGCACCCGGGTACGCGCCAGGGTCATCGCCCACGCCTTGCGGGATTTAATCCACGAAGCGGATTTTGTCATCGTCATGGGACATAAAAATGCGGATATGGACTCTATCGGGGCGTCGCTTGGCGTGTGGAAAGCGGTCCAGGTGCATCAAAAAAATGCATATATTGTCTTGGATGAAGTAACTACCGGCATTGAACGGCTGATGCGTGAGATCTACAACAACGAGCAGCTTTCAGAAGTATTTATCTCTCCGGAGCAGGCTCTGCAGCTCATCACCGGACGGACACTGCTCGTCGTGGTAGATACACACCGTCCATCGCTTGTGATTGAACCGCAGCTGTTGGAGGAGACCAGCCGGGTGGTTGTGATCGACCACCACCGCCGAGCAGAAGATTTCATTCATGATCCCGTTCTCACTTATCTGGAGCCGTACGCATCTTCCACCAGTGAGTTGGTGTCCGAACTGCTGCAGTATCAGAGCGAACGAATCAATATCGAAAACTTGATTGCGACGGCGCTGTTGGCGGGGATTGTCGTCGACACAAAAAGCTTTGCCTTCCGCACCGGTTCGCGCACCTTTGAAGCAGCGTCGTTTTTGCGACGCAACGGCGCGGATACGGCTTCTGTCCAGCGGTTCTTGAAAGAGGACCTCAATCAGTTTGTCAGACGCGCCCGGGTGGTTATGAATACGGAGATTTACCGCAATAATATCGCCATTGCTGTGGGCAATCCTCATGAAGAATACACCCAGGTGGAGATGGCGCAAGCAGCCGAACTGCTGTTGACATTGTCCGGGATTCAGGCCTCTTTTGTGGTTGGAACCCGTGCCGATGGAGCTACAATGATCAGTGCGCGTTCCTTGGGAGACATCAACGTTCAAACGATCATGGAACAGTTGGGCGGCGGCGGCCATCTGACTGGGGCGGCTGCCCAACTAAACGACATCACGGTTGAAGAAGCGGTTGAGCGCATCAAAGAAGTTATTGACAGTTTGTCGTAAAGGGGGAGAATTGCCGTGAAGGTAATCTTTTTGAAGGATGTAAAGGGACAAGGAAAAAAAGGGGAAGTAAAAGATTTGTCTGAAGGCTACGTCAGGAATTTTTTGCTGCCCAGAGGGTTGGTGAAAGAAGCGACCGAAGGAAATATAAAAACGCTCGAGGCGCAAAAGCGCAGCGAAGAAAAACGCAAGGAACAGGAAAAACAGGAAGCTGAGGAGCTGGCTGTCAAACTGAACGAGCTGACTGTAAAAATTACCGGAAAAGCAGGGGAAGGCGGACGTTTGTTCGGAGCGATCTCCAGCAAGCAAGTCGTTCAAGCCCTGGAAGATCAAGCTGGCATTAAGCTGGATAAACGCAAATTGGAGATGGATGCGATCCGGACCCTCGGGGTTACCCAGGTGAAAGCCAAGCTGCATCACGACGTGACAGCAGTGTTCAAGGTGCACGTAACGGAAGAATAATCAATCGAACACAAGTGAGCGAGGGGTGTGACGTGAGCGACCTGTTTTTAGATCGAGTGCCGCCGCAAAACTTGGAAGCTGAACAATCTGTATTAGGTGCCGTTTTTCTAGCAAGGGAAGCTCTCATCACGGCAGTAGAGATCCTTCGTCCGGAAGACTTTTACAAGACAGCTCACCAGCGTATTTTTAAAACGATGCTGGACCTTTACGAAAAAGGGGAGCCTGTCGACCTGGTAACCGTTACCGCTGAACTCCAGGATCATAAGCTGTTGGAGGAAATCGGCGGAGTATCGTATTTGACCGATTTGGCCCGATCGGTGCCGACAGCAGCCAATATCGAGTACTACGCGCGGATCGTGGAAGAAAAAGCCCTGCTGCGCCGCTTGATCCGCACCGCGACCAAGATTGCCAACGACGGATATTCCCGCGAGGATGAAGTCGGGGAGATCATAGCCGATGCGGAACGGTATATATTGGAGCTCGGACAGAACCGCAACAGCGGCGGCTTTACTTCCATTCGGGACGTGCTGATGGAGACTTACGAGCGAATCGAGCTGCTCAGCCAGCGTCGCGGCGAAGTGACAGGAATTCCCTCGGGCTACCCCGATCTCGACAAAATGACTTCGGGTTTTCAGCGTTCCGATCTGATTATCCTGGCTGCCCGCCCGTCCGTGGGAAAGACGGCGTTCGCGCTAAACGTGGCCCAGAACGTAGCGGCCAGGGCAGGGGAAACCGTGGCGATCTTTTCATTGGAGATGGCAGCTTCCCAATTGGTTCAGCGGATGATATGCGCGGAAGGCAACCTGGACGCCTCCAAAATGCGGACGGGCTGGCTCGAGGAAGATGATTGGCAAAAACTCACCATGGCCATCGGCACATTGGCTAAGGCGCCCATCTACATTGACGATACACCGGGAGTTACCGTACAGGACATCCGGGCCAAGTGCCGGCGTCTGCAAGCCGAACGGGGACTCGGGATGATCCTGATCGATTACCTGCAGTTGATTCACGGTCGGGGAAGAGGAGAAAACCGGCAGCAGGAGGTTTCGGAAATCTCCCGTACGCTGAAAGGTATAGCCCGCGAGTTAAACGTTCCAGTGATCGCCTTGTCCCAGTTAAGCCGTTCGGTGGAGCAGCGGCAGGACAAGCGGCCGATGATGTCGGACATTCGCGAATCCGGGTCAATCGAGCAGGATGCCGATATCGTCGCTTTCCTGTATCGGGACGATTATTACGACCGGGAGACAGAAAATAAAAACGTCATTGAAATCATCATCGCCAAGCAGCGGAACGGTCCGACGGGTACGGTCGAGCTGGCCTTTTTAAAGGAGTACAACAAATTCGTCAGCCTGGATAAACGCCATCGAGACATGGCTGGATAAAGCTGACAGCAAATGCCGAATCGTTCGGCATTTCTTTTTTTGTTTGCACTGAAACCGAACATATAGATTTATAGTTTTGAATATTGTTCGGCTTTTTCATTGACATGGAGGGTCTCGTTTAGTACACTAGGTAGTGTTTCTGACAAGATCAGGAGGTGCTTGGCGATGTCTACCGTCGTTGTTGTAGGAAGCCAATGGGGCGATGAAGGAAAAGGAAAGATTACGGATTATTTGGCAGAGACAGCAGAGGTGGTAGCCCGTTACCAGGGAGGAAACAATGCGGGTCATACCATCATTTTTAATGGGAACAAATACAAGCTTCACTTGATTCCATCAGGGATCTTCTATAAAGACAAGGTTTGTGTCATCGGGAACGGAATGGTCATCGATCCGAAAGCACTGGTGACGGAATTGGAATATCTTCACGGATTTGGGTTCTCTACGAAACAATTGAAAATCAGCAACCGCGCCCATTTGATCATGCCTTACCACATCAAACTTGACAGTGTGGAGGAAGAGAGCAAAGGGGCAAACAAGATCGGTACGACCCGCAAAGGGATTGGCCCTGCGTACATGGATAAAGCGGCTCGGATCGGCATCCGCGTGGCGGATTTGCTGGATCGGGATGAATTTGAACGGAAGCTGTCCCGCAATCTGGCGGAAAAGAACCGTCTGTTCGAAAAACTGTACGAAACGTCCGGGTTCGATCTTCAGGAAGTGCTTGAGGAATACCTGGGCTATGCGGAAATCATTCGTCCGTACGTGGCGGATACTTCTGTGGTGCTCAACGATGCAATCGATAAGGGAAATCGCGTGTTGTTTGAGGGAGCACAAGGCGTCATGCTGGACATCGACCAAGGGACGTACCCGTACGTCACTTCTTCCAATCCAATCGCCGGCGGTGTAACCATCGGCTCCGGCGTAGGGCCGACCAAGATCCATCAGGTAATCGGCGTAGCCAAAGCGTACACGACCCGTGTCGGCGATGGTCCGTTTCCGACTGAATTGCAGGATGCAATCGGCGATCACATTCGCGAGGTGGGTTTTGAATACGGCACGACGACAGGCCGTCCTCGCCGCGTCGGCTGGTTTGACAGCGTTGTTGTCCGCCATGCCCGCCGTGTCAGCGGGATTACCGGGTTGGCTGTGACCAAGCTGGATACGTTGACGGGAATCGATACGCTTCGCATTTGTACGGCATACAAATACAATGGCGAAGTGATTGAGGAATTTCCGGCCAACTTGAACGTCCTGGCCAATTGCGAACCGGTGTACGAAGAATTGCCTGGCTGGAAGGAAGACATTACCGGAATCCGAAACATCAACGACTTGCCGGAAAACGCCCGCCATTACGTCGAGCGGATTACGCAGCTGACCGGAGTGCCGTTATCCATCTTCTCCGTTGGTCCTGACAGGGAACAGACGGTCGTGGTTCGCGGAATATACTCCTAAATATTTTTAAAGAGAGACAGACACCACTGGGGAACGTCTGGGCATATGGTATCCCATACCAAACGAAAACGAGGTGTTTGAGATGGGATTTGACCAAAAGGCGTTGAAACTGGTTGGAAAAAAGGTAGAAGTAAAGATGTTTAACGGCAGCGTGATCAAAGGCACGATGTCTCACGTGAGCAAAGGGTATGTTTGCTTTATTACTACCTTTAAGCGGGCTGATACGGAACAATTTTCATTCCGTCGCTTATCCCTAAGAGATGTCACCTCGATGATAGAGGTCAAACGTTAATGATAGATAAACAAAAGCCACCCGATCCGCGTACAACGGTTGGGTGGCTTCTATCTCCCATCGCAAGGGGATTTTGCAGAATCTTTTTTACACTTCGCCGTCTGCAGCTGTGATGATCGCTGTCGCCTCGTCAGCGCGGTCTTCCGGAACGACAGCAGTCAGCAAGACGCTTCTCCCGACTGTTTCCTGGCCTCCGTCAGACATTCCACTCGCCGCCGGATCTGCTGCAGCCAGTATGCTGGCGTCCCTGCCGGTTGGAAAGTCCGCGCCCAAGGTCAAGGAGCCAAGGTTGGGAATTTCCCCGGTTATCGGATTCGTTACCTTTTGAATCCCTTCTCCCGGATATCTTCCAATGACTTCTACCTGCACCGTGTCGAAGCCGGCTTTCTGAAGCTGTTTGGCCGCTGCATTGGCGGCATCTTCATTCCGGAATCCAGCGAGAATATTACGCTCTTTCACGGGTGACCTCCATATTTTCAATCGAAGTTTTTTCTATTGTGCCACACAAAGATTGAGATTATTCGACGCTATTTTACACTTGATGACGGCAACTTACTTATGGTAAAGTCGTAATAGTTGATTTTTCGATATTTTTGTCAATTATAACCTAATATAGATGAAGGAACAGAATGTTAATTAGCTATTTTAGAAACATTCTGTTAACTTGTGACTTTTTGTTCAGGAGGGTTGATGATGGGGCTAGCCGAGTGGAAAGCCTGGTTGAAACAACGTTTGAAACCAATTTACACAGGCGATAAAACAAAGAAAATCGGAGAACAGGTCAGCACATACATATCAAAACATAAAAAAGCGGTTATCTGGAGCAGTTCGGCGGCAGTTGTCTGCCTGGCTGTCGGGGGTTCCGCCACATACTATTACGAATCCAATATTATACCGATCTACCACGTCATCGTTAACGGCAAGGAAGTGGGGATCGTCAATGATACAGAAATCGTCCACAAGTGGGCTGAGGAGCAGTTAAAAAAGGAAGAATCTAAGAAAAACGGCGCTCCTTTGAAGTTGTCTGATTACATAAGCTTTACGGAAGAAATGGTATATAAGGGGAAATACGATAACGAAGCAACATTGGCCGCTTTGGACAAAGAAGCGGAGATCAGGGTAGACGCGGTAAAAATTAGCGTAGATGGCACTGTCATCGGATACGCGGCCAATCAGGCGGAAGCAAACGAAGCACTCAACCGCATCAAGAAAAAGTATGCGGGCGAAGTACCTGAAGAAAAAAATTACACAGTCTCCGCCGCTTCTGTCAAAATGGCAGCGGACAGCCCGAAGAAACAGGTCAAGTTTAAGGAAAACGTCACCACCGACGAGGGTTCTGTTCCGGTAGCACAAGTTCTGACAGTGGACAAGCTTACCGAGCTGCTCGGCAAAGGAACGTTAAAGCAGGAAGTACATACGGTCAAAGAAGGCGACTGCATCACGTGCATCGCCAAGGAATACGGTATCACCTCCAAAGACATATATGCAAACAATCCGGGAGTGACCGAAAATACACTTTTGCAGTTGGGTCAGAAGTTGAACGTGACGGCGACGAGACCGCTGGTCACCGTTCAAGTAGTAGAGGAAAAAGAGCAAACCGAAAAAATAGACTATACGACTGAAACGAAGAACAATGACAAGCTTCCAAAGGGTGATACGAAAGTCATCCAGCAGGGGAAGGAAGGCAAAAAACTGGTTCGCTACCAGGTCGTGACGGAGAACGGGCAGGAAGTCTCCAAAACCGTATTAGACGAGAAGGTTCTGGAGAAGCCCGTGACCAAAATCGTCGAGAGAGGTACAAAAGTCATTCCCTCCCGTGGGACAGGCCGTTTGAGTTGGCCGGCTAAGGGATACATCAGCAGCGGTTTTGGCATGCGCTGGGGCCGAATGCACAAAGGGATTGATATAGCGGGCTCCGGCTCCGTGCTTGCGGCAGACAACGGCCGTGTCATCTTGGCCGGCTGGGATGGCGATTACGGAAATTCGGTGGTGATTGATCACGGAAACGGAATGACGACCCGTTATGGCCACATGAAGTCCATCAGCGTAAAAGTGGGAGATGTCGTCAGCAAAGGCAAGAAAATCGGGGTCATGGGTTCAACAGGCGACTCTACAGGTGTCCATCTCCACTTTGAAGTTCACAAAGATGGTAAATTGATGAATCCATTGTCATACTTGAGATGATAGTAGTAGAATAAACACAGAAGGTCGTTCCCAGTTCACACAGGGGGCGGCTTTTTCTTTGGACTTCTTCTGAGGAAGCTTCCCTTATCAAAGATTGAAAGGCAGGAAAACATATTCTATAAGTGGAATCCATATAGTAAGTGGGGTGAGCGCAAATGGCCAAACTCCTGGTCGTGGATGATGAAAGACCGATTGCCGACATACTTAAATTTACCTTGGAAAAAGAAGGGTACCAGGTGGTATGCGCATATGACGGGGAGGAAGCGCTTCAGGCGGTTCAAATGGAGAAGCCCGATCTGATCCTGTTAGACGTGATGCTGCCCGGAAGAGACGGCATGGAAGTATGCCGCACTGTACGGCAATCCTTTGACATGCCGATCATCATGCTGACGGCGCGGGACTCGGAACTGGACAAGGTTTTGGGACTGGAGCTGGGAGCCGACGACTACGTTACCAAGCCGTTTAGTGCGCGTGAGCTGGTAGCTCGTGTAAAAGCTCATCTTCGCCGGTCGAGGCCAAAAGCGGAAGAGCAGGATGGGCACTTTTTGCGTATTCATGACCTGGACATTGACTTGTATTCCTATACCGTAACAAAGCTAGGGGAAGTACTCGATTTGACTCATCGGGAATTCGAGCTGCTCGTATACCTGGGGCGGCACCAGGGGCAGGTCCTCACCCGGGAACATTTGCTGCAGGAAGTATGGGGTTTTGACTACTTTGGCGATGTTCGTACGGTTGACGTGACGATCAGGCGGCTGCGGGAAAAAATTGAGGACGATCCAAGCCAGCCCAAATACATCATTACCCGGCGCGGTCTGGGGTACGCCCTGCGCAATCCCGGCCTGGGAGGCCCCATGTAGATGTGGCGGCTTCGTTTGTTTAAAACGGTCCAATGGAAGATTGTCGTTATTTACATGTTGTTGATTTTGATCGCGATGCAGTTTATCGGGGCTTATTTCGCAAGGGAAGTAGAGAGTTACTACACCAATTCCTTCGAGGAAAACCTGAATGCCCAGGCGACGCTGTTGGCCGCCAATTCGGAGCGGTATCTGAGTTCACCGGCCAACAACAAGAAGGATTCTGCCCCTGATGTGGATACGAGAGACATCGACAACCTCGTGTACAATCTCGTAGCGGTGAATGACGCTAGAGTTCAGGTGGTAGACCAAACGGGTACCGTGGTGTCGACCACAGAGGATGATAAGGGAATCATCGGACAGCGTACGGCCCAGAAGGAAATCGCCATCGCCTTGATGGGCACGCGAAATGAAGCGATCCGGATCGACCCGAGGACAGGCAACCGGGTAAAGGTGCTGGCTGTGCCGGTAAAGCGGGGTAACGTGGTTTACGGCGCGGTTTACATGGTGGCCTCGATGGAAAAGATGTACACGACTATCCGGAACATTACCAGCATTCTCGCTACGGGAACGGGGATCGCCCTGCTCTTGACGGTCGGACTCGGCGTCGTGCTGGCCCGCACGATCACGAAACCGGTCAAGGAGATGACACATCAGGCGAAGGCCGTGGCAGACGGGAATTTCAACCGCAATGTTCGGATTTACGGCGACGACGAGATCGGCCATCTTGGCATGGCCTTCAATTACATGACGGCCCGATTGCGGGAAGCGATCCAGCAGCAGGAAGAGGAGAGGGAAAAGCTGTCGCAGATCCTCTCCAACATGAGCGACGGCGTTATCGCGACGGATCGGGACGGACGAATTATCTTGATGAATCGTTCGGCGGAAGAGATGCTGCAAGCAAAAGAGACGGAAGTGCTGGCAAAGAGGATGACGCTGCACGATGTGCTGCGGCTGCCTTCAGAAGAAGAGATGCCGCTTTCTTCCGATTCGGGGCCGCTCATCCTGGAGATGCAGCTGGCCCCGCAGGAAATCTTGACGCTGCGGGTGACCTTTACGGCACTTCAGCAGGATAGCGGGAAAAAAGGCGGGATGTTTGCCGTTCTGCAGGACGTCACCGAACAGGCCCGTCTGGAACAACAGCGCCGCGAATTCGTCGCCAATGTTTCGCATGAGCTGCGGACACCGCTGACGACAATCAAAAGCTACGTCGAGGCGCTGCTGGATGGCGCGAAGGACGAGCCGGAGCTGTCCAATCGCTTTTTAGGGGTGACGATGACCGAGACGGAGAGGATGATTCGGCTGGTCAACGACCTGCTGCAGTTGTCGAGATTTGACTCGCAGGGAGTGATCCTTCACCCCAGAGCGATCGACTTTACGCAGTTAGTCAAATATGCGGCGGACCGCTTTTCCCTGCAGAGCGAGCAGCAGGGCATCCGCTTTGTGCCTGAAATCCAGGGAGAGCTGCCGCAGGTCTATGCCGATCCGGATGCGATTAATCAAGTGCTGGACAATCTGTTGTCCAACGCAATCAAATTCACCCCTGAAGGGGGAGCGGTTACGCTGCACGTCAGCTCCGACAAACAACTGCGCAGGGTCATCATCTCCATCACGGATACAGGCATCGGCATTCCGCGGCGAGATATCCGGCGCATCTTTGAACGGTTTTATCGGGTGGACAAAGCCCGCTCCCGCAGACAGGGAGGGACGGGGCTGGGACTCTCCATCGCCAGGGAACTGGTTCAAGCGCATGGCGCGGAGATCGAAATCGCTAGTGAATGGAATGAAGGAACGACAGTCACTTTCTGGGTGCCCTTCGCTGAGGGGGGTGAGACTGCATGAGACAGGTGACCGAATCTGGCAAGACGGTAATCCTGTGCATCCTGGTAGCTGTCAGCTTCCTGTTGACTTTTCAATTGTGGAACAAACAACCGCAATTTGAATTTATCGCGCCTACCACCTACCTGGAGTCAGGGCTGATCGGCGAGTCGAAGGACATGGAGGATCTGGTGACTCCGAGCGCAGTGGTGTTTCACTACGGAGAAAACCGGCATACCAAGGCAGGACCGACTGATGCGCCGTATGCATCGATCCAATCACAGCTTGGCAAATGGTACTTCTATGACTTTCTCACCTACCCCTTGACCAAGCAGAAGTGGGAAAGCTTGGCGCAGGTGAAGCCCGGCCTGGAAATTGATTTTCGTTCCGGGATACCGGTCTCGATCATCTCGCAAATGTTCGCCTTTCGCGGAGAAATGTCCAACCGGATGAAAGGCATCGACCGGATCTGGCTGTATTACGAAGAGAGCGAGGATATGGTTTACGCCTTGTTCATCTCAAAAGACGACAAACAGGTGGTTCGTGCCCGCACAGTCGTGAGCCCCAAGGATTTGACGGAATCCTACCTGCCGATGGGCCGTTTCATGCCGGAGCAAATCCTGAAGTACATGCCGGAGGAACCGGCCAGGAACACGGTATTCTGGCAGATTTACTACGTTCCGAAAGAGCAGCAGAAAATCCGTCAGTTCCGCTTCCACTACTCGCTGCTCAATGAAAAGGCGATCATCGACGCGTTCTTCCTGGACCCGTCGCTAATCCGCAAGATCGTCGAGCGGGACAATACCGTGATATACACCGATGGAAGCAGGTCGCTGCAGCTTCGCAAAGAGCAGCAGTTGATGACGTTTACCGACCCTGCCCTGCCGCAAAAAACAGAAGGGCTGTCGGATGAGGACAAATTGCTGGGAGCGATCTCGTTCATCAATCAGCACCTCGGCTGGACGGGAACCTATTACTTTGACCGGCTGGAACAGCGATTGGGAGAGGGAGACGTGATCTCTTTCAGACGGTACGTCGGGTCGTATCCGCTCGTTAGCAATGACGGCAGGGAAACGATCTCAGTCACGACAGAAGAAGGGCAAATCGTCACGATGAAACGCTCGCTCATCGATTTGGAAAACTACGTTGACTACAAGGAGTCGACGATCATCTCGGGGCCAACCTTGTACGAGCGTTTGCGGGCGCAGAAGGTGGATACCGATCAGATTCAAAATGTATATTTGGGATATCAAAGCCGGGTATTTCCAGAGTACGTGGAATTGACTCCGGTCTGGGCGGTAGAAATGCAGGATGGGACGACCTTGATTCAAGACGCTCGTGCGAAAAACCCGGAAGAGGAGGAGAGCCAGTGGACTGGAGCCGAGCCAAAAGCATCCTGATCTGCGCCTTTCTCTTCCTCGATCTTTTTTTGGGGTATCAGGTCTACGTGTCGCGGACGGAGCAGTGGGTAGACTCGGATACAGTCAAAAACGGGGTGGAGAGCACCGCTTTTCTGGCGCAGCATCATATCTCGCTGAAAGTGGACATCCCCCAGGAGACGCCAGAGATGAACTACGTAAACGTGGAGTATTTGGACGCGGATCCGATCACGGCTCACTTGGCCCAACCCATCCAGCTTAATCTGTCCAAGAACCCCGACGATTTTTTAAGGCAGATGAGCCAAAAAGTCGTTCACGCCGAACAGTACCGGCTTGATCACTATTTGCTCGGGAAGGGGGAGATTATGTTTTGGCAGTCGCATGACGGTGTGCCCATCTACATTGCCCCATTGGAAGTGAAAGTGGAAAAAGGCATGGCGACAGGATACAAGCAGACGTATCTTCACGTCCACAATCAGGGAGACAACCGGCAGGTGATCTCCGCCTATACGGCACTTCGCTCGCTGGTCGAAAAAGAGATTATCACAGCGAACGAACAGGTGGAGGATGTCACGCTGGGGTACTACGGCCACGAGTACGATGCCGTCGTGCAGGTTTTGGCACCCGTATGGAGAATCATCCACAACGGGAAAATCCATTATGTGAATGCCTTCACGGGGGCCGTGGAAAGACCGCTGGAAGCGCAGACAGGTACAAGAAACAGCGAGGATGCAGGAAGAAGGGAACAGGGTTGAGATTTAGCGTGTTGGCAAGCGGCAGTACAGGAAACGCCATCTATGTCGAAACAGACCGAACCTCACTGTTGATCGACGTGGGGATCACAGGCAAACAAGCCGATGCGGCCCTGCAGGAGATCGGAGTAAATCCGGCGGAGCTAAAGGCTATTTTGGTGAGCCATGAACACGTCGACCACATAAAAGGCGTGGGTGTCTTGGCCAGGCGGTACAACATACCGATCTACACCAACCAGAAGACCTGGGGAGAGCTGGAGGGGCAAATCGGCACGATTACAGAGGATCAGCGCCGTTTTTTTGAGATTGGGGAAACGAAAGAGTTTGAAGACCTGGCTGTCGAATCATTCGGGATCTCGCATGACGCTGCCGAACCGATGGGCTTCTGCTTTTATCACGGAAAGAAAAAGTTGAGTCTGGCCACAGACCTGGGCTATGTCAGCGAGCGGATCAAGCAGACGATTCGCGGGGCGGACGCGTACATCTTTGAGGCCAATCACGATGTCGAGATGCTGCGGATGTCGCATTATCCGTGGAACATCAAGCGGCGCATATTAAGCGATGTCGGCCATCTGTCCAATGAAACCGCCGGAGAGGCGCTGACCGACATTCTGCAGGGACGGGCGGAGCGGGTCTACCTGGCACATCTGAGCAAGGAGAACAACATGGCAGAGTTGGCCCGTCTGACCGTGAAAAATATTCTCGAAGAAAAAGGGTTAAAGGTTGGCGATGACACCCATCTGCGTGAGACGTATCCGCATCGTCCCACCAGACTGGAAGAGGTATGATTCCACAACCTTTCCATATTTCTCACGCCACTTTCCCGTAACGGATTCGTATACTGAGAGTGAAGGATGGTATAACTTCTATGAAAGGCTGCTAAGCTTACTAGTAGAAGAAAGGAGAGATAGGAAATGGGGTATTACGACGATTTCTACGAACCGGAGCGCAAAAAACGGCGTGACCAGGGCGTTGGCCGCTTTATCGTTACCTCTGTTACATCTGCAGTAATCGGCGGACTTGTCGTTTTATTAATGATGCCAGCACTTACTAAATCAGGGTATGTATCGTTGAATCAACCGAATACCGCTCTGGCGATGGACAAGAGCGTAGGGGCGACGCCTGTATCGGTGTCACAGCCTGTGTCGCTGGATGTGAATACCGGCATCGTCCAGGCGGTGCAAAAGGTGGAAAATGCCGTAGTCGGGGTTATTAACATCCAAAAAGTCACCAATCCCTGGACGCGGCAGAGCGGTACGGTCGAAAGCGGCGAGGGTTCCGGCGTCATCTTTGAAAAAAAGGGCGGAAAAGCTCATATCATCACCAACTATCACGTCATTGACGGGGCGCAAAAGGTGGAGGTGTCCCTGCCCAAAGGGGATCGCGTCGAGGCGACCATTCTCGGGGCTGATGCCTTGACCGACCTGGCTGTCCTGGAAATTGACGGTTCGAAGGTAACCACCGTGGCAGAGCTGGGGAATTCCGACACGCTAAAAGTGGGTGAACCGGCGATCGCAATCGGGAACCCGCTCGGCCTGCAATTCTCGCAGACGGTGACGGCCGGCATTATCAGTTCCCTTAACCGCTCGATGCCGATCGACGTGGACAACGACGGGCAGACCGACTGGGACATGGATGTCCTGCAAACAGATGCGGCGATCAACCCCGGCAACAGCGGCGGCGCTCTGTGCAACATCTACGGACAGGTAATCGGGATCAACAGCATGAAGATCGCCAAGGAAGGCGTAGAGGGACTCGGCTTCGCCATCCCGATCAACGACGTGAAGAATATCGTGTCGCAATTGATGCAGGATGGCAAATTGAAGCGGGCCTATATCGGCATTCAAAATCCGCTTGATCTGACCAATGTGCCGCGCTCTGCGTGGAAAGAAGATCTGAACCTGCCGCAAGATGTAAAAGCAGGTGTCGTCATCAGAGGCGTCCCCGATTTCTCGCCGGCAGCAAAAGCAGGTTTAAAACAATACGATGTCATCGTCAAGCTTGATGACAAAGAGATCAACTCGACAGCCGATTTGCGCAAGTACCTGACCATCAACAAAAAGCCGGGGGACACGGTGAAAGTAACGTTCTACCGGAACGGTTTAGAGAAGACAGTCCAACTTACGCTAGGCAATTCGCCTACCAACTAAATCAGCAGGTAAGCAGAGGGGTGCCAAATGCGGCGCCCCTCGTTTGCTTATGTATAGTGGGATGAAGTCTTTCTGGTCTATAACATGCCCGCTTGCTGTGCCAGCAAGAAGACAAATGCCGCTGAGGACAAGAGGAAAACGGCCACCCAAAAAATCAGGTACTTGTCCCAGATCGTCTTCTTGTGAAATACAATCTGAATTCGCTGAAGCTCGACATGTGTCTCCGGAAATCCTGTCAGGTGTTTTTTGTAACCAAGCACCAGGGCAAATTTCAGCAGTTCAAAGAACTCGATCAGTTCCAACGAAACGGTTGCTGATTTTCCGTTTTTAGGGATTTGTTGAAGGGTAATTTTGCTGTTGGAAAAGGTTACATAGATCGTAGAGGGATGAATGTCGTCCTCGGTAATTTTGAATTTGTCATTCGGCGGGATTTGCCCGCGGCGAAAGCCGATATAAGCGGCGTGCAGTCTGAGGAATATGCCGGGAAACAGTAAAATCTCCGCTTTGTTTCTGGTGACGACGATCGAGCCCAGTCCCAGCATGGCGTTCTTGTCCGGCTTGACATATAGAAATATGGATCCTTTTGAACTTTTGTATTGAACCAAGGTGCAATCCCTCTTTCTACTGTGGATGGTTGGGCAGCGGGTAGGATTGATTACCTTTTCCCGCTGGATAGCGGTATTAAAACGTGAAACGTGAAAGATCCGCACCTTCTTTTTGTGGACGGGATTGGATAAAATAAGGGAAGCGCAGCAGCAAGGAAGGGACGGAATGTACATGACCAAAAACATGAAAGATGCAAATGATGACGCACAAGTGCGAACGATACATATCAAAGGCGAGAAGACCGAGATATACGCCGATTTCCCGGTTCGAGTGAGCTGCCTGGAGCACCTGGAGCGGGAGATTGACGACTACGTGAACCAATATGAGACGGCACCTGATGTATTTAGACGCGGAGATGTAGATGATCCTGCTGCTGCGGATACATGCATGGTCTGCGGGGCCGGGGGACAAGCGGTGCTTTTGCGCGTGAAAGGAATGTAGCAGGTGCAAATTACAATCGTAGCTGTCGGCAAGTTGAAGGAAAAGTATCTGAAGGATGGCATCCAGGAGTACAGCAAGCGCCTGTCTGCCTACTGCAAGCTGCAGTTTATCGAGGTAAGTGACGAGAAGGCTCCGGAAGAGTTGAGTCCCACCGAGATGGAGCAGGTAAAGCGAAAAGAGGGCGAGCGGATCCTCGCTCAGCTCAAGCCGGATCTGTATGTGATTGCTCTGGCCATCGACGGGGAGATGTGGTCGTCGGAAAAGCTGGCTGCTGAGATGGGCCGGTTGGCTTTGCATGGGAAAAGCCAGCTGGCTTTTGTCATCGGGGGTTCGCTGGGGCTGTCGGCGGAAGTGTTGAAGCGGGCGGATGTGAGGCTGTCGTTTTCGAAGATGACGTTTCCGCATCAGTTGATGAGGTTGGTGTTGGTGGAGCAGGTGTATCGGGGGTTTCGGATTGGGAGGGGGGATGCTTACCACACCAAACCCTAAACCGTATAGTTTCAATTTCAGAGATACGATTGAATTTATTTTATTTATGTTCAAAGGTGAAATCATTCAAGTAAAGCGGGTAGTTTAAACAATGAAGGTGACCAGTTATGGTCACCTATTATTTATGGTATGGTTCATTATTGAGTATGCGGTATGCTCGGTAAATTTGTTCAAAAATTATAGTCGTTTTTAATCCTAAGTCCATCTCCATTGGGCTAATGGATAATACCTCGTCATGGGGTATGGAATCAGCACCTATTAGAAGAGATACGTCTGATTTCCCTGTTACACCCAAAAGGTTTATTTTATCTGCGAGTTCTTCGGAACTAATTGTATTACCTTTTGAGGAGATAACTATCTTATATGTCTTATCAGATAACTTCTTTGAAAGTGATTCTAGGTTTTTAAAATGGTGTAGTTGTATTTTGCAGCTTCTACTTAAACGCTTCTCATATTCTTTGATACCTTCTAGATAAAATTTTTCTATTTTGTCACCAATAACGTAAATTTTAAAGTTCATGATTACAAACCTCAGCTAAGTGTTATTTTTTGTACAGCTTATATTAGAGTACGTTCTTCAAAGTTATATTACAAGGTGTGTTAGGGTGATCATTGATTAGGGTAAACCAGATGAAAGATTATATTCGGACACTTTTTCTCTTTATTATCTACATTTCCTTAACGAAAAATATATAGGTGTAGAAATTTTGAAATATTTAAGACCTGTTTTCTCACCTAGTTTATAGGTACATGATGAGAAAAATTTAATAGGCAGGTGTCATCTAATGATGAATCCAGACTTACAAGACAGGCTGTTTGAACGGTTCCCTTGGGCGGAAGCAAAAGATCCGAATTCAGGCGAAGGTTTAGGTTACTTAGCTCCGTGTTGGTGTGGAGATGGTTGGTTTCAATTGATCTGGAATATGTTTGAAGAGATCGAGAATGTTTACAAAGCCAAGGACATACCTGTTAACGTAGTGATTTGGGAAATCAAAGAGAAGTATGCGTCCATGCAAACTGTTATTTGTAGGGGTATTCCAGAAATACATGCTATTACGGAAAAGTATGAAAGGCTATCTGAAGAGGTTTGTGAATCGTGCGGCGATTCAGGAAGCATTCGAGATATGTTTGGATGGCTCACTGTGTATTGTGACTCGTGCTTCAAGACCGAAAGTGAGAGAAAACCTACTTTCAGGTATTTTGATGCAAATGGTAATTTGCTTCGAGATGATGGTTAGTTTTATCCAACGGCTTTAACATTTAACTATTTCGATAACCAGGGTAATTTAAGTGTCGGTAATGGTCAGATCGTAGTTCGGGGACCTTTATTTAAAGGAATAATCAAGGACAGTAAATGATAAAATATCTTTGATCTTTTTGCTCTTCCAAGTTATATTCTCAACGAATTAACGAGTAAGGGAGGAAGAGCAAATGAACAAATTGACTCGTATCACTCAAGAAGAAATTATTGAGAAATTCCCTTGGGCAGCAGAGCTAAATTTAGCAGAAGAAATGAATAATGAAGAAGGATACTTCTACGACTTACTAAAATGGCAGTTTGGTAATGGGAGAATGAAGCTAATAAATGACATGTTTCAGGATATGTCCAATTATTTTAAGTCTATCAACAAAAATCCAGACGTAACAGTATATGAGGTAAAGGATGTAGGTGGTTTTTTGAGAGTGGAATTACTCAGTGAGAACCAAAATATTTACGCTATCAAAGAGAGGTATGAAAAATTAAGTGAGGTTACGTGTTCTGAATGTGGAGATTTAGGCATTCTTAGAATGATGAAGGGCGGTCCAATGGTATTATGTGAGCCATGCTACTGTGACCGTTTGTTTTGACGGAGAGTCCTGAAAATATCTTTGAGGGGTAGAAACTTCTAAAGCTCTACATAGAGCTGAAAAAGTCTTACCCCTTTTCTATTGTCTCGATATTTTGGGTGATTATAAACCAATCTACAAGAAATCAAAATATTTATGGAGTGGCACTAAGATAATAAACATAGTTAGTAGGAGAAAAATGAGCAAAATCGGATAAGCACAAAGTGATAAATGATTTCGGTTACATCACCTCAATCGAGCAATTGGGTATGCATGCAAGGAATAAATCAGAAGTTCTCTCACAGATTCCATATGGGAGAGGGTGTTTCCAAGATGAGCATTCCACCAAAATAGTCTGCTCAGGGGAAATGATCGTCATTTAAGATTTGGCTACCCACTATACCCACAGATCCCACAACCTCCACAACTCCACAGTTTCCCCTTAGTTCAATATCAATTCCGTTCAAGTGCATCGATTAATATATTTATTTGCCTATTGGTTACTGCTTTTGAGTTTCATTAATCGAATAGAAGAGGTTAAGGAATACGTTGTGATAATGGAAACTTTATAGTGATACAGATATTGAATGGCTTCTTTTTTCATCAGGACACTACATGGTATGGATAACAGTTTTCATTTCTTAGGGAGTACTGAGAAAAGTATTTCAATAGTTTTTTGTTTTTCCAGAGTTTTTTCAAGAGATTCCAGATAATCTTGCGAAGGTTAATTGTTTGTGACCTTTAGCTCGAATACCTGGAGTGGTAATAATGGGTAACAAAAAAACAGTTAGTACACGACAAGACATGAAAGACTACAAGAATCAAAAGAATCTGAAGGACAAAAGCGAAGGTCAAGTGTGTCTAGAAGAATTAAAATCATCGTTCAGTCCATATTGGGAAGTTAAACTCTATTGGGGTATAAACCAAAAATTCCCTCATGGAACATATGTTGTGGAGTTTACATCTAAAGGGAGAAAGCGTACGAGCAAATCCTATTTGCATCATGAGTTGATGGATGAAAACAAGTTCTTTTCCTCGGTTCTAGCCGATTTAGCCTCATTTGGACTTTACATTGACAAACCATTGTTAGAAAAGATGATTATTTTCGCTATTGAGCTTAGAAAACAAGATATTGCCGAAGAAGTTAGCACAGACAAGCTGAATTCTTTGATTGGTGGTGGAGTCTTAAGCCAATCTGATGCAGTTCGAAATCTTGATTTGCTCCAAGAAGATCTAATGTTTGACTTTGATGATCTTGCTGTACTCTCTGAAAACAACTATAACCCGTTGATGCATAAGGGTATTATCTTAGACTCAATTGAATACACAGGAAAGTGTTTAATTGCTGTCACAAGATATACTTTAATGGAATTGTTCGTTTGGGACGAAGTAGAGGACAAACCGAAACGTGGGAAATACAAGAGTAACGCAAGATGTATGAAGTTGGATGAAATTCTTCAAGGTTGGGAAGATTGCGGATATTTAAAGAAGTTTACGAGAGAAACGCATAAGGGTCAAAAAATTAAAGGCATTCAGAAGGAATTCAAATCTGAACGTTTCTACATTATAGAGTGTCCTAAAGTGTATGATGCCCTTATTAATGGTGTTGGGGGTGCTGACGATGTATAGCCCCTTCCTTTTGAGGGGGAACAAGGAGAGGCATCTACTCTCCTTATCCCCGATAGAAAAACTGATTAAACCAACTTCATGGGATGAAATGAGCAGGAAGACATTATCTATCATTCCTTATACCGGAGGTAAAGCAGGGCTTGTTTCCTCACTAGTTCCGCTTATTGAATGGACTGCGAAACAGTATGACCTTAAAGCCTATTATGAGGTAACTGGTGGAGGAGGAAGATGTCTTCTCAATATTGACCCGAAATTATTTAAGCATCGAGTATATTGTGACGCAGACTTACCGCTGTGTTGTCTTTTCCAAGTTCTGACCAACGAGTTTTTAACCAAAGACCTAATTAAAAAACTATACAGACAGGATTATTCCGAAGAGGTTTTCAATGAAGCTGTTACCGTAAGGAAACAAGATAATGAATTAGCAGAAGAAGGACGTTTCAGTGAGGCATCCGACATTATTTCCGCTGCAGCTAACACGTTTATTGCAGCTGTCATGAGTAGAGCCGCAGATTTTACAACTTATGATAGTAATTCAGCCAGAGCTAGGCGAAAGGGGG
>NZ_HE978538.1:66288-68576 GCF_000311785.1 Brevibacillus massiliensis
TTACGAAAGGGGTATTATGAGAGGATTCTCAATCTTGATCAGTTTGTTCCGATATTATCAGGGGTTGAGGTGATCAGATGGGATTGCCGTGAACTGATAAAAGAAATTGAGCAGGGTGTAGCCAAATTTAAACCTCAGAAGTGCTTAGTTTACTGTGATCCACCTTATGATCCAGCCGCGATGCAAGGAAAGAATCACTATAGACATTCATGGAACAGAGAGGTTCATATAAACTTTAGGAACCAAATCAGACATACTGACACTTATATGATCGTAAGCGGCTACGAAAGTGACATATACGATGAGTTGGAAAATGACGGGTGGAAGAAGATCTTCTTAAAGCTGAAGCATGTATCTAGTTCGGGTATTGGTCGGATGAAGGAAGAGTTCATTTATATCAACTTTGAGATTACGCCTGAAATACATGATCTCATCTCAGAAGCTAAATAAATTAATACCAGAAAGATCACTAGTACCAGTACACCACAAGTGAGTGTCCAAAAAAGTGCCATCGATAGATTGCCCCGAATCGGTTGTTTCTGCTCGATTTGGGGTAGACCGGCTCCAAAAGAGAGGATGACGGAGAGGCTTTATTTTGTTTCCTAAAAGGACACTTTCGCCTAATCACAGTTCCCGATTACCAGGCGAGGATCTTCTGTATTTCGTAGAAGAACAATTCGGGATTAACTTCAGTACAATCTTCGACGCACACTGACAACAGTTGTCACACTACCCTTCTAAAAGAACACTTTGGAGGTCATCAATCATTGGACGATTCAGTATCCATGAGAAGTTGAGTAAAAATTTCAGACGTAACGATAACGGGACTGAGCATTTGGTTCTCACAGTATCGTAAAAGCACGGATTTTCCTTCATGGTAGTAAATGTAAATATCTGGTCACTTTCTCTTCTTTTGGGGGTCGTGTCTGCTCTCCCAATTCCCTTCAAAAATGCCCCAAAAACGCCCTTCTCCCCCTTGGTATATATTTCTCCCTTACTCCCTCCGTGAAAATCGGTACACGGTGGCGTACAGGCTGTCACGTTGTCGGTCGTTTAGTCGGTCTATTGGGTCGCCAGTATTTCTGTGTCATAAAATACTGAAAAATGGGTTGTATTTACCCGTTAAAGGAAGCTATTATCTCAACACGATGGTGGCTATTCTTCCCGTATAAATTGTCGTTATTTTATTGACTGAAAAGGAAGATGGGAAATGAAAAAACTGAGATTTGATTCTCCTAAGGAAGAGGTCGAAAGATTTTTAAAAGAATCAAGTATGAAAGATATCGAAGAGACTCTTGAATCGGGAGCCCCAGTAAGAGCAATAGATGGTATGGGGATCTATGACAGGTATGAGGACGGAACAAAAGTCTATGTTAAGAAATTTATGAGGGGTTCTGGTGGAGAGGGTGAAGGCTAAATGCAGTTTCAAAAGACGATGAAATACGATGAAGAAACAGACCGTTGGTGTGTTGAACTTGAAGGCAGAAACTATGGACTTCACTGCGGAGAATGTTTTGAAATCTATATAGGTGGTCAATCTATTCCGTGCCGTATAGAAAAGGATGCACAATGGTATTTGATCATGGAAGATGTTAGTTTCGATCTACGAAGATCAAACTCCTACATGGTAAATGTGTAATAAGGATCATTCAGGTCTAAAATTGGGGGTTGAATCATGACAAGATTCGGATATGTTCGCGCTCGTCGCAAACAAGAGATTGAAGGAATTAAGGATCAACTCAACGCAGATAAAGTATTTATCGATCTCACTGATGAATACGGTTTTTGTGAAAATGAGTCGTTGAAAGCAATGCTCGAACAGTTGGGTAGTTCGGATGCAGTTGTTATCCGTAATTTGAATGATGTTGCTGATGAAATTAACGGATTATGTATTTTTTTATCCACTTTGAAGGAGAAGGATACAGAATTAATATTACTAGATCCAATGCAAGCAAGAATCTTATCGGATCAGGGTTATGAAATGCTTTCATTCATCAACAATTTTATCAAGGAGAAGGAAACCAGCCTAAAGTCAAAACAAAGTAAACCTGGGCGACCCGTCAAACCATATCCAACCGGTTTTCTTGACGTATACAAAGAATATCGGGAAGGTAGCTTCAATGGAAAGGAAGCAGCGAAGAGATTATCAATTAATTACGATAAATTCCGCGAATTAGTAAAGACATTTGAATTTAGGATTTAATACGATGAGAGAGGAGGAGGATACGATGCTAACATTCAGTATCAATCCTTCAGTGGAGTTGATATCTAAGGCTAGCGCAGCGTAA
>NZ_HE978538.1:70429-85091 GCF_000311785.1 Brevibacillus massiliensis
CAACGAAGACGCTATTCACTTGAGTTTAAACAACAACTGATTCAAGAAGCCAAAGAAGCGGGAAATGCCAGTCAGGTAGCCCGTCGGCATGGGATCGATGTGAAGCTGTTGTACCGATGGATGCGGAATTCCAAACACGCCGATTGGCAAAATACTTCTCCAGAAGCAAAAGCGGTGACCAGCTACACACCGTCCCCCGGAGAATTCCGTGAGTTGGAATCCGAAAATGAAAAGCTGAAGAAACTGCCCGGAGAAAAGGACTTGGAAATTGCCATTCTCCGTGAGCTTGTAAAAAAGGTAAACCCAGCGTATCGGACAAAATGGAAATAGCCGACAAGTGGATACAGCTGGGGTATACAGCCAAAACCGTGCTACGTATTGTCGGCATGAGCGAGGCGACGTACTACTATCGAAAATACAAAGCATTCCGCAAAGCACGTGTCTACAACGGAGGGCGTCCCGTACCCGGTTATTTCTTGACAAAGGAGGGGCATCCTGTTTCTGATGAGCAGATTAAGGAATGGCTATCTGAACTGATCTCTGGCGAAGAATCTGCCTATGGCTAGCGAAAGCTCACCCTTTGCTTGCAACGAGAGCATCAATTGATCATCAACAAGAAAAAGGTCTACCGTTTGTTGAAAGAAGATGATCTGCTGCAACCGCAACGCGAAAAGAAGAGCAAGTATCCTCGCAAGCTAACCCATAACCGAGAGATTACCGCCCCGAATCAATTGTGGGAAATGGACGTAAAATATGGCTTCATTGCAGGAGAAGATCGTTTCTTTTTCCTGCTGTGTCTGATCGACGTCTACGATCGAGCTATTGTGGATTACCATATCGGACTGACATGCGAAGGAAAACATGCTGCTCAGATTCTTCAACGTGCTTTGTGGAAACGTCAGCAATTCGATCAAGAAGATCGACCGGTGATCCGAACGGATAACGGTCCACAGTTTATTAGTCAGTCTTTGAAAACGCGTGTCAGACATTCCAAGTTGAGCATGAGCGAATTCCACCGAAGACACCAAACAAGAACGCTCATATTGAAGCGTTTCACGGCATACTGGAGAAAGAGTGTCTGCAGCGGCATGAGTTTCTCACGTACCAGGAAGCGTATGAAACGGTTACGAATTATCTGCTCTTTTACAACCAACGGAGAATTCATGGCAGTCTGTATAACCTTTCACCAGCAGAATTCATGGAGGCTTTCACACTGCAACGTGTAAAACCATTTGTGGTGAAAGTGTAGATTGGCAAGGCATTTGCAATTTGAAGCTTTTCTTCGACCTAGGAGCCACCCAGGATGAGAAAAGTCTGGGGTCAAGTGGATTCCTTGACGCTAGACTTTTCTCATCCTACACTCTCCACAGGTTGAAGAAAAGTAACCGTGCGGCAAAACGAGAATAAGGGAGATTGGCTCTAATTTTAAGGGGTTAAACCGCTTTGTTATGGGCATGGAGTATATTTTTTACAAATACTTTCTGAAGAGAATTGGGATGAGATTTTCAGTTTGGCTTCAGAAATTTATGAGAAAGACAAAGAACAACTCAGTAATAATGAGGCTGCTTATAATAAGCACTTACGGTTTCAATTTTACCTTATCGAATCAGATTACAACGTCAATAAAAAAGGTCCGTATATACCGAAAATTATCTGTTTGCGTTAGCATGAAGTGAAGCCAATCTTATTAAGCATTGGCTTCAGTTTATTTTTAATAAAAACTTGCCGTTACAGACAGCACGGAGAGCGTAGAGACGTATCACAGGCAACGGCAAACCAAAGCCTTAACCCTCGCAAGCTAAGTAAAGGCTTTGGTTTTTGTGTGTTTCCAGGGCCTTGCGGACGGACTTCTCACGTTTTTACCAGATTTCCCAGCTATAAATAGATGATAAATATCAGCTAATAGTAGATATTTTATTCTATAAATCATTATAATAGACTATGATAAGGTTATAATTGAGACAGAAAAGGTGTGTTCCTAGGGGCGCCTTGCTTTTAGTAATACCTAAGCAGGAGCGCCTACTCTATTGTGCAAATATAGGGGATAAGGAAGGTTATCATGAGCAGCATACAGAAAAAAACAGACGTTATCTTAATTGGTGCCGGAGTCATGAGCGCGACTTTGGGGTCATTATTGAAAGAGTTAGCACCGGAATGGGAAATCAAAGTGTTTGAGAAACTTGCAAACGCAGGAGAAGAAAGTTCTAACGAATGGAATAATGCGGGTACGGGCCATTCTGCACTGTGCGAGCTTAACTATACGTCCGAGAAACCTGACGGATCGATAGATATCAGCAAAGCGATTAAAATTAATGAACAGTTTCAGCTTTCAAGACAGTTTTGGTCTTATCTTGTAAACAGCAATCTGATTCGCAACCCGCAGGACTTTATCATGCCATTGCCTCATATGAGTTTCGTACAAGGGGAAAAAAATGTAGCGTTCTTGAAAAAGCGTTTTGAAGCGCTGTCAAACAATCCTCTGTTCCAAGGCATGGAATTTTCCGATGACCCTGAAAAACTGAATGAATGGATTCCGCTTATCATGGAAGGCCGTACATCGAATGAACCGATAGCGGCGACAAAAATCGACTCTGGAACGGATGTCAACTTTGGTGCTTTAACACGCATGTTGTTTGACCACTTAAAAAGTAAGAACGTCGAGATAAACTACAAGCATAGCGTTAAGGATATAAAACGTACGAGCGACGGCTTGTGGGAAGTGAAAGTGCATGGTATCGATAGCGGTAAAATCGAATACCATACTGCAAAATTCGTCTTTATCGGCGCCGGGGGCGGAAGCCTGCCTTTACTGCAAAAAACAGGTATTCCTGAGTCAAAACATATTGGGGGTTTCCCGGTAAGCGGTCTATTTATGGTATGCAATAATCCGAAAGTTGCAGCGCAGCATCATGCAAAAGTATACGGTAAAGCTAAGGTTGGCGCTCCTCCAATGTCTGTTCCGCATCTTGATACAAGATATATCAACAACAATAAAACATTGCTGTTTGGACCGTTTGCCGGCTTCTCACCAAAGTTCTTAAAAACGGGTTCAAATTTTGATTTGATAGGTTCCGTAAAACCGCATAATGTCCTCACTATGTTGGCGGCAGGCGTAAAAGAGATGGCATTGACAAAATACCTGATCCAGCAAGTACTGTTATCGAATGAACAGCGCATGGAAGAATTACGCGAGTTTATTCCGAACGCCAAAAGCGAGGATTGGGACATAGTGGTAGCGGGCCAACGTGTACAAGTTATCAAAGATACTGAGACCGGCGGCAGGGGAACACTACAATTTGGTACGGAAGTTGTTAGTGCCGCTGATGGCTCGATCGCTGCGTTGCTTGGCGCTTCTCCGGGTGCTTCTACTGCCGTTCACGTTATGCTTGAGGTATTAGAAAAATGCTTCCCGCAACATATGAAAAAGTGGGAGCCGAAAATAAAAGAAATGATTCCTTCCTATGGAGTGTCACTCGTGGAAAACCCAGAGCTTTTCCAAGAAATTCATACTTCAACAGCACAGACGCTTGGTCTAAGCGAAAAAGAACCGGTCTATAGTTAATACTTTGGATGTAGAAACAATTGTCCATTGATGGAAAAGTGTGAGCAACATTTTTCATCAATGGACAATTGTTTCTATGATGAAGAAATTGAAAAGCCAATGATTGAAAAAAATAGAGATAAAATAAAAAATTACATAAAGAATTGAGTAAATAATAGAATATCATTGAAAATAAAACATAGAACCTTTGATCTATCTTTGGTCAAGAACCCATTTTGTAGACAGTAAGAAACTAAACTGGACATCTAATCCGATCGTTCAAAACGGATCCAACATAAAAGTAACCTTCACTGAAAACATTGACGCCAACATTCAAGGTCTCTACAAAGACTATGATCTCGCTGCAAAAACCGTTTTCGACTCGCTGCAAAACTATCCATTGTTTTTCGTTTCCTAGGTTATCATTGTTTTCAAAAGAGTAACGCAACTAAGGTTTAGGGAAAATGCTAAATTCTATAAAAACTGTAGCAGGTCCCCCAAAATATAAAGACCGCTTAATGCCCAGCGGCGCTTTCCCGCTGAAACGGCATTGAAAGAGGCGTTTGATTTCGATGGCGCAGACGAGGAGTTCACCTTGGCTCTCTGTGGTTACATGGCGGTATATGAGAAAGGCCAGGAATTCATGTTAATTGTGTGGCAGTTTCTTCCTTGAGGAAATCAATAAATGCTTTAACCAATGTCAATTCCATGGAGCTTTCCCGATAAATGATCCATGTCTGCCGTACCAACGGTTGCTGGTCTTTCGAAATCAGCGGTATGGTATAGAGCGGTTCATCATCCGATAAGCAGATGTTGGGGAAAAACGCATAACCCAGATCGTGCATCACCAATTGCTTGCAAGTATCGAGGCGGTCCACCTCCATGGCGATGGTAGGGGGCGTCCGAAATCTCTCTTTCCACCAATTGTCAATGAGCGTGCGTAAAGACGGGTCCGTTTGATAATTGATCTGGGGGAGCGACGGCAATTCCTCCAGTTCTATTTTTTTATGGGAGGCAACGCTGATCATCTCTTCCCGAAATAAATAGGCCTCCCCGTGCCAATTGTAGTTGCCGCGCACGATGCCAAGATGGACTTCCTCTTTCTGCAATAATTGGTTAACCTCCGAACTCCACCCGGTTTTCAAATTGATTTCGACATCAGGGTATTTGGCGAGGAAATTTTTTAACAGCCTGGGGAGCTCGTAACGGGCAAACATGCCGGAGACCCCTAAGCGCAAGGTGCCTTTCACGCTTTGATCCATATTGACGATATATTCCTTCGCCTTGCGTAGTTGGAGCAGCATCTCTTTCGCATAGTTCACTAGATAGGTGCCCTGGACGGTAAATTCCACCCCTTTTTTCCCACGCGTGACAATACCGGTTCCAAATTCCTTCTCCAGCTGATGCAGCCGGTAGGTCAAGGCCGGCTGTGAAATGTAGAGACGTTCTGCCGCCTTGGTGATATTTCGCTCCTCATAAAGGGTGATCAGCATATTCCAATCCTTTTCATCCATAACCTTCACCTGTCTTCCATCAATAAAAATTATTTATCCAAAATCATAAAATATTAATATTATTTTTATGCATTCAATTATACTACAATCAAATTCAAGAGAAAAACGATTTTTCGGCCTTTCGATGATCGTTTCAAGACGTGTGTTAACAGGAGGTGTGACATGAAATCGGAATTTCCTTGTACCATTATGAGGGGCGGGACAAGCAAAGGCCTCTTTTTCCTGGAACAGGATCTGCCCGAAGAATGGGATGAGCGAAAAGAAGTGATCCTGCGCGCCTTTGGAAGTCCGGATCCAACAGGGCGGCAACTTGACGGGTTAGGGGGAAGCACATCCACCACGAGCAAGCTGGCCGTCATCTCGAAGATACCCGGGGAACCGAATGCCGTAAATTATACTTTTGGACAAGTGGATATCCTCACGTCCCTGATCGATATGAAAGGCAATTGCGGTAACATCTCTTCGGCTGTAGGCCCCTTTTCAATCGATACGGGGTTAATCGAGAACATCGAAGAGCCATACACAACCGTAAAGATCTTCAATACGAATACGCAAAAGTACATTTATGCCCATGTCCCGGTCAAAGAGGGAAAAACCGAGTATCAGGGGAATTACGCCATTCCAGGCGTTCCGACCACGGGAAGCAAGATTCAACTTGATTTTATGGAGCCTGGCGGATCGGTGACCGGACACTTGCTGCCGACCCATCAGGTGAGGGAATGGCTGGAGACGGATTCCTATGGCCGTTATGAGGTATCGATCGTGGATGCGGCCAATCCATGTGTATTCGTCAACGCGTCTGATATCGGGATATCCGGAACCGAATTGCCGAAAGATTTGGATAACCATCCGGATTTTCTGGGCCGCATCCTTGAGATCCGAGGTGCGGCAGCCGTCAGACTCGGCCTGGCTGAGACGATTCAGGATGCCATTCAACATTGCCCGGCTGTCCCCAAAGCTTGTATCCTGGCGCCATCAACCGATTATTTTTCCACGTCCGGTAGCGTCATTCGCAAAAATGACATTGATATTGTCGCCCGGATGATGTCGATGGGAAAATTGCATCCCTCTTATGCCATCACCGGAGGGATCTGTTTGGCGATTGCCTCCCAAATTGAAGGAACGCTCGTCCATCAACTCGTCTCGCAGAATCCGCATGATCCCCGCGTAATTCGCATCGGGCACTGCGGCGGTGTGATGGATGTAGGAGCTCATGTCTCCTGTACGGATGGAAAATGGCATTGCCCATTACGGCCGGGTTTATCGTACCGCTCGACGATTGATGACGGGCACTGTATACGTATGATTACGGGAAAGGGAGTCTGCATAATGGAAACGGATGTTTTGGTCATCGGTGGCGGGAATGCCGCTCTAAGCGCCGCATTGTCGGCTCACGAACATGGAGCGAGAAAAGTGCTGATCGTCGAGAGGGCCCCTGAATTTTATCGCGGGGGGAACAGTCGGCATACCCGAGATTTTCGGGTCATGAATACGCGTAAGGACAACAAGTACATGATGGGCACGTATACGGAAGAAGAATTCATGGAGGATTTGAACCGTGTCGCCGGGGGAGAAATCAATCAAACGCTTGCCCGCATCATCGTACGCGGGTCGGAAGAACTTCCGGAATGGCTGAGCAAGCAGGGAATCCTCTGGCAGCCAGCGTTGACTGGAACCCTTCATTTAGGGAGAACCAACATTTTTCAACTCGGTGGCGGAAAAGCCATGATGAATTCCTACTATCAGACTGCCCAAGCCAGAGGGATCGACATCTGGTACGAAGCCATGGTGGTGGATTTGTTCATCGAGGATGGGGAATGCAAGGCGGTACACGTACAACGCAACGGCTCGATCATAACCGTGCAGGCGAAAGCTGTTATCGTTGCATCGGGCGGTTTTGAGGCGAATATCGAATGGCACAGGCGCTACTGGGGGGCGGCGGCTGACAATTTCGTGATTCGGGGCACGCCATACAACCAAGGCAACGTTCTGGAGATTCTTCTCAACAAGGGGGCCGCCCAGATCGGAGAACCAAATGCGTTTCATGCCGTTGCAGTAGATGGCAGGGCGCCCAAGTTTGACGGGGGGATCGTGACACGCCTTGATAGTGTGCCATTTGGGATTGTGGTGAATAAGCATGGACAGCGTTTCTACGATGAAGGCGAAGATTTCTGGCCCAAACGCTACGCGATTTGGGGCGGGCTGATCGCAAAGCAGTCGGATCAGGTCGCATACTCCATTCTGGATAGCAAAGCGCTTGGAAACTTTTTGCCTTCCGTGTGGGAGCCGATCTCTGCTGGCTCCATTGGCGAACTTGCAGAGAAGTTGGGCCTCGATCCGGACGTGTTGAATGAAACGGTTGCGGCCTATAACCGGTCTGTTCGTCCGGGAATCTTTAATCCACGTGAATTGGACGACTGCCATACGGAAGGCTTGACGCCTCCCAAGAGTCACTGGGCAGTAAAAATTGAAACCCCCCCATTCTATGCGTATCCATTGAAGGCAGGCATTACATTCACGTATCTGGGTGTCGAAATCAACGAGCAGGCAAGGATCAAGATGAATGACGGTAGCCTCTCCAAGAACATATTTGCCACCGGAGAAATCGTTGCCGGCAATGTGCTGCGCCGCGGGTATTTGGCTGGTTTTGGTCTGACGATGGGTGCCGTACTCGGAAGAATCGCAGGGAGGGAAGCAGCAAATGAAGTTACAAGAGCTTATCGATGATGGAAAGCGACAAATGCGGCTGTGCAATGCATGCCGCTACTGTGAAGGATACTGTGCCGTATGGCGGGCGATCGAGTGGCGCCGGGATTTTACCCCGAATGATATGGCCTATTTGGCCAACCTTTGCCACGATTGTCGGGAATGTTATTTTGCGTGTCCCTTTACACCTCCCCACGAGTTTGGCATCAATCCGCCGAAGCTCTTTAGCGGGTTGCGTGATGAGTTGTATCATAAATACGCCTGGCCAGGTCCGTTGGCGAAGGCCCTTGGCGGGAAGCAGAGCAGCTTATGGACGGCTGTTGTCCTAACCATCGTGTTTACGGTGGTCCTGGCGTTGTCAAGCAATACGGAGGCCCTGTGGCAAAAGCATGTAGGGCAAGGGGCATTCTATAATGTCATGTCTGAGTTTGCCATGATCGGATTGTTCGGCTTCCTGGGATTATGGATGCTGTTTGGCTGGGTCATTGGCGCCGTGAGATTTTGGCGTGATATCAAGTCGCCCAACTCGGAACGAGTCACGTTCCAAGACGTGAAGACTGCGATCTCCTATTCGATGAGCCTGCGGTATCTGGGGGGAGAAGGGGCAGGATGCAAGGAGCCCAGCTACGAAATGTCCAGAAGCCGGCGGATGTTTCACCATTTGATTTTCTATGGGTTCTTGCTTGATTTTGCTTCGACAACGCTTGCGGCCTTTTACGCCCACGTGTTAAAAGTCCCGGCACCTTATCCGTTGTATCATCCGGTTGTGATCCTTGGCGCGTTGGGCGGGATCGGGCTCATTATTGGGATCACAGGATTCCTCTACGTGAAAAACAAGAGTGACCAATCCCTCTCCGATCGGAGTGCCACCAAGTCAGGCAATGCCTTTTCAGTATCCTTGCTTGTGATTGCGGTGACTGGCATGCTTCTGTTGGCGGTGCGCGAAACGGCTGCCATGGGGATCATACTCATGATCCATCTGGGCAGCGTTGCCACCTTGTTCTTCGTTGCACCCTATTCGAAGTTTGCGCATTTCGTCTATCGCTTTATTGCATTGGTGCGTTATGCCCAAGAGGAACGGGTACATGCAGAGCCAGTTCATAAAGACAAATCCCCAAAACAACCGGCACTTTCACACGGTGTGCCTGTAAGCAAATGATGTAATATCATACCCCGGATATGCGATTCTGGGGTTTTTTCAGGCATATCTGGGGTATGATATTTATTCCAGTGAGCTGGGTTCCAAGCAAAGAAGAGTATCAGCTTAGGATTCTCCTCAACCATCGCATTCGACTGGCAAAAATTCGGACAATGCTTAAAAACAAGATTGATGCCGCATTAATCAGAAATGGTATCCAATCCCCGTTGAGCGATCTTTTTGGAGTAAATGAGCGGAAATATCTTGAAAAGGTCCCACTGTCGGAAACGGAACAGGTCGTTGTATGTTCATCACCAAAGTTGCTTGATTTTGTTCAACAGGAAATGAACGCTTTAGAAGGCGATTTATTTGCTCGAGCCAAGACCAATCCCAATGTTCCCTTGCTTATGGGAATACCGGGCATATCGGTATTAAGTGCGTTGACCATTCTTGCTGAGATTGGGGGTATAAACCGTGCTTTGGCTATGAATGGTTCTTAAGTAAACCAGGAAATAAACTGGGTCAAAGAATGAATACGGCTCGTCTTAGTTTCGTGTTGCCTTTTTAATACGGGCAAAAATGATTTTGAGAAAGTACTTACGTGTTTTCATAGGTGAGAGGACGGGGGTTAGCGGACTCGATTATGGTGTATGGTCTGTTAAGATAAAAAACTTTTATTATTGACTATAAAATATGAATATTTTTAGTTATAGTAGGCAGATGGTAATATCTGAAGTAACAGCAATTCCGAATTATTGAACATGAAACAGGGACTAAGGGGGGAGAGGCATCCTCAGTTGTGTTCAGGCTTTTGTTTCGGAAAATGGGTTCCAATTAAAAGTGATGAAATGTAAGGGCTTTCTTTCGAAAAGGGGGTACAAATTTATGAAAAAACGATCCGGATTGACCTGTTTGGTTATTCTCACATTCGCTTCCATGATGGCGTTGGCAGGTTGCGGAAACAGTGCCTCGAATGCTCCGGCCGATGGCAAGAGCAGCCAGGGAGCATCGCCGGCTGAAGCGGAATACCCGAAGATCGAGATCAAGCTGTCGCACGTGGCAGCGGACAATACGCCGAAAGGCCAGGCTGCCTTGAGGTTTAAGGAGTTGGTGGAGTCCAAAAGCGGCGGCAATATCAAGGTCAAGGTATTCCCGTCCGGTCAGCTCTATGGGGATAACGACGAAATTGAAGCGCTGCAGGCGAATAATGTGCAAATCATCGCGCCATCAGCCGCCAAATTGAGCGGCTTTGACAAATCATTTGAAATCTTCGACTTGCCGTTCATGTTTAAAGATGAAGAGAGTCTGCGCAGGTTTGAGGACGGGGAGGGCGGCAAAAAATTGCTGTCCAAACTGGAGGCAAAAGGCATCGAAGGGCTCTCATTCTGGCCGAACGGATTTAAGCACATAACCAACAAGAAAGTGGCCATCAAACGTCCGGATGACCTGAAGGGGTTAAAGATTCGCACACATGGCGGGCAGATTATCAATGAAGTGTATGAGAAGCTGGGGGCTGCCTCTACCAAAATTGCCTTCAACGAAGTATACCAAGCGCTCCAGTTGGGGACGATAGACGGCCAGGAAAACAGTCTGGTCAATATTGAAACGCAAAAATATGAAGAGGTTCAAAATCACCTCACGCTGACCAACCATGCGCGTTCCGAATATGTCGTGGTAGCGAACAAGAAATGGTGGGACAGCCTGGACGCCAAGACGCAAAGCCTTTTGGACGAAGCGATGAAAGAGGCGACAGCGGTCGGGCGCGATTTGGTGGAAAAGCTGGAGCGTGAATCGTTGGAAAAAATCAAGAAGAGCGGCAAAATGAAGGTCAATGAGTTGACTGATCAGGAAAAAGAAGCATTTAAGCAAGCGGTACTGCCCGTTTTCGATAAATGGGCAGCCGAGATGGATCCAGACGTCATTACGTTGGCTGAAGAAGCATCGAAGTAGGAAGGGAACGAATAGCGGAAAAAGAGGGGAATGCACCTCTCTTTTTTCTATCCCGGAAAGGTGGAGGAGAACCGCATGAGCAAAACCAACAAACTGTATTCATTGATCGAAGACGTGTCTTCGACGTTGTTTCTTGTTGTCGGTTTAGGATTAATGTTTTACGAAGTCGTGATGAGGTATGTCTTTGATTCTCCTACGACGTGGATCAATGAAACGGCAAGCATTCTGGTCGTTTGGGCCATCCTGCTGGGCTTGTCTGTCGGTCTTCGCGACAATCACCATATTAGTGTTGACATTTTCTACGTGCTGTTTCCGCCGCAGATCCGCAAGGCCATAGACCTGTTCGCCAATGTGGCATGCATCCTGTTTTGTATCTTTTTCGTGTATAACGGCTGTGTGTTGGTGCTTCACACGCTGGAAAGCGGCCAAGTGACCATGGATACGAGAATTCCCATGTGGTTGTATTATATCGTTGTGCCGATTTCCGGATTGATGTTTATGGTTCGGTTTATCGAGCGGCTCATCCGCGTATGGAAAACGGACTGCCATCAAACGACAGGGGGGGATATGAATGAACACCATTCTGCTTTTTAGCGCCTTTTCATTGCTCCTTCTTCTGCGGATCCCGATTGCGATCGCGTTGGTTGCTTCCACGACGCTGATGTTTTGGCTGTCCGATTCGTTCAGCATGTGGACCATCCCGCAAAAGATGTTTACCAGCTTGAATCAAACGACGTTGATTGCGATCCCGGGGTTTGTGTTGGCCGGCACGATTATCGCGAAGGGCGGCATCGCCAAATATCTGATCGAGGCGCTGCGGGCCTGGATAGGGCATGTGCCCGGTGGGCTGTCGGTCGTTACGATCCTGGCCTGTTCCTTTTTCGCTGCCATTAGCGGATCCAGTCCGGCTACAGCTGCTGCCATCGGTTCGATCATGGTTCCAGCCATGGTGGAAGCGGGATACAGCAAACGATATGCCATGGGATTGGTAGCCGCATCCGGAACGCTGGGCATCTTGATTCCTCCAAGCATTCCCTTGATTGTATACGGTGTGGTGACGGAGCAATCGATTGGACAGCTGTTTATGGCCGGCGTCATCCCGGGCATTGGCCTCACCTTGCTCCTAGTCGTTTACTCCATCATCTATGCGCGCATGAAAGGATACGGAAACCTGGAGAAAGCAGGGTGGAAGGAACGGTGGCTTTCTCTGAAGATGGCTGTCTGGGGAGGATTGCTGCCGATCCTCGTCCTGGGCTGCATCTACAGCGGAGCCACAACACCTACGGAAGCCTCCATTGTCTCGGCAGTTTATGGGGTCATTGTTTCTCTCGTTGTGTATAGGGAACGATCCATCCAGAAATGGGTAGAGATTCTCAAGGAAAGCATCGGCATCACTGCGATGATCATGCTGATTATCGCGTCGGCGATGGTATTTTCGCTGTACATGACGCAGGAGCAGATACCGCAGGCGTTGGCCGAAGCCATGCTGTCGATGGATGCGCTTAATAAAGTCATGTTTTTTGCATTGACGGCGATCCTCTTCTTTCTATTGGGGATGTTTTTGGAATCTTCCTCCATCATGCTGATCACGCTTCCCTTGCTGCTGCCGATCATGCTGTCCGTGGACATTAACCCGATTCATTTTGCGATCGTCATGATTATCAATATGGAAATTGCCCAGATTACGCCGCCGGTTGGATTGAATTTGTTTGTCATCAGCGGGATTGCCAAATCGAGCCTGAGCGAAGTGTTCAAAGGCAGTATCCCCTTTATTGTCGTGATGATCGCGTATATGGTTTTCGTGATGGCTTGGCCAGCGTTTACCTTATGGCTGCCGAACCAGGTCATGCGGTAATCCGGAAAGGGGGCGAACGGCGTGTATCAGATAACAGTAATGGAAGGGGACGGCATTGGTCCGGAAATTGTCCGCTCAACCGTCAAGGTCCTGAGAGCTGTGGAGACGAAGATGGATCTGCGTTTGTTCGATTTGATCCCCCTGCCAATAGGCTTGCAGTCTTACGAGGAATCAGGGACTACCTATCCGGCAGAAACCGAACGGCGGGTGCGCGAATGCGATGGGGCTATCTTGGGGCCGGTTTCAACTCATCTCTATCATTCCGCGCACATGCCCAATCCAAGCGCGCGGATTCGGAAAGATTTTGATCTGTACGCAAACCTGCGGCCTGTGCGCTCGGTTCCCGGCGTGTCCACCAAATTTCCGAACGTCGATCTGCTGATCGTACGAGAAAATACGGAGGGCATGTACGCGGACCGCAACATGTACAACAGCTCCGGAGAGTTTATGACAGACCCGGATACGGTCTTGTCGTTCCGGCTGGTCACGCGGAAAAATTGTGAACGCATCGCAAAGATGGCATTTGACATGGCGCGCGTCCGCAATGTGAAGAAAAACGTGTCGGCCGTTCATAAAGCCAATGTATTAAAAAAGGGCTGCGGCCTGTTTCTGGACATGTGCCGGACAGTCAGCAAGGAATATCCTGATATCGCATGGGAGGATTTTCACATCGATGCTTTTGCGATGTATCTGATTTTGCATCCGGAGAACTATGATGTCATCGTGACCACCAATATGTTCGGAGACATCCTGTCGGATCAAGCAGCCGGCCTCGTCGGTACATTGGGATTGGCTCCGGGGCTGAACGTGGGGGACCAATTTGCCGTCGCGCAAGCATCACACGGCTCTTCGCCGGCCATTGCGGGAAAGAACATCGCGAACCCTATCGCCGAGATCTTGTCTGCCCATATGCTGATCGATTGGTTGGGAAGAAAAAAGGGAGATGATCGCGTGCTTGCAGCTTCCGCCCTGTTGCATGAGGCGGTTTGGGCGGTGCTGGAAGCAGGGGAGGTTAGAACCGCCGATATGGGAGGACGCTCGACAACGGAAGAGATGTGCCAGGCCATCATGGCGGAAATCTACAAACGGTAATGGAGCCGCATGGTCAACGAAAAATCCCCTTGCGGCAGTCACTGTGATTGCCGAAGGGGATTTCGGGAATGTTCCGTTTTTAGCGATTTCACGAATACTCTGCCTTCTGCTCTCATGGTATGTAACGATATCACTATCCCACTCCTTAGCATAATCTCCCTCCGAAGTTAACTTGGTGTTAATCCGAAGGGGGATATATTCAGAAGGGGTGGGTCTATTCTTTTTCGGCGGGTCAATTATTTCCCGGCGGTGACATGAACAAGATAGTTCAATAGTAGATTTAACAGAATATCCTGAGGTAAGCGGAAGTATAAATAATATTAAAGAAAGCAGGTTGAGAGTACTATTAGATTCAAAACCGATCTCCGAAAAATACTTTTATTATAATTCCGAGACTAAAAACTTTGCTATTGAAGACTCAGCATTATTCTATTACATAAAGCATTTAAATTGGAATCACCTTAGAAAAGTCTGTGGTTTTAGAGAGACAGAAGCGAACTTTGAATTTGATTTCGAAATTTCATTTGCTGGTGAAAATCGAAAATTAGCGAAAAACCTTAGCTGCTCAATTAGAGATACTTGATTGTTCTGTTTTCTTCGATGAATTTTTTGAAGCAAATTACTTAGGGAAAGCGTGGCATAAAGAGTTCCAGGCCATTTTTAAGGAAAAGAGTAGATACGTTGTATGCTTTTTGGATAGCCAACATTCGAACGAGAGTGTTTTGCTCCACGAATAGCAGATGAGGCTGTTATTCCAATATATCTTGATGACACATTATTTCCAGGTATACCTCAAGATATTATAGGAATCATGTTTGCATGCAGTGAATCAGAAAATATCGAGAATCAAGTAACTAAACAGATAG
>NZ_HE978538.1:86222-158675 GCF_000311785.1 Brevibacillus massiliensis
GTTTATAAACTTATTGATAAATTAGAAATAATTTAAACACTGGGGCACTAATTGTAATGAACTGTGACCCGCAAGAGGGTACTTTTTTCTAAATCTTACGGGTCCACAGTTCGTGGCTCAATAATGCCCCTTCTTCTATAGATACCGTTATGTTCGGCTGCTTCTTCGATTTCTTATAACTTTCACCTCGTAAATGACAGCGTCTTTAAGATTAACTCCCCGTCAACCGTATTTTTTGTTTAGAATGGAAATATTGATTGTGAGATGGTTTGAAAGGATGTCGCAAATGAGCAAAACGCTGGTACTGGCTGAAAAGCCTTCGGTTGGACGGGACATCGCGAGAGTATTGCAGTGTCCAAAAAAGGGAAACGGTTTTTTTGAGGGAGATAGATATATTGTGACGTGGGCGCTGGGGCATCTCGTCACGTTGGCGGATCCGGAAGCGTACGGCGAACAATACCGTTCGTGGAAGATCGAGGATTTGCCGATCCTGCCCGCTTCCTTCCGGCTGGTGGTGATTCGGGAGAGCAGCAGGCAGTTTCAGGCGGTCAAACAGCAGATGGGCCGCAAAGACGTAAAGGAAATCGTGATCGCTACTGACGCGGGCCGTGAAGGAGAGCTCGTAGCCAGATGGATTCTCGAGATGGTGCGGGTAAACAAGCCGATCAAGCGCCTCTGGATATCGTCTGTGACTGATAAAGCGATTCAAGAGGGTTTCCGGCGGGTAAGAGACGGAAAAGAATTCGAACAGCTCTACGCATCTGCCGCCGCCCGCGCGGAAGCGGACTGGGTGGTAGGCATCAACGCGACGCGAGCCTTGACGTGCAAGTACAATGCACAGCTTTCCTGCGGCCGCGTGCAGACGCCTACGCTTGCCATTATCGCCAGGCGGGAGGAAGAAATCCGCGCGTTTACCCCGAAGCCTTTTTACGGAATCACAGCTGTGGCCAAGAACGGCCTGCGGCTGGTTTGGCAGGAGGCGAATACGAAGGATATCAAGACCTTTTCCAAGGAGACCTGCGAGCAAATCATAAAGTCCATAAAGGGAAAGGAGGCGGAGGTGACCGAGGTCAAGAAAGCGCACAAAAAAAGCTACGCGCCTCCGCTCTATGATTTGACCGAGCTGCAGCGGGATGCCAACAAGTTTTTCGGCTTTTCCGCCAAGGAGACGCTCTCCATTATGCAGAGTCTCTACGAGCATCATAAGGTGCTGACGTATCCCCGTACCGATTCCCGTTATCTCTCCTCCGATATCGTGGAAACGCTGACGGACCGGGTCAAGGCGGTGCAGATCAAGCCGTACTCCCAACTGGCGGCAAAAGTCCTGCGCGGCGGGATCAAAGCAAACAAATCCTTTGTCGATGACAGCAAAGTGTCTGACCACCACGCCATTATTCCGACAGAGCAGACCGTTTTTCTCGGGAACCTGAGCGACAGGGAACGGAAGATTTTTGACCTGGTGGTAAAACGCTTCTTGGCCGTCTTGTTTCCTCCTTTTGAATACGAACAGACTACGATTCAGGCCAAAATCGGCGATCAGGCCTTTGTCGCCAAAGGAAAGAGGGTCATCTCTCAAGGCTGGAGAGAGGTGTACGATCACGACTACGAGGAAGAGGAGGCCAAAGACGGCATAGCCGAACAACTGCTGCCAAGCATCTCCACAGGGGATCGGCTTTCCATCACCTCAGTCGCCCAAACAACCGAGGAGACAAAGCCGCCTGAGCCGTTTACCGAAGCCAGTCTCCTGTCGGCGATGGAGAACCCGGCGAAGTACATGGCCCATGAAAACAAGGAGCTGATCCAGACCATCGGGGAAACGGGCGGGCTTGGCACCGTGGCGACCCGGGCCGATATCATCGAAAAGCTGTTCCATAGCTTTCTGATCGAAAAGAAAGGAAAGCACATCTACATCACGTCGAAAGGGAAACAGCTGCTGGAGCTGGTTCCTGAAGAGCTGCAGTCCCCGACGCTGACTGCGCAGTGGGAGCAGAAGCTGAACGCGATTGCCAAAGGGAAGCTGAGCAAGCAAGCGTTTATCGGCGAGATGAAGAACTATGCCAAGGCGGTCGTTCAGGAAATCAAGCACAGCGAGAAGAAATTCCGGCACGATAATCTGACGCGAACGAAATGTCCGGAGTGCGGAAAATTTTTGCTTGAAGTAAACGGGAAAAGAGGCAAAATGCTTGTCTGTCAGGATCGGGAATGCGGGTACCGGAAAAGCGTCGCCAAATCGACAAATGCGAGATGCCCGCAGTGCCACAAACGGCTAGAGCTCAGAGGCGAGGGAGAGGGGCAAACATTCGTCTGCGTTTGCGGCTACAAAGAGAAGCTGTCTGCTTTCCAGGCGAGGCGCAGCAAGGAAAAAAACAGCAAGATGTCCAAACGAGAAGTAGCCCAATATCTGAAACAGCAGGAAAAGGAAGCAGACGGCATGATGAATACCGCGCTCAAGGATGCTCTTGCCAAACTGAAGCTGGAGGACTGACAAAGCTGTCAGAAGACGTAACCGGAGTCACGCCACTGGCACGGACTCCGGCATACGTCTGGTCTTCGGCAGAGCGAAGGGTCCGCATCACTTTTCATCAAGGGTCAGGAATTTCGTCAGGTAGGCGCCCGCAAAATACAGGATGGCGCTGCGCCTTTGTCCTCTTTGACCAATGAAGGAACCAGTGCCGATAAAGGCACATTACCCGCCAGCAAAGCTCCCCAGATAAGTCCCAATGCCGAGATGAACGCGAAATTGCCGGGAAAACCAGGATGATATGGCAGTGGTAATTCCGTATACTGTAAACAAGGAAGCTGATTGCTGAACAGAAAATCCGTGTTCAACCAGGTAAGGACTCAGCCTTGTTCGATTCCGTCTCCCATCATGAAAATAATGATGCCGAGATAGCCCCAGAACAAGCTGGGAGGTATTCCGATGGAGGATAAAAATTTTCCTTTTCCGTTTATGCTTGTCATATTCGTTGCAGCTCCTTTTTTGTAAAGCGTTTTCATTTGTATGAGTGTCTAGTGATGAACTTTTGTCCGCGAGGGGCTTTTTGGAGAGAATTGCCAAAATGTACTATATCCTTGGTTTGACCCAAAAAGAGATTGCAGAACAATTGGACATTGGCAGGTCTTCGGTCGTTCGCTTTTTACAAGAAGCAAGGGAGGAGGGGATTGTACAATTTCACATTCAGTCCAAGACAGACCATGCAAGAAAAAGCGATTTGGAAGCGAAATTAGTCATGCAATACAAATTAAAAGATGCCGTCGTGGTAAAACGGCATCAGGGCTATTCGTTTGAAACAACGATTGCGAATGATCTAAACAGTATTTTGCCTTTCCAAGGTTCGGTCGGATTAAGCTGGGGGAGAACCATGTACTCCGTCGGTCAGTTCATGCATCTGTGCGAACCGCGGCCTCAATTGAAGCTGGTTCAATTATGCGGCAGTGCGGGGACGAAAGAAAACGAGATCCCTGCCTCGGCCCTTATCCAAACCTGGGCGTATGCGATCGATGCAAAACCATTCTTCCTGCCTGCTCCGATGATCGTAGAGAGCAAGGAAATCAGAGACATTCTGCTGAAGGATGAAACTATTAAAAACAGCTATCAAGGCTAAAATTTATCGGGGTATGCAGGGCGAATCCTGTCAATGTGGATGTGGCTGCAGCTTCCCAACAGGGAATCCCGGTGTTTCACACGCCTGCCCGCAATGCGCAGGCGGTTGCAGAATTGTTCATTGGGAACGTCATCGCATTTATGCGGCATACCATTCCAAGCACGAAATGGTTGGCGGAGAAAAATTGGGAAGGCGAATCATTTAGCGCTTACCTGAATTTTAAAGGGAATGAACTGGCGGGGAAAACAGTCGGGTTCGTCGGATTTGGAGCAGTTCCGCAAAAAATCGCCAATATGATCAAACACTTTCCTTGTTTCATCCAGTATTACGACCCGTTTGTGGCTGCCGAGTCCGTCGGTTACAAGCAGCTTGCCTTGGAAGAAATCTTCGAACAGAGCGATATCGTCTCCATTCATTTGCCTGTAAACGATCAGACCAAAGGAATGATTTCCTCTGATTTGCTGAAGAGGATGAAAAAGGAAGCGATCTTTGTCAATACGGCACGGGCTGTCGTCGTTGACAATGCAAGTCTGTTGGAGCTGCTGAAAAACAACCAGATAAGAGGCGCCATCCTGGACGTGTTCGATCAGGAACCGCCGAGTGAACAGGATTACGAGCTGATCCAGCTGCCGAATGTCTTGGCAACTCCCCATATCGCAGGAGCCAGCTATGAAGTGTAAGACCATCACTCCGTCATCATGAATGAAAGTCTGGTAAAGTGGGCGAAGCATCAAAGTCAACAAAACATTTTCAACAGAAAGTCATTCGTTCCCAATCAATAGGGGTGAGTCCGTTATGAGAAAAGGGTATCTCAGTGTTGGCGTTGGAGAGCTCTGTCATCCAGTACCATCAAGACGCTGATTTTCCCGACAGCCACTTTTTTCAATTACAGCCAATCTGGGAAACCATCATTCAGTTAGCGAAAGAAGTGCTGAATCAAGCGCCTGATGTAGAAGCTTTGGCTGTCTCCTCCACAAACCAAAGACAAGGAATTGTCTTGTTGGGCAGGGATGGAAATTCATTGATTGGATTCCCCCATATTGAGAATCGCGGATTAGAGTGGGAGAGTGACATGAAAGATTTTGACAAGGTTTACGGATTGACAGGCCGCTGGATCAGTACGCGATTTTCTGCCCTGAAACTGCGCGGCGTAAAGGAAAGGCAGCCCCATATTCGGGAGAAAATATCAGCCTTTACGAGCATCAGCGACTGGGTTGGATATGAGTGCACCGGAAAGCTCGTATTTGCGCAGCTTGTATCAAAAATGGGCTGCTTTTCGAAGCAGCATAAACGAACGATAAAAATTTGAGCGGGAGTGATAACATGCAGATAAAAAAAGACATCGTCCATTACGCAAAATTGATGGAGGCAAATGGTCTGGTCATAGGAACAGCCGGGAATATCAGCGTGAGAATAGACAATACGATGTATATTACACCATCCGCCCTGCCGTATGCGGAAATCGAGGAAGAGGACATTTTGGAGGTTGACCTTGTTTCCGGCGCCGTTCTTGCAGGCAAGCGGAAACCTTCAACTGAAACGCCGATGCACAGCAGTATCTATAAACATAACAGCAGAATCAAGGCGATCGTCCACACGCATTCGACTTACGCTACCATGTTTGCCTGTGCCCACATTCCCATCCCGATCGTCCATTACATCGCGGCGGACATCGGCAATCAAATTGCCGTAGCGCCTTATGCGCGATATGGATCCGAACAACTGGCGATCAATGCGGTGAATACCCTGGGTGACAATAACGGTGTTTTACTGGCCAATCATGGCGTGATTGCCGTCGGAGAGACATTAAAGGACGCTTTCAGGCGGGCCGAGGCCATTGAAGAGGTGGCTCACCTGGCGTTTGGATGCCACCTGTTAAACAGCGTAAAGCCGCTGAGTGACAAGGATCTGGCCGAGGCGGTAGAAGGCTTCAAGACCTATATGAGCGGCTAAGTTCGTTAAGCTTTGCTTCAGCGTCGCCTGCAGGAATACAAAAAGGAGCAGCTATCGGTAACCCGGGCTGCCCTGATAGAGACCGGTCTTCAAGCTCTTGATTCCTTCGGTGGATCGAGAGCTTATTTTCTTGATGGCGAGCGAATGGCAGAGCTTCATAGAGTAGATTGGCCTTGAACCTGATATACTTATCAAAAAGATGATAGACAGGGGTTGGATAAATTGAAGCCGATTACCATTTTAATAGCCGATGACGAGGCGGAGATCGCGGAGCTGATCGCCCTTTATCTCCAAAAAGAGGGTTATCACACCGTAATCGCTTCTGACGGCAAGGACGCGATTCACGCTGTTCAAACCCATTCGATCGACTTGGCGATTCTCGATATCATGATGCCCAGGTTAGACGGCTACGAAGCAACCCGACAAATTCGCGAGCAGCATCACATGCCGATCATCTTTTTGAGTGCCAAGGCTTCAGACATGGATAAGATCTCGGGACTGGTGATGGGGGCAGATGACTACATGACCAAACCGTTTAATCCAATGGAATTGGTTGCTCGCGTAAATGCTCAGCTGCGTCGCGCCATGCGGTTGAATCAGCCAACACCGGTAAACAACACGGTACTGGAGGCAGGCGGATTGGTCATTTCTCCAGATCAACGCACCGTCAGCCTGTATGGCAAACCGATTGAGCTCACGCCAAAAGAATTTGATATTTTGTATCTGCTGGCCCGCCACCCCATAAAAGTCTACAGCGCCGAAAATATCTTCCAGTAGGTCTGGGGGGAAGCATACTACGAAAACAACAATACCGTCATGGTGCATATCCGAACCTTACGAAAAAAGCTTGGAGAAGATAAGAATAAACATAAATGGATCAAAACCGTATGGGGTGTGGGGTACTCGTTCAATGGCTAAAATCATACGGAGCTTTCGGTTTAAAATGATCGTGTTATTAGGCGTCAGTATGCTCCTGTCCGGTGCGATCACCTATTTGCTCTACAAAGCTCTCCAGCTTTATTACCGTTCCAATGTTCGATACGAGGATCCACTGCATGACGTCCGCGCATTCATCCGGAATATTGGCGATGTTAACGTTTTTTTGATTGTTTTTATCCCGCTTGCGATCTTGTTTTTCTTTCTTCTCACCAAGCGTTATGCGGATTATTTTAAGGAGATTTCCGCTGGAATCCATCAGCTTGCCAATGGCGACTTTACAAGCCGGGTTCAGATCTCATCCGATGATGAGTTTGGAGATATTGCCAAAGACATTAATCTGGCAATCGTAAAATTGCAGCAAGCGATAGAAAGAGGAGATTTTGCAGAAAGCAGCAAAGACCAGCTCGTCTTGAATTTGGCTCATGATTTGCGCACCCCGTTGACTTCTGTAATAGGGTATCTGGACTTCATTCTGAATGACGATCACTTGACGAAAGAACAAGTCAGGCATTATACAACCATTGCTTTTACCAAGTCCCAGCGATTGGAAAAACTAATCGATGAGTTATTCGAAATAACGAGAATGAATTACGGTATGCTTTCCATTGAAAAAAAACCAATCGATCTGAGCGAACTGCTTAAACAAGTGAATGAAGAACTGTATCCTGCCTTTGAAAAAAACGAACTGACATCCAGATTGAACGTGACTCCGCATATGCCGATCCGCGGCGATGGAGAACTGCTGGCACGCGTATTTGAACATCTCCTGACGAATGCCATCCGTTATGGAAATGACGGCCAGTTTGTCGATATTAACGGCTATCTTGACAGAGAAGATGTGGTGGTGCAGGTGATCAACTACGGAGATCAGATCCCGCCGGAGGTGCTGCCGTATATTTTTGACATGTTTGTTACCGGGGACAAAGCGCGATCTCACCAAGGGGGAAGTACAGGTCTCGGCTTGTTTATTGCCAAAAATATTATAACGCAGCATAACGGAACGATTACTGCCCAAAGCAGTACCGTTCGTACGATCTTTGAAGTGCGTTTGCCGCAAGAACACTTATCAGAAGAATCCGGTTGGAAACGCGAAACAAACCCGATCATTTAAGAAATATTTTATTTTTACCCCACTTTTTATTTAAACAGTTTTCTCTATCCTGAATGAGCAAAACATGAAGGAGGAAGCTGGGAATGAAAAAGGGGGTTTTTTGGCTTATCATCCTATTACTTCTCGGTTGTAAAGCCTTTCAACAGATAGCAGGGGGCGTATATGGGTCTGCAGGCAACGAGCACAATCCAACGCAAGGAGTGATTTCACCGGGGGCATACCAAACGATCGAAATAGCGAAGGATCAGGTATACCAGGGAAATCTGTTGCTGGTGAATAAAGAGTATCCGGTTCATAAAATGGGAGTAAAATCCGATGTGGTTCATCTGTATCAGAATGAGGAGCTGGTCAGGGGGTACGGTTTGCTCGACAGCTCCATTCAAGCGTCAGAGAGCGTAGCCAAAGCATTTTTGGAGATGGTTGGAGCCGCTCAAAAGGATAACGTGAGCCATTTTATGATCAACAGCGGTTATCGCAGCTTTGAAGAACAAAATCAGCTTTATGAAGAAATGGGCCCGGAGCTGGCTATGCCGGGCGGTTACAGCGAACACAATCTGGGTTTAGCCCTTGATATCGGGTCTACCCAAATGAAAATGGAGCAAGCGCCTGAAGGAACATGGCTTGAAGAAAACGCTTGGAAATACGGATTTATTTTACGCTATCCGGAGGACAAAAGAGCGATCACAGGCACGGTATTTGAACCCTGGCATTACCGTTACGTAGGTATGCCGCACAGTGCGATTATTCAAGATCATCATTTTGCTTTGGAAGAGTATTTGGATTACGTGAGAGAAAATGAGCACTTGTCGGTTCAAGTCGATGGTGAAACATATGAAATCTCATATTACCCTGTTTCCCGCGATACTACGATCGATGTGCCAGTCAATCGCTACTATACGATTTCGGGTGACAATATGGGTGGCATCATAGTGACTCTGTACCCCGAGAACGAGAAGCCGCAGCAGGAGTGAACTGCATACAAAAATATCGTTCATCGCTTCTTTTCCTCCAATCTGCTACAATGAAAAAAACGTTTGAAAGTCCTCCCAAAAACCCCCTTCATACTAGATTTGGGCATGAATCAGTCTTCCCCTTTGATTCGGAATCCAGATAACACTAGTAGGAACAAAGAATCGAAAGAGAGGAAGATTACAATCAGCACACTTCAACAAGAACAAGCCAACTGGCGAAAGAGTATCGCCCCTTACGAGAAGCCCCGCATCAAGTCCAGTGTCTGGCAGCTTTTCAATACGCTTGTACCGTTTGCTCTAATGTGGTACGGTGCTTACCTGTGCTTGTCGATTTCTTACTGGTTGACCCTGCTTTTGGCTGTTGTGGCCGGAGGGTTTTTGATCCGGATATTTATCATTTTCCACGATTGCTGTCATCAGTCGTTTTTTCGGAATCGGAGAGCGAATGCGATCGTCGGGACGATCACCGGCATCTTGACTTGCTGTCCTTATGAACAGTGGCGCTATACCCACTCCGTCCATCACGCCACGAGCAGCAACCTGAACAAGAGAGGAACCGGGGATATCTGGACGCTTACGGTGGACGAGTACGTGTCGGCGCCTCTGTGGAAGCGGATCGTTTACCGGCTCTACCGAAATCCGGTACTGATGTTTGGGCTCGGCCCGATCTACATTTTCCTGATTGATTACCGGTTTAACCGAAGGCGCTGCGGGCTGAAGGAACGGCTCAACACGTATCTCACCAACGCGGGCATCGCCGCGATTGCGGGGGTTTTGTGCTGGACTCTGGGGTGGCAGGCGTTTCTCCTGGTTCAAGGCCCGATCTTTCTCATTTCAGGGGCCGCGGGTATCTGGCTGTTTTACGTGCAGCACCAGTTCGAAGGCACTTATTTTGAAAAGGAAGAAGATTGGGATTACGTGAAGGCGGCGCTTCAAGGAAGTTCTTTTTACAGACTGCCGAAGCTCCTGCATTGGATCACGGGAAATATCGGTTTTCACCACATTCATCACTTGAGTCCGCGGGTACCGAACTACTATCTGCCTGTCGTTCACAGCGAAAATCCTTTTTTGCAAGAGGTTCCAAGCATCACGCTGTCATCCAGCTTGCGGTCCCTGCGATTTCGCGTCTGGAATGAAGAGAGCAAGACGTTTGTGGGGTTTAGCGAGATCCGGCGACATCCGAAGAAGAACAAGGGAAAGGCTCTCGACGGGGAATCGGGCAGCGGTTTGCCGGTTGAGTCGTAATATTCGGATGGAAGTCCCTTTCCAATCGATTCCGATCATTTTCAAGCGCCGTCGGGTCAGCGATCATCCTGTCCGATGGCTTTGTATTTTCTGCTCCCTTGCTATGCCATATTCTCTGTGATTAAATGATCTTAATTCAGGATCAGATATCTTGATACAGAGGGGCGTGGAACGAAATGAACATAGAGAAAATTCCTAATAGGAAGATATCTGATATCGTTTCGGAGAAGATAGAACAATGGATTGTATCAGGCAAGGTACAGCCGGGAGACAAGCTCCCGTCTGTTCGGGAGTTATGCGAAGCTTTTGACGTAGGGCGCTCGGCTATTCGCGATGCGATTACTGCACTAAAAGGGAAGGGACTCGTCGATGTAAAACGGGGGGAAGGGACTTATGTCTGCCACTATAACTATTCCCAGTTGTTTTATGAATCGATCCTGTTAAAGCGAAAAGATGTCATAAAAATATTTAATGTGCGCAAGATCTTGGAAGCGGGTATTGCCGAGGCAGCTGCAGTTGATCGGCAGCCTGAACACCTGGCCAAGATGAAAAATGCAATTGAGAGCATGAAGTCGGTCAATTCAATCGAAGGTTGGGAGGCCGATTACGAATTTCATCTGTCCATCGCCGAAGCCACGCAAAATGAAATACTCGTACAATTGATGGAGATTATCTCGTCAACCACGAAGAAGGCTATCCAGGAATGCCACAGAATTATCTTGTCTGACTCACAACTAGGCCAAAATATTTTTAACCAACATGAAAACATTTACAAAGCCATTGAAATGGGAGATGGTATAGCGGCCAGACAGCGCATGCTGGAGCATCTGACGTATGTGGAAGCATTATTAAATCAAGTCCAAGACAATCATTAGCCCTTTCTGAAACAGTATCGGGAAATCGACAAGCATTCCGCTGCACTTCATCAGGTGAAACGGGATGTTTTTTTGTATTCAGATATAATTATTTGAATTTAAAAAATCACAGAATAAAATGCCAAGAATTAAAATATCAGAGATTCTGTTGGCCAGGGTAGGGGGAACATTAAAATGTTTCGCCTTTCGCATTTCTCGGATGTTTTTGTGTATGAATATTTTAAAATTGCGAAATTGACAAAATAGTTTTCGGAAAATATAATGAAGTACACAGATGACTTATCTGATATCTGAAAAGTAAATGGCCGCATGATCCTGTCAGACAGACGCCAGATAAGCGGTAGGTCAAGAGAGGGATAACAGGCTGTCGTTAGCCAGCGGAAGCATACCGGGGGTGAAGAGCATGGTATTAACAGCTTTGGATCAACTTTTTGCAGAAGAACAGATTCAAGTCGTGCCGGGGGAATTCCATCCATTGGGCAACAACGGACAATGGATTGCTTACCCCGATTCTGAAAAACAGATTTCAACCATTTTACAATACGCGAATGAGCACGGTTTGAAGGTCGTTCCCATGGGCGGCGGAACGAAAAGAGGATTTGGCGGGACTGAAGAGCAGGCCGATCTTTTGCTGTCGCTTTCACGCCACCGTGGGATCGTGGAGTATTCAAAAGGGGATTTGACGATTACCGTCAAAGCGGGCACAACGATGAAAGAAATCGGCGACTACCTCAAAATGAACAAGCAGATGCTCCCCATTGACCCGGCCTGGCCGGAATTTGCCACGATTGGGGGTGTGGTTGCCGCTAATGACAGCGGCCCCAAGCGTTTGCGATACGGCTCCGCCAGGGATTTGCTAATTGGCCTTCGCCTGATTTATCCCAACGGTCAAGTGATCCGAACGGGCGGAAAAGTGGTGAAAAATGTAGCCGGGTACGATATGAACAAGCTGTTTGTCGGATCGATGGGAACGCTTGCCGTGATTAGTGAACTAACCTTGAAGCTGCGCCCATGTCCTGCCTATAAAAGTCTGGCAATCCTCGCCTTTCCCGACGGAGACTGGCAGGCGATCCGTTCGTTTGCCACAGCCATCCTGGACTCTCAAATTGAACCTGTATCCCTTGAAGTGTTAAGCCCATCCCTAAACGAGCGGTTGCATGGGATGAGGGAGTATGGCCTGGTCATAGCGTTCGAGGATGTGGAAAAGGCAGTTCAGTACCAGGTTGAGTGGCTGAAGCGCCACCTCCCGAAGAACGCTTCCCTCTCGGTGCTCTCACAGGATGAGGCGGACCTGTGGTGGGATCGTTTTGCCCGGATCTCTCCCAAAGGAGCCCATCCTGGCTCTGCAGAGGACCAGGAGATCGGGCTGAAGGTTGGCAGCAAGAATCTGGATGCCATTGAGGTGGTCTCGTTTTGCCACCAGCTTGGTCAGGAACTGCAGGCAGAGGTAATCGTTCATGGAGGGGCGGGTCATGGAATCTCTCGCGCCTACGTGAAAGGAGAGGAGTCGAAGCTGCTCCCCTTCGTCCAAGCAGTGCGCAGCCACGCCGAATCGCGTGGCGGCTATGCCGTTGTCCAGCACGCTCCTTTGTCGCTGCGCCAAAAAGTCGATGTTTGGGGAGAAAAGCCGGCTTACTTTCCACTTCTGGAAGGTATCAAGCGGACAGTCGATCCCCACAGCGTGTTAAACCCAAAACGGTTTATAGGAGGGATTTAACATGAGTATCCAAGTAAAGGATTACCCGGAGTCCCAGACAAAAAGCAATTACCTGTGGGAAGATCCGCCTGATGAGGATAAGTTCTCGGCATGCGTACACTGTGGAATGTGTCTGGAATCATGCCCGACTTATCTGGAAACCGGGCACGAACACCAATCCCCCAGAGGGCGTGTGCATTTAATCAAGGCGGTTGCCCAGGGCAGGATCGAACTAAATGCGGGATTTGAAGATCCCATTTTTACCTGTCTGGACTGCCGGGCTTGCGAGACGGCATGTCCTTCCGGTGTAAAAGTCGGCTCCTTAATCGAACAGGCGCGCGGTCAGATCCGCAAATCCATTCCATTGACAGGATGGAAGGCCGCTGTCAGCAAGTTTTTTCTGCGGGGGGTTTTCCCGCATCCCCATCGTCTGCATACCTTGGGAAATCTGATCAAGCTGTACCAGAAGAGCGGCATGCAGACTTTGGCCCGCGGGATGGGTCTCTTGAAGATGATGCCGCAGCATCTTCAAAATATGGAGGCTGTGATGCCAGAGGTCAAGGTCCCGGTGAGAAAGAAATACCCGGAAGTCGCTCCGGCCGAGGGCAGAAGGAAAATGCGAGTCGCTCTGCTTACCGGATGTGTGATGGACGTCATGTTTGGCGATATCAACGAGGCGACCATTCGGGTGTTGGTTCGCAACGGATACGAAGTAGTGATCCCGCGCAACCAGCGCTGCTGCGGCGCTCTTCACGTCCATGCGGGAGACCGCGACGAAGGGAAGCGGCTGGCCAGGCAAAATATTGACGCTTTTTTGGCTGCGGGAGTGGATAAGATCGTCGTCAATGCTGCAGGTTGCGGCTGTGCGTTAAAGGAATATCCGGAGCTGCTCCATTCCGATCCGGAGTATGGGCAAAAAGCAGTGGAATTTGCCGGGAAGATAGAGGACGTGGCTGTATTTTTGATGAACCATGGGTACCAGAAGCCGCAAGGAACAGTAAGAACGCGTGTGACCTATCACGATGCCTGCCATCTGGCGCACGGGCAAGGTGTTCGCCGGGAACCGCGAGAGCTGCTGCGGGATATCCCGGGTGTGGAAATGGTCGAGATGCCTTATGCCGACCGCTGCTGCGGCAGTGCCGGTATCTACAACATTACCAATCCTGACATGGCCGGGAAGGTCTTGGATGAAAAAATGAGCTATGTCCCGGAGGATGTGGAGCTGATCTCGATGGGCAATCCCGGATGCATGCTGCAGATGGCGATCGGCGTCAGGAAGCACGGACGCAGCGCAAAAGTCGTTCATACGATACAACTGCTCGACCGGGCCTACCAGGCGGAAGGGGAGAGCGGAAAATGACAGGGAGAGGAGGTGTGGGCGATGCAGGCTCAGGACGCGCTTATTCGCGAGCTGGCGGTGATTGTCGGAACAGGATCCGTTTTGTACCGGGAAGAAGATCTGATTTCCTATGAATGCGATGGCTATGTGATTCACAAGCAGCCGCCGCGTGCGGTGGTATTTCCGGCTACGACAGAAGAAGTATCACAGGTTGTAAAACTGCTCCATCGGCGGAAGATTCCGTTTATTCCGCGCGGAGCGGGAACGGGATTGAGCGGAGGGGCTGCCCCTTTGGGGGGGGAAGTCATCATCAGTCTGGTAAAAATGAAAAAACTGCTGCATGTAGACTGGGAAAACCGCTTGGCTGTCGTACAGCCCGGATTCGTCAACCTGAAGTTAACCAACTCGGTGGCGAGCAAAGGGTATTACTATGCGCCTGATCCATCCAGTCAATACGCCTGTACCATTGGGGGAAATGTGGCAGAAAACGCCGGTGGAGCCCACTGCCTGAAATACGGCGTGACCACCAACCATGTGCTGGGAATGGAGCTCGTGCTGGCCAATGGTGAAATTGTTGAGATCGGCGGAGTGCCGGATGCTCCAGGCTATGATTTGATGGGACTTTTAACCGGTTCAGAGGGAACGCTGGCGATTGTTACCAAAATCACGGTCCGCATTCTGAAAAATCCCGAGGACAAGAAAACGGTGCTGGCCTACTTCGACAGCGTGGAAGACGCCAGTCACGCGGTTTCCGACATTATCGCCATAGGGATTGTCCCGGCGGCATTGGAAATGATGGATAAAACCGCCATCGAAGGAGTGGAGGCCGGTAACTATCCGGTCGGCCATCCCCCGGGTCTGCAAGCGCTGCTGCTCATTGAGGTGGACGGGATTTCAGCGGGAATTGAAGATCAAATAGAGGAAATTTTAAAGGTGTGCAAACAGAGAAACGTCATTCAGGTAAAGGTCGCGGAAAATGAACAGGAGCGGGCCCAGTGGTGGGCAAACCGGAAGACCGCGTTTCCGGCGATGGGGGCCATCTCGCCTGATTATTTGGTACAAGACGGCGTCATTCCCAGAAGCCGGCTTCCAGAGGTGTTGGAAAAGGTAGAGGAGATCAGTAAACGTTCCGGATTGAGAATTGCCAATGTATTTCATGCCGGGGACGGAAATCTCCATCCGCTGATCCTGTTTGATGCCAGAAAGCCGGGGGAGACGGAATTGGCTGCAAGGGTTGGCTCCGAGGTGTTAAAGGTTTGTGCCGATGTCGGAGGCTCCATCACGGGAGAACATGGCGTCGGCATTGAAAAACAGGAGGAGATGCGCTTTATTTTCACCGAGGAAGAGATTCAGGCCCAGACTCAGATTCGAAGTGTGTTTAATCCCGAGAACTTATTGAACCCTGACAAACTGTTTCCCAAACCGAGCCGTTGTGCAGAGGTGCGCAAGGCGGTCGGCCATTTGTGATGAACGGTACAATTCAATGGTAAATCAAGATAAAGCCGAGTGTACATATAAACACTTGGCTCAGCGTGTAGACAAAGTACCACATGGTACAGGGTCTGCACGTTTTTTTGTCGAATCATAACCTTGACGCCACTTTTCATATGTAACCGAAGTTGAAAGGAATGCTCAACAAACACAGGTCGAAGGCCGTTATCATTATGGATAATTATCAGCATGGGATATCATTAATGTCAGGTTAAGCAAACCATTTTCTTATGGAGAAGGGAGTATGACTAATGAATTTTAATAAAGAGGATAAATGTCCATAGCCGAGTATGGTAAACATCCTTTGGCTCCTTTAAATCCAGATAGTAGATTACTACCATGATTATACAACAGAGTTGTGTTCGCGGATGCGGTGTATAGCTCTGAAGTTGGAATAAATGATACAATTCACACAGACGGAATTTCGCTTGTATCAACAATAACTCGATTACGCTGAAAACTGTAAGCCGATTCTGTTATCTGAATTATTGTAAAAAACCAAGGCAATCAGTAGACGTCTATTTTCGATCAAGGAGGTCATACCGTGAAAGGAATATTCGTAACAAAATTTGGCGGATCGGATGTTTTAGCTTGCCAGCATACCGACATACCTTCTCCCGGACCGACCGAAGTGTTGATCCGGGTAGCCGCAGCCAGCGTCAATTTTGCCGACATCAAAGCGCGATACGGAAAGTACCACGGAGCAAAGACACCTCCGTACATACCCGGGCTGGACGTGGCCGGCACGATCGAGGCAGTCGGCGGAGAAGTCACGCAATTTCAGGTGGGCCAGCGTGTGATTGCCTTCCCCAACCGGGGGTCTTATGCGGAGTATACGACGGCAGACCAGGTGCTGACCTACGCCATTCCCGACACGCTGGACATGGAGACGGCGGCGGCTTGTCCGATTGTATCATTTACCTCCTACAACATGCTTCGTAAAGTCGCCGCTCTGCAAGCGGGTGAAACCGTGCTGATCCATGCCGCAGCCGGCGGAGTGGGGACAACGGCGATCCAGCTCGCAAAAATTCTCGGAGCACGTCAGGTGATTGGTACGGTTGGCAGTGAAGCCAAGGCGGACGCTGCTTATCAGGCGGGTGCTGACTTCGTCATTGCCGGTGACCGTGCCGATTTTTCCACCAAGGTACTGGAGCTGACTGATGGAAAAGGCGTCGACGTAATCCTGGATTCCATCGGGGGGCATGTCTTGGAAAACAGCCTGTCCAGCTTGGCGAAGTTCGGTCGTCTCGTCCAGTTCGGAAATGCCGGAGGTACGGCGGGCAGCATCTCCTGGGGTTCGTTGAGTCCTGGCTGCCGCTCCATGCTGGGGTACAGTCTCGGGACGTACCGGCGCGAGCGTCCAGAGGCGCTGCGTCAGAGCGGGGAAGAGGTGATCTCGCTTCTCGCTTCCGGACGGCTGCGCATGATCATCGATCGGAAGTTTTCTCTGGAAGAGGCGGCCCGGGCGCAGGATTGGGTGGAGCAGCGGCGCAGCCGGGGCAAGGTGCTGTTGATTCCGTAAGCTGGCTGAATCGCGCCGTCTGCTGTTCTATCAGGGGAATGTATCTGATAAGCGTTACAAGGAAAGCCTGATGGACAGAGAAGGAAAGGAGAGATCCATTTTGAACAGAAAATTTGGCCATGTCACCATCTTGGTCAAGGATTACGATGAAGCGATCCGCTTTTATACGGAGTGTTTAGGCTTTGTGCTGTTGACGGACAATTCCTTTGGCAACGGGATGAGATGGGTAACGGTTGCACCTTCCCAAAATAATGAAACGGCCATTGTGTTTGTCAAAGCGGATACGGCAGAAAAACTGGAGCGCGTGGGCAGCCAGGCTGCCAACCATGTGCTGCTGGTGCTGCAGACAGACGATTGCCTCCGGGATTACCGGATGATGAAAGCCAAAGGTGTTCATTTTTTTGGCGAGCCAAAGACGGTTCCCTGGGGAGTAGAAGTGGTTTTTGAAGACTTGTACGGCAATCGATTTGATTTGCTTCAGTACAATGGAATGTGATATGGCGCCGCTCATCAACTGGGCGGCGTCTTTTCGTGCGTGAGCAAAGACCGATGAAACGTTTCATTTACCCAGTGAATTGTTAGGAAAATATAAAAAATTTAAAATAATGAGTTGAAATGAAAGCGCTAACGTTTTATACTGATGGCAATGAAACGTTTTACTCTCGTGAAGCGGTGAAAATGAATAACAAAAACAGGATCGATCCCCTATTTTTTCATGTATAATGAAACGTTTCATTACGAGGTGATCTATGACGTCCACAATAAAAGATGTAGCTGCGGCAGCAGGAGTCTCGATTGGCACAGTCTCAAAGGTGATCAATAATTCCGGTTATGTCAGTGACAAGATTCGAGAGCGGGTCCTCTTGACGATCTCGCTGTTAAATTACAAGCCCAACGCCGTTGCGAGAAGTCTCAAACAGGCAAAGACGAACATGATCGGGATGGCTGTTGAGGATATATCCAATCCGTACATGACGAAAATCATGAAGTCGGTGGAAGACGTCGCAAATGAAATGGAGTACAGTCTGATTTTTTGTTCGCACAACAACAATCCGGAACAGGAAAGGAAGGCGCTTGAGTGGTTGATCGAAAAACGGGTGGACGGAATTGTCATGGTGCCGACCGGCAGGAAGCTGGATGAGCTGATCGTGCCCAATACGATTCCTGTCACACTGGTGGACCGCAGAGTTGAAAATTCCCGCTTCGATACGGTGGTTCACGAGAATATCAACACTTCTATTACACTGGTGCAGCATTTGTATTTCCACGGTTTCCGCAAACTTTTGTTTATCCATGGAGCTCTGGGCAATTCGGTGGAAGTGGAAAGGTACGAAGGGATCACAAGAGCGATTGAGCTGTTGGGGCTGGATGCGGAGACACAAGCTTTTTTGGAAGTCGGCGTCCAGATCGAAGCCGTTTCAGCTGCTGTCCGTCAAAAATTGGAAAAGGACGGCCTGCCAGATGGCATATACGCTACGAATCACATCGCACTTGCCGGGACGATCAGGGCACTGTGGGAGATGGAAGTAAATGTCCCGGATGAGGTGGGGGTTGTAGGATTTGGCGATATCGACGAGTACGGCATATTGCGTCCCCGTTTTACCGTAGCCAAAGAAGATCCTTACGAAGTCGGAAAAATAGCGGCTGAGATCCTGTTTGAGCGAATTGAAACCGACCGGCATCTCCAACAGCCCAAGGAGTTTTTGGTAACGCCCAAATTAATCATTGGAACCTCTTGCGGCACGCACACTCGTTAAAGGACCGCATGCCGCCAGAGGTTTGATCAGATAAAAAATGAATGGAGGGTCAATGAAATGAAAAAAATAATCAGCTTGCTGACGGCTTTTGCTCTGGTCGGATTGCTTGCTGCTTGCAGTTCGGGCCAGAGCACGGAAACAGGCGGCACATCCGGCAGCGCCCCGTCCGACAACAATGCTTCTGCCGGCGCCGAAACCGGAAAACTGAAGATCGGGATGTCCAACTCGATTCTCAGCATCGACTTTTTCGTAGCGCTGAAGCAAGGAGTGGAACAGGGGGCGGAGAAGAACGGATTTGAACTGATTCATACCAATGCAAACGGGGACGCGGCGAAACAGGTATCTGACATAGAAGATATGATTCAAAAAGGCGTGAACGTGATTATCGTCAATCCGCAGGATGTCGATGCCATCGTGCCCGCGATCGAAAAAGCCAATCAGGCCGGTATTCCCGTGATTGCGCTTGACCGGGGGGCATCAGCCGGTACTCTGCTCTCTTTCCTGGAGACAGACAACGTAGAGATGGGGCGCAAAGCGGCAGACTATATTGCCGAGAAGTTGAAAGAGAGGCATGGGGATTACGTCGGCAATGTCGTAGAATTGCAAGGGCTGCTGGGCTCAACGGCTGCGCGTGACCGCGGCAAGGGATTTAACGAACAAATCGAACAAAAATATCCGAATATTAAGATTATTGCTCGCCAAGCGGCTGATTTCAACCAGGAAAAGGCATTGAATGTCATGACGAACATTTTACAGGCCAACCCGCAAATTGACGCTGTGTTTGGCCACAATGACGACAATACGGTGGGAGCGGCGAATGCGATTGACCAAGCAGGTCGGTTTAAACCGCTTGAGGACAAGGAGCATATCATCATCATCGGAATCGACGGCACCCGCCAAGCAGTACAGGCGATCAAAGACGGGCGCATCGATGCGACGATCTCACAGGTCCCCATCGAGATGGGTGAAATGGCGGTCGATTACGTCAAGCAGGCCTTGATCGATAAGAAACAGGTTGAAGCGCATACCTATACCCGCAATTTCCTGGTGACGAAGGAGAATGTGGATACGGAAAAATTATGGGCCACGGAATTGAAGAGTAACTGACGCAGGGAGGAATGGGGAAAACACGAAACGCGGGAGGATCTGGAATGGAGAAGGCAGCTCTGCTGAAGATGACCGGGATCTCCAAGACATTTCCCGGTGTGAAAGCCCTGGACAACGTTGACTTCAGCATAAACGAAGGGGAGGTTGTAGGTCTGCTCGGGGAAAATGGAGCAGGAAAATCTACCCTGATGAAAATTTTAAGCGGGATTTACACGCCGGATTCGGGCGACATCTGGTTGGAAGGAAAGAAAATCGTGCTGCGCGGCACCAAGCATTCGCAAAGGGCAGGGATCAGCATCATCCACCAGGAACTAAATCTGCTGCCCCATTTAACGGTAGCGGAAAACATCTATATTCACTCTCTGCCGCGAAAGGGATTTTCCTTAGACAAGAAAAGGCTGTTTCTGGATGCCGAACGCCTACTCGGCGAGCTCGGATTTGAAATCAATCCCAAGGCGATTGTCGACGATCTGACTGTCGGCACACAGCAGATGGTCGAGATCGCCAAAGCGCTCTCTTTTCAATCGAAAGTGATCATCATGGATGAGCCGACGTCGGCGATTACAGAGCAGGAAACAGCCAAGCTGTTTGAAATCATCCGTTCCTTAAAGGAAAAAGGCATTGCGATTATCTACATCTCTCACCGGATGGAAGAAATATACGAGATCTGTGACAGAGTCGTCGTCCTTCGCGATGGATGCAATGCCGGCGGCGGGCTCTCCAAGGAGCTCAAACCGGATCAGATCGTGGGCATGCTGGTCGGAAGAGAATTGACGCAGATATTCCCCAAGAGACAGGGAAGAGTGAGCCAGGAAGTCGTTTTGGAGATCAAGAATTTGGGGCGGAAGGGCGTCTTTGAAAACATCTCTTTCCAATTGCATAAAGGGGAAATTCTCGGGTTTTCCGGGCTGATGGGCTCCGGACGGACTGAATTGATGGAGTCTATCTTCGGCGTCGAGCCGATTTCCAGCGGAGAAATCTGGATCGACGGCAAACAGAAAAAAGTCAGATCAACCCGCGATACCATATCGCAAGGCTTTGCGCTGGTGCCGGAGGACCGCAGACAGCATGGAATGATCGGGAATTTTTCCGTCACCCATAACATTACCCTTGCTACCTTGAAGCGATTTGCCGGACGATTCCGCAAAGTAAGCGCGAGGCGGGAGAGGGAAGCAGCGGATCGCCACATTTCGGAGCTGCGGATCAAATCTCCTCACGGCGGTACGGTTATAACCAATCTGAGCGGGGGCAATCAGCAGAAGGTCATCATCGCAAAATGGCTGGAGTCAAAGCCGCGCATTCTCATCCTGGATGAACCGACGCGCGGCATTGATATCGGCGCCAAATCGGAGATTTACCAGATCATCCAACAGCTTGCGGCACAAGGCACCTCCATCATCATGATCTCATCGGAACTGCCGGAGGTGATCGGCATGAGCGACCGGATTCTGGTGATGGCCGACGGCAGGATTACCGGCGAGTTCACCCGTGAAGAGGTCACGCCGGAGAAGATTATGCTTTGTGCGACAAAAGGGGGGGAAGTATGAGCGACCAGGGTGCATCCTTACATGAATCCTCTGTTGAAGCAGTCAAAAGAAAAGCGGAGCAAAAAAGCAGCGTTCTCTTGCTGCTGCTAAAAAATAAAGTGCTGGTTGCCTTGCTGCTGCTCTGCCTGTTTTTTTCGACAGCAACGGAACAGTTTCTGCGGATCGATAACATCCTGAACATCTTCTTGCAAAGCGCCATCATGGGTGTGGTGGCCATCGGGATGACCTATGTGATTATTACAGCGGGGATTGACCTGGGCGTTGGATCTGTGGTCGCCGTTTCCGGAATGTTTATCGCAGGCATGGTTCAATCGGGCATGCCGTTGATTGTCGCTGTCTTGGTCGGCCTGTTGGCAGGCACGCTGAGCGGCATGATAAACGGGTTCTTCATTACGAGATGTAACATGGCACCGTTCATTGTCACGTTGGGGATGATGGCTGCGGCCCGTTCAGTGACCTTGGTCTATTCGGACGCCCAGACCATCTCCGTCTATAAAGACCCGACTCTGCAATTTCTCCGCATGGGTCAAATCGCCGGCATTCCCGTGATGATCCTGATTACGGTCGTCATGTTCCTGGCGGCTCACTACGTATTGTCCAACACGGTGTTCGGCCGCCATGTTTACGCGATTGGCAGCAACAAGAAAGCGGCCGAGCTCTCCGGGATAAATGTCAAACGCGTCCAAATGATGGTCTATGTCATCGCCGGCACCCTGGCTGGCCTCGGCGGCTTGATGATGACCGCCAGGCTCGGCTCGGGAACGCCCCTGGCAGGTTCAAACCTGGAGTTGATGGCAATTGCCGCCGTGGTGATTGGCGGTACCAGTCTGTCCGGCGGCAGGGGGACGATTTTTGGCACCCTGGTTGGGGTCCTCTTGATCAACGTCCTGAACACCGGGATGAATCTCATGAATATCTCCTCGCACTACCAGGGATTGATCATGGGAATTGTCATTATTTTTGCCGCACTGATCGACTCTGTAAGCAACAAAAAAGCAGGGTGAAAAAACATGCTGAAGAAGCGGAGGGAACGCAGATGAGCCAAGAGGTGAATGTGATGAAAAAGTTTATTAACGATCCGGAAAAAGTCGTGGATGACATGTTGGAGGGACTGCTGCTCGCGCATGCCGATCAATTGAAGAGCGTCAGAAGCGACAACCGCGCGCTGGCCAGAATCGATGCTCCCGTACGGGGAAAGGTGGCCATCGCTACAGGCGGCGGTTCCGGGCATCTTCCCCTGTTCCTCGGCTATGTGGGGAAAGGAATGCTGGATGGGGTTACCGTAGGGGATATTTTTGCCTCGCCCAGTTCCCAGCAAATGCTGGATGTGACGCGAGCCATACACGGCGGAGAGGGAGTGCTGTACATCTACGGGAATTACGGCGGGGACGTGATGAATTTCGACATGGCTGCCGAATTGGCCGACCTGGAAGGGATTCGCGTGGAAACCGTTGTGGCGACGGATGACGTGGCATCGATGCCGGCAGGATATGAGCACCAACGGCGCGGTGTGGCAGGCATGTTTTATCTGTACAAACTGGCTGCTGCCAAAGCGGAACAAGGGGCCAATCTGGATGAGGTAAAGCGAATCGCCGAATTGGCCAATGCGAATGTACGCACCATGGGCGTTGCGCTCACGCCTTGCATCCTGCCGGCAGTCGGTCGTCCGACATTTACGATCGGGGAAGGCGAGATGGAGATCGGCATGGGGATTCACGGCGAGCCCGGAATTCAACGCGGAAAGCTGGAATCAGCCGACGAAGTCGCAAAATCCTTGGTGACGGCGATTCTGGCCGATTTGCCGATTGAACAGGGCGAGGATGTTTCCGTTCTGATCAACGGATTAGGGGCCACGCCTCTGGAAGAACTATATATTATCTATAGAACCGTGCATAAACTTTTGGAAGAAAAAGGGATAAAGATTTACAAGCGCTATATCGGCGAGTTTGCCACTTCGCTGGAAATGACCGGCCTTTCCGTGTCCATATTGCGTCTGAACGATGAACTGCGCGAGCTGCTGGATGCGCCTTTCCATACGCCCTTCTATACGCAAAACCAACTGTAAGTCCAACAAAAGAGACAAAGGTGGAAAGAGATGTGAAAGAAACGCTGACGTTGGCTGACATGCGAAATATTTTGATCGAGATTACCAGGCTGATGGACGAACAGAAAGATTACCTCTGCCAGCTGGACGGAGCGCTGGGCGATGGTGACATCGGCTTGACGATGTCCAAAGGATTCCGGGCTGTGACGGAAAATCTGCCCAACATTCCAGATGAGAACATCGGTATTGTCTTGATGCGAAGCGCGCTTGTGATGGGGGAAACGGTGGCATCCACGATGGGAACCTTAATGGCGTCCGCTCTGATCCGCGGGGGAAAGGTGATGCAGGGAAAAGCCGAATTGCATGTGGAGGATTTATTCACCATGACCAGCGCGATGGTTCAGGCTTTGGTGGAGCGGGGCAAGGCGAAGGTCGGAGACAAAACGATCCTCGATTCGATCGTTCCCGCGATGAATGCGTTGGAAGCGGCACACCAAGCGGGCAAGCCGTTAAAGGAAGCGATCAACGATGCTTACGCGGCCGCAGAAGACGGTGCAAAGCGAACGATCGGGATGCAATCCCGGCACGGCCGGGCCGGCAGGTATCTCGAACGCTCAATCGGACACCAGGATCCGGGAGCTGCTGTGGGGGCGCTCTTTTTCAAAGGTTTTGCCAATTATGTGAATAACCAGGAAACTGGGTAAGGGGAAAGGGGAGGAGGAATCCTCCCTTCCTGTTTTAATGCTCGATAGCTTGCCTCAAGAGATCGAACGCCTCTTCGGCATCGATTCCCTTGACGAGGGCAAGTTCGCTCATAAAAACCTGTTGGGCGTGATCCAGCATCATTCGTTCCCCTGTTCCCAGCCCCTTCTGTTTGCTAATCCACAGCAATTCCCGGATCACCTCGGCCGCGGCGTGTATGTCGCCGCTTTTCAACTTATCTGTATTGATCCGGAAGCGCAGATTCGCATTCGCCATAACCTCCGGCTCACCTTCATGAAAGCTGGCCAGTACGCGTTCCATCACAGTTGAATCGACAATTTGACGGATGCCCAGAGAGGATATTTTTTCGACAGGAACCATGATATGGAGTTCTCGCAACAGCATATTTAAAACGTAATAGAGATGGTTTTCACCCAGAAAATTCTTTTCCTCAATCGCTTCAATGATGCCTGCACCATGAATCGGGTAAAAGATCTTGTCGCCAACCTGAAACATACCCACACCTCCTGCTATAAGTATAACATAGTTTGGTTTGGTAATAAAAAATTTTAATTTTACCATGTGTAATTTATTGTTGTCAACGATATAATTTGCTGGTAATATCGTGTGTATTGGGAGGCCTGGCAGTATAACGGACGAAATGCTTAGCCGGGAAAAATGGTTTCATCCGCAAGCCAACTGTTGCTCGGCTGACCAACGCTTTTTGGTAAAAAATTTTTTGCTGTAAAAGTGAAGCTGTTTGTAATATGCTGTATCAAGACAGTTCGAAACCATCCTGTCTATAAACAAAACTATGGGGGAATGAAAATTGAACAGAGGGACGACACCGACTAGCAGTCTATCGGAAGGAGGAGCTGTTCCGTACCTGTCGATAGACAAGACTACCAAGAAGCTGATCGTATTGGCAGCGAGTTTTATAGCGGCGTTAATGGTAGCCAATATCGTCGCGATCAAGGTGGTCGACGTGGGGTTCGCCAATGTGACGGCAGCTATTTTCTTCTATCCGATCACTTTTGTGATGGCGGATACGATCTCGGAAATCTGGGGAAGGAAGGTAGCTCGGCGGGCGATCTGGACAGGCTTATGCATGAACCTGTTCATGGTTGGGGTGTTTACCCTTGTCATTCACATGCCATCAGCACCGTATTTTGAAAACCAAAAGGAGCTGGAGACGGTCCTGGGCGGCGTACCGAGAATGGTGCTTGCCTCTTTGGTCGCGTATTCCATTAGCCAAAACATTGATATCTATTTATTTACAACGCTGCGTGAAAAAACAAACGGAAGGTATCTGTGGCTGCGCAGCAATGTTTCGACGATCATCTGTCAGCTGTTGGATACAGTGGTTTTCTTCATCGTAGGCTTCTGGGGGGTTATGCCGATATCTGAAATGCTTCTGGCTACTTCGACGGAATTCAGCGTCAAGGTAGCGATGTCAGTAATAGGCACTCCGTTTATATATCTGCTGGTGAAATGGGCCAGAAGGTAAGTTGACATACACAAAAAGAACAAGCTCGCTCTTGGAAAAAGAGCGGGCTTGTTCTTTTGAGATCAGTCGTTAATTCAAATTTGTGGGTACATACCCGTTTTGCATTTTTGACCGCTTAGACATTATGCTGTGGCAGTAACAAAAAACTGCAGGTGACAGACCCGCAGTTTTCTTAGTTGCAGAAATGGGGATTTTCTACACGCTGTCCCAAAGATTGACTCTGTATGTAAAACGTCAAGAGAAGATTAAAAAATTACACCCTGTTAAATAATTTGGAATTTTCGGCGATAAACTGGCGTGTCTATAATGAAAGCGTAATCAACAGAGCTTATCATCCATTCCAAAAACGAGGAGGAAACATGATGCAAAAGAGTGGTAAGGTCAAACTCCCCCCAGGCAAACGAGTGGCTGTGAATATCGGTTGTGACTTTGATGCTCAATCCATTTGGATTGGTTCTTTTAATCTGACGTCTCCCGCTTATATGTCTCGAGGAGAATTTGGTGCGGAAGTAGCTGCTCCACGCCTTTTAAAACTGTTTGAAAAGTATAATATCAAAACAACATGGTGCATTCCTGGCCATACCGTTGACACCTTTACGGACATTTGCAAAGAAGTAGTGGCACAAGGTCACGAGGTTGCCCATCATGGTTACGTGCACGAAAATCCCACGCCTTTGAGTTATGAACAAGAAGAAAAAGTTTTGCTGATGGGATTGGAGTCGTTAGATCGAATCGGGGTAAAACCACGCGGCTATCGATCTCCGTATTGGGATTTCAGTCCGAATACATTGAGCCTGTTGGAGAAATATGGATTCCAATACGACAGTAGCCTGATGGGGAACGATCTACACCCGTATCGCCCACGTCCGGTTGAGGTCCACGCTGATAAAGCGAATGTCTTCGGTCCTGCGTACAATATTGTGGAAATCCCCGTATCCTGGTACCTGGACGATTTTCCTCAAATGGAATATCTGACCGGGGGACAGGAAGGCATGCGTCCAACCCGTGACATTTTCGATCGCTGGGCTTCTATATTTGACTATGCCTGCGATCAACTGGATGGCGCTTGCTATGTGCTTACGACCCACCCGCAAACGATTGGACGAGCCCATACCATTCAAATGCTGGAGAAACTGATTCAGTACATGGAATCAAGGGGCGCATGGTTTGCGACGTTAGGTGAAATCTACGACAACTACTATGAAGAATAATGGTGTTTGTCTTCCGACATCATGACCTTTCAACCACTTCAAAATGAAAAAAGGAGGAAACCACATGAGAAACGTAAAAATCTCTGCGTGTCAGTTCGAAGTGGAACCAACCGAAGATTTCCGCGATTTCAGCAAGCAAGTCTACGAACTGATGGATCAAGTTCCTCATGACTCCGATTACGTTGTGTTTCCTGAGTTGTTCACGGTAGGCTTGTTAACCGCTCTCGGTGACAGAGAGAAGCTGACAGCAGCCGACTTGTACCGCATAGATACGTTTTCCGATCAGTATAAAGAACTATTCGCGAGTTTGGCCCGGGATCGAAAACAAGTCATCATAGCCGGTTCCCATCTGGAGCTAAGGGGAGAGAAGTATTACAACATCTGCTATATTTTCAAGGATGACGGCACGTATGTCGAGCATAAAAAAACACACATCTTTCCTGCGGAAGCAAATTGGCAGACTTCAGAGGGGGATGATTTAGCTGTGTATGACATTGGGCCGGCGAAAATCGGGCTGGCTGTTTGTTACGAGTCGGAAATACCGGAAATTTCACGTGTACTGAGTTATAACGGCGCAGAGATAATCTTTTGCCCATCCTATACATTCACCGAATACGGCTTTTGGAGGGTGAGGCACTGTGCGCAAGCGCGCAGTATTGAAAATCAGGTGTATTTTGTCCATTGTCCCACAATCGGTCAACCTGGTGCCCCCCTTCCAAATGGATATGGGCGCGCTTCCATCCTCAGTCCGTGTGATACCGCTTGGAATCCAAACGGAGTCGTAGCTGAAGCGGAAACCAATAAGCGTATGGTGATTACCGGAACAGTTAATATAGACGAGTTGTATGAAAACAGAAGGACAGGTGCGGCCACGACATTTGTGGATCGGACGAGAAGGCAGGATATATACACCAAGTATGAGCCGTACAAATCTTTTCCTCAAAGCAAATAAGGAAGCGTCAGAATTCCAACTGTACGAACGAAGACAGGGGAGCCCGCAGGTGGCTCCCTACTTTCTTGTCAGTAGACACGCAAAAGGAAGATCGATAAAATTAAAAAAATGAATATACGAGCATTTTGCAGAAATCTAAGCCCTTGATCCACAAGGTTTTGCAAGCAGAAAAAAGGGAGTTCATTTCTTCATGTTGGACGCAGGGTATGACCAGTGAAGAATTAGGAAGCTGCCAGGAATGTGAATGCTCAAGCGATTATTCCCATGAATCTTCGCAATGAGAAGGAACCGCCTGCCGGCATGACGCCAAATGGAACGCATGCTGAGAATCGTTTCCTAATAAATCCTGTATTGGAACGGGGGCTCATCGTGTTTTTACGTATAAAATACAAGTACATCATTTTCTATTCGATCATGACTATTTTGCCGATCATCATGATTGATCTTCTTGTTTATCAGATCCTGCATACCAAAATGTACCGCAACTACGTGGATATTCAAATGCAATTTGCCATTCAAGTAAGCGATACGTTGGATATGATTGAACGAGATGTCCACTCAGCAACAGACGAGGCTGCAGAGCCTAAAAGAAGACAAATGATCGACTCCCTGCTTCGCAACGCAAGTTTAAGCATGGCCAGCAAGCTCTTTGTCATTGACTCAGCAGAAAATGTACGGTATCAGACAGATTTGGACGTGATGACTCCCGAGCTACAGAAACGCATTTACTCCGAGATCATAGCCAAAAGCGGAAGTTTCCTTATAAAGAACCAGGAACAAGACACACTCGTTACCTACTATTTGCAACCCGGCACCAATTGGTATTTGGTCGCACTCACGCCGACAAAAGTCATCTATGAAAAATATGACTTTTTTAAGGAATTGATTGTATGGCTCATTGCAGTAAGTGTGGCTTTGAGTCTGTTTTCCATCAGCTTGATTTCTTCGCACGTAACGGCCCCAATCGGCAGGTTTCGCAAGGAAATGGAGAAGCTGAAGCAAGGTGATCTTAACACGCTTTACGAATACGACATGGTGGTGAAAGACGAAATCTGGGACATCAGTCTCAGTTTTAATGAAATTGTCTCCAAGTTACGAGAGCGTATGAAACTGGAGTACCAGCTAAAGGTTAGTTCGGATGAGGCTAAATTATTGGCTCTGCAATCCCAAATCAATCCACATTTTCTATACAATACACTGGAGACGATAAACTCTATTGCGATTATCGAGAATGTCCCCCTCATTGCCCAGTTATCTCGCTCGCTATCAAAAATGTTCCGTTACAATAGCCTGCAAGAAAGAGAGAACGTGTTGATCAAAGATGAATTGGAACATATCGAACATTATTTGCATGTGCAAATGATCCGCTTCGACGGATTGATTGAAAAGGAAATGGAGATTGATCCACAGATCCTGGAATGCAAAACAATCAAGTTCATTTTACAGCCAATCGTAGAGAATTGCTTCGTACATGCATTCAATGACAGCTCCGATGGCGGGAAAATCTGGATCATCGGCCGTAGAGAAGGCGATAGGGTCGTGATTCAGGTCATTGATAATGGTCAAAGCATGGCGGAACAAAAAGTTAACATGTTAAATGCGGCCATGGCCAGCACGTGTCCTACGGAAGGACAGGGAGAACCGAATAAGCGTGTTGGAATTGGCATCTATAACGTAAATCAGCGAATCAAAATTGCCTTTGGTGAAGAGTACGGGCTTCATTTTAGAAGCAACCGGCCACACGGTTTGATTGTTGAAGTGACGCTTCCCTATCATAAGGAAAGGAGTGATTGGCATGTACAAAATGATGATCGTCGAAGATGAACCGTGGATTAGAAGGGGATTAGAGAAAGCAATCCCGTGGGAGGAGCTCTGTATCCAATACGTGGGTCATGCAAGAAACGGGGTTGAGGCTCTCCAAGTATTTGAGACATATAAGCCCGACTTGGTTTTGACTGACATCAAGATGCCCAAAATGGACGGATTGGCGATGATCGAAAAAATCATCGAGCTTTCAGATCATACTCCCAAGTTTATCATCATCTCCGGTTACAATGATTTTGAGTATGCAAAAAGAGCGATCAAGTATGGTGTCGTTGATTATATTTTGAAACCGATTGATCCAAATGAACTCAAAGCGTCAATTATTCACATTATATCCAAAATTCGGGACGAAAAGCGAGAAAAGCGCAAGCATACTGCTTTGAAACTCAGGAGTTACATCTTCGAGCAAATTACCCATGGCGAACATGAAACAGAAGAGGAATTCATATTTCCGTTTGACTATTTTGGTATGCTGTTTTCTTTTTATCCGCTGCCGGACGATATTGTAAGGGAAGAAGAGCATATCTATCTGGTGCAGCTTGATGCTCAATACCTTTATATGATCGGCGGTGAGTCTTTAGAGCATGTGCAGGGAATTCTGGAAAGCTGCCAAGAATCGTTGCCAGCCGAGCATCAAGGCATCAGTCAAGTCTGTCATCGAAATTCGCGTTCCGTTTATGAAGCATTCAGGGAAGCTATCTTATCCTATCAACAGAGCAGTCATCGCGAGAGTACGGGGATTGCCAAAACATCAATATCTGTGAAGGAGGAGGCCGAGTTCATCCACATGATTCAAACTGGCGATCAGCAAATGGTCGTACATTACATGAACCAGTTGCTGATTCCGTACAGTACTTTTCAACAGCAGTGGTCTTTCTATTTTCAACTCATCATTCTGATCGGCAAATATTTTCACATACCCTCAAGCTTGCTTAAAAGTGACAGTTGGTTTTCGGATTTTAAAGCTTTACGAAGCCTGGACGAACTGATCTTGTGGAAGAACCAGGTGTTCCTCCCGATCCTGAATTACATTGTGATGCAATTTCACACGACAAAGCTGGATTATAGCCAGCTCGCCAAAGCGTTTCTTGAAGAACATTATCGGGACTCTTCGCTTTCCCTTGATCAGGTGGCAGACCATTTGGGTATTTCACCTGCTTATTTAAGTTTATCCTTTAAAAAATCGGTTGGCATTAACTTCACAAACTACGTCACAAAAATACGGATTGAAGCAGCCAAGCAAATGCTCTTGCAAACACAGAGCAATTTGCAAGAGATCAGCAGGGAAGTGGGATTTAATGACGTAAAATATTTTATGAAGGTCTTTAAAAAGGAAACCTTGCTCACTCCAAATCGTTTCCGAGAGCTTGGGCGAATGAATGTGTAATACGGGCGACGCAGCATGTCATCAGGGGAGGGGTTATCATGGTTCAAAAAAATGGCTTAAACAGATACCATTTTTTTTTGACAGCGATTGCATTTTTGGGATGGACCATATCAGCTGTGGATGCCTCCTTGTTTTTTTTCGTTGCCCCGCACTTAATGGAAGAATTCAATTTTTCCCTTGAGGAGTTTGGTATTATTGTTGCCTTTGGCTTCTTAATTTCGATTGTATTCAACCTGTTTGTTGGTCCGCTGATGGACTATTTCGGCAGAAAACTGATCTTTCAGTGGATTCTTTTTGTTATGACAATCGGTACGTTTTTGAGCGGTTTAGCCTGGAATTTTTCTTCACTGGTTATTTTTCGATTGCTGGCCACGGGCAGTGCTTTTGCCGAGTATGCGGTAGGTGCCACCATCCTCATCGAATCCGTACCGCCCAAACATCGCGGGTGGATCGTTGGCATTATGGCAGCAGGCTGGCCTGCAGGAACGGCGATTTCTACGCTGATTTCCCTGTATGTTATACCGGCCTGGGGATGGAGGAGTGCTTTTTTGATCGCAGCCATTCCAGCGTTTATTATCATTTTGATTCGGCTGTATGTGAAAGAACCTGTCAGGTACCAGGATTTATACAAATTTCGAAACGAAATGAAACATCGCATTGCGCAGGGTTATCGAACGGCCTCCGAGGTTTCTACCAAATTCAAGATGAATAAGGAAGAAGCTGTAAAATTTACCTACTTACAAGTAACAAGGGGAGAAATATTGAAAAATATTGTTTTTATCTCGATCTATATCAGTTTAGTTGTCGTCTCTTATGGACTGCTAAACTGGTTTGCCCCCTATTGGATGAATCATGCTTTTCAGCTTGACCTCGTTGAAGCTACGAGAACGGTTGGTTACGGCAGTCTGGTAGGCATTTTTGGCTTCATCACATGCGGTTGGTTAAGTGGCAAAATTGGCATACGCGGTGCAAACACTGTCTTTATCTGCATTGGCTTGCTGATCATGTTGTGGATGACCCGCTTTGCTGATACGTACGCCAGTTTTTTACCTGCCTACATGCTCTGGAATTATTTCGGAGCAGGCATCTGGGGAACCATGCCGCGGATGTTTACAGAAGCGTTCCCCACAAGGGCGCGCGGAACCGCATCCTCCATCAGTTCTGCTGCGTGCTGGTTTAGCTGGGCTGTGATCAGTTATTTATCGCCGTATATCAGCAGTGTAAACGGGTATCAAACGGCTATATTTATGGCTGGAGCTGTGTTGTTTCCGCTGGCACTCCTGCCATTATGGATCATGCGGAGGATTCCGACCGCCAATGAATTGGAAGACTATATCTCCTAGTGAGATCCCTTTTGGACTCCGGGTATCGTGAGAATCGTTCAACCCTTTTTACCCGCCAGACGCCGAGAACGTTTGGGCCAAATCAAAACGCCGCAAGTGACGGGAAGTTCCCGCTGCACTTGCGGCCTTCTTTTATCGTTCTTTACCCATGGTATCCCAGCTCGTAAGACATGGAGCGGACCGTCGCGAGCAAGCTTTCCAAAATGCTTGCCTGCTGCGGCAGCATACGGTCAGACGGGCCAATGACGCTGATCGAAGCAATGGCTTGCTGGGAGTCAAAGATCGGGGCCGCTATGCCGGTCACCCCTGTGTTGCGGCGGTTGGAGCTGATTTCATAGCCGCGTTTCCTGATCTCCTGCAGGTTGGCCTTGATTTCTTCCACAGATGTAAATGAGTAGGCCGTGTACGACTTTATCTCGTCTGACAGCACCTTTTCCTGGTATTCCTGTGGTTGAAAAGCCAGCAAAGCGCGGGATGCGGTGGTGGAGTAGGGAGGAAACCGGCGGTGCATATCTACGTTAAAGCGGATCGGGTGCGGCGAATCGACCCGGGAAACGTAGATGGCATCCGTCTTGTCCAGGACGCACAACACAGCCAGCTCCTTGGTTTGGGCGGCCAGCGCCTTCAGGTAAGGAGTGGAAAACTCGACGATGTCGTGATTTTTCAACACTTTATTGCCCAGCTCCAACAGCGTATAACCCAGCGTGTACTGCCTCGTTGAGTCGTTTTGGCGGATAAATCCCTCAGATTCCAGCGTCGCCAGCATCTTGTGCACCGCTCCCTTCGATAGCTCGAGCCGTTTGCTCAGTTCGGTCACACCCAATTCCTTTGGCGAATCGAGAAAGACTTTTAACAGTTTGCAGGCGTTGCGTACGGATGATAAAGCGTTGCTCATATATTGAAAACCCCTTTGTAAAGTACTGAAAGGACGGTGTGGAGTAACCTCACTCATATGGAAGCAAATATTAGGGTGAAATGCAAACAATTCCACTTCTCCCTCTTGGTTGAATTGTCTGTACAGTTATGCTAGTATATCATTATCGTTTTCGAATAGCAAACATTGTTCTCTATTCGTGAACAAAAGCCAATCATGAACGGGGGAGAAATTTAGATGAAACGAAAGGCATTATCCATTTTCTCAGTGATGGCATTAGCTGGTTCGCTGCTGGCAGGTTGCGGATCGAACGCGGCAGCACCCGCACCGTCTGCACCGAGCAATCAAGAGGCGAATTCTGCAGGGGGGAACGCTCAACTGGAAGATCAGTTGGTGATTGCCGGAAACGGGGCAACGGTTGAGCAGTTGATGAAGGATGAAATCTTCAAGAAATTTAATGAAAAATACCCCAATGTCAAATTGACTTACGTATCCGGGGTCTCCACTGAAATCGTTGCCAAAGTAAAGGCGCAAAAAAATGCTCCGCAGATCGACCTGACCGTCATTGAAGGCGGCGAGCAGGACAAAGGCCGCGAGGAAGGGCTGTGGGAGGCCATTACGGACAAGGAAGTGCCTAATCTTGCCAAAGTTCCCGAGGACCTGAAAGTGCGTGACAACAGCGGTGTGGTTGTAAACTTTACGCCAATGGGAATCTCCTACAACTCCGAATTGGTAAAAGAGAAAAACCTTCCGGTGCCGACTTCCTGGAATGACCTTGCCCGTCCAGAGGTGAAAGGGAACATCACCATGACCGACATCGCCAGCAACTTCGGCCGCTCTGCAACCATTATGCTGGCCTATGCCAACGGCGGTTCGGAAAAAGACATGGAGCCAGGTTTTGAGAAGTTGAAAACGATAGCAGGCTACATGCCGACATTTGCCAAGAGCGCGGCACAGCTGCAGCAAAACCTGCAAAACAAGAGTGCAGCCTATACCACCTGGACCATGGCCCGCAGCTTGACGCAAAAAGATGCAGGCCTGCCGATTGAATTCGTCTTCCCGCAAGAGGGCGGCAATATCGTGCCAAACGTCGCTACCCTGGTCAAAGGCGCGAAGCACCCGGAAGCAGCCAAAGCTTTCATCGATTTTCTGCTGACGGATGAAGTGCAAACGATGTACGCCACCAAGCTCTACTACAATCCTGCTGTTCCCGTGAAATTGCCGGATGATGTAGCCAAGCAGCTTGAATTTGACAGAAGCAAGGTCGTCAACTTTGACTACGAAGTAATCGGCCGCAATATGTCCCAGTGGCTTGACCGCTTTAACAAAGAGATCGCACCAAATGCAGGAAAGTAGGTGTCACCTTGGCAGCCAAGATCGATGTTGAACTCCGTAACATCAAGAAGGTTTTTCAAAACAATGTGGTAGTTCAAAATTTCAACTTGCAAGTCGAGCAAGGAGAGTTTATCTCCTTTCTCGGCCCTTCCGGTTGTGGAAAGACGACGACGCTCAATATGATCGCCGGTTTTCTCGAACCGGATGAGGGAGATCTGTTCATCAAAGGCCAGCGGATGAACGGCGTGCCGCCCCATAAGCGGGAGCTGGGCATGGTGTTTCAGACCTACTCGCTGTTTCCGCACATGACGGTAGCCGAAAATGTGGCCTATGGATTAAAACTTCGCAAGGTAAGTAAAACGGAGATGCAGGAGCGGTCAAAACGGGTGCTGGAATTGGTCAAACTCCCCCATGTGGCAGACCGCTACCCGAAACAGCTTTCCGGCGGACAGCGGCAGCGGATTGCCATCGCCCGGGCCCTCGTCATCGAGCCGTCCCTGCTGCTGCTGGACGAGCCGCTCAGCAACCTGGACGCCAAATTGCGGGAAGAGCTGCGCGATGAACTGAAGCGGCTGCATCAGGAAATCGGCGTCACCACGATATTCGTAACGCATGACCAGGAAGAGGCATTGTCGCTCTCCGACCGGATTGTCGTGCTAAACCACGGCCACGTCGAACAGATTGGCACGCCGGCGGACATCTACCATCGTCCTGCCTCCGAGTTCGTCCATACCTTCATCGGCAAGACGAACAAGCTGGAGGGACGGGTCGTCGCGAGGCAGGATCGCCTGCTCACCGTTGAGACCCAATCCGGTTTGCGCCTGAAAGCAGTCCATCCGGAGAGGGCTGTCGCAGAGGGGGACGCTGTAACTGTGTTTATCCGCCCGGAAAAAATCCGCCTGACCGCGGCAGATGCTCCCGCGGACGCCAATCGGGCTAAGGGGAAAGTAGAGCTGACGTCGTTTTTAGGCGCATTCACCGAGTGCGATGTCCGCATCGGCACAGAGGTGTTGTCGGTAAAAGTACAGATGCTTGACCCAGGCCTGTCGCTCTCCATTGGAAGTGATATTTGCTGCCAGTGGAGCCCGGAAGACGTCCTGATCATGCCAGGGGAGAGAGGATGAGCCATGGGTAGACGACTAGCCGTTCCTCTGCTGCTTGCCCCGTCCCTGATCATCCTGCTCGGTGTTTTCCTGCTGCCGATGCTGTTGATGCTGGTGCTCAGCCTGCAAAACGATCAACAGCAGTTCAGCTTTGAGAACTACCTGTTGTTTATCCAAGATCCCTTTTACACCGGCATCCTCTGGAGGACGATACGTGTCAGCCTCTGGACGGTCTTATTCTCGCTTTTGCTCGGATTTCCCGTCGCCATCTACATGGCGAACGCTTCGGGAAAGGTTCGCGGCATTGTCACCATGCTGATTTTGGCTCCGCACCTCATCAGCGTGGTGATTCGCAACTTCGGTTGGGTCGTCGTGCTGGGTGAAAAAGGCTGGATCAACGAGCTGCTGCTGTCGATCGGGTTCATCCATGAGCCGCTGCGCCTTTTGTACAACGAGTTGGGTGTCGTTATCGGTTTGACGGATTCGTTCATCGCCTACATGGTTTTGGCGATCGCCACCAGCCTGTACTCGGTGGATCAGTCGCTTTCCAAAGCCGCTGCCATTCTGGGAGCGTCCCGCATCCGCAGTTTCTTCGATGTGACGCTGCCGCTCAGCTTGCCGGGAATTTACGCCGGGGTGACGCTGGTGTTCAGTCTGTCGATGAGTGCGTTCGTCACGCCGTCGCTGATGGGCGGGACTTCTGTCAAGGTACTGCCGGTGATCGCCTATGAACAGGTCATGTCGACGTTAAATTGGCCGCTCGGAGCAGCATTGTCCTTCCTGCTGCTCGGCAGCACGATCCTGCTGGTTGCGCTGTTCACGCGCTTGGCGGAAACCAAGAGGTACAAAGAGGTGTTTGCGTCATGAAAAAGCCGAGTTTAGCCGGGATCATCACCGTCATTGTCCTGCTGCTGGTCAATTTGCCGATTCTCGTGATCATTCCCAGTTCGTTCACGGCGGCAGGGTATCTGTCGTTCCCGCCGGAGGGCTTTTCCTTTCGCTGGTACGCCAAAATCTTCGAACGTCCGGAATTTATCGATTCGTTTTGGGTCAGTTTGCAGTTGGCAGTGATTACGGCCGTTCTCGCGGCCCTGATCGGCACACTGGCGGCTTTTGCCCTGGCAAAATACAAGTTTCGGGGAAGCCAGGTCATCAACAGTTTGCTGCTGTCACCGCTTACGGTTCCTTCCTTGATCATCGGGATCGCCGCCCTGCTGTTCTTTACACGCATCGGGCTTGCCGGAACATTTGCCGGGCTGCTGCTGGCCCATGTCCTGATCTCGGTGCCGTACGTGGTCAGGCTGGTGCTGACGGGATTGAGCTCGTTCGATTTTACCTTGGAAAAGGCGGGTTACATGCTGGGTGCGAGCCCTGCCAGAGTCTTCTGGGATATTACCCTGCCGCTCTTGCGGCCGGCGATCGTGTCGGGAATGATTTTCTCTTTCCTGACTTCCTTTGACAATGTGACGGTCTCATTGTTCCTGGTCGCACCAGACACGACAACGCTGCCGCTGGCCATTTTCAGTTATATGCAGGAGACGCTTGATCCCTTGGTCGCGTCCATCTCATCCGTTGTTATCCTGCTTAGCTTGGTGTTTATTGTCATTCTGGAAAAGGTTTACGGGTTGGACCGTCTATTCGGATTACAATCGCAATCACATTAATGGAGAAGGAAAACAACATCATGCCGATTTACTCGTATTTGCAGCAAAAAACGCCGGAATTGCTCCAACTGCTCCAGGAAAGCGTCAACCACGATTCTCCGTCGCGCGACAAGGCGCACGGGGATCGGATGGCTGACTGGTTTGCCCGTCAGTTCGTGAGGCTGACAGGGGGAAAGGTGGAGCGAGTCAAAAATCCAACATACGGCGACCAACTGCGCTGTGCAGTCGGGAATGGAGATAAACAGATACTGATACTTGGTCATTACGATACGGTTTGGCCGTTAGGCGAGGTGTCCCGGCGGCCTTTTTCCGTCAAGGACAGGAAGGCCTATGGCCCCGGTGTATACGATATGAAAGCCGGCGTCTTGCAGGCGATCTTCGCTCTCCACGCACTGCAGCAGCTGGACAGGCTGCCGGCCGACAAACGGATCGTTCTGCTGCTCAACAGCGACGAAGAGATCGGCAGCCCGACATCGCGCCAGCTGATCGAGGAGGAGGCGATGCGCTCTGCTGCGGCGTTCGTCCTGGAACCGCCGGCGGAACCGGGCGGCGCCCTGAAGACATGGCGGAAGGGGAGCGCCCGGTATACCTTGACAGTGAAAGGTGTTTCCGCTCATTCCGGCGTTGACCATCAGAAAGGGATATCGGCAATAGAGGAGTTGGCTTACCAGATTGCCGCCCTGCAAGCGTTGACCGATTACAGCCGGGGAACGACGGTCAATGTAGGAGTGATCAAGGGGGGGATTGGCGCAAACGTGATCGCCGATCATGCGGAAGCCGAGATCGATGTCCGGTTCATGAGCATGGCGGAGGCCAAACGAATAGAAGAGCATATTGTTCATCTCTCCCCCGTGCTCAAGGGAACCCGGTTGGATGTGCAGGGCGGCATTCGCCGTCCGCCGATGGAGAAGACCGAGCAAACCTCGGCTCTCTTCGCTTTGGCCCACGCGATCATGCGCGAGGAGTGGGGGGAATCCCTGGACGAAGCGGGAACCGGCGGGGTAAGTGACGGGAATTTTGCTGCCGCGTGCGGAGTTCCCACGTTGGACGGATTGGGTGCCAGAGGAGGGTATGCCCATTCTCCCAACGAGTTTGTCTATCTGGATGACATCCCCAAACGGGCAGCGCTGTTAGCCTGCTTGCTGGAGAGGTGCTGACTGAAGGGCTTTCTCGCAAAAAATCCCCTCAGGCGGACTGTCTTGGCTGCAGTCGGGCATGAGGGGATTATGATACCGCAACAGATTACGCCAAACCCTGGCGTTGTTTTAACAGGTCCCGGATCTCTGCAAGGAGTTCCTCTTCTTTGGAAGGCGCTGGCGGTTCTGCCGGTTTTTCCCCTGCTTTTCGTTTGAATTTGTTAAGCGCCTTTACGAACAGGAAGATCGAGAAAGAGATGATGAAGAAATCGACTACGGTTTGCAGAAATGCCCCGTACTTGACAGTGGCATTTTCATAGGTAAATACAAGTTTTGTAAAGTCCAAGCCGCCCAAGAGCAGGCCGATAACCGGCATGAGCATATCCTCCACCAAGGAGGTGACGATTTTGCCGAATGCCGCTCCGATGATGACCCCGATCGCCAGGTCCAATACATTTCCTTTTAACGCAAAAGCCTTAAATTCTTTCCACACGGATTCCTTCCCCTTTTTTTCGATTGTTCGGTCAGCTATTATACCGTAATTCGTGCGGAAAAAACAGGTTCTACGTTACTGATATACTCGTACCACCCGGTTTCCGATCCGGCTCAGGATTTCATTCGCAATGGTGCCGTTTTGCCCTGCAATCTGCGCTGCCGTAATCGTCTCCTCTCCGTCTTGTCCGATCAGTGTCACCGTATCGCCCGCCCGGACTCCCTCGATATGCGTCACATCCACCATCAATTGATCCATGCAGATATTGCCGGCGATTGGCGCCCTTTGGCCACGGATCAGCACATATCCGCCTGTTTCCGATAAATCTCTGGGGATGCCGTCAGCATATCCAATAGAAACCGTTGCGATCCTGCTGTCCGCCTTTGCGAGAAAACGGCGCGAATAGCCAACAGGGTCTTTGGCCTTGATGTCCCTGACGTGCGCCACCCTCGCTTTGAGGGAGAGGACCGGACGCAAGTCAACCTGCCTCTTCACGCGATCCGTATCGGCTTCATTGCCAAGCAGTCCGTACAGCGCAATTCCCGGACGCGCCAGTTCGTACTCCATATCGGGATAATGCAAAATCCCATAGCTGCTTTGGACATGCAGCACACCGGGGTGAATTCCTTCGACCCTCAGGCGATCGATCACCTCGTTGAAGCGTTCGATTTGCCGGTGCGTATATGCGACATCCGCCAATTCCAGGCTGTCTGATGCAGACAGATGGGTAAAGGTACCCGTCACCTGTACATTTTTGTGGCGGTACATCGAGCAGATGCGCGCGAAGTTCTCGTGATTTTCCCCGAGTCTGCCCATTCCGGTGTCTATTTTCACGTGGGCTTTTATTTGTTTGCCGTACTTTTGCAAGGCCTCTGCATAATCGGCGCAAATCACCGTTTGCGTAAGCTTATAGCGTGTCAGGTCGCCAAACCGGCTCTCTGCTGTATACCCCAGGACCAGGATTTCCCCTTTTATCCCGTGCTTGCGCAGGGCAATCCCTTCAGCGACCTCTGCCACGGCAAAGTGCCTTACACCGGCTTTGTTGAGGCGTCTGGCCACTTGGACGCTTCCGTGCCCGTATGCATCGGCCTTGAGGACCGCCATGATCCCGCAGCCTGGACGTAGAACGCCTTGCAGCTGGGCTAGATTGTGTTCCAGATTGCTCAGATTCACCTCGGCCCAAGCCCTGTACTTGCCATCTTTTTTTTTACGAAAACGGGTCAAGCGAACAACAGCGACAGACAGCACGATCGACAAGACAGTCACGGCGACATAATGAATCAGACTGTCCGCCACCAGGACATCTGTCAGACCGGTCGCCCTGCCCGCTGCCCGCACGAGCACGATCGACCAGGGATGCAAGAGGTAGATCCAGGTGCTTACCTGTCTGAGGTATCGGCCGCGGCTTCCCTCTCCCTGCGGCAAGAGCAGCAGTTGGCAGAGAAAGTAGACGGCGGGAATGAGAAAAACGTACATGCTGTCGTGCCGCGGGAGGTGAAGCGCGTGCAGCATCATCCCTTCGATGAACATCATGCCCAGTGACAGCGCAAAGCAGATGGCGCTGACGCCTGCGGGTATTTTTTGCTCAGACGCTCTTGCCGTCCACGCACCCAATGCAAGAAAGACGGGAGCGAAAAACAGTCCGTTTCTCGTGTAATCAAACAGAGTAAACATACTGGTATAGACGGAATGCAGGAGCGCGTTTTGTTCCGCTAGGCCAAAGTAACTGTCGCCTAATAGACCGATGAGATACAAGAACCCGGTCACGGCAAGCAGGAGCGCCGATGGCATCCTTCCATAGAGGAAATAGGTGATGTACATTCCCAGAATCAACGCCGGGAGATACCAAAGATGATAGAAAGTGCCGTTAAAGACAAGATCTTTGAACAGGGAGGACAGGCTTGCATCTGCGAAATGCCCGGCATACCAATTCAACGGAAGGTATAGCGCGATGGAAAACAGGTAGAGCCACCCTATCCTGGAGGCAAAGCGGCGCAGCGCCTTCCTGTCCTGCCCGTGCTCTCCCGTCAGCTTTTGAAAGAAGAAAAAGCCGGAAACGAAAAAGAAAAACGGCACGGCCAGGCGCGCCAAAATGCCGGTCAAAAGAAAATCTGCATATTCGCTGTAGGATGTCAAGGGACCCGTATGAACGGCGATGACCAGCAAAGCTGCAATGATTTTAAAGCGGTCCAGTCCGATGTAGTTGTGCTTAGCGGCCACGATCTTCACTGCCTTTTGGGTGGAATGCTGTGACCACGAAGCCGTTCTGGTTGTTTCCGGACAGGTTGTTCCTGGCAGCGGGATTGACCGGGACCGCTGTCGTACCCTGCTCAGCCGGGACGTAGTAGATTTCAATGAGCGAGCGGTCCGTTTCCATAAACAGATGACCGCGATCAAAGGTGTACTGTTTTAAAAATTCGGTGTATTCCTCCAGGGAAAAGCCGCGCTGCTCGATGATGGCCGAGTGCGGATAGCCGACGTAGCGAAAATGCCACGGCTCGCAAGCGATGTGGGTGATGTGCTCCTTGTCTGCCTTATACCGTTGGATAAAGCCGTACTCGGCCGCAAGCTGTTTGAAGGTTTGGCAGACGCCGTAGTCGGGGAACGACGGGCAGATAAAATCCACGTCCCCGGCATTTTCTCCGACGTCAACGGCGAGGCCGGTCTGGTGCTCGCTTTCGCCGGGACGCGCCACATAGCTTGCCGTAAAAACGGCGCCGTTTTCCTGCAAAGAGGTTTCGTAGAGCTCTTCCTGTTCTTTTTTCGAACGATAACCGCTGACGATCACGATGCGGTCCCTGGCACGGCACGCATGCAGCAATGCGCCCAGACGCTCCAGGCATGTCTTCTCGAGGGAGATTTCCGCACCTGGCAGTTGAACAGCTTGCACGGCGCTTACCGGCAGCAGGTTTGGTCCTGTTCCGCTTTGTTTTACGGGATGTTGGCGGTTTACCAAAATCAAATGGCCTTCGTGAATCTTTGTCCGGTCCAGCCTAATCTGATCGTACTTGGCGGCAGGCGGTCTGCGGGGGATAAAGAGGTCTCTTATCTGCCCCATGCGATCTCATCCTCCTCTGCGGCAAGCTGTATCAATCGGTCAAGTATCTCCTGGTAGGAAAGGTTGATCGAACGCAGCATATTCGGGTATCTGCTTTTGGATGTGAAGCCGGGCATCGTGTTTACCTCGTTAAACACAAGCTGTCCATCGCGGGTGAGGAACATGTCTACTCTGGCAAGCCCTTTGCAGCCCAGCGTTTTATAGATGAGCAGCGCCGTTTCCTTTACCTTGGCCGCTGTCACGGCTGCTATTCTGGCGGGCAGATGAATGGCCGCCGTTTCGAGTGAGTATTTTTCTTTGGTGTCAAAAAACTCGCTGGCGATTTCGATTTCATCCACTTCGCCGATGATCGGCTCGGCGTTGCCCAAAATCGCGCATCCTACTTCAAAGCCGTCGATGTTTTGTTCAATGACGACCTTGTGGTCATGCATGCGCGCCAGCTTCACACCGTTGATCAGCTCCTGCTCGTTGTACGCCTTTGTAATCCCGAATGAAGAACCCGACCTGGCAGGTTTGATGTAAAGCGGATATCCGATCCTGCCCGCGGCAGCCACTGCTTTTTCGATTTTTTCGCCATTGGCCAAAGCGAATGATTCGGGTGTTGCAATTCCGGCTGCCCGCACCAGGGTATGGGCAATCTCCTTGTCCATGCAGATCGCAGAGGAGAGCGTGTCACAGCCGACAAACGGAATGCCCGAGAGCTCCAGAAGTCCCTGGATGGTTCCGTCTTCACCGTTCTTGCCGTGCAGGACCGGGAATACCACATCGATTTTTGTCAGGTGAAACTCACTGTCTGCCAATTCGACGAGCCCTCTCATCTCCCGGGATGGCGAGATAAAGGCGGGCGAGCAGCTGGGATGCGCATGCCAGACATCATTTCGTATGTCATCTACGCTGCCGCTGTACCTGAGCCACAGCCCGTCACGGGTAATTCCTACCATAATGATGTTGTACTGATCTCGATCCAGATGATCGAGAACCGCGGCGGCAGAGCTTAATGATATCTCGTATTCGTTGGAACAGCCGCCAAACAATACGGCAATATTTTTCTTGTCCATAAGGTAAGCCTCCTGTATCCATTCCTGCCATCGCAGCTTTGCTCGCGCCCTCGCTTTGCGATGACTCAATCTGTTCCCTACTTTACAGACTCGTCTATAAATTTTTTGAAAGGAAAGTTAAAGAATTTCTTAAGGATCCCTAAAAAATGAAAAACCCGGCTTTCGCCGAGTTCTCTGCGGATTCGATATTCAGGGGACTTCCGAAAGGTTGACGGGAAGCTTTACCCGAAAGACCGTTTTGGCTGTGCTGCTGGAGACTGTGATCGACCCTTGGTGCAATTCGATCATGCTTTTGGCGATGGCCAACCCTAATCCCGTACCGCCTGTTTCTTCTGAACGGGATTTCTCCACCCGATAGAATCGCTCGAAAAGATGCGGCAGATCAGTCGCGGGTATGGGATCGCCGTAATTGACGACATCGATGACGACCATGTCGTTCTCGCGCGATACCGCAATCTCCACTCTTTTTCCCTCCCGGCCGTACTTAATCGCATTGGCAATCAGGTTCTCAAAGACGCGCATCAGCTTGTCCCCGTCAGCCGTAATCATGACCTTCTCCTCGCAGAAAGCCAACTGAATCTCCATCTGACTGTCGCGCAGCTGCAGCGAATATTCCGCGGCCAGCTGCCCAAGCAGTTCGACCAGATTGATCGGGGAAAGCTCCAGACGCACCTGTCCGTAGCTTACCCTGGTATATTCAAACAAGTCTTCTACCAGCCGGTACAAGCGGCGGGTCTTTTCATAGGCGATGTTTACGTAGTAGCGCAGCTCCACTTCGTCCCGGTAACGGTCCTCCTCGATCAGCCGCAGGTAGCCAATCATGGAAGTGAGTGGCGTGCGCAGATCGTGGGACACATTGGTGATCAATTCATTTTTGGCTTGGACGGCGAGGCGCTCTTCGGCGATGGATGATTGCAGCCGGCGGGCCATCCAGTTGATGTTCTCCGCCAGATTGCCCAATTCGTCATTGGACTTAACCGGAATCTGCAGGTCGAAGTTGCCGTGTGACAGCTGCTGAACGCCTCTTGTTATCTCCACCAGGTACTTGACGGTACCGCGGCTTAACAAGACGACGTAAAAGACGAAAAACACAATCCCGGTCAAGGCAAATACGACCGGTGCGCCAACCCAGGCATCCAGGAGCTGGAGAAGGGAACTGAAAGGCTGAATGTGCCTGGTTACTGTAAAGATCGCGAAAACATAGAGCACAACGACCGTAAACATGGACAGCACCATGCTTAAGAAAAACAAAGCGATGATTTTCCAGCGGATTCCTGACAACGGACTACGCATCTATTTTGTACCCTACTCCCCAAATGGTTTGAATCAGTTTGTATCCGAGCTGTTTCTCCAGTTTGTCGCGCAGATTGCTGATATGGACCATGACGGTATTGTTGGAGGCGTAGTATTTCTCCTTCCAGACCCGCTGGAAGATTTCCTCTGCGGCAAAGACTCTTCCCGGGTTGCTGGCCAGCAGGTAAAGGATGTCGAATTCCCTTGACGTCAGCACAACAGGTGAATCGTTCACCGTAACTGAATGAGCGGTCCGGTTGATCGCCACATCGTGAATCTTTAATATCTCATCTGTCTGCCCGTTGGCATCGTGGTTGTACAAAAAGCTGCGGCGCAGCAGCGATTTGACCCGGGCGATCAGCTCCAGCGGGTTGAACGGTTTGATCATGTAATCATCGGCGCCCGTCATCAAACCGAGAATCTTGTCCATATCCTCTGTTTTGGCGCTCAGCATCAAAATGGGCAGGGTCTTGGTTTCCCGCACTTTGCGGCACACTTCGATCCCGTCCACCTCCGGCATCATCACATCGAGTATGAGCAGATCCACCGCTTCCGCTTCCAACAGCTCCAGTGCCGCCCGCCCGTTATGCGCATGGAGAACGTGAAAGCCTTCATTGGTCAAATACAAGGAAATCAATTGGGCGATTTCCCTGTCGTCATCGACAACGAGAATGTTGCGCATCGTCCATCACCCTGTTCTTTACTGTACGACTTGTTTTGCCTGCACAACTATCATCATAGCATATCGCATGCTGACAGCCGTATAAAGCTCCGGGGAGAAGTTGCGAATAATCTGTTATTCGCGAGGAAACATAACCCAGTAAATATCAGGGCAAATTTGCATGGCGAAAGGGGTTAACGAATGCAGCGAAAGAATCAGGTCATCATGCCATTGATTGCAGCGCTTACGGCGCTTTTTTCGCCGCTCGGCGGCTGCCCCCGGGCTGGACAAGGACCTGGAAAACACCCGCTGGTCGTAATGGAAGAAACCAAACAGCAGATGGTCAGGACCAGAGCACCGATCCATCAGTTTTTTTACTCGGAGTCCTTAGCCGGTCCAGACTTTAAAGAGATCGTCGCTCCCAACAGCAATACCTTGTATGTTTCCGCATGGCTCGACCTCGCTTCCGGTCCGGTGATTCTTCGTGTTCCGGAGAATAAAGCGGCCGGTACTATACGGTTCAAATGCTTGACGCCTATACGAATACGTTTCGAAACGTCTCCAGTCGATCGACAGGGGGCAAGCCGGGTCAGTACGCGATCGTCGGCCCGACCTGGAAGGGGAAGGCAGCGGAAGAAAAAATCCAGGCTCCGACCAACACCGTTTGGCTGATAGGGCGGGTGGAGGTGAAGGGCAAGGAATCCAACTGGCTTCCCTCGCCGCCAGGGGATTTTAACCTGGTCCTGAGGATGTTCGAACCCAAACCCAGGATGCTGGAAAAAGGGTACAAGCTTCCGCCTGTCAAGCGGATATCCGGGTGATAAACGGGTAAAAAACAGCCAGGGTGCAGGTTCAACGACCCTGGCTGACGTACGTTTCCGGTGAAAGGTCGCGGAGAAAGCAGCTGATCTCATCGGTATAATAGAGATGCAATTCATGCATGGCCCGGGTGCAGGCCGTGTAGAACAGCTTCCGGTCCTGTTCCTTGCCGTACCGGGACTGGGACGCGTTGTAGATGATCACTGCATCAAACTCGATGCCTTTCGCCAGGTAGGAGGGGATGACCAGCGTGCCTGCCTGAAAGGAACCCGTCTCTTTTTCCACCAGGTGAAGCGGCTCTTCGCCTTGCAGTGCCTGATAGGCTTCCCGGCACTCCCGGGCCGTTTTGCAGATCACGGCAATCGTCCGGTTCCCGTGCAAAGAACGGATGCAATCTTTTACCTTATCAGCGAGGTCGAGGGCGTCCTTGGCTCGAGTCACAGTCGGTTTCTTGCCTTCGCGATTAAACGGCTCGATGGCGTCGCCGCCGGGGATCAGCCCGCGGGTAAACTCAACGATCGGCCGGGTCGAGCGGTAACTGCGGGTCAGGACGATACTCTCTGCATGCTCAGAACCCAATATTTGGGCTAGCTGTGAAAAGTCGGTGCCGGCAGCGTGGGCGTAGATCGCTTGATTCAAATCGCCGAGCACCGTCATTTTACTGTTCGGAAAGAGCCTTCGCAAAAGGGCGAACTGGAAGGGAGAGTAGTCCTGGGCTTCGTCAACAAAGACGTGCCGGATCGCATTGTTGGAGCGAAAGCCCTCGATCCGCTCTTTCAGATACAGGTAGGGGACGGCATCTTCATAGGCGATCTCGCCGCGGTCTAACCGTTCAACGGTCCAATCGCAGATTTCCGCCCATCTGCCAGGGGGCTGATATTTGCTGTCCAAAGAAAAACTGAGCCTTGGATCCGCAAACAGCTGACGATAAATGGCCGGCATGTCGATGAACTGCAGACGTTTTACCGACGCACGCAACGGGTCGAAATGGCGGTTCACGACGAGGGAGGCGAGCAGCTTCTGTTCCATGGCATAGTCGTCGAAGGTATTTCCGCGCATCCGTTTTCGCTTCCGCAGCTCCTGCTCCACTTCCCGATAATCGTCTTGATCGAGCAGTTCGATCTCTTCCTCTACCCAGCGCTTTTTCCGCTCTGCCCGCGCTCGGGTCTCCAGTTGGGCGAGCAGCCACTTGGCAAGCAGGTTCATCCGGTTGGGAATCGGCAGGGAACGATCCAGTGAGTAGAACTGTTCGGACAAACTTTCTGCCGAGATGAGCGTCTTGCCCCTGAATTCCAGGTTGCAAAAACGCATGCCTTCCTGTCCAAGAAGTTGGATGTACTGCTCGATGATCCCCAAGAAGCCGGTTGAGGATTTAAAGGGGATTCCCTCAAGGCGGGCGGCATAACCTGGCTCATCCATTGCGGTGTGGACATACTCCAACTGGCCGAACGGATCTTCTACCCGGAAGGTTCTTCCCAGACGCCGCTCCAGGTATTCCTGGAAGGTCGTCTGCTGCATGTTTTCTTCACCCAGTTCGGGGAGAACGGTAGAAACGTAACTGTTAAACATCTCATTTGGCGAAAACAGCACGATTTGGTTGGCCTGCAATGTTTTCCGGTAGCGGTACAGCAGATAGGCAACGCGCTGCAGGGCCGCTGATGTCTTGCCGCTGCCCGCTGCGCCCTGCACGATCAAGAGCGGGCTTCGCTCATTGCGGATGATCCGGTTTTGCTCCATCTGGATCGTCGCCACGATGCTTTTCATCTGTGTGCTGGATTGCTGCCCCAGCACCGCTTGAAGCAGTTCGTCTCCGATCGTGACGCCCGTGTCAAACATGCTGCGGATGCGCCCCTCGCGAATGATCAGCTGCCGCTTCAACTCCATCGTGCCGACAATCGTGCCGCCAGGGGTCTCGTATCGGGCAGGTCCCGGCGGATAGTCATAGTACATGCTGGCCACCGGAGCCCGCCAGTCGTAGACGAGGAAGTGTTCGTCATCCTCATCGAGCAGGGAGGTGATCCCCAGGTATATGCGTTCGGACTCCTTTTCGTCCTCCTCTTTAAAGTCGATTCTTCCGAAGTAGGGGGATTGTCTGAGCCGGACGAGCGTGTTCAACTGCTTCTGGGAGTGAAGGTGACTGCGTTCCCGCTCTGCCAGCAATTCCGCATGCTGCTTAATGCTAGCGTAGGTTTCGGCTGCCTCATGGGCGTCGTCAAAGTTGACGGTTACGTCCTCCCAAAAGTTTTTGCGGATTTTGACGATATCCGTTTTTAACCCGCCGACATCCTGCTCCAAACCGGAGATTCGCTGGTCGATAAGGCGGGTGACCCGCTCGATCCGCTGTTGTTCCGCTTGCCAATCCTGTTCGACTGTACTCATGGAATCGCTCCTTTTCGTTGGGATGATTTATCTTCACTGAAAGGTTTGACAAGATGGATCCTTTGTGGTAAGATTATCGTAGGGAAATAATGTTGATTTTTACGTTTTGAGTGTAAGCCGTTTTTCCATTCTAACATAAGAGATAAGTCTGGTTCAAGACTTTTTGGCAGATATCCAAAGAGACGTGTATGACGTCTTTTTTTTGTATGATTGACAGAGAGAAAGTGGGAAAAAAGATAAAAAGTCCAGCATGATGGAAAGAAGTGGGGACGCTTGAAGAAGTATCATATTTATTTCGCCTTATTTTGCGTCATGATTGCCTGGGGTTTTAATGTCATCATGACGAAGGTGCTGGTAGCCCATTTTCTGCCGGTTACCATGACAGCCCTCCGCATTTTACGGCGGGAATCAGTGTGCTGCTCATCATGCTTTGCTGCAAGCAGGTACGCGCTCTGACGAAGCGGGAGTTTTGGTATGTTCTCTTTGGAGCGATGTTTAACGTCGTCGGACATCATTATTTCTTATCGATCGGCCTGTCCAAAACGTCAGCAACCAACGGGGGGCTGATTTTGGGCTTGGGTCCGCTGTTGACTACAGTCTTGGCTATCCTCTTTTTGGGCAGCAAGGTGACAGTGACGCGAATGATCGGGGTCATCTTGGGGATCGCGGGTGTTTCCTTCATCGTATTGGGGGGAAATGGCGGCTTAAGCGGAGTCTCACTGGGAGATGCAGATGTATTCATGGCGATTGTCTTTCAAGCGGCAAGTTTTGTCATCATCAAGAAGGTATCGGATACGCTGGATCCGCGGCTGATGACGGGGTATATGCTGCTGATCGGCTCGGTTGTGCTGTTCGCTCTCAGCCTGTTCATCGAACCGGCAGGACTGGCCAGCATGGCAACCGGCTCTGCCGGCGTGTGGGCGGTGTTTTTTGCATCGGCTATTGTCGCTACCGCTCTGGGACACATGGTCTACAATTACGCGATCGGCAAGGTTGGTGCAGCGAAATCCGCTGTTTTTATCAATTTAAATACCTTTTTCGCATTAGTCGGCGCAGTCTTGTTTTTGGGCGAAAAAATAGCGGGCGTACATATCGTCGGCTTCTTCTTGATCCTGATGGGCGTCGTGCTCGGCTCAGGCGCTTTCGAAGAATTGCTTAGCGGCAGCAGGGGAAAGAAAGAGATCGGGATGGGAAGGCAGTAAAAATCATTTGGTTGATGTTCATTCGAATGATGTTAAAATCAAGAATATGGAAAAAACATTGAGGATGGAATAGATAAAAATGAATCAGACATTCACGGTTTGGGAGAAAACGCGCCAGCTGCTGATCGTTTTGCTGCCGATTCTCATATCGCAATTGGCGCTGTTTGCAATGATCTTTTTCGATACGATTATGTCAGGCCACGCCAGTCCGATCGATCTGGCGGGGGTAGCCATCGGATCGAGCATCTGGAGTCCGGTGCAGGCGGGATTGACCGGGATATTGATGGCTGTGACTCCGATCGTGGCGCAAATGATCGGCGCGATGCGCAAAGAGCAAGTGCCGTTTACCGTTGTGCAGGCGATGTACCTGGCTGTCGCGATTGCCATCGCGGTCGTCCTCATAGGTGCGGTTGCGCTTGGTCCGCTTTTAAACATGATGGAGTTGGAACCAGAGGTTCATGACATTGCCTGGCGCTACCTGATCGCTCTGGCGTTCGGAATCGTTCCGCTGTTCGTCTACACCGTCGTTCGCTGCTTCATTGACGCGCTGGGCTGGACGCGGATCACCATGTTGATTACGCTGGTTTCCTTGCCGATCAACGTCTTGCTCAATTACGTGCTCATTTTCGGCCACTTCGGCATGCCGCGCCTGGGGGGAGTCGGGGCAGGATATGCGACAGCGATCACGTATTGGTGCATCACATTGATCAGTTTGTACGTCGTTCACCGGGTGCAGGCTTTTTCCGAGTATGGAATATTAACGAAGGTTTACCGCATTTCCATGGCAGCCTGGAAGGAACTGCTGAGGATTGGAGTGCCGCTTGGCTTCTCCATTTTTTTTGAAGTAAGCATCTTCGCTGCCGTCACGCTTTTCATGAGTCAGTTCAATACGATTACGATTGCCGCTCACCAGGCTGCGATGAATTTCGCCTCGTTTATTTACATGGTTCCGATGAGCATCTCGATGGCATTGACGATTCTCGTCGGGTTTGAAGCCGGGGCCAAAAGATTCAAAGATGCCCGGCAGTACAGCTACTTGGGGATTAGTATCGCATTGGTGATGGCGGCGCTGTTTGCCGTTGGCCTGTTGTTGTTCAATGAACAGGTGGCGGGTTTGTACACCACCGATGAGGCAGTGCTTCGCCTGACTCAGCATTTCCTGATGTATTCGATTCTGTTTCTTTTGTCGGACGCAGTCGCGGCGCCGATCCAGGGAATTCTGCGGGGTTACAAGGAGGTCACCGTCACTTTCGTCGTTGCGCTTATTTCCTATTGGGTGATCGGGCTGCCGCTCGGTTATCTGATGGCGAATTACACTTCATTCGCTGCGTTTGGCTATTGGATCGGATTAATTACCGGACTTGCCGCGGGAGCAGTCTTTTTGTTCGGCCGATTGCTGGCCTTGCAGCGGAAAAAGATCAGGGCCGACGAACCTTAAAGACTTGGAAGGGAGCCGGATTCGTCGGCTCCTTCTTTTTGGTTTATTTTCCAAAGGGACGCAGGCAGAATGCGATTGACAAGAATTTTACACACCCATATAATTAGGTAGCCAAATAAATTATATAACAAACTATTTGCAAACCAACATATATTTGAGGTGAACATATGGAATTCAACGGTCATCCAACGGCACAGAGGTTGATGCAGGCATTTCGGAGATTGAGGCGGGCCGATTGGCGCAAGCGTTTTGTTGCAGGCCATGTGCCTAGCGAAATGATGGTGTTGATCTGTATCAGAAGAGAGCTAAAGCACGATTCCCGAGGAGTGATGGTATCGAAAATCAGCAGTATGCTGAATGTTACCTCACCGACGGTTACACAGTTGATCAAAGGGCTTGAAGCGAACGGCCTGGTTGAGCGCAGCATCGACAAGGAAGACCGGCGGGTCGTGCGGATTACGCTTACGGATGCCGGAAAAAAGGTGACGGAACAGGCGTTCAAGGAGTTTTCCGATTCCTTCAACGGCTTGGTCGAGTACCTGGGAGAAGAACAAAGCAAACAGCTTGCCGATCTGCTCGACCAGGTGTTCCAGTACTTCGATGAAAGAAAGAAGCGTTTGGAGCAGTCACAAAGCAAGGGTGATGAAGCATGATCAAGTTGTTTCGCTTTATCAAGCCGTACCGCTGGCTGGTGATTGCGGTTCTGCTGCTCATCTTTTTGCAGACGCTGTCAGATCTGTTCCTGCCAACCTTGATGGCAGATATCGTCGATGTCGGGATCGTCAATGGGGACACTCCGTACATCCTGAAAATTGGCAGTTTCATGCTGTTGGTTGCCGCCGGAGGAGTGCTTTGCTCCGTCACTGCGAGCTTCCTGTCATCCAGAGTCTCCGCAGGTTTCGGCCAAAGACTTCGCTCGATGGTCTTCTCCCACGTCACAAACTTCTCGCTGCAGGAGTTTGACAAGATTGGCACGGCTTCGCTGATCACCAGGACAACGAATGACATCACGCAAGTCCAGCAGGTCTTGAACATGATGCTGCGGATGATGGTGATGGCTCCGTTGATGTGCATTGGCGGGATCATCATGGCGGTGTCCAAGGATGCCAAGCTGTCACTGGTTCTGGTCGTCGTCATCCCCGTCCTGATCGCTGTAATTGCGTTCTTTGCCACCAAGGGAATGCCGCTGTTTAAAGCGATACAGGTCAAACTGGACAAATTAAATCTCGTCCTCCGGGAAAACCTGACCGGTATTCGCGTCATCCGGTCATTTAACCGCATTGACCGCGAAAAACAGCGCTTTGACGAGGCAAACCTCGATCTTGCCAATACTTCGGTAAAAGTGAACAGGCTGATGGCTTCGCTCATGCCGACCATGATGCTGGTGCTCAATCTTTCGACCATTGCGATTATTTGGTTCGGCGGCATCCGCATCGATCACGGACATATGCAGGTCGGGGCCTTGATGGCGTTTATCCAATACGCCATGCAGATCATGTTTTCCCTGTTGATGGTGACGATGATTTTTGTCATGATTCCCCGCGCCGCGGCTTCTGCAGTCAGAATTAACGAGGTGCTGGAGATGGATCCCGACATCAAGGACGGGGAGCAGCTGCAGGAGACAAACAGCAAGAGAGGGTACGTTGAATTTCGCGATGTGACCTTCAGCTATCCCGGCGCTGAAAAGCCGGCGCTCTCCAACATCTCGTTCCAGGCCAGACCGGGCGAAGTCACCGCGATCATCGGCGGCACCGGTTCAGGAAAAACAACGCTGATCAGTCTGATTCCGCGTTTCTACGACGTTGACAGCGGCTGCGTCCTGGTTGACGGCGTCGATGTGCGGAAGATGTCCCAGGCGAGTTTGCGGGAGCGCATCGGATTCGTTCCGCAAAAAGCCGTCCTGTTTACCGGAACGATCGCAGAAAACATCCGCTACGGCAAGGAAGACGCGACAGACGCGGAGATCCGGCATGCCGCTGAAATAGCACAGGCGACCGAGTTCATCTCGGAGATGAAAGACGGCTTCGATTCGGTGATTGCCCAAGGCGGCATGAACGTCTCCGGCGGGCAAAAGCAGCGGCTCTCCATCGCCCGGGCTTTGGTGCGAAGACCGGAAATCTACGTTTTTGACGACAGCTTCTCGGCGCTTGACTTTAAGACAGACGCAAAGCTGCGGGCAGCACTCAAGGAGGAAACGGGAGATTCCACGGTGATGATCGTCGCCCAAAGAGTGAGCACGGTGATGGACGCCGACCGGATCATCGTCCTGGACGAGGGGAAAATTGCCGGCATCGGCACTCATCGGGAACTGATGGATACCTGCAACGTTTATCGGGAAATCGTGTCCTCGCAGCTGTCAGAGGAGGAAATCGCATGAATGGGGAACGCAGAGAGATGAGATTTGGCCGCGGAATGGGCCACGGCAGGGGGCCTGCGATCGGCATGCCGGTGCAAAAAGCGAAGGATTTCAAAGGCACGTTAAAAAGGCTGATGGGCTATCTGAAGCCCCGCAGGGTCCAGTTGACGGTCGTTTTCCTGGCGGCTGTGCTCAGCACCGTGTTCAGTATCGCCAGCCCGAAAATCATGGGGAAGGCTACGACGAAGCTGTTCGAAGGCGTTAAGCTGAAATGGGAGGGCGTACCGGGTGCCGCGATCGATTTCCACTACATCACGCAAATTCTGTTGGTTTTGGGCGGCCTCTACCTGGCCAGCGCGTTGTTTGGCTACATTCAGCAATTCGTGATGGCCGGCGTCGCCCAGAAAACGGTTTACGATCTGCGCAAACAGGTGAATGACAAGCTGTCCCGGCTGCCGCTGAAATTTTTTGATTCGCGTCCGAACGGGGAAATTCTCAGCCGCGCCGTGAACGACCTGGATAACATCAGCAGTACCTTGCAGCAAAGTCTCACCCAGCTGATCACTTCTGTCGTCACCCTGGCTGGTGTCATCGTGATGATGCTTACGATCAGCCCGCTGATGACGTTGATCGTATTTCTGACCTTGCCGCTGAGTCTGGCGATTACCAAAGCGATTGCCTCCCGCTCGCAAAGCTATTTTGTCGGGCAGCAAAAAGCTCTTGGCGAACTGAACGGACATGTGGAGGAAATGTACACGGGCCACAAGGTTGTAAAGGCATTCGGTCACGAAACGAAATCGCTTGAGAGATTCAACGAGATTAACGAGAGGCTCTACCAATCGGGCTGGAAGGCGCAGTTTATCTCCGGCATCATCATGCCGCTGATGAGTTTTATCAGCAACATCGGCTATGTGCTGGTCAGCGTCGTCGGAGGTCTATTGGTGACAAAAAGAGCGATCGAAATCGGGGATATTCAGGCGTTCATCCAATACGCCAGACAGTTTTCCCAGCCGATCACACAGTTGGCGAATATCGCCAACGTCATTCAGTCTACGATCGCTTCGGCGGAGCGGGTCTTTGAACTCCTCGACGAGCAAGAGGAGCTGCCGGATGCGTCCGACCCCGTAGAACTGCAGTCTCCGCAAGGCTCTGTACGGTTCCAGGACGTCAAGTTCGGTTACAAGGAAGACGCCCTGCTGATCGAGAACATGAATATCGACGTCAAGCCCGGACAGACTGTCGCCATTGTCGGCCCGACCGGAGCGGGGAAAACGACGTTGATCAACCTGTTGATGCGGTTCTACGAAATCAACGACGGCAAAATTACCATTGACGGCGTTGACATCACCGAACTGAAGCGCGGCAATTTGCGCAGCTTGTTCGGCATGGTGCTGCAGGACACGTGGCTGTTTAACGGCACGATCCGGGATAATATCGCCTATGGCCGTGAGGGCGCAACGGAAGAGGAAATCGTGCAGGCGGCAAAAGCGGCACACGCGGATCACTTTATCCGTACGCTCCCCGAAGGGTACGACACGGTATTAAACGAAGAAGCGTCCAACATTTCGCAGGGACAAAAGCAGCTTTTGACGATCGCCCGCGCGATCCTGGCCGACCCGGCCATCCTGATTCTCGATGAAGCGACGAGCAGCGTCGATACCAGGACCGAAGTGCATATTCAAAAAGCGATGAACGAACTGATGAAAGGCAGAACCAGCTTCGTGATTGCCCACAGGCTGTCGACGATTCGCGACGCCGATTTGATTCTGGTGATGAAAAACGGCAGCATTATCGAGAAGGGCAGCCATACAGAGCTGCTTGCGGCCGGCGGCTTTTATGCCGACCTCTACAACAGCCAGTTTACCGGGAAAAACCGCAAAAAAGAGGTCGTGTAATCCCGGCGCTCAAACGAAAGTGCTTCACTCCTGCGAGGGGTGAAGCATTTTTTGTTTGCGCCGGTTTTCATTGACAAAACCTGATTGTCTAATCCCCAGTCATCTAGTAGTCTAATAACAGGGGCTGTCAGAATGCATACATATGTGTAGAAAACGGGAAATTGCATGATAAGAAAAGAACGAATCACGCCCAAAGGCCGGATGAAAATTTCCTTTGAAGGAAAAACAGCTTACGTTGACGGAGCGTATGTGAAGATGTCCTAGTCTTAATAAGCAAAGAAGCAGTCCGGCTGAGATAGGCCGGACTGCTTCGTCTCCGTTTGTTATTCATTTACCCAACCGCGGGCTTTCATCGCCTCGGCGAGACGCTTTAAGGAGATCATGTAAGCGGCTGTGCGGAAATCGCACTTGTACTCTTGCGCGAGCGAGCGCACTGCCCAGTAAGACTGCACCATGACATCGCGCAGCTTTTGATTCACTTCCGCTTCGCTCCAGTAGTAGTTCATCAGGTTTTGTACCCATTCGAAGTAGGATACGGTAACGCCGCCGGCATTGGCTAGAATGTCCGGGATGACGAGTACGCCGTTTTGGTGCAGGATTTTATCCGCTTCCGGAGTAGTTGGGCCGTTGGCCGCTTCCGCTACGATCCGGGCTTTGACCTTGTGAGCGTTTTTCCGTGTGATGACATTTTCAAGCGCGGCCGGAATCAGGATATCTACATCCAACTCGAGAATTTCTTCAGGACGCTGCAGGTGATGACGGGAGTCGTAGCTCAGGATTCCGGTAGTGTCCTTCAGCTTTTTCACCGTATCCAGATCCAATCCCTCGGGATTGTACAGACCGCCCGTGGAATCACTCACCGCTACAATCTTGCAGCCCTCTGCGGCCAGCAGATCAGCGGCGATCCGTCCGGCGTTTCCGAATCCCTGAATCGCTACGGTTGCATTTTGCAGGCTCTTGCCGGCATCTTTAATCGCTTCCATGATCGTAAATACGCATCCGCGCGCTGTCGCTTCATTGCGCCCTTTTGATCCGCCGACGATAAGCGGCTTGCCGGTGATGACACCAGGGTTGAAGGAACCCTTGATCCGGCTGAAGGTATCCATCATCCAACCCATGATTTGCGGATTGGTATACACGTCCGGTGCAGGGATGTCTTTATCCGGTCCGACGATGTCTGCGATCGCTTCCATGAAACCGCGGCTGATCCGTTCGATTTCACCCTTGCTCAAGGTATGGGGGTCGCAAATGACGCCGCCCTTTCCGCCGCCGTACGGCAGACTTACGACACCGCATTTGAAGGTCATCCACATGGACAGCGCCTTGACTTCGTCGAGCGTCACGTCAGGATGGAAGCGGATGCCGCCTTTGGTCGGTCCGATCGCGTCGTTGTGCTGGGACCGGAAGCCTTCGAATACCCGAACGCTGCCGTCATCCATTTTTACCGGAAAAGAGACGCAAAGCACCCGCTTCGGCTTTTTCAGAATTTCCACTATATCGCGTTTCAGCCCAAGGATTGCGGCCGCATTCTCAATTTGTGTCTGAACAATTTCATAAGGATTTAGGGTTTCAACATCGCTTGCTTGCAGTTCTTGCACAGTCGCCATTGTTCTCTCCCGCCTTCTATGATTTTTTTCGATCAAATATATCTGCGAACGGATGGTAGGTTGTACTTTTTTTCACATTCATAGATGTAACCATACCTGTATTTTACGGTTCCAGAATTGATCGAAACAATATAGAATTTAGATAACAATGATGCCGGTATGAGATGAATAAAGAAGGGGTGAAAAAGATGGAATTGAGGCAAATTCAGTACTTCATTGAAGTAGCGGAACGGGAGCATGTGACAGAGGCCTCACATGTTCTGCATGTAGCACAATCGGCTGTGAGTCGGCAGATTTTTAATCTGGAGGCTGAACTGGGCGTGACGCTGTTCATTCGCGAAGGGCGCAATGTCAGGCTGACACCGGTCGGGAAAGTCTTTCTGGAGCATATGAAACAAGCGATGCAGGTCATCGAAAAGGCGAAGCTGGAAATCGAGGAATTTCTTGACCCGCAGCGAGGAACGATTCGCGTCGGCTTTCCCAGCAGCTTGGCAGCGTATACACTGCCGACGGTTATTTCGGCTTTTCGCGAGAAGTACCCCAACGTGAAGTTTCAACTCTGCCAAGGATCCTACCGCAGTCTGATCGACTCGGTGATCAAAGGGGGAATCGACCTGGCGCTGCTCGGGCCGGTGCCAAAACAGGAGAAGCAAATCAAAGGGGAAACCCTCTTTTTGGAAAACATTGTTGCGCTGCTGCCGACCAGTCATCCGCTGGCAGGCCAGTCCACCTTACAGTTGAGCCAGCTGCGGGAAGATTCATTCGTACTGTTTCCGGAAGGGTTCATTCTTCGGGAGATCGTGGTCAACGCTTGCCGCCAGCTCGGATTCCAACCCAAGGTATCCTTTGAAGGAGATGACATCGATGCGATCAAGGGGTTGGTCGCGGCCGGGCTTGGCATAACGCTGCTTCCCGAAATCACCTTGTACGACAGCATACCGCGAACAACCGTAAAGATCCCTGTGACCGAGCCCGCCGTCACCCGCACGGTCGGCGTTATCATCCCCAGCGACCGCGAACTGCCGCCCACAGAGAAGCTGTTCTACGAATTCCTCAGAGAGTTTTTCGCTGTATTGAGCGGATTTGAAAGCTGACCGGGATAAAGCCAAAAAACCTGCCACGGTGGCAGGCAAAGCCCGTTCGCGAAGCAAGCATGTCCACTTAGTCATAGGAATTGATTAATTTTGCCCTATTGGCATAAGTGGCCGGCTAACAGCGCCCCGTCCTGGGGCACCGCCAGCACTAGCACATCCTGTGCGTCGCAGCTAAGTCTCCGCCAAAAAGCTTGCGAAGCCAGGTTTTCTAGTCGGGTACAACCGTTTGCGTGCGGACTGTGCGTGCAACAGCTCCGCTAGATGAAGCTGGATGCTTCTCGTTTGCGGGTTCGCAAATGCCGGGTGGGCAAGGTTGGTCGTCTCCCAGGGGTCTTTGGTCAGGTTGTACATCTCATATTCATCGGGAACTTTCAGTTCCCTGCCGTTCTCCGTGCTGGACCGCGGGTTGGGGTAGTAGCGGGAGTACTTCCAATATTCTTTACACCCGTCAACCGTCAGAGCGGCTATGACTGTTTCGACCGCATTGGGCTGGACGACCGACTTGTACGGGTTCCCCAGGAGCCCTACCTGGTGCTGGCCGTTTGTCACATCGTCTTCCGTCATAAAATAGACAGGTTCATCCCAGGCGTCCGCCGGCCCGCCGTCGCCGCAGAGTAGGGCAGACAGGTTACGGCCGACAAAGGGGCGCACTTCGCTAAAGCTTTGCCGCAGCGTTGCTTGCAGCTCTTCTGCATCAGCTCCGATCAGCCCCAAAAGGGTGGGCAGAATATCTACGTGGCTGGTTGCCGTATTGATCTTCCGGTGTCTGTCAAACAGGCGGGGATTGTGAAAGATCAGCGGAACGCAGATGGCTTCTTCATAGGCGCAGTACCATTTTTGGTGCAAATCGCCGTGGGCGCCGAGCAGTTCGCCGTGGTCAGACGTGAAGACGACAATCGTATCTTGATAAAACGAAGATTGCTGCAGAGCCTGAAAAACTTTTCCCATTTCCCAGTCGACATTCCTTTGCAACTGGTAGTAGAGCCGCCGGTAAAATGCGTTGCGAAATATGGGCTGAAAGGCTTGGGGGTACGTTTTTCGGTAGCTGGCCTGGCAGCGCGGCTTGGTCAGCAGGGTTTCGTTTATGGTAGGCGGTGCGGGGACAGGGGGGATGGTGTCGTCGACGGAGAAGGCAAACAAGGGATAGATGGAAGAAATGGCCCCATATAAGGCGATATCGTGAGGGTTGACGAAAGAAGCGACGATGAGCCAGGGCTGATACCCATCGGAGGATTTTCCCTCTTGTTCCAGCTTTGAAATCAGTCCGACCAGCTCGGCAGCGTAGAATTCATCACGCCCCCGCAGGCCGATCGCCGCTGAAGAGCCGGAGTTGTGCGGGTCCCTGCCATGGGGCTCCGGACCGACCCAGCCGGTAAAGCCAAAGGCATCCAAGCGATCAGCATGCAGGTACAGCTCTACCTTTGCCGGATCAGGTACGCCGGTTTGGGGATGATAGCTGGGGATGGGCGTGTGGGTTCCGGGAATGATCATATCCTCGTCAGAAATATGCCACTTCCCTTTGTAAAAGGTCCTGTACCCGGCAGCGCGGAAGTAATCGCCCATGGTCGGCACCGTGTTTCGGTCCAGCCAGAACATGTCGCTGTCAAAAGGCTCTTTTGCCGCGCCGCTGGTCTGGGTGACGCCGTGAAGCGACGGATACTGACCGGTGAAGAGAGTGGCCCTGCTGGGGGAACAGGCTGTAGCTCCGACATAGTGGCGCGAGAATTCTACGCCTTGTGAAGACAGACGGCTCTGGGTGAGCAGATTCTGTTTGCGCCAGGCTCTGAGCTCGGCCGTTTCATATATCGGGGGATATCGTTGTTGGTCGACGATGAAAATGAGAATATTCATCAAGGCCTCCTCTGAACGAATTCAACCCGGGAGCATCTTGCCGAGCGGTCCGTTTTCGTCCAAAATATCCTGCAGCTCGTAAACAGAAATCGGGAACATGGGGAAACCGTAGTAATAAGGCGTCATTTCGTAAAGCTGGAAGTATACGACCAACGACTTGTCGGCGATGTAAAAATCCTGATCCGGCCGGATGCCCTTGAAATCATTCAAAAGCGGAATATTGCGCTGCCTGATTTGCACCCGAATCAGATCGGACAGCCTTCGCACATAATCGCTGCCGGGTTTAAACAAATCCTGCAACCGGTAGATCCTGCCTGTATGGATGTCTGCGGTGATCGCCTTTAGAATCGTCAGTCCGTGAGCATGGTACTGTATGTACGCATAGTTGCCAAGCGTCAGACTGAGGATGCCGCGCTCGTTGGTTTTGATCTCATAATAACCGGTCATTTGTGTACCGGCAGGATTCTGATAAAAGCCCTGCTGTGCGATGAGGGCCTGCACTTGTTGATAAATGGCCTGGTTGATGCTCTCCTCCGCATTTGCGTTCTGCAGTCCTGTGACCATCGGGTAGTAGATGGTTACATTTGGGAGAATGATCGAAACGGTTTGGATTTGAACCGGCAGTTGAGTCGGATCCACTGTGCCCATTCCTTTCGTCCGCTTTTCGTATGTACTAAAGCCTATTCAAGAGATGGTATCGGTGACAGCCTATTTTACCGGATAGATGCCCAGGGCACTCGCTTGTTTACGCTGCCGTTCTACAGATGCAGCAGCAGCTTTGCCATGGTAAAGTAAATGATCAAACCCGTTCCATCTACGAGCGTAGTGATAAAAGGTCCTGATACGACGGCAGGGTCTACTCTCAACTTATGCAGGATCATGGGCAAAACGGCAGCGACCATGGATGCCCAAATGACGATAAACAAGGCTGTGATCGCAACGACTGCGCCGATGTGGAGGTCTACCCCCAACAATGCGGCGCGAAGAAGAGCAATGACGCCCATCGATACGCCGAGCAGCACACCTGTGGATGCCTCTTTGCCGATAACCTTATAGATATCCTTAAATCTCACTTCGCCGACAGCCAAAGCCCGGACCAAGGTAGTAACGGTTTGGGATCCCGTATTGCCGCCGGTGCCAATGAGCAGCGGGATGAAGAAAGACAGGGCGATCTGCTGGGACAGGGTATCTTCGAAATGTCTCAAAATAGTGCCGGTGTAGGCTTCGGCGATAAATAAAATTAATAGCCAGCCAATTCTTTTTTTAAAGAGACCCCAAATCGAATTTTTAAAGTAAGGTTCCATCAAAGGCTGGCTGCCGCCCATTTTCTGAAAATCCTCAGTAGCTTCTTCATGGATGACGTCAATCAAATCGTCAACGGTAATAATCCCGATCATTCTGTTTTCCCGCGTCACTACCGGAATGGCGACCAAATCGTAATTGGACAAGATGGAGGCCACCTCTTGCTGATCCATGTCGAAGGGAACGGAGATAACGTCGTCCGTGACGATGTCCGCCAATTTGGTGCCGGGCGGAGCCAGGATGATTTCCTTCAAGGAGACAACCCCGACGAGTTCACCGTGGGCTCCAATGACATAGACGTAAGATACGATTTCCGCCTCATGTCCCACTTTCCGGACGTGATGCAAAGCTTGGTCAACCGTCCAGGTGATTCGCGAGCCGATGTAGTTGACCGTAGCCAGGCTGCCCGCCGAATTAGGGGGAAATGTCATCAGGGTGCTGATTTTTTTCCGGTAGTCGTCAGGCAAAAAGTCCATCAGTTTGTTGGCCTGACGGGGATGAACCGCCAGGAGCATGTCCACGACGGTATCACTTGACATTTTATTCAACAAGGAAGCGGCACGCTGATCATCTATGCGAGCCAGTATCTTGTATTGCAGTTCGGGATCAAGGTACTCGAGAATCTCGGCGCCGAGCGAAAGGGGAATCAGGGAAATAAATTGCAATTGGTCATCATATTCAAGATTTTTTATGATTTCGGCCAAGTCGTATGGCTGTAGATGGGATACGAGTTCGTACAATAATTCAATGTTTTGTTCAATTAAAATGCTTTTCCATTCATCCAGGACTATCACGTCAGACATGCTTACCCTCCTCGCGATCTTGCTCTCCCTACAGGCCATTATTTCATATCATTTGACGTTGTGGGCCATTTCATGACAAACAGTAGAAACAAATTCCATCATCAGGCATCAGGGCTGGATTTTTTTACGCAAAAGTGATTTAATAATTTAATGATTTATCAATTTAATATGATAAAGAAAATAGCGAATGACAGGGTAGCGAAAGAGGGGAACATCAAGTGAAAAAGAGAGTCTACACACTTGCGGCAAGCATACTGCTGCCATTTTTGCTGCTGACCGGCTGCGCTTCCAACGGTGCGGCCCCGGCGGACAAGCAAACGGAAAGAACGCCGGCAGCGAGCGGACAGCAGGCAGGCCAGGCATCGGATGTACTGTCGCTGAAAATGGGCTTGCAGCCTTGGCTGGGCAATGGTCCGTGGTGGATCGCCGAAAAGAAAGGCATGTTTGAGAAACACGGTCTGAAGGTAGAACTGGTCTCGTTCGTGCAAGATGCTGACATGAATGCGGCCTTTTTATCCGATAACGTTCAGGCGGCCAACCTGGCTACCCATACGACGATCCGCATGGTGGCCAAGAATAACCTGGACGTCAAGGGAATCATCTACATGGACGAATCGCAGGATGCGGACGCGATCCTCGCTTCCAAGGATATAGCCGGTGTGGAACAGCTGAAGGGAAAAAAGGTGGCGTTTGAGGAAGGCACGACTTCCGATTTGCTGCTGCAGCAGGCGCTAAAAGAAAAGGGCATGAAGAAGCAGGATGTGGAGACGGTCTTTATGCCGGCAGCCAACGCGGGGCTGTCTTTGATCCCGGGGCAAGTGGATGCGGCTGTCACCTATGCTCCATTCATCCACGAGGTGCTGGACAAGGGCAAAGACAAGGGCCTGCACGTGGTTTACTCCGGGAAAAATGCTCCTGGGCTGATCAGCGACATCGTCGTCTTGAAATCTGAATACCTCAGCCAACACCCCGATGCCAAGGAAAAATTGCGCCAGGTATGGGACGAGGCGCTGGAGTACTGGAAGGCGAACGAGCAGGAGGGCAATGAGATCGTGGCTGCCGGCAGCGGCAGCAAGCCGGAAGAGCTGCCGCCAATCCTGGAAGGGTTGAAATTCTACTCGACAAAAGAAACCGCCGACTTGGCCGCATCGGGCAAATTGGCGGAAACGGTGAAAAATATCCACAGTTTGATGGTGGAGAGTGAAGGCTTGAAAGCGGATATCGATTTGGATCACATGCTCGACATGCAATAATGCGAAACAGATAGGGGCTGTAATATGACACGCAACACGTGGTATTCCTTCCTGGGTGTCTTTCTGGTGCTCTTCGCCTGGGTGGTTGTCACCTACGGAAACATCATCGACCCGCTGTTTTTGCCATCTCCCGGCGACGTGCTGAGGGCGGCGAGTCAGGAGATTAAGGAAGGGATCCTGTTCTCCGACATTGGCGTCAGCTTTTACCGCATCCTGATGGGGTTCTTGATCTCTACGGCGCTGGCTTTGCCGATCGGCGTGATGATGGGCACGTCCAAAGCGTGGATGTCGTTTTGGGAGCCGCTGGTGGGGCTGGTGCGGTATATGCCGGCGGTGGCGTTTGTCCCGCTGTCGATCCTCTGGTTCGGCACCACCGACGGGCAAAAGTTTTTTATCTTGTTTTTGGGCGTGTTTTTCCAGGAGGTCATCATGATCGCCGACAACTGTAAAACGGTCAACCGTTCCCTGGTCGAGGTCGGCATGACCCTTGGCTTCTCGCGCTTGGAGATCGTCAGGGAGATCATCCTCAAAGCTGCGATGCCAGGCATCATGGACACCTTTCGCACGACCTGGGGTTGGGCCTGGACGTACCTGGTCGTCGCGGAACTGGTAGCTGCTTCAGAGGGGCTGGGCTTTCGCATCATGCAGGCGCAGCGCTATCTGGAGACGGATCGGATCATCCTCGGAATCCTTGTCATCGGAATCCTGGGCCTGGTGACCGATCTCTTGTTCAAACGATTGTACACCCGCCTGTTCCCGTGGAAAGAATCAGAGCGCATCAAGGGGTAGATCGGGGAGGAGGTTCGCCTTGAAAGAGGTTAGACTGGCAGCAGAAAAGGTAAGCAAGCGGTTTGTCAGCAATAAACAGGAAATCACTGCGCTCGCCGACGTAAGCCTGACAATCGGCAAGCAGGAATTCGTTTCTCTCTTGGGGCCGTCCGGATGCGGCAAATCTACGTTCCTACGGCTGGTAGCCGGCCTGGATGACTATCAAGAAGGGCAGCTCGTCCTGGATGGCAAGCCGATCACCCATGCGGGGCGGGATCGCGGCGTCGTTTTTCAGCAGTATAGCTTGGTTCCGTGGTTTCACGCCTGGGAAAATGTCGCCTTTGCCTTGAAAAAGGATCCGACGATCAGCAAGGCGGAAAAAAAGGAGCTGGCCTTTCACTTTTTGAAGCTGGTAGGGCTCGAAGGCTTCGAAAATCACTATCCGTCGCAGATGTCCGGCGGGATGCAGCAGCGGGTGGCCATCGCCCGGGCGCTGGTGTACAAGCCCAGCCTGCTGCTGATGGACGAGCCGTTTGGCGCCCTGGACGCACAGACCCGCAGGGAAATGCAGGATCTGCTGCTGACCGTCTGGGAAGCGGAAAAATGCAGCGTTCTGTTCGTCACCCATGACGTGGATGAAGCTGTTTACCTGTCTGACCGCGTCTACGTCATGTCTGCCAGGCCGGGGAGGATTGCCAGAGAGATCGAGGTGTCGCTGGAACGCCCCCGCACCTACGACATGCAGTTGACCCAAGAGTTCATCAGCTACAAGTGGGAGATCGTGATGGAGCTGCAGGGAGCCAAAGCGGGCAAATAGCGGCCGGCTGGGCAGAGACGCCTGTATCTATGCCAATACGAAGAAGGAGTGCTTGCGGGCACTCTATTTTATTTTTCAAAAATGGAGTGGGCGAGGTTCCGGTGTATTTCTTGAAGACGTGGCTGAAGTATTTGTAATCCTGCGTAATCGGCAACCTCGTAGCTGAACATATCGCCTTTTCGCAGCAATTCAATGGCTTGGATGATCCGGTACCTGTTCAGGAAATCATTGAAGGCATAGTTGGTTTCTTCTGCATCACAGATTGTTGCTCCTTTGGGAAGCACGCAGGGTAGATTAACCCTATTTTGGTTGTTGCACCAGCACAAACTAAAAAACAACCTTGGCCCGGTTCTGCCTGGCGAAGGTTGTTATGTGTAAAAATTATCCAAACAACTTGCCTATTGAAATGATAAATCCGACAATTACAAGTAATCCCAGACTAAAAAGAACCGCGGCCATGCTTCGCAAAATGGATTTTCCGTCTCTCATTCCGATGAATCCTGCGATTCCCAAGCTAAAGGATACAACGGCTAGAGCAAAGAAGATATATAGCGGGTGTATCCCCCAATCATCATTAACAAAGTGGAAAAGGCTTGTGAAGCTTGTCAACAAGAATAAAAAAACGGTAATGACAACCATGATAAATGAGTTAGAAATTCAGCTTGCCATGAAACTTCCCCCCATTTCTTCGCTCTAGCTCAACTTCTTTTACTCGAGCGTCTCTTTTGCCTTGATCCCCAGTTTTTTCAGCAATTGCAGCGCCTCTGCTTTTTCCGCCTCGTCAAGCCCTGCCACCGCTCGCGTAATCGCCTGGATATGCTGGGGGAAAATTTCGTCCATCAGTTGATTCCCTTTTTCCGTAATGGTAGCGTACGTGATTCGGCGGTCTTTTTCACAAGGTTCCCGGGTGAGATACCCTTTTTCTTCCAATTTATCTACTACATAGGTAATGCTTCCGCTGGCCAGCAAGATTTTTTCGCCGATTTGTTGAAGCGCATGGGGACCTTTATGGTACAAGAGCTCCAGTACGGCAAACTCCGTCGGATTTAAGGAGTAGCGGCGAATGTCCCGGATGGCGTGTTCCATGACAGATCTGTAGGCCCGGGACAGCACCAGAAACAACTCCAAGGACAGATTTTTTTCCATGTCAGGCACCTCAATCTGCGAATATCTCGAATTCGTATGATTTTATTCAAACCGGACCGTTTTGTCAAATCCGGATTAGCGCGAAAATTCCATATTCGCAGATGAACTTTTGGCGGAAAAACCCTATGATAATAGGAAACCAGCTATCAAAGGAGGAGGGAGGTGCAAAGATTCCTTGCTGATCTGACACCGATCGTCGATCAGCAGATCGTTACCTGGGCGGTTGTTTCCCTGTACGATTACGAAAATATGAAGCAGTTGGCCTTTGAGTTCACCAACAGCAACCGGAAGAATACGTTTGCCGACATTATTTGTGAGACGCCGGTGATGAAGAACATCAAAAGCAAGGCGGCGCATTTTGCCAAGAGCAGCTCCACCATTTTGAAAACAGGAGAGAGCGGCACAGGCAAGGAAATGTTTGCCCGCGCGATTCACGAAGCCAGTCCCAGGGCCGACCAGCCGTTTATATCGATAAACTGCGGCGCCAAGGTTGGGGGTTTAAGGTGTACAAAGAAGCGCTCGCCCAGGGGATCGGGCAAAAGCTGCTGCTGTGGGAGCAGCCTCACTGGGCATAGAGTGGACGGAACGGAACGAGCCTCGCTATTGTAAGCGGGGCTCGTTTGATTGTTCGCACCCAGGAGTGATCTTTAGGCTGAAAGTCTTGAACGGGGGCTGATGAGTTTAGCACTTCTGCTGGAGGAGGGTGAAAAAAGAGCATACCGGGTAGGATAGGCATACGGTTCAACAGGCTAACGAAGAGGGAGTTGACATTCACCAGATAATCATTTATTATTATCTCGAATTCGAGATAATCTGCCACGCCGATTAAGGCGGCTTCTATTTTTTGAAAAAATATCTCGAATTCGAGATGTGTACTTCAAGCTCCGGGCAGACCGTATATCATTCATCTATTAGAGACTATCCGGGGAGAACAAAGAGGTGACGGGATGAACATTGCAGTGCATCCACGGGTGGAGCAGGGCATCGGAGCATTCGATGGCGGTAAAATTACCGAGCAAAAACCGATTGGGTTTTCCGGTGAGGGCTCTGCGGTACAGCGAATCGGTCCGTTGTTTTACTGGGCGTGGGCAAAGGCCAAGGAAGAGGGGTATATCGATTCCCATCCGCATCAAGCCTTTGAGATCTTGACATATGTGATCAACGGGCAGGCCCATCACGGCGATTCGCTTGGGACCAAAAGCGTAGTCGGTGCAGGCGGCGCGCAATTGATCCAGGCCGGCTCCGGCGTGTATCACAATGAGCGGCTCGTCGGGCCCGATTGTGAGCTGTTCCAAATCTGGTTTGAGCCTTCTATTCGCGAAGCGCTGCGTCGCGCTCCGGCATACGAACAGCATGAACATGAGGAGTTTCCCGTTGTGGAAAAAGACGGGGTTCTCGTTAAAACAGTCATTGGCGAAGGGGCACCGCTGCAATTGGTAGCCGATGCCCGGATGTGGGATATCCGGCTGGCTCCCGGAGCCGTCTACGAAAGAACGGTAGAAAAAAACCGGACAGTATCTGGACTGGCAATACGGGGAAGCGGTACCTGCGTCGGGGAAACCGGCAGGTCTGCAGATTTTCAGCAGACAGATTTTATCGTGATCCAGGCGGATGCGAGCGAGTCGCTTGCAATTAAGTCGACGGCAGATGAACCGCTGTGGCTGACGATCGTGGAAGTGCCGACGGAGGTAGATTATCCGCTGTACCCGAAAAGGTAAAACACCTGGAAAGAGGAGAAAAGATGATTCAAGTATATCCTGCAGCATCCCGGTTTACGGCAGACCACGGGTGGCTGAAGAGCAATTTCAGTTTTTCATTTGCCGAGTATTACGATCCGGCCAACCTCAACTTTGGGCCGCTCCGCGTGCTCAACGACGATATCGTCCAACCGTCCAAAGGCTTTGGGGCCCATCCTCACCGGGAGATGGAGATTGTCTCGATTGTGCTGAAGGGCTGCCTTCAACATCAAGACAGCGCCGGGCATACGGCAACGACCACCTTCGGGGGGATACAGCGCATGACCGCCGGCACAGGGGTGGTTCATTCGGAGATGAATCCCTCGTCTTCGGAAGAGGTGAACTTCCTGCAGCTGTGGTTCCTGCCCGATACGCCGGGCTTGCCGCCATCCTACCAGCAAGTCCATTTTCCAGTGGACCAATTGGAAAACCGCCTGCTGTCGGTCGTCTCGAAAAAACAGGCCGGAGATCAGGTGGCTTTTATCAACCAGGACCTGACAATTTACTTATCTGATCTGAAGGAAGGGCAGGAGATTAGCTTTACCCAGGATGAGGGGCGCAGAATTTTTCTGTTCGTCATTGAAGGCACGCTGTCGATCAACGGGGATACGACGCTAAACAGGCGGGATTCCGCCCGGATCACGGACACGCCTGTCCTGCAGATCACCGCTGATAAAGATACGCTTTTTATGTTAATTGATTTACCATAAAAAGGAATTTACAAATTAGGAGGTATGAACATGAGTGTAAACGTGGCGATTATTTATTACAGTTCTACCGGTACGAACTACAAAATGGCCCAGATGGCAGCAGAGGGCGCCAAAGCGGCAGGTGCAGAAGTAAAAGTCCTCAAGGTGCCGGAGCTTGCGCCGGAAGCTGCGATTGCGTCCAACCCGGCATGGAAAGCGCATGTCGAAGCTACCAAAGACGTGCCAACGGTCACTCCTGGCGATCTGGAATGGGCAGACGCGTTCATTTTCAGCTCCCCCTCCCGATTCGGCACCGTGGCCGCCCAGATGAAACAGTTCCTGGATACGACCGGAGGCCTCTGGGCACAAGGAAAACTGGCCAATAAGGTGGTCAGCGCCATGTCTTCGGCAAGCAATGCACACGGCGGTCAAGAGCAAACGATCCTTTCCATCTATACCTCCATGTACCATTGGGGAGCGATCGTCGCGGCGCCTGGATATACCGATCCGGTCACTTTTGCGGCGGGCGGCAATCCATATGGTACGAGCGTAACCGTTGATCAAAACGGCAATATGGTCGAAGATGTTGCCGATGCCGTAAAGCACCAGGCGAAGCGTACCGTTCAAGTGGCAGAATGGGTGAAAAAAGGACTTCAATAAGGCAATGAAATCAAAAGAAAAAGAGCCGATGCAGCGTGAATGCATTCGGTTCTTTTTCTTACAGGATAAGATCCTGAAAAAGCTTTCTTATCCCGCATGAAAAACTTCCTCCAATGAAGGATCCGACTACTTCTTCGAGAAGGCTTCAATCGAAGCTTTTCTTACAATACCGCGATAAAGCTGACGACAGACAGCAGGACAGAGGTGATGACCATCGCCAGCAGCGGCCGCAGGGCTTTGGTGCGGACATCGCGCAGGCTGACATTTAATCCGAGTCCTACCATCGCCATCGTCAAGATGAACGAGGTGAGATTGGAAACATCGCCCATGACGGCTTCCGAAACCGGAATGCAGCTGCCGAGTACGTAGCTTCCGATCAAACTCATCAGGATAAAACCGATCAAAAACCAAGGGAATTCAATCTTTCCGCCCGATTCCAGCTTGCCTGCCCGTTTCATCCAGTACATCAAAATAAAACAGAGCGGCACTAGCAGCAGCACCCGGCTCAGTTTGGCCAAGAGCGCGATCGCCAGGGCGTCTTGCCCGGCCGGTGCGCCAGCCAATGCGACATGGGCGAGTTCGTGCAGGCTGATCCCGGACCAAATCCCGTAATCAGTGGCTGATATCGGCAGCGAGGGTCTCACTATCGTGTAGATGACGGAAAATACCGTACCGACCAGGGCGATAATGCCGACCCCGATAGCGGTGTCTTCCGCTTTTGCCTTGACGATCGGCGATACGGCGGCTATGGCGGCAGCACCGCAAACGCCGGTTCCGACTCCCAGGATCAGCGACAGTGAGAAATCTGCTTTCAGCCATTTGGAGAGCAAAAGGGTCAAAAGGATGGAGAAAACGATCGCTCCCGCTCCAAGTGCAAGCAGCCCCAGCCCTTGGTGGAAGACAATGTCGATGTTTAATTTTAAACCGTATAGGATGATTGCCAGACGCAATAATTTTTTCGTCGAGAACTGGATACCGGAGCGGATGGCTTCGGGATAACCCCACATTTGCCGGTAGACCACAGCGATCACGATGGCAGATGCCAGCGGCCCGACATGGTCGAATCCGGGAACCTTTGCCAATCCAAACCCCAAAAGCGAAACGGCAAAAGTAAATGCTATGCCTCCCAGCCAGAGCCAGGCTGTTTGCAAACGAGCTCCTTCCTCTTTTGGCAGTGCCGCCTTGCCGCCCAAGGGCACGGTGTTTTTCATTTGGTTCGCCAACGGCTCACCCCCATCATTCTGTTCTTCACTGTTAGCATAAAGCATTCGTTAAGATAAGAAAAATAAATCATTATGATCATGATAATAAGTAAAATTATATAATGGAGGCAGCTTACCAAGAAGGCAGGGAGGGAGACCGTCATGGACCATCATTTGCTTGTCTTTGTTACCGTTGTGGAAAAAGAAAATTTTTCGCGAGCCGCAGAGGAGCTTCACATGACCCAACCGGCCGTCAGCCAGTATATTCGAATGTTGGAACGTGCCACTGGCAGCAAGCTCCTGGAACGAAGCAACAAGTATGTGCGCCTGACCCGAGCCGGTGAAATCGTCTATCATTACGCCAAGGAAATACTGGGACTCTACACCCGGATGCAGTGTCTGGTAGACGACTTGATGAATAAGGCAAGCGGCAATCTGTCGATTGGGGCCAGCTATACTTTCGGGGAGTATGTGCTGCCTCATATTATTGCTGCTCTGCATGCGCAATATCCGTTGATCAAGCCGAAAATTACCATTGGAAATACCCGGGAGATCGCTGAGCTGGTCGCCGCCCACCAACTGGATGTGGGGATTGTCGAGGGAGAATTCCATCACGACCAGCTGTCGATCGAACCGTTTGCCGAAGATTCCATGTCCATTGTGGTCTCGGCGAATCATCGCCTGGCTGGCAAGAGCCGGGTCGACATCGCCGACCTGTGCGCGGAGACGTGGATCATTCGCGAGACTGGTTCAGGCACAAGGGATGCAACGGACAAGATGTTTGCCCGTTTTGGCCTGGTCCCGGGCAGTACGATGGAATTTGGCAGCACCCAGATTATCAAGGAGTCCGTGGAAGCGGGTCTCGGTATTACGTTTCTTTCCCATTGGGCTGTGCGCAAGGAATTGTCGCTAGGTTCCTTGCGCCTATTGCCGATGGAGGGATTCCCCTTCGTCCGGAAGTTTTATGCGGTCACGAAGTCTGCTCAGTTTCAAACACGGGCAGTAGAGCTGTTCTTGGCCCTGCTGCGAAGCGAAATCTGAGAAGATCGTTTACTCGTCTGCAATAGAGGGTATTAGATCAATACCAAATCTTGCGAGGGTTGAAAGAAAAGAGGGGTTGCAATGCTGCGTTTGATCCGAAATACCTTGACCAACAAAGAGGGCTTTATGATTTTTATTCTCTGGAATTACCTCTGGGTGGCAGCTTTAATCGCTTTTCAGACAAATGTACCCTACTTTCAGTTGGTATCTGTCGGCCTTATTGTTACCTTACTTGTGTCGCCTTGGTACTTCATCAGGAAGAACAGCTTGCTGATTCGCTATCTGGTAGCGGCAGGTTTCTTGTTTTACAGTGCCTCATTCAATCACTTCACAGATATTCCCGTAATGGGCTACCTGTCCTTTATCATCTTGGGATTTCTGGCTGCGTATCTGGATTGGAAACTCGTCATTTCCGCCGGGATTGTCGAGATAGCTGTAACGGCCGTCGCATTTTACACCGGATATATCCGCATTTTGGAGGATGGCAGCTCACAAGTTGACATGCTCCTGCATTGTATTGCCATCGTGCTGATGGTTGCCGGACTTGCCTATCTGTGTCTGGCGGGACAAGCTTCCCTGGCCAAAGCGGAAGCGGCCAGGCGCGATGCGGAGGAGAAAGGGGAGCGCCTGGCTGAGCTGTTGGACAACATCAAGTTTGTCACGCGGCAGCTGGACGCCACCTCTGAACAGGTACACGAACATGCGGAAGTGACGAAGCGGGGCACAGACGAGATGATGATGGCCTTCCGGGAGGTAGCGGCAGGAATGGAGGCGCAGACCAGTTCGACGCTGAAAATCGAGGAAGAGGTCCAGTCGATCGACAAGGAAATCCTGCACGTAAACGACCAGTCAGGCGTGATGAAGGCGGAAGCGGAACAGAACAACCTGCGGCTGGCTGCCGGTCTCGAAATGATGAACGAGCTGTCGATTCAAATGAACAATATCGTCGAAACCGTCCGGGTCGCTTCGGAAACGATTTATCAACTGAACCAACAGGCAGAAAAAGTAGAAGAGATCGTCGGAACGATCAATCAAATCGCTACGCAGACCAACATGCTCGCGCTGAATGCCGCCATTGAATCGGCGAGGGCGGGTGAACACGGCAGGGGCTTTGCCGTCGTAGCGGACCAAGTGCGCAAACTGGCTGAACAAAGCGCCAGCGCCACGGAAGAGATCGCCGGGATTTTGCAGTCGCTGCATCAGGAAAGCCAAAATGCCGTAAAACAGATGGGCGAAGGGCAGTCCTCGGTGGCAAAAGGGCAGGAGCTGGCTACCAAAACCGCTACCTCGATCCAACAGGTGAAAGCGGGAATGGAAGGGTTCATGAAAGCAGTGGGCATCGTCATCTCCAGCATGGATCAGGTAAAGCAACGCTCTGGCGAAGTGGCAGAGGAGATGTCCAACATCACTTCCGTTACGGAACGGTCCATGGCCAGTCTGGAGGAATTGTTCGCCACCGCGGAAACCCAGCATGAAAAGGTGAACGAAATCACCAGTGAAATCGGCCAATTAAAGCTGTTGTCCGACAAACTTCAAAAATCTTTGCAGTAGGGAAAAGACCCAGACCGTCTGAAGATGGTTTGGGTTTTCTT
>NZ_HE978538.1:159977-170788 GCF_000311785.1 Brevibacillus massiliensis
CAATGAAAAATCGCAGCGGCAGGGTGTACAATGGAGACAGAGGTATCCGCAAATTCTGGAGGAGTGATAAAGATGGAGCAGACATCGGTCCCGCTGTTGATCGAAGCAATTTCAAGGGCGTTTCCGGAAGAGGTTTCCATAGCCGTCGCTGATGATTCAAGGTTTATCTACTATCACCCCAGCCAAAAAATAGATTTAAAGATTAAACCCGGAGATGTTATTCCGGAAGGGACAGCGACACACAGGGCACTGCAAATCCGGCAAAAGGTCTCGCTTCACGTGAAAAGCCAAATCTACGGTGTGCCGTATTTCGGATTGTCGATCCCGCTGCTTTCCGGCGGGAGTGCCGCAGGATGTGTCACAGCCATTTTTCCCCAGACTGCGGCGGAAGAGAGGGCCAGGCTGCCCAAACATCAATTTCTTATCGGCAAACGAGAGGATCGATGGTTCCCGATTCCGTATCAGCAGATCTGCTTTATTCAGTCGGATGGCGGAAAAACATCATTGTACACGGAACAAGACGTTTACTTGAACAAATACAATCTGGCGGAGCTGCAGAATATTTTGCCGCAGGATCAGTTTGTCCGCTGTCATCGCTCCTATTTTGTCAATGTGAATGCGATTGGAGAAATCCATCCCCACTTTCACTCGACATTCATCCTGGTGATGAAAGATAAACATCGCAGCCGCATCCCGGTCAGTCAGACGTATGCAAGCTCATTCCGGCAGCTGCTGGGATTTTGAGAACGCGGCGAACCATGCCTGGATCACCCATGCTGGTTCGCCGCGTTTTTTTCTGTTTTGATGCCGGGATATTCTGCTTTGGCGGAAAATACAGGTTGACGCCAAGCCGCTGTGATAGTCTTTTTTTAAGGACGCAAAAAATGGAAGGTGAAGGGCAATGTTATGTGAGCGCTTACGTGAAAACAGCTTGTCTCAAAAGATTGTGACTGCCGAGGAGGCGGCCGGCTGGATAAAGGACGGTATGACGATCGGATTAAGCGGGTTTACTCGTGCAGGCGACGCTAAAGCAGTCCCTTTAGCCCTTGCGGAACGTGCAAAGAACAGCAATCAACCTTTCAAAATAAATGTTTTTACAGGAGCTTCTCTCGGTTCGGACGTAGATAAAGCGATGGCGGAAGCAGGCATTATCCACAAGCGGCTGCCCTTTCAAGTGGATCAGACGATGCGCCGCAAGATCAATGACGGGGAGCTTTTGTTTGTCGACCAACACTTGTCGCAAACGGCTGAACTTGTCCGGGCGGACGTGCTGGGAACGATTGATTTCGCGATTGTGGAAGCGATTGCAATCACGGAGGACGGGAAAATCATCCCTACGACATCGGTCGGAAACTCCGGGATTTTTGCGGCCAAGGCGCGTGAGATCATCGTTGAAATCAACACCGCTCAACCGGCAGCGCTTGAAGGGGTTCACGATATCTACGATCCCGGTATGCTGGGGAAGCGGCTGCCCATCCCGCTCACTTCTGTAGAACAGCGCATCGGGGACACCGGCATTCAAGTAGACGTCAGCAAGATTAGAGGAATCGTGATTACCGACCAGCTGGACTCGCCTTCCACAATCGTACAGCCCGACGCGGAGACGGAGGTCATGGCTGGCCATTTGATTGAGTTCCTGCGCCAGGAAGTAAAAGCGGGACGGCTCCCCAGTCACCTCGCCCCGCTGCAGTCGGGTATCGGGTCGGTAGCGAACGCCGTGCTGAACGGATTTTTGGCGGCGGAGTTCGACGGGCTTCAGGTGTACTCAGAGGTTCTGCAGGATGCGGTGTTTGAGTTGATCGATGCAGGGAAAGTGACGTTCGCCTCCGGCTGTTCGATTACCCTGTCACCGAAAAAGATGGCGGAGGTACTGGGCAGCTTTGAGAAGTACCGGGATAAAATCGTCCTGCGCCCGCAGGAAATCTCCAACCATCCGGAAATCATCCGCCGTCTGGGGCTGATCTCCGTGAATACGGCCCTGGAGGTGGACATCTACGGCAACGTCAATTCGACCAACGTGCTCGGCACCAAAATGATGAACGGAATCGGCGGATCGGGCGACTTTGCCCGCAATTCCCGTCTCGCCATTTTTGTCACGAAGTCCATTGCCAAAGACGGCCACATCTCCAGCGTGGTGCCGTTCGTTTCCCATGTAGACCACACGGAACACGACGTGGATATCATCGTCACCGAGCAGGGCATCGCCGATCTGCGAGGGCTGGCGCCGAGGGAGCGCGCACCCCTGATCATCGAAAAATGTGCCCACCCATCCTATCGACCGCAGCTGCAGGAGTATTTTGAGGAGGCGCTCACCCGCGGAGGGCATACGCCACATGTCTTGGAGAAGGCGTTTTCCTGGCATGTAAAATACGCGGCTGAAGGAACGATGCAAAGCAAGGTTTTGCAGCGAGTATAGACGTGCGATGTACGGCCCGGGGGATACCCGGGTCTTTTTTTTGCAAAAAAATGTTTGCCGCTAGTCCAGACAGGGTAAATCATACGTGGACAACTTGTATGGACAACCGAACAAGAGGAGGGGATTGATTGCTGGACAAGACGGATGTAGTGCCGCTTTACATACAGCTCCAGCGTTTTCTGAAGGAAGAGATATTAAAGGGAACTTACCCCGAGGGGGAAATGATCCCATCGGAAACGCAGCTGACCAAAAAGTACGGCATTACGAGAACGACGGTAAGAAAGGCGATTTCCAACCTGGTCAATGAGGGGTTTTTGCAGCAGGTCCACGGGAAAGGGACATTTGTGCGGTTTAAGCGAATGAAGTACAGCATCTGGAACTTCGGCGGGTTTACCGACTACATCAAAGGCAGAAACGAAACGCCCGTCTCCAAGGTGTTGGAGGCTCGCAGGATCTTCAATTCGGAAGGATCTCCCTACTTTAAGCTGGTCAGGGCGCGGGGGATCAAACGGGAACAAGCCGAGTTGTTCTTAACCATCGATACTTCGCTGCTCCCTCTTGAGCTGTTTCCCGGATTGGATACCTACGATTTCGCCAAAGAGTCTTTGTACCGTGTGCTCCGGGATATCTACAAGGTCTTTCCGAAGCGGTCTGAGATCGGTGTTCGGCCTGTAATGAGCGACGAACAGACGCAAACGTATTTTCAGCTTTCGGAAACCGTTCCTTTGCTGATGGCGGAAGGAAAAGTATTTGATGACAAAGGCCGCGATATCGAGGCGGTAAAAGTCGTCTACAGCCCGGAAATTGAATTTAAAATCATGACAACCATGCATTAGAAGGATGGTTTTTAGGAGGAATTACCTTGAGACTTCATAAGGGACTGCTGAGTGTACTGTTGGCTTCATTTCTTGTTGTAAGCGGCTGCGGTTCTAATGGACAGGGCACCCCAGACACCTCCGGCGGACAAGGGGGAAACGGGGGAGAGCAGACACTGGTGGTTGTAAACTGGAAGGATTACGGTTCTGATGACCCGGAAATGATCAAAGCGTTCGAGGAGAGCTGCAGCTGTAAAGTGGTCCATGAGTACATGGCCTCGGAAGAAGAGCTGTTGACTAGATTGAAAACAGGCGGCGTGGGTAAATTGGATGTCATTTTGCCTAACGCTTCCATCCTGCCGGTCGCGATTCAAGAGGGATTGCTGGAACCGATCGACGTCGACAAGCTGGAGAATTACCAATACATTAACAAAACGTTTAAAAATATTCCCGAAAATGAAAAGGACGGACAGGTGTACGCCGTTCCATGGGTTTGGGGCTCCACTTCCATCGCCTATAATTCCAACGTCATCAAAGACGAGATCGATTCGATCAACGTCTTGTGGGATGAAAAGTACAAGGGACAAATCGCTTTTCGCGACGACTTTAACGACGCCGTCATGATCGCGGCCATCGCGGCCAACCAGGATCCGAACAATCCGTCCGATATGGAAGCGGTCAAGCAAAAACTGCTGGAGCAAAAACCGCTAAACCGCACCTATTGGAAGACCGGAGACGAATTTTCCAAGCTGTTTGCCAACAATCAGATCTCGATTGGAGTAGCCTGGAGCGGAAATACGGCGGCAATGAAGCAGGCAGGCCAGCCGATTAAATACGTGATCCCGAAAGAAGGGGCGATTGGCTGGGTTGACAACTGGGCGATCGTAAAAGATTCGCCGCATAAGGATTTGGCCATGAAGTTTATCGATTTTATGATCGGCAAGGACTTCCAGACCAAATGGGTAAACAAGGGCGGTCCCGCACCGGTAAATACCCAAGTAGTCGACAATCTCGACCCGGCATTTGTTCAAGAAATGGGCCTGGACGAAGAGGCGATCTCAAAACTCTTCTTTATCTCGTATCACACCGAAGACGAGAAGAAGGCCTGGAACGAATTGTGGCATGAAGTAAAAGCGCAGTGAACGAAAGGCAGGGCAACCTGCCTTTCCTGCTAAATTGTTCGAGGGTGGGAGATGTGGTGAAGAACAGAATCTTTCTGATGAGCCCTGCCATCTTTATTATGTTGGCCTTTGGGGTTGTCCCTCTGTTTATCATGCTGTATTACAGCTTTTTGAGCGATGGACCATCCCCGACGTTTACCTTGCAAAACTACGCGAACTTTTTCCAGAAGGCTTTTTACCTCAAGCTGACCTGGAAGACGATTCAGATGAGTTTGATCGTGACGCTCATCTCCATCGTCATTGCCTATCCGGCAGCTTATATCATCGCCAAAGTGATTCAACGCGGGCAAAATCTGCTGCTCCTGTTTATTATCATTCCGTTCTGGACCAGCCAATTGGTTCGTGCCTATTCCTGGATGAACCTGCTTCAGGATGGAGGAATTCTGGAAATGTTCCTGAGGAAGCTCCACTTGATCGGCGATGGCAGCTTGGGGATTCTGTTTACCCAAACCGCCGTGATCATTTCCCTGGTACATATTTTCTTCCCGTATATGGTTCTGACGATATACATGTCTCTGGACAAAATTCAGCCGTCTTTGCTTGAAGCCTCCAAAAGCCTGGGCGCAACGCCGTTTGAGACATTTCGCAGGATCGTTCTCCCGCTCAGCAAGCCGGGTATCGTTACGGGATCTATTTTGGTGTTTGTTCCCTGTTTGGGGGTTTTTGCCGAACCGAGGATACTGGGCGGACCGAACGGCTCGGTGATCGGTACGGTGATAGAAGACCAATTTTTTGAAATCAACGGCTGGAGCTTCGGTGCAGCGATCGCTTTTATCCTCCTCGTCATGGTATTTCTGTCGATCTGGATTACGTCTCGACTGATCAAGAGGGGGGATTAGACCATGTTCAAGAGAATAAGCTCCTGGCTTTACATTCTGCTGATCTTTTTGTTTCTGTACACGCCGATTGCGGTTCTGGTCTTGATGTCGTTCAACGAGTCGCCGTATAATTCCCTGCCATTTACGTTCAGCACAAAGTGGTACAGCGAAATGGCCCATAACCAGCGATTGATCGACTCTACCTTGAACAGCGTTTATATTGCGTCTATTACCGCGGTTATCTCCGTTGTCGTTGCAACCGCATTGATGTTGGGAGCAGCCAAAGCGAGTCCCAAAGTCAAAAGCTGGGTGGATTCGGTCATCATCCTGCCCTTGACCGTCCCCTGGCTGATCCTCGGGCTTTCCCTGCTTTTGGTGTTAAAAACGCTGGGGTTGGACCGCAATTTTGTCATGTTGTTGATCGGACATGTCGTGGTATCCCTCCCGTACGCCGTGATGGTTTTGAAAGCCAGAATGGACGGGATGGATCACCAAATCGAAGAAGCCTCGTACAGCTTGGGCGCCAACGAGTGGACCACTTTTATTCGCATTACCCTGCCGATGCTGTTTCCTGCGATCATCGCGGGGGCTTTTTTAGCCTTCATGATCTCGTTTGACAACTTTATTCTGTCGTACTTTTTGATTCCGATCGGATCTTCCACTCTGCCGATCGAGATCTACTCCTCGGTAAAATTCGGTTTTACGCCTGAGATTAATGCAGTATCTACCTTGATTTTAACGGGAACGCTGCTTCTGCTGTTTGTCATCGTGCTGTTGATGAGATCATCCTTGAAATCCATGATGAAGTAGGTGAAATGGCATGTCCTATCTGTCGATAAGGAATCTGGGCAAAGCCTTTAACGGCAACCAGGTGGTAGAAGACGTCAATATTGAGCTGGATAAAGGCAGCTTCCTCTCCCTTCTGGGGCCTTCGGGATGCGGGAAAACGACGACATTGCGCATGATCGCCGGGTTTATTGCGCCTGATACGGGGCATATCGAGATCGATGGCAAGCCCATCAATAACCTGCCTATTTACAAGCGAAATATCGGAATGGTTTTCCAGAATTACGCTTTGTTTCCGCACATGACGGTAGAAGAAAACATCGCATACGGACTGGAACAGAGAAAAATGCCCCGGGATCAGATCAAACGGGAAGTGGCGGAAGCGCTGGAAATGGTTCGACTCAAGGGTTTTGAGAGGCGGAAGCCAAAAGAACTCTCCGGCGGGCAGCAGCAGCGGGTCGCGCTGGCGAGGGCTTTGGTGATCAAACCCAGCTTGCTATTGCTGGATGAGAGTTTAAGCGCCCTCGATAAACGGCTGAGAGTGGAGATGCAGGTAGAACTGCGCGACATTCAATGCAAAGTGGGGATTACCACGATTTTCGTTACCCATGATCAGGAAGAGGCCATGACCATGTCAGACCAAATCGTCGTGATGAAAGACGGGAAAATCATGCAGATGGATACGCCGGAGAGGATTTACGAGCATCCGGCCAATTCCTTTGTGGCCGGGTTTCTCGGGGAGGCCAACTTTTTCCACGGGACCTTGCTGGAAACGAACAAAGAGTACTCCGCATTGAGCCTGGACAATGGACATACGCTGTCTTTCCGGTGTGAACGCGAACTGAACAACAACCAACGGTATACCCTTGCGATCAGGCCGGAGAAAATCCAGATTTCCAAGGAACCGGTATCGCCGCTGCACATCAAGGGGACGATTACGTTTATTACGTACGTGGGCAACCTGTCTACGTTCCGGATAGACGCCTTGGGTCAAGAAGTGAAGGTGCAAATTCAGAACAGTGATAAAAACCTTCCGTTTGCGCTGGGAGAAGAGGTTTATCTGACCTGGAATCCGCAAAATCTGATGGTTTTGGACAAGTAAGGTGGTTCCGATGAAGACGAAGGTACTTATTTTAGGCGGAATCCTGGTCGATCACTACATGCTGGTGGAGAAGTTTCCGGAAAGAGGCCAGGACGTACAGATAAAGGATTCCTTTTACAAGGTGGGCGGGTGTGCCATCAACGTCGCCAAGACGCTCAAGAATTTGGGGATGGATCCCTTTATTGTCGCGACGATTGGCTCTGATTACCGCGGACAGATGATCAGCCAGTACCTGAATGAGCAAGGGTTCGACCGCCGCTGCATTCACACGGATAAAGCCCGGGAATCCGGCTACTCCGTTTCGCTGGTAGAAGCTTCCGGTGAACGCACGTTTCTCACGTACAAGGGCTGCGACGATCACTTCTCGCCAGATATGATAAGCCCGGACCTGCTGCCGGATATCGGATACGTCTATCTGACCGGCTACTACCTTTTGGAGCCAAACTACCATCGGGATATCCTGCAGCTTTTGGCCCGAATCAAGGAGCTTGGCGGGAAAATCCTGTTCGATCCCGGTCCGCTGGCGGCCGGGATCGAACATCAGACGCTTTTGGACGTAATCCAATTGGCCCACGTTGTTACCCCCAATGAAACGGAGTCGGAGAAGATCGCCCGGATCTATCGGGTAGAGGGGAAGGTCTCGGACTGGTTTTTGACTCACGGAGTAGAAGCAGTTGTTCTGAAGAAAGGCAGCGAAGGGGTAACGGCATGGACAGCAGACCGGCAGTTGACCTGTCCTCCTTTTTCGGTCAAGAGCATCGATACCACCGGGGCGGGGGACAGTTTTGCAGGAGGATTTATTTTCGGCTTGATCAACCGGTACTCGCTAGAATTCACACTCAGGTTTGCCAGCGCGTGCGGCGCCATCTCCACAACCTTCCTTGGACCTCACGGGCATTTTACGCTGGCGGATGTAAATCGGTTAATAGATGGTGAGAGGAGTTAAGCATATGAAAGATCGTGCATTGGGGTGTCTGCTAGGATTGGCCATTGGCGATGCGATGGGGATGCCGGCATCGTTTATGACGCCGGAGGGGATCAAACAGCGCTATGGGAGAATTACCGGATTTGTCGTGCCTCATCCCGACCAGATCGCCCATACTGCCTTGGACAAGGGCGAAGTGACAGATGACACCCAGGAATCTTTAATCATTTCTGCTGTTTTGATGGAAGCCGGTACCTTTGATGAAGAACTGTTTATTGAAAAGATGAAAAGTTGGGCCCTTGACCATAAAATGCTGGAGTCGACGGTAATCGGACCGAGCACCCGCAAATTTCTGCAGAGCATTATCAACGGGCAGGACTACCGCGAGAACGGAAAATACGGCGATACCAACGGAGGAGCGATGCGTGTTGCCCCGATCGGCATTTTTTATCATGGCGACTGGGAAGAGGCTGTTCGGCATGCCATCCAATCTGCACTGCCGTCTCACGGAAGCAAACCGGGGGTCGCCTCTACCGCCGCGATTGCCGCTGCCGTCGCCGCCGCCCTCGAGGGAAACAAATCGCCAAAGGAAATCATGCAGATCGCCATCGAAGGCGCAGACAGGGGAGAGCTGGCCGGCTTTGACATTCCCGCCCCCTCCGTAGCTGACCGCATCCGGCTGGCGGTGGAGTTGGTCGACCGCAACCGCGACAAGACGCTGGATGAGATCTGTTACATTCTCTACCGGTATATCGGAGCGGGGATGAAGAGCTACGAATCGATTCCGTTTTCCCTCGGCGTCTTTTACGCGGCGGACGGCGATGTCAACCAAGGGATTATCGCGGCTGTCAACGCAGGCGATGATGCGGATACCAACGGCTCCATTGTCGGCGGGCTGTGCGGCGCTTACTCGGGAGCGCAGCGGATTCATCCCGAATGGGTGAAAAAGGTCCAGGAAAGCAACCAGCTTGATTTTGGGCAGATTGCCGAGAAGCTAATCGTTAGAAGTGGTGAATAAGATGAAGAAGAAGTTTTTCCGCCCCATCGGCATAGGCGGCAAAATTGCTTTGACGATAGTCATTCCGATCTGCTTGTTTATTTTCTCGACGTTCACCGTAAATACACTGATGTCAATCGTCAAGCAGGATATCAATACGGTCGATGGCCGAGGAACGCTCTCGATCGACATTACGGAGCTCGCGACATCTTTTTCGGCCAAGTACACGCAAATCGCCGAATACGTCATTTTAAACAGGCAGCAAAAGGTGAATTACTATGGAGTCTTGAGCAGGGATTTTCAAAATTCTCTTGCCGACGTTGAGCAAAAATTGGTGAGCGAGGAACAAAAGGCGCTGTTTGACAAGATTAAAGCGAACAACGACAGGATGGACGAGCTATTTCAAAATAAAATGATTCCAGCAATGAAACAAAATAACAAAAATGAAGCGATTAAACTGATGGAGGAAGCTTCCGGACTCCGCTCGGTCACCACAGAGAATACAAACAAGCTGAAGGAACTGCTGAAAAACGAGCGAACAGTCGCAGTCAATGACGCGAAAACACACATGCAGAATTCTTCCCTGGTCCTGCTTGCTTCCACTTTGCTTTCGATTTTGCTGGCGGGCATCGCGGCTTATCTGATCGGGCGATCGATACAAAGAAATATCAGACGGGTAGTCGGGATCAGCCAGCAGATTGCGCAAGGGAACCTCGAAGTAGAACAGATTGAGATTAAGTCAAAAGACGAAATCGGACAGTTGAACCAGTCGATCAATCTGATGAGCGGAAATCTTCGCCAGCTCGTGGAGCAAATCCAACTCGTTTCCCGGCAAATCAATGCCCAAAGCCACGAATTGGCCCGCAATAGCTATGAGTTGAAAACGGGCAGCGAGCAAATATCTGCAACCATGGATCAACTTGCGCTCGGTACAGAGGAGCAAGCGGGTTCGGCAAGCGAAATCGCCAATATGATCGAAGAGTTAAACCAAAGGGTCATGGAAGCCTCTGAGGAAGGCAACCAACTGAAAAGCTACTCCGAGCAAGTGCTTTCCGATACGGAACAGGGAAGACAGCAGATGATCGTCACAGGGGAACAGATGAAACTGATCAATCAGATCATGCTTAGGTCCGTGTCGAAGGTAAAGCAGTTGGAAGAGAAGGCGCAGGAGATTTTCGGACTCGTGGAAGTCATCCGGGAAATTGCCGAACAGACCAATTTGCTGGCGTTAAATGCTGCGATAGAATCGGCAAGAGCAGGTGAAGCCGGCAGAGGTTTTTCGGTCGTAGCGGAAGAAGTTCGGAAATTGGCAGATCGCACACAAGAGTCGGTGAAGAAGATATCGAGCATCAGCGTGGGCATACAGACCGAGACCAGTGAGGTTGTTTCGTCGCTGCAAGCAGGGTACCAAGAGGTGGAGCAGGGCAGCAAAAAAATGGAGGAAACCGGGCAAATCTTCTCCAATATCTACCGTTCCTTTACCAACATGGCGGAGAATATCAAAAACAGCTCGGAACGTTTGCAGGTGATTGAAGCAAAGAGCAAGGACATCAATCGCCTGATCGAGCAAATCGCCTCCGTGTCTGAGGAAATTGCCGCCGGCGTCGAGGAGACTGCCGCCTCTGCCCAGCAGCAAAACTCGTCCGTGGAATTTATCGATAAGAGCGTTCAGCTGCTAGGTCAGCTATCCAGTGATTTGCAGAGCACGAGCAGCAAGTTCAAGTTAACGGATGACCGTAGCTGATACACAAAAAGCCCGTTGGACGATGTT
>NZ_HE978538.1:171980-325692 GCF_000311785.1 Brevibacillus massiliensis
AATGTGCGTCCACGGGCTTTTCCCTTGTGCCGGTCAGGCCGAATATTTTGCGAGGGCGATAATCCCCTCGTCGTCATCAAGCACCAGCTCGAGAGCGGCAGAGTACGGATTGCGGTTTAACTGAGTCTGCAGCCAGAGGCGTATCGCCTCCAACAGGTTGGCCTCCACCAGCACCTGCTGACGGCCAGAAACGTAGACTTCGGCTGAAAAGCCGTACTCGTCATCCCAGACCAATTCAACCGTCACTTCTTCGGGCTGAATCTGTCTTTTGTCGGCTACGTACAGACAAACTGCATTCACCAATTCTTGTTCCGATAGTTTTATTGTCTCCATGGGTTAGGTTCCTGCTTTTTCTTTTCGTTTTTGAAGAAAAGGTATATCCTGCGAATGAGCGACACGATCACGACGATTGCCAGGATGTTGATCAGGAAGCCGAGCATTGCACCGAGCATGCCCATATCGCCAAATAAGCTTCCGAACAGCAAGCCGGCCAATCCGCCAAACAGCAGCCCTTTCATGAAGCCGCCGGTATTCGGCGTCGCCGGGGCAGCGTTTTTGGTCTGAGTGTTGGTGCTTTTATTCGTGGTGGCGTTTGTCGTATTCGAGGTTGTTCCCGATGTATTGGTCGTATTCGAGTTAAATGACTTGGTGCCGGATTTGTATACTTTTTTTGCCTCTACATGTCCATAACCAAAACCGCCAGATGCGAAGACTAAGGTAAGCGCCGTAAACAGCATTAGGATTTTTTTCCACATGTTCGCCATATTCCTCTCCTTTTCAGTGCCTCTAATTATATTCTAATATAAATGTTCGTTTATATCAATGCGACAACTTTGCTGTTTTACATTGCCTGATGATTACCGCATCCGATTATTGACATGTGTGTTTAATAAGGTTGGTTTTATGACGTATAATTGTGGTAACAATAAGTACGTTGGAGGGAAATAGCCCAGGCATTGCCGCAGAGATCGCCGATGAGCAGGGGAAGTGTAAACCTCTTCGACCGCAAAACGTACTGCTACCGCGGAGAGTCCAGCGATTGTTTGGCCGAAATAACGTATGACCACCCTGTTTTAAAGGGGATGAGGACGGTTACCGTCTACGGGGAAGAGCTTCACCCGTTCGAGATTATCGCATGTTACCGCCTGATGGATCTGGTTTATTGACTGGCGGCCCTCTTCCCTCGGAAAAAAGCCGCAGAATGGCTGTAAAAAGTTGAACTCTTTGGTTTCAATCGGTATTATTTATTAAAGATAAACTGATGCTAGCGACGATGACTTTTTGTGAAAGGTTGATAAAAGTGGAGAACAAGCCGGCTGTCTCAAATTTTATAAGAAATATTATCATAGAAGATTTACAATCCGGCAAGGTAGATCAAGTGGTCACCCGGTTCCCTCCGGAGCCCAACGGTTACTTGCACATTGGACATGCCAAATCCATCTGCTTGAATTTTGAATTAGCCGACGAGTTCAAAGGGAAGACCCACTTGCGCTTTGACGACACCAATCCGGTAAAAGAAGATGTCGAGTTTGTAGAGTCGATCAAAGAGGATGTAAAATGGCTGGGTTTTGAGTGGGAAGCCTTGTTTTTCGCATCGGATTACTTTGAGGAAATGTACAATAAAGCCGTGCTGCTGATCAAAAAAGGCAAGGCGTACGTTTGCGACCTGTCCGCAGAAGAGATCAGAGCGACCCGCGGCACGCTGACGGAGCCAGGAACAGAGAGCCCGTACCGCAACAGAAGCGTGGAAGAAAACCTGGATTTATTTGAACGGATGCGCAAGGGAGAGTTTGCAGACGGTGAGAAAGTGCTGCGGGCCAAGATCGACATGGCGTCGCCCAACATCAACTTGCGGGACCCGGTTCTGTACCGCATTTCCCACACCCCTCACCACAACACCGGAGACAAGTGGTGCATCTATCCGATGTACGCTTACGCCCATCCGCTGGAAGACGCCTTCGAAGGGGTCACCCATTCCATCTGTACGCTGGAATTTGAGGATCAGCGCCCGCTGTACGATTGGGTCATCCGCGAATGTGAAACAGAACATCAGCCGAGGCAGTACGAGTTTGCCCGGTTAAACCTGACCAACACCGTGATGAGCAAGCGAAAACTAAAGCTGCTCGTCGATGAAAAAGTCGTGGACGGCTGGGATGACCCGCGCATGCCGACCATTTCCGGCCTGCGCAGAAAGGGCTACACGCCCGAGTCGATCCGCAATTTTGTCAGGGAGACGGGCGTCGCCAAGAACTATGGTGTCGTTGATATGAAAATGCTGGAGCATTTTATTCGCGAGGATTTAAAATTAAAGGCTCCGAGAACGATGGCTGTGCTGAGACCGTTGAAGGTAGTCATCACCAACTACCCGGAAGGGCAGATCGAATGGCTCGACGCCGAGATCAATCCGGAAAATCCGGACATGGGCATGCGGCAAATTCCGTTTTCCCGCGAGATCTACATTGAACAGGACGACTTTATGGAAAACCCGCCGAGCAAGTACTTCCGGCTGTTTCCGGGCAACGAAGTAAGGCTGAAGCACGCGTATTTCATCAAGTGCCACGACGTCGTCAAAGACGAGAACGGAAACGTCGTCGAGCTGCACTGCACCTACGACCCGGAAACCAAAAGCGGATCCGGCTTTACCGGCAGAAAGGTAAAAGGGACGATCCACTGGGTAGAGGCTTCGCGGGCGGTCCCTGCTGAATTCCGCTTGTACGAGCCGTTGATTCTCGACGAGGAAGAAGAAGAGGAAGGAAAGACCTTCCTAGACTATATCAACCCGCATTCTTTGGAAGTTGTCAAAGGATTTGTCGAGCCCAATATGAAGGACGCAAAACCGCAAGACAAGTTCCAATTCTTCCGCCACGGCTATTTTAATGTCGATCCGAAGGACACAAGAGACGGACATTTGGTATTCAACCTGATCGTCTCCCTGAAAAGCTCGTTTGAAGTCAAAAAATAAAGAAGGAAACAGGTGAAGGAAGCGGCGAGGCGGCCCGAAAGTGCAACGGCCTCGCCGCTTTGTGGTATGATTACGAAGATAAGGTAAGTTACATATGTGAATGGAGGAACCGGGATGGCAAAACATGTTGCAGACTGTACGACATTGCACAATGGTGTGAAGATGCCCTGGCTTGGACTTGGCGTGTGGAAAGTGACGGATGGGGAACAGGTGGAGCATGCCGTTTCAGCGGCGATTTCAGCCGGTTATCGCAGCATTGATACAGCGGCCGTCTACGGCAATGAAGAAGGGGTAGGCAGAGCGATCGCCGGGTGCGGCGTGCCGCGGGAAGAGCTGTTTATCACTACAAAGGTTTGGAATACGGATCAGGGATACGAGTCGACCCTGCAGGCGTTTGAAGTCAGCCGTAAAAAGCTGGGGCTGGAATACGTCGATCTGTACCTCATTCACTGGCCGGTCAAGGGCAAGTATAAGGACACCTGGCGCGCTTTGGAGAAATTGTACAAAGACGGTTTGGTCCGGGCGATTGGCGTCAGCAACTTCCACGTTCACCACTTGGAGGATTTGCTTGCGGACAGCGAGATCAAGCCGATGGTCGATCAAGTGGAGTACCATCCGCTGCTCTCTCAGCAGGAGCTTCGTTCCTTCTGCCGCAGCCAGCAGATCCAGCTGGAGGCCTGGAGTCCGCTGATGCAGGGCAATCTGGACAATCCCACCCTTGCAGAACTGGGCAAAAAATACGGAAAGTCGCCGGCACAGATCGTCCTGCGCTGGGACCTGCAAAATGAAGTCGTCACGATTCCGAAGTCGGTCAATGAAAAGCGGATTATCGAGAACAAAGATATTTTTGATTTCGAACTCTCCGCAGAAGACATGGAGAAAATCAATCAGCTCAATCAGAACAAACGCTTTGGGGCTGACCCGGACAACTTTAATTTCTAACAGGGGATAAAAGACCGTTCTGCCGCCTGAAAATGGCTGGTAGACGGTCTTTTTCTGTTTCTTGGGAAACGCAAAAAGGAGATATAACGTATAAGTAAGGGAACGGATTAAACACAAGAAAGGATAGGGAGATGCCAAATCAAGCCGTTGTAGAGTTAAGAAATGTTTCAAAAAGTATCGGGCGCAAGCAAATTATCAAGAATCTCTCCTTTTCCGTCCGGCGGGGAGAGGTGTACGGGTTTTTGGGCCCCAACGGTTCCGGGAAGACGATGACGATCCGGATGATCGTGGGCTTGATCTCTATCACCAAGGGAGAAATCTACATCGAAGGCCACAGCATCAAAAGAGAGCGGGGCAAGGCCCTGGCTCATGTCGGTGCGATTGTGGAGAATCCAGAGCTGTACCAATACATGAGCGGAATGAAGAACCTGATCCACTTCGCCCGGATGAGCGAAACGCCGGTCAGCGAGGAGAGGATCGAAGAGATCGTCAGGCTGGTCGAACTGGAGGATGCGATTCATCAAAAGGTCAAAACGTATTCCTTGGGGATGAGACAGCGCCTGGGGATCGCGCAGGCCCTGCTGCATCGGCCCTCTGTTTTGATCCTGGACGAGCCGACCAACGGCCTCGACCCCAAAGGGATTCGCCAACTGCGTGACTACCTGCGTAAATTAGCAAAAGAGGAGGACATCGCGATAGTCGTATCCAGCCATCTGCTGCCCGAAGTGGAGTTGATGTGTGACCGGGTCGTGATCATTCAAGACGGGGAATTCGTGGCCGAGAGGGTGCTGAATCGCAGTGAGAAGGCGGCGGTAGATCGACTGCCGGTCGTGTTTGAAGTAGATGACGCCGGCAAGGCTGCAAAACTGCTGTCCATGTACGGGATGGTACGGTCGGACGAGAACAGCGTAACGGTTGAGGCCCAGAAGGAAGAAGTTCCGGAAATCATCAGTCTGTTCGTCGGCAATGGCGTGAAAATCTATCAGATCACGACGCTCACCCAATCGCTGGAAGACATGTTCCTGGATTTGACCGAAGGAGGAACCCGTTCATGAGATTTCTCCGACTCATCCAAAATGAAATGATGAAAATTCACAGCAAACGCAATAGTTGGTTTTACTACTTGTTTTTAGTGATGGGTGTCATCGCCTCTGCGATCCTGATGAAGTACATGATCCCGGCTGCCGGGGAAACGATCAACTTCGTAGAGTTCAGCAATTATATGAAAATGGCTTTGGCTCCCTTCATTACCATCTTCGCGGTGGTGATGGGGGCGCAGACGATCACGGAGGAATTTAAAGACGGCACGATCAAACAGTTGTTGATTCGCCCTGCCAGCAGGACGGCGGTGCTGTTGTCCAAGTACGTGAGCATTATCCTGATCGTCCTGATCGCGTACGCTGTCTTGCTGTTCGTCAGCCTGTTGACGGGCGTGGTTCTCTTTGGGACAAGCTCGCCGGGAGATGTCAGCTTCGCGATTCTTTACAAAAAGATCTTGTACGATTTGCCGGGAATGCTGTTTATCATGACGCTCTCGTTTTTCCTGGCAGTCGTATTTCGCGGCATTGGCCTCGCGATCAGCGTTGCAATCATCGCCAATTTTATCGGAGGCTTGCTGATTACCATGCTGTCCAAATACGCTTGGGCCAAGTACATCATATTTGCCAACACGGATTTGACCGTGTACGACCCCGACCCGCTGATCAATAGCGGCATGCAGCCTCCCTTTGCCGGGATGACTCTCGGGTTTTCGCTGGCGGTCATCCTGGCCTACATCGTTGTGCTGCTGATCGTCGCCGACCTGATCTTTGTCAAGCGGGATATTCGCTGACAGCTATTGTTAACAGTTTGTAACTACTTTTTCGGCCGGCCCTTTTACAATGGAAATGGTCAAGAGAGATAGATGGGAGGACAATGTTATGAAGAAGATCGTAAATATCGCGCCTGCATTCGCCCTGAGCGGGGCAATGCTGGCGGCAGCGGGTTTGGGGAGCATTCCGGTCAATGCGATGGCCACGAATGCGGTCATGCAAAACCTGGAAAAGAACAGTCTGTTCACGATGAACGGCATCTCGGCCAAGGACGGCATGTACGTGCTTGACTGGCTCCAGGACGATGTGACCGGTGACGGAGAGCCGGATACCGTAGTGCTGATCGGGCATAAGGACAAGCCGGAGGACATCTTCGTTCAGGATATCAAACTGGTGCTCAGCGACGGGAAGACAAAGAAGTCCACGACAGTCTCTGTCGGCGAGGCGAACAGCGGCTATGAGCCGAATCTGACGGCCGTTACCCTTGGCGAGAGCGGCGAACGCGATCTGCTGGTCACCATGCCGACCGGCGGCAGCGGGGGGGTCAATACATACGGCCTGATCAGCTTTAAAGACGGCGTCGGCAAACCGGTCGTCGCCCAGGAGCAGCTAAACGCGGGCTTGAAGTTCGAAGTGAAGTTTATCGACCAGTTTCAAGCGAAGATCACGGAGCAAAAGACCAAAACCGAGACGACAGTCGACATCAGTGAAGGCAGGGAAGGCTACATCGAAGCGGGCATTTACGACAAGGACGGCAAGCTGAAACAGGAGGTAGCGGGATTTTCCAATGGCTTCAGCCAGCTTGCCCCCGTCTGGCAGCCGGATGGAACGTTCCTGCTGGAAGGCGTCCAGGCGATTTCCGGCCAGTACAACGCCGACAAGATCGCCGTGGCTGCTTCCGCCTGGAAACTGGAAGAAGGCAAGCTCGTCCCGGTGAGCGTCGATATAAACAGCATCAACAGGGACAACATCCCGTCGCCCAACTACCAGGCGGGGACACCGTTCAATGACAAGTCCGTCATCCTCGACACCCGGTACGCCGATGTGACCGGTGACGGCGTGCGTGACGACGTGCTGCTCGTCGGTGAGCGGGAAAAAGACAGCATCTACACAACCAATCTGCGCGTCGTGGTGGAAGACGGCAAGACCAAACAGCGTGTGGAACAATCGGTCGGAGAGGACAACGGCGGTTACGGGCCGACACTGTTTATCGGCCGGTTCGATGACGGCAAGGCCAAGAACGTGCTTGTGTCAATGGCAACAGGCGGCAGCGGTGGAACTTCGATATACAGCCTGCTTCGCTTTACGGACAACAAGCCGGCCCAACTGATCGCCCAGGACAAGTTGAACGCGGGACTCCAATACGATGTGCAGTTTCAAGACCAATACAAGGTAGAAGTCGTCAACAAAGTGACGAAAAAACAAGCGACGATCGACCTCAGCAAGAATAAGGACGAGTACATCGAAATGGGTATCTACGACAAATCGGGCAAACTGCTGAAGGCGACGGAAGGTATGGTGGACGGGTTTGGCCTGCGGCAGCCGGTCGACCTCGCCCCGAACAAAGACGGCGTCTACGAACTGCGCGGCATGCAGCGCATCTCCGGGGCCTATCACGCCGACGGCCTGGCGACGGCGGTATCCACCTGGTCGGTCAAAGGCGGGGAACTGAAGCTTGTGGATGAGTCGATCGTTCCGCTAAAACGATAAACTTGCTTCAAACAAGGACCGGCACTCACAAAACGTGAGGCCGGTCCTTGTTCATGTTCATTACCAGGCGGCCACGGCTCCATCAGTTCTGAAGTCGGTTCCGCCGCTTAAAACGCCGTTCTCGTCCCGCACGATCACCTGGCCGCGGCCAAATCCGCCGGAGCCCAGCGGACGCTTGATGTCGTGTCCCCTCCGGGCCAGATTGAGCGCGATGTGCTCAGGAAAATGCGGCTCCAGTTCTACCGTTTTGCCCTCGATCCACTGCCATCTCGGCGCATCCAAAGCAGCTTGCGGGTTTAGTCCGAAATCGATCAGGTTCATCGCCACCTGGACGTGACCCTGCGGCTGCATGAAACCGCCCATCACCCCGAACGGTCCGACAGGCTTGCCCTCTTTCGTCAGGAAGCCCGGGATGATCGTGTGGTACGTCTGCTTGCCCGGCTCCAGCCGGTTGTCGTGGGACGGATCGAGCGAGAAGTTGTGACCCCTGTTTTGCATCGCGATGCCCGTACCCGGGATGACAATGCCGGAGCCGAAGCCCATGTAGTTGCTCTGGATAAAGGAGACCATGTTTCCCTCGCTATCGGCTGTCGCCAGATAGACGGTGCCGCTTCTGGCCGGTTCGCCCGGCTCAGGCTGCAGCGCTTCCTCGCCGATCAGGGCCCGCCTTGAGGCAGCGTACGTGTCGGACAAGAGCCCCTCGACCGTTACAGACATTTTATCTGCCTGGGTGATGTACTTTAACCCGTCGATAAAAGCCAGTTTCATCGCTTCGATCTGCTTGTGGTAGGTCTCGGTCAAATCCTTTGCCGCAAATTCATATCCCTTCAATATATTGAGGGCCATCAGGGCGACGAGGCCTTGGCCGTTGGGCGGGATTTCCCAGACGTCATAGCCTTTGTAGTTGACGCTGATCGGCTTGACCCACTTCGGCGAATACGCAGCCAGATCTTCCTTGGAGAGAAAGCCGCCGTGCTGCCTGGAAAAGGCGTCGATTTTTTCAGCCAGTTCGCCGCGATAGAACGATTCTGCTTTCGTCTCGGCAATGCTTCGCAGCGTTTTGGCGTGATCGGGCGAACTCCAGATCTCGCCGATGCGCGGAGCCCGCCCTTTTGGCGCGAAGGTCTTGAACCAGTGTTCGAATTCGGCTCCATCGAGCGCTTTGGTAAACTTGTTGTAGGCCAATTCCCAATATTTACCTAACGTTGGAGAAAGCGGGTAGCCGTTCTCCGCGTATTCAATCGCGGGCCGCAGCACTTCTGTCAGCGGAAGTCTGCCAAATCGCTCAGACAGTGCCGCCCAAGCGGACGGAGCACCGGGAACGGTTACCGGGATCCAGCCATAGGTAGGGATTTTGTCATGTCCTGCCTGTTTCACCGCTTCGATCGAAATGCTCTTGGGGGCGGGGCCGCTGGCATTCAGCCCGTGCAGCTCTCCCTTCGTCCAGACGAGCGCAAAGGCATCCCCGCCGATTCCGTTGGAGGTAGGCTCGACGACAGTCAGACAGGCTGCTGTAGCGATAGCAGCGTCGATGGCATTGCCGCCGCGCTTGAGAATTTCCAACCCGGCCTGGGCGGCAAGCGGCTGTGAGGTAGCCACCATACCGTTCCTGGCGTAGGTTGCGGTGCGTTGCGAAGGATATGGGTATGTGAGTGGATCGAACTGTATCATATGCTGCCTCCCTAAAAAAGATTAATGTAAAAATACGACACCGTATACCATCGCCCCTGCGATCACGACAGCAGGATGGATTTTTCTGTTCTCCAAGAAGAAAAAGGCGGCTGCCGCGAGAATCAGCGTGTGCACCCAACCAATCTGCTCAATCGAGCCTTGGATAAACTCGTAGGCCAGGATCCCCAGCATGACGGCGACGATCGAGCGAACGGACTGAGTCATCGCCTTGATTTGCGGGGCTTTTTGAAACACGTTCATAAAACCCAGCAGCAGGATCATCGCGATCGCTGTCGGAGCCACGGTAGCGATTAGCCCGACGACAGCTCCCGGCACACCCGCCACCTCGTAACCGATGTAACCGGCCAGCTTTGTTGAGATAGGGCTGGGCAGAGCGTTGGCGACAGCCAGGATTTCGCCGAATTCCTGGTTGGTCAGCCAATGGTAGTGATTGACGACTTCATTTTGAACGAGCGGAATACCGGGCGGGCCGCCGCCGTACCCCAATATATTCGCAATAAAAAAGGCCCAAAAGATCTGCAAGTAAATCATAGTTGGCGAGAACTCCTTTGTTCCTTGGCCTTTTGCTGTTTCGCATGCCAAGTGGAGTAGAGGAAGGCACCCAACAAGATGACGGCCACCAGCAGGCCGGGATGGATGTCAAGCAGAAGCAGCCCGACGATGGACAATGCAAGCAATCCAAGATAGCCGCTCTTTTTCTGGGCCCCTTTCCAGCCTTTGATAAAGAATTCGTAAGTGAGCGTGATCATCATCACGGCGATGACCGGCTGGATGGCTTGGATCATCCCGTTAACGGTGCTGGAATTCTTCAGGACGCTGACGAACTGCATCAAAACGACCATGCCGATGACGACTGGCAAGGAAACGGCTGTTATCGCGACCGTCGCGCCCAGCCAGGCCTTCATTTTGTACCCGACGTAAGCGGCCATTTTCGTCGCGATCGGTCCCGGCAGTGCATTTCCCAAAGCGTAGTAGTCTGCAAACTCTTCTGCGGAAACCCAATTGTACTTTTTTACACATTCTGCATGGACGAGCGGAATCATCGTCGGGCCGCCGCCGTAACCGAAGATTCCGATGCGGAAGAAAGCGAGAAACAACTGCCAGTAAATCATTTTGAAAATCCTCTCTGCCAGGTAATCAGCGGCCCTTCAGCAAGTGGCAAGAAACCAACTGGCCGTCTCCAATATCCTGCAAGTGCGGGACCGCTGTTTTGCACTCCTCGGTGGCATGGATGCATCGGGGGTGGAACGTACATCCGCTTGGCGGATTTGCGGGGCTGGGAAGATCGCCCTTTAGGATAATTCTCTCGCGCTTCACATTCGGATTGGCCTGCGGGACAGCGGAGAGAAGAGCTTGCGTATAGGGATGGCTCGGGTTCTTAAAGAGTGTCTGCTTGTCGGCTATTTCAACGACGCGGCCCAAATACATCACGGCAACGCGGTCGCAAATATGCTTGACGACCGAAAGATCATGCGAGATAAACAGCAGGGTCAGGTTGAAGTCTTTCTTCAAGTCTTTTAAAAGATTCAAGATTTGCGATTGAATCGAGACGTCCAGTGCAGAGACCGGTTCGTCGGCAATGATCAGTTTTGGCTTCAGGACGAGTGCCCGGGCGATCCCGATGCGCTGCCGCTGTCCGCCGGAGAAATCGTGAGGATGGCGGTTCAGGTGTTCTTTCTGCAAACCGACTACCTCGATGATTTCTTCTACCGTTTTGAGCCGCTCCGCCTTCGTGCCGATTCCGTGGACCTCAAGCGACTCCAGCAGGATCTGCTTGATCGTCTGCCGCGGGTTCAGCGAAGCGAAGGGGTCCTGAAACACCATCTGAATATCTTTTCTGGTGCGGCGCATCTCTTCTTTGCTGAGCCTGGCCAGGTCCTTGCCGTTAAACCAGACTTCTCCGGCGGTCGGCTCCAACAGACGCAGAATGGTTCTGCCTGTCGTCGATTTGCCGCAGCCGGATTCCCCGACGATCCCGACGGTTTCACCGGGATAAACAGTCAGGTCGATCCCGTCGACCGCGCGGACATAGCCAGTCGTTTTCTTCAAGGCTCCTGAGCGAATCGGGAAGTACTTTTGCAGGCCTTTTACTTCCAATAGCGGTTCCATTTTATTCATCCACCTCCACGTACAGCCAGCAGCGGCATTTGTGATCATCGAGTGAAAGCAGCTCCGGAGGATGTTCGTGGCAGACCGGCATCGCCTTGCTGCACCTTGGAGCGAAGCGGCAGCCTTTTGGCATCTGGTGGGTGAGGGGCACCGAACCCGGAATCGTCTCCAGGTATTCCCGTTCGTCTTCCAGATCGGGAATGGAGTTCATCAAGCCGATCGTGTAGGGATGCTTCGGGTCTTCGAACAGGCTTTTGACATCTGCCTCTTCGACGACCTGGCCCGCGTACATCACGATCACCCGGTCGCACATTTCAGCTACTACCCCAAGGTCGTGAGTGATCAGCATGATCGAGGTGCCAGTCTTTTCCTTCAATTCCTGCATCAATTCGAGGATTTGCGCCTGAATCGTCACGTCAAGCGCTGTCGTCGGTTCATCGGCGATGATCAGTTTGGGATCGCAGGCCATCGCCATGGCGATCATCACCCGCTGCCTCATCCCTCCGGACAATTGGTGCGGATATTCGCCGTATATTTCATCAGCGCGAGGCATGCCAACTGCCTTCAGCATATCGATGGCCCGCTTTTTCGCCTCTTCCCTGGAGATTTTCCGGTGATGGAGAATGGCTTCTTCGATCTGTTTTCCCACGGTGTGGAGCGGGTTGAGCGAGGTCATCGGCTCCTGGAAGATCATCGCGATCTCGTTGCCGCGAATCTTCTGCATCTGTTTTTCCGTCAGCTCCAACAGGTTTTTGCCTTCAAACAGCACTTTTCCTTCCGGTGATCCGTTTGACGGGAGCAGCCGCATGATGGAGAGGCTGGTCATGCTTTTACCGCAACCGGACTCACCGACAACCCCAAGTGTCTCGCCTTGCCGAATGACAAAATCAACACCATCTACCACAGCCACTTTGCCGTGATCCGTTTTGAACCGGGTTTTCAGTTGTTGTACCTCTAAGATGGCGGTCATCCTCCCCACTCCTTTCTATTTTCTGGTTCTCGGGTCGAGGAATTGCTGCAGCCCGTCCCCAAGCAGATTAAATCCGAGTACGACGATAAAGATGGCCAGACCGGGATAGTAGGTGGCGTAAGGGGCGACGGACATCAGTGACTGTGCCTGATTCAACATGCTGCCCCAGGAAGCGGTCGGCGGCTGGACGCCCAGCCCCAGGTACGAGAGCGATGCCTCGGCGAGAATACCGGTCGCCATCGCCAGCGTGGCTTGAATGATGATCGGGCCCAAGGCATTCGGCAAAATGTGCCGGAAGATAATCCGCATGTCTTTTACCCCGACGGATTTGGCCGCGTTGACGTACTCCATATTGCGCAGCGAGAGCACCTGTCCTCTGGTAATGCGGACAAATGAAGGCGCGAAGCCGATCCCGATCGCGAGCATCGCGTTTCCGAATCCGCTGCCGAGCACGGCGGAGATCGCCAGGGCGAGGATCAGGAAGGGGAACGCCTGCATGGCATCGATGATTCGCATCACGACCCACTCGTCCCAAAATCCGCGGTAATACCCTGTAAACAGGCCGATCGGCACGCCGATGATCATGGCAATTCCGACGGAAATCAGTGCCGCCTTGATGGAAACTTGCGAACCGAAGACGACACGGGAGAAGATATCCCGGCCCAAATCATCTGTGCCGAAGATGTGCTCGGCATTCGGCGGCATCAAAATTTGGTCGTAATTCTGTGCATTCGGGTCGTACGGTGCGATTTGATTGGCAAACAGTGCGACGAATATCAGCGCCAGAATAATCAGTGCCCCGATCAGTCCCAGACCCGTCCGCAAGAACTTTTTCAAGGACTTCATCAGGAATCAGCCCCCTTGCCTGCTTTCATGCGCGGGTCGATCAACACGTAGAGCAAATCGACGAGCAAATTGACGAACACGACGAGAATGGCGGAGACCAGGATGGCTCCTTGAACGGTCACGTAATCGCGTTTGAATACCGATTCGACGATCAGGCGGCCGAAGCCGGGGATCGAGAAAATCGATTCGGTAATGACGAGACCGCCGAGCAGCCCGGCAACCATCAGACCGGACGTGGTGACGACAGGAATCAAAGCGTTGCGCAGCACGTGGCCAAGCATCGTTCTGACTTCGTTCAAGCCCTTGGCCTTGGCTGTCCGGACGAAATCCATATTTACCACTTCCAACAGGGAAGAACGCAGCATCCTCATCAGTACGGCCGATTCGCGCAATCCGGTCGCGATGCAAGGGAGGATCATTGCCAGCAGATTTTGTTTGGGGTCTTGAAAAAACGGGACATAGCCTGAAGAAGGCAGCCAGTGGTTTTCAACAGTAAAGTAAATAATCGCCATCATTGCCAGCCAAAAGCTCGGGATGCTCATCCCGCCCAAGGCGATGAAGGAACTGGTGTAGTCAATCCAGGTATTGCGCCGCATGGCGGCCAAGATCCCGGTAGGCAGCGCGATAAGTAAGGCAAAAACAAACGTTCCGATCGTCAGCTCGACTGTTGCCGGCAGCCGCTGTGCGATTAGATCGACGACGGGCACTCTGTCGGTGATCGAGATGCCCAAATCGCCGTGAAGGACTTTTCCTACCCAACTGACATACTGCCAGGCAATCGGTTTATCCAGGCCAAGCTCCTGTCTCAGGGCTTGGTACGCCTCCGGTGTCGCTTCTTGTCCTAAGATGACCCGGGCTGGGTCGCCCGGGATCATGTGAATGAAGGAGAATGTCATGATCGACACCAGGAAGAGAATCGGAATCGTCAGTAACAGACGCTTTAGTACAAACATCATGGCTGATCTCCCCTAGGTCTTTTATGCTTGCTGCACGATTGCTTTATTGCTTGTCCAACTTCGCAGTGCGGATGATGCCGTCAGGTACGTAGGTAAAGCCGGAAATCTTTTTCGACAAGCCGATCTTGTCGTAGTTGTGATAGATGTAGCTGTATCCGGCGTTCTCGTGCAGGATTTCCATCGCTTGGTCGTAGAGCGCTTTGCGCTTTGCCGGATCAAGCTCGGCACGGGCTTTGTTCAAGGCGTCGTCCAATTCCGGAACGGAGATGCGCGAGTTGTTGTTGGGCATGCCTGTCACGACAAAGTCGTAGATGTTTTGATCCGGGTCGATCCGTCCCGACCAGCCCAGCTGCAGAGCCTGGAAGTTGCCGTTGTCGCCGTTTTCGATCATCGTGCCGTACTCCACTTTTTCCAGTTCCGCGTTAATGTTGTACTGCTTCAGCATGTTTTGAATCACTGCGCCAAACTGCTCGTTGACCGGGTTGGTAGAAATTTGCAGTTTAAACGAGAAGCCGTCCGGTTTGCCGCCCTTGGTCAGCAGATCCTTGATGACGGCCGGGTCCGGCTGTTCGTATTTGTCCGAATCGCCGTAAGCCAGGCTGCCGGGCGAGAACGGCGAGTTAGCCGGAGAAGCGTATCCGTTAAACAGGACTTTTACCACTGTCGCACGGTCGATAGCACGGTCTACCGCTTGGCGCAGGTATTGGTTGTCGAACGGCGCTTTGGTCGTATTCAGGTAAATGCCCTGGTATCCCATGTTGGCCTGTGCGACAACTTGAAGATTGGGATCATTCTCAACCGTCGGGATTTCTTTTACAGGGATTTCGTCGACGATGTCCAGCATGCCGGAGCGCAGGTTTTGCACAGCGGCTGTGCTGTTGGTAAACACTTTGTAGTTCAGTTCGTCAATTTTTACTTCTCCATCCCAGTAGTTTTCGTTCTTTTTAAGCGTAACGTGGTCGCCTTTTACTTGCTCTACGAACACATACGGTCCCGTCCCGACAGGGTGGTTGATGTAGTCATCGCCGTATTTTTCTACGGCTGCAGGGGAGACCATCATACCGGAACGGTCAGTAAGGATCGAGATGAAAGGAGAGAATGGCTCCTTCAATTCGATCACCACTGTCTTGGCATCCGGTGCAGTGACCGAGTTGATCAGCTTCAGCTCGCCTTTGCGCTTTGATTTGTCTCCCAGCCCGCGTTCCAGGTTGAATTTGACCGCCTCGGCATTGAAGTCGGTGCCGTCGTGGAACTTGATGCCCTCTTTCAGCGTCAGCGTATAGGTCTTTCCGTCTTCCGAGACCTTGTAGGAGTCGACGAGCACCGGCACGATTTTGCCGTCCGGGTCAACGTCAAACAGCTTGTTGTAAATGCTGTTTTGAACCTGCCGGTCGTACAGGGATGTGGACATGACCGGGTCCATGCTGGGCGGGTCTGCTTTTAACCCGATGTTGACGACTTTCTTCTGCGAGCTCGTGCCGCCCTCTTTTGCCGGCTCAGATGCCGATTGGCCGCCGCCGCATCCGGCAAGCGCCACCATGCTCCCCAGGAGCACTACAGCTAAAGACTTGCGAACTTTTATGGATAACATATGTGCTTGTCCCTCCTGCTATTTATCATTTTAATCTTTAGACAATTTTTGAAATGACAATCGGCCCCCTGCCGTCCCCTCCTTTACAAGCTCCGGTAATCGCGAATGAACTTCAGCTTCGACTTTAATACTTTCAGTTCCATGATCACATTGGTCTTGGAGATCCCTTCGATCTTGTTCAATCTCTTCATCATGAACTCGGCGAACTCGTCATAATCGCGAGAGAAGACTTGAATCATCAGGTGATATTCTCCGGAAATCAGCACAACCAGGCGAACCTCATCGAGAACCTGCAGTTCCGCCACAACCTCGTCCAACCTGTTCTCATCGACTGCGATCAGGATGACCGTCTCCACGCGGATGCCGGCCTTGATCGGATTGACGACTCCCACCAGGCTTAAAACTCCGTCATCTTGCATCTGCTGGACCCGCATTCGGACGGTTTTCTCTGTTACTCCCAATTCTTTGGCGATTTGGGTAAAGGGAATGCGGGCGTTTTCCTGAAGAAAGGACACGATTTTGTAGTCGAGGTCATCCAGTCCTGAATAGAGCGAACGTTGGTAATTTTCCTCCATAAATCAACCTCTTTTCGTCATATTATTGTTGTTTCATTCCTAATTACATCTGTTTTTTTGCTTGAAAAGGACGAATTAAAGTAATGTTAAATATAATAAAATATGAAATCGAAACATTCAACACTATTTCCTTTTTTTCTTGCTATAAAATTTTTCTAAAATCGGCGAAACATGCTCGGCCATTGTCAGCCAAGAGTGAGAGGTATAAGATAGGACATAGGTTTTATTCCATATTTGTCGTGATGCAGGAGGTTCACATGTGGACATCTGTCTTTCGCCGTAAGTGGACAACGGTTGACTTTGTTTTGATTGTCGTGACCGCGGCTCTGTATGCCGTCGCGCTTCTTATGTTGGCACAAATCAAGCTGATCCCTTCCGTTCCGATTCGTCCAGCCAACGCACTGCAGCCTGTGTTCGGCATCTTGTTTGGGATCCCCGGCTGCATCGGACTTGCCTTTGGCAACATGGTGAGTGACCTGTTCCAGGGCAGCGCCGCACCCCATATCCTGATTGCCGGGCTGATCTCCAACTTCTTGGGCGGTTTTATTCCGTTGATCGCCGTCAGTCACCCGGCGCTGAAAACGACCCGCAGCTACGTTCAGTACTACGTGTTTGTCGTTGTGATCGCTTCCGCCGTGGTGGCCTGCACGATTTTGCTCAACGTCGCCCTTGGCTTTACGCCGATGGAGATCGCCGCCCTGTTCGTGCCAACCGTATTCTTAAATCAGGCGATCGCCACAGCGGTACTCGGCCCGGTCCTGCTGAAATTGCTGTTCCCGTTTGTCAAGCGGGCAGGGCTCTATCGCGGCCGTCCATACGAAAGCATCGCCCTGCTGCCGACGAGGAGCCAACTCCAGTGACGGGGAAAGCTTTGCTCACGCTGCACGAGCTAAGCTGGCGTTACGAAGAGGCACACGACCGGGCACTGGACAATATTCATCTGAATCTGCACGAGGGAGAGGTCGTCGGTGTCGTCGGCCCCTCCGGTGCAGGCAAGACCACACTGCTGCTGGCGCTGGCCGGGCTGATCCCTGCAAATTATGCAGGGGATTTTTCTGGCAGTCGCCAGGCATCGGGTGAAGTAGGGGTCGTATTTCAAGATCCGGAGACGCAGTTCATCGGATTGACAGTCGAGGAGGAAATCGCCTTCGCCTTGGAAAATGCGGGGTATGGCGATGACGAGATCAAGCGGCGCATAGCGGAAGTTTTGCAGCTGGTGGGGTTGGAGGGCTTTTCCAAACGATCTCCTTTTGAGCTTTCCGGAGGGGAAAAGCAGCGCGTGGCGATTGCTTCGGCTTTGGCAGCCTCACCGCAGATTCTCCTATTGGATGAACCGACGTCCGAACTGGATCCGAAGGGAGCAAGAGAAGTGTTTGCCCTGCTCTGGCAGTTGAAGCGGGAGAGGAACATGACGATTGTGGTCTCCTCGCACGCGACTGAGGAGCTCGCCCGGTTTTGTGACCGGATGCTGCTGATCTCCTCCGGTACACTCGCGTGCGACCTGCCCACAGCGGAGTTTTTTTCGCGCCCTGATGAGCTTGCCGCCTGCGGTGTATACGTGCCGGATATGATTCAACTCTACTTTTGGCTGCAAAGGGAAGGGATGATCGAACAGGGAGCCGGGAAGGTTCCGCTCACTGTCGAGGAAATGCTGCGGCTCTATCAGGAGATGCCGCGGAAGATGGAGGTAGGGCGATGACGGACCACATCGTGTTTGATCAGGTCCATTACGCATATTCGCCCGGGCAGCCGGTATTGAAAAATATCAATCTGACGATTCGGCAAGGGGAATTTATCGCCTTGATCGGGGGAAATGGATCAGGCAAGACGACATTGGCCAAGCATTGCAACGGACTGTACAAGCCTGTGGCGGGAACCGTGCGGGTCGGCGGGCGGGACACCAAGACGTGTTCGGTCGCCGAATTGGTCAGTCAGGCAGCCTACTGCTACCAGAATCCTGACCATCAGATCTTTCAATCGACGGTCGGGGAAGAAGTAGCCTTTGGCCCGCGCAACATGGGTTTGCCGGCGGATGAGGTGGAGTCGAGGGTGAGTGAAGCGCTGCAGGCAGTCGGGCTGGATCAGCTTCGAGAGGAAGAACCTTACTTTGCGAGCAAGGGGACCCGCCAGAAAATTGCCGTGGCATCGATATTGGCCATGAAGCCGCAAGCGATCATCCTGGATGAGCCTACAACCGGCCTCGACCATCGCGGAGTCGAAGAGATGATGTCGCTGATCCGGAAGCTGCACCGGGACGGCCATACGATCCTGGTGATTACCCACGACATGAGGCTGGTGGCGGAATACGCCGACCGGGTCCTTGTGCTCAGTCAGGGAGAGATCATCTGTGACGACTCTCCGCAGGCTGTTTTTGCCAGACCTGACCTGCTCGCAAAGGCGCAAGTGGAGCCGCCGGCCGTCTGCAGGTTTAGCTTGTTGGCCGGGCTGGGTGAGCCGCTGCCGCTTACGTTGTCCGCCCTAAAGGACAGATTGGCGAAAGAGCAGAAAGGAACGTACCGATGAATCACTCTGTACAGACGGGGCCGCTCTCACCTCGACATCATACCGGCGTTCATCCCAGCTTCGCCCTGCTTGCCTTCGTCATGCTGGGGATGCTGCCGTTTATTTTTCAAGACCCTCGCGTGCTGGTTTTTATCTTGATCCTTAACTTGGGTGTAGTGAGCAAGCTAGGCTGGTCGAAAGGAATCCGCAGGGTTTATCTGCTCGTAGGAGGAGTAGGCGGCCTGTTCACGACAATTACCTGGCTGCCTTTTGTCAACCTTGGACACGCCTACTGGGAGAGTAAGATTTCGCTCATCGGGTATCCGGTGCAGATTACCGATATTGGCGTCTTATGGGCTCTTGGGATGGGCTTGCGCATTGCCAACGTCACGCTGTTGTCGATGTTTTATCTGTTTCACACTTCGCCGCGACAGATCGCGATGGGCTTAAAAGGGATCGGTGTTCCCTTTTCCGTCGGTTTTTTACTTTCGCTGATTTTTCGCTTTATCCCGTTGGTCAAGAATGACTTGATGACGATACGGGAGGCGCAGTTGGTGAGAGGATTGGAATTCGGCAAAGGCTCACTCCTTCAAAAAATTCGCAAATACGGCTTTCTGCTGGTCCCGCTGATCTTTACGTCTTTAAAACGGGTTCAGTTAATTGCCAACGCTCTGGACGCGAAAGGCTTCAAGATGAGAAACCGCCAGCATCGGTTTTACAGCATGCCAAATTGGAAAACGCATGAAATCATCATGCTGCTGATCGGGCTGGGGGTAATCGCCGTTCTGTTCTATCTGGCGCGGATTCATCCCAGCCACTTCGGAATAGTTATTTCATCAAGAATTTAAGTGGTATTTTTCGTACCCCCTCTTCTTCTTGGAAGAGGGTTTTTTTCATTAAATAAAGGAGTTTACTAGTAGTGGTAATATTTTCAAATATATTGTCTATAAAGTTAATTCCAGATAAAATAGGCATTAATCGACAATATTCGATAGTATCTTCATTTATTGCGTAACCGGTTTCATCTTCATGTTGTGAGGTGCATTCTATGAAAAAATACGGCCTGGCATTGCAAATTTTGATAGGCTTAATCCTCGGTATCGTCGTGGGTGCGATTTTTTACGGCAGCCCTGAAGTAAAAACGTACCTGCAGCCCATCGGGGATATTTTTCTTCGCTTGATTAAGATGATTGTCGTTCCCATCGTTATCTCCACGCTGATCGTCGGCGTCGCCGGCGTCGGTGATGTAAAGAAGCTCGGAAAGATTGGCGGGAAGGCGATTCTGTACTTTGAGATTGTCACGACGGTCGCGATCATCCTCGGGCTCTTGGTCGCCAACCTGTTCCAACCGGGAACAGGCGTCGACATGAGCCAGCTGACGAAGACCGATATTCACCAGTACGTCGAGGCGGCTGAGGGAACTGGCGGCCACAGCTTTATCGACACCTTCGTTAATATCGTCCCGAAAAACATCTTTGATGCGATCGTCAGAGGGGACATGCTGGCGATTATCTTCTTTTCCGTCTTGTTCGGTCTTGGCGTAGCCGCGATCGGAGAGCGGGGCAAGCCGGTCATTTCGTTCTTCCAGGGCGTCGCCAGCGCGATGTTCTGGGTGACCAACCAAATCATGAAGTTTGCGCCTTTCGGGGTATTTGCCTTGATCGGCGTGACGGTGTCTACCTTCGGGTTGAAATCGCTGCTCCCACTCGCCAAGCTGGTTGTTTTGGTATACGCAACGATGATTTTCTTCGTCCTGGTCGTCCTGGGTGCGATCGCGAAGAAGGCCGGGGTGAGCATCTTCTCGCTCATCCGCATCCTGAAAGACGAACTGCTGCTGGCGTACTCTACCTCCAGTTCGGAAACGGTACTGCCGAGAATCATGGAGAAGATGGAGCAGTTCGGATGTCCCCGGGCGATCACTTCTTTCGTCATCCCGACCGGCTACTCGTTCAACCTTGACGGATCTACCTTGTATCAGGCGGTGGCCGCGCTGTTCATTGCCCAAATGTACGGCATCCACTTGCCGATCGGCACACAAATTACACTAATGCTGGTGCTGATGATCACTTCCAAGGGAATCGCCGGTGTCCCTGGTGTTTCCTTCGTCGTCCTGCTCGCCACTTTAGGTTCGGTCAACATACCGTTGGAAGGCCTGGCGTTTATCGCCGGCATTGACCGCATCCTCGACATGGCCCGCACTGTGGTCAACGTCATTGGCAACTCGCTGGCTGCCGTTGTCATCTCCAAGTGGGAAGGCCAATACGATACGGAAAAAGGCAAGCAATACGCCACTTCCGTCAAGATGAATAAACAGTTGGAAACCGTTGAAAACTGCTGATCCGCTCAGCAGTTTTTTCTTTTCCATACCGATTGCGACCATGCATATTTCGTTTGTATCGTTGGCCTATTCGGAATATACTTGTATCAGCATTGAAAGCAATACAATAAAAGGTATTTGAAAGGATGATGGAATGGATGGTACAAGCGAAAAAGGGCGGGGTATGGAACTCTTACAAATACCCGATCAAACTGCTCATCTGTGTGGCGTTAGGTGCCGTGATCGGCTTGATTGCGGGGCCCAAGGCGGAGGTGCTCAAACCGTTAGGGGATCTGTTCATTAACGCCATGTTCACGATCGTCGTACCGCTGGTGTTCATCAATATCAGCAGTGCGGTGGCCGGGGTAGCCGATCTGAAGCGGCTCGGAAAGATATTGGGCGTCATGCTGGCAGTGTTCATCGTAACCGGAATCATTTCGTCGATTTTGATGCTGGCCGGCGTCAGCTTGTTTCCTCCGGCCCAAGGAGTTAACCTGGAGCTTGTTCCGCCGGAAGACTTCAGCCCGCTCAAAACAGCCGATCAGATCGTCAAGGCGTTCACCGTCCCTGATTTTGGCGACATTCTTTCAAGAAAAAACATGCTGGCACTCATTGTATTTTCCATTTTATTCGGGCTGGCGGTCAGCCTGACGGGGGAAAAGGGACGCAAGATATCGGAAGGTCTGACGGTCCTGTCTGATGTCATGCTAAAGCTGGTGCAGATCCTGATGTACTATGCGCCGATAGGTTTAGGAGCTTATTTTGCGACGTTGGTCGGAGTCTTCGGTCCTGAGCTGTTGGGCTCATATGCCAGAGCGATGGCTGTGTACTATCCGATTTCCATTCTCTATTTTATTGTGGCATTTACGTTGTATTCGCTGTTTGCCGGCGGAAAAACGGGCATGAAGCTCTTTTGGAAGGAAGTCATCTCTCCGGCGGTCACTTCCTTGGCAACCTCAAGCAGCGTCGCGACCATCCCGGTCAATTTGAAAGCGGCAGAGCAGATCGGGGTGCCGAAAGATATTCGCGAGATCGTGATTCCGATCGGGGCGACGGCCCATATGGATGGTTCGTGTCTGAGCGCCATTTTAAAAATATCGTTTATCTTCGGCATCTTTAACATGCCTTTTCACGGGATCGACACGTACTTTACCGCCATTTTGATCGCAGTCTTAAGCGGAGTGGTCATGTCTGGGGTACCTGGCGGCGGATTTATTGGAGAGGCTCTGATTGTCACGATGTACGGCTTCCCGCCTGAGGCGCTGCCGATACTCGCGATGATCGGGACGCTGGTGGATCCTCCTGCGACCATGGTGAACGCGACGGGTGATACGGTTGCAAGCATGATGGTGGCGCGGATTCTGGAAGGGAAGGAATGGATGAAGCGCAAGCTGAAGGGCGGCAAACCGCAGAAGACATTTACAGTTTGAATTATCAGAAAATATTTACTAATGAACCGACAGAGGTATATAATATGTTTTGGATATTCAAAATTTGTAAAAGAAGGGGGATTGTATGAAAAAACTTGCGTCTATGCTCGTTGCTGGTTTCACGGTATTTTCCCTTGTCGCACCTGCTGCTGCACAAGTGCCCGGGGTTTCCGACAAGATGGAAGCGGCTACACAGGGGATCGTTGCGGTATCACACCCTGCTGCGGCAGAAGTCGGCAAACAGATCCTAGAGAAAGGCGGCAACGCGGTCGATGCGGCAGCCGGAATCCAGTTCGCCTTAAACGTCGTAGAGCCGATGATGTCCGGTATCGGGGGCGGCGGATTTATGATGATCTACCTCAAGGACCAAAATAAAATCACCGTGATCGACAGCCGCGAAGTGGCGCCGGGGAGTGCCTTCCCGGAGCAGTTCTTAGACGAAAATGGCAAGCCGGTTCCCTTCTACGAGCGGCATACAAACGGCAAGGCGGTCGGTGTCCCCGGCACTTTGATGGGCGTGGATACGGCCTTGAAAAAATACGGGACGATGAAGCTGTCCGAGGTGATTGATCCGGCCATCGACCTGGCGGAAAAGGGCGTAAAGGTCAACTGGATTACAGCTCAATACATCCGGGATTCAACGAAAAAGCTGACGCAGTACGAGACGGCCGGATGGGTTTTTGTGCCGGAAGGAGCTCCTTTGAAGGAAGGAGATCTGCTGGTCCAGCCGAACTTGGCCAAAACGTTTAAACTGATCAAAGACAAAGGCATCGACGCCCTCTACAACGGTGAGATCGGCCAGGCGTTGGTAGCTGAGGTGAACAAACGCGGCGGCTCGATGACCATGGAAGATCTGAAGAATTACACGGTGAAGGAGCGGGAGCCGGTCAGGGGGATGTTCCGCGGCTATGAGGTCGTATCGATGTCTCCTCCCAGTTCGGGTGGATTGACGGTCCTGCAGATCTTGAAGTTGATGGAGGGCTTTGACAACGAGAAGGACGGCGTCAATTCCGCTGAGTACCTGCACCATTTGATCGAGGCGATGCATTTGGCTTACGCCGACCGGGCCAAGTACATGGCCGATGAGGACTTTTACCCCGTGCCCAAGGAAGGGCTGATCAACGACCAATATATCAAAGAAAGACGGGCGTTGATCAATCCGGATGCAGTCAACCAAAACGTTGCGGCCGGAGATCCTTGGAAGTACGAGACCAAAGCAAAGCCGGCTGAAGTAAAACCTAGCGGTCAGGAAGCTCCGCTTGGCCAAACCACCCACTTTGCCGTCATGGACAAATGGGGCAATCTCGTTTCGTATACGACGACGATTGAAGACGTGTTCGGATCAGGTATCATGGTCCCAGGCTACGGGTTTATGCTGAATAACGAATTGACCGACTTTGACGCAGAACCGGGCGGGGTCAACCAAGTAGAGCCTGGGAAGCGTCCGCGGAGCAGCATGTCTCCGACGCTGGTCCTAAAAGACGGCAAGCCCTTTATGGCAGTAGGCTCGCCGGGAGGCTCCACGATCATCGCTTCCGTCGCCGAGACGATTCTCAATGTCATCGATCATAAGCTGCCGATCCAGGAAGCGATCACGACACCGAGAATCTTTACCAGCAGTTATCCGAATGTACAGTGGGAAGCCGGAATCGATCAGGACGTGATCCTGAAGCTGATGTCCAAAGGACACGTATTTGACCAACAGCCCGGCGATATTGGCAACGTGCAGTCCGTCCTGTACGATTTTGAGACGGGCAAGATGTACGGCGGTGCTGACACCACCCGGGAAGGAACCGTGCTTGGCGTCGACGGCGTCCGCTTCACCGCGCCGAAGCCGCAGCCCGTCGAGGACGTGCAGCAGGGACCGTTTACTTTAAAGGTAAATGGAAATGCTTATCCGTACACGGTTGACCAAATGGTATTAAAGGACGGAACGGCGTATATTCAAGCGGACAAACTGCTGCTTGGGCTCAAAGGAGACACCTCTGGATTCCAGCAAGAGGGAATTACAATAAATGGAAAATATTTCCTTCCGGTCAAAAAAGTAGCCGAAGCACTCGGGTACAAAGTGACCTGGAATGCAGCCGAATCGGCAATCGAATTAACGAAGTAAATCGCTTGGCAAAGGCCCCGAAACCGCTCGGGGCCTTCCATTGCCCGAGCAGCACCGTTGCAGTGTTGCAGGGCTATTTTTTACTTTTTCTCAATACCGCAAGCTCTGACCCGCTCGCTTTCAGCGAGGCTATGTGCTATTCGTCCTCCCCTCCCTTCAGCTTGTTGACGTGCAGCACCCATTCACTGCTGTAGTTCTTTTCTTCCAGTCCAACGGCAAGACAGCCCTCGTCTGCGGTTGACTGAATCAAATATCCTTCCCGATGCTCTTCACCGCCGGAAAACACTTTTTCCCAGGCGCTGTTCCCGTCTTGATCGAGACAAGCGACGTACTCGTCCGACTTACTGGCGTTCATGTTGATATCGTTGTAAAGTACGTAGCCGCTGACGAGCAGATGGCCGTCTTTCGTCAGTTGAATGTCCCTGATTCCGCTTGTTCTGGTGTCGCCTGGCAACGTCTTCTCCCATACCTTCTCTCCCGCCTGATCTACCTTGAGCAGATAGCCCAGCCCGATGCCCTCCCGGAAGTGACTGATTGTGCGTTCATTTCCGGCGACCACCAGTCGCCCGTCCGGCGTTTCCACAAGCGACTGGCCAGTAGTGTTGCCGCCGGTCTCATGCCTGATTTCCCATATGGTCTGCCCTGCCGGGTCAACTTTCGCCAAGTAGATATCTCCGTTATAGCGATACTCATCGTCCAGCTTTATGTCCCTCCCGAGCAGTACGATGTTACCGTCGGCGGTCTGCCGCACGGCCTGGGCGTATTCGTAGCCTGATCCGGTGATCGTCTTGTCCCATTTTACTTGTCCATCCTGATCCACTCTGACGAGGCGGATATTGCGGTCGTAACCGCTTGCCGGGATAAGCCCGGACAGCAGGTACCCACCGTCGCCGGTCTTGGCAAAACCGGTCAATTGGCGCAGCTTTTCACTGGGCACAGCCACCTCCGGCCTCAACTTCCCCGCTTTATCCACCCTTACGATTTCATACTGGTTCCCGTTCTTCCGGGAGAAGAGAATGCTTCCGTCGGAGGCGTGCTGAAAATTGTTATAGTTATCCTGCCACAGGTACTTGTACGTTCTTTCCCACTGCACCTGCCCAACTTCCGCCGCCGCCTCTCTTCCCCAGAAGAGAGGCGCCGCGCAGGCCAGGCCCAACAACGCCAGCCTTGTCTTCTGCAGCATTTTGCTTTGTTTCCGGATTGCAGAAACCATTTCTTCCACCACTCCCATCCTATATATTTTCATCTTAATTTTTAAATAATTGGAATTTAGAGTAAATGATGATTTGGTAATATTTTTCTCCTACTTTTTGCAGTCAATCTCGATGCGATCAACCGCATAGGGCCGACAGCGCAGAACCTGCAGAAAACGCCGCCACTCCCTGCCGCCGCCGTCCAACTCCAACCGTGAAAACAGGCAAACCCCTGACAATTTGGGTGGGCAATAAGTCAGGGGGCTGCATTATGTTTCAAGAACTGGCCTCAATATTTCATTCATAGGGGGCCGTCCATTGTCAAAGCCAAGAACGCCTTTTTGCAAGACTGCGAATGACCGAAGGGAGAAGCCCGATTTTATCCCCTTTTGCCAATTGGCACGGTATTTGCATAAGAGGGTGGGAAACGAAAAGCAGGAGGATTACTGATGATGAAATGGAACGTAGACACGACAATTATACATGCCGGCAAAGGTCCTGACAGGGAGACCGGCATCATCGCATCGCCGCTGATTCCCGCTGTGGCCTATGCGTTTCCCGACGTTGACACGGCGGCGGCGGTCGTCGCAGGCGAGCGGGCGGGAACGTATTACGGACGATACGGCAATCCGACGACACAGGCGCTGGAGGAGAAGATTGCCCAGCTGGAAAACGGCGAAGCGGCGTTGGGCGTGAGCAGCGGGATGGCAGCCATTTCCGGATCTCTGCTGGCTTTTCTGAAGCACGGCGATCACGTACTCTGCACGCAGGATGTCTACGGCGGCAGTCATAAATTTCTCACCTCGCTGGCGCCGCGGTTTGGGATCGAGGTCGATTTTGTCGACTGCACCGACCTGAAGGCCGTCGAGAATGCGATTCAAAAGAACACGAAAGTACTGTACATCGAGACACCGTCCAACCCTTGCCTGACGGTTTTGGATATCCGCCGGCTGTCTGAACTGGCGCACAGCTACAAGATGAAAGTGATCATCGACAATACGTTTATGACCCCTGTCCTGCAGAGACCGCTGGACTTGGGGGCGGACGTCGTCATTCACAGCGCGACCAAGTACCTCAATGGACACGGAGATGTTATCGCCGGTTTTATCGTCGGGCGAAAAGAGGATATCCACTTCATGCGGAAAAATATCATGGGAGACTTGGGGCAGCCGCTGAACGCCTGGGACTCGTTCCTGATCCTGCGCGGCTTAAAGACGCTGGGGCTGCGAATCCGCCAGCACTGCCGCAGCGCCGAGGAGGTAGCCCGCTTTCTCAGCAGCCATCCCGCGATTGACAAGGTGTACTATCCGGGGCTGCCGGAACATCCTCAGCACTCGCTGGCAAAAGCACAGATGAACGGTATGGGCGGGATCGTCTCCTTTGAAGTGAAGGGCGGATATGAAACAGCCAAAAAATTCATTAATTCTTTGCAGCTGGCTATGATATCTTTTAGTTTAGGAGATCCGGAAACGCTGGTTCAGCATCCGGCATCCATGACGCATTTTTCAATTCCGCCGCAGGAGCGGGAACGCTTTAAAATTACGGATGGTCTCATTCGTTTTTCGACCGGCTTGGAAGACACCCGGGATATCATCAACGATTTGGACCAGGCCTTGGCACAGGTGAGCAGGACTGGTGCAAATCTCGCCACGGTGTAATCCGGTCCCACTTCCCGCGGCCTGACTACTGATAAAACGGGAGGACAATATGGCCGTCTTTGCACACATGCAGGAATTTGTCCAAGCGTACGCTGAAAACATCGCCGATGTACTCGGTCTGGACGTGACGATGCTCGACGAAAACGGCGTCCGTATTAGCGGGACCGGCTACTACCGGGACTTGGTCGGTGAGCCGGCGCCTGACGGGTCCTTTTTCCGGATGATATTAAAAACGGGGCAGCCCGGAATGATCTACGATATGAAGAAAAACGAAGCAGAGTGCATGAGCTGCAAGTTTCTCCACCAGTGCAAAGAACTGGCGACGATCGGATTTCCGGTATTCAAGCGGAATAAACCGGTCGGTGTGATCGGGATCATCGGCTTTTCCGCGGAACAAAAGGATAAGATGATCCGAAACTCGGATAAGCTGATCAGATTCCTTCACCACATGAGCACCCTGCTGGAGAATAAAATCATCAGTCTGGACAGCGCTTGTCAGATCCAGGAGGAGACGGTTCCCCAGCGGGCCGTTTCGTTTGACAGCATCGTTGGCAAGGACAGCGGACTTCGCGAAGTCATCGTCAAGGCGAAAAAAGTTGTCAACAGCATCTCGACCGTATTGATCAGGGGAGAGAGCGGGACCGGCAAAGAGCTGTTGGCCAGAGCGATCCACTACGAAAGCAGCAGGAGAGGATACCCGTTTATCGCGGTCAACTGTGCGGCGATTCCGGAAAACCTGTTGGAAAGCGAACTGTTTGGCTATGAGGGAGGAGCCTTTACCGGGGCCAAGCGGGAAGGCAATGTCGGGAAATTCGAACTGGCCCATCGGGGGACGATTTTCCTCGACGAAATAGGCGATTTGCCGCTGTCGCTGCAGCCAAAGCTGCTCAGGGTACTGCAGGAGCGGTCTGTCGATCGGATCGGCGGAAAACAATCCATACCGATTGACGTCAGGGTAATCGCCGCCACCAACAAAAATTTGGAGAAGATGGTGGAAAACGGCTCTTTTCGCGAAGATTTGTATTACCGGATCAACGTGATCCCGTTATATACAAAGCCGCTCAGGGAGTGCCGCGGCGACATCCATCTCTACCTGCACTTCTTTTTGGAAAAGTACTGCAAGCTGTTAGGCCGTCCGCCGCTGCGGATCGAACCCCAGTTGGAACAGTGGCTCGTCGGGTACGATTGGCCCGGCAACATCAGACAATTGGAGAACGCTGTTGAGTACATGGTCAACATGGCGGAGTCTGAGGTGATTGGACCCGAGGAGCTGCCCGACTATTTGCTTCCTCCGGAAAACAGGCAGCCGACCTCTGGTAGTGGCGGTTTGGAACAGATGGTCTCCCTGTACGAAAAAAGCGTGCTGCAGCGCTATTTATTATCCGAGAAGTATCAGAATGACAAGGCTTTGATCGCTGATGAATTGCGGATCAGTTTGTCTACGCTTTACCGCAAGCTGGAGAAGTATAAAATCGGCTAGCAGAAGTCCCTTCTTCAAGGAAGGGGCTCATTTTTTGAGTAGATTACCGGGAAAAGCAGATAATACGAACAGCAAATGTCACAACCGGGGGGTAACAACAGTGAAAGTCGGTGCAACCAAATCATCTGCTGGCTTTGTCCCCTACATCCCGGCTGCGCGATCACTGCCCGAATTGACGGTCTTTGCCGTCATCCTCGGAATCATTCTGGCGATCGTTTTCGGTGCGGCAAACGCCTATTTGGGATTGAAGATCGGCATGACAGTAAGCGCCTCGATTCCGGCTGCCGTTATCTCCATGGCCATTTTGCGCGGCATTTTTCGGCGCGAATCGATTTTGGAAAACAATATCGTACAGACGATGACGACGGCTGGGGAAGCAGTGGCAGCGGGTGCCATCTTTACTCTGCCGGCGCTTTTTTTGTGGAACTTGACCCCTGGCCAGGCTGTCGTCAGCTTCATTGTTCTGACGGGAGGCTTTTTGGGCGTCTTGATGATGGTTCCGCTGCGGCGCCTGCTGATTGTAAACGAGCATCATACATTGCCGTATCCTGAAGGTACCGCATGCGCAGAGGTGCTTATTTCTGGGGAGACCGGCGGAAAAACCGCCTGGCTCGTCATTTCCGGCTTCGCGGTGGGCGGCTTGTTCAAGGCGCTCGGCGACGGGTTCCTGTTGTTTAAGACGGAGATCGAAACGGGGATTTACCGGTTTAAAAATGCGCTGATCGGAATGGATACGTTTCCTGCCCTGCTGGGAGTCGGATTTATTATCGGCCCGCGGATCTCCGGTCAAATGCTGGCCGGGGGGGTTCTGGCATGGACGGTATTCACACCGATAATCGGTTTCTTTGGAGCGGGAACTGCGCATCCGATTTTTCCCGGGACCGAACCGATTGGCAAGCTGGACGCCTGGGGGATCTGGGACAGCTACATTCGCTATATCGGCGCCGGCTCCATTGCAACCGGAGGGTTGATTACGCTGGTCAGAACGCTGCCGATGCTGTTTGCTTCCCTGCGCGATACCTTGAAGGGGCTGCAGCGCGGCAATCGGGTGCAGACGATCGAACGAACTGCACATGATATTCCGAATATCTGGCTGTTCGTCGGCGTTGTGCTGTTGATTCTGGTCATTGCTTTTTCTCCGCTTACCGATGTGGGCATCATCGGCGGGATTGCCATTGCCGTGTTTGGGTTCCTTTTTGTGATGGTCGCTTCGCGAATCGTCGGGATTGTCGGAAGCTCCTCCTCCCCGGTTTCCGGAATGACCATCGCGACGCTCTTGATCGTAACCATCGTCTTCAAACTGGCTGGCGTGACCGGCATGGTCGGGATGGCAGCTTCTCTCACCGTAGGGGCGATCGTCTGTACGGCACTTGCCGTAGCCGCCGATATTTCCCAAGATTTGAAGACGGGCTATCTGGTCGGAGCTACTCCCTGGAAGCAGCAGCTGGCGATGATGATCGGCGTGATCGCGTCAGGGCTGGTGATCGGCTTTGTGTTGGTCGTCCTGCACCAAACCTATGTGATGGGGTCGCCAGAACTTCCGGCTCCCAAAGCTGTCCTGATGAAATTGATTATTGAAGGCTTGATGGCGGGCAATCTGCCTTGGGATTTGATTTTCATCGGCGCCGCTTCGGCAATTGTCATCGAGTTTTTAGGATTAAACTCGTTGACGGTTGCCGTCGGGATTTATCTGCCCATCCACACCAGCATGCCGATTATGGTGGGAGGGATCATTAGATGGCTAGTCGAACGCTTTGCGAAAAGCGACGGGGCCAAAAAAGTGCGCATCGAGACAGGCACGCTGTTTGCCTCGGGCCTGATCGCGGGCGAGTCCCTGATCGGCGTGGTGATCGCCGTCCTCATCTGGCTAAAAGTACAGCTGCCCAACCAGGTGGCCATACCGAACGGGCTGGTTTCTCTCTTGCTGTTCGCAGCGGTGGCTCTTCTCCTCTGGTTTGTATCCGTTCGGGCAAAGCAGGAGAGGTGAGGAGAATCGTGCCAATCGGCAAAAAGCGGCCTGTACCGAATATGTTGGAGATGTCTCCGCTTCTTCGCCGAGGATTGCAGCTGGAAACAGACGGGGACAGGCATACGTTGATTGTCCCCCGAACAAGCTGGCTGGAGCGGTTGTCGGTCAGGTTCCTGAATCAACCGGCCTGCTTCCGCATCCAGCTGGACGACCTTGGCAGTTGGGTGATACGCCACTGCAACGGCAGTCATACAGTCAGAGAAATTGCCGAACTGGTGTCGAAAAAGTTCGCTGACAAGGCCGAGCCAGTCGTTCCGCGGCTGATTATTTTCCTTAAAATGGTAGAAAATAACGGATGGATTGGGTGGGTGAATGCTAAGGATTGGTAAAAATTTTCTGAAACATAGGCGCAACCTCCTGTTTTTTAATCCGTTCTTCTTTCCCAAAATCGCATCTGACCCATCTGATTAGACTTAGGAAAAAAGCTGTATTTGGAAAAAAGTTGCATGACTTGACTAACAAAAATATGGGGATTTAAGTTCAAACTCAAAAAGTTATTAAAAAAGTGTTAACAACTTGCCCTGAAGCTGATTAGGTAGCTGCGACTATAGAAGGTGGCAGTTTTTACGTTATATAATGACCCACATGAGACAACCGAACCCGATAAAATGTTGGTCCAAAGGAGAAAAACATGATGAGGCGCAATTCAAAAAATCGGTTGGGATTGGTCGTCTTGTCGATTCTTGCCGGCGCTTGTATTGGGTACTTCAGTTGGTATTGGCCGAATGTAACTGTTGAAAGCATGGAGACAGCAGAAGGCGCTTATGTGAAATTCCGCACAAACGGCGAGCAGCTGGAAGTTTACCATGACAAACAGTGGCAGCCTTTCTTTGTCAAAGGGGTCAATTTGGGCGCGTCGCTGCCCGGCCGCTATCCGGGGGAACTGCCCGTCACCAAGGAGGATTACCTGCGCTGGTTCGCCATGATTCAGGATATGGGGGCCAATGTCATCCGGGTGTATACGATTCACCAGCCTGTCTTCTATGAAGCGCTTGTCGAATATAACCGTCAGAGAAAAGACGATCCGCTTTACTTTATACAAGGAGTATGGACGCCGGAAGAGGCGCTGATTGAAAAGCAGGATGCCTTCTTGCCGGAGATACGCGAGGAGTTTCGCCGCGAGATCGCCGATGCTGTGGGGGCGGTATACGGAAATGTCACCATTCCGGAAAAGTCGGGGAAAGCGAGCGGACGTTACCGTGCGAATGCCGGACAGTATCTGCTGGCCTGGCATATCGGTACCGAATGGGATCCGGTGATGGTGAAAAAAACAAACCAAAAACATCAGGGAGAGCCCCGGTTTGAGGGGGAGCACTTTCAGGCGACGGAGAAGTCGTCCCCGTTTGAAAGCTGGTTGGCGGAAATGATCAACTATACGGCCGAGCTGGAAGCAAGGCAAGGCTGGCGCCACCCGATGACGTTTACCAACTGGGTGACAACCGATCCGCTTACCCATCCGGGCGAGCCGATGATCCATGAAGACATGGTCAGCGTCGATCCGACCCACATCAAAGCGGTTGACTGGCAAGCGGGCTATTTTGCCTCTTATCATGTCTATCCCTACTATCCCGACTTATTCCGCCACGATCAGGAACTGCAGCAGGTGAAAAACGAAGCGGGAAAAGCGGATTCATATAAAGCGTACCTGCAGAAGCTGAAAGCGTACCACAAAGGGATGCCGATCATGGTGACGGAATTTGGCGTTCCATCATCGCTCGGAGTGGCCCATATCGGCAATTTGGGGCGAGATCAAGGCGGACACAACGAAAAGGAACAAGGGGAAGTCGACGCCGAATTGCTCCGTGAAATCTACCAGGAGGGGTACGCAGGTGCGATCTTGTTCGCATGGCAGGACGAGTGGTTTAAAAAGACATGGAATACGATGAAATTTGAGCTCCCAGAGGACCGCCGGTCGTTTTGGCTGAATGTTTTGACAAACGAGTCCATGTTTGGGGTGCTGGGGATGTATCCGGGGAAAGAAGGGGTTCTGCGGATCGACGGCCGCGCAGATGATTGGGAACAGCTTTCGCCGGAGGAGAAAACGAGGCTGAATGTGAATGCGCCAGGCTTTGAAGAGATCTGGATGACGCATGACGAAGGGTATGTGTACGTGCTGATGAAATTGACGAAGCCGTTTGACCCTTCCAAAGAGATTCTTTACCTCGGGGCAGACACCATCCCAGGGGGGAACCGGCATGGACCGGAACTTCCCGGCAAGCAGTTGGACGAGGGGATGGAGGCGTTGGTCGTCCTCGGCAATCAGGCGGAAAGCGAAGTGAAAATCGCCTCCAACTACGATTTTCACACCCGGTTGTACGGGCAGCGGTACGGGATGATCCCAGTGGATGAACAGGCGATGCAGGACGATTCCGGGCTGTTCGTTCCGTGGAAGCTGGCGGTAAGCCTGCAGATGGAGCCGCCTGATACGAAGGAATATCACCCCTTCGAAGATGTGACAGTAGGCAAGCTAAGACGGGGGACGACTGACCCCGCAGACCCGGACTACGATTCGCTGGCGATGTGGCAAGCGAGCGGGCAGGTTGTCGAATTGCGGATTCCGTGGATGCTGCTCGGCTTTACCGATCCCAGTTCGCTTCAAGTCATGAGCTACCGGGACGAAGGCAAAGGATTTGCCAGTGAACAATCCGAGGGAATTCGCCTCATCCCCTGGATCAAGGAGCGGATTGCCAATCAGGTGATCGGGCTTGCGAGCGACGGCCCGGTCTATCCCGTGACGAAATTGCCCATCTATCGCTGGCCTGCGTGGGAAAAAGTCGACTACCACGAGCGAACAAAACAGAGTTACGAGATCATGCGGAAGGCATATTTGCAGATAGGTGATCAAGCGAAAAACAATACCGGAAAATAGGCAGAGGAGGAACCTGGATGGTTGACCATATGGCAATTGCAATGGGGTTCATTTACGTCTCGATTGTTTTAATCGCCGTGCTGCTTGCCGTGATTCTGACAGTAAAAGCAAGGGGAATTTCGCGGGAAAAGCAGGAGGCGAAGATCCGCAGCAAATACGCCGATTACTTTTCCTACATCCAGGCTCACCTGGGAGGCGAGGAGAGGCTGAAGCTGCCTCCCCAAACGCCAAGTGCCCGGGAATTAACAGTCATTCAGCGGCAGCTGATGGACTGGATGGAGCGAGTCAGGGGAAACGACTCCAAAAAATTGGCCCAGCTTTGCGAGGAACTGGGTCTGGCCGATCTGGAACAGCGCCGTCTTCACAGCAGGTGTTCCACTGTGCAAATGGATGCCGCCTACAAATTAGGGGTCATGCGCGCACAGCAGGCCGTGCCGGACTTGCTGGAATTACTGAGGAAGCAGCGCCGGCAGCCGGACCTGTTCATCGTCGCCCGGGCTATCGCCAGATGTGCCCGCGATGAGGATGATTTGCGGCAGATGACAGTGCACCTGGTCCAGCAGTCAAAACACACGCACCAGCTGATCGTCGAGATCCTGCGGGAATCACCGATCGACTGCAGTCCGCTGCTCATCGAATTCCTCGGCGAATCAGATGCTGAACTGGTAAAAGTGGGCCTGACCGGTCTGTCCGTGGGGATCGACTCCCGACTCGATGGCCAGTTGTCCAGCCTGCTGACGACAGGCGAAAAGGAGCTGAGGATCAAGGCTGTCAAGCTCTTCACCAGGACGAGCAACTGGCTGACAGTGGCAAATGTGAAGGCGCTGCTGCGGCATGCCGACTGGGAGGTTCGCGCAGCCGCAGCAAAGGCGATCGGGTTTTGGGGCACTACCGAATACATCGGCTTGCTGAAGGATTCTCTGCGGGACCCGAACTGGTGGGTCAGTTACAACAGCGCCAGCAGCCTCGCGATGTTGGGAGAAGATGGGTTTTACGCTCTGTGTGAGGCGGCGGCCGACACGTCTAATCTGGAGGCTTCCCACATGGCGCAGTCGGCGATTGAAGAGTCGCTGATCAGGCCGATGCACGATCTGAATAACGTAGAGAAGCTGATCAGCCACAATCGAAAGCTGCACATCTATGAAATGTTCTTTGGAAAAGACATGCAGAGTAATCAGGCGATCTGAGAATTTCGCCGGAAAGGGGGGACCCATGAGGGACCTTTTACTCGGGTATGGATGGTTCGCCATGTACTACGTTTTGATCGTGAATACGATCTACTTTACGATCATTTGCTGTTCATATGCCAACATTTTCAAGACGGTAAAACGGGCAGCTTACTCGCGCTACCAGTCTTTGGCCGGCTCGCAATTCGTCCCTCCGGTTTCGATACTGGTTCCCGCGTTTAACGAAGAGCTGACGATCATCGAAAATGTACGTTCCCTGTTGGCCCTGAACTATCCGACCTATGAAGTGATCGTCATCAATGATGGATCCCGCGACAAAACCCTGCAGGTGATGATCGACGAGTTTGGATTGAAGCGGCAGTCCAAGGTGGCCATCAAGGAAGTCGTCCACTCTACCCCGATTAAGGGGGTATACCATAATCCTGCCTACCCGAATCTCTACGTGATTGACAAAAATAACGGGGGCAAAGCCGACTCGCTCAATGCAGGCATCAATTTGTCGCACTATCCGATGATCTCTTCCATCGATGCCGACTCTCTGCTGGAGAAGGATGCGCTGATCCGGATTGCCCAGGTGTACATGGAAAACCCGGAAGAGACCGTAGCGATCGGCGGCAACATTCGCATTGCCAACGGATGCACCATTGAAGACGGCATCGTCAAGAAAGTCCGGTTGCCTGACAAGATTCTCCCGATGTTTCAGACACTGGAGTACATGAAAGCCTTTCTGGGCGGCCGCATCGGCTGGAGCTCGATCAACGGGCTGATCATCGTCTCAGGCGCATTCGGCGTGTTTCGCAAGGATTACGTGGTCAAGGTCGGCGGATACCGCGAAGGCTACCCCGGGGAAGACATGAACATCATCATCAAACTGCACCGGTACATGCTGGACCAGAAGCTGCCTTACCGGATCGCCTTTTGCCCCGATGCCGTCTGCTGGACCCAGGCGCCAGACACGTTGCGGATTTTGGGCAGCCAACGGAAGCGCTGGGGGCGGGGAAACCTGAAGAACATGCTGGAGAACCGCGACATGATCTTCAACCCCAGGTACAAGGTGATGGGACTCTTGACCATGCCCTACAACGTGATCTTCGAAACGCTGAATCCGTATTTTAAAATCTCCGGTTTGCTTGCGCTGATCGGATACAGCCTGATGGATATGACGAATGCCAACATCGTGCTTGTCTTTATGGCAATCAACCTGTTGTTCGGCTATCTTCTGAGTGTCGCGTCGATTCTGCTGGAAGAGATAGCCTTCCGCCGCTATCCGAGGATGAGGGACGTCGGAAAGATGCTCTGGTACTCCTTTCTGATGTTCTTTGGCTACCGTCAGATTGGAGCGCTGTGGCGGCTGCTCGGTCACGTAGAATTCCTGCGCAACAACAATACCTGGGGAGTGATGACCAGACAGAGCTGGAAGGTGGAAACAACCAAATCGCAAACGACGTAAAGGAGTGGTTATTCGTGCTTGTGCGTACCAACACTCAACAAACGGTTATACACGAAGATTTTACGCGGAAAGTAAGCCACTTTTTACAGCATTACGAAGCGAATGGCTCCAGATATGGAATGATTTTTTCCCTGTGTCCGCTGCTTGGCAAGGACGGACTGCAGGAGGTGACGGCGTACTTTCGAAAAGAGGTTTCCTCGTACGCAGCCAATACCGAGTTCTTTTACGACGATGCCGTAGGGCTGTTGGCGGTATTGATTCACGATTGCCAGCTAAGCGATACCCACTATCTGTCGCTGGCACTGAAAGACTTTTTGCAAAGCCGCGGTCTGCTTAAGAGCGACGTGCTGATTTCCAGCCTTCCGGAATGCGCCCCTTCTCCGCAAAACATACTGGCGGAGATCAGCGGCTTACTGGCCAGCGGGCCTGGAGGAGCGGGAGAAATCCGGATCATTACGGACCGCTCCGAAAACAGACTGGCACAGCCGCTGCTGGTGGTGGACAACGACGAAACGGTATGCCAGTTCCTGAAGGCCAGGCTGAGCTTGAAGGGCTACGAGATTCATACTGCCCGAGACGGGGAAGAGGGCTTGCGCCTGTTCGAACAGCTGTCTCCCCGTTTAGTCGTAACCGAACTGACCTTGCCCGTGCTTAACGGGTATCAGTTGATCGACCAGATTCAGAAGAAGGAAAGCTTTCCTGATTCCTGCAAAATCGTCGTGTTGACGCAGAAGCGCTTGGAAGATGACATCAGTCGATGTTTTGAGCGCGGCGTCTCCGATTATGTGACGAAGCCATTTTCACCAGTCGAGTTGGAGTTGAGGATACGAAGGCTGCTTGCATAAGACTACAAACCGCCACAAAGGAGTGAGTAAGGATGGATAGATATTCGGCACTGCAAAATTTGATTGAGACCAAAACGGCAAAACTTGGGGTAATCGGGCTGGGCTACGTTGGATTGCCGCTCGCAATGGAGATGGTGAAAAGCGGGTTTACCGTTTTTGGCATCGATTTGGACCTCGCAAAGATAAAACAGCTGCAAGAAGGCACTTCGTACGTAAAGGACGTCTCCGACAGCGTGGTAAAAGAGAGCCTCGAGACCGGGCGATTTTTTCCCACGACGGATTATCGGGTGTTGAAAGAACTGGATGCGCTGAGCATTTGCGTGCCTACGCCGCTGAGCAAAAACCAGGATCCGGATACCTCCTACATCATTCAGGTGGTAGACCAAATCAAGCACTACATGGAAAATGGCATGCTGATTACGCTTGAGAGCACGACGTATCCGGGGACGACGGAAGAGCTGATCCAGTGGGAATTGGAGAAGCTGGGGTATCGGGTCGGAGTCGACTTCTTCCTGTGCTTTTCCCCTGAGCGGGTCGATCCGGGAAATTCCAATTTTAAGACCCATAACACCCCGAAGGTAATCGGCGGTACGACGAAAAAGTGCATCGAACTGGGGACGGCCTTATACGGGTCGTTTGTCGAGTCGATTGTGACCGTCTCTTCCACAAAAGTGGCGGAGATGTCAAAGCTGCTCGAGAATACGTTTCGCAGTGTCAACATTGCCTTCATCAATGAAATGGCGATGATGTGCGAGAAGATGGGCATCGATATCTGGGAAGTAATCGAAGCCTCCTCGACCAAGCCGTTTGGATTTATGCCGTTTTACCCGGGCCCTGGCATTGGCGGCCACTGCATTCCGCTCGATCCGATGTACCTGTCCTGGAAGGCGAAGGGATTTAGGTTTTACAGCAAATTTATCGATCTGGCCCAGGCCATTAATAGCAATATGCCGGATTACGTGATCAGCAAGACGGCGACCATCATGAACATGTACGCCAAATCACTGCGCAATTCTCGCGTTCTGCTGCTCGGGATGGCCTATAAACCGGACATTGACGACCTGCGGGAATCGCCCGGATTGCAATTGTACGAGCTTTTCCGTGAAAACGGAGCGATCGTTCACTACTACGACCCTTATGCCAAGAGTTTTCGCGATAAGCGGGGCAATGAGGTTCACTCGATCACGTATGATCTGAACAGCATGCGCCAGTATGACTGCATGGTGCTGGTCACCAATCACCGGGTCTTTGACTATCAGAAGATCGCGGACTTGGGCGTGGCGATTGTGGATACGAGAAATGCCTTCGCCGGAATTGATCTGCCGAATATCTACCGGATTGGATCTACGGCGAAGCTGCCGCAAATGGCCGAGACTTCTATGGCTATGTAAAGAAGCTTCTCTTCCAATAGAAGCTCTGCTTACCGTATCGGAGGGCATGGCTCATCGCGTGCTTCCCGATACGGCAAACGGAGTGTTCGGCTTTGCCTGCTTTAGCGGCTATTTTCGACGCTGTTTCTCCAGCTTTGGTAATCGTGAATGGAGATGCCCGCATAGGAGGGGCGGCCGGACAAGCGGTCATCGACGATGGCGATTTGCCGCTCCATCTCCTCGTATCCATCCTTGTAAAAGGTGACGAAATCACCTTCCGTGCTTTCCCGGATGTTGACGCCGATCACGATTCTCCTGCCCAGCTCATCTGCTTCCGCCAGCTTGTTCGAGACGATCTGCAGAATGCCATTGGGCCCCTCGGCATGATTGCGGTAAGCCATCAGCGTCACGTGGTCAAAGGTGCGGGCCATCCATCGGCTGACTGACTCTGCGCCGGTGTCGTCAGGCACCTGCAGCGTGTCGAGCCAGAACGGCAGGTCGGCGCCCGTCGCAAGCTCTGGATCGGCTTTGGCCTGCTGCACGAGAACCTGAACATTGTCCAGCCACTGGCGAATGACTGCGGATTTGTCCTGTTTCCACTCGGGGAGCAGGTAGGGCTCAATGTCGACGTGAACGCCGCGAAAACGCTCATCTTCCGCGACACTTTGATTGTAGTCTTTGACCCATGTGACCAGTGCTGCCAAGCGATCCTGTTTTTTGCCGAGTGCCCAGTCAGGCGCTCCGTCCAGAGCATGCACTTCTATGCCGGCCGCATGCGCCGATTTGAGAAAAGCTCGGTATTGTTCCGGGGTGACCACCCGCCTGTTGACCTGCAGATAGATCAAATTGATTCCGTTTTCTTTTGCAAACGAGATGATTTGATCCTTTTCCGATGCGATAATCGGCGTATTCCACAACCACGTAGCCCTGATTTTTTCTCCAGCCGCCATTTTCCCCACCTCCTGATCGGCAGACACTTGCGAATACCCTGTGGAGCATCCCATCAAGAGAATGAGCAGCATTAACAAAAGATACCTCATAAATGATTCCTCCATAGCCCTCGAATAAAGTACCTATATTAAGTACCTTTCACCCAATCCAATCAAACTGAGCTAAAAGGCCTGTTTTTTCAATTCGTTCCCGATGCACAGCCGGGCTGTAACCTTGGCCTTCGTTGGGGTATGATAGGAATGATTTAGTATCCCCTTGTTCGGGGAGATAGGAGTTACCTCTATGCAAAATGTGGAACTGATTGCGACCGCTACTTTCGGCCTTGAGTCTGTGGTTGCAGAAGAAGTGAAAAGATTGGGCTATGAACAGGTGCGTGTGGACAACGGGAAGGTGACGTTCAGCGCCGATTTGGGGGCGATTCCGCGTGCCAACCTATGGCTTCGCACAGCCGACCGCGTCCGGCTCAAGGTAGGGGAGTTTCAAGCGAAGACGTTTGACGAACTGTTTGAACAAACCAAGGGGCTGCCGTGGGCTGACTGGATACCGGAAAACGGAACGTTCCCTGTAGAGGGCAAGTCGGTCAAGTCGACACTGTACAGTGTGCCGGATTGCCAGGCAATCGTGAAGAAGGCAGTGGTGGAGAGTTTAAAGAAGAGGTACAAGCGGGAGTGGTTTTCGGAAGATGGCCCGCTCTATAAAATTGAGGTGGCTCTGCTCAAAGACATCGCCACCTTGACGATTGATACCAGCGGTGCCGGACTGCATAAACGAGGGTACCGGGAATGGATCGGAACCGCTCCGTTAAAAGAGACGATGGCCGCCGCCTTGATTCAATTAGCCCGCTGGAAACCCGATCGCGTGCTGATCGACCCGTTCTGCGGGTCGGGAACGATTCCGATCGAAGCGGCACTGATCGGCCAGAACATCGCCCCCGGCATGAACCGGGAATTCGCGTCGGAGAGTTGGCCTGTCATCCCTAAAACACTTTGGCGGGAGGCCAGAGCCGAGACCCACGATTTGGCCGAGTACGATCGGCCCATGGAGATCATCGGCACGGACTTCGATGACGAGGTGTTGAAAGTGGCTCGCCGCAACGCCCGGGAAGCAGGGGTGGACGAGTCGATCCACTTTCAGCGGATGGAGATGCGCGATTTGCGGACCAAGAAAAAATACGGCTGCATCATTTCCAACCCTCCTTATGGCGAGCGTCTCAGCGAACGGGCAGAGGTGGAACGGCTCTACCGGGAAATGGGCAAGGTGTTTGGACAGCTCGATACCTGGTCGTTTTACATTATTACTTCGGACGAGCAGTTTGAGCAGCACTTTGGGCGAAGAGCCAGTAAAAAACGGAAGCTGTACAACGGGAATATCAAGGTAGACTACTATCAGTTTTTCGGCCCCAGGCCGCCGAGGCCGAAGCCAGACGAGTTTCCCGGTTAAATGATATCCTCCTGCCGCTGGGCGGAATCCTGCTGCTGCGCCGCTCCTGTGTCCTTTAACATGGCGGCAGGCAGCAGGATAAACATCCGGTGGTAAAGCAGCGCAGCCACCAGCGCGAACATCAGGATGATGCCAAAGACCCCGATCGGGGCAAACCACTCAGACAGGGCAATAGTCAGGGGGGCGATAAACCGGCCGATTGAAAACTGCAGGGTGGACGCCCCCATGTATTGTCCGCGCCGATCTTCCGGCGCGTATTTGCTGACGAAGCTTTGTGTGACCGGCGTGCGAATCAGTTCGCCAATTGTAAAAAGAACCATGCAGGCGAACAACAGCCAGACGTTCACGGTCAAAGACATGGCGAACAAGCCAAGCCCGGATAATACCGAGGAGACAATCAACGAACGCCGGTCGCTCCAGGCGGCACACAGGCGGGTGACCGCCAGTGTAAACAGGACGACCATCAATCCGTTAAGGCTCATCATCCAGCCGAACGCCTGGGTTCCGCCCACGGAAATCGACCCGTCTCCCCATGAGATGAGATTTTGCAGGGGAACGTATTCCTTCAGGTAGACGCCCATGTACAGATCCATTTGTAAAAAGGTGACGGCTACCAGAATTCCGGCGAGGATGTACAAGGCAAACACTTTGTCGCGGAAAATCACGGTGTAGCTCCGCCATTGTTCCTTTAAGCCATGAGCCTTATGTTTGGAGCGGCCTTTGTTTGGCAGAGTCTCCTTGATGACCAAATACAGCGTAAGGGTGAAGGCAAAGCTGACAAGAAAGCAGACCAGCAGCAGCTGCGGACGGTGTTGGAAGAAAAAGAACGAGCCCAAGACCGGCCCCAGCACAACACCGATGTTCATTGCGGTGTAAAAAGTGGCGTAGACTTCGCGCCGATCCTCTTCCCTGGTCAAATCGGCAACCATCGCCGAACTGGCAGGCCAGTAAATGGAGCTTGCGATGTTCAGGCCGATAAATGCGGCGTAGTCAACCCAGGGGGACCAGGAGAGAGCGAACAGGGCAAACATCAGGCATTCCGTAGCGGCGCCGATCAGCATGGCCGGTCTGCGTCCGACCCGATCGGATAACTGTCCCCCGTAAAGACTGGCAAGGATTCCGAGCAGCGGCGGGAACATCAACAAAATACCGGTCAGGTCCTTGCCGAACGCATCAGAAAAATAGAGCGCCATAAAGGGGAAAAACATCCAGTAAAACGTATGGAATATCGTTTCCCCGATCAATCTCACCTTTAAATTTAAATCCCACGTGGACCAGAACACGTCTTTCTCCTCCCAACTGTTTGTTTCGGTGTTGCAGGATTTTCGCTAACCGCCCAATCAATTGGGATCGTGACCACAATGAATTCCCATTTTTGGAGACAGAGGATAAAAAGGGAAGGCGAAAGCCCATCCGGTGTAGTACATACACGGAAAGAAGCGTTCGCCTCCACACAATGACACGTATGGAAACGGAAGCGGACAAGTGCATCCTGCGATTCAATCGACATGACAGGTTTTCCGGGGGACGGGACCCCCGGAAAGGCCCCGTCAAATCATTGATTTTGCAGGAATTGCCATCAGTACAACACTCCCGTTATTGTTCAATAAAAAACATTTACATGATTAGCATATGTCATAATCTGTGAAAAACGCAAGAAAAATTTTTATCGGGTTTTAACGAAATACAGGATTTGCTTCAACCAACGCGGCACGCAGCCGACGTACTCCTTCCGTAATGTCCCGGCGGTTGGCCTGGGCATAGGTGAGGCGGACATATCCCCGTTCTGCCCCGTAGATGCCGCCCGGTGAGAAGATGACTCCGTGTTTTATTCCCAGCTCAAGCAAATCCGCCTCGTTGATGCTTTGGCGCAGGCGGCACCAGACGTAGAAGCTCCCCTTGGGGCGGGTCCAATCCGCCAGTTCCATAAGGTTTTTCTCAAGCGCCTCCAGCATGCAATCCCGCCGTTCTGTCAAAGCGACAGTCAGTTCGTCGAGACGCTGCTGACATATTTGCGATGAGAGATACGCCTGAGCCAATTTTTGCGAGATGATCCCCGTTCCCGAATCCATCACGTGCTTGGCGTCCGCCAGGCGCTCGACGACCGATTTCGGGCCAGCCAGCCAGCCGATGCGCAGCCCCGGGGCCAGGGTTTTCGAAAGACTGCCGATGTAGAGCACAGAGCCTCCCATATCCATCGCTTTCAAAGGGCGGGGAGGTTTTCCAGAGCCGATAAGCGTCAGCGATCCGTATGCGTCGTCTTCTACGATCGGCAGCCGCAATTCTTCGCAGATGGCAAGCAGACGCTTCCTTCTGGCCCCGCCAAGTACGGTGCCGGTGGGATTCTGATAGGTTGGATTGGTGAAAATCATGCGGATCTTGTGCTTTCGATGCAGCGAAATGACTTCTTCAGGCAGCAAGCCTTGATCGTCAAGCGGCAGCCGAAACAGGCGGAGTCCCGCGGATGTGAATAACGGCAGGGAATAGGCGAAGGAAGGCCCCTCCATGGCGATGGCGTCACCAGGGCTGAGCAGGCATTGCGTGATCAGGTGCAAGGCTTGCTGCGATCCTGTCGTGATGAGGATTTCGTCCGGATCGACGTACAAGTTGTGCTCTTTGGCCCAATGGACGGCCAGGGTCTCCCTCAGTTCCCCGTCTCCCCTCGGGTTTGCATAACTGAGGGAAGGAGGCAAGGAAATTTGCCGAAGCAGCCGTTCGATATCTTCCGAAGGCATTAATTCGGGGGACAAGCCGCCCTCTGCCAAATTGATCACTCCGGGGTAGCTGCTTGCCTCGCGGATCAGCTTTGCCAGCGGACGCGAAGGCAGGAAGGCTCCTCCGCTTGTATACTGATGCCAATTGGGGATCCGGCGGTACGAGACACCCCACATGTTTTCGCTTACCCAGGTTCCCTTCCCCTGATGCGATTGGACCAGTCCGAGCGAATGAAGTTCATCGTAGGCCTGCGTGATCGTGCTGCGGTTCACATTGAACTGGCGGGCCAGCTTTCGCTGCGGGGGAAGCGGGGTGCCTGGCGGAAGATCACCTCGGATGATGCTCGTTTCAAAGTGGCGGGCGATTTGCCGAAAGATCGGCTCATCGCTTGCCATATCAGGTTGCCAAGGCATATTGTCCCTCTTTTCCGACTGTTCTTGATACTTGTATCATAAACCGACGGCTGACAGGAGAAAAGAAAAAATTGGCTGGTCAAAATGACAGCCAATTGGCTGGAGCAGGATTCCAGGCTGACAGGTAGGATGGTGATACACGATGTAGAACAAGGGCAAAGGAGTATCGGTGAGATGAAACCAAATGCGGATGTTTCAGCGTCAAGCAGCGTACAAAAGGGCAAAGAAGGGCTTGGCATGTTCTACGGCCTGCTGGGTGTCGCCGGGTTTAGCCTGTCTCTGCCCGCTACCCGTGTCGCGGTGGAATTTTTCAATCCCACGGTGACCGGATTGGGACGCGCACTGGTTGCTGCGGTATTGGCCGGCATGGTGCTGTGGATTCGCCGGGAGCGCATCCCCAACTGGAACCAGATCAAAAGTCTGGCTGTCGTAGCATTTGGAGTGGTGATCGGTTTTCCCTTTTTCTCTTCTTGGGCAATGGAGCGGGTGCCGTCTTCACACGGAGCGGTGGTCATCGCGATGCTGCCGATTGCCACGGCGGTTGTAGCTGCCTTGCGGGCCGGGGAACGCCCGTCTATCGGCTTTTGGCTGGCGAGTGCGGCTGCCAGCGCGACAGTTGTGATCTACGCGTTTAGCGCAGGGTTTGGCCGATTGCAGGTGGCCGACCTGGCGTTAATTGGGGCAGTCATATCTGCTGCTGTCGGGTACGCAGAGGGCGGAAGGCTTGCCCGAGAGCTAGGCGGGTGGCAGGTCATCAGCTGGTCGCTGGTCATTTCGGCGCCGTTCTTGATCTGGCCGGTAGCAAGCTCCCTGTCTCCGGAGATTCTCCGTGCCACTCCGGCAGCCTGGCTAAGTTTTGCCTATGTCAGCCTGATCAGTCAGTATCTCGGCTTTTTTGCCTGGTACGGCGGCTTGGCCCTGGGCGGTGTCGCAAAAGTAAGCCAGGTACAGTATTTGCAGCCGTTTTTGACGATAGTGGCGTCTGCTTTCCTGCTCGGCGAGATCGTCACCAGCCAGACGATATGGACAGCAGCCATTGTCGTCATCCTGGTGGCATTGGGCCGAAAAGCCGCGGTCAAGCAGGTGGGCAGATCGGATGCTTCAAAAGCAGATTCACGAGGTTAAAATGGAAACAGTAGAGCCCCCTGTACCGGAAACAGGGGGCTGTTTTTGTTTTTAGCCGTATTCGTTTACCGTTGCTCTACCACGATCGTTCCGGGATGGTCTGCCGTGACGTCGGCGATGATCCGGGCCCACTCGACTCCGTGCTGATGCAGGGAAGCGAGCAGCTGCTCGGCCTCATCTGCCGGGAGGCTGATCAACAGGCCGCCGGACGTGACCGCATCACAGAGGATCAGGCGGTCGATTTCGGCCATCTCTTCCGGGAAGCGGACGCGGCCTGCTACCCAGCGGAAATTGGACTTGCTGCCGCCGGGGATGATGCCTTGCTCGGCCAAATCGCGCGTGCCGGGCAATATCGGCACATTGGCAGCGTGAAGGCGTATGCCGACGCTGCTCCCTTCCGCCATTTCCAGCGCGTGTCCCAATAAGCCGAAGCCGGTGACGTCCGTACATGCGTTGACCGGGAAGGCGAGCATGCACTGGGCCGCCTGCTTATTTAGGGTGGCCATGATCGTCATCACCGTCTGGGTCGCTTCCGGAGTCAGGGCATCCCGCTTGATTGCGGTCGTCTGGATCCCGACGCCGATCGGCTTGGTTAGGATCAGCACGTCTCCCGGCTTTGCTCCGGCGTTGGTCAGAATCCGGGAAGGGTGGATTGTCCCGGTGACGGAGAGGCCGAATTTTGGTTCCTGATCGTCGATCGAGTGGCCGCCGACCAATGCCGCTCCTGCTTCGGCCACCTTGTCGGCTGCACCGCGCAGGATTTCCGTCAGAATCGCCGGGTCCAGCTTGCTGATCGGAAATCCGACGATGTTGAGTGCGGTTATCGGTGTTCCTCCCATCGCAAATACGTCGCTGAGAGCGTTGGCGGCGGCAATTTGTCCGAACCAGTACGGGTCATCGACAATGGGGGTAAAAAAGTCCAATGTCTGCACAATGGCAAGCTCATCGGTTAGTTGGTACACGCCGGCGTCATCCGAAGTTTCCACCCCGACCAGCAGCCGGGGGTCGTCCTGTCCCGGGCGAGGCAGGTTTCTCAGTACAGAGGAGAGCGCGTCGGGGCTTATTTTGCAGCCGCAGCCTCCTTTGGCCGTCAGGGAAGTAAGTTTTACAGAAGTACTCACGTTTTGACCTCCTTTGATTCATGTATAATGAAAGATAAGGGTATCCATCCAAAGATACTTGGTTTCTTCTCTAGCATACCAGAAAAAAGGGGATTTGTTCATTGCAAGAAATCACTGTGGAAGAGATGCTGTTAAAAGGCTACGGCAATTTGATTGACGTACGTTCCCCGGGTGAGTTTGCCCGCGACACGATTCCCGGGGCTGTGAATATACCGTTATTTAGCGATGCGGAAAGGGCGCAGGTCGGCATTACCTACAAACAGGAGGGACAGGCCGCCGCCCAGTGGCTTGGGATGCAGATTGTGTCGCCCAAAATGGAACTGCTGATGCAGACGATTCGCGAGCGGGGGATCGAGGCCGGCGAGCCGCCGACAATCTTTTGTTGGCGGGGCGGGATGCGCAGCCGGGCGATGGCCACTTTTGCCACCTATGCCGGAATCCCCGTCAGGCGGTTGATCGGTGGATACCGGGCTTATCGCCAGCACGTGGTAAAGACGATTGAACCTTTCGAATTAAAGGTGCCGCTGATTCTGTTGCACGGTCTTACCGGCGTAGGCAAAACGGAGCTGCTGCGCCGTCTGGAAGCAAAGGGCTTGCCGGTACTGGATCTGGAACGGTTGGCGGGCCACCGCGGTTCTGTGTTTGGGCATATCGGCAAAGGGCGTCCGGCCAATCAGAAAATGTTTGATGCCCGCCTGTTTGAGACGCTGCGAAAATACAAGGATGCCCCGTTTTTCTTGATGGAGGCAGAGAGCAAACGCATCGGCAACGCAGTCATACCCGCATTTCTGTACGAGTTGAAGTCGGATTCGATTCACCTCAACATCACCGCGCCGCTTGAGGTGAGAGTGCAGCGTTTGTACGACGAGTACATCGTGCCATTTTCCTGGCGCCCTGATTTTCGGAAGAATACGATGGAGGCCTTTCAGAAGATCTCCCGGAGAATTCCTACGGAACAGGCCCACCTTTTGCGGCACGCGCTTGAGACAGAGGATTACAAGACGGCGATAGCCGCTCTGTTGGTCCATTATTACGACCCGCGCTACACTCATAAGCAGGGAAGCGGCTATAACGGCGATTTTTACGAGGTGGACGCCACCCGGCTGGACGACGCGGAAGCTGACATCATCAATTTTGTTGCACAGCGATTCCAAAGCGGCCCGCATGTGATACAATAACGCGGAATTCATCAGAAAAGGGGCGGTTGTTTTATGTTGGATCCACGGATCGCAAAACTGGCGGAAAATCTGCTGGATGACTCTGTCCGGCTCGGGGCAGGGGAAAATGTGATGATCGAGGTGCGGGGGGAAGGAGCAGCACTGGCCAAGGAACTGGTCAAACAGGCGTATGCTCGGGGGGCTTACCCGCATGTCCGCCTCCTGGACATGGCGATTCAGCGGGAGTTGATGATGCACACGTCAGAAGAGCGGGCGGGGTTCATCAAACGCTGGGAAGAGCCGATGTGGCAGGAGATGCAGGCATTTATCGTGATCGCCGGGGCGCCCAATGACAGCGAGATGTCCGATGTGCCGGTGGAGAAAAGGCTTATCCAGCAAAAGGTGATGAAGCCGATCAACGATCACATTACTGCCAACCTCAAATGGGTGCTGCTGAATTACCCGACTCCATCCATGGCGCAAAAGGCCAACATGTCTACAGACGGTTTTGCCGACTTTTACTACAATGTCTGTACGGTCGACTACAAAAAAATGAAGGCTGCGTTCCTGCCGCTGCAGGAATTGATGAATGCGACCGATCAGGTCCGGCTGGTCGGGCCGGGAACCGATTTGACTTTCTCCATCAAAGGAATTCCCAATGTGATCTGTGCCGGGGAAAACAATATTCCGGACGGCGAAATCTTTACCGCGCCCGTGCGTGATTCGGTGCAGGGCACGATTACCTTCAACACCGAGAGCCAGTACCACGGGACGAAATTTTCCCAGGTGAGGCTTACCTTCGAGCAAGGGAAAATCGTGGAGGCGAGCGCCAATCATACCGAACGGCTCAATCAAATCCTGGACAGCGATGAAGGGGCCCGCTATATCGGGGAATTTGCCATCGGGGTCAACCCGTACATCCTGCACCCGATGAACGATATCTTATTCGACGAAAAGATCGCCGGCAGTTTCCACTTTACGCCCGGGCAGGCTTACGAAGATGCCGATAACGGGAATCGCAGCACGGTACACTGGGATATGGTAAATATCCAGCGTCCTGAGTACGGCGGCGGGGAAATCTGGTTTGACGGCGTGTTGATCCGCAAAGACGGCCTGTTTGTCCATGAAGCCTTACTCGGTCTCAACCCGGATAACCTTAAATCGTAGAAGCAAGCTCTGATCAGCACGGGCGTATGTGCCCGGGCTGTTTTGCTTCCGGTCAGTGATTCGCTACAATCGACACCAGAGAAGCCTTTGACGTCAGGGGGAAGACCATTGTCATCATCATCATGGCTCATGTATACCGTAACTTCGGCAGATGCGGGCATGACGGTAGAACAGATTGCCCGGCAAAAACTATCCGTCTCCGGCCGCATGCTGCAGCGGCTGACCCGGAGCAAGGGGATTCAGCTAAACCGCAAACCCGTTTATTTGCAGCGACAGGTAAAGGAGGGGGACATTGTCTCCGTCAAGGCAGCCGACCAGCCCCGTTCCCCGGCTCCGTTACCGCCTGGACACTCGGGGGAGCTCGAAGTGCCTGAGATCCTCTACGAAGACGAGTGGTTCCTTGTCGCGAGCAAGCCGGCGGGCATGCTGGTTCACCCGGTAAAGAGCGGTCAGGCAGACACGCTGGTGCACCGGCTCGCGGCGTATCTGCAAAGCGGCGGACAAACGTCGGTGCCGCATTCCGTGCACCGTCTGGACAAGGAGACATCCGGAGCCGTGCTCTTGGCCAAAAGCAGTTATGCCCATCAACTGGCCGACCGGCTCATCCGGGAGGGGAGGCTTCGACGGACGTACCTTGCCGTAGCAGAGGGATGCGTTGAAACGGACCGGGGAACGATTCAGGCGCCGATTGGCCGCGATCCGCGCCATCCGTTGAAGCGGAGGGTCAGTCCGCGGGGCGACGCAGCGATCACACATTACCAGGTACTGGCCCTGCAAGCAGACGCCACGTTGCTGCGAATTCAACTGGAGACGGGGAAGACACACCAGATCCGTGTTCACTTTGCCCATCTCGGCCATCCGCTCGTCGGAGACAGTCTGTACGGCGGACAAAAACAAGGCGGATTCCGCCGGCAGGCCCTCCATGCCCATCAGCTGTCGTTTATCCATCCGCTCAGCGGGAAGCAGGTGGAGTGCACAGCATCGCTGCCGGACGATTTGGCGCAGTTGATTCGGAAACGCTGGGGAGAGATTGTACTGTAAAGGAACAGGAACATATTTACAAGGAAATCTGTACCGCATATAATGTAATAGGTCGATAGGTTTAAACGTATAAACATGAATGTCCGATTTTATTTTGCCGGAGAGGAGACTAATTGATGGGGAAAGACCCGTGGGCAGACTGCCCGGGCTTGCAGTTGTTCCAAAAATGCACTCCGCTGTTTCAGGCATTGGGGGACCCGGCCCGGCAACAAATCATCCTGCTGCTCGGTTACTGCCAACAATTAAATGTCAAACAGATTACAGAACAATTATCACTTTCCCGCCCAGCCATTTCCCACCATTTGAAATTGCTTCGGGATGCCGGGCTCGTCGAGATTCAACAAAAAGGAAAAGAAAACTATTATTCTTTGCAAGTCGGACCTGCACTCGCACAAATCAAACAGTTGATAGCCGCCATCGAAGAAGAATTGGAGTGAAAGGTTCAAGAAGATGGGGTGTATGCCATGTTGTACAAAAAGAGATGGATCGCTGCCGCTGTCATCGGGTCCATGCTGGTGACCGCGTGCAGCAGCCAGGGGTCAGACAGTGCTGACTCACTGCGGGATGTGAAAAAAGTACAGGTTACACAGGTGAAGCGAGAGCCGTCAGTCCGCACTTTTGAACTGTCGGGGACGCTTGAGCCCAGCGAGGAAGCGACTGTCTCATTTGAGGTGCCGGGCCGTTTGGTCGAGCTTGGCCGCAGCGAAGGAGACAAGGTAAAGGCGGGGGAAGTTTTGGCCCGGGTCGATACCAGTGACTTGTCGCTGCAGTTGGCTCGCGCCAATGCCGGGGTGGAGCAAGCCGGGGCCAGTCTGGCGGAAGTGACAAACGGGGCACGCGAACAAGAGATTGCACAGGCAAAAGCCGCTCTCGACAAAGCGACCGTCGCTTATAACCAGGCAAAAAGCGATTATGAGCGTTTTGAAGTCCTCTACCAGCAGGACGCCATCTCCCAAAATGACTACGAGAACATGAAAAATCGCCTCGTGCTTGCCGAGAAAGATTTGCAGACGGCAGAGCAGGCGTATTCTCTGGTGACGCAGGGAGCCCGCCAAGAGGTTCGCGAGCAGACCCGTTCCGCCTACGATCTGGCGGTCATTGCCAAGGAGCAGGCTGCGCTTTCCCTTGACAAGACCAGGTTGAAGGCGCCGATTGAGGGAACCGTCATTGCCAAATACTCCTCGGTCGGCGAGCTGATCAATGCTGGTACGCCTATTTACAAGATTGGCAATATTGATGCTTTGAAGGTCGTGCTCCCCGTCCCGGACAAGGAGATCGCGGCCTGGAGGACAGGAGACAGCGTAACGCTTGAGCTCTACGGGGAGAAGCGCGAGGGCACTGTAAGCAAGATTTACCCGGCGACCAATCAAAGCACGGGGACGATCGGGGTAGAAGTAAGCGTGCCGAATCCGCAGCACGACTGGTATGCGGGGCAGGTTGTCGTCGCCCATCGCAAGCTCGCAGGCAGCCCAAGCATCTTTGTCCCGGTAGAGGCAGTGATCAGCCGGGGAGAAGAGAAGCCGTTCGTCTTCCTCGCGGTTGACGGAAAAGCGGTCAAAACGCATGTGACCATTGGAGAATTGCACGATAATAAACTGGAGATTTCCTCCGGTTTGCAGGAAGGTGATTCGTTAATCGTCAAAGGGGTGGATCGCCTGTTTGACGGTGACCCGGTCGAGTCGGCAGGGGGTAGTCAGCCGTGATCGATTACGTCGTAAGGAAGCGCAAAATCACCCTGTTGTTCTTTGTCATGCTGATCATGATCGGATTGTTCAGCTTTTTGCAACTGCCCAAGCGCGAACAGCCGGAAGTCATCATCAACATGGCGATGGTGATAACCGCCCTGCCGGGTGCCTCACCGGAAAAAGTGGAGCAGACGGTGACGAAAAAAATCGAGGAAAAAATCAATGAGCTGCAGGGGTTAAAATCGGTCACATCAACCTCCAGCCTGGGTCTGTCGACCATTGTTGTGGAAGCAAAAGACGGTGTTGATCCCAAGCAAAAATGGGATGAACTGCGCAAGAAAGTGAAAGACGCGGAAGCTGATCTGCCCGACGATGCCAAACAGCCGATCATCAATGACGACCTGAATCGAACCTTTGTCGAAACCATTGCTCTTTCCGCCGATACCTTCGAACAGGTCTACAGCTTGCGCGATCTGGTAAAAAATTGGCGGGAACAGCTTCGGACCATCCCCGGGGTTGCCGACGTAGGGATAACCGGCCTGCCTGAGCAGGAAGTGCGAATCGACATTGACACCCAAAGACTCCAGCAGTACGGGATCTCCTGGGGGCAAGTCATGTCGGCGATCAAGGCGGAAAACGAAAAGACGCCGCTGGGCGACCTGGTTGTCCAAGATCGCACGTACCAGCTAAAATTATCCGATACATACGATGCGGCTGCGTTGAACAATATTATCATCTCCCGTACTCATGAGGGCTTTCCGGTATACCTCAAAGACGTGGGGAGAGCAGCGCTGACAACGAAAAAAGCGGATCTTTACGCGTATTTCAACGGCAGACCTTCCATTTCGCTCAGCATCAACGCGGAAACAGGCAGCGATGTTCCTTCGCTGCAGCGGCGTGTGGACGAAATGATGCAGACGCTGGAAAAATCGCTGCCTGTCTGGGCCAAGAAAGACTCGATCTACTCGCAGAACGAGCGTGTGGATGAACTGTTTGGCGACCTTTCCCGCGAGATGCTGATCGCCATCATCTCGGTTCTCGTCGTCTGCACACTGGGGCTGAATCTGACCACTTCGTTTGTCGTGGCGCTGGCAATTCCGATCTCGATCGCGATCGGGTTCATTCTGCTGCCGATTCTGGGGATTTCGCTGAATATGATCTCGATCGCTTCCCTCATCATCGTACTCGGAATCCTGGTCGATGACGCCGTCGTGGTGAATGACAACATCGAGCGCCGCCTGTCCGTGCTGGGTGAACGGCCGTTTGACGCGGCGGTGAACGGCACCAAAGAAGTGGCCATTTCGATCGTGACGGCCACGCTGGCGACGATCGCTGCATTCGGGCCGCTGATGTTTTTGAAGGGAGATGTCGGCCAGTTTATCAAGCCGGTGCCGGTCATTATCTCTTCGGCGATGCTGGCCTCGATGGCGATGTCGCTGACGATTATTCCCATCTACCGAAAGTGGAATGAGGAACGCCGGAAGAAGAGCGCAGACATCTACCGCAAACCCGCCGGCTTGCTGGGCAACCAGATCAATAAACTAACCAAGTGGTATGCCGGCAAGCTGATGCCGAGTGCACTGAAACGGCCGCTTCGGACAGGGTTGATCGGTGTATTGATCGGCACCTGCGGCTACGGTTTGATTCCGTTTACTCCGGTCCAGCTGTTTCCGCCCGATGACCGCGACCAATTTTTAATCAATGTCAACTTGCCGGTCGGAGGCAGCGTCGAGGCGACAGCTGATGTTGTCAAAGGCATTTCCGACTGGATGCTTCAGCAGCCGGGAATCAAGACGATTGCGGGATACAGCGGCGGAAGCGCACCGAAGATGTTCAGCGGGGATACAGCGGCAGGTGAAGGCATCGAGGTCGGCCAGTTGGTCGCCCAGTTCGACAAAAAACAGGTGAAACTGGAAGAAAAGCTGGAGGAGTGGCAGCAGCAGCTCGCCGCGCAGTATCCGCAGGCAAATGTTGTCTTGAAGCAGCTTGAGGCCGGTCCGCCGGTGGGCGATCCGATCGTGATCCGTATTTATGGGGAAGACATGGCCGTTTTGCGGTCGCTTGCCGAAGAACTCAAGCAAAAATTGGCAAAAGTGCCCGGTACCCACGAAGTAAAGGACAACCTTGGCATCGAGCGCTACACGTTGGAGTTTCAAGTGAATCGCGAACTGATGGATCAGAAACTGGTCAATTCAGCCGATCTTTCGCGAACGCTGCGGCTGGTCAGCGAGGGAATCCCCATCGGCCAGTTTGACAATGGCCGTGATCTGTACGATATGACTCTTTACGCTGACAAACAGGGCAGTGACATGTCAACGCTGTTCCAGCGGCTGACTGTGCCAAATGCACTGGGGCAGCAGATCCCTGTGTCGGAAATCGCTCAAATCAAGCCGGACTTCAGCATCCAATCGATCCGGCACCGCAATTTGATGCGGGCGGTGACTGTCTACAGCGACGTGAAGGGACGGACTGCGACGGAAGTCATGAACGATGTGAAGCCGCTGTTGAAGGAATTTTCGTTGCCGGAGGGATATCGCCTGGAGACGGGCGGAGAAACCTCTGAACAGGCCGATATTTTTATCGACATGGGGAAATTGTCTGTCATTGTGGTGTTCTTAATCATCATTTTGATCGCGATGGAGTTCTACTCGCTGAGTTTGCCGATTCTCGTGATGAGCACCGTCTACCTCTCGACTGCGGGCAGCATGATTGGGCTGTTCCTCACGCAGATACCGCTTGGATTTATGACGATGATGGGAGTGATTTCACTGTCCGGGATTGTCGTGCGCAACGGAATCGTGCTGATCGAGTTTATCGAGGACGCCCGGCATGCCGGTGCTGAGCTGAAGCAGGCGGTGATCCAGGCGGGTGAAGCGCGGCTTCGGCCCATCCTGTTGACCACGTTTACCGCGGTTGCCGGTCTCATGCCGCTGGTGATTTCCGGCGACGTGCTCTTCCAACCGCTCGCGGTGACGATCATCTTTGGGCTGCTCTTTTCCACGATGCTGACACTGATCGTCGTGCCTGCTTTTTACATGGTGCTGGCCGTTCGCAAGGAAAAGAGAAAGGCAAAAAGGACGGAGGAGGCAGCGGCAGTCTAGCTGCCTGCCTCTTTTTTTCGCAGAAAAGCGGTTGTTTTGTGCTATACTGTAGCCAGAAAATACCGCTGGTCGCAAAAGGGGGCATGCCCGATGCAGGAACCACAGCTTTTAAGTGAAGAAAAAGTCTTTAAAGACCCCGTTCACCGTTATGTACACGTGCGGGAAAAGCTGATCTGGGATTTGATCAATGCGCGGGAGTTTCAGCGCTTGCGCCGGATCAGGCAGCTCGGCACCAGCTATCTGACCTTTCACGGTGGCGAACACAGCCGCTTTAATCATTCGCTCGGCGTTTACGAGATCATGCGGCGGATCCTGGAGACCTTTGAGGGCAGGGTGCAGCTGTCACGGGAAGAAAAACTGCTCTGTCTCTGCGCGGCGCTGCTGCATGATGTCGGGCACGGGCCGTTCTCCCATACATTCGAGAAGGTGTTTCGCTTTGACCACGAAGAGTGGACGCGGAAAATATTGACCGGGGATACCGAGATCAATCGGATTTTGCGGTCGGTGGGCGAGCACTTTCCGCAGAAAGTGGCGGAAGTCGTTGGGAAGACCTATGAAAATAAATTAATCGTCAGTTTGATATCCAGTCAGATCGACGCCGACCGGATGGATTACCTGCTGCGTGACGCGTACTACACCGGCGTCAATTACGGCAACTTCGACATTGAGCGGATCTTGCGCGTCATGCGCCCCCACGAAGACGGCGTAGTATTTAAGTTTAGCGGCATGCACGCGGTGGAAGATTACATTATGTCGCGCTATCAAATGTACTGGCAGGTATACTTTCATCCCGTAACCCGCAGCGCCGAAGTGATCCTGTGCAAAATTTTCCAAAGGGCAAGGCAGTTGTATGACTCTGGATACATTTTTGAGCAGGAGCCTAGGCATTATCTCCCATTTTTTCGCGGGGAAATTACGCTGGCTGACTATCTGATGCTTGATGAAAACGTGGCTTTCTACTATATGGGGCAGTGGCGGATGGAGAAAGATCCGATCCTGTCCGATCTGTGCGCCCGATTTATGGACAGGAATCTGTTTCAATACGTCGAATATAATCCGAGGGACTTTATCAATCTGGAAGAGATCAAAAAACTATTCCTTGAAGCGGGAATCGACCCGGCGTATTATGTAGAGGTTGACTCGACCTCGGACCTTCCTTATGACTTTTATCGCCCTGGCGAAGAGCAGGAACGTATACCGATCATGCTTCGGATGTCTTCCGGCGAACTGATCGAGCTCTCGCGAAAATCGGAAATCGTCCAGGCCATTAGCGGAAAGCGCCGTTTTGACCACAAACTCTATTTCCCTTATGATAAGCTGATGTCTTTGCCGGAAGATGCCGCCGGCTTGATTCGAGAACGTCTAGGAGTGATGGAGGATGCTTAAGGCACATGCCAAAATTATGCGGCTCGTCGAGGTGGCGGGTGAAGTGACCGGACGAAAGAAGCTGCATAAGATGGTGTACATAGCGAAGAAACTGCAGGTGGATTTCGACGAACGCTTTGAATTTCACATGTACGGGCCGTACTCTGAGGAATTGACACTCCGTGTAGATGAACTCTGCAGCCTCGGCATGTTGGACGAGACAAAAGAAAGCAAAGGGGCAATCGAACTTTACCGCTACAAGTTAAACGAAGACGGGCGCGAATTTTTGCAGTACCACAACGTGGACATCGGTTACGGCGATCGGCTCATCTCCCGGATGAACCAGGAAAACTCGCGCTTTTTGGAGCTGGTTTCGACAGTCCTCTACTTTGAGCACCTTCCCTACGAACAGATGAAAAGCAAAGTCTTCACCTTAAAAAGCATGCAGAAGTATACGGAAGAGGAAATCCAAAAGGCGCTCGCGTTTATGGACGAGCTGCGTGACATGATTAAGCAGTAGTGGACAGGCATACAAGATTGATCCCTCCTAAGCGGGTCAATCTTTTTTCATTTTGGAGATGACAGGAACGGATGAAAACCCTTCCGAATGCAGTATCAATTTTTATTGTCCCAACGTTATAGCGGATAATGGAGCAGGAGCCTGCATTGGCAGCAGGTGACTGAATTTTCAGCGGAATACGTGTCGTTTGGATTTCCAAAGGGAAAAGGAAAGGAAATGGCTATGAAAAAGGTGAGACTGAAATCACTTGGATTTGCACTGGTGCTGGCGGCGGTTGGACTCTGTTCGTTTCTAGGCGGGATGCTGGCGACCCAAAGTGCAGGAACGATGCCGGCGGCTGCGGTACATACCTCGAGTATGGATTGGGCAAGGTCAGTCGGATATCTCAAAGACAGCACCGACCCAAAAGCAGAGATCCCGCAAGCGGAGTTCATGAAGATGGTGATGGAAGTGTACGGGGAGAAGCAGGGCGGCCTTCGCGTCCCAACCGGGGCGGAGAATCATTGGGCCTCTGAGTATTACGCGCTTGCCCAGGCAAAGGGCGTCATCGACTGCTCTTGTGAGATCAAACCTGATTTTCCGCTCACGCTGAAAGAAGCGGCCAAATTCGTGATGCTGGGGATCAATCGGAAGGGAAATCAGCAGGTGGTCTCCTGGGAGCAAATCGAATCCTGGGCGAAGCCCGCGGGGGATGCCGAGCAGAATATTACCTATGAGCAGGCAGCCTCTTTGATCAGGAAAATGGATGACGTGTATATAGAGAAGGAATGGAAAGTGGAGGGGATTTAGCGTGAAGCGGTTGATGAACTTGTTGGTGGTAGCGTCACTTGCTATTGGGCTGGGAGCCGTTGGCCAGGCAGTGGAGGCCGAAGAGGCGGTGGACAGTTCAACGAGCGAGATCAAAGTAGTGGTGGAGGGCAAGGAGGTCGAGTTTCCCGATGCCAAGCCTTATCTCGATGTTAAAACGGGCAGGACGATGGTGCCGGTGAGGTTTGTGAGTGAGGCACTGGGTGGCAAAGTAACGTGGGATGGTTCGAAAAACACAGTAAAGATCGATCGTGCAGGAGAAAAAATTTCGCTGAAAATTGGAGAGAAGAGGGCAGAAGTTGCAAATTATACGAAGCGCTTGGATGCACCAGCTATTCTCCGCGATAGTCGGACTTATGTTCCTCTACGATTTGTTAGTGAGTCGCTGAATCAAAAGGTGGAGTGGGATGAACAAACCAGAGTGATAACAATTACGGCGTTGCCGCCAAGGGAACCACAAGATTTTTGGCTAATGCCTTACAACGAAGTTGCTTATAAAATCATGAACGATTTTTACAATAGTGTAAGAGTGGAAGGGAATACAGCTATTGGGACTGTTCCGACTGTTCCGAAGGGGTATCAAATAGTTTTTAATTATCGTGACACCAGTGATGGGCAATGGGGTAATCAACAATATGATGTAATTGACATTAATAAAAAATACAAGGCTGGCCAAACGTTTAAGATTCCCTATTACGGTAAAGGAGGATATTTTATTTTAGGTGTTTTCAAGGGTGATCCGGGACTTGGCGATATCCGAATTGAAGTTCCGTCTTTAGATGCACGATGGGGAATGGTTAGACCGTGAATAAGAAAAAACTCATACCTTGGGTTTTAAGCTTCATCATGACGGCTTATGCTATTCTACCTAATGTTCCTATTGCTTTTGGAGCAAATGGTTCACCGGATTATGGTCCTCCATGGAATAAAGTGTCAACCTATCTCTTTGCTGGAGATTTATCACCTACTGGATTAGGAACTAATGATAATAGACGTGCTCTTGCCCTTTGGCACCAATCAGATTTCAGTGGCCCTCGAAATAATTCTGCCTTAACGAGAATAGAAGGCACAAGTATGGAGCTGCAGCCAAATCCAGATGAGGGAGAGTGGGATTTAACGAGAAAAGCAGGATATTACGTTGTACCTTGGAATACAGCAGATGTAACAAAGGTAGTCGAATCAGCTAATGGAAATCCCGATTGGGTGTTAAAAAATAAGTCGAAAATTCCTCGTGAACATATTTGGCAAGTAGACGGTTCGGAATGGGTAGCCTTTGGCGACCTCGTCCGACTCAGTGGAGGCGGCAGCCCGAACCAAACAAAACCAGGAGATAGAAAACCAGGTGGTGGGGTATCAGAGCCATTGTATCACACAACCTGGCAAACGACTGCATGGCCTGTCTACAACTCCATTACACTCAACAGTACCCAGGTGGCGAAAGATTCGAAGGTTACGAATCAGCTATTTATCGCGGCAGCCGGCAAACCGTTGAACGTCGTCGTCAATTCCACTACCTATGGGATAAACGGAACAGTGAACACGCTCAAAACCTATGTGGATGGCAAGCTTGAACCAAGTTTAGGCGGATCATCTACACAGATCGCCTATGGAGCCGCGCCGTACTCCTGGAAGTTTACGATTAGCGATCCTGCCTTACTAAAGTCTGGCGATATACATACGATAACCTTTGAGGCGCGAGACGATTATGGCCGATCCACTCCTATTGAGATCAAGTATAAAGTGGATACGACACAGGAATGTACGGATTGGGTGAACGCAACCTTACAGCTACCAGGTCAATCCAATAAGTCCATTCCCAGTGGTGGAGAGTACAAGCTGCCAGCAGGAGTGAACACCGTCACGCTGTCTTTTCCTCACTCTGGAACACTGAAGATGGATGGGGTCGATTATGGCAGTGGAAACACCTTTTCGAACATACTCATCAAAGGCCCCACAACGCTGTTTTATAAGTCTGCTGATGAGAAAGAGTGCTGGACAAAGGATATTTATCCCGAAGCGCCACCCATAGCCGAGTGCGATCCGGCCCAATCCAAGCTATCGCTCCACGTCTGGATGTTTGGCAGCAGGACGGACCGTGATGTCAACCTGCCAAGCGGAAGCCCGGGTTATGCCCTCCCCACAGATGTCCACCTGCTTACGGTTGAAGCCCCAGGCGCGCAAAAAGGTTCCTTCTACCTCAATGGCGTCCTGGTTGCGGAGAATGTCGGCTCCCATGATTTTTCCGTAAGCCGCAATGATGCGATCACCATAAAGTACGTCAGCAAAGACGGCAGGGAGTGCTGGATCAAGACCTTTGTATGGGATGGACAAGTGAGCTGCCCGATCGTTTACCAGAACTCCAAAAACGGCAGGCAAATCTCTGACGGATCGACCATTGAGGTAGAACTGGGCGGCAGCCTCAGTCTGTTTGCCCGTTTCAAGGATACGGACGGCACGATGGCAGACGCTTATTTGTATTGGGAAGTGTACCGCCCAGGGGACACAGTGCCCGTTGTGATGGATATGGTGTGGGAAGATAAAATTCGCACTGTTCCGACAAATAACTTGAAGCTTCCGGCAATCGGATACGATGATCGCTCCATTGTCTTTGACCGGCCGGGCGGCATTTACCGGATCAAATTGCGTTACGACGGCCAATACGAGAAAGAATGGCAGGACTGCAAATGGGAAATAACGGTTCGGGTTGTCGGAACCACAGAGAACATCTGTAAAAATTCCGAGATCGAAGCTTGGCTTGATAGCCAAACGGAGCTGCCCATGTCCAAAAATGCAGATGGAAACTATGCCCTAACCATCATGCCGGGAAGTCATGTTTCGTTTGAAGCATTCTACGACAAAAAAACGATCCCGTGGCCGGAATGGACGTTGAGAAACAGCTCTGGTCAGGTGTTAAAATCGACAACCAATATTACCAATTTCCTGTATACGTTTACTGATAAAGACACGTACACATTAACAGCCAAATATCAAATCAAGTCGTCCGTTGGGGTCATCGATTGCAGCAAGACCGTGACCATCAATGTCAAAACCATTGACTGTGAAGAAATATCCTTCAACGCAGCAGTGGACGGCAGGGATACCCGCATTCAGGGATCCAGCCCTTACACAATCCGTCTGGAAAGGGGGCTTACGAATCAACTTGTCTTGGAAGCCGTCTATCCTCAATCGAATGTCACAGTTACAGGGGATTGGGTGCTTAAGAAAAACGGGACGACGCTTCGAACCGTCGTAGGCAAAAATCCGTTCTCCCATACCTTTGATGATAAGACCGATGCCGTATACACCTTGGAGGCAACCGTTTACGTGAACGGCGAACCCTGCCGAAAGACATTCCAGATTGAACTGAAAGGGCTGAAGTGCGCAGACATTAGTTTGAACATGAAAAACTCTGCCAGTGGTTTTGTCCTTGCCGACCTCCCCAATGGCGGCAAAGAAAAGATCGTTGGTGTCCAGGTAAATGTTACCTTTTGGCTGTCTAAAACGGGGAACCGTGATGAGTACATTAACGCCGTTTGGAGCGGTCCTTATTCAAATGCCTCCCCTGATCCAAAGAAAGAGTACACCATGACCGGTTTGCCAATTGGCAGTTACACCGTCACAGCCAAGGTAGACGATTCGCGATATCCGTCACTCAATGATTGTACGTTCACCTTTACAGTTGAGATTACCGATCAGAAAGATTGTTCCGGCATATACCTTCATCTGGTGGATTCCGCAAGTGGAGGTTGGACTCACAATGTTGACGGAAAGACGATCTATCTCAAAGGCAGCAGCGTGACATTTGGGTTGCTCTTGCTGGATGAACCCAATCGCCATGAAGGAACCACACTGGAGGCTGACTGGTCGGGGCCGCGACCAAGCGATTCGGGCGAATTTGGATATCTCTTAATGAATGCCCCGCCGGGAACATACACGATCAAAGCGGTTGTAACAGATAAAAATTTTCCCAATGCCAAGGGCTGCATCTATACGGTAACGGTTGTGATCTCAGACGACGCTTCTCCGCCTGATCCGCCGCCCGGGGGAGACGTAGACGGCGGCCAGGTGAGAATCAACATCTACGACTCGGAAAACCGCCTATTGGTCAGCCCCTCTGACGGGGTATGGGAGCGTGAGCCGGCCAGAATAGAAGTAGTCATTGACCAGGGGAGGATCGACGCGGCTTTTTCCGCCATTGACGACCAGATTAACACGGCAATTCAACACAAGGTCAGCGAGCTGTACAGCAGGTATTCAGGTGCCGAGTATGAGGACGTACAAGTTACGGCTGACCCGCCGAAATGGACCGGCAAAACGAGCGCCGGGACAAAATGGCCAAGCCTTGAGTTGACAGTAACCGGTCCTGGCCAAGATCAACGGTTTTCGCTGAATCCCAAGCAGGCCTCCCAATCCAATCTGTATGCCGGGACGGTTGTACCGACGCAGACGACTTGGCGGCAGGCGCTTCAGACGATGAAGTATTCCGCAGCGGTAGATTCTTTCACCATACAGGTTCCCTATCAGGTAGATTTCGAGGCGAGTTTCCAGCAATGCGTGACGAACAGCGGAGAGGATGACGGCGACCCGCCAGAGGAAAAATGGTGTACACCTGGCAGGGACTCTGACAGGATTGCAGGCTTGTTTGCCATCGTCGTGAAGGGAGATGAAACCCGTTTTGAGGTGTTCGAGCCTAACGCCAAGGGGATCATCCTGCATACTGACGAATGGAGTGAATTCCATCAGCGGGACCGGTATAAAGACAGTCAGCCTCATGATTTTTACGCGGGGGAACGCATCCTCGCCCATCTGCAGCTTGAGTCCAGGCACAAGCATCCGGTGAGCGGCAAATACCCGCGAATCGAGTCGGCGGCTGCCTGGATCTCCGAAACGGGCAGGCAGTCGACCACACTGCAGTCGAAGCTATCCCTGGTAGCAAAGTCATCCACCTTGTGGACAGGTCCCGGGCAAATGATCGAGAAATTGGGACTACGGGAGGCAGGAGTAGATACTCCGCTCATGGGAGACAAACAGAAGGGATTTCAAAAAGATAGACAGTACGCCGTTTACTTCTCTGTACAGTTCGGTTTTCAGGTGAACAAAGGATTTGCTTATCCTGATAAGACACGTGGAACGGGACACGACCCGGAAGATTATCGCGCGGTCTTTCGTATTATCGCCAATGCGTGGGAACGCCAAGGCATCCGCAATCACACCACCCACTAAAATTCTTTGCGCCCCCTGTCTGTCTTTTCCTACCTTAGTGGTGAGGAAAGCAAAGGGGGGGTTTTATTTGAACAACCGGATTAGACAGGTGCTGCTGCTACTACTGGTCCTTGCGTTTACGTTGATGCCGGTGCTGCAGGCATCCGCGTTGATTGCGGCTGAGAATCCCGGAAAACGCAGCGTGCAGCCAGAAGCGCGCGTCCCGCTGGATCAAAAAGAGAAGGAGTTTTACCAAGATGTGTACGGCACGGAGGACGAAGACGCCATCACCGAGCTCATCGGCCAGGAAGGGAAGCGTTCCGGCAGTGCGACTGGCAGGTATGAGCGGTTTGAGATTGAGCCAAACGATACGCCGGGACAAGCAGATTGGACTTTCTCCGGAAGCGATGCCTACGGGCGCATACAGAGTGCAGATGATGTCGACTACTGGAAGATCAGGGCACCCGGCAACGGAACGCTGCAGGTGAAGCTGGATCAGATTCCCGCTGGACAAGACTACAACCTCTATTTGTACGATTCCGAACAGAAAGAACTGGGAAAATCGGAGAGGAGGGGGGCGGCAGACGAGCGAATCGAAGGGATCAGGGTCAAGCAGGAACAGTGGTACTACTTCGCAGTACGGGGAGCAGGCGGCAGTTTCAGCAAAAAAGACTACTACCATTTAATGGCTGAGTTTGTCCCGGAGGGGAGCCGGATTATACCTGACAAGTACGAGCCGAACAACAGGTCGGCAGACGCTGTGGAAATCCAGCCAAACAGCACTTTGCGGGCCAACATACACGACAAGGACGACATCGACTACTTTAAACTGCAGGTGCCCCTGGCCTCGACAATCGAGCTTTTGTTGACTGGCATGCCGGCAGGCGTGGACCTCGACTTGTACTTGCTGGACAAGGACGGCAGACAGATTGCACAGTCGGAGTACGCGAAGAATTTGAACGAATCGATCACGTTCAACGGCGATCCCGGGACGTATTATGTCAAAATAAAGATGGACAAGCGCTCGGAATTGGTGGATCACGAGTACCAACTGTCCGTAAAGGTACATACCATTCCGGTCATCTTGGTTCCCGGCATCGGCGGTTCGCGCTTGCTGGCGAATGAACGGGGGAAAATCTCGGAAGCCTGGCTCAACTTTGCAGCCATGCTCGATCCCAAGGACAACGAACACCGCAGATTGCTCGCGTTGACCCCTCAGTCTCCGGGAAGTGTCAAGATGGTTCCCCAAAACAGCGGGATTCAAATCCTCCCGGAAGCAGAGGACGATGGGCTGCGGGGTATTTCCTATCTGTCGTACAATTCCCTTGCGAAAAAAGAGGCAGAGCAGTACCACAGCATGGCTGAACACCTGCAGAAGATGGGCTATAAAAAAGGAGAATCACTCTTCGGGTTCCCTTATGACTGGCGGATGAGCAGCGCCGACAATGCCGGCAGCCTGCTGCGAAAGATTGATGAAGCGATCGCCAAGTCAAATGCCAAGCAGGTACAGCTGGTGGTCCACAGTATGGGCGGTCTCTTAACCAAGGAGGCCCTGCTGCAAAATACGCAATACCAACACAAAACGAAAAGGATTATCTACATGGGCACGCCGTTTTTGGGTTCACCCAGAGCTTATCAGGCGATCAAGATGGGCTATACCTTCGGGATCGGCATCAAGATTACGGAGAATAACTCGATCAGCCTGTTTAGCGCAAATGCGGGCAAAACCATCGCCGAATACGCACCGGCCGTCTACGAATTGCTGCCGTCGCGCGAGTACGTCAAAAAGCAGGGCTACCTCAACCTGATCGGCGTGAATGTACAGCGGCCGTACACCTATGATGAGACTCTGACCGACCCGAGGATCAGGCTGACCTATCGTCCGCTCGCGGAGCAAAGTGACCGGCTGCATCAGAAGTGGGATCACGCCCAGCTTAACGTACAGCAGTACGCAATTATTGGCGATGGACAGAAGACCTTGCTGGGCTACGACTTTGAACAGGCCAGCCAGCGTTTTATCCCGTTTTACGGAGTGGCCGGCGGTGACGGGACGGTTCCCCTTGTCAGTGCGGCCTACAGCAAGAGTGATGTGGCAAAGAAATACTATGTACAGGAGGAACATGCCAAATTGCCCGTGAACCGTTCTGTGATTCAGCAGGTAGCTCAGCTTCTTTCAGGGAAAGAGGAGGTTCAACCGGGCATCAGGTTAGCGTCCGAAAAGACGAAATCCTTTGACTATCTCGTCATCTACCGCAAGGACGGAGAATTTCCGGAGGTGACGCTGTCACAGGCCGGTGAAGAGCTCGTAATTACAAAAAAAGGAATCGAGCAAAAGCAGGCGAATTCTTTCCAGGTGGAAGTTCACGGCGATACGCTGGTCGTCTTTGAGGATAAAGAGCGGGGAAGCGTGCAGGTAAAGCAAAAACAGCAGGTCAGGACGTTAAGCAGCGTCGATTCCGGGCTGATTGTAAAGCGCTATCAAGCCCGCTCTGAATAAGATATCAAAATCATGTCGAGGGTGAGCATTTGTGGACTTTTTTACGGGTCTGTACGTAGGAGCATTTAGCGGCGTGCTGTTGAACTGGGGCGTTTTTCTGCTGGCCGCGATTTTCTCCCTTTTGGCAAAGCGGCTCTGGGTAGGACTGTTGACCAGTCTGCTGATTTTTCTGCTGATCGTTGTCTTTTCTGCCGCAGGAGGCGGGGATTACGGGTTTTTTATCGGACTCTCCATTCCCACGACGATATACACCGCGCTGTTTTACATCATATGCAGAAAAATTGGGGAGAAAATGATCCCGTCTAAAGGGTGAGATAGCGGGAGGTAAAGACAATGTGGGAGCAATTCACAGAGGGGCTTTCAACTGGACTGCTGTTGCTGTTGTTTCCGGTATTTATCGTGCTGCTTGCTGCATCCGTATATGCCGGCCTGCACTACAAAAGGGTATGGCTGCCGCCGGTTGTCATGGCGGCCGCAACCGTGGGAGTCATGCTTCTTTCAGGAGCATACGACCTAGGTAACGTTCCGCTCGTCTTCGGAATACTGCTCGTACAGATGTTGTTGGCTGCTCTATTGAGTATGTTTGCAAACATCGCCAAACGGCATTTGAAAAGTTGAAGGGGGACATCTCAACGGTGTCATTTCCTGATGCAAAGCATGTTTGCCGGTTAGTAAATTGCACACCATTCATGTTTCGGGGTAGAATGAAGGGAAGAGGCTAATGGAGGTATCCGTATGGATTTGCTGAACAATAACAAGAAAAATTCCGGATTTACCATTTTAAGCAGCAAGACGGAAGTGCACGGCGGCTACGGCAAAGGAGTCATCGACCTGAATTCGGTAGCTTCCGTCATTATTGACGGCGATGAGGCTTATATCGACATGGGAGCCATGCACGCCAAAAGCGCTGTGGAAAAAGGGATCAAATGGACAACCAACAAGGACGAGGTCCCGAATGGCAAACCGTACTGGCTGGTCTGGGTCACCGTAGACCGGAATGAGTCCGGACCGTATTACGCCGGGGTTACGGCCTGCTACATGGAGATCGACCGGGAAGCGCGACGCGGCTATAAAATCCTGGCAGACCATGTGAACCGAATGGACTACTCGATGAAAAGGCGAATTATGGTGTCGGAGTTGGATGAGACGTGCAAGAAGGCCCTGAAAAAGCTGTTGATGGAACATAACCTGGAGATGTGGAACAACTCTTCGGATGAATTGAAGGAAGGGCTGTCCTAGGGTTTATCGCGGCAAAACGGATGGGTAAAATGGTCGAATCTGTGAACAAATTGTGAAATCAATTGTACCTGGAAATTAACTCAGGTAAACTAACGATGCAACTGCATACATCTTATACTAGGTCAGCAAACAGGGAAGGATACCGTCGTCTTTCCCTGTTTGTCTTTACAGGATAAGAAAGTATAACTTCTTGAAATGGCTTCCTTATCCTGCATGAAAAGCTTCCTCTAAAGAGGGACTCGACTACTTCTTCGAGAAGGCTTCAATCGAAGCTTTTCTTATCGAATCAAAAATTCAGGTTATCAAATTGTACGAAAGTGACATCCTATAACAGAGTCTTGTCCATTTACTCGACAAAAGGGGTGTCATATGGTGCAACCAAACGGTGATCATTCGGAGCTTGGCGAAGTCCAAGAGGATAACGACCACTTTGCCCGCCACGGCGGCGTGCACTTTAAAAGCAACGTGTCACCTGAAGAAATCAATCTTTTTATCCGCAGACTTCCGGCAGGCAAGCGGGAGAGCTTGTTTGAGGTGCTTGATGAGCTGGACCGGGCCGGTTTGATTCAGATTGTGAATGACCACGTTTTTACCGATGGCAACGGGGTAATCGGCGGCGGGGAGTAAGGCAAAAGCCAAAATCAAAATGCAGCCAGGCTCTTTTGGGAGCGGTGGCTGCATTTTTTTGAGCCCCCGTGCCTGCCGCTTACGGGGTCAACAGTTTGCCCATGCGATGCCAAAACGACGGTTTTTCCGGCGGTTTGGGCGGCTTTGGCGGCGTTTCCGGGGTGGGCAGGTGTTCCGTGCAGTACTCCGTGGGCTCGGTACCCTTTGCCAGGTAGACGAGACGCGGGTTGGGGCAATGTTCTGTCGCCAATTTGCCGTTGGCCGGGTCGATGTAGACGGAAACGGTGCCGACCGGACTGTCGAACAGGGCGGGCGGCTGATCCTGCAAGGCGCTTTCGGTAAAATCGGCCCAGATCGGGGCGGCCAGCATCGCATCTTTGACGGGGTCGATTTTTTTCCCTTCGTCATAACCGACCCAGACGATTGTGGTCAGCTGGGGCGTAAATCCGGCCAGCCAGGCGTCGTAGTCGGTGGAGCCGGTCTTTCCCGCCACGGGGCGATTCAGCCGATCGGCGACACGGTGGGCCGTTCCCTGCGGTTCGAAAACGGTCTGCATCATCTGTGTCAGCAAGAAGCTGGCGACAGGATCGGCGACCTGGGTTTTCTGCTCTTTTTCCTCTATCAGCACGCTGCCGTCGCTGTCAACGATTTTCTCGATCGCGATCGGTTCGACCCGCTGTCCCTTGTTGGCAATCGTACTGTAGGCTACCGCCATTTCATAAGGGGAGACAGGGGAGGCCCCGAGCGCCAGCGAGGGTACCTCCTGCAGCGGACTGGTAATGCCGACGGCGCGGGCCTCGTCTGCCAAAGCCTTGGGCGTCAGCTGTTCAATCGTCTTGACGGCGTAGATGTTGTCAGAAGTAGCGATGGCTTGCTGCATGGTAATGTAGTCGTAGGCGTAATGACCGCCAAAGTTGCTGGGAATGTACTGCTTGCCGTTGTCATACGTAAAAACGGTAGGTTCGCTTTTCATCTCCGTCAGCGGCGTATATCCTTGCTGCAGGGCTGCCAAGTAGAGAAAGGCTTTGAAAGAGGAGCCCGGCTGCCGCAGGCTGAAGACGCGGTTGTACTGGCTTTTGGCGTAGTCGCGGCCGCCGACGAGCGCCCTGATTTTCCCTGTGGACGGCTCCATGGCGATCAGTGCGGTCTGCAGGTCGGGATTGCTGTTCGAGAAGTTTTTGGCGATGGCTTCTTCCGCCTTCTTTTGCATACCAAGGTCCAGGGTCGTGTAAATCTTGAGTCCCCCGTGACGGAAGGTTTCCCCGTCAATGCCGTACTTTTCCTGAACCAGCGAGGCGATGTAGTCCCGGAAGTACGGAGCATAGGAAGGATCTTTTCGCTCTTCCTTGGTGGTGAAGACTAGCTTCTCTGCATATGCGCGGTCGGCCTGCTCGGCGGTGATATAGCCGTCTCGCTGCATCGCTTCGAGCACCAGCTTTTGCCTCTGTTTGGCATTTTCGTAATTCGTCAACGGCGAGTAGTACGTTGGCCCTTTTGGGATTGCTGCCAACATGGCGCTTTCCGCCAGTGTCAGCTCTTTGGCATCCTTGCCAAAATAGGTTTGGGCCGCCGCTTGCGCCCCGTATGCCGAGTGTCCGTAGTAGATCTGGTTTAAATACTTCTCCAATATTTCTTCTTTGCTGTAATTTAGCTCCAGCTGAACGCTAAGCAGGGCCTCTTTTATTTTTCGGTCCCATGTCTTGTCATTGGTCAGGTAGAGATTTTTTGCCAATTGCTGGGTGATCGTACTGGCTCCCTGTGCCTTGCTCATGTTTTTCAAGTCGATATAGGCAGCCATTGCCAGACGTTTTAAGTCGAAGCCATAATGCTGCCAAAAATAGCGGTCTTCGATAGCTACGGTCGCCTGGGCAAGCCAGGGGGAAATGTCTTTCAGCGGCACGACGGTCCTGTTTTCCCCTTGGTGCAGGGAGTCGAGCACTTCTCCGTTGCTGTCATAGATGATTGTCGTTTGATGAATGGCCGCGGCTGGCAACGGCTGTGACCGCAAGAACAGGAGCAAAAGTAAAATGGCAAAAGAACCGAGCAGGGTCATGTACACAGCCAGCTTGATCAGCCGCTTTGCTCGCCGAAGCCAGCGTATCCATTCGCTCTCGCGGACCACTTCCAATTGTCATCACGTCCTTTCGGCAAAGCTGAAGTGCATTTGCAGGATTTCCGGTTAAAATGGCGATACTGTAGAAGAATCCCTTACCAGTATGGGAAAATCTATTTTTGTCTATACTTCCCTACCATTTTCGACAGGATGAAAAAAGGATCACCTGTCTGGGAGGCTTGCTTATCCTGCATGAAAAGCTCGAAGCTTTTCTTAAAAATAGGTTTGCATTTTTGGAGGTAACCACTATAATTTTCTTGATAAGCTGAAGGCTAGTAATGAGGAGGCAGTGCCAAAATGGAAATGGAATTGTGGTATACAGAAAAGCAAACGGAAAACTTCGGTATTACGATGAAGATAACGGAGACCTTACATAGCGAAAAAACGGAAATCCAGCAACTCGATATTGTTCATACCAAACAGTTGGGACGCATGCTGCTCCTTGACGGAATGGTGATGACGACGGACCAGGATGAATTTGTCTACCACGAGATGATTACTCATGTGGCACTGAACACCCATCCCAATCCGAAAAAGGTACTAGTCGTTGGCGGTGGGGACGGCGGAGCCATCCGCGAGATCGTTAAACACCCCTCTGTGGAGAAAGCTGTTCTCGCGGAGATCGACGGCGGCGTCATTGAGGCGTGCAAAAAGTTCTTTCCGCAAATCGCCAGCGAGCTGTCTGGAAATCCGCGCGTGGATGTGAAGGTAATAGACGGAATCAAACACATCCACGAGAGCAAAGGTGAATATGATGTCATCATGGTAGACTCGACGGAGCCGATCGGCCCGGCGGTAGGCCTGTTTGAAAAGGGCTTCTACCAGGGAATCTATGACGCGCTGTCCCCTGATGGCATTATGGTGGCACAGACGGAATCGCCGTGGTTTAACCGGGATTTGATCAAACGCGTCTTCAAGGATCTGAAATCGATCTTCCCGGTGACCCGACTGTACACGGCCAGCATTCCTACTTATCCTTCTGGACTGTGGAGCTTCACGATTGCCTCCAAACAATACGATCCGTTGGAAGTTGATGCGAGCAGGATCAAGGATTTGGACACCAAGTACTACACTCCAGAGCTGCATCATTCGGTCTTTAACCTGCCGAAGTTTGTGGCTGAGTTGACTCGCGACTAAGAGGAGGAAATCATTGTGCGTTTTGATGAGGCCTATTCCGGGAAGGTATTTATCCGCAGTCACAACAACTACGAAGAAAGCCAGGCGGTCATCTACGGCATGCCGATGGATTGGACCGTCAGCTTTCGTCCCGGCTCCCGCTTCGGTCCAGGACGTATCCGCGAGGTCTCGATTGGGCTGGAGGAGTACAGTCCGTATCTGGATCGCCTATTGGAGGACGTAAAGTACTTTGACGCCGGAGACATCCCGCTTCCCTTTGGAAATGTGGAAGGGAGTCTGGATGCCATCCAATCTTTCGTCAGCAAGATCTTGGACGACGATAAGATGCCGATTGGGCTGGGCGGGGAGCACCTGGTGACCTGGCCGGTGATTCAGGCGGTATATCAGAAGTACAAGCAGGATCTCGTCATTTTCCACTTTGACGCCCACACCGACCTGCGCGACCATTACGAAGGATACCCGTACTCCCATTCCACGCCGATCAAGAAGGCGTGTGATTTGATCGGCGGCAAAAACGTCTACTCCTTCGGGATCCGCAGCGGAATGAAGGAAGAGTTTTTGTGGGCGAAGGAGAATATGAACCTGTACAAGTACGACGTGCTGGAACCGGTCAAGAGCGTACTGCCGGAGATCGGCAGCCGGCCGATATACCTGACGATCGACATTGACGTGCTCGATCCTTCGGCGGCTCCGGGGACCGGCACGACCGAGGCGGGAGGCATTACCTCACGGGAGCTTCTCGATACGATCCACTTCATGGCGAACAATGGAGCAAACGTGATCGGATGTGATCTCGTGGAAGTGGCTCCGGTCTACGACCACAGTGAAATGACCCAGATCGTCGCTTCGAAAATCGTGCGTGAATTGATTCTCGGCTTTGTAAAATAACACGTTGGGAAAGCGCTTCTTGTAAGGGAGCGCTTTTTTGGTACAATGAAACAATGAGGAAAAACGGGCAGGGAAACGAGGACAGGTCATGCAAGAGGTTACCATCCATCTGACAATCAGGCAGAGCAGCGGCGGACAGACTGTGGTCACGGATAACCGTTACGATGGCAGGGCGGTACAAAAAGCGTCCGGCTGGTACTTCTCCTATCAGGAGGACCTGGAAGGGATCGGCGAGGTCGGCGCTGTCATCAAGGTCGCCGAAAGCGATGTGACCCTGCTTCGCCAAGGCTCCCTGCAAATGAAGCAGGTGTTTTGCAAGAACCGCAGCACAGAATCGGCCTACGTCACTCCGCATGGCCGCTTTCAGTTGAAGACCCATACGAGAAAGCTGCGGATTGAGCGCACAGGCGACCGGCCGACTGGCATCTCGCTTGCTTACCAGCTGTGGCTGCATGATGAATACCTCGGAGAGTTTGCTTTGACATTAGGAATTGAATGGAAGGAGTAGTGGATGAGCATGAGCGTGGTCGAACAAATGAAGCAAAGATTGAAGGCAGAGATTGGTCGCGCAACGGTGCTGGCCGGCCTGGTCGCTGAAAGCGAGCTGCCGGAAGTCGTGTTGGAAATTCCCAAGGAGAAAGCTCACGGCGACTATGCCACCAACATAGCGATGCAGTTGACGCGAATTGCCAAAAAACCGCCGCGGCAAATTGCCGAAGCAATCGTGGCCCAATTGGATAAATCGAAAGCCTCCATCGAAAAAGTAGAGATCGCAGGACCGGGCTTTATCAACTTTTATCTGAATAACAGCTATTTGACCGAGGTGATTGGACAAGTCCTTGCGGCAGGAGCCGACTATGGCCGGACAGACGCCGGACGAGGCCAGAAGATCAACGTCGAGTTCGTCAGCGCCAACCCTACAGGAAGCCTGCACCTGGGGCACGCCCGCGGAGCAGCTGTCGGCGACAGTTTGTGCAACGTGCTCGATATGGCCGGCTACCAGGTTACCCGCGAGTATTACATAAACGACGCCGGAAACCAGATCAACAATTTGGCCAAATCGATTGAGGCCCGCTACCGCCAAGCGCTGGGAGAAGATTTTCCGATGCCGGAGGACGGGTACTACGGACAGGATATCGTAGAGTTTGGCCAGGAATTGGCGAAAGAAGCGGGAGACAAGTACGTCAGCCTTCCGGAAGACGAGCGTTTCGCCTTTTTCCGCAATTACGGATTGAGCCGGGAATTAGCCAAGCTGAAGCAGGACCTGGCTGATTTTGGCGTCCAATTCGACATCTGGTTTTCCGAGACCTCTCTGTACGAGAACGGGGCCGTCGAGAAGATCGTGGAAGTATTGCGGGACAAAGGGGTCGTCTACGAACAGGACGGAGCTGTCTGGTTCCGCTCTACAGACTATGGCGACGACAAAGACCGGGTCCTGGTGAAAAACGACGGTTCCTATACGTACCTGACTCCCGACATCGCCTACCACCAAGACAAGCTGTCGCGCGGCTACGACAAGCTGATCAATATTTGGGGCGCCGACCATCACGGCTACATTCCGCGGATGAAAGCGGCGATCCAGGCTCTGGGCGGCAAGCCGGATACGCTCGAGGTGATCATCAATCAGATGGTGAACCTGTATCAGGGCGGGGAAAAGGTCAAGATGTCCAAGCGCACCGGAAAAGCGGTGACGATGCGGGATCTGATGGAAGAAGTCGGGAAAGACGCGACCCGTTACTTCTTTGCCATGCGCAGCCCTGACTCCCACCTCGACTTTGATATGGACCTTGCCGTTTCCAAGTCAAACGAAAATCCCGTGTTTTACGTGCAGTACGCACACGCCCGCATCTGCAGCATCCTGCGGCAAGCGGAAGAGAACGGCATTACGTTTGATTTGCAGCAGGCCGACTTCAATCAGATCCAAACCGAGAAGGAGATCGACTTGCTCAAGCAGGTAGGGGCTTTCCCGCAGGAGGTGGCAGAAGCCGCGCGTTCACTTGCCCCCCACTGGGTGGTTCGCTACCTGCACCAATTGGCGACGCTGTTCCACAGCTTTTACAATGCCGAACGCGTCTTGACCGACGACCTGGGCAAAACACAGGCAAGGCTTGCCCTTGCCCGGGCGGTGCAAACGGTCGTGCAAAACGGGCTTCGCCTGATCGGGGTTTCAGCTCCGGAAAAAATGTAGGAAAAGCCCTGAACTGGCGTGATGCCAGGGCAAACGGGCAAGTTTTCGCCCAAAATGTAGATGTAATCCATGTAAAAACGCGGGGCGCTTTTTGCTTTCCCCGCGTTTTTGCTATAAAATCGTTCAGCGCTTTACTCGGATTCCGCCTTTTTTGCCTTTGTACCTTTTCCGGCGTACTTGTCAATCTTCCCCTCTTTTTCATGCAGCGTATAGCCGTGCATGCCGCTTCCGTTATACCCCATATCGTTTTTCGTGTTGCCGTATTTGTCGCTTGTCATGGCGAAACCTCCTTCTTGTTTCTTGTTAGTTTCACGTCACGGCAATATTTCATGCATGACCCGAGCCTGTCAACAATGCTAATATGGAAAAAAGGAAGTTTGAACTGCCGGAAAGTTGGCAGTTGTGCGACGAATCTTCGGCACATTGCTAACGGGAAGGAGGAGAACGGTGACCAACTGGCCGATTTCAGACACAAAAGAGATGCTGCAGGCCATTCTAGGGACGATTGACGAAGGGATTCACGTGGTGGATGCGAACGGCATCACCATTTTCTACAATCACGTGGCTGCCAAACTGGACGGATTAACCCCCGAGGAGGTTCTGGGCAAGCCCGTGCTGGAGGTCTTCCCCTCACTGGACAGGGAATCGAGCACACTGCTGCGGGTCATCAAGGACGGCGAACCGATATACAACCAGCCGCAAACGTATACCAATTGGCGAGGAATGCGGGTCGAAACGGTCAATACAACGCTCCCTGTGCGAGTCGGGCAGCGGCTGGTTGGAGCGGTTGAGGTGGCCAAAGACATCCGGAAGCTGCGTGAGCTGTCGGAGAAGCTGATCGACCTGCAGGCCCAGGTGAGAAAGCCGAAACGGGCCCGGCGTTTTTCTTCCGATGGCACTGTGTATCGGTTTGATGATATTTTGACGCAATCTTCCGAGTTGATCCGCATCAAAGAACGGGCCCGGCGGGCGGCCCGGACGAATTCGCCGATCTTGATCTCCGGGGAGACCGGCACGGGGAAAGAACTGCTGGTACAATCCATCCACCAGGCGTCTTCCCGCAGCGGCAGCCCGTTCATCGCCCAGAACTGTGCCGCAATGCCGTCCTCCCTCCTGGAGGGCATCCTGTTCGGGACGACGAAGGGAAGCTTTACCGGAGCCGATGACCGACCGGGATTGTTTGAACTGGCAAATGGAGGAACGCTGTTTCTTGACGAATTGAACAGCATGCCGCTCGATCTGCAGGCAAAACTGCTGCGAGTGCTGCAGGATGGAATCATCCGCCGCATCGGCCATACCCAGTCGATGGAAGTGGACGTGCGGATCATCGCCGCGACCAACGAAAATCCCCAGGAAGCAGTCAAGCAAGGGCTGCTGCGGGCCGATTTGTACTACCGGATCAACGTCGTTTCCTTTGAGCTTCCTCCGCTGCGCCGTCGAAAGGAAGACATTGAGCTTTTAACCAGCCATTTTATCGACAAGTACAATCGTTCATTTCAGTTGAACGTCACCGGGATCGACAGCGAGGTCCGGGAACTGTTTTACCACTACGATTGGCCTGGCAACGTCCGTGAACTGGAGCACGTCATCGAAGCGGCGATGAATCTGGTAGAAGGGGAGATCATCAAGCCGGAAAACCTGCCGCAGTACGTCGTTGACAGGGCCGCCCACCGGGAAGATTCAGGCATGACAGTGTCGTCCCTCCCGCCGCTCCAAGGAAAGACCGGAAAACTTCGGGATGTCTTGCAGGCCACGGAGGAAGCCATGATCAACCAGGCTTTGCAGGCCACCCAAGGGAACATTTTGCAGGCGGCAAAACGGCTTGGGATCCCGAGACAGACCCTTCAATACAAGTTGAACCAAAGACAGACAGGTGCCAAAAATTCGGCATCTGCGGCAGATGAAGAGGGCAAAAAAGCGAATTTTTAGCCGTTTTTCCCGCAGCTTTTCATTGGCATGGAGTTTGCAACACCTTTTTTCGAAATCGTTTTCACATTTGTACGAGAACGGAAAAAGGAGTGGATTGCTGATGGCAGCTGTCATGCGTGATTGGCGTTCGGTTGAATTGTGGAAAGATGTTACGGAGGAACAGTGGAACGATTGGATGTGGCAATTGACCCACACGGTCAAAACCGTGGATGACCTGAAGAAAGTAATTAACCTGACTCCTGACGAAGAAACAGGCGTGGGTATCTCCAACCAGACGATACCCCTTAATATCACCCCGTATTACGCTCTGCTGATGGATCCGGATGATCCCAAGGATCCGGTGAGGATGCAGTCGGTCCCGCTGTCCCAGGAGATGATCCGGACCAGGTACGACATGGAAGACCCACTCCACGAGGATGATGACTCGCCGGTTCCCGGCTTGACTCACCGCTATCCTGATCGCGTGCTGTTTTTGGTGACCAATCAGTGCTCGATGTACTGCCGGTACTGCACGCGCCGCCGGTTTTCCGGTCAGATCGGGATGGGCGTGCCCAAGAAGCAGCTGGATGCCTGCATCGAGTACATTCGCAATACACCGGAAGTGCGGGATGTGCTGCTCTCAGGGGGAGACGGACTGCTGATTAACGACCGCATCCTGGAGTACATTCTCAGCAACCTGCGGGCGATTCCACACGTGGAGATTATCCGCATCGGCACGAGGGCTCCTGTCGTGTTCCCGCAGCGGATTACGGAAAACCTCTGCAGCATCTTGAAAAAATACCACCCGGTTTGGCTGAACACTCACTTCAACCACCCGCGCGAGATAACGGAAGAAGCGGCCAAAGCCTGTGAGATGCTGGCCAATGCCGGGGTGCCGCTGGGCAACCAATCGGTCATTCTGGCCGGGATCAACGACTGCCCGCACACCATGAAAAAACTGATGCACGAACTGGTGAAGATCCGGGTTCGCCCGTACTACATTTACCAGTGCGATCTGTCGGAAGGAATCGGGCACTTCCGGGCGCCTGTCAGCAAAGGGATCGAGATTATGGAACACCTTCGCGGGCACACTTCCGGCTACGCCGTGCCGACGTTCGTCGTGGACGCACCGCACGGCGGCGGAAAAATCCCGGTTGCGCCAAACTACATGATTTCCCAGTCATCAGACAAGGTTGTTCTGCGCAACTTTGAAGGTGTGATCACCTCCTATCCGGAACCGAAAAACTACCATGCCCACGACGAAGAAAATTGTGAGTACTGTCAGGCTGCAAAAGGAAAAGCAGTCGGCATCGCCGCCCTGATGAAAGATGAGGCGAACAACCTGGAGCCGGTCGGATTGGCTCGCAATGAACGGATCAAAGCGACAAAAGTGAAGTCACTGGCAGATGTTCGCCGGGAACAGGCGGAAAAGAAACAGCAGCCAAAAGAAACGGCGGTCAAGTAGTCGCCCGCTGAACCTGTGCAAAGACAGCATGTCTTGGAAATCAAGGCGTGCTGTTTTTTTTATTTACTGAAACGGACCACCTCCTTCTCTCGTCAAAAAAGTAACTCCGGAGTGATAGAGAAAAAATGGACTTTAATTGAAGAAAGGTCAGGTGCAAGTATGAAAAAACAAATCCTTTCCGCCATCACGGCGGCAGCGTTGATATCCAGTTTATCCGTCAGTTCAGCGTTCGCTTTTACCGATCTGACTCCCGAACAGCAAGGGCCGATCTCGTCTTTGGCGGAGCGGGGCATCGTCAGCGGTGTGGACGCCGGGCACTTTGTGCCGCAGGGGAAGATCACCTACGCAGAGAGCATCCAATTGATCGTCAAGGCGTTCGACTTGAATCTCGCAGCCGCCAGCTTTGTAAAAGCTCCCGCAGCATCCGATTTCTTTACGAAGGTACCCAATAACGCGTGGTATGCAAAGGCGTTTATCAGCGCCAAGGCAAACGGGCTCGAGATTCCCGAGGACATCGATCCGAACAGCACCATCACCCGCGAGCAATTCGCCGATCTGCTGATTCACGCTTTGGAAATGAAGGGTGACCTCCCGGTTGTGAAGATGATGGTCGTATTTGCCGACGCTGATGAGATCGATCCAAGCTGCAGCGGCAGTGTACAGCGGTTGGTCCTGCACAAGATCACGACTCCGGGTGAGGACGGCAAATTTTACCCGAAGCACGAGCTGACCCGAGGGGAGGCCAGCATTTGGGTGTATCATGCGCTCCAACGGTTGGAGTCCATGTCGGAAAAACCGGCCCCCCAAGAAGAAGTAAGCTTTACCGTCGAGAAGGTGAATGAAGAGGTAAACAAGGTCGTGTTGTCTCGCGGCCAGAAGCAGACGACCGGCTACAGCATCAAGGTTGACGCGATTCGCTTTACCGAGGACGGACAGGCGGTCATCAGCTACTCTCTCGGCGACCCGGCCCCCGGCAGCATGAATGGGGAGATGATCACCGAACCCAAAGCGGAAGCCTACATCCCCGCCAAGTATCAGCCGGTGCTGGAGCCCTCGGACAGCGGCCCAGCGACGCCCTAGGGTCGTAAGACGGCTCCATCAATAAAAATGGCAATTTCCGCCGCTCCCCGGGCCTTTTAGGCCCTTTTTTTATTAATGTCCTTCCGTGCTGATCTTGTGATATATTCAAATCAATATGGAAACTGAGTGAACGCTCAGTAGGTAAAATGCAGATGATCTGCAATGAATACTCGTTCATTTTTTAAAATAGTTCTGATAATATAAAAAATACGGAGGATAAAGAGAAAAGGGAGTTGAGAGAATTGGATCTGTCCTTATTGAACCTCATTGCGTTTTTTCTGGTATTGGCGTACGGGCTTTACCTGTTTGCCCATGTTGTCTACAGCCGCTACTTGTTCATCAAGCTAGGGAAGAAGGCTGACATTAAGGACGATTTTGGAACCCGCCTCAATCTGATTTTGCAAAACGTCTTTTTGCAAAAGAAACTGTTAAAAGACAAGAAAAGCGGAATGATGCATGTCGTCATGTTTTACGGTTTCATCATTTTGCAGTTCGGGGCGGTGGAACTGATCATCAAGGGTTTGGTTCGCGGCTTCGAACTCCCTTTTGGCAGCGCTCACAAATACTTCAGCCTGATGCAGGAGATCACCACCTTTCTGATCTTGGTTGCGGTGGCTTATGCCTACTACCGCCGCTACATCGAGAAGCTGAAGCGTTTGAAGCGGGGGTTTAAAGCGGGTCTGGTCCTGATTTTTATTTCCACGCTGATGGCATCCGTACTGCTTTCGCTCGGCTTCGAACAGATCTGGCTGGGCCATGAGCCGTCCGGTTACGCTCCCATTTCGTCGCTGATCGCGATTGTCTGCTCGGGGATCGGCACGACGGCGGCCGCGGCTTTGTTCTACGTGTTTTGGTGGGCCCATCTGTTGATCCTGCTTTCTTTTGCCGTCTACGTGCCGCAGTCCAAGCACGCCCACCTGCTGTTCGCTCCAGTCAACACCTGGTTTAAAAAGCTAGATCCGCCCGGCAAGCTGTCATCGATCGACTTCGAAGACGAGACCCAGGAAGTCTTTGGCGTGGGCAAGATCGAGGACTTTACCCAGGTGCAGCTGATCGATTTGTACGCCTGTGTCGAGTGCGGCCGCTGCACCAGCATGTGTCCCGCTTCCGGAACGGGCAAGCTGCTGTCGCCGATGGATCTGATCGTCAAAATGCGCGACCACCTGACGGAAAAGGGGGCGGTAGTGACATCGCGTACGCCGTGGATGCCCAGCTTTGCATTCCCGAACGCTGCCGCCAATCAACTGGCCGTGCAGGCGAACGAAGCTGCCGCAGCCGCAGAAGGAGCGGCGGCCAAACCGCTGGAGTACACGACCAATCTGATCGGCGATGTGATTACCGAGCAGGAGCTGTGGGCCTGCACGACCTGCCGCAACTGTGAAGACCAGTGCCCGGTCATGAACGAGCACGTCGACAAGATCATTGACATGCGCCGCTATCTGGTGATGACGGAAGGCAGCGTCCCGGCCGAGGCCCAGCGCGCCCTGAACAACATCGAGCGGCAGGGTAATCCGTGGGGCATCAACCGAAAAGACCGGACCAAGTGGATCGAAGGGTTGGACGAAGCGTATGCCGTGCCGACAGTAAAGGACACGGATGAATTTGAATACCTGTTCTGGGTCGGGTCGATGGGTTCGTACGACAACCGTAGCATCAAGATCACCCACGCGTTCGTCAAGCTGATGCACGAAGCGGGCATCTCCTTTGCGATCCTCGGCAATGAAGAAAAGAACTCCGGGGACACGGCCCGCCGCATCGGAAACGAGTTTTTGTTCCAGCAGCTGGCCCAGGAGAACATCGCGCTGTTCGAAGCGTACGGCGTGAAGAAGATCGTCACATGCGACCCGCATGCTTTCAATACGTTTAAAAACGAATATCCCGAATTCGGCTTGAAGGCGGAAGTCTACCATCACTCTGAACTGCTGGAACAATGGCTGAAAGAGGGAAGGCTGTCCCCGTCCAAAGAGGTAAAAGAACGGATCACCTACCACGACTCCTGCTATTTGGGACGCTACAACGAGATTTATGACAAACCGCGGCAAATCCTTGCGGCCATCCCCGGCGTGGAGATTGTGGAGATGAAGCGAAGCGGCTGCGACAGCATGTGCTGCGGCGCCGGCGGCGGCATGATGTGGATGGAGGAAACAGAGGGCACCCGCGTCAACGTCGCCCGCACCGAGCAGGCCCTTGAGGTGGGGCCGACACAGATTGCCAGTGCCTGCCCGTACTGTCTGACGATGATGAACGACGGCATCAAGATGAAGGAAAAAGAGAACGAAGTGAAAGCGAGAGATATTGCCGAGATACTGGCCGACGCTATCTGACGGCAAAAGCTGCCGGAAAAATGAACGGAACCAGCGGGAAGGGAGCGGTCAGCAGGTTGACTGCTCCTTCGCTGGAACAATGGGCAAATTTTTAGGCGGTAATCGATTTCGATTTGTTGACTAATTCAGATAATGCCGTCAAAATAAAAGCATAGGTGAGCGACCGCTCAATCAGATTGGCGTATTTGCCAGTCCTGTAAGGAGGGAAATGGCGTGAGATCAGTCATCGTAAGTGCTGTCCGAACTCCGTTTGGCAAATTTGGCGGTGCGTTGAAGGACTTGAGTGCTGTCGAACTCGGCTCTGTCGTGATCCGAGAGGCGGTAAAGCGGGCAGGAGTCACCGGCGAACAGGTAGATGAAGTGATCATGGGAATGGTCGTTCAGGCAGGGGCGGGCCAGGTGCCATCCCGGCAGGCGGCCCGCAAAGCCGGACTGCCGTGGAACGTCTCCAGCCAAACGATCAACAAGGTGTGCGCCTCCGGCATGCGCGCCGTGACGCTGGCGGATCAGATCATCCGTGCCAAAGATGGCGAGGTGATCGTTGCGGGAGGTATGGAGAGCATGAGCAACGCCCCCTATGCATTGCCAGGGGCGCGGTACGGCATGCGCATGGGCGACAGTCAAGCCGTCGACCTGATGATGTTCGACGGGCTAACCTGCCCGTTTGACGGCGTGCCGATGGCTGTGCACGGCAGCAACGTGGCCCGGGAGTACGGCATCACCCGGCAGCAGCAGGACGCCTGGGCGTACCGCAGCCAGATGCGGGCGTCCAAGGCCGCAGCCAACGGACTTTTCGCCGAGGAGATCGTCCCGGTGGAGGTTCCCCGGAAAAAAGGCGAGCCGCTGCTCGTCTCCCAAGACGAGGCTCCCCGTCCGGACACATCACTGGAAGGGCTAGCTAAGCTTCCGCCTGTCTATCTGCAGGACGGAACGATCACGGCGGGCAACGCGCCGGGCATCAACGACGGAGCGGCAGCGATGGTGATCACCAGTGATGAAAATGCCGCCCGCCTCGGTAAAAAACCGCTGGCGACGATTCTCGGCCATGCGGCAGTGGGGGCTGAAGCGCCCTACATCGCCGTTACGCCCGGGCTGGCGATTCAAAAGCTGCTGCAAAAATCCGGGCTGAGTGTCCGGCAGATTGACTTATTCGAAGTGAACGAAGCGTTTGCCGCCGTCACGCTGACCAGCGGCAAGATCGTCGGCTGGGACGAGGAAAAAGTGAACGTGAACGGCGGTGCGATCGCACTTGGACATCCAATTGGCGCGAGCGGTGCCCGGATTATTATGACTTTGGCCTACGAGCTTCGCAGGCGCGGCGGAGGTCTCGGGATCGCAGCGATTTGCAGCGGTGCGGCCCAGGGTGACGCGGTGCTGCTGCGTGTAGATGAATGAGGAGGGGTCTTGGGTGAATGTGAGCAAGCTGATGGTAGTGGGGGCAGGCCAGATGGGCAGCGGGATTGCCCAGGTGGCGGCCCAGGCAGGTCTGAAGGTGCTGCTGCACGATACGCAGCGTGAGTTCGCGGAACGGGGATTGGGTACGATCAGCAAAAACCTGGCGCGCAGCGTTGAAAAGCAAAAAATTTCGGCAGACGACAAGGAACTGATCCTGTCGCGGATTTCCCTTTCGACGGATTTGGCGGACGCCAAAGAGGTCGATTTCGTCATAGAAGCTGTCACGGAAAACATGGCAATCAAAACAGAAATCTTTCGTCAACTGGACGAGATTTGCCCGCCGCATGCGGTGCTGGCGAGCAACACCTCCTCACTGCCGATCACAGAGATCGCTGCAGTGACCCGGCGCCCGGAAAAAGTAATCGGCATGCACTTCATGAACCCGGTTCCGGTCATGAAGCTGGTCGAAGTGATTCGCGGACTGCAGACGGCGGATGAAGTGTACCTGCTGGTGGAGGCCCTGGCCAAACAGATGGGAAAAGTTCCGGTCAGCGTCAATGACTTCCCCGGCTTCGTCTCCAATCGCGTGCTGATGCCGATGATCAACGAAGCGATCTACTGTGTCTACGAGGGGGTCGCCAGTCCGGAGGCGATCGACGAGGTGATGAAGCTGGGCATGAATCACCCGATGGGACCGCTGACGCTTGCTGATTTTATCGGCCTGGACACCTGCTTGTACATCATGGAGGTGCTGTACGAAGGGTTTGGCGACTCCAAGTACCGTCCTTGCCCGCTGCTGCGAAAATACGTAAAGGCAGGTTGGCTCGGCAAGAAGAGCGGACGGGGCTTTTATGTGTATGAATGACAGGTAAAATTGAGGTCATTTTGGGAAAGGGAGGAGTATTATGGACCTCCGCCTGACAGCGGAACAAGAGATGATGCGCAAGATGGTGCGCAGCTTTGCCCAGAAGGAAATTGCCCCCCTTGTTCCTTTCATGGAAGATAGTGATGAATTTCCCCGTCAAATCGTCGAAAAGATGGGGAAAGCCGGCATCATGGGCATTCCCGTACCGGAAAAATGGGGCGGAGCGGGCGCGGATTACATTTCATACATCTCGGCGATCCATGAGATCTCCAAGGTCAGCGCCACAGTAGGCGTCATTTTATCCGTCCACACCTCTGTCGGCACCAATCCGATCTTGAATTTTGGCACTGAGGAGCAGAAGCAGCGATTTGTTCCCAAACTGGCTCAAGGAAAGTCCCTCGGTGCCTTCGCTCTGACGGAACCGCATTCAGGTTCGGACGCCAAAAGCATCCGTACATCCGCTGTCCGCAAAGGCGATGAATACGTGCTCAACGGAAGCAAGGTGTTCATTACCAACGGCGGCGAGGCCGATACGTACATCACCTTTGCCGTTACGGATCCGCAAAAGGGGCCGAACGGAATCTCGGCGTTTATTGTCGAAAGAGACACAAAAGGTTTGCATGTCGGGAAAAAGGAAAAGAAGATGGGGCTGCGCGGTTCCAACACTGCGGAACTGATTTTTGACAACGCTTCCGTGCCGGCGAAAAACTTGCTGGGGCGAGAAGGAGACGGATTTGCCATCGCCATGGCCAACCTGGACGTCGGGCGCATCGGCATCGCCGCCCAGGCGTTGGGGATAGCGGAAGCGGCTGTGGAGCATGCCCGCCGCTACGCCAAAGAGCGGAAGCAATTTGGCCGGCCCATCGCAGAGCAGCAGGCCGTCGCCTTCAAGCTGGCTGACATGGCGACGATGACGGAGGCAGCACGCCAGCTGGTCTATCGTGCCGCCTTCCTTTGCAATGAGAAGCTGCCCTGCGGCAAAGAGGCTTCCATGGCCAAGCTGTTCGCCTCTGATGCAGCGATGAAAGTAACCACGGAAGCGATCCAGGTCTTTGGCGGATACGGTTACACTCGCGAGTATCCGGTAGAGCGCCTGTTCCGGGATGCGAAAGTCACGCAGATCTACGAGGGAACGAATGAAATTCAACACCTGGTGATAGCCAAGCACTTGCTTTCGTAAATAGAACAGGGGTGAGAAGAGATGGACTTTCGTTTAACCGAAGAGCAAGAGATGATTCGAAAAATGGTGCGGGACTTTGCCGAGACGAAGGTTGCGCCAACTGCCGCCCAGCGGGATGAAGAGGAGCGCTTCGAGCGGGCGATTTTTGAAGAGATGGCGGAATTGGGGCTCACGGGCATACCGTGGCCGGAAGAGTACGGTGGTGCAGGCGCCGATTATATGAGCTACGTTTTGGCCGTAGAGGAATTGTCCCGGGTGGATGCGTCAATCGGCGTTACGCTGTCTGCCCACGTCTCGCTGGCCAGCTGGCCGATTTTCAAGTTCGGGACTGAGGAACAAAAACAGAAGTTCCTGCGGCCGCTGGCAGAGGGCAAAAAGCTGGGAGCTTACTGCCTGACCGAACCCGGCTCCGGGTCCGACTCGGCGGGGATGCGGACGACGGCGGTAAAAGACGGAGACCATTACGTTTTGAATGGCAATAAAATTTTCATCACCAACGGCGGCGATGCGGAAATCTACATCGTCTTTGCCGTAACCGACCCGACACTGAAACACAAAGGGATTACGGCTTTCATCGTGGAAAAGGGCACGCCTGGCTTCAGCATGGGGAAAAAGGAGAAGAAGCTGGGAATCCGCTCCTCGCCAACACTGGAGGTCATTTTTGAAAACGCGCGGATTCCGGCGGAAAACCGCTTGGGGGCCGAAGGAGAAGGCTTTAAAATCGCGATGATGACGCTCGATGGCGGGCGCAACGGGATTGCCGCCCAAGCGCTGGGGATCGCGCAGGGCGCATACGAGCACGCGCTTGCCTACGCCAAGGAGCGGCACCAGTTCGGCAAGCCGATCGCTTCGCTGCAGGCCATCCAGTTCAAGCTGGCAGAGATGGCGACGAAGATCGAAGCGGCCCGGCTGCTCACGTATCAGGCGGCGTGGCTGGAGGATCAAGGTCTGCCGTACGGCAAGGCTTCCGCGATGTCGAAGCTGTTCGCCGGCGACACGGCGATGGAGGTCACGATTGAAGCCGTGCAAGTCTTTGGCGGATACGGCTACACCAGGGAATACCCCGTGGAGCGCTTTATGCGGGACGCCAAAATTACCCAGATCTACGAAGGAACCAACGAAATTCAACGCGTCGTGATCAGCAACTACCTTCTTAAAGAATAGCGTGGGATTGTGCAATGCTGGAGATTACAAAGCGGGTACTGGCCGGCGACGTGCGGGGAGCGGCCCGTGCCATTACCTGCATCGAACAGGATTATCCGGAACGGATGCAAATGCTGCGGGAGATCTTCCCGCATACCGGCCGGGCCAAATTGATCGGGATTACGGGTACCCCGGGGGCGGGAAAAAGCTCGCTGGTGGACGCGCTGGTCTATTTCCTGCGGGCCAAGGGACTCTCGCTCGGGATCGTCGCGGTGGATCCGACCAGCCCCTTTACGGGCGGAGCTCTGCTCGGCGACCGGGTGCGGATGCAAAATCACGCCCTCGACCCGGGGGTATTTATCCGCAGCATGGGGACGCGCGGCAGTCTGGGCGGACTATCGCGGAATACGAAGGACGCCGTGCGAGTGCTTGACGCATACGGATGCGACGTCATCCTGATCGAGACGGTTGGTGTCGGCCAATCGGAGCTGGATGTGATGAACATCGCCGATTCGACCGTCGTCGTCCTCAATCCCGGCGGCGGCGACAGCGTGCAGGCGTTCAAAGCCGGCATCATGGAGATAGCCGACCTGTTTGTGATCAACAAGGCCGACCTGCCCGGCACCGACAAGCTTCAGGTAGAGGTGGAGCAGATGCTCGATTTGGCAAAGCATGATGCTCCGTGGCGTCCGCCTGTCGTCAGGACGATTTCTACCAGGCAGCAGGGAATGGCTGAACTGTGGGCGGCAGTCGAACGACACCAGCAGTTTCTGCACGAAAGCGGCGACTGGGAGATGAGACGCGCTGCTCACCTCCGCGAAGAGGTGTTGGAGATCGTGAGCCACAACGTCTATCAGCGGATGCTGCAAGCGGTACAGGAAGGCTGTTTTGCCGATCAGCTGGCCGATGTGGAGGAACGCCGCCGGGATCCGTACAGCACTGCCGAGTTGATCGCCGAAACCTTGTTTCGAGGGGATCAGGGTGCACCGAGGGACAAATAGAGATTGAGGGCAGCTCTCTTTCCGGCGTATAATAGAGGAGAAAGAGACGCTTTCCTTATGAAAATGTCTGACTAAACGCTCAGTCAGTTCGCGAGGTGTATCCAGATGTCTAATCGAAGAAAGACAATACCGTCCCTGGTGAAGGATCCGAAGTTGATTGAAAAACGGCGCGACCAAATTGTCGAGGCGGCTGTCGATCTGTTCATTCGCAAGGGATTTCATAAAACGACCACCCGGGAGATCGCCCGGGCATCCGGCTTCAGCATTGGCACGCTTTACGAATACATTGAATCAAAGGAAGATGTGCTCTACCTCGTCTGTGATGCGATTCACGCCGAAGTGGAAAACCGCTTGCGGGAAGCGATCACGTTTCAGGGCACAGGACTCAAGGTGTTAAAACTGGCGCTGCGCAGCTTCTTTCGCGTAATGGAGCAGATGAGCGACAGGGTGCTGCTGATTTATCAGGAGACCAAGTCGCTGCCGGAAGAGACGATGCGCTACGTACTCGGCAGAGAAGAAGAGATAACGGGAATCTTTGAAGAGATTCTGCGGAAAGGAATTGCCGACGGCTCGATTGGAATTGACGAAAAACAGGTAAAATTGATGGCCCACAACATCATGGTGCTGGGCGAGATGTGGGTGTTCCGCCGCTGGACGCTGAAGCGGGATTACTCGCTGGAAGAGTATACGGAAAAGCAGACGGCGCTGCTTTTGCGGGAGATCAGCGGCAAGCAAACGTAAAGCGCAAAGAAGGAGGCAAAAAGGGATGGAGACGGAAGTGTATCGCCCGAAAAACAAGATTCGCTTTGTGACGGCTGCCAGTTTATACGATGGTCACGACGCCTCTATTAATATTATGCGGCGCATTTTGCAGTCGTCCGGTGCGGAGGTGGTTCACCTTGGCCACAACCGCTCGGTAGAAGAAGTCGTGACAGCGGCGATACAGGAAGATGTGCAGGGAATTGCAATCAGCTCGTACCAAGGCGGACACGTCGAATATTTCAAATACATGATCGACTTGTTGAAGGAGCGGGGGGCGAGTCATATTCGCGTCTTCGGCGGCGGAGGCGGAGTGATTGTCCCGCGGGAGATCCGTGAATTGGAAGCATACGGCGTCAGTAAAATATTCTCCCCCGATGACGGCCGCCATATGGGACTGCAGGGGATGATCAACGAGATGCTCAGGCAAACGGATTTTCCGACCGTACGCCAGGTCGGGGAAGAGCTGGCGCAGCTTCAGGAACAGCGCCATCAGGCCATTGCCCGGTTGATTTCGGTCGCAGAGTACGCGGTAGACGATCCGGCGGCGTTCGTGCCGATCGCCGAAAAACTGCCGCAGCCCAAGCGAACTGTCCCGGTCGTCGGCATCACCGGAACTGGCGGTGCCGGCAAGAGTTCCTTGACGGATGAATTGGTACGGCGATTTATCCATACGTATCCTGAAAAAACCGTGGCGATTCTCTCGATCGACCCGTCCAAACAAAAGACAGGCGGAGCTTTGCTCGGCGACCGGATTCGCATGAATGCGATCAATACGCCCCGGGTCTACATGCGCAGCCTCGCCACCCGCAAATCCGGTTCGGAGCTGTCTGCGGCACTGGCCGATGCACTTCGGGTGGTCAAGGCGGCAGGCTTTGACCTGATCATCGTGGAAACCAGCGGCATCGGTCAAGGGGATGCCCAGATTACAGAAGTATCCGACGTAGGGATGTACGTCATGACCAGCGAATTCGGGGCCCCGTCTCAACTGGAGAAGATCGACATGCTGGACTTCGCGGATATCGTCGCGATCAACAAATTTGACCGAAAAGGCTCCGAAGACGCGCTCAGAGAGGTGAAAAAGGCGTACCGGCGCAACCACAACGCCTTCGAACTGCCGGACGATCAAATCCCGGTCTACGGGACGATCGCCAACCAATTTAACGATCCAGGCACCAATGTTCTTTTTGCGGCCCTGATGCGAGCGGTCGTTCAGAAGACGGGCGTCGATTGGCCGACGGAGCATCTTGACCCGACCCCGGTCCGCATACACAAGTCATCGCTTATTCCGGCCAACCGCGTCAACTATCTGCAGGAAATCGCCGACACGGTTCGCAGCTATCGCCAATTTGCGGAAGAGCAGTCGAATATTGCGCGCAAGCTGTTCCAGCTGAACGGGGCCAAAGAGACCCTGCTGGCCTCCGGGGAAACCGGAGAAGGAGCGCCTGACCTGATCGCTCTTCTCGATGAGCAGATCGCTTTGTTTGAAGGAAAGCTTCACCCGGAATGCAAGGAAATTTTAGAAAAGTGGCCCAAGTTGAAGGAGTCGTACAATCGTGACGAGTTCGTCACCAAAATCCGCGATAAGGAGATCGTGACGAAGCTGTTTACCGAATCTCTGTCCGGACTTCGCATTCCAAAGGTAGCTTTGCCGAGCTTCGCCGATTGGGGAGAGATCGTCAAATGGTCGCTTAAGGAAAATGCTCCGGGGTTGTTTCCCTACACGGCCGGGGTATTTCCGTTCAAGCGGGAAGGAGAGGACCCGCGCCGCCAGTTTGCCGGCGAAGGCACACCGGAGAGGACCAACAGACGCTTTCACTTTCTTTCGAAAAACGACGACGCGAAGCGGCTTAGTACCGCCTTTGACAGCGTGACCTTGTATGGTGAAGACCCCTCCTATAAACCGGACAACTACGGGAAGGTGGGGACGAGCGGTGTCAGCATCTGTACCCTTGACGATATGAAGAAACTCTACGCGGGCTTTGACCTGTGTTCGCCGTCGACATCCGTCTCGATGACGATCAACGGTCCCGCTCCGATGATCCTGGCGATGTTTATGAACACGGCGATCGATCAGCAGGTGGAAAAATTTGTCGAACGGGAAGGCCGCCAGCCGAATCAGGAAGAGCTGGAGCGCATCAAGGCGTACACAATGTCCACTGTTCGCGGTACCGTGCAGGCGGACATTTTGAAAGAAGACCAGGGGCAGAACACCTGTATTTTTTCGACAGAGTTCGCCCTGCGGATGATGGGAGACATCCAGCAGTACTTCATTGACCACAAGGTGAGAAATTACTACTCTGTCTCCATTTCCGGCTATCACATCGCGGAAGCGGGCGCCAATCCGATCACCCAGCTTGCTTTTACGCTGGCAAACGGCTTTACCTATGTGGAATACTATCTCAGCCGCGGCATGAACATCGACGATTTCGCTCCCAATCTCTCTTTCTTCTTTTCGAATGGACTGGACCCTGAATACACGGTGATCGGGCGGGTCGCCAGGAGGATATGGGCGGTCGCCATGAAGCACAGGTACGGAGCCAATGAGCGGAGCCAAAAGCTGAAGTACCACATTCAGACGTCGGGCCGTTCGCTGCACGCCCAGGAGATGGACTTTAACGACATTCGCACCACCCTGCAAGCGTTGATCGCGATCTATGACAATTGTAATTCTCTCCATACCAACGCCTATGACGAAGCGATCACGACGCCGACGGAAAACTCCGTCCGCCGGGCAATGGCGATTCAGATGATCATCAATAAAGAACTGGGCCTGGCGAAAAACGAAAACCCGCTGCAGGGCTCCTTTATCATCGAGGAACTGACTGACCTGGTAGAAGAAGCTGTCCTTCAGGAGTTTGAGCGGCTCAGCGCCCGCGGCGGGGTTCTCGGAGCGATGGAAACGCAGTATCAGCGCGGCAAGATCCAGGATGAGTCGATGTACTACGAGATGAAGAAGCACACCGGGGAACTGCCGATCGTCGGCGTGAACACCTTCCTCAACCCCAATGCTTCGGAAGAGGACTACGAGATTGAACTGGCACGGGCCAGCGAGGAGGAAAAAGAACATCAGATCCGCAATCTCCGCGATTTTCAGCAGCGCCATAGCGAGGAAGCCCCTCGTGCCCTGGCCAGGTTGAAAGAAGTCGCGGTATCCGGCGGCAATATCTTCGCCGAACTCATGGAGACGGTAAAAGTGGCATCTTTGGGACAGATCAGCGCTGCCTTGTATGAGGTAGGCGGCCAATATCGCCGCAACATGTAATATAAGCTGGTCCCTTGACTGATTTCCCGGGCTCGCCTGCTGTTTGAAAGCCTTGCATTTTCGTCTAAAATAAGGAATACTGTATGATAGTCAATTTTTTGTTGCGAAAGGACGTGCCCGGGTTGAGTCAAACACTTCAACATATTGATCCAGAGAAGCTGAGCGAAATGGCGATGGTCGACATCGCATACGAAATACTGAAAGGGACTAATGAACCTTGCAATTTTCGCGAGCTCATGAATGAGATTGCGGCGCTTCGCGGTATGACGGATGAGCAGATGATGGCAATGATCGCACAAGTTTATACGGAGATCAACATCGACGGACGCTTTATCTGTGTTGGCGACAATACCTGGGGATTGAAGCGTTGGTACCCGACTGAGGCAGTAGAAGAAAGCCAGGAAGGCGGCAAGCGGAAGAAAATCCTGCTTGACGACGATCTTGACGACTACGACGACGATCTGGATGAAGAATTGGAAGAAGACTTCGAAGACGATGACATTCTCGAACTCGAAGACGATGACGAGTATGATGAAGCAGACGAAGATGCTGATGATGACCTTGTTGACGACGAGGAGATCTTTGACGACGAGGAACTTGAGGGTGAAGTAATAGAAGATGAAGAAACGGAAGACCTCTAAATCCTTGACTTTCATCTATAGGGCGTTATAAAATACTGCTTGGGCTTCACATGAAGTTATACCGAATATGGATAAGCTATAAAACAAAAGTGCCCCCTGCCTGATGATTCGGGTTGGGTCATCCTTTTGTTTTTTCTTTTTTTGGGGGAGCCATCCTCATCAGAACAAGCGTCGACGCTGGAATAGGGGAAAGAGGGGACTTGAACGATGGCAAAATTTATTTTTGTAACTGGTGGAGTCGTTTCTTCGCTGGGCAAAGGGATTACAGCAGCTTCTTTGGGGCGATTGCTGAAAAACAAGGGGCTAAAGGTAACCATTCAAAAATTTGACCCGTACATTAACGTAGACCCTGGGACGATGAGCCCGTATCAGCATGGGGAAGTGTTCGTCACCGACGATGGCGCTGAAACAGACCTTGACTTAGGCCATTATGAGCGTTTTATCGATATTAACTTGAACGCCAATTCGAACGTGACGACCGGCAAAATCTACTCTGCCGTCATTGCCAAGGAACGCCGCGGCGATTACCTGGGAGCCACGGTCCAGGTCATTCCGCACATCACCAACGAGATCAAGGAACGGGTGTTTACCGCCGGTGAGAAGACCGGAGCGGATGTGGTGATTACCGAGATTGGCGGGACAGTCGGGGATATTGAAAGCTTGCCGTTCTTGGAAGCCATTCGCCAGATCAAGAGCGATGTGGGGCGTGAAAATGTGATGTACATTCACGTTACGCTGATTCCTTACATCAAAGCGGCAGGCGAGATGAAGACGAAGCCGACGCAGCACAGCGTAAAGGAATTGCGCAGCTTGGGGATTCAGCCCAACGTCATCGTGACCCGCACGGAATATCCGCTCTCCCAGGAGATGAAGGACAAGCTGGCGCTGTTCTGCGATATCGATAAAAACGCTGTCGTCGAACTGGTTGATGCCGAAACATTGTACGAAGTTCCCCTTATGATGCAGCAGCAAGGCCTTGATGACTACGTTTGCCGCCACCTGGGACTTACCTGCGATGAGTCGGACATGACCGAGTGGAAAAAATTGGTCGAAAGAGTAAAAAATCTGAAGCATACAACACGCATTGCCATCGTTGGAAAGTACGTTGAGCTCCATGATGCGTACCTGTCGGTAGCCGAAGCGCTCTATCATGGAGGCTACGCCAATGATACCGACGTGAAAATCAAATGGGTGAGCTCCGAAGAGGTATCCGCGGCCAATGTTGCCGAGCTGCTTGGCGATGTCGACGGCATTCTCGTTCCCGGCGGATTTGGCGATCGCGGAATCGAAGGGAAAATCGAAGCCATTCGCTTTGCCCGGGAAAATCGCGTACCGTATTTCGGCATCTGCCTCGGCATGCAGCTGGCCGTCATCGAATTCGCCCGCAATGTAGCAGGACTTGAGGGAGCCAACAGCTCCGAAATCAACCCGCTTACCCCGCATCCGGTCATTGACTTGCTGCCGGAGCAAAAAGTGGTGGAAGACAAAGGGGGTACAATGCGCCTAGGTCTCGGTCCGACGAAGGCGATTTCGGGCAGCCTTGCAGAGCGAGCCTACAACAGTACGCTGGTTCATGAGCGTCACCGCCACCGTTACGAGGTAAACAACGACTACCGCGAACAGCTTGCCAAGGCGGGCCTTGTTTTCTCTGGAACAACCCCCGACGGAAGACTGGTGGAGATCGTCGAACTGCCAGACCATCCATGGTTCCTGGCGACGCAGTTCCACCCTGAATTCACGTCCCGCCCGAACCGGCCGCAGCCGCTGTTCCAGGAATTTGTCAAAGCAGCTTTGACTCATAGAAGATAAGATAGAGGGTGCCGTGAATCTACGGCCCCTTTTTTGTTTGCATATAGCAAATAAGGTCAAAGGACATGGAGGAGATTTCCTCAGGTTAGCGAATTGTTGAAAATAACAGAATAAATCGGGACTAACCTTGGTGTATAGGGGGAGATGGAAATGCAGAGAAAGAAAATTTTGGTTGTCGACGATCAGTACGGCATTCGCATTCTTTTGTACGAGGTACTTGGAAAAGAGGGCTATTCCACCTTCCAGGCGGCGAACGGAAAACAAGCATTGGAGATTGTAGAAAAAGAATCGCCGCATCTCGTTATTCTCGATATGAAAATACCAGGCATGGACGGCATCGAAATCTTGAAACATATTAAAAAAATGGACAAAAGTATCAAAGTCATCATGATGACAGCTTACGGAGAGTTGGATATGATCAAGGAAGCGACGCAATTGGGAGCTTTGATGCACTTTACTAAGCCCTTTGACATTGATGAGCTTCGTCAAGTAGTCAATCAGCAGCTCGCCTGTTAGCAGTGAAAGCCTGTTAAGCAAAAAAGGGTTGTGGTATAATAACACAAGTTACCACAGACCAGTATGGGGAGGAATCGTACGTTTATGCCACTTGTACCAATGACCGCGTTTGCAGAGGATGCGAAGAAACATAAATACGCAGTAGGGCAGTTTAATCTGAACAACCTGGAGTTTACGCAGGCGATCACAGAAGCGGCTGCAGAGGAAAAATCACCAGTGATTTTCGGGGTGTCGGAAGGGGCCATGCGGTATATGGGCTTGGAATACACCGTAGCGATGGCCAAGGCCGCTGCGGAGACTTCCGGCGTGCCGATTGCCCTGCACCTCGACCACGGAAGCAGCTTCGAGGTAGTCATGAAGTGCATTCGTGCAGGGTTCTCCTCTGTCATGTTTGACGGTTCCCACTATCCATTGGAAGAGAATATCCGTCTGACAAAACAAGTGGTAGAGGCTGCTCATGCAGTCGGCGTTTCCGTCGAAGGAGAGCTGGGAACGATTGGCGGCGTGGAAGACGACCTGTCTGTCGACGAGAAAGACGCTGCTTTGGCAAATCCCGCAGACGCCATTCGTTTCTGGGAAGAGACCAAGGTAGACTACATGGCGATTGCCGTAGGTACCGCTCACGGCATGTACAAGGGCGAGCCGAAGATCAGCTTTGAAATCATTGACGAGGTAGCGAGAAATATCGCTGCTCCGATCGTACTGCACGGCGGTTCCGGCGTGCCTGACGAAGCGATTAAAAAATCGATCCAATTCGGGGTCGGCAAAATAAACGTAAATACGGAAAACCAAGTGGCCTGCACGGCGAAGATTCGCGAGATTCTCGCAGCCAAGCCAAATGAAATCGATCCGCGCAAATACCTGGGACCCGCCCGGGAAGCCATTAAAGAGGTAGTAAAAGGGAAAATTCGCCTGTTCGGAAGTAATAATCGCATTTAACAGGAGGCCATCATGAGATTTTTTATCGATACAGCCAACGTAGAAGAGATTCGTGAGATTCACGAGTGGGGAGTTATCTCTGGCGTTACGACAAATCCCTCGCTTGTGGCAAAAGAAGGCCGGGATTTCATCGAGGCCTTAAAGGAAATTATCGACCTGGTGGACGGGCCGATCAGTGCCGAGGTCATCAGCACGGATGCCAAGGGAATGATCGAAGAAGGCGAGAAACTCGCTTCGCTGTCCAAAAACATCGTGGTCAAAATTCCGATGACGGAAGAAGGACTAAAAGCAGTCAAAGCACTGTCAAAGCGGAAAATTAAAACGAATGTAACGCTTATTTTCAATGCCAACCAGGCTTTGCTGGCTGCACGTGCAGGGGCTACATACGTGTCCCCGTTCGTCGGCCGTTTGGACGACATTGGCTACGACGGATTGAAGCTGATCAAAGAGATCGTCGAAATCTTTGCTGTGCACGATATTGAAACGGAAATCATCGCGGCCAGTGTTCGCCATGCCCTGCATGTGACGGAAGCGGCACGCCTTGGCGCAGAAATTGCGACCGTCCCCTATAAGGTCCTCAAACAGATTTTACATCACCCTCTGACAGACAGCGGACTGCAGAAATTCTTGGCAGACTGGAACAGCATGAAAAAGTAGGGTTCTCGATTTCCGATTGCTAAGAAGCACCTTTTCCGTGGAGAAGGTGCTTCTTTCCAGAGAATCTTGTAAAGAAATGAGAAAGAGATGCCTGAGGAGAGCGAATCATGGAGAAACTGATCATTAACGGAGGGAAGCCTTTGCGGGGCAGCGTATCCATAAGTGGAGCGAAAAACAGCGCTGTAGCTCTCATCCCGGCTGCTTTACTGGCTGATGGTCCGGTTGTTATCGAGAACCTCCCACACATCCAAGACGTTGAGATCTACGTAGAGCTTCTGCAGCGGATGGGAGCATCCGTGTTGTTCGAAGATGACTGGATGGAAATAGACAGCTCTGCGATGAAGCCTGTTGTAATGCCCAATGGACACGTAAAAAAACTGCGTGCTTCCTATTATCTCTGGGGGGCGCTTTTGGCGAAGTTTGGCGAGGCGAATGTGGGGTTGCCAGGAGGCTGCGATCTCGGTCCGCGTCCTGTTGACTTACATATCAAAGGATTTCAAGCGCTTGGCGCCCGTGTGGAAAACATGAATGGCGTCATGACCTTGAGGGCAAACCGGCTGCGCGGCGCCCGTATCTACCTCGACCTCATCAGCGTCGGAGCGACGATCAACATCATGTTGGCTGCGGCGCGCGCCGAAGGGGTGACGGTGATCGAGAATGCCGCCCGCGAACCGGAGATCGTCGATGTGGCTACCCTGCTTAACAATATGGGTGCCAACATCAAAGGAGCAGGAACTGATGTCATTCGCATCCAGGGAGTGGAACGCCTGCGGGGCTGCCGTCATACGATTATTCCTGACCGGATCGAGGCGGGAACCTACATGATTGCTGCAGCTGCAACGCGCGGCGACGTCATCCTGGAAAATGTCATCCCCAAGCACCTTGAACCGATCTCGGCTAAATTGCGCGAGATTGGCGTCGTGATCGAGGACGGGGACGATAATATTCGCGTGATCGGTCAGGAGAAATACCAAGCTGTCGATGTTAAGACAAATCCGTATCCCGGTTTTCCAACCGATCTGCAGCAGCCCATGACAACTCTGCTCACCCAGGTCAAGGGTTCGAGCATTATCACGGACAACATATACGGGTCCCGCTTCCGCCATGTCGACGAACTGCGGCGCATGGGAGCCTCGATCAAGGTAGAGGGGCGCTCTGCGGTGATCGAAGGCGGCAGGACTTTGAATGGCGCCAAGGTCGTCTCGAGCGACTTGCGGGCGGGAGCAGCCCTGGTCATTGCCGGACTGGTTTCACAAGGCGTGACAGAAGTAGAGGGGCTGGAACACATTGACCGCGGCTATGAAAATCTGGTTGGCAAGCTGCGGAATTTGGGTGCAGACGTTTACCGGGAAGTTCTTAAGCCGACAAAGCGACCGTAAGGGGGAAGGCACAGATGGAACGCAGTTTATCACTCGAGTTGGTTCGCGTCACGGAAGCCGCGGCACTTGCTTCGGCACGTTGGATGGGGCTGGGCAAAAAAAACGAGGCCGACGGAGCGGCTACGACAGCAATGCGCCGGGAGTTTGAAAACATCCCGATGGATGGCGTAGTGGTGATCGGCGAAGGCGAAATGGATGAGGCCCCGATGCTCTACATTGGAGAAAAGCTGGGACAAGGGGTGCCGCCCTACGTCGATGTGGCAGTGGACCCCTTGGAAGGGACCAATATCGTCGCCAAAGGAACGTGGAATGCCATATCGGTAATCGCCATCGCCGATCGCGGCAACTTGCTTCACGCGCCTGATATGTACATGGAAAAAATCGCGGTCGGTCCGAATGCGGTAGGGAAAATTGATATTAACGCCCCGGTTGCCGACAATCTCAAAGCGGTTGCCCAGGCAGCCGGAAAGGACATGAGCGATCTGGTCGCCATCGTCCTGGACCGCGACCGGCATTCACGGATCATCTCCGAAATCCGCGAAGCGGGTGCACGGATCAAGCTGATTCCCGACGGAGACGTCGCTGCGGCGATTAATACCGCCTTTCCGAACACGGGGGTAGATATTCTGTTCGGTTCCGGAGGTGCGCCGGAAGGAGTGTTGGCAGCAGTGGCGCTAAAATGTCTGGGCGGGGAGATCCAGGGCAGGCTGCTGCCGCAGAACGAGGAAGAATTGGAACGCTGCAAGCGAATGGGGCTGACTGACCCGCATCAGGTCCTGTACATGGACGATCTGGTTAAGGGGGATGACGCTATTTTTGCGGCAACAGGTGTAACTGACGGCGAACTTCTTCGCGGTGTTCGGTTCCAGGGGACGCGTGCAACCACCCACTCGGTGGTCATGCGGGCGAAAACGGGAACGATTCGTTTCATCGAAGGAAACCATCGCCTTGAACGGAAGCCCATTCTTGCGTTGTGAGCGGTGAAATAAGATAGAGAAAAGATACTAAAGTGTGGTGTATATATGCTCATTTCCGAACTGGAAGAGAAGAAATTAACTGATTTGTACAAGCTAGCAAAGGAGTACCAGATTGCCCAGTACTCACAAATGAAGAAAAAAGAACTGATTTTTGCGATACTGCGAGCACGCGCCGAACGGGACGGCTTGATGTTCATGGAAGGGGTACTGGAAATTCTGCCGGAAGGATACGGGTTCTTGCGGCCGATCAACTACCTTCCCAGCTCGGAAGACATTTATATTTCACAGTCGCAAATACGCCGCTTCGATCTGAGGATGGGTGATCTCGTCTCTGGAAAAGTCCGTCCACCCAAGGAGAATGAACGATATTTTGGTCTACTGCAGGTTGAAGCCGTCAACGGTCAAGATCCGGAATTGGCAGCAGAACGCCTCCACTTTCCCGCCCTGACACCGCTTTATCCTCAAAAAAAGCTTGTTTTAGAAACCTCACCGACAAAGCTTTCTACCAGGATCATGGATATGTTGACACCGGTTGGATTGGGCCAGCGGGGCTTGATTGTCGCTCCCCCAAAAGCTGGGAAAACTGTTTTGCTAAAAGAGATTGCGAACAGCATTACCGAAAACCATCCGGACATTTCGCTTTTTGTCCTGCTGATCGACGAGCGTCCGGAGGAGGTAACGGATATGCAGCGGTCTGTGAAGGGAGAGGTGGTAGCCTCCACCTTTGATGAGCTGCCGGAAAACCACATCAAGGTAGCCGAACTGGTATTGGAGAGGGCGAAAAGGCTGGTGGAGCATAAAAAGGATGTCGTCATTCTGCTTGACTCGATCACCCGGCTTGCCAGAGCTTATAACCTGGTCATCCCTCCCAGCGGCAGAACGCTCTCAGGCGGGATCGATCCGGCAGCGTTTCACCGGCCAAAGCGGTTTTTCGGATCGGCGCGGAACATCGAGGAAGGCGGCAGCCTGACCATCCTCGCCACCAGCTTGATCGAGACGGGTTCACGCATGGATGACGTGATTTACGAGGAGTTCAAAGGAACGGGGAACATGGAACTGCACCTCGACCGAAAATTGGCCGAACGGCGGATTTTTCCCGCCATCGACATTCGCCGCTCCGGTACGCGCCGCGAAGAACTGCTCTTATCGAAAGAAGAATTGGATAAATTGTGGTCCATTCGCAAGCGCATGAACGACAGCCACGAGTTTGTCGAGACCTTCTTGAAACGATTGGCGGAAACGAAAACAAATGTAGAATTTCTGGAGGGGATCGAAAGCAAGCCGGAAGGACAGACACCGTCCCAACCGGAAGCCAAGACGTCCCGCTCTCCAAAACAATCTACTGTGACGGCAAAGTAAACGCCGTCATTTTTTTTGTATTTTGGCATATTACTAGGAAAGTAGAGGGGAGGTTAAGCATGATGGATGCTTACGCAGCTGATACGCAGGTACCATGGCAAAGCTCGGATGAAGCAAGGCAAGCCGTTGTGGAACAATCCCTGCTTCAGGCGTTTAATCCCTATACGATCTTTGAGGAAGAGGAGGAACTTCCGCAAAAGCGAAGCCCGGTCATTTCATACACCGTGCAGCAGGGGGATACACTTTCCGAGATTGCTTACCGCAACGGAATCAGCCTGAAAGAATTGGTAGAGCAAAATAAAATTAAAAATCCCAACTTCGTAGGAATCGGCTTGAAGCTTACAATGAAGCGAAATGAAATAATTCATACGGTCGGCAGCGGAGAGACGCTGGACCAGATTGCCGCCCGTTACCAGGTCAGCGAATCGGCAATCGCCGCCCGCAACCCACTGGTCAGACTGATTCCGGATAACTTGTATATCGGACAGGTCTTGTATGTTCCCATACCCCTGCAGCGGCGTATGCCGGCTGGCCATGAGGATATCGCAGAGCGATCGTCCGTCCAGGTTGCAAGCCGCGGCACGCTGCGCTCCCGAACCATGGAATGGCCGATTGAAAACGCTACGATTACGAGCGATTTTGGCAGCCGCTGGGGGAGAATGCACAAAGGGATAGACCTGTGGAACGAGAATAAGGGCAACACGCCGATATTGGCAGCAAAAAGCGGCACAGTCATTGAGGCAGGAACGACCCGCGCAGGGTATGGACAGTTGGTCGTGCTGGATCACGGCGACGGGTTGAATACCTTTTATGCCCACATGCGCAAGATCCTGGTGACCGTTGGCCAGGAAGTAAACCAGGGAGATGTTTTGGGGTACATGGGGAACACAGGAGATTCCACCAACTACCATCTGCACTTTGAGGTGCGTCAGGATGATACGCCAGTCAATCCCTTGCGTTTTCTGCGGTAATTGGCAGTTCTTCACGTTTACAACGCCTGCCGGGTTGCGTTACAATGACTTGAAGCAAAAAAGAGGGGCGAATGGAAACGATGTATCTGGTATACGCAGACGAGCAAGGAAGGGTTTACGATCATCCGGAGGCTTATGCCGTTGGCAGAAATGGCGAGATGCTGACGGAAATCCTGGAAGAAGAATTAATTCCGCTGCCTGAGGGAGCTACATTGGTCAGCCTGCCAGACACCGTGCCGGTCGGCATGGATCCCGATACAGGAGAAATGATGAGATTGGACGGGTTTACAGCCGTGGGTGCGCTTTTGCCGCAAGGCTTTACCCGCTTGCTTTTGCCCGGTTACGTAAAGACGGATAAGCAAAAAAAGTTTCCGTTGTTCGGATATACGGCAGTCGTTTGGAAAGACGGCGCATTCTGGACAGCCGCCCGGCAAAGCGATGATCCTTATCAATGGAACCCGCTGAACTTCCCGATGGAGGAATTGAAAAGCCGTGTCGAACAGACGTTATCCATGTTTCCGGAAAATCGGATATTGCGCCATTTGTCCCACTGTGCGCTGGAGTATGAATGCTTGACTGCATCCAATAACTTTTTCCATCGCTGGGAAGGGAGCTTGCCGGTATCTTACACCTGTAACGCCGGCTGTTATGGCTGTATTTCCGAGCAGCCGGAAGACAGCGGATTTCCTTCGCCGCAGACGCGAATGAATTTTAAGCCGACAGAGGACGAGCTTGTGGAAGTGATGCTCCACCATCTGAAAACGCCAGAGAGCATTATCAGTTTTGGACAAGGCTGTGAAGGAGAGCCTTCCACAATGGCGGGGATCATCGTCCCGGCGATCCGCCGCGTCCGGCAGAAGACCGACATGGGCTTGATCAACATCAACACCAATGCCGGGCTGACTGACCACATCAAGGGCATCGTCGACGCAGGGCTCGACCTGATGCGGGTCAGCATCATCAGCGCCATCGACGAGCACTACAACGCGTATTACCGCCCGCGCGGCTACACCTTGGAAAATGTGGCCCGCTCCGCGGAGTACGCTGCTTCCAAGGGAGTGTACACCTCGATCAACTACCTGTGTTTCCCAGGGGTATTCGACCGCGAAGAAGAGATAGAAGCGATGATCAACTTTATACGGCGCACCGGAATTCGCTTGATCCAGCTTCGCAACCTGAACATCGACCCGGAAAGCTACCTGGAGATGATTCCAAAGGCGCAGGGTGAGGTGTTTGGGATGAAGCAGGCGATAGAAATTTACCAGCAGGAGCTCCCCGATGTGGTAATCGGTTCGTTCACCCACGTACCGCCCAAGGAACTGCTTCGCAGGAAAAATATGTAAACCACCTTCCTGCTATTGCAAATCGGCACCAGTCGTGCTACTATCTTTTTATGTCTGTTTTATATAACTCTGTTTCGGTATACGATTCAGGGCGGAAAGAGGTGGATAACATGAAAGCAGGAATTCATCCAAATTACCACACGGTTAAAGTAACTTGTGCTTGCGGCAACGAATTCGAATCCGGTTCGACGAAGCAATCGCTGCGCGTGGAGATTTGCTCCAACTGCCACCCGTTCTTCACGGGCAAACAAAAATTTGTTGATTCCGGCGGCCGTGTAGACCGTTTCAAACGGAAATACAACCTTTCTTAATTGCATCAGAAAGTTTATCGACAGTAACCAGGTAGAGTGCCCTACCTGGTTTTGTTGTCTTGGCGGTCGTTGCGAGAGATGGTATGATGAAAAGGCTACCGCCATTTCCGGTAATGACCATTTTACATTTGGAGTTGTAAGTATGTATTTTATCAAGCAAAACGGATGGATTGAGCTCATTAGCGGCTGTATGTTCTCTGGGAAAAGCGAAGAATTGATTCGCCGGATTAAACGGGCGAAGATCGCCAAGCTGCGGGTTCAGGTGTTTAAACCGGTAATTGATGATCGCTATCACGCCATGGCCGTCGTCTCGCACAACGGAGGGATGGAAGAAGCGTTGGCGGTACATGACGCCAGGGAGCTGTGGGAGGCGATCTTGCCTGACACGGAAGTGGTGGCGATAGACGAAGTGCAGTTTTTTGACCAAGAGATCGTGGGGGTCTGTCAAAAGCTGGCCGACCGGGGCGTACGCGTGATTTGCGCGGGACTGGACCAGGACTTTCGCGGCGAACCTTTTGGCGTGACGCCAGAGCTGCTTGCACTGGCCGAGTATACGACGAAACTGCATGCGATTTGCGTATCATGCGGCAGTCCGGCAACCCGGACGCAGCGCCTGATCGACGGAAGGCCGGCTGACTACAACGATCCGGTCATTATGGTCGGGACTGCGGAAAAATACGAAGCGCGCTGCCGACACTGCCACGAAGTGCCGGGAAAGCCTGAAAAGCTGGCCCATCTCGATCAGATACATCGCGTATAATGTGAGATCATGCCCCCACCTTCTGGTTTGCATGGGCATCCCCCGGGATGTACAAACTAGGCAAAACAGGAGGTGGCTTTTATATGCGGACAGACCGCATTGCAAGGAAATTATCGTATTTGGTTGCTGTTCCGCTGTTCGCCTTGGCGATCTCGCTCTCCGGCTGCAACCAGACTTCCACGCCACAGGGTAAAACCTCCAGCATCCGCAGTTTGGACAGACAGCAGAATCCTTCGGTTGCTCCTGATCAGACAGGTGACGTCATCAGCAGGGGAACAAGGTGGGCAGACCGCGACAGGATTATGGGACGAAACCAAAATCCCAATCTGATTATCGGCCATCAAAACGTCATAAACAAAGATGTTGATATGCGCAGCATGGTAGCGGCGGCAAAAAATGTGCCGGGTGTGGAAAATGCGCGGATTACGCTGCACGGCGGCAACGCGTACGTGACGCTGGATCTCGTCCATAACGTCACTGCCGGACAGGCGCGCTATATCGAAGACCAGGTGATCAGCGCGCTGAAACTGAAAGCGCCCCGTTACGATTACCACATTACCTCACACGACGGCTACCATCGATGAGAAAACAGCTCGGAATCCCGGGCTTTTTTCTTTGACTAATTTGGTGATCTCCTATATAATTGTAATGTTATACGAAAAAACATTTAAGTTTTTACTTTGGGGTGATAGCTGTGTTTGAGCGTTTATCTGCCGTTGAGGAACGTTATGAAGAAGTAACGAACCTTTTGTGTGACCCCGATGTCATTAACGATACCAAAAAGCTGCGGGATCTGTCCAAGGAACAAGCTGGTTTGGAAGAGACCGTAACGGTGTATCGTGAATATAAATCAGTTGTGCAGCAATTGGAAGACGCCAAGGCGATGTTTGAAGAGAAGCTCGACGATGAGATGCGCGAGATGGTGAAAATGGAGATATCTGATTTAACCGAGCGCAAGGAAAAGCTTGAACAGCGCTTAAAAATTCTCCTGCTGCCAAAAGACCCGAACGACGACAAGAACGTCATCGTCGAAATACGCGGGGCCGCGGGTGGCGACGAGGCGGCGCTCTTTGCCGCTGACTTGTTCCGGATGTACACGCGCTTTGCCGAGCGCCACGGTTTTAAGGTGGAAGTTCTGGAGGCGAATCCGACAGACATCGGCGGGTACAAGGAAATCATTTTCTCTGTGAGCGGTCGCGGTGCGTACAGCAAGCTGAAGTTTGAAAGCGGCGCACACCGGGTTCAGCGGATTCCGACGACAGAGTCCGGCGGCCGGATCCACACCTCTACTTCCACCGTTATCGTGCTGCCTGAAGTAGAGGAATTAGAGGTGGAATTGCACGAAAAGGATATACGTGTCGATACGTTCTGTTCCAGCGGAGCAGGCGGCCAAAGCGTCAACACGACCAAGTCGGCAGTCCGTGTAACCCACGTGCCTACCGGCATCGTCGTTTCCTGCCAGGACGAGAAGTCTCAGAACTCCAATAAGGAGAAGGCGCTCCGCGTACTGCGCGCCCGCCTGTTTGACTATTACCAGCAGCAGGCGATGGCCGAGCAGGACGCTGCCCGGAAAAGCCTGGTCGGGACGGGGGATCGCAGTGAACGGATTCGCACGTACAACTTCCCGCAAAGCAGGGTAACCGATCACCGAATTGGCCTTACGCTGCACCGGTTGGATTCGGTCTTGGCGGGAGAGCTGGACGAAGTGATCGACCATCTCATCATGCATGAACAGACGGAGTTGTTAAAAAGCCATGCAACAGCTTGATACAGACAACATCAAGACGATTCGAGAAGCCCTGCTCTGGGCTTCTCGTTTTTTGCAAAACGCCGGCAGCCAGGATTCGCCGTTTGAGGCAGAACTGCTGCTGAGACATGTACTCGGGTGGAGCAGAAGCACCTTTTTGGCCAATCTGCCGGATCCCATTTCCAAAGAAGCGGTGCAGCGGCTGAAGCTGTTGTGCGAACGCCGGGCCACCCGGGAACCGCTGCAGTACATCCTGGGCAAACAGGAGTTTTTTGGACGCGACTTTGTCGTCAAACCGGGCGTGCTGATTCCCCGTCCGGAGACGGAAATCCTGATTGAACAGGTACTGCAGTCTGCCGACCAGCTTTGGCCTGCCCGCCAAAGTCTGGATGTGGCCGATATCGGGACAGGCAGCGGCGCCATCTGTCTGACCCTGGCCTGTGAACGGCCGGACTGGCAAGTGACCACGGTAGAATTGTCTGCCGAAGCAATTGAGATTGCGCGGCAAAATGCCCGCGAGTTGGGGGTCGGGGAGCGAGTTGTCTTTTTGCAGGGCGATCTGGCTGGGCCGCTTGTCGCGGCAGGCCGGCGACTCGATATCCTGGTATCCAACCCGCCGTACATCCCCTCCGCCGATGTGCAGGGACTGGACAGGGAAGTACGGGACTACGAACCCCTGCTTGCACTCGATGGAGGGGATGACGGTCTCGACTGTTACCGGCGCATTTGTGCAGCCTTGCCGGCGCTGCTAAAGCCTGTGGCACTGGTCGCGTTTGAAGTGGGGATCGATCAAGCCCGGAGCGTCGCAAAGCTCATGCGATCCGGAGGCGAGATCGACGAAGTGAAGATCGTCCCCGATCTGGCCGGGATCAGCCGGGTCGTGTTGGGATGTCGCCGGCGAATCGCAAATCTTTTGTGAAGAGACAGTATATTGGCCGGGATTCCCGTCGATACTGACAGCTAAAGAGACTTAAAAACAAAGCGTCAGTATCTGAGGGGAGAAGATTTACATGAAGCGGTTTTACCTTGTTTTGTATGTGCTGTGCGTCATGCTGATGAACTGGGAAGGACAGCTGAACGCGGCATCCGTCGTCGATAACGGACCGATCCCGCAGGAGTCGATTCGTCTGCGCATCATCGCCAACAGCGATTCGTTTCAGGATCAATGGCTGAAGCGCGAAGTTCGGGACGCGGTCGTCGCACAAATGAACGAATGGGTAAAAGATATCCGCTCATTTGAAGAAGCTCGTTCCCAAGTGGCATCAAGGCTGCCCGAACTGCAGCGCTTGGTGGATCAAACGATACAGGACAGAGGTTTTGCGTATCAGGCGGAGGTTGACTTTGGCCAGGTGCCATTTCCTACCAAGCTGTATGGCTCTTACGTTTATCCGGCAGGGAATTACGAAGCGCTGCGCATACGCATTGGTAAAGCCGAGGGACAAAACTGGTGGTGCGTACTCTTTCCGCCGCTCTGTTTTATCGATATGTCCAGCGGAGATGCCGTGCAGCCCAAACAACAAGCTGACCGGCAGAAGCGGGATGAGCCGCAGAAGCAAGATCATACGCAACAACTCCATGACCAAGCCGGCCAAAGCGGCAAAATGCTTGCTGATGCCGCCCCGGAAGTAGAGGTGCGCTTCTTTCTCTGGGATTGGCTGACAGGTTTATTTTGATAAACACGCTCCCCCTTTCCCACCTTTCGAGGTGGGTTTTTTAGTTATCCACAAGTTACCCACAGGTTGTTGAAAACTTGGCGGATAGATTTTATACTAGGGAAGCAAATCCGTGTAAATGAAGGTTCGGAAAGGAAACAAAGATATGCAGAAAAAAATCGAGACGAAAGTCTGGCATGTGGATAAAAATGTGGAAGAAAAAATAAATTATTCACAGATTGTGGATGCAGCCCGTGTAATCCGGGATGGGGAACTGCTCGCTTTTCCTACGGAAACAGTCTACGGATTGGGCGCCAATGCATTGTCGGATGAGGCTGTGGAAAAAATATATACGGCCAAAGGCCGGCCGAGCGACAATCCGCTGATCGTCCATATTGGGTCGCTGTCGCAGCTGTCCGCTGTCGCGTCCTTTGTTCCGCCTAAAGCACTCAAACTGATTGAAGCATTTTGGCCGGGTCCGCTGACTCTGTTTTTACCCAAGACAGAAGCAGTGGCCGGACGGGTGACGGCAGGACTTGATACCGTAGGTGTGCGCATGCCGGATCATCCCCTGGCGCTGGCGCTGATCCAGGAGGCAGGGGTGCCGATTGCCGCGCCCAGTGCCAATCGCTCGGGCAGGCCCAGTCCCACCAGCGCGGCTCACGTGCTTGCCGATTTGGACGGCCGAATTGCCGGTGTTTTGGACGGCGGCCCTACCGGGGTGGGAGTAGAATCGACCACGATTGACATGACAGCCGAACCTCCTGTCATTCACCGTCCCGGCGGCATTACGTATGAACAGATCAAGGCGGTGATCGGCGAGGTGCTGGTGGATGCCGCTGTAACCGACAGCAAGCAAGCACAGCCGCTGTCCCCGGGAATGAAGTACACCCATTACGCTCCTGAGGGGCAGATGTGGATCGTCTCCGGCGAGGCTGCCGCCGCCAGGCAGCAAATGCTGCATATGCTGGCAGAGGCCAAGCGGGAGGGCAAGAAGACAGGAGTACTGGCTGTGGAGGAAAAAGCAGAGTGGTGGAGGCGGCAGGAATCTGCCGATGTGGTGATCTCCTGCGGCTCGTCCAGCGAGCTGGAAAGCGTCGCCAGGGAGCTTTACTCCTGTCTCCGCCAATTTGACGATCATCAGGTAGAATTTATCGTTTCCGAAGCGTTCCCGACCAGCGGTATCGGACTTGCGGTTATGAACCGCCTGGAAAAAGCTGCAGGTGGCCGAATTATCCGCGTGTAAGCATGTTTCCCTTCTTGTCCGCATATTGTGGAAGGACGGAAGGAGGAACAAGCATGGAAGACCATTTATTCCATTTAGGGCAGTTTCTCACTTTGCTAATGATCGCGGTTGCACTTGGAATGGATGCCTTCTCCCTGGGGATAGGAGTAGGCATTGGCGGAATGCGCCTGCGGGATGTTCTAAAGGTCAGCATCGCCATCGGACTCTTTCACATCTGCATGCCATTGATCGGCATTTTCGTCGGCCTGTTTCTTTCCGGTTTAATCGGGCACATCGCGGATTACCTGTCCGGTGCCATCCTGATCCTTTTGGGAATACATATGTTGTGGAATGCCGTATTGCGATCTCCGGCAGAAAAGAGTACGATACGAACAAGCGGGTTGGGCCTGCTTTTATTTTCTTTTACCGTCAGTTTGGATGCCTTGTCGGTAGGGCTGTCTTTTGGTTTGATAGAAGTGAATACGATTTTGGCGGTCGGCTTGTTTGGCTTGATCGGCGGATTTATGGCGGGTTGCGGGCTCATGCTTGGGCGGAGCATCGGCAACTGGTTAGGCGCCCACAGTGAAATGCTGGGCGGGTTGATCCTGTTGGCGGTTGGCTGCAAGTTTATCATCTGAGACATCTGACGAAGGGCATGAAGAGGAGGATTGTGATGCATATCTTGTTTGTATGCACCGGAAATACGTGCCGGAGCCCAATGGCAGAGGCATTGTTCAGACAAAAACTGGAGGGGACTGCAGCCCAAATCCGCTCCGCGGGGCTCGCCGCCTTCGACGGACAACAAGCCTCTGAGCATACCAGGCAAGTGTTGACAGAACGCGGAATCTGGCAGGATCATCGGGCACAGCGCTTGTCCCTCGAACTGCTCTCCTGGGCGGACCTGGTACTGACGATGACGCGAGGGCACAAGGAGCACATTCTGCAGATGTTTCCCGGTCACGGCGACAAGATTTTCACGCTCACCGAATACGTAGGTGTTGACGGGGACATTGCCGATCCGTACGGCGGCAATTTGGAGATCTACATGACGTGCGCTGAGGAGCTGGACAAACTGCTGGACATGCTTCATGAGAAATTGGCTCCTCTGCTTCCTCCGAATAAAACATCCTAATTTTCTATGTCCCGGATCGCAAATTGAGGTATAATACTATTGATCAAAGGTAACGGGAGGCTAGCATATGAGAGTGGCATTGGGCGCGGATCACGGCGGATTCAGATTAAAGGAAGAGATCAAGTCCTTGCTGGAAGAGATGAACATCGCCTACGAGGACTTCGGCTGCGACTGTGAGGCGTCTGTCGACTATCCTGATTACGCGCTGCCGGTTGCGGAAAAGGTAGCTGCGGGAGAGTTTGACCGTGGTATTCTCGTCTGCGGGACCGGTATCGGCATGTCGATTGCGGCCAACAAGGTGCCTGGTATTCGCTGCGCACTTGTGCATGATATGTTTTCAGCCAAAGCGACACGGGAACACAACGATACCAATGTCCTGACCATGGGTGAACGCGTTATCGGACCGGGACTCGCCCGGGAGATCGTAAAAATTTGGTTGGAAACCGAGTTTCAAGGCGGGCGCCACCAAAGACGGATTGATAAAGTAACCGGTATTGAAGCGAAGCATCTGGGAGTGAAGTAGGGTGGATGTAACGCAAATTGAAGACCAGATGAAGTCGGTCCTCTCGGAACTGCAGAAGGCGGCAGGGCTGCAGGCAGGGAAGCTGCTGGTCATCGGCTGCAGCACAAGCGAAGTGCTGGGAAAGCACATTGGGAAAGCCGGCAGCGAAGAGGTTGCCGCCGCGATCTATCGGGCTGTTGACGAGGTGCGGCAGATTCATCAGTTTGACGTTGCGTTTCAATGCTGCGAGCACTTGAACCGGGCCCTCGTCGTTGAACAAAAAATGCTGGAGTCCGGCAGACTGGAGCAGGTCACGGTCGTTCCGGTGCCGTCGGCAGGAGGATCGATGGCCGCTTACGCCTATGCGAAGCTGCCTTCACCTGCTGTGGTGGAATTTATCCGCGCTGATGCCGGCATCGATATTGGAGACACGCTGATCGGCATGCATTTAAAACACGTAGCGGTCCCGTTTCGCCCCGGCTTGCGTCAGATTGGCGAGGCCCACGTAACAGCCGCCTACACCCGCCCCAAACTGATTGGCGGCGCCAGGGCTGTTTACGAACGGAACACAGGCAACACGAGCTGTTTGTAAGCGATAACCAGATATACATAAAAAACAGTGGTAGGAGAGATGAAGATGTTGGAATTTTTAAAGAGCCAAGATCCCCAGGTTGCTGAGGCCGTTCGTCTTGAATTGGGCAGACAGCGTGACAAAATCGAACTGATCGCTTCCGAAAATTTTGTCAGCCGAGCTGTAATGGAAGCGGCGGGTACCGTGCTTACCAACAAATACGCGGAAGGATATCCCAGCCGCCGGTATTACGGCGGCTGCGAATACGTCGACATTGCCGAAAACATTGCCCGCGACCGGGTGAAGGAACTGTTTGGCGCAGAACACGCCAACGTGCAGCCGCATTCCGGCGCCCAGGCAAATATGGGTGTATACTTTACCATCCTCAAGCCGGGCGACACTGTCCTGGGGATGAATCTCTCCCATGGCGGACACTTGACTCACGGCAGTCCGGTTAACTTCTCCGGGCTTTTGTACAATTTCGTCGAATACGGCGTCGATGAGCAGACTCACCGGATCGATTACGATGTCGTCCGCTCGCTTGCCCGGGAACACAAACCCAAGTTGATCGTCGCCGGAGCGAGCGCGTATCCCCGGGTAATCGACTTTGCCAAGTTCCGCGAGATCGCCGATGAAGTGGGCGCGTACTTCATGGTCGACATGGCGCATATCGCCGGCTTGGTAGCGGCTGGTTTGCATCCAAATCCGGTTCCGTACGCTCACTTTGTGACCAGTACGACCCACAAGACACTGCGCGGTCCGCGCGGAGGATTGATCCTCTGCAAAGAGGAGTTTGCCAAAGCGATCGACAAGTCGATCTTCCCGGGTGTTCAAGGCGGTCCGCTGATGCACATTATCGCGGCCAAGGCGGTTGCGTTCGGAGAAGCGCTGCAGCCGTCGTTTAAAGAGTATGCGAAACGTATTGTCGAGAATGCTAGCGCATTTGCCGAAGCCTTAAAGGCGGAAGGGCTGCAGCTTGTATCAGGCGGAACGGACAACCACTTGGTATTGGTGGACGTTCGCAACCTGGGCTTGACCGGGAAAGAGGCCGAACATCTGCTTGACGAAGTCTCTATTACCACCAATAAAAACACCATTCCGTACGATCCGCAAAGTCCGTTCGTCACCAGCGGCGTCCGCATGGGTACGCCAGCGGTCACTACCCGCGGATTTGACACAGAAGCGATGAAGGAGGTTGCTTCGATTATCGCATTGTCGTTGAAGAATCCGCAGGATGCAGCCAAGCAGGAGGAAGCCCGCCAGCGCGTCGCTGCCCTCTGCGCCCGGTTCCCGCTGTACGAAGGACTCTCGATTTAACCCGCATAAGTGATAAAGGTGTCCCCGATCCGTATCGGGGACTTTCTTTGTGAAGAGGCTCATGCTACCGAAGGGACTCCCCTTTCATGCGCTATCGTATTCATTTTCAAAAAATTGACGTGCTTCATCTGTTTCGCTATGATTATAAAAGCTTTCAAAAGGGGGGTTTTTAAAGCCTTTACATCACCGACAAAACGGAAACTACGGGGGGAAATGGAATGAGTCGAGTTTACGTTTTTGACCATCCGCTTATTCAGCATAAAATTACGTTTATCCGGGATAAAAACACCGGGACAAAAGACTTCCGGGAACTGGTAGACGAAGTGGCTACGTTGATGGCCTATGAAATTACGCGAGATATGCCGCTGGAAGAGACCGTAATCGAAACACCGGTGGCGCCCTGTCGCTCCCGCGTGCTTGCAGGGAAAAAGGTAGGCCTGATACCGATTCTGCGGGCTGGCCTCGGCATGGTGGAAGGAATCCTCAAGCTGATTCCTGCCGCCAAGGTGGGACATATCGGTTTGTATCGCGATCCCAATACGCTGAAGCCGGTAGAGTACTTCGCCAAGCTGCCGACTGATATCCAGGAACGCGACTTGATTGTCATTGATCCAATGCTGGCAACCGGCGGTTCGGCGGCGGCAGCGATTACGGCGTTGAAACAGCGCGGGGCGAAAAGCCTGAAGCTGATGTGCCTGGTAGCGGCCCCGGAAGGGATTGAACTCATGCAGAAGGAACATCCGGATGTAGACATCTTTGTGGCGGCGGTAGATGACCGTTTGAACGATCACGGCTACATCGTTCCCGGACTGGGTGATGCCGGAGACCGCTTGTTCGGTACGAAGTAGGTGAAACTGATGAAAAAGATCAAAGTGTTGACGGTGTTTGGCACTCGGCCCGAGGCGATTAAAATGGCTCCGCTGGTCCACGAGTTAAAACGCCGTCCGGAGCAGATCGAATCGATCGTGTGCGTCACGGCCCAGCATCGGCAAATGCTTGATCAGGTTCTGGATATGTTTGAAATCGTCCCTGATCTCGATTTGAACATGATGAAGGAACGCCAGACGCTGGTTGATGTAACGGTGCGCGGCCTGGAGAGTCTCGATCGGGTGATGAAAGAGACCAAGCCGGATATCGTACTGGTTCACGGGGACACCACGACCACGTTTATCGCCAGTCTGGCTGCCTTTTACAACCAGGTGGCGATCGGACATGTCGAAGCGGGACTTCGGACGTGGGACAAGTACTCCCCGTTCCCGGAAGAGATGAACCGGCAGTTGACCGGAGTCATGGCTGACCTGCATTTTTCTCCGACTGAGGGGGCGGCGGATAATCTGCGCCGGGAAAACAAGCAGGAATCATCTATTTTTGTCACCGGAAATACCGTCATTGACGCTTTGCAGACGACTGTTCGGGAGGATTACCGCCACCCGGTGCTCGAACAGACGGCAGGCCGCCGGATGGTGCTAATGACCGCCCACCGCCGGGAGAATCTGGGTGAGCCGATGCGGCGGATCTTCCGGGCCGTTCGCCGCCTGGTGGAGGATCACCCGGACATCGCCGTCGTCTATCCGGTCCATCTAAACCCGGCTGTACAGGAGGTGGCCCGGGAGGTACTGGGTGACCATCAGCGCATTCACCTGATTGAGCCTTTGGATACCTTCGACTTCCACAATTTTGCCCGCAGGGCGCACTTGATTTTGACCGACTCGGGCGGTGTGCAAGAAGAAGCGCCTTCACTGGGAGTTCCCGTACTGGTCTTGCGGGACACCACAGAGCGGCCGGAGGGGATTGAAGCCGGAACGCTGAAATTGGCCGGGACGGACGAGGAACAGGTATACCGGCTGGCGAATGAATTGTTGTGCGATTCCGATGCTTATGAAGCGATGGCAAAAGCAGTAAATCCTTACGGGGACGGCAAAGCTTCCGAGCGGATTGTCGAAGCGATCCTTTATCACTTCGGCCTTCGCAGCGAACGGCCGCAGCCGTTTCGCCCGGGCCAAAAGGAACAGACAATCGTGTAAGACAAGGTGAGCGACAGCTTCCGCCATGGAGGCTGTCGCTTTCCTGTTAAAACAACCACTTCCCACCCATGTACAGGGCGACGCCCCAGATAATCACCGCCGATATGCGGTTGATCAAGGCCAGCCACTTGCCGGAGCGGTCGATGGAACCGATCCGCCTGCCGACAATCGACAAGCCGAGAAACCAACAGTACGAGACGAGAATGCAGGCGGCTGTAAATCCCCATTTGGCCATTCCGCTGTATCCGAGCGAACTGGTGCCGATCACGCCGATCGTATCAAGAATGGCATGGGGATTCAGCAGGGAGACTGATGCGGTAAAGGCGATCTGTTTTTTGGCCGGAAGCCTGACGATCTCCCCGGTGGCGGGGTTTGCCGCAGCGCTCTTCCACGTCACCCAGCCCATGTAGAGCAGGAAGAGGAAGCCGGCGCCATAGAGAATATAGGCCAGCCAGGAGACTTGCAGCACGACGACCGATACGCCCAACACGGCAAGCAATATCAGGATGGTGTCGCACAGGGATGCCGTTATCACCGCCGGCAGGGCTCGCAGCAGCGTCGGCTGGGTAGCGCCCTGGTTAAAGACGAACACATTTTGGACGCCCAGCGGGATGATCAGTCCAAAAGCGAGGATAAGGCCATGAATAAAAGCTTGCGCCATCCATATTTCTCCTTCCCATAGTGCAGCTTTGCTGTTGCATATGAGCTATCGTAAACGGAAACAGGCTGCAAGTCTCCAACCAAATGGATGGTATAATACCCAACCAATTGCTAAGATAGAGGAAAGCTTGCCGGAGGTGAAGACAGGGCAATGGCTCAATTGGACTGGAAACCGGACAAGGCCTCGCCTGTACCGCTGTATCGGCAGATTGCTGCATACGTAAAAGAGAAGATCGCGAGCGGGGAGTGGCCGGTAAACAGCAAGATCCCGCCTCAACGCACACTGGCCAGAGCGTTCGAGGTCAATCGCAGCACTGTCGTCACTGCATTGGAGGAATTGACAGCGGAGGGTTTCCTTGAGGGGCGCAGCGGAAGCGGCACGGTCGTTGCCAACAGCAGCTGGACGACGCTGACTGCGGTCCCGCCCCCAGACTGGAACGCTTATGTCAATGCAGGCATTCACAAGCCCAATTTGCCGACCATTCAGGAAATTAACAAGGCGGAATTTCATCCCGGCGTCATCCGGCTGGGCACCGGTGAACTGGGACCGGAGCTGCAGCCGAAAGAGTGGATGAGAGAGATGCTTGGCCGGGTATCGGGCAAAATCGAATCGCTCGGGTATGAACAGCCCAAGGGATTGCCGGCACTGCGGGAACAGATCAGCCGTTATGCCAAATCGTTGGGGATAGAGGCCTCCCCCTCGGCCGTATTGGTGGTCTCCGGCGCCCTTCAAGCGCTTCAACTGATTTCGCTTGGCATCCTTCACCGAGGCTCATCGATTTTGCTGGAAAAACCATCTTATCTGTCTTCCCTGCATTTGTTTCAATCTGCCGGGATGAGGCTTCACGGCATGCCGATGGACGGACAGGGGCTGATCACCTCGCATCTGCAGGCGTACCTAAGGCAGCACCAGGCGGCGATGTTGTACACGATTCCTTCGTTTCACAATCCAACCGGAATTCTGATGACAGCACAGCGTCGCCAGGAATTGTTGAAGGTGTGCGAGGCAGAGCGGCTGCCGATTGTCGAAGACGACGTCTACCGGGAGTTGTGGCTTGACACTCCTGCGCCGCCTCCCCTCAAAGCAGCGGACAAAAGCGGCCTGGTCTTGTATCTCGGGAGCATGTCCAAGTCGCTGAGTCCCGGTCTTAGGATCGGCTGGCTGATCGGGCCCGAGCCGGTGATCGAGCGGTTGGCTGACATCAAAATGCAGACGGATTACGGATCCAGCTCCCTGTCCCAATGGGCAGCGGCCGAGTGGCTGGCAAGCGGCAGGTATCAGGAACACATCGCCTGGGTCCGGGAGCAGCTGAAAAAGCGGCGTGAAGCGGCAATACAGGCGCTGGATGCCCACTATTCCGATATGGCCGAATGGAGCATGCCTGCGGGAGGCTTCTACATCTGGCTCCGCTTTACAGTGGGGATGCCCATTCGCAAGCTGTTTGAGCGGGCGCTGGAAGCCGGTATTCTGATTAATCCGGGAAGCGTGTACGATCAGGGGGCTGCGCAGTATTTGCGCCTCTCCTACTCATATGCATCGCCCGACGAATTGCAAAGCGGACTTGCCAGGCTGGCAGAGATTGCGAGGACGTTAGCGGAATAACGGGTTTGAGGCACATTGACTGTGCCTCTTTTTATATACATCTTTTCAAAAAACTTTACTACCCAAATAAAATTCTATAAAGCTACGAAACTAAAAACCTATCAAAGCGTCTAAAGATAGTGAACGACATCAGAGAAAATCACAAGAGGAGAGGAGTTATACTACCATGAGGAAGAGGCAGCGCAGGCTGCTGTCGCTCCTTGTTGCTTCGTCGTTGTTGTGGGGAACATATGTTCCGTTCGCGTCCAGGGCAGCAGAAGCAGCAGTGCCAAGTTCCATGTCGGTTATCTGGCAGACGCCCATTGGCGAAGGAGTGACACTGTACAAATATTCGAAAGCTTACGGAAATCAGCAGTCGATCATTTACGTGACACAAGTGGATTTGAACAACGATTACGTTGAAGTCAAACCGGTGTACGGCACGAACGGCCTGTTGACGGAGAAGCAAACCGTCACGAAAATGGCCAACGAGAGCGGGGCGATTGCGGCGATTAACGCAGACTTCTTTAATATGCAGAAACGCGGAGCTCCCTTCGGCGTCGTGGTGAAGGATTCCGATGTCGTGTCCTCGATGGGGCACATATCCTACTGGTACAGCCTGGGCATTACCGACGATAAATTGGCCTACATAGAACATCTCGGTTTTACGGGCAAGGTGACCGCCGAGAACGGAACGTCTTTTTCGCTTCGCGGGGTCAACAAGGAAGAGTACAATCCCAGTGAAGGAAAAAGCCACCTGGGCCAGCTCAATCTCTATACACCCAAGTTCGGCAAGACAAGCCTGGGACCGATCAGCGGCTATAAAAATGTCGTGGAAGTCGTGTTCGTGAACGGCGTTGCCACCGAAGTTCGCACAGACCAGCCGGCTGCCGCGATCCCGGCAAACGGTTTTGTCTTGTGGGGGCAAGGGGCTGCAGCCGACTTTTTAAAACAGAATGTGCCCGTCGGCTCTAGCGTCAGCATCGACTACCAGACCACGCCGAACAACAAGAACTGGGTGAATGCGGTAGGCGGCGGCGTCCTGTTGGTCGACCAGGGGAAACCGCTCACGTCGTTTCGGGCAGAAGCCGCGATTACGGGGAAAAACGCCCACACCGCAGTTGGTGTCTCGCAGGATGGCAAGATGCTCTACATAGTGGCAAATGACGATACAGCCAACAGCCGTGGACTAACCTTGCAGGAACTGTCGCAAGTCATGGTGGATTTGGGCGCGTATCGGGCGGTCAACTTCGATGGCGGCGGTTCCACCACGATCGCTGCCCGGATGCTTGGCGATACCCAGGCCAAACTGATCAACCAGCCGAAGGGCGGAGCGGAGCGCCGGGTACCGACCGGACTTGCCGTTTACAATACGGCACCCCAAGGAACCCTTTCCAATTTCCAAATCGACGGCCCGACCGACGTGCTAATGGGACAAACGGCCGACTTTACGACAAAGGCGTACGACAACCATTACCTGCCGTATAAGATCGATCCTTCCGAGATTACTTGGTCGGTCAGACAGAGCGAGGCTGGAACATTTGAAGGCCATCGGCTGACGGCTCTGAAGCCGGGTACGATCACGATCGAAGCGACGGCGGCAGGCATTACAAAAACCCGTGACGTCCGTGTGCTCGGCGGCCAGGACATAGCCCAGGTCATCGTCTCGCCGGCGATGATCAACATAGCCCCCGGACAGACGGTGACACTCGATGTCAAAGTCAAAACAAAGCAAGGGGTGACAGTGCAGGCGACTCCGCTGAGCGTCAAGGTGACCGCCAATTCGTCGCTGCTCAATGTGAATGACAAGCTGCAGCTTAGAGCGAATGACGGAGTTGGCCAAGGCAGCGTGACAGTCTCCTATGACGGCGTCTCGACTACCGTCCCGGTCAACATCGGTGAACAGGAGCAGCCGTGGCTGAACTTTGACAATCTGACCGGTCTGTATCACGTGGGATATCCGGAAGGGTTGAATAACGCCGGATCGTTTAGCCTGGTCAGCGATCCTGTCTACCGTTCGAAAAAAGCGGCCAAGCTGACCTACAACTTCGCCGGGGCGTCGGAAGACGATGTCCGGATCGCATACGGCCGCATGGGTTCCAATGCTGTCCTGATGCCGGGGCAACCGATCGGCATGGGACTTTGGGTCTATGGCGACAACAGCAACCACTGGCTGCGGGCAGAGATTATTGACGCCAAGGGCAAGCAGCATCTGGTCGATTTGGCAGAGAAGATCGATTGGACAGGCTGGAAACAGGTAAAAGGCTACTTCCCGGCCAATGTTAGCTATCCGGTGCAGCTCCGCAGCATCTACGTCGTCGACAAACCGGAAGAGTCAGAGTCCCGCCCGCTGCAGGGAACGCTCTACTTCGATGAGGCTTCTGTTCTGCTGCCGTTCCAGGCAGGCAAGCAACTGCCGGGGGCGGACGTCGATCCAGCCAAACCGGGCAAGCTTTCATTAGGGGATGAGCTGGATCTCAGCTACTCGTTTGCGCGTTCAGCCGATTATCTAAGCAAGGCCCGAATTGACGTAAAATCGACGGCGGGGACAAAGCTCCCGGGGTACGTGGCGGCAGCAAACGGGTTCACCATCTCCCCGATCGATCTGAAACCAGGGAAGACGGACCAATTCAGCACTTCTCCGGCGACGATTACCTTAAAGCCGAAGAAATGGACCAAGCGCAAAGGCGTCGGCTTGCTGTACGTAAATGAAGCCAACCAAACCTTTGATCCGCTCGTCGGGCAGATGGACCCGAACGGCAACTGGGTCTACCAGGTAAACTCCTACGGTACGTACATCCCGTACTACCTGGAAATTCCAAGCAGCGTGCCGTTCATGGACATCATGAATCACCCGGCACAGGAAGAAATTACGAAGATGGCAGCAAAAGGCTACATCAAAGGTCTTGCTCCGGACGTATTTGGTCCGGAAGTGTCGCTGACCCGGGCGGAATTCGTAACCTTGCTGTCCAGGGTGTACAACTGGAAGCTGCCAGCCAAGCCGAAGCTGTCGTTTAAGGATGCGGTGCCGGATTGGGCCCAGGGGGCTGTCCAGGTCGCTGTAGCGAACGGCATCGTCAAAGGGTATGACGACAAGACGTTCCGTGCGAACCAGCCCGTGACTCGCGCGGAGGCGGCCGTCATCCTGGATCGTCTGATGAAAAAACAGAAAAAGCCGGAAACGACGCTGGCCGACCAAAAATCGTGGCCGAGTTGGGCCGCTTCATCCATCAACAATGTCGTTGGACTCGGTTTAATGGATCCGATCGGCAACAACTTTGCGCCAAATCAGCCGACTACCCGAGCGGAATACGTCGTGGCATTGTACCGGATGTTAGGCATGAAATAAATAAACGCTGGGAAGACCGCTCCCCGGGCAAGGGGGGCGGTCTTTTGTCTCTTGTTCGGAAGGATAAAAGGGTGTAAGGAAGAATTGATGGTAAAGAAGATTCCATTATATTTTTGCGAGGAGTGGTAACAATGGGTAAAAAGGAAGTTGTTATCGCAAGTGCCGTCCGAACCGCCATCGGCAGTTTCCAGGGGTCGCTGTCGACAGTTAGTGCAACCAGGCTGGGAGCAGTCGTCCTGGAAGGAGCCTTGGCCAAGGCCGGCGTCGCCAAAGACCAGGTGGACGAGGTGATTATGGGCAATGTCCTGCAAGCGGGATTGGGGCAAAATCCGGCCCGCCAGGCGGCTATTTTTGCCGAACTGCCGCAAACCGTACCGTCCATGACCATCAATAAGGTATGCGGTTCGGGCCTGAAGGCGGTTCATTTGGCAGCGCAATCGATCATTGCCGAGGAAGCGGACATCGTTCTTGCCGGCGGGATGGAAAACATGAGCCAGGCGCCGTATTTGCTTGAGGGAGCACGCAGCGGCTACAGGATGGGCGATCAGAAGGCGGTCGATTCGATGATCCGCGACGGGCTCTGGTGTGCCTTCAATGACTACCACATGGGCATCACCGCCGAGAACCTGTGCGAACAGTACAGCTTGAGCCGCAAGGAGCTTGACGAATTTGCCGCCTGGAGTCAGGAAAAGGCGATGCGGGCGATCGCCGAGGGAAGGTTTAAAGACGAGATCGTCCCAGTGACGATTCCGCAGCGGAAAGGCGACCCGATCCGCTTTGAGCAGGACGAATTCCCGCGCGCCGGGGTGACTGTCGAATCTTTGGCAAAGCTGCGCCCGTCTTTTAAAAAGGATGGCTTGGTGACAGCGGGCAACGCGTCCGGCATCAACGACGGGGCTGCCGCGCTCTTGATCATGTCCCGGGAGAAGGCGGAGGAACTGGGGATCAAGCCGCTGGCCCGCATCCTGGCCAATGCGAGCGCAGGTGTCGATCCGAGCATCATGGGGATCGGGCCCGTGCCGGCGACGAGACGAGCTCTGGAAAAAGCGGGACTCGCATTGGAGGAGATCGATCTGGTTGAGGCGAATGAAGCGTTCGCTGCCCAGTCCCTCGCTGTAGGCAAGGATCTGGGGTTTGATCGCGACAAGTTGAATGTGAACGGAGGAGCGATCGCCCTGGGTCATCCGATCGGCGCGAGCGGAGCCCGAATCCTCGTGTCTCTGGTCCATGAGCTGCACAAGCGGGACCAGGCAAAATACGGTCTGGCCACGCTCTGCATCGGCGGCGGACAAGGTGTCGCAACTGTAATTGAAAAACTCTGAAAACAAATGTGAACGCTTTGTGTCTACTGGATTTCCACGTTGACAAATCTAATAAATGTTCGTTAATATGGATGAGGGCAAAGGGGCTATGCTTACATGCCCTCTCCTTTTGTAGAGAAGGGAGAACGAGAGTTTGGCAAAAATTGACAAACCGTGGCAAGCGATCGGTCTCGTCAGCGTTATTGGCGTGGATATGGCCGTCTGTGTTATAGCCGGTGTTTGGATTGGAAAATATATGGATGGCCTGTTTGGGACCAAGCCTTGGCTCCTGCTGGCTGGTTTGCTGGTTGGACTGGGCGTCGGCTTGTACAGCGTCTACCGGCTCATTCGCGCTTATTTTTAGGGAGATGGACCATGCAAACGTTTACTTTGGCGATGCGCAGGACTTTTCGCTATGCTTTTACCTGCATGTCAGCCGTTGCGATACTCTGGGTGCTGTTGCCTGAGTACAAGTTGTTCCTGCAAAGCCTGTTTTTGGGCATGGGCGGAAGTCTTCTGAATGGTGCCGTTCTCTTCAGCAAAACCTGGCGCATTGGCCAGGCGGCGATAGACCCGGCTGTTCGGCCGAAGGGAACCGGGATGCTGCAGCGGCTTTTGGTCGTCGGATTTCTCGTCTTTCTTACAGTTCGCTTTCCCCATTTGTTCGTTTTATCAGGTGTACTTATAGGATTATTCCTCATTCAACTGCTCAGCCTTCTTTTCGTATACCGCTCCTTAAAATAGATTGTCATACTGTCTGCTTTTTTCTTGCAAGCTATCTGCCGGTGAAAGGGGTGAAAAAATTGGAGCATTATACTTTGCGCTTCAGATGGTTGGGTATGGTGTTTGACATTCCGACCATGATCATGACTGTAATAACTGCGGTGATTGTCTTTTTGTTTCTATTTTTCATGACACGCCGAATGCATGCAGGGGTTCCTTCCGGGCGGCAAAATGTGATTGAGTGGGTGTTTGACTTTGTCAGAGGCATCGCCGGTAATTTTATGGATGCAAAGACGGCCACGAAGTTCGTCACACTCGGATTGACCTTGTTCATCTACATCTTCATCTCCAATCAGTTGGGTGTTGCATTCAATATAACCACCCATCACACGGGTCAGGTCAGCGAAAGAGTGCTGGATATGCTGTCGGTATCCGGTACCCCGGAGGCTGAAGAAGCGAAACGTGCCGTGATTGAGGAAAAGTTGGCTGCCGGTGAAGGTGTGGAGATCGCTTGGTGGAAGTCGCCGACTGCGACGCCGAGCGTTACCTTTGCTTTGGCTTTGTGTGTGCTGCTGTATTCCCACTACATCGGCATCAGAAAAAGCTTCAGCGGCTGGTTCAAGCACGTGTTCCTCAACCCGATCCATATTTTGGAGGAATTCATTATCAAGCCGCTGACCTTGCCGCTGCGTCTTTTCGGTAACATTTTTGCGGGCGAGGTTTTGATTGGCTTCCTGCTCGCCGGCGGTGTATTCGCATCGATACCGTTGTTCCTGTGGGAAGGGTATTCCGTGTTCGTCGGTTCGATCCAGGCGTTCATCTTCCTGGCGCTGTCGATGGTGTACATCTCGCAGCAAGCTAACGACGGTCACTAATCTTTTATAAACTTCTCTTTTCAAAGATACTAAGGAGGTATTTCTAACATGGATGTATTGGGTATTGCTCTTGCGATTGGTGTAGTATTTGGTCTGGCTGCATTGGGTGCGGCTATCGGTAACGGTCTCGTTATCTCTCGTACAATTGAAGGCGTTGCTCGTCAACCGGAAGCGCGCGGCAACTTGATGGGTCTCATGTTCCTGGGTCTCGGTCTCGTCGAGGCTGTGCCGATCATCGCAGTAGCGATCGGTTTCATCCTGTTCGGCCGTCTGTAAGCCAACGGTTAAAAAGCAATAAAAGGCGGGGGCATGACCTTCGCCTCTCTTTTGTACAGTGTAAGATTCTCCTGCAGGTCAGGAAGGAGTGAACGAGATGCTCGATTTTGGACAGGTAACCCTTGAATTGGGTTCACTGCTGTTCCAGGTGATAGTCTTCATCATCCTTTTGATCGCTGTCAGCAAGTTTGCCACTGGACCAATCTCGGCAATGCTGGAAAAGCGCCGTCAACATGTTGAAAATGAAATCTCCGCCGCGGAGCGCAGCCGCCAGGAGGCGGAAACGCTCCTTAGCGAACAGCGCCGCTTGTTGGATGAAGCGCGCAATGAAGCAAAAGCGATCCTGGATCGCGTAACCAAGCAAGCGGGCGATGAGGCAGCCCGTATCGTGGAAGAAGCGAGGGCGACTGCAGAACGTTTGAAAGCGGAGGCACAGGCCGATCTGGCCCGCGAAGTGGAAAAGGCCAAAGCCGAACTGCGCGAGCAAGTGACAGGGCTGTCTGTACTCTTGGCTTCGAAGATTATCGAAAAAGAACTGGATGAGGCTACGCAGAAGTCCAGTATTGACCAATTCCTCAAGCAAGTGGGAGATCGCCTATGAGCGCTGTAGCCAAGCGTTATGCTCGCGCCCTGTTTGAAGTGGCGAAGGAGCGGGGGCTGATCGACCAGGTTGAAACGGAACTGAAAAGCATTGTGGATGCCGTTCGTCAAAACGAAGATCTCACCAAGATTTTGATGCACCCACATATTTCCGTTGGAGCAAAAAAAGAGTTGATAAGTCAACTGTTTGAAGCGCATGTGGCGGAAGTAACATCCAACTTCCTGGCTGTGTTGATCGACAACGGCCGTGAGTCGGATTTGGAAAACATCGCAAATGCCTATGTCAAGTTGGCCAATGAAGAGCGCGGCATCGCCGACGCCCTGTTGACCAGCGCAAAGCCGCTCAGCAGCGAAGAACAGGCGGAAATTGCGGAGCGGTTTGGGAAACTGCTGAACAAGCGACTCCGCTTTGAGACTGTTGTCGACCCGGCCATTTTAGGCGGGATTGTCATCAAGATCGGCGACCGCCTCTACGATGGCAGTATCAGAAGCAAGCTGGAACACTTCGCACATTAATTTATAACGATGCTTGGATGAATGGGGTGAATCATAAGTGAGTTCGATCAGACCAGAAGAAATCAGCTCGCTCATTAAAGAGCGGATTGCGAATTATAAAGCGGAAATTGAAGTCGTCGACGTAGGCACGGTTATCTCCGTCGGTGACGGTATCGCTCGTATTCACGGTTTGGAAAAAGCCATGGCGGGGGAGCTCCTCGAGTTCCAAAACGGCGTCATGGGGATGGTACTCAACTTAGAAGAAGATAACGTGGGTGTCGTAATCCTTGGACCTTTCCGCGGCATTAAAGAAGGAGACACCGTAAAACGGACCGGTCGGATCATGGAGGTTCCCGTCGGGGAAGCGCTCCTCGGGCGCGTCGTAAACTCGCTCGGTCAACCGATCGACGGTCTTGGCCCGATCAACACGACGGAATTCCGCCCTGTAGAAAACAACGCTCCTGGCGTAATGGCGAGGAAGTCGGTTCACGAGCCGCTGCAAACCGGGATTAAAGCGATCGACTCGATGGTTCCGATCGGCCGCGGCCAGCGCGAATTAATCATCGGTGACCGCCAAACAGGTAAAACCGCAGTAGCCCTCGATACGATCATCAACCAAAAAGGGCAAAACATGATTTGTATCTACGTGGCAATCGGTCAAAAGCAATCCACTGTTGCCAACATCGTAGAAACCCTGCGCAAGGCAGGCGCTTTGGAGTACACCATCATCGTATCCGCAACGGCTTCCGACCCGGCTCCGATGCTGTACCTGGCTCCTTATACCGGCGTGTCGATGGGTGAATACTTCATGTACAAGGGACAACATGTTCTGTGCGTATACGACGACCTGTCCAAACAGGCTGCCGCTTACCGCGAAATGTCCCTGCTGCTCCGTCGTCCTCCAGGCCGTGAAGCGTATCCTGGTGACGTATTCTACCTGCACTCCCGTTTGCTGGAGCGCGCCGCGAAGCTGTCAGATGAACTGGGCGGCGGTTCCATTACGGCTCTGCCGTTTATCGAAACCCAAGCGGGTGACATTTCCGCATACATTCCAACCAACGTGATCTCCATCACGGACGGTCAGATCTTCCTTGAGACAGACCTGTTCAACGCAGGTCAGCGTCCAGCGGTCAACACCGGTCTTTCCGTATCCCGCGTAGGTGGCTCGGCGCAGATCAAGGCGATGAAAAAAGTAGCGGGTCCGCTCAAGCTTGAGCTGGCTCAATACCGCGAGTTGGCTGCATTTGCCCAGTTCGGTTCCGACCTGGACAAAGCGACCCAGGCTCGCCTGACCCGTGGTGAGCGCTTGATGGAAATCATGAAACAAGGCCAGTTTGAGCCAATGCCTGTTGAGAAGCAAGTTGCTTCTATCTACACGGCAACAAGAGGTTACCTGGATGATATTCCAGTAGCAGACGTAGGCCGCTTTGAGAAGGAGCTTTTGTCTTTCCTGGATTCCAACAAACCGGAACTGCTGGAGCATATCCGTACGACGCATGAGCTCCCGGATGAGAAAGAATTGAACGCAGCGATCGAAGAGTTCAAAAAAGGCTTTTCGGTGACTCGCTAATCGTTAACCCGTAACCGGATAGACATCAGATGCATGCCTGGAGCAAACCGGCATGCATCCTCAAGGTGGTGAAAACGAGTGGCTAAAGGAATACGTGAGATTCGACGCAGAATCAAAAGCACCAAAAATACGCGACAAATCACAAAAGCGATGAAAATGGTGGCGGCTGCCAAGCTTCGCCGCAACCAGGAGAAGGCTGAGGCAGCACGTCCATATGCCGACAAGATCCAGGAAGTGATCGCAAGCATTGCGAGCGGGACATCCGGTTCCAAGCATCCGATGCTCCAATCCCGCCCGGTGAAAAAGACTGGTTACATCGTCATCACTTCCGACCGCGGACTTGCCGGCGGATACAACGCCAACCTGCTTCGAAAAGTGATTACCACTATCGGCGAGAAGCACAAGTCGAAGGATGAATACGGCATTTTCGTCATCGGTCGTAAAGGCCGCGACTTTTTCAATAAGCGGAACTACCCGATTGTCAAAGAGGTTACCGGTCTGCCAACCAGCCCGGAATTTGCCGATATCAAGCAGATTGCCAGTGCTGCAGTCCAGATGTTTGCGAATGAACAGATTGACGAGCTGTATCTGTGCTACAACAAGTTCCAAAGTGCAATTTCGCAAATACCAACCGTAAAACAGCTGCTGCCGCTGGAAGCTCTCGAGAGCAATACAGCGCGGACAATGAATTACGAGTATGAGCCGTCCGCGGAAGAAGTACTGGCCGATCTGCTGCCGAAATATGCGGAGACACTGGTTTACAGCGCGCTTCTGGAAGCAAAGGCTTCCGAAGAAGGTTCTCGTATGACAGCAATGGGCAACGCGACAGACAACGCGACGGATATGATCAACCGTTACACATTGAGCTACAACCGTGCCCGTCAGGCGGCCATTACACAAGAAATTTCCGAGATCGTTGCAGGTGCAAACGCACAGGCGTAATGGCAGCGAATAGCTCCCAATTTAGCTTTATAGGAGGGAAGAAGTAAGATGGCGAATGGACGCGTGGTTCAGGTAATGGGTCCGGTTGTTGACATCGAGTTCGACCGCGGACACCTGCCTGCCATTTACAATGCGATCAAGATTCAACATAAAGCACAAAGCGCCGGCGAGCGCGATATCGATCTGACTTGTGAGGTTGCTACTCACCTGGGCGATAACCTGGTTCGTACCGTAGCGATGTCTTCCACCGACGGTTTGGTTCGCGGCATGGAAGCAGTTGATACCGGTGCACCTATTTCCGTTCCGGTAGGGGCAGTAACCCTCGGACGCGTATTCAACGTTTTGGGCGAGCCGATCGACCTGAAAGAGCTCGGTCAAGTAGATCGTCGCGACCCGATTCACCGGAAAGCACCTGAGTTCGTTGAGCAGGCGACGACTGTTGAAATCCTGGAAACAGGGATCAAGGTAATCGACCTTCTGGCTCCGTACATCAAGGGCGGTAAGATCGGACTGTTCGGTGGTGCGGGTGTAGGTAAAACCGTTACGATCCAAGAGCTGATCAACAACATCGCGCAAGAGCACGGTGGTATTTCTGTATTTGCTGGTGTAGGGGAGCGTACCCGTGAAGGGAACGACCTGTACCATGAGATGAAAGATGCGGGCGTTCTGCCGAAAACCGCAATGGTATTCGGTCAGATGAACGAACCGCCTGGGGCGCGTCTTCGCGTAGCCTTGACCGGTCTGACCATGGCGGAGTATTTCCGTGATGAAGAAGGCCGCGACGTTCTTCTGTTCATCGACAACATCTTCCGCTTCACCCAAGCGGGTTCCGAGGTATCCGCTCTCCTGGGCCGTATGCCATCCGCGGTAGGTTACCAGCCTACGCTGGCTACCGAAATGGGTCAGCTGCAAGAGCGCATTACCTCCACGAAAAAAGGTTCCGTCACGTCCATTCAGGCGATCTACGTACCGGCGGACGACTATACTGACCCGGCTCCTGCCACTACGTTTGCTCACTTGGACGCGACAACCAACCTGGAGCGTTCCATCGCCGAGTTGGGGATCTTCCCTGCGGTAGACCCGCTCGCATCCACTTCTCGGGCGCTGACCCCTGAGATAGTTGGTCAGGAGCACTACGACGTGGCTCGCGGCGTGCAAAAAATCCTGCAGCGTTACAAAGAACTGCAAGACATCATCGCAATCCTCGGTATGGACGAGCTGAGCGACGAGGACAAACAAGTTGTCGGACGGGCACGCCGCATTCAACGCTTCCTGTCCCAGTCCTTCCACGTTGCCGAGCAGTTTACCGGTAACCCGGGTCAATACGTGCCTCTGAAGGAAACCGTCCGCAGCTTTAAGGAAATCCTTGAAGGCAAGCACGACCATCTGCCGGAGGCTGCGTTCCTGTATGTAGGTACCATTGAAGAAGCGGTTGAAAAAGCGAAAAGCATGGGCATGGAGTAAGACAACCCTGGAAAGGGGAGACGTGAAGTGAGCAAGATGACAGTTGAAGTCGTAACTCCCGAACGGGTTGTCTTTAGCGGCGAAGCAACAATGGTAATTGCGCGTGGTGTGGCAGGGGAACTGGGTATCCTGCCAAATCACATACCGCTTGTAACTCCGCTTAAGGTTGCGCCTGTTCGGGTGAAAACCACAGGCGACAAAGAGACGTTAATTGCCGTAAGCGGCGGCTTTTTAGAGGTTCGCGGCGACAAAGTGACGATCTTGGCAGAAGCTGCCGAGCTGCCCGAAGACATTGATGTCGCCAGGGCGCAAGCGGCGAAGACTCGTGCCGAACAACGCTTGAAAGAAAAGCAAGCAGATTTGAATCAACGCCGTGCGGAATTGGCCTTGCAGCGAGCGATGACACGCCTTTTTGTTGCAAATAATAAGTAGGTTGAGTAAACCCCCGCGTTTGCGACGACGGGGGTTTTTCACGTATGATTGGCAAATGGCCGTACGTTATGTGTATAATATAGCTAATGTGTTTTTTGGCGGAGACAAGGAGAGTGAAACAGATGCAAACGATTCGAGATATCCGTAAGAACGACGATATCACACCGATCCCTAACGGCTTTACGGAAAATGGCTGGGCGAATATCTTGTCGCATGAGCTGACGCTGTTGTTTCATGCGATGTGTTATGTGGTAACCAAGTACGATTCCAAAGAGGCGATGAAGCAAGGTTTAGCCCAGATCAACGGATTGAGGGGGACCTTTTCCGATCTCGACAAGAACCTTTTTAAATCGGAAGAGTCGTATCAGGGATATATCCAAAAATTGGAGAACCATAAGAGATTTATTGAGCGCTCCAATTTTACCTATCCCAAGACTCGCGATGAGGCGATCGAACTGCTGACCCAATGGGGGCTCGTGCTGGACAAAGGGGATGTCTGGGACGTTCCAATCGAACCGTTCCCGGATGTACAAGAACACTTCACCTTGACGGACGAAGAGAAAGCGGCTTTGAACCACATCAAGCTGGAGGCGATCGTTCATCCGATCTTCAGCAAGCTTGTCCTCTTCCTGCACGAAAAGGATGAAAACGACTTTAGCTACTCCAAAGCCGATCTGAAAGAACTGCTGCAGATCGATGATGCCATGCTGATCGAAGTCCTGATCAAATTAACCCCGTACCTGAAAGAGCCGATTGAGAACTTCCTGGCCATTCCCGATGATGAACAGATGGAATTTACCGTCGTTTGGGAGCGCATCTACGAGGATTTCCTCGGAACGGCCAATCCGCAGGCTCTGCAGTAAAAAGCGCAATCGAGAACCGAGGCTGTCCCAAGGAGCGAAAGAAAACGCTTTGCGGGGCAGTCTTTTTGCTGATGAAAGGTAAATAATAAAATATTCAAAAAGTTTTTGCCCCCAGTTTGCAATGCTGTCCGAAGATAAAACAATTCGGTACCCATAGCGAAACCTGCGGAAAACCGGCCGAAGAAAGCGCCGAGGTTCGTAAAATTCTTGCGGACTATAGGGAAATTTTCAACGCTTTTGCCTATTACCGCAATTAATGGGCAGAATATTTCGAGAAGGTAAGGGCTTTCATTTTACACTGCTGTAACGATTTGTTATAATTATCTAGGAATTTTATAGATAAATCAGAATGAGTATTTGTTCCATCATTTACAGTATAACGGAGGGACATGATGAGTGCGCTCTACGCAAACAATTACTTGATTGTTACCATCTTTTTGGTGCTTGGCGTACTGCTTCCGGTTGCAACGGTCAGCATCATCGGACCTATGCTTCGCCCGAACAATCCCACATCAGAGAAGCAAACAACGTATGAAAGCGGGAACATTCCGGTCGGAGACAGTTGGGTGCAGTTTAATGTGAAGTATTACGTCTTCGCCCTGCTCTTCGTCATTTTTGACGTGGAGACGCTGTTTCTCTATCCATGGGCTGTCGCTTACAACCAACTGGGATTGTTCGCGCTGATTGAAATGTTGATCTTTATCGTGTTGTTAGTGATCGGGCTGATTTACGCCTGGAGGAAGAAGGTGCTGGAATGGAATTAAACCTTGAGAGCATTGATCCTTCGCTGCAAGAAGAACTGAACCGAAACGTCCTGATGACCACGATGGAGACATTGAAAGGCTGGGTTCGCAGCAATTCGATGTGGCCGCTTACTTTTGGTTTGGCCTGCTGTGCGATTGAGATGATGAACGGCGGGGCTCCTCACTACGACCTCGATCGTTTCGGGGTTATCTTCCGCGCTTCGCCGCGCCAATCCGACGTGATGATTGTCGCCGGCACCGTCACCAAAAAAATGGCTCCGCTGCTTCGCCGCCTGTACGACCAGATGGCGGAACCCAAATGGGTGGTTGCGATGGGCTCCTGCGCCACCGCCGGAGGGCCGTACGTCAAATCATACAGCGTAGTGAAAGGGGTAGACCAAGTCGTCCCCGTTGACGTCTACATTCCAGGGTGCCCGCCGAACCCGGCAGCACTGATTTACGGAATTAACAAGCTGCAGGAAAAAATCCGCTACGAAGCGAGGACTGGGAAGAAGGTGACCAGTCAATGAGTGAAGAAAAACGCAAGCCCACTCCTGAAGAAAAAGCGAAGGCGGCAGCAGAAGCGAAAGCCAAAGCTGAAGCGTTGAGAAAAATAAAAGAAGCAGATCAAGCGGGTGCGTCTGAGGCAGCCGCTCCTTCCGTTGCCGGGCAGAATGATCAGGCTCCCCAGCCGTCTGTGGAGCAAGTCACGGCGGCAGAGACCGGGAAGACGGCAGAAGGCGGCGCACCGTCGGCAGATGCGGATGCGAAGGCCAAGGCGGCCGCGGCGGCGAAGGCCAAAGCAGCGGCTGCAGCGGCAGCAGCAGCCAAGGCGAAAGCAGCGGCCCGTGAGGCGGCAGAGACCGGGGAAACGGCAGAAGGCGGCGCACCGTCGGCAGATGCGGATGCGAAGGCCAAGGCGGCCGCAGCGGCGAAGGCCAAAGCAGCGGCTGCAGCGGCAGCAGCAGCCAAGGCGAAGGCGGCCCGTGAGGCGGCAGAGACCGGGAAAACGGCAGAAGGCGGCGCACCGTCGGCAGATGCGGATGCGAAGGCCAAGGCGGCCGCAGCGGCGAAGGCCAAAGCAGCGGCAGCAGCAGCCAAGGCGAAAGCGGCCCGTGAGGCGGCAGAGACCGGAGAAACGGCAGAAGGCGGCGATTCGTCGGCAGATGCGGATGCGAAGGCCAAGGCGGCCGCGGCGGCGAAGGCCAAAGCAGCGGCTGCAGCGGCAGCAGCAGCCAAGGCGAAGGCGGCTGGCGGCGGAGCAGCAGAGGAAGAAGCGCCAAAACCGCCATCCAAAAACCAGCCGTATCTGGACAAATACGTGAAGCTGATCAGTGACAAATTCGGTGCGGAAGTGTTGGAAACTTCTTATATTAATGAGCTGGCAAAAGAAGTTCCCACCCTGGTCGTAAAAAGCGATCGCTGGTTTGAGGTGGCCAAGTTTCTAAGGGATGAGGAGCAGCTCCATTTCGAGTACTTGTCAGATTTGCACGGCGTGGATTACGATGACCGCATGGAGGTTTACTATCACTTCTATTCCTATAAAAATAGGCAGAGCCTCGCCGTCAAAGTAAAAACAAATCGCGAACAACCGAGTGTGCCGTCCGTGATGCCCTTGTGGTCCGGGGCCAACTGGAACGAGCGGGAAACCTATGACCTGCTCGGGATCGATTTTCCCGGCCACAGCGATTTGCGCCGGATCATGCTATCGGATGACTGGGTCGGGCACCCTTTGCGAAAAGATTACGTGCAGTACGACGAGGAGGTGTAGAGGATGAGTACCTCTCCTGCAACAGATATTCGCACGGAAGAGATGCTGCTAAACGTAGGGCCGCAGCATCCAAGCACGCACGGAGTATTTCGGCTGGTGGTAAAACTGGACGGGGAGACGATCACGGAAGCGGATCCCGTCATTGGCTACCTGCACCGCGGCACGGAAAAACTGGCGGAAAACCTTACGTATACGCAGATCATCCCCTATACGGACCGGATGGACTACCTGTCGGCCATGACCAACAACTACATCATCTGCCACGGCGTGGAGACGATGATGGGATTGGAAATTCCCGAGCGGGCCGAGTACCTGCGGGTGATCGCGATGGAACTGAATCGGGTGGCCAGCCACCTCGTCTGGTGGGGGACGTTTCTCTTGGACATGGGCGCGATGAGTCCCTTTTTATATGCGTTTCGAGACCGGGAAATGATCCTCGAGCTGTTTAACGAACTGTGCGGTGCGCGCATGACGTTTAACTATATGCGTGTCGGCGGGGTAAAATGGGACGCTCCCCCCGGATGGATCGAAAAGGTAAAAGACGTGGTCAAACACGTGAAGAAGCAGCTTCCTGACTACCATAAACTGGTCACAGGCAATGAGATCTTCCTGAACAGGATTAAAGGCATCGGCCATTACGACCAGCGGACGGCACTCGATTACTCGCTTTCCGGTGTCATGCTTCGCTGCACCGGCGTGAAGTGGGACCTGCGCAAAGACGAGCCATACAGTATCTATGACCGCTTTGAGTTTGACGTGCCTACCGCGACAGAGGGGGACTGCTTCGCACGTTATCAGCTGCGGATGGCCGAGATCGAACAGTCCCTGCGCATTTTGGAACAGGCTTTGGAGCAGTTCCCCAGCGATGGGGAGATCATCGGAAAAGTACCGCGGGTGATTCGTCCTCCCGCAGGCGAAACTTATGTGCGGATCGAAGCTCCCCGCGGGGAGATCGGCGTCTACATCGCCAGCCAAGGGAAAGACAAACCGTGGCGCATGAAGTTTCGCCGGCCTTCATTCGTCAACCTGCAAATCCTGCCCGAGCTTTTGAAGGGAGTCAACATATCCAACATGGTCGTGATCTTGGGGAGCATAGACATCGTTCTCGGGGAGGTTGATTGCTGATGCTGCAATGGCTGAATCAGGCCCCTTCCTTGTGGAATACGACTCTGTTTGCCATCAGTGCCGTACTCCTGCTGGTCGTCTTGCTCGGCTTCGTCACATATGCCATCTACTTCGAGCGTAAGGTCATCGGCTGGATGCAGCTTCGCTACGGGCCCAATCGAGTGGGGCCGCTGGGGCTTTTGCAGACCGTGGCTGACGTGGCCAAACTTTTGATTAAAGAAGATACCCGTCCCAAACACGCCGACAAAGCGCTGTTTGCGCTGGCTCCGATACTGGCGTACGCCCCGGCTTTCGGGGTCTTGGCGGTCATGCCGTTTACGGATAAGATCCAGTTTGCCGACCTCGGGATCGGGCTGCTCTACTACGTTGCCTTATCCGGGATCACTGTCCTGGGTGTCATTACGGCCGGGTGGGCGTCCAACAACAAGTACTCGCTGATCGGCGGGCTCCGGTCCGCAGCGCAAATGATCAGTTATGAAGTGCCGCTGGTCATGTCGGTGGTCGGAGTGGTGCTCATGACGGGCAGCCTCAACCTGAGGGAGATCGTATTGGCCCAACAGGATGTGTGGAATATCGTTCCGCAGTTTCTCGGCTTTGTCGTGTTTATGATTGCGGCCCAGGCGGAGCTGAACCGAACGCCGTTTGACCTGCCGGAAGCGGAGTCCGAGCTGGTAGCGGGCTACCACGTGGAATACTCCGGTTTTCGCTTCGCCATGTTTATGCTTGCAGAGTACGTGTACATGTTTGGAATGGGAACGCTCATCACCATTCTGTTCCTTGGCGGATGGCTGCCGATACACCCATCGCTCAGTTTTATTCCGGGGATCGTCTGGTTTATCTTAAAGTTATTGCTCTACGTGTTTTTCCAATTTTGGGTGCGGGCTACCATGCCTCGCCTGCGGGCGGACCAGTTGATGTCCTTTGCCTGGAAAGGCCTGCTGCCGCTTGCCCTGTTTAACATCTTGCTGACAGCGGCGGTCATTTCCTACCAAAATGGCATGTTTTAGCGAGAGCCACATGCCCAAGGTACAAGTCTAACATTCAGGGGTGAAACACATGCTAGGATTCGCCAAGGGATTGGGGTACACCCTGAAGCAGCTTTCCCAAAAGAAAGTGACGCATATGTACCCGGACGTGCCCATCCAGATGCCTTCGCGGTTTCGGGGAATTCAGCACTTTTCGCCAGAGAAGTGCATCGTCTGCAACCAATGTGCGCGCATCTGCCCGACCGAATGCATCCAGTTGACGGGAAAACCGCATCCCGATCCGGAGAAGCGAGGAAAAGTGATTGACACCTACGACATCAACTTCGAGATCTGCATCCTCTGTGATCTGTGCACAGAGGTTTGTCCAACGGAGGCGATCGTCATGACGAATAATTTCGAACTGGCCGCGTACAGCAGGGATGAATTGTTCAAGAACCTGGAGTGGCTCGATGACAACAATACCAACGTCAGGGAGGAGAACTAGTGATGACTGGCTCATTTGCTGCGTTCTTTATCCTGTCTCTCCTGACGATCGGCGGAGCGGTCTTTATGATCAGCTTTACCCGGGTCGTTCATATGGTTATTTCGATTGGCATTACGTTTTTGAGCATCGCCGGATTATTCGTCCTCTTGGAGGCGGAATTCGTGGCGATCTCCCAAGTGCTGGTTTATTCCGGGGCTATTTCGATTCTCATGCTGTTCGGCATTATGCTGACCAAACACGACGCTACCGATGAAGGGAAAAGCCGAGCGCAAAAAAGCTGGATCAGCTTTGTCGTCGTCGCCGTTTTCTTTATCCTGATGTTCTTTGCCATTCAGAACGCTCCCTGGCCGAATGTACCGGCTGAGACGGATACGGGCGTGAGCAATGTCAAACAGATCGGGCTTGATGTCTTTACGAAGTACGTCATTCCGTTCGAACTCCTGTCAGTCCTCTTGTTGGTATCGCTGGTCGGTGCGATTATCATGGCGAAGAAAGAGGGGGGGAAGAGTAATGGGTGTGCCGATTTCTTCTTATTTGCTGGTTGCGCTGATCCTGTTCTCGGTAGGGTTGTTCGGCGCGTTGACCAAGCGAAACGCCATCATCGTACTGCTGTCCATCGAACTCATGCTGAACGCGGTCAACATCAACCTGGTGGCATTCGCCAAGTACGGATTGTACGCCAGCATTACCGGGCAGATATTCAGCCTGTTTAACATGACCGTAGCAGCCGCAGAGGTAGCTGTGGGCATCGCCATCCTCATCTCCCTCTACCGCAACAAGAATACGGTGCAAGTCGACGAAATGGATACGATGAAACAATAGATCAAGGAAAAAGGAAGGAGAACTTATGGATACAATGATGCAATACGCCTGGCTCATTCCTCTTTTTCCGCTTTTGGCTTTCATTGTGATCGTCTCGTTCGGACGGCAGTTGAAAGAGGGATCCGCCTATATCGGGATTTTGGCTGCGGCCATTTCCTTTGTGATGGCGCTCATGACATTTTTCGCCCGGTTTCAAGAGGGGGCCATCGACTACGGTCTGAATGTGAGATGGCTGCAAATGGGCGACAGTGTCGTGACGATGGGGTTTGAGGTAAACCAGTTAAACGCAATGATGCTGGTGATCGTGACAACAGTCAGCCTGCTGGTGCAGATCTATTCCAAAGGATATATGCACGGCGACGAGCGCTTTCCCGTGTTTTATCAATACTTGTCTCTGTTTACATTTTCGATGTTGGGCCTGGTCATTTCCCCCAACCTGCTGCAAGTATACATATTTTGGGAATTGGTCGGGGTTTGCTCTTTCCTGCTCGTCGGTTACTACTATTACAAGCCAGAAGCAAAAGCCGCTGCCAAAAAAGCGTTTATGGTGACGCGGATTGGTGACGTAGCGCTGTTTATCGGGATCATCCTCCTGTTCTGGTGGACGGGTTACTTCAACTACTCCGATATCTTTAACGCAATCACTGCAGGCAAATTGGAAACCTGGCAGATTACCTTGACGGCATCCTTGATCTTTATCGGGGCAGTGGGGAAATCAGGCCAGTTTCCGCTGCATACGTGGCTGCCTGACGCCATGGAAGGTCCGACGCCGGTGTCCGCCTTGATTCACGCGGCGACGATGGTGGCGGCCGGGGTCTACCTGGTGGCGTCCGCATATCCGCTGTTCATCGCGTCTGATGTCGCGCTGGGCATCGTCGCCTACGTCGGCGGGTTTACCGCGATCTTCGCCGCGTCCATCGGCTTGACTCAGCGGGACATCAAGCGGGTGCTGGCGTACTCCACCGTGAGTCAGCTCGGGTTTATGATGCTGGCTTTAGGCGTTGCCGGCGCAGCAGGCTATACTGCCGGCGCGTTTCACTTGATGACCCACGCCTTTTTCAAGGCGCTGTTGTTCCTCGCTGCGGGCAGCGTGATTCATGCCGTTCATACGCAGGACATTTTCCAAATGGGCGGTTTATGGAGAAAAACGCCGATTACCGCGTGGACATTTCTCGTCGGCTGCCTGGCGATTGCCGGCATTCCGCCATTTTCCGGATTCTGGTCAAAGGAGAATATTCTCGGTGCCGTCTACCTGGCCCACCGCTACGATCTGCTGGTGTTGGCGCTGGTGGCCGCGTTCTTTACTGCGTTTTACATGTTCCGCCTGTTCTTTGTGACCTTTACCGGCACGGCGGCAGGTTCGGAAGAGGTACATGAGTCGCCGGCCGTCATGACCATCCCGCTGATCATTCTGGCTGTATTGGCAGTGGTATCCGGCTTTATCAACATGCCTTTTGCCCCGATCCTGAATGAATGGCTGATGTCCGGTTCGGTAGGGGATCTCATATACGGAACGCTGGGGCAGGAAGAAGGACACGCCCCTTGGTTCTTGCAGTTTGCGGCGATCGTCGTCTCTCTGCTCGGGATCTACCTGGCTTACATCATGTATGGCAAGCGGTCGCTGCCCGTTCAGAGCGTCGTGAGCTATGCTCCCGGTCTGTACCAGTTGTCGTATCACAAGTATTACATCGATGAGGTCTATCAAGCGGTGTTTGTCCGGCCGCTGACTGGAATCGGGCTGGCTTTTCAATGGTTCGACCGGTACATCATCGATGGGCTCGTCGGATTGGTGGCGAAGATTGTGAACACCGCAGGTTCACTTCTGACCCGCCTGCAAAATGGGCAGGTGCAGCGGTACGGGTTGGTCGCCTTGCTGGGACTCGTCCTGTTCATTGTCGGTTTTACGGCGTATGGAGGTGCAGCGCATGTTAAATAGTTATCTGCTCAGTCTGATTACCTTCTCACCGCTGCTCGCGATCGTCGTCCTGGCGTTTGTGCCAAAGCAACAAGGGGGTACGATCAAGTGGATCGGCGTGCTGGGTACGCTTCTGCCGCTGATCCTGTCGCTCATGATGTTTGCGGGATTTCAATATGAGTCATCGTCGGTGCAGTTCGCCGAAAAAGTGCCATGGGTGACCATCCCCTTGACCGGCTCACCGACGGGTGAACTGGTCTCGCTGAAGATCGACTATGAAATGGGTGTCGACGGCATCTCGATGTCGCTGATGCTGCTGACTGCGATTGTCGCCACAATGGCTGCGATTGCGTCCTGGAATATAAAACGGCGGTTGAAGGAGTACTTCATCCTGTTCCACATCCTCCTGATCGGGATGCTTGGGGTATTTGCCACCCAGAGTCTGTTTCTCTTCTTCATCTTCTTCGAACTGACCTTGATCCCGGCCTATTTCCTGATCGGGATATGGGGATACACGGAGAGAGAGAAGGCGGCCAACAAGTTTTTGCTGTATAACGGCGTGGGCTCGGCAATTATGCTGATTGCGTTTATTGCCTTGTTCCTGAACGTTCCGAACGAAGAATTGCAGATGACGATGAACATGAGCGAGCTGACCGCAGCGTTTGCATCCGGCGAACTTCCGCCGGAGCTGATGTCTCCCGCTCTGCAGTTTGGGCTGTTCATCGCTTTGTTTATCGCCTTTGGGATTAAGCTGCCGATCTTTCCATTCCATACGTGGATGCTAAAGGTTCACGTACAGGCTCCGCCGCCGGTGGTCATGATCCACTCCGGTATTCTGCTGAAGATGGGCGCTTACGGGTTGCTTCGGATGGGCATCGGATTTTTCCCTGCTGAAGCCTACAGCTTTGCCACCTGGATGGCGGTACTGGGAGTCATCAACATCCTGTACGGGGCGGTGCTCGCTTTTGTGCAAAAAGATATGAAAATGGTCATGGCTTACTCCAGTATCAGTCATATGGGCGTAGTCCTGCTAGGCTTGGCCGCCATGAACACGATCGGCTTCCAGGGGGCCGTCTTCCAGGTCATCTCGCACGGGTTTATCTCGGCGCTCATGTTCTTCCTGATCGGTGTCGTCTGGGAGCGAACCGGTACTTCCACGATCACGGAGCTCGGCGGATTGGCCAAGTCGATGCCCTTCATCAGCGGCGTCATGCTTGCCGGGGCAATGGCCTCACTCGGCTTGCCGGGGATGTCCGGGTTTATCAGCGAGTTTCTCTCCTTCCTCGGATTGTTCGGAGTCAAGCCGGTCCTGGCGGCTCTGGGGACGCTCGGGATCATCCTGACGGCAGCTTACCTGCTGCGGGCCGTGCTGCGGACGACGTTTGGTCCGACGCCGGAACGCTGGGTTCGACTGGCAGACGCGCAGCCGTTAGAAGTGGTGCCGATGGTCGTGCTGCTGGGATTCATCATCCTGATCGGTATCTATCCCGCCGTGCTGAGTGATCCGCTGCAGGAGACGCTAAAAACAATCGTACCTATTGTACATGGGATAGGAGGGTAGACACATGGGTGTAAAAGATATATTTCAATACAACTGGAGCTACCTTCTGCCGGAATTTACAATACTCGGGTTTGCTACCCTGCTGTCGCTGATTGACCTGGGCCTCCGCAAGCGGAGCCGGGCCGTCCTCGGTTGGCTGGCTTTGGCCGGCGTCATTCTCGCGGGAGGATTCGTCCTGTGGAATGCGCAGATTCATCAAGAGCCGTTTTCCTATATGAACGACATGCTGCGGGTGGACAGCTTCGGCAACGCGTTTAAGCTGATTTTCCTGGGCGGTGTGGCTTTTTGCCTGATCATGTCGCAGTCTTATATGAAAATATCCGACGAGGTGACGCACCGGGGGGAGTATTACTACCTGATGCTGACCGCATTGCTCGGCGCGATGGTCATGGCTTCTTCCGCAGACTTGATCACGCTGTTTGTCGGGCTGGAGCTGCTTTCGATCTCGTCGTACATCCTGGTTGGCCTGCGCAAAAAAGTGCTGCAATCAAATGAGTCGTCGTTCAAGTACCTTGTGACCGGAGCGATTTCCTCGGCGATGATCCTGTTCGGGATGTCCTATGTCTACGGATTGACCGGTTCGACAAATCTCTATCAGATCTCTCAGCGTTTAGGGGAGGCGTATACCAGCGGATTCAGCTTCTTGATCCTGCTGTCGTTCGCATTTTTGGTCGTCGGCCTCAGTTTCAAGATATCGACGGTACCCAATTACATGTGGACACCCGATGTCTACCAGGGAGCTCCTACTCCCATCACCGCGTTCCTCACTGCCGTGTCGAAGGCGGCGGGATTTGCCATCGTGATTCGCTTGCTGCTGGTCTGCTTTGTGGGGTTGATCGACCCCAATCTCTATGCGTCCGCAAGCGGCGGCAGGGTCTTCTTCGAGAAGCCGACTTTCTTCCTGTCTGTCATCGCTGCCCTGTCGATGATCTTCGGAAACACATTGGCTCTGCGTCAGACCAATGTAAAGCGCATGATGGCCTATTCGGGTATCGCCCAAGCCGGGTACCTGCTGGTGCCGTTTGTGACTTTGACACAGCTGTTTTTTGAACAGACGGTTTTTTACCTGTTCGCCTACCTGCTGATGAGCTTTGGCGCCTTTGCGATCATCATGGCGGTATCCCATGATCGGAAGAGCGAAGATCTGGGGAGCTTTGCCGGGTTGTATCACCGTTCTCCGCTGGCGGCGGTGGCCATGACCATCTTTATGCTGTCGCTTGCCGGGATCCCGGTGACGGCCGGATTTTTCGGCAAGTTCTACATCTTCATCAGTGCGGTGGCGGTGCATCAATACTGGTTGGCGGCCGTGATGATCGGTACCAGCGTGATTTCTTACTACTATTATTTTGGCTTCATCCGGCAGATGTATATGCGCCCCGGAAACACGGAAGCGCCGCTTCCCCTGCCGAAAGGGGTCGTGTTTATCGTCGCCGTGACGGCGATTGCCACTGTTGTGTTCGGGGCGGCGCCTGAGCTTGTCACCCAATATGTGCATCATCACTTTAACTCCGGCTTTGATTTTGGTAATCTATTAGTACCAAGCAGTGAATCATAACAAAACGGTCGGGACCGTTTTTCCTCTCAGAGGGACAAATGAAGTGTCGACCGCATGCAAGAGAGGGGTGGCAGCTACCTGCCTCCCCCTTTTCCATACATAACGGTAAGGAGTAGTGATGGATGTTCGGGTCATTTGGCTTGTCGGCACTGCTGACGATTTTTATTTCGCTTGTTTGCATCGCGCTCAGCTGGTGGGCCCTGCAGGCATTCCGGCTGGATCTGTTCGTGAAAAAACCGGACAGCGCACAGGTGAAGCTGCTGCAAATCCTCTTATCGATATTCCTGGGGCATGGCGTTGCCCGGTTTTTCCTCGATTACCTAAGTTCCTCCCTACTGCTGCAGGACTTGTTTAAATAAGGAATGCAACTGGTATATCTCACCATTTTTCCGTGCAGACTATTTCTAATAAGAGAAAGAAAAGCACGGGGGAGAGGGTTGCGATGTCCAAAAGAACAATGCAGACGGTATGGGTCGTGTTCGCATTGCTGCTGGCGTACTTTCTGCCGGCAGCCGCAAAAGAACAGGGCAGCGGCGTCACTGCAGCTGAAACTGCTGCCATGGTTCAGGCGGTGGAATCAACGGGCGCCCAGGTCACGGAGATCATTTATCGAACTTCGGTTCCGCTAGAGGCAGTAAACAGTACCAAAGACCTAATTGATCTTGGTGACAGATGGAGTAAAATGCTCTCAGTGCCTGTTTTACATAAGCTAACGAGAGAGAATGAGCTGCAAGTATATGAAGCAGGCAAAAAGACAGGCAGTGCGGAGTTTCAATTTCGGCTGATTGGGGTACCTAATGGAGAAGAATATGTCACACATCTTGTATTGTCCATCCATGGAGAACGCTCACAATTACAAGATCTAGTGCAATTGTTGCAAACGGCGGATCAGGCGCTGCGGCGTGCCGGGGCGATTCCGCAATTTAGCACTTGTATTCGTGGAATGTACAGTGATACACTGATTGATGATCAGCAGGAGGGCAAGATTTTTGCTGTGCTAACATCTCTCCAAGCCAATGAAATTGAGCGCCTGCAGGATGAAACGGTTACGAGTGTTTCCGCGTACACGGAACTGTGGGGCCATTTCATCACAACGAACCATGAAAAAATGAATGTACAGGTGGCCACTCATTTAGACAAGAAAAATAATGTGACGCGTATCACCGTCGGGACACCTATCATCACAGCGGAATATTAAGCACGCGGAGGGATACACATTGGAAAAAATCGTTGTCCGCGGTGGTAAGGTTTTAACGGGAACTGTGAAAGTATCAGGGGCAAAAAATGCCGTCCTCCCGATCATCGCCGCATCGATTCTAGCTGAAGAGGGTGTGTGCGTCATTCACGACGTACCAGGACTGGACGATGTTCACACGATCTGCGAGTTGCTCAGAACCCTGCAAATCGATATTACATACGACAGTGAAACCTTGACGATTGACGCCACGAAACTGGAAGGAATTGAAGCTTCATACGAACTGGTCCGAAAAATGCGGGCTTCGTTTCTCGTCATGGGGCCGCTATTGGCCCGCAGCGGAAAAGCTCGCATCGCTCTTCCCGGGGGCTGTGCAATCGGTACCAGACCGATCGATCAGCACCTGAAGGGGTTTGAAGCGATGGGGGCCAAAATCGACATTGGCCAAGGCTTCATTGAAGCGTCCGTAGCCGGGCGGTTAAAAGGGGCGAAGATTTATCTGGACATCGCCAGCGTAGGCGCTACGGAAAACATCATGATGGCGGCTGCGCTCGCAGAGGGAACGACTGTGATCGAAAACGCCGCAGAAGAACCGGAGATCGTAGATTTAGCCAACTTCTTGAACGGTATGGGGGCAAAGATTCGCGGCGCCGGGACAGGCTCTATTCGCATTGAAGGCGTGGAGAAGCTGCGCGGCTGCACACATGCCGTAATTCCGGACCGGATCGAAGCGGGAACCTTTATGGTGGCTGCCGCGATCACAGGCGGAGACGTCTTTGTGGAAAATGCCATCTGTGATCATCTCAAATCCATTACGGCCAAGCTTCGCGAGATGGGCGTAGAGGTGGATGAGCTGGAAAACGGCGTTCGCGTGCGCCGAAAGGGCCCTTTAAAGGCTGTCGATGTAAAGACGCTGCCGTATCCGGGTTTTCCCACCGACATGCAGTCGCAGATGATGGCATTGTTATTAGCCTCGGAAGGGACGAGCATCGTTACCGAAACCGTCTTTGAAAATCGCTTTATGCATGTGGAAGAATTCCGCCGCATGAGTGCCAATATTAAAATTGAGGGACGCAGCGCCATTGTGGAAGGCGGCGTAAAGCTGACCGGCTGCAGGGTGTGCGCTACGGATTTGCGTGCTGGAGCCGCACTGGTGCTGGCAGGACTGATCGCGAACGGTGAGACAGAAGTAACCGGGCTGCATCATTTGGACCGTGGTTACATCAATTTTACCGAAAAATTCCAGGGGCTGGGAGCCGCGATCAAACGCGTATCGATTGTCGAGGTGCCGGTAGCCCATACGGTTAAACCGGCAGTGCTGAAAGGCGATCTGTCTGCAAATCTCATTTAAACCCCACAAGACTTCCGTTTTGGAAGTCTTTTTTCTTTTTCATAGACTATTTGTTCTACCCCTACTGCACAGGTCATAGACTATAGTGGTCAGATTGTCCCCAAGAATGCAGGAGGTGGAGATGATGTTGCGGCGTTACTTGCTTTTTCTGCTTACGGTTCTGCCGATACTGCTGATCGTGCTGCCGGCCGGGATTGTTCTCTATTTTTCCCCGAATGCTAGTGTTGCCGTGCCGGCTCAGAGTGAACAAGGGACGACAGCCAGCACCGCACCTCAGCCAGAAGTAAAAGTATACCGGTCGGAGAAACAGAAGACGGAGACGATTCCGCTGGAAAGGTATATCGAAGGCGTGGTGGCGGCGGAAATGCCGGCCGAATTCGAACTGGAAGCCCTGAAGGCGCAGGCGCTTGCCGCCCGAACTTACATCGTGAGACGCCTGGCCGAGGGGAAATTTGAGGATGTGCCGCAAGGAGCTGAGGTGCTCGATACGGTCCAGCACCAGAAGTACCTGGATGACGAGGAGCTAAAGGCGATCTGGAAGGAAAATTACGACGTGAAAAGGGAACGCATTCGCCAGGCGGTAAAAGGGACAGCAGGCATGATCGTCACCTTTGAAGGAAAACCGATTGACGCGACGTTTTTTTCGACGAGCAACGGGTTTACCGAAAATGCCAACGAGTATTGGAATCAATCGATTCCCTATCTTCGCAGCGTGGCAAGTCCCTGGGATCGCGAATCCCCCAAGTATCAAGCCGTCACGGAGATGAGCCTGGCAGACTTTGAGCAAAAACTGGGAGTATCATTGGACGCCCAGGCGATCAGCACGGGAACGTTCTATTCTGTCATCGAACGGACGACGGGAAACCGGGTGGGCAGAGTACAGATCGGCAATAAAGACTTTACGGGAAAGGAAGTAAGGGAGAAGCTGGGATTGAATTCCACGGCGTTTGCGATGACGCTGAAGAACAACAGCTTGCAGATTACGACACAGGGCTACGGACATGGTGTCGGCATGAGCCAGTGGGGAGCCAACGGCATGGCCAAGGAAGGAAAACGGGCGGAGCAAATCATCAAGTACTTTTATCAGGGGGTCTCTCTGGAAGACTACCACAAAATCTTGCCGAGCTAAGCGAACAAGAAAAATTTTCGCATTATTCTCTTTTCCCTCAGGTTTAGACAGCAGAAATCTGGCGATACTGGGGGATAGAGGTGATAAAAAGTGGAAGATCAAAAGAATCAAAATCAACCAATTCCTTTCAAAAAGTCTGCTTGGAAGAGATTTTTGGGCAAGAAGTGGGCGTTTCCTGCAATCTACATCGGCACCGCGGCAATCATCCTGGCTATTGTGATGTACTTCCAAGGCAACGCTGCGAATTCGCCGGCAGGCAGCTCCCAGGACAAGGAAGGAGTCTCCGTCACAGCTCCCGAGGACAGCAGCGCCGCGCATGACAGCCATGAGAACGACACCGTAGCCGTAAGCAAAACACCTGAGTCGTTGGCATTGCCAGTTGCGAAAGACGTAAACTACGAGATGGGCATGCGCTTCTTCGATGATCAGGCGCCCAAGGAAGAACAGATGAAGGCGCTCGTCCAGTACGACAAATCGGTAACGCCCCACACCGGAGTCGACTTCGTCTCCAAAGACGGAAAAGCGTTTGATGTAGCCGCAGTATTGGCCGGTGAGGTCGTAAAACGGGAAAACAACGATCCGCTTGTCGGCGGCATTGTGGAGATCAAACATGAGAACGATATGGTGACCGTCTATCAGGGCTTGGAAAACATCGCCGTCAACGTCGGAGACAAAGTCACGCAAGGGCAAAAATTGGGAAGTGCCGGACGCAGCGTGTATGAAAAAGACGCTGGAGTACATCTCCACTTCGAAGTGCGCGTGAAGGGCGAACCGGTCAATCCTGAGCAGTATCTCGAAAAAACCCAAACTCAGTAAAAGGGATGGTTCTAAACGGAAAACCTGTCAATATTGGCAGGTTTTCTTCTGTATGTACATGCAGTCAGAAAAAGAATTGCCTTAAATCAGCTTGTCAGGCTTGTAAACGTAGAATATGTGTCCCTTCCTACCCATATATTGTATCAGACAATTTTGATACAGGGAGGCGAAGGGCGTGCACGATTACATCAAAGAGCGAACCATTAAAATTGGTCGATATATCGTGGAAACTCGTAATACGGTTCGCATGATCGCCAAAGAATTTGGCGTTTCGAAAAGCACGGTGCACAAAGATTTGACAGAGCGGCTGCCCGAGATTAATCCAGAGTTGGCCAACCAGGTAAAAGAAATTCTGGAATATCACAAGTCGATCCGGCATTTGCGGGGAGGAGAGGCGACGAAGATCAAGTACAAGCGGAAAAACCGAAAACTGAAACGGGAACAGGAAGAAAGTGTATAAGAAATGCATAAAACTGTTAAATGTTTTGCTTGTCCTCCCACGAATTACAGCCTATGATAAAGTAGTAATCATGTATTTGTAGTAGGGAGGCCCTTTCATGTTTAGCAAAGATATCGGAATCGATTTAGGCACGGCCAATGTCGCGATATTTGTAAAAGGAAAAGGTATTGTACTGGATGAACCATCGGTGGTGGCAATTGACAATCATACCAAGAAAGTATTGGCCGTAGGGAATGAGGCGCATCGTATGGTTGGGCGTACGCCCGGCAATATCGTCGCCATCCGACCTTTGCGAGACGGGGTCATCGCTGATTTTGAAATTACGGAAGCCATGTTAAAACACTTCCTGGCAAAAATCGGGGGGAAAAGTCTGTTTGCCCGGCCGCGTATTTTGATCTGCTGTCCGACCAACATCACTTCTGTAGAGCAAAAGGCCATTCGGGAAGCGGCAGAACGAAGTGCCGGCGCACGGGAAGTGTTTATCGAGGAAGAACCAAAGGTAGCAGCAGTTGGCGCAGGCATGGAAATCTTCCAACCGTCGGGCAATATGGTTGTCGATATCGGCGGGGGAACTACAGACGTTGCAGTTCTTTCGATGGGTGATATCGTTACCGCTTCTTCCATAAAAGTTGCAGGGGACAAATTTGATCTGGCAATCATGCGATACATAAAGAATACTTACAAACTGTTAATTGGGGAGCGTACGGCGGAAGATATAAAAGTAAACATAGGAACGGTCTACGGCGGACGCCAGGACGAAATGGACATACGCGGACGGGATATGGTCACAGGGCTTCCCCAGACCATTACAATCCGTTCGCACCAGGTCCAAGAAGCCCTGGCCGAGTCGGTTCACGATATTGTACAAGCCTCTAAAAATGTTTTAGAACGAACACCTCCGGAGCTTTCTGCCGATATTATTGATAAAGGCGTATTTTTAACGGGAGGAGGGGCCCTGCTGCACGGGATCGACCAGCTTCTGGCCAACGAATTGAAAGTGCCCGTTTTGGTGGCTGACGATCCGATGATGTGCGTGGCAAAGGGTACGGGGATGATGCTTGACTACCTGGACAAAGCCCCCAGACCTTCTCGCAGAAGAAAGTACTTGGGATGAGGAGGAACTCGTTTGATTAGGGGATTATACACTGCCGCTGCGGGGATGCTCACCATGCAGCGCCAGCAAGAGTCGCTGTCGAATAACCTGGCTAATATCAATACACCCGGATATAAAGAGGACGAGGGAGTCATCCGTTCTTTTCCGGAGCAGCTGATCATGCGGATTCGCGACCAGCAAGGGCCCGATATCCAGGGATGGCCCAATCCGCTGGGACAACCTGTGCCGATCGGGGGTCTGCACACCGGAGTGTACATGTCTGAGGCCCTGCCCAACTTTGCGCAGGGAGACATTCAGCAGACGGATAACCCTTACGACATCGCTTTGACAGACAATTTACCCGTTCCGGAAAACCCAGCGCAGATCAATGGAAAACCGGTGCAGCCGAAGCTCTTTTTCATGGTCGCCAAACTGGAAAACCGGGAACAACTGACTGGGCCCGTCCAGGTGGAGCAGATTCGCTACACGCGTAGCGGGAATTTCAACGTAAACCCGGACGGGTACCTGGTGACGGCAGACGGCTATTACGTGCTGGACCGGGAGCGCCAACCCATTCAGATAAACAATCTGCCGGATGGCTTCGGGAACACCCTCAACGTGGGACAAGACCTGAAAATTTCAGCCACCGGAGGGCTGTATTATCCGAACCCGGCCGATCCGGCGGGGAGAGATGTACCGCTCACCAACCCCAATTCACTGGATATGGTGGAAATCGGGCTGACACGCGTAGACAACCCGTATGAGCTGGTACGGGAAGGGAACAACGTCTATCGCTACCAGGGAGCAGCGCAGCTGGAACCGATCGATCCTGCAGATCCGGCAGTGAACGGATATTTCGCGCTGCGCCAGGGATGGATTGAACGAGCCAACGTCAACCCCACCCGCACGATGACAGACATGTTGGCCGTTCTGCGAGCCTATGAGGCAAATCAACGGGTCATTACCACCCTTGACGGTACGATGGACAAGGCCGTGAACGATATCGGCCGGGTTAACGGATAGAGGAGGGGGAACATAGATGCAGTCTCTCAATATTTCCGCAGCAGCCCTGCGCAGCGTTCAGAACGCCCTCGACAACACGGCGAATAACCTGGCCAACGTGGATACTGTCGGATATAAGCGGCGCAGTGTATCCTTTTCCGAATTGTTGACGGATTCGATGAACGATCAACCTGTCACTGATAAGGGCAGCCGCAGCTCTGCTCCGGGACTTCGGATCGGCAGCGGGGTAAAAACGGGCATGACCCGGATCGATATGAGCCAGGGAAGCGTGAAGACGACAGATGTCCCGTCTGATCTGATGATTGACGGCGAAGGTTTTTTCCTCGTGCGGTTTGGCAACGAATATCGACTGACCCGCAACGGCCATTTTCACTTTCAAAGACCGGAGGCTGACGGGCCGATTCAGTTGGTGACCGCAAATGGCGGGGTTCTCGTCGATGATCTGGGGAATCCAATCGAAATACAGGGCGAAGGCAGTATCGAGATTCGGCGGGATGGACAGATTTTGGTAAATGGAGAGCCCGATCTCTACGGTGCTCACATCCCGGTATTCCAAGTTCCTGATCCTGACCAATACATCCAGGTGGGCGACAACGAATACCTTCTGAACGATCCGGTAGCAAATCCGCCGGCGCTAAACATTCTGAACATCAACCCGGCCAATCCGGAAAGCGCACCCGTCATCCGGCAGGGGGCTCTGGAGGTATCCAACGTCGATCCCAATCAGGAGATGTCCCAACTGGTCGTACAGCAGCGGGCATTTCAGTTAAATTCCCGGGCGATTGCGATCAGCGATCAAATGATGGGGATTGCCAATTCGCTGCGCAGCCGTTAATCTTAACAGGTAATCAGGGTTTCGCCAAAAGGGGCGAAACCCAAGTTTTCTACAAGGTTGGAGGAAATGCTGATGGAACAGACAGAACGTCGCCGCCGCCCGAAAGAGATGGAGAATGACCAACACACCAAAGTGAAAAAAGGCGGGGCCTGGGTCTTCGTTGCCGCCAAGATCCTGAGCGTTCCCTTTTTACTCTTTTTATCCCTCGTCGTCGGCTTGATGATCGGTTATGGAGTAATCGGCAAGTCCCCTGTCTCGGAAGTGTTTGATTTCAAGACGTACAAGCATATCTACGATCTGATTTTTTCCACTACTTAGGGACAATGGCTGAAGGTCTTCTTCATGCAGGGGAAGGCCTTTTTGCACTGCCTGCCCGAAACGGTTGATGTGCCCCACCGTTATGGGTATAATAAATGAGTGCTCTTTAGATACGGAGGGATGTCGATGAATGTTCCGAATGCGCTTACTGTATTCCGCATCGTACTGATCCCTGTTTACCTGCTGATCTTTTTTTCGTCCCTGCCGAATCATATTCAGATTGCCTTTTTTATTTTGATTTTGGCCGGTTTAACGGATATAGTAGATGGTTATATCGCTCGTACATACAAAATGGTAACCGAATTTGGAACGATGATGGACCCACTCGCAGACAAGCTGATGATGCTTACCGTCATCACGTCTTTTTACCTGACAGAGCGGATTAGTGTTTGGGCCGCCCTGTTTTTCTTTGCGCGCGATGTCGGGATGATTGTCGCTTCTGCGATCTTCCACTTTCGCGGCAAAAAGACGGTCCCGGCCAACGTATACGGCAAGATTACGACCGTGCTGTTTTATCTGGTATTCACGCTGGTCATGTTCCGCTTTCCGTATGCGGAGTATTTTCTCTGGCTTGTCATCGCATTTTCCTTCATCACGAGTGCGATATACATACTGAAATTTCGTTTACTCAACAAGATGTATTGAGGATGGGAAAAGAGCACTCCCTGTAAGAGGAAGTGCCCCTTTATCTTAATCCCGTACAGGTGTAACGGGAGTAGGTATAGTCTAAGTCCTCAAGGATTGGTTCATACATGATCAGGTTGGCTAAAATGTTGGAAAGGGGCTTTGCCAATGGAACGCGAAGTTGTTCTCGATATTGCCCAAATTCAGGAGATTATTCCCCATCGCTATCCGTTTTTGCTGATAGACCGCATCGTGGAACTGGAGATCGGGAAAAGAGCGGTCGGCATGAAGAACGTGACGATTAACGAGCCGTTTTTTCAAGGGCATTTTCCCGGTTATCCGGTCATGCCGGGGGTTTTGATCGTAGAAGCCCTGGCCCAGGTTGGTGCCGTTGCCGTTTTGAGCATGGAGGAAAACAAAGGGAAGCTGGCTTTTTTTGCCGGCGTTGACGGATTCCGCTTTAAGGATCAGGTAAAGCCGGGAGACGTTTTGGAGTTGGAAGTGGAAATGACTCGCCTGCGTGCTTCATTCGGCAAGGGACAGGGAATTGCCCGGGTCGCCGGAAAAGTGGTGGCCGAGGGTGAACTGATGTTTGCCTTGTCCCAAAATGAGACACATTCATGATTTATCTTGAATGTGTCTTTTTTTTGGAGTAGAATTGCTAGGATACAACTTATCCAGTTGGAGATAAAGTTATGAGTACAGCAAGAATTTTGAACGTGCCGTTTTCAACCAAAAGTTTTCATGAAACTGTTTCAGATTTGGCGGAGCGGGTAATGTCAGGTGAAGGGACCCATGTCGTCACGGCCAATCCTGAAATCGTCATGCTGGCTCAAAACAATCAGCGTTTCCAATCCATCTTGGAACAAGCCTACGTAGTCCCTGACGGTATAGGCATCGTATACGCCGCCAAGTGGCTGGGGCTTCCGATTAAAGACCGGGTAACGGGAATTGAGCTGGTGGAAGCCATGATGGAGCGAGCTGATCGGCACGGATGGAAGGTGTTCCTGTTCGGGGCCTCTCCCGAAGTAAACCAACTGGCCGCTGAAAAACTGGCGAAACGGTACCCGGGAGCTGTCATCGCAGGCCGCAGAGATGGCTTTTTTAGGCAGGAAGAATCGGCAGAAATTGCTCAAAATATAGCTAAGCAAAAGCCGGATATTCTCCTCGTTGCGCTCGGAGCTCCAAAACAGGAAGAATGGATTGCCGCGTACCGGGACCTGCTGCAAGTACCTTTGATGATCGGTGTTGGCGGGAGTTTTGACGTCATTGCCGGGAAAGTAAAACGCGCTCCCATTTTGTGGCAGCGTCTTCATCTGGAGTGGCTGTACCGATTGATGAAACAACCTTCTCGTTGGAAACGACAGCTTGCCATTCCGCGGTTTGTCTGGAAAGTTCTTCGCGAAAAGCGGGGGCAGCGATTGCAATCGCCATCGTAGGAGAGGAGAACTCATATGCCAATCTATCTATACGGATTTATCACGTCACTGATCATCGCATTGATTGCGACACCATACGCAAAAAAATTGGCTGTAAAAGTCGGTGCGGTGGATACGCCTGACCATAGAAAAGTTCACACGAGGGTCATGCCGCGGATGGGCGGTTTGGCCATTTACATTGCATTTGCCGTTGCATTCTTCGCCTTCGTGCCGCAAACCCGGGAAATGCTCGGCGTTTTCCTCGGGGGAACCATCGTGATGCTCGTCGGGATGATCGACGACAAGCTGCAGTTGTCTCCCAAGTGGAAACTTCTCGGACAGCTGGTGGCGACGGCAGTGGTGGTGATTCCCTTTGGACTGAAGGTCGGCATCGTCGAATTGCCTTTTGGCGGAAGCATCGATTTCTCCAAGGGCTGGCTCGCCTTGCTGGCGATCCCGATCACGATGATCTGGATCATTGGCGTGACCAATGCCGTAAATCTGATCGACGGGTTGGACGGACTGTCAGCCGGGGTCTCGGGGATCGCGACTGCTACGATGGCAGTGATGGCGATCATCATGGCTGATTTTAACGTGGCGATCTACTGCTTTGTATTGCTCGGCGCGATCGTCGGATTCCTGTTTTTCAATTTCCATCCGGCGCGCATCTTTATGGGAGACACAGGATCGCTGTTCCTCGGGTTTAACCTTGCGGCGCTATCGATCATGGGCTTCAAGCAAGCGCTGTTCGTCTCCTTTATCATTCCGATCGTCGTACTTGGCGTTCCCCTATGGGATACGTTTTTCGCAATTGTCCGCCGGATTATCAACAAAAAGCCGATCTCCAGTCCCGACAAGGGGCATTTGCACCACTGCCTGCTGAACATGGGGCTGTCCCACCGGGCAACTGTGATTACAATTTATGGAATGAGCATTTTCTTCGGCGCTACGGCGATCCTGTTGACGAAAGTGGTGCCAAATACCAAGGCCGCCCTGTGGACGTCGATCATTACGCTGGCTGTGCTGCTGTTCATCATCCACATGGCCACAGAGGTAGTCGGTCTGGTCGGCCGGCGTCATCGCCCGCTGATCAACGCCTATCGACGGTTGAGATTAAAATACGTAAGAAGAAGTTCATGATTGTAATGAATTTTACCGCCTGATCCAAAGGGCGGTTTTTCCTTTTTCGAAGGCCTGCGATTCTGCGGGCCTCTTTTTCGATTTAGCCTAAAATTTGGAGGTTAACTTGCCGATAAACAATAGTATAGAGAATAAGAAAGAGTGAATATGTACGGGTGGAGGTGGAATTTCAAAACGTTTTTCCAATCAGAAATTCCCGGAAACATGGACAATACATATGGAGAGGTGAAATAGAGTGCATTTCGTAAAGCTGAAAAGTAAGCCGTGGCTGGCTGCTGTGATGGCGTTCATGCTGCTGGTCTCCAATTTGTTCGCGGCTGGGGCTGGGGTTGCGGATGCGGCAACGCAAACGAACAGCGATTGGACCATCGATATTAATGACACGGATTACAAATCGTTTGACAGTACGAAGCCCAATTCGGATTCCAATCCGATCATCGTAACGAATAGCCGCGTATACGATGTGAAGTTCAAGTATAAAGATGCATCTTTTGACACCAAGAAGGCAACGGTCAAGGTAGACAACGCAACGGTGACAACGGTTCCTTTTTCCGGGGATACCGTTACCCTTGACAAGGAATTGCCGCTGCGGAAAGATGGGAGGTCAACCATCGTCACCATCCAACCGGAAGGCTCTTCTGAAATCGGGAAGTTCTACGTGAAATACGTAGAGTCTTATATTTACTACAGCCAACTGTACGAAGACGTAAACTTGAAGATTCAGAACCGTCCAGCCGATGGTACTGGCAAAAGCTTCGACAATCCCACAATATCCAATAGCAGTACGATTCCACAATTGGACCTGGTATACAATCGTGCCAGCGACAAAAAGCCCAGCTTCGAAGTCTGGGTCGGCGGAGTTGTCAAGAAGACATTGGGGCCATTCGATTATCCGGCCAGCGGGAACCTTACTTTTCAGGTAAAGGATATCGATCTGAATCCGGGCGACAACACGGTTGTTATCTATGCTGTGAATACCGGTGAAGTTGCGACTATATACTATAGATACAATTCCGGTGAGACCCCGATTACGGTTGAAGGCTTTGGGGATAAAGGGAAAAGCATAAGCGATCCGGTTATTTACGGCGATTCAAAGATCACGTTAACCGGTTATTTTGGCTCTGATGTAATCGGCAGCAACCTGCGGCTGAAGATCACGACGAGCAACGGCCAAACCCAGGATTTAAGCAACATGGCACCCACCATTAGCGGTTCGAGATACACGTTTAGCGACGTCAACCTTCAGCCGGGATTAAATCAGATCTCCTTCTACGAAAAAGTAGGCAATATCACGAAGGAAATCTTCAAATTTTACGTACAGTACAACAATACGCCGATTGTCAGCAATCTAAAAGTGGAAGACACTCCGCTGAATGATTCCGCGCTGACGGTGATCACCATACCATCGGCCAACCGCTTGACTTTAAACATGGAGGGTGACGCCAGAAACGCCGACACGGTCGAAGTGACCAACACCCGTACAGGCGATGTCATCAAGACGAGTGCCAGCCGAACAGGCGTATTCAGTCTAAGGCTTCCCACTCAGCTTGGCGAAAATGAGCTGGAGATTCGAGCGTATAATGCCAACAAAGAAGTAGGCGTTATAAAACGGAAAATCCTTGTCGTGACCACTTCTGCCAATGATGCTGATCTGTTCTACCAGGTTTCCTTTGGCGGAGTTGAGTTGAAACCGGACCGTACTGTTTCGGTTCCCGGGATTGGCAGCCCGACTACAAGTTCGCTAACCCTGTCGGGTCAAGCGCTGATCCGTTTCGTCGAGACTCCTGGTCAGCAGGAACTTGACAAGTTTACTCTGACCATCCAAGAGGTTGGCAATTCGACCAACAGTCAGACCTTCACAGTGACAGCGACGCCAGGCACCAGCGGGCAAAGCAATTTCTCGCTTTATCAGATCGATTCGACAGTGACTGGGTTCCTGGAAGACGGGAAGACCTATCGGGTGAAACTTGGCTACAATTATCTGACACCCGATACCAATGGGGATTTGACTGTCAACAACCCGATTGAAATTGCCAATTACCAGTACGAATTCACCTATGCGGATGAAGGCAAACCGAGATTTGTCAGCGTCACCCACCCGCTGACGGGCATACCGCTTTCGACGACGGGGGAAAACATCATTTCCGAGTCTCCGTACAAGGCGATTGTCAAGACCTTTAAAATGGGAACGTCCGGCATACCTGACAAGAGCAAAATCAGTGTCTATTACAATACGACTGCCCTGACGTCAGGGGTTGATTACGAAATAACCAATGAGCAAGCTGTTTCAGGCCAGCCCGATTACGGGACTTTCCTGCTGCAGTTAAACAAGCTTCCATCAGGCCAAGGGAAGATAACCATCTACTACGACAAGGGTGGATCGGACGAGAAGGAAATTAGCTTGCCGGTCAATGTTCACATCGCGCCGTACCTGCAATTCACCTATGTAGATAAACTGGGTGATGTAAGGGCCTTTGAAGATGGTTTTACCTTGCAGGATGAGAACGAGATCCGCCAGTTGGACGCAAAGGTGTACAATTATCCGCTGCAAAAGCAGGGCGGCAAGTGGAATTTCACAGTGAAATTAAACGGCACCGAAATAGCAATTGATGACAGCGATGTAAATGTTTCCAATGGAAAAAACGAGTTCCGGCTTGTAAAATCAAAGCTGGCCTTTAAAAAAGGCAACAACGAGCTCAAGGTCGAACTGACGGATGAACCGAAAGTAACCTTTACCTACAATGTATCGTTTTTCACCTCCAAACTGCCAAGCATTGAAAATGTCAAGCTGGAGGTAGAACAAAACAACAACAAAACAGAACTGACCAAAAAGACGACAGACACGTCTTATCGCACAGAAGCATCCTTCTTGCGCAGCTTTTCTTTTGACGCGAAAAACGCCACCCGCGTCTACGTTGAGAAAAACGGCAAGCGGATCATCGACTACCGTTACAAAAACGGCGACTGGGAGATCGAAGACAGTCAGGAGTATATAAAAGCCAAACGGGAAGCATCGGTGAACAGCGAACTGGAAAAAATCTTTGAATCTCGCAACTTTTCATCAACGTCCCGCAGCGGCAGTTTCAAGGCAGAGATGAGCAGTTCCCAGAACGGAAGTCTGGTTGAAGAAGTGCAGCGCGCTGTTACGCAGCCGGAAGATCAAGACCAGCTCTTGGCGCTGTTCCCGCTGACCTTGTACAAAGGCGGGGATACAATCTATACCATCGTCGCTCAGGATGACCTCGGTTCTGTCGTCCGCTATGATGTGACGATCACGCAGAGTTCGGCAAGCTGGCAAATTCTCTCGCCTGTAAAAGAGCGGGAAACCGACCAGTACATTGTCGTCAACACGAACAACGTGCCGATTCGGATTTTCGCGGAGAAAGCGGACAAGGTGCTGTTCGGGAAGACAGAAGCGACCGTGCTCAACACCACCAAGCCGGATTTTGAATACGACGACGATCTGGGCAGGATGGTTCCGCAAACCTACTATGTATTCGAAGCGACTGTTCCGCTGAAAAGCGGCTTAAATACGGTGAAGTTTACCGTTCAGGTCGGCAATAACAAGTACAACGACGAAGTGTTGATCTACAACGCCAACGCCGCGGTAGACGGAGCGATCTATCGCGACGTGCTTGGCAAAAAGACCAGCTTCAGCGTGTTTGAAAAGGCTTTTGAACTGAAATTCCCGTCCGGAACGGTTCTGCTGTCTCCATCCGACAACCGTGCCGGCAGCGAAGTCCGCAATCCGAACAGAGACATCTTTACCGATGTGCCGCTGTTCTTCGGTATCGCTGACCGTACGACGGGACAGGTAAGCATCCCGGGGAACCGTATGGAGTCGAGCCTGACCCTGGATACGGAGTTTAACTACGCAAGTCCGCTCTACTACGTAGACGCGGGTGATGTAGACGCTCCGGTAGGAAGAGATCCATACTTCAACGATAAAGGCATCATCAACGGCCGTGAAGTAAATATGGACCGTTTCCCGAGCCGCTACAAGGATAACCTTGTGCCAAGCAAAGAGGGAACGCTGACGATCAAGTACGATCCTTCGATCGTCAATGCGGCCAACACCATTCTCACCGTCTTCTACAACGATGGCGGAGGCTGGAAGAACGTAGGAGGAACAGTAAGTACGAGCAAAAAGACGATTACCGTTCCATTCCAGGGCTTTGGTTATTACATGGTGATGAAGACGAGGGAGACCTTCGATGACGTGATCAACCATCCATTTGCCCGGAATGACATGGAGACGCTTTTTGCCAAAGGAATCATGCCGAATTACTCAGGCAACTCTTTTGGTGCCAATCTCAATATTACCCGCGGCGAATTTGCCACGATGATCGTCAAGGCGCTCGATCTGCCAATTAAAGCAGGCCCCTACGAAGACAGCAACAAACAAAACCCGTTGGAGCCTACTTTCTCTGACGTGCGTCCAAGCCGGGACACATGGGACTACCAATACGAATACATCGAGACGGCAGCCCGCGCCGGTATTGTACGCGGCGTACAGCCGGGTTATTTCCGCCCGGATCAACCGCTGACCCGGCAAGAGGCAGCGATTATGATCACCCGTGCGATGAACCTGAAAACGACAGGTACTCCGGACGCGGCAAAACAGTCGCTGGCCAAGATGTATACGGACGCCCAGCAAATCGACTACTACGCGCTTCATTCCGTATTGGCGGTCAGCAAGGCCAATATCATGAATGGCGAGCCAGTCGATCCGACGGCGAAAAAGCCGCAGTACCGCTTTAAGCCGACGACCAACCTGACCCGCGCCGAAATGGCGACGATCACGGTACGGATGATGATTCAACTGAAGAAATTGCCAAAACAATAAGCTGGCGCAAAAAATCCCTTCCCGCTGTCCGGGAAGGGATTGCTCTT
>NZ_HE978538.1:326785-337588 GCF_000311785.1 Brevibacillus massiliensis
ATTACTCTTCCTTTTCCTCGCCTACCGCCTCAAACGGCACTTCTACATACTCTTTTTCACCGAGCTCGATCCGGGCCTGTCCATTCGTCAGATCGGTGATCCGCTCGACGAACGAGCTCTCTTCTCCGTCCGGAATCAACACCGTAACTGTGACAAGGTCCGTATAGGCCGTGTCGACGACGCGATGCTGGCCGATTCGCAGCTCGTTTTCAACTTTTCCCCACCAGTGGTAATCCACCGTCACCGCGATCGACTGGTGCAGGATGTGGGCGACGATGCCAGCTGCCTTCAATCCTGCCACGGTACCCGCCGTATAGGCGCGTACAAGGCCCCCTGCACCCAATTTGATCCCGCCAAAATAACGTGTGACGACCACCACTGTATCTTTGAGACCGTTCTTTTTGATGCACTCCAAAATCGGCTTGCCAGCCGTTCCGCTGGGCTCTCCGTCATCGCTGGAACGCTGGATCTGGTCGTTTTCGCCGATGACGAAGGCAGAACAGTTGTGGGTCGCGTCCCAGTGCTTCTTTTTTATGCCGGCGATAAAGGCCGCCGCTTCCTCCTCTGTAGTCGCCCGCTGTGCGTAGCCGATAAAACGGGACCGTTCAATCACGATTTCGCTCTCGCCGTATCCTGCCACGGTCTTGTAATGCGCTAACATCCGTGTATCACCTCAAGTAGAAGCATAGCCAGTTTTTTTGCCAGATGCAATCTTTCCGATCCCGGTTGAAAACAAAGGCGGCATGAAATCGTAATGGAATATGCCAAAGTTTGTAATGAAAACGCAAAAGGGGGTATAGGTATAGAGATGAGCAGGTAACCAAGTATGTAAAGTTTGTGGCGAATCATTCCGAGCAGTGAAATGATTTTGAATCTATGCTATAGTAATATGGTACAACCTTCCTTTTTACAGGGAGGTCGGCAGCTTGCAGCACCAGGCATCTAAACCAAGGATTTGGCACCGTAAAGGAGTGACACAGATGGGACTTCCATATTCCAAACAAAAGTGGATGGCACTTACTTTGGCAGCCGTAGTTATGGCGACCGGCTCAGCCGCTTGGGCTGCTGATTCGACTGCAGCGCCGTCAGTTGCGCCAGTCAAGCAATCAGATCAATCTGAGGAGCTAACCCTTCAAAAAGCAGTAGAGCAGGCGCTCAAAACGAACAACGATCTTGTTACGCTGCGCATCGACATCGATACGGCAGATATCAACGCGCGTCTGGCAAGCGCCAAGGGAAGGGACCTGTCGGCGGATTTTGTCACGACGCTTGATTCCGCACAGGCGAAGTACGTGAATACCGCTACCGCGGAAACGAAAAAGAAAGTCAATCAGATGATGCTGAAATCGGTGGAAAACAAGGTGAAGCTGGGCGCCCAGAAGGCGTATTACGACCTGTTGAATGCGCAGGAAGACCTGAGCTTGAAGAAACAAAGCGAGCAGCGTGCAGAACTCCAGATGAAAGTGGCGAAATCGGCATTTGACGTGGGAACCAAAGCCAAGACGGATGTGCTGCAGGCGGAAGCTGCCCTGGCGGCAGCGCAGGCGGCAACGAGTGCTGCCGAGAGCAACCTCGAAGTCGCGCGGCTGAATCTGAACCAGTTTCTTGGCGTCGATTTGAACAAGCAGTGGAAACTGGTAAAAACAGATAACCAGGCAGACGCAAAAATGCCCGACCTGAACGAGGCGATCGCCCGGGCTTTGGAACAACGTCCGGAGATCACACAGGCTGAAGAGCAGATCAAACTGTCTGAGTTGAATGTGGACCTTATCCGTAAGTACTCATCCATCGCCACGTACCAAGGGCAGATGGCGGAGAACGACGTCGAGAAGGCGAAGATCGACCTCGAACAGACCAAGCGCAGCATTTCCATCGAGGTAGCACAAGCCTACCACAACCTGAACTCCGCAAAAACGTCGATCGATGCCCTGAAGAAGGCGAGAGACGCAGCGGCAGAAAACTACCGGCTGACCAACCTCCGCTTTGAAAACGGGCTTTCGACCACGCTCGAGGTGATCGGCGCGGAAGAGGAGCTTTCCAGCCGGGAAAACCAGTACCAACAAGCGGTACATAACTACAATCTGGCGACGGTAACGTTGCAGAATGCGATAGGCAATTGATCGGCTAACAAAAGGGAATGCTGGGAAAAGTTCGCAGGTGACAGTGGAGAATGCCTCCCCTATAATAACGATTAGCGCCTCTCAGCATTTTTTAAAACTTTTTTCACAGGCACCGCAACTTTTGGCGAGTTGAAGCGTTTAATAGAATGTCACACACATTACGGGGAAATTGTGTAAAAAAATAATTCACGAATTCTAGCATATGTGCTACACTATTGATTGTTGTACTCTTTTCTCTCAATAGCTACATATTGCTAGTCCTTCATACCTGAGAATTACGCGATCCTGCGAAGGGAGGTGAAACGCGCTTGCAGGATTCGGGCTTTAAAAAGAAATATACAGCTACAAATATTCCCCAAGAACACTCAGTTTATACTAGAGGAGGAGAATCTAAGGTTATGAAAAAGGTTGTTAACAGCTTGTTAGCAAGTGCACTTGCACTTACTGTAGCACCTATGGTTGTAGGCGCTGAAGGCGGAGCTACCAGCGACTCTGCAAACGACGCAAATCCCGAGTTGACCAAGACCGTTAAGCGTCTGCAAGCTCTGGAAATCGTCAAAGGTGACGAAAAAGGCCAAATCAACGAAGGCAATCCTATTACCCGTGCCGAGTTCGCGACTCTCGTAGTACGCGTTCGCGGTTTGGCTGACGGTGTGCCGCTCGCTCAGTTCCAACCGAACTTCAAAGACGTAAAAGTATCCGACTGGTATGCTGGCTGGATCAACGTCGCTTCCGGTCGTGAACTGGTTAAAGGTTATCCGGACAAAACTTTCAAACCGGAAAGCAACGTAACGTATGCTGAAGCAGTTACCATGATCGTTCGCGCTCTTGGTTATGAGCCGGCTGTTCTTCAAGAAGGCGGCGTATGGCCGAACAACTTCATCTCGAAAGCTGCTGAGCTGGGTGTGTCCAAAGGCGTATCCATCGACCCGAACAAACCGGCTACTCGCGGCGATGTCTTCTTGCTGCTCGACAACGCGCTCGATATCAACCTGATGAAGCAAACTACTTACGGTTCCGAAATCCGTTACCAAGCGGTACCAGGCACCAACCTGTTGAACGAATACATGAACATCGATGTATACAACATGGAGTGGGCATCCACTGACAACCGCAAATCCGAGGATCTTCCGACGGTATCCAACGTACCGGTTACTGACCTCGGCAACCTGAAGCCGAACGAAATCAGCTTCAGCGGCAGAAGCGGCACTCCGCTCCGCGGCAAATACACGGTTGTTGATCAAATCAACCCGAACGACTTCGCTGGTCAACGCGTACAAGTTTGGATGAAGAACGAACGCGGTAAGAACACCATCGTATGGATGGAAGATTCTACCGACCAGGATGTAATCACGACGACAATCGAAGTATTGTACCAAAACGGTAAAATCCCGGCAACTGACAGTGACATCAACTGGAGCGGAAGCTCTGACTCCGTACTTCGTTCCTTCGATCTGGAACTGGGTAATGGCAAGAAATACCGCTTTGCCAGCGACGCAAAAGTTGCTTACAACTTCAAAGTGTATGGCAATGCACTCGATGCGTTGAAAGATATGAAACTGTCTGACGCGGATATCGATTCTTACAGCGCGAAAGTCGTACTGAACGACGACGGCGAGATCAGCTACCTGTCCGTTGTTGACGACCTGTCTGCTGACCAAAACAGCAAATTCAAGTTTGGTTCCGAAGTCATCAAGTCTGTAGATGCTGAGAAACAAAAAATCGAGCCTTTGAAAGGTACCACTCTGGATCTGAAAAAGGACGAGGAAGGCCGCGACTTTATCGTTATCCGCAACGGTGAACCAGCGAAACTGGCCGACCTGAAACCGATGGACGTATACAGCGTCTACTACTCCGATCACAACAAAGATCGCCGCGTCATTATCGCCAACAGCACAGTAGTGGAAGGTAAAGTAGATTCCGTTGACTACCGCGACAGCGATAAGAAAAACGACTACTTCATCAAGATCGGCGACAAGCGCTACCGTCTGCGCAACGCTACTTACTCCGAGAACAACAACAAGACGATCGAAGAAACACCGATCAACAAAATCAAGGCTTTGGCAGGTATCGATGTAAAACTGTACCTGGATCCGTCGGGCCGTGTTCGCCACATCGAAACTTCGTCTTCTGTAAAAGAACGCCGTCAAGGTGCTATCTTGACGAAAGACGTTTACTACGATGCTGGTAAAGACGTATACAGCTTTACTGTCCTGAACGAAAAAGGTACAAAAGTTACCTTGGAAGTAAAAGACAGAGAAGATATCTTGGACAAAAACGGCGATGAAATGACTCATGAAGATATCATGAAGACCTTCAAAGTCGCCGAAGACAAGAACAAGGACGGCAAAATCGACAAAGATGAAAAGAACGTGCTGTTCTTTACCTATGAGCTGAATTCCAAAGGCGATGTGAGAGAAATCCGCCTCGACGATGGTGAATTGATCCACGTTGATAAAGACAAATGGGATAATGCTGCTGACGAAGATGACAACCTCGTGAGAATCAATGGCCGCGACTACGAAGTACCGGACGACAACGTTGTCTTCGACATGAAAGGCGATGTTGAAAAAACTGGCGATCGTTGGGAGCTGAAAAACACCGGCATTGGTAAATTCAGCAAAATCGCTAAAGACGACTTCGAAGTATATGTACACATCAACAGCAACAACGAAGCAGACTACTTCTTGGTTATCGATGGTGACAAGTCGATCGCATCCGATGGTCTGTACGGATTTGTAACCAACTTCTCCAGACTGGATGGCGATGACGCTGTTGTGATCCTGGACCAAGAGGGTAAAGAGAAGACTTATGTGCTGGATGGATCGGTTAACTTCAAACGCCGCGACTTCATCTACTATGATCTGAACGGCGATGATGAAGTCGACACCTCCAGAGTAATCGTTGATGGTGGCGGAAATTCCTATGCACCTGGCAAAGCACGTGTGAAGGAAACCGACTTGAAACGTGTAGGTCTTGATGAAATCCATGTTGCACGCGTTGATGAAGTAGATGGCGACAAGATCATCTACTATTCTGAGTACAACCCGTACGACGATAACAGCAAATCCATTGAAGACAGCAAGAAGGAAGTTTACTACACTCAATCCAACACTGTCTACTACAACATGGATACCTTTGAAGTCGAGTCCGGTGTAGAAGAAGGCGACTATGTTGTCCTCATCGACACTGACGATGATGGCTTCAAGATCGACTACGTTGTTATCGTTGCAAAAGGCGATAAAGTAGACGATTACGACTACAAAGGCAACTACAACATGAATGACTTCCTGAGCTATGTGCCGAAGGATAAACCAGAACCACCGGTAGATCCTGTATACTTCGATACTTTGAAAGGTACGAAGGCTGACTTCATCGGCAGCACAAAGATTTACCAAGTAAAAGGTCAATTGAAGGATCTCTATAAAAATGCAACTGTGGAAGTAGTCATCAATGGTGAAACCTACGCTGCAGAAGTAAGCAATGGCTCCTTTGAGCTTAACAAAGCTATCGACGGTGACTTCTCTGAATATCAAGTAAAAGTAACCATCGATGGTAAAACAGATACCGTAAAAGGTAAGTTTTAATTAACACCCTCTAGCATAGATTGACTAGGATTTGCTTGATTGGTAATCAGGGGGCATCTGCCCTCTGGTTACCTTACATAATTCAATTGAGCAATCCTCACTAGTAGTAAAATACTTGATGTTGCTAGGGATACATACACTTTAGTCAGTCATCCAGAGGTATCCCTACCTCATAAATAAACAGAATCCTATCACACTTTTGGAGGGATAGTACGTGAAGAACAAGAAGCTTATCGTTTCTTTGTTGTCTACTGCTTTGATCAGCAGCATGGCAGCGTCTGCATTCGCAGCTCCTAAAGACGGTATTTACCTTGGCGGAAACGTCAATAAATACTACGATTTAGGAACTTATGTCAATAATAGCCAACAGGCACTGAGTGATATTAACAGCGCTATTTCAGGTCAAGGCGGTTTAGCTAACGTTCTGTATGTTGACCAAAATGGCACAGTAGGTGCCAGCGGTAACGATATCATGGCAAAAGGCGGCCTAACTGGTGCTACTCACGAGCTTAAAGCAGATGACTTCACATCGAACGAATACACTGATGTGAAAACTAATGCAAAGCTTGAGCCGAAAAAAGAATTTGATCAACCTGCTGGTGAGTTGAAGGTTGAGAGTGTAAGTGCTATTACCGCTAATAGCTTTAAAGTAACATTTAACAAAGCAGTTGAAGATATTTCTAAGGCGACCTTTACAGTAAAACAAGGTACTTCTGTTGTTTCTTTCCAAGCCGCTTCTTGGAATGCTGAAAAAACTGAAGCTACTCTTGTTAAATCTGTAGGTAAACTTGCTGCAGGTGAGTACGAAGTAACCGTTTCTGGCCTGACTACAGATCCAGTTACCACTAAAGTAACTGTTGAAGCTGAGACTGTTTCAAATCTTGAATTTGATGGTACTAACCTTGTTCAAGATGCAAACGGTCAAACCGCGACTGTTGCTCTGAAGGTTTTGAACCAGTACGGTGAGGACATTGCAAAGTCGCTGCAACCTTCTGATTTGACTATCACCTCTTCTGTTGGAAGTGCGACATTCTCCAACGCAACTGGTTTGATTACAGTTGACCCTGATGTTGCTGGTACTGGTACATTTACATCTCTGGATATTAAGGAAGTAACTGTAACCGTACTGCACAATGCTACCGGCAAAAAAGTTACATCTAAGTTGACTGTAGCTGCTGCAGCACAAATTGCTTCCATTGAAGTAGGACAGCCAGTACTTCCTTCTGGTGCAACTAAATTCGTTCAAGGAACAGGTTATCAACTTCCTGTGACCGCTAAAGATCAATACGGTAAGGATGTAACTTTGACTGCTGGTACTCTTCCTTCTAACGGTCTGGCAGTAGCAACTAGCTCCTCCGAAGTTACTAACTTCCGTGTAGATTCTAACGGTAAAGTACTCTTCGATATCGGTTCTGTAACCACCACTAAGGATGTTACTGTAACGCTGATTATCGCAGCAACTGGCGAAAGCAAAGCAGTAACATTTAAGATTTATGCTCCTGCAACAGCTACAGAAGCAACATTGACTGCTCCGACAACTAAGTTCACTACAGCTAACACTGCTGGTGGTAACGAATATAAAGTTCCAGTGTCGGTAGTTGATCAATACGGTGCTAAACTGACTGATGATCAAGTAGTCGCTGCTTATAACGCAGGTGCGTTCACTATCGTTTCATCTAACCCTAATGTATTTACGATTCCAACAACGGGCGCAATTGTGAAGGATGCAACACAAGGTGCAGTTCTAAAAGTAGTTGCTGCTGCGAAGGGATCTGCTAATGTTATCTTTACAGTAAACAATAGCGCTAAAACAACTGTACTCCCGTTGACTGTTGTTGATCCTGGTACTCCAGCTGTAATCACACTTGCTCCTTCTGCAACTCATGTAACTGAAGGTGCTTCTACTACAGTAAAAGCTAGCTTCCTTGACTCTTATGGTGATGCTATTACTGCTGCAGCTAATACTTACAAAGTTGCTTATACTGTAGATGCCGCAGATAGCGCTAAAGTAAGCTTCTCTAACAATCACCAAAATGTTGCAGCACAAATTTCTACCGGTACTACTATCACTGCTCAACCAGGCTCTGCTGGTAGCACTGTTAAAGTAACTGCTACACTGTATAACGATGCAGATAATGATAACACTGTGGATACCGGCGAAGCAGTTGATACCAAAACCTTTGACCTTGTTATTGCAGGATCCAGCGCAACCCTTACGTATGACATTGAAGCCGTACCTACTCTGCATGCAACTGGTGGTAGCGCAGTAAATAGCGAATACGCAAAAGAGTTGAAGCTGACTGCAAGAGATGCTAGCGGAAACGTAATCGCTATTCCAGCATCTCGAATCGTTGGCGCAACCTCCAGCGACTCTAGTGTAGTGGCTGTAGGATTTGACAGCGGTGTATACAAAGTTGTTGGTAATGCCGTACCATCCGGTCAAACTACTGCAACTGCTGAAATTACTCTCTTGGTTGAAGATACAGACGGTTCTGTGAAACCAGTTAAAGAAACAGTAACTGTTTCTAATGAAGCTCTTCGTGCTGTAGCAATCAAAGCTGTAGATGACGCAGATGGTGAGACAGAAATTACATCTTACACCGTTGAAGATGCTAACTCTAATGGTACACACGATGAGTTGCAAACTGGTTTTGACCTGACTGATATTACCGATGGCAACTTCAGCTTCATTGTTGAAGACCAGTTTGGTGGTACATCTCTTAGCAGTACAGCCGTTACCTATGTAGTAACCGGTACTTCCGAGTTTATTTTTGGTACTGGAGACTCCATCGGCGTAACTTCTGGTGTTTTGGCACTGACTGATGCTGATAGTAGCACTCTCTACAGAGCTGACGCTAACTTCGTTGTAACTGCTGCGACAAACAATAGTCTGACAGCTGCCGTAACAGTCAAATTCGATGCTGCAAGTGAGATTACTGCTCCAACCGTGGTAACTCCAGCTGGTGATGGCGGAGGCAACGGTGAAACAGTAGCAGCTTCTAATTCGATCTCTGTCGTATTTAGCGAAGTATTGTCTGATGAAAGCAAAGAAGATGTAGAAGCAGCTTTCAAAGCTGCTGTAACAGGTGTAGCGGCGTCAGACCTTGATTTCAATTGGAATGACACCACCTATACTCTTACTATTACAAACAACCACGCAACTGATGCTGCAGTCTTTAATGATGATGTAGTAGCAGATATTACTGACATTGTTGGTAATACTACTACAGGTGCTACTCTTCTTGCACAATAATTTTGATTGGTAATTGTCACCACCCAAAAGGGTCTACCTCGAAAGGGGTAGGCTCTTTCTTCTTTTAAAAACAAAAGAGCCCATACGGACTCTTATCCCCCATATCTCTCTAAAAATTCCTCTACGGCCTTATTTACTACGTCTTTCACAGTGTAACCTGTACTGTTCACGAATCCCGTCAAGCGTTCTGACAGCTGCGCTTGGATCTGCACGGTCTTGGTAATTGACGCCCCTCTGTACCGTTTCATATGTAGGGGCTGCGGCCGATCTAAAACCATGTTCAGCAGTTTGTCCTTGTTCCTCAGAATCTCCTGCAATCCCTGTAGTAACTCTTGGGGCAAAATTTGATTCGGCGCTGCCGTGGAACTTTCTCTAGCCTTATTCGGGAACGCGACAATGTTGTTATCTGCGGATTCTACTTGCAAAGGATTGCTGGTGTCTGAAAAGACATTGCCATTTTCAAGTTGTTGTTCATTGCTGGCCTGCAAATCATTGCTTGCCGGCAAAGTCTGGCTATCCATTACACTTTTTTGTAAATTGCTTGCAGATGGGGTAAAAAGTAAGGTAGATTCGTCTACATTCTCAGATGGTTCGCGCTTCGCCAAAGGATCAGGGACATAGTTCTTAATCGTCCAGTCCCAGCGGTAGCCATGCCTGCGCATGAAGCCGCTGACGCCGCCTTTTCCTTTATACCCCAACAGATCCGCGATTTCTTCCGCTGAATGTCCTTCCCGAAACAATTCGATGATCACTTCTACGCGTTCATTGGATTCCATGTATGGTTCCTCCTCACTACGATAATTTCTCTAATGCTTCCCGTAGATGTTCCGGGGTGGTGTGGGTGTAGATCGAGGTCGCCCGCGGCGAAGCATGGCCGAGCAGCTTCCCGATTCGCAGAAGGTCTACACCATGATCTTTGTACAGGGACGTGGCAAACGAATGCCGCAAGACATGGGGAGTGACGTTTTTGGTAATCCCGGCTTCTTCGGCGATCTTATGAATAGTCAGACGAATATAGCCGGGAGTCATTTTTGTCGCCATTTTCTTGGTGACGAAGAAATAGGGGGAGCTGACCTTGGGCCGCACGTTCTCCAGGTAATCCCGAAGAATCGGCGCCAGCTCCGGATGCAGCGGAATGATCCGGTATTTGTCTCCCTTACCATGCCATACGGTGATCGACGCTTCTTCAAAGTTGACATCTTCTATCTTGAGGTTGGTCAGTTCGGAAATGCGCAGGCCGGAATATCTAAGGGTTTGGATGATGGTGTAGATTCGCTTCCCTTTGTCTTTGTCTTGATTAATAACGGACAAGAGCCGTTCGATTTCATCTTTGGTTAGGTATTTGGGAATGCTCTCCGGCTTCTTGGGTGCTTGAAGGCGGTTGCTTGGGTTTTTCTGAATGTACTCCTCCCGTTCAAGGAAACGGAAAAAGGAGCGAAACGTAGCGACCATTCGAATAATACTGTTTGTCTTGTAGAGTTTCTCCTCAGACAAGTAGCGAAGAAACATACGCAAATGATGCGTTTCGATTTCATCGACGAACGGCTCAACCTTCCACTGCTGGAGGTAGTACCGATGGAATTGCGTTAAGTCCTTCTCGTATCCTTTGATGGTTTCGCCACTTCGATTCACCTCCACTTTCAAGTATGTAAGAAACTCCTGAATGGCCTCGAATAAGGCGATCATGCGGACTCTCCTTTCTCTCAAGTTTTGTTTGACTCTCAGTTGGTTAGCTGGTGTCATGAACACACCAATGACTCACGATATTCGCCTCCCAATAACACAAACATATGTTCTAATGTGTGGTTAAAAAGAAAAACCATGCCTTGCTTTGGTTTGTTCG
>NZ_HE978538.1:339229-341876 GCF_000311785.1 Brevibacillus massiliensis
TTACGTTTCTCCTTCCTGAACTCTCGCTGAAGAATATAAAAACTGCAATCAGAAGCCCTCTTCCCCGCCCACGTTTTCCCTTTCCCCTCACTTTTTTCTTCACGCCATCCCAGCCGTAATGACCGTAAAATCAAACATATATTAGGGCTTGCTGAACGAATGAGAAATATACAAGAAATCATGAATAATATACAGATTTGGTCCCAAAACAGCAAAGTCAGAGTCTGAATGGCATATCAGTAGCATAAAATACTGTTTTTCCGATCCATTTTGAACGCTTCGTGTGCCTCTTGATTGAACGAAATTCTTACTGGTGCAAGGTTTTTCAAAGAAATCCTGCAAAAACCTTGCACTTGGTCAAATTATAAATCCAGATTTTCCGCAGTTTTCTTTGATTATTTCACGATTCCTCGCGTTTATGCATTGTTCAGCAAGCCCTATATTATTCCCTTGATCTCGGATAGAAAGGAGGTTCCAGCAGGAGTGTCGAACACGCATTCCAGTGGTATAATGGTAGTACAGACAACGGACGGAGAAGGGAGAGTGATGACGTGACCAAACTAATGGACTTGAAGATCGACTTCGCGTTCAAGCAGGTGTTTGGCAAAGAGGGAAACGAACCGATTCTCCTTGCCTTTCTGAATGCCGCGCTCCAATTGCCGAAGGAAAAGCGGCTCTCTTCGGTGGAAATCCTCAATCCGGAAATCAATCGGGAACACATCGAGGATAAGGCATCCGTGCTGGATATCCACGCCAAGACAGAGCAGGGGGAGCACGTCAACATCGAGATTCAGCTGGCGAACAAGTTCGACATGGAGAAGCGTACCCTGTACTACTGGTCACGCATCTACTCGGCCCAAATGCAAAAAGGAATGCCGTACACGGAACTGGCGAAGACGATCACGATCAACATCCTCAATTTTCGCTTTCTGCGGGAAACTGAGCGGTTCCACACCACATTCCACCTGTACGAGGATCAGGAGCAGTTTCCGCTGACAGATGTGATGGAGATTCACTTCATGGAGATCCCGAAGCTGATGGACAAGTGGGAACAGCGTGCGGTCAATCCGCATGACAATGAGCTGGAGAGATGGCTGCTGCTTCTGGAGGCGGACGATCACGAAGAAATTCGCAAGGAATTGGAGGCGATAGCGATGCAAGATCCGGTCATGAAACGGGCGTTTGACGAATGGGAAGACCTGAGCCGTGACGAGAAGAAATGGGTCGAGTACGAGTCTCGTCGGAAGGCGATTCTGGACGAGATGGCGGCTGTAAGGGAAGCCGAGATACGTCAACAAAGGGCGAGAGAAGAAGGATTGGCAGAAGGCGAGCGGCAAAAGGCACTGGAAGTAGCAAAAAACCTGTTAGCGATGGACATGTCTGTGGAAGTGATTGCAAAAGCAACGGGATTGTCGGCAGAAGAAATCGAACAACTGAAAAAGCAACTTCACTAAACGTACCTTGCCCCTTGTCCTGATCTGACGAGGGGTTTTCTCTTTTGTATGAAACGAGTCCTCAGTCCGAAAGGAGGCAGAAAAACCGATTTCCGTCCGCTCCATTGCTTGCAAAACAAATACATAAACGTAAACATCAACGTACGCGTATACGCAGGCGTCGACGTAACCAAAGAATCAGAGCAGGAGTGGACGAGATGAACGACACGAAATCAATCCTTGCTAGAGTACTTACCCAGCAGGAAGCGAAAAAGGCCGCACAAGCAGCCGAAAACCAGCAGCAGGGAGCTTCCACAGAGAGAGCAAATGTAGTACCTCTCAAGGCAGTGGATAAAAAATTCCAAGAGAGGGGGAACCATTCACAGAAACTGCCGGAAGGTCAACAGGCCAAGCCGTTGAGAGTAAAACCACGGCAAACAAATAAAGCAGAAGGCACAGACAAAGCTGTCAAAGTGGACACTGTACTTCCACAGTCACAGCAGCTGTCTTCGATGAGGATTCCGAAGAGACAAGCACCGTTCGAGAAACGGTACAGAAGGGTCACGACGTACCTGGAGAACGGCGTGTACGACAAGGTGCAGAAGTTGTACGAGTCGGGAGAGATCGACCGGATCAGCAACTTGGTCAACACGGCGGTCAGGCTGTACCTCATGAAACACTACGGGTTCGGCAGCAAAGAGTAGCCCAAAATCCCGCGCAGAACGCTTTGTACGCAAGCAAAAACGAAAAAGTGATGCAACCCACAGCCCTACGTCCCTGAGCGGATGTAGGGCCTTTTGCGTTGTGCTTGGAAAGGAGGAAAGAAGCGTGGATGAGATCACGCAGTTTGAGCAGTACCTTCTGGAAAACGGCATTGCGCCGAAAACGATAGAGTCCTACGTGGGGGACGTGAGAGGATTCTGCGAGTACCTGCGGCAGATGGGCGTGGAAAGCGAGACTGACCTGAAACGCTTCTACGTGGTCAGCTACAAAAACCATCTCGTCGAAAACCTTGTTTTTAAAGGGATTTGCATTACAGTGTTGCATGTACATTTGTAGAAAAAAGGAATATAGCAAATTTCATATACCAATAAATGTAAATCAATGCAATATAGAAGTGAGAATCTCAATGTAAGGGTTTTCGTTTGTAGTTCATTAGCCTCGTGGGTTGGATGTCTTTTGTTGGAAGTCAATCATATAAAAAGTGTCTTTCG
>NZ_HE978539.1:0-35875 GCF_000311785.1 Brevibacillus massiliensis
CATTCCTTTACTGCCTTGCCTTTTACATGGAGCTGTGGTGAAGCTGGAGTTCACGCCGGTCTGTCACACCGGAGGTCGCGGGTTCGAGTCCCGTCAGCTCCGCCATTTCAGGGTAGCAAATTGCGGGCCTCTCACCCGTACCGGGTTTTTCTTTTCTGTAACGCCAGAACCAATGTGATTTGGTTCGGTAGCTCAGTCGGTAGAGCAGAGGACTGAAAATCCTCGTGTCGGCGGTTCGATTCCGTCCCGAACCACCATGTTGCGAGCCATTAGCTCAGTTGGTAGAGCATCTGACTTTTAATCAGAGGGTCGAAGGTTCGAGTCCTTCATGGCTCACCACCTTAATATCCCAGGGGCGCTGCGAGATTCGGAGTGCTTTTTGCGGGGACATTCTCTGCGGACGTAGCTCAATTGGTAGAGCGTCGCCTTGCCAAGGCGAAGGTCGCGGGTTCGAGACCCGTCGTCCGCTCCATAGTAGAACTGCAGGAGGGTCTCTCACCCGTACCGGGTTTACCCTATCGTATAGACCGATTACCACTTGCATTGGCAGGTGGTTTTTCTTTTTCCATATTTTTCAGCACTTGTCTATACGCTATGACTTGAGCCTATCTGCGGGATTTGGTACGATACATGGGAGCAAAGCAGCTAGAAGATCGGAGGTTTTATGAAAAACAGTGAGGAAAAGACCACGGTCGTCGATTTTATACGCGATGCCAGTTTTTTTGCAGAACTGGGCATGCGACTAGCGCGTCGGTTCGACTATCCGAAGGCACTTCGGTATTTACGCCGTGCTGTCGATTTGGAACCGGAGAACGCGACCTACAACTGCTATTTGGCAAGTGTTCTTGCGGAATTGGGACAATTTGAAGAGTCAAACAATATATTGTATCACATCGTTGAAAGCATCGATCCGGGACTGGTAGATGTTTATTTCTATCTCTCTAACAACTATGCGAATATGGAAGATTTTCAGATGGCGGAAGAGCTGGCTTTGCGATATCTGGAGGAAAGTAAAAACGGCACGTATGCGGAAGAAGCGGAGGAACTGCTGGATTACCTTTATTTTGAGCTCGATCTGCCGCCGCGCCGTTTATTGGATCAATCCACCGACATCCTTTATGCCAAACATGAAGAGGCAAGAAGGTGCTTGGAGGAAGGCCGATTTTTGCAGGCGACAGAATGCCTGAAAGAAATCGTGGAGAAGCATCACGATTTTTTGCCTGCCTGGAACAATTTGGCGCTGGCTTACTATTACACCGGCCATTTTTCCAAGGCCTTGGAAACCATCGAGCACACGCTGGAATTGGAACCTGGAAATTTGCACGCTTTATGCAATATGGCCGTGCTGTTCTCCCACCACAATCGCGTAGGCGAGCTGCTGCCGCTTTTGCAGCAGCTAAAAAAGGTGGTTCCTTTTACGAGTGAACATCTGTTTAAGCTGGCGACCACCATGGGAGTATTGGGCCAGCACGAAGAGGCGTACTTTTTGTATCGTCGGCTGCTGGGGAGCCACTATCATCAGGATGCCAGCACATACCACTATGCCGCGATTTCCGCTTATCTGTCCGGCAGGCGCGAGCAAGCTGTGAGGTGGTGGGAAAAGGTTAAACAACTGGATCCGGATTCAGGCGTTGCCGATTACTATTTACAAATGGTAAAAGAGCAGCATGATGGAGAAACTATAAGCAACATGACGTACCATTACCATGTCCCAACCGGCAAGATCAGGTTTTCGGACGAGTGTTCCTATCAGGAAAGTCTCAAATCCGATCCGATGGTCAGGGCTTCGTTGTTGTGGGCGCTGCAGCACGGCAGAGACGATGCGAAGCAATTAGTGATCGAGACGATGATGCTGATTGCCGACGAGGAGGCGGAAAAAGCGCTTCGCCTTTTCTGTGACACGACCGATGATCCGGCGTGGCGGGAATATGCGCTTCAGGCCTTAAGCGAGATGGGGGCAGAGCCGCCTGTCAGCGCCGCCCCTGTCGCACTGGCGTCAAGCGAAGATCAAGTGGTCAACTGCATCAACATGTGTCTGACTTCAAAAGTGGAGCGGGAGTGGGCAATTCAGACCTGGTCGACTTACCAGATAAGAATGGAAATGCCTGTACGGGTGCGGAAAGCTGAGGCGTGGGTAGCGGCACTGGAATATCTGTATCGGAAAAAACAGGGGCAAAAAATGACGCAAACCGCTTTGGCGGAAAAATACGGTGTTTCGTCACAGACCATTTCAAAGTGCGTGAAGGAAATCTCTAAGCTTGATTTATACAAATTCTAACTTTATAATTAATATAAAGTTATGTGAAAAGAGAACCATCCGCGCGACAGGAGGTTGCAGAGAATGAGTGAACAAGCAAAAGTATACGATGTCGTAATCGCCGGGGCAGGACCTGCAGGGATGACGGCCGCAGTCTATACAGCTCGGGCAAATATGTCTACAGCGATGATCGAACGGGGGATTCCCGGCGGTCAAATGGCCAATACAGAAGAAATTGAAAACTATCCGGGTTTTGCCTCCATTTTGGGGCCGGATTTGTCGACAAAAATGTTTGAGCACGCCCAAAAGTTTGGGACAGAATACATCTACGGGGACATCAAGGAAATTCGCGATGGACACCCTTATAAGACAGTCGTTACGTCCGATAAAGAAATCCTGGCTAAATCAGTCATCGTCGCAACGGGAGCTGAACATCGGCTGCTCGGGGTGCCGGGTGAGAAGGAATTTTCCGGCCGCGGGGTTTCCTATTGCGCGGTGTGTGACGGGGCGTTCTTCCGCGGCAAAGAGCTGGTGGTTGTAGGCGGCGGGGATTCGGCTGTAGAGGAGGCGATCTTTCTGACCCGCTTTGCCACGAAAGTGACAATCGTACACCGCCGCAATGAGTTCCGAGCCCAAAAGATCATTCAAAAAAGGGCTTTCGAGAATGAGAAAATCGAAGTCATTTGGGATACAGTCGTGAAAGAGATTCGCGGCGACAATGTCGTCACAGGTGTCTTGCTGGAAAATGTCAAGACGGGGGAACAGCGCGAGTTTGCCACTAACGGCGTATTCATCTACGTCGGAATGGATCCATTGACCGAAGCGGTAAAGCATCTTGGCATCACCAATGAAGCAGGTTACATTTTGACCGACGACCTGATGAAAACAAAGGTTGAGGGGATTTTCGCAGCGGGCGACGTCCGGGAGAAAACGCTTCGCCAAGTTGTCACAGCTACAGGAGACGGCTCCATTGCAGCACAGTCGGCCCAAAACTTTGTCGAATCTTTAAATGAACGACTGAAAGAAGAAAACGTCACAATTTCTTAATTCTCTTGTAACATTTATGAAATATTCATGGGTTATGATAAAAATATGAATTGACCCCCTTTTTCTATACTTCCATTCGCGTGGCCGAACTTTGGCCACGTCTTTTTTTGGTCAGAAGAAGATGTCTCATCCCGGGTGAGCAAAAGATGCGATGACGACGGTCAATATGGTATGCTTATAGAAGGATCAGAGGAGGCGAGAAGCAGTGATGGAAACAAGAAAAGAGAAGGACATCAACTTACTCATCATCACGGGCATGTCAGGGGCAGGGAAAACCACCGCAGTCCAAAGTTTGGAGGATCTCGGTTTCTTTTGTGTTGACAATTTGCCACCCATCCTGATCCCAAAATTTGCTGAGCTTATGATCCAGTCCGGCGGAAGTATAGAGCGCGTTGCCCTGGTGATTGATCTTCGGGGCAGGGAATTTTTCGAGAGCTTATTCGAAGCAATCGACAGACTGAATGAGATGGACGGGATCTCCTTTCAAATCCTTTATCTGGACGCCAACGATCAGGTACTGGTCACCCGATATAAAGAAACCCGCAGGCGCCATCCGCTCGCCCGGGGCGGTATGCCATTGGAAGGAATTCAGGTTGAACGGCGGATGCTGCAGGAGATGAAGGGCCGGGCGAATCAAATTATTGATACCAGTCAGATGAAGCCGCTTCAGCTGCGCGAAAAAATCATTAGCCAATACTCCCAGCAGAGCTCGCAATTAACGATAAACATTTTGTCATTCGGCTTTAAATACGGCATTCCTATCGATGCTGACCTCGTGTTTGACGTTCGCTTTCTGCCAAATCCGCACTACGTTGACGAGCTTCGTCCAAAGACGGGCTGCGATCAGGAAGTAGCGGAGTATGTAATGAAATGGAGCGAGACGCAGGAGTTTGTCTCCAAGCTGCTTGATTTTCTCATATTTACACTGCCTCAGTATCAGCGCGAAGGGAAGAGCCAACTTGTAATCGGTATCGGCTGTACGGGCGGTAAACACCGTTCTGTGACTATTTCGGAATACATTGGTAAAGTGATCGGCAAAGATTTTCCTGTCAGAGTCACACACCGTGACATGGAAAAGAGCAAATAGTCATAGGATGACAGGGATAGCAGCAGGTCAATCAGCAAAACGGTCATGCCGTTTTGCCAGCCGCAACCAGTCAAATTCGAGTTTTATGAAAAGCGTCAAGACGTTTTTCACAGAAAAAGTCAGCTTGAGTATTGCCATCGGGAGAGAAAGAGGTGACTTATGTCTATAGGAAGAAGGGGAATTCAATCAAGCGATGTGCTCCGGGTCGTTGTCATTGGCGGAGGCACCGGTCTTTCCGTACTGCTTCGCGGGCTGAAGGAGGAACCCGTACACATCACGGCGATTGTTACGGTAGCGGATGACGGAGGCAGTTCCGGACGCCTGCGGGAAGAGATGGATATGCTGCCCCCGGGGGATATACGCAACGTCCTGACTGCTTTGGCCGATACGGAACCGCTGATGGAAAAGGTGATGCAGTATCGATTTTCAAATGGCACAGGTTTAGCTGGACATAATTTGGGAAATCTATTACTTGCAGCCATGAATGAAATTTCGGGTGACTTCGTGACCGCTGTCAAGGGATTAAGCAGGGTTTTAGCGGTACGCGGGGACGTGTTGCCTGCATCTAATCAATCTATTCACCTGAAAGCGGAGATGGTGGATGGTTCCGTCATTTCCGGGGAATCGCAAATCCCTTTGGCGGGAAAGCGGATCAAGCGCGTCTTCCTCGACCCTCCAGAGGTTGTCCCGCTGGAAGAGGCTTCGCGGGCGATCGCCGAGGCCGACGCGATCATTATTGGGCCAGGCAGTCTGTATACGAGCATTTTGCCAAATCTGCTTGTGCGAGGATTGTTTCAGCAGATAAAATTGTCTGCCGTTCCCAAGATATATATATGCAATGTGATGACACAGCCGGGAGAAACCGACGGATTTACCGCATCTGATCATGTGACAGCCATGTACGAACACGTAGGCACGCCTTTCCTCGATACAATCATCGTAAACACGGCGGATGTGCCGGAAGAGGTATTGGAAAAATACGCAGAAAAGGGCTCGGCACCGGTGGTCTGCGACATCGAGCAGTTAAGGGCCCTGGGGTTGCAAGTCGTCGCGGATCAATTTATCGCTTATGAGGATGGTTTCCTCCGTCACAATGCAAAGGTCGTAAGTCAAAAAGTCGTCTCAATCTTAAAGCGGGGGAAGGAGTGAAGCGCCATGTCATTCGCCGCCCATACGAAAAAGGAACTGACGATGCTGGAAGTTCCGGATTGCTGCAGCAGGGCGGAATTGGCTGCGCTGATCCGGATGAATGGGAGCATCCACTTTGGTGCGGGCCGATTTGTTCTAGATGTAGCAACGGAAAACGCAGCAATCGCCAGACGCATCTACATCCTCATCAAACGGCTGTTTAAGGTTCACGCTGAGCTGTTGGTACGCAAAAAAATGCGTTTGAAAAAAAATAACGTCTATATTGTCCGTATTCCACACCACGCCGGTGAAATTTTGGAAGATCTGCGGATTATGGATAAAAACCTGTCCTTTTACCCGGGGATTTCGCCAGATCTGGTAAAGACGGCATGCTGCCGCGGAGCTTTTTTGCGCGGAGCCTTTCTAGCAGGGGGGTCGGTCAATCACCCGGAAGCGTCCAGCTACCACCTGGAAATTTTCTCATCCTACCAGGATTTTTGTGAAGCGCTGACCGCTTTGGCCAACCGTTACCATCTAAATGCAAAGTGCATCGAGCGGAAAAAAGGGTATGTGATGTACATCAAGGAAGGTGAAAGGATAACGGAGTTCCTCAGCTTGATCGGTGCTCATCAAGCCCTGCTCTACTTTGAGGACGTTCGCATCGTCAAAGACATGCGCAATTCGGTGAACAGGCTGCATAACTGTGAAATCGCCAACATTAACAAGACGGTAAACGCAGCCACCCGGCAAATGGAAAACATCCAACTGATTGAGAAGGAAATGGGGTTGGACAGCCTGCCTCCCCGTCTGCGGGAAGTTGCAGAGCTTCGGCTTCAGAATCCGGATATCAATCTCAAGGAACTGGGCGAGATGCTGCCAAGCGGTCCCGTGAGCAAGTCAGGGATTAACCACCGCCTTCGGAAAATTAACGAAATCGCAGAGAAATTACGAGAAAAACAAAATATTTCTCTTTCTTAACATGCTATAATGGAAAACACTAGCAACGTTTTTAGGGAGGGTTTGGATATGGTACAGCAACAAGTGCTTGTGAAGCTTAGGACCGGACTGCAGGCACGGCCCGCCGCTTTCTTTGTTCAGGAAGCGAATCGTTATGCTGCAGAAATCTTTGTTGAAAAGGGAACGAAAAAAGTGAACGCCAAAAGCATTATGGGAATTATGAGTCTGGCGATCGGCACCGGTACGGAGATTACCATTACCGCAGAGGGGCCGGATGCTGCTCAGGCTGTGGCAAGTTTGGCCAAACTGGTCAGCAAAGAAGAATAGGCGAATGGGAAAAAAGGCAGTTGCGCTAGTCGTAAACGCCTTTTTTAGTGCAGCCCTGGCCATCGCCAGTCCTACATACCATACTCATGGAAGTAAGGAGGAGATAAACATGAAGATGCGCAGTTCATTTCCGGTGATGTTGATCCTTGGCATGCTGATCGCTTTGGTTTGTGTTCCATTCGCAGCCGCGCCCAAGGCGCAAGCAGCCCCTGCGGATGGGATTCAACTGGCGGGCTTTCAGATGATGGATGAAATGGTTGGCTACACTTGGGGAACACATGGCAGTACCCTCATGCTTTATCGAACGGCAGATAATGGTAAAACGTGGAAAAACATTGCGCTGCCGGCTGTAAAAGTTTCCGCCACTCCGGCATATGGACGTGACCTGTTCTTTTTTGACAAACAGAATGGGTGGATCGCCGGCAGCAGCGGGGAGCGCGGAGTGATCTTGCACACGGTGAACGGCGGGGAGAAGTGGACAGTCCTGCCCGCACCCGGAACCGGCCAAGTCGCTTCGATGGATTTTATCGCTCCGCAAACAGGCGTGCTGCTGGCTTCGGATGGGATCCTGTATCTGTCCCAGGATGGCGGGAACACGTGGAAGAAAGGGAATGCGTCATTTGCGGGCAGCGAAAACGTCAAAGAGATGCTGTTCCGGGATGTACAGAATGGATGGATACTGAGCCCGGGAGATGATAAAATCCCGCACCTGTTCCGGACCCGTGACGGCGGACAAAAATGGGAGCTGCTCAGTTTGCCGGAGCTTACCCAAGCATGCAATCCGGAGATGTTATCTGCCCCGATCTTCTTTGGCGGCGATAAGAAAAAGGGCTGGTTTCCGGCGCGATGCAACAAAGGGGAAAGAAAGCAGTACTACGTTTCCTTTACGGAAGACGGCGGAGAGCTTTGGAAAGCAACTCCTATCTATACGAAACTGGCAGGTCAGTTCACCGGCGCGGTTCCGCTGGTTTTTGCCGATGATCAACGCGGCTGGTATGTGCAAACGCAGCAGGTGTATCAAACGACAAACCGGGGCGTTACCTGGAATTCCACATTGCCGGACAAAGGGTTGATCGATGCGTTTAACGCTTACCCGAATGTTGTCCAGATGCAGTTCGTATCGGCGAACACAGGGTGGATGCTGCTGAGATCCATGGATGGGAAAAAAACACAGCTGCTGCAAACAACGGACGGCGCCAAAAGCTGGCATGCAGCCAGTCCCGTTGCCAATAAATAAACGGTTTGGGAATATTTCGGCTTGGATTGGGCATTGCTAATGGTACCAAGACATGGGGAGGGTTGGTATGACGGAAAAACATGAAGCGATGCCCGATTCGCAGCACGAAGGTCGCGATCAGTACTTTATGGATATTGACCGCATGGTGAATGAGGGACTGGGCGGAGGTACCGTCAGCGATCAAAATGGCTTGATCGAAGAGACGTCGACTGATTCCATGGATGGTGTCTACACGACTGACGAGAGCAGGCGTGGCCTGGAAGCAGCAGAGGAGGAATTGACGTAATGGACACAGTACGAGCCGAGGAAATCATGGCATCGACAGAAACGATCAAAGTGGAATACGAAGGCGTTCCCGTCTGGATCGATGGAGTGGATCGCCAGACGAACACCGCCCGCGTTCACGTCCAGAATAATCCCCAAGAGCAAAAAACGGTACCGGTTGATCAATTGATAGAGCGTTAAAAGGTACGAAAAAAGCTTTCCTGGAAACAGCCAGGAAAGCTTTTTTGCACCTATACGCCTTTTTACTTGCCTTTGTTCGTCGGAGCAGTGGTGATCACTTCGTCGATCAAGCCGTATTCTTTTGCTTCCTGTGCCGTCATGAAATGGTCGCGGTCGGTATCTTTCTCGATGCGTTCAATCGGTTGGCCGGTCCGCTCGGCGTAAATCTGGTTCAGACGTTCCCTCATTTTGATGATTCGCTTGGCGGCGATTTCGATATCGCTTGCTTGGCCCTGCGCTCCGCCCAGCGGCTGATGAATCATCACTTCACTGTTCGGGAGGGCAAACCGTTTTCCTTTGGCTCCGGCGCACAAGAGGAAAGAGCCCATAGATGCTGCCATTCCGACACAGATCGTTGACACATCCGGTTTGATATGCTGCATGGTGTCGTAGATGGCCATTCCGGCGGTAATGGAACCGCCCGGGCTGTTGATATACAGGCTGATGTCTTTGTCGGGATCCTCCGATTGCAAGAAGAGGAGCTGGGCAACGACACTGTTTGCGACTACATCGTTAATAGCTGTTCCCAAAAAGATAATACGGTCTTTCAGGAGGCGTGAATATATATCGTAAGCGCGCTCCCCGCGGTTTGTCTGTTCGATGACGGTTGGGATCAAATTCATATGCAAACTGGTTCCTCCTTTCGGGTTCATCTTTATCATACACAATTGGTCAAGAAAGGTCAAACGATAACTTGCTGTCGATTCCCTACTAATTGTAACCACAAACGTGCATCAGCTAAACCTGCGTGACGGAGCCAAAACGGAATTATCGGGCTGCCTCGTTGGCCCGGCGCACCACCGCAGCCAGACTTCCCAAAAAGATCATCCAGATCGCGATGGCAAACACCCAGCCGAGGAAAGGCACTTGGAGCAGGATATATACGCCCAAAATGCCGATCAGTTCTGCGGCAAGCGGGTGCAGGCGCCAACGAAACTGACGGGCCAGCCGCATCCCCGCCCAACAGCCGACGAAGATTTTGGACACGTAGAGAAGCAGTCCAAGCGACAGGGCCAGGGCGATCGCGACCGGTATGCCCACCAGAGTTACCATCAGGACGATCGCAAACAGCGGAGCCCCAATCAGCAGCAGGGCGCCGACGCCAAGTTGTGAGCCGATGTTCGTATCCATCCCTTGCTGGATCCGCAACAGGGCGGTAGGGAACAGATAACGGATGATCAGCCAGAGCAAAAGCGTACTGAGCAGGGACACAAGCAGCGAGATGATCGGGAAATTGAATCTGCTTTCTTCCTTTGGCTGATACTGGGTGAACTTTTCCTGTCCGGCCAGCTTGGCTCCCGGTTCGATCAGCGCTTTTTGCGGACTGGTGTAAACCAGGTCGCCATTGATTACGGCAGACGACTCAATTTTTATATTTTCCGCCCGCAGCGCGGAGATGCCTTTTCCGATCGTGCCCGTTACCCGCAAATTGTGGACAAGGCCATTGAACTCCTTATCGACGGTCCCGAAGAGGTCAACAGTGTCGGTAAAAGCGTAAATGCTTCCTTTGATGTTCGCCTGGTCGGGAATAAACAGGTTTGCACTGCCAACCGTTATATTGCGGCCGACGGTGCCGTTAACGGTCAACCGCTGTGTAAAAGCCCGTACATTGCCTTCCACCGTGCCGTTGATCAGCGTATCTCCAGCAAAGGCGATGACGTCCCCCTGAACCTTTCCGAGGATTTGCACGCTATCCGCAAAGACGTACACATCGCCTTCCACCGTTCCTTCGATCACTGCCCTTTTTCCGGTAATCGCCAGGTCACCCTGATGGGTTTCTGAGCGCATCAATACGTACGTGTCCTGAGTGACCGCACTGAAGGCAAATACTGACGTGGAAAAGGCGAACAACATGAGCAAGAGTGAAATGGCCCAGATGAATTTCTTCACGATTTCATTCCTCCCTCACGCCAGTATTGATAGATGGACGGCGTGTGTTTAAGACAATCAGCGCAGCAAATAATCCTAAAATAAGAAGTAAAATGGCGTAAAGATTATTTGACGGGATCCGTAACACGTAGATGAGGTTTTCCTTCATCCAAAACGTCGTAGTCCAGATCACCTTTTCCTTCCAAATATTCCAGATTGGAGACAGCCAAGAAGTGATAATGTTTGGTAAAAAGAGGAAACCAATCAGCAGGGCACCCAGCAAAGCGCTGTACCCGTACACCATTCTGCGAAGGCGGAGTTGGTGTTTGGTTTTGTGAATCGAGGCAATTGCATTGATTTGAGCTGTTACATGCTCGGACAGAGGGAGCGGCGCAAGTGACTGATCCATCCCGTGGAAGGATTGTTCAATCATGAGCAAGTCGGATCTCCAGTGTACACATGTGCTGTAGCACTGCGGGCACTGAGACAAGTGATTTGACACGATCTCCTGTTCTTCCGGTGTCAGTTCGTTCTCCAGGAACATCATCAAAGTTAGTTCATCGAGATGAGACATCTGAGACACTCCTTTCCGTTACGTGTTGCTGATAGAGATGCTTTAATTGCTTGCGGGCCCGAAACAGCCGCGTGCCCACTGTATTTTTGGTTAAACCGACAATATTGCCAATTTCCTCGTAGCTTAATTGTTCGGTGAAACGAAGCGTAAGGATGAGGCGGTCGACTTCGTCCAAGTGTTCGATCAGGCCGGCTACACGGCTGTGAAATTCCTTCTCCAAGTAGAGGGATTCAGGCGTGTCGACTAGTAAAGGGTCTTTATTTAGTTCGAAGTGAAGCAGATCATCCTCCAGCACGATCTCCCGCCTCTTCCGCAAGTAGTCGATGCACGTGTTGGAAGCGAGCCGAACGAGCCATGAATGAAAAGGCAGGGAGGGGTCGTACTTGTGCAGGTTTTGCGCTACTTTCAGCCAAATTTCGTTGTTTACATCCTGAGCATCGTGGAAGGAGTAAACCATCTTCTGGACAATCCGCGTCACTCTCTGGCCAAAAAGCTCCATCAGCGAGCGGAAAGCCTGAGCGTCGCCTTGCAGGAAAAGTCGTATATGGGTTAACGCTTCCCGGTTGATCGCGTAAACCTCTTCATGATACTGCTCTTCCATCAGCTTCCCCCCTTCCACTCAACAGTACGGATTTCCTAAGATAAGAATTTCACGTTTGCCATGTAAATGCAACAAAAAACGCTCAGACTAAAGCATGAGCGAGAAGAGACGATTTATGGCGGTGGTTCTTCGTCATCTGCCTCTGTCAGGTCGACTGCCACGCGGAGTTTGGCTTTCAGCTTATGCCCTTTGATGATCGTGTAGTCATCAACCTTCTGACTTTCCAAACGGTTGAGGGCTTCCGCCAATGTCTGTTCATCCCGATAAGGCTGGATGGTGAGCAAACACTCATCATCGCTTGCTTCCTGGTAAATCAGGTAGTAGCGGTCGTCGGGCATGCCTGCCGCCTCCTATTTTCACAAGTTATCCACAATTTTATCAACAGGTTGTGCACAAAAACGTCTGTTCGTGGGATAAATAGAGAGTATAAGCTAGTTTTCCTTGTTTTTTCCTGCTCTATACGCTTCGTGCTGTGATGCCTTTCTTAATTGACGAGTCAAGAAATTCGGAGTATGATTATATTACAAAATTGTGAATTTTCTGGACATAAGCCTGAATGAAATAGGGAAGGAGTGTAGCTGTCATGTTAGCCTTTCTTGCCTTCACGGTCATCCTATTTATCATTGTAGGGTTCGTCATCTATCTCACGTCCAAAGGTTTGAGTCACGATTCCAAGAACTACGACGAAAATCATCTGTGGGACTTATTTAACCGGCCCAACGACAAGAATCTTCACATGTAAAAACGTACAGACGCAGTGACGCTGCGTCTGATTTATTTTATTTTCGCAGAAGACTCCCACCTCGAACAGCTATTTGATCAACGGAAGGCCTTTAAAGAGTAAAAACAGCTACTATAACAAGGAGATCGCGCGGCTCACTTCCATCGCCATGAAACAAACCGGCAAGAGTGAGGAATTTGTTCGCACACACCGTATTCGTTCTTTGCAGGGAAAACGGAATCGCTATGTCCATAACTTCTTGCATCAAGCGAGCCGGAAGATCGTGGATCTCGCGTGGAAACATCGCTGTCATACCATCGTCATGGGTGACATGAAAGACATCAAGCAAGAGAATCCCTGCAAGATGTTTGTGCAGATTCCCCATGCCCGTTTTGTGGATCTCATCACCTACAAGGCCAAACTCCTTGGGATCACCGTTTTCAAGCAGAACGAAGCGTACACCAGCGGTTGTTCTGCGCTCGATGAGGAGAAAGTTTCGAAAAAAACATACTCATCCAAGCGACGCATTCATCGAGGCCTTTTTGTGTCCAACTCAGGGTTCAAGATCAATGCAGACGTAAACGGGAGCCTGAATATCTTACGAAAGTACCTGGGTGGAAAAGGTAGTCCTGCGCTGATCCAATCAGCAAGGGATAATGGGTGTTTGAAGCATCCAAAACGTATTCTTGTCGTGTAGGACAGGAAACATTTGAATCCCCCCACCTCTAAACGAAGGTGGCGGGAGTCTTCAATTTCCTTTGGTCAAGATGCATGGTACTCCGAATCCAATCGCACCCGGCTCTGACATCTTCTCCAGGTAGCGCAGGCCGCGCTGGCAAGGCGTCGGGCATACCTTGCAGGTGTCGGATGTGACGATCTTCATTCTCGACGAGCTGCGGTGTGGCGCCGATGCATCTGCCTTTTTCTTGTATTTTTTTGACAAGTTCCTTCCCCCCTCACACCGTCTGGAATTATCATATGAACGTGCCGGGACGCTGTCCGTTCTCCAGTAGGGGAAAGGGGTAGGAGTTTGCGGAGAAACAGGAAAAAAGGGCGGATGGGGATCCGTTTTGGCAACGATAACAGGGGGCAATGTGACAGAAAAACGCAAGGAAAATGAAGTACCCCTGTCCTTTTTGTAAGACCAATGTTTTTGTCCCAAAAGATCCATGTATATTTAAGAAAACGGCAGGGAGTCTATTGTGAGTGTAAAAATACCTTGTTGTGTTCACCAGGACGGATTCCATATTGATATTCATGATTTTTCAGCTAGGGAATTAAGAGAGTGGTCAGGCAAAAAGTTGCTTTGTCCAAATTGCGGTGGAAAATTGGTATTTCGGGCCGGACAACAGAAGGCAGCTCATTTCGCGCATGTATCGCCGTGCAAATCTGCGTATTATGAACCGGAGACAGTTGAACATTACAAGGGGAAGCAACTGATCAAGCAATGGCTGCAAAACCTGTTTCCCGGCAACCTGACAGAAACCGAATGCTACGTTAAGGAGGCGCAGCAGCGGGCAGATGTCATGACTGTTTTTCCTGACGGGCATCGGTTGTGTCTGGAAATCCAATGTTCATCGATACCGGCGGATCTGTGGCGGAAACGCTATTATGCTTATCAAAAAGCAAATGTTAGCCAGGTCTGGCTAGTTGGGGGAAGTATGCTCAATCTGTCAGGAAAGGCTATCGGGAAAATCAGACTTAATCAATTTTTGCGAGCACTTCTCCAGCAGCAAAACGATCAATTATTTGTGATTGATGTAGAAGCAGAGAAGCTTGTATACCTTTCTGACTTACTTCCGTTAAAAAAGTATAAAACGATTTTTAGTTGCAGGGATGTCTGGCAAGAGTCACTGTTTCGAATCAGGGTGTCACGCTGCGGTACCATATCGACTGAAGAAGCTGAGCGGCACTTTGCCCAAAGAAAGATGCGGGAGAAGCAAGTACAGCTGATGCAGCAAAAACGGGATGCCCAATTAATTGAAAAAATGAGAGCCTGGACGTACCCGGAGGTCTACTTGAGACATAAAGAGAGATATAGGTTATACATGTCCCAACACCCGGTTTATCATCTGGTTCAAACCTGCTGTAAAGTCGATCTGAAAGCTGCACCGGCTCTTTTTAATCAAGCGATGAGGGCGATCAGGCATTTAGGTTGGATCATCGATTATGGCAGGCATATTTGTATTTTACTGAGATCTATCGTATTTATCGACGAAGCTCAAGATATGATAGTGGAAGGATTACCCCTAAATTATTTGTTAAAAATATCGTCTGCGGAACAGCAAAGCTGCCTCGTCGTCCATTTAAAGACGGCATTCAGCCGTATATCAACCGTTCCCTGTTAAAGGCAAAGAAGGTGGATCCGCAGGTGTTTCAGTCCATACGTACAGTCCATGAAGTGATTTATGAATATTTGGATCGGCTGGCTAACCTGGGAATTCTGCGCAATATTACACCACAACGAGACACTATTCATTCGCATCAAAAACTGTTCGGGAGGTTTGAAGTGATGTTCGACTGCTTTGACCCGGTAGTTTTTCAAAGTGAAGCAACCATTCGGGAATTTTTTCAAACCCATCAACTCTCTTACAGGTATCAAATGTGGCACGACCGGAATTCGGGAAAAAGATTTTGGTAATAAATGGTGAATGTCTTTTCGCTCTATTGACGGGTAAATCCGTTGGGAGGGCGTTGTTTTGTCTTCTTGAGTTGAATAAGAACGGCCATAAAATGCAGCCATGAAAAAACCTCCGTTCTTCACGGAGGTTATACGCATGTAAGCAACGTTTAATATGGATGGCGCGCCCGAAGGGACTTGAACCCCTGCAAGACGTGGCTCCGGAGGCCACCGCTCTATCCAACTGAGCTACGGGCGCAAAACTGGATACCTGTCTTATTATACAAGATAGAACAGTGAATATCAAGAAATACTCTCTTCCCAATATTGGGGGAAGAATGATTTTTTTTATTTGGCAGGAAAATTGCAAGGGAGAAACGAATACTATATAGCGTGACCAAGATCTGCTTAAGAGGGGGCTATTACAAGTGAACATGGGTTTTGGATTGTATCAAGAGCAGACGCTAAAGCTTGTGATGACGCCTGAATTACGCCAAGCGATTACGATCTTGCAATTTTCTGCTCACGATTTGGTTTCTTATTTACAGGAACAGGCCACCGAAAATCCGGTTATCGAGCTCCAGGAGGTCAGCGCCACGATCGAACCGCCCAAGCGGATGGAGGAGCGTCCGACAGTCGAATTTGACTGGAAGGAGTTTGCCTGGAATCGTTCGACCGGAGATTATGTTGTCAATAAAAATGAAAGCACTTTCAATCCGTTGGATCTCGTTCGCGCACCCAGTTTCAGCCTGTACGACTTCCTGGAAGCACAGCTGAACTACGTCAAGGACATCACGGCGTCGCAGCGAAAAATTGCTTTGTTTTTGATCGGCAACCTGGATGACAAGGGGTACCTGGAAATCAGCCTGGAGGAGGCGGGAGAGAGGCTGGGTGTTTCGCTGCCGGAAGCGGAGGAGGCGCTGGCGATTGTACAGCGGCTCGAGCCGGTCGGAGTGGGAGCCCGCAATCTGGCCGAGTGTCTGCTGCTTCAGCTGGAATACGAGGGATTGGATGACGAATACACGGTAGAAGTCGTCAAGGGCCACCTGGAGGACTTGGCCAATAATCGTTTTTCGCGGATTGCCGACAGGCTGAAAATCAGTGTGGAACAGGTGCAGGAGATCGCCGATGTCGTCCGTTCGCTCAATCCCCGTCCGGGAGCGGCTTACAATCGGGGAGAGACGCGCTTTGTCACGCCGGATGTCACTGTGGAAAGGGTCCAGGGGGAGTACGTCGTCCTTGTCAACGATGCTTCCACCCCGCGGCTGCAGATCAACAGCTTTTACGAAAAAATGCTGCGGGAGGCAGGCAGCCAGGACGAAGCCCGGCAGTTCATCCAGGAAAAATTAAATGCGGCCTTCTGGCTGGCAAAGAGCCTGGAGCAGCGGCGTTTGACCTTGATGCGGGTAACCCAGGCGATCGTGGAACTCCAGCGCGACTTTTTTGATTACGGAGTTCACTGCCTGAAGCCGATGACGCAAAAAGAAATTGCGGAGCGGGTCAACCTTCACGAGTCAACGGTCAGCCGGGCTACCAGCAACAAGTACGTCCAGACTCCGCGAGGCGTGTTCGAGTTAAAATACTTTTTCACTTCCGCCTTGTCGATGGCAAACGGCGAAAGCGCTTCTTCGGAGAGCGTGAAGCGGAGGTTAAAGGCGATGATCGAGGAAGAGGATCGCAAAAAGCCGCATTCCGACCAAAAGCTGGCTGAGATGCTGAGCAAGGAAGGCATCGAGATCTCGCGCCGGACCGTTGCAAAATACCGCGAAGAAATGATGATCCCATCGTCTGCAAAAAGAAAGAGGTACTAAATACAATGACATCCCATGTTTTTTCAATTACGTTATACGGCCGCCCCGGCTGCCATCTCTGCGACGACCTGGAGCAAAGCATCAGGGCGGTCGGCAGGGATATTCCCCTGACTCTCGAAGTGGTAAATATCTCCAATCGCCCCGAGTTGGAAGAAAAATACCTCTTCACCATTCCGGTGGTGGCGGTAGACGGCGAGGTCGTCTTTGAATCGGTATCCCGTGTAGTGACAGAAACGGAATTCCGGGTGGAGCTGTCAGGTCGTCTGGATTCCAAGTTGAAGCAGAGAAAAGGAGAAAACGAATGCTAATCTTAGGTACGGCGAAGGCGGAAAGGGTGCAGATTGAGAAAGTCCTTGATTATGTGATGGAACAGTACTTCTTCATTAGCCACAGACACTGGGTTGAGCAAGGGTTGTCAGCAAGTCTGCAGACGCTGGAAATAACGCTGGAAGAAGCCGAGGCAGAGCCATGGCTGTCGACCCGCCTTCACTGGGAGTGGCTGGATCGGGCGGGTGCCGAGGGACAGACATTTGCGCAGCACTTGTTGTTGACAAAAAACAAGCGGCTTCCGCTTCGCTCAGTGCTTGAGAGATTGGCAGATACACACAACGGCTTTTACCAGGTTGTCTCCATTGCCAATGAAGAGGAAATGATCTTGGCCGACCTGTTTACCGGGAAGCTTTACCCCGTAAGAGTAGAGCCGGAGGAACTGGCTCTGCCGTGGTCCATTTTGATGACGAGGCTGTACCCGCTCCCTGACGGCCATTGGTTGATTGTGCAGAACCCCTGCATTCTCGCTCCTGCCTATGCAAGAAGTCTGCGGGAGTGGTGGCGCCGGCTTCAAGACGACAGGTTCACGGCTGCTCACCCGCCGCTTGCGGACGAAGACAGCTATTCGGCGTACCTGAAATCCAACGGGTTGTCGCTCGCCTACAAGGCTGTAAATGCCGCTGATGGAGAACTGTTTGAGCAGGATGCCGAGCGGATCTCTTCCTTGATGACATTGTATCAGGAGGATCGGGCCGGGCTTCAAGAAGAACTGGACAAGCTCGATGCGGACCAAAAGTGGCTGTTTTACCAGAGCCTTCAGCATCTCATGTGGTTTGCGGCAGTGGAGGGCGGAGATGAACCGCCTGCGCTTGATTGCGAATTCAGCATAGGCGGGAAAAGGTCCGTGTTTGCCTGGAGCGAGAAAATCGCCGAAGCTTTCCGGAACTCCATTTTCCACGAGGAAAACCTCAGCGGCTTCGCAGAAACCGGAAAGGGAGGACAGGAAACTCTTGACGAAATGGCTGTCTTGCTGGATCAGCTGGTGACGTCAGGCATTGCCTCGCCCCAGTTGAAAGAGATTTTTCTCAAGCTGAAGGACGGAAGGGACTTGTCCCAATTCGAGGCTCGCCTGCTTGAGCGTGAACTGGCCAATATGGAGAAGATGGCGGAAGAACTGCCGGATGAAGCTGTGCTGTTTGACTCCGTGGACGAAGAGGAGATTGAGCTTCCGTGGTTTGATGCCACGTTCGGGCTGTTTCGCAATGAAGTGCTGCGGGACAAGACTGACGCGACGAAAGAAAAGTACGATGACGCCATCTCGGCGTTTAAAGCGTACCTGTCCATGCGCGGACACGAGATACATCATTGGGGCGATATCACGGAAGAACATATCGCGGAATTTATCTGTTGGTGGTACATTTGCATGGATGTGAGCAGTACCCGTACGGGAGCTGCGCGGCTGGTGTCGGCGATGGGACGACTGCTCCGCTGGCTGGACAAAGCAGATTGGGTAAAACTGTGGCGGGCGTGCAAGCCGCTGCTGGACGAGTGGAAGACGACGCTGCCGCACTGCTTCCTGGTTCGGGAAAGGGCTGAAAAATGTTTTGGCAACGCCCTGCTGCTGGAGGAAAAATGGGAAGATTGGGACGGGTCGTTTCAACTTCTGGAACGGACTGGCCAGAACCAATGGCGTGTGCTGGATTGCGAAAAGCGCAAGAAATGTATCGTCAGGGTTCCCGCCGAGTTGGACAGTGTGCTGCAAGCCGGTTTGATCCTTTCAGGCCTTCTGAGGAGGTCGAAAAAAGAGTGGAGGCTAATCGGGGTATACTACGTCCACCCCAAACAAGCCTTGAAGTATTTGTGGTAGAGAACCGGGCCGGGCAGGGGCTGCACCTTGCCGGGCTTTTTCATTTCTTGCCACCCGTTTCCGGCTGTGATACACTACAGGTGAAAGATCTTATTTTTTTGCTTTGCGTGGGACTAAAATTGTATATAGCGGGACATTTTTTGTCCATACTCCTTATATAAGGAGGAGATGTATGCGTAGTCTGATTGAAGTGCAGCAGAAGCTGCTTCCTGATTTGGTAAATGTCCTGCGTAAACGCTATACGCTTCTGCAGTCGATCTCCCATCTTCAGCCGATCGGCCGAAGGGGCTTGGCCCAGGCGATGATGACCACGGAACGCATCCTGCGGGCCGAAGTCGAACTATTAAAAGAAATGGGCTTGATTAACGTCTCGTCTGTCGGGATGACCTGTACCGAAGAGGGGTATCGCATTTTGGAGCAGTTGGAGGCGATGGTGAACGACTTGTTCGGGTTGAATCAGCTTGCCGGGCAGCTGCAAGAGCTTCTCGGCATCCCGGAGGTAATCGTCGTCCAAGGCGACTCCGACCAGTCCGAGTGGGTCAAACACGAGCTGGGGCGGGTCGGGGCGCGTTTGTTGAAGCAGCATGTCTGTGAAGGAGATGTGATCGCTTTGACAGGGGGCTCCACGGTCGCCAGCGTAGCCGAGCATTTGACTCCGTCTGCCGTGTATCGCAGTGTTCAATTTGTTCCTGCGCGCGGCGGATTGGGAGAAAAGGTGGAACTGCAGGCCAATACCTTGGCCTCCGAGATGGCGGCGAGAACCGGAGGCAGCTACCGGCTGCTTCACGTTCCGGACAGATTGAGCCCGGACGCCTTCCAGTCTTTGCTTGCGGAGCCGCAGGTGGCGGAAGTGATGGAACTGCTTCACTCCGCTCGCATCGTCGTCCACGGGATTGGAGACGCATTGACGATGGCCCGGCGCCGCAAATATGACGAGAGCGAGCTCGAGGAGCTGGAACAGGCCGGGGCTGTTTCCGAAGCGTTCGGCTACTATTTTAATGAAGCGGGCGAAATCGTCCACCGAATGCCGACCATCGGCCTGCAGCTGGAGGATGTAAAGCAAGCGGAAGTCGTTATCTCTGTTGCCGGCGGAGCGAGCAAGGCAAAAGCGATCCAGTCCTTTGCCAAACAAGCGTGCCAGAACGTGCTCGTCACCGATGAAGGAGCGGCCCTGACGCTGCTTGGTCAGAAGCCTTAGCTGGAATCTGACGTCGTCGTATCTGCCTGGGACTTCTGTGGAAACACTAAGGGCGGTCACATGCAGGAGAGTCCTGCCCGTTAGGGTTCATTTTATGAAGGTACTGAAATTGTTAGGAGGTCTTTTTTATGGTAAAAGTAGGGATTAATGGATTTGGACGAATCGGTCGCAATGTATTTCGCGCTGCATTGAACAATCCGAATGTAGAAGTTGTCGCCGTCAACGATTTGACAGATGCCAAGACTTTGGCCCATCTGCTGAAGTACGACACGGTGCACGGGGTGTTGGATAAGACGGTCGAAGCAGGAGAAGGATGCCTGATCGTCGGCGGAAAAGAGATTAAAGTACTGGCAGAACGCGATCCAGCCAACCTCAAGTGGCAGGATTACGGCGTAGAAATCGTCGTCGAGTCTACCGGACGCTTCACCAAGCGGGAGGACGCAGCGAAGCACCTGGAGGGCGGAGCCAAGAAGGTCATCATCTCCGCTCCGGCGACGAACGAAGACATTACGATCGTCATGGGCGTCAACGAAGACAAGTACGATCCGGCAGCACACACGGTCATCTCCAATGCGTCTTGCACGACGAACTGTCTGGCTCCGTTTGCCAAAGTGCTGCATGAGAAATTCGGAATTGTCCGCGGCTTGATGACCACTGTACACTCTTACACCAACGACCAGCAGATTCTCGATCTGCCGCATAAAGACCTTCGCCGGGCCCGTGCCGCAGCGGAAAATATCATTCCGACCTCGACAGGCGCAGCAAAAGCGGTTTCCCTGGTGCTGCCGGAGCTGAAAGGAAAGCTGAACGGCTTTGCGATGCGTGTGCCTACGCCGAATGTTTCGGTGGTCGACCTGGTCGCCGAACTGAAAACGGACGTGACAGTGGAAGAGGTAAACCAAGTGCTGAAAGAAGCGGCAGAAGGCCCGCTCTCCGGCATCCTGGCCTACTCGGATGAACCGCTCGTCTCTTCCGACTACAATGGCAATCCGGCTTCTTCGACGATTGACGGCTTGTCTACCATGGTCCTGGAAGGCAACATGGTCAAGGTTGTCTCCTGGTATGACAACGAGTGGGGCTATTCCAACCGCGTCGTAGACCTGTGCCAATATGTTGCACAGCGCGGCCTGTAAACGTACAATAGAAGCGGCAAGTTGAAAAGGGAGAGCAACCTCTCCCTTTTCCCGTACGTTTATAAGGTATAGCAAGCATCCTATCACAAGGAGGAGCTGTTCATGTCGAAGAAGTCCATTCGCGATATCGACTTGGCCGGGAAACGGGTTTTTTGCCGGGTCGATTTCAATGTGCCCATGCAAGACGGCGTGATTACCGACGATACCCGCATCAGGGCGGCGGTCCCGACGATTACGTATTTAACGAAAGCGGGGGCGAAAGTGATCCTGGCCAGTCACTTTGGCCGTCCGAAAGGTGAAGTCGTAGAGGAAATGCGCCTTACAGCAGTGGCGGAGCACCTCAGCAAGCTGCTCGGCCAACCCGTGAAAAAACTGGCCGATTCGACCGGCCCGGAGGTAGCGGCTGCCGTTCGGGAGATGAAAGACGGCGACGTCATTCTGCTGGAGAACGTCCGCTTCCATGCCGGAGAAGAAAAGAACGACCCTGAACTGGCCAAGGAGTTCGCGTCATTGGCTGACGTGTTCGTCAATGATGCGTTTGGCACCGCTCATCGCGCCCACGCTTCAACGGCGGGCATCGCACAGTACATACCGGCTGTCGCTGGCTTGTTAATGGAAAAAGAGCTTCAATTCCTCGGCGGGGCCTTGTCAAATCCTGACCGTCCCTTCACTGCGATCGTCGGCGGGGCCAAGGTAAAAGACAAGATTGCCGTCATCGAGAATTTGCTGACGAAGGTTGACACGCTGATCATCGGCGGCGGAATGGCCAACACCTTTATCAAGGCGCAGGGCTACAGTGTCGGCGCCTCGCTGTGTGAAGACGACAAGCTGGAGCTGGCCCGCTCGCTGATGGAGCAGGCAAAGCAGCGCGGCGTGCAGCTGCTGATGCCGACAGATGTGGTCGTCGCCGATCGGTTTGCCGCTGACGCCGAGACAAAAACCGTATCGATCGACGCGATTCCAGACGGCTGGATGGCGCTTGACATCGGACCTGCGACGGTGAAAACGTTCCGCGAGGCCATCCTCGCCTCCAAGACGGTCGTGTGGAACGGGCCGATGGGCGTGTTTGAGCTGGACAAGTTTGCGAGCGGAACGGTGGAAGTGGCAAAAGCGATGGCAGAGTGCGCCGGAACGACGATCATCGGCGGCGGTGACTCGGTGGCTGCGGTGGAGAAGGCCGGCGTCGCCGATCGGATGACGCACATTTCTACCGGCGGCGGGGCTTCCCTGGAGTTTATGGAAGGCAAAGATCTGCCGGGTGTAACCGTATTACAGGATAAATAGCAGGAGGTAGGCAGCAATGAGAAAACCGATACTGGCTGGCAACTGGAAGATGTACAAAAGCGTTGCCGAGGCGGCAGAATTTGCCCGGCAATTGCCTGCTGAAGACCCGGCAAACGGAGTTGAAAAAGTAATCTGTGCGCCGTTTACGGCTCTGGCTGCGCTAAGTGAACGGCTGAAGGGAAGCCCTTACCAGCTGGGCGCGCAGAATATGCACTTCGCGCAGCAGGGAGCCTATACCGGCGAGATCAGTCCGCTGATGCTAAAAGAGCTGGGCGTAGCCTACGTGATCCTCGGCCATTCCGAGCGGCGCCAGTACTTTCAGGAAACGGATGAACTGGTCAATAAAAAGGTAAAAGCTGCCTTGGCGCACGGATTAAAGCCGATTATCTGCGTCGGCGAGTCGCTTGAGGAACGGGAAGGCGGCAAGACGGAAGAAGTCGTTCGCAGCCAGACAACGGCAGCTTTGGCAGGTGTAAGCGCGGAGCAGGCGGCTGAATTGGTCATCGCATACGAACCGATTTGGGCGATTGGCACAGGCAAGTCGTCGACCGCCGAGGACGCCAACCAGACCATCGCCTGCATTCGCCAGGTCGTCGCGGCAGTGTTGGGGCAACAGGCGGCGGAGCAGGTGCGGATTCAGTATGGCGGCAGTGTCAAACCGGAGAACATCGCAAGCTTTATGCAGCAATCTGACATCGACGGAGCGCTCGTCGGCGGCGCCAGCCTGGCAGCAGACAGCTATCTCGCCCTGGCGCAAGGCGCTCTCGTGGCGAGGGGGTAACATCGATGGCGAATCGACCGAAGCCGGTTGCCTTGATTATTCTGGACGGGTTTGCCCTGCGCGACGAAACGTACGGAAACGCCGTGGCGCAAGCGAACAAGCCCAATTTTGACCGCTACTGGAACCAATATCCGCACGCCACTCTGCAAGCCAGCGGACTTGCCGTAGGCCTGCCGGAAGGACAGATGGGAAACTCCGAAGTGGGGCATCTCAACATCGGCGCCGGGCGGGTCGTCTACCAGGATTTGACCCGCGTGAGCAAAGCGATCAAAGAGGGAAGCTTCTTTCAAAATGAAACGCTGCTGGGTGCCGTCCGCCACGCCAAGGAAAACGGCAAAAAGCTGCACTTGTTCGGCCTTTTGTCCGACGGCGGCGTGCACAGCCACATCAACCATCTGTTCGCCCTGCTGGAGCTGGCCAAGCGGGAAGGGTTGGATCGGGTATACGTCCACGCTTTCCTCGACGGACGCGATGTTGCACCCGACAGCGCGGTGAAATACCTGGAGCAGCTCAAGGACAAGTGCAAAGAGCTTGGGGTTGGCAAAATCGCCACCGTACAGGGCCGCTACTACGCGATGGACCGCGACAAACGCTGGGAGCGCGTAGAGAAAGCGTACCGGGCCATGGTCTACGGGGAAGGGCCGCACTACACCGACCCGATCCAGGCGGTAAAAGAGTCGTACGCAAAATCGATCATGGATGAATTCGTCATGCCCACGGTGATAGTAGACGAACATGACAAGCCGGTCGCATTGGTGGAAAGCGAGGATGCCGTCATTTTCTTCAACTTCCGTCCCGACCGTGCCATCCAGACCTCGCAAGCCTTTACGAACGATGATTTTCGCGGGTTCGACCGGGGAGCGGGGCGGCCCAAGCAGCTCTACTTTGTCTGTTTGACGCATTTTTCCGAAACAGTCGACGGGTTCGTGGCGTACAAGCCGGCCAACCTGGACAACACATTGGGCGAAGTACTGGCGCAGAACGGCCTGACCCAGCTGAGGATCGCGGAAACGGAGAAGTACCCGCACGTCACCTTTTTCTTCAGCGGCGGACGTGAGCAGGAATTTCCCGGCGAACAGCGAATCCTGATTCCGTCACCCAAAGTGGCTACCTATGACCTGAAGCCGGAGATGAGCGCTCCGGAGGTGACGGATGCCGTCGTCGCCGAAATCGAGGCAGAGAAATTTGACGCGATCATCCTGAACTTCGCCAACTGCGACATGGTCGGGCATTCCGGGAAAATGGAGCCGACGATCAAAGCGGTCGAAACGGTGGACCACTGTCTCGGCCGGGTCGTCGATGCGATTTTGGCCAAAGGAGGGGTTGCCATCATCACCGCCGATCACGGCAACGCGGACCTGATCCTCGACTCCGAGGGAAACCCGGTAACCTCCCACAGCACCTACCCGGTACCGGTGATCGTCACCAAGGAAGGCGTCACGCTGCGAAAGGACGGAATTTTGGCAGATTTATCCCCGACTGTGTTAGACTTGTTGGGAGTAGAGCAACCTGAAGAGATGACTGGTTCGACATTACTGGAACAGTAAGAGGAGGAAAAAAGATGAGCATGATTACGGATATCTACGCACGTGAAATACTTGATTCTCGCGGCAACCCTACCGTTGAGGTGGAAGTGTATTTGGAGGATGGCTCGATGGGACGCGCAGATGTTCCATCCGGAGCTTCGACGGGGGCGTACGAAGCGGTAGAACTGCGCGACGGCGACAAATCCCGCTACCTGGGCAAAGGCGTTCAGCAGGCGGTCAAGAATGTAAATGACATCATCGCACCGGAATTGATCGGCATGGATGCACTGGACCAGGTAGGCATCGACACAGCGATGATCGCTTTGGACGGAACGCCTAATAAAGGGAAACTGGGGGCCAATGCGATCCTCGGCGTCTCGATGGCCGTAGCACATGCAGCAGCCAACTCCCTGGGAATCCCGCTCTACAACTACCTGGGCGGGTTTAACGCCAAGACGCTGCCTGTCCCGATGATGAATATCTTAAACGGCGGCAAACACGCGGACAACACTGTGGACATCCAGGAATTCATGGTCATGCCTGTCGGCGCCTCCTCTTTTGCTGAAGCGCTGCGGACGGGTGCGGAGATCTTCCACTCCCTGAAAAAAGTGCTGGCAGCGAAGGGCATGAACACCGCTGTCGGCGATGAGGGCGGATTCGCGCCTAACCTGAAATCGAACGAAGAGGCGATTACGACGATCCTGGAAGCAATCAAGGCCGCAGGGTACGAGCCTGGCAAGGATGTCTTCCTCGCGCTGGATGTAGCGTCGACGGAGATGTACAAAGACGGAAAATACCATTTCGAAGGCGAAGGCGTGGTAAAAACCACGGAAGAAATGATTGCCTTCTACGAAGAACTGGTGCAAAAATACCCGATCATCTCGATTGAAGACGGTCTGGCAGAAGACGATTGGGACGGTTGGAAGGCCCTTACCGAGCGCCTGGGCGGCAAAGTGCAGCTCGTCGGGGACGACCTGTTCGTGACGAATACCGAGCGCCTGGCTCGCGGGATCGAGAATCGTACAGGAAATTCCATTTTGGTAAAAGTAAACCAAATCGGCACGTTAACGGAGACCTTCGACGCGATCGAAATGGCCAAGCGCGCCGGATATACCGCTGTCATCTCTCACCGCTCCGGGGAGACCGAGGACGCGACGATCGCGGATATCGCCGTGGCGACCAATGCCGGACAGATCAAGACGGGCGCTCCGTCCCGCACCGACCGTGTAGCCAAGTACAACCAGCTTCTGCGCATTGAGGACGAGTTGGGTGATACCGCGCGTTTCGGCGGTCGGACTGCTTTCTACAATCTGAAAAAGTAAGCATGAGGGACCGGTTTTCCCCGATGTGGGGGAGAGCCGGTCCTTTTACTCATTTTTCTTGACAGCTAGAACTGTAATACTTATGATTACATTACATTTACGAACGGGAGGATATGGATGAACAGTGAATTTATCATTGCCGTTCACAGCCTGACGTACTGGCCAGGGCAGCCGGCCGTCTGGCTTCCAGCGACATCATCGCCACCAGTGTCTCCGTACATCCGGTCCGGGTTCGCAAAGTGCTCAGCCTGCTGCGCAAGCACGGTTACATCAAGTCAAAAGAAGGGGCGAAGGGCGGCTTCCAACTCAACTGCAACCCTGCAGAAGTTACCTTGGAGGAGATGTATCGCCTGACGTCGGAAGGTTCGCTCAAGCCGAAGTGGCCCAATCCCAATCCGCAGTGTCTGATTGGTGCGAATATTGAAAAAGCGATGGACGGGATTTTTCTGGCTGCCGAACAGCAGTTGGAAGATTACTTTCGTTCATTTACGATCGCGGATGTCCTCAAAAAGGTGCAGGAGGAAGCGGGAGAGTAATTTTTTTGCGATTAACTGTAATAATTTTAATTACATTTAATTTATCAGGGATACTGCTCTGTCCCAAGTATGTAAAGAAGGGAGAGAAACAGATGCAAATACAGATGCAAATACAGAATCGCGTCGTCGGAAAACGGCCTGGGCTGTATCACGGGTGGATTGTCGTCGTGATTACGTTTTTGACCTTGCTGGTCGCAGCCGGTATCCGTTCCATGCCGGGAATACTGATGATGCCCCTTGAGGATGAGTTCGGCTGGAGCCGGGCAGGTCTTTCCGGGGTTGTCTCGATCAATATCTTCCTGTACGGTCTGATGGGGCCGTTTGCCGCTGCCTGGATGGAGCGGTTCGGGATTCGGAGGACGATGATCTGCGCATTGGCGCTGCTGGCAGTGGGCCTTTCTTTTACTACGGTCATGACGTCGCTCTGGCAGCTCAACCTGCTTTGGGGAGTCCTGATGGGCCTGGCTACGGGAGCGTTGGCCAACGTTCTGGGCGTTATGGTGGCAAATCGCTGGTTTGTCGAGCGGAAGGGGACGGTGGTCGGGCTCTTGACGGCCAGCGCAGCGACGGGACAGCTGTTGTTTCTGCCCCTGCTGGCGAAGATTATCCAGGAGGCGGGTTGGAGGTATTCGGTATGGACTGCAGTGCTTGCCCTGTGTATACTGATCCCCATCGTCGCAGTATTGATGCGCAACGACCCGGAGGACGTCGGACTAATGCCTTACGGGGCCCGGGAGCACGCAAGACCTGCCAGTTTTTCGGGAAACATCTTTCTCGAACCGCTGCGGGTGCTTCGGACAGCCTTTCAAAGCGGATCGTTTTGGCTCTTGGCGGGGACCTTTTTCTTCTGCGGGTTCTCTACCAACGGACTGATTGGCACACACCTGATCCCGGCATGCGGCGATTTTGGCATCCCGGAGGTTACGGCGGCTGCCCTCTTGGCCTTCATGGGCTTGTTTGATCTGCGCGGTTTGTCGCTGATCTTTTTGCCGCAAGCGCTCGATATGGGCTACGTGTATATGATGATTTTTGCCGTGTTTTACGGCTTGGATTGGATTGCGACCGTTCCCCCGACGGTCAAGCTCACTGCCCAGAATTTTGCCAAAGAACAGGTAGGGATGGTGTACGGCTGGATTGTCGTCGCGCATCAGTTGGGCGCCTCCTCGGCTGCCTACGAAGCGGGACTGCTGCGTCAGTGGTTCGGCAGTTACGGGATCGCGTTCGTGGCCGCCGGAATGATCTGTATCGTCGCGGCTTTGATGGCAACCCGGGTCCGGGTCAATCGACTGAGTTCCGCCGGACAAAAATAAAATGAAAAACGATTGCCTTGCATCAGTGCCGGGGCAATCGTTTTTTCATGCAAGAAAAGCCTTCCCGCCGCAGCAGAAAGGCTTTTCTATGTAAGCTGGTTTATTTTTTCTCAGACAACCATTTGGCTACTGCGCTAACTTCTTTCGGGTCAGTCAGGATACCTGGAGGCATGATGCCTTTACCGTTGTGGATGATATCCGAGATTTCTTTTTCGCTCAATTGGCTTCCGATGTTGGCCAATTTCGGGCCGACAATTCCTTCGAGGTTCTGGCCGTGGCAGGAGGCGCAGTTTGCTTGGAAGATCTTATCAGGATCGACAGTTGTCGTCGCGCCGCTGGGACCTTCAGCAGCTTCTTGTTTTTGTGGATAAGCCAAGGAGACTACAAGTGCGATCAAGAATATCAAAAACAAAACACCAAATGAAGTAAAAAAGGCCCTCGCGGAGTCGACAATATCATTTTGTCGCATATCTTTTTTGAAGTTATTACCAGCCATAAGATGAAGACCTCCTAGTAAAAAGTAAACGGTTCACATGCAATTTTACGGCAAAATGGTGATACTTGCAAGGCAAGCTGAAAACAGACAAAGAAAGTACACATTTACGTTTTTTGAACATCCATGAACTATTCCTGATCCTAATATAACCAAGCATTTCAAATCCATTCCTGATGGGTTTCTACTATAATAATAGAAGCGCTGAAGGAGATCGGCAAAGGTCCTGGGTTGCTGAATGATTTGAACTATGGTACATTTATTCTGATATGCATGGACTGAACTCCATTTGATTTTGAGGTGAATACAATGGCTTTAGCTGCAAAGATTTTGTTAGTGATCGCAAGTATCGGCTTGATCGCCGTCGTTTTGTTACAGTCTGGGAAGAGTGCCGGTCTGGCCGGTTCCATAGCCGGGGGGGCCGAACAGTTAGTTGGGAAGCAAAAGGCAAGAGGGATTGACGCAGTGCTTAACAAGTTAACGGTTGTTTTTGCGGTGCTGTTCATGCTCTCGGCGATTGTGCTGGCGTACTTCTTGAAATAACTGGATACGGACGGACAGAGGCGGCGAGTAACCACTTGCTGCCTTTTTCGCTTTTTACGTTTGCCGTCTGCCAAAAGAGCGAATAATATTGGTAGAAGCAGACATGATTGACAAATGAGGAGCACGAAAAGGAGCTAAATGATGAACGAGCAAGACATTCTTTCTTTTATGCGGATGCAGGCGTATCATCCGATGACGGTGACGGAGTTGGAAGAGGCGTTTGATATTTCCGACAGCGGGGCTTTTAAAGAGCTGGTAAAGACATTAAATGCATTGGAAGATCGGGGCGAGGTGATTCGTACGCGCACCAATCGCTACGGGGTGCCGGAGAAGATGAATTTGGTGCGGGGGCGTCTGCAGAGCCATCCCAAGGGATTTGGCTTCGTCGTTACCGACACCCCTGATGAACCGGATATTTACATCCACGCCAACGACATGAACGGCGCGATGCACGGGGATATTGTACTGGCGCGGATTGAAAAACAAACCAGCGGCGCACGTCTGGAAGGGCGGATTATCCGGATTGTGGAGCGGGGTACGACAGAAGTGGTGGGGACGTTCCAGGACGAGCGGCTCTACGCTTTTGTGATTCCCGATGAGAAGCGTTTGGGAAGGGACATTTTTATTCCCAAAACCGCCTATAACGGAGCGGTGGACGGTCATAAAGTCGTGGTGAAAATCGTCCGCTATCCGGAAGGGCGTTCCAATCCCGAGGGCGAAGTGGTTGAAATCCTGGGGCATAAAAACGATCCGGGCGTTGACATCCTGTCGATCATCCGCAAATTCGGTCTGCCGGAGGCGTTCCCGGAGGCCGTGCTGGCGGAAGCGGAAGCGGCCCCGGACGAAATCTCTCCCGATGAGATCAAAGGCCGGCGCGATTTGCGCGACCGCATGATGGTGACGATCGACGGGGCGGATGCCAAAGACCTGGATGACGCGGTTTCCCTGGAAGTCCTGGAAAACGGCAACTACCGGTTGGGCGTTCACATAGCGGATGTAAGTTACTACGTCAAGGAGAATTCGGAGCTGGATAAGGAAGCGTACCGGCGCGGCACCAGCGTCTACCTGGTGGACCGGGTGATACCGATGCTGCCGCATCGCTTGTCCAACGGCATCTGCAGCCTCAATCCCCAGGTGGACCGCTTGACGATCACCTGTGACATGGAGCTGGACCGGCAGGCGAACATCGTCTCTCACGACATCTACCTGAGTGTGATTCGCACCAACGAACGGATGACCTACGCCGATGTGCGCAGCATCCTCGTGGACGAAGATCCGGAGCTGATCAAAAGGTACGAGCCGCTCGTGCCGATGTTCAGGCTGATGCAGGAGTTGTGCCTGAAGCTGCGGGCCAAACGGATGAGCCGCGGCGCGATAGACTTTGATTTCCGCGAGGCGAAGATCTACGTCAACGAAGCGGGGGAGCCGACAGACATCGGCTTTCGGGTGCGGTCGATCGCGGAACAAATGATCGAGGAGTTCATGCTGGCTGCCAACGAAACGGTGGCGGAGCACTTCCACTGGCTGCGCAAGCCGTTTATCTACCGGGTGCACGAAGATCCTAATCCGGAAAAGCTGATGGCCTTTATGGAGTTTATCACCAATTTTGGTTATTCTGTCCGGGGCAAGGGCAATACGGTGCATCCGCGGGCGCTGCAGCAGCTGCTGGAGGAAGTGAAAGGAACGCCGGAGGAAGTCATCATCAGCACGGTGCTGCTGCGCTCGATGAAGCAGGCGCGCTACGACTCGGAAAGCTTGGGCCACTTCGGCTTGTCGACGGATTTTTACACCCACTTTACGTCGCCGATCCGCCGCTATCCGGACCTGATCGTCCACCGCCTGATTCGCGAGTGGCTCGAGAGCGGGAAGATGAGCGAAAAGCGGGAGGCGTATTGGGCCGAACGTCTGCCGATCATCGCTGAGCACGCTTCCCAACGCGAGCGAGTCGCTGTTGACGCCGAGCGGGAAACGGACGATCTGAAAAAGGCGGAGTACATGCAGGAGCGGATCGGCGAAGAGTTTGACGGCGTCATCTCCGGTGTGACGTCATTCGGAATATTCGTGGAGCTGCCCAATACCATTGAAGGATTGGTTCACGTCAGCTACCTGACCGACGATTACTACCATTACCATGAGAAGATGTACGCCCTGATCGGGGAGCGTACCGGAAAACAGTACAGGATCGGCGACGAGGTCAAAGTGCGTGTCTCCCATGTCAACCTCGACGAGAGGGCGATCGACTTCGAAATCGTCGGGATGAAAAAGAGCAACAGCTTCCGGGCGCGCGGCGACCGACGTCCCAAGGTAATCGAGGGGAGCGGGGCCGAACGCGGACGCAAAGGGAAAAACGGCCGAAAGAAAAGCGAGCAGCGGGAACCGGCGGCCGCCATGCGCAAACGCAGGGAGAAGGCCAAGCCTGCTACCCAGCCGATTGCCGCCGATTTGGGCCACGAGGCCAGTGAGAGCAAGGAAAAGGCGTTTTGGGAGGACTTGGTTCGCTCGAAAAAGCGGAAGAAAAAACAGGTCGCCAGCGCGGCCAGGCGCAAGAGGAAATAGCGGGTTTGGCGGTGGTGAGGTGCTGGCAGGCGCTGTCCGGTGTATTCTTGCCCAAAAGAGCCTTTTTTGTTAAACTTTAAGGTACGATTCGCACTGTGAGGTGATCCGTATGTCGAAAGGGAAGGCGGGCGTCAAAGTCGTCGCGCAAAATAGAAAGGCACGCCACGATTACCACATTGAAGACGTCTACGAAGCCGGGATCGCCTTGACAGGGACAGAAATCAAGTCGGTGCGGGCGGGACGTGTTCAGCTGAAGGACAGTTTTGCGCGCGTGGAAAACGGAAACGTGCTGCTCTACAACGTGCACATCAGCCCGTATGCCCAGGGCAACCGCTTCAACCACGAGCCGGAAAGAACGCGCCAGCTTTTGCTAAACCGCATGGAAATCCTGAAATTGATCGGCCTCACCCGTGAAAAGGGATACTCGCTGGTGCCGCTCAGCATTTACCTGAAAGGCGGCTGGGCCAAAGTGGAATTGGCGCTGGCCAAAGGGAAGAAAAATTACGATAAACGCGAGGATATCAAGAAGCGGGACGCCAATCGCGAAATGGAGCGGGCTTTGCGCGAACGCCAAAAAGTTTAGGGACTGTTTCCAAGTATGGCAATAGCTTGTTATTGAATTACAGCGATATATATGCTATATTAGTTGTACTGTCGACGGTGGCTTCACTGTTGAGCCATCATCGATAGTCTAACAACTTTTTTCATATCCTTAGGCAGGTTTATGAAGATACACGTATTGACTAGGCGATGGTAATGGTTCTCTTTATCCTCGCCTACACTTTTTTCTTGACCCTGCTGCTCCAAGGTTCCAGCAGGCCCTTTTATACATGGGGGCGTTTTGGATTCGACGGGGATGGTAGAGCATAAGAAGCGAGCCGGGGGGCTGCGGACCTCGTCATCAACGCGGAAGCCATTAACTGGCAACAAACAACTTTCTCTCGCTGCCTAATAACCAGCGAGGCTCTAACACTCCATCGGCCCGTGTGGCGTGATTAGGGCTCACTTCTAACGGGCTACGCCGGAGGCCTCCGCCTGGGGCCAAAGGAAGAAGACCAATCAGGCTAGGCTTGCGGCTGGCGTGTCGTTCCGCAGGTTGTAAGCCGAACTGATATAGAACGACTGCGCTCGGAGATGCTTATGTATCGCTGTTTTCGGACGGGGGTTCGAATCCCCCCGCCTCCACCAATACATAGCGAGATGTCACCTGCTAAGGTGGCTTTTTTGCGTTTTTAAGGGAGTTTTGTGCGGTTCGTGGAGGAATAAAAGCGTTGGTATGTATGGGTTTGCTGGACGTGCTGGTTATAAATAGCTAGACAGTCTCTCATGATGTACGTTGACTACCGAAATGGATATGAGAAAGGGGGAAAGCTAAAAGCATCTCAAATGATACGATTTACTGTATCATAAAAAGGGTCTGCTGGACGAATTAAAAATTGAGTAACCACAAGGGTTTTGCCACGTTTTCATCGAAATCATGTGCAAGGAAATCGACGATTTCCCTTCAAATTCCTTGCACATGGAGCGGATCTGAATGTACGAAATTTCACTCTCATCGTGAAAACCAATTGCTTCTCCCCGATGATTTTTTCTTGCCGTTTGGCGGCAAGTTGAATAAAGAAAATCGCTGGGTCAAGCTGGCTCAGTTGGTGCCGTGGGCACATGCAGAAGAAAAGTATGCCAAGTCCTTCCGTAAATCGTTTCGTGGACAAAAGGCTGTTTCCATACAATGGAACTGTGACCTTAATTCTAGACAGTTTAAATAAAAGGACCTGAGCTTAAGAAACTAAAAGATGACTTCTGTATTCATCAGGAGTCATCTTTTTTAATGACCACTGATAACGACCCGTGTTGCAATACGTTATATTGGTCGATACGATCTCTTAACTCCGGTAAAGTTTGGCACTCCTTGTAATCCAGATCATCCTTCATATGACCGAAGACGTTTCCATCGAAGCGTTGTCCCAACAGTTCCCTTTACGGGACATCGACTGTTTAAAGCCTGCTTTGCTGACCATTTGGCGGATTTTCGGATGTGTATAATGCGTTCCTTGATCCGAGTGGAGAATTGCTTCCGGAGGAATATTGCCATCTAGTGGTTCAAGTAGCCTCTCCAATGTTTTTTCTACTAATGAAAGTTCCAATGAGGAAGAAAGTAGTGAGCCAAAATCTGTTTTGTTGCCCCATCTTTTACTACTGACAGGTAGGCACACTGACCGTTCCCGTAATGCATATACTTTCTCCGGTTCTCCCTGGTCAAACTGACGCTCCAACAGATTAGGGCATGTCTGGTGCTCGTGCGTTGCTCTTGCCATTTTACGATAGGGATTTGCTCGTCGGATCTTGGTCACAAGTTTATACTTTCGCATTAATGTCAACTGCAAATGAAAATTCCCCATTATCTGCACTTGAATTTTCCCCATAATAGGCAAAATATTTGTTTGAATAATGTCCCCGAGGGGGCAGGCGGTGGGAAAATTCCGTTTATTCGGTTTTATCTTCAATTGACTCTGACCGAAAGAATCCAGCTTTTTTCTTTTCCTTGATGCGATAACTTTCGCCTTTAATGTTGATGGTGTGGGAGTGATGCAATAATCGATCAAGGATGGCGGTAGCAAGTACCGTATCTCCAAATATCTCTCCCCATGACCCATAGGACTTGTTCAAAGTAAGGATGATTGAACCGGTTTCATAACGCTCTGATACGATTTGAAAGAAGAAGTGCGCAGCTGTTTCATCCATTTTGCGATATCCAATTTCATCAATGATCAAGACATTCGGCTTAATAAATGTCCGCATTTTTTGCTTGATACTATTGTTTTGATGGGCAATCTGAAGTGTCTGAACCAAATCATGAGCAGTTGTAAAGTAAACCGTCAACCCTTGTTTAATGGCTTCTAGAGCCAAAGCAACAGACAAGTGGGTCTTGCCGACTCCTGGCGGACCAAGCAAAATGAGATTCTCCTGTTGTTGTACAAACCGGAGGGTTGCCAAATCACGTATCCGTCTTTCATCAATTGATGGTTGGAAACTGAAATCGAATTGCTCCAACGTTTTATGGTAAGGTAAATGAGCCAATCGTGTCTTCATTCGAATGAATCGATCCCTCTTGGCCATGATTTCCTCTTGCAGAAGCTTGTCCAAAAACTCCAAATACGATATATTCTGAGCAGCAGCTTCTTCTGCGTGGTGGTGAATAATTTCCGGGATTCGTACCCATCCCATTTGCGTAAAGGCTTCTTCTAAACGGGCCTGGAGCATCATTGTACAATCACCTCCTCGTCAACAAACTCCTCATAGACAGATAAATCACGTTCTGCCACTTCGGGGCTGGGATTTGGAACCAAACGCGGCATAGGTTGGGGAGCCTTCGCGCGACTTTGGGTTTGAATCCCCTCGAAGTGTTTTTTGTTGCTCACGACTTGTTTGGAACGAGCAGCTTTTTGATGTTCGGCGATGATCGTGTCACCCTGATAGATCCGGATAAGGCCATTTTGGCGTTCCACTTCTTCGAATGGAATCGGGTTAAGCGGCTTTAAATTTTCATGTTTCCACCGATCTACTGGCCTTTCATGAGTAGTGCCATGTATCCGTACATTGGCCACCGTATCCAACCAATGACGTACTTGCTCATTCAAGTCATGAAGGCTGGTAAACGTCTGAACGCGAGGCCAAAAATTCTTTCGTACATAGCCAACAGCATTTTCAACTTTCCCCTTTGTTCGTGCGCGGTAGGGGGCACAGCGCCGAAGTGTAAGACCGTGATGGCTTGCAAACTGGGAGAAGCGTTCATTCCACAGTACATGCCCTTGATCGTCGTAACCCGCAATGACGGTTTTCATATTGTCATACAAGCATGTTTCCGGCCTGCCCCCAAAGTATTGAAAGGCACGTAAATGGCAGCCGATGAGCGTATCCAACCGTTCATTCTCTGTAAATTCCACATACAACATTCGCGAGTAACCCAAAACCATGACAAAGGCGTATAGCCGCTTATATCCACCATTCCACTCCACTTTGAAATGTCCCCAATCTACTTGTGCTTGGATTCCGGGTGGCGTTTCAAAACGTAGCGTTGCCTTGGTCATGACAACAGGACGCAGCGGTTCCATGAATGTACGCAGCAGTCGAATTTGCCCTGTATATCCCTGTGCTTTGATCTCATCAAATAAAACTACTGCGTTTAAGCAGCCTTCTTCCATTCTCGCTTTGATATAGGTTTTATATGGATCGAGAATGCTGGGCTTTTTGACGGTTCGCTGGTATTTCAAGGGTTCATCCTTTTTCAGCCACTTTCTGATTGTTTTTCGATCCCT
>NZ_HE978539.1:36903-56619 GCF_000311785.1 Brevibacillus massiliensis
TCCGGCACAACACTCCAAAACGGCTTCCATCATCTTCAAGCAACCTCCCGAACGAAGAATAAACCAGAAGACAACCTGAACAAATGAAATATTTTTATACGGATTCGCAAACTCGATAGCCTGTATTTCCATAGGTTGTCCGAGCAGTTTGTGTAACGGGGTCAACTGCCGCCGCATTAATTCTTTTGCTCTTCTCTGGTTACGTTTAGTATGCTGAAGAAAAACAAATCAGTAAAGATTCCAGCATTTATTTTCATCCTAGCCTGTGGCCTAAAAGACATAACAGTTTGTGTATCTTCTTGGGAGCCTTAATAAGTCTAGAAACAAAAGGGCATATGGACAAATCTACAGACCAAGCGAATGGGAATGGCTAAAGCAGTGATTGGAGGGCTGAGTTGTGTTGAGGTGGGTGCCCGAGTCATCCGTATTCATCCGGCATGCTGAAAAACCAATAAATTATTTTTTTTCAGAAAAACGCACCTCACTTGATAGACTTCCAGATGAGTCTACCGCAGAGCCAGGGCGGACAACTCTCGCCAGCCAGCCGGGGGCATCCCCGACGTAGTGTCCGAATGGATGATGTGCAGATTGCGAAGGGACGGACAGCTTCTTCGCAGGGTTCTGATGAAAGCGAATGGCGATGGACGCTAAACATCCGAGCAAATAAACGGCTTGCTCTCGGAACCAGCGCTTCCAGCGCCGCAGGGTTGCGTCTTCTGCGCCTGCCACGGAAGGCTCTTGCGATTTTGATACCACATGCTCGATGCACTCCGATTCGTAACGTTTGTATGGAATGATGCAGTCCGGAAGTTCATGGTGAATCTTACGGCACTGTGAGCACCGAAGTCGGCGGATGACGAGCAGGCGCCGCTGGCCGTCTTCGCCGGCTACTTTACGCTGCCGACTCCCGATAACGACAAGCTTTCCGCCGCAACAAGGGCAAGGAACCACTTCTTCACACCGAACGAAAAACGCCGGAGCTCTTCTCAACCAGCTCATACTTTGATACAATGACCATGAGTGATGTGAGGGATGCTTCCGGTTTACCTGTTCCCGTTGGTATACGTTTGGTGGAGGTATCCTTTTCCTTTTCTGTGATACGGTCATTATATTCGGCAACTCTCTGACGGGTAATCCCGTCAGCAATTGGACGTTATCTTTCAGCGGTAACAGCTGGTATTACCTCGAATCGAAAAAAGCCGGTTTCTTCCCTAGAGTAGGAGATGACGGCATTTTTTAGAGATCTCTCCTTTTATCCTCGGAGGTGGAGGAGTTCACGAACCCGTCCAGCTAGTGTGGCGATGCCGAATAGTTGGTCTCAGGTTTGCGGAGAAGCCGTATGCGACGCCCCGCACATAACCATCTGTGAGAGGCGCATGAGTAATTCATGCGCCTACTCGATTCTTATCAGCGGGGAGCTGCTTGGCCTTGTCGGTAACCAACAAGTTCATCGTACAAGTCTTTTCTCCGGTCAGTTAAAATATCGTTTAAAGAAGTCCAATGCTTCCGGCGAGAATTGGCTAAGTCGATTTCGGCCGACAACATCGTCTCCTGTTCCGAGTCAGCAATTTCAATAGGCCAACCGTTTGGTCCCACGATCACGCTATTTCCCAAAAATTTTGCATCGCGTTCCGTTCCTACGCGATTGGCTGCGGCAATGTACACGCCATTTGCTTGCGCAGCAGACATCGAGTGATATACTGGCATGCAGCGGCCAATCTCATCGAACAATGGTCCGGGCGTGTATACCCAGTTATTCAATGTGCAAATGAGATCTGCGCCTTGGACGGCGAGGATGCGAAACGTTTCAGGGAACCAAACATCCCAGCAAATAAGCATACCGATTCTGCCAAGTTCAGTTTCAAATACGGGAAATCCCAGATTACCCGGTGTGAAAAACAACTTATCCCGATCCCACAAATGGGTCTTCCGATACTTTCCAATGTATCCGTTCGGCCCGATTAGAACAGCGGTGTTGTAGAGGTTCTCGCCGTCCCGTTCGACGAGAGAACCGCTGAGGTAGATGTTTTTTTGACGACAAAAGTCTTCCCAGGTGGACACGATTTCGCCGCCTTGGGCTGGCTGTGCATGGGCGAAGGCTTCCTTACGATCGTGAAATACGTACCCGGTCGTAGCCAATTCAGGGAATACGACGAGATTTGCCCCGTTCGTTACGGCTTGTTCTGCCCACTTCAAGCTTGATTGAACGTTTTGGCTTATGTGTTCCACGCCAATTTGGGGGTTACACTGGATTACCGCCACTTTTGCTCCCATTTCCATGTTCTCTTTTCCTCCAATCACGTTTTTTGAAAAAATTAAATAACAAGATTTTCTTTAAGAATTTGATCATTTTTTAACAATTCTTCTGAAGAGCCTGTATGGATGATTTGGCCTTTTACCATGATATAAGCTCTTGTCGTCATTTTCAGCGCAAGATTGGCATTTTGTTCAACTAGTAAAATCGGTAACCCTTCCTGCTGGTTGGTCTCGCGCAGAACGTCGGCGATTTCCTTCGTAATAGAAGGCTGTAATCCTTCTGAAAACTCGTCAACCAACAGCAATTTGGGTCTGGCTAACAAGGCACGTCCAATCGACAACATTTGCTGCTCACCGCCGCTCATCAATCCTGCGGCGAGGTTTTTTCGCTCTTCAAGGCGAGGGAACAAGCGGAAGATATTTTTGATCTCGCTTTTGTTGATATTTTGGGCATAAAGACAAGAAACCTCTAAATTTTCATAAACGGTAAGCTTTGGAAAAATACCCCGATTTTCCGGTACAAGTCGAATGCCGGCACGGGCAACTTTATGGATCGACCAGTTGCTGATATTCGTTCCGTTAAAGTTGATGTTCCCGTGTGTATCGGAGATCAACCGTGTCACACTTTTGACAAATGTGGTCTTGCCTACCCCGTTTCGGCCGATCAGGGCAACCATTTCCCCTTCTTTTATCTCGATATTGACGCCGTGTAACACTGCAGCACCGTCATAACCAGCCAACAGGTTTTCGGTTGACAGTATTGTCATAGCTCAACACTTCCTAAATAAATTTCTTGTATGAACGGATCATTCTCCAATTCATCTAGGGTACCCTCTCTGGCAATATCCCCTCGGTAGAGGACAGTGATCTTGTCAGCGATCTCCCTGACGAATTCCATGTCGTGTTCGACGATGACAACGGCCATTTCTGATCGGATCAGATTGACTAAATCTGCAATCTCTTGAGTTTCCCGCACGGTCATGCCGGCAGTTGGTTCATCCATCAGCAGTACTTTGGGCTGCTGTACGATTGCCATAGCCATCTCTACCCGTTTCTTTTCACCATGTGACAGTGAACCTGCTCGGGTTTCCGTGTATTTGCTCATATTGATCTTTTCAAGCGCTTCTTTTACTGAATTTGTCGCATTGCCCATCGATCTTGACTGTTTCATCAGAGAAAACAGGGATTCCTTGGAACGATACGCAAGCAGGACGTTGTCATAAACAGTGAGCTCAGGAAATATTCGGGGTGCTTGGAAGGTGCGAACCAACCCCATTTGTTGACGTTTGTAGACAGGTAAGGCGGTCACATCATCCGATTCAAGTCTGATGGTTCCTTTGTCAATCGGAATCAACCCTGTTAACAGATTAAAAAAAGTCGTTTTTCCCGCCCCGTTCGGTCCGATAATGCAACGAACCTCATTGGGAAGGACAGAAAAGTTGATGCCTTTCGCTACTACCAATCCACCGAACGCTTTGTGCAAGTCTTCTGTTGATAATACGCTATTACTTACCATTGCAGTATTCACCTCTCCCTTGAGGAATTCTAGTTGCCTGCATTTTTGGACCGCTGAGGAGTAAACCAGCCAATCAATCGTTTCAACAGGTTGATCGCCCCCTCGGGAGCAAGAATCACCATCGTCACAAAGATGAGTCCAATAATCAGCATATAGATTTCTTCAAAGTTACTGCTCAAGGTTGATTCACTTAATTTGAGCAGTGCGCCAAGGATAAATGGTCCGATCAACGTGCCCGTACCTCCCAAAGCTACCCAGATCAGCACCGACATGCTTAATGTGACACCAAACAAACCGGGATAGGCAATGCCTGATATGGGAACGAACAATGCGCCGGAGAGGGCTGAAAAAGCTGCCGTGATACCGGTGACGCTCATCTTAACTTTCAACGGGTTGTAGCCCATTGTCTCCATTTTTGTTTCATCGTGACGAAGGGCCAGCATGGCGCGTCCAAAATCGGAGTTTGCCAGTTTCCACAACAGGAAAAACGAGAGCAGCACCACGCAGATGACAAAATAGTAATATACGGTTGGTGAAGTTAAAGTCCATTCCATGCCAAAGAGAGAAAAAGTAGGTCGTGGAACGTTTGTAATCCCGTTTGATCCGCCTGTGATGTCGTATAGACTGATCGTTAATTGTTCAAATCCCAGAGTAAGGGCAAGACCGATGATCCCAAAGTGAACTTGTGACGCCTTCACGCGAAAACCTACATAACCGATGATAAGGGCGATCGCCACGGAAACGGCCATCCCGATCAAAATGAGCAGAATGGGGTTTATACCTGCTTTTAAGCCATAGCCGGTAATGTAAGCCCCTAAGCCAAAATAAAGGGCTGACCCCATGTTAAGGATGCCTGCGTATCCATATGAAAAGTCAACGCTGGTGGCAAACAATCCATACAAGACGGCTGTTGCAAGCAAATCAAGCTGGTATTCCGGGGCGAAAATTCCGCTTAACAATAATAGTGCAACAATGATTAGCAACAGGTTACGATGCTCTGTTCTCTTTCTTATCATCGTTTAGAAAACACCCCTTGCGGACGAATCCATGTAGTAATAATCACAATAACAAGAATGATGATCCACGATTGGGTTGCATCCATAAAGTTGTTTAGGAGATTTTGGATTCCGGCGATGATGGCTGATCCTCCAACAGCCGATAACATGGATTCTACACCGCCAATGACGACGACGAGAAAGGATTTGGTAACATAGTCTAGTCCCATGAGAGGAGAAATGTTAGCGATTGGGGAAAGCAATGCTCCGGCAAATCCCGCAAGTGCAGATCCTCCAATAAATCCGAAAAAATAAACTTGTTTCGTGCTAATCCCCATTGCTTCAGCCATAGTCGTATTGTCCATCGTCGCCCTCACCAACAGACCAATTCGCGTCTTCTTTAATAGGAAGAAAACGGTCGCGAGGATAGCAATACAAATCATGAGCAGCACTAATCGATAGGTGGGGTAATCGACGCCAAATATGTTAGTCATGGACATAATAGGAACGTCTACGAATTGCCCCTGCGGACCGAAGATCAGTTTGACAATTTGCTGTAACATGATACTCACACCCCATGTGGCCAACATGGTGGAGAGATTTCCGCTTTTATAAAGAAACTGGACAACACCTCGCTCAATCAAGCCGCCTATCAGTCCGACGATGAGAGCGGCAAGCAAGGCAGCAATCCAAAAGTTAAATTCCGCCTGTGTCAGTACGAGAGTGACATATGCTCCCAGCATGACCATGTCTCCATGTGCCATGTTGATAACCTGCATCAATCCGAAAATGATATAAAGACCGACAGCCACCACCGCTAGAATAGAAATAGACGTGATGATATTCAGCACGTTTTCGATACCGAACACATCCATGGTTTCACCACTTCCTTTTTAAGAGAATAGAGGCCAGGTATAAACGTTCCTGGCCAGTAAGAGTTTTCAAATCAGGTCGGCAGCAACTCTGGTTACTGACCGACTGAGCAACCCTCAAATCCAGGGTGTTTTGTAATACCTAGATCCTCCACTAGTTGGTAATCGTTGTCTTTAATTTGCATCATGTAAATGTGCTGGTTGAACACGTGGTTTTCCTTGTCAATCTCCACTTCCCCCTGTGGCAGATTAAGTTTCAGTCCTTCAAGTGCTACAACCACCTTGTCAGGGTCTGTGCTGCCCGCTTTTTCTACCGCAGCTTTAATTGCCATTACGACACCATATGTGCCGGAAGAAGCAGTTGGGCCAATCGGGTATTTTGGATTGTACTTCGCTTTATAGGCTTCGACAAATTTCTTGTTTTCGGAGTTGTCCAGCAAATCGGTGTAACGATTTACTACGTAAACGCTATCTGATATCTGACCGATAGCTGAATAGGCTTCTGTGTCAAAAGTAGCGGAGCCTGTTACGGCCATCTTTTCAAATATACCGAATTGGCGAGCCTGTTTCACGAAGGTAACACCTGATGTACCGGGCAAGGTAAGGAACAGGATGTCCGGGTCTGCTTTTTTGACTCGGTTGATGATGGGAGAGTAATCCGTGGTGTCAGTAGGAGCGTATTCGCTGCCAACCACTTCGCCCCCGTTATCTTTTACAATCTTTTCAGCAATGTCGTTCATGAAATGCGGGAATACATAATCGGCTCCGACGAAGTATACTTTCTTGCCAAACTTATTCATCATCGACGGAAGAAATTTGTCTAGCAGCATTTGTGGCGTTGGTCCAGAAGCAAAGATATACTTGGATTTTTGATTTTTGTCACTGAGACTGCAGGTTTTGCATTCCCCATCAAGAGAGTAAATAAACGGGACTTTGCTTTGCTCAGCAACGGGAACTACAGCGAGAGTTTCAGCACTGCTGCCTGTCCCGATCAAGAAGTTGACTTTATCTTTGTTAATCAATTGCTTGGCCTTCTCAGTTGCTACCGATGGATCAGATTTGTCATCTTCAATGATCATCTTCACTTTCTTGCCGGCAATACCGCCATCATTATTTATCAATTCTTCTGCCAATTCGGCGCTCAGCTTAATTACTTCACCGTGTGTGGACATAAAGCCGGTAGTTGGTGCTAACACCCCGATTTTAATCGTGTCAGCGGATTGCGCGGCTTGGTCGCCCGAAGAAGTTTCTTTCGATTGGGTGGAATCCGATTGCTTTGCTCCACAGCCGGAAAACACAAGAGAGACGGCAAGGATAGCTGGTAAAAACCTCGAGATTTTTTTCATGATAGAAATACCCCCTCCGAAGAATATATTTATGTTTTTAATACAGAATTTACCAGGTGTATACTCTTGGTAAACTCTTGGATTTGATGAATGGAAAATCACTCTGTTATGAGTTCTTTATTGTAGACGAGTGTTTTGTTTATATCCCGCAAATAAGGAATATTTCTGCGTTGTGAAGTTACCAGTGAGAGATCTAGTGCTGCTACGATAACCTGATCTTCTTCCGTTGCTTCAGCCAGAATGTCGCCCTGTGGGCCGACGATTCGGCTGCATCCCCCGAAAGTTGTTTCGTCTTTTTCCGTTCCGGTTCGGTTGACTGCAATGACAAAAGATCCATTTTCCAGAGCACGCGATCGAGTAGCGACATCCCAAGCGTATAAACGCGCTTTTCCAAAGGCGGAAGGATAAACGATCAGGTCGGCTCCTTTGAGGCTTAAGATACGTGAACCTTCGGGAAAACCAATCTCGTAACAGATTTGAATACCGACACGGGCTATTCCCAGATCAAAAACCGGGTACTCCTCCCCTTTGCCAAACCGCAATTTTTCCGCATCCCAAAGATAAATCTTTCGATACGTGCCAATAATGCCTTGAGGGGCGACAACTACTGCTGTATCGTATACAACCCCTTTAATTTCACTTTTTTCGAGAATGCAACCAATAATGTAGACATTATTTTGTTTACATAACTCAAACATCCAGTTAGTCGTGTCTCCAGGAATTGGTTCAGCTAGCGCATCATCATTTTCTTCAACACGATAACCAGTATTAAAAAGTTCCGGCAAAACAATAAGCTTGGCTCCTTGTTTGATAGATCGTTCCACAAGTTCCTGTGCTTTCCGGAGATTGCCGGCTTTATCGCCCGGAAGGCAGTTCATCTGAATGGCTGCGACGTTTAATGTAGTGGTTAGTGACATGTTTGAATGTCTAACCTCCTTTCGTGTTGATTACTGACGGCAAAGTATTAAGCAATAATCGTGCCAAAAGAAACAGCGTCGGCACATCGCATTTCCTCGCAGTCAGATGTCGAAAAGACAAAGGGAGGTTAGAGTTCAGATGAATCGAATTATGCAATTTTGCATAAAAACAGTATAATTAAAAACATTCAATTATAAAAATAATTGATATCATGTTGATTATGCTGAATTGCATAGAAATAATGCATTTCAGCATAATGTTACAGAACTCCCAACCTGTTCATTTTTCTACTGATGGTGGATTGGTCTACTCTTAGCGCTTCAGCCATTTTGGTTGTGGTCTGGTATTTATTCTTAGCTAAAGTCAACAGTTGTTTTTCCAACATTTCGATGGCTTCTTGCAGAGGCATTATTCCAGATACGCTAATTTTTACCTGGTTCTGTTTGTTGCTAACGAAAACCTCGGGAAGATGGTGAATGTCAACCATGTTCTGATCTGTAGTAACAATCAACCGTTCTACTATATTTTGTAATTCTCGCACATTTCCTGGCCATTCATACTCCTGCAAGCTGTCAAGGGCCGTTGGCGAAAAAATTTTATTTCTTTTGTATTTTTCGTTACATTTTTCGATAAAGTGCAGGATGAGCGGTAAAATATCATCTTTACGCTCACGGAGCGGGGGAATGTAAATCGGGACCACATTTAGACGGTAATACAAGTCTTCCCGAAAGTGACCTTTTTTGATTTCTTCCTGTAAGTTCCGGTTCGTGGCGGCGACAATCCGCACATTGATTTTGACAGGTTTTGTTCCACCAAGCCGAACTAATTCATTATCCTGCAAGACACGTAATAATTTCACCTGTAGATTGAGCGGGATCTCACCAATTTCATCAAGAAAAAGCGTTCCCTCATTCGCAAGTTCAAACAAGCCCAGCTTGCCTTCGCGGGAAGCCCCGGTAAACGCTCCCTTCACATAGCCGAACAATTCCGACTCGAGTAAGTTTTCGGGAATCGCGCCGCAGTTTACTTTGATGAATGGCTTGTCCTTGCGTGGACTGCTATGGTGTATAAAGGAAGCAATAACTTCCTTACCCACACCGGATTCGCCGAGGATTAAGACGGTCGAATCTACTTCTGCTACCTTCCTTGCCATCGTCAATATATTTCTCATTTGCTCGCTTTTTGCTATGAACGCTTCATCTTGCATCGTTAGTTGCCTAAGTTGTTGCAGCTCTATTTTATACCCTTCCATCAGTTGTTTCATTTCTTCAAGTTCTGCCTGAAGCTGGCTTTCTTGGGTGATATCCCGTGAGGCGTTTACGATGCGGACAATATTTCCCTGCTCATCCTTGATTGGAGTTCCGAGCACCATAAGTCTTCTACCTGCTTTTGTCGTTTGAATAACCTGTACTTTTTCTTTTTTTTCCAAAACCATTCTGGTTATAGAAGGTTTAAAAATCCCTCTTTTTTCCAATTCATACACACTTTTGCCAATCAATTCTTCTGCTTTGAGCCCGAATAAACGTTCGCATGCGGAACTGACCCGCATCGTAATTCCTTTGTCGTCGGAAACGTAGATCACATCATAGCTGGAGTCGAACACCGCTTTCAAATCAAGGGCCAAGTTTACGTAGTTATCTAAACTCATCGCGATTTTTTCGATTTCTTCTGTATCCCAATACAGTTGAATCTCCCCAAGCGGTCGATGATTCTCCATAATATTGGTTTTGATAACAATAGCCTGCTTGTTTTCGGTCACGTTCACTTCTGTATGCTTTTCCGATGATTTCTGCAGGGGAACTAGTGATGTGGTTGCATCTTGGTTTCCTAGACTTGAGTAAAACAATTGCCCCCTCTCGTCGCGCACCTCCACTTGAAAGGGAAAGGATGCAAATGTTTTTTCGTAAAAAAGACAGGCTTGTCTGGCTTGTTGAAAGAAGAAACGGTACAAATCATCACGGCCAATCCATCCCTCGATTTGACCGGTTTCATCGTATACCAAAAAAACCGAGTAATTTTCCCATGTTGTGTCATTTCTCCAGTCAGGTATGGAGTTTAGCGATAGTGATCCAACAGGAATGATCGTCTTTGGTTGACATTTTGAAACTGCGCCTTCGATTTGTCCTTCCGTATTTAAGAGAAGGATCAAAGTCTCTTGATCGGCTGTTTGTACGGAAGCGTCAGATTCCCACTGGGATAAGGGAATTGTGGTGAAGTTCTTTTGTATAGGATGTAAGCGGTGCAAAATATCTCCCCCTTTCCAAAGTAAAAATATGCAATAATGCATAATAATTTTATTTTAATTTAAATTAAATAATTGTACAACTGTTGAAATTTCTTCAAAATGGCATACTTTTTGCTAGGAAAAAGGTAGCAGAGTTAAACCACAAGGAGAGGATTATCATGGATAATGGATTGCAGCTTTTTCATAACCTGTTGGAACTCGCCCCGCTATTACGCGAGATTTTTGTTGATGATGTTTCGATTGCTATTCAGGATCGGGAACGGGTTTTAAGATATATTCCGGGAGCCACGATTGATCTGGGGATTAAAGATGGGGATCTATTAAAAGCGGGAAGTGTTAGTTATCAGGTGATCCAGACCGGTAAAAAAATAATGAAAATGGTAGGGAGAGAGGTTCATGGTGTTCCTTACATTGCATTGGGCTATCCTATTTTCCACGAAGGTACAGTGATCGGCTGTATTACCACTATTACTTCTATTGATAAAAGAGAACAGATGATGAGGATGGCGGAACAACTCTCTGCTTCTATGCAGCAGTTTACGGCAAGTATCCAATCAGCATCCGCTTCCTCTGATTATTTGTACCAACACAATGAAGTGATGAAAAGTCAACTTTTCGATGTGGAGAGCTCCGTGCAGCAAATTGATAAAATTACCAAAATGGTCGTGGAAATCGCAGGAAAAATAAATATCTTGGGACTCAATGCATCCATTGAGGCTGCGCGTGCCGGGGAATACGGGAGAGGTTTTAGCGTAGTTGCCAGCGAAATCCGAAACCTGGCGGAAAACTCCAGTAAATCAACCAAAACAATTAGCACACAGCTTTATGCGATCCAGCAAGCCGTAAAGCAATTGGCTGAATCCAATCGGGTCATTTTTGAGTCCACGGAAGTGTTGTCTCGGCACTTAAAGGAATTAACCCAATTAATCGGAGAATTGACTGATGTAGCAACCGTTTTATCAGAAATGGCTCAAGTTGAACAGTAATTCACTCTAAACCTCACAGGAGTAATAGGTTTCTTTGCTCTCAACCGAAAAGTAACAATTTCCTGCCATATGATTTTTTCTTCGGAAAAACTGAAAGTTACCGGCTGCGGTGCCCGCATCATGGTTGAAGGTCACGCTGCGCAGTTTCTTCATGATCTTCTTGACGCAACGGCGCTCCTCAAGAGTTTTGATTCTACGTTCCCGTCGTGATTTTGGGGCTGGTGCAGATTGTTGTTATTGTGCTACCATCATACAAGGACACTTCCTCTCGTTGGTTATTGTCAGCGCTTTAACCATTTGATGAGAGGCATACAGTGTCCTGTTTCTTTTCTAAAAATCCTTCTGCAAAAAGTGGGAGAAAAAAGACTTTGAGTGGACAAGAAAGCCCTTGTCCCGCCTGCCTCGGCGAACGACGATCGGCTACTTATGAATTTGGGAGGGTACAAGATGACAGTGATCGATTTTGAAGCGTTGCTCAATTCCTTATTTGATATCGTTCACGTTACGGATGCCGAAGGAAAGACCATTTATTGTTCGGAGAAATATGAGGATTTTTTCGGAGTCTCGCCCAAAGAGATGGTCGGGCGCAATATCGAGGATTTCTACAAGCTTGGCTATTTCAAACCGACCATCACCATGCGGGTAATCAGGGAGCGCAAGCGAGTGCATACGATCCAGACCACGTTCCAAAACCGGAAGCTGTTCGTGGTGGGAACCCCGATCTTTGATTGCAACGGTACCTTTATCGGTGTAGTCAATACGTCCACCGACATCACCAATCAGGAAAAACTGCAAAACGAATTAAACGAAGTCAAAAATCTCGGAACCCTCTATTTCGAGGAGATCGCCAAATTTACCAACGAGAAAAAAGAAGAAGCCCCTTTCATCTATCGGAGCAGCGTAATGGAAAAGATCGTTGAGATGGCAAAACGTTTGGCACAGGTGGATTCCACCGTAATCCTGCTGGGGGAATCGGGCGTGGGCAAAGGGATTCTGGCTAAATACATCCACCAGAACAGTACGCGAAGAAACCAACCCTTTGTGCAGATCAACTGCGGGGCTATTCCCAGTACATTGCTGGAATCGGAGTTGTTCGGATATGAGCGGGGAGCGTTTACCGGAGCGGACAAGGAAGGGAAGGTGGGACTATTCGAGAAAGCGGACGGCGGTACACTGTTTCTTGACGAGATCGGGGAATTGTCCCTGAATCTCCAAGTGAAACTGCTGAATGCCTTGCAGGAGAAAACGATAACCCGGTTGGGCGGTTCCACTCCGAAGAAAATCGATATCAGACTGATTGCGGCCACCAACAAAAACCTGAAAAAAATGGTGGAACAGGGAGAGTTCCGGGAAGATCTGTATTACCGCATCCATGTGATTCCCCTGGAGATTCCCCCCCTGCGCGAACGACCGGAAGAAATCCCCCTGCTGGTTCGTTACTTTCTTGATTTCTATTCGCGAAAGTATTGTCTGAACAAGCAGTTGAGCGATAAATGTTACCATATCCTGGAGAGGTATCACTGGCCAGGAAATGTGCGTGAGTTGGAAAACGTGATCGAGCGGCTGGTTGTCATCTCCAACGGCGATATCATTACCAGCGAGCAGATTCCCAGCTATATCAACAATCCGCTTCACTGTCAGAATAAGCTCAGACTCTACGATTTGATGCCTGTGTCCGATGCGTTTGAAGAAGTGGAAAAACAGCTTCTGCAGCGGGCGTATGATTTGTACAAGACTACGACTAAAGTGGCGGAAGTATTGGGCATCAGCCAACCGACCGTGAGCAGGAAGCTGAAAAAGTATGGTATTCATTGAAGCATAACTTCTATTCGCTGGTGAATAGTAAAATGACGCTTTTTTTGTGTCTATTGAAAGCGGTTGTATTCATAGGAGAATAGAGTGCGCAGAATAGTACGAATGTTTCGATTTGGCACAATCCTTGCTTATTGAAATAGGTAACGCTAAGACAAGGGGGTTCATTATGAAAAAAGCAGGCATTTTATCATTGATTCTTTCACTTGCATTCTTTACGATCACAGGCTGTTCATCCCAATCCGCTCCGTCGGGAGGAACCGCTGCCGATACGGGGAATGCCGCTGGATCGGCCGCAGCAGATGCAGCGACCGAGGTGATCAAGATCGGGGGCATTGGTCCGCTGACTCCGCCGGGTAGCCCGGTCTTGGGACAGGAAATGCAGCAGGCGATGGAGCTGGCCGTGGACGAAATTAATCAAAAGGGAGGGGTTCTCGGAAAAAAACTCCAGTTATTCTATGAAGACAGCGCTGGCTCGCCAGAAAAAGGTCAATCCGCCATGGAAAAACTGACGAAGAAGGAACAAGTGGTGGCTGTAGCGGGAGAAGGACACAGCTCGGCAGCGCTCGCCGAAATGGAAGTGGCCAAACGGGAAAATATCCCGTTCATTGTGGCGGAAGCCTGGTCGGATACGATTACGGAAAAAGGGTACAAGCAGGTGTTTCGGATCGCGCCGAACAATTCGATGTTTTCTAAGCGCATCGTGGAGTTCGTCGAATTCGCCGGTTTTCGTCAGGTGGCAATTCTGGCCGAAGACAGCGATTGGGGGATTGGAAACGTGGATCTCCTGAAAAAACAGCTCACGGAGAAGGGCATCACCTTCAAAAGCGTGATTGTGGACCGCAACACCAAGGATTTTGTGCCGCAGCTGCTGGAACTGAAGAAAGGATTCGAACCCGACATTATCCTCAACATCATGACCGGAGTCGGCTCCTATCTGGTAGTGAAACAAGCCCATGAGCTGGGGATATCTCCTTCGGCAAAAACGGCCATGCTGATGGGAGGCGCCGACGCGGCGTATCCGGAAATCTGGGAGAACACCGGAGAGGCGGCAAAATATGTGATCTGGCAGGCGCCGTACCACCCCAAAGCCAAATTTACCGATCTGACCCAACCGATGGTAAAGGCGTTCGAGGAGAAGTTCGGCAGAAAGCCGACCTATGCCGCCCTGCATGCTTATGACTGCATTTTGCTGTTGGCAGACGCGATCACGCGGGCGGGCTCAATCGAGTCGGATAAAATTATTCAAGCGTTGGAAGAAACCTCGTTGACCGGAACGCGCGGAACGATCAGCTTCCCGCTGGAGAGCGGGGTTGATTACCACAATTGGCTGCCGGCCCTGCTATTTGTCCAATACACCCAAGAGAACCAAGATCCGGACGATGCCGAAATCCTGTTCCCGAAAGACGTGGCCACCGCTGAATATCTAAAGCCGGAAAAATAAAAGAGCACATTCGAGAGGGTGATGCCTCTCGTTTTTTCCTCAAGACTACTCTGCCCGCTAAACGAAGACGGGCACGCAAGGGTGTGGATAATGCTGACAATCACCAATGTTACGAAACGATTCGGGGGAACGGTTGCGGTCAAGCAGGTGAACCTGAAGATCAACAAGGGGGAAATCGTGGGCGTGATAGGACCCAACGGTTCGGGAAAATCAACCCTTCTGCACACGATCACCGGGGTTTACCAACCGGATGAAGGCAGAATTGAGTACGCGGGCAAGGATGTGACCAGCGCCTCGCTTGAGGAGAAGGCGCGGATGGGGATTGGGCGTACCTTTCAAAACCTGCGCCTGTTCAAACGTTTGACCGTTTGGGAAAATTTGATGATTCCGGCCATTCAGATCAAAAAGAACAAACGCGAAGCGACAGCGCAGGCAGAGGAACTTCTGGAGATGGTGAACCTTAGCCATCTGCGCTCCCAGCAGGCTCAGAATCTCTCAATCGGACAACAACGTCTGCTGGAATTCATCAGGGTGATGATGCTCGATTCCGATTTGGTCTTTCTTGATGAGCCGACCGCCGGGTTTCATCCCAACATGATTCAACAATTCCTTGACACACTTAAATTGCTGCACGGCCGTGGAAAGACGTTCGTGATGATCGAGCATAACATGCCGGCGATCATGGAGATCAGCACGAGGCTGGTGGCGATTGCGGCGGGAGAAGTGATCGCCGACGGGGAGCCCCAAACCGTCCATTCCCATCCGGATGTCGTGGAAGCGTATTTGGGTTAAGGAGGATTGCCATGCTGGAAGTAAAACAAGTGGAAGCAGGATACGGCAAAATTCAGATTCTCAACGGAATGACGCTTACAGCAAAGGAAAATCACCTCACGCTGCTGATCGGTCCGAACGGCGCGGGAAAATCAACGCTGCTGAAAACCATTTATGGATTTCTGAAGCCAGGCAAGGGCTCCATCGTCTATCAGGGCAAGGAAATTACGGGTATTTCTCCCCACGAACTGGCGGGGCTTGGCATCGGATTTTTACTGCAGCGAGTCAGTGTGTTTCCCGAGCTGACAATTGAAGAGAACCTGAAGATGGGAGCGTGGTCCTTTAAACAGAACCGCTCCCGGGTGTATCAGCGAATCGAATACATGTACGACAAGTTTCCGATCTTAAAGCAAAAGAGCCAGGAAAAAGCGGGCTTGATGAGCGGTGGACAGAAGCGGCTTTTGGAAATTGCCCGCACGCTGATGCCCAACCCGAAACTGATTCTGGTGGACGAGCCTTCCGCCGGTCTTTCACCAAAAGTGACTAAGGAAGTGTATCGCGTGCTTCACGATTTGAAGCAAGAAGGCATCACGCTTTTGATGGTTGATCAGAACATCCGCGACTCCATCGGTTACTCCGACTATGTCTATGTGCTGGAACGCGGGCAGGTTACTTCGGAAAGCACGGCGGCCGATATCGAACAGAATCTGCAGCAGGTAGTCGAGTCATGGCTCAAATTCTAGATACAGGGGGTTGCCAATGGAAGCTTTGTCATCTTTGTTGGCGCAATTGACCAACGGGTTGATCGTCGGCTCCATATATGGGCTGATGGCGTTGGGATTGACCGTTATTTTTGGCGTTTTGAAAATCGTGAATTTCTCGCACGGTGAATTTTACATGCTGGGGGCCTACATCTCCTATTTGATCAGCCAGACACTAGGGCTTCATCCTGTACTTGGGGTTCTTTTAGCCGTTCTGGCCACGTTCCTGTTGGGAATGCTCATCGAAAGGGTACTGCTGACCCCGCTGTATGACAACAAAGTGGAGCGGAAAGACGAGTACGCGTTATTGATTACCTTCGGATTGTCCCTGTTTTTGATCAACTTTGCACTGGCCGTTTTCGGGCCGTTTCAGAAAAGCGCGCCTGCACTCGCCAAAGGTACCATCGATTTGGGTGTCATCACCGTAAGTTCGGGTAAGGTGCTGGCGGCACTTGTGGCGATTGCCCTCTTGCTGGGCATGCTCTACATCATACACAAAACCTGGCTGGGGACCGCTCTGCGGGCCATTTCACAGGACCGGGATGCCAGTGCCATTATGGGGATCAACGCCGAAAGGCTCGGGAGCATCGCGTTCGGACTGGGTACCTGCATGGCCGGAGCCGCGGGGGCGCTTCTCGGCCCAGTGTTTTTGGTGTATCCGGTGATGGGGGGCGTGCCGGCGATTAAGTCGTTTGTCATCATCGTACTCGGCTCGATGGGGTCGATCAAAGGAGCGATCTATGGGGCCCTTCTTGTGGGAATCGTAGAAAGCCTCGGAGTCGTGCTAATTTCTCCCGCTTATCGCGACGTGTACAGCTTTTTGATTTTGATCCTGATCCTGCTTGTCAGGCCGAAGGGTCTGTTTGGAGGGGCGCAATGGCACAATTAGAGAAAATCATCCTGCTGATCCTGCTTGCAGTAGCGTTGGTCCTGCCCCTGTTTTCCAACGAATATACGCTGCATATCGTAATATTGGCATGCTTCTACGTGATTTTGTCGTCCAGTTGGAACCTGTTGGCCGGGTATTCGGGGCAGGTATCGTTTTCTCATGTCGCATTGGCCTCTCTCGGAGCCTATACATCCGGACTGCTCTCGTTACATGCAGGCCTGCATCCGGCCATCTCCATCCTGGCAGGGGCGCTGGCTGCCGGTGTGATCGGGTTTTTGATCGGCATATTGACCCTGAGGATGAGCGGAAGCTATCTGGCGCTGACGACAATTGCCTTTTCGGAAATCTACCGGATCGTCATCAGTCTGGAATATGAGATTACCAACGGCCAAGTGGGACTTAGCGTGCCCGGTCTGTTTGGGGAAGCGTCTAGTAAGCTGGCCTATTACTATACGGCCATCGGGCTGGTGGTGGCCATTGTCTTTGTGGGCATCTTCAAGCTGGTGAATTCCGACTTCGGCCTGACCATTCGCGCCATCCGAGAAGATGAGACAGCTGCTGCCGCCATGGGGGCGAAGGTCGTTCGGTACAAGGTGATCGTTTTTGCCATCTCGTCGGCCATCGCCGGTTTGGCGGGGGCGTTTCTCGCTCACTATACGCTATTGGTCAGTCCGGAAATGGCGACGATTACGCAGATGGGCATGGTTATTTCCATGGCGGTCATCGGCGGGCTGGGTACCTTTATCGGCCCCGTACTGGGCGGCTTGTCACTTGAAATCATTTCCGAGTATGTAAAAGAATTTGGCAACTATCACCTGTTGATCTTTGGATTGATCCTTGTTCTGGTCATGCGTTTTTCGCCGATGGGCATCACTGGGCTGCTTGTCCCCAAAAGCGGCAGCAAATCCAAACACATCTCGCAAACATCGTGGAGAAGAGAGGTCTAACCATGTACATCATCTCGAAAGAAGCTCATATCTACTCGTTTCGATCGGACCTCATGCCTGTTGAATCTGTGGATTCGGGCAGCGAAGTCATCTTTGAAACCTATGACTGTTATCGCGAACAATTGAAATCGTCCAGTAAAAACCAACTATTTTCGCTGAAAGGCATAAATCCCGCCACCGGCCCTCTGGCCATTCGCGGGGCGGAACCGGGCGATATGCTGAAAGTAACCATCCTCTCGATCGAACTTCACGACGAGGGAACGATGTATCTAAGACCGGGGGCAGGAGTGCTGAAGAAATTCGTGGTTCATCCCGAAGTGAAAAAATTGCGGGTGAAGAACGGAACGCTTCACTTTGACAGCACCCATTCATTTCCGATCAAGCCGATGATCGGTGTCATCGGGGTATCACCGAAAGAAGGGGATATTTCCACATTCGCTCCGGGGACACATGGGGGGAATATGGATACAAAGGAGATCACGGCAGGGTCCGTCGTTTATCTTCCTGTCTCTGTACCGGGCGCCAATCTGGCTATCGGTGATTTGCATGCGCTCATGGGGGACGGTGAGGTTCCGATTTGCGGAGTAGAAATCGGCGGGCGCGTACGGGTCAAGGTGGAGGTGCTGAAGGAGTCTGGATTCAACGGGCCGGTCGTGGAAGATCGTGAGCATTTTTACGTCATTTCCTCCGCCCTTACCTTGGACGAAGCATGCCAAAGCGCTTCCGAGAACATGTTCGCATTTTTATCAAGCCGCTTGCCGCAATATGAGGCGAACGACATCATCTGCCTGATGGGGATTGGCGGCGACCTGCGTATCTCCCAAATGGTGAATCCTTTGAAAACAGCCAAATACCGGATACCCAAAACACTGTTTCCAGTCCGGTTTTGAAATCCATTTGAGAGGGAGTTGAAAAAGATGGACAATCGTTTGGCTTATGTAAACAATCGTTTTATCCAGGTTGATGAACCGATCGTCTCGTTGGAAGAAAGAGGGCTTCAATTTGGCGACGGCGTCTATGAAGTGATTCGCATCTATCGGGGAACGCCGTTTACTCTGAACGAGCATTTGAACCGGTTGGCTCAATCTGCTGCAAGTATCCTGCTGGCCATGCCGAAGACGACAGAGGAAATCGGCACGCTGATTCGCGAGGGAATCGAGAGAGCCGGGATCGCGGAGGGGACGGTCTACGTTCAGATAACCCGGGGAACGGCTCCGCGTAATCATGCGTTTCCCGACGGGGTCGAACCCAATCTCTACATCATCTGGAAGGAAGGCGCTCCTTCTCTGGATCGCCAGCGGGCGGAAGGGGTCGCCGTCTGCACCTACCCCGATGAGCGCTGGCACAACTGTTACATCAAATCCATCTGTCTCCTGCCGAATGTAATCGCCAAGGAAAAGGCGAAACAAAAAGGGGGGCACGAAGCCATTCTGATCCGCGAGAACGAGGTGAAGGAGGGAGCGGCGACCAATCTCTTTATCGTCAAGGACGGGGTGTTCAAAACCCCGATTGCAGACCAGTCCATATTGAATGGGATTACCCGGCAAAAGGTTCTCTCCCTATTGCGTTTGAAGCAGATTCCGGTAGTCGAGACACGTTTGACGATGGAGGACATCGAGGTAGCTGATGAAGTAATGATTACCAGTACGACGCAGGAAGTTATTCCTGTCACCAGGATAGATGAACAGGTCGTCGGTACAGGCAAACCGGGTCCGCATTTTGCGAAGCTGTTGCAGTGGTTTCACGAAGAAGTGAAGCGGGAATGCAGTCTTCAAACGAAGTGGTGACCAAACGTCCGTCTGCTGCTTGGGACAAGGCAGAAGACGGGCGTTTTTGCTTTGTTGGACGGTTTTCCTTACAGCAAAGAGAAAATGTGGTCTCCACCATTGGGAATGCCTCAACATGGTCGTTATAACACCATTGGTGTACCAGTTTTATACGTCAGTGATAAACTAGAA
>NZ_HE978539.1:57430-135724 GCF_000311785.1 Brevibacillus massiliensis
GAGCCGACATTTTCATAAAAAAAATCTTGACAGACCCTGTTTTTTAGTAAAGATGAAAGCATTCGGCTAGATATCCAGTTCCTTTAGATGTTTCGCTATAGATGAACGATTTCGATGCGGTTGTCAAATTCCCTTAAATATTCAACAACCAATCTTCTGTGGCAATGATGAGGCTTCTCTTCGCTGCATAAGAAACACGGAACACCGTCACCCAACATTTTCTGCATTCCTGTTTCAATTTTTCGTTGAGATAATAAATCCAGGAATGCAGTCTCAAACTCTCCCCAAGAAATATCTTTGTGTTTAATGGCCTTCAGCAGGCCTTCCGTCGGAGCAAGCGAAAGATCATGAACGTATTCGATATTCAGCAGTTCCAAAATAAATTCCAGGTCATCCTTTTTGGCGAAGCCAGCCAGTTGAGATGTGTTTTGCAGACGTGTATCAATAAGACGTGTAACTTTGTTTGTCTGAAGGGCTGACACAAAGGTCCGCAGCGATTTTTTGGAAAAACCTATTGTGGTAAGTAACATGGTATGCTCCTTTTCGCTTCCTTTACTCATGACACCGCCAAGCGTCATGCAATTTTTGTTTATTGTTTCGTAAAACGGTTATAAAACCGTCCAATATATCATGACTAACTGAAAAACCTTTGCGTTTATAGAACTCCAGGGCGTTATGATTGCCATTCGAAACAAAGAAAAAATAATCTTCGACATCGTCAAATTGCATGAACCACACCATTGACATATGGAAGAGTGCTGATCCAATCCCATATTGTCTATACTCTTCTTTAAGATAAAATTGAGATAAACAACCGACATTTTTTCTGCTGACAGAAGAAAGGTCAAAAAAAGTGGCAAACTCGTTTGCATACGTTTCTTTGGGGGAGATATTTGACATAACCTACTGGTTTATCATCGGCTTTTACTACCACAATATGGTTGTGTATTGCACGATTTATTGAAGGAATCATCCTTGTGTCAAAATTCATGTTGTCAAACAATTCTGGTTTGATCTGTGATTTCGACTTCTGAAAAGCCATAAGTTCATTGCATAGCTCCCTACAGCATTCAACTTCTTAACAGATATAATTTCATAATTTACATTCATCTTTCTCACCTCTCTTTACGCGTTTACCTACAATATAATTTTAGTGCATAGTTAAGGTAAAACAAGTACGCAGTAATTTATGACTAAGTCAGTAAAAACTGATTTAAAGGAGCCTTCGCGATGAATAGTGAACAAACGGGATACAAAAATAGAAATGATGCCCATTAACCTATGCTTTGAACATCATAGGAGGTAAATGGCGACTTCCTATTATCTGGGCTTTGTGGCAAAACAATACTTTGCGTTACAACGAGTTGAAACGGAAGATTGATGGAATTACAAATATGATGTTGTCTCAAGCATTAAAGGAAATGGAGGAGTATGGGCTCGTTGCTCGTAAGATGTATATGGAAATTCCTCCAAGAGTAGAGTACTCCCAGACTGAAGCGGGAATGGACTTGGTACCCTCTCTAAAATCACTGGCAAAATGGGGAAAGCAAATGCAAAATAAGTGAATTTCTTCCTCCCTAGAACCAAAGAAAGAAGGTAACTCATGCCAGGTGCTGGGGCAGGGTGTCCCTTCGCGTATCCAATACCGAAACATAAAGGAGTGACTGCGCGATGCTTATGTATCGCTGTTTTCGGACGGGGGGGGGGCCGAATCCCTCCGCCCTCCACATACACATGCGAAGATACCACCTGATCAGGGTGGTCTAGACATTTGCCGCTTGATAAAACGGCCAGGACAATGTTAAAATCACCAGCCTCTGGATGTTTGCTCCTATTTTAACTTTAAACTACGCGATGCCTTTTGTGTATTAACCGGTCCAGCCAACGTTTTTTACCCCACCCCAGGAACAGATTACTCCAAACATCGGCCGGAAATATCCATGTTCAGCCGGAACAAATTCTGCATTAATTAGTATCACGTAATCTGGCTTGGCAAAGGGGGAAACGGAATTGGCGGCACAGGTTCGGTTTGAGGATCAGGAGTGGGCTGATTTGGCGGCATGTTTTCATTTGGAATCTGGCGGGCGCAGCACGGATTCCGTCCGGACGCTGGATTTGCTCGATCTGGACGTGTGCGGTGCGTACTTGGATCGTTTAAATGGCGTCTTACGCTCTCCGTCGCGCATGGTCAGCGCTTCGCAATTTGCGAAACGCTACGCTTTTTTGATGATGGCGCCATTGTATGCGATGACGCGGTTCAACAAAAGCTTCCAAATCACGCTGGGCAGCTACCGAATAACATTACCGTGCAAGAGTTCGGAGACGACGTCGCGAAAGGGCTCGGCGCCCCGGTACAGCTGCACCGGGGCGTGCTGCTCGCCGTCAGCGTCGGGCTCGCCGGTTCAGCGGTGTCGGTCGCTAGGGCAGTCGGCTTCGTTGGACTGATCGGCCCGCATATTGCCAGAAAGCTCGTCGGACCGTCGTTCGGCACGCTCATTCCCGCCGCTGCGCTCGTCGGCGCACTGCTCGTGCTCGTGTCGGACACGGCGGCGAGAACGGTATTTTTGCCACTCGACATTCCAGCGGGCGTGTTCACTGCAGGTGTTGGGGCGCCGTTTTTTATCTACTTGCTGTATCGGAATCGGAACCGGTAGGAGGTTATGCGGACGCAGTCGCTTTCGCTGTCGTACGGCAGCGATGGGGTAAACGGAAAACGACGTATCTACACTTCTGCTTGGAAAAGGTTTTTTACCGGTTTCATAGAATAGTGATAAAAAAAGTAACCATTCAGAAAGAGGAGGGGCAGTGATGATTCAGGGCGGAAAGTATCTGAAGGTGGAACCGGGTGTTGAAATTTTTGTTCAGGATATCGGAAATGGGGATCCCATTGTCTTTATTCCCGGATGGACGTTTACCACCGAAGTGTTTCATAAGCAAGTCGAACATTTTCAAAAAACGAACAGAGTCATTGCAATAGACCCGAGAAGTCATGGAAGATCGTCCATTACGATGCATGGAAATGATTATGCGACACACGGCTCGGATTTGGCAAAAGTGATGGAAGCATTGGAATTGAAGGACGTTACGTTGATTGGTTGGTCATTCGGATGTTTGACGATGTGGGAATATATCAGGCAGCACGGGACCAAGAATATAAAATCGCTGGTCTTTATCGATTTGTCGGCCAAGCCGCTATCGATCAACCATGAACAGGACTGGGTGGAAGGACCGCTTGATGAGATTGCGGCAGTCTATAACCATTATCTAAGAGATTCCGAAAAGCAGCGGGAGTTTGTAGCGGCATACGCGACAGAAGTAATGGTTCAGAGAGAGCTGGAGGAAACAGAGCTCAACTGGATTATTGAGCAGTCTTTAAAAACACCTCATTACATCGCGGCAAATTTGTTTGCGTCCGGGATGTTCTCCGATTACCGGGAAGAAGCCAAACTCGCAAGTGAGTCTGTGCCGACCCTTACCATCATTGCAGAGCATTGGGCTGCTAAAGCAAAGAGGTTTGTTGAACAGCATGCTCCAAAATCTGCCGTAGAAGTGTTAGGGGGGCATATGATGTTTTGGGAGCATGACGAAAAATTCAATCGGATTCTCGATCAGTTCATAAAGGGTCAAAATCCCGCTGGATGATGAGCCCGGCGGAGATGATGAAGGCATTCCCATTGGCGCAAGCAAAGTCGGCGGCAGCCCCGATTTGCCGGAGAACGTCGAATGGCCTGCATGGAAGCAGTACAATCAGTCTTTCATCGCCCAGATCAATCTGGCAGACTTGCCCTCGCCTTCACCGCTTCCCGCGAGTGGACTGCTTTCTTTCTTCGTCTTGTCAAACAGCAATTTGACTGTGTTGTTTGTGAAATGCAATGTGGATAAGAATGGCTCATCTGGCAACGGTGATAACCAGCCAATCGGAATTGGCGAAAAATGCAGTCCGTACTCCCTTTAGGAGGCGGGCTGCATTCGCTTTTCGATTACGACGAAGGCTTCCTTGGCTATGACCCCACTGAGTCATCCGTATTTGCGACAAGCTATTCAAAATATTGAGAAATTTATCGGAAAACGGTAAGCTAAAGGTAATTCCCTTATTCATGAGAAAAGGCAAAGGGGGGCGGCTCCTTGTTTAACGAAACGCTTTCTTCGAAAATGTGGAAACGTTTTGTACAAGAAGGTGTAATCGACTCTGCACGCATCAATAAGCGAATAACGGAATCGTGGATTCGCTGTAAAAACAGGTATGTCAATCCGTATCTGGGCACAGGGCGGGAAATTCTGACTGGCGAGTCCTTTGACAGCCAGAAGAAAAAGTATCAGGAATTGCTGGATATTACTTTGCCGCATGTAGAGAAGATGTCCAAATTTATTGCAGACACCGGGATGATCGCCATACTGATTGATCCTGAGGGCTATGTGCTCTCCATGAAAGGGAAAAAGCCGATCCTGCAATACGCCGGAGACATAAATTTTGTGGAGGGTGTTCGCTGGACGGAGGATGAGGTGGGAACAAATGCAATCGGGACGGCGCTCCATGCCAAAGAACCGATACTGGTCAGCGGCACGGAGCACTACTCGGTAGCTTCCCATAAATGGAGCTGCTCCGCGGCGCCCATTCACGATGAAGAAGGCAGGCTGGTAGGTATTCTCGATATCTCCTGTCCGCTGGAGCACAGTCATCCCAATATGCTGGCGATCGTTTCTTCCATTGCCTATACGATCGAGCAAGAATGGAGCAGAAGGCGCGAGCTGGACGAGTTGGAGCTGATTCGCTGCACGTGGGAACTCGCGGAAACCAATCAGCCGATCGTGATTTTGAACCAGAAACAGCAGGTCATCTTTGCCAATAAGGTAGTGCGGCAAAAGGTATTGCAATGGCCGAGCAAATGCGACTACCAGGACTTGCTGCGCGAATACGGGTATGTGGAACGAAAGCGAACCCCTGTCTACTCCAAACAACACGGTGGGCTGCTTGGATACAGTGCCTTCTTGCTGGAGGCAGCCGTGAACTCCCGCCATGCTGCTGTGACGCTGCCTTTCTCGCTGAATCCCATTTTATTCCATGGTGAAGCGGGAACGAGCATTTCGTTCCAGCGCGTTCTGAAGCAGATTGAACGCATTTCCCGCAGCAGCGTAAATGTGTTTATCCGGGGGGAAAGCGGCACCGGAAAGGAGCTTGTCGCTCGGGCCATCCATGAGAACAGTCCATATAAATCGGGTCCCTTTGTCGCGATGAATTGTGGCGCTATTCCCAAGGACCTGATCGAAAGCGAACTGTTTGGCTACGCGGAAGGAGCGTTTACCGGTTCGCGCCGCCACGGGTACAAAGGAAAACTGGAGCAGGCAAATGGAGGCACCTTGTTTCTTGATGAAATTGGGGAGATTCCTCATCAAATGCAGGTTGCGCTGCTGCGTGTCTTACAGGAAAGGAAAGTGACGCCCATTGGCAGCACTTCCGAAATACCGGTAAACATCCGCGTCATAACTGCGACACACCGGGATATTACGCAACTGGTGAAGGCGGGGACATTTCGCGAGGACCTGTACTACCGACTGCACGTTTTCCCTCTCCATGTGCCGCCCTTGCGCGAACGGAAAGAAGACATCCCCTATCTGATCCGCTATTACTGCCGGAAAAACAATCTCGAGCTGCCGGCAATCCCTCACATCATACAGCAGCTCATGGAATACGACTGGCCAGGGAATATTCGGGAGCTGTTCAATACGCTGGAACGCATCAGCATTATCGGCGACGAGGAAATACCGCTTCTGCTGCAGGAGCTGTTCCAGTCTGGATCGAGGGGCAAAGCTCCAGCAGCCGTGCCAGATCATCTCCCGGAGCGCGAAAACGGGCCCGCTCCCCCTGAGAGGCTGCCGGTTCGCTTCGCCAAGCTGACCTATCGAGAGGAGATTGAAAAACAATCGATCATCCAGGCGTTGCGGAAAACAAATGGAAGCGCTTCGGCAGCGGCTGGTCTTTTGGGAATTCCACGAAGCACCTTTTACAGGAAATTGCAAAAGTACAACCTGTAAGGCAGCGCAGAAAGGAGAAGAGATGGACAGCGTAAGCTTGCCTGCACGGCTCAGTGTAATCGATACCACTTCCGCAATCATGACTGGGGACATAACAGTGCCTTTTGCTTTTGACGAGGTATACGGACGGCAGGTAGGAGAAGGGCTGCTGGAACCAACCGTTCATATCTGGAGGCATCAAAGAGCATTTGTGCTGGGCTCAAGAGACTGGAAGCTTCCGCAGGTCCAGGAGGCAATCAAGTGGCTGCAGGGTCAGGGATATTCGGTCACGGTCCGCAATTCGGGAGGAGCAGCCGTTCCCTTGGATCCTGGGGTTGTCAATCTGTCGCTGATTTTGCCCAACCGGCAAGGCAGTCTGGATGTACAGCGCCATTTTGTCCTGATGGCTGAGCTTATTCGCCAGAGCCTCGAACGTTGGGCTTGCAGGGTCAGCACAGGCGAAGTAAGCGGCTCGTACTGTCCCGGAGAATTCGACGTAAGCGTGAATGGAAAGAAGTTCTGCGGGATTGCCCAAAGAAGGCAAACCAGGGCGGTCATCATCCAGGCATTCGTGCTGGCAGAAGGCAGCGGGGAGGCCAGAGGGAGGCTGGTCAAAGCCTTTTATGAACGCGCTGCCGGAGGATCATCTTCAGCGGATCATCCCATTGTGGAACCGGCGAGCATGTCCAGCCTTTCCGAGCGGCTTGGCAAGTCAAGCGCAGAATCGTTTGTCAGATTGATCAAACAGCAGCTTGCACTGCAGGGACTCTTTGCCGAGTATCGCGACTATTCGCCGTTCAAACTGGAGGGTGTGCAAAAAACGGTTGAGGAGTACCGAAGAAGATATCACGTGCACGTGTAATGGAAGAAAAACCAAGAGCCATCGGTGTTTAGGCACTGGTGGCTATTTTGTTGCGCAAAAACGGTCTTAAAACGATTCTGGGAAAGAATGAGACAATTTGGGACTCTGTCTCATTTTGTATTGCCGCCTCCCGGAAAGAAGAGATGGCAACCCCCTGTTTTCAGCGAAAGGAGAGCGTTTGCTGTGTTGGCACACGACTTGCTTTTGGGATAAGGAAAGAAAGGGGGAAGGCAGGTCAGCCGTTGGAGGATTGCGTGATGGATCACCGTGTTTCAAGTTGGGACATGAAGGAAAGATGGGAGGAAGATCGTATGGAAGTAACCGCAAAAGAAAACAAGGTATTGTCACAGGACAAGGCCAGGTGGATGTACCAGAAAATGCTGGAGATCCGCAAGTTTGAAGATGCCGTGCATCTCCTGTTCGGCCAAGGAAAATTGCCGGGATTTGTTCATTTGTACGCGGGGGAGGAAGCCATTGCGGTGGGAGTCGGGGCCCATCTTGACGTAAAGGACTCGATTACGAGCACTCACCGTGGACATGGCCACTGCATTGCCAAAGGCTGTGATCTGGATGGAATGATGGCCGAAATTTATGGGAAGGCAACGGGTTTGTGCAAAGGGAAAGGCGGCTCCATGCACATCGCCGATTTGGATAAAGGGATGCTGGGCGCAAACGGAATCGTGGGCGGAGGCTTCCCCTTGGCTTGCGGTGCCGCACTGACGGCCAAGCTGAAAAAGACGCAAAGTGTAAGCGCTTGCTTTTTTGGTGACGGAGCCAACAATCAGGGGACATTTCATGAGGGAATCAACCTGGCCGCGATTTGGAAGCTGCCCGTGATATTTGTTGCCGAGAACAACGGATACGCGGAGGCGACACCGTTTACGTATGCGTCGAGCTGCATAAATATCGCTGATCGCGCAACCGCTTACAATATACCCGGCGTGACTGTCGACGGCAAAAATGTGATGGAGGTCTACCGCGTTGCAGAAGAAGCTGTGAAAAGGGCCAGAAACGGAGAGGGGCCTACCCTGATCGAGTGCATCACCTATCGCAACTACGGACATTTTGAGGGAGATGCCCAGAAGTACAAAACGGAAACGGATAAGCAAAAGCACGCGCATGAGCAGGATGCGATCAAGATTTTCCGGGATTATCTGACAGAGCAGCAGCTTTTCACGGAAGAAGAATTGACTGAGATGGAGGAGGCAGTCGAGCAGTCGATTCAGAAGGCCATCCGTTTTGCCGAAGAGAGTCCATACCCGGACGCAAGCGAGCTGTTGACCGATGTGTACGTCTCTTATTAATGGAAGGGAGGAGAAATCATGGCGAGAATGATCAGTTTTTCAAAAGCGATCAACGAAGCGATGAAGATCGCGATGGAGCAGGATGAAAATGTAGTTCTGATGGGAGAAGACGTAGCGGGGGGAGCCCAGGTCGATCATCTGCAGGATGACGAAGCGTGGGGCGGCGTTCTGGGTGTGACCAAAGGCTTGGTCCAGACATTTGGCCGTGACCGCGTGCTGGATACGCCGATCACGGAAGCCGGGTATGTCGGTGCGGCCATGGCGGCTGCCGCCACAGGCCTGCGGCCGATTGCCGAGCTGATGTTCAACGATTTCATTGGCAGTTGTCTTGACCAGGTGATGAATCAGGGGGCCAAGTTCCGCTACATGTTTGGCGGCAAAGCCCAGGTGCCGATCACGATTCGAACCATGCACGGGGCAGGGTTCCGCGCCGCGGCCCAGCATTCGCAAAGTTTGTACGCCATGTTCACCCATATACCAGGGGTCAAGGTAGTCGTCCCATCAACGCCATACGATGCGAAAGGCTTGCTCCTGGCCGCTATCGCCGATAATGATCCGGTTATTTTCTTTGAAGACAAGACCCTTTACAACATGACAGGAGAGGTTCCGGAAGGCCATTATACGATTCCGTTAGGCCAAGCGGACATTAAGCGAACCGGCTCGGATTTGACCATCGTGGCCATCGGCAAGCAGGTGCATACGGCCCTGGAAGCGGCAGAGCTGCTTGCCAAAAAAGGGATTGAAATCGAGGTCGTGGACCCCCGCAGCTTGTCTCCGCTGGATGAAGAAACAATTCTCTCTTCCGTTGCCAAGACCAACCGCTTGATCGTCATTGACGAAGCGAATCCGCGCTGCGGCATCGCGGCTGATATCGCCGCGCTTGTCGCCGACAAAGGATTTGATACCCTGGATGCGCCAATCAAACGGATTACGGCTCCGCATACACCTGTGCCGTTTTCGCCGCCACTCGAAGATTTGTATCTGCCCACCCCGAAAAAAGTGATTGAAGTCGTCTCGGAACTGATTGGTGACGCTTCCATCATGGCCGTTTCCTAAACATGACGCGGGGCACTCCTCCAAACATGGGAAGGGGTGCCCATTTATCCGACGAACGAAGGAGTGAATCGAAAACATGGCTGCAGAAGTCATTATGCCGAAATTGGGAATGTCCATGGCAGAAGGAACCGTGATCGGCTGGAAAAAGAAAGTTGGCGATCAGGTCACCAAGGGCGAGGGAATTGTGGATATCAGTTCGGAAAAAATTGAGATGGAACTGGAAGCGCCGGCGGATGGCATTTTGCTCGCGATCGCCGTCGCCGATGGCGGGGTCGTACCCTATGGAACGGTGCTCGGCTATATCGGACAGTCAGGGGAGAATCTGGAGACCACTTCCCATGCGGCAGCAGGAACCGCGGAGCACCAGGAGGTGGCGGCAACAGCGATGATGGAAGAGAAAGCCGTTCCGGCGCCAGCCGCGAACAAAGGCAGCAGCTTGAAAATTTCCCCCGTTGCCAAAAAAATCGCCGAAGAAGCAGGGCTAAATCTGGAGTCCATCGTGGGTACAGGCCCGCAAGGCCGCATCACGAAAGAAGATGTAGAAAAGGCTTTGGCGAGCCGTGCTGCTTCCGGGCCGGTAGCGACAACCCCAGCTTCAGCTGCTGCTTCAGCTTCTACACCTGCACCCATGCAGACTGCTTCTGCCCAGGAGGTGGTGGAGACTACTCCGGTTATCGGTATGCGAAAGGTAATTGCCACCCGGATGCTGGAGAGCTTGCAGCAGAGCGCCCAGCTGACGATGACGGCCAAGGTCGATCTGACCGAGCTGCTCTCGCTGCAAAAACAACTGGCGGTTGAGATTGAAAGACGCCAGGAAGGAAAACTTACCGTTACCGACTTTATCGCCCGGGCTGTCGTCCTCTCGCTGAAGAAGCACAAACAGCTGAACAGCGCTTATTTCGCCAATCAGCAAGAAGCGCGAATCGAAACATATGGACATGTTCACCTGGGAATCGCTGTCGCGCTGGAGAAGGGCTTGGTGGTTCCGGTGATTCGTCACGCCGACACGCTCACTTTGCTGGAAATCTCAAAAGCGATCAAATCGTTGGGCGAGCGGGCCCGCAATAACCAGCTAAGCGGTGACGAAATGAAGGGATCTACCTTTACGATCAGCAATTTGGGAGCTTACGGGGTCGAGTATTTTACACCTGTATTGAATCCTCCGGAAGCCGGGATTCTTGGTGTCGGGGCGATCGAGGCAGTTCCGATGTACCGGGGAGAAGAACTTACGCGGTGCAGCCTGCTTCCGCTCAGCCTGACATTTGACCACCGCGTGTTGGATGGAGCGCCGGCCGCTCAATTCCTGGGAAGCGTCAAGGATTACCTGGAACACCCGTACACTCTGTTGTTGTAAGGAGGAGACCCGTGGGAACCGTAGTGATTATCGGTGGAGGACCGGCAGGTTACGTAGCTGCGATAACAGCTGCCCGCAAAGGACAGCAGGTGACAATCATAGAGCATCAGCAATTGGGCGGCACTTGTCTCAATGAGGGATGCATCCCGACGAAGTCGCTTCTGGAAAGTGCGGAAACCTATGAAAAGGTGAAGCGAGCCGCAGCCTTCGGGATCGACGTGCCGGCTGACGGAGTATCCGTCAATTGGCGAGGCGTCCAGCAGTATAAAGGGAAGGTGATGAAAAAGCTTGTCCTCGGAGTAGGCTATTTGATGAAGAAGAACCAGGTGCAGGTAATCAAGGGGAAGGCAGCTTTTTTGACAGACCGGATCGTGAAAGTGGAAAAAGCGGACGGAGCCGAGCAGATCACCGCTGACCGCTTTATCCTCGCAACGGGCTCCGAGCCGATCGAGCTGCCGTTTGCTCCTTTTGATGGACACTGGATCATTCACAGCAGCCAGGCGATGTCGCTTCCCGGCATCCCCGCCAGCTTGCTGATCGTGGGGGGAGGAGTCATCGGCTGTGAATTTGCCAGCATCTACAGCAGAATGGGAACAAAGGTTACCGTGGTAGAGATGGCAGGGCAGCTGTTGCCGGGGGAAGACCGCGATATTGCGGAGGTGTTAACCCGGCAGTTGGAGGCGGCGGGGGTAACCATTTACACCGGGACTTCGCTGCAAAGCTTGGATGCAGCGGCGAAAACAGCGACCGTGCAAAAAAGAGACAGAGTGGAAGAAATACAGGCAGAACGTGTATTGGTGGCAATTGGCCGAAAGCCGCGAGTAGAGGAGCTGGGCTTGGACCGGATTGGTGTAACGTATTCCAGGCAAGGCATCCAGGTAAACGAAAACATGCAGACGAGTGCCTCTCATATATATGCCTGCGGCGATGTGATTGGCGGTATTCAGCTTGCCCATGTTGCCTTTCACGAGGGAGAAGTGGCAGCGCTCAACGCATGCGGCATTGAGAAAAGCGTTTCTTATCACGCCGTTCCCCGCTGTATCTATACGTCACCGGAGATCGCCAGTGTGGGGCTTACGGAGATGCAGGCCAGAGAAAAGTACGGGGATGTTCGCATTGGGGAATTCGCATTTACGGCGAACGGAAAAGCGTTGATTCTAAATGAACAGACAGGGAAAGTGAAAGTGATTGTCGAGCCGAAGTTCAACGAGATCGTCGGGATTACGATTGTCGGCCCCCGGGCGACCGAGTTGATCGGCCAGGGAACAATCATGCTGCACACGGAAATGACTGCGGATGCCATGGAAGATTTTATCGCGGCCCATCCGACACTGTCAGAAAGCCTGTTGGAAGCCGTGTTGAACGTAACGGGTCAAGCCATCCATGGTTAAGGCTGTCGGGAAAATCCCGGCAGCTTTTTTTCTTTTTATATCGTTAGAGTAAGAGTTATAAAAGATCCCCGTTAATTAGATACATATATTAGCATAAATAGAAATATTTTTACCATAGCCACGTAATCATCCGTAAATTAAACGTTCAGGGAATTTAGAATATACAATTTGCGAAATGATAGTCTGAGAGGAGGTACCGTTGCTCAAAATGGCATAATCATAATTGATAATATTAAATTTGAGCATCGTAAGGAACAGGGTCTGCAGGCTTTTTGTTGAATATAGAACGTTGGCTAAAAAGGAAAAGGTACCCCCATTTCATACCGAATATTCCCGTAATTACGAATCGTGGGAAATGGTTGTTGCCGTTACTTGTGCCATTTACAGCGGCGGGATTGGGGGCTGCGCATGTACATGGCAGTTTTTCGCCAACCATCGGGATAACAGCGACTTTTGGAGAGGAGCGATACTTGTGAAAGATCATGTCTGGATTGAGAGCAGAGGAAAACGTCTGTCGGCGATGGTTCATCAGCCGCAGGGCGTGAGCAATCCCCCTGTCGTGATTGTTTGTCACGGATTTACCGGGGAAAAAGTGGGCGGCAACCAATTTAATCTGCATGTGGCGAATGGCATTGAAGCAGCCGGCTTTGCGGTTGTTCGCTTTGAATATGCCGGCTCGGGAGAAAGCGAAGGAGAATTTGCCGTCGATACGACGATCACGGGCTGGAAAAGCGACCTGCGCGAAGTCGTCCACTGGGTGAAAAAGCAGTCGGCTCTTCAGAAGGGGCCATTGTTTCTTCTCGGGCATAGTCTGGGCGGATGTGTCGTGCTTCTCCATGAAGACACGGATCATTTGATTTCTGGACGGATCGCGTTGGCTCCGGTCATTCATCCCGAAGAAAACTTTCGTGAGATCATCCTTGGGCCACAGATGTGGGCGGCGTCCTTGGCAGGCGAGACAATCTCGCACTTTTTTGGCAAAGGTTACTTTTTGCAGCCGAATTTCGTGCGCGACATTGCCCGGCAGAATCACTCTCCGCTGCAAGTCGGCCAAACCTATGCCGATCCGGTTCTGCTGATCCACGGTACAGAAGATCCGGCTGTTCCGGCGGAAGGGTCCAGGCAGTTTTACCAGGAGTATAATGGACCAAAGGAGCTTTTTCTAATCGAAGGGGCCGACCACAGCTTTTCGCGGCACATGGCTGAGCTGAGGGAGAAGATCGTGGAATGGTTGAGGTCACATGTTTGATGGGAAACGCCCAGGCGATCGTGTGCTCCCGTCAATGGAAGCGTAAAGGCAAGGAATCAGCAAGGAAGGAAACAAAGCTGCGGCTTTCTCAGTGAACTGAGGAGGCCGCACTTTTTTTGTTCGGCTAACTATGCCCCGTCCGTGCGCCGCAACTTAGGCTCCGCCAAAAAGCTTGCGGAGCCGGGTATCCTTATCTCGGAGCATGTGTCATGGATCCCCCCGCACAAAAGAATGTTAAAAATTTGTAAATCATTTACAAAATCTTTGCAAAAGACATTGAAAGCGCTGCGAATCTATGTTCAAACATCACACATTCTTACCCGAATGTCGGATGGATGCGTGATGACGTTTACCTGCCGAGAAGAGCAGCGGCGCTTCATAAAAGCTTATCACTCTGCTTATTCGGGATTAAAACTTATTTTCTAAAATGAAGCCAGGGTGAAACGAGAGGGGGGAGTGTAACATGATCGATCTGCATACACACACGACGGCATCTGACGGACTTATGACTCCTCGGGAGCTGCTAGACGAGGCGCAGCAAGTGGGCGTCCGTTATTTAGCGATTACCGATCACGACTCGATCGACGGCTACCTTGCCATCAGGGAAGAAAGCAAACAAGCAAAAGTCCGGGTGCTCCCGGGAATTGAATGGAACACGGACGGTCCGGACGGCGAACTGCACATCCTGGGTTATGGCTTTGACATCGCCGATCCCCGTCTGCACTATATCATCGATCGACGGAAGCAAGAGCGCATCGATTGGGCCAAAGAGATTGTCGGCAAGTGCCGGCAGTTGGGAATGGAGATACCCTTTGCGGATTGTCTGGCCCGGGCCAAGGGAGGGGTTGTGGTCCGCACCCACATCGCGGAGGTGTTGGTTTCACACGGGTACGGAACGGACCCGCGGGAGGTTTTTGGCAAGCTGCTGCAAAAAGGCTGTCCAGCGTATGTGCCCAGACCGGTTTTTACTGCCCGGGAAGCGATTGAGTTAACCCGTGAGATCGGCGGAATCGCCATCCTGGCGCATCCCGGCATCTATCCGTTCGAGTTTGATTTCAAGCTTTTAGTCGAGTATGGGATAGACGGAGTAGAGGTTTACCATGCAAAGCATTCGCCCGAGCAGACAACAAAATGGGAGCGGGAAGCACAGCAGTACAACTTAATTCGTTCAGGAGGCAGCGACTTTCACGGGTATGGGTCAAGGAATCCGCATCCAATCGGAAGTGTAGATATCCCGCCTGAAGTAAAGGAGTGGTGGACTTGTTTTATGTCTCATCAACCCTGATGTGGTCTTATCCGGTAGAAGAAGCGATTCTGATAGCGAAACAGCATGGGTTTCAGGGAGTAGAGATATGGGCCGAGCACGTCTGGTTTCATCAGAGCGATGCGGCAAAAATCAAGCAGGTTGCAGCTCGGGAGAATATGTCGTTGACGCTTCATGCAGCCAGTTGGGATTTGAATCTCTGTTCGCTCAATCAAGGAATCCGGGAACAATCGGTGGCGGAAATCACCAAGTCGTTTATCCTGGCGGCCCAGTTGGGAGCCAGGAATGTCACGATCCATCCCGGGCGGGTCACCCTCTCGCAGAGCTGGAAGGGTTGGCATATGGACATTCTCACGCAAAAGCTCAACACGCTTGCAAAAGAAGCCGGAAAACTTGGATTGGACTTATCCATCGAACATATCGAACCAATCAAAAAAGAGTTTATTGTAACCCCGGCAGATATGAATGAACTGACCGCGAGGATCGCTTATCCCGTCAGTACAACCTTCGACGTGGCTCACGTTCCGCTCACTTATCCCCTCGTCGATTTTTACCGGGAACTGCGCTGGATCAGCAAGGTGCATATTAGTGACGCGACCGTGAACCAACTGCATCTTCCGCTTGGACAAGGCGATGTGGCACTGCAATCCATCCTGCCTGTGATCATGGAAAAAGAAACGATCATCGTCGTCGAAGGAATCGACTTTTCCAAAGAGACTGAAGACTTGAAACAAAGCGCGAAGTACCTGCAAAGTGTGGTCAAGCGATAGGAGCCGTGAACATGTCCTATAAAATACTAGTTACCAATGATGACGGCATTTTTTCGAATGGTGTGTATCACCTTGCGCGAGCGTTGCAGCCGTTTGGCGAGGTCTTTGTTGTTTGTCCGGATCAGGAAAGAAGCGCGATCAGCCATGCCATTACACTCAAGTCTCCCTTGAAAGCAAACAAGGTAAATTTTTTTCAAATGCCCTGCGAGGCGTGGGCTGTCAACGGAACGCCGGCAGACTGTGTCAAAATGGCGGTCGAGGTCATTTTGAAAGAAAAGCCCGATTTTGTCATTTCGGGAATCAATCTCGGTCCGAACCTCGGACGGGATGTATTTTACTCGGGGACCATCTCGGCAGCGGTCGAGGGCGTGATGTACCAAATCCCTTCTATTGCCGTATCGCTGGCCACCTTTAAGAAAGACGCGGATTTTTCCATTGTCGAACCATTGGCTTACAGGGTGTTTGAAACCCTTTTTCAACACAAGCACAGCGCTGAACACGTGTTGAACATTAACCTTCCGTACTTGTCAAAAGAAATGGTGAGCGGGGTGGCAGTGACCCAACTCGGGATGGATGTGCTGCGCTATCAGTACGTTGGCTTGAATGATCCGCACGGCTATTTATGCTATTGGCTGAAAGACAACCTGGCCGAACTGAGCTTGAACGACGAGGAGAACGATTTCCAACAGCTTTGCAACGGCTATATTACCGTGACCCCGCTGCAGTTAAACATGACGAATACCGCATTGAAAACCAAAATGATGAAGTGGTTTCAAGACTGACAGTGAGCCCAATCGCTGATCCATTTAGGGGGAGTCTATTATGTTGAGTGCTGTTACGAAGAAAATCGCTTTGCCCATTCTTACTGTCCTGACTGCTGCCAGCCTGGGTGCTTGTGGCGCCACACCCGCAGGGCAGCAGTCAAGCGAGGCCGCCCCAAAGCCAACGGCTAATGCTGCCGTAACCGTGGAGGCGCCGAAAGTCGAAGGAACACTCCACTTCTACACGTCGCAACCGGACAAGGATGCGGCGGCGCTGATTGACGCCTTCACCAAGAAGTATCCGGATGTGAAAGTGGAGCTGTTCCGCTCCGGCACCGAAGAGGTGATCAGCCGTTTGCTGGCAGAGGCGGAAACCAACAATGTGAAAGCGGATGTCCTGCTGGTTGCCGACGCTCCCACCTTTATCAGTTTAAAGAAGCGGGACTTGCTGCTGCCCTATCAGTCAAAAGAGGCTGACGAAATCCCCGACGAGTTGAAAGATGCCGATGGGACCTACTACGGAACAAAAATCATGTCTACCGTATTGGCTGTAAATACAAAGAACGTCACGGAGCTGCCAGATAGCTGGAAGGTGTTGACCTCTCCGGCTGCGGCTGAAAAGGGCATTATGCCAAGTCCGCTGTATTCGGGGGCGGCCGCCTATAACCTGGGCGTTCTGATCAGGCAGGAAGGATTTGGGTGGGATTATTTTCAGGCGCTTGCGGCGAACAAGGTGACAGTCGTAAAAGGGAATGGCGCTGTGTTGAAAAGCCTGGCAAGCGGCGAAAAGGATTACGGAATGATTGTGGATTACATGGTGGCCCAAGCGAAAAAGGAAGGTTCTCCGGTTGAGCTTGTGTATCCGAAAGAGGGAGTCCCGGTCATTACCGAGCCGATTGGGATTTTAAAAGCGACGCAAAATGCGGAAGCGGCGAAGGCGTTTGTCGATTTCGTGCTCTCGGAAGAAGGGCAAAACGTGGCTTCAAGTCTGGGCTATACGCCGATACGAAAAGGCGTGAAAGCGCCGGAAGGACTAAAATCGATCGATCAACTGAACGTTTTGTCGGCCAATCCGCAAGAGTTGGAAGAGACGCGCGAGGAAGACAAAAAGAAATTTGGAGAGATGATCGGTGGAAAGTAAGCTCCAGGCGGCTTGGAAAGAAAACCGGCTAAAGAACCCGCTTCCTCCATTGCGGCGCTTCCATCTGGGCGAAATCGGCAAGTGGACGACCTTGGCGCTGGTTGCCTGCTTCTTCCTCTTTCCGCTGCTCAAGCTGACGTTTCTCAGCGTGAAGACAGATACAGGGATCGGCCTTACCCATTTTACGGAAATCCTGGCCGACCCGCGGACCTGGCTGGCTGTTGAAAACACCTGCTGGGTCGCGGGCGGATCTACCGCGATCGCCGTTGTGATCGGAGTCGGATTAGCCTGGATTTGCGCTTATACGGATATCCGGAGAAAGGGCTGGATTCACCTTCTGGCCCTGATGCCGTTACTTATTCCCTCCTATGTGACTTCACTGGCGTGGACGCAATTGGCTGGCCCGACAGGATTTCTGAATAAATGGGCTTCCTTATGGAATGTCTACGGATTGGACGGGATTATCGTCGTGATGGGACTGACGCATTATCCCCTGGTCTATCTGCTGACGCTGTCCGTCTTGTACCGCATCCCCAAAGAATTGGAATGGGCGGCGCGGGCATCGGGTGCCGAGGGGATGAAGGTATTTCGCCAGGTGACGCTGCCGCTCGCTTTGCCCGGGATAGCCGGGGGCGGATTGCTGGCTTTTATCGCCAGCCTCGATAACTTTGGCATCCCTGCATTTCTCGGCATCCCGGAAGGAGTCACAGTGCTGAGCACCCTGATTTATGAACAAGTGATCGGGTTTGGCCCCAGCGCTTTTGCCCGAACAGCGGCTCTATCGATCATTTTAGGTGTGATTGCCCTCCTTGGAACCGGCGCCCAGTGGATGCTGGTGCGAAATAACCGTTTGGACCAGACGGACGCCGAAGACCGCTCGATTCGCTATCCGCTCGGCAAGAAGCGTTTTCTGCTGGAAGGGCTGGTGTGGATCTTTCTGCTTGGAACAAGCGTCGTTCCCCTGCTGGCAATGGCAGCCACTTCTTTTCTCAAGGCATATGGGCTTGCTTTTACGCTGGAAAACCTGACCTGGGACAACTTTCGGTTTGTCCTGGCAGGCAATGCGGCTTCCCAAGGCGCGATCAGGAACAGTCTGGCTCTCGCCTCGATGACGACAGTCATCTGCATGGTGGCGGGAACGCTGTTGGCCTACTGGCGAGTAAAGCAGCCGACGATTTTGCTCAAGGCCATAGAGGGCGCAGTATCGCTCCCTTATGCGCTGCCTGGAATCGTGCTGGCTCTGGCCATGATCCTGACCTGGATCGAGCCGTTCCCCGGATGGCAGCCCGGTATTTACGGCACAATCTGGATGATTCTGGTTGCCTATCTGACGAGATTCCTGATCTTGCAGGTGAGGAGCAGTTCGAGCGCCATGCTGCAGATCGGCAATGAAGTGGAGGAAGCGGCCAGGATAAACGGAGCGGGCTTGCTGGCTCGCTGGCAAAAGGTGCTCATCCCGCTGTACCTGCCTGGCATCCTGACGGGAGCCTTTCTCGTTTTTTTAACATCTGTTACGGAATTGACGATCTCTTCTTTGCTCTGGTCATCTGGAACGGCAACAATCGGCGTCGTCATTTTCAATTTGGAACAGGCTGGACAGACTGCGAACAGCACGGCCTTTTCCACGGTAATCGTGGCTGCCATCGGACTGGCCATCTCACTCGGGGGATTGATGAAACAATGGTGGCGAAGGAGGGAAGCAAGATGAATGGGACGATCATCCGGGGAGTCAACAAGAAATTCGGGCAGGTAACGGCTCTGCACCATGTTGACCTCTCCATCAAACGCGGGGAATTTATCGCCCTGCTTGGGCCAAGCGGCTGCGGGAAAACGACCTTGCTGCGGCTGATCGCGGGATTTGAATCGCCGTCGGCTGGCGAAATCTGGCTCAATGATGAATTGGTGGCCAGTGCCGAATTCAGGAAACCTCCGGAAGAGAGACGGATTGGAATGGTGTTTCAATCGTTTGCCCTCTGGCCGCATATGACCGTCTATGAAAATGTGGCGTTTCCGCTAAAACATCAGTCCGACATCTCGCCAGCGTATAAACAGAATCCGCAAAAACGGGTAAAAGAGGTTTTGGAAATGGTCGGGCTGGGCGGGTTTGAACGGCGTTACCCCAATCAACTGTCCGGCGGGCAGCGCCAGCGGGTTTCGCTGGCGCGGGCGGTTGTCTTTAACCCTTCCGTGCTGCTGATGGATGAGCCGTTGAGCAGTTTGGACGCGGAATTGCGCATTCAGATGAGAAAGGAGATTCAGGAGATTCACCGGGAGTTGGGTACATCTATCGTTTACGTCACCCACGATCAGTCGGAAGCTCTGGCGATGGCAGACCGCATCGTCGTGATGAAGGAAGGCAGAATCGAGCAAGTGGGGACGCCGCAAGACATCTATTTTACGCCGCAAACGCCATTTGTCGCCAAGTTTGTAGGGAGAGCCAACTTTTTATCAGGTACGTGGCTAAATCCCAGCACGTTTGTACCCGCCAACGCTCGGGAACCGGTCACGATTCAATCCCCCCACTTTTTTTCGTTTTTTCACAAACACAATCTCCTGCCTGTCAGACCCGATCAAATCAGCTTGAAGAAGTGGAATGAGCCGGCAACGGGACTGACTGGAACGATTACGCATATCCAATTTCAAGGGAAAGAGCTGATCTACTCGGTTCAGACCCCGGAGAGCCAGGTGGAAGTGATCACCGATATCCATACCAGGTTTGCCTATCAGGAAAAGGTGAGATTGGAGCTGCAAGTGTAGCGGTGCGTGGGACAGATCCCCCGTTCTACTAAAGAGGGCGACGCCAAGACACTTTTTGGAATGATAACCCTTGTCATCTTCACACGTCAGTGATTTGGACAGCGAGTCTTTCGCAGGCTGCCGGTTGCCAATTGGGTCAACTTGGCAGCCTGCTTGGCGCTGTCAACCGGACGCTGCGTTTGTCGGCTTGTTGTTGACAAGATTACCGACGTATAACAAGGCCGAAGGCAAAAAAATTGACACATCGAGAATTCTCGATATAATGATGTGTATGAAACCAATCGAAATTTTCAAGGCCCTGTCCAATGAATCGAGGCTGCAAATATTACAATGGCTGAAAGAACCGGAACATCACTTTACTCCCCACGAAGGGGTTGATCTAAGGGAAACTGGGGTATGTGTAGGTCAAATTACCAAAAAGTTGAATATGACGCAGTCAACGGCTTCACAGTATCTTTCCATTCTGCAGCGGGCTGGGCTGATAAAGACCACCCGAATTGGGAAGTTTACTTACTTTAAAAGGGATGAGCAGGCCATTCAGGAAATCGCTGAATTCATGAAGCGGGATTTATAGACGAACTGAATTTCTCTCAGGAGATATTCAGTTTCATTTCAGCTCAACATATTGACATATCGGGATATATCGAATTGAGTTCTTTTTTGCTTAAACATATATCTATATTTCCTAATATGTCGAAACAATCGTCTTAACAGACAAAAAAATCATCAGATCCAAACAAACAGGAGTGGAGAGAGCTTGTCGAACACATGGAAAATTTACGCATTGGCAATCGTCAGCTTTTTAGTGGGAACGTCTCAGTATATCATATCTGGCATTCTGGATAAAATTGCGGATACGATGGGGATTACCCTGATGGCTGCGGGTCAGCTTATTACCGTTTACTCACTTGCTTACGCGATCGGCACCCCCGTTCTGATGGCGGTCACGGCAAGCGTCGACAGACGCAGATTGCTCGCTTCTGCGTTCGGTATATTTGTCATAGGAAATATCCTCTCGTTTGCCCTGCAGGGATTTGAGGCATTTATGGCCGCGCGCGTTGTCATGGCGCTTGGAGCGGGGATGGTTGTCGTTACGGCACTGAGCATTGCGGCTAAAATAGCCCCGCCAGGCAAGCAGGCCAGTTCCATCGCGACAGTCGTGATGGGATTTACAGCCTCTTTAATTATTGGTGTGCCGCTTGGAAGAATTGTCGCTTTCACCTATGGCTGGCAGTCAGTTTTTGCTGGAATCGCCCTTTTAGGACTAATGGGAATGGTTGTTATTTTCTTTGCCATTCCGCGCATGAAAGGGGATCAACCCGTACCTCTGCGCAAACAGATTTCCTTTTTAAGAAATCCGAAAGTCGCTTTGGGCTTATCCATCACCTTCTTCTGGCTGGGAGGGTATTCGATCGCTTATACGTATATATCGCCTTACCTTTTGACCGTTGCCGGAATGAGCGAAAAAATGTTAAACGGGGCATTGCTCGCTTTCGGTATCGCCAGCCTCGTCGGATCTAAATTTGGAGGCTACAGTACGGACAAGTGGGGGCCGTCCTTTACGCTGATGGGCGGGATGACCCTGCATATCATATCCCTTGTCGTTCTGGCCCTCATACCGCACTCCTACATTGCGGTATTCCCCTTGCTTTTAATCTGGTCCTTTGCGGCCTGGTCATCGGGCCCGACACAACAATACAATTTGGTCACACTTGCGCCTGAATCTTCGGGTGTGATGCTCGGTCTCAATCAGTCGATGATGCAATTGGCCATGGCTGCCGGAGCAGGGATTGGCGGTGTGGTCGTGGGTCAAGTTTCGTTGGCGTCGATCACCTGGATCGGAGCGTTGGGGGTTGCTGTTGCGATTGTTGCGACTTTCGGGCTGGCTCGTTTGCGGTCCTTCAGGGAAGCGGCAGAATAAGCCTGCACGGGGTCGGGCCCAAATGGCGGACTCGCATGGCTGGAAGCATTCAATCAACAATCCCGTTAAAAACCAAGTTGACAAATCGGTAATGCATATTATATTCTGTATTCACAATACGAAATACAGTTGCGAATCATCATTACTCTTATCCAGAGAAGGCTGAGGGACAGGCCCTATGACGCCCGGCAACCTAGCAAAGAGAGAGCTGCGCTCCCCCGCGCCAAGGTGCTAACTCCTACAGGTATGAAAATACCTGACAGATGAGAGGCCGGAATCGTTGATGGAAGCCTCTTTCTGTACGAAAGAGGCTTTTTTGGTGCGCATCTGCGGCTGCTTCTTTGGGCAACAAAAAAAAGGGGGAAACACAGTGAAAAAGAGGTTTGGTATTGCTTTAGCGATCACGTTGGCATTGTCTGTTGTCCTGACGGGATGCGGAGCGGGAGGCAGCAGCAGCGGTACGGGCGGCAATCAAGCTTCAGGCGAAAAAGCGAAGCGGATTGCGCTCGTGATGCGTCAAAACGTGGGCACTTTCTCAGCCCAGTACATCAATGGCGTCAAAAAGGAAGTAGAGAAAAATGGCGGCGAGCTGACCGTCTTTAATGCCGATGGCGATCTGGCAAAAATGGCTTCCAACCTGGATGCCGCGGTCAACCAGCATTTCGACGGCATTTTGATCGACCATGGTACCGCAGAGGCGCTGCAGCAGGGGGCCGAAAAAGCCGTAAGCAGAAACATTCCGGTTGTCTTGTTTGACACCGATATCAAGCTTCCAGGCGTGCCGGTGGTAGAGCAGGATGACAACAAGCTGGCAGAACTGAGCCTGGAGAAGCTGGCTGCCGATACAGGCGGTAAAGGCGGTATCGTCAAAATCTGGGTGGCCGGTTTTGCCCCGATGGAGAAGCGTCAAGTAACGTATGAAGCCTTTTTGAAGAAGTACCCGGATATAAAAGAGATTGCCGCGTTTGGGACGGCTTCCAACAACACCGCTTTGGATACGCAGACACAGATGGAAGCCATTTTGAAAAAGTACCCGAATAAAGGCGACATCACAGCCGTGTGGGCCTCCTGGGATGAATTTGCCAAAGGAGCGACACGCGCGATTCAACAGGCCGGACGGACAGAGATTAAAGTGTACTCGATTGATTTAAGCGATGAGGATCTGCAAATGGTTCAGGAGGAAAATTCCCCCTGGGTGGCAACGGCCGCGGTCGATCCGGCCAATATCGGCTTGATTCAGGCACAAACGGTCTTTAAGAAGATCAACGGGGAGGAAGTCCCGGACAGCGTGAAGCTAAATCCCGTGCTTGTCGACTTTGCGGATTTGCCGAAAGACAAAAAGGTGACGATGGAGGATCTGCCTGAGTACATCAAAGATTGGGGCAAGTAAGGCAGGTGATCTGTTTGGTTAGTCCCGTTGATCGATCAACGGGTCTTCCTATGAAAAGGGGGGATACATGATGACTCATTTGCAGATGAACGGGATCATCAAGCATTTTTCAGGTGTCCCGGCCCTTCGCTCGGTCGATTTCGAGGTGAAGGGGGGCGAGGTGCACGCTCTGCTCGGCGCCAATGGGGCGGGAAAAAGCACCCTGATGAAAATTCTGACGGGGGCTTACCAGGCGGACGCAGGGACGATTTCGCTGGATGGCAGTGAGGCAGCCATCCACTCTCCGCAGGATGCCAAGGCCCTCGGGATTCAATGTGTCTACCAGGAAGTGGATACGGCGCTGATCCCGTATTTGAGCGTGGCGGAAAATATCCTGTTGGACCAACTGGTGCAGACGAAAGCAAAGGGACTGATCAACTGGCAGCGCCTCTATTCTCAAGCGGAAGAAATCCTGCAAAGCCTGGGCTTTTCGATTCCCGTGAAAAAGCATGTGGAAGCGTGTACCCTGTCAGAAAAGCAGCTGATCTTGATTGCCCGGGCCACTGTGCAGAAAGCAAAACTGGTGATCTTTGACGAACCGACCGCCCCGCTGAGCAGCAAGGAGAGCGAGCGGCTGTTTCAGATCATTGCCCGCCTGAAACAGAACGGAGTCGGAATTATCTACATCTCTCACCGGCTGCCGGAGATTTTCCAGATTTGCGACCGCATTACGATCATGCGGGATGGCAGAAATGTGACCACCAAGAAGACCAGCGAGACCAATCTTGACGAAGTCATCACCCATATGTTGGGGAAGTCCTTTGCCGAGGAGTTCCCCAAAGTGCAGGTGCCGATCGGAGAGCCGCTGCTGGAGGTAACGGGAGCCGCCGGCGGCAAAGTGAGCGGCGCCGATCTGACAGTGCGGGAGGGAGAGATCGTCGGGGTCGTCGGTCTGGTCGGCGCCGGGAAAACCGAGCTGGCCCGGCTGCTGTTTGGCGCGGACGGGATGGAAGGGGGCAAGGTCACCCTCAAAGGGAGGCAGGTGCATTTTCGCAGTCCAAAAGACGCTGTCGAGGCGGGGATCGTGCTCGTACCGGAAGAGCGGCGCAAGGAAGGCATTTTTGTCGAGGAATCGGTCAAAAACAACCTGTCCGTGACGACGCTGGCAAAGTGGTCGCCGCTGGGATTTATCCGCCGGGGGATGGAGTCCGGCCATGCCAGGGAGCTGGTGAACAAACTGGACGTGAAGACTGCGGATATCAGCCAACTGGTCGGGTTTCTCAGCGGGGGCAATCAGCAAAAAGTGGCGATCGGCAAGTGGCTTGGCACGGAATGCGACGTCTTTATGTTTGACGAACCGACCAAAGGAGTCGATATCGGGGCAAAGAGCGACATCTATCGGCTGATCGGCAATCTCGTGGAACAAAAAAAGGGAGTCCTCTATTTTTCCTGCGAATTTCAGGAAGTGATCGGGATCGCAGACCGGATTCTGGTGATGTTCGAAGGGAAGATCGTCAAAGAACTGAGCCGCGAGCAGGCTACGCAAGAATTGATCATGTACTACGCAAGCGGAGGTGAATAAGGTGGAGGCAAAGAAAATCAGTTTGTTTGATCTTGTCTATAAATACGGAACAGTCGCCGTGATCGTGATCGTCATGCTGGTATTTAGTCTGACAAATCCCTATTTCTTTACCTATGACAATATTGCAGATATCTTGCGCTCCATCTCGATTGTCACGTTCGTTGCGATCGGAGTTACCTTTTCGTTGATCGTCGGAGGTTTTGACCTGTCAGTCGGATCGACGGTCTCCCTGACCACCGTTGTCACTGCCTCGATGATGGTCTGGTATGAGCAGGGGGCGGTTGTCACATTGGTGGTGCCGATTGTAGTCAGTCTGCTGGTAGGTCTTATCAATGCACTGCTCGTGGTGAAAATCCGGATTCCCGACTTGTTGGCCACCTTGGCCATGCTGTACATTGTCAATGGCATTCATATGACGTATTCCAAAGGCTACTCCATCTATGCCAATATGCCGATGAGCGATGGGACAACCGCGCCGGGAAAATTTCAGCAGTGGTATCTCTGGCTGGGACAGGGAGAAATCCTCTCGATTCCGGTGCCGGTGATTTTAACCTTTTTGCTCGTCGTGATCACGCATATCTATTTGACCTACACCAGACAGGGACGGATGCTGTACATGACGGGCGGCAATCTGGAGGCGGCCCGCTTATCCGGCATTCCGGTGGATCGGTACCGCACGCTTGCTTATGTCCTCTCCGGCCTTTTTGCCGGACTTGGCGGCATGCTTCTGGCAGCCCGCATCGGGACGGGGCAGGTGAGCAGCGGCGGATCCATGTTGATGGATGCGGTTGCTGCCGCTTTCGTCGGCTTTTCCGTATTTGGCGCAGGAAAGCCAAACGTATTCGGCACCTTCGTCGGAGCCATCCTGATCGGGGTACTGCTGAACGGGATGACCATGCTCAACCTTCCCTACTACGCCTACGATATTATCAAAGGGGTCGTATTGGCGCTGGCTTTGGCCGTTACCTACTACCAGCTGCGCCGGAAGAGAAGGGCGTAGAGTATCTTATTATCGCACCGCGTGAGCGCGGTGCTTTTTTCGTTTTGTATAGAAGTGGAAAATTTGATAAAATTGAATAAGTAGGAAACAAATGGGGGAGCTTCGGCGTTCCCTTTTGAAGGATGTGATCCAATCGTGATTCTTTTCATTGCTGTAGCCCCAAAGTATTCGAAGTAAAACAAGCAATACTTTGGGGAGGATACTCTTATGAAATACGCAATTTTCACGTTAACCGAGCGGCCGGAATTAGCCGACCAGATAGACGAGTTGTTTGCGGCAAGCTGGCCGGAATTTATGCGGCACGATCAAGTGGCCGATGAATATTTTCCGTATTTGGAGCAGTTGTTTCCGCAGTTTCAGTTTTTTCTGCTTGAAGAAGGCGGGAAAGTCATCGCTGCGGGGAACGTAATTCCATTTTACTGGGATGGCACACCTGAAGGACTGCCGGCTGGATGGGATGATGTGCTGATCCGCGGGGTGGAGGAACACCGCAGCGGCCGGAAGCCAAACGCCGCATCCGCCCTTTCCATCGCTGTTGATCCCGCCTTCCGCGGACAGGGAATCAGCCAGCGAATGGTTGCGGCCATGAAAGCATTGGTAAAGGGACAGCAGCTAGGGCAAATGGTTGCGCCTGTGCGCCCTTCTCTGAAACACAAGTATCCGCTTACTCCAATAAACCGCTATGCTGATTGGAAGACTCCGGATGGAGCCCCGTTTGATCCATGGGTACGGACTCATTGGAAGACGGGTGCTGAAATCATCAAAATGGCATCAGAATCCATGATCATACGAGGGACAGTTGAAGAGTGGGAAAGCTGGACAGGCATGAGATTTCCCGCGTCAGGCACGTATGTCGTTCCCGACGCGCTGGTTCCCGTTGCGATTGATGTGGAGACGAATAGCGGTTGTTATGTCGAGCCGAATATCTGGATGAGGCACATGCTTTGAGCGGCGAAGCGTAAAGTCGGCAAACCCCCGGGTTTTCTTCGCTTTGCGCAGGACATCCACATCCATCGAAACACCTCGGAAACTCCTTCTGCCGACTGCGGCAATGAGGGAGTTTCTCTGTAATCGAATGCTGCCCATAGGCGGCTTTTTTGCTTGTTGGCTGTCCGCCGCGGCGGCAGACGGTTGCCTCCCGACAGCGAAGTGAGTTCGAAATGCTTCCTTTCATCCCATGCGATGCTTTGCAGAACACAAGCAAACATAGGCCGACCAGGGCTTACGATAAGGAGCAAGCGAGAGAGTCGTGCATGCAGCACCTGCTCGCCCGGCTTGAGAGCAAGTCGCCCCGGCTCGTCTTTTGTTTGGGAAATGCAGCGGTACAAACCTTGCCGTATTTTTTGGAGGACTGGGAGTTTCTTGTGTCGGAATGTTGACTGTTAGGGTTTATCGAATTTCTTTTGAAAATCGATAAACCTTTTTTATTTGCAATCGAAATGAACAATTTCCATAGAATAAACACGACAAATCTGGAAGAAATACAAGAATAAAGTCACAAGATAAATTGACAAAAGAAAATCTCGAATATATAATATCACTTAAAAACAATGAAAAAAGATAATAATCAAAAGAATATTTATGTGTTAAATGAAAACAAATGAAGTTTTTTGTTGAATAATGAAAACGGTACCTTAAACAAGCCGTGCAACGAGGTGGGGAAATGAGTGATCAGACCGTCTATTCACTTGAAATGAGAAATATCTCAAAAACTTACCCGGGTGTCCAAGTATTACATAATGTCTCTTTGAAATTGCGACCGGGAACCGTTCACGTGCTGATGGGGGAAAACGGTGCGGGCAAGTCGACATTGATGAAGATCATAGCTGGTATCGTACAACCGACATCGGGAGACATCGTGCTCTTCGGAAAAAAAGTGAAATTCAACAGTCCCCGAGACGGATTAAGACACGGTATTTCCATGATTCATCAAGAGTTAAGCCCCATTCCGGACATGACTATTGCAGAAAATTTGTTTTTAGGTCGTGAGCATCAGTACAAGGGAACATTCGTCATTCATTACAAAAAAATGAACGAAGAGGCGGCAAAACTGCTTTCCGGCATTGGCTTGAAGATCGATCCTGGGACGAAAATGCGCGATTTGACCGTAGCGGAGACACAGATGGTGGAAATAGCCAAAGCGATTTCCTACAACTCTGACATCATCATCATGGATGAGCCAACATCGGCTATTACCGATCGGGAAGTTGAAACCCTTTTCAGTTTGATCAATCAGCTCAAAAGCCAAAATAAGTCAATTATTTATATCTCGCATAAAATGGACGAGATTTACCGGATTGCCGACGAGATATCGGTCCTCCGTGACGGCCACTATATCGGGACATATGCTGCGTCCCAGATCACTCCCGATCAATTGATCAACAAGATGGTTGATCGGGAATTAAAAGAGGTTTTTCCGGAAAAGAAGGCAAAGGTGTCCCAAGAAGTCGTACTAAAAGTAAAGAATTTAAGCCACTCCAAAAAATTTCGTGATATCAGCTTTGAGGTGCGGGCAGGTGAAATCGTCGGGATAGCAGGGCTGATGGGCTCGGGGAGAACGGAAGTGGTAGAGAGCATTTTCGGTATCAGGCCGTTGGACAGCGGAGAGATCTACATTCGTGGAACAAAGGTGAAAATCAGGAATGCCAAAGAAGCTATTCGACATCGAATCGCCCTGATTACGGAAGACAGGAAGCAGCAAGGACTGATTTTGCCGTTGAGTGTCAAGGATAACATGACTTTGCTTTCGCTGAAAGATTTTCAGAGGGGCAAAATCATCATTGACCGCAAAAAAGAACAGTCGAAAGCGAAAGAGTACGTTTCATCGTTAAAGATAAAAACTGCCGGCTTGCAGCAGAGCGTCGGATCACTAAGCGGCGGAAATCAGCAAAAGGTTGTGTTGGCCAAGTGGCTGATGAAAGCGCCGGAAATTCTGATATTTGACGAGCCAACCAGGGGTGTTGATATCGGTGCAAAAGCGGAAATTTACAAATTGATTGCTGATTTGGCGGAACAGGGTGTGGCGATCATCCTCATTTCCTCGGAACTGCCCGAAGTACTGGGCATGAGCGATAGAATTATTGTTTTTCACGAAGGGAAAATCTCCGGGGAACTGCAAAAACAGGAGGCCACCCAAGAGAAAATCATGAAGTTGGCGACAGGAACTAATAACAGGGAGGTAACCAGCGTTGGAGTTAACGAATAATCCGGCTATAACGGAAAAAAAGACATTTCAGCCTAAACATCTGCTCTCTTCCTACGGAATTGTAATCGCGCTTATCTTGCTGTGCATAATCCTTTCCTTTACGGCAGACAACTTTCTCCGCTCGGAAAACCTGATCAACGTCCTGAGACAAGTGTCGATTAACGGAATTCTTGCGATCGGCATGACTTTTGTCATTATTACTGCGGGAATTGACTTGTCTGTGGGATCGATCGTGGCCTTGACGGGAGTGTTGGCGGCAAGTTTTGCCAAGGACGAAACGACACTGTGGCTGGCGGTTCTGATCGGATTGATGTCAGGTCTGATTTTAGGATTTTTAAACGGGTTGGTCGTCGCCAGATGGGGAGTCGCCTCATTTATCGTAACGCTGGCGATGATGACCGTAGCCAGGGGGTTAACATTTGTCTATTCCGATGGAAAACCGATATCAGGCTTATCGAATGCGTATTTAACCATCGGGAAAGCAGATTTTCTCGGTATTCCGATCCCTGTCTGGATATTTTTGGTGACGTTTGCCCTGTGCCACTTTATCTTGTATCACACAAAGTTTGGCCGATATGTGTACGCCGTTGGCGGTAACGAGAATGCGGCGTCAGTCTCTGGAATCAACGTCTCGCTTATTAAGGTCCTGGTATTTTCCATCAGCGGCCTGCTGGCAGGACTAGCCGGTATCGTCTTGTCATCACGCGTGTCGGCAGGACTGCCGCAAGCTGGGACAAGTTACGAACTTGATGCGATTGCCGCAGTGGTAATCGGCGGGACAAGCTTGTCCGGCGGGCGCGGGAGACTTTGGGGAACATTGGTCGGAGTACTCATCATTGGTGTGGTAAATAACGGACTCGATCTGTTGAATGTCTCATCGTACTACCAGCAGATAGTAAAAGGATGCATCATTGTCGCTGCTGTTTTGCTGGATTCGAAAAAGTCAAAATAGGGTGAAATCACGATTGGATGCATGAGCAATCGTGAAAGGTGGTGATTGCGGGCGAGGCAGACCCTTGATTGTCAAAACAGGAACGACGGGGGTACATTCGGGAATCGGTAAAAAAAGAGTAACAGTAGGCAAAAACAAAAAACGGGGAGGCAATGAGATGTTTGTTTCAGCAAAAAGAAAAATTTCCATACTCTTCTCGCTCTTTGCAGTATTTGCGATGCTGGTTGCGGGATGCAGCAATCCATCGGTCGGCAATACCTCGTCTGACAGTGGGCAAACGGAAGCTGGCAGCGGTGGGAGTGCAGAGAAGAAAGATAAACTGAAAATTGGTGCTACTGTTTATTATATGACGGAATTTATTACCCTGGCTACGGAAGGTCTGAAGAAAGAGGCCGAAGAACAAAATGTTGAACTTACCGTACTGGACGCCAACAACGATGTGGCAAAGCAGATCTCTCAGATCGAAAACCTGATTTCTCAAAAAGTGGATGCGATTATTGTCGCAGCAGTGGATTCGGACGCCTTGGCACCGGCTGTTCAGAAAGCCAAAGAAGCGGGAATACCGCTGATTGGTTTAAATATGATCATCAACAGCCCGGATGTGACTGCGTACTCCGGCCCCAATGACGTAGAAGCAGGGGAATTGGAGATGCAATATGTTGCAGATAAACTTTCTGGCAAAGGAAATATCGTCATCCTGGAAGGGCCGATTGGCACTTCCGCCCAGTTGCAGCGCCGGGAAGGAATCCATAATGTTCTGGACAAAAATCCAGAAATCAAGGTGCTGGCTGAGCAGACTGCAAACTGGTCCCGTGCAGAGGCGCTGACGTTGATGGAAAACTGGCTGCAAAGCTTCGATGGCCAGATTGATGCGGTCGTCGCCCAGAATGACGAGATGGCGTTGGGTGCGATCCAAGCTTTGGAAAGCAAGGGATTAAAGGATAAAATTCCGGTGGTTGGCGTAGATGCGATTAAAGATGCTTGCGAGTCGATCAAGAATGGAGTTCAAGATGCGACTGTTTTCCAGGATGCCGAAAAAGAAGCGAGACAATCTGTGCAGTTGGCGATCAAAGCGATCAAAGGCGAGCCAATTGAAAAAGACAACCTGATCAAAATGGAACTGGTCACAAAAGAAAACGTGGACAAGTATTTGTCGATCTATCAATAACGAGTAAAACGAGATAGCCGAAGCGAAAACTTCGGTTATCTCGTTCTAAACAAGACGTCCATCTGGGGGAGGAAATCATATGGGATTGAATACGAAGGAATTGCCAAAAACCATGAAAAGGCTGGTGGCTCATGCGCCTCATGACTATCGTTTGGAAGAAGCACCCGTTCCCCAACCGGGATACGGAGAAGTGATTGTAAAGGTGCTGGCATGTGGCGTATGTGCCAGTGACATCAAGGCATTCAAGGGTGCGGGCATGTACTGGGGAGACGAGTTTAACCAGGCTTGGTTGAAAGCGCCAGTCACACCGGGACATGAATTTTTCGGTGAAGTTGTTGCGCTTGGCGAGGGTGCTGCAGAAAAACATCAGGTACAGCCGGGAGACTGGGTGATCGCCGAGCAGTTGATTCCATGCGAGAAATGCCGCTACTGCAAGCGCGGCGAGTATTGGATGTGCCAGGTCCACAACATGTTTGGCTTTCAAAAGGATGTAGCTGAAGGGGGAATGGCTGAATATATGCGTTTCCCGAAAAACGCTATCGTTCATAAAATTCCGCCAAGCTTTACCGTTGAGCAGGCTGCCGTCATCGAACCTCTGGCTTGTGCGATTCACGCAGTGCAGCGGGCGAAAATTGAATTTGAAGATACGGTTGTAATCGCTGGAGCGGGGCCGTTGGGATTGTTCATGATTCAACTCGCCCATCTGAAGACGCCAAAGAATCTGGTCGTCCTGGACATGAAGGATGAACGTTTGGAGCTGAGCCGAAAATTTGGAGCAAATGTTGTGATCAATCCGTCCAAAGAAGATGCACTGGAAAGAGTGCTGGAATTAACCGATGGCTACGGCTGTGACGTTTATATAGAAACAACAGGTCATCCGGTCGGGGTTACCCAAGGTCTGCAGATGATCCGCAAGCTGGGCAGATTTGTCGAGTTCAGCGTGTTTGGCCAACCGACGACAGCGGACTGGAGCGTAATCGGAGACAAGAAGGAATTGGATGTATTGGGTTCGCACATTAGTCCCTATACCTATCCCATCGCCATCAGTCTGCTGGAGCGCGGCTTAGTGACAGTCGACGACATCGTTACCCATACTTACCCGTTGGATGACTTCGCCAGCGCTTTTGACACCGCAGCGAAAGGTGACGGTTCGATAAAAGTACTGCTCAAGCCATAGTCTCATCACGGGACCATGATCACGGAGGAATCAGCAGATGAAAAAAATCGTAAATGACACCAATCAAGTGGTAACTGAGATGCTCGAGGGATTTATGGAGGCGTATGGACAAGCGTACGAAAAATTGCCCGATGTGAACGGCATCGTATTAAAAGACCGAAAAGAGAAGGTGGCCGTGGTAATTGGCGGCGGCAGCGGTCATGAACCGATGTTTTTCGGCTTTGTCGGCGAGGGATTGGCGGATGGCGTGGCGGTTGGCAACGTGTTTGCAGCACCTACCCCCAATACGGTATATGAAGTCGCGAAAGCTGTCAATTCAGGCAAAGGGGTTCTCTTTGTGTACGGCAATTACGCCGGCGATGTCCTCAACTTCAATATGGGGGCGGAACTGTGCGAAATGGACGGTATTCCTACCAAGACGGTGCTGGTATGCGATGACGTAGCTTCGGCGCCCCGCGATCGTGCGGATGACCGCAGGGGAATTGCCGGTGACGTGTTTGTGTTTAAGATCGCAGGTGCGGCGGCAAACAAAGGGCTTTCGCTTGAGGAAGTTGCGAGAATCACGGAAAAAGCCCGTGATAACACAAGATCAATCGGAGTGGCGCTTACACCAGGTTCGATTCCGGATACGGGGAAGCCTACTTTTACGCTAGCAGATGATGAGATTGAATTTGGCATGGGGATTCATGGCGAACCGGGTGTTCAACGAACCAAATTGATGAAAGCAGATGAGCTGACGGACGTGATGATGAAGGAACTCTTGCAAGACCTTCCGTTCGCTCGCGGCGACGAGGTTTGCGTACTAATAAACGGGCTTGGTTCCACTACCTTGATGGAGATGTTTATTGTCAACCGCAGAGTTGCTCAAATATTGAGGGAGCTGGGCATCAAGGTGCATGACAGCGATGTCAACAGCTATTGCACGACACAGGAAATGGGCGGTCTCTCGATCACGCTGATGCGGTTGGATGAAGAGTTGAAGGAGTATTACGACGCTCCGGCCTATTCTCCGTTTTATATAAAAAAAGGATAGGAGTTAACGAGAGATGACAGATCGATTGGACATGCAACAAACGCGGGACATGTTTCTGTATGTGGCCGACCAGTTTGAAACAAACAAACCGTTTTTGACGGAAATTGACAGCGCGATTGGCGACGGTGATCACGGGATAGGGATGTCCGTAGGGTTTGCCAATGCCGGCAAGATCGTCAAAGAAAAAGAGTTTCAAACGGTAAATGAGATGTTTCATCAGATCGGCATGGCGATGATCGGTTCAATGGGCGGAGCATCGGGCGTTATCTTCGGAACGATGTTTATGGGCGGAGCAAAAAATGCTGCCCCATTTGCAGCCTTCGATCTGGAAGCAGTCACTCATTTGTTCGGGGGCTCCCTACAGGCTATTAAAGACCGGGGAAAAGCCCAACTTGGCGACAAAACCATGGTAGATGCGTTAGAGCCGGCCATCGCCTCGCTGCAGGAAAGCTTGCGTCAGTCCAAAACGCTTCTCGACGGGCTGAGGGAAGCGGAAGCAAGCGCCAAGGCAGGAATGGAAAAAACCAAAGAGTACATTGCCAAATTTGGCCGGGCGAAGTCGCTCGGTGAGCGCGCCCTTGGTCATCAAGACGCGGGTGCTACCTCTGTCTGGATTATCTTCAAATCGATGCGGGAATGGGTAGAAGGCATCCATGAATAAAATATGGATTGGTACAAATTGGAAGATGCATAAATCGTTGCAAGAAGGAATGGCCTATTGCCGGGAGCTGATCCGCCTGCTGGATGAAGTAAAGCCCGCTTTCGAAGTATTCGTCATTCCGCCGCATACATCGCTCCTGCCGCTCAGGGAACTGACCAGAGAGTCTCGTCTGCTGTTAGGCGCACAAAACATGCATTGGCTCGACGAAGGAGCATACACAGGTGAAATTTCGCCGAAAATGCTGAACGAAATCGGGATTGATCTGATTGAATTGGGTCATTCTGAGCGCAGGCAGTACTACAATGAAAACGACATAGCCATTAACAAGAAGGTGCATGCGGCTATTCGGCATGGAATCAAACCGTTGATTTGCATCGGCGAAACCGCAGAGCAAAAGGAGTACGGAATCAGTCTGGAGACCATCGCAGCGCAAGTAAAGGTCTGTCTCTACGGCATCGACAGCGATCAAGCAGGGCAACTGATGCTCGCCTACGAACCGGTCTGGGCCATCGGCGAGCAGGGAATCCCTGCTGATCCGGCTTATATTGCCAATGTACATCGGCACATCCGCCAGATTTTGCGCGAACAATTTGGCAGCGCAGGCGATGCTGTACCGATTCTGTATGGCGGCAGCGTTCATGTGGACAACAGTCTGCAGTATCTTGCCCAACAACATGTAGATGGCTTGTTTATCGGCCGTTCGGCATGGAATATGTTCAGTTTTGAGGAAATCATTCGGAAGGTGCATGCTTTCCAGGCGGGATAGAGTGAGAGGCGGGGAAAGGGAAAAAAGATAGCCGACCAGCTATCTTTTTTCTATGCTTTTTCCACAATGATCACGTTAATTTGCTTTTTTCTCAGCTGTTCCACGATGTCGTCCGGTGTATTCCGATCCGTGATGATCGTCTCAATTTGCGGTACCTTTGCAAAGGAAGCGATTGAGCTTTTCCCAATTTTTGTATGGTCGAGCAATGCGACGACACGTGATGCGGAGTTGATCATGGCTTTTTTTAGTTCTACTTCATATACGTTGAAATCTGTCAGGCCATCCTCTAAGGTAAACCCGCTGGCTGAAGTGAACATGGTGTCGACGTTAATTTGATTGAGGATGCTGGCCCCGAGCAGCCCTTCCAATGCAGAACAGCCTATTCGCAGTACGCCGCCGATGAGTATCACGGTGATCCCAGGGTTATCCTTGAGTTCCATTGCGGTATACAATCCGTTCGTTACCACGGTTAGACGAATTTGTTTCTGCTTGAGTGTCCTTGCCAGCTCCAAAGCCGTCGAACTGGCATCAAGCAGAATACACTGCCCATCATGGATAAGTTCAGCCGCCCGATTGCCGATGAGCATTTTCTCTTCCCGGTTTTTTTGCTCTCGAACAGAAAAGTTGTGTTCTGCCCGTAAGCTGTCATCGATCATGGCTCCGCCGTGTGTGCGGATAATAAGCCCTTCTTCTTCCAGTCTATTCAAATCAGCCCGCAGAGTAGCATCAGATACGTTGAGGAGTTGCGAGAGCTCCTTTACGGTTGCGCGTTGCTGTTTTAATAGGAGATCAATAATCTTGTTTTTCCGTTCCGTCGAAAACATTTTTGGCAAACAACTCACCTCAAAAAAGAAGTAAACAGCAATTATGTAATTTATGATACTCAACATTCGTAAAACAAGCAACACAAAAACAAAAAAATACAAGAGAAAACGCTAGCCAATATTATTTCCGGCTGCTTATGCAGGTGAAAAGAAAGGCGGAGTGGAATTTGAAAAACCAAAAAACGAAAGAAAAAATTATAAAAATGATATAAAACAAAAACAAAAGGCAATACAATATTGACAATTCGACAGAATATAATAAAATATGAAATATAAATTAATGGAGATGGGGTGGTCTTTATTTAATTTTACTAAATTCTTAAAATCGTGCTAAATAGTCCGAATTGATTTGAGTGATTTGCTAAGTATTTTGATTGAAATAGAAAAGAAATAAAAGTTATGTGAAAAGAAATGGAGGAATCATCTGTGAAAATAGCTGTCGGTTCTGACCACCATGGATTTGCCTATAAGGAAGTCATTAAACAGTATCTGCAAGACAATCATCATGAAGTAATCGATTATGGCTGCTATTCTTGTGATGAAGTTGATTATCCGGGGGTAGCGTTTGAGGTAGGCAAGGATATCGTCAACGGGAAGGCTGAGCGGGGGATTCTAATCTGTGGAACAGGGATCGGTGTTGCCATCGCTGCTGGAAAAGTTCCGGGGATTCGGGCAGCGCTTTGCCATGACACGTATTCAGCCGAGAGGTCACAAAAGAGCAATAATGCGCAGATCCTAACGTTGGGGGCAAAAGTTATCGGCATTGAAGCTGCATTAAAAGTAGTAGAGACATGGGTAAACTCCAAGTATGAAGGAGGCAACTCCGGAAGAAAAATCCAGCAAATCATGGATCAGGAGCAAGAGTTTTTAAAAGCCGGACTCGCTGATGAAACTACCAATCCAACCAAATGCTAGGCGCCCGGGTGACCCGAGATGAAGAGTCTGATGATGGAGTTCGTTGCTGTTACAGAAGCTGCTGCACTAGCCTCTTTTTACTGGATCGGTCGCGGTAACAAGCATGAAGCGGATCATGCTGCAACGTCTGCAATGCGGAACAAACTAAATCAGATTCCGTTTGCTGGGAAAATCGTGATTGGCGAAGGAGAATTGGATCAAGCCCCGATGCTGTACATTGGCGAAAAGGTGGGTACGGGTAGCGGGATCCAGTGTGATATTGCTGTAGATCCGCTGGAAGGAACCAATTTAATTGCGAAAGGCCAGAGCAACTCGATTACCGTTTTGGCGGCAGCGGAAGCGGGAGCGCTGCTTCACGCTCCTGACATGTATATGGAGAAAATCGTCGTCGGCCCGAAAGCTTCAGGGAAGATCGATATTGATGCGCCGCTGATGGAAAATTTGCAAGCTGTAGCAAAGGCTAACGGAAAAGCACTGCAGGATCTGACAGTAATGGTTCAGGATCGGCTGCGCCATCAGAAAATCATCGACACCATACAGCAAGCGGGCGGCAGAGTGCACCTGTTTTCTGATGGTGACGTTACCTGTGCGATCGCAGCTTCGCTAGAAGGATCCGGGGTCGATATGCTGGTAGGAATTGGCGGCGCACCGGAGGGTGTGGTCTCCGCTGTCGCTGTCAAGTGCTTGGGCGGTGAGATGCAGGCCCGGCTGCTGCCGCAAAACGAACAGGAATATTCCCGGTGTATGCAGATGGGCCTGACCAAGCCGGAGCAGACCTTGACGATGAATCAATTGGTTGGTTCGGATGAGTGTGTATTTGCCGCTACCGGTGTTACCGACAGTCTGCTTTTGCGAGGAGTCAGGCAGGGAAACGGCGATCGGAAAATGACTCATTCCCTCATGCTTTACGGTAAAGACAAAACCATCCATTATCTTGATACCGTGCATGAAAATCATCTGTAAAATAGGTGGTCGAGCTTCAGAATATCAGAAAAGTCTGGAGGAGATATCATGAAATTTTTCTTGGATACGGCAAACATAAAAGAAATTGAACGGATTCACAAGCTTGGTCTGGTAGACGGTGTCACGACAAATCCGTCGATCATCGCAAAAGAAGGCGGCAACTTCAAAGAGTTGATCAAGCAAATCTGCGGCTTGATCGACGGGCCGGTAAGCGCAGAAGTGATCGGACTTACAGTAGAAGAGATGATCGAGGAAGCGCATGAATTAGTCAAATGGTCTCCCAATGTCGTGGTTAAACTGCCAATGACTGAGAGCGGTTTGGAAGCGACATCCCGCTTGTCCAAGGAAGGCATCAAAACAAATGTAACCCTGGTGTTTACGGCAGCGCAAGGATTGTTGGCGGCAAAAGCCGGGGCGACGTACATAAGTCCATTCGTCGGCAGATTGGATGATATCAGTTCAAATGGATTGGAACTGGTGAAAGACTTAAAAACGATTATGCAAAACTACCAATACCCCACCGAGATTATCGTGGCCAGCGTGAGAAGTATTCAACACGTGGAGCAGGCGGCTGTCGCCGGAGCTGATATCGCCACGATCCCCGGTTCGCTGTTCCCCAGCCTATGGAAGCATCCGTTGACAGACACCGGTATCGAACGATTCCTGAAAGATTGGGAGCAAGCGTCTGCCGCATCAAAATAAATCTTCGTTAAGGAGCGGATGGTATGTCAATGAAACAAAGTACGTCGCAGCGGCTGGCGGTTGATACGCTGCGTGTCCTCTCTATTGATATGATCGAGCGGGCCAATTCGGGTCATCCGGGGATGCCGATGGGAGCAGCGCCAATGGCTTTTGAATTATGGGTGAATCAGATGAAGCACAATCCCGGCAACCCGAAGTGGTTTAACCGTGACCGCTTTATTTTGTCTGCCGGCCATGGTTCTGCGCTGTTGTACAGTCTGCTCCACCTAACGGGCTATGACTTGTCCCTCGATGAGTTAAAGCGCTTTCGCCAATGGGGCAGCAAGACGCCGGGACACCCGGAGTACGGCCATACTCCAGGCGTGGAGGCTACGACCGGGCCGCTTGGGCAGGGGATCGCGATGGCGGTCGGTATGGCGATGGCGGAAGCGCATTTGGCCGATCGGTTCAATCGGGAAAATTTTGCCGTCATCGATCATTATACGTATGCCATATGCGGTGACGGGGACTTGATGGAAGGAATATCGGCGGAAGCCGTATCGCTGGCGGGACACTTGGGGCTGGGCAAGCTGATCGTCCTGTATGATTCCAATGACATTTCCCTGGATGGTGAGCTGTCCCAGGCGTTTGGCGAAGACATCCGCGGCCGGTTTGAAGCCTGCGGCTGGCAGTATCTCCGCGTTGACGACGGGACGGATATACAGACCATTGGCGAAGCGATCCAGCAGGCGAAAGCGTCTGTGAGCCTGCCTACGCTGATCGAGGTAAAGACCGTGATTGGCTACGGAAGTCCAAACAAAGCAGGGAAGTCGAGTGCTCATGGTTCTCCTTTGGGAGCAGAGGAAATGCGGTTAACCAAACAGCAGTACGGATGGAATTTTGGCATGTTTGAAATTCCGGAAGAGGCAAAAAAGCTGTTTCTGCAAGTGAAAGCCGCTGGCGCCAACCAGGAAGCGGAATGGAATCAACTCTTCTCGCAGTATCGGGAAGCTTATCCTGAATTGAGCAAACAGTTGGAACAAATGATCAACGGAGAATTGCCCGATTCATGGGATGCTTCGCTCCCTGTGTATCAGACCGGTTCTTCTGACATGGCTACTCGCGATGCTTCGGGAATTGCGCTTAACTCGTTTGCCAGCGTGTTGCCGTCACTTATCGGCGGCTCTGCAGACTTGGCCTCTTCCAACAATACTGTTTTAGGCGGTTTCGACAGGCTGGAAAAAGGCAATTACAGCGGGAGAAACATCGCCTTCGGAGTTCGCGAACATGCGATGGGCGCTATCCTGAATGGACTTTCCCTGCATGGCGGTATCCGTCCGTACGGGGGAACGTTTCTCGTCTTTTCCGACTATCTCCGCCCGGCGATACGCTTGTCAGCACTCATGAAGCAGCCAGTCATTTACGTCTTCACGCACGACAGCATCGCCGTAGGCGAAGATGGGCCGACCCATGAACCGATCGAGCATCTGCCTTCTTTGCGGTTAATTCCGGGGCTGTGCGTGTTTCGGCCGGCCGATGCCAATGAAACGATCCAGGCGTATCGCTGGGCACTGGGGCAAAAGGAAGTGCCGACAGCGATGGTGCTCAGCCGTCAAAAACTGCCTGTTCTTCCCGGGACCTCAAAACTGGCGGCCGACGGAGTGGCGAGAGGAGCGTATATCTTGAAGGAGCCTGAAAAGGGAGAAAAGCCTGCGTTAATCCTGATTGCTTCCGGTTCAGAGGTAAGCCTGGCCATGGCGGCACAGCACATCCTCAGGGAGCAAGGTGTTGCCGCACGGGTCGTCAGCATGCCAAGCTGGGAGCTGTTTGAACAACAGCCCCAAGCGTACAAAGAATCTGTTTTACCGTCGGGGATAAAAGCCCGAGTTGCAGTGGAAATGGCTAACCCGATGGGATGGGAGCGTTATGTCGGCGATCATGGCACAGTGATCGGGATAAACAGCTTCGGGGCTTCCGGAAAGGGCAGTCTGTTGATGGAGAAATTTGGTTTCACAGTTGATCATGTCGTCACAGCCGCAAAGCGGATCGTTGCCAGCCAACGTTAGCAAGAACGAAATCGAACGGAAGTTTGAAACAGGAGATCGAATGAGAAAAACATTTCAATTGACTGTGGGAAAGAAGTTGTTTGCCAGTTTTTTTGCGATCTTGTGTCTGATGGTGTCTTCAGCCTGGTATAGCCTGAGCGGGTTTAAGAGCGTTCAAGACAATACGGAAGATATTATGCAGAAAAAGCTGCCGCAAGTGGCTATCATCAACAACATCAATTATTTGACGGAACATATTTTATCGCTCAACTTGAAAAATATCATTGAACAGGACCAGTCTCCCGTCAAGGTAAAAGCGAATGGGGAGGAGATCGTCCGCACATTTCAAGTGATTAATGAAGAGTTGAGTCGTTATGGAAAAGCTATCGATCAGGAAGAAGTGAAGAAAATCTATGCCTCGCTTCAGACGGAATGGGAAAGCTTTAAAGCGCTTCACCAAGAAATTGATCAGGTAAGCAAAAATGCCTCTTCGGCCGATTCTGCTGCCAGCACTGCACTGAAGCTGCTTGAACTGGTTAGAAAATCGGACGCCATTTTTAACAATATGAAACAGTATCTTGAATACCTTGCCCGTTTGGACACCGATAGCGCTGACAAGGCATACGCAGAAGCGGAACAGATTAGCACAAGACAAATGACGGTTTCGCTCTTGTTTACGGGCATCTCGATTTTGCTTGCTTTGATCCTGGCTTTTGTCCTGACGCGCAATATCTCCAGACCCGTGCAAATCGTGTCAGCATCCCTGAAACATATAGCAGAAGGAGATCTCCGGATTGGCGATGCCAAGATCAAAAATCGGGATGAGTTAGGTGGTTTGGTAAAACTGCTGGGAAAAATGGGGGACGACTTGCGGGCAGTCATCACCGGGATGAGAAATGCATCCGTCCATGTTGCCTCTTCGGCCGAGGTTCTGACGGCAAACGCCGATCAGGGGAAAGCTTCGATTGAGCAGATCGTTTCGACGACACAGCAGATTGCTGCTACATCGGAGGAATCACTGGAATCGGTTGAAAATGCACGGAAACTAATCAACCAGATGACCGTCGAAATGCAACAAGTCGCCGCAAACAGTCATGAGGTGGCGAAGCTAACCAAACATACCGCCCAGGTAACGACCCAAGGGTCAGAAGTTGTCCATCATGTTCTCAGCCAGATTAACGACATAAACAAGACGGTCAAAGAATCTGCCGAAAGCGTCAAAAACCTGGAAGGCCATTCTCGGCAGATCGGCGATATTGTGGCGATTATTACGGAAATGGCGAACCAAACCAACCTGCTGGCGCTGAATGCGGCGATTGAAGCCGCACGTGCCGGGGAGTCTGGCCGAGGGTTTGCTGTAGTCGCGAATGAAGTCCGTAAATTAGCGGAACAATCGGCGATGTCGGCGCAGCAGATAGCGGGCTTGTTAGGGGCAATTCAAACAGAGATTGAGCAGACGGTGGTGTCCATTAACACCGGAGCGGACAAAGTAACGGAAGGTTTTACTCAAGTTGAACAGGTGGGACAAGTTTTTCAGGAGATCGATAACGCGATTCAGGATGTATCGAGCAGGGTCCACGAGGTAACCAACTCTGTTTCACAAGTTGCCCTGGACAGCAGGCAAATTGTTGAGTCCCTTGACGTATTGGGAAAAATCGCCGAGGAAGTGGCAGCCGGCACACAGCAAAACTCGGCGGCCACACAGGAACAACTTGCCATGCAGGATGAGATTGTGGAGAAGGCCCGTTCGTTATCGCAGTTAGCCGAGGAACTCCGGCGTATGATAGCCAGATTCCAGTTGTAGTTTATACGCACAGACAGAGAAGGCCAGGTATTTCAAAACAGACGCGTTTTGAGATACCTGGCCTTGTTTTTCTGTATAAGAGTTTTTTTTACTTGACCCACGCCCCAAAGCGGTACAGAGGACAACATGCCGGCCAGGCACATGGTCATGATGATCTTTTGGAAAAAAAGCGCCCTCACCGGACGCTATTCTTGCAAATGCGGTTCGCAATCCCCAATATTGAGATGGTTCAGCTACTAAGTCTCGGTCATTATGCCGCCGTTTACATGCAGCACCTGTCCCGTCACGAAAGAAGAATCATCTGACGCCAGGTAAATATAGGTCGGCGCCAGTTCAAACGGCTGTCCCGCCCGCTTCATCGGCGTTTCGGTGCCGAATGTCCTTACGTAATCGGCTGAGTAGCTGGATACGATCAAGGGAGTCCAGATCGGTCCGGGAGCTACCGCATTGACGCGTATTCCCTGATTCACCAGTTGGAGGGACAGGGAGCGGGTAAAGGATACGATGGCACCTTTTGTCGCCGAATAATCGACCAACAGGGGAGCTCCGGCGTAAGCTGTCACCGATGCCGTGCTGATGATGGAACTGCCTGGCCGCAGATAGGGAAGAGCGGCCTTGGTCATGAAGAAGTGCGGGTAGATATTGGTGCGGAACGTATCTTCCAACTGCGCCGCCGAAATGTTTAAAATGCTCTCCTGCGGAAATTGGACGCCTTGATTCAAGACGAGGACATGCAGCTTGCCGAAACAGGCCAATGTTTGCCGGACCACTTCATATGAAAATGCTTCATCCCGCAGGTCTCCCATTAACAACAGACAGCGCCCGCCGTATCGTTCGACCATCTGCCTGGTCGCCTCTGCATCTGGTTGTTCGTACAGATACACAATCGCCACATCGGCGCCTTCTTTTGCGAAGCCAATCGCGACGGCGCGGCCTATTCCGCTGTCGCCGCCTGTAATGATGGCCACTTTTCCCCGCAATTTTCCGCTTCCCGCGTAATCGGGATTGTTTGAGATAGGCAGTGGAACCATCAAGTACTCGAGGCCCGGTTGGACGTCCTGATGCTGCGGGGGAAAGGTAATTGGCGTCAGTTCGCACCTGGTTTCGTAACTGTAGTACGGATACATCGGAATCATGATCAACCCTCCAGATTGTAAGTTACAACTGTAGGTTATTCGCCTAGCAAGCAGGATGTTCCATCGCCTGCCCGGCGCTGTCCAATGGCGCAAAGCCGATCCCTGACGACGTCGCCTGGTTATAATCCCTTTCTGGGAATTTTAGGAAAACGCTTGCTTTCCGGTTTTACTTGTAAAGGGATCTACCCGGCTCGCGTGAACTTGCCGCCTTCGTCGGGGAGGAGGCAAACCTGCTTGGCGGTACATTTGGCAGCCGCGCTGCAGACGGGATTGATTCCATATTCTGATGAATTTTCAAAAAAACCTTTCCTGGTTTATTTCCACCGTCGCGATCAGTGCATTCGGCTACTTCATGTGGCGGCATAACGCTCCGACGATCTTTAGTAAAATATCGGATACAATGGGCTGCTCGATGAGCGGCTTTTTGGGCTGTGATGAAATGTGACAGGAATGCTGTCGGCGAGTCGGCGGTTGTGTAAGATTTTCGGTAAGCAAATGGATTTCGGAGGAGGGAAAGCATGGGATATTTGTACGATTTGGTCATGAAACAGCTCCGTGATCAAGCAGAGGGGGAGCGGAAGACAACGTCGCAGCAAAAGGAGGATGATTCCCTTGATCGGAGCGCGCGTAGTCAAGACGTCCCTGGCCGTTTTCCTGTCGATTCTGATCGCGAGGAGCCTTGATTTGCACACTCCCCATTTTGCCGGAATCATTGCCGTACTGTCGGTCCAGCCATCGATCTACCGATCCCTTCGCTACGGTTTGCAGCATACGATCAGCGCTGTGATGGGGGCAGCAGCGGGGGCCTACTGCCTTTACCACCTGGGCGGCTCCGCCGTTGTCATGGGAGTTGTGGCATTTTTGCTGATGGCTGTACACGTCTGGATCCAATGGACCAATTCGCTGCTCGTCTCTTTTCGACTTCTCCTTATCGTCCGTCGAGATACAGATGGTGACCTGGTTTCCCGATTGATGGGGCTGACCCGGGAAGCTATCAGAAAACATCAGGTCGGTTTCGCCAACCTTTACCATCGCGTGTGAGATACGCTCTTTTACCTCTGCCGACGGCGGGCACCCTGCGTCTTCCGGCATCTCTCCGAAAGTTTGGCTGAAGAGAACTTCGGCACCCAGCGCTTTTTCGTAAAATTGGATCGCTTCCCTGGCATTTCCGTCCATCACCAGATAGGGGATCAAGCGCAATGTCATCACAATCAGCTCCTTGGTTTTACATCATTTTAGTATTTCTCAAAACTTATGGCTAAATCCCATTATAGCAAAAGATGTTTGAAAGCTTTTCTTATCGATTGCTATGTTTCAATGAACGGAGGAGGTATTTCCTTAACGCAAAAAGTTGTATGGTACATGGTAACCATGTAAAATATAGGGTAAAAACAGTCGGGCAAGGGGGGAAGGAATTGGATCTTTCTGTTTCTACTGAAAGCATTCACGCGCAGGTTACCAATCTTTTGCGCAAGGCAATTGTTTCCGGGGAATTCGCTTTAGGCGAAAAGCTCTCGGAAACGGCTTTATCCCAACGGCTTGGTGTCAGCAGGACTCCTGTTCGCGAAGCGCTTAAGCAATTGCAGCAGGAGGGGTTAGTGGATATCATTCCACGTGTAGGCACCTGTGTCGCCAAACCGACAGAGAAGGAAATATCAGAGCTTTTTACGATAAAAGAAGTACTGGAAGGGCTTGCTGCCGGGCAGATGGCAAAAAGAGGCGACACTTCGGAGCTTCGCGAACTGGTTGGTGCGATGAACGACATGGAAGCATCGGTGCAGAGCAGAAATATCGATGCTTACGTGGAAGCCAATGACCGCTTTCACGACGCCATTATTAAGGGATCGGGAAACAGCAAGCTGCAGTACCATTTCAATTTGCTAATCAATCAATTGCCGTATCGGCGATTCGTTTACCTCACATTGGATCAGCCAAACCGCCTGGAAAAATCCGTCGAGGAGCATAAGCAGATTGTGCATGCCATAAAATCTCAGGATCACCAATTGGCGGAACAGGTGATGAGGGAACATGTACGGGCAAGCGGCGAAAAGCTGATGCAGTTGATGAAGAGCGAATTGTTTGAAAATCGGTCATAGGGGAAGTCAGATTGAACAATCGAATAGGGTAAGGGGTGTCTCGGCAGCGGGGTGTGCTAGAATGAGGACATGCCTCCCGCCCTGGATAAAGCAATAAGACAAAAACTGGACAAGCCGTCTGGAAAACTGACCAAAATTTTTCACGACCAAAAAGGGGGGGCCTAAGCCCGAGCCCTGATGCATGGGATAATTTCCGCCGGGAGGAATGTACATGAACAGATGCGCCTGGGTCAATCAAGATCCTTTATACATCGACTATCACGACAGGGAATGGGGCGTTCCCGTCTACGACGACCGCTTGCTGTTCGAGTATCTGAATCTCGAAGGGGCGCAAGCCGGCCTCAGTTGGTATACGATCTTGAAAAAAAGGGAAAATTACCGCCGGGCTTTTGACCAGTTCGACCCGGAGAAGATCAGCAAATACGATGATAAAAAAGTGGAAGAGCTGCTCAATGATCCGGGTATCGTGCGAAACAAGCTGAAAATAGGGGCCGTCATCGCAAATGCCAAAGCGTATTTGGCTGTGGTCGAAGAATTCGGCTCCTTCAGCAAATACATCTGGTCGTTCGTGGACGGAAAGCCCATTCTGAACCACTATAAAGAGCCGAGTGAAGTCCCTGTTTCCACCGAGATCAGCGACCGGCTGAGCAAGGATCTCAAACAACGCGGGTTCAAGTTCGTGGGCACGACTATCTGCTACGCCTACATGCAAGCGGTCGGAATGGTGAACGACCACCTGGTGACCTGCTGCTGCCACCCTCAGTCCCATTGAGTGCCGCAGTACTTGCGGATCAATTTTGACGCTCGCGTCTGGCTGATTTGCAGATCGGCGGCTACTTTACGGGAGCTTTTCCACTTTCGGTAGGATTTGGTGACCAGCTTTCGTTCCACCTCTTCGATGGCGGCATCCAGTGACGACCAGGGAGTATCGGGCGACCCGGGCTTGGCATGCTGGTGAATGATCTCCGGCAGATCACCGGGGTTGATGATCGACTCGGTGGTGATGACTGAGCGTTCCATGACATTTTCCAGCTGGCGCACATTGCCCGGCCAGGAGTAGTTTGAAAGAATCTCAAGCGTTTCCTGGGAGATCAGGCGATCCACCTGGTATTTTTTATTAAAGCGATTGATAAAGTAGTAGGTGAGAGGAATGATATCTTCCGGGCGTTCGCGAAGCGGCGGGATTTTGACGTCAATGACGTTCAGCCGGTAGTACAGGTCCTCCCGAAACTGCTTGTTCTCAACCATTTTGAGCAGATCCCGGTTCGTGGCGGCGATGATCCGGATGTCTACCTGCTTTACCTCAGTGCCGCCAACTGGAAGGAATTGGCGGTCCTGAATCACCTGCAGCAGCTTTGCCTGAATCTTCAGCGGCACCTCGCCGATCTCATCCAAAAACAGGGTACCGTTGTTTGCCGCTTCAATCAGCCCCATTTTGCCCGCTTTATTCGCCCCTGTAAAGGCCCCTTGGTTATAGCCAAACAACTCCGATTCCAGCAATTCTTCCGGGATCGCTGCACAGTTGATCGTCAGCAGGGGCCCATTCTTTCGCTGGCTGACCTGATGGATGAACTTTGCCAAAGCACCCTTCCCGGTTCCTGACTCTCCCTGGATCAGAATTGTCGAATCAACAGCAGCGACCCGTTCACAAAAGGCAAGCAGTTCCTTCATCTTCGGGTTGTTGGTGATGATATTGCCGACGGATATATGGTGTTCGCTTGCATTTTCCTCCCTTGAAAGCGTCAATTCCTTAAAGTTCGGCTCATGGGCCGTGATGACGACCAGTTCAATCTCTTGGCTCCTGTTGAGGATGGGGACGGCAGTCGTGATTAACTCACCGCCGTAATAGGTGGTTTGTTTGATCGTGACGGGCTTTTTTTCTGCCATCACGCGGGGTACCACAGTCGGTGTCCAATATCCCTGTTTGAACAGCTTTTCATTTTTGACGCCGATCACCTCGGAGCGCTTCAGCCCGTAATGCTGCTCGCAAATCCTGTTGATAAAGACGATGCGGGTATCGCCGTCGAGGACGTATATCTCGTCTGATGAATGGTCCAGGATTTTTTCAAAGATTTCCGTGCTCATTTCAATCATCTGGTTCCCGGTTTCTTTATACATGGACAGCCCTCCTTGGACAAGCAAAAAAAGCCAGATTGAGTTGAAAACACTTCAGTTGAGTTGATATTAACTCGAATAGAAGCGGCGAGGCAACGAGAATTAACGAAATAGTAAAAAAATAATTCGGCACGGTTTTTGCTACGCTGTTTTTGTCGAAAACCGAAATCATCTTGTGAATGGAAGGGGACGAACCAGCATGTCAGTTCAAGAAGCGAAAGCCAATATCCATAACGATGAGGTGAGAACACTCCCGTACGGTTTGTATACCGATCCCCGGGTATTGAAGGAAGAGCAAGAGAAGATCTTCGCCCGCTCCTGGCAGTTCGTCGGGCATGTCAGCCAGGTGGAGCATCCGGGGGACTATTTTACCTGTGAGGTGGCGGGAGAGCCGATCCTCCTCGTCCGGGGAAAAGAGGGGACGCTGCGGGCGTTCTACAATGTGTGTCCGCACCGCGCGACCAAACTGGAAAAAAGCGCAGAAGGAAATAAAAAAGTGCTGCAGTGCGGGTATCACGGCTGGACGTTCAACCTCGACGGCTCGCTGCACAGGGCGCCGAATTTCAAGGGAGCGGATGGCCTTTGCGCGGAAAGGTCCTGCCTCAGAAGCGTCAGAGTGGAAGTGCTGGCCTCCTTGATTTTCGTCAATCTGGATGACCATGCCCAGCCGCTGTCGGCCTCATACGGCAATTTCTTTGCCGAGCTGGAGGGTTTTCCCTTCCTGGGTGAGTTGAAAAAAATCAACAGCAAGACAAGGGTCATCAAGGCGAACTGGAAGGCCTTTATCGACAACTATCTGGAATGCGACCACTGCCCGATCGCCCATCCGGGATTTTCGGCGGCTTTGGATCTCAGCCAGTACAAAATCATTCAGTGCGAAAACTACTCCGTGCAGGGAACTGTCGTAAAGCCGGATAAACAGTACGGATCGGTCGAGCTGAACAAGGCGGAAATGCAGGGGGGCCGGTTCTACTGGCTGTGGCCCAATCTGATGGTGACGATCTACCCCGGACCGGGCAATATGTCGATCATCCAAATGGTGCCGATCGACCATGAGACGACACTGGGCATCTACACCTACCTTTTCCGAGACGACCAGCTGACCCAGGAGGAGCGGGACCTGATCGCTTTTGCCGAACAGGTTCGGGACGAAGACGTCGAACTGGTCGAGCTGGAACAGATCGGGTTTCGTTCCCGCGCCTTTTCAAAGGGCCAATTTTCTCCCACCGAGCACGCGGTGCTGCAGTTTCACGAGATGGTGCTGGGCGCTCTGGAGCAAAAATAGACGGGGCTTCCGACGAGGAAGCTCCTGCTGAAGAAAACGTGGCCAAATGACTTGAAAGCGTTCTCTTTCCATGTCAATTGGGTTATAGTAGGGCAAATGCCGCAGCTCTCACAAAACGAAAATAGAAGGGGGATGCCGATGATACGATTTCACAATGTCAGCAAGACGATCAATCAGGTTCAGGTCATCAAGGGGCTCGATCTTCAGATCCGTGAAGGGGAACTGTTTGTCCTGATCGGTCCCAGCGGATGCGGCAAGACGACCACGATGAAAATGATCAATCGCCTGGTTGAGCCTTCATCGGGAACGATCGAAATCAACGGGGAGGACATTTCGAAAAAAGACCCTGTGCAGCTTAGGCGCAATATCGGGTACGTCATCCAGCAAATTGCCCTGTTTCCTCACATGACGATAGGTCAGAATGTTTCGATTGTTCCCAAACTAAAGAATGTCCCGTCTCAGGAGTGCGAGAGAAGAGTGGATGAGCTGCTGGACCTGGTGGGACTGGATCCGAAGAAATTCAAGGACCGCTACCCGTCCGAACTGAGCGGCGGACAGCAGCAGCGGGTGGGCGTCATTCGGGCCATGGCCGCCGACCCGCCGATCATCCTGATGGATGAACCATTCAGCGCCCTGGACCCGATCACGCGGGAGCAGCTGCAGGACGAGTTCGTCCGCCTGCAGAAAGCGATCAAAAAAACGATCGTCTTCGTGACCCACGATATGGACGAGGCCTTGAAAATAGCCGACCGGATCTGCCTGATGAAGGATGGGAGCATCGTGCAAATCGATAAGCCGGCCCAACTCTTGCAGAATCCTGCGGGCGAATTTGTGATCGAGTTTATCGGGCCAAAACGCTTGCAGAAGCATCTGCGGGAATACAATACGTCCCAGCCTCCCGGCGAAATCGGTCCCCTCCAGACGGGAACTTCCAAAAGCGGGGGAGTGCGATGAGTGAGTTGATTGCCTTTGTCCAGGAGAGGTACAGCGATATTTTCACTGTCATCTGGCAGCATCTGTACATCTCCGCCATCGCGGTCATCGCGGGATTCATCGTTTCCGTCCCCTTGGGGATCGTTCTGACCAGAACGAAAAAAGTGAGTCAATTCGTGATCGGGATTGTGAACGTGATACAGACCATCCCCAGTTTGGCGCTGCTTGGGTTTATGATTCCCCTGATCGGGATCGGGACATTTCCCGCGATCGTCGCGCTGTTTTTGTACTCGATTCTGCCGATGCTGCAAAACACCTACACCGGGATCAGGGAAGTGGACCCAGCGATGAAGGAAGCGGCCAGGGGGATGGGCATGACGGATTTGCAGATCTTGCTGAAGGTCGAGGTTCCGCTGGCGATTTCCGTCATTATGGGAGGCTTTCGCACAGCGACGATCTACACGATCAGTTGGGCTACGCTCGCTTCCTTGATCGGCGGGGGAGGGCTGGGGTATCTGGTCTTTACCGGGCTGACGATCAACAACGAGAGCATGCTGCTGATCGGAGCCATTTCCGCCGCGCTGCTGGCGGCTTTGGCAGATATCCTGACGAGGAAGATTCAGAGTATCTGCACGCCGAGAGGACTGCGAAAATAACAGGGGGGGAATTTCGTGAAGAGAATAGGGTCTTTTATCATTGCCGGCCTGCTGCTGTTTAGCGTGATCACAGGCTGCTCCCAGAGCGGAGCTTCCGGATCGGGGGATGTCGTCAAAATCGGCTCCTGGTCCACCTCTGAGCACTTGATTCTCGCTCATATGATCAAGCTTCTGATCGAACAAGACACAAAGCTGAAGCCGGAGATCGTGGAAGGACTGACCTCCACGCCGGTCGTGCTCAAAGCGATGGAGAACAACGAAATCCAGATTTCCGCCGTGCGGTACGTGGGAACGGACTTGTCCAGCAGCCTGAAAATCGAAAATCCTCCGCGCGATCCGGACGAAGCGCTGAAAATGGTGCAAGAAGGAATGCAGGAAAAATACGATCAGAAGTTCTTTCCCTCTTACGGCTTTGAAAATACCTATGTGTTTACCGTGCGTCAGGACTTGGCCGACAAACTCAACCTGCAAAAGGTATCGGACGTAGCTCCTTATGCCAAGGACCTGCACCTGGGTACGGACAATGCTTGGCTGGAACGCCCCAATGACGGCTATCCGGCGTTCAAAAAGGCGTATGGAATCGAGTTTGGCAAAACCTCGCCGATGGAGATCGGTTTGGTGTACAAGGCTGTCAGCAACAAAGACGTGGACATCGTGCTGGCGTATTCGACAGACTCGCGTCTGAAGGAATATCAGTTGAAAACGCTGGAAGACGACAAAAAATTCTTCCCGCCGTATCAGGCAGCACCTGTTGCCCGCAACGACTTGTTGAAAAAGCACCCCGAATTGGAGGACGTGATCAGTAAACTGGTCGGCCAGATTGACACGGAGACGATGACGGTATTGAATTATCAAGCAGATATCAAGAAAGTACAGCCGGCCGAGATCGCAAAAAACTTCCTGAAGGAAAAGGGGCTGCTGAAATAACGAAAAACATCGATAACGGTGAAGGAGAGAGGCAGCTTGAATACCTTGATGGACGTTTTGCGATACATGATCAACGACTGGGAAAATATCCTGACAATCACCGGTGAACACCTGTACATGAGCTTGAGCGGGGTTGTGCTGGCTGCGATTGCAGGCGTGCCGACAGCTGTGTTGATGACGAGGAACCAAAAGCTGGCCGTGTCCGTACAAGCTGTGGTCAACATGATTCAAACCATCCCGAATCTGGCGCTGCTCTTGATCGTCATGATCTTCTTCGGGCTGGGCTACACGACGGCCATCATCGCCCTGATCTGTTATTCCCTGCTGCCGATTATCCAGAATACCTATACGGGGCTGCAGAATGTAGACCCTCATCTGATCGAAGCGGGAAAAGGCATGGGCATGACGCCCATGCAGCTGCTGGTAAAAGTAAAAATTCCTCTGGCTCTGCCTGTCATGATGGCGGGTTTTCGGGTAGCGACGGTCATCTGCATCGGCGTCGCCACCATCGCCACTTTTGTCGGCGCAGGCGGGCTTGGGCAGCTGATTTTCCGGGGGATCCTATCCACGGATGACGTGAAAATCCTGGCTGGTTCCATTCCGGCTGCCTGTCTTGCCGTCGGCGTGGACTTTTTGCTGAAATGGGTGGAAAAGCGGTCCGGGTTTTACCTGCACAAAGTGAGGAACGAGTAACCCACGACCGCTGTCTCAGGGCCGGCGATTTGGTGCATCTCGTTCACAGTAGGCCATACTGCGACGTGGATCTGTTCCGCGGTATTGTGCAGTACCTGACGGGCGAGCGGCATCCAGTGTTCCCAGCAGATGAGGCCGCCGACCCTGCCGACCGGTGTCTCCACGGCCTTCAGTCCGTCCGCTTCGCCCGGCCCCCAGATGACCCGTTCCGTGTAGGTCGGCACCAGTTTGCGGTGGTGGTTCAACAGACTGCCATCGGGCCCGATCGTGATCAAGCTGTTGTAGAGGGTGCCGTTCCCCGGTCCCTGTTCGACTCGTTCGTTTAAACCCATTACGATCACAACGCCGTGTTCTTTGGCCGCCTGGGCGATGCGGCCGATTTCTTTGCCCGGCACCGTTGGACTGTTTTGGCGAAGCAGGGCGAAGACTTCTTTTGTCGGCGGATGGTTCCACAGGGCAGCGCCCGGGCAGTAGTCCAACCAGGTAGGATAGCCAATCAGCCAGGTCTCGCCGAATGCAATCAATTTGGCTCCCTTTCTGGATGCTTTTTCGATGTAGTGGACAGCTTTGTCGACGCTCTCTTGCAGATTCAGGTAGACGGATTTGCTTTGTACGATGGCTGCGGTTACTTTCTGGGACATTCTGTATTCCTCCAGTGATTGTTGGTAAATGAACAATGTATTGACAATTATACAAAAGGTTTAAATTATTTAGAAATATTTTTGTTGATATCCGGCAGCAATAAAAAGCCCTGGCTCGCAAGCCGGGCTTCTGCAGTACAAAAGCAGCAATCATTGACGTTTGCCCTCCGTTCTCTTGCTTTTGAGAATCGAGTATGGTATTGTGTTATCAGTCCGATAACGTGAGAGTAAATTCACATATTGTAAAGGGCTGCATCTTAACAGTTTGTGCCTTTTACAATATGTGAATTTTTATTTTGAAAATAAAATGAACATGTTAAATGAAAAAATGGAGGTTTTGCACATGCAAACAGGTACAGTCAAATGGTTCAACGCTGAGAAGGGCTTCGGTTTTATCGAAGTGGAAGGCGGCAGCGACGTATTCGTGCACTTCAGCGCAATCCAAGGCGAAGGCTTCAAGTCTTTGGATGAAGGCCAACGCGTTCAATTCAACGTGGTGCAAGGAAATCGCGGTCCGCAAGCTGAAAACGTCATAAAGCTGTAACGAGAAGAAAACTGCCCTTACAACAGGCGTGAGGGCAGTTTCTTTTGGTTCCGTATCGGTGAGACAGTCATTACAGTGATCTGCTGTAATGACTGTTTTTATTTTTTTTGCACATTTTCTTATCTGCATATTATTGACAATGCATATGGGCTATTGTAAACTAATCGCGAAGTTAATTGATAATGAATATCATTATTAAATAGGGAGAGCCATGAAAAGAAGGTTTCTGTTGCTTGCACTCATCATCTTGTCCCTCGCTTCCATTTTTATTGGAGTCAAGGATATTACGCCCTTGGACCTGTTCCATCTGTCTGAAGACAAAGCCCAAATCCTGTTGGTCAGCAGGCTGCCGCGGCTGATCAGCATCATCATTGCCGGGGTCAGCATGAGTGTATGCGGATTGATCATGCAGCAGCTCAGCAGGAACAAGTTTGTATCACCGACTACCGCCGGCACGCTGGATTCTGCCCGGTTGGGCATTCTGGTTTCCCTGATGGCATTCGCTACGGCCAGTCCCTTCCTGAAGATGCTTGTCGCCTTTGTCTTTGCACTGCTCGGCACGTTTCTGTTTATGAAAATTCTCGAGAGGATCAAGTTCAGGGATACGATCTTCATCCCGCTGGTGGGGCTGATGTTCGGCAACATCATCAGTTCGATATCGACGTTTTTCGCCTACAAGTACGATTTGATTCAAAACATGTCGGCTTGGCTGCAGGGGGATTTTTCCCTGATCATGAAGGGCAGGTACGAACTGCTGTATGTGAGCATTCCTTTTTTGGTCCTGGCGTATCTATTTGCCAACAAATTTACCGTCGCGGGGATGGGCGAGGAGTTTTCCAAGAATCTGGGCCTGAACTACAAGCAGGTGGTCCGGATCGGCTTGATCATCGTGGCACTCGTCACTTCCTCTGTCGTACTGACAGTCGGGACGATTCCATTTTTGGGTCTGATTATTCCGAACATCGTCTCCATCTACCAGGGAGACCATTTGAAAAAAAGCTTGCCTCACACGGCGCTGCTCGGGGCTGTCTTCATCCTGTTTTGTGACATCCTCGGCCGGATCATTCTCTATCCGTACGAGATATCCATCAGCCTTACCGTCGGCGTGATTGGAAGTGGTATCTTTGTTTATTTACTGATGAGGAGAAGGGCACATGGGGTATAAGGCAAAGACGTGGTTCCTCGCTGTCATCGCCGTGATATTGATAGCCGTCTTTTTGTTCATAAGCATTGGAAGCAGTTGGGACTACATACTGCCGAGAAGGGCTGCCAAGGTGTTTGCGATACTCTTGACCGGGGGATCGATCGCATTTGCGACGACCGTTTTCCAGACGATTACGAACAATCGCATCCTCACCCCCAGTATTTTGGGCCTGGATTCCCTGTACTTGATGATTCAGACGATTGTCGTGTTTCTGTTTGGTTCCAAGACCCTGACGATGGGCAGCAGCAATCTCAACTTTGTCGTTTCGGTCGGTTTGATGATCCTGTTTTCGGGAGTGTTGTACAAAGTCATCTTTAAGCGGGAGCAGCAAAACATTTACTTTCTGCTGTTAATCGGTTTGATTTTCGGCACACTCTTTCAAAGCATGGCAACATTTATGCAGGTGCTGATCGATCCAAACGAGTTTCAAATCGTCCAGGACAAGATGTTTGCCAGTTTTAACAATATCAAGACAGACCTGCTCGGGATTGCCGGCATCTCCGTCCTGCTCGTCTCTGCCTACTTTCGCAAGTTTATCAAGTATCTGGATGTGCTTTCCCTGGGCCGAGAGCAGGCGATCAACCTCGGGGTCGATTACGATTACGTCGTAAAACGGCTGCTGATCGTCGTCGCGATCCTGATCTCCGTTTCGACAGCGCTGGTCGGGCCGATTACGTTTCTGGGGCTGCTGGTCGTCAATGTCACGTATGAATTTTTCAAAACCTACCGGCATCAGTATCTGCTTCCGGGTTCCATTCTGGTCAGCATCGTCGCTTTGGTCGGAGGCCAGCTGATTGTTGAAAGGGTCTTTACCTTCGCCACAACCTTAAGCGTGATCATCAATTTCTGCGGCGGAGGCTACTTTCTATACCTTTTGTTAAAGGAGAACAAATCGTGGTAGAAGCAAAACATGTTTCCAAGCTGTACGCAGGCAAAAAGGTGATCGACGATGTGACCGTGACCATCGGAAAAGGCAAGATAACCTCCTTTATCGGGCCAAACGGAGCAGGCAAAAGCACCTTGCTGTCGATGATCAGCCGTCTGATCTCCAAGGATGCAGGGCATATATACATAGACGGAAAGGAGCTGGGCCAGTGGAAAAGCGGCGACCTCGCGAAAAAAATCTCCATCCTGAAGCAGTCCAACCACATCAGCCTGCGGTTGACGGTCAGAGAACTGGTTTCCTTTGGGCGCTTTCCTTATTCGCAAGGCAAGCTTTCAAAAGAAGATGGGAGGTATGTGGAGGAAGCGATTCGGTACATGGAGCTGGAGGAGATGCAGCACAAGTACCTCGACCAGCTGAGCGGCGGCCAAAGACAGAGGGCCTACATCGCCATGGTCATCGCCCAAAATACAGAGTACATCCTGCTCGACGAGCCGTTAAACAACCTGGACATGAAGCACTCTGTGCAAATCATGAAGATCTTGAAGCGGCTGGTGGATGAGCTTGGAAAAACCATCGTGATCGTCATCCACGACATCAATTTTGCCTCCTGCTATTCGGACACGATCGTTGCGCTAAAAGCAGGCAAAATCGTCCGGGAAGGCACTCCGGACGAGATGATGGATCCTGTGGTGCTGCGGGAAATTTACGAGATGGAGATGAAAATCGAGACGGTGGATAACCATAAAATTTGCATTTATTTTTCCTGAATCATGGCTTCAATCAAAAAACTGATAAGAGGTGGATAAAATGAAACAAGTACTTCTATTTTTCACGATCGCATTGGCGGCTGTCTTTGCGGCTGCGTGCGGTTCCAACAGTTCCAATACCGCTGCAGTGCAGGACACGGATGCAAACCAGGCGGGCGAAGAGCTGACGATCAAGCATGAGCTGGGGGAGACGCAAGTTAAGAAAAACCCATCCAAAGTGGTTGTGTTTGACTTCGGCACGCTCGATTCCCTGGATAAGCTGGGGATTGAAGTGGCGGCATTGCCAAAAAGCAGCATTCCTCCCTATCTGGAGAAGTACAAGGATGACAAATACGTAAACGTAGGCAGCCTGAAAGAGCCGGATTTTGAAAAAATTCATGAGCTGCAGCCCGATTTGATCATGATCTCGGGAAGACAGTCCGACCTGTACGATGAGTTTAAGAAGATTGGACCTACGATTTATCTGGGTGTTGATACATCGCGTTATATGGAGTCATTTGCCGAGAACGCGAGAACATTGGGGAAGATTTTCGACAAAGAAGCCGCTGTCGAGGAAGAACTGGCGAAAGTGAATGAATCGATCAAGCAACTGCACGAAAAGGTATCGGCAAGCAAACAGAACGCTCTGATCATCCTGGCCAATGACGGAAAAGTCAGCGCCTATGGAGCGGGTTCCCGCTTCGGAATTATCCACGATGTATTCGGCTTCACGCCTGTTGATGACAAGATAGAGGTGTCGACTCACGGGCAGAGCATCTCTTTTGAATACATCGTCGAAAAAGACCCGGATTATCTGTTTGTCATCGACCGGGGCACAGTGGTAGGCGGCACATCGTCGGCAAAAAATGTTGTGGAAAACGAGTTGGTCAAAAACACGAAAGCGTTTAAAAACAACCATATTGTCTACCTTGATCCGAATTACTGGTACCTTTCCGGCGGAGGACTTGCTTCCGTAGCGGACATGGTTAAGGAAGTAGCAGACAGCATCAGGTAGAGAATGTTAAAAAAGGCACCTTGGGTGTCTTTTTTGCTGTTAAATGATGTTAAAATTATAGGGGGAATTATCTATATTTATTCTGAAAGCGCGAAGGGGGAAAGCGGATTGCACTTCAAGGATCATAAAGACTCTGACTCTGCCGTGAAGAAGGGCACCCATCTGGGGCAGCTTGCGTCAGTAGGGCAAATCGCTGCTGGAATTGCACATGAGGTAAAAAATCCCTTAACAGCCGTCAAAGGTTTTTTACAATTACTAAAAGAGGACTATAAGGATTCGTATTTGGAAATTGCCCAAGCGCAATTGCAGAATGCTCTCCTGACGCTGGAAAATTTACTGCATGTCGCCAAGCCCGACTTGGAAACGGAACCCGATCAAACCGTTAATTTGTCCGTAGAATTGGAGTCCCTCATCAACCTCTTTCAAGATCAGATTTACCGCGTAGAGATTACAAAGGACTTTTCCGATACGGAAGCCTTGGTGTACGGAAAAAAGAATCAACTGAAAAAAGCATTTTTCAATCTCTTAAAGAATTCATTTGAGGCAATACCAGAACAGGGCTCGATAACGATTGAACATTTTGTCAAAGACGGGAATGTAACCGTTTCGATCCAGGACACGGGAGTCGGCATTCCCGAAGACAAGCTGTCTATGCTGGGAACCCCGTTCTTCTCGACGAAAGTGGATGGAACAGGGATGGGATTAACCCAGGTGTTCTCGGTTATCTATCAGCATGGAGGGGAGATCCAGGTCTACAGCAAAGAAGGAGAAGGGACGAAGTTTGTCATCACGATTCCCAAGGAATCCAAAAAGATAACACGTAGAGTGATGGATTTGGACTTGCATTTTGAGAAGGGTCTCAACCTGAAAGGGTTTCTTATCAGGAACCGGGAGAACTTTGAGGAGCGCCTGCTTGCGGAAGCAGTCAATGTCAGGGGAAAAATAGACGAGATTCAGCGGACTGGAAACGTCAACCTGCTGGACAACGCCCACAAGCTTGTGCACTACATAGTTGATGCCCAAGAACACGAAGTGATTTCCTTTGCGCAAGAGGAAGGGATCTCATGGGCCAAATACTCGCTAACCCTGGCTTTTAAGCTGGAGTGGATCCAAACAATCCGAAGAGTACTCTGGGAATTCCTGTACAATTACGATCGCCTGTGTGATAGGGAGAATAGCCGCGAACATTTTTACTCACTGGAAAAAAGCATTAATGAATTGATCGATCAATTCCTTCATTATTTCTTTATCAGTTATTCGCAGTACAAAGATGAATTGATCCGCAAGCAAAGGGAGACCGTGCGGAACTTATCTGTGCCGATCATCCCGCTGACTGCCTCGATGTGCATTCTTCCCCTGATTGGGACGATCGATTTGCAGCGAGCTGCTGAAATCGGGGAGAAAGTGATTACCCAGATAGGTGCAAATCGAATCGAAGTGTTGATCATTGATTTTTCCGGTGCTGGTGAAATCGAAACCCAGGTCCTCAAACATTTGATGAATCTCTTGGATGGCGTAGCCATGATGGGATGTCAAGCGGTTATCACGGGATTGCGCCCGGAAACGGTGAAATTGATGATCAGTCAGGGCTTGTCATTTGAAAACAAGGCAGTGACCAAAGGCACGCTGCAACAGGCATTAGTGGAATACCTAACCTTACAAAAGAAAAATGACGCTTCACTTGTATGAATGATTCCTTGAATAGTGGCTGCCGTCCGGTTATGGCGGGTTTTTGATCACTCGCTATAACTTTTTTTTGTCAATTTATGAGCAAATCGCGAATAATAGGCACTAAGAACCAGGAAATATGTAACTTCATGTTGAATGGTGTCAAAATTTGTGCTACATTTTGCATTGAACAAAACTCACATGATAATTCAAAAGTCACAGCATATTCCGATACGGGCAAACTCATCGAAAGGTGGGGACGCAAAGCCATGGGTCTGTGGTTCTGACTGAACTATGATCGCCAGGTTGCCGAAGAATGGCTTTTCATCATGGCTATTCTTATTTGAATAGCCATTTTATTATGCATCGGGGGTTCTAGACAAAAAGGCAGTCAAAGGAGGGATAAAAATGTCTCAGTGTGAAACAAATGAGAAAGTCAACGAATTGATCCAAAAAAAACAATACTATCATTCCTATCAGCCGCTTTTCAGGTTTAGCGATTGGGAACTGTTTGGTTATGAAGCATTCTTCCGTTGTGAATCTTTCACCCCAGAAGCTCTCTTCACAAGCCCGTTGGAACAAGACTTGATGTTCGAATTAGATACGGTATCCATATATGAAGCCATTATGTCCTATGCCCGATCGATGACTTCTGCGCCCAAAAACCTGTTTGTGAATATTCTGCCCTCAACACTACTCCACCCATCGCTGCCGTCTTTCTTGGAAAAGTTGTATGCCACAAACTCCGTTCCCAGTAGATACATCGTATTTGAAATCAATGAAGCGGAAGAAATAGCCGACTATAGGGCTTTCGGCGAAGCGATCAGCCGTTTGCGCCGGGCGGGATTCCGGATTGCTCTCGATGACGTCGGAAAAGGAGTCGCCTCTTTGCGAAGAATCGTGGAAGTAGAACCGGACTATATCAAATTGGATCGATATTTTGCAACCAATTTGTCCAGATCACCGAAAAAACAAAGATTGATTCAGCTGCTCGTGACGTATTGCCAGGACCATACATATCTGATTTTGGAAGGTATAGAGACACCTGAAGATCTGGCTGCAGCCAAGGTGCTGGGTGTCGACATAGGACAGGGCTATGTTTTGGGCAAGCCTGCAGCCTTGCAGCAAGGGAATTCATAGATCAGCCTAGAGAAGGAGTGGTATTCATGACCGGTTCGGTTGTCATCACCGATTTTTTAAATGGATCGATTCAAGCGGCAACGACCGTTATTCCCCTTTCCAATACGTTAGGAATACCTGTACGGGTGACAGTCCCGATTCTGCAGCCTGAGATGGGCGTGCTGATCGGGGTCACGGGAGCCGTCCAGGGCAGCCTGATTCTGGAGGGAAAGGCGAGTACGTTTGGCTTTCTTGGAAAGACGATGTTTGGCTTTGACCTGGAAAGCGAGATGCTCCGTTCTTTTGTCGGCGAATTCGGCAACATGATCGCAGGGAATATGTCTACGTTCTTGTCCCAGCGAAATCTTTTCGTTGACATTACCCCTCCGGTCGTCATGGATAAGGAGACGAGCTTGGCCGGCTATAGTGAGACGCTCAGAGTGCCGATCGACATCCAAGAAGCCGGTGCTATCAATATGATTCTGCTGCTCAAATAAAACCGGGCAGGGGCAGCAGCCGCAAAGCAACCACAAGGAAGTGGTTGTTTTTTTTCGTAAGCGAAGGATTACTTGATTGAATTTTCAGCATCATATATAATATATGAAATTTATCGAGAATGGAGGTGCTTTTATGTGAAGCCTCTGGTATCTCCAAAATCTCTCAAGCTGCAAACCTACCATGTTTTAAAGGAGGCAATCATCAGCGGGGAACTGAAGGACAATGAAATGATCACGGAAAAAAAGGCGATGGAACTGTTCGGCATCAGCCGCACTCCTTTTCGCGAGGCAATTCAAGCGCTGGAAGCAGAGGGATGGGTCTTCTCCCTGCCTTATAAGGGTACGTACGTCAGCTCATTTTACGAGAGGGATATCGAAGAGGTGTTTGAACTTCGCGCAGTGCTTGAAACCGCGGTCGCCAGAAAGGTGGCAGGGCGTCTGGATCAACAGGCGTATGCGGCATTGGAGGAAATCATCTGCCAGATGACGACGGATGCGAAGGTACAGAATGATTACGCGTTTACCTCGCTGGATTTTGAGTTTCATCGGGCATTGAACAGGCTGGCCGATAACAAGCGCCTGCTGTCGATGACCGAACAGATTTACGACGTGATGCGGCGAATCGGCATGCGTGTTCTGCAAAGGCCGATTCAGCGCAGGGAGGAGGTGATTCGCGAGCACAGGAGGATTTTGGACGGGCTTAAAAACGGAGATGCGGAAGCAGCCGTTATCGAGCACTTGGAGCGAGTGAAGCAGATTATTCTGAGCAGGTAGTGGAGGAGTGGATCAAGATGAGTCGAAATTATCGTTACATCATCATGGGAATGATCGTCTTTATGACGGTGGTCAATTACGTAGACCGCGGGGCGATCTCCTATGCCCAGGAAGCGATCATTAAAGAATTCGGGCTCGATCCCAAGACCTGGGGAGAAATCCTCGGCTACTTTGGGTACGGTTACATGTTTGGCGCTTTGTTTGGCGGATTCCTGGCCGATAAAAAAGGTCCCAAGTACGTATGGATCCTGGCAGGCACCGCTTGGTCGATAGCGGAAATGGCAACCGCTTTCGCCGGTCAGATCGGGATTGCCGTCTTTGGCGGATCTGCCATTGCAGGTTTTGCCGTGTTCCGGGTGTTATTCGGCTTGGCAGAAGGGCCGGCCTTTTCGACGATCAACCGCACAATGGCGAACTGGGCGTCACCGAAGGAGCGGGGCTTTGCCGCAGCCCTCGGACTCTTGGGCACTCCGCTGGGGGCCTTGTTGACGGCGCCGGTAGCAGTCGCATTGCTGTCTTTTACGAGCTGGAAAATGATGTTTATTATCCTCGGCCTGATCGGACTTGTATGGGTGATTGTCTGGAGAAAGATGTTTACCGATCTGCCGGAACACCATCCCAAAGTGAGTCCGGAAGAGCTGGCGGAAATTCGTTCGACGAAGGGCCTGCTGTCGGGGGAAGGCACCGTATCTGCTCCTGCGGATGAAAAAATCCCCTGGTATCACTTCTTTAAAAATCCGACATTGGTACTGAATGCGCTTGGTTATTTTTCTTTCCAATATGTCACTAGCGTCGCATGAATATTTTCCCATTATTCATAGTTCCTGCAATGTTCGGTATTTATATGGTCACGTCATAAAAAAATCCTTTACACTGGGAAAGGTCAGGTAGTTCCCGTCCAAATCCAACGCAAAGGAAATCTTATGGACAAGAATACCCTATTTTCTTCATTTGGTAAATGGGTTGCACCCATCAATATTGTGAACTTTCAGCAACGAATTGACGAAACGGATCAAGACAAATACGCGAAAAAGTTGACAACAAAAGCGTACCTTCTCCTGTTTTTACATGCTCAACTTCCACAATGAGTAGGACTTCGAGCCATTGCCGACGATGTTTTTATCGGTGGAATTTCAGCGGGAGTTAGGGCTGTCATCCATTAGTTCAGCACAACTTAGCCGTAAAAATAATGCAGTAGTTCCTGCTTTGCTTGAAGAGATTTTTCTTGATCTTGTCAGACAAATATCACCGACTCTCCGGCAACACCTATTCCGATCGAACACCCATCAAAATCATCGATTCAACGACCATCGGGTTATGTTTGAAAACGTACAAATGGGCCGATTTCCGAAAAACCAAGACAGGAATCAAGATCCATCCTCGCCTCATCTTTGCCAACCACCGGGATGTATGCCCTGAAAAAATCACCATAACGACCGCCAAGTCCAACGACCGTACGCAAATGGAGTCGCTCATTGATGAAATCGGAGCGATGTACGTCTTTGATCGAGGGTATGTGACGAAAAGTTTGATGAGTATACGGACACAGGCATCTTTTTCGCTTCTCGTTTGAAAGAGAACACCCAAGTCCGTCATCTGCACGCTTTCAAAGTCCCTCCCGAAAGCGCAGTTTTGTCAGATTCCATGATTCTTTTGGGAACGCCACAAAAACGGGTCGATAACGTACTGCAATTGATTGAGACGCTTGATTCAAAAGGAAATCGGATTCGAATCATTACCAATCGATTCGATTTGAAAGCAGAAGAACTCAGTGACATCTATCGTTGGCGATGGCAAATTGAACTGTTTTTTTAGTGGATCAAACAGCATGTCAAGATAAAGAAGTTTTACGGAACGAGTGACAATGTGGTACACAACCAAGTCTTTCTTGCTCTGATTACCTACTGCTTGCTTCTCCTTGTAAAACTGGAAAAGAAAAGTACGCATAGCCTGTTGCAGATCAGTAGATGGCTCAAAGTGTTTCTCTGGCAAACGTTTGAAGAAAGGATTACCAGTCCAAACGAACATCCAGAGGCCGACAGAGAAGGAATTAGGTCTTGGTTGTCGGTGTCTCCTTTGTTATAAATGCATAAAACTACCAAATGGACAGTAGCTACCTTTTGCTTGGATGCTGTCGCTTTTGGTTTCGGAGTTGGAATTTTGGTTCTGAATACTCTGATAAGTATTGGGCTTATTTTTTATGAAACGCTAGTGCCAATATGTGAATTTCCTGTTGCTGACGTGGACGCCCAAGTACTTGCAGGATACGTTTGACTTCAAGTTGTCTTCCCTCTGGTATCTGGGGATGATCCCCTGGATCGGCGCCTGCATCACCGTGCTGCTTGGCGGGCGCATCTCTGACGCCTTGAGAAGAAAGACCGGAAGTCTGCGGATTGCCCGGTCAGGGCTCGCGGTTGTCTCGCTGTTTTTTACGGCTGTCTGTTTTATGTTCATCCCGGCCATGAGCAGCGTAACGGGTGTCCTGTTGTTGATGGCGGTTGGCAATGCCTTCAACTTCGTGCCAAATACCGTGTACTGGACGGTGATTATCGATACGGAGCCCTCCAAGGCGGGAACATTTGGCGGAGTGACCCATTTTTTCACCAACATCGCGACCATCGTGGCCCCGACTCTGACAGGGGTATTGGTAAAAGGATACGGCTATTCAGCCATGTTTACAGCGGCAGCGGTCGCCGCCTGTATCGGGATGGTAGCCATGGCTTTTGTCAAACCCGGACTGCGGGTTCAGCAATAACCAAATCTGTGACGACTGTTTAGGAGGTAACCATGGATGTTTTGACTTTATCCCAATCGATTCGGGAGAAAAAACTCTCTCCTGTGGAAGTTGTCCGGCAGATGCTGGCGGACGTCCAAAAACAAAATCCGCTGTACAACGCGTATGTCACCGTATGTGAAGAGGAGGCGCTTCCGCCGCTGCCCGGGCGGAGGAGGAGATCGCCAGAGGATACGTCAGGGACCTGATCCAAGATTTGATCGCGGGAAAGAACCATCCCGGCATGGCGCAGCAAAAAGACCAGAAGCTGAAATTCTTTTTTGGTCAACGAAATCGGGGTATCCTGTCGGATGACTTCATGGGTTTTTGCATTCACCTGCAAATCGCCAAGGGTAAGGATTTCTTCCTGAAAAACAGTCTTGTTGTTCCGGCGGCCCTAGGCATTGATCCGGGCGAATAATTCTTCGAACGCAAACGGCTTGACCAGGTAATCGTCTGCTCAGCTGTTTAGACCAAGGACCCGATCGGATACCGAATCGCGCGCGGTTAACATCAGAATAGGGGTGGGATCTTTCCTTTTCCTTATTTCTTGGCAAATCTCGATACCGCTCTAGTGGGGCATCATCCAATCCAAAATGTAGAGGTCATACCGACTTTTTTGCAAGTACTCATGGACAAGCGCAGTGTCAGAGACCCAATCTACGGTATGATACTCCCGGTTAAGCTTGTAGTGAAGCAGAGAACCCAATTTGGTATCATCCTCGATTAGCAAGATGTGCAATGTTTTGCTTCCTCCTGAAACAGATTCGAATGACCGACAGCAGAACTATTATGCCAGAGGTGCAGATGTACATCAAATAGATCGGAAAACGCTTCGTATCCGTTCCTGCGCCCATGCCGTGCGCCAAGGCGGCGATAAAGGCAGGATAGGAACAGAAATGGATCGCGCGCCACACATTTTTTTTCAGTTTCGTTCTGATGTCGGTGGTGAAGGTGATGATCAGCATGCCGTACAGGGCGAGTGTGCCGAGGCCGTTCCACAGCGGTTCGTTCCTGGAAGCGAAGGGGATCAGAATCTCCTTCCAGGAAAATGGCATATGCAAGTCAATGACCAGAAGCATGGCGTGGAAAATACCGCAAAATACGCCGGCAACCGTTGCGGACGAATGATATTTGTAAAGCGCAGCTTTTGTCTTCCCTTTCCAAAATGGCATGCTGTAAAGAATGCCGAGACAGATTCCTGTGAACAGCAGGAGGTACGATACCATTCCCAATACGCGAATCGTTTGCCATATCGGCCATGTTGAAATGAGTTCAACCATGATTTACAGGTCCTTTCCATCAGTGGATGTCAGTATGAAAAAAGTCAACCATTGTATGGTTCCAGCGCTCTTCAAACCTCTGCTTGCTCCCCACAAAATGAACGTCTCCATTACTGCTGACAAACAAGACATCACAGCGGGTCATTTGTGTTCACTCCAGTCAGAAAAAGATAGTTTCATCTTAAACAGCTTTCATGAAAAAACGATGAAAAGCTGAAAGGGGAAAATAAATGTAAGCGTTTAGATTGATTTTGATACAAGTTTGTGATAATTTAAAATACAAGGAAAAAGAAAGCGCTTTTACCGCGGATTTCTGTTTGGAATAGCAGGGTGATAGGCGTTTTTTACCAGAATTAATCTAAACGTTTACATTTTTGGAGCTGATACCTGTTGTCTAAACCGACGATTGAAGATGTAGCAAAGCGGGCCAATGTCTCGACAGCCACTGTCTCCCGGGTGATCAACCGGCAGGGGGGCGTAAGGGAAAAAACGAAAGCCCGCATCCTGGCAGCCATCGAAGAACTGAACTACATTCCCAACGCCGTCGCGAGAAGCATGGTGAAAAAAACGACGAACACGATCGGCATCATCATCCCGGACCTAAACAACCCGTTCTTTCCCCTGGTCGTCTCGGGGATCGAACAGAAGGCCAGAGAGAAAGGGTATTTCACCATCTTGTGCAACACCAACGAATCGGCTGAGACCGAAACAGAGCTCCTGAAGATCCTGATGGAGCGGAGCGTTGACGGATTGATTATCACTACTGCCGACGAGCAGGGCGATCACCTGCAGGCGGTGATCGACGCGAAGATTCCGATCGTGGCCGTCGACCGGTCGATCAAACGGTTCGAAGTAGACACCGTGCTGGTCGGCAATATCGACGGGGCCTATCAGGCGACTCGCCACCTGATCCTGCAAGGGCACCAAAAAATCGCGATTATCTGCGGCCCGCAAAATACCACGCCGGGTTACGAGCGGTTTGTCGGTTACAGGCGGGCGCTCGAAGAATACGGCCTGCCGCTGGTTCCGGAGTACATTCTGGAAGGGGATTTCAGGGAAGAGAGCGGCACGCGTCTGACAAAAGAGCTGCACAGCCTTGCCGAGAGGCCGACAGCCATTTTCTCGTCAAACAACCTGATGACGATCGGCTGCGTCAAGGCGCTGATGGAGCTCCGCTGGAAGATAGGGGAAGAAGTCGCTTTTATCGGGTTTGACGACGTCGATATCGCCACGTTCATCAACCCGCCGCTCACTGTGGTATCAAGGCCGATGCGCAAGCTGGGGGAGGTAGCTTTCGAGATCCTCCACGAACGGATGGCAGAAGGATTGGATGGGGCAAAGCGCCATTACGTGCTTTCTCCCGAACTGAACATACGCCAATCGTGCAGATTGAAATAAAATCTGCATAGTCAAAAATCTAAACGTTTACATTTTGGAGGTTGAAATCGACATGAAAAAAGGCGGCATTCTCAATCCAGCAGTTAACAAATTGATCGCGGAAACCGGACACACGGATTACATCGTTGTCACCGATGCCGGACTGCCTCTGCCGGAAAACGTCCGCACCCGGATTGATTTGGCTTTAAAGGAAGGCACCCCGGGTTTTTTGGAGACGCTGGACACGATTTTGACGGAATTGACGGTAGAGAAGATTATCCTTGCCGAGGAGATCAAAACAGTCAGCCCGCAGATGAATGAGGAAATTTTGCGGAGATTTCCCGGCATTCCTGTGGAGTATGTGCCGCATGCGGAATTTAAGCAAACGACCAAGCAGGCGCGCGGGTTTATCCGCAGCGGAGAGTTTACGCCTTATGCCAACGTGATATTGGTCGCCGGCGTCGCTTATTAAGCCGCTTGAGCGAGGTCAGACGGGGAAGGGGGATACAACTTGGATACGATCGCTTTAAAGATGGAAGGAATCTGCAAGCACTTCCCGGGGGTCAAGGCGCTGGACCGGGTCGACATCGAAGTGAGAAAAGGCGAGATTCTCGCGCTCCTGGGCGAAAACGGGGCAGGCAAGTCGACGCTGATGAAAGTGTTGGCCGGCGTCCATCAGCCTGACGCAGGCAGCATCTACATCAATGGCAGCAAGGCGGTGATTCAGGGGCCCCGTTCATCGCAAGCGCTGGGCATCAGCATTATCTATCAGGAGTTTAACCTGGTGCCCAACCTCAGCGTAGCGGAAAACATCTTCCTTGGGCGGGAGCCGCGCAGAGTGAGGGGCGTGATCGACTGGAAGCGGCTTCATCAGCAGGCGCAAGCGGTGATGGAGCGGGTCGGCTTAAAACATGTTTCGCCCAAAACACTGGTGAGCGAGCTCGGCATCGCGGAGCAGCAGCTGGTCGAGATTGCCAAAGCGATTTCTTACGCTTCCGAGATCATCATCATGGACGAGCCGACTGCCGTGTTGAACGGGGAGGATGCCAAGCAGCTCTTGCGGATCATGTTGGAGCTGAAAAAGCAAGGCATGGCGATCATCTTCATCACACACAGGCTGGAAGAAGTGGAGCAGATCGCCGACCGGATATCCGTGCTCCGCGACGGCAAGTACATCGGCAGCGCCAATGCCGGAGAAGTCACCAGGGACGATATCGTCAAGATGATGGTGGGACGGGATATTACCGATCTGTACCCGGAAAGAAACGAAAAGCTGGGCCAGCCCGTGCTGACGGTGGAACATCTCACGGTCAAAGGGGAATTGCACGACATCAATCTGACGGTTCGCGAAGGCGAGATTCTCGGGATTGGCGGGTTGATGGGCTCTGGCAGCACTCAGCTCTCCAAAGCGCTGTTCGGACTGTACCCGAATATGCAAGGGACGATTACCGTAAACGGGCAAACCCGCATCAGATCTCCGCGCGAGGCGATCGATGCAGGGATCGCACTGGTCTCGGACGACCGCAAAGGGGAAGGGCTCGTCCTGATCATGTCGGTGTTCGAGAACCTGCTTTTGCCGAGCTATCGGCGGATTTCCGCCGGAGGGACTTTGATGCAGAGAGCCAAACAGACCTCCATCGTCGAAAAATGGGTCGACCTGCTGAAAATCAAGGTGCACGATCCCGCGGTTGAGGCAGGGACGCTAAGCGGCGGCAACCAGCAAAAAGTGGTGCTGGGCAAATGGCTGCAGATGAACCCCAAGGTGCTGATCCTCAACGAGCCGACGAGGGGGATCGACGTCGGTGCCAAGGCAGAGATATACCAGCTAATGAAAACCCTTACAGAACAAGGGTTGGCCATCGTTATGATCTCTTCCGAAATGCCGGAACTGCTGGGGATGAGCCACCGGATCGCCGTGATGCACGAAGGCAGGATCACGGGTGAAATGCCGATTCAGGAAGCGACACAAGAAAAAATATTCCTTTATGCAACAGGGGGAAAATAAGGTGACAAAAGGACTGGCACTCGTAAATAAATACCGCGTTTTGATCATATTCGCAGCCTTGTGCCTGGCAGCCGGCATTCTGTCCGACTCCTTTCTGACGGTTAACAATCTGTTGAATGTGGTGCGCCAGGTCTCGATCACGGCGATTATTGCGGCGGGCATGACACTGATCATCCTGATCGCCGGGATCGATCTGTCAGTCGGTTCCGTTCTCGCCTTCACCGGGGCGATCGCTGCCGGTATGATAACAGCCAACCTGCCGCTCGTCGTCGTGCTTCCGGTAACCTTGCTCATCGGGCTGCTGTTTGGCCTCATCAATGGGCTTTTTGTCACCAGGTGGGGGATTCCTTCCTTCATCACCACCCTGGCTCTGATGGTCATCGCCAGGGGAATGACGCTGGTCTATACCAAGGGATACCCGGTGGTGGTGAGCAATGACGCTTTTCGCTTTATCGGAAACGGCAAAATTGCCGGCGTGCCGCTGCCGATCATCATCATGCTTGCGGTGTTTGCGCTGATGTACTGGGTGCTCCGCTGCACGAGCTTCGGCCGCTATATCTACGCGATCGGGGGCAATGAAGAAGCGGCGCGGCTGTCGGGGATTCCGGTCAATACGATCAAGCTGGCTGTCTTCGGGATCGGCGGTCTGCTCTCCGCCCTGTCGGCGATTATCTACACATCCAGGCTGATGTCGGCACAGCCTACAGCCGGAACGGGTATCGAGCTGGATGCGATTGCCGCCGTAATCATCGGGGGGACGAGTCTGGCCGGGGGGAGAGGTGGAATTGTCGGTACGCTGTTCGGGGCGTTAATCATGGGGATTCTCGACAATGTTCTGAATCTAATGAACGTTTCCCCGTTTTACCAGAGCATCGCCAAGGGTTTGGTAATCTTGCTGGCCGTACTGGTTGACAGCAAGTTTTCCAAAATAAAAACAAGATAGAAATATAAGGAGGATTCATCATGAAAAAAGGTTTGTTTTCGGCCATCACCCTCGTTTTGTCGGCGGCGCTGTTCCTTGCGGGATGCGGCGGCAGCGGCAGCGGCGATACCCAGCAGAAGGGGGGAGAGTCGGCACAGCCGCCGGCAGAGAAGAAGCTGAAAGTGGGCTTGTCGATGAACACGCTGAACAACCCGTTCTTCGTAGCGGTAAAAGAGGGCGCAGAAGCCCAGGCGAAGGACTTGGGCTACGAACTGGTCGTGACGGATGCGCAGAACAACCCCGGCCAGCAGTTGGCCGATGTGGAAAACCTGCTGCAGCAAAAGCTGGACATCTTAATCGTCGACCCGGCGGACAGCGACGCCATCGCGGAAGCGGTGAAGAAAGCGAATGACGAGAACATCCCGGTGTTTACGATCGATCGCCAATCGAACGGCGGAGAAGTCATCACCCATATCGGGTTTGACGCGATCAAGTCGGGCAACATCGCTGGTGATTTCATCGCCGAGGCGCTGAACGGCAAGGGCAAAGTGGTGGAGATTCAAGGCATCATGGGGACCAACGTAGCCCGTGACCGCAGCAAAGGATTTAATGAAGCGATCGCCAAGCACCCCGACATCAAAATCGTCGCCCAGCAGGCAGCTGATTTTGACCGCGGAAAAGCGATGAGCGTGATGGAGAACATCCTGCAGGCCAATCCGGAAATCGACGCTGTCTACGCTGCCAACGATGAGATGGCCCTTGGCGCACTGGCTGCGATCGAAGCGGCCGGACGGCTGGATAAGATCACGCTGATCGGCTGCGACGCCGTCGACCCTGCGCTCGATGCCATCCGTTCCGGCAAAATGGAGGCGACGATCGCAGAGCCTCCGTACTTCCTGGGAAAAGAAGCGATCAAAACGGCAGAAAAAATTTCCAAAGGAGAGACAGTAGAGAAGTCGGTCATTCTGGACTCCACATTGGTAACCAAGGAAAACATCGACCAGGTCAAAACGAGATAGCTTGGAGGGAAGTAAAGTGAGTCAGGGACACATTACCGTCGTGGGGAGTTACGTCGTGGATCTGATGAGCCGCACCCCGCATATGCCGAAGCCGGGTGAAACCGTCCTGGGCGGCCCATTCCGCATGGGTCCCGGAGGAAAGGGCGGGAACCAGGCGGTCGCTGCATCCAGACAAGGCTCACAGGTCTTTATGGTCACAAAAGTAGGCGAAGATCAATTCGGCAAGGATGCGCTGCAGAATTTTACCCGTGAACGGATCGATACTTCTTACGTGTTTATTGATCGCGAGGAGGCGACCGGGGTTGCGCTGATCGCCGTGGACGATCAGAGCGAGAACATGATTGTCGTCGCCTTGGGCGCATGCGGCAGACTGACATCCGCAGATGTGGAACAGGCGGAAGAGACGATTCGCAACTCTGCCGTGGTGCTCGTCCAGCTGGAGACCAGCCTTGAGGCGGTAAAGAAGACGCTGGAGCTCGCCCAGAAACACGGCGTGCCCGTTATTATGAATCCGGCCCCTTACCAGAAGATCTCCAAGGAGCTGCTGCAAAAAGTGACCTATCTTACGCCCAACGAGACGGAAGCCTCTCTCTTGACGGGAATCGAAGTAACGGATGAGGAATCCGCCTGCCTGGCAGCCAAAGTACTGTATCAGTGGGGAGTGCCGCAAGTCATCATCACGCTCGGGAAAAAGGGCTGTTACTACTACAATGGCAGAAACACAGGAACGCTCTACCCCGGTTTCCAAGTGGACGCGGTCGATACGACCGGCGCCGGCGACGCATTTAACGGCGGGCTGGCCCATGCGTTGGCAGAAGGCCAGAGCATCAGCGAGGCGATACGCTGCGCCAATGCGGTGGCAGCACTGTCCGTCACCAAACCGGGAACAGCCCCGTCGATGCCGACCAAAGCGGAAGTAACCCGTTTTCTCCAGCAGCGCTAATGCTTTCGAGAGGAGAGAAAAACCTGTGCAAACATCATTTGCAAATATCATCGACCACACCCTGCTCAAACCAAACGCAACCGATCCACAAATCCTGCAGCTTTGTACCGAGGCAAAGGAATACCGCTTTGCATCCGTCTGCATCAATCCCTGCTTCGTTCCGCTGGCAGCCCGGGCCTTGCAGGGCACAGATGTCAAGGTTTGTACCGTAATCGGCTTCCCGCTGGGAGCGTCCACGACGGAGGCAAAGCTTTTTGAAGCAAAAGACGCCGTCGCCAATGGAGCAGATGAGCTCGATTACGTGGTCAACCTGAGTGACGTGCTCTGCGGCAGATACGATCTGGTGAGACGAGAGATGGAACGACTCGTTCAGTTGCGCTCAGAGGTCGGGAAGCCGCTGGTGATCAAGATCATTTTGGAGACATGCTATCTGAACGAGACGCAGATTGTGGAGGTTTGCAAACTGGCGAAGGAGACTGGTCTCGATTTTGTAAAGACATCGACCGGTTTCGGCACGGCTGGTGCCACGGCAGAGCACGTCCGGATCATGCGCGAGACGGTAGGCACGGACGTCGGCGTAAAGGCGTCGGGCGGCATTCGCAGCTACGAAGATTGCGCCGCCATGATTGGCGCCGGGGCCAACCGGATCGGAGCCAGTGCCAGCGTGGCGATCGTGACTGGAGCCAAGACAGCCGATTCATCCGGATATTGACTGGACGACTTGAAAAACCCTCGAATCAGGCGAAATGCCGCGGTTCGAGGGTTTTTTGGCGTCATGCGGTGCCCAGCTTGACACCCAGTTCAGCCAGGTACTTGCGGTAGGCGATGCTGACGCGGTCGATTTTCAGCGACAGTTCTGCTTGCAGATCGAGCGGCAGGTGTTCCGGCTTCTGGTTTTCCACGATCGGCTTGTCCTGCGCGAAGATCATGTCCTGGAATTGAATGATTTCCTCGTCGGTCGTTCCCGTGTCGTAGTTGAATGAGAGGATGCCGTAGGCGACAGAATGCCCCTCTTCCACCGGGCGGACGGTCAGCAGAATCGACATCCGCTGGTCGGTTTCCCGATCCCGCTTGGTAAAGCGGACCGTCAGCGGCCGCAAGATTTCATAGGTGTAGTAGACGTACTTGGCCTGGCCCGAACCGTCGGGGTCAGGTTGGAAAATGGCGATTTCATCGGAACGGATGCCTGATTCGTCCAGGTGGACGCGGTAATCGCCGATTTCCTGATGCGTGGAAGTCCCGAGGTAGCCTTCGTGGACAACGGCGAGGTGACCGACGTCGAGGAAGTTCTCCACAATGCGCGGCGGATTGGCGTTGACCTCCTGCGGGCCCCAGACGACATTGCGGTAACCGGGCTGGAAGAATTCCGGGTATGGCAGCAGCTCGGGCTCGTTGCCGGCGAGGTTTACCCAGATAAAACCGTACTGTTCCATGCAGCTGTAGGAGATGGCCCGCGCTTTGGCCGGAATGGCTTGATCAGCCGGGAGCTGCGGGATTTTTACGCAGCTGCCGGAAGCGTCGTATTCCCAGCCGTGATACGGGCAGACGAGGTGGCCGTCGCGAACGCACCCGAGCGACAGCGCGGCACCGCGGTGGATGCACAGGTCCTTGAATGCACGGATTCCGTCAGTGCTTCTGTACAAGACAATCCTCTCTCCCATGATGGTTACCTGCAGCGGTTTGTCCGCTACGTCAATGGAGCGGCAGGCGACGATCCAATCGCGGCTAAGCACGGCATCGAGCGTGTTCATATCGGGCATTCCCTTCTTCTCTTAGTGATGTCGTTACTATTGTAAGCAAGACTGCGGAGTGGAGTCAATAAAATACGAACATTTTCTTTTTTTATATAAAAAATGTACGTGAATTCACTAGGCAATTCGACATTTATCGACTATAATGATGCCTATCCAAATCATTAACGGAAAAATAGGTTCCTATCAACTATCCGTGACAACAAAACAGGGGAGGAAGAAACCAGTGGAACAGACGCGTCAGGGCGTTCGTCTGGTCGTCGGCGTCGACGACAAAATCGGATTCGGGAAGGCGTTCTTGCTTGGCCTTCAACATGTACTGGCGATGGATTTGTACATCGCGCCTATCATTATTGCGGGACTTTTAGCCCTCGACAAGGGGAATACGTCATTCTTCATCCAAATGTGCTTCCTGGGCACCGGCATCGCTACCCTGATCCAAACGGGTTTCGGCATGCGGCTGCCGGTGGTGCAGGGTCCATCCTACGTGCCGATCGGGGCGATCGCCGCGATTGGCGGAAAACTGGGGCTGGGCGCGGTCACCGGGGCGTTGATTCCCGGCGCACTGCTCATCGCCCTGCTCGGCTATCCGCTCAGGCTGTTTGCCAAGGCGGTGCGAAAGATCATTCCTCCACTGGTCGGCGGTACGGTGATCATCATCGTCGGCATCGCCTTAATGCCGATTGGCATGGGCAACATCTACAACGCTCCCGGCAGCATCGGCGTGAACTGCCTGGTCGCGGCGGTTTCGGCGGCAGTACTCGTCATCTGCATCTTGCTCGGAAAAAAAGCGCAGGGTGCCGGCACCTTTTTCCGGCTCATCTCCGTGATCATCGCCATCGTTGTCGGAACGGTTACCGCATCGTTTTTCGGCACGGTGGATTTTTCGCGGGTGCAGGAGGCGGCGTGGCTGTCTCTGCCAAAGCTGTTGCCGTACGGTGCACCAGTGTTCGATTGGAGCGCGGTGCTGACGATGGCGTTCGTCTACCTGATCATCTTGATCGAGACGACCGGGACCTGGTTCGTCGTCTCCAGTGTCACGGGCAGCGAATTGTCTGAACAACGTCTGAACCGCGCTGCAGCGGGCGAGGGCATCGGCTGCTTTTTCGCCGCTCTCTTCGGCGGGACACCGATGACAGGCTATTCCTCAAACGCCGGACTGATTGCCGTGACCGGTGTCGGGAGCCGCATGGCGATTATGACAGCGGGCGGCATTCTGGTCGCACTCGGACTGGTTCCCAAACTGTCTGCCGCGATTACGTGCATCCCCGAACCGGTGATCAACGGGATCTTTGGAATCGTCTGCGTAGCGATTATTACGAACGGCATGAAGGTGATCCAACCGATCACGATTGACGAGCGAAACATGATGGTGATCGGTATCCCGGTGCTGCTTACCATCGCGGTAACGGTGCTTCCGAAAGACGTGCTGCAGGGTCTGCCTGACTTCGCCAGCTACATTTTGTCCTCGGGCATTACCGTTGGCGCCTTGGGCGCGGTGCTGCTCAATTTGCTGATTCCGGCGGAAAGACATAAGGTGCAGTGAAGGAAAAAGAATCGTCGCTAGTTTTGCCCGCAGCGGCGATTCTTTTATTTTTTTCTTTACAAACCGACCGCCGGTTTGTAAACTATTTTCATGACAAGTCAACAAGCAAAGGAGAAGCGATATGACTCAATCTTTCCATACCAATCCCAGTTTTCAACTGCTGCTGGCGACGACAGAAGAAATTATTCGCGAACGGGGCTGCAGTCAGACTACACTGCAGGAGATTATCAAGCGGACCGGGCTCTCCAAGGGCGCGATTTACCACTACGTGCAGAGCAAGGATGAACTGTTTGCCCTGGTCTTGCAATCCAAGCTGGAACAGGTGAACGAAAATTTTGCCCTGCAAGTTAGCAAGAGCGCGAGAGGAGATCTGCAAACTCCGCTGCGAGCGATCATCAAGGGTTTTTCTCAGATGATGAGAGCGGAGGGCAACGTAGCACTGCAGATTTTTGTCTACTTGCTCAGCCAGAAAGAAAAACCGGAGATTGCCGAGATTCTTCGCCGCTTTTACGAGTTTAGCGTGACATTGCAGACGAAGTGGATTGAGACCGGACAGCAGGGCGGTGCGATCTCCAAGGCGTTAGACGCACGAAAAACCGCGCAGTATCTGGTAGCCCACATGTTTGGCTCGGGAATCCTCGGAATCATCCAGCAGGGCGAAAGACCTCTCGACGAGGAAGACATCCTGCAAATCTTGATGCGCATTCTGCGCGATTAATCGATTTTTTTGATTTGTATCTTATATCTTACCAAGGAGTGGGCCGTCTATGAACATGTTGTTTTGGATTGTCCTTGATTTGATTCCGTTTTTTGTCGCCTTTCAACTACACCCGCCGGTTGTCGGCTTTTCCGTCGGACTGCTGCTTACTTTAGCGATCCGCTTGTTCCAAAAAAGGCGATTTGGCGAGGTAAATACGATCATTAAAGTGAAGACCTGGTATTTTTTCTGCAGCCTGGCCATCGCCATCCTCTTTCCGGACGTCCGTTTGTTTGACTTTACCCAATTGTTCGTTTACGGCATCTTAACCTTGACGACGATTCTTTCCTTGCTTGTCAAAAAGCCGTTTACCTTGCAGTACGCCAAAAAGACGGTCGCCCCACAGTTTCATGATCAACCGCTATTCGTTTCCACCAACTATTGGCTTACGGCGGCATGGGCGCTTTCGTTTGGCCTGTCATTTGCCTTCGCCGTGCTGTATACGCTGAATGTCATCCCGGGAGAAATCGGGATTATGCTGGTTCATACCTGGAACATTCTCGGCTTTGCCGTTACTTTTTTGGTTCGTTTCCTCGGCCGTCAATACTACCTCAAACAAAAAGGCAGCAAAACGGGAGCGTAGCAAGACCGGGTCGCTCCTTACTTATTATCCATATCTATACCGACGGTCGGTTTGGAAAAAGAAAGGATGGTATTGCAGGATGGATAAAAACCGGGGGAAGCTTCTCCTTCTCGTTATGGTCATCATACTGGTGTTTGCCGGGACAGCTGGTTATTACGGCTACCAGAATTACTATTACGTAAAGACGGAAGACGCCATTGTTACAGGGGATATTTACAAGATTGCCCCGAAAGTCGCCGGCAAGATCAAACGGCTATTGTTTGACGAAGGCAGCCAGGTGCAAGCAAACCAGGTCGTCGCCGAACAAGAAGAGTCGACGCTGGCTGCCGGGGGAGTGCTGGAGCATCTGCTGATCCGTTCTCCGATCAGCGGCGTCATCCTGCAGCGGACAGCAAAAGCGGGAGAAGTGGTCGGCGCCGGCAGCACGGTGGCGCTGGTCGTTGACAAAACCCAATTGTACGTGCAGGCAAATGTGGAAGAGACAGAGGCCCGGCTGGTCAAGGAGGGGCAGCTGGTCGATATCACCCTCGACATGTATCCGGGCAGGAGGTTTCAAGGCAAGGTAATCAAGCTCGGGGAGGCCGCCCAATCTGCTTTTTCGCTCTTGCCGCCCGTCAATGCCGGAGGCAACTTTACCAAGGTGACACAGCGAATTCCGGTGAAGATCGGTTTTTTTGACGAAACGGTTGATCTTCGTCCCGGAATCAATGCCGCCGTTGCCATTCACGTGAGATGAGGGGGTGAGCAGATGAACCCGCAGAAAAATTTTTGGCCCGGCGTCTTTGCGATTGTCCTCGGCACGTTCATGGCCGTCCTCGATACGAGCATCGTCAATGTGGCGATTCCGGAGATGATGAGCGTATTCGGGGTTTCTGCCGACGAGATTCAGTGGGTGATCACTGCGTATACCCTGGCGATGGCAGCGATTATTCCGCTCTCCGGGTACGCCAGCACGCGTTTCGGGCTAAAAAAGAGCTACCTCGCCAGCCTCTTCCTGTTCACGCTGGGATCGTGCTTCTGCGGATTCGCCTGGAGCAGCGGCACCATGGTGGCGTCCCGGATCATTCAAGCCGTCGGCGGCGGGTTGATGATGACGATCGGCCAGTCGATGATTCAGTATGTCGTACCGCGGGAAAAAATCGGTCCAGCCATGGGCGTGTTCGGCATCTCCGTTTTTGTCGCCCCGGCGATCGGCCCTGTCCTAAGCGGCTATTTCGTACAGTATCTGGATTGGCGGTTGATTTTCACCGTGAATATTCCGTTTGGGCTGCTGGCGATGCTGTTGGTTTGGCACTTTTTGCAGGAGAGCGAGCCGAAAAAGGACCACCCGTTTGATCTGTTCGGCTTTCTCTTTTCCGCAGTCATGCTGGTAGCCCTGCTGCTGGCTTGCACCAAAGGAGAGGAGTGGGGCTGGGACTCGTTCCCCATCGTCTCGCTGTTTTTGACGGCGCTTGCAGCCGGAGTCTTGTTTGTGGTCTGGGAGCTCTCCACAGAGCACCCGCTGGTGGATGTGCGTCTGTTTCTCATTCGTGATTTTTCCTTGGGCTTGCTGGTCAACAGCCTGCTGATGGCAGGGAACTTTGGCCTGATCTACCTGCTGCCGATCTATTCGGAGAACATGCTGGGCCACTCCGCGATGGAAACGGGCCTTTTGCTTCTCCCGCAGGCGATCGCTTCCGGAGTGATCACTCCTCTGTGCGGCTTCCTGGCTTTCAAAACCGGACTGAAACCGTTGATATTCACAGGGATTCTCTTCTGCGCCATTTCCGGTCTGTGGATTGCTGCTGTCGATCTCAATACCGACTACACTCATCTGCAATGGCTGCTCACTTTGCGGGGGATCGGTCTGGGACTTTGCCTGATGACGTCGATGCAAATACCGCTGATATGCATTTCCGATCAGAATCGGGTTCCCGCCGCCTCGGTCATAACCAATGTCTGCCGGCAGGTGGCTACCTCGGTGGGAATCGCAGCCCTGATCAGCCTGTTTTCCCATCGCAGCGTCCAGCATGCGGCCCATTTGGCGGAGAGTGTCACAGCCACAGGGCCGATCCATACGGAAGTCATCCGGCAGTGGGAGCAGTTGTTTTTGAGCCAGGGCTTCTCAGCGCAGGATGCCGCTATTTTGGCTGTACAAATGGTCAGTCAGCTGGTGAAAAAATACGCCTCTATACACGCCCTGCAGGACAGCTTGTTGGCGGTAGCGGTCGTCCTGTTTGCGGCTCTCGGGGCTACCCTGTTGGTGAAAGAGAGAAAACTGGCGCCCGGCTCCCGATATGAACAGACGATGCCGGCAGAATAATTTGCGCGCTTACCGCCAATAATTGAAAAACGAGATATGAAAAATGGAACAAAAGGAGCGGTTGGCTCTTCTTGTTCCATTTGATATTGTGAAAAAATAGGTAAAAGTTCG
>NZ_HE978539.1:136794-153007 GCF_000311785.1 Brevibacillus massiliensis
TAAGCTGAAACCGTGTAGAAAAATATGAAATTTTTCTTGGAAAAGGATGGGGTGGTGGCTAAAAGGACTCTTGCAATTTCACGAATACAGCTTTTCAAAACATAAACTTTCGAAAGGGTGTCTAGTTTTGAAACTTACCATCGGCAAAAAATTAACGGGGGCCTTTTTTCTCATAGCCCTGCTGCTTGCTGTGACAGCGGGCATTGCTTACTACTTTTTGACTAAATTGGATGAGTCTTACACAGATCTGCTGAACAGGCGGGCCGTCATTGTGGCAAATTCGTATCAGATGCAGGTCCAGGCGGCAAAACAGTCCAACAGCTTGCGCGGCTATCTTTTGACGGAGGACCAGCAGTTTCTGGACAGTATGGAAAAGTATCACAACCAGTTGAATCAGCTTATCAGCGATACCCGAAAGTTGGTTCAGGCGGATGAGGATCTGAAAAAGCTCCAAGAACTGGAAAATCTTAACCAACAATTTAAGGCGAAGTATACTGATCTGCTGAAATTGGCTAGCCAGAACGAAGATCGGAATCAAATCGTAGACCTCTTTACCAAAGAAGTGCTGCCCCTCGGGAGACAGTTGGAGCCAGTGGCAGATGAGATTGCCACCAGACAGCAGCAGCTAATGGAAGAAGGCAGCAGCGAAAATACGAAAGCGGTTGACACTTCCATCAGCAGCATGGTTTTTCTAAGCATGAGCACTCTTGTGTTGGCGCTGCTTATCGGGTTTTTTATGTCCCGCATGATCTCCAAACCAATCATGCGGATCGCGGCAGCCGCCGAGCTGGTCGCATCAGGCGATTTGACGAAAGAGGATCTGGCGGTGAAAAACAACGACGAAATTGGCCAGCTGGCCGTGTCCTTTAATCAAATGGCCGCAAACCTTCGCGGCCTGATCAGCCAAATAAACCTGAGTGCCGAAAGTGTGGCTGCATCCTCAGAAGAGCTGTCGGCCAGTGCCGAACAGACGAGCTGCTCAGCGGAGACGATCAGCTCATCCATTCAGGAAATCGTGGTCAGTGCTGACAGACAAGCACGGGGGGCGGATGAAAGCGTTCAGGCAATCAATCAGATGTCGATTGGGATCCAACAAATCGCAGAGAACACGCAGCGCACCGCCGCGCTGTCGCTTCAGGCCGCGGAAAAATCGCTGGAGGGAAATCAAGCGGTTCAAGTGGCCGTCAAGCAGATGGACTCTCTGGAGAGCACGATACAACAATTGGCCAAGGCGGTTCAGGAGATGGGGGAGTATTCCAAGGAAGTGGGCCTGATCGTAGACGTGATGTCGGAAATTGCCACGCAGACCAATCTTTTGGCGCTGAATGCGGCGATAGAAGCGGCGCGAGCCGGCGAGCACGGACGCGGCTTTGCAATCGTCGCGGACGAAGTTCGCAAATTGGCGGAGCAGTCAGCAGAGTCGGCCAGCCGGGTCACGCAGATGATCGACAGTATTCAACAAAATACGCAGGATACGGTCGAGAGGATGGAGCGAGGAATCGCAGAGGCAAGCGAAGGAAGGCAGGCTGTATATAGCGCCGGCAGGAGGTTTGGCGAAATCAAAGGGTACGTCGATGAAGTCACCAGCCAGATTCAGCAAATATCCGCCGCATCGCAGCAGGTGGCGGCCAGCACCGAACAGGTTGTGCGTGCGGCCAATGAAATCTCCGAAGGCTCAAAACTGGTCGCTGCAAGCTCGCAAACGGTATCGGCGTCCGCCGAAGAGCAGTTGGCAACCGTGGAGGAAGTATCTTCCTCGGCGGCTTCCCTGGCACGGATGGCGGAAGAACTGCGGGCGTTAGTCGGCAAATTCAAGGTGTAAGGAAGAGATACAAGATGACAAGGGCTCGTCTGGACCGGACGGGTCCTTTCGCGTTTTTTTGCATTATCTTGGCGATAGAGCATCTGTTTTTTGACGAAATAAGCCATTGCGAAGCCTGAGGCTCAGGCGTAATATTCAATTCAACCAAATAAAAGTTTCCATTCTATTCGCTGAGTTTCCGTTATGGAAAGCGGGGGAACCAACCGTGAGGACTTTTCTCGTGTGAGAGCGGGAGGGCATCACAAGGGGTGAATCTTGCAGCACGGGCCGCCATGAGGTCCTGCTTCAAGTAGGGCGACTCTCACCGCCCGAATCCGACAGCTAACCTCGTAAGCGTATCGAGAGAGGCAACGATTGTCGTGCTTTGACACGGTTTGCTTTGCCGTGTGCGAGAAGCCGCGAGAAGAGGTCCTCTTCCGCAGGCTTCTTTTTTGTGCCTGAAAACAGGGACGTTTTGACAGGCTTACTTGTTGAAGACGTAAGGAGGCACTCGAATGATAGATGTATGCATGCTCCTGCTGCTTGGCGGAATGTATCTGTTGTTTTGCGGATTGGCCGCATGGTGCGGACGCGGAGCGGAAGGGAATGGGGGCGGGGAGGCATGATCATCGTGGCCGTTTTTGCCGCAGGGGTTTTTGTCTACTTGATTTACGCACTGCTGCATCCTGAAAAATTTTAACCAATCGGGGGATGGACATGGGCATTTGAAAAGCTGATTTATCGAATCGCCGGTTTGCGGGAGAGGGCCGGCATGACATGGAAGCGGTACGCGTTCAGCCTGCTGTTGACGAACGCGGTCCTTGTCGGTATCAGTTACCTGATCCTGCGGCTGCAAAATCTACTGCCGCTCAATCCGAACGGCATGGGCAGCATGGAGCCGACCTAGGCGTTCAATACGGTGGTCAGCTTTTTGACCAATACCAACCTGCAGCACTACAGCGGGGAAACAGGTTTGTCGCTGTTCTCGCAGATGGCGGTCATCACGATGACCTCCGCTTGACCCGCACATCACGCCGCAAGCGGCCAGAGTGCAGATCGACCGAATCAGCAACGTGACGGGAGTCTCGAAAGACAAGCTGGAAGCGCTGGTGGAGCAGTATACCGAAGGACGCGACCTGGGGCTTTTCGGCGAATCGCCTGTCGATTAAAGGCGGAGCTCTACGTCATGACGGTCGTCCCGCTGCCCGTCGAGAAGCTGGACAGCGAGCAGCAAAAGAACATCGCCCGTTGGCAAAAGCTGGCCCAACAGTTTGGCGCACATATAATAGTAGAAGAAGCCCGAAGCCGAAAGACTGCGCAGATCATCATCGATACCGCCGAACGATTTCACATGACGCAAATCGTCCTGGGCCACTCCGCCCGCAGCAGGTGAGAGGAACTGATCAAAGGTTCGATTATCAATAAACTATTGAGGCAGTCGCGAAACATCGATTTGCACATCGTCTCGATACGGCAAACCCGCTCCTGACAGCAGGCAGCGGTTTGCGCCATTTATCCTGATCCCGAAGCGTTCTTGGTAAAGGAGGCAAATACAGGGGGATAGAAAAATTTTAACCTGCTCGCGCCTGAAGTCTTCCACCTCTTAGGTGGGGGATGAATGGCGGAATATTTTCTGATAAAATACACAGTAGTAGATAAAAGAAAGAGAGTTATGGTAATGAAACTGGATAATAACAACCATTCAGTGTTCCTTCTCTATTCGCGGCCCTTTCCGATGAAACAATGATTGAGAATCCGCGGTATTTGCGAAAAGCGGAAAAACGGCTGAAATGGTATCAACGGCGACTTTCGCGCAAACAAAAAGGATCAAGGAACCGGGAGAGGGCCAAACGGAAAGTGGCAAAAGCCCATCGGAAAGTGACTCGGCAACGAAAAGACTTTCTTCATAAACAATCGACGATCTTCAACCGCATGAAACAAGCGGATGAGCAAGAAAGAGAGGAAAGAGCTGTATGAAACGGATATGTGTGTTCGCGGGTTCGAACCGCGGAGTAAATCCCCAATTTGAACAGATGGCAAAAGCGCTGGGCATTGAGCTGGCGGCTCGCGGTTTGGAGTTGGTCTACGGCGGTTCCAATGCCGGGTTGATGGGCTGCATCGCCAATACGGTGCTGGAGCGCGGGGGAAAGGCGATCGGCGTGATGCCGACAGGGCTGTTTCGCGGAGAGATGGTCCATACCGGCTTGACGGAACTGTATGAGGTAAAAGACATGCACGAACGGAAAGCGAAAATGGGGGAGCTGGCAGACGCTTTTGTCGCTCTGCCGGGCGGATACGGCACATTTGAGGAAGTATTCGAAGTGGTGAGCTGGGGGCAGCTGGGGATCCACAGCAAGCCGGTTGGCCTGCTCAACACGGCAGGGTATTATACCCCCTTGATGGAAATGGTCAAAACCGCCGTGGATGCCGGCTTTATCCCTGCTACCCACACGGAACTGCTGATTTGCGAAAGCGAGCCGGCCAGACTGCTGGAGCGGCTGCACCATTATCAGCCGCCTGCGAAGACAAACAAGTGGAGCACGCCATAAAAGACACCAAAAAACAGTTATCACGGGCAAGTCCCGGGTGATAACTGTTTTTTTGTACCGTAGGGAGCCTTAAATACGGCTTCAATCGTAAGGATCACAATGACTATTCTCAGATCAATTGCCCCCTTTAGAGTAAAGCAACAAAGGGTTGGGCAGAACAAATCGTAAAAAAGTGTAATCAGAGGGGAGCTGCTGCGTCTAACTCTATACATACCGACAAAGGTGGAGGAAAAACTTGGATAGAAAAGAGCAGATCGAACAGTGGTTTGTACGCTACAGCAACGACGTGTACAAATTCCTTGTTTACTATACCGGAAACAAGGACGTGGAGGATCTCGTACAAGAAGTCTTTATCAAAGCGATAAAAGCGTTTGACACATATGAGGGAAGAGCCAATCCCAAAACGTGGCTGCTGACGATTGCCCGCAATGCGGCGATTGATTACGGGCGAAAAAGGCGGCTCTTGAGCTGGCTTCCCGAGAGTCTGCTGCAAAACGTCAAGACGGTGGAGAAGACTCCGGAAGAGATCCTGAATCTACATGAAGAGAAACGCGAGCTGTACGAAGCGCTGCAGCAGATGAAGCCGGCTTATCGAGAAGTGCTGATCCTGCGGGGGATCAAGGGATTGTCGCCGAAAGAGACGGCGATCATCTTGCAATGGAGCGAATCCAAGGTGAATACCACGCTGCACCGGGCGGTCAAGGCACTGAAAAGCAAAGTAGAAAAACAGACGAAGGGGATGATCAACAATGTCGTATAATCCTGACCGCGAGACACTGGAGAAATTGTCCAGCCTTCCCGACATCAAGCTGGATCCGCAGCGGCAAAAAGAGATGCTCGCCAGGTTGAGAGAGAGCGAAAGCAAATGGAGCGGGCGCGAAAAGGTTCATCATCGGTTTGCCGCTTTGGGAAAAGGGCTGGCCGTCTGTACCGCCTTGGCGGGGGCGTTTTGGCTGGGAACGTATTGGGTACATTCCGACGAAGAGATTTCCTTGCCTGTCAAACCGCCGGCAGGCAGCCAGGGAACACCGGCTGAAGAAAAGGAACTGCCTGTCGCGTTCCCGTCGGGGGAGCAGGATGCCGGTCAAACCCTGCTGAAAAACATGCTGGAACTCGCCCGCCAAGGGAAAGCGATCAATACAGACTTCGGAGTGGAGACCGGGATGTACGACACTCTCGAAGAAAAGTGGGGTGAGCCCAACCAAACCTACTACACAAACGGCCTGAGCTACGGTTCCTACGCAAAGCATGGGGTGGATCTTGGCTACAACAAGGGAATGCAGATTACGGAGATTCGTTCCTACGACCCGAGAGTAAAGGATATTACATTGTCCCAGGTGAAACAGGCATTAGGCGAGCCGGACCGGATCACCAGCAATACCAACCAGACTGTCTATGTATACAACGCCAGCGAAAAGTACCAGCTGCGCGTTGTCTTACCCGCCGTTTCGAAACAGACCCCGGATCCTCACCTCGACCACGTAAGCGTGCTGTATCCGCAGGGAACTGTCAACCTGATGGCGAATACCAATGGAGAGGAACTGGTACGGACTACGGAGGAACTCGCAAAAGAAGGAAGAGTAGTCAATTCCGAATTTGCCCTGGAGACGTCGGACTCTGCGGCAGTAGAAGAGAAGTGGGGAAAACCGGACCAATCCGATTACGTAAACGGTTTAACCTATGCCGTATATCAAAAGCACGGCGTCGTATTCGGTTATAACAAGGGGATGCAGACCGCGGAAATTCGTTCATACGACCTGCGTTTGCAGGAGCTCCGCCTGTCCCAGGTAAAGAAGATGTTGGGCAATCCGGCAAGCATCAACAAGGCTGGCGGCGAGGCTATCTACGTCTACAAGGTGAGTCCCGCATACGAACTGAAAATCGTTTTACCGGAGCCTGGCGCCAAAGAGCCTGATCCTTACATCAACCACATCAATGTCATCTATCCGAAAGGTACCGTCAATCATATGGCTGGCTGATGTATCTTTCATCCGTAAAGGAACGGTGATCCCATTTGCAACCCATACCCGACCATCTCGCCTGCAACCTGGATATCTTGTTCGTCGGATTTAATCCCAGCGTAAAATCAGGCGAGACGGGGCATCACTATGCGAATCCGCACAACCGGTTTTGGAAGATCCTGTACCAATCCGGGTTGACACCGCGTCTGTACAGCCCGCAGGAGGACCAGGACCTGCTCGCCATCGGCTACGGTTTTACCAACATCGTCGAGCGGCCGACGCGAAACGCGGCAGAAATATCCAGGGAAGAGTACGCCGCGGGCCGGGAAAAACTGAAGAAAAAAATCGAGCAGTACCGCCCAAAGATCGTCTGTTTCGTTGGCAAAGGAGTGTACGAACAATACAGCGGCCGAAAAGGCGTGGGCTGGGGAGTTCAGGAGATGCCCGTTGTCCCCGGCGTGTGTGAATTCGTCGCTCCTTCGTCCAGCGGGCTGGTCAGAATAAAATTGGACGAGATTGTAGAAATTTATCGTCAGTTGGTCAGACTGAAGGATAGGCGGAACTTCTGTTAAGAAACGAAAGGAGACTGGCATGCTGAAGAGGATTGGTTTATTTGTGCTGGTCAACATTCTCGTCATTGTTACGATTGGCATTGTGACCAGCTTGCTTGGGGTGCGCGGCTATATCACCGCGAAGGGCATTGATTACAGGGCTTTGCTCGGCTTTAGTGCCGTGGTCGGATTTACCGGAGCGCTCATCTCCCTGGCCCTCTCCAGGGTGATGGCAAAGTGGATGCTGGGTGTGCGTGTGCTCAAAACCAACGGGTATTTGCATTCGCCGGAGCGTGAGCTGCTGGAAGAGGTCCATCGTCTGTCCCGTCAGGCGGGACTTCGCGTCATGCCGGAGGTGGGCATCTACAACTCGCCAGAGGTAAATGCATTCGCGACCGGCCCGACCAGAAACCGTTCACTGGTAGCCGTGTCACAAGGGCTGCTGGATCGGCTGGATGACAGTGCGATTCGCGGGGTCATCGCTCATGAAGTGGCCCATATCGCTAATGGCGACATGGTGACAATGACCCTGCTGCAGGGGGTTATCAACACCTTTGTTGTCTTTCTATCGCGCCTGTGCGCACTCGTCGCCTCCCGTTTTGTGCGGGAGGAGACTGCGCCCTTGGTCCACATTATCGCCGTGATTGTCTTCGATATCCTGTTTTCCATCTTGGGCAGCATTGTGGTGATGGCTTACTCGCGCTACCGCGAATACCGTGCCGACGCCGGCGGCGCCCGGCTGGCCGGAAGGGAGCAGATGATCCATGCGCTGCGTTCGCTGCAGCATACGGTTCATTTGATCGATACCGACCAGCAATCGGTCGCAGCGCTCAAGATCAACGGCAAAAGGAGCGGTTTCCTCGGCCTGTTCGCCAGCCATCCCGATCTGGATGACCGCATTCGCCGACTGGAAGAGTATACCGGGTGATGTCGGCCGGGCGGGATGCCGACTCACTCGTGCTCCGGCCGTTTGGCTATTCCGTTCATCAGAATATCCACCGTCAGCGCGACCTGCTCATCTTCATCCAGTATGCGGTATTCTTCCTGGCCAACCGTGTATTTGAAGGTAACAAGCCCCAATATCAAGGAAAAGATCACGCGAAAGATGACTTCAGGCGGCAGCGGCCGCAGCTCGCCGGCATCGATCCTCTGAAGGACGAACTGCCTGGCGAGCTGTTTCATTTCCGTGGCGACCGTGTTCAGCAGGGCTTGGCGCAGCTCTTCGTGGAAAAAGGCTTCCTGCAGCAGAATGCGAAAGTGCTTCTCATTGGCCGCGATCAATTCCAGCCGGTTTTTGTAGAGCCGAGCCAATACGTCGGCAAACGACCGATTGCTGTTGTCGGCGAGGATCTTCCGTACGTCCTTTAGAATAAAGGGTACGGCTATCTTGGTGATGGCGGGGGCAACGACGGCAATGAGTATATCCTTTTTCGATTTATAGTGCCGGAAGATGGTTCCCTCCGCCACGCCTGCTTCTTTGGCAATTTCGCTTGTCGAACTGGCGTGAAAGCCCTTTTCGGCAAAAAGCTTGATCGACGCCTCCAGGATTCTGCGCTGCTTTTCCGTCATCTTGTCTTCCCGTTTGATCTCTTCAAGAAATGTCTGCAGGACTTCTTCAAAACCACTCTCGTTCATCGCTCTTTTCGTTCCTTCCTTTCTAGTCCAACTGCTTGCGGAAACGCAGTATGGCAATTGTAATGATCAGACAGGAAAATATCACCATGCCCAAAGTATCCTTCCAAAGGGCGGCGAGGCCGACTCCTTTCAGAAAAATACCGCGTAAAATTTCCAAAAAATACGTGAGTGGAACAAGCCCACCCAACCATTTTATCACGAGCGGCATCGTTTCGCGCGGAAACATAAAGCCGGACAACAGCACGCTCGGCAGGATCAGGGCAAAGGAGACCTGCATCGCCTGCAGCTGTGTCTTGGCCACGGTCGAGATAAAAATGCCAAGCGTCAGCGTCGTGATCAAAAACAAGACGGACAGGACGAACAACAGCGGCAAACTCCCCTTGATCGGCACCCCGAACCAGAGTGTGCCAAACAACAGGACGATGGAAAAGGAAAACGAACCGATGAAGACGTAGGGTGTTATTTTTCCGGTCAAGAGTTCAATCGGGCGAATCGGCGTCACGTTTAGCTGCTCCATCGTACCGCGCTCTTTTTCCCGAACGAGTGAGAAGGCTGTCAGGATCATCGTGACGTTCTGCATAATCAAACCGATCAGCCCCGGGATGTTGAAGACGATGCTCTTCATCTCCGGATTGAACAGGACCCGCGTCTCGGCTTGCAGCGGCTGTTCCAGCTTCCAGACCCCTTCTTTTTGCAGGTTTTTTTCCTGGATGGCAATCGCTTTTTGCTGGACGATCAGCTGTGCGTTGGCGGCGGCTGTTCTGGCGATATTCGGATCGGAGCCGTCGATCAAGAGCTGGACGGCGGCCGGTTCGCCTCTGTCAAGCTGTTTGGCGTAATCGGGCGGGATGACCAGGCCCACGTGGACACTGCCGTTGTCAATCAGCTTCTCCATTTCTGCGTAACTGCTTACATAGGATACGGTCCGAAAGATTTCCGTATTGGTAAAATTGGCGACGAGTTCGCGGCTTTGGGCCGTCTGGCTCTGGTCCCAGACCGAGGTGGCAATCTCGTCGACATCCGTGTTGATCGCGTAGCCAAATAAAAACAGCATCATAAACGGAAGGATAAGCGCAATGGCCATGCTGGGTTTGTCCCGCCTGATCTGGATCAGTTCTTTCCTGACGATGGCCCGGTAGCGGGAGAGGCTGAAGTGCTTCATTTTCTTCCCACCTTTTGACCCAGCTCTGCTTGAGCCGCTTCCTGCTGCTGCACCAGCGTGATGAACACATCTTCCAGGTTGTCTGCGTTCATCTCGGAGATGAGCGACTTCGGCGTTCCGTGGGTCAGCAAATTGCCAAAGAAGATAAAGCCAATCTCATCACAGGTCTCTGCTTCATCCATGTAGTGGGTGGTAACGAGAATCGTAATCCCCTGTCTGGCCAGGTCGTGGATCACATCCCAAAAGATCCGGCGCGAGACGGGATCGACTCCGGCGGTCGGTTCATCCAGGATGAGCAGTTCCGGGCGGTGAAGCAGGGCGCAGGAGAGGGCGAGGCGCTGTTTCCAGCCGCCGGAAAGCGAGCCGGCAAGCTGCTTTTCCCGACCGGTCAGCCCGGCCATTTCGATCAGATCTGCCTTTCGCTGCTTTAATTCCCGGCCTGCTATACCATAGACACCCGCGTAAAATTGCAGGTTTTCCTCTACCGTCAAGTCTTCGTAGAGGCTGAATTTCTGCGACATGTAGCCGATTCGCTGCTTGATCGACTCGCTTTCCTTCGTGACATCGAAGCCCAGGACGGTGCCCGAGCCGGAGGTGGGGACCAAGAGGCCGCAGAGCATCCGGATCGTCGTCGATTTTCCGGAGCCGTTGGGACCGAGAAAGCCGTAGATCGAGCCTTTTTTGATCGAAAGGGTTAAATCGTTGACGGCGATGCGGTTATGGAATTTTTTGGTCAAATTTTTGCATTGGATGGCGCAGCTCACTTTTCTCGTCCTCCTTCGCTGAGGAAGACGTCTGCCGGCATACCGGGCTTCAATCGGTCCAGTCCGTCTTTTAACGTGATGGTAACGGCGAATACCATCTTGGTGCGCTCGTCTCGCGTCTCGATGTGCTTCGGGGTGAATTCCGCTTTGTCAGAGATAAAGCTGACTGTACCGGCAAACCGTTCGCCGGGGTAGGCGTCAACCTGGACTTCGACTGGCTGGCCAGCCTTGACCAAGCCGAGCTCGGCTTCGGGAATGTAGACTTTCAGCTTGAGGGAGTCGGTTTTCATCATCGTAAACAGGGTGGAGCCCGGTTTTACCACTTCGCCTTGGGAAATGTTTTTGCGCAGGATGACACCGTCATGCGGGGCCGTAATATTTGCCTGCTCTGCCTGCAATTCGGCGATTCCCAGCCTCGCTCTGGCCTGGGTCTGGGCGGCTAGCAGCGCCTTTAAGGTGTAGCTGGTGCTTCCTTCCTGCAGCAAATCCAGCCGGGCCGCGGCGTCAGTTGCTTGCGACCGGGCCATTCCGATCTGTGCCTGGGCTGCATCCATCTCGCTTTTGGCGCTGTCGGTCTGGGACCGGGCCGCCGATACCTGAGCCGTGAGCTGTTCCACCTGTGTCCGGGCCTGGCTGACTGCTTCTTGCTGCGCTTCGTAATCTCGCTTCGTGGCCGCACCATTCTGGAACAGCCGGGCTATCTCGTCCTGCCTGGCCTGCTGGTAGGCAAGGGTCCGTTTTGCCCCTTCCAACTGGGCATTCGCCTGCTGCAGCTGTTCCGCTGCCCGTTGGTAATTGGCCTTCGCCTGGCGAAAGCGGGCCTCTGTCTGGGCGACATTTGCCTCGGCTTGCTGCACTTGCGCCGCTCCCTGGCGCAGGCTTTGGTCGCGCGTGCCGGCCTTGGCTTCTTCCAGCTTTGCCGTGGCCTGTTCCAGGCTGGCTTTGGCCTCTTCTACCTGCAAGCGCAAGGTGCTGTCATCGATTTTGGCGATGATCTGGCCCTGTTTTACCGAGGCCCCTTCATCCGCAAGCAGCGTGATGACTTTTCCGCCGGTTTCGGCTGCGATCGGGAGTTCATCCGCCTCGATGGTGCCCGACATCGCCCAGTCGCTGTCAGGAGAACAGGCAGTGACCAGCAGTAAAGAGAGCAGCGTGATGATGCGAAGACTGTGGGAGAACATGAGAATTCCCTCCTTGAAACTAAATAAAAGTGAGTACTCACTCATTTTGTAATTTTAATTATATGCGGCGTCTGCATTTTTGCAAGCAGATTTTTACAGGCGGGATGGTGTGCCGTCTTTCTCTTCCGCGGTTTTTCCCAAAAATGTGCCGAAACGCGCCCAAACTCAGGTACAATCAAATCAGTGAAGCGCGTCAATTACCTAGGATGGAGTGTGTAAACGAGAGATGACAAGATTGGGAAACGATTGGGAGACCTTGCTGGAAGCGGACTTTCAAGCAGACTATTACGTACGGCTGCAGCGGTTTTTGGATGAGCAATATCGCCATGAGGTCGTCTATCCTGAACGGGACGAGCTCTTTACGGCATTAAGGCTGACTTCCTATGCCGATACCAAGGTCGTCATTTTGGGACAGGATCCGTACCACGGGCCCGGACAAGCTCACGGACTCAGCTTCTCGGTCAAGCCCGGGGCGAAAATCCCTCCTTCGCTGAAAAATATCTACAAAGAACTGCAGGACGATCTGGGGTGTTACATCCCGAATAACGGCTATCTGGTAAAGTGGGCCGAGCAAGGCGTGCTGCTGTTGAACACCGTTCTGACCGTGCGCGCGGGCAGCCCCAATTCCCATAAAGGAATAGGCTGGGAGAACCTGACTGACCGGATCATCCAGCTCGTCAATCGCCGCGAAAAGCCGGCGGTGTTTATCCTCTGGGGCAACCATGCCCAGGAAAAGAGGCCGTTGATCGACGAAAACCGGCATTGTATCCTGTCATCGGCCCATCCCAGCCCGTTCTCGGCCCGCAAAGGTTTTTTCGGCAGCAAGCCCTTTTCCGCGGCCAATCACTTTTTGCAAAAGATCGGGAGCACGCCGATCGACTGGCAGATTCCCCATATCGAAAATGGACTGTAAGCCGGCTGGAAAATAGTGTACTGATGGAATACCCCGCACCGTAAGTTAGGAGTAAAAGTGTATGGCGGGGAGGAAGTTCTCATGTTGCTGCGCTATTTTTACGACGAAAAATTGGCTCACGCCTCTTATTTGATCGGCTGTCAGGCTGCGGGTGAGGCGATCGTCATCGATCCGTCCCGGGATGTTGCCCCGTATCTCGCAGTCGCCAAAGCGGAAGGCCTGCGGGTTGTGGCTGCCGCGGAAACGCATATTCACGCCGATTTTGTTTCGGGAGCGCGCGAATTGATGGAGGAGCACGGGGCGGTTCTGTACCTTTCGAACGAAGGGGGAAGCGAGTGGCGGTACCTGTACGCTGACGGGGAGAAGCATCGGCTGCTGCGGGACGGCAATCTCTTTCGGATCGGGAAAATCTCGTTTGAAGTGATGCATACACCGGGACACACGCCGGAGAGCATCTCGCTTGTCGTGACAGACCGCGGAGGCGGGGCTGACCGTCCAATGGGGATCTTTACCGGAGATTTCGTCTTTGTCGGCGATGTGGGACGGCCTGACTTGCTGGAGCGGGCCGTAGGGGTTGCAGGGGCTTCCAGGGCCGGAGCCAGGCAGATGTACGCGTCGCTGCAGCGGTTTAAGGAACTGCCCGATTATCTGCAGGTATGGCCTGCACATGGCGCGGGAAGCGCCTGCGGCAAAGCGCTGGGGGCGGTCCCTTCCTCTACCGTAGGCTACGAAAAGATGTTTAATTGGGCGCTGTCCTGTACCGATGAAGAATCTTTTGGCAGGGCCTTGCTGGCGGGGCAGCCGGAGCCTCCGAAGTACTTCGCGAGGATGAAACAGGTGAATAAGGCAGGTCCGGCACTGCTTTCAAGCTTGCCTGTTCCGGAGGAGGTCGAGTGTGCTCCGCGGGCGGTGGAAGCGCTGCTCGGGCGGGGGAAAGCCATCCTCGATACGCGGGCCAGCAGCCATTTTGCCAAGGGACACATCGCCGGCACCATCAATATCCCGCACAATAAATCCTTTCCCAATTGGGCCGGCTGGCTGATCGACTACGAGCGGCCGCTTTACCTGTTGGCGGATCCCGGCCGTCTGACCGGCATCCTGCGGGATTTGCGCGCTGTCGGAATCGACAATGTAGCCGGCTATATCGATGCCGCCATCATCGGCAAGTACCGGGAAGCCGGCTTGCCGCTGGAAACCTATGACGAGGTCGCCCCTGCCGAGATCGCGGGCCGGGTCAGGACGAACGATGTGCACGTAATCGACGTCCGAAACGAGAGCGAGTGGCACGAAGGACGTATCCCCCAAGCACGGCACATCATGCTGGGAACGCTTCCTGACAGGATTGCCGAAATACCGACTGACAAGCCGATTTTGCTTCACTGCCGCTCGGGTGCGCGATCGGCCATCGCCGCCAGTATTTTGCAGGCAAACGGCATCAGCCGGGTGTTAAACCTGACCGGCGGCTTCCTAGAGTGGGAAAAGGAAGGATATTAAACAGCAACCAAGGCACCATGCGGCGGTGCCTTGGATTTTTACTCTCTCACGGCTTACTGGCAGCAAACCGGCTGACGGAAAACATGGAAATATCCAGCGGCGTCACTCCCGCGGCGATCAGCTGGCTGGCTATCTCTCCGACGGCGCTGGCGAATTTGAACCCGTGTCCGGAGAAGCCCGCGGCAAGCACGACATGCGGGTATAACGGGTGCCGGTCAATGATAAAGTGCTTGTCGGGAGTGAGCGTGTAGAGACAGATCTTGCCCTGCTTCAAGGGACCGGCAGCCTGCGGCATGTACCTTTGCAGGAAGCTGCGCACATCTCCTTCGTCTTCCGGATGCGCTCCAAATTCGCGATTGACCTGATTGGGATCTGTCTGCTGACCTCCGTCATGCCGTCCAATCTTCAAGCCCGTCCCCGCAAAGCTGGGAAAGCCGTAGTAGTCTTCTCCCTGCAAGTTGAAGGAAAAGGCGGGAAAAACCTCCGGGTTGTAGAGTGTTTCGTCTGCCTCGAACCAGGCGACGGCCTTTCGGGTGGGCTGAAGGGCAAGCTCAAGGTCCAGGGAAGCGAGGATCTGCTTCATCCAGGCGCCGGCACTGAGCACCAGGGCATCCCCGTGGTATGCCGTTCCATTCGCGCGGACGGCCGCTCCGGTCGGATGAAGCTCGATTTGCTGCACGGCTGCATACGGGAGCAGTTCGGCCCCGTACTGGACAGCCAATTTACGGTAAGCCGACAGGCACTTTTCACTAAACAGCACACCGGAAGACTGCTCGAAACATCCGGTAAATCCATCCGGCACGGTGATGCCCTTCCAGCGGTAGCGGATTTCCTCCGCGTCCAGCACTTCAATCGGCAGTGAGTATTGCCGCGCGCTTTCGATGACGCCGCGTACAAAAGTACACCCCGGTTCTTCGGCGCAGAGCACTCCCGTCTGCTGGAACAGCGACTCCCCAGATTCCTGCTCCAGTTCATTCCATAGCTGCTGGGCTCTCAATACGAGCGGAACGTACTGTGCCCCTTCTCCGTAGGCATGCCGGATGATTCGGGTGTCGCCGTGATGGCTGCCCATCGTGTGCGGCGGGTCGTATGCGTCGATGAGCAGCGTGCTTTTGCCCTGTTTTGCCAGGAAATAACCGGCGGCCATCCCCATCGATCCGGCTCCTACAACGATCACGTCGTAGTGTTTGCTCATGAATTTCATCTCCATATCCGAATGGTTTTTCCGAATCGGCGAAAAAGTCTTTTCTAGGGGAATTATCCAACAATGGAGCCGTTTCGTCCAGTCATCTGTCAATGATGGCTTTTTTTTGTCGAGGGAATTGAGTAAGATTATGCTTGGGAGAGGGGGAGAGACAATGTCGTACAAAATCGTATTTTTTGACATTGACGGAACCTTGTTAAACAAAGAGAACCGGATTCCCGCAGATACAAAAGAGGCGGTCAGATGCTTGAAAGAGCAGGGAATCCAGGTGGCGATCGCCACAGGCAGATCGCCCTATCATCTGGCACCGATCGCTTCGGAACTGGAGATTGACACCTATGTGAGCTTCAACGGTTCCTATGTGGTCTGCAAAGGGGAGGTCGTTTACGCCAACTGCCTCAGGCAAGAGAGCTTGTCCCGTTTGGAAAAAACCGCGAAGGAGCACGGACATCCGCTCGTCTATTTAAGTGAGAGCGAATGTTACGCCAACAGCGAGCAGCATCCGCTAGTGATCGAATCATTCCACTATTTGAGCCTGGACCCGCCCGACTGTCAGGCTGATTTTTGGCAGGGCCGCAGCATCTACCAGGCCTTCCTGTACTGTCAGGAACATGAAGAGTCCAAGTATGTAGGCATGTTCCCCGACGTCTCGTTTATCCGCTGGTATCCGTACGCATTGGACGTATTGCCAGCGCAAGGCTCGAAGGCAAAAGGGATTGAAGCGCTGCTGGACCACCTGGGACTCTCTGCAGCCGATGCGGTCGCTTTCGGCGACGGGCTGAATGACAGGGAGATGCTGAATTTTGTCGGGATGGGCATAGCGATGGGCAACGCTCATGAAGAGGTCAAATCGTTTGCCGACATGACGACAAGGCATGTAAACAACGGGGGGATCAGCTACGGATTGCAGAAGATAGGTTTGATCCGTTAGCAGCGAAAAAACAACGGAAGAACTTTCCAACCGAAGCGTTTTTTTAGGAAAATGCTTCGTTTTTTTT
>NZ_HE978539.1:154267-277954 GCF_000311785.1 Brevibacillus massiliensis
TTTTTTTTGCCGCGGAAAAGAACCCATGCCTATATCTTCCTATCGGACTTCAAAATGAGGCTTTTTCACAGGATAAGATAGGATGACTTCCTGAGACAGCTTCCTTATCCTGCATGAAAAGCTTCCTATAAACAAGGACTCGACTACTTCTTCGAGAGGGCTTCAACCGAAGCTTTTCTTAATAGATATTGCAAAATCTTGTTACTTTTTGGAGGTTTGGCACGTCTATTCTATATGGAATGATACCAAATATTTTCAGCAAAAATTGAGGTGTGAACAAATGGCCAACGGAGTAGGCGAACTGGTGGTAAAAGGGGTGAACCACTCGTACGGGGCGGGAAAGTTACGGGTTCCGATTCTGTACGACATCCATTTGCACATTAAGAATGGAGAATTTGTGGCGCTGTGCGGTACGTCCGGGTCGGGGAAGTCAACCCTGCTCAGCTTGCTGGCCGGCTTGATGAAGCCGGAGGATGGACAGATTTTTGTCAACGGCGAGGAGATATCCCGCTACAGCGAAAACCAGTTATGCCAGTTTCGCCGCAGAAGCATGGGATTTGTCTTTCAATCGTTTAATCTGCTGCCCAATCTGACGGCACTGGAAAATGTCGAGCTGCCCTTGATATTCGCCGGTGAAAGCATTCGCAGCAGGCGGAAAAGAGCAAAAGAAATGCTGGAACTGGTCGGGTTGGGTGAGCGCATCACCCACAAGCCAAACGAATTGAGCGGTGGACAGCAGCAGCGGGTCAGCATCGCGCGGGCTCTGGTAAACGCTCCGGGAATCGTCCTGGCCGACGAGCCGACGGGTAACCTGGACAGTGCCACAGAAAAAGAGATCTTGCAATTGATGCGGCAGATGAACCGGGAACGGGGCACGACATATGTCATCGTCACACACGATCAGGAAGTGGCCCAACAGTCGGATCGCGTTATTTATATGCAGGACGGCAGAATTGTAGAAAAAGCAGAGAAGCCGGCGTGAGCTTACACGGGTAAATGGGGTGCTAGAGAGTGAAACTGCTTGATTCATTGCGAATAGTTTGGCGGAATCTGTGGCGCATGAAGCTGCGGACCGCTCTGACGTCGGTTGGCGTCATGATCGGGACGGCAGCGATTGTCGCGATGATTTCGCTTAGTCTGGGTTTAAAAGAGAATGCGGTAAAGAGCTTGGAGAACTGGGGAAGCCTCACGGAGATGGAGGTCGCTCCCAGCTACATGATGCCGGACCAGAAGACGATGAGGCCGCCTGACCAGATTAAGAAGCTGAATTCGACGGCAGTCCAGGAACTCAAGCAAGTGCCGGGAGTCAGCGCGGTCATGCCGACCAAGCAGTTGTACACCGACGTGACGTTAAAACTGGGCCGGCGCGAAGCCAACCTTCAACTGGTCGGAGTCGATGTGCAGGAGTCGAAGAATTACAAGAAAGAAGAGGTAGAGAAAGGAACGTATCTGGAAGGGCCGAAAAACGAGATTGTCGTCACGTATGAAGTGCCCCGGCAGATGCGGGATGTGGAGAAAGAGCGGCGGGAAGCACGCAAGCGCGGTGCGAATAACGAATCCTCCGGCGGACGGGGCTTTTTTCCGGGCCCTGGCGGAGGGGAAGGCGAGGGCCAAACGGTTGTCGACATGGTCGGCAAGTCTGCCACATTGGTATTGACCAGAGAGTACTACATCGATAACGAACCGAAATTCGAACGGAAAGAGGTTCGGGTCAGAGTCGTCGGCCAACTGAAAAAAGAAGACCGAGGAAGATGGTGGGGCGGCAACACCGCTTATGTGCCAATGTCCTTGATCAATGAACTGAATGAATGGGTCAACCAGGACGGCGGACGGGGCAGCTGGGGAATGTACGGGGATGATGAAGGCACCACCCGGATCAAGGACCGCAATCAAAAGAAAGAGATTGAATACGACACGATTACGGTGAAAGTGGCATCGCGCGAACAAGTGGAAGATACGGTCAAACGGATTCAAAACATCGGCTACGAGATTTACTCTCCTGCGGGCGCGCTTGAACAGATCAACCAATTCTTCTTCGTCGTGCAAATGATTCTGGGCGGGATTGCCGCCATCTCGCTGTTGGTCGCTTCTATCGGGATCGTCAATACGATGATCATGTCGATTTTGGAGCGGACGAAAGAGATCGGCATCATGAAGGTCATCGGCGCATCCGTCTACAACATACGCTGGCTGTTCCTGATGGAATCGGGATTTATCGGATTGTTCGGCGGTTTTGCCGGGTTGGGCATCGCCTTTGGAGCGGTTGAACTGTTGAACTACCTTGGCCAAAACAGCGACTTCCTCAACCAGTTTGGCGGCGGCGGCCCCATGCCGGACAGTGGGCCGACAAAATTGGCCATCATCCCCTTGTGGCTGTCCGGGTTTGCAATCGGGTTTTCCTTCTTGATCGGTCTCATGGCGGGGATTTTTCCGGCGTTCCGGGCTTCGCGCCTCAGTCCGATGCAGGCAATTCGCTCTGAATAGTCTTGTCGCATAACGAAGATATCAAGGTTGAAAATGGGGAGAAAAGAGAAATGAACAAGAAAAAGTGGATCATCATTTCAGCGATCGCGATTGTATTGGCAGGAGGCGGAGTGTTCGGCTGGAAGTATCTCAAATCCGGTGAGGCGGTGCAAGAGGAGCCGATGGGGCCGCCAGAGATGCCTACCATTGCGGTAGATGTGGGTGAAGTGAAGAAGACGATTTACGCTACCGGTACCGTTGAGGCAAAAGCGCGGGAAGAGGTAAATCCCGAGACAAGCGGAAAAGTGAAGGATGTGCTGGTAAAAGAAGGACAGCACGTGAAGAAAGGGGACGTGCTGTTTACGCTGGACAGTGATGACGCCGCCCTGGAACTGCAAAAACTGGAATTGAACTTGCAGCGGATCAACAAGGATTTGAAAGAAATCAAAGAGAAAAAAGACAAGATCGTCGCCGATAAAGCGGGTAGAGTAAAAGAGGTGTTGGTCAAAGAAGGCGATGAAGTCTCGAAGGAAACCATCATCGCGAAATTGACAAACCCCAACTATCTCAAAATAACAGGGAACTTCACGTCGTACGAGGTGGAGCACGTAAAAGTGGGGCAGAAAGCTAGAGTCTTCTTGTCCGGCCCGATGTTGTACATTGACGGAACAGTGACGAAGGTGGACCTGATCGGGAAGAAAGAAGACGGTTTTTCCGGAATGCATGAGATCGAAGTCCAGGTGAAAAAAGAAGGCTTCATGTACGCCAATGAAAAGGCTGTCATCGAACTGACCGGGACCGACGGGCTTCTCTTTACCAGTGTGGGTGAAGCGAAATTTGAATTGCCGGACGACATTGAAGTCACGGCCGGCACCAGCGGGAAAGTAGCCAAGGTCCTGATCAAAGAAGATGATGACGTCAAGGAAAACCAGACGCTGGTGACGATGGATGTCTCCGCTCAGGAAATGGAGCTGCAGGAAAAGGAGCTGGCGCTGAAAGAATCCCTGCTTTCACTGGAGCAAAAGAAGCGGGATCTGGAGAAGAGCCAAGTAACGGCGCCGATCAGCGGGGAAGTGACGAAGGTGAACGTCAAGGCCGGCGAAACGAAGAACTCGTCCGAACCGGCAGTCGTCGTGATGGATACCTCGGCCGTCTATTTTAAGGCGCATGTCGACGAGATCGATTTTCCGGCGATTCAGGTCGGGCAGACCGTTGATGTCTACATTACCGCCTTTGGCAACCAGCCTTTCCACGGCAAGGTAGTGGAACTGCCCAAAGAAGGCACCAAGCAGGATCGTTCCGTCCGCTTTGAAGTGAAGGTCGAATTGGAGAATAATGGGAAGTTGAGTCACGGCATGACGGGTGACTGTGATATCAACATCAGCCAAAAGGACAATGTCCCGCGCCTGCCGGTCAATGCCGTAGAGGTCATGGAAGAGGGAAAAGGCACCGTCATGGTCAAAGATCCGCAAACCGGGGAGCCGGTTCCAAAAGACGTGGAGATCGGCATCGAGGGTGCCGAGTATGTCGAGATCATCAGCGGGCTTTCACCCGGCGACGAAGTCATCATGATGGACGGACAGTTTTAATCAAATCTTGCTTTCCGAACGCCGTTATTCAATGCAGACACCCACGGTCTCAGACGGGGAGACCGTGGGTGTTTGTGCGCTTTAAGAACGTTTTTGGAACCAGCCGGTCGGGGCAACCTCCAGATTGACGTTGATCTGTTTGACCTCCAAGTACTCATCCAGCCCGTATGTGCCCAGTTCGCGGCCGATCCCGCTCTGCTTGTATCCGCCCCAGGGAGCTTCGTTGAATGTGGGGTGATAGGTGTTGATCCAGGTGATGCCAGCCCGCAATTTGCGGATGACGCGATGGGCTTTTGCCACATCGGAGGTGAATACAGCCCCGGCGAGCCCGTACTTCGTCCCGTTGGCCAGGCGGATCGCTTCCTCTTCTGTCCGGAAGGTCTGGATGACGAGGACAGGGCCAAAGATTTCTTCCTGAACGATTTTCATTTCGGGAGTCGTATCGGTGAAGATGGTAGGCTCTATAAAAAAGCCCTTGTCCAAGCCGTTTTCCGTCATTCTCCTGCCTCCGGTAAGGAGTGTTGCCCCTTCTTTTTTGCCTACTTCGATGTAGGAGAGGACGCGATTCATGTGTTCTTCGGAGATAAGCGGACCCATCTCGGTCGACTCGTCGGTGCCGGGACCTACGACGATTTGCTTGGCTCGGGCGACCAACTCGGGAACAAAGCGATCATACAGGCTCTCTTCGAGGATCAGCCGGGAACCCGCGGAGCAGACTTCGCCTTGATTGGCAAAAATAGCGTACAGGGCATAATCGACCGCTGTCTCGAAGTCGGCATCGGCAAATACGATATTCGGAGATTTTCCTCCCAGCTCAAGCCCCACTTTTTTCACCGTATCGGCAGCAGCCTTCATGATGGCGATACCGGTCTCCGTGCCGCCGGTAAATGCCACCATGTCCACCAGTGGATTTCGCGCCATTTCTGCCCCGACCGTCTCGCCTGCTCCCAGGACCAGATTGACGACTCCCGGAGGAAATCCGACGCGATCGATCAATTCGAACAGCTTGATCAAAGACAGCGGAGTCTGCTCGGCCGGCTTGATCACGACGGTACAGCCGGCAGCGATGGCAGGGGCGATTTTCTGTGTAGCCATGACCAGCGGATAATTCCAGGGAATGATTTGGCTGACGACCCCAACAGGTTCGCGAACGACCATCGCCTGTATCTGATCGGGGACGTCATACGTCTGGCCGTGCGGTTTGGTAGCCAGTCCGGCGAAATAGCGAAACTGATTGACGGCGTCGGATACATCGTAACGCGATTCGCGAAGCGGCTTGCCGTTGTTCAAGGTGTCCAACTGGGCAAATTCTTCTGCGTTCTCTTCCAGCAGATCCGCCAACCGATAGAGCAAAGCGGCGCGATTCCGAGCCTTGCTGTCGATCCAGCCGTCTTCGTCAAAGGCCCGTCTGGCTGCTTCGATGGCGGCGACCGCATCTGCGGTGGAGCCTTCCGCCACAGTCGCAATCACTTCGCCGGTAGCCGGGTTGATGACGTCCCTGGTCTCGTTCGTTGAACCGGGCACCCATTTGCCGTCAATATACATCTTTTGTGCTTCCACTGCGATTCACTCCTTCTCCATGTTTTCCCTGCTGTACTCCATAGTGATCGAATACACGATCAGCTCGATAACCTGTGTCTATCTCCCCCAAATATAAGAGAGTCAGGACTGAAAATTCAGTCTGATTAGAATATACCATATCGCAGCTGAAAAATGCCCAAAAGAAAGGCGGTTTTAGGCCGATTGGCTAACGCAAGGGATGAATGGGGCCGACCAGAGCATGCACTCCTTTGGAGTAATGCAGGAGAGCCGGCTTGCCGAGCGGAGTATCCAGCAGTCCATCGGCCAGGGTATTGCGGCCGATATGTGCTTCTGCAGCGTGCAGCTTCCACGGATCGTGATACACCTCGGCCCAGTAGACGCACTTGGTCCGGGGGTGCTTGCTGTACAGGACGTAACGCTCCATCAGCCAGTGCTCGATGGTACCTGCTTGTGCAGCAAAAGGAATGGAGGCAGGGCGGTAACAGCCGTCAAAGCATGTAGAAAAAGCGTCAGATGGCGTCCTTCTGCTGTGGACGATAATTTCCTGCCCATTTTGTCGAAAGGATATCTTCGCCTTGTGGTAGGGAAGGTGGTACCAAAGCTTGCCCATCTCTACGACCAGTGGATCGGAAGCGTCCAGCGTAATAAAAAAAATGCCGGGCCGACGGTGAGATTTTACATACGTTCTCAGGTTGATCTCCGGGAATGTTGAAAAATATGGTATTTCGGCGAACACTTTTAACCGGATCCCGCTCATGAGAAAAGGGATAATGCTGATCCACGCCTGTCCGTCAAACGTATCCACTTCCAATTCGTCGGGAACCAGTCTCCGAATGCAGTCAACCGAGACAGGCCAGTGCGCGAAGAGGAGGTGTTCCCAGGTTTGAGTCATGATCCATTTTTGATTGAAGGTAAATAAACCCATTTGAAACCAGCCCCCTGATATCGAATCGAGCTGTCTGCCTAGGATTGCTGTTTGGAGCTGCTTTGCACTTGCTTTCGCAGCGCAAGCCACTTTTTCGGTATTCCGGTGCCTTGGCGTTTGCGAGCGGCCTTGCTGTCCTGGCCGCTTCCGGTTGGTTGATGCGGCTCGTAAGCTAGCGGAATTTTTGTCACTTTGCTTGTCCATTCATCCAAGGCTGCCAGGTCGTCAGTGCCCACTTCTTGCAGCGAATGTTTGCCCATGGCGCGAATGGCAACCTTCATTTCCTCCACAAAAGAAATCAAAAAATTTTTCAAATAACCGGCAGCTTCGTCAACATCGAATTCGTCCTTCATGCTGCCGGGGTAAAACGCGAGCTGGGTCGGAGGTTCCCAGGGAATCGCTTTTGTGACCTGATCGTGAGTCATTGCCCACAGCAAAGATGTCCCCAGATAGATGCCATCGGCTCCCATCGCGAGTGCCTTCAGACACTCTCCAGGATTGGAGTAACCCCCTCCGGTCAAAAAGGTAATCTTGCCTTTCATCTGCCGCTTTTTAAGATATTGGGTCGCGCGAGCCAGAGCGTAGACGCTGGGCAGCCCAAAGTCGTCCTCCAGAATAGGCGCGCCGCCTTTCGTTCCCGCCTGGCTTCCGTCCAAGCTGATAAAATCGACTCCGGCCTGTATGGCGATTTCCAAATCCTCTTCCAATCTGTTGCTGGCACACATTTTTATCCCGATCGGCACACCGCCGGTAATGCTCCGCAGCCGGTCAACCAGGCGGCCAAGGTCCTCCGGCTGGTTGATCTCTTCGTGGCGCGAGGGGATTACAACTACTTCTTCATCCTCAACGTTCAGGATCTTGGCTGCCCTGCCCTGGATATACTCGCGGGGAATTATGCTCGCGGCGGCAACGGTCGCCCCTTGTCCGATGTGAATTTCGATCGCGTCGGCCTGCTTGAGAATTTCCGGTTCTTTCGACCAGTGAGCCGAGTTGTACTGCAAGATATAATACTTGGCATTTGCCCTGTCTTCCGGAAGAAACCCGCCCTCACCGGAATTGGTAGAGGTCCCGACAGCAGCCGTTCCTTTCGCAATCGCCACTTTTACTTTTTCGCTGACGCCGATTCCGTAGCCCATGGCGGCGGCCATGATCGGAATGTCCAGGCGCAGCGGTTTTTTGGCCGTGGGTCCGATCGTGATGCTCATGTCGACTTCGGCGTACTCGTGGGCCGGCATGACGGCCAACTGGGCGGGAGAGAACACCAGACCGTCCAGATTTAAAAATTTGCGCGGACTCCCGAACGGCCTTTCAATGATACCTCCGGAGGCTGCACGCAGACTGTTTTCGATGACGGCTCCGGGGCCTGTTCTCGTCACAGCGGTGACCACTTCCCAAATATTGGTTGAATAGCGGTCTGACATCAATCTTTTGGTGAAGATCCCGACGAGCCATTTGATAAAGGGACGGGCAAACAGAAAGGCCAAGCCCCCCGCTACCAGAATGGCGAAAAACGCACCTGTAAAGGAACCGGCGACAAACAGCATCCAGTTGATCTTGAACAAACCAAAGATCCCCCTTGTAAAGGATTATGAGGGATAAAGCAAATTAGCACCCTTTTCCAGTTTATTTTGCCGGCCTGGCGCCGGATGTATTCATATTGGATTAGAACACCGCAACGGCTATTCGGTGAATCAAATGAAGCCTGATTAGGAATGATAGCAGTAAAAAGTGACAAAAGAGGGTGGGAATGTGGGATTGCTGAAAAAAATGCTAAAACGAAAACAGAAGCCCTCTTCCGGATCGTCAGGGAGCATGCAGAACACGTCTGTACAAAACGCCCCTCTTCAGGCGGATCTGCAAGAGAACATAAATCAGATTCAGGAGGCTTTAGGATACTGCCCGGATATCATGGTTCGAAAGATTCTCATCAACAAAAGGCAGACGAGGGCGGCGATTGTTTTTACGGATGGCCTGATTGATGCAACTGCGGTTGAAAACTCAATCCTGAAGCCGCTGATGCTTGACTTTCCCGATAATTCCTCCGAGGAACCACCGCCTTCTGCGGCACAGGATCTGTTGGAGTTTATCCGCGAATCCGTGCTGACCGTCGGAGAACTGCAGGAGCTGACTGATTTAAAGGGGGCACTGGATGCCGTCCTGTCCGGAAATGTCGTTATCCTGGCAGATGGATATGCGCAGGGTTTTTCTGTTGACATGGCCGGCTGGGAGCAGCGCGGTGTGGATGAAGCCACGACCGAAACCGCGATCAGAGGGCCAAAAGAGGGCTTTGTAGAAGACATCCGCATCAATACAGTCCTGCTCCGCCGAAAAATCAAATCCCCCGCTCTTCGGTGGGAAACGAGGATAATCGGAAGAGTGACAAAAACGAATGTAGCCGTCATGTACATCAAGGGGATCGTGAATGAAAAGATTCTGGAAGAAGTGTTCTTGCGTCTGGACAGCATCGACATTGACGGAATCATGGACAGCGGATACATCGAAGAATTGATTCAGGACGAAACGTTTACCCCCTTTCCTACTGTGATCAATTCAGAGCGCCCTGACGTGGTAGCTGCTGCTTTGCTGGAAGGACGGATCGCCATTCTGGTGGACGGCACACCGTTTGTCTTGATGGTTCCCGCCCTGTTCATTCAATTTTTCCAGGCAGCGGAAGACTATTACCATCGATCAGATGTTACCAGTCTGATTCGTCTGGTTCGTTACCTCACGTTTTTTATTACCTTGCTCGGTCCGTCTTTTTACATTGCGATCACGACATTTCATCAGGAAATGCTGCCGACCCCGCTCTTGATCAGTCTGGCAGCACAGCGCGAAGGGGTGCCCTTTCCCGCCTTTGTCGAAGCATTCATCATGGAGGTGGCATTTGAAATCCTGTTCGAAGCAGGCATTCGACTGCCCAGGGCAGTAGGGCAAGCGGTCTCCATCGTGGGTACATTGGTGTTGGGGACGGCGGCAGTTGACGCGGGACTCGTTTCGGCCGCTATGGTGATCGTAGTCTCTCTCACTGCTATTTCCAGTTTTCTGGTTCCCCATTTCGAATTAAATATTGCTATAAGGATGATCCGTTTTGTCTATATGGCGCTTGCCGCTACCTTTGGTTTGTTCGGCATCATTGTCGGTCTGCTCGCTCTTGTGCTTCACATGTGCAGTCTGCGTTCTTTCGGTGTACCGTACATGACGCCCCTGGCCCCGTTTGTACCTTCTGCCCAAAAAGATACGTTCATTCGCGTTCCCCGTTGGAGAATGTACACCCGTCCTATCCTGCAAGCTGGACAAAATAAAGTGCGCCAGCAACCGCCGCAAAAGGCTAAACCAAAGCCGCCGGACAAACAATGACAGGTTAGAGGGGATAAGCGATGAAACGAAAGTTGATTTTGACGCTGGTTTTTGTCATGCTGCTGCCGCTTCTCGGCGGCTGCTGGAACCATCGCGAATTAAATCAGTTGGCCATAGCACTGGGATTGGGAATCGACAAGGTGGGGGATAAATACCGCCTCTCTGTTCAAGTCGTCGATCCGGAACAAGTAGCGGCAAAAAAAGGGGGCGCCGCCGCAGAGCGGACACCTGTGATCTTGTATTCGTTAACGGCAGACAGTGTTTTTGAAGCGGTGAGAAAAATGACGATCGCAAGTCCAAGACAGATATATCCGGCGCATCTTCGTATCCTGGTGTTCGGGGAATCAGCGGCGAGAGACGGGATAGGCAAAATCTTGGATGTAATATCCAGAAATTGGGAATTTCGAACTGACTTTTTTATCATCGTGGCGAAGGGGACGACGGCCTTTGATATCATGGACAGCCTGACGCAGTTGGAGAAAATACCGGCCATGAAATTGTTTTCTTCTTTGAGAACCTCCGACAAGATATGGGGGCCTACTACATCGGTAACGCTGGACAAACTGGTTACCCAATTGATAACGAAAGGGAAGGAACCGGTGCTGACCGGCATCCAATCATTTGGGGATCGGTCAATAGGGGGCACTTTGGAAAACGTGAAAAGGACGAAACCGGCTGAACGCCTGCGATACGGAGGGCTTGCGGTTTTTAAGAGAGATAAGTTGATCGGCTGGTTAAACCAACGGGATAGCTTAGGCTACGCCTATGTAAATGACATAATAAGAAGCACTCCCAATAGGGTTCCCTGTTCAAAAGGGAGGAACATCATGCTGGATGTGATCCGCTCAAAAACAAAAATGAAAGGGGATGTGGTCAACGGAAAGCCGCGAATCAAAGTGATGGTACGGCAGGAAGTAAATGTGGAGGAAGTCCACTGCAAGATTGACCTGATGAAACCAGAGACGATAAGCGAGTTGGAGAAAAAGGCAAACCAACACGTGAAAGCGTTGATCGAACATGCGGTGAAAACCGTACAGAAAAAGTACAAAGCCGATATCTTCGGATTTGGCGAGGAAATACATCGCAGCGACCCCAAAGCGTGGAAAAAGCTCAAGGATAACTGGGACGCAAAATTTGCCCAGCTTCCCGTGACAGTAGAGGTGGATACCAAGATCCGCCGTCTGGGCACCGTCGGCAATCCGCTCATCAAAGAAATCAAATAGAGGAAGGGGGCAACTGGATGTGGCAAATTTTCGGCATTTTGGCTGCAGCCATTGCGATTATTGGAATTGAGGTTCCGCGCTTGCGGCGGAAAGGGCTGGAAAAGGAACTGTGGGTCTTTTCCCTTCTGCTGTTCTTTGGGACTGGACTTGGCATTGCCAAGAGTCTGAACCTGCCGATTCCCAACCCCCTCGATTGGATCATTGCCGTCTACAAGCCGACAAGCGATGCTTTGACAAGATTTTTGGAGTGAGGATGGACCGATTACAAGACGGGAAAAATGGAGGCAAAGTAGGACAATGCTTGATAGAGAACGGATCGCTGCCCGTCAGTTTGCGATCATGACAATTCTGTACATCATCGGCAGCGCCATCCTGGTCATTCCGTCCCTGCTCGCTGCCAAGGCAAAGCAAGATGCCTGGATTGCCGCAATCGCAGCAGTCGGAATCGGCATGGCGTTCATCCCCTTGTACATTGCGTTGGGCAAGCGCTTCCCCGACAAGAATCTCGCCCAATACTGCGAGATCATACTCGGCAAGTGGCTGGGGAAAATAGCTTTTCTCTGCTTTTTAATCGGCTTTCCGTTTCTCATTGCCGCTCTTACACTGCGCAATATCGGCGATTTTTTAACAATTGGCATTTTGACGAGGACCCCGATACAAGTCATCATGATTATCGTTTTGGCAGCGGTCGCCTGGGGGGTAAAGCTGGGGCTCGAGCCGATCGCCCGCGCCGCAGAGATTTTCTTCCCATTTGTCATCTTGCTGCTGTTTTTGTTACTCTTGTTTGTCTCGCCATACCTTCAACTGAAGAATCTGGAGCCTTTTCTTGAAAACGGCATCGCTCCGGTACTCAAGGGGGCCTTTACGCTTGTCAGCTATCCGCTGCTCGAACCCGTTGTCTTGTTGATGATCTTTCCTCATGTCCCAAAACCGAAGGAAGCGGGGCAAGCACTGTGGAGAGGGGTACTGATCGGGGGGATGATACTATTCGCGGTGACGCTTTTTTCCGTATCCGTTCTCGGGGTGGACATCGTAAAAGGCCACAGCTTTCCCAGTTTTGAATTGGCAAAAAAAATAAACATCGGCGACTTCCTTCAGCGAATTGAAGCTTTGATGATGTTCATCTGGATCATTACGATCTTTTTCCGGCTGACGATCCTGGTCTACGTGATATCTGCGGGACTGGCCCAGACCTTCAATCTGAAGGATTATCGCATGCTCTCCTTGCCGCTTTGCGTTATTCTCACCGTAATGGCTCTCGTGATCGTGCCGAACAGCAGCTATCTGCTCGCTTTCAACCAAAAAATCTGGCCGCTGTACGTATACAATTTCGGCCTGTTTTTTCCCTTGCTGCTGTGGATCGCAGGAATTGTACGGAGAAAAGGAAAGTGCGCTGCGAGGAAGGATGAAACCGGTTGACGCAGAACCAATCCATAAGCGCGCGAAAAAAGGAGGGGTAGCGTGATTAGGTTAAAGCGAATATACGAACAGCCGGAACCCAGCGACGGACGGCGGATTCTCGTCGATCGGATCTGGCCGAGAGGCGTCTCCAAACAGGACGCCTGTCTCGACCAATGGATGAAGGAACTGGCCCCGAGCAGTGAACTCAGGAAATTGTTCTGCCACGATCCGGAGCGGTTTGACGAATTTGCCCACCGGTACCGGCAAGAGATCGACAGCGATGATACCCGCCGACAGCTTTTCTCCCAGTTGAAGGAGTGGTCCGCACACGAGGTGGTGACATTGGTCTACGCGGCGAAGGACCAAGAGCATAACCAGGCGGTTGTACTGCGGAATCTGCTGGAAGAATCCTAAGCCCTCTCCGGCTGCAGCAGGATGTTGATCCACAAGCGTCCGTCTTTTGTGTGGATGTCGACGGGGGCTTCGAAAAACGAAGTCAGATTGTCGCTGGTCAATACGTCGGCGGTTTTTCCGGCAGAGTAGATCTCTCCGCGGCGCAGGAGCAGCGTGTGGCTAAAAATTGGCAATATTTCCTCCGTGTGATGGGTCACGTAAAGCATTGTCGGCGCATCCGGTAGCCGGCCCAGCCGCTCAATCGACATCAGCAGCTGCTCGCGTGAGAAGAGATCCAGTCCGGTACAAGGTTCGTCCAGGATCAGCAGGCGAGGAGAAGTCATCAGCGCCCGGCCGATCAACACCTTTTGCTTTTCTCCCTGGGAAAGGGTTTGAAAGGGGCGCTCGGCCAGGCGGGCGCAGCCCAACTGATCGAGGATTTCCAGCGCGCGCTGGACATCTGCCTCCTGCGGCTGTTCGAACAATCCGATGCTGGCATACTTCCCGCTGAGGACAATCTCCTTGGCGCTCTCCCTGCGGTAGATCTTCTCCTGCAGGGACGAACTGACCCATCCGATCGCCTTTCGCAATTCGCGCAGGTCAACGCTGCCAAATGCTTGTCCCAATATGCTTACCTTGCCTGTCGTCGGCCAGATGTAGCCGTTGATGATATTCAGCAGCGTGGTTTTGCCGGAACCGTTCAGCCCGACGATGGCCCAGTGCTCGCCGGGCTTTACGCTCCAGTTGATGTTCTTCAGGATAGGTCTGCCTTCCCGTACCCAGGAGACGTCCTGTATGTCCACAGTCATGAGTTCTCCCGCCCTTCCATTGTCTTTTGTCATGTTTTTTTCTCATTATAACAGCCAGTCGGAAAAAATGTTATCAATAACCATTTAAAAAATGGGCTACTCATGATAAGATTCTGATAATGTAGAAACTGGTGTTTAAAAAAGGGGGAGCAGGTGGATGTTTGCGTCTCACAAGAAGAGAAATGCCATGATGGTTGTCTTTTTTGCCTTAATGCTTTTGTTCGTTACAGCGTGTGGGCAGCAAAGTACAGGCGCTCCGGAGCCGCAGCAGGGGCAAGAGGCCAATTCCGGCGGACAAGCGGAAGCTCCAAAGGAAGAAGCCAAGCCGGAGAAACCGCTGAAGATCGGCATTGTCCAGATTATTGAACACCCGGCGCTGGATGCGGCACGTGAAGGGTTTATCGCGGAGATGACCAAGCTGGGCTACGAAAAAGGCAAAGACGTGGTCTACGACATTAAGTCGGCGCAAGGAAACATGGATACGGCTATTTCGATTGCGCAGAAGTTTCAGGGCGACAATGTCGACATGATTTTCGCCATTGCCACACAGGCAGCACAGGCGTCGGCACAGGTGACGAAGGATATCCCCATCCTGTTTACGGCTGTGACTGATCCCGTGGCTGTCAACGTCGTTGCGTCGATGGATAAACCGGGCGGAAACGTGACGGGGACGACCGATATGAACCCGGTAGAGGAACAGCTTCAACTGATCAAGGAGATCAAGGCTGACGCGAAGAAAGTCGGCATTATTTACAGCGCTGGCGAAGTCAACTCCAAAGTGCAGGTCGATTTGGCAAAAACAGCCTCCAGCAAGTTGGGCCTGGAAATCGTTGAAGCTGCGATCTCCAACGTATCAGAGGTAAAGCAAGCGGCTGAATCGCTCGTCGGCAAGGTGGATGCGATCTACATCCCGACAGACAACGTGGTTGTCGCGTCGATCGCGGCTGTCTTGAAAGTGGCTGAGGCTCAGAAGATTCCGGTCATTGCCGGTGAAGAAAATACGGTGAAGAGCGGCGCCATCACCACTTACGGAATCGATTACGGCAAGCTGGGCGAGCAAACCGCCGACATGGCCGACAAGATCTTCAAAGGCCAGGCGAAACCCGCCGACATGCCGGTGGAAAAGCAGGCAGACATGAAGCTGATCATCAACAAGAAAGCGGCTGAACGCATGGGCGTCACCCTGCCGCAATCGCTCTTGGATCGCGCTCAGGAAGTCATTGAGCAGTAAGCTTACGGCTGCCTTTCAAGGAGGAAACTATGGGCTTCGCAATCAACGGTGCAATTGAACAAGGATTACTATATGCGATCATGGCCCTGGGTGTGTACATTTCCTTTCGCATCTTAAACTTTCCTGATCTGACTGTAGACGGCAGTTTTGCTCTCGGAGGTGCTGTAGCCGCCAAATTGATTTTGGACGGCTACAGCCCGTTTCTTGCCATGCTGGTTGCCCTGTTGGCGGGAGCGGTCGCAGGCTTCCTGACAGGTTTGATGAGCACGAAGGGAAAGATCAACGGTCTGCTCGCCGGGATTTTGTCGATGATCGGCCTTTGGTCGATCAATTTGCGAATCATGGGCGACAGTTCCAATCTTGCACTGCTTAGGGAAACGACGCTTGTTACCATGGTGGAGGATTTGCATGTTCCCGATCTCGTGATCGGCGGAGTCACCATCATCACCGGGGTAGCAATCGTCTTTTTGGTGGTCATACTCATCGTCAAGCTGCTGATCGACTGGTTTCTCCATACCGATCTCGGCCTTGACGTGCGGGCGACGGGGGACAACGCCACGATGATTCGCAGCTTTGGCGCCAATACGGACCGGACGACGATCATCGGCCTGGCCCTGTCGAATGCGCTGGTGGCTTGTTCGGGGGCATGGATCGCCCAGTACCAGGGGTTTGCCGACGTCGGGATGGGGGTCGGGATGATCGTCATCGGATTGGCTTCCGTCATCGTCGGCGAAGTGCTGTTCGGCCGGCCGACGATCATGCGGGCCACGCTGGCTGTCATCGGAGGCTCGCTCGTCTACCGGCTGGTCATCGCCTTTGCCTTGCGGGCCGGGTTGAAGACGTCCGATATGAAGCTGGTTACGGCGCTGATCGTGATCCTGGCGCTGACGCTGCCGAATCTGTTGAAGGGCGTCATCAAGAAAAGCAAGAATAACGGCAAAGGGGGAACAAGCTGATGCTGACAATCTCCCGGGTTCGTAAAGTGTTCAATGCCGGTACAGTCAACGAGAAGATAGCTTTGCATGAGATCAATCTCCACCTTGCTCCCGGGGATTTCGTCACGGTGATCGGAAGCAACGGGGCCGGGAAGTCGACCGTGATGAACGTCATTTCCGGCGGCATCATTCCGGATCAGGGGACGATCACAATCGACGGGAAAGATGTGACCAAGCTGGGCGAGCACCAGCGGGCCGTCTATGTCGGCCGCGTCTTTCAGGACCCGATGGCGGGGACTGCCCCCAATATGACGATCGAGGAAAATCTGGCGATCGCATGCGCCCGCGGGAAGCGGCGCACCCTGGCGTTTGGCGTCAACAACAAGAAGCGGGAGCTGTTTCGCGAACACTTGCGGTCGTTGGGACAAGGTCTGGAAGATCGCCTGAAGACAAAAGTGGGCTTTCTGTCCGGCGGTCAAAGACAGGCTCTCAGTCTGTTGATGGCCACCTTTACCAAACCCAAAATCCTGCTGCTTGACGAGCACACCGCCGCGCTCGACCCGAAACGGGCCCAGCTCATCGTCGATTTGACCCGTCAGGTCGTAGAGCAGAACAACCTGACGACCCTGATGGTGACGCACAATATGGAGCAGGCGCTGAACATGGGCAACAGGCTCCTGATGCTGCACGAGGGACGCATCATCCTGGACATCCCGGAAGAAAAGAAACGAAAAATGACAACCAAGGATTTGCTCCGCGCCTTCGAAGAAGCCAGAGGCGGAGAGGCGTTTGCGGAGGATCGCTACATGCTGACGTAAAAGGGGAGGACTACCGGTCCTTCTCTTTTTATTGAACAAGAGGTTTTCGAAATCGGGGGCTGTAGAAAAAAGCTGCGAGGAGACCGAGAAAAATGGAGCGAGCGCAGGCCTTGGCAAGGCCTATCAGTCGGAGCGGAAAAAAGCGGCACACGCTTGTCGACCAATTACTTCACCGAGATACTACCGTCCGTAGGTCGGCATTTGGTCGACGTGCCGTTTTTTGTAGTGGAGACGGCCAGTCCAGCTTCCCCGCTGGCGTGCCACGAACGAAGCGAGCCCATTTTTCTCGGTCTCCCCGGACTATGTTCTCCAAAGTAAAAGCCTCCCCCTAATTTCCAGTCCAAAAATGAAACTTCTGTTCCGGTAAAATCGTAATACATTGGTAAGAAAACTGTACTGCAAACTGGTACGTAAAAATATTTTGAGGAGGCTCGTTACCATGTCTATCTTTAAACGTTTGCGTGACCTCACTTTAGCCAATGTCTACGCGTTGATCGAAAAGGCGGAAGACCCCGTCAAGATGACCGATCAGTATTTGCGGGACATGCAGGAAGATTTGGATGAAGCGGAAAAAGCGGTAGCGGCACAAATTGCCTTGGAGAAAAAATTCAAGCTGTTGTACGAAGAGCAGGAAGCGCTTGTCAAAAAGCGGGATGAACAGGCCCACGTGGCGGCACAGGCAAAAAATGTCGACCTGGCTCGGCGGGCGCTGGAAGAGAAGAAAGCTGCCCAGCAGAAAGCCGAAGAGTACAAGGCGAGCTGGGAGCAATACAAGGCAACGGCGGACAATCTGCGAGCCAAGCTGGAAGATATGCGCAAACAGATTACCGATCTGAAGAACAAGCGGGAAACACTGGTCGCAAGGGCCAATGCGGCGAAAGCCCAAACGAACATCAACAGGGCGATGTCCGGCATGAATTCGGATTCGGCACTTGCCGGTTTGAAACGCATGGAGGACAAAGTGCTTGAGATGGAATCCCGGGCGGAAGCCAGCGGCGAAATCTACAAAAAAGAAAAATCGCTTGATGAAGAGATTGCCGCTCTCAGCAAGGATCAACAAGTTGAGGAAGAACTGGCCCAATTGTTGAAAAAGTACGAGGGGTAAGCCGCACGGGCGGTTCCCCTTTTCTTTTCTTCAAGCGAGCGATACGGAGTGCGGAGGTGTAGTGTGTGGATTGGCAGAATGTGGTAGGTATGCTCATTTGGACGGCTGCGAGCGCGGTGCTTTTAGTCGTGCTCATGTGGCTGGATTCCTTTTTCACCAAGTACAATGACATGGCGGAAATCAAGCAGGGAAATGTCGCCGTTACGACCCGGTTCGTGATGAAGCTGTTCTCCCAAGGGTATATCTTGTCCCAGTCAATCATCAAGTCCAACGACCTGCTGCATGCGCTGCAGGCGTCAGTCATTTCCTTTGTGATTCTCGTCATTATCGAATGGATTGTACGATTGTTTTTAAGGAAAGCGGCTGATCTGAATTTGGACCAGGGGACGAAGCAGGGCAAGGTGGCACATGCATTGGTGGCTGGCTCCCTCCACGTGGTCGGTGCTTTGATCCTGGGCGCATGCCTGTAACACGAAACGAGAAGGTGAGTAGATGAGTCTGTTTCGGCGAGTAAAAAATCTCTTTGCAAAACCAGAACCGCCCCAGGCAGAAAAAAGCCCCTTGCTCCTTGGTCCGGGGGATGTCGTGGAAGTGTCCCTGGTAACCTATCAAGTGACGGGAAGAACCCGCAATGCCCAGCGCAACGCGGTTCTGCTGACACTTCAGGACGGCCGCGACGTGCGCTATCTGCACATCGAGGAGCGGGAGAGAATCACCTATGCCTTGTACAGCCCAATCGACGGCCGCCTGGATTCGTTTGATGAAGTGCCGACTACCATTGAGCTGGAGGACACGAACTACTACCTGGAGGAACAGTACAACGGCGAAGTACGGGTCCTTGGCAAGACGCCTTTCGGATTGGACGGCGAACAATACGTCTGGCAGTACCAATCGGATGATCGCAAGCTGCTGCGGATTGAATGGCAGGACGGGCGGTTTATGCTGTACGAAGGAGAAGCGGTCATTGCGGCGGACGTGAAGATCTTACATGGTGCATAAGGGGGTGGGCGGATGCAGCAGCGGCTGTACCAGTTGATAAAAATGGGCTTGGCGGTTATCGTCCTGGCTACGATCTTCGCAGGCCATAGCGGTTCATCTGTGAGCATGGCGTACCCCTTGGAATCCGTTTCCGAACAGGGACAACAGGTTTCCCGCGTGTACCGCGCTGCGGGGGAGACAGTGCCCGAAGTCGCGAAAAAACTGGCCGATCAGCGAAAGCCTGCCGAGATCTCAGAGGAAGATCCTGAGCGGATGTTCCTGGTGTACCCCGATGAACTGTACCATCTCCAGCGCGATCCCGAGAACCCGGATGACACGCTGATCGAGGTGGATAACAAGGAGTTTGTCCAAAGCAACTACAGTTCTTCCTTCCTGGAAGGGTATCTTGTCGCCAGCGTTATCAACAGCCTGATGGATTCCCTTGGCGGCGATCACGGGACGTATCGCGGATACAGCCACAAGGACGTGAACAGCCCCAGCTACCACACGCCGACGAACGCGGAAAAAAAACAGGCACCGCCGCTGACGGTGGAGGGGAAAGGGTCGATTTTGAAGCGCGGGAGTGACTCGTCTCGCGCGGGCACATCGATTGGTTCAGACGAAAGCATTTTCAAGAAGAAATCTCCTGCTGCCTCGTCCGGAGGCGTCGGAACCATAACAAGGTCAAGCGGCAGCAGCGGCTCCTCGTTGGACACCGAGGTCACGCCGAAAAAGAGCAAATGGTTCTCCCCTCCGCGCAACAACTCTCCCCCGAAGACCAAAGTGGGCGGTTTTGGACGGATAAAAAGAAGATAGGCCTTGGCGGTTGATTCGCCAAGGCCTTAATGGCGTAAAGCAAATGCGGCTGGGGCATTCACTGAAGCCGGGAGAATCGCCATTTACGGGCTAGAGACCCGCGAGTATCAAAGCTTCCTCGAAAATGAAGGCGGCAAATTGACGGTGATTGCCGCGATGCGAAACAACCGCTCCCGGACGTAACAGGATGCAGGCTTGCCCGCAATGCGACGATCAGCTTCCTTCGCTGCCCATCTTGTGCCGCAGAGGCATTTCAGATTAACTTGAGTCCGCTGATCAGGATGATCATGGAGATGGTGTACTGCAGGAAACGGGTGGGGACACGGGTGGACAGGATGCTGCCGATAAAGACGCCGGGTACGGAACCGAACAACAGCTGCAGGACAATGGGGTAGTCGACCGTTCCGAAGCTGGCATGGGCGAGGCCGGCGGCAGTCACCAGGAAGAAAGCGTGGGCGATGTCCGTTCCGACGACTTCTTTTCCCTGCAGGTTAAAGAAATACATCAAGGCGAGGGCGAAAAGGGAGCCGCTGCCAATGGAAGTGAGTCCGACGATGAAACCGAGCACTGCACCGGTGGAGATGGTTAAGGTCCGCTTCTCTTTCAGTCCGCAAAGCTGCCAGCGGTTGGGGCGGGGTTCGCGTTTATGTAGGACCGTTTTTGCGATCATTGCGATTGGGATGAGTATCAGGGCAAACCCGAGGACTTTCTTGATCAGCGTATCCGCTCCGCCGAAGGTGTGTTCGACCCACTGAATGAGATTGACGGCGACGACGGCGCTCGGCACGCTGCCGATGGCAAAGTACAGGGCGATCTGCCAATGAACGGTCCGCTGCCGCCAGTGCTGGATCGCTCCAAAAATTTTCGTGATGGAATTGTAGACCAGGTCTGTACCGACGGCGATGGTTGGTTGAATGCCCAACATGATCAAAATAGGCGTTAGCAAGGCTGCTCCTCCGACACCGGTAAGGCCGACCAAAAAACCGACAAACAGGCCGATCGCAATCAGGCTAAAGTCCATGTGCGTTTTCTTCCTCTTTTCCCAGATAGCGTGAGTATAGGCAAACTCCCTACAAACTAATATCAGGGTATGGCGCAAGGGGATGACTGGTGAAGTGGAGCGGCAAAATAGGCATTTGTCCAAATCACATCTGTTGAAAAATCGTCAAGAATCATCCTGTTTTTAAGACTGTGCATTTGGTAAAGTTACCGTAGTGCAATCTTTCTACAAATAGAGGAAAAGGTATTCGGTTGACTCGTCTCACTCGGTTTCGTTACAATTATATACGGTATTTTTTTAGCTGGCAGGGAATGCTTCGAGTAACAGGTGTTTACAGATGAGTTGAAGGATATTATCAGGACAAGGAGGGCAATCGCTGTGGAACAACAGTTTGTGGTGAAGGAATCGGACGGCCAACTCCTCGAGACAGATTCCCATCCGCAGGCAGAATCAGTGCAACCCGCAACATGGAGTGACTATCTGCATCTGACTAAGCCGGGGATCACCTTATCAAATCTGATGACGACGTTTACCGGCTTTTGGTTGGCAGTTTCAAGTACAAACCCTGAATGGACCACATTGGAATTCGTTCACAAGGGTTTTCTTACATTGCTGGGCACGGCGCTCGTAATCGCGTCAGGGGCCGCACTTAACAACTACTATGATCGTGAACTCGACGCAAAAATGAAGCGTACGAAGAACCGGGCTGTAGCGTCAGGACGGATTCATCCCCGTTATGCCATTACGATTGGAGTAGCGCTTCTGCTCGTTGGACTCTTGACTTTGATGTACGTAAACCCATTGACGGCAGTATTTGGCTTGATTGGACACATTCTCTACGTCCTGGTTTACACTCCGTTGAAACGGGTGACGACGTTGAATACCGTCATAGGCGGTCTATCTGGAGCGGTGCCGCCGGTCATCGGTTGGGTAGCCGTATCCAACAGCCTCGATATGGGGGCTTGGATCCTGTTCTTGATTTTGTTCCTGTGGCAGCCGCCGCACTTCCTGGCGTTGGCGATGCTGAAAGCGGAGGAATACCGCGCCGGGGGAATCCCGATGCTCCCCGTGGTGAAAGGCTTTGCCGAGACGAAACGGCAGATGTTCAACTACGCTGCGGCATTGCTGCCTGCTTCGCTGCTGTTGATGCTGTACGCAAACGTGGGTTACATCTACCTGGTTGCTGCCATGGCGCTCGGCGGTGTTTACCTCTGGCTGTCGGTGAAAGGATTCTCTGTCAAGGAAGAGGATGACCTCGTCTGGGCGAGAAAAATGTTCGGTTTTTCCCTGCTGTATTTGACCGCGATTTGCGCGGCTGTCATGATCAGTTCGATTCAATTCTAGCGAATACCGCGTATACCCAAGGAACATCTCTTGTACTACGGGGGGTGTTTCTTTTATGTGACATCACGCAGGAAAAGAGGTGCTGACAATGGATAAGTGGCTGAGACGGGTAGGCATTGCTGCGACGATCGTGATGTTCCTGGTGATGATCGGCGGATCATTGGTGACGAAGACCGGTTCCGCATTGGGGTGCGGCAACGATTGGCCGCTGTGCAACGGCAAATTTGTCCCGGAGTATACGTTGGAATCGATCGTTGAGTACATGCATCGGCTGGTAACCGGACTTGCCGGAATCGTCGTCCTGGTGTTTGTGATCATGGCCTGGCGGCGCTATCCGCGCAGCAGGCAAGTACGGGCGCTGTCCGTGTTTGCGGGATTTTTTCTGATCGTCGAATCCCTGCTTGGCGCATCTGCCGTGATGTGGCCTCAGTCGCCTCCGGTGATGGCGCTTCACTTCGGCTTGTCGCTGTTGGCATTTGCCGGAGTGTTCCTGTTGATGTTGTTCGTCCTGCAGCGGGAGAAGGAAGAGAGCCTCGTCTCGCAGCCGGTTTCCGCGGGATTTCGCCGCTACGTTTGGGCGGTAACGATCTACGCTTACGGAGTCGTCTACATTGGGGCTTACGTCCGCCATACCAATGCCAGCTTGGCCTGTCCGGACTGGCCGCTGTGCCGGGGAAGTCTCATTCCCGAACTGTCGGGGCTGGTAGCCGTCCAATTTTTCCATCGCGTCTGTGCTGCCATTCTATTTTTCCTTATATTGGTAATTGCTGTATATGCGGTCCGTCATTACAAAGTAAAAAGGCGCGATGTTTACAAGGCCAGCATTCTGGCGCTCATCCTGGTCGGCATACAGGTATTGAGCGGGGGCTGGGTGGTATATTCACGATTGATCATCTACGCTACCTTGTTCCACTCGGCGGTCATTACCTGTTTGTTCGGGGTGCTGTGCTACCTCTGTCTGCAGGCGCTCAAGCAGCCTCAAGACAGCAAACAGGAAAAGTCGCTGATCGAGCCCAATCCTTCGGCCGTTACCTGGCAAAAAGTATAATCCAAAACCAGCACTGTACAGACAGGTGCTGGTTTTTTGCACTTCTGTTACAATAAAGGCAAAAGGCAAACACGTGATCGATAGGGGTGAGCGAATGCGGATTTTACATACGGCCGATTGGCATTTCGGCAGGATGCTGGAAGGGCGGGACAGGCGTGCGGAGCAGGCGGCTTTTGTCGATGAGCTGTGCCGCATAGCCGACGAGAGGCAGGCAGACCTCGTCCTGATAGCCGGCGATGTGTACGATTCGTTCAACCCGCCGGCTTGGGCCGAGGAATTGTATTACCAGGCCTTGGAGAGGCTGTCTTGCCAAGGCAGGCGGGGGGTCGTGGTCATCGCCGGCAACCACGATCAGCCGGAGCGGGTCAGAGCGGCGGCGCCATTGGCGGAAAAACACGGTATCGTTCTGCTCGGCTTGCCAAAGGAGGCGCCGCGGATCAGCGGACAAGATGTACCTGAGGGCAGGGTGCGGGTCGTCGCCGCCGGCCCGTCCTGGCTGGAGCTGGCGGTGCCGGGTGCGGATCATCATGTGGTGATTCTCGCGCTGCCGTATCCATCCGAGGCCAGGCTGCGGGAGCTGCTCAGCGAGAACTTCACACCGGAACAAATGCAGCAGGCTTTTTCCGAGCGCATCAGCATGTTGTTCGCCGATTTGGCCCGCCATTTTCGTACGGATACGGTCAATCTGGTGATGAGCCATCTGTTTGTGCTGGGCGGCGCCGAGAGCGAATCGGAGAGGCCGATTCAGATCGGCGGGACGTATACGGTACACCCTTCCGCTTTCCCGAAGACGGCTGACTACGTCGCGCTGGGACATCTTCACCGTCCCCAGCTGCTTGGCACTGAGCCGCGAATCCGCTACAGCGGTTCTCCGTTGGCGTACAGCTTTTCGGAAGCGGGTCAGAGCAAGGCGGTTGTCCTGGTGGAAATCACCCCTCAATCAGAGGTTCGCGAAGAGCTCATTTACCTGAAAAGCGGGCGTCCGCTCGTCCGCTGGCAGGCGACAGGGGGAGCGGCGGAAGTGGAGCAGTGGGTGGCCGAAGGGCGCGACGCCGGATGCTGGATTGACCTGGAGCTGCACGTGCCGGACGTGATCGATCCGGCCGAATTTCAGCGCCTGCGCAAGCTGAGTGACAATTTTGTCAAGGTGCAGCGGGTTCTGGTCAAGGGCGAGAGCCGGGGGACACAGGAAGCTGGGGAAGGCGGCGCCGGTGAGCGGGAAGAGCTGACGGCCACGCAGCTGTTTTGCCGCTTTTACGAACGGAAGCGCGGCGCCAAGCCGGATGACAAGCTGGTTCAATTGTTCTCCCGGTTGATGGCGGCTGCGGGCAGCCGGCAAGGAGGAGAGGAATAGGTGAAACCGATTCAGCTTAAGCTGTCCGGGATGCACAGCTATCGCGAGCTGCAGGTCGTAGACTTCGAAAAGCTGTGCGAGGCGGGATTATTCGGGATTTTTGGTCCGACGGGCAGCGGGAAATCAACGATTCTCGATGCGATTACACTGGCTTTGTACGGACAGGTCGTGCGCATGGGCGGGGGATCCCATCCCAAAGAGGTCTTAAACCAACTCGAAGACCGCCTGTTCGTCTCCTTTACCTTTGAGCTCGGCGGCGGAGACATGCGCCGCAGGTACACGATCGAACGGGAATTTGGCGTCGATAAAAAAGGCAACAAACGCCAGCCGGAAGTGAGATTAATCGAACGGGCCATGTCGCCAGGCCAGGAAGACCGCGTGCTTGAGTCGAAGGCCACAGCGGCGACAGCAGCGGTAGAGCAGTTGATCGGTCTTACAATACACGATTTCACCCGCGCGGTTGTGCTCCCTCAGGGGCAGTTTTCCCGGTTTCTGACCCTGACTGGCAAAGAACGCAACGAGATGCTGCAGCGCATGTTTTACCTGCATGAATACGGAGAGAAGCTGAGTGAACAAGTTCGCGGCGCATACGAGCAAAACAAGGCTGAGCTGCACCAGTTGGAGCTCGCCTTGGCCGGACTGGGCGACGCCGGGCCGGATGCGCTGCTGGCCGCTTCTCAGGAGTTGGAGTCAAAGGCGAAGCTGGAAGTGCAGGCAGCAGAGGACTACCGAGCCTTGTCCGAGAAACGCCGCGAGTGGGAACAAATTCGCAGCTGGCAGACGGAACGCTCGGCGCTGCTGGACAAGCTTGCTGCCATGCAGGCGGAAGCAGCCGATGTCGAAGCGCTGGCGGAGCGGATTGCCGAAATGGAAGCGAGCGCACAGGTCTGGCCGGTGCTGGAGCGGTATCGCCACATCCAACTCAGACGGCAGCAGACGGAACAGCAGCTGCAAAGCCTGCGCCTCCAGCGGGACGAACAGACGCTGGTCTACCGGCACAAGGAGCAGGCGTATCAGACCCTGCAAGCCCGCCTGAGAGCCGAGGAGCCGCTGTTGATCGAAGAGAAGAGCCGGATGGAGCAGGCAGCCCAGTGGGAGGAAGAACTGCTCAGGGAAAAAGCGGCGCTGGAAAGCGTTCAAAACGAGCTTGCAGAAGTACAGGCACGCGGAGAGCGGGCGGCCAAGGCAGTAGCGGCGGCAGAGCGAGAGCTGCAGCGGCTGGATGAGGAACTGAATCTGCTCGACGGGCAGCTGCAGCAGCTGTCAGTCTCTGCCGAAGAGCGCAAACGGATCAACGGGCTGCTGGAGGCAAAAAAAGCCTGGAAGCAGGCCGTGCAAAGGCTGCAGGAAGCAGAGAGAGAGGCGGCCGAGGCGAAAAAGCAGCAAAGCAACGTCGCCGAACAGGCACATCGCGGCCAGCTCGCCTGGCAAAAGGCTTCAGAGGAACGGGAGCGGGCCCAGAACCTGCTGGCGGAAGCGGAAGCAGCCTTGCAAGAGATGCCAGGGGAAGAGGAGATGGAACGGCTTCGCGACACACTGGTGCAAATCAAGCTGATCGGGCAGGAATGGCGGGAGTTGAGCCGGGCCCAGCTCGCCTGGCAGCAGCGGCGGCTGGCCTTGGAAGAGTCGTGGAACGGCGCGGAAGAACAGTGTCGGCAGGCGGAAGCCGCCTTCCAGTCCGCAGCGGCGGAGCAGAGCAAAAAGCAGCAGTTCAAACAGCAGGCGGAAGAGAATTGGCTGAGGTGGCGGCAGGATAACCTGGTGCAGCATTTAAGAGAGCAGCTGACAGAAGGAGAGCCCTGCCCCATATGCGGGTCAGTCGATCACCGAACCGCACATCTCCCGGGCGGCAGCGAGGCCTTAGCAGCTGCACCGCTTGCGGGAGAAGGGGAGTACCGCTTGGCCTTGGAGGTCTGTCAAGCGGAGCTGGAGACGGCAGAGGAAGCCCTGCGGCGGACATCCGAGGCGTGGCAGGCCGCCAAGCTGGAGCTTGAGACCTTAAAGCGGGACCGCTCCAAGCTGGAGGAAGAACAGCTGGTGCTGCAGGAGCGATCCGAGCAGATCCGCAATCGATTAGCCGAATGCGGCGAAGGATGGCAGGCTGGAAGCGTTGACGAGCTTTCCCGGATGTTCAAGGAACAGGAGGCAAACAGCCGGCTGCTCGGAGAACGGCGGGAACAGCAGCGGTTGTTGCTGCAATCCCGGCAGCAGACGCTGGCTGCCCTGCGCGAACAGGAATTGGAGCAAAAGTCGGCCTATGACAAACTGACAGCGGTGCGGGAACAGTGGGACGAACGGGCGGCCGCCGCAGAAAAGCGCTGTTCTCAGGCGCAGAGCGAAGCCGATCAGGCTGCGGAATATCTGCAGCAGCTCGGCAGCAGTGGTGAGTTAGCGGCGGAACACATCGAAGCGGCCGCTGCCGAACTGGATGAGCGGGAAACCCGACATGCCAAGCTGCAGCAAACGAAGCTGGAGCGGACGGAGCAGCGCAAGCGATTGCACGCCGAACTGGAGCAAAGCAGGTCAGATCACACCCGCTTGGCCATCCAACAGGCGGGACTTGCGGAGCGGCTGCAGGAACGCCGGCAGCTCTGGGAGCAAAAGCAGCGGCAGTGGCTGGAGCGAACAGGCGGAGAACAGGCCCGGGTACGGCTGCAGCAGTTGGAACAACAGCTCAGCCGCTTGCGTGAGGAAGTACATACCGCCGAGCAGGCGTACAAGCAGGCTGCCGACGATCGGCAGATGCTGATGGAGACGCTGCTCAAGGCGGAAGAAGCCGCCGCGCTGCTCGCCCGGCAGCAGCAGGAGGCCGAGGCAGAACTGCAGGCGGCAGTGAAGGCAAGCGGCCTTCAGGAGCTGTCCCGGGTCGAGGCGGCCCATCGGGAGCGGGAGAAGCTGGCGGACTACAAGGCGAGAGTAGAGCACTTCCGCACGCTTAGAAGTCAGCTTGAGTACGACGAACAGCGATTGGCAAAGCAGCTGAACGGGCGAAGCGTCGATGAGGCCGAGTGGGCCAAGCTGAACGCGGCATGCGACGAATGCGAGCAGGCGCTGCAATTGTTAAAGGACCAGGTGGCCGTCGCCCGCCAGTCGCTCGCCACGATTGAGTCCAATCATCAAAAATGGCTGTCTCTGCAAGCGCGCTGCACGGAAATAAGAGATGAACAGAGCAGATTGGAAGAACTGCGGCGGTTGTTCGAAGGAAAGGCGTTCGTTCAGTTTATCGCTGAGGAAAAACTGGCATCGATCGCCCGGGACGCCTCTTTCCACCTCGCCCGGATGACGAAGAACCGTTACGGTTTGGAGCTGGGCGCCGAGGGGGAATTCGTCCTGCGCGACGAGGGGGCTGGGGGGCTTCGACGTCCCGTCAGCACCCTGTCAGGCGGGGAGACCTTCCTGACGTCGCTGGCTTTGGCCCTCGCCTTGTCGGTTGAGATTCAGCTAAATGGCGGGCGGCTGGAGTTTTTCTTCCTGGATGAAGGGTTTGGCACGCTTGACCCCGAGCTTTTGGAAGTGGTGATGGACGCGCTGGAGCGCCTGCGAATGGCCGACTTTGCGATTGGCGTGATCAGCCACGTGCCGGAAATGCGCATGCGCATGCCCCGCAGGCTGATCGTCACGCCTGCGGAGCCGATCGGCGCGGGCAGCCGCATTGCGATGGAAATCGACTGAGGAGGGGAGACGATGGCGGTACGGTTCATTTTGGGAAGAGCGGGGACGGGCAAAACGACCGAAATCATGCAGCAAATTACCGAACGGATGAAACAGCAGCGAGACGGTACGCCGCTGATCTACCTGGTCCCGGAACAAGCTACCTTTCAGGTCGAGCGCCGGCTGGCGGCGATGCCGGGATTGGGAGGGTTGATACGGGCCCAGGTGCTTAGTTTCCGCCGGCTCGCCTACCGGATTTTGCAGGAAGCAGGCGGGATGGCGAAACTCCCCATCGATGAATTGGGCAAACAGATGGTGCTGAGAATGCTGCTGGAAAAACACGGGGAACATCTCCAGCTGTTCCACCGCGCCGCGCAAAAGCCGGGCTTCGCCGAGCAATTGGCCAGGATGATCAGCGAATGCAAACGGTACGGGGTGACCCCGGAGATGCTGGCTGAGCGGGAATGGAAGAACAGCACGCTTTCGCAGAAAATGGGCGACCTCTCGCTATTGATGAGAGAGTACGACCGCTACATGGATGGCGTGTACTACGATACCGACGACATGCTGGGCCGCGTTGCCGAGAAGATCGCCGCTTCCGAGTATTTGCGCGAGGCGGAAATCTGGCTGGATGGGTTTAGCGGGTTCACCAAGCAAGAATACTTGCTGATCGGGCAGCTGATGCGCTGCGCCCGCGAGGTGACCATCGCCCTCTGCCTGGACCCGGCGGAACGGGAACAACCGGTCGACCCTCTGCACGTGTTTTATCCGACACAGGATACCTATCAGCGCTTGCTTGAGCTTGCCCGGGAAGCCTCCGTAGAAGTAGGGCAGCCGATTTTGTTGGAACAAGCGCATCGCTTTGCCGCAAGCCCGCAGCTCGCCCATCTCGAGCGAACCTATTTTTCCCTGCAGCCGCCGGGACATGCGCCCGCGGCTTCGCGGGAAGGCGAAGTGGAGCTGGTCACGGCTGTAAACCGCCGGGCGGAGGTGCAGGCGCTGGCATTGCGGATTCTCGCCCTGGTGCGGGATCAGGGATACCGCTGGCGGGAGCTTGGCGTGCTGCTCCGCGATATTGGCATCTACGCGGATGAGATTGCCAGCGTCTTTACCGACTACGAGATCCCGTTCTTTTTGGACCAAAAGCGATCCGTGCTGCACCATCCGTTGATCGAACTGGTCCGGTCGGCGCTTGAAGTGGTCACCAAAAAGTGGGGGTATGAAGCGGTTTTCCGCTGTCTCAAGACGGATCTGATCGCTCCCCCGGGAGCCGAATCCGCGGCAGATGCGCGTTCAGAGGTGGATCTGCTGGAAAACTACGTGCTGGCATACGGCATTTACGGTTCACAGTGGTCCAGCGAGCAGCCGTGGTCATTTCATTCGGAGCGGGAGACGGCTTTTGCCGGGATCGACAGCATCCGGCGAAGGTACGCCCAGCCGCTGCTCGCCTTTGAACGGGCGGTTAAACAGGCGGAAGGGGAAAACGTCAGAGCGATGACGGCTGCCTTGTATCAATTTGTCGCCGACTTGCAGGTGGAAGACAAGCTGGCAGAGTGGCAGGGACAGGCAGAAGCGGCGGGAGATTTGGAAGCCGCTCGCGAACACGCCCAGGTGTGGAACCAGTTCGTCGATTTGCTCGACCAGGTAGTCGAGGCGATGGGGCAGCTGAAGCTCGATCTGGTTACATACAGCCGCATCCTCGACAGCGGATTGGAAAGCATCCGGCTCGGGCTTGTTCCCCCGTCGCTCGACCAGGTTGTGATCGGCCAGATGGAGCGATCTCGCCACGCCAATGTCAAAGTGCTGTTCCTGCTCGGCGTAAACGAAGGGATCATCCCGCAGCGGCCGAGCGAGGAGGGCATTTTGGACGAAGCGGAGCGCGAGCAGGCGGCTGAAACCGGGATTGAGCTTGCGCCCGGCGCCAGAGAGCGTCTGATGGCGGAGCAGTACCTGCTGTACCGCGCGCTGACTCGCCCTTCGGAGAGGTTGTGGGCAAGCTGTGCGCTGGCAGATGACGAGGGCAAGGCGCTGCTGCCTTCATCCGCCTTCCAGCGAATCCGGCAGGCGCTTCCCGATGTGACGATCCGACTGTTTACCAACCAGCCGAGCGGACTTGCCTCGTCGGACGCCGACCTCGTCGGACGTCCGCGGCAGCTGTTCAGCCATCTGCTGAGCCTGCTGCGGCAGATGAAGCAGGGGACGCCGCTAACCCCGTTCTGGTGGGAGGTGTACGACTGGTTTGCCAGACGGGGGAAGCCGGAATCGGAGGAACATCGCCAGGTCGCCGGCCTGATGTACGACAACCAGGTGAGGAAATTGCCCCCTGAGCTCAGCAGGGATTTGTACGGGAAAAGCCTCAGGATGAGCGTTTCCAGGCTGGAGCGGTTCCAGGCTTGTCCCTTCTCTCATTTTGCCTCTCACGGGTTGAGATTGGCGGAGAGGCAGTTGTACAAGCTGGAGCGGTTTGATGTCGGAGAACTGTTCCACGCATCGCTCAAGCGGGCGGTGGAAGAGATGAACGAACGGGGGCTCGACTGGGGAAAGCTGAGCGAGCGGGACAGCTTTACTCTGGCAAGCGATGTCGTGGACGAGCTGGTGCCAAAGACCCGCAGCAGCATCCTCAGCCGAACGGCCCGCTACCGGTTTGTCACGGGGACGTTGAAGCGGGCAGTGGGACGCGCCCTGGCCGTCTTGGGGGAACATGCCAGACGGAGCCGCTTTGTCCCGGTCGGCCTGGAAGTGGCTTTCGGACCGGGAGGGGAACTTCCCGGACTTGCGCTGGAGCTGGAGAACGGCGTTACTCTCCAACTCATCGGGCGAATTGACCGGGTCGATCAATCGGCTGAGGCAGGTCAGCGCTATCTGCGGGTCATCGACTACAAATCGGGGCCAAAATCACTCTCTCTGTCCGACGTCTGGAACGGGTTGAATCTGCAGCTGCTGGTCTACCTGGACGTCGTCGCAGCCAACGCCAAAGAGTGGCTGGGAGAGGAGTGCGAAGTGGGCGGGGTCTTTTACTACCAGGTAGCCGATCCGTTTATCTCCGCCAAGCGGATGCTGTCGCCCGAGGAAGCGGCCAAGCAGCGTGCCGGCAAGCTCAAAATGAAAGGGCTGATGCGGGCGGACCGGGAATTGGTGCGCCTGATGGACGATCAACTGGAATCGGGCTGGTCCGACCTGCTGCCGGTCGGGTTGAAAAATGACGGAACGTTCCGGTCTCAATCCGCGGTGGCGACAGCGGAGGAGTTTGCCGGGCTGCAGAGGCATGTACGCAATACAGTCAAACAGCTGAGCCAGCGGATGGTCGAGGGAGAGATTGCCATTGCGCCGTATGTACAGGGGACGTTTTCTGCCTGTCAGATGTGTGCGTACAAGCCTGTTTGCCAATTCGATCCGTTGCATGAGGGAAACCGCCAACGGATGATCGGCAAACTCCCCAATCGCGAAGTCATGCAGCTTATTATGCAAGAGACCGTGCAGCGGCAAGGGGAAGGAGGAAGTGCACATGGCGATGAAGGCGGCCAAGCCTGAACACTGGACAGATGAGCAGTGGCAGGCGATTACAGAGAGAGGAGACCATCTGCTGGTAGCGGCTGCCGCGGGATCGGGGAAGACGTCGGTACTGGTCGAGCGCATCATCCGCCGGGTCAGCGATCCCGAAGAAGAAGTGGGTGTGGACCGACTGCTCGTTGTCACATTCACCAACGCGGCGGCGGCCGAAATGCGGCAGCGGATCGGCGAGGCGCTGCGCAAGGCGCTTGAAGCAAACCCGGCTTCTCCGCATCTGCGCCGCCAGTTGACCCTGCTGCAGCGGGCGACGATAACGACGCTCCACTCCTTTTGCTTGGGACTGCTCAGGCAGTATTACTACCTGGTCGACGTGGATCCCGATTTCCGCATTGCCGATGAATTGGAAATCGAACTGCTTCGCCAGGACGTATTGGAAGCAAAGCTGGAAGAGTGGTATCAGGACGATGCCGAATTTCTCGCCTTGGCCGACGCGATGATTGACGGGAGGGACGACACCGGTCTGGTAAACCTGCTCCTGCAGCTGCACAACTTTTCGCGGAGCCATCCCGAACCGGACGCCTGGCTGCGCCAGTCTGCCGAGATGTTTGAGCTGCAGGAAGGGGCCTCGCTCGCAGACCATCTCTGGACGAGGTATCTGCTGGAGGCGCTCAGCCTGGAAGTGAAAATGATCCTGGGACTGCTGGAAAAAGCGATTGCACTCGCCGGAGCGCCTGACGGACCTGGCAGTTACCTGCCCTTGCTTGAACAGGAGCGGGATGCCGTCCAGACGGCTGTACTTGCCTGTGAATCCGGTTGGGAGCCGCTGCGCCGGGCATTGGCCGCGATCTCGTTTGGCAAACTCCCGGCGGCCAAAGGGGTGGATGACGCTCTGAAAAAGCAGGTGCAAAGCCTGCGCAACAAAGCGAAAGAGAAAGTGGAGGCGCTGCAGGAAGAGTACTTTGCAGCAACGGATGAAGATTACCTGCGCGACCTGCGCCGCTTGGCTCCGCTGATGGGAACACTGGCCCGGGCAGTGAGCCAGTTTGACGCGGCTTTTGCGGCGGAAAAACAGGCCCGCGGCTTGGTTGACTTCAGCGACCTGGAGCATCTCGCCCTGCAAATTTTGCGCGAGTCCGACGAGGCGGGAGGGTTCCGGCCGTCGTCTGTCGCCCGAAAGCTGCAAGATCAGTTTGCAGAGGTGCTGGTCGACGAGTACCAGGACATCAACCTGACCCAGGAGACAATACTGCAGTTGGTCTCGCGCGATCCGGGCGAGGGGACTGCAGGCAACCGCTTTATGGTTGGGGACGTGAAACAGAGCATCTACCGCTTCCGGCAAGCGGAGCCCAGGTTGTTTTTGGAAAAATATGTATCATATCGAACGAGTGGCGAAGGCGAGCGGCAGGGGGCGGGACGGCGAATTGATCTGGCGGCGAACTTCCGCAGCCGCACGGTCGTCGTCGATGCGGTCAACTTCCTGTTTCGCCAGATCATGACCCCGCGCGTGGGCGAGATCGCCTACGACAGGTCCGCCGAGCTGATCGGCAGGGCTCGTTATCCAGATGCCTACTCGGATGCGTTGGACGTGGAAGTGCATCTGATCGACCGTCACCTGCCCGATGGAGATGATGACGGCAACAAGAACTTTGGCGGGGACGGGATAGATGAGGTCCCGGGCGGCGGTGAATCCGCTGAGGGATACGAACTGCTGGAAGCCGAGCAGGTTGGTGCCCCGCAGTTGGAGGCCAGGCTGATCGCAGAGCGGATCCGCAGGTGGATGGAGCCGGGAGCGGGATCGGCGCCGCTGCATGTCTTTGACAAAAGCAGCGGAGGGATGCGGCCGCTGGCTTACCGGGATATCGTCATCCTGCTGCGGGCCAACGCCGGCTGGGCGCAGCCGATGATGGAGGAGCTGCAGGCAGCCGGGATTCCCGTGTATGCCGAGCAGAACGGAGGCTACTTCTCCGCCACTGAGGTAGAGGTCATGCTGTCGCTGCTGCGCGTTATCGACAATCCGCAGCAGGATATTCCGCTGGCGGCAGTGCTGCGCTCGCCGATCGTCGGTCTGACTGAACAGCAGCTGGCCGAATTGCGCATTGCCAATCCGGGCATCCCCTTCCATCAGGCAGTGCAGCTTTACGTTCGCGAGGGACGGGATGAGAGCGAGCTGGACAGGCGTTTGCGCGACTTTTTCCGGCGTGTTGAAGACTGGCGGACAGCAGCCAGACGCGGTTCTCTCGCTGATCTGCTAGCACGGATTTACCGCGAAACGGGCTATCTGGAGTTTGTCGCTTCGCTGGAAAACGGTCAGCAGCGGCAGGCGAATCTGCGGGCGCTGTACGACCGCGCCCGCCAATATGAGGCTACATCGTTTCGCGGACTGTTCCGCTTCCTGCGATTTGTCGACCGGCTGCAGCAAAAAGGGCGTGACATGGGAGAGGCCCGCACGATCGGGGAGAATGAAGACGTTGTGCGGGTCATGACCATCCACAAGAGCAAGGGTTTGGAGTTTCCCGTGGTATTTGTCGCCGGGTTAGGGAAACAATTTAACACGATGGATGAAAAGAAGCACTTCCTGCTGCACAAAGACCTCGGTTTTGGCCCCAAGGTGTCCGATCCCGAGCTTCGCCTTCGTTATCCCAGCCTCGCGTACCAGGCGGTCCGACATCAGCTTCACCGCGAGATGCTGGCTGAGGAGATGCGCGTTCTGTACGTCGCTTTGACGCGGGCGCGGGAGAAGCTGATCTTGGTTGCTTCCGAGAAAAATCTGGCGAAAAGCATTACCGCCTGGTGTGATCAGGCTGGTTCGGGGGATGCGCTGGCTGACGAGGATCTCATCCAGGCAAAAAGCTGCCTGGACTGGGTAGGTCGGGCCCTGGTGCGCCACCCGGCCGGGTCTGCCTTGCGGGAGAAATGCCGGGAACAGGGAGGAGAACTCAGCCTCACGACTGTGCCCGATGACTCACGCTGGTCGTTTTCCTTCTACCAGGCGGACCAGTTTTCCGCAAAAAAAGCGGAAACGAACCTGGATCGGCAGGTCTGGGAGCGAATCGTCAGCCTGCAATCAGTGGGGAGCAGACCGGAAGATCCATTCTGGCGGGAGCAGCTTGAACGTCAGCTGACCTGGAGCTACCCGCACCTCCTGGCTGCGCAGACCGCGGCCAAGTGGAGCGTCAGCGAGCTGAAACGGGTGACTGAAGATGTCTCGGAAAGCGAGCAGCTCAGGCTGTCTGCTGATGCAAGTCCGGCTCGCAAATGGGCGCAGGTCAACAAGAAGCCGCGCTTTCTCACGGAACAGACAACCAAGACCTTTAGCCGGGCGGAGATCGGAACGATTGTGCATACGGTCATGCAGCAGCTGGACCTGAAACAACCCCTGGACGAAGCCGGCGTGCTGCACCAGCTGCAGGACATGGTGGACCGGGAATACCTCACCCGGGAGCAGGCTGCACAGGTAAACTGTCAGCAAATTGCTTCATTCTTCGCCTCGCCGCTGGGCCAGCGGCTGAAAGCCGCGGCCCGGGTGCATCGCGAGCTGCCGTTTACGATGGCCGTCCCATTGGATCAGATCCTGTCTGATGCCTTTACGGAAACAGAGGAGCAGGTAATCGTGCAAGGGGTTATTGACTGCCTGGCAGAAGAACGGGACGGTTCGCTGATTTTGGTCGACTACAAGACAGACGCCATGATCGGCAGCGATCGTGCCGCCTCGCTTGATCAGCTAACCAACCGCTATCGGAAACAGCTCCAGCTTTACACGCAGGCAGTCGAACAGATCTGGCAGCGGCGAGTCGACAAAAGCTACCTGTACTTCTTCTCCGCAGGAGAGGCCGTCCTCGTCGGCGAAGGCAAGTGAAAAAAAGGAACGCCCCGGGAAATACCCCCGGGCGTTCCTTTTTTTGTAGCTAGTGGAGTTATTTAAGTACGTAAACCTTGATATCTTGCACACCGAAGTAGGAAGCGTCATTCGTTGGCAGGAAGATGTCCACACGCTCCCCCTTTATTGCGCCGCCGATGTCGGCTGCTTTCGCCACCATGCCACCGTCTGGCAAATGGGGAGATTTGTATCCTGTGATGTATACGGTGGAACCGAGCGGAATCACCTTTGGGTCTACCGCGATGGTTCCCACTTTTAATGGATTTCCGAAGTAATCCACACCAGCCCAGCCGCCGTTTTCAGCTGCAGAAGCCGTGTAGCCGGTAGCTTTTGCCGAGATGACTCTACTGAAAGACAAGGTTTTGCCTGCAGGGGTAGTAATGGTGCTCTCCAGTGCTTTCGGAGCAGAAGCACTGGCAGCCTTAACTGTTGCGTTTTTGTTCTCTGGGAGTTGGATTTTTTGGCCAATTTGCAAATTGTACGGATCGAGACCCTGATTGGCAGCAAGGATCGATTGCAGGGGGATGTTGCGTTCCTGTGAAATTTTGAAAAATGTGTCATTTTGTTTGATTTCGTAAGTAGCAGCAAATGTTGGGGTAGAGATACTTGCGAACAGCAGAGCGCAAGCCGTGGACGCCAAAGTTTTTCTGGCTGACCATTTTTTCATCAACATCTTCTCCTTTCACATGCCTACGAGGTTAGTTGTCGGGTTCGGGTCAAGGAGGCTGCCCTACGCAATTGCGATTCACCCCAAATCGAAGGCCGCTTTTGACCCTCGATAAAAAAAGTCCCCCGCACTTCCTGTTTGGGAAGTTTCGGCGATAACAATCCATACGATAACATAGGTTCTTGTTTAAAATAAATGATAAAATTATAGTAGCAGTGTAAATTATTGTCCCTTGACAGTCAGGTTTTTTCTTCTTGTCTTTCCATGGCGGACGTTTTTAAGCCAATGTATACAAGGGATGGAATCGTTTGGACTGACTAAAAATACGTGCTATACTAAAGGGAAAACGGCAACGAGAGATAGAGGAGAGAAACAAATGAGTCAACTGTCAGACAGCAGGCGGCGCGCCTACCAGGAAAAACACAAGGATCACGCCCGAATGCTCATCACCTGCCCGGATCGGCCGGGAATTGTCTACGCTGTATCCCGATTTTTAGCCGAAAACGGCGCTAACATTTCACAGTCCGATCAATACTCGACCGATCCTGAGGGCGGCCGCTTTTTTATGCGGATCGAGTTTGACCTGCCCAATCTAGAGGAACGATGCGAAGAGTTGAAGCGAGGTTTTCAACCGATTGCAGACCAGTTTCAAATGAACTGGACGCTCGTGGAGGCCCGCAGGCTCAAACGGATCGCCATCTTCGTATCCAAGGAGGATCACTGCCTGTTGGAACTTCTCTGGCAGTGGCAGTCTGGTGCCCTGCACGCTGATATCGCAATGGTCATCAGCAATCATCCTGATATGAGGGAAACAGTGGAAGCGTTTGGCATCCCTTACCATGTGATATCGGTCACGAGCGAGACTAAGGCCGAGGCAGAGCGTCGGCAGATGGAACTGCTGAAGGATATCGACCTGATCGTTCTGGCCCGCTACATGCAGATCCTCTCACCTCAGTTCCTGCGGGATTATCCGCAGCGGATCATCAATATCCATCACTCCTTCCTGCCGGCGTTTGTCGGCGCAAAGCCGTACGATCAGGCGTACAAGCGCGGCGTAAAACTGATCGGGGCTACTGCCCACTACGTGACGGAGGAGCTTGACGCAGGTCCGATCATCGAACAAGACGTTCAGCGGGTGACCCATCGGGACGATGTCGAGGCGCTTAAAATGAAGGGGCGGCAAATCGAGCGTACCGTCTTGGCACAGGCGGTCACCTGGCACCTGGAAGATCGCGTTCTGGTCTACGACAACAAGACCGTCGTCTTTCCTTAAAAGGAGAGACGACGGTCTTGGTTTGTATTGCAGCTCGCTTCCTGCTGCTACTTCATTCGTTCTTTCAGGATCTCGGATACGTGTTTGATCACTTCTCCTGCCTCAGGTCCGTGCAGGATCAGGTGCCCCGATTCGGGGAAGGAGAGGAGACGCGTGTCCTCACTTCCGGCGTGTTTTTGCAAGTGGCGGGCGCTGACCGCCTGTACCGTGTCGTCCTTCTCTCCCTGTACGATCACATAAGGACATGTGACCTGAGGCAGCAGTTGCTTCGTTTCCGCCAGGAGCATGCGAAATTCCAGCATGCTCCGTATAGGGAATTTTGCCATTCCGTTTACGTAACGGGTGAAATGGGTGCGAAAATCGTCCCGCAGATTAACGGCAGCCTGCTTGATATCCCAGTAGTAAAAAGGGGTGTTGAGCGTGAACAGGTGGTGCACGGGATGGCGGGAGGCAATCTGCAGGGCGAGCAGGCCGCCCATGGAGAAGCCGATTACTGCGATTTTATCGCATCGCAGGCTCAGCCGTTTGTACGCTTCTACGGCTGAATTGATCCAGTCGGAACGCCTGCTTTGACTCAGTGCGCGGCGCCCGGCACCGTGCCCTGCGAGCGTAGGGCATTCAATGACATAGCCCTGCTCTTGTAGAGCTTCAGCCAGAGGCAGAACTTCGTAAACGTCGCCGGCAAAGCCGTGGAGGATTAAACAACCAACCGCAGACATAGGGAACATCCTTTCGAAAAGACCAACTCCCATTGCCCAATCAGGCAGTTGGAGTTGATCTTTGCCAACAGCATTTTTACAGGATAGATGGCTTCAATTGAAGCTTTTTTTATAAGGAAATGGTCTTGAGCTGATCGGACACACGCAGGGGAGGCTGCGTGCAAGACTGGATATCTTCCGGCGTATACCCCGGGGCGACTTCCACCAGCAGTAATCCTTCCGGAGTCACATCCAGCACGGCGCGGTCCGTTATGATCCGGTTTACTACCTTTTTGCCCGTGAGCGGCAGCGCGCATTGGTTCAAGATCTTCGGTTCGCCGTGTTTGTTGACGTGCTCCATGATGACGACAATCTTCTTGGCGCCGTGAACCAAGTCCATGGCGCCGCCCATTCCCTTTACCATTTTACCCGGAATCATCCAGTTGGCCAAATCGCCCTCAGCGGACACCTCCATCGCCCCCAGAATCGCCAGGTCTATGTGGCCGCCGCGGATCATGGCGAACGATTCTGCGCTGGAGAAGTAAGCGGCGCCCGGGATTGCGGTAACCGTTTCTTTTCCGGCGTTAATCAGGTCGGGATCAACTTCCGACTCGGTCGGGTAGGGGCCGATGCCAAGCAGCCCGTTTTCCGATTGCAGCACCACGTTCATTCCTTCAGGGATATAATTGGCGACCATCGTCGGCATGCCGATTCCGAGATTGACGTAGAAGCCGTCCTGAATTTCCCGGGCTGCCCGCATTGCCACTTGTTCGCGAGTAAGTGCCATGAAAATCCTCCTCTTTTTCGCTTATTTTTGTACGGTGAGCCGTTCGATTCGCTTCTCAAAGCGGGGGGCCTGGATCAGGCGCTGGACGTAGATGCTGGGTGTGTGAATGTGTTCCGGATCAAGTTCACCCACTTCGACAATTTCTTCTACCTCAACGATGGTTACTTTTCCGGCGGCAGCCATCATCGGATTAAAGTTTTGCGCTGTTTTACGGTAAACCAGGTTGCCCAGCTTATCCGCCTTCCACGCTTTGATCAGGGCAAAGTCACCCGTAATGCCCCTCTCAAGCAGATACTCCTTGCCGTCAAATACCCGCGTTTCCCGCCCTTCCGCGATCGGAGTGCCGACACCGGCAGGCGTGTAAAATGCGGGGATACCGGCTCCGCCAGCCCGGATGCGCTCGGCGAGAGTCCCTTGGGGAGTAAGCTCCACCTCCAGTTCGCCGGAGAGGAACTGGCGCTCAAATTCCTTGTTTTCGCCCACGTAAGAGGAGATCATTTTTTTTATCTGCTTTTCACGCAGCATGAGACCGAGTCCCCAGTCATCGACACCGCAGTTATTGGAAACGACGGTTACATTTTTGACCCCCTTGTCCCTTAGCGCGATGATCAGGTTTTCGGGAATACCGACCAACCCAAAGCCGCCGACGAGGAGCGTAGCGCCGTCGTGGATATCGGCTACAATCTCGGAATAAGATGTAAAAATTTGTGCCATGTAATTCCCTCCCACTCTATCAACTTTTTTTCGGAAGATTCCCTTTTTTGTGGATGTAATCGCTGTCATAAATTCGTTACGATCATTGTACCAAATGTTGGGTAGCCGGGAAAGGGAAACTATTGCCTGGCAGCTGGGTCATTTGTTAAAACCATCAGGAAAGCAAAAAGGGAGGGGACGAGGCCCCCTCCGTTCAGTTTCTGATAGATGATGGTATAAACGCTTTGTTACTTGCCGGCTACCAGATTTGGCAGCAAGAGACTGACATCGTCCCAATAGGTGACCAGACCGAGGACGATCAGCAGGACCCCGATCATCGGGGCAAGCGGTCTGATCATCTGTGCCAAATTGACCTTGGCAATCGAAGATGTCACAAACAAGCAGACACCCAGCGGCGGGGTAATCATCCCGATCGTCAGGTTAACCGCCAGAATGATTCCAAAGTGGACGGGATCGACACCGACGGCCGTAACCAACGGCAGAAACAGCGGGGTGAAGATTGTCAATGCGCTGATCGTGTCGATAAACGTACCGGCAATCAACAGGACGATGTTGATCAACAGCAAGAGTACCCACGGTTCGTTGGATAAAGACGAGACCATGCTGCCAAGCTGGGCAGGAATGTCGTGAAAGGCTAGCAGCCAGGTAAACAGCGTGGCGTTGCCGATAACGAACAGGATTGTTGCTGAACTAATGACGGTTTCAAGCAATACGTTCTTTATATCTTTCCATTTCAATTCACGATAGACGAATGCGCCGATGACGAAAGCGTACACCACGGCAATCACGCCGGATTCGGTTGCGGTAAAGATCCCTGTGCGAAAACCGCCGATGATAATCACTGGCAAAAGCAGCGCGAGAAAAGCATCTTTCAATCCCACCAGGAGTTCTTTGGCCGAGGCCATTTTTTCGCGCCCTCTGATATTGTTCTTTTTGCCGTAGAAATAAACGTAAAACATGAGCGCCAAGGCCATCAATAAACCAGGGATAATCCCCGCCAGGAACAAATCGCCAATGGATACGCTGGCCATGACACCATACAGGATGAGCGGGATCGATGGCGGAATTACCGGGCCGATCGTCGACGCAGAAGCAACCAGTGACGCAGAGAAGCGGCGATCATATCCCTGTGCCACCATTGCCGGAATCAGAATGCCGCCGATTGCTGCGGCGTCAGCGATCGCCGAACCGGAGATCGCCGAGAAAAACGTGCATGCCAACACGGCTACCATCGCCAGTCCAGCCGGCAGATGGCCAACAAGCAAACTTGCAAAGGAGACCAGGCGTTTGGAAATGCCGCCCACTGTCATCAGTTCGCCAGCCAGTACGAACAGGGGGATGGCGATTAAGGAAAACGAGTCGACCCCGGAAAATGTTTTTTGGGCGACGACAATCAAATCCGTGCCGCTGATTAAGAGACCAACCAATGAGGTGATGCCGATTCCGTAAGCAATGGGGATGCGAAGCAAAAAAAGTGCAAAGAGAAGTCCGATCAGCCAAATCACCCTAGTTCACCTCCCGGTTGCGAATTTCAGCAATCATGTTTTTCAACAGGTAATACAACATAATCAGACCGGAAATGGGGATGATCATATACAGGTAGGAGAGGGAGAGCTCAAGCGTTGGTGTCGTTGCCAGCTTGGAGTTGACGGTGTGTTTTGCACCGTAGTAAATCAGGACTCCAACGAATGCGATACTGAGAACGTAGCCGATGCTGACGATCCATTTCCGCAGGTTGGCTGGTACAGCCCCCAGTACGTCTACTGTCAGATGACGCTGGTATTTTACTCCCAGTCCAGCCCCAAGAAAAACCATGTAGACAAAGGCGATGCGTGTTACTTCTTCGGTCCAGGGAGCAGGAAGTTTTATCACAAACCTGAACAGAACCTGTAAAAATACCGTAACAACAAGGGTAGACAGACAAAGACAGGTTAAGATCTCCAACCAATTTTTAGCCAGTCGCTTCATTGTGGACACGCTCCAGTCAAATAATTTTCCCGCTCTTCCATGTAAATAAGGACTGCCCGCGCAGCCCCTATTTACAGGATAAGAAAGGGGCCCTTGGGCCGGCTTCCTTATCCCGCATGAAAACATCGTCTGAAGAGGAACTCGACAACGCCGTGGAGACTTTTAGCAAAGGTTATTCATGCTTGGCGTGCTGCATTATTCAGCTGCGGCTTTGATTTGATCGATCAGTTCCTGAGGTACTTTGTCAGCGAGTACTTTGGCTACGCCGCTCGTTGCTTCGGCGAATGCTGCCCGATCAGGCTCGGTTATGTTCACTCCGTGTTGTTTCAGTTCTTCGATGGATTGTGCTTCCTTGTCGGACAAAATTTTACGCTGTTCTTGTGCCGCTTTTTGGACTGCTTCCGCTACCCATTGTTTTTGCTCGTCATTCAGCGAGTTATAGGCTTTATTGCTCATGATGACAACAGCAGGTGTGTAGGTGTGAGCGGTCAGTGCCAGTTGTTTTTGCACCTCGTAAAACTTCATTGACATGATCGTGGCAATCGGATTTTCTTGACCATCGACGGTTCCTTGCTCAAGTGCGCTGTAGAGCTCGTTAAATTCGACCGGTGTCGGGTTGGCGCCCAAGGATTTCATAAACTCTTGCCATACAGGGGCGGGTTGAACGCGTACTTTTAACCCCTTCATGTCGGCAGGAGTATTGATGGGAGTTGACTTTGTGGTCATGTTGCGGAAGCCTACTTCCCAGAATCCGAGGGCTTTCATTCCCTTTTCGTCTGCTTTTTGCAGCAGGCTTTTGCCGATATCTCCGTCCAGCACTTTGTATACGTGGTCGCTGTCTTTAAACAGGAACGGAATGCCAAATACATTCATCTCCGGAACAACGTTGGCAAACGAGCTTTCGGCAGCTTGGACGGACATATCGATGATTCCGTTCATTACCCCTTCAACTGCATCCTTTTCGTTGCCCAAGGTTGCGTTCGGATGAATATTTACCTTGATGGTGTTGTTGCTGAGCGACTCCAATTCCTTCTTGAATATTTCCGCCCCAATATGGTATTGATGGGTTTCCGATCCGGTATGGGCGAGCTTGATTTGAATGGTTTGAGCAGGCTGCTCGCCAGCTTGTCCGCCAGCCGGTTCTGATGAACCTCCGCCTGAACAACCTGCGAGTGCGGTCAAGACCAGAGTGGTGCTGAGAATCCCCGTTAAGAGTTTGAACTTTCGCATTGCTATACTTCCCCCTTATGTAGACAATTTGTATATGATGATTTTGTTTGTTTATTTCGGTCGGGCTCTGCTGTTTACACCCCGTAAAGATCAAGTCGCTGATCGTCAAATACAGGGATTTTTTTGCGAATTTCGTCTACTTTGCCTAAATCGATCTCAATATGGCAGATTTGCTCACGGTCGTCTGCAGACAGCAGGATTTCTCCCCACGGGTCGATCACCATAGAGCTTCCCGGGAAGGCAGTGCCCCGGCTTTCCCCGCAGCGGTTGACGGCAATCATGTAGGCTTGATTTTCAATCGCCCGGGCAGTAAGCAAGGTTCTCCAGTGATCGACGCGAGCTGTCGGCCATTGGGCCACGTTGATCAGAATTTTGGCACCTTCCTTGACTAGTCTGCGGGACAGCTGCGGGAAGCGCAGATCATAGCAGATCATGGCGCCGAAAGTAGTGCCTTTACAGTCAAACAAGGCAAATGAGCTGCCGGCTTTTAAGTATTGATCTTCATCCATTAGGCGGAACAGGTGCATTTTGTCGTAGCGCAGCACCTCTTTGCCCGCATCATCAAAGAGCAGCATGGTATTGGTGATGTCGCCGCTTGCGGTGTCACGGTAGAGCACGCTGCCAGCTAACACCATCACCCGGTTTTCCTTCGCAAAGGAAGAAAACATTTCCCTGGTTCGTTGGCCGTCGGCATCGGCAATCTGCTCCGCTTTTTCCAGGGCGTACCCGGTGTTCCACATCTCCGGCAGAATAATCAGTTCCGGCTGTCCCGGCATCGCCTTCTCCATGAGGCGGCCAGCGTGCTCATAGTTGTAGTCAGGTTCGCCAATTTGCAGATCCATTTGGATTAAGGCAATCTTCATCTTCATCCCTCCTGAATCACAACAGAGTAAGAGCTGCTTAGCGATCGAAGCAAGATCGGATCATACAGTTCCATTTCAAACTTGTCGCCATAAACAAAGCCTTCAAGCGTAGGTACCGTTCCGGAGAAAATAACGGTGTCGGCAAGATCGTGATAGCCAAAACCGGCCAACTTTTCCAGGAGATCCTTAACAGGGAGGAGCGCAGTCAGGTTGTGGTCTTGATACAGTCGTCTCCCCGCTGCGTCCGTTACCCAACAGCGCAAGATCAGCTGATCCCAGTGCTGTTCCACGTCCTGCAATCGCCAGAAGGTGTTACTCAGCGGCTTGGGGCATGTTTCCTTTGACTTTTGGATGTCTTCTTTTTCCAGATGGCGATCGGTGTGATCGCTTCCCACGGTAACCAACCACTCTGTCCCGTTGTGCATCAGTACGTATTCCGCTTCGCCTGAGGTCTGTTTACCTGTTACCGTTATCACCTCCTCGAAGGTCAATGCGGTTACCGGATGAGGATAGATGGTCGGCACAGTCGGCGGGGGAGCGACGCCAATTTCTGCCAGCTCGTGGATGTGTTCCTGCACTTTTTCCTGATCCCGCCCCCCGTAGCCGACGACGTAAACGCTCTTAACCTGGCACGTCTGTTCCTCCGTTCCTTTGTCCAAGTGATCGATCTTGATCCTGATGTTCATCATTGATGACCTCCCATTTGATCCAGATTGAACATGATCGCTACCCGGGTTTGATTTAAGTGATGGGCAATGGCCTGCTTTGCTTCCGCCAGATCTCGTTTTTTCACTGCATTCAGGATCCTCGCGTGTTCCTGGAGGGTCTGCTCGTTTCGGCCAGGAAGATTGAGCGCCTGTACGCCAAACCAGCGCATTTGATCGCTAATCGTTTGCATCAGGGAGAGCACGCGGCGATTTCCGCACAATTCTGCGAAGTAGTTGTGAAAGTCTTTATCTATCGAGATAAATGTCTTGTGATCCGCAATATGCTCAGATTGCTGAAGGTAAACCTTTTCTGCGAGCGCGATTTGTTCGTCGGTGATCTTCGGAATGATCAGCTCCATGATCAATCCTTCAATTGCCCAACGAAGCTGCAATACATCCTCTACGTCTTCTCGCAAAATATGGCTGACAAACGTTCCTTTGCGGGGGACAGATTTTACCCACCCCTCAATTTCCAAGAGTTGAATGGCCTCTCGGATCGGTGTTCGGCTGATGCCCAGGCTTTCGCTCAAATTTCGTTCGTACAGTGCTTCGCCAGGCAGGATGGCGTGATTAATGATGGCGTTTTTGATCTCTTCATAAGCCTGTTGTTTAAACAAACGCGGTTGATGAATCTTCCCAAGACGCACCTGTTCCCCTCCTTTCCAATCTTTTCGGTATGAGGTATGAGGTATGTGGCATTAGGTATAAGGCATGTGGCATGCCAGATGTACTTTTTGCAGTATAATGCAAAAATTTAACGTAGTCAATATATTCCCTTATGACGATTTTTAGCCTCTCTTTAAAAAAATCGAAAGAAACAGTATCCGGTTTGGGTTGCCGGTTCATGAAAAATAAGGAAGGAGGACCCTTCAGAGGAATGTTGCCGACAGTGCAGACGACAGTTGGAAAATGGATGTACGAGGCTTGCCGGGGAGAAAACAGGCTTTTCTTTATTGCGTATTCTCTGCTATACTTAGAAATTGAGCCAGACGTTATTTTTTGAAAAGCTAAAAGGAGTGCAAACTTGATGGCAGTAGAAGTGGGAAGCATCATTGAAGGGAAAGTGACAGCGATCAAACCGTTTGGGATGTTCGTTGCCGTGACTGACACAGAACAAGGCTTGGTTCATATTTCCCAAGTAGCTAACGGATTTGTCAAGGATATTAATGAACACTTTTCCGTTGGAGATACCGTTAAAGTAAAAGTGCTCTCCATCGATGATGCTGGAAAAATCTCGCTTTCCGTTCGCGCCGCATTGCCGGCGTCAGAGACCAGCTCTCGTGATGATCGCCGTGGCGGAGGCCCTCGCGGCGGCTACAACAAACGGGACAGTGCCAGTTCCTTTGAGGACAAATTGAAGAAGTGGCTGAAGCACAGTGAAGAAAATCTCGCCACCATCAACAAAAAGCAGAGTAAACGAGGCTACTAGGCCTTTCATAATACGCTGAGTGAAGAGGAACGCTTCGTTCCTCTTCTTTGTATTTGGGGAAAGTTATCATCATAGGCAAAGCCGCAAGTGAGCGAGGAGGTGAGCGGCGAATGATCGTGGAACAAGAAGAGTTGGAGCCGGTCCAACCGGGGGTAAGGTTGTACACGGTCACGTATGAAAGCCAGGGCCTGCGCGTCAAGGCCGCTATGGCCGTGCCGGATGGAGCGGGTCCTTTTCCGGCTTTGCTGTACTGTCGGGGCGGGATGAAGGAGATTGGCAAAGTCCGCGTGGAGCGGATCTCGCAAATGGCGGCTTTTGGTTACCTCGTTTTTGCCCCTCATTACCGGGGAAATGAAGGAACGGAGGGGAGAGATGAGTTTGGCGGAGCGGAACGTCACGACGTGTATGCCGCTTTTGATTTGCTCAAGGCTTCTCCCTGGGTTCTTGCCGACCAAATCAGCTTGTACGGCTTTTCGCGCGGGGGAATGATGGCGCTCTTGGCGGCCATCGAATGCCCTGGCTTTCACAGTGCCGTGATCTGGGCAGGGGTATGCGATCTGTTTCTGACGTATCAGGAACGGGTGGATTTGCGCAGGATGCTCCGGCGGGTTGTCGGTCATCCGGTAAAAAACCGGCAGGCGTACCTGGAGCGATCCCCCGTCTACCGCGCAGGCGAGGTTTCGTGTCCGGTCTTGATCATCCATGGGACGGAGGACGAAAACGTAAGCAAAACACATGCTGTGAAGTTGGCCGAGGCGTTGGCCGCCCACAACAAACCGCATGAGCTGTGGCTGGTTGAAGGGGCGGCACACTTGTTTGATTCCGCACAGATCCAAGAGTACACGGTCAAAATGTTTGACTGGCTGCGTCGGGCAAACAGCCTGTCAAGTGCAGAGGCCGACCGGGCTGACCGGTAGCGAGATGACGACTGTCGTCCCTTCTCCTTCCTGGCTTTCGATGTGAATATTTCCACCGTGGTTTTTGACCATTTGCATGGAGATGGACAGGCCAAGTCCCGTTCCCTGTTCTTTAAAGGAGAAAAAAGGATCAAAGACGTGAGGCAGGATGTCGGCAGAGATTCCGATCCCGGTATCCCGGATTGACAAGTACACCATCCCGTTCTGTTTTTTGCTGTCGATGGAGAGCGTACCTCCATTCGGCATAGCCTCTATTCCATTTTTTATCAGATTCAGAAGAATTTGCTTTAATTGCTCCACATCTGCTTGAATGGTTATCTCCCGATCGTACAATTCGATCATTTCGATATTGTGCAGCAGTGCCTCTCCCTTCATTAGAGGCAGGATGGACCCAAAGATTTCCCCGATCGTCACGTTGCGATAATCAGGCCGCGATGGTTTGGAAAGCTGCAGCATTTCGGTAACGATTTGATTTACTCGTTCAATTTCCTTTAAAATCAGTGGAATGTGGTACGCTTTCTTCTCATCTTCCGTCAATGTTCCCATCAGCAGCTGGATAAATCCGTAAATCACGGTTAACGGGTTGCGGATTTCGTGGGCGGCGCCGGCAGCCAGTTTGCCGACAAGGGACAACTTTTCCGACTGGTTGATAAATTCCTGGACCTTTTCTTGCTCGGTGATATCTGTCAGAACGACAATCCAGCCGATCGTCTCCCGGTCCTTGTCCAGGAGCGGGGCGTAGGAGACCAGAGCGGAAAAGGTGCCGCCTCTCTTGTGGTACAGGATGATTTTGCGATTTTCAAACCAGCAGTCGGCTTCCTCCGCAGCCGGCTGCTCCCATGGCGAAATCGAGCCTTCCGGGGACAGCGGGAAAAAGCGCTCGTCCAATATGACCAGTTCCTTCGCCTTTTCATTCATGTGAATTTCCGAGGTCGGGTAATGGCAGGTGATCACCCCGACTGGCAGTGAATCGAGAATTTGCTGTCGAACAATTTTTTCCGTTTCCAACACCAGCCGCTGCTCAAGTGCCTGTTGAAACAGTTCCGAAATGTTTTGCGACATTTTGCTGAACTCTTGCGCTAACTCGTAAAATTCATCATGCTCGCTGCAGTTTACTTTTTGGCCAAATGTGCCGCTTGATACTTTGCGTACCTCGGTAATCAAGGATTGAATCGGGAGAAGGAGCTGACGGCGGAAGTACAGTGCGCAAAAAGTGCCGAACAGAATGGAGATGACGGAGAGTGTGTAGGTAATCCTCAAGGAGGCATGCAGGCTGTCGTTCGTTTTCTCGAATTCCCATTCGGTCTGCTGTTCCAACAAGCGGAGCGACTTGTTCATCCCGTGTTCCAGCCGGGAGATTCGCGGCTCCACGTCTTCTTTCAAAACGTAATTGATGGCTTGTACGTTTTCCTCTTGCAGCAGAGGGTTGATTTTATTCAAAAAGATGAAATCCAGATCGCGTATCAGGTCAATGACAAGAAAGAGTTCCTCATTTTCTTTTGTCTTTTGCAGCAGGTTAAGCTGGTTGTTGTTGATTAATTGCGCTTCGTATTTTTGCAGGTAAGCAGGCTGCTGCGTCGCGATGTACATATTCAGGTTAAAGGTTTTGCTGTACAGCTGGTTTTTCACTTCCACCAATGTGCTCGTCAGCGGTTGTATCTTCTGGGCAAGGAGCATCTCCTGCGAGATCAGGCCGGTCATTTGATAACTGAACAAGCCGGCAAGAAAGCAGATCAAGAGTACCATGACAAAGTAGCTAAGCATCATTTGTTTGCGAAATCCCAGAGAACGAAAGCGAGACATGCTTGTTGCCTCCTGGAGGTGTATTTCTTGCTTTATTCTCGAAGACCTTGACTGCTTCTTCGAGATGGGTTCGATCGTTTTTTCTTACAATCGCTGTATTTCAAAATTTATTTTTTCCTTGATGGAATTGGGGACCATCGGACCGTACGGACCCAAATGCACCCCGCCTTCCGCCAAGCCATAGTAGATTTCGCCAGTCGGCAATTGATCTTTCAAGTACCGCTGAATCAGATTCTCATATACCTGGTTCACATCCAGGATCAAGCTGGTCAGGACGTGGTTGGGGGCGATAAAGCGCTGGTCACTGATGTAGCCTATGACGTAAATATTCGCCTTTTGGGCCTCCGTAATAACGGGCAAATTATAACTGTCGCCGGTCGTGTAGATCACGTCCACCCCGTCTTGGATCAGCTTGCGAGTGGCTTGCACCGCCAGATCCTTCGATGAAAAGTCGGGGATCTTCTGGACGTAGGCGACAGTCGAATCGTCGGCGGACACCACGCCAGCCTTAAACCCCTCCTGCTGAGCCGTTTCATGCGGTTTGTCGACGGACAGATAGGCAACCTTGTGGTTTTTGCTCATCATGGCAGCAAATTTGCCTACTAAATAACCAGCGGACCACATGTCGTAGCGGATTACCGTCTGGTTCGGGTAACTGGCTGTCCCGTTGAGCGTGACAAAGTGCGTCTGCGGAAAGCGGGAGGCGGCAGCCGTGAAGGGGGACGAAAATACTACGCCGTGCCCAATCACCAGATTGTACCCCTGTTTTGCGAACGCCGTTGCGGCAGAAAATATCTCTTCGGCTTTCATATTAGCGGCTACGGTCAGATCGAACTCGTACTTATCCGCCAACTGCTGCAAGCTTTCAAGTGCAGTGCTGTTCCAGCCTTGATCGTAAGTGGGGCCTTCCAGCAGCAGAGCGATCCGAACGTTGTTGTCCGATATAGAGTTTGACGATCTTATTTGGTTTAAGTTGAAAAGGAACAAGAGCGTTAAGAAGAGTAAGCAGACGGCGACAGTAACAACCAATACAGGCAGCCGAAAGATAAACTTCATCATAGCTCCAAATCGACTCCTTTCCCAACATCCGACCCTTGCTCTAGCATTTGGACAAGATTCGACAAATTACTCCGAAATCCTTCACAATGTTTTCTTCAAAAAAGGTAAGTTTTATTATTGACTTTCAAAAGAATAGATGGTATATTAATTTCTGTCGCTGAGCTTAAAAGAATTTCATCGAATGCGGTCGTGGCGGAATTGGCAGACGCGCTAGATTCAGGTTCTAGTGGTGGCAACACCGTGGAGGTTCAAGTCCTCTCGACCGCACCATCCCAACAACAAATGAGTTGCCCCTATAGTTAAACGGTATAACAGATCACTCGTAATGATCAGTTCGTGGTTCGATTCCGCGTGGGGGCACCATTACAGTGAAAAACCGCATCGCGATGCGGTTCTTGGCATAATACGGTACATAGAAGCCTCTTTCATTGTCTTTTACAGGCAGATGGAAGAGGCTTTTTGCGTGGAGCTCAGTTCTGTAATAATCGGGGGGGGATATCTCAAAAAGTCGATTCGTGGCCAGACTAACTCCGGCAACTTAACAGATCCGTTGGAAATCAACAGTGATTTCCCATATGTATTTCACCGTTCGTTTCGAGGCCTCATGAGCCTTGTAGCTCCCCCGATGATTCATGAAATTAGTCATCATTCCTCCAGATAAGATTTGATGGTTTTCTCGTTTATCATGGAAAAATGGAAGTCTCCATTACGTATTTAAAAGCTTCTAAAGCAGCAACAGAAGCTTTTTGGCACCATTTGGATTGGGTATGATTATGATGCTTAGTGTCGGTTTATTAGAACAAACGTGAATGCTTGCAGCGTCTGTTCGCAAGACGATTATCGGAGCAACTGTTTCATTAATTTGTAAGAATTGTCGTCCTAGTTGGTATAAATGCAAGCAATATCATGACGGTAATCGGTGTTTATGGAGCTGAATATAAGCGGATTCCTCTTCTGATTGTATTTATATTGATGGCTACCTCCATAAATCTTTTTTAATGGCAAGCGGCACAGCGAAGTGGTTAATATTGGAATGGTCCTGGTCGCTTGCCAAGGTATTTGTCTACGTAACTTGACTAGTGCTAGCACTCAGTCACTTGGAAACCTATATAGGAATAATTATCTAAAGTGTTTCTTATGGGATTGGAATTAGAATGGGTGACTAGAGTGGAAAATTACGTTAGGGCACATCATATTACACATCATTTCTGAATCGGAATCGTGAATGTCTTCACGTTTGAGAACTTTCGGATAAGGAGACACTTCGTGGGGCGGACGGAGCCGCGGGGACGAGGATAGTCAATATAATTCTCGCCAAAACAAACCAAATGCCTGTCAAGAATTTAACGTGAAAGTTGACTACGATGATTCTTGTGCCGCATTTGAAATGGACCTCTGGCTGAAAATGCACTGTGAGCTGAAGAAGGATTTGCCCCTATTCCCGGGATGCCTTTTCATTGGCATCCCTCCGCTCGTTTAATTCGCAATTACTTTTTTCAGCAGCTTTATGTCAGTGTGGTGTTCTTTTACAGTGTCTTGAACCTCCCGTAATAAAACCTCTGTTTCCGTGTTATGGGCAACTTGTACCTGAATCTGGTCAACCTTCTTTTCCAATTGATCAAACCGATCGTACATTTCGTTTTTAAACTCGTACATTTCGTTTTTAAACTCGTACATTTCGTTTTTAAATTCGTACATTTCGTTTTTAAACTCGTGCATGTCGATTTTGAACTCGCGTATTTCGCTTTGCAACCCCGCAATCGCCTGCAGAACCTTCTCTACGTCCTCCATAGCATCCCCCTACTTACGTATCATTTACTGTTATTGTACTACTTTATATGGGACAAAAACATACGGTTTGGAGATCCAGAAGTAGAATGTGTCGGTGCCATTTTTTCTTACATGAGGAATCCACCATAAGAATGAGCCTCCTGCTCTCAAAGAAGCTCGTTCTTATTTTTTGCTGCGAGAATGTTACGGCGCCATGATAAAAAGGCAGAAAAACACGAGCAGCAGCACCAGAAAAAAAACGCTCGCAGCGCTCGGTCAGCATACCAGATCACTCCCTGCCCATTGTTTTCTACATACAAAAGTTTTTCCTTTCGTTAAATATATGAATATTCGTCGAACTTGGCTCCTCCTACAAGCGATGAAAAGCCTGATTTTCTGCCGGCGGCAAAAATCAGGCTTTTTTCTTTTGGTTATCAGGGAGTTCCCCGACTTACTCGCCTGCTGCTTCCCTCTAGAATGAGGATGTAAAGGAGGTTGAAACAAGTGAGTCGAAACGTGCCGCAGTTCAAGGAAAAGACGGGCAGCAATGCGTCGCTGAAAGGAACGCTGGCATCCGTGCTGCTGGTCGGGGCATTTATCGTCGTCAGTTGGTTCGGCATATTTTTTCTGTTTCTGAGCCGCAGCTAGGGCGAGGGGCGGATTACGGCAAGGATGGAGGGAGAAACAAATGCACTTGCACAAATACGAAAAAATCTGGCTGCTATTCGGAGGCGGGGTCCTCGTTCTCTTTATTCTCATTTTATCGGTAAACAGCTTCGCCATGGGGATGATGCCGCCCAGCCACATGGAGATGATCGACCCGACAAAGGTGGATCAAACACCGCCGTTTGACAACCCGGGGTTGAGGCAGGTGGGCGACAATGAGTATGAGCTTGTGATGACGGCATTTATCTTCGGTTATGCGCCAAATGAGATCGAGATTCCGGCGGGAGCCAAGGTCACGTTCAAGGTGACCAGCAAAGACGTGGTGCACGGATTTGCCATTCCCGGCACCAATGTCAATATGATGATCACGCCAGGCTATATCAGCACGTTGACACATACATTTTCCGATCCGGGAGAGTATTTGATCCTGTGCAACGAGTATTGCGGGATTGGCCACCAGGTGATGGCGACCCGGATCGTGGTAAAGGGTAAGGAAGGGGAGAAATCGTGATGGAGGAACGCAAAGATACTGCGGCCGTTCAAAAGATGCGTGTGGACCGGGCCGCTTCTTCGCTCTGCATGGCCTATCTGTTGATCGCGTTTTTCGCGTTTGGGCTTGCCGCGCTTGCCGGTGTCCTGCAGGGGCTTGTCCGCGGCGGCATGGTCACTTTGCCGGGCGGAATCAATTACTATCAACTGCTGACGGCCCACGGCGTCTTGATGGGACTGGTGTTTACGACCTTTTTCATCATCGGGTTCCTCATCTCCGGGGTTGCCAGGACGACAGGCGGGGCGTTGACGCCCGGATCGCTTCGATTGGGCTGGATCGGTTGGGCGCTGATGACGGTGGGCACGCTGATCGGCGTAGTGACGATTCTGCGCAACGACGCGTCTGTGCTGTACACCTTTTACGCGCCGATGAAAGCCTCTCCGTATTTCTACATCGGCACGGCGCTGCTTGTGGTGGGAAGCTGGATCGCGGGGATCGGCATTATCGCCAGCTATCGGGCCTGGCGGAAACGGAATCCCGGGAAGACATCGCCGCTGTTCTCCTTTATGGCGGTCGCGACGATCGTCCTGTGGTTTATCGCGACGATTGGCGTTGCGGTATCGGTGGTATTTTTACTGATCCCCTGGTCGTTTGGCTGGGTCGACCGGGTCAACGTCCTCTTGACTCGCACGCTGTTCTGGTATTTTGGCCATCCGTTGGTGTACTTCTGGCTGATGCCGGCGTATATCGCCTGGTACGTCAACATTCCGCGCATTATCGGCGGGAAGCTGTTCAGCGATGCGCTGGCCAGACTCGCGTTTTTGCTCTTGATCCTGTTCTCGATCCCGGTCGGGTTTCACCATCAATTGACGGAACCCGGCGTCTCAGCCGACTGGAAATTTGTCCATGTCATCCTGACTTTTGCGGTGGTCATTCCGACGCTGATGACGGCGTTCTCGCTGTTCGCCGTATTTGAGACGACCGGTCGGGCCAAAGGGGCAAAAGGGCTGTTCGGTTGGTTTGCCGTTTTGCCCTGGAAGGACGTGCGCTTTTTTGCGCCGATGATCGGGATGCTGGCGTTTATCCCCGCCGGAGCAGGCGGCATTATCAACGCCAGCAACCAGTTGAACCAGGTCGTCCACAACACGATTTGGGTCACCGGCCACTTCCACTTGACGGCAGCAACGAGTGTCACCTTAACCTTTTTCGGCGTCAGCTATTGGCTGATCCCGGCTCTGACGGGAAGAACGCTGACGGCGGGGATCAACCGTCTCGGCATCCTGCAAACCGTGCTGTGGACGATCGGGATGCTGATCATGTCGGGATCGATGCACTACCTCGGGCTGATGGGAGCCCCGCGCCGCACGGCTTACACGACGTATGGCGACAGCGCCGCTGCCCTGGGCTGGATGCCGTACCACCAACTGATGGCGATCGGCGGCGTTCTGCTCTTCCTGGCTGCCGCGTTAATGGTCGGGATCGTCATCTACCTGGCTTTCTTTGCGCCCAAGGGCATGACCGAGTATCCGATCGGCGAAGAGGCGGCCGGCGCGCTGGCCACTCCGCGCATCCTGGAGAGATGGCCGGTATGGATCGGCATTTCGGTCTTCTTGATCCTCATCGCCTACGGTATGCCGATTATGGATCAAGTCACCCATGTTCCGCCCGGTTCGCCGCCGATCCGCACGTGGTAGGCAGCCGGATCAGAGCGTAAGCAAAAAGCCGTTTGCAGTCAGTTTGATCGCCTCCGTGCCGAGCGGAGGCGTTTTCCTCTCACAACCCTGTTATTCCTGGTGGACGACTTGAATTTACGGATGCTTTCCGGAAAGGGGGAGTATGTGGTGGGGCAGCGGGAAGAGATTGAAGCCAAGCTTCATCAGCTAAGAAATGAAACCTCCGCAGACTTTGTCGCTTTGGCATTGCCCGATGGGAAGAACCGGCTTCTCTGGAAATACGGATCGGGAAACAGGTATGACCGCTACAAGCGAATCGTCACGCGCACGGGGAAGGGGTTTGTCGGGAAGGCGATCATGTCGCGTTGCCCGGTCATCTACCATGCGTTTGCTCCGCGCAGTGGAGATGACCCCAGCAACTACCCGATCTTGTTGGCAGAGAACCTGACCTCTGCTGTTATCGTGCCGTTCGGTCCCGCTGGACAAGGAGTCGGGGTGCTGCTGGCAGGATGCAGGGAGGACCGCCAGCTGACCTCTGAAGCGATCCTGCGCATTATCGCCGAGGCTGGGGAACTGGCCAATCCCTCGTACAGACTGTTCATGTGAAAGTTTCCCAAAAAGGACACAGTTGTATCCCGGCCAAATGGCAAGCGAGCGATATAATGGTCTTATTCAGGAGCACCAAGGAAGATATTTCTTGGGAGGAAAGTCATGGGTACAATGAATTGGATCGGTGCGAATACAGCCAAGGGTCATTTTTTGGAGACCCTGTTTGAACATATGTCGGATGCCATTTTGATTGTCGATACCAACGGTTTTCTGATTGGCGTCAATCAAGCGGCTGAGCGGCTGACAGGCTGGACGGCTGAGGAGTTGGTCGGCAAAGTACATCTATGTACGATTTGCCGCGGGATGGCAACGTGCACACAGGAAGCCGCCTGTGAGGACTGCTTCGCCCGTCAGCCGCGGTTGGCGTCTTTTGAGATTCGCCTGCGGACCAAGAGCGGAGAGGAATTCCCGGTCATCGCCAGTTCGACCCGCCTTCCGGACGAAGCCATGGGGGCGCTGGCGCTGATCTTGCGGGACATGACCGAGCAGCAGCGAATGGAGCGGGAACGGTTTCGCCGGATGATGAGCAGCCGGATGATTCAGGCCCAGGAAGACGAGCGCAGGCGGATTTCCCGCGAATTGCACGACAGCATCGGACAAACTTTGTACAGCATCCTGGTCGGACTGCGGGTCGTCAACGGGCTTGAGATGGAGGAGTCCATGCGCAAGCTGCTGGCTGACATGGATCAGCTCGCGTCCAGCGCTTTGGACGAGGTCAAACACATGGCGGTGGAGCTGCGCCCCTCGACCCTGGACGATCTCGGGTTGGTGCCGGCGATCCGCTCGTTTGTCAAACGGTTCGAGCAAACGTTTGGGATCATCTCAACCTTCCAGGCTGTCGGCGGCAGGAGGCGTTTTCGTCCCGAGGTGGAAACCGCGCTGTACCGCATCTGCCAGGAAGCGATGACGAACGCTGCCAAGTACGCCCATACGGATACGATAGCGGTCTCGCTGCTGGATACAGGCGAGACGGTCGAACTGTGCATCAAGGATGAGGGATGCGGCTTTAACCCTGACAATTTGGAGGTACAGGGGACCGGACTCGGGCTGTACGGGATGAAGGAGCGAACCCACCTGATCGGAGGAGTGCTGCAGATTCGCTCTAAGCCAGGGGAAGGAACAGAGGTGCACGTGGTCGTACCATTGAACGAAGGCGGTGATCTTGCAGATGTCGATCAGAATCATACTCGCGGATGATCACGCTGTCGTCCGGACGGGCCTGTCCATGTTGATCCAGGCACAGCCGGACATGGAAGTGATCGATACGGCGGCAGACGGCAAAGAGGCCTTTGACAAATCCATCAGATTAAACCCCGATGTAGTCGTCATGGATCTGAGCATGCCGCCTGGCGAGAACGGGTTATCTGCCACTGCCAGGCTGAAGGAAGCGAAGCCGGAGATCAACGTCTTGGTTTTAACCATGCATGATGACGAGGAATACCTCTTTCGCATCCTGAAGGCTGGAGCGTCAGGGTATATCTTGAAAAGCGCCCCCGACAATGAATTGATCGCTGCCATTCGGACGGTACACCAGGGAGCGGCGTACTTGTATCCTTCGGCTGCCAGAACCCTGATTCAGGAGTTTCTGCATCGGGTCGAGCAGGGCAAGGACTTGGACGATTACCAGGTTCTCACGGAGCGGGAGCGGGAAATCCTCACCTACATTGCCAAGGGCTACTCAAACAAAGAGATTGCCGAACTGCTGCATGTGTCCGTCAAGACGGTTGAAACACATAAGGCGCACGTCATGGAAAAGCTGCAGTTAAAAACCAGGCCGGAACTTGTAAAGTATGCGCTGAAGAAGGGGCTTTTGGATCTTGAATGAAAAGCCCCTCTTTGCAATACCAATGCAAAACTGAAGTGACCAGGGGGGGAAGCGGTTTGATTGACTTGCAGGGGACGTGGAAGGAATTGATTGAATATTATGGCGTTACCGAGGAGGATCTGCAGATTCTCCATCGCAATCGGGACTTTTTTGACACCCGTGCGACAGAGATTGTCGACGCTTTTTACGCGGAATTGATGAAGCGGGATCACCTGGCCAAAATCATTCGGGACAACAGCACGTTGGAGAGGCTGAAAGGAACGCAAATCTGGTATCTCAAGTCGCTCGGCAGCGATCGGATCGATGAAGCGTACATTGAAGGGCGTAAGAGGGTCGGAGCAGTCCATGCCAAAGTCGGGCTCTCCTCTTCCTGGTACCTGGGGGGCTACAGCATTTACGTTCGTCTGATTAGCGAGAGAATTCACAACACACCGGATCCGCACAGGTTTTATGAAGCGATCGTAAAACGGCTGTTCTTCGATTCTGCGGTCATCATGGAGCAGTACATCGGAGATACGCAGAAGAGGAATCAGCTCTTTCGCAAGCAGATGGAGCAGATCTCTTCTGAATTGGAAGCGTCTGTATCCCATGTCAACACGATTGCGAGAGAGTACGCCTCGTCAGCCGGCGTGTTAGCCCAGTCGCAGGAACAGATCGTTCAATCGATGGCCAACCTGCAGGAACGAAGCAAAGTGATTGAGAAGCTGAGCCAATTCGTCGCAGAGGTGGCGTCACAGACCAACTTGCTGGGGCTGAACGCAGCGATCGAAGCGGCGCGGGCGGGAGAACACGGACGAGGCTTCAGCGTGGTGGCAAACGAGGTGCGAAAACTGGCAGACCGGGCGAAAAGCTCTTCGCAGGAAATTCAGGAATCGGTCGCTCTCGTGCTGTCACTGATGAACCAGATCGATCAGCAAATCGAGACCAACATGTCGATTACCCAGCAGCAGGCGGCGGCAGCGGAAGAGCTGGCTGCCCTGATGAGCGGAATCGAGCAGATGTCTGTCCGCCTGAAAGAGGTATAGTTGTGTAAATATTCCTATCTATACATGAAAGCGGTTTTATTTGCAAACACTACCTGGGAACCAATAAACGGGTGAAAGGAGTAGTGTATTTTCATGCTGCAAACCACCGGGCAGTCGCAACAGCCACAACAGCCGATGATGATGACACCGCCGGCAGTTGTCACGACGAAAGACTTGGCCTATCTCAAGGACGCCATGTCCTGGACACTGCTGGCAATGAAGAAGTGCGCCCACTTTGCCAAAGAGTGCACCGATCCCCAGGTCAGACAGGCGATCGACAGGGCCGGGCAAATGCATATGCGTCACTACAACATGCTGCTGAAACACTGCAAGAACAACAATCTGCAGGCGATGGCCCGCGTGCCGCAGCCTGCCGGTTCCCAATAAGGAGGCGGTTGAATCGTGTTGATGCAAAACAATCAGATTCAAAACCCGAAACCGCCGAACGAACCGCAGGTAAAAGGGCCGGAAATGAACGACCGGGATCGCTTGAACGATATTTTGGCCACGGAGAAATACCTGACAGACAGCTTTAACACTGCGGTGCGAGAGGCGAGCCACAACCAGCTGTACCAGGATATGATGACGATCCTCACCGAAACACATCAATGCCAGCGAAATATCTTTGACTTGATGTTTCAAAAGGGCTGGTACAAGTTGGAGGCGGAAAACCAGCAAAAACTGGATCAAGCTTACCAGCAGTTCAGCGGTTACGCCACGCAATTCCCCTACCAGGCAGCGATGCAATAAACAGCCCCTGGTCTGTGATCAAGGGTGAAAGGAGGGCAGACATGGAAAAACCGATTCCGGAAATTCCCCAGGTAGATGTCCCTGACGAGTTCACCCAGGTAGACCTGCCAGAAATCGGGGAGACGACACCCCATCCGCAAACGCCCGATAATCCGCAAGCACATACCCCGATTTTGTAACGGGACAGCGGAACAGGGCAGCCGGCCGGACGAACCGGGCGGCTGCCTTTTTGCTTTTCAAAAAAGCGTCCCCCGAAAAAAGGAATAGACAATTCCCCTTGTTTCTGTAAAAGTTAAAGGTAAAAACAGAGGATCGTCGAGGAGGGTCACGGTGGCTCGGGTGCTAATTGTTGACGATGCAGCTTTTATGCGACATTTGCTTGCCAAAATGTTAGAAGGCGTTCATGAAGTGTGCGGAGAAGCGGCTAACGGCATGGAGGGAGTTGACCTGTATAAACGGTTATTACCGGATATTGTGACGATGGACATCAGCATGCCGGACATGGAGGGGATCGAGGCCCTGAGACGGATTCTTTCTTTTGATCCAAATGCGAAAATTCTGATATGTTCAGCGATAGGATACCGCCAAATGGTGCTGGAAGCAATCAAATGCGGAGCCAAAGACTTTATCACCAAGCCTTTTCAAAAAGAACGGCTGCTTGATGCCATCGCCCGTTGGGTGTAGAAACGCGAGGCGTTATAATAGGAAACGACTCCTTTTTTGCAAGAGTCCAAGTGAAGCTACTTAAAGAGGGCGTGAATCTCGAATGACCTCACAACCTAATTACTTTTTGCAATTTCAACATGCTGATATAGACGAGCTGGCCGATGCGATCGGCGAATTGCTGCAAAATCCCATCACGATTGAAGATGTGGACCACAAGCTGATCGCTTACAGCTCGCACGGCGACAGCACGGATCTGGCGCGGTCATCTACGATCCTGGGACGCCGCGTTCCGGAAAAGGTGCTGACCAGGCTGTGGAAGGACGGGGTGTTCCAGCAGCTTTTCACTCAAGATGACCCGGTTCACATTCCCGCAAAGGATGAAGTGGGCCTGGGAAAGCGGGTGGCCATAGCGATTCGCAAAGGGCCGGATATCCTCGGCTACATCTGGGCGCAGGAAGTGAATCGGGCGATTACCGCAGAAGACGATGAAGTGCTGCGGCAAGCGGCAAAAGCGGCTGTACCCCGCCTGCTCCAGCGGCAGGGGAAAGGGAAGGCGGAAGAACAGCGGCGAAAGGAATTTTTCTGGGAGCTGCTGCTCGGCAATCACGCAAGCGAGGCCGCGATCAAGCAGAAGGCAGACACTCTGCAGCTGCGGCTTCCCACACCCTTTCTGGTGTGCATCGTCGAATCGACGGTTCCGCAGATGGAACAGCTTCTCTATCCGTGGCTTAAACGGCATCAACTGCTGTGGGTGACAGACGGACAGCAGATCATCATGCTGCTAGGCCTGTCTCCTGTCGCCGAAGCGGAGGGCGTACCCCTGATCCAGTACGCCGAACAGTTTTTGACGGAGCTGCTTTCCCAGATCCGCGAGCGGTTTGGCAAAGAACACAAAGTGACCGAAGTTTACGGCTGCGCCCACAAGACGTATCGCGAGATCGAACACGGTTATCAGGAAGCGCTGCAGGTCCTGCAGATCAAGCGGTTGTTTCCGGTTGAGACCAAACAGGTACACGGCTTTCGCGATCTGGGAATTTACCGCTTTTTGCCCCAGCTGAAAAAATGGGCCGATGCGGAAGGGTATGAAAACGAACGTCTTTCGCTATTGCGCCAGTACGACCGCGAAAACATGACCAACTTGACGGAAACGCTGGAAATTTTTCTCGATGCTGCCGGCAAGGCCAGCGTCACGGCACAAAAGCTGCACATCCACATCAATACGCTGAGCTATCGCCTGCGGAGGATTGAAGAGATTACCGGCGTGGACCTGGAAGATCAAAATCAGCGCACCAGCCTCTACCTCGATCTGAAACTGGAGAAATTAAGGGAGTAGTCAGGTGCGACAGCCATTTGTGAAAATCCACAAATGAACAACCATATAATCAAGGGAATCACCAATGAGAAATCAAAAAAGTCGCAGTACAATAAAGATATGCAAGAATTTAGCGGACTTAAAAGGAGGCTTTTCTCATGATTGTCGGTGTTCCCAAAGAGATAAAAAACAATGAAAATCGCGTCGCTCTCACTCCCGCGGGGGTAACGGCTCTCGTCCAGAACGGACATCAGGTGCTGGTTGAAACAAACGCTGGTCTCGGAAGCGGTTTCAATGACAGCGACTACGCCGCCGAAGGAGCAAAAATCGTCCCAACGGCAGCAGATGCCTGGGCAGCGGATATGGTGATGAAGGTAAAAGAACCGATCGCGTCCGAATATCAGTATTTCCGTGAAGGACTGATTCTCTTTACCTATCTGCACCTCGCGCCGGAGCCGGAGCTGACCAAAGCGCTGATGGACAAGAAGGTCATCGCGATCGCGTATGAAACCATTCAGCTGGACAACGGTGCTCTGCCGCTGCTCACGCCGATGAGTGAGGTTGCAGGACGCATGTCCGTGCAGATCGGCGCGCAGTTCCTGGAAAAAATCTACGGCGGAAAAGGCGTTCTGTTGAGCGGCGTTCCAGGCGTGCCGAAAGGCGAAGTCGTGATTGTCGGAGGCGGAATCGTCGGCACCAACGCCGCCAAAATGGCTGCGGGACTGGGCGCCAACGTCACCATCCTCGACATCAGTGCAGATCGCTTGCGCCAGTTGGACGACCTGTTCCAGGGCAGGGTGCAAACCCTGATGTCCAACAGCTACAACATTGCCAATGCCGTAAGGAAAGCCGACCTGCTGATCGGCGCCGTGCTCATCCCTGGTGCCCGCGCACCGCGCCTCGTCACGGAAGAGATGGTCAAAACGATGTCCCCAGGTTCCGTCATCGTCGACGTGGCAATCGACCAAGGCGGCTGCATCGCTACCAGCGACCGGATTACTACGCATGACAACCCGACCTTCGAAAAACACGGCGTCATCCACTACTCCGTGGCCAATATGCCTGGAGCAGTCGCCCGTACGTCCACGCTGGCCCTGACCAACGCGACGATGGCCTACGCTCTCCAGTTGGCCAACAAAGGGTACCGCGACGCCGTCATCCAAAACCCCGCGCTGGCGAAGGGCGTAAACGTCATCGATGGCAAAGTCGTCTATAAGTCGGTGGCCGAAGCGCATGGATTGCCATACCATTCCATTCAAGATGTCTTACTGGTAAAAAATTAAGAACAGCTGCTGTATGACAGGCAGGATCCGCCCGGCTGCTCGGGCGCGGTCCTGTTTTTGTTTTCTAATAAAGTGGAATGTGGTATGCTCTAAGGCAGATAAAAAGCAACAGGGAGTGGGCTAAACTTGTACCAACTAATAAAGAAGTATCTGTTTAAGCTTGACCCGGAGGAAGCTCATGAAAAGACCATCGAGGCGCTGCACCTTGCTCAGAAGAATCCGGCGGTGACGACCTTGATGCGGCTGCTGTACGGGTTTGGCGATAAACGTTTGGCGACTGAGTTATGGGGTTTGAAGTTTCCCAACCCTGTCGGTCTGGCAGCGGGATACGACAAAAATGCAGAGGTGTACCTCGCTTTGGCGGCGCTGGGATTTGGATTCATCGAGACAGGGACGATTACGCCGATCGCACAGCCGGGAAACAACCGCCCGCGCCTGTTTCGTCTGGTAGATGACAAAGCGGTGATCAACCGCATGGGATTTAACAACAAGGGGGCGTATATCGCCTCGCAAAGCTTGATTGATTACGCGTTTGCCGACATACCGATCGGCGTAAACATTGGAAAGAACAAGACGACGCCGAACGAACTGGCGGCTGATGATTACGAAAAGTGCCTGGACATGTTGTACCGCTACGGCCACTACTTCGTGATCAACGTCAGTTCCCCCAACACGCCGAATCTGCGCGACCTGCAGCAGACAGAAAGCCTGCGGGAGCTGCTGCGCCGGGTCCGCGGCAAAGCGACGGAGCTGGAGAAGCGAGGGGTCAAAGCCAAGCCGATTTTGCTGAAAATAGCCCCTGACATGTCGGATGAACAGATGCACGATGTCATCCGCGTCGCGGTGGAAGAAAAAATGTCGGGGATTATCGCGACCAACACGACTTTATCTCGCGACGGTCTGTCTGAACGTGTCCACGCTGATGAAGTCGGCGGTCTGAGCGGCAAGCCGCTGACTGAGCGCTCGACGGCATGGATCAGGGACATTTACCAGGAAGTAGGAGGCGAATTGCCGATTATCGGTGTCGGCGGGATTTTTACCGGGGATGATGCCTACGATAAAATTCGCGCCGGGGCCAGCCTGGTGCAGGTCTATACCGGGATGATCTACGAAGGGCCGGGCATCGTCAAGCGAATCAACAAGCGGCTGCTGCAGCTGATGGAGCGGGACGGCTTTTCCACGATCAGCGAAGCGGTGGGCGCCGATCATAAATAGGAGGGATTCTGATGAAGGTACTCGTGCTGGGAGCCGGAGCGGTAGGCGGCTATTTTGGCGGACGCCTGGCTGAAAAGGGAGCGGACGTGACTTTTTTGGTCCGGGAGAAACGGAAGCAGCAGTTGACAGAGCGGGGGTTGCGGATCGAAAGTGTCCACGGCGATGCCCGGTTGGAGCCGAACGTGATCACCAGCGGTGAGGCGGTTAGGCCGTACGATCTCGTCATTTTGTCGACCAAGGCGTACAGCAGCGAACAACTGCTGGCAGCCGTGGAAAGCGTCGCCCCCTACGTGGGAGAGCACAGCGTGATTCTGCCGCTTTTAAACGGCATCGCCCACATGGAGCTTCTGCAGCAAAGGTTTGGCGAGGAACGCGTACTGGGCGGTCTTTGCTTTATCGAATCAACGCTAAACGAGCACGGGGACGTCATTCAGACAAGCCCTGTCCACCGGTTGCTGTACGGAGAGTGGAAGGGCGGCCGCTCATCCAGGGTTGAGGCGCTGGAGAAGCTGTTCGCCGGTGCGGGCGCCAGCTTCGTCTTAAGTGAAGATATCGTGCGGGAGATGTGGCACAAGTACATGTTCATCGCGACGATGTCGGGGATGACCACGCTTATGCAGGCCGCTGTCGGACCGATCCGGGATTCGCAGTACGGACCGGAGCTGACCCGCCAGTTGTTTGAGGAGACAGCCGCAGTGATCCGGGCGACTGGCGCTGCGATTGACAGCCAAATCGTCGAGAAACAAATGGATATGTTTGGAAAACAGGGATATAATATGAAATCGTCAATGCTGCGCGACATGGAAAAGGGACTGCCTGTCGAAGCGGATTACCTGCAGGGCTACTTGCTCCGTTTGGCTGAGCGGCACAACGTGAGCACACCGCTCCTGCAGATTGTTTACAATAATCTAAAAGTCTACGAAATCAAGCGCGCCGCCCTGGAAAAGGTATAATAAAGGGGAAGGAGGGCTGCCTGATGGAAGTGATTCGAATCTCGCCGCGCGGCTACTGTTACGGCGTGGTCGACGCGATGGTTTTGGCGCTGACGACGGCGAAAAATATTGATCTTCCGCGTCCGATCTACATTCTTGGCATGATCGTACACAATGCCCATGTGGTCGAGGCATTTCGCAAAGAGGGCATCATTACGCTGGATGGCGAGGACCGTCTGTCCTTGCTGGAGCAAATCGACAAAGGGACAGTCATTTTCACGGCGCATGGCGTATCGCCTGAAGTTCGCAAGCGGGCGAAGGAAAAAGGCTTGACGATCGTCGACGCCACCTGCCCGGACGTTACGAAAACACATGATTTGATCAGAGAAAAAGTGGCGGATGGCTACCATGTCATCTACATCGGCAAAAAAGGGCACCCGGAACCGGAGGGGGCTGTTGGCATCGCGCCTGACCGCGTCCACTTGGTTCAGACAGTGGATGAGATCGAGAGACTGCAGCTCCCCACGGAAAAGCTGATCGTCACCAATCAGACGACGATGAGCCAATGGGACGTAAAGCACCTGATGGATGCGATTGTACAGCGCTTTCCCCAGGTGGAGATTCACAATGAGATCTGTCTGGCTACACAGGTAAGGCAGGAAGCCGTAGCCACGCAGGCAGGGGAAGCAGACCTGTGCATTGTCGTGGGGGATCCGCGGAGCAACAACTCCAACCGGCTGGCGCAGGTAGCGGAAGAGATCTCCGGCGTTCCTGCCTACCGAATCGGCGACTTGTCCGAACTGGATCTGGAGTGGCTGCGCGGCAAGAAAAAAGTGGCCGTCACTTCCGGTGCCTCTACGCCGACGCCGCTGACCAAAGAGGTCATCAACTTCCTCGAACAGTATGACGAGGCTGATCCAGCGACATGGGAGAAAAAGCGGACAGTCAATATGGATAAACTGCTTCCAACCGTTAAGGGATAAGGAACGAAAGAGAGAGACACCGATGGGAAATGGAGAGACGAGACTGGCGAAGGCGGCGGGCGAAAATCCGGCGCACACCTACCTCGCCATCAGCGGGCTTTACTTGTTTGTCTACTACGGGTTAGGGGCGTTTAACCCGCTCATCTCCCTGTATTACGAGTCGATTCATTTGACCGGAACCCAGATCGGGACCATCAGTGCGATCCCGCCGATCGTCTCCATCGTCGCCCAGCCGCTATGGGGCATGCTCTGCGATCACTACCGCACCCGCCGTCCGTTCCTGGCGCTCATGCTCATCGCCTCGGCGGCGGCTGCGCTGGTGTTTTGCCTGCTGACCTCGTACGCCTGGGTCGTGCTGCTGTTCATCCTGCTTTCCCTGTTTCAAAGCGCGATTACCCCTGTTTCTGACAGTCTTGCGCTCTCGTACGCCTACAAACAAAACATGCAGTTTGGCAACCTGCGCCTGTGGGGAGCGATCGGCTTTGCCATCTCCGTCTTCTTTACCGGAAAGGCAGTGGAAGCCTGGGGGGTCAATGCGATTTTTTTCTGTTACGGCGGCGCATTTGTGCTGTCGACCCTGTTTTTGCGCAGGATACCTGACCAAGGCACAGAATTTGGCACCAATGTCTTTCAAGGCATGCGCCAGTTGATCAGGCTGCCGCGCTTTTTGCTGTTTCTCGTCAGCGCGTTTTTCATTTTTGGCGCAATCAACGCCCACAATATCTACTTCGCCTTGTATTATCAGCATATCGGCGGTACGGTGGCCGGAATCGGATTCGCGTTTTTGCTCTTCGCCGGCAGTGAAGCGCCATTTATGAAAGCGGCCGGATTTTTTGTACGGCGCTGGGGGCTGGAGATGACGATCCTGACAGCCGGATTGGTCTGTGCCATCCGCTGGCTGTGGTACGGCACGGCACCAAGTGCCGCGGCGGTGATCGCCCTTTTCTTTCTGCAGGGCATTTCCGTCGGTTTTTACGCCGCTTCGGCCGCCCAGTTCGTCCGCGAAAATACGCCCGCTTCTCTGCAGGTAACAGCGCTTGCCATCTTCGCTTCCTTCGGCCAGGGACTGGGCTCGATGACCTGCAATCTGTTTGGGGGCATCATCATGGATTATGCCGGGATTCTGGCTACCTATTATTTTTTCGGGGTGATCACCGTGTTGGGGCTGATCCCGCTGCTCTTGATCCGCTTCGGTCCGTTCCGCCGGACTCCCGCTATTCAATGACGAGTGTTCCCCGATAACCGGCCTCCGGGTAGCCCGGCGCGTCAGAGTAGAACGAGTAAGCGCCTTTCTTGGCGGCCGTGAAGGACAGCGTGGTCGCTTCCCCTTGTTTCAAGGGTGGCGACTCGATTTGCAGTGACTTGATGACGAGGTTATGCGGACGCTGGTCTGTATTGACGACCACGAGGGAAATCTTTTCTCCTTCGTGGTATTTTAATGTTTGAGGCAAAAAACCGGAGCTGGTAATCGTTACCGACTGCAGCTTGACCCCGGTGGACGCAGTGGAGATTTTATACGAAGAAAAGCTGTGAAGGGCCAGCAGGGAGAGGATCATCCCTAAGGCAAACAGGGGGTACCCTACCAGGTATAATCGCGGAAACCGGTTAGACATGACAGTCATCTCCTTATTCGCAGATAATCCTAGTATGGGAAGGAAACCCAGTTTTGTATGAGTGGAAAAAATAGGGGGTGGGCAGTTCAGGGAAAAGGCTCTCCATATATGCTTACAACAGGTTATAACGATTTTTGCGTAAGACTTGTCTCAATCCGTACAGATTGAATCGTAACGTCGATTGAAGCCGGAGCGATATTCAGGCAGTAGTCGAGTTCGTCGTACAAGGCCTGCTGCAGTTGGCGGATGATCGGACGGATGGCTGTGCCGAAGGGAACGGACAGCGTCAGGTTGACCGCGAGGCGGGGCAGGTCGTGAAACGTATAGGTCGACTTGTGTACCTGCGCCACTTCGGGAAAGCGCAGACAGGCCGCCTGGACGATTTTTTTCAGCACGTGCTCGTACACCTGAATGCGCCCGCCGGAAAAAGCAGGCTGCACGATCGTCGTCTCGCCGATCACTTCTTTGCGGTGGGAGAAGATCTGCTGCGCTGACGCGATTATTCGCTGGAAGAAGTCCTTTTCCACCTCGACCCGCGGAACGGGAATGACGTGTTTTCCCTGTGTTTCCCGGATGTACCTGGCCGCTCTGATCTCTTGCGCCGGTTTGATCGACTCGATGGAGATGAACTTGGCGGGAGCAGGCAGCCCAAGCGCTGTAACGATTCGCTCAATCATCCGCTTGGAGGTGCCGATGACGAGCAGCCGTGAAATCGGGAGCCGACCCATGATCCGCTTTACTTCCTCCGCATGGTCAGGGTAAAAGAAGATCGCCCGTTTTACCGCCTGGATTTTCGTCTTTTCGTACTTGGCCGAAGTCCCGGCCACCTTCCGCCCCTGGTAAATGAGGATGCCGTCGTCGATGATCGCCTCAATTTCCAGCCGGTGGGCCAGCCCCAGCGCACTCGAGCTTTTGCCTGTTCCGCTGGAGCCGTATAATGCGTACACTTCCATATGCCCTCTCCTCGCAAACCTACTTCGGATTCGCTGTTGATGTCTCTAGGATAACACAGATGCCGCGGATGCCAAGTTTATTCGAATTGGGCGCCCAGCTCGCGGGCACGTTCTGCTGCCCGCAGGATCGCGGAGCTGACCGCTTTTTGGAAGTCGTATTGGTTCAATATTTCCAGGCCTGCCTGGGTAGTACCGCCGGGACTGGTGATCTTTTGCCGCAGCACGGACGGTTCCGTCTTCGTCTGGAGCAGCATCTGGGCGGCTCCATGCAGGGTTTGCACCGTCATTTCCCGGGCCATTTCCGGGGACAGGCCGGCGGCTACTCCAGCTCCTTCCATCGCTTCCACGAGATAGTAGATAAAAGCAGGGCCGCTGGCTGCCAGGCCCGTGATGATGTCTATCTCCTCCTCTGGGACGGTATGGACGTAGCCGATGGAGGAGAACAGCAGGCGGGCCAACTGAAGGTGGGTGTCGTCGGCGTAGCGGCCTGGCGCTATTCCTGTGGTCGACAGTCCGACTGCCGAGGAGGTGCTTGGCATCGCCCGGACGATCGGACAGTCTGCTCCCAACCAGGTGCCGATCAAATCAGTCGATACACCCGCGACAACGGAGATAACCAATTGGTCAGGGCGGACAAGACCGCGCAGCTCTTGGCAGGCTTTCGCCGCATCGGCGGGCTTTATCCCCAGGATCAAGAGGTCGACAGAGCGGATCAGCTGTTCTTTGTCATATACGGCACACACGTTGTACTGGTCGTGCAGGTAGGATAAACGCTCCGCATTGGACCGGTTGGTCACCGATATCTGCTCTGCGGGCAGGAGTCCTTCTTTTAACATGCCGTCCATCATCGCTTCGACTATCGATCCGGCACCGAGGAAGCCGATGCGGAGCGTTTGAAGTTTGGCTTCATATGAGATGGTTTGCATCTGTATTCCTCCTTTAGCGTATTTGTCCTGTGCCCAAGATCTGATACTTGATCGAGGTCAGCGCCTCAAGCCCCATCGGACCGCGGGCGTGAATCTTTTGCGTGCTGATCCCGATCTCCGCCCCGAAGCCGAATTCGCCGCCATCGGTAAAACGGGTAGAAGCGTTGTGGTAGACGGCGGCGGCGTCTACCGCAGCGAGAAAGCGTTTGGCAGCCTGGTCGTTTTCGGTGACGATCGCTTCCGAATGCCCGGTTCCGTGCTTGGCGATATGGGCAATGGCTTCTTCCAGGCTTTCAACCGTCCGGACAGCGATGATCATGGCAAGGTACTCGCAGCCCCAGTCCTCGTCCTGGGCGGGCTTCAGGATTTCTTGCAGTTCGGGGAAATCCTCTCTGGTTTTGGCGCAGGCGCGGATCTCCACCCCGGCATGCCAGAGGGAGCGAAGCAGCCCCTCCCGCTGTTCACGCGGCCACTTCCGATGCAGCAGCAGGCTCTCTGCGGCATTGCAGACAGAAGGCCGGCTCGTCTTGGCATTGATGACAATCGCTTCGGCCATTTGGCGGTTGGCGGACTCGTCTACGAAGATGTGGCAGTTGCCCACCCCGGTTTCCAGCACCGGCACGGTCGATGTCTTCACGACGCGGTTGATCAGTGCCGCACCGCCGCGCGGAATGATGACGTCGATCAAGCCGTTCAAGGTGCACATCGCATCGACTGACTCATGCTGCTCGATGGCGACGTATTGCACAGCTTCTTCGGGCAAATCGAGAGAGCGCAGGGCCGTGTGGATGCTGGCGACCAGCGCCACGTTTGTCCGGGCGGCAGAGCGGCTGCCGCGGAGCAGAATCGCATTCCCCGTCTTCAGTGCGATCGCGGCGGAGTCAACCGTGACGTTGGGTCGAGCTTCGTATACCATCCCGATTACGCCGAGCGGCACCCGCACCGACTGGATGACGAGACCGTTGGGCCGCTCCCACTTGGCCGTTGTGCTGCCGATCGGATCGGGGAGTAGGGCCAGCTCCTCCAGACTTTGCACCAGGCCAAGGATCCGGTCGTGACTGAGCCGCAGCCGGTCCAGATAGCTCGCAGGTTGGCCGCTTGCCTCTGCCGCCTGCAGATCCTGTTCATTCGCTGCCAGAATGGCCGCTTCATTCGTGCGCAGCTGCTCGCCAATGGCCCTAAGCGCGGCGTTCTTCTGCTCGCCAGACAGCAATGCCCAGACCCGGGCCGCCTGCTTGGCCGCTTGTGCCTGCAGCGCGACAGCTTCGCGAATTTGTGCTTTTTCCATGTAAAACACTCCTCTCCGGTTGTTTCCTCATTTTTTTAACTGGATACCGCCAGCAGCGTTACCCAGTAATCTCGATTGATCACTTCGCCTTCCAGCCGGTTTCCTTCAGCCGGCGGCAGTGCTTCACGCAGCTCATCTGCCCCGTAGCGGCTGATCCCTCTGCCGATCAGCGTACCGTCGCAGAGTACTTCGACTACTTCCCCTGCCGCGAACGAGCCGTCGACGCTTTGAATACCGGCTGCCAGCAGGCTTTTGTTCTTGTTGAGCAGGGCATCGGCGGCTCCCTTGTCAACGTGCAGCCTGCCGTGGACGGCGGAGTGCAGGGCGATCCACTGCTTTCGCGTAGAGACGTTCCACTTTTTCGTCTGTTCCCGGGTCATGCCCACATACGTCCCGACGCCTTCGCCGGCCAGGATGGACAGCAAGCCGTCATCGCCGTTTGCCCGGCCGATGAAGCAGGGGATGCCCAGGGAATGGGCGGTTTTCGCCGCTTTCAGCTTGGAGGCCATGCCGCCCGTTCCCAATGCTCCGGCACTTCCCGCCAACGCTTCCGCTTCTGCCGTGACGGTCCGCAAAAAGGGAATCCGCCGGGCGTCGGGGTGTTTGCGCGGGTCTTTGTCGTACAAGCCGTCCGTATCCGTCAAGATCACGTAGAGATCGGCGTGGACCAGGCCGGCGACCAGTGCGCCCAGCATGTCGTTGTCGCCAAACGTCAATTCGGCGACAGAAACCGTGTCATTCTCGTTGATGATTGGCAGGATTCTGCGGGACAGCAGCAGGGAGATGGTCTGGAAGGCGTGGCGATATCGTTCCTGATCGGAAAAGTCCCCCCGCGTCAGCAGAATTTGCGCTACCGTACAGTTGTTTTGCCCAAACAGGGCGGCGTACTGCTGCATTAACATGCCTTGGCCGATCGCAGCGGCCGCCTGCTTGGCAGCCAATGTGCGGGGCCGCTGTTTATAGCCGAGCTGCGCGTACCCGCTGGCTACCGCCCCGGAAGAAACCAGTACGGTTTCATGTCCGTTCGCATGCAGCCGGGATATGTTGGAAACGATGGCGGAAAGTTTTGCAGGATCACATCCTCCCTGAGGGGAGGCGAGGGAACTGCTGCCCACCTTGACCACGATTCGCTTTTTCATTTGACGCTTCACCTTTCTGTTCCGGGTATACAAAAAACCCTTTCATCCACATAAGGACGAAAGGGTCTGCTTTCGCGGTACCACCTTATTTGACAGCCTGATAAAAAACAAGAGCTGTCCGGCTTTTCGCCGGGCCCATGCCGCAGCGCTTTCCTTGATAACAGGGGAAAGGGTCCTGTTCTAGGTCATCCCTAGCCGCTCCGGGGCGGGTTCAAACCACTTCTGGGCGAATCCTTTCAGCCGCCGAGATTCGCTCTCTATGCCAGACGCATCGGTTTTACTATTCCCCATCATCGCGTTCAATGATATCCATGTTATATAGACATCATTATGCCCCCAGGTGAATTATTATGTCAAGTCCCCGATAGCATTCATTTAGCGGAACCTGCTTTGGCCGTATTCGCCCGTCCGCTTGTCAATTTCGAAGCTGCCGGTTTTTTGATCGCGAACCAGGTGGTAGGTAATCGTCTGGTTTCCCGCAAAGTTGGCCGGCGCGGCCCCTTGAACCACCGCTGTAATGCCGGACGGGTCAACCTTTGCCGTCGTATTGCGCAAGGAGATGAGGACGGGATAATCGACCTGCGGGGCGGCGATGTACAATTTTCCGTTTTCCATCCGCGTCGTCAGGTTGTCGTACATTTTTACGGCCAGCGGGTGGCTCCAAAACGTGGAAAAATGCGCAATAACCTTTTCCTTGCTGTCGTACTCCGGCGGAAGCTGACGGTAGCGCAGGCCGTCTTCTGTAATCGTCTTGCCGGTTGGCAGCGACGCTGCGGCGTAGAGAACATCCTCGACGACGTGTTCAGCTTTATTCAAGAACAAGACGAGCTCGGACTTGTCCTTGTCCAGATTGGTGATCGCGGTTGTCTTCAGTTTTTTGTCCTCTTTCGCTGCGGGCTTCTGCTTGCCGGCGGTCTTCGTACCTTTGGTTTTGTTTTTTGTTTGCGTCGATTTCGTCTGATCTTTGGCCTTCTGTGTGCCTTGTTGTCCGCCGCAGCCTGACACGGCGACAGCCAAAGCGAGGATGAGCAGCCACTTTCTCATGTTTTCCACCTCACACCTGTCGGCTATTTTCTGTTTTTAGCATGTGAAGCGGCTGGCAAGATAACCATGTTAACTTTTTCCTGCGGCATGTGCCGGCCAAATAGGGAGGAGGGGCTTGTTTGTTTGGGGTTTTACCACTATGATGGATAAAGTGTGATCAATTTCGGCAATGAGGTGGTATTGATGTTCGGTATTGGCAAAAAAGCAAAAAAGCTGGATGGCATAGATATGTTGATCATCAAGACAGAGGAGTCGGCGAACCGCCATTTTTATCAGGTGGTATTTCCCAGCGCATACGCGAATGACATCGTCAGCATGCTGCGCAAACTGCAAAAATCGCCGATCAACAAGCGCGAGTACCTGGGGGAAATCGGCGGGTTTCACATCAGCACGCATCTGGAGGCGATGACCAGCTTTGAAGTGCTGGACGAAGCGGATCTGGAAGCGCATCCCGTGCAAATCCAGGATTTTGCCAACATCCTGCTGCGCCGTCTGGAGGCTCTTGAAGAAAGCGGAGAGGTGGGGGAGTCCGAAGAACTCGCCTTTATCATGGGAGAGCTGACCATGCTGCGGGATGGCACCTTTGTACCGCAGATGTAAATTCGCATTGCAACCGGATTTACATTGTTTTAGAATAAATCTGAACAGATGTTCATTTCCTCGCAACGCAGCGGAAACATTCCACGAATACGCAATCAGAGGGGCTTTTTCTCTAGACGGCAGTGGAGTGTTTTTTTTAGCCGAAAATGAATGAATATTCATTCAAAAAGCTGCGAGCACATGAGCTGCGGGAACAGAACATAGGCTTAGGGTGAGAGAAAGCAAACAAGGAGGGTACTTGATGGAACGCAAAATTCGCAAAGCCGCTGTGCTTGGTTCCGGGGTAATGGGAGCGGGAATTGCCGCCCACTTGGCAAATGCAGGGATTCCGACGTATTTATTGGATGTCGTCCCCGGCGAATTGACGGCGGAGGAAGCGAAAAAAGGGCTGACGCTGGAGCATCCTGCCGTGCGAAACCGCATTGCCCAATCGGGCAAAGACAGGCTGGTCAAGGCCAAGCCGGCCCCGCTTTACGACAGGGCCAATCTCGCCCTGATTACGGTTGGCAATATGGAAGATCACCTTTCTCTCCTGGCGGAGGCAGATTGGATCATCGAAGCAGTGGTAGAGAACCTGGAAGTGAAAAAGCAAGTTTTTGCCGCGGTCGAGGCATACCGCAAACCCGGCGCCATCGTCTCTTCCAATACTTCGGGCGTTTCCATCAACGAGATGTGCAAAGAGCGTTCCGCCGAGTTTCGCAAGCATTTTCTCGGCACCCACTTTTTTAATCCTCCCCGCTATCTGAAACTTCTGGAGATTATCCCCGGCAGCGAGACAGACCCGGACGTCGTCGGCTTCATGCAGCGGTTTGGCGAATTCGTCCTGGGAAAAGGGACGGTCCTCTGCAAAGATACGCCCAATTTTATCGCGAACCGCATCGGGACCTACGGCTTGCAAGTATCGATTCACGAAATGGTCCGGCTGGGACTTGCTGTAGATGAGGTAGACGCCTTGACCGGTCCTGTCATCGGGCGGCCGAAAAGCGCTACGTTTCGAACCCTGGATGTCGTCGGCCTGGACACGTATGTACACGTCGCCCGTAACGTACAGGAGAAAAGCGGCGATCCGGGAGAGCGAGCTGTTTTTGAAGTGCCCGAATTCGTCTTGCGGATGGTGGAAAAAGGCTGGATCGGGCAAAAAAGCGGGCAAGGCTTTTTTAAACAGGAACAGACAGCGGCAGGCAAAGAGATATGGGCCATCGACTACCAGACACTGGAATACCGTCCGCGAATCAAGGCGAGCTTCCCGTCGCTGGCAGCGGCCAAATCGTCCAAAGACTTGCCGCAGAAGCTTCGGACACTGGCCTGGGGCAGCGATAAAGGGAGCGAGTTTATTTGGAACCTGTTCAAAAAGGTACTGCTTTACTCAGCGGCCAAAGTGGGAGAGATCACGGACGACATCGTCGCCATCGACCGGGCGATGAAGTGGGGCTTCGGCTGGGAACTGGGGCCGTTTGAAACCTGGGATGCCCTCGGCGTCGAGAAGTCGGTCGCCCGGATGCGGGAGGAGGGGGAAGCGATCCCGCCTTTGGTCGAAGAACTGCTGGCAAGCGGGAAAACCAGCTTTTACGAGCGGACAGACGGCCGTATCGGAGCTTTTGCGATCGGCGGCAAATACGCCTTGATCGAGGAGAACAAGCAGAGAATCAACCTTGCAGCGTTAAAAGAGCAGGGGAAGCTGATCAGGAAGAACGCCGGGGCAGCGCTGATCGATTTGGGGGATGGCGTCGCCTGTCTGGAATTTACCTCCCCGCACAACGCTTTGGGCATGGACATCCTGCACATGGCGAATACGGCTGTCGAGGTCGTCAAGCAGGACTTCCTCGGGCTGGTCATCGGCAATCAAGGCAAGAACTTTTGCGTCGGCATGAACCTGGCGATGGCGCTGGTCGAGGCCCAGGACGAAAACTGGCCGGAGCTGGAGCTTTTGGTGAAAAAGTTTCATGCGGTAAAACAGGCATTCAGGCAAATGGGACGTCCTGTGGTCGCAGCCCCGTTCGGCATGACGCTCGGCGGAGGCGTGGAGGTATGCTATCTGGCGGATCGCGTCCAGGCATCTGCCGAGACTTATATGGGGCTGGTTGAGGCCGGGGTGGGACTAATCCCGGCTGGCGGCGGCACGTCGGAGATGCTGTTTCGCGCCATGGAGAACGTTCCGCAGGGAGGCACGTTTCCCGTTGATCCCTTCCCGTTCGTCGCCCGGGCCTTTGAAACGATTGCGCTGGCCAAAGTCTCGACGAGCGCCCACGAGGCCGTCCAGCTCGGCTACCTGCGTCCGACTGACGGCATCAGCATCCATCCCGATCACTTGCTCTACGACGCCAAGCAGGCTGTGCTGACCATGGACAAAGCGGGGTACAGGCCGCGCCAGCCGCGAAAAATTCGCGTGATCGGCGAGACCGGCTATGCCAACCTGCGGCAAAATCTCTATTCGATGCGGATCGGCGGGCTGATCAGCGAACATGACGAGCTGATCGCCGGCAAGCTGGCCTACGTCATGGCGGGGGGCAGTCTGCCAGCCGGGACGGAAGTGAGTGAAGCGTACATCCTGGAGCTGGAGAAACAGGCGTTCATGGAATTGATCAAGACGCAGAAGTCGCAGCAGCGGATGCAGCACATGCTGGCCAAGGGCAAGGCGCTGCGCAACTGATCCAGATTGCAAGGAGGAGAGAGCATGAGAGAAGCAGTCATCGTCGCCGGGGCGCGGACGGCGGTAGGCAAAGCAAAACGGGGCAGCCTGAAGGACGTGCACCCGGTCGATATGGGGGCGGCTGTAGTCGGCGACCTGCTGCGCCGGGTGCCCGCGCTTGATCCGGCCTTGATCGAAGATGTAATCATGGGGACAGCGGTTCCCGAGGCCGAGCAGGGCATGAATATGGCGCGCCTGATCGGGCTTCGCGCCGGATTGCCGACATCTGTGCCGGGCATCACGATTAACCGGTTTTGTTCTTCCGGATTGCAGACGATCGCCTACGCCGCACAGCAGATCGTCGCCGGCGGAGCGGACGTCATCGTCGCCGGCGGCGTGGAGAGCATGAGCCTGCTGCCGATGCTGGGCCATAAAGTCGCGCTCAATCCGACGCTGGTGGAGACGATGCCCGAAGCTTATATGGGCATGGGACATACGGCGGAAGAGGTGGCGCGGCGCTATCAGGTGAGCCGGGAAGACCAGGATGCCTTCGCGGCGGAAAGCCATCGCCGGGCAGCGGCGGCGATCAGGGAAGGAAAGTTTGCCGAGGAGATCGTGCCGCTGCAGGTCAAACAGCACCACGTTGACGACGACGGAGCGGTGCATGTAAAGGAATTTCAATTTGATACGGATGAAGGCGTTCGCTACGACACGACCGTCGAAGGATTAGCCAAGCTAAAGCCGGTATTTCATCCGCACGGCACGGTTACGGCGGGGAACGCCTCGCAGACGAGTGACGGAGCGGCAGCCGTCATGGTCATGTCCGCCGCCAAGGCAGCCGAGCTTGGGATTGCACCGCTTGCCCGCTTCCGCTCGTTTACGGTAGGGGGCGTCGATCCCGACGTCATGGGGATCGGTCCGGTCGTGGCGATTCCCAAAGCGCTCAAGCTGGCGGGATTGTCGGTTGCCGATGTCGACTTGTTTGAATTGAACGAGGCGTTCGCCTCGCAGTCGCTGGCGGTTATCCGCGAGCTGGATCTGGATCCGGCGAAGGTAAACGTAAACGGCGGAGCGATTGCCCTGGGTCATCCGCTCGGCTGTACAGGTGCCAAGCTGACCGTCTCTCTGCTCCAGGAGCTCCGGCGGCAGGGCGGGAGGTACGGGGTCGTGACCATGTGCATCGGCGGCGGCATGGGAGCCGCCGGCGTGTTTGAACTGCTGTGACAGTCTCTTGTAAAGGAGAGTGAGTGGAATGGCGGAAACGAATAACGTGATTCGAGGCGGCAGTTTTCTTATTGATACCGGGTCGTGTGATGAAGTGTTCACGCCGGAAGACATCCGTGAAGAGCATAAGATGATCGCCAGAACGACAGAGGATTTTATCACCCATGAGGTTCGCCCGCGTCTGGGCGAAATCGAAGCACAGCATTTTGATCTCTCGGTCCAATTGTTGAAGGACGCGGGAAAGCTGGGGCTGCTCGGCGCAGATGTGCCGGAGGCGTACGGGGGCCTGGGGCTGGACAAGGTAAGCTCGGCGTTGATCACGGAAAAGTTTGCACTCGCCCGCAGCTTTGCGATAAGCTACGGAGCACATGTGGGCATTGGTTCGCTGCCGATCGTCTACTTTGGCAGCGAGGAGCAAAAGCGCAGGTACCTGCCTGATCTGGCCTCCGGAGCCCGCTTGGCGGCCTACTGTCTGACCGAACCGGGCTCCGGGTCTGATGCGCTTGGCGCCAAGACGGTGGCCCGCCTCTCCGCAGACGGCAAACACTACATTCTCAACGGAGAAAAGCAGTGGATTACCAACGGCGGGTTCGCCGATGTGTTCATCGTCTACGCCAAGATCGACGGCGAACAGTTTACGGCGTTTATCGTCGAGCGGACGTATCCGGGCGTCTCCTTTGGGCAGGAAGAGAAAAAAATGGGGATCAAGGGCTCGTCGACGCGGACCGTCATCCTGCAGGACGTTCCCGTACCTGTGGAAAATCTGCTGGGCCAGCCGGGCAGGGGCCACGTGATCGCCTTTAACATCCTCAACATCGGCCGCTACAAGCTGGCATTGGGAACAGTCGGATCCGCCAAGCACGCCCTTCATCTGGCGGCGACATACGCAAAAGGACGGAGGCAATTCCAAACCGCGATCGCCAATTTTCCCCTGATCCAAAACAAGCTGGCCAACATGGCGATCAAGCTGTACGCAGCCGAAAGCTCCGTCTACCGAACTGTTGGCTTGTTTGACTCCGCGATGTCTGCGCTGGGGGAAAAGGCGGACATGGGCGGCGAAGCAGCAAAGGCGATTGCCGATTATGCGATTGAGTGCTCGATTAACAAGGTGTTCGGCTCGGAAATGCTGGATTACTGCGTAGACGAAGGCGTGCAGATTCACGGCAGCTACGGTTTCATGTCTGAGTATGAAATCGAGCATATGTATCGCGACTCCAGAATCAACCGCATTTTTGAAGGAACCAATGAAATCAATCGCCTGCTGATTCCCGACATGCTGGCCAAAAAGGCGATGAAGGGAGAGCTGCCGCTGCTCGCGGAGGCGGCCCGGCTGCAGGACGAACTGCTGCAGTACTATCCGGCGGAAGTGGAGGAGTCACCGCTGGCGGCAGAAAAACATCTGCTGTCGATGACCCGCAAAATCATTTTGATGGTGGCCGGATCGGCGATGATGAAATACCAGCAGGCCCTTGCCAAGGAACAGGAACTGCTGTCACTCATTGCCGATATGATTATCCAGCTTTATGCCATGGACAGCGTCGTGAAACGAACGGAGAAAGCCTTCTCGAAAAACGGCGTGGAAAAAGAACGGCACAAATGGGAGCTGACGACTGTCTTTGTACACGAAGCGTTTGACAAGGTGGAGGCGTGGGCGAAGGAAGCGCTGGCGGCGATGGAGGAAGGAGACGAACTGCGCCTGCGGCTGTCCATCTTGAGAAAGCTGACTCGCAGCAATCCGGTGAACGCGATTCACTTGAAGCGAGCGATTGCAGACCAGGTGATCAAAGCAGACGGATACGCGGTTTGACTGATGTATGTGAAGCTGGGGATTCATTCCCCAGCTTGTTCTTGTTCCTCGGCAAGTTGGGTAAATACGACCAACCGCAGTGAATGTTGCTGAGTCTTTTTGTTAAATTTGCCTGCGCATGTAATCAAATTCAGCCGGGGGGTGTCCGACTCTCCGAAAACTCGTTGCCGTGGAGCTTTGGCAGGTGGAAAAAACTCCACCGACTTTACGACAAAGTTCAATTTCCGACCGTTTTTATCCGAGACAATCACCTTGTCTTGCGGCTTCAGCTTCTTTAGGCCGTAAAACACGGCCGGCCCCGTATAGTGATCCAGATGGCCTGCAATAACCGCACTTCCGTTCTCTCCCGGTTTTGTCCAGGGCATGAGTATCCCGACGCGATCAAACGCTTTCGGTACGCCCATCTGCCCATTTTTCAATACTCCGACCGGCTCTACGGGAGCGTTTAGTTTGATGGAAGGTATTTGCAGACGGGCAGGGGTGATTCCGATCCGCTTCGGAGCCGGCTTTTGAGCAGGCGGTGTCGGAGCTGGCTGTGTTATTTCCATCGGGGGTGTTAGAGCCGGCTGTGCTGTATCCGGCGGTTCCGCTGCGCTGCCTGCTTCCGGCAGGCTCTGCTGATATTCAATCGGTGCCTGTTCAACCGCTGAAGGCGTAGGCGCTGAGGCGCAGCCCGGCAAAACCAAAAGGGCAAGCACCAGGATAAGACATATGTGTTTCAGCATTGTTCACGCTTCCCCCTAAAACGTAGGAAAAGAGGGAATATCCCTCTTTTAGTTGCTCGTTCCGCCCAAACCGGTGCTAGGCATCCCCGGAGCTTCTTTGATATGAAGCTTTTTGGTGGTTTTGGCTTTGGTATGAATTTTGTGGGTCTTGGTGTGAACCTTATGCTTGGCGGGATGGCCAGGGGGATGTGCGGCAAATGCCGAAGCCGAGGTGAACACGAAGCAAACAGCAAGGGCTATAGAAACAATCTTTTTCACTGTCGGTACCACCTTTCCATTGTTGATTTGTTGTCCTTGCAGCTATAGCTTTTCCCCGTTTTCGGCGTGTATGAAGGGACTTTTTGGCCATCCAGCAAGCGGAAAAAAACGCTGGAAGTGCACTGCTGCACGACTTCCAGCGTTGTTTCGGACTTATTGCACGGACGGTTCTTCGTAGATGGCCTGCCAGCCAGCCGGTGTGATGAACAGGCGGATTGCCTTGATCTTGCGGTCGTCCATCAGGGTAAAGTAATGGCGGTAGTAGGAAGGAACCGAGATCAAATCGCCGGCGGAGAGCTCGACGTCAAAATAGCGGCCATCTTTTCCTTTGATGGCGAAAATTCCGTGGCCGTCGACGCAAAAGCGAACCTCGTCGTCGGTGTGGTGGTGTTCAGCGATGAACACCTTCAACAACTCGTCTAAATTGGGCGTCTTGTCTGAAAGCATGATCAGGTCGGCGGTGGTGTATCCGCGACGGGCGCTGATGTCGTCAATCTCTTTGCGGAACGCTTCGACGATTTCGTTCTTTTCTTCATCGCTTAAATCGTAGTCATTGCGCTGGCGGTCATTCAGACGGTCAACGCCCCAGTATTCGTAGATGACCTCCTGCGAGGAGAGGAAGCTTTCGACAGCTTCTCTGCCCTCGATGTACTCATTGGTGTCGTGAAAACGGACTTTTGCCATTTTTACATCCTCCTTTAAAATTGGTTACACGCTTGCCTGTGCCGGGGCAACGGCGCTGCGCAGCTGGAGCAAACGCAGATGGTACTCAAACAAAAATTCAAACGACTCCAAATGGCGCTTTGCTTCAAAATCGTTTTTCCCCCAGGCGTAAATGCCGTGGTTGCGGATTAACACGCCGGGAACTTCCGGGGTAATCACTTTGTCAATCGCGGCCGCCAGCTTCGGGATATCAGCGTAATTTTCGACGATCGGCACCGTGATGGCCGCATTTTCTTCCCAGATGCCAAGGCCCTTGATCAACTCCTGGCCTTGAATCGAAAACGCCCGCTGGCCAAAGTACAGCTCGGAGATCAGGTTATTGCCGAGCGTATGGACGTGAAAGCAGGCTCCCGCTTCCGGGATCCGCTTGTAGACGACGGCGTGGATCAGGGTTTCCGCAGACGGCTTCAGGGAAGTGGGCTCGACGGGTACGGCGTCGCCGTCGACGATCAGGTAATCCTCTGCTGTCAGCTTGGTCTTGTCTTTGCCGCTCGCCGTGACTGCGAAGCGGAGCGGATCACCTGACAATCTGATGGAGAGATTGCCGCTGGTCCCGGGAAACCAGTCCCGTTTGGCAAAGTTCAGCTTCGCCTCGTCCAGACGCCGAAAAGCATCTGTACGCTGTTCAAGAGTAGTCGTGGTTGTCATGACAGTTTCACCTCCTCAGATACTTGCAAGTTTTGTAAAATGTGAATCACATCGTAAAACGTCGCGAACGGCTGATGAGCCAGGCCCAGCTCTTTGCATTTCTGTTCCAGGAGGGAGCGGGCGATGACGAAATCGGCGATTTTTGCACCCGCCAGGTCAGTAATGCTGTCTCCGATTACGATGCGGTGATAACGCTTGGGATCATAACCGCGGATGATCGTTGTTTTGCACATGCCGCAGTCGTTGGAACAGTGTTCCCCGCAGCGGTGCGGCCAGGTAATCGTGATCCGCTCCTGTGTAAAATCGCTGCCGTTGCAGTAAATTCGATTTTCCAGCTGAAATCCGGCGAGGATAGGGTAGACGAAAAAGTCGATGCCGCCGCTGGTGATCAAGAGTTCGATGCCCGCCTCGTCGCAAAAGCGGACGAACTGATCAAAACCTGGGCGAATCTTCGCGTCTCGGGCAATAAACCGAACGATCTCATCTTTTAACGCGGAAGGCAGCATGGCGAATAATTGGCCGACCCCTTCCCTGATGCTCATCTGTTGTGTCAGGATCTTTTGCATCAGGGGCTCTGCTTCCGGCGGGCCAAAACGGCGCATGATCGCGGCGATGTTGTCCTTTTCCGTTATCGTGCCGTCAAAGTCGCAGAACAAGACGATTTGCTTGCTCACTTGGCGCCACCCCATTTCGCGAGGGCGATCGCCAAAGGTTCGGAATGCTTGGCAGCTTCTTCAAGGGATATCCCGTTTGCAGCAGCATCGATGGCTGCGACGAACGCTCTTGCTCCGTCAGTGGCACCGCCGGGATGGCCGTGAATGCCGCCGCCTGCATTGACCACTTGATCGACGCCGAAATCGGCGTAGAGCTGGGGCACCAGACCGGGATGAATCCCTGCAGACGGCACAGGGAAGGGGCGCTTCAGCGTCTGATGCGGTTCCGTCAGGCTATCCGCCAGTTTGAGCGCGTCGGACTTATCCAGGGCGACATTGCCGTACGGCGACGGGAACAAGACCAGGTCAGCGCCGGCCAGCCGCATCAGTTTGCCCAGCAAAAGCGGCGTGGCGATACCGTAATCGGGTGACGGGTAATAGGCTCCCGCCAATGCCGGGTGGGACATGATCGGGATGGTTATGTCGGGATCTGCAGCCAGGCGGTGCAGCATGTCAAAGCCGTATGCCAACACGTTGAACAACAGGCAGGTGGCTCCCGCCTCGACCGCCCGCTTTGCCTTGTCCGGCAAAAGATGGCTCGGGCCGGTCAGATTGGCCGCATAGAGAACCGGTTTGCCGGTCTCCGCCTCGATTTCTTTGGCGATTTGCCCGAATGCGGCTATGCGTTCGAGGAACGGGGCGCGGTCGTCGGCAAAGAAGATTTCGTCGTCCTTGATCAGGTTGACGCCGCCTTGCGCCTGTGCGCGAAACTGTGTTTTCAAGTCGTCAAAAGGAAGGCCGAGGCACGATTTGAAAATGCTCATCAAGAGCGGCCGTCCGTGAACCTTGGTCAGCTCTCTCAGTCCATCAATCCCGAATTTGGGGCCAGGAAAGGCGGATGTAAAGGAAGGCGGAAGCTGGACGTCGATCAGCTTGATTTTTCCGTCCATCGACAGCTTTCCGAATATACCGGTCAAGAGCGAGGGAATGTCTTTGGTAAAGTTGCGAACCGGATAGCTTACGGTAATCAGGCCGCGGGTTTCGCTGTTTTCAAGCACGGACAGCGGCTCAGTGCCGGCCGGCTCGCCGAGATAAGGGCGAAGTTCCGCCTGTTTGGCCGCAGGCAGGTCGGTCCACGAGCCTACGGTCATCCCGACGGCAATGGCAGCAGCCTTTTTTTCCAGATCTTTTGCTTGCGTCAAGTAGGTGACCAGGATGCGTTCCTCGTTCACGTGTGCAGGCCTCCTTTCGGAATTCGGAAATGAGACATGAAAAAACCGCCTACGAGAGGAGGCGGCAGGGTTTCCAAGCGTTCTCCTCTCATCTCTCAGAAGCCGCACCACATGCGGTTCTGCAGGATTTAGCACCGTTTCGCACTTTATTGAAAGCAGCGCGCCGGTTGCCGGGCATCATCGGGCCAGTCCCTCAGCCATCTCGCGATAAGAGTTTATGGAAGTATGCGTTTGTCACTTTCGCTGTTGCTAAGTAAAATCATATGACGTTTAGCTGTGAGCGTCAAGCCTGAGTTTGAGTTTGCCGCTCTGACGCTTCCGGCTGAAATGAGTGCGGAAGAATCTTGACAGATGCTGCTCCACTGTGTAAGATTCAACTTACAATCACATACAACAAGGATGACCTTATCCAGAGACGGTGGAGGGACTGGCCCGATGAAACCCGGCAACCGACATTTCGACAGATGCTAACAGTCGCAATGCACGGTGCTAATTCCTGCAGAAACAAACCATTCTGGAAGATAAGGGGGAATAACGTTGACTATTGGACACAACGACCTCTTCTCTCCGGAGAAGAGGTCGTTTTTTGTTGAATTATGATTGATCATCAGCTGAAGGGAGCATGAAATGATATGGCTTATCGTCCGTTGTCTGAACAAGAAGCCGTTGAATACGTCAGGAAATTGCCTGACCTGTTTGATCGGGATGCCGCATTGACAAGCCGTGAGATTGGCGACGGCAACCTGAACCTGGTATTTCACATCCGCGATGAACGAGCGGATAAGAGTGTCATCGTCAAGCAAGCGCTGCCTTACGCACGGGTCGTCGGCGAATCCTGGCCGCTTACCCTCGATCGGTCCCGGATCGAGAGCGAAGCTTTGAGGATTCAGCAAAAGCTGGCACCCGGGCTGGTTCCGCTGGTCTATCACTACGACAGCGAGCTGGCGCTGACGGTGATGGAGGATTTGAGCGACCACGTGATCATGCGCCAGGGGCTGATCGCGGGCAACCGCTATCCGCTCTTTGCCAAGCACATCGGCCGCTTTATGGCCCATACGCTGTTTTTTACTTCCGATCTGGGCTGTGATCCGTTCGAGAAAAAAGCGCTGGTAGGGAAGTTTATCAATCCGGAATTGTGCAAAATCACAGAGGATTTGGTCTTCACCGATCCTTACGAAGACGCTCCGACCAACAACTTTAACCCGCTGATTCGCAGGGAAGTGGAAGCGATCTGGAACCATGCGGAACTAAAGCGGGAGATTGCCCATCTGAAGTACGGCTTTTTGACGAAGGCGGAGGCGCTGCTGCACGGCGATCTGCACACGGGCAGCATTTTCGTCACGGAAACGAGTACGAAGGTGATCGATCCGGAATTTGCCTACTACGGGCCGATCGGCTTTGACATCGGCGCCGTGATCGCCAATCTGCTGCTCAACTTCGCCGCCCAGTCCGGACTGCAAAGCGATCCGGACCAGCGCAAGGAGTACCGGAAATACCTCTTGGAGACAGTGGAAAACGTCTGGGAAGAATTCATCTCGCAATTTGTGCAGCTCTGGCATCGCCAGGCAAAAGAGCGCAGTGCCCATGTAGACGGATTCTGGCAGGAGTACGTGGTCAACCTCCTGGCTGACAGCGCAGGATACGCCGGCTGCAAGATGCTTCGCCGGGTGATCGGGTTGGCCGGGGTAGCCGACCTGAACAGCATTCAGGACGATGCGGCACGCGCCGATGCAGAGCGGTTGGCGCTGGCGATCGGGCAGGCTCTGATCCTGGAGCGCCGCTCGTTAAAAGGCAGCACTGACATCAGCGACCTCGCATGCCGGGTGACGGCAGAATTTGGACAGGAGGCAGTCTTATGAGCAGCGAAGCCAAACGTTTGGTGCCGTTGGAATGGGCGGGGGACCATCTCCGACTGCTTGATCAGACCCGTTTGCCGGTCGAAGAGGTCTATTTGCGGCAGACTACGGTACAGCAGGTTTGGGAGGCGATTCGCCACCTGCAGGTGCGCGGCGCGCCTGCCATTGGCATGGCTGCGGCTTACGGACTCTACCTTGGCGTCAGGGAGAGCACGGCCGGGAACTTTGCCGATTTTTGGCGGCATGTCGAAGAGCAAGCCGACTATCTGGCCTCCTCCCGGCCGACGGCGGTCAACCTGTTCTGGGCTTTAGACCGGGTAAAGGCACGGGTCAGGCAGGAGGAGGGCCAGCCGATCGAGGAGATAAAGCAGGCTGTCCTTGCGGAGGCGCTGGCGATTCAGGAAGAGGACGAGCGCGTCTGCCGCGCGATCGGTGAAAACTTGCTGACCTTGCTGCAGGACGGGACCGGGGTCCTGACCCACTGCAATGCCGGTTCGCTGGCGACAGCCGCCTACGGCACGGCGACGGCTCCGTTTTACCTGGCGAAGGAGCGGGGCTGGAATTTGCGGGTGTACGCGGACGAGACGCGTCCCGTCCTGCAGGGATCGCGCCTGACCGCCTACGAACTGCAGCGTGCGGGTATCGATGTGACGCTGATCTGCGACAACATGGCGGCAACCGTGATGGCCCAGGGAAGGGTGCAGGCGGTCGTCGTCGGAACGGACCGGGTGGCGGCCAACGGCGATGTCGCCAACAAGATCGGGACGTACGGCGTAGCGGTATTGGCCCATGCCCACGGCATTCCCTTTTACGTCGCGGCTCCGTTTTCTTCGATCGATCTGGATACGCCGACCGGTGCGGAAATCCCGATCGAGGAGCGGCCGGCCGAAGAGATTACCCACGGGCTTGGCAAGCAGGTGGCACCGGATGGGATCAAGGTGTACAATCCCTCCTTTGACGTCACCCCGGCCAGGCTGATCACGGCGATCGTGACCGAGACCGGGATCTACAAACCGGAAGAGTTGGCCGGCCTGCGAAAATAAAAAGCGAGCGCCCCATGTTCCGCGCTGCGGAGGACATGGGGCTTTTTCAAGTGAAACCGGCTTACTGTCCTCTCAGACTGGTTTTGAGGATCTTGCCGCTGACGGTTTTAGGCATCTGGTCGAGCACCTCAAGCATTCTGGGAAACTTGTAGGAAGCCAGCTTTCCCTCGCAGAATGAATGCAGCTCTTCCAAAGTGGGAGCGGGCTGATCCTGTTTTAGCGTGATGAACGCTTTTACCTCTTCGCCTCTGACCGGGTCGGGGATGCCGACCACCGCCACCTCCAACACGGACGGATGCTGGTAGATGACCTCTTCCAGCTCCCGCGGATAGATTTTGAAGCCGGCGCGGTTGATCATGTCTTTCTTGCGGTCGACGATGTAAAAGTAGCCGTCCTCGTCCATTCGGGCCATATCGCCCGTGTGGAGCCATCCTTCCCGCAGTGCCTTCGCGGACTCTTCCGGCTTGTTCCAGTATTCCTTCATGACGTTTGGGCCTTTTACGATGAGTTCGCCCACGCCGTCGGCATCGTCTTGCTCGCTTTCATAGCAGATCCGGACCTGGACGTCGCGGATGGGGGTGCCGATGCTGCCCGGCTTTTTTCGGCCGAAGGGCGGGTTGATCGTGACGACCGGGGAGGTTTCCGATAAACCGTACCCCTCGACGATTTCAAAACCAAGCAGCTCCTTCCATTTGGCAAACACCTCTACCGGCAAGGGGGCTGCACCGGTAAAGGCGAGGCGGAGGCTGAGATCGTATTCTTTGATCTGCGGATCCTGCAGCATGTACGTGTACATCGTCGGCGGCCCGAAGAAGAAGCTGATCTTTTCCTGCTCCATCGTCTGCAAGGTCTTCTGGCTTGATTCCCATCTCTCCAGCAGGTAATTGTAACCGCCGCTGTATACAGTCGCATTCAGACAGCAGGTTTGCGCCGCCGTGTGAAACACAGGCGCGACGATTAAGGTTTTTTCCTGAGCGCTCATCTCCAGCGCCTCGGCGAATGCCTGCGCATTGCTGTACAGATTCCCGTGCGTCAGCAGCGCTCCCTTGGGCAGCCCGGTGGTTCCCGAGGTGTAGATGATCGTCGACTCTTCGACGTCCGCAGGCAGTTGGAGGGGCCCGTCTTTACCGTCTGCTATAAACGCGGCAAAAGATTCGGGATCGTCCGCGTTGAGCAGAAGCGGAGCCTCCTTCCACTCTACCTGTTCCAGCTTTTCGAGAAAAGGATGGCTGGAGACGACAATCCTAGGTGCGCAATCGGAGAGGATCAGCTGCAATTCCCGGGCGGACAGCACAGGATTGACGGGGACAGAGATAGCTCCTGCCCGCATACAGGCGAAGTACGTCAGGACAAATTCCTCCCGGTTCATCAGGACAATGGCGATCCGGTCGCCGGGAGAGATGCCCCAGCCGACAAACGCTTGCGCCAGCCTGTCAAGCAGGTGATCCAATTTCCGATAGGTCCAGGTTCCGCGCTCGGTGCCCAGGGCCAGCTGTTCCGGGTTTTGGACAGCGTGCCTTCTGATCATCTGATCCAATCTCGCCGACATAAATTGACCCCCCATTCATTTTTCTTTCAAATTGTGATATTTTAATATTACAATATTCAGTTAATAACAACAATTCTGTCATTTATTGAACGGACGTGAATGGAGGGGAACAAAATGGCTTATGACTTCGTCCTGGATGAGCTTACGCAGATCATTCACTACTCTTTTGACGGGATCGTCATCTGTGACGCCGATGGAGTGATTCTCTTCCAGAACCCCGCTTACGAACAACTTACCGGTCTGCGGGCACAAGATTGTGTAGGGCGAAATCTGCAAGAACTGATCGACGAGGGGGTCATTGACAAATCAGTCACTTTTCGCGTCTTGCGTGAAAAGAAGCCGATGACGATCATTCAGAACTTCATCACCGGTAAAAAAGTACTCGTATCGGGCGTGCCGATCAGAGATGCAAGCGGGGAGATCAAAAAGGTCGTGTGCAATATTCGCGACCTGACGACACTTAATCAATTGGAAAAAGAAATTTTGGAGCTGGAAGAGCAAAATCAACGGGTGAACCGCGAACTGGAAGAATTAAAGGAAAAACAGGATGCGAGAAAGGCCATCGTCGCACACGATCCGAAGACAAAGGAAGTGATGGAGCGGGCGATGCGGGTGGCCCAGGTCAATTCCGTCGTGCTGATACAAGGGGAATCCGGGGTAGGAAAAGAGGGGATCGTCAACCTCATCCATCAGTACAGCAATCGCAGTGACAAGCCGCTCGTCAGGATCAACTGCGGGGCCATCCCGGAGCAGCTGCTGGAATCGGAGCTGTTCGGCTACGAATCGGGTTCCTTTACGGGAGCCAGCAAAACAGGGAAGCCGGGTCTGTTTGAGATCGCTTCCGCGGGGACGCTGTTTCTCGACGAAATAGGCGACATGCCCCAGCAGCTCCAGGTCAAGCTGCTTCGCGTCCTGCAGGAGTATGAAATTACGAGGGTAGGCGGGGTCAAGCCGGTCAAGATAGACGTGAGAATCATCGCCGCAACCAATCGGAATTTGGACGAGCTGGTTGCCCAGGGCAAGTTTCGCGAGGACCTGTATTACCGCCTGAACATTATCCCGATCGTCGTCCCGCCGCTCAGAGAGAGAAGGGACGATATCATTCCGCTCGTCTACCATTTTCTGCGCAATATCAAACATACCTACGGCGTCAACCGCATGTTTTCCCGCGACGCCCTGGAAAGCTTGCGGGAGTACGATTGGCCGGGCAATGTGCGGGAACTGCAAAACCTCGTGGAGCGAATCAGCTTGATGATCAACAAGCCCTTGATTAACCTGCAGGACATCGAAAGCGAAGTGAAAATCGGACCGGCCAGACGTTCCGCCAGTCACCGGCCGCCGCAAACCGTACAGCAGGGCCAGTCGTTAAAGGAGCAGCTGGAAGAGTGGGAGAGAGTCATCATCAGACAGTCCCTGAGCCAGTTTCCCAGCGTCCGCCAGGCAGCCAAAGCTTTGCAAATCGATCAATCAACCCTGATCCGCAAGATGCAGAAGTACCGGATGAAGCGAGAAGTGATGTAAAACTGCATACATGTTGTAAAAACACATCACAAAATGATGATGTTTTGCAATCCCCTTTGCTGCCTGACCGGAACATCCGGTCTTTTTCTTTTTGGCACGGCACTTGCTATACCTGCAAGTGAAGGAAAGGAGGCCAATCATGCAAGAAGAAATCTCGATGATACGGAGTTTTGTCCGTACATTATCCGAGGATCAATTTCTCCCTATGGCCCAGGAAATAGACAGGACCGAAGAGATGCCCAAGTCGCACGTGCGGTTGTTGGCCGAACACGGGTTGTTTGGGGTCAACGTCCCGGAGGTTTACGGCGGTTCCGGAGGTTCCTCGCTCAGTCACCTGATCACGATTGAAGAAGTGGCCCGCTCATGTGCGGCTACATCTGTCCTTTTGACCACACAAGCTCTGGCGATTGCTCCCTTGTTGATCGCGGGGACGGAGGAACAGAAGAAAAAGTACGTGATACCGCTGGCAAAGGGGGATTTCCTTGGGGCTTTCGGCATTACGGAAGCGGGGGCCGGTTCTGATACGGCTTCGATCTCAACCAGGGCGATCAGAGAAGGGGATTTCTACATCTTAAACGGCCGGAAAGTTTTTATCACGAACGGAGGAGAAGCAGGCGTCTACATCTTTGTGACAACCGTAGACACATCCAAAAAGAACTTGGGAATTACGCTGTTTATCGTCGATGAGGGAACGTCCGGTCTTTCTTTTGGGCGCAAGGAAGAAAAGATGGGCATCAGGGGCTCGGTCACCAGGGAAGTCATCCTCGACAACGTGCGCGTTCACCGCTCGCAGATGCTGGGAGCGGAAGGGGGCGGCTTTAAGGTCTTGATGAAGTCGCTGAATCACACCAGGCCGGGAGTGGCGGCCCAAGCGTTGGGCATCGCCCAAGGGGCGTTTGAAGTGGCGGTCCGGTATGCGAAAGGGCGGGTCCAGTTCAACAGGGAAATCGCCAGCTTCCAGGGCATCCGGTTTATGCTGGCCGATATGGCAACACAGATCGAAGCGGCCCGCAGACTCGTCTACTACACAGCCGAGCTGTTGGACAGCGGCTCCCGGGAAGTCGTCCAGGCAGCTTCCATGGCAAAACTGTTCGCTTCCGACATGGCGATGAAGGTGACGACTGACGCCGTCCAGATTTTGGGGGGGAATGGCTACATGCGGGACTACCCGGTGGAGCGGATGATGCGGGATGCCAAGATAACGCAAATCTACGAGGGAACCAATCAGATTCAGCGGTTGATCATAGCAAAGGAAATATTGGGCAGGTGAGACAGGTGAAATGCTTTGTGATCGGCGGCGGTCTGATGGGTTCGGGAATCGCTCAGACAGCCGCGCAGGCAGAAATGGAAGTGACAGTCGCAGACGTCAGCCAGGAGGCTTTGGCCAAAACGAGGGAGAAAATCAGCGATTCGCTGCATCGCCTTGAAAGGAAGGGAAAGCTGGCCGATGCGTCGGCGGTAAAGGAGCGGATCGGGTATCAGACTGACTGGGCCGGCATCTCGGAAGCGGACCTGATCATCGAAGCGGTTCCGGAAAACCTTGCGTTGAAACAGCGCGTGTTCAAACAGCTGGATGAATCGGCTGCGGCGGGAGCCCTGCTGGCCAGCAACACCTCCTGCCTGTCGATTACGGCGATCGGTGCCGTCACCAACCGGCCGGAGAATGTCGTAGGCATGCACTTTTTCAGTCCAGTCCCGATGATGCCGCTTCTGGAGGTAGTCAAAGGACGCAAGACGGCAAAGGCGACGGTTGAGAGGGCGGCGGCGATCGGAGAAAAGCTGGGGAAGCGGGTCATTATCGCCCAAAAAGATTACCCCGGATTTCTCATGAACCGGATATGGCTGCCGATGGTGAATGAGGCCTGCTACGCCCTGATGGAGGGAGTGGGGACGCCGGAGGATATCGATCAGGGTTTTGTCAATGGGTATGGCCACAAAATGGGACCTTTGAGGACGCTCGACATGGCCGGGCTGGATGTGGCATTGGCGGCCATGGAGGCCCTGTACGAGGGATTTGGCGATCCCAAATACCGCCCGTGCCCCCTGCTCAGGAACATGGTCGAAGCCGGGGAGTTGGGCGTGAAAACGGGCAAAGGCTTTTACTCTTATGCAGACGACGGAGGGGATTGAGATGCATGTAGGAGATGCGTTGGTACAGATGTTGCTGCAGATGAAGGCTGACACCGTGTTCGGGGTGCCGGGAGGGCAGACGCTCCCGCTTTACGACGGCATCCACAACACCAAGGGAAAGGTTCGCCACATCGTGATGCGGGCGGAAAAAAACGCTGCGTATGCCGCAGTCGCGTATGCCAGATTGACCAACCGGGTCGGGGTCTGCGATGCGACAGTCGGACCCGGAGCGGCCGAGTTTACCGCCGGGCTGGGAGAAGCCTTCAATTCCTCGACGCCGGTTTTTGCCCTGTTCAGCGATCTGCCGTTGGAGTGGGAGCACCTTCGGGACCGCGGAAACGCCTCGCAGGGCTTTTACCAGCTTGAGATGGTAAAGCCTTTTACCAAATGGACAGGGAGAATCACCAGCCAAAAGGCACTGCCGGACATGATCCGGAATGCCTTTATCAAAGCGGTATCGGGACGGCCGGGTCCGGTGGCGCTGTCGATTCACGAGGACGTGTTTAAAGAAGCGTGGAGCGGGGACGTGCCGGATATGCCGGACAATCTCGCCGTTTTTTCCTCGGCATCGACCATCGGCGGAGGACGCCCAAATCGAGCTGGCACTGTCTGTTCTGACAGCAGCCGAGAAGCCGGTGATGATTGTCGGCGGAGGGGCGATGCTGTCCCGGGCGGAAGCGGAAGTTACGGCTCTGGCCGAAGCCTTGACAATCCCGGTTTTGCAAACGTTTACAGGCAGAGGGGTGATCCCCGACGACCATCCCCTGGGGATCGGCATGGCCGGCGGGATCGGCACCTTGTCCGCCAAGCAGCTGGCGGAAGAAGCGGATGTCGTCTTCCTCGTCGGGTTCAAGTCGGGCCAGAACACGACCTTTACCTGGCAGATCCCGACCTCCCAGCAAACCGTGATTCACCTGGACATTGACGAGGCGGAAATCGGCAGGGTGTTCCAGGCCGATGTAGGGCTTGTCGGCGATGCCAAAGCGACACTGGCCAAAATGCTGCAGTTGGCCGCTGAAAAGCCCTTGCATCGCGAGTATCCGGAGCGGCAGGAATGGATCGCCGCAGCCAAAAAGAACTGGGAAGAGTACGTGCAGGCCGAGATATCGGCCGAATCGGAGTGGCTAAAGCCGCAGCAGGTGCTGGACGCGCTCAACCAGATAGCCCAGCCGGACGACATTCTGGTATGTGACGCGAGTTTCTCCAGCGGTTGGGGCGCCGTCTACTTCAAGCACAAAGCGGCGGGCAGGAGGCTGCTTACGCCGCGGGGGCTTGCCGGTCTGGGCTTTGGACTGCCGGCGGCGATCGGCGCCGCTGCGGCCGGCACGCGCGGTGAGGTGTACCTGCTTGCCGGCGACGGAGGCTTTGCCTACACCGTCGGAGAATTGGCGACGCTGCAGGCGTACGGTCTAAAAGTCAATATCCTCGTTCTCGACAACCGGAATTGGGGCTGGATGGAATGGCTGAACAAGTTGAACTACGACAAGGAGTACTTCGATTTGCCGGCAGTCGATTTCGCCAAGGTAAGTGCGGGCTTCGGCCTGCGGGGCTTTCGGGTGAAGGGCAAAAAGCAGCTGGCCGAAGCATTGGCGGAAGCGAGGAAAGCGACGGTGTCCACAGTCATCCATGTGGATACAACTCTCTGGGAGACGCCGGTCCTGGGGTTCCGCGAGGCGATCGGGCGAAGACAAAACGCGCCGGTAAAGTACATGTAGGAGGCTGGTGACGATGCAATTTCCCCTTTCCAGTTTTAAAAATCCGACGGAGATCATCTACGGCTTTGAAGCGGCCGGGCAGCTGCGGCCGATCCTGGACCGGCAAGGGTTTAAGCGGATCCTGGTGATTACCGACCCGGGGATTGTCGCAGCCGGTCTGCTGCGGGATGTGGAGCGGCAGTTGGAGGGGCTTGTGTACGCCGTATATGCCGAAGTGGAGCCGAATCCTTCAGTGGTTACCTGTGAGCGGGCACTGGCCGCGCTGCAGGAGGTAAAAGCGGAAGTCCTGGTGGCGATCGGCGGCGGCAGCGCCATCGACGTCGCCAAGGCCGTAGGCTTGCTGGCTGTCAACGGGGGCAGCATTGTCGATTACGAAGGCATCGACACGTTCGCCCAACCGATCCTTCCGCTGATTGCCATCCCCACTACGGCCGGGACGGCAAGCGAGGTAACCATTTTTACCGTCATTACCGACGTCGACAGGCAGTACAAGCTGACTGTCGGCGGGTATAAATTGGCGCCGCGCTGGGCGCTGGTCGATCCGCTCATGACGGTATCGATGCCGAAGCAGATCACCGCTTCGACGGGATTGGACGCCTTGGTCCACGCCATCGAATCCTACACCTCAAAAATGGCCTATCCGCTGTCCAAGGCGCTGGCCCGGGAAGCGATCCGGCTGATCAGCGGCCATTTGCGCCAGGCGGTGTACAGCGGCGATCAGCTGGCGGCCCGGGATAAAATGCTGATGGGCAGCTTGCTGGCGGGACTCGCCTTCAGCAACACCCGCTTAGGCGTATGCCACGCGATGAGTCACCCGGTCAGCGCGATGTTCGGGGTGCCGCACGGTGTAGCCAACTCCATCTTGATCCCCCACGTGATGGAGTACAACGCGCTTGCCGTTCCGGAGCTGTTTGCCGATATCGCCGAAGACATGGGGGAGAACACGGCGGGTCTCACCTTGATGGAAAAGGCCGGAAAAGCTGTCGAGGCGGTGCGAAAACTGTCCAGGGACATCGGGATTCCCGCTCGGTTTTCCGATTTTCAACTGGACCGCGGCAGAATTCGGGACATGGCGCGGGATGCGATGAAAAGCGGGAATATTCCGATCAATCCCCGCAAGGTGTCGCAGGACGATCTGATTTTGCTTTACGAACAAGCATTGTGAGGGATGGGGCATGAGACTGTTTGATTTATCGGGGAAGACGGCGTTGGTGACAGGGGGCGGCAGAGGCTTGGGCAGGGGCATCGCCCTCGCCTTGGCCGAAGCCGGAGCGGACGTGGCCGTCGTCAGCCGGACCGGCGGCGAGCTCGCGGAAGTCTGCCAAAGAATCGCGGAGTTTTCCCGCAAGCCGTTTTGCCAGGCGTTGGACTTGCGTGACAGTGAAGCGCTAAGGCAGTTTGTGGACCGGCTGGTCAGGGAACAGGGGAAGCTGGACATCTTGGTGAATGCCGCCGGAGTCAACGTCCGCAAACCTTTTTTGGAGATATCCGGGGATGATTGGGAGTATGTCATGGACGTCAATTTGCGGAGCGTGCTGGCGGCCAGCCAGATCGTCATTCCCTACATGCAGAGGGTGCAGCAAGGACGGATTATCAACATCGCCTCGCTGACGAGTGAAATCGGTTTGCGGGATATGGCGGCTTACGGTGCCAGCAAGGGGGGAGTTTCCCAGCTAACGAAAGCTATGGCAGTTGAATTCGCCAGGGACGGCATTCGGGTAAATGCGATCGGCCCGGGCTATTTCAAAACGCGGCTGACTGAGCCGGTGTTTCGCGACGAGCAGAGAAGAGACTGGATCCTCTCGAGAATTCCCTTGGGGAGAACGGGAGAAGATCGCGATCTGGCGGGAGCGGCGATCTTTTTGGCGTCGGCTGCATCCGACTACATAACGGGACAGACCATTTATGTGGACGGCGGATGGCTCAGCGCCTAAACAGCTCGGCTCGTACCTGCCTTCAAGAAATACTATACGAGGAGGGATCATTGGTGAAAAGATGGCTGTCGTTCTTGCTTACAGGTTTGATCGCCTTGACAACTGCTTGTTCAGGCAGTCCCGCTGCAGGTGGCGGCGGGGAGAAGGAAGTCCTGCAAATTGGCGCTCTTTACCCGTTGACCGGTTCCTCGGCCCTGCTTGGCGACGAAAGCTACCGCGGAGCCGAGCTGGCCGTCAAGCTTCGCAACCAGAACGGCGGTGTAGCCGGGGGGAAAACAGTGGAGTTGGTCAAAACGGATGCGCCTGACGCGAATGCGGCGCAGGCCGAAGCGGACCGGCTCATCACCCAAAAAGGCGTCAAACTGATCCTGGGGTCCTACTCAAGCTCGATCTCGTTCGCCGCCAGCGAAGTGACGGAGCGAAACGGCGTGCTTTACTGGGAACTGGGGGCTGTCTCCGACCAGGTGACCGAGAGGGGATACAAGTACGTCATTCGGACAAATCCGCCCGCCTCCCACTTCTCCAAGATCGAAATTGATTACATCAAAGATGTTGTAGCCGAGAAGCTGGGGAAGAATCCATCCGATCTGCGGATCGGGATCGTGCATGAAGACTCCCTGTACGGTACGACAGTGGCCGAATTTGTCAAAAAGTACGCCGAGGAAGCCAACTTGAAGCTGGCCACCATCCAGCCGTACAATTTGAAGTCGGTCGATCTGTCTTCTGTCGTTCTCAACGTCAAAGAGGCGAAGCCGGACGTATTGATCGGCGTGTCCTACCTCAATGACGCCATCCTGTTCTGGCGGCAGGCCAAAGAGCTGGGCCTGGATGTTCCCGTCTTCATTGGAACGGGCGGCGGACATACGATGAGCGACTTCCAGAAAGCGCTGGGCAAGGATGTCGACGGCATCTTAAACGTGGACTTTCCGCAGTACGAGATCAACAAGGAGTACACGCCCGGACTGGACGACTTTGTCAAGCTGTACAAGGACACCTATGGGGAAGAGCCTCGCTCCGGCCACTCGCTGGCCAACTTCATGGGGACCAATGTGCTCCTGGACGTGATTGACCAGGTGGGCGATATCGATCCGGACAAGCTTCGCGAGGCTGCGATGAATTACAAGCTGGAGCCGGGAAAATCGGCGACCGGCTGGGGCATCCAGTTTGACGAGAAGGGCCAAAACAAGCTGGGGCAGCCGTACGTCCACCAGTGGATCGACGGGAAGCTGGTCGTCGTCTGGCCGAAGGGAGCGGCGCTGAAAGATGTGACGCTGCCGATGCCGAAATGGAGCGAAAGACAATAAGACAAGGATGCAAGGGAGGGGGTTTGGATTGACACAGTTTGCGCAGGTCGTCATCTCCGGGATTCTGGTTGGGGGGATCTACGCCTTGATCAGCATGGGGCTGAACTTGATCTTGGGGGTTGTCAGAATCATCAATTTTGCGCATGGGGAATTCTTGATGATCGCGATGTACATCAGCTTTTTGCTTTACAGTACGTGGGGGCTGGACCCTTACGTCTCTGCGCCGATTGTGGCACTGGCTTTGTTTGTCTTCGGCTGGCTGGTGCACCGGGTGATCATCCAGCCCATACTGGACACTTCGGCAACGGTGAAGATTTTTGCCACTCTGGGCCTTTCCATTACCCTGCAAAACTTTGCCTTGATGATGTGGAACGCCGACTACCGCACGGTCCAAACAGCTTATCAGACCACCGTAATCCGCATGGGGGAAGTCGCTGTCAGCGTTCCGCGGCTGATCGCTTTTCTCGTCGCAGTGCTGATCTCGCTCGGCCTGTTCCTGTTCCTCAAATACACCCTGACGGGGAAAGCCATCCGGGCCGTCGCCATGGAAAAAAGGGCAGCAGCGCTGGCGGGGATTCCCGTAAAGCGAATCTACCTTTTGGCCTTTGGCATCGGGTCGGGGCTGGTCGGGCTGGCCGGCTCGCTGCTGATGCCGATCTACTACGTATTTCCCACCGTGGGCACCTTGTTTGTGCTGACAGCTTTTGTCGTGGTCGTGCTCGGCGGGATGGGAAGCATGTTTGGGGCTTTTCTCGGCGGCCTGCTGATCGGCCTGGTCGAAGCGCTGGCCGGGGTGTGGATCTCGCCCGGCTTAAAAGAGGCAGTCTATTTCGCTATCTTCATCCTGGTGCTGCTGTTTCGCCCTTCCGGCCTGTTCAGCCTGGGCAAAGGTTCTGAGGAGGTGGGGCTGAAATGAAACGGGCGGTAACCAAATCAACGCTGCTCTGGCTCTTGGTCCTGCTCATCGCGCTGCTGATTCCTGTGGTCGTCGAGAACAAGTTCTACATGCACACCCTGATCTTGATCCTGTTTTACGCGGCCGTCAGCGGTTCGTGGAATATTTTGGCGGGGTACGCCGGGCAGCTCTCCCTGGGACATGCCATCTTCTTCGGCCTCGGCGCCTACACGTCCACCCTACTGTTCATGAACGGGGGAGTATCGCCGTGGATAGGCATGTGTGCCGCCCTCGCGTTGTGCATGCTGGTGGGAGCCTGTATCGGCTACCCGTGCTTCCGCCTGAAGGGGCCGTTCTTTACCCTCGCCACCCTCGCCTTCTCAGAGGTAATCCGATTGGTCGCCTCCTTCTGGAAGGAGCTGACGAACGGCGCGGTCGGCCTCAACATTCCGTTCCAGGCCGGCTTTTCAAACCTGATGTTCCGGGGCAAAGAACCGTATTACTACATCGCCTTGGGCGTCTTATGCCTGGTGATCGCCGTTACCTACTGGATTGACCGGTCAAAAATGGGCGCCTATCTGATCGCGATCCGCGAGAATGAAGAAGCGGCTGACGCGCTGGGAATCCCGATTACAAGATACAAGCTGTACGCCGTGCTGATCAGCTCCGGTCTGGCGGGCATCACCGGGGTATTTTACGCCCAATACATTTTGTTTATCGAACCGGAGGCCATGTTTAACGTCAACTTTTCCGTTCAGGTAGCCCTGATCTCGATTATCGGCGGCATGGGCACGGTAGCGGGACCGGTCCTTGGCGCGGTGTTGATGATTCCCTTAAACGAGCTTCTGCGTTCGGCCTTTTCCGGATTAAACGGGTTGAACTTCTTCCTCTACGGCATCGTCTTGATCCTCGTCGTCTCTTTTATCCCCAATGGCATCCTGCCGACGCTTCGGGGCTGGCTGAGTAAAAAGCGGGCGAATCGCCATTCGCAGCTGACACAGGCGATTCCCGGCACGCAAAAAGGGGGTGGGCAAGTTGATTCTGCAAATTGATCAGGTTGTCAAGCAGTTTGGCGGGATTGCGGCTGTGAACGGAGTGAGTTTTAAGGTTGGCAAACAGGAAATCGTCGGAATTATCGGACCGAATGGGGCGGGCAAGACCACACTGTTCAACCTGATCTCGGGGGCACTTCCTGTCACTTCCGGCTCCATCCGCTTTAAAGGAGAAGAGATCACCAATCAAAAGGCCCATCTCATCTGCCAAAAGGGAATCGGCAGGACATTTCAGGTGGTAAAGCCGTTCGGCAATATCAGCGTGCTGGAAAATGTCAAAATCGGCGCCTTTAACCGGATACAAAAGTCCAGAGAGGCGACAGAGTACGCCGAGTACGTCCTGGAAAAAGTGGCTCTGATCCACCGGAGAGACTCTGTTGCCAAAAGTTTGACGATCGCCGACAAGAAGCGGCTGGAAGTCGCCAAAGCGCTGGCCACCCAACCGGAACTGCTGCTGCTCGACGAAGTAATGGCAGGCTTGAATCCCGGCGAGATTCACGAGATTATCCCGCTGATCGGCAGTTTGGCGAAGGATGGCCTGACCCTGGTGATCATCGAACACATCATGGAGGTCATCATGCAGCTGTCCCAGCGGATTGTCGTGATTCATCACGGTGAAAAAATCGCCGAGGGCAGTCCAACCGAGGTGACAAGCAATCCCAAAGTGATCGAGGCATACCTGGGGGAGGCGGTGTCGTTTGCTTAAAGTAGAGAAGGCAAATCTGTTTTACGGAGACGTACAGGCGCTCTGGGATGTCAGCCTGCAGATTGGCGAGGGGGAAATTGTCGCCCTGCTGGGCGCCAATGCCGCGGGAAAATCGACGACGATCAATGCGATTTCCGGTCTGGAAAAACTCTCGTCAGGGAAAATCCTCTACCGCAATGAAGAGATTCAGGGCAGGGACCCGCACGACATCGTCGAGCTGGGGATCGTCCAGGTTCCGGAGGGACGAAAGCTGTTTTCGTTCATGTCGGTCGAAGAAAACCTGGAACTGGGCGCCTACACCAAGCGGGCAAGAGGGGATTTCAAAAAAAATCTGGAGATGGTCTACACGTTTTTTCCAATCCTGCGGGAGCGAAAAAAGCAGTTGGCGGCGTCGATGAGCGGCGGTGAACAGCAGATGTGTGCGATCGCTCGGGGCTTGATGGGCAGCCCCAAGCTGCTGATGATCGATGAGCTGTCCCTGGGGTTGGCGCCGATCATGGTGCAGAGATTGTTTGCGGTGTTGAAAAAAATCAGGGACGCCGGCATTACGATCCTGTTGGTGGAACAAAATGTGGGGTACTCGCTGGCGCTGTCGAATACGGGATTTGTGCTGGAAAATGGGCGGGTCGCCCTGGCGGGAAGCGCTTCCGAACTGCTGGGTAACCCCTATCTAAAGCGAGCTTACTTGGGAATGTAGGTGAGATGATGTTGGCCGCAGTGAAGACCAGGCAAAAAGGCGAAGTGGTGGTAAAGAGCGTCGAACAGCCGCGGCTGTCCGCCGATGAGGTGCTGATTCGCGTGGATTATTGCGGAGTTTGCGGCAGCGATTTGCACGCGTATAACCACGCTCCCGGGTATGAATTCGTCCAGGGGCCGAGAATACTCGGGCACGAGCTGTCAGGGGAGGTCGTGGAGGGATTCGGCGGCGCGGGCCGCCCCCTCCTGCACAAGCGTGTGACGGTGGAATCGATTCAATACTGCGGGGAGTGTCCGACTTGCCGCAGCGGGCGAACCCATATATGTGAGCGGCTGCGGGTCATCGGACTGCATTTTGACGGCGGCATGGCCCAGTACGTCAAGTGCGACTCCCGCTTTGTCCGGGAGGTCCCCGGCCCGCTGTCCAACCTGGCGGCCAGTCTGGCAGAACCGATGTCGATTGCCGTCCACGCCGTCGAAGCGATTGGCAAAGTCGGAGCGGGAGAGCGGGTCCTCGTTCAAGGGGCAGGCATCATCGGCTTTTTCACCGGAATCGTCTGCCGCTCGCTCGGGGCTGAAGTGATCATCGCCGGATTGCCGAAGGATCGCGAGACGCGTCTGGTCCACGCCGCAACCTTCGGAATGGTCCCCCATGTCGTGGGCGAATCCGGCTGGATCAGGGACAAAGCAGACGTCGTCTTTGAGTGTTCCGGCTCTCCCCAGGGCGTACTGGCGAGTCTGGAAATGCTGAAAAAAGGGGGGCGGGCGGTGTTTGTCGCCTTGTACGAAGCGAGCGTCGAGCTGTTCTTGACCAGGGCTGTCCGCAATGAATGGCAGCTTTTGACCAGCTACGGGTGCCGCCCCGACGATTATACCCGGGCCTTTGGAATATTGCAGCAGTATGATCCCCAGCTGCAGCAGATGGTTTCGGTCTATCCGCTTGCGCAAGCAGGTCAAGCGTTCGCGGATGCTTTGCAGCAAAAGGTGTTGAAGCCTGTTTTGGATGCGAGGGGCTGAAGAAGAGTGGGGAGAGGCAGGTGAGAAGGAATGCAAAGAAAAGGGCTATCGGAGACGATCAAGGTGATGCAGAATCACCGTTCCGTTCGCAAGTATACGACAGATCCAATTCCGCGCTCCGACTTGCACGAGATTATCAAGGCGGCGCAGGGAGCAGCTTCATCCAATTTTGTTCAGGCGTATTCGATCATCCTCGTGACGGATCGGGACAAAAGACAGCAGATCGCCAGGCTCGCCAACAATCAGGGACATGTCAATGACTGTCCGGTCTTTCTGCTGTTTTGCGTCGATTGGAAGCGGCTGGAATACGCCACGGACAAACAGGGCGTCCGGATTCAGTACGACACCGTGGAAAATTTTATCGTCGGCGTGGTAGATACGGCTCTCATGGCGCAAAATGCTCTGACTGCTGCCGAATCACTCGGGTACGGCGGCTGCTACATCGGGGGTGTCCGCAACAATCCGGGCGCGATCAGCGAGATTGTCAGACTGCCCGACAAGGTGTTTCCGCTGTTCGGGATGTGCCTGGGCGTGCCGGCAGAGACACATCAGGTAAAACCACGGCTGCCTGTTGAAGCGATCCTGCATGAGAATGGATACAGGGAAGAGCACAGATGCAGGCATATTATTCATCGAGGACCAGTAACAACAAGGAGAGCAGCTGGTCGCAGACGATGGCCCGGTTTTTGGCGGAAAAGCGGAGAGTGCACATGAGGGAGTTTCTTGCGAAGCAAGGGTTTCATCTGAGGTAAATGAACAGGTCGAGGTGAATGAATGAACAATCGGGTCGCGATTGTGACAGGCGGAGGCAGGGGTATCGGCAAGGGGATCGCCAAAGGGCTGGCGTCTCTGGGAATTCACGTCGTCATCAATGACATAGACGAGGGCTTGGCCGCTCAGGCGGCCCGTGAGATCGGGCCCAACGCTTCTGTGCAGGTATGCGACATAGCGGATTACCATGCGGTGTCAGAGTTTGTCTCCCGGACGGCAGACAGGTTGGGGAGCGTCGACATCCTGGTGAATAACGCAGGCATCTCGCCCAAAAGGGCAGGGAGCAAAGTCCCGGTGTACGAGGTGGATCCCCGCGAGTGGCAGCGCGTCGTCGAGGTGAATTTAAACGGAGCTTTTCACCTGACCAGGGCAGTGTCCCCTTACATGATCGGGCAGAATTTTGGGCGGATTGTCAATATTTCGTCGATCGCGGCGAAAAGTTACATTTCGGTCGCGGGCTCGCACTATGCCGCCACAAAGGCGGGATTGATCGGATTGACCAAGGCCTCCGCAGGGGAACTGGCTCCCTATGGAATCACGGTAAATGCGATTGCCCCGGGACGGATTGAAACGGAAATGATGGCGGCGGCAGGAACGGGAGCCAACGATGCGATCCTGTCGCAAATTGCCAGCCGAAGGTTTGGGACTCCGGCGGACGTCGCCGGGGCAGTGGAGTTTTTGATCAGCGATAAGGCTTCCTACATTACAGGCGCCGTGCTTAACGTTGACGGCGGCTGGGTTATGGCCTGATCGCGAAAAAATAACGAGGTGATCGATGTGAAGAATTATCAATTGTTTATCGGCGGAAAATGGGTGTCCTCTCTGTCAGGGGATTCGTATGAGGTAATCAACCCGGCTACGCGAGAAGTGGTCTGCCGTGTCGCGTATGGCGACGATCGCGATGCCGAATTGGCTGTAGAAGCGGCTGCCGACGCCTTTCCCAAGTGGTCGCAAACTCCCGCCAAGGAGCGCGCCGCCATCTTGATGAAGATGTATCAGCTCATGCTGGAGCGAAAAGAAGAACTGGCCCGGACGATTACGCTGGAGATGGGTAAGCCGATCCGCGAAGCGAGGGGCGAGGTCCAAAGTGCGGCGGATTACGTCCAGTGGAATGCGGAAGAGGCGAAAAGAACGTACGGCGAGACGATCCCGTCGTCATTTGCCAACAAGCGGCTGCTTACCATCCGGCAGCCCGTTGGTCCGGTCGCCGCGATTACGCCGTGGAACTTTCCGCTGGCGATGGTCACCCGCAAACTTGCGCCGGCTCTTGCCGCCGGCTGCACGGCGGTGCTCAAGCCGGCTACCCAAACGCCGGGCTGTGCCGCCATGCTCTTTGAAATTGCCCAGGAAGCGGGATTGCCGGACGGCGTGGCTAACCTCGTTGCGGGCAGCTCGGGCAAGATCGGCAAAGCGCTTTTAGGCAGCCACAAAATCCGCAAGATTACGTTCACCGGCTCGACAGAGGTAGGCAAACTGCTCTTGAGGGACGCCGCTGATCAGGTGAAGCGGGTATCGATGGAACTGGGCGGCCATGCCCCGTTCATCGTATTTGCCGACGCTGATCTGGAAAAGGCGGTCGAAGGAGCGATTGCCAGCAAGTTTCGCAACACCGGGCAAACCTGTATCTGCGCCAACCGCATCTATGTGCAGTCGCCGGTAGTGGAGGCATTCACCGCCCTGTTCAAGGAGAAGGTGGAAAAAATGGTCGTCGGCAATGGTTTGGATGAGACGACGGATATCGGGCCGGTCATCGATGAGCAGGGGCTGCTCAAGGTGCATGAACATGTAGAGGACGCCCTCTCAAAAGGGGCCAGGTTGATCAGCGGCGGGGAGAAGTGCCAGCCTGGCGCGGGCACGTTCTACAAGCCGACCATCCTGGCAAACGTGTCGGAGGAGATGATGATCTCCACGGAAGAGACTTTTGGACCGGTTGCTCCCATCTATTCGTTTGATACGGAAGAAGAGGTCATCGCCAAGGCGAACCAGACAAACTACGGCTTGGCGGCCTATTTTTACACTCGTGATCTCGGGCGGGCCATCCGGGTTTACGAAGCGCTGGAGTACGGAATGGTAGGTTGCAACGATCCGGTTCCGACGACGGTCCAGGGGCCGTTTGGCGGCTGGAAGGAGAGCGGAATGGGCCGGGAAGGCGGTCCGCACGGGCTGGACGATTTCCTGGAGACGAAGTTTGTTTCGATTCAAATCTGAAGGACGGATGACTTGGGCGGGCGACGGCTCAAGTCTTTTTTTTGCCAAACTTTTGACACCGTGCTTAGAAAAGCGGTTAGCGGAAGGAATCACCTTGTTCTCGTCGAAGTGTCAGGGTTATGATGGCAATGCTGGCACTCGCCAGTATCCGGATACTTTGGATTTCGCTTCATACCAGCTCGGAGCAGCCTCTTGCCGTCAAGGGAGAATTAGATTTGCGGGACTGGGATTTTACGCAGAATCGCGTCCTGTCATCGAATGGGGAGTGGGAGTTCTATCCAGGCAAACTTCTGATGCAAAGCCCTGGCAACCTTAATGAAACTGAGGGGAGCATCGCACAGACCGTCCTGGACCGCGGAAAAGAGTCGTTGGGCGAAAAGAACGCGAAAAATCTGGAGCTGTTGATGCGGGGAATCCATGACAGACGTTCGGAAAAAGGGGCGGGAATTGGCCTGCTCATTTTCGCGCCGATACCGTGCATTTTTGGGGGATTCTTGTTCAGAAATCGTTCAGTTGAACATGGTGAAATTGGTAGGGTTGTATGCGGAGGACAAAAGCATCGTACAACAAGGGTTGGGGGACCTTCATGAGATTGTCTGGCTTCTTGATTTTTCTGCTGGTAATCATCGCGTTTTTTTCAGTTATATGTGCCGTTCCATCCTCGAAAAGCCATAGAGGGATGGAACAGGCGGATATGGGATACATGCTGCCTGGAGAACAGTTTATCCGCAATCATATGGTTAATCGGGATGGAACGCTGAAAACCAATCTGAAAGCGCGGGTTGAATCCGCTGCTGATCGTGCACAAGGGGAGGATACGCTGTCCGAATCGCTGGGCTTATGGCTGCAGTACGCGGTGGAAAAAGGCGAGCAAGTCCAAAGAAATTGTTTCGATTCCCTTGGAGCAGGTGCCGCGCTTGCCTCAAACTGCAGAGGCAGGCGTCGATCAAAAGACCAGTTATCCGGTCTGGCTGATTGCGCTGGTGCCGATCCTGTTTGCTGCCCTGTTGGCTATTTTTATCCGCATGTGGCGAAAACAAAAACAGGACCGCCAAGGAGATAAGTAGCGGCAAAACATGAGATGAAGACGTGTGCTGCAAATTTCGCACGTTTTTTTGCAGACTGCCAAGGAAAGAGTGGAATGGAGTCGAATTGTATCACGTCGAAACTGAACAGGACATAAAGGTTCGACTGGAAACACATAACCAAGTTGTTGAAGGGAAGTAGCCCATGATCCTGCTTGAAGGGTATTACAATAAATGGATCGTTTTGTTGTCGTTTGTCATCGCGGCGGTGGCTTCGTACTCGGCGCTAAATCTGGCGAGCAAGATTTCCGGGCGCAGGGGCGATAGCCCGTGCGATTATTGCGATGGCCACTCAATTGGAGTTGGAACTGGTCGCCGAAGGTGTAGAGAGAGAAGACCAGATTCAGTCTTGCGCACCTCGGGCTGCAACATCATGCAAGGATTTTACTAGGGAAAACCGATGGAGCCTTCGGAGATCGGCACGTAGCTGGTCCGTCAGGTGGTATAAAAAAGTCCCGTCCCTCACAGGGAGGAACGGGAGGCAGGAGAGGGCTTCCTCTCCAGCAAAATCGTCAAGCTGATCAACGTAACCAGGATCGTCGCGCCCATGTCGGACAGAATGGCGATCCAGAGCGTCAGCAGCCCGGGGATGGTCAAGAGCAGCGCAATGATCTTTAATCCCAAGGCAATCGCGATGTTGCCTTTGATGATCCGGTTCACCCGTTTGGCGATGGAGACGGCTTCCGGCAGCTTGCCGAGATGGTCCTGCATCAGCACGATGTCGGCCGTCTCGATGGCGCTGTCCGTCCCTTTGCCCATGGCAATCCCGAGCTGGGCGGAAGCAAGCGCCGGTGCGTCGTTGATGCCGTCCCCGACCATTGCCACATTTCCCTGGCTGGCCAGGGCCTTGATTTTTTCGACTTTTTCATCCGGCAGCAGGCTGCTGTAATACTGCGAGATTCCTACGGCCTTGGCGGTTTTGGCCGCTGTTTTTTGGTGATCGCCGGTGAGCATGACCGTATGGCGGACACCCAGCCGGTGGAGGGCGGCGACGACTTCCCTGCTCTCGTCGCGAATCTCGTCGGCGATCCCGAAGAGTCCCAGGACAGCTTGGCTGTCAGCGACCAGGACCAGGGTCAGTCCCTCTTCTTTTAACCGGTCGATGTCCTGCTGGATCTCTTCCGGTATGGGAATGTGAGAGATGCTTTTTTCATTGCCGGCCCAGAAGACTTCCCCGTTGATCCTGGCCCGGATCCCTCTGCCTGAAACCGTCTCGACCTCGTCAGGGTCGACGGCGGTGATTCCTCTTTGCTCGATCTCGCGCATGATCGCCTTTGCCAGCGGGTGAGAGGAGGATTTCTCGATGGCGGCGGCGGTCTCGTAGAAGCGCTGCTCGTCGTAGACGAGCGTTTTTTCGACGTGGGGCTCCCCTTTGGTCAAGGTACCGGTCTTGTCAAAGGCGATGGTGTCGATCCGGCCCAATTGCTCCAGGAAGACGCCGCCTTTGATCAGAATGCCGTTACGGGCGTTCCGGGTAATCCCGGAGACGATCGCGATCGGGGAGGAGAGGATCAGCGCGCAAGGACACCCGACGATCAGTACGGCCAGCCCCTGATAAAGCCATTCATGCCATGCCCCCTGCAAGAACAGCGGCGGAATGAAAACGACCAGGATTGCCACGAGAATGATCAAGGGAGTGTAGTACTTGGCGAACCGGTTGATAAACGATTCAAGCGGTGTCTTCGTCTCCTGGGCTTCTTCCACCAGGTGGAGGATTTTGGCCAGGGATGAATCCTCGTACGCTTTTTCAATCCGGACTTTAAGCACTCCCTCGTTATTCAGGCTGCCGCCAAAGACGGGCTCGCCGGCTGCCTTCTCGATTGGCAGTGATTCGCCGGTTATGGCCGCCTCGTTAACCGAGCTTTTCCCCTCGATGACAATGCCGTCTGATGGGATCTTTTCCCCCGATCGCACGAGGACGACGTCGCCCGCTGCCAGTGAAGCGATCGGAACCACCGTCTCTGTGCCGTTTTGAATCAGAGTCGCTTCCTTTGGGGCAATCTGCAGCAGGCTTTCCATGGAACGGCGGGCCTTTTCCATCCCGTATCCTTCCAACAGCTCGTTAAGTCCGAACAAGATAGCGACGAGCGTTGCCTCCTTCCATTCTCCGATTCCAACCGCGCCGACGAGGGCGATCGTCATTAAGGTATCGATCGTAAATTGGAAGCGGAAAAGGTTTTTTACCCCTTTGATGAAGGTCGTATACCCGCTGATCGCCATGGCAAACAGGTACATGCCGATGACGGCGATGTCGCTGGCCCGATCCTGAAGCAGCAGCGCCAGAAGGTAGACGGCCGCCGATACGGCCAACAGGTACTTCCATTTTGTACTTCCGTTGGCATGGTCAAGGTGATGTTCCGCTTCGGAGTGGTCATGGCCCGCTTTTTCGATATAGGCGCCTTCTGTCCGCAGGATTTTTTCGACCTGGTCCAGCTCGACCTTGTCATCTACCGTCAATTTTCCGGTGTTGTAGCTTAATTTGGCGCTTTGCCCGTGTTTCAGCTTCCGGATTTGTTCTTCGAGACCCTGGGTGCAATGCGCACACGAGAGTCCCTTGACGCGGTATTCTGCCATTGCTGCTGTCTCCTCTCCTAATCGTGGCAGGCGTGGTGAATCGCCTGCGCCAACAGATCCATTACGTGTTGGTCGTCCTGGGAGTAATACAGCGTAGTGCCGGCCCGGCGAAACTTGACCAGACGGAGGTTCTTCAAAAAGCGCAGCTGGTGGGATACCGTCGACTGCAGCAGCGACAATTCTTCGGCAATCTCGTTGACCGAACACTCCCTCTGGGATAAAAGGTGCAAGATTCGAATGCGGGTCGTATCCGACAAGGCTTTAAATGTTTGGGAAACCATAAAAAGTGTTTCTTCGTCCAGTTCCTCACATGGCAGGTTTGGTTGATTTTCTCTATGTTCCATAAGAACCTCCAAATTGCAAATATGTTCATATGTTCATATATTAAAACAAAAAAAGAAAAGATACAAGGGGGACTGCCTAGAAACAGTCCCATTTCCATTTATCTCATACCCAACCGAATGCCCGAACCGTCTGCGCTACCGCAAAGGTGACGGCGATCGCGATGGCAAGAGGGATCACGCCGGAGAGAACGGTCCATTTTACGCTCTTCGTTTCTTTGTAAATATTGATCAGCGTTGTGCCGCACGGGTAATGGAGCAAGGAGAACAGCATCGTATTCAAGGCGGTCAGCCAGGTCCAGCCGTGATCGAGAAAGATCTGCTTGATATTATCCAGCCCGTCGGCATCTACCATCGCGCCGGTGGACATGTATCCCATCAGCAGGATCGGCAGAACGATTTCGTTTGCCGGCAGTCCGAGGATAAAGGCCATCAGGATAAAGCCATCCAGGCCAATCGCGCGGGCAAACGGATCGAAAAAGGCTGCCATGTGGTTGAGTACACTGGTTCCGCCAACGTCGACATTGCCCAAAATCCATGTGATGACGCCGGCCGGGGCAGCGACGAGGACGGCCCGTTTCAGGACATTCCACGATTTATCTCTCGAGGAGATGAGGATCGTCTTGATAAATTGCGGCTTGCGATAAGGCGGCAATTCCAGTGTGTAGTGAGTCGGAATGCCGCGCAGCGCTGTTTTCGATAAAACCCAGGAGACAGCCAGCGTCACTGCTACGCCGATCAGCACCATCCCCATGACGATGAACGCAGTTACCATCGTCTGGTACTGGCTGCTTACACCAACGGCCATGAACAGGGAAGCGAGCAGGATCAGGATAGGCCATCTGCCGTTGCAGGGTACGAAGTTGTTGGTCAAAATCGCCAGGATTCTCTCGCGCGGAGATTCGATGATCCGAGTGGACAGGATGGCCGCCGCGTTGCAGCCAAAACCCATCGACATGGTCAGAGCCTGCTTGCCGTGGCCGCCCGATTTTTTAAACAACCGGTCCATGTTGAAGGCAACCCGCGGCAGGAATCCGAAATTCTCCAAGAGTGCGAATACGGGGAAGAAGATGGCCATCGGCGGCAGCATGACGCTGATCACCCATGACGTCCCCCGGTAAAAGCCCAGCACGAGAACCCCGTGTATCCATTCCGGCACATGCAAGGCCTGAAAGCCGGCAGTCAGGTACCCTTCTATCCATGTAAACATGCTGGCCAGCATTTCCGACGGGACGTTCGCGCCGGCGATGGTAATCCAGAAGACGACACCCAGTATCGCAAGCATGATCGGGAAGCCCCAGATCGGCGATGTGACGATCTTATCCAGCCGGTAAGTCGTCTCCAGTTTTTTTCTGTCCTCATACCTGACGGACTCGCGGCAGATTTCATGGGTCGTCTTGTAGATGTCGCTGACGATGCCGTCCCTGATGCTGTTTCCTTCTGCCAGCTTGGCGGCGGCGGCAAAGAGCGAATCCAATGAATTGGAAGAATTAGTGGCATACGGTTTGGCCATAGTTTACCACCTCCTTTACGGGTGCGCTTTCGCCGGCGTGTTCCTTCAGCGCTGCGAGCAAGGACCCATCGCCGTCCAATAAGCGCAAGGCGACCCATCTGGCCGGGAAGAGGTCACCCAGCGTCTGGCGAATAAAGGGCTCCAGTTTTTGGATGCTCTGTTCAATTTCCTCGCTGTACGTGACCCGAATGGGGACAGGTACGATCCGGCCTGAAGCCACCTTTTCCACCAGATCCAGCAGCGCTTCTATTCCGGTCTTGCTGCGGGCTGATATGGCTGCAACGGGCACGCCCAACCGTTCGCTGATTCTGTCAAGGTTGATGCGGATCCCCAGTTTGGCCGCTTCATCCATCAAATTGATGCAGACGACCACGCGATTGGTCATCTCCAGCACCTGCAGCGCCAGATTCAGGTTCCGTTCCAGGGAAGTGGCGTCGAGAACGACGATCGTCACGTCCGGTTTTTCAAAGATGATGTAGTTCCGGGCCACCTCTTCATCGGCTGAATTGGAGTACAGCGAGTACGTTCCCGGCAAATCGATCACGCGAAATGTCTTTCCGTTATGGGTAAATTCACCCTCGGCCCTCTCCACTGTTTTGCCTGCCCAGTTACCCGTATGCTGGCGCAGTCCGGTCAGCGCGTTGAAAAGGGTGCTTTTTCCGGTATTGGGGTTGCCGGCGAGAGCGATTCGGTACGTTGTCATGAGCGGTCACCTCCAATAAGTTCCCCGAAGATAAGCGAGCTTTCTTCCTGCCTGAGCGCAATGGTCGTATTGTTCACGCGAAACGCAATCGGATCACCCAGCGGACTTTTTTGCAAGACCTCTACCACATTTCCCGGGACAAACCCGAGATCAAGCAACCTTCTCCGCAAGACTCCCTGTACGTCAATCCGGACCAGTCGAACCCGGTTGCCGGTCTTGGTATCGGAGAGCCGGACACTGGTTGTTGGCATATGTTTTCACCGTCCCATAATGTATGAAGCTAAGCCAAAGTGTTTACCTGAAGCAACTTTTGGTGCAAAAATTTTTGGATAGTACGAAATTTGCATATGCTATAATCTATGCCGCTTCTTGAAAAAGTTGTGTTAGAAATAAAAATTTTCACGAGGGCAACTTTTTAGCACTAAGCCATCCTTTAATCGAATTATATCCAAAATGTTTGCCCCGACGCAACACTTTTTTGCAGCATGGGAAGGGATCGCATTCATCGAAGCTTTTCCCATAGGGAGCCGGTTCGCTTCGGCTTTGTTTTAAAATGGAGAACCTTTGGTCATAACTGTAATGATCAGCTATTTCATGTCAGGAGGATATAGAAGGATGAAAAAAATCTGGACACTTGCTGCAGCAGCCCTGCTCGTCGGCATTGGGGCTTGGATGGTTGTCGGAAAGACGCAACCTGTCATTCGCGAGATGCCTGAAGTGCAAATCGTCAGTGCCAAGGGAGAAAAAATCGGCACGGCAACGCTGACGGAAGAGGGTGGCGGAGTGAAGCTTCGGATCAAGGCCAGCCAGCTCCCCCCGGGAAAACACGGCTTCCACATTCACGAGTCGTCATTTCAAGGACAGGATTTCAAGGCGGCCGGCGCCCATTTCAACCCGTACGGCAAAAAGCATGGTTTCGACAACCCGGAGGGGCATCATCTGGGGGACATGCCCAACTTGACCGTCAAGCCGGATGGAACCGTCGATACGGAGGTCATGCTGAACAACGCCACCTTGAAAAAAGGGGAGAAGAACTCGCTGTTAGGCAAGTCGATCATCATTCATTCCGGTGAAGACGATGGCAAAACGGATCCGGCCGGAAACTCCGGAGACAGGATTGCCGGCGGTGTCATCGCTGAATAAAAAGAACCTGATTGACAAGAAAAATTTCATAAACTACGATGGGAAGTGACTACGGAAGGGTGTGCGATGCGCAACCCTTTTCTTATTTTGAAAGGATGGGTCGGTTGTGGACACTTTGCGCCAGTTGGGTTGGTTTTTCCGCAAGTACTGGAAACGATACAGCTTTGGCATTCTCATCTTGTTCACGATCGATCTTTTGATGCTGTGGCCGCCGCGGTTGATCGGCGAGACCGTGGACCGCATGCGGACTTCCGCACTGGATTCGCATTCCCTGGGAATGGCCGTCGCCACCCTTGCAGGACTTGGCGTGTTGATGTACGGCCTGCGCTTCTTGTGGCGCTACCTGCTGTACGGCGGATCGCTTGCGCTGGGAGTGACCTTGCGCAGAAGGCTGTTTGGCCACCTGACCAGGATGACGCCTTCGTTTTACCAGCGGCGCCGGACGGGCGACTTGATGGCGGTCGCTACCAATGACATTCCGGCGATTGAAATGACGGCAGGCGATGGCGTACTGACGCTGGCTGACTCGCTTTTCATGACGATTCTTACTTTTTCTACCATGCTGATTGCGATTGATTGGAAGCTGACCTTGGCTGCGCTGCTGCCGATGCCGTTTTTGGCCTGGGCTACGGCCTTTTACGGCAAACTGCTGCATGAACGGTTTTACGCTGCCCAGGAGGCGTTCGGCAGGATGAACGATTACGTGCAGGAATCAGTCAGCGGAGTCAGGGTGCTGCGTTCCTTCGTTCAGGAGAGGCACGATGTCGAGGCTTTCCGCAGGGTGAGCGAAGAAACGCTGCAGCGCAATGTGGGCGTCGCCCGGATAGACGCATTGTTCGAACCGACGATTACGGTCATTATCGGGTTCAGCTTTTTAATCGGGTTGGGGTATGGCTCGCTGCTGGTGTTTCACAGCCAGATTTCTTTGGGAGATTTGGTCGCGTTCAACATGTACCTGGGGTTGTTGATCTGGCCGATGTTTGCGTTTGGCTGGATGATCAACATCATTCAGCGCGGGGGCGCTTCCCTCAAGCGTCTGCAGGAGCTGTTTGCCGAACAGCCAGAGGTGACGGATTCCGCCGATGCAGACGGCGACCTGGCTGCGGGAGGCATCCGGGCGGAGAAGCTGACTTTTGTCTACCCGGGGGCAGAGAGGCCCGCCCTGCAGGACGTATCCTTTTCCCTGCGCCGGGGGGAAACGCTTGGCGTGGTAGGGAGGACCGGCAGCGGCAAGTCCACGCTTTGCCGCCTGCTGCTGCACCAGTATCCGCTGGAGCAAAACCGCTTGTTTTTTACGGAGAAGCCGATAGAGAGCATCAAACTTGCCGCGCTGCGAGGTTTGCTTGCCTACGTCCCGCAGGAGCATCTGCTCTTCTCGCGCTCGATCCGGGAGAACGTCGCTTTCGGCAAACCGGATGCGACAGATGAGGAAGTCTGGCAGGCTTTGCGCCAAGCGGAGCTGGCGAGCGACATCGCCTACCTGCCCGACGGGATTCAGACGCTCGTCGGGGAAAAAGGCGTGATGATCTCCGGCGGACAAAAGCAGCGCATCTCAATTGCCCGGGCGCTGCTGCTGAACCCGGAGATTTTGATCATGGACGATTCCCTCTCTGCGGTGGACGCCCGAACGGAGGAGCGGATCCTTGGGCATCTGCGCGAGACGCGGGCAGGCAAGACGACCATCATCACCGCCCATCGCCTGTCAGCCGTGGAGCACGCCGACCAGATCATCGTCCTCGACGAAGGAAGGATCGTGGAGCGCGGTACCCATGATGATTTAATGAGGCTGGGAGGCTGGTATGCGCAGCAGTACCGGCGCCAGCAGATGGAAGATCAAGTGAGCGAATGGAAGAGGGGCGTCGGCGGATGAACGGGCAGAGAGTCTGGCGAAGGCTTGTCGGATATGCCAAACCGTTTCAGCGGCGGATATGGTTGGCCTTGCTGCTGCTGATCCTCAGCACCGGCGCGGAACTGGCCGGCCCGTTTCTGGCCAAGGCGGCGATTGACAACCACATTCTCGGCATTCAAAGACGGTGGTATCACTATGATTCACTGCCGCCATCCGCGCTTGAACAAGGAATCAATCACGTCCAAATCAATGACTTTTACCTGATTCGGGAAGACTGGCTGCCGCAGGATCAACGGCAAGGGCTGGCAGCTCTCGGCAGGGAAAATCGAATCCTGCCGCAGGGGACGACTTACTATCTGGTGGACGGGACGATCGCTTCCAATCAGGAATATACAGTGGCTTCACCCGCAGGGGACGCGGACGGAAGGAATGCCGTTTTGGTGACCGGGCGCGGAGGGGAAGAGGAGCGGCTTGCGGCCGTCAGGTTGAGCCGCCGGGAAGTCATGCAGCTGTATGCTTATGACGTGGCTCCGCTGTTGTGGATATCGGGCGGCTATGCAGCCCTTATCTTTCTGTCGGCGGCGCTTCAGTACTTCCAGCTGCTCTCCCTGCAGACGACGGCACAGCGGATTATTCAAAGCATGCGAATGGAGATTTTTACTCACCTTCAAAAGCTGCCGATCGCTTTTTTTGACCGGACGCCGGTGGGCCAGCTCGTCTCCCGCGTCAGCAACGACACGGAGGCGGTGCGTGAGCTGTATGTCAGCGTCCTGGCCACGTTCGTGCAAAACGGGGTCTTCCTCTTCGGCATCCTGATCGCGCTGTTTTTGCTGCAGCCTGCCTTGGCGCTCGGTTTTTGTCTCATCCTGCCGTTCATTATCGCGCTGGTCGTCCTGTATCGCCGCTACAGCTCGCGCGCCTTTGCCGTCATCCGCAGCAGACTGGCCGAGATGAACACGACCGTCAATGAAATGATTCAAAACATGGCGATTGTTCAAGCGTTTCGGCGGGAAGAGAGCGCAGCGGAAGAGTTTGCCCGGCACAATCAAGGCTACTTCCAGGGACGGATGCGGGAAAACGTGCTGGAAGCGTACTTCCTGCGTCCGGCGGTTGACGTGCTGTACTACCTTGCCCTGACGCTGGTGATCTGGTATTTTGGCGCCGCTTCGCTGCGGGGCTCTGTCTCGTTTGGGGTGTTGTACGCATTTATCCTGTATATAGAGCGGTTTTTTGAGCCGATCAACATGATCATGTCCCGGCTATCGCAATTGCAGCAGGCGGCCGCCTCTGCCGAACGGGTGTTTGAGGTGCTGGATACGCCGGCAGTGGAGGAGACAGGCAAACTTCCTGTGCCAAGGCCGCAGGGCAGGGTGGTTTTTGAAAATGTCTGGTTCGCTTACCACGAGGAGCAGTACGTGCTGAAGAACGTCTCCTTTGCCGCAGAGCCGGGCCAAACCGTGGCGCTCGTCGGCCACACCGGTTCCGGCAAAAGCTCGATCATGAATCTGCTGCTTGGCTTTTACGGGCCCAATCGCGGCCGCATAACCGTCGATGGCACGGACATCCAGAGCATGGCACCGGGTGAACTACGCAAGCACATCGGACTCGTCTTGCAGGATCCGTATCTGTTCTCGGGCGATGTCTCGTTCAACATTCGCCTTTACAACGAGGCGATAAGCGACGAAGCGGTAAGGCGGGCGGCAGAGGCAGTCAAGGCTGACGAGTTTATCCGCCGGCTGCCGGGCGGATACAGCCACGTCATCGCAGAGCGCGGTTCGACGCTTTCTTCCGGACAGCGCCAGCTTCTTTCTTTCGCCCGGGCGCTTGCCGCCGATCCGGCGATCCTGATTCTCGACGAGGCGACGGCCAGCATCGACAGCGAGACGGAATCGGCGATACGGGAGGCGCTGCATGTGCTCTCACAGGGACGGACGACCTTCATGATCGCCCACCGCCTGTCGACGATTCAGCATGCCGATCTAATCGTCGTGCTGTCGCGGGGCGAGATCGTGGAGCGGGGGACGCATGAAGAATTGATGAAGCAAGGCGGGTTGTATCAGAAAATGTACCAGCTTCAGCAAGGGCAGCAGGCTGGTGGGGTAGATGTATCGTGACATCCTCTCATCATGATTTTCTTTCCTAAAGAACGGCGCAGGGAACGAAAGCGGCGACGCATATAGCCGACATGCTTGCCTGAAAAAAGGAAGCGGGTTCGCTTACCACAGCAAGCTGATGAAGACCGAGGTCAACCCCAATTGGGGTTTTGGCCGGATCGGAAACGCTTTTCATCTCGCAAGAAGTTTCCACAGGAATAGCCACGTACCAATTGGGTCCTTTCCGCAACAATTGAACCGTACCGCGATATTCCCGATTTAGATCCACCTTATGTTTTTGAAAGTAAGGGAAGTGGGTATGAACGATTTTGGTTTCAATAACCGGCAAGTAGAACTTTCCTGCATTTGTAGTAAAACCGATTGTGCGCTGGCGGGCGGGACGGCATTTGCACTGTTTCCGCTGGCAGGCAAGGCAGTCTGGCTGATGACTGCCCTGCTTGCGGTCGCCGGGGCCGCAGTTGGCTCCTTCTATTCACTGGGCCTGGCGTTTGCCGCCGACCTGCTGCCGCGCGGCATGGTTCCGACGGCCGGGATGATTGCGGGAATGAATTTCGCTCTGGCCAGCATGTTGGCGCCTAATTTGAACGGGTACCTGCTCGATTTTACGGGCCCGGGGACGATGTTCCTGGTCATGGGCGGATTATTGGGGGTGTTTGCGCTGCTGGGACTCTTTTTTCGCGAGCGCCGGGCGGAAGTGCACGAAAAAGGAATGGCCACGCAACCGGCAGACTGATGGCGGGCAAGCGGGGGAACGCCGGCGCCGGGGTTCCCCCGCAAGCGCATGCCTGTCCAGCCCAAAAGCGCAAGCCCGTCAAAAGTCGATCCGGACAAAATTCCGATTAGTGGGAAAAGTTGTGCATTTCCCCTGGCATTGCGCTAAAATAATGGGTAATAGAGCGTAAGTCAGGGGGTTCGTTTTTGCGTGATTATCCAGGTGACAGATCTGCACAAAAACTATGGCGATTTGGAAGTGCTGAAAGGGATTTCGACCACGGTGGACGAACGCGAAGTCGTCTGTGTCATCGGACCGTCCGGCTCGGGCAAGAGCACGCTCTTGCGCTGCTTGAACCAGTTGGAGCAGATGACCAGCGGGAAAATTGTCATCAATGGACACGATTTGACCGACCCGAAGACGAACATAAACAAGGTTCGTGAAGAAGTGGGGATGGTCTTCCAACGATTTAACCTGTTTCCCCACAAAACGGTGTTGGAGAACGTGACGCTGGCACCCATCAAGGTGAAGAAAATGAACCCGGAGGAAGCCAAATCACAGGGCCTGGCCCTATTGGCAAAAGTGGGACTGGGAGACAAAGCGGACGTCTACCCGGACCGCCTGTCGGGTGGGCAGATGCAGCGGGTGGCGATCGCCCGGGCCTTGGCGATGAATCCAAAAGTGATGCTGTTCGACGAACCGACGTCCGCGCTGGACCCGGAGCTGGTCGGCGAAGTCCTTGCCGTTATGAAAAACCTGGCGCTGGAAGGCATGACGATGGTGGTCGTCACGCACGAAATGGGGTTTGCCCGGGAGGTCGGCGACCGCGTCATCTTCATGGACCAGGGCGTGATCATGGAGGAAGGCAAGCCGGAACAGATTTTCAGCAACCCGCAGAATGAGCGGCTGCGCGGATTTTTAAGCAAGACGCTGGCGTAGGAATAAAACCGGTGTCCTGCGTCCTTTTGCTTTGGTGAAGATGGAATCCGAGAAAAGTGGGTGAGCTTCGTTCGTGGCACGCCAGCGGGGAAGCTGGACTGATCGTCTACACTCCAAAAAACGGCACGTCGACCAAAAATGACTGGGAGTAACTCAACGCAGGATTTGGTCGACAAGCGTGTGCCGTTTTTTTTCGTTCCGACTGGGTAGGCGTTGCCAAGGCCTGCGCTCGCTCCATTTTTCTCTACTATACCGTGATTGACTGACTTGCAACTTTTCCTTTCGTCTTCTCACATTCCAGCCGGGGTTATGGCCGATGATGGCGCCCCGACGTTTTGCCGGGCGGCAAGTTGGACAATCTGGCAGCTCGCTTCGTAAACAGGACTTCCCTTTCATTGGTGCACATCTGGTTACTTCCCTTGCTCCAACAGCTGGCTGACCGTCACAAAGCGATACCCTTTGGAGCGCAGGTCGGCGATCAAGTCCTGCAGGGCGGCCAACGTCTGTTTCTGATTGCGGCCGCCGTCGTGGAACAGTACGATATCGCCAAGGGAGACGTTGTTCTTTACGCTGTCGGCGATCACGGCAGCGGTTCGCCGCAGCGACCAATCGCGGGGGTCCACCGACCAGAGGATCAGGTCGTAGCCGGTCAATTGAACAGCGCTGCGTACGTCGTGCGTCATGACTCCGCCAGCCGGGCGGTAATACTGGCAGAGGACGCCGGTCGTTTTCAGGATGGATTTTTCCGCCCGCTTGATGTCGTCGTAAATCTCCTGTTCCGTCGCCCGGTTCAAGTCGTGGTGATAATAGCCGTGGTTGCCGATTTCATGCCCGGCTGCCCTGATTCTTTGGGCGATCTTGGGGTATTTGTCCACCTCCGAGCCAAGGACGAAGAAAGTGGCGGGGACACCGTTTTTCTGCAGCGCTTTTAAGATGAGCGGCGTGTAATACGGATCGGGTCCGTCATCGAAAGTAAGCGCGACGACTTTCTTTTTCGTGTCAATCCGATGGATGGGATTGCCGATCGCGCTGTCGGCGAATCCCACGGCAGCATGCAGGCAGACTGAAGCGATCAAAGACGCACAGAGCAAGAGACGCTTCAAGGTGTGTCACTCCTTTCCGCGAAATGTCCCTTTTAGCTTCACCGCCGTCCTGGATTTCATGCTTCCGCTGCTTCCTGCACAGGGGGCAATTTCTGACAAACGAATCAGGCGGTTATGGTACAATGAATGGAGCGAAAGAGAAGGGAGAGAGTAGCGTGGAGATCAACGGACTGCTGCACGGTTTGGTTCACGATTATCACGGGAAGGACAACCCGGTTGAATACTATCTGAAAATAGAAGAAACAAGACTTCCGCTGAATGAGCTGTTGGGGGAAGAACTGACGCTTACATATTTGGGCGAGAAGAATTGTATTGCCTGCGGGCGCAAAACGAACAAGACATTTAACAACGGGTACTGTTACCCCTGCTTCACCAAGCTGCCGGAAAACGATCTGTGCATCGTCAAGCCGCACGAATGCCACTTTGACCAAGGCACCTGCCGCGACGCCAGCTTTGGCGAAACGCACTGCATGATCCCTCACTACGTCTACCTGGCGCTGTCCAGCGACGTCAAGGTAGGGCTGACCAGGAAGCATAACGAATTGAAGCGCTGGGTAGACCAGGGGGCAATTCGCGCCATTCCCATCGCCGAGCTGCCGACCAGACGGATGGCCGGAGAACTGGAGTTTCACCTCAGCCAGTACCTCCCGGACAAGACCAATTGGCGAAAAATGCTCAAGGGGGAGGTAACCGAGGTGGATCTGCTGGCGATTCGCGACGAAGTGTACACCTACTTCCCCGAAGAGTTTAAGCCGTTCCGGCTGCGGGAGGACGAATGGGTCGAGATTACCTATCCGATTTTGGACAGCCTGGATAAAATTACCTCTTTATCGTTGGACAAGCAGGAGACCGTAAAGGGAAAGTTAATCGGGATGAAAGCACAGTATCTGATCTTGGATACCGGGGTGTTTCACACTCGCAAACACGCCGGATATCAGATTCGCGTATCTGCATAAGAAACGGTAATGGAAAGCGGGGGGATAAACCATGACGATCAAAGCGTATCTGTACGATAAATGCGGCACGTGCCGGAAGGCCAAACAGTGGCTGCGAAACGCCGGTGTGGACTTTACGGAAATCCCCATCGTGGAGCAGCCGCCAAGCAAGGATGAACTGCGCCGGATGTGGCAGAACAGCGGCCTGGACTTGAAGAAGTTTTTCAATACCAGCGGCCAGCTGTACCGGGAGCTGAACGTAAAGGAACGCCTGCCGCAGATGAGCGAAGAAGAGATGCTGGAGCTCTTGGCCTCTCACGGAAAGCTGTTGAAACGGCCGCTGATCACGGACGGTCAGCGCGTTACCGTCGGATTTAAAGAGCCGGAGATGGAAATTTGGCGTCAGCACTAGGCAGATTTTATGAATAAAACAAAAGCCTTGCGGGTATGATGATAGAGGTGACGAGAAGAACCTGCTTCTGCCAGGGGCCTCGATAGAAGGTTTTTTTATTGAAAATGATTCCTACTTTATATTGACTATAAATAGGCTTGTTTGTTATGATATCTCTGTACTTAAGTTTAGAGGAGGTCATTTACATGGCACAACGTTTGGTTGGTTTGCCCGCACCTGACTTTACAATGGAAACCGCTCTTGGCAACGGTAAGGACTTCGGAAAAGTATCCCTGTCCGACTACCGCGGAAAATGGTTGGTCTTGTTCTTCTATCCGGCCGACTTTACTTTCGTTTGCCCGACGGAGATCATTGCACTGAGCGATTCTTATGAAGACTTCAAGGATCTGGATGCGGACGTTTTAGCTGTTTCCACCGACTCGATCCACTCCCACCGCGCTTGGATCAACACTCCTCGCGACCAAAACGGTCTTGGCGGATTAAACTATCCAATCGCTGCCGACTTCTTGAAAACAGTCGCTCGCGACTACGGCGTGCTGGATGAAGAAAAAGGGGTTGCATTCCGCGGCCTGTTCATCATCGATCCGGAAGGCATTCTGCGCTATCAGGTAGTAACTGACCTGAACATCGGACGCTCCGTTGATGAGACCCTGCGCGTGCTGCAAGCACTGCAATCGGGCGGTCTCTGCGCTGCCAACTGGCGCCCAGGCGACAAACATCTGGAAGCGAAGTAAGAAACGGACAGACGTACAAAAAAGGGATCTAACCAAGTGCTGTTAGGTCCTTTTTTCTCATTTATTCTTTTACATAATTAGAAGGGAGATGTGTTTCATGCGCTTACGCGAAGAGTTGCCTGATTTCCCCGGGATTACGGAATGGGTAAACGGCCAGGTGTCAAAAGCGGATTTGGCAGGAAAACCCCTGCTCGTCCACTTCTGGTCTGTCAGCTGCCATATGTGCAAGGAATCCCTGCCGCAAATCAACGAGTGGCGGGAAAAATACGCGGAGCACAACCTGCAGGTCGTAGGGATTCACATGCCGCGTTCCGAGGCGGACACCGACATCAACAAGATTAAAGAGACCATCGAACAGTACGAACTGATCCATCCGATCGCCATCGACAACCAGATGACAACGACGGATGCCTTCCAAAACGAGTACGTGCCGGCGTATTACCTGTTTGACGAGTCCCTTCAGCTTCGCCACTTCCAGGCCGGCGAGAAAGGGTTGAATCTGGTGAAAAAACGCTTGCACCGAATTTTGGGGATTCAAGAGGAATCCTAGATCGTTTGTCCAATATACTATGGGATATGACTGATGGATGAATAGGAGGATTGTGAAGATGGAATTTCCAAAAGAGCTGCGTTACAGTGAAGAGCACGAATGGGTGCGTGTCGAAGGAAATAAAGTGTACATCGGCATCACCTCGTTCGCACAATCCGAACTGGGGGATATCGTGTTTGTGGAGCTGCCGGAAGTTGGAGCGACGATCAAGCAGGACGAACCGTTTGGCAGTGTTGAATCGGTAAAGACGGTATCCGAGCTGTACGCTCCTGTCAGTGGAAAAGTGTTGGAGGTAAACGCGGCATTGGAGTCGGAGCCGGAACTGGTAAACAGTTCACCGTATGAGAAGGCGTGGATGATCGTTGTCGAGTTGTCGGATCCGAGCGAGTTGGACAAATTGATGGATGCGGACAAATACGCAGCGATGGTGAAAGAGTAAGCTATCCTTTGAGGTCGGACGTTCGTCCGATCTTTTCCTTTGGTCGATAGGAATTTATAAATTTTGCCCTATCGACATAAGTGCAACTAAGGCTCCGCCCAAAAGCTCGGCGGAGCCAAGTTTTCTAAGATATTTGCGTTCGAACTAGTCCAAAAATACTAGTCAAGGCGGTTGTTTTCCGATAGAATGGCAGTAATCGGCTGCCTGTTTCAATTGGATAAAATGGTATGTTTTTAACCTGGCGGAAAGGGGCGTGGTAGGATACAATCAATAAAAAACGCAATGAGGTAAAGACTCATAGCGGCTGGGAGGGAGAGTCAATGAGTTTTTGTTGTGGCGCAGGCATGCTTGGTTCTTTTGGTACCGTTCGCCATTACAAGACTTTGGTTCACAATGTGCCAGTCATGTACTGCCCTGTTTGCAATCGTTTGGAAGTTCTCCCCGCTATTGAAGGAGAATTTGAGATCCTGGTAGAATACGCTCAAGGTGATAACGCTCCGGAAGTCGATTTCCGCGATTTCGTGAGCATTGACAATATGCCCCATTTATTCGATAATTGCACAATGACTGATGAAGGTAACTACGCAGAAGTCTTGAAACAACAGATTGATATCGCCCTTGACTTGATGGGTGTGGCGAAGGACCTGGACGACAGCGATTGGCGGGATCAGCTGAAAGCGCGCCTGACCAAACTGAGCCAGCGTTTGCGCCAGTACAACAAGCGCAAGGAAATCTCACAGCGGAGCGCCTAATCGCTCACAAGCTTTTGTCAGCCATCCAGAATGAATCGTCGAAGAATTGCTTGCCATTGGGAGGATTATGCGAATGCTTCATTTGCAACGCGTTCATCACATCGCGCTGAATTGCCGCGATGTAATGAAGGTAGCGGTTTTTTTTAAGGAGATCCTGGAGGTGCCAATTGATCTCAGCCAGGTATCGGAAACAGATCCGCTTTACTTTCAAGTCGGTCAGGAAACCCGGATTGGCCTGCATCCATACAGCAGCGAGGGACAAAACGGTATCGGGCAAGTTGACCACATCGCTTTTTCTGTTGCCAGCCGGGCAGAGCTGGATTACTTGGTTGATAAGTTGGAAGCAGAAAACATCTGCTATCGCGGACCGATTGAGCGTCCGCAAAGCTACAATCTCTACTTTGAAACCCCCGATGGGCATCATCTGGAGGTCAGATTGGATAAAGACGAAAACGATGACACTTGAACGCGATCAAGACATCAGAACGCTTCCGCTCTGCGATAACGGAGGCGTTTTTCGTCTTCTCCTTCTTTCATACCCCTAAAATAAATGCCTGAAACCACTTTCAGTATAAAATTGTTATTTTTCTTATTTGAAGGAAAGTGTCGATACTTTCTTCTCGGCACTGACAGTGAGCGACACAACTTCCCTCTGCTCGTCAAAGGATTCGACCCGCCTGTCTGCGAATGGGAAGGAAGTAGTCCGAGGAGGTGGCCAGATGGTCGGTTCGCTTCTTTCCTTGCTGGAGGCGTTTCGCGAACGGTTGGAGCAAAAAGCGTTTCTTTCCGCGTTGACCCATGGCTGGGAGCGGCGGGTTCAGGTAATGGCCCTGGACAGCGGGACCAGCTACTTTCTTACGTTTTGCCAAGGCAGGGTGGATGTGACGCAGGGTGCTGCCGATATGGCTGCCGATCTGCTGGTAAGCGGGGCGGAGCGGGATTTGCGCTGTCTATTCGCAGGAGAACGGCTTGCCTATCTCTACGCGCGCGAGGCAGTGGCCCTGCGGGGGACAGTGCGCGACCAGTTGAAATGGGACGCGCTGCTTCGCCTGACTGCAAAGAGCGTGTAGGGCGGTCCATCGTTTTATCAGGGGATGGCAGCAGGGCAGAACGATTTTCGGTATGTCCAGAGGAAGCAGGAGGGCACAAACGGGCAGGGTGTGCGGCAATGCCGTCATTCTGCCCGTTATTTTACGCTTTGTCTCGGTGATCGGTGCGGGTTATTTTCTGCTTTCAAGGCAACAATATGCATGAAAACCGGGTCTTCAAATATTTTTCACATCTTCGGCCAAAATTATGTGGCTTAATTCGTTTAATGTGATATACTAATTACATCAATCGATCAAATAGACAATCACATTGTGTGAATCCGGGGAAGGGGATCGTACAATATGGAAGCGAAGACAGCCAAACGACTAACTGACGTACTCGAAAAAGCTCATGTACAATACAACATGCCAGTAGCCAAATTGGTGGAGACCGCAATCGCGCGGGGGGAAGGTGTGCTGACTGATAAAGGTGCGTTTAATGCGCTCACAGGAAAGTTTACTGGCCGATCCCCGAAAGATAAATTTATTGTAGACGAATCGTCAGTTCGTGACAAGATCAACTGGGGGCCGGTCAATCAGCCGATCACCAGTGAAAAATTTGAACGCCTGCACGCAGATGTCATGGACTATTTGGAACAGAAAGAGCTGTTCGTCTTTGACGGCTACGCCGGCGCGGACGAGAAGTACCGCCTGCCGATCCGCGTGATCAATGAATACGCTTGGCACAACCTGTTTGCCCGCCAACTGTTCATTCGTCCGACGGAAGGGGAATTGGCTGGCCATCAGCCGGAGTTTACCGTGGTTTCGGCTCCTGGATTTAAAGCGGATCCCGCCGTCCATGGAACCAACTCGGAGACGTTTATTATCATCAGTTTCGAGCGGAAAATGGTTTTGATCGGCGGTACGGAGTACGCCGGCGAAATGAAGAAGTCGATTTTCAGCATCATGAACTACCTGCTGCCGGAGCAAAATGTGCTGTCGATGCACTGCTCGGCAAACGTCGGCAAAGACGGAGATGTCGCCCTGTTCTTCGGCCTTTCGGGAACCGGGAAGACAACGCTGTCGGCTGACCCTGAGCGCTTTCTGATCGGTGACGACGAGCACGGTTGGTCCGATCGCGGCGTGTTCAACATCGAAGGGGGATGCTATGCCAAGTGCATTCGCCTGTCGGAAGAGGGAGAGCCGCAGATTTGGAAGGCGATTCAGTTTGGCGCGGTGTTGGAAAACGTCGACGTCGACCCGCAAACCCGCCGGGCAGACTACGACAGTGATCGCTACACGGAAAACACGAGGGCAGCTTACCCGCTGGATGCCATCCCAGGTGCGGTCATTCCCAGTGTAGGCGGACATCCGGAGACGATCATCTTCCTGACGGCCGACTCCTTCGGGGTGATCCCGCCAATTTCCAAGCTGACCCGCGACCAAGCGATGTACCACTTCCTGTCTGGGTATACCAGCAAGATGGCGGGAACGGAACGCGGCGTCACCACCCCGCAAACGGAGTTTTCCACCTGCTTCGGTGCGCCGTTCTTGCCGCTTCGTCCGCTGGTCTACGCCGAAATGCTCGGCAAAAAGATCGACGAGAGGGGAGCACGCGTCTACCTGGTCAACACAGGCTGGACCGGCGGCCCGGTCGGCGTCGGCAAACGGATGAACCTTGCGTACACCCGCGCAATGGTAACGGCTGCCCTGAATGGTGAGCTGGAAAAGGCCGAATTTGTCACCGATCCGGTGTTTGGCGTTCAAGTGCCCACCACTTGCCCGGGAGTCCCGGCTGAGGTTCTCCAGCCGCGTGACACGTGGGCAGACAAGGAAGCTTATGACAGGCAGGCCAAGGAATTGGTGAGCCGATTCGCCGAAAACTTTGCGAAAAAATTCCCGGATGCCACCGACATCGTAAAGGCTGGCCCCAAACTGTAAATCTTCTGTCACATGGCAAAAACCTTCGCTTGGCCTTGCTTGCCGGCGAAGGTTTTTTTGCGTGCGAGCCGTTCCCTTGCACAACCGGCAGATTCTGATACACTAAATGGGTATGGATCAACAAGTGTGAACATGTAGATTTCATGTAGGAAAGGAGAGGCTGCCGATGGTTACCTCCGTTCAACAACCTGTCTCTACACTTTCGCTCAAGGAATGGGCAGTTGCCGTCAAGGCATTGGGAGAAGGGAAGCAGATCATCACGGTTCGCAAGGGCGGGC
>NZ_HE978539.1:278344-328781 GCF_000311785.1 Brevibacillus massiliensis
GGAGATCATGGACGAAGCGAAGCTGCGCGCGCTGGATCCCTATCATATCTGGACCGAGGATTTCGCTGATGTCCGCCTTCACTGGAAGAAAAAGAAGCCGCTGCACATCTTGTTCGCCTGTGTCTACAAGCTGGAGCAGCCGTTTGAAATTCAGATTGAAGACCAGTATAAAGGCTGCAAATCCTGGCATCACCTGCTGCCGGAAGTGCCGCAAACCGGCTTTGCGCCCGTCTTGTCGGATGCCGACTACGCAGCGAAGCGCGATGAGATCATGGCGATTTTAAAATAAGGGAAAGGGTCCTGTACAGGGCCTTCTTTCGTCTTTCCCCGGCATCAATGCCTATACCGTTTCCCCTTTTCAAGCATACTTAGTAAATATATAAATGTAAAAAATACAGATATAGGAGAAGCGTTGATTTAAAATAATTCTTATTATACAATTGTGATTGAGAATGGATTGAGAATCATGCCCTTATGGTGATACTAGTTCATGGTAAGCGCAGGATTCGCACTACTATATATTGGAGGAATGCTGGATGTCTGGTGTACCACATCTCGAAATAAAAGATTTGCGGGCAAGAATTGAGGAGAAGGAGATTTTGAAAGGCTTGTCCTTGGAAATCAAGGGCGGAGAAGTACACGCCATCATGGGACCGAACGGAACCGGTAAATCTACCCTCGCCTCAACCCTGATGGGTCATCCCAAGTACGAAGTAACCGGCGGTTCGGTAACGCTTAACGGCCAGGACGTGCTGGAAATGGCGGTAGACGAGCGCGCTCGTGCCGGCTTGTTCCTGGCGATGCAGTACCCCTCGGAGATCAGCGGAGTGACAAATGCCGACTTCCTGCGTTCGGCGATCAATGCGCGCCGCGGCGAGGGCAATGAAATCTCCTTGATGAAATTCATCCGGGAAATGGATAAGAAGATGGCGACCTTGGAAATGGACGAATCCTTCCAGCATCGCTACCTGAACGAAGGCTTCTCCGGCGGGGAGAAGAAGCGGAACGAAATCCTGCAAATGATGATGCTGCAGCCGAGCATCTGCATTCTCGACGAGGTTGACTCCGGGCTGGACATCGATGCGCTGAAGATCGTCGCGAAGGGCGTCAACGAAATGCGCTCCGCCGAACGCGGATTCCTGATTATCACGCACTACCAGCGCCTGCTCAACTACATCAAGCCCGATTTCGTCCACGTGATGATGCAAGGGCGGATCGTCAAGTCCGGCGGTCCGGAACTGGCAGAGCGCCTGGAGGCAGAAGGATACGACTGGATAAAAGAAGAGCTCGGAATCGAAGACGAAACCGTCAATGCTGGCGTGTAGGCGAGGGGGTTAGCAGATTATGGGTGTAGATACACAACTCCGCTTTAGTCGAGAAGCGATCACGGATTTCTCGAAAGCCAATCAGGAGCCAGACTGGTTTCTGGAAAAGCGCCTGTCTGCCCTGAATGCCGCCGAGGGCCTGGCATTGCCGGCACTGGAGAAAACGAAGATCGACAAGTGGAATTACGACCAATACGTTCCGTTCCAAACGGCGGGAAGAGTACAATCGCTCGCTGAATTGGACGAGGCGGTCAAGGAACAGGTAGACGAGGCGAACGCAAAAAACCTGCTCGTGCAAAAGAACGCCTCGTCCGTTTACGCTGCGGTGTCTCCTGAACTGAAAGCACAAGGCGTGATCTTTACCGATCTGGCGACCGCGCTGCGGGAACACGGCGAACTGGTTCAGAAACACTTGTTTCAGGCCATTTCCGCCGATGAACACAAGCTGGCGGCACTGCACACCGCACTCGTAAACGGCGGGGTATTCCTTTACGTGCCCAAAAATGTTGAGGTAACGGAACCGCTGCAAGCCGTGTTTGAAGTGGCAGGCGAGGGAGCGCTGATTGCTCCGCACGTGCTGATCGTAGCGGAGGACAACAGCAGGGTAGCATATGTGGATACGTTTGTTTCCTCCACAGGCAAAGGCATGGTGGCAAACAGTGCAGTAGAAGTATATGTCGGGGCCGGCGCCCACGTGCAAGTCGCCTCCGTGCGCACGCTGTCCGAGGAAGTGCACGACTACGCCTTCCGCCGCGCCGTGGTCGATCGCGACGGGAAAATGGAATGGATCCTCGGCGAGATGAACGACGGCAACACAGTGGCCAACAACACGACCATCCTCAAAGGAAAAGGCTCAGTCGGGGATACCAAGTCGATCACAGTCGGAACGGGCCAGCAGCGTCAGAATTTGACCTCGCAAGTCCAGCACATCGGCACTTACTCCGAGTCGATGATGCTCAGCAAAGCGGTTATGACCGATGAAGCAGTGGCGATTTTGAACGGGATTACCAAAATTGAGCATGGCGCGACCAAGGCGAACGGTGAACAAGCGGAAAACATCCTCATGCTGAGCGAAAAAGCGCGAGGAGACGCCAACCCGATCCTGTTGATCGACGAAGACGACGTGAAGGCAGGCCACGCCGCTTCTGTCGGACGGGTTAGCGAAGAGAGCTTGTATTACCTGATGTCCCGCGGCATTCCCCGCAAACAGGCGGAAAAACTGATCATCCTCGGCTTCCTGGATCCGGTTGTAGCGGAAATTCCGTTAGAAGAAGTGAAGGGTCGGCTTCGCCAAGCATTGGAAAGGAAGTTGGAGCGATGAACGCAAAGGAGATCCGCTCGTATTTTCCCATACTTGACCAGCAGGTGAACAACCACCCGCTGGTCTATCTCGATAGTGCGGCCACGTCGCAAAAACCGATACAAGTCATCGAAGCTTTGGAGAAATACTATAAGGGGTACAACTCCAACGTCCATCGCGGCGTTCACACGCTGGGAAACCTGGCGACGGAAGCTTATGAAGGGGCACGGGAAAAGGTGCGCGCCTTCATCAACGCCAGAGAAACGGCCGAAATCATCTATACCCGGGGAACGACCACCGGGCTTAACATGGTAGCCAATGGATTTGCCCGGGCCTTCTTAAAAGAAGGGGATGAGATCGTCACGACAGTCGTAGAGCATCACAGCAATTTTATTCCGTGGCAGCAAGCGGCCAAGGCGACCGGGGCGACGTTTAAGTTTATCCCGCTGGCAGACGACGGCACTGTCACCGTGGAAGCGGTCCGGCAGACGATCACGCCGAATACGAAGCTGGTCGCCATCCACCACGTCTCCAATGTGCTGGGAGATATCGCACCGATCAAAGAAATCGCCGAGATTGCGCACCAGAACGGGGCGATTCTCGTGGTGGACGGCGCTCAGAGCACCCCGCACATGAAGGTGGACGTGCAGGATCTGGATTGCGACTTCTACGTATTCTCCGGACACAAGATGTGCGGGCCGACCGGGATTGGCGTTCTGTACGGCAAGCGCAAATGGCTGGAGATGATGGAGCCGGTCGAGTTTGGCGGGGAAATGATCGATTTTGTCGACTTGTACGATTCGACGTGGAAAGAACTTCCCTGGAAGTTTGAGGGAGGCACTCCCATCATTGCAGGAGCGATCGGGTTGGGAGCTGCCATAGACTTTTTGAGCGAGATCGGACTCGATGAGATTGCCCGGCATGAGAAAAAGGTAATCGGCTACGCGATGGAGCGGCTGCAGCAAATAGAGGACCTCACCATATTTGGCCCGCTAAAGGAGCGCAGCAGCGTCATTACGTTTAACCTGGGGAATGTCCATCCGCACGATGTGGCAACCGTGCTGGACAGCGAAGGGATTGCTGTCAGGGCCGGACACCACTGTGCCCAGCCGCTGATGAAATACTATCAGGTCACGGCGACGGCACGTGCCAGTTTCTATCTGTACAATACGGAAGAGGATGCTGATGCACTGGTCGCCGGGCTCATAAAAGCGAAGGAGTTTTTTGGAAATGTCCTCTCTTGATGATCTCTATCGCCGTGTCATAATGGACCATTACCAAAAGCCGCGCAATCGTGGTAAACTAGAAGAATGGGAAGGACTCGTGATCAATCTGAACAACCCGACATGCGGCGACAGCATCTCTCTTTCGCTCAAGGTGGAAGACGGCCGTGTGGCTGATGCAAAATTTGTCGGCGAGGGCTGTTCGATCAGCATGTCTTCTGCGTCGATGATGACGGAAGCCGTCAAGGGCAAGACCGTAGAAGAGGCGCTGGAGCTGTCTCACCTGTTTTCCGAACTGATGCAAGGAAAAGAGATCGATGAATCCATCGATCTTGGTGACATAGAAGCGCTTAGAGGCGTGGCCAAATTTCCGGCCCGGATCAAATGCGCCACGCTCGCCTGGAAGGCGCTCGAGCAGGGCATTAAGACCGGCCAATCGTAATGCCGCCATTCAACGAAAAGGAGTGAAAGAACATGGCTAAAAAAGCCCCTGAATTACAGGATTACCAGTACGGCTTTCACGATCCGGACGTCTCCGTGTTCCGGACGAAAAAGGGCTTGACTCGCGAGATTGTGGAAGAAATCTCCCGCATCAAAAACGAGCCGCAGTGGATGTTGGACTTCCGCCTGAAGGCGTTGGAGATTTTCCAAAAGATGCCGATGCCGAAGTGGGGCGCTGATCTGGACGGACTCAACTTCGACGAGATTACCTACTACGTTAAGCCGTCGGAGAAGACGGGCCGCAGTTGGGATGAAGTGCCCGACGAAATCAAGGCCACGTTCGACAAGCTGGGCATTCCGGAAGCGGAGCAGAAGTTCCTCGCCGGCGTATCGGCCCAGTACGAATCAGAGGTCGTGTACCACAACATGCAGGAGGACCTGGAAAAACTGGGCGTGCTGTTCTGCGACATGGATACGGCCGTTCGCGAGTATCCGGAGATCGTGAAGGAGTATTTCGCAACGGTGATTCCGCCTGCTGACAACAAGTTTGCCGCCTTGAACTCGGCAGTCTGGTCCGGCGGTTCCTTCATTTACGTGCCAAAAGGCGTAAAAGTGGAAACGCCGCTGCAAGCCTACTTCCGGATCAATTCCGAGAACATGGGGCAGTTTGAGCGCACGCTGATCATCGCCGACGAAGACAGCTTCGTCCACTACGTCGAAGGCTGCACGGCGCCGATCTACAGCACCGACTCGCTGCACTCCGCTGTCGTGGAAATCATCGTCAAGGAACGGGCCCGCTGCCGTTACACGACGATCCAAAACTGGTCCAGCAACGTTTATAACCTGGTCACCAAGCGCGCTGTTGCCTATGCCGACGCCAACATGGAATGGATCGACGGCAACATCGGCTCCAAAGTAACGATGAAGTACCCTGCCGTTATCATGAAAGGGCCTCGCGCCAAAGGGACGGTACTGTCGATTGCCGTCGCCGGCAAAGGGCAGCACCAGGATGCCGGGGCCAAAATGATCCACCTGGCGCCGGATTGCACCTCGACGATCGTCTCCAAGTCGATGTCCCGCCAAGGCGGCAAGGTAACCTACCGCGGCCTGTCCCAATTCGGCCGGAAAGCGGAAGGCTCCAAGTCCAACATCAAGTGCGATACCTTGATTCTGGATAACCAGTCCACATCCGACACGATCCCGTACAACGAGATCATGAACGACAACATCACCCTCGAACACGAAGCGACCGTCTCCAAGGTGTCGGAAGACCAGCTCTTCTACCTGATGAGCCGCGGCCTGACCGAAGAGGAAGCGACCCAAATGATCGTGATGGGCTTCATCGAGCCGTTTACCAAAGAACTGCCGATGGAGTACGCGGTGGAGATGAACCGCCTGATCAAGTTCGAGATGGAAGGCAGTATCGGCTAACCTTTGCCTGCCAAGGGTTTCCGGCTGTCGAAACTGGGTTTGCCCGTCTTTTGCCCGGTTTTTAAATTTGGACGCAACGCTCATAGCGTGCCAGAGCATCGTCTTCAATCTTCCTGGTAACATGTAGATACGTGTCCGCTGTGACTTTCACGCTTGCGTGCCCAAGTCGCTCGGACACGTTTTTATCTCATTTTCGCAGAAGACTCCCACCTCGAAGGCGGTGAGATGATTAATGCAATACCGAAACGCTGAGAATGAAATATGGAGTGGTCTATTTTAGGCTTACGTTAAACTGATTATTAAAATATGTAATTTTTTCCCTTATCGTGCAAAAATCCTCTCTGTCCTTTTTTCGGAAGAGAGGATTTTCTTTTTCAGTCAACCACGATGTAGGCGATCATCGGGCCGTTATGGGCGATGTCGGCATGAGTCGTACAGATCAGGCGGTACACCCCTTCCTTATTGAATTGGAGCGGAACGAGGGTTTCTGATCCTTTTTTGACGACCCCGCTGATATTCGTTCCCTCGATGACAAAAGGATGCTGGGCCCCATTTACACCGTACATGCTCAGTTTGATCTTCTCCCCGGCATGGACAAAGATCGTGCCTGGGTCCCAGCGGTACGCTTCAATCACCTTTCCGTCCGGGAGAGTCGCTTTAAACTCTCCGGTGACCAGGTGGACAACCCGCTCCGGCTTCTCCTGGCTGCCCAGGGCAGGAATGTCGCGGTTTGTGTAAGTGATGACGGTAAAAATGACGAGCATGCCGATGCCAACCAACAGCAGCAGTGAATGGCGCGATAGGAAATAAATTTTCAGTTTCTTCTACCTCCTCTAAATAGCAGACAAGTTTTCTATGTTCACAGGTTATGCGGACGTGCTGGAAAAAATGGCTCTTGGGAGATACTTAGTGATAAGTGCAAAACCAGATCGAAGGAGTGGAGGTCTCGCCATGAAACAAGCTGTGGGGATCGTTAGCAAACGTGTTTTTGTGCTGTTCTTGACTGCTGCATTGGCAATGGGGGCCATAGGGGGCACAGCTTCCGCCCAAAAAGGAGGAGGTACGGCACCGCAAATCAAGCTCAACGGCTACCAGCTGTCGCTTCCTGTCGACCAGCGACCGTTTATTGCCTCCGGGCGGATTCTCATTCCACTGCGAACGATTTTTGAACGTTTTGGCGCGCAGGTGTCTTGGGATGAGAAAACGCGGACCATCTCCAGCCGGATGGGAGATGTAACGATTCGGCTGCAGGTGAATTCCGCTACCGCTTTCGTCAACGATAAGCGAGTGGAACTGGACCAGCCGGCAGCGCTGGTCGGCTCGCGGACATTTGTGCCGCTGCGGTTTATCAGCGAAGCGTTTGGCGCAAAGGTAAGCTGGGAGGAAGCGACCAGGACAGCCAAGATTGATCCGGCAATCACTCGCGTTCCAGCGCCAAAATCCGTCGACCTGCCCCGGGAGCTGCAGAAGCTGCTGCCCAAGCGAAGTTCCTGGTACACGGCCAAGAATACTGCGATCTGGCTGTACGGAGGGGAAGTGGCTGAAGGGCCGTTTATCGCCCCGGAACTGCTCGCCAAGACTGCGGCGCTGCGCCGGGAGCTGGCTGCTTCGCCCGGGCATGTCTACGTCGAGGAATTGGAAAGCTGGGAGGAAAAGGGCGTTTCCATGTTTCGTATGCTGGTAACGGTAGAGGAGAAAAACGGCGCGCTGCGGCGGGCGGGAATGGATCTGATCGAGGTGAGGCAGACGGCACAGGGCGAAGGGAACGTCGTGACGGGATACGCCCATCTGCCTTGGCATTCAGAGCAGCAGCAAAGCCCAGTAAAAATATGGCTGGACGCAGGAGTGGGGCCGCGGGAAATTTCGCTTGCCGCTCCCGCTGTCGAGATTCTCCAAAATGGAAAGCCGACCGGCAAGTACCGCCTACCCTTGGCCGTGCTGCAGTCGCTCGGCGCCGTACACGCCGGCTCCGGCTCCGTTTACGCCGTGGAGCTGGGCAGCGGCAAGCAATCCGAACCGCTGCAGACGGTTACCGTCAACGGGATGCCGTATGTCGATCTGGAAAGTGTCATTCGCGCGCTTGACGGACAAAAAATGGTTACGGAAGGGGAATCTCTCGTCTACCGTATCGATTGGCGCCCGGATATCGGGCAGCTTGTGTTCTACGTAAAGGAATTGGAATAGCAGGGCAGCGTCAAATCCCCGTTTCTTGCGGTTGGCAGAAAACGGGGATTTTTTCTTTGAAATTAATATTGCAATATAAACAATTTGATGAAATAATAATTTCAACAAGACAACTGGAGGTGCGAAAGGTGAACCTTTCCGATTTACAAGCCCATTTTGGCAGCAGCCGTCCGAAATCCGCCGCTTTTTTTGCGCAGGCCGCATCGCTCATCGCCGGCGGGGTCAACGGCAACCTTCGATTTTACCAGCCGTTTCCGATCGTTTTTCAACAGGGCAGAGGCGCAAGGTTGACCGATGCCGACGGAAAAACATACGTAGACTACCTGCTTTCCTATGGTGCCTTGCTGTTGGGGCACGGACATCCCGTGATTCGGCAAGCCGTGGAAACGGTCTGGGAGGAGCAGGGAACCAGCAGCTTTGGCGCAACACATCCGTTGGAGCTGGATATGTGCAAAGAAATCAATCAGCTGTACCCCAGCATGGAATCCATCCGGTTTACGAATTCCGGTTTGGAGGCTACCCTGTTCGCACTCCGTTTGGCGCTCGCCTATACAGGCAAGACCCATATCGCCAAATTTGCCGGACATTATCACGGCAGTCACGACCACGTGCTGATCAGTGTGAATCAGACCAAAGAGAGCGAGAGCGGGCCCGCGATGCCAAAGGCTGTGCCTGACAGTTTGGGGCTGCCGGATTACTTTCTGGAGCATACGGTTGTCCTGCCTTTTGACGATTGGGAGGCTTGCGAAAAAATTCTGACCGAGATGCGTGGGCAGATCGGCGCAGTCATCCTTGAGCCGATGCAGGCCGGGTACATTTCTGCCGATCAACCGTTTATGGAAAATTTGCGCAGTTTGACGGAGCAGCTAGGCATGGTCTTGATCTTTGACGAAGTGAAGACAGGCTTTCGCGTCACCCTGGGAGGGGCGCAGGCGTACTACGGCGTAAAGCCGGATCTGACTGCGCTGGGAAAGGTTGCAGGGGGAGGCTTTCCGATAGGAGTGGTCGGCGGCAAGCGGGCGATCATGGAAATGTGTTCGCCGCTGCGCTCAACAAGCAAATCAGAAATCGTCTTCCACAGCGGAACGTTTAACGGAAATCCGGTTTCGCTTGCAGCCGGACTGGCCGCCATCCGCTACTTGAAGCAGCCGGGACGTTTTGACCGCATCGTTGACAGAACAATAAGCTTGCGCAAAGGCATCGAGAGGCTCGCCGGTGAGTATCGGATTCCGTTTTCGACTGTCGGCGTCGGCACCATTTTTAACCTCGTGCCGACTGAGGAAGCGGACTATGCCGGCACCAATCCGCAAGAGCTGAGGCTCGCCCTTGACTACCTGTTGATGGACGAGGGGGTATATACCAAACCGCTGAACCGCTTTTCCATGTCTGACGCTCACGGAGAGACAGAATTGCAAGCCACTTTGCAGGCGTTTGAAAAGAGCTTTCAAGCGCTTCGGCAAATCGTCGCGGTATAAGCCGAAGTTGTCCGGGAACTGCTTTGGTCGTATACTGTCAGGGAAGAGTAAGGCTCCGAGGTGATACCATTGGAAGCGGATTCTACCGTCTTGCGGCGGATCGCTCAACTGTACTCGCAGATGAGCCCGTCACAGCAAATGATTGCCGATGTCATTCTGAAAGATCCCGAAGCGTCCGCTTTTTACAACGTGGCTGAACTGGCCCGAAAGGCGAAGGTAAGCGATTCGACTGTCACCCGTTTCGCTGCTTTTGTAGGGTGTTCCGGATTCCCGGCGCTTTCCCGCGAACTGCAAGAGCTGGTGAGATCCCGGCTGACGACGAGTGAGCGCTACCAGCTGTCGAGAGCATTGGAAAACGAGGAACAGCGCACGGTCATCCAGTTTTTTGAGGATGATGCCCAAAATATCAAAATGCTCATGGAGCGAGTAGACCTGGAAGGGTTTGAGCGGACAGTGGACCGTTTGCTCAAGGCCAGGCGGATTGGCGTGATCTGCTCGCGAAGTTCGCTGTCGCTCGGCTTGTTCTTCGAGTTTTACCTGCATCTCTTGGATAAGGAAGTCGTTATCTTTAACGGAGAACCGCGAACGAGCGATCTGCTGCAGCGCTTTGGCCCCGAGGATGTGATCGTCGGGATCGGTTTTGCGCGTTATACCCGCTTTACGATCGAGGGCATGAAATACGCGAGAAAAAAAGGCGTCCCGACAATAGCGATCACTGATTATCCGTCCTCGCCGCTGGTCCGCTTCGCCGATGAGGTGCACTGCACGCCGACCGGGATCGCCTCCCATATGGATTCATTCACCGCTCCCTTGTCATTGGTGACAGCCTTGCTGCGAACGATGTTTAACCGAGTGCCTGAGCAGGTATCGAAGACGCTGAATGAGCTGGAAGATATCTGGTCAGATTTTGAGATTTACGGCGAACGGAAATGAGCGAAGCGTTATTCACTTTTCTTTTGACAGAGGACCATCCATTCATCTACTTGAAGCGATTGAACGTGTCTATCGGCAATCTGCACATGAAAATAGGCGTGAATTTCATTGCTGGCCCGCAGAATATGGTTCTCGACCTCTTCTATTTGTCCGGGGCTGTCGGCTGTGCGTTTGACCCACTGGGGAAAGCGATAGGTTTTTTTTCGGCTCTCCGATTTTATTACCGACAGGCCCGCTTGGCAAAATAATTGTCGCCAGGTTTCAATCGACAGGCATTGCACATGGCTTTCGTCTCTCAATTTTTCCATCGTGTTCATAAATTCAGCGAGGTGGCTTTTGTCCGGAACGACATTGTCGATCATCAAAAAAGAGCCATTGGGTTTTAACACCCTTGCCACCTCGCTGATGAATAGTGATGAGGCGCGATGCGGCAGGTCACAATTTCAAAGGTGTGATCGAGAAACGGCAGCGATTCGGCATCGGCGATCACGTACCAAATATTCGGGGAATCTTGATTGAAATGCTTTGCCGTATTGGCGAGCATTTCTTTTGTCAAATCCGTTGAGAAAACATGGCGAACATAAGGCGACAGCGTTTTGGCGACATGGCCGCCACCGGTTGCGACGTCCAGTGCCGTCCATTCAGAACGGGGCTGAAGCCACTCGACCAGTAAAGGAAGATCCTGGCCGTTCGCATGTGATTCACTTGTGAAGTAACTCTCCGCGTTCTTGGAAAATTGCGACTTTACCCGCTGTTTTGCATCATTCGTCATGCCAATACCTCCAATCGAAGTAAATTACCTCCTTGCAAGCAATCCGTAGAGAGACTGAACCAATCATAGTGCAAGCTGCCCGCCCGACCTGCCGGGTGGGCAGCCGAATGTCTTAAAAGTCATAGCGAATCGGCCGATTTCGCAGCGGTTTTACCCGTATTTTTGGGGTGCGCAGGCTTGGGATTCTAAGCGCGATTTTTCCCGATTTGGCATCCAGCATTCGCCCGTTTTCCATCCAACGCTTCTCCACTTCCGCTGAAGCTTCGATCCATTCCACATCCATTTTGTGCCCAATTTCGACCCAGCGGCTATCGGCGTAATTGCTCAGATCCAGCCAGCGATTGTCCATCCAGGAGAGAAGCTGTGACTTTTGCTTTTTTTCCAAAAACTCTTTATCGCGCAGATAGGTGACGGCCGCTTTCAACCGATCGTATTCGGCTGCTACCTTGGCCAGCATCTCTTTTCTGGTCTCGATCAGCTCTTTTTCTTCTTCCTCGTACTGGTTCCATACGTTATCTATCGCTTGCTGCATCCAGCTGCTGTTTTCCTTGTACAAATCGTTCAAGTATTGCTTGAATACATTTTCCAGCGCGGTTTTATCCTTGACCGTGGCGTAGGTACCGCCGCCTGCCTCGGCAACAGCTTTCAACTGGCGCTGGGCTTCATCATTCACGTCAAAACCGATCAGATTGATCACAGCTTTCATCTCGGACTGATGGAGCGCCTTGGCCGCCTCAACCGGATTGCCGCCGCACGTCTCAATTCCATCGGTTACGAGGTAAATGATATTTTCCACGCCTTCGCTGTGGGAGTTTTTCAGATCTTCCCGCGCCGCTTCCAGAGCAGTGGCAATTCCTGTCCAGCCTTTTGGGCCAAATTGCTGAAGCGAACCTTGGAAACGGTTGGGGTCGTAGCTGCTTAAGGGATAGACCAATTCTGTTTGTGCACACGAGAGCGCTTTGTCTTGATCAGATCCTGAGCCCTTATGTCCAAATACTCGAAGTCCTACATGGGAGTGCATGGGGATGCTCTCCAGGAAACCCTGAATCGATTTTTTCGCCAGATCCATCTTGACGCCGCCGTCCACCTTTTCCGCCATGCTTCCGCTCGCATCCAATATCACTTCGATATTTGCCTTAGGCGTTGTCTGCGGCACAGAAGCCGGGTCGGCAGGGTCGATGGAGAGCAGGGCTTGCCTGTAATTTACCTGCTCAAGCCGATCAAATGTATTTTTTTCCTGCTGGTAATTTTCGCCGAACAGATGCAAGAGACGGGCGTAAACCTCCTCGGCGGTCAGATCCTTCGACAGCTTATCCAGCTCGGCTTGCACGGCTGATTCTTCATAACTGCTTCCTGCATAACGCCCGGCTGCTTCTTGGTAAGCAAGGATCTCTTCTAGTGTAGTGGGAGGTTTGGGCAGTGCGGCTGCTGCGCTTTCCGCTGCTGATGATTCAAAGGAGGCTGGTGCTTTTGCTGTATCAGCGGTTGTTTCTTGCTCTGCCTGGCTTGAGGTTGCTTGGTCTTCGTTTGCTCCCGGAACGGCCTCGCTGCAGCCTGATGCCGAGAGAAGAAGCGTTGTGATCAGGAATAGGATGGGCAGCTTCCTTTTTAACATAGATTTCCTCCATTGGCATAATTCATTATAATCTAAATATAGCGATGGACCGGGAAGAAGAGTATAGTAAATTGGGGTTATTTGAAAATGTTGGAATAGGAATAATTACCCATTTTCCGAACGAACGGTCAGCTTTTCCTGGCGGTTCTTTTTTCGTCTTTACATGTAATTTACACCCCTTAACCCCAACTTAATCTCTCCTTCATACCACTGCCTTATAGTGAAGGTGTCAGACGAATCTATCATGTGGAGAGTGGGATGCGAAAATGGCAATGTGGAGAAAGATTGCGCTTACCTCGTGTGTCGGCCTGAGCCTGGTACTTGCGGGCTGCGGCGGCGGGTCTGAGACGAGCTCTTCCGGGGGGACGGCGGCGGCCGTGCCTTCCGAGCCGATTACGATTGAATACTGGCATGTCAATTCGCAAGATTTTGGCGGCGAAGGGGTTAAAGAGCTGGTCAAAAGGTTTAACGAACTCCACACGGACATCCAAGTCTTGGAAAAATACCAACCCGGCAATTACGCCGGACTGCTGCAAAAGGCACAGGCGGCGATCAGCGGCAATCATCCGCCTGATGTGGCGCAGGTCGGGTACAATTTCATCTCCTATGTGACGGAGAATGTGCCCTATACACCGGTAGAAGAAGTGGCCAAACAGGACGCCAAAGAGCCGAACTTTATTCAAGACAACTTCCTTCCCAACATCCTCGAATTGGGACAGACCAAAGACGGGAAAGTAGTCGGGCTGCCCTACTCCGTGAGCAACCCTGTGATGTACTACAATGCCGATCTGTTAAAGCAAGTCGGCTGGGACGCGGATCAACCGCCGAAAACGTGGGAGGAAGTACAGAAGCTGAGCGAGCTGGTCCGGGACAAGACGGGAAACTACGGACTGTACATCCAGGAACCGCCCGACAACTGGGCACAGTACGCCCTGGCCAAGTCAAACGGCGGAGAGTGGCTGACCAGCGAAAACGGAACGCCCAAAGCAGCATTCGACTCCCCCGAGACGGTCGAAACCTTCCAAATGATCGGGGATATGGTCAAAGACAAACGGGCGCTGCACGCGAAATGGGAAGAGGGCCTGCAAGCTTTTTCGAGCGGCAAGGTAGCGATGGTCATCACGACGATCGCCAAGCGGGAGAGCTTGCAGCAGCAGAGCAAATTTGACCTGCGCACCGCTTTGTTCCCGACGTTTGGCGAGAAAAAGCGGAGTGTCCCGGCGGGTGGAAACGCCTTGTTCATTTTCTCCAAAGATCCGAAGAAACAAGCGGCCGCCTGGGAGTTTATCAAATTTATGGAATCACCTGAATCGCTTGCCGTTTGGACAAAGGCGACCGGCTACCTGCCGCCGCGCAAGGGTGTGGCGGAAGACCCCAATGGACTGAAGCCGTTCCTGGAGACAAATCCGCTGATGAAGCCGGCGCTGGAACAGATGGCTGACGTGATTCCCTGGGTCAACTTCCCCGGCCCCAGCGGGCTGCAGGCGGAGCAGGCTCTGATCGACGCCCGCGACGAGATCCTGTCCGGCACTTCGGATGCACAGGCCGCGATCAAAAAGGCGGTAGACAAGGTAAATAAACTGATCCAATAACATGGCGAAAGAGGGGTAATGAAGATGAAGCTGTTTATCAATCTGCTGCCTTACATGCCCAATATTGACGAGGCGAACGAACTGCTGGACCAGTGGCAGGGAGGAATCGAAATCTCGATGGACGGTCCCAACTGGCGGGAGCCTGTGGAGTGGGATCGCGAATACTTCCGCTTTGAACGGCACGCGGGCCCGGTCAGTGTGCACTCGCCGATCTGGGAGTTAAATCTGGCCACCCCCCGGTTTGAAGTCATCCGCACCTATTCCTACGAGGTGTACAAACAATGCCTGGAGTGGTCCGCGCGCATCGGGGCCGAGCAGATGACGATTCATCCCAATTTGTACTGCACCCCCTCGTTCTTGCGGTACGAGTCCCAGCAGTACGCCAAGGAAAACCTGATGAGGCTGGGAGAAAAAGCGCAGAGTCTGGGTGTGGACCTGGCCGTGGAAAACGTCGGCTTCGGCAGCTTCGCCTTGTTTACCCAAGAGGAATTTGTCCAGCTGTTCCAGGAGATTCCGAATATCAAAGCATTGGTCGACGTGGGGCACGCCCACATCAACGGTTGGGATACCCCGGCCGTCATCCGCGAACTAGGCGAGAAGCTCTGTGCGGTCCACCTGCACGACAACGACGGAAAAGGTGACCTGCACCTGCCGGTAGGCAAAGGCGGGATTGACTGGCAGCCGATCTGGGAAGCGCTGCGCAGCCTTGGGCACCCGTACCGGGCCATTCTGGAATACGTGGAGGGGACGGCGACTGACGTCGTGTTGGCAGATGCAGCGGACATCGCCAATGAGCTCAAGGGGCTGCCGGCACAATGAACCGCATGTGGAGGCAGGTGAGGCCGTACGCCTACATTTTGCCGGCATTGCTCCCGCTGCTCGTCTTCGTCTATTATCCGCTGGTACAATCCGTGCAGATCAGCTTTCTGGAGTGGAACATGGTCAGCCCCAACCCAAAATGGGTGGGGTTGGCCAATTATCGCGACCTGCTTGCCAGTGATGAGTTTTGGCTCTCGGTCAAAAATACGGGATTTTACGCGGTCTTTTTTCTGGTCACGCTGTTTGCCGCTCCCTTTCTGGCGGCATTCGGCGTCACGCGGGTCAATTCGCGCTGGTCGGCTTTTTACAAAAGCGCGCTGTTCGCTCCGACCGTCCTGTCGCTTGCGGTTGCCAGCATTCTGTTTCTGTGGCTGTTAAACCCGGTGATAGGCGTTGTCAACCATCTGCTCAGCTTGGCAGGATTGCCTGGCGTCAACTGGCTGAGCGATCCGTTTTGGTCAAAATGGGCAGTGAGCATGGCCGCTTCCTGGAAGCTGTTTGGCTACAATTTCATCGTGCTTTTGGCCGGCTTGCTGGCGATCCCGCAGGAGCTCAGCGAATCGGCCCGGGTGCAGGGGCTCCGCTCCTCCTGGGGACTGATGGGCAGGATTGTCATTCCGCTGATGTCGGGGACGCTGATCTACGTCTTTGTCACGGCGATTGTCGTGGGAATTCAATCCGTATTTGTGCCGGTAGAAATGCTGACCGGCGGCGGGCCCAACCAGGCGACGACCAATCTGGTTTTTCTCGTCTACCAGTACGGGTTTCAGTTCTTTAAAAGCGGTCTGGCGTCGGCGACTGCCATCGTGACTTTCCTGGCGTTTTTGCTGTTGATCGTCGTACAGGCGCTGGTGATGGATCGGAGGGCCTACTATGAAAATTAAAGTCAGCGGCTGGAACCTGCTGCTTTTCATCTGCCTCTTGCTCAGTTTTTTTCCGCTGGTCTGGATGATCAGCACGACGTTTAAACAGGCGGATCAAATCTTCAGCGAATTTCTCAATCCCTTGCCGCGCCCGTTTACCTGGGAGAACATCAGCTACGTGCTGAACGCGGTGCCGATGGTTCGCTATTTTATCAATTCTCTGATCGTCGCTGTTCTGGTCACCGCCTTCCAGCTTGTGACCAGCATCCTTGCTGCCTACTCCTTTACACGCTTTGACTTTAAGGGTAGACAGTTCCTGTTTTACGTCGTCGTAGCCAGCATGCTCATCCCGATTCAGGTGACGATGCTGCCCAATTACCTGCTGATCAGCAAGCTGGATTGGCTCAACACGTATGCCGGTCTGGTCGCTCCCCAGCTGGCTAACGGGATGGGGGTATTTCTCTTGCGGCAGACCTTTCGGACGATCCCGCAAAGCTTGTACGAGTCGGCCCAGGTGGGCGGAGCCGCGGAATGGCAGATTCTCTGGCGCATCGCCTTCCCGGTCGTCAGGCCGACCGTGCTGGCGCTCGGCGTCATGTTCTTCATCAACGTCTGGAACGAGTACTTCTGGCCGCTGCTGGTCATCAACGACAAAGACATGCTGACGATTCCGCTCGCCCTGCAGCTGTTTATCAACTCGGAGGGGGGCAACTCCTGGGGGCCGATGATGGCCGTCGGGACGCTGGCTTCGCTGCCTCCGCTGATCGCTTTTTTTATCGTAAACCGGCAGATCGTGAGCAGCTTCATCAGTACCGGTGTCAAAGGATAGCGTGAAAACAAGGGAGGTAGAAAACGTGCAAGAGCCATGCGATATTCGCTTTTCCGCGGTCCGCAAAACTTTCGGTGCCCAGACGGTCATTCCCTCGCTTGATCTGGAGGTCAGAAGCGGGGAGAGGCTCGTGCTGCTCGGCCCGTCCGGCTGCGGCAAGTCGACGATTATGCGTTTGATCGCCGGATTGGAGCAGCCTGTGTCCGGCACGATTGCCATGGGCGGACAGATCGTCAACGGACTGGATGCCAGCGAACGGAACGTCTCGATGGTGTTCCAAAACTACGCACTGTACCCGCATATGACGGTATTTGACAACATGGCATTTTCGCTCAAGCTGCGCAAGGTGGCCAAGGCGGAGATCACAAGAAGAATCCAGGAGGCAGCAGAGAAGCTGGAGCTGGGCTCCCTGCTGCAGCGAAAACCGCGCGAGCTCTCCGGCGGGCAGCGCCAACGCGTCGCCCTGGGCCGGGCGATCGTGCAGCAGTCGTCCTACTTCTTGCTGGATGAGCCGCTGTCCAACCTGGATGCCCAACTGCGGACCAATGCCCGCAACGATTTGGTGGAACTGCACAAATCCTACCCGCGGACGATGGTGTACGTCACCCACGATCAAGTGGAGGCGATGACCATCGGCCAGCGAATCGCCGTACTGCGCCAGGGCGAGCTGCAGCAGATCGGCTCGCCGGAGGATATCTACATGCGGCCGGCCAACCGCTTCGTCGCTGCCTTCATGGGCAATCCCCCGATGAATATCGTCCCGGTGACCGTCGGGGATCAGCAGGTGATGTTCGCCGACGGGGGAGAGTTGGCCCTGCCCGAATCCGTGCTGTCGTCGCTTAAGCGCTGCGGGGAACAGCATGTGCTGCTGGGCATCCGCCCGGAAGCGCTGGAGCTTTGGGAGGGCGACCGGACAGTCGTCAAGCCGTTTCCCCCCAGTATCGCGATTCGCGGCGAATTCATCCGCAGCGAATACCTGGGCGCGGTGGTGATCCATCACATCGCCGTGGGACAGCATCGCCTGCTGGTTTCTTCCGCTGCTCCGGTTCAGTTCAAGCCGCATTCCAATGTGACGCTGACGGCGTCATGCGAGCATCTGCACTTTTTTGAAGCAGCAGGGGCGGAGCAAAGAATCCCCCTGACGGTGCAGCATCTCAAACCGAAAAATCAACCCGAGCAAGTCCTGGTGATGTCGGGGCGATAACTCTTGAAAAGCCGCGTACTGCTGCGGTCTTTTTTTTTTTTTTGTTAAAAATACATGTCGTGCATACATAACCTTTACGATTCTTTAACAGCAGGTTGATTTGGTTTTCACTTTGTTTCTTTACGATTAGTCATGTAAGGATCTTCAAATCTCACACAAACAAAAATGGTAAAGGGGAATTGTCCATGAAAATGAGCAAGTTCTTGAAACGGTCTGTCGCAGTTGCAGCCTCACTCTTTTTGCTTTCAGGCTGTTCCGAAGGATCCCAGACCAATGCCTCGCTAGATACGGCCAACTTGACTCTCGATCAGATCGTCGAGAGGGCCAAACAGGAAGGCCAGATCAATTCTGTCGGGATGCCAGATACGTGGGCCAACTGGGGAGAAACCTGGAAGAGTATTGAACAAAAATACGCTTTGAAACACTCCGACACCGACATGTCCAGTGCCGAGGAATTGGCCAAGTTTGAAGCAGAAAAGAACGATGCTACGGCTGATATTGGGGATGTGGGGATTGCCTTCGGTCCATTGGCCAAAGACAAAGGGTTGACGCTTCCCTACAAAACGTCTTACTGGAACGACATTCCTGAGTGGGCCAAGGATGATGAAGGTCACTGGGTGCTAGGTTACACAGGCACGCTTGCCTTTCTTACGGATAAGAGCAAAGTGAAAAATCCGCCAAAGTCATGGGCTGACTTGAAGAACGGAACCTACAAGGTATCCATCGGGGACGTCATGAAGGCAAATCAGGCACAGTTTTCCGTGCTTGCGGCGGCATACGCCTTCGGCGGGGACGAAAAAAATATCCAACCCGGCATAGACTTTTATGCAGAGCTGGCCAAAAACAAGCGGCTAAGTACGAGCGAGCCCAGCCTTGCCAACTTGGAAAAAGGCGAGATTGAAGTAGCTGTTTTATGGGATTTCAACGCGCTTGGCTACCGCGATAAAATTGACAAAAACCGCTTTGACGTCGTCATACCCGAAGAGTCCTCCGTCATGAGCGGCTACGCCACTGTCATCAACAAATACGCAAAGCATCCGCACGCTGCAATGCTTGCCCGTGAATACATCTTGTCCGATGAAGGTCAGTCAAATCTGGCCCGTGGATACGCTCGTCCGATTCGTGCCAATGCAAAGCTTGACGACAGCGCCAAGGCCATGCTGCTGCCGGACGAGATGTACAAAAATGCCCGCCCGGTGAATGATCAGAAGGCGTGGGAAGAGACCACAAAAAAACTGCCGCAGATGTGGCAAGAGCAGGTGTTGATCCATGTCAAATAAACTGATTTTTATCATGTTGGACGGCTTGCGTTACGATGCAGCCGTCTCGCAAATGGGGTATATGCATCATCTGGTAGAGTACGGCAAGGCGGCGCGCTTTAAAGTGCGCTCCGAACTGCCCAGCATGTCACGTCCTCTTTACGAAGTGCTGCTGACCGGCACTCCGGCGTGGAAAAACGGCATCACCACAAACGGCACAGTACGCTTGTCACACGAGCAAAGCTTATTTCATCTGACGAAACAAAACGGCCTTACGAATGCAACCGCTTCGTACTACTGGGTAAGTGAATTGTACAACCGTGCACCGTTCAATCCCGACACCGATCGCATCCAACTGCATACCGATCATCCGATTCAAAATGGCATTTTCTATTGGGAAGATCATTACCCTGATTCGCATCTGTTCGCGGATGCAGCCTTTTTACTGCGTGAAGTCAAGCCGGATTTTCTGTATGTTCACTCGATGAACATCGACGACGACGGTCATCGGTTTACCAGTGATTCTGCCCAGTACCGCAATCGGGTCATCGCTGCAGATGTATTGCTTGCCAGCGTGTTGCCCCAGTGGATGGAAGCGGGGTACCAGATTATTGTGACTGCCGACCATGGCATGAACAGTGACGGCATGCACGGCGGGACAACCTCTGCAGACCGTGACGTCCCGCTCTTCGTCTGCAGCAGCCTGGTCGCACCGGGCGTCTATGAAGAGACGGTACCGCAATTGCAGCTGGCGCCGCTGGCCTGCCGCCTGCTCGGCATTGCTCCGTCTGAGGCGATGCAGCCCCTGACGATCATGCCGCCACTGTCTGCCGATTTGTAACAGGACGTTTTCTTCTGGCAGGAAGGAGTGAGTGAATGAAAAAAGGCAATGCCCTGCTGCTGTTGGCTGTTATCCCGTTTGGCACTTTCGTCGTCCTGTTCCTCCTCGTTCCGGTGATTTCAATGATCTGGGGAAGCTTCCAAACCGATGGGGGCGGGGCTTTTACCATCGCTCAATACAAGGAAGTACTCTCGAACCCGTACTATTTCCAGGCGTTTCAAAACAGTGTGCTGATCTCGTTTTTGTCCAGTGCGATCGGCATTATCGCCGCCGTGTTTGCTGCGTATGCCATCACCCGTACTCCAAAGCATGTCCGGGAACGACTGCTTGTGATTACCAACCTGACGTCCAATTTCGCCGGTATCCCGCTCGCTTTTGCGTTTATCGTGCTGCTCGGCAACAGCGGGGTATTTACCCTGTTATGCAAACAACTCGGGATTGACCTGGGTTCGTTTCAGTTGTATTCGTGGACGGGCCTTACTCTTATTTACGTCTATTTCCAATTACCGCTTGCAGTGATGCTGCTGTACCCGATCTATTACGGGATTCAGGAACAGTGGAAGGAAGCGGCGGAGCTCTTGGGAGCCACATCCACAATATTTTGGCTGCGCATCGGACTGCCTGTGCTCTTGCCGGGGATCGCCGGCACGTTCAGCATCTTGTTTGCCAATGCGATGGGCGCGTACGCTTCTGCCTATGCGCTGACCGGCAGTACCTACAACCTCGTGCCGATCCGGATCGGTGCGCTGGTATCAGGGGATATATTTGCCCGTCCGGAGCTGGGCAGCGCACTTGCCGTTCTGCTGGGAATGACGTTGGTTGCCGCTTTGCTGCTGAATGAATGGCTGACGCGCAAGATACGGAGGAATCTGTCATGAGACGCATGAATCCGTCCCATATTTCATTTGTCCTCGTGTTGACGTATCTGTTTCTGCCTGTTGCGGCGACATTGATTTATTCGCTTGCGACAGAGTGGAACAAGACAGTCCTGCCGGAGGGACTGACGCTGAAATGGTTTGCGGAACTATTTCGTGATTTCCCGTTTTTGCAGGCATTGGGAAGGTCCTTTCTGCTGAGCGGGCTGACCACGGTCGCTGCCTTGATCGTGATGGTGCCGGCCATTTTCGTCATTGTGGTCTACGCTCCGAGGCTGGAGCGATGGGTGCAGACTCTCGTGATGATGACATACGCCGTGCCGGGTGTCATCATGGCTGTCGGGTTACTCCGCACGTACTCCGGCACAGGTATTCCGATGATTCTCGTTACGGCAGGCGCCTATGTAGTCGGGCTGCTGCCTTTCATCTATCAGGGGACAAGAAACAGCCTGAGAACGATCCACGCCGCGTCTTTGATGGAAGCAGCCGAACTGTTGGGGGCAAGCAGGGGGCGGGCGTTTGTGAAAATCATTGTCCCGAATATAATGCCCGGCATCCTGGTAGCGGGACTGCTGTCGTTCTCCATCCTGTTCGGCGAATTCGTACTCGTGAATATGCTCGTCGGCGGACGTTTTGAAACGCTGCAAATTTACTTGTATGCCAAGCTGTCCAAGAGCGGTCATATCGCCAGCGCGATTACGGTTACGTATTTCCTCTTCATGGCGATCATCAGCGGATTGGCAGTCAAATTCTCTCGTGGCAATAAAGCCACCCGCAAGGAGGCTGCATCATGAGTTACGTTCAAATCAATCACCTGTCCAAAAAGTTTGGTCAGCAAACCGTTCTGCAGCAGTTGGATTTAACTCTGGAAAAAGGTCAACTGATCACACTGCTTGGTCCGAGCGGATGTGGAAAAAGCACGTTATTGCGGATCATTTCCGGTCTGAGCGCGCCGGATTCGGGGACAATCCGCATCGATGGCAAAGACATCACGACAACCCGTCCGAAAGATCGGGAAATCGGCATGGTGTTTCAATCATACGCGCTGTTTCCAAATTTGACTGTTGCGGAGAATATCTCATTTGGCCTGGAAATGAAGAAAATGCCAATGGCGCAGATTCGGCGCAGTGTACAGGAGACGATCGAACTCGTCGGTCTGCAAGGGAAAGAAAAGGCCTTTCCTCATGAACTGTCCGGCGGGCAGCAGCAGCGTGTAGCCCTGGCCAGGTCGCTGGTTACCAGGCCGAAAGTGCTGCTGTTGGATGAACCGCTAAGCGCATTGGATGCGCAGATCCGTAAAACGCTGCAGAAACAACTTCGTTCGATTCAGCGCGAGCTCTCCATGACAACTGTCCTTGTCACTCATGATCAGGAAGAGGCCATGGCGGTCAGTGACCGCATCTGTATCATGGATGCAGGCCGAATTGTCCAGCAAGGCACTCCGCACGAGATTTACACCCGACCGCGTTGCGAATTTGTCGCTCGGTTTATCGGCAGCTACAACGTGCTGACTGCGGAGGAATTGCTCAGGCTGGCGCCGGAATTTTCCTGCTCCAGCGCCAAGCTGTACGCGATTCGTCCGGAGACGTTGCGCGATCAGGAGATGGAAGATGGCATCGCAGTGACAGGAACAGTCGATAACGTCACGATGCTCGGCAATATCACACGGTATGAGATTAGCGCTGTCGGCGTTCGGCTGTTCGCCGATTACCTGCACCATTCGTGGGAGCCCCAGGACATCGGCAGAAAAAAGACAATCTATCTCGACCCCAAGGATGTGATCCCGCTCGATGACGCTTCTGCCTGAAGAACGCAAGCAACACATCCTGGAACAGCTCCAGCGTCACGGCAAGATCCAAGTCGCGGAGTTGGCCAGATGCCTGACCGTTACACCAGAGACAATCCGCCGCGATCTCGACGACTTGGAGAAACAAAAGCTGTTGCAACGAGTGCACGGCGGCGCCATATCTTATGTTCACGCCAAGCTGGAGCCGCACTTCAAAAAAAAGCAGGGGATCAAGAGAGAGGCCAAAATCAGTGTTGGGAGAAAAGCCGCGTCGCTTGTTCAAGATGGAGACACGATAGCGCTTGACGTCGGGACGACTACGCTTGAGCTTGCCCGGGCGCTGAAGGGTGTCATCCGCCTGACTGTGGTCACGAATTCACTGCCGGCCGCAACTGTATTAAATGAGCTGCTGGAAGCGAAAGTATTCGACGGCAGAGTCATTGTACTCGGCGGTGTTACGAATCCAAGACAAAAATCGATCACCGGAGCGCTGACGTGTGAATTGCTTTCCCGCTTCCGCTTTGACAAGGCATTTATTTCCTGCGGGGGGATTACGCCAGACGGCATAAGCGATTATGATATGGAAGAGGCGTTGTGCTCGGCTCAAATGGTTCAGCGCTCCGAACGGGTATACGTACTTGCGGATGGAACGAAACTGGCAGAAACCCAGCTTTACCGTATTTGCAGACCGGAAGACGTAACCGCCATCATATGCGACCAGCAGATGCCGGATCACTGGCGTTCCACGGGTCGGTTCACAGATTGGATCACGGCTGGCAGGCAAAAAGGAGAAGAGACATGAAGGTGGATTATCATCTGCATTTGGAAGAAGGGCCGTATTCGTTTCGATGGCTCGACCGGACCAATACGGCGCTTGATTGGTTTCATCCGATTGATGCGACAAAACACACCCGTGACTGGCTACAGGCAAGTTATGCGCGTCTGCATGCCCGGCTGGAGCGCGGAGCGTACGATGCCGCATGGATCGATTTGTATCTGGAAGAAGCGCTGCGAAAGGGCCTGAAAGAAGTTGGGATTGTCGAGCATTTGTATCGGTTCCAAGAGGCTCGCTCCTATTTTGAGCGTCATATGGAGCTGGGAGATTCCGAACTAGGCCGTCTGCAAACCACCTGGCTGCAGCAGGTATGTACGGAGAACGTGGATGATTTTGTCGCCGCCATTCAAACGGCGAAGCCAAGGTGGGCCGAGAAAGGGGTTCAACTTCGGCTCGGGATCGAAGCGGATTATTTTACAGGCGGCGAGGCCGAATTAACGCAGCTGCTGAACTTGGCAAACTGGGATTACGTTATCGGGTCTGTCCACTTTATTGACGGGTGGGGGTTTGATAATCCGGATGTCAGCCACCTGTTTGAGCAATACGATCTGCCTGATCTCTACCGCTGGTTTTTCGGGGTTGTGGAAAGCATGATTCGAAGCGGTTTGTTTGACATAGCCGCCCACCTTGACAATCTTAAAGTCTTTCGTTACCGGCCGGATGAGGCCTTGCTTCTGCCGCTGTATGAGCAGATTGCTGCAGCGCTGCATGAGACCGATACGGCGACAGAAGTAAATGCGGGACTTTATTACCGCTATCCGGTTCGTGAAATGTGTCCGAGTCCGGCTTTTATTGAAGTGCTGCGAAAGCATGGAGTGGTGTTCACCCTGTCGTCGGATGCTCACTTTCCTGACGATATCGGCAAGTACGTCGCAGAAAACGCCGCCATGTTGAAACAACAAGGAGTAGGAGAAATCGCCACGTTTGCTGCCAGGCAGCGAGTGATGAAACCCTTGCAGGCATAAGTCCTTGAAGTTTGTTTAGTGAAGTTCTTCCAAAGGCACCGTCCCTTCCCCGATGAACGGGAGGGGATGCGATTCTTTTGTCTGCTCCTGCCTGGGCGAGCGATTTGCCCAGCGTGACCAACTGCTTCAGCCTGGGATCGCTCACTTCAGACATGCCGCTGAGCAATATTCCGCCCAGGGTTCGATCAGGATAGGTCAGCATGAATTCCAGCGCAATGGAGCCGCCGGTTGAATAACCGCAAAGGTATCCCCGGGAAATCCCCAATTTATCGATAGGTTTTCCTCTAGTATTGCCTCGCTTTTTGCAGATTTTGCAGGGAAATTATCGAAACCTTTATACAAAAAAAACGTACTACATAATAAGAAAACAAATTCCATTAATGGAATTGACTGCGAATGCTTGCCGCTGAAAGAAGGGGGTGAAAAGCATGGCTTGGCCGGAGATTCTGTTTCTTGTCTGTGTCGGCATCGGCCTTATCTACGCTTGTATCAACCTTTTGTTTGGCGACACGACAAGCCATCTGCCGCATTTTGAGCTTCCGCTGCTGCAGCCGCTGTCTTTGATGAGCGGACTTACCTCGTTTGGCGGATGCGGATACCTTTTGTACCGCTGGACCGCGCTTGCCCTTCCGAGCGTCTTCTTGGGGGCGGCTGCCGCCGGGATAGCCATTACGGTCATTTCTTACTTCATATGGGTCAAACCGATGAAGGATGCCGAGGTTTCGACAGGTTACTCCCTTCAACAGTTGACCGGAAAAATCGGTGAAGTTCTCACGGCCATACCGGAAACAGGTCTGGGGGAAGTCGTCATCCCGATGATTACCGGGACGACCAACCACATTGCCGCAAGCATGGACAAGGTGAGCATTCCCGCGGGAACTCGCGTCGTCGTCGTCGAGGTAAAGGATCACGTGTTGTATGTAGTGCCATTTCAATAGAAGGGGAGAGATTGTGGATGTTTGAACCTGGCGTTTCCGTCATCTTGGTTGTCGTCATCGCCATCTTGGCCATATTGGGAATCACTTTTTGGGCGCGGTATAAAACAGTCGGCGCTGACCAGGCCATGATCGTTACAGGCAGTTATCTGGGCAGCAAAAACGTGCTGACAGACGAGCAAGGGAGGAAGATGAAGATTGTCCGCGGCGGCGGAGCGTTCATTCTGCCGATATTCCAGCAGGCCAATTACATCAGTTTGCTGTCGCAAAAGCTGGAGGTATCTACGCCCGAAGTGTACACGGAGCAGGGCGTGCCCGTGATGGCGGACGGGACCGCGATTATCAAGGTAGGCGGTTCGATTGAAGAGATTGCCACCGCCGCCGAGCAGTTTATGGGAAAAACGGACGAAGCGCTGAAGGCCGAAGCGCAGGAAGTCCTGGAGGGTTACCTGCGGGCGATTCTCGGCAGCATGACGGTGGAGGAGATCTACCGGAACCGGGAGCGCTTCGCGCAGGAAGTGCAGGCTGTAGCAGCGAAAGACTTGAAAAAGATGGGCCTGACGGTTGTCAGCTTTACGATCAAAGAAGTGCGCGACAAGAACGGCTACCTGGCTGCCCTGGGGATTCCGCAGATTGCCGCCGTCAAACGGGACGCGGTCATCTCCCAGGCGGAAGCGGACAAGGAAGCGCGGATTCGCCAGGCGAGGGCGGAAGAAGAAGCGCGAAAGGCAGAACTTTTGAAAGAGACCAATATCGCCGAAGCGCAAAAGGAGAAAGAACTGAAGGTCTCCGCCTTTAAACAGGAGCAGGACCGGGCCAGGGCGATTGCCGACCAGGCATATACGCTGCAGGAAGTAATGACCAGGCAGCAAGTGACGGAAGAAGAAATGAAAATCGACATCGTCCGGAAAGAAAAGCAGATCGAACTGGAAGAAAAAGAAATCCTTCGCCGCGAAAAGCAGTACGATGCGGAAGTGAAGAAAAAGGCCGACGCCGACCGCTATGCGGTTGAGCAGGCGGCAGAAGCGGAAAAGGCGAGGAAGATGCGGGAAGCCGATGCCTTGAAGTACCGGATCGAGGCGGAGGCAAAGGCGCTGGCGGAACAAAAGCGGATCGAGGGTCTGGCTGTCGCGGAAGCGGAGAAGGCCAAAGGTACGGCGGAGGCGGAAGTTACCCGTCTGAAGCTGGAAGCGGAAGCAGAAGGGAAACAAAAGCTGGCCGAAGCGTACGAGAAGTTCGGGCAAGCGGCGGTGCTGGACATCGTGGCCAAGATGCTGCCTGAGTTGGCCGCCAAGGTGGCTGAGCCGATGAAGGCGATCGACAAGGTGACGATCATCGACTCCGCCAACGGTCAAGGGGACGGCGTCAATCGGTTGAGCATGAACGTCACCAAAATGATGACCCAGCTTCCCGAGATGCTGAAAGACGTGTCCGGGCTGGATATGAACAAAATGATCGCCGGCTTCATGCAGGCGGACAAAAACACGGCGCAAGAGGTGAAAGCGGCGGCAGGCGAAGAGAAGAGCGGCACGTCCGAAGCCTAAGTCACCTGCCGCTGCTGTTTGCGATTTCAAACTCCCTGGCAAAAAAGCGGCCGCCCGCCATTTGGTACAGTTTCAGTTCGGGCCGATCCGGCCGGGCGAGGGAGAGGATCCAGTAACTCAGCTCAGGGTAATGCCAGCCGGCATGGTCGGCGGCAGAGGGGATGGCGGGGGTCCGGGGATGGGTGTGAACGCAGCCCAGCCAGCGAAGCTCCCGTTCCCGCAGAAGCTGTAAGGTGCCGATGAGCGCCGGACCGCTCCAGGAAAAAGTGTCTGTTGCGGTCGTTTCCGATACATTTGCGAAATGGCAGGTAATGGCTGCACCTCGTCCGGCCAGCAGAGCAGAATATTCATAAGGCAGCGCCTCACGCCCTTCCGCGATGAGGCGCTTCACCACTTTTCCGTCAATCTTCAGTTTGGTATGCTTATGTGCGAAGGGTTGGCCCAAAATATCAGGGAGCATCTGTCTCGCTCCTTTCACAAGGAATGGTATGATGGAAAGCCGTATTTCGATTGGCGTGTGCGGCTGGGGAGATCACGACGATCTGTACGCGCAAGGAGTGCGCAGCCGTGACAAGCTGGCAGTCTACGCCAGCCACTTTCCGATCGTCGAGCTGGACAGTTCGTTTTACGCCATTCTACCACAGAAAAACTATCAGGCATGGGCGCGGGAGACGCCCGATACCTTTGGCTTTATCGTGAAGCCCCATCAGGCGATGACCGGCCACAGGCGCAGCGGACCGGAAGCGGAAATGGGCCGGGAAGAGCTGTTTTCCCGGTTTGAGGAGAGCATCCAGCCGCTCGTCAGCGCGGGAAAACTAAAAGCGCTCTTGTTCCAGTTTCCGCCGTGGTTTGACTGCGTGCGCGAACATGTAAACTACGTCCAGCTGTGCGTTCGGGCCTTTCCCCGCTATCTGGTCGCCGTCGAGTTTCGCAACCGCAGCTGGTTTGAGCCTCATTTTCGCGAACGCACCCTGGCTCTGTTGGAGGATCTGGGCGCGGTGCACGTCGTGTGTGACGAACCTCAAGTCGGAACCGGCTGTGTCCCGATCGTCCCTGCGGTGACCCAGCCGCAGCTGTCGCTCGTTCGCTTCCACGGGCGCAATGTATCGGGGTGGAGAGATCCCGGAGCAGGTCAAAACTGGCGGGATGTGCGCTATCTGTACAAGTACAGCGAAGAAGAACTGCGCGAGTGGGTCCCGATCATCAGGCAGTTGCAAGAAAAGGCAAAAAAGGTATACATTTTATTTAACAACAACTCAGGCGGTGACGCGGCGGGAAATGCCAAGCAATTCATGGAGCTTCTCGGCGTAAAACCTTCAGGGCTTCACCCGCGGCAGTTGGAAATGTTTTAAGGAGAATTCCATGATATTGTTGGTCGCAGTATTTACGCTGGTCGGCCTGGTCGCAGGGGCCATAGGCAGCCTGGTGGGGATCGGCGGCGGGATGTTCTTCGTGCCGGCTCTGCTCTACTTTGTCAATTGGTACGAGCCAGGCTCCATGACGGCCCAGATAGCGGCCGGGACGTCGCTGATGGTGATTGCCATTACGGCTTTGTCCTCGACGTTGGCGTATGTACAACAGAAAAAGGTGGATACACAGACGGCCTGGCTGTTTTTCATCGGAAGCGCTCCAGGAGCGATTGCCGGCGTCTACATCAACAAACTTTTGCAGCTGCAATCGTTTTACTTGCTGTTCGGCTTGTTTCAAATTGCCATGTTTGTACTGATTATGGTCAAGGATAAAATAAAGCCGCTAACGCTTCAACTGGACGTGGTGCGAACGTATACGGACGATCAGGGGAACGAGCATGAATACGGCTACAAGCGCTGGATGGCCGTCTTGATCGCGTTTTTTGTGGGAATGATTTCCTCGCTGTTTGGCGTTGGCGGCGGCATCTTGATGGTGCCGGTCATGCTTGTGCTGTTTCGCTTTCCTCCGCACGTGGCCTCTGCCACTTCCATGTTCGTCATCTTCCTTTCGGCGATTGTCGGCAGCGTTACAAACGTGCTGCATGATCACATCGACTGGCTGTACGTTTTAACGCTTGCCCCGGGCGCCTGGATTGGCGGAAAAGCAGGAGCGGTGCTGGCCAAGCGGATAAAAGGGCAGACGCTTATCGCGATTTTGCGTGTCCTCATCCTGGCGATTGCGGTCCAAATGATTGTCAAAGCCTTCATGGCTTAACGACAAAAGGGGGGGAACATCGTGATCCTGCATATTCTCCACACCAACGATTTGCACAGCCGCTTTGAGCGAATGCCGCAGATTGCCTCATGCCTGAAAGAGCATCGCCGGGCGTGGGAAGCGAAGGGAGATTATGTACTCACCGTCGATATCGGGGATCACTCTGACCGGATGAGCCTGCCGACGGAGGCCACATGGGGCCATGCCAATGTCGAAGTCGTCAATCACAGCGGATACCAGTATGTGACGATCGGAAACAACGAAGGCATTACCTTTCCCAAGGACAGACTGGATGAGCTGTTTGAGCAGGCCGAGTTTACGGTCGTCCTCAGCAATCTGTACGATGCAGCTACACATGAACACCCCCATTGGGCAGTTCCGTACGCCATCCATGAGTGGGAAGGGGTTAGCGCGGCCGTCCTTGGCGTTACGGCCGTTTTTGACGTCTACGAGCAGCTCGGCTGGGAGGCGAAAGAGCCGCTGCCCCTTATCGCCAAGCAGGTTGAACGATTGAGACCGCATGTGAACGTCGTGATCGTCCTGTCCCATCTGGGACTGCAAAAAGATCGGCAGATGGCCCGGGAGATCGAGGGAATAGACGTGATCTTGGGCGGACATACACATCATTTGCTGGAACAGGGAGAGCGGTTTGACCGCACGCTGATCGCTCAGGCGGGCCGTTGGGGCGAATACGTCGGCCACGTTCAGCTTGTCTTGGACGAAGAGTCAGGGCGGGTGGCGGCAAGCTCGGCAGAAGTTTTTGCCGCGCGGCAGTTTTCCTGCGACTCTGCTGTCCATTCGGTCATCGAGCGGCAGGAGGAAAAGGCGGAGCAGATCTTGAATGAGCCGGTCGGCACGCTGAGCGTCGACTTCGGGATAGACTGGGAGCGCGAGACGCCGTTTGCCTCCTTTTTGGCGGCAAGCTTGCGGCTCTGGGCCAATGCCGAAGTAGGCCTGGCCAACAGCGGCTTGCTGCTTGCGCCGCTATCCGAAGGGGCCGTGACCCGCAAGGATTTGCTGCTGTGCGTGCCACACCCGATCAAACCGTGTGCCGTCACGCTGACGGGAGAGCAGCTGTTTCAACTGATCGCCCATTCTGTTCAGCCGCAGATTGTGTATAAGGAATTGCGCGGCTTTGGCTTCCGCGGCAAGATGATCGGATGGATGGGGGTGGACGGCATTACCGTCCATTATGAAGCGGGAGTCTTGCCGGTCATTTGCGGGATCGAGGTGAACGGAGATCCGATCGACATGCAGCGCGAATACCGCATCGGCACCGTAGACCTGTTTGCCTTTAGCCCGCTGTTTCCGGAATTGTCGCAAGGCAAGGAGTACCGCTTTTTCTTGCCGGAGGTCCTGCGCGAGGTACTGGCGGTCACGCTCCGCGACGAAGCCTTGGTGAAATCAAGCTTCGTGCCCCGTTGGCTTGACTGCCGCGGCAAGGTATAGGATTGTTCGCAGGCGTTATCCTAAAGGGAAAAAGGAGTGCCTGACTTGCGCTTTATCGACGAGCTTTACCAGTTGTACAGGGGGCATTTTAGCCGCGATGAGGAGGATATTATCGCCATTGTCGCCGGAATCCTTCAGGAACAATCGCGGGATGACTTGTACCGTCTGATCGATGAAATGGACGATGAAGAGTTGTTCCAAATGATGGCGACATATATGATTGAGGTAGTAAAGCGGAAAGTCGCGATGGATGTCGAACTGCCTTCCGCGACTGTTCACTGAAGCTGCACCCCCGGGTGCCTTTTTACATAGGGTATAGCGGAGGAGGAGGAACAGACATGATTGAGGTACAGCCAATCTCGTTTGAAGAGGGAACAGCACTGGCGATTACGGTTCGACTGCCGAAGACTACACTGCTGGCCGTTACCACAGACAAAGGGTATATCATGTGCGGCGCTTTGGATGTCGGTCTGCTGAATCAACGGCTGGCCGAACGCGAAGTGCTTGCCGGGCGGGCGGTCGGCGTGAAAACCATCCAGGAGCTGCTGGATGCTCCGCTTGAATCGGTGACCACAACAGCAGAAAAAGCGGGGATTCGGGCGGGAATAACCGGTCGGGAAGCCATCCGCAAAATGTTTTAAGGAAAGCGAGGCTCTTACTTCACGGTAAGAGCCTTTGTTTCGTCAAGTGGACTGTCATCATTTTTTATTTTCGGGCAATGTGATATGCTAATGAAAAATGACAAATAAACAAGAGTTTTGTCGAATGTGACGATTTGGGAGAGGCGACAATTGCTATGCGACTCATTTCAGTTAATCGCTGCCAGCCAGGACAAAAAATAGCGAAATCGATTTATACGAACAACGGGACCGTACTGATCGGGGCTGGAGTCGTCCTTACGCAAAGAATGATAAACAGGCTGCAGGAATACCATATTTCTGCCGTGTACATAGACGACGAGCTTACAAGCGATATTATCGTGCAAGATGTCGTCTCCGAACAGACGCGACAGGAAGCGATGGGCATCATCAGCGAAACTTTCAAGGCGTATCAGATCGATCCAAAGCGTTGGCGGCAGCTGCCCGGCAACCAGCAGATCGGACAGAAGTTTCGCCACGCCGTGCTTTCGATTATTGACGAATTAAAAGGCAATCAAGTGGCGATGAATTTATTGGGCAGCGTCGGGGGAGTCGACAACTACGTCTTTTATCACTCCTTTCACGTCACTTTGTATGCGATCTCGCTCGGGGTCAAGATGGGATTGAATCAGAAGGAACTGACGGAACTGGGCATGGGAGCGATTCTGCACGACATCGGAAAGATGGCGATTCCCCAGGAGATTTTGACCAAGCCGGGCAAGCTGACGGACGAAGAGTACAAAATCATGCAGAAGCATACGGAATACGGTTTTGAGCTGCTGCGCAAAGAAGACGATATCCCGCTGCTGGCTGCCCACTGCGCCTATCAGCATCATGAGCGCTGCGACGGTTCAGGATATCCGCGGGGACTGGTCGAGAGTGAGATTCACCGGTACGGCAAAATTCTCGGCATCTGTGACGTGTTTGATGCCATGACCACCAGCCGCATCTACCGTAAGGCGATGCTGCCGCATGAAGCGATGGAGGAGCTGTTCCTCGGGACAGGCAGGCTGTACAACCAGCAAATGGTCGAGCACTTTCGCGATACCATTGCCCTGTATCCGATTGGTCTGACTGTGACCTTGAATACAGGGGAGGAGGGGATCGTGGTCGATTATAACCGCGGCGTTCCCAGCCGCCCGATTATCCGCGTGATCAAGGAACCGAACGGCGAACGAATTTCCTCCCCTTATGAAATCGATTTGTCAAAACACCTCAATATAATGATTGCTTCGTGCGATTACATCCTATAACAGCCAGCCCGGTTGCCGGAAATTGGCCGCCTGGGCTGGTTTATTTCCGGGAAACAGCAGAGCAGGGCAGATTTGCAACTGCTGGCGGACAATCTGCGGGAAGAGATAGAAATGATAAAAAAAAATGAAGAAAATGGATAGGTTTAAACAGGAAATCGAGACCTTACATGCAAGAGTGACAGAGATACTAGGTGAGGAAACAACATGAATCACATGGAGGAGAAAGAATGGAAGAACATTCAAAACGGCAGACCCGCGCCCGGTACATCGCCGTCTTTGCCACGTTTTTGGCGTTTATGGGGATTGGCATCGTCGACCCGATCCTGCCTGTAATCGCTGAAGACATCGGCGCGACCGAAGCGCAAGTGGAAAAGCTGTTTACTGCATATATTTTTGCTGGGGTCTGATGCTCGCATACGGCTCCGCGGTGTTGGCCCATCGGCTGGAAGAAAAACACGAACCGAAACAGATTATTCCCTACAGCTTGATCGCGATGTTCGTCATCCTCGCGCTGTTGAACTTTGTCGATGTGGTTTGGATCGATATCGTGCTGATCATCATCTCCAGACTGATCAGCGGTTTGAACAACGCGCTGTTTACCAGCTACGTGATGGATGTATCACCGTACGAGCGTGGCGTTACCTCTGGTGCGTATCACTTTGTCCGCTGGCTTGGCGCGGCGATCACTCCCGTCCTCTCCGGTTTTATCGGCCACTCCGTGTCGCTTCACACTTCCTGATGAAAGAGACCGATTCATCCCTTCTACAAATAATAGGGCGTTCTCGGTCAACGAATCGTAAATCATTTGCCCGCTGCATAGGATGTACTATGTAGGGGGTGGCGGATGTGGCGGTGTTTCGGGTTCGTCGACGTCTGCGCGGTCCACTGACCCGGCCAAAGGCGGTCTTTATCGCTTTGGTCATCTCGCTTGCGTTGATGATGCAGTCGCTATTCCTGCTGGAGCGGCGGATCGAGCCGACGTTGATGATCCTGGCTACGCAAAAAGCTGAGCAGCTTGCCAAAGAAGCGATTGCCGATGCCGTAACCAAACGAATCGTGCAGCAAGGAATCGACATAAAGGAGTTGGCCAATATTTTACAGGATCGCGACGGCCAGATCCAGGCGATCAATTGGAACGCCCAGGAGAACGCCCGGATCGTCGGCGAGACGACGCAGCGAATTCAAAATCGACTGGAAGAATTCGAATCGCAAAAAATCGATCAGTCTATTCCGCTCGGGTTGGTGACGGGAAACAGCTTCCTGGCGCAGATGGGACCCGATCTGCCGCTCAAGTTTGTGCCGGTGGGTTCAGTACGGGCACAATTGAGGCACAGCCTGTCAGAAGCGGGAATTAACATGGTGCTCATGACGATTTACATGTACGTCGAAGTCGACCTGCGGATTGTCATACCGTTTGCAACGGAGAAAAAGACGGTAACTTCGGAAATTCCAATTGCGCATTCACTGATCATTGGAAAAGTACCGTATTACCTGTACAACAATCCGGAAGGAAAACCGGAAGTGCCAAAACTGGGGGTTGGTCCCGAAGGTCAGCCGATCCTGCCGGGAGGAAATTGAGGAAAAAAGCGATGGAGCAGCTGCCATCGCTTTTTTTCGCGTTCGCGCTGGATACCTACCCCTCTTTTTTCCTGTACATCATCCGCTCCCAGCTCTTCAGCTTCGGAAACGGGTCAAACGCCCATTCGCTGTTTCCGTTGTCAATGTACATGCCATAATGGAGATGGGGAGGAAACTTGCCGGATGTCCCGGGTTTGCCGTAGCCAGAGCTGCCGACATACCCGATGATCTGTCCAGGCTCGACGATGTCTCCCGCTTTCAGCCCTTTGCGAAAGGCAGAGAGGTGGGCGTAGTAGTGATAGATGTTGTCCATGTCGCGAATGCCGATCCGCCAGCCGCCAAAGCGGTTCCAGCCGATAATCTCGATGACGCCGTAACCTGTGCTCTGGATTGGCGTGCTGTAATCGGCAAAGATATCGGTTCCCTCGTGGATGCGTTTTCCGCCCCAGTCGCGGGCCACGCCCCAGGTGCTTTTATAACTGTAATTGTACTGTTTGGGGATGGGGAAGGTGTGGCGCAGCAGGTTGAGCGTCTGGTACTTTTGGTATACTTTGGAAAACTGCTCGATTGTTTGGACCGCGCGCTCGCGTTTATAGTAGGTCCACAATCCGATGCGAAAATCTTCGCGGCTGTATCCGAATTCAGCGAGCTGCTGAACGATAGCCGCGAGCACGTCGACATCGTTGTTGCGGTCGGCCAGTCCGTCGCCTGAGCCGTCCAGGCCGATTCCGCCAAAAAAGGCAATGGACGACTCATTCATGTCGTTTTGCTCAGGATTGAGGTAGCCGCTCCAAACGGCGGGCGGTATGTCGATGGCAGTCAGCCGCATCGGTTGTTTGTCGTGTTTCTTTCGCTTGGATATGGTACGCTCGTATTGATCGATTGCTGCCAGGTATGTCCAGGGAATGCCGTAGACGGCTTCAAAGCGGTAAAATAATTGCATGCGCTGCTGAAAGACGTCCAGTTGGTTTGTCTTGTCTTTGGAAGCGGGATGAGAAGCAGCCGCGTGGGCGCAGACGCTCTGCTCTGCAAACATAAGTGCTGCGACGAACAGGATCACCATTAGGCGAAGGTGTAGAATCCGCATTCTGATTCCCCCCGGATGATCGTTTTTCCTTAGTAGTCTCTGCGTCTATCCGGGGGTTTACTCTATTATCCAAAAATTGGGTTCCTGTGAGGATGTGGGCGATATGGATACTTGGATATTGTACAGTGACAAGCCGCTTACCTTGACTGGTTTGCTTGGCGCTTGGAACGCACTCGGTGTAAAGCCGGAGGCAAAAACGGGTCATCCTGGGCCGGGATCTTTGAAATCGGCCTTGGCTCGGGCCGAAGCCTATGAAGGCACAGTGCCCGCAGCCTTTTGGGAAAGGGAGGTGTCGGCGCTTGCAGAGCTGTCTTGCTATGAGGAATTCTGGAAAAAGCTGAGGCTTGCTCCGCTTGTCGTTCCGCGGGGACTGCCGGCCGAGTGGCTCCCCCTTTTGGAGGGCTTCGCCATTGCGGAATGGAGACAGACGGCAGAGCCTTTGTCGCCGTTGGCCTTGGCCTGGCTGCGTGAGCTGGGGATCGCGTTGGGGGAACTCCCTGCGGGGAAAGTGGAAAAGACTGGTACGGCTGACGGGACCGCTTTGATTCAGGTAAGCAAAAACAGCAACCCGCCAATTCTGCGCGAGTGCCGGGAGCATACGGAAGAGCATATTGACGAGGGAATGTACCTGCTGCAGGCAAACCTGGATGACGTCAGTCCGGAATGGGTCGCTTATGCGATGGAGCGCTTGTTTGACGCCGGGGCTAATGATGTGACGGTACTGCCGATGACGATGAAAAAGAGCAGGCCGGGCATGCTGCTGCAGGTGCTGGCTTACGAGAGCCAACTGGACGCGATGAAGGCCATTATGTTCCGCGAAACATCCACGTTTGGACTGAGGTATTTCCCGGTCGCTGTTCATCGGCTGGCCCGCAGGTTAATCACGGTAGAGACAAATTGGGGAAAAGTGGTGGCGAAAATTGGTTACCATCGGGGTGAAAGGGTCCAGGTAGCGCCGGAGTATGAAGAATGCGCGAGGCTGGCGCGGGAATGGCGCATTCCGTTAAAGCAGGTGTATCAACAGGCGCTGGAGAAGGCAAAGCAGGTCTCGCCTGACCGTTTGGAATCGTTTGGGGGAGGGTGACGGGTGCTGCGGACCCGAACCATCTCCCCCTTTTCTACGGATCGGCTCATGAAAGAGTACCGATGAGCACACGCAGCACGTTTGGCTGATCGGGCAAGTCCCGCGTGCCCGCGCCGTACCCGATCGCTTCTACGGTCATGGCAGGCAGAGGGCCAAATTTTTCGGCCAGAGCAGCGGCGATGCCCGCCCCGGTTGGAGTGGTCAATTCCTTTTGAATGGCACTGAACCGCAGCGGGATGCCTTTTAAAATCTCCATGGTTGCCGGAGCAGGTACGGGATACAAGCCGTGGTCACAGCGAACAAATCCGCTGCCGGTCGGAACAGGCCCACAGTACACTTGATCAACTCCCAAGTCTTCCAATGCCAAAGCCACGCCGACGATGTCAACGATGGAATCAAGAGCTCCCACTTCGTGAAAATGGACGGTGTCGAGCGGAACATCGTGGATTTTTGCTTCTGCGACGCCGATGCGTTGAAAGATCGCCAGCGCACGTTCGGTCACTCGCGGCGCCAGGCCCGCAGATGTGATCATGTCCACGATCTCTTTGTAGCGTCGATGGTGATGATGGTGGTCGTGGTGATGATCGTGGTGATGATCGTGGTGATGGTGCTCATGGTGATGGTGCTCATGATGATGGTCGTCGTGTCGTGCCGTAGCTGCCTGCTCGTCGACGACATCCAGTTTAAGCGCGGAAACCCCTTTTTTTACTACATTCCTCCACTCGAGGCGAAAATGATCCAGGGGCAGCTTGCGAAGCTCCTGATCAAGCTTTTCTCTGTCCGCACCTGCATCCACCAGTGCGGCCAAGGTCATATCGCCGCTTAACCCGGAGAAGCAGTCCAGATAGGCTACTCTCATATTCTTCATCCCTTCTGTTGCACATACTTTTACTGGCGGCAAGCCATATTTTTTTGGTAAGATAGGGGAAAATACGTTCGATTCAGGTCTGCTTTCACTTCTACAATAGTGTACCACTGAGAGGACGGCCTGTCATGAGGGAGGTACATACATGGTTTCATTTATTCATATGGCTGATGTTCATCTGGACGCGCCGCTCATATCTCTCTCCGCAGTCTACGAACAAAGGCAGTACGACTTTCGCCAGACCATGCAGCGGGTGCGCGACCTCGTCATCGCAAAGCAAGCGGACTTTTGGTTGATTGCCGGCGATCTGCTTGAATATTACGGGGGAACGCGAACAACGGCACTGTTTTTGCAAGAGCTGTTCGCCAGTGTAGAACCGGCTGTCGTCTGCATCGCTCCCGGCAATCACGACCCGTGGATGGCGGGTTCTTTTTATCTGACGCTGGAATGGCCGGCCAACGTGATCATCTTTACGCCAGAGTGGGGCGTGTACGAATTCCCGGAAAAGTCTTGCGTGATCTACGGCTGGGGATTTCCGCACGCCCATGTTCACGATTCGCCGCTGGCTGATTTTCCAGGAAAATTGCCCGATTACCGCCATCATATCATGCTGCTGCACGGCAGTGTGCAGACAGGGGCGGAACCGGAGCACCATCCCTATGCGCCCTTGCCGCTTGCCGCCTTGGTCCAGACTGAGATGGACTATGTCGCACTGGGACACATACACAAGCCGATCCAGTACAACCACCCTGCGCGTGGAGGGGTATTTGCCGCTTACCCAGGCACCCCGGAAGGACTCACGGCGAAGGAAACGGGAGAGCGGTCGGTCCTCTACGGCCAGTTAAGCGACAGCGGTGAACTTAGGCTGGAGCCGATTCCCGTTCAGACGCGGCAGATACGCAGGCTGGAGCTGGAACTGGGCGGGGTGGAGACGACAGAGAAGCTGATTCAGCTTGTGGAGGAGCAGCTGCGGGAGCATTCCCCCGCTGACCTGCTTTACGTCCAGTTGACCGGCGAGCGTGCTGCCCACCTGAATCCGCCGCTGGAACTTCTCTATGAACGGTGCAAATCGTTTTTTTATATCCATTTTGAGGATCACACTTGGCCTGACGTCGACGAGGAACAGTTCATTGCCGAGGGCAGTCTGCTGGGCAGATGGCTGAGGCGGCTGCGTGCCTTGGAAGCGGACAGCGAAGACAGGCGAAAGCGAGAGATAGCGCAGTTGGCGCGGCGGGAAGCGCTCAAGCGGATCGGAGGGAATTTGCGGTGATTATCAGGGAATTGCATATCGGCGGGTTCGGCAAGTGGCGCGATGCCACCTTTCAGTTCGCGCCGGGACTCAACCTGTTTGTGGCTCCCAACGAAGCCGGCAAAACGACGCTGCTGCAAGCGATCATCTCATCGCTTTACGGCATGAAGCGGGATTATATCCGGGTCACCCGCTACCTGGGGGAATACGAGCAGTACTACCCGTGGGACAGGGGGGCTTACCAGACTGTCGTCCGCTATACACTGGACGGTCGCACCTTTCGTCTGCAGCGGCATTTTGAGAAAGAGCGGGAGCTGGCCAAACTCTTCAGAGAACCCGAATTGGCCGAGATTACCCGGGAGTACCAAGAGGATCGGCGCAAAGAGTACAATTTTATCGAACGCCATCTGGGATTGAATCGGAGTTTGTTTACAGATGTCACCTGGGTCAAACGCCAGCCCCTGCATGCGGCAAATCACTTGCTGCCCGTCCTTTTGCGCAGTGAGGAAAAAGATCCGATCGTGCAGCGCATATTGTCCGGGTTGGAGCAAGAGCTTGCGGCCATCGGGAAAAAGGAGTCGGCCGAGACGACGCTGCTGGGGAAAGCGGGCAGGCAGCTGGGAAAGGCGCAGGAACGGCTGCAGCAGGCGGAAGCGGCCTGGCAGGCGGTCAGCCATCTGACAGCCGAGCTGATGGAGCGGGAGCAAAGCTTGCAGCAATTGCAGAAACAGCAGTCGCGCTTATGGGTTCAGTTGGAGCAGATCGAACAGGCTGAGCAGCACTGGCAGCAGTGGTGGCAGCGCTCGTTTGAGACGAAACGCTCTGCGGACTTTATCCAGTGGGAGGAGGCGGCCTCTGACCCGTCGGAGGGGGAGATGCACCGCAAAGTGAGGGAGTCACTGGCGGAGATCGAGGCGTTTTACGCGCAGTATCAGGCAGTCATCGCTGGGCAGGAGGCTGTGTCGGCGTCCGACTCGCCGCAGCAAACCGTGCGCTATCTGTCGTTTCAAGAGATCCCGGATGCCGAGTGGCAGAGCTGGCTGAAGACGTGGTACGCCTATTGCGCCTATGAAGCGCGTCCGCAAGCCGGGGAGCAGGAAAAGGCCGTTCCGGTGGAAAAGCTGCAGGCCGACTTTCGGCGCGGCCTGCAGCTGCATAAGGAAGCCGAGGAGCTGCGGGAGGAGAGCTACCGGCTCCAGCTTGCACTGGCCGCAGCGGAACGGGACGATCGGGGCCGGGGGACAGGACAGGCTGAGCAGCCTGCAGACGCCGCCGGACAAGCAGGTGCGGGCCAGCTGCTCAGCCGCACAGCCATAGGGCGGAGGCAGCGTCAGGCCGGCACGAACCGGAGCATGCCGCTGCTGCTGGCGGGTACACTGCTGTCTGCACTGATCACCGTGGGCCTCTTGTGGTACGGGACGGCGCCGGCGATGGGCTGGATCTCTGCCCTGTTGACAATCCTGCTAGGCGGGGCTGCCGCCAGGCTGCTGTTCGCGTCTCCCGCGAAAGGCGGCCGCGATCAGACGGATCAACCCGCAAAAGCGCCGCTGGAGGAACCGGAAGCTGTGCCAAAGGCTGCCCCTGTCAGCGGGGCCGGACGGGAGGAGCTAAGCCGCAGACTGGCCCGCTGCGAGTCGGAGCAGGCAGAGCGAATGAGGCAGCTTGCCGCCCTGCTGGCCGAATGGAATGTGCCGGATTGGGAAGCGTTTCTCGTTTACCGCGAAAAACAGTTGGCACAGGCTCACCGGCAGGAGGCCAAACGGACAGACGAGCAAGAAATGCACCGCCTGCGGACGCAGTTGGAAATGACGATGATCCGCTGGGGCATTCCGCCGCATCTTCCCTTTGCGGAAGCCGCGGCACTTGTGCTGCAAGAGCGTCAAATGTGGGAGCAGATGAGCCGTGAGCAGCAGGAGCGACTGGAGAAGGAGCTCAGTCAGGAACGTCTGCGTGCGCAGCTGGCAGCAGAGTGGGACAAGCGGGAGCAGGAACGAGGGAAACTGCTGGCAGAGTGGGAAGAGTCGGTTCGCCGCATCCTGGAGGACAAGCGAACCGGCCTCAGGCAGCTTCGGCAGGAGACAGAAAGTGAATTGAGACGGACCGAAGAGCAAATGGTGGAACTTCGCGAAAAAATGGCACAGGCGCGGGGTGAGATCGGCCGGCGCGGCGAGCATTCCTGGGCAAAGGCAAAAAGCGAATACGACGAAGCCTTGCAGCAGGTAGACGACCTGTTGACCCGGCGCGAGGCCTTGCAATTGGCAAAGGAGACGCTGCAATCCGTCCTGGAGGAGTGGCACCGCGACCTCTCCCCGGATGTAAACCAGCTCGCTTCAGAGGTTGCAGCGCGCACGACCGGAGGGCGGTATCAGGACGTGCGTCTCGATCCCAATCAGGGTTTTGCCATTCACACGGCCAAGCCCGGCAGCCACGGGGTCGCAGCCCACAGCGCGCTTTCTTCCGGGACGCAGGATCAGCTTTATTTCGCACAGCGCGTCGCACTTTTACGCCGGATTAGTGCGGAGCGAGAGCCGCTGCCGCTGTTTTTGGATGACCACTTCATCCACTACGATGAAGAGCGGCTGGCCCATGCCTTGGCCTATGTAATGGAACTGGCGGAAGAACACCAGATCTTTCTGTTTAGCTGCCAGGAGCGGGAGCGCCGCCTGCTTGCCCCCTATCTGGAAAACAGCGAGCGGCACATGTTACAACTCCTTGTCTAACATCGTCAGGAACATCCCGACATCTGTAACGATGCCTACGGTTTGCGTCGATCCGCGGTCCATCAGTTTGGTGACGACAGCCGGGTTGATATCGACGCAGACGGTTTTGATCCAACTGGGCATCATGTTTCCGGTGCCGATCGCGTGCAGCATCGTGGACAGCATGACGACCATGTCAGCGTCGGCCACCTGCTCCTCGTACTTCGCCTGTGCTTCGATCAGGTCCATCAGCGTGTCAGGCAGCGGCCCGTCATCGCGGATGGAGCCGGCAAGCACAAACGGGACGTTGTTTTTGACGCATTCGTACATGATTCCGCTCTTCAGAGTGCCATCCTTGACTGCCTCGGCGATCGAGCCGGAGCGGTTAATGGTGTTAATCGCCCGCATGTGGTTTTTATGGCCGCCGCGGACAACGGAGCCGGTGTCGAGATTGACGCCCAGAGAGGTGCCGAACAGCGCCCGTTCGATGTCGTGTACAGCCAGCGCATTGCCTGACAGAAGGGCGTTGACATACCCTTTGCGAATCATGTGCTGGAATGCCTCCTGGCCGCCGGTGTGAATGACGACGGGGCCGGCTACGAAGACGATTTTTCCGCCGCGCTCCCGCAACTCCCGCATTTCCGCTGCCAGGCGCTTGACAATGACTTCTACCCGCCGCTCCGAACTGACCTCGTTATTCATAAAAGCGAATTCGGACGTCGCTTCCCCTGCGGGCGGAAGCATCAGGCGCACCCCGTTGCTGCCGCAGATGACCTGATCGCCTTGTTTGATGTCGCGCAATTTGACACAGTGGACCTCATCGCCCCGGACGACGAGGCAGGCATCCATTCGCTGGTGCTTGGCCCGGACCCACCGGCCGTTCAAATACACCTCTGTCGCGTGGTTTGTCGTTGAATAAAAATCGTCCGGTACGGTCTTGTCCTTTTCCGCTGGCTTGATGGTAGGCGAATCTTCCGTGCGCGGGATCGTACAACCCAGATTGATCAATTCGTTCAGGAGTATCTCCACTTTGTCTTCCGGCAAGTCCAAGGCGATCTTCGCCGTTGAATCGTCGTCTACCTGATCGCCAACCGCAAGCTCCAGCACGCGGTACTTTCCGTTGTACTGGACGACAGATGCATCAATTCTCTTCAGGATGTCATTGCGGATAATGTGGCCGCGAATCTCAAATACTCGTTCCATATGCGTCCTCCCTGAGATTATCCAATCGCTTCCTAACAGTATATACATTTGTCTTAGCCGTTTCCAAGGGGATGCAGCAAAATGAATAGATATGCAACAGGCCGGAAAGTGTACGCGCCGGAGGTGGACTATTGCCCCTGTCTACAGCATTCCCTATAATGAAGAAAGGTTTCCATTAGTGCCTCATTCACAAGATGGTGCTTGATTAAACGAATAAGGAGTGAGCCCGCAATGATACAGCGCAAGCCGGAGTGGCTCAAGATTAACCTTGTTTCAGGCGAAGAATTGAACAATTTTAGGGAATTAAAACAGACGATGCGGGGGAAGACCTTACATACTGTTTGCGAAGAAGCAAAATGCCCCAATATCCACGAATGTTGGGCAAACCGAACCGCCACCTTCATGATTCTGGGCGACATTTGCACCCGGGCCTGCCGTTTTTGTGCCGTAAAAACGGGTCTTCCTACAGAGCTGGATCTGGCTGAGCCGGGGCGCGTTGCGGAAGCGGCAGAACAAATGGGACTCAAACACGTAGTCGTCACTTCTGTGGCCCGTGATGATTTGGCTGACGGGGGCGCAGCTGTTTTTGCCGAAACCATCCGGGCGATTCGCAAACGACTGCCCTTTTCTACCGTGGAGGTGCTGATTCCCGATTTCATGGGAAATTGGGATGCCTTAAAAACGGTGATGGACGCCAAACCGGACGTGCTTAATCACAATATCGAGGCGGTGCGGCGGCTGTCTGACCGTGTTCGGGCGCGGGCCAAGTACGAACGCACGCTGGAACTGCTCCGGCGCTCCAAGGAACTGCAGCCGTCCATCCCGACGAAATCCAGTTTAATGATTGGGGTAGGCGAAACATTTGCCGAAATTTTGGAGACGATGGACGACCTGCGTGCCGTCGACGTCAATATCATGACAATTGGGCAGTATTTGCAGCCGACGAAAAAGCATTTACAAGTAGAAAAGTACTATCATCCCGATGAATTTAAACAGCTGAAAGAGGAAGGCATGAAGCGAGGCTTCAGCCATGTCGAAGCCGGACCGCTGGTGCGCAGTTCGTACCATGCCCACGAGCAGGCGAACGCGGCCAAACAGCAAATCGCTGGTTCCAGGTGAATCAAAAGTATCCCCTATGAGAACCATAGGGGATTTTTCTTGAGGAGTTAACGCGTGGCAGCGTGGGTTTTGGTCATTTCTGTAGAAGGGTGCCCGCCAAAGCTGCGAATCAACTTGTCAACATGCCCATCGTAACGGGCAGAGGAGGTGCTGGCTGCATGAGTTGCTACGCGATTCATCTCCTGAATCATGGACGGGTTGTCGGTCACGTATACCCTAAACCAGCGCGGTGAGACAGACAGAGCGTTCATACGCACTTTGGCGTTGGCCGCTTTTTTGTCTTTGGCCTGGTTGTTGACGCCGACAAAGATTTCCTTATCTGTTACGAGAACAGATGAACTGTTTACACCTGGTACACTGGAGGCTACATTTCCCACTGCTTGCGCCAAAGCCTGACGGTCAACGTAGACGGTATGCGGAGCTACCGTGGTGGCTTTCAGGTGATTTCGATCCACCGTGGCATACCCCAACCGCGTGTTATAACCGCCGCGATCGGTCCCGGCCACACCTGAGGTGCGAAGCCCGGAACTTTTATAGATGGAACCGTCGGTGGCCGTCCTGCCAGTCGTCCCGTAGGAGGTAGTGCCAAACGTGCTGGGAAAGGCCGTACCGGTCGTTCCGTACGTACCGCTTGTCCCGGTGCCATAGGTCCCCGTCGTGCCGTACGTACCGGTCGTACCCAGCAGTCCGGTTCTGCCGGTACCGTAGGTTGTGCCGTACTTGCCGCCAGTTCCCAGCAGACCGGTTGTGCCGGTGCCATAGGTCCCTGTCGTGCCGTACCTACCGGTAGTGCCCATCAGTCCGGTTCTGCCGGTATCGTAGGTTCCGGTTGTCCCGTACGTGCCGGTCAGGCCGGTGCCGTATGCTCCGGCAGGACCGTAAATGCCGGTGGTCCCGGTTGTGCCGTACATACCGGTTGTCGTCGTACCAGTTCCATAGGTACTGGTCCCGTATGTTCCCCTGCCGGCCATTCCGGTCGTCCTGGTGCCGTCATAAATGGCGTTTTGAACGTTGTTACGGGTCGTCATATCGTTGGGACGCGGGTAGGTTAAACCGCTGGTAGCGTAACCTCCGTACGCATTGTTCCGGTAAATGGCTCGACCATCGTAAGCCGTGTTCTTGTAGGTTGACGTACCGTAGGGCTTATTGTAGTTTGGGCCGGCTGCAGGAGAACAAGCAGTTGCAAGCAGTGCAATCGCAGCGAGTGTACCGTAAAGCCATGTTTTTTTCATTGTTGCACCTCCTGGGTGTAGGTTGCCCGTTCGGTTGAAGGTGTTTTCGTGGGAATTTTATGTCCTGCGCCTGAAAATGTGGTAAGATGATTGCAGATTGTTCTCGCCAAAGGAGGAGCCATGTTGTTTCGTTTGCAATCTGGCACATACGAGCTCGTTGAAGAGCATCGCGATGGATGGAATCCGGAAATTTTTAAAGAACGCTACAGTGACATACTGGATAAATACGATTACATCGTGGGGGATTGGGGTTACGGGCAGCTGCGGTTGAGGGGGTTTTACGACGATGCCAACCGCAAAGTTCCCTTTGAACAAAAAATTGCCGTCCTGGACGAATACCTGCAGGAATTTTGCAATTTTGGCTGTGCCTACTTCGTGCTGCGGAAAGTGAAGTCTTCCGAGCCAGGTGTTGCCGGTACGTCGTCCGTAAGCAGCAGCGAGCCGGGTGAAACCGGGGGCTCCGGCGACAAGTCAAGCAAGGGCCTTGAGCCTTCGAGTCAGACCAGGTACACGCGCCCTCACGAGCAGCGCAAAGCCAACCAATTGCGGCCCCGTGAACGACAGGAGGGCTCTGGTGAGCAGCGCTCTGCCTACACGGAAAGAAACACGCGGCAAGCCCGCACGGATACGAAAGAGCGCGGCGGGGTTCGGCAGGACAGAAACGGAAGAACGGAACGCTCTTTTCCCAACGAGCGCCGAGGCGGGCCTGCCAACGGGCGCGGTGTGCGGAATAAATAAAAAACAGACTCGTTCCAAGACGTGCAAGGAACGAGTCTGTTTTTTTAAGGGTTAGACCCAGTCTGCCCCTTCGTCACTCTGGACGGCAACCGATTGGGCGCTGGGCTGATGGCTTGGATGGGCGCCTGTTGGACGGGAGTAGCCTGGATAGGGAGAATAGGGCTGCCCGGGATAAGGAGAGACCGGATAGCCGCCAGGGAATCCTGGATAACCGGGATAGCCGGGATAGTTGTACCCTGGATAACTGGTGCCGGGGTATCCTGGATAACCGGGATACGTGCCTGGGCCGCCGGGATAGCTGGAGCCAGGCCAGCCAGGGTAGCTGGAACCCGGATAGCCGGGGTAGCTGTATCCGGGATAGCTGGAACCGGGGTAGCCAGGGTAGTTGTACGGAGAGGTATACGGCTGGGAACACCGGTCCCGTCCCCAGTAGTTGTCATTCATGCCCCTTCCTTGCCAATGGGTGGGGACAGCACCATATGAACTTTCTGGAGTTGCTGAAAATTGGGAATGCACTTGTATCGACGCTCCTCACATAGTAGTTAAGTTTTGTATGCGGTATTATACGGCGGGTATAGGCATTTAGCGATTTGTCCTGCAGGAAATAGGCGCTTCAACAGAAAAGAGCTGTTCTCCGCTTTTTCGCGGGAACAGCCCTTTCCGTATCCTTCAGTAGATCATTCGTTCCAAAAATGCCTGCAATTCTGCCGCTTCCGCCTCGGAAATGTTAAAGGCGAATGCAAGGTATCCCTCTTGGCGAAGGTCGTCCTCGCCGATGATTGCGCTTCGGCCGTTTTGGATATTGACGACGATTTTTTTACCGTAAAACCGATTGGTCGTCATAATGGCCAGGTCAAACCGGGTCGTCTCACCGATAAAGCTGACAAAGCGCGTACGGGTATCCTCCGTTTCATCGTACAAATAGTGAAAGTCATGTTCCACGTGTCCACCTACTTCCATACGAGATTGGGTTTACGTTCCAGATTGTGCAGGGCACGGATAAAACGAACGGTTTTCGTCTTCGCCCGCATCGCGATGGAATGGGTCTGCACCAGATGGTCCCCCAGATTTTCCATGTGCTCTTCCTTGGCTGAATTACCGGATGTAGTCGGTACTATTGTAGCACATGTGGACTCGCACTGATATCACGAATCGATTCGCGTTGGCGGAGGCGGAGTCTGTCGCTGCTTGCGCCGCCACAGCCAAAGGAGGATGACGCCGGGTATGCAAAGCAGGATCAGAATCGGCAGGGCTCCGGCGAAGAAGATGATCAGAGCGTTGAAGAAGGCAATGATAGCCAAAATGCTTCTGTTCAAAGCGAGCCAGGCCTTGTTCCAGGTACCTTCGTCAGCTACTTCGCTCAGTTTGGCCGTCCCCTTTTTTTCCGCGATGGACAGGGTAATGGTGGCAAAAGCGACGTGTTCGTCCAGATAGCGCATGCGTCCCTTGATCTGTTCGATCTCTTCCTGCACCTTGCCCAGATCGTTCGATATCTTCAATAGATCCTCTGTCTTCTTCGCCTCCGCAAGGAACTGGGTCAGCCGTTCCTCTACAACCTGTTTGGCTTTTAACCGGGAAGAGAGGTCGACGTATTCTTCTGTTACGTCCTGCCCGGTTATCGATCGCTCAGGCACCTTGACAGCCAATTTTTCGATTTCGCTCAAAAAGGACTGGTACCCTGTTTGCGGCACGCGCACGACGATGGTTCCGCCTTTTTCCTGATCGCTTTCGTAATCCTCCGCGGAGAGGATGTACCCTTGATGTCGGGCGATAGCCGCTTCCAATGCGGTGCGGGTATTCCGATAGTTCTCCACCTCCAGGCGCAGATTGGCCGTGTAGATCATTTTGCGGCTGACGGCGCTTGGCGGCAGCGCACCGGATGCTTCCGCTTCTGCTGATTGGTTCGGTGCCGGGGCTGCCTCCTGTGCCTGGCTGCGGGCCGCGTCAGCGACATGAGCCGCCGACTGGGACTGTGATTCGGTACTGCCGGCACTGCTGTCCTGACCGGAAGATGAACTGCAGGCGGGTAAAAGCAGTGCGGAAAAGAGGAGCAAACCAGACAGCCAAAGAATCCCTATTCGTTGCTTGCCCATGAAAAACCCCCTTAACATACTCTTTTGTTTTTCATGTTGACGACCAAAATGTGGCAACGTTTCACAAAACGGTCATGACCGTTTTGTGGACCGCAAGCGGTCACATTCATGTTTTATGAAAAACGTCGAGACGTTTTTCACAGAAAACGTTGACGGATGATTGTCGCGTCTCGGTGATTTGTTATACTATTAGGCGAGAGAAAGAGGTGACTGCCAGGATGAACAGTGCCGAGGCCTTGGGAACGGGTGGAATTGTATTGCTCGCCTTAGTGGCAACCTTCGTCGGATTGTTGATGTACGGAAAATGGGCGTCGAAAAAAAGGCGGCGGTAAACGCCAACAGGCAGGGGGATGTACAGGTGTACAATGTCGACACGAATAGAATAGAAGAAGTGCTTGCATACATGGAGCGGTCGGTTGAACTGCTTCGCGGATTGGCAGCTCGGGAGGACGCGCAGCTCATGGCCGACCCGGTCGCGATGGCAGCGGCAGAACGGGGACTCCACCTGTCGCTGGAAGCGATAGCGGACGTGGGGAACGCCCTGATTGACGGTTTTATCATGCGGGACCCGGGCAGTTATGCCGATATCGTCGAGATCTTGCGCGATGAACGAGTGATTGACGACGCTGAGGCCAAGGTCCTGACTGACGTAGTGGCTTTTCGCAAACAGCTGGTGATCGAATATACGCAGGTGCCGGCGCTTGACATGCTCCGGTTGATCCGCAGCTCTCTGGACACTCTGGCTCAGTTTCCAGTACGGGTGCGGAGCTACCTGAAAGCGGAACTGTTTTAGCCCGGACCCCATTTATAAACAAATTTCTTTGTTTAGTTTACTAAAGGGAGTGGGTAGAGTAAAATGAGTAAAAAAGGGTGGTGAACAAGATGCCAAATGAACAGACATCCACTCGCGATCAGATTCTTCACATGTTGAAAACCAAGGGGTCACTCCCTGTTAGTGATATGGCAGCCGAACTGGGGATTACGGAGATGGCGGTCCGCCGCCACTTGAATACCCTGGAGCGCGATAATTTAATCAAGTCCACGTTGGTGCGCCAGGCTATGGGGCGCCCGACCAGCGTGTACTCACTGTCACTTCAGGCGGACGAACTGTTTCCGCGAAATTATCACGACCTTACCCTGGATTTTTTGCATGATATCCGCGAGACAGAAGGGGTGGAGAAAATCGAAGCGCTTTTCCGCCGCCGGGAGGATCGACTGGAACAAAAGTATCGCCAAGAAGTGACCGGAGATCTGGAAAGCCGCGTTACCGCTCTTGCCGAGCTGCAAAATCAGCGGGGGTACATGGTGGAGTGGGAACAGGTTGACGATGAGACCTACTATATGAAAGAGTTTAACTGTCCGATTGCCCAGGTAGCCCGTGAGTATCTGCAGGCGTGCAGCTGTGAATTGTCGCTCTTCCAGCGGGTATTGGAGGCAGACGTAGAACAGACATCCTGCATGGCAAAAGGCGGAGAGAATTGTGTCTACCGGATTAAGGCTCGGACGGAAAAAGGGGCATAATCAAAAAATCGGACCCACTCTTAGCGAGTGGTTTTTTTCGTGAGGGGGAAGACAGATGAAACAGTATCAGGGCTACTTGCTCGATTTGGATGGAACCATTTACCGCGGTAAAAAGGTCATTCCCGAAGCGATTCCCTTTATTTCGCAGCTGCGGGAGGAGGGGACTCCTTTCCTCTACTTGACCAACAACTCGTCAGCGCTTCCCGAAACAGTCGCCGAGCGGCTTACTGCCATGGGACTGCCGACGGAAAAGGAGCAAGTCTACACCTCCAGCATGGCGACGGCAGCCTATCTGAGGGAGCGGGCCGATCGCGGCACCCGCATGCTTGTCATCGGTGAGACGGGACTTCGCCATGCCCTTGAAGAGTCGGGCTTCGTGCTGGACGAAGACAATCCCGCATACGTGGTGGTGGGCATCGACAGGGCGTTCACCTACGGAAAATTGTCGGCGGCGGCACGGGCCATCCGCGGCGGCGCAGTGTTTCTGGCGACGAACAGCGATCCCGCCTTGCCGATGGAAACCGGGCTGGAGCCGGGCAATGGTTCTCTGGTCGCAGCCATATCGGTCGCCTCCGGCGCAAAGCCGGTCGTGATCGGCAAACCGGAAAAGCTGATTGTCGACTATGCCCTTGCCAAGTTGGGGACGCCGCGCGAGCAGACGATCATCGTCGGGGACAACCTCCATACCGATATCGCAGCCGGTAAGAACAGCGGGATGGACAGCCTGCTCGTCCTGACCGGATACTCAACCGCGGCTGATGCAGCCGAAGCGGCAGCCAAGCCAACCTATATCGCAGAAAATGTATGGGCTTGGCGCGAGCAGATGAGGTCCGGGGTCTAGTCTTCCAGCGCAGCTGCTTCCTGGTCTTCTTCCTCCAGCCGGTGTCGGTGGGCGAGCCGGCTGGAGGCGGCGGCCGCAATCGCTCCCACGAGGTCGTCGAGGAATGTATGAACGCCGTTTTTCTTGTCATTCAGTTTTTGCAAAATCCCGTGTTTCAGCTTATCCACGTAGCCGTAGTTGGTAAAACCGATGCTTCCGTACAAATTGACAATGGCCAGGGAAAGCACTTCGTCTACCCCGAACAGGGACTCGTCTCCCTCCAGCATTTCCTGCAGCGGGGAGAGAAGTTGTTTTTGTTCAGCCAGGATATCCAGCTGAATCCCGGTTAAGAGGGCGTTTTGCACCTCGCGTTTCTTCAGGACCGCCTGTACGCTTTCCATGCACTGTTCATTGGTCAGGTTCGGAATGTACGATTCTTGTAAAAAGTGGACAATTTCCGCAATTGCCTCTATGGTGACTCCCCGCTGTTCCAGAAGTTCAACGGCTTTTTTGTAGACCACCTGGCTATGTACATGTTTTTCAGCCATAGAAATAACTCCTCTCTGTTCGCTGCACAAG
>NZ_HE978539.1:329763-338267 GCF_000311785.1 Brevibacillus massiliensis
TATCTGCTCTTTTATATGCCGGATATCCGCCGGATCACGAAATAGGCACCTATCCCGCCCAGCCTACATAAGATAATCAAGCAGACAGCGCTCACATGTGAGCGCAAGCTGGGAGGGAACAACATGGAAGATATACTTACCATACTCCAATCGTCGTACGGATTGCAAATCCAAAACTACGACGAAATTGGCGGTCAAACTCTGCTGGAGACAGATCACGGGCTGTATTATTTTTACAGTTACCCAGTGGGGTACCGTTCAAAACGCAGGTTTGTCGAACGGGTGAAAAAGCATCTGGAAACCACATCCGGTTTTATCATTTTACCGTTTGTCGAGACCCAGGGCAAACAGCCGTATGTGGAAAACGAGGATGAATTGTTTTTTCTGCATCCCGGGGTACGGGAGGCGGTCCTTGAGGATCCTGCTTTTCTCACCGGGCAGGCGCTGGCTGAATTTCATCAGGCAACGATCTCGTTTCCCAAGGATCGCCTGTCCTCGTCCTACGTGTCGCTGGGGGCGTGGCCTAACATGTGGAAAAAGCGCCTTGGCAGCTACGATCAGTATCGCGACGAAGTGGAGGGAAACCGCGGTTTTATCCAGCCGTTCGACGAATACCTGCTCACGTCCTACAGTTACGTGTCGGCGCTTGGCGATACCGCAATCCGCTATTTGACCGGTTCAGGGTATCAACAGGTAGTCAAACAGACTCCCGCCTTGGGCAGGATCGCCTATCAGAATTTTGACAAAGGGTATATCCTCTTTGATGAGGCCGGACAGCGCTACCTTGCCGGTCCGTACAGCTGGGTTGTCGATATGCGCTCAAGGGACATCGGCCAGTGGATCAAGGCGAGAATTTGGGATGACGGCTGGAATCCGGCGGACACGCTTCGTTTTCTCGACGGATACAACAGTGTGGCTCCGCTGCTACCCGAGGAATATCCCATGATCTACGCATTGCTCTTGTTTCCGGGGCGGTTTTTGCGGATGGTGGATCTGTATCACGGGATGCCGCTGGAAGAGCGGGAAAAGCTTTCGCCGGATGCCTGGGAGGCAGGTGCCGAAGAAGAACTGATGGTGATGGAGGGAGCGCTTCGGGAATTTCCTTTGCTGCTCCGAGAGTCCTACGGGATCGAAATTCCGGTTGTGGAGTGGTTTGAAAGAGAATCGGTCGGACAGGCGTGAGGCCAAAACACTCCGATCCAAACCGGCCCGAAAGAAAACAGCCTCGCCAAGCAGCGAGGCTGTCATTGTATCAGAATACTTGTTGTACTTCTTTAATGCCGGGAATTTCTTCGAACAGTGCGCGCTCGATACCTGCTTTAAGCGTAATGGTCGAAGAAGGGCAACTGCCGCATGCACCCATGAGACGAAGTTTCACAATCCCGTCCTCGACGTCGACGAGCTGCACGTCACCGCCGTCGCGCTGCAGGAACGGACGAAGTTTATCCAATACTTCCTCTACTTGTTCCATGATGGACATCGCTATTTCACTCCTTTTCGTACAACATACTTCTATTATAATCCTGAACCCTGCAGAAATCCATGAGTTCGGACACTTTTGCAGCCTCGCCCAAATATTGGGAAGTGACTAGGCCGGCAGTGTATCTTCATACTATAGGATAATGGTATAATGAAACTGATGAATGAAACGGGGGCTAATAAACGTGAAGGTGTACAGCAACGTCAAAGAGCTCATCGGAAATACGCCCATTGTGGAGATCACCCACTTTGATCTGCCGCAAAAGGTTCGCCTCTTTGCCAAGCTGGAGTTCTTTAATCCGGGCGGCAGCATCAAGGATCGCCTGGGGGTGGAGCTGATCCGTGCTGCCGAGGCCAGCGGCGAACTGAAGCCCGGCGGGACAATTATTGAACCGACGGCCGGCAATACCGGAATCGGTCTGGCCTTGGCGGCCGTCGGAACCGGATATCGTGTCATTTTTTGCGTTCCGGAAAAATTTTCCGAAGAAAAGCAAGAGCTGATGCGGGCCCTTGGAGCCGAGATCGTCAATACGCCGACTGAACAGGGAATCAAGGGGGCGATCGCCAAGGCGAAAGAGTTGGCCGAATCGATTCCCGATGCATACGTGCCCCAGCAGTTTGCCAATCCGGCGAATCCCGATGCCCACTACAAAACGACTGGACCGGAGATTTGGAAACAAATGGATGGGGAAGTAGACATCTTTGTCGCCGGTGCGGGGTCTGGCGGCACGTTTATGGGAGTTGCCCGGTATTTGAAAGAACAAAACCCGGCAATCAAGACAGTCATTGTCGAACCGGAGGGCTCCATCTTAAACGGCGGGGAGCCGGGGCCGCATAAAACCGAGGGAATCGGTATGGAGTTCCTGCCGCCATTTATGGACCGCGGCTACTTTGATGCCATACACACGATAGCCGATGAAGAAGCGTTCGAATTGGTAAAACAGCTTGCTGCCCGCGAAGGGCTGTTGGTGGGAAGCTCGTCGGGAGCGGCTCTTGCGGCAGCGCTGCGCGAAGCGGAAACGGCACAAGCCGAAACGTCAATCGTGACGATTTTTCCCGATGGCAGCGAACGGTATCTGAGTAAAAAAATATACCAGGGAGGTATTTAATCCATGCGATTGAAGACGCGTCTGATTCACGGAGGCATTGAAGGGGATCCTTTGACTGGAGCCGTGTCTGTGCCGATCTATCAGGTCAGCACATATAAACAGGAAGCGATCGGGAAACACAAAGGATACGAGTATTCGCGGACCGGCAATCCGACGCGGCACGCTCTGGAGACGTACATAGCCGAACTGGAAGGGGGGGCGAGAGGATTTGCCTTTGCCTCGGGCATGGCCGCACTCTCCTCTGTCCTGTCCCTGTTTAACAAGGGAGACCATATTATCGTAGGAGATGACGTATACGGAGGGACGTACCGGGTCGTCGCCCGCGTCTTTACCCGGCTTGGATTGGAGGCTGACTTTGTCGATACAGGGGACCTGGCTGCCGTCGAGCGGGCGATCCGGCCGAATACGAAAGCGATCATCATCGAATCGCCGACGAATCCGCTGCTGAAGGTGACCGATATCGCCGCCATTGCGCAGATTGCCCGGAATAAAGGGGTGCTGCTGGCGGTGGACAACACCTTTATGACTCCGTACTGGCAAAATCCGCTCGATCTGGGTGCCGACATCGTCTATCACAGCGCGACGAAGTACCTGGGCGGCCACAGTGATGTCGTCGCCGGATTGGTCGTCACGAAAATGAATGAGCTGGGAGACGAGCTGCACTTTGTGCAAAATGCCGTCGGTGGGATTCTCGGTCCTCAGGATTCCTGGCTGCTGCTGCGCGGGATGAAAACGCTCGGGGTGCGCATGGAGGAGCACGAAGCCAACGCCAGGGCGATAGCCGACTGGCTCGCGGAGAGAAGTGACATCTCCCGCGTCCTCTATCCGGGGTTGAAGAGCCATCCGGGACACGAACTGAACAAAAAACAGGCCCGTGGCTTTGGCGCGATGATCTCGTTCGACGTGGGAAGCGCCAGCCGGGCCGAAGAAGTGCTGACAAAAGTGAAGTACTTTACGCTGGCTGAATCGCTTGGCGCGGTAGAAAGCTTGATCGGCTTGCCGGCCCGGATGACGCACGCTTCCATTCCGCCTGAGCGGAGAGCGGAGCTGGGAATCACAGACGGTTTAATTCGCATCTCTGTCGGGATTGAGGATGTAGAGGACCTGATAGAGGATCTGGCGCAAGCCCTGAAATAAGACTCATAAGCTTGAGGGAGCGGAGGAAGCAGAAATGCGTGTAGAGATCACAGTTTACGGAACGGAACAGCTATGTGCAAGCTGTGTCAATTTACCCTCCGCCAAGGAGACGGCTTCCTGGCTGGAGGCAGCGCTCGGACGAAAATACCGCCGGGACTCCTTCGTTGTCAGATATTGTGACTTTCAAAAAGTCGAATCGGCAGAAGATCAAGCCTGGGCACGGCGAATCATCGAGGAAGACTTGTGGTATCCGCTTGTCGTAATTTCCGGGGAAATTGTCGGAGAGGGCAACCCTCGGTTAAAAGACATCAGCGCCAAACTGGAATCGCTCGGCGTACAACCTGTTGAAACTTGAATGGAATAGAGGAAGCCGCCTTCATCTGTTTTCATGAGGGCGGCTGTTTTTTGTCCTTGACGGATCGCTCGTTCTACTCCCCATGTACGACTCATATACTTGGTCGATAACGCAAAACAGGGAGGATGAATGTCGTGATGGAACAGCGGTTGGCGAGATATTACGAGTTGAAACAACTGCAAAAGGAGCTAGAAGAGGAGTTGGAATTGATAAAAAGGGAAATTTTGGATGAACATACTGGTCCTTGCAGCGTCGAGGCGGGCGACTACAAGCTGAGCATCACCTTGCAAGAAAGGCGGGACTATGACGACAACCGGCTGTTCAACGCTCTTCCCGACGCCAGCATCTGGCGGCTGCTGTCCAAGGCTGATGCAGGAAAAATCAGCAGTATGGTAAAGGTACAGGTCATCAACGAGGAAATGCTGGCTGGCACCTATGAGATTCGTCACGTCCCGTATCTGCGGGTGCAGAAGCGGTAAAATTCGATGCAAAGTCGAAATAAGGCAAACCATTTTCGCTTGCGTGTGAATTACCTGCAAAAAATGGTATAATAAGCAATCGTATATATGTTAGCCAAAGAACAGGTAAGGGAGAGGAAATCAATTTGTTTGTAAAAAGAGCCTTGCCAGCCGCAAACGTAAAACCACTGCAGCAGACCGACATCACTGCGACGGGGCCGCTGCGGCAGAAGTTGTACTTTTTGCAAATTTCCAAAGAGGATGTTCAACATCTGGGCAAAGTGCAGGATATCATGGATGAATACGCCGAGCGTATTACCAAAAGACATTACGAGCTGCTGGCCCAAATACCGGCAATGCGCCAGATCATCGACGATCACAGTTCGTTGGAGAGGCTGCATGCAACCTTTATGGAATACCTGAAATCGGTACCCCGTGTCACTTTCGACGAAGAATACATGCGCAGCCGAACCAAGGTAGGAATGGTCCACAGCCGGATCCAACTGGCGCCGGAATGGTTTATCGGGGCGTTCACGAGAATTTATGAGTACCTGGTGCCCGCCATCTTGCACAGATTTCGCAATGCGAAGGAAGCGAGCGGAATTCTCCTGGCGCTAAACCGGGTACTGACGCTTGACGCCCAAATCGTACTGGAAGCGTATCAGGAAGCCCACGAGTTTAAGTTTATCGAGACAAACAGCCAGATCATTGAAGAAATCGTGCAAATGGACAAGGTGCAGCCGCTATTGGCCGCCGTCGACACGACGATCCGCGAAGCGACAAGCGTAAGCGCCGCTTCCGAACAGCTGTCGGCGTCAGTCCAGGAGGTGGCCAACAATGCCGTGCAGGTCGCCGAGAAGACCGATGTGCTGATCAAGCAAGCCCAGGAAGGGCAGGAAATCATTCACCATTCGCTGCAAGGGTTTGCCGACATGGTAGATGACTTTAGCGAAACCCGTGAACGATTTGGTGTGCTTCGCCAATCGATCGATCGGATTACGGAGGTGACCCAGTTTATCCGGCAGGTGGCCGACCAGACAAACCTGTTGGCGTTAAACGCAGCGATTGAGGCGGCGCGGGCAGGGGAGGCTGGAAGAGGGTTTTCCGTCGTGGCCGACGAAGTGCGAAAACTGGCCGAACAAGCGCGCAGCTCGGTTGAGGATATCACCGCCATGATCCAAACGGTCCATCTTAGCGCGGGCGATGTCGAGCAGAAGTCGCAGGAGATGGCGGAGCGCATGCAGCAGCGCGTCGAACAGAGCGGCAAGGCGATCCACAGTCTGGATGCCATCATGGAACAGGTGGTTCACATCGGGGACTTGATGAGCAGCACAGCCGCGATTGTCGAACAGCAATCCGCAGCTACGCAGGAAATTACCGAGCGGATGGTCGAGGTGCTCAACCAGACCGAACTGATCAAGGAGCACGCAGTGGAGACGGGAGAAGACCTCTACGACATCAGCGTAAAGGTGAACCAGCTGCGTTTGAAATCACTGGATTACTTCACGCACCTGGGCAATGTCCAGTTGATTCGGGTGGTCAGAACAGACCATATCTTGTGGAAGTGGTGGGTGTACAACAGCATCCTCGGGTTCCACCAGCTGAACCCAGCCGACGTTGCCGATGATCACGCATGCCGCCTGGGCAAATGGTACGAGCAGTGCAGAGAAAACCCGTCGATTTCAGCGCTGCCTTCGTTCCAGGCATTGGAGAAGCCGCATCGGCGCATCCACCAGCTGGCTTATGAGGCCACCGAGCGGTTGGCTGCAGGAGACAAAGAGACAGCATTGAACCTGCAGAGACAGGTGGAGCAGGTATCTCAGGAGGTTGTCTCGCATCTGGAATCCCTGCAGCGCGAACTGCGCAAGCTCTGACCGGTGGCGCCGCCGGCTGGTGCGGGGCAGAGACCTGCTTACTCCCGCCTCAGTCTCGCATCCAGGATGAAGGGGCCAAACGGGATGATCGAAGCGAGAAACGCCCCCAGCACCCGAAGGATCGACCAACGGTGCGCGATGGTTGTCTGAATGACGGCAAGCAGATAGAGGACAAAGAAAATGCCGTGAAGCCAACCGATGATTTTGACAGGCTCGGGAAAACCGGCCATGTACTTTAGCGGCATGGCGATTCCCAGCAGCAAAAGAAAAGAGACTCCTTCGATGTATCCGATCAAACGCAGGCGTCCAAGGGAAGTTTTCAACATGATCACGAAACCTCCTCATTGAAAATTGAAATCATTATGAGTATAACTGATCCTTTCTGGGAAGGATGGATCGATCCTTGACGAAAGTTTGGATTTTTCCTCGTTTGACTGGTATGACGAACAAGCGCCGCGAATCCCGGGAATGGCTTCGCGGCGCTTGCCTTTGTTGAACTGGATTTGAATGAACGGCAGGAACTTCAATCGAGGCGTTTCTCACCCCAGGTGTTTTTTGTACATCCAAAGGACACCGCTCTTCAGCACGCGCGGCATCGAGCCGACGAGGGAAATTTTTCCCATAACCCCGAAACCTTCCTTTTTCCCTAGTGAGCCGAGTGTTCCTTTCAACTTGAAGCCGGGAAGGCTGGCAGGAAGAGCTTCTCCTTTGATATCGGCCTTAAGCACCAGCGCAATCTGATCTCCCTGCACTTCCGCCAACTGGGCGCTGGGAGCGTACGGCAGGCTGGCGCAGTCCCCGACGACATACACGTTGGGGTAATTAGGAATTTGATGGTATTGGTTTAGAATCACGCGGCCGGAGTTGTCGTGTTCCACCGGCAGGTCGCGGACGATCCGGTTTGCCTGAATGCCCGCTGTCCAGACGATGGCATCGCTCGCCAGCGGCTGGTCATGGTTGTAGACGACGCCCTGTTCGACGCGGTTGACCTGGGCCATGGAGACGATCTGAACGTCGTGCTCGATGAACCACTGAGAGGCGTAATCCCGCAGTTTTTTGGGAAATGGGCTGAGAATGTTCTCGCCGCGGTCAAGGATGCGAATGTTCAGGTCGGTGCGTGATTCGCGCAGTTCCGAAGCCAGTTCGACGCCGCTCAGCCCGGCGCCGACGATCGTGATTTGTCCGTACGGCCCTACGTTGTTGACCGCCTCGTAAGTTTTGCGCGTTGCCCCCAGCGTCTGAATGGAGTGGGTGAATTGATCCGCACCGGGAATGTTGTGATATCGATCTTCGCAGCCCAGCGCAATCACCAACCAGTCGTATTCAAGCGTATCACCGCCGGCAAAGTGAACAGACCGCTGCTCCAGGTCGATGTGCATGACCTCGCCATGCTTTACATTCAGGCGGGGATCACTGGGAAAAGGGACGCGCACAGCGAGTTCCGGTTCCGTTCCGGCTGCCAGCGCGTAGTATTCCGTCTTTAACCCGTGAAATGGCATTCTGTCCACAAGCGTGACGAATACGTTGTCGGGAAGATCATTGGTGAGCATCCGTTCAGCTACCCGCACTCCTCCGTATCCGCCACCAAGGATCACAAGTCGTTTCATAAAAAGTCTTGTCCTTTCTTAGCGTCCTGATATTAGTACCCCTTTTATTTTTAGCACTCCTAAATAAAATTGCAAGCACAATCTTTCCCTTATTGCTTCCAAAAACTAGCGGATTCGCTGATCCAACATCTTCAACACTGGATTTTCACGCGATTCGAGGTAAAATAGTAAGGGATGGGCAAAGGAAAGACAGGTGATAAAAAACATGAAACCGTTGGTAGAATTTTGCGCCAGCAATGCCTCATCCTATACCCAGTCTGTCATCGAGGCATTGGAGCAGGATCCGGACCTGGATGTCGATGTAGTGGAATACGGCTGCCTGGGACATTGCGGGGAATGCTACATGGTTCCGTACGCATTGGTAAACGGTGATTTTGTGAGTGCTGCCACAGCAGATGAGCTGCTGGAGAAAATAAAAGCAAAAATTCGCGAAGACGAAGAATCATTTGGGAAAGACCTTCCTTTTTAGGAAGGTCTTTCTGCTT
>NZ_HE978540.1:0-181622 GCF_000311785.1 Brevibacillus massiliensis
ACATATGATGAAAGTTGGCTTTATCGGACTTGGCATTATGGGCAAACCAATGGCAAGCAATCTATTAAAAAAAGGATATGCCGTCACAGTCTGCGACATCAATGAAGACGCCGTTCACCAGCTGACCGGGCAAGGAGCAGCAAGCGCGGCCTCTCCGAAAGCGGTCGCAAATGTAAGCGATATCATCATCACCATGCTGCCAAACAACGAAATCGTGAAAAGTGTCATCTTGGGCGATGACGGCATCATCCACGGCGCGAAACCGGGCGCGATCGTTGTCGATATGAGCTCCACTTCACCGGTAGTCTCCAGGGAGATAGCCGCCCGGCTCAAGGAGCACGGCCTGCACATGCTGGACGCTCCTGTCAGCGGCGGCGAGCCGAAAGCGATCGACGGTACCTTGGCGATCATGGCGGGCGGGGATGAAGACGTCTTTCAGCAGGCCGTACCCGTACTGGCCTGCATGGGCAGGGATATTACGCTGGTCGGGGGCAGCGGCAGTGGGGCGACGGCCAAGCTTGCCAATCAAATTATCGTGAACGTCAATATCGCCGCCATGTCCGAGGCGTTCGTACTGGCCGCCAAAGCGGGAATCGACCTCGAGAAAATGTACCAGGCAATCCGCGGCGGACTAGCCGGAAGCAGTGTCCTGGATGCCAAGGTACCGATGATTCTGGAGCGCAATTTTCAAGCCGGCGGCCGTATCGACATCAACCTGAAGGATCTGACGAACGTCATGGAAACGGCAGAGGCGCTCGATGTCCCGCTGCCGCTGGCGAGCCGGGTGCTGGATATCTTCCAGACGCTGAAGGCGGAAGGAAAACAGGCGCTCGACCATTGCGGAATCGTTCAATACTATGAAAAATTGGCGAACGTAACGGTAGCGAAGAGCAAGTAAGGGGGGGGGGGGGAACTGAATCCCATGCTAATCAGGAAAAAACTTGCGAAAGAACTACTCGATCATCTGCCCGCCGTCGACAGCCAGCTTGCAGATGAATTACTCGAGAAAGAACGGCAAGGTTTCGCAAAAAAATGGATCGTGCTCGACGATGATCCTACGGGCGTACAAACCGTTCACGGCTTGTCCGTCTATACAGACTGGTCCGTGGAAAGCATCGAGCAGGGCTTTCGCGAGGAACAGTCCATGTTTTTCATCTTGACCAACTCCAGAGCGATGATCGCCAGCGAGACCGAAGCCGTTCATCGGGAAATCGCCGCGAACGTTACGGCGGTGGCGAAGAAGCTGGATCAGCCGTTCATGATCATCAGCAGGAGCGATTCCACCCTCCGCGGGCACTACCCGCTTGAGACGGAAACCTTGAAGGAAACGATTGAGGCCCATTCGGACCAGGTGCTGGACGGCGAGGTGATCATCCCCTTCTTTCAGGAAGGCGGGCGCTTTACCATTGACAATATCCACTATGTTCAGTACGAGGAGTATCTCGTACCGGCGGGTGAAACGGAATTCGCGCAGGACCGGACCTTCGGTTACACCAAATCCCATCTGGGCGAATGGGTCGAGGAAAAAACAGGCGGAAAATATAAAGCGGCGGATACCACCTACGTTTCGCTTGAGAGCATCCGGGCGCTCGCTATCGACGCGATTACAGACCAGCTGCTGCAAGTGTCCGGCTTCAACAAAATCGTCGTCAATGCCGTCGATGATGTCGACGTAAAAATTTTTACGATCGCGCTCATAAGAGCGATCAAATCGGGAAAAAATTTCGCCCTCCGAAGCGCGGCTTCTTTTGCCAAAATCATCGGCGGCCTACGTGACAAGCCCTTGCTCACAAGAGAGCAACTGATCACCGGCGAATCCGGGCGCGGCGGCCTGATCCTGGTCGGATCCCACGTAAAGAAAACGACGGAACAGCTGGAACATCTGAAGAGCTGCCCTGAGATGGAGTTCATCGAATTGGATTGCCATCTCGTAACCCACCCGGACGCGTTCAAGGCCGAGGTAGACCGAGTGATTGCCGCGACCGAAGCGCTCCTCGCCGCGGGACGTACCGTGACGGTCTACACCCGCCGGGAGAGACTTGACCTTGGAGAAGGCAGACAAGAAGAGGAACTGCAGCTCTCCGTCAAAATATCGGAAGCCGTCACAAGCATTGTGCAGCGGCTGCAGGTCAGACCAGGTTATATCGTAGCCAAAGGCGGGATTACGTCGAGCGATATCGGAACCAAGGGCCTCCGGGTACGAAGAGCCACGGTAGCAGGACAAATCAAACCGGGGATTCCAGTGTGGATCACGGGCGATGAAAGCAAGTTTCCGGGAATCCCTTACGTTATTTTCCCGGGAAATGTAGGCAAGACGACCACACTGAAGGAAACCGTTGAGCTGTTGGAAGGCAGGGAACAACAAGAGTAGGTTCAGGAACCGGATCTGCCCGGCTCCCGGCACCACCGGCCGCCGCATAGGCGGTCGGCTTCAACGCTGGATCAAGATAGACCGCCCCTTTTTTTCTGGAGCGGTCTGTTTTATGTGAAAGGCTGCAGCGATGCATGCAGTATGCGTTGAGGCAGGCCGTCATCCGTTTGCCAATTCGGCAATGCGCCGGTTGGCGTCCCCCCGGTACAGTCCGCCGTGATAACAGATCACCGCTTCGATGTCGTAGTGTGTGAGCTTCTTGAGTGATTGCACGGCCTGGTTGGCATCGACGCAGTATTGCGGTTCCGGTCCGAGCAGCTGGCCGTCTGCCACAATCATCGCATCCGCAGCGATCAGCGTCTTGCTCGGCCGGTGATACAAGCTGATATGTCCAGGCGTGTGTCCGGGTGTGCTGATGACGGTGATTCCACCGCAGTACGGCAGCTCCTCTGCATCCCCTACCGTTCGATCCACGTCAGCCTTGGGCGGGTTTTCCAGCGTCCTCTTGAAGGCGGCACGCCACTCCTCCGGCACTTCCGGCGGCAAAGAGTTAACGGCTTGGGCTATCGCCTCCGGAGTGATTTTCAGCAGCCTTTTTTCGCCTTGGATAAACGGCTTCTCCACAGCGTGCGCCAGGACCTCCAGCTTTTGCGCTGATTCATGCAGGATCGTCGGCAGATTTCCGATATGGTCCAGGTCTTGATGGGTTATGATGAGTTTGGTAAGCTTTTCAAAAGGCATCCCGGCTCTCTCCATTTCTGCACGCAAGAGCGGAAGTTGGCCCGGATAAGCTGTATCCACCAAAATCATCTGATCTTCATCCCAGATCAGGGCAGGATATACCGTTTCCTTCCTCCCCATCATCGCTGCGGAAACCTCCAGCATTGCTAAACCTTTTGCAACTAGCATCGTATCCCCCCATTGCCATTGTCGAGGAACAGCATCCCTCATTTCACCGAATATCGTATCAGATCGATAAACGATTGTAAACTAACAAAAATATTATCATAACACAAAAATAAATTTTTGTCAATGATTTTTTGGTCAAATGTTGTACGACTCCGTCTTTTTCACCATGAGTTCGATTGAAGACTCCCGCCACCTTCGCTTAGAGGTGGGAGATTCAAATGTTTCCTGTCTTATACGACAAGAATACGTTTCGGATGCTTCAAACACCCATTATCCCTTGCCGATTGGACCAGCGCAGGACTACCTTTTCCGCCCAGGTACTTTCAGGCTCCCGTTTACATCTGCATTGATCCTGAACCCTGAGTTGGACACAAAAAGGCCGCGGTGAATGCGTCGCTTGGATGCATATGCTTTTTTCGAAATCTTCTCCTCATCCAGCGCAGAACAACCGCTGGTGTACGCTTCATTCTGCTTGACAACGGTGATCCCGAGGAGTTTGGCCTTGTAGGTGATGAGATCCACAAAACGGGCATGGGGAATCTGTGCAAACATCTTGCGGGGATTCTCTTGCTTGATGTCTTTCTGATCTGCTGAAGAGCGCTTGCGTCAATCGGCAGATTGTCAGGGTGGGTGACAATCGAAAAACAGTCAACCTGATGACGTTCCTGCATCTTCTTGGACAACGAGAGCTTGAGTACATTCTCCTGAACTCGGATGGCAAAGTTGGTGAAAATGATTTCGTTTTTGCGATAGGCAACATGCTTCTATCCGGGAGGTTGAGGTGTCCCTTTGTATTTCTGCGGATTCTTCTTGAAGTCTTTGGATGCGGCAATGTAGCTCTTCCAATTTTGTTCCACCATCTTGAGACAATGCTGATAGGTATGAGAGTGGAGGTACTCCCGGGGCCAATTGGACTTTAGTTCCTTTTCCAGCTTCACATAAGAGCGAAACCCCTCTTCTCGACACAGGTGATTGGCGATGTTGTAGAGTTTGGTCGTGTGAAACGCCAAATCCTCCAGAATCGCAAGCTGCTGTGCCGACCAACGGGGAATCCACTTGTAGACCAGTTTGATTTCGATTCACCTCCTTCTCCTTAATTTACCGCAAAAAGGAAACATATGTTCCTCAAAGTAGTTCAAATGCAAAAAAATCGCATTCATCTCAACACCTGTAGGGGCGGGAGTCTTCTGCGAAAAATAAGATAAACCCGGTAAAATTCGCAAACGGTTCGGGAATTCCCTGCATACAAATAACCATCATGGAAAGCGGGGGAACAAACATCATGATCAAAATCTCTTCATCGCCTGTCGACCCGGCAGCGCTTCGCAGCGAACTGCGTTTGAACAAACTGCAGACAAGGATCTTGGACCGTATGGCGGCAAGCCAGACCGCATTCTCATACGATTCTCTCCATCAACTGCAATTTGAATTAACACTAAGAAATAACATTGTTGATTCTGCCGTTGCCCTAAATGACAGCGGGGCCGCATTTACTTCCTTTGCCAAATCGAGATGCAACCCGGTGTATTGGCGCCGTACCGAATACGGAGGATTCCAGCTGCGCGACGGAGCAAGGCCATCCGATGCGATCCGGGATATTTTCACCAATGGTTTTAAATATGCTTTTGAATGCTCGACCGCCATGGTTATTCTATTATATCGAGCCGTTCTTTCTTCTATCGGCGCTGAATCGTTTAACCGGTTGTTCCCGGATATACTCCTATACGATTGGCAGTATGGGAACAGCTTGAGGTTAACGGTGCTGACAACGGCAGAAACGGAAGTCCTCCCAGGAGATATCTTGTACTTCGACAACCCTGACTACGATCCGGAAACTCCGGAATGGCGAGGGGAAAACGCTGTGTTTTTCGGAAACGATACCTATTTTGGTCATGGGATCGGAATTACCAGCGCTGAAGAAATCATCCGTTCGCTCAATCACCAGCGAAAGCCGGGTGCGACACGCTCGGCTTATCTGCTCGACGAGGTCATTCGCCCTGATTTTGTCTTTTTGTCCCGGTACAGCAGCAGTCCGACGTTTCACCCCCGTCCTATTCGGCAGACCGTGCATGAGCGAATCGGCGTGCAGATTGGATCAACCTATATGGAATTGTGAAACAATGCTGTCCTTTCATCTACCCGGTTATTATATAATAAAATCACGACCAAGCCCGCGCCCTGTCACATCCAGGCAGAGGTGACGGAAAGCGAATACGAAGCGAGGGGCGTGAGTGCATTTGATGATGTCAAAAGAGGGCTGCACGGTTTATCCGATTATCGTTCCTGCACCCTACAGCCTGCAGTCCTTTAATTTTTATTTGATAGAAGAAGCCGGTTCCCTGACGCTGCTCGATGCCGGCATCGACACGGAACCGTGCTGGGAGCAATTCATCCAGACGTTGAATCAAAGCGGCTTTTCCGTACATGACTTGAAACAAATCATCCTCACCCATAACCACCAGGATCACATCGGTTTGATCAATCGCATTACTGCCGTGAAAGAAATGCCCGTCTATGCCCATCCGGAATCGATCCACCGGCTGAAACGGGACAAAGCGTTTTTCTCGCTGCGGGTAGAATTTTTCCGCCAGTTGTACCGGGAGATGGGATGTGGTGAGGACGGAGAACGGCAGGTGCGGAAATTGGAAAAGGCCGTACGGGACAACGAAAAAGATAAAATCCAGGCAGACATTATCCCGCTTGAAGGCATGATAGCGGGCTTGCAGGCCATCGAAACACCCGGCCATTCCCCCGATCATTTGGTGTTTCTCGATTCAAAGAGAAAGTGGCTGTTTTCCGGCGATCACCTGATCAGCCATATTTCCAGCAACGCGCTTGTTGAACCGGACCGCGAAGGCAAGCGAATCCTCACTCTATGTCAATACGTCGATTCGCTTCGCAACTGCATGGCATTGGATGCGGATACACTGTTTCCCGGACACGGCGCGCTCATTCGCAACCATCAAGAGCTCATTGTCAAAAGATTGAGCCGAATCGAGGAAAAGTCGGCGAAAATCCGGCGTATGCTCGAATCCGGGATGACTACAGCAAGCCAGTTGGCTCAATCCTATTATCAGGATAAATACCGCAGCCAGTTTGCCCTGGTCATGTCGGAAATCATCGGTCTGCTGGATTATATGGAAGTCCAAAATACAGTCCAAAAAGAGCGAAAACAAGGTGTCTGGCACTACTATGCCGCTGGGCCGACATCATGAGCCGCAGCAACGAGATACTGCGTCACTGTCGAAGCCGCACAGGAAACTTTGCTATAATCATAAATAAAACAACAACTACAGGAGTATAGCGAGTTATGTATAGAATTGGAGTTGTCGGGCCGCCTCCCTCCATTGAGCGAATCCTTGACGTTGCTAATGAGTTTGAACACGACGAAATTGAGTTTGTCCCCTTTCCGTATGAAGACGCGAAAGAAGTGAGCGGCATCATTCAAGAGCACAACCCGGAATTCAACGGCTGGTTTTTTTCCGGACCGATTCCGTTTACGATTGCTCGCAAGGTCCTGAGTACGGAAGCCAATTGTGTGTACTGTCCCCCTACAGGCTCCAACCTGTACAGGTGTTTTTTGCAAATGGCTTTCGAACACAACATCGTGGTGAGACGAGTCTCCGTCGACATGATTGAGTCAGAGGGAAAGTACCTGCGGGAGGCATTCGCCGAGTTGGAGATTCCGCCGGAAGAAACCTATGTGCGGACTTTTGACGAACACTACGATCCCCAGTCGATCGCGCAGTTCCACCTTCAACTGTGGCGGGAGGGAAAAACACAGGGAGCTTTTACGACGCTGCTTTCCGTCTATCGAGCCTTAAAGCGGGAGGGCGTTCCCGTTTATCGGGTGCTGATGACCAAAATGGAAATCAGGCAGGCGATGAAAATTGTCGTAGAGAAGGCGCGCAGCTCTTACTTTAAGGATACGCAGATCGGCGTGGAAATCATTGAGATCGAACAATTTGACAAGATTGCCGAAAAATCAAACGCGCGCTATCATCTGCAGCATTTGGAGTTAAAGATCAAACAAACCTTGCTGCTTCTCTGCGAAAAACTGGACGGTTCTTTGATGGACAACGGAAATGGACGCTACCAGATATTCAGTTCCCGCGGCGCGATTGAGCGGGAAATCGATGAGCTTCGCCAGACCGTTCAACAGCTGTCCCTTGACGCCGATGTCTCTGTTGCGGTAGGGATCGGATTCGGCGAGACTGCTTTCTCAGCGGAAAGCCATGCGCGAAAGGCGCTGCAGCACGCGAAGGACAAGCCTGATTCCGGGATTGTGATCGTGCAGGATGACGGCGTCATCATTGAATACGCAGGCGGACTCGAACAGTTAACCTACTCCTATCGCTCCAGCGACAAAGGTTTGCTCGAAAAATTAAACAAGGCCAATGTCAGCATCAAAACATACAAAAGGATCGAAGCATTGGTACACCGGATGGGCTGGAACTCGTTTACTACCTCGGACATCGCCTCTCACCTCACCATGACTGTTCGAAATGCGCAGCGGATCATGGGAAGCCTTTGCGAGTGCGGATTGGCCGAGTTAAAAGGGGAAGAACTCCAGTCGCTTCGCGGAAGGCCTAAAAAAATGTACCGATTAATCAAAAAGGAACCCACGTGAACACCCAAAGAGTTTTGGGTGTTTTTCCCATTATTCTCAAAATAACAACTGTATTGAATTTAGATTAGCATCACTATATAATTTATTTAACGAAAATTTCTCTTTGTATTCGTTTAATCGGGTTATAAAGAGGACAAAATTCCCGAAAGAAAGGAGTTGGCAGAAAACACTGATTTTATTTAAAATTCTTTCGCTATCTAAGTAAGGGCTTACATCGAAACGCCGACCACGAAATCACTTTTTCCGCCGGAGCCCCAAAAGATGTACCGAAACGGAAAGAAGATGGTAACGAACAATAGAATTGCCCAAGGGGGATTGCAATGAGCGCGAAACAAATGGATACACACCTTCAAGAGCAGCGGATCCAGGCTACGGGAATTTTAAAATGGGTCGAAAGGATCGGAAACAAGCTTCCCAATCCCTTCATGCTCTTCATTTACTTAATTGTGATTCTGATGCCTTTGACAGCAATCTTATCTATTTTCAATGTTGCTGCGATCGATCCGATCAAAAACGAACAGGTCCACGTAAAAAACCTGCTCAGCCAGGAAGGTCTGCAATGGCTTTTGCCTAACATCATCAAAAACTTTTCCTCCTTCCTGCCGCTGGGGTCCATCTTGACCCTGATGCTCGGGGTAGGTTTGGCAGAGAAAGTGGGCCTGCTGGAGTCCGTCATCCGAAAAATGTCGTTACGCGTCAGTGCGAAGTATGCCAGTTATCTGGTAGCGTTCATCGCATTCTTCAGCCACGTTTCATCCGATGCGGCATTCGTCATTATGCCTCCCCTTGGCGCGCTGATCTTTCTTGCCGTGGGACGCCACCCCGTAGCTGGATTGCTTGCCGCCATTGCCGGTGTCGGTTCCGGTTTTACCGCGAATATCTTAATCGTCACGACCGATGTTCTGCTCTCGGGAATCAGCTCGGAAATCTCCAAATCGGTTGATCCGAATGTGACGGTGAGCGTCTTGGACAACTGGTTCTTCATGGCGACTTCCGTCTTCCTGCTTTCAGCGGTTATCGGTTTCATCACAGACAAGTTCATCGAACCGAAGCTGGGCAAGTATCAAGGCAGAACCGATAAAAAATTGGAAGACTTGACACCCGTGCAGAAGAAAGGCCTGCGGGCGGCAGGAATTGCAGCCATCGTGTTTATTGCAATCATGGCAGCTTTGGTTGTACCGGAAAACGGCCTGCTTCGCGATCCAAAAACCGGGACCATCGTTCCTTCTCCATTCATCTCGGGTATCGTCCCTGTTATCCTGCTCTTCTTTTTCACGGTTTCTATCGCATATGGAATCACCGTGGGAGCGATTAAGAAGCAGAACGACATCCCTGCGCTGTTAACCGATCCGATCAAAGGCATGGCCGGTTTTATCGTAATGGTCTTCCCGCTTTCCCAGTTCGTCGCGATGTTCAACTGGAGCAACATGGGAAGCTTCCTCGCCCTGTTTATTACCGATCTGTTAGAAAAATTAAACATGACAGGCGCGCCTGTATTTATCGGATTGATGTTCCTGTCTGCGTTTCTCTGTATGTTTATCGCCAGCGGTTCTGCGATCTGGTCCCTGTTGGCACCCGTATTTGTTCCGATGTTCATGGCGCTTGGCTACCATCCCGCCTTTGCGCAAATCACGTTCCGGATTGCTGATTCTTCCGTGATCCCGTTCGCGATTATCTCACCGTTTATTCCGTTATTCTTGAACTTTTTGCAGGAGTACCAGAAGGATGCCAAATTAGGAACGTACTATTCCTTGATTTTCCCTTATCCAATCGCCATCTTCCTGGTTTGGACGCTCCTGCTGGTTGTCTGGTATTTCCTGGGTCTGCCGATCGGTCCCGGTGTTTATCCCAGAATGTAGCACCTGGTGGACATCACCGAAAAAAACATCGTTGGGAGATGACGTAGTTTGGATATTATTTCGTTGCGCAGAGATTTTCACATGCATCCCGAGGTGGGGTTCACGGAATTTCGTACCGCCTCCAAAGTGGTGGAAATATTGACAGCTCTCGGGTACGAAGTCATCTATGGCAAAGACGCGATGGACGGTCCCTCCCGCCGCGGGCTGCCGACGGAGGAAGTGCTGGAGGCAGCTTACGCGCGAGCCCTGCGGGACGGGGCAAATCCTGCCGTCGTTGAACAGATGAGGGGTGGGTTCACTGCCGTCATCGGCATCCTGAAGGGAAAAGCAGCCGGCCCTACCGTCGCCTTCCGCTTTGACATGGATGCCCTGCCGGTTCTTGAGAGCACAGATGCTGACCACTTCCCGCAGTCGGCAGGGTTCCGCTCCGTGTATGAAGGCAATATGCATGCCTGCGCCCATGACGGACATACCGCCATCGGATTGGGGCTGGCGGCGGAACTGGCGGACGGAGATTTTGCCGGAACCGTGAAGCTGATTTTCCAGCCCGCCGAAGAAGGCGTGCGCGGAGCCTACTCCATCGTCCAAAAAGGAATGCTGGACGATGTCGATTACATTTTTTGCCATCACCTCGGAACCAACCTTCCCTTGGGCGAGATCCACGGCGGCTCTTCCGGATTCCTGGCTACGACGAAGCTGGCCGTTCATTTTCACGGCGTCTCTTCCCACGCCGGGGCCACTCCGGAAAAAGGGCGGAACGCCTTGCTGGGAGCCGCTACCGCCCTGTTGAACATTCATGCGATCCCGCGTTTCAGTTCGGGTTCCACCCGCGTCAACGTAGGGGTCCTGGAAGGAGGCACGGCGGCCAACATCATTCCCTCCTATGCCAAAATGATCGTGGAAACGCGTTCGGCGACCGAGGAAGTAAACCGGGAACTGGAGCAGCGGGTGCGCAACATCATCGCCCACAGTGCCGCCATGCACGAGCTGGAGCATGAAATCGAGGTCATCGGCGCCGCCATCCCGATCGACTACGACGAGGACATGGCCGCATTGGTGATCGAGGAGGCCAAACAGGTCGAAGGGTTTACCGCCTTTAAAGTCGGGGCTGCCAATTCCATGGGAAGCGAGGATGCCAGCTTCCTGATCCGGCGGGTGCAGGAGCGCGGCGGAAAAGGAACGTATATGGCCATTGGCACGGATATCCCCGCCCCCCATCACCATCCCAAGTTTGATATTCAGGAGGAGATCCTGCCTCGGGCTGTCCGGCTGCTGCATCGCATTGCCAGACGTATGCTGAAGTGATGCCTTCGGCCGGACTGTAAAAAGAAAGGAAGTAATCAAGCATGCATGGAAAACGGATTTCGGAAATGATCGAAGAGAAACGTGACCTTTTTATCCAGGTGAGCGATCAGATCTGGGAGTATGCGGAAACCCGCTTTGAGGAATTTCGTTCCGCCGAGCTTCTCTGCAAAACGCTGGAGGACCAAGGATTTACGGTTGAGCGGGGAGTCGGCGGGATCGAGACGGCTTTTATCGGGAGCTATGGAAGCGGGGCTCCTGTCGTCGCCATCCTGGGCGAATACGACGCCTTGTCCGGAATGAGCCAAAAGAAGGGCTGCGCCAAGGAAGAGCCGCTGGTGCCGGGCGGAAACGGACACGGATGCGGTCACAATCTGCTCGGGACGGGGTCATTGGCCGCTGCGGTAGCCGTCAAGCAGTACATGGAGGAAAACAACATGTCCGGGACGGTCCGCTACTATGGCTGCCCCGGCGAAGAAGGCGGCTCCGGCAAAGCCTTCATGGCCAGAGAAGGGCTGTTCGATGACGTCGATTTTGCCCTCTGCTGGCATCCGATGGGATACAACGCGATCATGGCGGTGGACTCCCTCGCCAATTACCAGGTTTACTTCAGGTTTAAGGGAAAAAGCGCTCACGCGGCGGCCAGCCCGCACTTGGGACGAAGCGCCCTGGATGCGGTAGAGCTGATGAATATCGGCGTGAACTACCTGCGGGAACACATCATTTCCGATGCGCGAATCCATTACGCCATCACCAATACGGGCGGTCTCTCCCCCAATGTGGTGCAGGCCAATGCGGAGGTGCTTTACCTGGTGCGTGCCCCCAAGGTTCCCCAGGTGCAGGAAATTTACGAGCGGGTGTGCAAGATTGCCCAAGGGGCCGCGCTCATGACGGAAACCGAGCTGGAAATCGTCTTCGACAAAGCCTGCTCCAACCTGGTGCAGAACAAAACCATCGAATCTGTCATGTACAGAAACTTCCAGAAATTGGGCGTCCCTGTGTTTGACGAAACGGAACTTCAGCTGGCCAAAGAAGTTCGCGCTACGCTGACCGAACAAGAAAGACGCACGTCGATAAAAGTGTCGCCGGACGCCCCCGACATGGATCTGGTCGATTGGCTGATTCCCTACACAGGTGATCCGGTTCCGCTGAACGGGTCCACAGATGTAGGCGATGTCAGCTGGATTACTCCTACGGCTCAATGCAATACAGCCTGCTTTGTCAACGGCTCGACGCTTCACTCCTGGCAATGGGTCACCCTCGGGGCCACCTCCATCGGCCATAAAGGGATGCTGCACGCCGGAAAAGTCATGGCGGCTACAGCAATCGACATGTTAAACCATCCGGAGCTGATCGAACAAGCCAAAAGCGAGCTGAAACAGCGGTTGGGCAGCGAAAAATACGTATCTCCCATCCCGGCCGGCGTCAAGCCATCCGTCAAAAAATAGCAAACGAGCAGGGGCTGCCCGAAAGCAGCCCCTGTTTTGTGTTCCTCTTACGGTTGCACCGTGCGCGTCCTCGCCTGTCTTTCCGTCCAGACCAGCTCGCCGATGACAAACAGCAGCAGCAAGGCTTGGGGAATCACCGTTTCCAGGGATGGATAAAAACCAATCCATTCGGCAAACGGCAGGCCGCCAATCTGGTGAGCAGGCAGCAGATTCGTCACCTGCAGGACGTGGATGCTGACTCCCAGGATTTTGAAGGCAATGGCGTAGATCAAAATTGTGGCGCACGTGAAGAAAAATCGGATCGGCAGCTTGACACTGCAGAGAATCAGGATAAAGCCGATGACGAATAAGGCGGCCAGCGCACAGGCAATCCCGGTCAACAGTTGGTGCAGGCTGATGGCTGGGGCCATTCCGGCGTAAAAGACGATGGTTTCCGCGCCTTCGCGAAAAATCGCAAAAAAGCTGACGGCCGCCATCGACCAAAGTCCCCCTTTGGCCATAGCCGATCCAAGCTGCCGATTGATGTATTGGTTCCAGTTTTGAATATTGGCCTTGCGATGCAGCCACACGCCGACCGTAAACATCATCACGACCGCAACAATCCCGGTCAGGCCTTCGATGTATTCGCGGCTGGTACTGGCGGCTGCCTTGGAAAAATACATCGTGATGAACACGGCCAGCAGTGCGCTGCAGACGATGCCCAATCCGATCCCTGCCCAGATCCACTTTTGCTTGTCGGCCTGATTCGCTTTTTTCAAAAATGACAGCAATGCTGACACGATCAGCAGGGCTTCCAGTCCTTCGCGGAGCAGCACGAGTGCCGCATCCCACGCTGTGTAGCTCTGATCGCCCTCCAGAAAAGGCGTTAATTTTTCTTTGACTTCCCGGATGATTTTTTCCGTTCGCTCAATGTCGGGCTGCTTGGAGCCAAGCAAGCTGATCGACAGCGGGATTTGACTCTCGATTTGCGTGTATAAGCCGGCCGAGCGGGTCTGCACCTGCCCTTCGACCAGCGGCCAAATCGTCACGAATTGGTTCAGCTTCGCGATCGCTGTTTGCAGATCCTGCGACTGAATCGCCGCGTCCGCAGCCTTCAGCAGATCGACCAGGTCCTGCAGCGAAGCGTCCGCCTGCTCGTTCGCCTGATTTGCCTGTTTGCCGCCGCCTTGGAGGAAATGGTCCAGCGCCTGTTTTAAGGCGGCAAGACTTTCCAGCGCCTTTTGTTGATCGACAGGCTCTTGATTCAAAGCGATGCGGATGTACATCAGATTTTTTTCAATTTCGCCGTAGTCCGCTATGCTTGCCTGTTGGACAGCGGATTCCGCCTTCAGCCACTGGCTGTTGAACGACTTATAGTACGCTTTGGCCTGCGCCTGGTTTTGATTTTTGACCTCGTCGATCATCCGGTCGGCCAGCGGCAGCAGCTGCTTGACTTTTTCTTTGCCGTCGTCCTTTTTGCCGCCCTGCAGCGCAGCTTCATACGCATTGGTCGCATGGGACAGCTGCGCAAGCGCTTCGTAGACCGAATTTTTGTCCCGGGGATTTTCTCCCATGACGTCTTGCACGCGGGCGAGGGCATCGTCTACTTGTTTTGCCTCCGGATTGTCCTGCTTGATTTGTTTCCAGCTGTCCTGAAACTTCTGCAAATCATCGAGAATGGGCTGCCAATTTTCGTCTTTCGATTTTACCAACGCATCTCCGACGTGAACAAACAACTCATCGGTAGAGGGTGCGGCGGCAGCGGGCAGCGCGACGACGGCAACCAACAGCAGGACGAGGGCAAACAGGCCTAGCGGGCAAATCTTCTTTTTCATCTCCATGCGAAACGAACTCCTCTTTTCTCGGTGTAAAACGGGAGAAGCTCTATGAAAAGAGCGCCTCTCCCAAGTAACTGCCCTGTTTGACTCCGGGGAAGCAAGCGAATATGCCGCTGCCGCGATGGACGATGTACTCGTTTAGCTTGTCATTCTTCGCCAGGTTTTGCTGGATGGGAATAAATTGTCTTGCGGGATCGCGTTGAAAACAGATGAATAAGTGTCCGGCATTTAGGGCGCCTGTTTTTGGTTCAATCCCGTCCGCATAGGAAAAAGAGCGGCGCAGAAGCTTCACCTGTCCATCTCCGTGGGCAATGCGGGCATGGGCCGTCGCCGGTATGACAAGCTGGCCGTTTTTGTCTTTTCGGTTGAGATCAAGCGGTTCAAACTCGTCTTGGCCGCCAAGCGGCGCTCCGCTGTCCCGATGACGCCCGAACGTATCCTCCTGATCGCGAAGCGTTGTCCGATCCCATACTTCGATCCGCATTTGGATCCGCCTGACGACCAGGTATGTCCCTCCTGCCAGCCAGGCCGGGCCATCCTGCGGCTGCACCCAGACGTACTGATTCATCAGCTTCGGATCGTTTACATCCGGATTGCCCGTGCCGTCCTTAAACCCGAATAAATTGCGCGGCGTCGCTTTCTTGGGGTCGGCCTGATGCGTGCGCTGAAACCCGGCTTGCGTCCAGCGCACCGCAGCGATTCCGCGGGCCCTGCGGGTGAGATTGCGCAAAGCGTGAAAGGCGACCTGCGGATCGTCGGCGCAAACCTGTACGCACACGTCTCCGCCGCACCACTCCGGCTGCAAATCGTCCAGCGGAAACACCGGCAACTCGCTCAGCGCCTGCGGACGCTTGGCCCCCAGACCGAAGCGATCGACACCGTCTTTCAGAAAGAAACTGGGGCCCACGCCAAACGTAATCGTCAGATTGGACGGCAGCAAACCTGCTGCTTCCCCCGTGTCTGCCGGAGGTACGTACTCGTTGGCGAGCTTCTCAGCCACATCTCTTCCCTGTGTCATGTTGGCAGCCGCCGCGGTCCAGTCCCGAAACAAGTCGATTACTTCCGGGCGTTTTTCTGCCGTGATGTCAAACGAGGCAAAGTACACGTGGTTTTGCACCTCGGTCAAAATCCCGGCCTGATGCTCGCCATAAAACGGCACGATTCCCCCTGCGGCACCCGCTTTGTTCATGCTGCCGGAGCCGGACGCTTGGGTCAACGCCAAGACGCCGCCCATGCCGCTCGCGCCGACAAGGGCGCCGATCCCGCCAATCCCGGCCAGCTTCAGCATGTTCCGCCGAGAAATCGGCTGAGTCAGAAAATCGGATGTCCCCGCCTTGTTTCGACTCTCGTCCGTCATACCTATCCCTCCAGCACAATCCCCATATTGGACAGCGGCTCTGCCAAATTGTCGATCGCCTGGCTCAGTTTTTTGATTTGCTCCTCCCCCAGCTCGGTATACAGGACATACCCCTCGCCTTTTTTGCAGGAGGCCAGCAGCTTATCTACCTCTGCGAAGCGCTTTTCAATCTCTTGCGACAGGCCGCTGTCTTTTTTCTCGATGGCCGGCTTTAAGAGTTCATAGATTTTCTCCGCCCCTTCCACGTTGGCCGCAAAGTCGTACAGGTCTGTGTGCGAATAGCGCTCCTCCTCCCCTGTCACTTTCGATGAAGAGACCTCGTTGAGTAATTCGACGGCACCTGTAACCAACATTTGTGGCGTAACTTCTACCGTCTCCACTTTTCCCCGCAGCAGTTTGGCATCGTTTATCAGCTGGTCGGCATACGTTTCGTATCCTTTGGTTGTCTTGTCGATCCACAAGCCTTTTTCAATGCGGTGAAACCCCCTCCATTCCTCGTCAGGCACGTCGTTTTCGCGGGCGTCGATATCGGGGTCGAGATCCCCGAGCGCTTCTGCAATCGGTTCGATGCGTTCGTAGAACATCCGGGTCGGCGCGTACAGTGCTTGTGCCTTCTCAAGGTCGCCGTTCTTCACGGCGTCCGTAAAGGACTCCGTCGCTTGGACGAACTGGTCGATCTGCTCAAGCGCGTACGCCCGGTAGCTGTCCGTTACGCTCTTCATTTCTTCGCTTACATCGGCTCCGCCGGCAGGTTTGCTCTCCTGCGGAGGCTGCGGTGCTGCTTTGTCGGCCGGTTGACTGCCGCACCCGAACAGCACTGCACTGACGATCAGCAGCATGGATGTGAATGCAACGGTTTTTTTCATAGACAATCCTCTCCTCATATGGGATCACGTTTGATTAGGGCAGTATTATTATAAGGGGAATGATAATCATTTTCAATTGTTTTTTTCTGCTCATCCGCCCCCTCCGTCCCCATGTTCTGTTTTCCCTTACATGAAGGAATTCGATAAGACAAATATTCGTTTCATAACGGGTTTGACGTCGCCTTGTCCGAATCAGCCCTTTGCCAGCGTGTTTCCCGACGGCGACGGGATCGGTGTCTACACGGATGCGCAAAAGACGATTGAACAGTTTCACCGCCGGTCGCCAAAAGACGCCGAGTCCTGGCAGCAGCTGCTTTGTAACACTTCCTCCCCTGCCGCGTCTTACTAAAGAAGAGGCAGAATAATCTAAAGGAGAACATAAAATGAAAACGGGATGGCTAGGAATACCGCTTAGCATGGCGTTTGCAGCGGAGGCGCAAAAGCGCTGTTGGCAGTTTTCTGACGGGGGCTGGGGAATACAAGGACAGTGGTTGACCTTTACGCCAAAAGACGGGGAAGTGGTATACCGGTATTTGGGCCCGGACCTTGGCATGAAAGAAAAACTGGCGAAAGAGGCGGTCGAACAATTTCTTGCGGAAAACGGGCAGCTCATTGAGGATAACGGCCGACTGGCACAGCCGGATGCGGACAGCGGCAGCATGTTCATGTGGAAACATGCAATGATTATCTCGTCAAGCCAGCACGGGGGCAATGACCATTAAAAAAGGATTGCTGTATGCCGTATTATCTATCATATTGGCTGGTTGCCAAACGCAACCAGATGCGAGGCCAGTGTCAGAAAATCCGGTAAGCTCCGATGAGGAACCCCAGCAGGAGAATCAAGCAAATTCAAAAGACATCTGGCTGTATCTCTATCGTGAAAACCCCTTAAAATCCCAACCAGAGTTGATCGATTTGCGGTATTCACCTGAAGAAGTGGCGGCAGTTGAAAACTGGCTCAAAGCGGGGAAACCTGACAGCAAAATCGATCGAAGCAAGGTAGACAAAATCTACATGCTTCAATTTCAGTTTCTGAAAGACAAGGCGGTAACGGATCAGGAGTATTACATGTACATAAAAACGAACGACGGCAGTTTTTATGCGAAAAAATTTCAATTCAATGTGGATTATACCTTTGAAGAATTCCATGCTGATCGTAAAAAGAAGCTGCTGGACCTCATTGGGATGGAGGATTGGCTAGAGGTAAGCGAACTCCCGAATTGATCGAACCCGCCAACAAGTTTAGAAGCTCAAGATTTGACGATTTCGCCCGAATACATCACCTCTTCCCCGGTCTATGTACTGGAAGCGGAGGGAGAGGTGAGAGGCTTTTACGGCCTGAAGCCGAGCTGGGGCATCGGCACTCCCCGGGATCACAGATAAGCGAAGGTGGCGGGAGTTTTCTACTTCTTAATAATTGACATTTTTGTGAACAAGATCGATAATATTGACAAAGGAGATGAACGAACATGGACTTGAAAGGGAAAATGATAAACTCTGTGAACTATGTTGGCATCACGGTTCTCTCAATAGGTGTCATTCTTTTCTTACTAGGTTTTTTTGAAAACGGTTACGCTGTGTTCACTTCGATTGGCATCGGTACCGTCGTTGGAGCTGTTTTTATCTTTCTCATCGGCATGTTTTTTGTCGCGACGGAAGAGATGCTGGAAAAGACAAAAAAAGGAGCGCCATTGTAGACGCTCCTCTTTTTCATCGGATTACACGTAGCCCCAAATCATGCATAACAACGTTCCGAAAATCGTGACCAAAGCGATGAATACTCCGTAGTATACATTCGTGTAGATTGCCCCTTTGTCCTTCGTTTCACCTGCGTGCATAAACACGACAAGCTGAAGGCCTGCCTGTACGAATGCTGTTACGAGAAGAATGGTCATGCCTGCCGCGTATGACATGTCAAAGAAGTAAACCGCAAGCGCCACTGCGGTAAGGAGCAGCGAAAACAGAAAGCCCATTACTTGTTTGCGCGGGAACAATTCGCTCATCTTTACATCATTCCTTTCAGGTAGATGAAGCTGAAGATGAAGATCCAAACGACGTCAAGGAAATGCCAATAAAGCGAGAAGATGAATGATTTATTGGCTGTTTCCGGGGTCAAGCCGCGTTGTTTCACCTGCAGCATGATGAACAATCCCCAGAATATACCTAATGTAACATGCGCTCCATGCGTACCCAGCGTTGTCAACAGAATCGATGTGAATGCGCTGGTCTGCAGGCCTGCTCCAATGTGAACGTAGTGAACGAACTCAGAAATTTCAACAGCCAGGAATCCTGCGCCAAGCAGAAGGGTGACGGCAAAGAATGACAACATCGCTTTCTTGTTGCGAAGGCGCATGGCATGTACGCCAAGGCCGATGGTAAAGCTGCTTGTCAAAAGCACGATTGTTTCCATCAACACCGGTGTGATTTCGAAGATATCGGCGCCGGCAGGGCCGTTGCCGGTGCGATTCACCAGCGTGAAATAGGAAGCGAAAAGCGTGGCAAACAGCATAATCTCGGCACCCAGGAAAATCCAGAAACCCAACACTTTTAAGCGATTTTCTTCCGTGCTGTATTCAAGCGGCAGCGAGTGATCTATTTTCATTAGCTAACACCCCGCAATTTCGTTTCTGTTTCTTCAATTTTTTCGACGGAAATGTAGTGGCCGTGATCTTCTTCGAATGAACGGAGAGCCATACAAGCAAATATGCCGATTGTTGAAATGATTACAGGAATCCACATGCTGAACACAAATGAAAAGCCCCAGACGAAGAAAATACAGCTCATGATAAATGGGACACCGCTGTTATTTGGCATATGAATTTTCTCATATTCGCCTTTGAACAAGATATGCCCCTTTTTCTTCGCATCCCAGAATGCTTCAATGGAATCAACCTGCGGTACAACGGCGAAGTTATATGCTGGTACCGGACTGTGGGTAGCCCACTCCAGCGTACGTGCATCCCATGGATCCGAACCGATATCTCTTGAAGCGTAGCGAATGCTGTGGTAGATGTTGTACACGATCAAGACAAATCCTGCCGCGAGTCCAAGCGCTCCGATAAATGAAATCATATTCCATACTCCGAATCCGGTTGATGCAGAGTACGTGTACATACGTCGTGCTTGCCCATCCAAACCGGAGAAAAACATGGGCATGAATGCCAGGAGTGTGCCGATTGCGATCGTCCAAGCCGTTATTTTCCCGATTCTTTCATTCAGCATGAACCCGAACATCTTTGGCCAGTAGTAAGTGAGACCGGCCAGCATCGCAAATACAACACCAGGAATAATGACCATGTGGAAGTGAGCCACCAGGAACATCGTATTATGGTATTGGTAGTCGGCAGCTGACATCCCAAGCATTACCCCGGTAACCCCGCCGATTGTGAAAAGCGGAATGAACAGCAATGCGTAAAGCATGGGAGTGGTGATCACAATCTTTCCCTTCCAAAGCGTAAACAACCAGTTGAAGATCTTCACCCCTGTTGGAATGGCAATCGCCATTGTTGTGATCGAGAAGATGCTGTTCGCTACGGCTCCCTGACCCATGGTAAAGAAATGGTGCGCCCACACCAGGAATGAAAATACAGAGATGACCACCATGGAGGCAACCATCGATTTGTAGCCATAGAGGTTGCGCCGTGCAAAGGTTGAGATCACTTCACTGTAAATACCGAATGCCGGCAAAATCAAGATATACACTTCGGGATGGCCCCATACCCAGAACAAGTTGGCCCACAGCATATCCATGCCGCCATTATCTGTTGTAAAGAAGTTCGTCCCAAACAGCCGGTCCAATGTTCCCATCGCAAGCGCCACTGTTAACACGGGAAACGCGAACACAATGATGACATTGGTAATGAGAGAAGACCATGTAAACATCGGCATTTTCATCAATGTCATACCCGGTGCTCTCATTTTCAGAATGGTGGTTATGAAGTTGATACCCGTCATCAATGTACCGATACCGGCTATCTGAATCGCAATCATATAGTAATTTGTTCCGACAGATTGACTGAATTCATTGCCTGCAAGCGGAAAATAAGACGTCCAACCCGCATCGGGAGAACCGCCAATCACGAAAGAGATGTTGAACAGCATGGCGCCCATGAAGAATAACCAGAAACTTAACGCATTCAAACGGGGGAACGCTACATCGCGAGCGCCAATCTGCAGCGGAACGACGAAGTTCATTAAGGCCATAATAAATGGCATGGCCATAAAGATGATCATCACGACCCCGTGTGTTGTGAAAATTTCATTGTAGTGTTGGGCATCCAGCAGCGTGTTGTCCGGCACGGCAAGTTGAGCACGCATCATAATCGCATCCGCCCCACCGCGGAACAGCATCAGCAAAGCAGATATCAGGTACATGATGCCGATGCGTTTATGGTCCACGGTTGTTAGCCATTCACGCCAGAGATAGCCCCATTTTTTAAAATAAGTTAAGCCCGCGACGATTGCGATCACCGTTAAACCGATGGCAACCATCGACGCGTAAATCGCAGGATTTGGATGAGGTACGGCAAACCGATCAAAAAAACCCATCTTTTGCGTCTCCTTTCAGAAAACAGATTGCTTGCCGAGTAAACCGATGTCATGCATGCAATTCATGTTAATGATGATTGTGGTTTGATTCTCCATGCTCTGAATGTTCACCAGCATCGCTTGACCCATGATCATGTCCGCCATGTTCACCTTCCGGAGCCGGCATAAACGCTAAGTGGGTACCTGTGTACGTGGATTGTCCCACGTGACCTGGTTCCAACAGCTCCTTGAATTTTTCTTCCGTGAGAGGTGCGGCAGTCGCTTTCACTTCTTTCACCCATTTATCAAATTCATCCTGCGTCACTGCTTTCACGTTGAACGTATTTTCAGCAAACCCTTTTCCGCTGAAATTTGCATTTCGTCCCATGTATTCCCCGGGGACGTCAGCTGCCAGGTATAAAGTGTTCACCATGTCGCTCATTGCGTACTTTTGTCCACCGAGTTGCGGAATCCAGAAGCTGGTGATTGGACCGTATGAATAAAGCTTGAACTCCAGCGGTCGATCTGTTGGAATGTACAGGTAGTTAACGGTCTCGATGTTTTCCTCCGGATAACTGAAATGCCACTTCCAATTGGAAGATGAAGCGTAAATCACCAATGGCTTTTGATCCTCGTAGCCTTTTGGCATTGCCTCCACTTTATTGTTGCTTTGCACAGAAACAACTGAAAGGAAGGCGACGATAATAACTGGAATCCCGATACAGATCGCTTCAACAACCTTGCTTCCTTCAATGTGCGGAGGTTCATAATCTGCAGGCAGTTTCGACGCGCGGTATTTGATTAACATATAGGCCAATAAAGCGAAAACGGCAATCACGATAAACGACATGATCCCAATAGACAGCATAATGTCTTTGGCTTGCGTTTGCGCTTGAGGACCTTTTGGGTCTAATACCAGTAATGGTTCACAACCGGTTAGCACCGCCATGACAGCTGGAACAATGCCTAATAAAGCCCATTTCCTTTTCATACAGCTTCCCCTTTCAGTGACTCTTGGAAAGTGAAAATTTTCACAATCGATGTTGCTTGAAATCAGAGAATACATGTAACATGTGGGGGTAAATTTTTATTGCAGTGTTACTTACATGATAACATCGCCAAGCATGCGGTCACTGTCCATTTTGTTACGGATTGGCGGCTAAATCGTGTCAAAATTGAAAAGGCAACTTACGGTAATCTTGAATATTACGAGGCATAACCAAATCACAAGGAGGAACAAACATGAACATTCGCAGAGCCGGAAGGCCAGAAGCCGCATGCTTACCGACCTCTCGCTTCGGTCGAAGGCATATTGGGGCTGCAGCGCCGAGTTTATCGACGCCGGCCCTTGATAAAATGGACCCTCTCCTCGCGAACGCAAGGAGAGGGTCCGTCTCGTTTCATTAAAAAAAGTTGAAGTTGAACTCGAACACGCTCTTTCCCAACACGTGATCGAGCGGGATAAACCCGATGTCTCTGCTGTCCCGGCTGTTGTTGCGGTTGTCCCCCATGACGAAAATGTGATTGGCCGGGACAACCCATTTCCCGTCGGCCACGAAATCCATCGTCTCTTTGATATAGGGTTCGTCAAGCGCCTGGCCGTTGCGGTACACTTTGTGGTCTTTAAACTCCAAAACATCCCCGGGTTTGCCGATCACCCTTTTTATATAAAGGAAGTGGTTGTCAGCCTTCTGGAACAGACCGAACAACGGATTCTCCAATAAATCATCCTTGAAGGTACGCTCCCGATCCACGCGGCTGTCGATGATGACGATGTCGCCGTAGTCGGGCAGATAAGAAAAGGTATGCGGGAGTTTCGATACGATGACCCGCTGCTGATCATGCAGGGTAGGGTCCATCGAATGCCCTTCCACCTTAAAAGGTTGAATTACAAAGATGCCGATAAATAGGGCAAGTATGACGGCTATACCCAAAGAGCGGACCCAGCTCCACACCTCTTTTATTACATTCACTAGGATTACCTGCCTCTCCATGTCAGATACGAACCATTATACCACAGCCCGGATTGGCAGGGACAATGACAATGCCATGACGCTGTGAAGCCCGCGAACATGGCATTGGTGGAAGGCTGGTCCTGCAGCTTACGCATTCCAGCTGTATTTGTATTGTGTATCCTCGACCGCCTGCGCCTGTTTGACCACGCGCAGGGGACGGAAGGTATCGAGCATGACGGCCAGCTCCTGCGTCTCTTTTTTGCCGATGCTCGCTTCTACCTTGCCCGGGTGGGGCCCATGGGGAATTCCGCACGGATGAAGGGTAAGCGAGCCTTCGCTGATGCCCTTGCGGCTCATGAAATTCCCCTTCACATAGTAGAGCACCTCATCGCTGTCCACGTTGCTGTGGTAATAGGGAGTAGGGATCGCCTCCGGGTGGTAGTCGTACATACGCGGTACGAACGAACAGATCACCAGATTGTTCGCCTCAAACGTCTGATGGATCGGCGGCGGCATGTGAATCCGTCCGGTAATCGGCTCAAAATCGCCAATATTAAAAATCCACGGATAAAGGTAACCGTCCCAGCCCACGACGTCGAGCGGATGATGGTTGAACAAGTGGGAGTGCAGGAACCCTCTCGACTTGGTGCGAACCTCGTACTCCCCTTGGTCCGTGTGGGTCTCCAGCACTTCCGGCCCGCGAATATCGCGTTCACAGAAAGGGCTGTGTTCCAGAAGCTGTCCGTGATGATTCCGGTAGCGCTTGGGAGTGGTAATCCAGCTCGTCGTTTCGATCACGAGAAACTTCGCTTCCCCCGGGTCCGGCACGATCCGGTAGATCGTCCCCACCGGCATGACGATGTAATCCCCGGGCTGGTAGCGCAAGGTCCCGAACATCGTCTCCGCCCTGCCTGTTCCGGCATGGACAAACAACACCTCGTCACCGTCGCTGTTGCGGTAAAAATAGTCCATCTGCCGGACAGGCTGGGCCACGGCGATCTGCACGTCATCATTGCCGAGCAAATACTGCCTGCCTTCGACAGCATCCCCTGGCTCCGCATATTGATGGGTAAAAAAGTGCCGGTGGCAAAGATCGGCCTGCTCTTCATAGGCTAACCGGCAGTCCTTGAGCAGCGCTGAGTGCACGATCCTGGTCGGCGGGTTGTGATGATACAGGATCGATTGGATGCCGGAAAAACCTTTCGTGCCCATGACTTGTTCCCGATACAAAGAGCCGTCCTGCTTGCGGAAAATCGTATGCCGCTTCCGCGGGATTTCCCCCATCTGACGATAAAATGGCATGTTGAAGCCCTCCTCCGTGCTTAATTCTCGCTTCGCGCCGGCAGTACCCGGCCCGTTACGCTGCCAAATCCAATGCGGTAGCCATCGCCCTGGCACCATCCGCTCATCGTCACCCTGTCGCCATCCTCCAGCCAGACGCGCTGCTGCCCATCTCCCAGCTGAAGCGGCTCGGCGCCGCGCCAGGTAAGCTCCAGCAGGCAGCCCCGCGATGTTTTTTCCGCGCCGCTGATCGTTCCCGAAGCCAAGAGGTCGCCCGGGCGCAGGTTGCACCCCCCGACGGTGTGGTGGGCGATCTGCTGTGCCATGCTCCAATAGAGGTAGCGGAAGTTGCTCGTGCAGATCTGCTGCGGTTCGGCCATCTCGGCGCCCTGAAGCTCCACGGCCAGTTGGATGTCAAACGCGCCTGCCCCTGTTTGCCGCAAATAAGGCAGCGGCTCGGGATCCTGGTGCGGCCCTTGGACGCGAAACGGCTCCAATGCCTCGAGCGGCACCACCCAGGGGGAGATCGACGTCGCGAAGTTCTTGGCGAGAAACGGGCCGAGCGGCTGGTACTCCCACGCCTGGATATCTCTTGCGCTCCAGTCATTGACGAGCACGAGCCCAAAGATGTGCTCCTCGGCACGATCGATCGGGATCGGTTCGCCCGGTTCATTGCCCGGGCCGATCAGCCAGCCGATCTCCAACTCAAAATCAAGCTGGCGGCACGGCCCGAAGATCGGGCGCGCTTCATCCGGCCGCTTCATCTGTCCCAGCGGCCGGCGCACATCCGTGCCGCTCACCACGACGGAACTGGCCCGGCCGTGGTAGCCGACAGGCAGATTCACCCAGTTTGGCATCAGCGCGTTCTCTTTGCCGCGAAACATGATGCCGACATTTGTCGCGTGGTCCTTGGAAGCATAGAAGTCCGTATAGTCGCCAATTTCCGCAGGCAGGAGCATCTCCACCTCGCTCTGCAGGCGGAAGGCTTCAGCCCGCAGCGTATCGTTGTCGCGCAAGGCGGGTTCCTGCTCGCTGAGCAGCCGCTGAATCTTCGCCCGTGCCTCCCGCCAGACAGAGCGCCCCAAAGCCATGAAGGCGTTGAGCGAAGATTGCGCGAACACCGCTCTGCCCCTGAGGGACGTGTCTTCAAAAAAACCGGCCCGCTCCAGTACGGAAAGATCAAGCACGCAGTCGCCGATCGCGACGCCGACGCGGGGAGTGCCGCCGCTCTTCGGCCGAAACACCCCGTAAGGCAAGTTTTGAATGGGAAAGTGGGAATCCGCCGCTACCTCGATAAATGAACGCTCCACTGTTCTCCTCCTCCTTCTATAAGATATGCAAGGCTCGCAAATCGTCACGCGGCTCGTCAAAGCTGCAGGTGCCGTAGGAACGCAGCAGTGCGCCGCGCAGCCGGGCGATGGCGGGGGCGGAGAGCGATAGATCCCGCCAGGCCAATCCATCGGCGGTAAAGGAGAAGCTGGCGGAATCTTCGTCGGCGAGGATTTGCTCGATCAGCTCCTCCCCCGCATTCCGCTCATGGGCCAGCATCCCGGCCGTAAACACATTGACAAAGCCGTGCATGCGGGTCTCCACTTCAGACCGATACATCCGGATCGGATGGTGCAGCCCGGCGGTAAATTTCAACGGAATCCGGCGGTCGCGGCAGCCCGCAAGGACGAATGCCAGCTCAGCCGGCGAGGGAAAGGCAGCAGCGTGCAGGCCGCCGGTCCGAAACTTGAGGCCGATGGTCATGATTTTGCCCTCGCTGGCGTTGTACGCAGCGATCGCATCCAGGGCGACCGTCATCTGCCGCCTCCAGTCCGGAGAAAAAGGGTATGCGGCTTCGCAAAACAGCTCCATCCCCTGCCGCTGTACCTCTGCCGCAATCGCCTCCAACAGCCCGTTTGCGGGAGGGGCAGCCGAGGGAAGCGGCAGTTCCAGAACGCCGATGTCTGCGATATCCGCGTACCGCTCGCAAAAGTCTTGAATCTGCGTCAGGTCTGCACGCAGTCCCGCAAGGCATTCCGCCTCATCTTCACTCTTCCGCCCCAAGGCGGCACAGCTCAAAGGATGATCCTCCGAAAACAGCGACAGATGCGGTTCCAGCTCGTTCAACCGCGCAGCCGGGACGACAAAGCGCCCCAGCATCCAGGCGTCATCGCTCCTTTGGTAAGCGGCATAACGGCGGACCGACTCCGCGAGCGGCAGGCTGGCGGGCGGAAACAGCCCCGCGTAATCGAACAGACCTTCCAAAAACGCGCCTACACTGCCTATATTCACTTCTCTCACTCCTTTCGCTTGAGTTCTTGTTGCATGTGTATGAGTTCGGCTGCCAAATTCTTCATGCGCTTCTCTACGTCCTCGTCGATGATTTTATTTTCCCTGTTGAAATGATCCGTGTGGGCGTACACATAGCTGGGAGCGACAAAGGCGCGGAAGTAACCGGCGATCGGCTTTGCCTGGTTTTCGATGACCAGATAGTGCTGATAGGTTCCACCGTTGGCCGCAAAGCCCATCACTTTGTGGCGAAACACGGAAGGGGGAACCAGATCAAACACGTTTTTTAAAGGAGCCGGGATGGACCCGTTAAAGACTGGAAAGCCGATCAGATAAAAATCCGCTTCCGTAATCTCGGCGATCACCCTCCTGGTGTCGTCGTTGTAGTGAGCGGGATCTCTGCCATCGCAAAACTGAAGCTCGCAGCCGCGCAGATCCAGCAGGCGCACTTCGACGTCAGGGGCGATTTGCCGAACCTCTTTCAGGATCTGCTCTACCAGGCTCGCGGTTTTTGCCCCCAGGATGGTGCCGGAAATCCCCAGCAGCTTCATACTCCATCACTCCTTTTGCGGTTTAGCGGACCGATTCTTCCTTGGCCTGTTCCCGAAAAGCGGGCATCACTTCGCGGGCAACCAGTTCCATGGACTTCAGCACCTGTTCATGGGGCAGCCCGCCGAAGTTCATCAACATCATGATATGATCGCAGCCGACTTCTTTATATTTTTTCAACCTGCCGATGACATCTTCGGGCGTGCCGATCAGCAGCTGCTCGCGGGCCTCCAGATCTTCATACTGAGCCCCTTTCCCGTATTGGCGGGTTTCCAGGTACAAATTTACATGGGGTTTGGCGATTCGCTCCGCCGCTTCTCTCGTCTCCGCTACAAACGTATGCAGGGCGAGCGGAGTATTTATCTTTCGCTCGTCATGTCCCGCCTCCAGATACGCCCTCCGGTAATCGCTGATGACCTGGCGCAACTCCTCGATGCTGTTGCCGGAAACGTAGGGCACACCCATGATGTTGTAGCCCATCTTCCCGACGTACTGGGCTCCCTGGGAACGCAGGGCGCCGATCCAGAGCGGGACCTGCTTCTGTTCGGGGATGACTTGCAGCTTTATATCGGTAAACTGGTAGTACTCTCCGTGATGCGAGAATGTCTCCCCTGTCCAGGCTTTTTCGATCACGGCCAGGGCATCGTTGAAGCGGAAGGCCTTGTCTTTGCCGTCGACGTTAAATCCGGCGAATTCATGAGGCAGGTAGCCGCTTCCCAGCCCCAGATTCAAGCGCCCGCCACTCAGCACGTCCAACAAGGCGTAGTCCTCGGCCACCTGAATCGGATTGTGAAAAACCAGAGATACGATCGACACGCCCAGCCGGATCCTTTTTGTCCGCTCGGCTGCAGCCGTCAGCAGGATATGCGGCGAAGTCAGGATGCCATACTCGCTAAAATGGTGTTCCGCAAACCAGACGGATTCGTATCCGAGCCGGTCGGCCTCCACAGTCTGCTCCAGTACCTCCTGCAGCAGCTTGGCGGGCGTGCGGTCAAACTTCGCTTGGTAGTTGTCAAATACGGTAAACAGTCCAAATTTCATCGCGTTGTCCTCCTCGTTTTCAAGAAAATGAATTTTATTTCCAAAAAGGAAAAACCAGCGCGCCAAATGGCCAAGCAGGCTCTTTGAGCGGCTGGTTGATACCTACTACCTGAGAAGAAGGAGCGCTTCTCCCCCGTAGATAACTCAGCAGGGAATTATTTCATTTCGCAATAGCGATCATAGGCTTGCTGCAGCGCATAGATGATCGCGCCCTGGCCGGGGACCAGCATGGTCGCTCTCAGTTTCTCTTTTGCTTCGCCAAGGCCATTCTTGATGCTCATCCCTCGCAGTTGATGACTGACAAACTCGTTCGTCTTGTCCATCACGAAGGAAAAGGATATATCCTCGATAATTTCTTCGTCGCGGTTAATTACCATGACACAGCCAACCAGTTTGTACACTTCGTACATCGTGGTCCCTTTCGACACCTCCGCAAAGCCGGCAACCAGTACGGTGTTTTTGCCCAATGGAGCAGCCCCCTTTCGTTAGTGTCCGCTTAAATAGGCCGCCCGGATTCGATCGTCGTGCATCAGTTGATCAGGATTGCCTGCGATTTTGATCCTGCCGTTTTCCAAGACGTAAGCGAAGTCAGCGATTCTCATGGCCGCCCGCGCATTCTGTTCTACGAGAAGAATGTTCATTCCCATCTGTTTGAGCTGGTACAGCTTGTCGAAGATTTCCTCGACAATCATCGGAGCGAGACCTAAAGACGGTTCATCGAGCATCAGTACTTCCGGATGCGACATCAGTCCCCGGGCGATCGCCAGCATCTGCTGTTCGCCTCCGCTCAGGGTGCCGGACAGCTGCTTGCGCCTTTCCTTCAGCACCGGGAACATCTGATACATCTTTTCCAGGTCTTCGAAAACCTGCTGCCGGCCATGCCTGCTGCAGTAGGCTCCAAGGCGCAAGCTTTCCTCCACGGTGAGCTCCGGGAACATCCCCCTGCGCTCGGGGACGAGGTTGATCCCCTGACGGGCCAGCTGCTCCGCCGGGATGCCGGTAATGTCCCGCTCCCGGAATGTGACTTTTCCCGCCCTGGCCGGATACAGCCCGGCGATCGTTCCGAGCAGCGTCGACTTCCCTGCCCCATTGGCCCCGATGATAACGGCAAGTTCTCCTTTGTACAGACGGAGCGAAACTCCCTTGAGGGCGTGAATGTCGCCGCGGCAGGCGTGCAGATCGGCTGCTTGCAGGACGGGCGGCTCCTGTTCGGTGCGGCTTTTTCTCGCGTATTCCCGCTGGACATCGCGGCCGAGGTAGGCCTCGATGACGCGTTCGTCCCGGCTGATTTCCTCCGGAGTTCCCTCTGCTATTTTGCTGCCAAACTCAAGGACGATGATCTTGTCGGACACCTCCATGACGGTAGCGAGATCGTGTTCGATCAGGAAGATGCTGAGCCCTTCGGCCTTCAAACGCCTGATCAGCCGGGCCATCCCCGCCACTTCTTCGCGGCTCATCCCGGCCATCGGTTCATCGAGAAGCAGCAGCTTCGGCTCCAGAGCCAAGGCGCGGGCCACCTCCAGCAGGCGCTGTTCGCCAAAGGACAAATCCTTGGCAGGGTGATCTGCCAGATGAGCCAGGCCGACCAAAGCGAGTTTTTCCATGGCAGCCCTTTTTGCTTCCGTCTCCGCCTTTTGCACGGAAGCAAACCTGAGCATCGACGGGAGCAGGCTGGGGTTTCGCGTCTTGGGCAAAGCGACCATGACATTCTCAATGACTGTTAGATTATGGAAGATTTGCAGGTTTTGAAACGTCCTGGCAATCCCCAGCGCAGCGATCTGATGGGGCTTCATGTTGTCGATTTTCCGGCCGAGGAACCGCACCTCTCCCGCATCGGGCGTGTACATCCCGGTAATGCAGTTAAACGTGGAGGTTTTCCCTGCGCCATTCGGCCCGATGAGAGAAACGACCCGGCCGGGCTCTACCTGAAAAGAATTGTCGTTGACCGCCACCACGCCGCCAAAGCGCTTGGTTACCCGTTCAAATTCAAGCAGACAAGTGCTCACAGGGTTTCACCTCTCCGTCTGGCCTTTGCACTGCGGAAGATGCCGATGATCCCGTTCGGCATGTAAATCATCATCAGCACCAGCAGCAATCCAAAGAAGATGACTTCGATCGAGCCGCCGGAGGTGGCTTGGCCGATCAACAGTGGAACGTACTCTCTGAGCAGTTCGACCAACAGCGTGACGACCAGCACGCCCACCATCGCTCCCCAGACGGATACCAGCCCGCCCAAGACGGCCATCACCACAAACTTGATCGACATGTCGAAATTGAACACCGCCGGGCTGACAAACCCCATGTAACAGGCGTAAAGACCTCCGCTCAAACCGGCGAACATCCCGCTTATCACAAAAGCCTGCAGACGGTACCGGCCGGTATCAATCCCCATCGCTTCCGAAGCGGCCTGACTGGCGTGCATCGAACGAAGGTTTCTGCCCCAACCGGACTTGACCAGGTTGCTGCACAAGATCAGACAGACGATGGCCACGATCCACACGAGGGCAAACCAGGCGGCATCACCCGAAACCTGGAGCGGACCTGCCTGCAGGGCGGGAATTCCGATCAATCCGGAAGATCCGCCCGTCCACTCCGTCTCCTCGATCAGGACAATGTTGACGACGATGCCAAAGCCGAGAGTGGCCAGCGAAAAATAGTGTCCCCGCAAATTTCTTGTGATCAGCCCCAAGCCGAAAGCGATCAAGCCGGATACGATCACCGCCAGCGGAATGCCCAGCCAGGGGGAAATTCCCAGATGGACGGCTCCTGTGCCCGTGACGTAGGCGCCGATGCCCCAAAAGGCTGCTCCGGCCAGCGAAACCAGGCCGGCAAACCCCATCAACAGCGTAATCCCGACCGTCGTGATGCAGTACAATCCCATGATCACGAACACACTGGTCAGATAGCTGCCAAGCAGGAGCGGCCCTGCGAACAGGACCGGCAGCAGCAGGAGCAGCCAAAGCCACGCCCGGCTTCTGATGCGCATGGGATGGGTCGGTTTTGTCTGTTCCAGCATTTTTTCCATCATGGCCCACCTCTCTTACACCCGTTTCCCGCTTCTTGCGCCAAGGATCCCCTGCGGTCTGAAGATGAGCACCAAGAGCAGGATCAGAAAGGCGATTGCATCCTTGTATCCGGATGAGACCAACCCTGCTCCGAGCGACTCCAGGACGCCGAGCAGCACGCCGCCCGCGACAGCCCCCGGAATGCTGACCAAGCCTCCCAGCACCGCCGCGACAAATCCCTTCAAACCAATCATCAGGCCCATGTCATAGGTAGCCAGCGAGACCGGGGCGACCGACACGCCGACTGCCCCGGCCAGTCCCGCCCCCAGGACAAAGGACAAGAGGGCCATCCGATTCGGAGAAATCCCCATCAGCCGGCTTACCTCCCGGTTCATCATGCAGGCCCTGAGCGCCGAACCCATCGCCGTCCGCTCGAAGAAAACAAACAGCGCCAGCATACAGATCAGGGCGATCCCTCCGATAAAGAAATCCTGCAGGGGAATGACCGCCCCGAGGAAGCTGACCGGCTCTCCCGCCATGAACGGCGGAATGGTCAAGGGACTGCTTCCCCACAGCAGTTGTGCAAGTCCCCGCAGTGTCGTAGACAGCCCGATCGTGATGATGATCAGTACGACATCGCTGCTGTACCTGGCAGGGTACAGGGCCAGCCGCCACGCGACGGCCCCGACCGCCGCCGAGACGAGAATCGCGGCAATGCAGGCAATCCACAGCGGTGCTCCGGCGGAAGTCATGGCAGCCCCCGACATGGCGGCCACCATGACAAACTCTCCCTGGGCAAAGTTGATCACGCCGTTGACGTTGTAGATCGTGACAAATCCCACGGCAATCAGCGCGTAGATTCCGCCTACGGTCAGGCCGGAAAACAACAATTGGACCAAATCTGAACTCATCCTACCTTCTCCTCGCTATTGCGCCTTTACCCAGCGGCCGCCTTTTACCTGCAGAATGATCACATCCTCCGGCTTCAGGCCCTGATGATCGTCCGGGCTGAGATTGAAGACGCCTGTCGTGCCGACCAGGTTTTGAATCTTCTCCATGTTTTCCCGGATCGTCTCCCGGTTTACCTGGTCTCCCGCCATCTCGATCGCTTTGGCCAAGAGCAGCATCGTATCGTAGGCCATCCCGTCGATCGGGCTGACACCCGTCTTAAACTTCGATTCAAAATCCTTGACGTACTTCGTGATCAGCTCCTTTTGCGGATCGCTGTCTGCCAGCTGATCGGCCACCCACACTTTTCCGGAAGCGATGTACGTTCCTTCCGCTGCCTCGGGACCCGCCAGTTCCACAAATGCGTTGGATCCGGCACCGGCACTGTAGATCAGCATGGAATCCAGCTTCAACTCCCAGAAATTGCGGTTTACGATCGAGGCGGAAGGCGGTATCGCCCAGACGACCACGGCGTCCGGATTTTTTGATTTGATCGTGGTAAGCTGCGGCTTCATATCCTTGTCTCCGCCGCCGAATTTCTCCGTCGCCACGATGTTGAGCCCGTATTCCTTCGCCACCGTTTCAAACGACTTTCTGCCGTCTTCCCCGTAGGCGTTGTTCATCGCCATAAAAGCGACATTGGTCTTCCCCTTCTCTTTCAAAAACGCGGCGATGCTGTTGGAGATGTCGTTGTTGTTGCTCGGCGTCTTAAAGATATACGGGCGCTCACTCGCCGGCTCCACGATCCCGTCCCCGGAACCGACGGACACCAGCGTTACCTTCTGTTGATTCATGTACGGCACGATCGGCATCGTCGTCGGAGTCGTCCCTCCGCCGATCACGGCCAATACCTTGTCCTGCTCCACCAGCTTCTTCGTCACCACGAGAGATTGTGTTTCACTAGACTCATTGTCATAGACGACCAGCTCAATGGGGACGCCGTTAATGCCGCCTTTCTGGTTCAACTCCTCCACCAGCATTTCCACCGCATTCTTCTGCGGCACGCCCCATACCGAGGCACCTCCCGTCAGCTCCAGATTGATCCCGATCTTATAGCTGGCGGGCTTCTCTGTTTTTCCGGCAGCTCCGGAGCCGGAGCCGCTTTCCCCGGCTCCCCCGGCCGCCGCTCCGCCTGAGCCGGCCTGAGTGCCGGAGCAAGCCGCCAAGCTGAACGTCAGAAAAAATACCATGAGTACCGCCAAAGCAAAGCGCATTCTTTTCAACACAATCCCCCCATTTTTGTTTTGAAAATGAAAAAACCAGCAGAACAGAAGAGAAGAAGCAAGAACATGCCAAAAAGGCCGTTCGCTTTCCTGTCTTCCATCCCGCTGGTTGTTTATCTACTTCACCCAGGTCGGGCTCATGTCCCTTCCTGCATAGATAATCCAGCCAAACTATTCACGCTTATGATTATATTACAAAAAGTATGATTATTGCAAGCGCTTTTACAAGTGATCAATATTTGACCATCTCGCAATACCGTTCATGCGCGACCCGCAGGGACTGAATGATGGCACGCTGCGCCGGGGCCAGGAAGCGCTCCTCAATCTCCCGGACGATCTCGTCCACCCCATGCCGCACCGATTTCCCCCTCACCAGCGAACAGATAAATTCATTCGTGACCTCCATGATAAAGGTAAAAGAAACATCCAGGATCAGATCGGTATCCCTGTCAATGATCAAGACACAGCCAACCGTTTTCTGCACTTCATAAAGTGTCGTGCCTTTTGGGAGTTGGGCAAATCCAGCCACGAGAACACAACGCGGGTTGTCTTTCCAGTCCATACTCTACCATCCCTTTGTCGATAATGCGTGCAAGATATTCAAGATAAGATTTTACACACGATTGGGACTTTTGTGAATATGGGCCCAAAAGAATTTCACACGGAATGCGGGAAGAGCTAGCCCCCCGCTTCCATGTACACGACGCGGTCACAGATCGCATCTACATCTTCATTGTCATGGGTGACGAAGATGCACGTCATCTTCGCCCTGTTCAGAATCTCTTTGAGCTCCTGCCTGATCTTTCCCTTCAAGTCGGCATCGAGATTGCTGAACGGTTCGTCCATCAACAGGATGGCGGGCTTGGGGGCGAGCGCCCTGGCCAATGCCACACGCTGCTGCTGTCCTCCGCTCAACTCGTGAGGGTAGCGCCGCTCGTAGCCTCGCAGCTGCACCAGTTCCAGCATCTCGTCCAACCGCTTGGCTCGCTCCGCCCTGGACAATCTATGCAAGCCGAAAACGATGTTTTGCGATACCGTTATATGGGGAAACAGCGCGTAGTCCTGAAACACCATGCCAACACCGCGTTCTTCCGGCTCCACAAATTTCTGCTGCCCAACCACGGCCACTCCGGCAATCGTGATCGTCCCTCCTGCCGGTTCCTCCAATCCGGCAATCAGTCGAAGCAGGGTGCTTTTCCCGCTTCCACTCCGGCCCAGAACCCCGACGATCTGTCCTTGGCTGATGGACAGGTTGAAGTTTTGCATCGTCCACTCTTTCGCATTCTGATAGCGAAAGGAGAGATCTCGTATCTCAAAAAAGTTCATCGCTCCTGCTTCTCCTCTCCAACTCGGTGAAAGAGCAATACGGAAATCATGCTGATCCCGATGATCAGCAAAGACGGTATCGATGCCTCGATAATCTGTTCGTCATTGGCGTACTGATACGTCTTTGTCGCCAGCGTCTCAAAGTTGAACGGCCGCAGCAGCAGGGTCAGCGGCAGTTCTTTGGTAATCTCCACAAAGGCCAGGATGGAGGCGCTTAAAACCGCGCCCCTGATCATCGGCAGATCCACGCGAAAAAACGTCCTGGTCATCCCCAATCCCAACATCCGCGACGCTTCGTAATACTGCTTGCCCACCTTTTCAAATCCAGCCTCGATCGGGTTGAATCCGACGGCCAGAAAGCGGATCACGTAGGCGAAGACCAGCATGACGAGCGATAAGCTGAGCACCAGTTTTTTTTCGCCCCAACCGAGCAAGCTGTATAACCCGCTCAGCTGTTGATCCAGCGAAATGAAGACGGAAAGCACTCCGATGGCAATGACCGCCCCCGGGATCGAATAGCCCATCGCGATCAGCTTGGCCGCCACCTCGGAAAAGAAGGACTCCCGAATCCGGCTTACGTTGGCCACGACGGCCGCCAGCACCACGATGACCACTGTTGCGATGACTGCGACGGAAAGCGTATTAAACGTCAATTGGATAAAAGTGCGGTTGACGACATCTTGGTAGCTTAATTTGGCCCAGGCGACCAGTTGGACGAACGGGATTAAAAACGCACAGGAGAAGATCGCCAGACAGAACAAAAACGCTGCCGCAGCAGACAGCCCCCCAAGCTTTATCGGTTTGAGCGGCCTGGTTTTGCTGGTGGAGGAATGAAACTTCACCCGACTGCGCAAGAGCTTTTCCAGCAGAAATAATCCGATGATTCCTGTCATTAGCAGCGCCGCCAACCGAACGGCCGAATCCAGGTCATACATGCCAAACCAGGTTTGAAAAATCGCCGTGGAAAAGGTCGGAATGCCAAAATAGCTCGTCACGCCGTAATCGCTCAAAACCTCAAAGACAACCAGGCTGACGCCCCCGATGATCGCTGAACGCGAGATGGGCAGGACCACCTGGAAGAAGATTTGCAGCGAATTTTTCCCAAGCAGTCTGGCGCTTTCAATATAGGCAGCGCTCTGCCGTTCCAGAAAGGCTTTGGTGATGAGGTACACGTACGGAAACAAAAACATCGTAAAAATAAAAACGGCGCCTTTCACCGACATCACGTCAAAGTATTTCTGATCGACTGTCATACCCAGCTGGTAGCGGAAAAACTTCTGAATGGCCCCGGTGTAGCTAAACATCGTACTGTACGTGTAAGCTGCGATGTAGGGGGGAATCGCCAGCGGCAAAATCAAAGCCCAACGAAAAAACCGCTTGAGCGGAAAATCGTAGGCGGAGACGAGCCAGGCGAGCGTGACGCCGATCAGTACCGTACAGATTCCGGTACACAGAACAAGCCAAAGCGACTGGAGCACGTAATCTTTTAGCATATATTCCCTGATGTGCTGCCAGTTTTCGTTTGGCTGGTGAAACAGGTTCAACAAGATATAGAGGTTGGGCAGCAGGACCGCCGCTACCCCGAGCAGGCTTAGTGCCACCCAACCGTTTCGTATCCTCGCAAAGCTCCTCCGGAACGTTTGTCTGTACATCTACTTCCAACCTACTTTATTGAAGATCTCCAGCGCTTTCTTGTTATGGGTTCCCAATGCCGCGAAATCGATTTCCTGTGCTTTAAATTCTCCCCAGGACTTCAGCAGCTCCGGCATGTCAGCTTCGGCGTTGACAGGGAATTCGTAGTTGGCCTGGGTCAGCAAGGTCTGAGCCTCTTTATCCGTCAAAAATTCGATCAGCTTCACAGCGTTTTCCTTGTTTTTGCTGTGTTTGGTCAACCCGACGCCGCTGACATTGATGTGAGTCCCGGTGGTCTGCTGGTTGGGGAAGAACACGCCAATGCTCTCTCCGACTTTTACCTCTTCCGGGTCTTTTGAATTCACCAACAGGCCTACGTAATAGGTATTCATAATCGCGACGTCGCCGACTCCGGCCACGATCGCCTTCGCCTGGTCGCGGTCGGCCCCTTCCGGCTTGCGGGCCATGTTGCTGACGATGCCTTTGGCCCATTCTTCCGCCTGCTGCTCGCCACCCAGTTCGATGAAAGAAGCGAGCAGGGACTGGTTGTACAAGCTCGTCGAAGAGCGAACCAAGACTTTGCCCTTCCACTTGTCTGTGGCCAGATCTTCATAGGTGGACAACTGCTCCGGTTTTACCCGCTCTTTTGAGTAGACGATCACGCGCGCCCGTGTGGAAATCCCCACCCACTGATTGTCTTTATCCCGCAATTGCTTGGGTACACGCTGATCCACCGCTTCCGATTGGATCGGCTGCAGCACGCCTGCTTCTTTGGCCGTGTTGAGAACGCCCCCGTCAACCGTGATAAACAGGTCGGCTTCGGTACTTTCCCCTTCGCGTTTCAGGCGTTCGATCAGTTCTTCCGCCTTGCCCTTGACCACGTTTACTTTGATGCCGGTTTTGGCGGTAAACATCTCGAACAGCTTGTCGTCCGATTCATAATGCCGAGCGGTATAAACATTTACTGCCTGTTCTTTGTTTGTTCCCTGGTCCTCTGCCGGAGCTGTACCTTCTCCCGCCTGGGAACCGCACCCGGCCAACAGACCTGCTGCCAGAACAGCGACAAGCCACCCGGAAATCATCCTCTTCTTGCCCATCGTATGCACTCCTTTATCCACCGATGATAATAAGAACCATTATCAATTGCTTGCTTGATAATATCAAGACTTAATTATATTGTCAATAAGTTATTTTATAAATGATGGGAGTAATTGCAACCGGAATAAAGCGAGCAGCTCCGACGGGGTTTTCGGATCATTGACACGTTACCCAGACACTTTGACATATATTACAAACGGAATCATTATGCGCATCGAAAGGGAGCGGTTAGATGAATGATCTGAGTGAGACGATGAAGCATCTGCAGCGCATTACCGAATCGTTGAGCCAATTAAACAGCGCGGATCAATCGCCCTGGAAAACGGTCAGTCAGATGCAGTCGCTGTTTGATGAAAAATTTTGGCAGAATATAATGGGGCTGGCCAATTTCAGTGGCAATGCAAACCCGGCCGGGGCGGTGCAAGAGCAATTCAAGCACCTTGTCACCCCGAAAGCGGATGTGTTTCAAACAAATGAAAAAATCATCGTATGCTGCGAAATACCTGGCCTGGAGCTGCAAAGCTTGGATATCTCCATTTCCGACAGCCGCATTTTGACGATCAGAGGAAGAATCAAGAAACGGCGGCACCCGGGGTTATCGGTGGAACGGGAGCGGTCTTACGGAAGCTTTTCCCGGCAGATCCAACTCCCCAGTCCGGCATCCACCAAGGGGATGAAACGGCTGTACCAGGATGGGCTGCTGGAGCTTCATCTCTTCAAGCGGTCCGCAAATCCCGATTGGTGACCGGCTCGATTCGGCGGTACAAAGGGAATCGCCCGACTGAAGATGAGCGAGTCCGCCGGCGTGTCAAAAACGCTGGAGCAGGTGATCACCTCGGCATCCCCCAGCAAAACAAGGGAAGAGCGGATGACTTCGTCGATTTCGATGTTTTTGGCCGCCAGTTTCCGGTTGGTTACTTTCATGTTCATCAAAAACATGCCTCCTTTAAAGTCAGCTCTGACATTGTGCGTTGATATCCTATGCGGCGGCGCGGATAGGTGTCAGCCTGCAGGCAGCCAAACGTTCCAAACTTGCGAAACAGGGATGAACACCCAGAATTCCATTCACATACTATACAATCAAGGTTTCTGCAAAGGGTGCGGGTAAGATGCCAGCCATCGTTGGAACAGTAAACATAAACAGCTTGAGCGGAGTTTTTAACATCGGCGACGTCAATGCCATCACCCCCAGCACTGTCGTCAAAACGTTCGCCGGCGGAGGTTCTTTCAACTCGGGAACCAATTTGACCGTCAACAACTCCCCGAGCGTGATTAACGTATACGATACAGGGTCAGGCGACCAGGCCGTATTTATTCAGGAGCGAGACGGCTCCATCAGCAAGGAGCGGACATGACAATGAATTTTTACATCAATCAAAACATCTCCATCCACACATTGAAAATTGACAGCATCTCCAACTCATCTGTCTGTCAGATCGGAAGTGCAGGCATCATCAAGCCGCTCTCCCAGTTGTTCAACACGGGAGGATTTACCAAACCGGCTCCTCCTGTCATTCCGCCGCAAGCAATCCCTTACGTCCCCCTGGTGGAACCCACCCGCTAACCCGCGGGCCATCTGTATTTTCGCAAGCTTGAAAGTAGGTTGATCTGCATGTACACGGATCCTGACATGATGAATTACATTCATCAGCTTCATGCTTTTCTGCAGGCGCAGACCAGACAAATCGCCGAGATGAACAAGACGATGAAACAAATGGAGCAGGATATCAATCAGTTGAAGGGAAATTCGAACCCGCCTGTCATTCATAATGAGTATAAATTCGACCTGCTAAAGATCGAGAGGCTGGAAGGAACGCTGAACATCGGCTTGAATCCCAAAGGTGCGGAAAAGGGCGGCAAATCGTCCATCGAAGAGCTTTCCGTCGATCAATCCGTGGATGTTCCTTCGCCAACCGGACAGGAACCCAACCTGTTCGAAAGAATCCGGCAGCAAATTCAGGGTTACATGAACACCGAGGCACGCGAAGTGCTCCGGTACATGGAAGACAGGTACGCCTGCCCCTTGGACGACGCCTACCGCCAATTTATTTTGGACGACGTGGCAAGACAGCTTGACCAGCGGATTCATTACTACCTGAATCAAAACAAACCGCTGCCGACTGAACCGGATCAGCTGGCTCGGCTGGAAGAGCAGACCGTACAGTGTATCAAAGAGGACATCCGCAACACGCTGAAAGCATTCGTGAAAAATCTGCCAAAGAAAAGTGAGGCCTGATCATGAAGTATTCCGTCATCAACGGGGAGTTTTCCGTCAAAAACGTGCGAATCATCGATGTGACAGGCTCGACAATATTCGTAGGCGATACCAAAACGATTAGCCTGTCATCCATTTTGGAAACGCCTCCCGAGTCACTGATCGTAGGGGTAACCACCGGCCCTCCTGTGCCAGTGCCGCCGGTTACTCCTCCCGTTCCAATACGATGAGAAATGATGAAGGAGCTTATCCGTGAACAGCAGAATCTCATCTGTCCAGCATGTTGATATTCTCAACATCGACCCTAACGCCATTTTTGAGATTGGTGATTCCAATCGTATCACCGCCATTTCAAAGGGCATCTCCGTTCAGCGCGAACAGGCAATCTTTCTGGAAAGCGAGTTCCCCCTGAGCGACTACCCGATGTTTACCGAGAGGATCCCTCAACCATTTGTCGTCGAACCCCTTGAAGTGGAGACCATCAACGAATCTCCGTTACTGAATGTTGAGCATATCAAGATCAACAACATGACCGCATCCTCCGTCCTGCATCTGGGTTCAAGCAGGATGATTCATTCGGAAGCCCGTGTGAAAACGATTCGGCACCTCTTGCGAGAAAAAGAATAAGCACAAGGGGAGGTGTTCCTTTTGCCGTCCATTGTCGGAGCTGTCAATATTAACAGCAACTCGGGATCCGTCAACTTTGGGGATGCCTTGAATGTGACGCAAAAAAGCTTTACCAAATCATTCAACGGTTCTGGTGCGGGAAATATCGGGAACTTGATTAATGCGAATAGCGGAATTAGCTTTACCAATACGGCTGATACACACCTCAATGATCAGGTGCAGGCGGCGAATGCGTAAAGAGTGAAAAGAGCCAGCCCGAAAAGTCGAGTTGGCTCTTGCTTTTGTTCCGGTCGGCCGGTTTGTCCAAGGCGGAAGACGCCTTACACCTCCAGACTGGCCAACGCTTTTTTGATCCGGTTGGGGTTGAAGCCGAGAATTTGCTTTTCGCCGATCAGCGTCAGCGGCACGGACATGATGCCCAGCCGGCTCAATTCTTCGTGGTAGGCAGGGTTTTCGTCGATGTTGCGCTCTTCAAACGAGATGTTTTGCTCCGTCAGATACGTTTTCAACTGCTTGCAAAAATTGCAATTGGTGCTAGAATATACGATTGCTTGTGCCATGTGTATCAATCTCCTTTTTCAGCTGATTCCTTACTTGTACTGCGGAACGATTTTGGACCGCTTGTTGATGTACTTGTCGACGGCCATTGCCGCGATCGCTCCGTCGGCTGCCGCTACAACCGCCTGTTTGACAGGCGACCGGCGGACTTCCCCGGCTCCGAATACGCCCGGAACCGCCGACTGCATGAATTCGTCAAGGACCATGTAGCCTTCGTCATCCAACGGCACCTGATCCTCCAGGAAGCTGGTGCCCGGCTTGCTCCCGGACAGGAAGATAAATACCCCGTCGACAGGCAGCATTTCTTCTTCCCCTGTCGCCTTGCGGATCTTGACCCCTTCGACGCTTTTCTCCCCGACGATCTCCACAGGACGGGTGCGGTAGTAAAAGTGCGTGTTGGGAAGCTCCGGCACCGACTCGACTCCCTGCAGCTCGGCCCGCGGCACGATGAAGAAAATCTCCCGGGCAAACTTGGTCAGGGTCGCGGCCTCTTCCAACGCTTCTTCCGATTCGCCGATGACGGCAACCACCTTGTCCTGGTAAAAGGCGCCGTCACACGTCGCACAGGTGCTGATGCCCCGACCGAGCAAACGCTCCTCGCCCGGCAGCATCCGGTTCCGCCCTTTTGAACCGGTCGCGACGATCACGGCCTTGGCCTCAAACGTGCCGTCCGCCGTGTAGATGCTCTTCACTTCATCTTCCACATCAACGGCGGTAATCGTCGTCTGTATAAACTCGGCGCCAAAGCTCTTCGCCTGGTTTCGCATTTTCTCCAGCAGTTCTTTTCCGCTCAATTCGCCTTCCACTCCGGGATAGTTGGCGATCTTGTGCGTCAGTGCCAGCGCTCCTGTGCCCGGCGCCTTGTCGATGACCAAGGTTTTCAAATTCCCGCGAGCCGTGTAGATCGCGGCTGTCGCCCCGGCCGGCCCGCCGCCAATCACAATCACATCGTACACGCCCACCCCTCACTTTCAAAATCAATATTAGATAATAATGATTATTAACTTGGATATATTTAATTTAACGCGAGATATAGGCGAAAGTCAATACTTTTTGATAATAATTCTAATTACGGTAGTTTTCCCGCCCTGGGATGCAAATTCCCGAAAATGAAGAAAACGCCCGCTTTTGAGGTTTCGGGCGCTGGTTCATGTACAATGACTATCCGTCAACACTGACTTGTTTTCGATACAAAGGTATTCCCTTGGGAGAGTTGCAGCTAAAGCCGGTAATACAAACGATACAGATAATGTTTCGGGTATACCAGCTGGAACTTATAAGGTTGAAGTGTATGGATATACAGCATCGACAGGTTATGTTGCTATCTACGAACATTAAAAATTTAAAAAGGCATCCGACAGATCCGGATGTCTTTTCTATTGTCAACATAGTTGAAGTGCATTGGAAATTTGATCATTAACACTTATTCGAATGCACGCCTTTGGCAATGCAAGGAAATGGAAGGGTTTTACTCTTTTGATCCTCCAAATCAGCAATCCTATGATGATACTTGATTCAATTACTCTATCTCTCGCCGACCTATACGATCGGTTAAAATAAGAGTAATGATGAAGTACAGAACGACACCATTTCAGCTCATTTTCTCTGTTGATCAGCACCTTGCCGCTGGGATGGTCCAACACCTGGACATCCGTTGCATACATAGACACAAATTGGACCTTCTAAAACCAGCCTCCTCGAAGCGCTCTGCATCAAAAAAGCCGACGTACATCTAACAGCAGGCTGCCTGTCCCTAACGGTTCAATGTATCGTAGCGACGACGCGGTTTACTTCAAACAACCTAGCCGGATCCAGCTTCAACGTGCAGGTAGCCTGTCCGCTCCCGCCGTAGATGGCGGAATAGCCCAGCAGCCGCTTGTCGATCACACACGGCAGGTTGTGGCCGACAAGCGGAACGCTGCCAACGGAACACCCCGTCAGTTTCTTCACCTCTTCTTTGCTCGCCAGTTGTACGTCCTGACAGCCAAGAACGGCAGCCACCTCTGCAAAATCGATCCCTCCCTGCCTGGCCGACACGATCAGCGCGAAAAAGCCACGCTCCGTCTTGATGATCAACGTAGGCGCTGTCTGTCCCAGTTCACACCCGAAAAACTCCGCCCCTTCCTTCGCCGTGCGGATCGGTTTTTCATGTTTTATTAATTGGTAAGAAATGTTATTCTTTTCTAGAATACTCTTCATATCGATCATAGAAATCCTCCCAGACTATTTTCGCCCCAAAAAACAAAGGAGACTTGAACGATGTACATGGCGTATTTGCAGCTTGCTTGATCGTCTACTATGCGGTTCCGCCAGTGTGCTTTCCTTTACGCTGTGGTATCTGGGGGTCAAAAAAGTTCCTGCAGCCATCGCGGGTTTATTTACGGGGGTTATGCCGATCAGCGCTGCCATCAGTTCTGCCCTTTTTTTAAACGAGGCATTCACCTGGCTGCATGCGCTGGGAATGGTGCTGGTGCTGTGTGCAATCGCGGCAGGGACGAGAAAAGAGAAAAAGCTGCTGACAATCGGGGGGAACGGCTGAACTGCCCTTGCTAATCCTTGGGCGAATAAATCAATTCCTTTAACGACTGCGCCCTTTGCTTGTCAACCTGGCTGATCAGTCCTTCGAATTCATAGATCATTGTGCCGTTATCCGATATCTTGATAAATGCGATCTTCATCTTGACGAAGGCGTCCAATATCCGCTGGGCTTCACTGAAGGAAACGCTCGTGTGCATGGCCAGCTCCGCTGCGGTCAAGCTGCCGCCAAGCTGCTGTGCCAGCTGCAGGATCCGGTTCTCCAGTTCATCTGCCTTTCGACGTTTCGTCCGTTTGCGGGCAGTGATGCACAGCCAGATGCCCAAAACCAGCGGCAGGATCGCCAGCACAAGGAGCGAGACCAATTCCCCGAACTGGGTAAAGTCCGAATCACTGGCAAGCGCTCCGATCAGCAGGAGCAGCCCGAACAGGCAAAGGACGATGCCAATGACCAACATAGTCCATTCTTTCGCCGCTTCACGGACGGAATGTTGACTTTCAGTTTGTTTGGGATTAGTGTTCATGACGCCTTTCCTTTCGCAACCAATGTAATTCCATCTTAGAATTATTGCACTATTGTGTCAAACTTTCCCCAAAAGAAAAAAGAGCCACCCTGGATGGCTCCTTACCCTTGATTTGGCTGGACTTCTTCTGCTTGGGACGGCAGGAAAAACGAGAGCACCAGGCCCACTGCTGTCGTCAGCATCATCCACTTGAAAATCCCCATCAATCCCTCTGCCTGGCTGGCCGGCAGATACAGGTTAAGCCAGGCGCCCAGCAGCGCTACGCCAACTGTTTGCCCCATCGTCCGGACGAACTGCAGCGAACCGGTGGCGATCCCGCGCTGCTGCCAGCCCACGCTGCTTTGTACGGCAATCGTCAGTGCCGTTGACACAAAGCCGAACCCGGCCCCGAGGAAAGTCTGCAGAATGGGAATAATCCAGAACGGGCTTTGCGGAGTCAACATGACCAGGCCGAGAGCGGCCACAATCAACAGGGTCATGCCGATCACGGTAACCCGCCGGTACCCGGTCTTCAGCAGCATTCTCCCGCTAAGCGAAGCGGCTATCGGCCAGCCGATCGACGTCGGCAGCATCGCAAAACCGGCAAACATCGCCGAATGCCCCAGTACGTTTTGAATCCAGATCGGCATGTACGCGGAGGAACCGATCAAGACGACCGCCTGTAAAAAAGAGACCACTTGGGCGAAGGCGATCATTCGGTTTTTAAACAGCGGCAGCGGCAGCATCGGCTCCCGCACCTTTGCCTCCAGCCCGAGGAACAGGACAAACAGCAGGATGCTGAAGGCGAGCAGCAGATAGCTTCCCCCGCTCATGCTGACATTCCCTTCTCCGCTGGCCAGCAGCGTGTACAGAAAGAGTCCGATGGAGAGGGAAAATAAAATAGCTCCCCCGTAGTCGATATACACCTTTTTTTTGGCAATCTGCTCGTGGAAAAACCTCGAGACGAGCAGAATCGAGACCAGGCCGACAGGCAGGTTGATGTAAAAAATCCAGTGCCAGGAGACAAAATCGACGAAAAATCCGCCGACCAGCGGACCGACCAGGCCCGCTACGCCCCAGATGACGGAGAAAAGCCCCATCAACTTGGCCCGCTCCTCTTTGGTAAAAATGTCCCCGATAATCGTCAGCGTGATCGGCTGGACGGCTCCGGCCCCCAGACCCTGCAAGCCCCGGAACACCAGCAGTTGTGTCATCGACCCGGACAGCCCGCACAGTACCGAACCGAGCAAAAAAAGGCTTGTCCCGAACAGGAAGACCGGTTTGCGGCCAAACAAATCGGCCAACTTGCCGTAGATCGGCGTCGTCACCGCCGTCGTCAGCAGATAGATGGAAAAAACCCAAGAGATAAGTTCGCTCCCCCCGAGATCACGCACGATCGTCGAGGTGGCTGTACTCATTACCGTGGTGTCAATTGCCGTCAGAAAAGTAGCTACCAAGAGGGCAATTAACGTGTTGCGCTTCGAACTGTTCATTCCGGTGTAACCCCTTTATCCCTTTTGATTATTCCATCATCCACCAACTTTATTCAACTTGTCAATCAAAAATGTTTAATTAGTCGCAAAGATGCGGGCGATCTCCTCCGGCATGTCTGCCGCTTTTCTCGCCTTGGCATCGATCATGACCATCGTGGCGTCGGCATCGCAGACGATACGGCCCGCTTCATCGAAAAGCTCGTGGCGCAGGATGAAACTCTTGTTGCCGCGGGAGAGCGGCCTGGTCACGACGCGGATCACTTCACCCAGTCGGACTTCCTTGCGAAAATTTACGTTGATGTTTACCATCACCGGCAATATTCCCCTGGTTTGAACCTCTTCCAGGGGCAGTCCCGCCACGCGGAGCCAATCTACTCTTCCCCATTCCATGTACTCGAGGTATTTGGCGTTGTTCAAATGGCCGATCATGTCTACCTCCGTGGAGCGAACGACTGTCATTATCGCGTTTTCCATTGATTTAACCCCTTTCTCCTGATTAGGATTCACGAAATCTGTTGATCCATTCGCCAAATTCGTGCCTTTTTTCCTTTTCCCCGTTATAATCAATATAGCATCTTTTCAGACAATTCTATTCCATCATCAACTGTTGAAGGAGGATTCTTCATGTCGTTTGCACCGCTGCAGCCGTTGTGGCTAAAAGCCCGTGAGCGCTATCTTGCAACCCTGTCTGACATGCAGCCGGAACAACTGTCGTGGAAGGTCGCGCCAGGGTCTAATTCACTCGGATTTCTCGTTCGCCATATCGCCGAGGTAGAGTACCGCTTCGCTTCCATGTTCTTCGCCCGCCCGGTGCCGGAATCGGTGACCTTGGCGACGATCGGCCCGGTCAAGGACGAAGGCGTCTACACCGACTGGCCGCAGCTTCAGTTATTTATGGAGCAGTCCTTTGCCCATTTGCTGGATGCCATGCAGTCGCTGCCGGATGAGAGCTGGGATGTGCCTGTCGAAGCTCCGATCGGCGTCCTGACTCCCCGCGAGGCGCTGGGTCGCCTTACCTACCACATGGGGTATCACGCCGGTCAAATCGGGCTGATCAGAAAATACGGCGGAGAAATGAGATAGGAGGTGTGAACACATGTACAAGACATTGTTCGAGTGTGATGTACCCGGCCCATTCCTCTCCTAGCCGGACGGGAATGAAGGCGGATTGCTCACTGAATTCCCCCGGCTCACAAGAATAGCTTCTTATTTACATGAGAACCGGGAGGATGTATCTGTGATGAATGAAAAGTGGAAAAAACAACTCTGGGGAAGCATTTGCCTGTCGCTGGCAGCGGCGATCTGGGGAGGCGTCTACGTCGTCAGCAAAGTGGTGCTGGACGTCATCCCGCCTTTTACTCTCTTGGAAATACGCTTTGCCATTGCCCTTGTCATCCTCGGCGGCATCGTCGCCATCCAAAAGCGTTACGTGGCGCGGGAAGACCTGCCGGCCATGATGGCGATCGGATTTGTCGGCGTCACGATCTCCATCGGCGCCCAGTTCCTTGGCACGAAGCTGTCCACGGCCCATATGGGCGCGTTGATTACCTCAGCTTCGCCGGCCTTTATCGCGCTGTTCGCGGTTTGGATCCTGCGCGAAAGGCTGTCATTCTACCAGATAGCCGGGATTGTGCTGGCTACCATAGGCGTGCTGGTGGTGGTGGGAGTCCCCGACAGCAGCGATACCGGTGCCTCGCTTTCGGGAAACCTGATTCTGCTTGCCGCTGCAGTCAGCTGGGGGTTGTACACGGTGATGAGCAAGCGGTTTACCGCTGTCTACTCGTCGCTGGTCGTGACTGCTTATGCCGCGCTGTTTGGCCTGGTGTTCAGCAGCCCACTGATGGTCTGGGAACTCGCCGTCACACCGGTAAACTGGTCGCTTGGCTGGCAGACCTTGCTCGGCATCCTGTACATCGGCGCCATCTCGACGGCAGTCGCTTTCTACCTGTGGAACAAGGGCTTTGAGCTGATGAGCGCGGGAAGCGCTGCCGGGTTCTTCTTCGTCCAGCCGGTCGTCGGCACGCTGTTCGGCTGGCTTTTGCTGGGCGAACATCTCAGCCTCGGATTCTTTCTCGGAGCTTGTTTCATCCTGCTTGGCGTGGCGCTGTCCAACGTCAGCAAAAAGGGCGCATCCAGCGAAGTGCCCGAAGGGACCATGTAACGGCACGTGAAAACGCCCGAAGAAGCGCTGTTTCCGCTCTCCGGGCGTTTTTCCTATGTCTGTGCTCCCTCTGCCGAGTCAGGAAGGCGATCACTTTGTGCATTTTACATTATTTTACATTGTATTTGTCCGGCTAAACGGTATAATACAACATAATGCGTCCCAGACGTCCAAGACTGGAAATCTATTTCGGGGGGCTCGGAATGTACACGGACAAGCGATTGTTTTCCTCGCTGTTTCTCTTGCAGCTTTTCTCGTCATTTCTTGTTCTGGCCGGCCATTACACCGCCGATGTCAGCGGATATATCCAATGGTCCTTTTGGGAAGATGCGCTAAATCAAATCAGTCGTTACGGCACGGTACTCTTGACCATGATTACCGGATTTTTTACTGCCCACAGTTTAACGGGGAAAAAGGCCAGCGGGAAGAAGTATTTCTCCGGGAAATTCACCTATGTGTACCTCCCGTTTCTGTTCAGCAGCATTCTGTACTTTTTCGTCATGCAAAAGGGAGTGCCTGCTACTCTGGAAGACGTAAAAAATATTTTCTTCGGCAATACCGCAGGACACCTCTACTTTATATTTATGATCTGCCAGTATTACGTATTTGCCTTCGCATTCCGCCGGTTTATCACCAAGAATAACATTTTTCTCGTCTGTCTGCTGTTTTTTGTCCTGCAGTATCTGTTTATCAATGTCGTCGCCCACGGCTGGATGGGGCTTGGCATTCGCCATTTCCTGCCGACCTGGATCTTTACGTTGTACCTGGGTCACCTGTTGTACTGGTATCGGCAGAATATTTTCCTCTACATGGAAAAACATCGTCTGGTTCTCTTTACGTTAGCGGGATTGGCGCTGCTTGGCGCGATTTACTTTGTGCTGTCGCCGAAGCTTTACACGGCGAATCACCTGGTATTCGTCATCGCATCGTTTCTATTACTCTTGTCCGGAGCAGCCATACTGAACCGTGTGGTGGATTACATTCACCCCCCGTTCAAAAAGGGGCTAACTTTTCACATCTATCTGCTCCATCCGCTGTTTATCATCATCGGTGACAAGGTCGTCCAATCCTTCTATCGTCTGGAGACTGTCTTTTTCCACAGATCGCTTTCGGTTCTGTACATGTTCGCTATTTACATCGCGACTTACGTCGTTTCGCTGCTCTGCGTCAAGGCAATGGAAAAGGCGCTGGGTGCCCTTAGGGCCGGCAGAGAGCAAAGGCGCTTGCTCAAGCAGACTTCGCCATAAGAAAAAGCTTCGAATCGAAAAGAGACAGGCTGTCGATTCGCATACAGCCTGTCTCTCGTCTTCTATTTGCTGACCATTCCCTTGAGCACGAACGCGACGTTGGCGGGACGCTCCGCCAACCGGCGCATGAAGTAGCCGTACCAGTCGTTGCCGTAGGGCACGTAGACGCGCATGCGGTATCCTTCCCTGGCCAGTTCTACCTGTGACTGCGTCCGGATCCCGTACAGCATCTGAAACTCAAAGCGATCCCGGGGAATGTTGTGCTCCTCCACCAACCGCTTGACGAAATGGATGATCTGGTCGTCGTGCGTAGCCACAGCAGCGTAATTGCCGTTCAAGATATGCTGCCTGATGATCTTCTTGTAGTTTTCATCGACATCTGCCTTCTCGGGGTAGGCTACCTCCTCGGGCTCTTTGTAAGCCCCCTTGACCAGCCGCAGATTGACATGTTTGTCTTTTAATTTCTCGATGTCGTCTGCGGATTTGTACAGATACGCCTGGATCACCGTGCCTACGTTGTCGTAATCCTGCAGCAATTCATCCAATATCTGCAGGGTTACTTCGTTGTGGGCGTAATCTTCCATGTCAATCCGCACAAATATATTCCCATTTTTCTTCGCCGCATCCAGTATCCGGCGCATGTTGTGGAGGCACAAGTCGCGGCTGATATCCAGTCCCAGCTGGGTCAGCTTGAGCGAAAGATTGCAGTTTACTGCCGATGCGCTGATCGCTTCCAGCGTCATGATGCAGTAATCGGCTGATTCGTTTGCCTCTTCTTCGCGAAAGACAAATTCCCCCAGATGGTCCAGCGTGCAAAGCAAGCCTTTTTCATTCAGCTCCCGGACTTTCTGAATCGCTTCGGAAATCGTCTCCCCGGCGACAAATCGGGTGGCCCCAAAGCGCAGCCCCCACTTCTTAGCGGCTGCGTTCAACGACTTGTTTTTCGACAGGAACAGAAAAAAGTTTCTCATTGCTTGTTCCACCGCTTTATCCCCCTCTTGTTGGTCATTCCTTCTCTACGTGTTTATAGCAAGTACCATGCCAACAGCAGAATAAAGAGAAAACAGACAAACTTTCGTCACTTTATGTTCATATTTTAACACTTATGTACAAGAAATGTCTAATGTTATACACTTGTGATGAAACAAACCTTCTTCATGTAGAGGATGTGATCTTTTGAAGCCGCTCTTTTCACCGAATCGGCCCTTGAGCCTGTTTCTGAGGCCCTTTCCTCCCGATGCTGTTATTTTACGCGGCGATCCGCTTTGGCGTGTCAGCTTCCACCATACAGAGGCGCTCACTGCTCTGCCGATCGATTCCCAGCTTGTCCTGCGCGAGGCTTGCCGGCTTCTGATGAGCGACCTGGAAAACTGCCGGGCTGAACTTCCCGCCTGCCTCATCGGAACCGATGCCGATGAAACCCCCGTGGGATGGCTGCCGCTCAGCGAGCTGCTGATGCTGCTGACGGAGGCCCTGGACAACCAGACGGTCCTGTTGGAAACGCTGCTGGATACGATGAGCGAAGCGACCACGATTGTCGACAAGACCAATACCGTACTCTACTGGAATTCGGCTGCCGAACACATCTATGAAATCTCCGGCGACAACGTGATCGGCACGCCGCTTGACCGCCACTTCGCCAGTGAGTCCATCCGCCTCAAGGATGCCCTTAGCGGTGGGATGGCCGTAAAGCGGCTGTACCACATTCCCCGGCCGGATCGGCACGTGTTGATCAACTCTTCGCCGATTCGCAGGGACGGGGAGATTATCGGAGCGCTCTCCATTGAACAGGATATTACCGAGCTCGTCCGGCTGCACGAACAATTGGCCCACACCACGGCCCATCTGCACACGCTGCAACAGGAAATGAACCGCTACCAGGCAACCGACGACCCGTTTTATTCGATCAAAGGGCATTCTATCGCTATCCAGCAGGCGATTCAGACGGCAAAAAAGGTCGCCCAGACAGATGCCACCGTACTTTTGTACGGGGAAAGCGGCGTGGGCAAAGAACTGTTTGCCCGGGCGATTCACCAAGCCAGCCGCCGCAGCGACAAGCCGTTCATCGCCGTCAACTGCGGGGCGATTCCAGGGGCCTTGTTCGAGAGCGAGCTGTTCGGCTACCAAGGCGGAGCCTTTACGGGTGCTGAAAAGAAGGGGAAACCGGGGAAAATGGAGCTGGCGCACGGCGGTACACTGCTGCTGGACGAAATCGGCGAGCTGCCGCTGGAGCTGCAGGTGAAATTGCTCCGGGCGCTGCAGGAGCGGCAGTTTTATCGCGTGGGCGGGACGGAGCCGATCACTGTCAACACGCGCATCATCGCTGCCACCAACCGCCAGCTGGAACAGATGGTGGCGGAAGGCCGGTTTCGCGAGGACCTCTACTATCGCCTTAACGTGTTCTCCCTGGAGATTCCCGCCCTGCGCGACCGGAAAGAAGATCTGCCGGAGCTGGTGCAGATCTTTTTGCAAGAGTACTCCTCCGCTCACAACCAACCGGTGCCGCGGATTGCGCCGGAAGTCATGCAGGCGCTGCTCGATTACGGCTGGCCGGGAAATATCCGCGAATTGCGCAACATGATCGAGCGCCTGATCATCCTGCAGGAAGACGGCATCGTGCAGCCGGAGCACCTTCCCGCTTCCTTCCGCAGCCAGAGTGTGCGGCAGCCTGTCAGCGGCTATCCCGCAGCTGTCCAATCGATGCCGCTCACAGCCCGGAGTGCCGCATTCGTCCCCGAAGACGAGGAACGAAACCGCATTCTGGCCGCACTTACCAAGACCTACGGCAACAAAAAAGCCGCCGCCCAGCTGCTCGGCATCTCCCGCGGCACGCTTTACAACAAACTGCGGAAATACGGCATCGTGGAAGAGCAAAGCTAAAACGGCTCAGCCGTGCTCCCGGCACCATCTGGCTTGTATGTATGCACTTGTGTATAATGGAAGGAATATTTGGTTCATTTCGGCTGGCAAAGGAGGTTTGCGCTTTGAACATTTGGGAATCCGATTTACCAGGGATCGGCCGCAAATTCCAAATGGAAACCCGCAACGGGGATAAGCTGGTCGTCGTCATTCACGACAACGGCCGGCGCGAGATCTATCATCTCGATCAAACCAACCCTGACGAATGCGTTTCCACCATCACTCTCGACGATGAGGAGGCGATGAAAATCGCCGGAATCATCGGAGGGATGAACTACAAGCCCAAAGCTCTGGAAAATAGCGAGATCACCCTGAACGATTTGGTGATCGAATGGCATAAAGTCGAACCGCAGGCCGCGTGTGTCGGAAAAACGATCGGACAGTTAGCCGTTCGGCAAAAAACCGGGGCGACGATCATTGCGGTCATCGAGCCCGGACATTCTAAGAAGATAAATCCCGGCCCCGACCAAATTCTTGCCGGCGGTTCCACTCTCATCGTGGTCGGAGAAAGGCAGCATGTCAAAGCGTTCAAGCAGCTCTTGTCCTGAGGCGGTTGAAGCATGCAAGCTGGCAGCAGGCGACGGTCGATGCTCTGTCGCCTGCTGCCAGCTTCTCTTCTCTCACATCTTTCCTTGTTGCCTCTGGCCCTGCCCTTTGGCTGCCAGCTTTTGGACGAAGTTGTAGATGGTTTTCGATTCCTTCGTCAGCAGCGGGCCGAAAACGGCCAGGATCAGCACGTACAAAACGGCGAACGATTGAACCGTCGTCAGCAGCCCTCCCGCCTTGCCGATATTGGCCATGATGATGGAAAATTCCCCCCGCGAAACCAGGGTAAAGCCGATGTTGACCGAGGCCCGATTGGAGATGCCGGAGATCCGCCCCGCGAGCATCCCGGCGACGAGGTTGCCGATGATTGTCAAGAGCACAGCGATCAACGCCATCCACACGGCCCCGCCAAGGGACAGCGGGTCGATCGTCAGGCCAAAGCTGAAGAAAAACAGGGCGCCGAAGAAATCCCTAAACGGCAAGACCAGGTGTTCAATCCGCTTAACGTGCTTCGATTCGGCCAAGACCAGGCCGATCAACAGCGCGCCGATCGCTTCTGCCACGTGCAGGGTCTCCGAAAAACCGGCAACCAAAAAGAGGGACGTTACGACCAGCAGCAAAAACAATTCTGATGACTGAATGTTGAACAGCTTGTCGAGATACTTGATGATTTTTCTGCCGATGACCAGGAACAGCAGAATGAAGATGAGGGCCGACAGCGAAGTGAACAGCACGCCCATAAATGAAGTGGCCCCGCTTAACACCAACCCGGACAAGATGGACATGTGCACCGCGATAAACAAGTCGTCAAACATAATCATGCCCATGATGATCTCCGTCTCCGGATTGGCCGTTCGCTTCAGGTCCACCAGCACCTTGGCGACGATCGCTGTGGAAGAACTCGTCATAATCCCGCAGACGACCAGCGTTTCCTTCAGCGGCAATCCCATCATCCAGCCGAGCAAAAGTCCCGCGACGAAGTTGAGCGCCACGTAAAACAAGCCGCCGAAGAGGATCGACTTGCCCGATTTGATCAGCCGCCCTACCGAGAACTCCAGCCCCAGGTAAAACAAGAGAAACAGAACGCCGATCCGGCCCATGAAGTCAATAAACACGGAGCTTTCAATGAAGCGCAGGTCGATGATTCCAAAATGCGGAGCATGCGGCCCGACCGCCATGCCGACCAATATATAAAACGGAATCACGGAAAAACGAAGTTTGGTGGAAATCAAGCCGACAAGGGTAATTAACCCGAGGGCAAGCCCTATTTCGAAAATAAGAGTATCCATCATATCCCCCCTGTTTCCTGATGAATTCAGATAGTGCAAACAGCCGGGAGAGCCTAATCAAGCCCCTTTAGCAGGTATTCCTTTAACATTTTCAGGTGCCGCCTTTCCCCGGCGACAATCAGGGTTGAATGGGCCGCAAACACGTAATCAGGCCCAGGGTTGATCTGTTTTTTGTGGTCTTTTTCCACCACGGCAATGATCGTAGCCCCTGTTTTTTCCCGGACTTTCATTTCCCCGATTTTCTTCCCGATACACATGGCGTGAGGTTCAATCTTGTACCACTCAATGACTAAATCTTCCAGTGTAACTTCAATCGTATCCATCGCTTTTGGTTTGTAAGTCATGCCGCCAAGGATCCCGGCAACCAGCCTGGCTTCATCGTCGTCCAGGGTCACCATGGACAAGCTTTCGTCTGGATCCTTGCTGTCAAAATGATAGATCTCCCTGCGCCCGTCATCGTGAATGATAATGACCAGCTTTTCTCCGCTGCGGGCCTCGAATTGAAATTTCCGGCCAATTCCCGGCAGATCAGACTCTCGAATCGTCATAGCGATTACCTCCAATATGATATTTTGGATAAAAATTACATACGCTGCAGCTATTTATCCAAGTTCTCAACCCGGATTACAGAGGATTAATCCCACATGACAATTATCCAGGCTGTCAACAAATAGATGGCTCGGTTAAGGTAAAAGGGCGTATTGAATTTACACGAGGAAGGTGGTTGTGCACTTGATGGGCATGAGAAATAAACGTTTTAACGCAAGAGAGATAAAAGAAAACTGTCTGTGAATGGAATTTATGGAGGATATTGCCAAAAACAGCGGGAATAAAGCGATAAACGCCAAAACTTTTAGCAGCCAATGCCATTTGAGGGACATTTTTTGCCTGATGGCAGCTGCCTTATTGGTGGTTAGAGGCGAGAAATACTCTGCGGAGCTGCCTTGGGAGGATTGACTGTCCGCGGAAAACAAAGAGGCAGGTGCAAAGGAAAACAGAAGCAGCACGACACAAGCACATGTTTTCAGAAATCGGCAAATGTAGCGGGAAAACAGCATACGTGCACCTCCTTTGAAGCAATTGCATTTTGCTTGCTGTCCGTTTGTCGCAAGCAAACTTTCCTCCTGTCCGCAAGCTTGTGAAAATTTACGATTATATCTTTTATTAAATCATGTCGGCATTTTCAAGTCAAATCACCGATCACACCGTTCAGGAAAGACACAGAGTCCGTTCCCTGCGGAAGGCCGGAATGCTGTATAATAAGAAAAGCTTCCATTTGAACCTGAGGGGAAGCTTTTATCCGGATTAAAAGGCTTTTATAGAAGCTTTTCATAGCAAACAGGAGGTCGTACGAAATGAATCGCTATCAAGCAGTTACCTTGGCACTGGCTGTCGGGGTTGCTTTCAGCCTTGTCGGAATAGGCATCGCTATCGGGGAACAAAGTGTGATCGGGATCTTTGCCTGCCTGATCGCGGCAACCGCGCTCATGGGCGGCGGCTTTATGTACAAGCGCAAGCACAACCGCTAACGCCGGACGAACAAACTGTTCACGTAAAAGAAAAGGGAGGTCAGACCGTTCGCCTGCCGCAGCAGCTGTTTGGCAATGGCGTAAATCTGCGGTTGGCTGGGGTTGACTTTGCGGTCGACGAGGTAGAAAGCGACCAATCCGTCTATAATCATGCGGTGAAAGGCGGCATCGGGCAGTTTTTCAGCGCTCCGTTTGGCCTGTTCGATGAAGTACCTCAGTCGGGTTAGCGCTTCTTCGTCCGACTGGTAGTAGCTGACAAAATTGAGGTCCCCGCCCTGCCTGTCCTCCTCCAGGTCGATCAGGTAGTCAAGCAGGATGTGGAGTCCGCATATCCACGGGAAGTAAGCCGAATTAAGCGCTTCGATTTCCGCCTGCTCCACATGCTCTTTTGTCGCCAGGACAAGCAGGGCGAATATGCCAATCGTGGAGCCGGTCACAGCTGAGAATTCCTGCCAGTAGATGTGCGGATGGTCGGCGCGGTACCTTTCCCACCAGGAGAGAAGTTCGGCTTCCCTCTGCTCGCGGGCGATGTGTTTGTATACCTGCAAATCGCTGTACAAAAGCGAGAGCTCCAGTACGCGCGACTGTACGATCGGATACGAAGGAAGCTTTTTTACCTGCTGTTGGCAAGCTTTGACCAGGTCATTCAGATACCCGCCATCGTCCTTCTCTGTCCGGTAGCGGTAGTAATCCCGAAGCGGCGCATCGGGCGTCAAGGCGTCCTGCATGGACAGGTGGAGCTGACGAAAGTCCTGCGGATCCAGGGATGTGCTGCGATCGCATAAATTGTCCAGATAATCGCTGATCGTCTGGTAAGCGACAATCAGCGGCACCAGCGTATCCACGTAGGGGATCGCTTGGGTGGCGTAGACCGTCCCCCCCTGACAGTGAAATTTTTTGCTCTCCATACTGGCTAAAGCTTGTTTCCTCAACTCGCGGTCAGGAATTTTCCCAGCTCGCCGATACCAAGCTGCAAATGTGTCATCAAGCTGTGGTTTGACGTAGCGATATACGCGATAAATCAATTGCCATGGGTATCGAATTGGTTTCCCGTCCACGCTTTGTTCCTCCTTTTTCACCAATAGCTACATCTTATCATATAAATGCCCCTTGTCTCTCCTCTCTTCTCGTTTTTACCCATTCCGTCACTTTTCGTAGTATTCTGTAGGTTCGCATTAGACAGACTTAAAATAAGAGGGTAAATGGTCACAATTGTGTCCAAATATCTTATATAAAAAGGGGGCTTTCTCATTGAAAAAAGCAAAAGTTTTACTCTCCTCGGTCCTATTGTCGAGCATGCTTTTGCTGGCAGCTTGCGGCGGCGGTGGCGGCAGCACCGGAGGCAGCACTCCTGCGGGCGGTGACAGCAGCAACAGCAGTCAAACCGGCGGCGGTGAAAGCAGCAGCGCCAGTTCGGCCCAGGATCTGATTATTGCTACAGGCGGCACCTCCGGAACTTACTATCCGCTTGGCGGCGGAATGGCCGAACAGATCAAAGAAAAAGCTGGAATCCCGACGACAGCGCAAGTAACCGGAGCATCAGCTGAAAACATGCGCCTCATTCGCGACAAATCCGTTGACATCGCTTTCACGCAGAGTGATATTGCCGATTACGCGAGCAAGGGCGAAAAAATGTTTGAGCAGGACGGGAAGCTCGACTTCAAAGCGCTTGGATCCCTGTACGATGAAACCATCCAAATCGTCGTCTCGCCTGACAGCGGCATCAACAGCGTAGCCGACCTGAAAGGCAAACGCGTCTCTGTCGGGGCGCCGGGAAGCGGTACGGAAGCCAACGCGGAACAAATCCTCGAAGTATACGGACTGAAGTTTGACGATATGACCGTACAGCGCCTCTCCTTCGGTGACTCGGCAAAAGCCATTCAGGACGGCCAGCTGGACGCCGCATTCCAGACAGCGGGCACGCCTACGGCAGCCATTACCGAATTGGCCGCGACCAAAGGGGTAAAGATCATCTCCATTGAGCCGGACAAAGTTGACGCGTTGATCGCCAAGTATCCTTACTATGTAAAAACGATAATCCCGGGAAATACCTATCAAACGGTAAAAGACGATGTCTCCACCGTTTCCGTTCGCGCGATGCTGGTCGTCCGCAGCGACCTGTCCGAAGACGATGTCTATAAAGTTACCAAAGCGATTTTCGAAAACACCGACAAACTGAATCACGTCAAATCGAAAGAGATCAGGGTAGAAAGCGCACTGTCCGGCGTAAACCTGGAAGTACATCCGGGCGCAAAGAAATACTTTGAAGAAAAAGGCGTTAAGTAAACATGCCTGGTTTGGCTCAAGCAAAAAAGAGCAAAGGGCGGATTCAACTCCGCCTTTTCTCCTTCCTTGCAGTGCTCCTCGCTGTCACCATCACCTTACTATTGTTTCCTTTCAGAACAGAATTGGTCATACGAGACACAAAAACCAACCGTTTACTGTGGCAAACTCCCGTAAAGGAAGGCTCGACATTCGGGATTCGCTGGACCCACTCGATACATCGAACTCCCGTCGAAGAATTTTACCGCATTCACCATACGGATATCGTCCTGTATCGCATGTCGTTTGAAGACTACGGGATCGGCATGAACAGTGAACTGGCACCCGGCGAACAGCTGATTGAACAAGACGGGAAATTCTTTGTCGAACACATGAATCATTCCTTCTCCGCTCTTCCCATCTTCATCGGGCAGGTGCGAGCCAACCACACCTTGTTATTTGAGGGGCACGAGATACCGTTTCGCACACTGGACAAACCCGGCTCGTCCGTCACTGTCAAGGTTGAGAATCATTCACTTTTAGCTCAGATGGGAGGTTAATCACCATGAGTAATCCGACACCCCAGACTCAACAAGAAATAGATGAGCTGGTAGCTCAATACGATAAAGAGTCTTCCTATCGTGAACACTCCGGCGTCCTGAAGTGGGTTGTCTTTGCAGGACTGGTCCTATTCTCTCTTTATCAATTGGCGAGTTCGACAATCCTTCTGCTTCCGCCGCAAATTCACCGTCCGATCCACCTTGCGTTTGGACTGGGACTTATCTATCTGCTTTACCCCGGCCGGGCAAAGAACAGGAAAAAGAAGTTGGGCATCCTCAACATCATCCTCTGCCTGGTAGCCGTTTTCGTCTCTTTATACTGGGTATACGATTACGAGGGACTGGTCACGCGGACAGGGAATTACAACACGCTGGACCTGTTCGTCGGAGGAGCGGCGATTCTTTTGGTCCTCGAGGCGGCCAGACGCGTTGTCGGCCTGCCGATCGCCATCATCGCAACGCTCTTTTTGCTCTACTCCCGCTTTGGCGGTTACATCCCCGGCTTCCTGCATCACCGCGGGGTTGATGAAGCGCGGATTATCGGACACAGCTTCTTCACGCTGGAAGGGATCTTCGGGACTCCCCTTCAGGTCTCTTCCACCTTTATCTTTCTGTATGTGCTGTTCGGAGCGTTTTTGGAGCGGACGGGGATCGGCGAATACTTCAACGATTTGGCGCTGGTCGTAGCCGGACGCCGCATCGGGGGCCCGGCCAAGGTGGCGGTATTCTCCAGCGCCCTTCAGGGAACGATTAGCGGCAGTTCGGTCGCCAACGTCGTTACCTCCGGTGCTTTCACGATTCCAATGATGAAGCGGCTTGGTTACCGGCCGGAGTTTGCCGGTGCGGTAGAAGCATCCTCCTCCACCGGGGGGCAAATCATGCCGCCGATCATGGGGGCTGCCGCGTTCTTGATGGCGGAATTTCTCGGCGTGCCTTACTGGGATATCGTCAAGGCAGCTATACTGCCTGCCCTCTTGTACTTCACCGGGATCTGGATCATGGTGCACTTTGAGGCAAAGCGCCTGGGCCTGCGCGGCGTTAGCAAGGAAGAAATCCCGAATAAGAAAGAGATCCTGAAAAAGCTGTACATGCTGGCCCCTATTTTCGTCATCATCGGGGTATTGATGTCCGGCCGCTCGGCGGAATTCAGCGCCATCTGCGGGATTGTCTCCTCGATCGTCGTCGGGGCCTTCCGCAAAGAGACGCGGATGTCGTTCAAGGACATTCTGGAGGCATTGGCGGCTGGTGCCCGCACGGCATTGGGAGTCGTCGCAGCTACAGCCTGCGCGGGGATCATCGTCGGTACGGTCACTTTGACCGGTATCGGCTTGAAGCTGGCCAACGGCCTTATCGGGATGTCCGGCGGCATCTTGCTCCTGACCCTGTTCTTCACGATGATCGCTTCTCTGATCCTGGGCATGGGCACGCCGACCACCGCCAACTACATCATCACCTCGACGATTGCCGCTCCGGCGATCATCCAGTTGGGTGTTCCGGCCTTGTCGGCTCATATGTTTACGTTCTACTTCGGAATTGTCGCCGACATTACGCCTCCGGTCGCGCTTGCCGCCTTTGCCGCCTCCGGTCTGGCCAAGTCAAAGCCGATCAAGACCGGGGTGGAGTCGACACGCCTGGCGATAGCGGCTTTCCTGGCGCCGTATATCTTTGTTCTGTCGCCGCAGCTGCTCTTGATCGACACGACATTCATGGAGTCGCTATGGGTCATGTTTACTTCCGTCCTGGGAATGATCGGCGTCGGTGCCGGTTTGATCGGCTTCTGGATGTCCAGGTTAAATCCGGCTGAGCGGATCGCCTCGATCGCCGCAGGTTTGTGCGCGATCGTACCCGGCGTGTGGAGCGACGCCATCGGGATCGTGATTCTGGCAGCGGTCTTCTTCCTGTCGTATCGCCGGGCCAAATCGGCGCCCCAGCAGTTGCAAGTGAACGGGTAGATTAAAACCGCGGGGAAGCACCCCGCGGTTTTTTGCTTTGAAGAACAATGTCCATCACCCGCTCGACGCGCTCTTCCTGCCGGCCGATCTGACGATGGGTGCCACGAAAAAAATAAAGCGGGAATGGTGCCAATTCGCATTGGGGGATAGATTCTTACACGGTAGGTTGTTTTCATGTTAGCGCAGGCCGGGATGCGGTTTCCATCAGGCATCAGGGATGTGGCACGCAAAAAGAACCCGGCATCGCACCGGGCTCAGGTTGATTCAGTTTTTATTCAAGCGATGCCCACTTGAAGTCGATATGGTTGAACGGGTCGGTCACGACGCCTTTCAGATTCGGATTGGCCACATAAGAACTGGTGTAGAAGTAGATCGGCACCACCGGCATTTCATCCATCAGGATTTGTTCAGCCTCTTTCATCAGCGCTTTGCGCTTCTCGATATCCACTTCCTTCAGCGCCTGATCCAGCAGTTCTTTGTACTTCGGATTTTCCCAGCGGGTATCGTTGTTTCCGCCGTTTTTCTCCTTGAACGCATCGAGGAAGGTCATCGGGTCGTTAAAGTCGGCGTTCCAGCCCATCCGGCCGATTTGATAGTTTCCTTGATGCAGCGAGTCGATGTATACTTTCCACTCCTGGTTTTCCAGTTTCACATCGACGCCGAGGTTTTTCTTCCACTGGTCCTGCACGGCTTGGGCAATTTGCTGATGCCCCTGGTTGGTGTTGTAGGACAGGGTGATCGGCGGCAGCTTGTCAATGCCCAACTCCTGCATGCCTTCCGCCAACAGCTTCTTCGCAGTCTCGACATCGTTGTCTTTGAAGTAGCCCTGCGGGTTGAGCGACATCGACGTCGGTACGGCCCCAAGTGCCGGTTTTTGATCAGCCTGCAAGAGGTTGTCGATGATCGCTTGACGGTTGATCGCGTAGGCGAACGCCTTGCGGATCTTCGCGTTGTTGAACGGCGGTTTTTCCGTGTTGAACTTGTACCAGTACACGCTGGATACCGGGTAGATATGCAGTCTGCCTGCGTCTTTCAATGCCGGAATGGCATCGGTCGGCAGCGAGTTCAGCGGGGCGCCAGCCCAGTCCAGTTCACCGTTGTCAAACATGTTGAGGACCGTGTCATCGGCGTCAATCATGCTCATTTGGATCTTGTCCAATTTGACGACGTCTTTGTCCCAGTAATTGTCGTTTTTGGACAGCGTGATTTTGCTTTTATGTTCCCAAGTGTCCATCTTGAACGGGCCGTTGGACACGATCGTGTCAGCTTCATTCGCCCACTTCGGATTTGCCTCTACCACTTTTTGGTCTACCGGCAGATAGGTGGTAAATGCTGTCAGCTCCAGGAAGAAGGGTGTGGGGTTTTCCAAAGTGACGACCAGCGTTTTGTCATCCTTGGCTTTGACCCCGACATCGTCGGCTTTGGCCTGTCCCTTGTTGAAAGCTTCGCCATTTTTCAGATAATAGAGTTGGTATGCGTAATTGGAAGCTGTTTTCGGGTCAAGTGCCCGCTTCCAGGCGAATTCAAAGTCTTTCGCCGTAACCGGGTCGCCGTTGCTCCACTTGGTGTCGCGCAGATGGAAGGTGTACGTGAGTCCGTCAGTCGATACGTCTACCCCCTCCGCTACGGATGGCTGCGGTTTGCCGTCTTGGTCCAGGCGGTACAATCCGTCGAAGATCGCCTTGATGACCGTGTTGGACGTAGAGTCCTCCGCCAAGCCTGGATCAATGGTGGGAGGTTCGGAAGGAATGTTGATGCGCAAATCTTTTCCACCGGTGCTGCCCGCTTGAGCCGAACTTTGTGCAGCGGAATCGCCTGCCGGAGCCGATCCGCATCCAGCTAGTGCAGCACCGAGAATCATAATAGAACTGGCTAACACTAACACGTTTTTCTTCAAGATAGTTCCCCCTTGATGTCGATCTTTTTTTTAAGCTTACTCCAGATCAAAATCATATGAAATAAAAACGATAATAGTTTAACCACAATTTATTTTTGGTTCTATCTGATTAAATTCCCTAAATAAAAATAAAAGCTCACTCGGTGGTTTCCTCTTGCAGGCTCTTGTGCAGTACCTCCCGCTTGAGGTGAGTCCACCCCGGCTCCCGCTCTATCATTCGCTCTTTCAACAGCTTGCCCAGCGCCCGCTTGAAAGCAGCTTTGCTGATCCCGAATTTTTCCTTGATAATCTCGGCAGGGGTATCATCTGTATACGGCATGGCGCCGCCGCGACTCGTCATATAACGCAGCAGCAGTGCGGCATCTTCGCTGTACCGCTGTTCCTTTCGCGCGCGCATCGAACCGTTGAGCCGACCATCCTCCCTCACGTAGCTGACCCGGCAGTTCACATCCTCGCCCAAGCGCAGCGGACTGGTCATCTCCTCGCGGTGAATGAACAGGATGTGCTCCCCTTCGGTAAAGACAAACGCGCCGCTGCCAATCACTTTGTACACCGTGCCATCCAACCACTTGTTCATCAGATCGGAAGCTGCCGGGACCGCGATCCTGCCGATCTCCTCCTCACCGGCCAGCTTTGCCGCAAGTCTCCCCCGTTTGTCCAGCTGCAGGGTGACGAGCAGTTTGTCACCGACACGCGGCCACTCTTCGCGCCGCTTCGGCAAATCGTCCCTAAACAGCAAAAGGTCTTTGGCGATGCCGTTATGTAAATACACGCCCATCCGCGGATTGACGTCAACTACCTCCAGCCAGCCGTACTCCCCCAGGCCTACAAAAGGCATTTTCATCGTGGCCGCAAGCCGATTCTGGTGATCGTGGTAGAGAAAGACTTCCACGCGTTCTCCTTGGGTCAGCTGTCTGGTCGCTTCATTGTGATGCAGGAGAACCTCTGTCTGTCGGTCTGACAGAAAATAGCCAAACGCCGCCGTTCGCACAACCTCCATGGTTGCCACCGTTCCGGCCTGCAGCCGATTTTCGGGAGATGTTCGCTTCACAGTACCACTTCCTCGCCATTCATTAATGTAGAATTTACCTGTAACCTCCTGATTATACACAAACGGCTGACGCCATCCTACCGTAAAAACAGCGGCCGTGAAGAAATCAGGCATGTCCGGCCTGCGGCTGTCATAGAGATGAAACAGAGTGCCCTGTCCGTCCAGCCGCAAAATGTATCGGGAGAGATGAACATGCCTGACATGGTTGAATCGATTTTCCTTGGGATCATCCAAGGCTTGACCGAGTTCCTGCCGATCTCCAGCACTGGCCATCTGGTTTTGTTCGGCAAGCTGTTTGGGCTAAGAGAGGCTGGTCTCTTGTTTGACACGCTGCTTCACTTTGGGACGCTGCTTGCCGTCGTCATCGCCTTTTGGCCGGAGGTGAAGTACATCATCACCCATCCGTTCAGCCGTTTGACAAGGCTATTGATCGCCGGGACGATTCCGACCGCAGTGATCGGCCTGGTGTTTAAAGACTATTTTGAAGAAACTTCCCGCACCGGCCAGACGATCGGATTTGAATTCGTCGCGACGGGGCTGATTCTCTGGGCAGTCGAGTCACTGCCAAAGGGACGGCGCTCGTTTGAGCAAATCAGCTATCTCGACAGCTTGCTGATCGGGACCCTGCAGGGTGCCGCGATTCTTCCCGCGATTTCCCGCTCCGGACTCACCATCGCCGGCGCGCTGATGCGCGGGATCAATCGCGCAGATGCCGCCCGGTTTTCCTTTTTGCTGTCGCTGCCGGCGATCCTCGGGGCAACAGCCCTGTCAGCCAAAGATTTGCTGGACGACAAGCCACAATCCGTGTCACTCTTGCCGATGCTGGTCGGAACCGGGTTTGCCGCCTTGTTTGGCTATTTTGCGATCCGCTGGATGGTGCGGATCGTCAGCGGCGGGACGATGAGGGGCTTTGTCCTGTACGTCTGGCTGCTTGGGGCAGCAATTCTGTTGACACAGTGGTTGGGACGCTGGTGAAGCCGCCGGTCAAAATCTGGATGGTTACGGCTTCTCCTCCAGTACCAAACTAGCATTACATCCGGAAAAAGAGGTGACCAGCATGAGCAAGCGAACGACGCCTGATCCGCTTAACGAAAAAGGGTTGGCGGTCACAGGGCTGACGAGCAGCACAGCCGCTGACGATCTTCACACCGGGGAAAATCAGGGTGAGAGCGGCCGTCGGCGCAAACAGCAGAAGCGACAATAATACGCGGGAAAAAAGCCCCCGCGTTTTTTTGTCGGCCATCGAGACCGCTTGAGTCAGCCCTTGGCCCGGGACAGCAGGGCGGCAAAAAAACCGAACACGATCGCGGCGGATATCCCGGCGCTCGTCACCTCGAAAATCCCGGTGACGACGCCGATGATGCCGTCGCGCTTCGCTTCTGCCATCGCACCGTGAACCAGCGCGTTGCCAAAGCTGGTGATCGGCACGGATGCCCCTGCTCCGGCGAATTTGATCAAAGGCTCGTAAAGTCCAAATCCGTCGAGAATGGCTCCCGCCACTACCAACAGGGACATGGTATGGGCCGGCGTCAATTTGACCACGTCCATGAGAATTTGACCAATCAGGCATATGATACCTCCGACGATAAAAGCCCAGACAAAGATCATCGTCCTTTTCCTCCTATGCTGATTCGATCGAGACAGCATGTGCGATACAGGGTATGCTCTCCCCCTGCTGATAGGTCATCGGCGAGTGCAGGGCACCGGTCGCTACCACCAGGATCCGCTTCCACGCCCCTTTTTCCATGCTGCGAAAGAGATGTCCGTATGTAACCGATGCCACGCAGCCGGCTCCGCTGCCTCCCGACCAAACGCTGGGGTTGTCCCCGTAGATGAGCATGCCGCAGTCGCGGTACCGGTCAAGCGGCAGGTTGATCTGATGCTTGGGAAGCAGTTCGGAAAGAATCCCGTGTCCGACCCGGCCCAGATCGCCCGTGACGACCAGATCGTAATAGTCATGGGGAAGCTGGCGTTCGCGGAAATGGGTTTCAATCGTGTTGAGCGCTGCCGGGGCCATCGCCGCTCCCATGTTGAACGGGTCCTTGAGCCCCATATCGACTACGCGGCCAATCGTCGCCGAGGTAACGTGCAGCCCATTCCCTTTGCTGCCTACCAATGCCGCGCCCGCTCCGGTGACAGACCACTGCGCTGTCGGCGGCTTTTGTCCGCCGTATTCCGTCGGGTAGCGGTACTGCTTTTCCGCGGAAGAGTTATGGCTGCACGAACCGGTCAAGACGTAGTCGCCCGACTGGCTGTCGACGATCAAGGCGGCAAGAGCCAAGCCCTCCATCGTTGTGGAACAGGCCCCGAACAGTCCCAGATAGGGGATCGTCAGCGTCCGGGCGGCAAAGCTGGATGAGATGATCTGATTCATCAGGTCGCCGCCGAGGAAAAAATGCACCTGTTCCTTCGTCAGCCCCGCTTTCTCAATCGCCTTATCGCAGGCTTCCTCCATCAGTGCTTTTTCCGCTTTTTCCCAGCTGCCCTGACCCAAAAAAGTATCCCCGTGCAGCGTATCAAAATCGCTGGAAAGCGGCCCTTCCGCTTCAAAGGGACCGCCGATCGCCGCCGATGACAGGATCACCGGCCTTGTGGGAAACACCCATGTTTGATGCCCTACAAGCATTGCTCAGCCCCCCATTGTAATCAGCGTCTTGATCAACCCGATCACGAACGCGGCAAAAACGCCGAATACGATAACCGGTCCGGCTATCTTGAACATGTTGCCGCCAACGCCGAGCACGTAGCCTTCACTCTTGTGTTCGATCGCTGCCGAAGCGATGGAATTGGCAAAGCCAGTCACAGGTACCGCCGTTCCTGCTCCCGCCCATTGACCGATCCGGTCGAACAAGCCAACCGCCGTCAAGACGACGGAGATCAGAATGAGCACCGCCTGTGTCGGACTGCCTGCTGTCTTCTCCGTGAAGTGGAAATAGCGGATAAACACCTCCTGGATCGCTTGACCGAGCAAACAGATCACTCCCCCGACGAGAAAAGCGCGGACGAAGTTTTTCGCGAGCGGACGGGGCGGCTCATGCCGTTTCGCCAGTTCCTGGTATTGCTGCTGTGTCGGAGTCAGCTTCTTTTTCTTGTTGTTCGCCATTCTTCATCACCTTCACTCTCTTCACTAGCGGGTCAACAGCGGAACCAGGTCGTCGATCACCCGCTGCAGCCGCTTCGCTTCCCAACTGTACCTGGATTTCGCCTCTTCGCTTCGTGTCGACAAAGCGAACAATTCCAGGTCCGCCTGGCACTTTTTCAAGGTAGCATAGGTCGCTTTTGGCACTTGCGGCTGGGGAACCTTCAGCTTGTCGTCGTAGAGATCGAGGAAGAGCTCCCCGTTTTTGTCGACCTGCCCGATGAAGACATTCTCCAGCGTTACACCTGCCTTTTCCAGCTCCGTTCTGAGCCAGCCGCGATTGAGGCCGATGGTGGCAAGCGGTTCGTCCATAATCTCCCCGTCCATGATCACCGTCTGCGGCTCTCGTTCCGGCGAAAGTGTAATGCCTAAATGTTTGGCGGTAAGCGGCTGGTTTTCCGCCTTGAGCAGGACGCTTACATCACCATTCGATTCCAGTACGGCGAATTCGACATCCGCGACGCGAAAGACGTTTTTCATTCGCAAATGCTCCATCAAATCGTCGGTGCACAGCCGCTCTCTCTTCATATTGTCTTCCAATACCTTGCCGTCTTTGATCAAAACGGTAGAGTTGCCTTCCACGATGTTGCGAATGCGCTTGCTTTTCATCGAAATCCACTGCAGGGCCACGGGAAACATCGCGATGATCGCCATGGCCAAGAAACCCATCTGCCAGGAACCTTCCAGATCGGTCGCGATAAATCCGACGATCTCGCCAATCGAGATTCCGACAATGTATTCGATGTATGTCAATTGCCGAAGCTGACGCTTGCCAAGAATTTTTGCCAGTAAAAATAAGAACAGCAGTGATCCGATCGACCGGACGACGATATTAAGCCACTCGGGCATTGGGCAACCTCCTCTACAGGTAAGAAAAGCTTCGTTTGAAACCCTTCGAAGAAGCTGGTTCTTCTACAAGGAAGCTTTGGGACGCAACGTCAGGATGCTGCGGCTAGATCTGCTCCTATTACAGAGAAGAGAGGGAGAGGGTGGCCTCTCCCGGCAGGGATTCGTTAAAACCCCTTGTATTGCGGCTCTTCAGTCTCCAGCTGCATTACGCGCTGTTCCAAGGTGTCGCAAATGGACTGTGTGGTTTGGGCTGCTTGGGTGTAAAGCTGCTTCGCCTGCTTGTTTTGGGTGTTGAGCGCAAAGGTTTCCAAGTTAGCCTGAGCGCCTTTCAGGCTGGCAAGTGTTTGTTTTACCTGGCTGGCTACAGTCACGACTAGTCACCTCCTTACGTTACAACTCTTATGTTCAACCAAAAGCACTACATTATGCCTACCCTCGCGTGATTTTTTTAGCCTGTCGGCAGGCAAGGCCTGGCTGGCATCTCGACTCGATGAAAAGACAGCATTTATCATGTGACAATTATTAGGAATATTGGTAAAATAAAAACCAACAAAGCAAATTTTGCTTGTGGAAAAAAGAATGAGAGGGGAATACATACGTGAAAGCGACAGGCATTGTAAGAAAGGTGGATGAACTGGGAAGAATCGTCATTCCGATTGAGCTGAGACGAACTCTCGATATCGACATCAAAGACGCCTTGGAAATTTTCGTCGACAACGAGCGGATTATCTTGAAGAAATACGCCCCTGCCTGCATCTTTTGCGGAATGGCAGACAATGTTACCCATTTTAAAGGGAAGATGGTTTGCCACACTTGTTTAAATGAAATACCGGTTACAAAAGGATAAGATAAAAAAGACGAAAACCGACTTTTGAGGCTTGTACATGCTCAAAAGTCGGTTTTTCCTGTCATGTGTCTTTCCACTATTCCGAGATAAACGATTTGCGTACCCTTTCCCAAAAAGACAGCTGCTTGTACCGGGCGAATTTCACTTTTCGGCTACCGACGCGGCAGGTAATCGAACGAACGCCCTTCCAGACATCTTGCTCGCGGTCCAGACCGATCATGATCTGCGGATTCATGACGATCAGTTCAATCTCATGGTGCCTGGGCAGTACCAGCGAACTGTTGATTGTCCGGTACATACGGTTGTTGATCGACGCGATTTCGGACAGCTGTATCGCCTCGATGGAAGGATGGACGATCGCCCCGTCCACCGCTTTGTTGTAGGCGGTGCTTCCGGATGGCGTGGAGACGATCAGGCCGTCCCCGCGAAAAGTCTCAAACTCTTTGCCATTGATAAACACGCTTACGACCAGAGTGGAGAGAGAGGCATTGCGAAGGACAATTTCGTTGATCACCCATTCCGTATGGGTCTTCCCATCCGCCGTATGAATCTGGCACTCCGCTGTCGGATATTCCACTATGACCGGATTTCCTTCGTCCAGCGCCTGAACGAATTGGTCGATCTCATCCGGACGCCAATCCGCGTAAAAACCCAGGTGACCGGTGTGGATGCCAACGTAATGGGGGGCAAATCCGTATTGGTGCACCGCTTCCAGAAATGTGCCGTCTCCCCCGATCGACAAGACGAGATCCGGGTCTGCGGCGGGATCGGTGACGAACTGATACGTCCCGGATTGCAGCAGTTTTTTTCTTACCAGTTGTTCCACTTCACGCGTATATTCGTCTTTGCGCAATACCATAGCAATTTTCATGTAACCGGCCTCACTCTATTCTTCGTTGCTTACACTATACCACATGTGCAAAATCACGGCATCGAACAGCAGAAAACGGGTGAGCATTCAGACGCCCTCACCCGTTTCCCGTGTATTACCCTCAGCTAAAGCGCGACTCGACCATGCGCAGCACGTCTGCAGCCTTTTCCACCCATTCAGGCTCGACTTCGGCGTCTTTCTCGAGCGGCTCTTGAAACTGGTCCAGCATCGGCGCGGCAATCGGCCCTGTATAGGCGCTAACATCCTCGTCCACGCCGGTCTGGTAGATGTGTTTGAGGACAAACGGCTTGTGCAGTTCAATGTCAGCATCTGCTTCGTCCAGGACGCCTCTTTGAACGACGAAGGGGATTCGCAAAAAGACCATCGCTTTATCGTCCAACTGTCTGTCGAAAAAACCTTTGTCATAATCCCAATTGCTGGCCAGTGTAAAGCCGTCCGCAGCCAGCATCTCGCTCATCCTGCCAAATTCGCCTGTCTGTCCCTCGATTCTGCTGTTGATGCTCTGCATGCAAATCCCTGCCTTTCCCTGGTTCAACAGTAGTTTGCGACAAAAGGCAGGATTGTACTCCGGACCTCTGCACCGTGGCAAGCGCCTTAACGTTTTGATTTACTGTTCCGCCATCATTTTTGATAACGGCTTCCTTGCTGGTTCCTAGCGAAATATGAAACCCCTCGAGCTGGTTCTGGCCAAGGAGCGGCAAGAAATTTTGATCCAATGCCACTTTGGGTGCGGTACCCTTGTGGCTGATCGGCTCGGCAGCCGGCTTATACGCTGCCGGCAGTAGACTACAGCCTCGGCCTGCTTCATGGCACACACTCCGCTCGCAGATAACCGGCTTTATCATGGTTAAGGGAAGTGCTAGTCCTCATCCTTGTAATCGTAACTCTCCGGAATCGGTTCAAATTTTTCTTCACGCTCGAATTCTTTCAGCTTCTTGATCTGTTCCAGATGAAAGTGGAATTGCTCCTTGTTGATCATGTATTCCTCGCCGTTGTGAACGGCGCGTATTCTGCCTTCAGAGATTTTTTCCAGGATGAATGATTCCGGCAGATCCAGATAGGCTGCCGTCTCTTTTACTGTCAAGTACATGCTATCTACTCCCGTACAGCCGTTCAATCAGCCTGGCCTGCTGCGCTTCGCAGCCCGGTTTTCCCAGCAGAGCGAACATGTTTGCCTTATACGCGTCCACTCCAGGCTGGTCAAACGGATTGACTCCCATGATGTACCCGCTGATTGCACACGCTTTTTGAAAAAAATAGAACAGACTGCCCAAGTGGAAAGCCGAAGCCGCTTCCACCTCTATCACCAGATTGGGCACACCCCCGTCCGCATGGGCCAGCAGGGTCCCTTCCAGCGCCTTTTTATTGATAAAATCCATTCCCTTGCCGACAAGGAAGTTGAGTCCGTCAGAATTGGCGGGTTCCGCCTTCAGTATCACGTCCCGGGCAGGGGTGGCGATCGACAGCACCGTTTCAAACAAATCGCGGCGTCCGTCTTGTATGTACTGCCCAAGCGAGTGAAGGTCGGCGGAGAACTCTGCAGATGCGGGAAAGATCCCTTTGCCGTCCTTCCCTTCCGACTCCCCGAAAAGCTGTTTCCACCATTCGGAAAAATACCGGAACTGCGGTTCATTTGTGACAAACAGCTCGATTCCCTTCCCTTTGCGGTAAAGCAGGTTGCGGATCGCCGCGTATTGATAGCACGGGTTCTCGTCCAGTTCCGGACTTCGGTACAGCTTACAGGCAGCGGCAGCGCCGGCCAGCAGTGCGTCGATATCGGCTCCGCTCACGGCAATGGGCAGCAGCCCGGCAGCAGTCAGCACCGAATAGCGGCCGCCGACATCTCCGGGGATGACAAAGCTTTCATACCCTTCACTTGCGGCCAGCTTTCGCAGGATGCCTGACTGTGTATCCGTCGTCACATAGATGCGGCGCCGGGCGCCTTCCGTCCCGTACCTTCCCACCAGGTAATCGCGAAACAGGCGGAATGCCACTGCCGGTTCCAGCGTAGATCCCGACTTGGAGACGACGTTGATCGATATTTCTTTTCCCTCGATGGCCTCAAACAAGTGGGAGACGTATACGGGACTAAGCGTGTTCCCGACGAAGTAACATTCAGGTGACTTCCTTTGCTTGCGCGAAAGCACGTTGGAAAAAGAATGGCCGAGAACATCCATGGCTGCTTTCGCTCCCAGGTAGGAACCGCCGATGCCGATGGTGACAAACACCTCAGAGTCGTTCCGAATTCGTGCGGCTGCCCGTTTGACCCGCGCAAGCTCTGCCGGATCGCCGGCTAGCGGCAGTTCGAGCCAGCCAAGTGAGCTGTTTCCCGGACCCACGCGGCGATGCAGCATGTCATGAACATGCCGTACCGCTGGGGCAAGGTATTCCCACTCGTGGCATTTGACAAATGGCAGTGCGTTTGCAAAGTCAAAGCGAATGGGCTGGCTCATCCGGTACAGCCGTCCTTTCCTTTCGCATAAAGTAGTACCCCAGCGTCTGCATCTGGCGCAGCCCCAGGTAAAGCTTCACGCTGAGGGCAGAAGCTTTTTTACTACCTTATGAGAGAGGGGGCAAATACTTTCGCCTTTGCCCTAACTGTATTTTCCGCCGCCTTTTTTATCGTACTCGGCCAACAGCTCGGCGAATGATTTATTCTTTTCCTTTTCCGCAAGCTCGCGGCGGCGGCGCTCCGCTTCAGCCGCTTCTTCCTCTTGTTTCGCGGTTTTCAGCTCGCGTTCCACCTGTTTCAGTTTGGCCAGCGCCTCATCACCCAGCAGATCTTTCAAGCTCTGTCCCGCTTTTTGCTCTGGCATGGGTGCGGCAGACGCACGGCCCTGCTGTTTTTTCGGTTTCTTAGCCATACATAAGCCCCTTTCCCCAATTTGCGTCTCATCCATTGTACCATTTCTGGCCATACTAGGAAGAGCCAATGAGAGGGGGGATAAGCATGGTTCGCAACAAAGAAAAAGACTTCGGGAAGACGGCTGACATTCGCGGCCCCAAATCCCAGTCGGAGGCTGTCCGCTCCGACGGCTCCATCAACAGTCAACCACAGGAACGAATGAAAGAGAACAGATAAAAACCCGCCTGGCATGGACGAACGCTGTGCCAGGCGGATCACCCTTCCGCATACCCGATTCGCCTCGGGGAGTTACCGTTTTTTCTTGCTCTTCTTCCGCTTTTTCCGTTCTGGCCGGGAGTGCTTCGCCCGTTTTTTCCGGGAGTGCTTTGCCCGTTCTCGCCGAGAGCGGCTTTTGCGTTTGGGAATTTGTCCTTCCGCCTGTTTTTTTCTGCTGCGGGACCGCTGTCTTTGCCTGCGCTTGCGCCGTCGTCGTGCGTTGTGCTTCCGTTTGCTGCTTGCAGCATGCCTGGCGCTCCGCCGCTCTGTCTGCCTAGAACTGTTCTGCGGCAACGGCACATGCGGCAGCGGGTAAACCGGCATGTGACTTACCGGCTGGGGACTGGTTCCTTGCTGATCGGTCGGCGGCTCCGGCGGCGGCAATTCCGGTCCGACCTGACTCGGTTCAGCTTCTGCTTCCTTTTGCTTTTGCCTCCCCGGAACCCATTGCAGCCTGGGATACTCTTGATAAATACCGACGAGTTTATCGCTCAACTGGAATGTGTACCCGGCCTGAAAGAGCCGAAACCCAATCCTTTGATTCGCTTCCGTTTGATTGGAAGCAGGAGGGATCTGTCCGATTTGCTGGAACGCTGACCTTTCAACGGAGAGGTTCTGTGTTTGGAACAGGTGCCACGGTTCGTCCGCTTCCTCCGAATGGGTACCATCGCTTCGATGCAGCTCTTCCCGCTCTTCAGCTTCTTTTCCGGCCAGCCCAATTTCCGTCAGGTATTCCGTCTCCACCTGCTTCTCATCCAGCAGCGGCACGACCCGTTCCATGGTATGAGGCCGCTTGATCTGCGGGTAATCCTGCAGCCAGGCGAGGCATTCGGATTTTTGCCGCTCCGAGAAGTTCGGATAAAACACCGAGTAGACCCGGCGGTACATCGTCCCGACCAGAATCATTTTTTCCTTTTGGCGATGGGCCTGGATATGCGTGCCCACAAAGGCGCGGGGGACAATCACATTGGCGCCGGAAAAAATCAGCAGGTCTCCCCTTGCTGCCTTTACTCCCTCATAAAGAAGCTCGCTGTACTTCTGCGGCTGATGCAACCAGACCGGCCGAAGCTGGTAATGGGCGGAAAACTCCTCCACTCTTTCCCTCGTACCGTCCGCAGAAGCATTATCTACGACGACCACCTCGAATTGGTCAAACGGGGTGTACTGCAAATTAAAACTTTGCAGGCTGTATAGCAGACGATCAACGGCATTTTGGGCCAGAATAACGACGCTGACCAGCATTCGTTTTTCCTCCTCGCTATCGACCCGGCAAAACTTGAACCTTGCTCTTTTTGTATCCTATGCCAGCCCAACCCCGCCTGTTAAAAAGCAGACCCTCACTCGCCAGACAATCGCGAATAATCGCCCTGACGACAAGGCATACTCAGGAGGAGGTGGAAAAACAATGGCGGAAAAGCGGAATGAAGAGACGAAAGTGAAACAGGTGGGAATTGACGGAACCCTGCCCCATCAGATCGAGGCACCGGACTTCAAACAATCCTCCATGACCATGGAGAAGCCGTTTGTCAATGAATTCGGCGTCGTGATCGGCGACAGCTTTTACGATTCCCCTGAATCTCCGCACAACCAGTGGAGCACAGAGATGGATCCTGTCGTGATGGCTGGCGACAGGTGGGTCCACCCCACCAATGACATCGGCTGGAACACCAGCGAAAACAAAGATTTGCTTGAGGATATTCCTCCAAAAGGCGTCCCGTTTCAGCACCCTACCAGGGACAGCAGTTACGGTACCGACTGACGCCGGACTGACATTGCGGAAACCCGGGAACACCCGGGTTTTTCTTGTGGTAGAATGAAGAGAATAACTGTTAGAGAAAAAGGAGCATTTGCATGATGATTCGCCTGACGATTCAGCCGGAGTTTGCACGAGCTTACCAACAATACGCCGATTACCGCCCCGGCGACACCTTGCGCCTCTACGTCAGAACGAGCGGCCCGGGCACGGGCGGATTGTTTTACGCGATCGAACGGGATCAGGAACAAGCAGGCGATGCCCTGTTTGAGGTGGAAGGGCTGCGCTTTGTCATCCGCCCGGCGGACTTTTGGTATTTTGACGGCGGCAGCCTCCGCTACGACAAGCGGCTGGGGGAATTCGGCTTTCAGTTCGACAACCCGAAGTTGGACCAGGGTTGAAACCAAACCATTCCTGTCACGTATAAGTAACGATTGATGTTTTAAACTAAGGGACGGGAATTACGGGAGGCTTTCACTTACAATGGCTAAAACAAAAACGCGAGCAGGCTCAGTACTCTTCGTTGTCGGAGCATTTCTTCTTTCCAAATTAAAATGGATCATCCCTTTTTTAAAACTATCCAAATTTGGCGGAACATTGATTTCGATGGCGATCAGCCTGGGGGCTTACGCTTTGGCTTTTGGCTGGAAATTTGCGGCTGCGCTTGTTTACCTGATATTCGTTCACGAAATGGGGCATGTGATCGCTGCCAAGCAAAAAGGCATCCGCACCTCTCCGGCTATCTTTCTGCCGTTTGTAGGCGCACTGATATCATTAAAGGAACAGCCGCGCGACGCCAAGACGGAAGCTTATCTGGCTTACGGCGGCCCGCTGGCCGGGCTGATTGCTTTCCTCCCGGCAGTTCCCCTCTACGCTTGGACGCACAATCCGTTTTGGGGATTGGTCATATTTTTGGGAGCCATGTTGAATCTGTTCAACCTGCTGCCTGTATCGCCTTTGGACGGAGGACGCATCGTCTCTGTCCTGTCTACAAAGATTTGGTTTTTCGGATTGGCGGGAATCGGTTTGCTGCTCATCTTCTCACCTGACCCGATCCTCTTTTTGATCTTTCTCTTCGGCCTGTTCACCTGGTGGCGGCGGATTCGCGAAGGGTATCAGCACCGCGTGCTCAGCTACGAAAAGATGAAGCTGACGGAGTTTCTGGACGAGGTGCAGCAGTGGCCCTCCCTGCCGTCCATGGCCGAGCGGCGCGCGGCTCTCTACGAGAAAATACTCGCCTATTCACAATCGGAGCCGCAAAAAGCCGGATTTGCCATTCCCTTTCTGCAGGATGACAAACGGTTTGCCCGGGATAAAGACCGTCTGGATCGCGAGTACGCGACGGCCGAGTGGGAACTGCTGCAGCAGTGGGAGCGAACCCCTGTTGAGTTTGAAGACGGCGATCCCGACCGGCCCGTTCCTTCAACGCTGCTGACCAAGGCCAGTCTGGAGGCTGCCGAACGGCTGAAAAAGATCGAAGAAGAGATTCATCGCCTGAACACGTACTACACCGCCCCGGCCAGTACGAAGTGGAAGGTGCTGGCCGCCTATCTCGCACTGGCGCTCGTCCTCTCCTTGTTCATGCTGTACGGGAATCACATTGTCGAGTATCACAGGAACTTTCTTTAACATGTAAACTGGAGCAAATTGAATAAAGTTCGAGAGGAAAGAAAAAAATGGAGCGAGCGTAGGCCTTGGCAGCGTCCACCCAGTCGGAACGGAAAAAAGCGGCACACGCTTGTCGACCAAATTCTACGTTGAGCTACTTCCAGTCATTTTTGGTCGACGTGCCGCTTTTTGGAGTGGAGACGGACAGTTCAGCTTCCTCGTTGGCGCGCCACGAACGAAGCGAGCCTATTTTTTTCTTTCCCACCACCAATATTCTCTACAGCAAAAAGGACGTGGGGGGTTTCTCGCGTTTGTTACTTTTTGCTTTGCTCAATCTCCTCCACCAGCGCCGAGAGCTCTGCCCAGCGTTCGATTGCTTGTTCCAGTTCGGCGCTGACCTGCTGCTCTTCCACGTACAACTGCTGCACCTTTTCGAAGTCGCTGCCGGCCTGGGTGATGGCCGCCTTCAATTCGGCACTCCGCTCTTCCAGGGAGGCGATCCGCCCCTCGATTTCCTCCCATTCCCGCTGTTCTTTATAGCTTAACTTGCGCTGCCGGTTTGCCCTGCGGCCTGATTCGTTCTCTTCCTCGCGCCTTCGGACCGGCTCTTTTTCAGCGGGCGCTTCTGCCGCCTCCCGCTCCCTGCGGCGAACCTCAAGGTAGTCCGAATAGTTTCCGTAAAAACGGCGGATCGTCCCGTCCGGCTCAAAAGCGAACAAGTGGTCAACCGTCCGGTCAAGAAAGTAACGATCATGGGACACCGTGATGACTGCACCCGGGAACTGTTCCAGATAATCCTCCAGAATCGACAGCGTCTGGATGTCGAGGTCATTGGTTGGTTCGTCCAGCAGCAAAACGTTCGGCTCGCCCATCAGGGTACGCAGCAGGTAGAGACGCCGCCGCTCACCGCCCGACAATTTGCCGATGAGCGTCCACTGCATGTGGTGGGGAAACAGGAAGCGTTCCAGCATTTGCGACGCCGTAATGGTGGAGCCGTCCGCCGTGCGAATCACTTCCGCCGCTTCCTTGACGTACTCGATCACCCGCTGCCCCTCGTTCATCTCCACATTTTCCTGCGTGTAGTAAGCCAACTTGACCGTCTGCCCAAGCTCAATCGTGCCGCTGTCCGGCTGCATCCGCCCGGCGATCAGGTTCAGCAGCGTCGATTTGCCGCTCCCGTTTGGCCCGATGATGCCGACGCGGTCTTGCGGCTGCAGGATGTAGCTGAAATCCCGGATCAGCGTCCGGCCTTTAAATCCTTTGCTGACGTGCTCCAATTCCAGCACCTTTTTTCCCAGCCGGCTGGCGCCGAGAGCGATATCCAGTTTTTCCGCAGGTGCTGCCGTACCTTGGTTCTGCAGTTCCTCCACGCGCTGAATCCGCGCCTTTTGCTTTGTCGTACGCGCTTTGGCTCCCCGCCGCAGCCACGCCAGTTCGCGGCGAAGCAAATTTTGCCGCTTGCTCTCTGCTGCCGCTTCATTCTCTTCCCGCGCCGCCTTCTTTTCCAAAAAGGCCGCGTAGTTGCCCTCGTAGCTGTACAGCTTTCCGCCATCCAGCTCTACGATGCGATTGGTGACCCGGTCGAGGAAGTACCGATCGTGCGTCACCAGCAAAAGGGCCCCTTTATAGCGGGAGAGGTATTCTTCCAGCCACTCCACAGTCTCGTTGTCGATGTGGTTGGTCGGCTCATCCAAAATCAGCAAATCAGCGGGCTGGATCAAGGCTCGCGCCATCGCCACCCGCTTGCGCTGGCCGCCGGACAGTTCGCCGACCGGCTGCGTGAAGCTGCGGATGCCAAGCCGGGTCAGGACGGTCTTTGCGTGTGTATTTGCTTCCCATGCGTTCAGGGCATCCATCTCCTGCTGCAGGGAAAACAGCCGGTTTTGCCGCTCTTTGTCGTCAGGGGAAGCCTGCAGCAGCTCCAATGCCCGCTCGTATTCCCGCAGCAGCTTCATCAGCGGCGAATCTCCGTAGAATACCTGTTCCAATACGGTTGATCCGGCGTCGAATTCCGGGTTTTGCGGCAAGTATTCAATGCGAAAATGGTTGGCGTGGACGATGCTTCCCTGATCGGCTGTATCATGCCCCGCGATGATTTTCAACAAGGTGGATTTGCCTGTCCCGTTTACCCCGATCAGTCCAATTCGCTGATGCTCGGATATCACCAGCGAGATGTCGTCAAACAGCACCTTTTCTCCAAAGCTTTTCGAGATGTGTTCCGCTCTAAGGATATTCATGATTACCAGTCCTTTTTTCCATCACAACTTCTTTCATTGTACTGTAGGCCACAGCCGCTTGCCAACGCCGGACTGCAGCAGCGCTCCGTCAGTGTACAGACAAAAAAGAAACGGCTAGACAGGCTTCACCTCATCTAACCGTCTTGCAATGCTCACCTGGCCAAACTGCGAAAATTTTGGGTGCGGATCACATTTTGTATCGCGGTCCACATCTCATCGTTCTCCGCTCCGATGTGCCAATAGGCAATTCCAGAGGCCCCTTCAGCCAAAATCATTTGATATAATTTGGTAAAAGACCGCGTCTCCTCCAGCCAGATCGTATGCTTTTCGCTTCCTTCCCAGTAAGTAGCGACGTATTGGCTTGTTGTCTCATCCCAGTAAATAGCCGGCTTCTTCGTTTTGAGCACGGCCTGCTGCTCTTCCAGCGTCAGGTCAGTGGAAGTCAAGGTGCCGTCCTTCATATACCAATCCCGGTTAAGAAAAGGCACCGCGACGATCAATTTATAGGCCGGAATAGAAGCCTTCAGCTCCCTTATCGCATTTTTGAGCCACGGCAGCGAGGAGACAGACCCGGCCTCGGGGCCTCCTGTCCAGTGTTCATCATAGCCCATCAATACGACATAGTCGGCATATTTACCCAATGCGGCAAAGTCGAACGGTTCCGACCAATCCGACCCCAGATCAGGCGGCACGTCGACCGACAGCTTCGCTTGATGCGAGGAGAGGGCGCTCGCCAGCTCTTTGACAAACGCGGTAAAATTGTCCCTGTCCGCCGGATCCACATTTTCAAAGTCCAGGTTCAAACCGTCCAACTTGTACTTGTCGACGAATCCGACCAGCTGGTTGACCATTTTCGTTCTATTCGCACTCGTCGCCAACATGCTGTGAGTCAGCTCTCTGTTAAAGCGATTGCCCACGAGCGGCCACACCTGTTTGCCTTTTTGGTGTGCCCAGGATACTAAAGAAGCCGTTGTCCAATCAGAAAAATTGCCTGAAGCATCAAAATAATACCAGCGCGGAGACAGCTTGTTGACCGCGACGCCGGATCGGCCGACCCGCTGTTGAAACTCGGCGTCTGTGCCTCCGTACTCCCAGCCGAGCTGTATGGAAGGCTGCACCTTTGACATCTGCCCGGACTTGTCTGCCTGAACCGCCAGTTTGTCGAGCACGACTGCTGTTTCCTCGCGGGACAATGGATCGGCAGGGCGAAACTTCCCTTCTGCCCCCTGCATGTATTTCAGCCTGGTGATCTCTGCCACATATGGCTTGGCCCAATCCGCGACCTTGCTTGCGTCGCTGTAGGACAATTTTTTGCTGCCGCTCTGCTCCCCTTCCAAAATCCTCACCAGCATCACAGCAGCTTCCTGCCGGGATATCGGCGCGTTCGGCGAAAAGGAGGAAGCGCCGGTTCCGCGGGCCAATCCCAGTTCGGCTGCCGTTTGTACCCACGGATAATACCAGGCCTGTTTTGACACGTCCGTGAACAGCGGCACCGTTCCAGTCTGTGGTTGAATTTTTATCAATTTCCCCAACATTTTTACGAATTCACTGCGGGTTACCGGTTGTTTGGGCTGAAACTTCCGATCTCCATTTCCTTCTACAATTCCCCGTATGTACAAATCCGTTATCTGCTGTTTTGCAAATGAACCCGATATGTCATCAAAGGGGTTTACAGCGGCTGCCTTGCTCGTCGTGTCGGCAAGGCAAAACGCCGCCAGCACCAGAGCCATGATACGTCCTGTCGCCTTCAATACCAATTGCCCCCCAACCACGGGAATTTCTCTCGTACAAATTCCCATTGTAAAAGAGAAATGGGCCGCACTCTATATGAAACTGCTGGGAATTGCAGAAGTTCAGGCCAGTGGTTCATGAAACTCTGTGCGATTATCCATATTAAAAACATCATGGGTTTCGAGGGGGCACTGACGATGAAAGGAACCGTCAAAACAACTTGTTTTGTCTCATCAGGGCTTCTATTGGCTGCTCTGCTCGTGTCGTTTACGCTTTTCCCATCAGATGCCCTGCCGGCAGATTCTCCTGTCTCCCAAAAGAAAAACGTGGCAATCGTCATCGATGATTTTGGCAACAACATGGCCGGGACTGCAGAAATCATCGAATTGCCCTTTCATTTAACCATCGCCGTCATGCCGTTTCAGCGCACGACCCAGCGGGACGCCGAATGGGCCTACCATGCCGGTCACGATGTATTTGTGCACATTCCGATGGAGCCGCTCTCCAAAAATGTCAGGGGCCTGGGGAAGGGAGCGATCACAACTGATCTGTCGGACGAGGAAATCCGCCTCCGCGTGAACGACGCCATCGATGATGTGCCCCATGCCGTCGGGATTAACAATCATATGGGGTCGAAGGCGACGGCGGACCGGCGGGTGATGCGCGCCGTTCTGCAGGTATGCCGGGAGCGGGGACTTACCTTTCTCGACAGCAAGACGAACCATCTGAGCATCGCCGGCGAGGTTGCCAAAGAATTGGGCGTACACTACGCGGAAAACCATCTGTTTTTAGACAACAAAAACAGCAGCCGCTACATCCAAAATCAGATCGGCCGCATCTACCAACACCTGTCAAATAAAGACAGCTGTGTTGCCATCGGCCACGTCGGCAGGCCGGGAAAAAAGACGGCAGCGGTACTGAAAAAAACGCTGCCCGAACTGAATAAAAAAGCAAATCTCGTAGGCGTCACCCAGCTTTTTCGTTTAAAGAATTCCCCTTTGCCCATCACCAATTAAGCCAAGGCAAAGGGGAATCCTCTCGTCAGAAGAGAAGGAAGCCCAGACTGATAATCGCTCCGGTGGCAAACAACATCATGAGACAATAGCCCATGATATCGCGTGCTCCCAGGCCGGCAATTGCCAGTGCCGGAAGCGCCCAGAACGGTTGAATCAAATTCGTCCAGGCGTCTCCCCAAGCAATGGCCATGGCCACTTTTGCATGGGAAACGCCCAATTCCATTCCCGCCGGAAGCATAATCGGCCCTTGCACAGCCCATTGTCCTCCTCCGGACGGAATGAAGATGTTCACCAATCCGGCGCTCCAGAAAGTGAACAGCGGAAAAGTAGCGGCATTGGAGATGCCGATAAACCACTCCGAAATGGAAGCAGCCAGTCCGGAACCGGTCATCATCCCGATAATCCCCGCGTAGAAAGGAAACTGGACGACAATCCCTGTCGAACCTTTGATCGCCTCTCCCATGGCTTCGAGAAAGCGGCGCGGCGTGCCGTGAAGCAAAATGCCGAAAGTGAGAAAAATCAGATTGACAATATCGAGGTTCAGCTTAAATCCGCTTTTGGCAAAATAGGCGGCAATATAGACCAGCCCCAAAATGGAAATGAGCAATGACACAACCCGGCTGTTTTCCAACTTGTCCGCAGGCGTCTTGGCTGCTGCTTCTGCTGCAGCCGCTGTCTCCTCGGCAAAGTCGGGCCCGCGAAAGACAATCCTGTCTTTTTCCGCCGGAAGCATCAGGCGGTTTACGATCGGGAGAACGATCAGAATACCGATCACAATCGCGATATTCAGCGGAGAAAAAATCGTTTCAGATGTAGGAATAATGCCAATCAAATCCTGCATGGAGTGCTTTTCGGTCGCAATGGTCAGCGGAACGGAACCGGAAAAGCCGCCGTGCCAGACAATAAACCCGCTGTACGCGCTGGCGATCAACAGACGGTAGTCCACTTTGTCCACCTGTCTGGCCACTTCTTTCGCAAGCAGGGCACCGATGACCAGCCCGAATCCCCAGTTGATCAACGCTGCCAGGCATGAGACAAAGGTGGTCAGCAGGATAGCTTGACCCGGCGTTTTCGCCAGGCTGGCGACCCAACGCATGCCTCGCTTGAAAACGCGGGTGCTGGCCAGCGTGTAACCGGTTACAAGAACCAGTACCATTTGCATGGTAAAGCTGAGCAGTCCCCAAAAACCATCCCCCCAGTAGCTTACCATCTCCAGCGGACCTTTCCCGTTGACGGCCATACCGGCAAGAAACACGATAAACGTAAGGACAGCCGCAAACAGGAACGGATCAGGCAGGTACCTCTGCACCAATCGGACAGAGGCATTGGTCAAGGCTCGAAACACAAAAACAACTCCTTTCAAGAATAGTCATAATGATTATACGATAGACAACTTTTACCTGAAAAGGTTTTGTCTGCGCTTTCCTTCTTTTTGATTTTCAGGCATCTCTTCCGCTGTGGTATGATAAGTAACGTCCATTCTTTAAAGGATTTCGGATGTTCCATCAGAAAGAAGGGAGCAATTTGCACCAGTACATCGCCCATATCGGCCCGTTTCCAATCCGCTCGTACAGCCTTTTGTTCATTCTCGCCTTCCTGCTGGGGTTGGGCGTGACTGTTACCCTGGCCAAGTTGCAGAAGAAAGAGCACCTGGCAGAACACATCATGAACCTCTCTGTTCCGATGTTCATCGGTGCGATTATCGGTTCGCGCTTCTGGACGGTATTCCTGTTCGATTGGCCTTATTACTCGCAGCATCCAGGCGAAATCATCGCGATCTGGCATGGTGGATTGTCGATCCAGGGCGGGATCGTCGGAGCGATCGCAGTCGGCATCTGGTACGTGCGGAAGCACAAGCTGTCATTTTGGGAGCTGGCCGACTTATGCGCCCCCGGACTCATTCTCGGGCAGAGCATCGGCAGGGACGCCAATCTGATGAACGGCGATGCCTTTGGCGATCCGACCGGCGGCGATTTTGGCATTCTGTATCCGGAGGGCACCAATGCCCGCGCCGTCTTTGGGGACCGCCCGCTCTGGCCGGCCGAAGTGTGGGAAGGGCAAATGGATGTTATTTTCTTTGCCATCCTGATGATCCTGATGCAAAAACGTTTGAAGCGCGGCTATCTGTTTCTCATTTACAACATTTTGTACAACGCCGGCCGCTTCGTGCTGGAGATGCTCCGCGGCGACTCGCCCCGCTACCTGTTCGGTTGGACGACAGCCCAGTGGACGGCGGTGAGCATCATCCTGGCAGCCGTCGCCGCAGGTATCTACCTGCACTTTCGGGAGCCAAAACAACCGGAACCCGCTCAATAGGACACCCCTTCTATACCAGTCTGGTACTCTGGTATAGAAGGGGTGTTTTCGCTTGCTTACTGCAGCGGTTTGGGATTGTTGCGCAAAATCGCCACTTCGACGCGGCGGTTCTTGGCCCGGCCTTCCGCAGTGTCGTTGGGTGCGATCGGGTGATACTCTCCATAACCGGTCGCGCTGAATTTTTGCGGATCAAGCTGGGGATTCTGCAGCAGGATCTTCATGAAGTTGAGTGCCCGTTTGGAGCTCAGATCCCAGTTGGAAGGGAATTCCGCCGTGTGAATCGGCACGTTGTCCGTATGGCCCGAGACGGTGATTTGCCGCGGCTGCGGAACCAGCAGCTTGGAAATCTCATTCGCCAGCTCTCTCGCTTCCGGGCGAACCTGGGCGCTTCCCGAATCAAACAGCGCATTGTCCATGATGGTAATCAAAAGACCTGTCTCCGTTACTTTCGTATGCAGCTTATCCTGCAATGCGTGCTCCAAGATGTAAGCGTCCAATTGTCCCTTCGCCTTTTCCAGGTCCTCCGTCTCCTGACGGTACCGCTCTGCCTGCTCCTGCTCCGCCTTGGACATCATCTTCACATCGTCAGGAATCTGCAGTGTATCCGGAGGCATGGTAACGGGGGCAGGGCTTTCCATGATGCCTGTCCCTCCCGTAAACGCAACGTTAAACGACTGGGCCAACTGGTCGAATTTCTTCACATCGATCTTGCTTGAAGCGAAGAGTACGATGAACAAGGCCAAAAGCAGCGTCAATAAGTCCGAGTAGGGGATCAGCCAGGTTTCATCAATGTGATCCTCTCCCGAGCCGTGTCTCCTCCGCTTAGCCATTCACACCTACACCTTCCCTCGCCTGGGCATTCGCTTCTTTTTCTTCCGCCCGTTCAGCCATGCGTTCGTGCAGCGGGATATACACCAGCAGCTTTTGTTCGATCGCAGCCGGGGAGACGCCAGCCTGGATGGATAACAAGCCCTCCACCATGATTTTTTTTATCTCGATTTCCCGTTTTGATTTGCGTTTCAGCTTGTTGGCAAACGGGTGCCACAACACATACCCGGAGAAAATCCCCATCAGAGTAGCGACAAACGCAGCGGCGATCGAGTGTCCCAGCACGTCTATGTCGGATAAGTTCCCCAGTGCCGCGATCAGCCCGACGACCGCGCCAAGCACCCCCAATGTCGGGGCATACGTGCCTGCCTGCGAGAAGATCTGCGCGCCTGAAGCATGCCGCTCCTCTATGGCATAGATTTCCTCGTTTAATACATCTCGTACAAACTCCGGCTCGCCGCCGTCAATAATCATCTTCATGCCGTTCCTTAAAAATTCGTCCTCGATTTCATCCGAGGTGTTTTCCAGTGCGAGCAGCCCTTCCCGGCGGGCGATCGACGCCCAAGACATAAACTGGTCGATCAGCTCCCGCTTGGAAACGAGTTTTTGCTCCGTAAAAATGACCTTTATGAGGGCCGGTATCCTCTTGATTTCCGAGGTTGGGAACCCGATAAACAGCGATGCCGCAGTTCCGACGAAGATGATCAAAATAGCGGCAGGATTAGCCAGTGTTGCGATTGATGCCCCCTTCAACACCATGCCAAGACCAACGGCAATGAGTCCGAGGAAGAGTCCTATATAGGTTGATTTTTCCATGTCGCCACTCCCCAAAATCCGTAAATAAGTATCCTACTTATGGTTTCGGCAAATCGGCCAAGAACCATGAGAGTAAGATGTGATAAATGAGCAAATTCGTATAGAACCGCATGGATTGAGAGATGTTAGTAGGAGAACACGATTGGAAAGGGAGGAGCTGAAGCATGGCTACCGATGTCAGCCAAGTCGCCAAATCTGTCACAAGCGTATTGAACACCCAAATCGCGAACTGGGGTGTCCTCTATGTCAAGCTGCACAATTACCACTGGTATGTAAGCGGTCCGAACTTTTATACGCTGCACGCCACCTTTGAGCAATTGTACAATGAAGCTGCCCAGTACCTCGACGAGTTGGCGGAGCGGCTCCTGGCGCTCAAGCAAAAGCCGCTTGCCACGATGAGGGAATACCTGGAAAAGGCCTCGATCAAAGAGGCTACCGGCAGCGAGTCGACGGAGAGCATGGTAAAAACCATTGCCGACGATTTTGATACCTTGATCGCGGAGACAAAAGAGGGACTGAAGATTGCCGAGTCCCAGCAGGATGACGCCACAGCGGACATGCTGACGTCCATTCGCCAGTCTTTGGAAAAGCACGTTTGGATGCTGCGCTCTTTTTTGAAGTAAAGCCGGACATCCCCTTGCCGCCTGCCCGCAAATCAAGATCCAGTAATCCCTTGAGGACTACTGGATTTTGATTTTACTCATTGATCCCGATTCCGAAAAACAGTGTTTAAATCAATCATTAACCCCTCAAACATGATGGATTTGCAATCAATCAATTGATCGAAAAAGAGAAATAATTACAAACAATCCCGAATACCCCAGGCAGTACCTTCTGCAAGCGCCATAAGGGCAGGTACACCAAAGACGGTGAGCATATCATTGGCACGCCGCTGAGAACATCGCCCGATCAATATGAGACGATGATGAAAAACGGAAAGCTGTTTCCCGGGTCTGTGGTCCCCAATCCGCGGCCCGGCATTCACGAATAGACATAACGAGGGGTGTGATCAGTACTTGTATCCATGCAGGCTGATCACACCCCTTTCATCACTTCAGAAAAGAAACCTGGTAAGACTCGTGTCCCAGCACTTCAAATAAGTATCCTTCGGCTTTGAGGGTTTGAATGATCTTGGGCAGCGCTTGAACCGTCTTATCCTTGCCGGCGCCGTCATGCATGAGGATAATCACCTGCTTGGCGTTTTTCGTCCCCTTGACGACGCTCTGCACCGCACTTTCGACGGTATACCCCTTTGCGCTGGCATCGCCGATGCTGACATTCCAATCGAAGTAGCGATAGCCGCGCTTCGTCGCTTCCTTGACGATATCCGGCATGATCCACTGGTTCTTGCCGTATTTGCCGGGATCCTGCGCATGTTTGCTCACCGTGTTGTTGCTGCCGCCCGGAAAGCGGATCAGCGTGGGAGCGACCCCGGTCACCTGCTCAATCGCTTTATTGCCCGCCTCCAGATCCTTGAAGAAGCCGTCTACCGTTTTGTACACGAGATTGTAATCGTGTGAAAACGTGTGACCGCCTACGACGTGGCCCTCGTCGACCTCCCGTTTCAGAATGGCTTCCCGTCCCTTGACATTGCGGCCGACGACAAAAAAGGTCGCCTTTACCTGATTCTCTTTTAAAATATCCAAAATCTTGGGGGTATTGACGGACGGACCGTCGTCAAACGTCAGATACGCCACCTTTGCATTTGGATTCGGCTTTGGCTGCGGGGGCTTCGGCGGCTGTGCTGTCGGCTTGCCAGCTTGGGATGCCGACGGCGGCGCCGTGACCAGAGCCGGGCCCGCAGGAGAATTCCCCGCGCCTAGCGGAACGTTTCCGTAGATCAGGTATTTTTTTCGCTCTTCTTTAAACTTGGCCAGCGCTTCCGCATATCCCACCTCGATCTGCTGCGGTGTCAGACCTTGCTCCAAGGCTTTGCCGATTTGATCCGTTCCCATGATTCTGTCAAACATGACAATGTCCGCACCTGTGCTCTTGGGAACGGCAAAGTGATTGAGCGAATGGGCGTAGCCAAGAACATAGATACCTGTCTTGGCCGGATTAAACGTCCGCGGATCTGTGATCATCGGGCGAACCCCGCCAGCTGAACCGCGCTGTTCCGGCGTAAACGAAACGCCTTTCAAGCCCGAATTGTTCAAGAGATTGGCCAAAGCCTGGCTGTTGATGCCCTTCCCGCCAACCCACTTGAATTTGTCCGCTTGGGTAATCCCCGTACCCTCGCCGAGGCCGGTCGCCATGTAGCCCAAGACGGACGTGATGTCGGGAATGTTCGGCGAGCTTTGCACCCAGCGCAGCCCCGTATCCTGCCAGATGGTGTTTCGGGTGTACCCTTCCATCGGGACCACAGCCAGGTTGGCCCCGATCTTGCGGTTGAAGAAATAGGCCAATTCCCCCACAGTCATTCCGTGTGCCATCGGCAGATTATCCGCGCCGACAAAAGAGATGAACCTGTCTTCCAACACCGGGCCGTCGACAATCGTCCCTCCCAGCGGATTTGGTCTGTCAAGCACGACGATCTGCTTGCCGTACTTCTTTGCCGCCTGCATGCAGTATTGCAAGGTAGAAATATACGTATAAGACCGCGCACCGATATCCTGCATATCAAAGACGAGCAAATCGAGGCCTTTGAGCATTTCTTCGGTCGGCATTCGCGTTTTTCCATAGAGGCTGTATACCGGAACCTTGTATTTGCTGTCGGTGTAGGACTCCACATAAGCGCCTGCCGACGCCTTCCCGTCAATCCCGTGCTCCGGCCCGAACAATGCCACCACTTTTGTCTTCGGGTACTTGAACAGCACGTCGATGATGCTGGCGCCCTGGCTGTTTACACCGGTCTGATTGGTGACAATCCCGATATTTTTTCCGTCGATGTAGTGGTGGTACTTGCTGATCAGCAAATCGTCCCCCAGGGAAACCTTCGGCACCGCATAGGTTTCGAAGGCCGCGGCAAAGACCAGCAGCATCGCAGCAATCAGCACGAGAAGCTCTTTCTTCACCCCTGATGTCCTCTCCCTCATGGATAACTCTCCTTCTATGTACGACAAACTCTTCCCCTCTCTTACATTTGACGCTAAAAATCGGTATTAGTTTCAAAAACGTGCAGAAAAATGGAGAAATTTGACCCCAAGCCGCCTTGGCAACAAGGCATAAGGACAGGGGAAGCGGGTTAAGCTAACAGGGTATGAACAAAATCACTCTAGATGAAAAAGGAGGAACAAACATGGCCCAGCAGATGGATATCAACACACTGAAAAAAGCAGAGGCGGCCGCAGCCGTCGCAAAAGAAATGATCACCCAGGCGATTACTCAATCCGCCGCCAATACGATGCAAGCGGAGGAGGCGCTGAGACAAGCTTCAAATGAAATCGCCCAGGTCCAAATGATGGTCAGCCAGGTTCAATCGGCAATGCAGGCTCAGACCATGCAGCAGCAGCAACAGCAAAAGTAAGCATGCAAGTACAAAAAGGCTAAAACACGACGGCAGCGAAGCCGTGTGTTTTAGCCTTCTCCAGACGGCTTACGCCTGGAAGACTTTCCTGATCCGTTCCATCGCCCAATCCAGCTCCTCCCGGGAAATGACCAGCGGCGGAGCAAAGCGGATGGTCGTTTCATGCGTCTCCTTACACAACAAGCCAAGCTCTTTCAACCGCTCGCAGTACGGTCTGGCGGACATGGTCAGTTCTACGCCGATAAACAGTCCTCTGCCCCGCACTTCGCGAATCGCGGGGTGCTGGATCTCCTTCAGCCTCTCGATGAAATAGCCGCCCAACTCCAGGGAACGGGCGACCAGGCCCTCTTCTTCGATGACATCGAGCGCTGCCACGGCGACAGCGCAGCCCAATGGGTTGCCGCCAAATGTGGAACCGTGCGAGCCCGGCTCAAACACCCCGAGTATCTCCTTGTCTGCCGCGACCGCTGATATCGGGAATACGCCTCCCCCCAGCGCTTTCCCCATAATGTACATGTCTGGTGTGACATCCTCCCACTCACTGGCAAAAAGCTTCCCGGTGCGCCCAAAACCGGTCTGGATTTCATCGGCGACGAACAGGACGTTGTTCGCCCTGCAGACTTCCTCTGCCACCTTGAGGTACCCTTCCGGCGGGATGATGATGCCGGCTTCGCCCTGGATCGGCTCGATGACCAATGCGGCGGTATTGGGCGTAATTGCCTTCTTCAACGCCTCGATATCCCCGTATGGAATAATCGTGAAGCCCGGCGTAAAAGGCCCAAACCCGCGCCTGTATTCGTCGGCGGAGGAGAACGAGGTGATCGTCACGGTTCGGCCGTGAAAATTGCCCTCGCAGACGATGATGTCCGCCTGGTTATCCGGAACCTTCTTCACATCGTACGCCCAGCGCCTGATCGCTTTCAGCGCCGTTTCCACCGCTTCGGCACCGGTGTTCATCGGCAAAATCATTTCTTTTCCCGTCAGCTTCGCCAGCTTCTCGTAAAACAGCCCCAGCTGATCGCTGTAAAACGCCCGCGAGGTGAGCGTTACCTTGTCCGCCTGGTCTTTCAGCGCCTGGATGATCTTCGGATGGCGATGCCCCTGGTTTAGCGCGGAGTAAGCACTCAGCATGTCCATGTACCTGTTGCCTTCCGGATCTTCCACCCAGACACCCTCTGCCCGTGATATGACAATCGGCAGCGGATGGTAGTTGCGGGCCCCATACCGCTCCGTCTGTTCAATGACTGTTTTGGTTGTGCTCATGTCCCTGCCTCCTCTTGATTGCTGCATGCTATTCTTCCTTTCAAGAATGGTGCCAACTTATCAAGAGCGATTAGACAGGGAAAACCTGTTTGCAGGATGTGCAAAATGATTTGGCATCGCCAATTATTTCGGCAGTCATCCGCAAAAAGAATTGGCACCCCGTCCGGATATGGTACAATGAATCCAAAGCGAGAAAGGCTGGGGAGAGAGATGAAAAGCAGCAGCCGTACACGAGAGCTTCTGACCATCTACGAGCAGATTCTCGACGAAATCAACGAAGGCGTTCATGTCATCGACGAAGACGGCAATTCAATCATCTACAACCGCAAGATGACCGAGCTGGAGGCGATGGAAAAAGACCGCGTCGTGGGAAAAAAGCTGTCAGACGTCTTCCACTTTCCCGGCGGACAGGAGAGCACGCTGCTTCAGGCCCTTCGCATGGGGAAAAGTATCCGCAACGTCAGGCAAACCTACTACAACGACAGCGGAAAGGAAATCACGACGATCAACAACACCTATCCGCTGTTTGCAGACGGCCGAATCGTCGGAGCAGTGGAGATCGCCAGCGACGTCACGAAAATGGAGCGGCTGATCCGGGAAAATCTCGCCATGGAGAGATCCTCCACCCAATACACCTTTGACGCGATCATCGGCGAGAGCACCGCGATCCGGGAGGTGATCGAACACGCAAAACGCTCCGCCCGCACCTCTTCCTCCGTCCTCATCGTCGGAGAGACAGGTGTTGGCAAGGAGTTGTTCGTGCAAAGCATTCACAATGCCAGCGCCCGGGCCAATGGCCCGTTTATCTCCCAAAACTGCGCCGCGCTGCCGGAGGCCTTGATTGAGGGGTTGCTGTTCGGAACGTCGCGGGGAGCGTTTACCGGCGCCATCGAGCGACCGGGACTCTTTGAGCAGGCCGACGGGGGGACGCTGTTTTTGGATGAAATCAACTCGCTCGGCCTGCCCCTTCAGGCGAAGCTGCTGCGGGCCCTGCAGGATAAGACGATTCGCCGGATCGGGGATACCAGGGACAGGGCAATTGATGTCCGCATCATCGCAGCGATGAATGAAGACCCGATCGAAGCGGTCGCCAACCACCGGCTGCGCAAAGACTTGTATTACCGGCTGGGCGTCGTCACGCTGTTCATTCCGCCGCTCCGGGACCGGAGGGAGGATCTGCTGCCGCTTGCCGAGCATTTTATCCAGCGCTGCAACAAGCTCTTTCAGATGGAGGTGGCCGGGATCTCCGATGAGGTGCTGCAGTTCTTTTACCGCCACGACTGGCCGGGAAATGTGCGGGAATTGCAGCACCTGATCGAGGGAGCGATGAATCTGATGGCAAGTGAGACGCTCATCCGTTTCGACCACCTGCCGCTCCACCACATCCGCCGCAAAACATGGGCCGCGGGCTCTCCGCTCGCTGAAGGCATGCCCCCTTCGGAAGCCGGATTGGCCGATCCACCCCTGCCGTTAAAAGAGAAGCTGGAAGAGCTGGAACGGCAGTACATCGAGGCGATGCTGGCGCGGCACAGCGGAAATGTATCACGTGCGGCCAGCGAGCTGGGAATCAGCCGGCAAAGCTTGCAGTACCGGCTTCGCAAATTGGGCCTCAAACGAAACATGCCTTGATCAACAGCAAGCGGCAGCCCAGAATCGTGAAATTCGGGACTGCCGCTTGTTCATTTTATGAGAGGCCGGATTGCTCTCAAGCGATCGTCTGGTCTTCCAGACTGCCGGCCGGGCCGAAGAATTCAAAATGGATCTGCTCCTGGGGAACCTCCCATTCCTTGAGCGCCCGGTAGACCGCTTTCATGAACGGAATCGGGCCGCAGAAGTAAAAATCGGCCTTGTTTGAGGGCAAGATTGACTTCAGCCAAGGCAAATCGACAAACCCTTGCTTGTCGAAATTGCGCTTCAGCAGATCTTCCGCACTCGGCGCCGAATAGCATGTGTAAGACGTCACTTGGCTGTTGTTTTCGACGAGTTTTGCGACGTGCTCTTTCATCGCGTGTGTGCTGCTGCCCGTTGCGGCCTGGATAAAGGTGACCTTCCTGCCTGGATAGCGTTCCACGAGCGAATTCAGCATGCTCATCAGCGGGGTGAAGCCGACGCCGCCAGCAAGCAGCACCACCGGCAGATCCCCGGCTGTGTTCAATACGAAATCGCCGGCAGGGGCACTGATTTCCAGTACATCCCCTTCCTTGACCTGGGAATGGAGATAGCTGGAGACGACTCCCTTCGGCCGCTGGTCCGCAGCGTCTTCGCGCTTGACGCTGATCCGGTAGTACCCTTTTCCCGGGCTGTCGGACAAACTGTACTGCCGCAGGTGGGTATTCTTCTCGCCGGGAATCTCCGCTTTGACGGTGATATACTGTCCCGGCAGGTAATCGGCGATCTCTCCGCCATCTTCCGGCGTAAGGTAAAAGGATGTGATCACATCACTTTCCTTTACCTTTTGCGCTACCGTAAAGCTGCGCCAGCCTTCCCAGCCGCCCCGCTGCTCCCGGGCCTCTTTGTACATCCCGGCCTCGACGCTGATGAAAGCGTCAGCGATCACGCCGTACGCCTCCGCCCAGGCCTGGATGATCTCATCCGTAACCGCATCGCCGAGCACATCCTTGATCGCAGCCAGCAGATTTTCACCGACGATCGGATAGTGTTCCGGCTTGATGCCCAAGCTGCGGTGCTTGTGGCCGATTTGCTCCACCACCGGCATGATGGCGCCGAGATTATCGATATGCGCGGCTGCAGCGTAGACGGCGTTGGCCAGTGCTGTCTGCTGGCGCCCCTGTTTTTGATTGGCATGGTTGAAGATGTTCAACAGCTCTGGATGCTGGGCAAACAGCCGCTGGTAAAAACGGGTTGTAATGGCCTTTCCGTGAGTTTCCAGTACAGGTACGGTCGATTTCACCACTTCTATCGTCTTCGGGCTTAACATCTCTATCCCTCTTTCCTGTGGATTTCATTCACAGGTTTCAGTATAGACCGGTTTGCCATGCCGCACTGTTATTACAATCACACGAAAAATTGCGGCTTTGTGACAAAGCTCATTCTCCGCTGATCATCCTCGCGGCCTGTTCCAAGTCGACATTGCCCCCGGAGATGACGGTTACCACCCTTTTTCCAGCAAAAGGAAGATTCCCGAACATCGCTGCCGCCACCGTCGTCGCGCTGGACGGCTCGATCATTTGCTTCATCCGTTCCAGTACAAAGCAAAAGGCCTGGCGGATTTCCTCCTCGCTGACCAAAACGATGTCATCGATGTACTTCATCACGATCGGGAAGGTCAGATCACCCGGCTGGCTCGTCCGCAGCCCGTCCGCGATTGTCGAAGAGGCGGGAATTGAGGTGATCTGGCCGCGCTGGCGGGACAGATACGTATCATTGGCCAGAGCCGGTTCGACGCCGATCACCTGAATCCGCGGACTGCTCTCCTTGATGGCGGTCAAAATCCCCGAGACCAGGCCTCCTCCCCCAATCGGCACGACGACGACATCGACGTCGCCCAATTGCTCCAAAATCTCCAGTCCAATCGTACCTTGCCCGGCGATGATGAACGGATCGTCATAGGGCGGGATGTACACGCCGCCTTCCTGAAGCGCGATTTCTCTTGCCCGCGGGATGCGCTCCGCCGATGTCGTTCCGCACGTCTCCACCTTGCCGTTGTAGGCTTTGATGGCATTTACCTTGCAAAGAGTGGCGTCTTCGGGAACGACGATCGTCGCGGGAATCCCCAATCGATTAGCGGTATAAGCCACCGCCTGGCCGTGATTGCCGGAGGATGCCGCGGTCACGTACTTCGCCCCCTCCGCAGCTGCTTGCTTCACCTTGTTGGCCGCTCCGCGGATTTTGAACGACCCGGTTTTCTGCAAGTGCTCTGCCTTGAGGATTACCTGATTGCCGCACACGCGCGAAAGCTGCTCCGACTGCATCATGGGCGTGACGCAAGCGATATCGGCAATGCTCTGCTTGGCGGCTTGAATGTCCTGCAATGTGATCATGGGCTGACGCTCCTTTTTCTTTGACTTGTATGAAAGAGTATTGGCCAACAAAAGCTCGTTTCCCTGCCGCGTTGAACTCGAACAGCAACGTGGTATAATACAACAGAACGTGAAACAGGAGGGATTTATTCGATGAGTGTACATATTGCTGCCAAGGAAGGCGAGATTGCCGAATCCATCCTCTTGCCGGGCGATCCGCTGCGGGCAAAACACATTGCCGAGACGTTTTTGGAGGATGCCGTCTGCTACAACAACGTGCGCGGAATGCTTGGCTTTACGGGAACGTACAAGGGCAAGCGGGTCTCTGTTCAGGGAACGGGGATGGGGATCCCGTCGATATCGATCTATGCCCAGGAATTGATGCAAGAATACGGCGTAAAGAATTTGATCCGGGTGGGAACGTGCGGAGCCATCCAGCAGGATGTCAAGGTGCGGGATGTCATCCTGGCGATGAGCGCCTCCACCGATTCGGCCGTCAACAAAATCCGCTTTAACGGGATTGACTTTGCCCCGACCGCTGACTTTGACTTGCTAAAAAAGGCGTACGATCTTGCGGCCGCAGCGGGCATGCCGGTAAAGGTGGGGCCTGTCTTTACCAGCGACACCTTTTACAACGAGGATACAGCCGGACAGCGGCTGCTTGCAGCTTATCAGATTCTGGCCATCGAGATGGAGACAGCCGCACTTTACACGCTCGCAGCCAAGTTTCACGCCAAGGCCCTGTCCATCTTAACGGTCAGCGACCACATCCTGACAGGTGAAGCGACGTCGTCGGAAGAACGCCAGTTGACCTTTAACGACATGGTGAAAGTGGCTCTGGAAACCGCCATTGCCGCTGAATAATCCTGCACAAAGCAGACGATGCACCCATTCTACCTCTTCAGACTGGGTGTTAGTTTTATCATTCATCTCACCACCCAAAGAGGCGGGAGTTTTCTGCGAAAATTCGATAAATTAGCGCAAAACAGTCCTCATCCTTTCCACAAGGCAGGGACTGTTTTGCGCTTGCACTGCGGTCTTATTCACTTTTTTTGAAGATCTGAAGACCTTCTGCGGCAGGTTATCTCTCTAGGAAATCGTCGTATACGAATGAATGTCTTTGATTAGCTCGCTGGCGTTTAGCACATCAGCATATTTTTGTTCCATGTCAAACAAGCTTTGGTCGTGCGAAGCGAGGGAACGATCGCCAACGGCGTCCTTTACGACTATCGGACGATACCCGTATTGGAGCGCATCAACCACTGTCGCCCGTACGCATCCGCTGGTCGTGCATCCGGTCACAATCACCGTATCGATTCCGTTGACGTTCAAGCGGGAAATCAAATCCGTCCCGAAAAAAGCGGAAGCATACTTTTTGTTGAGGATGATGTCCCCTTTTTTGTAATGGAGCCGCGGATCCAACTGTACAGCATCCGTTCCGAATTTTAAGGTTTTTAAGCCTCCCATTTTTTTCAACCAGATTCCAGAATCCCCCATATTTTCTTCGTATGCGATTGTAGTGAATATGACGGGCAAGTTTTTTTCGTGAACCGCAGTCAGCAATCGATTGATGACTTCAATCTGCCGGGATAAATCTGCCCCGAGAGGCATTGCCGGATCCGTAAAGCCTTTGATGACATCAACCACGAGGAAACAAGGCTTGTTCCCAATACCTAGCGGTTGCCCAAAACCCCTTTCGCGAAAATGATGCAAATCATTTTGCCACTGATTGTTGTCCATGTGTTTCCTCCAATTACCAAAATTCTTGTTCACTTCCTCTTATTCGCGCTGCTGGGCAGCTCAATAACTGCCAGATAAAAGGGCCCCCGCATCAGGCACAATCGGTTTCAACCCCAGCGTCCTGAGGATTTGATAGACTGTTGCCGTTGCTGCGGTTAGAACCGGTTTGCCCAACCTGTTTTCAACCTCCTGTACAGCCGGAAGTGACGGCATCTGAACACATGCTGAAAGCACCACAGCATCCGCTTCCTGCACATTTAATTGTTCGGAAATCGAGATTAAATTCATCGGGTCCAGTCTGCCTACTGCAAGATTGTCGGGAACCTCCAGACTGATAGAGTCAACCACCTTGATACCGTAGGACTGAATATAGTCGATGACCATGCCGGTAAGCGGCTTCATATACGGGGCGATCAAAGCGATTTTTTTTGCGCCCATTGTCTGAATGCCCTGAATCAACGCCCCGGCACTGCTGACTGCGGGAATGTCAACCCCTGTGTCCTTCGCCGCCGCTGACAATTTCTCTTCCGAGACAGAATGATAGCCAGGTCCATTGCACATGATCGCAACCAGACAGGCATATGCCAAGACATCGCACCTCGCATCTGCCAGTTCGACAGCGCAGCGGATGCTGTCATTGTCCATTTTGATCAATTCTTCCTTGGTCACATGCTGCATCCGCATGCGGCTAGAGTGAAAGGTAAATGTATCTTGTGCCAACCGTGAACGGGATCTGAGCATTTCAGGAATCTCTGTTTCCATCGTTGTATTGGAACTGGGCACGATCAGCCCTATCCGAAAACTATTCAAACTGTCCCACTCCTTTTTCAACATGTTTGCCTTGCCGTACGTCATTGTGCCACTGCGAAACACAACCGACAAAAATCATACCGGTTTCATTTCTTCGATCACGACGTCCCCATCCTTTACGATGAGTTTGCCGTCCAGGTACAACGTGCAGTCTTTCAGGGGAATATCAAGATGGCATTTGGTATCATTGGTTCCGCCCAGTTCTGTATTTGGGCCTAACGAAAACAAGACATTTCCGTAAAAAGAGCGTCCGTCCATGCCAAACACGTTGCTGTCCAAGGCCAAACTGTGCCACTTGGCACGTTCATTCAGCCCCCAGCCGATATGGGATATCGCGTAGGCCCGGGGATCCTGGAAACTTTCCATGTATTCCCTCATCAACATGGCGTCAAACCCGCCTTCAATCGTCGTGACCAAACCGTCTTTTATTGTGAGCGTTACCGGCTCCTGCACATACCTGTTAAACGGGAAGAGAATATCCCCGCGATCAAGAACAACTACTCCTTCCACGCCTCCGTCATTTGGCGTGCCTGCCGAAAATCCGCTTGGCAGATGATCCCATCTGCCCGGTTCATCGGCAAATCCGTATTCGACCAGGATGGGATACTGTCCCAACTGGTACGTTACATCCGTGCCAGCCTTGTTCGTAAATCTCAATTCTTTTGCCTTTTTTAATAAATCGGCAGCAAACAGCACCCTTTGCTTGTCGCTTGGTTTGGGGAACATTCTTTTAATGACTTCAAACGGTTCAACAACCAACAAAATTCTTTTCCCTTCATTCTGCAGTTCCAACTGTTCCTTGGAGAACAACAACAAGACCAGATCGATAATCAAATCCGCTTTTTTCAGCATTTCAACCGCTGCCCGGTTGTCTGTAAGCGGGGTAATTCCAAACGAACCCGAAATCCCCCGATTGGCGGGTGGAATGTTCAATTCAAATGTGTTCGCTCCGATCATTTTGGCTGCTTCCATAAAAGCTTTGGCATAATCTTTCAGAACTTCCCCTGACGTCAGCACAGCCATCGTTTCGGTTGGCTTCAACTGGCAGAGTTCCAATTCCATTTTGAACAGTTCTACCATTTCGTTAAAATTTGTACTCATGCTTTCATCTCCTCATTCCCATTTTTCTCAATCTTAACCATGCAGTAAATGCTGCTGCCCCATATAGATCGATTGAATGGATCGATCTTTTCGAAGCGTTTCGCTGTCCCCTGTCAATACCGTTCTGCCCAACTCAATGACATATGCCCGATCGGAAACTTCCAATGCCAGCTCGACATTCTGCTCGATCAGCAGAATCGTCATCCCTGCTTTGCGGAGCGAAATGATACTGTCAAAAATCATGTCAATAATCTGCGGCGCCAAACCCAGTGATGGTTCATCGAGCATCAGTAGTTTGGGCTCGCTGATTAGCGCTCTGCCAATTGCCAGCATCTGCTGCTCTCCACCGCTGAGACTTCCGCCAAGCTGATTTCTTCGTTCTTTCAGTCGCGGGAACAATCGGAATATTTCCTCTATTTTTGTCTGATCGATTCTTTTTTTAAGAAATCCGCCCATTTTTAAATTCTCTTCCACGGTCAGAGTAGGGAAGATGCGCCGTCCTTCAGGAACTTGTGAAATACCCAAGGATACAATCTCGTGAGGTTGCTTTTTGCTGATGTCGGTGTGATTGAATTCGATCAGCCCCTCTTTCTGCCTGATCACGCCGCTGATCGACATCAATGTGGTCGATTTACCTGCCCCGTTGTTTCCGAGAATGCAGATAATTTCCCCCTGGTTTACTTCAAAGCTGATATCTTCCAAAGCCTGCGCATTTCCGTAGTAGGCAATCAAGTGTTCCACTTTAAGCATGCTTTCTGTCCCTCCTCCCTAAATATGCCTCCACAACTTGCGGATTTTGCATCACCTCCTCGGGGCTGCCATCGGCAATTTTTTCTCCAAAATTCAACACAGCCATATGGTCGCAGAGGTTGGACAACAGATTTAAGTCATGTTCAACAATAAAAATGGTGATGGCGAATTCATCCCGCAAACGTAAAATCAATTTTTGCAGTTGTTCTCTTTCCTTTAAGTTCAGTCCGGCTGCTGGCTCATCAAGAAACAAAATCTTCGGCCCGGAGGCGAGGGCGCGGGCAATTTCCGCCAAGCGGCGGTGTCCGTATGAAAGATTGGCGCATAATTCGAAAGCCTTGTCCTCCAAACCCGTTAACTTGATCAGTTGATACGCCACGTTGACAGCATACTGCTCCTCCGAAAGAAACTTTTTGTTTTGCAGCAGTGCCAGACCGATATCGTTTTTTAATCTGCATGACATTCCTGTTACCACATTTTCCAGAACCGTCATGCTTTCGAACAACCTGCTCGTTTGGAACGTTCTTACCAAGCCCAGGCTGCCCAAATGAAATATCGTTTTATCTGTAACTTCTCGTTGCTGAAAATAAACTTGCCCCGATGTCGGTCTTTCCAACCCGGTTACAATGTTGATAAACGTCGTTTTGCCCGCCCCATTCGGCCCGATCAATCCAAAAATCTCTCCTGTCCGTACCTCCAGGCTGACATCTTGAAGCGCCTTGATGCCTCCAAATTGTTTCGTTACATGTTCGAGCTTTAAGATTGCACTGTCGTCCGCTTTGGTTTGAGACAGAAATTGTCTCAGATTGATCGTCGATCTTGCCACAGCAGTTTGTTTTTCACCCGATTTGAACCGTTTATGTAGAAAACCGTAAATACCATTCGGCAAAAAAATCATCATCAGCACAATGCAAACTCCGTATATAATCGGCCGGTACAATGGAATTTCTTTTAAAAATTCGTTAAAAAACGTGACGCCGAATCCTCCCAGTAAAGCCCCGGTAAAAGAACCCAGGCCGCCGAGAACGACCATAAGGATAACGGTAATGGATTCAAGAAAATGGAATGGCTCCGGGCTGATAAACGCATACATATGCACCATTACGCTGCCTGCCAATCCGGCCCAAAAACAGCCGATGATAAAACCTTTTGTTTTCGTAGAGCCGATATTGATGCCTACTGAAGCCGCAGCAAGCTGGTTGTCACGAATTGCCCGAAAGTTTCTGCCCAATCTTCCTTCCGTCAGCCTGATCATAAAGACATACTGGACAATCAACAAAATGGACGAAAGAATAAAAAATTCCTTCTTGCTGTCAACAGACCAGCCCAAAATGTTGGGATAGGGAATATTGGTTAGTCCGTTCCACCCTCCTGTCCAGCTTCCGCCGTTGGCAAAAACGATAATCAAGATTAAATTAAAGGCGAAAGTGGACATGGCAAAATAGATTTCCGAGAGTTTCGCCATCGGTGAAAGGATAATCGAGGCAATCGCGGCCACGATCCCCGACAGCAAGAAAGCAACAAGAAAATTCACATCCAAATGCAACGTGAGAATAGCCGAGGTATAAGCGCCGATGCCAAAAAAACCTGCCTGAGCTAGACTGACCTGACCGGCATACCCGAAAATGAGCTGCAGCGACACAGCCAAAATCGTATAAATCGCCGCCTGGGAAAACAACGACAAATAGTAGTTGGACTGGGTAAAAACGGCCGCCAACACAAAGATGATCAGATATACGATGATGGGTCCGTACGATTTGAGACGGTTTGACTTCAAGCGGTATCCCTCCGTTTCTTTATGCCCAGTATGCCGGCAGGACGTATTAACAACACCAGAATCAAAATCGCATACAAGATCAGATCGCGAAATTCCGAGCTGATCATCGTTCCGCCAAACGCCTCGATCAAACCGAGCAAGATGCCGCCAATGACGGCTCCCATGATATTGCCAAACCCGCCTAATACAGCCGCCGCAAACGCCTTGATGCCAATAATCCCCATATCATAGGAAACGTAATAGAGCGGGCCTAACAGGACACCTGCGACTCCGGTCAAGGCTCCGGCTACCAGAAAAATGAGCGCGATGTATTTGCGGTGATTCACCCCAAGCAACTGTGACATGACGCGATCGTCTGCAATGGCTCTCATCGCCTGGCCTATACGGGTAAATTTAAAAAACAGCTGAAACAAAATCATAATAGAAAGACTTAATAGAATAATCGAAAAACTGATCGCAGAAATCTTTGCGCTTCCCAACTGAACCTGCCCGGCAGATAAACTGCTTGGAAAACTCAAAGGCTCCGCTCCCCAGATCAATGAGCCGATTTGCGGCAAAATAATCATAATTCCGATGCTGGCAATCAAGACATGAATGCTTTGACCGCCGCGTTTTTGCACCGGATGAAACACAAGCACATTAGACAAGTATCCGACCAGACCAGCAATTGCCATGGTACACAACATGACCAGGTAAAAATTTTGGGTGCCATCGGTAATCAGACTGAACCCGACAAGCCCTCCGATCATGACAAACTCACCAGTGCCAATATTTAATACGCCCGACGAACGAAAGATAAGACTGAACGACATGGCAATTAAACTGTAAATGCATCCGACGGCGAGACCACTAACGAATATGTCAAAATACACCGTATCCCTCCTTAATACGAACCGGCTTGAAGGACTTTTTCCAATTTCAGCTGTCCGTTATCCCAATTCACGATGAAAATCGGTTTTGTTGCTGAACCGTCATCGTTAAAGGATGTGAGCCCTGAAGCTCCTTCATAGTTTTTGATGTTCAGCAGTTCCTTCTGCACCTCGTCTGGGGCGGCAGATCCCGCTTTTTCGATCGCGGTCTTCAGGATATAAACGGAGTCGTATCCATGCGCCTGATAAACGTTGGGCTCCAGGTTGAATTTGCTTTTCCATGCTTCGATAAAGGTTTTCGTTTTTTCACCAATATCGGTGTCGGAAAAATAGGCCGCACTGATCATCGTATGATTGGAAGCATCACCGGCGATCTCATAATACTGCGGACTGGAGATTGGGTTTGTGGCGATAAACGGTTTGTCGTAACCAAGCGCTCTGGCCTGTTTCGCGATCAATCCGCTGTCCGCCGCATAGCCAGATAAAAATATGTAGGCATTCGGGTTTGAACTGATGCCTTGGCTAATGTACGAATTAAAGTCTTTTGCGTCATTGGGATACTTGAATTCATGGACAATTTTCATGTCCAACTCCGCTGATTTCTCCCTAAAAGCTTTATAAACACTGGTGCCAAAAGCGTCATCCCGGATAAAAGCGATCACTTCTTTTACGCCCATCTCTTTCGCTGCATAGTAGGCGGCTGCCCAGCCAAACTGATTATTGTTGGCCAAATTCACAAAGAATCGCGGATTTTCGGATACGACTCCCGGATCTGACGCGATTGGTGACACGGCAATCATGTTGTTTTCCTTCACTTTGGCCACTTGTGACAAAGCAACCGCGCTGCTCGATCCGCTGATCACAAATTTGATATCCCGGTTGGCAAATTTGTCGATGGCCTGCTGCCCTTTAAACGGATTCCCTTCGTCGTCTTCCGATACCAGTTCTACTGTCTTCCCAAGAATTCCGCCGTTTTTGTTGATTTCATCGACAGCGTATTTTACCGCATCATACGCCGGTTTTCCGAAAGCGGCGGTTGCCCCGCTCAGCCCGCCGACATAACCCAAAGTCAACGTTCCTCCACCGCTTTTACTGCTTCCCGTTGATTCTGCAGAATTGTCCGTTCCGCAGCCTGTCAGAAGAAATGAAAGCAGTGACATCACTGACAACATTGATACTAATTTTTTCAATCATCCCAACCCCTTTATGACTGATTTTTTTCTACCGGTTTCATCACATAACTTCAAACGACACCACAAAAATACGTTCACTCACTTCCTTGATTAAACTGTTATTTCAGATGATCTCTGATGAAGGAGAGTATATAATCTGCTGTTTCCTGCGGTGCCTCCTTATATACCATGTGACCAACGCCGTTCACGACAACTGCCTGCAAACGAGGATTGAGAGACTTCAGCTCTGCAAGTTCATCGGGACGAATCGTATCTCCAAGTTCAGCGGCTAACAGCAGCATCGGACATGCTGTCAATTTTACATTGACCTGAAAAGGTTCTTTGATAAAGTTGTTGTATGATTCAATGATCGCTTCCTTGCTTACGTTCAGGTATTCGGTTATTCGTATCTTCAACTGTTCTTCATGAAAGTGCGGATAAAAAGCGCGAAATTTGTCCCATTCTTCTTCATCAGCCGCAGCTTTTTGTTCCAGAAACATGGAAAGAGAATTCGGGTAAACTTGTCTATGACCCGGACCGGTAACCGGTGGGTCGATGAGCACCATTCCGGAGATGAGAGATGAGTATGCGCTGCCAAAACCGGATGCAATTCTCGCACCCATGGAATGGCCGACGAGGAATGGAGCAGTCGGATTTCCGGTTAACGCATTCACCACATTTAATAGATCCTCAACGTAATCTTGCATACGGTATCCCTGTTTTGGCCAGCTGGATTTCCCACGCCCGCGAATATCCATTGACAAACAAAAGAGGTGATCAGGCATCCGCTTTAAAATTTCCGAAAATGACATACTGTAGCTTGTGATGCCCGGAAGAAAAATAACCGGCACCCCATTCCGATCGCCTTTGGTAAGTAAGTGAATATCCGCGTTAAGGCCGCTGACAAACATATGTCCGAAAAGTTCCTTATCGTCCACTCTGATGCCCCCCTATCGTGTACTGAAAATGATAAAAACTTACCAAACCTACAATTCCTTCATACTGACGCTCGAAGAGACCCCAAAACGCTGACGGCACGTGGTCGCGTCATATTCGTATACCCACTCGGCACTGATGCCGACCGCATGAGGATTTCGGGTCTGCCTTTCCCGTATGGCAAGATCCCGCCGACGTTGTTCCTCAGGTGAATCCAGGTGGTAGGTACGGCCTCTTTCGCGGGATTGCAGCTGTACGTCCCGCGTTCGATTGCGACGCTCCGCTTCATACGCGTCTAGTGCCAGGGTTACGTTCCCGCCAAAATAAACAAGAGCTTCGGAAAGGACATAAGCATCTTCTATCGCCATAGCAGCACCCTGAGACAAGTATGGAAGCATGGGATGTGCTGCGTCACCCAGGAGTGTGGCATGACCTCGGGACCAGCGTTCCATAGGATTTCGGTCATACAATCCCCACTTGAAAACCAGTGAATTATCTGTGCGTTCGAAAAGACGAATCAAATCAGAATGCCAACCATCGTACGCTTTCAATAGTTCTTCGGTCGAACTAGGCTCAGTCCATGATTCTTTCACCCATTCATCTGTCTCTTTGCAAGCGACAATATTGACTGCGCTGCCACCCTTGACGTAGTAGGTAACCACATGCGCTTTGGGACCAAACCAGAAGGTTGCCGCTGGCAGAACGAAAGGCAGCGGATGCTTGTCGACCGGGACAAGCGCACGCCAACACATGTGCCCGGTAAATGTCGGAGCATCCTTGCCCCACAAAGCCCCCCGGACAACAGAGCGTATTCCGTCCGCGCCAACAATCAGGTCACCCTCGAATTCATCTCCATTATCAAATACAGCAACTGCCTTATCCTCCCTTAGTTGAACATTTACACATTTGACATTAAAAGTAATGCACTCTTCCGGTAACCCTTCTGCCAAGATACTGTGCAGGTCAGCGCGGTGCACGTGATAGTACGCAGCACCAAAAAGCCTGACAAACGTATCCTTTAAGGGAGTTCGAAATAATTCCTCACCCGTCTCCCAACTGCGCCCCACCATCGCTTCCGGCAAGAAACCAACCTGCTGAATCTCGTTTTCAAGCCCGAGTGATTTCAATACCTTGACGGCATTAGGCGTCATTTGGATTCCGGCACCAACTTCCCTGAACTCCGCTGCTTGTTCAAACAATTGAAAAGAAATGCCACGCTGCCATAAAGCTCGCGCCAAAGCTACCCCGCCAATACCACCACCGATAATACCGACACGTAAAGACTTCTTCATCCCTTATCTCCCCCCGTTTTTTATAAAGCTAAAAGGAACCAACCATTGAAGTTACTCGTTCTAGTCAATTGGTATTATTCGTTCACCCCTATTTCAACATTTGGCTGACGAGTAGATTGCTTTACTACAAATCCCGACTATCGATTCCAAAAATGTCATATTTCACGAATGTACAATCGGGTATTTGAGTAAGTTTTGCATACCTTTTACAATAATTTGAAACATTTAAAACAAATAAAAGTTACCAAACATAATTATTTTTACTAATTTTCTTTTTTCTGATTATACTTTAATCCGAATTATCTGTCAATATGACCCTGATAGTCTCTATTCTAAATTTCGAAAGCCTGTAAAAACGGGGGATTATGGAAAAGGACAGCATTAAATTGGCAAATATGCGGAGAAATTGGCACAGGAAGCCGGCGGCGTAGAACCGCATTCCCATGCAAGGGGATTTGTCCTTCAAGTTTGGGCTGAAAGATAGAATTCTCAGGGAAGCAGAAAAAGGGGGAATGCAAAAAACAAGGGGAGAAACCGAAGCACGCTCTCGCGGAGGAGCAGCGCCAAGCCATTTTGGTTCTCTTCCAGGGCGAACGGGGTACAAAGGCTGTCATGATCATCCCTTTTATACGCCCGCTCCTCCAGGAAAGCCGCCTATGCAGCCGAGTTTGACTATGCGGTTGTAGAATGCACGAACCAAGGTATTCCTTGTCTTGGCGGCAGCCCAGGCAGCTTGGCACACTTTCAGGGGAAGATGTGAAACACCTTTACTTCGATTTTTTCAGTGATCCCGCTTCGTTCAGGCATTTCATCACTTTGTCCAACGTCATTACATCAGCGTAACGTGCATTTAAGTCAAGAAGGGTCGCTCTTTGAATCGATTCAGAACGGTCGCCGACAGCTTCTTCAGGAATGATGACACGATAACCGCGCTGCAATGCTTCCACTGCAGTTGCTCGGATGCTGCCGCTCGTCGTGGTTCCAGCCAATATGACCGTATCGATTTCTCTTTGCTGCAGAAACTCTTCTAGCGGAGAACAATAAAAATCGTTAATGTAAGCGGTTGCATTAATCATATCATACGTAAATTCATCTAATTTCGGATGAATTTTCACCCATGCTGTATTACGGTCAAGCAACTGTATGGAAGGAAATTTTTGTCCCCAAAGCTGTGAAAATCTATCTGCCGAGTCATAGATGGTCTTGCTAAAAACAACCGGAAAATGATTGGCAAGAGCAGTTTTGACCAGTTGTGTCACCGCTTCAATCTGCCCGTTTAACTGAATGGATAATTTCGAATTTGGATCCGTAAAAGCCAAAGTCATGTCACGAACAAGCACAGCCGGTTTACCGCCAAATCCGATTTGTCCTGAGAACCCCTGCTGTGAATACAGATGCTGTATTTCGTCTAAAATGTACCTGCGTTGCCCCCCAGGTGTATAAATCACACTCAATCCGTATCCTTCCACAACACCGTCATGTTCCAGTCTGCGCAGCGTACTGGCTGAAATCCCAAGAAGTTTGGCTGCCTCTGAAATATTTAACAACTTCATTTTGAAATACCCTCCCCGAATATTTGCACATGAATAAAAATCAAACGATTCTGTAGGTTTGATAAGTTTCATCAACTAAGAAATATTATATATTATTTGACGCTTACCTGCCAAACGACCGATTTTTATACGCAGCGACCGGATTTTCAGTTGCTCCATACAAGCGGATATGCCGTCGAAAGCCTTTTGTATGGGGGACAAGTATGGTAGGCTTGGACACAAGGCGATGGGCCAATGTTGAGGGCCGCAAGCTCCTGGCGCAATACATTTGCAAAAAACGCAAACAAATCAGAAAAACAAACCCCCAGCTACTGACTAGGGGGTAAGCATTCATCGTTCTACATGATTGGGGTTGTTTTTTCGATGCAAAAAGGGCGAAGCCTTTTTGTGCATTCGCCCCCAAAGTTCAGTCAAAGACTCATTGTTCCCATGCTTCCCACGAACCTTGTTCCTTCCGAATATGGACGATCTGTCCAATGTGATATGCGTTATGGATTGCCAAGTGTGCTAATGACATCCACCATACTTCGTCTCTATCTGGGTGAGTTGGACTGTCCAATTTTGAATCATCATAGTTCATGATGGCTTGTTCCCATTGGGCAAGTACGTTGTCCAATTTCATTTGCAGCTCATCCCAGCTTGCAGACATCTCGTTACTCTGAAACGTCTCGGAATTGGAGATTTCAAGCGGAGGCAAATTGCCTTCATGAAAACGTTGCAGATAACGTTCATTCCAAAATACAAGGTGGTGAACGATACCATAAATTGAATTTGAAGAACCTTTACCTCCTTGGACCGCCTGTTCCGCTGTTACGCCTCGCAAGGCAACTTTCAACGGAGCAAACCATCCATCCTGATTATGACAAGCGCGCAACTGTGTAACCAAAACTTCCTTACGAGTTGACATTTCTCTACCCTCCAATACATATTGCAGATTCCTGTCCGTCCTTGCCGATCCCTCGTTGTTTCGCTACACCGCCACGTTTTCTTGGTCACAGGTTTTCAACCTTTGTCGGACTCCGGGAAGGCGGTTTCGTCCGATTCCACAATCCCGTTCAGGACTTTGACCTTAGAGATGACGCCCATGCTTGCCCCACCACACCATGAACCCGGGAGGCTTTTCTGTCCCCGGTATCTTGTTCTTCCCCGGCGTGAGAAAACTCACTCGGCTGCGAGTGACTGATACTGCACGCGAAGCTCCCGTTTCAGAATTTTGCCGCTCGGATTGCGCGGCAGATTGTCGGCGATGACGACGTACTTGGGAGATTTAAACGAGGACAAATGCTCCTTGCAAAACTGCAGGATGTCGTCCGGTGCGAGCGTCTCGCCCGATTTGGGCACGACGACGGCGGTGACCGCTTCAATCCAGTAGGGATGGGGGACGCCGATCACCGCCACCTCCGATACTTTGGGATGCTGATAGATCAGCTCCTCCACTTCCCGGCTGGCGACGTTTTCCCCGCCCGATTTGATCAGGTCTTTCTTGCGATCCACGACGGTGATGTACCCTTCCTCATCCATGATGCCCAGGTCGCCGCTGTGAAACCATCCGCCGTGAAAAGCCGCTGCCGTCTTTTCCTCATCCCTGTAGTACCCCAGCATGGCGTGACTTGTACGGTGCACGATCTCGCCAATCTGGCCGCGGGGCACCTCGTCTCCGTTGTCATCGACGATTTTGGTCTCCACATTCAGGCCGGGTTTTCCCGCCGAGCCCGCTTTTCTAAGCTGGTCTTCCGGTTTGAGCACCGTCGCCAGCGGAGCCACCTCGGTCTGCCCGTAAAAATTCCAGAAGCGTGCTGCCGGCAGCCGCAGGTTGCATTCCCGCAGCACCTCGACGGGCATGATTGCCGCCCCGTAGTAGCATTTTTGCAGGGATGAGAGGTCTCGCCGGTCGAAGTCGGGAGATCGCAGCAGGGAGATCCAGACGGTCGGCGGGCAGAACAGCTGTGTCACCCGATGCGTCTCGATCGTCTCCAGAATCGTGGCAGGCGCCGCTTGTTCCAGGATGATGCCGCTCGCCCCCAGGTAGATGTACGGCCCCAAAAAGCAGTGAAGCTGGGCAGAGTGAAACAAGGGAAGCGCATGGATCGCCACATCGTCACTGGTCATGCCGCCGTCGATTATGGTACTGACGTACTCGCTGATCACGTTTTTATGGGTGAGCATGACTCCTTTTGGCCTGGATTCGGTGCCGCTCGTATACAAGATGTGAACGACGTCGTCATCCCAGAGATCCACTTCCGGTTCTGCCAGCCCAGCCCCGCTGATCAGCTCGTGAAACGGAACCCACTCCCCGATTTGTGCCGAAGGTCTGGAAATGAGCGACTTCAGCCGCAGCGTACAGCCCGATTTGGGGACGGCTTGCTCGGCAATCGGCTGAAACTCCGGCGACACGAAGAGAGCGCTTACATCTGCGTGGTTGAGAATAAACGCCACGTCGTCTGCATTGAGCATGTAGTTGATCGGCACCATGATCCCACCAGACTTGGCCAATGCGAAATTGAGAATGGCAAAATCGAGCGAATTGCGGGAGAGGACAGCCGCCCGGTCTCCTTTTTTCAGCCCCTGGGCCAGGATCGCGTTCGCCGCCTGGTTGACCGTATCATCCAACTGCCGGTAGGACAAGACCTCTTCCTCAAATCTCAGCGCCGTCTTGTCCGGATTGCGCGCCCTGCTCCGGCGCAAAATATCGCCAAGCGTATTTCTTCTGGCCCGGTTCAAATCACTCATTCCCACAATCCCCCCATCAAGCGAGTATTCTGTCTCTATTATACATGCTATTCGATGGAATCGTTTTTAAATTTAGAAATCTCTGCTGGTTGACATGCTTTTCAAACCGGAACCATAGCGTCAATTTGTCCAGCTCAGCAAGATTGGCTGTTCGCCAGCCCTTCAATCGAGTCTCGGCTCACTCAGGGGGAGGAAAGAATTGACGACTATACCGTCCGGACGGTATAGTAAAGAAAAACAAGAGTGGAAACGGAAGGCGGAAAGAAGCGTGGGAGCTGCAAAAACAACCCGCGAAGCGATTCTTGAAGCAGCTTATGCCTTGATCCAAAACGAGGGGATCGGCCGTTTGACGCTGGATGCGGTTGCCGAGCAAGCGAAAATAAGCAAAGGCGGGCTGCTGTATCACTTTCCCTCAAAAGAAGCTTTGATAGAGGGAATGATCGACCATCTGTTTAAGGACTTTCATCAGCAAATAGAGAATGACATCTCCATGGAACCCTGCTCCCCGGGGAAGTGGGCGCGCGCCTACGTCCGCACCGCCTTCCTCAGTACCGAGCAGGAATTGAAGATCAGCGTCGGCTTGCTGGCCGCGCTGGTAAACAAGCCGGAACTGTTGGAGCCTGTCCGCCGTTACTATGAGGGCTGGCAGGAACGGCTAGAACGAGACGGGATTGACCCTGGAGCAGCGACGATCTGCCGGCTTGCCGCTGACGGTTTGTGGTTTGCCGAGATGTTTGGGCTGGCTCCGCTGGCAAACCGCGAGCTGCGGGAGCGCGTACAGCATTTGTTGATCAGCATGTCAAAGGGGGAAGCGAGATGAAATTCGTCTACTTGATATCGGCCATACTCCTGGAGATTACCGCAACCACGGCGCTGAAATTATCCGACGGGTTTACCAGATGGCTTCCCAGCACGGTCGTGGTCATCGGATACGCCGCTTCTTTTTACGTCCTGTCTCTCGCATTGAAATACCTGCCGCTCGGTACCGCTTACGCCATTTGGTCCGGAGTGGGCACCGCCCTCACAGTGGTCATCGGCATCATTCTCTGGAAAGAATCGGTCAGCCCTGTCAGGCTGCTGGCGATCGCCATCATTATTGTGGGCGTAGTCCTGCTCAACCTGGCGGAGAGTCCGGCCCGCCAAAACCTTTCCCAATAGCTTGCGGATATGCAGGGGTGAAAGCGCCCGAGCCCATGCCGCTCCCGGCGTCTGTCACGACTGCATTTTGTCCTGTTTGAGACATGCTGATTCACTCCTCGTCACTTGATTTTCCAGTAAATTGTCAACCATTCGTCTGTAATACTTCAGCAGATCATGCAGTTCCTCGGCGGAAAAACCTGCCCATAGGATGTTCGTCAGGGCGAGGTACTTTTGACTAATAATCCTCTCCAGCACCTGCGAACCGGAGCGGGGTGATCTGCCGCTTCGTCAAGCTCCCCGTCATCCACCTGCTATTCTCCCGCCTGGCCGCAAAAAAATAGTCCCCCTTGCTAAAACAAGGAGGACCCATCCGGCGCTATTCTCTTACTGGATCAACTCAAACGACTCCGTAATCTCAATGCTGTCTTTCACGGATTGGACCATCGGGCAATTCTTTCGGGCCAGGGCGATGGCCTTTTCCACTTTTTCCTGCTGAAGCCCCTCTCCCTTGATGACAAAATGCATGTGGATCTTCTCGATGCGATTCGCTTCCTGCTCGTTCCGTTCGACCTGTACGGACACTTTCAAATCTTCGCAGTTCATCCGCATTTTTCCCAGGACTTTGTTCAAAACGCTGCTGCTGCAAGCGGCAATGGAAGAAACCATCAGCTGGTAGGGACGAAATCCGTAGCTTTCATCGCCCGATATCTTCAATTGGCCATATGCAAAATTGGCAATAAAACCGTTTTCCTTCATCTGCAATTCCATTGATACCCACTCCCTTCCCCATCATTGTAATACGATTCGCAGCCATTTTCAGCTTTCAAGCCGGCTGCGGCCAGAAAGCAAATGGACACCGGGCAAAAAGCCCAGTTTTACTTTTCCAGCTTTTTCACATGGATTTAGCCTGTTTTTGCAGATCGCGGTAAGCCGGCACCCCGCCTGCCGCTTCGGCAGAACGGATCGCATTTGCGACCGCCTCTGCCAAGACGACCGCCGACAGCGTTCCGACAAGGTCGACGGAAGCGTCCACTCCACCCGTAGCCAGGGCAAAAATCGTGTCGCCGTCGCTCATCGTATGCACCGGAAAGATGCTGCGGGCCAAGCCGTCGTGGGCCATTTGCGCCACTTTGTTCGCCTGTGTCTTGTTCAGGTTTGCGTTGCTTGCCACTGCCGCGATCGTCGTATTCGTCCCCGGTCGCACTTGCGGAGAACTCTGCTCGATCATCCAGGAAAGGGCGTCGCGGATCTTTCCACTGTCGTCCCTGGCACCTGCCAGGATCTCCCCTGTATGGGGATCGCGCACTTCTCCGACCGCGTTGACGGCGACGATCGCCCCGACGACCAATCCGCCGGGCAGGCGGATCGACGCGGAACCGAGTCCGCCCTTCATCGCCCGTTTCATGCCGGCCAGTTTGCCGACCGTCGCTCCCGTGCCAGCCCCGACATTGCCTTGTGGGACCGGTTTTTTGCTCGCATTTTTTGCCGCATTGTACCCCATCTGCGCATCGGGACGCACCTTTGCGCTGCCGATGGACAGATCGAACAGCACCGCAGCCGGGACGATCGGAACGACACCCACTCCGACCTCAAATCCCATCCCCTGCTCCTCCAGGTAGCGCATGACCCCCGTCGCCGAATCCAGGCCGTAAGCGCTCCCGCCCGTCAGACAGATGGCATTTACCCGGTCCACTTGGTTGATCGGATTGAGCAGGTCCGTTTCCCGGGTCCCCGGTGCCGATCCCCGCACGTCCACGCCGCAGGGCGCTGCCTTTTCCAGCACGATCACCGTGCAGCCGGTCAGCGCTTTGTCATCCTGTACATGTCCCACTTTGATACCTGGCACATCGACTATCGTACCATTTGGCTTAAGTACTGTTTCCGTCACTTTTTCACCGCCATCCCCTCTGCCTGCATCCGTCTCCTCCCGCCATATGATTCCCACCTTTTCCTCCAGGAGTTCAAAAAGTAATCGCCATAATATTCATTACATATTCTATGCTGCAAGTAGACGCTAAATAAATGGGAGCACCCCTTCCCAACAAGAAACCCGGCTTCGCTCCGAAACCGGGTACGTTATTTTTAATTCATGGCAGGATCACAATGTTGCTGGTTACAGGACGCTCGCGTCCATCAGAAGGGCGGTTGAGTATTTTGCCGTTGTAGTAGAAGGCACTGGAACCGCCGCCATCCAGGTTATACGCATCCCGGACTTTGAATTCAAGCAGTTTCGCCTGCGCTTCCTCCAGCGTGACGCCGTTGCTCCACCCTTTGCGCCTGCCGTCGATGACGATGAACAGCAAGTCGCCGTTGGAAAAATGGCCAATCATGGTGCGCGGCTGCCGCGTGTTCGCCCACGCCTTCGGAATCGCTGCCTTTTTCCCGTTTTGCAGGAGTGTCGGCAGGAAGCTGGCTCCCTGGAGCACGTTCATCTTCTCGAGCTGTTCCTTGGAAGTGACTTTGCCGCCGACGAGGCGGCCGCTTTTGTTAAAGCCGACGAACGACAAGTCGTTGTTGGTCGAAAACGCTTTGATCTCTCCGTCGACTACCGTGGTGCCAAGCACCGCCAGCTTTCCGTTCACATTGTAAAAACCGCCGGCGTTTACAGCCAGGATCGCATTTTTGCGTTTGGCGGCGTGACTGGTTGTCTCGCCATTGCTGACCACTTGATCGTTGGCCAGGACGACTTTCAGCGCGTTCGGATTGTTCAGCCGCACTTTTGCCATATAGCCGCGGTAGCCCGCCTCTTCCAGCGAATAGACCTTCACCGTCGCGTTCTTGCCGAAGGTTTGTCCGATCGGGTTGCCCAGCATGCTCGTCAAAAGCTGGTCGAGCACGTCGGCCGATTTTTGCACCGACTCTTTGCTGCTCGAGACGAGCTGGCTGAGCGATTTGTCGTGCTGCTCATACGCTTGTTTTTCCTGCTTGGCTGCCTCTTGTATCTCCTGGGCCAATTTGCTGGATTCATCGATGACTTGTTTGGTCTGTTCGACTTCATCCTGGACTTGACTTATCTGCGCTGCGGTTTCCTTCAGGGGCAGCTGCAGCCTTGCCGATTCAAAGCTCATCACCGGATTGGACTGCGCAAAGGTGGCGAAGAAACCGACCGCCGGAGCAAGCAGGAAGAGCAAAACCAGCTGTCCCTTACCAAGCACTGGCTGCATCCTCCAGCTTTTTCAGCGAGCCTTTCAGCTCGGTCAGCTGTTTGTTCAATTCGTCTATGCGCTTCTGCAGTGACTGCTTGGTCTGATCGGTCCCGTGGAGCGCTTCGCCTGTCATCGTCAGATCCTCTTTCAGCGATCCCACCTGCGTTTTGATCGCCGCCAGCTCGTCCTGCACTTTTTGCAAATCGCTTCGTACGTTTTCGACCTGTTTCGTGTTGTGCAGCTCTACTTCCTTCACCTTTTGATCGATGTAGGCATGGCTTCGCTCTATGTACAGGTTGGCCAGGGCAACGCCGCTGCACAACAGAGCGGCCCACACAACAAACGAAATGATCGCTGCGGTTTTGTCGTCTTTTCTGCGCTTTCGCTGCTTCTTCTCGACGATTGGGGGCAGTGCGGTTGCAGAATCTGCCTCCATCGGTGTCATCTGTCTGTTCATGCTAAATCCCCTCCCCACTCACCTTCTACGCATTATACCATCTCTCGCAAAAAGTGCGGCAAAAATCGACAAAACTTTCTTTTGCGAATCTGGTAGTCTTGCAGGCAAAAACCTCCTTTCGGTTGCCTGAAAGGAGGTTTTTGTCATACGCTTATCCATGTAGAAATTTTGTCAACCAAGGGGGACGTCATGAGACCCAGTAAAACAGCGCCCGTTGTCCTCACACTTGCCGTCCTGCTCGTCCTGACGCTTACATCCGGCTCCCGACCAGGCGGACTGCTGCCGTTAATCAATAAAACGTTTCTGCTCGGTCTGCTGCTGCTCGTGGCGGGCGGCTTGATCGTGGTGGCGAACTCGGGCTTTTTCACCTTGTTCGCCCAGGGCTTTCGGCAAATCGCCCGCCTGTTCTTTCGCAAGCCGCGCGTCATGGAGAGCGATTTTTTTGCCGACGACCCAGCAAGCGAATTCATCCAGCACTTGAAAAGCCAGGCAGCCTTCTGGGCCATTTCTTCCGGGCTTACCCTGGCCGTCTGTTCCGTCTTGTTGACGTTCTATTACTATGCTTTTGCGATCTAGTAGAGATGGCAGGCGACCCAGTGCCCCGGCTGGGCTTCCTTCCACTCCGGTTCAACCGCACGGCACTGCTCCGTCGCATGCGGACAGCGCGTCTGAAAGCGGCATCCGCTGGGCAGGTTGGCCGGACTGGGCAGTTCCCCGCGAAGGACGATCCGCTCTTTTTTCACCATCGGATCGGGGATGGGGATGGCTGACAGCAGCGCCTGCGTATATGGATGGAGCGGCTTGTCGTACAGTTCGATGCTCTCGGCCAGCTCTACTATCTTTCCGAGATACATGACTCCGATCCGGTTGGAAATATGCTTGACCATCGACAAGTCGTGAGCGATGAACAGATAGGTGAGTCCCTTTTCCTTCTGGAGATCTTCCAGCAGGTTTACGATCTGGGCCTGGATCGACACATCGAGCGCAGAAATCGGCTCGTCTGCGATGATAAACTCCGGATCTACCGCCAGCGCCCGGGCGATGCCGATCCGCTGCCGCTGGCCGCCGCTGAATTCATGGGGAAAGCGTTTGGCGTGTTCCGGACGCAGTCCGACCAGTTCCAGCAGCTCGGCAACCCGCTCGGCCCGGTTCTGCTGATACAAGCTGTGAATGTCCAATCCTTCGGCGATGATCTCCCCGACAATCATGCGGGGATTGAGACTCGCCTGCGGGTCCTGGAAAATCATCTGGACATCCCGGTTAAACTGCCTCCCTTCTTTGCGGGAGAGCGTGTGAACGTTTTTCCCTTTAAACAAGACCTCTCCGTCGTTGCGGTCGTAGATGCGGATCAGCGTTCGTCCCAACGTGGATTTGCCGCAGCCGCTCTCGCCGACCAGCCCCAGGGTTTCGCCCTTTTGAATGGTGAACGAGACGCCATCCACCGCCTTGAGCACGAGCCCGTCGCCAATCGTAAAGTGTTTTTTCAAATTGTTTACTTCAACCAAATTCTCTGCCATTAGACCTGCCTCCCCGCTGCGACCAGTTCGTCGATTTTCGGCGCCCGTTCATCGTGCAGCCAGCATGCCGCTTTATGTCCATCGGCAAAATCGGTGGCCTCCGGCATCTGCCGCTGGCAAATCTCCATGGCGTAGTCACAGCGGGCAGCAAACGGACAGCCGTGCGGCGGATTGAACAAATCCGGCGGCGCTCCCTCGATCGGCACCAGCCGTTCTTTGGCTCCGTCGATGCGCGGCATCGACTTCATCAGCCCCCACGTGTACGGATGCTTCGGCCGGGCGAATATTTCTTCTACCGGTCCTGTCTCCACCACGATCCCCGCATACATGACGACTGCGCGCTGGGCTGCCTCGGCGACCACGCCCAGATCGTGGGTGATCAGCACGATGGCCAGGTTGTTTTGTTGCTGTAAATCCCTCATCAAATCAAGAATTTGGGCTTGCACCGTCACGTCGAGCGCGGTGGTCGGCTCATCGGCGATCACCAGCTCCGGACTGCAAGCCAGGGCAATCGCGATGACGACGCGCTGCCGCATGCCTCCGCTGAACTCGTGCGGATACTGTTCGGCGCGTTTCGCCGCGTCGGGAATCCCGACCAGCTTCAACATTTCAACCGCTTTTTGCTTTGCTTCCTGTTTGCCCAGATTTCGATGGCGGATCAACCCTTCGGCGATCTGGGAGCCTACCTTCATCGTCGGATTAAGCGCGGTCATGGGATCCTGAAAGACCATCCCGATCTGGGTGCCGCGGATTCGATGCAGTTCCTCCTTGGACATAGCAGTGATTTCCTGGCCGTTGAAGCGAATGCTGCCATCCACGATGCGTCCCGGCGGACTGGGAATGAGGCCCATGATCGCCTGGGCCGTAACGCTTTTCCCGCAGCCGCTCTCGCCCACAATGGCCACTGTCTCTCCCTTGTCGACGTGGAAGGTGACTCCGCGGACAGCTTTTACCTCGCCGCCAAATGTCTTGAAGTTCACTTTGAGATTTTCCACTTGCAGTAAATGTTCCACTGTCATCCCCTCCTAATCGCGCAGCCGCGGATCCAACGCGTCCTGCAGTCCGTCGCCAAACACGTTAAAGGCAAACATCGTCAGCGAGATCATCAGTCCCGGGAAAAACAATCTCCACCAATCGCCGGTCAGGATTACCCCCAAGGCATCGTTCGTCATCGTTCCCCAACTGGCGACGGGAGCTTGTACACCCAGCCCGAGGAAGCTCAAAAAAGACTCGGAGAAGATGGCAGACGGAATCGTAAATGTCAGATTGACGATAATCACCCCGATCGTATTCGGGATCAAGTGCTTTAAGAGAATCCGCGTGAACGACGCCCCCAGCACTTGCGACGCCAGGATGAAGTCCTGCGACTTGAGCTGCAGAATCTGCCCTCGCACCAACCGGGCCATCCCGACCCAGCCGGTAGCCGACAGCGCGAGGATAATGGTCAAGAGGCCCGGCTCCATCACGACCATCAACAGGATCACCACCAGCAGGTACGGGAGTCCGTACAGGATCTCGATGACCCGCATGATCAGCGTGTCGATGCGGTCCCCTTTTTTGCCGCGGCCGGCCCAGTACCCGGCGATTCCGCCGACAGTAACCCCAATGACCAAATCGATCAGGGCGGCTACAACCCCGATGGTCAGGGAAATGCGTGCGCCGTACCACGTGCGGGCAAACATGTCGCGGCCCAGGTCATCCGTGCCAAACCAGTGTTCCGCTGAAACAGGCTGGTTGGTGTCGAGCAGGCTCTGCTCGGAGTAACTGTAGGGAGTGAGATGAGGACCGATAATCGCCATCACCACCATCAGTACGATCAGCAGAAAACCGGCCATCGCCAGTTTGTTTTTGATCAGCTTGCGAACGACTTCCTGAAAGTACGTGAGACTTGGCCGCTCTGCCAGCGGCACCACCTGCTGCTTGGTCAACGGCCGAAACAACGCATCTGTATTTTGATCAGCGGCCATCCCTTATCCCTCCCTGCTGCTAAGCTTGATACGCGGATCAATGAGCGTATAAGCGATGTCAATAATCAGTATCGTGGTGATTAAAATCGTGCTGTAGAAGATGGTCGTTCCCAAAATGACCGGATAATCACGGTTGAAGATGCCGTCGACAAAGTATTTTCCGATGCCGGGAACCGCGAAGATCTTTTCCACGACGAACGTCCCGGTGATCAAGGAGGCGATCAGCGGCCCCAAAAAGGTGACGACCGGCAGGATCGCGTTGCGGATACCGTGCCTGATCACCACCAAAGCGGTGGGGATTCCTTTCGCCTCGGCCGTGCGGATGTAGTTTTGATTCATCACCTCAATCATGCTGCTGCGCATGTAGCGGGTGATGATCGCCAATGGGCTGAAGGCGAGGGCCAGCGAAGGCAGCACGGTATGCATCCAGGTCCCCCACGTCGCCACCGGAAACAGCGGTATTTTGATCGCCAGGAAGTTGATCAAGAGCGGCGCCATGAGGAAACTGGGGATGGCAATCCCCACAACGGCCAGGCCGAGAAACAGGTAATCGGGCCACTTGTTGCGGTTTAGCGCAGCGATTATGCCGAACAAAATGCCAAAGCAAAGCGCGATTACAATCGCCTGCAAGCCGAGCGTGGCCGAGGCGGAAAAGCCGTCGCCAATCATGTCGTTGACGCTGCGGGTATCCGATTTGAGCGACGGGCCCAAATCGAACGACAGCAGATTTTTCAAATAGATTCCGTACTGTACCGGGAGCGGTTGATCGAGATGGTACTTCGCCTGCAGGTTGGCCAAAACTTGCGGCGGCAATCGGTCCGACTCGGAGGCGAACGGATCGCCGGGAATCAGGTGCATGACCGCAAATGTCAAAGTCACTATGATCCAGAGCGTAAGTATCATCATCAAGAATCGCTTGAATAAATATCGAGCCATCACATTTCCCCCTTCTTTGTCACTTCGCCAGTTCGTATATCGCTTGTGCGTAGATGGCCATTGCCGCAATCAAATCGTTGATCTCCGCATATTCGTCTTTCATGTGGGCAGTCGCCTCTTTTCCGGGGAAAACGGGGCCGAATGCCACACCGGCTTTCAGCGTCTTGGCGTAAGTCGCTCCACCGGTAGACAGCAGGGTCGCCGGCAGGCCGGTCTGCTCTTCGTATACTTTTTGCAGCGTCAGGACGCAGGGATGGTCCTTCGGAACGTAGTGCCCGCTTGAGGTGCGCAGCCGGTCGATCTTCCACCCCAATGAAGCGACCGCCTGCCGCAGCCTCTGCACGCATTCATCGGCGTTGACTGTCGCGGGGTAGCGGATGTTCAGGTGTACCGACGCCCCTTCATCCTGCTTGTACGTCAAAATTCCGGCATTGACCGTCAGTTTTCCGGTCGCCTCGTCCTCGCAAGCGATGCCGAGCTTCGCGCCGAAGTAATCCTCGTAGAGGACGGCCGAAAGCAGCTCCAGAAAGCGTCTGTCATCTCCGCCGAACGGCTGGCCGGCCAAAAAACGGGCCAGGAGCAGTCCGGCGTTCCTTCCTTCGCACGGCTCCATGCCGTGGGCTGCTTGTCCGTCCAGTCTCAGTACGAGTCCGCGCCCATCCTGCCGTTCAGCACGTCCCGAAACCCCCTGCCGAGCGAGGAACTCCTGGTAGTCGCTGACGAGCCCTTCCACAAGAGAGTCATCGCCTGCTTCGGCGGCAAGCACGATCGCCGCTTCAGCGCGGTCAGGCACCATGTTGCCCCGCTCGCCCGCTTGAAAGGAACGCAGCAGCCACCTGGCCGGGGCAGGGTCGCACTTCGCGCCGGCGGCCCGCTCGTCCAAGCGCAGCAGCGGATTGATTTGCCCTTTTTCCGCGTGAATGATCGGAAAAGAAGCGTCCGGCGAAAACCCGATTTCGGGAATCGGTTCCAACTCCGCATACCGCTTCATGCACAGCCAGCCGCTTTCCTCATCCGTGCCGATAATAAAGCGCACCCGCTTGGAGAGCGGCAGGCCGGAATCGCGAACCATCCGAAACGCGAAATAAGCGGCCAACGCCGGTCCTTTATCGTCGATGGCGCCGCGCGCAAAGATCTTGCCGTCGCGGATATCCGGGGAGAACGGCGGCGTCGTCCAGCCTTCGCCGGCCGGTACCACGTCGACATGGACCAGCACTGCTACTTCCTCCCCTTGGCCGAACTCGATATAGCCGGCATAGCCTTCCAGATTCCTCGTGCGAAATCCGTCCTGCTCGCCTAAGGCCAGCATGTACTCGAGCGCTTCCGCCACGCCTTGGCCAAATGGCTTCCCCTCGCCTGCAGTCGACATGTCCTCGACGCTGTCAATCGCCAAAAATTCTTTCAACTTGGCCACAAACACGGCTTGCTGCCGTTTGGCTTGTTCCATCCAATCGTTGCTCAACCGTCCCACATCCTATCTGTGAGTATCTAAAAACCGCAGAAATTCTCTGCCTTTTGCCGTGATGCTGCTTCCCTGCCTGCCCCTGCCCACTTTGATCATCCCGTCGGACTGCAGGATCTTCAGGCGATAGCGAAGCTGTTGTTCGGTGATCGCCAGGCTGCCGGCATGCAGCCTGGCCAGAATCGAGTGGCGGCCGCCGTCCCCGGACAGTTCATCCAAAACGCTCAGAATCGCCTGCATCTCCGCCAAAAATCCCCTGCTTTGATAAGCGAAGCGCCTGACGGAAAACTCCGGATCATCTTCCGCATCGGCAAGCTGGGGAAACGATCCATTTTGAAAGAAGGGAAGATGATAGGGGTACATGACATCTTCGACGACGTGGGCCAGGTATTCGATGACGTTTTCCAATTCGCGGATGTTGCCCGGCCAATCGTATTCAAGCAGTTCCCGCAATCCTTCCGGCGAAATGGTGAACTTGGGGCGGCGCAAATAGGCGCAGTACTTGGTGATAAACAGCTGTGCCAGTTGGGGAATGTCTTCCTTTCGCTTGCGCAGCGGCGGCAGGTGAATCGGGAGGATGTTCAGACGATAGTAAAGATCGGCCCGGAATGTTCCATCCTCTACCTTCTGCAGCAGATTTTGATTGGTCGCTGCGATGACCCGTATATCGATGGGGATCACTTGTGTGCCGCCCACCCGCCTGAGCTGCCGTTCCTGCAGGACCCGCAGCAGCCTGTTCTGGATCAGCCAGGTGGCATCGCCGATCTCGTCCAGGAAGATCGTTCCCTTGTGCGCCTGTTCAAACCAGCCGATGTGACCGCCTTTTCGCGCTCCGGTAAAGGCCCCTTCTTCATATCCAAACAACTCGCTCTCCAGCAGCGACTCGGTGATCGCGGCGAAATTAACGCCGACAAACGGCTCCTTGCGCCGCTTGGACGCATTGTGGATCGCCTGTGCCAGCAGTTCTTTGCCGGTGCCCGACTCCCCCAACAGCAGCACGGTGGAGTGGCTGCGAGCCACCTTCTTGGCGATCTGCAGCACTTTTTGAAAGGTGCTGCACTGTCCGTGGATATCGTCAAAGGTGTACTTGGCGACCAGCCCGTTGCTGGTCATGCGCATCCGGTAATCGTGTTCCAGCTTTTGGATCTCGTCTGCCTTGCGAAACAAAATGACCGTGCCAAACAGCTGTCCTTCGAGGAGAATCTGCATTTTTCGCAGAAAATAGGTGCTGCCTCGCCAGTCCAACATATGCTCTTCGTGATTTGGCAGCGTGGAGACGAGCTGGTACAGATCAGCGGGCAAGCATTCGGCCGCCGTCCTGCCTGTCAGTGCCATGCCGTTTAAATGAAGGGTTTCCGTCGCCTTATGATTGATAAATTGGATGATTTCTGCGTGATCGAGTGCAATGACGGCATCTTCAATCCGATCGACAATCGCACTGAGGTAATTTTGGAGGATAGAGGCCCGCTGAATTTCATTGCTTAGTTCCTTTGATATATACACCAAAGATTGAATAAACCTGCCTGTCACCTTCAGCAGGTTGCGGCTTTCAAAACGAAAATGGGCGTATATCTCGACCCAGGTCGACAAGTCGACTGCCCGCGGGCCGATGTCAACAACCTTGCGAATTCCCGGCGGAACGTATTTTGCCTCGCCAGGTGTGACAGCGATCTGGATGTCTTCCGGATACGACGCTCCGGGGTAGTACGGATAGAAGTCCAGACCCATTCCCGCTTCGTTTAACTGAAACACCGCTTCTTCGGCTGTCTCTTTCCTGTCGCTGACCAGAAGGACCCTGGTTCCTCTGGGGATTTCCAACATTCCGCGGATGTTCAGGTACTGAACCGTCCGTTTGGCGATGATCACCTTGACCCCTGCCGGGATATAGGGTTGAACCATCGGTTCGATTATTTCAGTCGACAGAACGACCAGCGACCCCTGTGGAATCGGATGGATGGCAAGCTGCTGGATCGTGCGAGCCTCAATGTGAAAGTCTCGGGATACGCCTAAATCCCGCGCTTGTTCTATCAGCAGCAGCAGAGTCTCTTCCATTAAAGCGACAAACGTAATGACTTTTTGCTCCATCCAATCATCTCCATAAAATGGAAGAAGAGGGTACAAGTGTACCCCTTTCTTCACCTGATCGATCCATTACTTCTTGAGAATCTCTGCCCACTTGTAGTCAATCGCAGTAACGGGATGACGCAGGATGCCTTTCACGTTAGGCTGCTGCATGTACACTCTCGTATTGTAGTAGATCGGTACAATCGGCATGTCGTCCATGAACACTTTTTCCGCTTCGTGCATCAGTGCAAAGCGTTTCGTCTCATCGCCCTCGTTTTTGATCTGCTCCAGCAATTCATCGTACTTCGGATTGCTGTAGTGGATCCGGTTGCCCTGATGGCCTGTCTGATAAAGCTCCAGGAAGTTGTACGGATCGCCGTAGTCGGCGGGGATCGTCGAGCGGGAGAACTGCAGCTGTCCCGCGCGCTGCTCAGCCAAAAAAACCTTCCACTCTTTGCTTTCCAGTTTCACGTCGACGCCAAGGTTTTTCTTGTACATTTCCTGCAGCACCTGTGCGATCGCTTTATGGGAGTCGTCCGTATTGTAGGTCATGGTGATCGGCGGAAGCGTGGTGTAGCCTTCTTCCTCCATTCCCTTTTTCAGATACTCCTTCGCTTTTTCCACATCGTTGTCCTTAATAAAGCTGCCGCCCACTTCGCGGAAGTCTCTGCCGTCCGGTTCAGGGAATCCGAATGGAACGTGGGCCAAGGCCGGTGTCTGTTTTCCCTGCACTACTTTGTCGATCAACAGTTGGCGATCGATAGCCAGGGCGAACGCTTTGCGGATGTTGGCGTTGTTGAACGGCGGCATTTTCGTGTTCATGCGGTAGTAATAGATCGAAGCCTCCGACACGTAATTCGCTTCGCCGGAATCGAGCAGCTTCTTCTTCATATCGTTTGGGACGGTTTCAATGCTGTCCAGCTGTCCGGTCTTGAACATCTGGTACTGGGTGTTCTGATCGTTCACCATCCCCCAGTCGATCCCGGCCAGCTTCACGTTGTCCTTATCCCAGTAACCGTCATTTTTCACTACTTTGATGGATTGGTCGTGTACCCACTCCGACATTTTAAACGGACCGTTGGTGACGAAGGTGGACGCCTCCGCTGCAAAATTCGGATTGCTCTCCACCGTTTTTTTGTGCACCGGAGAAAACGCCGGGTTGGTCAGGATGTTTAAAAAGTAACCGGTCGGCGCGCGCAGGGTGATCTCCAGCGTTTTTTCATCGAGCGCCTTTACTTTTACGTCATCTGCGCTGCCTTTGCCCTCATTGTACGCTTCGGCTCCTTCAATGTAGAAGGCGAGGAAGGCAGCCGGGAAGGCGTTTTGCGGATCAAGCATCCGTTTGAAGGCGTATTCGAAATCTCCGGCTGTCACCGGATCCCCGTTAGACCATTTGCTGTCGCGGAGGTGGAAGGTGTACGTCTTCCCATCCTCGCTGAGATCCCACTTCTCAGCCATGGCCGGCTGTGGTACGTGGTTTTCGTCAAGGCGGGTCAACCCTTCCATCACTGCCGTAAGCACTTCGTTCGATACGCTGTCATAGCCTTTTGGCGGATCCAGCGATGGCGGTTCGGTTTTCAGATTGGCGCGCAGATGGGCCGTCGTGTCGACCGTGCCACCTGCGGCTGATTCTTGCCCGGAACCTCCTTGTGCTGCATTGTTTGTTGCGCCAGAACTGCACCCTGACATGACGGCAGTGGCTAACAGCACTGCGGCGCTCAGGGCTTTAAGTCCCTTTTTCATCTGCTTTGCCCCCTTAAAGTGTAATGTATGTCAATATGCAACTCCTAAAATAGGCCGCATATTGCTACAGTTTGGAATTCACAGCCTGCAGCGTGAAATCTGTTTCAATGCGTCCAACGACGATGCCGCTCATGTTTTTCACTTCCGGATTGGTGTACGCCTGAAGCTTGTCAAGCGGGCCGTCGGTGCCAATCCCCAATTGACGCAAGACTTCGTTGACGACGGCGTATACCGCACGAGCGCCGCCATCTTCAATTTTCACGGCGATGCCAAGCCCCCGCTCCCGGTCACCCAGGCAGTACACCGCCTCTGCCCCTGCTTTCCCGATCACTCTTCCGGCAAAGGCACTCATCAAGTCGGTGCAGTAACGCTCTTTGCCGCCAACCATCTCCGGATGCGCCGTCATGGCGTCGGTAATCCGGCGAACGGCGGCCTGGCGGATTGGGCTTGTGATCGTCTCCGGCCGGGCCAGTCGGGCGTAGCCCCAAGCGTAGTTGGCTAACGGCAGCCGGTGCACAGGTACGCCGCAGCCGTCAATCCCCATGTGAATCTTTTCTTTTGGATAGCAAACGATGTCCGCCACGGCATCCAGAATCCGCTGCTGAACAGGGTGTTCCGGCAGGTTGTAATCGGTCGGGTCCTCGCCCATGTGGACCGCTGTTGCCACCATGCCGGCATGTTTGCCCGAACAGTTGCTGAAGATCGGCGTCAATTCCTTGCCGTCGCGAATCAGTTGTTTGTAGCTCTCCTCATCGCGGGGAACATGTGTCCCGCAGCGCAGAACAGATTCCGGCTGCCCGGCGGCATTGAGCATCTTCATCGCCCTTGAGCGATGCCGCGGTTCACCGCTGTGAGATGCACAGCACAGGGAAATGTCGGCAGGCTCGAAACCGAAGCGATCGGCGGCTCCTGTCTCGATAACCGGGATCGTCTGAATCGGTTTCATCGACGACCGGGCATACGTCAGCCGGAACGGGTCTCCGTATTGGTAGAGAAGGGTTCCGGAACCGTCAACGACTGCCACGTGGCCCAGGTGAGTGCTCTCGACGACACCGCCCCGGTAAGCTTTGGCGATCACATTCATAACTGGTTGTCTCCTTTGTCACGCAAATAGATATTTTGCTGTATTGAATGTTTGCAGGAGAATGAACGCAATTTTCATGCCAATAGTAAAGGAGTGTAAAAAATATGCTAACATTGCTAATGTTTATAACCAATTGACGTCCTATTCGTTTATGTATCAACAAAAAAACAAACAATAGGATTATACCCAATTAACCAATTACTCTTCCACAAAAAATAAACAGGGTAACCAAAAACCAACCTATTCTTTTTCCCGGATGACAGCTGGCTTGCTGAATAATCCTCCACCTGCGGAGCAAACTACCAGTTAACCCCAAACAGAGGAGTGATTACCAACGATGACGGACAAAAATGCTCCCTCACAGATGGCAAAAGAGGAACTGGAAACGCTGGGCACACATGCCACAGGCTCCCCCGACCAATACAAAACACGCAAGACGGACGATGTCCAAACGATCGACCCTCCCGACCACCCTGGCGGAGCCGGTTCCTCTGGTGTGTATTGAGCAGCAAAACGGCAAAAAGAGGGCATCCTGCAAGAGCCTATACGGCTTGCAGGATGCCCTCCGCTTCTGCAGCTTGACTTCAGATTCATTCCTGTTCGACAGGGGGCATTTTTCTGGTGGAGATGGCAATTCGGTTCCACGCGTTAATGGTTACAATCGCCATGATGAGCTCCGCCGTTTGGGTTTCGTCGAAGTAGCGGCGCACTTCGCTGTAGACTTCATCCGGCACATGTCCTTCCGTGATCAACGTAACTCCTTCTGTCAAAGCCAGAACAGCCCGCTCTTCGGGAGTAAAGAAAGGGGTCTCCCGCCATGCATTGAGGGCGTAGATCCGCTGCTCCGTTTCGCCCATTTTGCGGGCGTCTTTGGTGTGCTTATCAATACAGAAGGCACAGCCGTTGATTTGGGAGGCGCGAATCTTGATCAGTTCTTTCAACTTTTGATCGATACTGGCGGTCTGCAGGTACTTTTCCAGCCCGATCGTGGCTGCGTAGCCGTTGGGGTTTACTTTGCCGGCGGATTTGTGACATAAAAAACAAAGAGACGAAAAAGTACTCCGGCTGACATCGCCAATCTGTATGATTGGAGTGAAATTCAGAAAGCATGCGTAGTCGATCGGGGGGATTGCCAAAGTGGGAAAAATAGGACAATATACCGAAAAAGATGGAGTCTCACCATTGGTAATTTCGTTACTGTACAAACTTGTCACCCTTTTCATACTATAGGGTTACCGCTTCCAAATTTTTACAAAACCGTTTAAAGGGGTGTGACAAACATGGTGACAAAAGAAAGGCATAAGCGCATCTTTCGGCAATTCACCATCCGGACAGTAGCCATTTCGATGGCGGGATTGCTCTGTTTTGTCGGACAGGCTTTCGCTGCGGAAGCAGACTTTCAGGTAAAGTGGGAAAAACGTTGTGTCAAAGAGGAGACGCGGGAATTGGTGAAAATGGTCGTACCTGCTCAAGACGGCGGGGGGCTGGTCTGGGCAGACGTGACGGACTACCAATTTAAGATACTCCCCCCGATGCTGCTGAAAGTGGATGCAGCCGGCCAGGAAGAATGGACGAAGCGGATGCCTGAGGACTTTTTGATCTCCGATGTCAACCAGGCAAAATCAGGCAGGTTTCTTGTCATGGGAGTCCTGCGCCCGGAGCCGGAAAAGCTGCAGCTGATCAAATTAAGCGGCGGCGAAGACACGGAGTGGATGAAAGCGATCGAAGTGGAAGGCGGGGCGATCAACCCTGGGAGTTACAACGTGTACTGGCATTTCAGCAAAGCGCCTGACGGCGGTTTGGTCGCGCTGGGTCCAGAGCGTCTGGTAAAGATCGGGGCATCGGGAGAAATCGAATGGGAAAAGCAGGTAAACAATGCGAGTCACTCCTATCACAAGGTACTCGTTACCGATAGTGGGGACATGTATTTACAGGGCAATGAAATTTCAGAGGATGTTCAGTTGTACATCGCCAAGCTGAACAAAGAAGGGGACCTGCTGTGGGAAAACAGCTATCCAGAGGCCCGGGGGAAGATGACATCCTTGCACTGCACATCGATTCCGGGGGCAATGTCGTCTGGCAGAAGCGTTACGGTGAATATGCCACCGGAGAAAGAGGCTTATCTCTGTCTGAGACAGAAGATGGCGGCTATATGCTGATTGCACAATTGAAGTCGGAGTATACAGAGCCATCCGAATGAAGTTTCCTGAAACTGGATCATTCCGGCGACAAATTGTGGGAGAAAACGATCTCATTCCCGCAAGTAACCGTTAAGCGGGCCGCTCCACTGGGAAATGACCAATTTTTACTGTTGGAGGAATATTGGAAAAAAAGTACTACGTTTGCCGACAGGCTCGTTTTTACCAAGGTAACGAAGCCGCTATAGTAACTCATGCGCTCTCGCGCAACGATGCGACTGCCCGTCGCACACGTAAGCCCCGCTAGCCAGGCTAGCAGGGCCTTATCCTTACTGGGAGTGAGCTGCGCTCTCCTCTTCCCGTTGTCACGATTGTCTGTTACAGTCCAAAGGAAACAAACTTGGTTTCCAGATACTCATCCATTCCGTAATGACCGCCTTCGCGGCCGATCCCGCTTTCCTTGAAGCCGCCAAACGGCGCCTGCGTCTGGGTCGGCGAGCCGTCATTGATGCCGACGATGCCGTACTCCAGCAGCTCGGCCATGCGGAAGCAGCGCTGGTTGTCCCGGGTGTAGACATAGGCTGCCAGACCGTAGCGGGTGTTGTTAGCCTGCTGTACCACTTCTGCTTCATCCCTGAAGCGGACGATGGGCACGACCGGGCCAAACGTTTCTTCGTAGGAGATTTTCATCTCGTCAGTCACGCCCGTGATCACGGTCGGCTCGCAGTAGAAGCCTTTCGCGTACTCGCCCTCGGTCAGGCGGTTGCCGCCGTAAACCACCTGGCCGCCCTTGTCCTTGGCGTCCTCGATATGCTCCAGCACCTTGTTCAGCGCGCGCTCATTTACCAGTGGGCCGATCTCCGTTTCTTTCTGGCGGCCGTCACCCACCTTCGTCTGCTTCAGGCGCTCCACCAATTTCTCGGTAAAGGCATCCGCCACTTCCTCATGAACGTACAGGCGGTTGGTACAGATGCACATTTGACCGGAGTTGCGGAATTTGCTTTCAAACAGTCCTTTGACAGCTGCATCCAGATCGGCGTCGGCGAACACGATGAATGGTGCATGGCCGCCCAGCTCCATGCTGACGCGCTTCACCTGCTTCGCTGCCCCTTCCATCAGGAGCTTGCCGACGCGGGTGGAACCGGTAAAGGCAATTTTGCTCAGCTTGGGATTATCGATGAACTCCTGACCAATCGCTTCCGGTTTGCCGATGACGAGGTTGACGACGCCTTTCGGGAACCCGGCCTGCTCGATCAGTTCAAACAGGCGAATCGCAGACAGCGGTGTGCTTTCCGCCGGTTTCAGCACCACAGTACAGCCTGCGGCCAGTGCCGGAGAGATCTTGCGCGCGACCATGTTGACCGGGAAGTTCCACGGCGTGATGGCGCCTACTGGACCAACGGGCTGCTTGAGCACCATGATTCGTTTGTTCGCCAAGGAGGATGGGATCGTTTCGCCGTATACCCGCTTCGCTTCCTCGGCGTACCAGACGAAGTTGTCGGCAGCTCCCAGCACCTCTCCCTTGGCTTCGCCCAGCGGCTTGCCCATCTCGGCGGAAATGATGCCCGCCAGCTCATCGCGGTTCTTTTTCACCAGCTCGGACAGGTTGTATAGGAATTTGGAACGCTCGCGCGCAGTCAGACGGGACCAGCCAGCAAATGCCTGGTGCGCCGCTTCAATCGCCTTGTTGGCATCGCGGCCATCGCCAAAAGCGACAGTCCCGATCATTTCTCCTGTAGCCGGGTTCACGACCTGAAGCGTCTCCCCGCCTTCAGCAAAAACCCATTCCCCATTGATATACATTTGCTTGCTCTCTCCCACGACACTCGCTCCTTTCAATCTCCTGAGTAGATTGGTTTCAAGGCTTCAAACGGATTTTTGCAGTGCCGGCAGTACAGAATGCTGCGGCAGGCTGCGGGACCAAACAAGTTCTCCAGCTGTGTATACGGTGAATCGCAGTAGGGACAGGTCACTTTCCACACATCGCCCGGTTTGAAATCCAACGGCGGGGGCGCGATACCGAAGCTGCGCAGTTTGTCCCGGGCATCGAGCGCGATGCGGTCCGATGTCCACGGGGGATCATAGACGAAGTGAACATGCACCTCCGAGATTCCCTCTACTTCCACCAGCTTTTCTGTGATGTTATTTTTCATGATTTCCAGCGCCGGACAGCCGACAAAGGTGGGCAGCACCTCGACGTGTGCCACACCCGAATCCACCCGTACATCGTGAATCATGCCCATTTCCACCATGCTGATCACCGGGATTTCCGGATCTTTCACATCTTGCAGCAGTTTCCAGCATGCCGCTTCATGCAGTTCGTTCGTTTCATGCGCCATGCGGATCACCCCTTTTACCAGCTAGCGGCCGGATCAATGCGGTACACTTCAGACAAGGTTTCCAGCGCACTAACCAGATCGGCTGTATGCTCTCCCGCACGACCGCGTTCCTGCGGCTTGCCCGGTTCGCCCGGCCACTCCAGCCCCGCGCCCTTGAATACTTCTTTCGTCTTCGTCAGCCATTTTTGCTTGAGCAGATCTTCGCCGGCAATCAAACCGAAGCGAACGATGCTCTCCGCCTTTGGCCCGAGATCGCTCAGCTCTCCCGCATCCGCCCACACTTTGGCGATGGCGGCTTCCACTTTTTGGCGGGCCGTATCCGTACTGTTTGCCAGCTGCTTCAGCCACACCTGCCAGTGCATTAGATGGTAGCGGTGCTCGGTCAGCATCTTGCGGCTGACCAGCGCGAGCGGCGCGAAGGAGGAGTTGATCAGAGCCTCCAGGCGGACCAGCTTGTGCAGCCCGTACACGTAGTTGCGGACAATCGAATAAGCCCAGTCGTAGTGCGGGTCGTCGTTGTACTCGCCGATTCCGTTTTTGCGTTCGACCAGGATGGCATTGCGGAACGCTTTCGCTTCGCGAAGCTGCGCGAGATCATCCGCTTTGCCCACACCCAGTTCCTCCAGCATTTCGTAAAACATCGCCGCGTGTCCCATCATGTCCTGCGACATGGAGGAAAAGGCCACATCTTCTTCGATATGCGGTGCCAAACCGAGCCATTCCGATCCCCGGTAAGCGAGAATAAAATCGTCATCAGCAAGCTGGAACAGGAGATCCATCAAGGCTTGCACGTATTCCTGGTTTTGTTTCGCTTGTTCAACTGTTTCTACACGTGACATGTCGCCCATATTCCCAAACTCCTCCCTCTCAGTTGCCGTTGCCTTCATGTTTCTGCTGTTCTTCGTACTTTTCCTTGTGTTGGCGCCATCTTGCCTGCAGGTCTCCGTAGCCTTTTGTCTCCCGATAGCTCTTGTTGTCAAGACGCTCCAGCAGCGGACGCTCCTCCGGCGCGAGACCGTGAATGTCATCCCGCTTTACCACCCAGAGGTTGAAGCAGGGCTCGCGGCGCAGGAAATTTTCCCGCGCCATGGTCAGGGCTACCTCCGCGTTGGGCGCAAGCAGGCTGAACTGATGGACAAACGAGCTGTTGACGTTTTTCTGGCTGAATACTTCATATACAGAAAATGTTTCCTTTTTATTCGCTTCCGTGCTCATTCCATTCACCTACCCTGCCTGGCGACCGAATGACAAGATCGCGTCGCGCACCCATTTGGTTTCTTCATAAGACATGGACCGCAGCTTCAGACGATGGGCCGAACGTGGACCGTTTCCTTTGACAATTTGCTTAAACTCTTCCCAATCCGGCTGCTGGTACACCCATTGATCTGTCGCCTCATCATAATGGATGGTTTCGTCCGGTAGCGTAAACCCGAGGTGGAAGATCCGCGGGACATATTTATTCAGAAAAGCTTGGCGCAGCTCTTCATTTGTCTGTGTGCGAATCTTGAAGCGCATGTTCTGTTCCTGGTTGCTGGTAATCGTGCCGTTTTCCGGCGGTCCGAAGAACATCAAGAGCGATGGCCACCAGCGGGTGATCGCTTCTTGGAGCATCTGACGCTGAGCTGCTGTTCCCTCTGCCAGCTCCAGCACGATGCTTTCGCCATGCTGGGCGTGGAACTTCTCTTCCGCGCAAATCCGGTGCAGCGCGCGCGCATACGGCGCGTAGGAGGAATCGAGCGACATCGTCTGGGTAATGATTGCCGCTCCGTCAACCAGCCAGCCAATCACACCAGCGTCTGCCCAGGTTGGCGCTGCCATGTGGAATACGTTGTGAAACTTCAGTCGGCCCGTAAACAAATCATTCATCAGGTCTTCACGCGTCTTGCCCAAAGGAGCCATCAGGTCTTCCGCTACCCGCAAAAGAAGCTGGCCGTGTCCCATCTCGTCCTGAACCTTGGCCATGATCGCCAGCTTACGGCGAAGCGTCGGTGCTTTTGGCACCCACTCCTTCTCCGGCAGTGCGCCCATAATTTCACTGATACCGTGCATCGAGATCAGCTTGATCAGCTGGTTGCGGTAAGCGTACGGCATCCAGTCGTCCGCTTCGATTTTTTCCCCGCGATCAATTCGCGCTAAAAACGCTTCCAATTTTTCATCCTCTGTCAGATGAGAACGTTCAATCTGTGCTTGCATGGAGAAAGACCTCCTTTTGACCGATTTATTATGATTTTTTAATAATACGTTTTTGTAACGTAATAATATCATAACGTCATACCTTTTTGCAATAGGCGCAACTTTCATTTGATTTCAAGCTTTCTTTTGGTTTGCTTATTCTTCGCGGGCCGTTGATTCCGCTGCCTGCTTCAACTGATCCGCCATGTCCCGCAATCGCTGCATGACCGCGTACAGCTCCTGAATCCGCGTAGACTGCTGAATGCTGTGATTTAACGTATGTTCCATTTGCCCGGATACCACGCTCACCAGCTGATTCATTTCATCCAGGATTCGGAAAATGCTTTTGGCTGACGAAGACGTGGTTTGTGACAAGTGCCTGATTTCCTCGGCTACGACTGAGAAGCCGCGACCTGCTGTACCTGCCCGCACTGCCTCCAGCACAGCGTTTAAGCCCAGCACGTTGGAGCGCGTGGAAAGCGTGCGGATCAAATCGTTGATCTGCGAGGTTTCCGCGATCTTCTTCTCCATCTGCACAGCCGCGTCATTTAGTGTATGGCTGGCCTGTGCCAGGTTATCCGCCTCCTTGGCCAGGCTTTCCGTATGGAGCGCGATATCTTCGAGAGCATCGGTCAAATTCTTGGCAATTTCGCGCAGTCGATCCTCCTGCTCGGTAGTCACGCCGGTGGCCAGACAACCAACCACCTGTCCGTCCTCGATAATGGGGTAGCCCACAGCCACATAGGGGATCCCGTAAATCTCCTTGCCGATTTTGCGCACAACACGCCGCTCCTCCGCAACCGCCGTGGCATTGATGCTGCCCGGCCGGAGCGAGTCGCCCACCTTGATCCCCAGGTTTAACCCTGGTGCCGGATAATACGCCAGGAACTTCTCCCTGTCCGTGACTCCTACCATGCAATCGAACAAAAACGCCTTTTGCAGAATCGGCGCAACTGTAAGAATACTGCCTAGCAATTGAGACATGTTCGTACCTCCTTGCGTCTGGTGAGAAAACGGCCATCCCCTCCGCTTCCATCCTTTCGCGGAAAGAACAGCCGTATAGGTTACAGTCTGTATCGGTCGTTTCGCTTTATTTTACGACCTGGTATTTTCCATCCTTCACTTCAACCATGATCATGCTGTCTTCGGTCAGACCGTTGTGATCTTCAGCGGAGAAGGTAAACTCGCCTGTTACCCCCACGTATTTTACCGTTTCCAGCACTTCGCCCAGCTTGGATACATCGCCGCCTGCCTGCTTCAGACCTTCCACCAGCAGATTCAATCCGTCGTAACCGTAACCGGCAAAACCATCCGGCTCCGCATTGTAAGCGGCTTTATAGCTATCCACGAATTTCTTGATGATGGCCGCCTGCGGGTCGTTGGCATCCACTTGATCCGGCACCAGCAGTTTACCCGCTACCATCAGGACGCCGTTCGCCGAATCCCCAGCCAGTTCCAGGAACTTTCTGTTGGCAGAGCCGTGGCTGCTGATGAACGGAATCGTCAAGTTCAGCTGCTTTGCTTCCTTTACAATAGTCGCCGGGCCGGGGTTTGTACCCGCCACGATCAGCGCCTGCGCATCGGTTCCCTTGATTTTCGTCAGTTGGGAGCTCATCGACGGATCTTTGGTCCCGTATTTTTCCTCGGCAACTATGGTGATGCCGTATTCTGGGGCATACTTCTGCAGCTGCGCTGTCCAGCCGCTGCCGTACGGGTTGCTGTCGTTCAATGTGGCAATTTTGGTGATGCCTTTTTCCTTCAGGTATTTAAAGATGCGCTTGGTTCCGTGTACATCGGTATGCGGAGTTTTAAAGATGCCCGCACGAACCGGATTGGTAATCTGGTCGGCGGCTGCCATCGAGATCATCGGCAGCTTTTCCGCTGCGGCAAATTCAGCCATCCCCAGGGACGGCCCGCTTCCGGAGGAGCCCAGTACGGCAACCACCTTTTCTTTGGACACCAGCTTTTTAATCGCCTTCACCGCTTCGGTGTTGTCGGACTTGTCGTCTTCAAACACGACTTCCAGCGGATGTCCATTTACCCCGCCCTCGGCATTGATCTCTTTTACCAGCATTTCAACCGCCTGCTTTGCCGGCACTCCAAGCGGACTGTTCGATCCCGTCAAGGAAAAGATTGCTCCCACCTTGATCGGCTCCTTGCTGGTCTCTCCAGCCGAAGCGGTTTGCCCTGCCCCTGCCCCGGCGTCTGCAGCCGGTTTCGCTCCCCCGCCACAGGCACTGAGCAGGACGAGGGAAGCGAGCGCCAACGGATACAGCCATTTGGTCATCTGTCTTTTTTTCATCGTAACCCCCCCTTGATTTTCGGTTTTCTTGTATAGGTCAAACCGCTTCATGAGCATGGCCCAGATAAGCGGATTGCACACGTGAATCGTTTCTGATCTCTTCAGCGGTTCCCTCCAGCATGACGGTTCCTGTGGAGAGCACGTAGGCGCGGTCAGAGATAGCCAGCGCAGCACGGGCATTCTGCTCCACCAGAAGAACGGTCGTCCCCCACTGGGAACGAATCTCCTGCACGATTTGCAGGATTTCCTTGGCGATCAGCGGCGCCAGTCCGAGCGACGGCTCATCCAACAGCAGCAGCTTCGGCCGTGAAAGCAGCGCCCTCCCGATCGCCAGCATCTGCTGCTGTCCGCCCGAGAGCGTCCCGCCCAGTTGCCACTTCCGCTCCGCCAGAATCGGAAAGCGCTGGTAGACGGTCTCCATTTCTTTGGCAATCTCCTTCTTGCTGGTCTTGGGCATCCGGTGAGATGCGCCCAGCCAGAGATTGTCTTCCACCGTCAGCGTGGAAAAGATTTGCCTGCGCTCCGGCACATGGGCCATGCCCCGGCCAACCACCAGTTCCGCCGAAACGCTTGTAATGTCGGCATCGCGGAACCATACCTTGCCCTCCTTGGCGCTGTGCAACCCACAGATGCAGTTCAGCAGCGTGGTTTTGCCCGCTCCGTTGGAACCGAGCAGGGAGACGATCTCCCCCTCGTTCACTTGCAGGTTGATGCTGTGCAGCACTTCCACGGGACCGTAGCGTGCGGTCAGATTCTCCACTTTCAGAATCGCCTTCTCCATCTCGTCACCCCACCTGTCTCACTCTTCGTCCTCGCCCAGGTACGCCGCGATTACCCGCGGGTTTTCCTGGATTTCGCGCGGTGTTCCTTCCGCTATTTTGGTTCCCTGATCCAGCACCACGATGCGGTCGGCAATCGTCATGATCATGTCCATGTCATGCTCCACCAAGAGGATGGCCGTGCCGTTTTTGCGAATATCCTGAAACATCCGGCTCATCTCTAACGTCTCCGTATGATTCAAGCCAGCCGCCGGCTCATCCAAGAGCAACAGCCGCGGCTCCGCCACCATCGCGCGGGCGATTTCCATCAGTCTCAGCTTTCCGTAAGGCAGACTGCCCGCAAGCGATGCGGACTCCGCGTCCAGTCCGACATGCTCCAGCCAGAGTTGGGCCCGCTTTCGCATCTCGCGCTCTTCGCTCCGTGCGCTTGCCAGATTCATCCCGCAGGCAAACAGGCTGGAGCGCGTCCTCGTATGCATCCCCACCATCACGTTTTCCAGTACCGTCATGTCATCGAAGGTTTGCAGATTTTGAAAGGTTCGCGTGATGCCCAGTCCGGCGTATTCATAGCCTGGCACGCTCGCCATCAGCTTGTTGTCAAACCGGATTTCCCCTTCAGATGGAGGGATGACCCCCGACACCATGTTGAGCACCGTGCTTTTTCCCGCACCGTTGGGACCGATCAGCGCCAGAATTTCCCCCTGCTGCACCTGAAAATCTACCCGATTGACAGCCCGAACGCCACCAAAATCGCGTGAGAGGTTTTGTACTTCCAACAGTGCTGTCATGTCGCCGCCTTCCTTTCCACCACTTGCTCCGACTGTTTCTGAACCTGTTTGGCCTTTGCCCTTTTTGCGGCCGCCTTTTCATAGGCTGCGCGAATGCAGGGGACGATCCCCTCCGGCATGAACATGATGATCAGCATAAGAATGGCGCCGAACACAATTGTATCGAAGTCGCCCTGCAGGCCCGGGATCACTTCACTCAGCATCACAAGGCCTTCGCTGATGGAATTGATCAGCACTGTACCGGCCAATGCCCCCCAGATGCTCGTCATCCCGCCGATGACCACCATCGTCAGAAACTTGATCGAATCGTGCAGCCCGAACGGCTGCGGGTCGAGGATCCCCATGTAGTGGGCGTACAAGCCGCCGGAAATTCCCGCAAACATGCCGCTGATGACGAAGGCATTCAGCTTGAATTTGCGCACATCAATACCCATCGAAGTAGCGGCGATCTCGCCTTTGTGAATCGCCCGGAACGCCCGGCCGACCCGCGAATGCAGCAGATTGAGCGAGAAGAGCAGGACGCAGGTGACCACACCCCAGATCAGGTAGTACATGGACAACTCGCTTTCTCCGAAAAAGGGAATCGGTGGGATGCTGATCATCCCGCTGGCCCCGCCGGTTACCGGTTCCCACTCATTGATTCCGATCTGCACGATGTAGCCAAACGCGAGGGTCGCCATCGCCAGATAGTAGCCCTGCAGTCCGGCGATCGCACGTCCCAGGATAAAAGCGAACAGCCCTGGCAAGAGCCCTGAGGCGATCAGGCCGATCAGCGGGGAAAGGCCGTATTTTGTAGTCAATACTGCCGACGTGTAAGCGCCGATTCCCCAGAACGCGGCTTGACCAAGCGAAATTTGACCGGCAAGCCCCATCACCAGACACAGTCCGATGGAAACAACCGCATGAAGACCGATGATAATCCCTACTGAACGGTAATACTCATCCGGCATGATGAAGGGAAAGAGTATCACCAGCAGCAGATAGATTCCGAAGCTTTTTCCCCATTTGTTGATCGCCTGCATCATCATAAACCTCCCTTGCCTACACTTCGTTCACCAAAGATGCCGGATGGCTTGATCAGGAGCACGCCAATCAACACGAGAAACGCGAAGGCGTCCTTCATCCCCGAGCTGACATAGCCCGCTCCCAGCGATTCCACGATGCCAAGCAGGAAAGCCGCGGCCGTAGCCCCCAGCGGATTGCCCAGTCCGCCCAGAATCGCGGCGGAAAAACCCTTGATGCCGAGCAGCACGCCGACGTCGTAGGAGGTGACGTTGAGCGGCGCAATCACGATGCCCGCGATGGCACCGGTAGCGCCGCTGATCGCAAAAGCAAGCATGCTCATTTTGGCCGGGCTAATGCCCATCAGGCGGGCGGCCATCGGATTGATTGAACAGGCATTGATCTTTTTGCCCAAAATCGTTTTTTCCATCAAAAACCACAGCAAGAACAGAATGATGAGGACTGACAGGAGAATCCAGACGCTTTGCTGGGCGATATTGACGCCCGCAAACGAGATCGGCTCATTGCTGGTAATGGGTGCGAGGGCAAACGCATCCTTGCCCCAGGCAGTGCTGGCAATGCCGCGAATCAATGTGGATATGCCGATTGTCAAAATGATCAAACTAATTGGATTGCTATTTTTCACATAGGCAATGACGTATTTCTGCATCAGCACCCCGATCAGCGTGACAGCGGCGATAGCCAGGAGCGCGGCCTCGCCGTACGGAATATTCATACCGATCAGTGCCACGGTCATCATGCCGCCAAGCATCAGGAACTCGCCCTGCGCCAGATTGATCACTTTGCTGACACTGTAAATCGTGATGAATCCAACAGCTACGATGGCGTAAATCCCGCCGCTGACAAGGCCGTTTGCAACATATTGAAGCAATTCCGTCATATCTGTGCTGTACCCCCTTATTTCGCACATTTTTATCCCATTTGAAACGCTTACAATATATTTTTTGGAAAACACTTAGAAAGAAAAGCCTTAGATGTACTAGGGCTTTTCTTTCCTCGGCCTCCACTATTTTTGCGGCGCTGCCTCATAGACGGACTCGAAGAATCGAACTGCCCCTGGATTAAGCATGGAGTAGTAATTTTGAAACAACTGATCCGCTTCCTTGCCCAACCAGACCTCCGGCAGCAATTCCTGCGGCAGATCAGGGTCGATGAACAAAAATTTGCGGTACTGGTGAACCAACTTGGTTTTTTCCACAAAGCAGTAGCTGTCGGCTACCTCCTTGTTTTGGCGGAGGCAATCTGCCAGCGCCTCATACTGTGGACGATAGGCATCGATAAATTCCTTGTACTTCTCATTGATTTCATCGATATTCCAGCACTTCTGCACCAGTTGCTTGGGATCGCTCCAGCCGAGATGCTCGGCCGTGAAAATCTCCACATGCTCCGTAATCTCGTATGCCTCGGTCAGTTCCTTGACACGGTCGGCGAGGTTGTTGGGACTGATCCAGGTACTGGTCGTCAGCATGCCAAATCCCATCCAGCCCAGGTCCTTGCGCAGTTGATCACGCAATGCTCGGCGCTCCTCGGGTATATTGTAGCTGGCAATGCACCACTTCCCGTCCCAGACATCCGTCTCCACCTTGTAGATCCGTGCGGCCGCCTCCTCCAAGCGTTTCTTGCCCCGGCTGGACACGGAGTAATAGCTGCGGTTCCCTACTTTCCGCGATTCCAGCCAGCCTTGGCGGAGCATCCGGGAAATGGCCGCTCGAACTGCCGGTTCCGACAACCCGAACTCCCCCATCAATTTGGTCAGACTGCCGATCCAGATTTCACTTCCATAGTGGCGGACATATTCACCGTAAATGGTAAAAAGCATGGATTGTGGCTTCACGTATCACTACCCCCAGATCGATTCATACTATTGCTGTGAAATTGTACCATATTCTCTGCAAGCACGTGAATCGACCCAGTGAATATGTCGATAAATTAATATTACGTAATTGCAACGTTATTATATTAAAACGTTTCACGATAGTCAATTTTTTCTGTCACTTCTGTCGCATTTATTTTTCGTGTGGACCTCTTCCTGCAATTGCTGGAATCTCTGCCTGACTTCCTGCTTGTTGAAAATCGCCTGCGTAAACGTGCCCAACCCAACCAGATTGCGGGTGGTTTCCGCTGTGACCTGGCAAACCACTCGTTTTTCCGTCACATCCGTGCACACGGCGCGAAAGGTGACCTCCTGGCCGACTACCGCCGGTCCGACATGCTTGATATTGAGGGCAAAGCCAGAGCCTTCCTCATGCTCCTCCAGATAGGGCAAAATGACGTATCGCCCGGCCTTTTCCATGTAGTAGATCATGCTGACGGTGGACATCACCTGATGGACCACCTCACCGTCAAAGGCCGGGAACATTTCTTCCGTTACCGTGACCGTACACTCCGCTGTCGCACCTGGCTGCAGTCCGCTTTTCAAGGATTCCGCCTCCTTTTGGCCTTACATCCGCTCGATAATCGTGGCGATGCCCTGACCTACGCCGATGCACATGGCGGCCAGGCCGTAACGGGCGTCGCGCCGCTCCATTTCATACAGCAGCGTGGTGAGAATGCGCGCCCCGCTGCATCCCAGAGGATGACCCAGCGCGATCGCTCCGCCGTTCACATTGACCAGCTCGGGATTTACCCCCAGCTCGCGCACGCTGGCTACCGCCTGTGCGGCAAACGCCTCGTTGAATTCAAACAGGTCGATCTGGTCGATCGTCAAGCCCGCCTGCTTCAGTACCTTGCGTGTAGCGGGAACCGGACCGATGCCCATGACGGAAGGATCGACTCCGGCGACAGCGGAAGCCACGATACGGGCGCGCGGCTTCAATCCCGCCGCTTCCGCCGCTTTCTGCTCCATGACCAACAGGGCGCAGGCCCCGTCATTAAGACCGCTGGAGTTGCCTGCTGTTACAGTGCCGTCTGCCTTGAATGCGGGCTTCAGCTTCTGCAGCTGCTCCATCGTCGTCTCCGGGCGTGGATGCTCATCGCGCTCAAACAGCGTGACTTCCCCTTTGCGTCCGCGAATCTCCACCGGAACAATCTCCGCTTCCCATTTTCCTTCGGCCAAAGCACGGGCATAGTTCTGCTGACTTCTCAGTGCAAATGCGTCCTGATCTTCCCGGCTGATCTGGTATTGTTCCGCCACATTTTCAGCCGTTTCGCCCAAGCTGATCGGCGGATACATTTCGACCATTTTATCGTTGACCAGCCGCCAGCCCAGCGTGGTGTCCACCAGCTGCTGATTGCCGCGCTGAAAAGCTGTGCCTGGCTTCATCATCACCAGCGGCGAGCGGGTCATGCTCTCGGTGCCGCCAGCGATATACACCTGGCCGGCACCTGCCTTGATCGCGAGAGCCGTTTGGTTGACAGCCTCCAGCCCGGACCCGCACAGACGGTTTACCGTCACACCGGGAACATCGACCGGCACCCCTGCCAAAAGAAGGGACATCCGGGCTACGTTGCGATTATCCTCTCCCGCCTGATTCGCGCAGCCAAAAATCACATCGTCGATACTCTTGGGATCAATCGGGTTGCGTTCCAACAGTTTGCGAATCACCAGCGCTCCCAGGTCGTCCGGGCGCACATCCTTCAATCCGCCGCCATAGCGGCCGATTGGCGTCCGCAAGGCGTCTACAATAACAGGTGTATTCATCTCCGACTCCTCCATCGCGTACAGACTTCTCCCCTACCTCTACAGTGCCTCCACCAGCGTGGCCAGGCCCTGTCCGCCGCCGATGCACAAGGAGACGACTCCATAGCGCTGCTTGCGGCGGCGCAGTTCGTACAAAATCGTCCCCAGCAAACGTGCGCCGGAACATCCCAGCGGATGGCCCAGGGCAATCGCTCCTCCGTTCACATTGGTCTTCTCTGGAGGGAGCCCCAGCTCGCGCATGCAGGCAAGCGCCTGCGAGGCAAAGGCTTCGTTCAGCTCAAACAGGTCGATCTGGTCTATACTCATGTTGACCTCAGAAAGCAGCTTGCGAATGGCTGCAACCGGTCCGATGCCCATGATGCGCGGATTCACGCCGGCACAAGCAAAATGAACAATGCGTCCAAGCGGTTCCAGACCGGACTCTTTCAGCTTCTCTTCGTTCATGAGCAGCACAGCGGCCGCACCATCATTGATGCCGGACGAGTTGCCCGCCGTGACGCTGCCGTTTTTGCGGAAAGCCGGGCGCAGCTTGGCAAGCGACTCCAGACTCGTATCGCGGCGCGGGAATTCGTCCGTGTCAAACAGCGTTTCTTCTCCCTTTTTGCCAACCAGGGTGACCGGGATGATTTCCTCGCGAAACCGGCCTTCGTCGATGGCGGCCAGGGCCCGCTGCTGGCTCTCCAGCGCAAACTGATCCTGATCCTCGCGGCTGATGCCGTATTGCTCGGCGACGTTTTCCGCCGTATCCCCCATGGTCAGATCGCCATAGAGCGAAACGGGCGCAGAGCGCGGTCCGCCGAACGATTCCATCAGCGTCTGTCCGCCGCGCTGGTACGGCTGCTCGAATTTTTCCATGATATACGGAGAGCGGGTCAGGTTTTCCACGCCGCCAGCCAGCATGACGCGGCTGTGTCCCGCCTGGATCGACTGCGCCGCCAGATTGATCGCTTCCAGTCCGGACGCGCACACCCGGTTGACGGTCAGCCCCGGCACGGACTCCGGCAGTCCAGCCTTCAACAGCCCCACGCGGGCGATGTTGATGAAGGGGCCTGCCGAAATCACGTTGCCCATGATGACGCCATCCACCGCGTCACCGGTCTGGCCTGCCCGCTGCAATGCCCCGTTCAAGACGATAGCCGTCAGATCGTCGATGGGTGTGTGTTTCAGGCTGCCGCCCAGCTTGCCGATGGGCGTGCGAACCGCCGCTGCCACATACGCATCCGATTGTGTCCGCCTCATACGCCACACCCCCCTTTTGCGTCATAGGTGTAAAAGCCCTGCCCGCTGCGCACACCGACTCGGTTGGCCAGCACCAGCTTGCGCAAAAGCGGCGCAGTCCGGTAGCGCTCCTCCGCCAGATCGCGCTGCAGTCCGCGAGTAATCGCATAGATTTCGTCCAATCCGATCCGGTCCGCCCACTCCAGTGGTCCGTATGGGTAGTTGGTTCCCTGTTTCATCGCGGTATCGATGTCCCTGGGTGTCGCCGTCTTTTCCATCAGAGTGAAGGCGGCTTCATTGATAATCAGCGAGAGAATGCGCGGAAACACGAGGCCCACCTCGTCCTCCACCCGTTCCGTCTCCTTGCCGAGCGATTGGAAAAACGATTCTGTCGCCCTGACGGCGGCTTCCTCCGTTTGCAGCGCGGGGGCGATTTCGATCAGTTCCCGTTCCGCCAGAGGCGCCAGAGTTCCAAATCCGCAGACTCGCCCGGGATGCTTTGTCCAGGAGGCTGTCTCCGTCGCGGTGATCGCCAGCGACGTGGTGACGATCGGCACCGCTGGCACAAGCAGTTGATCCAGCTTTCGGATCAGCTCCTCTTTTGCCTGCAAATGGACGCTGTTCACTTCGATGGCGAGGGATACGGCCTCCGGCTGGACTGCCGCTTCCTCAAGCGAGAGCACCCGGTATCCGCGATCCGTGATCAACTGATGCAGCTCCCCATAAAGCGGACTGTCGCCCACCAGTAAAACGGCCTTATTTGTTGTAGTCATAGAAACCTTCCCCCGTCTTTCTGCCCAGGCTTCCGGCCTGTACCATCCGCTGCTGAATCCGGCTGGGCTTAAATCGTCCTTCGTGGAAGAAATCGGTATAGACCGATTGGGTGGTGGCAAAGTTGATGTCGATGCCGATCATGTCCTGAAGCTCAAACGGCCCCATCTTGAATCCGCCGGCCCGCTTCATGATCCGGTCGATCTTTTCCACATCGGCCAGGTTGTCGCCGAGGATGCGCAGTGCTTCGTTGTAGTATGGACGGGCGATGCGGTTGACGATAAAGCCCGGCGAGTCCGTAACCAGCACCGGCACCTTGCCCAGCTCCTCCGCAAAGCGATAGGCTCGCTGGACGTTTTCCTCGCTGGATTTGGTTCCCCGGATCACCTCAACCAACGGCATGACCGGCGCGGGATTGAAAAAATGAAATCCGAGGATGCGCTCGGGATGGGGCAATCCCCCGGCAATTTCCGTGATGGAGATGGAGGAGGTGTTGGTCAGGAGCAGCGCGTCGCTGCGGCAAATCCGGGAAAGTCCGCCGAAAATGTTCTTTTTCAAATCAAGCCGCTCCGGCACCGCTTCAATCACAATGTCGCACACAGCCAGAAGCTCCATGTCGGAGACGAAGTCCACCAGTGCGAGCGTTTCCGCTTTCTGTCCGTCACTTATCCTGCCTTTCTCCACATCCTTGGACAGGGTTGCTTGCAGATAGGTGAGCGCCTTGTCCAATACAGCCTGATTGGTATCCAAGAGCTTTACCTTATGTCCTTTGCGGGCACAGACCAGGGCGATCCCCGCCCCCATCGTACCCGCGCCAATTACACCAACCGTTTCTGTATGCATAGCCACTTGCCGAGCCTCCCTTTCACCTAGCGGCCCTTGAACCGGGGAGCACGTTTCTCCATGAAAGCGGTAACCCCTTCCTTGTGATCCTCCGTGCTGCCCGCCGCCTCCTGCGCGTATGCTTCGTATTCCAGAGTCGCTTCCAGACCCATCTCTAGTCCCTTGTACATCGTGCGCTTGATCAACCCGATGGCCAGGGTAGGCAGCGCAGCCAGCTTGCGCGCGTATGCCAACGCTTCATCGTGGAACCGGTCTGCCGGGTACACCTGATTCACCAGACCGATGCGTAGCGCTTCCTCTGCAGAAACCTTTTCGCCGGTCATCGCCAGCTCCAGCGCCTTGCCGATCCCGACGATGCGCGGCAGGAAGTAGCAGCCGCCCGAATCAGGCATCAGCCCGATGTTGACAAACGCGTTGACAAACGACGCCTTGTCGGACGCGAGCCGGATGTCGCAGGCAAGCGCCACGCTCATGCCCGCCCCCGCAGCCACGCCGTTGACTGCCGCGACGATGGGCTTCTCCGTTTTTTGGAACTGGAGAATCATCGGATTGTAGCGATTGCGCAGAAAGCCGCCGAAGTCCACATTGCCGCCCTGCACATCGCCGAGATCCTGTCCGGCATTAAACGCGCGGCCCGCTCCCGTAAACAGGATGCAGCGGACTTCGGGGTCCTTTTGCGCCTGCTTGAGCGCGTCCGTGATCTCCTTGTTCATCCGCTCTGTAAAGGCGTTAAACTTCTCCGGACGGTTCATCGTAACCACCGCTACGCCCTCTGACACCTCATAGAGAATCGTTTCGTACATGACTGCCTCCTAGTTTCCCGTAAACCGGGGGTTACGCTTTTCCAGGAAGGCCTGCATGCCTTCCTTCCGGTCTTCGCTTGCCAACAGCAGGTAGAAGCCGTTGCGTTCGTAATGCATGCCTTCCTGCAGCGGCAAATCCCCCGCCTTGTGGACGGACTTTTTGATCATCTGCACGGCAAGCGGCGGCTGCTGGGCGATCTGCTTCGCCAGCCTGAGCGCTTCCTTCAGGTAAGCCTCCACCGGTACGACCCGGTTGACCAGACCGTACTGCCATGCTTCCCTGGCGGAGATCGGCTCGCCTGTCAAAAGCATTTCCATCGCCTTGCGCTGGCCGACCGAGCGGGTCAGACGCTGCGTGCCGCCCGCACCCGGCATCACGCCCAGCTTGATCTCCGGCTGGCCGATCTGCGCTGTTTCCGATGCGATCACGATGTCGCAGCTCATCATCAGCTCACAGCCGCCGCCCAGCACAAACCCGCTGACCGCGCCGATAATCGGTTTGGAAATGAGCGAGATGCGATCCCAGACAGCGAACTGATCCCGTTTCATGATTTCAATCGCGGATGCTTCGGCCATCTCGTTGATGTCAGCTCCGGCCGCAAACGCTTTCTCATTGCCGGTGATGACGATGACGCGAATCGCCGGGTCGCGGTCCATTCGCTCAAGCTCCGCTGCCAACTCATCCACTAGCTGTAAATTCAACGCATTGAGAATCTTCGGTCGATTGAGCGTGATCATGCCGACCGCTTCCTCTATGACAACCGTGATAAATTCATAGGACACGGGTTTTTCACACCTTTCACCAAGCAGCTCCGGTTAGATGGCTGCCTGGGGCTTGTTCCGGTTATCGACGATGCGGATCGCCTTGCCTTCGCTCCGCAGCAGGGAGTTGGGCGGCAGAATACGCAGCACGACGGATACGCCCAGCGAGTTCTTGATCATATGGCTGATCTCTTTGATCAGAGGCGAGAGGGCAACGCTTTCATTTCCGCTGATCTCGCTCGAGTACTCCTGCGTCAGCTCGCAATGAACCTCAAAACGGTCAAGCGCCCCATCCCGTTCAATCACGACCTGATAATGGGGAGCCAACTGCTTGAAGGTCAGCAGCACCGACTCGATTTCCGTCGGGAATACGTTTACACCGCGAATAATCAGCATGTCATCCACCCGTCCTTTGATGCGGGACATGCGCATCCTGGTGCGACCGCACTTACAGGGCTCGGGATTGAGTGAAGCGATATCGCCTGTGCGGTAGCGAATCACCGGGAAGGCTTCCTTCGTCAACGACGTGAATACCAACTCCCCTTCCCGACCGTAAGGCAGCACTTCACCTGTCTGCGGATCAACGATTTCCGCATAGAAGTGGTCTTCCGCGATGTGCAGGCCATCCTGTGCTTCATGGCACTCGATCGACACACCCGGACCCATGACCTCGCTCAGTCCGTAGATATCGACTGCCTTGATGCCCAGCGCTTCCTCCAGTTGGACACGCATTTCTTCCGACCACGGTTCCGCACCGAAGATACCGTATTTGAGGCTGGTCTCGCGCGGATCCATCCCCATCTTTTTCATTTCCTCCACGATATTCAGCACGTAGGACGGTGTCGCTGCCAGACCGCGCGGCTGGAAGTCCTGGATCAGTGTGATTTGACGGGAGGTGTTGCCCCCCGATACGGGTACAGCGACTGCTCCCAGGCGCTCGATCCCCATGTGCAGACCAAGACCGCCGGTAAACAGGCCGTAGCCATACGCGTTGTGGAAGATATCTCCTGGCTCCCCGCCAGCGCAGCAGATAGCGCGGGCGACGATTTCTGCCCAGTTCTCCAGGTCCTTTTTGGTGTAGCCTACGACTGTCGGCTTACCTTTTGTTCCCGACGAACCGTGTATACGGGCCACATCTTTCATATCAACAGCAAACAGCTTGAACGGATAATTTTCCCGCAAATGCGTCTTTTTCATAAACGGCAGTTTTTGAATATCCTCAATCGACTGAATATCCTCGGGTTTCACGCCAGCGGCATCAAACGCTTGGGTATGGAACGGAACCCGCTCATACGCGCGCTTCACTGTTTCCTTCAGACGTTGCAGTTGAACTTCCGTCATTTTCTCCCTTGAGAGTGTTTCCATTTCCACATTAAAGATCATGCGTTTCCCCTCATTCCGTTTCGTTCTCGTCTGCCTGTCTCGATGCTTCTATTCGCCTGTAAAGACCGGTTTCCTTTTTTCGCGAAAGGCTTCCAGCGCTTCCAGGCGGTCTTTGGTCGGAATTATCGCTTCATAGCACATGGTTTCCAGATCAAGCCCTGTCTGCAAATCGACGCTCGATCCGCGGTCAATCGCCGCTTTTGCCTGGTAGACGGCAAGCGGGGCATTGGCCAGAATCTCGTTTGCCAGGCTAAGCGCCAGCTCTTCCAGCTGCCCTGCATCCTCGGCCACCCCGTTTACCACGCCAAGCTCGTAAGCGTCTGCCGCCGAAATGCGACGAGCGGTCAAAATCAGCTCCTTCGCCCTGGATGAGCCAATCAAGCGGGACAAGCGCTGGGTACCGCCAGCACCCGGGATAATCCCCAGACTCACTTCGGTCAGTCCCATCTTGGCTTCCGCCAGAGCAAAGCGGAAATCGCAGGCCAGCGCCAGCTCGAATCCGCCGCCAAAAGCAAAGCCGTTGATCAGGGCGATCGTCGGCTGTGGGAGGCGCTCCAGCGCGGTAAACACATCTCTGATTTTGCGTACATTGCGGCGGACCTGCTGTTCCGTCAAGGTGCGCCGCTCCTTCAAGTCTGCCCCCGCGCAGAATGCGCGTCCTTCCGCCTTGATGACGACTACACGAATCTCCCTGGAATCGAGCCGCACCTGCTCGACCAGCTCGCCCAAGCGCTCAAGGGTCTCGTAATTCAAAGCATTCAATTCATCCGGACGGTTCAGCGTGATCAAGCCCACGTGCCCGTCTCGTTCAAATCGCACCGTTTCCTGACTCATCTTCGTCCTCCTCGGGCGGAATTAGGATGGCTTGCCGGTTACCCGGTTACCCGCGCGTAGGTGCCGGTGGCAAAGGCGACCAGCTTTCCGTTGCAGGTGACACGCGCTTCCATGACGATCAGGCTTCTGCCGCTTTTCAGAACGCGTGACTCCGCCTCAAGCCATTCACCACGCGCCGGGTGCAGGTACTGAATCTTGCTTTCCACAGTAACACACTGCTGCACGCCATCCACGTGCGGCGCCGCGCCATGTCCCATCGCCACATCAGCCAGGGTGGCCGTTACTCCGCCATGCACGACCCCCTCGATGCTGTTGTACAGCTCGGGGCGGATTTTCAACGCCACCTTGCAGCCCAGCTCATCCCGGTGCACGACCTCAATGCCCAGATAGTGGTTGAAACGATTTCGGATTTCCACTGTCGCAGCGTCCCCTTTGTCATCATGATCTGCGTTGTTGTTATGCTTCCTCGTCAATTGCGACGAAATAATCATTTTTGCGGTAGGCCAGCGCATCCAGCGTCGCCACCAGGCCATGATCGCTTTCCACTCGAATGCGGTACCAGGCGGTTCGGTTGTTTTTCTTCTCTTCCGTCGCTGTCGCCACCAGCCGGTCACCTTTCATCGCGGCAGCCAGGAAGCCGATATTCATCGAAAGCGCTACGGAGGTTTTGCCGTAGGAGTTGCAGGCAGCGGCAAACACGAAGTCCGCCAGCGAAAAGATAAAAGCTCCATGGGCCGTGCCATGCGCATTCAGCATGTGCTCCTGCACCCTTGCCTCCGCGGTTGCCGTTCCTTCCCCCAGCTCAAGCAGCTTGATGCCGAGAAACCGGGCAAATTGATCCTGACCCAGCTTTTGGTAGATCTCCTCGTAGTGCTTCTGATGAATCGCTCGCTCGTCAACGACACGTTTTCCACTCATTTTTCGACCACTTCTGCGAAATGCATGGAGACGACTTGACCGGCAAAGCCGCGCAGGTCTTTTCCGGCTGCACGACCTTCTGGAGATGACAACGCTTCCATCAATGCCTGTTTGGATTCAAAGTACATTTCAGCGATCAAATGCAGGTCGCTTTCACCTGCGGGAGAACCGTACACTTTGCTCACTTCCATCTTGATCAGGCCAGGCATTTTCTCAGCCAACGGGCCGTGCACCTCGAAGTAATGCTTGTCAAATACCTCGACATCCTCCGGCTTCCGATAAACAGCCACCAATTTCACCATCATGATCCCTGCTTTCCTAGTGGAATTATACAATATGTGACGATTAATTAATATAACGTTATTATAACGCATGTTATTGTTTTTATTATATAAGGTTTTCAGAATTGGCGCAAGTCTTTTTAAAATACCAAAAAACCTCTGCCGAGCCGGAGAGGTTTTTGTTCTGCGACGGGCAGTCGCATCTTTGTGCAAAAGCACATGAGTTACAATTAGAGACAGCGGCTACGTTACTTTGGTAAAAACGAGCCTAGAGTCTGAAAAGTAATTTTCGTGGAGGTGAAATACTCCCTCGGGGGTGCTAGTACAGCCCGAGAAGCCTAATCTAGGGCGATGTCGTGAGGCATCGTCTGAAGGAGATGCGGATAACCATGAGGCCCGCAGGCGATTGAGCAGACCCAAATGCTAGACCAAACCTCGTTCGCCCGCTATATTAACACATCCCGCATTACAATCAATAAGATTCTGCGAAAGTGGAGGCAGCAAGGGTTTATCAAGCTTTCAAATCGGGGGGGTGATTCATCTTGTCGATAGCGATAATATCAAAAAAGTCGTAGAGCGTCCGGAAAATATCTGAGCAGCGGACCCATTCCGATCACTGGCCGACTGCCACATTTTGCTCGTAAAATCTCTCGACATGTGCTGGATCCGCCAAAGGGCCCTGGACCTCTTTCTTCCACGTCTCTTTGTCCTGCAATTCTTTAAATCGGTCGCCGTACCACTGTTCCACCGCTTCTCTCGTTATCGTATACGAGGTTCCGTTAAAGCTTAGTTTCAAAGCCTGCAGGTTGTCTATCAGCACAAAATTGGCCGTGGAGTTGTAGAGAAGCGTTTGTTTCAGCCGTTTTTCTTCCAGATCTGCCGCCTTCCGATCATAGTAAATCTCTGCTGTGAGGTCTTCGGAGTATAGCTGATAAGATGCGACGATAGCGCCAAATGGCAGACGATCGTTCAGATTGGCAAGATTGCCTGCGTTGCCCATGTACTTGTTTTTATACGGCAGGACGCTCTGAAAGTCGTGAGTCAAGGGATTAAGCTGTTCCAAGCGGTACTGCTCCTGCTGTCTTTCCATTTCCGGCTTGATTTTGGCTTCGACAATCGTCATCCCGAGAGCACCCGTGATGTAAAGCGCAATGATCAACAAGTTTCTCTTCCTCACGACGCATTCACCCCGTATTTTTCTGCCAGGATCCGTGCCTGATGAAAGATGATGGGCACGATAATCGATAGGAAAGGCAGAGCAAAGTCTATTGAAACAACGGCAAACTGGTAGGGTCCATCGATCTGGATCGCCCGCCCGAACCACACATTGCTTGCGAATTTCACGGCTGCTGTAAACGCCGTCATCACCAGGACATACATCCCCCAAAGCATCCAGACCGCTTTCCTCAGTTTCCCCAGTTTGACCAGGTTCACCGATGAAACGGAATTGGCCCATCTGCTGTTTTTCAGCGCCAAGAGGATCACGTAGAGCAGACCGCATAAGGCAACGGCGAATGTAAACAGGCTGTTCACCCACATGCCAATCCATACAATCCGCAGCGGAATGGTGACGATCCAGGCGATCAGGACAGAGAGCAGCGCCATCTGGACAAGCTCCGAGATGAACCGATACAAATACACCGACTGATGTCCGTCAATCAGGAAATCAATCGAGTCGATGCTTTTGGTGGCGCGAATAACCGCGTCCTCGTACGTCATTCCGTCCTGCATATGATCCTTCACTTTGGCTTCCAGATTGCTCAGGATCTCGCTTTTCAGTTCCTTCGTCTCGCTTGTTTCCGGATATCTGGCAAATAATCCGGCAACGTATTCCTCCAACTCTTTCACACAGGCTCCCCTTCCTTTCGACAATCGATCAGGCGGTCAATCATATCCCTTGCCGCCCGCCATGCCTCACAATTTTGCAAGTACATCTCCCTGCCCGCCTGGGTAATCTTGTAGTACTTCCTGCGGCCGCCTTGCGTCTCCTCGCCCCAGTACGATTCGATCATCTTCTGTTTTTCCAGGCGGCGCAAACTCGAATAGAGCGTCGGCTCTTTTAAATCAAAAAGATGATTGCTTTTCTCGTAGATTTCCTTAATGATTTGATAGCCGTAATTGTCTGCCTGAAGAAGCACCCGCAAGATAATCGTATCGATGCTTCCCCGCACCAAATCACTGCTGTAGGATGACTCGTTCAATCTGCCCATGCCCCCAATCCTTGCCATGTATAATGTAACACATATTACTATGTCAGGCAAGGTACATTGCCACACAAATTAATTGACGACAGCAAAAACCACCCCGACAGCCTCGCCTGAGGTCACGCGGGGTGGTTTGCTCCGTGAATCTCTCCCATTCGCTCATGGAAACGGATGCGGATGCCCATTGAGCTGTTCGAACGTCAGCGGCTGATCGGCAGCATTCCCGGAATCAGCGCTTTTACGCATTGCAGGCCGTTCCTCCGGATTTCCGGCGTCGTCTGATCCACGACGATCACATCCAGATTCAACCGGCAAAATACCTGCAGAATATCCTTCAAGTTATCGGTGAGGTCGGGATGCCTCGCCTGCTGCTTGAACTCCTGCTCAAACGTTCGCAAGGGGCGGCCTTCATCCAGCAAAAACGACAGGCGCTCTTCCGCCTCCGGCAAACTGTACAGCATGGCATGATCCTCCATCAATTTGTCCTTCATACCAGATAATGAGGGCGCCCCCTGCAAGCCGAAGACTTGAGCAAGCAGGGGATGCCTCTCTTCTGGTAGCTGCCACGACTATCTTCTGCAGCGGCCGCAACCGCCACATCTTCCACAGCCGCCGCAGCGGCAGAACCCGCAGCTGCAAAAACTGCAGCTGCAAAAGCTGCAACTGCAAAAAAAGCAGCTGCAAAACGAAGAACCGCCGCACCATTGAACCAGAACGGTATCATTTTTGCTCGGATTGTTCCAGGAGCTGATTCCGCTAGCCTTATAGTCAGCTACCTTCAACTGTTTGAGGTCCTTTTTGAATTCATCCACTTGTTTCACCCCCTCCTTGTTCACGCACAGAACAGAACAGAAAGAGCTTTCGCGAGGATGATCCGCCCGCGCAGCAGCCTCATGAAGCCAGGTTTTCTAAACGAATTCTACTTTAGATGTATGTAACAGGATCATCTGTCGGATACTGTTCCAAACACCTATTTTCTTGACTTTTCACAAAAATCGTCTGGGCAGAAGGCGGGAAGCCTTGCAGCCCTCGGAAAGAGAAAAGCCGCCCGGATCAGCCCGGACGGCAAAGGGTGAACGCGAGAGCGGCATGCTCTTCCATGATGCAAGCTTGCTGCCTACAACGCTCCTGTCTGCTCTGTTTGCTTCGCAACCCTTCCGCGAAACCACGCCACTACGGTTGCCGCGATCAGCACAAAGCCGAGGTAGCCCATCAACGGGTATACCGTGCCGACCAGTTTGGTAAAACCGGCCAGGCTGGCGACAAACGAAAGAATGCCAAAACCGATAATCGACAGCTTAAACCTGGGGTGTTCAGGCTGTACAAACCGGACCGTGAAGGAATAGAGCATGCCAACCGCCGTGTTGTAGATCATTCCCAGCAAGACGATCGACATAATCCCAGCTAACCAAGGAGAGATCTGGCCGGCCAGGGCCAGAGTGGGCAGGTCTACATCCTTTACCAGATCAAATTTGGAAAAGATTCCGAGATTGATCAAAATAATCAGCAGTCCAAGGCCCAAACCGCCCAGCAAGCCGCCCATTCCAGCCTGTTTGCTGTTTTTTGCGGTAGTACTGATGACCGCCAGCATCGCGACTCCTGCCGCGATGTTGTAGGACACGTACAGGAATGCGCCCAATACCCAGTTTGAGGCAGCCGCTGCCTGAGGGTCGGCGAACTGATTTAGTTCAGAGAAACTTAAGTCCATCGAAGAAAGAGAATAAATGGCAAGAATCACAACGACGGCCATTAAAACCGGAGTAAACATGCCCATAAGAGTAATAATTCTCTGAATATTAGAGCAAACAGTTAAAATCGTTACAACTACCATGAAGATACTTCCCAAATAGCTGGGAATCCCGAATTGCTGTTCAAACAGGGATCCGCTGCCCGCCATCATGACGACCGTTACCCCAAACAGGAAGAAGGTAATGACGATATCTACGGCGATCCCGAGGTAACGGCCGCATATATGGTTAATCACTTCCTTGTGGGATTTCGTCTGAAGCCGGTTTCCGAGCTGTGCAATCTGCATGCCCAGAAAAGCAAAAAGCGCGGTCGCGACCAGCGTGCCTGCCATCCCGACCATACCGAAACTGGTAAAAAACTGGAGCACTTCTTGTCCCGAAGCAAATCCTGCTCCGACGATCAATCCAACAAAAGCGCCTGCGATTTGTAAGCTCTGTCGCATAAAATCCTCCTTGACATCCATTGATAATTCGGGGAGAAGGCCATCTTCCCGAGGGGAATCGACAGCCTTCCCCAGTACACTAGGGGCGAAATGTCTGGCTGGCTAAGGTAAACCGGTCAATCGCGTCACGGTTCGGTTCATAGCCGATCCCCCGCTGCTCGGGAACGCGTATCACCCCGTTTTCCACCGTCACTTCAGGATCGATAATGTCCCTGTCCCAATAGCGCGACGACGCAGCCGTATCGCCCGGCATCGTAAAGTTGGACAGGGTGGTCAGCGCGATATTGTGGGCTCTCCCAACGCCGGATTCCAGCATTCCGCCGCACCATACCGGAATGTTGCGGTCAGCGCAGAGGTCGTGGATTTTCTTCGATTCGGTCAGTCCGCCGACCCGGCCGATCTTGATATTGATAATCTTGCAGCTTCTGAGTTCGATAGCCTTTCGCGCGTCCTCCACGGAGTGAATGCTCTCATCGAGACAGATCGGCGTGTTGAGCTGTCGCTGCAGCTGGGCGTGGTCGACAATATCGTCAGAGGCCAACGGCTGCTCGATCATCATCAGGTTAAACGCATCCAGCTCTTTTAACCTGTCCGCGTGCTCCATGGTATAAGCCGAATTGGCATCGGCCATCAGCAGAATGTCCGGGAAATGGCGGCGCACCTCTGCCATGACGTCTACATCCCAGCCTGGCTTGATTTTTACTTTCATCCGGCGGTACCCTTCGCTTACGTACTGATCGATCAGTGCGAGCAAATCCTTTACCGATTTTTGGATCCCGATGCTAATGCCCACTTCAATCTCTGTTCTCTCTCCGCCGAGAGCCTTTGCCAGCGAGACGTTTTGCCGCTTGGCATACAAATCCCACACCGCCCCCTCCAGAGCAGCTTTTGCCATGTTATTCCGGCGAATATGGGCAAAGCGTTGGGATACCTCATCTGGATGGGTGATGGGCGTTTCGAACAACAGGGGAATGAGAAAATCCTTCATGATATGCCAATTGGTCTCCAGCGTCTCCTCGTTGTACCAGGGCGCGGCAAACGCCACCGACTCTGCCCAGCCGCTGTTTCCCTCCTGATCGCGCATCTCCACCAGGATAAAATCTTTTTGGAGGAACGTCCCAAAACTTGTCGTAAATGGCGCCTTTAACTCCATTCTCATCCTTCTCAGCGTAATAGCTTCCAATTTCATGGCTGTGTTTCCCTTCCTTCTACAGTATTGGCGGTAAAATCAATCGTCAGCCTGTCTCGCTTTACGGCTGCATAATACTGAACGGGTTGTCCTGGCAGCCGAACAACCCCCGCCGCGACGTAACCTTTGGCAAACAGCGTCTCCATGAGCGCCCGCGTTTTCAAACGCCAGTCCAGCGCCAGTGAAAAGTCGGTCCGCTTCAACTGCTGGAACTGAACGGGAATGGGGATGTATGCCGCCTCTTTATCCGCATGGACTTCGCTGACAACATCATCTGTCAGATACGGATACCCCTGTTCAGTCAGCTTCCAGGCGACCTCCTGCAGGTCGGCCTCATCCGCTGGGGGAATCTCCGGTCTCTCTTTGACATGCGGACTGTCAATCCACCATTCGACCAGCAGGCGGTCGGAGGGCAATCCATGATTCAAGGCATCCGACATGCTGCCGTAACAATCCCGCACATACGTCTGGCTGATCCCGCGCAGTTTGCCGAAGTTGAGGTAACCATTTACGCTCTCCAACGGATCAAACGTCCAGGTGATCAAGCGATACCCTTGAGCCAGCGCCCATTCCCGCTGCCCCCATTTCAGCGCCTCCCCCAAACCGCGCCCGCGATAAGCGGGAAGGATGCCCAGCATATGCGAACAGAGATGCACTTTGCCGCCGGCGAAACCGGGAAATCCGTAGTTAAAGCCGACCAGCTTGTCTTGGTCAAAGCCGCCCAGGATCATCCCGCCGTTCTTGATCGCTGTCAGCGTCTGATGAACGGGGATCGGGTCCATTTGCCAAACCTCTCGTTCCAGCTGCTGCACTTCCTTCAGTTCATCGATGGTCTGCAGCAGCTTTAGTCGATACGTATCGCCCATGTTCAGCCCCGCCTTCCCGTTTCAAACGTCAAGAGGACGGTTTTTGCCAGGATCTCGATTCCCGCAAGAAGGGCCTCGCGGTTAAACGTCATCTTCGGATGATGAAGTCCCGGCTTCAAATCACAGCCCAGCCCCAGCATGGTCGCTTTTACATGCGGCAGCTTCAGCGTGTAAAAGTGGAAGTCCTCACCACCGGAAGTGACGACGGGCGCCGCCAGATTGTCATCCCCGAGAACCTCCCGAATCGCCGCGGCCATCAGGTTTTGCGCCTCCGGGTTCACTTCGGCTGCTGCGGTCCTCGTTCCAGGCTCGAGCAGAATTGGCACATCGTACATCTCGGATACGGCCCGGACGATTCTTTCCACTTTCGCAAGCAGCTGATCCATCACTTGATTGGTCTGTCCCCGCAGATCCAGGTTGAATTCCGCCCGGCCGGGAATGATATTGCCGCTTTCGCCGCCGGCGACAAACCGCGTCATCTTCACCGTATACGGAACCATCGGATTGAGGTGGATCTTGCCCAGTTCCTGGACGAGTGTCGCCCCTACTTCAATGGCGTTGACACCTTGGTGCGGTCTGGCCCCGTGGGCGTCGCTGCCGTGAATTTCCCCGCTGACAAACTGGGAGCCTCCGTGAAGGATGGCTGGAGCCGCCTTTCCGTCGGGCACTTCTTCCACGGGACGGAGATGAACCCCATACAGGTAATCCACACCGTCCAACACGTTCTTTTCGATCATCTTTAGAGCGCCTGTGCCTTTTTCCTCGGCCGGCTGAAAAATGAACCTCACCTTGCAGCCGCTTGGGATCCCCGTCTGCTTCAGCGCCAGGAACGTGCCAAGCGCCATGGTCATATGGGCATCGTGGCCGCAGGAGTGATTGGCGCGGAATTCTCCGTCGACCTGCTGCCAGAGCGCATCGATATCCGCCCGGACAGCTACCGTGAACGGTCCCTCCCCCATCTCGGCGACAACGCCCGTGCAATCGTCGAATGTATGTGCGCTGCACCCGTTTTCCCGCAAGAAGGCGGCGATGTACTCTGTCGTGTTGTATTCCTTCCAACTCACTTCAGGGTGTTGGTGCAAATGTTCAAAAATCTCCATGACCATCGGTCTCATCTGTTCAATGACCGGCTTCATTCTAACCCTTCTTCCTGATAAAAAATGTGATCAAGCCAGGTTGAATCGTACGCTTCCTTGCGCTTGTCAAACCGCTCCCGATCCCGCACGGAAACGCCGGCAACCAGAGCATTCAGAAATGAAAAAACCGAGACCAGGACATCAAGGCTGGAACCCTGTGCTGTGCCTACGGGAAAAACCAGATCGGCGTATCTGGAAATCGGCGCCACGGGAGAATCCGTGATCCCGATCACGCAGACTCCCCGCTTTTTCATTGCCTTTGCTATCTGCAGCGTTTCTTTGACGTAACGGTGAAACGAGAATGCCACCAATACACTTTGGGCAGTCATCGCGCTTCCCTTCAGAATGATGTCATCCGTATCGGGCCGAAACAGCTCCACATTGCCCCTGACCAAATTCAGCGTAAACGAAAGCCAATTCGCGTGGGAATAAGATGCCCTCATCCCCGTCACCAGAACGCGATCCGCCGCGATCAAACGTTCAACAGCGAGGTTGAACTCTTCCTCGCTCGTGTGTTCGATGATGTGTTGAATATTGGCGATATCCTGCTTCATCACCTGAACGAACAATCCCGGCTGTCTGTCCAACTCCAACTTGCTGGTTTGGTAGCGGGCCAAGCTGCTCCGCGAGATAAGGTGCTGCCTCAGTTCCCGCTGCAGTTCACTGTATCCGCTGTACCCGAGGGAGTAACAAAAACGAATGACCGTCGTCTCGCTCACTCCTGCTGCCGCTCCGACTTCTGCCGCAGAGTGAATGGTAAAGAAATCGGCATTCTCCAGGAGGAACTTCGCTGCCCTCTTCTGCCCGTTGGGAAGCTGGTTAAAATGTTCCATTACCTTTTGTTGAAAATTCTGCATATTCCCTTTCATCTCCGCAGCCCGCCATCACATGGTGAAATGCAAAAGTTGGAAGTGTAAACTTCATAAAAGTTAATAATGAAGTATAAACTTCAATTAAAGAATACGATATATTTTCGCTCAATTCAACCAGAAATGAGAAAAAAGCGGTGAGCTGTTTTTGACTATGGAAAACATTGTGGTGCCAATCAGGCCCCTTCCTCGCCGGGAGGAAGGGGCCTGAAAAATTGCAGGTTTGACGTACGCTCCGGTCCTTATTTCAATGTCCGATTCAAGAAAGTCCTTGTCCGCTCTGATGCGGGATTGTTGAAGAGCTGTTCCGGCGTGCCGGACTCGATGATCTCGCCGTTGTCCATAAATATGATGTTGTCTGCCACTTCTCTGGCAAAGCCCATCTCATGGGTCACGACGATCATCGTCATGTGTTCTTCGGCAAGCTGCTTGATCACCTGCAGCACTTCGCCTGTCAACTCCGGGTCGAGGGCCGAGGTCGGCTCGTCGAAAAGCATAATCGCCGGATTCATCATCAGCGCCCGGGCAATCGCCACCCGCTGTTTTTGCCCGCCGGACAGCTTGGACGGGTAGGCGTCGGCCTTATCCGACAAGCCAATTTTCTGCAAGAGCTCCCGGCATTTTCTGGCGGTTTCGTCGGCCGCTTCGCCTTTTACCAGCTTTGGCGCAAGCTCCAGGTTTTCCTTCACCCGCAGATGGGGAAAGAGGTGAAAGTGTTGAAACACCATTCCCATCTTCGCAGTGATCCGCTTGATTCCCTGCTGGTTGGCATACACTCCGTCTTTGACCAGGTAGTCGCCTTCTACGCAGATGCTTCCGCCATTTACCTGTTCAAGATGAACCAGGCTTCTGAGCATCGTGCTTTTGCCTGAGCCGGACGGGCCGATGACGGCGACGACTTCCCCCTTCTTCACCTCAAACGAGACATCCTTCAACACATCCAGCGCGTCAAACGATTTTTTCAGATTGGATACTTGCAAGATTGCCATTTATCTCCAGTCCCTTATTCAAATTTGAACCTTTTTTCCAGCCACTTGAAAAACATCGTCAGCACAAAAGCCATCAGCAAATAGATGACACCCGCGAAGAAGAACGGGACGATCGTAAAGTCGCGGTTTACGGCTGTCTGCGCAAAATACAGCAGCTCGGGAACAGCGACGGCATACAGCAGTGCCGTGTCCTTCACCAGCGTAATCGATTCATTGGCGACGGCCGGCAGCGCGACCCGAATCATTTGCGGCACGATGATCTTGGTCGTGGTCTGCCATCTGCTGAGTCCCAATACCTGTGCCGCCTCGTACTGCCCCTTGTCAATCGCCAGCAGTCCCCCCCTGAAGATCTCGGCGAAGTAAGCTGCATAGTTTAAGATGAAGCCGACGCAGGCTGCGACAAACCGATCCAGGACGAGGTATTTCCCGACAAACGGGAGGATTGGCAGGCCAAAGCAGATAAAGAGCAGCTGCAAGAGCAGCGGGGTGCCCCGTACCACGTAGATATAGGTGTGGGCAAACCAGGATAGCGGCTTGCTTTTGCTGTTCGCAAGGATGGTCAGGCCAAAGCCCAGCGGCAAAGACGCGATAATCGCGATAAAAAACAGCAGAACTGTCATTTGCGCCCCTTCCAGCATGGGCCCGGCTATTTTGAGTACGTAATCGATGCTCATCTTGATTAGCTCCCAAAAGCAAAACCGGATCTGGGTAAAAGCCATCCGGTTTCCATTTTTATTTTCGTCATCGTTTTATTTTAAAACCTTGTCTTCCCCGAACCACTTTTCGGAGATCTTGGCGGCCGTGCCGTCCTGGTTCATTTCATCCAGCGCTTTTTGCAGCTCTTCCAGCAGTTTTTCATTTCCCTTCTTCACGCCGACCCCATACTCTTCCGGGGCCAGGCTTTCATCCAGGAGCCTGAAGGTGTCCGGTTCTTTTGACATGTAGTAGCGGGCTACGACTTCATCGATCACGACCGCATCGAGACGGCCTATTTTCAAATCGCTGAGCGCCAGCACATTGTCTTTATACTCGTTCACAGTCTTAATCTTCGACTTGATTTCATTCGCATTCAAGGCGTCCGCGGCAGAAGACTGCGCTTGCAGTCCGACCACTTTTCCGGCGAGATCGTCCAGTTTTTGAATATCGGACTTGGCCAGGACGGCTACCACCTGCGCGTTTTTCAAGTACGGCTTGGTGAACAGGACCTTTTGTTTTCTTTCGTCCGTGATTGTGTATCCGTTCCAGATCAGATCGATGCGGCCGCTGTTAAGCTCCGACTCCTTGGCATTCCAGTCGATCGGTTGGAATTCCGCCTTGTACCCCATTTTTTCTGCGGCAGCCCGGGCGTAGTCGATATCGAAGCCGACAATCTCGTTGTTTTCGTCCCGGAATCCCATCGGTGCAAACTTGTCGTCGATCCCGATCACCAGTTTTTTCTCGCCGCTCCCGACCGTCACCGTTTTGTCACCGCCTGATTCGGAACCCGAGCCCGTACTGGAACTGGAGCATCCCGTAAACAGGGACAGTGCGATAGTAAGTACCATCCCGATTGCCGCCATCTTTTTCATTCCGTGAACCCCCCTAAAATAGATACCATGTTCAAATATATTCTCTCTTCCCTTTTATATACGTCTACGAGTGTATCCTTTATCACGCTAAATTGCTAACTAGATAAACCGATAAAATCTCTTTTTGTGATAAAACTAGAGCCAAAATGCTCAAGATTCCTCTTATTTTCTTTTGTTTTTGTGATAGAGGCTGGTAATCGAAAGAAAAAAAAACTGACAAAAATTGTCGTGTAAACATGCCATATGTTATCTTCCGCAACATTTCTTAAACTTCTTACCGCTGCCGCACGGGCAGGGATCGTTTCGGCCAACCTTTCTTTTACTTTCAAAACTGATGACTTCTGCCTTGGCAGCAGGCATTGAAAAAGTTGTCCTGTTCTTTGGGGCAGATAGCTCATTGGGAGTATAGCCTTTGATAAACCATTGCCTGGTGTGATTGTGAAGCTTGACTATATAATCCATAAAAGCCTTCATTGTTTCTAAATCGTTGATTTCCAATTGGGATTGCAGGAACTTAAGCAAATTGTTCGGTGGTTCCCCGATGCGAATGGCATAGACACATTCTTCAACGAGACTATCTGCCTCGTCTTTGGCTATGGTATAGTTCCTCGTGATAAAATCGACAAAGGCTTGAAACGCAGAATTCCGGTCCACAAAATCCGGTTCCCCTGCAAGTAACAGTTGACGCTTTGAGAATGGATAGAACGACAAATCGGGTCTGAGCTGATGTTCTTTCTTTACTCTTTCAGTATCCCAAACTCTAATATTTGAGAGTCCTTTGGCATCATACCTAACCTCCTGATAAAACGACATGGAATCGTCCAGGACAGATAAATAATCAGCCATATTTAGAATTTTTGCAGTATGGTTCTCTATTAGGTGCACTGCTTCATGAAAACTGAGTGAGCCATAGTAAAATAACATGCCCTGCGTCAGCTTAATCCATTCCGTATTTCTTCGAATCGTTTCATAGTATGATGAGCTATCGATTTTTTTAAAGCATTCGAGAACTTCCCCGGGCATGGCAAGCGTTCGTTTCCCTTTGTATGTCCCAGGGAAAATCAATCCTCTTCCTTTGAAATAAGCAAGCTGACGAGATTCCAATTTTAGAAAGCCATGACCGCCGCCGTTGGCGATTTTTTTCATTATTTTGTAACGTGTCTCGTCAAATTTATGTAGCAGCCCGGGAAGAGCAGCAGGAATTCGCTGTGTTAACTCGGTGATCAATTCTTGTTTTTTTAACGCACTTATTCCCTTGATATTCAGATTCATTCGGATAGATGACAGGTCGTCTTTTGTCAGTCCGGCCAGGCCCCGAGCAAGAGTTAGTGGCAGTTCAAGGTTTGACCAATTCTTCACTTCCTCCCGGACATGCCTTTTTAGTTCAATGTCTTTGAGTGTTTTCAAGGCACTCAGCAGCATTTTCTGATCCTGATCACTCAAGCGCTTGTCCATATTTTCATCCTTTCGCAGCATTCGGCCATATGGATCGATTCACCCATTATCATTCCTTAAATTATAACATAACGAATTCTGCCGTATGATAAAACGATAAAATGCTCGAGGCTCCTCCAATTTCTTTCTATCGATGACAAAAAACCACACGCTGGTCGCCAGCTCCGGCCTCAGCGTGTGGTTTCTTTGTTCTTTCCGCGTTAGTTTCCTGGAAGATGGCCATCTACGCTTTTCAATTCGACGACTTATTGCCCATACTTTGGAATAACACGTACATGTCTCAACTTCCTTCTGGTGTGCCCCAGCTTGCCGATGTTTAGTCGCTGCTTGGTTTTCTGGAAATTGAGAAACTTCTCCTCTATTATGGTGCAATCCTGATTCGTGAACAGGATTTCTTTTCTTGGCACGACCGTATGCAGGAATACAGGGTTTTACGATATATTTTTCGGGATGTCGTAGGTAGTCCTTTATACGCGCAAATAAGGATTTCCAATTTTGAAATACGCTCTGATGACCCATTGACTACTTTGTATCGGAAAGCGATAATCCTTTTATTCCATGATTTTGAATAGACTGTCCAAAAAATGATAGTCAATATAGGGAGTTTTTTTGGGCCCGCCTACACGAAGGGATTGGAGAAGCCGGGATTTCAAAAGCATGTCCAGGATGTCACCGATTCACCTCTCCCTTATCTTCTTGCGTCGCTTGAAGAGGGAGTAAGACTTTCCGTACGATGTAACACGTCCTTGCCGAGATCCGATTGAGGCAACGGAATCTGAATGGAGTATAAGTCCTTCGGGAAATTGCTTAACAGGGGAAGTGATACGCTTGAAGGCATCCAAGAAGCGCCATATCAGCAGCAAGCTGAAAAAAAACCGGGTTCTGCTCAAAAGCAGACGGCTCGCCCGCCATATCCCCAAAACGAAGCGCTTCAGCAGACATTCGCTCGACAAGATGCTGGACCGATACAAGATGGTCTATTTGAAGCCCGTAAACGGCCTTAAAGGAAGAGGCATTATGAGAGCAAAAAAAACGGGAGGGAAATATCAGCTTCGAAAAGGCACTTCCTCGTCCGTTTTCAAGGACGTCCGATCCTTGTACCAATCCGTTCGCAAAAAGATTCGGAAGAAACCTTACCTGATCCAAAAAGGGATCCGGACGCTTCGCTACCACGGCCGCTCGTTTGATTTTCGCATCATGGTGCAGAAGAATGAGCGGCGCAAATGGGAGGTTTCCGGCATCGTCGGCCGGGTCGCACCGCCCAAGCGGATCGTGACGAACAGAAGCCAGGGGGGGAAGTGCAAGCCGGCGGGATTGTTGCTGCGGCCCAATATGAAACATTCCCAAATCAAGCCGTATCTAAAGTCTTTATTCCGTTTGAGCAGAAGAATCGGCCGGCAATTCGAGAAGGCGTATCCCATAGTAAATAAACTTGGCGTGGACATCGCGGTGCGCGATGACCTGAAGCCCTGGATTTTGGAAGTGAACACCAGGCCGGCGGTTACTCCTTTTGTCAAGCTGGGCAATAAACGTATGTACCGGAGAATCGTTCATTTGCTCCGCTGGAATAAAAAACGATCCTCCTAAGACTTGCGCCGAAAGAGAAGCCCGACACATCCCCTGCAAATCAGCGGGGCGTGTCGGGCGTTCTGGTACAAGGTGCAGGTTAGAGCGGTCTTGCCGCACAGAGCTTATAGATGTCCTGCCAGGGTTTGATTCGCTCAAAGACGGAGCTGGCCGTCAGCACGTCGGTGTCGGCGTACCGCCTGCCAATGATCTGCATGCCGACAGGCAGCCCGTCAGCCAACCCCGCGGGAATGGACGCCGCCGGATGTCCCGTGAAGTTGATGAAATAAGTCATACACCAGCCGATCAACGGGTCGACCTCCACTCCGTTGATTTGCGTCGGCCCCGTCGTATTGCCGTCATCCGCATTCTCCACCGGCAGGGCAGCCAGCGTCGGAGTAATCAGCAGCTGGTAGTCATCGAGCACGTTCTGGATGGCGTCATATACCTCGGTGCGGATCTGCTGGTCGCGTATGAGGTCGTGAATCGTCAAGTGACTGCACTTCTCCAGCCACTCCAGAAACTGCGGCGGGAAGTCCTCGCGATGGTCAGCCAGGAGGTCCAATCCTTGCCGCTTAAAGTTCTCAAAGGTTTCTATACTTAACGGCATGATCATCCGGCACCACAAGTCGCTCAGTTCCCGCTGATCGCGGGTAAGTCCCAGTTTTACTTCTTCGACGCGGGCTCCTGCCGCTTCAAACATCTTCACGGCATTGGCTACCGTTTCGGCGACCCGCTTGTCAACCGGATAAACATCCAGGTCAGGACTGTACGCGATTTTCCACCCTTTCACCGAGCCGCGGAGCGCCCCCATGTAATCGATGGCTTGATCGAGGCTGTACGGATCGCGGGAGTTGTAGCCCGTGATGGCGGTGAGTCCGAGGGCGGCGTCTTCCACTGTGCGGGTGAGCGTTCCTTCAAAGACGAAGGGAGCTGTGCCGCCAAACGCATTAGGCCGCAGCACCATCGGTACCCTTCCGAAAGAAGCCTTGAACCCGTACAAACCGCACCACGCGGCGGGAATGCGCACAGAGCCGCCGCCGTCGGACCCCTGTGCAATCGGAACCATCCCGTCGGCCACCGCTGCCGCGCTGCCGCCCGACGAACCGCCGCTGTTGCGGGACAGATCAAACGGATTGCGGGTCGGCCCAAACAGATAGTTGTCGCACGTGCCGCGGAAGCCCATTACCGGGCTGTTGGTCTTGCCCAGCAAAATCGCCCCGGCTTTTTCGATCCGCTCCGGGTAGTTGCTGTAAAAGTCTGAGACGTTATTCTGAAAGGCCTTCACGCCGCCAAAGGTTGCCACCCACCCCGGGCGAAAATCAAAAAGATCCTTCATCGCCGTCGGCACCCCGTGCAGGATCCCCAATTCTTCCCCGCTCATCAAGGCGCGTTCCGCTTCTTTGGCATTTTTTCGCGCATCTTCAAATCCGCGGTAGACAAAGGCATTCAAGCTTTTGTCCCGCTGCTCGATGCGCCCGATGCTCGCCTCGACCACGTCGACCGGCGACAACTCCCGCCGCCTGATGCGCGACGCAAGCTCGGCAGCAGGCATATAGGCCAACTCTTCTGACAATGACATCCCTTCAAACCCCCTCGCATTATTGACAATCTTCGGTCACCGTCTCGCGTCAGGTTGACATCTCTGGGATGAAAACGGATACCTATTATAATTGTTATAGCAATTGCGGGAAAATATCAATTATTTCATCATCTCCTAAGAAAATAAATCAAGCATTTCCATCGTTAATCAGAACCACAGCATGGAAACAAGGAAAAAGTCCGGTGTAATTCAAGCAGATGAGGTTGCTTCAACCGCTTGCAGGCGTAACCGCAGAGTGTTTGACTATCCAATATGGAATGAGACAAATTTATAATTATTATAAAAAAGTATTGATTTTAGATTGATAAATGTTATCATATACATAGCAACAACAAAACTTCTTTGAGGTGATTCGCTCATGAGTATAAACAAGAACAATCTGACGACAAGCTGGGGAGCTCCCGTCGGGGATAACCAAAACTCCATGACAGCCGGTTCGCGCGGCCCAACTTTGATCCAAGATGTCCATCTATTGGAAAAATTGGCTCATTTCAATCGAGAGCGCGTTCCGGAACGGGTCGTTCACGCGAAAGGCGCCGGTGCCCATGGCTTTTTTGAAGTTACGAATGACGTCACGAAATATACCAAAGCGAAATTCTTGTCCGAGGTAGGGAAGCGGACGCCGGTATTCGTTCGATTCTCGACGGTTGCCGGCGAGAGCGGCTCCGCAGATACGGTTCGCGACCCGCGCGGCTTTGCAGTCAAATTCTATACGGAAGAAGGAAACTACGACCTGGTCGGCAACAACACCCCTGTTTTCTTCATCCGCGACGCGATCAAATTCCCTGACTTTATCCATTCGCAAAAACGCCACCCGCAAACCCACCTGAAGAACCCGACTGCCGTATGGGATTTCTGGTCCTTGTCACCGGAATCACTGCACCAGGTCACCATTTTGATGTCGGACCGCGGCATCCCGGCAACGTACCGTCACATGCACGGCTTCGGCAGCCATACGTTCAAATGGGTGAATGCGAAAGGCGAAGGCGTCTGGATCAAATACCACTTTAAAACCGAACAAGGGATTAAGAACCTGACAGAAGAAGTAGCCAGACGAATTGCCGGGGAGAATCCCGATTACCACACGGAGGATTTATTCAATGCGATTAAAAACGGCGACTTCCCATCGTGGAAGCTGTACGTTCAAATCATGCCGCTGGAAGATGCCAATACGTACCGCTTTGACCCATTCGACGTCACGAAGGTCTGGTCGCAAAAGGACTATCCTTTGATTGAAGTAGGCCGGATGGTGCTGAATCGCAATCCGGAAAACTATTTTGCCGAGGTGGAGCAAGCGACCTTCTCTCCCGGCACGCTGGTGCCCGGAATCGATGTTTCGCCCGACAAAATGCTTCAGGGCCGCTTGTTTGCCTACCATGACGCCCACCGGTATCGGGTCGGAGTGAACCATCAAGCGCTGCCCATCAACCGCCCGCGCAATCAGGTGAACAACTACCAGCGCGACGGACAAATGCGCTTCGACGACAACGGCGGCAGCTCCGTTTACTACGAGCCAAACAGCTTTGGCGGGCCGACAGAATCGCCCGAGCACAAGCCGTCTGCCTACCCGGTATCCGGGATGGCCGACAGCGTGGCCTATGACAAGGACGACCATTACACGCAAGCAGGCGACCTGTACCGTCTGTTAAGCGAAGAGGAACGCACGCGTCTGATCCAAAACATCGTCAATTCGATGAAACCGGTAGAAAAAGACGAAATCAAGCTGCGTCAGATCCAGCACTTTTACAAAGCTGATCCCGAATACGGCCGCCGCGTCGCAGAGGGACTGGGACTGCCCGTGCCGGAATAACTTGGATTTCCGCCATGTACGATCATAGGTAACGCTAAAAAACAGCCTGCTGAAATATTTCAGCAGGCTTAAAACCGTCTTTACGTTACCGCAGATTGCGCTTCATCTGTTTTCTTCCCAAGAGCTTCCATTCCCGTTGCGACAATGCCGAGTTTGCAAACAGCAGAGTGTCGCTTGGACCGTGCCGCGGCCGCTTGCGGCAGTTTTGCCGGCAGATTCTGCAATCCGCTGCAGCGTTATAGCCAATCTGCCGGGATGTACAGGTCTCCCTTAAAAAAACCGCCGCTACATACGCTCCTACTTCCTGACGATTCCGTGATCCTGGCAAATCCTCTCCAGCAAGCCTTTGCACCCAAGCTCGACAAGTTGATAGACATGCTCAAACCGCCCTGTATAATAGGGATCTTCTACTTCCCGCTCCTCTTGTTCCCTGGCATAATCCAGCAGCTTCGAGATGTTGCCTGCCTGTGGAGCCAACCTTTTTAGTCCGGCAAGGTTTTCGTTATCCATACAAACAATATAGGTAAACGCCGTAACATCCGCCGTTTTAATCTGTCTTGCCCGCAAGTAGTCATGCGGGATGCCGTTCGCTTTTAACAATCCCAGTGTCCCGCGATGCGGCCGATCACCTGTGTGCCAACCGCCCAGTCCAGCCGAATCCGCCTCAATCTGATCAGCGAGACCCGCTTTCGCGACCATATGGCGAAAAACGGCTTCCGCCATCGGAGAGCGGCAAATATTGCCCATACAAACAAATAACACACGTATCATCCAAATTCCCTTCTCTCTAAAGAAGTCTTCCATTGTTGGCAAGTTTTTTTCTATTTTATCACTTCAGCCGAGAAGATCCCACATCTAGCCGGCATCGGGTCCTGCTGTCGGCCTAACAGGAAGATGTTCGCGCGGTTGTTCTGTTCCCCAAAGGGGAACTTTTACCAATGAAGCACCGGTTGCTTCATCATAAGGGCTGGTCATTGATTGGTTTACGCTCGTTTGGGCAGCCAGGTGAATCAAGACCTGCGGCTTGACTTGGTGAAATATGTGATCGATTTCCTGATCGCAGATCTCCGAAACAAACAGCTTGGCTTCGCGCTGCAGGTTACGGCGGTATCCGGTGGATTATACTGGCTTCCATTTGCTTCTAACTTTATTTTTCGCCCGCTTTGAATATGACAATAGATGACATATATAACAACTAAAATGATGCTGACTGATCCTGCCTTCATCAAAACCATATTTGTGAAAAGGGGAGTTCGCATGAATAATTTGAATGGGAAAATCGCACTGGTTACGGGCGGAAGCAGAGGTGCGGGGAGAGCGATTGCAGTAGAGCTGGCGAAAGCGGGTGCGACGGTCTATGTCACGGGAAGAAGCGTCAAAGGCAGGTCTACGCTCGACTATCCCGGGACGATAGACGATACGGCGGCACAGATCCGATCCTTTGCCGTTCGCTGCGACCACACCCATGATGAGGAGACAGAGTCAGTGATCCGCCGCATCCGGCAAGAGCAAGGGCAGCTGGACATCCTGGTGAACAATGTTTGGGGCGGCAACGAACTGCCGATCGAACAGAAACCACTATGGGAATTGCCGATGCTGCATTGGGATCACATGTTTCAGGCAGGAGTGCGGGCACAGCTTGCAACCAATCGCTTTGCGATTCCACTGATGCGGGAAAAGCAATCAGGCCTCATTGTGCACACAACCTTCTGGGATGACGACAAATACCTTGGGAATTTTTATTATGACTTGGCGAAAAATGCCCTAAATCAAATGGCTTATGGCTTGGCAACCGAATTAAGGCAGGACAATATTGCGGTCATCGCTGTTTCACCGGGATGGATGCGAACGGAGCTGGTATTGGCCGCATTCAACACGGACGAGGAGAATTGGCATACTGTACCTGAACTGAAGCAAACAGAAACGCCACACTATCTGGGACGCGCCATCGTCGCATTATCGTGCGATCCGCTGGTGAGTGAAAAAAGCGGTCACATTCTCAGAGTCGGTCAACTGGCGGAGGAATACGGCTTTACCGATATTGACGGAAGAAAAATACCAGCATTTCGTATGTAAACGCCGAAGAGGGGTGAACTGCCCCTCTTGTCTGTTTCAACCTTTGGAAGCGTTTTTTCCTGCTTCTTTTCATTCCTTTCTCATTGTCCCCATGTTTATTCGTTTTGAGGTTCAAACTCGTACCGATAAGTCTCGATCCCGGCATAGATGTAGATTTTGTAGACATCCTTGCTTTTGAAAGAGCCAGCGGATACAGCCAAACGATCGATGTCGCTCGCGGGTCCTCCGAGCCGCTTCATCTTCTCCTCATAGTGGTGAACGATTTGCTGCCGCATCCAGCTGTCGACCGATTTTTCCTGGTAGGTAATCGTCGCGATCGGAATCGTTGTAACCACGTACAAGAATACCATCGCTCCCATTCCGCTGCGAAGCACGACGCGCCGCTCATATCCTCCCGCGATGAGCGCGATCCAAGCGATCACCGTCATGGCAGCGGTAATCAGGTGCCATTTGGAAAAAAACATTTCCGAATAGAATGTCACATGGGCTCCTCCTGTCGTTGTAGAATCCGCCAACGGAACTTGTCGTCGTCAAACACTGCGTCCATCCCTGCGTCTGTGGCGCAGCCAGTACAGGATACCGTACAGCGGCCAGACGGCAATTACCATCAAGATAACTGCAGCCATCGCGGAAGTGTAATACTCTTCGCCGGGAACGGAACTGCTCTCCGGCATAAAACCGCCGGTCAGCGCCCAACCGAGCAGTGAGATGAGGAGGAAGCGCAAAGGGACCCAGATCGTCGAATGTTTCACCAAGGATTGGTAGACTGCCGCGGCGACAAACAGCACCGCAAGGCATATTCCCGTCGAGTCTGAGGAAATGATGCCCTTGTCTGCCAGCTTGATCGAGACAAAGAGGAAAGCGAAAAGCAGCGTGAAAATGATCCACGTTGACCGCTGCGGTTTCAATCGCATCAGGGCTTTTACTGCGTTCCCGCCGGCGGCCGCGCCGTGCTGCGGATCAGCTTGGGCTCCGTCGCGGAACCCGGCGGGATTCTCCGTTCGTTCCCGGCGCTCTATTTCTTCGAGGATTGAATCTAATTCTTGCTGCAAATGACGTTCGAAAGGAAACGGCATCGAGCCTCCTTCTTCTTCCAACATGCGAAGTTGTTCCTCTTCCGGCAGATCCGATAGCAGCCGATTCGTCGCCCAGAGAGAGATGCCGTGGGTTTGCAGCTCCTTCAGCCAAATTTCGGTTTCGCCATTTTCGTAGAAGGGTACCGCAAGCACTCGCTTCTTGTTCATTCCATCCCGGTAATGGATATACATGATCGGTAAAATGTGAAAGACAGGTTGTGCCTCTCTCAATTTGCTTTTCCGGTAGGCATAGTGATACCGCGCAATATACTTTGAAACATAGACACGATCAATCTGCTCGAACCTGATGGTATCCTCGCAAACCGTATTTTCGGCGTGGTTGTAGATTCGATACTCGATCCGATCCCCGTACAGCCTGTAACGATTGAGCAGACGATTTTTGCGTATCGCCGACCGCAAATAGTGAATCGCAAATTTTACAAGCCATGCCCCCGGCAGCAGGAGGGGGAGAAGTATGTAGGCCCATGATTGATAGAGGTATACCAAATAGATGGGACCGCCCATCAGCGCTATCCCCAATAGGAGGAGAAATGACATGGCTTCGAACGTTAATATCCAGTAGAAAGGTTCCATCCGCCGATCACAGCGTTCGTGGACACAATCCTGATCGGTAGAACGTATCAATAATCTTCCTCCATTCCCAATCTTTTTCCCAACCTATAATACGGGGTGAGCTCATTTAGGTTCCATCACTCCTGTAGTCTCAAGCTCTTCCATATCGATTCCTTGCGCCGTTCTCCTGATGCCAAGGGCAGGAAGCTGGCAGGTCTGCAAATATTCGATGAAGAGATGGCAGCTCGGCTGTTCAAGGAAATGAGGTTTTCCCCGTTTTGGCGAGGCGTGTGAATACCTGGGGTGTTTCAACATCAGCGTCAAGAGGCGAGGGCGGCCCTTGTGAAGCGTCCCACCACGCGGGCTTGTGGAGGCTATACGTATGGATCGGTCTGCTGGAAGGGGTTGTACCGTTCATCCCATATCGGCTGGGGACAGCAGCATATTGGCAGCAGCTATGGATATCATTGGCTGTTAGCGGGCGGGAGGACAGTCCGGCAAGGCGTTCCTGAAAAAGTCAGCTTCGCTGTTGTCCCTTTGCCCAGCTCAGATGTAAAGCTCAGCTCTGCCTCATGATTCACGGCAATCTGCCGGCAAAGCGTCAGACCTAAACCCGCTCCGCCGCCGGCCCGGCTGCGGGAAGGATCTACCCGATAGAACGCCTCTGTGATATGGGCGAGATGCTCCTCTGTCATTCCCTTGCCGTTATCCTGAACGGAGATCACCTTACGTCCCTCCTCCAGATCAGCGGACAGCTTGATGACTCCGCCCGGACTGCATGCTTTTATCGCGTTATCGATCAAATTTACGAGCAGTATGTGCATCAGGTCGGCATCGCAAAACAACGTGTCAAAGCGGTACTCATAGGTAATCTGGATATTTTGTTCGGCTGCCTTCATGCACAGAGCTTGCTCGACCCCGCGAACCAACTCTTCCATGCGAACGTCGCTCCGCTCGGTCTTGTTTTCACGAAGGGTTGCCATATCCAGCAAACGATAAGCGATATTCTGCAGTCTGCGGCTCTCAGACATGATGTAATTGGTCGCAAACAGCTTGTCCTCTTCCGTGCGAACGACCTTCTGAATGTATTCCGCATACCCGTAAATGGCGGTCAGAGGAGTTCTGAGCTCATGAGCCAAATTGTCTACAAATTGCTGCTTCTGTTCTGCCGCAGCAGCCAACTCCTGTATCTGCCGCTGAATTTCCTCCGCCATATGATTGAAACTTTGCGCCATTTCGGAAAGCTCGTCATGCCCGGATACCGGAAGCCTGGTGTCATATGCGCCAGCCGCGATATTGCGGGAGATTTGAGAAATCTGCGAGAGGGGCTTGAATATTCGGTTAAGCAATAAAAGAAGACCGAAAGCAAGCAAACTGGAAAGAATCAGCCCCGCGAAAAACAGCATGTTTTTCATTTGCTCCCATGCAGTGATAGCCTCTGTCGTATCATAAAGATAGACCATCGTATAAAAATCGTAGGGCGCTGGAAGCTTTCCCGAAACCATGATATAGGTACGGCTATCTGATTTTTGTATCGAAACCAGACGTTTTCCATCCTCCGGCGGTTTCGAATAACTGCTTGGCAATACGATTTCCTGCCGATTGGAGTAGACGAGCTGCTTATCCTTGTAAAGCGCCAGTTTCACCTTTTTATCCCCGGACAGATAACTGTACGGCTGGAGCAGAGAGCCTAAAGAGCCCTCAATATCAGTTCCGCGGCTTTCCACAGCTTGAAAATCCTTTATAAGCGCAGATGTTATGAAATAATGCTCGCCCAAACTTTTTTCTTCCGCACGATGAACCGTGTCTTTAAATGTCGTGACACAAATGATTGCGATTCCAAGATTGAAGGAGAACAGAAAAAGGATAAGGGTCGTTAAAAAGGTTCGGTATTTCATCGGCTTACCTTCTTTATTTAAAGAATATCATTCGTGATTCGCTTGAATTTGATCACGGAGGGCGCGACCCATCGTGAAAAGCCGCCAGCATTGTGGCGGCTTGAGGACTGAATGTCTCAATCCTAATCAATAACCATCATCAAGGGTGTTTCGTTTTGTTTGGCAGAGAGAGCCGACTTTTCAAGCTCTCCGGCCTTTTCCTGCACCCGCTTCATAAGCTTTTCACTGAATTCCACTGCGGGCTTATATTCCCCATTATAAACAATGCCGAGCAGCTGCTTATCATATCGCGAGAATGTCATCAAAGCAATTTCCCCATTTTCTCCCGTGATATCGAGTGAAATCGTCGGATCATTGTTGCTGGAACCCTGGCTGGTGTAACCTTGGCCATTGTATGCAACCGACTTGACTTTGCTGTGAACAACGTTGTATTTCTCCGCCAAATTCTTTGCCAGCGCCACATATTCCTGCGGATTTTTATCAAGCTCCGGATCAAAGGCTACTGAAACTTTTTTATCCAGCGTTCTTTCACGGGCCAGGTCTAATAATTCTCCTGTTACCGAGTCCACAGAGAAAGAATAACTGCGCTTGCCGTTGATCAGCACATCAGCGTACCAGCTCGTACGAGGAAGACTTTCGGTTGCCTGGTTGTAGCCCATTTCAATCACCTGACCCTCCAAACTCTGGCCAAATACTTCCCAAAGGGCCTGTGCGCCGATTTCCGCGGCAGCTTCTTTTGTGATGTCCTTGCTGGTTGGCGTTTGGTTGCGGTAGTATTCAAGGTCAATTGCTCCTATCGTGTAGTTTGCTTTCTTGTAGCCTGCCGGCAAGCTTTTTTGTGCCGCTTGGGCGGAACCGGCTGTATAATTCGCATAGCTTGTAGCGATCGTATCCGTTTTTTTGAATTCCGCCGCCGTCACTCCCTGTACGAGCCCCTGGAACAGCAATGTGCTGCCCCCAATGACGACCGCGGCCGCCAACACGGTTTGTTTCAAGCTTTTTCCCGATCTGTTTGCGTTCATCTGAATCTCTCCTTCATCGTTTTATTTGTGATCACAACAGGCAGTATAAGAGGGGCAGATTATAGAATCGTCATCAAGCGATTGTGAAGTTGTAAAACATTCGTCCCTACACCTCGAAACGGTATCCCATTTTATAGACCGTTTTTATTCTGCATTCCATATCCAGCTTCTTCCTCAGCTTTTGAATATGAACATCCACCGTCCTGGTATCCCCTGCATAGTCATAGCCCCAAGCGAGCTCCAGCAGCTTGTCCCGTGATAAGGCAATATTCCGGTTGTTCACCAACACTTCCAGCAAATCGAATTCTTTGGGCGTACATTCGACCGGACGTTCATTCAGAAAGACTTGTCTGCTCGCAAAATCGATTTTTACCCCATCCAGCTCAAAAATCTTGCTTTCCTTCTTGGTGCGTCTCAACACCGCATCCACCCGCGCCAAGAGTTCCAGCATCTCAAATGGTTTGACCAGATAATCATCAGCGCCGAGGGTAAGGCCCTTCACCTTGTCCGATAAACTGTCACGCGCCGTGAGGAAAATGGCAGGTGTCCCGCGGATCTGCCGGAAAACCTCATACCCGTCCATCTCCGGAAGCATGATGTCCAGCAGGACGAGATCCACTTCGCGCTGTTCCAGCTCTTGTATGGCTGCCCTTCCATCAAAAACAGAAATACATGTATGTCCCACCGATTGCAGATTTCTCTTGATCAACTCATTGATTGGAATTTCGTCCTCGACAATTAAGATGGTTGCCACCAGGATCACCTCCCTCTAAGCATAGCACGGCGATGTAATAGAGTTGTAAAAGCCGCACACCACCCAGAACAGGAACATAATCTAAAAGATGACATCAGGAGGAGTGAATGCGTACGATGTACACCTTTCGACCTGTTAACGCTGACGGGGGACGTTTTCCTCCGAGTGTCTCCGCTCAGCAGATGTGTGGACTCGATCAAAAATGGGGCGATGTGAATGGAGACGGCATTCCCGATCTCGTTTATTTGGTCGGCAGCCAGGAACCAGGCAGCCCCTTTATCCAGCATATTACCTTGTACATTCAAGACGGGCGAACAGGGGTAACCAATTCAATTCCCTTGAGACAAAATGCCGGCTACCACCCCACCGTACAATTGGCGGACTTTGCCGGGAACGGCGTAAACGATATCCTCGTCGTGATCGATTCGAGCGGGTCAGGCGGATATATCTACAGTTATGTTTTCTCTTATCGCAACAGCCAACCCTATCCATTATTTGACTTTGAGCAGTTTAATCAAGCACACCAATACACGGTCAATTACCAGGATAACTACAAGGTCAAAGCCGCCAGCAAAAACCCGCAATCAACGTATATCATCGATCTGACTTATAAAGGAAAGCAGTATTTATCGGAAATCTACGACAGCAACGGTAAACGAAAGGAGCCGATTCAAGGGGACGTAAACGCTTTAAGCGGCCTCTTTCCGATCGATTTTGAGCGGGACGGCCAGTATACATTAATGGCCCTGCAGCGAATTACCGGAAGATATCATGCGGATGGACTAGGGTATTTCATGAATGTCCTCAAATGGAACGGCAGCCGATTCTATCCCTATCAGCAATGGGTTTGGATCAATGGCACAGACTGATCTACAAGAGCATACCCGCGACAGGGGCAGGTGTAAAAAAACAAGGCCATGCGGCTGGATTTGAGCCAGCCCATAGCCTTTTGCCAAGCTGTCGGAAAAAGCAGCGCACTTCGCTTCTCCCTTGTGCAATTTTGTGTTTTGCCCGGGGTTCACTCTGCATCCGCCATGGTCTTATTCATCCAGCTACCCCTATTTGTATCGAATGAACGGCGAAAAGATAGATGAGGATCAGCCCCAGCCAAAAGCTTGGCAGCGCTTGACCCGCTCCGAAAAAGCCGACAGAGCCTTACATTCATTTGATTTGCGCTTCCCATTCTCCGTTCATTTTTAATGGGTAATCGCCTTTTTTATGCCCATATACAGAGTTCATTTTCAAAGTGATATGGTTGTTTTTTTCAAAGAAGTCTTTTTGTATAAGAAGGTTCGCTTGAAATTTTCTCGTGTTATTAGTGTCAGATACCTCTTCCGACAGAAGTTTATCCGAATCCGGAATCTCAAAGTCATATTCCTTATCAGTTATTGCTTGAACGATAACTTCCTGTCCGTTTAAAGTTTCACCCGAGCTGCCAACAAACATGAATTCCCCTAATGTAAACGCCTTAATATCCCTATAAGGCATATGATTTCCTTCCAGCAATGTCAATGTAATGGGTACAACGACTTTCTCCCCGCCTGTGTTGGGTTGACCGCTTTCAAGCTTGATTTCATTTGTCGCTTGGAGATATTCCACTCCGGTTACTGCACCTTTCCAGTTTACTATATCTTTAAAAAACCCCTTGACGGATGACGCCATTCCAGGTTCAACAGCAATGATCAGTGTAAACGCCAAGACGGAAGCGGCGATGACTCCACCAACTCCTGTACATAACCGTTTTATTTGTAAACCCCTCCTATGTTTTTGCTCGCTAAGTTCCTGTTTGGCTTTTTGAATACCAAGTTCAGTTCTTCGACGAAGTTCATTCGGGATTTCGATTTTGTCAATCTCCTTCTTGAGATCATTTTCCATTCATCTTCACCTCCCTAAAATTCCTGCGAAGTTTGTCCAAGGCTCGATATAAAACCGTTTTAGCTGTACCCAACGGGATTTCCAACATCTCCGCGACATCCTTTATGGTGTAATCTTGATAGAATCTCAGCAAGATTACGCTTTTTTCTGTTGAATCTAATTTATCAATTACATCTTCCAGCATTATGGAGAGAGTAAAATCCTCATTTTCCGTCTGAAGCAATTCAAAATTCTGCGGTTCCAATTGAATCCCCTTGGCTCGTTGGCGAAGGAAATGCAACGAACAGTTAATTGCAATTTTTGTCAACCAAGTTTTAAAAAACCTTGGATGTTTTAAAGTCTTTATAGACTTAAATGATCGGTAAGCCGTTTCCTGAACAACATCCAAAGCATCATCCTGATTTTTTACATAGACAAACGCCATTTTATAAATCAGTTCTTCATGTTGGCTAAACAGTTCCAAGTAGGCAGCTTCATCACCCTTTTGTGCCATTTTGACCAGGTATGTGGTATCCAATTGTCAGTTCACCTCCTCCTGATTACACTTATTAGACACATGAATCAATGATTTGGCTTTAAAAAGTTAATTTTCCTGTTTCATTTACGGACGTTATTAGGGTGATGCCAGACTCAATACATTGCTGCTAAAAGAAAAAATTGTTTTCAGGATTTGGTCAGGGGATGACCATGATTGGGATATCGTGGAATCCATGCCGATTCTGATGAGGCGGGCAATCACCCTCGATCCAGCGGCAGAGCAGGAAAAGAATAGATCGCTACAGCAATTTTTGCTTTTGGTTTTGTGTCCATATGGATACAATGGACTAGACACTTGCTTACACAAAAAGGATGCTGAAAGATGAAAAAATGTATCGTAGTCGGTGCGGGGATTCTGGGGGCCTCTACGGCATATCAATTGGCAAAAAGAGGCGCAGAAGTGATCATCGTCGACCGCAAAGATAAAGGACAAGCCACTGATGCCGCTGCGGGGATTATTTGTCCGTGGCTGTCGCAGAGACGCAACCAAGCTTGGTATACACTGGCGAAGGAAGGGGCGCGTTTTTATCCGTCCTTGATCGAAGAGCTTGAACGGGACGGGGAAACCCAAACCGGTTATGCCCGCGTCGGTGCCATCAGCATACAGAAGGATATGAAAAAACTCGCCGAACTGCAAAAACGCGCGTTAAAACGCAAAGAGAACGCTCCGGAAATGGGAGAAATCACCAAGCTTTCTCCAAGTGAGGCAAAGGCTTTGTTTCCGCCGCTTGCCGATGACTGCGCCGCTGTACATGTAACGGGTGCCGCCCGTGTCGATGGACGCGACCTCCGCGATGCCCTTTTGCGCGCAGCCGTAAAAAACGGCGCTGTACGATTAAACGGAGAAGCAACCCTTCAGTACAATGGAATACGTGTAACAGGGGTACATGTCGGAGGTAAATACATTACTTCCGATGCAGTCATTATTTGTGCCGGCGCATGGGCAAATCAGCTGCTAAAACCTTTAGGTGTAGATTTTCGGGTAACCTACCAAAAAGCGCAAATCGTCCACTTGGAATTGCCAGGTGCCGACACGGACAACTGGCCCGTCGTCATGCCGCCCAGCGATCAATATTTGCTGGCTTTTGAGAATAAAAGAATTGTCATTGGCGCAACGCATGAAAATAATCCGGAAGGTTTCGACACCCGAATAACAGCCGGCGGCTTGCAAGAAGTTTTCAACAAAGCGTTAGAAACAGCTCCAGGCTTGGTCAACGCCACGTTTTTAGAAGCGAGAGCCGGGTTTCGCCCCTTTACTCCGGGATTTCTCCCTGTCATCGGCGCTTTGCCCGGTTGGGAAGGAATCCTCGTGGCAAATGGTCTGGGAGCGTCGGGTCTGACAACGGGACCCTATATCGGATTTCAACTGGCCAAGCTTGCTCTCGGACTGGAAATGGATATTGATCTGGAAAACTACAGTGTCAAAGGTGCAATTGGTGACAGCCAGTAAAAGCTTCTGCCAGGGGTACCCATCCTTTGTCATACAGTGGAGATCGTGCAGAATACTGTCGGCTCTGCTTCCCTGAAAGACCACATGCAGATCATCACTGACCCGGATGAAGTGCAAATGCATGCCTACTCCAATAAGGAAGTGGCTGTAATCTCGGTCGTACGCAAACTGAACCTGCCAGCCAATAACGTTGCCTTTACCTCACCCGTCTTCTTCCTGTTTACTGACAAGATGATCCCGTCCGATTCCTTGTCTGCCTTGCGGGCGATACGGTTTGCCAACCAAGGGGAGATTCAGGATGAAAATCATTGATGCCCATATGCATTTATACCGGATTGAAGAGTTTAAACGGACAGCGGAAAAGTCATTAGTCGATTACTCTTGTCGTGGGCAAGAGGTGTTATACAAGACAGCATTGAAGGTGTTTCCGAAGATCAGGCCGTTGGTTGAGCAAATTGCGATGGCTGCCAAACTGCCGCATATACAAATCCCATGTCACTTCACGTTCACGGTGTGAAGAAGCATGGGATTCTTCATGCCGGATCAGAAGCGATTTACCTACAGGTCAAATTTTCTCGAAGATAAACATTTCCCGGGATACGGGCTACACCAATACTTGACAACATCCGCGAATAAAATTTATTATAAAAACATACTTTTCAGAATGTGAATATAGCTAATCCAAAAGGGGTGTAAAAAATAAGATCCTCTGAACAAATTCACAAAGCCATTACCGTTTTAGCTGATCGGCTTCCCTACGATAAGATTACATTTGCCGAAATCGCTAAAGAAGCAAACCTGCATTGGACAACAGTGAAAAGGTATTTTGGCAGCAAGTCAGCGCTGAGAACTTTTTTAAGGAAGCATCACCAACAGTCCAAAGCGGACACTAAATCCAAAATATTGATTTCAGCGCGTCATGTATTTGCAACTCATGGATATGGGGGCGCTACGCTTGATCTGGTCGCTCAGGAAGCAGGCATGACCAAAGGCGCCGTCTATTGGCATTTTTCCAGCAAGAGCGATTTGTTCCTGGCTCTATGCGAACAAAGCCTGAGCAAGCTTCTGAACGAACTGCCAAACCAAGCCCATCAAGTAATGACCTCAGTCAATCCGTTGAAAGCCTTGGAGTTATTGCTGGAATCAGAATTTGATTCATGTGAAGCGGGATCAGGCGAACGTCCGTTGTTGTTTTTCGAATTTGTTGCCAATAGCCGTGAACCTGAGATCCGGGAAAAGCTGGCCGAAGCATTTTCCAGACTGTTTCTCGGAACCTCGGATGTAATGAAAGAACTGCAACGCAAAGGATTCATTATCGAAACTATCGATCCTCATGCCTTGTCTATCGCACTTCACTCCCTTATAAATGGGGTTGTGCTCATGTGGTTGCTCGCGCCGGATCAAGTTGATTTCAAGATGTTATCTAAAGAAATTTCAACCATTTTATGGCATGGAATTCGTCCGAATACAAGTATCGAGTAATTTGTCCTTACCGATACGATTTTTGCTATCGAGACAACATACTCACAAGTATGCTTTTATTGCAATTTTATCAGGCTGGTGATTCAGGAAACCATTTAAGGAGAGAAAGAGAATGTGGATATTCGTTGTTTTATCAATATCTATCGGATTGGGTGGCCTATTCTGCTACAACCGGTTTCTGTTTAGGCAGGGGGAATCGAGGTTTCCTCCGACTGGACGGTTTGTGTCGGCTGAAGGGATTAAATTGCATTATATAAGCAAAGGCTCCGGCAAACCAATCGTATTTCTCCACGGCGGTGTGCTGACCGGCAGCGATTTCGAACAGGTGCTGAACATGGCTGCTGACAAAGGATATCAGGCGATCGCCTTCGACCGTCCAGGATATGGCTATAGTGAAAGACCCCGGAATGAACCCGTAACCCCAATCGTGCAAGTGCGGCTAATCCATGCCGCCTTAGTGGAGCTAGGGATCGAGAAACCAATCTTGGTAGGACATTCTTGGAGCGGAATGATGGTTTTGTCATACGCCTTGCTTTATCCACAGGAGATTGACGGAATTATTACGTTGGGCGGGGCGATGTATAAGGAAGGCTATCCGGCAGAGAACGGCGATCCAATCTCAACGATAGTGGTGACCTCTGTCATTGGGAACCTGCTGCTTCATACAGCATTGCGATTCCCGTTTGGAACAGTCTTGGCAGATCGGATATTAGAAGCGACCTTCGCCCCCGAATCTATTCCTCCTGGTTATCGGGAAGCGACTCATGCGCTATGGCTTCGCCCTGGACAGTTTAAAGCCAATCGGGAAGATGTTTTGGCCTTTGCCCCTGCGGCAGAGCAAATCAGCAAACGCTACAAGGAAATTGATACCCCGGTAGTCATTGTCGCAGGAAATGAAGATCCGTTTGGAACCATCGAACAAGCGCATCGATTAAAGAAAGATATAAAACATGCCGAGCTCATCATTCTGCCTAAAGTTGCCCATATGCTTCCACAAAACCATCCAGAATTGGTCATGAATGCGGTCGATAGACTCGTAAGGCTGCATTCAAAAAAATCAAGCTAAATAAGATCGTCAGCCATTCTCTATGACATAGGAGTATCAATTTTTTTCGATCGCAGGCCTTTTTGATTATCTAAAAACCGTTGAGGGCAATCTCTTTGTTTTCATAAACTGTGGGAGCTAATGGGTTATATACTAGTACCTTTTGCAACAAACGTTCTGACTTTACGAACACATGAAATGTCAACCTTTCCGGTAACCCCCTGTAGATATAACTCAGTATCCTCCCACCAAGGTTCTTTCTTTAATGATTCAAAGTCAAAAATTCGTTCCCAGCTTTGTTCTTTTGTCATTTCCAGCTCTCCCCGATAAAAGGCATCCCACTCATCTTCATCTACAGCCAAAAATCCGTTCGTAAGCACGCAATGCCAGGCATCAAAATCTGACAACAACACATGATACCCAGTAATCCCCAATTCAAAATGTCATCCATGACGATGGTATGGCAGCGATGTTTCCACGCGAAATCCACGATCTTCCGACTCGCTTGATGCAAGAAGTTATGGGCATAGCGATTCCATAATCCTCACGCTTGCCGGTTTGTTTCATGGCAATGGAAGTAACCCGAGCGATCTCTTTGTTATAGTAGCGGTTTTTGCTCTGTTTTTTTCGATTTTCCATGACACTCATTTCAACTTACTAGTTGGTAAGTGTCAAATCAATTTACCCGCAATCTACTCCGCATCTTTCACATAGGTCTTATGACCAGGAACATTCATGATGTGCCAATGAAAGGACAAATTTCCAGCCCAACTCTTTTGCATAGTCTACATTAGTTTTTATGGAGGGTTTGGGAGGAATGTTTATGAAACAAAGTCCTTATAATCAAGCCGCAGCTGGCAATATACCGCAGCCGATAAGGAATGATGGTACCGGTTGGTGGGATCTTGGCCCGCGTGACGTCCTGCGCGACCAAGAGAACCCCGACATGCTGGTTCCACCCGCCACCGATGCCGGAACGATCCCTAACTTAAAGTTTTCTTTCTCAGACACGTACATGCAATTAAATCACGGTGGCTGGTCAAGGGAAGTAACGGTTAGACAGCTCCCGATCGCAACCACGCTTGCCGGTGTGAACATGGCTCTGACTCCGGGCGGTGTACGTGAGCTGCATTGGCATCAGCAGGCGGAATGGTCGATCATGCTTGTGGGCAGGGCGCGCATCACGGCAGTCGATCAGAACGGCAGAAACTTCATCGCAGATATTGGTGTGGGCGACTTGTGGTATTTTCCCCCCGGCATTCCGCATTCGATCCAAGGATTGGAAGAAGGCTGTGAGTTTCTGCTCGTCTTTGACGACGGCAGTTTTTCCGATCTAAACACTTTATCGATCTCCGACTGGTTCGCCCATACACCAAAGGATGTCCTTTCGGCGAATTTCGGAGTGCCGGAAAGCGCTTTTGCTTGTATCCCCGATCATCAGCTGTACATTTTCCAAGGAGAAATTCCCGGCCCCCTGGAAGCTCAAGAGGTGCCGGATCCCTATGGTACTGTGCCGCTGAACTTTTCCCACCGGCTGCTGGCTCAAAAACTTCTCAATTTTCCGGGGGGTACAGTGCGGATCGTGGATTCAACAAACTGTCCCATCTCAACCCGGGTAGCGGCGGCGTTGGTGGAGATAAAGCCGGGCGGCATGAGGGAAATGCACTGGCATCCCAACAACGATGAATGGCAGTATTATATCTCGGGAACGGGACGCATGACGGTATTTGCGCCCAATGGAACGGCCCGTACTTTCGATTATCGGGCTGGGGATGTAGGGTATGTACCATTTGCTTTTGGGCACTATATCCAAAACACCGGCGACCAAAGCTTGTGGTTTTTGGAGATGTTTAAGAGCGATCGTTTTGAAGACGTTTCTCTAAATCAGTGGATGGCGCTCACGCCTCGTCAATTGGTACAAGAGAACCTAAATGCAGGTCCGGAATTACTAAACGCATTGCGGAAGGAAAAGTGGCCAGTAGTGAAATATCCGGGGTTCTCCTATTACCCAAGAACGAATAGACCGTTTTGAAGGTGAAAGATAGTGGACCCTATCAGGATCGAACCAACGTGTCCGAAAGCCTATGATTGTACGGGTTTTCTGACTTCAGTATGCTTTGTTTTGTGGATTCCAGAAATTCCCGCATCTTACTTAGGGTTTGTGATCATTGGGTCGAATCAATTTTATCAAGCAAATGGGGACAGAAATAGTATCTGTCCCCATTTCGTCCCCAACTCCCCTATTCGATCACATGAAACCCTTATACACCAAGCACTCAACCGCCTCAACATGTGTTGCGTTCGGAATCGGGACAAGCCCGCGCCTCTTGCCTTGAACGCTATTCTGAAAGCGGCTTGCATTCGTACATACAATCAAATCCTTGCTCCAATTGTAGAGCAGCTTGGCCGCAGAGGAGGGGCATTTGCCGATCAAAAGGGACATTCATATTTGGTTTATCCTGCTGTGCTGCTGAGCTTTATCTGCTTTGTATTGCTGGCTATTTTTGTTGGATTATCTCCATCTATCATCATGGTTTTGCTGTTGTTAACTAATGTTGGGTCCTTCATGCGAATTGCGATGTCAAATACAATTTCCCAAACGATGTCTAAAGACCAGATCCATTTTTTTCTCTGCTTACTATGATCTCAGTCATCATGGCAAAATGTATAATAGGCAAATTTTTATATACGGACAATGTGACGTTTCACTAGCTATACTCGCTATCATATCCTGGCTCGACCCTTTCGCTTCCGTTTCGGAAGCCGAAAGGGCCGCTGTTTATTGCCGCGCACGATCTGGACGCGAATTCGCTCTCGCAAATGGATAAGTTTAGGAGAAATGTGGTATTCTTAGATTAGCAGTGGTCATAGACTTGAAACATGAATGAACATGAACGTCTTTTCGCAAGGAGATGATGGATCATGGGACTTCTTCATCATGAAGTGACGGTGCTGAATTTCGATCATTTGTACAAGCAACAGCCTCAATTGTCCGACAGAGCCGACGAATGGATCGAGCTGTCGAACATCCCTTCCACGAATTTGTTCTGCACCCGCGAAGCGCTTGCGGAAATCCGCCGCAGGCTGTCCGCCCGCAAGACGAGCGGCATCACTTATATCGGTAGCGGAAACCATCACTATGTCTCCTACGCTTTCCTCAGCGAGATCGACCACCCGTTCAGCCTCGTCTTGTTCGACAATCATACCGACGCCCAGCAATCGGACCAACTGCCTGGGCTGCTGACGTGCGGGTCGTGGGTAGCCGAAGCGATTACGCGCCTTCCCCTCTTGCAGCAAGTGGTGTGGGTCGGCGTTCAATCGGACTCGTTCTCCGGCGATCCGGGCATTCGATCCAAAATGTTGCTGCTGCCTGATTTGGAGCATCCCGGGCAGCTACTGTCTTCTCTTGTCGCTGATGACATCTATATCAGCATCGACAAGGACGTGCTGGACGAAGCAGATGCCGTCACCAATTGGGATCAGGGCAAGATGCGCCTGAAGCAGCTGATCATGGCGCTGCACACACTCGTCTTGAACAAAAACGTGATCGGCATCGACATTTGCGGCGAACTGAGGGTCGCTCCTGGCGACGAATGGAAATATTCCGAACAGATCCGCCTGAATGAGAAAGCGAACCTGGCGATTCTGGAATCATTGCTGTAAAAAAGCAGGTGCCCACCTACCCGCGCCTCAGGTCGAAAGGGTATTGGCCGATAAATTTCTGCATCGGCGTAAAATACGGCCAACGAAGAAGCGGATTTGCCTCGGCTGATCGGAATGTGGCGTCGCGAATCGTTCCCAGATTCCTTGGCATGGCAACCCCGTAAACATGGAAAAGAAATCCATAATTCAGCAATCGAGAAGAAATGTCCAGTAGTCCAAAGTGATAATCCTAAGGTACAGCACCAATCACCTCATAATCATCCAACTTCCGCCCAAGATGGGCGGAAGTTCAATCGTATTCTTTAGTCCATGTAATGCCATCTTTACTAACAGATAAAGTAAAAAAAGACTCATCCATGCGAGTCTCCAAAACCGCTTGCATATTTTAGCATATATTTAAACTTCAAAGAATTGATTATCTATTCGCCAATACATCTCCGATTTAATTGTCCTTCCGCACCAACAGTGAGCAGCACTCCACATGCCCCGTATGGCGGGATAATACCCGTTTATTTACCTTTCTGTTATACTGCCACAAAACAGCATTAAATCAAGGTTCTGATTGTTCACTTAATGTTCTGTTATCCTATAAAATATACTTTAACATCAATTTTCACATCAACTAATGACTGCATATGAATTTAAAACCACAACTTCTTCTCGGTTATCTCTGTTTCCTTAGTTGTTCTTTCCACTGCTCATGAAACCCTAGTAACCTAATGTCCACGTCGTTGTATTCATCAACAATGGATTCCAATTCTATAACCCAAACATTCCAGGTTGAAGAATCAATGATTAGATACTGTAGATTAAAGATCATGGCATACAGTTGGTTATTTTTAATTTCATACTTTTTGT
>NZ_HE978540.1:182795-186030 GCF_000311785.1 Brevibacillus massiliensis
CATTTCTTCCATGATTCTGTCAATCTCAGCTTCAACTAATGGCATGAACAAGGTCAAGAAAGATTCGTTCCCTGTAAAAGTTCGTTCGATTTTCATAGGTCATCCCCCCTACTATTCGTGGTCGTTCCATGTAGGGGAAAAGATGCGACACTAGAACGAGGGCAGACAAAGAGGTTTTTTGAAACCTATGTCGAATTACTTATGGAACTTATTTCCTACATTTATTTCAGTCGGAGAGGGGAACATGGAGTGCAACAACGCACCAATAGAACAACATTTAACCAATCCAGCAGGACAGCCGCCCCGCAAACCAATAGAACGATAGGCAATCAGTCAAGGATGGCTAACGCTCACGTAAGTAAGACAACCACTAGCCAAGCGGGGACAACAGGGAATCCACCGAACGGAACAAATATAGGTAACACCGTAGTTTGCCGAAAATGTAAGTCGCCGCAAATTGTAGCCAACAAGAGGGGCTACAGCTTTGCAAAGTTATTCCTAACCCTTGGTCTTATGATTGTTATTGGTATTCTGCTGACAATACTTAGCAGTGCCATGATGTGGTACAGTTCTGTTGATAGTTCTTTTACCCGTTCAGCGATTGGCGTTTTTGGAATTATTGGGGTTATTAGTATGTCTCTTGCGTTACCTGTAAGTATTTTGGTCGGCTTTGTTGGAAGAAGTGAAATTGTTAATGGATGCATGAACTGCGGATTCAAATGGACACCTGCTAAGAAGAAGTGAAAATTTGATGGGGGTGGGTCAAAATTTGATATACCCGCCACGCCGCTTATATTTCGCAAGCCGGACTATGACCGTCAATCCGTTATTTCATGGGGGGATTTACAATACTCTTACAAATTAAAGGTCATTATGTATAATAAATTTGTGGGAGGTAGGAAAGCCCGTAGGCTTCTTCGCTTTCCACGATTGGTTAGTGGTCGCTTCCTGTGTCCGCAGGGGCAACAAGCCGTCTTCTGTGTCAGCAGGGGCGGCTTTTCCATGTTTAGAGCAATTTTTTGGGTTACAGAAGGGTTCAGAATGGGTTAAGAAATGGCGGCTGGAACAGTATATGAACCCAATAGGGTTACAAAAGGGGGACATTTGGGGTAAAAAAGGGTTCAAAAGTATTTTGCTGAGGGGGCGGGTCAAAATTTGATACACCCCCACGTCAATTATTGAACGGCTATCTAAATATGATTAAAGGACTTGGTAGAACGGAGAATTTTGATAGGCAGGGGCAAACAACTCCTGTAATTGAGCTTGCATTTCTTCTTTGTATAGTTCAAATACTTCGGCGGGGTGAGGGTCTAAACTTTTAGAAGCCTGATGTTGCAAGTCTCGCAACCGCTCCTTAACTTTGCGCCCCAACTCATTCCATAACTCAGGCTGTTGTTGCAGACCTATGAGCATCGCCCTATCAGCCGCCTTCATATCAGGCGGGAAGGAAGCGGGGAGAGTAAAGGTCATGCCTTCATATGGATTGGTAAAATAGTCATCCTCATTCTTAAACCTTGACCGTTGTATTTCAACCCGCCACCAATGAGGATGATTTTGGGGTAAGTTTTGACGTTCTTTATATCCCTTGTCATAGAAGTTTATGCGCTTGTCCCCGTTGCCACTTCCGATAGTAATGGATTCCAGCTTGCCTGAAGGTGCGTAATAGACTGCTTTCTTCATGGAACGGGGGGTGCTGATTGAAAGACTGGACAAGTCATAGCCGTGATAGTCAACCGCAAAATCAATTCCTGTCATGCGGGGATACTTCATAAAAGCAATGATTTTCTGCATTTCTCCATAAGTATCCCGACCGTGTAATGTGTTGGGATTGAAGTCTACCCTAACATTTTCCTTCCCCCTTTTCTCTGCTGTTAACCTGTATTAAACTTCCATCAACACACTTGATATTCGTATCGTAGTCGCCTTGTCGTGTACTTCTATAAACTGCATCAACGTAAGGGTTCAATTCTAGCGACTTAGAGAAGTAAGATAGGTCTGAAATGTAAGCCAACGCAGAAATACGGTCTATTGAGCATGTCACGTCTTTCAATCTGTTCACCTCCCCATGTCCGAAAAGTACATTATTTACGGATGTTATAGTGACGTTTTAGCCAGTCGCTGAAAAGATAGCTTCAACGCCAAAGCCTTTTTTCTGAAAAAACCTCTTTAACTCGTCCTCACGAATCCATACAGGCTTGTAAGCCATGCCGCGTACAGCGTTCGGAATCGTCTCATAGCGCAGACCTTCATTTTGACACCAAGACCAAATGCGTTGCATCGAGTAAACTTTCGTAGGATTTGCTTTGGTCAGCAGACTTGAAACTTCGCTAAGTGTATACATTCGCATGATTAGCACCGCCCTGTAACATAGTCGTGTAAACTTTGGGTATTGACAATATACCCCGTCTTCAAAACCTGCTTTCAATGCACCTGACTGTATCAGCCTGTGTACCGCCGCTTCAGTTCGCAATCCTAGCTTGGTCATTGTCTCACCGATGGTTAAGTACCCTGAACGTGTTACAACGGGCTTAGGGGCTTCGTGAAGGGTTATCCCGCTCCGATGGGCATACTTCTCCATGCTGTTCAGGCTAATTCGAGATTTACCGTTCTCAAGTTTGGACTGCTCCAAGTACCCGTGTTGACAAAGCCGCAATACTTCTTGTTCGCTCATGCCTAACATCGCGGCGGCTTCGGATAAAGAGACCGCCTTACTGTTGATAATCATTGCCGCTACCTCCTGATGTATCGTTAAGAATGAACTTCCTCAACCCCGATTGCGGGATTCTGATGACCCGCCCGACCTTTATTGACGGTATAGTCCCGCTTGAAACAAGTCTGTGCAACGTTCGATAGGAAACCCGTAGAAGGTCTTTAGCTTCCTGCATTGTCAGCAGTTGTTCCACTGTTTCTAACCCCTTTCAAATATTGTCACTATTCAATATAGGTATTTGGGTCATTTACGGAACACACGGAGCGTAGAGAGTAATAGAGATGAGTAATAGGACAGTTTTAAGAAGCGGAAAATCCCGCTCTCATTACGAAAAGCGGGGCATAAGCAAGCTAAGGAAAAACCAACTTGAAACGGAGGTATCTAAGGAAAACAGGGCATTTCGATAAAGAGGATATTTATGGAATAGGGGTACTTTCTACAGCATTTTTATCTAATAGAGGATTAGGTATAGTAGATGTCTTGATGTTAATACTAGAAACATTCACGCTCCCTTTATTCTGCTCT
>NZ_HE978540.1:187025-202537 GCF_000311785.1 Brevibacillus massiliensis
GTAAGCGTCAAATAGTCCCCACCTATGTATTCGATGGGGACTATTTGACGCTTACTAGGGAACAGAAAACTACGTCAGGCTGTAATTGATGACTTACAAGAACTAATCTCAAACAACTTGAAATTGGAGCAACTATATAGAGTTGTGGGCGGGGAAATTGCAATCCATCAAAACACTTATACGAAAGAGCTACAAGGAGTTAATAATCAACTAGCCAAATTGGAAAGTGAATTCCGCTCCCTACTCACTTTGTTTCAACAGAAGGTTGTTGGTATTGAGCAATTTAGGTCTACCAACGAAGCCATCGAAGCCGAACGTAGGCGGTTAACTGAACGTAAGGTTGAGTTGGAAAGAATGCTCGAATCAAAGAAGGATACAGAACGCTATCTGCAAGATTTTCAACGTCAAATCAAAAAAATAGCGAAACTGGACATTCATGACGAGCAGGTGCTGAAACAAGTCATCCAAAAACTCATTCATAAGATCGAAGTTCAAATAGACGGTAACATTAAGATTCACTACAACATAGCCCGCCCCTTAAATATCGGGAATATAGGGGCGTGATAAAGCGGGGGATTACTCATTCCCCCGCAAAGTTAGTAACACTGAACACTCCACATGCCCCGTATGCGGAAACATATCCACCGGCTGCACTTCCCTCACCTCATACAGCTCCCCCAGCACCTTCAAATCCCTGGCCAGCGTCGCCGGATTGCAGGACACGTACACCACGCGCTCGGGCCTCATCTGCAAAATGGTCGTCAGCAGGGCTTCGTCGCAGCCTTTGCGCGGCGGGTCGACGACGATGACGTCGGCGCGGATGCCGTCCTGCTTCCAGGCGGGGATCACCACTTCGGCGGCGCCGACGGCGAAGGTGACGTTGTCGATGCCGTTGAGCCGGGCGTTGCGGTTGGCGTCGGCGATGGCTTCGGGAACGATCTCCACGCCGTAGACATGGCGGGCCCGCTGCGCGAGGAAGAGCGAGATCGTGCCGATGCCGCAGTAAGCGTCGATCACCGTCTCCGCCCCGGTCAGTCTGGCGTACTCCAGGGTTTTCTTGTAAAGGACTTCCGTCTGCAGCGGATTTACCTGATAAAACGAGCGGGCGGAGATGGCAAAGCGTACCGGACCGATCGTATCGTAGATTTCATCCTGGCCCCAGAGTGTGAACGTCTGGTCGCCGAAAATGACATTGGTCCGGTGCGGGTTGATGTTCTGCACGATGCTCTTGACCGCCGGAAGCTGCCGACGGATCGCTTCGACCAGCAGCTCGCGATGGGGGATAAACGCTTCCGTCGTGATCAGCACGACCATCACCTCGCCGGTATTCGCTCCGACGCGGGTGACGACATGGCGCAGCAGGCCGGTGTGGCGATTCTCGTCGTAGGGCTGGATGCCCAGGCGAGCAGCGATCTGCTTGACGGCGGCGACAGCCTCGTCGTTGGCTTCGTGCTGGATCAGGCAGTGGTCGATGTCGATGATCGTATGGGAACGCTCGGCGTAAAAGCCGCCGACCAATCCGCCTTCCTGCTCGCCGATCGGCACCTGCGCCTTATTGCGGTAACGCCAGGGATTGGTCATGCCGATGGTAGGGTGGACGAGGACCGCCCCTTCCCCATCTGTCGGGAAGCCGCCGATGCGCCGAAGGTTGTCGACGACGACCTGGCGCTTGTGGCGAAGCTGCTCCTCGTATGCGAGGTGCTGCAGCGAACAGCCGCCGCAGCGGTCAAACACCGGGCAGGGCGGTTGAACGCGGTGCGGACTTTCCGCCAGCACCTCCAGCAAGCGGGCGAAGCCGTAATTCTTTTTGACGTGGACGACCTCGGCGCGGATGCAATCGCCAGGCAGAGCTTGCGGTACGAAGAGTGTGTAGCCCTCGTACCTGCCTACCCCCGCCCCCTCATGCGTCAGTCCGTTAATCTCCAATTCCACTGTCTGATTCAGTTTCACCGGCAGGTTCGTTAGCGCAGTTGCCTGGTTTTGATTTTGTACGTGTTTTTTTCGCTTTGAAGTCTTTGGCAATGAGACAAACTCCTTTTTCCAGATAGTTGTTGCGTCTTTATGGTACAAACACTTCCAGATGCTCTGGCAGCGCGATGCATTCACACGGCAGTTGGCCGCCCAACTCTCCGTCAAGATTGAGCTGGACAGTTTTGGCATCCAGCGAAGTGGCTTTTACGTAGTTCGTCTGAAAGTAGATCACATTGGGGTCTTTGATATGGTCTCCCTTAAGGGCCATGGTTGCCAAACGAATAAATTCGGGCAGGCTGGTCTTCTTCAAGACGATGCAGTCCAGCTTGCCGTCCGAGAGGTCTGCCTTCGGTGCGAGACGATGAAATCCTCCTACCGAATGGCTGTTGGCAATGAGGAACAGCATAATTTCCTCGTCGACGACGACCCGCTCCCTCGTCTCCAGGCGCACATGGGTGGGGTGGATAAAAGGGAGCTTTTCGATGCCTTTCACATAGTAAGCGAGCTGTCCGATCATCGTCTTCATTTTGCTCGGCACTTCATAGGTAAGCTCTGTAAGCGAACCGCCCCCGGCGATATTGATAAAATAGCGGTCGTTAATTTTCCCCAGATCGATTTTCTTTGTTTTTCCGCTGGCGATAATCTCGCAAGAGCGGGCGACCGACTTCGGAATGCCAACCGCACGGGCAAAATCGTTGCTCGTACCGCAGGGGATGATGCCTAAGGCCGGACGATTTTTCTTCTCCGCCATACCGTTGATGACTTCGTAGATCGTGCCATCGCCGCCGGCGGCGACCACCAGATCGAAGCCGCGGCGCACCGCCTGCTCCGCTTCCTCACTGGCGTCATGTTCGCCGCGCGTGGCATGGGCAGAAGTCTCGTAGCCGGCTGCCTCCAATACCTCCAGGATATCCGCGAGGCGCCGACGCACATTCTCTCGACCCGATGTCGGGTTGTATATCAGACGAGCACGCTTCATTTGCACCCTCCTTTCAGCCAACGTGTCCTCCATGTATTTCTTCCATCATATCCTGTATCGACCAATTTGAAAATTGCTATCCCTTGGAATCATACCGGAAGCATAGTACAGAATATTCTAACTGCAAGGAAGGTGTTTATCTTGATGCAGGAGATTATCGCCGGAGTAGACGTAGGCGGCACTTCGATCAAAGCCGCCTTGTTCACGACTGAAGGGAACATGATTCGAAAAAAAACCGCGGCAACCCTGGCTGGAGCCGAGGCGGGCAGCGTCATCGCCCAGATGCGTGATCTGGTTGAGGCGCTGCTGGCAGAGACAGGCATCCCCAAAACAAAATTGCTGGGAATCGGCGCAGGCATACCGGGGCCTGTCGATCCGGCGGCGGGAAGAGTCCTCGAAGCGGTCAACCTCGGCTGGAAGCTGACGATGCTGGGCGACATCCTGGAACAACTGGTCAACGTGCCGGTTTACGTAGAAAATGACGCGAATCTGGCAGCGCTGGGCGAGATGTGGCTGGGGGCGGGACGGGGTGCCAAAGACCTGGTGGCGCTCACGCTGGGCTCCGGTATCGGCTGCGGAATCATTCTCAACGGGCGGATCGTGGGCGGCGCCAGCGGCGGAGGCGGGGAGATCGGCCACATGACGATAGAACCAAGCGGCGGCCCTGCTTGCAGCTGCGGACGAACCGGCTGTCTGGAGACCTTCGCATCGGCGACCGCGATCATCCGGGAAGCTGAACGCGCCGCGAGAGCGGGCAGCAGCAAAATCCTCGCCGCCACCCTTTTGACACAGAAAAAACTGACAGCCAAAGATGTGTTTGCCGCGGTATCGGCCCGTGATGAGTCGGCGATCGCCGTCATCGACCAGGCATCCTATTACCTGGGACTGGCCTGTTCCCACCTTGCCGCCATCTTAAACCCCGCCAGGATTATCTTCGGCGGCGGGGTCTCACAGGCAGGCTCCGAACTTTTTGACCGGGTGCGGCATTATTTCTCCCGGTTTGCCCCCGCCTACGCCGTCTGCGACATTCTCCCGGCCGCTTTGGGCAATGACGCCGGAGTCATTGGCGGAGCGTGGCTTGTTCGCTCTCACCTGCGATAGCGAAACAGCCGGCCCTACGGCATGAAAGTGTCAGGCTGCTGTCCGTCGCGGGGCTGCTGCTTCTGCCGTCCCTGCCCTGCTACAATCCATATGGCCCCGGAGATAACGGCGCAGGCGCCAAGCATTTGCAGCCAGGTAAGGCGTTCACCCAGCAGCAAGAACGCCATGCCGATCGTCACGACGGGCTCAAGCATGCTGAGGATGGATGCTTTGGTCGAACCGATCAGCTCCAGTCCGCGAAAAAAGGTGACCAGCGACAGAATCGTGCAGACGAGCGCCGTCGCCGCAACCGCCGCCCATCCCTGCCCTGACATCCGGAACGTCAGGCTGCCCGTAGACAGCCCGATGAAGAAAAACGAAACCGTAGCGAACACGGTGACAAAAGTCGTCGTCACGACCGGAGACAGCTGTTTTACCACGCGGTTGCCGATGACGATATACAAGGAGTAGCAGACTGCTGCCGACAGCGCCAGCACCACGCCGAGCGGATTGATCTCGCCGACGATTTTCCCCATCGCCAAAGCCAGACCGCCGATCGACAACGCGATGGAAGCCAATATGTGGACAGTCAGCCGTTCTTTATCGATCAAATAAGAAAGCAGCGCGACAAAAATGGGGAAAGTATACAACAGCAAGGAAGCAAGCGCGCTGGGAATGTACTTCACGGAAGAAAAAAAGGTGAGCGACTGGAAGGTGTACAGTACGCCGCCCAGGATAAACAGCGGAAAGTAGGGAATCTTGCTCCCGCTTTTCCACCTGTGCTTTTTGCCGGCAAAAAGGTACAGCAGAAAAAACACTGCCGCAAGCAAAAACCGTAAAAACAGCAAAGTAAACACGCTTACTTCGGCCCGATACGCGAAGGTGGCGAAGATCGGAATCATAGCAAAACCGCTTGCCGACAGAAACACAAAGAATGCCCCCAGATAGAACCGGTTTACCATTGACAACACCTTTTTCTGTATATATGAATCTGTTTTCATTATAGTTGGAATATTGCTGCAACAAAAGGAAAATCATCCGACACGAAAACACCCCAAACCAGCTCAGCGATCTGACCGTTTGGGGTGTTGATCGTTTATGAGTTGACTATCGCATGATCAATGATTCTTTGCGGAAGAGGCGAGATGCGATGCCGATGGCCAAGCTGACGTAGACCAGCGAAGACAGGATTGCGACAAGCGCGTGCCAGGTGACCAGATCTCCGTAAAAAATCTCCTTGAAAATCGCGATGCCGTTGAAGATGGGCAGCACGTAATACAGAAACGGGACATCAACCGGATTTAGCGGCATGATCATATAGGCGGGAACCATCCCGACAAAGATAATCGGCGACATGTAGGTCTGCGCTTCCTTAAACGACTTGGCAGCAGTGCTGATCGCCAGCTCCAGGCCCGCAAACATCGCCGCAAGCAGGAGCAGCATGACGATCAAGACGGCCAGCGAATCGGAGTGGAGAAAGCCAAGCGAGAAGGTGACGTTCGCCTCGCCGAGCGGCATGGCGGAAAAGATCAGGGTGAGACTGAACAGCGAAGCGATCGCGCTGACGCCGCTCATGATCATCACGGCCAGCAGCTTTGCCGTCAGCACATTGCTGCTGGCGATCGGCGCACTGATCAGCGATTCCAGTGTCCCGCGCTCTTTCTCCCCGGCGACCAGATCGGTGGCCGCCGGCATCCCGCCCGAGATCAGCGAGAGGATCAGCATCAGCGGGATGATCGTGGACAGCAGGCTGCCTGTCATCTTCTCATCGGTCGCGATGCTGGAAAACTCGGTCGCGACCGGCTGGATGGCCTCGCGGGTAAGCCCGACGGAGCGGAGGCGCTCATCCACCAGCATGGTTTCGTACTCCTTCACCGCCTGCTCGATCACCTCGCGGGCATAGGAAGACTTCTGGTTGGACGGGTCGTAAAAGACGGTCAGACGAGCCTGCTGCCCGCTTTTCACCCGCTGGTCAAAATTCGCCGGAAACTGGAGCACCGCCCGGACCTCCGCCTGTTTTAACGCAGTCATCGGATCGGCGGGATGCAGCAGGGTGACTCCCGGCAATGCACGCAGCTGCGAAACGAGCGGGTGCTCCTGCAGCCCGGTCACAGCCAGCGGAATGTACGCCCGCGCTTCCTTCTCCACACTGCTCATCGCCGAGCCCAGGATCAGAAAGACCAGCGGGATGACGACGATGGGAATGACAAGGGCGCCGATCCACGTCTTCCGATCCCGCAGCAAATCCGTGAATTCTTTTTGAAACACAAGTCTGATATGGCGTCCGTTCACCTTACTCCTCCTCTCCGATGGCGCGAATGAAGATATCGTCCAGATCTTCTAATCCGTAGGTTTTCCGCAGTGTCGACACGGTGCCTTCGAAGATCAGCCTACCTTTGTGCATGATGATCAGCCGGTCGCACAGCTTTTCGATTTCGCCCATGTTGTGGCTGGAGAAGAGAATCGTTTTCCCCTCCGCCTTCAGGGAGTTGATGAGCCGGCGAAAGACGCTGGCCGCACTTACGTCGAGGCCGGTAGTCGGCTCATCGAGCAGGATGACCTGGGGATCGTGCACCAGCGAACGGGCAATCGCCACCTTCTGCTTCATCCCGCGGGAAAACGGCCCCACCCGGCGATCGAGAAAATCCTCCATCCCCAGGGCCCGGCTCAGCTGCTTCACACGCTCAGCCAATTGGCGCTCGCCAAGTCCGTACAGTCTACCAAAGTAACTGATGTTTTCTCTCGCCGTCAATCTGTTGTACAGCCCTACCTCTCCGCCGAACAGCAGTCCCAGCCGGCGCCTGACCTCCATCGGCTGGTTCCTGACAGAAAAACCATCGATGCGAATATCCCCTTCCGAGGGCTGCAGTACCGTCGCCATGATTCGCATCGTCGTCGTTTTGCCGGCCCCGTTTTCCCCCAAGAGGCCGAGCACTTCCCCGGATTGTACGGTAAATGTAATGCCGTCTACGGCGACCACCTGCTTGAAGCGTTTGGTCACGGCCTCTACCTCGATCAATGCAGTCTCCCTCCTTCGCGACTATCTCGCCAAAAAATCCTGCAAAAGGCACCCTGTTTTCGCCACTGCGAGGGTGCCTTCGATATTACGAAAATATTATGCTCTGCTCAGTTGATGGGTGATGACATCCTGCATCCAGCGCGCCACATAAGGATGAGGCAAATAGGTCTTTCCATTATATACATATTCCAGGCCTTCAAGTTTAGCAGGGATCACCTTTTTTGTAAAGTATCCTTCGCTGAGGAATAGCGGGACGACCAGGGTACGGTTCTTGCCGGTTACCTCCTGTGCCCGCTCGCGGACATTGTCCGGATGCATCGTACCGTAAGCTGCTTCGCGGAACCCGCCCTGCTCGCGAATCGTCGCCGCCAGCTTTTGCATGACATCTTCCCACTTGGCGTGGTACTTCCCTTCATCTGCTCCGTGTCCGACCAGAAAAACTGTTTCGGAAGCCGGATCCCGGGACAATTCCTTGACGCGCTCGAGCAAAATGTCCACGATCAGCGGGTGGTTGTCCATCGGATCGCAAAAGACGATGTCAGCGCTGGTCTCGATGCGCTCCAACTCTTCATCCAGTTCGGTCTTATCATAAACTCCCAATACGTATCCGATCTCATCAATATGCGTGCTACCTGAAGAGACGAACAGCGGTACGGCGATGATCCGTTCCACGCCCTGCCGCTCCAGTTCGCGAATGCCGTCTTTGATCAGCCGTCCTTCGACCATTTCCAGAAAACTGGCTACGACCGGCACCGGTACGTCCAGCTGACTGACCGCATCATCGACCAGATCCACCCACGATTGGTTGCTGGACCCGTGCCCGATTACTAACACACCTGTCTTCACTGCTGAGACCTCGCTTTCAAGAGGTAATTTATAATGATTATTATAAACGAATTAGACTGAAAAAGGCTGTGGACATTTTATGGAGGAACCGATCGGATTTCCTTATAGCGAATCTTTTTCCTATGATTTCCATTCCCGATATCTGATAACACCCTCACCGAAAATCCGTGCTAGAGATATCAGGAAATTCGTTGACGGCCCTGACTTTTCTGAAAATGTAAATTATTACAATTACTATAATTCTATCGGAGGGACCTTTCTGAGACTGGAGGGTCAAAGATAGAGAAAAATACTAAGGTGGACTTTCATTAAACCTCTTTACACGGAGTTAAGACCAAGGATAACTTTGTGTAAAGGGGTTGTTTTTCTATGGTGCGTTTGCAAGCCGTTGGAAGGGAACGCCCAAGTCCTTACGAAAGCCTCTAAATATTGGACGGATTGGACCTATCAAACCGATTAAGCTGGCAGAATCAGTTACATGCAAAAAAACAGCACGCCAGTCACAAGCCAACGTGCTGTTTTTCCCTAACTTTTTGGTTTCACCCGGCACTCAGAATCGAATAACCCGACTGCTTGCTGTCCTTGGCAAACATGTTCACTGTCTCCAGCGAAATTTGCCAGAGGTCTTTGCCGATCTGGGGCAGTTTGCCCAGTATGTCCGGGGTGCAGGTAATGATGTCGCAGCCGCACTCCTGCGCCTGGAAGATATTCAGCAGCTCCCGCGAGCTGGCCCACAACAGTTCCGTGCCGGCGGCCGAATTGCAGATCGCGGCAGCCTGTTTCATATAAGGCATCGGATCGACTCCCGAATCTGCGATCCTTCCGGCAAAGACGGAGACGATGTTTTTGGTCCCGGGAGCAAAGGCAGCCACCGTCTGCTCCACCTGCTCCACCGTCAGGACCGCCGTGATATTAAGCGAAAACCCTTCGGCGGACAGCTTGCGAATGAGCGGAATGGAGGATTCTCCTCTCGCGTTCATCACCGGAATCTTGATGTACACCTGATCTCCCCAACCCGCGATCTTTCTCGCTTCCCGCTCCATGATCTCAAAATCATCTGAAAATACTTCAAACGAGATCGGCATATCGGGTATGCGGGCCACCGCTTCCATGGCGAATGCTTCATAATCGACGATGCCCGCCTTCCGCATCAGGGAGGGGTTCGTCGTAAACCCTTTTACCACGCCGGAGCGGTAAGCCGCAACCATCTCATCCAGCACGGCGCCGTCGGCAAATAACTTGATCGTCAACTGATTCATCGCTTTTCCCTCATTTCTCTCGCTTGTTCACATGCTTTCTTCGTAATTGTTGAGCGCGGACGACTTCGTCCGGACAAAGTTGGGGATGACCAGGGCGATCAGGATGACAGCCGCCAACAGGTAAATGCCGAACGAGCCGATCAGATTGGCAGCCTGGCCGAACAAAATTCCCAGCACGCCAAAGTCCGCATCCCCAAAGGTCGTGTTCTCAAACCCTAACTGACCCAGCACGGGCAGCAGCAGAGCCGGCAGGAAGCTGATCGCCAATCCGTTTACAAAGGCGCCCACGATCGCTCCTTTTCTGCCGCCGGTGGCATTGCCGTAGATGCCTGCCGTCGCGCCGCAGAAGAAGTGCGGAACCAGGCCGGGGATGATCAGTACGCCGCCCAAAGCGCCCAGGATGAACATGCCGATCAGCCCGCCGACAAAACTGCTGACAAAGCCGATGATGACCGCCGTCGGAGCATACGTGAAGAAAACCGCGCAATCGACTGCGGGTATCGCGTTCGGAATGATCTTGGTGGCGATCCCTTGGAAGGCCGGGATCAGATCGGCCAGGATCATGCGAACGCCGGAGTAGACCACGGCCACTCCGATGGCAAACTTGAGGGCGGTCATCACGGCAAACAGGTAGGCCGATGTGCCGCCGGAGAGCGTCGCCACGAAGGCGGGGCCGGCAGCGACCGCCGCGATCAGGTAGAAAATCACCATGACCAGAGCCGTTGAGATCGTCGTATCCCTGAGAAAGCGCCACTTTTCCGGGATCTCCACCTTCTCGGTGCTCTCTTCCGGTTTACCGACGAATTTCCCCACCCATGCCGACAAGTAATAGCCGATGCTGCCGAAGTGGCCCATCGCCAGTTCATCGCCATCGGTAACCTTCAGTGTGCTTTTCTGGCCGATCGCCGGGGAGATCGCGCTCCATGCCCCCAGGATAAATCCTCCCAACAGTACCAGCTCGGCCCCGGCCATTCCGGAGGTTTTCAACACGGCAGAGAGCAAGCACGCCATAAAAAAACTATGATGTCCGGTCAAAAATACGTATTTATACTTGGTAAAACGGGCAATCAACAGGTTGAAGACGAGTCCCGCGACCAGGATCGACATCGTTTCCACGCCCAGCACCTTTTGCGCGACCGAGACGATCGCTTCGTTGTTCGGCACCACACCCGTGATGTGAAAACCCGTCTCGATCATCTTGCCGAGCGGATCGAGACTGGCTACGATCACATCCGCTCCGGCGCCAAGCATGAGGTACCCCAGGATCGGCCCAAGTGTCCCGGTCAGGATTTTATGCCCGGGCCGGCGCAGCGCGACCAGTCCGATAAAAGCCATCAGACCGATCAGCAGGGCGGGCTGGCTCAGCACATCCCGAAGAAATTGCAGCAAGCCGGTTAATGCAGACATTCACGATCCCCCATTTCCGTCCTTTTGATCGCTGCTTACTTGGCAGCAGCCAACTGTTTGATGATCTCCAGTACATCCTCTTCAATTTTCTTCTTGTTTACATAGCTTCTGACCACCGCGACCCGCCGATCTTCAAATTGCGACGCCAGCTCTTTGATCGTAATGATCAGATCGCACGTCTTGCTTTTGGCCGCGTTGAAGTCTGAAGACTCCACACTCACCGCAATGCCGTGTTCATCGCAGATCTCCTCCACCTTCATCTTCAGCATCAGGCTGCTGCCAATCCCGTTTCCACAGACAGTGATAATGCTTAGCATGCAAACCCCTCCATTCGATTTTTCCAACCACGCTTGATTTACTTCAGGCTGTAGTGCTCGACCATTTGCAAAATTTCGGCTTTTTGCCGGGCGGCGATCAGCTTGTCGACGTTGTCCGCCTCGGATATCAACTCTGTCAACTGTCCGAGTGCCCGCAAGTGGGTTTCGTTGTCGATTGCGGCAAGGACGAAGATCAGATTGGCTCTGCGGTCGCTCTCCTCCGAGAAGGCCACCTCCTCGGACAATTTCAACAAGCTGATGCCAACTTTCTTGACACCGTCTTCCGGCCGGGCGTGCGGAACAGCGACGCGGGGCGTAAGGACGATATACGGCCCCAACCGGCGGATGTTCTGAATCATCGCCTCTACATAACGAGCTTCAATCGCACGGATGTCGATCAGGGGCTTTGACGCAAGCGTAATGGCCTCTTCCCAATCCTTGACTTTTTCGTGAAGTTGAATCATATCTTCCGTGAGCAGTTCCTTTAGCACGGGTTTGTACCTCCTGATATTTTCCGCCATCGAGCCGGTCAATGCGGTCGTCAGCGCACTGCGCAGCCCATCCTCATCGGCAATGACGGCAAATCGCTTGACGGTCTGCATGATGTCCTGCACGCTTGGCGCCACCTGGCTTTTCCCGTGTACGATCGTATAGACTTCGCGCAGGATCGTCGCCTTGTCCAGACTGGATAAGATCGGATTGACGACAATGACCGGCTTTTCGGTTTGAATGAAGACCGTGGAAAAAATCAAATCGCACTGTCTTTCATGTTTCTCCTGAAATTCGCGCAGGGAAATGGTCGCGGTGATCGAGATCTCGGGAACCAGCTTTCCGATCTGTTCCTTCAGCATGTTGGAGGTCCCGACTCCGTTTGGACAGATGATGATCGCCTGCTTGCGCCGAATGTGCAGACCGCCCTGCGCTTCCAGCAGCGCCCCGAAGTGAAGGGTCAGATAGGCGATTTCGTCCTCAGGCAAGGGAATGCCGACGAACTGTTCAAACCGCTCCCACGCCTTTTTCACTAGCGTAAACAAATCGAAATGCTCCGCTTTGATCTGCTGCAAAAACGGATTGGTGATCGGAATTTGAAACACAACTCGGTAGTAGGCTGGTTTCATATGAAGAAACAGAGTATCAATCACCCTTTTTCGATCGGCAAAGGAGACACAGGCAAGAAGTTCAAATTCTTCCACAACGGCCAAAACAAGCTGGTAGAGCATCTGCATGTGCTTGGATTCGATCTGATAGTCCGAACGCTTTAAGCTGATGCTCAAAAGCAGCAGTGCGATATAGCAGACTTCCGCCTCATGGACTGGCTGGCCGCACCTGGCGATCAGGCGCTTGGCGACATCAAATTCGCGTGTTTGCCTGAGCAGCACTTGCTCTTCCTGACTGAAAACAACGTGCTTCCGCTCAGCCCCACGACTGAACAGAATCACCAAAAATACCGCGATCGCGTTGATCTTTTCCTCGACGTAGACCAACTGCAGCGCATCTTCGGCCTCCCTGAGCGCCGAGCATGCCTGAGCGAACAGCGCCGGAAAAGCGGGCTCCTTTTGCTTGTCCGCCAAAACCCGCTCCAGGATCCGCATCCCGTTCACTTGATGCAGAAGCCGCGAGATGCATTTCATCACCAACGCGCGTTTGTTCCGCTCCTCGCCCGCCAGATGATACCCCTTTCCCCGCGTATACACGACGGCAACTTGAAAGGCTGCGGCAAATCGGTTTGCCCTTTGGATATCGGCCAAGGCGGTATTGCGGCTGGTTTTGAAGCGCGAGGCAATATGAAAGAGCGAGGTGTGCTCGTCGCCAACGAACAGCTGAATGATGATGCAAAAGACCCGCTCTTCCTTTGACAAAATATACGTTGAAAATTTCACCTGCGGGGGAGAGCGCAGCAGAAACTCCCGAACCGCGGTGTCCGCCGTCAAGCCGTGGGCCCGCTGATTGGCGATCAGGGGGAGCCCCTGGCTTTTCAGCCACAGATTGATTTTCGCCAGATCGTAGACGATTTGACGCCTGGTGCAGTTCATCTGCTGCGTCAACTGTTTGAACGTGGCTGTCCGGCTGGAGGTGATCAGTTTTAGCAAGGTTGATGAGCGCTCATCCAACATATACCCTCTCCTCCTTGTGTAAGATTATAGTATAAAGCGCTTTCATTCTTGCCTGTGATTGGTTCCATCTTTCGTCACTTGCTTTGTACATGATTGGGCTGTTTGCGCAAGATACTGATCCCCAGCAGCAAACAGCCCCTTGCTTCCGTGCAAGGGGCTGCGTTTCAAGACTTCCTATATATCCTTGGCCGTCAGCGGACCGGCTGACGGGTCGCCTGCTGCCCTCGTTCTCCCGGCTGCCTCCAGCCGTTCGCTCCCCATCAGGAGCGCAAAGACGAACGCCAGGCCGGCAGGAATGAGTGCCCACAAAAAAGTATGGGCGATCGAGTCCGACAGCGCAGCGGTGACCTGTTCCAAAACGGGTGTGGGGATGCTGGCGCAGGTTGCCGGCGAAAGCAGTATGTGCGGATCGCTTAGCATTTCGGCGTTGACCGGGCTTTGGCCCGAACCGGCCAGCGCGTCTTCCAATCTGCCGCCAAACAGGTTTCTTTGAATGACGCCGAATACGGTGATGCCAAGCGTCATGCCCAGCGTCCGCAAGAACGAAAGGGTAGAGTTGGCCGAACCGCGCTGCGTCGCATCGAAGTGATGGATCGCAGCCATTCCCAGTACGGAGAACGAAGCGCCGACGCCCAAGCCTGTCACCACCATGTACAGCGTAACGACGGCGCGGGACGTACCCGAAGACAGCGTTCCGAGCAGCAGGATCCCCGACAAAAAAATCAGGCTGAAGGCGACCATCACTCTGCGGTAGCCAAGCTTGGAGGACAAAACGGCGCCCAATTGGCTAGAGACAACCGAACTGAGCATCATCGGCAGCAGGACCATTCCCGAATGGGCCGCCGTCCCGCCCATGACGCCCTGAACAAAAATCGGGAGGTAGACGGTCGCTGCGATAAAACTCGCTCCGGAAAAGAACGCCACCAGATTGCTGATCGCAAACAGCCGCTTTCGAAACATCTGGTAAGATACGATCGGCTCCTCTGCCCGCGATTCGACCGCGAGAAAGACGAGAAACAGAATGGCGAAGGCAGCCAGCAGGCCGATGATCACATCCGAATCCCAGCTGAACTGATGGCCGCCCAGCTCAAGCGCGAACATCAGACAGACGATCGCCGGAACAAGCGTCATCACACCGAGCCAATCGATTTTCTGCTTGGCATGTCGAATCGTCTCCCGGTAAAAGCAGGCGACCAGGGCCAAGGCAATCAGACCAAGCGGCACGTTGACGTAAAAGATCCAATGCCAGCTGATATAGTCGGTCAGATAGGCACCCAGCAAGGGGCCAAAGATGCTGGACAGACCAAACACGGCGCCGAACAAGCCGCCGATCTTTCCGCGCTGATCCGCGGGTACGACGTCAAACATGATCGTAAACGCAATCGGAATCAACGCCCCGCTGCCGATCCCCTGGATGGCGCGATAGATGCTGAGCTGGACGATACTCTGTGCGGTTCCGCAGAGGGTGGAGCCGATCAAAAAGACGATCAGACCAAACAGGAAAAACCGTTTGCGGCCGTACATGTCAGAGAGCTTGCCGAAAATGGGCATGCCCGCTATTTCCGTCACCATGTAGGCAGAGGTCACCCAGACAAACTTATCGAGTCCTCCCAATTCTGAAACAATCGTTCCCATCGCCGTAGCCACAATCGTATTGTCCATCGACGAGACCAAAATGCCCAGCAAAAGGCCGGCGATGACAAAACCCAATCGGCTCTTCTTGGCAGCCATACCAAGTACACCTCCCGATTTAGTGTGAATAAGGTGCAGTCCGGCAGAGGGACTCTCCTTCTTCCGGGCATTTTCGTTTTTTCACTTCACCTATATTTCTTTGCTGTGGTGCACCTGCGTGCCTTTTGCCTGTTGGAAGCTTTGCTTGTATTCAACCAGTTCGATCTCGCAGCCGGGACCGATGGTGATATGGTTTCCCCTGACAATTTTTGCTTCGGTGTGTTCCAGATAGATTTCGTCTCCCTCGACGACTTCGGCGGTAAGCTTCGGCTGGGGCGGGTCGGACTGAAACAGTCCCCAAATAGACTTCAGCATGTTTTTCAGCGAAGTCGATTTTTTTACCGTGATCCGCTCTCCCCCGATCTCCGCCGCCTGGCAGGGCCAATACATCTGTACATCGATATTGCCGGCGTTCAGCAGTCCCCGGGTGGCAAAGCTGCCTTTGACGAGAAAGCGCTCAGCCTCACAGTTTCCCTGGACGGATACACTTCCCCAGATCCTCACCTCTTCACCGGCAAGGTTCTTTTTGAAGTTGGCCACACCATTGCACCGCATTTCCTTTACGTCTGCCTCTCCGTCAAAATCCGCCTGTCCGTTGATGACCGCCTTGTTTGCTTGCGTATTTCCCGCAACCGTCATGACGCCTCGAACCGATACGTCCGCTGCTCTAAAGTTCCCTTTGATATCGGCGACACCTGTGCAGCCAAGCTCGAGGCAATCCAGGTCCCCTTCCACATACCCCTCCCCGGTGATCTTTACTTTTCCGTAAACGCCTCCTGCCGAATTGTG
>NZ_HE978540.1:203868-270249 GCF_000311785.1 Brevibacillus massiliensis
ATTGGACGTGCCGGTAATTTTTAAATCAGGCCGCTTTTGATTTTTCTCTTCCATGTCTGTTTCCTCCCATTGGTTTAGGTCCGTCACATCTTTTCATTAGACGTTACTCTCGCTCCCTTATCCTGCTGAAATACTCCTTTGTATTCGACCCGTTCGATCTCACAGCCAGGGCCGATCGCAACATTGTTTCCTCTGACGATTCTCGCCTGGGTCGCCTCCAGATAGATCTCGTCGCCTTCGATAGTGTCCGCGGTAAGCTTGGGGGTAAAGGATACGAAGGGAAACGAAGGCATCGCCCAAAACCGGTTTTTCCTTTTTTGACCCGGATCGCATCGCCGCCGATTTCCTTCGCCCGACAGCTGCCGTGCAGTTTGATCTGAATCGTACCCGCGTTCAGCAGTCCGTTGATGGTAAAACCCCCGTCCATCACACACGTTTCCGCCTGACAGTTCTCCGCCACCGAGAGGTAGCCCTCCACGTCAAGCTCTTCTCCGCTGAAGCCGCCGCCGATACTCGCGTGGCCCTGGATTGTCAGCTTATCGGCCGACATGCTGCCCGCGATGCTCACCATGCCTTCGATTCTGGCGTCTCCCACTTTTACGCTGCCTTTGATCGTGCACTTCCCGCTCGTTTTGAGATCGTTGCATTCCAGATCGCCGTGCACTTTTCCAATCCCTTCGATTTCCGCCTTGTCATAGGCGCCGCCGGAAGCATTTGCGATTCCCGCTATCTTCAGATCGCGCCCCTTTTGCTGGACCATAAAGGTAAGTCCTCCGTTCGTTACGATATTTTTATTTTTAACTCCTCGATGCTGCTTGCCAGATTGAGCCGGGTTACCACCTTTACCCCTGGCTCGAAGTAGATCTCAGCCGGGGTCGATAGCAAAAAGAACGTGGAAACCCCCATCTTGCGAATGAAGACCAGTTCACAGTTTTTGCCCTGAAACTTCGGGTAGTGGTCCTCCAAGACCCGCAGCAGCATTTTCCCTTCTTCCAGGCTGATATCCCCTGTCTGGAGCAGCTGATCCAGGATGGATACGTAAAGAATTTTTTCAAAGGGAAACACCTTGGCATCGCCCGCCTGCTCTGTATACAAATCGAGCGACGTATTCGAAACAATGTTACGTTTGATCAATTCCTCCTTAAAGACGGCCGTTTCAGCCAGGTTGGGCGAAAACACATCAGCCAATTCATCCAGCGACAGATCGTCTTTCATATTGATGATCTTATCGATTCTGGCGAGAATTTTCTCTTTGGGGAAAAACGTCTCCTGCCCGGTAAACGTAGACTTACGGATAAACCAGTCCTCGGGAATCAGATTTTTCCGCTTCCATCTGTACAATTGGCCGTAGGAAATGCCTGTCAGTTCAAGCAGCTCCTTTTTCGAGATCAAATCCTGTTCCATGTACTGAGCACCACCTTCGAAAACGAGTGTAACATAACAATGTTACGTTGTAAAGGAAAAACAATGCCCTATTCTCTGGTCTTGAAGTTGACTTCAATGTCCCGCGTTGTGTTTATCTACTTTTTACCTAATTTTCACAGAAGACTCCCACCTCTAAGCAAGGCGCAGGTGGCGGGAGTCTTCAAATAGACTTTCCATTTGCCAGACAATCCGCTTCCATCGGGCATATAAAACCTTCGTACAATTTCGTCACGAGGCCCAATAGATTTATAGCCGAAGTCAGTATCGCTATCAACATGAGTTGCCTTTAACTTGACGGTCATAGAACTGTGATTATTTTTTCCCCAAACATTGAATTCTTTACCGTTGTCCGGGGACGGTGTAAATTCTTTCGCATAAGCCAAGCTGATTTTCCTGCATAATCCCGGATACCCCGCTGCACCTCACTGCAGTACGGGATCGATAGACAGCTTTGCGCTTGCATCGGCGAAGCGATGAAGCGCATCTGGCTCCTTCGCCGAAGATCTAAAGCCAGCCAAAAAGAGGCCAAATGCCCTTCCGAAGCGAAGCGCATATGGCCTTGTTTGCGATTGGAAGCATTCGGTACAATAAAATGGTATCGATCCGATTTTTCCCAACCCCGCCATGCTCAGGCGGTGGTTGCCGTTCCGTACTTTTCCTTGAAGGATGCCAGCGAAAAACCTTCAAACAGCGCGAGGAAACTCGCTTCGTCGTTGAAATACTGGCGGCTCGTTTTCACATCGGGATGTTTCTCCAAAAAAAGAGCCGCTGCCATGTGGTTGACTGGCACGCCTTCTGCCTCCTGGTCGTAGATGCCCTTCTCGGCCAACACTTTTTCAAAGTATTTTGGATATGTGACAGTAAGCGTTTTCGTTTCTTTGCCTGCTACGTAGGTGGCGATGGAGCGAGTAAAGGTATCCGCCGGCGAACCGCCCTTGCCCGGCGGTATTTGTTCACCGGTTACTGACAGGATCTTCATCGTTTTTCCCCCTCATTTCATTCTCTCTTCATTATAGGCCGCCTGGCGGTTTCTTACAAATCCAAGATGAAAGCCGCAGCTTCATCCCGCTGCGGCTTTTCATCCTACATACTGATTTTCTCTGTCATCACGGCAAGTTCCCTGACGGCCGCATCGTCCACATCCAGCCCCAATCCCGGCTTCTCCCCCAGGTAGAGTCTGCTGCCCTGATAATTCATCCAAGCCACGTCCCGGGAGAACATCAGCGGACCAACCATTTCATTGGCGATGATGTTTCGCTTGGCACTGGCGAGATGGGCACCGGCGGCCGTGGCGACAGCTGATTCGACCATCGAACCGACCATGCACTCGATGCCCGCCATCTCCGCCTGGCTGACCAGCCTCAATGCCGGATAGAGGCCGCCGCACTTCATCAGCTTGATGTTCAGTTTATCGGCAGCCTGCTTGGCGATGACCTCGCGCAGCTCCCGGTCGCCATGTACGCCTTCATCCACCATGACGGGAATGTGCGTCTGCCTGCGAATCTCCGCCAGGGCAGTGATGTCATCCGCGAGCACCGGCTGTTCGATCCAATCCATCATGCAGTCCTCTACCTGCTTGAGGACGAACATCGCGGAAGCCCTGTTCTTCCAGCCCTGATTGGCGTCCACTCGCAAGAGAATCTTGTTGCCGACTGCCTGTCTGACGCACGAATCCGCTCGATGTCAACGACAGGATCGGTCCCTACTTTCACCTTGATCGTCGTGTAGCCTGCCTGCACCGCATCGGCCGCTTCGCGGGCCATCACCTCCGGATCGAGGATGCTGATCACATACGGGACGGCAAGCGAGTCGTGGTACTTGCCGCCTAGCAAGTTATAAACAGGCTGGCCGCAGGCTTTTCCCATCAGATCGTAGCAGGCGATGTCGATCGCCGCTTTGGCTGCCGGGCAGCCGTAGACGGCCGCAGACATCTTCTCGTGAATCCGCTCGATCTGAAATGGGCTTTCCCCGATGACGGCAGGAGCCAGTTTGTATTGCAACACCGCGAAGGTGCTCTCCCAGGTCTCCCCTGTCACATGCTCGTCCGGCGTCGCCTCGCCGTAACCGATCTGGCCGTCATCTGTCTCCACCTTGACCAGAATCGTCGGCATATCGCGATAGGCATGGTAGGATACGATAAACGGCCGGATCAGCGGCAGCCTGATGGCATAGATGCCGACGGATGCGATCTTCACACTTGCCCCTCCCTTTTCCTCAAGCATAACCGATCAGATGGGCAATCGTTACGAAAACAGCCCCCAGCACATACTGAATGATGATCAAAGGAAGAATCCACTTGGCCCATTTGACCCAGGAGATTCCGGCCAAGGCCAAGCCGGCCATGAAGTATCCCGATGTTGGAGTGAAGATGTTGGATATGCCGTCGCCAAGCTGGAACGCAAGAACGGCTGTCTGCCGGGTAACGCCGACAAGATCGCCCAGCGGAGCCATGATCGGCATCGTCAGCGCTGCCTGGCCGCTTCCAGATGGCACGATGTAGTTGATCAGACATTGCACGAGGTACATCCCGATAGCCGTCAAACTGCTCGGCAGGGTGCTTACGGCAGAGGCCAAACCGTACAGAATCGTATCCATGATCTTGCCATCCTGCAAGACAACCAGTATTCCCCGGGCAACACCGACGACGAGCGCACCCATGACCAATGTGCGGCATCCCTCGATGAACGCTTCCGCAATGTCGTTGACTCTCATCCGCGAGACGAGCCCCATGAGTATGCCCATCAGCAGAAACAGGCCGGCGATCTGGGTCAAGCCCCATTCGAATTTGGAGACGCCGACAGCCAATGTGACAATGGTGGCCAGGAGGATCAACAAGACGACCTTCTGGCTGCCGGTCAAACGCGTGTCATGTCCGGCAGCTGCCGTCTCTTGTACCGCTGCCAGATCAGCCGAGTACATCGGGCTTTTCGTCGGATCCTTCTTCACTCTGTCAGCATGCCGCATCACGTACCAAATGCTTACGGTGACAAAGACGACCCAGATGATCATACGGTAGCCGGCACCGGAAAACATTGGAAGTTGGGCAATCCCCTGGGCGACACCCACAGTGAATGGATTCATAAAAGCTGAGGTGAACCCGGCCGTTGTACCGACCAACACAATCGCTGCTCCCGTCAGTGAATCGAAGCCCAGCTTCATAACCACCGGAACGAGAATCGTAATGTACGGAATCGTCTCTTCCGCCAACCCGAGCATGGCTCCGCCAAGCGCGAAGAAGATCATCAGCACAGGAATGATCAGTTTTTCCCTGCCTGCCAGCTTCTGCGAGACGCTGCCCACCGCGCCTTCAATCACATTGGTCGCACGCAGGATGCCAAACGAACCGCCAACGAGAAAAATGTAAAAGATAATATCCGCCGCCTGCGTCATTCCCGTATAGATCGATTGGAAAATAGACATAAATCCGGCAGGCGATGAATCCGTCTGATGATAGCTGCCAGCCACGGCGATCATTCGACCGTTCGCGTCAGGCGCTCTGTCATACTCCCCGGCCGGAACCAGCCAGGTAGCGACAGCCGCAAGTACAATCACACAAAATAAAATAACAAACACGTGCGGAACCCTTGATTGCAGCTCCTGCGACAAGCGGTTTCCCGCAACGGACTCTGTGCCGCCTTTACTCATGTTGTTGTCCTCCTTACAAGCAGTTCACAATAACTCTATTATCGCGGCAGTAATTTTAATTGATTTAAAATATACGAAGAATTTGTCGAATCGTCAATATTTCCCTTCTTTTTACTATTCATCCCATTTTTTTCGTCCTCATGCAAACAGACCCCAAACAAGTTGATTACTCGTTTGGGGCTCTGCCAGAAACGCGGCTCTAATCATTTCTGATAGACCACATCTCCGCCGACTACGGTTGTCAGCACGGTAATATCTTTTAATTCCTCTTGGGGGCACGTCATCAGATCCCGGTCGATGACGATGAAGTCTGCCAGTTTTCCCGCCTCCAGCGACCCTTTGATGTTCTCTTCAAACGATCCTTCGGCCGCCCAGATGGTGAATGCTTTCAGCGCTTCCGTTCTGGTCATCTTCTCTTCGGGATACCAACCCCCGGATGGATTTCCGTCGCGATCCATGCGGGTTACGGCCGCATATATGCCGTGGAAGGGATTTACCAGCTCTACCGGAGCATCCGATCCGCCGACGATATGCGTGCCGACATCGAGCGTCTTGCGCCAGGCGTAGGCGTATTTGATTCGCTCCGGCCCCACCCGATTCTCAGCCATATTTTTGTCGGAAGTGGCATGCGTTGGCTGCATGGAGGGAATGATGCCAAGGTCGGCGATACGCTGGATTTCGCTGGCGTTGGCCACTTGAAAATGTTCAATTCTCCAGCGGTGATCGGGGAGCGGATCCTCCTTCAGCACCTTTTCATACGTGTTGATCGCTTGCAGTATCGCCCCGTCGCCGATCGCATGGGTCGCCACCTGCCAACCGTGCTGGCGGGCTTCCTTGACCAGGCGGTATAATTCTTCATCTGTAAACCGATAGTTTCCTTTATGGCCCGGACGGTCGCTGTAGTCAGCCAAGAGGGCTGCGCTGCGGGAGCCGAGCGAGCCGTCGCCGACAAGTTTGACCGAACTGACGTTTAAGCGGTCTTGGAACAGGCCTCTCTCCGGCCCATGCTGATAGTAGTATTCGAGACTTTCGCCTGTTGAACCGCCCTCGCCATTGGCTACCATGACGTTCAGCCTGACTTTCAGCTCACCTTTCTCGTACAAGCTTTTCATATCGTTGATGTAATTCAGATGCGTCCCGGCATCGGTCGCGCTCGTAATGCCGTTGGAGAACAGTTCCTGCTGTGCCTTTAGCAGCCCTTCTTGAATCCGCTCGGTGCTGTATTCGGGAACTTTTGCCTGAACAGGCACACCAGCGGTATCAATCAGGACGCCAGTGGGCTCTCCCTTGCTGTCCCGGATGATCTCCCCTCCTTGGGGATCGGGCGTATCTTTTGTAATGCCGCCGATCTCCAAAGCTTTGGAGTTGACCCAAATGGAATGCCCGTCTACCCTGTCCAGCAAAACCGGATTGTTCGGAGCGGCGGCATCAAGCTCCTGCTTGGACGGAAACATCTTGTCCGGCCACAGTTCATGGTTCCACCCATACCCCAAAATCCACTCGCCCGGCTGGCGGCGAGCCGCTTCTTCCTTCACCAGCTTCAGGATTTCCTCCTTCGGCTTGTTAAACCCGTTAATTTGAAGCAGATTGATTCCGATGGACGGGAAATGCAGGTGTCCGTCATTTAATCCCGGAATGACTGTTTTCCCCTGCAAATCGATAACCTTGGTGTTTGGTCCGATGTAATTCTTGGCGGTCCCTTGTTTTCCGACAAAGATGAGCTTCTGTCCTTTGATGGCCATTTCGCTGGCCTTTTCACTGCGGTTGTCCACCGTGTAGATGTTGCCGTTTACATAGACAGTGTCAGCAAATTCCTTGGAGTCAACAGCAAAACCGGAACCGGCAAAAACGCTGAAAAGGAGCATCACAGATAACACCATCGTCAGTATCTTTTTCAATGCTTCGTTCGCCTCCTGCGAAAGAAATTGGCACAGCTTGCTGTTTTGCCCATATGTATAATCCGGCACTGCAGCGAGACAGATGCCGGACCATGTTTATCATACGTGATGCAATTTGTTAATGTCAATACAATATTCTGAAATTACTAAATATTCAACCCTATTGATTTTTCGCTTACGCGTTTGTATCAGTCATTGCCGGAATATCGATCTCTTTGACGCAGGAGACTTTCGACAGGCTGGCTATGCATTTGACCAACGAAACGATGTCCTGCACGGGTATCCGCGTGCCGCCGTAAGCGGAAACAGCTGTATCCGCCCCCGCTTCATAAGGGACTTCCGCCGCAAGTTCACCCGGATTGATGCAGGTGACGCCGATGCCGTACTTTCTCGCGTGTTCCCGCAAGGAATGGCTGATCCCGCGCAATCCGAATTTGGACGCCACGAACGACACTTGGCTGTTGTTGGTATTTTCCAGGCCGGCGCTGGAGCCGATCAGGAAAATATTCGCCTTTTCCGACTTTTTCAGATGGGGCAGCAGCTGTTGGATGCACAGAATCGGCGAGGTTACATTGACATGGATGAGATTGGCGATCTCTTGCGGGTCGTCCTGCTCAAAGTCGTAGTCAGCCGAAAAGCCGCTGCTCTCCCAGATGCCGACGTTGTAGATGAGCACATCCAGTCTCTCCCCCTGCAGGGCAGCTGTGATCTGACCGCTTGCGGCATCATCGGACAGATCGGCTTCAATCCAACATCTTTGGACCCCGTCTTCCCGCTCCAGGCTCCTGGGACGGCTCCTCGATACGATCCAGACCTTGTCGCCTGGTTCGGGCAGCCCTTTTGCAAAGGCGTCCCCTAATCCTTTGCTCGCCCCGAATACGATAAAGTGCTTCATCTTATCCCCTCCACGCAGATTGGTCAAAGCCTTCCGACTTACTAGCCTCATTATAATGCAAGTTTAACGAAGAGGGAAAATTTGGGTTGACATCTTATTCCAGTTCTCGGTAAAATGCAATTAACTAATATTTTCCAAATTCGCCGAGTCACCTAAAACGATTTGACACAGGATTGCTGCTATTCCGAAAATAGCGAGCAAATTCCCACAACTACCACTATTTTTTTCGCTTGCCGGTTGGTAGAGTAGGCGCTTACCGCATGAAAAGAACATAGGCGTCGTTCAGCTTTATCGAATCTTGCTAAAAGCATTTTGTCCAGCTGTGGAAAGCGGCAGCCTTTGCTCCGCTGCTGGTCGTGCTTCAACTTCCGAACGCGGGAAACCGTATGACTGGCAACTAGTGTGACAGAAGTGCTGGAAGAGAGTGGGAGTATATTCTGCATGAACCATAAAAATGGAGGAAAGGAGTGAGGTGGAACGTTTGCTGGATCGACGCTGCGACTTCACCGTTTTGTCTACTCAAGCAGCAGTAAGTGCGGATTTTTTAAGAAAGGGGATCATTTTATGAAAAGAAAGTTACGTGCATTTTTAGTTGTTGCCATGTCGGCTGCGTTATTTTTGAGTTCGTTTGAAGCATCTGCTCGTGAGGACAATACGATTCCGCAATACATGTTGCCCGGCACAGTATTGATTTATGATGATAATCTTCAGATTGTCATAGAAAAAGGCGGGTATCCCAATTCCGATGTTAGACCGGCTTCCAGGAGTCTGGATGGACCGCATATTGCGAATGTTCCTGAAGATGCCACAGAAGAAGAAGCCAGGCAGATTGAGCTTGAGAATGAATTGGCAATAAAAGCGTTTCAAATGAGTTTGGCGGGCGATTATATTCAAGCGCCTCCACCTGAAATATATCCGGGAATGAAAGTAGTTTACGACGAAGTTACGGGCGAATTAAACAACATTTATTATGTGGATGAAAACGATCCTTCTGGTTATTCCCTTCATAATGAGCCGGTTTCAGAGCTGAATCCTAATGCCAATTCGGGACAAGCGGTTCCCAGTGCTGCTGGCAATGTTCAGTGGAAATGGGGGAAGAATGATCGAAACGTATTGACGTATCAGGCTGGTGACGATAGTTTTTTAGGAACAGGCAGAGCGACTCATTTTACGGGTTCAATCGGCAATAGAGATAATAAGCTGAAAGACTATGATTGTGCTACTCATAAGGAGTATGATTATTCTAAAAAGGGAGATAAGGATATTACAATAAGAAATTTAGATACAGATAAAGCCTTTACTTTTTATCAGGCATCTGTAGGGACTTTGCCTGATGCTATTATCGATATTTGGGGATTAAGCAATTTGCAAACGGTTGCGGGGAATACAAGAGATACTTCAGTGCCTAATGTAAGGTATTACCATAAGAGATTTTCGGATCAGAGCATACCTAGATAGCCTTTTATTAACCGCGAGTCGATATGCCAATTAATGTTTGTTAGGGTTTAATCCTTTTAATTGGTATACGCTGTTCTTTTAAAAGTTTTAGAAGTAATGGCGTATACCATTTCAACAGAGATATCATTCAAAATCTTTAGCTTAGGAGTATCATTTGAATATGAAAAAGAAAATGATAACGTTTGGCGGCATCATCGTTGTTGTTATCTTAGCTATCATTGCTATAAATCATCATACACTTGAGGTTAACACAAAAAGAGAATTAAAGGAATATTTACATATAACGGCTACAGCTTATAATAATGGAAAAAATGATGATGACGGGGTTTCTTTAGTGTTGTACCTTTATTCGATTCAGGATCAAAAAATGTCGGAATTCTTGAAGATTCCTATAGATCCTGGATATCCGGTGGCTTTTGCAGATCTTCGGAACAATAAAGTGTATTTTAGTGATAGCGTTACAGGTGACGAGGTTGATAATTTGTATGAATATAATCTAAAAACGAAAGAAAGAAAACAATTAACCTTTGGCAAGTTTCTTTTCAATGATTTGTTTATAGTAGATAACAAAATGATTACAAACGTTGCACCGCAATACGTTACCGTTACCCAACCGGCAATTTTTGATCGGACGACGAGAGAATTTACTTATCTAAATCCAGACGACGATGACACCTGGTGTTTCTCATTGTCCTATAATTATACGACGAAGAAGTTATTGAGTCTTACTGCTTCCGATTCCGAAATGAGAACACGTAAAGTTACGGAAGTTACACATATTAGACCAAAAACCCTGTATTTGATGGATTTGGATTTTGGACATTATCAGCCGATCTACCATACGGACCAATTTGAAATCAGACTGACCAGGCAGCTTGATGCAAATAGAATCTTAATGACATACGATCCCTTTATGGGTTCGTCCAAACCCAGGACGTTAAAAATGTTGTATATCGACAGTCAAAAGGTCGAAGACTTTGATGTTCCGGGTATTAAGGAAGTGAAATCTTTTTACCCGAGGGATCATGCGGAAGGTTTATTTATTTTAGGAAGGGATGCCAATAACCAATATGGACTTTTTTATTATGATATGGTTACAAAGAATCTAAGCAATGTATTTGAAAATTACCCGCTTCCAAAGGATCATCGCAGTTTGGTCGATTTCGTTTACAGTATGGATTGAATCCCTGCCATGCGTCTGGCGGGGATTTTTTCTGCGAAAGGAAAACAACCCAAGCCCGCATGAACATCGGACTCAGGTTGCGTAAAATGACCGGGATTACAACTGTTCAATCGCCTCTACAAGCAGCTTGTTGACCATCGGCGGGTTGGCCTTGCCCTTGGTCTGCTTCATGACTTGTCCGACCAGATAGCCGACCGCCTGCTTCTTCCCGGCCTTGTAGTCTGCGACGGATTGCGGGTTGGCGGCGATGACTTCATCGACGATGCGCTTCAGTTCGCCCTCGTCGCTGATCTGCACCAATCCCTGCTCCTCGACGATCTTGGCCGGCTCTTTGCCGGTCTCGACCATCTCCTTGAAGACGACTTTGGCGATCTTGGTCGAGATCGTGCCCTTTTCGATCAGTTTGATCATCTCGCCCAGCCCCTGCGGCGTGATTTTCACATCCGCCAGCTCGAGGTTGTTGGCATTGAGATAGCCGAACAGATCGCCCATCAGCCAGTTGGCGACCGCTTTGGGATCTGCGCCTGTCTTGACCGCCTCGTCGAAGAAGTCGGCAGAGTCTTTGGAGATCGTGATGACCCCGGCGTCTTCCCGAGACAGGCCGTATTCGTCGATATAGCGGGCCTGCCGCGCGTCGGGCAGCTCCGGGATCGACGCTTTGACCGCCTCGATCCACTCTTCGGAGATCTGCATCCGCACCAGGTCGGGATCGGGGAAGTAGCGGTAGTCGTGAGCTTCTTCCTTGGAGCGCATGACGACCGTCTTTTTGCCTGCCTCATCCCAGCGGCGGGTCTCCTGGGTCACTTTGCCGCCGGATTTGACCACTTCCCGCTGCCGCTCCACTTCGTACTCCAAGCCCAACTGCACGTTGCGGAAGGAGTTCATGTTCTTCAGCTCCGTCTTGGTGCCCAGCTCTTTTTGTCCGACCGGACGGATGGAGACATTGGCGTCGCAGCGAAGCGAACCCTGTTCCATTCTCACGTCCGAGACTTCCGTGTACTGCAGGATCGCCTTCAGCTTTTCCAGATACGCCTTGGCTTCTTCCGGCGAGCTGATATCCGGTTCCGAGACGATCTCTATCAGCGGAACGCCGACGCGGTTGTAGTCCACCAGCGTGCCGCCGCCGTACTCGGCATGGGTCAGCTTCCCGGCGTCTTCCTCCAGGTGCAGGCGGTTAATCCCGATCCGCTTCTTTTCGCCGTTCACTTCGATGTCGATCCAGCCGTTTTTGCCGATCGGCTGGTCGTACTGCGAGATTTGGTACGCCTTGGGCAAGTCAGGATAAAAGTAATTTTTTCGGTCAAATTTCGTTTCGCGGGAAATCTCGCAGTTGAGCGCGAGCGCCGCTTTCATCGCAAACTCGACCGCCTGCTTGTTCGTCACCGGCAGGACGCCCGGATGGCCCAGACAGATCGGGCAGGTATGCGTATTGGGCGGCGCACCAAACGTCGTCGGGCAGCCGCAAAAGATTTTACTATTCGTAGACAGTTCGGCGTGTACTTCCAGGCCGATTACCGTTTCAAATTGGCTCATCCTATTTCCCCCCTCACCAGTTCCGGCTTCTTGAGATGATGGGTGGTCGCCTGTTCGTAGGCGTGGGCCACGCGCAAGATGGTAGACTCGTCAAACGCCTTTCCGACGATCTGCATGCCGATCGGCAGGCCCTTGGACGAAAATCCGCAGGGAACGCTGATCGCCGGCAGCCCGGCCAGGTTGACCGGCACCGTACAGATGTCTTCCAGGTACATTTTTACCGGATCGTTGATGTGTTCGCCCAGTTTAAACGCAGTCGTCGGCGTCGTCGGGTGAAGAATCACGTCAAAATTGGCGAATACCTCAGTGAAGTCGCGGATGATCAGCGTCCGCACCTGCTGCGCCTTTTTGTAGTACGCATCGTAATAGCCGGAGGACAGCGCGTACGTCCCGAGCATAATCCGCCGCTTTACTTCCGGGCCAAAGCCCTGGCTGCGCGACTCCTTGTACATCTCGATCAGGTTGTCGGCATTGTCGGCCCGCACGCCGTACCGCACGCCGTCAAAGCGGGCCAGATTGGAAGAAGCCTCCGATGAGGACAGCAGGTAATAGGCCGGTACCGCGTACTCGGTATGCCGCATCGATACCTCGCTCCAGGTAGCCCCCATGCTCTCCAGTTGTTTTAAGGCGGCGAGGACGGCATCGCGGACTTCGCTGTCAATGCCATCGCCGATCAGTTCTTTCGGCACGCCGATGCGCAGTCCCTTGACGTCTCCGGTCAGAGCCGACAAAAAGTCCGGCACCTCCACCTTTGCGGACGTGGAGTCGTACTCGTCATAACCGGCAATCGCTTGCAGGACGTATGCGGCATCCTCCACATTCTTCGTGATCGGACCGATCTGGTCGAGCGACGAAGCGAACGCGACCAGACCAAACCGGGAGACCCGGCCGTACGTCGGCTTCAGTCCGACCACACCGCAGAAGGCGGCCGGCTGGCGAATCGAACCGCCCGTATCCGAACCCAGGGTGAAAAAGAACTCCCTGGCTGCCATCGCAGCCGCCGAGCCGCCGCTGGAACCGCCCGGCACGTACGCCGGGTTCCACGGGTTTTTCGTCTCGTAAAAACCGGAATTTTCTGTGGACCCCCCCATGGCAAACTCGTCCATGTTGCATTTGGCCACGATCACGGCATCAGCCGCTTTCAGCTTTTTGCTGGCGGTAGCGTCGTAGATCGGATCGTAATTGGAGAGAAACTTGCTGGCACAGGTCGTCCGCACTCCCTCTGTGACGATGTTGTCCTTCACTCCCGCCGGCAGGGCAAATAACAGCCCCTGCTCGGACTCTCCCTTCGCCAGACGCTCGTCCAACGCTTTTGCCTGGCGGCGAGCCCCTTCCTCATCCACGGTCAACACAGCCTTGATCTCTTGGTCCACTTCCTTGATTCGCGTCAGGCTGGCCTCGACCAAATCGCTTGCGGACAGCTGCTTGCTGCGCAGTTCGCTATGTATTTCAGACAGTTTTTTATCGAACAAAGACACGTTGTATCCTCCTTCCGCTGCTCTTATTCAAATACCGCAGGCACTTTCAACTGCCCGTCTTCCTGATCGGGAGCATTGCGCAGCGCCACTTCCCGGGGAAGCGACGGCCGGTTGACGTCTTCGCGCATGACGTTTTTCACGTCTGTCGCATGGCTGGTCGGCTCCACATTGGACGTGTCGAGCTCACTCAGCTTTGCGGCAAACTCCAGGATCGCATTCAGGTCTTTCGTATATCGGCCGATTTCCTCCTCAGGCAACTGCAACCGGGCCAAATCGGCTACGTGTTCTACCTCTTTTCGAGAGATTGCACTCATCTGTTCCACCTCCGCAAACATCTGCAAACCGTGTTCAACCTGTTTTTCCACATAATATTGATGATACTGTACGCGGCAGTGTTCGTCAATTTTGGCCTGGTCGGCCTTCTTTTCTTCTACTTATACATCTATTGCATGCCAGCTGCCGTGGACAGGCCTCTGCTGCTTGCGATACACGAGGACGAGCCGCCCTCCTTCATGCCGTACCGACGACGGCCGATCTCTTACATTTGCGGGCAGCAGCACGGTTTGCTCCAACTGCTGCGTTTTCCTTTTACTGTAAAACTCTCCGCCATCTCTGCGGACAGACTGTTCTTCGTGCAGCTCGCCCTTCAAATAAAAGCTTTGTCCGACAACACGTGCCTGCCATTTGAATTGATCGGGATGATGACCGGGAACCTTTGCGATGATTTGGACCGCATCGCCTTGATCCTTGACTCCAACCTGATGCCATTCGGCAAAAAGCGGCTGAAGATGCAAACTGTCATGCCAAAACAGGCGTTCAAACTCTCTGAACAGGTCGGGAAACAGCTCTTTCACCCATATCCACCTCCAAACATCCTGATACAGCATACGTCGGAGCGGAATGAGGCGTGTGGGCTTTCGCCGTCTTTACCCGACAGATTCTGTTTTGAACACAAACAGGCCCTGCACCTTGATGGACACAGGGCTTGGCGGGGCAATCCGGTCAATTCACAGATTTTCGCAATCTCCAATCCTTTTGCCAGCATGTTTCAAGTTGAGAATGTTTATTGTGATCGTCTTCGCTAGAGTTCTGTGTACGTCATTCCGTCGACAAAACGCACAGATCGTATACAAAGTGGTCATAAGGGCATCCATTCAAGGATTAGAATGGTTCAGATGCCTGTAAAACAGCTTGTAATAAACCTATAAAGGCATCATTCGTTGCGAAGCGCCCTCGCCTGTTCCAGCACCCTCTTCGCCCGCACCGCCACCGGGTAGTCGACCAGTTTGCCGTTCACCTGAATCGCCGCGCTGCCGGACGCGACGGCTTCGTCAAAAGCGGCGGCGATGGCCTGCGCCTCTGCGATTTCCTCTGCTGTCGGCGAAAATGCCTGATGAATGACCGGAAGCTGGTCAGGGTGGATCGCCAGCTTGCCCTGAAAGCCGAGCTGCCTTGCCAACAAGGCATCCCGCTTCAGACCTTCCCCGTCCTTCACCTGGACGAACACAGCGTCGATCGGCGGTTCGATCTCTGCCGCCCGGGAGATGACCACCAACTGCGAACGCGCATACAAGATCTCCTTGCCCTCCGTCGTCAACTGCGCGCCGATATCAAGGGTAAAATCGACCGAGCCAAACGCCAGCCGCTTCACCCTGCTGCTGGCAGTGGCGATCTCATAGGCGCGGTAGAGTCCGGCAGCCGACTCGATCAACGGGACGATTTCCGTTACCCCAGTCGGCAGGTTGTGCTGTGCTTCTACCAGAGCAAGCTGGCCGCAGGCAGCCAGTATCTGTTCCTTGCCCGCTGCTTTCGGGAGCACGATCCCGGCGGTTTCCGGACTGACGGCGCCGTTGATGTCTCCCGGGAAAAATGGCGTCGACGGGTCATTGACGCGGACGTACTGCACGCGGCTTTTATTCTCCCGCAGAGCCTGCCGCACCAACTGCCTGGCCTGCTCCTTCTCTGCCAGCGGCACGGCGTCTTCCAGATCGTAGATCAATACGTCTGCCGCCAGTTCCCCCGCCTTGGCCAACCGGCGTGACTGGTTGCCGGGGATGAACATCCACGAACGAAACAACGTCATGGTCTACAGCCTCCTCACTCCTGTTTGAACTGCTGTGCGCCCTGCTGGTACAGGTCCTGGCCGTACATGTCGTTGATCACCACCGCCGGGAAGTTCTCGATGACCAACCGGCGGATCGCTTCCGGGCCGAGGTCCTCATACGCTACCATCTCCTGGGATTTGATCGCTTTCGCCAGCAGCGCCCCCGAGCCGCCGACCGCTGCGAAGTAGACCGCCTTGTGTTGGACGATCGCGTCTTTTACTTCCTGATTGCGGTAGCCCTTGCCGATCATCCCTTTCAAGCCAAGTTCCAGCAGCCGCGGGGCGTATTTGTCCATGCGTCCGCTCGTCGTCGGCCCTGCTGACCCGATCACCTGCCCCGGTTTCGCCGGTGTCGGGCCGACGTAGTAAATCACCTGGCCTTTGACATCGAACGGCAGCGTTTCCCCTCTGTTCAGCGCTTCGATCATCCGCTTGTGGGCGGCGTCCCGGGCCGTGTAGACGACGCCGCTGATCAACACCCGGTCACCCGCGCGCAGATTTGCTGCCTCCTCTTCGGTCAGCGGGGCGGATATGTGTTTGGCCTCCATCGTCCCTCTCCTCCTCACAGTACGGCATGCTTGTGGCGGCTGGCGTGGCAGTTGATGTTGACCGCCACAGGCAGGGCAGCGATGTGGCACGGGTAGATCTCAATCTTCACGTCCAGCGCCGTCGTCCGGCCGCCCATTCCCTGAGGGCCGATGCCCAGTTTGTTGCATTCCTGCACCAGTTCTTCCTCCAGAGCGGCAAGCCCAGGACGCGGGCTGCGTTCGCCAATGGGGCGAAACAGCGACTTTTTCGCCAGGTAGGCCGCTTTTTCAAACGTGCCGCCGATGCCTACGCCGACGACCATCGGCGGACAGGCGTTGGGGCCGGCGTTCCGAACCGTATCGAGGATAAACGCCTTGACCCCGTCCAGTCCGTCAGACGGCTTCAGCATTTTCAGCGCGCTCATGTTTTCGCTGCCGCCGCCCTTGGCCGAGAAGTGAATCGTCATTTGATCTCCGGCGACTAATTCCACGTGAATCACCGCCGGCGCGTTATCCCCTGTGTTGACGCGCTCCAGCGGATGGCCGACGATGGAATTGCGCAGATACCCTTCGCCGTATCCCTTGCGCACCCCCTCGTTGATCGCGTCGTACAAGCTGCCGCCTACGATCCGGCAGTCCTGCCCCAATTCCACCAAAAAGACGGCAATGCCGGTATCCTGGCACATCGGCACCCGCTCGGCAGAAGCGATCCGGGCATTTTCGATCAATTGGGACAGCACGTCGCGCCCCGTTTCCGAGACCTCGGTTCGCAATGCCCGCCTGAAGGCCTGCACCACATCTTCGCCCAGGTCGTAGTTGGCCTCTTGGCATAGATCTGCCACCGCTTCCACAATCTCGTCGTACTGAACTTCTCTCATGAGCGAAACCACCTTTTCCAGACATGCCGGTTGGCATCCCGATTTAATTCGCCCAAGGCCTTCGTCAGCGGAATCTCCTTGGGACAGACCTGCACGCAGTTTTGCGAACTGCCGCAGCCCGCGATCCCGCCGTCGCCTGCAGCCACATCCAGCCTCTGCTGCCGCATCATCGCGCCGGTGGGATGGGCGTTGAAGTAGCGGATCTGCGCCATCGCCTGCGGCCCCAGGTAAGGTGAGCGGTCATTCACATTGGGGCATGCTTCCAGACAGCAGCCGCAGGTCATGCAGGTGGCATAGGCGTAAGACTCCTGCTGCTGCTCCTGCGATATCCGCGGTCCCGGTCCCAGCGCGTACGTGCCGTCGATCGCGATCCATCCCTTGATGCTTTGCAGCGCGTCAAACATCCGTTGGCGGTCGACTGCCAGATCCTTTTCGACGGGAAACGTGCCCATCGGCTCCAGGGTGATCGGCTGTTCCAGCTTGTCGACCAGCGCTGAGCACGCTTGCCTGACCCTGCCGTTGATCACCATGCTGCACGCCCCGCAGACCTCTTCGAGACAGTTGGACTCCCAGGCGACAGACCGCACTTTTTGGCCCATTGCGTTGACCGGATTTTTTTGTATCTCCATCAGCGCCGAGATCACGTTCATATTGGGGCGGTAGGCAACGACAAACTCCTCCCAGTACGGCTCGCTCTCCGGGCTGTCCTGCCGCTTCACTTTCAGTTGCACCGACTTCATCTTCCAACTCCTCCTCCCCGGTTATTGGCGGGCTGCCGCAGCGTTCCCGGCCGCCGCCGAACCCGCCGCCTCTTTGACGACGTCGTACCGGCGAGGACGCGGCTTGATATGGGAGAGGTCGACAGGCTCGTAGCGGAAAAGCGGCCCCTCCGGCGTGTAGATGGCAAGCGTTGTCTTCAGCCAGTTCTCGTCGTCGCGCTCCGGAAACTCCGGCTTGTAGTGGGCTCCCCTGCTTTCGTTGCGGTTCAGCGCCCCGAGTGTAATGACCCGGGCCAGCTCCAGCATGTTCCACAGCTGCCGGACGAATGTCACGGTCCGATTGCTGTAATGGGATGTGTCATCGAGGCCGATCCGCTGCCAGCGTTCCATCAGCTCCTGCAGCTTTTCGTCCGTCTTCTGCAGGCGGTCGTTGTACCGTACCACGGTTACGTTTTCTACCATCCAATCGCTCATCTCCACGTGAAGCTGATACGGATTTTCGTATCCGTCCATGCGCGAGATGCGCTGCAGGTACTCCTCCTGCCGCTTTTGCTCGGCGGCCAGCAGGCTGGTGGGCAGGTCTTTGGCCGACTGCTTCAGGCCGGCCGCGTATTGGACAGCTTTTGGCCCCGCGACCATACCGCCGTAGATAGCGGACACCAGCGAATTGGCGCCCAGCCGGTTAGCCCCGTGGTACTGGTACTCGCACTCGCCGCAGGCGAACAGGCCGGGGATGTTGGTCATCTGGTTGTAATCGACCCACAGCCCGCCCATCGAATAGTGCATCGCGGGGAAGATTTTCATCGGCACCTTGCGCGGGTCGTCGCCGACGAACTTTTCGTAGATGCTGAGAATTCCGCCCAGCTTCTGTTCGAGCTGTGTCTTCGGGAGGTGGGACAGGTCGAGATACACCATGTTTTCCCCGTTCAGCCCCAGCTTGAGATCGACGCAGACGTGGAAGATCTCCCGCGTGGCGATGTCGCGCGGCACCAGATTGCCGTAGGCCGGGTACTTTTCCTCCAGAAAATACCACGGCTTCCCGTCCTTGTAGACCCAGATTCGCCCTCCCTCGCCGCGTGCCGACTCGGACATCAGCCTGAGTTTGTCGTCGCCGGGAATGGCCGTCGGGTGAATCTGGATGAATTCCCCGTTGGCGTAGAGCACGCCCTGCTGATAGGCGATGCTGTGGGCGCTGCCCGTATTGATCAGCGAGTTGGTGCTCTTGCGGTAGATCATTCCGATGCCCCCGGTCGCCAAGATGACGGCATCGGCGGGAAACGCGCGAATTTCCATCGACTTCAAATCCTGGGCGACGATCCCTCGGCACACTCCCTCGTCGTCCTTGATCAGGGACAGCATCTCCCAGTATTCGAACTTCTCCACCCGTCCTTCCGATTCGTACCGGCGCACCTGCTCATCCAGGGCGTAGAGGATCTGCTGTCCGGTCGTCGCCCCGGCAAACGCGGTACGGGAGTACTTGGCTCCGCCGAGACGGCGAAAGTCGATCAGTCCTTCCGGCGTCCGGTTGAACGGCACGCCCATGCGGTCCAGCAGGTATATGATCTCCGGAGCCGCCTCGCACATCGCTTTGACAGGCGGCTGGTTGGCCAGGAAGTCTCCGCCGAAGATCGTATCGTCGAAGTGTTCCCAGGTGGAATCGCCTTCTCCCTTGGTATTGACCGCTCCGTTGATCCCTCCCTGGGCACAGACGGAGTGCGAGCGGCGAACCGGCACGACGGAGAACAGCTTGACCGTGCCGCCCGCCTCGGCGATTTTGATCACGCTCATCAGCCCGGCCAGTCCGCCGCCGACGACGATGATGTTTTCATTCATTTCAGATCCCCCTCTACCAAAATGAAATCAGCGTGCCCAGACCGACTCCCGCCAGCACGAGGAACAGCGCGGCGCGTACGGCGGAAGAGATCCGCTGCATACGCGGTCCGGTGGTGATCCCCCAGGTAATCAGACCCGTCCACAACCCATTGGAAAAGTGGAAGGTCGTAGAGATCACGCCCAGCACGTAAAAGCCGAAGACCACCGGCTGCTGCAGATGAGCCTGCACCGCCTCGTAATTGACCGGCGTTCCCAGAAACAAGCTGGACAGGCGGAAGGCCCAGAGGTGGTACAGGACAAATACCAGCGTGACCAGCCCGCTCACCCGCTGCGCGTAAAACAGCCAGTTTTGCCGATAGGAGTAGCGGTACGGGTTGTTCTTCGCCATCGTTCCGATGTAAATCCCGTAGCCGGCGTGGTACAACAGCGGCAGGGCAATCAACAGGATCTCGATCACCGGCAAAAAGGGAATGCCCAAGAGCGCCTCCACCTGCCGGTCGTACGCCTCTTTTCCCAACATGGCGACGGCATTGGAGTACAGGTGCTCCAGCAAAAACAGGCCAAGCGGCACCAGGCCGGCCAGGGAATGGAGCCTCCCCAGCAAAAATCGTCGGCTGGACAATTCGCTCACGACACCCGACTCCCTTCATTCCAGAACTGGGTCAAGTCAGATACTTCCTCCAGCCCCAGGACAAGGTCGACGTAACGCTGCCTCGCTTCCTTTGGCAGATGGGCAGACAGGAGGTGAAACTTTTCCGTCAACTCGGCTGCTGTCACGGCGTTTTCGGGATCGCCCTTCGGGTAGTCGGCGACAAGCTGCAGCGTCTCGCCCTGCACCGTCTCCACTTCCATCGAGGAGCCCCAGCGGTCGGGATACGCCGCGTCGACAGCGGGATCGAGCGCAAGCTCCACCCGCTCCATCAGCGAGCGAACGGCCGGATCGTGCAGCATCTCCTCGGAAAAGTCGGCCAATCCGGCCCTGCCTTTGACCAGGGCGAGCGCGACGCAGAACTGCAGGCTGAACTTCGCCGCATAGACCGTCTGCGGGTCGGGATTGTCGGTGATCGCCAGGACGGATTGGTAGCCCCCGACACGTATCCGCCGCACCTCCTGCGGCCCAATTCCGCGCTCGCGGCGCAGCTTCAGGGCGAGGTCGACCGCCGGATGGGTGTGGCGGCACGAAGCGTGAATTTTAAAAGAATTTTCCGTAATTTTAAAAGAACTGCCAAGCCCGTCAACGATCCGCGTCTCGTCGCAGGACTCCGTCATCGCCCGGAAAAAGCCCCGCTCCCCTTCGAGGATCCTGGACGGTCCGGTAAAACCCTTCTTCGCCAAGAGGGCGGCCAAGAGTCCGTTCATCGCCGCCTTGCCGGTGTGCAGCTGCTTGGACATCGCGCCGTCGACGATGAACTCCCACAAGCCTGCCGCCTGTGTACCCGCGTTGCCAAGGGCGTGGACGATTTGCTGTTCATCCAGCTCCAGCAGCTTGGCTGCAGCCGCGGCCGCGCCAAACGTACCGCAGGTGGCGGTGTTGTGCCAGTAGCGGTAATGGGACGGGCTGACCGCTTCGCCGATGCGAAAACAGACATCGTAGCCGATCGCAACCGCGGTGATCAGGTCTTTTCCGCTTTTCCGCTTCCATTCGGCAACAGCCAGCGCCGCCGGAATGACCACGGTAGCAGCGTGGATGATTGACGCTTTGTGGATGTCGTCCAGCTCTACGACGTGGGAGGCCGCTCCATTGACGAGGGCGGCGTGCGTGACCGAGGAGACGCCGCCGGTGACCAGTGTCGCCTGGCTGCTGCCGCCCAGTTCTTTTGCCAGCTCATCGATCATCCGCACCGGCAGTGCGGCCGTGCCGGCCAGCGCTGAACCGAGCCAATCCAGAATACACAGCTTGGTGAACGCCGCCACTTCGTCCGGAAGGTCCGCGTAGCGGGTCCTGACGATAAAATCAGCCAATTGTCTGCTGTGGGACATGTTACTTCGCCTCCTTTGCGGCGAGCACATGCTGCAGCACTTCTATCAGCTCATCGTAGCGGTCGACCACATGGGCGCCCGCTTCGCGCAGCCTGGCCGCTTTGCCCGAGGGCCGCCCGACCGAGCCTGAGATGAGCGCTCCGGCGTGGCCGAAGATGGTTCCCTCCGGCATCTGCTCCGTAAACCGCCCGGCGATGTACGAGATCAGCGGCTTGGTGAAACCGCCGTTTTTGACAAAGTCGGCTGCCTGCTCCTCGAACATCGTACCCGGCTCGGAAAAAGTGACGACCGCATGCGTATCGGGATCGAGTTCAAACAATTCCAGCAAATCGCGAATCGTCGTGCCGATCAAGGCGTCGCCGCCAATCCCTACGCTGGTGCTGACGCCAAATCCGGCCCGTTTGACCATCCACGATGTCTCCGCGGTCATCCCTCCGCTGCGGGAGATGACGCCGACATGTCCCGGGACAAAACAGCGCTCCGGATTGTCGCCGCCGATCGAGCCCAACTTCACCCGGTCGTTCGGGTTGATTAACCCTACCGTATTGGGACCGATGATTCGAACGTCGTGCAGCTTGGCCAGGTGCAGCATCTTGACCGTATCAAGCTGGGGGATGTTTTCCGTCGTCACCACGATCACCTTGATGCCGTTGTCGATCGCTTCCCGCACGGCATCCAGCGCAAAGGCCGGCGGAACGACGATCAGACTGGTGTTGACCTGATGTGCTTCCACAGCTTCCCGCACGGTGTTGTAGACGGGTACGCCATGCACGTCCTGCCCTTTTTTTCCGGGTGTCACCCCTGCCAATACCTTGGTGCCGTACTGAAGCGTATGCTGCGTCACCATCGACGCTTCCCTTCCCGTTATCCCCTGGATGACGATGCGGGAGTCCTGCCCAATCAAGATAGCCATGCTTTTTCCTCCTCTCTTGTCTCCGTCAGTACAAATCCGGATAAGCGGAGCGCATCCGCTGAAGCATCGTTGCCGCCGCCTCGCAGATCGTCACGTCCTCTCCGTAGTACTCCACGCCCGCTTCTGTGAAGATCTGTTTGCCCAATGTGTCATTGACTCCCGCCTCGCGGACGACCACCGGAAAAGTCTTGGGATCGACGCCCATCTCGGCGAGCGCCCGGACGATCCCCTTGGCCATCACATCGATCTGCGTGTTGTTGGTGATGTTGTGGGCGACAAACAGCCCTTTGACCCCGGGCTTGGAGAGAATTCCTCTGGTCAAGCCGTACACTTTTTCCTCGGATGGATTGCCGCCCGTTTCCGTGTAGTTGGCCGGACGTCCGCCCAGATCGACCAGCGCGTCAAAGCTGAGCAGGCTGCCCCCGCCGCCGCCGCACATAAAGCCGATCTCTCCGCCGTCCATCTCTGTGTAGCGGGCAGTTCCGCGGTAGTCGGCGTCGTTGACGGCGATTATCTGCCGCTCCAGCTCCGTCAGCGGACGCCACGCCCGCTCGCTGCCTACCTCCACCTTCCCTTCCAGCTCCTTCTGGCGGAACATCGCCGAGTCGTCGACCGCCATCACCGTGGCCGCCGCCATCAGCTCTCCCGCTTTGGTGATGACCAGCGGATTGACTTCCAGCAGGTAGCAGTCGTAGCGCAAAAACGCTTCGTACAGCTTGCCTGTGACCTCGCCCGCCCGCAGCAGCAGCCTGTCATCCAGGCCGAGACGGCTCCAGATTTCTTTCGTTTTGTATCCGGCCAATCCGTACAGCGGGTCGACGTGCTCGATGACCACCTTGTCCGGGTGCTCTGCGGCAAGCGTTTCGATCTCCACACCGCCCTCGGTTGAAGCGATGATGACGGGCATTTGCCTGTTTTTGTCGATCGTGATGGAAATGTACAGTTCCTTGGCAATCTCCAATTTTTCTTCGACCAGGATCTGCTCGACAGGAAAGTGGCTGACCGTCATATTGAGCAGTATTTGCGCCTGCTCCCTGGCTTCCTCAGCCGTGTCGGCAAATTTGACCGCCCCCGCCTTGCCCCTTTTTCCGACCGGTACCAGCGCCTTCAGCACAACCGGTTTGCCAAGCTGTTCACAGAGCTTGGCTGCCTGCTCAGACGTCCCGGCCACCCCGTTTTTCGGCACGGGCACGCCCGCCTGCCCGATCAACTGCTTGCTGTGATGCTCCAAAATTTTTCCCACTTGGGCCCCTCCTCTTCTCTCTGTCGATACGGATACAGGATATTGGATCCAATTATGTGCAGCAAAGGACTGATTACTCAATCCCTACGCTTTTTTTCACTGCTTAATTCCTGATGAATCAAATGTTCTTTAAACGCCTCACCTGTTCGCATGATGTGTTTGCGGATGACCTCAGACAGACGCCCCGCGTCACCTGCTTCGATCAACTGGAGCATTTCCCTGTGTTCGTTCAAGGAGCGCTCCATCTGACCGGGCAGCATGCCGGGCGTATGCGGCGGAAAGCCGTGCCACAGCATCTCCAAAATCATATTTGCCCGCCGCCAGTGACAGCCTTTTCGCAGCAGGCGGTGAAACTCCGCATTTTTGGCGATGAACTGCTCCGCGTTCCCATTCCCTGCGGCCGTTTCCATCTCTTTGTTCAACTGATGCAGCATTTGCTTGTCTTCGCTGCTCAGATTAGCCAGAAAACGCTCGGCTACGGCTGCTTCCAGGACAGATCGCAAATAGTAAATCTCTTCAATGTCGTCGGCGGTTACCTGCGTCACAATCGCCCCTTTATGCGGTTCCAGCGTGACCAGACCTTCTTTTTCCAACTGGCGCAGCGCCTCCCGAATCGGCATTCGACTGACACCCATGGCCTCTGCCAGCTCTTCCTGAACGAGCCGTTCTCCCGGCTGAAACTCCCGCTGCAAGATCGCCTCCCGCAGACGGGACACTACGCGCTCAAGCAGGGTGGAACGGTCATCTAATCGCAAGCGGCTTCGATTCATGGGTGCATCATCTCCTGAACATCGGGTTCTCAACTTCTTGTGGTTTCATCTCCCACCATTGTTGCAGAATCGGCTGCCGCAAGTCAATTGCCACTTACCTTGACATTTGCACCGGCAGCCAGAGCGACAATTCCGGCCAGACGACGATGATCACCAGCACGACGATCATCAGGCCGATAAACGGCATGACGCCCTTGACCACCTCTTCCAGCTTTGCCCGCGAGATGCCGCTGACCACAAACAGGTTCAATCCGACAGGCGGCGTAATCATCCCCAATTCCATGTTTACCGTCATGATGATCGCAAAGTGGATGACGTCAATGCCCAGCAGTTTCAGGATCGGCAGGAAGATCGGCAGGGTGATCAGGATAATCGACGTGGGCTCCAGGAACATGCCCATGATGAAGAACAGGATGTTGGACGCGATCAAAAACGTCCATTTATTTATATCGCCTTCCATAATCCAACTGGCGATATTCTGCGGCACCTGTTGATTTGTCAGATACAGACCGAACACGGTAGCGCCGGCGATGATAAAGAAGATCATCGAACTGGTGTTGACCGTCTCCCGCAAAATGGTACGGGTGTCCTTCCACGTAATCTGGCGGTAGACGAACACGGCGACCAACAGCGAGTAGACACAAGCTACGACAGAGGCCTCCGTCGGCGTCACCACCCCGAGGTAGATCGAGCCCAGGATCAAAAACGGCAGGAAGGCGGCCGGCAGCGCCTTTACACTAAGCTTGATCCGCTCGTTCCAGTCTGTCTTGGGCAGACGTCCGAAATTTTTCACTTTGGCATAGATGATCGCGACGACGACCAGTACAGCGGTCAAGAACAGCCCGGGTAAAAAGCCCGCCATAAACAGTTTGCCGATCGACTCCTCCGCGACTGTTCCGTACACGATGAGCGGGATCGACGGCGGGATGAGAATCCCCAGCGTACCGGAGGCGGCCACCAGCCCCATCGCGTAGCGCTTGCTGTACCCGGCCTCCACCATTCCCGGGATCATGATCGCCCCTACAGCCGCAGCGGTAGCCGGACTTGATCCGGAGATCGCCGCAAACACCGCACAGGCGAGAATCGTGACCACTGACAATCCGCCGGCATAATGGCCCACCCAGGCCCGCAGCGCTTCGATCAGCGCCTTGGAGATTCCGCCGCGGGCCATCAATACGCCGGCGAGGATAAATCCGGGAATCGCCATCAGCGTGGCGACGTTCAGGGAGGAGAAGATTTTTTGCGGCAGTACATCCAGGTTGAACCCGCTGTCAAGGAGCGCCAGCGAAGCCGATACCACCAGCGAGATGGCCACGGGAACGCGAAGCAGGAGCAGCACGAAGAAGACGAGAAAGACTATCCATTCCACTCGGCCTTCACCTCTTTTTTCAAACTGGACAGCAGGTTGTCAATGAAGCGGAATCCCAACATCAGTCCGCTGAGCGGGATGACGAGATAGACGATCCAGAGGTAGATCCCCACATCCGTCGACTTTTGCTGTGTCACCCAGTAAAGCGACAGCAGCTTGCCGCCGAAAAAGATAAAGAAAATACAGAACAAGACGCCCAGTGCGTTGGAAAACACGTTAAACACCTTTTGGAAAAAGGGGGGAACACGGTCGAACAAGATGTCTACCTGAATGTGATGCCCTTCCCGCAGCGCTACCCCAAGGCCTGTCAGCGTTCCCCAAACGATGCAGTAGGTAGAGATCTCATCCACCCATGCTTTCGGGTTGTTGAATACGTAGCGGCAGACCACTCCGTAAAAGATCAGGAACACGCCGACAGCGATTAGCGTCCCAGCGAAGTAATCCTCAAATGCGGCATATCTTTCCCGCCATTTTTCCATCGATCCACTCTCCTTGTTTAGATGATTGCAGGAGAGGCACCATCCCCAAGGAAGGTGCCTCTAACGTTCCAGCGGAGCAGTCGTCGTCCTTTACAGTTGTCTGGCGCCGTCAATGATCTCCTTGCCGACCGATTCAGCAAAATCGCTGTATACCGCTTCCATCACGTTGACGAATTTTTCCCGGTCCGCGTCGCTAAGATCGATGATCTTCATCTTTCCGGAGCCCCTCAGCTTGTCTTCTGAATCCTTGTCCAATTGAACCGCCAATTCGCGTTCGTATTTGGTCGCTTCCGCCATCGACTCGTCGAACGCCTTGCGGATATCCTCAGGAAGCTCGCTGTACCACTTTTTGTTGGTCAAGACGATGTAGTCGATCCGGCCGTGGTTGGAGACAAGCAGGTTCTTCTGCACTTCCTCGTACTTTTGCGTATCGATGTTGTTCCAGGTATTCTCCTGTCCGTCGACCGTCCCTTGCTGCAGGGCGGTGTAGGTTTCCCCGAACGGTATGGTGGCAGCTCCCGCTCCCAGCGCCTTAAACTGGGCCTCCAGCACCTTGCCGGCCTGTGTCCGGAACTTTTGCCCCTTGAATTCGTCCGGGCTTCCGATCGGCTTGCTCGAGGTAAATACCTTAAAGCCGTTTTCCCACATGGCGAGACCTTGCAGGTTTTTGTCCTCGAGGGAACTCATCAGCTTTTTGCCAAGTTCGCCATCCCAGAATTTGATGACGGAATCGTGATTTTTAAACAGGAACGGCATGTCGACGATCTGAAAAGCCGGATTAAACCCGACCAGCTTTGTCGCAGAAGGCGCGATGACTTGGACGTTGCCCGCCTGCAGCGCTTCCAGCTCGTCCTTGTCGCCGTACAGCTGCGAAGACGGATACACCTCTACCTTCACCTTGCCGCCCGTCTTTTCCGCCATCAGCTCGGCAAATTTATCCGCTGCCTTGCCTTTGGGGCTGTCTGCCGTAGTCACGTGAGAAAACTTGATCGTCAGCGGGTTCTCTTTCGTATACGCCGAGGCGTCCTGGGTTTTGGCACCGCCACCGCCGCCGCATCCCGCTGCCGCAAGCAGCAGGGCTGACAGTCCTCCCGCCATCAACATTTTCCAACCTTTTTTCATGAAAAGCCCCCCTTGTCCGCAATAAAATTCTTGCGTGATGAGATAACGACTTTGCAAATGAATCCGAATCTTCAGTTAATCACAGCAGCACTCCCCCTTTCAGCTCATACGCTTACTGCTCCCCAAGCAGCTGCCGGACGCGGCTGGAAAGCGGCTCCGGACCATGCCCCCGCTTGTACACCATGAAAGTACGGTGAAACTCGATCACCACTTTGTTGTCCTGGTTGTACCCGACTGTCTTTACCCGGACGATTCCGACGTGGGGACGTGACTTGGATTCCCGCTTCTCCAGTATTTCGCTGTACGAGTAAATCGTATCTCCTTCGAACACCGGGTTGGGCAGCCTGACTTCATCCCAGCCGAGATTGGCCATCACGTTTTGCGAGACGTCAGCGACCGATTGGCCTGTCACCAGCGCCAGCGTAAATGTGGAGTCCACCAGCGGGCGCCCGAAGTCCGTCTTGGCAGCGTACTGGGCGTCAAAGTGTATCGGATTGGTGTTTTGCGTAAGCAGGGTGAACCAGATGTTGTCAGTCTGTGTCACGGTCCTGCCGAGCGGATGGGGATAAATGTCACCCACTTCAAAATCCTCGTAAAAACGACCTGTCCATCCTTCCTTGATCCCCATGTCTCCTCCTTTTTCGACTCGACTTGCCAAAGTGCGAGAATGGATATTGGATCCATTTTTGAATTATCATATTATTCCTTACAGTCACTTGTCAATTATTTTTTAAGCGCTTTCATTCACGAAAAAGCTTACAAGTAACCCAACCAAGACCACCAGGTTACAGCCATCAAATACGTGACAGCGGTCGTTGCCAGCGTCAGCCAAAAGCCCGGTTTAAAGTAGTCCTGCTGCGTCACCCAGCCGGTGCCGTGCACCATGACACCCGGAATCGTCTCCACCACCAGAATAAACCCGAACAGACAGGTTAATCCGGCCACAAAGGAAAGCAGGAGCGCCGGAGCGTTCGGCGAGTGGGCGGAGAGCGCCACGACGACCGGAACAGTGGCGATTACAGCCGTTGACACGTTGGACGTCACTTTGTGGATCAACTGGGTGAGAACCGCTACGGTCAAGACCGCCAGGGCAGGATTGGAAAAGAGGTATAATGTCAGATCGTTTTCCATCCACCTGGAAAGATAGTCGGTCACCCCTGTCTCGTACAGCGCCCGTCCCAATGACAAGGTGACGCCGAGCATGATCAGAGGCGCAAATTTAACGTCGAGGATCTTGTCCCAGTCTGCGATCTTGATCCCCGGCCAGGCCATCAGTACGGCACCGATCAGCGCGGGAATCACCGGCGGCCATCCGTGGATTCCTTCGAGTGCCCACATGATGCAGACGGCAACCAGAATGGCAAGCAGCCGCTTCTCCTCCCGGGTAATGGGCCCAAGCTCGCCGATCATCGCCTTCATTTTGACTTTCAATCCGCCGGGAATTTCGTCCTTTACGGGAAAACAGCGGTGCAGCACCCACCAGGAGACGGGAATCAGGATCAGCCACATCGGAAAGGCAAGGATCAGCCAATCTACGTACGTCACGTGCTGGTGCAGGTATGTGTTGATCAAGTCAACCGTGATAACGTTGCCAATCGCCGCCGGCAATATGGCAACACCGCTTATGCCGCAGCTCACAACCACGCCCATCATCAGTTTTTTGCCCATCACATCGCCTGATTTGATCCCCAGGATGGAGGCGATGGAAAAGACGATCGGCAGAAGCATGGCGGTCCTGACGGCAGCCGCCGGGATGAAGAAGGCCATGACCTGCGGAATCAGGATAATGCCGGCCAGCACGCCTCCCTTTTTATCCCCCAGCCAATAGAGCAGTTGATACGCCAACCGCTTGCCGAGCGATGTCTGCTCTACAGCGCTGGCGATCATCATGCCTGCCACGATCAGAAAAATGGCCGGCGAAGCAAAACCGGACAGGATCAGATCGGTTGAAACGGCTCCCGATATCGGGAGCAAAAACAAAACCAGCACGGCGGTCATGGAGAAAGGAATCGGCTCCAGCACCCAAAGTACGATGACGGCCAGCGTGATCGCCAAAGTCACTCTCGGCGCATACTCCATGTAATCCTGCAGGCCAAAATAGATCAGAACAAAGGCAAGTGCTGACAGTGCAAACCAGAGCGGTTTTTTAAGCGTAAGCCACAGCCCTTTGTGATGCGGCTTCGGCGAGACGCCCTCCCTCTCGGTCTGCGGATTGCTAAGCGTCGACATAGACGTTCCCCCAATATCTGTTCTATTTTTAGGATATTGTATCCAATTGTATTTGTCCATCTATTTCGACTATTTTACCAAAAAAAGGCCGGCGCCGGTCGCATGCCGGCAGCACAAATCGCATCGATATCCCGGTAGATCGTTCTACGCTCCAACTTCATCACAATCACCCAATCGTCGTTTCACAATTACAAACCGGCCCGTTTCGTCGCCAATCGCTGCCCCATGAACAGCGAGCGACCTTCTTTGATCCCCTCTGTCCACTCGATCCGCCCCGGCTCGAACAGCAGAATCACCGTCGAACCGAATTCAAACCACCCCAGCTCCCGGCCTTTCTCGTACTGGGGCTTGCCGGCGATGGCATCGCTGATCTGCCGCCCGTTGCGGACATTTGTCGTCGCTGTTCCATAGGCTACCTTGACGCTCCCGACAAACAGCGCCCCTACTTTGACCAAGGCAACATGCCCAAACTGCTGGGAATCGATGTAGGTGATCAAGCGTTCATTGCGGGCAAACAGTTTTTCAACGTGTTCCACACCAAGCTGATTGACAGGGTAGAGCCGTCCCGGGAGGTATGTGTAACGCTCCAGCCTGCCGTCTACCGGCATATGAATGCGGTGATAGTCGCGCGGACTGAGATAAATGGTGATAAACTGGCCGCCGCAAAAACGGGCTGCCATCTCGTTGTCATCGCCCAGAAGCTCCGCGACGCTGTATACTTTCCCCTTCGCCTGGAATAGCGTTCCCTGCGCAATTTTGCCCATCTGGGAAACGGTGCCGTCGACGGGACTTACGACCACGTCTGCGCCCTGTGCGATCGGGCGGGCTTCCGGCTTCAACCGGCGGGTAAAGAAGTCTTTTAAAGAGCGGTACTCCTTCAGCGGCTTCTCCACTGCCGAAAGGTCAATCCGATAGTGTTTGACGTATCTGTGAATAGCCAGCCGGCTTAGGCGGGAAGCGGTAATCTTTCCCATCGTCCGCGACATTGTATTTTGCGGCAGGCGATGGATCAAACCGCGAATGAACCGTTTATTCATAAGTTCCCCTCATTACTTCCGACAAAGTTTCCGTTCAAACTGACGCTGATTGCTTTAGATTATCACAAGTGCACGTCAAAAAGCAAAAGCTGCCCGCTCATGAGAGAAGGCAGCTTTTGCTCATTTTTTTAGCTTCGCCAAGCCGTTTACAATACCTCGGAAACCAGTTTTGCCTGCGTAAACAACAACAGATAGTCAGGACCGCCTGCTTTGGAATCCGTTCCCGACATGTTGAATCCGCCAAACGGATGCACTCCCACCAAAGCCCCGGTGCACTTGCGGTTGAAGTAGAGATTGCCGACGTGGAATTCGGTCCGGGCTTTTTCCAAATGCGCCCGATTGCGGCTGATCACAGAGCCTGTCAGGCCGTATTCCGTGTTATTGGCAATTTCCAGCGCATGGTCAAAGTCCTTCGCCTCGCAGAAGGCAACGACCGGACCAAAGATCTCTTCCTGCATGATCCGGGCATCAGGAGCGACGTCTGCAAACACGGTCGGCATGATGTAATAGCCGTTGTCCGGACCCTTTTCGCCGCCCGCCATCAGCTTGCCCTCTGTCTTCCCGATCTCGATGTACTCGAGAATCTTGTTGTAGGCTTTCTCGTCGATGACCGGGCCCGTGTAAAAATCGTTGCGGACGACATCGCCTACAGTTAAGGCTTTGGTCAGTTCTACGACGCGGGACAGCACTTGATCGTACACATCTTGATGGACGATAGCCCGCGAGCAAGCCGAACACTTCTGTCCGGAGAAGCCAAACGCCGAAGTGACGATCGTCTGCGCTGCCAATTCCAGGTCTGCGTCGCTGTCTACGATGATCGAGTCCTTGCCGCCCATCTCTGCGATCAACCGCTTCATCCACTTCTGGCCCGGACGGTGTTTTGCCGCCAGCTCGTTAATGCGCAGCCCGACATCGCGGGAGCCCGTAAAGCTGATAAACCGGGTTAGCGGGTGCTCGACGAGAAAATCTCCCACTTCGCCGCCGCTGCCCGGCAGGAAGTTGACTACGCCCTTCGGTACGCCGGCGTCTTCCAGGATTTCCATGAACTTGGCCGCGATGACCGGAGTGGTGGAAGCCGGCTTCAAGACCACTGTATTGCCGGATACAAGCGCGGCTGTCGTCATGCCGACCATGATCGCCAGCGGGAAGTTCCAGGGCGGGATCACGACTCCGACGCCCAGCGGAATGTAGTACAGCTCATTGTCCTCGCCCGGAATCCGGGGAAGCGGCTGACGCTGGGACAGCTTATCCATTTGCCGGCCGTAGTACTCCATAAAATCGATTGCCTCGGCAGTATCGGCGTCTGCTTCCGCCCAGCTCTTGCCGGCTTCTTTCACCAGCCAGGCCGAGAACTCATGTTTTCTCCGGCGAAGGATCGCAGCCGCTTTGTACAGATAGCGGGCACGGGCATCTCCCGGTACAGCTTTCCAGGATTCAAATGTTTGAGCCGCAGTCTGAATCGCCCTCTCTGCCAGCGCCTGGTCAGCCTGCGACACGATACCGACGACCTGCTGTTTGTTGGAAGGGTTGATCGAGCGAATCTTCTTCTCGGTTTTGATGCGTTCTCCGCCGATGATCAGATCGTACTCGCGACCCAGTTCACTCTCTACTTTTGCCAACGCTTCTTCAAACGCTTGTTTGTTCTCGGGCAGACGGAAATTGGTAAACGGTTCATTTTTAAATTCGATTAGCATGCAGCTCACCCTCCTGCTTGATATTTCAAAAAAATAAATAATGCAAGTAGCATACCAACTCACCTAAAGCTTATTCCAGCAGTAGTGTTTGCATTCCAGCGTCAATCAAACCGTTTTGTAATATGAACATATTTGTTCGGTTTGTGTTTAATTGAACACAAGTGTCAAAGACACCAAGCGAATCTATATGGGTTACCTGCGTTCGATTCAGCGGATCATCGTTAGGCCAATGGGTAGACCATGACGCCGGCTTTTGGACCAAGTATCCACATCGCGGCAAACTACCGTTCAAGTCGGGGATGCGGTCCAGGCCGGCGATAATTTTGTGATATAATGGATATTTAGCTAGAGATGGAGGGTGAATCACAGATCATGAAAAACCCTTGGAAAATTGCTTTTTTTAGCTTATCCGGCGTTTTTGTTCTCAGTGTAGCAGCAGTCGTGCTCTTTGTGAATCATGTCGGATTTGATCATCTAAAGCTGTTGCTCACATTGAATCAAACAGATAGTGACTACCTCATGCCGATGTACATACTGAAAAAAACAGATCAAAAAATCGTTCCGTTGGAAGTCACCCCGGAAGGTCACGGCATATACCTGACCGATGTACGACGCAGTTCTGATGTTCAAGAACTTCTGGAGGAGCGAATGAAAAAGGAAGGCTGGACCTATGACATACAAATCGGCAGCGGTTATATATTCAAAAAGGATAATGAAGAAGCAGTAGTGGAGACAAGAATATGGAACAGCAATTACGTAAGAATAACCGTTCCTAACAATGTCGTAAACATTGCGGGTTAATGAAAAAAGAATCCAAATTGGTGGACAATGACCCTGACAGGCACCTATTTGTAATTCTTTGGAGGGCGGACAGGAGAAGTGCGTACACAGATCCAGCAGCTGCAAGCCCAAGTAAAGCGTCTGGAAGAGGAACGAAAAAACAAAAGCGGATAACCGATGCAAAAAACCAGGCACAGCGCTTTTACAGCGCCGTGCCCGTCTCTGTTCCAACTGTTATCTTCTGTAGATGTGCATGAACGGTTCGCCATCTGCAGGGCGTACGTATACCGCCAGCGGCTGGTTGGTCGTTCGCACGTAGAGGTTGACGTGGACATTCTTGTCGAAGAGCTGATCGATCAGCGCCGCAGCGTACTGCGTAAACTGCAGCACCTCCGTACGGGAATCGTATTCGGCTGTCGCCGTAATCGTCAATTCGATCAATTGACCGCTCATGAACCGCCCCAAGCCGGTAACCCCGATGTACTCGCCAAAGAAGGATTGGAGCTGCTTCATCAGCTTGTCGTACTGCAGGGATATCTGCGAATAGTCGTTTTCAAGCTGTGCGCTGGGGAAAAGGTAGTACGCCTCATCAATCGGCTGCCACTTGGAGACGGAGCTCTCTTCGGCGTTTACCGTTCCCGAGAGGATAAATCGGCCCGGCACGAGGGTCGAATTGCGGTCAGCCACTTGATACAAGACAATGACCATCGGGATTTGCGGGTTATCCGCTCTCACCTTTTGAACAATGCGGCTGGCCATTTGCTCTCCTTTGGCCCGAAGCTGATCTATTGTATACTGCTGCTCCTTGTCCGACGCATCCTTGTACACGGGCGAGAGGGCTAGTCCCAGGACAATCCCGGCCAACTGCTTCTGCTGCATGTCCAGGTAATCGTGTTCCAGGACGTGAACAAGCAGATTCGGCCCTTTGTCGGGATTGAGCCCCTCCGGATTCTCACTGGTGGAAGAAAGCCATTTTTTCACCTGATCCCGCGAGATTCTTTGGCCTTCCTGGAAGAAGTACTGACTTGGCGAAAATGTTTGTTGGGCAATTTCCATCAAGCCCATTTCCTGATGGCCAAAGTCTGCTCTGCTGCTGGACAGGCGGGAAAACATTCCGCGGGTTTGATTTTGTTGGTATGGGACGATACCTGTGTAGTAGTTTTCGCTTACCTTGACATCTGCCGAGACAGAAGGAGTCGCCGGCGCCTCTTCCTTTTGCCCCGGAAGCAGCGAGCAAGCCGACGCGGTTAGTGCCAAAGAAATCGCCGCACCAATCAAGAAAATTTTACTCCCTAATCGTTTCATCTCAAATACTCCTTTATACTTCGAAAAAAACAGGGCCTAATCCCACTTTCTCCATTTTCCTTTCGTGAGGGTATAGAGGGCAGCCGATTCGCCTACAGCGACAATTTTATCCGATCCGAAGCCGGGCCCGAGCAAGACAAACGGCTCGGGTGCCTTCGCTGTAAGAGGTGTCCAATCGCGGCCACTTTGGACGAGTACCCCTTTGTCAGTAGACAAGTAAAGGGTGTCATCCTGGCTGTCGATCGCAAGCGAGTAGACTTGATTCACATCCGGGACCGGTTCGCTCTGCAAAGGCTCTTCCCCCACCGACAACAAGCCTGACTGCGTCACCAGATACAAGCGCTGCTGGGCGGGGTGAAAAGCCATAGCGTAGACTTCCTGATCAATCGAAAGCCACTTTTCCCACTTTTGCCCGCCATCTGCAGACTGATAGATTCCATCTTCGGCTACGTACGCGTACAACTCCACCTTCTCCTTCTGGCGGATTCCGGTAAAGCTGCGGATGTTTACCCCTTTGGGCAAGCCTTGATCGATTGTTTTCCACGTCTGTCCGCCGTCTGAAGAGAATTTGCAAATTCCCTGTCCGCCGATGAATACCCGGCGGGGATCGGCAGGGTCAATGAACAGGCCCGCCACGTCATCCTTCCCTACGTCAGGCGAACTCAAAACCCACAACTTGTCGTTCGCAGACGCGTAAAGCCCGGAATGCGTGCCCAACCAGATGCGGGAGGCGTCCGGTGACTTGGCAGCGAACTGCAGAAAACCGCCCTTTTCCAGCACGTCCTGATACGTCAGGTCGCCCTGTACCGAAGCGGCCTGCACCGGCGGCAGTTCCTGCACCGTACCGCTCGTCTGCATGCCGCAGCCGGCAACCGCAAGCCCAATGCAAATCCCTGCCAGTATACCCGGCAAGACAGTTCTCCTCTTCATACCCCTCACATCCCTTTGACAAATGCTCTCTTTCTCATTCAGTGAGCCGTCATTTGCTTCAAGAGTTCCAGGAAGCCCGCTTCATCCAGTACCGTAATACCCAATTTCTGGGCCTTTTCCAATTTTGATCCAGCCTTTTCTCCGGCGATTACCAGATCCGTCTTGGCGCTGACGCTTCCCGTCACTTTTCCTCCCATAGAGGTAATCTTCTCTTCTGCCTCCTGACGGGTCAATGTCGCCAAAGTACCGGTTAAGACGACTGTTTTTCCGGAAAACGGAAGATCTGCCGCCTCTGCCAGTCGAACTCCCTTGTACAAGGTATTGACACCCGCCGCTTCCAGCCGCTGAATCAAATCGCCAACCTGCGGCAGCGAAAAATAAGTGACGATGCTTTCAGCCATCTTGGGTCCAATTTCATCAATCGCCATCAGCTCTTCCTGTGTTGCCTGTGCGAGTTTGTCCAGGCTGCCAAAGTGCTCTGCCAACACGCGGGCTGCCTTGGCCCCGACCAGGCGAATCCCCAAACCGAACAGCAGCCTCTCAAGAGAGTTTTGCTTGCTCGCTTCGATCGCGTCCAGCAGATTATCTACCGACTTCTCGCCCATCCGCTCCAGTCCGATCAATTCCTCACGCCGCTCTTTCAGGTAGTAGATGTCAGCCACACTGCCGATCAATCCCTTGGCAAACAGCTGGGAAACCACTTTTTCACCTAAACCTTCAATGTTCATCGCCAAGCGGGAGACGAAGTGGATGATGCCCTCGCGGATCAGTGCCGGACAGTCCGGATTGATGCAGCGAAGTGCGACTTCTTCATCCAGCCGCACCAGTTCACTCCCGCACTCCGGACAATGGGTCGGCATGTGAAAAGGCTGTTCATCGCCGGTGCGCCGCTCGGGCAGCACTGCGACGATCTCCGGTATGATGTCACCCGCTTTCCGCACGATGACGGAATCGCCGATCAAGAGGCCTTTTTCGCGAATGATATCTTCGTTGTGCAAAGAAGCCCGTTTGACTGTCGTCCCCGCGATGCTGACGGGCTCAAGCAGTGCGGTCGGGGTGACGACACCTGTCCGCCCGACACTGATCTCGATTCCCACAAGCTTGGTCACAGCCTCTTCGGCGGGAAATTTGTACGCAATGGCCCAGCGGGGACTCTTGGCCGTAAAGCCGAGCGCCCGCTGATCGGCATAACGGTCCACTTTAATGACCATTCCATCGATTTCGTAGGGGAGGTGGGGACGCTTCTCCGCCCATCCCTCTACAAATGTTATGACGTCTTCTATGCTGCTAAAGACACGCCACTCCGGATTTATTTTAAAACCGAGCGAGCCCATCAGCTTCAGGGCCTCGCTGTGCGATTCAACCGTCTCCCCTTCCAGCTCGCCGAGGCCGTAGATAAACGTGTCGAGCGAGCGGGAGGCGGCGATCTTCGGATCGAGCTGCCGCAGGGAACCGGCCGCCGAATTGCGCGGATTGGCAAACAGCGCTTCTCCCTGCGCTTCCCTTTCCTTGTTCAGCTTTTCGAACGCCCGCTTCGGCATGAACGCTTCTCCGCGCACTTCCAGCGTCAAAGGCCTGGTCAAGCGGAGCGGAATGGAGCGGATCGTCTTCAGATTTTGGGTAATATCCTCGCCCGTCTGTCCGTCACCGCGAGTGGAGCCCTGGACAAAATAGCCATTTTCGTATTGAAGCGATACGGCCAAACCGTCGATTTTCAATTCGCAGACGTAGCTCACCTCATCCCGGCCCAGCGTTTGCCTCACGCGCCGGTCAAAATCCCGCAGATCCGCCTCGCCAAACGCATTGGCGAGACTGAGCATCGGCGTCTTGTGCACGACCTTTTCAAACGCCGCCAGCGGTTCTCCGCCCACCCGCTGCGTCGGCGAATCGGGCGTCACCATATCGGGGAACAGGTCTTCAAGCGTTTGCAGCTCGCGCATCAGACCGTCGTACTCCTGGTCTGTAATTTCCGGGCGGTCCTCTACAAAATACAGACGGTTATGGTGGTTAATTTGTTTCCGAAGCTCCTCAATCCGTTTTTCTGCAGCCAATCGCTCCATCGTTCTACACCTCTTTGGCCCCGGGCTTACGCCTTCTCGATCGGGGCGAATTTAGCCAGTAATTTTTTTACACCAACCGGACTGGAAAAGGCAATATCCAATTCCAGGCTATCGCCGCTCCCCTTCGTGCTGACGACCGTGCCGATTCCCCACTTCCCATGCTTGACCTTGTCTCCCGCCTTCCAGTCCACGCCTGCTGCGGCGCCGTGCTGCGGGAGCTTGCCGACCGCCTGCTCGAAGCGGACCGGGCCTTTGGCTGCTGTCGCCGCGGTTCTTCCGCTTCCGCCCGCGAACACCCGCGGCTCGCCGCTGCGGTTGCCGTATCCCTGCCTGTTCCATCTGACTTCCTCGCCAGGCACATCTCCTTCCAGCAGTTCCTGAGGGATCTCGGAGAGAAAGCGGGACGGAGGGTTGCTGTTCGTCCGGCCAAACAGCGTCCGCGAATACGCCCGCGTCAGGTACAGGCGCCGCTCCGCCCGGGTAATGCCGACATAGGCCAGTCGCCGTTCTTCTTCCATCTCGTCGTCGTCAAACAGGGAACGGCTGTGGGGAAAGACTCCTTCTTCCAAGCCCACCAGAAACACCACCGGGAACTCCAGCCCCTTGGCGCTGTGCAGGGTCATCAGAACGACCTGCCCCTCTGCCGAAGCCAGGTCGGCTTCGTCCTCGCCGCCCAGCGAATCGATGTCGGCAATCAGCGCCAGGTCGGTCAGGAAAGCAAGCAGGCTGCGATCTTCGCTCTTCCGTTCAAACTCCTGCGTGACGGACAGAAATTCGTCGATATTTTCCAGCCGGGCCGCCGCTTCCAGCGTCTTCTCTTCTTTGAGCGACTCGCGGTACCCGGTTCGCGTGAGCACTTCTTCAACCAGCTCTGTCACGCTTACATAATCCACCATTTTGACCAGATTATCAATCATTTCGGCAAAGGCGCTGATCGCCCCTGTCATCCGCGCTGAGAGGCCCAGATAGCCGACATCCTGAATCGCCCGGTACAGGGAGACGCCGTGGGCCGCCGCATACGCCTGCAGCTTTTCCACTGTGCTGTCGCCGATTCCCCGTTTGGGCACGTTGATGATCCGCTCCAGACTAATATCGTCATCCGGATTGGAAACGAGCCGCAGGTAAGCCAAAATGTCCTTGATCTCCTTGCGGTCGTAGAACTTGGTGCCGCCGATGATCGAGTAGGGGATATTGGATTTGATCAGCACTTCCTCCAACACCCGTGACTGCGCGTTGGTGCGGTAGAGGATGGCAAACTGGTCGTAGCGCTTGTACTCGGCGAGCTGCTGCTTGATCGTCTCGACGATAAAGTACGCCTCATCGTGCTCCGAATCGCCGTTGTAGACATAGATCTTTTCGCCCTGCGGATTATCCGTCCACAGCTTCTTTTCCTTGCGCATGCGATTGTTGGAGATGACGCCGTTGGCGGCCTGCAGGATCGTCTTGGTCGACCGGTAGTTTTGCTCCAGTTTGATAACCTTTGCCTCCGGATAGTCTTTCTCAAAGTTAAGGATGATAGAAATATCGGCGCCCCGCCATTTGTAAATGCTCTGGTCGGCGTCGCCCACACAGCAGATGTTCCGGTATTTCTCCGCCAGCATGGAGATCAGGACGTACTGCGCCCGGTTGGTGTCCTGGTATTCGTCCACATGGATATAGCGAAACTTTTTCTGATAATACTCCAGCACATCAGGCACTTCTTTAAACAGCCGGATGGTCGTCATGATCAGGTCGTCAAAGTCGAGTGACTGGTTGCTTTTCAGCTTTTTCTGATACAGCTCGTAGACCTTGGCGACCGTTTGCTGAAAGTAGTCTCCCGCGTTCTTTGCGAATTGAACGGGGTCGATCAGTTCGTTCTTCGCTCCGCTGATCATCGCCAGGACGCTTCTAGGCTCAAATTTTTTCGCATCCAGATTCAACTCTTTCAGGCACTGCTTGACGACCGTCAGCTGGTCTCCCGCGTCCAATATGGTAAAGCTGCGGCTGATGTCCAGACGGTCGATGTCCCGCCGCAAAATCCGTACACACAACGAGTGGAAAGTGGAAATCCAAATGTCTTCCGCTTCCCTGCCAACGATCCGGGCGACCCTCTCCTTCATCTCCCGCGCCGCCTTGTTCGTGAAGGTAATGGCCAGAATACTCCAGGGAGCGACCTTTTTCTGCCCTACCAAATAGGCAATGCGCTGAGTCAGCACCCGCGTTTTTCCGCTGCCCGCACCAGCCAGGATCAGCACCGGCCCTTCGGTCGTCAGGGTTGCCTCTGTTTGCTGCGGGTTCAGCCCTGTAAGAATTTGAGTTTGTTCAGACATCGGTAAAGCCACCTTTCCCACGTGCATATGTTCCTATTGTGTCACAGAATAGCTTCTCGTGCCAGTTTTAAGTTTGGGCCGCCAGACGAAAAAACGTAGCGCAAGAAATTCCTCCTGCACTACGCCTGTTCGTGTCTGCATCATGCTCCCGATAGCGGCGGATCACTGCTGTTTGACAGCGGAAACGGTCGCCAGCGCCGCCTTCAGGTCCTCGTATATAATGTTGCCGACCACCACTGTATCGGCGATCTGTGCCATTTCGCGGGCTTGTTCGGGGGTGCGAATCCCCCCGCCGTAAAACACGTGTGCCCCCTCTGCCCCCGCCCGGCAGGCGCGAACCACTTCAGGGTCTCCGTACGCTCCGCTGTACTCCACGTAAAAAACCGGGAGGCGGAGCAGCTTTACGGCAGCCTGGGCGTAGGCCGCCGCTTCCGCCGGACCCGTGACCGTCCGGGCCTTGGTCAGGCGGGCGGCCGAGGCTGCCGGATTGAGGATGAGATACCCTTCCGCAACAATCTCCTCCCAGTGGATGTACGCTCCATACTCCGTCAAACCGGCCACATGGGGCGCCAGGAACCAATCGGGGTCACCGGCGTTGAGCACAAGCGGAATGAAGTATCCGTCAAATCCGGGAACAACCGCCGACAGGTTGGACACCTCCAGTACAGCGGGTACGGAAAAGCGGCGAACCCGGGCCATCAGGTCGAGCGTATTGTCGTAAGTCACACCCAGCGTGCCGCCGACGATGACCGCATCGGTGCCTGATTCGCAAATCGCTTCCAAATCGCCGTCGCCCAGCGGCTTATCCGGATCGAGCTTAAATACATGACGCCAAGTGCTGTAATCAATCACAATCTGCTGCCTCCATACCAAAATTATCTGCCGATTCGCTCCAAGGCAAGCTCATACCCGTTATTGCCGTAATTGAGGCAGCGTTTGACCCGCGAGATGGTCGCCGTGCTCGCGCCTGTTTCCGCTTCGATCTGGTTGTAGGTAAAGCCTTTGCGGAGCATCCGGGCAACCTCCAGCCGCTGGGCCAGCGATTGCATCTCGTTAATCGTACACAGATCGTCAAAAAACTTGTAGCATTCTTCTATGGTTTCCAGTGCCAAAACCGCTTCAAACAGTTGGTCAATCCCTTTTCCTTTTAACTTTTCCAATTGCATGAGATCACCTCATTCATGAACCCGTTCAATTTTCCACTGTGAAATTTTTACGCGTTAAAGCCCAGCTTACCTCTTTATCTTAGGGGAAAAGGGTTCGCTTTACAAGCGCTTATTGGAATTGAACTGCGGTCTTAAGGCCGGGCGAATCGGGCACGAAGTTGATCCATGTGTTTCCGGGCAAGAGCGGCACTTCTTCGCTGTACGTCGCATCCGTATACGCCCGGATCACGCCGCCGCTTCGCTTCCACTTCACGCTGCGGGCCTTCCCCTGCTGGAATAAATACCCGTCCCCCGGACCGGTCACATCCACGGTGCGCCGCCCCTCACTGTCAATTACCCGGTGTTTTGACGCGACAACCAGCAAATTTGTCACAGCAAGCTGTTCATTCGTCGTCAGGTCCATGTGCGGCTTGCCGTCGGAAAAGCGGAGATAACGCCCTTTTTCCTCATCGTATTTGTAGCTGGCCGAATACAGCGAATGAAACTTCACCGATATGTCCGTCGCGGGGCTTCCTTCGGTAATTTTGGCGTCTGCGGGAAGGAATGGAAAGCGAGGCAGCTCAGAGGTCGTCCGAAACCCTTTGGCTTCCATCGCCTGGTTGATTTTATCCAGATCCGTGTAGACGTTGTGAGGCGGTTTGCGAAAACTCTCCCGCCAAAAATACTTGGAGTTGGCGATTTCATCGAGATCCGCGTAATTGGGCCCGGCCAGCGTCGCAAGCGCCTCCTCGCTTCCTCCTACGTGAACCATGACAGCGTCGAACCCTTCTGCAATCTTTATGTAATACGGACGGATACTCCGTACCGGGCCGATTACCTGCGGTTTTTGGCTCTGGTAGATCGCCTCAAACCGGGTAATTTCCCCTTCCGCCAGGATTTCATAGACGATATCGGCCTTGTCCAGTCCCGATTGCGGCCTGGCTTGGGTCTGGTTATTGATCATGACCATAATCGGCCGGCGTCCGTCCAGTTTCTCCTTCGATCCCAGTCCGGTAAACGGCGCCGTATACGGATACACGGTCACACGGTCAACCGGTTCTTCCGCGGGCGGGTCAGGCTCCGGTTTGGGCTCTACGGCAGTCTTCTGGCCGCACCCCGCTATCAACACGCCGAGAACCAACATCGTCGCCAAAGATGTAAGAAGTCTCACAAATGTATTCTCTCCCTTCGCAAAGTTGTCCAAAAAGCACGTCGACTGGTCTTGTTTGTTTTCTGCATCGTTACATAAATTCCTTCCTTACACAGGTTTCCCACATTTATGTTATGAGCTTGCCATACTGCTTTGCTAATCTAAAAAGAAAATCCTAAAATAAAGAGAGAACCGTTCCAATACGGATCGCATACAAGGGAGGAATCGGCGATGAGCGCCCCTAAACCCTATCTCGTCTACCTCGTAGACGATGAAGAAAATTTACTGGAGTTGCTTAAATCCTACTTGCAAAATGCCGGCTACCAGGTGAAGACCTTTCAAACGGGCGAAGAAGTCCTGCAGGTCCTTGACATAGATACCCCGCACCTGTGGATTCTTGATATTATGCTGCCGGATATCGACGGTTATGAGTTGCTTCGCCAAATCCGCAGCAAGTCAGACGTGCCCATCATCTTTATTTCGGCGCGCGATCAAGACATGGACAAAATCATCGGCCTGGAGCTCGGCAGCGATGACTACCTGGCAAAGCCCTTTCTGCCGCGCGAACTCGTCATCCGCGTCCAGAAGCTCCTGCAGCGATCCTATGAAAAGGGAGTATCTCCGATAGCTGGGCTTGCCGTGCCCCAGTATCAGGACTGGATTCAGATCGGCCCTTATCTGATCTCGGAAAAAGGGCGGATGGTCAAGGAGGGAGAGCAGCCGATCGAGCTGACCACCAAGGAGTTTGACATGATCGCCTATTTTCTCCACAACCAGGGGCAGGCTTTGCACCGGGAGCAGATCCTGGCAGCGGTCTGGGGAGATGACTACGTCGGGTCGGATCGGGCCGTCGACGATCTCGTCAAGCGCATACGCAAAAAGTTGCCCGGTTTCCCGCTGGAAACCGTATACGGCTTTGGTTACCGGATGACAGTGAAATGAAACTGACCAAGCGCTTGAAAGATTGGCCGCTCTCCCGGCAAATCCTGATCTTGTTTATGCTGCTGACCACTGTCCTGGGAGCCGGTGTCGGGATTCTCTATCCGTTTGCCGTCAAGCACTACCTGGTCGACAATACCTTCTCGCTTCTGGAGGAGGAGTTTGACAATCTGTCCGGCCACATCACCTTTACGGAAAATCACGAACTTCTCCCGGTCCCGGCCAGCGCACCGCTGTTTTTGCAGCTGCTTCTCTCCAATTACGACTACTCGTTCGACATGATCGTCTTCGCCGTGAACGGCAAACCGCTGGGGGCCCGCACGACCGAGCAGCTCCCCGTCGACGACGCACAGGAGCTGTACCGCTTGGCAGCCCATTATCCGAAGAACAAAGTACAGCACGGCACGCTGCAAAGAGGCCAGGAAACGTATCTGTTCGTCAGCAAATTGATGGATTACCACGGGTTCCCCTACTACCTGGTGCTCTACTCCAAAGAGCGGGAACTGAATCAGATCAATGCGATTCTGACTCGCCAGTTCTTGCTGATTTTCGCTGTTTTGCTGCTGGTTAGCTGGCTCCTGGCAATCTGGTTCAGCCGCTACCTGACCAGTCCGATTCAGCGGCTGCAGGAGTGGTGCCATAAAATTGCCAACCGCCAGTTCGACACTCCGCTGAAAATGGATCGGGGAGACGAGATCGGCCAGCTCGCCCGATCGTTTGAAACGATGCAAGACCGCCTGAAGGAGTACGACGAGTCGCAGCGCCATTTCGTGCAAAATATCTCACATGAATTAAAGACGCCGATCATGGCGATCCAAGGGTACGCCCAGGGGTTGATCGAAGGCGTATTTCAGGGCCCGCAGGCGGAAAAAGGTCTGCAGGTGATCATGGACGAAAGCCGCAGGTTGGAGAACGTCGTCGGGCAGCTGCTCTATTTGACGAAGATCGAATCAGTGGCCCAGATGCTGCAGGCGACACCGCTCAATCTGAGTGAACTGTTTCCGCTCCTCGAGCAGCGCCTGGGCGTCTTGCAGCCGCAAATCAAATGGCGGATCGAGCTGCCCGCACTGCTGCCGACGGAAGGGGATGGCGAGCAGCTTAGCACCGCGTTTCAAAATATTATCGAAAACCAGCTTCGCTACGCCAAGCGCGAATTAATCATCCGGGGCAGACAGAGGGGCAATGATATCGAGTTGATGCTGGGAAATGACGGACCGCCGATTGAAGAAACGCTGCTGCCGCACTTGTTCCAGCGCTTTCGCAAGGGAAAGGGCGGCAAACACGGACTTGGGCTGGCGATCGCCAGGGCCGTGATCGAAGCCCACGGCGGCACCATTGAAGCCCGCAACATGGACCCGGGCGTCTGGTTTGTCGTGCATCTGCCCGTCACGACCGAACACAAATCGGATTAGCGACTGATACGACCCGCCTCACGCTTGAAAGAGGCGGGCTCGGCATCAATAATCTGGCCGCCGTCACATTTCTAGAAGATAATGACAGCTGGAATCCCCCACCTCTAAGCAAAGCGAAGGTGGGGGGAGTCTTCATTGACGAATGCAGACCGAATTGCTATGTTTAATGAATAGTGGGATTATTCTATCAAATCAAAGGGGGTATTTCTATCGAATTGAAAAAAGGTGTTGCCTTGCTGTTGTCCACACTTCTTCTCGCCGGTTCGCTGCTCGCCGGCTGCAGCGGGGGTACCAGCAGCCCGCCGCCGGCAAGCGAAACGAAAGAAACGCCTGCCGCGCCCGCTTCATCCGGCGGCTCGAACGTGATCAAGATCGCGACCCAAAGCCCGCTTTCCGGGCCTCAATCACTTGAAGGGGAAGCGATCAAACTGGGAGCCGAGCTGGCTGTCAAAGAGAACGCCGAAGCGTTTAAAAACATGGGCTTCGAGCTCCAGCTCTACCCCCAGGACGACCAGGCAGACCCCAAGCAGGGCGTGGTAAATGCGGAGCTGTTGATCGCCGATCGCGATGTCTTCGCCGTCGTGGGCCACTACAATACCGGCGTGGCGATTCCTTCCTCCGCAAAGTATGAAGCGGGACACGTCACGATGGTCTCCCCTGCGAACACCGGGGTTGAACTGACAGAGAGCAACAGAAAAAGCGTAAACCGTCTGGTCGCCCGCAATGACCAGATCGCACCTGCCGCCGCCAAATACGCAAAAGACCAGTTGGGAACGAAAAATGTCTTCCTCGTCCACGACAAAACCGCCTACGGACAGGGGCTTGTCGACGAAGTTCGCAAGGCGTTTCGCGACCTTGGCGTGGAAGAACTGGGCTATGAAGGCATAACGGCCGGGGAAAAAGATTACAGCGCGATCGTCAACCAGATCGTCGCCAAAAAGCCCGACCTCGTCTTCTACGGCGGCATGTACAACGAAGCGGGGTTGATCGCCCGCTCGGCAAAAGAAAGAGGTTTCACCGGCAAGATCATGGGGGGCGAAGGACTGGAGTCCAACGACATGTACAAAATCGCCGGAGATGCAGCGGAGGGGATCATCTACGCTACCGTTGTCGGGGACGTCCGCGCCACCGATGAGGGCAGGCAGTGGGTAGAGAAATACAAGTCGACGTTCGGCAAAGAACCGGGCGCTTTTTCTGCCTTTGCCTACGACGCCACCTTGGTCATTCTGAACGGGCTGGAAGCCGCGATCAAGGAAAATGCCGGCAAAAAACCGACCAAAGAACAGGTGCAGGAAAAGGTGCGGGCCACCAAAGACTTTAAAGGCTTCTTTACGCAGGTCTCGTTCGACGAAAAAGGCGACAATACATTCTCCAAGGTGTACATCTACAAGTTCGGCAAGGAAAAAGCCGAATTTATCGGGGAAGCCGCAAACTGAAGGGTAAGGAAAAAAGCTGTTGAGACGATTTGGCCTCAACAGCTTTTTTCGCTTATACGAGCATGCCGCCCTGCTTCGAGTATTTGATGACGCCCTCAGCCGCCCGATACGCCAGCGCCCCTACCGTGCCGGTGGGGTTGTACCCGCTGTTGTGCGGGAAGGCGGAAGCGCCTACCACAAAGACGTTTTCTGCATCCCACATTTGCAGGTAATGGTTTACGGCAGAGGTGGCTGGGTCAGCCCCCATGATGACGCCGCCCGTGTTGTGCGTCGATTGATACGGGACGATATCGTACGGGCCCAATTCCTTATTCGCCACGACAGTATCGGCGCCCATCTCCTTCATGATCTCTTCGCATCTGCTTACCTGGAAACGAGCCAGCTCGCGGTCTTGATCTTCAAAATCGAAGGTAAGCCGAATCAGCGGGTCGCCGAAGCTGTCTTTATAGGTAGGGTCAAGGTCGAGGTAGTGATGCCGAAACGGCATGCACGCCCCCTGCGCCCCGACTGACAAGGTGCGATTGTAGTACTTTAGCGAAGCGGCTTTGAAGTCTTTCCCCCATCCCGGCTTCCCCTTGGGCACGGGGTTGTTCTGAATCGGCCTTAAACCGAAATTGGATATGCTAATGTTGGCGCCATGGATAAATTTCAGGTCGGTGTGATCGAAGTTGTCGCCATTGTAGTCATCCAAACACATGGCAAGCGCCCCGGCACCGGCAAATATGTTGAATTCCTTGTTTTCGAAAAAGCCTGTGGCATTCCCTTTCAGCACCTGATACGCGTAGTTTTTGCCGATCACCCCGGTACCGCTGGCGGCATCGTACGGTTTGCCCAGCTTGGACATCAGCAACAGCCGCACGTTGTTGAACACGTAGCTGGTCAGCATGACAATATCCGCAGGTTGTTCGATCTCTTCGCCGGTAGTGGTATCGATGTACAAAACGCCTGTCGCCTTGCTGCCGGAGTGCAGTATCCTCCTCACATTGGAGTGGGTCCGCAGTTCAAACTTTCCGGTTTTCAGCGCGACCGGAATGACCGTGACGACGGGATCCGCCTTCGCCCCGTATTCGCAGCCAAACCGCTCGCAGAACCCGCAGTACTGGCAGGCCGCACGCGAGATCCCGTCTGGATTGGTATACGGCTCCGAAAGATTGGCGGAAGGCAGGGCGTACGGATGAAGGTTCATCTTTTTCGTTACATCCCGAAACATGACGAGCTGCGGCGACATTTTCATCGGCGGGGTAGGGTACTTGTCGGAGCGCTTGCCTCCGAGGGGGTTTTCTTCGCCGGAGATGCCGCAGGTTTTCTCAAATTTATCGTAGTAAGGCTCCAGCTCGTCATAGGTGATGCCCCAGTCTTGAATCGTCATATCCGCAGGAATTTTGTTCTTCCCGTACCGTTCCAGCGTTTTGGTCCTGATCTGAAAGTCGTAGGGCAAAAAGCGGAACGTATGGCCGTTCCAATGTACGCCCGCCCCTCCCAAATTGTCACCGAGCAAAAAAGAGCCATACTGCCGCATCGGCAGGGCCCGGATTTTCTCATTGCTGCGGAACGTAATGGTTTCCTTCGACAGATCCTGCATCAGCTCGTAACGCAAAGCGTAGCGAAGTTCATCGTGCACCATGTAGTAGTCTTCCGTTTTCCGTTCCTTTCCCCGCTCCAGGCCAACCACATGCAGCCCTTGCTTCGTCAGTTCGGATGCGATGATTCCCCCGCCCCAACCGACCCCGATAACTACGACGTCTACCTTCGGCAATTTCTTTGCCATGTTCTCACCCCATCGACTCTAGTGTGTAAGATGTTCTCGCAAGCTCACGGGAGGTATTTTCTGGAACTCCTTGTCAATGATATTGGCATAAGACATTTGATTTCCCGGAAAGTTTTTCATTTTCCAGCCAGCCATGTTTTTGTTGCCGCCATACAGCGGATCCGCGTACACACCCTCAAGCGTACTGCTGCGAAGCAAATTGAAAAAACCGCTCGGAGAAATGGTCGTCAAGTTGACCTCATCCTTTTCAAAGGCTGTCAGCACAGCGTCCTGTTCCTCCGGAGCCAGCTCTTCAAATTTTTTCTGATACTTGCTCATACTGTAGTTCTGTATTTCGCGCAGCCCGATATCGAAAATTTCCCTCCGTCTCAGGCGCCCCTGGTATCCTTGTACCTTTTCTCCCTTATAAAAAGGCGGCTGCATGTACTCCCGGGCGTTGAATCCCCATTCCCCGGCCAGCTGGTGATCTATAAAGAAAGCGGCTCCCAACTCACTGGCACCAGGACCGTTCTCATCTTTGGGGAAAATCCGCTCGGTCGCCGCATCGACGATCTTAAATTGCTCCTGGGTAAAGTACATCAAGGCCTGATTGTAGTCCTGTGCGGCAGGCGCTGCCCCAGGCGCGGGCACCGGAGCTGGCGCCTGCGGGTTCGTACGGACAAGACTCCCAACCACGCCGCCAACTATCAATCCTCCGAGGGCATATCCCGTATTCTTTAAGAAATTTCTCCTTGAAACTGGTTGTTGATCGTTTTGTTCTGCTTGATCCGGCATATTCGCCCACCTCCTGATTTAGCTGGAAAAAAGGAATTCAGTGGCAACATCGCTTTTATCTTGTCCAAAAGCGAAAAAGTTACTCCAAAAAAAACCATCGATACAAGTAAAAAGGAAGGGAACGATAATAGCGAGATGCTAACCTAAAAGTTGGAGGTAATGCAATGAAAGCGAAATGGGTACGCCTCGCGATTCCTTCACTCTGTTCCATTATGTTGATCTCCGGCTGCTATACTCATAACGCCGCACAGCCCCCGGCAGGAACGAAGTCGATCACAGGTGCTCCACGCGTCCGGACAGCACCGGCCGCACCGGGAGCTCCAAGAGGACCGGCCCTTCCCGGGAACCACTACGGCAAACCAGTAAACAGGCAGGATGCTGGCGTTATTCCCAGTGAATTCGGTATAAAGACAGAAACGACAAACCGGCATGGCCACAACTTCAGCGGAATGGGTACAGGCGTCTACAGCAGAATCGGCAGTTCCGGCCTGCACGAAGGCGGAGTCTCTTCCCATATCCAATCGAGACTGCATTCTGAAGGCATTGACGGGATAAAAGTGCTTGTCCTCGATGACACGGTGATCCTGGGCCAAGACAAAAAGCACATCTCCGCCCATCGCTATGACCCGATGCAGCATAAACTGTTGAACCCTACGGCGGGGGAATCGGGAAAAGGGGCTAGAACCAGCAGCGATCCGGGAATGGGCACAAAAGGGACGTCCAAAGCAGTCGATCACGACAACCTGGCAGCGGCCCGCGAGCACATTCATTCCCTCTTCGGCTCAGATGTTCGCGTCATGACGGTAACAGGTCGCCCCGCCATCCAAGCGATTGACCGAATCAAAGCAAAGCTGAAATCCGGCTCCGCCTCCCACGCTGAGCTGTCCCGCGATCTTTCCACCATCATGCGATCGGCGAAGAAGTAGTAAAAAGCAAAGGAACTGCCCGGCGTTGGGTAGTTCCTTTTATCTTGCTCGTTGACGTTTGATCAGCGGGCGCCAAACTTTTTCCAGCAACTGTATTCCCGCGGCAATCTCTTCGCTCTTCATCCCGCCAAATCCCAGCAGTATTTGCGGGGGAAGGGTTTCGTATCTGCGGCTGAGCCAGCTTTTCTTGGTCGACTCGACGTGGATGCCGTGCTGCCTGGCGAGTTGTACCAATTCATCAACCGGGGTTTGCGAGGCGATCTCCAGCATGATGTGCAGTCCGGCGTCAATCCCCAAAATGCGTACGCCGTCTCCAAAGCGGCGCTTCACCTCTTGCAGCAGGATATCGTGTTTGCGCTGGTACAGCTTGCGCATCCTGCGCAGGTGCCGTTCCCATTCTCCGGTCTCCATGAACAGCTGCAGTGTCCTCTGATGAATTTTGGAAACTGTCTGTTCGCAGTACATCAAGTGGTTCCGGAATTCTTCCAGTAAATGGGCGGGAACCACCATGTAGCTGACCCGCAGCGAAGGCAGCAGGGACTTGGAAAAAGTGCCGACGTACACGACATTTCCGTCGCTTCCGGCCAATCCCTGCAGCGAAGGGATCGGCCTGCCATGATAGCGAAATTCCCCGTCGTAGTCATCCTCGACGATCAAGCCTCCGCTTTCACAAGCCCACTGCAGCAGCTTTACCCTTTTGGCGATCGGCATGACCATGCCGTACGGATACTGGTGGGACGGCGTCACATAAACCATCCCGGCGCCGCTTTGCTGCAGTTCATCAATGTTTAATCCGTCAGCTTCCAACGAGATCGGACAGACAGAAAATCCGTGCCGTTCGAATACAAAGCGCGCCCCTACATATCCGGGATCTTCCATCGCTACGGTCGGGCCGCTTTTTTTCAACACCTGGCAGAGGATGCCGAGAACGGTCTGCGTTCCTGCGCCGATGATAATTTGTTCCGCAACGCAGGATACCCCGCGGGAATGGTGCAGGTAGTCGGCTATGGCTTTGCGCAGCCCCCACTCCCCCTGGCGAGACCCGTAGGAGAATTCCTCCAGCAGCTCCGCGGCTAAAGCCTGATTGCCCAGCTTCCGCCAAACGTGGACGGGAAAGCTCCTCATGTCGATATTGGATGTGTGAAAATGAAAACGAATCTCTCCAGGCCCCGCTGGCGGATGCCGGTGCTTGTCTGCTTGGGTCTCGACAGGTACTTCTGGTTTTTTTGCTGTCAAAACCCCCTCCAAGGGCACAGCGAAAAACCCGCTTCTCTCCCGACTTTCTATATACCCTTCGGCAACCAGCTGATGATAGGCCAATTCGATTGTCGTCTTGCTCACATGCAGGGACCTGGTCAACTGCCGGACGGACGGCAGCCGGGTGTGGGCAGGTATCTTGCCTGCAACGATCTCCTTTTTTATGTGTTCGTACAGCTGCAGGTACATCGGTTGGCTGCCGGTCTCTTCGATTCTCGGGATCATTTCCAGCATGGTTTTCACGCTCCATCTGACCTGATTGTAGCGATTAAATCTGACCCTTTTCCCCATGTCAGACTTCTTTTATGATAGGGAACAAACAAGCACAAGGAGAAGGATACTTATGAGTTTTAAGCGCCAAACGCTTGAGCAAGAAAAGATTCAACAGTTTCTCCATAACGCCCGGATCGGTCACCTTGGATTATACGACGGCGAGTACCCCTACGTCATCCCGCTTAATTTTGTCTGGTGGAGGGACTCCATCTACTTCCACGGTGCCGACAGCGGAAAAAAGAGTGAATGCATGCAGCGGCATCCCCAGGTCAGTTTCACTGTCAGCGAAGAATACGGTACGTTGGCCGACCCGGTTCCCGGCGATACGGACACGGCCTTTATGAGCGTCATCGTGACAGGCAGAGTGGAGCGCCTGACCGATCTGGATGAAGCGACTGAAGTTCTGCAGCAATTGCTGAACAAATACGTCCCAGGCTACTTTGAATCTCCTTTGGCCAAGCATCACGTGAAAACCTATCGGTCATCGCGGGATTTGGGAGTCACCGTGTTCCGGATCCAAACGGATACGCTTACCGCAAAAGAAAATCCGTTGAAAGAGGGCAAGCTGTTTTATCCGGGACGCACCCAAAAGCAAGACTTGCGCCAGTCCTGACGAATGAAATTCGACTCCTTCCCAATACTAAGCGAAACGAAAGGACGATGATTTCCCTCTTTCGTGAAGGAGGCAGGCATGAAATTATTCATTCGCAAGGCAATACTATCCACTGCTGTTCTGGCCATCCTCTTCTCCCTTGGTACAGAGACCGCCTATACGCGGGAAAAAAATCGCAAGTACTTCGAAGAGCGCGGAGAAGCCGTCTGGGAGGTGCCGACAAACCAAAAGGTGATCGCCCTGACTTTCGATGACGGGCCCAGTCCCGAATATACGCCGCGAATGTTGGATCTGCTGAAGAAGTACGATGCGAAAGCGACATTTTTTGTCGTCGGCTCGCGTGTAAACAAGTACCCGGAGCTGGTACGGCGGGAAATAACAGAAGGGCATGAAGTCGCCAACCACACATACAACCATAAATACTTCACTCGGATGACGCCGGACTCCATCAAAAAAGAGATAAAACTGGCCGAAGACGCCATCGTCAAAGCGACCAATCTGCGCCCGCGTCTCTTCCGTCCCCCCGGCGGCATCTACAACGAAACCATCATCAACAGCGCCAAAGAGCTGGATTACCTGGTTGTGATGTGGTCATGGCATCAGGATACGCGCGACTGGAGAAATCCGGGGGTCAAACGAATCGTGGGCAAAGTGCTGAACAACGCCCGAAAAGGAGATATCGTCCTGTTTCACGATCACGGCGGCAAACGGGAACAGACGATCAAGGCACTGGAACAGATCCTGCCTGAGCTGACGCGGAGGGGCTACAGCTTTGTCACTGTATCCGATTTGCTGCAGCTGCGCAGCAATCTGAAAGTGGACAATTGAGCAGAAACCCTTTTGTCGCCCAAAAAAACCGATGAATCTCGGCGGATTCATCGGTTTTTCCTGTCGATTATGCCAGATAAGCTTCGCGCACCTGCGGATTGGAGAGCAACGCCTTCGCTTCTTCCTGCAGGATGATTTCTCCCGTCTGAATGACATAGCCCCGATTCGCCACCGAAAGCGCCTGGTTGGCGTTTTGTTCGACCAGCAGGATCGTCATGCCTTCCTGGTTCATCTCGGTGATGATGTGGAAAATTTGTTCGACCAAAATGGGCGCCAAACCCATCGAAGGCTCGTCCAGCATCAAAATTTTCGGCCGCATCATCAACCCGCGGGCGATCGCCAGCATCTGCTGTTCGCCTCCGGACATCGTTCCGCCCTTCTGATTGATCCTCTCTTTCAGCCGGGGAAAGTAGTGAAAAGCAAGTTCAAAGCCTTCGTCGATGACTTTTTTATCCTTTACCCCGAAAGCGCCCATCTCCAGGTTTTCCTTTACGGTAAGCTTCGGAAAAATGCGGCGCCCTTCCGGAACATGTGCGATCCCCGAGGCGGCAATTTCGTGGGTTTTTAATTGGGTGATTTCCTTGCCGTTAAACAGCACCTTTCCTTCGCGGGCACGCGCTTGGCCGCATATCGTTTTGAGGGTGGTTGACTTGCCGGCTCCGTTCGAACCGATCAAGGTAACGATCTCCCCCGGCTCTACTTTTATGCTCAGCCCCTTTAGAGCGTGGATCCCGCCGTAATAGGTGTGTACATTTTGCAATTCTAACAGTGCCATCGCTTTTCCCCCCTTACGACGCTTCCGAAGTGCTCTTGCCGAGGTATGCTTCGATCACTCGTTGATTATTGCGGATTTCGTCAGGTGTGCCTTCCGCAATTTTACGGCCGTAATCCAGAACGTGGATGTACTCGCTCAGTCCCATGACCAGCTTCATGTCGTGCTCGATCAGGATGATCGTCAGGCCAAGTTCGTTGCGGAGCTTGCGGATAAAGTCTGTCATCTCAACCGTTTCCCTCGGGTTCATGCCGGCTGCCGGTTCGTCGAGCAGAATGATTTTGGGATTGGTGGCGAGTGCCCGGGCGATCTCCAGGCGGCGCTGAATCCCGTAGGGAAGGCTTCCTGCCGCTTCGTTCGCCACATCGGCAATGCCTACGTACTCTAGCAGTTGATAGGCTTCCACCCGGGAGCGCTCTTCCTCCTGCCGCACCCGTTTTAGATTGAACAAAATACCCAGTATCCCGGCCGACAAACGGCTGTGAACGCCCACCATGACATTCTCCAGAGCCGTCATCTGTTTAAACAGGCGAATATTTTGAAACGTGCGGGTAATCCCGCGCCCGGCGATTTTGTCAGGCCTAAGCCCTTTGATGCTCTTCCCGTCAAACAGGATATCTCCCTCATCCGGCTCATAAAAGCCCGTGATCATATTGAAAAACGTCGTCTTCCCCGCACCGTTGGGGCCGATGACAGCGGTAATCGAACCGTCTTCGATCTTTACCGTCACATCTTCATTTGCGACCAGACCGCCAAACCGTTTGGTCAAGCCGTTCGCTTCCAGTATCGCCATTTCGATTCCTCCCCTGACTTATTTCTCGCTTGCGCTTCTGGACAAGATCCCAAGCTTTTCCCTGGCGTACGGGCTGTTCTTAATGGCGTCGATGTCGTTTTTATTCCGCTTCGCCGGGATGAGCCCATTGGGACGGAACAAGGCGACAAGTACCAGCAAGAGGCCAAAGATAAGCCGTTGGAACTTTGACGGATCCAACTGGCTTGGCAGGTTGATGACGCCCGCTGCTTGCAGTGAATGCAGGAAATTGGAGAACTCCTTTAACAATTGGACTTGGAGGACGGTGACGAACGCAGCCCCGAGCACGACGCCGGGAATACTGCCCATTCCGCCGAGGATGACCATGACAAGGATCGAAAACGATTCCATCAGCGTAAACGAGGTAGGGTCGATAAATGTCTGCTTGGCGGCGAATATGACTCCGACAACCCCGGCAAAAGAAGCGCCGGTGGCAAAGGCGGCCAGCTTCGTGTGCAACAGGGAAATCCCCATCGACTGGGCGGCCAGTTCATCCTCCCTGATCGCGATCCAAGCCCGGCCCAACCGGGAGTGCTCAAAGCGGACGTTTGCCAGCACGATCAAGGCAATACAAAACAAGACGATAAAGTAGAAGTAAAACGGCTTGTTCAACGCGAAGCCGAACAGCTCCGGCGAGGCGATCGGGGTAAGTCCCTGCGGACCGTTTGTAATGTTGACGGGCTTGTCGAGGTTGTTGAACACGATTCGAATAATCTCTCCAAAGCCCAGCGTTACGATCGCCAGGTAGTCCCCTTTGACCCGCAGCACAGGCAAGCCCAGCAGGATTCCAAACAAGGCGGCGACGAGCAGACCGACGAGCAAAAACGGCCAAAACCATTCTCCGCTGAGCGGAAACAGGTTTCCCTCGATGAAGTTATTCGCCTGTGACGTTGCAAAAATCCCGTAAGCGTAAGCCCCGGCTGCAAAGAAAGCGACATAGCCGAGGTCGAGCAGGCCGGCAAACCCGACGACGATGTTGAGGCCGAGCGCCATCGCCACGTATATCCCTACCTGCGAAGCAACCTCCATGTAGTAGCGGTTCTCACCGGCTACCAGCGGGATGATCAGCAGCAGGATAGCCCCGCCGAGCACTAATCTCATCCATTTGGGCGAATCGGTATAGTAGACGAAGATGATCGAAAACAGCACACCCATAAAAGCGATAACCGACTGATCCAGTACTTTTAGGGCGATCGAAAAAGCGATGACCCAAACGATCGTAAACCACAGCGGAATTTTCCGATCCTTAAAAAATCCTTTTACTGGTATTTTAGCCATTTTGTCTCACCTACACTTTCTCTTTTACCGCTTCGCCAAACAGGCCTTCCGGTTTGAACAGAAGCACGAGAATCAAAATCGAAAACGCGATGACGTCCTTGTATTCCGCACCGAAAGCGCCATTTGTCAGCTGTCCCATATAGGCGCCGGCAAGCGACTCGACCAGCCCGATGACAACCCCGCCAAACATCGCCCCCTTGATGTTTCCGATACCGCCCAGAACAGCAGCCGTAAAAGCTTTCATCCCGAGAATAAAGCCGATGAACGGGTCAATCGAACCGTAGTTTTGCGCGAACAGAACACCAGTGGCGCCACCGAGGCTGGAGCCGATCAGAAAGGTAAGCATAATTACTTTGTCTACGTTTATAGTCATCAGCGAAGCCGTCGATTGGTCCTGCGAAACGGCCCGCATGGCGATTCCCCACTTCGACTTGCTAATAAATAAACTTAAACCAACCATCATTGCGATCGCGATGACGATGATCACAATCGACTTTGAAGGGATTTGTGCAAACCCCAAGTCAAATTTCCCGGTAAATAATTGCGGACCGTTCAGGATAAATGCGTTGCGTGCGATTGCTTCCGTAAACCGGACAAGGTCCTGCAGCAAAAATGAAACACCAATTGCGGAAATGAGTGGAACGAGCCTGGGAGCGTTACGAAGCGGCCGATAGGCTACACGTTCGATCGTAATACCCAAGAGGCCGGTAATCGCCATCGATATGATCAGCGTGATGAGGAAAGCGACAAATGGATTCATTCCCTCCAATGCTCCGAGTGAATCCGTGATCAGCAGAACTTCCGTCCCGACAAACGCACCCACCATGAAAATTTCCCCGTGGGCAAAGTTGATAAATTCCAGAATCCCGTAAACCATCGTATAACCCAATGCTACAACGGCATACATAAAACCAAGTGTTAGACCGTCAATCAATACTTGTGGCAGCATGCTAAGCATTGTTTGTTCCCCCTCGCTCCTTTGTTAACTTGTATGGCAAGTCCATCCTATCTCCAAAAAGAAGGGGCGAACACCCGACGTGTCGCCCCCAAATGGATGAGGCTAAGCAAAAGCTTTCATTGAAGTAACACTCGATGTTCACGTAATCTGCTAGATAGCTTTTTGGCTGACAAAAGCAGCGAAGTACTTCTGCCAGTTAGGATCAACCTCTTGAGACCGATCTCTTGATCTCTATTGAGAGGGGTTCAAACAGCTTACTCAACTCTTTCAACGTACTCCGCTTTTCCGTTGTTTACCTTCCAGATGAATACGTCGGCATATTCGTTGTCGCCTTTTTCATCAAACGTCACTTTGATGAATTTTCCCTGGAAATCCTTCGTGCTGTGGACGGCCTCCAACACTTGTTCGCGCGTTGGCTTCTTGCCTCCGTTGGCTTCAATCGCCCTCTTCAGCCCGTCCAGCATGACGTTCATCGCATCAAATCCGTAGACGGAGTAGTTTTCTGCGTTCTTGCCCATTGCTGCCTTGTAGTCCTCCTGCCACTTTTTCCCGTCATCCGTACCGGAAATGTCGCCGGTGATCGAGGTGTACAGGATTCCTTCCGCAGCCGCTCCGGCAATCTTGATCAATTCAGGCGAATCAAGTCCGTCTCCACCCATGAAGTACCCCTCAAAGCCCTTGTCGCGAGCTTGTTTCGCGAGGATTCCGCCTTCCGGATAGATCCCTCCGAAGTAAATCATATCCGGCTTTTTGGAAACCGCTTGGTTGAGAACCGCGCTGTAGTCCTTTTCTCCCTGGGTAATGCCGTCGTACCCAAGCACTTGAACGCCGCCCTTTTCAAAGGTGGCCTTCGCTTGATCGGCCAGCCCCTGTCCGTATGCGGTCTTGTCGTGAATGAAGAAGACTGACTTGACCCCAAGCTTTTCCATCGCGTACTTCGCGCCTTTCGGACCCTGCTGGTCGTCACGGGCACAGATGCGGTGAACCGCCTTTCTTCCTTCCTCCGTCAGTTGAACCCCGGTACTGCCCGGCGAGATCATCGCCAAGCTGGCCGAGTCGTACTTCGCGGAAGCGGGAATGGACACGCCCGTGTTGTAATGCCCCACTACCCCTAACACGTCTGGGTTGGAGACGAGCATTTCCGCGTTTGTCACCCCTTGTTTCGGATCGGCTTGGTCGTCCTGAGGGAACAACTGCAGGTCAAAGCCCATTTTTTTAAATTCATCCTGCTGCAGTTTTAAAGCGTATTCGGCACCTGTCTTCAAAGAATCGCCGACGTTTGACTGCTGTCCCGACAGCGGAGTCTGGGTTGCAATCAGGATTTTCTCCAGCGTGCCGCCCGAAGCCGCCTGGCCGCTTCCCCCTGATGAAGCGGAAGACTCCCCTCCACTAGAAGAAGCAGGTTCGCTTCCGCCTCCACCGCTGCTGCTACCACCTCCTCCGCAACCGGCTAAGGCCATTCCGACAGCTAGAACTGCACTGAGAATTCCTAGATGAGTCCGCTTTTTCATTTGTAAATCCCCCTATTTCTATATGAAATTAGTAAATCAGCAAATCAGGAAAATCAGTCAGCCTAGTCTATGATGCCTACATATGCGGTTCTCTCTTTCCCGTATTTGTAAACAAAAATATCGGCAAACGTGTTATCCCCTTTTTCATCGAAGCTGACCTTGGAGAATTCACCTTGAAAATCTTTTGTCTTATGCACGGACGCTAGAACCTGCTCACGGCTCGGCTTCTTCCCGCCGTTTGCTTTCATGGCCTCCAATATGCCGTTCAACAGAACATTCGTCGAGTCAAAAGCGTATACGGCATACGTTTCCGGCTTCTTGCCCATTGTTTTTTCGTAGTCCGCAACCCACTGTTTTCCCTGCTCGGTCTGTGTTACGTCTCCTGCGGCAGTAGTAAATATGACTCCTTCAATGGCTGGGCCTGCTATGCGATACGTCTCCGAAGAGTCGATCGCATCGCCTCCCATGAAAATTCCGGCAAAGCCCTTGTCTCGCCCCTGTTTGACCAATATGCCCGCTTCGGCATAGGTTGTCCCCATGTACACCATGTCAGGCTTTTTGGCAGTGACCTGATTCAGCATGGCGCTGTAGTCTTTTTCTCCCGGGGTTACCCCCTCATAGCCCAGCACCTTCACGCCATCCTGCTCAAACTGCGCCTTCACCTGGCCGGACAAGCCTTGGCCGTAGGCTGTTTTGTCATGGATGATAAAAACACTCTTTACCCCGAGCTGTTTTTGGGCGTATTTGGCTGCTTTCGGTCCTTGCTGATCGTCCCGGGCGCAAATCCGGTGAACGACCTTTCGCCCTTCCTCTGTCAACTGAACACCTGTATTGGTCGGGGAAATCATCACCAGATGCGCAGATTCGTACTTGACCGAAGCCGGTATCGACACCCCTGTATTCAGGTGGCCGATTACGCCCAGCACGGCGGGATTGGCGATCAACAGTTCGGCATTGGCTACGCCCTGCTTCGGATCGGCCTGGTCGTCCTGGGGGAAAAGCTGCAGGTCAAAGCCCAGTTGTTTGAACTCCTCCTGCTTTAGCTTGATTGCATACTCAGCCCCGCTCTTGATCGTATCGCCAAGATTGGACAGCGGCCCGGACAGCGGGCTCTGGGTCGCGACCAGGATCTTGTTGTTGCCCGCTGCCGTATTTTCCGCCTGTGCCGTCGCCTCCGGCCCTGCCCCTGCCGTCGCGGTGCCGCTTTCGGTTACGCCGCCGACGGTGCCGCATCCGGCAAGGGTCAAACCCATGATGGCTGCCGCCGCCAGCAGGCTGATTCGGCTCTGCTTCGCTCTGCTCATCTCTGCTCAGCTCCGCTTTCTTTTGTTTTTTATTGCTGTACTTGGCCTACGTAAACCTTTTGACCGTTTTCAAACTTGTAGACGAATACTTGCGCAAATGAGTTGTCACCTTTTTCATCAAATCCGACTTTCATAAACTTGCCTTGGAAGTCGTTTACTTTCTTCAGCGCCTCAACGACCTGCTCGCGCGTTGGCTTATTGCCGTTGTTGGCTTTGATCGCTTCTTCAACCCCATGCAGCACGGTATTCATCGCGTCATAGCCCAAAGAGGTGAAAATACCAACCTTTTTACCGGTATTTTTTTCAAATTCTTCTACCCACTTCTTGCCTTCTTCAGTCGCACTTACATCTCCGACTGTCGAGGTATAGATAACCCCGTCAGCCGCTTTTCCGGCTATTTTCACCATTTCGTCGGAGTCGAGTCCGTCAGCACCCATGAACCCGCCCTCGTAGCCTTTCTCGCGAAGCTGCTTGATCAGGATCCCGCCTTCGGCGTAGTAGCCGCCGAAGTAGACCAAATCCGGCTTTTTGGCGACAATCTGGTTGACGATGGCGCTGTAGTCTTTTTCGCCGGCAGTGATGCCTTCGTAACCTACGAGCTCAACGCCGCCGTCCTTTTCGACCTGCGCTTTTACCTGTTCAGCCAAGCCCTGGCCGTACGCTTGTTTGTCATGCAGGACAAACAGCTTCTTCACATTTAATTGGTTTTTGGCGTAGACAGCCGCTTGCGAGCCCTGGGCGTCGTCACGGGCACAGACGCGGAAGACCACCTTTTTGCCCTCTTCCGTAAGCTGGATACCGGTTGCCGAAGGAGCGACCATCGCCAACCCTTCCTGATCGTATTTTACGGAAGCTGAAATAGCGGCACCTGTCGTAACGTGGCCGACGACTGCCAGGACGTCTTTATTTGTAATGGCCGCTTCCGCCGCAGCAACTGCCTGCTTGGGATCTGCCTGATCGTCCTGCGGGAGCAGTTCAAGGTCAAATCCGAGCTTTTTAAAATCTTCCTTCCTGTTGCTTAGGGCGTATTCGGCACCCTCCTTTGCCGTTTCACCGTAAGCCGAGTTCGGTCCGGACAGCGGTCCGATCGAAGCGATCACGATTTTGCCTCCGGCCTTTTCCCCCGCTGACGCTTCACTGCCTGATCCGCTTCCGCTGTTTGCCGGCGGCGCTGCCTCGCCACTGTTGTTGCTGGCAGTGTTGCTCGCACTGTTGCCGCATCCGGCCAGCGCAGTTCCCAGCGCCAGCAATCCGGCCAAAAATGCAAATTTCATCCGTTTTTTCATGCCCGTAGATTCCCCCCTGTTTTTTTACAATTGCTTATTTTCGCCCTTCTGCCCTTATGCGACCAGAGTCGCATTATGGCGAAACGCAGCTAGGCTCTGTACTTATTTTAGAATAAATAAGAAAATTTACAAGAGAAAAATTATTTTTGTAATAACATTAATTTCCAGTTAAAATGGAAATATCGCGGACAAACCATATCTTTTACACTTTTACGTATGAAAAAAATAGTTTATCCATCAGCTATTTTGAACATTTCAACCCTGAATGAAGAACCGGAACGAATTACCCGGAAATCGGTAATATCGTAAAATGACTTTGCCATTGCTGCTTCAAACTCGTACGACAAGAGGCAATAGTTTTTCAATTCCGCCTTTTTCACTTCCATCATAACGACTTTCTCGCATTTTGAACAGACAAAAATTCCCTTGGCTGTTTTTTATTTTAGGGTGCAAACTACTAACTGAAAAAGGGAGGGAAAGTTTATGCAAAAAAACGTCGGTACCCTTGACGCGTATCTGCGCATTATGTTTGGAATTTTGGGCCTTGCTTACGGGGTGGGCAGAATGGCCCGTCGGCCTCACCGCACTCCATGGATCCTCATGATGCTTTCCGCGATGAAGGTGGCTGAAGGAGTCACCCGGTACTGTCCGATGCTGAAGGCCATGGGCATCAATACGCGCCAGCCGCGGCAAATGCAGCTCGGCAGCATCCTGAGCCGCATTACCCCGGGCAAAGGCGAAGAAAAAACCGATTCATCCGGCTCTCACAAAGCGGAAAGACAATACGAAAGAACGGAATCCCGTCACCGCGAGTCTGACCATCAGGAGCATGCCCCGTCGGCAAGACGCTCTTCAGAGGATTACCGGCAGAGCGAACACCTGCATCCCATGTACCCATAGGAGGTGTTGAATGATGGGCATGGTAGGGCCGCCGATTTACGAATGGATCACGCACAACTTGTTTGTGATTGTCCTGATCGTTGCTGTGGTTGCCGTACTGATCTACGGCTTTGCCGTTGGACGAAAAAAGGGGTGGTACCGCTAATGCAGCGATCCACCCCTTTTTTACCGTCATTGCACAGCCCCGGGACAGGCTGCTGATCATCGGTCCCTGCTCCGCTCGGGCGCTCTCTTCCGGTTTTTATTTATAAATGACGCTGCCTCCTTCGATGAACTCGCGCGACTTCTGCTTGTAGCCTTCTTCGATCTCGCGCATCTCTTCTTCGCTGAGCCGCCCGCGAATCTCCTGGGTAATTTTCATGCTGCAAAACTTCGGACCGCACATGGAGCAAAAATGGGCGGTCTTGGCCCCTTCTGCCGGCAGTGTCTCATCGTGGTACTCGGCGGCGCGGCTCGGATCGAGCGACAGGTTGAACTGGTCGCGCCAGCGGAATTCGAATCTGGCTTTGGACAGCGCGTCGTCCCGCTGCTGGGCCCGCGGATGTCCTTTGGCCAGGTCGGCGGCGTGGGCGGCGATCTTGTAGGCGATAATCCCTTCGCGCACATCGTTTTTATTCGGCAGGCCCAAATGCTCCTTCGGCGTCACATAGCAGAGCATGGCGGTGCCAAACCAGCCGATCATAGCAGCGCCGATCGCCGATGTGATGTGATCATAGCCCGGCGCAATGTCGGTCGTCAGCGGTCCAAGCGTGTAAAACGGCGCCTCCTGGCAAATCTCCATCTGCTTATCCACGTTTTCCTTGATCTTGTGCATCGGCACATGACCCGGCCCCTCGATCATCACCTGCACATCGTGCTTCCAGGCGATTTTGGTCAGCTCGCCCAGCACCTCCAGCTCGGCGAACTGCGCTTCGTCATTGGCGTCGGCGATCGAGCCGGGCCGCAAGCCGTCGCCAAGCGAAAAGGAGATGTCGTATGCCTTCATGATTTCACAGATCTCTTCAAAATGCGTGTACAGGAAGTTTTCCTGATGGTGGGCCAGACACCACGACGCCAGAATCGAGCCGCCGCGGGAAACGATGCCTGTCACCCGTTTGGCTGTCAAGTGGATATGGCGCAGCAGCACTCCCGCATGAATCGTAAAGTAGTCGACCCCCTGCTCTGCCTGCTCGATCAACGTGTCGCGATAAATCTCCCAGGTCAGGTCCTCCACGACGCCATTCACTTTCTCCAGCGCCTGATAAATCGGCACGGTTCCCACCGGCACCGGCGAATTGCGGATGATCCATTCGCGTGTTTCGTGAATGTTTTTGCCTGTGGACAAATCCATGATCGTATCGGCCCCCCAGTAGGTGGCCCAGACCATTTTCTCCACTTCTTCCTCAATCGAAGAGGTGACGGAGGAATTGCCGATGTTGGCGTTGATTTTCACGTGGAAATTGCGGCCGATGATCATCGGCTCACTCTCGGGATGGTTAATGTTCGAAGGAATGATCGCCCGCCCCTCAGCCACTTCCTTGCGCACGAATTCCGCCTCGACTCCTTCGCGGATCGCGATAAACTCCATTTCCGGCGTGATGATGCCCTGTCTGGCATAGTGCATCTGTGTCACATTCTTGCCCGGCTTGGCGCGGAGCGCCCTTCCCTGCTGCCCCTCGTACTCGATTGTATCGTTTCGCTCCAGAATCCACGCCTTGCGCAGCGGCGCCAATCCCTTGTGGATGTCGACTGTCACCGTCTCATCCGTATAGACGCCGCTCGTATCATACAGGCGAACAGGGGGGGTTTGCACCTCTTCGCCTGACATCGTTCTGCTCGGGTGCAGCGTCACTTCACGCATGGGTACGCGCAGGTCCGGCCTTGTGCCTTCTACATATACCTTTCTGCTCGCCGGATAGCTGCGCGGGGTGGCGACTTGAAGCCGTGCTTGCTGATTTTTGTTCATAAAAAATACCTCCTCTGCATTTTTTGACGGATACATGCAGACGGAGGCACGACAAAGAAAAGCAAAGACCGCTTGCTTGGGTAGCAAGAGCGGCCAGTTAAGAACATACGTCAATGCATGTCATGTGTTCGTGTACGTTCCTCCGCTGGCATTATCCAGTTCAGGTTTGACGGTCGACGGCAGCATAGCCATCCTCTCAGCCTGGTTCCCCAAGCTCCCGTGTCGATTGCGTGTGAAGTTGTATACCTTTACGCTATCACACCATGTAAAATGATGCAACGTTCAATTTTGCGCAGTGGCCGCGGTTCTTATCTGCAGTTTTTTCCGTCGGCCGAAAAAAGGGGTGGTACCGCTGCTCATGCAGCGATCCACCCTTTTTACCGTTGCTTGCGCAGCCCCGAAGCTGCGATATCCGTGCGAAAATGCTTTCCTTCAAATGAAATGCGGTCGACTGCCGCATAGGCGGCATCCCGCGCTTCGGCGAGCGACCCTGCGATCCCCGTCACTCCCAAAACGCGTCCGCCGTCTGTCACCATGCCTTTTTCCGTCTGTTTCGTTCCGGCGTGAAAGACCACCTGCCCGTCGGTCTCGGCCCCGATCCCCTCGATCACGGCTCCCTTTGGGTATTTTCCCGGATAGCCCGGTGCTGCCATCACCACGCATACGGCGCTCTCCTGCTTCCAGGCGATCTCGATGGAAGACAGCTCTCCATTTATGACGGCGATCAAAATATCTACGAGATCCGTTTCGAGCAGGGGGAGAACGGCCTGGGTCTCCGGGTCTCCAAAACGGGCGTTGAACTCCACCACCTTGGGCCCTTCTGCTGTAATCATCAGGCCGGTATAGAGCACGCCGCGGAACGGAATCCCTTCCTTGACCATGCCGGCAGCAATCGGTTTGACGATCGTCTCGACAATCTCGTCAACGAGCTTCCCGGACAGGTGCGGAACCGGGGCATAACTGCCCATTCCGCCCGTATTGGGTCCCTTGCCGCCATCGTAGACCGCTTTGTGATCCTGCGAGGTGATCATCGGCTTGACTGTCTCGCCGTCGACGAAAGCGAGCAGGGTAAGCTCCTCGCCGCTCATGTATTCCTCGACGATCACTCGCGATCCCGCCTGCCCAAACTCAGACCCTTGCATGATCTGATGCAGGGCCGCTTGCGCTTCGGCCTGGGTGCCTGCAATGACGACACCTTTGCCCGCTGCAAGCCCGTCAGCCTTGATGACGATCGGAACCTCTTGCTCTTTAACGTAAGCCAATGCCGACTGGTAGTCGATAAACGACTCGTAACGGGCTGTCGGAACCCCGTAGCGCTTCATCAGGCACTTGGCAAAAGACTTGCTCCCCTCGATCATAGCCGCTTTCGCACTCGGTCCAAAGATGGGCAGACTGCGCTGTTGAAAGAAGTCTACAATTCCCGCCAGCAGCGGACCTTCCGGGCCGACTACTGTCAAATCAATGCCTTCTTCTTTGACAAATTGGGCAAGAGCGGCGAAGTCGTGCACGGGAATCGGCACATTGACGGCAAGCTGTGCCGTACCGCCGTTGCCTGGCGCACAGTAGAGCTTTTCTACTTTCGGACTTTGTGCCAACTTCCATAAAATGGCGTGCTCACGGCCGCCGCTTCCTACCACCAGTACGTTCATCCATCTCTCTCCCTTGTGAGGTGGCTCGAAAAGTTTGTTGCCTCTCTTTTTTCGAGCTCATGATTTTACCGCGACAGAAGAAGCTTCTCTAATGCTTGAAATGGCGCACACCGGTGAAGACCATCGCGATGCCAAACCGGTTGCATGCGTCGATCGAGTCCTGATCCCGTACCGAGCCGCCCGGTTGAATGATCGCTGTCACCCCGGCTTTTGCCGCTGCCTCGACCGTATCGGGCATCGGGAAAAAGGCGTCCGAGGCGAGTACCGCCCCCCTGCTTTTTTCTCCCGCCTGTTCGATGGCAATCTGTGCCGAACCGACGCGGTTCATCTGACCGGCGCCAATCCCTACCGTCATATTCTCTTTGGCAAGCACGATCGCGTTCGACTTGACATGCTTTACCACGCTCCATGCGAAGGCCAGTTGGCTCAGTTCATCCGGGCTTGGACAGCGTTCGGTGACGACCTTCAGATCGCCTTGGGACTGCTGGTTGCTATCGTACTCTTGAACCAGCGCTCCTCCTTTGACCGATGTCAGGCGGAAACCGGCTGCAAGCGGGGACTGCTCCTTCGCTTTTCCTTCACCCAAGACCAGCAGACGCAGGTTCTTCTTCTGCTGCAAGATCGCGAGGGCTTCCGGGGTAAAGGAAGGCGCCAAGATAATTTCCAGGAAGGTCTCCTTGAGCAGCAGCGCCGTCTCCTCGTCGATCGGTCGGTTCGCAGCCACAATCCCGCCAAAAATAGAGACGGGATCTGCTTCAAACGCCTTACGGTAGGCCTCTGCAATGCTCGCTCCGACGCCGACGCCGCATGGATTGGTGTGTTTGACGGCGACGACGGCCGGCTCGGAAAATTCCCGGACGATGGCCAGTGCAGCGTCAGCGTCATTGATGTTGTTGTAAGAAAGCTCTTTTCCGTGGAGCTGCTTGGCTGCCGCAATCGTCCCTTCCTCCGCCAGTGGATCCCGGTAAAAAGCAGCACGCTGATGGGGGTTCTCCCCGTAGCGCAGCGCCTGGGCCCGTTCATAGGTGACGGTGTAGCTCTCCGGCAGCGACTCGCCTACCTGTTCGCTTAAATAGCGGGAAATCAGCGCGTCGTAGGCTGCAGTGTGGCGGAATACCTTGGCCGCCAAACGGCGCCGCGTTTCCAATGCGGTGTCCCCGGTTGCTGCGATTTCATCCAGAATCTGGCCGTAGTCTGCCGCATCCACCGCCACCGTGACAAAAGCGTGATTCTTTGCCGCCGAACGAAGCATCGCGGGTCCGCCGATGTCTATGTTTTCAATCGCTTCCGCAAAACTGACATCCTTCTTTGCAATTGTCTGCTTAAAAGGATAAAGGTTTACGACGACTAAATCAATTGGTTCAATGTGTAAATCGGCTAACTGACGTCGGTGGGTCTCGTCGTCACGCACTGCCAACAGGCCGCCGTGAATGTGAGGATGCAGAGTCTTTACGCGTCCGTCGAGAATCTCCGGGAATCCGGTAACGTCTGATATCCCGGTAACCGGCACCCCGGCCTCCCGCAGCATGCCGGCCGTCCCGCCTGTTGAAATGATTTCAATTCCCAGCTCGGACAAGCGGCGCGCGAACTCGACGATTCCTGTCTTGTCTGATACGCTGATTAAGGCTTTTTTGATTCCCACCTGTAAAA
>NZ_HE978540.1:271754-274537 GCF_000311785.1 Brevibacillus massiliensis
CGTTTTATCTATCAAACTAGCGCTATTTACGAACATTATAAGTATATTAAAACATGAACGTACGGTTTATTCAACAAAAACGAAAAAAGCTGCCGCAATGACTTCAGCATTGCGGCAGCCCGCTGTTGACAGGCCGCTTCATTTGTAGTTACCTCGACCGATCCCTTGTACCGGCTATCCCAAAGAGGTCCGTCTTCGACGTTACGACTGCATGGGTGCAGCGCCAGAGCAAATGCCCTTCAGTTGGCGCCAGCACTTCACGGATTACGTTCCCGGAATAATCGTCAATCGTGGCCAGCAACTGCCCGCGAACCACTTTCTCTCCCGGCTCGACAGCATAGCGGCACCAACCGTCAACCCCGGATTGTATCCAATGATATTGATCGGCGACAATGGGCTGTTTTTTCGGCGGCAGGCATTCCCCGTCCATCATGCCAAGTAGTGCCGCTACCCGCAGCACACCGTCCCGATGGAATTTCACGCTGTGATCATCAATCAGGCCGTTGTTTCCGGCTTCGGCAAACACTGCGTTCTTACGCTGCCTTGCCCGACCGCTACAGCTCCTTCCCGGCATCGCCAGTTGGTCCGGATCCAGCCGGACAATAATATCCGGTTCGAAAGCGGTGGATAAAGCCAAATTAAACTCGTCAAACTCTGGATCGCCGATCGTCGGCACAACCGTAAAGCGGGCTACACTCTCGCAAAGATCTCCACCGTGGAGATCGATCAGACAATCGGCGTCGGCGGCCCACTCGTTAAGGATGCCATCGGCAAGGGCTTCGCTGAACGTACCGCTGCTTGACCCCGGAAAGCAGAAATTGATATTCTTGCCGTCAATGGGGCATACGTACTCGGAGCGATAAGGAAGCGCCGGAGGATTTGCGATCGGCATAATCGAGACTGTACCTCGGCGAAGCTCCCTTCGAAATCGTTCCACTAGTTGGAATGCTGCTTCGATACTGGAGACTTCGTTGACGTGGATACCAGCCATGACGCATAGACGCGGTCCTGGTTCCCGGGCGGAAATGTCATGAACCGTCCACTCCCACCCCTGTAAGATCGGCGAGCGGAATTTCACTCTTCGTATCGATAGATCAGTTGACGCCGTCAGGTTTTTCACTTTCATCACTCTCCACGATATTTTCAATTCAAAGCTTTGCCGTTTTCTTCAATCAAACAGGAAATGTTAACCCCTCTCTTCTTTTGTTGCGATTACCGAGTGCTTTCTCTGGTTGGGAAAGATCATTGAAACAACAACTATGGCTATTATTCCAATAATATAAGCAGGAATGATCGGTCTCCAACCAAGCGGGTTCCCATTCAACAACCAAATCAGACCGGTCAATGCCCCAGCCAACATACTGGCAATTGCTCCGGTGGCACTGGCCTTTTTCCACAGCAAGCCCGCTATCATTGGAATAAATGCGCCACATGACAAAGCTGTCCAGGCCAATTCCATGTTGCTCATCGCTTTGTCATAGAAAGACGCTATCGCCCAGCTTATTACTCCTAGTGCCAATGTAAGCCATATATTAATCGAAAGCTTTCTTTTCTCGTCAAGTTTATCGAAAGCAACAAAGTACTTAAAGATATCGTTCGTAATAACGGAAGACGCCGCTATCAGACAAGCTGAAGAAGATGACATCAGAGTGGCTAATACCGCAGAAATAGCCAGCCCTTTTAACCCTATCGGAAGAATCGTTCCAATCAGAAGCGGGGTGATCATCTCCGGATTCTCCAGATTAGGACCGAGGATATGATATCCTAAAATACCGATTAAAGGCATCGTAACAGCAAAAAATACAACGCCCAGTGATGCCCAGTAGCAGGAGTTTCTTGCAACTTGCGGACTTTTCGCGCTCATTATTTTCTGGATGATATCAAAAGAACAAAAAATAGCGGGAATTGCGTAAAGGATCTGTGCAATTACTGTGGTAAACTGACCATCTTGGATCAAATCAAAATACCCAGGCGGTGAGCTGTTTATCAAGTTGCCAATTCCTCCTGTTTCAAACACACCAACTGCAACCAGCGCGGTAATACCGGCGAACATAACAAACATTTGGACAAAATCCGTCAGAAATACCGCCCACAAACCACCTATCACTGTGTAGGTCACATTTATAACCGCGTATAGTAAAATACCCGTCTTCGGATCCCAACCAAGCAACGTAGCAAATAGCAGCCCGCCGCCAACAATTTGTCCCGCAGTAAAGGCAAGCTCGGCTATAGCTATGGTCACAGAAGTGAATAACCTGCTTTGGTCGTTGTATCTGTTCCCGAACCATTCAGGCAGAGTTTTGCTGCCAATCGCTTCTCTTAATGGTTTGGCCCCAATCAGCCCCAGAACCAGAAACGTAACGATATTAGAAATGATCCACCAGCCCCCTGAATATCCGATGGAATAGCTTAGACCGACAAAACCGATGATTGAACCGGCACCTATTTGCGTTGTGAGAAGACCAGGAGCCAGGTAATGAGTTGGCACTTGTCTTCCGGATAAGATATGGTCTTCATATCCCTTCAATTTTTTTCCGGCAAACATTCCGATTGCCACCATCCCGAGCATATATGCTGTAATAACTATCCAGTCTAGAACACTAATGTTTGACATAACGATATTCTCCCTCAAGGTTGTAGATATCAAAGTAGGTGTAAGTGTTGACAACGCACGAAACCATGATGTCTTACCGTCACGGTGTGCAGTGCAAACGAATCGATCCTGCTGGGTTTTTTGATCAAGTTTGGACAAGATCAATCATCGCTATTTTATATATAGGCGC
>NZ_HE978540.1:275612-301181 GCF_000311785.1 Brevibacillus massiliensis
TTTTGAATGATGAAAAAAGATTAATGCAACGCTAGTGAGATCGCTTACAAAAATACTTGAGAAAAGGAGTCTGCCTTTTCATCATGACAGACTCCTTTCGCCCTCTAAATCTGCTGGTATTGAAGTTGTTGGCGTGCTTGTGCCAAGCGGCCCCTCGGGGAGCCAATCCGCTGCGTTCCCAAAATTCTGTTGCTGTCTGCCCAGAGATCCATAGAGTGTTCTTTTCTTATGTTCTCTGCCGCTTGGCAGCAGTTACTCGTTTCGTTGTTGTTGCAGACTGTTTTTTTTGTCTTCGGCGCCTTCTTTTGAACAGTTTTTTTGCCACTTCCTCCAACTGCCGCTCCATGTTGTTGATTTCTTCCACTGGGACAGTCGGGTCCGCTTTTATTTTCCGTTTGACTTTTGATTTTGTCTCTTTTGGTATATCCAGCCCCATCGTTTCCAGTTCAGCCAGCACGGCATCGAGGCTCTCATCACTCAATTCCGTCAGCTTTTCGGCAAGGCGGAAAACGTCCTCCATGGTCCATTCGCGGCCTGTTTTTTTACTCAGCTTCTTTAGTACATTGCTGGTCAAGTCGTCGCTCATCACGAAACTCCTCCCCTTTTTGCCTCTGTTTTACGGTATGTTTCAGTAGGCAAAAAGGTTAAGCGGGAATCATTCCATGCCCGGAACGGGAATCGCCAAATGACTGACTTTCAAAGCCGTTTCACGCACCGTCCGTCCAGCAAAATCCTTCCCTCCGACAACTCCCTGAGGACGTCGATCAGCAGCCGATGCTCCACCGCGTGGATGCGAGCGGCGAGGCTTTCCGCCGTATCCCCTTCCTCCACCGCGATCGGCTCCTGGGCAATGATCGGGCCGGTATCCAAGCCGGCATCGACATAGTGGACGGTGACACCAGTCACTTTAACACCGCAGCGAAGGGCCTGGCCAATCGCGTCTTTTCCCGCAAAGGCCGGCAGGAGTGACGGGTGCAGGTTGATCATCCGCCCTTCGTAAGCGCCAAGCAGCACGTCCCCGGCCAGCCGCATGTAGCCGGCCAGTACGACGAATTCGATGCCTGCTGCCTGCAGCCTGGCGACGATCTCCGTCTCAAACGCCGCTTTATCGGGGTACTCTTTTGGGCGAAACGAAAATACCGGCACATTGAGCCGGGCCGCCCGCTCAACGGCATAGGCCTCCGGCTTGTCCGAGACGAGCAGCGCTACCTCTGCCCCCGGCAGCCGCCCGTCCCGCGTCGCCTGTACGATCGCTTCAAAATTGCTGCCGCTTCCCGAGGCAAATACGGCCAGCCGCATCACCAAGCCACCCCGCCGTAGACGACGCCGCTCTCTCCCGCAGAAACCCGTCCGATCAGATACGCTTCCTCATTCAGTTCTGCCAGTGTCTGCATGACCGCTCCCGCCTGATCGGCAGACACTGCCAGCACCATGCCGATGCCCATGTTGAACGTGCGGAACATATCGGCCATGGAGACGCCGCCAAGCTCCCTGACAAGTTCGAAGATCGGGTGAACCGGCCACGAACCGCACTCGATTTCCGCTTGCACGCCCGCCGGCAGGACGCGCGGGATGTTCTCCGTAAATCCGCCCCCGGTGATGTGGGCGATCGCCTTCACGTCGTATTTGGCCAGCAGCGCCAGGATCGTCTTCACGTAGATTCTGGTCGGCGTCAAAAGCTCTTCGCCGAGCGTCTTGCCCAATTCGTCCACATGCTCGTGAAGCGACATGGCGCGGTCGGCCAACAGCACTTTGCGGACCAGGGAGAAGCCGTTGCTGTGCAGGCCGCTTGCCCGGATGCCGACCAGGACATCGCCCGGCTGGACACGGCTGCCGTCGATCAGGTTTTTCTCGTCCACGACCCCCACCGTAAAGCCGGCAATGTCGTACTCGCCCTCACTGTACATGCCCGGCATCTCCGCTGTCTCACCGCCGATCAAGGCGCAGCCTGCCTGCTCGCAGCCGTCGGCGATGCCTTTTACAATCGCTTCGATCTTGGCCGGGATCACCTTGTCACAGGCGAGATAGTCGAGAAAAAACAGCGGCTCCGCCCCTTGGACGACCACATCGTTGACGCACATCGCTACGGCGTCAACGCCAATCGTATCGTGGCGGTCCAGCGCAAAGGCGATTTTCAGTTTCGTGCCCACTCCGTCCGTCCCGGACACGAGGATGGGACGCTCGTACTTGCTGGCATCCATGCGAAACAGCGCACCAAATCCGCCGAGGTTGGTCATCACTTCCGGCCGGAGTGTGCGTTTGACATGGGTTTTCATCAACTCGACTGCTTCGTTGCCGGCGGAAATATCGACTCCTGCCTGTTTATACGCGTCGCTCATGACTTTTCCTCCCTAGCTGTTCTCAGCACTTTTCCGCTGGAAGTGCTCCCTCAAACTGGATTTCCGTCGGGTACTGTCCGTTGAAGCAGGCGAGACAATGGCCGCGGTTGGCCGTCTTGTCGCTGCGCCCGATCGCGTCCAGCATTCCTTCAACCGATAAGAAGGAAAGCGAATCGGCGCCGATCAATTGCCGGATTTCTTCCACCGACTTGGTGGCTGCGATCAACTCTTCGCGCGTCGAGGTATCAATCCCGTAAAAACAAGGATTCATCACCGGCGGCGAACTGATCCGGACATGTACTTCCGCCGCTCCCGCTTCCCGGAGCATGCCCACGATCCGCCCGCTCGTCGTGCCGCGGACAATCGAATCGTCGATCATGACGACACGCTTGCCTTCCACCACTTTGCGAACGGCGGACAGCTTCAGATGGACGCCCCGCTCGCGCAGTTCCTGCGTAGGCTGGATAAACGTACGGCCGACGTAACGGTTTTTCACCAATCCCAGTTCGTACGGGATGCCCGTCGCTTCCGCGAAGCCGATCGCCGCAGAAATGCTGGAGTCAGGCACACCCGTCACGACGTCTGCCAATACCGGCGCCTCTTCTGCCAGCTGCTTGCCCAGCCGCTTGCGGGCCATGTGCACGTTGATGCCGTCAATATCGCTGTCCGGCCGCGCAAAATAGATGTACTCAAACGTGCAGATGGAGCGCTCCGCCTTCTCGGTAAACTTGCTGGAAGTCACGCCCGCCTCGTCAATGACGATTAATTCGCCCGGTTCCACTTCCCGCCAATACTCGGCCCCGATAATGTCAAACGCACAGGTCTCCGAGGCGACACAGATCGCATCGCCCAACCGGCCCAGCGACAGCGGCCGCAAGCCGTTGGGATCGAGCGCGATCACCAGTTGGCGTTCGTTCATCACCAATAAGGCGTATGCCCCTTTGATACTCTGCAGCGCTTCTTTGACCGCGCCAGGCAGGTCCTTGCTCTTGGAACGGGCGATCAAGTGGGCGATCACTTCCGTATCGCTGGTCGTCTGGAAGATGGATCCTTTTTCTTCCAAATCCCTGCGAATGACGGACGCGTTGACCAGATTGCCGTTGTGCGCAACCGCCATGCTGCCGTGGGCGTAGCGGAAAAACAGCGGTTGAGCGTTCTCAATCTTGCTCGAACCGGCCGTCGTGTAACGGGTGTGTCCGATGGCGATATGGCCGCGAAACTTGGCCAGATCCGCTTTGCCAAACGCTTCGCTGACCAGCCCCATGCCGCGGTGTTTATACCATTTTTTCCCATCCGAGGAACACATCCCGGCGCTCTCCTGGCCACGGTGCTGCAGGGCGTGCAGCCCCAGGTAGGTAAGCGGGGCCGCTTCGCCGTGGTCGTATATCCCAAATACGCCGCACTCTTCGTTCAATTTGTCCCATATCATCCGATCAAGCATGGAATCGCATCCTTCCAAGCCGCTTTCAGCTCAGCCAGCGGCACGTCTACAGCATCGCGTGCATTGACCTTGAGGACGAACCGTTCACCGCCAATCTTGCCAATCTGCTTCGCCGGAACCCCGGATTTTTTCGCCAGAGCAAGGACCTCTGCGGCGAGTTCGGGGCTGGTGCTGACAACGATGCGGGATTGCGATTCACTGAACAGCGCCACATCAGGGCGCAGCTCGGTCTCCACCGCGATCTCGACTCCCAGATCCGCTCCAAAGCAGCACTCCGCAAGCCCTGCGGCCAGACCGCCCTCCGACAAATCGTGAGCCGATTGGATCAATCCGGCGCGAATCGCCTCCAGGACCATCTGCTGCAGTGCCGCCTCTTTCTCCAGGTCCAGCTTCGGCGGGCGTCCTGCGATCCGGCCCAACACCAATTTCTGGTACTCGCTGCCGCCCAACTCTGCGTAGGTCTCGCCGAGGAGCAGGATGACATCGCCTTCCCGCTTGAAGTGCTGTGTCGTGATATGGGAGACATCCGTGATCAGGCCGACCATCCCGACGACCGGAGTAGGGTAGATCGCGTCACCGCTCCGCTCGTTGTAAAAGGAGACGTTCCCCCCGATGACCGGCGTATTCAATGCCCGGCAAGCTGCGCTCATGCCATCGACGGCTTTTTCAAACTGCCAGAACACCTCCGGCTTATCCGGGCTGCCGAAGTTGAGGCAATCCGTCACGGCCAGCGGCTCTGCACCGGCACAGACGACGTTTCGCGCCGCCTCCGCGACGGCGATCGCCCCGCCCGTCTCCGGATCGAGATAGACGTAGCGTCCATTGCAATCCGTGCTCATCGCCAGTGCTTTGCGGGTGCCGCGGATCATCACCACGGCCGCGTCCGATCCCGGCTTGACCGATGTAGAAGCGCGGACGATGTGATCGTACTGCTCATATACCCAGGCCTTGCTGGCTACCGTCGGCTGAGCGAGGATTTGTTTCAGCGTTTCGCCCAGGTCCTGCGGCACCGGCAGGTCAGTCGTATCGATCGATTCGTTTTCTCTGTAATAAGCTGGGACAGATGATGGTTTATGGTACACCGGCGCATCTTCCGCCAGGCTGTCCACCGGCACATTGGCTGCCACTTCGCCCTGATGAAGCAAGCGCAGCATCCCGTCATCGGTAACGCGGCCGACGACAGCCGAATACAGTCCCCACTTGTCGAAGATCGCCTTCACTTCCTGCTCCCGGCCCTTTTCCACGACGACCAGCATCCGCTCTTGGGACTCGGACAGCATCATCTCGTACGGCGTCATCCCCTGTTCCCGCTGCGGGACGAGGTCGAGGTTGAGCTCGATGCCGTTGCCTGCCTTGGATGCCATCTCGGCGCTGGAAGAAGTGAGCCCCGCCGCTCCCATGTCCTGGATGCCGACGACAGCTCCCGTTTCGATCAGCTCAAGGCACGCTTCCAGAAGCAGCTTTTCCATGAACGGATCGCCTACCTGGACAGCCGGCCGCTTCTTCTCCGATTGTTCGTTCAGCTCCTCCGAGGCAAATGTGGCCCCGTGGATGCCGTCGCGGCCCGTGCTGGCTCCCGCGTAGATGACCGGGTTGCCGATTCCTTTCGCGACCCCTTTTTGAATTTGGTCGTGATCGAGCAGGCCGACACACATGGCGTTGACCAGCGGATTTCCTTCATAGGTTGGATCAAACTGGACTTCGCCGCCCACCGTCGGAATTCCGATGCAGTTGCCGTAGCCCCCGATTCCGGCAACGACGTTTTCAAACAGGTACTTGACCCGCGGCGACTCCAGTTCGCCGAAGCGGAGAGAATTGAGCAGGGCGATCGGACGCGCGCCCATCGAGAATACGTCGCGGACAATACCTCCCACCCCGGTCGCCGCTCCTTGGTAAGGCTCAATCGCAGACGGGTGGTTGTGGCTCTCAATTTTAAACACGACGGCTTGATTGTCGCCGATGTCTACAATCCCCGCTCCTTCTCCCGGACCCTGCAGGACGCGCGGTCCTTTGGTCGGAAAACGGCGCAGGACGGGCTTGGAGTTTTTATAGGAGCAGTGCTCCGACCACATGACGCTGTACAACCCCGTTTCCGTCCAATTCGGCTGACGCCCGAGCAATTCCACGACACGGCTGTACTCCTCGTCCGTCAATCCCATGTCGGCGTACAGGCGCTGCTCGGCGATCTGTGCTGGCGTCGGTTCCTTATGCGTGAGTTGTGGCACTGTTTCTTTCCCTCCAAGTCGTCAAAATTGAGGTAAAAATGCGTTTCCCGTCATCTGAACTCATCCATTCATGTACAGCCCGCTCCGGATGGGGCATCATGCCAAGGACGTTTCCTGCTTCATTCACGATGCCGGCGATATCGTCAACCGATCCGTTCGGGTTTTCCCCTTCATAGCGAAAGACGATTTGCCCGTTCGCCTTCAGCCTGGCCAAGGTTGCTTCGTCACAGAAGTAGTTTCCCTCCCCGTGGGCGATCGGAATCTCTATCACTTCGCCCGCCGCGTAATCCCGCGTAAACGGCGTGGCATTGCTCGCGACCCGCAGCTTTACGAGCTTGCAGCGGAATTTCAGCGAATCGTTGCGCAGCATGGCGCCTGGGAGAAGTCCCGCTTCCAGGAGAATCTGAAAACCGTTGCACACCCCCATGACCAATTTGCCTGCTTCTGCCGCCTTGACCACCTGCTCCATCACAGGAGAAAACCGGGCGATGGCGCCGGTACGAAGGTAATCGCCGTAGGAAAACCCGCCGGGCAGCAAGATGACATCGTACGCGGAAAGGTCGGTAGTGCTGTGCCAGACGTAATCGACAGAAACCCCCATGATATCTTCTACCGCATTGAACATGTCCACATCGGCGTTGGAGCCTGGAAAGACAATGACAGCTACACGCATCGCTCAGCCCTCCACGATCTCAAAACGATAATCTTCAATGACGGTGTTGGCCAAAAGCTTTTCGCACATCTGTCGCACCCGCTCTTCAGCCAGCTTGCGGTCTCTTGTATCGAGCACCACTTCCATGTACTTGCCGATCCGCACCTCTTTTACTTCGTCAAATCCCAATGTGTGAAGCGATCCTTGTACGGCATGCCCTTGCGGATCGAGGACACTTTCTCGGAGTGTCACATAAACCACGGCTTTACACATGCATTTCCCCTCCTAAACGGCGCAGCATTTCTTGATAAGCTTCTTCCACACCGCCGAGATCGCGGCGAAAGCGGTCTTTATCCAATTTCTCTTTTGTCTCCATATCCCAAAACCGGCAGGTGTCCGGCGAAATCTCGTCAGCCAGCAGGATGTTCCCGTCAGACGTCGTGCCAAACTCCAGCTTGAAGTCGACCAGAATGACATTTCGCTCGGCGAGATACGTTTTTAAAATCTCGTTTACCTTAAGGCCAATCGACTCCAACACCGTCAGGTCGGCATCATCGGCAATCCCGAGAACCCTGGCGTGGGAGTAGTTGATCAGCGGATCGCCCAACTCGTCATTTTTATAGTAAAACTCCACCACAGGCTGTTTGAGTGCCGTTCCTTCGGCAAAGCCGAGCCGTTTGGCAAGCGAGCCGGCGGCAATGTTGCGCACAACCACTTCAATCGGGATAATCCGCACCTGACGAACCAACTGTTCCGTTGCCGACAGCGTCCGGATGAAGTGATTGTCGATCCCACGTTCCTTCAGCATCGTAAAGAAGATCGAGCTGATCCGGTTGTTCAACTCGCCCTTGCCCGCAATCTGTCCTTTTTTTTCACCGTTAAAGGCGGTCGCGTCGTCTTTGTACTCCACCCAATAGACATCTGGTTCGGAAGTCCGAAAAACCCTTTTCGCCTTTCCTTCATAGAGTTGTTCCCGTTTTTCCACAACGGAGTCCCCTTTCTTCAGGCAAACGATTCGATATCAAAGTTATTAACGAACATTACAATCTAATTTAAACATAAACATACGTGTTTATCAACGAATAAAATCATTTATTCATTCGACAAATGTTCGGATTTACCCCCTTCCCATTTCCCCTTCCCTGGCTGAAATGACGGATGCTATGGATTTGTACGCTTGAGATTGTCTATTTTTCGCCAACCTCCGGCGTTTTGTCCACGCATCTTTGCCGGATTTTCATACATTGCTGTATTGAACGAAGGGAGGTGAGACCATGCGTGCACGAGTTCTTGATTACAGAGCGGTAGAACCTCGCCGCAGATTTAACAGAGCGACTGCATTCGTTATTCCCCGAACACCTAGGAGGGTTCGACTGGCCACCCTGCGCGTGACGATCCCGACTTCTGCCCGGAGAAACAAGGTGGAATTGATTGCGACGGTTGGCGTACGAGGAGTTACCGGCATCGCGCAGATCGTCCTCCGCATCTTCCGCGACGGGAGAGAAATCTTCAGAACGCGGCAAGGGGTGGAATCGGCAGGTTCCGAGCAGAATTACGTCATTACTTTCCAGGCGATTGATTTCAACCTGGCAGCAGGAACACATGTATACCGCCTCACTGCCGAAAATGCCGCTGCAGGCACGAGAGCAGATGTCGTGGGACCTGTCTCATTCAGCGCCTTGGCGATCAGACAAACCGTTTCATAAGCAAAACCTTTGGGCGCTTTTCCGGCGCTCCTTTTTTACGACAACGGGGATGCAAAAAAGCGCACACCGCTTGATTTTGTGCCAAGCGAAGTGCACTTTGTATGATCTTACAGCAATCCGAGCCGTTTAAATATCGTGTCCACGTATTTCAGGTGGTAGCGGTAATCGAAGCAGTCGTCCAGCTCCTGTGGCGTGAGCAGCGACTTGACGGTTTCATCCGAACCGATGATCCCCCGAAACGAGCGCTGTTCTTCCCAAGCCTGCATCGCCCGCGGCTGAACCGTATCGTACGCCTGCTCGCGGGACAGCCCCTTGTCGATCAGCTTCAGCAAAACCTGCTGCGAGTAGATCAACCCGAAAGTCCGGTCCATATTCCGCTTCATGTTTTCCGGGAAGACGGTCAGGTTTTTCACGATATTGGTAAAGCGGTTCAGCATGTAGTTAAGCAGCTGCGTCGCGTCCGGCAAGATGACGCGCTCGACGGAGGAATGGGAAATGTCCCGCTCATGCCAGAGCGGTACGTTCTCGTAAGCGGACAGCATATGGCCGCGGATCACCCTTGACAGGCCGGAGATGTTCTCGCAGCCGATCGGATTGCGCTTGTGCGGCATGGCCGACGAACCTTTTTGTCCCTTGGCAAACGGCTCCTCCACTTCGCGCAACTCGCTCTTTTGCAGGGCGCGGATCTCTGTTGCAAACTTGTCCAGGGAAGTCGCGATCAGCGCCAGCGTCGCCATGTACTGGGCATGCCGGTCCCGCTGCAGCGTCTGCGTGGAGATGGGCGCGGGGGCCAGTCCCAGCTTTTCGCACACGTACGCTTCCACGAACGGATCGATGTTCGCATACGTGCCGACTGCACCGGAGATTTTTCCGACAGCCACCTCGCGGGCAGCATTGCGAAAACGCTCCAGATTGCGCTTCATCTCTTCATGCCATAGAGCCATTTTCAGGCCAAACGTGGTCGGTTCGGCGTGTACGCCGTGGGTCCGCCCCATCATCACGGTGTCTTTGTATTCGCGGGCCTTCTCAGCCAATACGGCGATCAGCCGCTCCAGATCCTGCTCTAAAATCTGGTTGGCCTGCCGCAGCAGGTAGGAGAGCGCCGTATCGACGACATCCGTCGAGGTCAAGCCGTAGTGCACCCACTTCTTCTCCTCGCCCAGCGTCTCCGATACCGCCCTGGTGAAGGCGACGACATCGTGGCGGGTCTCCTCTTCGATTTGATAGATCCGCTGGATGTCAAAACCCGCATTCTCCCGCAGCTTCCGCACGTCCTCCGCAGGGATGACTCCAAGCTTTGACCACGCTTCGCAAGCGAGAATCTCCACCTCAAGCCAGGCGCGAAACTTGTTGTCTTCGGTCCAGATCGCTGCCATTTCCGGCCGCGTATATCGTTCAATCATCGCTATCCCTCCATTTTTTCCCAGATGCCCAGTTCGTCGATTATGCTCAAGGCGTCCTCTACAGTATCTGCCAGTACGTTGATATGCCCCATTTTCCGCTTGGGCTTGCTTTCATGCTTTCCATACAGGTGCAATTTGCACGCGGGAGGCAGTTGTTCCAGCTTCTCCGCTACTTTCTCCACATCGTCGCCCAACAAGTTTACCATCACCACGGGTGAAAGCAGTTTGACCGAGCCGAGCGGAAGATTGCAGACTGCCCGAAGGTGCTGCTCAAATTGGGAGGTCACGCACGCGTCCATGCTGTAGTGGCCGGAGTTGTGCGGACGGGGCGCCAATTCATTTACATACAGCTGATCGTCGGCGGTCAAAAACATCTCCACGGCAATCAGGCCGACGACATCCAGTTTCTCCGCGATCTCTCCGGCAATCTGCTCTGCTCGCCGGGTTACTTGCGGAGATATTCGCGCCGGGACGATCGACATGTGCAGGATATTCTCCCGATGAATATTTTCTGCGACCGGAAAGGTGCTCCATTCTCCGGAAGCGCTGCGAGCCGCGATTACAGACAGTTCTTTGACAAACGGAATGTATTTTTCCACGATCAACTGAACGCCTGGTTGAGACAGGGCCGCAAACGCCCCTGCCAGTTCGCTCTCGTCCCGCAGCACCCGCTGTCCCTTGCCATCGTAGCCGCCCGTGGCCGTCTTCATCACACAAGGAAGGCCGAGCTCGACTGCTGCTTCCTGCAGCTCTTCCTGCGACGCGATGACCCGAAACGGGGCGACCGGAATCCCCAGCGACTGGATCGTGCTTTTCTCCGTGATGCGGTTTTGCGTGATGGACAGCAGGCGGCTTCCCTGTGGAACAAATGACGTCGATTCCAGTACCTCCGCCACCGCCGCATCCACATTTTCAAATTCGTAGGTTATCAAATCACACGCCTGCGCCAGCTGCTCCGCTCCCCTGATGTCGTCAAAGGCGGCGACGATCTGCCGGTCAGATACTTGTCCGCCGGGCGAATCCGGCGTCGGATCCAGCGTCACAAAGCGATAGCCCATCGCCCGGCCGGCGAGTGCGATCATCCTGCCCAGCTGCCCTCCGCCCAACAGCCCGATCGTCTTGCCAGGCTTTACGATACGATCAGCATGTTTGTTTGCACAATGTTTACTCACGGCAGTTGACTATCCTCCAATACTTTTTGGCGAACGGCCTCGCGGCGCGAAGCAAAGCGCTCTTGGATATCGGGATACTTAATGCCCAGGATCTGCGCCGCCAGCAAACCGGCATTGATCGCTCCGGCCCTGCCGATCGCAACGGTGGCCACAGGCACTCCGCCCGGCATCTGGACGATCGAAAGCAGCGAATCAAGCCCGCTTAAGGCAGACGACTTTACCGGAACCCCGATCACCGGCAGTTCGGTTTTCGCTGCCACCATCCCCGGCAAATGCGCCGCGCCGCCGGCTCCGGCAATAATGACCTCTACGCCCCGCTGTTTCGCTGTCTCTGCGTACTGAAACATCAAATCAGGCGTGCGGTGTGCCGACACCACCCGCTTTTCGTACGGAATCGCCAACTCTTCCAGTATATCACAAGCTTCTTTCATTGTTTCCCAGTCAGAGGTGCTACCCATAATCACGCCTACCAAGGCATTCTCCATGCTGCCCTCGCCCCTTTTGCAATTCGTGGATTGCCGCAGGCAGGTGTTTTGCGCAAATACCTGCGAATCAAATTCAGTGTACCAAGCAGCGAGAAGGCCTGTCAAGGAATTTGCCGAACGTTTTTAATGAATCAAACAGTTAATATTCGGTTTTTATCAAAGGAATCGATGGTGCCGCATGTGCAGGGAAAAACCGGCTGCCCGATTCCACATGTCGACCTCCTGCTGCGGATGATAGTCCTGACCAAATAGCGAAGGCAAGGTCAAAGAACCTTGCCTTTTCATCACGACCGCGCCGTATGTGTCCGCACGCCAGCAAGAGGATTAACGCGAAGACGCCGACTGCTCTTTTTGGCTTCATCCTTGTCTTTCACTCCCGCTCGCCTTCCACCGCTTCAGCTTGTAGATGAGCGCATGCCGGGAGATTCCCAGCAGGCTGGCTGCCCGGAGCTGATTTCCGCCCGTTTTCGCCGCATGCACATCCTTTCTTATGCAAGGCTATCGTGGAAATTTGCAGCAGATGCTTGTTCCTTCGCCTACCCTGCTCTCAATCTCAATCTCAATCGTTCCCCCATGCTCGGTAATGATGTCTCTTGCAATGGTGAGCCCGTATCCCGAGCCTTTTTCTTTTGTGGTAAAAAATGGATTAAAAATCTAATCCACATTCTGCTCGGGAATACCCATCCCGTTATCCTTAAATGCGACGACCAGCCATTTTTCTTCGCCTGTCTTCACCTCCTCTTTTACGCTTATCTCCAGGAGACCGCCGGAGGGCATCGCTTCGATGATGTTGAGGATCAGATTCAAAAAAGCCTGGATCAACGTGTCTTTATTGCCGAGCAGCGAAGTTTGGCGGGTTAGCACGTTCATGGTGACCTGCACTTTCGCTTCATTTCATTTGAACCGCAGCAAATGAATCACCTCCCGCAGAATGCTGTCTGTTTCAACAGGTTCCTCGGCAGGATCCTTCATCTTGGCGAAGGACAAAAAATCGTTCACGGTACCGTTCATGCGGCGAACCACCCTGTGTATGTCGTCTGCCAATTCCCGGATCGCCTGCGGGTCTCGCCTGGCCTCCGGTTCATCCAACTCCTCCACCAAAAGCTTCGATGCCCCGGATAAGATCGCCAGCAGATTCTTGATTTCATGGTCAATTCCCGTCGAGATTTGGCCGATGAGCGCGTCCGCGGGCAGCCCCGTCAGCTCAACCAGCTTCTGGTTTACATATGTAATGTGATTTGTCATGTTCACAGTGAGGATCGCGTAGGGCGGGATATCTGCGTCAGTTTGGTGATCGGGTAGAGAATCTGCCTCATCCCCATTCCAATGAAAAACAGCGACAGCAGCAGAATCCCCAGAAAGCCGATGCGCAAGATCATCGCAAGACGGTAGAGCGGTACAAAGGCAACCTCTTCCGGGATTCCCAGAATCAGCCCCCATCCCATTCGCGTCGGCTGGTAGGCGATGATGCTTTCCTCCCCTTGAAACGTATCCCTGACCAGCCCGAACCGATCCAGGGACAGCAGAGAAAAGATAGGCTGTGCCGAGTAATCCTTGCCGATGTCAGCAGGATTGGTCGAAGCCAGGACCTTGCCTTTGCGGTCAAAAATATAGCTGAAGCCGCCATGCGACAGTGTAACCGTTTCCAAAGGATCGGACAGGTACTGCTGGCTGATCTCCGCGATGACAATCCCTTGGAACGTGTACTGCTGCGTGGTTACAGGGACGGCTACCGTCACGGCGCGGTAATCCCGAAAGTTGAAGATCATGTCGGAAACGTGGTAGTTCAGACTCCATTTCACTTTCTCAAAATCCGGATACTCGTAAGTGGCGACTGGCAAATCGGGATCAAACGGAGCTTCAAACACCAGCTTTTTATCCTTGTCGATGAAGGTGACAGACTGGATCAAGGGCGTCCTGGCAATCGTCTGCTTGGCCCGCGCGAACATGGAGCCGACATCGACGCTGCTGTCGTCCTCCTGTTTGGCGATCATCTCCAACTGAAGGATGACGCTGGTCATATCCGCTTCCAGCCGCTTGATCAATGCGTCCAGGTTGACCAATTTCTTCTCCGTGATCTCCTTTTCCATGACGGCTTCCGTATAACCCATCGTCATGGCTTAGATCAAGCCGATCGGAATGATGATCACGACAGAAAAGATCAGAAGGTACGTTTTCGTTACACTGTTTTTGATGTATTCCAGCTTCATGGTTACCCTCGGCCATAAGTTGATGGATTTATCTGAATTTTAACACATGCGAGGGCTGAGCTTCGCTTTTTTTCCTTTACCCTTTTGCAATGCCGTCCATAAGAAAAAGCCAACCTCGCAATCAAGGTTGGCTTTCGCATCTTGCTCTTATCAGTACTCATTCGTGCAGCCAGATGAAGTAGACAAGGAAAATCACGAATAGAAGGTACATGATCGGGTGAATCTGCCGCGCCTGCCCTTTGAACAGCTTGGTGATCGGGTAGACGATAAACCCGCAGGCGATCCCCGCCGAGATGCTGAATGTCAGCGGCATCATGACCACCGTCAAAAATGCCGGCAGCGCTTCTTCGATCTCATTCCAGGCGATCTTGGTCATATTGGAGGCCATCAACACTCCGACGATGATCAATGCGGGTGCGGTAACAGCCGGAGTCACCACAGTCAAAAGGGGAGAAATGAACAAGGCAACAAGGAAACACGCCGCTGTCACGATCGCGGCGAATCCGCTTCGTCCGCCTGCCGCAACCCCTGCCGTAGACTCGACGTACGCAGTAGTCGTAGAGGTGCCGAGCACCGCACCGGCCATCCCGGCGACCGCGTCGGACGCCAATGCCTGTCCTGCCCGCGGCAGCCTGCCGTCCTTCAGCAGACCGGCCTGGCTGGCTACGCCAATCAGCGTTCCCGTGGCGTCAAAGAAACCGACAAACAGAAAGGTAAAGATGACGATCAGCATATTGCCGCTGAACAGTACGGACGGGTCGGTCATGTAAGAGAATGCGGCTCCAAATGTGGGCGCCAGGCTTGGCGGCGCATCGAACACTTTTTCCGGCAGGTCCACAAGTCCAAATACCATCCCGACGACGGCGGTAATCGCCATGCCGATGAAGATGGCGGCATTGATCCGGCGGGACATCAAGATACCGGTGACGACCAGTCCAAACGCGGCCAAAAGTGCATTCTTTGCAGCCAAAATGTCTTCCGGGCTCATCCCCGAGTGGAAGCTCAAATGACCCAGGGAGACGATTGTCGCTTCGTTGGCAATCACGATTCCCGCATTTTTCAAGCCGAGAAACGCGACAAAAAAGCCGATACCCGCTGAAGTGGCGTACTTGAGCCCGGGTGGAATGGAGTTGATGATCGCTTCACGAATACCGGTAAGCGACAGAATCAGGAAGATCGTACAAGAGATAAAGACACCTGCGAGGGCTTGCTGCCAGGGAATGTTCATGGTCAGAACAACCGTGTAGGTAAAAAACGCGTTTAAACCCATTCCCGGAGCCAACCCGATGGGCAGCCGGCCGAAAATCCCCATGATCAGCGTACCAATCGCCGCGGCCAGGGCCGTCGCCGTAAAAATGGCGCCAAACGGCGGGTAGTTGGCTTTCAGGTCTGCTCCCAAATCCGCCCCGCTCAAAATGAACGGATTGACCGCCAAGACGTAGGCCATTGCCAGAAACGTGGTGATGCCGGCGATGATTTCGCGGCGGTAATTGGTTCCCAGCCTGTCGAACTCAAAATACTTTCGCACTGACTTTTCCTCCTCTTGTTCTTGCAACTAGTCTTTCCATAAAGTTACATCGGAATCATAAGTCCAAAAAAGAAGACTGCCTTCCGTTGACATGAGAAGTGTAGCAAGAAACGAAACAGGCTGTCAATAAAAAAACGAACATTCTTCTGCATAAAACAGAAAAATATCCGTTTTTATCTTGATCACCAGCTTATTCCCACTCGATCGTCGCAGGCGGTTTGGAGGTCACGTCGTAGACGACCCGATTGACGTTCTCTACCTCGTTCGTAATCCGGGTGGAGATTCTCTCCAGTACGTCCCACGGAATCCGCGCCCAGTCGGCGGTCATGCCGTCGATTGAGGTGACTGCGCGAATGCCCACCGTATAAGAATAGGTTCGCACGTCGCCCATTACCCCGACGCTTTTCATATCCGGGAGAGCCGTAAAGTACTGCCAGATTTCGCGGTCCAACCCCGCTTTGGCGATCTCCTCGCGCAAAATCTCATCTGATTCACGAACAATCGTCAATTTTTCTTCCGTCACTTCACCCAGCACCCGAATGCCCAGCCCCGGTCCCGGGAACGGCTGACGCCAGACGATCTCATCCGGCAGCCCCAGTTCGGTGCCCAGCTTGCGCACCTCGTCTTTAAACAGGGTCTTGAGCGGTTCGATCAGCTTGAACTTCATATCTTCAGGCAGTCCGCCCACATTGTGGTGGGACTTGATCGTGTGTGCGGTGGCCGTACCGCTTTCGATAATATCGGTGTACAGCGTCCCCTGCGCCAGGAAGTCCATATCCTTCAATTTTGCCGCTTCTTCATCGAAAACGTAGATAAACTCGTTCCCGATAATTTTGCGCTTTTGTTCCGGATCGGTCACTCCGCGAAGCTTGTCCAGAAAGCGCTGCCGGGCATCGATCTTGATCACCTTCATGTCAAATTTGCCGACGAAGGTCTCCATGACACCTTCGGCCTCGCCCTTGCGCAGCAATCCGTGGTCGACGAACATACAGGTAAGCTGATCGCCGATCGCCCGGTGAATCAACGCGGCAACCACTGACGAGTCGACCCCGCCGCTCAATGCGCAGAGAACCTTTTTATCGCCCACTTGATCGCGAATCCGCGCCACCTCGTCGTCGATAAAGTTGGACATGCTCCAATCGCCCGTGCAGCCGCAAATGTTAAACAGGAAGTTGCCGATAAATTCGTTCCCTTTTACGGTATGGCGCACCTCCGGATGAAACTGAACCCCGTACACCTTTTTTGCCGGATTGCTCATGGCCGCTATCGGACAAGCGGGACTGGTAGCGTCAATCTCAAAGCCTTCGGGCAATTCGACGACCTTGTCCGAATGGCTCATCCACACGATTTCGTTGTCCTCCCACTTATCGTACAGCTCGTGCCTCCGCTGAAGCTTGAGCTCCCCTTTTCCGTACTCCCGCACACCTGCCCGTTCCACTTTTCCTTTCAGCAGATGGGCGGTCAGCTGCATGCCGTAGCAGATACCGAGAACCGGAATTCCCAACTCGTAGATAGCCGGATCAATCGTAGGGGCGCCTGCTTCGTACACGCTCGCCGGCCCGCCCGAGAAAATAATTCCCTTCGGCTGCAGAGCTTTGATCTTGTCAATCGGCGTATTGTAAGGCAGCAATTCGCTGTACACTCCCAAATCGCGTACCCGCCGGGCAATCAGTTGGTTGTACTGGCCCCCAAAATCGAGTACGACTACCATTTCCATTGGTTTGTCCATAAGTATCCTCCTCACCTCTCAGAAAACTTGGTCCTGCACCAAGCATCCGTACAAGCGGCCGCCTGATCAACCAAAAAAAACGGGTCATCCTCCTTTGCGGTTAACCGAAAGGAGGAGTCCCAGTTCTTCTGGTACTAATGAAGCACATTCTAGCAGACCGCTCCAAAATATTCAAGGCTTCAATTGGGAAGCCAAACGCTCAACGATTTTATTGGCCGTTTCCCGAGCCTTTGCCCCGATCTCCTTGTACCCGTAGCAAACTTTTTCGTACAGCTTCGTCAGGTACAGCAGATCCTGGCGTTTATCGCCTGAAAGACTCAGACGCTGCACGTACTCCCGCAGCGTTTCCGCCGGTTTGCGGGGGAACAGGATGCGCTCGCACATGTACAGCAATTTTTCATATTTTTTATGGAAATGATCTTCTTGATATGCTGACATCTGCCGCTTCAGCCACCAGATCAGCAGATAGCGGCGGCTGATCCATGCTGCCAGCAGCACGGCTGCGATGATCCCCCCTGCAGCAGCCAACATCCCTTTGGAAAGGTGGATTCCCGCGGACCCCGACTCCTTGTCGCCTTCCCGTTCATTGCGTGTCCTGTCTTTTTGATCTTTCGGTTTGTCCTGTTGGGCCACCGGCAGCACAGAATCGGGCTGTGTCTCGATCGGCAGATCATAATTGACCCGGACGGGCGAGACGAAAGAGGTCGTCGCCTCGAAAGGAATCCAGCCGTACTGGGGAAAGTAGACTTCTACCCAGGAGTGCGCATCTTTGCTGCGCACCTCGATGATCTTTTGATGGTCCTCTGTTTCTCCTATCTCGGTCCCGGGAGCAAATCCTTTGACCCAGCGGGCCGGAACACCAACGGAGCGAAGCATGACCGTCATCGCCGTAGAGAAGTGATCGCAGTAACCGCGGTGGCTCTCAAACAAAAACTGGTCGACAAAATCTTGATCCGGTCCCGGAGTCGGCACGTCTTTCGTCTCGTAGCGAAACCGCCCGCCCGTACGCAGGTACGATTCAATCGCCCGCACCTTATCGTAAGGAGTTTTCGCATCCTTTGTGATCGTTTCTGCCAGTTCCTTCACGCGGGCCGGCAATTCATTCGGCAATTGCAAATAGGAGCGGCGAATCTCTTCGCTGTAATTGGTGCCGGCTTCTGTCAATTTTTTCACACTGATCACAGGAGCCTCGGCAACGAGCTTATAGCTGACCAGGTTGACCGGGGAGACATGCAGTTCCTGTGTGCCGCTCGCTCTCCGCTTCGGGTCTGCAAGCCTCGAGCCTCTCAGCAGGTCCTCTCCCCTGATCGTCTCCAAATGATTGCTTTTGCGATCGTACACGATAGCCGCGTTTGACGGCGTGTACGCCAAGATCTGGCGCAATTGTCCCGGATAAAAAATCAACGGCAGCTTCTCCAGCTCGGAAAAGTTGAGCGACGCTGTCACCTTCTCCGTGTCCAGCCCTTTAAACATCTCTTCTTCCCATTTGTGGGTGCGCGGTTCTGCGATGGCCTCGTAGACAACGTCGGATTTTTCCCAGCCTTTTCCGGTGTAGATATCTTTTGAATCGCCGCGCCAGTAAAACTTGTCGCCCACGATCGCGCGAAACACCATTCTGTCATCCTGGGCAAACGGGCCGCCGAGATTCTCGTCGTCATCGTCGTAACCCACTTTTTTCATGACCGCTGTACTTCCCCCCGCGCTCTGCTTCCCTTGCAGAAAGGCAACCGGGTCAGGCCAGCTCGGCGCATGTTTCGGAGCGGCGTAAGCAACCCCTACAGAAAACAGGATAATGACCATGGGAACAAACAGGGATTTCCAGAGGGCAAAACGGCTCTTGGCCCTGCCCGTCGTGAGCCGCTCCATCGCCAGCAGGTGGTTGACGGCCAGCAGCAGGAAGCCGAAGATCAGGGTACGGATGATCCCGCCGCTTGCTTCGTACGGAACAAACGTATCCAAGGTTGCCAGGTACACCTCTGTCAAAAAGACAAACCACAACCCCTGACGCTGCTCCACCACCAGGTAAAACAACAGCGATGCGAGAGCCGCCAGCAAGAGATCAAACAGCAGATTTCGCGAAACGAGCGACATTTCCAGCCAGTTTTGTCCCAGCGCAAGCGGGATGTCCTGTTTGAGGTGGATGTAGGTCTGTTTGATCCACTGCAGATGCAGGATGCTGTCTTGAAAAAACGATGCATGAACGAGCCAGATCACTCCTGCCAGCTTCAATACGGCAGCCAGGACGCGGCGTTTGAGCAAGAGATCGAGGAGCAGAACGCCCGCGGTTACCAGATAAAACGGACTCAGGTCAGCCGTATCAGTCAAGGCAGCCAGCGGCAGCAGCCATTCCCTGATCAAAAGGAACAGGAATAGAGCGGCAAGCCATTCCATTGCCTTCGTTGATCTCCACGTCTTCACCTTAAACACCTCCGATCCGTTTTAGCTCGGCAAATTCGCTCAGGTGGAGTGGACGGCAGACCACCTTTGCCGCCGTCAACATATGCAAAACCCGCTGCTCTTCCCCGCTTAAGGGCTTGGCATGGACCAAAAAGAGGTGCACATTTCGCCCGGAGCGGGACAGTTCCATCAGTTGGGCGACCACTCGCTGCTCAAGCGACGGAGTAATGACAGCGAGCGTCATGCCCAAGGGAATTTCCAGCGCTTCCCGCCCAATCACCTGTGAAAACGGCTCATCTCCATCCGGCATGACATGTGCCAACTGGTCAAACACGCGGAAAAAATGCGCCTGTGTGCCCCCGGTTGGGATCGCAACGCGCTGCTGAGCATGATAGATAAAGCCAAAGGGAAAAGGTCGCCTGCTGCAGTAGTAGACAAGGCTCGCCGCCAGTTTTACCGCCAGCTCAAACAGCTGCGGGTCCTGCCCGGCATAGGCAAGCTTGTTGACGTCGAAGAAGAAGACGACCTGGTTCATTGCCTGGTGCTCGAACTCCTTCGTCTTCAGACCCAGGCCGCGTGCCGATGCCCGCCAGTGAATCTGGCTCAACCTGTCACCCCACTGGTAATCCCGCACTCCGCGCACGGCGGCGATGTCGTCCGAGCGGCGATGGGGGACGGGAACAACGCCGCTGATTCGTCCGTCTCCTGTCGCCCAGTGGGTAATTTTCCGATAAGACGGGTACACCAGAAAATCGTTCGTGATGGGAAATGCCTTGGACCGTTGGATGAATCCAAAAAAATCCCCTGCGCTAACCACGCACTCCTGCAGGACGTAATGTCCCCGCGGCAGTGACGGGATCACGTACCGGACCTCCATCTCGCGGCGAAAACCGGGGAAGAGAAGCTCCCGATGCGGCTCGTAGTACCCGGCCAATTTATCCGGCAGCGGCTCCACGAGCAAGTACCAGCCCAGCGGAAACCAGATCTTTCGCCTTAGCCGCAGCGTGACGACTACATCCTCCCCATCGCGGAGCCGGCTCGCCTCGATTTCCCGCTCCACCTCCAGCGTCGCAAACATCAGCAGGTAGGTAAGCGCCTCGTAGCTGGCGAAGGTCAGGCTGCTGTAAAAGAGAAACCAGCTGGCAAAGCCGCCCTGAAACTTGGCAAAAACATAGGTGATCAGCACCAGCAGGGCAATCTTGTATTTACCGTATTTTCGTTGTCTCACGTTCCCGCTCACCGTCCTCTCAACCGATCGGGACACGTGTCTCCTGCAGTACCCCGGAAAGCAAGCGGTCAACCGTTGCCCCTTCCAGCCGCGCCTCGGGTTTCAAGATAATCCGGTGGCGGAACGTAACCGGTACCAGTTCCTTCACGTCATCGGGGATGACAAAGTCTCTCCCCCGCAAAAATGCCAATGCCTGCGAGGCCCGGCAGAGCGCCAATGCCCCCCGCGGACTAACCCCCAGATATACGCTCGGGTGGCTGCGCGTCTTGTGGCAGAGGCGGACAATGTACTCCTTGACTCCCTCGCTGACTTTGATCGAGTCCACTTCCCGTTGAAGGGCTCTCACTTCTTCCACCGTCAAAACCGGCTCTACTTTGTCGATTGGCTGTTGCCCGATGAAGCGGGTGAGTATTTGCATTTCCTCGTTTTCCGTGGGATACCCCAATTGAAGCTGCAAAAGAAACCTGTCCAATTGCGCTTCCGGCAGGGGAAAAGTGCCTTCGTATTCCAAAGGATTTTGGGTCGCCATGACAAAAAACGGTTCCGAAAGCCGGTGGGTCACACCATCAACCGTGACCGAATGCTCCTCCATCGCCTCCAGTAAAGCTGACTGCGTTTTGGGCGACGTCCGGTTGATCTCGTCTGCCAAAATGACATTCGCGAAAATCGGACCCGGGCGGAACTCAAACTCCATCGACCTCTGATTGTATATCGATACCCCTGTGACATCCGTCGGAAGCAAATCCGGCGTAAACTGCAGCCGTTTAAAATCCCCGCCGATTGAGCGGGCAAGCGAGCGAACCAACATGGTCTTGCCCACGCCCGGGACGTCTTCCAGAAGCACATGCCCTTTTGCCAATAAGGCCACAATACTCAGTTCAATTACTTTTCTTTTTCCAATCAGTACTTTTTCAATATTTTGTATCAGGTTTTCAATGGCTTGATGCGGTTGATCCAGCTTCATAACACTCATACTCACAACTCCTTGTCCGTAGACTAGCAACATTCCGTTTTTGGAAGAAGCGTAAATATTCGTATGGGAATTTTCCAGGTCTAATTAGCAAAAAAGAGCAGGTTTTCCTTCCTACTCTATATCACAAATGGCGTGCCCTGAGAGATTCGAACTCCCGACCTTTTGATTCGTAGTCAAACGCTCTATCCAGCTGAGCTAAGGGCACGTGGTATTTAATTTCCAGTCGATACATGGGGTCATTCAGGGCGATACGGAAAGGGAATTCCTCATACAAGTATTCATTCTATCGTGTTACATAATACCACGAAATTGACAAAATGGCAAAAAGTCGCTCCGGACCAATCTTTTCCTTTTAAAAATATTAGTGACTCATTCCGGACATACTAACTATAAAAAAACGGAGGTATAGACACATGCAGACGAAAAGCAGAAGGATTAGCGGAGCGTTAATTATCGGCATCGTGGTCGGAATGATAGCCCTGCTTATCCTGTCTACCGTGATCACGATCTGGCCCCATTAGCTTTCAGGGAAAATGAAAAAAACCCGCCTTCGCTGCCAACCAGGCGAAGACAGGGCTTCGGGAGAATGTGGGTTATGATTGTACCGCATTCGCTTACCTCAGCTTTTTGATGACTTCCTCGGTGGAAGCGATCTCGGCAATACAGAAAGACAAGCTGGTGAGAACAGCCTTTTGCACCTCTTCAGCACTCATCGATCCGGCCCCCAAATCAGGGTGATCCATGGTGCCGTTTGCATCCGAGACAAAAATCACTTTATAATCCCGGAATTGGGCGTCTCTCGCCGTCGACTCGCAACACATATTGGTGACCGTTCCGGTAATGATCAGCGTATCGATTCCCCTGTTTCTCAGCTGCGTCTCCAAGTCAGTGTTGTAAAACGCGCTGTAGCGATGTTTTTTAATCAACAACTCCCCTTCTTTGGGGGCGATCTCCTGATAGATTTCCACCCCTTCTGTTCCGTCAACCAAAGCGGTTTGGCTGCCGATCGGTGCCCAAAAATCAGCCATCAACCCCATGTCTCCGCGATCCTTCCCGTGGACATGCGCTGTGTAGATGATGGTCATTTCCTTTTCCCTGCAGGCATCCAACAGCCTTTTTATATTGGGTAGCATGTCGTACGCCATCGGAACAAACATGGGAGCTCCCGGCCTTACAAAGTCGTTCTCCATATCAATGACAAGCAAAGCAGCTCTTTTGGGATCCTCAATACTGAATCGCATAAATCTCCTCCCATATGTTTTTTTGTCGTTCGTTGTTTTAACGCAATATTAAAACATTTGCGTAATTCTGTCAATGATCGTAATGCAAAAGCCATATTCCTTTCTCGTCGACAGGTTTATCTCCCTGATGCTTATGGTAGAATGTAACTGAATCCGACGATAGAGAGAAAGGGATGACTACATTGAAAAAATTAGCGGTACAAGAGATGTTTTTGGATTATGTAATCTCACATCAGGTTCCGGTTGCTCTGATTACAAAGAACGGCGTTCACATGAAAGGGTTCATTATTGCCACCGACCCATACACGGTAACGTTACAGATACAGTCAAAGCAAAGCCTTCTTTATAAAGCTGCCATATCGACAATTATTCCTTCCAAACCCGTACCACTTCACTTTGGAAACAATCCTGCATGATTGTATAGGTTTGCCCATTGTGAATTTGTCTCAAGCGTGTCTCACCGTTTCCACGGCAAAAGCCTTGATTTTTCAGGGCTTTTTTTCCTTTTAACAAATAAGGCTCGGGGAACCCTCGTATCTCGACGAATCAGCCCCTCTCAAACGAGAAGGGCCTCTTTTTACTCACAAGCTATCCCATCGTTGTCACGATCTAAACCAGGGCGATAACCAGGATCGCCACGATAAAGCGGTGCCGCACCTGCGGCTCTCGCTTCTTTGCAATTTTTGTAATACACACTATTTTGTGGTTTTGGTTTAGGTTCTGGATTCGGCTCGGACTTCGGATCGGTTTTTGATTCGGGCTTTTGCAGCTGCGAATCGGTAACTTGCGGGCCTGGTCCGTTTTTCTTTACCAGTTTGGGATGGTACTTGGGCGTAGTTCTCGATCGACCAGATGCCGATACCGGCTTTCTGAGCCTTCTTTTGAATTTCCTGGTACCTGTCCACGTATTTCACGTTCGGCTCGTATACATTTTCTACTCGTGCAAGTCCCTTTTCAAGAAGCATCTCTTGAACTGACTTACCATCTATGTACACGTAGTATAGCAGACGGCCGTATTTATCTGGGCCGTTATTGACGTCCTGTTCAAGTTCCACTGTTTTACCGGCCAAAAGTTCCTTGACGAAGTTACTTGCTTCCTTTCCTAATGGCTGCTCACCATATTTAGGATGTTTGGTATCTGGAGCATCGACCAAAAGAAAGCGGATCGTTTCCTCTTTATCATTCAACTGTACCTTAATTGTATCGCCGTCTACTACTTCAAAAAACTGTTGCCGAGAGCTTTAATGGCTTATTATCAGTTGGAGTAGAGAGAGTTGTATTCGTTGTCTGCGCAATTAAGGGTTGTGCAGTCATTGGTGAACTAACAGGTGCATCGTTTGATCTCTCCGTGTCGCCTCTGTTTCTTTCTTTTTGGATGAGCCGTTTGTTTCATTTGCTGCGGAATTAGTGCTACCACTTGATCCAACTTCGCACATAACTCGTGTTGCCGCTGGGTGTCATTTGTCATGCTAGGGGAGCAAAGACAGATTGGAAACAAAAAAACCTTGATTTCTCAAGGTCTTCTATGTATGGTGCGGGTGAAGGGACTTGAACCCCCACGGTTGCCCGCCAGAACCTAAATCTGGTGCGTCTGCCAATTCCGCCACACCCGCATGTATTCATATATCGCATTACGATCTAAGATTAAAAACTGGTGAGCCATGAAGGACTCGAACCTTCGACCCTCTGATTAAAAGTCAGATGCTCTACCAACTGAGCTAATGGCTCGTGAAGATAAAAAGTGGCTGGGGCGCCTGGATTCGAACCAGGGCATGACGGAGTCAAAGTCCGTTGCCTTACCGCTTGGCTACGCCCCAAAAAAAATGGTGCCGGCGATAGGACTTGAACCCACAACCCCCTGATTACAAGTCAGGTGCTCTACCAATTGAGCTACACCGGCATTGCTGCTATCATGTTCAAAAAAAATGGTGGTTCGGGACGGAATCGAACCGCCGACACGAGGATTTTCAGTCCTCTGCTCTACCGACTGAGCTACCGAACCATTTTTATGTATTTAACAAGAACGGGAACGCTACCTTGAAATGGCGGAGCTGACGGGACTCGAACCCGCGACCTCCGGTGTGACAGACCGGCGTGAACTCCAACTTCACCACAGCTCCATTATTGGTTGCACCCTTCGAGTACCAGCATTCTACTTGATCTAAGATGTCGATTCGACGTAGTTCAAGTAGATAAATTGGTTGCGGGAGCAGGATTTGAACCTGCGACCTTCGGGTTATGAGCCCGACGAGCTACCGGACTGCTCCATCCCGCGACGATAAAAAGTGACCCAGCAAACATGGTGGAGGCTGACGGGATCGAACCGCCGACCCTCTGCTTGTAAGGCAGATGCTCTCCCAGCTGAGCTAAGCCTCCGCAACACCCCACAAAGTGACGTAAGCCTTCGAAGGTAATTCCGCGTACTTTGCGGGGACTCCAAACAATTTATGGTGACCCGTAGGGGATTCGAACCCCTGCATGACAGCGTGAAAGGCTGCTGTGTTAAACCGCTTCACCAACGGGCCATATGCAATATTTATGGTGCGGTCGGCGAGACTCGAACTCGCACGGGTCGCCCCGCCACCCCCTCAAGATGGTGTGTCTGCCAATTCCACCACGACCGCTTAAATACGTTTTTGGTAGCGGCGGAGGGGATCGAACCCCCGACCTTTCGGGTATGAACCGAACGCTCTAGCCAGCTGAGCTACACCGCCATGCTGATTCCTTATTCTTTATGAGAAACTGGCGGAGAGTGAGGGATTCGAACCCTCGCTACGCTTACGCATACTAACGGTTTAGCAAACCGTCCCCTTCGGCCTCTTGGGTAACTCTCCGTAGGC
>NZ_HE978541.1:0-15238 GCF_000311785.1 Brevibacillus massiliensis
TAACGTTCCTCAGTAGCTCAATGGTGGAGCAACCGGCTGTTAACCGGTAGGTTGGCGGTTCGAGTCCGTCCTGAGGAGCCATTTGGATGGATGTCCGAGAGGCCGAAGGAGCACGATTGGAAATCGTGTAGACGGGGATAACTCGTCTCGTGGGTTCAAATCCCACTCCATCCGCCATCTGGCCCGTTGGTGAAGCGGTTTAACACAGCAGCCTTTCACGCTGTCATGCAGGGGTTCGAATCCCCTACGGGTCACCATAAATTGTTTGGGGTCCCCGCAAAGTACGCGGAATTACCTTCGAAGGCTTACGTCACTTTGTGGGGTGTTGTGGAGGCTTAGCTCAGCTGGGAGAGCATCTGCCTTACAAGCAGAGGGTCGGCGGTTCGATCCCGTCAGCCTCCACCATGCTCGTTTTGCTCGCAGGTTTCGGCCGCGGATCTCACCGTGCCGGTTCACCCGAGAGGGTTAAGAAGCAAGGAGCAGTTTATTTATCGTCGCGGGATGGAGCAGTCCGGTAGCTCGTCGGGCTCATAACCCGAAGGTCGCAGGTTCAAATCCTGCTCCCGCAACCAATTTATCTACTTGTACTACGTCGAATTGACATCTTAGATCAAGTAGAATGGTGGTACTCGAAGGGTGCAACCAATTTATCTACTTGAACTACGCCGAAGTGACTCCTCTTGATCATGTAGGATGGTAGTACTCGTAGGGTGCAACCGATTAATGGAGCTGTGGTGAAGTTGGAGTTCACGCCGGTCTGTCACACCGGAGGTCGCGGGTTCGAGTCCCGTCAGCTCCGCCATTTCAAGGTAGCATTTCCAAGCTTGTCAAATACATAAAAATGGTTCGGTAGCTCAGTCGGTAGAGCAGAGGACTGAAAATCCTCGTGTCGGCGGTTCGATTCCGTCCCGAACCACCATTTGCTTTTCTTGCAGTGAAGGGGCATAGTTTAAAGGTAGAACGAAGGTCTCCAAAACCTTTGGTGTGGGTTCGATTCCTACTGCCCCTGCCAATGTGAGTTGAATTATGGCGGTCGTGGCGAAGGGGTTAACGCACCGGATTGTGGCTCCGGCATTCGTGGGTTCGAGTCCCATCGATCGCCCCATTTTAAGTACAAATAAGTTGCAATTGGGGTATAGCCAAGCGGTAAGGCAACGGACTTTGACTCCGTCATTCCTAGGTTCGAATCCTAGTACCCCAGCCATTTGCTTGCGGACGTAGCTCAATTGGTAGAGCGTCGCCTTGCCAAGGCGAAGGTCGCGGGTTCGAGACCCGTCGTCCGCTCCATAGTTGAAGTGCAGCAGGGTCTTTCTCATCCGGGTTCACCCTTGTAGTATCACGTAGAGGATTTCGTCTTCACTTGTCACGGAGGTATAGCCAAGTGGTAAGGCACAGGTCTGCAAAACCTTTATTCCCCGGTTCGAATCCGGGTACCTCCTCCAATTAATCCTTGACCGAGCTTTTTACATATGTTACAGTACCTTTCGTAGAACATGCCGGTGTGGCGGAATGGCAGACGCGTTCGACTCAAAATCGAATGGGTAACTCCCGTGGAGGTTCAAGTCCTCTCACCGGCACCATAATACAACGATGAATTTCTTTGGGATGAAGCGCCTGAAGAATTTTTTTATGTTTAAAGCTGTAAACACTCGCTCATTGCATGAGCGGAAGAAATTTTTGTACTGACAGCCAGATGCGCATATTTGTTGGCTGTTGTTGAGAAATCGCTATGTCCCAGCCACTCTTGAATTTCTTTCATGCTTACTCCATTTAAGTTTGGCCGATTTTTGCCCCAATTCCTTTAATTCCATTAATTTATTTATCATTTCATGTGCTAGTTTAACTACCGTTTTCCCTTCATCCGCACAACTACTTCCCGAGCGTAAACGATTGAAAATAAAATTTGCGATAGCCTGACTAATTGCTGAATGAGATACATGAAGGTTTTCCGCTGCTTTTGAGATCGTTCCCAGCTTTGAAGCTGTTCTATATGCATCGATATTTATCCTCCCCACCAAGTCTTACAGTAATGTAAATAATGTTAACTTTACCAATGAATGTACAAAACGTACACTTGTTCTAAGGGTGGAGATTTGGAACAAGAAATCATCGCAGAACGATGGCATCCAGGGAGCAATGGTGATGGTTCAAGAAAAAACTTGTTCTGTCAGCCTCGGTAAATTTCAAGTGGCTCATTTGATCATGGGAGGGAGAAGAAATGAATAAACAAAATGGTACAAGGGACATCATGAAAAGCGAAGTGAGAGATGGAATGAGAATTTTCTGGGACGCTCCTATAGAGATGGATGATGGTCTCGTTTTGCGGGCAGATATTTTCATGCCGGTTCCGGAAGGACGATATCCGGTTATTATGACATATGGACCGTATGGAAAAGGGCTTGCTTTCCAGGAAGGTTACGCGCCAATGTGGAAGAGAATTGAAACAGCTTACCCCGAAATTACCAAGGGCTCGTCAAATAAGTAGGGCTTGCTGAACAATCAAATTCCTTAGAATTTACAAGGGTTTACGTGCTCTCGGGTCGAAATTAGGTGCATGGAAAATACGATATTTTCGTAAAAAATCGTGCACTTGGAGTGAGCCATGTATCGTAACCCCGAAAGCCAGCTACAGTTATTCGAAGATTTTTTCTTGCCGTTCGGTGGCAAATTGAATAAAGACAATCGTTGGATTCAACTAGCCGCCATCATCCCGTGGTGGCGAGCGGAAGAAAAATACGCGAAGTCATTCAAGAAATCGATGCGTGGTCAAATCCCCTTGTCTGTCCGGATGGCTTTGGGGGCTTTGTACTTTCAGGAGTGCATGCAGCTCGATGATCGAGAGACGGTGCAACAGATCACGTACTACCAATACTTCCTCGGGCTACCCGGTTATCAGGATAAACCACCCTTTCATCATTCGCTCATGACTCATTTTCGCAAACGATTGGGTGCAGACGTTGTCACGCAAATCAATGAATGGATTCTGGAGGAAGAAGCAGCACGTGAGAAAGAAAATGACAAGAACGACCCTCCGGGTCCTTCGAAGAAGGACAAAATTTCTCATGCCTGCTCTGCCCAGGCTAGTGACCAGCAAGTGAAAAATAAAGGAACACTCATGCTTGATGCGACCTGCGCACCAGCGGACATCTCGTATCCGACCGACCTGAAATTGCTGAACGAGGCGCGGGAAAAGCTCGAAGCGATCATTGATGTGCTGCACGAGCCTTACATCGGAGAGGCGAAAAAGCCAAGAACATATCGCCACACCGCCCGTAAACGTTACCTCGAGATCGCCAAGAAACGCCGGGCTGGTGCCAAAGCCGTTCGGAAAGCGATTGGGAAACAGCTTCGCTATGTGTCTCCCGAAATTTTCGCATCATCAAAATGCTTGCAGAGAAAACCAGCTTAAATCAACTGAGTCCTTGGCAGTATCAGCAATTACTCGTCATATCCGAACTGTACCGCCAACAGCAGGAGATGTACAACAAACGTACCCACTCGGTAGAAGATCGCATCGTCAGTCTTTCTCAGCCTCATGTACGTCCAATTGTACGCGGGAAAGTGAACGCATCCGTTGAGTTCGGGGCCAAGATAGCGATCAGTCTGGTGGATGGTTACGTTCGGATGGAGAAGCTGTCCTGGGATAACTTCAATGAAAGCACGACACTGAATGCGGCCGTAGAGGCGTACGTCCAGCGATACGGTTGCTATCCCGAAGCGATTCTTGCCGACCAAATCTACCGAAACCGGGAAAACCTTCGCTTTTGCAAGCAATACGGGATACGGCTGAGCGGCCCGAGCTTAGGGCATCCAAAGAAAGGCGAGGAGCAAGATCGGAACCAGGCACGGCAGGATGCCTCGGCACGCAACGCAATCGAAGGAAAATTTGGAGAAGGCAAACGCTCCTACGGACTGGGGCGTATTCGAGCACGCCTTCGGGAGACAAGTGAAACCGTGATCGCCTTGCAACTGCTTGTCATGAATCTCAAACGCAAGCTACGCGTTCTCTTTTTGCCGCTTTTCAGACTACTGCTGAATCTAAGCCGCCAGCCTCAATGGACCTAGAGACAAAATGTTCAGCAGACCCTAATTTAAGCTGCGAAAGTTGAGTATTTATCTTCCTTTACATTTACACGCCGATGTATTTGATTCAAAAGATTTTTTATATCTTTGTCATCGGATAATCGTAACAAGTCCATTACTTCTTCATCAGTGCTAAGCAAAGTATTTAGGTTAATAATCTTTTTATCCAAAGCTAATTTCAAAGTCTTTGCCAGGAAGTCATAACCATAAATATTAAGAGGATTCATGAAAAAATCAATAACCTCTTGGTAATAAGTTTTTACAAACCATTCAGCCGTCGCTACATTTTTGAGGTATATTTTACCATTAAGTATAATTAAATTTTCCAAAAAATTATTAATTTCTTCTAATGTGATGTTTCCATATTGGTACATATCTCGCAAGGTATAATCTATTCTGTCAGCACATAACTCAGGAGCTGGTTGTTCAAGTAATTCCCATCTAGAGTGGTCTAATAGGATTTTATTATAATCATATCCATATTTTCTAAGAATACAAGGGATTTCAGAATCAGTAATGATTTGATGATAAATTTTTTCGTGGTAATCTTCATCTTTATTTTCTAGCACGAAATCAATAACGTGCGAAAATGCTGTATGCGATACATCGTGAAGCAATCCTGCTATTTGTACTTCTAAGGAGCCACCGAGTTTTTGGATTAAGAGCATTACACCTATGGAATGTTCATATCTTGTTACATTCCATTTCTCATTCACAAAATAACTTGCCCCACCTTGATAAACACCTTTTAATCTTTGTACTGGACTACTGAAAACAAGTTCTTCAAGAAGCCCATCGATCATAGATTCCCCATAAATTTTATCGATTATTTTCAATTCCTCACACCCCCTTGAAAAATACGTACTGATGAATTTTGATAGTCTTGAAAATGGTAATTTTGATTCTAAAATGTAGCTGGAGGCGAGGGTTCCTCAAGATGTTTTGGGACTTCCGGATTTCGCTGAACTTCACCGAAACACATGACGATTAAATCCTGCTGCTCGCGCAAACTGCGAAATAACGATTATTTATTAAGTACTCATTAAATAAAATCGTATCAAGTAATTGTGTATGTTGTCAAATATACTTTATAATAAAATCACTATAGTCAACGCGGCCAGATTTCAGCCATGATCACAGCCAACAAATCGACTGCCAAGTAGGTCTGATAAGTCAAGTGAACAAACCGTTTCGACAGCAAGAAGGAGGACACGGTCGAACAGTTGCTTACATTAAGGCAAGAATATATAAGGTTGAATTTTTCATGAATACACGAACGGTTCGTGAATCTCTGAAAGGAGTATATACTAGAATTGTCGGGAGGTGTAGAACATGTTTTTACATTACCTAATAAATTCCGAAAGGCTGTTTATTAGGCGTACTAAGAATGAGGACTTGCATTTTGTGCTTGAATCTGAACAGGGTCTGGATAATAAGAGTTATATTACTCCTTGGAGTAGAGAACAGACACGGGAATATTGAATTAATGAGGATCGTAATCACAGACAAGGGAAAAGGATATGGAAAAGAAGCAACTGGATTAATTCAAGATTTTGTATTTACGCAGCTGAAAGCGCATCGCCTCTGGCTTGATGTTAAAGACCATAATCTAAGAGCGATTCATGTCTATGAATCCGCTGGTTTTCAGGTTGAAGGAAAGTTAAGGGAATGTATACGGACTGATGATCGATATGAATCATTAATCATCATGGGGATTTTGGAAAGAGAATATGCAAGCAAATTCAAGGATGGCGGAGCCAGTACATAACACAGTCGTATGACACAGCGGATTTACTGCTTTGGTGCGAATCTGTGGCAATAGGTCATTGTCTTTTATCTTGTCGGCAGAGATTAAATAAAGGGGGTAGGAGTAAGTAATTCCCATCCCCGCGTTCGAAGACTACAAAAAGTATCTTATGACTGAAAAACTTCGTCTAACCAATCAAATGCAACTTGGTGGAAGAGGCTGTGGTTGCCTTCCTGGCAATGTTCTTCTGCGCCTTCTTCAGCAGTAAAAATGCGGATCGTTTTTTCGCAGGTTAATTCGTTGGCAAACTGATCTACTTGTTCCAAGGGAACAAAGTGGTCAGATTCTCCTGCAAGGATCAGTACCGGGCAAGAAATGTTCTGAGCGATCCCCTTAAGAGAATATTGTTGCAATGTTTCCGGGATTTTACTGGCCTTATCCAAACCAAATACCCACATGGAGTTAGCGATTGCCCATCTTAAATTCGAATTAGCTTGTCCTGCTTTTTTCAAGACCTGTTCGATCTCTTCTGCAGAAAGTACCTCCAGCTGTTTTAACATCGGGTTGCGTTGAACAGTCGCTTCCCATAAATCATAGAACACATCATAAGCGATACAGGCCTTGATTCTCTTTTCAAAGGCAGCTGCTCTTGGCGCATAGTATCCTCCCATGCTCATGCCAATCAACGCGATTTTCTCTTTATCGACATCCGTTCTGGTCTCCAGGTAATCTACCGCAGCACTCACAGGTACTTCAAAATCAACTCTTTTTGTCATATTTTGCAGTCTTAATGGTGCTCCTTGGCCTGGACCATCAAAGATTAAACAGTTATAACCTCGTTTAATAGCCGGAGCGGCCACGCAAAAATACAATTCTTCAACCGTTGAATCAAATCCGCCTATGCCAATCAAAGCAGGCCGCTCCACAGTGGAAGAATCGCTGTCTGCAGCGCGATAAAAGTAACCGGGGAGAGAAGTATTTTCATAAGGAATGTTTACTTTCTCCACATGAAAGTCCATAAGTTCCATCGCTTTCTGGAACGTGCTTACGCTCTTTTTATAGCTTTCATTTCTTTTAGGATCTTTGGGGGACAAAAAGAATTCCGCCGTTCTGTAATAGTTATGTGATCGTAAAAAAGCTTCCCTTGCACTAATCCGGTGCCCTCTCTGCAAGCAATCTTCTCCCATTTTCTCGACACGTTTGGCGGTCTTCTCCCATTCTACAAACCATCCCTCGAAATCTCCTTCTTTGATTCGCGCTGCTGTTGCCAGGCATTCGCCAATTTCAGCGCCTTGATATCCAGCATAACTTGCCGCTCTTAACAGTTCGAAGGAAAACGCTTGATCTTGGTAATAGAGTTTCATATAAATCTCCTCCATGTTTGACTATTCGCTTGTTTTTTTCAAACCTTTTAAAATGAAAGATACTGTCTCTTGAATACACAAATCCTCAGACAGAGGAGGGTTTGCGCAAAGGTCAATAATGAACAAGTTATGCCGAGGAAAGATGATGACAGACATAACAAATGAAACTGCATTATTCAGGTCTTCAAATGCAAAAAAACCTTTTTCTCTTCCCTCATCCAGCAATTCTCTAATTCTGTTCCATAAAGGTGACACAAATTGTTTGATCTTATCCACTCGATTGCTTTTCATCACAATCTCTTGTTGAAGGATATTGATTATTTCCGGGTCATCAAATCGTAATCGGATTACCTCTTGCAATATTGCTGTAAACTCACTCATTAAATCTGCCGAAGAGTTTTGATGCTGATTTTGAATCATTCTCTTTTCTAGAAACTCATCAAAAATCGCTAGAAAAACATTTTCCTTACCACCGAAATGGTATGAAATCAAGGAAATGTTCAATCCGGCCTCTTTACTGATTTCTCTGGTACTCGTTCCATCGAACCCCCGTTCTGAGAATAGCTTTTTGGCAGCGTAAAGGATTTTCTCTCTCGATTTTTGGGTATCCTTATCGTTATCTGGCACTTTCTCATCTCCATTCATTTTTTGTTCCTCCGGCACGGTCTCCTCCCATAAGCGATCTGTGTGGAATCTCCATGAAGTTCATTTGCATGTTCCGCTACCCAATGCAAGGTCGCGTAACAATCTTTCATCCGGCCGGAAACGAATGCTCAGGCGCAAGCAGGTGTTCGACAGAGATCACCTTTTGGGATCACATAAAATCAGTTTTCCTAAATTACTTCAATCAATCGTTTGATTGAATTATATTTCGCAATCATTCACTTGTCAAATTTCATTTCGAAAAAGTCTTGTTTCAATTTCTAAAGTCAGATAGTAATAGGAATTCTTATAGAATCGATTCATAAACAGGGAGAACTTTGATCAGGGAGTATGATTCACAAATGGAGGTTTAGGTGCTGATATTTACAAAAACGCAATCAGTTTCAACATGACACACCCTGTTTGATTAGGGGAGAGGTAAGAATAGTTAAAAGTTGTCTATGGAAGAGATCTTTCGCTGCTTATTGTCGGGCTCTGACTGTTCGGGTTCACGATGGGATTAACGATGCCCATGAAAGTTTTGCCAGTGAATCTTGTAATCATTCCTTGAATTGGGGAAGCTGGGTTCAAATTGAATAGCACCTTCAGGGCGGGGTGAAAGTCCCGACCGGCGGTGATAACCGTTTTATTGGTTCCCGCGACTCGAGATTCAGTCGATGCACTGAATTTCGACTGACTTAGTGCAAATCTAAGGCCGCCGGTGAAAGTCCGGATGGGAGAAGGTGAGAGGACGTTGGATTTCGTTTGAAAAATGAAAATGCAAGGTCTTTTTGTACTGCCCTGGATCCAGACTCCGGGGCATTTCCTTTTCTCATTTTGTTCGTTCAAAAAGAGACGAGGAGGTTTGTGGATGAGTCGACTAATGTTCGATTGAGTACAAAGATCTGAGAAGAATTTATTCGGGTTTTATTTGAAAAATTGAAAATATGGAGTGAAACTGGATGAAACAGTTTACGACCATCCGCAATGTTTCGAAGGGTACAAGAGCCAGGGTGCCGGGAAGGTGATCGGCGCAGATATATCGAGCAGAATGATTGCACTCGCCAAGCAAAACGGGCGGGCGGCTTGTTCCCGAAGGACATTTCGTCTTTTCGATCGAACATCCGGTAGCGACGGCACAAAATCCGATGCAAGGGTGGATGGTCGAGGAACAAGGCCGCAAGGTATGCTGGCCCGTAGATCATTACGGCGAGGAAGGGGAACGGAAGCAATCCTGGTTCATTGACGGGGTATTGAAAATACCACCGGAAATTAGCTGCAACGGTAAACGACCTGATCATCGAGGGATTCCGCATCGAGCGTATCGAAGAACCGGAGGCGACACCCGGGGCGCTGGCGGAGCGGCCGGAACTGGCCGAACATGGAAGGAGACCGCCTATTTTGCTTGTGAAATGTAAAAAGTGTAAAAAGGAAGGCGTGGCGATGGATAGATTGCGGAATTTATTACAGGAAAAAGAGATTCCATTTGAAATCATCCAACATGAAACCCCCATAAGGTCAGCCCGGGAAGGAGCAAAATTCTTTGGGATCGATCCCGGTCAAACGGCTCCCGTTCTTATTGTTCAGTCGGGTACGGAGCATTACGCGGTCATCTTTTCCGGAGATCGCGGCCGGGTGGATTTGGATGAGTTGGCGCAAGTTTTGGGCTGCAACCGCTTAAAAATGGCAAACTCGAAAGACGTTCAAGCGGTAACGGGGTACGCCGTCGGGTGTATTCCTCTTGTGGGCCTTGCATTGCCTGTCATTATGGATAAGCGGCTTTATCGATATCCGTTCGTGTATGGCGGAACAGGTGAAGCGGCTTCAACGCTCAAGATTTGTCCGAACGATTTAGAAAAGTTGAATCATGTTATCGCATTTTGGGAAGAATGACGTCAATATGAGAATAAATCGAACGGATTGAATTGACATTTGGAAATCCAAGAATTATAGTAGGTAGTAATATAACTACTTACATTCGGCGTTATCAGAGGTAGTCCGAGGAACGGTTCACTTCGTGTCGAACCGTTTTTCTTCCGCTCATCTGAAGTGGTTAGAGAAATAACTCCTATAAGAAAGGAAGATAGCTTTGACGAAGGAATTATTCCTAACAGACAGTTATCGCAAGGAATGTGAAGCTGTTGTTCTGGAGATCGAAGAAGATAAAGTATATCTGGATCAAACGGTGTTTTATCCAACAGGCGGCGGGCAGGAGCATGACACCGGCGTGCTCATACAAGGCGAGCAGACGTTTGAAGTTTGCCGGGTGAAACGGGAAGGCAGACGAATTGCGCATTATGTGAAAGATGCCGGGAAACTGGACAAAGGTCCCGTGCTTGCCCGAATCGACTGGGAACGCCGGTACGGGTTGATGCGCCACCATACCCTGTTGCATGTGCTCAGTGCCGTCGTCTATCAAAAATACGGAGCGTTATGCACCGGCAATCAAATTTATCCTGACCGGGCCCGCATCGACTTTAACCAGCTTCATGATCTGACGCCGGAGCAGTTAGCCGATATTGCGGCCAAAACCAATGGTTTGATCGATGCGAATCATTCGATTTCATACCGTACGGTGAATAGGGAAGAAGCCGAGAATATTCCCGGCATGATTAAGACGGTCGTCAGTTTGCTGCCGCCCTCCGTTACCACGGTCCGCCTGGTTTCTATCGATTCTGTCGATGAACAGGCATGCGGCGGGACACATGTGAACCGTACTGGAGAGATCGGTCGAATTGAAATTACCGATGTGAAGAGCAAAGGAAAGAACAACAAGCGCTTGGAAGTAAGAGTCAGTCCATCTCCTTAAGAGGTTCTATTTTAAAAACAAACTAAATCGATCGGACGTGTAATGAATGGAGGGCATTTTCAAGGAACTGCAAAAGCTCGGTTTTTCGTCGTACGAATGCAAAGCCTATGTGGGTTTGCTCAAGGTTCATCCGGTAACAGGGTATGAAATCAGCAAGCGTTCAGGTGTGCCTCGTTCCATGATTTACGAAGTGCTGGGAAAACTGATGGACAAAGGCGCTGTTCATCTTGTCCCTTCCGAACCGGTAAAATACTCCCCTGTGCCTGCTAATGAGTTAATTGCCCGGTTGAGGAAGCAATTCGATCAGTCGTTTTCCTATTTGGAGAAAAAACTGACGGCGCTGCAACGGGAACGGGAAATGGATGTGATCTGGCATATCCGCAGCGACGATCTGGTCTTGCAGGAAATGGAAGAGATGATTGCAAGGGCAGAAAAGGAGTTATGGCTTTCCGCCTGGGAACCGCAGATTCCGACGATTCAAGAGTCCGTAGAACGAAATCTGCGGGAGGGGGTTCATGTCTTCTCCGTCCTCTTCGGGGCGCCGGAAGCGAAAATCGGGACAACGTTTCATCATGATTACATGACACCGGAGGTCGTCAAAGATCGGACGGGCGGCCATTTGACGATTGTAGCTCGTGACGAGGAAGAGGTATTGATCGCCAATTTTTCCGACGAATCCACCTCTTGGGCAGTCAAGACACACGACCCGGTACTTGTATTGGTGGCGACAGAATATATCCGACATGACATCATGATCGAAGAAATTACGGCTCAGTACGGTCCTGAGAAGTTGGATGACCTTTGGCGAAATAACCCCGATTTGGTCCATGTCGTGACGGGAAAACGGTTCGATGAGTAGAAGAGCATTTTTTACACGTTTGATCAATATATAGAAAGGCTACAGGGAGGAATCATGAGAGAGAATGAAGCTGCCTTAGATCACCGGGTTCGTAGCGACGAAAGTTTTATGCAAGGTGTGAAGGATTGCTTGCCTACGGTGTTGGGTTATTTGAGCATCGGATTTGCTGCCGGTGTCGTGGAAAAAACCTCCGGTATGTCCTTGGCCGAAATTGTTCTGATGTCCTTATTGTTGTATGCCGGGTCGGCTCAGTTCATCGCTGCCGGGATGATGGTGGCGGGCAACCCGGCTACAGCCATTATTTTCACCGTATTCTTTGTCAATTTGCGCCACCTGTTGATGAGCGCGGCGATAGCCCCTTATTTTCGACATCTGCCCTTTTGGAAAAACGTCTCGATCGGAGCCCTACTAACGGACGAAACGTTTGGTGTTGCCGCTACCCGGCTGTCTAGAAAGTCGAAAGGGAGCTATCAGTGGATGTCCGGGTTGAATCTTACCGGTTACATCAACTGGTTGATAGCAAATGTGGCTGGAGGGATTTTCGGACAGTGGATAACTGCACCGGAAAAGTTCGGTCTGGATTTCGCTTTACCTGCCATGTTCATCGGCTTATTCATGTTGCAATTAATAGAACGTTCAAAGTATGGTGTTGATCTTCTTGTAGCGATCAGTGCAGTTGTAATGGCGGTCGCAGGAACTGTTTACGTATCCGAAAGCGCCGGAGTACTAATCGCCATCATCATCGCTGCAAGTATAGGAGTGTGGGTCGAGAAATGGAAGTAAGATGGAGTTTTCTCTGGATGCTTCTGGGAGCATCACTTGTCACGTTGATACCAAGGGTGCTGCCGCTCCTTGTGCTAAGCCGGATTCGTTTGCCGGAATGGGCGCTCCGCTGGCTCCAGCATATTCCGATCGCCGTTATGTCCGCATTATTGGCTCAGGAACTGCTTGTATCGAATGGATCATTCTCGCCGTCGTCAGCAGGGTTGATCGCGGCTTTGCCGGTGTTTGCCGTTGCTTATTTTACGCGAAGCCTGCTTGCTACGGTTGCTGCGGGAATGGTGGCCATGGCGGTTTTGCGTCATGTATCGTGGTTTGCAGCTTAACAATGCTTCCAAACGATTGCTTGGTATGCCGAATTGCATCATAAGGCAAGACAGGGAGGAGTCCCGATGAAATCGGGATCATTGTTTCAGAACAGGCCATTCCAGTTGCTATGGGCCTCGGAGTTTTGTCTCACCTTCGGATTTTCGATGATGATGACGACCGTCTCGTGGTATGTCGTGCGCGGACTGGGAGAATCCGGCTACCTGGGCATTGTTCTGGCAGCCGCCTCCTTGCCGCACGTTCTTATGATGCTTGCGGGAGGCATCTTGGCGGACCGGATGCGCAAGTCCTTCATCGTTGTTCGTCTCGAACTTGAGCCAATGTCTGTTGGCCGGGAGCATGTTGTTGCTTTATGGGAATGGCAGCTTGACTTTTGGGTTGTTGCTGGCGATTGCGTTTCTGTTCGGGTTGACCGGCGCATTCTATTATCCCGCACGGTCGGCGCTGCTGCCGTCATTGGTTGAGAAAGACCGGTTGCAACAAGCCAACTCCTTCGTTCAAGGGACTGCCGAACTTGTCTATCTGCTCGGTCCGCTCGCAGCGGCATCGCATATATCCGGCAGTCGCCGGCGCTTCATACCGGCACATGGATCGTAGTCGGCATCAATTTGCTTGTATTCGGCCCGCTCACGATCAGTTTCGCTCTCATTGTAGACGAGATGAACGGATCCGCGGTGCAGTTAAGTATGCTGGAGGCGGCGCTTGCTACAGGAACGCTGTCGGCTACCATTTTGCTGCTTTTTATCCATTTGCGCAAACGCCGCGGCCAATGGGTGCTGTCTTTCTTCTTTTTCGCCATTACGCTGTTTGTTGCTTTCAGCCAAACCAATTCCTTTTCCATGTTGCTTATCCTTGTCGGATTGATCGGTCTCTTTCATTTCCTGATTTTCCTGCCGATTGTAACGATGATTCAGGAACAGACTGAGGAGCATAAGATGGGACGGGTAATGAGCATCGTGTCTTTAGCCGCAAGCGGATTGGAACCACTATCCTATGCTTGCATTTCGTTGCTGATGACGGCCGGTTATTCCATTCGCGCGCTGTTGCTTGCATCCGGTATCGGCTGTTTTATGATGGCCGTTCTGATTTTGATCAAAGGGAAACGATTTCGCAATATGGAATAAATCATTCAATCAAAAGGTATAGGAATTGGTTTTCCGGACAAGAAAACATGGATAAAACTAGGAGAGGAACAGATTTTCATGCAGTTTTTTCGTGTCCAAAAACTTTACGACAGCAAAATTACTCAAAAGCTATTAACGAGATAGCGTCATATGGAGTTGGAGATGTTGAACAATAAAAACATAAAACTCAGAATTGCTTGGATAGTTCCGAATATATTCATGTATCTTCTGATAGGTTTTGGAGCTTTTGTACTTATTAATGCAAATGGGCTTAGAGATATAAATCGACTTGGCACTTGGGTATTCATGTTGTTTCTTGTGCTACTTGTGGCATTGTTTGGCTCGTATCGAATTTGGTCTTGGATAAAGCAAGGAAAGATGTAGCATCAAATAAAGAAACATTTTAGCCGATTTCATATTTTGGAGGAATAAGAGGGTGCCAGTACGACATGCTCTCTCTTAATCATTTCCCTTTCATCGATGAATTGGTTTCATATACAAAGCGAATCAGTTTTTAAATTTTACAAAAAAAGACTGTACGCTTTTAAATCGAATCAACCGGCATTTTTTTGAATATCTATTCGGTTCGGCGAGAAACAATAAGGTGCTATCAGATGAACAAATCGATTCGCTGTTTTACCGGCACTATCAAAATTTGAAAACCTTCCTCATGGGACAGGTGATGGGGAAGCATGAACGTTACCGCATGGTCGCAGTCGATAAGGAAACAACGAAAAACATTCGAGATGCTTAATTTCACGTTATGGTTCCGAGAACCGATTACCAGCGTGCTTCATTATTGACAAAGCGAAAGAAATGCAGTATTTATTTAGTAAATACTTAATCAATTAATGATGTAATGACTACGAGGATGAGTAGCGATGAAGATTAGAACGAACCGCCAACAACAGGCGTTGGAGACAAAAAACAAATTGATTGATGCGGCGCTTCGAACGTTTTCCCGCAAAGGGTTCGGCGAAAGCACCACCAAAGATATCGCACAAGAAGCAGGGGTTACTGACGGTTTGATTTATCATTACTTCAAGTCAAAAGAAGATCTGCTTTGGGCGATTTTGGATAAATACACACTCTTGCATTCCATGCAGGAGGAATTGGGCAAGATGGATTCCGAGGCGCCGCTCGAACAACAACTTACGGACTATTTTCGATCGCTGTTTCGCAGTTTGCGCGAGCAACAAGATTTGATCGTCATGTGCTTCGGCGAGGCGGGGCGTAATTCGGAGGTCCGCAAGCGCTTGGAAGGTATCATTCGACAAGGCGTGGAGTTGCTGCATGCCCACCTTGTTCCGCGCCTTCGGACGACATCGTATGATCTCATGGTCGCTATTCGCAATATACAGACCGCCATGGTTCTCTACTTTCTGATGACGGATCGATTTTCAAACGATGAAAGGGAGCGCAATCGATATATCGAGACAACGGTCCGTCAATTTATGAAAGCTGTGAAATAATTTTTTTGTCCGTTTAACTTATTAAATACTT
>NZ_HE978541.1:16311-48564 GCF_000311785.1 Brevibacillus massiliensis
ACTTAATAAATGAGGGATGCAAAATGAATGCTGCTGAGTTGAATTCTTCTGTACAACAGAAAAAATTCGATGTGGATGTTGTGGTGGTCGGAGCTGGACCGGGGGGTGCATGCTTAGTTATTTACTTGCCAGAAGCGGGGTCGGAATCGCACTACTGGAACGGCATCAGGATTTGGATCGCGAGTTTCGCGGGTATTTTTTTCAACCTTTGGTGTTGAAGTTGTTTGACCAAATCGGACTCCTGGATAAGATTTTACAAATTCCTCATCAACATGTCGATGTGTTCAAATTTGTGGACCATGGGAAGATGTTGTTCGAAGTCAGGTTTGACGAACTTGATCCTCCCTACAATTACGGGTTGAACATGCCGCAACCGCCGCTGCTTGAGTTTTTCATCCGGGAAGCTTCGCAGTTCCCGAACTTTACTTATTTCGGCGGAACAACAGCCAAAGAACTGATGAAGCAAGACAATTCCGTTATCGGGCTTAAGGCAAGAAGCGCAGAGGGAGAAATTGAGTTGCGAAGCCGGCTGGTCGTCGGCGCCGATGGCCGCTACTCTACCATTCGGAAGCTGGCAGACATGAGCCAGACGATGGACAAATTTGAATTTGATTTTGTCTGGTTTGACATGCCTAAAAGATTGGAAAAAGATTATCCGCTGCAAATCAAGATAGAGGATCGAGGCATGCTGATCTATATTCCGAAAGGGGAGGATCTTGTACAGGTCGGTTGGGTAATACGAAAAAAAACCTATCCCGAGTTAGTGAAAAAAGGAATCGACGATTTCATTCGCACTCTAATAGCCGTCGAGCCGGATTTGCAGGATGCACTGCCCCAATATCTTACAAGTTTCAAACAATGTTCCGTTCTGGACATCCAGGTTGGAATGACGGATGAATGGGTGAAGGATGGCCTGCTCCTCATTGGTGACGCAGCTCATATCGCCTCGCCTTTTTCCGGACAAGGCAACAGTTTGGCGATTCAGGATGCGGTCGTCGCTCACGATGCGATCATGAAAGCGATCGCCTCTCTGGCTCGCTGCAAGAGTCGGCGTTGAAAAGCTATGAATCGTACCGTAAACCGGCGGTGGGTGAAATTCAAAAAATCCAGGCGATGCAAGCTCGACTGATCGCCATGAAAAATCCGCTGCTGCTCGGATTGCGCCGCACGATCGCTCCGGTCGTCCGACAGACGCCACTGATCGGGATGATGCGGGATAAAATAGCGATGGGCGTTCAAGAGGTGGAAGTGAATACTTCGTACTTTAAGTTGTAATAGTTTGGTGATAGCTCAATGTACTCCCTAGGAGGTATTTCTTTTTCTGTATATATTCTTCATCGGCGTTGGCGTCATGGGCAAGAGCATGGCTGGCCATATCCTCCGGGCGGGCTATCCGCAACAGTTCATCAATACTGGAGAGCTTGGGCGCAGGGCGTTTGCTTGCCATTTTGTATCAACCCCTTTGCCAAGCTTTGGTAAGCCAAGGCTACCTTGGATTTTGGATGAAACTCGATATGCTTTGACTGTAAAAGTTGGCTTCCCCGGCTTTAACGGAAAGCGGGATTTGCACATCGAAGATACGGAAGGTTTCCCGGTAGTAAACTCTTGCAAGTCGAAAGGCTTCCTTATATAAGTTCGTTCGGGCCTTCGATACCAATCCTTGGATGAATGCGTTTTTTTACTTTGACGATGATTTTGAGCAATTGAGTCAACGTCAAATTTCCCTGCGGGACAAGGCTTTTCAGGGGTTCTAAATTCTTTTTCCTTGACTTCATTTCCGCATGTGTTATAATAACACTCGCGACTCAAAATCGTGAGGGAAACCGTGGGGGTTCAAGTCCCTCTGCCGGCATCATTTTTATGTACTTTTCTGTAAATGCGAGTTATTCATAATCGAGTGATAGAACAGTCGTGCGCTTTTTCGCTTATGCAGCGGGAGGGCGCATTATTTTTTGGGCAGAAATGGCGGGGTGAGAGCGAATGCGCAGGCCGGAAGATGCGTTTCCAGACTTGTACCGGCGTCTGACGTCGGATGGTTACCGCAGTGAGGATGTAGCGAAGGCTGTAGAGACGACCAACCGGATCGTCATGCTGGAAAGACTTCGTCGATATGTATTGCAATGCACCGACTGCCGTTTTCACCAAACTTGTCATTATCGCGTCCCGGGAGTAGGAAACAGCAGTAGCCGCTTTATGATTGTCGGCGAGGGACCGGGCGAGGACGAAGATGCTTGGGGGCAGCCGCTGGTGGGGATTAGCGGTACTTTGCTTTCGCTTATTCTGGAAAAGTTGGGGGTAGCCCGTGAACAGCTCTACATCACGAATGTCATGAAATGCCGCGTAGTGGATGATGCGGGCCGGAACAAGACACCTACCAGCGAAGAAACCCAGCCTTGCCGAAAGTTTTTGCACAGGGAATTCGCGTACATCCAGCCCTATGTCGTCCTCGCACTGGGGAAGGTAGCCATGCAGCACTTTTTTCCGGAGCAGCGATCCATTTCAGCCGTTCGGGGCAAGGCGCTGGCTTACGAAGGGGCATTTGTCATTCCTACCTGGCATCCCTCGTATATTTTAAGGCAGACAGGCGAAGAGCTGCAGCGGGCAAAGCGTGAAGCATGGAATGACTTTCAACAGGCGTTCCGGCTATATCGCCAGCTGCGCCAGAAAGATGAGAACAGGGGGGAAACAAGATGAGGTATTCGCTGTATGACCGGCCCCCGATGGGGGTCACGTTTTTATCCTCACTGCAGTGGCTGATCGTGACCTTGTCGACGACGGTTGCGATTCCGATCGTCGTCGGCAACGTCTTTGGATTACATCCGGAAGAAATCGGACGCTTTATGCAGCAGACGATTTTTTTTGTGGGATTGGCGTCGCTCCTGCAAGCTGTCATCGGGCATGGCTATCCGATGATCGAAGGGCCGGCCGGCATGTGGTGGAGCATATTTCTCATATTGGCGCAAATCGGCACGGGAATGGGGTTATCACCGGGCCATATTGGGCAGTCTATCGAACTGGGGCTGATGGTTGCCGGCGTACTGTTTATCATTTTGGGGGCGCTGCGGTGGATCGGAAAGATTCAGCAGTGGTTTACGCCAACCATCACCGGGACGTACATGATCTTGCTTGCTGTTTCGCTTTGCACCACTTTTGTGAAAGGCATGCTGGGCATCGACTTTCAGCAGTCCCAGGTTGTTCAGCCTAAAATCGCGGTTGCATCGATCGTGATCATGGCGCTTGTGGTCTTATTCATGCGAATTCCCAAAGTAACCAGTTACGCCGTACTGCTTGGCATGGTGATGGGTTGGATTGGATATGCGCTGCTGGGTTGGGCAGAACCCGTGAGGCCGACGAGCGAACTGGTCGTCTGGCCCAAATTGTTTTTTTGGGGACCGCCGCAGTGGGATGCAGGCATCCTGCTGACAAGCGTGTTGACCGGTTTTGTCCTGTTGACAAACCTGATTACCAGCGTAGTGGTGTTGGGACGGGTTACAGGCAAGGAAGCGGGATCAAAAGAGTTTAATCGAGGCGGTGTATTTACGGGTGTTTCCCATTTATTGTCAGGCTTGTCCGGGGTAGTCGGGATGATACCGCTCTCTTTGTCTGCGGCAGTGATTGAAACCACGAAAATGGCTTCGCGCCTGCCGTTTATCGCGGCCATGATCGCCATGATGGCAATCGGTATTCTTCCCGGCGTATCACATTTCTTGGCGTCAATTCCGACGCCTGTTGCATACGCTGCGATGTTTGTCACGTATACGCAATTGCTCGGTTTTGGGTTAAAAGACTTTACTCGCGTGCAGATGAATGAGCGATCCATCATCGTCATCGGAAGCTCGCTGTTGATCGGGATTGGCGTCATGTTTGTACCGACGGAGGCTTGGAAGACGATCCACCCGCTGCTGAGCTTTTTGCTTGGGAACGGGCTGCTGCTTGGGGTGTTGATCGCCCTGCTGCTCGAACATGTCGTATTCCGCGAACCGAAAGCAAAGGAAAAAAACGGCCCTGCTTCCAATTAGCAGCGCCTTTTTTCTTGTTTGTCGCTATGAAATGGCTCTGACTGCATCAGCGAAGACAACCTCGCCGCCGTTTATCTCCGTTAACATGCGAGCCGTCGAACCGATGATTTCATCCTGCTGCTTGACTGACAGCATCGGATGAAAGAAGATGACCTGCAATAGCTGGCTCGCCCCGTCCTTGACGGAAGTACGGACAGAATCGACGATGGGACTGCCGAATGCGCCCTCTTCGTCTGCCAGCAGCAGTTTTCCTTTCATCTGTACCTCGCGGCCGTTTAAGGCTTCATAGGCGTCAGTCTCCGTACCCAGGCGGCACACGACTTGCCCCGATAATTTGCTCAGGTCGTAAATGCCGTAGGGAAGGGCGTAATGTATCGACAGGAAGTTGTTTACATCTACGGCAGAGTTCACCAAATGAAAGGGATTCCCTTGGATCAGCCGGCGCAGCAGCGCTTCCGAAGAGGGGCGGTAGCGGGAGGGATCGATGCCGAGCCGTTTAAACGCTGCCCGCCACTCGCGGATCCCTTCTATTTCCGTCAGCTTGGCCGGTTCGTGTTCGATCCGAAGTGACTCGACGAATAGGTTGATGCGTCCCCGCAGCATTTTGGGAGATTCGCTGAGAGCGATATCAGAGTAGTGGATGACGCCAAGCGAAAAGTCCGGCAATTTGTCAAAAACATCAGGGGAGATCGTGACCTTCAAAAGTGTCGCTCCTTTCCTAAAAAATCCATTTGAAGGTTAGTATAGCACAGTCGTCCCACGCCCGCGAAAATCATTTTGTGAAAGCCTTTATGGTTCAGTACAATAAAGATAAGCATAGCCAGGGAGGAGTATATGAATGAAAGAAGTGACAATCTATACGGATGGCGCTTGTTCCGGAAATCCCGGCCCTGGCGGTTGGGGAGCGGTGCTGTTCTACGGACAGCATAAAAAAGAGATGTCGGGTTCGGCGGAGAACACGACCAATAACCGGATGGAGCTGCAGGCAGCGATCGAGGCGTTGTCTGTTTTAAAGGAGCCATGCAAGGTGACACTGTACAGCGACAGTGCTTATCTGGTGAACTGTTTTGCCCAGGGCTGGTATAAGGGCTGGGTGAAAAACGGCTGGAAGAACAGCAAAAACCAGCCTGTCGAAAATCAGGACCTGTGGAAGGAACTGCTGCGTCTGACGGAGGTTCACCAGGTGAGCTTTGTAAAAGTAAAAGGCCACGCCGATAACGAATGGAACAACCGCTGCGACGAGCTGGCCACGGGGGCGATCCGACAGACGTGACCACATCAGCGTATTGGGAGCAAACCAAACAAGCGATTATTGCCTACGCCAAAGAAATCGGGATCGACAAAATCGGCTTTGCCAGTGCTGACCCGTTCGTTGAATTGAAGGAGCGGCTGGTGGCCCACCGGGAAAAAGGCTACGAATCCGGTTTTGAGGAGCCTGACCTGGAGAAGCGGACGGTGCCGGAGAGAAGCCTTTCCGGGGCAAAGTCGCTCATCTCGATTGCGCTCGCCTACCCGTCCAAGATGGAGAACCCGCCAAAATCCGAGCCAGGCGCTTATCGCGGCATGCTCAGCCGTTCGGCATGGGGGACGGACTACCATCATGTGCTGAGAAGCAAGCTGCAGCAGCTCACGGCGTACATCAAGCAGCTCGAGCCGGCCGCTAGGGTGGAGTCGATGGTGGATACGGGTGCCCTGTCCGATCGGGCCGTGGCAGAGCGGGCCGGGATGGGCTGGGTCGGGAAAAATTGTGCGCTGATAACGCCGGAGTACGGCTCCTGGGTCTACCTCGGGGAACTGCTGACCAATTTGCCGCTGCCGCCGGACACTCCCGTAGAGGAAGGGTGCGGCGATTGCAACATCTGTGTGGAGGCTTGTCCGACGGGGGCGCTGGTACAGGGCGGACAGCTTGATGCCCAGAAGTGTGTTTCCTATCTCACCCAGGTAAAGGACTTTATACCCGAGCAGTACCGCGCAAAGATCGGCAATCGTCTGTACGGCTGCGATACTTGTCAAATGGTCTGTCCGAAGAACCGGGGCAAACACTTCAGCCATCATCCCGAATTCTCCCCGGAACCCGAAGTGGCAAAGCCGCTGCTGCTGCCGCTGCTGACGATGGGAAACAAGGAATTTAAAGAGAAATTTGGCGCTTCTTCTGCATCGTGGCGGGGAAAGAAGCCCATTCAGCGAAACGCGATTCTCGCGCTGGCTCACTTCAAGGACCGCAGTGCAGTGCCGGAGTTGATCCGCCTGATGGAAAACGATCCGCGCCCCGTCATTCGCGGGACTGCGGCCTGGGCATTGGGGAAAATTGGAGGAGAAGAAGCGAAAGCAGCACTGATCAAAGCAGAGGGGCAGGAGCACTCGGCAGAAGTTCTGGAAGAAATCCACAAGGGATTGGCTTTTTTTGAAGAAACGTCTCTTCCCCGTTATCCGTCCAAGTAATAGTGGACTTGCAAAAATTAGTCCGCAAGAACAAGGACGAACGTAAGCGCACAGGCATGATATAACTAGGGTAAAAATCGGAAGGGAACGAGCAAAGTGGAGGACCTTTCAGAAGAAGTCGTGTGGAGTGCGGTGATAAATTGCGATTCGCGGTACGACAGCCTGTTTTTCTATGCTGTTCGGACGACAAAAATATGCTGCCGGCCGTCCTGTGAATCGAAAACGCCCAGCCGCAGAAATGTCTGCTTTTTTCACAGCCTGGAAGCGGCGTATCACAAGGGATTTCGGGCCTGAAAAAGGTGCAGGCAAACGAGACGTGATGCGCAGTACGTGGACAAGTGTCTTCCTCATCGGGATCGTCTATACGCTGCTCTCCATCGTTACCGTTGGGACGCATACCTACGGGGAGATGGGGACAATCGCGCCGTTGGCGGCTCTGATGAGCAAAACACTGGGATTTAGCGCCGGGCTGGCAACAGCGGCGATAGCCTGCATCGTCTGCCTGGGAACACTCAACGTGTTCCTTGCCAGCTCCTCGCGCCTCGGCTACGCGCTTGCCAGAGAAGGAAAATGTTCCCGGTTGATCAACTCATCCTAGTGCCTACTACGCTCGGGATCCTGGTCTATATCATCGCTTCTGCAGCATGTGTAAAGCTTCTTTGGAACGATGCTTTCGGGAGGATATCTTCGCTGCTGGCAGTTCTTTGTTGTCTTGCGGTTGCACCTTTTGCCGCTGGTTATCTGTTTGTCCCTGTGGTTGTGTCTATTGGCTGTTTGGCATATGTAAGGCAGCGAAATAGAACCAAAGCTGCAAAAAGCGAATAGTATTCATTCATTTTTCAGGAGGTCGGGACGCATGAGCACAGTAACCTATACCACGATGGATTCGCCAATTGGTACCCTGTTGCTGGCGTCAACGGAACAGGGGTTGTGTTTTGTCGAGTTTGCGGGCGGGGATACAGCGTTTATCGCCCTGCAAAGATGGTGCAGAAGGTGGCATCTTGCAGGCGATCCTGTTCGGGACGAAGCCGGCAGCCTCGCTGCGCAGACCCAGTTGGATGAGTACTTTGCCGGGAAGCGACGTTCATTTGACCTGCCCCTGGACTTGTACGGCACACCGTTTCAAAAGGCTGTCTGGCAGGAGTTGACGCGGATACCATACGGCCAGACGCGTTCTTACAAGGAGATTGCCATGGCGCTGGGCGCCGTCAAGGCTGTCAGGGCCATTGGCGGGGCCAATAACCGCAACCCGATTCCGATCGTGGTTCCTTGCCATCGGGTGATCGGCTCTAATGGAGCGCTGGTCGGATACGGCGGCGGTCTATCCATCAAGCAACACCTGCTGACACTGGAAGGCTGGCTGAAACCTGAACAGATCGTTTCTACACGGTAAAATCGCAGCATACACTTGCAAAGAAGGAAGTGTACGGTTCTGCCTTCAGAGTAATGCGAGTGGTGGTGTTGAGCGTGGATACATCGTGGAAGGAACAGATCAAAGAGTATCTGGCGGCGGTCAATCAGGCATATGTTAACGGGAAGGATGAGTTGGCGGCTCCCTTTTTTTCAGCAGGAGCAGCGTCTCAAAACGAGCGGGAACGGCTGCAGCGGGCAAAGGAACAAAATCAGGCCCGCGGGGTTCACCTACTTGCGGCCAAAATGCATGCTGTGCCGCTACAAATCGTACAAATTGGCGGAAATCGGGTAGAGGCACTGATCAGGGTTCACCACCAGCTTCACTACATGCAGCAAGACAGGGCCTTTTTACAGGAGTTGTCGCATGTTCAGCTTGTAAAGCTGATGCGGGACGGGGAACATTGGTCTTTTCTCGATACATGGGGCGAGTTTTTTCCTGCAGAACAAGCAGAAGGGCAAGACCATCACCAAGAGGATGAACCGGACGGCGGTCGGGAAGACATGGAAGCGGGAGCGCATGCAGAGGAAGCAGAGGGTGAAGAACCAGACGGCGACGCCACCTCCGGACCGGTTGAAGTGGCTTATGCGGCAGGGGGATACGATCGACAGCAGGCGGTCGCTTATGCCGAGACCTACTGGAATTCGCCTAATCCGGCATTCAAGGTGTTTGTCGATGACGATTGCACCAACTTTATTTCGCAATGCTTGTATGCGGGCGGGATTCCGATGGTGTATACCGGCAGCCGCAGCCAGGGCTGGTGGTATCGCGGCGGATCCAATCCGGACTGGAGCTACAGTTGGACGGTAGCCCACAGCCTCTACTGGCTGTTGAAGTCCGGCAAGGCTCCCTTTTACGCCACGGTATTGTCCGACCCTGCGGAGCTGGAACCTGGAGACGTGATCAGCTACGACTTTGAAGGGGATGGGCGCTGGGATCACAGCGCAATCGTTACGGCAAAAGACAGTTTGGGGCAGCCGCTGGTCAATGCCCATACCAACAGCAGCCGCCAGCGGTACTGGGAATACCGTGATTCTCCGGACTACACCAGCAATATTCGCTACAGCTTTTTTCACATTTACGGGCAGGCTTGAGCAGTCTGGCCGTCTGAACACAGATTCCTGTCAAAAAGCCTCCGTTCAGCGGTTAACGGAAGCTTTTTTTTTGGAGGCAGGTCGGCAGGCAGGAAGGTTCGCAATCCCGCTTGACAGTTTGTATAATAGATGGTGAGTATGGACGAGGTGAAGAACGAATATGGCTTTGCATATTGTACTGCACGAACCGTTAATTCCTGCGAATACGGGCAATATTGCCCGGACCTGTGCTGCCACCGGCACTCATCTGCATCTGATCCACCCGCTCGGTTTTTCCACCGATGATCGATATCTGAAACGGGCCGGTCTCGACTATTGGCATGCGGTTTCGATTCATTATCACGATAGTTTTGCCCATTTTGAACAAGAGCACGGCGGGCATGCCGACAGATTCTTTTTCGTCGAAACCTCCGGCGACAAGCATTATACCGATATCTCTTTTCGCGACGGCGACTACATCATCCTGGGGAAGGAGACGGCCGGGCTGCCGGAAGAGATCATTCAGCGGTACCCGGGCCAAACCGTCCGGATTCCCATGGGAGGAGCGACCCGCTCGATCAATTTGTCCAACTGTGCCGCCATTGTCGTTTACGAGGCGCTCAGGCAAATCGGGTTTCCCGGCCTTGACTAATCTCAGGGGAGCATACCACAACAAAAGGAGCAATCTGCGCGATGAAAAAAGCGACGACGATCTTGTTTGATCTGGACGGCACTCTGCTGGAGATGTGGACGGAGCCGTTTGTCAAAGGCTATCTGAAGGAACTGGGCGCATATGTGGGGGACCGCTTTGACACCGAGACATTGCTGCGGCTGATCTGGGATGCGACTCATGCCGTGATCGCCAACAAGGATCCTGATGTGACCAATGAAGAGGTTTTCATTGAACGTTTCGTCAGCAAAAGCGGAGTGGAAAAAGAGGAAATTTGGCCTGTGTTTGAAGCGTTCTATCGCGAGGTGTTTCCTGCTCTTTCCCATTTGGCCTTCCCATCGCCCCTGGCTAAAAAAATCGTTGCGGCCGCCAAGGAACAAGGCTTTTGCGTCGTTGTAGCCACCAATCCTATCTTTCCACGCGATGCGATTCACAGCCGATTGGCCTGGATCGACTTGTCGCCCGGCGATTTTGAGCTGGTAACGGTGTATGAAGAATCCCACTTTACCAAGCCGCACCTTGACTATTACCGGGAAATTTGTCAAAAACTGAATGTGTCGCCGGACGAATGCGTCATGGTCGGCAATCACATGCAGGAGGATATGGTTGCGGGCCAACTGGGCATGAAGACGTTTCTCGTCAACAATTACCAGGAAGACCGCGGGGAGCCTGTGTACCCTGTGGATCAGCGCGGCTCGCTGGAAGAGCTGTATCAGGCGATATCCCGGCGGACGGGTGTATTTGCGTAAAAAAGCTTCCTCTAAAGAGATGCGGTCTCTCTAGAGGAAGCTTTTTTGGTTTGGACGGTTCTACAGATTGAATGTCTTGTCCTCGTTGTAACCAGCCGTAAGAATGGCGGTGAGGAACAGAGCGAACACAACGGCAACGATAAAGGTACCCATACCGATACTCCTTTCAATCCCTTCTTCCCTCACATTATACCGTAGCTTTTCCCGATTGCAAACCGCCTACTCGCGGGGACTATGGCAGTTTTGTTGCCAGTGCTCTTTTTACGCTGATGAGTTACATCTTCTGTGGAATTGCATAAATATAGGGAAAGGCTCACTCATCCAGTTTTAAGAATGCAGGGTTCAGGCGGGACATATACATGAAGTACATCGAAGGAAGAGAGATGGGCGGATCTAGGGAGGAGTGAATAACATGGATATCTTGAGACGCATCGCCGAACACCGGGCCCGTGAAGAAAGGTTGACGTGGAGAGGGACGTTCGCCGAATACCTAGAATTGGTTCGCAAAAATCCGTTGATTGCACAAACAGCTCATTCCCGTGTTTATAATATGATAAAAAGTGCTGGCGTAGAAGAAAATGAAGATGGAACGCGTTCTTACAAGTTTTTTGGCCGGGAAATCTTCGGCTTGGACCGTGCCATCGAACGGTTGGTTGAGGAGTATTTTCATTCTGCTGCCAGGAGGCTGGACGTTCGCAAGCGGATCTTGCTCTTAATGGGACCGGTCAGCGGCGGGAAGTCGACGATTGTGACGATGCTGAAACGAGGCTTGGAGGATTTTAGCCGTACCGATGAAGGAGCAGTCTACGCACTGGACGGATGTCCGATGCAAGAGGAACCGCTCCACCTCATTCCCCGCGAATTGCGCCCTGAGATCGAGGCTGAACTGGGAGTCAAAATTGAAGGTGAGCTGACCCCGTACAACCGCATGAGACTGGAGACAGAATTTAACGGACGGATTGAAGATTTTCCGGTGCGCCGCGTCCTGTTTTCGGAGGCCGAACGCGTCGGAATTGGCACATTTAGTCCGTCAGATCCGAAATCGCAAGACATTGCCGACCTGACAGGAAGCATTGATTTTTCGACGATTACGAAGTACGGTTCTGAATCTGACCCGCGGGCCTATCGTTTTGATGGCGAGTTAAACAAGGCAAACCGTGGGTTAATGGAATTTCAAGAGATGTTAAAATGCGACGAGAAGTTCTTGTGGCATCTGTTGTCGCTTACGCAGGAAGGGAATTTTAAAGCGGGGCGTTTCGCGCTTATCTCGGCGGATGAACTTATTATTGCTCATACGAACGAAGCGGAGTATAAGTCATTTATTGCCAACAAGAAAAATGAGGCACTTCAGTCGCGGATTATCGTCATGTCAGTGCCGTACAATCTGCGGGTCTCCGATGAGGAGAAAATTTATCACAAGCTGATTAAACAGTCAGACTTGAGCCATGTGCATATCGCTCCCCACGCGCTTCGGGCAGCCGCTATCTTCTCCATCCTGACGCGATTGAAGGAGACGAAGAAACAAGGGGTCGATCTGCTGAAAAAGATGCGCCTGTACGACGGGGAGACGCTGGAAGGATTTAAGGGCTCCGACCTGGAAGAGCTGCGCAACGAACACGTCGACGAGGGCATGTCGGGAATCGACCCGCGTTACGTCATCAACCGGATTTCCAGCGCTTTGATTCGGCGGGATACCGAGTGCATCAATGCGCTTGACATTCTTCGGGCATTGAAGGAAGGGCTTGACCAGCATCCGTCCATCACGAAAGAACAGCGGGAGCGGTATCTCAACTTTATCTCGGCAGCCCGCAAAGAGTTCGACGAGCTGGCGAAGAAAGAAGTGCAAAAAGCGTTTGTCTACAGCTATGAAGAATCGGCCAAGACGATGATGGACAATTACCTGGATAACGTCGAGGCGTTTTGCAACATGAACAAAATGCGCGACCCGGTAACCGGGGAGGAAATGGATCCCGATGAGCGTCTGATGCGTTCCATCGAGGAGCAAATCGGCATTTCCGAAAACGCCAAGCGGGCGTTTCGCGAGGAAATTCTCATCCGCATATCCGCTTATGCCCGGAAAGGCAAACGCTTTGACTACAGTACGCACGATCGCTTGCGCGAGGCGATTGAGAAAAAATTGTTTGCCGATCTGAAGGACGTCGTGAAAATTACTACCTCAACAAAGACACCTGACGAAAACCAGTTAAAGAAAATCAACGAAGTAACCAAGCGGTTAATCGAGGAACACAGCTACTGCCCCACCTGTGCAAATGAGCTTCTCCGCTACGTAGGAAGTTTGTTAAACAGATAAAGGAGGGGGCTTGAGACGCATGAACGATGGCACATTCATCGTTTCAAAAGAAGATTGGTCGCTTCACCGCAAAGGACATCAAGACCAAACCCGTCACCAGGAAAAAGTAAAAGAAGCCATCAAGAAAAATTTGCCGGACCTCGTCAGCGAGGAGAGCATTATCATGTCAAATGGGCGGGACGTGGTGAAGATCCCGATTCGCTCATTGGATGAATACCGATTCCGCTATAATTTTCAAAAAGGGCAGCATGGCGGTCAGGGCAAAGGCAACACGAAGGTAGGGGACGTCATCGCGAAGGATGGCGACCCCGCCCAGGCCCCCGGCAAAGGCTCCGGGGCCGGAGATCAGCCGGGCGCTGATTACTATGAGGCGGAAATTACCGTCGAAGAGCTGGAAGAGATCCTCTTCGCCGAACTGGAGCTGCCCAATCTGCAGCAAAAGGACAACGACCAAATCATCGTAGAGGAAACGCGGTTTAACGATGTGCGAAAAAAAGGCCTGATGAGCAATATAGACAAAAAGCGGACATTGATTGCCGCGATCCGGCGCAACGGTTTGGCTGGCTATGACGACCTGCGGCTTGGCATCTCCGATGAAGACCTGCGGTTTAAAACCTGGGAAGAAATCGTCAAACCGCACTCCAATGCGGTGATTATCGCCATGATGGATACCTCGGGTTCGATGGGAATTTTTGAGAAGTACATCGCCCGCAGCTTCTTCTTCTGGATGCTCCGCTTTTTGCGGACAAAGTACGAAAAGGTAGAAATAGTCTTTATCGCTCACCACACCGAAGCCAAGGAAGTAACGGAGGATGCCTTTTTCTCCAAAGGGGAGAGCGGAGGGACGATCTGTTCTTCCGCTTACCGGAAGGCGCTGGAGATTATCGATGCGCGTTACCCCACCTCGCAGTACAACATCTACCCGTTCCACTTCTCCGACGGCGATAACCTCACCTCTGACAATGAGCGCTGCGTCAAGCTGGTCAAGGAACTGATGGATCGCTGCAATCTGTTCGGATACGGCGAAGTCAATCAGTACAATCGCCACAGCACGCTGATGTCGGCTTACCGCCACATCAAAGAGCCGAAGTTCATGCATTGTGTGATTCGCGAGAAGGGCGAGGTGTACAAGGCGCTGCGGACGTTTTTCGGGAAGAGGGAAGAAGCGGTGTAGGGTGTGTGAAATCGCGAAGCCCAGTCCTATAAAGAGGATTGGGCTTTTTTTGGGCAAATTGGCGTTTCGTTTTGGACAGTGTCTCTTGGCGATCAGAGTCATGAATCGCAACAATCTCTCGAATAACATCTAAAAATCTTTGGGTAACGGCAGTCGTGTAACGATTTTTTACCGTTATCAAGCTGGATCGGGTGAGCAGGGTTTGCGAAGAAATTGGGATCAACGGAGGAAGCCCGGGAAGATGCAGTTCTTGAAAACACTGTGGGACAAACGTAATCCCGATGCCGTTTTTAACCATCAGCAGCATTGGTAAAATTTCGGTTCCCCAATAGATAATGTCTGGATAAAAACCCGACGTCTGACAGGACTCAATCACTTGATCCGAGATGCCATGACCAAATGTTGTCGTGAGCAGTAAGAATTTTTCATCCTTCAAATCGTGCATGTGAATCGAGGGTTGTGTTAAAAGGCGATGATCAGGCGGTAAAGCGAGCAGCAGCGGTTCCAATTGAAGCGGTGAAATATCCAAATCGTCAGCGCGAAAAACGCCCCTGATAATTCCGACATCGAGGGTGTGGTTTCTCAGTTCTCGAACAATGAAGGCAGAGTTGCCCACTCTAACCCGAATTTGTATATTTGGCGCTATTTTTCGCAGCCGTTCAACTACTTTCGGGATAATGAAGAGATTGGCGGAGCCTGTACAGCCAATATGAACAACACCGCGCATCCCCTCGTGTTGTTCAACCAATTCCTGGACGATGTTTTCCGATGATTTTACCAACTCTTTGGCGCGATTATAAAGCAAACGTCCGGTATCTGTTAAGATCAGGCGCTTCCCGTGTCGAACGAACAAGGTAACATTCAGGGAATCTTCCAGTTTTCGTATCAGAGTACTCAAAGGGGGCTGTGTCATATTTAACAAGACGGCCGCTTTTGAAATACTTCCTTCTTCGACGACTGTAATAAAGCAGCGCAACTTGTGAAACTCCAGACTCATGTTCTCCATGTTTTGCCCCTCCCTTATTTCGCTGCATCTTGACCATCAGAAAAGTCTATATACATCAAATGTATATAAGATAGATTTATTATATATTTGAAATTTCAAAAGTGTCAAATTATAATGACCTTAAACTATTGTAGGGAGGTTAAAAGTTGATCGCTAAATCTTTGCAGGATCAGGTTGCTGTTGTAACCGGTGGCAGCTCCGGCATTGGGCATGCGATTGTCAAGGAATTATGCAAAGCCGGCATGAAAGTGGCAATCGTGGATATCGACAAGAAAAAGGCGGAAGACTCGATCAAGGAAACGCAATGGAGGGAACGGGCAGCCGTAATGGAAACAGATTTATTCCATACCTCTTCCCTGAGCCAGGTCGTTGAGTTTGCCGATGAGAAGTTTGGAAGAATTGATTTACTGGTAAATTGTGCCGGGATTTATCCGTCAAACCCTGTCTTGCAAGTGAATGAGGAGGCCACAGCAGCTGTTATGCCGCGGCCAGGCATTTCACATTACGCCGCCTCCAAGGCCGGTTTGGTGATGTTAACCAGGGTTTTCGCATTGGAATGGGCGGAATTTGGCATTCGCGTATTGCGATTTGTCCCGCGTAGTAGAGACAGATACCTTGCTCTCCTCTTTAACAACCGAGAGATCACGACAGGAGCACCGCGAAAAAATATCCAAGGTCCCCCTATTGAGGGCGGCATTGCCGGATGAGATAGCGAAGAGCGTCCTTTTCTTGGCGGACAACACGTATTCCGGCTTTATCACAGGACAAGCATTCAATATTGACGGAGGATATACTGCCGGACAGGTATATACAACCTTTGACGGCCAGAAACAATAATTGATCCTCTGTCCAATCCAAAGAGAATTTTTGAAAAAGAGGAGGACAAAATTGTGAACCTGGATAAACATCATGTTGTCTCCACAGAACCTACCGTAACTGCGACAAATGGGAGCAAGACGAGAAAAGCTGTTTTTGCCGCGGCGATTGGAAATACTCTGGAATGGTATGATATGGCGGTTTATGCCTATTTTGCCCCGATCATCTCCAAGCTGTTCTTTCCCAGTTCCAGCGCAATAGCCTCATTGCTCCTCACTTTTGCTGTGTTTGCCGTCGGGTTTATTATTCGTCCTTTGGGAGCAATCATTTTTGGGCCTTACGGAGATCGGGTAGGCAGGAAGAAGGCACTTTCCTTAGCCATTATCCTTATGGGCGTTTCCACTTTTGTCATTGGGATTTTGCCAACCTATGACCAGATCGGATTACTGGCGCCAATTCTTTTGGTAGCGGCCAGATTGGCACAGGGATTATCCGCCGGCGGTGAATGGGGAAGCAATACCTCCTTTATCGTGGAATACGCAAAACCTGGAAAGAGAGGATTTTACGGAAGCTGGAATCAGGTGAGTACGGCTGGCGGTTCATTGCTTGGCTCTATTGTGGCAGCAATCCTGACGAATGTCGTTACCCCTGAAACTCTCAGCGCATGGGCCTGGCGGATTCCGTTTATTATCGGGATTGTGATCTGCGTATTTGGATACTACTTGCGGGCAAAATTGGATGAAACACCCGAGTTCGAGTCGGCTAGCAAAAAAGAACAAGTGTCTAAAACACCTCTGCTTGACCTGATAAAAAAACATCCCAAAGACTTGTTTGTAACTTTTGGTTTTACGGTTCACTGGACTGCTTCGTTTTACTTGTTGTTGACATATATGCCCTCGTACATCTCCAACGTCATGAAACTGCCTTATAATCTCGCCCTGCTTTCGAATGTCATCGTGCTCTTTTTCTTCATCACAATCGTTCCGTTCGTAGGAGCCTTGTCGGACAAAATCGGACGAAAACCATTGCTTATCACATCAACGCTGGGTTTTATCTTATTGTCCTACCCTCTCTTTTCGCTGATGTCCCATTCGGGTTTTGTCATGATTGTTTTATGTCAAATGGTCCTGGCTGTTTTTTTATCAGCATTTTCCGGACCGGGACCGGCTGCAATTGCTGAGTTGACATCGACCAGGATTCGATCAAGTGCCCTTTCCATTGGATATAACACGGCAGTAGCGGCGTTTGGAGGGACAGCCCCGTTTATTGCTACTTATCTCGTCTCGGTTACAGATAACAAGCTTTCACCGACGTTTTATGTAATTGGCTGTGCATTGATCACGTTTTTGGTATTGATCCGACTGAAAGAAACGTTTAAAGAACCGTTGAAGTAAGGGAATCACATGCATTTCACGGTGTAGAGACAGGAGGGAAAGACTTGTGAAGATTACGGTAGTTGGAGCGGGGGGCATAGGCGGAGTCATCGGCGGTTATCTGGCGAGGAACGGCGAAGATATAACACTTGTCGATGTAAGTGAGGAACATGTCGGCAAAATGCGGCTGGCCGGACTGAAGATTCAGGGGAATGTTGAATCATTTACCGTCCCTGTTTCTGCCATGACGATGAAAGAACTGCTCGAATCACGAACCACGCTGGAGCTTGTTTTTCTCTGCGTCAAGGCGCAGCACACCAGGCAGGCTGTGAATATGTTCAAGCATTTGCTGACACCCGACTCGGCCGTTGTGTCGTTCCAAAATGGATTGTGTGAACAAGAAATTGCTGCCCTGATTGGCGAAGAGCGTACCATTGGCTGCTTCGTAAATCTGTTCTCCGATTATTTGGAGCCTGGAGTAGTGCAATATGGCGGCGTAGGCAGCTTGTCTATCGGAGAATTAGGGGGTGTCGTAACGCCCCGGGTTGAAGAGATCGTTCAAAGATTGGCAGCTTGGGGCGAGGCAAAATCGACAGATAACATATGGGGCTACCTGTGGGGGAAGTTAGGGTATGCGGCTGTTTTAAGTGCAACCGCCCTTACCAATGAGACGATTGCCGATCTTCTTGAGTCTGAACGGGACCGCAGAATGCTTCTAGACCTGGCGTCTGAAGTGCTTGCCGTTGCCCACGTCAAAAAAATCAAGCCAGCCGGGTTTGATGACTGGGAGCCCTCGCTTTATTATCCTGTTGAGACGCGCAACTGGCAGGCCATTCATCGGCAAATGGATCAGCTGATCAGACGGCTGCGCTCCTATACAAAAACCCGATCCGGAATTTGGCGTGATCTGGCAGTACGAAAAAGGAAAACAGAAGTGCCGTACCAGTTTTCACCTGTCATACAAGAAGGCGAAGCCCTTGGCATCGATATGACATTAACGAAATCGCTTGTTCGGATGATTTCCGAGGTGGAAGATGGAAAACGGGAGCAGTCCCTTTCCAATCTGGAAGAACTTCACCTGATCCATCAAAAGAAACACGGATAAAAATTCGCACTTCATCTTTGTTCAACGGGAGATAACTTATGCAGAGAGAAATCGTTGGTAACATGATCAGTCATATTGAAAGCTACAAAGGGGAAATTTTCGACTTACTAAAAAAAATAGTAAATACAAACAGTTACTCCTACAATAAAGAAGGAGTGGACCGGGTTGGGAAGATTTTGAGCGAGTATCTGGAGCAATTTGAAATTCCCTACGTGATTCGCGAGCAAGCCACTTTCGGCAACCATATCTCGGCTGTCATCAAGGGCTCGAAACCGGGGAAAATATTATTATTGGGTCATATGGATACTCCTCACACCCCTGACAGCACAAAAGATTGGCGCTATTGCGAAGATGGTGTGAAAGCCTACGGGCCTGGGGTTTCCGATATGAAGTCGGGTTTGGTAGGCATGATTTTCGCTGCAGCCGCCTTAAAACAGGCAAAGATCGATCTGTGTGATATCGAAATGTTGTTTACACCGGACGAGGAAATCGGTTCACCCCTGTCCAGAACCATCATAGAAGAGTCGGCAAACGACGCACTGGCTGTCTTTAATCTGGAGTCGGCAAGGCCGGATGGATCTGTTGTCACTTCCAGAAAAGGGTCGACACATCTCCATTTTCACATTGAAGGCAGGGCTGCTCACTCAGGAGTGGCTATTGAGGATGGAATCAGCGCCATCGAAGAGTTGGCATACAAGATCCTTGAGCTTAAGAAACTGACAGACATCGAGCGGGGGATAACCGTTAATGTGGGGACGGTGGAAGGCGGCGTGAACACGAATGTGGTGGCACCGCATGCAGCGGGGACGATTCACATCGGTTTTCGGACAGTGCAGGACTATCAGGAAGTCATGGAGAAGGTTCGACGCATTTTTCAGACGAGTTTTGTGCCTGGAACCAGGAGCACGGTACGTGGAGGGAAAGGCTTCTTGCCGATGGAAAGGCACAGCGGCGTCTTAAAACTGTTTGAGATTGTAACAGAATCAGCTTCCCTGCTGAATATGCGGATAACGGAAAAGGATACGGGCGGGGCAGCCGACGCTGGTTTCCCCGCCTCGATGGGAATCCCCACCATATGCGGAATGGGACCGGTTGGAGGCGGATGGCACAGTCCAGGCGAGTACATGGTCATGGATACGTTTATTCCTCGCATTCAACTGTTGGCTCTGAGCGTGGCACTGGCTTCGAATCGTCTTTCATGTCTGCAAGGCAACCCGCGGATTAAGGAGGAATCGGCAAATGGGAAACAGGAATGTGAATCTGATTGAAGCTTCTGTCATCGAGGAAGTAAACAAGGAAAACCTGATGGAATTTACCAGGGAAATATCCAAAGAAGTGCGCCTGTCCGGGTCTGCAGAGGAACGGAGAGCCTTCGAGTACGTACAGCAGAAAATCGAGAGTTTTGGTATCCCCGCCCGTATCATATGGAGCGATCAGTACATCAGCTTGCCTGTACATGCCAGCCTCACGGTTGGGGGGACAAGTCTGAACTGCATCACGCATTCGATGGCTGTTTCGACGGGGGAACAGGGTGTAGAAGGAGAACTTGTCTACGTCGGAACGGCTGATCCGAAGAACTTTAAGAAATGTGATTTGACCGGAAAGATTGCGGTGATCCAAAATCTTGCCGTACCCGGAGCAGTGAAAGCCGCCCAAGAGGCAGGAGCGAAGGGAATTGTCTTTATCCATGCAACATATACACATGAAATGATCGTCTCCCCTGTATGGGGAAGCCCGACGCCGGAAACGGTCGGACAGCTGCCGCAAATCCCGGTGGTATCTGTCAATTACGAGGACGGCGAGTGGATCAAATCTGCGATACAGAAATCGCCTGTTTCCGCCTGGATGAAAACCAAAGTGGATACGGGGTGGCGTCCGATCCCCACCCTGATTGCGGAAATCAAAGGGTCGATTGAACCGGATAAATTTGTGTTATTCAGCGGTCATATTGATTCCTGGCATTACGGTGCGATGGACAATGGATCGGCCAACGCCACCATGATCGAGACAGCACGTATCCTCTCAAAACACAAGGACCGTCTTCGCCGCACATTGCGTTTGGCTTTTTGGTCCGGACATTCGCACGGTCGATATGCAGGCTCAGCCTGGTATTGTGACACGAACTGGGAAGATTTGCGGGAGAACTGCGTGCTTCACATCAATATCGATTCAGTCGGCGCCAAGGGGGCAACTGTTTTAAGTGAAGCAAACAGCATGGCGGAAACGAGAGAGCTGGGGGCAGCAGCAATTGAGCGGATGACCGGCAACACGTTTACCGGTTCACGCTTTGGCCGAGCAGGTGATCAGTCATTCTGGGGTACCGGAACACCTTCTTTGTTTATGGGGCTGTCTGAACAAGAAGCGTCGACAGATCCCGCCTCTCAAGCGTTTGCCCAACTGTTCGGCAACGGGAAAGCAGGAGGATTTGGCTGGTGGTGGCACACGACGGAGGATACGATTGATAAAATCGATCCGAATTTTCTGGAACGGGATTGCAAGATATACGTTAACACGGTGTTCCAAGCTTGTTCACAACCGATCATTCCGATCAATCAGCTGGCCGCCATCGATGAAGTAACAGGGTATCTCCTTGATTACAGGGAGAAAAGCGGAAACCATCTTGACTTCTCTGCATCTCTCGATCGAATCGGTCGGGTAAAAAAATTGACGTCAGAACTGTATGAACGGATACAGAATGAACAGCTTTCCGAAAAGCAGATTTCCATTGTCAATCAAGGCTTGATGGAATTATCTCATGTTCTTGTACCTCTCAACTACGTAAGCGGGGATATCTATGAGCATGATCCTGCGTTGAAACAGGCTCCTATACCGGCTTTGGCGAATAGCGAACGTTTAGCGGCGGTTGAGGTTGGAAGTGACGAGTTTTATCAGTTAAAAACATTGTATACCCGCAGATTAAATCGGGTGAATCATTTGCTTTTACAAGCTGTACGGACGATGGAAGCGACGCTGCACAAGCTGTCGAACTAGCATCGGCCGCCGTGAACAATGAGGGAGGAGGGAAGCAAACGTGAATGCGAAGAGATACGTAGTACTATCGTTTGATGTCGACGGGGAGACCTTGTGGACGGCGAGGGACGCTGCGAATTGGAACCGTCCCGTTACCTTGTCACAAGGCATCTATGGCCCTGAAGTCGGCCTGCCAAGGATATTGAAATTGCTGCAAAAGTATTCCATTCCTGCAACCTTTTTTGTACCGGGATACGTGATCGAAAAACATCGAGCTGCTATTGAGGAGATTGTGCAGGGAGGACACGAGATCGGTCATCACGGATATCTTCATGAATGGCCTGATACCCTGACCTCCGAGCAGGAGCGAGAGGTCTTTGAGCTGGGAATCGACCGAATCCGCAGCATCACGGGAAAAGCGCCGGCAGGCTACCGTTCTCCTGCATGGGAATTCAGTTCAAAAACGATGGACTATTTACAGGAATTCGGATTTCTTTATTCCTCAAACATGATGGATAACGACGAACCCTATGTTCACGACAACGGTATCGTCGAGCTGCCCGTTCAGTGGTACCTGGATGACGCTCCCTTTTTCTTGTACAGCGTGCGGTTGCCCGGTCGTACCATACACCCCCCGTCGGCGGTATTAGAGACGTGGCAGGAAGAATTTTCCGCTTTATATGAAGAAGGCAAGTCGATGGTTTTAACCCTGCATCCGCAAATCATCGGACGGGCATATCGCGTTAAAATGCTGGAGAGTTTCATCCAATTCGTGATGAGGCATGCTGATGCGCAGTTCATTACCGGGGAGAAATTAGCCTGCCTGACGTTGAAAGCAACATAGCAACAAAAGGATAGCGAAGGCCCGAATCTATCAAGAGGTTCGGGCTTCTTTTTTTATAGCCCGACATCCCCCTGACATATTTCCTCTGTACGCTAGGAACTGAGATTCATGTATAATGTCGGGTAGAAATGGGGGAGAGACATTGAAAAGCATTCTGATTGTGGAAGATGAATTGTCGATCTCGCGTGTCTTGAAAGCTTATTTGGAAAAAGCGGAATATACCGTTGAGCAGGCATTCGACGGGGATGAGGCGTTGGAAAAGTTTGCCGCGATGAACCCTTCGCTCGTGCTGCTGGATGTGATGCTCCCCGGGCAAAGCGGCTGGAGCATTCTAAACCGCATCCGCGAGCAAAGCGCTTGCCCCGTGATTATGCTGACAGCGCTCGGGCATATCGATCACAAGCTGGCGGGGCTGAACCAGGGGGCGGACGATTACATCACCAAGCCGTTCAATGCTGATGAGGTGGTCGCGCGCGTAAAGGCCGTTTTGCGCCGCTCGGGACAGGTATTGGAGACGGATGGGACCAAGTACTTTGGCAGTTTGCGGGTTGACTTCAAGGCTCACACCGTTACCCTGCACGGCATCGAGCTCAACTTCAATCCGCGGGATCTTTCCTTGCTTTTGTTTCTCGCCCAAAAACCCAATCAGATGTTTACACGGGAACAGTTGATCGAAAATGTGTGGGGGATGGATTACGAAGGAAGTGACCGGGCTGTAGACCTGGCCATCACCAGAATCAGAAGAATCCTGCAAAATTGGCCCGTTTCGGAAGGGGAAATCCGCACCTACAGAGGGATGGGGTATAAATTTTGTGTCTACGAATAAAAGCAAGCGAAAATCACTGTTAACGTATTGGACGACCCGTTATCTGATTACGCTCTGCGTGGGACTGGTGGTGTTTGGCGTTTCCACCAGTTTGTGGTTGAACTACAGTGAGAAAGAAAGGCGGCTCGATGTTCTCCGGTTCATGGCTGCGGAAATTTCCGATCGCATTGTCGATGATAACGGGCATATTCAGATCGGTTCGTTTCTGGCGCCGATATTTGACCGGCAGCGAAAGTTTTTGCAATTTAATGGCCAGCTCTTCCTGTTAATCCTCGATGAGAAGAATAACGCTCTGTTTAATTCTCTGCCAAGTAAAATGCCCAAAGAGCTTTTAGTCGATCTCACGACGCAATTGGATGAAGAGAACGGTGACCAACTGACGCTTAAACACGGCGAGAAAATCTACGTGGTAAAGCGAAAACTGGAGCATAACAATCTGACGATCGGCTGGGTCATCCTGATGTCTCCCGAAAAGGAGATCAACAAGGTCAGAGATTCGCAGTTTCTGTTTATCATGCTGGGGGCTTTGGTTTTACTAGGGTGGATGATTATCTATTTGCTCACCAGGCAGCTGGCCAAACCGATAAAAGGAGTCGCTCATGCCGCCAAAGAGATCGTCGCCGGCAACTATGACATTCACCTGGAGAGGAACAGCAAGGAGAAGGAAATTTTTGAACTGATCCATTCCTTCAAGGATATGGCTGACCGATTGGGACAACTGGAAAGGATGCGGACAGAGCTTTTGGCCGGAGTGACGCACGAACTAAAAACGCCTGTCACCTCGATCAGCGGTCTGATTCAAGCGGTAAGGGACGGTATCGTTACCGGTGAGGAAGCAAAAGAGTTTCTGGATATATGCGCGAAGGAAACCAGCAAACTGCACAAAATGGTGGAAGATTTGCTGGATTTCAACTCCTTTGCCGTGGGAGATATCAAGATTCAAAAGGAAGAGCAAGACATCAATACATTGATCCAGGAGATTACCCACCAATGGCTGATTGTCCAGGAAGAAAATTCGATACGTCTGCACAAGCAATTTCCTGATTACAGCATCGTGGCCGCCACCGATCCGCTGCGGGTTCAGCAGATTTTGTACAACCTGTTGAACAATGCCAAGCAGGCGTGCAAAGAGAACGGAGTCATCGAGATCTCCCTGTACGAAACGGACGATGAGATCAAGATTGATGTCAAAGATAACGGCGTTGGCATCCCTGAAGAGGAGCAGTCGATGATCTTTGAGAAGTTTTTCCGCGGCGAAGAGAAAAAACTGAAAGTCAGGGGCCTTGGTCTGGGGCTGCCGTTCAGCAGATTGTTGGCTCAGGCGCTGGGGGGAGATCTGGTGTTAAAAGAGAGCGTGAAAAACAGTACGATCTTTACGCTTATTTTACCCAAGTGATTCGGCGGCACGGAAAGTGCCGTCTTTTTTGCGGGCTCTGAAATACTCCCGACACATACATCTCATATATTTGCTTTAGTATGGTTGGGGGAGGGAGAAAGAATCATGGCAGAAGTCGTTAGGGGAAACCTGTCTGCTATTTTTAGACTGAAAAACAGGAAAAAGCTGACTCTGATCATGTTGATCGCGGTGCTGCTGTTTGCAGCGGGAATCTTTGCTTATCAAAAATGGGTGTCGGCTAAAAATACAGGTGCTTTCATGCAAGTGCTAACTGTCAAGCGGGGGGATGTGACGGAAACCGTGGCTTCGTCCGGAACCGTTCAGGCGTCCAAGCGTGTTTCGCTGTCTCTGGGCACGCAAGCAGACATTACGGCCATCCATGTACAGGTAGGGGATCAGGTAAAAGCGGGCCAGGTGCTCGCTGTGCTAGACGACTCCTCCGCACAGATCCAATTGAAGGCGGCGGAAGCCAACCTGTCGTCTGCGCTCGCAAAGCTGGCAGAGGCCAAAAAGCCGAAGACCGCGTCTGAAATGAGAGCACTTGAGGCAAATGTAAACCAGGCGAAGGCCGTATTGGATTCTGCCAGGAATTCCTACGATACGCAAAAAGCCCAAAACGACCTGGAAAAGGCAAAAATGAATTTGCAAAATGCCCAAAATACATATAACTCCCAAAAAGCCCTGTACGACGAGGGCGGTATCTCCAAAAGTGAATACGATCAAGCCAAGCAAAACCTTGATCAAGCGAAAATCGAATACGACAATGCCGTACTGCAAGCCAATCAATCGCAAGGGCAGTCCAAGAGCAGTCTGGAGCAGGCGCAATCTGCCTATGAGTCGGCAGTGTCGGCATTGCAGGACGCCAAGGACGGACCGGACGCCACAGCAGTCCAGTCGGCACAAGCTTCCGTGGAGCAAGCGGAGGCTCAGCTGCAGGAACAAAAAATGGCGCTGGAGAAACTGACGGTAAAAGCGCCCATGGATGGCGTTATTGTGGCGATCAATGGGAACCTGGGAGAACCGCCGTCCCAACCGTTTATCGTGATGGACAACTCCAACTCCGGCAATCTGGAGGTACTGGCACAGATCAGCGAAAGCGATATTGGCAAGGTAAAGGTAGGGCAAACGGCGACATTTACGTCCAACTCCTACCCCGACAAAGAATTTAACGGAAAAGTCACGTTGATTTACCCGGAAGCGACGATAGAATCAGGGGTTACCACCTACAAGGTTCTCCTCTCCGTAGACAACAAGGAGGGGCTGCTCAAAACGGGAATGTCCACGAACGTGAGCATTGAGGTCGGAACGCATAAAAATGTGCTGTACGTCCCGCCTGCCGCCTTGAAATCCCAAAATGGAAAAGACGGCGTCTACCTCGCTGCGGCCAACGAGGGAACTGCCGGGTCCAGGCAAGGCAACAAGGGGGAGACTGGCGAGACCAGGCAAGGAACCGGAAGAGGAGGAAGCACAAACCTCCCGTTCCGCTTCCAAGAGGTGAAGATCGGCTACTTTAGTACGGACAGGGTGGAAATCACAGAGGGATTGCGGGAAGGAGATCGAGTGGTGCTGACCATGGACACTTCCAGGTCGACTTCCTCCAGCAGCGGCCGGCAAAGCGGCCCGGGCGGATTCCCCGGCATGGGCGGCATGGGAGTTCCCGGCGGCGGATGGGGCGGCGGCGGTCAGAGAGTGATCAGCCGATGAAGGCAGTTATCCGGATTGAAGAGCTGAAGAAACAGTATCGAATCGGAGACCAGGAGATACAAGCGCTGCGCGGGGTGAACCTGCAAATCGACGAGGGGGATTTTGCCGCGATCATGGGTCCGTCCGGTTCGGGAAAATCGACGATGATGAATGTGCTCGGCTGTCTGGACAAACCCACTTCAGGGGAGTTTTATCTCGATGATGAGCCGATTTCAGAGGCGGATGACGATGAGTTGGCCGCCATCCGGAACCGGAAGATCGGGTTCGTGTTTCAAAACTTTAATCTGCTTCCCCGTACCAGTGCGGTTGAGAACGTGGAACTGCCCCTCTTGTACGCCGGTATCTCAGCCAAGGAGCGCCGGGAGCGGGCCGTCCGGGCACTGGAGAGCGTAGGGCTTGGCAATCGGCTGTACAACAAGCCAAACGAGCTGTCGGGCGGACAGCAGCAGCGGGTATCGATAGCCCGGGCGTTGGTGAACAACCCGCTGATCCTGTTGGCGGATGAGCCGACGGGTGCGCTGGACACCAAAACGAGCGTCGAGATCATGCAGATCTTTCAGCAGTTAAACGAGGCGGGCAAGACGATCATCCTGGTGACGCACGAACCGGATATTGCCCAATACGCCAAACGGCTCATCCGCTTTCGCGACGGTCAGATCGTTTCAAATGAATTGGTTTCCCAAAGAAGATGGGCAAACCCTGAGGAAGTGGGCAGATGAATTTTAGAGAAAGCTTGCGGGTCTCTTTTCGCAGCATCCAGACAAATAAGCTGCGCTCGTTTCTGACCATGCTGGGCATCATCATCGGCGTCTCTGCCGTGATCGCGATGGTTTCGATCGGGGAGGGAGCCTCGGCCAACGTCGCGTCGCAAATCAACGGATTGGGCAGCAACTTGTTGATTGTGACGCCTGGCCAGGCCAGACAGGGGCAGATCAGTTTGGGAGCGGGCTCGCTGAATACCTTGACTTTGGCCGATGCAGAAGCGATTGGAAAAAACGATTCAATCGCCGGGGTGGCTCCCAGCCTGACAAGTCGCGCACAATTGGTCTGGCGCAACCAAAACTATTCAACCTCGCTGGAAGGAACGACAGATGCCTTCCCCCAGGTGCGCAATACAGAGGTGCAGCAGGGCCGGTTTTTCAGCCATGTTGAGGTGACAGCCCAATCCAACGTGGCCGTCGTCGGCACCGAGGTGGTAGCCAATCTGTTCGGGGACAGCAGATTCAATCCCGTCGGCCAGACGATTCAACTGAACAAAATCCCGTTTCAGATCATCGGCGTGTTGAAAAGCCAGGGAAGCTCGGGGATGACGAACAACGATGACAAGGTCCTCATTCCAATCACCACCGCGATGAACAGGGTAACCGGGAGCAAGAATGTAGGAAGCATATACGTTTCAGCCGCATCTGCCGATGTTTTGCCCCAGGCGCAATTCGATGTGCAAAATACGCTGCGGGCGCAGCACAATCTGAGGCCGCAGGCGGCAGACGACTTTCAGATCCGCTCGCAATCGGAAATTCTTTCGACGGCGCAAGGGGTTACCAGCGTGATGACAACGCTGTTGTCGGGGATTGCCGCGATCTCTTTGGTCGTTGGCGGGATCGGCATTATGAACATCATGCTGGTCTCTGTCACCGAGCGGACCCGCGAAATCGGCATCCGTAAGGCAATTGGCGCGACGCGCTGGGATATTCTGCGGCAGTTCCTGATTGAATCGGTTACCTTAAGCCTGCTCGGAGGGGGCATGGGCATTCTGATTGGCGCCGGGGCAGCCTTTCTCATCGGCAAGGCAACCGGCATGGCGATTTCGATCAGCTTGCCGCCGATCATTTACGCTTTCCTCTCTTCGATGGCTGTCGGGGTCTTGTTCGGAGTGTATCCCGCCCGGAAAGCCGCCCAGCTCAAACCGATCGACGCCTTGCGATACGAATAGGAAACACCGGCCCAGCAAGGCCGGTGTTTTAGCTTTGAGCCTTTGGTTTTCCTTAGATGCGGCAGATTTCTACGGGGCAGTTTTCGCAAGAGCAGACATCTTTCAAGTAGCCGATGTCGTCAATGCGGATGTAGCCGTCCGGAAACGCGAGCACTTGCTTTCGTTTTAAATCGTTCAGCATCCGGTTTACGCTCTCGCGGGTAGAGCCGATGTAGTCGGCCAATTCCGAGTGGGTCAGCTTTAGGTTGATGAGAATGCTTCCTCCCTGCTGGGGCACTCCATAGCAGTTGGCCAGCCGGATCAGGGTAGAGCACAAGGCGCCGGGTTTGCCGTACAGCATCAAATCGCGAAATTTGGTCTGGGTGATTCGATGCATGAGCCCCATCCATTTCATCATTTCCAACGACAATTGACTGTGCTGCCAAAGGAGGAGTTCCAAATCCGTCCTGTGCAAAATCCCCAGCACACAATCTTCCGTTGTCTTTGCGCTGAAGCTTTGCTTGGCATCGTGAAACGGGTCAAGGTGGCCAAACATGTCTCCTTCCCGAAACACGTACAAGACGAATTCCTTTCCGTTTTCAGTCGACTTTGTAATTTTTACCCGTCCGCTGTAGAGGAAGTACAGCTTGTCGGACGACTCCCCTTCCATGAAGATGTGGGAATGGGCCGGGAGCTTGCATTCATGCATGATGCCGGTCAGCAGCTTGAAATTCGCTCTTGAGAAGAATTTTGTATTTTGGACAGGACCCTCATGATTGACAGGAGTAAACAACATGTTCATCTCTCCTTATGCAACGAGGCCGCTGTCTTTTAGTATAAAGAATACAGAGAGGCATAAACTGTGATATTTCTCACAGTTGTGTGTCGATAAAGACAATAAAGTTTCCTTCACTTGTCGGTGAAGGAACTTTTCCAAGCAGTATGGTCATCGCCTGCGCGAAAGCTTGGCGCCGGCCTGATTTAGTAAAAAAAACCGTGTGCGATTCCTCCGACAACTCCCAGGACGATAGCCCACCAGGCAAGGGTCTTTGCCGGGCTAAACAGTGTAATGATCCCCAAGATGACACCGATTGCTCCAAACAAAAACGGTGACCAAAGGAAAGCGAGGATCCCGGCAACAATTCCGATCCAACCAGTCCACAACGCCCAGGTATCGACGTCGCGGCGCTCTTTTGCGTCGGCCATTTGTCACACCTCCTTGCAATCATTATCTCCTCATCCTCTCCGGAGTATGAACGGGCTTCCTGGTGACAAGCAGGGAGACCTGGTCGTTTTCGCCACGCGGGGAAATTTGTGTCTGAGCAAGTTGACACAATCCGAAAAGAAAAGTACATTACAGACGAAAACTTGCGGAAAAATAAGGGAACACAAAGGAGGAATTGTCAAGATGGAACTGATGGAGGCAATCAAAGGGAGAAGGTCCGTCGGTGTTGTCAAACCGGAGGAACCGCCAGTCGCGCTGATCGAACAGGTGCTTGAGGCGGCTACATGGGCGCCCAACCACCACCATACCGAGCCGTGGAAGTTTTTTGTCCTGAGAGGGGCAGCACGCAGCCGGCTTGGGGAAGCCATGGCTGACATCGTCGCACGGCAGCTGGATGAGCAGGACTCGGAAGAATCCCGCAAAAGGCTGGAACGCGAACGGAGCAAGCCGCTGCGGGCACCTGTACTGGTTGCAGTCGCTGTAAGCCCATCCGATAAACCAAACGTGGTTGAATTGGAAGAAGTGGAAGCGGTCGCCTGTGCCGTGCAAAATATGCTGCTGTCAGCTCATTCGCTTGGCCTTGGGGCGGTGTGGCGGACCGGGGAGATTACATATGAGCCTGAGCTGAAAGCTTTTTTCCAACTGTCGGAAAGAGAAAAACTGCTCGGTTTTATCTACATCGGGTATCCCAACATGGAGATTCGCCCGGGAGCAAGGACACCATTCCAGGAAAAGACGGTCTGGCTTGATCAATAGCCCGCTCGCAAACTGCTTGCGGCTGTGGGCTTGCGTCAACTTGACAGCCGGGTGACAAGTGATATGATTCAGATAACGACACAGGGGAAGGCTACAGAAAAATGGACAAAATCAAGAACATCAACATACTTACAGAAACTGGTTATGTGACGAACGGTTGTTTATGGATGGAAGCGGGGAAAATTGTTCATATCGGCCCGGAGGATGGAACGGACGCCGCGTCTGTCTACGACGGGCAAGGCGGGACGCTGGTTCCCGGCTTTATTGACCTGCATGTGCACGGCGGTGCAGGTTCTGATTTTATGGACAGAGATGTGGAAGGAATCAAAGCGATCTGCCGTTTTCACGCCAAGCACGGGACGACTGGACTGCTCGCGACTACGATGACGGCGCCGATCGAGGTGACAGAAGAGACGATTCGCTTTTACCGGCAGCCGCTGCAGACGGACGGCTCAGCCATTCTGGGCATGCACCTGGAGGGGCCGTTCATCAACAAAGCGTACAAAGGAGCGCAAAACGATGCGTGGATTGAGCCGCCGACCGTGGAGAATATGCAGCGGGTGCTGGATGCGGCAGGCGGCGGTCTGGTAAAGATGATGACGCTGGCGCCGGAGCTGGTCGATGACGATCAGGTGTTTACCCTTCTGCAAGAGAGAGAGATCATCATCTCGGTCGGTCATTCCGATCTTGACTACCAAGGGGGCTGCCGCTGCATGAAACGGGGGCTCAGCCACGCCACGCATCTGGGAAATGCCATGCGCGGCTTTCACCACCGAAATGTCGGGGTGATCGGGCTGGTGATGGAACAGCGGGAAATGACCTTTGACCTCATCGCCGACGGCATTCATGTTGCTCCCGAGCTGATCCGCTTGCTGACGCGGATCTGTTCGCTTGATCAGCTGATGCTGATCACGGATGCGATGCGAGCCGCCGGTCTTGCCGACGGCCGTTACGAATTAGGCGGTCAGGAAGTAACGGTGCACGGCAAGGAGGCCCGGCTGGCAAACGGCAGTCTGGCAGGAAGCTTGCTGACGCTGGATGTGGCGCTGCAAAATGTGATGCGCTTTACCGGCCTGCCGCTGGAGCAGGTCATCCCCCTGTTGACGAGCAATCCTGCGCGAAAGCTGGGATTAGCCGACCGCAAGGGAACCATCGCCGTTGGGAAAGACGCCGATCTGGTACTGTTAGATAAAAACCTTGAAGTCCAGGCTACCTGGGTGGAAGGGAAAAGGATTGGGTTGGAGGAGAAACATTCGTGATACAAGTAAAAATCGTGGATGATTACGCAGAAATCAGCCGATTCGCGGCAGAAGAAATCCTTGCCGGGTGGCGGAAAAACCCCCGGATTGTGCTGGGCTTGGCAACGGGGGCAACCCCGGTCGGCATGTACCGGGAGCTGGTGAAGCAATACCGGGAGAACAACCTGGACTTCTCCGGGATCACCACGTTCAACCTGGACGAGTACTATCCGATCGCACCGGAGCATCCGCAAAGCTATCGCCATTTTATGCAAGAGCAATTATTTGACCACGTGAATATAAAACCGGAGCAGACACATATACCGAATGGCGCCGCTGACGATGTCGAACAGGAGTGCAGCCGATACGAAGCAGCCTTGAAAGCGTCGGGCGGCATTGATATACAAGTGCTGGGGATCGGGGAGAACGGACACATCGGCTTTAACGAACCGGGCACGTCGTTTGAATCCGGCACCCATAAAGTGAAATTGGCGGAGAGCACGATTCAGGCGAATTCCCGGTTTTTCAAGGACGAGTCACAGGTTCCCCGCTACGCTCTGACGATGGGGATTCGCACCATTATGGCCAGCAGGAAAATTTTGCTTCTGGCCAGTGGTGAACGGAAGGCGAAAGCCGTCGCGGCAATGGTACAGGGACCGGTAACGGAGGATGTGCCTGCGTCCATCCTGCAGCGGCATCCCGATGTCCTGTTGATCGCCGACAAGGCGGCGGCTGGTCTGTTGAATCACTTGGTGAAGTAGAAGAAATTGGCTTGGAATCTTCTGTTGGAATAATATCGCAAACACCTGTTCTGATATAATATATAGGCAAGTACATAAGACGTGGCTCTCAAGGGAGCGGCTCATCTCCCGAAGTCAGAAATGAAACACTCATGCTGATGTTCCAGTTTGGCGGCTTTATAGTCGCCTTGCTGAGTCTCATCGCGGTGATCGATAATGCCCTTACAAAAAGAAACGACCGCCCTTGAGCTTTCCAGGCTAAGGCGGTCGTTTCTCGACAGGATTGAGCCGTCCCTCTGAGGGAACGTCTGTTGAACTGGATCAGGATGCTCCAACATCCTGATCTTTTTTAGTGTAACCACTGTTGCAAACGCGCACACATCTATGTATCCCTATTATCACCTGGTGATTATGATGTAAACATTTGCGTTCCGAATCAGTGTCAAATACTTTGTGTGCCTAACCTTATTTTTTTGTGAATTAATTTTCTATG
>NZ_HE978541.1:49894-266243 GCF_000311785.1 Brevibacillus massiliensis
TGTAAAAAAGATAGGAGTCTAATCTGAGTAAATTTCCCAATCCCGCCTGATGGGGTTTATTTTTTCGCCTTCCCCCCATATACATAAAGTAGCAATACAACAGCCTGCTAGGGGGATGAAGAGATGGAACACGACGAACGAAGAGAACTGGAGCGGGCCATTGATGAGATTACGGAGATTGCCAAAGGCTTCGGTCTTGATTTTTACCCCATGCGCTACGAAGTCTGCCCTGCCGACATCATCTATACATTTGGCGCCTACGGAATGCCGACGCGGTTCTCCCACTGGAGCTTTGGAAAGTCGTTCCACAGGATGAAATTGCAGTACGATTTGAATCTCAGCAAAATTTACGAATTGGTGATCAATTCCAACCCCTGCTACGCCTTTCTGCTAGACGGCAACAGTCTGATCCAAAACAAACTGATCGTGGCCCATGTCCTCGGCCACTGCGATTTCTTTAAAAACAACGCCCGCTTCTCCAACACCAACAGGGATATGGTCGAGAGCATGGCGGCCAGTGCGGAGCGCATTCGCCAATACGAGATCATCCACGGCAAAGAGACGGTGGAAAATTTTCTCGACGCCTGCCTGGCGATCCAGGAACACATCGATCCCAGCCTGCTCAGGCCAAAACTGCGCTGGAAGCGGGAGAGCGACGACAGTTTGCAGCCTGCCAAAACGAGCAGGACGCCGACGCCGTACGATGACTTGTGGGGCCTGGAGGACCGCGGAAACGAACCGGAACCGGTAAAACAACCCCGCCGATTCCCGCCGCAGCCGGAAAAGGACTTGATGCTGTTCATTCAGGAGTACAGCACCATCCTGGAGGAATGGCAGCGCGATATCATGACGATTATCCGCGATGAGATGCTCTACTTCTGGCCGCAGATCGAGACGAAGATCATGAACGAAGGCTGGGCCTCCTACTGGCACTCCCGCATCCTCAGAGAACTGGACCTGGCGGAAGACGAGACGATCGATTTTGCCCGGCTGCACGCCTCGGTCATCCAGCCGGCATCGACCAGCATCAATCCGTACCATTTGGGGCTGAAGATTTTTGAGGACATCGAAAAACGCTACGACAATCCGACGAAGGAAGAACAGGAACGCTTTGGACGAAGGCCTGGGAGCGGCCGGGCCAAGATTTTTGAAGTGCGGGAGCTGGATTCGGACATCAGCTTTATCCGCAACTACCTGACCAAGGAACTGGTCCGCGATCTCGATCTGTACCTGTTCGGCAAACAGGGGAACGATTGGGTCGTTACCGAACAAGACTGGGAACAGGTGCGGGATGCGCTGGCCAACGTCCGCGTCAATGCCGGGTTTCCTTATTTGACTGTCGAAGACGGAGACTACCTGCGCGCCGGAGAACTGTATCTGAAGCATCATTATGACGGATTGGAGCTGGACGTGAAGTACGTGGAAAAAACGATGCCTTACGTCCATCAGCTCTGGGGCCGCACCACCCACTTGGAGACGGTGATCGAGGAGAAGCCCGTCATGTTTACCTACGACGGCAAGAAGGTGCAGCGACGGTTCTTGTAGTTAAAAAGGGATCGTATAAATTTTCGGCACTGGCGATTGCCTGTGTCGCCAGTCTGGTTGTAGCGACGTTAACCAAAGGGAATTGTACGGATCTTTTTGTACAATTCCCTTTTGTATGACTGGCTTCTCTAGTGGGATTCCCTCTGGGGTAATGTATGGGGCCCATCTCTGTGTGCGTACTATTTGATTTTGAGGGGGCACGGCAATATCCATCTGGTCCAGCTTGACGATTCAATAATGAATTGGATAAGATAGAGAATAATATTTTGAATATTTTAACTTTATAAATAAACTTTCGGCAGGGCGCAAGCTTACTTTTGTCGGGGAGCGTGAAGCGAATGAAGATTGGTGTGATCGGTTCAGGTGCTGTTGGCGGCTTTTATGGAGCCATGTTGAGAAAAGCAGGACATGAGGTCATTTTTTTGGCAAGGGGCAGACATCTGCAAGCCATGAGAGAAAATGGGCTGCGCGTCATCGCCGACTTCGCTTCCTTCCAAGTGAACGGAACGTTTACCGACAGTCTCAAGAGCGTAAGCATGGCGGAGCTGCTCCTGTTTACCGTCAAATCTACCGATACCAGGGAGACGGCGGCCGCCCTTTCCCCGCTTTTGAAAGCGGATTCATTTGTGCTCACCCTGCAAAATGGGGTGGACAATGAGGAAGTGCTCGCGGAAGTATTCGGAAGAGAGCGTGTCCTGTCAGGGGCAGCCTACCTTTCCTCCCATATCGAGCAGCCGGGGGTGATCCGGCAGCAGGGGCCGTACTCCATTATCATGGGGGCGCTCGCGCCATCTGCCGGGGAGCGGGCGGCAGCGGTGCAGGAGATGTTCCAGGCGTCGGGCATCGAGTGCCGTCTGTCCAAATCCATCCTGGCGCGAAAATGGAACAAATTATTATGGAATGTCACGTTTAACCCGTTATCTGCGGCAGCGAAGGCGACGGTTGGAGAGATCCTCGATTGCCAAGACCTCCGTTCGACAGCGGAACGAGTGCTGCAGGAAGCCGTGCAGATCGGCAGGGCATGCGGCGTGGAAATCAGCCAGCAGGTGATCGACCGGATCTTTCCGGGAGCCGAACAGGTGAGGCATCACAAAACGTCCATGCTGCAAGACAGGGAAAGCGGGAAAAAAATGGAGATCGAATCGCTTTGCGGCTTTTTTGTCAGGAAATCCGCAGCGCTTCGCATGGAGGTCCCGGCCTTGCAGACGCTGTACGGGATATTGAAGTCGATCGAGGCAAAGGAGGTCTCTTAACAATGCTCCCGCTTAGCGAATGGATGGAAGCTGTCCCGTTCCCCCTGGTGGTGACAGAAGCCGGCGGAATCGTTACATGTCACAATCAGCTTTTTGCCGCTGCGTTTGACGATCCGCGAGGCATGGAGAATATCAGGGATGTCTTTCAGCAATGGGAGGAGCTGGGGGAGCATCTGTTCTCGGTCGAATTTCATGGAGACCCGTATCTGCTGCATCGTCATCCCATCGTCCATGAAGGCCAAAAAATGATCTTGTACATGGCTGCCAACGGTTCTCCGCTCAAACTCTTGCAGCAAAAGGTTGCCGAGCTGGACAAGCTGAACCGGGAACTGGACGCCATTATCGAAAACTCCTACGATGCCATCTATATCACAGACAAGCAGGGGACGACGGTCAAAACAAACTCCGCGATCGAGCGGATCACCGGGATCCCCAAGGAATACTACCTTGGCAAAAATACCAGGGCTCTCATGCAGAGGGGAATTTTGAAGGATTCCGTGACCTTTAAAGTATTGAAGCAGAGGCGGCCGGTGACCGTTTTGCAAAAAAACTTTGCCGGCAAAGAGACGTTAATCACCGGAACGCCTGTTTTTAACGAAGCGGGAGAGGTCGAGAAAGTAGTCACCAATATCCGTGATCTTTCCGAATTGAACCAGCTTCACGATGAATTAAAAAAAGCGTTGGAGCTGAACGATCAATACCGGAAGGAACTGGAAAAGATCAAGCCAAAAGCCCGCCTTGATCCCGATGTCATTGTGGAAAGCAAGCGTATGCTGGATATTTATGAGATGGCAGATCGGATTGCCGATTTTGACGCTACGGTGCTGATCCTCGGGGAGACGGGTGTCGGCAAGGATGTATTGGCCCGCCATCTGTACTGCTCGAGCAGCCGGTCTGAAAAGGGGGAATTTATCAAGGTAAACTGTGGGGCGATCCCGCACGACCTGCTGGAATCGGAGCTGTTTGGATATGAAGCCGGAGCGTTTACGGGTGCCAGCCGATTCGGGAAGCCGGGGTTGTTTGAACTCGCCGATAAAGGAGTGCTCTTTTTGGACGAGGTAGGCGAACTGCCGCTCCCGCTTCAGGTGAAACTGCTTCGGGTTTTGCAGGAAAAGCAAATCCGCAAAGTCGGCGGAACGAAACCCAAGAGCGTCGATGTGCGGCTGATCGCAGCGACGAACCGGGATTTGAAAGACATGGTGGAACAAGGGACTTTTCGCGAAGATCTGTATTACCGCTTGCACGTCATCCCGATTTGCGTTCCTCCGCTGCGAGAGCGCAAAGAGGACATTTTGCCGCTGGTTCAATTTTTTCTGCAGCACTTCCAGGAGAAGTATCGCATCACAAAAGAATTCAGTCGCGAAGTGAAGGACTTTTTTTACGATTACCACTGGCCGGGCAATGTTCGGGAATTGTCCAACCTGGTGGAGAGGTTGATCTTGATCGTCGCTTCGGATGTCATCACCCTGGAAGATCTGCCGGACGAGTATCGGGAAAAAACCTCCCATCCCGAAAGCAGAATCAGGTCGCTCAAGGATGTCATCGAGTTGACCGAGCGTGAGCTTCTGGCCATGGCCGTGCAAAAATTCGACACCACATATCAGATCGCGAAAGAATTAGGCACCAGCCAGCCGACGATTGTCCGCAAGCTGAAAAAGTACAGGCTGCAAACATCAAGCCGTCAGTAAGGAGAAGAGGCTTTTATCCAGGCCGTCTTCTTTTTTTTGACCGGAGGGACAATGCTCTGGGGAAAACGCTGGATACATAAGTGAATGATCGATGCAAAAATGACTTAACCACTTGAACCGGGCGGAGCAGCTCATTTCAAACAGACCATTCGCTGATGTGCAGACGATATGAATTCATTCTTGAATCAATGAACGGCAGTATTTAGGTGAAATGGGCTTGGACCGGAACTTGCATTAGAATCGTGAGTGACGAGTCGGTTGGCACGCCGAGGGCCGATTCCAACTAGCCATTGTAAGCGGGAAGCGAAGTCCATGTCTTGTCAAAAAATCGCGAAAAATAACTGTTGTTCGCATGCGGAAAAGGCATACAATATATCATTAAAATATCGAATTTTCTAAATAATACCGACCGGTAGGTATGTTCAAAAAAGGAAGAAGGGATGATCCCATGCATATTCAGGAGCTGTTTCATCTTGGCGGAAAAATTGCCATTGTAACGGGCGGAGGGCGCGGCCTTGGTGAACAGATTGCGATTGGACTGGCGGAAGCCGGCGCTGATGTTGTGGTCTGCTCCCGGAAAAAAGAAGCTTGTGACAGAGTGGCTGAAGCGGTCAAGCAATTAGGCAGAGAAAGCTTGTCGATGGCGTGCGACGTAACCAATCCGGAAGAGATCCGGCGCGTGGTGGAGGAAACAAAAAGGGCATTTGGCAAGATTGACATCCTGATCAATAACTCGGGGATTACGTGGGGCGCCCCTGTCGACAGCTACCCGCTGGAAAAATTCAATCAGATTTTGCAGGTCAACGTAACCGGTTTGTTTTTAATGTCGCAAGCGGTCGGACGCGAAATGGTGGCGCAGCAATACGGCCGGATCGTAAACATCGCTTCCGTGGCCGGTTTGGTCGGCAGCGATCCTCGCTATATGAATGCGATTGGCTATAACGCAAGCAAAGGAGCAGTGATCGCATTGACGCGCGATTTAGCCGTTAAATGGGCCAGTCAGGGGGTTACCGTCAACGCTTTAGCACCCGGATTCTTCCCCAGTAAAATGTCTGCCGGACTCCTGCAAAAATTTGGGGATCAGATTCTGGAACGGACGCCAATGCGCCGATTTGGTGGAGCAAACGACCTGAAAGGAGCCGCCTTGTTCTTCGCATCCGATGCGGCCCGTTACATAACTGGGCAAGTGCTTGCCGTTGACGGAGGGGTGACGGCGACATAACGGACCTTGGCATCGGTATCCTTTCCAAATACCAACTGGTCAGTTAATTTTCCTGCTGATGATCAAGACGCAAAGCTATGGATGACGGAGGTTTTTACGATGAGCGTATGTGCCTTCAGGATTCTTGAAAAGCGGGGAAGGGGGAATTCATCATGGCCCATGTGACTGTTTTTGACGGATTAAGCTACGGGAAGGGAAAAGCGTTCGCATACGACAGGATTTCACTTCCGCAAATGCTTGATCGGACAGCGGATCAATACGCCGATCGGACTGCTGTCACTTTCTACCAACAGCGGTTGACATACGGCCAATTGCAGGAAATCACGCGAAAAGTGGCCGCTGCCTTGTATCAATCCGGTGTCGGAAAAGGCGACAGGGTAGGCATCATGCTGCCCAATTGCCCGCAGTATGTAGCGGCTTTCTACGGTGTCCTGCGGCGGGGAGCAGTCGTCGTGCAGGTAAACCCCTTGTATGCGGAACGGGAGATTGAGCATGTCCTGGAGGATTCCGGTGCCGAGGTGCTGTTTGTATTCGCCGATCTGTACGCCAAACTGCGCAGGATGGCAGGGTATGCAAATCTGAAAAAAGTAATTGTCGCCTCTTTTGCTCCCGCCAGCCTTGCGCTTGAACAAAATGCGACCGGATGGGAAAGCTTTCTCGATTCGGCACAGCCTGTACCGGATGAATCGGTCGATCCGGAGGAAGATGTGGCCGTCCTGCAATATACGGGAGGGACCACGGGCCGTTCCAAGGGTGCGATGCTGACTCATCGCAATTTGGTTGCCAATGCCCAGCAAGGCAAAGAACTGGGGAGCGAACAACCGTTGACCGAGGGAGACAAAATTTTGACCGTCATTCCCCTGTTTCACGTCTATGGAATGACTTGTGCGATGAATCTGGGAATCCTGACCGCAACCAACGTCATCCTGCTTCCCCGGTTCGACGTACGTGAAGTGTTGGAGACGATAAAAGAGCATAGGCCGACCTATTTCCCCGGTGTCCCGACCATGTACGTCGCGTTGAATTCGTATCCGGACGCGGATCAGTACGGAATCGACGCCATTCGGATTTGCAATAGCGGTTCGGCCCCGCTTCCGGTAGAGCTGATGCATTCATTTGAACAGAAGACGGGAGCCAACATGTATGAAGGCTACGGGCTTTCAGAGGCTTCGCCCACCACGCACTCCAATCCCCGCAACTCATCGAAAAAACCGGGTAGCATCGGCCTTCCGCTGCCCGGCACGGAAGCGCGGATTGTCGATCACACGACGGGTACGCGAACGCTGCCGATCGGCGAGGTGGGGGAATTGGTGATTCGGGGGCCGCAGGTGATGAAGGGGTATTGGAACATGCCGGCGGAAACCGCAAACGCCCTTCGCGACGGCTGGCTCTATACCGGTGACATGGCCAGAATGGACGAAGATGGGTTCTTTTACATCGTCGACCGCAAAAAAGACATGATTATCGCAAGCGGATACAATGTGTACCCGCGAGAAATCGAGGAGGTGCTCTACATGCACCCCGCTGTCCTGGAAGCGGTAGCTGCCGGCGTGCCCGACGAGTATCGGGGAGAGACGGTCAAGGCATTTATCGTCCTGAAACCCGGCCAAAGCGCCACGCCTGAGGAAATCGAAGGCTTCTGCCGGCAGCACCTCGCCGCTTTTAAAGTGCCGCGCCTGATCGAATTCCGCGAGTCGCTCCCGAAAACGGCGGTCGGAAAAATTCTGCGCCGGGTACTGGCGGAAGAAGCCAAGAAACAGGGGTGATGGAAGTGGAACTGTTCTTTCAACAGATCGTCAATGGCCTGGTGCTCGGCAGTGTATACAGTCTGGTTGCCCTCGGCATCACATTGATCTACGGGATCATGCAGCTGCCAAACTTTGCCCACGGTCACCTGTACATGCTCGGGGCTTACCTGACCTTGTTCATGATGACGATGTACGGATTTCATTACTGGCCGGCCATTCTCGTCTCGGTAGCCGTGCTTGTCCTGATCGGGATGCTGCTGGAGAGACTGGTGTTTCGACCGCTTCATAACGCCCCCCATATCAACTCGATGATTGCGGCGGTAGGCGTCATGCTGTTTATCGAAGCGCTCGCCCGCAAAATGTGGGGATCGGATTACCACCGCCTCGATTCGCCGTACGAAGATGCCATATCCCTATTCGGACTCACGATCACCCAGCAGCGGCTTATCATCATCATCGCCGCGATCGTGCTGATGATCGGGCTTAACCTGTTCCTGAAACGAACGGTTATCGGCTCGACGATCGAAGCGATGGCGCAAAACCGGGAAGGGGCCTTCCTCGTCGGGATTAACGCCAACAAGGTATCGCTGCTGACGTTTGGGATTGCGTCCGGGCTTGCAGCTGCCGCCGCATCTCTGGCTGCCCCGATCAACCTTGTTTACCCCTCGATGGGGGCCATGGTGAATCTCAAAGCGTTTGTCATTATTGTCCTGGGAGGGATGGGGAGTATACCTGGTGCGGTACTCGGCGGGTATATCCTCGGACTGGCGGAAAGCATATCAGGGACGTACATCAACAGTGAGTATAAAGACCTGGCAGCGTTTGTCATCCTGGTGCTGATCTTAACCCTGAAACCGACCGGATTGTTCGCAAAGGAGGCCCGATAATATGAAAAAAAATCCGGTTCATAACCGGGTTTCAAAACTTGCGGTCCCCGTGCTGACCCTGATTGCTGCCGCAATCCCCCTGCTCACTTCCAATACCTATTACCTGGATATTTTTATCAAGGTGTTTATCTGGACAATCGCTGTCAGCGGCATGAACATCATCGCCGGATACACCGGACAGCTGTCATTGGCACACGCCGGTTTTTTTGGAATCGGGGCGTATGCATTGGGTCTATTGATGACAAAGGCGGAGATGCCGTTTCTCCCTTCACTTGCGATCGCCGTAGTGCTGACCGGGCTTGTAGGCAGTGTCGTGGGAGTCATCTCGCTTCGCTTAAAAGGACATTATTTTGCGATTTTTTCTCTCTGTGTCGGTGTCATCATCCTGCTGATCATTGAGAAATGGGAATCGCTGACAGAAGGGGTTCGCGGACTGCTCGGCATTCCGATTCCGAAGATCGGATCGCTTGAATTTGCGACCATTTCAGCCCAGTACTACTTGATTCTGTTTTTCCTCATACTGACGCTGCTGGTGAACCGCCGGGTGATTCATTCCCTGGTCGGGCGAACGTTCCTATCCATCCGGAACAGCGAAGAACTGGCGGAGGCGCTTGGCATTAACGTCATGCAGAGCAAAATCCTCGCCTTTGTCTACTCGACCGTATTGGCCGGTTTGGCCGGAGCTTTGTATGCGGGCTATATCCGTTTCCTGGGACCCGATATTGCCAATGTGGAGCATACGTTTGACATGCTGCTGTACCTGTTGGTCGGCGGAATCAGCACGCTTTGGGGGCCGCTGGTTGGAACCGCGCTGGTGACCGTCTTGATGCAATGGCTGCAATCCTGGCAGGAGTACCGCATGATCATTTTCGGCCCCATTCTCGTCATTCTCGTGATGTTTCTGCCGTACGGCATTATCGGAGCCTTTGTCCGGCGAAAAATGAAACGGCAATGGGAACAGGAAATGCAGGAGAATTCCATCGAACGGCCGGGAATGCGGGACCAGCGGCTTGCGGGAGGGGAACTTGATGCTTAAAGCGGAGAGATTGACGAAGCGTTTTGGCGGCAATACGGCTGTCAATGCGGTTGATTTTACGATCAACCAGGGAGAAATTACCGCGATCATCGGGCCGAACGGGGCGGGAAAGACGACATTCTTCCATTTAATCAGCGGGTTCCACAGACCCACCTCCGGCCGCTTGCTGCTTGAAGGCAAGGACGTAACGAAAAAGCCGCCCTATCACATGGCGAAAATCGGGGTGGCCCGCACATTTCAAACCACGAAACTGTTTGCGGAGGCAGCCGTCATCGACAACCTGATGATCGGTCATCGGCTGCGGACCAGAAGCGGGTTTTGGGATGCCGTGATTCGTACCAGGCGCTACCGGACAGAAGAAGAGAAATGCAGGGAGAAAGCGCTGCAAGTGCTCGAATTTGTCGGAGCCTCTGATTTGGCGAACCGACCGGTGGCAAGCATCCCGCAGGAAGCCCAGAAGAGAGTCGCGATCGCCTTGGCATTGTCTACAGACCCGAAACTCGTGCTTCTGGACGAACCGGCAGCCGGCATTAATGCGGATGAAACAAACGGCCTCGCCGATCTGATCAAAAAAATGAAACAAGCGGGTCTGACCGTTTGCATCATCGAGCACAAGATGCAGATGATCATGAACCTTGCCGACAGAATCATGGTGCTGAACCAGGGGACGAAGATTGCGGAAGGCGCACCGGAAGAAATCAGTCGAAATGAATCGGTGATTGAGGCTTACCTGGGAGGTGCGCACCATGCTCAAGCTCGTTGACGTTTCTGTCAGGTACGGCAGCTTCAAAGCGCTTCATTCCATCAACCTGGAGATAAACGAAGGAGAACTCGTCGTCCTGCTTGGCGCGAACGGCGCGGGAAAAAGCACCATCTTTCGGACAATCAGCGGTCTGGTAAAGCCGGCTTCGGGCGAACTTCATTTTAACGGGAAGGAGATCGGGGGATGGTCGCCGGACAGGATCGTCAAAGCCGGAATCGCCCAATGCCCGGAAGGCAGGAAGCTTTTTCTGGAGATGTCCGTCGTAAAAAATCTGATCTTGGGCGGCTTTGTACACCGCAAGGATAAAGCGGAGATAGCGCGGTCATTGCAGCACATGTTTGAATTGTTTCCGATTTTGTATGAGAAAAAAGACCAAGCTGCAGGCTCTTTGAGCGGAGGCCAGCAGCAAATGGTTGCCATTGCCCGCGCTTTAATGGCGAAGCCGAAATTGCTGCTGCTCGACGAGCCTTCAATCGGACTGGCTCCATTAGTCGTGGAACAAATGTTTCAGACCATAGCCGAAATCAATCGCAGCGGAACGAGCGTCCTGCTCGCGGAGCAAAATGCATATGCTGCCCTGCAGATTGCCCACCGCGGCTATATCATCGAGAACGGGCGGCTTGTTTTGGAAGGGTCCAGCGGCAGATTGCGAAACAATGAAGAGGTCAGACGGGCATACCTGGGTGCCTGACAGGTGGAAGAATCAATTGGAACAGAAGGGAGAGGGTCAAATGAAAGGAAAACGGAATGTTCTGCTTGCCTTGTCTGCCGCCGCTTCACTGCTCTTTCTGACAGCGTGCGGCAACCAGGCTGCTTCAGGCGGCGACAGCGCAGGCAGCAGCGGGAGCGGGCAGGCGAGAGAAGTTGCCATCGGGTGGTCCGGACCTCAGAGCGGCGGCCAGGCCCTTTATGGAAAAAACACATTAAATGGCTTGCAAATGGCAATCGATGACATGAATGCCGCCGGCGGAATCAAGGTAGGGTCAGATACGGTGAAACTGAAGCTGGAAGCGCTGGATGACAAGTATCTTCCAAACGAAACGGCGACAAATGCCCGCCGGCTGAGATCTGAAAACAAAGCCACGATTATCTTTACTCCACATTCGGGCGGTGTATTTGCCCTGCAAACCTTCAACGTACAAGAAAAATTCCTGATCGCAGCTTACACCAGCGAACCAAAAGTGACGGAAGCCAATAACCCTTTAACCGTCCGGATTCCTCCCAGTTATGACAACTATCCGAAAACTTTCTCGGAAGAAATGATGAACCGCTTCGGCAAAAAGGCAGCACTCGTTCCTGGCACCCACCAGTACGCCAAAGATTGGAGCGCGCTGTTTAAACAGACATGGACCGGGCTGGGCGGTGAAATCGTAGCGGAAAATCCGGTGGACTACAACAAAGAGAGCGATTTCGCGCCTGCTGTTACGAAAGCGCTTGCCGCAAAGCCCGATGTGCTGTTCGTCGGCGGCGCTTCCCAACCAACGGCCCTAGTGATCAAAGCTGCGCGGGATCAAGGCTTTAGCGGCGGATTCATCGTCATGGACCAAGCCAAATTGGAAGAGATGGAACCGATTTTGAAAGATCCGAAATTGCTGGAAGGCTTTATCGGGGTCAATCCTGCTTCCCTGTATCCGACGGAGGGGACGAAAAAATTCGTGGAACGCTACAAAAAGAAGTTTGGTGCGGACAAAGTCCCTACCTCTGAAGTGGCGTACCACTACATGGCCATGCACGTATTTGCCAAAGCGATGGAACTGGCCGGAACGACGGATGATGCCGCCGCCATTCGCGCGAAGATCGCTGAGGCTTGCAAACAGCTCTCCGATGACGACATACCGTCGCTGGCCAAAGGTATCACGGAAGACGGAGCCTTGATCGTCGTACCGCGGGCAACAACCATGAAAGAGGGCAAATACGTTCAAATTCCACTTCCTGTCAAACAGTGATGGCAGGCGCCGGGCTGAGCGATCAGATAAAAGGAGACGATACCATGTATTTGCGGTTAAACGAAGAACAGAAGATGATCCAAAAAACGGTCAGAAAATTCGTTGAAAAAGAGCTGATGCCCCTCGAACCGGACGTACTGCGAAAGGAAAGAGAGGGCAAACCGGGCATTACGCCTGAACAAAAAAAAGAACTCCAATCAAAAGCAAAGCATCTCGGATTTTGGGGCATCAACACGCCTGCGGAATACGGCGGGGCAAACCTGGGGCAGATGATGCAGGCGATCGTTGCGATGGAATTGGCCCGAACTTTCGTGCCTTTCAACTTTGGCGGTTATGCCGACAACATCCTCTATTACGGCAACGAACAACAAAAAAAGAAGTATCTGATTCCTACCATCAATGGCGACAGGATTTCATGCTTCGCCTTTACCGAGCCGGGAGCGGGTTCAGATACCAGGCGTATCGGCATGCGGGCGGAAAAAGACGGGAACGAGTGGGTATTAAACGGAGAAAAAGTCTTTATCACAAACGGAAATGAAGCCGATTTTGCGATGGTATTTGCGGTCACAGACAAACAGCAGCAGGGACAGGGAGGCGGCGTAACCTGTTTCCTCGTCGACCGTGACATGGGATGGAAATCGGAGTACATCCATACAATGGGAGAGTGGGGGCCGGCTTCCCTGATCTTTGAGAACGTACGGGTACCGGAAGAAAATATCCTGGGAGAATTGCACGGCGGGTATCAACTCGGCTTGGAGTGGATTGGATTTGCCCGCTGGATTGTCGGAGCAAGAGCGGTTGGCGCAGCGGAACGTCTGCTTCAAATGGCGATTGATTACGCCAAGCAGCGGGTGACATTTGGGCAGCCCATCGCAGAGCGGCAGGCCATCCAGTGGATGATTGCCGATTCGGCGGTTGAGATCGAAGCGGCCAGATGGTTGGTCTTTCACGCCGCCTGGATGCTGGATCAGGGCATGGACAATCGCCATTACGCTTCCATGGCAAAGCTGTTTGGCGCCAACATGGGGAATAGGGTCGTCGACCGCGTTCTGCAAATCCACGGCGGGATGGGCTATACCAAGGAGCTGCCGATCGAGCGCTGGTACCGGGAAGCAAGGTTGTGGCGCATCTACGACGGGACGGATGAAATACAGAGACTGATCATTTCCCGAAATTTGCTGAAAGGGCATGTAAAACTGGGAGAGTCGATGTAGGAAGGATCTCCGATGGGGAGGGAAGGACTGAAGCTTCGTTTATGACGGGTTCGGATGTGCTTGAGGGCGGAGGTTGGTTAATCACGTAACACAACAGATGGGGGATGATCGTGAATGAAGGCGATCCAATTTCGGGAGTATGGAACACCTGATGTGCTGCAAGTGGTCGATGTCCCCGTGCCAACCGCAAAACCGGGTGAAGTGCTGGTACAGGTCAAAGCAGTCGGGGTAAACTTTGCGGACACCATGCGCCGTCGGAATCGATATTTGGCGAAAACCCCGCTTCCTTACATTCCCGGTTCGGAGGTAGCAGGTGTGATTGCGGAGGTTTCACCTGGGATCACCGATTACCGGGTGGGGGACCGGGTCGTTGCCTTAACCGGCAGCGGGTGCTATACGGAGTCCGTGGCTCTCCCCGTAAATGCCATTTTTCCCATTCCGGAACAAGTAGATTTTGACCAGGCAGCCGCCTTGCTGCTTCAAGGGCTTACCGCTTACCATGTATTGCGGACGTCGGGACAGCTCGCTCCAGGTGAGTCCGTATTGGTTCATGCCGCAGCGGGAGGAGTGGGAACACTGGCTGTTCAGTTGGCAAAACTGTGGGGAGCAGGGCAGGTGATCGCTGCGGCAAGCAGTTCGCAGAAGCTGGAGCTGGCCCTCTCTCTCGGAGCGGATGTCGGGATCAATTATTCAGAGCCGGATTGGAACGACCAGGTGATGGAACACACAAATGGGAAAGGCGTCGATATCGTTCTGGAAATGGTTGGGGGAGAGGTTTTCAAGAAAAGCATTGGTTGCCTGGCGACGTTCGGGCGCCTCGTCATCTACGGTCGAGCGGGTGCCGAAACAACCCAGTTTGATCCTTCTGTCCTGATGCAGCGCAACACCAGTGTCGTCGGCTTCTGGTTGACGCGGATCATGCAGCGTCCGGCCTTGTACAGGGAGAGCATACTGGAGTTGCTGCGCTATGTGGGTGAGGGGACATTGCAATTGATCATCGGGGAAAGGGTGCCGCTGACAGAAGCGAGAAGGGCTCACGAACTTCTGGAGGGGCGTCAGACAACAGGCAAGGTGCTGTTAATTCCCTGAGCTTCACCGTTGAAAGCTTTGCTTTTGAATAGCAAAGCTTTTTTGCTTGTGGAAGAACTGCATCGCATTCATCAGCTCTCGCTGCGTTCCACGTATGATAAATCCGATGATGACAAAAACGACAAAAAACGCAGAACCCCCCATGCTACAGAATTTTAGTATAAGTGAAAATAATCTTATTTTCAGATAATAAATCCTACTTGACAAGTAAGATTTGTTGGAATAAATTATTAAATACTATATCTTATCACAATCAAGAAAGAAGAGTAATCATGGAGAAAATCTTGAGGGAGTTGTGTTCACTCACCGGGCCGTGCGGCTTCGAGCATGAAGTCGCCCGCTATATCGTGTCAAGAGCGGAGGGGTGGGCGGACGAAGTACGGGTGGATGGCCTGGGAAATGTCTTTGTGGTCAAAAGGGGGAAAAACCCGGGTCCGCGCCTGATCGTGTCGGCACATATGGACGAAATCGGATTTATTGTCAAGAAAATTGAGCCAAACGGATTGATTCGGTTTGAAAAACTTGGCGGGCATGACGATCGGATTTTGCTGTCGCAAAAGGTCCGCATCTTGACGGAAGAGGGGCCGCTTTTGGGGGTAATCGGCACCATTTCTGCTCACATGGCCAAGTATGACAATGTCCAGAAGGTGCGAAAGCATTCAGAGATGTACATAGATGTAGGCGCTGAGAGCAAGGAAGCGGCCGAAACGCTGGGAATCCGCGTCGGCGACCCGATCAGTTGGGCCACGGAAGTGGAGCGCTTGGGCAGTAACCGGCTGGTGGGCAAGGCATTCGACGACAGGGCAGGATGCGCTGTGCTGCTGAAAGCCCTGGAAGAGACGGACTTCACACAGGTGTACGGTGAGGTATGCGGCGTGTTTTCTGTTCAGGAAGAAGTGGGACTGCGCGGGGCCAAGGTCGCGGGCCAGCAGTACGGGGCAGATGTGGCCCTGGCGATCGATACGACGCCGGCCAGCGATACGCCGGAAGAGATGATGGATCAGACGCTTGTCCTCGGCCAGGGACCGGGCGTCAAAATCATGGACTTCAGCCTGATTGCCAGCAAAGCGGTGAGAAAGAAACTGATGACGCTGGCCAAGCGGCACAGCATTCCCTGTCAGCCGGAGGTGTTCCCCGGAATCGGCACGGACGCGGGTTCGCTGCATACTTCACAGGGGGGAATCCCGACGGGCGTGCTGTCCATCCCGTCCCGCTACGCGCATTCCTCGGTTGAAGTGATCGATCTGAGGGATTTGGAGCATACGGCGGAATTGCTTAAGGCCTTTATTCTCGACATGCGCAATGCTGATGAATTTGCTTTTTTGCAAAGGGTACAACGACCTAGAACGACTTAGCGGAGGAAAGACGATGAAGAAGAGACTATTCAGCTTGACATCACTCGCACTGGCGGCAGCCTTGATGCTGACCGCTTGCGGAGGCGGGGCTGGCACCGCCGGCACCGGACAGCAGGCAGGAGATTCCGCTGCGAAGGGCGGAGCGAAAACGCTCACTGTCGCCCAAGCCGCTGACGCGGTGACGCTTGACCCGCAAAAGACAAACGACACGGCGTCGGCCAATCCGATGCAACAAATCTACAATACGCTGATCGACCTGACGCCGGATATGCAGCTTAAGCCTGCGCTGGCCGAAGAGTGGAAGCAGGTAGACGATTACACCTGGGAGTTCAAACTGCGCAAGGGCGTAAAGTTTCACAATGGGGAAGAATTGAAAGCATCCGATGTGAAATTTACCTATGATCGTCTGCTCGATCCGAAAACGTCTGCCACGCCGGCCTTCCTCCTCGCATCGGTGAAAGAGGTGAAAGTGGTCGACGACTACACGGTGCAGCTCGTCACCAAGGAAAAGTTCGCGCCGATTTTGTACAATCTGACGCACATCGGCACCGCCATTCTCAATGAAAAAGCGGTGAAAGAGACAGGAGACAATTACGGCGTCAATCCGGTTGGAACGGGGCCGTTCAAGTTTGTCAAATGGGACAAGTCATCGCAAATCGTCCTCGAACAGAACAAAGATTATTTTGAAGGCCCGGCCAAGCTGGATGCGATTACGTTCCGGATCATCCCGGAGGCCGCCACTTCCGTCGCTGAACTGCGCACCGGGGGCGTGGATGTCGTCCTGGACCTTCCGCCGCAGCAGGTAAAACAATTTGACAACAGCGATAAGGTGACGGTCGACAAAGCGCCCAGTTTCGCCTTGAAATACCTTGGCTTTGACCAGCGGCAGAAACCGTTTGACAATGTCAAAGTGCGCCAGGCGGTCAACTACGCGATTGACAAGGAAGCGCTTGTCAAAGGCGCTTACCAGGGAATCGCCAATGTCTCCACCGGTCCGTTGGCTCCCGGCATCAACGGCTTCAACGAAAACCTGAAGGGGTACGAATACAACCCGGAAAAGGCCAAGGAACTGCTGAAAGAAGCAGGCTACCCCAATGGCTTCAAAACCACGTTGTACTTGAGCGACAAAGAGATCGACAGCAAGCTTGGCACGATCATTCAGTCCCAACTGAAAGAAGTTGGCATCAACGTAAATCTGCAGGTGATCGAATGGGGCGCCTTCCTGGCGGAAACGGCCAAGGGGCTGCCGATGTACCTGCTTAGCTGGACGACGGTGACAGGGGATGCCGACAACGGCATGTACGCCCTGTTCCATTCCAAAAACCAGGGTCAGGCAGGCAACCGCACCTTCTATGCGAACGAGGAAGTGGACAAGCTGCTGGATACGGGAAGGACCGAGAGCGATCCGGCGACACGGGTGCAAGCTTATCAAAAGGCGCAGGAAATCATTTATAACGATGCCGTCTGGGCATTCTTGACGACCGGTCAAAGCATTGTTGCACGGAACAAACGCGTGCATGGATTTGTCAATATGCCGACGCAAAACTACAAATTCTACCCGGTTAGCGTCGAGTAACACCATTACTGTGGGGGCTCTTCCCCCACAGTAATTCTCTTTTTATTCTTTTTGCCGCGAAAAAGAAAAGGGGAATCTCATGCTGAAACTCATATTGAAACGAATTGTTATGCTTGTTCCGGTGTTGATCGGGGTATCGGTGATCGTTTTTGTCCTGATGCAGCTTACCCCGGGGGATCCCGCCCAAATCATGTTGGGGCCGCAGGCGTCGGAACAGGACGTGGCCAATATGCGCGAGCAGCTCGGTCTTAACGATCCGCTGTACATTCAGTACTTTCGCTTTTTGGCCGGAATTTTGACATTTGACATGGGAACCTCCATCAAGGACGGACAAAGCGTGTTTGCCAGCATTATGAACCACTTTCCGCCGACCGTGGAGCTGACGATCGCGGCGATGTTTGTCGCCTTGTTAATCGGCATTCCGGCAGGCATTGTCTCTTCTACCAGGCAGTATTCCTTTTTTGACAACACGGCGACCTTGGCCTCCCTCGTCGGCTTTTCCATTCCGAATTTTTGGCTGGGCATCATGCTGATTCTCGTTTTTGCCGTACAACTGGGATGGCTGCCGGTCTCCGGATATGGCGGAGGAGAGTACCTGGTCCTGCCCGCGATCACGCTGGGGACGCAGACGGCTGCAGTGGTGACGCGCATGACCCGCTCCAGCATGCTTGAGGTCATGCGGCAGGATTACATCCGTTCCGCAAGAGCAAAGGGATTGGCAGAGCGGACGGTCATCTTCCGCCACGCTTTTCGCAATGCGCTGATTCCTGTTGTAACGGTGGTCGGTCTGCAGGTCGGGACGCTGCTGGAGGGGGCGATTTTGACTGAATCGATTTTTTCCTGGCCCGGCATCGGCCGCTTCATGATTGATGCCATCCGCGCCAAGGATTTCCCCACCGTACAGGGCAGCGTCATCTTCGTCACCTTTGTGATCGTCGTCGTCAACCTGTTGGTCGACATTATGTATGCCTACATTGATCCGCGGATCAAATCACAGTTGAAATAGGAGGGCCATGCGCATGAGCTCAAACTTACCTGCATCGGGAGCTGCAGCAGCGCCTGCCGTGTCTGGACGGGTACGCGGCAGAGGCCCGTATGCGGATATCTGGAATCGGTTGAAACGAAATAAAATGGCGATGGTATCGCTTTCCATCCTGCTGCTCCTGGTATTGACGGCCTTGTGTGCCGACGTGATTTCGCCTTTTCCCTATGAACAACAAAATCTGGACCAGATGCTTGAGCCTCCCAGCCACGAGCACTGGCTGGGTACAGACGGATACGGCCGCGACATTTTAAGCCGGATTATCCACGGCTCGCGGATTTCGCTCGAGGTGGGATTTGTTGCCGTCTGCTTCTCCATCACTTTGGGCGGCCTCATCGGAGCGGTGTCCGGTTATTACGGCGGACGCCTTGACAATACGCTAATGCGGTTGATGGATATCTTGCTGGCGATACCGGGGATTTTGCTGGCGATCGCGATTGTCAGCGTGCTTGGCCCGGGGTTGGTCAACGTGATGATAGCCGTCGGCATCTCGCAGATTCCCACCTATGCACGGATTGTCCGGGCCAGTGTGCTGACGATCCGTGATCTGGAGTACGTAGAGGCGGCCAAATCGATCGGAGAGTCCGACCTCTCCATCATCTTTCGAACGATACTCCCCAACTGCATGGCACCGATCATCGTCCAGGCTACCTTAGGGGTAGCAGGCGCGATCCTCTCCGCCGCGGGACTCAGCTTCCTGGGGCTTGGTCTGCAGCCGCCGACGCCGGAGTGGGGGGCAATGCTGAGCGAAGGGCGGGAATACATCTACGAGGCCTATTGGGTGTCGACCTTTCCAGGGGCGGCGATCGCCATCGTGGTCTTGGCCCTGAACATCTTTGGTGACGGTTTGCGGGATGCCATGGACCCTCGTCTGAAGCGATAAGGAGGAGTTAACATGAGTGAACCATTACTTTCGATCCGCGACCTTCACGTCCACTACTCTTCGGAAGGCAAGGTTGTCAAGGCTGTCAACGGCGTCAACCTGTCGTTAAACAAGGGCGAGTCGCTGGGCCTGGTCGGAGAGACGGGAGCAGGAAAAACGACGACCGCTCTGGCGATCATGCGGCTGGTACAGCCACCGCAAGGCCGGTACGTCGCTGGAGAAATTCGCTTTGACGGCCAGGATTTGCTGAACATGGAGGATGCGGAAATCAGGCAAATTCGCGGCAATCGGATCTCGATGATCTTTCAGGACCCGATGACGTCGCTCAATCCGGTGTACACGGTCGGCGATCAGATTGCCGAAGTGATCTGGTCACACGAAAAAGTGACCAGGGAAGAAGCGCGAAGCAAAGCCGGCGCGATCATGGAGATGGTCGGAATACCGGCCGAGCGGTCGAGCGAGTACCCGCATGAATTTTCCGGCGGGATGCGGCAGCGGATTGTGATAGCGATGGCGTTGGCCTGCGACCCGGCTCTGTTGTTGGCCGATGAGCCGACCACAGCGCTGGATGTGACCATTCAGGCCCAGGTGCTGGAGTTGATGAAGAAGCTGAAACGGGAACTGGGGACGTCGCTCATCATGATTACGCACGATCTCGGGATCGTGGCCGAGGTATGCGACAAGGTGGCGATCATGTACGCCGGGGAGATCGTCGAAGCCGGACCGCTGGAGGACGTGTTTCGCTCCAGACACCGCCACCCCTACACGGAGGGCTTGTTCCAATCCATTCCGCAGATGGATGTAAGACAGCGGCGTCTCACCCCGATAGGCGGATTGGCTCCGGACCCGACTGAACTGCCGACAGGATGTCCGTTCCATCCGCGATGCCAGTACGCGATGGACATCTGTGCAAACAAAAAGCCGCCAACTGTAGAGATCAGCCCCGGTTATACGGTCACGTGTTTTTTGCATGAAAACAGGAACGCGCCTAGCGAGATGAGGGATGAAGCCAAGTTATGAAGGAAAAATTGCTGGAAGTTAACAATCTCGTCAAACACTTCACATCCGGCTCCCAGGCGGTCAAGGCGGTAGACGGCCTCACTTTTGACATTTACCGGGGAGAGACGCTGGGCTTGGTCGGAGAAAGCGGCTGTGGGAAGTCGACTACGGGACGATTGACCCTGCGTCTGCTGGAACCCACGGCGGGCAGCATCCGGTACCGAGGGGAAGACGTGCTCGGTTTTTCCTCCGGGCAAATGAAAAAAATCCGCCGGGATATGCAGATCATTTTTCAGGACCCCTACTCCTCGTTGGACCCGCGCAAATCGATCGGGGAGATCATCATGCGTCCGATGGTCGTTCACGGGGTGGGCAATAACCGCAGGGAGCGTTTCGAACGGGTCACCCACCTGATGGAAAAAGTAGGTCTTGACCCCCGCTGGTACCATCGCTATCCCCATGAACTGGACGGCGGCAGGAGGCAGCGGGTGGGAATTGCCAGGGCGCTGGCGCTGAATCCCACTTACATCGTATGTGACGAACCGGTATCGGCTCTTGACGTTTCCGTTCAGGCCCAGGTGATCAACCTGATGCAGGACCTGCAGGAAGAGTACCACTTGACGTACTTGTTCATTTCCCACGATTTGAGCGTCGTCAAGCACGTCAGCAACCGCATCGCCGTGATGTACCTGGGTGAAATTGTGGAGCTGGCAGCATCTGATGAACTCTTTCAGAACCCCCAGCATCCGTATACCAAGGCGCTTCTGTCGGCAGTTCCTGTCCCGTCTCTCGACAACAGACGCGAGCGAGTGATCCTGCAAGGGGATGTGCCAAGTCCCAAAAATCCGCCATCAGGCTGCCGGTTTCATACCCGCTGCCCCTTTGCCGTGGAAAACTGCCGCACAGAAGCCCCGCGGCTGCAAGAGACAGAGCAGGACCATCATGTCGCGTGTCACCTTATTGCCAAGTAATGCTGCAGGTTGGAAAATAGCGGGAATTGTCCTGGTCGAAGGACTTTCCCGCTCTCTTTTTCGGCGGCCATCAAAAGCTCTTGAAACCTTTTTAATGATTTGTTATTCAGAATATAAAGAAAATAGTGGTGAACATCGACCAGCCCCATATCCTGCCCTCACGTAACCTTGTCAACACAACACGATTGTAGAGTCGGTGACCAACTCTTACTGTGATACAAAACAAACATTTTAAATACTTTACTTTAGTTTCTCGGGTGGTATAATGTAGGTACGGCTCCTACTTTTAGGAAGTGAATCTGCTACATAGAAGGAGGAACTTTGGATAATGGGTTCAAATCAACCGCATGTCGTAGGTTTTTGCGGAAGTTTGCGAAAGGGATCGTTCAACCGGTCCTTGCTCTTGCATGCCGCTGCACAGCTCCCCGGGAATTACCGCTTTACGCTGGCCGACATCTCCGGTCTTCCTCTCTATAATGAAGACCTGGAGCGCGATTTGCCGCAGTCCGTCCGCGATCTGGCGGAATTGGCCAAGTCCGCTGACGCATTCCTGATCAGTACGCCGGAATACAACTTTTCAGTGCCGGGCGTGCTGAAAAATGCATTAGACTGGCTGTCGAGAAAGAACGTTGACACTCCGCTGGCGTTAAAACCGGTTGCCGTTATGGGGGCGACACAAGGGATGTTCGGAACCGCACAGGCTCAAGTGCATTTGCGCGAGCTGCTGTATGCATTGAACATGTCGCTCGTCAGGCGGCCGCTGGTCCTGGTCGGGCAGGTACAGGAGAAGATCAATTCGGATGGTCAAGTGACGGATGAAATGACCAAACAATTTATCGAGCAGCTGATCGGCAACCTGGTCAAGGAAATCGAGCAAAATAAATAAGGCAAAGCGGCTCGGATCACCGGCTTTCGGTGATCTTTTTTTGCGCAGATTGCACGGGATATCCAAATATTTACAATTTTACGGATCTGTCAGGAAGTGTTATGATTCAAGTAACCAAATGGAACGGAAGTCTTGCTCGCTGCCTGATTGATACGGTCAGGAGCCTGCGGAGCAATTTGTAGGGGATGAACCAAACAATGGGTTGGAAGAAGAACGCATGGGTACTTTGGATTTGCAATTTTATCGTGATGGGTTCAATGAACATGATCATACCCTTTTTGCCTCTGTTTTTAGGCGAACTTGGGGTACACAATCACAAAGAACTGAGCATGTGGACGGGGATGATCATGTCATCCACTTTTTTGTCTGCAGCCATCATGGCTCCCATCTGGGGATCCTTCGCCGATAAGTACGGTCAGCGGACCAATTTGATCAGGGCGGGGATCGGCATGGGAGTCATTAATATTTTGATGTCCTTTGCCAACACACCGCTGATGCTGCTCATTTTGCGCTTCGTCTACGGCTTTTTTTCCGGATTTGTCTCGGTGTCGTTTTCCTATCTGTCCAAGACGACGCCACGCGAGCACATCGGAAAAGCGCTTGGATTTCTGCAAACAGGGGGCGTATCCGGCGGAATTATCGGTCCGCTCATCGGAGGGGCATTGGCGGATTGGTTTGGCTATCACGCCGTCTTTGCCGTTACGGGGATGCTTATATTCAGCACGATTTTGCTGGTAAAAGTATTCCTCAAGCCTGACGCGCCATCCCGGACGGAAAGAGAGGAACACGGATCGTTTCGCGATGTTTTGGGAAACAAGAACCTGCAAATCCTGTTTTTTGCGACCTTTATTGTGCAGATGGCGCTGCTTTCCACCAATTCGATGATGTCTATTTTCGTGAAGTACATCGTCGGCGACGCGGCCAATCTCACTTTCCTGGCCGGGTTGGTGACTTCGATTACGGGGTTTGCCAATATCATCGGCTCACCGCTGTTGGGGAGATTGGGGGACCGCATTGGGCAAAGCAGGATTTTGCCGACTGCCATGTTCCTTACAGGCTGCCTGTACCTGCCCCAATTATGGACGCATACGATTTACGAACTGTACATTTGGAGATTTTTGCAGGGATTGGTGTTGGGCGGAATGATTCCGGCGATCCAGACACTGATCAAGAAACGGTCGACGGACCAGGTGTACGGGCGGGCCTTTGGCGTCAACTCGAGCTGTCAATTCCTGGGCAACCTGGCAGGGCCGCTGCTCGGCGGGTTCATCTCCGGTCATTTCTCCGTCTCATACGTCTTTGGTTTTGCCGGCGTGCTGCTGATGGCCGGAAGCATCCTTTTAAAATGGAAGATCGCTCTGCGCCCGGTTCATGCTGGGGGGGCATCCCGGTAGTATGGCCGTCCTGACAACCTAATTGGCATGTGCTGATCCGCGATCCCGTCGCCCGAAACAGGTGGTGACGGGATTTTGCATGTCCGGCAGTCCGGCAGTTGGCGGCTTTTTTTGAGCCATAATGAAATGAAAATTACATATAAAAATGAAAGGTGAAATAAGTATTTTAAAAACAGAGCAGGGGGGATTCATCATGATGAAAAAATGGCTGCAGATCGGGGTGTTGCTGCTTGCGGTCGTTCTGGGTGCAAGTGTGGCCGCTTGCGGCGCAAACCAGGCAAGTACCGGCGGGGAAGGGGCAGCAAACAGGCAGGAAGACGGAACGGGAGCCGCCCCAGCTTCCAAAGTGATCGTGGGAACCGACACCAGTTACCTGCCGTTTGAGTTTTTAAACCAGGAGACGGGGAAGTACGACGGGTTTGATATGGATTTGCTGGAAGCAGTCTCAAAAGAGGCGGGCTTCGCATATGAATTGAAACCGATGGACTTTAGCGGATTGATTCCGGCGCTGCAAACCCATAACCTCGACATGGTCATCGCCGGAGTTACGATCAAGCCGGAGCGTCAGCAGGTTATTGACTTCAGCCGGCCTTATTACGATGCCGGGACGTTGATTCTCGTGCGGGCCGACAATGACAGCATCAAGGGCGCAGAGGATTTAAAAGGAAAAGTAGTCGCGACGAAGCAAGGCACGTCCAGCTACGATTATGCCGCCAAAATGGACGGGGTCAAGGAAGTGGTACCGTTCCCCAATATCGACCAGGCCTATATGGAACTGGAAAAAGGTTCAGCCGATGCCGTCATATTTGATTCGCCCAATGTGCTCTACTACAGCAATACGAAAGGGAGCGGAAAGGTAAAGGTCGTCGGCGATTTGCTGGAAGGCCAGCAGGATCGCCTTTCCCAAGGGCAGCGAACTGCGCGCGAAGGTGGACGCCGCGTTGGATAAGCTCATGGAGAACGGAACCTACGATCAGCTGTACGAAAAATGGTTCGGAGAGAAGCCGAAGAAATAGTGCCGAAACCGCTGTCGCTGCCAAGCTGCGGAATTCGTCATAAAGGGGTGTGAAAATGAACAAAGGGCTTGAACTGGATTGGAGTTTTGCCATCAGTGCGCTTCCTGTTCTGCTCAAAGGAATTCAGTATACCATCTTCATCGCGGATTGTTCATCGGCTTTTTGATCGGAGCCATCGTCGGGTTGGGGCGGTCTGTCAAGAATCCGCTGCTGTACGGGGCAGCCACCATATACGTCGAAGTGATCCGCGGCACCCCGATCATGGTCCAGGCGCTCTACATCTACTTTGCACTGCCGCTCATGCTGGGCATCAAAATCGACCCGATCATCGCCGGCATCATGTCAATCGCGATCAATGCCGGCGCGTACATCGCAGAAATCGTCAGAGGCTCCATTCAGTCCATCGATCCCGGCCAGGTAGAAGCGGGCCGTTCGCTTGGCCTTACTTCCGCGCAAACCTTTTACAACGTCGTCTGGCCGCAAGCGTTTCGCAGAATGATCCCACCGCTTGGCAACCAATTTATTATCAGCCTGAAGGATACTTCCTTGCTGACGGTGATCGGCGTGGGAGAGCTCACTAGGCAGAAAAAAGGCTGCAGGTCAATTGATCCCGAAAATGGGCAAAGGAGGCGGCAGATTGTACAAGGCGGCAGCTCTGCAGTTGCATTCCCGGCCCGGGCGCTGGACAACACGGTCTACATCCTGGGCGTGAATACCGTGGGCGAGGGAAGCTGCGGGAAGAGCAAGTTGCTCTCCCCGGCGGGAGAGGTGCTGTGCGCGGCACCGCGGGAACTAGAGTGGGTCCTGCTGCATGAAGTAGATCCTTCGGTCACGTATTTGGCGGAGTACGACGCGAGGCTGACCCCGGGAGGCCGGGCAACAGGCCAACCGGAGCGCCGCCTCGCTCTGTTTTCAGAACCATCTTTTGTAAATCCACATCACGACCAACACGGCTATCCCCAGCAAGGCGGGCGGCCGTCAATGATCTTCAGATTCTTTTAAATGGGGGTATCCCCGCTGGCGGCGTTTGCCGGGGCCAGCATCGCGGGCACAGAACCGATGAGAACCGGACTGGCCGCGATGAAGCTGGGGATTGCAGGGTTTATCGTGCCGTTCATGTTCGTCTATGCCCCGTCTCTGCTGCTGCAAGGAAGCATGGCAGAGATCGTGCTGACACTGATAACCGCCTCGGTCGGCATCTTTATTCTGGCCTCCGTCGTCGAAGGGTGGTGGATGCGCAGACTGAAGGCGTGGGAGAGGATCCTGCTGCTCGTCGGCGCACTGGCGCTGATCAAGCCGGGAATCTATACCGACCTGCTCGGATTGGCCATATTGATCCTGGTGTATCTCAACCAGAGGCTGAATGTGCCGCCTGAGCCGGCCTCTCATTCGACGGTGAATGAGTAGAGAAGGGTGCCCATCTCTTCGGCTGCTTCCGCGCTGCCGGCGGATATTTACGAACTCTTCCCGATTCTGAAGGAAAGGGAGAATAACAAGGGGACGCAGCTCTCAGGGGGGCAGCAGCAAATGCTTGCCATCGGCAGGGCGCTCTTGACCAATCCGCAATTCCTCTTGATGGATGAGCCTTCGGAGGGGCTGGCGCCGGTCATTATCGAACAGGTAGGAGAGATTATCGGCACATTAAAAGGGACCGGACTTTCGATGTTGTTAGTCGAACAAAATTTTTACCTGGCCTGCGCTGTGGCTGATATTGTACTCGTCATGAACAAAGGGCAGATCGTGTGGCAGGGCAGACCGGACGAACTGCTGGCAAATGAGGAGATTCAGCATAAGTATCTGGGTGTTTAGGAAGGAGCGGGAGGGCATAGATGCTTCCACCTGTAGCGGAGACTACAACATTTTTTCGGGATGCAGGCTGCAAAACATATTCTCCTGCGGTATCAGATAACATTGGCTATAAACCGGCTGGAACGGTATAGTAAAGAAGAGATTGTTTATTTGTAATTTTCTTTCTTGGGAGGGATATGATATGCGTCTTGCAACCGTAAAGAAAGAGGGAATCGAAACAGCTGCCATTGTTGCCGAGCACGGAGTACTAACGGTAGATCTGGCAAATCAAAAGCTGAACAAAAATTGGCCGAGCAGTTTGTTTGAGATCATTCAATCCGGGAAATTGGCCGAGATAAATGAGTGGTATCAAAACGGCGGCCGCCAGGAGCTGGAGACGCTCAAAGGCGAGCTGATTCCCGCCGACCGTGTGGAATACGGTCCGCTCTATCGCCATCCGCGAAAAATCTGGGGGATTGGCCTGAACTATGTGGAACACGCCGCAGACCTTCATGAGAAGGCGCCAAATACGGAACCTGCCAGCTTCATGAAGCCGGACACCACCATCATTGGTCCTGGCGATACGATTGAAATCCCGTTCCAATCTGACCGGACGACGGCGGAGGCCGAACTGGGGATCATTATCGGAAAAGAATGCAAGAATGTATCCGAAGCGGATGCGCCGGGCGTGATCGCCGGTTTTACCGCCATTATCGACATGACTGCCGAAGACATCCTGCAGAAAAACCCGCGTTATCTCACCCGTTCCAAGAGCTTTGACACCTTTTTCAGCTTCGGTCCGCACCTGGTCACTCCGGATGAAGTGGATGAGGTTCTCGATTTGAATGTGTCAACGGTCATCAACGGGAGGATTCACCGGAAAAACGTCGTTTCCAATATGACGTTCCGTCCGTGGTACCTCGTATCCTTCCATTCCAAAGTCATGAAGCTTTTGCCGGGAGATATCATCTCCACCGGAACCCCGGGGGCAGTCGTCATTCGGGACGGGGATGTCGTGGAGTGCCAGATCGATGGATTTGAAAAATTGGTAAATCCGGTAAAGGACCTCAAGCAGAAAGAGGAGTGAGAATCGGTGATCAAAAAAGCAGAGCATGTAGCCTTGATTGTGACCGATATGGAAAGATCGATCCAGTACTACAGCAGCATGTTTGGCTATAAGCTGCGGACAAGAGGACAAAGCGCCACCAGAGATATGGCTTTCCTGTACCATGATGACCAGCCGGGATTTGAGATTGAGCTGATTCGCGACCTCAAGCCGCTGGGAGAGTACTCTGACAGTGGAATCGTCAATCACCTGGCTTTTACGGTGGAAAATATCGAAGAGGCGATGGAATACTATCGCCAAAAAGGGGTTCAGTTCAACAGCGAGAAGCCAAATACCGCGATCGACGGGGCAAAGACGATTTTCTTCCACGGTCCGGACCGCGAGTTGCTTCAATTTGTCCAGCCCAATCGAGAAAGGGTATAGGAATTCGGTACATAAGCTTGAAAAGTGCGGGATGAACCATCGGAATCTCGGATACGCAAAAAAGCAAAACACAAAAAGCCAAGGCGAGTCTGTCTCATCGAGGCTTTTTGCGGCTTCGGCTCAATACGGCTTTCTGTAGCCAAGTCTGGCGGAGATTTCGTTCGCCGCTCCAATAATCTTGTTCACATAGGGAGTCAGTGTGGAAGCGTTCAATCGTTGGATAGGGCCAATCACGGTGACGGTATTGACTACCTGGCCCGTGTAATCGCGAATCGGGGCGGAGATAGAGGCAACCCCAACGCGAAGTTCTTCGACGCAAACACAGTACCCCTGCTCTTTCACCGTCTTTAATATCCTGCGAATTGATTCCGGATCGGTATTGGTTTTTTCCGTATACGCCTGCAGGTCTGCGCTAAGAGCTTGTTCGATGACCTGTTCGCTTTGATGGGCGAGCAGGATTCTGCCTGAGCTTGTGCAGTAGGCCGGGTTTCTTCTGCCGACATGCGTGAGAATTTGAACAGGATGCTTGCATTCCACTTTGTTGATGTAGATGACATCCGTTCCGTCCAAGACGGCGATGTGAGATGTCTCCTGAATGTCATTTACCAATTTTTGCAGAACGCCCAAGGATTCTCTCTCGATTTCCAGATTGGAGGTAAGAATCGTATTCAAGTTTAGAATCGACAGCCCCAGCCTGTATTTTTGCGTCTCCTGGTCTTTGGTGACAAAACCTTCGCTGGCCAATGTAGCCAACAGGCGGCTTACCGTGCTTTTTCCCAGGCCTAAGGATTTCGCCAGGTCCGTCACTTTTTTCTCTGGTTCATCCAGGGAAAAACTGTTGAGAATGCGCAGGGCATTTTTGACTGACGAAAGCAAATAGTCATTGCTGCTCTTGTCCATAAACGAGATCGCTCCTTATCGTCTGCCGCAGGAAATGTTGCAAATATCGGAACATTAAATCTCTATATAAAACATAGTGTACCATAAAAAGTGAATATAGAGAAATTGATGAAAATGCTAGAAGGCGGGCTGGTGCCAGGGCGTCCAAATCTCTTCAGGGGATGCGCTTAGATATGATAAGATAGAATCATCACCAGAAGGGCGGTGCGGGAGTTGAAACGGGAGGAGATCGAACAGTTAGTTGGCCTGATGCGCGGGATGATGAAGGAAGAACTGCAGCCGGTCGTCAAGAGATTGAACAGCTTGGAGCAGGGATTTGGACGGCTGGAGCAGAGGCAGGAGCAGCTGGAGCAGGGATTTGGACGGCTGGAGCAGAGGCAAAAAGACGGCTTGACAGAGATGAGAAGCCATTTTAAACGGGTTGAAGACAAATTGGACACACATGAATTTGTCGCCGACAAATGATCCGGGAAGGTGCTTACCATGCAGGCTGAAGTCAGCAAATTGAAGGACAAGTACTTTCAAATGGACTGACCCGACGAATTTTCTAGAAGACAGCTACAGGCGAGAGAGTGAACATTGACATGCATGAACGAAGAGAATTTTCGATCCGAGAAAGCAATATTGCCCTGATTGGCTTTATGGGAGCGGGAAAGTCCAGCGTCGGGCGACTGGTTGCCAAAAAACTGTACCGGGATTTCATCGATATTGACGAAGAGATCGTCAAAAAATTTGGCATGCCTATTACAGAAATCTTTCAGAAGTTGGGGGAAGAACAGTTTCGCAAGATGGAGCGGGAGCTGATCACCCACTACTGCACCAATACCCGCTTGAAGATCCTCTCCCTGGGCGGCGGGGCTTATTTGCAAGAAGAAGTGCGCAATGTCTGTCTGACCCATTGCATCGTCTTCTTCCTGGACTTGTCCTGGGATTCCTGGAAAGACCGGCTGCCGCTGATTATCGACAGCCGTCCCATTCTTCAGAACAAGAGCTTGCCGGAGATAGAAGAACTGTTTTTCAAGCGCAGAGAAGTCTATTCGATAAACCATTCCCAATTTGTCACCAGCAATCTCGACCCCGAGACGGTAGCCGAGCAGATGGTCGAATCGCTTAAAACAGCCTGGGACACCTACCAACCCCATAAAGACTGACAGTAGACCCATACGACCTTCGTATAACAGCCCCATAGAGAGGCGTTATGCAAAGGTCCTTTTGTATCTAAAAGAGGGCGAGGATACCTGTTTTGAAAACAAAACGTTTGATTAATAACGAATTTTCGGTTGATATGGTAAGTTGTTTTACTTATATTAGTAAATAACGAAAGTGAATTCCTAAATTTTCATTCGTTATGAAAATGACAAGACGCATTTGGCAGCGAAAGGAGGGAGATAATGGTCTACGAGTATTCGGAAGCGAGTGAAATGCCTCCAATGGAACTGGATGATCTTGACAGACAGATCCTTGAAGCTTTGCATGAAAACGGGCGGATCTCGTATACAGAGCTGGGAAAGAGAATCGGCTTGTCGCGCGTGGCCGTCCAGGCCCGGATCAGTGCGCTCAGCGAAGCGGGGATTATTGAGAGATTTACTGTGGTGATCAATCCGGCGAAGGTGGGGATTCAGGTATCGGCATTTTTCAATATTGACATCGAACCGAGATACCTGGAAGAGGTGGCGAAAAAATTGGTGGAAGTGCCGGCTGTTACCAGTCTCTACCACATGACAGGGCCCAGCACCCTGCACATGCACGGAATTTTTGCTAATACCCAGGAAATGGAAAAATTTTTGATGAAGACGCTTTACACCATGCCGGGAATTGTCCGTGTGGAAACGCAAATGCTGTTGAAGAGGTACAAGAGCCGCATGGGTATGAAGCTGTAAAAAACAAAGGTGGGATTGCGAGTGAGCTTGGGGCCATACAAAGAGTTGGTGCTCGGGATGTTCCGGGTTGGTATCTTTGGCTACGGCGGCGGGCCTTCCGTCATTCCACTGTTTCGTTACGAGGCAGTGTCAAAGTACCGTTGGCTGGATGATGACGAGTTTGGAGAAATTCTCGCCCTGGCGAATACACTGCCGGGACCGATTGCGACGAAGATGGCCGCGTATTTGGGATACAAGTTGAAGGGGAGCGCCGGTGCTGCCGTCGCTGTTTTAGCCCATATTTTGCCGACGAGCTTCGCGATGGTTGCCCTGTTGGGTGTGCTCTACGCGCTGAAGCATTCCAAGGTTGTCGCCGGGATGATCGCTGCGGTAGGTCCGGTCATCATCGTCATGCTGGGGATGATGACGTACGACTTTGCCGCGAAAGCATGGAAGGGACTGGGCAAAGCACTCGCAATCGGATTTTGCCTCCTCGCGTTTCTGCTGCTTCAGGTCTTGAATGTGCACCCTGGAATCGTCGTACTGATCTTCCTCGCCTATGGCGCCTTTCACCTTGGCTTGATGAATCGGCTCAAACACAAGCAGAAAGGGAAAGGAATTTCGCTATGACGAGCTGGTGGGACGTTTTTTGGGGAATCTTTGTTGCCAATCTGCTGGGGTACGGAGGCGGGCCGTCTTCGATTCCGTTGATGCAGTCGGAAATCGTCAATCACTACGGTTGGATGACGAATGGACAATTTGTCGATGTACTGGCGGTGGCGAATGCTCTGCCAGGGCCGGTAGCTACCAAGATCGCTGCCTTCGTGGGCTATCAGGTGGCGGGCTGGATGGGGTTTGTCATTGCGACAGCAGCGGCTGTGGTGCCGTCAGCGGCTGCCTTGATCGTGCTGCTCAAAACGCTGAACCGCTATCGCCATTCCCCTGTCGTCAAGGGCATGACCCTGTTGGTTCAACCGGTCATTGCGGTGATGATGGCGGTACTGACCTGGGAAATGGGGGAGGTTTCCGTTCAGTCAATCGGGATATGGCAATCATTGGGGATCGCCTTGGTTGCGCTCTGGGCCCTGACCAAAGGGCGGATTCATCCGGCACTGGTGATAGTGGCCGCCTTCGTCTACGGCGGGCTGGTGCTGTCTCATATGGCAGTTTGAGAGGGGGAAGAAAGGTTATGAAATTTGATTCCATGTACTATCCGTATGCATCGCGAGAGACGGCCGTCTATGCAAGAAACGGGATGGTTGCTACCTCGCAGCCGCTGGCTGCCCAGGCGGGGCTGCGAATCCTGCAAAAAGGAGGCAATGCGATCGATGCGGCGATCGCGACGGCGGCTGCATTAACGGTTTTAGAGCCAACCTCCAATGGCATCGGGGGAGACGCCTTTGCCCTGGTCTGGACACAGGGCGGACTGCATGGCCTCAATGCGAGCGGTCCGGCTCCGCGGAGCATATCCTGTGAAGCTCTGGAGAGGGCAGGGTACAAAGAAATACCCAAGTACGGGTTTCTTCCGCTGACAGTCCCAGGAGCTCCTGCCGGTTGGGCAGAGCTGTCGCGCAGGTTTGGCAAGCTGCCGTTTGCCGAGGTGCTGGAACCGGCGATTACCTATGCGGAAAACGGATATCCGCTGACGCCGGTCCTGGGAACATACTGGGCCAAAGCGTACAAAGTGTATAAAGAGCACCTGCGCGGGGAAGAGTTTCAAGGCTGGTTCGACACGTTTGCGCCTCAAGGCAGAGCACCCGAGATCGGCGAAATCTGGAGCTCTCCCGATCACGCCAGGACTCTGCAGGAAATCGCGGAGACGAATGCGGAGTCGTTTTACCGGGGGGAGCTGGCCGAAAAAATCGACCGATTTTCCCGCAAGCATGGCGGCTATCTGCGGTTGGAGGACCTTGAAAGCTACAAGCCGGAGTGGGTGGAACCGATATCTGTCAACTACCGCGGCTACGATGTGTGGGAAATCCCGCCGAACGGTCATGGTCTGGTCGCCCTGATAGCTCTGAACATTCTGAAAGGATTTGACTTTGGCGAGCGGGATACCCCGGGTACGTACCACAAGCAGATCGAAGCGATAAAGCTGGCCTTTGCCGACGGGAAGAAGTACATTGCCGACCCGTGCAGCATGTCCGTCCGGGTGGCCGATCTCTTGTCTGATGCCTACGCAGAAGAGAGGCGGCGACTGATTGGAAAGGAAGCCATACAGCCGGAGCCGGGCAGGCCGCCACAAGGCGGAACGGTCTACTTGTGTACGGCCGATGGAGAAGGCAACATGGTCTCCTTCATCCAGAGCAACTACATGGGCTTTGGGTCAGGCCTGGTGGTGCCGGGTACAGGGATCGCCCTGCACAATCGCGGGCATAACTTTACCCTGGAACAGGGACACGACAATTGCCTGTTTGGCGGCAAACGGCCTTATCATACGATCATTCCGGGGTTCATGACCAAAGACGGCAAGCCGATCGGGCCGTTCGGCGTAATGGGGGCGTTCATGCAGCCGCAGGGCCATGTGCAGGTCGTCATGAACACCGTCGATTTTCATCTGAATCCGCAAGCGGCGCTGGATGCGCCGAGGTGGCGGTGGATTGAAGGGAAGTCGATCGAGCTCGAGCATTCGACTCCTCCTCATTTGGCAGAAATGCTGGCGAGACTCGGGCATGACGTGAACTGGGCCTTGGGCTCCGGGGATTTTGGACGCGGGCAGATCATCTGGCGGCAGGATAACGGGGTCCTCGTCGGAGGCACTGAGCATCGGACAGACGGGCAGGTAGCCGCTTGGTAGGACCTGATTTGACCACCCCTGAAGGGAAGTGACGGGGTGGTCTTGTTTTGTTTGCAGCTATAGGCAAGCACATCAAGTTTTCAATGTGCCGTGACCCATGGAGACAATGCAAATAATGTAGAAGTATGAGGAAACGAAAGAAGGAATACTCGATGGGTACAGCAAAGAAATGGAGGCTTGTCCGAAAATACTCGCGGAAATGCGGTCCTGTCTGGTATGTCAAATCGGAAGAAAAACGGAGAGCGTATTTTAAGTACGTGAACTGGGGATCGATTTTGGCCAACGAATTAATCTGTTACCGTCTGGCCCGGTTAATCAAGCTGAAAGCGGCAAAAATAGAGCCGGTGGAGATTGAAGGTAAGCGAGGAGTCGTTTCAATCGTTCGCCGGGCGCGGAGCCTTTCATCATGGAACGGTCTGTACAGGAAATTGCAGGGAGAGATCCTGAAGCATCTGAAGAAGCCGGAACAACTGCTGCAGACATTTGTGTTTGATATCTGGATCTGTAACGTGGACAGACACGGGGGAAATCTGATTACGTACCGCAAGGGGAAAAAGCTGTACGACTTTTATCTGATCGACCACGGATTGGCTTTACTGGGTGCAGCGAAATACAGGAAAACCGAATGGGATTCTTCCTATTGGGAGCACGTGGCCAAATACAACCATCACTATGTTCGCGGCTTGCGTGCTTCCATTCACAGCTATGAGCAGCTCTCCCCGTTTGTCCGGCAGATACAGGAGATTCCATCCGATAAGATCAAAAAGATTGTGGAAGATGTGCCTTCCTCTCTTCTATCCCGTGAGAAAAAGGAGATCGTCGTCACATTCCTGCTGAATCGCCAACGAAACCTGCACAAGATTGTGAAGCTATGGATGGAGGAATCCAAGATCTGCAAAAAGAAAAAGCGGACCAAAAAGCGTGAGGATATCTCTTCGGCCAAACGACCCGTCGGTGACGCCGGCAAAGCTGTAGTGATCAGCGAACCGCCAGCGACGGAAGCCGTCGCCGGAACGGTGTACCATGCCGCCGAGCCCATACAAGTCACGGGAGAACCAGGCACAGCAAAGCCAGGCACGGAAAATCCAATCACTGAAAATCCAAGCACAGCCATGCCGATACACGATCTTCCGGCTGAAGAAGCCATTTTCGCCGAAGCAGACGATGACCCTTTTGATTACGAGATGGAAGAAGAAGCCGGCGATGAAACAGTTCAATAGGGGTGTCGCCCTTGCCTGAGTGAGAAATTTTCCGGGGCTGAACTGCACCCAAATTGTTAGACACATAACAATTGGAGGTGCAGTTTTTCTATGGTTACATTTACTGCAGACGAGAAATTGTCAGCGGTTCAACGCTATTTAGATGGCGTAAGGAGTTATGAGTCGATTGCTGGATGCAATACGAGCGCAGCGGTGCAGGAGCATGTAGAAAATCCTATACAAGTTTTTCGGCGCAGTTTAAACTCGAAAATGGAGAATACAGTTCCATTCACAAGGAATAGACGTGCAATCAAAGAAAAAGGGGCGTCCAACCATGAAGAAGGAAAACAAGAAAGGAACACCCGTTGAAGGATCAGTCGAAGCACTGTAAGAAGAAATAGAGCGTTTACTTATGGAGAATGCTTTTCTAAAAAAGTTGAACGCCTTAGTTCAAAGCAAGGAAAAATTACAAAGCAAGATAAAGCGCAAACAGTCTTTACGCTTCGGATCAAGGCTGGCATCATCAAATGAGTACATACCAACACGCATGAGAGTATGTCGCGAAAAGGGAACGGTTAGGATAACGCATCCCAGGAGTTTGAAAGCATGGAACATTTAAAGCAGGAATTGGAAAAATATATCGATTATTATAATCACAAACGAATCAAGGCAAATCTTACATGCTGTTTCATCAAAGAACCAGTCTAACTTTTTGGGGTCACTTCATTTCCTGTTTTCATTTAATTTAAACTTGTTTATAATCATTGAAAAGCAAAATACATCTGCGTACCCCGTTTCGTCTGATGGATTTTGCGGTAATATCCGAGTAAGAACATTGGATAAGAGGGAGGAATGGAACGCATCTTATGACGAGAGAGACCATGCTGCAAGAAAGGAGGCGAACCAAGAAGGCAAATGCAGTACGACCAATGCGGTTTTTTTGATCAAAGTTATCTGGTCATGAATTCGGATGCGATGAAGTCCGTTTACAAATCGATCGATAACGTGGCGAAGTACGATTCGACCGTGCTGATCCTCGGTGAATCAGGTGTGGGCAAAGAAGTGCTGGTCAAGCGGATTCACGATTCAAGCCCTCGCGCCAAAGGGCCGCTTGTCCGGATCAACTGCGGAGCGATTCCCGATAATCTGATGGAATCGGAGATGTTCGGGTATGAAAAGGGGGCTTTTACCGGTGCGACCAATCAGGGCAAGCTGGGATTGATTTCCCTCGCCAATAAAGGGACTCTGTTCCTGGACGAAATCGGGGAATTGTCGCCGGCGATTCAGGTCAAGCTGCTGCGGGTCATTCAGGAGAGGCATTTCTATCCGATTGGCGGAGTGAGACCGGTGATGGCAGACGTCAGGTTTATCGCTGCGACCAACAAAAACCTGCGCAGTATGGTAGACAGCGGGAAGTTCCGGGAGGATTTGTACTACCGGCTGAACGTCGTTCCCATCATCGTGCCCAGCTTGCGGGACAGAAAAGAGGATATTCCCCAGCTGATTCAGTTCTTTTTGCAGAAGTTCCAAAAAAAGTACAAGAAGTGCATGACAATCACCGAATCGGCCTGCCGTTTGCTGTGCGAGTATGATTGGCCGGGGAACATTCGGGAATTGGAGAACATGATTGAGCGTTTGATCGTCACTGCTACTTCCGATGTCATCGTCTACGACGACATTCCCGAGGAGATACTGGTCAAGGGGGAGCAGAAGCCCCGTTTTACCGGAAAGACCCTGAAGGAATTGATGAGTGAGTACGAGTGCCAGATCATCAAAACGGCCTTGCAAAATCAAGAGTCGTTGAACAAGGCAAGCAAGCAGTTGGGGATTGACGTCTCGACCCTCTCGCGCAAATGCAAAAAATATCAGATAGCGATTCCATCCCGATAGGCAAATATCGACAGTTTTTTGCGATTTCGCAAAAACATTTGTTATTTTGCAATATGCAAGATGGAGACAATTTTGAGTTTGTTGCGTTTTTGCAAAATATACTCGGTTGAACCTGCAAAATTCGACAACTTTCCGCTTTCTTTTGTTGGCATGAAACTTGCTATTTTTGCTATTATAGTGGTACAGGATTATTCGAAGGGGGAATTTGCCGATATTTGTGACCGGTGTTCTGCCGCTTGAAAGAGAAATGTTTCGATGCGGTAAAAGTGATTTGCAAAGAGTTTTAAAAGTCGAAAAAGGGGGATTTTTATCGTGAAAAAAATGATGACTTTATTAGCAGCTTTTTCACTTATCGCGGGAGTCCTTACCGGTTGCGGCAACAGTTCGGGCGGCTCTGGCGGAGACACGCTGAAAATCGGTCTGGCAGCACCGCTTTCCGGGGCTTCCGCACAGGACGGACAAGCCATTAAAAAGGGTGCCGAGCTGGCTGTAAAACTGGCGAATGACGCCGGTGGGGTAAACGGGAAAAAGATTGAGCTGGTCGCAGAGGACGACAAGACCGATCCGAAAGAAGCGGCGATTGTCGCCAACAAGCTGGCGACTGACTCTTCCATACTAGCGGTAGTCGGACACTTTAACAGTTCCGCTACGCTGGCCGGAGCGCCGATTTACAACAAAAACAAAGTTGTGGAGATTTCTCCGGGATCCAGCTCTCCTGCTGTTACCGATGCGGGCCCTTACACGTTCCGCGTCATCACGACGGATGCCTATCAAGGTGAATACGTGGCGAAATGGACTGCCGAAGAAGGCTTTAAAAAAGTTGCGGTGATCTACGAGAACACGGATTACGGTTTGGGCTTGGCAGATGTGTACAAGAAGGCAGTAGAAGCAAACGGCGGACAAGTAGTTGCCATGGAATCCTACATTCTGGGCCAAACCAAGGACTTCTCGCCAATCTTGACCAAGATCAAGCAGCAGAATCCGGATCTTCTGTTTGTCGGCGGTCTGTACAATGAGGCAGCTCTGATCGCCAAGCAATCCAAGACACTCGGGCTAAACGTTCCGTTTATGGGAGTGGACGCGCTCTATTCCAATGCCTTGATCGATCTGGGCGGAGACGCCGTAGAAGGATTCATGCTGCCCGGCTTCTTCAATTCTTCCAGCGAGAAAGAAAACGTCAAGGCTTTCGTGAAGAGTTATGAAGAGGCGTACAAAGAATCTCCGAGCACCTATGCTGCTTACGCGTTTGATGCAACGCAAATCCTCATAAAGGCGATGAAGGAAAAAGGAGCAGACCGCCAGTCGATTGCCGATTATCTCACGACGCTGAAAGGCTATGAAGGCGTAACCGGCGTACATGACTTTGACGAAAACGGCGATGTCATGAAAGAACCTGAGAAGCTGATTGTGAAGGACGGTAAATTCCAATCATACACGAAATGACATGTTCCCGGGTGAAAGGATCGATCCTTTCACCCGAGATTCCCTCAAAGGAGCGATCGAATTGCTGTCTCAACAAATAATTAACGGGATCACGATCGGAGCGATATACGCGCTAATTGCCCTCGGGTATACGATGGTCTATGGAATCTTGAAAATTGTCAACTTTGCTCATGGCGATATCTTCATGATGGGTACATTCTTCGGTCTGTTCATTCTCAAGTATTTTAACGCCCCGTTTTTTCTCGCATTTATTCTGTCCGCGTTGTTTACCGCTTTGCTCGGCATGGTAGTGGAGAGGTTGGCCTATCGCCCGTTGAGATTTACCGACAGGATTGTTCCTTTGATCAGCGCTATGGGTGTCTCCATCTTCCTCGTGAATCTGGCCCAGTTGGTCTGGGGAACGGAAACACACCCATTTCCCAAAGTGTTTCCTATCAAGACGTATACGTTTAACGGTATGACAATCTCCAGCATTCAGATTTTAATCCTGGTCTTGTCGGTCATCCTGATGATCGGACTTCATCTGTTCGTGACGAAGACACGCATCGGAACAGCGATGCGGGCGACCTCGATGAGCATCACGAACGCCAAATTGATGGGAATCAACACCAATTTCATCATTGCGATTACGTTTGCCGTCGGTTCGGCTTTGGCTGCCGCTGCGGGAATCCTGGTGGGAATCTACTATGACGCCGTTTACCCGACGATGGGATACACCGCAGGCTTGAAAGCATTTACTGCGGCCGTATTGGGCGGAATCGGCAATATTCCGGGAGCCATGGCAGGCGGCCTGCTCCTGGGGATCACCGAGAACCTGGGTGCTGCTTACATCTCGTCGCAGTATCGGGACGCCATTGCTTTCATCATCCTGATCGTGGTCCTGATGGTAAAGCCGACAGGTATCTTTGGCAAAAAAGAAATAAACAAAGTGTAGGTGGGACCATTTGAAATCAACGAGGTTGCTCAAGATTGTCGCTGCGCTGCTCATTTTGGCCTTGCCGCTCTGGTTGAGAAATGAGTACATGCTGCACATTGCCATTTCCATCGGCATTTACATCATGCTCGCACTCAGCCTGAATACGATTGTCGGGTATGCCGGCCAGTTTGCGCTGGGACACGCCGCGTTTTACGGAATCGGCTCTTATGTAACGGCCTTGCTTTTGCTCAATACCGACCTCTCGTTCTGGCTGGTGCTGCCGATTGCCGGACTGGTGACAGGCTTGTTCGGGTTCATCCTGGGAAGTCCCGTCATCAGGCTGCGGGGGGATTACCTCGGGATTGTTACATTGGGCTTCGGGGAAATCATCCGCCTGATTTTTGTCAACTGGGTGGATGTGACTCGCGGTCCGATGGGGCTGCCCGGCATTCGCTCTCCAGAGCTGTTCGGATACACCTTTACCAGTTCAGCCGACTTCTATTACCTGGTGCTGGTCTTGGTGGCGATAACGGTATTGGTCATCTACCGGGTTGTTCACTCCGGAATGGGGCTCAGCCTGCTGACCGTGAGGGAAGACGAGGTTGTCGCCGAATCGATCGGAATTCGCCCGACCAAATACAAGCTGATCGCCTTTACGATGGGCGCGCTGTTTGCAGGTGTCGCCGGCGCTTTTTACGCTACCTACATCTCCTTCATCAGCCCGGACTCCTTCCTGTACACAGACTCCGTGATGATCCTCGCCATGGTGGTGCTCGGCGGGATGGCAAGCGTCACGGGATCGATCCTGGGTGCGATCGTCCTGGTCGTCACGCCGGAGCTGCTTCGCTTTGCCAGCGACTACAGAATGATGCTGGTCGGCTTGGCGATTGTGTTGATGATGGTCTTCAAGCCGCAGGGCTTCTGGGGTGAATCGCGGCGAAAGCGCAATTTCTACGGCAAAGAGTTGGCTGACAAACCGCAAAAAAGCGCGGCTGCCGTATCTGATTCCAACAGCGCAACCTAGATTGCGGCAAGCCAGGAGGTGAGACAACGAGATGGAAGTATTGAAGCTGGAAGGCGTTACCGTGAAATTCGGCGGTCTGGTCGCCGTCAACAATGTGGATCTGACGATGAACAAGGGAGAAATCCTCGCCTTGATCGGTCCGAACGGGGCGGGGAAAACAACCCTGTTCAACCTGTTGACCGGCATTTACACCCCTACGTCGGGCAGGATCACGTTCAAGCAGAAGGAGATCAATGCCTTCAAACCCTATAAACGGGTGGAGATGGGGATTGCCCGTACCTTTCAAAACATCCGGTTGATCAAAAGCTTGACCGTGCTGGAAAACGTCCTGGTCGCTCACCCGGAGTGTCATTCGGAGGGGCTGTTCCAGTCGATTTTCCTGACGCGGGCTGTGAAGGAAAAACGAAAGAGGATTGTCGAGGAATGCATGGATGTCCTGCGCACAGTGGGGCTCCACGCAAAGGTGAATGAACTGGCCAACAACCTGCCGTACGGCGAGCAGCGGCTGCTGGAAATCGCCCGGGCGATGGTCACCAAGTGCCAACTGCTTTTGCTCGACGAACCGGCGGCCGGGATGAACTCGCAAGAGAAGCAGTCCCTGGTCGATTTGATTCGCTTGCTGTCGAAGAAGTACGAGATGGAAATCTTGCTGATTGAACACGATATCCGCATGGTAATGAGCATTGCAGATCGTGTCGTCGTTCTCGACCACGGAGAGAAAATTGCCGAAGGCGTCGGAGCAGAAGTTCAAAATAACCCGAAAGTCATTAAGGCCTATTTGGGAGAGGAGATCGATGAAAATGAGTGAACAAAACATCTACGGCAACACACCATGCTTCCTGGGAGGAAAAAACATCTCGGCGGACGGCAATACAGATGACGTCGATGTCGTGGTTTACGGCGTTCCGTGGGAAGGAGCAGTCACTTGGGGCGACTACACAGGCTGCGAATTGGGACCAAAGGTAATGCGCTTGTGCTCGGCCCGCTACACCGGTTATCTGCCGGAATTGGACCACATTGACGTATTTGAGCACGTGAAAATTGGCGATTTGGGCGATGTCGATGTCGTTCCTGCCGACGTAGCGGAAAGCGTCAGCCGGATTGAGAACTTTGCGGATAAAGTATGGGCCACCGGCAAGTTTCCGATCGCGCTTGGCGGCGACCACGGCATTACGTACCCGATCGTCAAAGCCCTGAGCCAACGAGTGAAAGGCAAGGTCGGCATTATCCACCTGGATACGCACTACGACAATAAGCCGCACTATGCCGGCGATCCGTTTGCCCGCTGCTCGCCGTTTGCCCGCCTGTATGAAACCGAGGGCGTGCGCAACGAAAGCATCGTTCACATGGGGATTCACGGTCCGAGAAACGCCGCCGACAACGGCAGACTGGCCAAGCAGGTAGGAGCGACGACGATTACGCTGATGGATATTCGCGCCAGCCGCGATCTGAAGGAATTGGCGAGAAAAGCGTACGAGATCGCCAGCAAGGATACGGAAGTGGTCTATCTGAGCATCTGCAGTGACGTCATGGACTATGCGTTTAATCCCGGCGGTCCGGCTGACGGCAACGGTTTGACTTCTTTTGAGCTGCTGACGCTCGTCTATGAATTCTGCAAGATGGGCATCCGCGGCATGGACTTCGTAGAGGTGTATCCGCAGCAGGATCCCAACAAGTTTTCGGCGCATTTTGCCTCCACTCTCGTTCTGTACGCGCTGGCGGGCAATATCCACAAGAACTCCAAATCCGACAGAGGAGTAAAGGAACATGTTGCAAATTGAGGGGCTCTCTATCCACTATGGCGTCATACCGGCGGTGAAGAAACTGAATATCGAAGTAAAGCAAGGAGAAGTGGTCACCTTGATCGGGGCCAATGGTTCCGGCAAAACGACGACTCTGCGCGGCATTTCCGGTATTACGAGAGCCAAGGAAGGCAAAATCCTCTTTCAGGGAAAGGACATTACCAAAATGGAGGCCCACCAAATCGTCGCGATGGGCATCTCCCAGGTGCCGGAAGGACGCGGTGTCTTCCCGGATTTGAAGGTGATTGAAAACCTGTACATGGGCGCTTACCTGCGCCGGGACAAAAAGCAAATCCAACGGGATGTGGAGGAGGTATTTCACCTCTTCCCCCGCCTGGAGGAAAGAAAGGAACAGGTAGCCGGAACGCTCAGCGGCGGAGAGCAGCAGATGCTGGCCATGGGCAGGGCGCTTATGTCCAAGCCCAAACTGCTGCTGCTCGATGAACCGTCCATGGGACTGGCGCCGATCATCGTGAAAGAGATCTTCAAGATCGTCAAGCGGATCAACGAAGAGGGGACGACAGTGCTGCTGGTCGAACAAAACGCCAACATGGCGCTTTCGGTCGCCCATCGCGGATACGTCCTGGAAACAGGGGAAATCGTGGAGCAAGGCACGGTAACAGAGCTGCAAAACAACGACAAAATCCGCAAAATTTATCTGGGCATACATTAATTGAGATAAAATAAGAGTGGAAGGTGAAACCTATGACGGAGGAAAAAGACACCAAACAACAAGAGGAAAAAGAGCGCTTGGAACCCGTCTCGATGTATTCGATCATGGCGAAGCTGTTTGCCTGTGTAGCCAAAGAGGTAGTCGACCGTTTCGGCGAAGCGGGCAAGGAAGCGGTTATGGAAGGCGTCAGGGTGTTTGGAGAAGAGCGCGGCCGGGAGATTGCCAAAAGAGCGGCGATGGTTGGCGAGCCCAACGGGATTGAAAATTACCTGCCCAATTACGACATGGGCCGCTCCACTCTCTTTGAGTATACGACTGAGATGCATCCGAACGTCATTGAGCAGAATTTCACCAAATGCGCGTTCGCGGATCAGTGGAGGAAGGATGGAATGGAAGAATATGGAATCCTCTACTGCAAAATGATCGATCCTGCGATCGCCCGCGGCTTTAATCCGAACTTCGAGGTCGTTCACGACAAGTACCTGTTGAAAAATGACGGCGCGTGCCACTTTCTGTTTCAAATGAAGGACGACAAGGAAAAAGAGACCAACTAAGCATCCAAAGGAAATGATCCTACGTGAAACAGGCACATACAGAGCAATGGTCAGCACTTCTGCATGAATGGGTCGAATCCGCCCGTTCGCACCACGTCGAAGGGCGGTGTGCGGATTATATCCCCGCTTTGGCGAAGGCAAATCCAGCAGATCTGGGAATTTGCCTCTGCGCTGCTGACGGCACTACCCTTCAAGCAGGGCAGTGGGACGTGCCTTTTACCATGCAGAGCATTTCAAAAGTGATCAGCTTTATCGCCGCTTGCATGGACCGCGGTATTTCCCGGGTAACCGAATCGGTAGATGTCGAACCTACGGGGGACCCCTTCAATTCGATCGTTCGCCTGGAAAATCGCCCTGGCAAACCGTTTAACCCGCTGATCAATGCCGGGGCGATTACGGTGGCCTCGCTGCTTCCCGGTGCCACGCCGGCAGAAAAGCTGGAGTGCGTGCTGCATCTGCTGGAGAGAATCGTCGGGAAGCGGCCAGCGATCAATGAACAAGTGTACCGCTCGGAATGGGAATCGGCGCACCGCAACCGCGCTCTGGCCCACTACCTCAAAGAGCTGGGATATCTGGAGTCGACAGTAGATGAGGCGCTGGAGGTGTACTTTAAGCTCTGCTCGATAGAGGTGAACACGTCCCATCTGGCAGAGATCGGGCTGACGATCGCCTGCGACGGAATGCATCCGCTTCGTGAGGAAGCGATCATTCCGAAAGAGGTGGCAAGGGTCAGCAAAGCGCTGATGCTTACCTGCGGCATGTACAACGCTTCAGGCAAGTATGCCGCCTATGTCGGTGTCCCGGCCAAAAGCGGGGTATCAGGCGGGATCATGGCAGCTGTTCCTCCCCGGGTAAGAGACGAACGGCTTCCTTTTCTCGGCGGCTGCGGCATCGGCATCTTCGGTCCCGCTGTAGACGACAGCGGGAACAGCGCGGCAGGAGGCGTCCTGCTCAGGCAAGTTGCGGCTCAGTGGGATTTGAGTATATTTTAGGCGGCAGCGTGTACCGCTTAACAATCCTCGCATGTTTGGCGAGGATTTGATTTTGTTTTTTAAAGTTTTAATATTTCTTCAATTTCTATTATGTTTAAGTATAGAATTTAGCGGGAATTGAACATTAGTTGTACTTGTTAGGAGGGGAGAACCTTGTTTTTGCTGAATACCATACGCAAAAAACTTATATTCACTTTTATCTTGATGGTCATTTTACCTATTTTCATTATCAGCTTTATTTTTTATTCCTCGATGAGCAGCAAAATAGCCGAAGACTTTAACAAAAGTATTTTGCAAAACATGGGTCAGTTTGACGGCACGTTGAGTGCCCACCTGATCGAGCTGAAAAACAGCGTTACATATCTGGCAGAACAATCGGAATTGAAACATATGGATTCGACGATTCGGGTCTACAAAGATGGAAATCCAGGGCCGGCGCAAGAGATGGAGAAGATCATCGAAAGGGAATTCGACAGATTCATCAAATCACATCCAGACTACTCGTCGGCGTGGCTGGGAACGGAATACGGCGGGTTTCAGGAATACAAGAACGACGGCAGCGGAGTGGATAAGGGTTACGATCCCCGTGAGCGCGGCTGGTACAAGGCAGCCAAGGAGAAGTCGGGCACTGCCGTGTTGATCGAGCCGTATCTGTCGATTCACAACACGATTGAGGTGACTGCGGCCAGGACGATAACAGATGAATCGGGCAAGGTGATCGGGGTCGCGGCGGTAGCCATGGAACTAGACAAATTCTCGAGCTTGATGGAAAGCATCAACACGCAAAAGACGGGAAGTCTGCTGCTGGCCTTGCCGGATGGCACGATTCTCACAGATCCCCAGCGTCCGGAACTGAGCTTCGAGCCAATCTCCAAGCTGGGCATTCCCGAACTGAACGACCTGTCCAGCTTGGCCGACGGTTCGTACGAGATGAATTACAACGGTCAAAAGCACCTGGTCAACATCCTGACTTCACCGGTGACAGGCTGGCGCTATATCGGGTTGGTGGAGTCCAAAGAACTGCTTTCCCAGCTCGACTCCTTGCGAAACCTGATCATTATCGCAAGCTTGATCATTATCGCGGCGGCTGTTGTGATCGCATACGTGTACGCGAATCGTTTTTCCAAGCCGATCAGGCTTATCACCAGCCATGCGCAAAAGGTAGCCGCCGGCGACATTACGGAGACGATCTCCTATCGTTCCAAGGACGAGCTCGGCACCTTGACCAAGCACTTTAACGAGATGACTGAAAGCTTGCGTGAGATTGTCAACCGGGTCAAGGAGACCTCGTCAGAAGTAAAACTATCGGCTGAGAGCGTCATGACCAGCTCGGCCGATGCCTCGCTCGCCTCCAATCAGATTGCGGTGACGATGTCGGAAGTCGCGGCAGGGACGAGAGGACAAGTCACCAACATCCAGGAAGGCTCCATCGCGATGGAGGAAATGTCCAATGCCGTTCAGCGCGTGGCCGAATCGGCGTCTTCCGTGGCGGAACTGGCCGTCTCTACGTCCGAACAGGCCGCTGAGGGTGCGAAGCGCATCGAAAAGTCCGTGATGCAGATGAACACGATTCATGAAGTGACGAACGAAACCGTAGAGGTCGTGAACCGCCTGGTCATGCGGACGCAAGAGATTGATCAGGCTCTGGAGACGATTACCAACATCGCCGATCAAACCAATTTGCTGGCGCTCAACGCGGCAATCGAGTCTGCGCGGGCCGGCGAGCACGGTCGAGGCTTTGCCGTCGTCGCCGACGAGGTGCGGAAACTGGCCGAGCAATCGCGGGAATCCGCAAACGAAATCAACGAATTGCTTCGCCAAATCCAGGAAGATACCAGCGCGGCCGTACAGGCGATGGAGAGAGGACAAGCAGAGTCGAGTCACGGCATGGAAGCCGTGCGCGAAGCGGGAGTGGCGTTCGAACAGATCGTGAAAGGGATCAACGATATTACCTTCCAAATGCAAGAAGTGTCTGCTGCATCAGAAGAGATGTCAGCCGGTATCGAAGAAATCAACGCTTCGCTCGAAGAGATCGCCGCTGTCTCCAAGCAGGTGGCGGACCAGACCAATGAAACGGCTGCCGCCGCACAGGAGCAGGCAGGAACAATGGATAGGATGACGGCCCTGTCCGATCATATGAAGCTGGTCTCCGAGGAACTGGAGAATCTCGTCTCGCAATTTAAAACGGAAAAAGACTGAGGAAATGAGCCGATGGCTTCCTTTACGCAGGAAGCGTCGGCTTTTTGCTTTTTGACGCATGGGCGATGTCGGGCTTGTCCTATCGTTGTAAGATGTAAGAAAAACCTCGCTGCGCGATCTAATGAAGGAAGGGGGGAGAAGGTTGGAGAGTGCAGAGATCAGTTTGGCCAAAACAACAGAGGCCCAGTTTGAAGAACTGCTGAAGGACTATCTGCAGAAAGTGCTGCGCCTTGTTTATTCCATCGTGAAAGACCGCAACCTGGCAGAAGATATCACGCAGGAAGTCTTTTTAAAAGCGTTTCGAAGCATGCCGTCCTTTCGCGGGGAGAGCTCGCTGAAGACGTGGATCTACCGAATTGCCGCAAACGAGGCGAAGAAGCACGTCAGATCCTGGTCGTTCCGCCATCTCTTCTTCCGTGCCGAGGTAGATGCCGGGGTGGCGGAGGATGCGCAAGCGACGATCTTGAAAAACGACCAGCGACACCAATTTGCAAGATTGGTCATGAGGCTTCCGGGCACGTACCGTCAAGTCATCATCCTTCATTACTATGAGGAGCTGTCGATAGAGGAAGTCGCGGAGGTGCTCGGGACGACGGCGGGAGGAGTATACACCAAGCTGCACAGAGCTCGCAAAAAGCTGAAAGAACTGCTGGAAAAGGAGGGGGCAGAATGGATTTAGAAAGAATGCTGCAACAGTTCAAACAGACGGCGGATGAAACGATTTTTCGAGACATCCGTGACACGACGGCACTGGAGAAGCGAATTCGCAGCAAGCTGCGGGAGCAGAAAAAAAGCAGATTGGGGAAGGCCTGGCCTGCCGGCATAGCGGCAGCCGCAGCTCTGATCTGTTTCCTCTGGCTGCCGGGGTCTATCGTGGAGAGCCCGACTGATCCTGGCCGCCCGGCTGTTCCCGGAGCAATCCATGGCGGCGGATGGGCCCCTCCAAGCGATCAGGAAATCGCGGAAAAGGTAGACGAGTTAAAGCAGCAGATGCAGATCGGGATGACACAGGAACAGGTAAAAGAACTGCTCGGCCCTCCTGACTATGTGGTCCAGCGTGAAAGCGGCGATATCGAAAAAGCAAACGAATTCTGGAACTACAGCTATTTTAAACAAACGGGATATGAACCGGCCCAGTCAGGTTTCACAGTAGACGAGGAGGGTCTTCGCACGAGAAAGGTGGGCGCCAACCTGTTCCTTTCCTGGACCTGGAAAGAACAGAAGCTTCACCAGTTTTCTCTCTCCTATGCCAAAGGAAAAGATGTGATGCTTTATTCGGTCAATCCGGACGGCACTGTAAAAGAGGAGAATCTCACACACGCCAGCCCGGAGGAGACAGTAGAGCGCGGCCCCTTCACCCTGGATTTGCAGGATGGGCAGAAACAAAGATACGAAGAGTTCGCCAAAACGAAACAGGATAAGGCGCTTGACGGCCTTGCGCCGCTCGATATCATCAAAATGTACTATTACGCCAAGGAGATGGCCGATTACGAGACGCAGTACGCGCTCTACTACCAGGATCACGAAACTGAAATCCCGTCTCGGCAGGAATTTTTGCAGGATCTGAAGACAGATACGGTTGGGGCAGAAAACAGCCGTGCGTTTATCAAAGAGCTGCGGGAGCACGGGAAGCAGTACTCGATCAATCGGCACGATGAGAACAGGGCGGTAGTGTGGATCCGGTTTGATAATAAGCGAAAACCGCTTGGCTTTCAGTTGAAAAAGACACCAAACGGCGTTTGGAAAGTGTGCTGGCTGCCGATTCAATAGGGGAGGGAAGGAATGTTCATTCTGTTCATTGGGCAGTTCAAAATGGGATTCGCGAACAAGGGGAACGTTTCACATCAAGCAGCTTGATTAAGTAAAAATAAGAATAGAGGAGGGATCGTGAAGCGATTCCCTTCTCTACTGAAGTAATCTGGCGATAGCTGGAATCTGCTCTTCAGTTAATTTTCCATAGATGTCGAGCATAACGTTGTCAGACAGCCATTCGAGCCGGGCTCCGCCTTCCGTATATAGAACCGAGACTCCGTTTGCCCCGTTAATATCGACATCCTTGATGATTCCCGATGCCTCGTTGATCGTGGTTCGCCAACCAGTACTATTTTCAGCTAGACTTCGTTGGTCACAACAAATAGGTCTTCCTCGTTATTCTTATATTCAATTCTCAGTTTGCGATCTTCCCATCCGCATCCCGGTAGAGTTTCACCTGAAATTCAGAAAATCCTTCGGGAATGTATCCCACCCGGATCAACGGAGTTTGACCCCGCAACCGTTTCCTGATCTCTTTGTAGGACATTTCTTCCAAGTAGCGGAGGACCAAAACGATCCGGTATTCGACTTTTAGCTCGTATAGCGTTTCGACCCGTGATTCGTTTCGCAGCATGTTTTCTACGATTTCATCTGTTGAATCAGGAAAGTCGCGTGGCTGTTCGTTTTCTTCATAAATCATAACGGAGTCAAGATCGGAAACCTGACGATACTTTTTGTTTTTCCTGATGATATCGAAGGGGGCATTGCGGGCCACTTGTTTGAGCCAGGAATATGCTGCTGGATGCAGTGATAGCTGACCGTCAAAAACGAATATGGGGTCCACACCAAACTCGCCCACTTCCCTTATCGAAAAACGCTGAAGGAATTCGACTTTTCTTTCCAATCCAGCATAGACGAACAAATGGTGCAAAATATTAGAGGGGGATCATCTTGTTAAAGTAACCAGAGGAGAATGTGGAGAACTGATGGGCGTTCAGATCCTTGCGACAGCTATTTTGGATTTGGATAGACTCTTGCACCATTCTCACATTGTCAACATTAGAGGGAATAGTTACCATCTTGTGAAAAGATGAGGACTGGGGCCTACGGCTCGTTTTCTGCCATAAAATTAAAAATTTCCGGGTGGGTCAATTCTAAACCGGCGTCGGTGGTTCAAAATAAAGTCGGCGTTGACTGTTTTTATGATTCGGGTATTTTCTAGAAAGAGACGCACTGCTTTGTTCCAATCCGAGCGATTCGCATACTTCTTTGCGGTTCTTCAGTTAATACCAATTTGCTCTGCAATCGGGAATGGATTAATCTTTCACATCTCGTAAGTATTTGATATAGTGTTGTTGGGCCATTGCCAGCATTCCTTTTATCCTCTCCTATCTGTTTGGCCAAATAGAAGAGTTAGAGGGTTATTTAGTTAGCTGGCAAGGCTTTTTTCATTTTCGGAAAAGGTCTGCACTTTTCGTTTTCCAATGTGTGTACTTTTATTTTGCAAACACAGAGGGGTAACGAATAGCAGTTATTTGGATAGGAAATTCTTAGAATACAAAGGACTTGTCAACGTTATGGTATTAATTATAATATCTACAACAATTTCAACTAAGGGGTGGCTTAAAGGTGTTTAAGATTGGACCCAAATGGATGAAACCGGCGTTTGATCAACGTTTTATTGACATGGCGAGACAGTCAAGTGATCTTCTTGAAGTTGAGCCGCTTCAAGCTAGGCTTAGGGAACTTGATCAGAGGTTGAAAGCGGAATTATCTGAAGAGCAGTATAAGCTCGTTCTAGAATGGGAAGAACTTAATAATACTCGAACTACTATAGAAAAAGAGTGGTTATATTTTGCAGGTTGCAAAGATGGGATTCAGTTATTGCGTGATTTAATGTCAACATCAATCTAAAAATCTTCAAAATCATCAATTGGAATTTCCCCATTTCCAGGGACCAACAAGTCCCTAATTTGGAGGCTGCCCTTTTTCGTCAGGAATTTCTGCTCTGAAGAATCCATCTTTTTTCTTTTCTTTGATTCGGTAACTTTCTCCCTTTATATTTACTGTACTTGCGTTGTGCAAAAGTCGGTCTAAAAATTGCTGTAGCCGATACAGAATCTCCAAATATTTCGCCCCACATGCCGAAGGATTTGTTTGACGTTAGAATAATTGCGCTTTCTCGTATCTTTCTACGACAATTTGAAAAAAGAAATGCTGTAGCGGTTTCATCCATTTTACGGTACCCAATTTCATCAATAATCAAGAGATCTGGCTTTGTAAAGAGACCTAGTTCACGGCGTATCGTTCGGCGTGCTTCTTGTAAACTTGTACCAGGTCATGAGCTGTAATAAAGTAAACAGAGTATCGTTTCGAAATAGCTTCCATTGCCAAGGCGACAGCTAAATAAGTTTTCCCAAATTATTCGAGTCCGTATATATCGATCATTTTTGGCGATGAAACCAGTGATCATTCGAAACCTTTCGAATATGCTTTTCGAGATATTCATAGGGAGTAGAATTCCCCCTTTTCAAGGCTTCTTTTTGAAGACGAAGTATAGGCACTTCATGTGTTGTACCATGAATTCGAACATTTGCAACCGTTATCAAGCCAGTGACGAACCTGCTGATTTAGCTCATTTAGGCCGGTGAATGTTCTGATACGTGGCCAGAAATTTTTTCTTATTTATGCGATATGCCGTTCTCGACCTTTCCCTTCTCCTGAAGAATATGTAGTCAAACGCCGAAAAGAACGCAAGCTGGAACGTGCGGAAAGCCGACTCGAACACCCCGGCGGCGAGGCACAGGTTGATTTTGGTACAGCTGCGCCAGATACCGTGCTGCTCAAGGTGAAATGGGACGAGATCGAGGTTTTGTCGGGCGACAGAGAGTACCGACACCTGGAGCATGTGATGGAAGCCTACGAGACGATTGCGTTCCATGACCGCTCGCAATACCTGCTTGGAGTCCTCCAAGCGGAACTAGGGGCCGAGAAATATCCAGGATTCGCAGGCTCCTGAAAAAAGCCCGGGTTCCACAAATGAAGACATTAGAGGATTATGATTTCGGAACGGTTACATTCCCAGCACATTGCAGCCGTGAGCTTCTAACGGACCTGGCATTTCTCGAGCGGAAAGAGAACGTGATTCTTGAGTTTGGCCAGTGGAACACGGTGTTTGGAGATGCCAGTCTGACAGCAGCACTCGTGGACCGGCTCGTCCACCACGCATACGTCCTGGCTTTCACTGGCGAGTGCTACATGCTACGAAATGCGCTATCCGGAGTAGAAAGCATCATAATCTTCAGCATTGGCCGTGTCTATGTACAAATCCGCAGCGATTCTCTGTATTTTTAACTTGCGAAAAACACACAAAAATCTTTGGCAGACCCTAAAAAAGAGCACATGGATAGTTTTAGCGGAAGGCTGAACCAAACGCTCCTTACGGGTATTTCGGGAAGGTATATTTAATCTTTATGGGGGTTTGTGTATTCTTTCTCTTCCTTTTCAATTTCTACTTCCACTCTTCTAACTAGTTCTGATGGTTTGATTTGCAGCGCTTTAGACAAGGCAAATAAGGTGGGCAGGGTTGGATGGTGAATTCCTCGTTCTAACATGGAGATATATGTTCGATCTAGTTCACTTTCTGTTGCAAGTTCTAATTGACTAATTTTCTTTTCAACTCTTACGGCTTTCAGAACTTTGGCAAAAGACAGTTCTATTGACATGATTTCCCCCCTTGAAATTCTAGTATCCTACCAGAGTAGGGGGATATTCAACGGAGTATACTCTACATTTTTATTTATTTCCAAGTACTTTCTGTGATATTATTGAAACAACAGGGATCTACAATTTTTTACATAAGTCTGTCGAATTATACATAATACATTTCATGTCTCAAAAATGAAGGGCAACGGAAATAAGTGGTGAAAACAATAGACATGCTGTATCACATCGCTCTTCGAGGACTTTTTTAAGATAGAGAGAGGGGAAATATTGAAAGGGTCAAAAGTTACGAATGAATTTTTGAAACGAATGAATATAGAAACAAGTGATTCGGCAATTGATTTAAACAAGATTGTAAGAAAGATGTTAACAAATTACGTGGATATACTCTTCAAAGAAAGATTTTCCGATAAGTATGAACTTCTATGTTGTTTGGATACTAATGGACGTTTTATTTACATTTGTCCAAATCATATTAATGTAATGGGATTTTACCCAGAGGAATTATGTGGGATGAATGGCTTTGAAATCATTCATCCAGAGGATGTGAACAGAATGAATGAATTTTTAATTGAAATGCTAAATTCTAAACAACCAAAAGTAGTGATCTATCGTATCAACCATAAATTGGGACATTGGCTAACCATGAAAAGTATTTGCACACCGTACATTATTGATGGTGAAGTAGCAGCGATGATTAATTTTTCGAATAGGTGTTATTAATATCTGTTAACTACTTCTTTTTCAATTCGTGTAATGTCTTGATAAACGCCAAAATGGCTTTTTTATCGTCAGATGTTAAATTGAGTTGTTCGCCCATGAATTTTAAAGGGTATTTTTGAATTACTTCATCTAAAGGAATCGAAGCCACGTCTTTCAAAAACTCTTTTTCCAGAAAATTTAATTCTGAATCGCTACGACCAAGTAAATAGTCAATTGAAACACCATATAAATCAGACATTTTTTTTAAAAGTTCATTGCTTGGCTGAACATGATTGTTTTCATAATGAGAGTATCGAGCACGGGAAATACCAAGTTGCTCCGCAATTTGCTTTTGAGTTCTATTTCCTCTTAATTTAACTAAACGTTCACCTAACACTCGTAACACTCCTTCCACACTTTTACATTATACGATAGTACATCTTAAATTTAAAAGATAATTTTTTTATCATTGACGATAAGAAATTTATCTTTTATAGTTAGGAAAGATCTGCAAATGTATTCTCGATATTCCCATTTCACAGGAAAACCTATTGAAAAAGTAGGGATGTAAATCTTTAATGATGTAGTGCTTTTGGCGCTAAGTCCCGAATCAAACCACGGGAGGAATTCGATGGCAAGAGTATTAATTGCTGAAGACCATCCTACTGTTCGTATGTTGATTTCAGAACTTGTGACAAATTCCGGACACGAGGTTGTATCCGAAGTGGGCAATGGATTAGAGGCGTTACATTCCTATTTTGTCACGAAGCCTGATTTGATGATTGTTGATTATCAAATGCCCTGTATGGATGGGATTTCTTTAATAGAAGAAGTTTTGAAAATCGATTCTGGTGTCAAGGTTATGGTGTGTTCAGCTGCTATTGATCAGAAAGAAATTCGATCGAGGATTAACAAAAACATCCCTGTTGTTACAAAGCCCTTTGATAACGATAAATTTGTTACATCGATGTTGTTTGCATTAATGGGTTAATCGAGAAGATTAAGGAGAGTTGGTCAATTCTTAAGATATTGGAGGTCCGATCAATTGAAGTAACAAATTCGATTCTATATATGCTAATTGTATTCTTACAAATGTTACATTTCATTGTGGGGTGGTTCCTGTGTCAGATCATATCAGTGAACAAGAAATAATAAAACTATTGAAAAAACTTGATCAAGGACTACAGAAACGAGAAAATAATAGCCTTTTTCTAGAAACCGAGATTAATGAAAAGACTGAGGATGGTTTTATAAAAGTTGAGCAGGGGAAAATCTTCGTTGTAAACCCCACAAACGGTGGAGCTTTCCCCACAATCATAGCCGAGTATCCAGTAAAAATACATGTTGATGGTAAAGAAATTGAGAAGCCGATACAAGTAACTACTGAGAGTATAATAGATTGGTCGATTGATGAAAAACCGTTGTATGAAATAACTGTTTCGGAAGATAAACTGGAATCCTATCTTACAATCTACGCAAAAGTGAGACATCCGTGGCAATTAAACGATAAACCTCCTTCTGTAAACCAGATTATTACTGCTAAGGAGGATAAATCGATTATAATCGAAACCTTAAATCTACAGGATATTCTATCGACGATCGATAGTATGAATATAAAGATGAATCTTGATGTTGTTGCTATTCAACGTGAAATCCTTCAACCAACATATAAACCTGTTGTCATTGCAAGAGGTAAGGCACCTGAACAGGGACAAGATGCCAAATTGGACTTGTATTTTTCTCAACATATTGAACATTTCTTTTTAGAGGTACGGGGGAAAGTCGACTTTAAAAATCATCTTAACATTCCATCTGCTAGAAGAGGAGATATCATTGCCAAGAAAACGCCACCCCAAGAAGGGCAAGCCGGATATGATGTATTCGGCAATGTTGTGCCTCCCGATCCAGTAAGAGATATTCGCATTATAGGGAAAGATAATGTTGAAATTACTTCTGACTTTTCAGTTGTTGCTCAAAAAGAGGGACGACCTCGAATAACTGGTAATCAAATTAAGTACTTTGAAATTAATACAGCCTTTATCGTACCAGGGAATGTGGATATACATACTGGTAACATTGTTTTTTCTGGAGACGTAATCGTTTACGGTGATGTATTGGATAATATGATAATTGAGTCTCTTGGTAATATTTATGTAACCGGCAGTGTTTTTAACTCCACTTTGACTGCAACCGGCAGTATCGCAATAATAGGAAATATCATTGGGAGCAATCTGTATTCAGGGTATTTCGGGATGTTATATAACAGACTGTATAACAGTGCCAAGCAATTATTGGAGTACTTTGAAAAAATGATGGAAAGTACAAAATTATTATTAAGTGAAATCAATAAGAAGAAAATTCAAATTCGCTATGGGCAGATCTTGTTACTCGTAATAGAAAATAAGTATCGACAAGTTTGGGATATCATTAAGGAATTACTCGGCGTTATCGGTTCTGTCCAAAATTACAATAAAAATGATTTGCAGCAACTAAAAGATTATTTAGAGTTATTTCTGCAACCCACTAAGATTGTTGAAGGAATGACGGCTCCTAAAATGGAGGATTTTATGCGTGCATTGAAAGAAGCCTATATGAGAGTTGCTTTAAGTCAGGAATCCAATGTTCAAATTAATATCAATCAAGCTCAGAATTCCACGCTTAAATCAAATGGGGATATTTTAATACGAAAAGAAGGGGTAATTCAGTGTGATCTTTATTCGGCAGGAAATATTATTTTCTTTTTAGATGATTCAGTATGTAGAGGTTCTAAATTAGAGGCAGGTGATACGATATCTGCCATGAATGTAGGAGGAATCACTGGGGTTGGTACAAGTTTGAAAGCAACAAAAAAAGTTATCGTGAAAAAGATGTTTGAAGGTAGAGTGATTGTTGATGGATATAGTGTCGATATTTTTGAACCCGTTGAAAATAGGATTTTTGATCGTAATGGAATCAGTCAAGTTGCGTTAAAAGAGGGTGATTCCGATTGATAACAGCTGCTTCATTGGGAGCAAATTAAAAATAAATATCTCAACTTTCGCAGCTTAAATTAACCAACAAGCCCTTGATGTGGTTGGGTAAAGTGGCTATCCATTGCTGTACTTGACTCAAAAGGGTAGACTTATCTCGTTTGCTCTCTTACTTCATGATATTGGAAAAATAAAGATTTCTGATGATATCTTAAATAAGACTAGCTCTCTAACCTCAGAAGAGTATGCAGAAATGAAACTTCATACCCACTTTGGGTATGAGATTATTCATTCAATTTCAGGTATGACAGAAGAGCATGCTTTAGTTGCGTTGCAGCATCATGAAAGAGAGGATGGGAGTGGATATCCTTTTGGGATTACCGGAAACGATATCACCTCTTATAGTAAAATCGTAGCTGTTGCAGACGTCTTTCATACTATGATTTCTGAGCGTGTGTATAAGAAACCGACACCGTTATATCAAGTACTTAAAGAACTGGATCGTTGTGCATACGGGTCTCTTCATCCCAAAGTTGTCCATACATTTATTCTAGGAATCATGAACAAAATGATTGGTGAGTCAATCATTTTGTCGATGGTCAAATAGCTCGAATTCTTATGCGCCATCAGGATAATCTAATTAAGCCATTGGTAGAAATTGAAGCGGAATTTCATGACCTTCGTAACTGCGAATTCCATATCTTGGACTTTTACAATAACCAATTGTTTCACTACTTCGGAAGGCTTAGCAACTCGGGAACCGTAACCAGCTTGACATTGTCGTTTCGCAGCTGATTAATGATTTCCGGTAATGCTTGAACCGTCCCGGTCAAATCCTCCCCAACTCCCCCCGCAGCATGCTGAAGGATAATAGACCCGGGACGTACTTGCGCCAGAACATTCGTTCTGATCTGTTCCGCGCTTAGGCCTTTCCAATCCAAGGAGTCGACATTCCAATTGACGATGACCTTGTGATGGCTAGCCAGCCATTGAATTTGGCGTTCGCTAATATTTCCATACGGAGGTCTGATAAAAGTTGGCTTATACCCCGAAATAGATTGAATCAATTGATCTGTTTTCACGACCTCATTCTGAAAATCCGCATCGCTTAATTTGGGCAAATTCGCGTGGCTGTAGGAATGGTTTCCTAAGACATGACCTTCATTAATCATTCTTTGTACAATTTCGGGATGCGCTTCGACCCGGTTGCCGACTACGAAAAACGTTGCTCGTACACCCTCCTGTTTTAAGACATCAAGTATTTGAGGTGTAAAGCGGTCGTCAGGGGCGTCGTCGAAGGTTAAGGCAACTTCACGCTTCGAAGAAGGACCGCTCAGTAAAAACGTGCTTTTGTATTTAGCCCGCAAATCCGCTAACGACAGCGGATGGGGATTGCGCACAGCCCCTTCTGGGCCATCGTGCAGGTCCGTCGTGCGAGAAGTCTTCAGGGTATTGTTCGTTATCCCTTTAGGCGGTACTTGATTCGTTTTATATTGAGTGCAGTTGGAACACACCATTAATGCGAATAAAGATAGGATCAAAATGGCTTTCATCGTTTGTGAACTCCCTGCTGTTAATTTTAAATCCAATCATTATACTACCCGTCATTCTTTGAGATATACTTTGGAGTTCATTTCAATCCTACAATCGCCGCCCCCTGGACCGTGCGTACAGTGTTGGATAAGTCAAGCATGGAGCATGCGATTTATTTTGCCATCGGGGTAGGAATTTTACTTCTTGCGGGGACAGCCTTGCTGTTATCATCCTGGATAAAAGGCAGGGAAGCCTTGGCAAAAGAGAGGAAGAGAGAACTCAATAAGATTAAAATAATGAATTTATAAGGAAACAGATCAGTCCCCCCTGTTGGTTCTGCCGGTATCGGAAGAATAAAAGGGGGGATTTTGACGTTTAAAACCAGTCATCGTTCCTATGTAGCAATATTATATATTAAAATTAACTTTAAAATATTAAAAAAATAATTGACGAACGTATTTTCAGTTTATTATAATTTCACTACGATATATTTAATATTTTAAATTTACAAGTTCTTGTGAGGTGGGGCAACAAACCAAGCGATCCGGTAGAGTAACTGCTTCTTTTGTCTGTAGGATTGCAATCGCTTTCAAAATCTAATATCAGGAGGAAGTCACTGTGTCCAAAGTAGAAACGCAACCTCAAGCACAGGAACAAGCGCAAGAGAATGACTATGCCATGGAACCGGTGCCTGTCGAAAATCGGCGGCCCTGGTGGGAAATTACCTTCGTCACCTCCGGTTTTTGCATGGCTGTATCGGGAATGTTTGCAGGTGCTGCACTGACAGCGGGACTTCCCTTGAAGGAGATCATCATTGCCATCTTGGCGGGAAATGCCGTGCTGGCGCTGTACGGCGGGTTTACGGGAGCGATCGGCGCGAAGACCGGCGTATCGACGACGATGCTCTCCCGGCATGCGTTCGGACGGTACGGATCGCTGGTGATCAGCCTGGTCTGGGCGATTACATTGATCGGTTGGTTCTCGGTGCAGACCGGGTTTTTCGGTCAGACCGTGCATTCGATGTACCCTGACGCCGGATTTTTGACCGACATTCCCGTTGCCTCTGCGTGGGGCGGGATGCTGATGATCTTAACCGCCTATATCGGCTTTAAAGGGATTCGGCTGTTGAGCAATATCGCGATTCCCTCGCTGATCATCCTTTGCATCATCGGCGTCACCATGGGACTCAACCATGTAGGCGGCTTCAGCAATCTGCATGCGAGCATCAGCCAGCCGATGTCGCTGATGGACGGGATTGTGTTGGTGATCGGGACGTTTGCCGTCGGAGCGGTCATCCAGCCGGATATCGCCCGCTACGCCAGGTCGCCCAAGGAATCGTGGACGGCGATTATCGTCGGGATGGTGATTGCCAACGGATTTATCATCTTTGCCGGCGCGATCACGGCAGCCTCGATGGGGACCGGCGACCTGCCCGCTGTCATGCTGCAGATGGGCCTGGGCATTCCCGCGCTCCTCGTCCTGATCGCGGCGCAGTGGACAAGCAATGACAGCAATCTCTACTCCGCTTCGCTGGCGCTGACGAACATCTTTCCGATCGGCAAAAGCAAGCTGGTACTGATCGTCGGCATCATTGCCACCGTTCTCGGCGCGGCCGGGATGGCGAATCACTTCGTCAACTTTCTCATTGCCATCGGCGTTGCCGTTCCGCCGGTCGCGGGCGTCCTGATCGCGGACTACTATATTGTCCACAAGCAGGGGTACCGCTTCGGCAAAGGGACGAGATACGCTGCTGTCGTCTGGCCTGCCTTTATCTCCTGGGCGCTTGGCATTTTGGCCGGAATATACGTGGAATGGGGCATCCCCTCATTAAATTCGCTTGTTGTCGCATTCATTGTGCACGCAGGGGTGCATGCGATCAGCAAAAAAATGAACCTGAAACTCACCTCAGGCTTGGTTGAAGAAGGAGATAACGGTTTCTGACTGCTGCAACGACATGATCTGAAAAGGAGAGATGGAGATGGCACGTACAATAGGGGTGGAAGAAATTGAATATTTGGCACTCGGTGCCGCTGTACTGGGTACGGGCGGCGGAGGAGACCCGTTTATCGGCAAGCTGATGGCGCAGAAGGCGATCAAGGAATGCGGACCGGTCACCCTGCTGTCGCCGGAAGAAGTGCCCGACGATGTGCTGGTCGTCCCGACCGCCATGATGGGGGCGCCAACCGTCTTTTTCGAGAAGATTCCCAATGGCGACGAAGCGCTTCACTCACTCAGGCGCTTGGAAGATCACCTCGGCAAAAAAGCCTTTGCCGTCATGCCGATGGAGTGCGGCGGGTTGAACTCGACCATCCCGTTCGTCGTAGCCGCCCGGGCGGGTCTGCCGATGGTGGACGCGGACGGGATGGGGCGGGCCTTCCCCGAATTGCAGATGGAGACGTTCAATGTCTACGGCGTTTCCGGCACGCCGATGGTCATCACCGACGAGCGGGGCAACTGGTGCCTCGTCAATACGGTGGACAATGCGATGATGGAGCATATCGCCAGGGGCATTACCGTGCGGATGGGCGGAGTGGGACACATCGCCGAGTATCCGATGACGGGCAAACAGATGAAGGAGACGTCGATTCTGCATACGACGTCGCTCCTGATCGATATCGGCAAAGCGATCGTACACGCCCGCGAACGTCACGAAAGCCCGCTTGAAGCCATGTCCAAGGCGTTGGCTAAGTCCATCTACGGCACACCTGTCGTCCTGTTTGAAGGCAAGATCGTCGATGTGGACCGGACCACGGCTGAAGGCTTCACGCGCGGAACCGTTCAGCTGGAAGGCATCGGCGACTACAGCGGCAGCCGGTTCCAGGTGGATTTCCAGAATGAAAACCTGATTGCCTACCGCGATGAGGAGGTAGTGGCTACGGTTCCCGACTTGATCACCTTCCTCGATCTGGAGACATCCAAGCCGCTCACGACGGAAACGCTGCGCTTTGGCTTCCGCTTGGTCTGCGTCGGAATTCCGACACCGGAGATCATGCGTTCACAGAAAGCGCTGGAAATCTGGGGGCCGCAATACTTTGGATACGATCTGCCGTTCATTCCTGTTGAACAATTGGCGAAGAAGAGAGGATGAGACGAATGACAGCGAAACAGTACAAAATCGGAATCGACGTTGGCGGTACGAATACGGATGTCGTCGTTCTGGATGAAGCCAACCGCGTCGCAGCATCCGTCAAGTCGGCGACGACGCTGGATGTGCAGGAAGGGATTTTCAACGGCATTCAAAGCGTGCTGGAGCAGTCCAAGATCGATACTTCGGCGATTGCCTACGTTTCCCTGGGAACGACGCATGCCACGAACGCAATTATCCGCCGCAAGCTGCTGTCCCATGTAGCTGTCGTCCGCATCTGCCTGCCTGCGGGAAAAGGCGTGCCGCCGCTGACCGACTGGCACGCCGACCTGATGGAGGCGATGGGGGCAACCTCCTACTTCGTCCACGGCGGATTTGAATTTGACGGACGTCCGCTCGCCGGAAAGCATCTTGATCGGGCGGAGTGTCTGGCGGTGCTGGATGAGATCAAGGCAGCAGGCGCGGAATCGATTGCCGTCTGCTCCATTTTCTCCCCGGTGAATGCGAGCCATGAGCAGGAGTTTGCCGAGATGGCGCGGGAGGTGCTCGGGCCGGATGTTTCGATTACGCTCTCGTCCGAAATCGGCAGCCTGAGCCTCTTGGAACGGGAAAATTCCACCGTGCTGAACGCTTCGGTGGTCGGCGTGGCCCGACGCGCGGCCGAAGGGTTGATGGAGGCGCTGGAGCGCTTCGGCATCAAGACGAAGGTGTTTTTCGCCCAAAACGACGGCACGCTGATGGCCCTCGATTACGCCATCCGCTATCCGATCCTGACGATCGGCTCAGGCCCGACCAACAGCTTGCGCGGCGCCGCCTTCCTGTCGGGACTGAAGGATTGCATCGTTGCCGACATCGGCGGCACATCCACAGACGTGGGCATCATGGTGAACGGTTTTCCCCGCCAATCCGCAGTAGCGGTGGAAGTGGGCGGCGTATTGACCAATTTCCGCATGCCTGACCTGATCTCCATCGGGCTGGGAGGCGGCAGCATCGTCACTGTAGACAACGGGGAAATCCAGATCGGACCGGACAGCGTCGGATACGAAATTACGAAGAAAGCCGTCTGTTTCGGCGGGGATACCTTGACAGCGACCGACATTGCCATCGCTGCCGGAGTGGCCCGGATTGATGCGCCCAACTGCGATCCAACCCGTCTGGCACACCTGGATCCGGGATTTGTGAAGCAGGCGATGGATAAAATCATCGAGCTGGTCGCCGGCGCATGCGACCGCATCAAGACCTCGACAGCGCCGCTGCCCGTCGTGCTGGTCGGCGGGGGCAGCCTGCTCGTTCCCCCACACGTCCCGGGAATCGGGGAGATCATCCGCCCGGAAAACTTCGGCTGTGCCAATGCGATCGGCGCTGCTACCGCAGACGCCAGCGGCGAAGTGGACGAGCTGTGGAGTCTCGTCAACACCTCCCGTGAGGAAGCGATCCGGCAGGCTAGAGAACAAGCCGTGCAAAAGGCGATTGAAATGGGTGCCGATCCCCGGGCCACGGAAATTGTCGACATGGAGCTGGTTCCGCTCACCTACCTGCCGGGCAATGTCATCCGCATCAAAGTCAAGGCGGCGGGCCCGCTGCGATTCGGAGTGAACAAGGATTGCGTATCGCGATAGGCCAGGTTCTGCACGAGACCAACACCTTTTCCCGGGAACGAACGGATGAAGCGGCGTTCAGGCGGCAGGAGTGGTGCGAAGGGGCGGAGATCATCGCGGCCCATATCGGGGTGCGCGACTGTCTCGGCGGCATGCTCGCTGAGGCACGCGAGTCGGGCCTTGAGCTTGTCCCGACGCTCGCGGTGTCGGCTGAGCCTTCCGGAATAATCGCCGCCGCCGCTTGGGAAAAAATCAAGGGCCAGATGCTTGACAGCTTGCGCGAGGCGGGACCGTATGATGCAGTCTGTCTCTCCCTGCACGGGGCGGGGATTGCCGAGGGCTGCGACGACATTGAAGGGGATTTGCTGCGCTCCATCCGCGCGGCCATCGGTCCAAACGTGCCGATCGTCGCCACGCTCGACCTGCATGCCAATATGACAGACGAAATGGTGCGGTACGCCGATCTGCTTTTAGGGGTTCATTTTTATCCGCATTCGGATGAGTACGACCGCGGACGCGAAGCGATAAGGCGGCTGTGCGAACTGGTGGCGGGACACATCTCGCCCAAGATGCAGCTCGTCCGTCTGCCGCTGATGATTCCAACCTCGACGACCCTGTTCGGACCGGCACAGCGAGTCAACGAGATCTGTTGGGAATGGGAAAGCCGGCCAGGCGTGCTGGACTGCACGTTTTTCCACGGCTTCCCCTATACCGATGCGCCTGATGTCGCCGTAACGGTGTTGGCCACGGCGGACGGCGATGAGGTGTTGGCCCGGCAAGCAGCCTGTGAAGTGGCGGATGCGATCTGGAGCATGCGGGATGAATTTTTTATCACCTATCCGACTCCGTCCGAGGGGCTGAAGGAAGCCCTGGCTCAGGCGGCGACCCCCGTTATCATCAACGAGACGTCCGACAACCCGGGTGCGGGTGCGCCTGGAGACGGGACCCATCTCTTGGCCGAGATGCTCGCGGCAAACGTGCCGCTGACGTGTTTTTGCCACATCTGCGACCCGGAAGTCGTCGAAGCGGCCCATCGGGCAGGGGTTGGCGCGCATATCGAGGTGAAGCTGGGCGGTAAAACAGATGAACTGCACGGCAAGCCGCTGCCGGTCAGCGCACGGGTGAAACTGCTCACAGACGGCGTATTCACACAGACGTCGCCCATGTGGTCCGGCAAATCAGTAGATCTGGGCAGGACCGCACGGCTGACAGTGGGCAACGTCGATGTGATCGTCACCAGTATCAAATCCCAGCTTTTGGACGACGAACTGCTCAAGCTGCACGGCATCGACATGTACCGCTGCCGGGTTATCGGGATCAAGTCAAGCCAGCACTTTCGCGGCTTTTTCCAAAGCAAGGTACCCGCGATCATCACAGTCGACTCACCTGGCATATCCACGTTTGACATCTGTACGGTCTTTGACTACAAGCGAATTGCCCGTCCCATCTACCCATTGGACCCTGTTGTTTCGAGGGAAGCAGAAATAGTAGACTAGTGCTGGAAGTGGAAAATGTTGCAGGGCGGGAGAGGATAGAAGTGTCGGAAGCGTTTCAAGGACAAAAACTTCGGACGATTCGCAAGCAGCGGGGACTTACAATGCAGCAATTGGCGGATGCGGCCGGTGTCAGTACGGGACAGATCAGCCAGATTGAGCGCGGCCAGGTGATCCCGACATTGGTGCTGTTTTGGAAATTGTGCAAAGTGCTGGACGTCCCCTTGCATTATTTTTTCGAGGACGATTCGGCCGAGGATGAGCAGATCGTCGTCCGCCGCAATCAGCGGAAGCAGATTCACTTTCCCAATTCCAACGTCGTCTATCACTCGCTGCTCCCCCATAACAGGGGAGAAATCGACTTTTTGCTGATCGAGATCCAACCTGGCGAGATGCATGAGAAGGAGCAGCAGGTGTCCCACGGGGGCGAGGAGTGCGGGATCGTGCAAAAGGGGCAGCTAACCGTGCTTCTGGGAGAGAGAAAACACGTACTGGAAGCCGGTGACAGCATCTATTTCCAATCTTCGATACCGCACCGGTTTATCAACGAAGGAACCGAGACGTCCGTGTCGATCTGGGCGATGACGCAGCCGAAGAAATCGGGATGAACAGCTTGAAAATAGCAGAGGAAGGAGGAACCGGCCAGACAAGGCTGGTTCCTCCTTTTTGATTTGCGGACCCTTTTTGAATTGATGGTCAAACGACAGAAATAGCCGATAGATTTGATGTAATAGAGAAGATGGAAGTTGTGACAAGTCTCTTGTTATAACAAAAGTAAGGGAGGGATTGACATGCTGTGGGATGAAGTACGTAAATGGAATACTATGAAATTGAATGACACAAAAGGACTTACATGCCGCAATAACCCTCTCATACAAAGGAAAAATCACGAAAATCGAAAACGTTATTGTAGATACAGGGGCCGCACATACGCTTATTTCTGCTGATGCCGTGTTTGATTCAGGGATTTTTGCTGCCCCGGAGGATGAGTTAACCGTCATGAGCGGTATCGGCGGTGAAGACTTCGCTTTTAGAAAAGTGGTTGATCGGGTAGAGTTTGCTGCATTGGAATGAGAGGGACTGCCTCAAACGTGCGTAATCCGCGAGATTAAAGAAGAGGTAGTATCTACCATCCCTTTTTCTCCTCCCTTATTCTTTCGCTTTTCAAATCGACCGTTCACCAACCATATTAACGTCTGCGGCGAAATTGTCATTTTGCGGTTTTTCGTCGTTCGTTCAAAAAGCATAACACAAAGAAAATCAAAGCGTTTGAAAGTATTCGTTTGAATTTTAGCAAAAAACTCTCCTTATTCTAGTTATATGAACTTTGAGAATATAAAGCCCATTTAGTATATTATGCATTGAATACGATTGTTTTTAAAACATAACAAAATGTGCAAAGGAGGAAATGTCATGTCTTCAACTGTCGTCCATGAGCAAAAACTGTTAACCTTAAAAAAAGAAAACGGTATCGCAGAAATTCATTTGCACGTAAACAAAACCAACTCTTATAACCTCGACTTCTACCGGGAGTTGAATGCAGCGATTGACGATATTCGCTTTGACAACGACATCAAGGTAGCCATTCTGATGAGCGATATGCCCAAGTTCTTTTCCGCTGGAGCGGACATCAACTTCCTGAAAGCGGCTGAACCCCGTTTTAAAACGCAATTTTGCCTGTTCTGCAATGAAACGCTGGACAAGATGGCACGCTCTCCGCAAATTTTTATCGCCTGCCTGGAAGGGCATACGGTCGGGGGCGGATTGGAGATGGCCCTGGGCTGCGACCTGCGCTTTATGGGTGACGAAGCCGGAAAGATCGGACTGCCGGAAGTGTCGCTCGGCGTACTCGCCGGTACGGGCGGGACGCAGCGGCTGGCTCGTCTGATCGGCTATTCCCGCGCCCTGGACATGAACATCACCGGCAAGACGATCAGTCCGCAGGAAGCAAAAGAGATCGGCCTCGTAAACGATGTGTTCCCGCAAGCCGAGACGCGTGAAAAAGTGCTGGAATACGCAAGAAACATCGTAAACAGCGCCACCTACGCCGTCTCCAACATCAAGCTGTCGATCATGAACGGCAAAGAAATGCCGCTGAATGTAGCGATTCGCTATGAAGGTGAACTGCAAAACCTGTTGTTCCGCTCCGAGGATGCAAAAGAAGGATTGAGCGCGTTTTTGGAAAAACGCCAGGCGAACTGGAAGGGGCTGTAAGGAAAAAAGAGCAATGTCGGCTGCACGGCTGATATTGCGATTTTTTCAGGCAAAGAAAACGCGCAGCTCTTGATCATCCGTCATGGCGCGAAGCACCCGCTGCAAAAAACTCGACTACATCTTATGAAAGCGCTTTAATACGTGCCTTTTATTGATTGCAAGCAGGTCTTTTTATCCTGGCAGGAAGGAGATGAGGTAAAGATGGAGATAAGAGGTTTAGGGGTTAGGTACAATGCAGCCACACGCTTTATAGACGAGAATGTAAACAACGGCATCGGAGACAAGGTGGCCATCTACTATGAGGACCGGCAGATCACGTACAAACAACTGCAAAGCAGCGTAAATCAGGCAGGGAATGCGCTGAAAAAGCTCGGGCTGGAGATGGAGCATCGGATTCTCTTGGTGTGTTACGACACTCCGGAATTTATCGCTTCTTTCTACGGGGCAGTGAAGATTGGCGCCGTGCCGATTCCGGTCAATACGATGATGCATCCTTCCGATTACGAATACTTTTTAAACAACAGCCGGGCCAAGGCGATGATCATCCACGCCGACATCTGGAGCAAAATTCGCCATCTGCAAAGCCGGTTTCTTTACCTGGAACATGTGATTGTGATCGGCGAGGCGGAAGGCGGCGAAGAACATGTGCACTCCTACGACGAGTTGATCGGCTGGGCATCGGCAGAGCTGGAGCCGGCGTCGACCAATTACGATGATGCCGCTTTCTGGCTGTACAGCTCCGGAAGCACGGGAAATCCCAAGGGCGTCATCCACCTGCAGCACGACATGCAATTCGCCCTCGACACGTATGCCAAAAGAGTGCTGAAGATAACGGAGGCCGACATCACATTCTCCGCCTCCAAACTGTTTTTTGCCTATGGGCTCGGCAACGGCATGTACTTTCCTTTAGGGGTGGGCGCATCGACCGTTTTGATGCCGGATCGCCCGCTGCCCGAAAAGGTCTTCGAAACCATCGAGAAGTACAGGCCTACGATCTTTTTCGGGGTGCCGACGCTTTACGGCTCGATGATCGGTCTCGTCGAACGCAGCGGAAAAACATACGACCTTTCCTCGATACGGGTCAGCGTATCGGCCGGAGAATCGCTGCCGGCCAAGTACGTTCGCAAGTGGAGGGAGCTGTTCGGTACGGATATCCTCGACGGGCTCGGATCAACGGAAGTGCTGCACATCTTCCTGTCCAATCAAATCGGCGATATTCGCGAAGGCAGCTCGGGCAAGCTCGTCCCCGGGTACGAGGCGAAGATCGTCAATGAAATGGGCGTGGCGCTCTCGGCGAACGAAACCGGCGATCTGCTGGTGAAGGGCGACAGTATTGCCCACGGCTACTGGAACCTCCATGAGGAAAACAAGCGAAAGTTCAGCGGAGAGTGGCTGCACACCGGCGACAAGTACTACGTCGACGAGGAAGGGTATTTCTGGTACTGCGGCCGGTCGGACGACATGATCAAGGTAGGGGGAATCTGGGTCTCGCCCATCGAGATTGAAAACGCTTTACTTCAACACGAGGCTGTCCTGGAGGTTGCCGTCGTCGGCGTGCAGCAGGAGGAAAACCTTACCCACCCGAAAGCGTTTGTCGTGTTGAAAAACGGCGTCACTCCGCTCGACAGCCTGAAAAAGGACATGCAGGATTACTTGAAACAAAGGCTGGCGCCGTACAAGTATCCGCGGTTGATTGAATTCGTCGATGAGCTGCCAAAAACATCAACCGGTAAAATACAGCGGTTCAAACTGAGAATCAGTTAAATAGAGCTTCCGGACATTCTTGCCATTAAGAGGGAATTAGCATACTCTAGATATCAGTGATAGAAGAAACAAGTCTCATCTATAGAAGGTGATAGAAATGAAACCAAGATCACTGATGATCACTCTCTACGGGGATTTTATCCAGTACTATGGCGGAGAAATCTGGATCGGCAGCCTCATCCGGATCATGTCGGAATTCGGAATTTCTGAATCCTCTGTCAGGGGAGCGACTCTCCGCATGGTTCAGCAAGATCTCCTGCAGGTAAGAAGAGTCGGAAACAAGAGCTATTACAGTTTGACCGAGAAAGGCAAAAGAAGAATCGAAGACGGCGTAAAAAGGGTGTACTCCATTCGCGATCACAAATGGGATGGTCTATGGCGGATTTTGACTTACTCCGTGCCGGAAGAGAAGCGGGAGCTGCGCAACCAGATTCGCAAGGAGCTGAACTGGACGGGATTCGGGCTTGTGTCCAACAGTGTCTGGGTCAGCCCGAATCCCTTGGAAGAGCAGATCATGGAGATGATCCGCACCTATAATCTGGAAGATTATACCATGTTATTCAGTTCCAGCTCTGTCGTGTCCCATGACAATCAGTACATCATTGACAAGGGATGGAATTTGCAGGAAATTGAGGCGGAATACAACGGTTTTATCAAGTCCTATCAAGCCAAATACGAGCATTTGAAAGAGCGCGTCTGGAATAATACGCTGACAGATGTGGAGTCTTTTTTGGAGCGCACCCATCTTGTCCACGAGTTCAGAAAGTTTCTGTTTAAGGACCCGGGATTTCCCAAGGACCTCCTGCCCGATCATTGGAGCGGAAGAAGCGCCAGAGATTTGTTTTGGAATATCCATCAATTGATCTCCGTGTCCGCCGTCCGGTTCTTCGAGTCCGTGTTTGAACACGCACCTGATCGGACTGTCCAGCCAAACCGCGACAAAGCGATCAATCCGTTTGCGGAGATATACGTTAGTTAAGGAGGGAACATACGACACTTGACCTCGGGGAGATCAGCCTGGATGGGAAGCCTTCGCGACTTCCCCAAGTACTTGTCTGTTGCCAGCATATCCAACGGGATTATTGCCTGGCTTTTTGGGGTCACAGGACCTTTGCTGATCGTGCTGCAGTCAGCCGCCAAGGGGAATGTCACCTTGGATGTAACCATCTCCTGGATTTTTTCGATCTACGTCGTCGGCGGCATTTTGACGCTTGGAATGTCGCTGTACTACCGCCAGCCAATCCCGGTCGCTTTTTCCATTCCCGGCGCTGTTTTGGTCGGGAGCTCGCTGATGCAGCATACGTTTGCCGAGGTGGTCGGAGCGTATTTCATCACGGGCGTCCTGGTCGTGATTCTCGGCGTTACCGGGATTGTCAAGCGAATCATGAAAATTCTGCCGATGCCGATCATGATGGGTATGGTCTCCGGGGTCCTGCTGCCCTTCGGAATTGATATCATCACTTCGACTGTAGAAGCGCCCTTGCTGAATGGCGCGGTATTGGCCGTTTACTTCCTGCTTGCTGGTTTTCCCCTGCTGGCGAAGCGATTTCCGCCGCTGCTCGCCGCACTGCTGGCCGCTTTTTTGCTGCTGTATCTGTCGGGAATGCTGCAGGCAAACGGCGCAGCGTTTGCGCTGGCGAGGCCCCAGGTGTTCCTGCCGTCCTTCGACCTCGGCGCGATCGGCGAGCTGGTGATTCCCTTGACGCTGACGGTCATTGCAATTCAAAATGCGCAGGGAATCGGCCTGCTCGGCACAAGCGGCTACCTGCCGCCGGTCAATGCCATGACCAACTGGAGCGGCATCGGTTCGCTGATCAACAGCTTTTTCGGCGCCCACTCGGCATGCATCGCCGGACCGATGACGGCGATTATCAGCGGGAGTGATACCGGCCCGCGGGAAGGAAGGTATGTCGCGGCGGTCATTGTTGGAATCTTGTGGATTTTGTTTGGCGTGTTTGCCCCGATTGCCGCGATGATGACGCAGATCGTCCCAGCTCATCTGATCAAGCTGCTCGGCGGCTTGGCCATGGTTGGCGTGTTGGCAGGCTCGCTGCAGTCCAGTTTTTCATCGCGCTTCAAGCTTGGGGCGCTGTTCTCATTTATCATCACCGTCTCCGGCGTCTCCCTCTTTCACATCGGAGCGCCGTTTTGGGGATTGGTAGGCGGCACGTTGGCGTCACTCGTACTGGAAAGAGCAGACTTTTCACCTTCGGCCGGGAACCTGCAGGCCAAAGGTGTAACAAAAGGTGGTAATGAACGTGAAAGCGACTCGGCATGAACTGATAGAAGTTGCACAAGGACGTAGGACTGCTGATCTTTACATCAAGGGCGGGACGGTAATCAATGTGTACTCGGGAGAGTTCCTGCGCCAAAATGTGGCGGTATACAAAGATTGCATCGCCTATGTCGGGGAGAGCGAAGCCTCAATCGGCGACAAGACAAAGGTGATTGATGCAGAGGGGAAGTACGTCGCCCCGGGCTATATCGAGCCCCATGCCCATCCCTGGGTGGTCTACAATCCCATCAGCTTGACCAAGAAGGCGTTGTCCCTCGGAACCACTACCCTTGTGAACGACAATCTGTTTTTTTACCTGCACATGGGAGCGGACGGATTTGCCAAAATGGTGGAAGATTTGCGCGAGCTTCCAGGCAACAATCTGTGGTTGGTCCGATTGGTCTCCCAGGCCGACTACCCGACAGAGAGAGACGACTTCAACCATGAAGCTGTCCGCCGCCTGCTTGCCATGGACGAAGTGGTCGGCAGCGCAGAGGTGACGCGCTGGCCGCTTCTCTACAACGGCGATCCGTTTTTGCTGGAAACGATTGACTACTTGAAAGGTTTGGGGAAGATTTCCGACGGTCACACCGCCGGATGTTCGTACGAAAAACTGAATTCCATCGTGGCAGCCGGCATCAGCGCCTGCCATGAAGCGATCACCGCAAAGGAATCCCTGGACCGGCTGCGCCTCGGCATGTGGACCACCTTGCGCAACAGTTCGCTGCGTCCTGATTTGGCGGAGATCATCACGATGATTACGGAAGGGAAGGTGGCGACAAGCCGGATCCTGATGACGACAGACGGACCGCATCCTGCCTTTATCGAGGAGGAGGGGCTTGTCGACGGCCTGCTGCGAAAAGCGGTTCAACTCGGACTGCCGCCGATGCAGGCGATTCAGATGGTGACGATCAATGCAGCGACGTTTCTTCGTTTGGACGAGCAGATCGGCGGGATTGCTCCTGCCAGACGTGCCGATTTATTACTATTGCCCGACTTGACAGACTTCCGTCCGGAGTTGGTGATTTCCGGAGGGGAGATCGTTGCCTCCAATGGAGAACTGCTTGCCTCCTTCCCGGAGATCGATTGGGATCAATACGTCGCTAACAGACCGTTTGGAATTGCCAAAACGGCGTTGGAGCATGCCGATCTGCACCGCTTTCCGCATGCGTCAGCAGACGAGCCTGTACCTGTGATCAGCTTCCGCAGTACCGTGATTACGATGCGAAAACAACTGAACTTGCCTGTAGACAAGGGGTATGTGGATCTCTCTGGCCAACAAGGTCTTGTGTATGCCAACCTGATCGATCGGGAGGGGAGATGGGTGTCGCGAGGGATTATGGAAAACTTTGCCACGAATCTTGACGGACTGGCGTCGACCTACAATACAACCACCCAACTGCTGACGATCGGACGGGACCCGGAAGCGATGGCTCTTGCGGCAGCACGGGTACATGAGCTGGGCGGGGGCATTGTCATCGTAGACCGCGGTCAGGTGATCCTGGAAATTCCGCTTCCTTTGACCGGGATGATGACTACCTCTCCTTCGTTTGAGCAAGCGGTCAAGTACCAAAATGCCTTGTTGGCCGCCGTGCAGCAGCGCGGGTATCCGTTCCACGATATTTTGTACACCCTGCTGTTTTTGACTTGTGATTTCCTTCCGGGGCTGCGCTTGATTCCGCTCGGGCTTTACGACGTGCGAGCGAACGAGATCGTGAAGCAGCCAGCGGTACATCCATTTATGTAGAGGGGATGAAAGTGCGTGAAATCGTATCAATTGATCCGTTTTTCCGTGGAGGATCGTGTTGCTACACTTGTTTTAAAAAGGCCCCCTGTAAACGTCATGAACATGGAGATGATGGAAGAGATCGTGGATGCGCTCTCTTCCATCTGTAAAGAGGAAAACCTGCATGCTCTGGTGATTCGCGCCGAAGGAAAAGCGTTTTCAGCCGGCGTTGCGGTGGAAGATCACATGGGCGACAAGACGGAGCCGATGATTCACCTGTTTCACAAGATGTTTCACCGGTTGATTGAGGTTCCTTGTCCGACCATCGCCGTGGTCGAGGGAGCGGCGATCGGCGGCGGCTGCGAACTGGCGACATTTTGCGATCTGGTCATCGCTACGGACCAGGCCAAGTTTGGTCAGCCGGAGATCAATTTGGCGCTGTTTCCGCCGGTATCTGTCGTGGCGTTCCCCTGGTTGACAGGTCTGAACCGCACGATGGAGCTGCTCTTGACCGGTGAGACGATCAGCGCCGGGAAGGCGTATGAATGGGGGCTCGTCAACCGGGTAGTTTCACCGGAAGACTTGGAGGCGACAGTAGGCCAGCTCCTCGACAACCTGCGCGGCAAAAGCGCGCTTGCCCTGCGCCTGACCCGTAAAGCGGTGCGCGAGGCGATGGCGTCGTCGTTTGCTTCTGCTATCGGCAAGGTGGAACAAATCTACTTGCGGGAACTTGTTTATTCAGACGATGCACAGGAGGGTCTGCATTCTTTTCTGGAAAAGCGCCCGCCCGTCTGGAAGAACTGCTAGGAGGGGAATATGGAGATACAACGCATGAGTGATACGCTGTTTCGGATTCCGATTCCCGTTCCTTTTCCGATGAAGTACGTCTATTGTTACTTGTTCCGGGGAGATCAGGGAAGCGTAGTGGTTGACGCAGGCTTTAACTATCCTGAAGCGCAGGAGGCGTGGAAGGCGGCATTTCGCCAATTGGACGTGCAGCCTCGCGATGTGGGCGCGATCTATCTGACTCACTTTCACCCCGATCATCTCGGGTTGGCCGGCTGGATGCAGGAGTTGACCGGGGCGCCGGTGTATCTCAGCGACATCGATCGGGAGATGTCGCTTAGGACCTGGGGGACGGACAGCAGCCAGTCAAGGCTGGTAGCACAGATGTGTGTCAAACACGGGGTGCCGTCCGACCTGGCGGAGAGAATCGCAGCAAGCATGGAAAAGCTGAGCCAGCATGTGCTGCCGCTCGCTCGGCTTCAAGCTGTCCCGATTGGGCAGGCGGATTTGGCGGGAGAAGTGTGGAAAATGATCCTCACTCCGGGGCACAGCGACGGGCACGTCTGTTTTTATCAACCGGAGCGCAAGTGGCTGCTGGCCGGGGATCATCTGCTTGACAAAATCACGCCCAACATCAGTCTGTGGCCGGGATGCAGTCCCAATCCGCTGCAGGATTACCTGGAATCGCTGCGCCAGCTCCGCTCGCTTGATGTCTCCCTGGCGCTGCCCGGACATGGAAAAGTCATCACTGACGTAAAGCAGCGCATCGAGGAGATCCTGCAGCATCACTCGGTACGCCTGGACAGGATGCTGCAGCTGGCAAAAGCGGGACGGACTGCCTATCAGGTTGCCGAGGCGGTATTCAGCGAGAAGCAGCTGACGCCGCACCAGTGGAGGTTTGCGCTGGCCGAGACGCTAGCCCACCTGGAGTATCTGGCTTCCCGGGATGAGCTGGCAAAAGTGGAAGGGGAACAGACGCTATTTCAAGCTCGCGAGTGAAATGTTGTGACGGAGGGACTGGGAACCAATGTCTATTTTAGATCATTTTATCGCCGTTGCCCCTTATATGAGCCAATTGATGCTGGAGGATGTGCATTTTTGCATTGCCGACAGGGAGAAATTTGTCGTCTCCCTGCCCGGCAAAAAGTTAAAAATGGCACTGTATGTGGGCGATCCGATCAGGGATGGCAGCCTGACCAAAGTGGCGCTGGAGGAAAAACGCAGAATTTTCCGGCAAGGCAATAAAGAACTGTACGGTGTCGCACACAATGCGATCTGCTTGCCATTAATTGAGAATGGGGAAGCGGTGGGATGTATCTCGATCGGGATCTCGCAAGAGAAAAATGATAAAATATCCCAAATCGCACAAAGCCTTGCCGCGATGACGGAGCAGATATCCGCAAGTGCCCAATCTATCTCCCAGGCTTCCCAACAGCTGGCGGTAATGACTGAGACGATGGCCGACACATCAGTTACGGTACATAAACAGATGGAAGATATCTCAGAGGTAACCAAATTCGTCTTTCAAGTGGCTTCCCAGACGAATCTGCTCGGTTTAAATGCTTCCATTCAGGCAGCTCACGCCGGTGAATACGGCAAAGGTTTCTCCGTGGTGGCTCAAGAAATCCGTAATTTGGCCGAACGTTCCGGTGAGTCAGCCAAACGGATTGCCGGCCAGCTAAAACAGATTCAAGACTTAATCTCTTCGATGCTGCAAAGTATCGAGGAGTCAGGCAGCTTGACGGAAGAGAATGCTGCCAGTACCGAAGAATTGGCCGCCTCGATTGAGGAATTAAACAGTTTGGCAAAAAAACTGTCAGAACTGTCAGAGTTACAGGCAGGAGAACCGTAGTGATTACGGTTCTTTTTTTGATGGAAAAAGTGGGGTCTATCAATATTGTTCGTAAAGAACACCCATTTTGTTCCTCTGGCTGCCGTGTACGATCGACCAACCGTTTCCGTCTTGAATGTAAACTTTTTACGGAAGTAGGAAGCTTCAGAAGGAAGGCGGTCGGCTTGTATCTCAAATAGGCACCCTTGTCGTATAATGGACAAGGGAGTCACCTCCAGTTCTCTTAGGTCTAGGTCGCCATTCTTGTTCGTGATTGGGGGAGGCGCTCCTTTTTTCTTGTCTTGAAGCCCTTCGCTTTGGAAACATGAAATACGCTTTCATTTTTTGCATAATCTTTTATACCATCTTTCGTTTCTGTATAATATATTTAAAAATGAATAACGGGAAAATACTTGATGAGAAGGTGCTTAGCTTTTGATTCTAGAGGAAAATATACAAAAATGAATAAAACGGGAGTGGCTGACAACTTGGATTTTCATACAGAAAAGTGGAATGAATATGAGGCGATCCTGCATTCGCTAAAAGACGATATTCTAGTGACAAATACGGATGGAATCATTCTCCGGGTCAGTGAAGTAACGGGTTCGATCTACGGTGTAAAATCGGACGATCTGATTGGAAAATCCGTATATGACCTGGAAAAACAGGGGCTGTTTACACCATTGGCTACACCCATTGTGGTGAAGAACAGGAAAAAGACAACCTTCGTGCAAACGACAAAAGACGGAAAAAAGCTGCTGGTTACGGGCATTCCCGTTTTCGACGTAAACGGGGAACTGTTTCGCATCGTCAGCTATTCACATGACGTGACAGAGTTGCTGGAAATGGAAAAGTATTTGTTTCAGATGAGTGACGAGATGGAGCGCGTCAAAAGCGAACTAGAATTGATGCGCAACCGCAATTATTTTGTCGAAGGCATTATCGCCAACAGCGAGCAGATGAGGAAGGTCATCAATACCTCGCTGCAAATCGCCGAGGTGGATGTAAACGTGCTCTTTCTCGGTGAATCCGGCGTAGGCAAATCGCTTATCGCCAGGTTTATTCACAATAAAAGTCCGCGTAGAAACGGGCCTTTTATTGAAGTGAACTGCGGAACGATTCCCGAACAGTTGTTTGAAACGGAGTTTTTCGGCTATGAATCCGGCTCGTTTACCGGAGCGAACAAGAAAGGCAAAATGGGGCTCGCCGAGTTGGCTGAAAAAGGCACGCTGTTTCTCGACGAGGTAGGCGAATTATCGCTGGCAAATCAGGTCAAAGTACTCAAATTCATTCAAGAAAAGCAGTTCTATCGTGTCGGTGGGACGACAGTGAAGCAAGTGGATTTCCGGCTGATCGCAGCTACCAATCAGAACCTGGAAGAAATGGTGAAAAAGAAGACGTTTCGCGAAGATCTTTACTTTCGTCTCAATGTCGTGCCGATCACCATTCCCCCTTTGCGCGAACGCCCGGAAGACATCATTCCGCTGATTGAAAAGGTATTGCAGCAGTTCGCGAAAAAATACAACCGGAAAAAAATCATCCATGAAGATGCCATGAGATTGCTGCTCTCCATGGAATGGCAAGGAAACGTAAGAGAGTTGATCAATTTGATCGAGCGGCTTGTCGTGACTTCATCGCGGCAAGTGATTATGCGTGAGGATTTGCCGGAAGCCTACCTCACCCGCCTCGCTGACGAGCTTTCGTTTCAACATTCGGGACGTACATTAAAAGAGATGCTGGAAGATTACGAGAAGAAGATTTTGCTGCGAGCCAAAAAGCGGTACAAAAAACAGGTAGAGATCGCGAAAGCATTAGGTGTCAGCCAGCCGTCCATCGTGCGGAAACTAAAGAAATACGGCCTGGAGTAAAGCGATTTGTTAAGCAGTTGGCACGTTTTTTGCTATTAGAAAATAGCGGACGATTTGCATTTCTGACGGAAAGGGGACATACCGCGTTTTTATTTGACCAACAGAAGCAAACAGAAAGTGGAGGAGAAACATATGTCCAGAGATTGGAGCGATCTCATCAAGAAAATGCCAAAACGGCTGGCGCCAAGTATGGCAAAAGATCATCCCAATCTTCCCGTCATCAAGGAAGAAGGATGCTATTATTACGGACTGGATGGTAAGAAGTACCTTGACTTTACGTCAGGCATTGCAGTGGCCAATACCGGACATCGGCACCCTAAGATCGTCCAGGCTATAAAAGAGGCGGCAGATCAACTGACGCACGGTCCATCGGGTGTAATCATTTACGAGTCGATCTTGCGGTTGGCTGACGAGCTGGCAGAGATTTTGCCGGGGAATCTGGATTGCTTTTTCTTTGCCAACAGCGGAACCGAAGCGGTAGAAGGGGCTATCAAACTGGCGAAATATGTAACCCGGCGTCCTTACGTCGTTTCCTTTATCGGATGTTTTCACGGCCGCTCGCTGGGCGCTTTAAGCGTTACCAGTTCAAAAAGCAAGTATCGCAAATACGTGCAGCCGTCTCATTTGACGTACCAGCTGCCCTATGCAAACACTGCGGAATGTCCGCCTGGCATGGACGCTGAAACGTACTGTATCGAAAAGCTGGAGAAGGATTTTGCGACGTTATTCAAGCACCAGGTTACGCCTGAAGAGGTTGCCTGCGTCATTGTCGAACCGGTGCTGGGCGAAGGCGGCTATATCATACCGCCAAAGGGCTGGCTGCACAAGCTGAGGGAAATCTGCAACCGGTATCAGATCCTGCTTATTTTTGACGAAGTGCAGACAGGATTTGGTCGGACAGGCGAGTGGTTTGCTGCTCAAACTTTCGGTGTAACACCGGACATTATGGCCATCGCCAAAGGAATCGCTTCCGGACTGCCGCTCAGTGCAACTGTAGCTTCACAGGAACTGATGCAGCAGTGGCCGCTGGGATCGCACGGGACGACGTTTGGCGGCAATCCTATTGCATGCTCGGTAGCACTGGCAACGCTTGCGGTGATCAAAGAGGAGAGGCTGATTGAAAACGCCAGGGAAATGGGTGCGTATGCGGTGGAAAAGCTGCAGCAGTTGAAAGCGAAACACCCGCTGATCGGCAGCATCCGCGCAGTAGGGCTGATGATCGGGATCGAGATTGTCGACCCGGTCACAAAAGCGCCGGATGGCGATGCGTTGATAAAAATTCTTGACATCGCCTTGCGCAAAGGTGTGTTGTTTTACTTGTGCGGAAATCATGGGGAAGTCATTCGGATGGTACCGCCTCTGACCGTTTCAAAGGAACAAATCGATGAAGGACTGCGCCTGTTGGACGAGGCGATGACAGAATTTGAAACAAGCCAAGTGCTTGCATAATTAATATCCAGAGAAAATTCGAGGGGGATTTACGGTAGTGAGAAAAACAGCTAGCAAATGGACTGCAGCCGCCCTTGCATTCGGGCTGCTGTTGGCAGGATGTTCATCGGGTGGAAATACGCCGAGCGGCGCGGCAGGGGAAAAAGCCGACACTGGGAAGCCCAAGGATTTTGTCATGGGGATCGCCGCGGATGCGGTCACACTGGACCCGTCACTTCAATCCGATCTCGTTTCCATCACGATTACGTCGGAAATTTATGAAACGCTGGTCCGGTACAAGGCTGGTTCATCCGAGTTGGAATCGGATCTGGCGACCAGCTGGGAAGCTTCTCCCGATGGATTATCGTGGACGTTCCATTTGGCGAAAGACGTCAAATTCCACGATGGCACTCCGTTTAACGCGGATGCTTTCATCTTTAATTTTGAACGCTGGTGGGACGAGAAAAACCCGTACCACAAAGGAGATTTCTCTCCCTTCCAGGCCGATTTCGGCGGATTCAAAGACAGTGAAACGTGCGTAGTCAAAGATGTGCAGAAGATTGATGACGATACGGTTCAAATCAATTTGAAACAGCCGTTTTCGCCTCTGCTCGCCATTTTGTCGCAAACCGAATACGGAATTGCTTCGCCTGAAGCGATCAAAAAGCATAACGGGGATATCCTCAAAACGCCTGTGGGAACCGGGGCGTTTAAGTTCGTCAGCTGGACGCCGGGCGACAAGATTGTTTTGGAGAAAAACCAGGACTACAGACAGCCGGGCATGCCGAAGCTGGACAAGCTTATTTTCCAAGTAATTAAGGACAATACAGCCAGACTTAACGCGCTGCGGGCAGGGCAAATTGATTTAATGGACGGCCTGAGCCCCTCTGACGCTGCTTCCGTAAAGAGCGATGCAAAATTGCAATTGTACGAAACGCCGAGCAACAATGTCGGGTATCTGGCGATGAATAACTTGAAGCCGCCGTTTGACAATCCGAAAGTGCGCCAGGCGATCAACATGGCCATTGACAAACAAGCGCTGATTGATGCGTACTACTACGGGTTGGCTGAACCGGCCGTCACGGTGCTTCCTTCAAAAAACTGGGCGTTTCATACGGATTTGAATGACTACGAAGTAAATGTGGAAAAGGCGAAAGAGCTGTTGAAAGAAGCAGGGTACCCCAACGGCTTCTCGACAGAGCTGTGGGCAATGCCCGTTGCCCGCCCATATATGCCGCAGCCGGAACAAATTGCAACCGTCCTGCAGGCTGACCTGAAGAAGATCGGCATCGATGCGAAGATCGTGACAATGGACTGGGCGACGTACACGCAAAAAATGAAAAACGGCGAACACACCATGGGCCTGATGGGATGGGCACCTGGTACGTGGGATCCGTCAAATTTGCTGTACACGCTCTTGCACAGCAGCAATGCCAAACCGCCGGCTCTCAACCTTTCGTTTTATAAGAATCCGCAGGTCGATACACTGCTTGAAAACGCGCTGAAGGAAACGGATCAAACAAAGGCGGCGGAACTGTACAAGCAGGCGCAACAGATCATCCACGACGATGCGCCGATGGTACCGCTCGTGCACACCAAACCTGTCCTCGCCGGGGCGAGTTACGTCAAGGACTTTGTGCCCAGTCCGGTGGGGACTCCGCAATTCTGAACGGTAGATATCGAGAAGTAATGAAATCAATTGAGTTGAAATGAAAAGGGCCGAGCTATTTCAAATCATCCATGCAGGGTAAGCGGGCCGCCGCTGCTTCTGCCGGGGATTCGGAAATGGCCCTTTTCATTTCAAGAGCGCGCAAAGGAGAATGCGAGATGCAAATAACAAGCGATACCATTGCGGAATATGCGGATCAGGTAATAGACGATGTGATCAAGTGGCGGCGATATCTCCACCAGAACCCCGAGTTATCGTTTCATGAAGTGAACACGGCTCAATTCGTCTTTGACACATTGCAATCATTTGGTGAACTTGAGCTTTCTAGGCCGACCAGGACAAGTGTGATGGCGCGGCTGATCGGGCCTAATCCGGGGAAGACGCTGGCATTGCGCGCAGATATGGACGCCTTGCCCATCACGGAGGAGACGGGCTTGCCGTTCGCTTCGCAAAATCCTGGAGTCATGCATGCGTGCGGCCATGACGGACATACGGCCATTTTGTTGGGCACCGCAAAAATTTTGGCCGGAATGAAGGAGCAGATCAACGGGGAGGTGCGGTTTTTATTCCAACATGGGGAAGAACAGTTTCCCGGCGGCGCCCAGGAGATGGTCAAGGCAGGGTGCATGGACGGCGTCGACATGGTGATCGGCCTGCACCTCGATTCACAGCGGGAGACCGGGCAAATCGCTCTCTTGAGCGGTCCGTACTACGCCGCACCGGATTCGTTCGAGATTACAGTCATCGGGAAAGGCGGTCATGCTGCTTATCCGCATGAAACAGTCGACAGTGTCGCCGTGGCGGCTCAGGTGATCACAAATTTGCAGCAGATTGTATCGCGAACGACCAACCCTCTCGATTCGCTCGTCTTGTCGGTAAGCACGATTGCCGGAGGACAAGCCCATAATGTCATCCCCGGGAAAGTCACGATGACCGGCACCGTGAGAAGCTTTCAGCCGGCGTTTCGCCAATCTGTGCCTGAGCGGATGGAAGCGGTCATCAGAGGTGTGACCGCCGCTCATGGAGCATCATATGAATTTCGCTATACGAGAGGATACGACCCGGTGATTAACGACGAAAAATTGACCAATCTGGTCCGGGCTACGCTGGTCAGCGTGTTTGGCGAGGAAGCCCTTCCGCCAGTAGAGCGACAGATGGGCGGTGAGGATTTCTCCGCCTATTTGCAAAAGGCCCCGGGAACGTTTTTTGATATCGGTGCCGGCAATGTTGCGAAAGGAATCGTCGCTCCGCACCATCACCCGCGCTTTACGATCGACGAGGATGCGCTGTTGATCGGTGTGAAGGCGTTCGTGAACATAGCTTACAACCTGCTAAATCGAAAGGATTGAACCGATGAAGCCGATACTGGAAGTCCGCGGATTGAAAACCCACTTTTTTACCGATGCGGGTGTTGTTCGTTCTGTTGATGGCGTTGATTTTACGATCAAGCAGGGCGAAATTCTCGGGATTGTCGGCGAATCGGGGTGCGGCAAAAGCGTTACCTCCCTGTCCATCATGAGGCTGATCCCTTCCCCCCCCGGTAAGACGGTAGGCGGCGAGATCATGTTTCAGGGGAAGAACCTGCTGGCCGTGTCAGAAAAGGAAATGCGCTCCATTCGCGGCAATGAGATCGCCATGATCTTTCAGGAGCCGATGACCAGCTTGAATCCCGCTTTTCGCATCGGAGCGCAAATCTGTGAAGCGATTCAACTACACTTGGGCATTGGCCGCAGCCAGGCCAGACAGCGAGCTGTTGAGCTGCTGCGCGAAGTAGGCATTCCGCGGCCCGAACAACTGATTTTTGAATATCCGCATCAACTCTCCGGGGGAATGCGACAGCGTGTGATGATCGCCATGGCCATGGCTTGCAGGCCAAAACTGCTCATCGCCGACGAACCGACAACGGCCCTGGATGTAACGATTCAAGCGCAGATATTGACTCTTATGCGGCGAATCCGGGATGAAGCCGGTACCTCGATCATGCTGATTACCCACGATTTGGGCGTAGTTGCGGAGACGTGCGACCGGGTGGTGGTGATGTACGCGGGAAAGGTGATCGAAGAGGCGGATGTGAAGACACTGTTTAAAAATCCGAAACATCCTTACACCCAGGGGTTGCTGCAATCCGTTCCGAAGCTGAAAGGGCCGCGCGAAAGACTGTACTCCATTCCCGGCAGCATTCCGGTACCTCACGCAATGCCGAAAGGGTGCAAATTTGCCCCGCGATGTCCACTTGCCGGACAAGCGTGTTGGGAATCGGAACCGGAGTTGCTTGGCGTGGACGAGCGTACACTCCACCACGTTCGGTGCTGGTTGCACCACGACTCGCGATCCGCAGCCGATCTGGTCAAAACCGCCGGCAAAGGGGGAACGACATGAACAAGACTTTGCTAGAAGTGAAGGATTTAACGAAATACTACCCGATTCGCGGCGGATTGTTTCAGCGCAATAAGCAATACGTCAAGGCTGTTGACGGTGTTACTTTCAGCATCCGGGAAGGGGAAACGTTTGGCCTCGTAGGAGAGAGCGGGTGCGGGAAATCGACTACGGGCAGGAGCATCCTGCGCCTGATTGAGCCGACGTCTGGAAAGGTTTACTTTGACGGCCGGGAGATTACCAAACTGAATCATCAAGAACTGCGGAACATTCGCAAAGACATGCAAATTATCTTTCAGGATCCTTATGCTTCTTTGAATCCGCGGATGACAATTGGGAAAATGATGGAAGAGCCAATGATCGTCCACGGAATTTCCGATAAGTCGCTGCGGCGACAGAAGGTCCGGGAAATGCTGGAAGTCGTTGGACTTAACGCCGAACACGGCGACCGCTACCCCCATGAATTCAGCGGCGGACAGAGGCAGCGCGTCGGAATTGCCAGGGCGTTGATGCACCAGCCCAAGCTGATCGTAGCGGACGAACCTGTCTCCGCTCTCGATGTCAGCGTGCAGTCACAGGTGCTGAACCTGCTGCAAGACCTGCAGGAGACTTTTCGCTTGACCTATCTGTTTATTTCCCATGATTTAAGCGTCGTCAGATATATTTGCGACCGTATCGGAGTGATGTACCTCGGCAGAATGGTCGAATTGGGCGAGCGGGACGCCCTCTATGACCGCCCGCTTCACCCCTATACGCAAGCACTGCTCTCGGCGGCTCCGATTCCCGACCCCGAGGCGCTGCGGGAGCGGATCGTACTGCAAGGGGATGTGCCAAACCCGGCCAACCCGCCTGTCGGCTGTGCTTTTCACCCGCGCTGCCCTTATGCCGTGGAAACGTGCAGGACCACCCGTCCGGCCTTTAGAGAAGCGGAGTCCGGGCGGTTTGTGGCCTGTCATTTGTACGAAACAGGTGGTGAGCCGGTTGCTTAAATACGTGTTGCAACGAATGGGACATCTGATTCCTGTTTTATTTGGCATGTCGATCATCGTCTTTTCGATCATCCACGCAATCCCTGGCGATCCGGCCGAAGTTATTTTAGGGCAAAGGGCGGATCCGGAAGCAATTAAAACGTTGCGGGCGCAATTAGGACTGGATCAGCCTTTACATGTGCAATATTTCCATTTTTTAGAGCGTATCCTGCAAGGGGATCTGGGCACATCCATGGTAACCAAACAGCCGATTGTCGAGGAAATGGTTCCCTATCTCGCGGCAACTGCCGAGTTGGCTATCTTCAGCATGATCATCGCGGTCATTTTCGGTGTCAACCTGGGGATTCTCTCGGCCTGGAGACGTAACACATGGCTTGACAACGGGGCGATGGCGCTGGCTCTCGTCGGTGTGTCAATGCCGATCTTCTGGTTAGGCCTCGTGGAACAATGGTTGTTCAGCGTCAAACTTGACTGGCTGCCGGTGTTGGGTCGAGCCGATGTTCGCGATACGATCACCCCGATTACCCATTTTTACCTGATCGATACGTTGCTGGCTGGCAATACCGGGCAGTTCTGGTCTGTCCTGAAACATATCATTTTACCGGGAATTGCCCTGGCAACGATCCCAACCGCGATTATTGCCCGGATGACGCGCGCGAGCATGCTGGAGGTGCTCAAGCATGAATACATTCGGACCGCTCGGGCAAAAGGGCTGCACGATTTTTTCGTCGTCTACAAGCATGCGTTGAAAAACGCGTTTGCCCCTGTTTTAACGGTAATCGGCTTACAGCTCGGGACGCTGCTGGGCGGAGCCGTTCTGACCGAGACGATCTTTGGCTGGCCCGGAGTCGGACTCTACTTGTTTAATGCGATCGGCGCCCGCGATTATGCCGTCATCCAATCGGGGATCCTCGTGTTGGCAACGATTTATATCGTCGTAAACCTGATCGTCGATTTGCTCTACGCTTATTTCGATCCAAGGATCCAGTACAAATAGGGAGGTGATTGGGGATGCAAACAGATCGTGTGCACGCAAATCAGAGTGTTTCAATCAACTCCAATTACCAGAAGGCCAGGTCGCCTTGGATGGAAGGATGGAGGCGTTTGCGAAAGCAAAAGGCAGCGCTCATCGGCGGCGGCATCGTCATCCTCTTCGTCCTGATCGGACTGTTGGCGCCTGTCCTCGCTCCGTATGATCCGACTGAACAAAACTTGAAGATCAATTTGCAGCCGCCGTCAAGCGATCATTGGCTTGGGACGGATGATGCGGGCCGGGACGTCTTTTCCCGCTTATTGTACGGAGCGCGCATCTCATTGACGATAGGCTTCTTTTCTGTCATCGGATCGCTTGTGATTGGCGGTTTGCTCGGTCTTTTGGCAGGTTATTTCGGCAAGTGGATCGACACGCTGATCTCCCGCTTGTTTGACATGATGCTGGCTTTTCCCAGCATTCTGCTGGCGATTGCGATCGTGGCCATTCTCGGACCGGGCTTGTTTAATGCCTTGCTTGCCATAGCCATTATCAACATACCGACATTTGGCCGACTGATTCGCTCCAGAGTGCTCAGTGTAAAACAGGAAGAGTATATTATGGCTGCCAGGGCACAGGGAATGACCCAGTGGCGGTTGATCTTTCGGCATGTGCTGCCTAACAGTTGGGTGCCGTTAATCGTCCAGGGGACACTGGGAATCGGTACCGCGGTTTTGGACGCCGCAGCTTTGGGCTTTCTTGGGCTGGGAGCGCAACCTCCTGACGCGGAATGGGGAAAGATGCTGTCCGATGCGAAGGGGTACATCACGAATGCCCCGTGGCTGATGCTCTGCCCGGGGATTGCCATCATGCTGAGCGTTTTAGGCTTTAACATGTTTGGCGATGGACTGCGTGATGCGCTTGATCCGAAAGAGCGGTAGGAAGATCCTGGGACGGGCTTGCCCGTCTCTTTTTTTTGTTTGATATATTACGTAATTTTAACGATCATATAATTATCAGCATTATGTTTTTATTACGAACATTAAAAAAATCTTTGTAAAAATCAGATGCAGAATATATAATACTATTTGAATATATTGATATTCCAGAATTTTGAGGAGGGGGCGCACAGAGACTAGAAAGAGGGCAGCAGATCATACCTGCTTTGTTCAGCACAAAGTATTTGATTGACGGGGTGAGAAAATGAGAAAAACCAAAATTGTAATCGCTTTCTTGCTGGTTTTAAGTATGGCCCTGCTGTCAGCCTGCGGCCAGTCCGCCACCGCTCCGGTTTCGGGGTCGGAGAACAAGCCCCAGGGCGAGGCCCCTGCCGCCGGCGGAGACAAGGCGCCCGCGAATCAGGCACCGGTAAAAATCGGTGCGATTCTCCCGTATTCCGGCGTCTACGCCTCTTTGGGCGAGAACCTGACGAGAGGATTGGAATTGTACTTTGACACGGTCAATTGGGAAGCGGGCGGAAGAAAAATCGAACTCATCAAAGAGGATGAGGAAAACGATCCGCAGGCCGCCCTGCGCAAGCTCCGCAAACTGGTCGAAAAGGATCAAATCGACTTCCTGACCGGTCCGGTCAGCACAGCGGTTGCCTACGCGCTGCGCGATGAAGTGGACAGCAAGAAAATCCCCTTCCTCGTCTCGCATGCCGGCGGCAACGATCTGACCAGAAGCAAAGGCAGCAATTACATCTGGAGATCGTCTTTCAGCTCGTGGCAGATCGGCCACTCGATGGGAAAATACGCCTATGACCATATCTCCAAGAAGATGTACCTGGTCGCTGCCGACTACGCGTTCGGACACGAGGTCGTAACCGCTTTCAAAGAGGCCTATACAGCGGCTGGCGGCGAAATTACCGGAGAAGTCTTCCCGCCGCTCGGTTCCAACGACTACGCCTCGTATCTGACCCAGATCAAGGGAGCCAACCCGGAAGCCGTCTACGCTTTCTTCGCGGGCAGCGACGCCGTTCGCTTCGTCCAGCAGTACGAGCAGTACGGGCTGAAAGGCAAAATCCCGCTCGTCGGCTCCGGGTGGTTGAACGCCGAGGATATCCGTCCGGCCCAGGGCAGCTCGCCGGAAGGGATCATCAGCACGATGTTCTGGGATTACCACCTGGATACGCCGGAGAACAAAGCTTTTATCGAAGCCTACGAGAAGAAGTACAACCAGCGCCCGAGCATTGAGTCGATTGAAGGCTACGATGCGGGGCGGATCATCGCAGAGGTGTTGAACAGCCTGAACGGCGATACCTCTGATAAGCAAAAAGTAACGGAAGCATTCGGGAAAGTCGCCTTTACCAGCCCGCGCGGACCGATCAAATTCGATCCCAAGACCCATCACATCATCCAGCAGCTGTACGTCATCCAAACCGAATTGAAAGATGGCAAAACGGAAAACAAAGTGATTGACACGATCGGCGAGGTCCAGGATCCCGGAGTGCAGTAACCGACTACCAACGCATCAACAGGGCCCTCTGTGCAGCGCACAGGGGGACCGCTGCCAGTCTCATAGCTCGATGAGGGAGATGGATTACTCTTGGATATTTTGGCAATTCAACTGGTCAACGGTTTGTCATATGGTCTGCTCCTGTTCATGATCACAAGCGGCTTATCGCTGATCTTCGGAATCATGGGCGTGCTGAATCTGGCCCACGGCTCGCTCTACATGGTTGGAGCTTATCTGGCGCTTGGCATAACCAAGCACGTGGCCCCCAGCTTCTTTGCTGCCCTGCTCTTGGCTCCGCTGCTGGTGGCGCTGTTTTCCGTCATCCTGGAGGTGGGGCTGCTTCGGCCCACTTATCGTCTGGGTCATTTGTCGCAAGTGCTGCTCACTTTTGGATTGGCGTACGTCGTCCACGACCTGGTCCGCTGGATCTGGGGCTCCAGCGTGCAATCCCTGTCCATCCCTGCGTCCCTTGGCAGTTCTGTCGAGTTGTTCGGCCAGACCTTCCCGATCTATCGCCTGGCAGTGATGGGCTTTGGACTCATCGTCGCAGCCGCCATGTGGTTCTTCCAGGAAAAAACCCGCTGGGGGGCGATTATCCGGGCCGGGCTGTCCAACAGAGAGATGGTGGGCGGGCTGGGGATCAATATCACCGTGGTGTTCACCGTTGTCTTTGCCATCGGAGGGCTCTTGGCCGGCATCGGGGGAGTGGCCGCGGCGCCCATTCTCGGTCTGTTTCCCGGGATGGAATTCGAGGTGCTGATCCTCGCGCTGGTCATTTTGGTCGTCGGCGGACTGGGATCCATTACCGGGACTTTGGCCGCCAGTATGATCATCGGAGTGGTGGACACGTTTGGCAAAGTGATGTTCCCGCAGCTCAGCTTGATGATCATTTTTGGGTTAATGGCACTTGTGCTGATCGTGAAACCAACCGGATTGCTCGGAAAGCAGGTGAACTGATGGAAAGTCAAAAGATAAAGACGGGCAGCCTGGCTGCTGTCCTGCTGCTGTGCCTGGTTCCGTTCCTTTCCTCCGATTATTTCACGGGCATCATGGCCGAAATCCTGATTTTCGGCATTTTTGCCGCCAGCTTGAACCTTTTGGTCGGATACACGGGGCTTGTCTCTCTTGGGCATGCCGCGTTTTTCGGGGTGGGGGCGTACACCTCCAGCCTGGTCGCGATTCACCTCTCCGCCAACCTGTTTGTCTCTTTGATCTCCGGGCTGCTCGTTTCGCTTGTCGCAGCCGGGATCGTCGGATTTTTCTGCAACAGGGTGAGCGGGTTCTACTTCCTGATGCTGACGTTGGCGTTTTCCCAGATGATCTACGCGCTTGTCTACCGCTGGGGCAGCTTGACGGGCGGGGATAACGGCTTGTCCGGGGTACCGAAGCCGACGCTTGCCGGAGGGGTTGCGTTGGACAGTTCCAGCTCGCTCTACTTTTTGATCCTGATTCTGTTTGTCCTGGTGATGGCGGGGCTGCGCCTGTTCGTCCGCTCGCCGCTGGGACAAATCCTCGTCGGCATTCGCGAAAACGAAACGAGAATGAAATCGATGGGTTACAACACCACTTTCTATAAAAATGTGTCCTTTGTTTTGGCCGGCGGAATCGGCGGCATCGCCGGTGCGCTGTACTCCTACTTCAACGGATTCGTCTCACCGAAAGACATCTACTGGACGATGTCCGGGGAAGTGCTGATCATGGTGCTGATCGGGGGAGCCGGTACCCTTTTGGGACCTGTTTTTGGAGCCGCTTTTATCGTCATCCTGGAGACGATCATTAGCTCCTATACCGATCTTTGGATGCTGATCGTCGGCACCACGTTCATTCTTTTCGTCATTTTTATCCCCAAGGGAATCGTCGGTCTGGAATCTGTTTGGCGCAAGTCCGCAAAAGCGAGGGCACCGGTGCAAACGGAGAGCCCGGAGTCAGTATCTTGAATGGAACGTCAGAGTAAACGGGGGATGGAAGCGATGACAAAACCAGCGTATCAGAGCGCAACTGTAACTGAAACGCCCGCCTTGCGCGTGGAAGGGTTGGGCAAGCGGTTTGGCGGGTTGGAAATCCTGAAAGACTTGTCGTTTACGATCGCCAAGGGAGAACGGCGGGCGTTTATCGGGCCGAATGGCGCCGGCAAGTCGACGCTGTTTAACATGATCGCGGGCGATTTGGCGCCAAGCTGCGGGGAAGTAACCTACTTCGGCGAAAACATCTCCCGGGTGCCGGGTTACCAGCGGGTGCGCAAAGGGATGGTCAGAACCTTTCAGAAGAACAACTTGTTGAATGAACTGACCGTCCAGGACAACCTGCTGTTGGTCCTGCAGATGAAGGCCGGGCTGGAGCATGTGTGGTATCGTCCGCGGCTGGCAAAGCATTTTCCGGACATATACGAGCGTGCCGACCGGCTGCTGGAGACATGGGGGCTGGCAGACCGCAGGAATGCGGTGGTAAAAAACCTGTCCTACGGCGAACAGCGCCAGGTCGAGATCCTCTTGGGAATCGCGACGGAGCCGCGGATCTTGCTGCTGGATGAACCGACTGCCGGGATGTCCAATTCCGAGACGCAGTACATTTTGCGATTGCTGCAGCAATTGCCCAAGGATCTGACTCTCTTGATCATCGAACACGACATGGACGTCGTCTTCGGACTGGCCGATAGGGTCACGGTGCTCCATAACGGCGGCATCCTGCTGGAAGGGGACCCGCAGGCGATCCAAACCGACCCGCGTGTCTATGAAATCTACTTCGGCCAGGAAGGGGTGCTGTAGATGCTGCAGGTGGAACAGATTCACACGTATTATGGAGACAGCCACGTCCTGCACGGCATCTCCCTATCCGTCGAGAAAGGGAGTTTGGCCGTGCTGCTTGGCCGCAACGGCATGGGCAAGACGACGACGATTCGTTCCATTATCGGCTTCACTGCCCCCCGGACGGGCAAAATCCGCTTTCAGGGCAAAGAGATTCAACACTTGCCGTCCTATAAAATCGCCAAGCTGGGCATCGGCTTGTCGCCCCAGGGCAGGGGGATCTTCCCCAATTTGACGGTCAAGGAAAACCTGACCGTGGCGGCCAGGGGAAGCTCAGCAGACGGCTGGACGCTGGAAAAAATATACGAACTGTTTCCCCGCTTGCGGGAGCGCTCCGCTTCGATGGGCGGCAACCTGAGCGGCGGTGAACAGCAGATGCTCTCGATCGGCAGAGCGCTGATGACCAATCCCGATCTGCTGCTTCTCGACGAGCCGTCAGAAGGGCTTTCGCCGATCATGGTGCAGGAAGTGATGGCGATCATCTCGCGGCTGAAGGCCGAGGGCTTGTCGATGCTCATGGTCGAGCAGAATATCGCGATGGCGATGGGGGTGGCCGACCGGGTGTACATTCTCAGCAAGGGGCAAGTGGTCTTTGCAGGCACTCCCAACGAGCTGCGGGCGAATGATGAAGTAAAGAGCCAATATCTCGGGATGAACCACTGATGCGGGAGAACCTCTTGGGTAAGAGCTGCTTACTTGAGAGGTTTTTTTCTTTGCGAAAAAGAGACGCTTGACAGAAAACTTATAATATTTTAGTATTACGTTAAATAGACGATAATAATAAAAACGTAATGAGGTGGAGCGAATGGAACAGGCAGCTTTGCTGAAGGAGAAGGTTCATTCAGGTTTTATGGTCGAACGCATAGAGGACATGAACGATGAGTACCTGAAGGCGTTGAAGCAAACCTTGGTGATTGTCGGGGATACGGAATTGCTGAGCGTCCCGCCGCTCTTGACGGTCTATGACCAGGCGCCGACCTTGAACAGCAAGATTACGGCATTAGCCATTATGCAGGATGAGATCGGCCATGCCCATATTGCCTACCGATTGCTGAAGGACCTTGGCGAGGATGTCGACCAGCTTCTGTACGAACGTCCGGCCAACCGATGGAAAAATCCGTACGCCTTTGACTTTCCGCTGTCCAACTGGATTGAACTGGGCGTCTTCAACGCATTTTTTGACCGCGCCGGCTACACGCTGCTCGGAGATGCCTTCGAACACACGTCTTACGGCCCGTGGAAGCGAGCGCTGGTCAAGGTGGATAAAGAGGAACTGTTTCACCTGCGCAACGGAGAGATCATCATGAAGGCGGCGATGGAAAATCCCGAGACGCGGGAGCAGGTGCAGCAGGCAGCCGACTGGATGTTCTTGATGGGATTGGAGTTTTTCGGCGTCGCTGACGAACTGAAAAGCCGCTCGGCGCAATTGGACTACAAATTAAAAGGCCGGACCAACGACCAGCTTCGGCAAAAATGGCTGTCCACCTGTGTTCCGTTTTGCGAGTCGATCGGCGTAAAAGTACCGGCCCGATACGATGAGGAAGCACAGAAGTACGTCATCACGGTACCGTTCCCTTGCAAGTTTGACGTGGAAAACAAGCGCTGGCTCTTCGAACAGCCGGACACGTGGGACGGCGTCATCGCCCGCTTCAAGAAAAGAGGCCCGCTCAACGAAGAATTCGTTGCCCGCATTCAGCAGGGGGCCCACGAAATGGCCGATCTCCGAAAAGAGGTGGGATGATGGCTGAGGCGAAATTGGTGGAAAAACGCTGCTGGAAGGCCTTGAAGGAAGTGATGGACCCCGAGTTTCCCGTCAGTGTGGTCGACATGGGGTTGATCTACGGGATCGAGGAACAGGACGGAGTCGTCACGGTTACGATGACCTACACGGCCGTATCCTGTGCTTGCATGGAGTGGATCGAAGGAGATATCCGCAAGCGGCTGCTGCAGGAGGCGGGCGTGGAAGAGGTCGAGATCAACGTCGTCTGGGATCCGCCCTGGACGGTGGAGCGTCTCAGCCCGGAAGCCCGTGAAAAAATGAAGACCTGGGGGGTAAGCGCCCGATGAACAACAGAGTCAGCAGAAACGAGTACGACGTCTTTACGCGGATCAAACGCGGCGACAATCTCGTTCACATAGGAACAGTCGAAGCCGAGACCGATGATCTGGCCAAGGTGTACGCCACTTACATCTACGACGAGGAAGATTGGGTGGAGATGTGCGTGGTGCGCAGAGATCACATCGGATGGGTCAGACATCCGGAAGGGTTATTCAAGAAAGAGGAGGCGGGGGCATAATGGCAGAGCAGACAGCAGGACTTACATCTTTGGTCAATTTGATCGAGAGAATTGCTGATAACAAGTACGTACTCGGAGATCGCTTGGTCGAGGTGGGGATTAGCGGCCCCAACCTGGAAGCGACGCTTTCCGCGATCGCCATGGCCCAGGGAGAATTAGGCCATGCCCGGCTCTTGTACAACTGGTCGTTTGACTTGAAGGGACTGAAGGGCAAGAAACCGGAGATCGCGAGCCAATCGGGAAAGGCGTTTCCCCAGGTTGTCGCGATACGGAATTGGATCGAGCTGATCGCCGCCCTCTACACGGTCAACGTCGCGCTTGAGCTGGTGCTGAAAGCGCTGCTGGAGGCCAACCACGCAGATGTGGTGCACCGGATTCACAAGCTGCTCAAAGAACAGAAGGAACACATCATCTATTCCCGGGGCTGGGCCCAGCAGCTATTGGCGGACGGCGGAACCATCCCGGCAAGGTTTAACGAAAGCCTTGACAAGGTGCTTCCGCAAGCGGAGGCCTGGCTGCAAAGCGTGGAAGACTCGGCAGACCTCATCAGCAGCGGATATCTTCCAAGCGGGACGAACCTCGTCGCCTCGTTCCAAAAGCAAATCGCCGAATTGCGCAGCGCAAGGACGGCTGTCAATGCAGGCTGACCGAGATACTTCTGTCCACTGTCCCTTCTGTGACAAAACGGATGTCACGCTGATGTCCCCGTTTGGAACGGCGCAGTTGGTCCGCCAGTATTACTGCAACGTTTGCCGAAGCGTTTTTGAGTACATCAGGTGGCAGGATGAGGATACGGACAAACGCGAGGGATTCATATGAACGCAAAGACAGTAGGTGTAGTCGGTTCCGGCACGATGGGCTCGGGGATCGCGCAGGTCATCAGCCAAAGCGGCAGCAGCGTGCTTTTATACGACATCAATGAGACGGTGGTCAATCGTGCCATCGCCAAAATAAGCGGGCAGCTGGATCGCCTGCACGAGAAGGGGAAACTGTCCGAAGCCGACTGCCTTGCCGCGAAAGAGAGGATTCGCCCGGCGGTCAACCTGGTGGAACTGCAGCATTGCGAGTTGGTGATTGAAGCAGCTCCGGAACGGCTTGAGATCAAACGCGATCTCTTTCGCCAGCTGGACGAATGCTGCCGGAGGGAGACGATTCTCGCGACCAATACGTCCTCTTTCTCCGTGACGGAAATGGGCGGCTTCACATCGCGTGCGGAGCGCGTGGCCGGGCTGCACTTCTTTAATCCGGCGCCGCTGATGCCGCTCGTCGAGGTGATCAGGGGCATCAAGACGGCGGAAGAAACCGTCAGCTGGCTGTACCGGTTTGCCTGCGATCTCGGCAAGAGCCCGGTCATCTGCGAAGACACTCCGGGGTTTATCGTCAACCGGGTGGCCCGCCCTTATTATAATGAAGCTTTGCGAATTCTGGGAGATCGCATAGCGACTGCGGAGCAGATCGACCGGATCATGAAAAAAGCCGGGGCTTTCCGCATGGGCCCGTTCGAGCTGCAGGATTTGATCGGCATTGACATCAACTTCTCCACGACGGAATCGGTCCACGCCGGATTTTTCGGAGACCCGCGGTTCCGACCGCATACCTATCAGCAGCGGATGATGCAGGCAGGAAAGCTGGGGAGAAAGGCGGGAGGAGGGTTTTACGACTATGACGAGTAGAGTGCGCGTTGCGGTCGTGGGGAGCAGTTCACTTGCCGCTGCCCTGAGAGAATTATGTGCACAGGCAGATGCGGTTGAATTGGTACCGCCAAGCGAAACGGGACATCCCAATCAGCTTGCTGCCGTGATCGAGGCGACCAATGCCGACCTCGCCGAAAAGCGGGCGAACCTGGCGGAAATAGAGCGGCTTGCGGGAGCGGAGACGCTGATCTTGTCCTCGGTACTGGGTGTGACCGCGACGCAGTCAGCCTCTTGGCTGAAGCACCCGTCCAGGCTGGTTGGCTTCGCGGCATTTGCTCCGCTCAAAAAAACGGAATTGATCGAGCTTGCCCCGGCCCTACAGACAGACCCGATCTACCTCGAGCAGGCGCGAGCTGTGCTCGGCAGCATCGGAAAAGAGACGGAAACCGTGGAAGACGAGGTGGGGTTGGTCTTTCCGCGCATCCTCGCGCTGATCGTCAATGAAGCCGCTTTCACGCTGATGGAGCGAACCGCCTCGGCGGAAGATATCGACATGGCGATGCAAAAGGGAACCAATTATCCGCAGGGACCGCTGGCCTGGGCTGATGAAATCGGCTTGGACGATATCTATGCCGTCCTGTCCGGCCTGCATCGGGATCTGGGCGAAGACCGATACCGCCCTGCCCCGCTGGTGCGGAAACTGGTTCACGCCGGGTGGCTGGGCCAAAAGACGGGCAGAGGATTCTATCGCTATCAAAGACAGGAAAACAGGGAGCCGGTAGTATGAGAGAAGCGGTAATTGTTGATGCAGTACGCACTCCGATCGGGCGTTACAACGGTTCGCTCCAAGGTGTTCGCGCCGATGATCTGGCCGCCAAGGTGATTGCCGAGGTGGTCAGGCGCAATCAGCTTGATCCCGGCCTGATCGACGACGTCTACTTCGGATGTGCCAATCAGGGGGGAGAAGACAATCGCAACGTCGCGCGGATGGCCCTGCTCCTGGCAGGCGTTCCGGAGACGGTCCCGGGTGTCACTGTAAACCGTCTGTGCGCCTCCGGACTGGAGGCGATCAACCAGGCGGCAGCCGCCATCCGGGCGGATATCGGCGACGTGTTCATCGCGGGCGGGACAGAGAGTATGACGAGAGCCCCGTACGTGATGATGAAACCGCAGTTTAGCGGCGAGCGGGGCAATCAGACCCTCTACGATACGACGCTGGGCTGGCGGCTGGTCAATCCCGAACTGGCCCGCATGTATCCGCCGATCAGCCTGGGCGAGACGGCGGAAAACGTGGCGGAGCGCTGCGGCATCTCCCGCCGGGAACAAGATGAGTTTGCCCTGGCCAGCCAGGAGAAAGCGGCAGCCGCCATCAGAGCGGGGCGGTTTCGGGATGAGATCGTACCGGTCGAGGTGCGCCAAGGCAAAAACGTGGTCCTGTTTGACACCGATGAACATCCCAGACCGGAGACGACGCTGGAAAAGCTGTCCAAGCTGCAGCCCGCTTTTAAAGCGAACGGCACGGTTACAGCGGGCAATTCTTCCGGGATCAACGATGGCGCCAGCGCCGTACTCGTGATGGAGCGGGAGACGGCACTTAGGCTGGGCTATACGCCGATCGCCCGGATCGTCACCTGGGCAGTCGCCGGCGTCGATCCGGCCTACATGGGGATCGGACCGGTGCCCGCCGTCAGGAAAGCGCTGCAAAAAGCCGGACTTTCCGAGAACCAGCTCGATTTGATCGAAATCAATGAAGCGTTTGCCTCCCAAGCGGCAGCGTGCATCAAAGAGCTTGGGCTGCCGCTGGATAAGGTAAATGTGAATGGCGGGGCGATCGCTTTGGGCCATCCGCTCGGATGCAGCGGCGCCCGGATCGTCACGACGATGGTGCACGAGATGAAACGAAGAGACTGCCGCTACAGTCTGGCGACGATGTGTGTCGGAGTCGGACAGGGAATTGCCACGATCATCGAAAAATGGCAAGCGGCTTGCCAATAACCACCAATCGGGAGGTATGGACGTGTTAAAAGATTACTATCAACTCTTCATCAACGGCAAATACGAAGACAGCAGCAGCGGTGAGTTTTTTGAAACGCACAACCCCGCGACGGGCGAAGTCCTGGCCCGGGTCGCAAAAGCCACCAAGGCAGATGTCGACAAGGCTGTCGCCGCTGCCAGAGAGGCATTCGAAAACGGCAAGTGGTCGAAGTACACGGCGGCAAGACGCGCTCGTGTATTGAACAAGATCGCCGACATCATGCGCAGCAAGCTGGCCGACCTGATCCGCCTGGAAGTGCTGAACAGCGGGAAGACGGTCGATGCCGCCAAGGGGCAAATCAACCAGGCGATCGAGGACTTTGAATTTTACGCTGCTGCCGCCTTGACCCTGCGCGGCGATACCAACCCGGTGCCGAACGGATTTTTCAACTACACCGTCAAAGAGCCGGTAGGCGTCTGCGGCCAGATCATCCCGTGGAACTACCCGCTGATGATGGCTGCCTGGAAGGTAGCGCCCGCACTGGCGGCCGGCTGCACGATCGTCTTGAAACCGGCCAGCCTGACCCCGATCACGGCGTACGTGTTAGCCGATATTTGCCATGAAGCCGGCGTGCCGGAAGGCGTGATCAACGTGATCACCGGCAGCGGTTCCGAGATCGGCCCTTATATGACAGAACATCCCGGCATCGACAAAATCGCCTTTACCGGGGAGACGGAGACCGGGAAGGATATCATGTCCCGCGCTTCTGCCACGTTGAAACGGGTTACGCTGGAATTGGGCGGCAAATCGCCGAGCATCGTCTTTGACGACTGCGACCTTGAAGGCGCCGTTGACGGCTCTTTGTACGGCATTTTCTACAACACCGGACAATCCTGCGAAGCCCGCTCCCGCTTGTTTGTCCATGAGAAGATCTACGACCAGTTTATGGAAAAATTTGTAGAAAAGGCGAAGCGGCTGCGCGTAGGCGACCCGTTTGCCGAAGGCACACACATGGGAGCGGTGATTTCCGCCGGTCACGAACAGGTGATAGACAGTTACGTAAAACTGGCCGTAGAGGAAGGGGCAGAGGTGCTCTACGGAGGGAAGCGGCCGGAAGGGCCCGAGTTTGAAAAGGGGCATTGGTACATGCCGACGATCATCGGCAACGTCACCAATAATATGCGGGTAGCGCAGGAAGAGATTTTCGGGCCGGTGGTAGTCGTGATCAAATTCAGTGACGAAAAAGATGTCATTCGCCAGGCGAACGATTCGATTTTCGGATTGGGGTCCGCTGTTTGGACCAAGGACCACGGCAAGGCACACCGCGTCGCCGCCGCGATTCGCGCCGGAATCGTCATGGTCAATTCTCCGATCTCGGCATTTCCGGGAACGCCGTTCGGCGGATACAAGCAGTCAGGCTTTGGACGCGAACTCTGTCTCGAGACGCTAAACCTCTACACCGAGACGAAGAGCGTCATCTCCTATACGGGCAGCCGTCCGCTCAACCTGTTCGGCCTGTAAGCGCCCTGTGGAAGCGAAAAAATTCAAAAACGATCCAATTGCAAAAATCGGTAGAGTATTATATATTATGTTATACAGACGTTAGTTTAAAAAACATATTATGATAAATCAGAGGAGGAACAAAACATGTCACTTCTTACTTTGAAAAAAGAAAACGGGATTGCCGAAATTCACCTGCACGTCAACAAGACCAACTCGTACAACCTGGACTTCTACAAGGAATTGAATGCCGCGATCGACGATATCCGCTTTGACAACGACATGAAAGTGGCGATCCTGATGAGCGATATGCCGAAGTTTTTCTCTGCAGGAGCCGACATCAACTTCCTCAAAGCAGCCGAACCGCGTTTCAAGACGCAATTCTGCCTGTTCTGCAACGAGACATTGGATAAAATGGCCCGCTCCCCGCAAATTTTCATCGCCTGCCTGGAAGGCCATACCGTCGGCGGCGGACTGGAGATGGCACTGGGCTGCGACCTGCGTTTCATGGGTGACGACTCCGGCAAAATCGGTCTTCCGGAAGTGTCGCTCGGCGTGCTCGCCGGTACGGGCGGCACCCAGCGGCTGGCTCGCCTGATCGGGTATTCCCGGGCGCTCGACATGAACATTACCGGCAAGACGATCAGCCCGCAGGAAGCAAAAGAAATCGGTCTGGTAAATGACGTGTTCCCGCAGGCCGAAACCCGTGAAAGAGTGCTGGAATACGCGAGAAATATCGTGAATAGCGCAACGTACGCCGTCTCCAACATCAAGCTGTCCATCATGAACGGCAAAGAGATGCCGCTCAACGTCGCGATCCGCTACGAAGGCGAGCTGCAAAACCTGTTGTTCCGCTCCGAGGACGCGAAAGAGGGCTTGAGCGCTTTCCTGGAAAAACGCGCGGCGGATTGGAAAGGCGTGTAACGCAAGCAGCGCTACCTTTTCTTACCTCTTTGTGGCAATATCGGCTATGCGAATGGCCGATATTGTCATTTTTCGCGGGTTCACATGATAGATATCCCAACGCGAAGGAGTGGCTGAAGTGATCCTTGAGTACAACGGAAAGAAACCGAAGATTGCCAAAAGCGCTTTTATTGCCCCCAGCGCTTCCATCATCGGCGATGTCACGATCGGGGAGGGTGCGAGCATCTGGTTTGGGGCCGTGCTGCGCGGCGACTGCGGTCCGATCGTGGTCGGAGCCAGAACCAGTGTCCAGGACAACTGCGTGATCCATATGACGGACGGCGGCACCTATATCGCGGAAGATGTCACAGTCGGTCATGGAGCCGTCCTGCACAACTGCCGGATCGGGCGAAGCTCTGTCATCGGCATGAATGCGGTCGTGCTGGACAACACGGAAATCGGCGAAGAATCCGTGGTCGCGGCAGGCAGCATCGTCACGGCCAATCAAACATTCCCGCCGCGAATCCTGCTTGCCGGCAATCCCGCCGTGAAGAAAAAGGAGATCGAGGGCAATTCGCTTTGGTGGGTGAAGGAGAGCTCCAAGTCGTACCAGGAGTTGAAGGAACAGTACATCCGCCAAGGCTATGACAGCAAACCGGAGGAGGAGAGCAGATGACACAGCAGCCAGTCTTGTTTGAGCGAAGCGGACACATCGGGTATGTCAGGCTAAATCGTCCCGACGAGTTGAATGCGCTGGATTACGCTACGTTGTCGCGACTCGGCGAGATCATCGACGAGGTGCAGCAAAATCCCAAAGAGATCAGGGCGGTCATCGTCACGGCGGAAGGGCGAGCTTTTTGTGCCGGGGCTGATCTGAAAGAACGCAGAACGTTGAACGAACAGCAGGTGCGCCGCAATGTCAAGAAGATCAGGGATGTCTTCACCGCGCTGGAGAGATTGCCACAGCCGACGATTGCCGCGATTAACGGTTATGCCTTCGGCGGCGGGTTTGAACTGGCACTTGCCTGTGACTTCAGATATGCCGTCAGGGAAGCCAAACTGGGGCTGACAGAGGTAAGTCTGGGGATCATCCCCGGAGCGGGCGGAACCCAACGCTTGCCAAGGCTGATCGGCCCGCAAAAAGCGAAAGAATTGATTTTTACCGCCCGCAGGATCGACGCCCAAACCGCTCTCGACTGGGGAGTGCTTGGCGGGATCGCGGAAGACCGCAGGGAACTGCACAGCCTGTGCGCCAACCTCGCAGAAGAGATCCTGGCAAATGCGCCTTTGGCTGTCTACCAGGCCAAGTACGCGATTGACCGCGGGGCAGGCGTCGACCTGCAGACGGGGATGGACATCGAGTCAAAGGCATACGAGGTCATCATTCCCACCAGGGATCGGATCGAAGCCCTGGAGGCTTTTCGGGAAAAGAGAAAACCGGAATTTCGCGGCGAGTAACACTTCTTTCGGAAGAAAAGCAAGTGGTTCAACGTACGAAATGCCCATCCGCCACATAGGATACAGGAGTTCAACTTTGGGAGGGTGTTATCATGTACGGATATCCAAATTATGGATATTACCCGCCGAGGGTGTTTTCCCATGCCGCAGAAACTATGCCGACTCGGGCTATCGCACGGATTCAAGGCGGTCCCTTGGCGCCAAATCTCAGCGGGTATGTGGCATTTGAAGAGGTGCCAAACGGAACCGAGGTGTACGTGGAAGTCAACGGACTGCCGCCTTATCAACCGGCTGAAGCGGGCCAATCGCCCATAGGGCCCCATGGCTTCCACATTCATGAAAATGGCAGCTGTGATGTAGGGAACCCGCAAAACCCGTTTCAGTCCGCAGGGGAACACTGGAATCCCGACAATCAGCCGCACGGCCATCACGCCGGCGATTTTCCCGTTTTGTTCTCCAACAACGGGTACGCCCGCATGAGCTTTTTTACAGATCGGTTTCGCGTCCCGGATGTCATCGGCAAGTCGGTTATCATCCATCAAAATCCTGACGATTACCGCACCCAGCCGGCCGGCAACTCCGGCAAACGACTGGCCTGCGGCGTCATTCAAGCCTACAGTTAATGGCGCGGGGCAGACAGGACATCGTTTATCCAATGGACGCTCTGGGAGACGATCATTCCTCCGCTCATGGCGATGGCAACTCCCACTGTCTCCCAAATTTCCTTCTCCGCAGCCCCTTTATGAAGCGCCTCCTGGACGTGGTAACGAACACAGTTGTCATCGCGATGGCTTAAACTGATGCCCAACGCGATCAGATGCTTTTGCTTGGGGGTAAGTTCACCCGCTTTAAAACAAGCGCCGGTTAAGGCATGGTACGAATCTACGATATCGGGCATCACGTTTTGCAAAGCGGATACTTCCTGTTTGTAGTTGTCGTCACGGTTCATGATCATCAAGCTTCACTCCTTGCACAGATGGTAATATTCAATCATGTTCAGCTACATTATTGCCGTATGTCCCCGGGGTTATAAATGAAAGAAAAAGAGCCAGCCTCCCCACGCCGATGACAATGGGGAGGCTGGCTGCTGTTGTGTTACTGACTGATCGCCAGGCCGGACATGACTTCCTCGATGGACTCGGTCAAAATGGCTGCAGCTTCGGCGAGCTGCTGCTCGTTGATATTGAGCGGCGGACACAAGGCGATGATATCGTTGCCAAGATGGGAGATTGCCCGGGTGATCAGTCCTTTTTGCAGCGCCTTTTCAAATACCTGGTTGGCTACCTTCAGGGAAGGATCGAAACTCTTTTTGCCCGCTTTGTCCTGCACCAGTTCGATCTGGGCAAGCAGTCCGCGGCACATTGTGTTGCCGACGCCGGGCGTGGCCGCTTTCATCTGTTCCAGGTGGCGCGAAAGCACTTCGCCCATCGCGCGGGCATTGTCGATGAGACCTTCCGTCTCCAGAATTTCGATGTTTTTCAGAGCGACGGCACAGGCTGCCGGATGGCCGCTGTAAGTAAAGCCGTGCGGCAGTACACCGGAAGAGTTTTCCGTCAATTCCCGGTGAATCCGATCGCTGATGATGACGCCGCCGAGCGGAATGTAGCCGCTGGTGACCCCTTTGGCAAAGGTCAGCATATCCGGCACCACGTTTTCATGCTCGATGCCAAACCATTTTCCCGTGCGGCCAAAACCGGTAATCACCTCGTCGGCTATCATCAGAATACCGTATTCGTCACACAGGCTGCGGACCTCTTGGATGTAGCCGGGCGGAGGGACGATGACCCCGCCGGCTCCTTGAATCGGCTCGACGATGATCGCCGCTACTGTCTCCGGACCTTCTTTTTCCAGCAGCTCGCGGATGCTTTGGGAGGCGCAGGCGAGCTGGCAGTCCGGGTAGGTTTTGCCCAGTTCGCAGTGATAACAGAACGGAGCCGGAGCGTGAACAAACCCGTCCGCCAAGGGACCGACCTTTTCCCGGAAGACAGGCAGTCCGGTCGCGCTGGTCGCTCCCATGGAAACCCCGTGGTAGGCCCTGTTTCTCGCAATGACTTTATAGCGCTGGGGCTGGCCTTTCAGCGCAAAGTAATGCCTGGCCAGTTTAAATGCCGAGTCGTTCGATTCGGAGCCGCCCGAAGTGAAGTGGCAGACATTGAGATCCCCAGGCGCCAGCGAAGCGATTTTCGCTGCCAGCTGAATGACCGTTTCATGGCTAAACCGGTTGAAGGAATGGCTGAATGCCAGCCGGCTCATCTGTTCCATGGCTGCTTCGGCCAGTTCTTTGCGGCCGTGGCCGACGTTTACGTTCCAAAGCTGGGCCAAGCCGTCGATGTATCTCTTCCCGTCGGAATCGTACAGGTAAACCCCTTCCCCCCGTTCCGCAAGCAGACTGGGTCCATGCTGGAAATTGTCCTTTGCCGAAGTTGCCGGATGGAGCAGATGCCTTTTATCCAGCTCCATCAAGGTCGTTTTTGTGCTCATTGCGGTACCCCTTTCCCCTTTTTGAATAAAGACCCGTTTCACCATTGCAATAGTCAGAGTTTTCACTCAAGCCTATCTTCATCATAACAAGCTTTTCGGATTTGTTCAAACGATTCCCCTGAAAATTCCAAATGGTGTATACTAGATAAAACCTTGGAACGTTAGGAGGGAACCGATGTACAGTTACTATGGAAAGCTGAGTACGGAACTCTACGATTTCACCAAACCGGTCGGCAAGTCCATCGGCGGCGATCTTGAGTACTACCTGGCACGGTTACAAAACACAGAGGGAAGGGTGCTGGAAGCCTGGGTTGGGTCAGGCAGGTTTCTGATCCCGCTGTTGGAAAAGGGCTTCGTCGCGGACGGAATCGACTATTCGGCAGACATGCTGCAATCTTGCAAGGAACGCTGTGCAGAGCGCGGCTTCACTCCGGAACTATACCAAATGAGGCTGGAGAACTTTCAACTGCCTCATAAGTATCAGGCCATCGTCATGCCGACAGGGACCTTTTGCCTGATCGAGAATCGGGAGGATTCCATCAACGCACGAAAGTGTTTTTATAACCACCTGGAAGCTGGCGGCCGGATTATCATCGACCTGCTGCTCCCCCATGACTTCAAGGCGGGGGAAATCACTACAAAGGCATTTTCCCTGCCCAATGGCGAAGGGATCACACTTGAAAGCAGATCGATTGATATGGATTGGGTTACTCAAAAAACGAAAACATTGTTAAAGTATGAAAAATGGAAAGACGGTAAATGTATCGACACGGAGCTGCAAGAATTTGGATTGCGCTGGTATGGGGTAGAAGAATTCAGATTGATTTTGGCAGACCTAGGGTTTATCAATATCACGTGCTCTTCAGGTTATGTGTTTGGTAAATATCCTGCCAATCCCCATGAGATGATCACCTTTAAAGCGGAAAAGGGCGGTGACAGGCAAACGCTCTAGGGCGGACTGAACAAGCCGGAGACAGATGAAGCCTACACCTGCCGTTCGAAACCGCGCATTGCTAGCGGGATTAAAATCTACTAAGATGAAGGAGATTCGAAGCTCGGGAGGAGGATGGTACATGCGGTACGATTTTGACAAACCAATCAATCGATTTCATACGGCCTCCGAAAAGTGGGACCAGCTGGAGGAGCATTTCGGAGACAAGGATCTGCTGCCGATGTGGGTGGCAGACATGGATTTTGCGTCCCCCGAACCGGTGATAGAGGCGATCAAACAAAGGGCCGAACACGGAATATTCGGATATACGGTCATCTCGGACGATTATCTGGAGGCCGTCGTCAATTGGATGCGAGTCAGGCACGACTGGGCAATTCAGAAAGACTGGGTATGCCACAGTCCGGGGGTGGTGCCCGCCCTGCACTTTATCGTCCAATCGCTTACGCAGCCTGGCGATAAAGTCATGTTTCAACCTCCTGTCTACTACCCGTTTTCCAAAGTGATCGCCAATAATGGCCGGGAGATTGTCTACAATCCGCTCAAATGTGAAAACGGCCGGTACCAAATGGATCTGGACGATCTGCAGAAGAAAATCGCCGGTGTCAAGCTGCTGATCCTCTGCAGTCCGCACAATCCGGTGGGCAGGGTCTGGACCAAGGCGGAGCTGGCTGAATTGGGCCGGATCTGCCTGGAGCACAACGTGCTGGTCATCTCCGACGAGATCCATTTTGACCTCGTGTTCAAAGGGCATACCCACACGCCGTTTGCGGCCATCTCAGAGGAATTTGCGCAAAACTCGATCATCTGCACCGCGCCTAGCAAAACCTTTAATTTGGCCGGACTGCAAACCTCCAATATCATCATCCCCAATCAGAAGCTGCGGAAGGTCTTTGCCGATACGGTAGACAAGCATTTTCTCGGGCTGCCGGGCACCTTTGGCCTCGTCGCTGCAGAAAGTGCCTACAGGCACGGCGGAGAGTGGCTGGATCAATTGTTGGCATATCTCGAACAAAACCGGGATTTCCTGACGGCCTACCTGCAGCAGAACCTGCCGGAACTGAAGGTGATCAAGCCGGAAGGAACCTACCTCGTCTGGGTAGATTGCCGCGGGCTTGGCCTGGGTGTAAGACAACTGGAGCAATTGATGCTGCAGCAGGCCAAAGTAGCTTTTAATCAAGGATATGTTTTTGGTCCGGGCGGCGAAGGGTTTATCCGCATCAACATCGCTTGTCCCCGTGCGCTGTTGGAAGAAGGGCTAACAAGAGTCAGTGCGGCGGTAAGGAGTTTGAAAAAAGGATAGTTTCCCGGGGCGGAAGGGCTAGTTTTGCTCCGGCAGCTTGTCCCAAACGACAATAATCAGCGTCGCAATCGGACCGAACAGTAACGAGAGAAAAAACCAATTCAGTCCGCTGCGGTTTTTGCCCTGGGCCAGTCCGGCATTGATGAGCGCCAGAGTGCCCCAACCGACAAAATATTGATTCTCCATGACAGATTACCTCCAAGGTTAAACATCCAGCGTGAAATGACGCCGTTTCTCTTACCGTATCACATGTTTTCATCCGCGGCCATCCTTTCATATTGGAATGTTAATCATCAGTAGGATAATAGTTGACTTTTTTTCTTGCACCCCACATAATGTTAACTGAAATAATAATTTGGTTAACAATATGTGGGGTGTTGTCATGAACAGTACGAGTGAACGGCTCAAGATGTTCGTCGTCGCGGCGATGTTTGCTGCGATTACCGGAATCTTGGCCCAGATGGTCATTCCGCTGCCGCTTGTGCCGATTACCGGCCAGACGCTTGCGGTCGGCCTGACGGCGACGATCCTGGGCAGCCGCTACGGCACTTTGGCGATGATTTTGTACGCGATCATGGGGGCGATCGGCCTGCCTGTCTTTACCGAGGCCAGCGGAGGGTTTCACGTCATTCTCGGGAAGACCGGCGGCTACATCATCGGCTTTATCTTTACAGCATTTGTCACTGGAATCATTCTGGAGAAAACCCGGTTTTCCTTTCTCTACGCGATGCTGGCCAATACGGCAGGGATGGTCGTCACGCTCGTGTTCGGCGTGGTTCAGTTGAAGTACGTGCTCGACGCGCCTTGGGACAAAGCTCTGGAATGGGGCGTCTACCCGTTTATTGTTGTAGGTCTGATCAAAGCGGCCCTCGCTTCGTTTATCGGGGTGAAGGTGCGTGAACGCCTCATCGCCGCCCGGTTGTTAAAGGAAGAAGTTCCAAAATCGGCTTAACAAAAAGCAACATGGAAGATCCGGCGGGTACATCTTGCATGTAACAAGGAAAAAGCTCGAGGCAGAAGAAAAAAATGGAGCGAGCGCAGGCCTTGGCAGCGCCAACCCAGTCGGAACGGAAAAAAACGGCACGCGCTTGTCGACCAAATTCTACGTTGAGTTACTTGCAGTAGTTTTTGGTCGACGTGCCGTTTTTTGAAGTGTAGACGGACATTCCAGCTTCCCCGCCGGCGCGCCACGAACGAAGCGAGCCCATTTTTTTCTTCCCCAACCACCATGTTCGCACAAACCAATAACCGTCAGGGAAAAAGCACCCTGACGGTTTTTCAGCCAACACATCGGCATAAAAAAATTCTGCTAAAAGATGTAACGTGTTCTATCCCTCCTGCGTCTTAACTATACTGAAACGGTTGGTTTAACAAAGAAATGAGGGATAAACATGAATAAAAAGATGATCTTCATTCCACTTGCGATACTGCTTTTGACGTATACGCCGGAGGCCATTTACGCTGCCGGAAATCCGTCGCCGCCGATCCTGGACGACAAAGGAGCTAATCAGACGTCAGAGCAAGTCAAGCGGCTGCAGCGGCAAATTGAGCAGCTGGAGAGTGCGCTGGCGCCGCGGACTCCGCTTGAGGCGGTGGAAACGTGGGCGAAGGGAGTCATGACGCGCAACGGCGCCCTGCAGTATGCGATGATGGATCCGAAGCTAAAGGAAGCAAGCAGGACTGATCTCGAACAGAACGGCTGGGTCACAGGCGTATCCAGTCCGTGGATCGAGGGCTTCCAGATCGTCAAGGAAACGCTCTTGGACGATGGGGAAAGAGAGTATGAAGTTCATTTCCCCGGGATGACCTCTACCGGTCCGGCTGGAGTAACTGCAGTAAAGGCTGTCGTGAAGCGCTACGATGATCACTGGTACCTGTCGGCGATTGCCGATCAGCAACTGGATGAGAAGAGTGCGCCGGCAAAGCAGATGAGTCCGGCCCTTCACTATACAGATGTTAAGTTCGGGTACTCCTTGACATTTCCCCAGGGGTGGGACGGGAAATACGGAGTCGACAAGGGACAAAATTCAGCCGCTTTTTACATGAGAACGGCTGACGGTGGAAAAGTCTTTCTGTTTTTGCTGGAAGTCTACACGGAAGAAGAATGGGCTGAATACCAGAAGGCAAAAGAGACGGATTGGGGCAATTACAGGCAGTCGGCCACTTTGGCTAAAGAGATTGCCAAACAGGACGGCTATGTCTACACGTATATCCCCGCTTCCGGAAATGCATTGCTGGATGGCGTACACCAGCAGGAAGCTGCCGACCTGGAGCAGATGAAGGCGGGGATCCCGGCGGCTCTCGCCAGTTTTCAAGCCGGGAAGGTAAAGCCGATTGCTTACAGCGACAAGCAGCTCGGCTTTAGCCTGGAATTGCCGCGCACCTGGGAAGGGATGTACGAAGTTCGCCAGGATGAAAAAAATCGCGTCTCTTTCTACTACAAACCTGGTACAGAAGAGCCCGGTTGGCTGTTCAGCATCTCGACCATGAGCAAAGCAGAGTGGGATCGCACCAAGGATGAGGTGGGTCCGAAGAAGTTGATTGAACAAGTCGGCGACACCTGTTACATCTATACGTACTCGCTAGATATCCCCTACTCGGACGGCAACCATCCCCGGGAGACAGTTGGCTATGCGCTGGCATATAAGGATATACAAAAAGTGATCAGTTCGTTCCAATCAATAAAAGGCTGATATGCCGCGGATGGAGCGGGCCGGTTTTTCCAGGGACTGCCCGCCTGATCGCGGCGCCGTTTTTGGGCTGGATCGCGCGCCTGATGGCAGTCCCGTTTTTGACCTGGGCCCTGGGCTTGTTGGCAGCACTCCTGTTGGCCCGAATCGCGGGTTTGACGGCAGCATCGTTTTTTGCCTGTACCCTCTGCCTGTTTGCGGCAGCGGGTTTTTCAGTTCGGCGCTGTCTTCTCCGATTCGCGAGGATGGTCCAGTACATGCTCTTATCCTTCAGTTTCCGAAAGAGGGAGAGGGCTGGAGAGAAGTTTGCTTCGATGATCCAGACATTTCCCTGCTTGTCGACCCCTACATCCATGCCGACCATGGAGAGCCAGCGGTAGCCGGACTGCAGCTGTGCAGCCGACCGGAGCGAAATCCGGTCGATTTTTTTTGCCAGCTGAGCGGGGTTGGGCGATTTGACCGAGGAATGGTTTAGCGCCGTATGGAGGGGCAGTACCCTCCCCCTGCTCCGTGCCGTGTTGGTAATGATAAATCCGGGACCGGCGACCTTCGCCAATTTGCCGGTCACCTTCCACGCCGAGCCGGCAGGGCGCTGCACCATCACACGGACGTCAAAAGGCCGGCCGTTTACCTCGGCCAGATGAATTCGCCGTTGAATCAGGCAAGGGCGTGATTTCACCAGCATTTTACGTGACGACAGGCATTGCCCGGGCCGGAGAGAATCTGTCTGTTGGTTCCGCTGTGAACGCTGTAACGCTGGTTGCCCTGTGCGGATACCATGATGACGCCCATCCCTTGGTATCCCGTGGTCGGTTTGACAATCACAGTGGAGTAGCGGGCAAGGAAATCGAAAAAATTGCGCTCTGTAAACATCCGGGTCGGAGGCAGCGCGGCCGCCAACAGCTGGTCCTTCTGAAGAATCTGATGCTTTCGCCACTTATTCAAGCTGTTTTTCATCGAGAATCGGCTCCCTTCTAGCCTGTTGACGCCAGCCATTTCGATCATCGCGCCCTATCAGCGTTGCAGCATGCCATTACGACACTCCCGGCAGATGAAAGGTTTTTAGATGCCGCAAATTAAGCAGCCGACTCTTTCCGTTCGCCGTGACAAGCTTGAGCATGCTGCTCTCCATCTTTACCAGAAGTCCGATCTTGTTTGGATGATCCCCAAGGTCAAATACGACCAGATTTCCCTCCAGCCTTTTGCATTGCTGCTCAAATGTACGGGACAGCGGAATCGAAGTCGGATTAACCGGGAAGTGCTGATTGGCTAATGAGTAAGGAGTCAGGTGAGGAGGGGAGGGAATGATCCATTTTACATGGTCGAGAGACACAAAGATCGTGTTGTAAACGGGAGAATAAAAGACAAAGTAATCATTCATAATGCTGGTGACATAGCCGTGAATCGATTTGTTCCCGGTTACGTAAATTTCGATGAATTTGCCCTTTGCATTGTCCAATACTTTTCGGTACGAGATATTGTCGGTTTGGAAGTGGATGGGCACATCAGGCGGCTGTTCGGGTAAATCCTCCGGCAAGGAACTTTGTTCGATATGCTGAACATGTACCAATGGTATATAGATGAACTCCTGTTCTTGATAGATTACGATGATATCCAGTCCCGCGTCGATCAGAACTCCTTGATAAAAACTCTTTCCGGAAATCTCCACATCAATATTTTTTCCAATCAGTTGAAGCAGCTGTTCCATTTTTGATGCCTCCAATCCCAATAAAGCCTTTCTTGCTAGAAAATCCAGGATACCCAATACGCGAGAATGATTAAGGTGAATAGAACGGTGACCGGAATGACGACAGAGGTTACTCTTAGGTACTCGCTCCAGCTTATTTTCACTTTTCCTTTTTTCAGTATATGCATCCAGAGCAGTGTAGCCAGTGTTCCGATCGGCAGCAGCAGGGAGCCTACGTCGCTGCCGATGACGCTTGCCAAATAGGAGATTTTTAATGGAAGCGGCTCAAGCCCCATGTTGGTTAACGTGAGGGTTCCGATCATCAAGGCAGGATGGTTGTTGAATAGGTTAGACAGAATGGACACGAGGAGCCCCATCATCACACTCGCATGCAGCAAGTCTCCGGAGACAATCGGCAGAAAGAAATGGACAAGCATATGGGTCAATCCAATATTGTGCAAACCGTAGATGATCACATACATGCTGAAGGCAAAGACGAGGATATGCCACGGCGTTTTCTTTAGCATGTCTGTAGGTGCGACTCTCAAATAAAACCACCGCCAAGCCAGCAGGAAGAGAGAACCGATTACCGCCATTAACGGGACGGGAAAGTGGATATAAGAGGCGACGAAGAGGCTGACGCGTACACCCAGTACAAAGAGCAGGATATAGCACATGAATTGGGTCTGCTTCTCTTGGGGGATGGGGGACGTATCTGTCTTTAACGGGTGATTCCCTGAAGTCGGCTGGTAATTCCAGAGGCTGAGCTTGGACGTAGGAAGCTTGCGCGGCAGTTTGGAATAAAAGATAAGAAACAGCAGGAGCGTAAGGAGAACAAGTCCGAGCGAAGAGGGAACAAACATCATCGCTGTATGCAGATAGAGATCCATGTGGACAATTTTTAAGGCGATCAAATTCACGATATTGCTTACTCCGATCGGGGCGCTGGATGCTGTGGCAATCAAGGCGCCGCTTAGCAGGTAGGGAATTTTTTGATGGGTTTTAAGTCCTAAATTATGAAGCAAGAGCAGCAAAATGGGTGTCGTAATCAGGATGCTGCCATCGTTATTGACGAACAGGGTCATGAGGAAGCAAAAAAGGTTCGTGTACCAGAAGAGGCGAATACCTGATCCGTTCGCTTTTTCTGCCAACTTCTCAGCGGCCCAGTGGAAGAACCCGAAGCTCTCCAAAACGATCGCCATCACAATCGTAGCCATGATGGTAATGGCAGCTCCCCCTATGGTCTCCGTGATTATTCCCAGATCGCTTAGAGAAACACTGCCGCTGAGGAGGACAAAAAAAGCGCCGCAGACAGCCGGTATTGCCACGTTGACTTGGGGACGCGAAAAGAGAAACAAGAGTGTGCAAATAAACGACATGATTGTGATAGGAATCATCAATTCTGCCATGCAGCAGCCATCCTTTCGATAAACCGGGTTACTTTTTCCTCTCTTTCATTTGTCCTTGAAGTTCATTTGTAATGTACAATACGCGATGTCCAGATGATGAGGACTAAACTATTATCTTAATGCTCTCAAATTTCCACCAAGACCTATCAACTATGATGGATAAGTGACAGATCTACCTGATCAATAGTTGACTAGTTTTAACCGTCTCTTACGCGGGTGGAGACCGCGAATGCTCCCTTTTCCCAACGACAAAAAGGCAGTCCGCTGTTCCGGACTGCCACCTATGGATTGTCTAAACGCAGGATTCGGCTCGCAAAAAACATGACTATGAGAATCCGCGGCCTTGCCTTCGGCGCGGGGCAAAAAACTTCGCAAATGACCTTCGGCGGCCGCGACTGGCGGCAGTCGCCGGAATCCGCAAAACAAATGTTCGAGGTATTTCCCATCATGCAGCAGCTACACGAGCTCCTGTGGTACCTGACCGAGGCGCTAACGCTGCAGCCGGCCCGCCCGATCCACTGGACCGCCTGCGAAGCGTAAGTCAAGCGGGCGCATGCAGGTGGGGGTTCTCTATGTTCTGCTCCGTCTCAACCTGAGCAAAAGGGCGGAGACGAGTCCGAGCAGGACGATGCAGATGACGAGGTACCAGCCGTATCGATGGGCAATCCGCTCAACGCGATGCCAGTTTTCACCGAGAGCCCGGCCGAGCATAATAAACGAAAAGCTCCATAACAAAGCACCTGAATAAGCAAACAGCGCAAAAGTCCGCCGCTCCATTCCGGAGATGCCGGCGAGATACGCAGTAATGTGGCGGACGCCGGGAATGAAGTAGCCGAAGAACAGCAGGACACTTCCGTACTTCTCAAACAGATTGTGTGTCCACTGCAATTTTTGCTCCGTGATATGTATTTTCGGCCCGTATTTCTTTAAGAACGGGAGTCCCAGTTTCAAACCCAATATGTAGCTGACGGTGATCCCGGTCGCAGAACCGAGAAAAGCGCTCAACAAAGACAGGGAGAACAAAACCTTCCCTTGTGAAACCATGTATCCCAGAAATGCCATTAGCGCTTCGTCGGGAAGCGGAAGTCCGATGACTCCGAGTGCCAGGGCAGCGTAAATCCCGACGTATCCGTAGTGGCTGATGACGTATGCCAAATGCTGTTCCAATGAGACCTCCCCTTTGACTCCATGATAACAGAAATGGGCCTACACGAAAAACAGCACCATTCAAATTGGGTGCTGTCTTATTTTTAAAGTCGCTTTTGCCAGTTTCCACTTGTTTTCCGCCGGATCCCATCGCCAATGCGAGACAACATGGGCGATCGTATCAGCGTTGACCACTCCGGACACGCGCTGTATGCCCTGTAAATCGCAGCCTGCCGTCGGTTCATCCGGCATTGGTTTCAGTTCGCTGTAGGCATTTGCCATCAGGCTGATCGGTTGGACCAGTTTTCCCGCTTTGTACATATGCAGTTGGTCGTAATATGGTTTTCGGTCGTGCAGATCGATTTCGTATGTTTGCTGCGTGTTTTCGAGGGTAAGCTTCGCTGCGTAATTGTCCTGGAGGTTCCCGGTAACCTGCACAGGCGGCGGTACGGGCATCGATACCAGCTTGTCCTCCGCAACCGCATAGAGGTAATAATCAGAGGTTCCGCCGCTCCCCCCGGTTTCCGCCGAGACGAGAATGTCAGCCGCTTTTCGTCCGGTAAAGCCGCAAAAGGTCAGCCGGGGATTGCTGCCACCTCCCGAGGAAGCGGAGAGAGGATGGCCCGCTTCATTCTCGACAGCGACGAAAAGCTTTTCCCAGTAGACGCTGGATGAGTCTTTTTTTCCGATCAGCGAAACCAGGTCGGGTTTGCCGTCGCCTGTCACATCTATTCGCTTGCTTTCCAATAGATACGAATTGTTCGGGAGGTTGAATTTCTGATACCCGTCTGGAAGCGGAATCGGCTGCTGTCCCAAAGATGCGGCTAGTCCGGTACCGGCAAGGCCGCTCCCCGCGAGAACGAGGCAGAGCATGAAGATGAGCACGCGTTTTCTCATCAACGAACCCCCTTTTTTAGGGTATCGTTTCCATTCTTTGGTGGAATATGCGTCTTTTTACCCGTTCTACAGAGAAATTGCCTGAATCACGAGCAGCAGCCAGCCGATGAGAAACGCCAATCCGCCCAGCGGTGTAATCGCGCCCAACTTCCTGATGCCGCTTGCCGCCAAGGCGTAAAGGCTGCCGGAAAAGAGGATGATGCCGATGATGAAGAACCATCCCGCTGTGACGAGAAGTGTGGCGGAGCGATCGGCTAACATTCCGGCAAGAAGCAGCGCCAGTGCGTGGTACATCTGATATTGCACGCCCGTCTGAAAGACCGCCAGCCGATCCGGCGTCAATTTGGATTTGAGCGCATGGGCGGCAAACGCTCCCAGCACCACCGAGAGAAATGCCAGGATACCGCCGATGATCAGAAATGTTTTCACCATGAAAGTACCTTCTTTCTGCAAGAGGGGATTGATTAGAGCTTCTGCTCATAGTGTATTGTACATCTGATCGCGCTGCACATGCCAGATGTATCACCTAATACCGGGCCGTCTCTTTTACCTTTGGCGGCAGCAGCCACTTGGCGGCAAAGGCGAGCAAAAGCAGGGCGCCGCCCAGATAGACGACAGACATCCCGGCTGCACTGTTCATCAAATATGCGAACATCGGGCCGATCGCGGCTCCTGCGTCGATCGAGATGGTGTAGAAGGTGACGATCGCTGCTTTTGCCGACGGGGACTGCGCGGCGCGATCCGCCGCCAGCGTGTCGCTCAAGGTGGTCAAAGCCGTCGCCGTCAATTGGACCCCGACCAATAGCAGTATCCAAAGGCCGAGCGGCATGTGGACGGGGATCAGGGCGAAGAAAACCGCGGCGCAGACCAGGGCGTAAGCGAGGAAGTGGCGGCGGCTGATCCGTCCGTCCGAGATGCGCCCAACCAAGGGGGCAAGCCATGGCTCCCAAGCCCAGCGCAGCGCTTGCAGCGTGCCGGCGATCGCGGCGGCGCCAATCGTCATGCCCAAAAGTGTCACGTTTTCCGCGTACTGTCTGACGACAAGATAGCTGACCGTGGAGGCAAAAATGCCCGCGTACAGCATCGAGATATACAAGCCGGTCGCCATCGTCCAGAGCACCTGGCGATCTCGCCACAGGGAGGCGGCAGCCGCTGCGGAAAGATCGGCGGACTGAAAGTTCGTTTTGCCTTTGGGCACATAGCGAAACAGGAAGGGAAGTGCGGCTGCCGTCACGCCTGCAAACAGCAGCGCCACGGGCTGCAAACCCCAGGAATCGGCCAGGAAGCCGCCGGCCGACATGCCAAATAAACTGCCCAACCTGTACAAACCGTTGTACGTTCCCATGTAGTAACCGCGATTGTCATCATCTGACACATCCAGAATGGCGAACTGGGCGCCCATTCGCAGCAGCCCCCAGGAGACACCCCAGAGGCAGCGAAGTGCCAGCCAAGCAAAAAAACCGTAGCAAAGCCCGTAACCCGCTGTGGTGACGATCGCCAAAAGCACGGCGATCAGCATCGCAGGACGTTTGTGCAGTTTCTGGTAAACCCAGGCGACGAGCGGATTTAGCGGCAGGCGAACGATTCGATTGACCGATAGCAGCAGTCCCACCTGCCACAAGGAATCCAGCCCTGCTTCCGCCCAGCGGATGGGCAGCGCGATGTACAGCATCGAATCTCCGAGCAGGCAGGCTGCCGTCAGTAAGGAGATGACAACCACTTGTTTCCGGTTGCCTGTTTTCATGGTAAGCTCCAAGCCCTTTCCTAATCTTTTGGTTACGAATAGAATATATAAGATGCCAATTCATAAATCTAATCAATTTTAAGAATAAAATCATAAATTTTATTGATGGGTTGTGGGTATGAAATGAATCTGCACGCATTGCGCATTTTTACGGAAGTAGCCAGTCGGGGGAGTGTGACACGGGCGGCGGAAGCCCTGTTATTGACCCAGCCCGCCGTGACGGCACAGGTGCGAAGACTGGAGGTGGAGATCGGCCTGACGCTCTTGACGCCGCAAGGGAGGGGTGTCCAGTTGACAGAAGCGGGCGAGCTGCTGGCTCGGCATGCGCAGCGCCTGTTTGCGATGGAAAAAGAGATCGAGCAGCGGCTGCAGGCCTTAAAAGAAGGGACAAGCGGCCGCCTGCGAGTTGCGGCGACCAATCTGCCGGCCAATTTGCTGCTGCCGGTCTGGCTGGCCAGGTTCAAGCGGGAGCACCCGGGGATTCAACTGGAGCTGGTGACGGGAAACTCGCGGGAAGTGTACGAACGGCTCCTGACGTTTGAAGCGGACCTCGCTCTGGTCGCTGGCGGTTGGGAAGCAGAAGGCGTCTTGCGGGAGGTGTTGTTCGAGGACGAGCTTTGGTTCATCGTGCCGGTTGATCACGAGTACGCGGGCAGACAAGTGCCGCTTGCCGACATGATGAAGGAGCCGTTTTTGCTGCGGGAAGAAGGGAGCTCGACGAGGCAGATGTTGATCTCACTCTGCATCGCCAACAACGTCGAGCCGCCTCCGGTCGGATTGCAGTTTTACGGCATGAATGAATCCATTCGCTCCGTCATCTCCGGCTATGGAGCGATGCTTGTGCCCTCGCTGGCCGCCCGGGGATTCGTCGAGCGGGGCGATGTGGCCCTCGTCCATGTGGAGGGAGTAAAGCTGAACTGGCCGATCTCGCTTTGCCAAAGAAAGGCAGATCCGCTTTCGCCTGCTGCGGCCCGCTTTGTAGCCCGGATCAAGCAGCTTTTTGCTTCAAACAAAAAAATTTTGTAAAAAAGTGCAGGGGACAAGCCGGGGCAGTTCGTCTATACAAGAGAGAGAAAGGGGGGGAGGAACATCCAGGATGAACAACTGATTCGACAGATCATCGCCGGCGATGCGGAAGCGTTTCGAATCTTTCTGGAACGGTACCGACAGTATCTGTTTCAAGTGGTTTATTCCGTTTTGCGCCATCAAAAAGACGCGGAAGACGTGACACAGGAAGTGTTCGTACAGATTTACCTGTCCCTCCCCCAGTATCAATCACAAGGGATAAAGGCGTGGATGACCCGCATTGCGGTCAACAAGGCGATCGATTGGAAGCGCAAAGCGCAGCGAAGCCGGGAGGAACTGACAGAATCACTCGATCAGCTTTCCGTCCCTGTCGCGGCGGAAGCGGCGGATTCGCCTGTTTTGCAGAAGGAGTACAGGGAGACGATCCGCGGGCGTCTGCATGAGCTTCCGCAAAATTATCGGGAAGTGGTGTACGCCTATTATTTTGAAGAGAAATCGTATCAGGAGATTGCCAGCGAACAGGGGATCGAGCCTAAAAGCGTGGAGTCCAAACTGTACCGTGCGAGAAAGTGGATACGCAGCCATTGGCAGGAGGGGGATTTCCGATGAGGCATTACACAAGAGCAGAGTGGAGCAGCTATCTGCAGGATGTGCTGTCCGAGTCCGAACGGGAGCAGTACGAGCAGCACCTGTATCGCTGTGAGGAGTGTCTGGCCCTCTACATGGACTGTCTGGAAGCCGGCGGGACCAGCCTTCCGCTGCTGACAGACGAGCGGCAGTTTGCCGATGCCGTCATGGACGAGCTGTCCAGGCGGGAATGGCCGGCGATTCAGCCGCAGACAGCGCGCAGGGAGACCAAACGCAGCCAGGTGAAACCGTGGTATCAGCAGACGATCTTTCACTATGGGGTGGCAGCAGCCATCACCTTTATCCTGATGTCTGCGGGAGTCTTTCAACAGGTGTTTGCGGTCTCGGCGCATCTGACCGCCTCGACCCAGCGGGAGCAGCAGTCCTCGTTCTCCGACAGGTTGATGCAAAAGGCGGTCACGGTCATCGATACGATACGGCTTCGCGAGCAAAGGAGGTAGTTGTTAATGAATGAACACAAAAGTGGGCTTGTTGCCTTTTTTCTTTCCCTTTTTCCCGGAGTGGGCCATCTTTACCTCAATCGGAAGCGGGGGATTATCTATCTGCTCGTTTTCTTTGGATTGATCGGCTGCGGGTTTTGTCTGGCTGTTGTGTCAAATGACGGAGCGCCGTTTGTCTTTTTCCTGATCATCGCCTTGCTTGTGTGGCTGGCAAACGTTCTTGACATGCTGGTCACTCTGCTGAAAGGACGTCCGATAGCAGCGGTTATGGAGAGCGGCCAAACGGGCAGGATGACTCATCAAGCAAGCCGATCGCAGCAGCAAAACGAGCGGTTTTTCACGATCCTGCTCTCGTTTATCCCCGGTTTGGGCCACTTTCAGCTGGGGCTGATGACACGCGGGTCGGCGTTTCTGATCGCCTTCTTCGGCCTGGCCGTGATGGTGCTGTTCGTTACCGTGGTAACCCGTGAAAAAGGCTTTGCCCTCTTTCTCGGCGGGCTGCCGATCATCTGGCTCTACAGCTTGTTTGACGCCTTGCAGCTGCTGGACCGCAAAGAACGGGGCGAAGAGATCGTGGACCGGTCGTTTTTTGAAGAGCTGGAAGAGAGCCGCGAAGCCGGCAGAAAGAGCGGGGTGCTCGCCACCTTTTTATCTGTCATCCCGGGTGCCGGACATATGTATCTGGGTTTGCAGCGGCGCGGGCTGCAGTTGATGGCGGCGTTCGTGTTCTCGATCTACATCATGGACGTGCTGCGTCTTTCGATTTTCCTGTTTTTGATTCCGATTATCTGGTTTTACAGCTTCTTTGACGGGCTGCAGCAGTTTTCCCGCTGGCGCCGGGGAGAAGTGAGGGATGAACCGGTGGTCGATTGGCTGTTGAACCACCAGAAGTGGATTGGGATCGGCCTGATTGGACTCGGCGGATTTTATCTGTTGGATCAGGTGGTGCTGCCGATTATTGAACGGAATTTTCCTGATTTTAACATCAACTATTGGTTCCACAGCTACGTGCAGACGAGCATCGTTTCCATTCTGCTGATTGGCGGCGGATTGAAATTGCTGCTCGGCAAAAAACAGCGAGAGGAAGGGAAGGCCGAATGCGGCAATGGCGAATAGGGACGCTTTCGATGGGTGTCTCCTTGATCGTGCTGGGAGCGATCCTGTTTCTCTCCCAGTGGAGGGGCCCGCAGGCGTTTGATTGGGCGTTTACGTGGTGGCCGATCGTCTTTATTCTGTTGGGGGCGGAGATCCTGATCTTCCTGGCCCTGTCGAAGGGCGAACAGGTTCGCGTCAAATACGACATCTTCAGCATTTTCTTTATCGGACTTTTGGGATCTCTTTGCATCGGTTTGACGCTGCTTGCTTCTACGGGCGTGTTGGGAGAGATACGCCATGCGGTGGCCTCCGTCGACCAGATCAAAGACGTGCCGGAGTTATCCCGGCCCGTGCCGCAGGAAGTGAAGCGGATTGTCGTTCAATCCGCCGACGTGCAGGTCAGGATTGAACGGGCCGTCGAGCGGGATGTGCACCTGTTCGGGACGTACCGTATCGTAACGTCGGAGGAGCGGGCTGAACCGGAGTATGACGCATCACAATTTGCTGCCATCCACACCGTTGGGGATACGATGTACGTGACACTAAAGCGGCTCCCCGAAAAGCGGGGGATCGTATCCTTCTCCTCCCGGGCGGATCTGGTGCTGGTCCTGCCGAAGGACGTAACCGTGGAAAATCAGGAGTGAGAAGGGGCTTTGACGATCAGGTAGCGGTTGGTCGGCCGCCCCACTCCGCCGTAGCGAATATCCCGGCAGACCCTGCCCGTCTTTTCCAGGTACTCCAGGTAGCGCCGTGCAGTGACACGAGCGATGCCGACCTGCTCTGCCACTTCTTCGGCGGAAAGCGAGCGCGTCTGCTGGGTCAGGAACAGGATCACCTGCTGCAAGGTCAAGGCGTTAAGACCTTTCGGCAGGTGATTTTGTTCTTCGATGGAAACCGGATGTTTGCCGAACAACAGCTGATCCAGTTCCGCTTGGGAAGAAAACTCCCCCTGTTTCAACTGCGAGCGGAGCCGCCGGTAGTTCTCCAACGCTTGCTTCAGCCGCTCGAACTGAAACGGCTTCATAATGTAGTCAATGGCGCCGTTTCGCAGCATCAATTGGATCGTCTCTTTGTCTTTCGCCGCCGTGATGACGATCACGTCGACCGGCTCGTTAAGGCTGCGCAGCTGTTTTAATGTTTCGATGCCGTCTTGGTCGGGCATGAAAATATCGATGATGACGAGTTCGGGGCGCAGCTCTTTGACCAGTCTTACTCCTTCTTTTCCGTTCTCCGCCACGCCGACTACCGTAAAGGAAGGGATCCGCTCGACAAACTGCCTGTTTACCTCTTGAACCATCGGGTCGTCCTCGACGATGACGACCCGGATCGTTTGCGCTGTCACTTATTGCCCGTCTCCTTTCATCGGGAATGTCAGAATAAAGCTGGTCCCGACTCCCGGCTCGGAGTCACAGACCAGTTTTCCCTTGCCTACTTCGACTACCTGATTGACCAGAAACAGGCCAATTCCGCGGTTTTCGCCCTGTTTGGTAGAGTAGCCGCGCTCCATGATGCGCTCCGCCGTCTCGGGTGACATGCCGCATCCGTTATCCTCGACCATCAGCGACAACAGCTCGTCATCCTGTTCGATGCTGACGTAGACCTCTTTCTTGTCCCGCTCCACGTGGGCCAGCGCGTCAAATGCATTTTCGATCAGATTCCCCAAGACGAGCACAAAATCGTGGTGGTCCAGATGCTCGGGAAAACGCTCCAGATGGCTCCGCCGATCGACTACGACATCGACGCCCAATTCCTTGCCGCGGCGAATCTTGGCCAGAAGCAGGCCGGAGAGGTTGTCATCGGCAATGCGGCGGGTCAAGAACGTGCTGACATCGCGCTGCTGCTCACTGATCTTGAACAGGTAGTCGAGCGCCTTCTCCGTCTGTCCGAGCTGAAGCAGGCCGGCGATGGTGTGCAGCTTGTTCATGTACTCGTGGTTTTGCACTCGCAGCGCTTCGACAAATTCTTTCACGCCCGTCAGCTCTTCTGCGATTCGCGTCACTTCTGTGCGATCCTGAAAAATGGCGATCGCTCCTACGGTTTTATCGCCCACGCGAATGGGAATCCGGTTGGACCAGATCAGCGTGTCGCCGATCCGCAGTTCCATATTGTAGACCCCGTGCTGAAGTGCCAGGATTTCCGGCAGACGGGTGCCGGGGATGACCTGGTGGATATTCTGGCCGATGACATCCCCCGTGATCTGAAAAACCCGCTTGGCCGTGTCGTTGATGACAGTGATTCGCTCCTGGTTGTCAATCGCGATGATGCCTTCGTGCATGGCGTGAAACATGGCTGTTCGCTCCCGCAGGATGCGAGCGATTTCGTGCGGTTCCAAATCCAGCATCTGCCGTTTGATCTGCTTGGCCAACTGCCAGGAGCCCCAGATTCCGAACAACAGCGACAGGAATAAGGTGATCGCGATGCTTCGCTGTTGGCTGCGGATCATCTCGACAATACCGGGCAGCAGATGTCCGGCTATGACCAACCCGACCTGACGGTGCCCGGCATCCATCACCGGAACATACGCCCGAATCGCCGTCCCCTGGTCTCCCTTTACCTTGTTGACGTAGGTGTGCTCGGAAAATGCCTCCTCGGCCTCCTTGCCGTGAAACGGGGTGCCGATGCGCTGCTTGACCGGATCGGAGAGGCGAATCCGGTTCATATCTATTACCACAATATAATCAACGTTGTTGATAATCCTGATTCGATTGGTGATCGGATCAATCTCCCGCCAACTGTCCGGTTCCGCCATGCTCTCCCTGACGACCGGGATCTCCGCAACTGTCCGGGCAGTAACCAGCAATCGCTGTCCGATCTCCTCTTCCATCATCCGGAACATCGTTCCCAGGATAATAATGCCGCCGATCAGCGCCGAAAATAGGACGATGCCGAACGAAAAGATCGTAATTTTCCACTTGATAGGCAGGTTCCTCAGCTTAAACAGAACGCTTTCCCCTTTACTAAATTTCATTTTTCGCTACTATGTATGTATTGTGGGATAAGAAACAGATTTTCGCAATCCATAAAAAGCAGGTGTCCAGATGAAAGCCATCATCGGAATCGGGTTCTTTATTTTTTTGGGACTGTTCGCTGCGCTGCTGACCGGATTTGGCGGCAACCTTGCGCCAGGCAGCCTGCCTTATGACGAGGTCCAGGAAGGGCTCAATGACCGCATTATCATCAAATTCAGCCACGTCGTCGCAGAGAATACCCCGAAAGGACTGGCGGCGGAAAAGTTTGCCCAGCTCGCTGCAGAGAAGACACATGGCAGAGTCGAGGTACAGGTATACCCGAACGGCATTCTCTACTCCGACCAGGACGAAGTCGACGCGCTGATGGGCGGAGAAATCCAGATGATCGCCCCGGCCTTTTCCAAGCTTTCCAGCCTGATCCCCGCATGGCTGGCCCTCGATCTGCCCTTTGCCTTTCGGGATCAGGCCGAGGTGGATCAGGCATTGCAGGGAGAGATCGGACAAATGCTGTTTCGCTCCCTGGAGCAAAGGCAGATGGTTGGCCTGGCCTTCTGGAACAATGGGTTTAAACAGATGAGCAGCAAGCTGAAGCCTTTGATCACACCGGAAGACTTCAGCGGCCAACGGTTTCGCATCATGCCGAGCAAGGTGATCGAGATGCAGTTTCAACTGCTGCATGCCAAAGCGGTCCCGATCTCCTTTAACGAGGTGTATCGCAGTTTGGAGCGTGACGAGGTGGAGGGACAGGAGAACACGATCTCCAATATCTACACAAAGCGGCTCTACACGGTTCAAAAGTACATGACACTCAGCAATCACGCCTACCTGGGTTACGCCGTGGTCATGAACAAAGCCTTTTGGGAGAAGCTTCCTTGGGATATCCAGTCAAAGCTTGCAGAAGCGATGCGGGAGACGACCGAGTGGGCAAATCGGCAGGCGGTCTCCATGAATGAACGGCAGTTGCAGGAGTTGAAAGCGACCGGCTTGCAAATCCACCAGCTCACCCCAAAAGAGCGGGAGAGATGGGAAGCCGCGTTTCAGCCGATCTACGATCACTATGCCCCCGTCATCGGCCGGGAACTCATGGACAAAATCGCGGAATTGCGGAAGCAGCGGGAATAGCACCCGCTGCTTTTTTTATTTTTTGATATATAGGAAAATGCCCGAGGAGATCGAGAAAAATGGAGCGAGCTGAGGCCTTGGCAACGCCTACCCAGTCGGAACGGAAAAAAACGGCACACGCTTGTCGACCAAACTCTACGTTGAGATACTTCCATTCAATTTTGGTCGACGTGCCGTTTTTTGGAGTGAAGACGGCCAGTCTAGTTTCCCCGCTGGCGTGCCACGAACGAAGCGAGCCCGTTTTTCTCGGTCTCCATCCCCCATGTTCTCCAAAGCCCAAGGGCGTTTTCGTATGACCAAAAAGACCAAAATGAACAATAAGACCAGAACATTTCCATCACCGGCTAAACATTTTACAATTGCTTTACAAAAAGGGAAACGTTTTCACAAACGATGAAGGGATGTGAGCAGAAGATGTTTTCAAAGCTGAAGAATCTAACGGTGCAAGTCATTTTGGCCATTATCTTCGGTATTATCGTCGGCTATTTATACCCCGCGTTCGGGGCGCAGTTAAAAGTGCTTGCGGACATCTTTATCAAGATGATCAAGATGGTGATTCCGCCAGTCGTCTTCTTTACGGTCGTGATCGGCATTGCCAGCATGGGCGATTTGAAGAAAGTGGGACGCATCGGAGGAAAGGCGCTGATCTATTTTGAAATCGTTACCACTTTCGCGCTTGCGATCGGTATTGTCGTTGTCAACCTGTTAAAGCCGGGCGTCGGCTTTGACAAAAGCGCGGTAGGCACCGCCGGCGACATCACGAAATACACAAAAGAAGCGGCGGAAACCTCTCATGGCGTGATGGATTTCCTCATGGGGATCATTCCGGACAACGTCGTCGGTGCGTTGGCCAAGGGAGAACTGCTGCCGATCTTGTTCTTCGCAGTGCTGTTCGGACTCGCCTTGGCGGCGATGGGATCAGGCGCTAAGCCGGTGATCAACCTGTTTGAGAAGCTGGCGCAAGGGTTTTTCGGCGTCGTCAACATGATCATGCGGTTTTCACCGATTGCAGCCTTCGGGGCGATGTCCTACACCATCGGAAAGTTTGGCTTGGACTCCCTGCTGAATCTGGGAAAACTGATGGGCTCCGTCTACCTTACCATGTTCCTGTTTATCATCGTTGTATTAGGTCTTATTGCCAGAATGTACAAATTTAGTATTTTTTCCTTTATCAAATACATCCGCGAAGAAATTCTGCTGGTGCTGGGTACGTCTTCTTCCGAATCGGCGCTGCCGAGCCTGATGAAGCGGTTGGAGAACTACGGCTGCGGAAAATCTGTAGTGGGTCTGGTCGTGCCGACCGGCTACTCGTTTAACCTAGATGGAACCTCGATCTACCTGTCGATGGCCGCGATCTTTATCGCCCAGGCGTACGGCATTGATCTGACCATCTGGCAAGAGCTCACCCTGCTCGGCATTCTGATGCTGACCTCAAAAGGCGCTGCAGGTGTTACCGGTTCAGGCTTCGTCACCCTCGCTGCCACGTTGGCGGCATTCCCGATGATTCCGGTGGAGGGGATGGCTCTCTTGCTCGGGGTTGACCGCTTCATGTCGGAGGCGCGCGCCATCACCAACCTGATCGGCAACGGGGTTGCCACGGTGGTCATCTCCAAAACAGAGGGAGAGTTTCACCCGGGCGGAAAGCCGGAGACTTTGGCTGAGGCTGAAGATGAATCAGCTTCGCACGCTGCGAGCACTTCTCTTGCCTAGAATAAACGAATGATGGATCACGGGGCTGCACAGGGTGCAGCCCTTTTGTCATGCATGGGTGCACTCCGGCGGCGATTCTTGTAAAATGTAGGCAGCAGCCCCCAAGCACACGGAATACAGAGAGGAGAATCGCAGATGAAAAGCCCAAAGATTCTTGTATACAGCCCTCAGGCCAAAGAGGTAGAGAAGTATGTGGAAATCCTCCGCTCCCACGGCTGCACCCAAGTCGCTGCCGCGTCGACGCCTGAGGAAGCAGAACGCCACCTCCCGGAGACGGAAGTGCTGCTCTGCTGGAAATTTCCCATTCAGCTGCTGCCGTCTCCCGCCGCTGCCAATGTGAGGTGGGTTCAATCGATGGGCGCCGGCGTTGACGATTGGGTTTCCGCCGGGGAGGTTCCTTCCCGGATCGTCATCACCCGCATCCTGGACCAGTTTGGCGGACCTATCGCCGAATACGTCTTCGCTTACCTGCTCTCCCTTGCCAAAGATCTGCCTCGCTTGCGGACTGCCCAATCCGAACGCCGCTGGGAACCGTTTGTCACCGGATTTTTGCAAAACAAGACGATCGGTGTAGCTGGTTTGGGCTCGATCGGAGCGGAAATCGTACGGAAAGCGCGGGCCTTCGACATGAAAGTGGCAGGGCTCAGCCACAGCGGAAGACAAGCTCATTTGGTGGACCGCCACTTTGGTCCGCACGAATGGAGCAGCTTCGTGCAAGAACTGGACTACCTGGTCCTGACTCTGCCCTTGACAAAAGAAACGCATCACGTCGTCGACCGTCAAGTACTGCTGGCGATGAAACCTGACGCCTGCCTGGTAAATGTGGGGCGCGGAAGCCTGATCGCGGAAGCGGACCTGATCGGCGTTCTCCACTCCGGCCACCTGCAGGCCGCTGTTCTCGATGTATTCGAGCAAGAGCCTTTGCTGGCGGACAGTCCTTTATGGAACATGCCGAACGTTTTTGTGACGCCGCATTTATCGGGACCGAGCACACCGGAAGACGTGGGGCGGTTCTTTTTGCAAAATCTGGAGCGCTACGTGCAAGGAAAGCCGCTGGCGGGAGCAGTCAATCGCGAGCTTGGGTATTGAAAATGCCTGGAGGGATCGAAATGAAGCTTACCTTTCTCGGAACGGGGGACGCCTTTTCGCTAAAGTTGGGCCATACCAGCGCCCTTTTGGAGTGGGGCGGGGAAAATCTCGTCATCGACTTTCCGGCGACCAATTGGCCGGCATTAAAGAGGCTGGGCAGGGACTTGCAGGATGTGAAGAACGTCTTTATCACCCACCTTCACGAAGACCATGTCAACGGACTGCAGCAGCTTGCCCACTATCGCAGGATCGTCGGTGGGCAGAAGCCCAATCTGCTGATCTCCCGCGAGCTGGCGGATGAATTGTGGCAGACGGTAAAGGCGGGCTTGGCCCATACGACCTCGGGGCCCAAGCGGCTGGAGGATTACTTTGAGGTGATTTTGCTCGACCGGCATTTTGAGCTGGGCGGGGCAGCTTTTGAGCTGATCCCGACCAGGCACACACCCGGCATGACCAGCTTCGGCCTCTTGACAGAGCCGTACTTTTTCTTTACCGGCGATACTTCTTTTGACAGGGAGCTTTTGGCTGTGCATGAACAGAGGGTGAGCCGGATTTTTCACGACTGCCACATGTGGGAGCTTGAGATCCCATCGCATACCTCTCTGGCGCAGCTGCAGACTCTGCCGGCGGAACTGCAAAAGAAACTCATCTTGATGCATTACCAGGATGGCTATGCCAGTGAAGAAGCGAGAAGAGAGGCGGAGGAACAGAGCGGTTTTTGCTTTGCCAGGCCGCTGGAGCCCATTTCCTTTAGACCAGAACGAGACAAAGACACCAAGAAACCGGGAGCAGGGGGTTTGAGATGGAACGGGATGTAACCAACCGATACAGGGGATTGCCGCCCCGGACGCCGGACATGCTGCTCAAAATTGTCCGCAAGTTTTACCGCGGGGCGGTCAGCCACTTTGATCTGATCCAAGAAAAGAAGAAAACGGTCAGACAGGCGCTCTTGTCGATGCGCCAGACCGGGGACCCGCAGCCGCTGAGAGAGGCGCTGACGGTGCTGTTCTGGGAATTCCATTTTTACGTCACCTGCTGGCTGCAAATCGACCTGGCCCTGTACCGCCTGGCCCGCCTGGACGAGACAGGCCGGTACGCGGAGGTGTACGCGCGGTACCGGAGCGAGATTGACCGGCATCTGCAGGTGCGCAAATGCGCAGAGGATACGGCCGCATGCGTAGAGGCCCAGTTTGATCGCTTCGGCAGCGGGATGTCCGGTGTGGAGCAGGATGCTTACTGGTTTGACGGACTTTCCTTTACCGTGGATCAAGCAAGCCTGGACGCCCTGCACCGGCTGTACCGGGCGATTATGAAAGAAGAAGCTTGAGATTTCTGAGTGACGCCATTCGCCGGCCTGCCCCTAACGCAACAGGGGCAGGCTGGCTGCGCTTCGCCACTTGTTTGCCGCCTGTTCGACCGCCGCGGCAAGCTCGTCGATGCTTTTTTCAGTCGTAGTCCTGCCCATCGTAATCCGCAAGCTCTCCAAAGCTGCCTCCCGGGTTCTTCCCATCGCCAGCAGCACGTAGGAGGGTTCGGAGCCGGAAGCGCTGCATGCCGAGCCGCTGGAAGTGGCGAAGCCGAGCCGTTCCAATTCCAGCATGAGCGCTTGTCCTTCGATCCGGTCGATGCCAATATTGACATGGGTTGGCAGGACTTGCGCCGCGTCCGGATCGTCCGCTCCGGGTCCGTTCAGCTTGCATCCCGGAATCGTGCTGGTCAGGCGCCTGATCAGCCGGGTCCGCAGCTTCGCCAGCCGGGCCCTCTCCTGCGAAAGCTCGGCTGCGGCCAGCTCAGCCGCTTTGGCAAACGCGACGATGCCGGCGACGTTGGGAGTCGCGGAGCGCATTCCCCGCTCCTGCCCGCCCCCGTGGAGAATCGGGTCGATCCTCACACCCTTCCGCACGTACAGGGCAGCCACGCCTTTCGGACCGCCCAGCTTGTGGGCATTGATCGTCAACAGGTCCACCTGCATTCGCACAGCATCTACTTCTATCTTTCCGTAACTTTGCACCGCGTCCGAGTGGAACAAGATGTTTTTGCCGCGCAGAAAAGCTCCGATTTCCGCAATCGGCTGAATCGTACCGACGACGTTATTCGCGTGCATGACGCTCACCAGCACCGTGTCCGGCGAAATGGCCTCGTACAACTTCTCCGGGATGATCCGCCCGTTTTCGTCCACCGGGACGTACGTCACCCGAAATCCTTCCGCTGCCAGCGCCCGGCAGGTTTCTCTTACCGCCGGATGCTCCACTGCGCTGGCAATCACGTGATTCCCTTTTCCCAACCGGCGCATGCGCCGCGCCCCGCCGAGGATGGCGAGGTTATTGGATTCTGTGCCGCTGGCGGTAAAGATCAGCTCTTTGCCGTGAGCACCGATCGTTTTGGCGATCGAGGCCCTGGCCACATCCAGGGCTTCCTTTGCCTGAAAGCCAAATGGATGGATGCTCCCCGGATTGCCGAAATATTCCATACAGTACGGCGCCATTACTGCGAAAGCCTCCGGCCGCATCGGAGTGGCTGCAGCGTGATCGAAGTAGCGTGCAAGATCAAGTTGGGGCATGGCAAACACCTCTCTGGAACGTATTGGGAGCAGGATTTGACATCGTAACTTTACAGTTAATTTTACACATGTCTTGACATAAATCAATAGCAGTCAAATAATAGAGTCGTAGATTTGGACATCAGCAAAGCGAAAGAAGGGTGGCCATGGGAAATGACGTTGCGGCAGATTACGTTGTCATCGGTTCCGGAATAGCGGGTTTGACACTCGGTTTATTGGCATCCCGCCACGGCCGGGTCGCCCTCGTCACGAAGGGGAACGTCCGCGACTGCAACAGCAGCCTGGCACAAGGCGGAATCGCTGCGGCGCTGTCCGCAGACGACAGCGCGAGCCTGCACGGCGAAGATACGCTTCGGACCGGTCAGGGCCTTTGCCACGCCGGGACGGTTGACACCTACGTTCGTCTGGCTCCGGATGCCGTCCGCTTCCTGCAGGAAGTCGGCGTCGCTTGGGACTGCGACCGCGACGGCAATCTGCTCCTCGGTAGAGAGGGCGCACACAGCAGAAAGCGAATCGTCCACGCAGGCGGTGATGCAACCGGACGGGCGATTGTCAAAACATTGGCCGGGCAGCTTTATGCCAATCCAAACATCAGCTTGTGGGAAAATACGGCGGTTGTGAAGCTTGCGGTGGAAGACGGGGAATGCACCGGAGCGGTAGGGCAAGACTCGTCCGGCCAGCTGATTCGCTTCCGGGCGAAAGCGGTTGTTCTCGCCACCGGCGGGCTGGGCCAGCTGTACAAGTACACCACCAACACCGGCGGCAGCACCGGTGACGGGTACGCCTTGGCCTACCGGGCAGGGGCGCTTTTGCGCGACATGGAATTTGTGCAGTTTCATCCGACTGCTTTGAAGTGCGGAACCACTCCTCTTCCGCTCGTCTCCGAAGCCGTTCGGGGTGAAGGGGCGATCCTTGTCAACTCCAGGAAGGAGGCTTTCATGCGCCGCTACCATGAGTGGGGCGAGCTGGCCTCGCGGGACATCGTCTCCAGGGCGATCTACGCCGAGATGCAGGCGGGCCGGGATGTATATCTGGACGCCCGCCCGATTTCCGGATTTGCCAAGAGGTTTCCCACTGTCTGGGCCTCCTGTCAAAGGATCGGGATTGATCCGGCTGTCGACTTGATTCCCGTCGTTCCGGCCGCCCACTACACAATGGGCGGAATCCAGACGGATGACCGGGGCCAGGCCTCCGTTCCGCGATTGTTTGCGATTGGCGAAGCGGCTTCCAGCGGGTTTCACGGGGCAAATCGTTTGGCCAGCAATTCCCTGCTCGAGGGGCTCGTCATGGCTTTTCGCACGGCAGAGGCTCTCGCCGAACTGCCGCCGCCGGGGCGGTGCAGCTGGACGGATGCCGCTCTGCTTGCGGATGATGCTCGGGCACAGCCGCTGCATGCAAGCCCGGAACTGCTCCGGCAAGTCCAGGATGTGATGTGGACCCACGCCGGGATCGTCCGGGATGAGCGGCAACTGCAGCATGCCCGCGCCCTGCTTCAATCCTGGCTCGGTCAGTCTGCTCTTCGGCCGGGAGCCGACCAAAATCTCCTGACCGCCGCGCTTTTGGTCGTGCAGCCTGCCATCTGGCGCAAGGAGAGCAGAGGGGCCCATTACCGCCTGGACTACCCTGGGACAGACCCGGAATATGACACTCATTCGATACAAGGAGGAAGCTATGAATCTATTGCTCGTACGCCAGCTGCTTCAGCAGGCGCTCATTGAAGATATCGGCACTCGCGATCTGACGACGGAATTGTTGTTTGAACCAGGGGACATGCTGAGCGGCATGCTGCTGGCCAAAAAGGAAGGGAGAATTGCCGGTCTCTCCGTTGCCGAGGAGGTGTTTCGGCTCCTCGATCCCCAGATCCGTTTTGCCGGGCAGGCCGCGGACGGCACAGACGTAAAAGCGGGAGAGCGGATCGCGACGGTAACCGGAAGGGCCCGCGCCATCCTCTCCGGAGAGCGGATCGCCCTTAATTTTTTGCAGAGAATGTCGGGTATCGCCACCGCGACACGTGACGTCTGCCGCAGCGTGGCCGATTTGCCGGTGCGGATTGCCGATACCCGCAAGACGATGCCGGGACTCAGGCTGTTTGACAAACACGCGGTAGCCGTCGGCGGCGGAATCAATCACCGGTTTGGCCTGTACGATGCGGTCATGATCAAGGATAACCACATCGCCGCGTCTGGTTCGATCCGTGCAGCAGCAGCCAAGGTCAAGCGCGGAGCCGGCCATCTCGTCAAGATTGAAGTGGAGGCCGAAACCCTTGATCAGGTGAAAGAAGCGGTGGAAGCAGGCGTCGATGTGATCTTGCTGGACAACATGTCGCCGGAGATGATGAGGGAAGCGGTGCAGATCGTGGGAGGACGTGCCGTCACCGAGGCTTCCGGAGGCATTACGCCAGAAACAGTGAGAGAGTACGCTGTGACCGGAGTGGATGTCATTTCCCTCGGCTGGCTTACTCACTCGGTCAAGGCTTTGGATATAAGCCTTGACCTTACCTAGACAGGAGGGTACAGATATGTCGGCAACAGATAGCCTGGCAACCGGGCCTACTTCACTAACCGAGTACAGGGCGCTGCCTTCAGAGGAGCTGGACCTGAGGATTCGCCGGGCCAAGGCGGCCCTGGGAAAAGATCTCGTGATCCTGGGACACCACTACCAGCGTGACGATGTCATCGCACATTCCGACTATCGGGGAGATTCCCTGCAGCTGGCCCGCATCGCCGCCAATCTGCGGGAGGCGAAGTACATCGTGTTTTGCGGCGTCCACTTTATGGCGGAGACGGCTGATATCTTGACGTCGGATGACCAAATGGTGATTTTGCCCGATATGAATGCCGGCTGCTCGATGGCGGACATGGCAGATGAGCAGGAAGTGGAGGAGTGCTGGGAGATCATTACGGAGCGATTTGGCGAATCGATCATTCCGGTCACATACGTCAATTCCGCCGCTGCCATCAAAGCGTTCGTTGGCAGCCGGGGAGGACTGACGATCACATCATCCAATGCGGCGCGCGTTTTTGCCCACGCCCTGGAAGCGAAGGAACGGATTCTGTTCTTGCCCGATCAGCACCTTGGCCGCAATACCGGGGCAGCATGCGGCATACCGCTATCCCGGATGTGCGTCTACGATCCGAAAGAAATGCTGCTCGAGTATCCGCATGGAGAGGCAGACCCCCGCGTGATCCTGTGGAAGGGGCACTGCTCTGTTCACACCAAGTTTGAGCCTCGCCACGTGCGGCAGGCAAGAGAGGCCTACCCCGGCATCCGCGTGCTCGTCCACCCCGAATGCACCTATGAAACGGTGCAGCTGGCCGATGAGAACGGATCGACCGACTACATCATCAGAGCTGTGCAAAACGCGCCCGCCGGCACCAAATGGGCGATCGGAACGGAACACAATCTGGTCAATCGGCTCGCACAGGAGCATCCCGAACAGTTTATCGTATCGCTCAATGAGATGATCTGCCCTTGTTTGACGATGAACCGAATTGACCGGCCGCATCTGCTCTGGTCGCTGGAGAACATCATCGCGGGTACGCCCCAAAATCAAATCAGGGTGTCCCCGAACATCGCTGGAGCGGCCAAGGTGGCTATTGAACGGATGCTAAACATTTCGTAGACTGGAAGAAACAGCTTTCTTGGGGGGCTTGCATGGAGCGCAGACAACAACTCTTGGAGATTCTGAGATCATCTCCCGAACCGGTCGCCGGTTCCCGGCTTGCAGGTATGCTGCAGGTCAGCCGGCAGACGATTGTGCAGGATATCGCCTTTCTGCGCAAGGATGGTTATCCGATCATCAGCACGACCCAGGGGTATGTGCTGGAGGGCGGTACGAAAACGAGTTGCCGCGGGGTACTCGGTATTGTCCACACCCCCGAGCAGTTGAAACGGGAGCTGGAAATACTGGTGGCTCATCATGTAGTGGTTGAGGATGTATTTATCGACCACCCTGTTTACGGGCGGATCATAGGCGTCCTGGACATCGCGACACCCAAGGATGTCAAGCAGTTTCTTGAGAAGCGGGCCAACTCCATGATTCCGCTGTTTTCGGAGGTAACAGGCGGGCTGCATTATCACACCTTGGCGGCGGAGGACCAAGAGACGATCGCCGATGCGAAGGCGGCGCTTCTTGCGGAAGGGTTTCAATTAGTGGATCCAAATTAGGGATCCACTAATTGTTTTTGGAGGGAGGCAGGGGAGCTAAGCCAGATTTTCCAACAATTCTTCAGTGGTAAAGACATGCTGGGCAAAGCGGATCAGGTTGGCCAGCGACGAACGGCGAATCGACGGCTCGTCAAATTTTTCCGGTTTGGCGTTTGCTTCAAAAAACCAAAGTCTTCCTTGGGGGGTCAGCCCAAAATCCATCGACATCTCAGCCAGGCTTTCCACCTCTTCATTCAGCGAGTGGGCAATGATCAGTGCAGCCTCTTCTATCCGTTCGCGGATCTCCTGGGCCTGCTCAGCAAAGACGTGCGTCAGGACAGCAGACGTGGACTGGATGGAACCGCCGCGCGGAACATGTGTCGTGATACTGTTGACTCCTGCCCGGCGGATGCCGATGCCGGTTACCCCCCATTTTCCGCTACCGTCTTTTTGCACCAGTACCCGCACGTCAAAGGGGCGCCCCTTGAAGCGGGCGAGGGGAATGCCCTGCTGGATGATGTACCCCTTGTTTTTGGTTTGCTCCTTGAGGTAATTCCACACCTCTTCCAGCCTTAAAAATCGGAGGGAGATGGAATTCTGCTGATGGACCTGCTGCAAAAACCACTTGTTGTTTTTGCGTTCCAGCCGCATGATCCCCTTGCCCGCCTTCCCGCTGACAGGTTTCAGATAGACGAAGGGGAACAGGCTGCAGAATAAGCGCAGTTGACTGTAGGTCTCCAGTTTTTTTGTGTATGGCAAAAAGGACGCAGCTTCCGGATGCTTTTCCAGCCTTTTAAACAGCAGATTCTTATTGAAGAAACGGCGGTTGAACAGGAGAATGTTGGGCGTGGCGGCAAGCTTGTCAAGGGTTTTGCTGACTTCGGCCATCTTCTCCAATTTGCGTGTCGGAATCCGGTTGTAGACGACGTGGGGAAAAGGCATTACGTGAGCATGCCATGCATCCAGCTTGTCGTCGTAAAGATACCCCTGAATCCGATTCTCTTTCCAGTCGATTCCCTTCGGAGTGAACACAAAGACAAGGGCGCCTAGTCGTTTGCCGGTGTTGAACAAATCCTTGAAATTTTCCTTGTTTCCCTTAAAGCCCACCCCGTCCCCCGCAGTCAAGATACCGATCATGGGCCCGATGATTAGCCGATTGTCTGACCATACCCAGCGGATTTTGGTACGGATCCATCTGGGTTTTACCGGTGTTTGGACGATGTTGATCAGCTTTTTCATCATCAGCGGGCCGACGAATGTGACGGTTTTTTTTTGTCTTCTGAGCAAACTGGGCAAGGGCGACGATTTGGCCGATTGCAGACACCAACGCCCTGAAGGAGTAACAGTGAGCCAGCCTGGGTGCAATTTTTGCATGCAAATATCCTCCTTCCAGTCAGTCGGACGTTAAAAGTTGGCGAGGTAACAGCTGTAATCGACAAGTAGGTTGCGGGAGAATTCGTCCGCCTTCTTTAGACGGGAGTGTTTAAAGATGGAACGGCCCGGTTTGGAATTTGCCTCAAACATCCAGACATGCCCATGCTTGTCGATGCCCATATCGAGGCCCAACTCCCCGAGCGGAATGCCCATCGCCTCTTCAATGGCGGCGGCGATTCGCACTGCTGCACTGCTGATTCTCTCCTCGATCAGGTTCCTCCTGTTGCCGAAGATAGACTGGAGCAGATCGCTGCCAGGTATGACCGTACCGCCTGTGCGCACATGGGTCGTGACGCTTCCGGAACCAGCCACCTTGGCTGCCATGCAGGAGACGACCCAATTGTTCTCCTGGTTTTTATGAAGGTGGACGCGAAAGTCAAAGGGGCGGCCGTGATAGGTGTGAAGATTGATGCCTTGCTGTACCAGGTAGGCACTCGGCTTGCGGCTGCGAAAAATGCGCTGGTACAGCGTCTGCGCACTGTTGAAAGTACGCTTGATGTTCCCGGAAGACGTATGGTAGGAAACTTCGTAAGAATGATCGGCTGTTCGCATAACCTTCAGGATGCCGATTCCAAGGCTTCCGTTTTTTGGCTTCAAATAGACCATTCGGTATTTTCTCATCATCCGGCGGAGATTCTCGAGCGAAGCGTAGTTATGCGTCTCCGGAATAAACTCATTTACTTCATCCAGCGGATAGAGCAGTTTGTGAACGCCCCATTTGTTGAAAAAACCGCTGTTGAAAATGGGCAGGTTGATCTCGTTTTCCAATTTCTCTTTTACAAATCTTACCTTATCCTGCTTTTCTGCCGTCCTCGACGGGACGCGATCGTAAACGACATCCGGCAGCGGCGCCGTGATGTTGCGCCAGACGTACTCTCCCTCTCTGGTCGGGCGGAGAAACCAGGCATTGACCAGGTTGCGGGTCCAATCGATGTCGTCGGGAGAAAAGATGTAGTAGTACACTCCCCTGCCCTTCTGGGCCTGAAGCAAATCGCGAAAGAAGGACGTGCGCATCCCGATCGGCCTTCTGGAATCGTACCTGAGCCCGGTCGTGAGGATGCCGATGGCCGGTCCAATCCGCAGTACATCCCCTTCTTGCTTGAGGTGAATCAGGCCGGGGTGGGGAACAGACAGTTCTTTTCGCAAGGTGCTGGTCATTCTGATGACGTTGCCCTCCGGATTTTTTCTATCCTGAAAAACAATTGCTGACACTGCTCGCTTGCCGAGGGAGATAGTGACCTGCTGCCGAGGTTCAAGCTGCAGCTTTTGGCATAGACCGAGCGGTATGACGATCCCTGGAACGTTTTGGTGGGTAAAGAAGCGGAGCCGCACTAATATGGAGTCCATGCTTAGTAACCTCCTACGCGATCTTTCATCAGGTATTGGGCGTACTCGACAGGCTGTGTCAGGGAGCGAAGCCGTGCGGTTTGATCGTCAATTTGGCGAAATACATAACGGCCCGGCCTGCTGTTTACCTCAATAATCCAGATCCGTCCCTCCTGGTCAACTCCAAGATCAATGCCAAGTTCGGCGAGGCGTCCGTGGTACGTCTCGAGAAAACCGGGCAGGAGCTCGGCAACCCGGTCAATTTCAGCCATGATTCGCACCTGCTGCTTCCGGGAAAAATACTTTTCCAAAAACGGCACGAAAGGCAAAGCTCTGCCGCCTCCGTGCAGGTTGGAAGTGATGGACTTCTTTTCGCCCATCCGAACAGCCTTACCGGTCGTTTGCCACTTTCCTTCTCCGTTTTTCTGCACGAGTACACGTACGTCAAAAGGGGCGCCATCTGGCGTGTTCAAATCCAGGTACGTTTGGAGGATAAAGGGACGATCGGCGATAAAATGTATGAGAAACTCGTGAAGATTTTTCCAGCTATGGATCTTTTTTTGCATGGGACTGTTGTTTCGCTTTCTGCCGATCACCTCAAAACTTCCCTTTTTGCGGGTGATGCGAATAACGCCGTTGCCGTGGGTGCCAGAAGCTGGCTTTACGATAACGGCCTTCTCGCTGCGCAGCTTTGCAGCGAATGATTTCCATGTGAAGGGTTGGGTATCCGGCAACAGGCGGGACAGTTCCGGGGAGAGGGCAAGAATCTTGTATACCTGCCATTTTCCCGCGAGACCGTTGCTCATAAATGTGATTTGCGGATCGCTTTGCAACTTCTCGATAAATGGTTTATATTGACGGTATCCTGGACTGATAAAACAGCGATCGTAAATCACGTCGGGCAGCGGAAAGGATCCTTTCTGCCATTCATCGTGTTTTAGGAAATACCCGGTTACCGTCCGAGTGTTAAAATCTACCTGAAGCGGTGAAAAGACGAAGACGCCGATTCCCGATCTGCGTCCAATCATGGATAGCTTTTTATAAAACTCCTTTTCCTGAAAAGTAGGAGCCAATCCGGAAAAATTGGACATTATCCCCAAGGTAGGAATTTTATCGTACATGGAGGTCACCTGCGGTTTTCTTTCTTTGATTTCACGTACAGTTGCTTTATGCTTTTTCCTGTCCGCTTCAGCGGCTTATACCCGCTGAGGTACGCTGCGTAATCGAGCAGCCGGATGACGGAAGGACGCGGTCTGCGCGGCGACTGGGGCGCAACCGGCGAAGTGATCACGGTCTGATCAGACTTGGACGGTTTGCTGTTTACTTCCAGCAGCCAAATTCTGCCATGCACGTCTACCCCAAGGTCGATCCCGAATTCCGCGTAGTGGCCATCGAGCGAATGTTCCAATTCGCGGGCTACTTGCAATGCGGTTCGGCTGAGCGTATGGACCGAAGGGCGGCTGCTGTTTTGCCACGGGCCGCACATTTGCAGCGCTTGGGCTGCCGGGAACATGCTGCCGCCGCGAGCTACATTTGACACGATGCGATTCTGGCCGATCCGGGCGACCAGCGACGTGACGGCCCATTCTCCTGACCGGTTCTTTTGGACCAGCACGCGAAAGTCGGCGGGCCGGGACTGAAATCCGATCAGGGATAACCCCCGCTGCAGCAGATACAGCTTGCCGGCACACTTTTTCTGCAAATGGCGATGCAGGGAAGAGAAGTCTTTCCATACGCGTGTTGATTGGCTGTTGGCTATCTGATAGCCGTTTGCCCCCGCCCTGATCCGATAGATTCCTTTGCCCATGCTGCCGTTTGCCGGTTTGGCGTAGACCGTCCGGAACTCTTGCAGCATTCGCTTTAAATCTTCGGAACTTTTAAAGCAGACGGTTTTCGGTAGAAAGGCCGGGGCAGCCGGCCTGTCAGCGAGTATTTTGTAGACGTTCCATTTGTTGAGAAACCGCTCATTAAAAAAGGGAATGCCGTTATCCTTGCAGTGTTGGATCAGTGAGTCGACCTGGTCGCTTTTTTCGGCATGCCGGGAGTGTACGCGGTTGTAGATGCATTGGGGAAGCGGCAGTGTGTGGAATTGCCAGCTGCCCTGTCTGCGGATCATGCCGCGGACCGTGTTCGCATCCCAGTCAATGTCCGCAATCGTGAACACGGACACCAACCCGCCGCGTCTGTGGCAGATGTCTGCCACCTCGTCCATAAACGGAGTTAGGCTGCCAAAAGGCTCACCTGTACTTTTTACATCCAGCAGCAGGATGCCGATATACGGACCCATGACAATCGTCTCTCTCGACGAATCATACCGCAGGATCAGGGGAATTCCTTGCGGCAGATACAGTCTGCGGGCGAGTGCTGAGCTGATTCTGGCAGCGGCTGCATCAGCGCCCCTTACCTGGACATGGGAAGAAGACGAGCCGAACCTGAGAGTCAAATCACCGACGGGAATTTTACATTTCCGAATGATTGAATGGGGAAGGCAAAGATCAGCTTGTTCCGCGTTAGCTTCGACTGTCTTGAGAATCGTCCGCACATATGACATGGATATCCCCTTTCCAATGGCATTAGGTTAGTCTATCCTATGTCATTATTGATATTTTGGTTCCTTACCAGCTCTGGGGGTGGGATTGACTTGAACGAATGGATTACACTACTGATAAACATTGTGATTGGCTCGGTGATCGGCGGAGTGACGAACGAATTGGCGATTCGCATGCTGTTTCGCCCCTACCGCCCGTGGATGATCGGCCAAGTTCGCGTGCCGTTTACACCCGGTTTGATTCCGCGGCGGCACAAAGAATTGGGCATGCAAATGGGCAAAGTGGTAGAGAATCATTTACTGACAAAGGATGCCGTTCGCCTGGCACTTGGCAGTGAGCGGACAGAACGAGCCTTGCGGACATGGTTGACTGCCTTTGTGGAAAAATGGACATCCAGCCCGCAATCGATCCGCGATCTGCTGCAGGTGCTCGCGCCTGCTCTCCTTGCCGGTGACGGCGGCTGGAACCGCAATCTGAAGGATGCCGCCAAGCGCCACTGGGTCGAGCTTGTCAGCCGCTGGGTCGGGACGCTGGCGGACAAGTCGCTGCGCCAACTCATCGGCCCCGGCGCGGAAGATAGATTGAGGGCGGCAGTCCTCTCAAGCGGTCCAATCATTCTGGACAAGCTCCGCTCGTACCTGCGCACGCCGGAGGGTGTCCAAACTGTCCACTCCATGCTGAGAAATCTGCTCGGCGGCGGAATGCTGGGCGGGTTGGTCGGCATGTTTTTGAACGACGAAAAGCTGACGGCAAAAGTACTGCCCTATCTGGATGAACTGCTGCAAAGCGAGGAACTGGCGGGGAAACTGTCTGCCGTCATCGAACAGGAGCTGGAGAAGCTGCTGGACAAACCGGGAAGGGAGCTGTTGGAATGGGCAGGGCCTGACCTCGTCCGCGACTGGTCGGGGCGCCTGTTTGACGTGATGGAGGCGGGCAGTCTTCGCTTCATCGACAAGCCGCTGGCCGAACTGGCCGGACCTTTTCGCCAAACCATTCTCGACGAGCTCGTCCCCCGCGCTGCCCGCTGGACTGTGACAGTGCTGGAGCAAAACGCGGAGCAGTTGTTTCAAAAACTGTCCGTTGCCGACATTGTCGCAAGGCAAGTGGAAGAGTTTCCATTGGAGCGCGTCGAAGAGATGATCATCGGGATATCCGGAAAAGAGTTTCGCATGATTACCGTCCTCGGATTTCTACTCGGCGGGATGATCGGCCTCATCCAGGGGGGGTTGAATCTGTTTGTTTACTAAAATGCGTGATTTCAGCACAAAAGTGAAATGAAACTGTAAACCCGTTGTAATACTCCTGTAATAATAGAAGGGTAAGATAAAGACACGATGAAAACCCCCTTAATTGTATATACTTCACACGGTGCAGCATTTGTGGCTGCGCTCTTTTTTTTGATTTTCCATAAGGTATATTGACATGAGAAGATAAAAAGCTGTGATGGAAGGTGGCGCGTAGATGACGAAACACGAACTCATATTAGATTACATCGATCGCCTGCCAGTCGGAACGAAGATCTCCGTACGACAAATTGCCAAGGATCTTGATGTCAGCGAAGGAACCGCATACCGAGCGATCAAGGAAGCAGAGGTACAGGGGTTCGTCAGCACGATCGAACGGGTAGGCACGGTGCGGATTGAGAAGAAACAGAAAGAAAACATTGAGCGCCTCACCTTCGCCGAAGTAGTAAATATTGTCGATGGCCACGTCTTGGGGGGGAAGGAAGGTCTCCACAAGACCCTGAATAAGTTCGTCATCGGTGCGATGAAGCTGGAAGCCATGATGCGCTACGTCGATGCCGGCAGCCTCTTGATCGTGGGCAACCGCGACCAGGCCCACAAGCTCTCCCTGCAGCACGGGGCGGCGGTGCTGATCACCGGCGGCTTCGACACCAATGACGATGTCAAACAGCTGGCGGATCAACTGGCCCTGCCGATCATCTCCTCCAGTTATGACACATTCACAGTGGCCTCCCTGATCAACCGGGCGATCTACGACCGCTTGATCAAAAAAGAGATCGTCATGGTGGAGGACATCCTCAAGCCGCTTTCGGAAACAGCCGTCCTGCGCCAAACCGATACAGTCGAGACCTGGCATCGCTTTACCGAGACCTACGGCGATACCCGGTTTGCGGTCGTGGACGACCAGATGCGCATCGTCGGGATTGTCACCTCCAAGGATATCATCGGCCACGGCGAGCAGGTTACGATCGACAAGGTGATGACCAAGAATCCGATTACCACATCACCCCGCGTCTCCGTCGCGTCTGCGGCCCAATTGATGGTGTGGGAAGGCATAGAATTGCTCCCGGTTGTAGACAATTATAAAAAACTGGTCGGAGTGCTGAGCCGCCAGGACGTCATCAAGGCTTTGCAGTACATGCAAAAACAGCCGCAGATGGGCGAGACCTTTACCAATCTGATCATGAGCAACTTCCGCGAAGAGAAGGAGGCCGAATCCGTCGTCTACCGGGGCAGGGTACTGCCGCAGATGACCAATCAGATCGGGACTGTCGCCAGCGGCGTCATGACGACGATCATGGTAGAGGCCGCCTGCAACGCGCTGCGGCAGCTGCGAAAAGGGGACATGATCCCGCAGAATATCACCATTTACTTTTTGAAGGCGATTCAGATGGAAAGCGAGATCACCGTTGTTCCGCAAGTGCTCGACATCAGCCGCCGGTTCGGGAAGGCCGAGGTGTCGGTCTATCACGAAGGCCAGATCGTGGGCAAAGCGATGATCACCACGCAGATTTTTGATAGATGAGTGTAAAAAAAGACAACCACGGCATCGCAGATGGTTGTCAAAGCTAGAATGTCACACGTTTGATTATATAAGATGACTGCGCATGTTGGTATCGAAAACAGTTGGCAATAGTGGCAATAATACCCGAGGATGCAAGGCGTTGAAACCTGCTCCTCGTTTTTGTTTGCAAACGGGAGCGCCTAGCTGTTCTTCTTCGCCAAATTGCGCCATTCCCTGCGGTACGACACGTAATTGCGCAGCCCCAGCACCAGGTTGACGCCGCCGACCAGAATAAAAACGATGCCGACAACGGCCCGCACGGTGGTAATTGTCTCAAACGTAAACTGGTTGATCCCCAGCAGCAGCAAAAGACAGCCCATGGCGGCGTTCATTTTCCCGAGGGTGAAACGCGATTCCAGCGGATGGATGCCGCTGCGTCGGGCATTGATGCTGAAGTAAACGCTGGCGATCAACGAAGCGAGCACACCTGTATAGTAAATGGCTAACCACATGTCGAATCATCCCTTCCAGCCTCACTCTTTCCATCTTACAGGAGAAGAGTTGGCTTGGTCAATCAGAGGCGATTGTTTGTTCGCATCGTTCGTTTTATAATAGTATCGGAATATGAACATCGTAATGAAAAGCTATGCCAGAGGAGAGAAGTCTGATGGGGACCCCATTTGTCCATCTGCATGTACACAGCGAATACAGCTTGCTCGACGGCGCCGCGCGGATCGAAGCGCTGGTAAAACAGGCGGCGGCGCTGGGAATGCAAGCGCTGGCGATCACAGACCACGCCAATCTCTACGGGGCGATCCCGTTCTATAAAGCATGCCGCCAATCGGGGATCAAACCGATCATCGGCATGGAAGCGTACCTGATTGACGGCGATCTTAGCCAGCGGCAGCTTCGCAGCTCTCCTGCTCCTTTCCACCTGACTTTGCTGGCAAAAGATCAGACTGGTTACCGGAACCTGATGAAGCTGAGTACGATTGCCCACACACAGGGTCATTCACTGGTGCCGCGCATCAATAAGGCGAGCCTGCGTCAGCACAGCGAGGGCTTGATCGGGCTCAGCGGCTGCCGACAGGGGGAAGTAGCCAGGCTGCTGGAGAATAACGAGCCGGAGGCGGCCGAACGGGCGGCACTTTGGTATGATCAGGTGTTTGGCCGCGGCCAGTTTTTTCTGGAACTGCAGGATCATGGGCTGGTCGCGGAGCGCCGTTTGAACCAGCGGCTGCTGCGGCTGCATCAGGCCACGGGAATTCCTGTCGCGGCGACGAACAATGTCCATTACGCCCGGCAGCACGATGCCGGGCTTCACGACGTGCTGCTGGCGATCAAAGAAGGCAAGGTCGTCGACGAAGCGGATCGCATTCGTTACGAGACGGAAGAGTACTACCTGAAAAGCGGGGAGGAGATGGCCCGGCTGTTCGCCTATGCCCCGGACGCGATTGCCAATACGGTGAAGATCGCCGAACAGTGCCAGTTGGAGCTGACCTTTGGCGGCCATATTTTGCCCCGCTTTCCGCTGCCGGAGGGAACAGATGCCGACCGGCTGCTGCGGGAGCTGTGCGAGCGGGGATGCCGCGACCGCTACGGAGAGATTTCTCCCGAAGTGCGGCAGCGGCTTGATTACGAGCTGGCGGTCATCACCAAAACCGGCTTTACCGATTATTTTCTGATCGTCTGGGACTTCATGCGCTACGCTCACGAACACGGCATCCCTACCGGACCGGGACGCGGCTCGGCTGCAGGCAGTCTGGTCGCTTACGCGCTGAAGATCACCAATGTCGATCCGCTCCGGTTTGACCTGCTGTTTGAGCGCTTCCTCAATCCCGAGCGGATCACCATGCCCGACATCGATATCGACTTTTCCGTCGAGCGGCGGGATGAGGTCATCCACTACGTCGCCGACAAATACGGGCACGACCGGGTGGCCCAGATCATCACCTTCGGAACGATGGCGGCCCGCGCCGTCGTCCGCGATGTCGGGAGGGCGCTGGGCATGTCGCTGGGTCTGGTGGACCGGGTGGCAAAAATGATTCCGCAATCGCACAGCATGACCATCGAAAAAGCGCTCCAGCTAAACCCCGACCTCGGCAAACTGATCGGCGAGAACCAACAGGTGGCGAAGTTGATCGACACGGCGCGGGGGTTGGAGGGATTGCCCAGGCACGCCTCGACCCATGCGGCCGGCGTGGTGATCTCGCGCGAACCGCTGACAGAGTACGTCCCGCTGCAGGAGGGAAATGACGGGCTCTGCTTGACGCAGTATCCGATGGATATTCTGGAAGAAGTCGGGCTGCTCAAGATGGACTTTCTCGGGCTGCGCAACCTGACGATCATTCAAGAGACGCTACGCCAACTGGAACGCGAGGGGATTCACCTCGACCCGGGCAAGCTGCCGCCGGATGATGAACCCACCTTTCGCATGCTGGCCCGCGGGGAGACGACCGGCATCTTCCAGTTGGAATCAGGCGGCATGCGCAATGTCCTCAAGGAACTTGGGCCCAGCTCACTGGACGACATCATCGCGGTGCTGGCTCTCTACCGGCCGGGACCGATGGAGATCATCCCGCAGTACATCAGGGCGAAGCACAAAGAACAGAAAGTCGCATATCCGCATCCGGACCTCGAGGCGATCTTGCGCGAGACCCACGGGTTTATCCTCTACCAGGAGCAGATCATGCAAATCTCCGCCAAGCTGGCCGGCTTTTCGCTGGGCGAGGCGGATATCCTGCGGCGGGCCGTTGGCAAAAAGAAGCGGGAGCTGCTTGCCGAGCAGCGGAGCCGGTTCGTCAGCGGCAGCGTTCGGCAGGGGTATTCGGAGAGCTTGGCCCACGAGGTGTACGACCTGATTGTCCGCTTTGCCGACTACGGCTTCAACAAGGCCCACTCCGTCGCGTATGCGATGATCTCGTATCAAATGGCCTACCTGAAAGCCAACTATCCGCTCGCCTTTATGGCGTCGCTTTTGTCGCTGTCCATCGGCAGCCAGAATCGGATTGCCGAGTATACGGAGGAGGCGCGCCGTCTGAAGCTGAAAGTCCTGCCGCCCGACGTCAACGACAGCGAGGCGCTGTTCGCAGTCCGGAACGGAGCGATTCGCTTTGGCCTGGCAGCGATAAAAAATGTCGGGTACGGGGCGATCGAATCCATCATCAGAGAGCGGGAGAAAGCTCCCTTTCGCGATATCGTCGACTTTTGCGCAAGGGTAGACAGCCGGTTGGTAAACCGCCGCGTCATCGAATCGCTCATCCTCTCCGGAGCGATGGACGGATTGCCGGGGCACCGCTCGCAACTGCTCGCCCTGCTGGACGAAGCGCTGGACAAGGCGTCCACCCGCCGCGATGAACGGCAGGGCGGTCAGATCAATTTATTCGTCCTGGCCGATGAAGCGGCTATGGGGCTGGCAAATCCCGCGGACGAGACGCAGATCGACCCAAGGCTGTACCCCGACGTGCCCCCGTTTACCCGCGGGCAGCAGCTGAAGGAGGAGCGGGAACTGCTCGGCGTCTACCTGTCCGGCCACCCGCTCGACGAATACGCCTCGCTGACCAGCCGCCCCGGCGTTTTCTCGGTCGCCAGACTGGCAGAGGCGAAGCGGGGAGATGTGGTGAAAATTGTCGGCATGGTGCTGGAAGCAAAACAAATTCAGACAAAAAAAGGCGAGCCGATGGCCTTTCTCACCGTGGAAGACAAGACTTCGACCGTAGAAGCCGTCGTCTTTCCCCAGGTGTATAAAAAGTACAGAGAGCTATGTCAGCGCGAGAGCCTGATCGTACTGGAAGGCAAGGTGGACGCCGGGGAGGAGGAGATCAAGCTGCTCGCCTCCAGGGTGTGGGATTTGGCCAGCCTGCCGAAACCCGCTACGGAAACCGTCCTGTTTGTGCGGATTTCACCGGAGCAGGAGCAGGGCCATACGCTAAAGAAGCTGCAGGAGCTGTTTGTCGAAAGAAAAGGAACGATTTCTGTGATTTTGTATTACGAGCGAAAAAAGCAGTCAGTCCGCCTGCCGGACGAGTTTCGCGTCCATGTCGATCCGTCGTTTTTGGAGCAAGCGAGAGCAATTGTGGGATATGACGGCGTAATTCAAAAAGAAATGACGATAAATTAGGGAGGATGGATGCTGTCCTCCTTTTTTGCATTATTTCCGCAGGTTTACAGGGTGGTGGGATTTGTTATAATGAGTACATGATTAAAACAGTGGTCTGACCACTTAAGTCATTGCAAAGAGAATAGGTCTTACATGGAGGGGAAGGACTGTGTCCAAGCTGACGAATTTGAGAGAAGAAGCATTAGAACTACATAAAAAAAGCCAAGGGAAATTGGAAACGGTGGCAAAAGTGCCGCTGCGTGACGCCCATGATCTGAGTTTGGCCTATTCGCCGGGTGTGGCTGAGCCGTGCAAGGAGATTTTCGATCATCCGGCAAAAGTGTACGATTACACGATGAAGAGCAATGTAGTCGCAGTCGTCAGCGATGGTACGGCTGTCCTGGGACTCGGCAACATCGGTCCGGAAGCGGCAATGCCCGTCATGGAGGGAAAAGCGGTGCTGTTCAAGTCGTTTGCCGGAGTAGACGCTTTTCCGATCTGCCTTGGCACCAACGATCCCGACAAAATCGTCGAAACCGTGAAGCTGCTGGAGCCGACCTTTGGCGGGGTAAACCTGGAGGATATCGCAGCGCCGGCTTGCTTTGAGATCGAGGAGCGGCTGAAAAAAGAGGCAGACATCCCTGTCTTCCACGACGATCAACACGGCACCGCAATCGTTACCGCCGCCGGGCTGATCAACGCCCTCAAAGTGACCAACAAGCGTCTCGATGAGATTCGCGTCGTCGCCAACGGTGCAGGTGCGGCCGGGATCGCCATCATCAAGCTGCTGATCAAAATGGGCGTGAAAGAAGTCATCATGTGCGATACGAAGGGAATCATCTACGAAGGCCGGACCTTCGGCATGAATCCGATCAAGGAAGAAGTGGCCAAAATTACCAACCGCTCCAAGCTGCAGGGTGACCTGGCCGATGCGATGAAAGGCGCGGACGTCTTTATCGGAGTCTCGGTGGCAGGGGCAGTCACGGTAGAGATGGTAGAGTCGATGAACCGCGATGCGATTATCTTTGCAATGGCCAACCCGGTTCCGGAGATCTTGCCGGAGGAAGCCAAGCAGGCAGGGGCAGCCGTCATTGGTACGGGGCGTTCTGACTTCCCGAACCAGGTGAATAACGTACTCGCCTTCCCGGGAATTTTCCGCGGCGCGCTGGACACGCATGCGACCAGCATCAATGAGGAGATGAAACTGGCAGCCGTCTACGCGATTGCCAATCTGGTAAGCGATGACGAACTGTCTGCAGACAAGGTGATTCCGGCGCCGTTTGACCCGAGAGTCGCACCTCATGTTGCGGCAGCGGTTGCCAAAGCGGCGATGGAAACAGGCGTTGCCCGCCATACGGTCGATCCGGAAGCGGTAAAAGAGAAGACATTTAGGCTCGCGTCTATTTCTCATCAATAAACCTGAGCGGTTGGTCAGCAAACAGGACCATGCCCGAGGGGGAGGAGTGGATGACGTGCTCGACTCATCTCAAAATCGCAAGGTGTACGAGGGAATTCTTCTGCAAATCAATGAGATCGTAACGCGGGACAATTTACGGGTAGGCGACAAGCTGCCCTCAGAGCGGGAACTCTCCGAGCAGCTTGGCGTCGGCCGCTCTTCGGTCAGGGAGGCGCTAAGAGCGCTGGAACTGCTCGGTCTGATTGAAACGCGGCGGGGCGAGGGCACTTTCCTTAAAAACTATCGGCATAATCGTTTTATCGACATCCTGGGCTACTTTTTATTGCGCGATGCCAAAACGAAAAAAGATCTGATCGAGATGAGGAAAATCCTTGAACTGGATGCGGTCCGCTTGGCCTGCCGGCGGGCGACCGCAAAACACTTTGAGGAGATGGAGCGAATTCTCGCCGCCTCATGGGAACGGCTGGCAAAAGGGGAAATCCCGACAGAAGAGGACTACATGTTTCACCGCGTCATCTGCCGTTCCAGCCGCAATTCAGTCCTGCATCGCATTTGGGCGCCGCTTGTCGAGTACAGCGAAAGCGCCCGCAGCAGTTCGCTGGCCCGGGAAGGACGGGCGAAAACGGCCTTGGAAGAACACGAACAAATCTTGGAGGCGATCCGCTCGGGAGACGAGGAAGCGGCTGCCGAAAAGATGAGGCTGCATCTGGAGAATAGCAAACTTTAGATTTGCGGGAATGACAAGCGCTGTGATATGATGATGCAGGTTTGTTTTAAGCGGGTATGAGGAGGAAGTCAGCAATGTGGACTGTCATCTACATCGCTCCCAGTGCAAGAATCGCCGAACGCATTCAACACCGTTTGACAGCTGAGGGATTTCTTGTGAAGGTTCGTGAGGCGAAAGTGTCCAAGCAGTACGAGATACTGGTGCCGGAAAGCGAGGTTCACGAAGTTCACGAGATTCTGGGCACGATTCTTCACTGAACCGTATTTGTGAGGTGTTACTGTGCTAAAAGATCTTTTTGGGAAAAAGAGGAAGTTCGCTACGGTCCCCACCCAGTCGCTGCGGCCAGCAGAACGCGAAACCGCCGTGGAGCAGAAAGAGGTACCGGAAGGATTAATGAATAAATGTCCCCGTTGCGGGGCGATTCACTACTCGAAGGACCTGGAGAAAAATCTGCGGGTCTGCCGCAGCTGCCAGTATCATTTTTCCCTGTCTGCTCCAGAGCGCTTGCAATCGCTCCTGGACGGCGGCGCGCTGACGGAAGAATTTGATGCTGCTCTGTGCTCCGACAATCCGCTCGGATTTCCGGGATATCTGGATAAATTGGAAAAAGACATGGAAGCGACCGGCCTGAAAGAGGCGGTCGTAACCGGTGAAGGATTATTAAACGGCAACCCGATTGTGATCGGGGTGATGGACTCGCGTTTTCGCATGGGCAGCATGGGTTCGGTCGTAGGCGAAAAAATTGCGCGGGCGATTGAACGGGCGATCGAGCGGAGAAGGCCGTTTATTCTCTTTTCGGCATCCGGCGGAGCCCGCATGCAGGAAGGCGTGCTCAGCCTGATGCAGATGGCGAAGGCGAGTGCGGCTTTGGCCCGCCTTCGCGAAGAGCGGCTGCTGTTTATCTCCGTTCTGACCAACCCGACGACAGGCGGTGTTTCCGCCAGTTTTGCTTCCCTGGGTGACTACAACATCGCCGAACCGGGTGCGCTTATCGGGTTTGCCGGCCGGCGAATCATTGAACAGACGATCCGCCAGGAATTGCCGAAAGACTTCCAAACGGCGGAATTTCTGCTGAAACACGGCCAGTTGGACATGGTCGTTCATCGCAAAGACCTGCGCGAGACGCTGAGCAAGCTGGTCGAGATGCATACACAGCCGGGGGGTGGAAACGATGGCCGGTGAACTCCCTTTTGAAAAACCGCTGGTAGAACTTCATGAGAAGATAAAAGAGCTGCGCAGGTTTACAGAGGAGAAGGGGATCGACTTCTCGGATGAAGTGGTGCGCCTGGAACAGAAGGCCAAGGACCTGGCAGAGCAGATATACGGGCAGTTGACGCCGTGGCATCGCGTCCAGATCGCCCGTCATCCGGAACGTCCGACTACGCTTGATTACATTCGGTTTATTTTCACGGACTTTATGGAGCTGCACGGCGATCGGCTCTACGGGGACGATGCCGCAATCGTCGGCGGAATCGCCAGATTAAACGGCCGTCCGGTTACCGTGATCGGACACCAAAAAGGAAAAGACACCAAGGACAACATCAACCGCAATTTTGGCATGCCGCATCCAGAGGGATACCGCAAGGCGCTGCGGCTGATGGAGCAGGCGGACAAATTTGGCCGCCCGATTATCTGCTTTATCAATACCTCTGGTGCCTATCCGGGAAAAGCGGCGGAGGAACGCGGACAAAGCGAGGCGATTGCCCGCAATCTGCGTGAAATGGCGCATTTCCGCGTACCGATTATTTGTGTTGTGACCGGGGAAGGCGGCAGCGGCGGTGCGCTGGCGATCGGGGTAGGAAATCTGATCTACATGCTGGAGAACTCTGTCTACTCCGTGATCTCGCCAGAGGGAGCAGCTGCTCTGCTGTGGAAGGATGCCAGCTTGGCGATGAGGGCGGCGGAGTCGATGAAAATCACTGCCGCAGACCTGCTTGAGCTGAACGTGATCGACGGTGTCATCGAAGAACCGTTTGGCGGCGCCCATCGCGATCCGGCGAAGCAGGCGGAACTGGTCAAACAGCAGCTGATCCTGGGACTGGAACAGTTGGATAAAATGACGCCCGATGAACTGGTACAGCATCGCTACAGCAAGTTCAAACAAATCGGTTATTACGCTTCCCTGTAAAATCAGGGAGGCGTTTTTTACTTTAAAATCAAGGTGAAATCTGATACAATCGGAAGCGCAGTAATAAAGGCAATTTTTTCAACAGTATAACACATTGATTGTTATTGGTATAACAGATATCGTAAATGGACTATAACAGTACTGTTGAAGGAAGCTTTTGTTACATACAGTAAACAAAACGAGCCATGCTAAACCCATGAGATATTTGAGGTGATGACGATGAAGAAAATAGCGGTATTAACCAGCGGCGGCGACGCTCCGGGAATGAACGCAGCGATCCGCGCCGCTGTTCGCCGGGCCGCTTTTCACGAGATACAAGTATACGGGGTTTTCCACGGGTATAATGGATTAATGCAGGGAGACATGCAGGAGCTGTCAATCGGTTCCGTCGGCGACATCATCCATCGCGGCGGAACGATCCTCTATTCGGCGAGAAGCGAAGAATTCAAGACCGAGGCCGGTCAGGTAAAAGCGGTAGAGCAGCTTCACAAGCACGGAATTGAAGGCTTGATCGTGATCGGCGGAGACGGCTCTTTTCGCGGGGCCCAGCAGCTGACCAAAAAGGGTTTTCCGACGATTGGCATCCCGGGGACGATTGACAACGACATTCCCTGCACCGACTTTACGATCGGCTTTGATACCGCGCTCAATACCATCGTCGATGCGATTGATAAGATCCGCGATACGGCTACCTCGCATGAGCGGACGTACATTATTGAGGTAATGGGACGCGACGCCGGGGACCTAGCGCTGTGGGCCGGCCTGGCTGCGGGTGCGGAATCCATCATGATCCCTGAAGCGGACCAGGATATGGACGACATCGTGGAGAGGCTCTACTCCGGCTATCGCCGCGGCAAGAAGCACTCGATTATCATCGTGGCCGAAGGTGTCGGCAGCGCCGCCCATTACGCGGAGGAGATCAAAAATCGGACCGGCTGGGAGACCCGGGTCACCGTGCTTGGCCACATCCAGCGCGGAGGATCGCCGACTGCCTTTGACCGCATGTTGGCCAGCCGGATGGGTGCCGCGGCTGTCGATTTGCTGATCGAGGGAAAAGCGGACCGCATGGTCGGAATCCAGAACAACGAGATCGTCGACATCGATATCGACGAAGCACTTGCACAAAAACACCAGCTTAATTTGTCCGTTTACCAGTTGGCACGTACGCTTTCCATTTAGGAAAGCGTGTGTGCCCTGTGGAAACCATTTGGCAAGGGGGAGTCTGTTTTGTTGTTACGCAAAGCGAAAATTGTTTGCACCATCGGTCCGGCAAGCGAATCCGTAGAAACGCTGAAAAAAATGATCAATGCGGGTATGAATGTGGCGCGCCTCAACTTTTCACACGGGTCGCACGAAGAGCATGCCGCCCGGATCGCCAACATTCGGCAAGCTGCCCGGGAGACTGGCAAGCACATCGGAATCCTGCTCGATACCAAAGGCCCTGAGATTCGCACAGGCAGCCTGGCTGTCGATAGTGTGGAACTGCGGGAGGGCAATACGATCACCCTGACGACGGAGGATGTGCCGGGCACGGAAGAACGGGTTTCGATTACATACAAAGATCTGCCCCGGGACGTTCAAGTCGGCAGCACAATTCTGATTGACGACGGCTTGATCGGCTTGACCGTCGAGAAACTGGAAGGTGGGGAGATCATCTGCCGGATTAAAAACGGCGGCACCTTGAAGAGCAAGAAAGGCGTAAACGTACCGGGAGTCAAGATCAATCTGCCAGGAATCACGGAAAAAGACGCCCAGGATATCGCCTTTGGCATCGAGCAGGGGATCGATTTTATTGCGGCGTCCTTTGTCCGCAAAGCGGCGGACATCCTGGAAATTCGCGAAATTCTCGAGCGGTACGGAGCAGCGATAGACATCATCGCCAAGATTGAAAATGAAGAAGGCGTTCAGAACATCGATGAGATCCTCGCTGTCACCGACGGCCTGATGGTGGCGCGCGGCGACCTCGGTGTGGAGATACCCGCCGAAGAGGTGCCGCTGGTGCAAAAAATGCTGATCGCCAAGTGCAATGAGCTGGGCAAGCCAGTCATCACCGCGACACAGATGCTGGATTCGATGCAGCGCAACCCCCGTCCGACCAGAGCGGAGGCAAGTGACGTGGCCAATGCGATTTTCGACGGGACAGATGCAATCATGCTGTCAGGCGAGACGGCTGCCGGCAAGTATCCGGTAGAATCGGTCGAGACGATGAACCGGATCGCGCTGCGCACCGAACAGGAGTTGAACTACCGCGAGATTTTATCGGCGCACAAGGCACAAGGGCGGGTAACGATCCCGGATGCGATCAGCCAGGCCGTAGCCAGCGCCGCCCTGGATCTGGAAGCGGCCGCGATCATTACCGCCACGGAGTCTGGTCACACGGCGCGGATGGTTTCCAAATACCGGCCCAAAGCGCCGATCATCGCCGTCACTCCGCACAAGGGCGTCCTGCGCCGCCTGTCTCTGACAAACGGCGTTTACCCGATCCTTGGGGCCATCGCCAATACGACGGACGACATGCTGGAGCAATCCGTTGAAGAGGCCGTGAAATCGGGATTGGCCCGCCGCGGCGACCTGGTCATCATCACAGCGGGAGTGCCCGTGCGGGAAACCGGGACAACCAATCTGATGAAGATCCACGTCATCGGCGACATCATCGCCAAAGGCCAGGGAATTGGCCGAAAAGTGGTGACAGGGAAAGTCGTCATCGCCCGCTCAGCCAAAGAGGCTTTGGAGCGGATCGAAGACGGTGCGATCCTGGTCACGATCGGCACGGATTCCGACATGATCGAGGCGTTTAAGCGCGCAGGCGCGGTCATCACCGAGGAGGGCGGGTTGACGTCTCACGCCGCGATCGTCGGCCTGAATCTCAACGTCCCGGTCATCGTTGGCGTAGACAATGCTACCGGGCTGTTGCACGACGGCGCGATCGTCACGGTCGATTCGGAGCGCGGCCACATCTATACAGGCATGACGCGCGTTTTGTAGGCTCACCGGCAAAAAAACGGACAGGCAGGAAGGTTCCGCTGCCTGTCCGTTTTTTCCGTACAGAAAAGTGAGACATTCATCATTCTCCAGCATACGACAGAACGCTGCAACTTCCTCTGCCGGAATAGGATATGCGGGCGGATTCATCGTTTTCAGCGGCGAAGGGGAGCGCAGGGCAAAGGCGCTGATCGCCGAGATGGAGTTTTTGCAAAGCCGGAAAAAGTGGGCGGAACCGATGCTGCAGCGGTCTTTGGACGACAGGGATGCCAAGCTGGACGAGCGGATCGGTTACCTGCAGAAAAACGGCGTCCGTCTCTACGGAGCGGTCATCACCGGACCGACAAAAGAACTGCTGAAGCTGCAGAGAGAACCTTTGATCACCGACCCGTTCGTCGGCCAAACCGACTGGTGGAACTGGGATCAGGCAGAGGCAGGCGGGAGAGTATACAGCTGGTAGGATGGCTGTCTTTCTCCGCTTTTATTGCCGCCGGGGATACGGTACAATAAAAGGACAGGAGCAGCCAGCATGGCAAGGATGACATCCGGGAACCCCCGGATTTTTTCGTAGCTGCCTATCATTTTGCCAAAAAAAAGGAGTGAAGCTTTTGTGAGTGCAGAGTTTTATCGTTCGGCTCGACTGCGGGTACGCTATAAAGAAACGGATCAGATGGGCGTCGTCCACCATGCCAACTACTTGAGCTGGTTTGAAATGGGACGAACGGAGCTGATCAGGGAAGCGGGGTTAAGTTATCGGCAATTGGAAGAAAGGGGAATCCTCTTGCCTCTGACCGATACTTCCCTCTCGTTTAAATATCCGGCCCGATACGATGATGAGATCGAGGTTCGCACCTGGGTGGAAGAGATTTCTCCAGTGCGGATCGTATTTGCCTATGAAATTCGCCGGGCAGCCGATGAACAGCTGCTGGTAACCGGGAAGACCCATCACGCTTTTACCACTCCGGATTTCCGCCCGGTACGGGTAAACCGCCTGCAACCGGAAGTATTCGAGTGGCTCAAAGAGGAACATTTGAGGGCGTTTCCGCCTGTGATGTAGTTGTCAGAAGGTCGCCGGCCCCTGTTCTTGCAATCTCCGCTTTAGGTGGTGTGACAGATGTTCCGCATCCTGATCGTCCTGTTTATCTTCGTGCCGATAATTGAACTGTGGGGCTTGATCGCCGTGGGCAAGGTGATCGGCGGCTGGCAGACCGTCGGCTTGGCCATCCTCATCAGCATCTTTGGAGCCTGGCTGGCGAAACAGCAGGGGCTGCAGGTGCTTCGCCTCGTCCAACTGCAGCTGTCCCGCGGCCAGATGCCGACAGACGCGCTGCTGGACGGCCTGTTGGTGCTGTTTGGCGGGCTGCTGCTGTTGGTGCCGGGATTTTTTACCGATCTGCTTGGCCTTCTCCTGCTGATTCCGTACACGCGGATGTTCGTTCATTTTTTCTTGAAAAAGTGGATTCAGTTCCTCATCGTCTCCGGAAAAATCCGCTTTTTGTTTCGCCGGTAGCAGGAGGCAGAGACGCCTGGGGCCTCATCCGGAAGGGGAACCCTTGATGTAGCCCCAGATATCCTGAAACACGTTGGCTCTGATGAGCGCGTTGAACACGACCAGGCTGACCGGTCCGATGATCAGGCCGAGAAATCCGAACAGCTTCAACCCGACAAACAAGGCGATCAGCGTCAGCAAGGGATCCAGACCGACGCTGTCGGCGAGCACCTTCGGCTCGACGATCTGTCGGAAGATCACGACAACGGCGTAGAGGATCGCCAGCCCGATCACCAGCCCGTACTGTCCCTTGAAGAACAGGTAGATGATCCAGGGGATAAACACGGTCCCCGTACCCAGGTAGGGCAAAAGGTCGACAAGTCCCGTCAACAGGCCGATCGTAATCGCATACGGCACCCGCAGGATCAAGAGTCCGATGATAACGATCGCAGCCGTAAGCGAGATAATGGTAAGCTGGGCCCGGACAAAGCCGACCAGGGCGTTGCGCAGATCGAGCAGAATCGCGTCCAGCCTGCTGTTGATTCCTCCCGGCAAAAGGCGGCGAAAGCGGTCCTTCCAGCGGTAAAAATCCTTGCTGATGAAAAACGCACCCAGCAGGGAGATGACGAGGATCGTCGCCAGGTTCGGCAGGGACATCAGCAGGTTGTACAAGCCGCCGAGGACCTGCAGCACCAGGTTTTGGCCTGCCAGGGACACGCTGCTCACGGCGGCGTTTATTTTATCGGATACCGCTTCCTGGTAGTTTTGATCCAGCTGGGTGAAGAAAAACTGCAGCCTGTTTTGCAGCCCGACGATGAAGTCATTGGAAATGATATTCTGGATCTGGCTTGTCAGCTCGCTGATAAAGGTCGGCATCTTGCTGATCAGCACGCCAAGTTCTCCCACCGTTTTCGTGATGATGAGCGTCAACAGTCCGCCGAGCACAGCAACCCCGAGCAGCAGCACCAGACAGACCGACAGCCAGCGCGGTATTTTGGCATTCCTGGTCAGATAGGTAACGGGCCGGTTCATCAGCAAGGCAATGAGTAAGGAGATAATAAATGGGAAAAGTAAAGGTGTTGCGTATCGGAGAATAACGATACCGGCGACAATCAACAGGACGACCCAGTTAAATCGAATGATCTGGAATAATCGAGTAACCCAATTTTCCGGAGTCAGGATAAATCTCCCCTTTGCCAACACGCAGTAAATGCATATCTGATACCCATTATGCCGCAATCGGCGGGCAACGGCAAGCGAGCCGTTGGAGGCTCGTCAGACACAATTTGTACATTTTTCATTCACAAAAATGCAATTATCTACTATAATTGTTGTCGGATTATGGTTTTCAATCTTTCTTTTCCTGCCATATATGGAGAAGCTTCATGCGAACTTCTTCCCTTTTTGCGTAAAGGCGTCTCTCACCGTTCATCCAGGCCCTACATACAAACTGATGCAACCTTGACAGGCGCCTTTTACTTGCGACAGTTATACGAAATGGCAGTAAAAGGAAGATCGGCCAAATTGAATAGAGAGACCATTATGTTGGAAAAGGAGAGAGTTCGATGACAGCAACAAAAGGTCTGGAAGGAATTATCGCAGCTCAATCATCCATCTGCTCGATCGTGGATGGCGTACTCTGTTACAGAGGCATCAATGTCGACGAACTCGCTGAAAAGGCGAGTTTCGAGGAAGTTGTCTACCTGCTCTGGAACGGCAAACTGCCGAACCGCAGCCAGTTGGATGAATTGAAAAAGAACCTGGGAGAGAATGCTGCTGTCCCTCAAGAAGTGATCGACAGCATCCGCTCTTATCCAAAAGGTGTTCACCCGATGGCGATCCTGCGGACAGCCGTCTCCTTGTTGGGATTGTACGATCAAGAAGCGCAGGATATGTCTGCTGAAGCCAATTACCGCAAATCGGTTCGACTGATGGCCCAGACTCCGACGATCGTCGCGGCTTACGCCCGGATTCGCAAAGGATTGGAGCCGGTCGCCCCGGATCCGAAGATGTCTCTTGCGGAAAACTTTTTATACATGCTGTCCGGCGAAAAACCGTCGGAAACCGCCATCAAGGCTTTTAATACGGCGTTGATTCTGCACGCCGACCACGAATTGAACGCCTCTACGTTTGCCGCCCGCGTCACAGTAGCTACCTTGACAGACATCTACTCCGGCATCGTATCGGCGATCGGTACGCTCAAAGGGCCGCTTCACGGGGGTGCCAACGAGCAAGTGGCTGCCATGCTGGCCGAAATCGGCACGCTGGAAAACGTCGAGCCATATATCCGCCGTGCCCTTGACAACAAGCAAAAAATCATGGGCTTTGGTCACCGCGTCTACAAGAACGGCGATCCGCGGGCAAAATGGCTGCGCGAAATGTCGAAAGCACTGACCAAACAGGTGGGCCGCGAAGAGCTGTACCAGATGTCTGTAAAGATTGAGGAAATGGTGACAAGCGAAAAGGGTCTGCTGCCGAACGTCGATTTCTATTCCGCTTCCGTCTACACTTCGCTCGGTTTGGAAAGCGATCTGTTTACCCCGATCTTCGCCATCAGCCGCATGTCCGGCTGGACTGCCCATATCATGGAGCAGTATGAAAACAACCGACTGATCCGCCCGCGTGCCGAATATACGGGTCCGGTGAACCAGCATTACGTTCCGATCGACCAGCGCTGATTGGTCGACCGTGAAACCGCTAGCACGACGCAGTAGGACTACCACATGGTTGTGGTAGTTCTCCTACTGTGTATTACCTTTTGATAAATCAGGTTGGAGGGATATTCGTGTTCAAGAACTTGCAAAAGCCAGCTACAGGGGAAAAAATTACGGTCGACAACGGCAAATTGGTCGTTCCAAACAATCCAATTGTTCCGTTCATTGAGGGGGACGGCACCGGCCCGGACATTTGGAAGGCATCGGTCCGCGTATTGGATGCCGCTGTTGAGAAAGCTTACAAGGGCGAAAAGAAAATCGCCTGGTTTGAAGTGTTTGCCGGTGAAAAAGCGTTCAATCAATTTGGCGAATGGCTGCCGGAAGATACGCTGACGGCAATTCGTGAATACCTGATTGCGATCAAAGGTCCGCTGACTACTCCGGTCGGAGGCGGCATCCGCTCTATCAACGTAGCGCTGCGTCAGGAACTGGACCTTTACGCCTGTGTGCGCCCTGTTCAGTACTTTGAAGGCGTGCCGTCTCCGGTGAAACACCCTGAGTTGACCAACATGGTCATTTTCCGCGAAAACACGGAAGACATTTACGCAGGTGTCGAGTGGGCGGAAGGCACTCCGGAAGTGAAGAAAGTGATCGAATTCCTGCAAAAAGAGATGGGCGTTAAGAAAATCCGCTTCCCGGAAACGTCCGGTATCGGCATCAAGCCCGTATCCAAAGAGGGAACCGAGCGTCTGGTGCGGGCGGCGATTGACTATGCGCTGGCAAACAACCGCAAATCTGTCACGCTGGTTCACAAGGGCAACATCATGAAGTTTACGGAAGGTGCCTTCAAAAACTGGGGATACGCCGTAGCAGAAGCTGAGTACGGCGACAAGGTGTTCACCTGGGCCCAGTACGACCGCATCAAGGCAGAGGGCGGTGATGCCGACAAAGCACAGAAAGAAGCGGAAGCCGCAGGCAAACTGATCGTGAAAGACGTCATCGCCGACGCTTTCCTGCAGCAAATCCTCACTCGTCCGGCAGAATACGATGTCGTAGCAACGCTCAACCTGAACGGCGACTACATCTCCGATGCTCTGGCAGCGCAAGTCGGCGGGATCGGTATCGCCCCTGGCGCCAACATCAACTACCTGACTGGCCATGCTGTATTTGAAGCAACGCACGGTACTGCTCCAAAATACGCCGGCTTGGACAAGGTCAACCCGTCGTCTGTCATTCTTTCCGGGGAAATGCTGCTCCGTCACCTCGGCTGGAACGAAGCAGCTGACCTGTTGATCCGTACCATGGAGAAGACCATCTCGGCCAAAACGGTCACGTACGACTTTGCCCGCCTGATGGAGGGAGCTACGGAACTCAAGTGCTCCGAGTTTGCTGACGCCTTGATCAAAAACATGTAAGAGCGCGCAGATAAAAGGAGGAATTTCAATGGCATTCCGACGCAAAAAAATCGCCGTTATCGGCAGCGGCTTTACTGGGGCGACCACCGCGTTTATTCTGGCGCAAAAAGAACTGGGAGACATTGTGCTCGTCGATATTCCGCAACTGGAAAATCCGACGAAGGGGAAAGCCCTCGATATGCTGGAGTCTTCCCCGGTGCTCGGTTTTGACGCTAATATCACAGGTACTGCCAACTACGCGGACATCAAGGACTCCGATCTGGTCATCATCACAGCCGGGATCGCCCGCAAGCCTGGGATGTCCCGCGACGATCTGGTCAACACCAACGCCGGCATCATGCGTTCGGTAGCAGAGCAGGTGAAGACGTATGCGCCTAACTCCATCGTCATCATCCTGTCCAACCCGGTAGATGCGATGACCTACACCTTCTTCAAGACCTCCGGGTTCCCCAAAGAGCGCGTCATCGGCCAGTCCGGAGTGCTGGATACCGCTCGCTTCCGCACGTTCGTAGCCCAGGAACTGAACGTGTCGGTAGAAGATGTGACCGGCTTCGTTCTGGGCGGACACGGCGACGACATGGTTCCGCTCGTCCGTTACTCCTATGCCGGCGGCATTCCGTTGGAAAAGCTGATTCCGAAAGACCGTCTCGACGCGATTGTCGAGCGTACGCGCAAAGGCGGCGGCGAAATTGTCAACCTCCTCGGCAACGGCTCTGCCTACTACGCACCAGCCGCCTCCCTGGTGCAAATGGCGGAGGCTATTCTGAAAGACAAGAAGCGCATTCTCCCGGCGATTGCTTACCTGGAGGGCGAGTACGGCTACAACAACCTGTACCTGGGCGTTCCGACGCTGCTCGGCGGTTCCGGTCTCGAGAAAGTATACGAACTGGAATTGACTGCCGAAGAGAAAGCGGCACTCGACAAGTCGGCTGAATCTGTCCGCAACGTCATGAGGGTATTGGAGTAGTTGCCCGATTAGACCATACTCGCAAAGAGTCGTAAATCACAAGGATGACACATATATGTTTTCATATGTGTCATCCTTTTTTATTGACGAAAAAGCGAGGCGAAGCGCCGTGGTTTACAATTTGGGTATATAATAAGAAGCAAAGAAAGGAGACGTACCAATACAAGTGGAACATCCCAAAAAAAGCATGTATGTTTTGCTGCTGCTGGTCCCTTTGTTTTGGGGAGGGGTTTTCGGGGCGGCGAAACATGTCATTACGGAAATTCCGCCGATTACAGCTGCCGCTTTGCGCTTTGGTTTGGCCGGCTTGCTCCTGTTGGCGCTGGCCCTTATCCGACCTGAATGGAGCTTGGAGGCGCTGAAAAAACGCTGGTTGGCTCTATTGGCGATGTCTTTCATGGGGATATTTGCTTACAACGCGTTCTTTTTTTGGGGGGCTTGCCCATACGTCAGCCATTAACGGATCGTTGATCATGGCGACATCGCCCGTCTTCATTACGCTTGGGGCTGTTCTGTTCTTAAAGGAATCGTGGAATAGATGGCTCGCTTTCAGCCTGCTTTTGTCGCTGATCGGGGTTCTTTTCGTCATCACGCAGGGCTCGCTTGCAACCTTTGCTTCGCTCTCCTTCAATGTGGGGGATTTGCTGTTTATCGGGGCTTTATGCTGCTGGGTCGGTTATGGACTGATCGGCAAGGTCGTAATGCGAGGGGTTTCGCCGTTATTTACAACGGCCGTTACGACAGTGATGGGTTTCTTTTTCCTGGCCATTTGCTCTTTTTTTGAACACGGGTGGGGCCAGGTGTCGGCCATGTCTCCCCAGTCGTGGCTTGAAATGGTCTACATGACTGTCTTCGCGACAGTGCTTGCCTTTTTTCTGTGGAATCAAGGGGTTTCTCAAATCGGGGCAAGCAATACAAGCATGTACATGAATCTGGTTCCGCTCAATGCTGCGTGGATCGCAGTGGTGTTTTACGGTTCAAGCATTTCCATGCAGCAGGTGTTCGGCATGGTGCTGGTCATCGCCGGCGTGTATTTGATGACACGGGGAAATCGTTTGATGGCCGCGAAGCAAAAGCAGCCGGATGCAAATACGCTTGGCACTTGAGCAAGGGGCATTAAATCAAGGCGGCGCCAGGACGGGGCCTTCACAATCCCGAGACGCGGACCAGTTTGCGCAGGATTGTTTCCTGTTCAATAGACCTTGCGGCGAGCGTTTCCCAGATGCCCTCCTGCCGCTGTTGCCCTTCCTTTAGGGAACCGGTGTCTTCTTTCAGGACGCTGACATCTTCTTTCAAGATACGGACGTCTTCTTTCAGGACGCTGACATCCTCTTTCAAGATACGGACGTCTTCTTTCAGGACACTGACTTCTTCTTTTAAGACGGACACATCTGATTTGAGTGCAGCAATATCCTCTTTCATGACGGTGATCTCTTCCTGGATGTGGGCCACGGTATTGGTGAGACTGCCCATTTCCGCCCTGAGTTCTTCCAAACCGTCACGAACCGAGTAAACCACCTGCTTTAATTCGTCAAGAACCCCTAGTTTTTGCAAAATAAGATCCATGTTGCCGGCCATTTTTTCCTCCCCCTTTTCCTATCTTCTCTAAAACTATCATAGCATGAGACAGGGGCAAGTACAGGATTTTTGGTGGGGCAAAAAGGTTTTACACAAACTTAACTTGCCTGCCTTAGGCGTTTCTGTCAGACTAAGAATGAATGGCGACAACCGGAACAAAGCACCTTTGTTTCGATCACAAGGAGGAAACATCGCTTGACCAAAATACTCGTTGTTGACGACGAACCGTCGATCGCCAAACTGCTTCAGTTTAATTTAGAGAAAGCAGGCTACCAGGTCTTGATCGCCCTCGATGGGAAGCAGGGATTGGAGATGGCCCGTCAGGAGAAGCCCGATTTTATCGTACTTGACCTGATGCTGCCCAAGATGGACGGCATGGACGTCTGCAAAACACTGCGGCAAGAGCGTGTCAACACGCCAATTCTGATGCTGACGGCAAAAGACGACGAATTGGATAAAGTTCTCGGCTTGGAGCTTGGGGCTGACGATTATTTAACCAAGCCGTTTAGCCCAAGGGAAGTAGTCGCACGCGTCAAGGCGATTCTCCGGCGAACCCAGGTGAATTCCGAATCGGAAGAAAACAAGGATGACACCGTGCTTACGTTTGGTTCCGTTCGGATCTATCCTGAGCGGTACGAAGTGTATCGCGGCGAAGATAAAATAGAGCTGACACCGAAGGAATTTGAGCTGCTGCAGTACATGGCTGCCCACAACGGCCGGGTTTTGACCCGGGATCAACTGCTCAATGCCGTCTGGAACTACGACTTCATCGGCGATTCGCGGATTGTCGACGTGCACATCAGCCATCTGCGGGAAAAACTAGAGGAAGATACGAAGAATCCCCGATTTATCAAGACAGTACGCGGTCTTGGATACAAGTTGGAAGGATGAAGGTGAGGCTGTGAATCGCTTTCGGTTGAAACTCACCTTAACCATATTGGCGCTGATTTCCGTCGTTATCCTGCTCATGGGAGCTTTTTTTGCCAAAGTTTTGGAAAAATCTTATGTGGAAACCTTAACCGACCTGCTGGAAAAAGAGACGCTGCTCATATCGGAGACGGTGCACAGTCCCGAGGTGTTCGGCGACTCCGCCGTCCTGGCAGACCGGGTTCAGCAGTTTGTACAGGCGCTGGACGGTCGGATCACGGTTGTAGACAAGCAAGGCAGGCTGCTGTTTGATTCCGAGGGGAATTCGGATGCGGACGGGACACTTGCCGACCTGCCGGAGTTTCGAGCAGCCTTGGCCGGACAGCAAGGGATTTCACAAGGTTACAGCGAACCGGCAAAAGAGAAGCTGCTGTTCGTGGCTGTTCCGGTGGTGGACGGCGGGCAGGTGATCGGTGCCGTTCGTTCTGCGATGTCGATGAAGAGCATCACAGACGTCATCCTAAACATGTGGTTCAGTCTCTTGACCGGACTCTTTATCGCGCTGGTCGGAGGTTCCATCCTGAGCGCGCGCCTCTCCTATGGCATTGTTCGGCCAATAGAAGAAATGACCAGGGTAGCGCGCAACATCACGCAGCGCGAATTTGAAGGCCGGGTGCGGATCAAGGCCAAAGACGAAATCGGCCAGTTGGCTTCGGCCATTAACTTCATGGCGTCCAGCCTGGAACAGCAGATGTACGAAATTTCCGAGAACCAGCAGCGCCTGACTGGTGTGCTGACCAATATGACCAGCGGCGTGATGTTCGTCACCGAACAGCGGCGAATCATGCTGGTCAATCCGGCGGTGGAAAAGCTGCTTGGCCGGACCAGCAGCGAGCTGGTGGGAAAGCTTCACATCGAAGCGGGGAACAATTACGAGCTGAGCCGCTACATTGACAAATGCATTGCCATGGGAGAAAAAATCAGGGGAGAGATCCACACCTATGATCCTGTTGAACGAATCCTCGATATTAACGTGGCGCCTTACATCAACGCCAAAGGGGAGGCCAAAGGGGCGGTCGTGGTGCTGCACGACATCACGGAAATCCGCCGTTTGGAAAAGATGCGCAGCGAGTTTGTCGCCAACGTCTCACACGAGCTGCGCACGCCGGTCACGTCGATCAAGGGCTTTACGGAAACACTGCTGGATGGCGCCCTGCAGGATGAAGAAACCTGTCGCCAATTTTTGCAGATCATCGCTGATGAGAGCGAACGGCTTTTCCGCCTGATTACGGAAATCCTCGACTTGTCCAGAATCGAGCAGAAAAAGATTACGCTGCAGCTGGTAGAGGTCAACGTCCGCAAACTGATACACGAAACGGCCAAGATCGTGCAGGAGCAGGTTTCGCGAAAGCATTTGAAGTTGATTCTCCCGCCCGAGGAGGACGTTATGCTGACCACGGACAAAGACTGCCTGCGGCAAATTCTGCTCAATCTGATGTCCAACGCCATCGCCTACACTCCGGAAGGCGGCACGATTACCTGGTCTGTCGAGCAAGCTGACGATCGGGTTCAGATCCGTGTGACCGACACGGGGATCGGGATACCGGAAAAAGACCTCGGCCGCGTGTTCGAACGCTTCTACCGGGTGGAGAAGGCGCGTTCGCGGGACACCGGGGGGACCGGGTTGGGACTGGCGATCGTGAAGCATCTGGTGGAAAGCTTGCACGGCACCATCACAGTGGAAAGCGAGGAGGGCGTCGGTTCCACGTTTTGCGTGACCCTTCCGCGGGAGGGGAAACCATGATCGCATCGAGAAGGAAGCTTCCCGGAACGGGATTCGAACGCTTGGGTTCGGTCCCGCTGCCGGGACGTTTTTTCTTTGCTAAAAAGCTGTAACCTTTTTTCGTATCCGGCCGACTATCAGAGCGAACGCAACAATATATGATGGTGCGCCAGGGAGATACGCTGGCAGATTAGGGCTATAATACCGACTTTGACTCGCTGACCGGAGAACGGGTTGAGTAAAACCCTCGTCTTTTAAGGCAAACTCCCTTGTTATCAGTCAAAACGCAGGGAGTTTGCCTTTTCCACTATATTTCCAATGCTGCCATCATTCCTTCAAAAGTCGCTTCCTCCAAAGTACGCGGTGCAAGACAATCCCCAATCTGGCGGACGACGGGTGCTGAGCCTTTTACCTCCTCATAGAGTTCGGTGTTGGGTACACGTCCCATCGAGAGTACAATTGTATCCCAGTCCCCTATTTGCTCAGCTTCATGCGTAAAAAGATTTCGCAAAATCACACGTTCCTGAGTTATACCGCCAAAATCAAAGTGAGGAAGCAGCGTTACTTTCAACGTATACAGTTTTTTTAAGTATTCGTTTCTCAAGTATTGATGAACCTCCTCGCCGATGTAAAGCCTCGCTGATACGAGTGTCACATCATGTCCTTTTTCGGCCAGGAAAATGGCTGCCTCTACTCCTGGCCAGTCCCCGAAGTAATCGAATACCAGGACGCGCCGTCCCACAGTTCGCGGATTGGCTCCGAAAAGTTCGTCAACCAACATCAATCGCGGATGATCGATTCCTTCGACATGTGGCAGGTATGGCCGTGCTCCTGCGGCACATATAACGACATCTGCTTCCAATTTACCTATTTCATGACGGGTTGCCCGCTGTCCCAATTGGACGTTCACATTGCTTTGCGACAACTTGCGTGTATAGTTGTCGAGCATGGTCTCCGCGACTTCACGGCGCATCGGTGCACGACGCATTATGCGCAGCAATCCGCCAATAGCGTTGGTCTGATCGATGAGCGTAACTTGATGCCCCAGATCCGATGCAGTGACCGCAGCTTGCAATCCTGCCGGTCCTGCTCCGATCACAACTACCCGCTTCCCCGTTCTGGAACGCTGTACAAGTGGCCGCAGCTTTTCTTCATTGCCCGCCATCGGATTCTGCACGCATCCAATGGCAAGACCCTTGTGGTAGTGGCCGATACAGGCTTGATTGCAGCCAAGACATGCTGTAATGGTTTGAAGTTCGCCGTTGATCGCCTTGTTTGGCATCTCTGGATCGACAATTGTAGCGCGAGTCATCCCCACAATATCTGCTTGGCCAGTGGAAACGATCCGCTCTGCCTCTGCCGGATCGAGAACCCTTGACCCTACGAAAACCGGAACAGCCCCGGCCATCCGAATTTTAAAGGCATAGGGGGCGTTATAACCGTGTGCCATGGGCGATGCTGGTGCGATGTGAGTCGAACCCGCATAAGTACTGGAATCTCCTGATGTAACGTTGATGAAATCAAGACGAACCCGATCTACCAGGTATTTTACGATTTCCACTGAATCCTTCACGCCCAGGCCGTCCATGGTTTTTTCGTCTGCACTCATGCGAATTCCAACGGTGAAGTCCTCGCCGACTGATTTCCATACCCTCTCCATGACCTCGACGATAAAGCGCATGCGGTTTTCGAAGGAGCCTCCGTAGTGATCTTTACGGTGATTGGTAAGTCCCGACCAGAATTGTGCGGGGAGGTAGCCGTGAGAACAGCAGATTTCTACACCATCCAGTCCGCTCTCTTTTGCCAGCTTTGCCGATAAGGCAAATCCGTCGATAACCTGATTGATTTCGTCCAGGCTCATTGGTTTTGGCATCACCGAGAACCGCAGGCTGGGCTCAGCCGATGGGGCCCATGCTGCGTTGCGGTAATCGCTGGAAACGACTTCCCGCCCGCCGTGAAACAACTGGGAAAAGACCTTTGTACCGTAGCGATGTACCTCTTTTGCCACCAATGAGTAGGCGGGTATTACCCGATGATCGTATCCGGCAATGGTCTGAGTGGTAAGCATGCCAGATGGGTGCACCGCCGCCGCTTCAAGTACGATCAGGCCGGCGCCGCCTTTGGCGCGGGCCGCATGATAGGCTGCCATGTCCGATGTCGGGATTCCATCTTTTACGTGGTTTGTCTGGTGAGCGGTAATCATGATTCTGTTTTTTATTACTATCTTGCCTATTTCGACACTGCTAAACAGGTTTTTGAAATGTGTCATGTCGTTCCTTCTTTCTGTATAGATACAATAAGCGAGGAAGCAGGGGCTCAGCCCGCTTCCTCCTTCTGCTCACGATTCGTTACGGGCTTTTGCACGTCTCGCTCTGGTGGCCAATTGATCGACCGCAAGATCCGCAGTCAGGACAACACCGTAGAGAAGGTATGCTTGCTCCTTGGAAACGATGTCATCCCGTACATCTTGGGCGACGAGTTGCGGATCACGGGTCAGTGGGTCGCCCCAACCGCCGCCGCCTGTACTTTCGAAGACGAACGATTCTCCTGGTTGGAAGTGAATTCCCCCCAGCATTTGTGGACGCCAAGTGCCATCGTCTGCCAAGCCGCCGATTGATTCCAACAGGCCGTCGCGAGTTTTGCGCAGTTGTCGCTGCCGTGCTGAGTGCAGCCCTCCGTTTACCCCCGGAGATCCTTCGCGCGTCCTTGAACACTCCATCCAAATTATCTCGCCGCGTCCGAGAAACTCTACTTCGAGGCGTACGCCGGCGCCGCCGCGGTACCGTCCAGCCCCCGCCGAATCTGTACGCATTTCGTAGGAGTTGTAACGAACGGGGAAAAGAAGTTCGGCAATTTCGGCAGGAAGGTTTTGGCAGTTGCCAAGCGGGTCCATAGTCACATGCATTCCGTCGTGAGTAGGTGTACCCCCCCACCCGCCGGCAGGCAAGTCAGTGAAGACATGCAGTTCACCGGTAGCCGGATCAGTACTGCTTGCAACGAACCAGTTGCACTCGGCGCAGGTCGGTGCGACAATACGGTCGGGAATTGCCTGAGAGAGAGCCATCCAGATTGCTGCGGTAATCTTGGAAGAGGCAGCGGTCGTGCATCCAAGGGTCGGAGCCGGCCAGCGCGGATTAAGCCAAGTGTTCTCCGGAATTGTCAGATCGACTTGGCGGTACATCCCGGCATTTGGCGGTGCATCGGGATTGAGAAAAAACTTTAAGGAATAGTAGGCGGCTGAAGCCGTGTTAGCGTAAGGCGAGTTAATCGGACCGATGGCGACGGGATCGCTTCCGGTAAAATCCACACCGATCCGATCACCGGCTACCGTAAGCTTGACATGCAGCCGGACAGGATCATCGGTAAACCCGTCGCTGTCAACGTAATCACTCGCTTCGTAGACGCCGTCGGGGATTCTGCTAATGGCTTCTTTGGTCATCTGCTGGGTGTAGTCGAGGACTTCGCGCATGCCCTGCCGGACGATATCGGCACCGTACTTATCGGCGAGCCGGGTAAATTCATCGCGAGCCGCGCGAAGGGCACCCAGTTGTGCCTGGATGTCACCTTCAACGTATTGAGGCGTACGCGAACTGTTTTTAATAATGTTAATCAAATCGGTATTTGTTTTGCCTTCTTTGTAGAGCATCATTGGCGGCAGGCGCAAGCCTTCGCCAGCGATGTGGGTGTCAAAGCCGCTGCCCACGTCGGTCCAGTGCGCCCGGCTGACCGCAAAACCGAGCAGAGTTCCGTCGTAAAATATCGGCATGGTCATGGTGACGTCGGGGGTGTGAGTGCCGCCATTGTATGGATCGTTGAGGATGATGACGTCATCAGGGCCTAACTCTTCTATTGGGAAGCGCTCTATAGAGGCGTGCGCGCTGAAGTGCATGGCAGCTATATGAACCGGGCAGTTGGCCGTCTGGCCGATCAAGTCGACGTTGGGGTCGAATATGGCATTGGAGTAATCCACCATATCGTAAATAATTGGAGAGAATGATGCCTTTTGCAGCACCAGGCTCATTCGCTCGCACGTATACTCAAACGAACGCCGAAGCACTTCAAATGTAATCGGATCAATTTGACGCTGACGCTGTGTCATCGTACACCCTCCTCGCCGGTGATAATGATATTGCCGTATTGGTCTATCTGTGCAAACGCATCAGGGGGGAGAACAACTTCACTGTCGGGCTGTTCAATGATCGCCGGGCCGTGAATTCGCTGTCCAGTGTTAAGCCGGGCGGCATCATGGACATCCACTTCATACTTCTGTCCACTAAAGTAAACCCTGCGCCTTTCCTTGACGGACGGTGTCTCATTCCGATCTCCTTGCCCCAGCGCTGCTGCCAAATCGCCGGCTTCCGGCTTGGTTATCTGTCCATATCCGGTGACGCGCAAGGTGACAAAAGCGACGGGGAAGGATTCTGATGAGACGCCGTATTCCCGTTTGTGCTCCCGATGGAAGGCGGCAGCTATTTCGGCAACCGCAGCCGTATCAAGATTACCGCCGGGAACCGGCGTGGCCACTTCATATGACTGTCCGATGTAGCGCATGAGTGCGCTGCGCTCAAGCGTGATCTGTTCTGGGGTAATCCCATCTTTTTCTAGTAAATGACAACACTCTTGTTCCAGCTTGGTGAAGGAATGCGTTAATGCATTCGGATCGAGATTCTCAACTGGCGCATAGAGAGTCGCTTCAAGGTCGTGGCGAACCTCCATCGTTGTGGCTCCAAAGGCACATGCGACGCCGGCAAACGGGGGGATCAGGATACGGTTAATGCCGGCTGCCCGAGCAACGGTATAGGCATGCAGACCACCTGCGCCTCCAAAGGCGACGAGGGTTTGATCGCGCGGATCGCGGCCGCGATCGGTCGAAACCATGCGGATTGCGCCTGCCATATTCTCGCAGACGATCTCGATGATGCCTTCGGCGCAATCCAGGATAGATAGGCCGAGCGGTTCTGCAATGGTGCGAATAGCGGCTGCAGCGGCTTCGTAATCCAGTTGGAATTTTCCGCTTAAGGTGGTGTTTAGGCGTCCCAATACGAGGTTTGCGTCTGTCACAGTCGGGCGGGTACCGCCGCGGCCGTAGCAGGCCGGTCCAGGATCGGCCCCGGCGCTTTGCGGACCAACGCGCAGCGATCCTCCCTGGTCGATCCAGGCTATCGAGCCGCCGCCTGCTCCAATACTGCGGATGTCAAGCATCGGTGTGATCAGCGGCATCTCCCATTCAAGTTCGTATTCGTCGATTACCAGGCCGCGGCCGTTTTCCATAAGACAGGCCTCAAAACTGGTGCCGCCTACGTCAGTAATAATCATGCTCTTCGTGTCAAGCAGATTACTGAGAAAACTGCCTGCTGCTACGCCGCCCGCGGGTCCCGATTCAATCAGTTCTTCGGGCCGCTCTTTGGCGGTAGCGCTGCGCATCATGCCGCCGTTGCTTTTAACAATGAAGAGCGGCGCGTTCGAGCCGGCCGCGGCCAGGAGTCCCTCCAATCGGGTCAGGTAGTCGCCGACGACAGGGAACAATGCAGCGCGAATAGCCGTTGTAACGAAACGGCCAAGCTCGCGAATTTTGGGGCGTGTTTCCGAGGAAAGGGCGATACGCGCGTCCGGGATTGCTTCCAGGACGATCTCCCGCATCTCCCGTTCATGTCGGCCATCGACGTAGGAGTTGATAAAGGCAATGGCGACGTTCTTGGTACCGAGTGAAGCTATGTGTTCAGCCACTCGCCGCGCCTCGTCACGGTCGAGGGGTTTCACGGTCGTTCCGTCAGAGCCCAGCTTTTCACTTACCGTAAGGCGGTTTCTGCGGCTGATCAATGGGCGAGATTTGACTTGGTAGGGATCGTAAAGATGGCGGCGCCGTTGTCGGCCGATTTCGAGAGTATCGCGGAACCCGGCTGTCGTCACCATTACCGGTTCAGGATATTTACGCTCAATCAAGGCGTTTGTTCCGATCGTCGTACCGTGAATGATCGTGCCAATCTCGGCAGGGGCAATACCTGCCGCTGAAAGCGCATTCATCACTCCAATCGCGGGATCAGCAGGTGTGGTGAGAACCTTTGCCGTGCGAACACGCGCAGATCCGTCGGCTCGAGCGTCCCATGCGAAGAGATCCGTAAAAGTTCCACCGACGTCAATTCCAACTCGCAGCATCTGGATTCCTCCTTTTTCGTTCATTCTGTTTTCTCTTCCGATGTTCATCTGATATACTGATTACACCTCTAACATTGCGTATAGTCAGTAAATTCAGTAAATTCAGTATAACGATTCGCCCGTTTTCTCCACAATCCGTCTGGAAGGACTAACTTTATGATTCGTTTCGTACGATGGGATGAATGTTTATGACAATTACGATTCGTGAACTGGTCAGTATTCCGCACTTGCAAACGAAGATTCTCGCTGGTACTGCCGGGTTGGAAAGGGAAATTACCTGGGCACATGTATGTGAACTTTCAGACCCTACCCCGTGGCTGACCGGGGGCGAACTAATCATGACCACCGGTCTGGCAATTCCCCGGATTGCACAGGAGCAGGAGGAATACCTACAGCGTCTGGTGAAGGCAGGGGTGAGCGGGATCGCCATTGCCGAAGGGATGTATGCGCCGGAGTTGAGCAATCCTCTACTGGCGGCGGCTGACCGCAGCGCTTTTCCCATTTTGCTGACGGCTTACGAGGTTCCCTGGCTTGCACTATCGCGCGCCGTAGCAAATGCCAACTCGTACAAGGAACACGCGCGGATGGTTCAGACGTTGCGTGTGTACGAGTTGGCACGGCAGGTTATTCATCACAGTTCTCCGGCGACAATCCTCAGTGGGCTTGGCGAGATTGTTGACTGTACACTCCATGTAGTAGATCCGGTTCAAAGGAAGACACTGTTCCATGACGCCGCGTTGCCGAGCCATATCACTGAGCTGCTGGAGCGCATACGTCTCGACAGCACGCCTCCCATGCCTGCCGTGCGGCGAATGGAGTGGAGCGGGGTTACGGTACTGCAGCTGCCTGTTCCGGCTTCCCGACCGGCGGTTCTGCTTGCGGTTCCTCAGTCAACAACTGTTCCCGACAGCCTGGTACTGCGTCATATCGCAACGATAGTGGGGTTGGCAGTCGAGAAAGATACGGCGATGTATGAACGCCAGCGCCGGTTAGGCGCAGAGATTATGGCAGGCTTGATCGAAGGGCGGCTCTCAGGTGATGCCGCTTACCTCTTGCTGGCCGAACATGAATTGGGAGAAGAACCTCGGTGCATTGTTGCTTGCTCAGCGGAAGTGCAGCCTTTTGAGCACGAATGGCTGCATTTTCATCTGTATGCTCGTGGCATTCCGCATCTGTTGACTCGGCGAGGAGAGATTCTCCTCGCCCTGTTGCCCGCTACTGATGCCGCAATTACTTGTTTACGTGCAGAATTGCCGCCTGATGTGCGATTGGGCATCAGTCATGTCCTGGGACGAGCTGCTCGTACGTCAGAGGCGTATCAAGAAGCGATGTGGGCATTGCGGGCGGCGGAAACCCATGGAAAAAGCATGGTTTATTACAGTGAAGAGTCACCCCTCTCCCCCTTTTTGCCCAGAAGCAGAAGTGAAGCCCGCGAGCTGGTAGAGCAGGTTCTCGGTGACCTTTTGGCGTATGATGCCAGGCATAATAGCCAATTGACCATGACACTCTATGTCTATTTGCGTGAGAATCGCTCCTGGAAGGGGGCCGCGAAGTCGTTACATATTCATAAACAGACATTGGTCTACCGCATGAGCCGAATTGAGCAAATGACGGGGCGTCGCCTAGATGTTACCAGCAACGTCGCCGAACTCTGGCTCGCTTTGCAAGCAGCCATAATGCTTGGCTTGCTGCCGGATTTATCGTAAGCCAAACAAAGCGTGCAGACCCGCCCTCTTGGGCACTTGGCCTGCACGCTTTGTTTACCCCCGCAGCACGGTGCTGATCCAGTACACGATCCTGCCGACGATGTATCCGAGGACGATAACCCAAAAGATCTTGCCCCAGACGCTTAGTCCCTTGATGTACTCAGGCAAACTTTTGCGTTGATTCGGTGGTTTGCTCATCGATTGCGTCTCCTTTGCTGATATGGTTGTGGCGCAAGAACAGATAGATTCCAAACAGGATAATGGCGCCTCCGATCACCTGGGGCAGCGTAACGACTTCGCCCAGGATGAAGTACGCGAGAATGCAAGTGCCGATCGGCTCGCCCAGAATGCTCATCGAGATGATCGACGTACTCAGCCACTTGATCACCCAGTTCAGGATGGAATGGCCGAGCAGGGTTGGCAGCAGGGCCAGACAGAAAAACCAGCCCCAATCAGACGGGGGGTAACCGATCAGCGGGTACTGCAAGGCCAGGTCGTACCCGATCAAAAAGAGGCTGCTGATCAAGTAGACGACGAATGTATAGGCCATCAACGAGAGAGCCTTGCGGGCGTATTGGCCGATCAGCCAGTATGCGGTGACCGTTCCGGCTCCCAACAGGGCCAGGATATCTCCCCACAAGGCGACGCCGCCAATGCGAAAATCCCCCCAGCCGATGACGAAACTGCCGAGAACCGCAATAAATCCGCCAGCCAGAGCCATCCGGCCAAGCCGCTCCGCAAATAAAAAATAGCCCCCGACAAAGGCGAACAATGGCTGCAGGGTGACGAGGACGGTAGAGCTGGCGACAGAGGTGAATCGAAGCGACTCAAACCAAAGCAGAAAGTGAACCGCCAGAAACGCGCCTGACAGGACGCTCAGCAGCCATTGTTTTCGATTCATCGACAGGATTTCTCTCCAGACACCTTTCGCAAACAGCATCATCGGCAGCGTCAAGAGCGCCGAGAACAGCAGCCGATAGGTAGCGGTGACCGGCGGAGGCGCGGACGAGAGCTTGACGAAAATGGCAGATGTGGAGACGGCGGCAACACCAATGACAAGCGCCAGGTAGGGCGGGAATGTAGGTCTGTCCATTTGGTATCCTCCAGATTGACCGAATGACTTATTGTTCCGTCTATCATGCTCACCGAAAGGACACCCTCCTCAAGCGACGTCAGAAGCCAAGGGGGGTGAATCGGTGACATTTTAGGAATACTCTTGCGCTTCGAACTTCACCAAGCTTCATACGGTCGAGCTAAAAAACTACTGCTTTCAAACAAAATTTGTTAAAATAAAGGGAACGTACGTTTGTGAAGGGGTGAAATGATGTCAGATCACCATGCAAAACGTTTCAAATCTGCATCAAGAAAGGGCATCGCTTATTTCCTTGATTGGAAACAGATGTGCCAAAACGCCAAGCATTTATATAACACCACCAATTTTAATATCCGTCAAGTATCACCGCACTCCGACAACAAAACCCCTCAGCAAGAAATACTGTATACGATGCATCAATATATCGAAGCGATGAATGAACGGCAACGTCAGCTTATCGATCGAAAGGCCTATGTAAGAGCAGCAAAGTCTTGATCAATGCCGAGGTGAACGGTGCAGCCAATATCCTGCAAAAAGTACCTGTGATTCTTTTCATTCCAGGCATGTCCCTTTTGCCTCCCCGGACAGGCTTATGGTATCATGAAACATAGTGGAATTCGAGGAGAGGGGTCGGATACATGAGTCATTTGGTACTCATAGATGGAAACAGTATCGCCAATCGAGCGTTTTACGCTCTGCCGCTGCTGTCTACCTCCAGCGGACTGCATACCAACGCTTTGCTTGGTTTTACCACGATGCTGCTCAAAGTGCTGGACGAGATGAAGCCGACCCATTTGTTGGTTGCATTTGACGCAGGTAAAGTGGTGTTTCGCCACAGTGAATATACAGAGTACAAGGGCGGACGGGCGAAGACTCCGCCTGAATTGTCCGAGCAGTTTCCGCTGATTCGCGAACTCTTGGATGCGTTTTCGATCAAGCGCTTCGAGCTGGAAGGGTATGAAGCGGATGACATCATCGGCACGATGACCCGGCGGGCGGATCAAAACGGTTGGAAAACAACGGTGATCACAGGCGACAAAGACATGCTGCAGCTCGTCTCCGACTGCGTTTCGGTCGCTTTGACGAGAAAGGGCGTCAGTGAAATCGAACTGTACACCGCAAAAGAAATCGAAGAAAAATACGGGCTTGCCCCTGCCCAAATCATCGATTTAAAAGGGTTGATGGGCGATTCCTCCGACAATATCCCGGGCGTGCCGGGCGTCGGCGAAAAGACGGCGTTAAAGCTCTTGCACCAGTACGGCAGCGTGGAAGAGGTGCTCGCCAACATCGACCACATCTCCGGGAAAAAGCTGCAGGAGAATCTGCGCAACAATGTGGAGCAGGCCAAGATGAGCAAGTCGCTCGCGACGATCATGCGGGAAGCGCCTGTAGATTTGCAGCTTGACGACGTGTCGTTTAACGGTTACGATGCGCCGACGTTGATCGAGTTTTTTAAGCGGATGGAATTCAAATCGCTGATTCCGAAGGTAAAAGAAGCCGGAGACGCCGGTTATGGCGATGCCGAATCCGCCGATGCCGCCTCGGGCAGCCAGACGTTCTCCTTTGAAGTAGTGGAGCCTGAAGGATTCGCCCGCTATTCCGCGCTGCTGACATCGCCGATGGCGCTCTGCGTCGAATTTGACGGCGACAACTACCATTACGCTCCGCTGCTCGGGTTCGGGCTGGCCGCAGACGGAGTGTCGCTGTTCGTTCCGGCAGATACGGCGATGGAATGGACGGAGTTTCGCCAGTGGCTCGCCGATGAGAGCAAGGAAAAATGGGTGTTTGACGGCAAGCGGGACCTGGCCGGGCTGGCCTGGAACGAACTGGAGCTGAAAGGGGTCGGATTCGACTTGTACCTGGCCGCCTATCTGCTCAACGCATCGGAGAGCAATCCGGTGCTCGCCGACACGGTCAACCAGTATGCCGAGATACAGGTTGCCGCCGACGACGACATCTATGGCAAGGGAGCCAAGCGCTCCATTCCGGAACAGCCGATCATAAGTGAACACATCGCCAGGAAAGCGGCGGCTATCTGGCAGAGCGTTCCCCAGGCCAGAGCGCAGATCGCCGAGCACCAGCTGGACGAGCTGCTCGGCAGCATCGAAAGTCCCCTGAGTATGGTTTTGGCTAAAATGGAAATTACTGGAGTTAAGATCGACAGTGAACGCCTGGTTCAAATGGGGCAAGACCTCGACAGGCAGCTGGGCGAGCTGACGGAACAGATCTACGAACTGGCCGGGCAGTCGTTCAACATCAACTCGCCGAAACAATTGGGCGAGATCCTGTACGACAAGTTGGATTTGCCCGTTCTGAAGAAGACCAAGACGGGCCCGTCGACGAGCGCCGATGTATTGGAGAAGCTGGCGCCGTATCATCCGATTATCGAGACGATTCTGCATTTCCGCCAGCTGGGCAAGCTGCGTTCCACATACATTGAAGGGCTGCTGAAGGAAATCCATCCGAAATCGAACAAGATTCACACCCGCTTCAATCAGGCGACGACGGCGACGGGACGGCTCAGCAGCACAGAGCCCAACCTGCAAAACATCCCGATTCGCCTGGAAGAAGGGCGCAAGATACGGGAGGCGTTCGTCCCTTCGGAGGAAGGCTGGTACATGCTGGCGGCAGACTACTCGCAGATTGAGTTGCGGGTGCTGGCCCACATCGCGCAAGACGCCAACCTGATCGATGCCTTCCGCCAGGGGATGGACATTCACACCCGCACGGCCATGGACGTATTTGGGGTGCCTGCGGAAGAAGTGACTTCCAACATGCGGCGGCAGGCGAAAGCTGTCAATTTTGGCATCGTATACGGCATCAGCGATTACGGGCTGTCGCAAAACCTGAATATCACCCGCAAGGAAGCAGCCGATTTTATTGAGCGCTACTTCTCCGTTTTCCCCGGCGTCAAGACGTATATGGAAGAGATCGTCCGGCAGGGCAAGCGGGACGGCTACGTGACCACACTGCTGAACCGCAGGCGCTATCTGCCTGATATCAAGAGCAGCAATTACAACATTCGGTCCTTTGCCGAGCGGATGGCGATGAACACCCCGATACAGGGAACTGCGGCCGACATCATTAAATTGGCGATGATCCGGATGGAAGAACAGCTCAGAGCAAACGGTCTCAAGAGCCGGATGCTGCTGCAGGTGCACGACGAATTGGTGTTCGAAGTGCCGGAGGCGGAAATCGGCGCCATGCAGAAGCTGGTTCCTGAAGTGATGGAGGGGGCCATTGCGCTGGACGTTCCGCTCAAGGTGGACGTCCATTACGGCCGGACTTGGTATGAAGCAAAATAGGGAGGATGCATATGCCGGAATTGCCCGAGGTAGAGACTGTCGTCCGGACACTGCGCAAACTGGTGCTGGAAAAGGTAATCGCCAGCGTCACCGTCACGCTCCCGCGCATTGTCAGAAGGCCTGATGACGTGGAAGCGTTCAAGGCACAGCTATCGGGACAGATGATTCGCCATATCGACCGGCGGGCCAAATTTATCAAGTTTATCCTGGACCGCGACGTCCTGATCTCCCATCTGCGGATGGAAGGACGATACGGCCTGTACCAGGCTGACGATCCCGTTGAAAAGCATACCCACGTCATTTTTCACTTTACCGACGGGACCGAATTGCGGTATCGGGACGTGCGCCAGTTTGGCACGATGGATTTGATCCCGCTGGGGATGGAACTGAAAATGGAACCCTTGGCAAAATTGGGGCCGGAGCCGTTGGATGAACAGTTCACGCTGCCGGTCTTTCGCACGATGTTAAAAGGTCGGACGACCAAAATCAAACCGCTCTTGTTAAACCAGGAATTTCTCGTCGGTCTCGGGAATATCTATGTGGACGAGGCCTTATTCCGAGCTGGCATACACCCCGAGCGCCCTGCTGGCAAACTCACCCGCGGGCAGGTTGCAAAACTGTATGACAGCATTATCGCGACGCTGACCGAAGCAATCGAGCAAGGCGGCAGTTCGATTAAATCGTACGTAAACGGACAGGGAGAAATGGGGATGTTTCAGCAGTCCCTTCATGTATACGGGCGGGCAGATGAACCGTGCAACGTCTGTTCCACACCGATCGTTCGCATGGTTGTAGGCGGACGCGGGACACACATCTGCCCCAAGTGCCAAAAATAGAACCCCTAGATGGAGGTGTGGAGCAGATGATCCTTGGACTAACCGGCGGCATTGCCAGCGGGAAGAGCACGGTGGCAGCGATGCTGCGGCAGCGGGGGATTCCCGTAGTGGATGCAGACCTGATCGCCCGGCAGGTGGTAGAGCCTGGATTGCCGGCCTACCAGGCAATCGTCAGCCACTTTGGACAAGGCGTGCTGTTCCCCGACGGGCAATTGAACCGGAAGGCTTTGGGCGAGATCGTCTTTTCCAATGAAGAGCAGCGGCAAATCTTGAACGGAATCGTACATCCCGAAGTTCGCAGGGAGATGCGCCAACAGACGGAAGCTGCACTCAAGAGAGGGGAAAAAATCGTCTTTCTGGACATTCCCCTGCTGTTTGAAAGCCGCTTGCAGCATACGGTGGATAAGATCGTGGTAGTGTACGTACCGGCCTCGCTGCAGTTGTCGCGTCTGATGCAGCGGGATGACATTGGCGAGGAGCAGGCGTTGAAGCGGCTTCAGGCGCAGCTTCCGATCGAACAAAAGAAGGAGCAGGCAGATTTTGTGATCGACAACCAGGGGACGCGAGAAGAGACAGAGCGCCAGGTTGAAAAACTGCTTGCCACACTTGCTGCGGAGTCGAGTCCATGAGAAGAAAGAGGACGGCTGCCGTACTCCTTCTTTTGTTGATGGGGGTCTTTTTGTTAATCAACACGCCGTTTATCTGGAAGTGGATGTATCCGGTCAAGTATCAACCGGAAATCAAGCTGGCAGCGGAGCGCTTTAACGTTGACCCAATGCTCGTTCTCGCCGTGATCAGGACAGAAAGCGCCTTCGAACCGCGGCGAGTCTCCAAAAAAGGAGCAGTCGGACTGATGCAGTTGATGCCGGAGACGGCGAATTGGATCATCAAGCAGGCGAAGTTTCAGGGTCTTGCGATGGAGTACCTCGACGACCCAAAAGTAAACATCGATATCGGAACCTGGTACCTGTCCTATCTGTTAAAGCAGTTCAATGGGGACAAAGTGCTGGCGCTTGCCGCGTATAATGCCGGGCCGGGCAGTGTGAACAAATGGCTTGAGCAAGAGATTTGGGACGGTTCCAGGGAACGTGTCGAGGACATTCCCTACGGCGAGACGCGGCATTATGTACAGAAAGTGCTGTACTACCAGGAAAAGTATCAAAAAATATACCAGAATGATTTCAAATAGGCCGAAAGAAGCCCGACCTCTGATGGAACCCAGAGGGACAGGCTTCTTTTTTTGGGGCCAAATGTACAAATTTTATTTTTTTAGTAAAACACATTGATAAATGTGACATACTGATTATAATAAAGATAGCAGAAAAAGTGTAACTCATAAGGTGGAGGGGAGTCCCAATATGACGATTAAAATTGGTATTAACGGATTCGGTCGCATTGGACGCATGGTGTTCCGCCGTGCCATCCAGAATCCTGAAATGGAAGTAGTTGCGATTAACGCAAGCTATCCCCCGGAAACGCTGGCACATCTGTTAAAATACGATTCGATTCACGGACGAATTGACAATAAAATTGAGGTTAAGAATCATCAAATCATTGTGGACGGAAAACCGACCCTTGTTCTGTCAGACCGCGATCCGCTCAACCTGCCATGGGGCGAGCTCGGCGTGGAGATTGTCGTGGAAGCGACAGGCAAGTTTAAAGATCGCGAGGGCGCAGGCAAACACCTGCAAAGCGGAGCGAAAAAAGTGGTGATCACCGCCCCTGGCAAAAACGAAGACGCCACGATCGTCATGGGCGTAAATGAGCATGTCTACCGGCACAATGAGCATCACATCGTCTCCAACGCTTCCTGTACGACCAACTGTCTGGCGCCGGTAGCAAAAGTGCTGCACGAAGCGTTCGGCATTGAGAGCGGACTGATGACGACGATACACTCCTACACCAACGACCAGGTAAACCTGGATAATCCCCATAAAGACCTGCGCCGGGCCCGGGCTTGCGGACAGTCGATCATTCCGACAAGTACGGGTGCTGCCCGCGCGGTTGGCAAAGTGCTGCCAGAGTTGAACGGCCGCCTGAACGGTTTTTCCCTGCGGGTGCCCACTCCTGACGTCTCCATCGTTGACCTGGTCGCAAACGTCAGCCGGGACGTGACGGCAGGCGAGGTGAACAGCGTTCTGAAGGAAGCGAGCCAGGGAGCGATGAAGGGTTACATCGAATTCTGCGAAGAACCGCTCGTCTCCGTCGATTTCATCGGCAACGACCATTCTTCGATTGTTGACGGATTGTCAACGATGGTCATGGGCGGACGGCAGGTGAAGGTAATCGCCTGGTACGACAACGAGTGGGGCTACTCCTGCCGCGTCGTCGACCTGGTGCGGCACGTCTCCCGGATGTACAATGAAGTGAGAGAGGTAGCGGCTGCAGGTGCCGCGCAATAACAGGTAACAGGGACGAATCGCCAGTAGGTGATTCGTCTTTTATTCTTATCGTCGTTTTATATAGTTGGCTGGCCTGGAGCATGGAAAAAGATTAACCCCGATTTCGCTCAAGAAAGCCATAAAGCGATCGAGCACCGCTTCATCTTCCAAGTTATGCATTAAATCCATCTTCCCTGCTCTGCATGCAGGGATCGACAAAAGATCTGTACATTCGTCAAAGCGCTGGTTATGTTATCTCTTCAGAATATTCTGCAATTGTCATTGACAACTTTGAAAAATCAGTAAATAATGGAATGGCATAGGCATTCATTTCATCCGAAGGGGAGTTCATTGGATACGGCGAAGAAAGTAGGGTTAGTGACCCTTCAGAAGTGAAAGGTAAACAACTCGTTTTCTGGATCATTTGCTTGTTACATCTAAATAGGGAGGAAGGTGATAAAGATGTTGAAAGTCGATCTGAGTTGCGATATGGGAGAAAGCTTTGGCTTATACCAATTGGGAAATGACGAAGAAATGATGCAATATATCACATCGGCCAATATTGCCTGCGGTTACCACGGTGGCGATCCTCACGTTATGCGGAAAACGGTGGAATTGGCCAAGAATTATGGGGTAGCCATCGGGGCTCATCCTGGTTTTCCTGATCTGATCGGGTTTGGACGCAGATACATGAATTGTACGCCTTCCGAGATTAAAGATTATGTGACGTACCAAATGGGCGCACTGCGGGAATTTGCTTCCGCTTTCGGCATGAAACTTCAGCATTGCAAGCCTCATGGCGCCCTTTATATGATGGCGATGGAGGATGAAAAATTGGCTAGGGCGATCCTGGAGGCAATTGCCGAAGTTGATTCTACTACCATTGTGTATGCGATGAACCATTCGGCCGTTGTAGAAACAGGCCAAAAAATGGGGATTCGCGTGGCTAAAGAAGTGTATTCGGACAGAGAGCATACAACAACTGGTTCAATCGTTCTTACGAGGAAAGGCCCTTCCATCCAGGATTACCGTCAAATGGCGAATCGGGTGGTTCGTATGGTGAAGGAAGGGAGAGTGGTTGCCCATACTGGCGAAGAAATATCGATCCAAGCGGAAACGGTATGTATCCATGGGGATACTCCCGGAGCGCCGCAACTGGCGAAAGCGATTGTTGAAGCGTTAAAAGAAAATGGGATTCAAATTGCTTCCATTGAAAATGTATTAGGAGTAGGCTGAACAACGGGGTGCAACAGTATTATTCCGTCTGAGGGCGTCAAAGAAAGTGGAGAAGGCCGTGAAGGCTTAAAATATACAGTGGAAATCATGACAAATGAAGTTAATCGAAATAAAAATGTATTTTGAGGGGGAAACAGACATGCCTGTATTAAGAATTGAGATGCTCGAAGGTAGAAGTGAAGAGATGAAGCTTTCTATGATCCGCGAGGTAACCGATGCGATGGCTCGCTCTCTCAATATTGAGAAAGAGGAAGTAGACATTATCATAAAAGAAATTAAGAAGAAAGACTGGGCAAAGGGCGGAGTCACATGGCCATGGAATAAAGACTAGTTGTCCAGATTATCCTCTTCAATACAAGTTAACTCGTCGGAACGGCGGGTTTTTAAGTTAAAACTGCTTCATGCCTGGTACGTTTTCAATTGGTACGATAAGTATGTCACGCTATCAGGATTACCAGTACTTAAATAAGCTGTTTGAGGGTCACAGTTCCTTTATATTTTGAATATGTTATAATGATTACTATTAAAAGAATTTACTTAATATTATTTTAATTCTAATTATGGTCAATCGGCAGCTATTGTTGACGTACGGGTATTTTAAGGGACGTTTGACGAGCCTCTTTATCAAATGGATGGAGGGACACAAAAAACCTCATGGCACAAAACCTTGAAGTTTCAATTTTCGGCTATTGCCGAGACCTATTTCATGAGTTTAGGAGGGAGTAATCTTGTCGCGCATTCAAGAAGCACGAGATGTCATGCAAAAAATGAAACAGGCCTGGGAACGCAATCAAAAAACATCCTTATTAATGATTACTGAGGTGCGTGGGTCGTCTTACCGCCAACCTGGGGCCAAGATGATGATGGCAGCGGATGGAGAAATGTTTGGCACACTAAGTGGCGGTTGTTTGGAGAACGATTTGTTTGAATGGTCACAAGAAGCAATTAGTCAAAACACCCCTCTCACAAAACAATATGATCTTAGTGAAAATGATCTATGGTCTTTAGGAATCGGCTGCAAAGGAACATTGGATATCTCGATTATTCCTGTCGATTCTAACGATAGCTTCTGGCAAAGAGCCATCACACTCATACAAGAAGATCGTCCCGTTTCTCTGATCCTGGAAATTCCGACAGGCGTTCGAGTCCTGCTGGATCAGAATGGAAACGGCTGGGGAGATCTGGATCAGATCCCGGATGAGGTTCGGAAACAAGCATTGGATCGGACCTTCCACCGAACGCGTGCAGAAGTTATTTCTCTCGGAAATCGCCGGTTTGTTATTGATACCATGAGGCCCAGTGAACATTTGATTGTAGCGGGTGCCGGTCATGATGCAGTACCCCTTGTTTCTGTCGCTGCAAGTGTTGGATTTTCTGTAACCGTTTTAGATCCTCGCAAAGACTTTAATACCGCTTTTCGTTTTCCGTCCGTATCCCATCTGGTGGTTGAACCTGACAAAGCAGACCCTGTTGCTTTAAACGACAGCTGGTGGGTCATCATGAATCATCAGCAAAGTCGAGATGAAGCTTCGATAGCGCTTGCATTAAAAAGCAACCCGCGCTTTATTGGTGTGTTAGGCCCCCTCTCCCGTACACAAGAAATGCTGGCAAACATCGGAGCCAGCCCTACGAGCGGTCCTCTGCACGCACCAATCGGATTGGACTTGGGAGCGGAGACAATTGAAGAAGTAGCTGTAAGCATTATAGCTGAATTGATGATGGTGAGGAGCGGCAGCAGTGGCAAGCCTCTTTCCGGAAAAGCAAAAATCCATGCGTAAGTTCGGTGCGGTCATCTTGGCTGCAGGAATGTCCCGGCGAATGGGGGAACCAAAATTATTCCTGGATTTGAAGGGGGCGATTCATTATTGAGCGCCACGCAGAGAAATGAAAACGAATTCCGGTTGAAAATCCCTTGTGGGGGATAGACATCGACACTCCAGAGGATCTGAAGAAATATTTAAATTATTTTTGCTTTGTGATATATTTAATTTGATGATTCATAACTATCAAAATTATTAGAATACGAGATGGTTAAAACAGGGAGGGGGATTTCAATTTTATGATTCCGAATGCATTTGATTACTACTCACCGACGACAGTGGAAGAAACGATTGGATTGCTGCAAAAATACGGTTACGAAGCGAAGATTTTGGCGGGCGGCCAGAGTTTGCTTCCCATGATGAAGTTGCGCGTTGCGATGCCGTCAGTTTTGGTTGATATCAATCATATTGACGATTTGCATGGCTGGCGTGAAGAGAATGGCTATTTGCGAATAGGGGCGTTGACAAGACATGTCGATCTCGAAAATGAACAACATTTGAAGGAGAGCTACCCGCTTTTATCGAAAACGGCGGAATGGATTGCGGACGTACCTGTTCGAAATCGGGGTACCATTTGCGGCTCTCTCGTCCATGCAGATCCGAGTTCTGACTGGGGAGCGGCAATGATTGCCCTGCATGCGGATGTTGAGGTAATCGGTCCATCAGGTATACGGCGTGTTTTTATCGATGATTTTTTTGTCGATACATTCACCGCGTCGCTTGAGATGGATGAGATTGCATCGGCCGTTTTGATCCCCTCCCCGATTGGCCGTGTTGGAGCGCGCTACATGAAATTAGAACGTAAAGCAGGAGATTTTGCGATTGTTGGAGTCGCGTTACATGTTATCAAAGCAAATGATGGAACCGTTCTTGATAGTGGCATTGGTTTGTGCGCATGTGGGGATGTTCCTGTTCGGGCGAAAAAGGCTGAGGAATGGCTAATTGGACGCCCCTTAGATAAGGAAACGATTAAACAGGCTTCGCTTCTGGCCCAAGAAGACGCGAATCCGGCTACGGATTTGCGCGGCAGTGCAGAGTACAAGCGAGATTTGGTCAGGGTCTTTGTAAAGCGAGGGCTTGAAGAAATTGCTGATGAACTCCGCTAGCATGGTTGTTTGTTACCGATACATGAAACAGGGAGGGACAATGATTTTATGCAGATAAGTGTAACTGTAAACGGACGTGTTTATGAATCGGATGTCGAGCCCCGCACGTTGCTTATCTATTACATCAGGGAACACCTGAGACTGACGGGTGCGCATGTCGGATGTGATACGACAAGTTGCGGAGCGTGCACTGTATTACTAAACGGAAAGGCTGTCAAATCTTGTACCGTGTTGGCAGTACAAGCTAACGGACAAGAAATCATGACTGTAGAAGGACTCGAACGTGATGGTGAACTGCATCCTTTGCAAAAAGCATTTTGGGAAGAGCATGGTCTCCAATGCGGATATTGCACACCGGGAATGATCATGACAGCATGTGAACTGTTAGAACGAAATCCTTTTCCTACAGAGGAGGAAGTTCGCAAAGGTATCTCTGGAAATGTATGTCGATGCACAGGTTATGTGAACATCATAAAAGCAATCCAGTCAGCAGGACATATGATCGCACAGCAAGATAAGGAACCTAAGAATCAATCGGAGGTGGTTCCCAGTGGCAATTAATCAAACTGAACTTCGGCCGATGGGGAAATCGATTCATCGGAAAGAAGACCCCCGGTTTATTAGAGGTCAAGGTAAATATCTAGACGACATTGTATTGCCAAACATGTTGTATATGAGTATCGTACGCAGTCCCTATGCTCATGCAAAGATTAAAAGCATAAATACCGAAGCCGCTAAACAGGTTCCCGGAGTGAAATTAATCATCACCGGTGAAGATTTGGCAAAGATGAATCTTGCTTGGATGCCAACTATGAACGGGGATGTACAAATGGTACTGGCTACCAATAAGGTGCTTTTCCAGTATCAAGAAGTGGTGGCAGTAGTCGCTGAGACCCGTGGCGCAGCGGTGGATGCAGCTCAATTGGTTGAGGTTGAATATGAGGCGCTGCCTGTCATAGTTGACCCGTTCCGCGCGTTACAGCCGGATGCTCCTGTATTGCGGGATGATCGTGAAAAGAAAAGCAATCATATCTGGCACTGGGAAGCGGGAGATCAAGAAAGCACAGAAGAAATTTTCAAAAATGCTCCTGTGGTAGTCAGTCAAGACGTGCGTTTTCAACGAGTTCACCCGTCTCCGTTGGAACCATGTGGATGTATCGCTGATTACAAAAAGGGAACAGGCAGATTGACATGGTATGTCACTTCACAGGCACCACATGCGCATCGAACAATATTGGCTATGATAAGTGGTCTGCCTGAACATAAGATTCAAGTCATTTCTCCAGACGTTGGAGGAGGTTTCGGAAACAAAGTTCCTGTCTATCCGGGATATGTATGTGCCCTCGTTGCTTCCATACAATTGGGAATTCCGGTCAAATGGGTTGAAACCCGCACGGAAAACATTGCAAGCACTGGTTTCGCACGTGATTATCATATGACGTCTGAGATCGCTGCTGATGAAAACGGAAAGGTATTAGCATTACGAGTGAAAACGATTGCAGACCACGGCGCGTTTGACGCTGCGGCGGATCCTACCAAGTTTCCTGCCGGATTGTTCAGCATCGTAACCGGTTCCTATGATTTTAAGCAAGCGTTTGTTGAGGTGGACGGCGTTTATACCAATAAGGCACCGGGTGGAGTCGCCTATCGTTGTTCGTTTCGTGTCACGGAAGCAGCTTATTTAATCGAACGAACGATGGATATATTAGCACGAAAATTAGGCATGGATCCTGCCGAACTGAGATTGCTCAATTTTATCAGGAAAGATCAGTTTCCCTATCAGTCTCCGACAGGATGGACATATGACAGCGGAGATTATGAGAAGACATTTAGGCTGGCCCTGGAAAAAATCGGTTATCACGAATTGCGAAAAGAACAGGCGGAGAAACGCGCCCGCGGCGAATTAATGGGAATCGGTATCTCTACATTCACGGAAATTGTTGGTGCTGGTCCTTCCCATTCATTCGATATCATGGGGATCAAAATGTTTGACAGTGCTGAAATTCGTGTGCATCCGACCGGAAAAGTGATTGCCCGATTGGGAGTGCGACATCAGGGACAAGGCCATGAAACGACTTTCGCGCAAATCATCGGAGAAGAACTGGGATTAACCGCAGATGACGTGTTGATTGAAGAAGGTGATACAGATACTGCTCCCTACGGCTTGGGGACATATGCAAGCCGCAGTACACCAACAGCAGGAGGAGCTGCAGCACTATGTGCGCGGCGCATCCGGGACAAGGCAAGGAAAATTGCTGCTCACCTGCTGGAAGTGGGTGACGAGGATATTTCGTGGAATGGAGAGTCATTCGAAGTTAAGGGGACCCCGTCCCGAAAGGTTACGATGGGCGAAGTCGCGTTGGCTGCCTATACGAATGTGCCGGAAGGCATGGAGCCTGGTCTGGAAGCTACTTATTATTACGATCCCCCCAATCTGACATTCCCACATGGGGCCTACATTGCGGTTGTGGATATTGATAAAGGTACCGGAGTTGTTAAAGTACGCCGTTTCCTGGCAGTCGATGACTGTGGAAACGTGATTAACCCTATGATCGTGGAAGGACAGATTCATGGTGGTTTGACGGAAGGTTTTGCAATTGCGTTTATGCAAGACATTCCTTTTGACGAGGACGGAAACTGCTTGGCTCCTAACTGGATGGATTATCTTGTTCCGACTTCCCTTGATACGCCGAATTGGGAAACAGACCGAACGATTACCCCATCGCCACATCATCCAATCGGTGCAAAAGGAGTGGGAGAATCACCCAATGTCGGTTCCCCGGCAGCCTTCGTCAATGCTGTTGTGGATGCTCTTGAACCGTTTGGTGTCGAACATATCGACATGCCGATTTTTCCTTGGAAAGTTTGGGAGATTTTGCGTCAGAACGGGGTAGCTGAATAATTTAAAAGTAAGGAAGTTCTGTGTATGAGAGGAGGATGGTCTGACGGGGGACTCCCCGTCAGACACTCTATATGGTTAATATCTGGAAAGAAGCAGCTCGATTAGAAGAAACACGGGAACCGTTTGCTGTTGTTACCGTTATTCGAAGCGTAAAACCCACTTCAGCTGTTGTCGGTGCAAAAGCGTTGATTAAATCATCGGGAGAGATGATAGGTTTTGTTGGCGGTCAATGTACACAATCCCTCGTAATTTCACAAGCATTGAAATGTATCGAAAAAGGGATCAGTCAGATTGTGCTGATCACGTCTGATACACCGCAGACCCGTACGGACGATATAATCGTTTTGCCGATGACCTGCCACTCGGAGGGGACAGTTGAATTGTTTATTGAGCCAAAGATTCCGGCGCCCGTTTTACTGATTATCGGTCATTCTCCAATTGCTGACTATTTGAAAAAAACAGCGGCTTACCTGGATTTTCAAATTAGAACCGTGGGATTGGAAAATGTACATTCTGAAGGCACATCCAGCCTTTCCGGATTCACGGAAACCATTCAAGCGAATCTGTCACCGGGAGCATTTGTAGTTGTCGCATCAATGGGTCTTTATGATGTTGAAAGCATTCGGGCGTTACAAGGCTTTGCGCTTTCTTATGTGGGTTTGGTTACAAGTCCCAAAAGACGAGAAGCAGTATTGAACGATTTGAAGAACCAGGGAGTTTCGGAAGAGTTTTGTTCCTTTATTTCTGCTCCGGTAGGATTAGATTTGGGTGCTGTTGACCCTGCCGAAATTGCGATTACGATATTGGCGGAAATAATCGAATACAGAAGGAAGAGACGTACTTTTGCTCCCTTTACGTCACATGTAATAGAGAACAAGACGCGGCGGGAAGTGATCGATCCGATTTGTCATATGGTGGTGGATTTGAATACGACTCTCCATAAAGCGGAATACCAAGGCAAGGAATATGGTTTTTGTTGTCCGCGTTGTCGCCAGGAATTTTTGAATAAACCAGAAAAATATGCATACACGGTAGAAGTGTAACATTGCTTCGGTTGGAATACGTCAAACATTTTCAAAACAAAAATCCAAAAGAGCAACTTCACCCTGGAATTGTCTGAACCAAATTGGTAGCTGCTCTTATTATACAAGGAGGAATTATCATTGAAGAATTACAGTGGTGATTTTACAATTCCGGTGTCCCGCGAAATGGTATGGAATTTTATTATGGATCCGCACAAGGTGGGGCCATGTTTGCCAGATTTGTTAAAGATGGACGTATCTGACAACTTCAATTTTCGCGCAAAAGTGCGTGTTGGTCTAGGTCCAGTTCGTGGGTCATTTGATTTGGACACCGTTTTAACGGTAGAGGAACCGGAAAAGTCGGCTTCCATGTCGGTTAAGGGTGGAGGCATGGGAAGCGGGATCAATATGAGCGCAAAATTATTTTTGGAAGATCTGGAAGATCAGCAGGGTACTTTATTGAAATGGACTTGTGATGTTGTGGTCAGCGGTCCGATCGCCACTATTGGAGGACGTTTGATTGACGGGCAAGCTCGCAAGATTACGCAACAGGTGTTTGAGAACATTCAAAATGCGTTGGTCTCCTTGAAAAGCGAAGTTGCGGTAACAAAAGAGGAAACAGAATGAACGAAGAAATTAAGATTTTACAAGAAGAAATGCGCCGAGCACGTTATGTAGCGGATCAGGCACTGACAACAGTACTGTATTTGGCGGAGCGTCTAGGGCGCTCCATTCTTATGGAAGGGCCTGCCGGCGTTGGAAAAACGGAATTGGCGAAAGTGATGGCGGAAATTCGCGGAGTTGAACTCATTCGATTGCAGTGTTATGAAGGATTGGATGCTGCCCATGCTTTATATGATTGGGATTATCCAAAACAGTTGTTAACGGCACGTACTGTCATAGAAGGACAGGATCAAGGAAAGATCTCAACAGATATCTATACGGAGGAGTATTTGATAGAGCGTCCTCTTCTTAAAACATTGCGCAGAGAACCCTCGCCCGTTTTACTGATTGATGAGGTGGATCGGGCGGACGAGGAGTTTGAAGCGTTGCTATTGGAATTTTTGGCGGAATTTCAAATTACGATTCCGGAAATTGGTTCGTTCCGTGCTCAAAATCCACCTATGGTGATTCTGACTTCCAATCGTACCCGGGATCTTTCAGATGCTCTAAGAAGGCGTTGTCTATACTTTTGGCTTGACTATCCGAGCCTGGAACGCGAAGTAGAAATTATAAAATTGCGTGTGCCAGGATTAGCTGAAGAGTTGATCCGTCAAATTGTTCGGGCCGTGCGCCAAATGAGGCAGTGGTCTTTGTTAAAACCGCCTGGAATGGCCGAATCAATTGATTGGGCACAGGCATTAGAGGAGTTGGATACAGGTAAACTTGATGAAGAAATCATATCCCATACATTGGGGTGTGTTCTAAAGACGCAAGAAGATATGGAGTTTGTCTATCAGAAAGGTTTGACACTTCTATGGAAGTCCTAGATGTTCTGCCAAGACAGGTTGGCCTTTTGTCTGGAAGGATCATAGAACAGGTACAAAGTTTTGCACCATTTCTAAGACAATACGGATTTCGGGTAGGAACTCCTGAAAGCCTGACGGCAATCGCCGCGTTATCGGCAATTGAGATCGAGTCGATGGAACAAGTTATGAATACAATGCGCTCCATCTATGTGAAAAATCCGGCAGAATGGGGGATATTTCCGAGCCTGTTCAAACGTCATTTCGGGATTTTACAGCACCAATTGAAACAAACAACCGTTATGGAAGATGATACTGGACTACAACAATTGGGGAATTTCTCGGTTGAGACCTCTTCATCACTTCAGATTGAAGGAGCCATGCTAAGAGCATACAATCCCGACCATGGTCAGCGTTACGCCCTTCAACTAATAAAAGAGGGTCAGTTAAGTCAAATCTTGTTTTGGACAAAGAAAGCTGCCCTTCAATTTGAAAGCCCGCGTAGCCGACGTTTACAAGCGGGCCGACGGGTTCAGATCGATTTTCGGCGAACATTGCGCAAAGCCATGAAAAATGGGGGAGATCCTTTTGTTATTTATCATCGCAAATATCGAAGGGCTCGCCCGAGAATTGTTATTGTGACAGATATTTCAGGGTCGATGAAAGAATATGCCAATTTTTTTACCACTATTGCCTGGGCATTTATGCACTCCAAGGCACGTGTGGAATCATTTGTGTTTAGTACAGATATAAAGCGTATCACACCGCTCTTATCACGTAAAATCGTCCAAGGCATTCCCTTTGAACAATTGATTGAGCTAAAAGGAGGTACACGTATTGGATTTTGTCTGTCACGTCTTGCCAATCGATATGGAAGTTTGTTACGGAGAAAGACATGCCTCATGATTGTTTCGGATGGATATGATACGGGAAATCCACAAATTTTAAAACGAGCGATGGAATCGCTTTCCGGGCAGGTAGGCAATATTGTATGGGTCAATCCGTTACTTGGGGAAGAAGGATATGAACCTGTGGCAACAGGAATGAGCACAGCTCTTCCTTATGTTGATCGATTTGTCGATGTCCATGATCTGGAATCATGGATTGAGGCTGTTAGGCTGAATCTTTTTTCATAAATCGGAGGGATGAGTCATGTCGTTCTTCCCATTCATCCTACAATCCGACTCGGCATGGAACGTGGATTTGATATTTCTAATTTCATTCCTGTTCATAGGATATGTGTTGCTAACAGGAGATTGGCTTGGACGCTTAGTTCCTGGGGAAACCAAAGTCTCCTCGAAGCAAAAGGCATGCTTTGCGATCGGTTTGCTGCTGTTCTTGATTTGTTGGGCAAGTCCGCTGTATCTGTTAAGCCATGTGATCTTCAGCATACACATGCTGCAGATGAGTATCCTTTACTTTTTTGCCACTCCGCTGCTGATTTTGGGGATTCCCGCAGGAATTCTGCAGCCTTTTCGAAAGTTCATTTTTTTTCAAAAAGTTTGGCGGTTTTTGACGCGCTCCGTAATAGCCCTCATAATGTTCAATGGGCTTTTTATTCTTTACCACATACCAGTGGTGATGGATGAAATCATGACGAACCGGATGTTACATACTGGATTTTATGGCCTACTCTTGGTCTCATCTGTCTGGTTATGGTGGCCCGTTGTCAATCCGATCATGAAAAACCGATTGCAGGACAAACAAAGGAAAAAATTCGCTCGGGCAAACACTTTGGTGCTCATGCCGGCGTGTTTGCTTCTTCTATCTTCTTTTGTAAAATATGATGTATTTGTTCATGTGCAAACGCAAATGAACATGTTTGGACTATGCTATCCGCACCCGATCGATCTCGAGGATTTGTTGCAAGTTCATTATTTAACACCCGTTTATGATCAGAAATTGGGTGGTCTGATCATGATGGTTCTTCATAAGTTGTCCTTTATGGTAGTGGAAAGAACAAGCTCTTATCAAATACGACAGGGGAAACGGTTGGAGGTCATTGTTGATTGAAGTCATGTTTCGGGAATAGAGAAAATCAAAAACTGCTCTTCAAGAAGAGCCTTTTTTAAAAATATTTGGTAAGATAGGGGGGATAAGGAAAGAAACCCACTTGTGAAGGAGGAAGATCATGTTGAAACGGACAGGCATTTCACGCAAGTCGCGAATGGCCGGACTGGCGGTCTGTGCAGCGGTATTGGCAGCCATGCCCCCGGTGTCGGCGCCGGATGCCATTGCCGGGGCGAGCTTGGCCTATGCAGCCGAAAAGGATGCGGCTATCAGCAAGGAGCAGGCGATTCAGATCGCGAAATCGCTGATCGACATTACGGATGGCTTTGTCAATGAATCAGCCCAATTGTTGTCGGAAGACAGATATCCCCTCAGTTCTACACCGGTCTGGGCATTGCACTGGCAGGAAAAAGGAAATGACCGGATGATCTCCGTGACCGTCGATGCTGTCACCGGCAAACTGCTGAATATGTTCAGGTACGAGGTGGATCAGTGGGGCAGCGAAAGCGAAAAGTCGCTCAGCGAGGAGGAAGCGGAGAAAATCGCCGCAGATTTACTCAAAAAAGCAGCAGGCGAAGAAGTGTCGAAATTGTCCAAAGCGAATGAATACACTGGGGTAACCAACTACTACACCGGTGCAGACGAGTATTTGTTCGTCTATACGAGAGTAGAAAACGGGATACCGTTTCCGGAAAACGGGATTCAGATTGTGGTAAACAAGCAGGGACAAATCACGAACTACAATCGGAATTGGTATGAAGGCAGCATTCCCCAGGAGACGGTGAAAGATCTGACCGACAAATTAAAGGAAAGCATCAAACCCTCGCTGCAGTTCGTCAGCCTGTCAGCACGTGTCGGTGACTGGGGGGCCAAACCCTCCTATCGGTTGGTGTATCAATACTCGGAAAGCGACCCTGCCATGCTGGATGCGGTAACAGGGGAGGTGTTGACGCCTACCGGGAATCCTGCCGGAGAACAGAAGGAAATGACCCCTCTGGGCACCAAGATTCGGCAAGGCGACTCCCCCAAGAAGCTGATCGACGAGCAGGAAGCGGAGAATATCGCCAACCAGTGGATCAAAAAATTTCTCGGAGAAGAATACCAGAAGGGAACCAGCAGCGGCAGCGGTTCCAGCGTGGGAGCGGATGGAATCGTCGAGCGTCACTGGAGCTTTTCCTACGTACCTGCAAAGGCAGAGGGCGACACGGAGGAGATCAGGCTGGAGATCAACGACCGCGGCGAGTTAACAGGGTTTTCCACTGACGAAGCTTTTAGGCGCGGTGAAGAAAAGAAAGTAGACTCTCCTGTATCTTGGGAGGAAGCGAAAGAGAGCGCTGTAAACCTGGTAAAAACGGTCTACCCGGATCGCTTGGGTGAAATCTACCTGATCAATACTGAAGCGACGAAAAACCTCCAGACTTCATCACTGAAATACAACGGCAGCTACACCGTTACATTCGGCTGGTTGAAAGCGGGCGTTCCGGTGGAAAGCGCCCAGGTCTATGTCGATGTGGATGCTGAAACGGGCAAGGCAGTGCGCTTGTGGTCCGGCAATACAAGCCAATTGGCAGATGTCCCGGCGCTGACGGCAACAATCGATGCCAAGAAAGCGATAGAGGTGGAGGCGGAGCATAGAGAACCCGTGCTCAGTTATTTTATCTCACCGCTGTACCAGTTTGCGAATGCCCAAGACAAGCAGCCCACACCCAAGCTCGTCTATCGCTATCTCGGGGAGCAGGGGTTTGTCGACGCCGTCAGCGGAGAGTGGATCAGCCTTGACCAACTGCGCAAGCAGCGCCAGCCGCAGGATCTGGAAGGGCACCCTGCGGAAGCAGCGCTGCAAAAAGCGATTAAGGAAGGCTACTTTACGGTTCAGGACGGAAAAGCGGAGCCTGACAAGGAAGTTACCCGCGGCGAATACGTCTCGATCCTTCTGCGCCTTTCCAGCACGGTAGAAGTTTCCCGGCGCCATTTAGATGAAAAAGCAAAGCCGCTGCCGTTTCAGGATGTAGATGTGAATCACCCCAACTATGCGGCGATTCAGCAGGGAGTGAACAGGGGCTTCATCTCGGACAAAGGACAAACCTTTGCACCCGACGTTTCCATTACGCGGATCGAGGCCTCCGAAATGCTGCTTCGCTTATTTGGCTACGGACGGCTGCTGGACAAGCCGGAGCTGTTTACCGCGAAGTTCAGCGACGTGCCCAGTCAGAAACTGCCAGCAGCAGTGATAAGCGACGGCCTCGGGCTGTGGGACACCAACGGAAAAACGACATTCCAGCCTAATGCAGCGTTAAGCCGTGCCGATGTGGCGCTGCTCGTCCAAAAAGCGCAGAAGCTTGCCGAGGAGCGCAGCTAAACGCCAAGGATGCTCACAAGTGAAAAACGCAAACCCGCTTTGCTGTCGTGAGAAACAACAAAGCGGGTTGCTTTCGTCTATGGATAACGATAAAGTTAATCTGTTATAAATTCCTGGAAAAGAGGCTTTTCTACTGGACTTCTTTCGTCTCGGGGACGACGAACAGGCTTTCATCCTCAAAACCGACGATGAAGTACTTCAATTCGCTCTTCAAATCGATCTCATACGGCATGGAGATGTCGTTTCCCCGGCCGTCTTTCAGGACGCGGATAACCGGACGGTGGCTGTAATTCGGATCCACCCTGCAGACGACACCCGCTTCGCCCGTATTGAGGACGATGCTGCTGCCCAGCGGGAAGATCGCGATGTGCCGGCAGAATGCGCTGACCAGATGGTGCTCGAACAGGTGCCCGCCCGATCCCTGCAGGTATTCAAGCGCATCCTGCGGCATGTACCGCCGGCGCCACGGCCTGGGCGTGGTCAGCGAATCGTAGACGTCACAGATGGCTGTAATCTGCGCGTATTCGTGGATTTGATCCCCTTTTAATCCCTGCGGGTAGCCGCTGCCGTCAAGCCGCTCGTGATGCGACAGGGCGACATGGGCGGACAGCAGGGAGAGATCATGCTGCTTGCGCAGGATGTCGAATCCGTAGCGGGTGTGCTGTTTGCTTATTTCGAATTCTTCAGGCGTCCAGCGCTCCCGCTTGTCCAGAAGTTCCTTAGGCAGGTCGATTTTTCCGATGTCGTGCAGCATGGCGCCGATCCCGAGCTCCGTCAACTGCTTCCGGTTGTACCCGAGCGACATGCCGACAGCCGTTGCCAAAACCGAGACGTTCACGGCATGGTGGTACATCGCGCTGGAGCGGGAGGAGATGTTGGCCAAATGGACGACGATCTCTTCGCTGCCCATCAAATCGTCAAGAATCGCGTGAAACACTTGCTGAAAATGCATCCCCATATCTTTGACAGAGATTCGCCTTGCCAGACGGTTGGTGTTCTGAATTTGCTTGATCGTTTTTTGCACCACTTCAACGGCAGCTTGCCGGGTTTCCGGACGGATGACATCTTCTATTTCGATATCGGCAGTACGGGGATCATCTATGTATATGGAATCGACGCCGGCTTTTTCCAAGCCTTGGATCAGCCGCTCGTTTAGGACCATTCCTGTACCGAGCAGGACCTTCCCGTCCTCGGTAAACACGGTCCGGCCCAGCTTCATTCCCGGTGTCGCTTTTTTTAAAGAGACCAGGCGCATATGTTCCCCTCCTCATCACGTATACTCCTATTCTAAATTCAGTTGATTAAAATAGGAATAAAAGATTTTCGCTTGACGCAAGAAAAAAGTTGAGGGACACTGAAAAAAGTATTGAAAGTTCTGGAGATGATCGTATTATGCGTTGTCCTTTTTGTGAAAATAACGGGACGAGAGTGTTGGATTCCCGGCCGTTTAATAACAATAAATCCATTCGCCGCCGCCGAGAGTGCGAAGCCTGCAACAGGCGGTTTACCACGTTTGAGACAGTAGAAGAAACGCCCCTCCTCATCATCAAGAAAGACGGAACCAGGGAAGAATTCAGCCGCGAGAAGATCCTGCGCGGTCTGATTCGCGCCTGTGAAAAGCGGCCCGTTTCGCTGGAAGTGCTGGAAAACGTCGTAAACGAAATCGAAAAAGAGCTGCGCAGCCAGGCTCAGGCGGAAATTCCCAGCAAAGATGTGGGAGAAATGGTAATGGAACGGTTATACTACGTAGATGAAGTAGCGTATGTCCGATTTGCCTCCGTATACCGCCAGTTCAAGGATATCAATGTCTTCATGTGCGAGTTGGAAGAACTGCTGGCCCACGCTCGGACACACAGCAAAAAAAACTCAGACGAGGGAGGAGGAAATACCTCTGAATGACCAAAGCCGGCTTTTCCAAGCGATTGCTGTGGGCGCTTTTAGCCGTGGCGACGGCGATGTGCGGCTGTGCGCCTGGACAGAATCAGGTTTACGATCAGACACCTGCGGCAGCGTCAGCGACAAAAAATCACCAGGCCGCTGCAGCGTCGCATGATGGAAAAGAGTTGGTAATAGGCTCCCCCGGTTCACTGCCTGCTTTTGACCCTTTTGGCCAGACCAAGCAGGAGGCGCGGCTCACCCCGCTCGAATTCCTGGCTTACCGCGGACTCTTGGCCGCGTCAGAGGAGGAGGGGTACACCGCTGCGCTTGCTGCCGGCTACACAGTGGAGCGCGAGGACGGCAAACCGAGTATCGTCGTGAAGCTGCGGGAATCCGGGACTTGGCCGGATGGCAGTCCGATCACGGCGGACGACGTTTTGTTCACCCTGGAGACCTACGCACGCCCTGAATACTACGGCGTCTGGCGTCAGGCGATGGGACAGGTAAAAGGTGTCTCGGCGTATCGGTCCGGCCAGGCGGAGCACATCTCGGGCATCACCGTTGATACCGCGCGAAAAGCAGTGCGGATCGCCCTGGATCGGGATGATATGCGTTTTTTTCGCACACTGACCGCGCCGCTTCTTTCCAGGAACCAGCTGGCCGGAAAAACGGTCAAGGAAATCGACGAGCTGTCGCAAGCGGGCAGGCTGCTTGGAGCTGGACCTTTTCAGCCTGTGCAGCTCTCACCGCGGGAGTGGCGCTTTGCCGCCAATCCTTCGTATTGCGAAGGAAAACCTGTCCTTGACGCCATTCGGGTTCGCCCCGTGGAGCCGGTCGGGATGGCCGACGAATTGGCTGCCGGGACCGTCGACTGGTCTCCTGTGCCGCCGGATATGGCGAGTCGGCTGGCCGGCGCCGCAGAGGTAAAGGCTGGCAGAGGCAACGGGTATCAGTTTCTCGGGTTTAACCTGGAGAGCGGTCCGCTTGCCGACATTGGCGTCCGGCGGGCTTTAGCCCAGGCGATTTCCGCAGGCCAGATCGCCAAGGACGTATGTTACGGTTATGCCGAACCGGCTCTTGGCCCTGTATCCCCCTCTTCGTTTGCCTATGCCCCGGGAGGGCTTCCCCGTCGCGACCGCGCCGGTGCGGCCAAGACCCTCTCGGCCAAAGGATTTTCCGCCAAAAATCCGCTCACGCTGACGCTGGTGTATCCGGCTGAGAACAGGGTGCGCGAACGGCTGCTTCACAGCCTGATCCGCTCATGGGCTGATCTTCCGGTACGCATCGTAACAAAACCGCTGCCTCCAAAAGAGTTCGTCTCTTATATTTTCGGCGGAAATCCGTTTGATCTTTACCTTTATGGCTGGCGCTATCCAGCGGATCCGGGAGAGCTGTCCAAGCTCTGGCACAGCGGGGAAAAGGTGGGAGAACTTGGGCTGAATGCGTCCCGATACGCCAACAGCCGCGCGGATAAACTGCTGGAAAAAGGCCGGTTGATCCTGCCGCTATCGGAGCGGAAGGAGCTGTTCGCCCAGTGGCAGCGCTTGTTCGCCGCGGATCTCCCGATTGTTCCCCTGGTGGAAGTCAAGCAGCCGTATTTCGTTTCCAGTCGTCTGCACCTGCCGGACGAACAGTGGGGGACGCAGCCGTTTCGGACGGTTCACAAATGGCGGCTGGACTGACCCGGCCCGATCCTCCCCGCCCTCCTCTACCAAACCCTGCTTGCAGGATGCTATAATAGAACGATGAGAACAGGCAGGAAGGATTTTCGATCATGCGTGTAGTGTGGAACGAACTGACGCCCAAAGACCGCTATCTGGTGAGGATGATTCGGCCGCTTAGCTTTGCCGAGATGGGGTACGTAACCCATCTCTATTTGCCGTTGATCGGACCGGATTCGCATGCCCTTTACCAATTGCTCGTCCACGAGGTGGAGGAGCGGAGCGGGGCATCGGCGGAGGGGACTCACCGCAGCCTGATGCTGATCACCTCTCTGCCGTTGGACCGCTTGCTCAGCGCCAGGGAACGCTTGGAGGCGATGGGACTCCTGGAGGTGCGGCGGCGGGAGAACCGGGATGGCGACTACTTTTACGAATATCTGCTCAAGCCCCCTTTGTCCCCCGCACAGTTTTTTCAGGAAGAGGTCTGGTCGGTCATGCTGCTCAACAAGGTGGAGCGACCCAGATACGAACAGCTGCGCAGCAGATACGCGGACCGGCAAGGGGCAGACTTGGACGAACAGTACCCGTACGAAGAAAATGTCACCAAGCGGTTTTACGAGGTATACCACACTCTCTCCGCGTCCGAATTGGATATTCGCCCCGGTTCGGAGACGGAGAGATTTCTTTCCCAGATGCAGACCCGCTACCCGCCGGCACCGATGCAGACCGAATACCAAGCAGAGGCCGGCCCGGCTCTGGACCTGTCCTTTATCAGGATGCATCTGCCGTCCAATGCGAATGCGGCGGAGGTGCTTGGGGCAGAAAATATCGAGTTTATCTATAAAATCCTGCATTTTTACCAGATGAGCAGTTGGCAGATGGGCCAAGAGCTGCGGGATTGGAAACTGTTTGACGCGGCGGGACAGCTGGATCGGCAGGCGCTGCGAAAGCGCTGCCGGGAAAAATACGTCGATGGCGTCCTGCAGCGGGATACAGTATCACTGCCGCTCGCGGAAGATCTGTCCCCCGGCACTGTGCCGGAGACGGGCAGCGTCTCCTTTTTTCGCGTCTGCCGCCAGTTTTCGCCTTTGATCGTACTGGAACAGGCGGTCGGCGGCCGGGTGAGCAAGGTCTACCTGGAGCGCGCGGAAACGCTCATCTTCCAAGACGGACTGCCCGCCGAAGTAGCCAACGCGCTGCTGCTGTACACGCTCCGTGAGACGAATATGGAACTGCCGCAAGCCTTTATCGAAACGATCCGGGACAGTTGGAAGGCCAAACAGGTCAGCACAGTGGAAGAGGCCGTCCGCGTCATCCTCGCTCGCACGGAAGCGAGGCAGCAAGCGGCGGCAGCGGCGGACCAGGCAAAGTCGGAGAGACAGGCAGCGGCCCATTCGCCGCGGCGCAAGGCAAGCAAAGCCATTCTGCAGGACAAGCTCCCGGCCTCCGTGCAGCGGCAGCTGGAGCGGGAACAAGCACAGGAAAAAGTTCCGTCGGACAAGCCAAAATCAAAGCGAACAGTGATGGACGATCCGGAATTGAAGGCATTGTTTGAATCTCTGCGCGAGCCAGACAGGGGAGGAGAATGATAGATGGAACCGATTAACCAATTTATGGAAGAACTAAACAAACGAAGCCCGCGCAACCTCCTGTCCCCTGAGCAGCAGTTGGACAAAATGCTTCGCTCGTCAGACTATTTAAAAGCGTTTCGGCAAAAACATCCCCAGGTGGAGCGGGACGACTTGCTCCGCTCGCTTTCTGCCGTCTACACGGCGGTGAAGGAGCATTACTGGTGCGGCAACTGCCCGGGATTGTCCAAGTGTCCCAATCTGGTCCGCGGCCACTATGCAGAGCTGGACGTGCAGCATGGACAGGTGGTCAGCGCGATGGTCGCCTGCGACAAACAGCGGGCCCATGAAGAGGAGGAGCGCACCCGCCGGCTGGTGCGCAGCTACTACGTGTCCGATGAGACACTGTCCGCCTCCTTCGAGACGCTGGAAGTAGATGAATCCAATCAATTGGCGGTGGCAGCCGCAATGCGGTTTTGCCGCGAGCTTGCGCCTGGCGAAAAGCAGGGAAAGGGCCTGTATTTTCACGGACCGTTTGGCGTGGGCAAAAGCTTTTTGATGGGAGCCATCGCGCGGGAATTGTCCCGCCGCGGCATCGCATCGTTGATGGTATATGTGCCGGATTTTGTCCGGGAGATCAAGGAGTCGATCGCAGACAACTCCTACGTCGGCAAGCTGGAGCTGTTAAAGGAAGTCCCTGTGCTGATCCTCGACGACATCGGGGCGGAAAGCGTTACGCCGTGGATCCGCGATGAGGTGCTGGGCGTGATCCTGCACCAACGCGTCAACGGCCATCTGCCCACGCTGTACACCTCCAACTACTCCTTTGACGAGTTAGAGGAGCATTTGTCCATCAGCAACGGCAACCGGATCGAAAACACCAAGGCGAAGCGAATCATGGAACGCATTCGCCACTACACGAACGCCTATGTCATCGAAGGGGAAAACCGGCGGAAGGGTTTGTAATGACAGAAAAAGTTTCCTGCCATCAGGACAGCCATTCGCTCACTTTCCATTTGGTGTAGGCAAACACTTCTCTCGCCTTGTGATACGGGATAAACAGTGATTGTGTAGAAGACGCTACAGGATAGGTGTCCATCTGGAGCACCCTGGCCATTGCCTCGGCTCGTGCCAAATGAAAACCGTGACTGACGACCAAAGCCGTGTGAAAATGGTGCTGCTCCATCAGCTCTTTGCTGTAGGCCAAATTCTCAAAGGTGCTGGTCGCCTTGTTTTCGGTGATGATCCGCTGTTCAGGTATCCCTTTTGCCAGCAAGTACTCCTTCATCACTGCGGCTTCCGCAAGTTGGGTATCCGATCCCGTCCCGCCGCTGACCAGCAGGTAGGGAACGTACCCTTGTTCATACAGCAGGCAGGCCTGATCCAGCCGCTCGCGCAGTGCGGGACTGGGCTTGTCGCCCCAGATTGCGGCGCCCAGGACGATCGCCACGTCAGCGCGCCTGGCAACAGCTGTCGCCTCGATCGCAGCGATGAGGTGCAGGACGTACCCGGCCCAAATCGCAAAAGCGGCGATGACGACTCCGACGCCCCAGAAAAACGTCTTCCAGCGAAGCAGATACATGCAAATTCCCTCCGGTTTGTGTAAAATCTCCCTTTTCTGATTGTAACGGAAAGCTCCCAAAACAGCCAATTTCCTTTGTATGCCGTTCATGATTAAATTCCTTGACAAACAGCGGTGAACTGGGTAATATACTAACTAAAAGTAAGTAAATATACTTTTACAAATTACACCAGGAGAGGGAGAAAAAAATGGCAAAAGTACTGTACATTACCGCAAATCCGAAACCGACGGAGCAGTCCTACGGTCTGACGGTGGGACAAGCTTTTCTGGAGGAATACCGCCGGCTGAATCCAAGTGACGAGATCACAGAACTGGATCTGTTCAAAGCCGAAGTGCCGCAGATTGACGCCGACGTCCTCAGCGCGTGGGGGAAACTGCAGCAAGGAAAGTCGTGGGATGAGCTGACCCCTGTTGAACAGGCTAAAGTTGGCCGCATGAACGAACTGCTGGAGCAGTTCATGTCCGCTGACAAATACGTGTTTGTCACTCCGATGTGGAACTTCGGCTTCCCTGCCGTGGTGAAAGCGTACATCGATACACTCTGCGTCGCCGGCAAAACGTTCCGATACACCGAAAACGGTCCAATCGGCCTGTTGACCAACCGCAAAGCTGTCCACATTCAAGCACGCGGCGGCATTTACTCGGAAGGTCCGGCCCGGGAGATCGAGTTCGGCGACCGTTTCCTGCGCACTGCGCTTGGCTTCGTCGGAATCACCGATGTCGAATCGGTCTATGTGGAAGGGATGAACCAAATGCCGCAAGAAGCGGAAGCCATCAAAGAAAAGGCGATCCAGCAGGCCCGCGAAGCAGCAGCGCGGTTTGCCAAGGAGCCGGTTCGCGCATAGTCATTGCCTGAAAACCGTGGATCTCTCATCCACGGTTTCTTTGGTCGAGAGGAATGGATAAATTTTTGCCCTATCGACATAAGCGGCCGGCTAACAGCGCCCCATCCCGGGGCACCGCCGGCACCAGCACATCCTGTGCGTCGCAACGAAGGCTCCGCCCAAAAGCTTGGCGGAGCCAAGTTTTCCAATCGTCCTGAACGTGAGAAATTTCTGCAATCAATCATAATCATGTCAGTAAAGGAGGCATCGGAATGGTACCGTCCCTTTTTATCGCGCATGGCGCGCCGCTGCTCGCCCTCGAGGACAACGAATACACCCGATTTCTGGAAGGGATGGCCAAAGAGCTGCCGCGCCCGCAGGCGATCGTGATCTTCTCGGCACATTGGGAGCATCCCGTGCAGCAGGTAGGCGGAGCGGAGCAGTACGAGATGATTTACGACTTCTATGGCTTCCCTGAAGAACTGTACCGCATCAACTACCCGGCCAGCGGGGACGTAAAGTTGGCGGAAGAGGTACAATCGCTTTTGCAAGCCCATGGAATTCCAAGCGAGCTTGATCCGGTGCGCGGTCTCGACCACGGCGCATGGGTGGTTCTGCGCATGCTGTACCCGGCCGCAGACATACCTGTGATCGCGATGTCCGTCAATCCAGGCCTTGCTCCCCGCGACCAGTACGCCATCGGCAAAGCCCTTGCCGGTCTGAGGGAGCGGAGTGTACTGCTCATCGGCAGCGGCGGCACCGTTCACAACCTGCGCCGCATCGAGTGGGGCAGCACCCAACCGGCAGCCTGGGCTGCGGCCTTTGACGATTGGCTTTCGCAGCGCCTGCTCGCTTGGGACACCGAAGCCTTGTTCGATTACGAGGAACAAGCCCCTTACGCAAAGGAAGCGGTGCCTCGCAATGAACACTTCATTCCGCTCCTGATCGCCATGGGCGCAGCCGACGACAGCCGTACCGCCCGCATGCTGCACCGCAGCTACGTGTACGGTTCGCTTAGCTACATGTGCTGGCAGTTTGGATGAAAAAGAAAAGGAATGCCGACAGCAAAAAAGCCACCCTCATGCGGTGACTTTTTGCTTTTTGTCCCGCGTGCTGCCCTTCATCGTTAGAGTGTATCAGTGCGGGAATCGAATAAGAGCCGATCCAATGAGAGCAGCCGGCTGCCGGAGAGCCCGAGCAGCACGGAGATGGCCAACAGAGCCAGATCCAATTCGTAGCCGGCCATCTGCCCGTCCCCCAAAAATCCGACGGCTGCTTTCACTTTTACGATGGCGCCAATCATGATCAGGGCAAACAAGAGCGCAACCACTCGTATCCCCAATCCAACGATCATCGCCAGGCCGCCGACAAGTTCAATCGTTGCCACGGCATAGGCTGCAAAGACGGGCAAGCCGATACTGTCAAACCAACCGGCTGTGTTTTCAATCCCGCCCTGGAATTTTACAAGTCCATGAAGGAAAAAAGTAATACCAAGCACGATGCGTGCAATCAGCAAGCCGATCTCCACATTTCTTGTCATAAAATAAACCTCTCCCATTTTTTCTACAGAATAAATAGATGCCAGAGTTTGCGCATCAGGAGCTTGGAAGTCCGTCATAAGTTAAATAGACATCGCATCACTTTTGTATGTTACTTATTTTTTGTAATTAAGTTTAAAATAATAATATAGTAGTGTCAAGAAGGGAATAGAGAGGTGGTTTGCGATGAATCAGTCATCCTTATGCCCCGTAGTGGAAAAGGGAATTCAATTGCTGAGCAAGCGTTGGACGGTACTCGTCATTTACCAGTTGTTTTCGGGGCCCAAGCGGTTTTGCACGATCGAGGCGGCCATCCCGATCAGCGGGAGACTCTTGTCGGAAAGGCTGAAGGAATTGGAGCATGAGGGGATCGTGAAGCGTGACGTCTATCCGGAGACGCCGGTGCGAATTCTGTATTCCTTGACGAATAAAGGCCTTGCCCTGGAGCCGGTGATTCGCGAAATGGAAAACTGGTCCCGCCAGTGGATTGTCATGGAAGCGGATGAAAAATCGTAAGATCAGCCCTGTCATGCAAAAGACGGCAGGTTAGAACCCGGACAGCGAGTCTCTCCTGCCGTGAAAACGCGGGGAAATGGGCGTACTCTCCCTGGGGAATAAGCATACGGTATCCCACAGAACAATTGCCTATTACCCAATGAACGGGAGGGAATGAAGTGGCGGTATCCTATATGGACTATTCTGCGCCAAATGTACAGTTTACGTACGATTTGGGCAACAACCCATTTTTCAAAAAGGATGAACGGAATTACATCAATGGCCTTTCCATCAATCAAGTAAACACACTGGGGAATATATCCATGCTGGATATTTACCTCAGTACCGGAAATGTAATCGAGCCCCACTACCATCCAAATGCTTCCCAATTGGTGTACTGTATTTCGGGCGCGGCTGTCGTCTCCTTGGTTAACCCGTTTACGAAAGAGCTTCGCAATTTTCCCATCCAGCCGGGGCAAGTGGCGAATGTGCCTCAGGCCTGGTGGCATTACGAAATTGCTACGGTTGACAACACGCATTTGCTGGCCATATTCGATGCGCCGATTCCTGAATTCATCGGTGGTTCCGACCTCTTGCGATTAACCCCGGCGAGCGTGCTTGCTCATACGTATTGCCTCGATGAGGCAAAAGTGAAGGAGACGCTGGCACCCATTACAAAAACGGTCGTCATCGGTCCGCCAAACGACTGCCGGTATAATCGGGGACAAGGCAGAGCGATTTCACCTGCAGCTTATCCGAGTCAGGCGTACTGGCATCAGGGGCAGGTGATTCAGCACTAACCGCCGCCGCATCCCGCCAATGGCTATGCAAGAGGATACAGACAGCAACACGGTTTCTAAACCCCCTTGGATTTCTGCCTGGAACCAGCAGATACGTTTTTGGGGCAGCAGAACAATGACAGCGCTTTGTGTGACAATCCGTATTAGACGATGAATGTAGACTGACGAGCCTGCCAGCAACGCAGCGACGAAAGGCGTTGTCGGCACTTGCTTTTAAAGGGAAGGAAATGCTGGCGGGAACAAAAAACAACCGCTTGGCCGGGAAGCGGTGCAACAAAAACAGCCTTCCTGAAATGGAAGGCTATGTAAGCGTAAAAATTATGGTGGACCCTATCGGGATCGAACCGACGACCTCTACACTGCCAGTGTAGCGCTCTCCCAGCTGAGCTAAGGGCCCGTCAACAAAACTAATACTAACATATTAAACCACTTAAAGTCAACAGGTAATAATAAAAATGTAGCTCAGCCCGGGAGATTGCCAGGATTCTTATTTTTTCAACAACAGATACAGAAAATAAGGCGCGCCGATAAAGGCAACCATGATTCCAGCCGGGATTCCGTAGGGGTCGACCAGATTCCTCCCGATCGTATCCGAGACCAGGAGCAGCCACCCGCCCATCAGAAGCGCAACGGGAAGTGACAATTGATTTCTGGGTCCGACCAAAGCTCTAGCGATGTGCGGCGCCATCAGGCCGATAAAGGAAATGCCGCCTGTGGCGGACACTGCGGAAGCCGCCAGGGCAACAGCCGTGATCATCAGAGAGATCCGCTCGGTTTGGATCGAAAGGCCAACGCCAATGGCTGCGGGCTCGCTTAATCCGAGGATATTCAACTGGGATGCCTTATAGAAAGCGTAGGGGATCAAGACCACTAACCAGGGCAGCAGGGTCCCAATAAACACCCAGTCGGTTCCCCATACATTGCCGACCAGCCATTTTGCGATAAAATCCACTTTTTCACGTTCGGCGGATGAAATCAGCACCACCGTGATGCCGGAAAGCGCCATGGAGAAGCCGACCCCTGTCAGCACGAAGCGAATCGGCTGCAGGCCTTCGTTTTTCTTATACGCAAGGACATAGATGACGCAGGCAGTCGATAAAGCGCCGAGGAAGGCGGCAAGCGGAAGCAGGTAAACCGATGAATCCGGCTTGAGCGGCATCGTCAAAAAGAAAATGGCAACGCCGACGCCAGCCCCTGAGTGAATGCCGATGATGCCGGGATCCGCCAAATCATTTCGCGTCGTTCTCTGCAGAATCGCCCCTGACAGGGCAAGCGCCATCCCGGCGAGCAAAGTAATGAGCATTCGCGGCAAGCGAATGGAATACAGCACAAACTCTTCTTTAAACGTGCCGTGACCGAGCAGGGTGGGGAGAAGCCGGCCATAGGACAGGGAGGAATAGCCCCAGCCCATCCCGATCACGGCTGTCACTGCGATGAGGGCCAGCAGGGAGCAGACGACCCATCGCTGTCTTTGGCGCAAAGCGGGATGAATCATGAGACGGCCGAGCCTCCCTTCCTGACGATCCAAAGGAAAAATGGCAGCCCCATGATCGCCACAATCGCCGCAACGGGGGTTTCATACGGTGCATGCAAGGTGCGGCCCAGTGTATCTGCAGCCAGCATCAATACGGCCCCCGATACGGCAGACATCGGAATGATCAAGCGGTAATCCTCTCCGACGATGCCCCGGGCGACATGGGGAACCAACAGCCCGATAAACGCCAGGTTGCCGACGATCGCGACTGCCGCTCCGGCGAGGACGATGATGACCGCAAATAAAATCATCTTGATTGGAACGATCTTCTGTCCCAGCCCAACGGCCACTTCTTCGCTTAGACTAAGAATGGTCAGCTGTCTGGACAGCAGGAGGGAGACCAGGATTCCCGCCGTGATAAAAGGGACGATGACTTGAAGCTGACTCCAAGTGGTCCCGATCAGCCCCCCGGCAGTCCACATGGAGATTTCCTTCGAGATTTTATAGTAGATGCCGATTCCCTCTGCAAAAGCGAGCAGCAGGGCAGAAACCGAAGCACCCGCCAATACGATGCGGAAAGGAGCGAATCCTCCCTTTCTCAGGGCGCCGATGCCGAAAACCAACAGGGCTCCGGCTGCTGCCCCGGCAAAACAGGCAACCGTCGTGCCGAAGTAGCCAACCGAGGGAATCCATACAGTCGCGACGGCCAAAGCTGCCTTGGCTCCCGCAGTCAGCCCGAGCAATCCGGGGTCGGCGAGCGGGTTTCTCGTGATTCCCTGCATGATCGCTCCGGAAACGGAAAGGGCGGCGCCGACAACGATGGCCGCCATCTCCCGCGGCAGGCGTATTTCCCGGATCATTTCGCTGGCACTGCCCGAAGCCTCGGATGTGAAGGCCAGCCATACATCCAGAAACGAAGTATCGGCCGCTCCCAAGATCAGGGCAGCGATACATGTGCCGATCAGCAGGAGGATACCGGCTGCAAGCTTATAGACAAATGGGGTTGTATGGCGATTTTCCTGGGTCATCTGCACAGATCCTCCCTTTTGCGGTATACGCGGAGAAACTAGCCGCCAAGGAAGTGCTTCACGAAGAAGTCGAGCTGGTAATCCAGTGTCAGCGGATCGTTGAAGTAGAATTCCTTGGCATTGGCTTCGAATACCCGACCGTTTCTGACCGCTGGAATGTTCTTGTACGTATTGGTTTCCAGAAAGGAATTGTCAGCATCCGGGTTTTTGCTCACGATCAGATAGTCTAGGGCGAAGTCGGGAAGTAGCTCGATGGACAAGGCGTAATAACCGTTTTTTTGAGCCGTTTCACGCACCTTTTCAGGCATGTTCAGCTTCATCGCCTGGTACATCACTTCGGTGCCGCGGCCCCAGTTATCCCCGTAAACATAAAGCTGTTTATTGAAATTTTCGATGACAGACACCGTGGCGTCTGGTCCGATCCTGGCCCGGATGTCTTCGCCGGCCTTCTGTGCGCGCTGCTTAAAGTCATCGATCCAGGCTTGCGCTTCCTTTTCCTTATTGAGCAGCTTGCCGATCTCCAGGTGCTGCGTCAGGTAATCCACTTTGCCGTATGTATAGGTGACCGTAGGGGCGATTTCTTTCAGCTTGTCGATATTTTTGGACGTTGACAGGCCGATGATCAAATCCGGCTCCAATTCGATGATTTTTTCCAGGCTCTCGTCAGAGATTTCTTCCGCGTCTTTTAGCCCGCTTTGAAAACGGGGATTCATCTTTGACCAGCTGTCAACGCCGACCAGATTTACATGCAAAGCCATGACATTGCCGGCGAAGGTAGATAACACGACGACACGCTGCGGGTTGGCGGGAACTTCGATCGGCCCATTTTCCGACTGATACGTTATCGTTGCTGTGGTGCCGTTGTCTGTATCGCCTGGGAAGTTGTTTGCCTTTTCTGGCATGCCGCTGCAAGCGCTAGTGGTAAGCAAGAGCATAAGTGCGAGGAGAATCCATCTTTTTTTCACGGTTTGCCTCTCCCTTTAACAGATTATAGGTGATGCACATCGGTTTGTTGGTCCGGGGATCCCGTCCGATTTCGGCGTCAATCTGGAAAACCTGCTTCAACACTTCAGGGTGAATCACTTCTTCACAATTGCCTGCTTTGACGATTTGTCCATCTTTTAAAGCGATGATATAGTCAGCAAAACGGGCAGCCTGGTTTATATCATGCAGAACCATGATAATCGTGCGGCTTTGTTCGACATTCAGCTTTTGCAGAAGCTCCAAAACCTCAAGCTGATGGGCCAGATCCAAGTAAGTCGTCGGTTCGTCCAGAAAGATCAGCTCTGTTTCCTGGGCCAGCGCCATCGCGATCCAGACCCGCTGCCGCTGACCTCCCGACAAGGCGTCTACGGGACGGCATTTAAACTCGGCCGTTCCGGTGACTTCCAGCGCCCAGTCAATGACCTCATAATCTTTTTTCGTCAAACGTCCGAAGCCCCGCTGATAGGGATGCCGGCCATAAGAGACGAGCTCCCCGACGGTAAGCCCGCTCACGGCCTCCGGTGTTTGCGGCAGGATGGCCATTTTCTTTGCCAGTGTCTTGGTGTTTTCTGTCAAAATATTTTTTCCGTCCAGTATGACTGCCCCGGATTGATGCGGGATGATGCGGGTCATCGCTTTTAACAGGGTCGATTTTCCGCAGCCATTGGCACCGATAATCGTCGTGATCTTTTTGTCAGGAATCTCTACACTGAGCATCTTCACAATGGAGCGGCTGCCATAGCCAATACACAACTCATTAGTAGATAGGCGAACCACGTCTTATAACCTCCGTTCCGAAACAGGGATGCATTTGTTTGATAATGATTATCAATATCGCTAATGCACAATATAAGGGGATTTTTTTCCGGTGTCAATCGTTTTTTTCGTTGCCAAAGGAACAAAATAGAGGTACATTAGTTGAGAATGATAATCATTGATGATGTTTAAAGTGGAGTGATAAAACGTGCAGCAGCAAGAAGTCTTTGATGTGACGATTGTAGGGGGAGGTCCTGCGGGACTCTATTCCGCCTTTTACAGCGGCCTTCGCGGAATGAAGACAAAGCTGATCGAGTATCAGCAGCAATTGGGCGGAAAGCTTCATGTGTATCCGGAGAAAATGATTTGGGACGTCGGAGGGCTACCCCCCATATCCGGAGCAAAATTGATGGAACAGCTGATCGAGCAAGGACTCACGTTTCACCCGACTGTGGTGTTAAACGAAAAAATAGCCTCTCTCTCCCGCAATCCGGACGGGATCTTTGTCCTGCACGCGGCCTCGGGCCAAAGGCACTTGTCGAAAACGGTCATTGTCGCGACGGGCAGCGGAATACTCAAGCCCAAGAAGCTGGAGATCGAAGGTGCGGAGCGTTTTGAAGATGCAAATGTACACTATGCGGTGAAGTCTTTGCAGTATTTCAAAGACAAGACGGTATTGATCTCCGGCGGGGGGAATGCGGCAATCGACTGGGCAAATGAACTGGAGCCGATCGCCAAAAGAGTGTACCTGAGCTGTCGAAAAGAAGCTTTAAGCGGACACGAAGCGCAGGTGAGCCAACTCCTGAACAGTTCGGTTGTCTGTCTCTTCCAGACGACGATCACAAAGCTGATCGCCGGTGACAACCATGAAGCTGTTGAACGGGTTGAGCTGACCCATCACGAAACAGGGGAGGTATCACAGCTGGTCATCGACGAGCTCATCGTCAATCATGGTTATGAGCGCGATACGGCCTTCCTCGACAACAGCGAATTGGGGATTGAAAAGGCGGATGGCGGTTACATAGCAGGAAATCCGAACAGTGAATCCTCCGTGGAGGGGCTGTACGCTGCCGGGGACATCCTTTCACATGAAGGAAAATTGCATTTGATCGCAGGCGCATTCCAGGATGCGGCAAACGCCGTAAACAAAGCCAAGTTGTATATTCAACCCGAAGCTGAAAAAACGGCCATGGTCTCTTCGCATCATGAAGCGTTGAAAGAAAGGACCAGAGCGTTGGTGAAACAGATGATGGGGTAACCCGATTATATTTGGGCTGACTGAGGGCTGGGAAGCACGGGTAATGAGGAATGGAAACATTGGCCAAGGCTTGCGCGTCAAAATGACGAGAGCATAAAAAAGGGGCAAAATTAGCATCGTCCTGAGGAGGGGGGGTGAGGGAATGAATAACAAAAGGAATCCTGTGTATTTGCTGCTGTTTGTCCTCCTCGCTTTGTTTGCTGCCGCTTGCGACGGTACAAAAACAGAGGGGAAGGTTATGCCTTTAACCGAGGTGCTGAAAAGTGATCTTTCACATGTAGATAGCATCGAAGTACGGTTTGGCGATGGAAATAAGATGTCCATTAACGATTCCAAAACGATTCAAGACATTGTCTCACAGATAGAGGGTATTAGGGTTCGTGAAACAAATAGCAAAAGCGTCGGATATTTATATTTTCTGGAATGGAAAGCAGGAGATAAAGAATATCGATTGGACAGCAATTTGACAGTTGACGGAAAGACCTACGAAGCGATTGATGATCATGCAAAAAAATGGAATGACTTTCTTGTTAAAATGGGACGGGATAAAATACCAGGGCTTCTGCCAGGTGTGGAAATAGATGAGGGGGATCTTGCGGAGCCTCTGCCAGCAGACAAAGACGATGTTTTTTGGAGCCACAAGGAAGTTCGCAACTTGTCGAGGTTGGAACAGTTTATGGAGAACGTGAATCAAAAAACAAACGATGAAATAAGGGTTCTATCCAGTGATAAAGAAGGAGGAGCGATTGAAACAAGGCTAACATTTGATGGCGAAACCATTCAAGTAACGGTAAACGATGTGCAGAAAAACTATGATCAAATATTTCTTGAAAAACGGTACGTTGAACATTATAAAGGAACCTTCTTGAACTACTACGTAGGTCAAAAAGACAGCGGGGAAAGACGATTGATTCTGCAAATCCATCCTGATCTTCAGCAAAACCAAGAGTCCAGGTAAGAATACAAGCTTCCGATACATGGGGAAGCTTATTTTTTTCAATCGCGTTTTTGGGGAATGTACCCAGGGCATGACATGAAAAATTCCAACGGCATATTGACGCAAAAAAACCGATATGGTATCTAAAAAATGATTAGCACTCTCTCTGGTTGAGTGCTAAATGCTTTCTGAGCGCCATTTCATATCGAAGGGGGAGTATTTCATGGAAAAGCAGCAGTTTCAAGCCGAGTCCAAACGGCTATTGGAGTTGATGATTCATTCCATCTATTCGCAAAAGGAAATATTTTTACGAGAACTGATTTCCAATGCCAGCGATGCCATCGACAAGATATACTACAAAGCCTTGACGGACGACTCTTTGCGGTTTGATCAGGACAGCTACTACATCAAGGTCATCCCCGACAAGGAAAACAGGACCTTGAGAATCCTCGATACCGGTATCGGGATGACCAGGGAGGAGCTGGAGAACAACCTTGGCGTCATCGCCAAAAGCGGTTCGTTGGCATTTAAAAGCGAGCATGAATTGAAGGACGGACATGACATCATCGGCCAATTCGGTGTCGGCTTTTATTCCGCCTTTATGGTGGCCGATGTGGTTACGGTCATCAGCAGAGCTTTGGGCAGCGAGCAGGCCTTCAAGTGGGAGTCTTCCGGCGCTGACGGATACGTGATCGTCCCGGCCGAGAAGGATGAGGTAGGCACCGAGATTATTCTGAAAATCAAAGAGAATACAGAAGACGAAAACTTTGACGAGTTTTTGGAAGAGTATCGGCTGCAAGCGATTATTAAGAAGTATTCCGATTTTATCCGCTACCCGATCAAAATGGACGTCACCAGACAAAGACCCAAGGAAGGCAGCGAAAATGAATTCGAGGAATACCGCGAAGAGCAGATCATCAACAGCATGGTGCCGATTTGGAGAAAGAATAAATCGGAGCTTGCACCCGAGGACTACGAGAATTTTTATCGGGAAAAACGCTACGGTTTTGACAAGCCGCTGAAGCATATCCACATCCATGCCGACGGTGTGGTCAGGTACAATGCCATTTTGTTTATTCCGGAGCACATGCCTTTTGACTTTTACACGAAGGAATACGAGAAAGGGCTGGAGCTGTATTCCAATGGCGTGTTGATCATGAGCAAGTGTCCGGACCTGCTGCCTGATTACTACAGCTTTGTAAAGGGAATGGTCGATTCGGAAGATTTGTCGCTGAATATCTCCAGAGAGATTCTCCAGCATGACAAGCAGTTAAAGCTGATCGCGAAAAACATCAAGAGCAAAATAACCAGCCAACTGCAAAGCTTGTTGAAGGATGACCGGGAGAAGTACGAGCAGTTCTACAACACCTTCGGCAGACAGCTAAAATACGGGGTGTACAGCGATTTCGGCAGCAACAAGGAGACCTTGCAGGACCTCTTGATGTTCTACTCATCCAAAGAGAAGAAGCTGGTCACCCTGGCTGAATACGTCGCGAGAATGCCGGAGGAGCAAAAGTATATCTACTACGCCACCGGGGAGACGATTGAGCGGATCGAGAAATTGCCGCAGATCGAGCTCGTATCAGACAAGGGGTACGAAATCTTGTATTTCACAGAGGATATCGATGAATTCGCCGTCAAAATGCTGATGACGTATAAAGAGAAGGAATTCAAGGCGGTATCGAGCGGCGATTTGGGGATCGAAGCGGAAGAGACGGCGGACAGCGCGTCCCAAGAGAGTGAAAACAAGGATCTGTTCGCCTTCATGAAAGAGGTATTGGGGGATAAAGTAAAGGATGTGCGGGTGTCGAAAAGACTAAAAAGCCACCCGGTATGTCTCTCAACCGACGGCGAAGTGACCATCGAAATGGAAAAAGTGCTGAAGTCCATGCCGAACAACCCCAACATCAAAGCGGAAAAAGTGTTGGAGATGAACCCGCATCACGAGGTGTTCCAAGCGCTCAAAGCGGCGTTTGCAAGCGACAAGGAAAAACTGCGTGTCTATACGAACGTCCTGTACAACCAGGCGCTGCTGATCGAAGGGCTGCCTGTCAATGACCCTGTGGCGTATGCAAATGACGTCTGCAAATTAATGGTGTAGGGCCTCGTCCCGCCACTCCGCCATGGAAAAAACATCCCGTTCTCACGAGACCTGTGAAAACGGGATGTTCTCGTTTCGAGAGAGCCTATTTTGCTTGGATGGATCACTTATACATGACATCGACGATTCGCTGGCCTGCCGGCCTGGACAGGTCGATCTTGTAGTCCACACCGGCAAACATATCGTACAGTACATCTGGGTCAAAGGCCGCCGCGGAAACATCCGCACCGCTCAGCCGCTCACTCCTTTGCGTGCGTTACCTTGAGATGGATCGTCTCCGGTCCGGTGGGAACGAAACTGCCCCCTTTCGGCTCGATGCTGACAGAGATGTTTTGCACGCGTCGAACCTCTTCGCCCTGAAAGTAGAGACGGGCGATTCCGCCGTTCCACTGCAGCACCCCGACATTGGAGCGGCCGTTCTCCATGATAAACCACACCTGGTAGTCTTTCTCTTCCATCCGGTCCAAGCCGTTGGCGAGAAAGAGGAGTTCATTGGAGCTGTCGTTTACCCACACATACCCTTTGGCGTCTTCCTGCGACACGGGAGCCAGGACGTGGACAACCGTACGCGGGTCCATGATCATCGTCCGTTCCTGGAGCGCGTACTGGCCTTCGTCGAGTTCAGGGAGGGTGTATCGCCCTTTTCCGTTTTCCGACAGCAGGAGTGCAGAAAGCAGGGTCAGGGCAATCAATCCCGCGGCCGGCACGAGCACGCGCATCCGCAGCAAGCGTGAAAACAGGGCCGCTCCCTTTGCCGCGTACACGCTTCGCCGCAGCCGTCGTTTCAGCGCAGGCGAGGGCATCGGCTGTTCCTTCCGGTCGGACAGCATCCCGGTCCAGTCGCGATGCACCGCCCCGCAGCGTTCGCACTCGGGGAGATGCCGGGACAAGTGCTCCTGCTTCCCTGGGGCCAACCGGCCAAGGACGAAATCGACGATTTCCTCTTCCAGCCAACCGCAGTGTTTGTTACTCACGTTCTTTCACCTCGCCTGTTCTCTCCGCCCAGCCCATCTGGGTGAGCTGTTTCTTCAAGTTGTTCAGCCCGTAGCGAATGAGCGACTTGACGGTTCCCAGCGGGCGTTCCATCCGCTTGGCCAATTCCTGGTGTGAAAACGATTGAAAGTACATGCCGTAGACCGCTTCCCGCTGTGCCTCGGGGATCTTCTTCATCACTTCCCGGACGGTCTCGCGCTCCAGCTTGGCCAGCACCGATTCTTCCGTGATGACAGACGCGGCCGCTTGAAGCCGGGATTCGGCCAGCTCTCTGCCCGACTCGTGTTTCTTCCGCCGCAGCCTGTCGAGGCAGCGCGACCTCGTCTTCACGGCCAGCCATGCTTCCACACTGCCCCGCCCGCCGTCGTATTGCTCCGCCTTGCGGTACACCTCCAGAAACACATCGTGGCAGACGTCTTCCGCCTCCATCTGATCGTCCAGCATCCGCAGCGCAATTTGCAAGACCAAGGGAATATACCGCTCGTAAAATTGCTCAAACGCAGCCGTGGAACCGCTGCCCATCTGATGCAGCAGGCGTTTGCCCTCGTCGTGTTCACCCGGCATCCTGTTTCCCCCCGATCGATATCGTTACTTTAACTATTATCAGATTTTTTTCCCGGCGTAAATCCAACCGGGCTGCCTCGTTCGTACTGTACATAGAAAAAACACCAAACAACCGATAGGGGGAATCATCACATGGCCGGTACGGGCAAAAGAACTTCATTTTTCCTGCTCACCTTGCTTTTGATTCTGGCGGCGTTCGGTGCGACAGGCGCCTTCGCGGCAGGGGGCATCTCCGTGTACACGCCGCTGACCAACATCTCGGTGACGCCAGGCGAATCGATCAACTACTCCGTTGACGTGATCAACAACACCAGTGAAATCCAGAATGTCGCACTCGCGGTAACCGGGCTTCCGGACAAGTGGGAAGCAAAGCTTACGTCAGACGGCTGGAGCGTCAGCTCGGTATCCGTCAAGCCGAACAGCTCTTACAACTTGTCCCTGCAGGTGGACGTTCCCCTGCAGGTGGACAAAGGAGCCTACCATTTTCAACTGAACGCCGGGGGAAAAGGAGTGCTGCCGCTGACGGTGAATGTCTCTGAACAGGGAACGTACAAGACCGAGCTGACCAGCGAACAGCCGAACATGGAAGGACATGCCAACTCCACTTTCAACTACCAGGTCACGCTTCGCAACCGCACCGCGCAAAAACAGCTTTACGCTTTGACGGCGGGCGCGCCGCAGGGCTGGGATGTGCAGTTCAAGACGGACGGCAAGAGCGTCACCTCCGTCAACGTTGACGCGGGTGCTGCCAAGGACATCGACGTAGAGGTGCATCCTCCGGAGAAGGTGAAATCAGGCACATACAAGATTCCGCTGAAAGCGGCGACCAATTCGTCATCGGCCGAGACCGGACTGGAAGTGGTCATTACCGGCTCGTACTCGCTTGAACTCAGCACTCCCTCGGGCGTGCTTAGCACGGATGTCACGGCCGGCGGCAAACGGACGCTGCAGCTCAAGGTGACCAACACCGGTTCCGCCGACTTGCGCAACCTCGACCTGACAGCCAATACGCCGGTGAATTGGGAAGTGACGTTTGAACCGAAAAAAATCCCGCAATTGGCCGCGGGTCAATCGGAGGAAGTGACGGCCACGATCAAGGCAGACGACAAAGCAATCGCCGGTGACTACGTCGTCGGCATGACCGCCGGAGCTCCGGAGGCGACGGCCGATGCACAGTTCCGCGTCACGGTCAAAACGTCGCTGCTGTGGGGCTGGCTGGGTGTGCTGATCGTCGCGGCGGTCATCGGCGGCGTCTACTACCTGTTCCGCACTTACGGGAGGAGGTAAGGGATGCAGCCAGTGATCGAACTTTTGGAACTGAGCAAATCGTACGGGCAGCATACCGCTGTCGACGGTTTGACCTTGTCGATACACAGTGGCGAGATATTCGGTTTGCTCGGGCCAAACGGAGCGGGCAAATCGACGACGATATTGATGATGCTCGGGTTGACCGAACCGACTTCCGGCAGCGTGCGCGTCTGCGGATTCGATTCGACCCGCGAGTCGACCGAAGTCAAGCGGCGGGTCGGCTACCTTCCCGACGACGTCGGCTTTTACGAGGATCTGACTGGCTTGGAGAACCTGCTCTATACGGCAAGGCTCAACCAGATCCCGCGGGATGCGGCGCAGGGGCGTGCAGAGATGCTGCTGGAGCGCGTGGGGCTGGCGGACGCCGCGGCCAAAAAGGCGGGAACGTACTCGCGCGGCATGCGGCAAAGGCTCGGCCTGGCGGACGTGCTGATCAAGCGGCCGGAGGTCATCATCCTCGACGAACCCACTCTGGGCATCGACCCGGAAGGGGTGCGGGATTTTTTGCGGCTCATCCAGGAGCTCAGCAGGGATGACAACATCACCGTCCTGCTGTCTTCGCACAACCTGCATCAGGTGCAGAGAATCTGCGATCGCGTCGGCTTGTTCGTCGGCGGCCGGCTGCTGGCGGAAGGCGACGTGCCTAGTCTGTCCAAGCAGTTGTTTGGCGAGGAGCCCGTCGCGATTGAAGCGGTGGTCGCACCCGGCTCCGACCGTTTGGTAGACAAGCTGTCCCAACTGGACGGGGTCATCGGCGTCAGCCGCCGGGATGATTCGCGGCTGCACATTGCCTGCAGCGAAGACATCAGTGCCGCGATCGCGCAAACCGTCGTTGCCGAGGGGGAATCTCTGCTCTCCCTGACGCAGAAGCAGTACGGTCTCGACGAGATTTATCACCGCTATTTTGCAGGGGGGAATACAGATGATTACCAGATGGTTTAAAGGCTCCTCCTCCCAGAAGGCGGGTCATCCGTTCTGGGTGATCGTGCAAAAGGAGATCGCCGATCACGTCCACAGCTGGCGGTTCATCATCCTGGTGCTGCTGCTGGCGCTGACCTGCATCGGCTCGCTGTACACGGCGATGATGACGATTCGCGAAGCGGTGCCAAAAGACGACTCGGTCAATTCCTTTCTGTTTTTAAAGCTGTTTACCGTCTCCAGCGATAAGCTTCCGCTCCCGCCGTTCATCACCTTTGTCAGCTTCCTCGGGCCGCTGGTAGGGATCGGCATGGGGTTTGACGCGATCAACTCGGAGCGGAATCGGGGGACGCTCAGCCGGCTGCTGGCACAGCCGATCTACCGCGACTACGTGATCAACGCCAAGTTTGTCGCTGCGCTGCTGTTGATCAGCGTCTTGCTGTTTGCCCTCGGATTTCTGGTAATGGGCCTGGGACTGATCGCGATCGGCATACCGCCTACGCCGGAGGAGTTTGGGCGGATGCTCTGTTTTCTCATTTTGAGCGTGCTGTACATCTCCTTTTGGCTGAACATGTCGATCCTCTGCTCTGTCCGCTTCCGGCAAGCTGCTACATCGGCCCTGTCCGGCATCGCCGTCTGGATCTTCTTCAGCGTGTTTTACGGACTGCTCGTCAACCTGATCGCCGGGGCAACGGCTCCCTCGCAAGCGGCGGGGGCAGAGAGTGTGATCTCCCACCAGCAGTTTGTCCAGGCGTTGTCCCGCCTGTCGCCCAGCCAGCTGTTCAGCGAGGCGACGGTCACCATGCTGACGCCTTCCGTTCGCAGCCTCGGTCCGCTGACGATGGAGCAGATCTACGGCGCCATTCCCAGTCCGCTGCCCTTCGGACAGAGTCTGCTGCTCGTCTGGCCGCAGGTAGTGGGCCTGATCGCCGCGACCATGGTCTGCTTTGCCGCGTCCTACGTGCTGTTCATGCGCCAGGAAATCCGTTCGCGCTGACAAAAAGGCCTCGCCAACGTGCTGTATCAGTTGGCGAGGCCCTCTTTATGTCTTGCGTTTAATGGCCGGCTCCGGCGTGATCGACATGCTTCACGTGCTTGCGATTGAGGAAGATGAACAGCACCGACACGATGACAAACCCCGCGCCGACGATGAACGGAACGTGCGGGTTGAACCATTCCGCCAATTTCCCCGCAAAAAACGGAGCGACCGCCCCGCCGAGAAAACGCAGGAAGCTGTAAGCCGCAGATGCCGTCGAGCGCTCGACGGGGGCGGCGTTCATGACGGCGGTGGTAATCAAAGTGTTGTTGTTCCCCAGCAGGGCTCCGGCAAAAATCACTGAGGCGATGACGACCCACTGCGTCGAAGTCCAGATCCCCATGGCCAGCAGGACGAGGCCAAACAAGAACAGCATGGCACACATGGATGAGACGGTTCCAAACTTCTGCTGCAGTTTCGGCGCCATGAAGACAGAGGTGAGGGCCAGCAGTATGCCCCAGCCCAAAAAGACGTAGCCCAGTCCATGTTCATCCAGGTCCATGACGAAAGGCGCGTAAGCCAGCAGGGTGAAGAAGCCGAAATTGTAGAGACAGGCCGTCATCCCGAAAACCACCAGCGAACGGTATCTCATGGCCCGGAAAGGGTCGAGCAGGGAAGTTTTTACTTTGGCTGCGTGCGAGGTTTTCGCTTTTGGCATCATCCAAATCAGGCAGATGAAAGCGATCAGCATCAGCGTCGCAACCCCCAGGAATGGCCCTCTCCAGGAGATCGCGCCCAGTTCGCCGCCGAGCAGCGGCCCGATGGAGATGCCAAGGCCGATCGCCGCTTCATACAGGATGATGGCCTGGCCCGTGCCCGAGGTGGACAGGGTTACGATGGCGGTCAGAGCGGTGGCGACGAACAGCGCGTTTCCCAGCCCCCAGCCGCCGCGCAGCCCGACCAGCTCCCAAATACCGTTGGAAAACCCGCCAAGAGCGGAAAAGACGGCAATAATCACAATCCCGGCGAGCAGTGTCCGCTTGATCCCGAGTCTGGACGAAATGGCGCCGGTGATCAGCATCGCTACCGCCATGACGGCATTGTAACTGGTGAACAACAGGGTGACTTGGCTTTGTGAGGCGTTCAGCTGCTTGGCGATCGCGGGCAGGATCGGATCGACGAGCCCCAGCCCCATAAAAGCGATGATGCAGGCAAAGAAGACAGCCCATACGCCCCGCGGCTGTTTGAGCAAGCTCTCCTTTTCCTCCAGGGATGAATCTGCTTGTAACACAGGTGATGCATGGTTTTGCATTATGGATGACATGCTTGTGTACTCCTCTTTTCATTGCAATTTTTTCCAAGTAATTTGTTTTGGCAGGGGATGGCAGGCGGCATTTTCCGGAGTGCTATGTACTCCCGTTTCAACCGAGAGAGGTGTTGCGTGTATTTTGGGAATAATGGCGCATATAGGCCTGTTCTAGCAACGTCTGACCTCTGTCTTGACATCTCTGCAAACAAGTTGTATGACGAAACTATATACATGTATTATACAACTATATGGGATGCTGTCAATTTGACAGTTTGCCGAGAGCAGGGCGATTTGAAAAGCGTCGGCGGTATGTTACGATGGTTGCAATGAAATAAAGACAGTAGTGTGGTGGTAAAGTAATGGATGAACAATCACTAAAGGACATCGAGCTTGAACTGGCGATCCTGATTCGCCATATCACGTCCATCTCGTCCGAAAAAAGAGTGGGCACTCTCGACCGTTCGGCATACTTGCTGCTGCAGCGATTATTCGCCCATGGTTCTGCCGGAGTAAAAGCGCTGGCGGATGAATTTCGCCTGGATATTTCCACGGTCAGCCGACAAGCTGCCGCTTTGGAGCAAAAAGGGTATGTGTTTAAAATTCCCGATCCGGAGGATGGCAGGGCTTTTTCTTTTCAAATCACCGAGTTGGGCGCCAAGGAATTGGCGGAGCACAGGCAGGCGCGTTTGAACCGAATGAAGCATTTGCTGAAGGACTGGACTGACGAGGAATGCCAAAGATTCGGACAACTGCTCTGCAAGTTTAATCAAACCTACAATTGAGAAATGGTCAACGATGGAGGGGACAGCGTTGAGTTCAGAAAAAAAGGCCCAGTATCAAGCTGGGCGTACTGGATCAGGTATACGTCAGTGAAGGCCGCAGCGCCACAGACGCGCTGCAGGAATCGACCCGTCTCGCCCAAGCGGTGGAGGAGCTGGGTTACTCCCGTTTCTGGGTGTCCGAGCACCATTCCATGCCGGCGCTCGCTTTTTCCAGCCCGGAAGTGCTGATTCCGCACCTGGCAGCAGCCACTTCCCGCATTCGCGTCGGTGCGGGCGGCATCATGCTCCCGCATTACAGCGCGTACAAGGTCGCCGAGAATTTTCGCCTGCTTGAAGCGCTCCACCCCGGACGCATCGACCTGGGCCTCGGGCGCGCGCCGGGCGGCATGCCGCTCGCGACCAGGGCGCTGCAGCAGGACAAGTACGTCGATGTGGGCAAGTACCCCGATCAGGTGCGTGATCTGATCGGCTACCTTTACGACGCGCTGCCGGCAGGCCACCCGTTTGAAAGACTGCTGGCCGCTCCGGCCATTTCGACGGCGCCCGAGATCTGGCTGCTCGGCTCCAGCGACGAGAGCGCGAGAATCGCGGCACAGCTTGGCACCTCGTACGCATTCGCAGAGTTCTTCGGCACACCTGGTGGCCAGGAGGCGACGAGGTACTATCTCGATCACTTCGAGCGAAACGAGCTGCTGGAAGACCATCCGCGTTCGATGATTGCCGTGCTGGCCATCTGTGCGGAGACGGAAGAAGAAGCGAACCGGCTGGCGAAGAGCAGCGACTTGTTGTTCCTCGGCATCCGGACCGGCATGGAAATGCCGTACCTGCCTTCCGTCCAGACGGCCATCGATTATCCGTACACGCAGATGGACCTGCTCGTGATTCAGCAGCTTCGCCAGCGGCGCATCATCGGCGCGCCGGCCCAGGTGAAGGAGCAGCTGCTTCAGATGGGGCAGGACTACAGCGTTAGCGAGATCCTGATCAATAGTCCGATACACGACCAAAAAGCGCGCATCCGCTCTTATGAACTGATCGCGGAAGCGTTCGGGATGAACGCGGCATCGGCATAATGCGAAGTAAAAAAGCGGCAGAAATGCCGTTTTTTTATGTCAAATGCTTATATATCCTGCTTGGCAGCCTTGCTGCAGCGCTTTTTCCCTGTCGAAAAACTGATCAAGCCTGCCGCCAAACCAAACGTCAGGATGGCGGCGGCCAACCATGGATGGTAGCGGAGCGTCGAAGCGGTGTTCACCATGAATCCCCCCGCCCCCGCTCCTGCCGCCAATCCCAAATGGATAATCGAAGTGTTCAGACTCAGCACGAGATTGGCTGATTAAGGCGCTTGCTGAATCAAGCAGCATTGGATGGCCGTTTTATCGATGTACTCGGCAATAAATTGGTTGAATTCGGCATCGCTTAATGACTGAATTTCCTCTGCAAGTTTGTTCGTATCTTTTAGAGAGAGAGAACTAATTTCAATATTTCGGAGATTCTTGATGCTAATGTCAGTATCAGGGCTTTTTGCAAAATACGCTTGCTGTCAAACTTAATGGCAAAAATAAAGATGTGCACAAGACTGCAACTTTTCTCATGGTAGATACCTCCATAATTTGGTATTTTAAATACCAATAATAGGAAACCGATTTTGATTTGTACAGGGACTTTTTTCCTGATTTATTGTATATTTATTCCATTTAAGATCATTTATATGGATCGTAACGGTCATGCATCGAAGCGAATCCTACGACCTATAGAAGTAACAAAACATCATCTGAAAGCATACTGCATGACGCCGCAGAGCGCCACGAGTGTTCGCATTAGAAAACATCCTCGCCAATCGAACCGGTGGTTAACCAGCGTGCTGTCTGATATAGAGCGAAAAACTTTGCGAATCATCCACAACTTTCAGGCCGGGAGAAAACGGCTGCCGTCGCTTTCCGAACTGTGCGTGAAAACCGGTTGCAGTCGGGGCGGGATCATGGAGGTATTGAAGGTTTTGGCCGAGGAAACATACATCGAGTGGCACTACAGCAGGCCAGACGAACTTGCTTGAAGCTTGGGAACGGAAGGAACGGTATGGCTATGTCAGGTAAGAAAGACAAACTTTTAGTAATATTGTTAGTTAC
>NZ_HE978542.1:0-139225 GCF_000311785.1 Brevibacillus massiliensis
CAAAGAACATTCAAATTAGTATCGTCGGTATCAAGCGCCGACCTTTTTAATACTATCACATCGAACTCAACTTTGCAAGAGTTATTTTTTGCTATCGATTTCGTTCGCAGCGACAATGATTAATATAGCAAATCTATACGCTGTAGGTCAACAGGAAAATAATCACATGTAAAACATTTTCACGGGCAGATAAGTTTTGCATAAATACGCCATACTAACGTAACGAACCAAAGGCAGGTGATAGGAATGGGTAAACGGAAACACTTTAGCGAACTTCGCACAGTAGAATCCACGCGAAATGAGCTTGCCCGCGAAGAATTTCCCGAGGGTCCATACGGCGCCTCCACCAATGAAATCAGACTTGGCAAAGCAACTGGCTGGGAGGAAGGCCAATACTCTTCTCCCACGCAGTTTGGCTACGAAAATCGCGAATTGCATGAAGACATCAGCAGACAATTCCCTGGATCCCATCCGGCAAACGACCAGCCGGAGATGCCTGATGATTACTGAGGCCCGATTGAAATACACCCTCTTACTGGCGGTAAGAGGGTGCCTCTCATTAACTGTCTGCTACGACGCGATTCGTCAATGTTCCAATTCCTTCAATCGTCACGGAGACCTCATCGCCCGGCTGAAGCGGTCCTACTCCTGCGGGCGTCCCGGTAAGCACCACGTCACCCGGGAGGAGCGTCATTACGGAAGTAATCGCCTCGAGCAGCTGCGGAACCTTAAACACCATTTGGCTGGTATGAGAATCCTGGCGTACTTCCCTGTTTACTCTCGTCGTAATCCGCAAATTGTCGTAATCCAATTTTGAAGCGATAGCCGGCCCCAACGGACAAAAAGTGTCAAAGCCTTTGGCCCTGGTCCACTGTCCGTCATGGTTTTGCAGATCTCTCGCCGTCACGTCATTGGCACAGGTAAAACCGAGGATGTAGTCATCGGCTTCCTCTGCCTTGATTCGGTAAGCCTGTTTTTTTATGACGACCGCCAATTCCCCTTCGTAATGCAGGTTGCTCGTCAATGTCGGGTAAACGACAGCTTCCTCCGGGCCGATCACCGATGTAGACGGCTTGAGAAACATCAGCGGTTCCTCCGGCAGTTTCATCCCAACCTCTTCCGCGTGATCCTTGTAGTTGACACCGATGCAGACCACCTTGCTAGGTGTGCACGGGGTCAGCACCTTCACCTCGTTCAGCGGCAATTCCAGTCCGGTCATTACTGTAGATTTCCCGTCTCGCTTGTAAATGTCGCCTTCAATGACGCGTATCTTATTCTCTTCAGCTACAGTCCAACCGTGCTTGATCTTCCCGTTTCGTTCATAACGAATGATCATGGTTCTCCTCCCTGCTCTGCCTTCAAGCTAAAACAAATCGGCAACGGCCCCGCGCGGCTGTGTGGTGATTACTTCCACAGCCGTCTGTTCTACGGCACGCGAGACAAGATTCTCGATGTCAAGCTTCTCCTCGTATCGGCCGGCCATCTCCGGACGCGGCCGGGTTACCGGATTTTTCGGCGTAAAAATCGTACAGCAATCTTCATATGGCAAGATGGATAGTTCAAAGGTGTCGATTCGCTTGGCAATCTCGGTAATTTCCGTCTTGTCCGATGCTACCAGCGGCCGCAGGATCGGGATATTGACCACGCTGTTGATCGTGTTCATGCTCTCCAGCGTTTGCGAGGCGACTTGTCCCAGACTTTCCCCGGTAGCCAGGGCAAGCGCACCCGTTTTGGCTGCGATCCGTTCGGCGATCCTCATCATAAACCTGCGCATGATCGTGATCGTATAGTCTTCCGGACAGTGTTCGCGAATCGATGTCTGTATCTCGGTAAAGGGAACAACGTGCAGGTTAATCGAGCCCCCCCATTTGGTCAGCTTGTGGGCCAGATCCCGCACTTTTTCCAATGAGCGTTCACTTGTAAACGGATAGCTGTAAAAGTGGACGGCCTCAAGCGTAACCCCCCGTTTCATCATCGACCAGCCGGCAACCGGGCTGTCGATGCCTCCTGACAGCAAGAGCAGCACTTTTCCGGCCGTACCTACCGGCAAACCGCCTGCTCCGGGCAGCGTCTCGGTAGAAAGGAACGTCCCTTCCGTTCGGATTTCGATGCTGATGGTTGCCTGCGGCTGATGCAGGTCAACCTTGATCCCGGGCACATTTTTCAGGATGTGTCCTCCCACCAAACGGCTCACCTCCATCGATTGAAGCGGAAAACGCTTGTCGGCGCGCCTGGTCTCGACGCGGAAAGTGGCCGGCGGTGGGGACATGGAGGTGATCAGCTTCTCTGCTCCCTGTTTGATTGCCTCCTCGTTTGCTTCCACCTTAATGGTCGGACTGAGGGACGTAATGCCAAAAATGCGCTGCAGCCGCTCGGAGATCTCCCCGGCGCTCTCTCCGTTCAGTTCGACGTACATCCGTCCGTAATTGCGCCACACCCTGCAGCGGCGGAATTCTTTTAAGACCGATTTTACGCTTCGGAGCAGCGTCTCTTCAAACACCTCGCGATTGCGCCCCTTCAGGGCCAACTCGCCGTAACGTATTAAAATCGCATCGTACTCCATACCTGTCTCCTTCACTTGTTCATCAAAGGTCGAATATAGTTGATACAGTCCCTGAGCGCAAGTAAAAATTGTTCCATGTCCTGAAGCTGATTGTTTCGTCCAAGACTTACCCGTACGGCCGATACAGCCCGCTCATGCCCCATGCCTGCCGCGAGCAGAATGCGGCTGGGTTCCCCCGTTTTGGAGGAACACGCCGATTTGGTGGAGACGAGAAAGCCGCGTTCTTCCAACGCATGCAGCAGCACCTCCGCCTTTGCGCCCGGCACGGAGAAGTTCATGATGTGCGGGGCCACTTCTGTTTTAGGCGTATTGACGACGCATTCGGGAAGCTGTTCGATGCCCTCGCGAAGTGTCTGCAGCAGGCCGTACAGCCGTCCGGTTTCCCGGTTTCGATCTTCCTCGGCAAGACGGATCGCCTTGGCCATGCCGGCAATCCCTGGGATGTTTTCCGTTCCGGAGCGAAGCCCCGCTTCCTGCCCGCCTCCGATCAAGAGCGGTTGAATCTGCAAGCCTTCTCGTTTTGCCAGGACGCCTACTCCGCGGGGACCGTAAAATTTATGGGCGGACAAACTGAGCAAATCAATTCCCCATTCGTGCATGCGGATCGGCAATTTGCCGAAACTCTGCACGGCATCGACGTGAAAGACGATTTTTGGATGCTGCTTCAAGAGCTTTCCAATCTGATCAATGGGCTGAATGGTTCCCAGTTCGTTGTTTACATGCATCACCGACACGAGGATCGTATCAGGCCGAATCGCGCGTACAAGCTCGTCCGGCGATACCCGGCCATCCTGGTCGACGGGCAAATACGTCACGGAAAAGCCAAATTCCTCTAACTGTTTGCAAACGTCGTAAACACAGGGATGTTCCACCTGTGTCGTAATGATGTGTTTCCCGCGTTGTTGAAACTGAAAGGCAACTCCCTTTAAAGCGGTATTATTGCTTTCTGTCCCTCCAGAAGTAAAAAATACTTCAGAGGGCTTCACCTGCAGAGCCTGTGCCACAACCAGCCTGGCCTGCTTCAAGACGTTTTCCGCTTCGATCCCCAAGGAGTGAAGCGACGAGGGATTGCCGTAATAGCTGTCCATCGCCCGCTTTACAGCTTCGATAACCTGCGGATATGGCCGGGTTGTTGCGCTGTTGTCGAGGTAAATCACAAAAGACACCCTTCCTGCTAAACCTTCTTCTCCATTCAATTATCGTTCATCACGAAACAGATTCCAAGGTTTTTTCCTGTTCCTCTCCTATTTTACCCAAGGCGCACGGGCCGCACTCCGGCACGGCTGCTGCAGGGAAAACAGTATGTCAGTTTTCCATAATCTTCTCCTTTACTTTGCCAAAACAACTTGTTAGAATAATCTTTAAATTCAATTTGGATACAACGTCAAGGAGGAGAGACATCGATGACGGGAAGTACAGCCATACAAGAGAAAATAAAGAAAATGGAAGACGAGCTGAAACAGCTGCAGCGGGAGCTGGATCGCATGAAACGCTCTTCTGACCATTTTGAGCCGACGGATGTACAAACATACTTAACGGAGGTATACAACGGATAAATGGCGGGCAGATTCCAGTCTCCTTACGAATAAGTGGTTGTTTGCGCGAGCTGTAGGCAAACAACCACTTTTTTTGCATTATTTCTGCGGGATTTCCCCCAGGTATACCCCGGTAAATACCTCTGTTGCCGGTCCGGTCATGTAGACGTGATTGTCGCTTTCCCGCCATTCGATCTTAAGACTGCCCCCCGGCAAATGTACAGTTACATTTCGCTCAGTCCGGCCGCTCAAAATAGCCGCGACGGCAGCCGCACATGCTCCCGTACCGCACGCGAGGGTGATGCCAGAACCCCGCTCCCAGACCTTGAACAAGATCTCCCGGCGATTTTTGATCTGGATAAACTCGACATTGGTCCGTTCGGGAAACCATTCATGCGCTTCCAGCAGCGGTCCGTATTTTAAAACGTCCTGCTCGTCCAAACGATCGACCATCAACACAGCGTGCGGGTTGCCCATGGATACGGCAGTCATGTGAAACGTGCGGTCCGCCACCACAACGGGATATTGAATCACCTGTTCCTCCGCAGGACCAGTCATGGGGATCTGCCTTCGCGTCAACCGAGGCTCCCCCATATCGATGACGACCTGCTCGACCAGGCCGCCTGGGCCAAGCTCGACGACAGGTGTGACAATGCCGCCCAAGGTTTCAATCGTAAACTGAACGCGGTCAGTCAGGCCGTGGTCATGAACGTATTTGCTGACGCAGCGAAGTCCGTTGCCGCACGTTCTCCCTTCACTTCCGTCGATGTTGAAGATCCGCATGCGAAAATCAGCCTTGTCCGAAGGCAGGATCAAGATCATCCCGTCCCCGCCGACGCCAAAGTGGCGGTCGCTGATGCGCCGCGCGAGCTCGGGAAGATCGACCTGCGAGAGATCTTCCTCAAAGCCGTTTATATAAACATAGTCATTGCCGAGGCCATGCATTTTGGTAAACTTCATCAACCTGGCCCTCCCCATCTTTTTCCCCTCATCTTACCACACGGAGAGGGGAATCGTGAATGGAAGGAAATCTGCTCTTTTGTGGTATACTTTTGTTCGTTCAGATCGATTCCAGGAGGGGACATCAATGAAACTCGCACTGGGCACGACAAATCAAGCGAAACGCGCAGCCGTGGTGCTTGCCACGGGGGTTGAACCTGTTTGCCATTTTATGCCTTCAGGAGTGTCTGATCAACCGCTGTCGGAAGCCGAGACCATTCAAGGGGCGATTAACCGGGCGAAGGCAGTAGCCTCGGCAGTGCCCGGAGCAGATATCGGACTGGGCCTGGAAGGCGGACTCACTTATGATGCGCAGTTTACCCGGCAGTGGTACCTGCTCTCCGTCTGCGCCGCTTGGGACGGGCAGCAGTTATATCTCGGAAAAGGGCTGTATTTTCCCATCCCCTACCAGATCGGCGAGCGGATAAAAGCGGAGTCGCTTGAACTCAGCCAGATCATAGACGAACTCGGCGGCACATCCGGCAGAAACCATCGCGACGGGGCATACGGCCTGTTTACCAATGGACGGATTACGCGGGCCGGTGTTTTCAGTGAAGCGGTGATCGCTGCTTTAACCCCTTTCCATTCAGAGCTGTACAAGCAGTAAACGAACAAAACGGTCATGACCGTTTTGTTGACCGCAAGCGGTCATATCCAAGTTTTATGAAAAACGTCAAGACGTTTTTCACAAACAAAAAACTCCAAGGATGATCCTTGGAGCATGACGCACATCCAATTTTAGTAAGCCCGGTAGTACGGGTAAATGAGCAGCGCGCCCAAAATGGCCAGGGCACCGATTACCATGGCCCACGTACCTGTTGTACGGGCATTGCGGCGAAAAGCCAGATACCCGACAATGATTCCGGCAGGGGCCAGCAAATAGGGGAGCAAAAACAAGGAGAGTACGGACAGGCCGATTCCAACCATACCCATGGTGTTTCCTGCGGCATCTGTCTCTGTGTCTGCGCCATCCGATGAGCGAAGATCGTCTTCTCCCTCATTCCTGGGATCATTGATCCGACCCACCGTCGGGGTTAACTCTGAGCCCATTTCGTACTTGGTTTCCTTATCATCGGCAGCATCATCCGTCTGATCCATCGCTACCGGTACGCCAAGCAAGGACGTTGGCGCCTGGTAAGCGGGATTTGTCGCGACTTCGGCACTCTGGTCGACCGGAGAATCCGGCTTGTCCGCTTGTTCGTTTGCCTGCTGTTTGCCGGTGTAAGCCTGATTTCCATTCGGCCTTGCCGCTTCTGGATTTAATACGGCTCCCATCCAGGTATCAGCGGCAAACTCCGTATCGATGTCGTTGCCTCGATCCGTGTTGTTAACCGATTGGCCATTGATGCTGCCGTTGGCGGTGGTTTGGTTTGCTACTTCCTTTTGGCTGGTATTTTCGCGATCATGTTGATCGAACGCCACGTTGCTCATCCCCTTCACAAAGGATTGGTAAGGAAGCAGCTAACTCTGTTTCGGTGTAAAGGTATGGCAGCAGGTCTCGGCGCTGCTGACAGCAGCGTCCTGATGCCGGGTGTCATAAGCAAATTCGCCGGTAAATTCCGCTTTAAAATCCTTCTTCGAATGCCTGTCAATCTCCACCATAATCAGGTCGGCGATACAGTTATTGTCCTCTCCCCAATAGGTGCAGTTAGACACGCTGCATTTTACAATCGGCAAAGTAATTCACCCCCCTAGGGGGTATCCTGCACTATGTCAAGAATGCTTATGCACTGCGGAGCAAGAACCAAAAATGGAAATGAGGGACGAGGGATGAACGCAAAACAGCACATTGTGGTTATTACCGGCGGCTCAAGCGGATTGGGTCTGGCGCTTGCCCGGCTGCATCTGAAGGATGGCGATCACGTCGTCATTACCGGCCGCGACCCCCATAAACTGCTCACGGCCGGCCAAGCTCTTGACAGTCCAGCGCACCTCGATACATATCCGCTGCAGGTAGACGACAACGAAGCCGTCCGGCGCTTCGCCGCCTGGGTGCAAATCCGCTTTGGCGGCTGCGATATCCTGTACAACAACGCCGGTTCAACCGTTTTCAAACCGTTTTTGCAGATGAGTCTGGAGGAGATTAACGAAACGATCCGCGGGAATGTTGACGGATTGATCTACATGACCCGTGCTTTTTTGCCGATGATGGTGGCAGAGGGCCGGGGCCGCTTGGTCAACATCGCCTCTCTCGCCGGCAGTGTCGCGACAGCGAAAGCCTCTGTCTACGCCGCCAGCAAGGCAGCAGTGATTCGCTTCAGTGAAGGACTGCGTCACGAATTGGCGGGGACAGGCGTCAGTGTCACCTGCGTCATGCCCGGTCCGATCGACACTCCGTTTCTCGATGCCACCGACCCTTCAGGAGGCTACCGTTCCCGTGTTCGCCGGTATCTGCTCTCGCCCGAACGGACGGCGCTTTCGATCAAGCGCGCCGCGGAGGCAAACAAGCCGGAAATTGCCATGCCGTTTCGCCTGCATGCGATGTCGGTCGCTTATCAATTGCTGCCCGCGGGAGTAAGGCGCCTGTTCGCTCCGCTGCTCAACCGGAAGTGACGATGCGCTGGCCTAAGCCGCTGAGCTTACTTTGGTCTTTTTATGTTTGGCCGCCGTCAGCCAGGTTATTCCCGAGCCGACTGCCCACAGCGCCAACATCCAGGCGACAGCAGCACTGCCAAACTGTTCAGAGGTGTAGCCCACCACCAGGCAGCTTGCCGAATACGTGCCCATCGTCAGCATCTCTCTGGCAGAAAACAGGCGGGCCAGATAATCCGGGCTTGCCAATTGCTGCATACGGGTCACTGTGATAATGACTGTACTAAAAGAAGCCAATGCCAACAGTAAGGAGCTGAGCACCATCAACGAGAAGGGCTTCAGCTGAAACAATCCCAGAATGGCAACCCCTACAATCACAAGAGCGCCGCCAAGCACCTTGTCGACAGCTTCTCTGCCTAACCTGCCCGCCCAGCGGCCGACGATAATACCCGCGAGCACACCGCCGATCCCGAGCGGAATATCCATTAAGCCAAACACGGCCAATGACTCTTTTCGTTCCTGCAACAGGTAATACATCAATAAAATGTAATACGCCCCCGCTGCCCTCTCCGCCATTTGCAGCCACAGCACTCGGCTGATTTCCCCGTGTTTAAAAATGTAGCCAAATCCTCTGCGCAGCCGTTTCCCCAGCGAGCCCGTTTTCTGCCGATTCTGAACGACCAATTTTGGCAGCCTGATCAACAGCAGCAGAGAAAAGAAGTAACAGCCGGCATCGATCAAAAAGTTCAAGCGGTAGGAAAACAGGGTGACAAGCACGGCAGCAAGTCCTTGCCCCACGATAATCAGAAAGGAACTGGTCCCCTGCAGGAGCGAGTTGGCCGCCAGGCGCTGCTCTCTCTTGACGGATTCCACGATCACCACTTGCATCGCCGGTTGAAAGAATGCGGAACAGACATTGAGCAGTATCAAGATGACAAAGGCTATCCAAAGATAACGTGGATCCACAGGCTTACCAGGATTCTGATATGCTCCCCTTATAGTAGACAGGTTAAATAATAAAACCTGCTACTGTGAGGGGAGCTTTTTCATGCCTAAAGTACAGTATAGTGCGTCAGAGAAACTGGCCGTTCTACGAGAAATTGAAAGCGGCCAGATTGGCGTTAAGGCTGCAGCTAAAAAATATGGGATTACGAAAACAACCTTAGCGAAATGGCGACGTCGTTATGAGGTGTACGGATACGAAGGGTTAGAGATTCGAACCCGCAATAGAAGTTATTCTGCGGAGCTTAAGCTTCAAGCGGTGAAGGATTACCTCTATGGGGGATTGTCACAATATCAGGTCATCGATAAGTACAAGATAGCCAGCCGAACACAACTCTCCAACTGGGTTAAGAAGTATAATGGTCATAGCAGCTTAAAAACCTATACAGGGGGAGCAAAAGCTATGACAAAGGGTCGGTCTACAACTTGGCAGGAACGGATTGAGATTGTTCTTTATTGTCTTGCCCATCACTATGACTATCAAAAGGCAGCGGAGAAGTACCAGGTCTCCTACCAGCAAGTGTACCAATGGGTAAAGAAGTATGAAGATGGCGGTCAGGATGCCCTGCAGGATGGTCGGGGACGAAAAAAAGCGCCTGAGGAATTAACGGAAGCGGATTGCCAAAAGCTCGCGATGAAGAAGCTGGAGTATGAAAATGAGCGGCTTCGGGCAGAGAATGCTTTCTTAAAAAAGTTACAGGAATTCGAAAGGAGGCGACTCTAAGCCAATACCGACAGGAGAATGTCTACCTTGCCATTCAAGCCCTTCAGCAAGAAGGGCAGTTCAGCGTCCAGGTATTGTGTGAAATCGCACTTCGTCAACCTCTTGTTTTCAGGGCCGATTAATGTCGGGCTGCCCAGCTTGATCAAAAAGCTGGGGTGGGAAGGGAGCGCATATGGCTTTCTCGAAGGAGCTGTTGGAGCGGGAGCGATTGCCGGCGCCGCTGTCGTCTGGCTGGCAAAGGGGCTGCGGGGCCGCTTCCGGCTGATTGCGCATTTTCTGGGGCTGATGGGGATGGCCGTCGCCGCACTCGGAACGATGAAATCATTGGGATTCGGGCTGTCGATGATGTTCATCACGGGCCTGACCATCAGCCTGGTGGATCTGCCGATCATCACGTACATCCAGACGATCGCAGCCCCGCACATGCTGGGCAGGGTCATGTCACTGCTGACAACGACATCTCTTGGACTCACGCCAGTAGGCTATACCGTGACCGCGTTCCTTCTGCAGCATGGCCTCGTTTCCTCCCAGGGTATTCTGCTGCTGAGCGGCATTGCCATGAGTATCTTTGGACTCGCCACCATCCTGCTTCCCAGCTTTCGCCATATGGAGCAGCATCCGAAGTGGCAGCAGGCCGGGCCGGGCGGTGCTGCAAATGCAGGGATAGAGGGCTTGGCGCAGCAGGCAGGAAACTGAAAAATGAACGAGCAAAGCCGGCCTTCGCCACAGCGAAGACCGGCCCGCAACCAGCTTTTACGTATTTGTTCCGCACGTTTAAGACGTTTTCCACTTTTCCAATTCCGAGTGAAATTTGTCGTTCAGGACCTTGATGTAGGTTCCTTTCATCCCCAGCGAACGGGATTCCAGCACACCGGCCGATGCCAGCTTGCGCAGCGCGTTGACGATGACCGAACGGGTCAAGCCCGCCTGATCCGCCAATTGGCTGGCGACGAGCAAGCCTTCCTTGGCATCCAGCTGCTCCATGATCTTCTCGATTGCGATCTGCTCGCTGTAGGACAGAGAGGAAAGAGCAATTTTGGCAAACGTTTTTTCCCGCACTTCGGTCTCAATTTCCTCTGTACGCTGGCGGACGATTTTCATGCCGATCACGGTAGCGCCTATTTCGGCCAGGATCAGATCGTCTGTTTCAAACTGGCCCATCGGGCGCAGCAGGACAAGGGTGCCCAATCTGCTTCCTCCGGCGTTAATCGGCACGATCGTCGTCCGCATCAGCGGAAAGAGCGACTTCCACTCTGTCGACACCATGCTGTACGGGCTGTCAATGTCTTCATTCGCCAGCGATTGGCCTACTTCCAACAGTTTGACGTTGTAATCTTTCGGCAATGGACTGGTGAATCGTCCTTCCTCCTGCAATCCGATTTCGTGGGATAAACCGCTGCCCAGAATCATGCCGTCCGCAGTAATGATGTAGACGTTGGCTGACATCACGTCGGAAAACAGCTTGGCCATCTCCTGGTAACTTACACCGCTTCCTCCCATTGTCTTTTGCAACATGGAATTCACTTTTCTTGTTTTCTCTAACAAACTCACCTGAAAATTCCTCCTCAAAGGGTTTTATGCTCTTTAGTATTGTCAGAAAAATGTGCCTTCATACCCTCGCTGTAAAAAACTTTTTTGCTCTATGCAAAAGAAGCACAGATCTGCCCCTCTGTACTTCTTCCCTTCTTTTACTTTTATATATGAGAAAACAAACCAAGCTGCCAAGGCTAAGGGTTTTCATTCTTTACCCGAACCGTAACGAAAAGCTGAAGAATACGGGAGATAATCACGGACCTCAACTTCACTTCCACTACTTTGCCGTCGATGACGTACTCCCGCCGCTCCAGCAATTCATGCAGGATGACGTGCATGTCTGAGAATTGCTCCACCTTCTTGCCTTTGAGGGGAGCGAGGTCGCTCTTCAATTTGCGGATTAGCGCCGCTTCGATAAACGCGTTCGGCTTGGGTTCCTCTACCGTCGCCTCAATCTCCTCGATCACGAGCTCACGTTTTTTGCGCTCGGCCTTATTGGTATTTCGCAGAATTTCGATATCCTGCAGCAGTTGTTCGTTATGGAGGCTGAGCAGTTCATTGGCCTTCATCAAATTTTCCAGTCTCTCCGCGTACAGAAACTGAAACATGCTGGCCCCTGCGATCGCGCCGAAAAGGAACATAACGAAATACCTCAGCAGCCCTCGTACGCGTTTTTTTACAGTCGTCATGGACGCTCGGGGACCAGGGCGTGAATCGATACCGTACCGGCATGCGCCCCGAGAAAGGCGGCAAAAATCAAGAGCAGCTGCTTGGCGACCGGAGAAAAATTGCCAAAGAAGATCTTCTCGATCTGGTAAAACGAGTCAAACGTCCCGCCTAAAGCCCCGACCAGTCCCCAAATCTTTAGCTGAGTTGCCAGGTCGTGCATTGTCAGCAGGGAAGGCTTGTTGGTTAAAAAAGCGCCAATGCCGCCCGTGAGCGTTCCGCCGACGACAATGCCGTAGGCTACGAAAAACGTCATGATAAATTGGATGATAAACTGTCCCATTCTCCCACCCCCACAGTAGGCGTTTGCTTATCCCTACGCAACTCGTCCGAAAAATATGATGGCGGGTTGATAAAACGCTCAGGTAATACCAACACTAATTCTCATGGAAATCGCCCGTGATTCGTGCTATATTGCTGTATTGGTGAATTCCTGCAATTCACGGGCGGGAGAGGGGCTTTTGCAAGAAGGATAAGACATGCAACGATACTTAGGGCGGCTGTTCGCATTGCGAAGCCATGGAACCACGGTTAAGACAGAAATCCTTGCCGGATTGACCTCGTACTTGACCGTCGTTTACGTGATTGCTGTAAACGCGGCGATCCTGTTTGACGCTGGAATCCCCTATTCAGCCGGCATGCTGGCGACGATCCTGACCGGATGTATCGGCTGCCTGCTGATGGGATTGTGGGCGAACTCGCCGATCGTGCTCGTCCCTGGAATGGGTGTCAACGCGCTGTTCACCTACACGATCGTCCATTCCTTGGGACTTGCCTGGCAGGAGGCCCTCGCGGCTGTCTTCGTCTCCGGGCTGATCTTCACGATCACTGCCTTTACCCGCTACGCTGCCGTGCTGGCACTGGCGATCCCGCAGTCCTTGAAGGAGGGGATTACCGTCGGAATCGGTCTGTTCCTGACGTTCATCGGCCTGCAAAAAGGCGGCCTAGTCGTCCCGTCGGAAACGACGTTCGTCGCGATCGGCCATCTGGGCAGTCCGCAGGCGTTGACCGCGATCCTGACGCTGCTTCTGACTGTGCTTTTGTTCGCGCGGAAAGTGACGGGAACCTTTTTGATTGCGATGGGGGCGGGAACGCTCGTGGCCGCGTTGTTTGGCCTCGTCGATTTTAGCGGGCTCAACTGGGCTGGGATTTCCTTTGCCGAGTATGCATCGGTGTTCGGGCAGCTGTCTTTTGACCGACTTACTGCCCTGCCGTTTTGGATCGCAGCTTTTTCATTGACGATGGTCGTGTTGTTTGAAAACATGGGGCTACTGTACGGACTGCTTCCGCAGAAAATTTCAGCGCTCCTACCAGGCAAACGCGATATCTGTGATGACAGCCGGACTTTTGGGCACCAGCCCGACCATCTCTGCGGCAGAGAGCGCAGCCGGGGTGGCCGCTGGCGGTAAGACAGGCTTGACAGCAGTGACAACCGGCATCCTGATCCTCGGATCCGTCTTGTTTATTCCGGTGATGAAGCTCATCCCGGACAGCGCCATTGCCCCGGTACTGATCGTCGTGGGCGGCCTGATGCTGCAAAACGTGAAAAACATCCCGTTCGCAGACTTCTCGGAAGGGTTTCCGGCCTTTTTGATCATCGCTTTGATCCCCTTCACCTACAGCATCGTAGACGGCATTGCTTTCGGTTTTATCGCCTACCCGCTGATCAAATTGGCGCTGGGACGGACGAAGGAGCTTTCCCTGCCGCTTTGTCTGATCTCGGGACTGTTTTTGCTCGGGCTTGTATTGGGAAGCAAATTGTAACAGGAGTAAGAAGCGATTGGCGTGATTGCCAATCGCTTCTTTTTGTGAATAGCAAGATGACGAATATTTACCGCTGCCTTTCTCCCATACTAAACAGGAATTGAACGGGAGGGGAGGTGTAGCCCTGCAAGCCTTAACAAAGACCTTGCTGAAAAATCGCCCCTATGTTTTCCTGCTGTTCGGAGTTTTCATCGTTCACGTCGCTACGTACCTGATCACTCCCATCTTTCCCGTCTTTTTGAAAAAGGTCCACTCCTTGTCTCTGACGGAAGTGGGGACCGTGCTGGGAATCGGAAGCTTCGCCTTCCAGGCGGGGAGTCTGGTTGGCGGGGTACTGGCTGACCGCTTCGGAAGACGCGCAGTGATGACGACAGGTGCCGCTTTGCAAGGTGCAGCCATGCTGGGCTACAGTTTTAGCCAGCCCTATCTGGCGTTTCTGGCGTTCTCGCTGATCAACGGGATTGGCCTGGGATTTTACGCACCGGCACTCAAGGCGATGATGGCCAATGTCGTTGCGGAGAAATACCGCACCACAGCTTTTTCGGGACGGGCTATCTCCGCCAATCTGGGGATCATTATCGCCGGCCTGGTGGTGACTTTGTTTGCGCTGACGCCGAATCGCCGCTTGTTCCTCTACGCCGCCGGGCTGTTCTGGCTGGTGGCGCTGCTCGCCAGATTTTCTTTGCCGGGCGACCGCTGTACCCGGGACGACTGCCGGCCGCTGCCCCTGCCTGAGTATACGCGAATTTTGCGGCATCGCAGTTTTTTGCTCTTTTCCGCTGTATCCCTGTTGATCTGGGCGCTGTATGCCCAGTTTGCCTTCGTCCTGCCGCTGCGCGGGGAACACGTCCTCGGCACAGCTGCCACGATCGGCCTGATCTACACCATAAACTCCACGGTTGTCGTCCTGTTTCAAGGGCTGATTTTGCGGCTTGTACTCAACAGGATAAACCCGTATATCTCCTTGGTCGTCGGCACGCTGCTGATCGGGACGGGGCTGTTTTTGCTGGGCTTTGCCCACAGCTTTCCGATGCTGAGCGCGTCGGCCGTCATCTTTATTTTTGGAGAAATGATGTTTTTGCCGGTGCTGGACAGTTTGATCGGATACTTCTCGGAGACACAATGGCTCAGCGTATACTTTGCGATCGGGAATTTCATTTCCGGGATCGGCAGCGCCCTGGGCACCTCGATTGGCGGCTACCTCATCCAAAAGTTAGGCGGCGTGGGCAGCAGCACCCCCTGGATCGTTTACGGATTGGTTACGGTGTGCTTCGCCTCTCTGGTCGGCCTGTTTGCCCTTTACGCCAAACCGCGCTACCGGCAGGGGCGGCCCGAACAACTCATCTTTCGCCGAAGGGAGAAACTCCGATGAACCATCGACCTTATGAAGAATACGACTTTGAATCCCGCGCTGTGCCGCTCGTTTCCCTGCTTTATCGCATGGAAGACAAGCAGGCGGCCAGGTGGCATGAGGAACTGCAAAGACAAGATGACGATTATCGCTTCCTGTACTGGGAATAGCGCGGAGGGGCTGCCATGGAGTATTCCAAAGAACGTGTTTCCAATAACGTCGACGTCCGCAAGGAGACCAACCATCAGCCAAAATCCGTGCAAAACGACGAGCCGGGACATGGCAGCAAAAAACTGGAGGGGCCAAACCGCCCGTCAACCTGAAAACGCAGAAGGTGTTTGCGAACTCAAGTCGTAAACACCTTCTCTTATGCCGTCCTACTTTTGGATGTTCCGTATCTTATACGGCACCTGCCAGCTTTCGAGCTGATCGTAAAACTGCCGTTCCTCCGCAAGCGGAATCCGCAGCAGCAGGTACTGGCCAAAATGGAACAGGATGCGCTCCCGCTCCCCCTCTGACAACCGAAAGCGAGGAAACTGCGCCACGTCCAGCAGCTTGTAAAAGTATTGAAAGCGCTCCTCGGTCAGCTCTGCGTGAAAACTGCGGCTGACGACGACATCGCCGCTCCTGTGATCCACCAGGTTATCCCGGCTCGCCCCCAAAAACCGGAGCACCTCACCGGCCCGCCGTCCCAGCTTTTCGGCGAGCAGGCTGTCGTTGTACTCCACCTCCAGGCGGTCCAAACGCCGACGCACCGAGTCGAGCATCGCCCTGAACACTTTGTGGACGACGAGATTGGTCGGGGCGAACTGATTTTCGTAAAAGTCGTATTCCAGCCGGGCATCGCCGTCCTGCTCCCAGCGGTAAAACAAGATCCCGTTCATCTGATCCCGGTCCCTCTAGCGAGCGCGAATCGCATCCAGCGCAGCCCGGTCCATCTTCTTCGCAACGGCGATCAGCAGCCGTTTGGCAGCTTCGTAGTCGTCTCGGTTCATGATCGCCGCATGGCTGTGGATGTAGCGGGCAGGAATGCCGATAACGGCAGAGGGTACTCCTTTTCCATGCAGGTGAACCGCGCCGGCATCCGTACCGCCCTGGCTGATGAAGAACTGGTACTTGATCCCTTCGCTTTCACAGATGTCGATCAGAAAATCCCGCAGGCCGGGCAGCGTCACCATGGTCCGGTCAAAAATTCGCATCAGCAGCCCTTCTCCAAGCTTGCCCATGCCGTCCTTTACTCCCGGTATGTCGCCTGCCGGACTGGCATCAAGCGCCAGGAACAGCTCGGGGTCGATCAGGTTTGCCGCCGTTTTGGCGCCGCGCAATCCCACCTCTTCCTGTACGGTCGCACCCGCGTAGATGACGTTCGGGTGGCCGGGATGCTCGCTCAGTTCTTTCAGCAGTTCGATCGCCAGGGAGCAGCCATAGCGGTTGTCCCAAGCTTTGGCCATGATCTTCCGCTCATCTGCCATGACAGTAAACGGACAGACGGGAACGACCGGCTGGCCGGGGCGAACGCCCGCTTTTTCCGCCTCTTCCTTGTTATCCACCCCGATGTCGATGTACATGTTTTTGATCTCCATCGGCCGGTTCCGCACCTCGTCACTCAGGACGTGCGGCGGAATGGAGCTGATCACTCCATCGATCGGCCCCTTGTCTGTGATCACCTGCACGCGCTGGGCCAGCAGCACCTGGCTCCACCAGCCGCCAAGCGGTTGAAAAGACAGGAAGCCTTTTTCGGAGATGCGGGTAACCATGAAACCGACTTCGTCCATGTGGCCCGCCACCATGATCCGCGGCCCCTGCTCGTCACCCCGTTTGACGCCAAAGATGCTGCCCAGATTGTCATATGTAATCTCATCCGTGTATTTTTCCATGTACTCCCGCATGATGACGCGAACGGGCCCTTCAAAACCGGGAACGCCCGGCGCCTCAGTGAGCCGCTTCCACAATTCCAGTTGAAAATCAGCGGTCAAGCGAACAACCTCCTTCGATACGATCCAGCTTGGGAAACCTACCATTTATTATCTGCTAACCGAAGGGCAAATGCAACCGGCTTTACGGCACGCAAACCGGGCGGCTTCCCCGGCGAATGGCACCGAGGTCTGACCGCTAGCGGGGGCGAACGCTGTCAATCACTTCTTCGGCGTTAAACAACGGCTTTAGCCGATCCTGCTGGGTTTTCAGCGAAATGCCGTCGATGTGCCGGCGGTCCATCATGACGGAATCGGGCGTGTGTTTGAGATAGGGAGCCGGTCCAACCGAGCAGAGCACGGGAAAACCCGCTTTGACCAGATAGTTGTACTTGGCGCTGCCCGTCTCGACCCGGCTGCCGTATGGATAGATGTAGACCGAGGTAGGTCCGACCAGCGGCTCCACTTCCTTTTTCCACTGCTGGGTATCATTGGCCAAGCGATCGTAACTTACCCGAACGGCATCCAGATGGCCGTAGCCGTGTGAGGCAAACGTCCACCCGGTCTCCTTCAGGCGGGCGATGACCTGCAGCGCCTGCTTCTTGACGGACTCGTATCCGGGCGAATCAAGCTCGTTGGTCCGGTAGCCCAGCACCCCTTGGTATCCGGTCAAGGCAATCACGCCTTTTGCTCCGTGAAAAGAGAAGTCCGGATGCTGCCCCACAAACGCATCCAAGAGCGGGATAATCTCGTTATCATGGGAGATGACCTCTTCTCCTTTCGGATTCTTCGAATACGTCGCAACATTTCCATTATCATCCAGAATCAATCTGTACACGTTGCCGTTCTCCAGCATGTAATCGTAGTAGTTGAGATCGTCGATGGAGAGAATCAGCGGCTTCTTATTCCTTGGCAAAAGCAGCTCTTTGGGCACGATCACCTTTTTGCCGTTCTCCATTTTTTCCTCGTACAGCGCGTGAATGTCAATCAGCACGTAATCGTGTTCATAGAGAGCCTGGATGATCCGTTCAAATTCCTTTACGGTGACAAACCAATCGTCATATCCCTTGGCCATCGCATCACCGTCAAACGCCAGTTCCGGGTAGGCGATCAAGGGATGAAAAAAAATATGTTCCACGGGTCCTTTGTAGACGACCAAATCTTCCGCTTCCGTATTTTCCGCCGCTTGATCAGGCTGCTCCTGCTGCTCTGACGGCGCCTGCGGCTCAGGCGGCTTTGCCGGCGTTTCCGCGGGATCAGGCGGCACGCTCGCCGCTTGCTGCTGCTCTCGATGCTCCGGCACCTGCTGCGGAGTATCGACCCCCATTCCGGTCGCTGCCGAACATCCCGTCAATAGCACAAAAGAGAGCGCCCCGATCAGTGCAGAGGCTGCCCCAAAATGTCTCATCTCCATCACCCTCTCTTGCCTATTTGGACGAAAGGCACCGGGTCGCCGTTACAATTTTTTCACTCGTCCTCCTTGGAAAGCGTTTTGCTTTTGCGCTATGATAGTACCAATTGCATTTAGGTATAAAGGATGGTTGTAAAATGGACACGAGCAACTACGATGTGATCGTCGTCGGCGGCGGGCCGGCCGGGTTAATGGCGGCAGCCTCGGCCTCTGCTGAGGGAGCTGCTGTCTGCCTGGTGGAAAAGGGAGCGAAGCTGGGGCGGAAGCTGATCATCTCCGGAGGCGGGCGCTGCAATGTCACCAACGCCAAAGAGTTGGACGAACTGATCAAGATGATGCCAGGCAACGGGCGGTTTATGCACAGCGCATTTGCCCAGTTCGGCAATCAAGACATCATCAGCTATTTTGAAGGGCTGGGGGTGGCTTTAAAGGAAGAGGATCACGGCCGGATGTTTCCCGTCACGGACAAAGCGTCCACTGTCGCGGGCGCCTTGATCGACAAGGTACGGCAGCAGGGGGTGACGTTTCGCCTTGCCAGCCCGGTCCAGCGTGTGCTGTACGAGCAGGGCAGCGTCCGCGGCATCCAGCTAAAATCAGGGGAAACTCTGCTTGCTCCTTGTGTCATCATCGCCGTCGGCGGCTGCTCGGTCCCGCAGACAGGATCCACCGGGGACGGATACAGCTGGGCGGAAGAAGCCGGACATACGATAACCGACCTGTACCCGACCGAGGTGCCGCTGGTGGCCAGCGACCCTTTCATCCGGGACAGGGTACTGCAAGGGCTGTCGCTGCGCGAGGTGGTGCTGACCCTCTACCATCCCAAGGGGAAAAAAGTGAGCACACAGACAGGAGACGTGATTTTTACCCACTTTGGCCTGTCCGGTCCGGCCGCTTTGCGGATGGGCCATTACGTCTCGGTCACACAACGTTCGGTCGGACAGGTCCCGCTGTCCCTCACGGTCGACATCATGCCGGATAAAACGCAGGATGAGATCTTTGCCGAGAGCTGGAGCCGCATGGCGGATCAGCCGAAAAAGGCGGTAAAAAACGTCATGAAAGGCTTTCTGCCGGAACGCATGATTCCGCTCCTGCTGAAGCTGGCAGATATTCCCGAGGAAATGACTTATGACCATCTGTCCAAGCGACATTGGCAGAAGTTTTCCGCAGCCATCAAACGCTTTCCCCTGACGATAACCGGCACGCTGTCGCTTTCCGAAGCTTTCATCACGGGCGGAGGCGTCTCAGTGAAAGAGATTGATCCCCGGACGATGCAGTCCAAGCTGATGCCCGGACTCTTTTTCGCCGGTGAAGTGATGGACGTCCACGCTCACACCGGGGGCTACAACATCACGATCGCCTTCTCTTCCGGTTATGTAGCCGGATACCACAGCGCTCGTATGGCGCTCGAAGGAAAGACAGAAAAAAGTCTCTGACCGGCTGGCGGTGAGAGACTTTTTTCAACTCTACTGGGTTGTCGCCCGATACAAGAGGGCAAATCCTGAGAGAACAAAGCAAAAGCCGAGTAAAAAGAATGTATTGGCGCGCGATTTTACCCGTCTTTGATCCCCGCCCACGTGCGCGGAGATGCGCCGCTGCCACCTTTTCGTCTTCGGCTGCCACATCACAAGCAGTCCGATCAGGATGAGGAATACCGGGTAAAACAAGGGCACTAATTCCCCGCTCCCTTCTGCTTTTTCCGCAGCAGCCAGCGGCTTGCGGCAACCGGCTCTTCCTCCGGCTCTCCTTCGACGACCAGCCGCGCCTCCTCAGCCAGCTGCATCGCTTCCTGGAAGCGCAAATCGCGGAAGGCCAGCTCCGCCTTGCCGAGCAGCTCGTCCACCTGCCTGTTGTGCCGGCGGTAGCGGTTCGTATACTGAATCGCTCCCTCTGCCTTTTGGCAGTAGGAGATCGTTTCTTTTGCCGATTTTTCCGTCAGCCTGAGTTCTTCATTGGCTTCGCGCAGCAGGATGGCGATTTCATCCATGCTGTAGTTGTACCGCTCCATGGCAATCTTGACGCGGCCCAGCGCTTGCACCACGCTGTCAAAGTGCATCAACACGCTGGCCGGAACTCCCGGCAGGTAGCTTCGCTTGATCTGCTGGCGGATCCGAACCAATGAGCCGGAGATGCGCTCCATCTCGTCGAGGACGTCATCCTCTGTTTCGAGAATCAAGTGGTACACGGACAGTGCCTGCTTCTCCGCCGGCGGCTCAGGTTCAGGCGCGGGCTCACTGTTCTTCGGAATTACCAGTTCATACTCAACCTCTTCTGCGGGCTCGCCGGCCGGTTCCCGGGAGGGTCTGGCAACAGACTGTTTCCCGTGCCTTTGCGCTGTGGTATCGGCTGGATTTACCTCACGTTCCACTCCCGGCCCGGGCACGAAGATCCCTGGAGCTTCCTCTCTTGGTTTTGCTGCAGGTGCTTCCGCCGGTTCCTCCGCCATTTCTGCTTCCACCTGCTCTTCAATGGCCGGCTCTTCGGCTGCGAGCGGCAGATCGGCTGCTGGTGTTTCGGCTGCGGGTTCTTCTACCGCAGGAGCTTCGGCTGCAGATCCCGGCTCCTCCACCGCCGGTTCGCCTCTTGCTTCCTGCGGGACTTTCCCGAGATCCCTTGGCAGCACTTTTCCAACCGGCGCATCGGGTGCCGCTTGCACTGCCGCCGCGGCCTCCCGCTGCTGCAGCGCACTCTCCTCCAAGCTGCGGTAGACGGCTTCGCGCTTGATTTCAAACGCCTTGATATGCGTCTCGACGAGCTGTACATTTCCTTCTTCAAAAGCGGTTCTCGCCGCGATGAGCAGCTGCTTCACCTGCAGCAGGGAGTCGTCGAGGTAACTTCGGCCAAGATCGTATCCGCTGCCAGCATGCTCCAAGATGTCGTTTTCCAACTGCTTCAGATCCTCGGGCAGTTCCTTGTTCACACGCGTATACAGCCCCGGCAATTTTTCCAGCGACTCCGATAAGGCCGTCAACTGCTGCTGAGTGCTCACGCTGATCTCATACGCTTTCAGTTCATCGCCGCTGGCCAGCGCCCGCTTCACCTCGGAGCGCCTTTTTTCCGCTTCGTCCAAGGCCGCCTTCATCTCGTGAAATGACAGCCCGTAATCCAGGCGGACATTGGTCAGCTTTCGTTCCACGCTCTCCAGCAGCTTGCCGATTTCCGGAATGGCCGACTTGTTCTCTTTTTTTGCCGTGGCGACCTTTGCCGTCTCTGCCTTTAATTCGGCCAGCTCTGCTTCTATCGACTCGAGCAGTTCTCGCCCTTCCTCCAGCAGGTCCAAAGCCTGGCCGAAGCGCATCCGATAACATGCTTCCTCCGCATCCAAAATGATCATTTCCACATCCGGTATGCGGACACGCAGCAGGTTTTCCTTGCGGTTGATCAGCTGCGTGTACCATTCCTCGGTCGATCCAGCGGCGTGGCGGAGCGATTTTTCCAAATCGATCGCGTTGATTTTTTCCACCAGTTCGTCCTTCCAGTCCTCCACATCGTCCACCTGGAAATAGAGGCGGCGGCGGGCAAAGGCGAACATCATCGCCGCAATTCCCGCGACGATCAACAGAAAGATCAGATAGACCCACCAGGGCACGATGCTCCAGAGAGACTGCTTGTCCTCCACTTTCTTTTCATCATCTGGCGGGGTGGCAGAATCAGCGCTGCCCGGCGTGCCCGTCGTTCCCTTGCCGGCAGCAATCTGCTCAAGCTCGCGGTTTACCTCCGTGACGAACAGTTCGATGCCGGGCAAATACCTTTTTTGGTTGCGATACGGCTCATAGTAAGCTTTGACCATGTCGTGAAGCATATCCATCGTTGCGCCCCTCGCCTCATAGGCGGGCCCGGGATATACCCCCAACTCTTGTGTTTCCATATCGAGAACGATCATTAACGTGTCTTCGCTTAAGTTGTAGTTGTCGTACAGCTGCCCGGCGTAGGCGTCAGGGGAATCGGCTTCCGGCTTGGTGCTTTTGACCACGACCACCTTGTACTCCCCAGCAAGCTGTGAAACGTAATCGGAAAAATTCTGACGATCCTGCTGTTGAAAACTACCCGTGGCGTCCTGGACGACAGCGTCAGTCTTTTCTGGAAAAGGCGCTGCTTTCGCAGCGTGGGAAAAACAGAGAACTCCCGCTGTGACGAGCAGTAGTATCTTTTGTTTCACGGTAGACAACCCCTTTGACAACTTGCCTTCCCTGTCGTCAGGAAGGATGAGTGGGTACTGCACTTATGTATGACGGACGTTCGCCTAAATCGTCACGTTCCTCTGAATGTCATGAGATACCCGCTGCCGTTTTGGCACGGGCGTTTTTGACCTGGAAAAGACTGCCGGCAGTCTGGAAGAGAACCGTATCTTCCACGCGCCGGCTCCCAGATTCATTTACAGATCTTATATATTATAGTACAGATTTCCCTCCAAAAAAAGCATCCGTTCTCGCATATTCGACAGCTATTTCTGCAGCTTCGCTCCCCGCAACAACAAAAGCGCCTTCCTGTTGGGAGAAAGACGCTTGACTGTCCTGGTGTCACTTTTGTTTTTGGGCCGGATTGGGCAAGCGGTAGGTCTTGCCGTAATTTTGCAGATAGGTGTCTACTTCCGAGTGCTCATAGATTCGTTGACCGTTCAGATCGTACCGGGAATGAATCCTCATCAATGTGCGGGTTGGCAGCTTGCTTGTCTTGTCGTAATAAAGCGTGTACTCCGCATCCAGCACCATGTTATTCAGCAGTTCGTCGATGTCGCGGTGAGATTGCCCTGCCTGGATGTGGGCCCCGCTGGAATTCGTTCGCCAATCCCGTGCGGACAGCTGCCAGGCCAACTTTTGTTTAGGAAGATGAACGGATTGCACTCGACTGCTTGCTTGATCTTTCAACTGCCTGGCGAGCAGTTCCTTCAGCTTGTCTGAGTTAAGCACTACCCGCATGGCTTGTATGTTGTCCGTTTGCACGCGATCGCGAACAGGCAGCACCATCGCCCTCATATCGTCCATTTGCAGAAAGGTCGTTATCGGATTCCAGTTGGCAAACTCCTGGATCAGACCGACATGATCATCGCCAACCGGTTCCCACTCCTGCTGATTGCTCTGTTTGACGTACAGGTTTCGGCCTTGGGATAAAAGCGACATGTTTTTCGAGTGCTTCTGATCAGGATCCGCTATGTTGACATTGAGCACCATATCCGATCCCTGCTTGTGCCCGAAAAAGTTGACCGGGCTGGCATCCACTGTATTTCCCGTCAGCGCCCTTGTCGTCCCGTAAAATGAATAGCTGTTCTCCGAGAGAAACTGGTTCCGCACCTGCTTGAATTCCGCCTCTGGACTTTGCGCGGTTTTCACCTGTGAACACCCCGCGATAACGGCCAGGGCGAGAATCAGACAAATGCCGTTACGCATCTGTTTCATCGCGGCTCCCTCCTTGTCCTGCTGTTAGGGTTTCCTTTGGACAGGAGGGTTATTCCAAGTCATGATCCGCCCATGCTGTTCGTCATGCCAGACAGATCTGGTTTCTGCCTTTGTTTTTCGCCTCATAGAGGGCGAGGTCGGCCAAATGAAACAGCCTGCTCACCGTCATCTCTTTCTGGACGGTCCGATCCCACTGCACAACGCCGCTGGAGATCGTCACCTGCGGCTTTGTCTCGGTCTCAACGCGGCTGCGGATGCGGTTGGCTATATTGAGCGCAGTCAACAAATCCACGTTGGGCAGGTAGATCGCCATCTCCTCTCCCCCCCAGCGCGCCGCAATGTCGCCCTCCCTGATATTCTGCTTGATCAGGCCTGCTACCTGAACCAGCACTTCGTCACCCATCTGGTGCCCGTACGTGTCGTTTACCTCTTTAAACAGGTCGATATCGACGAGGATAAGCGAACCGAAACTGTCCTGCTCCAAAGATGCCGCTATCTGCTCGTCCAGATAGCGGCGAACGAACAATCCGGTCAGGTTGTCCGTTATGGCCATCCGCTCCACTTCGCTGTGCAGCAGGGCATTGGTCATCGCCAGACTGGTGTGTTGGCCGAAGATCTGCAGCAGTTTAAAATCGTCAAAGCCAAAAAAATTCCGGCGCGAATCCAGGACGAGCAAAAGACCGACCACCTCTGCTTCATGCAGCAGTGGAACAGCCATTAAAGAAGCGTATGGCATGAGCGAAAACTCCCCCGACTCCGGGCGGGGACTGGCCAAAATAATCGGCTCTTTGTCCCGGACAATCTCGGAGAGCAGCGATTCCTCCACAGAAATCGTCCTGCCGATCTGTTCCGGCAAAGAGCTGGACAGCACAGTGAAGCAATCATCCGATTTTTCCAGTATGGCACAGTACTCGGCCGCAAAGTTGTCCAGCATCAGCGAGGTGACGAACCGCAGGATTTCCTGGACATCCAGACTGCGATTGAGCTGTTTGGCCATTTCGTTGATCAAGCGAAGCTCGCGGATGAGATTGCGGGATTGCTGATATAACTGCGCATTTTCAAAGGCCGTTCCGGCCGTTTCAGCCAAAATGCCGATCTGCTCCATCCCGTTGTCATCGATCTCAACTAGTTTTCCGGAAGTCAACTGCAGCACGCCGTAAATGCCCTGTTTTCCCATCAGCGGCGCTGCCACGATCGTCACCTGCCTGCCTGAGATGTGTTTGCTGCCGACGATCAAGCTTCCCTGCATGTACGCCTTGCTGCTGAAATCGCAGGCTTCGTCTTGAAAGGACAGCTGTTTTACCGGCAATGTCGTATTGGTATCGACCGTCAAATAGATATCCAGTTCGAAGCCGGGGTAGAGCTGGCCGACACTCTCCATGATCTCGGTAAGGACATCGTTGACATCGATGGATGCGAGCATCTTTCTCGTCAAACTGTACAGCATGTCTTTCTTTTGGGCCTTCTTCAGGATGTCGCCGGTAGTGACTGCCCGCAGCAGCACATTTTTCAGTTTTTCGCCCACGTTCGCCAGGAAAGCGGCATCCTGCTCGTCAAATCCACTGAACCATTGCTCAGAAGATTCGTGCAGAAAAAATGCGTAAAGTGGTTTATCCTCGCAGAAAACGGGTATTAAAACCAAGTGACCATTTTTCTCGTTTACCTGCTCAGTACACTTGATGCTGTTTTGGAAGAGGTACTCGCTCAGCAGATCATGGGCCCGCTGGTCCGTGCAGACCAATTCGCCCGGCATGACATATCCATTTTCATCCAATTTGGCTGCTGAGCAGTACCCTTTCCCAATTTTTTCCTGCACGTGTTCGATCACATACTTGACCATATCCCGTTCCCGGTCGCACTGGCTGGCGTACATCACGATCTCGGCTGCTGCCTGATCCAGGTAAGCTTCATAGCCAAGGCTCAGGAGCGATTCGACTCCGAGCAGACAACCGGCGATGTCGAACTGATTCCCTCCAGGGGGAACCACCATGCCGATCGTCGCACACACACTACCGTCGTCGCCAAGCAGCGGTACCACGCCCCAGTACAGATTGCTGTCCGCAGCCTTTACGGCAACCTGCTTGCTGCGGATCGCCTGGGCCACGGCTGTGTCGCCGCCTTCGGCAAGATTTACTCCGACGGCTATCGGCGGCAAAGACGGCGTCCAGGATTGTCTGCTTTTAAGCGGCGCAGCTTTCAACACACGACCATCCCTGTCGGTCAGGAAGAGGAAGCCGGAGTGGCGTTCCTGCCAAGTACGCAGGAAAAAGCGGCTCATGTATGTAAAGGCTATTTCTATTTTTCCAACTATTTTTTTGTTGATGACCACATAATCCCCCCTCTCCTTTTCCGCTCTTCCCGCCCAAGAACCGTTCAGCCGGATTTTCGCAAATGCTGAATGTCATTTACCTTTAACACTTCCCATTCCTTTTGATCGTAGCGCAGTACGTTAATCGAAGTATTCTCAAGCCGCGTCACGCCCGTCCCGCATGCACCGCCCGAGACGTAATGAAGGAACGAATTGATCAGACCGCCGTGACTGACTACCGCCAGCGTTTCGCCCGGATGAGCTTCTGCCAATGAGGTCAGACATTCATAGGCGCGCCTTTGCATAGCTTCGAATGGCTCGATGCCAAAGCGCGCTTCGTCTTGCTGCGGATTTTTGAGTTTCTTCCTGATTTCTTCATAAGAAAGGCCTTCCAGTTTCCCGTAACAGCGTTCGCGCAGGACAGGCAGCGTAAACAAAGGGCAACTGACTTTTTCAGCCACCCGTTTGGCCGTTTCGTATGCACGCTGCAGATCACTGCAGTAAACAGCGGAAAACGCCTGTCCGGCAAGGTGCTCAGCCAGTCGTTCAGCCTGTTCGATGCCCGCGGGTGTCAGGGCGATGTCGCTATGTCCCTGAATCCGTCGCGCTTTGTTCCACTCAGTCTCTCCGTGTCTGATAAAGTAGATGGTTGTACTCACGTGCAGATCCCCCGATGTAAAACATATCATTACTATTATAAGGGATTGGCTCGGGCACTGCTATAACCTCTTTTTGTCGAAAAAAGAGGTTTGAAGGAAAAAAGAAAATTCGCTCCTTTGAAACAAACGAACTTCTTACACGTCCATAGGAGTAGAAAAAACTCTGCTGTTAGGGAGGGACATTCATGAGAAAACTCTGGAAACAATCCTGCTTCATCTTGCTGTCAGCTTCCTTGGCGCTTCCCGCCACGACAGCCTTTGCCCAGTCTGCCTCAACCTCGGCTTCATCAGGGGCTGCCGTTTCCGTGAACAGCGTCAAGCTGAACAAGACGCAGGCACTGGCAGCAGCCACCCGCTTTGCCCAACCGCCGGATGATTACAAACTGACAGACACCTACCTGCGTTCCGCCGATCCCTGGCGCCCCTTCCCCGAGTGGTCCTTTCAATGGACGAAGGTAAACGACAAAGGGGAGCGGGGCAGCGGTTCGATCAGTGTCGGCGTCAATGCCGACACAGGTGAATTGACGAGCTATTATTCGTACGATGACAGCGACAATCAATCCTCCACCGGCAAACGCATCTCCCGGCAGGAGGCCCAGCAAGTGGCGGAGCGGTACCTGCAGCAGGTCGCGTCCGAGCGTGCAGGCCAGGTCAAACTGGATACTGCGGGTCCTGCACCAAAAACTCCGCTTGGCCCCAACGTCTATCACTCGTTCCATTACGTTCGGATGGTCGACGGGATCGCTGTCCTGGACAACGGCATCGACATTACGGTCAACGGTGCCGGCAAGGTGACCAATTACGGGCTGAACTGGGATGATCGGGCGCAGTTTGCCAAACCTGCCGACACGATCAGCACAGAAGCTGCGCTGGAACAGTTTACAAAAAACACCGCCGCCAAACCGATTTTCTTCATCCCGTGGGAGCGTCAGTCAGGCAAACAGACGGCCCGTCTCGCTTACCGCAACCCCTTTACCTTTTACGTGGATGCGGAAACCGGAGAAGCGCTGAACCAAATGATGCAGCCGCTGAAACAAGCTGCTCCCCCGGAGGCGGTCAGCAAGAACCCGCTCAGTCAGCGGAACAGAGGGGGCGAGCTCAACCAGGCGGAAGCGGTCAAGATGGCTGAGTCTGTACTCGGATTGTCCGGTTACCAACTGGAGGGGGCCAATTACTCGGAGAACGATTACCGCGGCACCCCCTTTTGGAGTCTGCAGTTTGCCAAAGGAAAGGACTCGGAGGAAAAGAAAGCCCTGTACGTGTCAATCTCGGCAACCACCGGTGACATCATGTCCTATTCGACCGACAGTATACGGCCCCTTGAAACCAAAGAGTCAAGCAAATTGACCGTCGAGCAGGCCAAGGAAAAGGCGATGGAAACCATCCGCAAGTGGTCTCCATCCGTTGCCTCGCAGCTGTTTTATACCAAGAACGAGGATGAAAAAGGGTTCGACCCGCGCTCCGAATGGGCCTATGTCCAATTCCAACGCCATGTCAACGGCATTCAAGCAGCGACGGGGGGCGCGTATGTCCACTTTGACGTCCGGACCGGCGAAATCAATTCCTACGACATCAACTGGGGGAACGAAACCTACCCGAGCAACCTGCCGGCTCACAAGCAGCCGGATGAAGCGGCAGAAGCGTGGTTGAAAGAAGGCCAGGTGGAACCGGTTTACATGTTCTACTCGGATGTTGATACGATCAACCGGATGAAAAAAGGCGAAGCGGTCGACCCCAACACCCCGCGCCGGGCCAAACTGGTCTACCGGGTGAATGTGACTCCATCGGAGGAATCGTACCTCTACGATGCGCAATCCGGCGAATGGGTCAGCGAACAAACCGGCAAGCCGATTGTCCTGCACAAAGAGATGCCGACTGACATCAAAGGCCACCCTGCCGAACAAGAGCTGATGCTGATGTACGAATACGACGCCATTTCCCTGATCGACGGCAAACTGATGCCAAGCAGGCCGATCAGCCGCGGCGAAATGATCGAGATGCTGATCATCAGTATGAATCAGGGTTCCTTCTACAGAGCCCAGTACGCCAACCGCAAAGCGACATTTAGCGACGTGGCCAGCGGCTCTCCCTATTTCGCATCCGTCGAGGCGGCGGTAGACAGCGGTCTGGTCGACAAGTCGCAAAAAGAACTGAAGCCGGATGAACAGATTACTCGCGGGGAACTGGCAGAGATGCTGGTGCGGGCACTGGGATACTCCAAGCTGGCAACCTATGACTCGATGTTCAAAACCGACCTGCAGGACGTGCAGGATTCCAAATACCGCGGACCGATCGCGATCGTCACCACACTGGGGATCATGACGCCGCAGGATCAGAAGTTTAATGTCCAAGGTGTCGTCTCCCGCGCCGATGCCGCCGTTGCCTTCTCCCGCTTCCTGGAGAAGAGAAACGAACTGTCAAGTCAGAGACTTCCCTTCATCGCTTACTAAGGGTGTCCACTAATTTCTCCTTGACTTTCCGGGGGGCAAGCGTATACTATTGATTGTATGTGTCAGGGTAGCATTGATTGTAGGTAAAAACGGGAGGAACCCTCTTAGTTTCATCCCTTTAGGCAGCGGCTGACTTCCCTAAATGGAGCACGATGCGGAAACGCTACCGTCCGACGTTCGTGTAGTTAAAGATGGAACTAACCTTCTGGAAGTAAACACCTACGAATCCACATTAAAGGAGAATGAATTCATGGCTCGTTACACAGGACCTCGCCACAAGTTGGCTCGTCGCCTGGGAATCTCCCTCGACGGAACCGGAAAAGACATTAAGCGCAACTTCCCGCCCGGACAACACGGCCACAGCCGCCGCAAGTTGAGCGAATACGGGATCCAGCTGCAAGAAAAGCAAAAACTGCGCCATATGTTTGGCATCAACGAAAAACAATTCCGCCGCACCTTCGAGCAGGCTTCCAAAATGCCTGGCGTCGTCGGCGAAAACTTCATGAAATTGCTCGAGTCCCGCCTGGACAACGTCGTATACCGCATGGGCTTCGCCCCTACCCGTCCGGCAGCTCGCCAATTGGTGAACCACGGTCACTTCCTGGTGAACGGCAAGAAGGTAGACATCCCTTCCTACCGCGTACAACCGGGTGATGTCATCAGCCTGCGCGAGAAATCCCGCAACCTGGCTATTGTAAAAGAATCTGTGGAAAACCGCAATTTCCTGCCGAATTACATCACCTTCAACGACAATGCAATGGAGGGTACTTTCACCCGCATGCCTTCTCGTGAAGAGATGCCGGCAGAAATCAATGAAACGCTGATCGTCGAGTTTTACAGCCGTTAATGGCCGTATACAACAACACGAAAGTCCTCAGAATTGCCCGCAGGCGATTCTGAGGACTTTCTTTTTACAACTCCCCGCTGTACCAAGACAATTGGCCTAATCTTCCCGAGATATAAAAACTGACCAGTACGAAGGCGACGACCGCCGCGAGAAACAGCCAGTCTTTTGCCGTTACAGACAGGCGCAGGTAAAACGTCCGCTGCCTGCTGCCGGTAAATCCCTTGGACTCCATCGCCATCGCCGTCCGTTCTGCCTTGCGGATCGCGCTCGCCAGCAGGGGGATCGCATAACGGCCAAGCTGTTTCACCTGATCGGCCCAGCCGCCTGTTACCCCCATTCTGCGGATCCGATGAGCCGTACGGATCACGGCAAGTTCCTCCTTCAGCAATGGCAAAAAACGGTACCCTGCCAAAATTCCGTATGCGATTTTCGGAGAGAAGCGGCATTGCTGCATCAGGCTGAACATAAAGTGACTGGGGCTTGTCGTCAGTACGAACAGCAGAGACAGCGCCGCAAACGACATCACTCTCAGCCCCAGGGAAATCCCCCGGGACACTCCGGCAGCAGTCACCTGCAGCGGTCCAAAGCTCCACAGGATCTGGGCATGTGCACCGGACGGGACGCGCCCGAACAGCATCGCCGACCAGACGTAGCCGATGGCGATGAGCAGAAACGGGCTGAGGCAGAGCAGCCACTTTTTGACCGAAACGCCTCCGAAGCGGCATGCGGCTGCACTGCTTCCCAGCAAGACCAACAGCGGCGTGACCGGATCAAAGGCGAACGCCAGCAGGATAATGGCGATGACGACTGCACCCGCTTTGACGCTCGGGTTAATCTCCTGCAGCCGCATGGCATTCCCTCCTTGAACCCGCATCAGCCGCAGCCTGGAACTGCTTGCGCAGCGACCAGCGAAACGGCGGGAGCAGCTGTGCCGCCTTCCAGGGCTCATCCTGCCGCGACCAAAGCTCGTTCGGCGGCCCGTCGAAGGCGATCCGGCCCTCATCCAAAAGAACAATCCGGTCGGCGTAGCGATCCGCCAGATTCATGTCGTGCGTAATCATGCAGACGCTGCCGCCTTGGCCCGTCACCTCTTGCAGCAGCGACATCAACATTTCGGTCGAGTGCGCATCCTGGCCGGCCGTCGGCTCATCGAGGATCAACAAATCCTGGTGGTTCGCAAGCATCGCAGCGATGCTCAGTCTGCGCTTTTGACCGAAGCTCAATGCGAATGGATGGGCCTTGGCCACCCCCGTCAAGCGGCAGCACTCCAGCAGTTCGGCTACTCTGTGGTCAATCTGCTCCGGCGTCCACTGCAGCAGCCGCAGGGAAAAGGCAATCTCTTCGTAGACGCTGTCAGTCACAAACTGGTGTTCGGGATTTTGAAACACATAGCCGATCCGCCGCCGCAGCGCAGATTCATTCCAGCTCTCCAACTCCTTCCCCGCAAAACAGATGCGCCCTTTCTGCAGCGGCAAAACGTTGGCCAACAGCCCAGCCAATGTCGTCTTGCCCGCCCCGTTGCGCCCGGCCAGCATCACCCACTCCCCGGAATACAGGCAAAGGTCCACCGATTCCAGCACCTGGACGCCGCCTCTGGCATACGCGAGCCGCTCCGCCGCAAGAAGCGGCGGACCTGCAGGCTTCATCCCGCCGCGGGAACGCTTGTGTTCCGCTCTCCAGTCTGCTTCTTGCTGATCCAATAACGCTTCCGCCATGGCGGGATGCCCCACCCCAGAGACCAGCTCGCCCTCTGTAATCGGCGGCAGAGATCCCCGGTAAATCCCTCTCGCCATCCATTCCCGCCCCAGCTTGTACGCCTCCGGCAAGCAGACTCCCTCTGCATCAGGGCGCTCTTGCAAAAAAGCGAAAGCAGAGCGCGGATCGCCTTCGAACACCAGTGAACCGCTTCGGTCAAGCAGCGCACAGCGGTTCGCCGCATCCATCCATTCGTCCAACCGGTGTTCGATAATGATGACAGTCAGTTTTTCCTCATGATGGAGTCGCTTTACCAGCCGGACAAACTCCCGTGCCGAGTGGGGGTCCAGACTGGCCGTCGGCTCATCGAGAATGAGAATACGCGGCTTCATCGCGATGACACAAGCGAGCGCCAGTTTTTGCTTCATCCCGCCAGACAGGGAATGGATCGGGGCGCGACGGTAAGGCGTCAAGCCGAACAAATCCAGTGTCTCCCCCGCGACCTTCTCGATGGCCTCCGGCGGCATCCCGAGGTTTTCCAGACCAAAGACAATTTCTTCCTCGACGCTGATCATGCAGAATTGACTCTCCGGATCCTGGAACACGACGCCGATCTCCCGGCAAACTTCTCCGAGGCGATACTCGCTCAGGCTTCGCCCCGACAGCGTGATGCTCCCGGCCAGAACGCCGTCTACCGCCTCGGGATACAGCCCGTTCAGGCAGAGGGCAAGCGTGCTTTTGCCCGAACCGCTCGGTCCGAGCAAAAGCAGCACGTCTCCCGGCTGAATGTCCAGATTGACCCCGTGCAGTACAGGAGCCTCCCCTTCGGCGAAGCGAAAGGTCAAATCGCGAACGCCGATCATGCCAGGCTCTCTCCCCGCCCTGCCCGTCCTTGGTTCCGCTCGGCCGAAGCGATAGCGAAGCCGCGCAGCGCCCCGGTCTTGAGCAGGGCATCGCAGATCCACTTGCCCAGCAGGCCGGCCAGCAAGGCACCGCTAATCAAGCGAACGGCAAACATGGCTGCAACATAGCCGGGGGCGAGGGCGGCAAAGCCGGAAATGAAGTATCCCCAGATAAAACTGGTCACGGCAGACCCCATACCGGCCGCCATCAGAACCGGCGTGCCAAATCGCTTGTAACGGACAGCGGCAAATACCAGTTCGGCACCAACTCCCTGGATGAAGCCGGACAGGATCAGACGCGGTCCAACGGCGTTGCCGATCAATAGTTCCACGATGGAGGCGACCACTTCCGCCAGCAACGCCGCTCCCGGCTTGCGAATGACGTTGGCCGCGATCACCGACACGATAAACCAGATGCCGAAGATCACCTCATACCCCATCGGCCCCATGAAGCCGGTCAAAACATTGCCGAGCTGCAAAAACAAAAGATAGATGACGGCGAATACCACCGACAGGACGGACATCATCACGATCTCTTTCAGCTTCCAACGGCTCATCCTACTTCGCCTCCTGGTTTTGGCGCGAAGGGCTGTTTGCAGACACCGCCGCCGTCATCACCACATGGGAAGCGCCGCTCTCTTGCGCCCGGGCAAAGGATTCCTCCAGGCTTTTGAACACGTGCCGGGCATCGCCGTCCAGACGGGTTGCGTAGTGAATCCCCTTGGTATAGGTGCCGAGTTCTTTGCAGTGCTCTACCTGATCGTAGATGACCGACATGTAGTCAGCCGTACCGAGCGGATACAGGGCGAACTGCGCGGCAGCCGGGACTGAGCGATCCGCCAACTTTGGTTCGTTCAGCCTGACGTCATCCACCTCCAGATATGCGTCTTGCTGCGAATCCCCAGGGCAGCCAACCGAAAACGTTCCGTTCCATACCACGTGAATCCCTCTGTCGGCAGCCAGGACAAACATCGCCTTGGCCACGTCAAACACGTGTTCAGCCCGGCCGCGGATGCAGGTGCTGACATCGTCTGTCATCATCCACACTTTTGACGTGTCCACCTCCTGCAGCGTATCCAGGATTACCTCTACGAAATGATCGCACATCGGATACAGGGAAAACCTGCATCCGACAATCCTGCTTGTTCCACAACATTCTGCAGCCATACCTCACGTCTCCTCGCCAAATTTTTTTATTTGGCAATAAAAAAACTGCACCCGGGTAGGTGCAGCCGATCAGGCGAGGTTGCTTGCAAATGCCAACCTTTTTGACAGATGACTACACTTCCCCACGCTAGTATTATCTAGATCGGGTAGTAAGGGATCGGAACAAAGCGTTCCATCTCAGCCCGCAAGAGCACCCCTAGTGTATTTCACGTATGCAGTTTTTTTATTGCTACCGTAGACTTTAACAAACCTGTCAAAGAAGTTCAAGAGGGTACGGCCGCGGTTTTTACGCCAGCGTGATCCGGACGAACTTGCGCTTGCCGACCTGAACCACCATGCCTTCCGCAAGCTCGATCAGCGCATCGATATCCGTCACTTTCTGTTCGTTCACCTTTACCGCCCCCTGTTGGACGCTGCGGCGCGCCTCGCCTTTGCTGGCGGCCAGCTTGACGTCGAAGAGCAGATTGACGATACCCACCTTGCCGTCCGCATATTGCGCGGGGTCGACTGTGACCTCCGGGATGTCGGTCGGCAGAGCGCCTTGCTGGAATACCGTCTTGAAGTGATTTTCCGCTTCTTCTGCGGCCTGCTCGCCGTGGAACATGCGGACAAAAGTCCGGGCCAGCCGCATCTTGGCATCGCGCGGATGCAGGGTGCCGTCCGCCAGAGCGCTGCGAATCGCTTCCACTTCCTCCATCGGAATATCGGTCGCCAGTTCGTAGTACTTCACCATCAGCTCATCCGGTACGGACATGGTCTTCCCGTAGATTTCGTTGGCCGGCTCGCTGATTCCGATGTAGTTGCCGAGACTCTTGGACATCTTTTGCACCCCGTCCAGGCCTTCGAGAATCGGCATCGTCAGGATCACCTGCTGTTCCTGTCCAAATTCTTTTTGCAGGTGGCGGCCCATCAACAGGTTGAACTTCTGGTCCGTTCCTCCCAGCTCCACGTCGCTCTTCAGCGCGATGGAATCATATCCCTGCATCAGCGGGTAGAAAAACTCGTGGATGGAGATCGGCTGCCCGCTTTGGTAGCGTTTCTCAAAGTCGTCACGCTCCAGCATGCGGGCGACCGTCGTCTTCGCCGCCAGTTCGACGACATCGGCAAAGGTAAGCGGCGACAGCCAGGTGGAGTTGTAGTTTACCTCCATTTTGCTCGCATCCAGCACTTTGCCGAACTGCTCCACGTAGGAAGCGGCGTTGGCCTTCACCTGTTCCTCCGTCAACTGTTTGCGGGTCTCCGACTTGCCTGTCGGATCGCCGATGCGGCCGGTAAAATCGCCGATCACCAACTGCACGGTATGGCCCAGCTCCTGGAACTGGCGCAGTTTTTGCAGGACCACGGTGTGGCCGATGTGGATGTCAGGCGCAGAAGGGTCAAGCCCCAATTTGACCCGCAGCGGTTCGCCGGTCGTGACAAAGCGCTCCAGCTTCTTTCGCAAATCCTCTTCCGGGATAATCTCTGCAACCCCGCGGCGAATCACCTCAAGCTGCCGCTCCACCTCCCGGCGTTGTTCCTCCGTCAATTTCACTTGCTCGTTGTTTGCCATCTTCTTTTCGCTCCCTGCTAGCAGAATCATTTGTTTAAAACACAAAAAAACCCGCCCCCATAGGGACGAGATTGGACTCGCGGTACCACCCTAATTGGAAATCGGTTCGCTTGCCTATGCCGACTTCCCGCTTAAACAGAATAACGGTCTGCTTCCGTCCGGCGCCTGCCGAACCGCTCCCGGCGTGTACTTCGCCAAAGGAACGATGCTGGTTCGCACCTGCCACCAGCTCTCTTGGATCGTCAGCCCTCTCGCTACTGTCGCCGTTCAACGCGTCTGTGGTTGATGAAGTTACCTACGATCTTACCACCGACAATTTGCAGTGTCAACAAGCCCGGCATTGTTCCGAGAACGGATATGGACCGCCTTCAGCCAAATTCAGCCTTCAGCCAAATTCAACTTTTTCGAATGTACAAAAAACCATCCGAATACGGTATTTTGGCGACTGCCAGTGTATGGTATAATTCTTGTGATTGTCTAGGAGGGGACGTACATATATGGAGAAAAACCAAGCGCCTGCCGCAGGGAAGACCAAGCGCAAGCGACGCCGGGGGAACAGACAGGGACACCCGATTTTCACCGTCCTGAAAGTAGTCCTTCTGCTCGGCTGCATGGGCGTGGTCGCCGCGGGAGGAGTAGTCGCCGGCTACGTGGCATCGCTGGTGAAGGACGAACCCGTGCTAAGCCGCGAAGAGATTCAGCAGAAGATCTTCAACGTCTACCAGACCGGCTTTGCCTACTACAACGACGGTACGCTGATCGGGCAGTTGCGGGCAGGGGGGGAAGACCGCCGCGTCGTAAAAAAATCAGAGGTGTCGCCCTATTTGATCAATGCCATTATCGCTACCGAAGACAAGTACTTTTACGAGCATCACGGCATTGTCTTTCAATCAACGCTGCGGGCCGCTTACCAGGAATTCACCCATCAGCCTGTTGTGACCGGCGGCAGCACCTTGACCCAGCAGTTGATTAAAAATACCATCCTTTCGCAGGAGGTAAGCCACAAGCGCAAAGCAACAGAGATTTTTTACGCCTTGCGAATTGAACAGATGTTTTCCAAGGACCAGATTTTGGAAGCCTACATAAACGAGATTTACTTTGGCAAAGGTGCCAACGGATCTAACATATACGGCGTTCAAGCGGCCGCAAAGGGGATTTTTAACAAGGACGTCAAGGATCTCACGCTGGCTGAGGCCAGTTACCTCGCCGGAATACCGCAGAACCCGATCGGTTATTCGCCCTTTTCCAGCGAGGGCTACGCCAACGGGAAAAAGCGGCAGAAAACCGTGCTGGACCGCATGCTGGAAAACGGTTATATCACACAAGCGCAGTACGATCAGGCTCTCAACACTGATCTCAAGGCAAACCTGGCCAAGCCCGAGGCGCAAGCCTACAGCAAACACCCCTTCCTGATGATGGAGATCGAGGAGCGGGCTGCGAAGGCTCTGGTCGATACGAAGCTCGCCCAGGAAGGACGTGACAAGTCCAGCGTCGGCAGCAACGAATACCGCCAGATGACGGAGGACAAGCGCAGGGAAATGCTGCGCAACGGCTACCATGTATATACCACGATCGACAAAGACGTAAACGACATCATGGAGCAGATCGCGTCCGATCCGAAAAACTTCGGCAAGAACATCAGCTATACGGTGCGCCGTTCCAACGGCAAGACCGAGAAGATCGAAAACGCTCTGGAAGAAGTAGGTTCCATGCTGATTCAGAACAAGACGGGCAGGATCCTCGGCATGATGGGAGGCCGCGACTTCCAGGTGGAGCAGACCAACCACGCGACTGCCCCCCGCCAGCCGGGATCGGCGATGAAGCCGCTTGCCGCTTACGCTCCCGCCTTCGAGCTGGGGTACCTGCAGCCCGGATCGCCCATTGACGACTCGCCGCTGCTGCTCTCCGACGGAACCAAGGGCAGCCATCTGCCGATGAACTGGGACAACAAGTTCCGCGGTGTCATCAGCGCCCGGGAAGCCCTGCGCCAATCGTGGAACGTGCCCGCGATCAAGACCTATCTGCAGGTTGGCATCCCGACCGCACTGGAGTACGTCAAGAAAATGGGCGTAACCACGCTCGCCGACAGTGACAATTACGCGGCAACCGGAGCCATCGGCGGACTTGCCTACGGGCTGACCGCTGAAGAGATTACCAATGCCTATGCGACGTTTGCCAATGGCGGCACGTTCATCGACGCTTACATGATCGAACGCATCGAAGACAGCCAGGGGCGGGTCGTCTATCAGCACACCCCGCAGCCTGTACCGGTGTTCAGCCCGCAGACGGCCTACCTCATCACAGATATGATGAGAACCGTCGTCAACTCCGGGACGGGCGCAAGCGTCCGCAATTTTGTTCCGCGCAGCGTCGATGTGGCCGGAAAGACGGGGACGACCAACAGCTCTTACGACTTGTGGTTTGTCGGCTATACCCCGGAGTTGTCGATGGGAGTATGGACGGGGTATGACGATCCCTATATGCTGCCGAGTTCGGCGTCCAGGCGGCCGATGGAGATCTGGGGGAAAGTGATGAAGCAGGTCTTGGAAAAGAAACCTGACCTCGCATCGCCGACAGACAAGTTTGAGCGGCCAAGCGGGATCGTCAGCCTGACGGTAGACAGCAAGTCAGGGCTTTTGCCGAGCGAGCTGTCCAAGGAGAGCGGCGACTTGATCACCGATTTGTTCAACCGCCAATTCGTCCCGACAAAAGTGGACGATTCGCACCAGAAGGTAAAAGTGGTCCAGTTTGACAACAAGCGGTATCTGGCGAAAGAAGGAACACCTGACGACTTTGTCTCGGAAGGCGTGTTCTTCAAGAGCCCGGACAAAGCGGCTGCCAACCTTGACGAGGTTCTAGCGAAGAATCCCAAAGCGGCACGACCCGCGGACTGGGAGCGCCGCCTGCCGGAAAAAGAAGATCCGCGAACAGGTGACGGCAGTGTGCCAAGCGCGCCGAGCGGCCTTACGGTTGCGGCGGGCGACAAGCAGCTGACGCTCAACTGGAAGTCGGCCGGTGAAGCGGATTTGCTGGGTTACCGCATCTATCGCGCCGATGCCAGCGGGGTTTTTACCAAGTTGGCCACGGTAAAAGACCCGAAAGTGACGACCTATCAGGATGCTTCCGGCGGAGGCGGTCCGTTCGGCTACTACGTCACCTCGGTCGACGTCGAGGGGAATGAATCTGCACCTTCCGCCGTCGCTTCTGCCAGTGCGGGAACCTGGGAAATACCTGTTTCGCCGCCAGGGGAAGTACCGCCGCAGCCCGGCCAGGAGGTGCCCGATATCCCGGACATCACCGATCTCCCCCCCGGCGAGCCGGAGCCGTCCAATCCGGCCGGCCCTGCACGTGCTCCCGAGACGCCCAAGCAGATAGCGATCAGCAAAGCGAACGGCGGGTTCCAGCTTTCCTGGAAGGCCAATCCGGCCAGCGATCACGTTGTCGCTTACAACATTTACTACGCGACCGATCCGGCTGCAGGATTCCAGCTGCTGGATACGGTATCGTCCACGACTTACCTGCATAAATCGGCAAATGCCGGCGTTTACCGCATCACTGCCATCAACAGTTACGGGGAGTCCCCGCAAAGCGGAAACGTCAGCGCTCGCTAAATCCACATCTCGTTCAGGCTGCCAGGCATACGTGGCAGCCTGTTTTTCCATGTGGTGACGTTTTTCTGAATATTCGCTTTGCCGAGGGTTCAGGCTTGTGTCCTTCAGGTATAATAGAAGGAGAAGCAAAAGGGAAGCAGAGGTGGACTGAGTGCTCCACATGAAAAGATACGCGGCTTGCGAGATGGATGTACGGGGTCATAGACTTGTCATCGAAGGTCCGGTAGAACCGGAGCGTCTGGCGGCTTTGCGGTTTGACGAGGGCCTGCGGGCCTTTCGCGTACCCGCGGAACAACAAAAAGCGCTGGTGGAAATTGCCGCGCTGCCGGAAGGGTGGATCATCATCGCCCGCGAAGATGATCTCGTCTTGGCTTATGTAACCATTCTCTACCCGGATCCATTGGAGAGATGGTCTGAGGCGAAGATGGACGACTTGCTGGAGCTGGGCGCCATCGAAGTGAGTCACCAGGTGCGGGGATGCGGGGTCAGCAAAGCGATGCTGGGTGTGGCCTTTTCTGACGATGCGCTGGAAGACTTCATCGTCATTACCACGGAGTATTACTGGCACTGGGATTTAAAAGGAACAGGGCTCAATGTCTGGCAGTACCGCAAAGTGATGGAAAAAGTCATGGGCAGTGTCGGGATGGTATGGATGGCCACGGATGACCCCGAAATCTGCTCTCATCCTGCCAACTGCCTGATGGTTCGCATCGGCAAGCGCGTACCGCAGGAGAGCATTGAAAAGTTTGACAGCATTCGGTTCCAGAACCGATTTATGTACTAGGGAAAGGGGATTTGCCGATGCGGCTAGAGGATATGATGAAAAAACAGCTCATCACGGTGACTCCTGCCACCAGTATTGGCGAAGCGCTCACCTTGATCAGGCACAACCGGATTCGCCACTTGCCGGTGATCGAAGGAGAAAAACTGGTCGGCATCGTCTCCGACCGCGATTTGCGCGATGCCCTCCCCTCCCGTTTTTCTCCGCATGAGGGCGGCAATGCCATACTGACCAAGCCGGTGGAAGACATCATGCAGCGAAATGTGATTACGGCCCATCCCCTGGATTTTATCGAGGACGCGGCCAAAACCGTCTACGATCATAAAATCGGCGCCCTGCCTGTCGTCTCGGACGGTCAACTGAGAGGGATCGTCACTGAATCGGATCTGCTGTACAAACTAATCGAGCTGTTTGGGGTGGCGGGGCCCAGCTCCTGTTTCGAGGTGGAGGTAGACGACCGGGTCGGCATGTTGGCAGAAGTAAGCCAGGCATTCCAGGCTGCCGGGGTAAATGTGGTCAGCGTGATCGTCTATCCCGGCAAGACGCCTGGCAAGAAAAAACTGATTTTTCGCGCGCAGACGATCGACCCGCGTACCGTGATTGAGCTGCTTCAGGCAAAGGGCTACACCGTACCCGACCCAATCGAAGGGAGGCATCGCTCTTGAGCCGCCGTTCGCGCCTGATCTATTCACCTGACTATACGAAGTACTACTTTCACGATGAGCATCCATTCAACCAGCATCGCCTGCTGCTGACGCACGACTTGATGACGTCCTACGGGCTTTTGTCCGAACAGGATATCGTCCCGCCGCGCCCCGCTACCGATGAAGAACTGGCGCTGGTTCACGATCCAGGCTACATCGAAACGGTTCGGGCCCAAGGGCATAGCGAGACGGAGCTGCCGCAGGCAGCCAGCTACGGCCTTGGCACAGAAGACGTCCCCTGCTTCCCGCGCATGCATGAAGCCAGCGCGCTGATCGTCGGCGGAACCCTGCAGGCGGTCGATCTGGTCATGAACGGCGAAGCCGATCACGCCTTTAATCCGGCCGGCGGATTGCATCACGCTCTGCGGGCGCGGGCATCCGGTTTCTGCATCTACAATGACTGTTCGGTTGCAATCGCTTACTTGCGCAAACGCTGGAAGGCGCGCGTCCTGTACATCGACACCGACGCCCACCACGGCGACGGCGTTCAGTGGTCGTTCTACGACGATCCCGACGTCTTGACGATCTCCCTGCACGAGACGGGCAAGTATCTCTTCCCCGGAACCGGCAATGTGTCCGAACGCGGCGAGGGCAGCGGCTACGGCTTTTCCGTCAACGTTCCATTGGATGCGTTTACAGAAGACGAGTCGTTCCTGGAAGTGTATCAGACCCTGGTTCCCAAACTGGCAAGAGCTTTCAAGCCGGATGTGATCGTGACGCAAAACGGCTGTGATGCCCACGCTTACGACCCGCTCACCCACCTCTCCTGCAGCATGAGAATCTACCAGGAGATCCCCCGGCTCGCTCACCGCCTGGCCCATGAGCTGTGCGGCGGCCGCTGGATCGCCGTCGGCGGCGGAGGCTACGATATCTGGCGGGTCGTTCCCCGCGCCTGGACGCTGCTTTGGAGCGAAATGACCGACCAGTGCCTGGAAGATTCGCCATTGCCGGAAAATTGGGGAAAGCGCTGGAGGGATAAGAGCAAACTGCCGCTGCCGACGCATCTGTTTGACGATGTCCAGCCGTTCCCGCCGATTCCCCGCCGGGGGGAAATTACCCAGAAAAACCGTCTGATCCTGGAGCGAGCGATGATGTACGCTCCTTTGGGGTAAAACATCCCGGACCGAAAAAAACCACCAGCTTTGAACTGCACCCCGATTGTTAGACACAACGAACAATTGGAGGTGCAGTTCAGAAGGCCTGGTGGTTTTGCGTTTACTTTTTCAAACCGTCAAGCAGCGCCTGCAGTTCTTCCGGTTGAAATCCTTTTACCGCCTTGCCGCCGACAACGGTGACCGGCACGCCGAGGAAGCCGAACTTCTCCACCTCGTCGCGGTACTGTTGACTGGTCATTACATCCCTCACTTCAAACGGGATGCCCTGTTCCGTCAGCAGCTTTTTCACCATATCGCATTCAATGCAGCCAGCCGTGGAGTAGACAATGACACCCGCTCCCGCGGCAGGGGACTCGTGTTTCAGCATGCTGCTGACGATCTCGAACGAACGGCGGGAAGCCAGCTTCGTAAATTCGGCGAAGTTGACGTCAGCCGAGCCGTCGGCCTTGTCCGACATGGAGCGGACGATGACGAACGGCACGTCGTTCATCGTGCACACCTGGGCAGCCGCCGCTCCCTCCATCTCCGTACAGTAGGCGTCAAAGCGCTCATAAAGCCTCCTCACCTTGTCCCTGTCAGCGATAAACTGGTCGCCGGAAAGCACCTTCCCTTTGACGATATTTACGTCATCCCCGATGGCTTCCCCCGACTTCATAGCCAGCTCGATGAGGCGGGGATCCGCTTGCCACTCCCAAATTTTAGCATAAGGGATCTCTCCCGGTTGAAATCCGAGGGCAGTGGCGTCCACATCGTGCTGCAAACAAGTTGTAGAGATGACGATATCCCCGATTTCGAGGTCGGGATGGACCGCTCCCGCCACGCCGGTGAAGATCACCTGGTCGACGCCAAACCGGTCGATCAGAATTTGTGTGCAGACTCCGGCGTTTACCTTTCCCACGCCTGATTTGCACAGCACGACTTCCCTTGACTCAAGCTTCCCCTGATAATAGGTGATTCCCGCTTTTACGGTCTTTTTCGTCTCTTCCATCGCTTCCAGAAACAGGACGATTTCTTCATCCATCGCCCCGATGATGCCTGTGCGCATATCGTTTCCTCCTCTCTCGTTCAGCCCTCAAGGGGGCGTGTGCTTTGCCGGTACTCGATGCGGTGAGGCAGAAGTACGACGTGTTCCTCCACGTGTTCATTGTTCATGTACTTGGTCAACAGGCGCATGGCAACTGCCCCGATATCGTACATGGGCTGCACCACCGTCGTCAGGCGGGGGCGAACCATCTCGGCCAGTCGGGTGTTGTCAAACCCGATCACTTCGATGTCCTCCGGAACAGACAGCCCTGCGTCCTGTACGGCGTGAATGGCGCCGATGGCCATCTCGTCACTGGCGGCGAACACGGCGGTCGGCGGATTTTTCAAGGACAAGAACTGAGTCATGGCCCGCAGTGCCGCGTCGTGCCGGTAGTTTCCATTCATCGCCAACGACTCATCAAACGAAATCCCTGCGTCCGCCAGCGCTTTTTTGTACCCCTCAAAGCGGAGCAGCCCGCCCAGCGGATCGTCCAGCGGTCCGGTTATCATCGCAATGCGTTTGTGGCCTCTCGACAACAGGGCCTCGGTCGCATCGTACCCCGCCTGATAGTGATCGATCGTGACGGACGGCAGGATATTGTCGGCGTCCCTGGTAGCAGCCAGAACGACCGGTACGGAAGCGGTGGAGAACACCTGCATGTGGTCTTCCTTGATCTCCGCGCCCATGAACAACAGTCCGTCCACCTGTTTTTCCAACATCGTATTGATCAGCTGCAGTTCTTTGTCAAGGCGCTGATCGGAGTTGCACAGAATGATGTTGTATTTATACATCGTGGCGATATCCTCGATCCCCCTGGCCAATTCCGAGAAGAACATGCTGGCGATGTCGGGGATGATGACGCCCACTGTCGTCGTTTTTTTGCTGGCCAGTCCCCTCGCCACTGCGTTGGGACGATACCCCAGCCGTTCAATGGCAGCCATCACTTTTTTCCGCGTAGTCGGCTTGACGTTGGGATTTCCGTTTACGACACGGGAGACGGTAGCCATCGAGACGCCGGCTTCCCGCGCTACATCATAGATTGTAATTGGCATCGCGAACCACTCGCTTTCACCCAAAATTTGGCTTTCAATACTATTTTCAAAAATTATAGGCATATCATACGACATGCTGGAAGCAGTTGCAATCGTTTTCTTTGAAGTTATTGTAACAAATCGGCGCGATCTTATCAGTTTTTTTCTATACCCTCGGGAACATTCAACAGATCGTCACACATTCCAACATCCGAGTGATTGAAACAAAGGGATAAACCCACTACAATTCTTGATAGTTACGGATTGTTATATTTTGTTGGAATATGATAAAAAGCGAGGTGAATCCCATGATGCTGCCCAAAGAGCGGCAGGCGAAGATACGCGAATGGCTGGAAAGCAAACACAGCCTGAAAATCTCCGAATTGAGCAAATGGCTCGGCGTTTCCGAGATGACCGTCCACCGCGACCTCAAACCGTTGATTGAATCGGGAGTGGCTGAAAAGGTGTTCGGCGGCATAGCACTGGCCAGGCCAAAACCAGGGTCGGCAGAACAGCCGCCGGCAGCAGACGAATGCGCTCTGTGCCAGCGCAAAATTGAGCAGCGGCTGGCCTATCGGCTGATCCTCGAAGGCAACCGAATCGAGAGCACTTGCTGCGCTCACTGCGGACTTTTGCGGCAAAAACAATGGGGAGATCAGGTCATCCAGGCGATCTGCTACGACTTCCTGTCCCATACGACGGTAAGCGCACGGACTGCCTGGTACGTGCTGGAAACCTCTATCGACATCCGCTGCTGTCAGCCTCAGGTGCTGACGTTTGAACGTCGGAATCACGCCGAAGGCATCGTGAAAGGATTTGGCGGCATCGTCATGTCTTTTGAAGAGGCGCTCGCCTACATCGACAAAAGCATGGGAAGAGAGTGTCCGGGATGCTCGTAAACGCGGCGGCTGCCAGACGGCTGTTTCTTTGCTGCTGCAGTCTGCTGCTCGTCTTTTGCCTGGGATATACGCCGGCGTCGGCACACGCCTACCTGATCAGCAGCACTCCCGCCAACGGGGAGGTCATGGAAAACAGCCCGGCACTGCTTGCGCTCTCCTTCAGCGAACCCTTGGAACAGGGGTTGTACGAGGTACAGCTGTACGATTGGAACGCCCGGCTGGTCGAATTGCCCAGCGTCGGCTTGACCCCGGGCAACGCCTCCAAGGTGACGGCGCTCCTGCCCGACCTGCCGCAGGGTACCTATACGGTGCGCTGGAATGTGCTTTCAGCAGACGGACATCCCGTTCACGGCGTGTTCTCCTTTTTTGTCGGACAGCCGTCAAACGGCTCCGTTTCGCCGCTCCCTGCCGAACGGCCGGCATCGGAAGCGCTGCTCCCCTATCTTCGCTTTCCCGTCGAAAGCCTGCTGTTGCTGGGCGGCGGTCTTTCCTGGCTGGTTTGGCCCATCCGCCGGCGAGGGCTGCCTGACCTCTGGCACCGCTGCAAAAAGCCGCGGCAGTTCATATGGGTTCTGCTGCTGATCGGAACCATTGGCGAATGCGCCCTTTCCCTTGCCAGCCTGCCTGGAGCCAATCCGCTTTCGCTGCTGTCATCAGGAAAGTGGGAACTGCTCTTGCAGCCGCCTTTTATCCGCATGGCGCTGATCCAGCTGCTGCTCCTGCTGCTGGCTGCCCTGCCGAATATGGTGTCAGGATGGTACCCGGCCGTCTGGCTGCTGCTCGTCTGCAACCTCGCCATCGGCGGCCACGTCTGGGGCACAGAGCATGTCTTGCCTGCGATCGCCGCCCGCATGCTGCACCTGATCGGCATCGCCATCTGGCTTTCGGCTCTGGCCTGCCTTGCGTTTGTTCTCGCTTGCCGCAAAGTGACAGGAGACAGGGAACAGCTGGACGGATTCCGCCCCTTCTTCGTCCGCCTCGCCGCCGTCGCGGCCGGCTTTGTCACCGTCAGCGGTGCGGGGATGGTCATGCTGCAGACGGACTGGGCCGCTCTGCTGGGCAGCTTGCAGCTGTGGAACCTGCTCCTGCTGCTGAAAATCGTGCTCATGCTCGCCATGCTGCTCCTTGCTTTGCTGCAAACTGTCCGTTGGCGCAGCAGCAGCAAACGTCTCTCGCGGTCCCTGCTGTACGGCGAGCTGACCGCCGGCATTGCTGCGCTGCTGGCGGGCGTGTTGATGAGCCAGACAGCTTATCCCCTTCCGGCAAAAGGGTACAGCGAGAGTCTGGGCAGCGGTCACGTTCAGGTTCAAGTCGACATCCCCAGACTGCAGGTCGGCAAGCAGACAATGCAGATGCGCTTGGCGGACATGCCTGGCCAACTGCCTGAACAGGTCGTTGTTCATCTGGAGATGGCTGACATGGACATGGGGAACATTGAAATACCGGCAACAGCCACAGGCAGCGGAACGTACCAGGCCGAGCTTCTCTTCAGCATGACGGGCTACTGGCGCTTTACCATTGACGCCCGCTATCCTGACGGGACCCGGCAGCAGTGGCGGGATACCGTGTTAGTCCGGTTCTCCCGCTGATGATTACCGAATAGGAGGTCTTATATATGAAGTTGAAAAAGTGGATCAGTATATTCGTTTTGACCGGCGTCTTGTGTTCAACCGCCGGCATCGCCAGCGCTCACGTGACTGTCTGGCCGAAAACCTCCACAACGGGGGCTTATGAAAAATACACCGTTCGCGTCCCTGTCGAAAAAGAGAGCAATACGACAGAGGTCCGCCTTGAATTCCCCGAGGGCGTAAAGGTGGGGACGGTCATGCCGACCCCCGGCTGGTCGTACGCGTTTGAAAACGATTCGGAAGGACGCCCCAAGGCGCTGGTCTGGAAGGCTGAAAACGGGGGGATCAAGCCCCATGAATTTATGGAATTCTCGTTCGTCGGCGCCAATCCCAAGACTGCCGGCTCGCTGGCCTGGAAGGCCTACCAAACCTACGCTGACGGCTCTGTCGTCGAGTGGACAGGCGCCCCCGGCACAGAGACTCCGGCCTCTGTGACAACCATCGAAGCCGGGCAAGCGGAAGGCGACGGCCACGATCACGGGACCGAGAAGGCTGCCGAGCCGCAAAATCCGGCTGCTTCGGACACACCGGCTAATGCGGCCGCTCCTGCCCCGGCAGCAGACAAAAACGGCACAGGCAGCACGCTTCCGCTCGTACTGTCCGGTCTTGCGCTTCTCCTCTCTATCATCAGCTTGCTGAGAAAGCGGCAGTAAATGAAAAAACGTCCCGTCTCAACTGACGGGATGTTTTTTGCTATTTTTGAAAAGCGGGATCGAGAATTTGAATGTCGGCATTTTTCTTCAAATCATCCACCCAACTGTTAATTTGACTTTTATCGGCTCCCGGTTTTGCCTTTTCATACGTTTTGTTGGCCAGCAGTAGCATGTACATCTGCTCCTTCATCTGCTGCTCGGTCATACCGCGCATCTTCAGGAACTCCGAGAAGTTGCCGCCAAGCTGCGCTTTGATCGAGTCGACCTCCTTGATTACCTCCTCGTCGGTTACAGTCACCCCTTGTCTTTTCGCTTCCTGTTTGACAAGCGTGTCGGAGATGATGTTGTCGAGGACCCTTTTGCCATACAGATTTTTCAGTTCTGATGTCAATTGTTCCTCGGTGATCACCGTTCCGTTTACCTTGGCGGCAGCTGTCTCTTTGTGCATCAACGGCGACATGTGCAGCAGCACCAGGGCGATAATCAAAATGGCCAAAGCAAGAATAGACAGATCGAATTTTTTCATGAGTACCTCCGATGTTTACTTCTTGTCCGCGTCTGCAAACAGGATCAATTATACACGGAAAATGTGTAATTTGTATGTAATCTATGCTATCCGACAACAAAACAAGCCATTCCCGAGAAGGTTCGGGAATGGCATCTTCTCATACAGACAGCGATCAACGGCTGGCCGCGGGAGCTTCCAATTTGTACAAGCCGGAAGCGAGCAATTCATCCAGAAACTCGTTAAATTGCGGGATGTTCAGCTGCTGTTTGGCGTCGGACAGGGCCACGTCCGGATCAGGATGGACTTCCACCATCACACCGTCAGCGCCTACGGCAAACCCTGCTTTGGCCGTCGGCAAGAGCAGATCGCGGCGTCCGGTCGAGTGAGTCACATCGACGAACACGGGCAAGTGGGTCTCCTGCTTCAACAGCGGCACAGCGGAAATGTCCAGCGTATTGCGGGTCGCCTTTTCGTACGTGCGAATCCCCCGCTCGCAAAGCATGACCTGCTGATTTCCTTCGGAGAGGATGTACTCTGCCGCGTAAATGAACTCTTCGATCGTGGCCGACAATCCCCGTTTCAACAGGACAGGGTGGTTGATCCGGCCTACTGCTTTGAGCAGTTCGAAGTTTTGCATGTTGCGTGCGCCAATTTGAATGACGTCGATGTACTGTGTCGCCATCTCGACATCGGCAGGAGTGACGATCTCACTGATGGTGACCAGATTGAATTCTTCGCCGATGCGCTTTAAAATTTCCAATCCTTCGACGCCGAGACCCTGGAAGTCGTATGGCGAAGTGCGGGGCTTGTAGGCGCCGCCGCGAATGACGCGCAGACCGCGCTTCACATGGTTTTCGGCAACGGCCCGCACCTGCTCGTAGCTCTCCACGGAGCACGGTCCGGCGATCAGGATCGGGGCTTTTCCGCCGAATTCCACACCTTTCACGGACAAAACAGTATCTTCCATTTTTTTCTTGCGGCTGACCAGAAGCACTTTCTTGTTGTCATCCTTTTGCAAATCAAGGGAAGCTTTGAAAATTTGTTTAAACAGGTGACGAATGGTATCGTCGCTGAACGGGCCGTCGTTGTTTTCTACGAGCAGATTCAGCATCTGCCTCTCCCGTTCGGGATCAAAGCGGTTAATCCCCTGTTTTAGCTTCTCCTTGCCAATCTCCTGCACCAATTCGGCGCGCTTGTTGATCAACCCCAGGATCTGCAGGTTGATTTCGTCCAGCTGTTGCCGCAGCAAATCTACTTCCTTGCTCATGTGTCTCTCCACCTCTCCATCGCAATATTCCTATTGTACAATAAGTACGGGAAAAAGTTAGGGTTTATTATAAGGGATGTTAACTCGTTTGTCAGTATTTTAGCGCCAAAAAGCGCGAAAGTGTTTGTAAAGAAATATAAACCGCTTTCATTTTGGTCGAATCTTCCCGCTTCTCCATGAAATAGGTTTCATTTCAAGAGAAATATGTCTAATATTAATTAGAAGAGATAGTACAGGCACGTCCTGTAAAAGGAGAGTCGAAAGGGTTGTCAAATGAAGCAGTTGCCGCACAAGAGAAAATATTTGCTTTGGATATTGGCACCCGCAGCGTCGTCGGCCTGATCGTAGAAGTGTCCGGGGAACAGTTTCGCGTCCTCGATTACGCCATTCAAGAGCACACAGAACGATCGATGCTGGACGGTCAGATTCACGATGTCCCCGCCGTCGCCAGGGTGATTGAACAGATAAAAGTCCAACTGGAGGAAAAACACGGGCCGCTGCAGCAGGTGGCGATCGCCGCCGCCGGGCGAACACTGCGGACGCGCCGCCTCCGCGTCGACCGAGAGGTTCACAGACATACCTTGCTGACCAAAGATGATGCCGTCATGCTGGAATTTACCGCTGTACAGGAAGCGCAAAAGTCGCTGGCGCAAGAGCTGAACGAATCGGATGCGACCCGCTACTACTGCGTCGGTTACAGCGTGGTCAACTACTTTCTGGACGGCGAGCCGATCGGAAGCCTGATCGACCAGCGCGGTGAGATCGCCAGCGTCGAGGTGATCGCCACCTTTCTCCCGCGAATCGTCGTCGACTCGCTGTTCGCTGCGCTGAAGCGCTGCGATCTGGAAATGCAGGCGCTGACCCTGGAGCCGATCGCCGCCATTAACGTCTTGATCCCCCCTACCATGCGGCGCCTGAACATTGCCCTGGTGGACATCGGCGCCGGCACATCGGACGTTGCGCTGACGGCGGAAGGAGCGATTACCGCATACGGAATGGTCCCGGTCGCCGGCGACGAGATCACCGACGCCTTGATGAACGCCTTCCTGCTCGACTTTCCCGTCGCCGAATCAGTCAAGCGGCAGCTCACGTCCGGCGATAAGGTGCAGTTTCAAGACATACTCGGGATCGAGCACAGCTTGACGGGAGACGAAGTCGTCTCCGCCATCGAGAATGACGTCGATCAGCTGGCGGGGAAGATCGCGGAGAAAATCATCGAGCTCAACGGCAAAGCCCCGCAAGCAGTCATGCTGATCGGCGGCGGCAGCCTCACCCCGCTGCTGCCGGAAAAAGTGGCGGCCCGCCTGCGCCTGCCCGCTGCCCGCGTCGCCGTGCGCGGCGCCGATGCGCTTCGCCAGTACATCGGAGAACTGGACGAGCTGTCTGGCCCGGAATTTGTCACACCGGTCGGCATTGCCGTCGCGGCGCGGCGCCACCCGCTGAAGTATATCACTGTTACCGTAAACGAAAACACCCTGCGCATTTTCGACCTGCGGACCATGACCGTCGGCGACGCGCTTATCACGCTGGGAATGGACATCAAGCGCCTGTACGGTCGGCCTGGCCTGGCCATGACGCTAACCGTAAACGGACGGATGCGCATCATCCCGGGCGGACACGGCACGGCGCCGCAGATTACGTTAAACGGTCGGCCCGCCGGCATAGACGAGCCACTCGCAAACGGCGACGTGATCACCGTCGTGCCGGGGGAGGACGGCAAAGAGGCGAAAGCCGCTGTCGTCGATCTGGTGGAAGAAGTGGACACGCTCGATTTCTTCTACAATGGAGAACCCGTTTCCCTCGGCCCGCTGGCATTTGTCGGCGGACAGCAGGTCCCCCTCGATACTCCGCTTAACGATCGCGACCAGGTCGAGATTCGGCTGCCTCGGACCATACGGGAGGTCTCACGGGAAATCGGATTGGCATTGCCGACAGGCCAGACCGCAAAGCACGAGATCCAATTCAGCATTAACGGACAGTCCCACACGATCAGCGACCATCTGAGCCAACTGCTGCTGGACGGCAGGCCGGTCTCCCCTGATGACCGCATCAAGTCTGGCGATTCGCTGGTGTACCGCGATGAACCGCTGCCGATTCCCTCGATCCGGGACTTGATTTCACCGGAAGATTGGGCGCAGGAAGAAATCAGAGTCAGATTTAACGGCCAACCGGTTGCGATCAAGACGAGTCTGCTCACCGTCATGATGGATGGAGAGACGGTGTCGCTTGATGAGAAGGTCCGGCATGGCGCAATCATTTTGGTCAAGGTAACGCCCGGCCCCGCCCCTGTCTTCAGCGATGTGTTTCGCTATGTAAATGTCTCCCTGGAAGCGAAGGAAGGGGAAGGAAGGACAAAACTCTGCACCTTGATCAACGGCAGTCCCGCCTCCTTTCAATCGCCGATTGTCAGCGGCGACGAGCTGGAGCTCTACTGGGAATAGAACAAAAAAGTTGTCCGCTCGAAACTGGCAATCGAGTGGACAACTTTTTCTTTGACCAATGGGGGCCTTCGTCAGCTGTATGTTACGCCCCGACGGCTTCGCTAATCGCCTGTTGGGTAATTTTCCAGTGGGAAGTGTGCCACTTGACAACGCCGTCTTCCAAGAGGAAAATCTGCGGTGACTCGTGTTTGATCCCGTAACGGTCGGCCACCTCGTTGGACACGGGGCGGTCTTCCCGGACCAAGATAATCGCCGCCGGTATGTCCGATTGCTTGACGTACGACTGAAATTCATCAAACGCAGCCGTGCTGATCGGACAGACTGTGCTGTGTTTGAACAGCAGGCGCTTCCCTTGTTGGCTCACAAATTGATCTAATTCCTCGATGAAATGCAGATAGCCGGTTTCTTCCATAACCTGTTTCCCCTTCCTCGGTAAACTGATGCAATACCTGTATTATAGGCAAATTTTACGGTTTAAGCCAGCGGACAAGACAGCTGGCGGCCAACGAAAGGCTCTGTTTTGTGGAATTTATTGGTTATGTAATGGCAATTAAACATTTCCATATATTTTTGTTAAGCGCTTCCTGATATCATTCATCCACTGTTGGTCGCCTAGTGACTGCGCCAGGAGGAACAGGTCCAAAAGATCGTTGATCCGCTGCTCCATCAACCGGGTGACATCTACTTCTTCTGTTTGGTCTGCAATGCTTACCAGAAGATGGGATAATTCAGAAACCTCGTCAAATCCGATATCCTGCCGTATCGGCGACTGTCCCAGGTCATTCATCAATTTTTTCAGATCCTCTTTGATCGCTTCAACCACCTGTGAGTTGGTGCAGTTCGCCGACGTACAGATGTGAACCGGTACATTGCGAATCCTGACCCGGTTGCGATACATGACGCTGCGAAGCATCAGAGACATTTCCCCTCCGCAACGGCTGCATTTCTTCGACATGTCAATCCCCTCTCTGCCAAATCAATCTCTGTTCTACCCTTTTTGTATTTCGGTCGAGGCCTTCGGAATCCTTGTGGTACTTGGTGGGTGCAGTTCCAAGAAAAAACGTCCGACGAAAACATCGGACGTCATTCCTGCGAAGCTGGAAAACGGCTCATTACGTGTAGACCGCATTTACCTTTTCACAGCGGGGACAGACAGCCACTTTGCCCGCGTGCCCCTGTTCGTCTTCCACGCGATAACCGGTGATCCGGTCGGAAAAACAGAAGAGGCACTCTGTGTTAAAGTCCATGTCGTACTGCGCTTTCCAAACGATGGATTTAAATCCTTCGCCCACGCTGATTTCTATGGAGAGGCTGTTTTCTGCCTCCGAAAGGGAAGGCGTCCTTCTCATGCAATTTCATCCTTTCCTCTTGCATACTCAACTCATTTTGTATCCTTTAGCTTTTCCTTGTTTTCTGAATAATAAACCTTTGTCCTTTAAAAAAATGGAAGCGAAAAAGGATGCGAAAATGGGCATATGCCGTGCCGTTCTTTTGCCCAGACCCATATCTTATGGGTGTAAGGCCAGAGAAATCACTTAAGGAGGATGACTGCACGTATGAGTAGCATGTTTAAAGGGAGCTTCTTTGAAGAGTTCGATATCGTTTTGGTTCTGTTCATTCTGCTGGTTATCATCGGTCAGTCCGAGAATTAATGTTGGTTGAACGGCAAAAAAGCTACTCGCGTCGAGTAGCTTTTTACCGTTTTCCGCAAGTCCGCACGTCAGATCAAATCGATGACCGGAATGGCTTCCGGCAATTGTTTTTGGCAGCCAATCCGTCTCCCTCCGGCGCGAACCAGCGAGTAGTATTCATAATTGCCGATCACGCCGAAGTCGCCTTGCATTACGCCCGGATAGGCGCGATCCACCGAGTACACCTGACTCTTGTGGGCCTGCAGCGCCCGGCCCTTGCACTCGCGGTAGGCGGCAATGTCTACTTTGCCGGTAATCGGGAATGCTTCCTTGGGGCCGTCATCCCGGCAGTAGTCGTAATAGTTCGGAATGGACACGTAATAGAGCGCCAGTTTGATCCCGGATGCTTCTTCTGCCAGAATCACCGCCTGCTCTGTCGCCTTGGAGATGGTGATGTGATCCGGGTGCCTCGTCACCCCGTCAGGAGGAAACGTAATCACTGCGTCCGGCCCCGCTTCGGATATCGTCGCAGCAATTCGCCGAGCCATCTGTCCCGTGTCCAGTTCCTGCAAGCTTCCATCCGGATACCGGTAAAAATAGAGACGGTTGACGCCCAAAATATCGCAGGCTGCGCGCAGTTCCTGTTCCCGGTGGCTTGCCAGTTCCTCGCGCGACGACAGGTCAAACCCGCCAGTCCTGCCTTTGCAGCCAGAAGTGGCGCAGATCAGGAATACTTCATGCCCTTGGGCGCGGTACTTGGCCATCGTCCCTGCACTGGCAAACGATTCATCATCCGGATGGGCAAATACAAACAACAGCTTTTTCCCCAATTTCGTTCACCTCACTACGGTTTATGAGCCTTCCGCTCCTTCTCCTTTCAAATAGGCATGTCCCATCGCAATCATGCCGTAAATCGGTTCGCGCTTTGCCTTGTCCACCTGGACAAACGGAGCGTATTCCGTGATCCTGTCGATCAGCCTCTGCCGGACATAGCTGTCGTTTTGCAGTACCCCGCCTTGCAAAACCAGCTTAAACCGCCGATTTTGCAGCTGAAGCCTGCCGGCCACGGCACTTACCGCGAGGAACAGTTCATCGCCGGCACAGGTCAAAATGCTCCTGGCCGCGTGATCACCCGCGAAGGCAGCCATGGTGACAAGGCGGGACAGCTCTGCGACTTTCCGGGCGGAGTATTCACTGCTGTAGATCCAAATAAACAAAGCCTCTACATCAGGCAATCCCAGATGGGGCAAAATCCACTCCCCCAGCCGCGTCCACACTCCCCGGCCATCATGCGCCTTCAAGACAGCGGCAATCGCCTGCTTGCCAATCCAGTATCCGCTTCCTTCATCGCCGATGCGGTGACCCCACCCACCGGCTCGTACGGAGCGGCCGTGCTCGTCGATGCCGTATACGATCGAACCGGTGCCGGCGATCGCGAGAATGCCGGGGCCGGCTTCGACCGCGCCGAGCAGGGCAGCAAAGCCGTCGTTTTCCACGATGAGATGATTGACTTGAATATGTAAACGCTGCAACACTTCTTCCACGATGCTGCGGACCTTTTTCCGGTCGTGTTCTGTATCCAGTCCGGCCAGGCCGAAAACGGCGCATTCCACCTCGATGCCAGAGCCGGTCGACAAATCGGAATAATTACGCTTTGTTCCCGCATCCTCCATCGCCGCCCGGATCGCCTGTACCAGCTCTCTCGCGGCCGCTTCCTTGCCGATCCCCTGATAGTTGCAGGAACCTGCCCTTCCCTGGCCTACGATGACGTCCTGTTCATCGACGAATACGGCGAGGCATTTGGTTCCGCCCCCATCCACTGCGAGCAGAGGGATCTTTCTGTCACTCATCTACCTTTCACTCCATCCTGCTAACACGTCGTCAAGATGCTGCAAGGCACAGCGGCATTTCTCCCGCGCCGCTTGCAGCCACTGCCTGCTGTCCGCCAACTGGGCCTGCCGAAGCCGGATCACCCGCGTAATCTCACTCGGGCTGGGACCTCCGGGAAGGGAACGAATCGCGACGAAGTGAACCGGGTCAAGCGATTTTTTCAGTGTCTCCTCATCCAGCAGCAGATTCCGGCCAATGATCTCCCCGGCAGCTTCGTTGACCAGGGCCAACGTCACCTGATCAGCCCGCAGTCCCTTGGCTAGCGCTTTTTTTACCACCGAACTGACGATCTGATGGGCTTTGCGAAAGGAGAGACCCCCCGTTCCTACCAATGTGTCGGCCAGCTCCGTGACGGTTGCAAAGCTGCCGAGAGCCCGTTCGCGCAGTACTTTCCTGTCGACTTCGAGCGTGCCGATTACGGTAGCCAGCAAGCGGTAAATCCTGTCCATCTGGTCCAGTCCCTTCCAGGCGTACGGCTGCATGTCGTCTTCCGTATCTACAATATCACCGAACGGCGTATTGTGCAGCATCGTCAATACCGTATGGGCATTCCCGGCACAGCTCGACAAGAGGGCTCGGATGTGTTCCAACGAGACTGGATTGCGCTTTTGCGGCATGATCGAACTGATTTGCACATATGGATTGGCCACTTTCAGCGCAGCAAATTCCTGCGTGCACCAGAGCAGCAAATCTTGTACCACCCGTCCGAGATTGACCGCGGCCAGCTGGATGGCCGAAGCGATTTCCCCAATGTAGTCCGCCCCTGCGATCGCGTCGTAGGAATTCTCGATCATCTCGTCAAACCCCAGCAAATCCATCATTCTTTCCCTGCTGATGGCAAAGCCGGTCGTGGTAAGAGCCGCCGCTCCCATGCTGCTGCGGTTGCAATTCCCGTAAGCGGCCTGCATGCGGCGAATATCTCTGAAGAGCGAATCCACCGCCGCCATGACGTAATGGGCAAGGGTAGTGGGCTGGGCCTGCTGCGTGTGGGTATAGCCAATCATCAGCGTATCGACGTGTTCCTCTGCGAAAGACAGCAGGTGTTCCTGCAAATACAGAGCCGAGGCCAGCACCGTCAGCAATTTCTCCCGCAGCACCATGCGGTAGATCGCGATCCCCATGTCGTTGCGGCTTCTCGCCAAATGAAGATTCCCGGCGATATCTCCCGCCGCCTGCAGCAGCCCCTGCTCTACCTGAAAGAACAAATCCTCAAATTCTCCTGTGTAGACACCGCTCTTTACACTCTCCAAATCCAGCTCACGCAGCGCCTTGGCGAGCTGCACCGCCTCGTCTTTGGCGACCAGGTTCTGCTCACACAGCATGATCAAATGAGCCTTGTTGATCGCCATCATCGGCCCGAGCAACTGCTGTTTCGCTTCGTTATAGGCCGGTTCCAACACGGTTTCGACATACGTTTTCCCCGGAAAAACTGCTCCTTCGCTGTCAAACAATCGTTGACGGTAATCCATGCGGTCCTTCCTTTCCCGTTGCTGATTCTCTGTACGGGACAGGCACGATGGCGGCGCCTCCTCCTCTGTCACAAGCACATGGGAAGCGCCGCCGCCCGCGCCAGTCTCCGTTTCTCTTCCTCTTTGCGGTCTACTGTTTCAGGCTGACCATGTTGACAAACATCCGGATCGCCCCCGGCACCATGCTGGGGATTTCACGGTACCAGACCAGCGAACTGTAGGTGTACGTTCCCCTGCCGTAGGGAGCTGTCAAGAAGGTGCCGGCAAATTCGTCCTCGCCGGGATCGCCGGTCGAGATCAGGGCTGTGTACTCCCGGCCCCACTCTGCAGGGTTGTATGCCGCCCGGTCCTGAATCCAGTTGTCCCAATCCGCCTCGGTAATCTTGTTGGGCTGGTTAAAGATCTTGTGATCCGGGGCCAGCATCGTCACTTTGGAATTTTCGTCGGTGACCCGCCATTCGATCAGCGGCTCGCCGATCTTGATCGGGTAAGGCGCCAGAGAAGGCGACCATTTGTCTTCCGGCTTGTGGTACTGCACCACCAGATTGCCGCCGTTTTTCACGTAGTCGAGCAGGCGCTGGTTGCTGGGGATCAGCTCCGGCCGAAAGGCGTAAGCGCGGATGCCCAGCACAATCGTGTCGTATTGGGAGAGATCGCCAAACTGGATGTCTTTTTCCTCCAGATTGACGACGTTAAGGCCCACTTCGCGCAGGTATTGGTCGATGTTGTCAAAGCCGCTGGAGACGTAGCCAATCTTGATGTTCTCTGGCAGCTTCAAGTCGAATGCCTGGATATCAACCTTGGCCGGCTGAATGTAGTAGGTCTTGCCGATGTGCGGATAGGAAATCACCTGCACGTTCTCTGTGCTTTGTCCTTGCGCGCCTTTTGCCACCGCTTGAATCTCGTACTTGCCGTTGGCCACCTGGGAACCTGCCGTAACGGTAAAGGACAGCGATTTCGTCTCTCCTTTGGACGAAAACTGCAGCTGCTTCGACGCGGGTTCTGCCTTCCAGCCGTTCGGCACGGCAAGGGAAATCGTCGCCTGAGACGCGCCGGGCGCGTAGTTGCGAACGCTCACTTTCACGGGAATCGGCTGATCGGGTTTGAGCGTGTTGAGAATCGTCGCATTCGGACTCAGGTTCATGGCGTACGGCGGCAGGACGCCAACGGCATTCTCCGGCGTCGCGTGCACGGCAGCCGAAGTGCCAAAGGCTTCATACGTGACATCGGCGCTGACAATCGACGGTTCGTACGGGTGAAACTTCTCCGCGTTGGCCGGCACGTTAACCTCGTAGGTGACGGAAGCCGTCTGACTGTTCTTCAGTTGTTCAAACGACTCCGGACCTGTGGCCCTGGCTGTCCAGCCTGCGGGAAAATTCAACTTGACCTTGAGCTTTTTCAGCTCTACCGCTCCGCCGTTGTACGCTGTGACAGTGATCCTGGTTGCTTGACCGGCGACCAGCTCGCCCGTGTCCGGCTTCACCTTGACGACCAGCGAAGCTGCCTCTGCGCTCGCCCGATCCAGCTGTCCCGCTTTCACCTGCAGACGGTGCAGCAGGTCTGTCTTGAGCGCATCGTCAAGCTGGGACTTGTTCACGTCATTGATCGCGGCCGTGACGTCCGCTTTCATGGCGTGTACCTGGCGCGCCACCTCGGCAAATTTCGGGTAGGCCGCCATCACCTCGTCGGCGTCCTCCTGCAGCTTGCGCAGATCTTTGGCGACATTGTGGTCCTGGCCCTTGGCTTTGGTCTCGACCTCCTGCGCCAGGTCGTGAAACGTGTAGGCGATGCCGTCAAACAGGCTGGCCTCTTTCTCCTTTGCTTTCACCACCGATTCCGCCAGTTTGTAATAGGCGTTTTTCGGTCCGTCATCGTACTGGCGCCCCATTCCCTGGCTCTTGTGCATGAAGCGGGACTCTTCGCCGAGCTGCACATACGAGGCGCCGTACACCTCATCGTAATTGCCGACCGGGACTGCGACAGTATAATCCTTTTCGCTGGCCGGCAGGTACAGCTTTTTCACCTGCCAGGGGTGCAGCCCTGCTTTCAGCTGTTCGGGGAACACATGGGGATCGGCCGCATCTTTATAGGCGCGGACGGTAATGATGCTGATCGCCCGATGGTGCCCGTGCGTCGACGGCTCGTTCAGGAAGGCAGGGATCAACACATCGGGCCGCTGCTCGCGAATGCTCTTGATCAGCCGTTCGTAGACGACCTCTTCTCCCCACTTTTCCAGTGTTTCGTCCGGGCTCTTGGAAAAGCCGAAATCGTAGATCGGGTCGTTCAGCTCCTGGCTCAGCAGCCCCAAGTGGACGTTGGTGATTTTGGAGGCCTCCTGCAATTCACGGGTGCGGATAATCCCCAGCGCGTTGCCAAGCTCGCTGCCAATCTCGTTTTGTCCGCCTTCCCCGCGATTGGCGATGATACTCGCTGTGTCTACTCCCCGCCCCAGCGAAAGGTAGGCAAGGGTGGCGCTGTGCTCGTCATCCGGATGTGCACCGGTGTTCATCGCGCTGGCAATGGTTGTAAGCGGCTTGATCGCCTTCCACAGATCAACGACTCCACGGTCTGCCAAAGCCGGCGGTGCAGCGGCGGGAAACAACAGGCCGCCTGCTATCGCCAGACTGCTGACAAGTGAAAGAGATGTTGAAATCCAGCTTCCTCGCTTCAAATCAGTCCCTCCATTCACAAAGTGTTTTCCTGCTTCCAGCTGTAAGCACGGCCAGAGCAAGTCTTTGGCCCTCTATCATCACGCGGACGCTGCCGCGAAATGAACCGCACTACACCGCTGTCCCCGCCTGATCCCCTGTAAATTTGCGGGTGATGAACAGCACGATGATGATCAGCATCACCTGCAGCACGCCATAGGCGCAAGCCGTGCCGAATTCGAACGCGTACATGCGCTGGAAAATTTCCACGGAAATCGGTGTCGTCCTGGGCGTAAACAGCAGGATGGAAGCGACGAATTCGCCGATCCCCTGCACCAGCGCCAGCAGCGTTCCGGCGAGAATCCCGCCCAGCGCCATCGGAAAGACGACACGCCGGAAGCTGTACCACCAGGTTGCCCCCAAATTGCGGGCCGCTTCCTCGACCGAGCTGTCCATCTGCATCAGCGCAGCCGAGGTGGAGCGGAATACCAGCGGCAGGTGGCGCACAAAGTAGGCGAGCGGCAGGATCCAGAACGAGCCGACGAGGATCTGGTTCAAACTGAAAATCGTCTCCTGGTTGAACGCCGCGATCAGGTTGATCCCCACCACGGTGCCGGGCAGCGCCCACGGCAGCATGATCAGGACGTCCAGCAAAGTCTTTCCTTTAAACTTCAGCCGGACCATCGCATAAGCGGCCGCCACCCCGAAAATGATGTTGCCAAGGGTAGCGATCAGGCTCATCTCAAAGCTGTTGGCGATCGGCCGCCACGTCTTGCCGTCCGTGAACAATTCCACGTAGTGGCTGACCGTGTACTTGGGCGGAAGGATTTGCACCGTCCACGTCCCGTCCTCGGAAAAAGAGATCAGCACCAAGACGAGAATCGGCAGCAGCAGGATCACGACCCCGATGAAGGAGAGAACCATCGAGACGTACTTGCCCAAAACGCTCTTTACCTCGGTCCGGTGGACGCCGACCCCTTTGCTCAGATTCTGATAGTTGCGGACGCCTTGGTACCAGCGCATCAGAATCAGGAATAAAATGGAAACGATCGACAAGATCGTCGACTGCGTTGCCGCCATGTCCAGGCTGCCGTTTGTGCGCGACAGGTAGATTTGCATCGTCATCGTCCGGTCGATGCCGAAAATGAGCGGCGCCGTATAAGATGCCATCGAGATCATGAAGACCAGGAGGGACGAGGCGACGATCGCCGGGGTCAGCATCGGCAGGATGACGCGGCGCCAGATGTACAGCCTGCCTGCGCCGAGGCTGGCTGCGGCCTCTTCGAGAGACGGGTCCAATCCTTTTATTGCCGCAGAAGCTGTCATGTAAAAATAGGTGTACATGGTAAAAGTGTGAACGACGACGACTCCCCAAATCCCTTTCAGCGAAAACGGAACCTGCTCCAGGTGAAGCAAGGCTTTTAACGCCCGCGGGATAATCCCGCTCTCTCCGTAGAGAAACGTAAACGACAGCACGCCGATCAGCGGCGGCAGGGCCATCGGCACCATCGCCAGCACCGAGAGGATTTTTCGGCCGGGAAATTCGTACCGCTCCAGCAAGAAAGCCATGCCGACGCCGACGATGCCGCAGCAGATGACGCTGAGGACAGATATGTAGAAGCTGGTCCAGAGCGCTTCCAGGTTGGCGGTGTGTTCCAGGCTGAAGAACCTGGCGTAATTGGCTAACGAAAGCTGACCGTCGATCTTGACGCTTTCCAAGAAGGTCTGGTACATCGGATAGATGACGTATGCCAGCAAGACCAAAAACAGCGGCGCCACCAGGATATAGACGAAGTAACGGGAGGACGAAAGCGAAAACCGGCGGCTGACAGGGGCGGCGGTCGGTCTAAGTTCTGCTTTCATCGGTCCACCTCTCCCTTACCCCACAAAGTAGACGCCCTCTTTCGGGATGTAAAAGTGAATTTCCTCGCCGCGCTGTCTGACCCGCCGCCCTTCGTTGACAAACATCGCCTTTAACTGGCGGGACCCTACCTCTGTGACGTAGTTGACGCTGACGCCGGTAAACTCCGACAAGGCCACTTTTCCCGCGAGCACATTGTGATCCGGCTGTCCCTCGCTCCCGATCAGGCGAACCGATTCCGGACGGATCGAAGCGGTTACCGCCGCTCCCGCTGTCAATCCGCATCCGGGCGAGCAGTTTTTGCGCAAACCGCGGAGCACGACATCCCCGGCAAAGCGAACCGCCACTTCCTCCCTGTCTACACTCTCGACGATTCCGTCCCACAGGTTGGTCTCGCCGATGAACGAAGCGACAAAGCGGTTTACCGGCCGGTTGTAGATCTCCTCCGGACTGCCGATCTGCTGTACGACGCCCTCCTGCATGACCATGATCCGATCTGACATGGCCATCGCCTCCGCCTGATCGTGGGTGACGTAGATCGTCGTGATGCCCAGTTCCAGTTGGAGCCGCTTGATTTCCAGTCTCGTCTCTTCACGCAGTTTGGCGTCCAGGTTGGACAGCGGTTCGTCCAGCAGCAGAATCCGGGGCTCGATGACCAGCGCCCTGGCCAGTGCCACCCGCTGCTGCTGTCCACCGGAAAGCTGATCGATCCGCCGGCTGCCAAGCCCTTGCAAATGGACTTGTTCTTGCGCCCGCTCCACCTTTTCAATGATCTCCGCTTTCGGCTTTTTCCGCACCTGCAGGCCGAAAGCGATATTCTCAAATACGGTCAAATGGGGAAACAGCGCGTAATTTTGAAAGACCATGCTCGTGTTCCGCTTGTTGGGAGGCAGGGTGGTCACATCCTGACTCCCAAAGCGGATGAGTCCGGCACTCGGGTAGTAAAAACCTGCGATCATGCGCAGCGTTGTCGTCTTGCCGCAGCCGCTCGGTCCGAGAAAGGTAAAAAATTCTCCCGGCCTGATCTGGATGTGGACATCTTCAACCCCGGTAACGCTGCCAAATCTTTTGCTCACGTGGTCTAAAGTTACATCAATCAAGGGGCTACCTCCTAACGTGCGGGGCGGAGATCAACTCCGCCCAATTACTACATGATTACTTGGCTCCTTTGCCTTTTATGTTCTCGTCCCAATACTCCATCCACTCTTTTTCTTTCTTGGCCATCACCGCCCAGTCGAGGTCCAGCGGCTTCAATTCTACGCCCTGGAGCCAAGCGGGCAGTTTGTCTTTGCTGATATCGGTCCGCGTTGGAATCTGGAAGAGCTTCTCCGAAAATTCCACAACCTGGTTTTCCTCAAATAAAAACTCGTAAAATTTCTTCGCGGCATCCAGGTTTTTGGCCCCTTTGACGATCCCGACGCCATCGACCAGTATCGGCGCGCCGCTCGCCGGATATATGTAGTCAACGGTTGGTTTTTCTGTTCTTTTTGAATCATGAACTTCTCTGCAGGTGCACCGCCGCATGCCGTCAGCAGCAGAAACAACGAACTAACGAGCAAACCGCTCAGCCATTTTGCAGATTTCCTCATTTTGAATTGCCCCCTTTTTTTCCGAAGATTATGTCACTTGCTTTGGAAACGGTTCCAAAACGCTGAATACGGCGCCGACCAATCCCGCCTGCTCCCCCAATGTGGCGAAGGTGATTTGCGGTACAACGGGCACCCACTGACGGAGCAGCTCCTCCATCCGGTTCTTCCCGGCTTTGCCGATGTGGATCATCTCGCCGCTCAAGACGAGCAGCTCCGGATCGAGCACACTCACCAGGTTGGCCATGCCCAGCGCCCAATGCTGGTACACATCCTCCAGCAGTTGACGTGCAGCCGCGTTTGTCCCTGCAGCTTGCACCAACTGCTTGACGACGCTGACCGCCGGATCAGTCTCCGGCAAGATCGCCATCGCTTTGTCCATGACCCCGGGGACAGCGTAATTTTGCTCAAAGGCGCCATATCCCCCGGGAGAACACTTGCGGACGGGGCCGATCATCATGTACCCGATTTCACCTGCCGCCTCGGTGCTGCCCCGGTAAAACTGGCCGTCGATGACAATTCCCGCACCGATCCCGGTCCCCACGTACATGTAGACCAGATTGGACACACCTTTGCCGACACCCCGGTAGTACTCGCCCAGCGTCATCATATTGACGTCGTTGTCGATGGTGACCGGGACCCCCAGGCGGGCCTCCATTTCCTGCTGCACGGGCAGTCCCATCCATCCGGTACTGGGAGCGTAGCTGACGGTGCCGTTCCGCTTTCGCGTGATCCCCGGCAGCCCCAGGCCCATTCCCAATAACCTGTCTTTTTCAAACCCGGTCTCGGCGAGCAGCGCAGCAAGGCCCGCTTCCAGGCTTTGCGTCGCCGTCTCCCCGTCTGTCGGCTGCACCAGCCGGGTGTGGTAACGGGCCAGCAGATCGCCGTGCAGGTCAGCGATCGCCATATGCAGCATGCTTCCTTCAAATACGGCGCCAACCACCAATTGAGCCTGTGAATTGTACTCCAGCAAAATCGGTCTGCGCCCGCCTTTCGACTCGCCAACCCCCACTTCGTGGATCAGCCCTTCCTGAATCAGTTCATCTACCAGCGCAGAGACACAAGGGCGGCTCAACTCGGTATGCTTCGCCAAATCCGCCCGTGACATCTGGCCTCGCTTTTTCAGTTGGTACAGGATACCCTGCCTGTTGATTTGCTTAACGAACTTGGCATTACCGGTTCGACCGCGGCCTAGCAAAAATTTTTCACCACCTTTATTAGTTAAAATGACTAACAAAGTTCTTGCTCCGAATTATAAGAAAGGAATAATTATCCAGTCAATATTTTCTTAATATTTTGTCTCTTGCTGTCAGGTTCCGCTATAATAAACGGTAAGAACCGCATTGTGGAGGTCATGAAATGGTCAACAACCCGTTTGCAAGGTTGTTCCGAAAAAAATGGGAACTCGTCTACTCGACTCAGAATCTGCAGACGTACGCGGAGATTGCCGGCAGGCTAAGGAATCACGGCATCCGGGTAAAAACAGAGTCATTTAGCGGAGGCGGCGGCCAGGGGGGCGGATACGGCATTGCCACGACGTACCACATCTACGTGCCCGCCCAGGATGTCCATCAGGCGCACACCGTGGTGCATCACGCCGGATCGTGAGGATTTTTGGAACTTTTTAACGGGCTTCTGCGTATACTGATAGTACCGGATCCTGTTATTTACAGCGCGTTTCGTCATTGGAACTACTCCATCGATGGGTAGTTCTTTTTTTCTCTGGACGAAGGCCTTGATAAAAATATTTTTATCTACAGCTTCCTCCTGCTATTCGTTTTTTCCCGGCTTTTGTGTACAATATGAACGTAATAACCATGAAATGGAGGGACAGTCGATGAAAGATCCACGCCTTGATCAGCTGGCAGGCAATCTGGTCAACTACTCGACCCGTGTGCAGCCGGGTGAAAACGTTCTGATTTATGCCATCGGCCAGGTGCCAGAACTGGTCCGAGCGGTGATCCGCAAGGTGTACGAAGCGGGCGGCCATCCGTACGTACAGCTGATCGACCAGACGATCAACCGCGAGCTGATGTTGGGCTTGAAAGAGGAACAATTGGCGGTCATGCGGGAAGCAGACGTCAGCTTCATGAAAAAAATGGACTGTTACATAGGGATTCGCAGCGGCGACAACATCAATGAACTCTCCGATGTGCCTGACGAAAAAATGAGCATGTACAACCGGCTGTTCCAGCGCCCCGTGCTCGACGTGCGGGTGCCGGAAACCAAGTGGGTCATCCTCCGCTATCCCAACGCTTCCATGGCCCAGTTGGCCAACATGAGCACGGATGCGTTCGAGGACTTTTACTTCAAGGTCTGCAACCTCGACTACAGCAAGATGTCGAAAGCGATGGACAACCTGGTGGCTCTCATGGAAAAGACGGACAAGGTGCGCATTACCGGTCCGGGCACCGACCTTGCCTTCTCGATCAAGGGGATTCCGGCGATCAAGTGCGCCGGCAGCAACAACATCCCGGACGGCGAAGTATTTACCGCACCGGTGAAGGATTCGGTCAACGGCGTGATCTCCTACAATACGCCTTCGCCTTACAACGGCTTTACGTACGACAACGTCAAGCTGACCTTCCGGGATGGAAAAATTATCGAAGCGACTGCCAACGACACCGAGAAGATCAACAAAGTGTTTGACACCGACGAAGGCGCCCGTTACGTCGGCGAGTTTGCCATCGGGGTCAACCCGTTTATCCAGAATCCGATGAAGGACATCCTCTTCGACGAAAAGATCGACGGCAGCTTCCACTTCACCCCGGGGCAGTGCTACGACGAAGCGCCGAACGGCAACAAATCGTCCATTCACTGGGATCTGGTCTGCATCCAGCGTCCGGAGTGGGGCGGCGGCGAAATCTACTTCGACGACCGGCTGATCCGCAAGGACGGACGTTTTGTCGTGCCGGAGCTGGAATCGCTCAACCCGGAAAACCTCAAATAAACCGTCAGACGAAGTGAAGGGCAGGTCGGCATCCGATCTGCCCGCTTTCATTCCGCTTCACACCGCTGCCGGCTTTCTCTGCTGCCGCCGCAAATACATCTGCTGCCCCTGCCAGTAGAACAGGATCGCTGCCAGGGCGACTGCACCCATGGCCAAAAACATCGCACTCCCCCCATAGGCGGCAAGGATCAACCCGCCAAGCCAGGGCCCGAGGAAATTGCCCAGCTCGGCGAACGTCTGCGCTCCGTAGTACGTTCCCCGCATCCCCTCGGGAGCGATCTCGTCCAGCATGATGTATTCCGCCGGCACGACCAGGATCTCCCCCAGCGTAAATACCACCATGGAGACGATCAGCCAAGCGGCGCTCTGCGACAGGGCAAAGCCCATCTCCCCTGCGGCAAACAAGACACTTCCCCAACATATGCTGAGCAGATAACTTCGCCCCTCCGCCCATTTCGACAGCGGATACTGCAGCAGGATGACGGCGAGCGAGTTGACGCTCATCAGCACGGCAAACAGCTTGATCCCGTCGTGGAAGTTGGCTTTGACATACTGGGAGAGCGTGACGGACATCTGGCCGTGCACGGTCATCGTCAGCACCCCGCCCAGGATAAAGAGCAGCAGAACGCGATCGCCGCGCACCGTTTTCCAGGCCCAAGGCAGCGTCAGCCGCTCCAGCGGCTCCGCCTCTGCGCCCGTCGGCTCGTCTATCCCGGCAGCCAACCGGTAGACGACACATGTGAACAGCAGATACGCCACTCCCGTCATGACAAACGGCAGAGGGCTGCCTGACAGGCCGAGAAACCCTCCGACGAGCGGGCCGACGGCAAACCCGACATTCCCCGACCAGTAGCGCAGCGAAAAGAGGCGAAACCGCTTTTCCGGCGGGGTCAGATCGCTCATCAGCGCCTTGGAGACGGGAGCGAAGCAGGCTGCGGCGACAACCGGCCAGCGGTCCGGCACCGATGATCAGGCCGATCACGGCGGGGGTCAGCCCGGCCCGGTCGCTCAAGTAAATCGCCAAAAAAGGCATCGTCATCGCCTTTGCCAGCGTAACGAAAGCATTTCCGATCAACAGAGTCAAGACGAGCGGATGGTACCCGGCACACCGCTGGCGCATTTTCCTCATCTCCATCAGCCGCGCGGCCCGCTGTGAAAAAAGCCGAGCAGCCGCTCAGGCAGTTCCGCCAACGCCGTTTCCCGCAGGCTGTAATGCTGCAGCGTATCGCCATGGAAGTGTGAGCGGATCAATCCGGCAAAGCGAAGCGCCAGGAGATGGTGATGGACGGTGCTTTTGGCCAGGCCGGTCAACTGCAGCACGTCGCTGAAGCTACGCGGTTTGTCGGCGAGCAGCCGGAGAATGCGCAGACGGCTTTCGTCCGCCAGGCAGCGCGTCACCAGCAGCAGCTCGCGAGGCGGCTCCCCTGCCGAAGACGGAGGAGTCACGGGATACAGACATGTGCTGACACCGCGGAAAGAGTCGAGGACATTGGCCGGTGAACAGTGGAACTGTGGGACGAGGAACACCTTTTTTAATCCGTCGACTGGCTCCAGCCGCAGGCCGTTGGAAATCAGCTCGACCGCCTCGATTGGGTCCAGCCCTCGGATGAGTTTTCGCTTCTCCTCCCCATCTGCGGCAAGGTTGGCAAGCACGCCCGGGTCCAGGCGGGAAAAGTACTGTTCGTTCCACTCGGAAAGCAGGTGAACCGTTCGGTCGCGAATGTCGCCCAGGTCGCCGGGCAGAGATTCCACCCACGGCGCCAGCCGCTCGTACAGCTCTCCCGGAGGCAGCTGTTCCAACCACCGCAAAAACTGCTGCGGCGTCCGCTCGCCCGGGCACTGCCAGAGCAGCAAGCTCATCCGATGCAGCACTTCCAGGCCCTGGTCGTCCAATTCGGCTGCCAACCTGCCGCTCAATTGCGCTCTCGTCTCCCGAACCCATTCACTCCCCAGGTAAAGGGTTTTATGCAGGCCCCGCCGAACGTACGCATACAAGCTGACCACCAATTCATACGCCGGGGCAAAATCGATCTCCACCGTATACGGCATTTTGTTCGACCTCTATCGAAATATATTTATGAATCGATAGTAATAGAACTATTCCGAAAAATCAACACTTCTTCCGCATGTACTTCCCGCAGGCGCTGGTACATATTTGGGCGTTCCTTCGCTGGCCTTGTGCCATACATTGATATATACCTAGTTGCGAGGGGATGAATACGTGAAGCGAAAGAAATTATCGACCCTTGTCAATCATGTGTACCCGGCAAACAGCAGCCTGCATCCGTTGAATTTTTTTGTCCCGCTGGTAGAACAGGTAAAGAATGGTGTCGTGTCAATCGTTACAGCCGGAAAAACCAGTTCGTCCGACCTGAAGCGCCTCATCCACGAATTCTTGGGGGATGAATTGGAGGATGTGACGCAGCGCAATTTCGGTTCCGGATTTATCTTCCATCCCAAAGGGTATATCCTGACCAGTGAACACGTCGTAGCGAACAGTGAAACGATATTGGTAAAGCTGTGCGATGGCCGTGTCTTTCAAGCAAAGCCTGTCTACACGAATCAAACAAGGGATTATGCAGTCTTGAAAATAAACGCCGGCCCTCGGATTCAACCCCTTCCCTTGGGCAGCTCCGCCGAGACGAGAGTAGGAGAATGGGTGCTGAGCATCGGTGCTCCTATGGGTCTGGAAAACTCCGTCACAGCGGAGTGCACATGATCAGAGCAAAGCGGCCGGAACTGTTGCTATCTTTTTGCCGATTCGCTTTTCGGGAGCAATCGGGCGGCCAGCCTGTAAAACTCCTCCACTTCTTCCCGGGTTGGCTGTTTCGTCGGCGAAACGATGCGGATTTCACCGTATTTTCCCGCAAGCACCTTGAGGACGCGCCTTTGTTCCACGAGCTTCCCCTCCCGCCGTTTTCCCCCCACTTTATGATCTCCGCACTCGTCCTATGCGGGCGGTGCCGCACCAAATTCCCGGATCATTTATACATTAACAAGTAGGAGTTGTTCGAGAAAGAACAGAGAGGATGTTGGATACATGGGGAAGCCTCATATCGGGATCCTGACTTACCGCAACGGTCATCGGTTTCAAGAGCCCGGATATTTTCGCCGGCTTATTTCCGAAGGACAAAAACTTGGCGCAACCGTCTTTTTGTTCTCCCACGAAGACGCCTTTGAGCAGAAACGGATGATTCGCGGCTTTTACCCCTCGGCAAAAGGCGGCTGGGAAAACAAGCTGTTTCCGTGGCCGGATGTGGTCATTGACCGCTGCCGCAAAGGGTCGCCGGGCTATCGCCAATTTCGTAAAAAAAAGCTGTTCCTCTACGCCAACAACACGTACACCAACAAATGGAATGCGACGCGGCTCTTTATGCAAGACGATGCCGTGCAGCGCTGGATGCCGCACACCGTGGCCTATTCGCCGGAGCATCTCAAGGAAATGCTGAAGAAATACCGCCTGCTCTACATCAAGCCGGGCAATGGGACAGGCGGCCGCAGTATTCTGAAGCTGACCCGCACTGTCGAGGGATACACCGTGCTTGGCCGGGATAACAGGCTGGTCAAGAAAACAGCCCGTTTTCAAACCCTTCCGCCGCTGATTCGATGGTTGAATCGGTGGGTGAAAACCGAGCGGATCAGGGAAGGCAACTTTATGATTCAACAAGGTCTCGACCTTTCACTCGTTCCAGGCCGCGCTACCGACACCCGCCTGCTCATCCAAAAAAACGAGTTGGGCGAATGGGACATCACTGGACTTGGAATCCGCATCGGCGGAAAAAACAGCTCCACTTCCAACCTGCACGGCGGCGGCAAAGCCGTCCCCTTCGAGAGCTTTATGGTCCAGCGCTTCGGTCCGGAAAAAACCAAGTCCATCCTCTTGGAATGCCGCGAGCTGGCCCGACAAGTCGTCCAGACGATCGAACGCCACTTTGGCCCGATGATGGAATTCGGCTTGGATATCGGCATTGACGTAAACGGTCGCATCTGGCTGATCGAGGTCAATCCCAAGCCCGGCCGGGAAATTTTTAAGCGGATAGGCCGAATGGACCTGTACCGCCGTTCGATTCAACGTCCTCTCCTGTACGCCCTGTACCTTTTGCAAGCGTCCAAACGCCCCCCGCTGAACCGGGAAAACGCCGGATGACAAAGACGTTCGAGCACTTTGCTCTTTCTTCGGAAAGAGCTTTTTTACTGGGCCTTTTGTCCTGATTTCTCGTTGGGACTATGTGTTCAAATTCCTGGATGGAAAATTTTTAGCCCTTAATCCTCTGGAAATGCTGCTTTAAGATGGGAATAAGCCCAGAAGCAAGGGTAAACAACCACATCTAGGAGGGACAACATGACAAAACGAGATTGGGTAACACGATCAACGATGGCGATCATGCTGAGCGCATCCCTATTGATGTTCGCTGACGGCGGACAAGCTGTCTTTGCAGCAACCGCCCAAAAAGCCGATTTGTCTGACACCGTAGAGACGGCGTACGACCTGGTCGGCAAACCGTTCAAGAAGAATGCCGAAGGGCCTTCCGCTTTCGACACCGCCGGTTACATCCAGTACGTTTTCTCCCAACAAGGAGTGAAGCTGCCGGATAACATTCGCGATATGTACAACAAGGGAACGAAGATCAATACGGCTGACCTGCAGCCAGGAGATGTCGTCTTTATCAAGACAAGCCCAAGTTCCAGCCTCTTGAACTACGCCGGCATCTACGTCGGCAACGATACGTTCCTGTACGCCTCTGCGGGCAAACAAAAAGTGATTGAGCAAAGTCTCTCAAAAGTGAAGGATAAACTGGCCGGTGTGCGCCGATACATAGACATGGAGACAGAACAGCCCCCGGCAGAAAAACCGGCCGATCCGCCGAAAGACTCCGGAACGGCAAAACCGGACAAGAACAGCGAAGCCTCGACCTTGGGGCAAAAGATTATCCTAACGGGTGAAAAGTACTTGGGCACACCGTATAAATTCGGGGCCAAGACAGGCAATACCAGCTCTTTTGACTGCTCTTCGTTCACCCAGTATGTCATGCAGCAAAACGGCATCAAGATCAGCCGCGGAGCCCGGGCCCAATTTAAAGACGGAAAAGAGGTTGACCGCAAAGACCTGCGCGTCGGCGACCTGATCTTCTTCTCCACAGAGCACAACATTAAAAAATACCCGGCCGGCTCGATCAACCGTATCGGCCACGTAGGGATTTACGCCGGCAACGGAAAAGTCCTGCACACCTATGGAAAAGGCGGCGTGAGATACGACACGATCGAAAAAGGCTGGTGGAACGACCACTACGTAACGGCTGCCCGCTACTTCTGATCCATATTGGCTGCCAAAACTGAAAAAACGCCTCTTTGCGAATACTCTCAGAAAAAGGAGATACCTTTTACCATAAAGGGATCTCCTTTTTTTTCGTCCGGTGGCATGGAGTGGCACGGCGCCAGCGACGGATTCGAAACACATGGGGGAGGTGGCATACGCGTGTACAACCGGCAGTTCAGTCCCCGGGCCTTGATCAAGCATCCAGTCGTCTACCTGCGGAGGTCGCGGGAAGATGCGGAGCGGGAAGTCCGTACCGGAGAGGACACGCTCGCCATGCAGCGGGAAGTCATGGAACGGCTCTTGCGAGAGTACGGCCTGCCGTACGACCTGAAGGTGGAGATCGGCAGCGGCGACAAGATCGCAGCCCGGCCGATTTTTCAGCAGGTGCTGCACGATTTGCGCAGCGGCCTCTACGACAGTATCGCCGTCAAGGACATTTCCCGCCTGACGCGCGGGGATTTTACGGATTACGGAACAGTCTACGACCTGATTTGCAGCAGGCGGATCTACATCATCACGCCTTACCGCCTCTACGACCCGGGAAACGCAAACGACCTCAGGCAAATCCGCTTTGAGCTGTTTTTGTCGCGGGAGGAGTTTGAAGTCATCCGCGAGCGGATGCAGGGAGCCAAGTACGCCTATGCGATGGCAGGGAAATTTATGGGCTCTACGCCCGCCCTCGGATACCTGTTCAATCCCAAAACACAGCACCTGGAGATCGCACCCCGGGAGGCTGAACTGGTCAGGCGGATCTTTGCGCTGTACATCAACGGCCTGGGAGGAAAAGAGATGGGCTATCGCGCCATCGCTACCTTTCTCACCCGTTCCGGTGTGCCCTCGCCGCGGGGCCACGCCCGCTGGACTCCGACCACGGTGAGAAAAATCCTGCAGAACCCCGTCTACGTGGGAGAGATTCGCTACAGGACCGGCTCCGTGCACAAGGGCGGGCGTTCTGACAGGGAGGAAGACGAACAGATCGTCGTCACCTCCGCCCACGAGCCGATCGTCAGCACAGAAGTCTTCGAGCAGGCACAGACCAAAGCCCGGCAGATGCGCAAACCCGCCACCCCGTTCGATCGCGAGACGAGCGAACTGTCCGGTCTGATCCGCTGCGGCAAATGTCAACGCGCCATGGTCAAACAGACTGCCAAGAGCAGTTACCAAAAAAAGGACGGTTCCGTCAGCCGCTACTATAAAGAGATGCTCTGGTGCACGACGGTCGGCTGCACCTATGTTTCCTACCGCGCCGTTGAAGATGCCATCCTTTTCTTTCTCCGGCAGCTGCCGGCGCTTTCCCCCTCCGAGCTGCGAAAGCACTGGTCCGCTCCGAACCCGACGTGGGGCCAGACAACCGCTGAAGATGAGTTGGCCCATCTCCTCCGGCAGCGCTCGGAGTGGGAGAAACGGCTCACCTTTGTCTACCGCAATTACGAGTCAGGCACGTATTCGGAACCTGAATTCATCTCCCGCAGGGAAGAAGTCTGCAGCCAGATCCGGCAGATCGATCTGCTGATCTCCCGGCTGCGGCAGTCCGCTGACCCGGCAGCAATGGAAACCTGCGGAAGATCGGAGCGGCCAGCCCGACCTGTCTTCCTGCACGAGCTGTATCGGTCGCAGCAGGCTGCGGCGGCCAAAAACCGACTGCTGCGCGGATTGATCGAGTCAGCCACCCTGCGTGTTTCCGCAAAGGGCAGAGGGAGGAGACCGCCTGCCTTTCAGCTTGAGATCGCCTTTCGCCTGGCGGTATTATTCGGCGAATCCCTGTAGCGGCCGCTGTTTGCACGGCAAGGCTCTTCTGTCTTTGGTGGGTACGTGTTGACTTTGCCACAGTGGGAATTATCAGTGCAAAAAACCGCCGGCTGCAGGTTTCCCGCCGCGCCTACGAGGAAATCCTGCAGACAGATGCGGCGATCAATCCCGGCAACAGCGGCGGACCGTTAATCAACCTGTACGGTGAAGTCATCGGAGTAAACGCGTTTATTATTCAATCAAGCCAATCGCTCGGCTTTGCGATTGGAATAGATTCCTTAAAGCCTCATTTGCACAAATTTTTTCGCGAGTGAGCAGAAGCATTGAAACGCTTCCCCTCGATCACGCGGGAAGCGTTTCGACACGTCCAGTCTAGATCGCCAGCTGTACGCCGCTCGCCTTTTGCTCGAGCATTTTTTTCAACACCGTGCCGATGTGGGCTCCTGCTTCAATCGGAGGTGTCCCCCCTTTATGGATATTGGAGATGACTGTTCGCTGCGACTCTACCGTACCCTTGCGGGGGCGGTAGCACATGTAGGCGCTCATCGACTGTGCCGAGACCAGTCCCGGCCGCTCCCCGATCAGGAGCACAAATACGTCCGGCTGGAGGATTTCGCCGATGTGGTCCATACACGCCACCCGGCCGCCGCGGACAAAAAACGGCGTTCCCCACTGCAGCCCGTAGGCTCTTAGCGAATCCAGCAAAGCGGGAAACACATCGCGCAAATTGGCATCGATCGCGTTAGCGCTCAATCCGTCAGATACGACGATCTGCACTTGCGGCCTTTGCTTGCACTTCTGTTTGATCACCGATACGCCTTCGTCCGTGATGATTCGGCCCATGTCCGGCCGCTTCAAGTAGTTTTCCGTATTTTGAAAACAGGTTTCCACGGCAAACAACTGAAATTCGTCCAGGATGCTTTGACTCACCTCGCCGTAGACCGCATCTACTGCGGCGGCGTGATCTCTGCGAAAGCGGAGCACCTCTTTGGTCAGCGGGCGCGTGCCGGCCCGCCACACTCCGATGCGGGCGGGCGTACTGGCCAAAAGCTCGCGAAGCCCCTCTCTCCATTTTGGCTGGGGAACGGCTATCCTCTCTTCCTCTTGTTCACTGTCCTCTCCTTCCGCAACGTCCTCTGTTTTTTCTCTTCCGAGCTTTCGTTCCAACTCCGCCATTACCTTATCCACCAACGTGTCAAGTACAAGCTCTTCTTTCATCGGGCCGCCCCCCTCACATGAAAATCGTCGGATCGCCGGCGATCGGCGTCAACTTCCCGCGCTCCATCAGCCCCATCTTCTCCAGCCACTGTTCGAATGCCGGCGCCGGGCGCAGCCCCTGCAGCTCCCTTAGCGTGGCGATGTCGTGGTAGCTGGTAGATTGGTAGTTTAACATGCAGTCATCCGCCATCGGCACGCCGATCAGGTAATGCACCCCGGCGGCTGCCAGCAGCACGGCGAGGTTGTCCATATCGTTTTGATCCGCCTTGATGTGGTTGGTGTAGCAGACGTCAACGCCCATCGGCAGCCCCTGCAGCTTGCCCATGAAGTGATCCTCCAGGCCGGCGCGGATGACCTGTTTGCTGTCGTAGAGATACTCGGGTCCGATGAATCCGACCACGGTATTGACGATGAACGGGCGGTACCTTTTTGCCAAGCCGTAGCAGCGCGACTCCAGCGTCACCTGGTCGATTCCGAAGTGGGCATCCGAAGACAGCTCCGATCCCTGCCCGGTTTCGAAATACCAGCAGTTGGGACCGGTCGATGTGCCCTCCCTGCGGATCAGCTCGTCTGCCTCATCCAGCAGTTCGACGCTGATGCCAAATGCCGTATTGCCCTGCTGCGTTCCCGCCAGGCTCTGGAAAATCATATCGGCAGGCGCTCCCTGGCGGATCGCCCGCATCTGGGTGGTGACGTGGGCCAACACGCAGTTTTGCGTGGGAATCTGCCATTTGTCCATCACTTCTTTGGTCGCCTGCAGGATATTTTTGACGCTGTCGGTGGTGTCGATCACCGGATTGACCCCGATCACCGCATCGCCGATCCCGTAGCTGAGCGCCTCGTACAGCGAAGCGATGATCCCGGGAATGCTGTCGGTCGGATGATTGGGCTGCGCCCTGCCGGCCAGCACGCCCTTCTGCCCGATCGTGATGTTGCAGTGGGTGATCACCTCCGCTTTGGCCGCAGCTTGAATCAGATCGAGATTGGACATCAACTTGGCGACGGCGGCGACCATTTCGCTGGACAAGCCGCGGCTGATCCGTTTCAACTCAGCTGCGCCCACGTCGGAGCGGAGGATGTACTCCCGCAGCTCGGCGACCGTCCAATTTTTGATCTGACTGTAGATCTTTTCGTTTATCCCGGCTTCGATCACCCGGGAGACTTCATCCTCTTCCGGAGGCAGCAGCGGATTGTTCCTGATGTCCGCGAGTGTCAGGTCGGCGAGGACCTGCTTGGCCGCCACCCTCTCCCGCATGTCGGCGGCGGCGATGCCGGCGAGCTGATCCCCTGACTTCTCTTCGTTCGCCTTGGCCATGACCTCCTTGAGGTCGCGAAATTGGTACGTCACCCCCAGCACGTGTGTCTTTAATCTCATTGGATCCCCTCCACTCCGGCCTCGTGAAACGCGAGCGTTTTGATCACCACGGGAATCAGCGTCCCGGCGATCGGCTCGCCCAGGTCGATGTAGTCTCCGTATTCCACCCGCACCTGGTCGATGCAGATCACGCGCGGCCGATGCTGGCAGCGGATCGTGAGCGACTGCCCCAGTGCTTTGGCCATATCGTTTTCGCAGATGACGGCCATGATACTGCTGTCCGGAAATGCTTCCGCAAACTGTGCGGCCAGCTCGTCTGCCAGCAGCTGCAGTTCGGCGTACGAACAGTACCCCATGCCGGTAATCGCGAGCGCAAACGGCGGCGAGACCGTCGCGTCGAACAGCCGGCGGCCCAGCTCCATCATTTGTCCGATCTCTGCTTTTACCGCTGCTGCGGTTAGCTGACGGCCGCCCACCTCCAGCTTGAGCACAGGCACGTTTCGCAGCGGCAGCAGCGATGCGTCGATATGAACGGTAGAGCCGCTGATCTCCGTACTCTGCATGCCGGCTCCGATGACCGTGGCCCGAACCGTCTGCACTGCCGGGACTACGCGAAACGGGCAGTGCCGGCTCTCCTGTGCAAGCGCGTGGGCCAAGAGCGGCCCGAAATCCCCGTACGTCGCTGTTTCATCCAGGTTCGTCGGCGCCGGTTCGCCGATGAGCTGCCCGATCCCGCCGGAGATCATGACCTCGTCGATCGCCGGAACTTCCGCAAGCGGCCGCCCCAACAGCAGCAGCCCGGCGGCTCCCTGCTCCTTGCCGGCCAAATACGACAGCATACAGCGGCTAAGCTGGCGGGCGATCTCCTGCAGCAACGAGAAGCTGACCTGCTGCCCCGGCACGATTCGAAAACCGCGTTCCCGAAGCCAAGGCTGGATCGCTGGTGCAACGTAGTGAATCACGCCTGCCTGATCGAGCCGAACGAGCCGTCCGCCGATGTGGAAGGTGACCGTCCCGATCGCTTTGCCGCGCTGAAACAAGGCTGTGTTGGCGGTCCCTCCGCCGACGTCGATGTTGGCGATCACGCCTTGGATGTTCCGGGAGCGCGCCTCGGCCCCCGAACCCTTGCCGGCCAGTACTCCTTCCAAGTCGGCCCCTGCCGTGGCGACGACAAAGTCGCCCGAGCGCTCGGCCAAAAAGTGCACGATCTCCTGCGCGTTTTTTTTGGTCGCCGTCTCGCCGGTGATGATCACCGCTCCCGATTTGACCTCGGAGAGTGTGAGCCCGGCCCGCTTGTACTCTTCGCTTAGAATGCGGGAGACCCGATCCACGTCTATCTCGTCGCCCGTTTTTAAAGGGGTGCTGTAAATCGCGCTGGCATAGATCAATTCCCGCTCGACGATCTGGTATCTGGGCAGGGAAAAGTGGCTGGACATGCGGGCCAGCCGCAGCCTGCTGACGATAAATTTGGTCGTGCTCGTCCCCAAATCGATGCCGACACTGGTAATCCACTGTTCCTCCACGTCTTGCGCCTCCCCAAAAGCACGTTCTCTAATCGGCGTCGCCTGTCAGGCCCAGGTCCTGCAGCAGCCTGGCCCGCAGTTCGTCAATTCCTTCGCCTGCAAGCGCCGAAGTGACAAAGATATCCCCTTCCGGCAGCGATTCCCGCAGCAGCAATTTCGCCCGCTCCACATTCGCCTTGGGATGATCCGCCTTGGTGATGACACCGATCGGGCGAAGCGGGAACCCTTGGGCAAAACCAGGAGGAAAAGAATTCCGCTCCCGTGCGGCGTCCTGGACCATCACCAACACGCCTGATTCCAGTGCAGTCGCCATCAACGAGCGGTAGTACATCGGGTTCTCGCTGTACTCCCCAGGCGTGTCGATCACCCAGTCCCGGTATTCCAGTGCTTGCGTCTTGCGCGCCGGCTGCCGGTCGGCAAACAGTGCCTGCACCAGAGACGTTTTTCCGGCGCCGACCGCGCCGATGATCATCGCCCGGCCCATGGCTAAGACCTCGTCAGCAGCGCCGTTGCGAAGCGCAGCTTTTTGCTGAGAAATCCGTTTACCGCGGCGATGGCCATCTCGACTGCCGACACCTCGCCGACGATCACCAGCGATCCGGTAAACCGGTCGAGAAAGCCCAGCTCGACGTCAGCCGCTTTGGTCGCGATGTCGGCAGCGATAATCGACGTCTCCGTCGGCGTCAACGTAAGAATGCCGATCGCACCTGCCTCTTTTAATCCCAACTTGGTATAGAGAATCGGATCCGGGTTGGCGATGACGTGGGCCAGCGTCACCTGTTTTCCGGGCACGTACTCTTGGATCACCCTCTGCCTTTCTTCGTCCATCAAAAAACCTCCTCTTGTTTGTCTACTTCGCTATACGGTGGTTGTCAACCAAAAAAGGTGACTTGGTGCAGAACTACATTCATATTCACTCCCAATGCTTAGGATGATCAATATCTCCATTATATTCGGCACTTCCAATTCCACTTTGCTCTATTCTCCCATCTCTATTAACATACAAGTAGTAAACTCCCCTTTCATCATTAAAAATGAGCCTTCCATAATACCTTCCAGTCTTGCGAATGTAGAAAACCTCTGTACGATAAATATCACTTTCTTTTATGGAATGAACTTTCACCACATGTTCTCTCATATCTTTGTCCATTTGTGCTAATTTCGAATTGTATCCACCTACAATCCACTCCCAGTTGCTAATGAGCAGATAAAGGAAACCGATAAGGATTATTGTCATTGTTATTGCAATTATTTTTTTCATAATATTTGCCATTTCTTCCTCCTAATAGTTGATATATCTTCCCTGTTTCATTTATAATAACATTGTATGAAAATTCTGGAAAGAGGGGATGGTATTATGAGGAAGGTTCTCATTATGTTGCTAGTCCTGTGTCTTACTTTATTGTCTAGTGTTGCTTTTGCTGCCGAGGAAAGAGAAATAACTCCTGCAGGTGAAAGCCCGGATGTATACTAACCGGGATCAAACTCCGTTGTTCCTAAACCGGGAGATATATTAATATCCAGCAAGTCTAAAGGAACATATTATGTTGGACATGCTGCTATAGTCGTCAGCCCAGATAGACTTGTGCAAATTGTTGGTTATGGTGACCATCCACACAGAAAGTCAATAGAAGATTTTTTTAACGATAACAATCGCAGTACAGTAACGGTATACAGGTATAGCAACTCCACTAAAGCAGAACAAGCTGCCGATTGGGCAGAATGGTATCGAAGGAATTATAGTGATGCTGAGTATGGTTTTAATGATTTATACGATTATGAGAGTGGATTAATGTATTGCTCCAAGCTTGTCTGGGATGCTTATTACTATGGAGCCGGTGTTTCTCTTGCAACTTCTTGGGGTACTATAGGCGGATACAACCTCAAGATGTCTAAACCTTACGATCTCCCTAATAGCGCCAACGTGAGAGCGGTTTATACAAGATAATCCAAATGACCAAAAAATAAATTATTGTTCAAAGGGTCCCATATTCAGGCTAATATGACCCTTTGAACAATTGTATTTTAAAAGGGGGTACTAGGGTTGATTAAAAAATACTTTACCATATTCTTAATTTTGACTATTGCATTGATTCCTTTGACTTCTGTAGAGGCTGATCAAAACGGCATTCTAGCCATAAAATTTGTAAAGGTTACAATCACTTATACTTTAAAAAGTTGCCCCGAAACATATAATTATGTAGATGCAGAAGGATATCAGGGAACTTTGAGTCTAACCGCATATAATCAATCAGGCCCCGCCTGGGTTTGTGAGTATTCAGGCTATGTCCGTCAAAATTAAGATTTTATCCTACAAGGAGTCCTGCTAATGTACAAGATATAAGGAACGCCCGAAAATCTAAATTCGGGCCTTTTCTACTGTTTTCCGCGATTAGCTATAATTGTCCTTATCAAATGTCCATCTTTTATGGACAAATTTCCATTTGAACTATAAAGCAAAATTCACTTTTGTACCCGCTTTCTCTGGTTTCCGATATTTTATGAAAAATTTAGAATATTTAAACCAATGATAAAACGATTGCAACGAAATTGCAACCGCTTATCCATCATTTGCATACGTTCAATGGTTCAATGGGACGCCGTTTTCTCATCGCGCTGTTCGGTGTGCTCGGACTCCTCAGGCTCGTCCTGAACGGCAAAGCGGAACAACCCGGGGAAAATCCGCGGCAAATCAAGCATAAAGTACGTCAAGATTGCGGCGATCAGACCGATGACGAACAGTTTGGAGCTGAGCACCAGTCCGAGGGCTGCCGCTACCCAGAGGCCGGCGGCAGTCGTCAATCCGCGAATCTGTCCGTGATCCTTGATGATCGCCCCCGCACCGAGAAAACCGACGCCGGCGACGACTTGTGCCGCCACACGCCCGGGATCTCCCACCATTCCCGCCGCGTTCAAGAGATGCGATTGAAATCCGTGAATGGAGGCGATCCCGAACAGACAGCTTCCGAAACAAACCAGGGAGTAGGTGCGAATACCCGCAGCTTTTGTCTGATTCCGCGACTTGTAGTACCGCTCCCGCTCCAACCCGATGACCGCGCCGACGACGATCGCCGCCGCCATCCTGACTAAAATCCCTAGCAGAACCCAACCATCTTCAACCCCTAGAAATTCCCAGAAGCTTTCCATTGTGCACACGGCACCTCCACTGCTGCTTTATTTTCTGCAATAAGTACCTGGTACGTTTGTGATAATGCCATCCACTCCTGCTCCGACGGCGCGGGCAAAGTCATCCGGATGATTCACCGTATAGACCAAGACCCGCAGCCCCTCGCGATGGGCCGCCGTGATCAGCTCGGACGTCGCCAGATGATGCCAGACGTGGAGGGATTGAACCGGATAAGGCAAAGAACGCACATACACGATCGGGTCGTAGAGCACAGCCTCATATAAAAGGCCCAGCGGCAGCTCGCTGTCCGCCTGGTGCACCTGTGCCAATACGCGATGATCGAATGAAGAGATGACGAGAGCGAGCTTCTGCTTCCATGAACGAAGCGTCCCGGCCATTGCTTCGGCAAATCGCGGATAAAACACCGGGCCGTTCTTCAACTCGATGTTGACAATTGCGCCTGCCGGACAAAGCTCGAGCACTTCTTCCAAGGACGGCACTTTTTCCTGCGCAAAACGGCTGTCAAACCACGAACCTGCATCCAGCTTGGCCAGCTCGGCCAGCGTTTTCTTTCCTGCCAGTCCGGTGCCGTTGGTCGTTCTCTCCAACGTATGATCGTGGATGACTGCGAGCCTGCCGTCACTGGTAAGGTGTACGTCAAGCTCAATTCCGTCAGCACCCTGCTCAAACCCGAGGCGAAAAGCTGCAAGCGTATTCTCCGGCGCGTGGGCAGAAGCGCCGCGATGAGCCAATATCAATGGAAGTGAGCGCATCTTTTTCCTCCTATTCTATCGGTACGAGGTCGGCTTCCTTGACGAACAACTGTACAGAATCGCCGACGCCAAGCCCGTCCGACGCCTGGTCGTTGAGCAGGTCGACGGAGAGCTCGGCCTCCTCTACCCTGCATTGCAGCCGAATGATGCTGCCGTGCAGTTTGATCGCCGCGATCCGCCCCTCCAGCAAATTGCCTGTCTGCTGCCCATCTGCCAGCTTAATGCTCTCCGGACGGACGCCGACCGTAACCGGCCCCGGCGTAACCGGATGGGCCGTGTGCAGCACGCTTGCGCCAAAGCGAATTGTTCCGTTCACATCTGCCGTCCCCGACAGGAAATTGAACGTTCCGATAAATTCGGCCGCAAAACGGTTAACAGGATTGCGGTAGACCTGGTAAGGAGTGTCCAATTGGATGATCCTGCCCGCATCCATGACGGCAATCCGATCGGACAAGGCCAGCGCTTCATCCTGATCATGGGTCACAAAGATCGTCGTAACGCCCAGATCGCGCTGCAGCTCTTTGAGCAGATCCCGCAGCGACTCGCGAATTTTGGCATCCAGCGCACTGAGCGGCTCATCCAGCAGCAGCACCTGCGGCTCGACTGCCAGGGCACGGGCCAGCGCCACCCGCTGCTGCTGGCCGCCCGAGAGTTGATCGGGCAGCTTGCGCTCCTGTCCGGCCAAGCCGACACGCTCGACCAATTCCATCGCCCTCTGTCTTGCCCGCTCCTTTGGCACCCGTTTCATCTCCAGGCCAAACATGATGTTTTCGAGAGCTGACAGATTGGGGAACAGCGCGTAGGATTGAAATACCATGCCGATGTTCCGTTCGCTCGCCGGGATGGCGGTCACGTCCTTGCCGGCGATCCAGACTGTGCCCCGGTCTGCCTCCTCCAACCCTGCCACGATCCTCAGCGTCGTCGTCTTGCCGCATCCGGAAGGGCCGAGCAGCGTGAGAAACTCCCCCTTTTCAACCGACAGGGTGAGGTCCTTGACGACTTGATTCTGTTTATAATATTTGTCAAGGTTAGATAATTCGACATATCCCATGTTTACCCCTCCTTTGCTCCGCCCGAGAACCCTGTGGCATCCGCCTTTTTATGAAATACCCGCTCCATCAGCCAAAGCAGAACAAGCGAGGCCAGGCTGACGATGACGAAGTAGAGTACGACCATCGCGCTGGACAGGTGGCCGTCCTTGTGGGAGGCCTTCTCCAGGATCACCTGCAGCGTAGGAAATTGTCCGCCGACCAGCATGTTGGCGAGGACAAACTCGCCGAGTGCCACCGAAAAGGTCAGGATGCTGCCGTTGATCACTCCCGGCAGGATGTTGGGCAGGAGGATCCGCGTAAAAATCTTGCGCATCGGCGCCCCCAGCGTCTGGGCCGCTTCGACCAGACGTTTGCCGTCAAGCGCTGTGACGCTGTTGACCACCGCATTGTACATGTAAGGAAGGCAGACGATCATATAGGCGAACAGCAAAATCCAGAAGGTTCCGGCAATCGGCAGAATTCCTGAGGAGTACAGCTGGATCAACCCGACGGCAAGGATTACTCCCGGAAAGGCAAAAGGCAACAGCGCCAACGTCCGCAGCACTCCCTGAAGGCGCGGAAAGAACAGACTGACCAGCAGCACGGCTGGCACGAAAATGATCAGATTGCACAGTACGGTCGCTCCCGCCACCAGGAGCGAACGGCCGATCGCCAGCAGCACGGCAGAGTCGGTAAACATCTGCAGATACCATTTGACGGTATAGGTCTCCGGCAGCACGGTAGCGTCCCACTTGTCCGCCAGCGAAAAGAGCAGCGTGCCGATGATCGGCAGCCCCAGGTAGAGCAAGACCACCAGGTAAATCGCGGCAACAAACGCTTTACGGCTCATCCTCTCCCCCCTCTGTAGCGGTTCAGCATCATCCGATTCAGCCAGATGCCGGCGATCATGATGACGGCCAGCACCATCGCCACCGCGCTGGCCAGCTCCGGCTCGTAGCTGACTTCGCCCGCGATCAGCCGCGACAGGCGGAGCGGCAGGATATTGAAGATGCCGGTGGTCAGCGCGTAGGCCGTCGCGTAGGCGCCGATGGCATTGGCGAACAGAATGCCAAATGTCCCGGCCAACGCCGGCGCGATTACGGGAATCCCCACCCGCCTCCAGAACTGCGCCGGTTTTGCCCCGAGGATGAATGCCGCTTCCTCCCATTCCCGCTTGATGCCGTAAAAGGCAGGCACCATCAGCAGCGTGGCCAGGGGAATCTGGAAGTAGACGTAAGCCAGCGACAGGCCGACGATGCCATACAGGGTAAAGCCTGCGCCATACAGGTCCAGGCCGAACAGCTTGGCAAACAGGATCGTCACCATTCCGTTGCTGCCCATGATGACGATAAAGGCGAACGCCAGCGGAACTCCGGCGAAATTCACCGTAATGCTGACGAACGTGGTCATCCACTTGTGCGCCCGCTTGCCGCTGCGAAACATCGCGTAGGCGGCAAGTGTGCCGATCAAAAGCCCGAGCAAGGTAGAAAAGACAGACAGGGAGAGGCTGTTTTGCAGGGATTGCAGGTAGAATTTGCTAAACAGCGCCTTTTCGTAATGTTCGAGCGTAAAGCCCCCCTCCCTGCCGGAAAAGCTGCTGGCAAGGAGGCGCAGGGCGGGCAGGATTTCAAACGCGGCCAAAACGAGCAAAGCAGGCAGCATGACGGCAGCGTACATCCACAGTTGCTTTCGTTTCATCGCTACTTCTGCTCCGGCAGTACCTGTTCTTCCCACAGGGCGGGAATGACCTTGGAAGCGGTCTCATCCCACTTGGCGTAATCCTTGATCGTCTTCGAAGCGGAATAGGCGGAATCCGGCAGGAGCTTCTTGGCTACGTCGTCCGGCAGCTTGACATTTCGGATGGGGCGGGCGAACCCTTTGGCGTAGGCGATCTGAGCTTCGTCGCTGAACAGAAAATCGTTGAACGCCTTGGCCGTGTACGGATGAGGAGCGTATTTGTTAATGACGGCGACATACGGGATGGTCACCGAGCCGTCAGACGGAATCACGACCGTCAGCTCATCCATGTTCAGCTGGTCTTTCCAGTTCAGTGAGTTGAAATCCCAGATGATCCCAACGGCAATTTCCCCTTTTTGAACGTTGGCGATATTCACCTCCAGCGGCTTGTAGTTGCCCGCCTGAAACAGCTCCCTGAAGAAGTCGATGCCCGGCTGGATATTGGCCTCATCTCCTCCCCGGGAGAAGGCAGCCGCCAGCACACCCGCTTTTGCCTGTGCCGAGCGCAGCGGATCGTCAATCGAAACCTTTCCTTTATATTCCGGCTTTAACAGGTCAGCGAAGCTCTTCGGCACATTCAACACTTTCTTGGTGTTGACGATAAACGAGATGGAGCCGGTGTACTCCGAGCACCAGTAGCCCTCGGGATCTTTGGCCCAGTCAGGGATTTCGTCCCAGTACTTATTTTTGTGCGCTGTCAAGATGCCGCGGCTTTTTCCGGTCGGGCCGAACGTGATTCCGACATCCCCTACGTCCGCGACCGGCTTATCCTTCTCCGCCTCAAACTTGGCCAGTTCCTCTGCGCTGGACATATCCGTATCCGTGTGGGTAATGCCGTATTTTTCGGTAAATGTCTTCCAGATCTCTTCGTAGTTTGCCCACGTATCCGGCATTCCGTAACTGACGATCGCCCCTTCTGCCTTGATCTTCTCTGCCAGCTGCTCAGGTGACAACTCGGCGTAGTCGGCGGCCGGTTCGGTGGGAGCTGCCTTCGAACCTTCCTTTCCGTCCGTTGAACCGGTTGTGCTGCCTCCGCACGCCGAGAGCAGTGTCATTGAACTGACCAACAGCGCTGCGAACCACCTTTTCGCTGCCGTTACTCCCATGTTCGCTTCCCCCTTTTACTGCCTGATGGCCTATGCTCTTTATGCCAAGATATTCGCAAGCAGTCCGGTGCATTCATCATGCGGAAGCTGATTTTCACCAACAGGAAAAATCTGTGTATTGTTGAATAAACAATGGTAAAGTCAGTTTTCTTGGAAATTCGCAAACAGAGGGGGTGATGTTGGTGGGGAATGGGATGGGCCGCAAACAGGTTAGCCGCGCTCTTCTTTCAGGTTTAAGCCTGTTGACGCTGATCGCATTATTTGCCGGATTTTTTATACTGAAAGGAAAATACTCACCCGAGAATAAAGTGAAGCTCGTCATTGACCACGTAAGAAATGGAAACGACATGAATGTCCAGCTTAGACAGGAGGAGATTTCACTCATTCGTTCTTTTGATGAATTTGCTGTTGGCCACCAGCCTGCTTTGCCTGTCGTGAAGGTTCAACAGGTCGCAAGCAACGACGATGAAGTTCAGGTAGTGGCATGGTTGGCGGCGATCGATTACACCGAGGATAATCGCATTCGCGAAGTGTATACGGGATCACTGCTGTTTACATTGAACAGATCGTCCCTGTTTTCATGGAAAGTGAGCAAGGTAGAAGAAATGCAGCCCATAAACTAAAAAAGGCATAAAAAAACAGATTATACAAAAAAAGAGGGCCGCTGTTCCCTCTCGAAATAACGTATTTTCATTCGGCAAGGGATGCGGGCTTCGTCAGCTGCGGCGCCTGCTAACCTGTTTCTTTGGACAAAGCGATCAAGTAGACGGTGTTTCCTTCCTGATTCTGATTGAGCTGTTCTTCTGCCTGGCGCAGTTTTTCCAACTGTTCTGGCGTCAGAGCGGCAATTGGCAATTGATCCAGATGGTTGTACTTATCCATTGAGTTCCTCCATTTTACTGCTTTGCTGAGACTATTATGTCCCAGGTTCGGCAGGCTATGAATCGATGCCTGCGGCAAAATATAGGACTTACCTGGTTTGTTTTTCCAACCGTATAATGGGGGAAATTACCAAAAAAGTACCAGACAAAGAGGCGGCGTCAGGAAGGAACTTTCACTGTGGATGAACATACGAGACTTTATTATCATCACATCTAGGAGTCGCGACAGGGAGGTATATTCTTGACTTGGCGATTGCCGAGAATTTCGATTCTGCATTCCTGGAAGACGAACAGATGAATTCAGTCTTTCGCGTGTACGAATGCTCCGTACTCCGCATTAAGCAGTCAAGTGCGATCTGCACATTGGAGGAGACGGAAACCTGATCGTGAAAACCGGGGATGGCTCTGGGCTGTTTACTCCTTTTGCACCTCATCAATGTATATTTTATTGAGCAATAAGCTGACATCCGTTTCAACCGACTCCAAGCGAAGGGAGAATCGATCCTGGCGACGCTCCAAACGGTCAAAAGCCGTATTAGCTTCATTTCTAAATTCCTTCAATTCAATCTCAATTGAATCCATACGCGTCTCAAGCGAATCCATGCGCGTCTCAAGCGAATTCATGCGCGTCTCAAGCGAATTCATGCGCTCCTCAAGTGAATTCATGCGCGTCTCAAGCGAATTCATGCGCTCCTCAAGTGAATTCATGCGCTCCTCAAGCGAATCCAGGCGCATTTCCACCGAACCTAAACGGGTTTCAATCCTGTCCAAGCGACTTTCAAGTGAATCAAATCTTTTGTCTAACCTGGATATTGCTTCAAGCACCAGAGTGGCCAATTGATCCCCGCTCATCCATCCCATCCCCCATTCGGAATCTTTGTTATAATCCTATCACCCCTTAGGCATTTGGACAAATAAAAAAAACGGCCAGCTTTGGCAGTTTAGCCGATTTATGCAGATTAAGCGATTCTGACCACTTTTTGCTTGTCGGTCTTCGGCAAAAACGGAAGGTGCTGTCTGGCGGCTTCGATCCCGATATCCTCCGCCGGCATCAGCGCCTCTTCGCGAAAGGGAAGGGTACGGCTTTTTTCTCCCGCATCATTTCGTTTTCAAATCGCAGACATTGACGTGGTTGGCATCGGCGATCATGCTTATATCGTTTCCGTGGACAATGAAGCGTTATTCTTAGATGGATTCTCCTTTTATAAAACAAACCGGCGGCTGCCCATTTTACTTTTTTCGACAAATTGTTTGAATTGACTGTATTTTTTCACGTGAAACATTTTTTAGCGACTGTGTGAATCATAACCGGCATCCTTGCAGAATGAAAACAAAAAAGCGCCCGGAAAGTTGTCATAGCATCTTACCGGACGGTCGTTGCAAGGTCCTAAAACAGTTTCAGTTTGGCGATGCGCTGCACGGCTTCCTGCAGGCGTTCTTCCGAGGTCAGGAGAGCCGCTCGGACGAACCCTTCCCCGGTTGGACCAAATCCGATACCTGGCGCCATGACCACATGCGCTTTCTCCAAAAGCAGGTCAGCAAACGTGGCAGAATCCATCCCGCTTGGCGTTGGCAGCCAAACGAAAAAGGAACCCTGGGACGTCCTGGCCTTCCAGCCGCTTTCCTCCAACGCCCGAAACAGGGCATTGCGGCGCCGTTCGTAAACGGAAACCAGTTCGCGCACACAGTCTTGGGGACCGGTCAAGGCCTTGGCTGCGGCCAGCTGCACCGCGCCAAACAGGCTGCAGAAATAGTGGTCCTGAATCACATTGATCAGGCGAACCAACTCCCGGTTGCCAACTATCGCACCCACCCGCCACCCGGCCATGTTGTACGTCTTGGATAAGGTATAAAATTCAACGCCTACTTCCTTTGCCCCGGGAACCTGCATAAAACTGACGGGTTTCTTCCCGTCAAAACTGATGGCCCCGTAGGCGAAGTCATGACAGACAACGATCTCATGCCGTTTGGCAAACCGGATCGCCTCTTCAAAAAACGAAAACGGCGCATTGACTGCAGTGGGATTATTCGGATAGTTTAGGAACATCAACTTCGCTTTTGCCAAATCCTCTCGAGACAGCTCCCCAAAGTCAGGCAGAAAGTCGTTTTCCTGGCGAAGCGGCATCATTGCCATCCGCCCGCCGCTGATCGCCACTCCTGACCAATAATCCGGATAGCCCGGATCCGGTACCAAGGCGACGTCTCCTGGATCCAACAAAACCTGACAAATTTCGACAAGACCCGTTTTGCTGCCGAACAGGATCGCCACTTCTTCTTCCGAGTTGAGGTCAACGTCAAACTCTTGTTTGTACCAATGCGCTATAGCCGCCTTCAGCTCATGCCTGCCCTGAAACGGGGGGTATTTATGATGAACAGGATCTGCCGCCTGCCGCTGAAGTTCTTCCACGATATGGGGCGGTGTCGGCAAATCGGGATTTCCTTGGCCCAGATTGATCACATCGTGTCCTTCTGCGGCGATTTTGCTTACTTTTGCCACAAGTGATGAAAAAAACTGCGTGGGTAAACGATCCATCATGGCAGCCGGTTGAATACGCATAAGCGGCCCTTCCTTTCATTACGGTAAATGGTGATATAAAGACCCCTTCTTCCGAGGAAGAAGGGGCTGTTTCGCTTCAAGAGCGCAACCTTGTTTTTAATAGTAGCTACCCCGTTTTTTGCTGTCAATTCTTTTCTGCGAGAAGCTGTCGAAAAGGGAATTAGTTGCTAGTCGTTTGGATCTGAATTTTTGAACCGTCTTTCAGCAGCGATTGGCCGCGAACGACGATCTGGTCGCCTTTTGCAAGGCCGCTCTTGATTTCAATCCGATCGCTATTTTCAGACCCGGTCTCGACTTCCACTTTTTGAACCGTGTCACCATTCACTTTGTAGACAAACTTTTTGCCCTCAGACTCGACGACAGCCTTGCGGGAAACGACAAGTGTATTGGCGTTTTGGCCAGCGGCGTTTTCCAGGCTGACGTTGACCACCATGTCTGCCTTCAGTTGATTGTTCGGGTTGGGAATCGAGATCTCGATCGGGTAAGCTTTCAACTGCTGATCCATCACCGGACTGACAGCCGTTACCTGACCTGTCACCTCTTTTGATAAAGCCGTCACTTGGACGGTCGCCTTCGTTCCCACTTTGACATGATTGATTTCCGACTCCGCCAGATTTACTTTTACCTTCAGCGGATCCGTATTGACGAGCACGACCGTCGGCCCTTGAGGAGAAGCCATTTCTCCTACTGCAGCATTGACGGAAGAGACATACCCGGAGATGGGGGCGGTTACGGTGGCGTTAGCCAGCTGTTCCCTGGCATTTTCCAGCGTTACCCGCGCCTGATCCACAGAAGCTTGCGAAACGCCGACCGGGGTCATCTTCTTGGCGCTTTCCAGGTTGCTTACGGCATTGTCGTAAGCGGTTTGGGCGTTCGTCAACGCCGTTTCGGCCTGCTCCAACTGCTGTTTTGGAATCGCCCCCTGCTGGAACAGTTCGCTCATCCGCTGGTGGTTCAGCTTGGCGTCATTCAGGGCCTGTTCTGCCTGCTTCAAACCGTTTTCCGCCTGGGTCAGCCCCTGCGAGGTACTCGTTCCGCTTTGCGCCAGGTTGGCCACGGCCAGTTTATACGCCGCTTCCGCCTGTTTCACGCTGTTGGCCAGATCGGTCTTATCCAGGGTGAAGAGAACCTGCCCCTTATTCACCTTTTGACCTAACTTTACAGGGATCGACTGAATTTTGCCGCTGACCTTGGGCGATACATTTACCTCTTCATTCGGAGCCAGCTTGCCGACAAAACCTGCTTGGTCGTTTACTGTACCGGTATCGACGGTTTCCACTTGAACGGGAGTAGGTGCCTCTGGTTGTTCGGCTTCAGGCGCTCCACCGCTGGGCGAGCAGCCCGCGATGACGATTCCTAGTGACATCGCGAGCAAAAAGCCAAGACGTAATCTATTTCGCTTCATACGTTTCTCCTCCTATTCCACATTCGACCCGATAGCAGCGGGCGAATCGGCTTTCTTACGTCTGCGCAATCGGAATGAACGCAGCTTTTTCCCCCAGTCGTCAAACCACGTGTAAACGACAGGAACCAGCACCAGGGTGATCAGTGTCGAGAAGCTGAGACCAAAGGCGACGACAATCGCCATCGGAGCTTGCGATTCGTTTCCGGATCCTCCGCCGAAAGCCATCGGCAGGATCGCCAAAATGGTCGCCAGCGATGTCATCAGAATCGGACGCAAACGCAGCGGTCCAGCCTGCAGAATCGCCTCTTTCAGCTCGAAGCCCTTCTTGCGCAGGTTGTTGACGTAGTCTATCAGCACGATCGCGTTGTTGACGACGATACCGACCAGCAGAATGTACCCGATCAGAGCCGTTACGCTAAGCGAAGTCCCGGTGAGGAACAGACCGACTACCACACCGATCAGGGTCGGCGGGATCGAGAACATGATGATAAACGGACTGTACAACGATTCGAACTGCCCCGCCATGACCATGTAAATCAAGGCAATCGACATGATGATGGCGAAGAACAGGCTGATAAACGACTTGGCCATATCTTCCGATTGTCCGCCAAACTGGATGCTGTACCCGTCCGGCAGGTTGATTTTGTCAAGCTTCACCGTAATGTCACGCACGATAGAGTTCAGGTCTCGGCCGGCAATATCGCTGCTGATCGTGACTTCCCGCGATTGGTCGGAACGGTTGATCTTTTGCGGCACCTCTTCGCGCTTGATCGAGGCAACGGAAGACAGCGGGATTTGTGCGCCGCTCGCAGTCGTAATCCGCAGGCGATCCAGGTAATTTCGCTCCTCCTGGAAGTCTTTTGGCATCGTTACCCTGACGTCAATTTCATCATCGCCAGTCCGGTACTTCGTCATCGTCGATCCCTGGAACGCCGTACGGACATTGGAGATGATTTGCGACGTCGTCAGGCCGTACAAGCTCGCTTTTTCGTGATCGACGACGACCTGGAACTCCTCGACGCTGTCGTCCAACGAGGAGGACACGTTCCGCGTTCCCGGTACGGCTTTGACCTCCTGCTCAATGATTTCGCTGATGTCCTTCAACACGTCAAGGTCATCCCCGTGCAGGGTGATTTGTACAGGGGAACCGCTGCCACCCATCCCCTGATCGTCCTCTTTGACGACGATTTCCGGGCCGGGAATATGTGCCACCTGTTTGCGCAGTTCTTCCACCACTTCAAGTGTTGAGCGTTTCCGCTCCGTTTTCGGAACCAATTCGACGCTAATGCTGCCCAAGTTGCCGCTGGTGGCCGACAAGAACGAACCGCCGCTGCCAGCGGATGAATACACCAGCTTTAATTCAGGTATTTTTTTGACGATGTCCTCTACCTGCTTCACAACGGCCGATGTCTCTTCCAGCACCGTGCCGTTTGGCATGGTGATAGAAATCGAAATTCGCCCTTCGTCCTGGGCCGGGATGAATTCCGCCCCGACGAACGGAACAAGCGCTACGGCCCCGACAAACATGGCCAGTGTCAGGACAAACACGGTTTTCCTATGTCCTAGCGCCCATTTTAACAGGCGTCCATATCCTCTCGCCATCTTGTTGAAACCAATGTTGAACCATTTAAACGGGTTGATTCCCCGATATTTGGCCGTGTGTTCCCCCTCTTCGTGGTCCGGAATCTTCTTGAGCCACAAAGAAGAGAGCATCGGCACAAGCGTAATCGAGGCGACAAAGGCGGCAATGTGAGAGAACACAACCGTCAACGCCAGCGGCTTAAAGATCTGGGCAGCGAGCCCGTCGACGAACACGATCGGCAAGAAGACGCAGATCTGTGCCAGAGCCGAGGCCGCGACCGCATTGCCCACTTCCCGCGCGCCGAGCTTTGCCGCTTCGAGCATTCCTTTCCCCGCCTGACGGTGCCGGAAGATGTTTTCCAAAATAACGACGGCAAAGTCGACGAGTGAACCCAAACCGAGCGTCAAACCGGACAGCGTAATCAAGTTGATGGTCTCGCCGGTAAAGTACATCAAACAGAAGGTTGCGATGATCGAGATGGGTATCACAATTGCCACGATAATGACAGACCGGACGCTGTTCAAGAACAGCATCAGGATGAGGATCGCGAACAATCCCCCGAACAGAGCGTGTTCTGCCAACGTGTAGATCGAGTCTTTGATAAATTGCGATGTATCCATGATCATCGTGACTTTCAGTCCATCAGGCAGATCCTTTTCGAGCTGTGTCAGTTCCTTTCTGACCCCGTCTACCACCTCAATGGTGTTTCCGCCAGACGCCTTCAGGACCGAGATGCCAACAGTCGGTTCCCCATTCAGGTACGCTTCCTGGGTGACTTCCTTGTACGTATCGTTGACCTGGGCAATGTCTTTCAAGCGGATACTGCCGCTTCCTACGTGAATCGGCGTATCTCCGATCGCATCGACGCTCTGGTACTCCCCTTGGACGCGGATGTTCAGCTTCGTCTCTCCCTGGCGTACCGCTCCGGCTGATCCGGACTGGTTGGTCGCCCCCAACGCTTGCTGAATCTGATCGATGGTCAAACCGTAAGCGGCGATTTTGGACGGGTCGAGCACCACGTCGATCAGGCGGTCTTTCCCGCCTGTTACCATGACCGAGGCAACGCCGTCTACGCGCTCCAAGCGCGATTTGATCGTATTGTCGGCGATCGACTTTAATTTGACGGTGTCATTGTCACCCGTCAAGCCCAACGTCACGATCGGCATGCTGTTCGGGTCGAACCGCAGGACTCGCGGTGATTTGGCCGAGTCGGGCAGGGCCCCCCGAACCTGGTCAATCTTATCCCGAATGTCGAGCATAGCCTGGTCCATATTGGTTCCCCAATTAAATTGGACGATGACCTGTGAGGCACCGCTCATCGTTACGGAATTGATTTTGTCCACGTTAGAAACGCTGCCTAGTGCCTCTTCTATCGGCTTCGTCACCAGCTTCTCTACCTCGGCAGGGGCTCCCCCTTCTACGCTGGTGACGACGACAGCGACCGGCAGATTCAGTTCCGGCATCAATTCTACCGCCAATCGCGGCAGCGAAACGAAGCCGAACATCAGCACGGCAATGGCCAGCATGAAGATGGTGACCGGTCGTCTGATCGACAAGTCAGACAAGTTCATCTCTACTCACTCCCTTTTTGCTCCTTCAATGTGTCTCGTCTAGCTATTAAGTACGAATTGAGAATGTCAAGAGCATCGCTGATCTTCATTGCATCCTCATCGGTGATACCTTTAAACAGTTGATGAACGCAGTCATCGCTTAAAAACGGTACCTTCTTCTCCAATACTTCAGGGCGATCCGCCAGATAGACGCGCACGACGCGCCGGTCATGCTCGTCTTTTCGCCTGACGACGAGATGCTGCCGCTCTAACCTGTCGATGATGCCGGATGTCGTGCTGTAGGGCAACTCCGTCAGTTTGCTGAGCTCCCCTATCGTACGCGGGGAGTCCTTGATCATTTTCAGCACGTACACCTGCAGTCTGGTCAGCCCGCTATCGGCGAGAACAATCGTCAAAATGTCAAAAAACAGTTTGTTCGTCTGATTCAGTGTTTCGCTTAGTTTCACAATTTTATCCATCTCTTGCCTCCGCTACTATTTCAGCACATGAAATATTATGGCACAGAAGATATTTCGAGACAAGAAATAAATTCTAACGTTTTTATAAAGCGGGGAAAGACGTGCAGGGCGGCGATCTAACAATGTATTACGAACAAGTGGAAAAAAAATTTCCCTTTCTTGCAAAAAAATAAAATGCAGTTTCACCACGCGGATGAACTGCATTTGATGACAGGGCTATCGCTGCTTTACCACCATCCTGATGCCGTTCTTCGGCCGCAGCGTGACCAGCGGCTCGGGTTCAACCGGCGGATGGTCGGGCGCGAGCCGAAGCTGGAATCGCTGTGCCACGGTCGCAATGACGAGGGCCGCTTCCATCAGGGCGAAGTTGTTGCCGATACAAATGCGCGGCCCGCCGCCAAACGGGAAGAAGGCAAACTGGGGGATTCGCTTGAGCAGGTCCCCCTCAAAGCGTTCGGGGATAAATTGGTCGGGTTGGTCAAAGTACTCCGGTTTGCGGTGCATGACGTATTGGCTCATCATGATCGTCTCGCCTGGTTCAAATTGGTACTCGCCGATCTGGACCGGCTCCACGACCTCGCGGTTGATCGCCCAGGCAGCCGGGTACAGCCGCAGCGCTTCCCAGACGATGTTGGTGGTGTAGGTCAATTTCGGAATATCCTCTGCAGTGGGCAGCCTGCCTTCCAGTACCGTGTCAAGCTCCTCCCACAAACGGCGCTCCGCCTCCGGATGCTGGGACAAAAGGTACCAGGTCCACGACAGCGTGTTGGCCGTCGTCTCATGGCCGGCGATAAAGATGGTCATCACCTCGTCCCTGACCTGCTCGTTGGTCATGCCTGTTCCGTCCTCTTCGTCCCGGGCGGCAAGCAGCATCGCGAGCAAGTCGCTCAGGTCCGCAGCGTTTTTCCGGCGCCTCTCTTCTATTATTTTATAGATCGCTTTGTTTAAAATCTCGTTGGCCTGCTGAAACTCACGGTTGCTCTTCGTCGGCACCGAAGGGGGGATGTCGAAGATGGAACTGGCTTTTCGGCTGACGTAATGAAGCCCCACCTCGATCGCACGGCCGATCTCCTTGGCACTTTCATGTACATCGGTGCCGAACATGGTATTGGTAATGATCGCCAAGGTGAGCTCCATCATATCCTGATTGATCATCCGCTCCTCCCCGTCCTGCCACGAATCGGTCATCTTTTTGGCAAATCCGACCATGTCATCCGCATAGGAGGCGATGCGTTCTTTGCGAAAGGCCGGCTGGATCAGCCGCCGCTGCCGCAAATGCTTCTTGCCCTCACTGGTCAAGATCCCCTCCCCGACGACCGCTTTCGCTGTCTGCAGCCCCTTTGCCTTGTGAAAACTGGCGTGTTGGGTCACCAATACTTCTTTTATGTAATCGGGGTTGCTGATCAGATACACATGGCGTTTCGGGCCAAAACGGATGTGAACCACGTCCCCGTACTCCTCCGCCGCCCGCTGCAGGAAAGCGAGCGGATCTTTGCGAAATTCCAACAAGTTGCCGGAGATGGGCAGCCCCTTCGGCCCGGAAATCAATGATTTGACCATCGACTATCGCTCCTTTTTCGTCTTTCTCCATCTAGTATCTATACCTTTTCCCCGTTTCATGTAAAAATGTTTCAGCATGCGCGAAATAGAAAAAAGCAAGTCCCAAAAAGTCTGGTCCAGACTGGGACTTGCCCCCTCCTCTGTGTGATTGACTATTGATTATTCCGGTGGTAGTCGCCGCTCTTTCCGCCCGTTTTGCTCACCAGATACGTAGGGCCGAGCACCATCGCTTTATCCATGGCTTTACACATATCGTACACAGTCAAGACAACTGCGCTGGCACAAGTGAGCGCCTCCATCTCTACACCGGTCTGCCCTGTCGTCTTCACCGTCGCTTCCACAGCCAGCGTTTCTTCCCCTTCAAAGCTGAATTGGATGTCAATTCCCGTAAGCGGCAGCGGGTGGCACATCGGGATGATCTCCGCTGTTTTTTTTGCTGCCATCACTCCCGCTACCTGGGCGACAGCCAATACGTCACCTTTGCCGACGTTGCCTTCGCGAATGCGTCTAAGTGTTTCCTTGTTCATCGTGACCTGACTGCGGGCAACTGCCGTCCGTGCTGTAACCGCTTTTTCTGATACATCTACCATTCTCGCCCGCTGCTGCTGATTAAAATGGGTCAATTCATCTTTTGGATTCATCTGTGCCCGTCCTCCGATCGATTTTTTCTTACTCTTACCCTATCGGAGTATCTGGACAAAATCAACGAAAAAAACCTATTCGGCTGCTCTTAGTTTTCGTTTCATTCTTGTGGCCAAAATTTCCAAGGCGATGGCAAACGCTAAGATGAAATAAGTAATTACGCCAATTTCCCGCACGTCATAATAAAATGCGCTTGCCATAAACATATCAAACCCGATCCCGCCGGCACCGGCCGCCGCTCCCATAGCGACTGCAACGGCAAAGTTGATTTCAAACCGCATGAAGGTCCAAGAGATGAGATACGTTATGGAAGAAGGGATGACGGCCTGGAACACAATCTGCCACCAATTGGCACCGCTTGCCTTGAGCGCTTCCACCACATCTTTATCCAACTCTTCGAAAGACTCGGAATAAGCCTTAATCAAATATCCGACGGAATGAAAGGTCATGCCGATAACAGCCGCAACACTCCCCAAACCGGCTGCTACCGCAAAAATCAAAACCCACAAAACCGTTGGAACCCCCCTGATGAAAGCAACCATTCCTTTTATCATCACGGAAACCGTGTTCGAGGATAAGTTTCGTGCAGCCAAAAGCCCTAAAAACAACGCAATAACGGCGCCGAACAATGTCGTAAGAAACGCAAGCCCGAGCGTAACGATGACTTGCTTAAGAGCTCCGGCAAACGTAAAATGCTGAAAATGCGGCTCTAGAAACATCGTCTTGACCGTAACGAGCGAGTTATAAGCCGCTTCGAAAAAATGGACGTCTTTATAATCGAAGCTACTGAAACCGTACAAGGTCAAAGCGACTAACGTGAGCAGGGTGATTTGGATAACGAAGGAAGCCTTATTGAAAGGCTTCGTTCTGATCGGTTTGTTGTGAATCTGTCCAGCCTTGTTCCCGGCTTTATCATTGACGGCTCTGATCGATTCATCCCATCCCCATCCCATTTACAAGATCACCCTTCTCACATAATTTGAAATATACTCTATGATTAAAATAGCCGCGACAATGACGATCACTACCAAGCTGGCTGAGCTGTAATTCAAGCTTTTATAATATAAGCTAAACAAGAATCCGATTCCCGTCCCTGTCAAAATTCCTATGAGAGTCGCATGGCGGATGTTCGTTTCCACCATAAACAAAATCCAGCTAAGAAGCTGAGGCATGCTCGCAGGAATGACGGATTGAAAAATAATCGGAAAATAACCAGCTCCCGTAGCTCTTAAGGCTTCCACGGAACTTTGGCTTACCTCGTCGATCGATTCCATAAAAGCCCTTGTCAAAAATCCGAACGTTCCGAAAAACAGCGCAAAATATCCCGTTAAGACGTTTTGTCCGAACGAAAACAGCAAAATCATGGACCATGCTGCAACATCGATGTTGCGGAACAAAGCTGCGACAGCTCTGCTGAATGAGCTGAATATGCCGTTTATTCCAGTCGTATTGGAGCCTAAAATCGCGCACAGCAGAGCGAACAAAGCAGCCACCGTTGTTGCCGCAATGGATACCAGCACCGTTTCAACAAGTGTTTTCAATATGTCCGGCAGCTTTGTCATTGCCTTCTCATTCGGATAAAAGTTGGAAAATGTCCATTCTACCGCTTTCGGAATCGAGGTAAAGCCTTTGATCACATCATATTCCGTCACGGTGATTGCACCCCAAGTCAAAAATATCAACAAGGCGAAATAAATGAACGAGTTTCGTCTTTTCTTCGCAAAGAAATCAGCCTGCATGTTGTCCTCCCTGCTCATCAACGGTTTTCCCAAAATCGGTACCATAGATGCTTTGGAGCTCATTTGTCTTGACTCCATCAGGCGTTCCGTCATACACCACTCTTCCTTTATTAACTCCAATAATTCGGTCCGAATATTTCAAAGCCACGTCCACTTGGTGCAAATTGATGATAACGGTAATTCCCATGGAGGACGATATATTTTTAAGATGCTCCATAATAATCCTGGAGGCGTTCGGGTCCAAAGAAGCGATAGGTTCATCGCAGAGCAGCATCTTCGGGTTTTGGACCAAGGCTCTGGCAATCCCAACCCGCTGCTTTTGTCCGCCGCTTAGCTGGTCGCATCTTTTGTAAATGTGATCTTCCAAACCGAGAATCCGCAAAATGCTGTAAGCCTGCTGCTTTTCTTCTTCGGTGTACAAGCCCAGAACGCCGGCCAGCGTGGACTTATAACCAAGCCGGCCGTGCAGGACGTTTTCAATCACGCTTAAACGGTTGACCAAATTGTAATGTTGGAAAATCATGCCGATTCGCGTGCGCAGCTTCTTTAACTCTTTTTTCCGAAAATCCATTACATTGGCGCCATCGAAAATAATCTCGCCGCTGCTCGCATCAATCATACGGTTAATGCATCGAAGGAGAGTCGACTTTCCCGCTCCCGAAGGTCCGATGATCGAAACAAATTCTCCTTCTTTCACAGCGAAGCTAACATCTGATAACGCCTTTGTATCATGACCGTATTGCTTGGATACATTTTTAAATTCCAGTAACGTTGTCATGGCAACTCCTGGCTTATTTGGACAATTCCCGGATCGGATTGTACCAAGCGTCTTCTACCGTAACGAAATGTTCCTTGCCGGTTTTCTGCTTGAATATAGCTGTTCCCTTGGAATCCTTCGGCAGGAAAATTTTCGGGTTTTTCGTGACCTCATCGGAAGTAAAAGCGTCTCTAAGCTTCTTAACGTCTTCAGCACTAACCGTTCCCATATTGACGGCGAAAGGTCCGTTCAGAACCGGCGTTACGGAAATGACTGCAAATTCTTTCCCAACCAGCGTGTTAAACGGCTCAGCGGCGCCTTGTTTTACCTTGTATATCGCTCCAGGTTTATTGGCCGTTCCGGATGCCAATTCCACGTAGTTGGACACGCAACTATCACAGAACGCAGCTACATCCGCCTTACCCATCAGCAGGTTGGCCGCAGAGCCTTGGTGCGAACCTCCGAACAGCACCTCGCTGAAAAACTTGTCTTTGCCTCCTTGAAGCAAATCTTCCTCCGTCAAGTTTTTATATTTATCTTGTTTGCTGAAATGGCTTACGATCCCGGTAGAAGGCACTTTAAATCCGGAAGTGGAGCTGTTGGAAACGAAAGAGAATTTTTTACCGACAATGTTGTCGATGGAAAAGCCGTCGCCGTTTTTATAGGCTTCTTCATCTCCTTTTCTAACACTTAACCAGCTGTAGTAAATAGCATCATCCAATGTACCTGATTCGCCGCTATTTACGATAAGCGGTTGAACCTCCTTGTTTTTGGCGTTCGCTTCAACATAGCCTTGAGCTCCCATATACGCCAGGTCGGCATTCCCGTTGGCGATGGACTCGATTGCAATGATGTAATCCGTTGTCGTCTTATGTAATACTTTCTTTCCCGTTGCTTTCTCAATCACTTTCCCAATTTCATCCCGCGTATCTTGCAAATCCGCACCCGATTCGTTCGGATACCATGCGATCGTAATGGTGTCTTTCGTTTGGGCCGTGGTTGCGGGGGCAGACGTGTTGTTGGAATCAGCCGATTTGGAACTGCAAGCTGTAACTACCGCTACCAGAGATAAAGCAATACAAAGGGCAAATGCTTTTTTCATTTTAAATCTCCTCTCCAATTTCAAATCGGTTTTTCTTGATGATGTGTTATTCAAGTCAAGTATACAAATTGTTTATCAATGGTTTGTTACTCGAATTTTAAATTCATGTAAGATAAAAATAACAACGATTTAACTCGATACAAATTGACCATCCTGGATGCGGTATTCCCGGTTGCACAGATTTTGCATGAATTCAAGATCGTGGAAGATGCCGAGCATTGTTGTTCCTTCTTTCATCAACTGCTCGATCAATACCTTGACTTTGATCTTTGAAGCATGATCGAGACTTGCCGTCGGTTCGTCCAGCAGCAGCAGTCTCGGGCGCTTCACCATCGCCCTTGCGATGTTTAATCGAAGCTTCTCACCGCCTGAGAAAGTGGTCGGGTAACTGTCCCATAAGCTGCGGTCCAATTCGAAATGATCGAGCATCTTCTCCGTTTCACGGTCGGCAAATTCAGCTTCGCGGCCCATCTCCAAAATCGCATGCTTGACCAATTCCCTGGCTGTCGTTCTGGGCATTACATTCAAAAATTGCGATACATAGCCTATCTCATTCTTGCGCAACTCGATAATCGTTCTCTCGGGGGCATGAGCAAGGTCGATTGGCCCGAATTTTTTGGAATTGTATACAATATGACCTTTTTGCGGCAAATACGTGCGGTAAATGCACCTTAGAACCGTTGATTTTCCGCTGCCGCTTTTTCCGGTGATACCGACGAATTCACCTTCCTTAACGAAAAAGCTTACGTTATTTATCGCTTTGATATGTTTGTTTATGTTATGCAAAGTAAATGATTTGGACAAATGCTCGATCGTCAGTATGTTTTCCACAAAACCCCACCCTATCAAATCCTGTAATTGGTTTTCTGTATCAGCTTTCCGTCCACAAACACCGTAGTGATGACCGGAAAATCAGGTTCGATCTTTTCAATCACGAGAAGGTCAGCCTTTTTCCCTTCCCGGATGGAGCCGATTTCCTCATCAATGCTGACCGCTCTTGCGGGATTCAGTGAAACGAGCTTGAACATTTCAACCAAGTCCATCTGACAATGGTTCGCGAGATAAAATACAGCATGAAGCAGCGCAGCCGGATAATAATCGCTGCACAGAATGTCGATGCTGTGATGCCGGACCGCTTCCGCAGCCGACAAGTTTCCATTGTGCGAACCGCCCAAAATCACATTCGGCGCCCCCGCTACGGTATACATCCCTTTTTCCTTTGCTTTCCTGGCAATTTCCAGAGTAATCGGGAATTCGCTGATGACGGCGCCGAAGCTTTGCACCAGCTCCAGCTTTTCAATTGAATCGTCGTCATGGGAGGCAATAGGTATCTGATGTTCTTTGGCCAGCTCCGCGATCTCCCGGATCCCCGCCTCGGTTATTTTCGGTTTCGTTTGATGCTTGAATATGAGTTCATCGATGCTTTCGTCGTTGATTTGCTCATACCCTTTGATCGTTTTCCTGTAAACTTCCAGGTCCCGGTATTGCCCTTGTCCCGGCGTATGATCCATGAATGAGACAAGATGTACCTTCCGCTCGGAGATATACCTTTTTACATTATCGATTTCCTCCACATTGTCGATCTCAAATCTCGCGTGAAACCGATGGCGTACCAAATGCTTGGTCTCATGAGTCTGATCGATCAAATCAATCAATTTCCTCACATTTTCCGGCTCACGGATCGGCCTGTACTTATAATCGAGAGATTTAAAGATCGACAGCGAGTGATACATCGTTGTTATGCCATGGGAAATCAGTTCTTTTTCGGCTTCCCGAAGGCCTAGGCGGAAATCCATCAGAGAGGTGGGCCTTGGCGCCGTCATATGTTCGATATAATCGGAATGAATGTCGATGAATCCCGGGGAAACATACCCGCCAGCCGCATCGATCACCTCGATGCATTCGTCAGGCTCTATCTCCCCCTGCCTCGCTATTCGCTCGATCCGGTCCTCCCGGATTAATAGATCGAAGCCTTCAAGAATCGTCTCTTCCGTTATAATGAGTCCATTCTTAATCAGATACATACGACTGCCTCCATCTGTTGGTTTGATTAGAGCAGCGAATGAACCAACTGCTGCGTATAGGCATGCTGCGGGTCTTCAAGTATTTGGTCGGTTAAGCCTTGTTCGACCACTTGGCCGTTCAGCATGACCATCGTCCGGTCGGCAAGCATGCGGATCACGCTGAGATCGTGTGAAACAAGGAGGATGCTGATGTTCAGTTCCCGTTGCAAATGCTTGATCAAATCGAGCACGTTGGCTTGCACTGATAAATCGAGTCCTGTCGTTACTTCGTCCAGCAAAAGAATCGGCGGGTTGTTGGATAACGCCTTGGCGATTTGAACCCTCTGCTGCATGCCTCCGGAGAAGTTTTTCGGGGCTTCCTTCATCCGGTATACGGGAATATAAACCCGATCCAGCAGCTCTCTTCCCCTCGCTTCCATCGCCCCAACATTTCGGTTTCCGGCTGCGATCATCTTCTCCGCAATATTACCGATCGAGGTAAACTGCATTCTCAAACCCATCACTGGATTTTGGTAAACTTTGCCCATCAAGTGATTCCGGATAAATCTTTTTTGCTGGGCAGACTCCTCAAACAGATTGCTCCTACCTTCCTTATAGGCCTGGAGGTAGGCTTCTCCGCTTGTCACCTCCTGGTCAAAATAAATGCATCTCATCAACGTCGACTTGCCGCTGCCGCTCTCGCCCACTATGCCTAAAACTTCACCGGGATATAGTTCAAGCGATATATCCTGACACGAATATACGGTGCCGCAAGCCGGACAGTAATTTTTGTCTAATTTCCGTCCCGCCCGGCTTCCGCATTGATCGCATCCGCTGCCGAATTGCTTGTTCAAGTTTTTGATAGTCAGGATCGGAGCTGCCGATTCACCCATCTTTACGTCACCTCTTTATAAGGACTGCATAAGAACTGCCGATTGCCGATTCATCCGGCTTAAACAATAGCTGGTATCATTGCACTGGTAATAGATGACGCCGGCAGCGGCATCGAACAGTTCGTCCATAAACACCCCTTGAGCTCCACACAGCTTGCAGGACTTGTCTTGGAAAGATTCCGTCCGAAAAGGAACGTCTTCGAACGAAAGCGAGACGACCCGGGTATAGGGAGGAACCGCATAAATCTTTTTTTCCCGGCCTGCGCCAAGCAAAATTAACGCCTCGGAGTTGTCCAGCTTCGGGTTGTCGAACTTCGGTATAGGACTCGGCGCCATCACATACCTGTCATGCACCATAACCGGATGGTCGGCGCCGGTCGTCATATTTCTGTATTTCATGATTTGCTCGAACAGCATCAACCATGCGCCGCTGTAATCCTTTTCCCCGTGCAGCTTCTTGGTTTCCCGCTCACTGGGTTCATACTTCCGAAGAGGTTCCGGCAGCGGCACTTGCAGAACGAGAATCTGGCCGGGCTTAAGCGGAATTTCCGGAATCCGGTGCCTCGATTGAATGAGCGTCGCTTCCGACGTATCTTCTACGGTTTTCACGCCCGTCGTTTTTTGAATCAATTTTTTAATGCTCACAGCGTTGACGGATTCGTCCGATCCTTGATCGATTACTTTGAGCACGTCCTTTTTCCCGATCAGGGACAAGGTGAGCTGAAGCCCTCCGGTTCCCCACCCCCGGCCAATAGGCATTTCTCTGGAGGCGAAAGGCACCTGGTATCCAGGGATGGCGATGGCTTTCAAGGTCGCTCTGCGGATTTCTCTTTTCGAGCCTTCGTCAAAAAAAGCGAAATTATATTGGATTCGCATAGGTTACACCTCCTTCAGCTTTCTCGCTTTGAACTTGCTTCGTCTTGCGCACATCGTTCAACTTGGATTGGAAGGTGACATAGTGCGGCATTTTCAAGTGAGAAATAAACCCTGTAGACTCCACTGAATCGATATGGTAAAGAACAAATTCCTCGTTCTGCGTCGGTATGCTTTGATCGCCTTTCTCGAGGTTTTTGTCCAAAATGCTCATGGCAATCGCTTTGGTTTCATTTTGTCCGTAGCAGAGCCCGTAACCGATATCAAACTCAAGCTCTTTTCTGCCTTTTTCTCTTTCCACGGTTGCCGGCATCAGCATTTCCACTTCCGTCACTTTGATGTCTCCAATGTAGTAAGCTTCGTCCTCGTCCTCAGATGGCTTCAGCGGATTGTTGATATAGACGGGCAGTTGTCCGACACGCAACTCGCCGACGGTAGGATGGGTCGCTCCGTATCCGCGGATAACTGCATACGCCAACGAAGTAACAGCCCCCGTCTGCCCCCGGGTTAAAATTTGCAGCTTCTGGCTGCGGCTGGCCGGGAACGTCAAGCTCTTTCTCGTCACATCGTCCGGCTCCCGGTCATCTGCTGGACAATTTGCTATGAGACCTTCTTTTCTCAAATAATCCAACACTTTTGGCAACCGGGTTAAATCAGTATCTTGATTGAGGCTCTTCTCCCCAGCTCCGGCTTCATGTTCAAATTCGTGCAGCCATTCGCTAACCGCCGCTTCCGTTTCACCGATCAAGTCAAAATCCAGCAAGCGATGGCTATAATCCGTTGACGCTCCAAGGATTTGCCCGCCCGGAATATCTTTGAAGCTGGCGGAAATTCTTCTTTCTACCAGCATCTGCTCGGAAACAACCGTTTTCGAATAATGCTTTCTGGGCAAAGTGGACCGGTATGCTCTCAGAAGAAAAACAGCTTCCTCCGGATTGCCTTCCGCTTGCTTGATCGCAAGTGCCGCCAACGTTTCGCTGTACAGGCCGCTCTCCGACATGACTTGATCGACCAAGCCTCTCATTCCGCTTTCGATCTTATCGACGTCCAGCACTTTTTTTTGCTTTACTCTCTCGTATTTGATTCGTTTCAATGATTCCTCAATGGCAAAGGTGCCGCCTTTCACCGCTACGTACCCCATTTACCTGACTTCCTCCTTCCGTATCTGAGTCGTCCTTGGCAAACAAAGGAGACGATGGCTCTCGTCGATGAAGATGAGATCGATTCCAAGCGGATACTCGGCGTTTTTTTCCTCCCGAATTTGGATCCAGTCCGCGCTCGCCTTCACTTGAACAAAGCTTTCGCCGCGAATGCCCGGACCAGTCAGCCGTAAAGCCTTGTCCCCCGACACCGCCTCCGTTTCTACGATAACGGTGGCTGATTGGTGAGGATCGATCAGCTCTCCGATCTTCGCCTTTTGGAGAGCGTTCCGCAAATCGTCCGATGCAGCATCCTGCAGAACAAAAATAAAATCCGCACGCTCCGCTTCCGCTGTATTGGCGTAAGTTAGCCGGTTGAACATGTGCGTAACCTGGGCTTCCTTTTCGGAAAACACTTTGAAGGTGACCTCCGTATCCAGAAGCATCATGGCGATTATCATGGTCGAAGGAAAACAACCGGCATCCCTGTCCAGCTTGCCAGCCTCAGCGGCAAGATCGGAGATCAATCCCGGCCTCGACATGGAATCTACTACTTTTCTATAGGAAGCTTGAATATCGTGAACCAGGTCCAGCTTCACCATTGTCTCCCCTTTCATTCCGTGTCCATTGTTTCAAAATCTACTTTGGTCCTTAGCATTTTGGCTGCGAATGCTTTTCGCTCGTCCGCGATTCGGTCCGCTTCGGCCTGCAGCAATACCGACCAAGCAGCGGTTTCTTTCAGCCGGGCTTCATATGCCGCATCAATGACTGCCAAATCGTAGGCTCGCTCCGGTTCGTCGCCTTTCAAGATTCCAATCCCCATACAGCCTTCAATTTGGACCTTGCATTCGGTAACGAATACTTCGCCCAAATAAAACAAGCTTTTCTGCGCGGTTTCTCTTACCTTTACCATCACCAAGCCATGATTCGGCTCCTCTATCGTTGTCACTTGATACCGATTTTTGATTTCTTGCGCTAATGCAGCTGCAAGCCCGGCAGAACCGTTAATCAGGATCTCCGTTCTTTGTTTCCGCTTCATGCCAAACCTCCTTCCCGCTTGTGATCGTCTGCCAACAACCACGATATCTTGTTGCCAGGCCAGCGGATGTTAAGTTCATGTTAAAGTACATAGGTAAAGTAGTCGCCGCGGTAGATCGTTTTGCTGTACTCAAGCGTTCGGCCGGTCCGGTGATCCACACATTCGGATTCTAAAACTAACAAAGGGATCAAACCTGAACACGCAAGCAGTGCCCTCTCATATTTGGAAGGGAAAGTAACGCTTAGCAAAGTTTGTGTGGAACGGAGGTCCGTATATCCTCTTTCCCTGTAAAATTCGAACATCGAGGTAATTTCGCTCCCGATTCGTTCGATTTCGCCAAACATCGTTTCCGCCACATAAGAAATATGTACAGCCATCGGGACTTGATCGATGATTCGCAGCCTTCCCACTTTAAACACCCGATCCTGCTCTTCCGCTCCGAGTGCTTCATAAATTTTGTTGTTATATTCGATTGGCTCGCAAAATATATTTTTCGATTGATAGTTATAGCCCAGCTGCATCATCTTTTTGCTGAAGCTTTCTCTTGTGAACAACGCCAAGGGTATACGCTGATGCCGGTCTTTGACAAAGCTGCCTTTTCCTTGTTTGGAATAGATATAGCCCAGCTCTTGAAGCCTTTCATAAGCTTTCCGCGCGGTGATCCGGGGGACACGGAACAGATCCGCAAGCTCGTTCTCAGACGGCAGCTTATCGTCGGGATCGTATTTGCCTGCCTGAATATCCGCAATCAAGTGATCCATGATATCCATCTCTTCAGACATTTCAGCCAACCTCCTAAACGATAACTCGGAAACAAGGCACGGGGCATTCAGCATCAGATGCAGGTTCAGCTGTATTTCCGGAGAAAGCTTTCCATATCATTCAGTTCGTAAAAACGTTGTTCCAAAACCTCGCGCGGCCATTCCCACCAGGCAATTTGCAGCAGCTTATCAGCGATCTCCCGGGGAAACCTTACTTTAATAAGCTTGGCGGGAACGCCCGCTACAACCGTATAAGGCTCAACATCTTTCGTCACGACTGCGCCCGAGCCTATGACCGCCCCGGTTCCTACGCTGACTCCTTTCATCACGATCGCCCCGTGCCCGATCCAAACATCATGGCCAATCGTGACCCGGTTGGAACGGCGCCAGTTGAAAATCGTTTCATCATCCGTGTCGGCAAAACCGTAAGCTGCCCTGCGGTAGGTCATGTGGTGCTGAGTCACCCGATCCATCGGATGGTTTACAGGATTAATACAAACGTGGGAAGCAATAGAAGTAAATTTTCCAACCTCCGTATAGTTGATCGTCACGTCATCCATTGTATAAGTGTAGTCGCCGAGCTTTGATTCAACGATTTTGTTGCGGGGACCGATCGAGGTCCATTGCCCGGCGAAGCTGTTTTCCATATGAGTGCTTTCATGAATGCTTGGTTCGGCTGAAAGCTTGGCATAAGATCCTGGCCGATGAATGTGCCGCATGCTGCAACAACTCCTTTTAGGTACGGTTATTTTACGATCCGCATTTCTTTTCGCGCTTTTAACTCGTTTACGCAGGCCATGCCTGGGCTTTTGGAGCCCAACAATACTTCTTTTTCTCCATAAAAACCGTGAAAATCCGACCCTCCTGTTACGACCAAATCGTATGCCAAGGCGTACTCCTGAGCTTTCACTTCGTCATCGGGCTCGTGCAGCGGATGCCATGCTTCGATGCCCTGAAGCCCGCTTTCCACCAGTTCCGGTAAAGCGTCGAAATTATGGTACTGCCCGGGATGTGCCAGAACGGGCACGCCTCCGGCCATCCGGATTGCTTGAATGGCGGATTTTGCATCGACGTATTCCATAGGAATATAGGCTATGCCTGGCTGCTCCCCATTCTGGCCGCGGGAAAACAGTTTTTTGTACAACTCTCCGTAAATGGCCGTAGTGTACCCTTGTTCGACCAGCGCATGCATGATGTGTTGTTTATAAATGCCAGTGCCGCCTTCCGCAAACTTCATTACTTGTTCCAAGGTGATGGAATATCCGGCTTCGACCAGTTTGTTAATCATGGCCAGGCTTGCTTGCTGGCGTTTGTCGAGCAGCGGTCGGCATAAGGTCGCAATTGCGGGGTGCCCCGGTTCGATAAAGTAACCCAAAATATGTACTCTCGTTTTCCTCATAAAATCGTAAGCAGATATTTCAATGCCAGGGATAATTTCGATACCTCGTTCTTTTCCGAGGATCACCATTTCCTCAAGGCCTTTGGTCGTATCATGGTTCGTGATGGCCAAACAGCCTACGTCTTCTTTCAAGGCAAGATCCAGCACTTCGTCAAACGAAAAGGAACCATCGGATACAGTCGTATGACAATGCAGCTCTACTTTCATAGGAGAACCTCCTTAGCATCGCTTTAAGACCACGACCCAAGTCTAACTTGATGCCAAGTTGCAAGGGTTAAAGCACTGTAAACGGAATGTTAAAATACATGTAAACGTCTGTCCTGCCGATTTCACAAACGGACCTCGCCCGTGCGAATGCTTGCCAGCCAAGGCTCTGGTGTGCCTGCTGGCGGTCCGCGCCCACTTGTGATATCGTCAAGGGGAGGATTCAACCCTGTTCCAAAACAGAGTAATAAATGGAAAGTGAGGAATCGTAGATGAGAGTATCTGTTCTGCTTTTTGCCGGTTTGGCTGAGCGTGCGGGAACACGCCAGCTCGAAGTGGAAATTCCCGAGGGGGCAACCGTAGAATTCCTGCTTCAGCAGATTGGACAAACCGCCCCCGCTCTGGCATCGCTCTTGCCCAGCTGCTTTGTCTCGCTTAACCAGGAGTACGCCGCACCAGATCAGACGGTGCCCGCGAATGCGGAGGTCGCGCTGATCCCCCCTGTCAGCGGCGGGGAAGATTCCTCACGGTTTTTGGTGACAGAAGAACCGCTCAGCGCAGATACACTGATCAAACTCGTGTCCAACCCGCACGCCGGAGCTGTCCTTACTTTTGTCGGCACGGTTCGGGAGTTCACCAAAGGACAGCGGACTGTATATCTGTCCTACGAAGCATATGCCCCGATGGCTGTGGAAAAAATGAAACAGATTGCAGCGGAAATCGAAGAGCGCTGGCCAGGAGCACAGGTCGCCATGCACCATCGCATCGGCCAATTATCGATTGAGGAGATCGCCGTGATCATTGCCGTTGCCACGCCGCACCGGAATGAATCTTTTGAAGCAGGCCGTTATGCGATCGAACGGTTGAAACAGATCGTCCCGATCTGGAAAAAGGAAGTGTGGGAAGACGGCAGTGAATGGAAGGGACATCAGCAGGGTCCCTGGAACCCGCTCGCACCTGCTGATCCGACTGTATAACCGCTGATGCCGCAAGATGTTTGCAATCGTCATGCGGCGGCCTACATAGGTGACCAAGGGCAACTTTGAACATTGTGTGAAAATAGGGTGGAAGATTTGCCAAGAATCAAGTATAATGTACTCGAACAGAAACGAAACGTCGTTTCATCTGGTGAAACCAGAATCTTTCCCCAGCCATTTCTTCTGTATAATAAAGGAGGTAATACGTTTGGCTAACAAAGACGCTTATTCAGTAAAATCGTCATTGACCGTGCAGGGCAAAGCGTATGCGTACTATCGCATCCAGGGCCTTGAAGAACAAGGCATCGGGCAAGTTTCCAAGCTGCCTTTTTCGATTAAAGTGCTGCTCGAAGCGGCGGTTCGCCAATTTGACGGCCGCGCGATCACCAAGGAACACGTTCAGCAGCTGGCCAATTGGACCAAAGGGCGCGATGCCAACAAAGAGGTGCCGCTGGCGCCTGCCCGGATCGTTCTGCAGGACTTCACCGGCGTGCCGGCTGTCGTCGACCTGGCAGCAATGCGCGTCGCGATGAAAAAGAGCGGCGGCGATCCAAAACGGATCAACCCACTGGTACCTGTCGATCTGGTCATCGACCACTCTGTCATGGTAGACGAGTTTGGTTCGGCAGATGCGCTCGCAGCCAACATGAAACTGGAATTCGAACGCAACGAAGAGCGCTACCGCTTCCTGCGCTGGGCGCAAACGGCATTTGACAACTTCCGTGCCGTACCTCCGGCGACCGGGATCGTTCACCAAGTAAACCTGGAATACCTGGCAACCGTTGTCGCCACCCGTGAGATCGACGGCGAAGTCGTCGCTTTCCCGGACTCTCTGGTCGGTACCGACTCCCATACCACGATGATCAACGGTTTGGGCGTGCTCGGCTGGGGTGTCGGCGGCATCGAGGCAGAAGCAGGGATGCTGGGACAGCCGCTCTACTTCGTAACGCCTGAAGTCGTCGGCTTCAAGCTGACCGGTACGTTGAAGCCGGGAGCTACCGCCACCGACCTGGCCCTGACCGTAACGCAAATGCTGCGGAAAAAAGGCGTTGTCGGCAAGTTCGTCGAATTCTACGGACCCGGCCTCTCCAACATCTCGCTTGCAGACCGCGCTACCGTTGCCAATATGGCGCCTGAGTACGGCGCGACGATGGGCTTCTTCCCTGTCGATGCCGAAACGCTTAACTACCTGCGCCAAACCGGCCGCAGCGAAGAACTGATTCAATTGGTCGAAACCTATACCAAAGCACAAGGCTTGTTCCGTACGGATGACACTCCGGATCCGGTCTTCTCCGACACGTTGGAGCTTGATCTGTCCACTGTCGTTCCCAGCCTTGCAGGACCGAAACGCCCGCAAGACCGGGTAGAGCTGACGCAAATGAAAGAAGCTTTCAACCAAAGCCTGCGCACTCCGATCGACAAAGGCGGCTTCGGTCTCGATGAGGCCAAAATCGCGAAAAGCGTGGAAGTGCACCATCCCAACGGCGAAACCAGCACGATGAAAACAGGAGCTGTCGTCATCGCGGCCATCACCTCCTGCACCAACACCTCCAACCCGAGCGTCATGTTGGGTGCCGGGCTGCTCGCCAAGAAAGCGGTGGAAAAAGGCCTGAAAAAACCGGGCTATGTCAAGAGCTCGCTGGCTCCCGGCTCCCGTGTCGTCACACAGTACCTTGTCGACGCCGGCCTGATGGATTCGCTCGACGCCCTTGGCTTCAACGTCGTCGGCTACGGCTGCACGACTTGTATCGGAAACTCCGGTCCGCTGCCGGAAGAAGTCAGCAAAGCAATCGCTGACAACGACATGACGGTAGCTGCCGTACTGTCCGGCAACCGCAACTTTGAAGGACGCATTCACGCGCTGGTCAAAGCGAACTACCTGGCTTCTCCGCCGCTCGTCATCGCGTACGCACTGGCTGGAACCGTCGACATCGACCTTGAGACGGAACCGCTTGGCCATGACAAACACGGCAACCCTGTCTACCTGAAAGACATCTGGCCAACGCCGCAGGAAATCGCCGAGGTCATGAGCAAGGCGATGAACCCGGAACTGTTCCGCGCCCAGTACGCCCAAGTCTTTACGGCAAACGAGAGCTGGAACAAAATCGACGTGCCGACCGGCGACTTGTACGAGTGGGATCCCAACTCCACCTACATTCAAGAACCGCCGTTCTTCAAGAATCTGTCTCCGGAAGTGGGACATATCGGTGAAATCAAAGGCGCGAAAACACTGGCCCTGCTCGGAGATTCCGTCACGACTGACCACATCTCGCCGGCAGGTAACATCTCGCCAACCAGCCCGGCCGGTCTTTATCTGCAGTCCAAGGGAGTGGAGCGCAAAGACTTCAACTCCTACGGTTCCCGCCGCGGCAGCCACGATGTGATGATGCGCGGTACGTTTGCCAACATCCGCATCCGCAACCAAGTGGCACCTGGTACGGAAGGCGGCGTGACCAAGTACCTGCCAACCGGTGAAATCATGTCGATCTACGATGCTTCCATGAAATACCAGGCAACAGGTACGCCGCTGGTCGTCATCGCCGGAAAAGAGTACGGAACGGGAAGTTCCCGCGACTGGGCGGCAAAAGGTACCTTCCTGCTTGGAGTCAAGGCAGTCATCGCCGAGAGCTTCGAGCGCATTCACCGCTCCAACCTGGTAGGCATGGGCGTTCTGCCGCTGCAGTTTGCAGACGGTGCAAGCTGGCGTTCGCTCAACCTGGATGGCACGGAAACCTTTGACATCCTGGGCCTGAGTGACAACGTGCAGCCTGGCCAACGCATCAAAGTGCACGTTACCCGCCAAGACGGCAGCCAGTTTGACTTCGATGCGATCGTCCGCCTCGACAGCATGGTAGACGTCGACTACTACCGCAACGGCGGTATTCTGCAAGCTGTTCTCCGTCAAATGATGGATGAAAAACAAGTGCCGGTAAGCTAAGCATACAGGCAAAGGCCCATGACTGATGTGGGTCTTGCCCCTGTCTGGCGGCATACTTTATACGTAAAAACCAGGAGTCCGGTTATTGTACCGGGCTCCTGGTTTTTATCCCCCGATATCTCCAGGCGGGCAATTGTTAACCCATTTTCACACGCGGGTACGAACCACTTTTCCTAAAAACAGGTGATATACCTTTTTTCATGAAAAATAACCCTTCCATGGAAACAGGAAGGGACTAGCTTTTTAACCGGAATGGGCCTTTCTGACTCCTTACATGTACCTTGCGATCAGGTCGGCGAACAGCTTCATATCTACATTTCCCCCGCTGACCAGCACAACTGTCTTTTTCCCTCTCAGCCTGGTTCTCTGAAAGGCCATCGCAGCAAGGGCGGCCGCTCCTGAAGGCTCTGCCACCAGCTTTCCTCTCGCCGCCAGCAGAACTGCCGCCTTGGCGATCTCCTCTTCGGACACCAGTACCATCTCGTCAACGTATTTTTGCGCATGGGCAAACGTCCTCTCGCCGACCCGCTTGGCCTTGAGTCCGTCGGCCATCGTCTCAAGCTGATCGACTTCTGTCAGGCGGCCGGTGACGACCGATTCGTACATCGATCTTGCCCCTTCCGGATTGACGCCGATGACCTGGATAGCGGGATTGCTTTCCTTTAATGCAGCCGCCACTCCGGAGATTAACCCGCCGCCGCCGACGGGGATGATCACTGCTTCCACGTCGGGAAGCTCATCGAGTATTTCCAGGCCAATCGTTCCCTGGCCGGCGATCGTCAGTAGGTCGTCAAACGGGTGGACCATGGTCAGCCCTTCGCTTTGGCTTAATTCCAAGGCCCTCTGGTACATCGTGATGGACGTGCTCCCGCCGTCGACCACCCTGGCCCCGTATCCGATCACGGCCGCCTTTTTGCTTTGAACCGGCTCTGTCGGCATGGAGATAGTTGCTTTTACGCCCAGCAGGCGGGCTGCATAGGCTGTTCCCGCGCCGTGATTTCCGGCTGAGAAGGCGACGACGCCTGCGCTTTTTTCCGCCGCTGACAGATGGGAAATTTTATGATACGCCCCCCGCACCTTAAACGACCCCGTCTTTTGCAGGTTCTCGGGCTTGAAATAGATTTCATTTCCCGACATGTCGCTGAATGTCTTCGAGTACTGCAAAGGAGTGGCCTGTATCACGCCGACCAGGTTTTCTCTCGCCTGTTGAATATCTGAAACGGTAACGTACACGAGTCTTCACTCCTCCTGGATCTTCACGTATGCCCGTTCGCCATGCGTGTGAAACGAATCACTGTTCCCGGCCGCTGCGCGCCTGTTTGACCGCTTGGGTAAACTGGGCAGCCAGTTCCGTCAGCTTGGCAAAATCTCCGGATTCGACAGCCTGCCGATTGACCAGGTGGCCGCCAATGCCAACGGCAGCGACTCCGGCCTTTACGAAGGCGGCCAAATTGTTCAGATCGACTCCACCCGTCACGACGATCGGAACATGGGGGAAGGGACCCTTGACGTCCTTGACGTACGAAACGCCCAGTGTCGCTGCCGGAAAAACCTTTACCATCGCAGCCCCCCACTCCATGGCGGTGATGATTTCTGTCGGTGTCATCACCCCGGGTATTGCGATTTTGCCATAACGCAGCGAGGTTCGGATGACGTCTTGATGAAGACTCGGACTAAAGATAAAATCAGCCCCGCTGGCGATCGCCAACCTGGCCGACTCACTGTCAATGACGGTTCCTGCCCCGACAATCGCCCGCCCTTTCAGGTTTTGGGACAGTCGGCGGATCGCGTCGAAGGCTCCCGGCGAGTCGACAGTCACTTCCAGGGCCGTAACCCCGCCTTCGACCAGGCTTTCCGCCACTTTGTCAACCTTGTCTTCCGGCACCCTCCTGATGACGGCAATCACCCCCGATTCCGTCAGCTTTCCGAGCAACTCTATGATCGGCAGCATCTGTACCTTTCGCTCCTCTACCTTTTGATCTCTTTTGTCTGGTCTGAAAAAATCTGCGATTCGAACGGATATCCTTCCACATCTCCGGCCACCGTCAAGGCGTACGCGCCAATCCGATTTCCCAATTCTACCGCTTTCCGGTACGGCCAGCCGCGGATAAGCCCCGACAGGAACCCGCCGGCAAAACCGTCGCCGGCACCGATCGGATCGACGATTTGCGCGACGGGAAAACCGGGAACATACTCATCGGCTCCGCAAGTGGCATAGTACGCCCCTTTTTCTCCCAGCTTGATCACGGCCAGATTTACGCCCGTTTGTAAAAAGACCTTCGCGATCTCTTCCGGGGATGTCTGTCCAGTCAGGATTTCTCCCTCCTCCAGGCCCGGCATGACAATGTCACACTTCTTGGCAACCTCCAGCAGCACTTCCCGGGTACGCTCCTTCGTCCAGAGCTTCAGGCGAATATTGGGGTCGAACACGACGGTTAATCCGTGCTTTTTCGCCAGGGTGATGGCATGGTGAACCGCATCCAGACAAGATGGACCAAGCGCAGGGGTAATGCCCGTCAGGTGAAGGAACTTTGCCCGGCTGAGGTACTCCTCGTCCACATCGGCCGGCGACAGTTTGCTGGCGGCCGAATCCTTGCGGTAATAAGTGACTCTCGGTTCTTGCATCGCCTGGCGCTCTTTAAAAAACAGTCCCGTGGGAAACTGGTCGTCAAAGAGGACCCGGGAGGTATCAACTCCTTCCCCCCTGATAAAATTTCGCACGTACACGCCAAACTCGTCGTTTCCCAACCGGCTGAACCATCCTGCCTGGTGGCCCAACCTGGCGAGGCAAATGGCAACGTTGGACTCGGCACCGCCAATCGATCGGTGAAACGTGGTTGCAAACCGCAGCGGCCCCACGGTAGGAGGATAAAACAGGACCATCGTCTCACCAAAGGTAACTACATCCATGGTATCCATCCTTACTGAATTCATCTTCGATTTCTACAATGACTTCGATTTCAACTGGCGTATGAAAGGGCAGTTCGTTGGAGGAGATCGCAGAGCGAGCGTGTTTGCCTTTTTCGCCAAACACCTCGACAAACAATTCGGAACATCCGTTTATGACATATGGCTGTTCGGCAAAACCATCCGCGGAATTGACGAACGCCAGAACTTTCACAATCTGTTTTACCCTATCCAAATCACCTAAAAATTCCTTCAAAACAGCCAGGCAGTTAATTCCCGTCTGCCTCGCAGCGTCGTAGCCCTGCTCAACCGTTAAATCGGAGCCTATTTTCCCCTTGTACTTCAGTACTCCGTCAACCCGGCAGTCCTGGCCTGACAGGTAGACAAGATTGCCTACCCGCTTGGCTGGCTGGTAAATCGCGGCCGGTTTCGGCGCAGGCGGCAGTGTGATACCCATTTCGGCTAATCTTTTTTCGATCCTTGCCATAGTTCCAGACTCCTTTTTATTCAAGTTGGCAGCTGTGATGGTTACGTAGATTCGGCCTCCACGAGATCAAGCTTGAGAAAATCTTCAATAAACCGCTCCATCCGCAGGATGACCAGGTCGATGATCTCTCGTCCAAGCTGCAGTGATGCATCCCGGGCATCGCCAAACGATCCGTCTTTCGTCAGCTGGTTCCAACTGTACGGATAGTCTACCCGCGGTCCCGGTTCAAACTGGGTAAATACCATGGGGTAATCCAGCATGTCAGCAGGGCGCAGGTCATCCGCCCTGACAATCCCGGGATCGAGGTACAATCCGAAAGACGCTTCGGCTTCACAGGCGTGACCGTACCGGACAGATTTTACCTTGCGGGAGATTTCCTCCGACGCCAGGTTCCAATAAAAGATGTTGGCAATTTGAACGCCAAGCTCATGCTTGGCTACTGTTGACGCCACGGAGAGCGTCGTCTGATTGCCGCCATGGCCGTTCATCAACAGGAAACGCTTGATTCCATGCCGTTTCATGCTTTTGATATAGTCAAAAACGACAGCTTGCAGTGTGGCTGGGGACAGCGTCATGCTCCCCGCGAAATCCATGTGATGATAGGAAACACCGACAGGGATCGGAGGGAGAACGAGCAGGCGCGGATACATCCGTTCGGCTATTTTGTTGGCAACCTCATGGGCCAGGCGGGTATCGGTATCCAATGTCATGTTGCAGCCGTGCTGTTCTGTGGAGCCAACGGGTATAATGGCCGCCTCCACCTGCTTGAACCGCTCTTCGGCTTCAAAGGTGGTCATCCGGCCGAGCTCAAACATCGCTTGATTGGCTGTACTCATAACGGTATCCCCCTCTTTTCCATCGATTCTTTTACGCTTCCACTTCCACAATGATCTCTACTTCAACCGGGGTATCGAACGGAAGTTCATTGGTTCCGATGGCCGATCTGGCGTGTTTGCCTTTTTCTCCGAACACTTCCACCAGCAGTTCGGAAGCCCCGTTCATCACATAGGGCTGATCGGAAAAGCCCGGCGCACTGTTGACAAAGCCCAGAACCTTGACTACCTTCTTAATCTTGTCCAGGCTGCCAAGATGCCATTTCAACACCGCCAGGCAGTTAATCATGCATTGGCGCGCTGCCGCCTGGCCTTCTTCTATCGTCAATTCCTTCCCCAGCTTGCCCTTGTAGATCAACTCCCCGTTCACCCGGCAGTCCTGTCCGGAGGTATACACCAGGTTGCCCGTTTGATTGACGGGAACAAAGCAAAACTTAGGTTTGGCGACCGCGGGAAGGACGATATTCAACTCTGCCAATTTTTGTTCGATAGACATCATTTCACCAGCTTTTCTCGTTATTTGTTTTCCAACATCACATCAAATGAAGCCAAATCCTTCAGGCCGTTTCCTGTTAAGATCACTGCGACCGTCTCACGATTGCCGATCTGCCCTGTCTGCAGACTCTTCGCCAATCCGGCGACTCCTGCAGCCGCAGAAGGCTCAGCGAGGATCCCCTCATCCTTTGCCAGCCAGGCCTGCGCCTCAAGAATTTGCCGGTCCGATACATCAAGGGCAAATCCGGATGATTCCCTGATTTTTTGCAGCGTATAGGTGCCGTCCTGGGCATAACCGTCCAAACCGTCCCCGATTCCGCCGGCAATCGTCCGAGGAGCTGTTTGCGGCTCTACTATGCTGCGTCCCGCCTGAAACGCTCGGGCTACGGGATTGCAGCCCGCTGCCTGAATCCCTGCGATCCGGGGAAGGACGTTTGCCATGCCCAACTCGCGCAGTTCGACAAAGCCCTTCCAGATCCCCGCCAGCACCGGACCGGCGCCAAAGGGAACACAGATGACATCAGGCCCGCTCCGGTTCATCTGCTCCCAGAGTTCAAAGGCGATCATTTTGTCGCCTTCCACCGTATAAGGGTTGAGAAAGGTGGTCGTGAGGTTAAACATCTGTTCCCGGTCTGCCATTTCCTTCGCCCGGTGGAAGGATTGGCTGTAGGGGCCGGGTACTTTCAACACCCTGGCACCGTAGGCTGCGGTCTGTTTTACCTTTTCCGCCGGCGTCGATTCGGGAACGAGGATGGTGGCGGCCAATCCCGCCCGAGCGCAGTAGGCGGCGACCGCGGCGGCGGCGTTTCCGCTCGAAGCGACCACGACCTGCCGAAACCCGAATTCCACCGCCTTGGAGACGCCGACTGAGATCGGCCGGTCCTTGAAGGAGCCGGTCGGGTTGGCAGATTCGCACTTCAGCCAGAGGTTCTTAAGACCAAGCCTTTGCGCCAGCCGGTTAGCCTTTACCAGCGGCGTACGCCCCTCGCCCAGAGAGATCAGCTTCTGTGGGGCGACAGGCAGCAGCAGTTCACCGGAAAACGCCTCTGTACGCTGCTGCAGGTGATCCTTCAGGGCCTGATAGTCGTAACAGACGTCCAGCAATCCGTCACACCCCGGACATGTGTAGTACGGGAGCAGCGGGTATTCTGTGCCGCAGCCGATGCAGCGCAGCCGTGTGGCATACATGTTCTACTCCCCCTGCTCCCGCAGCATGTGCAAGGCGAGATGGACAAAGATGCGCGAGGCGTCCACTACTTCTGCAATCTCCACATACTCGTCATTGACATGGGCCTGACTCAATGAGCCTGGACCAAAGACAACCGTGGGGATGCCCTTGTCGACGGAAAAGAACGGTGCCTCACAGGTGGCTTCGAATATTTTCACCTGGCACGGCTGCTCCCTGACCAGTCTGTTTGCCTGCTCCATTCCTTTGACCAGAGGATGATCCGGCGCGATCTGGCTGGCTGCCAGATAGGAGGAGCACTCCAGCTCATAGGTGGAGACATCTGCCACTTCCTCTACGCATTCGCGAATCTCTTGCAGGATCTCCTCGTACGTCTCCGACGGCAAAATCCGGCGGTCGATCTCGATTACACAGCTTCCCGGCACGATGTTGGGCGCGGTTCCTCCCTGAATCTGGGTGACATTCAAGGATGCCGAACCCAAAAGCGGGTCGACCCTTTTCTTTAATGAATTACCTAAACTTTCTAAATTATGAATGATTTTATTCATCTTGTAAATCGCATTGTCGGGATTGGTGACAACAGCAGCATGGCCGGGTGTACCCAATGTCTGGATCCGGTACCTGGACACGCCGCGATGGGCTATGCAGATATTCAGTTCCGTCGGCTCGCTGATGACTGCCCAGTCAGCGGTGAGGTCCGTCGTCAAAAAGTGTTTCATTCCGAGATTTCCGCGTTCCTCATCCGCATTGAAAAACAGAATCAGCTCGCCGGCGAACGGGTTGCCCAGCCGCTGCAAAACGATGGCTGCGTAGATCATGGCGGCGACGCCCGATTTCATGTCTGCAGCCCCCCGGCCGTACACCCGTCCGTCCTGGACGATGCCCGCAAACGGATCCATGCTCCATTGATTTCCCGCTGGCACGACGTCGAGATGGCCGTTGTAGATCATCGACGGGCCTGGCCGCATACCCTGCAGGCGTGCGATCACGTTGGGCCTTCCAGGAGCCGCCCAGGACAGTTCTGCCTTGATCCCGTGTTCCGCGAGCAGCGCTTGAACATACCGGCCCGCCTCTTCTTCGGTTCCCAGAGGATTTTCGCTTTGTTTTTGGATCAATTCCCGCAAGATGCCGATTACTTCATCCTGATGAAAGTTTGCTGTGATTCTCTCTTGAATCGAACGCAAGCTGTTCACACCCCTCTCGTCTCCCTAGTAGTTCTTGCCGCGGGCGTCGATCTTGAGTGTTCCCGCGAATTCGCCATTGCGATACCCGTACAAGTAATCGTTGAGGTTGGGGATGACGCAGCTGTGATTGGGTATAATCTCGATCCGGTCCCCCACCTGGAAGTGGTGCTGAGCGGGATCAAACTGGAGGTAACCGTGCTCCTCATTTAACTTCACGATCTTTACATCCGGCTTGCCGACGATATACCCATACGTATCTCCCGCCACGGAGAGGTCGCTCGTCAAGGTCTTCGAACCGGCGTCGATCGTTGCATGGCCCGGCAGCGGCACGCTGACGACCGTGGCATGCACTCGCAAGGCGCAGTCCTGTTCCGTGTAGACCCCGAGATGGACGGCGTTCATATCGCCAAAAATGTAGTTGCCGGCACGAGCTTCGGTAATGCCTGTCAGTTCTTCGGCGAGGTAACTGGACGGGGTCGACCCGCCTGACATCACGCGTACGGGAATTCCGTCTCCTTCCAGAAGCCGCTTGGCTTCCAAGAGGAGCTCTGCCTCCCGCCTGGTTTCTGCCTTCAGTTCCTCCAGTGATGACTTGCCGTAGATCTGGCCGACGTAAGTAAACACCCCGGCGATTTCAATTCCCGGCAGTCCCGCGATTTGTCTGGCGAACTCCTGTACTGGCGCCCCGGGCTGAACCCCGCCGCGATGGCTGCCCCCGTCAATCTCAATCAGAACTTCCAGCTTTCGTCCCGCATCCTGGCCGGCTGCGGACAATCCTTGGGCTACGGCGACGCTGTCTACCGTGGTGCGAACGTTGACCTTCTGGACGAGACGAGTCAGCCGCTGCAGATTTTCTTCCCCGACGATCGGAAAAGCGATCAGGATGGCATCAATTCCCGCCTCTGCCATCACCTCTGCTTCCGACAGCTTTGCGCAGGTGATGCCTTTAGCTCCCATCGCCAACTGCTTTTTGGCCAATTCGATGCACTTATGCGTCTTGATGTGCGGCCAGTGGTCGATCCCGGCCTGATTCAGCCGCTCGACCATCGCAGCGATATTCTGCTCTACTTTGTCCAAATCTACCGATACGTACGGTGTAATGTGATTCACTTGAAAACACACCCTTCTTTCTTCGCTTTTCCGCCAGCAGCACCCAGGCCCGATCAGGCTAGTTCATGAGGACATCGGGCAGCCACATCACCAGTCCCGGAATATAGGCGATTAAGATGACGACCAACGCCCCAATCACAAAGTACGGAATTAAATCCTTGTAGGTATTTTCCACTTTGATCTTCGCCAGGTGACACGACAGGAACAGCGTGGTGCCGACAGGCGGCGTAAACAATCCCAGCGCCAGGGCACAAAGCATGACGATGGCGAAGTGAATCGGATCCATGCCGATGCCGGTCGCAATCGGGAAAAAGATCGGGATGAAAATGAACAGGTTGGGCACGAGGTCCATGATCATTCCGGCGATGAACAAGATCAGCACCAGGATGAGGATCATCAGATAGTCGGGAATTCCCAGGCCAAGCAGGGCGCTTGAGATCATCGCAGGGATTCCTTCACTGATCAGGATGTAGGTGAAGATCGAAGACGAACAGACGATCATCATCACGACAGTCGTGCCGACGACCGTTTCTTTCAGGGCCGCCATCAGCTTTTTCCCGTCGAGCGAACGGTAGACAAAAAAACCGATGATAAACGCGTAAACCGCCGACAAGGCAGCTACTTCCGTCGCTGTGGCGATGCCGAACACGATCGCCCCGATCATGAAGATCGGCATGATAATCGCCCAAAAAGCTTGCATGACACCTTGCGCCACCTCTTTGAAGGTAGGGCGCTGCTCGCGCGGATAGCCCCGCTTGACGGAGATGACGATCGTGGTCACCAGGTAGGCCAGGGAGATCAGAATCCCCGGAATGGCGCCGGCAATAAACATCTTGGCAACGGACAGATTGGCCAGCCAGGCGATGATAATCATCGTGCTGCTGGGCGGAATGATGATTCCGACGACGCTGGCCGAGGCGTTGATCGAGGCGGCAAAGGATGGCGAATAGCCCTTTTTCTTCATCTCCGGAATGAGCACGGAGCCAACCGAGGCTGCATCCGCGACACTGGAACCGGAAACGCCGGCCAGTACCATGTTGGTCACGACAGACACGCAGCCCAGTCCGCCCGGCAGCCAGCGCACCAGCGAATGGGCCAGTTGGATAATCCGCTGGGCGATTCCGGCGTGTACCATCAGACTACCGGCCAAAATGAAGAACGGAACGGCCAGGAAGGCAAACGACTGGGTGTTGGAGAAAAAGCGCTGCGCTACGATCGAGAGCGGGATTCCCTCAACCAGCACGTACATCAACGCTGCCGCTCCCATCGAAAAGGCAATGGGAACGCCAAAAGCTATCAGGACAAAAAGGCCGACGATCATGATCCAGATCATTGTTGTTCCTCCATGTTCTTCTCGCCAAAGAAGAGTAGAATCACTTTGTAAATGAGAATGAGCAAGACCAGACAGAAAGCAAAGGTTTCGGAAATGTACATCCACGATTTGGAGATTCCGAGGATCGGCAGCGTCTGCCTGTACACAGAGACGGACAGGTCAAAGCTGGATTTAATCAAAAAAACGGAGAAAAAAATCATGATAAGGTAGATGATCAAATCAGCGTATTTTCCGGATTTCCCGGCAAAGCATTTTTCTTTAAAGACGGTAATCGCAACGTTCTCATCGTTTTTGGTGATAATCACGGTGCCGAAAAAGACGATCCAGGGGAAGATAAGGGCGGTCAGCTCTCCCGTAAATGTAAACGGAAGATTAAAAATATACCTGCTAAACACGTCCAGGAAAACGACGATTGTCAAAACGACCATCAGAATGCTCGAAACGACAGCCAGCACATTCGTAAATCTTTCGATCAGCCTGTTTACTGCCACGAGAGAACTTTTCATGTGGACACTCCTTTTCAGGTCGGGCACAAATGAAGGGAACATCTGCGCCCGTCCCGTTGAAAACTGGACTATTTCTTGTGCGTTGCCCGATATTCTTCCAGGAATTTTTGCACCTCTTCAAAGTTTTGCTTCCCGACGATATCCGCAAGCTTCGCATAGGCAGGCTCTACCTTCGCCCTGAATGCCGCGATGTCCGGGTGCGTGATCTCCTCGAAGTTGGCCTTCATGCTGTCAAGCACTTCGGAGTTCCTCTTCTGGGTCAGCTCTCGGGACAGGTCTCTCGCCTCGTTGGCCGCATCCTGGATAATCGTTTGCAGCTCGGGGTCGAGACTGTCCCACAAGCCTTTGTTCATGATGAAATTGACGTGATAGTAAAAGTGGTTAGTAATGGCTAAGTATTTCTGCACTTCGTAAAATTTCTGGTCGTAGATGGCATCCAACGGGTTAAACTGACCGTCCACTACGCCTTGTGACAGGGCCAGGTAAAGCTCTGAAAACGGAATGGTAGATGTAATCGCGCCCAATTGATTGAAAGTTTCGATCGAAGTAGGTTCATTCGGGCTTCTCATTTTGACTCCTGCGATATCATCCGGTGAGTTGATCGGATGCTTGTTGTTGGTAATCTGGGCAAATCCGAGGTCTGCATGGGCCAGCACTTTGTAGCCGAACTCTTCCGCTTCTTTCTTCCATCTGTCTCCAATCGGTCCATCCAGAACCGCATACGCCTCATCGTAGTCGTTGATCATGAACGGGAGCTGCAGTGTTCCGTACTGCGGAAGGATATTGGTCATCGAACCGCCGCCGGCGAGTTGGAAATCAAGGGCGCCAATTTTTACGGATTCAAGCATTTCCTGCTCTGTGCCAAGAGTTTCGGATGGGAAAATCTGGATTTCCACTCGCCCGTTCGTCTTTTCCTCTACGATGTCCTTGAATTTTTTTGCGGTTTCGTAGCGCACGGACTGTTCATTTGTGTTAAAGCCCAGTTTAAACTTGTAGGTTTTTCCCGAATCTTGGGTCTTGCCTGCTTCGCCCGCTTGCTGATTCGGTTCTGCAGCCTGATTGCCGCAGCCGGCTACGAGCAAAAATACCATGATGAAAAATCCATAAGCGAAACGCTTTGACCAAGACGATTTCATATTGAACCCCCTAATTTTTACATTAATTATCATGATTATGCTTACAATTCCTGTTAATGCTTACATTGGCTTTCACCTCCTTCAAAGGCAAACAGGGAACAACTGATTCAGTTTGCTCCTCTGAGTGCCGTTGTCAACCAGGGCTATTCCTCCAAATTGCGCGCCTCATCCAAGTAGTTGTACAAAGTGAATTTTGAGATATCCAAAAACTTGCAGACCTTGTCCCCCGCTTTTTTTATGTGAAATGCCCCTTTTTTATCCAGGTACAAAATCGCCTTCATCTTGTCTTCCTTGGTCATATGCGAGACAGGTTTGCCGATTTCCTTTTGACATTCTTGCAGCAAGAAGTCCATCAACTCGTTTACGTCGCGGACGAAAACCTCTTTTACTTCGTTTTCCAGACTGTATTTGGTAATGGACCGAAGTGTATTTTCGGCGACAATCAAATCGGAGATATCAAAGTTGATACAGATGGCGCCTATGGTCTTGCCCTGGCTGTTTTTAATGTATATGGAAGACGACCTGAGAATTTTTCCCTCTTTGGTCTGTGTGATATAGTTGTACCGGTCCCCATCCTTAACAGTGCCTCTCAAGACTTCCAGCCCCAGATTACTGCCGCAATCTCCCGGCTTCCTTCCTGTTATATAGCCATTCTCGATGGCGACAATGGTACTTTCGTAGCCGCCGCTTAAATCGTGAAGGACGACCTCGCACTTTTCCCCAAACTGTGCAGCGATCCCCCGGATCAGGTTGGTTAAAAATTCCTGTTCATCTTTAATGTTTTCCAAGCAACTCCCTCACAATCTAAATATTTTTTAGACAAGAAGAAAATTAATTTTGTAGTTGTAATTTAACATTAATTTTCATTTAGGTCAATAATTCATTTTTTGTTTATAATCAGATTATTTTTTTACTTGCTTGCAACACAGCGATGCATGCTTATTCCCGTGCAGCGGACAATAGAAGCGTGGAAAGAAAGCTTGTGGAGGTGAGAGGCGTGAACATACTGGCCAAGCTCCTTTTGCCGCTCGTCCTTCAGTCAGCGCGCCAGGCACCAATCATCCGCTAAACGTCTGAATCTGGATGGGGTAGGAAAGCTTGTAACAAACCTGGGCAGGGCCCGCTAATCCTTCGTGCGGGAACTTGAGCAGCCGTACGATATAGGCAGTACAGAGCGGCAAGTGCCTCCCCATAAAAATATCTGCCGTTTACTGCCGCCTAGTGATAATATAGACGTGTGCGGTCGATCGGAAATTGTCAGCAATAGTTCGGAAAATTGAATGGGGTGTAAAAATGAATACGGACCCGGAAGCAGCAAAACGGCAAGGGATCAAGGCAGGGGTCGGCTACGCCATTCTGGCCTACGCCACATGGGGATTGCTCCCCTTGTACTGGAAGTCGCTCGACCTCATCCCTTCGGACGAAATTCTTGCTCATCGCATTTTTTGGTCATTTCTCTTCGTCGCCGCTGTCTTGACCATTCGCCGGCGATGGAAAAATATCAAACCCGTCCTGACCAATAAAAAACAGCTGCTGGCGGTCACGCTCTGCTCGATTTTGGTCACCGGAAACTGGTATATTTACATCTGGGCCGTCAATCACGGACAAGTGATTGAAGCCGCCCTTGGCTATTATATCAATCCTTTGCTCAGCATCGCATTGGGAATGATCGTGCTTGGGGAGCGATTACATTTTTGGCAGCTCATCTCCTTGGGACTGGCTGCAATCGGTGTGGCGATCATGACGATTGAGCACGGGCGGATCCCCTGGATTGCCGTTTCGCTGGCGCTTACTTTTGCCCTGTACGGTCTGGCTAAAAAGCTGCTGCGCGCTGATGCTCTGACCGGACTGGCCCTGGAGACCTTTATGATTACGCCGTTTGCGCTTGGATACCTGATGTTTCTTGAAGGAAGCGGCAGCGGAACCTTTTTTAAGCTCCCCACCGCAGTCCTGCTCCTCCTGATCTGTTCCGGCATTGCCACCGCGATACCGCTTCTCTGGTTTGCCCGGAGCGCCCAGTCGGTTCCGCTCAGCATGCTTGGCTTCATCCAGTACCTTTCGCCGACGATCAGCCTGCTAATGGGCGTATTTCTCTTTAAAGAGCCCTTTACCATCGTGCATGCGATCACCTTTACATTTCTTTGGAGTTCTCTCCTGCTGTACTCGTTGTCGTATACCGGCTTATTCCGCAAAAAACCGCGGATCAATCGGACCAGACACATTTAACTAGGAAGGAGCTTACCTGCACATGAAGGCATACCTGGATCTCTGCAGCAGAATCCTGACCGAAGGTGTTAAAAAAGATGACCGGACGGGAACGGGCACGCTCAGCGTCTTTGGCCATCAAATGCGCTTTGACCTCAGCGAGGGCTTTCCCCTCTTGACGACCAAAAAACTGCATACCCGATCGATTATTTACGAACTGCTCTGGTTTTTGCAGGGAAGCACAAACGTCCGTTATCTGCAGGAAAACGGAGTCCGCATTTGGAATGAATGGGCGGATGAAAACGGCGAACTTGGACCGGTCTACGGCAAACAATGGCGTTCCTTCAGCGGGGCGGACGGCAGGACGGTCGACCAGATCGGGTGGGTGGTAGACGAGATCAAACGAAACCCCGATTCCCGCCGACTCATCGTCAGCGCCTGGAATCCGACGGAGATCGACAAGATGGCCCTGCCTCCCTGTCACTGCCTGTTCCAATTTTACGTCTCGGAAGGAAAACTGTCCTGCCAGCTTTACCAGCGCAGCGGCGATACCTTCCTCGGCATCCCCTTCAACATCGCCAGCTACGCGCTCTTGACGCATATGGTCGCCCATGTCACCGGCCTTCGTCCCGGAGAATTCGTCCATACGATCGGCGACGCCCATCTGTACCTCAACCACCTGGAACAGGTAAAAGAGCAGTTGACCCGCACGCCGCTTCCGCTGCCGACGTTGAAGCTGAATCCCCGGGTGAAGTCCATTTTCGACTTTACGTATGAGGATATAGAAATTGTGGGTTACGAGGCACATCCGCACATAAAGGGGAGCGTATCCGTATGATCAGCCTGATTGCGGCTTATGCAAACGGCCGGGTGCTCGGCAAGGACGGCAAGATGCCCTGGCACCTGCCCGGCGAACTGCAGTACTTCAAACAGGTGACCAGCGGCCACACCGTCGTGATGGGGCGCAAGACATTTGAGTCGATCGGACGTCCCCTGCCCAACCGGCGCAACGTCGTACTGACGCGGAGACATGACTTTGCCGCACCAGGGGTTGAGGTGGCACACAGCAAGCGGGAGGTACTTGAGCTGGGAGACGTGATGATCATCGGGGGGGCGGAGCTCTACGCCCTGTTTATCGACGACGCCGACCGGCTCTACCTGACGGAAATCGAGCTCGATACAGACGGCGACGCCTTTTTTCCAGAGTGGGACCGCGACCAGTTCACCCTGGTCTCCGCTACCCCGGGAAAAGTGGACGAGAAAAATCCCCTGCCCCATACCTTTTACGTGTATGAGCGAAAACAGCGCTAGTTTGCAGACAAGAATGAAAACGCCCTGCCGGTTCAAACCTGATCCGGCAGGGCGTTTCCTCTTTCCGTTATTTCACCATTTTTCCCATGCGTCTCGCCACTTCGATGAGCGGTGTGGAAAATTCCGTCATCTTCTCCAAAGTGAGACGGTTGGAAGGACCGGAAATGGCCAGCGAAGCCGTGATCCTGCCCGTCCGGTCGAAAATCGGAGCGGCCACGGCGGCAGCCCCAATCTCCCGCTCTTCCACACTGGTGGCGTAGCCCAATTGGCGTATTTGCGCCAACTGCTGGCGAAAGACGTCTCGATCGACGTACTCCGGCCAAGCCGGGTCGCTCAGGATTTGTTCCTGTGTGGCCGGATCGGAATAGGCGACGAGAACTTTACTGGAGGCTCCGACAGCCAGCGGCATCCTCGCACCAATCGGGGCCACGCGGCGGATCGCTTGCTTGCTCTCTACCGCCTGGATGCGAATCCGCTCATTGCCATCCCTTACGTACAGGCTGATCGTTTCCCCGACGATGTCGCGCAGCCGTTCCATCTCAGTCAGCACGATGGCAGCGGGATCATCAGATTGAGCCAGGTTCGCCGACAGTTCCCAGATGCTGAAACCCAACCGATACTTTTCCGTATGGGGATCACGAATGACGAATCCCTTTGCTTCCAAAGCGGCGAGCAGTCGATACACCGTGCTTTTGTGCAGGGAAATCCGGCTGGCGATCTCGCTCAGCCCAAGCTCTGTAGAATTTGTAAAACAAAGCAGGATATCCAACGCGCGTTCGACCGAGCGAACCGTCGACTTGTGCTCTTCCACGCCCACACCCACTTCTTTCCGTTTAAGATAATGTTTCATCAGGTGAAATGTTGTTCTACTTTTAAGTATAACCGATTCAAGAAGATGGGTAAACCAAGCCTGGCTACAGCGTTGCTTCCGGATTGTAGCGTTTCACATAGGCAAATATGTCATCGCCTCTCAGCGGTTCCATTACCGCGCGGATCTGATGCTGTTCCAAATACGCCTCCAGCGCTTGCCGGCCCCGTTCTATCCGTTTCCGGGCGGCATCGGCCAGCGTCAGCATATAGGGAACCAGCAGCTGCAGATACCAAAGCTGCCTGCTTTCCTCGCTGACGTCTATCTCCAGTTCGATATCGCTGCTTTGAAAGGCGTACAGGGTGTCGAAGAGGCGGCCCCGCTCGTCGGCGTCATGGCCCTCCAGTGAAACGGCCAAAATCGTCATGTAGTACTCTTCATGAAACAACGCCAGCTGATCGTTTATCGGTACAAACTTCTTTTGCAGTTCCATTGCGGTTTCCTCCCCTCTCTGCTACAGGAGTGATACAGTCCCGCCGCCAGCCTAAAGCAGCTTCGTTAAAACAAGCTTGTGCCTTCTGCCAGCGCCCTGGCATCCTCGGCCGAGATCAAGACCGCACGCGGCTTTCCTCCGCTTTGGCCGGCCACGTACCCGTCCGCCTCCATCATCTCAATGAGACGGGCAGCACGGTTGTAGCCGATCCGGAACCTCCGCTGCAGGGCGGACGCAGACGCCTGTCCCTGCTCCGCCACGTGAACCAGGGCTTCAAAATAAAGTTCATCGTCTCCGGCATCATACGTCTGAACGGATTGTTCCAGTTCCTCCTTGCTGAACAGGTATTCCGGCTGGCACTGCCGTTTGATGAAAAGCGTGACCCGCTCTATTTCATCATCGGAGACGAAATTTCCTTGCAGGCGCAGCGTATTGGTCCCGCTCTCCAAAAACAGCATGTCTCCACGCCCCAGCAGACGTTCGGCACCGGTCTGGTCCAGGATCGTCCGCGAGTCCACCTGCGAAAAGACGGCAAAAGCAAGCCGGGTCGGCACGTTTGCCTTGATGTTTCCGGTAATGACATCGACTGACGGGCGCTGTGTGGCAAGCAGGAGGTGGATGCCGCAGGCTCTCGCCTTCTGGGCGATCCGGATGATGCAGTCCTCCACATCTTGTGGGGAGACCATCATCAAGTCTGCCAGCTCGTCGATGATGATCACGATATAAGGCAGCCGTTCGCCGCTGATCTGATTGTACCGCTCAATATCGCGGGCTCCCGCCTCGGCAAACAGCGTGTAGCGCCGCTCCATCTCTTCCACCGCCCACTTCAGGGCAGCCGTCGCCTGTTTTGCGTCTGTCACCACCGGAGTTACCAGATGGGGCAGGTGGTTGTACGGCGCCAACTCTACCATTTTGGGATCGATCAAAAGCAGCCGAACCTGCTGTGGGCTGGCTTTGTACAGCAAGCTGATGATGATGGAATTGATGCAGACGCTCTTTCCCGAACCGGTCGAACCGGCGATCAGGCCGTGCGGCATTTTTTTGATGTCGGCTACGATCGGCATTCCCCCGATGTCCATGCCCAAGGCAACGGCGAGCGGAGACGGGTGGTTTTGAAACGCCTCCGATCCGATAATCCGGCTGATAAAAACAGGCTCCGCCTTCAGGTTCGGCACTTCGATCCCTACGGCATTGCGTCCGGGAATCGGGGCCTCAATCCGGATATCCTTCGCCGCCAAGCTCAATTTGATGTCATCGGACAAGCTGGTGATCTTGTTTACTTTTACGCCTGGCGCCGGCTGCAGTTCGAATCGGGTCACCGTCGGACCTTTGACGATTCCTACCACCTGTGCGCTGACGTTGAAATTGCTGAGCGTCTCCTCCAGCAAGCGCTTCTGCTCCAGCGTGTGCTCCTCTCCCTCCTGGGCCAACTCTGGCGAAGGATTCAGCAGATCAAACGGCGGATATGTATACCCCCGTGGTATTGGCGCTGCCGCTTGCACCGCCGGTTCGGGCGGCTGCGTGCGTGCGATTAGCGGTTCGGCCGCCCGCGGGCGCTCCGTAACCGGCTGCAGGTTCCCATTTTCCGGCTGCTGAACGGCGGCAGGCCTTTCCGGTTCTGGTTCCAGCTCCGGCGCATGTTCGGTCCAGTCCGCTTTCTCCGGTTCTGACTCCGACTCCAGCACCTGTTCGGTCCAGTCCGCTTTCTCCGGTTCTGGCTCCGGTTCCGGCACCTGTTCGGTCCAGCCCGCTCGCTGCGGTTCTGGCTCCGGCTCTGGCACCTGTTCGGTCCAGTCCGCTCGCTCTGGTTCCTTCCCTGCAGCCATCGGCAAGCCTATTGGCTCCGCCGTTGCACTTTTTTCCACCGCTGCCGCCGTCTCACTTCGGCTGAGCGCTCCTTGAGCTAACGGTTCCGCTTCCCCCTCTCGGCTGGCGCTCATACGCTTGAACAAGTCGATCGGAAGAGCTTCCTCTGTTTCCGGAACGGGGTCGGGAGACTTTGGAGTCGCCCGCGGCCAGAGCTTCTCTTCCCCCTCCTTGGGGGTCATGCGCCCATAGACCGGCGAAAAGACTTCTGTAGGGGTAAACGTCCGTCTTGGCTCAGCTGCAGAGCGGTTCACAATGAAAGTAGGCTCCCGCTTCACGGGCTTCGGCTGCTTCGGGACAGATGATTTGACTGGCGTTGTATGTTCAGGGCGTTCAACCTTGTCTTTTGGCGGATCGGGTATCACCGGAAAACGAAATTCGCCTTTGCGGCGGGGCTTGGTTGGTTCCTCGGGCTGCACGGGCCCCGGCCCCTTGAGAACATTCGGCTCCTTTGAAAGATTCCGTTCCTTGGGGTAGATATTGGTCGTTCTGGCTTCCAACGGTCTGCCTGAAGGATATGAAACCGGGGAACCCTTGGGTTCCTCTTTTTTTTCACCCACCAAGCCTTCTACGATCTTTTGAAGCCAAGTCCACATGCTGCTTCGTCCTCTCTTTTCAAACTCATGGCCGAACGGGCAAACGAGATGCAGCCATTCGGCCGGTCTTTTGCGACTGCTACCATTTTACCACGATTTCCATCTTTTTTCTTCACGGAACCATCATCCGGGGCAGGCAGAATGATTGATTTCGTGGCGCCAGCTCATCCAGAAAAAAGAAGTGTTCACACTTTCTTGTTGATTCCGCGAAACTTTCTACCTATTTAAAACGTATTAACCATTGAAAATAAATACTCTCGTCCCTCACTTACATATTCCCCTGAATAGTAATAAGTTTGCAGGGCGAGAAAAAGAAGGTGAAAGATGATGTGGAAAAAGGCGTATCTCCTGGTTTTCTCCGCGCTGCTGTTATTGGCGGGTTGTTCAGGAGAAACCGCACTGATTGGAGAGTCGATCATCAAATCGGCTGACCAGCCAAGTGCTGATTTCCAAGGGACCTTCAAAATGACAGGTGACCTGGACCAACTCTTGGACGCTGTGATCGACAACGCAGAAGAGAAGAAAGAAGCTCTGGCGTTTGTCAATGCTTTGAAAGCCGGACTGAAAATGGAAGGCTCAACCGTATCAGCCCATGAGGCGAAAATCGTTTTCACGTTAAACGATGACAAGATTTTGCGCGACAACCAGCTTTGGACAGGGGACCAAAAAGCTGCGCTGGAAATGCTCGTAAAAAATAACGATGTCTATGTGAAAACCCCGATCGACCAAAAGTACCTGGCGATCAATTCTGCCAACTCTCCGGAAATGGAAATAGATCCGGAGAAGGTTCGCGAGTTCCAGGATAAAATTCAGAAGTTGACAATCGACTTCATGAAAAAGTACATCGACAAATACGGATTTGACTTCTCCCAAGTGAAAAATCTTGGCAAGGAATCCGTGGAACTGCCGAACGGCAAAAAAGTGGATGCTACCCATATCAGTGTAACTCTTGACACCCAAGAGTTGCTGAAAATGCTCTTGTACACGGCAAAAGACGCGACTGTCAACAAGGATGTTCGCGACTTTGCGATCGAATTCATGACGTTGACCAGCCAGTTTGCCATGGATAACCTCCCGGCTGAAGCGGCGGCTGACATGAAGAAGCCTTCCGCCCAGGAACAACGCGCTGAAATCGAAAAAATGGTGGACCAAGGCCTGGCATTCCTGAAACAGCAAGTGGAGCAACTGGAAAAACAGTACACGATCGAACAAATGGTGGAGCAGGTAAAAGAAGCAGGCGTGCAATCGCTTGAACTGAAGCTCGACTATTATATCGACTCCGACAAGAATCAAGTTCGCGGCATCACCACGCTGTCTGCTACAGTAAAAGACCCTGACGGCAAGCTGCCGAAACCGGTTACGATCGGTTGGGAAGCGGACTGTTACGTCTGGAATCACGGCAAGGGAACGGCCGTCACCTTCCCTGCTGCCGGCGATACCGTTACGGTAGAGCAGCTGCAGGAAGATGAGAATGCGATCAAGGCATTTAACGATAAAGGCTTCTTGCATCGCTTTGCCCAGGAGCTCGCCGCCGTCCCGGGCGAATCCGAACTTATCGTCTTCGATCTGAAGGATAACTCGACCACGCTCAACGGAGAACCGGTAACAGGCGTCCGCCCGTTCCTCAAAGACGGCTCGACGATGGTGCCGTTCCGCTTCATCGGCGAAGAGATGGGCGCGCAGATCAGCTACGACGCAAGCACCAAGACAGCTACCTTCTCCAAGGACGGGAAAACGATCAAGGTAACGGAAGGCAGCAAAACTGCTACGGTCGACGGCCAAGCCAAGACCTTGCCGGCAGCCCCGACTGAAAAAGACGGCAGCCTTTACGTTCCGCTTAAATTCGTCAGCGAAGAGTTTGGCGCAGACGTAACCTGGCTTGAAGAAGAGCAGCAGGCGATTATCGAATTCGAGAAAGCCAGCTAAACCGGAATTCAGGACAGGAAAACAAGAATGGATAGAGTCGTCAGAATGCATCTGGCGACTCTATCCTTTTTCTTTTGCCAGTATTGGTTTCGCCTGATTATATGACGAATTTATCCACGAATTCATGAACCGGGGTTTCCTCCAACGCCCCTTGGTCCATGCACATCTCCATAATCTCTGCAACTTGCTTGGCCGGCAAACGAGTGGCCAGATTGGCTGTGAACTTTTGTTCGAGCAGCGGGATTCCTTCCTCACGTCTGCTGCGGTGGCCGACCGGGTACTCTACCTCAACCTTTTCCGTATGGCTCCCATCTTGGAAGAAGATTTGAACGGCATTGGCGATAGAGCGTTTGTCCGGATCGAGATAATCAGCGGAATAACGCGGGTCTTCCACAGCTCTGGGCATGAAATTCCGATTGAAGTGCTTCGCAGCATCCGGACTGAGAAGATTCCCTGCGACGTCATCTTGATCACCGCGGCCAAAGAGATCGAAATCATCGAAGAAGCTTTCAGGCTGGGCATATTCGATTCCCTAATCAAAGCCTTTTGACCTCGATCTGCTGCAGGATTCCCTGGAAAAATACAAGCAGTTCAAAATCCACTTGCGAACTCCCGCTCAGCCGGACCAGAAGTTTGTGGAGGGGCTAAAAAAGTTCAGGGCGGCCAAGTCCCAAACGGTTCAGCCGTTGCAAAAAGGGATTGACAGCCGCACGCTGGAGAGGATTAAACAAAGCCTGCTCCAAGGGCAGCAGGCTTACAGCGCGGAACAGATCGCCCGCCTCGCCGGTGTCAGCCGTTCCACAGCGAGAGCTTATCTGGAATATCTGACAGAACAGGGAATCGCCGATGAGTTCCTGCAGTATGGAACGGTCGGTCGGCCGCAGCGGCTGTTCCGGATGAAAGTGTACCGTTAGCGAATCCACCGCATGTCCACAATGTTGACGAGCAGTCGTGAAGATAATGCCTGTGCCGCAAGTCAAGCTTGGTTGGCTTTCAGAGACACAGTTTTGGATGGAGACATGTGATTGCCTCCACCTTATCATGATGGAGAGCAGCAAGTATTTGGACAAGGAGGTTTTGTCCTTGGGATTGAAGCAACGTGACAAAACAGGCGTATATCGAACAGACTTCACAAAGCACGTCGTATTAATCACTGGCGGAACTTCCGGCATTGGACGTGAAATTGCCGCCGCCTATATGAGGGCAGGCGCTTCTGTCGCGCTGGTCGGGCAGAACGAGCAGAGGGGCATGCAGGCGGAAAAGACAATCGGAGCGTTAAAACGCTCAGCTGGACAGCAGTGCGTATTTTTCCCCGGGGACGTATCTTCTCGCACAGATCTGGATCGCGTGCTGGGGCAAATCGAAGAGCGTTTCGGCGTCTTGAACGCGGTGGTCTGTTCCGCCGGCATCGGTCGCAAGGCAACGCTGCTGGAGACTTCGGAAGCGGATCTGGCCAGCCTTTACCGCGTCAACGTTCAGGGTGCGATCACGACTGTCCAGGCGTCGGCCAAACTGCTGAAACAGAGCAGTGGCGCCGTCGTTCTCATCTCCTCGGATGCCGGCATCTCCGGAGAAAATCTGGCGGGCGCCTACTCCGTCACCAAAGCGGCGCTGAACATGGCAGGCAAAATGCTCGCCCTGGACCTGGCCCCCGACGGCGTCCGCGTTAACGTGGTCGCCCCCGGAGATATCGCCCCCGGCATGAAAACCATGGTGAAAGCGGGGGAAACTTTGCGGGCCGAGGACGACTATCTCTCCTGGCCGCTTCCGCCCATCGGACGCTACGGCCGGGCTTCGGACGTCGCCGATGCCGTCCTCTTTCTCACCTCGGCGTCCGCCTCATTCATTACCGGCAGTGTCCTGCTGATCGATGGCGGCATGCGTGCCGGCTTTTTGCACGGAGCCCCGAGTGAGAGCCCCTCTCGTTAAGCCTGCGCCAGGACATGGCCCCCTCGGAACAACCTCTTAAACAGCGGGCTCCTCTGACCCCGGCGGTGCGTACCGCTCAACTTCCGGGAAAATGTCTCCTTCGCCTCATCCGCCGCTCCCGATACCACTGGTACACCCGGATGGATACTGTCAGCCAGACCGCGCTGGCCAGGTAGGCGCCAATGACGTCGCTGGGATAGTGGACCCCCAAATAGATCCGGCTCCATCCGATCCCCAGGATCATGGCTGCGCCAAACAGCAGCAAGAGAACTCGTCCGATGCGGGACGGGATATGCTTCCACAAGAGAAAGACCAGAATGCCGTACAAGGCAAACGCCCCCATCGAATGTCCGCTGGGAAAGCTGTATCCCGTCTCCTCGACCAGCCGGTGCAAAGTGGGCCGCTCCCGCTGAAACAGGTGCTTTAAAAAGTCGTTGACGAGCGCTGCGCCGCCAACCGCGGCGATGAACAGCACCAGCTCGCTCCGATGCCTGAGCACAAAAAACAGCACAGCGATCACAACCACAGAAATCACGGCAGCAGCCTTTGTCGAGCCGATAAAGGAAAGCGTCAGTGCCAGCTCCGTCAGTGTTAGCGATTCATAGCGCTGCACGGCGGACGAGAGCAAGCTGTCAAACGGAGCCGTCGCATTCCGCGCGACGAGGTAGGCTACAAGAGCGAATCCAATCGTGCTCAAGAAGCCAAGCCAGACCACGCGTCTTGGTCCTGTATCCATAAATGTCTGCCTCCCTGCTCTCTGGAATCTCGCAAAACTTCAGGTCCCTGTCCGGTTATCGCAGGTTAGCGCTATCCCGATCGGCTCCCGACAGCCGTCATGGTGAGGATCGTCTCGTGAAGCGGCCCTCCCGTTGCGATCAGACTGGCCAGGCAGGGGATCGTGAACGGCTTATGGCGGTAGCCTTCCCCGCTCCAATCGGTGATCTTGGCACCCGCTTCCCGGGCGATCAGGATACCGGCCGCGACATCCATGATGTCCGATTTCTGCATGACGATATAGTCGATCCAGCCGCTGGCCAGCAGACACCAGTCAAGCGCAGGGGCAATCGTCCGCATCAGCCGCTTTGATTGCAGGGCGAACGGGGCGATAAATGCCATTTCCTCCTCTTTGGTCACCGTATCGCGACCTCTTATGTACGTTCCCACCGCCTTAGACAATTCCGTTCGTCCGCTGGCAAACAGCCGCCTGCCGTTGAGGTAGGCTCCCTTCCCGCGTTCGGCCCAAAACAGCTGGCCGGAAATCGGATTGTAGACCACGCCGAGCACGACGTCCTCCGCATGCTGCAGTGCGATGGAGACAGAAAAGTACGGATGGCCAATAAAATAGTTGTTTGTTCCGTCCAGCGGGTCGACGATCCACAGGTACTCATCGTCCCGCTGGACGATCCCGATCTCTTCGGAAGCAATCGTATGGCTCGGAAAATGACGATGAATCACCTCAATAATGCGCCGCTCGCTCGCCTTATCCTCCGGCAGCTTCACATCGTTATGAGATTCCAGGTCAGGGGTAAGCTGCCCGGAAAAGCGCTCCCGCAGCAGTTCCCCCGCATACAGCGCCGCTTGTTTTGCGATCTCTATCATATCTGGTAAACTCCTTTTTTTCGCATGTATTTGCATCGTACCCAATCCGGCACCGAAGATCAACCAAACCTTTTTCGCCGCCGCACAGTCTAACTATATAGTGAGGTGGAAAACGTTGTCTACAGAGTCGTTAGTACGGGCAGCCAAACACGATGACACTGCCTTTTACCAGTTGATGCAGGAACATAAACAACAGCTGTACCGCTTGGCTTTTGCCTACTTGAAAAATGAGCAGGACGCATTGGACGCCGTCCAGGAGACGACATACCGGGCTTACAAGCAATTGCCCAGACTGAGGGAGCCGCAGTACTTCCACACCTGGCTGATCCGCATCCTGCTCAACTACTGTCACGACCAGACGAAAGCAAAAAAGCGCTGGAAGCTGATCGAAACCTTCCGGGAAGAGCATTCGCATCCTGACGATATGCAGCATGAAAGAGTTCACTTAGAGCTGGCGATTGAACAGCTGGGGCCAAAGTACAAGCAGGTGATTATCCTCAAGTATTTTGAAGACATGACCATCGCCGAGATCGCTCGAGTGATCGGAAGGCCGGAGGGGACGGTCAAAACCCGCCTGCATCAGGCGTTGTCACAACTGCGGAAACTGCTGGAAAAGGATGGTGATTTCCATGTTTGATCGCGAAGAACAAGTTCTGCGAAAAGTCAAAGAGCAGATTGCCGGACTGCCGCTTCCCGCGCCCGAACAGCTCGACCAGGCCATCGAGCGGGGCATGCAGCGCGCCAAGAGAAAACGGCCGGTAAAAAGCTGGAGCCTTGCTGTCTCCGCTGCCGTATGTGTGCTCTGCCTTCTGTTGGCTGTCAGCATCCGGGTGTCGCCTGCGTTCGCCACTCTGGTCAGCGAGCTGCCCGGCATGTCCTACATCGTCAAATTGATCAGCTATGATCAAGGCTTGCAGCGTGCTGTCGAACATGACTTCGTGCAGCCGGTGGGCATCTCTGACGAAAAAGACGGCATTCGCCTGACCGTTGGCAGTATCATCGCTGACGAGATGAGATTAAACATTTTTTACACCGCGGAAAGTACGACGGGCAAGCCTAAAAAACTTCTGACTTCATCCGTCGAACTGCTGGACGGGAACAGGCAGCCGTTTTCCGCTGGCATTTCCAGCTTTAGTCCAGAAGAAAGCAATCCGGATGACCACATCTTGAAGGGACATGTAGATATCCATTTTATAGAAAATAAGCCCGTTCCCGACACGGTCATCATGCGGGTGAAATTGGTCGGCGATATCGAACACCCAGATACCGTCTGGGAAGTCACCATCCCCGTAGACCGCTCGAAGTTTGCCGGGATGAAGGAAACGGTGCCGATCGACCAAACCGTTGACATCGCCGGACAAAAATTCACCTTTACTGATGCAGTCATCTACCCGACCCGAATCAGGCTTGGTGTCGAATTTGACCCGGACAACACCAAAAACATCATGGGCTTTGAAGACCTCAAGATCGTCAACGAAAAAGGAGATGTCCTGAAGACTGATCTTGCCTCCGTCGGCGAGTCGAAACAGACGATTTACTTTGAGAGCAGCTACTTCACCGAGGCCAAGGAGTTGTATTTGAGAGGCAGCGAACTGATGGCCCTGGACAAGGACAAATCGGTACTGGTCATCGACGTCGGGGAAAAGAAACTCCTGAAAGCCCCCGATCAGCGCGTTCATCTGGAGTCAATCGACAGAGGAACGGCATACACGACGATCAATCTGCTCGTCGAGAAGCTACCAGGCGATAAACATGCCTACTCCATCGTCGATTCGGAATTTGCGGATGCCGCAGGGAATGTGTATCAGACAGAAGGCAATATGGGAATCATCGACGATGACAGCAGCATTCAGCGAACCTCCTTCCATATAAAATCGGAGGATTACACCGGGCCCTTGACCTTTACCATTACCAATTACCCAGCGCGGATCACCCAGCCTTTTGAAGTAAGACTGAAATAGAATGCAGACGAACCGGCTTTTCACCAATGAAAGGTGGAGCCGGTTCCAAATTTTTGTGTAAATAGTCAGAATTTTATTGTAATATGAAGCCAAGAAAATAACATTTTCCTGACGGAGAGGAGTATGTTCATGAAAAAAATAAGCAAATGGACAGTCGGGGTTCTGCTGCTTGCCCTGGTTTTATCGCTGCTGCCGGTTCTCTCTTTTGCTGCGGAAACACCGGAAGCCCCCCAGTTTAAAGCTGGCGACACCGCATATGTTGATGTGGCGGCTGCAACGCTGTGGACGGAAAAAGGCATGTCAAAGACGCGCGAGGTCGATATTCCTGCTCTCACCAATCCTGTCGACCTGTGGAAATGGACAAGAAGCATGACCCTGGCGCAAAAGCTGGAGCTCACCAGTGCCGACATGCTGGAGACTCAGGCTCTCTACGGGACGAGAGTGGTCATTCTGGAGGAGCGAGGCGACTGGATCAAAGTAGCTGTGGAAGGACAGCCCACTCCGAAAAGTACGCTGGGTTATCCCGGCTGGATGCCAAAAGTGCAGTTGACGGATAACCGCCGATTGGACGAGTTTTCCGATCGCCCGTTTGCCATCGTGACCAGCCCGACGGCATGGCTTTACGACGGAAATGCCATGAATCACAAGTTTATGGAGGTCAGCTTCAACACAAGGCTGCCCGTTCAAAAAGAGATGGGAGACAAGGTCATGCTGATCACCCCGAACAACGGCAACAAATGGGTGTCGAAAGCGGATGTGGCCATCTATCGGTCGGAATCCGACATTCCCACTCCGACGGGTGCAGATCTCGTCAGCACGGTGAAGAAGTTTTTGGGGCTGCCCTACCTCTGGGCCGGCACCTCGGGCTTCGGCTTCGACTGCTCCGGCTTTACGCATACGATCTACAAATCGCACGGAATCACGATCCCGCGCGACTCCGGCCCGCAATCGAAGGCAGGCACACCCGTCAGCAGAGAAGAACTTCAACCGGGAGACTTGCTGTTCTTCGCCTACAACAACGGCAAAGGCAGTGTCCACCACGTATCGATGTACATTGGCGAGGGAAAGATGATCCATTCACCTAATGCCGCCAAGACGGTAGAGATTGTCTCGATTGATGAACCGGCCTACGCTGTTGAATTTGCCGGGGCGCGCCGCTACCTCCCTTAAGCCCATTTCCGATTTTTCCCCTTGCACACGTGCCCGATACCCTCTATGATAAGTGAAACCGGCTCCCCGGGGAGGGTACAAATGAACAGTAATTTCATTCGGCTGAAAAACCTTGAGGGCGAGTTAAAACTGACACAGATGAATAAAAGTTTAAGCTGCTCTGTGACCAGCAAGGAATTGGTTTTTCAAAAACCCCATACGACATACCACCTGTTTTTGCATGATATCATCAGCATCATTCCGGTCAGGATCGATTCCCCTGGCATATCGTTTCGCCATCGCTCCGAGTTGATCCGCACCACTTTTGGCTCTGATTATTTCAAACTGGCGGTCAAGTGGGCCCGAATCGTGACGCGCTCCGGTGTCGTCGAGCGTGAAGACATGGAGTTTATCGTCCCCCTGTCGCAAAAAATGCTTCAGTACATCGCCAGGTACAGCGGAATGTCGGTCATCCCCTGACCGCAGCGAAAAGACCTCCGGGCTTCGCCGCAGAGGTCGCGAGCAGTAAACAGCTGGTATCTTCGAGGCTCCCTGCTTGCCGTGCGCAAGGCAGGGAGCTTTTTTTACTTACGAAATGCCTTCTTTCGATGCATCAGGGGAAGTTGTGTCTTCGTTTGCTGCGGACTCCGGCGTGTTCGCCGCGTCAGCAGGAGTGTCGGTTGTTTGCTCCGCGGAAGGAGAAGCGGCAGATTCATTCGCAGGCGCGGCTTCCGCATCGGCGGCGGAAGATTCGTTCTCCTCTGTCTGTACAGGGTCGGCCGCTTGTTGATCTTCGATGATGATCAGTTCTCCCTGCTCCTGGTAGCCTACTTTTGCATTCAGCTTTTCTCCGATAAAGCGAATCGGCAGGAAGACACGCCCGTTTTTCAGCACCGGTTTTGTTTCCAGTTTGATTTTTTCCCCGTTTACCAACGCTTCGTCCGAACCGAGGAAAAGAACAATTTTGCTGTCGCCGCGTTTGACTTCCACGCTTTGGGTCTCCGGTTCCCACGTGACATCAGCCTTCAAGGCGTTGCCGATGGCGCGAACAGGCACCAAAGTACGACCATTTTGGATGAACGGCGCATCCGCCATAACGACTTCCTTGCCGTTAACGAAGGTCTTCAGGCCTTTTTGTCCGTTCTTTTCATAGAGTTCGCCCAATCTGCTGTAAATCTCTTCGTCGCCCGGCTTGTAGAATCGATCAAGCAGTTCTTTCTGCACTTCGAGCGCCTCTTTTAGCTCGGACTGCTGTTCCAGCTGTTTGGCAAGCTCCTCGTACTTCGCCTTTAATTCATCCGTCACTTCACCCGTTTTTTTCAGTTCCTGACGGAGTTCGATCAGCTCTTTTTTCGTTTTGACAGCTTGCTGAATTGCCGCTTTTTTGGCTGCTGCCGCTTGTTGAATTTGCGCCAGATCGGCGGATGGACTGCCGGCGTTTGCTTTGCCCGCTGCCTTCTCGATCTCTTCGGCAAGCTTCTCCGCCTCTTTCAGGGCTTTTTCTTCTTCCTTTTTGGCTTTATCCGCAGCCTTCTCCAGTTCCTTTTCAGCCTTCTCCTTGTCGGCCTTTTCCTGTTCCGTCTCACGCCCTTTCTCGGCTTTCTCTTTATCCTTTTCCTGCTCTTTCTCAGCCTTGTCTTTGTCCTTTTCCTTCTCCTTCTCGGCCTTGTCTTTGTCCTTTTCCTTCTCCTTCTCGGCCTTGTCTTGGTCCTTTTCCTTCTCTTTCTCGGCCTTGTCTTTGTCCTTTTCCTTCTCCTTCTCGGCCTTGTCTTTGTCCTTTTCCTTCTCTTTCTCGGCCTTGTCTTTGTCCTTTTCCTTCTCTTTCTCGGCCTTGTCTTTGTCCTTTTCCTTCTCTTTCTCGGCCTTGTCTTGGTCCTTTTCCTTCTGCTTCGACTCTTTCGCCGGTTTATCGGCCGCGTGTACCGCTTCAAGCGGTGACAATGCCGTCAGCGTCAGCGCCAGAACCAAACTCGCTGAGATGATCTTTTTCATTGCTGTATCCCCCCATGAAGATTCCAAAATAATAACACTTTTTATATCGGCAGAAGGGAAGTGCATTTTTACATGCAGAGAGGATCGCCATACAAGAAAACCCTGCCCCCGTTGTCT
>NZ_HE978542.1:140177-207768 GCF_000311785.1 Brevibacillus massiliensis
AGTCTAAAGGCCGGGGTTTTTCTTACTGTCTACAAAATGGGGTCTTGACCAGTCCAGATGCAGGGTTGTACTCATAGATGCCCTAGTCACGATCACGCTGCAGGATCATAAACGTCCCCGTCGCGTGGACGATCAACTGCTCCTGATCGTCGAATACCTTTCCCTCGCAGATGACAAGTGTCCGGCCGCGATGAATGATCGTCGCTTCCGAACGGAGCGCCTTTCCCTTGCCTGGGCGTATGTAGTTTACCTTCAATTCAGTCGTGACCGCATATTCCCCCTGCGGCAGCGAGAGATTGACCAGAGATCCGATTGTACAGTCGACGAGGGTCGCGGAAATCCCGCCATGGACGATTCCCAATTCATTCAACATGTAGGGTGTGATCGGAACGATAAACTGGTATGTCCGCTCGTCCACAAACCTGCCGTCAAGACCGAGAAATCCCGACGGATACGCCCTGCCCGATTCGCGTCTTTGCCGGATGGCCTGCATCGCAAGCCGCAGAATCTCTTGCTCCTCTTCCGTGCTGTTGGTTAAAATCTCTTGCAAATCCGCTAACACTTTTGTTTCCTCCATTCGTTATCCATTTGCAGCATGCACTTAGCGTTTTTGCCGCATCAGCCGATTGACCGTCTCGCGGCGAACCCCAATCAATTGGCCGATCTCCTCCTGCGTCAGCAGCTGGTTGATCGACATTCCCTGGAAATACTGGTCAAACCACTGCTGCAGCAGGTCCAGCCGCTTCTTGGGCGACGGAGGGGTCAATTGGTCGATCCGCCGCTGCATCATCCTCAATTTTCCCTGCAGCGACAAGGCCACTTCCCGATAGCGTTCCGGATGTTCGGCCAGTTCCTGGTACCATGCTTCTGCGGGAATGACTTCTACTTCTGTCGTCATCAAAGCGACAGCCGTACCGTGATACTCCTTGGGCGTAATCAGTGAATGGTGGGGAATCAACTCACCGGGAAGCAGCAGATTAAAGAGAAAGGGCATTCCGTCTTCCTGAAGCCGAACCACTTTCAATAGGCCGCTCTTCACCTCGTACAGCGGGCCGTTTTCCCCCTGACGAAACAGTACCTCACCTTTATGCAAAATCACTTGATCCACCTCTTTGCCAGACGTAACGATTCGCATGACAGGACTGCCCTGTGTTCCATAGTATCAAATATCGTGAGGTTGCAACAATGGAAACGGCACAGACTCGATCACGTCAGGCTGTCTCATCCGCTGCAGCCAAGGGGCGAAAGCGGCGCATACCCTCTCTCCATTCGCTGAAAAAACAGCAACCGGGCCCCTCCATCGAGACGGCCCGGTCTGTTTTTACTACTGCAGCATTTCCATTTCGCTAAAGGGATAGTAGCGGAACACAGCCTTGCCGATAATCTCGCTCTCATCGACAAACGGTGTCGGCCACAGATGGGAATCGTAACTGTTGTTCCGGTTGTCCCCCAAGAAGAAAAATTTCCCTTCCGGCACCGTAATCGGGCCGTAATCATAGTTCATCGGTTCTTCAATGTAGGGCTCGTCTATTTTCTCGCCATTGCGGTAGAGCGCGCCGTCGCGAATTTCTATCGTGTCCCCTCCCACGCCGATCAGGCGCTTGATCAATCGATCGTATTCGCTTTTAAACGGCGGCTTGAAGACGACGATATCCCCGTCACGCAAATCGCTCGGGTCAATCATTTTTTCGATAAACAGCCGATCGTTAATCTGAAGTGTCGGGATCATCGAACCGGAGGGAATTTTTGCCGCCTCCCCGACAAACGAGCGGAAAGACAGGCTTAGCACGAAAGCAATCGCAATCGGCGGAATCCACTCCCCTATCACTTTCAACAGCCTTCTCATCGCACTCCTCCTTCTCTCTCTACTTTCTTTTACGAGCCAACGCAGGAAAAGATTTCAGGAAAAACAGACCATTCCCGTTCTTTTTTGTGACAACTCATAAAAAAACGGCTGGAAATATAATTTTCTTTGCGTTGCCGGGTGATGGAACGGTATTATTAATAGTGTAGAATGTTTCGAAGGGAGCCAACAATATGACGAGACGAAGAAGTGACATGATCAAGAAAGGGATGGACCGGGCCCCGCACCGCAGTCTGCTGCGTGCTGCAGGTGTCAAAGAAGAGGATTTTGACAAACCGTTTATCGCCATCTGCAACTCATACATCGACATCATTCCAGGCCATGTTCACCTGCAGGAGTTTGGCAAGCTGGTGAAAGAAGCAGTACGGGCCGCCGGGGGCGTTCCTTTTGAATTCAATACAATCGGTGTTGACGACGGGATTGCCATGGGCCACATCGGCATGCGCTACTCCCTGCCAAGCCGGGAAATTATCGCTGACAGCCTGGAAACGGTCGTGTCGGCACACTGGTTTGACGGTCTCATCTGTATTCCGAACTGTGACAAAATTACGCCAGGGATGATGATGGGCGCTCTTCGGGTCAATATCCCGACAATTTTCATCACCGGCGGACCGATGGCTGCCGGAAAGACAAAAGACGGCCGCAGCATTTCGCTTTCTTCCGTCTTTGAAGGGGTGGGCGCCCGCCAGGCCGGTCTCATCGACGACGATCAACTGAAAGAGTTGGAACAGTTCGGCTGCCCGACCTGCGGATCCTGCTCCGGCATGTTTACCGCCAACTCGATGAACTGCCTGGCCGAGGTACTGGGCCTCGCTCTTCCCGGAAACGGCACCATCCTTGCAACTTCGCCAGAGCGCAGGGAACTGGTAAAATCGACCGCGGCTTACCTCATGGAACTGATCGAGCGCGACATCAAACCTCGCGATATCATCACGCTTGAGGCGCTGGACGATGCCTTTGCCCTCGACATGGCGATGGGCGGATCCACCAACACCGTGCTTCATACGCTGGCGCTCGCCCATGAAGCGGGAGTGGAATATCCGATCGAAAGAATCAACCAAATAGCGGAACGCATCCCGCACCTCTGCAAGCTGGCTCCGGCTTCCGACTACCACATCGAAGACTGCCACCGCGCCGGCGGCGTCTCCGCCATCCTGAAAGAGCTGTCCAAAAAGGAAGGGGCGCTGCACCTCGACCGAATTACGGTTACCGGCAAAACCCTCGGAGAAAATATCGCCGATGCGGAAATCACCGATGAAGCCGTGATCCGCCGTCTGGATAATCCGTACAGCGAACGGGGCGGTCTGGCCGTTCTGTTCGGCAACCTCGCTCCGCAGGGCTCGATCATTAAAGCAGGGGCAGTCGACGGGTCGATCAAAAAGCACGAGGGTCCGGCCATCTGCTTTGATTCACAAGAAGAAGCGCTGGCGGGCATCGCGAACGGCAAAGTAAAAGAAGGACATGTTGTCGTCATTCGTTACGAGGGGCCAAAAGGCGGTCCGGGCATGCCTGAAATGCTGGCTCCGACCTCCCAAATTGTCGGGATGGGACTGGGAACCAAAGTTGCTCTGGTAACGGACGGACGATTCTCCGGCGCTTCCCGCGGCATCAGCGTGGGACACATCTCCCCGGAAGCGGCCGAAGGAGGTCCGCTGGCATTCGTGCAGGACGGCGATATCATCACCATCGACATCGAGGAGCGCAGCATCCATTTGAACGTGTCGGCGGACGAGCTGGAAAAACGCAAAGCAGCTTGGCAAGGTTTTGAGCCGAAAGTAAAAACCGGCTACCTGGCCCGCTATTCACAACTGGTCACCAATGCAAGCATGGGCGGCATCATGAAGATTTAACCCTTCGGGCAAACGGAAACCCCAGAGAGCGAAGCACTCTCTGGGGTTTCTCTCGCGGCTATCGATCAGGTCGTCATAACTCCTGTTTTTTGTATGGCATGTTCCCAACTCGGATAGTAGTAGAGGGCGTTTTTCATCAATTCCGGGTGCGACTTTTTTACATACTTTTTGCTGAGTGATTCTCCGTTGCCATGCAACCGTTTAATTTGAGCAATGACTTCCTCCGAACTCATACTCATTTCCACTTTTCATCACTCCTTTTCGAACTTATTCTTAGTTATCTCCAGCCTCGTCATATCTAAACGTGAAAAAACAACTCTTCTTTGAAAGAGGAGTTGTTTTTTCATAGAGAGGTACATCAATTGTTTTTTGTCCAGATCTGCACGTTTTTCGTCTTCGCGTCCCACTCCACTTTCGCTTTTCCTTCTGTAGCGAGACTGATAAAATCGTGGGCGACAAAGGTCGTCCCCGCAATCACTCTGGGCTTATCCGACAGCGTGACCGGGCGGCCATTGATTTCAGCCGACGGGGTATCTGTCGACAGCCGGACGGTTTGCTTGTCGCGCCGCATGGTAACCACTCTGGTCCCGTCATCCCACTCTACCTTCCAGCCCATCTTCTCGAAGATGGCTTTCAGCGGAACGAATACCTTATCGCCTGCGTCAATCGGCAATCGACTGAGATACATGCCGCGATTGTCCAGGAAGACTTGTATTTCCTTCTTGCCCAGTGATATCAACCCAAGATCTTCCGTCAAGCAGTACATATTCCCGTTATGGCCGATCACGATGGATGAAGAAGTAAACAGATCATTATCTCTTACCAGTACGAAGCGCTCTTTCCCGTACTTGTCAAGGGAGTACAGATTGCCCGCGGTATTGCTGAAGTAGACGTTTCCCTGCCGGTCCGAGCTTACGTCATAGAGATCCAACTGATTTTTAGGACCCGTACGGTACTCCCACTTCACACGGCCGGACTTGTCTACGTCGAGAATGCCATTCGTATCAAAATTCAGGTAGATGCCGCCCTCCCCGTCATTGGGAATGCCCAGATCATCGATTTTTTGCTGGTCGAGCCAATCATTATTGTCTTGGACGGTGCCGTCACGGCCGTCCAGCAGCCTCGCCCCCGAAGAAGAAAGCAAGACGATCATGCCCGACTTGGCCACGTAAAAATCCTGATAGTCGTTCACCAATTTTTTCTGCCACAAGAGTTTGCCCCCGCGGTCAATTCCGTAAATATGGTGGTCCTTGGTGGTGACGTAGCTGTTTCCCTGGTTGTCTCTCCTGATCTTGAGGATGTTATTCTCCGTAATAATCGAATCGCGGTACTTGGTCAGGACGGATTTGGCGATCTGCTTGTTCGTCCACCGGATCTCCCCCGCGGGTGAAATGCCGATGATCCCGCCGTCGGTCAGCGCGGTCACACTGCCGAACTCGTCCACGTCGAAGTAGACGTCGGCGATGCTGACAAGATTGGGCACCTCCAGCTTCCACTGCTGCTTTCCTTCTCGGCTCAGAGCCACGATGCCGGGCTTGTTGGCCTGCAAGCGAGAGTCCTGCTCTCTTTCGACCCCCTCGATTAAAACGTAAAGAACGCCGTCCTTCCCCATATACAGCTCCGGGAAACCGCGCAATCCCGTAGTTTCGAGATTGTACGTCCATTTCTCTTCGCCATTTTCAAATATAGCGTGTACTACATTGTTTATGTCGACAAAGTACATGTCTCCAGCCTGATCGGCAACCAGGTTGGACACTTGATCCATTTCTACTCTCCACTTTATTTCGAAGTGTTCAGCTCCGCGGAGCGCCGGCTGTTTGCGCTTCACACCGTCATTTCCGGGAAGCTTGATATCCAGGGGCTGATCCTTGCCGACAGGCAGGTGAACGCCGCCCGCTTGTGCACTTTGGTCTGCTGCGTATGTAATTCCAGGCTGTACGATGAGTAACGCCGTTGCCAGAAAGCCTATCTTCCATTTCCACAACATCAACTTCCCACTGGTCCTCCCTTCCATTTTTTGTGCATGACAGCGAGATCAAGTCACTATCTTTTCTATATTACTAAAAACAGGAAAAAGATTCAATTGTGATCGAGTTGAAAAAGATGAGACTTTTGATTAAAGTAGGAATGGTATTCTCTTTTTGCTCATACACAAGGAGGTTTCTATGCGTTTACGCAATATACCGGGGGCGGAAGAAGCGCTTCGCCAGTACCCCACATTCGTCGAATACCCCGCTTCTTACAAAGGCCGCTGGCATGAGCGCTTCGGCAACCGCCATCCGATTCATCTGGAGATCGGCTGCGGAAAAGGAAGATTCATCACGACGCTTGCCGAACAAAACCCGGACATCAATTACATCGCACTGGAAGTGCAGGCAGAAGTCATCTATCGCGCTGCCCAGCGGACAGAGCAGCGAGACATCCCTAATCTGGCGCTTGTCCAGTACAACGCCAAGATGCTCACGGATTTGTTTGCGCCGGGCGAGATCAGCCGAATCTACCTGAACTTTAGCGATCCGTGGCCCAAGAAAAGACATGCAAAACGGCGCCTGACTGCTTCGGCTTTTCTCAGGATGTACAAACAGGTGCTTCCGGAAAACGGCGAAATTCACGTAAAGACGGACAACGAAGGCTTGTTTGAATTCTCGCTCAATCAGTTTGCGGCAGAGCGCTTCCAATTGCAAAACATCACCTTTGATCTGCATCATTCAGAATGGGCGGCCGGAAACGTGATGACGGAGTACGAGCAGCGCTTCTCCGAACGCGGACAGCGGATTTACCGGCTGGAAGCGATTGTTCAACCATAATCTGCCTCGATCAGACAAGCCGAGCCAGGCAGAACAGATCGTGTGATGCCACATCTGAAATCCCCGATCTCCCGGTAAAAATATTGAGGCGGCTGCACCCTGCCGAAGCAGGGAAGCAGCCGCTCATCATCGTATGATCCCATGCATCACCGCCTGTTTGAGGACTGATCTTTTCTTCTCCAGGCTTTCTGTCATGGGTTATTCTTCCAATTGGCTCAACTTCTCTTCCGCGTACCAGTTATCTAAAACTTTTCCCTGCAGAACTTTCCCCTCGATAAACTCTACCTGCCGTTCGGTGAATTGCGACTTCCAGTCGATTTCCAATTCTTTCGCCAGCTTTACAACCGTGAGCAGTTCAGACCAGGCGACATAACGCTTATACCAGAAAAACTGGGGCTGTTCGTTCATGTAGGGGTACAGGTCATCAAAATCAGTGTGTTTACAGTCAAGGGCGCGTTCAAACAAAACTTTGGCTTGTTGTAGTTTTTCCTCAAAAAACAGTTCCAGTGATTGCCGTTCAACGTTTGTCATCAATTATCCCCTCCTGTTCCTCATGGAACCAACCGGCCCCAGCATCAAATGAAATATCGGTCTTACCGTTCATTGTAACACGCCAGCCGCGGCTGTGGAAATAGTCCAACAATTGACAAAGCAAAAATTCCTGGGACAGCGAGATTAAAATCGATCGCCACCGCACGGGGCGATGACGATCGACATGGCATCAATTCCAAGGATCAGCGCTAGGGCTGGGTGCCTTCAGGTGGCGGAGGGGGCAGTACGATTCCGCCGGATTGGTTTCCAGGCCCGTTGGACTGGTTTCCTCCCCATTCCGGAATATCGGGCGGCGGGTTGCCATTTCCATTGTTCCCGCCAGTGCCATCGTAACCGCCATTCCCGCCGTTTCCGGAATCCCTTCCTGTACCGGAAGAGCTGTCCCCGCTTTGAACTGGCGGGAGCTGCTGGTTGCCACCATTCTGATCGCCCGGGAAATGATTATTTCCTTGCCCGCCGTTGTTAACTCCGTCTCCGGAATGATCCCCCTCAAGCTGATCACCGTCATTCAACAGCTGCTCAAGCTGTGACATATCCACTTCCGCGATGTTGGACGGCGGCCCTTCATTTCCGTCGGCATCGCGTGGAACCACGATGTACTTGTAAAGAACCGGCTCAATGATCGGATCTACATAAGTGTTGTCCTTGATACCGGAGGCAATCAGTTCTTTTGCTTCCGGATTGTCCTTGAATCGGTACAGGTCATACGTCAGGTCCAGACCTTCGTTCCCGATCCAGTTGATGACCACTTTTGGCTTCTGGTTCTCCATCGCCAACACTGCGGCCAGCTTCGGCGCAGTCATTTCCACTTTCTGTTTCTCGTGCTTGATTGCGCCCTCAGGAGGCGTAAACTGACCGGCTCTCGTGCCTTTCAGCCCCTGGTCGAAAACAGCCTTAAACAGATCGGCGGTTTTGCCGCTTCCGTCGGCCATCACGTTTTGCTTGTCTTCGCGGTCAAACCCCATCCAGACAGCGGCCACGTATTGCGGTGTATAACCTACAAACCAGGCGTCCTTATTGTACTTTGTACTATTTGCAAACACTTCGGACTGGGTCGTTCCCGTCTTGCCGGCTACCGGACGGCCGCCGCTCAAGCGGGCTCTGGAGCCGATCCCGTCGGTTACGACGCCCTCGAGCATGCTGTGCATTTCCCAGGCAGCCTGCGGCGAGATTACGTCGGTTCGCTGGGGTTCCACAGTGGCGACAGTGCTCCCCCGGTCATCGACTATTTTGGTGATCGCGTAGGCATGTACCATCGTCCCTTTGTTCACGAAGGCCGTGTACGCCTGGGCCATCTGCAGCGGAGATACGCCGTTCGTCAAACCGCCCAGTGCAATCGCCAGGTTGCGGTCCTGCGGGTCGAGCTGAATGCCGAATTTTTTAATGTAATCCAATCCTGTTTCCACACCGATCTGGTCTAACAGCCAGACCGCCGGAATATTTAGCGACTGGTTGACGGCCGTGTACATGTCGACAGTATCGCTGTACTTGTTGTTCCAGTTCCTCGGAGAGTACCCGTTGAAGCTCTGCTTCTGGTTGCTGAGCCGCGAGTACATGTTCCATTTGCCGGTATCCAGCGCCGGCGCGTAAACCGCCAGCGGCTTAAACGTCGACCCCGGCTGGCGCCGCATGTCGGTCGCCAGGTTAAACCCTTTGGCTACGTAGTCTCGCCCGCCCATCATGCCGGCGATGCCGCCGGTGTTCGGATCGATGACGATCATGCTGGACAGCACCTTTTGCGTTTGGCCGTCTTTCGGGAACAGCTTGTCGTTGCTGTAGGCATCTACCATCGCATCCTGCATCTTCGGATCGAGCGAGGTGTAGATCTTCCATCCTCCCCGGTACAGCATGTCTTCGCTGATGCCGTACAGCTTTTCCGCTTCCTGCATGACGTAGTCGACGTATGCCTGATATCCTTTTTTCATGCCTTGCTGCGCCGATTCATGCGGTTCTTTTGGCAGCGGTTCGGCTTGGGCCTTTTCCTTTTCTTCCGGCGTAATATAGCCTTGTTCCGCCATCAGCCGCAAAATCGTGTCCCGCCGTTCCTTGGCCCGGTCGGGATGGGCAAACGGCGAGTAATACGCCGGAGCCTTGGGGATCGCCGCCAGTGTAGCCATTTCCGCAGTCGTCAACGTGGACAAATCGTCTTTGCCGAAATAGTATTTGGCCGCGTCCTTGACTCCAAATATCCCGTGGTTGAGATAAATCTTGTTCAGGTACATTTCCATGATCTCGTCTTTGGAAAATTTGCGTTCGAGATTAATCGCGATGCTTGCTTCCTTCGTCTTCCGCCAGAACGTCTTTTCGTGGGAGAGGAATACGTTTTTGGCGAGCTGCTGGGTAATCGTGCTGCCGCCCTCAACAGCGCCGCCTGATTTAATGTCTTTGATGATAGCTCCGGCGACCCTGACGAAGTCGATTCCATTGTGATCAAAGAAGCGTTTGTCTTCTACAGCAATAAAAGCGTCGACGAGCTTCTCCGGTATCTCATTGAACTTGACGTAATCGCGGGTTCCTTCTTTGTTCAATTCGATGATCGGCTGCCCGTCTTTGTCCAGCAGAACTGTCGGATCCAGCTTCAAATCCTCCAGCTTCTGCATGTCTATCATCTTCTCTCCGGCGAAGAGAAGCGAGAAATACCCCCCAAATACACTTAAAATCAGAAAAACGATAAATGAAGCGGCAAACATCAGCCATCTGTTTTTCTTTACGATCTTCTTCTTGGCCTTTGCCATGCAATACCTCCTGGTCTCTTACCTCTCCATCACTTTAGACGATTGAACCGTGAAAAAGTTTCTGCAAATAGGTCCAGGCTCCCGCCGATCAGCGATTCAAAGGGACTGAAATAGGAGCTTTTCTTATATTTTCACAGGCATCTCGAAATGTCCATGGAAAAAAGGCACAAAAAAGCCTATCCCTCACAGGTCTGGGACAGGCTGTCGATGAACTGGAAAATTCCCGTTTATTTCAGCAGCTTTTCTGCTGTTTCCACCACATTTTCCACTGTAAATCCGTATTCGCTCATGATTTTTTCACCAGGAGCCGAGGCGCCGAATTGATTGATGGCAATCACGGAACCGCCATCGCCGGTGTAACGTTCCCAGCCAAGCGGCGACGCCATTTCCACGGCGACACGGGCTTTTACCCCCTGGCGGAATCACTTCGTCGCGGTAGGCTTGCGGCTGGCGTTCGAACAGCTCCCAACTCGGCATGCTGACAACCCGTGCCGCCACGCCGCGCTCGGTCAAGACTTCCCACGCCTTGAGACAAAGGGATACTTCCGACCCTGTTGCCAGCAAAAGCAGTTCCGGGCTGCCATTCTTCGCATCGGCTACCACATAGGCGCCCTTGGCCACCCCATCAGCGGCACGAGCGGCATTCTCCGCCAGTACCGGCAGGTTTTGCCGCGACAGAACCAGTGCGACCGGTTCATCCACGGAAGAAATGGCATAACGCCAAGCAGCGTTCGTTTCATAAGCATCTGCCGGGCGCAGTACCGTCAGACCTGGCATGGCCCGCAGCGAAGCCAGCTGCTCGATCGGTTCGTGGGTCGGACCGTCCTCGCCGACGGCAATCGAATCGTGCGTGAACACGTACGTCACCGGCAGCTTCATCAAGGCAGACAGGCGGACCGCCGGACGAACGTAATCGGAGAAGACGAAGAACGTGCCTCCGTACACTTTTAGACCGCCGTGCAGGGCCATTCCGTTCAGGGCAGCGCCCATGGCAAATTCGCGGACGCCAAACCAGATGTTGCGCCCTTCGTAACTGCCGGGGAGAAAATTGCCTTCCCCTTTCATCAGCGTGTTGTTGGAGCCTGCCAGGTCGGCCGATCCGCCAAACAGATTCGGCAGCTTGCCAGCCAGCGCGTTGATCACTTTTCCGGAGGCTGCCCGCGTCGCCAGTTTGCTGCCGGCCTCGTAGCCCGGCAGTTCACTGTCCCATCCTGCCGGCAGTTTTCCGTTCATCGCCAGGGTCAACTGTTCGGCCAGTTCGGGATATGCCTTGGCGTATTCGGCAAAGCGGCTCTGCCACTCGCTCTCTTGCTTGGCGCCCGCCTCAGCCACTTTCGCGTAGAAGCTGGCCACTTCTTCCGGAACGTAGAACTCGCGGTCTGCCGCCCATTGGTAAGCTTGCTTCGTCAAAGCCGCCTCTTCCTTGCCCAGCGGAGCACCGTGGGAGGCGGAGGAGCCTGCCTTGTTGGGACTGCCGTAGCCGATGGTCGTCTTCACTTCGATCAGCGTCGGCCGATCCGATTCAGCCCGCGCCTGTTCGATGGCCGCTTCGATGGCAGCCAGATCGTTGCCGTCTTCTACGCGCAGATACTGCCAGCCGTACGACTGGTAGCGCATGGCCACGTTTTCCGAAAAGGACAGGCTGAGCTCCCCGTCCAGTGAAATATCGTTGGAATCGTACAGGACGATCAATTTCCCCAGTTTCAGATGGCCGGCGAGAGAACTAGCTTCGCCCGACACGCCTTCCATCAGGTCACCGTCGCCGCAGATGACATAGGTGTAGTGGTTGATCAGATCGTATTGCTCGCGGTTGTACACAGCAGCAAGGTGTTTTTCGGCCATCGCCATTCCGACTGCCATGGCAATTCCTTGTCCAAGGGGACCTGTCGTCGCGTCGACGCCCGGCGTGTGCCCGTACTCAGGGTGTCCAGGAGTGCGGCTTCCCCACTGCCGGAAGTTTCGCAAATCTTCTATGGATACGTCGTACTTCATCAAGTGGAGCATCGCGTAGAGCAGCATGGAACCGTGTCCGGCGGACAGGACGAAGCGGTCCCGGTTGATCCAGCCGGGATTTTGCGGGTTTACCTTCATAAAGCGGCTCCACAGGACGTGAGCCATGGGTGCTGCGCCCATCGGCATACCCGGATGTCCCGAGTTGGCCTTTTCAATGGCGTCAATCGCAAGCGTCCGCAAAGTATTGATCGCTAATAGATCTACAGATGATTGCTGTGTAGTCATTCCACATTTTCCCCCCTGCGAATTGTTGGCAGTGTGATTATATCACAGCTTGACTGGCTTTCCTATCGCGGAGTCGCTCATTCTTTTTTCAACCGCTGGCGAACGGCTATCATCGCCTGCATGTACTCTTCGTTGTCGATCAGCCCAAACTGTTTCAACTCGCGAATCTCCTCCTCGATGAGCAGGCAGTCTCCCTCGGGATCTCCCGTATAGATGAAGATGCTAAAACGGCGCAGAAGCTCATCCAGGGAAAAATCAGACTGTTTCCCGTTCACGCCCGGTTCCCCCACTCTGCCTCCATCTGAGCCAAAACGGCTTCATAGTCAAAGTCGAAGCTGTACCCGCTGTTCACCACGACCTTTGCCGTGGGATAGCGTTCCCGCCAGCCGTCCGCCTCTGTCTCCTTTACGCCTACCAGATAGAGCGGCTCGCGGGAGAGCTGCGGGTCATTGGTGACCTGCTGCAGGAATTTGTCAGTCTCCTGTGGATCAGCAGCGGGATTTACCACGAAGACCGCCTGCTCCACTTCGCCTGCCTGCCGCTGCTCCTTGATAGCCTGATATGATTTCGCAGTAGGGACCAGCGCATTCACGGCCGGAAAGTAATCGAGCAGCTCGTCCAGCCAGTTATCCTCCTGCCAGGATATGTAGTATACCATCTGTTTTGCCATGTATGGGTTCACTCCCGTGCCCTAAACTGCTTTCGTCCGGATTCACTTATTATACCACGCCGGGATGCTCTTTGCTCTCTCCCCCCGTACTTGACTTCACGATATTGGTAACGTAAGGTAAAACCAGACATATATACCCTGACATTTACATAGGAGAGAGGTTTTTTCAGGTGCACAAAAAGCAGCTCCCCCTGTTGTTTGCCATCATGTTCTTCATTATGCTCGGGTTTGGCATCATCATCCCGGTCATGCCGTTTTTTGCGGAAAAACTGGGGGCAAATTCATTCCAGCTGGCCCTGCTTTTTTCCATTTACAATATCATGCAGTTTTTGTTCGCCCCGATCTGGGGAAGATTATCCGATCGGATCGGGCGCAAGCCGCTCATCCTTTTTGGCTTGTTGGGCTTCGCGATTACGTTTGTCTTGTTTGGACTGTCTGCATCTTATACGGAATTGCTGATCTACCGGCTCTTGGGCGGGATCGTCTCCGCCGCGGCGATACCGACGGTCAGTGCGATCGTCGCCGACCTGTTTCCGCCGGAGGAGAGGGCGAAGGGCATGGGCGTGATCGGTGCCGGCGTCGGCCTCAGCTTCGTGTTTGGCCCGGTCATCGGCGGAGTGCTCAGCAAATGGAGCTTCTCTTACCCGTTTTACGTTTCTGCCGCCTTTTCCCTGCTCACTCTTTTGTTTGTCATCTTCGCCCTGCCCGAGAGCCTGCCGCGTGAGAAGCGCAGCAACCCCGCCCATGAGCCAAAATCAAGTCGGTTTCACTTTTTGACAGCTGTCACGGGTCCGCTTGCCCTTTTGTACAATCTGGTCTTCATCGTCTCCTTCGCCTTTTCCGGGTTGGAGACTACCTTCGGGTATTACATCCTGGATCTGTTCGGGATGGACTCGAAAGACCTCGGCTACATGTTTTTGGTCATGGGAATCATCGCTGCCGTCATCCAAGGCGGGATGATCGGCCCGATGGTAAAAAGATGGGGGGAAGCAAAGGTGCTGTCGCTCGGGCTGCTCTTGTACACCATCGGGTTCGTGTTGATCCTGTTTGCCCAAGGGTTCTGGAGCCTCGCCTTGTTCCTTTCCCTGTTCGGCGCTGGTCAGGGGATGATCCGGGCTACATCGAACGCAATGCTCACCCAGCGCACTACCGTAGGACAGGGTGTAACGGCCGGCACGATCAGTTCGATGGACACCCTCGGCCGCATTCTCGGCCCGCTGGTCGCAGGCGGCCTGTACGGATGGCATTACGCCAGCCCCTATATCCTTGGCGCCGTCCTCGTCGGCATGCTGCTGCTCTTGTTCCAGCTGCGCTACCGCAGCTTGCCCGAACCAACCGGAAGGACGAAATAAAGGAGGACCGAACGTCCTCCTTTATCGCTCTTTTCGGCAAACATGGCCCCCGTAAAGATACCTCCGTTAATCCCGGCGGTGTTGCTTTGATCATAGCCGCCTGCAAGGAAACGTTGCTCGCTTACGGCGATTTAAAGCTCCGCTTATTCCGATACCCGATCCCGGACAAAAAGCGGCGAGTGACGGCACGGCTTTGTAACCTACCGTGCTCCTCTGTGCCCATCGAGCTAATCATGTACTGTTTTCCGTACTATTGGGCAATCGCGATGCGAACTGTCAAACGGACACATGGAGGCTTGCAGCTTACGTTCGTTCCGTTTTCATTTCCGGCATCTTCAGGATCATAAAGCAGCCTGCAGCGCTCACAACCAGCAAAATACAGCCGAGGATTCGGAAATGCGCGGCGGTGATTTCTTTTCCAAAAACCAGTCCAAGAGCGACCGCGGACAATATGGAGCCCATGTATCTTGAAGCCTGAAACAATCCTGAAGTTGTGCCGATCATTCCCGGCGGTGTTGCTTTGATCATAGCCGCCTGCAAGGAAACGTTGTTCAAACCGTAACTGATGCCTACAATGGTTAAGACCCCAGCCATGATCGGAACCGAAGCGCCGACAAAAAGCGTCGTAAGCAGACAGGCCCCCACCAGCATCAGCCCTGTCCCTGCCATCAGCGGAGGTCTAAACCCCGATCGATCAACCCATTTCCCGGCCACCGGCGAGATCAGCATTGAAAAACCGGATAAAAATAACATGAGGAGGCCGCTCGTTTTGACGTCGAGGTGCAGTTCGTGTTGGAAGTAGCTGGGCAGCCCAAAAAACAGGGAATAGTTTTGAAGACTCCCGCCACCTCCGCTTTGCTTAGAGGTGGGGGATTCAAATGTTTCCTGTCTTATGCGACAAGAATACGTTTCGGATGCTTCAAACACCCATTATCCCTTGCCGATTGGATCAGCGCAGGACTACCTTTCCCACCCAGGTACTTTCGCAAGATATTGAGACTCCCGTTTACATCTGCATTGATCTTGAACCCTGAGTTGGACACAAAAAGGCCGCGGTGAATGCGTCGCTTGGATGCATATGCTTTTTTCGAAATCTTCTCCTCATCCAGCGCAGAACAACCGCTGGTGTACGCTTCATTCTGCTTGACTACTGTGATCCCAAGGAGTTTGGCCTTATAGGTGATGAGATCCACAAAACGGGCATAGGGAATCTGTACGTGATGTTTCAGCGCCAGATCCACGATCTTCCGGCTCGCTTGATGCAGGAAGTTCTGGACATAGCGATTCCGTTTTCCTTGCAGGGAACGAATCCGGTGTGTGCGAACAAAGTCCTCACGCTTGCCGGTTTGTTTCATGGCGATGGAAGTGAGCCGCGCGATCTCTTTGTTATAGTAACTGTTTTTGCTCTTTAAAGGCCTTCCGTTGATCAAATAGCTGTCATCACCCTCCAGGAATGTGACGGCGGCCAGATTATTGACGCCAAGATCAATGGACATCAGGTTGGTAAAGGTCGCAGGAAGTTCCTGTTCTGCTTTTTTGTAGATCATCACCATCTCCCACGTGCGGATCCTATTGCGCCATTGGAGGCGGATCTGCTGAAGAGCGCTTACGTCAATCGGCAGATTGTCAGGGTCCATGACAATCGAAAAACAGTCAACCTGATGACGTTCCTGCATCTTCTTGGACAACGAGAGCTTGAGCACATTCTCCTGGACTCGGATGGCAAGATTGGTGAAAATGATTTCGTTTTTGCGGCGGGCAACATGCTTATATCCGGGAGGTTGAGGTGTCCCTCTGTATTTCTGCGGATTCTTCTTGAAGTCTTTGGTTGCGGCAAAGTAGCTCTTCCCATTTTGTTCCACCAACTTGAGACAATGCTGATAGGTATGAGAGTGGAGGTACTCCCGGTGCCAATTGGACTTCAGTTCCTTTTCCAGTCTCACATAGGAACGAAATCCTTCTTCCCGGCACAGGTGATTGGCGATGTTGTAGAGTTTGGTCGTATGAAACGCCAAATCCTCCAGAAGCGCAAGCTGCTGTGCCGACCAACGAGGAATCCACTTGTAGACCAGTTTCATTCGTTTCACCTCCTTACCCTTATTTTACCACAGAGAGGGAAACGTATGTTCTAAAAAGTGGTGCAAAAGCAAAAAAATCGCATTCGTCTCACCACCTATAGAGGCGGGAGTCTTCTGCAAAATTAGATAAATGTTCAGAGCGGTAAACTGAAGCAAGACCGATGTAAGGGCGCCGCTTGCCCTGAACATTCGGACATCGATAAACGCTTCTTCTGCTCTTGATTCCCACCAAATAAAAGCGGCCAAAAACAGAACTCCGAGAATCCCCGAGAACGGATGTACCTTCGTTCCCAGCGAGAGCAAGAACCACAATAATGACGACATTCCAAAAGCAAACAACAAAATGCCGGGGATATCGAGCTTTCTCAACATGTGCTGAAACGAATGCTTCCTCTTCTTAACATCCCGGGGAAAGGAGCTCCACCCCAACAGGAAGCTGACGAGCAGGAAAGGAAAGTTGACCGTAAAGATGGCGGGCCAGTCCCCCCAAGCGATCAATAGTCCCCCGATCGTCGGCCCAAGCGCGGCCGTAGCGGAAGTAAAAAGGAAAATAACGGCCAAGGCCGAAGCCTGTTTTTCACGGACATGCTCGTGCACCATAGAGATGGCCGAAGGGTAAATGGCACTGCTTCCGATGGATTGGAACAAACGCATCAGAAGCAGCAAAAGGAAGGTTGGAGCCCAAAGCCCTCCGACAGCAGAAACGGCTACCAGCAGCAATCCCGCCAGAAACGTTGTCTTTCTGCCGAATTGATCCGCCAGTTTGCCCATAATTGGCTGAGCGATTACACTGGAAAGGTAAAATGAGGATATCAGCCATGACACCGTTGAAAAAGAAAGATGAAAATGACTTTGAATTCGCGGCAAGGCGAGCGAGATGATCGACGAGTTCAAAGGGTTCAACATTGCACCGGAAGCGGCGGCGGACAAGAAAAGGAGCCGCCCGTATCTGCCTTTCTTCATGCGATTTCGTTCACTTCCGAAAGAAATTGCTGAACGGTTCTCACCTTTCCAATTCTCGGGAAAATGTATTTGCAGGTCGCTTCATGCTCCTCCCGGCTGTAGGTCATCATCGCATCCGTAATAAATATCTGATGATAACCGAGTTGAAAGGCTTCGCGCGCCGTGCTTTCAACCCCGATGTTAGTGGCAATCCCGCACAGCACGATCGTATCGATGCCCCGGCGGCGAAGCTGCAGATCCAAATCCGTACCGAAAAAAGCTCCCCACTGACGCTTCGTGACAATATAATCTTCATCCCCCACACCAAGCTCCGGGACGAATTCGGCCCAATCGGCGGGAAGTTGAACGGCGTTAACCGGTTGGTCCGTCTTCGGATTTAGGCGATCTTGACCGTCGTGAAAATCAACTCTCACAAAAGAGATAAACCCGGCTTTTTCACGAAAAAGCTTTACAAGTCGGGCAGCTTTCTCGGCAATCTCTTGTCCGTTCGGCTGTTTCACAATTCCTTTTTGCAAATCAATAAGGACTAGCGCTGTTTTTTGAAAATCGATGTGCAGCGAATTCATTGGATTCCCTCCGTTTTGTCATGAATGTTATTGCAGTCGTTTGCGTCGTTCAATGGATCGATTCAATCTGGATAACAGCTTCGAAAAGATGTGCAGTTCGTCTTCCGTCCAATCGTCCAGCAGTTCCGAATAGGCTTCCAGACGCAATGCTTTGGCGGTATTGATCGCTTCTTGTCCGGATTTCGTAATCCCGACCATGCTGACCCTTGCATCTTCCGGATGCGAATAACGGCGAACCCACCCCTTCGCATCCAACGCGGCAATCTGTCTGCTGACAGTGGAATTATCCAATTGGAACGCTTCCGAGATGACGCCGACGGCCGACGGGCCTTCACGATCCAGCCATTTCAGTAAGAGGTACGCCGACCGGTCCATCGTGCGGGCCGATCCGTCCAGCGTCCGTTTGTAGTCCGCCCGTCTGAGAAGCATGGTCACTTCATGTTCAATTTGTTCATAGTAAGACTTTCTCATGTGTTTCCCCTTTTCCATTGTTTGATGCTCTGTACTGAGGATCATCAAATATCTGTATTATACAGCTATTTATTTGTATTGTACAGATATTTATCGAAGTATGGGGCAATTCATACAATCCCTGAAAAAATCGAACGAAAAAAAGCGAGGGTTGATACCCCCGCTTACACAATCTACATGACGCTTTTGCCGTTGATCTTCTTCGTGCCTTTGATCACGTTCGCTTCGCAAGGAAACGAGGCTGCCTTTTGCACGAATACTGCGGCCGGACGGGCGTGCATCCCGGTCGGGTTTTGAATGGTGTTTTACTCGACTGCATCTTTTTTCAACAATTTCAGCATCAGTGCCGTAATAATAGTGCCGGCAAGAATGGAAACGATGTAAAGTCCCGCGTTGCCAACAACCGGCAGAACGAATAATCCGCCATGAGGGGCAGGCAGTGTGCACCCGAACAGCATCGACAATCCGCCGGCAACCGCAGAACCGACCATAAGGGAAGGAATGACGCGCGTTGGATCGGCCGCTGCAAACGGGATCGCCCCCTCCGTGATGAAGGATGCCCCCAGGATGTAAGCGGTCTTGCCCGCCTGACGCTCTTCCGCGGTAAATTTCTTTTTGAACAGCGTAGTCGCCAAAGCGATTCCGAGCGGCGGAGTCATTCCTGCTGCCATAATGGCTGCGTGCGGCGTATAGTTGCCCTCTGCAATCATCGCAATCCCAAACGTAAAGGCCGCTTTGTTGACAGGACCACCCATGTCAAAGGCCATCATGGCACCCAAAATCACGCCGAGGACGACGGCGTTTCCTGTGCCCATGTGTTTCAGCCAGTTACCCAGAGCCGTATTCGCTGCCGCTACTGGATCGGAGACGACGTACACCATGACAAAGCCGGTAATCAAAATCCCAAGCAGCGGGTACAGCAGCATCGGCTTAATGCCTTCCAATGATTCCGGCAATCCCGCAAACAATTTTTTCAAACCAACCACCGTATACCCTGCCAAGAAGCCGGCGATGATCCCGCCGAGGAAACCGGATCCGGAAGCAGCCGCCAATAGGCCGCCCACCATGCCGGGAGCAAAACCAGGACGGTCGGCGATACTCAGGGCAATAAACCCTGCCAGTACCGGAATCATCAGTTTGAACGCGGTTTCTCCGCCAATGTCCATCAGGACTTTGGCCAGCGGATGGAAGGACGGATCATTGGGATCAGACGCCTTGATCCCAAACATAAAGCTCAGCGCGATGATAATCCCGCCGCCGACGACAAACGGAAGCATGTTGGACACGCCATTCATCAAGTGCTTGTAAAAAGCTGGCTGCTTCGACTTTTTCTCCGTCTTTGCTGCTTGAATCCTTTGCTGGTAACTGGTCGCGCCCCCGCCGTAGACGTTTCCCTGTTGATTTACCGCGCGCTGCAGCAGCTCTTCGGCATTGCGAATCCCTTCCGCCACCGGCACTTCAATGACGACCTTGCCGCGAAAACGCTCCATCTCCACCTGCTTGTCGGCAGCCACAATAACAGCTGCCGCTTCTTCAATGTCCTGCGAAGTAAGCTTGTTTTTCACACCCCCGGAACCGTTTGTCTCCACCTTGATGGATATCCCGAGTTCTGCTGCCTTTTTCTTCAGCGCATCTGCTGCCATGTACGTATGGGCGATGCCTGTCGGGCAAGCAGTTACCGCTACTACTTTTGTCAACGTCTGTTCCATTTCCTGCGCATCGCTTTCCTTTTCACCCTGGATTTCTTTTTCTTTACGGGTGACGATATCCAGTACTTGTTCCTTCGTCTCTGCTTTCATCAGCTCCTGGCGAAACGATTCGTCCATGAGCATTTGGGAGAGCAGCGCCAGCGTTTCCAGATGAGCCTGATTTGCGTCTTCCGTCGCGGCAATCATGAAGAACAGATGCGCTTTTTGCTTGTCCAACGAGTCAAAATCAATGCCCTCTTTGGAAAAACCGTACGCGATGCCAGGTGTTTTGACCGCTGCTGTCTTGGCATGCGGGATGGCGATTCCTTCCCCGATACCGGTGGAGCCCTGTGCCTCGCGGGCGAGGATCGCCTGCTTCATTCCTTCCTTGCTGTTCAGTCGTCCGGCTTCGTCCAATTTGGCAATGAGTTCATCCAGTACCGCTTCTTTTGTGGAAGCTGACAAATGAAGAACAATGGTGTCGGATTTTAGCAAATCGGCAATGCGAATCTCGTTTTTCATCGTTGCCCCCCCTTTATGAAATGTCTGTTATGGTAATTTCCGAAAGAAATGCTTTTATCTTTTCATGTGTACAGAAGCCTTCCGACAGGGCGGTCGTGCTCCCTGCCGCTACGGCGAAGCGAAACGCTGTTTTTGTATCCATGCCCTGCGTATGGCCGTACAGGAATCCCGCAACCATCGAATCTCCGGCACCGATCGAGTTGACCGGTTTGCGCGGCGGAATGTGGGCGACATAGGCCGCTTCTCGGTTGACAAAAACGGCACCCTGACCTGCCATCGACACGATTACGTTCTGTGGGCCCATTTGCAGCGCCCTGCGCCCCCATTCGACCGCCTCTGCGGGGGTCGCAATCGTCACGCCGAACAGCTCACCCAACTCCTGGTGATTGGGCTTGATGAGAAACGGTTCTTCTGACAAACCGCACTCCAGCGCCGGCCCTTTCGCGTCGAGGAAGATTCGGACCCCCTTGCCGCGCAGTTGTTTCATGATCGTACGGTAAATATCGGACGGCAAGCTTTTTGGTACGCTTCCCGCCAGGACCAGATAATCGCCGCTTTGCAATCGGCTGATCTGTTGAATTAACTGCTTGAGAGCGTCTCCCGGAATGTCCGGAGAGACTCCGCTGATATCCGTTTCGGTTTGCGCCTTTATCTTTACGTTGATTCTTGAATCCTGGCCAATTTGGATAAACTGATGGGAAATGCCGACTTGCTCGATCTGCTGCTGAATAAACGCTCCTGTAAACCCGCCGACAAATCCTAAAGTGGTACTGTTTACCCCGAGGATGCGAAGAACCTTCGAGACATTGATGCCTTTCCCACCTGCGACCTTCCACTCTTTTTGCGCCTCGTGAATCATTCCTTGCGACAGGGCCGGGATCCAAATATGGTAGTCGATCGAGGGATTCAGGGTAACTGTGTATATCATGCTTTCACCACTTTGAGAGTTGATAATCTGTCGTAAGCCTGCCTTTCCTCTTGGCTCAATCCGTCATCCGTAATGACCGTGATTCCTTGCAGGTCTCCCACTTTGGCAAAGGTGACACGGGAAAACTTGTCAGAGTCGCACAAGACATACCGTTCATCGGAAAACTGCAGAGCCAGCTGTTTGACGTACGCCTCATCCGGATCCGGTGTGGTCAGACCGTGATGCATGTCAATTCCGTTCATGCCGAGAAAGCATTTATCGAACCGGTATTGGCTGAGCGAATTGATCGCATCGCGCCCCACCAGCGACAGTGTAGCCGCTTTCAATTCGCCACCCAAGAGGATCGTCCTAATGTTTCGCTTGATTAACTGAAGGGCAATGTCCACCCCGTTTGTGACGACCATGATGTTGTTATCCGGAAGATAAGGCAGCATCTGATACGTCGTGGTTCCCGCGTCGATAAAAATGGAGTCGCGTTCCTTTACCAAACCGGCGGCAAATTTGCCGATGGCGATCTTTTCGCGTTCACGTTTGACCGATTTTTCCAGAATCGTCGGCTCTTCGATCTTGCTTTGCAGCACAGACGCCCCACCGTGGACGCGTTTCAGCAATCGCTGTTCTTCCAATTCGCTTAAATCTCGGCGGATCGTCGATTCGGATGCCCCTGTCGCTTCCACAAGTTCATGAATGCGCACGAAGTCTTTTTCTTTCACCAAAGCCACGATCAGTCGATGACGTTCAGGGGTTAACATCGTACCCTCCCTTCTTGCAATGCCAATCGGATCGATTTTGATTATACACTCATTTTCGATCAAAAACAATCATAAACGATCAAATTCATTCAAGTTCGCTGACGGAAATTTTTCTTGGTACGAAAAAAGCCCTCCAAACAACAGGAAGGCATTCACAGTCTGCTCGCAAAATTTCATTTTCGATCTCCCACGCCGGATTCCAGGCTATTTCCCACAAATGGCCATCCGGATCCAGGAAGTGGCCGGAATATCCTCCCCAAAAGGCATCGTGCGCGGGGTCCGTTCTGATGGCTCCTGCCTTTCGGGCTTGTTCCATGATCTGATCCACTTCTGCTTTGCTCCCGACATTGTGGCCAATCGTCATTTAGTCATTGGTTTTGCTGCTTATCGTAGATGATCGCACATAATCGAACCAAGAATATGCGATGATGCCAGTGGAGTTGTCGAAAGATCATTGGAGAATCAATAGCACGTATTCCAAAAACGGAAAGGAAATTCGTGTTTCGATGTCCAGAACGAGCGGTAAAGAGACATTGATCGCGAGTAAAAATGAGGACTTCAAACGGGAAAGAATTGATGTAAAGGGAGTAGAAATGTTGTACACGGACTTCGTTACAGGGAAAAATATTCAATGGATCTACGACGTTCCGGGCAGTACGCAAACGATCCTCTACCATATCGAAGCCGGCAACCCAATAAGCAAAGAAGAGTTGATTGAACTGGCCGAATCGTACTTGCAGCAGTAGCAGCACCGCACCTCCCCTGCTCGGGGAGGCTGCTTGCGTTTTCCTTCTCATGAAGCGGGGAGTATGCGGTTACGGCGGAAGACCCTGTCCATTCCGTGAAGGAAGTCAAGTATAGGACTCCACCTTCTCTTCCCTGCGAACGAGCCGTTCCAGCAAAAGGCAGGTGCCGACTCCCATCAGGAGGCCGTTGCTGATCAATGGGCTCAGGAAGGGCGGAACCGCCAGGAAAAAGGAAGCGGGCAAAAACATGCAGCCGATTCCGATCATGAGTGAAATTCCTACGATATACACCTGCCGCTCGCCCAACCCGCCCCGGCCAATCTCGCGCAATCCCATGCCAAGCATGTTGACAAAGGAAAGAAAGACGCTGGCGTACCCGACGGATACCGGGATGGATGCAAACAGGCCAGTCACAGCGGGAAAGAAACTGATTACTACCAAGAAAACGTTCCCTAAAAGGAACGGCAGCTTTTCCTTCATTCGCGTCGTCATGATAAACCCGGCCGTATAGGACAGCGGAACGAAGCCGACGGTAGCGAATATGGCCGACAAGGCCTGACTGGCGCCCATGATCAATCCCGAGCGCTTTTCATTTCCCCCGTCTGTACGGCCGATCACTTGGCCTACCGCCTCCATGCTGGCAATCATGTTGCTGAGCAAGAGCACGGTTACAATCGCGGATGTGAACAGAATGCCTCCATTCCACTCCGGCCAGCCAAAGGACCAGATGCCCGGCAAGGTAAACAGAGCATCCCATGCTCCGCCCGTCTGCTGATTGAGTCCGCACAGTTGAAACAGCGACCAGCCGAAAATGATCGCAACCAATACGGAGTAATTCCGCAAGAGGGGCTTGCTGCTGCGCGCCAGGCCAAGAGACAAGACAAGGGTGGCAATCGAAATGGCCGCCCCCCTCCAGTCAAAGGGGCTCGCTTTTGTACCCAGGATGCCGTTGATAAAAGGGCCGCTCATCTGTGCGACCAACAGCAAAAAATAAGTGCCGATCACCGCGGGTGTAAACAATCGGCGGATCACGGTTGTCCATCCGCAAATACTCATCATCCCAAACAGGATGCCGCTGAATATGAGCCCCAATCCAAGTGCGGGCAGGATGGAACGGGGTTCTTGTCCCAAGGCTGGAGCCATTGTTCCGAACAGAAGGAACACTCCCCACCACAGGACGGCTGGCCCCTCCATGATCGGCAGGCGATGCCCCCACCATGTCTGCATCAGCGCCACGATTCCCATCACAAACAGCGTGCGCTGCACAAATTCGCCGATTTCCTGGGCAGACATGCCGTATGCCTGACCGATCGCCAACGGGGCCACGACACTTCCCGCAAGCGCAAACATGGCCCATTGCAATGCAGAGAGCGCCAATCTCATCCTAGAGAACCCCGAATTGTTCATCGCGCAGATTGGTGATGAACATGTGCCCCGGAGCATGGGTAATCATGATTTCCGGCTTGGACTGCATGGCCACGGCTTGCGGTGTCACACCACAGGCCCAAAAGACAGGAACCTCTCCGCCCTGAATCGGCACCGGGTCGCCAAAATCAGGCCGGTCGATCGCCTGAATCCCGATTGCCCCCGGGTCTCCGATATGAACAGGAGCGCCGTGAACCGCCGGGAAACGCGAGGTCACCTGAACGGCGCGCACGACTTGTTCCTGGGGAACAGGCCGCATGCTCACCACCATCGGTCCGGCAAACCGGCCCGCGCTCTTGCATTCGATGTTGGTGACGTACATGGGGACATTGCAGTCCTGCTCGATGTGCCGCACCGGAATCCCGTTTTCCAGTAACGCCTTCTCAAAAGTGAAGCTGCAGCCGAGCAAAAAAGCAACCATGTCCTCCCGCCACAGATGCTCGATGCTGGTTACTTCCTCCGTTAATTCCCCGTGCCTGTACACGCGGTATTTTGGCAGGTCGGTGAGCAGGCTCGCATCAGGGGCAACGAGCGACGGTACGGGCGACCCGGGATCCGTTACGTCCAGGACCGGACACGGTTTGGGATTCCGCTGGCAGAACAATAAGAAGTCAAATGCGAGCGACCGGGGCAAAATGGCCAGGTTCGCCTGGGTGTATCCCTTGGCCATTCCAGCCGTCGGTTTTTGCCAGCGCTGTTCTCTCATCCATTGGCGAGCTTCTTGCGGTTTCAGTTCTGCGATGGAAGTCATATGTGGTATCCTCCCTTTTGTTCATCGAATCGATAAGGCCGCAGGACGACTTGACGCGGCCCTGCGGCCGGTTCAAGCCATCCACCATTACAGCATCAATTTGGGCAATTCATTGATCAGCGTATAGATGCTCATACAAGCCATGGCGGCGACGACGATCCCGCCGAAAACCGCCATCCAAAGCGGGTGCTGGTAATCCCCGACAATCTTTTTCCGATAGGCGGCAATCAACATGACTCCGAGTGTAATCGGCAGAATCAGTCCATTCAGGGCACCTACCAGGACGAGGATCTTGACCGGGCGGCCGACAATGAGAAAGACAAGTGTAGAAATGGCAATAAAACCGATGATGATCCATTTGTGAGCCTGTTCGATTTTCGGATGGAAGGTGCGAATGAATGAAACGGACGTGTAGGCACAGCCGACGACGGATGTAACGGCAGCGGCCCACATCACAATCCCGAAAATCTTGTACCCGATGCTGCCCGCAGCCAGTTGGAAAACCGAAGCCGGCGGGTTGGCCGGGTCCAGCACCAGTCCTTGCGCAACAACGCCCAAAGCAGCCAAAAACAGGAATATCCGCATCACGGAAGCGATGGCGATCCCGGAAACAGAGCTTCTGGTTACTTCCGGCAGAGAAGCGGCTCCCTTCACTCCCGCATCCAACAGGCGGTGGCCCCCCGCAAACGTAATGTATCCGCCAACCGTTCCGCCGACCAGTGTGACGATCGCCAAAATGTCGATGGAGTCCGGCACAAACGTTTTGATCACCGCTTCCCCTACCGGCGGCCCTGATGTAATCGCGACGTATAAAGTAAGGAGAATCATGACAAAGCCCATGAGCTGCGCAAAGCGGTCCATCAGTTTCCCCGCTTCCCGAACGAGAAAAATGCAGATCGCGATAATCGCACTGGCCAGCGCACCCGTTTCCGCGGAGATGCCGAACAGCACATTGAGTCCAAGGCCGGCTCCAGCCACATTTCCAATGTTAAAGGCAAGACCGCCCATCACGACCAAAAGCGCAACCAGATAGCCCATGCCGGGCAGCACCATGTTGGCGATATCCTGGGCCCTTTTTTCCGAGACGGCGATAATGCGCCATACGTTCATTTGCGCCCCGATATCCAGCAGGATGGACATGAGGATGACAAAGCCGAAACTGGCGGCCAATTTTTCCGTAAAAACGGTCGTCTGTGTAAGAAAGCCCGGACCGATCGCTGATGTCGCCATCAGGAAGGCGGCCCCCAAAAGTATGCTCCACCGTGATTGTTTCATATGACTTCCCCTTTGTCTTTACGTTAAAGTGACATGGCTCTTACTTCGATTCCGGCCGTTTCAAGAGTCTCCCGAATGCGCCGCGCAAAAGCCAAAGCGTGCACCCCGTCACCGTGTATGCAGACCGTCTCCGCTTTAATCGTAAAGTCGCTTCCCTGTCGCGTAGACACCTTGCCTTCTTTGATCATCCGGATCACCTGCCCCGCAGCTTCCTCATCGCTGGTAATCAGCGCATCCGGCCGGCTTCGCGGCGTGAGCGTGCCGTCTTGCTGGTACGTGCGATCTGCGAATACTTCGCTTTTCGTCCTCAGTCCGATTTTTTCCGCCTGTTCGATCAGCTGACTGCCGGCGAGTCCCACCAGATACAATTCCGGATTGACCCGGTATACCGCTTCCGCGATCGCGCGAGCCAGCTCAGCCTTGGCGGCTGCCATGTTGTACAAGGCCCCATGCGGTTTTACATGCTGCATCACCCCTCCTTCCGATTGGACAAAACCTTGCAAGGCCCCTACTTGATATACGACCAAATCGTATGCCTCCTCGGCAGAAACAGCCATGTTTCGCCTGCCAAAACCCTGCAGGTCGGGAAGGCCGGGGTGAGCGCCGATTTTCACATCGTTTGCAAGTGCCAGCTTGACAGTCTTCCGCATGGTGGCTGGATCACCTGCGTGGAAACCGCAGGCGATATTGGCGGATGTGACGTATGCCAGAATTGCCTCATCATTTCCCAGCCGATACACACCAAAGCTTTCTCCCATGTCGCAATTCAAATCGACGTGATACATGTTTGTCCCTCCTATGTGTATTTGAGCAAAATGCCTGTTTTCAACTGGCGAATCTCGTTTTCCCTCGCCATCAGAAGCCGTTCCGCTTCTTCACGGCTGATTTCCGCAAAGCGGAGGGTTTCGCCCGGCTTTGTCTGCGCCATCAACGGCAAATCGACAGTGGCGACCTGGGCGATTTTCGGATAGCCGCCCGTAGTCTGCCTGTCAGCCAAGAGCACGATCGGCTTTCCCTCAGGCGGGACTTGTACCGTGCCGAAAGCGACGGCTTCCGAGATCAACTCTTTCTGCTCGATCAGCTCCAGCAACGGACCGTCCAGCCGATAGCCCATGCGGTCGGACTGCGGTGTAACGCGATACGGTTCGGATAAAAAGGAACGGCGGCTTTCCTCCGTAAACCAGTCCCACTGATTGCCCCGCATGACGCGAACGCAGGGACTCACAGAATAAGGCGGGAGCATTTCGCCTGTCACTCCCCAATCAGCCGTTGCGAACGCAGCCCCGTGTAACCGGCCGGCCAATTGATCGGCAATAAGTCCTCCCAGCCAAGTTGGCTCCCCTGAGGCAAGCTCGTCTCCCGCCCGCAGGCCGCGCCCCTGGAAACCGCCAATGCCGGCACGCAAATAAGTAGACCGGCTGTCCATCACCCGGGGAACACTCCACCCCCCTGCGATGGCGAGGTAGGCTCTCGCACCCGATCGGCAATAGCCAAAATGAAGGATGCTCCCTTTTTTGAGGTAAATCGGCTTCCACAAGGGCACCGGGATTCCTTCGACAGACGGGGACAAATCGCCTCCACAGATGGAGATCAGCGCAGCTTCCCGAAATTCCATGATCGCCCCTTTCAGCGTCATTTCCAAAGTGGCCTCGGTCTCTTCGTTGCCAACGAGCAAATTGGCAGTGCGGTGGGCGAACGGATCCATCGCCCCGCTCGCAATCACTCCATACTTTTGAAATCCAAAGCGGCCACTATCCTGTACAGAAGTTAACAATCCCGGATGAATGACACGAATGCTTATGATGATCCCTCCTTGAAGCAGCGGAATTCCTCAATGGAAATCGGCACAAAGCGAACCCGATCTCCCGCTCGCAGCAGGCTGGGCGGATTGTCCTCAGGCCGGAACAGCCGCAGCGGGGTCCTGCCGATAATTTGCCAGCCGCCCGGCGTCTCCATGGGATAGATCCCGGTCTGGTTTCCCGCGATCCCGACAGAGCCGGCGGGAATGGACAAGCGGGGAGATTTTCGGCGCGGAGTGGCAATCCGTTCCGACATGCCGCCAATATAAGGAAAACCGGGGGCAAATCCGATCATGTAGATCAGGTAATCTCCCCCTGCATGAATCTCGATCACTTCCTGTTCGCTCAGTTGATGCAGCCGGGCCACTTCTCCCAGGTCAGGACCCAGTTCTCCGCCGTAACAAACCGGAATGTCAACGGTCCGTCCCGCTTCCTCGCTTTCAAGTACTGCCTGGTCCAGTCGATCTTGAATCAGGTGGCAGCAGACTTGATAGGGGGAGCAGGAGTCTTGTTCCAGATCCGCGGGTCCAAAACTCTTGTACCAGTCGTACAACTCCATCGGGTTATAAAAGATCGTAATGGTCGTATAGGCCGGGATGTATTCTACCATCCCTGGCAGGGACTGCCTGTCCAGCATCGCGGAAACCCGCCTTACTTGCCGGTATGCTTCCAGACTCATCGCCGTGCCGAACTGCACGACTACTGCCTGATCGCCCAATGGTTGAAACGTGGCCTCCATCATGCCCCTCTCCTTTCTCCGCGTGACCACCCCAGCTTCTCCGAGATTTCTTTGGCTGCGGCTACTGTTTTTTCGATGTAAAAAGGCAATTTCTCGTCGCAAAAACGATTTTCCGGTCCCACGATGCTCAGACCTGCGACAACGCGTCCGGAGTGGTCGAAAATAGGCGCCCCCACTGCCGACGTGAAGTTGTAAAGTTCAGAGTGGCTGACCGTATAGCCGTTTGCCCGATCCTCCGCGATCTTTCTGCGCAATTGCTCAAGATCCGTAATCGTATTGTCAGCAATGGGCTCCAATTTTACCTGGCTCAGGTAGGCTTTTAACTCTTCTTCCGGCATGTAGGTCAATAAAATGCGCGGGCACGCCCCTCCGTACAGGGGAGCACGCCGTCCAATGGCCGTGTAGACGCGCACCGGTTCAGTCGTATCCACTTTCTCCACGTAGATCGCCTCATTGCCGTCTCTGACGATCAGGTTGACGGCTTCCCCGATCTCTTTTCCAAGCCGCTGCATGACAGGCAGTGATACCTTCCGAATATCCAATCGTTCGGAAAGAGCGTGTGCAAATTGTAAAAAGACCAATCCCAATTCATAGGCGCCGTCCGCAGTCCTCCGAACAAATCCTGTCTCTTCCAGGGAACAGAGCATCCGATACGCCGATGTCTTCGGTTGACCGGACAACTTGACGATCTGCGGCAAGGAAAGATTGGGATGTGAGAGAAACAGCCGCAATAATTCCGCTGCTTTCATCACCGTACTGTTTGTTTCAGACACCGCACCATCCTCCGTTCCGATGTTCGGAACTACTGTTCCGTTTTGTTTGTTCTTTCCCTGATTATAAATCTCTTTCGAATAAAACGACAATACTAAATTTTCCCTCCCCCGCATAGAAGCCCCTGCCGGGCAGATGTAGAAAAAGGCACAGGCTGTTGAAAAAGTCGACAGCCTGTGCCTTGATCGGCATGTTTACGTTGATTCAGCCAGGATCAGGTGATGGATGCTTCATAAATGGACTTAACGGATTGGGACAGCACCGTGTTAAATTCTTCGTCTGTTTGCTGGGCAGTCAACCCCTCTGACAAGGCACGTGAAAAGCTGGCGATTAAGCCGTGATTACGGGCCAGTTTTTCGTTTGCTTCGTTTCGGTCATATCCGCCGGACAGAGCTACAACCCTTAGGACATGCGGATCGTCCATCAAATCGCGATAAAAATCATCCTCTGTGGGAATGGAAAGCTTCAGCATGATTTTTTCGTCCTGATCCAGAGTGGACAGCTGTTTGAATATCTCATCTTTTAATATTTGCTCCGATTGCTTCTTGTCCGTACTATAAATATCGACCTCAGGCTCGATAATCGGAACGAGCCCCATCGCCAAGATTTGTTTGCCAACTTCGAACTGCTGCTCCACTACTTTCCGAATTCCTTCCGGGTTGGCTTCTTTAATCACCGAGCGCATTTTTGTCCCAAAAATATTTTTTTCAATCGCCCGCTTCAACAGGCTGTTCAAATCAGGAATCGGCTTCATGAGTTGAACGCCGTTTTCGAGCTCGGCGAGCCCTTTGTCCACCTTTAAAAAAGGCACAATGCCCTTCTTCTCCCAAAGATAATCAGCGGTAAAATGCTGATCAATCGTGCGGTCCATGGTGTTTTCAAATAAGATGGCGCCCAAGATATACTGCGCATCAAATGCCGGACTCGTGATGATCCGCTTTCTCATTTCGTGAATCAATTCGAACATCTCTTCGTCATTGGAGTAGCTGTCTTCCTTGATGCCGTACTGCCGAAGCGCCTTTGGCGTGCTTCCGCCGCTCTGGTCCAACGCTGCGATAAAACCCTTTCCCGTATGAATTCGATCCATTTGTTCCTTTTTCAATGATAGTTCTCCTTCCTCGTCGTGGAATGAATGATCTCAAACCCGGTACCGCTTTGAACCAACCACTTGCTTACGGATTCCAACTGAAACCATCCGTGACGCTACCTTTATTGTACAATAATGACACTGTCTAAGCACTGTTCATTCAGGAGAAATCTCTTACTGCGCCACCTTGGCGTTCAAGACAGAAAAAACTCACGAACCAGTCAGATTCCCAACCTTTCGATAATTTCCTCCAGCTTAATCTCAACATAGCACATGGACGTGTCGGCCGCCCCGTAGTAGATTTTGACCTTGTCCTCTTCATATAGCGCTCCGCAGCTAAAGATGACATTGCCAAAAAAACCTTCCACCTCATAGTCCGCTTCCGGTTTCATAATCGGCTGCTCGCAGCGCGCTACCACACGCCAGGGCTGATCCGTATCCAGCAAAACGGCTCCCAGACAATACCGGTTTTGATGATCGGAGCCGTGATAGATTTCCAACCACCCCTGATCCAGCTTGATCGGAACACAGCTGGCCCCGATTCTTGCTTCGTCCCACATCCCTTCCCGGCATCCCATCACGATCCGGTGGTTCCCCCAACACAACAAGTCGGGGGATTCCGCCAGCCAAATGCTCGGCTTGCCGAATGAAGAGCTTGACGGGCGATGGAGGGCGTAGTACTTTCCATGGATCTTTTGCGGGAAGATCGTGATGTTTTTACTATCCGGTTGGAAGATTACGCCTTCCCGATGAATCGATACAAAATCCTTTGTCGACGCCAAACAGGTCGTAATCCCGAGATTGGACACCGCTGAATAATTGATGTAGTACGTATCGTCTATGCGGGTGATCCGGCAGTCTTCGATCCCGTAAATTTCATATTGATTCTCTGGAAACAGTGCAGGTCGGTCATCAATCGTAAAGTGAATCCCGTCTTTGCTCCGGGCGATTCTCAGATACGAAATGGAGGTCAGAAGAGAGCCGGTAGGAGTGCCTACCCCCCTCGCATCAGAAAAGTCGTATCCGGGCAGTCCTTTTTCCAATCGATTGACATCAACTGCGTCTTTTTGCAGATTGTAGAAGGGAGTCAGACAGTATCTCGGGTCATCCTGCGGCGGCCTTTCGGCAACCCGCAGCAGCAGCAGGATCTCATCGCCGTACCGCATCACGCCTGCATTGAAAACTCCGATGACTTCGTAATCCTTAATATACGGCGGTATGTCAGACGGCTTGATAATCGGGTTCCGATCAGATCGATAAACTGCCATGTTACCCTCTCCATTCAATCAATGAATAGTAGGTTCTGACGATTTTCAGATGCGTCCACGCTAGGATACCGTAAGTTGGCAGGGTGCCGGGAACAAGTACCGCATCCCCCCGTTGAACCGCAACAGCCGGCCTTCCTTGGCCGTAATCAATACATCCTTCCCCTTCCAGAATCACCAGAACATCCGGATTCCCCGCTCTTCCCAAAGAGCAGGTAAAGCGGCTGTTGTTCTCCATTTTTATTCGTTCTACGGTAAAAAAAGGACAGGATAACAAATGGTCGTGTGAAACGCCGTCTCTTCGGGAAATAGGGGTTATCCGGCAAAGCGGTTCCCTCTCCCCTGATCGATAATCGATCACATCGGCGGCTTGTCTGATATGTAGCTCCCGGCGGGTTCCGTTCTGATCCAGACGATCCCAGTCGTACACCCGGTATGTCACATCGGACGTTTGCTGGATTTCCAGCAGCATTGTACCTTTGAGAATCGCATGAACCGTCCCTGCCGGAACATAAACAAGCTGATCCCGCTCAATTTTTTTTCGCTCCAAAAAAGGCTGAATGCTTTTTGCTTGCACGCTTTGCAAAAAATGATCTCGATCTTTGAAACGGTGGCCGTAGATGATCTCCGCCCCCGGGCCGGGATCTACGATATACCAGGCTTCCGTTTTTCCATAATCGTTTTCCGTCCGTTTGGCATAGTCGTCGTTCGGGTGCACCTGAACGGACAAATCATCCTGTGCCTCGATCATCTTGATCAGCAGCGGGAAGCGTTTCTGCGGCGAACGGCCGAGGTAGGCTTCAGGGAACAGCTCTGTCAATTCCGGCAAGCTCTTTCCCCGCAGCGCCCCGTTTTGCACCACGCTGACTCCGACCGGATGGGAGGATACCAGCCAATACTCCCCGATTGGCTGATCATCCCGTACGGAAAACCATTCTTTTAGTTGATGCCCTCCCCATATCCTCTTCAAAGGCAGGGGGGTAAACTTCACTGGATACGCGTCTGTCGCTGCATCGAATTCTTTACTGGGAACTTTGGGTACTGTCGAATATATATTCATGCGAATCAACCCCTGTAAAAGCTGATATGATCACATCAATGGATATTCGAAGTCTCTTCAGTTCAGTTAAGAATTTCTGATCACCATGCCACCCGAAGCTCTCTGGAAGCGGCTGTTAATGCACGCTCCACTTCCGATTTGATCCTCGCAAGCCCCGCTTCTGTCTCCGCTTCCGCCCGCAAGACCAGGATCGGCTGTGTATTGGAACTGCGGACCAGTCCCCACCCATCGGGGAACAGTACGCGCACCCCGTCCACATCGACGATCTCATGGCTGCCTGCAAAATACGCCTTGACCTTGGAGATAATCTCAGCCTTCTCCCGTTCGTCGCAGGACACCCTCGTTTCCGGGGTGGAGAAATAGCGGGGCACGTCGGCAAACAGCGCAGACAATTCTTTTTCTGTCCGGCTCAATATTCGCAGCAGCCGACCGGCCGCGTACAGCGCATCATCAAAGCCGTAGTACTCGTCACGGAAGAACAGATGTCCCGACATTTCTCCTGTAAACGGACAACCCCGACTGCGCATCGTGGCCTTGATGTAGGAGTGTCCCGTCCGGTGAAAAATCGGTCTCCCGCCTAATTTCTCGATTTCCTCGATGAGCGCTTTTGAGCATTTCACCTCTACCAATGCCTCACAGCCCGGATACCGGGGCAGGATTTCCCGCCAGAACAAGATCATTAACTGGTCGCCCCAGCGGATATTCCCTTGTTCGTCGACTACGCCCAATCTGTCGCCGTCTCCGTCAAAAGCGATTCCGATGTCCGCCTGCTCCGCTTTGACTTTCTCGATCAGATCCGCCACATTTTTGGGATCCACCGGATCCGGATGATGATGCGGAAAGCGCGGATCTGACTCACAGTACAGCTCCACTACCTGACAACCCCAAGCCCTCAAGGCCTTGGGAGCAAAGGAGGAGGCCGTGCCGTTTCCGCAATCTACGACCACTTTTAGGTTTCTCGGCCCAAGCTGGATCTTCTCCTTGAGCATCTGCAAATAGGGACGTTCCACGTCTTCGCGACGAACGCTGCTTAGGCTGCCCTGGTGCTGACCGTCGGACCTGTCTTCTTCGTCCATCATGCGGTACATCCTCTCTCGCAGGTCCTGTATCTGTCTTCCGTAGATGGTCGAATAGTCGAGCGCAACCTTGAACCCGTTATCTTCACCGGGGTTATGGCTGGCCGTGATCATCACTCCCGACGGGGTTTGAAAATGCTCCAAGGCGTAATAAAACATCGGGGTTGTCACTTCTCCGATATCAATCACATCGCACCCCGACTGCAGCAGCCCGGAAATGGCGGCCTGATGCAGCTGCGGGGATGACAAGCGATTGTCGTGGCCCACGATCACTGTTCTTGACCCGGCTTCGGCGCTCTTCTCTCCGAAAGCCCTGCCGAGCAGGCGGGAAAACGAGGGAGTGATCTCCTCTCCCGCTCGCCCGCGAATGTCATATTCCCGGAACACGTGAGCCGGAATACTCTTTTCCTTGTTTGCAAGAAGACTCATCTCCATATTCCCCCTTTACTCATCGCGTGACTTTCACGTACATCGCTTCCGTCAACAAAAACGAGATGGTTGATTCCGCCCCTTGATTGCCGTTCACGGAGCGCTCGCATAACGCATCGTAACAGCTGCCTTCCGCTTCGTTTACCATCGGAAGCCCCGCGTCATTTTCCCCGAAAAACCAGGCATGACATCTTTCCACAACCTGCCTGTATTCGGAAGAGCCCAGCACTTCATATGCTTTGGCCGCTGCCAGCGCAAGCTTCATCACGTCGATCGGCTGCTGGTCCCACATCGCCCGGTACTCCGCTGTGCACCATCCATGATTGCCCACAGGCCGGATCTGCTGCCGTTCATTCGTCATCACGCTGATCAAAAAGTCGAGACTCTCCTTGGCGATCGCAAGCAGATCGTCACGCTTCGTCACCTCATAGGCGCAAAACATCCCCCAGGGCATGACCCCGTTGCCATAGGCGATGATCGGTTCAAACCAGTACCAGCCTGGCCGGCTGTGCATTCGGTACATATCCGCCATGTTCTGTGCCAATCTATTCACCACAGGCCCCAGATCCTCGCCAATTTGATGGCGGATCAGCAGGCTGCCAGCTGCCAGCGCGTACGCAAAGCCGCGGGGGTAGCGCAGCCGGCTGAGCTGTGGAAGCAATTTGTCGAGCATGCTTTTCACCGCAAGTTGGCGATCCGGATGCGGCAACTTCACCAGGCTGAGGGCACATGCCCAAAAACAGCGGCCCAAACAGTCGTCAGAAGCGATTTCCTGCTCTTTGCTCCGGTCATAGGCGATATTATTGTGAAAATGCCCCTCGTCCGTCTGTACCCAAAGCAAAAACGCCAAATACGTATCGATCAGTGGAAGCAGCTGCTTTGCTTCCTCCTTGTCGACCAGGTCCAACCATTCGATGCACGCCCACAAAGCCCTTGCCTGATCGTCTGTGCTGTACCCTTCTTTGCGGCGCGGGATCGATCCCACGCTGTGTTCCAAGATCCCCGTATCGTCGGTCATGCGCAGCAAATGGTGAAAGCTAACGGAGGACGATCGCATTGTCCTTTACCTCTGCAAACAGCGTAGCGTGCTGCCTGCCTACTTTTTGCCAGTGCAGTTCCCGGCCCAACTCCTCCATCCGTCCTTCCCATTTCGACAGTTCCTGTTCGTTGGCCAGCAAAGAGACAATCTTTTCGGCCCAAGCTTCATCATCACTGTAGCGAATCAGCAGTTCCGGATAACGGGAGAACAGATCTTGTGCATAGGAGTACGGAGTAGTCAGGACAGGACGACCCAGCCCTACGGCGTAAGCGAGCGTACCGCTTGTGATTTGCTGCATGCCCGGATACGGTGTAATGTACAGGTCACAGGCGGTGATGTGTTTGACAAGATTCCTTTCATCCATGTACTCATCAATCATCACGACGTGATCATCCAAATGGTTGGCGTTGATTTGAGCCAATAATTCTTCGCGGTATTTCTCTCCCTCCCATTTCCTGACTTCCGGATGGGTTTGTCCGACAATCGCGTACAGCACGTCAGGCACCCGTTTTACGATGTCGGGAAGTGTTTTGATAATCAGCTCAATCCCCTTGCCCCGATTTAACAAGCCAAACGTCATCATCACTTTCCGGCTGCTCCACCCGAGCTCTTGTCGATACTGTTCTCTTTCCGCGTGCTGCGGCACGGGCGCGCCATGCGGGATAAAACAGATTTTTTCCACCGGAATTCCGAACGACTGGTGCAAAAAAGGAATTGCCTTCCGATTCATAACGATTATTTTTGTGCTTTTTTCGGCAATCTCCCGCTGAATCGAAGCGTACGGCGGCTGCGGATCTTCAAAGACGGTATGGAACGTCGTCACCAGAGGCTTTCTCAGATTCCTGACAAACTCCAGAATATACGCCCCGGCTTCTCCTCCAAATATCCCGAATTCGTGCTGCAGCGATACCACGTCCACCTCGGAGCGATTCAGCCTTCTCGCCATTTTGGCATACTCTTCCTTGCTGTTGCGTGCAAGCGGCAAAAGCGAGGGATCCGGGCTGCCCACATCCTCTTCACCGCTCGAGATGACAACCACTTTGTCTGTGCCGCTCCATTGATTCTCCTGGCTTAGTGCCTGCCGCAGATGAAACGTATAGGTGGCCAGGCCGCATTTCTTTGGGACATACGTACTTACATAAGCAACCCGTGTCAAGCCTGCATCACATCCGTTCGATTCACGACAGCCTCATGCAGAATCTGCTTGGAGCCGAGTTCCAAATCGTAGCCGAAAATGCAGTTTTTTAATTGCGTGGCGTCGTTCACCATGCAGCGGTTCCACATGATCGTCTCCGAGCAGCGGACACTGCTGCCGATCTTGCAGTCGTCTCCAATGACAGCGAACGGCCCGATGACAGAACGGTCTCCGATCTGTACGCCGTCGCCAATCAACACGGGAGGCACGAACAAAACCCCTTTGCCAATGCGGCAGCGTTCCCCCATCCAGATCCCTGATCCGGTTTCTCTTCCCGGGATCCCGAGCCGCAGGTGCCGGTTCAAAATATCCCAGTGAATCTTTCGGTATCTGTCTTTGGTTCCCATATCAGCCCAGTAACCGCTGATCACCTGTCCGTATATCCCCACTTCCTGCTCGATCAACAGCGGAAAAGTCTCCCGTTCAATCGATACCTCCCGATGATCGGGGATATAGCGCAAAACTTCTTTTTCCATCACGTAGATGCCCGCGTTGATCCTGCGCGAAGGCGCTTCTTCCAAACGGGGTTTTTCTACAAAACAAAGGATGCGGCCGCTCATATCCTGATTCACCACACCGTATTGAGTGGGATCCTCCACCTCTGTCAGGCCGATGGTCACCCCCCCGCCATGCTGCAAATGGAATTCGACCAGCTTCGGAAGGTCGATTTCATGTATGATATCGGCATTCACCACAATAAACCTGTCATCGAGAAGCGCTTCGGCGTTTTTAATCGCCCCTGCAGTCCCCCGGGGCGTATCCTCCACGGCGTATTCGATATGGACTCCCCATTTTCGTCCATCGCCAAAATAATGTCGAATCAGTTCGGAATAGTGCTTTACGGCAATCACGAAACGATCCATTCCCTGCCGTTTCATGTGAATGATGAGATGTTCCAGCCAAGGCCGGTTGGCCACAAGAGCCATTGGTTTCGGAAGATTCTCCGTCAAAGGCCGCAATCTTGTACCTAATCCTCCAGCTAGCAACAGGGCATTCATAATTCTCCTTCTCCTCCCTTAATGCAAAATTGAATGAAAAAAAGAAGCACTGTTCCAACTTAAGACTCTCATCCAAAGTAAGTTCAATCCTTCTGTTTCATAAAATTTTCATTTTCAGGAAATAGAAAGTGAAATTAGGAATGAACCTGCCCATCACTCTCCTTCAGCCTATGTATTAGCACTCAAATATGATTGCTGCTAAAAAATACTATAAATAAAATTGTCCCAACAATCAAGTAATAAACTGTAAACAATATAAACAAAGCCAGCATTGCACGGCGAACCCCGGCCGGCGATGGCTGGCTTCATCAGTTATTTGACAGCTGACGGCACTTTTTCGGCAAACAGCGGCCCTCCGGTATCCGCATCCACAAAGACTACAGTGGCGTACGGCACAAGTTCGGCTCTGCCGACCAGATAGGGGTAGCTGATCACCTGCGGGTACATCATGCCCGGCTGCGGTTTGGTCAGCCTGACGTAGACGAACAACTGCTCCCAGCTTTGGTCCTGCCTGACAATCTCCAGTCCGTACCCAGGGTGGGGAACCTCCCCGCGGGCGATTACATAGAGCCCTCCCTTTTTATGAACGCCCTTCTCCCGTTTCACCTGTTCCACGAAAGCCCGTTCTTCATCCGTGAGGGATTCGGGGGAAACGGTGAAAAAACCCTTCGACTGTGCTGGTGCGGCGATGGATATCGCAGCATTCGCGGCGTCCCATTTTACCTGATAGGCGAGCCGCTCCAGCGTCCAGCGCAGCGGCAGGTACACCAGCCCGTCCTTGGTCACGGCCCCCTGGTCAATCGGGGTCCAGTCGGAGCCGGTTCGCACCTGGCCCTCGTCCGGTTTAAACTGGATCGTCTGTCCGCCTCCCGCTGTCAGGCGAAGAATCCCCTGCTCTGTGGCAGTACTGCCATTCACCAAAACAGCCAGATCATCGGCGGCGATCATGGTCCGATCTTGCAGCATGGCAAGCTCATGTTTCACTGCGAACGGCTGGTTGTCTACCCGGATGGTCACATTGGCTGCCTGTACGGCAGCGGCAGAAGCTGTCATCAAGCCAAGCCCGAGGATGAGCGCCATGAACGATCGTCTCTTCATTTCGTCTGCCCCTTTCGCAGGTTTCGTCTGTTATCCCTATAGACTCTTCCCCTGCGAAAAATGTTTCATCCATCCGGCTTATTGATAGAGATGGCAGGCGGCAAAATGCTGCGGCGCCACCTCCAGCCAGTCCGGTTTCCGTTCGGAGCAGACCGGTTTGGCGACCGGACACCGCGTCCGAAATACACAGCCGCTTGGCGGAATGACCGGGCTTGGCACATCGCCCTGGATGATGATCCGCTCACGCTCCCGTTCAAGATCAGGGTCGGGAACCGGAATGGCCGACAGCAGCGCCTGGGTATACGGGTGCTTGGGGTCTTGATAGAGCCGCTCACTGGTGGTCAGCTCTACCAGATTGCCCAGATACATCACGCCGATCCGGTCGCTGATGTGTTTCACCATGGCCAAGTCGTGGGCAATGAACAAGTAGGTCAGGTTCTGTTCCCGCTGAAGTTGTTTCATCAGATTTACGACCTGTGCCTGAACCGATACGTCGAGCGCCGAGATCGGTTCGTCGGCGATGATAAATTCGGGCTCGACGGCCAGAGCGCGGGCGATCCCGATCCGCTGCCGCTGGCCGCCGCTAAATTCGTGGGGAAAGCGGTTGGCGTGCTCCTTGCGCAATCCGACCAGCTCCAGCATGTCGTAGACCCGCTGCAGCCGCTGCCTGCCCTTGTACATGTCGTTCAGATACAGCCCTTCGGCGATGATGTCGGCCACGGTCATCCGCGGGTTTAACGAGGCATACGGGTCCTGGAAGATCATCTGCATCCTTCGCATCAAGGACTTGCCTTCCCTTGATTTGTCCGTATGCACATTGTGGCCGTCGTAGAGCACTTCGCCCGAGGTTGGCTGATAAAGGCCGATAATCGTGCGTCCCGTCGTAGATTTGCCGCAGCCCGATTCCCCGACAAGCCCGAATGTCTCCCCCTGGTAAATGTCAAAGGAGATGTCATTCGCTGCCCGCAAAAGAAGCCCTTTGCCGATCGTAAAGTGTTTGTGCAGCCGTTTTACCTCTACCAGCTTTTTTCTTTCCACGGGCAAATACCCCCAAACGTCAATTCATGTCGGCCCACTTCAGATCCATGTAGCCGAGCGGATGTCTGACCACGCCTGTCACATTGTCCTGCTGCAGGTACGCTTTCGTATAGAAGTACAGCGGCATGAACGGCGATTCATCCAGCAGGATCTTTTCCGCCTCGTGCATCATCTGGAAGCGCTTTGCGACATCCGGTTCGTTGTAAGCATCTTTGATCAGCTTGTCGTACTGTGCGTTGCTCCAGCCAGTGCGGTTCATCCCGTTGCCGGTCTGGTAGCCGTCGAGCGCGTTGATCGGATCGCCGAAGTCAGGCAGGAACGAGGAGCGGGACATCATCAATTTGCCTGCCTTCTGATCAGCCTGCAGCACTTTCCATTCCATGTTGTGCAGCTTTACTTCAACGCCCAGGTTTTCCTTGATCATTTCCTGCAGCGCCTGTGCCACCCGTTGGTGGCTGGTGCCGTCGTTGTAGGTGATCGTCACCTCGGGCAAAGTGGTCCAGCCTTCTTCACTCATGCCTTTTTCCAGCAGTTTTTTCGCTTCCGCCGGGTCAAACTTGATCAGATCGCCGCCAACGGTGCGGAAGTCGCCGCCGGCTGGGTCGGCATAACCGTATGAGACAAACCCGTAAGCCGGCTTTTCATGTGTCTTCGTCACGTAATCGACCAGCTTTTGCCGGTCAATCGCCATGTTGAATGCCTTGCGGATGTTGGCGTTGGTAAACGGCTTCATGTTGACGTTGTAGCGGTAGTAGTAAATGCCGCCGCGGTCTTCCACCTTTATCTTCCCTTCGGCAAACAACTGTTCGCTCACGTCGGCGGGAACTTCGGATGTCGCGCTCAATTCGCCGTTTTGGTACATCTGGTACTCCGTGTTGGCGTCTTTCACCATTTTCCAGACGATACCGTCCAGCTTCACGTTGGCGGCATCCCAGTAGTTCTCGTTTTTCTCCATTTTCAGCTCGCTGTCGTGGGCCCAGGAAGTGATTTTAAACGGACCGTTGGACAGGATCGTAGCGGCTTCTCCCGCCCAATTGGGGTTGCTCTCCACAGTGGCTTTGTGCACCGGGAAAAACGCCGGATTGGCTGCCATCTGGATCAGCCAGGAGGCGGGCTGTTTCAGCTGTACAACGAGTGTTTTGTCGTCTTTGGCCGTCACCTTGACGTCTTCGATTTTGCCCTTTCCGGAGTTGAACTCTTCGGCGCCTTCGATGACGTACGCCAATGAAGCGGCGGGCGAGGAGACGGCCGGGTCGACCAGGCGCTTCCAGGCGTACTCAAAATCATGGGCCGTTACCGGATCGCCGTTGGACCACTTGGCATCGTCGCGAATGTTGAACGTGTAAGTCTTCTGGTCATCGGAAATGGTCCAATCCTTGGCCATGCCCGGGATGGGATTGTGATCCTGCCCGAGGCGGGTCAGGCCTTCCATCGAGTTGGTCAGAATGTTGTAGGAGTAGTCGTCAAAACCGATCGGCGGATCAAGCGAAGTAGGTTCATCCCCGTTGTTATAGACAAAAATCTTGGGGCCCTTCTGCTCTTCCTTCGGCTGTTCCGCCGCCGGCTGCCCCGTTCCCTGGTCTTGCGGCTGCGGTTGGCTGGAGGACGTACAGCCCGCCAGCATCATGGAAACAGCCAAAGCACTGCTAAACAAGACAGACGCCATCTTTTTCATGAATATTCCCCCTTGAATGATGGTAGTAAATACTCAGACTTCCCTTTCCCTCACCACCCTCTTTCACGAACATCTCAGCCCTATAATCCGGTGGCCGCCCTGAGCGTGTACTTGACTGTCTTGGCTCGCGGATCTTGCAGCCAGCAGGCCACCGTGTGCTGATCGTCAAACGCACTTGCCGCAGGCTGATGATGGCGGCAAACCTCCAGCGCCCAGTCGCAGCGGGCGACGAAAGCACACCCCGCAGGCGGTGAAAACAGGTCGGGCGGCGTCCCCGGGATCGGCGTAAGCGGCATGTTGCGGTCGCTGTCCAGCCTGGGCATCGAGGCGAGCAGCCCCTTCGTGTAAGGATGCTGCGGATTGTAGAAAATCTCGCGAACCGGTGCGGATTCCACCACTTTGCCGGCGTACATCACGCTTACCCGGTCGGCGATTTTGGCGACGACGCCGAGATCGTGCGTGATGATGATGATCGACACGCCCGTCTTTTTTTGAATCTGTTTGAACAGGTCGACGATTTGCGCCTGTATCGTCACATCCAGCGCAGTCGTCGGCTCGTCGGCAATCAGAATTGCCGGCTTGCAGACCAGGGCAATCGCAATCATGATGCGCTGCCTCATCCCGCCGCTGAATTGGTGCAGGTACTGCTTCAACCGGCTCTCCGGATTGGCGATCCCCACGAGGGTGAGGATCTCGATCGCCTGCTCCCGCGCCTCTCTGCGGGATATTCCCTGATGTCGGATGATGCCTTCCATGATCTGCTCGCCGATCGTGATCGTCGGATTGAGTGCGGTCATGGCGTCCTGAAAGATCATCGAAATCTCTTTTCCCCTGATCTTGCGCATCTCCTGTTCGGTGAGAGTGGTCAGCTCCCGTCCCTTCAACCGGATGCTTCCCGATTTGATCTTGCCGATGTGTTCGGGGACGAGCCGCATGATGCTCTTCGCCGTCACGCTCTTGCCGCAGCCAGACTCGCCGACGATCGCCAGCGTCTCCCCCTCGCTCAAGGCGAGGCTCACCCCCCGTACCGCCTTCACTTCGCCGCCGTGAGTCTGGAAGGTCACGTGCAGATCTTCTACCTCCAGCAGTTTCCCCATTCTTCTCTACCTCCTTTGCTTCGGATCAAATGCGTCTTGGAGTCCGTCACCTAGCACGTTGAAGGCAAGCATCGTGATCGAGATAAAGAAAGCCGGGAAAAACAGCCGCCACCAGTGTCCGGAGAGGATCGTCGGCAGCCCGTCGTTGGCCATGACTCCCCAACTGGCCAGCGGCGCCTGAACGCCGAGACCCAGAAAGCTCAAGAAGGCCTCGGCAAAAATAGCCGTAGGTACGGTAAACGTAATCTGCACGATGATGATGCTGAGCGTGTTGGGCAGCAGATGGCGCCTGATAATGTACCCCGCCTTCGCTCCCATGATCCGCGCCGCCAGGACGTACTCGGAGTTCTTCAACTGCAGCACCTGACCGCGCACGATTCGCGCCATGCCGAGCCAGCCTGTCGCGCTGAGCGCCACGATGATCGTCAAGAGCCCCGGGCCCATCACCACCATCAACAGGATGACGACCAGCAAGTACGGAACCCCGTAGAGGATGTCGACAATCCGCATCATGATATTGTCAGCCCGGCCGCCGAGGTAGCCGGAGAAACCGCCGTAGACGACGCCGATCCCGAAGTCGATCAACGCCGCTGTCACGCCGATAAAGAGCGAGATGCGGGCGCCAAACCAGATCCGCGAAAACACGTCCCGGCCCAGTTCGTCGGTTCCGAACCAATGCTCCCCCGAGGGTGGCTGATTGCCGTTGATGAGCGACTGATCAGAATAGCTGTAGGGCGAGATGACGGAGCCGAGGATCGCCATGATCATCATCAGGAGAATGATGAACAGTCCCGCCATCGCCAGCTTGTTTTTGCGCAGCCGTATCCAGGCTTCCTGCCAAAAGGAGAGCCTTGGCCTGACGATCTCTTCGCTGTTTAGATTTTCTTTTTTCATCGGGATAAACAGTTCGTTCGGCACACTGCTCATGCGGCTATCCCTCCTTGGCGTGGAACTTGATTCGCGGATCGATGATTCCGTAGACGATATCGACCAGGAACATCATAAAAATTAAAAGTGCGCTGTAAAAGACGGTGGTTCCCATAATTACGGCGTAGTCGCGGTTGTTGATGCTGTCCACGAAGTACTTGCCCATGCCGGGGATGGCGAAGATTTTTTCGATGACGAAGCTGCCGGTGAGCACGTTGGCCACCATCGCCCCCAAGAGCGTGACCACGGGCAGTATCGCGTTCCGAAGCGCGTGCTTGATGACGATGGCCGCGGGAGACAGCCCCTTTGCCCGCGCTGTTTCGATGTAGTCCTGATTCAGCACCTCCAGCATGTTGGAACGGGTCATCCGGGTGATGATCGCCAGCGGTCCGGCACCCAGTGCCGCTGCAGGCAGAATCACGTGTTTCCACGTGCCCCACGTCGCCGTAGGCAAAAGTCCCCACTTCACCGCAAAGTACTTGATCAACAGCGTCGCAACGACAAAATTGGGCACGGCGATGCCGATCACGGCAAACACGGTCGCCGCGTAATCAATCAGCCTGTTGTGGCGCAGCGCCGCCACGACGCCAAGGGCGATGCCGCCGACAATCGCGAAGATCAGGGAGACGATGCCCAGCTGGAAAGAGACGGGAAAGCCGCGCGCCAATATGCTGTTGACCGTGTCTTGCGGCCGCTTGATCGACGGCCCCAGGTCAAATTCAGCCAGAGATTTCAAGTAATTGCCATACTGCACGAGCAGCGGCTTATCCAGATTGTAGTGGGCCATCAGATTCTTCTGGACGGTTTCATTCATACCCTGTCCATCGCGGTCAAACGGCGAACCCGGGACGTAGTGCATCAGAAAGAACGTAACGGTAATAATGAGCCAAAGAGTAACGATCATTGCAACAAAACGGCGCAGAATAAACGACAACACATGACTCACCCCTTTATGATTGCGGCTTGGCGCATATTTTTCTGCGCAACTCTTTGCAATTGCCAGAACAAAATGATAAAAAAATAACCCAGAAAATGACACCAAGTTGCAATGATATCATTTGCTGGGTTTTATTTACGTGTATGTCTTCCATACGAATAAATAAAGCAGCTATTTTGCAGTCGAAGCGAGAAACTCCTTTCTCGTCTTCAGAGCAAGCTTATATTTTTTTTGTGCGTCCTTTAAGGCGACGATCAGCGCCTTCTGAGACGAGCCGAAGTAGCGCATGCGTATCAGTGTTTCCAATTCTTCCGTCGCCAAAATGGAGCGCCCGACAAAGATCGACTTGACGAAATCGGAAGTAAGCTGGATTGTCGCGGAACAGCCGGCGTCGACGATCTTGTCATTGGTTGGGTCGACGACCAAAGCGACAAAGAAGGCGGCAAACTGCTGTGTAATCGGATTGTTGCTCGGAGACTGTGCGTCGCCGATAATGTAAATCGTGTCCTGATCGTACAAAACGGGTAACCTCTCCCTGCCAAAGTATCATACGAAGCGGCAATCCGGTCTGTTTCGCGAGTGAGCCGCAAAACTCCCGAATCCCAGTATAACACTATACATATTACGTATGCCTATTTTAGCAGAATGATATTTATTTTGTAAATAATCCAAACGAAGAATGCCGCATTTATTTTTCCTGCAGAACGGAAAATTGCTCTTCTTCTGTGGAACCCGTGAGCGCGGTCGTCGAGGAAGTGCCTCCGGATATCACCTGTGCCACTTCGTCAAAGTAGCCTGTTCCCACTTCGCGTTGATGGCGGGTGGCTGTATAGCCGTAGGCTTCGCTGGCGAATTCCGCCTGCTGCAGTTCGGAGTAGGCGGCCATCCCGCGGTCCTTGTAGCCGTGCGCCAGCGTAAACATGCTGTGATTCAGCGCGTGGAACCCTGCCAGGGTGACGAACTGGAATTTGTAGCCCATCTTCCCCAGCTCCCGCTGGAAGTTGGCGATCGTCTGTTCATCCAACTTTTTCTTCCAGTTAAAGGAAGGCGAGCAGTTGTATGCGAGCAGCTTCCCTGGATGCTTTTGATGGATGGCTTCGGCAAAGCGACGGGCTTCCTCGAGGTTGGGCTCAGCGGTTTCACACCAGATGAGATCGGCATACGGCGCGTAGGCAAGCCCCCTGGCGATAGCCGCGTCAAGGCCGCCGCGCATCCGGTAAAAGCCTTCTACTGTCCGCTCGCCCGTCAGGAATTCGCGATCCCGCTCGTCGATGTCGCTGGTGATCAGATGCGCGCCATTGGCGTCTGTACGGGCAATCAGCACGGTCGGAACGCCCATCACGTCAGCAGCCAGCCGTGCCGCGACCAGATTGCGCACTGCCGACTGTGTGGGGATGAGCACCTTCCCGCCCATGTGGCCGCATTTTTTCTCCGAAGCCAACTGGTCTTCAAAGTGAACGCCGGCAGCCCCGGCTTCGATCATCGCCTTCATCAGCTCGAACACGTTGAGCGGTCCGCCAAACCCGGCTTCGGCATCGGCGACGATCGGGGCAAACCAGTTGATCTCCCCCTCTCCCTCCGCGTGCTGGATCTGATCGGCGCGCTGCAGTGCTTGATTGATCCGCTTCACGACATTTGGCACGCTATTGACCGGGTACAAGCTTTGGTCGGGGTACATCTGACCGGACAGGTTGGCGTCCGCCGCTACCTGCCAGCCGCTCAGATAGATCGCCTTGAGACCCGCTTTCACCTGCTGCACCGCCTGGTTGCCAGTCAAGGCGCCCAGTGCGCCTACATACGGTTCCTCATGGAGCAAATCCCACAGCCGCCGGGCCCCCATATCCGCGAGCGTATGCTCGATTTTCACGGAACCGCGCAGCCGCAGCACGTCTGCTGCCGAATACGGCCGCTCCACTCCCCGCCAGCGCTCCTCTTGCCAGCTTTGCTCCAACACTTGTTCCTCTGCCCTGTTTTTCATCCAGTACCAGTCCTCTCCATTTTAAATGATGAGATATGTTCATACCCCCGGAAGGGTAAGAAACCCGGAGAACAAACCTTCGTCAGGGTATCCTGATATAAAACAATAGAAAGTATTTTTATCTATTGTAGTACAGCAGGTGCAAAAAAAATGAAGCCTCCCTGGTTAATCGACTGCGCCTCGCCCTCCGCAAGTGCTGCAGCAGACTTCTCCCCGGCCTGAGCAGCTGCGGCACGCCTGGCCGAATTCGTCGCTGCCCGCTCCCAGACACTCCGGACAGCTGTTTTCCCCGTTTCCTTCACACCGATAGCAATTCATCTTCGTTTCCCTCCAGTCAGATTCTTTTCCAAAATACATGGGTTGATGATCTGTTTTAAAACAACTGTATCAGTTGAATGTTATTATATAACAGAACATTTCGAGTTTTCAATACCCCGATTTTGATTTTTCCGAAAAAAAGAAAAAAAGCTGCCCCCACGTAGGGAAAACAGCTTTTTCAACCGGCAGCTGCCGGGCCCGACATGCGGGCACGCTACGGATGCTGCTGTAGAATATACGACCCCATCATGACCACCGCCGGGATCGTCAGCATCGCAAACAGAGTGGAAAAGACAGTCGTGATCGCACCAAACTCCTCATCCGAGGCATAGCGCGCAAACAGGATGGAAGCCAAGGTAAGCGACGGCATCGCCGACTGCACCAGGACGATTCTGGCGAGATCCGGCTGCAGTTGGACACATGTCAAAAACCCGATGGTGACGAGCGGAACCGGTTCCACTTCGATGTACCAACCTCTCGCCTCTTACAGTATCAATAGGAGTTTGTCGCTTCGTCTACGACATCGGCTGTTGTTCGATTTCAAACCAGACGAGACCTTCCGGCTCCCCTCTGTCACACGTCCGCAGGATATCTCCGCAGACGGGAACGGCTTGTTCCAGCGGGACACGCCAAACGTCGGGGAGCAGCGTCTGCTCGCCTTCCACGGTCAGCGTGCCTCCGGCTGCAGAAGGGGTCAGCGTCTGCAGCACAAAATGCCGCAAAGACGGCTCGTACTCCTTCCACTGCACCAATACGAAGCCGTCGTCCCCTCCGGCTACCACAAGATCGACGTGATCTCCGTAGGCGGCGTGCACCAGTGTATGGGTCGTTCCGTTCAGGGCTGCTATTTCCCGCAGCACCTCATGCCAGGCGACATGGGTCCGCTCTTCCCCTGCCGCATCGGTGTACATGCGCCAATCGTTCAATGTCGTTCGCTCCTTGATTACTCTTTCGTATACTCTACGACCACTTCTGTGCCCAATCCGCCGCGGGCGTTCCAGTTGGCCTCGATCCGCATGTACAGCGGGTCGCAGCAGGCCACCAGATCGTTTAAGATGCGGTTGGTCGCGTGTTCCTGGTAGATTCCCACATTCCGGTAAGAAGTGAGGTAGTATTTTAACGACTTCATTTCAATCAGTTTTTCGTTCGGTACGAGGTAAATTTTCAGTTCGGCAAAATCGGGCAGACCCGACCACGGGCAGACCGAGGTAAACTCGTTTGTCGGCAGCATCACTTCCGTACGTTTTCCCACGTATTCGTAAGGGATCGTCTCCAGTATGTCTACCATAATAGCCGATTCATCCTGGGTATCAAAACGGATGTTGTTATACTTGCTGTGATTGTGCTCTACTTGCGCCATCTTGCAATCTTCCTTTCCCCTAGTTTTGTTTTGCGAGAGGCGGGGGTTCCGAACTCTCGGCTTGATTGCTTCCCGCTTTGCCAGTTTATCAGATAGACACCCTATTGAGAAGGGAAACTTGACATCTGCTCCGCTGACAATAGGATCAAACACTTGTACAGTTCACATCGGGTTACTTAGGCATTCCACCATGCGAAAACTTTTTGCCGTCACTGCCGTCGCTTCCGTGCCGGTTCTGGCTTTTGGCCGGATGCGGCACGCAAAATACCGGCAGCGGGGCCCCTTGCAGGCGAACAGGCGGCAGTACAAAAGGAACAGAAAGCGGAAAGTCCGGCAGCAGGTTCTTTTCCTGAAAAAACTGGACTTGTTCCGTATTTGGCGATAACATAAATATGTTTGCAAATTCGAATCACCGGATCAGATTGAGAAAAAGGAGCTTTATTTGATATGGACTATCAAGCTTTCAAAGAGATCGTACACGGACGGCGAAGCATTCGCAAATTTACCGAGCAAGACGTCCCGATTGAGGAAATTAACGAGATTTTCGATTGTGCACGATACGCACCGAGCGACACCAATTCCCAAACATGGGAGTTTATTGTAATCAAAAACAAAGAGACGATCAAAAAAATTGAACAGCTGACCTGGGATGCGCTGCACGAAAAAGCAGCCGAGGCAGAGAGCCGGGGATTCGGCAAAGAAGCGCGGCTGCTTACCCGTTCCTTCGGCCCATACGCTACGGCATTTTCCGATGCGCCCGTGTTGATCGTCTGCCTGGCTACTCCTTATCAGTCCAAGTTTCGGGAAAAGATATTTGAACCGATCCAGCTGGTAGCGGAATCCGTCTGGGAGGAAGAAGGGATCAAAAGCAGTTGTCTGGCCGCCCAGAATCTGATGCTGGCGGCACATGCCAAGGGATTGGGAACCTGCCCGATGACGGGACCTGTGCTTTTGGCCGCGGACAGGCTGCGCGAACTTCTGCAGATCGAACCGGAAAAACAAATCAACATGGTCATCGCTCTCGGTTACCCGCAGGAGCAGCCGAAAAAACTGCCGCGCAAGGAAGTAAGTGAAATCGTCCGGTATGTACTTTAGCATAAGCAGAAAAAAGGTTGTTGATCGACTCAACAACCCCTGGGTTCCGCCATTCAAGGCGGAACTTTTTCGCTCTTCCACCTAGTTTTCGAAGAAGAGCAAGAATATGACGATCAGAATGATAATGATTAAAAAAGGGTTGTCATCAAAGAAGAAACCCACTTCGCTTCCCCCTTTCGCGCAGAGTGGCGGCAGCCTATCGCCCTCCATCATCCTATACCGCTATCACTATTACTGTATGGAGCCAACCCGTTTGCCGCTTGGACGATGGTTTATCCCAAGGAAAATGGGCGTTTCCTGCAAACAAAAAAAGACAGCGTTCCCGCCGGCCCGTCCGGCTCGGAGAAGCTATCTTTCGCGGATTACCCTTCCGCAGGTGAAGGCGGTATCTCGACGCCCTCCCGCAAATAGTGGCGAAGTTCTTCGTAAAAAGTGGGATTGCAAGCCATGACACTGCTCTTTCTGTCGAACGGCAGCGGCTCTCCGGTCATCTGCTTAACGATGCCGCCTGCTTCCTCCACAATAATCCTGCCTGCGCCAAAATCCCAGGGGTTGAGCGACAGGCTGACGTAGCCGTCGAGCCGTCCAGCCGCCACGTACGCCAGCTCCAGCGCCGCACTCCCCAACAGGCGCATGCCGCGGACTTTTCCGGCCAGCTTTTTGACGATCTGGTCGATCCCCATTTGTTCGGCCCGCTTGTTCCAAAACACACTGGTGCAAAGCAGCGCCTCCTCCAGCTTGACTTGCCGCTCCAAGCGGAGCCGACGATCGCCCAGAAAGGCGCCCCCGCCTTTTACCGCGTAAAACAGCTCGTCGCGGGACGGATCGTACACCACCCCTACTTGTCCGACTCCTTGCTGGTACACGGCTATCGAGACGGAGAAGTTAATCTGCTGGTGGACGAAATTGGTGGTGCCGTCGATCGGATCGATCACCCACAGCGTCTCATAATCTTCCGCTCTGCCCTCAAACGTGCTCTCCTCGCCGAGAATCCCGTGTTCGGGGAATTGTTCCAGGATCGTCTGCACTACTTTGCGTTCTACTTCCCTATCCACTGCCGTCACCAGGTCGGACGGCGAGGTTTTATACTCAATCTGAAAAGGTTGTTGTAAGCGTTCCAAACTGAGCTCGCCCGCCGCCCGCGCACACTGGATCGCAAGTTGTTTTACCCTCTCTAGCGGAAACGGTTGCAATGTCATCGCCACCCATCCCATTTTTTTCTTTAGTGTACCATACTTATGCAGGCTCTACACACCTGTAAAATGAAAAGGAGGCTCAGAACGAGCCTCCCTCTTCCCTCCAATCAACAGCAGCGGGTGACGCCGCCCTTTTCGTAGCGATGGCGCAGTGCGTACAGGTAGTACTCCTTTTCCGTCATCGGAAAGATTCCCGGCTTCGCGTGGTTCTCCATCCAGTGCTTCAGATAGCGATCGTAATCCGGCATTCCGAATACGGTCTTGATCGTCGATTCAACCTTGCGCAGGAACAGACGAATCGATCGTATCCTCTGTCTCATGCGATGACATGCCCTCCCGAGTCGTAGAGGTTATCCCCTTTGGATTGGACGTAAGGAGATTCGTGCAGTTGGTACTTCCGGCCGCGCAGGACGTTAATCCAGACGCGCAGGGCGTCGATGATAATGCCGATCGTCACCACCATGAACACAGCGCAGACGATCGTGTCGACCTGGTCGTTGAAGATCATCTTCTGCGCGTCTTCAATCGACTTCACCCCGGCGGGCAGATTGCCGGAGGCCAGGATTTCCTTGAACTTCACTGCGTGTGACCAGAAGCCGATGGTAATGTCCTGCGAGAAGATCTTCTGCCATCCCGCCACCAGCGTAGCGGAGGTCAGCCATGCCATCGGCACCAGCGTCACCCAGGCGTAGCGGGCTTTGCCCATCTTGAAGATAATTGTCGTACCGACGGCGAATGCGATGGCAGCCAGCATCTGATTGGCGATTCCGAACATCGGCCAGAGCGTCTTGATCCCGCCCAGCGGATCGACTACCCCCTGGTAGAGGAAGTATCCCCATCCGGCCGTAATAATCGCGGAACCGATCAGGTTGCCCGGCAGCCAGTCGACCTGCTTCATCTTGGGGAACACGTTGCCGAGCAAATCCTGCACCATGAAACGGCCAACGCGCGTCCCGGCGTCAATCGTCGTCAAAATGAAAACGGCTTCAAACAGGATCGCGAAATGATACCAGAAGGCCATCATCGCTTTTCCGCCAAAGATATTGGCAAAAATCGTCGCCATCCCGATCGCCAGCGAAGGAGCTCCGCCGGTCCGCGACAGGATCGTCTTTTCGCCGACGTCATTGGCCATCCCGGTAATCGCGTCAGGTGTGATCACAAAGCCCCACTCCGAGATCGTCTTCGCCGCCGCAGCCGCGTCTACGCCGATGGCAGAGGCCGGCGCGTTAATGGCAAAGTACATCCCGGGCGTCAGCACGCAAGCGGCGATCATCGCCATGATCGCCACGGCCGACTCCATCAGCATGCCGCCGTATCCGATCAGCGGGGCGTGGGATTCCTTGGCGATCATCTTCGGAGTCGTGCCGGAAGAAACCAGTGCGTGGAACCCGGATATCGCCCCGCACGCGATGGTAATAAACAGGAAGGGGAACAGTTTTCCCGTAAAGACAGGTCCGGATCCGTCGACAAACCGCGTAATCGCCGGCATGTGCATCGGCGGCAGCGTCAGGATGATGCCCACCGCCAGGATGGCGATCGTCCCGATCTTTAAAAACGAACTAAGGTAGTCCCGCGGCGCCAGCAAAAGCCAGACGGGAAGCACGGAAGCGACAAACCCGTAGATGATGATCATCCAGGCCAATTGCGTTCCGGTAAAGGTAAAGGCTGGCCCCCAGGTTGGTGAAGCGGCTACGGCCTGCCCCCAGTAAAGCGAGAGCAAGAGCAGCACCAGCCCGATCAGCGACGCTTCCAGAACGCGTCCCGGACGGATGTAGCGCATGTAGATGCCCATTAACAGCGCGATCGGCAGCGTCATGAAGATGGTGAACGTCCCCCAAGGCGAGCCTGTGAGAGCGTTTACAACAACAAGCGCGAGAACGGCGATTAAAATAATCATGATAGCAAGTATCCCGAATAGCGCCAATACCCCGCCCACCGGGCCGATCTCCTCTTTCGCGATCTGCCCCAAGGTTTTTCCGTTTCGCCGCATCGAGCCAAACAGGATGATGAAATCCTGCACCGCCCCGCCCAGGACGACCCCGACGATGATCCACAGCGTCCCCGGCAGGTAGCCCATCTGAGCCGCCAAGGTCGGCCCGACGAGCGGCCCCGCGCCGGCGATTGCCGCAAAATGGTGTCCAAACAGCACCCATTTATTCGTCGGAACAAAGTCCTTGCCGTCGTTGTTCACTTCTGCCGGAGTGGCCCGCTTGTTGTCCAGTCCCATGATTTTTCGGGAGATGTAGCGGCTGTAAAAGCGATAAGCAACAGCATAAGTGCAAATCGCCGCTGTCAACAACCAGAACGAGTTAACCGACTCACCGCGGGAGAGTGCCAGCACCCCGAATCCAAGCGCCCCCAGAATCGAGACGGCTGCCCAGATCAGCACCGACCAAATGCCTCTCTTCATTCATTTTCCTCCTTTGCTTCCTTATTTGAGTAAAACAAACTTACCCCTAACGATATGACAAATGGACTAGAAAGAAAATTCAAAATGTCTAAAAAGCAAAAAAACAGGCGCGAACGGCAATATGCCTGCATGAATGAAAAGTAGGCATTTCCGAACTTGTTACAGTATTTTCCCTGTAATAATATGGACAAGATTGGTTTTGTTTATCAGCACTACATTGTCTTTAGGGGGAGTGTATGAAATATCTTCGTTGCTACTTGTTGTTTTTCTGCTTGACGGCAGGATTTTTAGTCGGCTTTTCCTCGCCGGAGACCCCGAAGAAGGCCACATGGATCTGGCAGACGGAGTTGATCGAAACAAAGAAAGCGGAGATTCTGACGTTTGCCGAAGAAAACGGGGTGAACCTGATCTACCTGCGAATTGATCCGCAAAGAGCGTACAGCTACTATCAGCCCTTCATCCGGGAGGCCAATGCGGCGGGCATCGAGATCCACGCCCTGGGCGGCCATCCTCTCTGGGCACTTCAGGCGCATCGGGAGCGCATTCTCCATCTGCTTGACTGGGTCAAAAACTACAACAAGACTGCAGGCAGCGATGAGCAGATAATAGGCGTTCATCTGGATATCAAACCCTATCTGCTGCCGGAGTGGAACGAGGACAAGCCCTCTGTCCTGTCCCAGTGGATGGGCAACATCGAGGCCGTCACGGCAGCGGCCCGCAAGGATGCGCAGTTGGAAGTAAGCGCCGATCTTCCCGTGTGGCTCGATGATACTTTTGTCCCAGATGATCCAGATGCGACTATCAGCAAATGGATGATAAGCAAATTGGACCACATTACCTTACTGGCCTACCGGAATGCCCTTGACGGTCCCAACGGCATCGCGGCGCTCGTAGAAAATGAGCTCCGGGAAGCAGACGAGCTGGGAAAGCCGGTGATCATCGCCGTCAATACAAAGGAAAGCCCGGGGGAGAGGCACACTTCGTTTTTTGACGCAGGCGCAGAAGAAATGGAACGTCAACTCGCCCTTTTGCCTGAGCGCCTGGGCAGCAGCCATCCTTCCTACGCGGGCAATGCCGTACACGACTATGTCAATTGGAAAAAACTAGCTCCTGGTAAAAAGAAACTCAAAAGAGGTACCTACATCTGGCAGGCCGAACTGGTTATTTCGGAACCGGAGAAGATTCTTGCCTTTGCCAAAAGCCATGCAATCAACCTGCTCTATGTACGGCTCGATCTGCAGCAGCCGTACGAGGCATACTCGGAGTTTGTCGGCAAGGCGGCCGCGGCGGGGATCGAAGTCCACGCTCTGGGCGGCCATCCGGGCTGGGCGCTGGAAGAAAACCGGGACCGCATGTTGAAGCTGGTCCATTACGTCCAGGCTTACAACCACAGTGTGGCGAAAAACCAGCAGTTTCGCGGCATCCATCTGGACATTGAGCCATACGTTCTGCCCGACTGGTATGAAGACACCGACTCCGTCCTGCGCCAGTGGATGGACAACATCGAGGCCTTCGTCGCCGAAGCAAAGCAAGAGGGTGATTTGGAGGTGAGCTGCGATCTTGCCTTTTGGCTGGACGGAACCAGTGTTCCCGGCGATCCAGACATGTCCTTTTCCAAATGGATCATCAAGCAGCTGGACCATGTCACGATCATGGCCTTCAGGAATTACGCAGGGGGGCGCGGCGGCATCGTCCACCTCGTTGAAGAAGAGATCGGCTACGCCAATGAATTGGGCAAAGAACTGATCGTTGCCGTGGAGATGAAGCAGAGCCATGAAGGCGAATTCGTCTCGTTTTACGAATACGGCAAGGCGGAGATGGAGCGCCAGCTTGCGATCGTCACCGAACAGCTCAGCAAGCAGCCCTCGTACGGCGGAAACGTGGTCCACGCCTACGACTATTGGAAAAACGCGAAGGAGTAAGCCAAAAAAGCGGGCCCGCTCTTCTTCCGAGCGAGTCCGCTGACTGCTTTTCCTTAAAACCGGGTCGAGACCTTGTATTCTGCCCGCTTTTCCAAATAGCGGTACAAGATGACGGCCGTCTCGGCCCTGTTCAGCTTCGCTTTCGGGTTATACTGCTGCCCCTCTCCGGCGATCAAACCGATGTCGCCTGCGATCGCCACAAATCCTTTATACCGGATCTCATCCCGGTCGACAAACGGCAGTTGGTAAAGCTTCTCATGCTCCGCCAGCTTTTGGTACCCCAGCGCGGTAACGAGCAGCTTGGCCGCTTCTTCGCGAGTGATGGGACGATCCGGTTCAAAGGTCTTATCGGACGGATCCAGCAGGTTATCCCTGACAGCCAGTTCTACTGCACTAAAATAAGGACTATCTTTGTCGACATCGTCAAAACTGGGTTTGATATCGCCAAAGCTGTCTCTGTACATAGTGGGATCGCCATACGTGCCGGCTGCGGTCAGAAACATATTCAAAAACTCGCCCCGGCTGACAATCTGGTCGGGGTGAACAAGGCCGTCCTGCGGTCGGATCGCCTTTAGTTTTACCATGTAGGATAATTCGTTTTCCGCATCGTGCCCTTTTATGTCGGACGGTTCGCTGTCAGACTCGGTCTGCTTCGGCTTTGCGTCCGCTCCCGACCAATCCTTCATCTCGCCTGTCTCGGCGTCGATGTACGCCAGTCCGGTCCAGGGCAGCTGCAGTTCGTAGACCAGCTTTGCCTCCGTCGGCTGGCTGCCGGACCGTTTTAGGTAAGGGTCGCTTGTGAGAATGTACCTCAGTTGGTACTCGGCACCTTTCAGGTACGTTTCTTTCGCCTGGAGCGCATCGATTGTCCCTTTTACCTCGGGGAATGCTGCCTCCTCATTCCAACGCAGCGCGTACTCGACTACCGTTCCGTCTTCGGCCGATACACCAACCTGAACATATTGAGCCGACACAGGCACCCCGTTTACCCTGCGTTCAAACTGGAAGCTGTAGACAGGCTCGTCAGATCTCCGCTTGTCCAGCTGCTCGGATGACCAGAAAAGCTGATCCAGCTTGTCAGCATTTTGCTCCTTGACAAAGGCAAGGGCAGTCTCCTTCGCTTTTTCTTCGCTGACCGGAAACTTCGAAGCTTCCTTGCCTTCCTCCGCGTCTCTGCGGTATTTCTCGTACAGGTAGGGCGAAACTCTGAACTCCAACACCTTGCCCGTCTCCGCTTCGATCACGGCGCCGGGCCACCCGGTGCTGGAGTTGGCTGTGCTGTACTCCATCTGAACCTGCCAGACCGGCTTGTCCGTATTCCACCAGCCCTCTGATTTTCTGATGTTCGACAACTCGACTTCCTCGGGGATGCGATACTCCCGCTTGAGGATGTCCAGCACTTCTTTTTCTGTCACCGGCGCATTTCGCTTAGGCGATGTGCTGGCCTGCTTCTCTCCCAAAGGCTGGTCGGACGGTTCTGGAAGCGTCACCGTTCGTCCCAGATAATCGACCGCCGTCCCCGTTTTCGCATCAAAGATGCTATTCCAAATAGCCGGAATATATCCCAAGCGGATTTCTTCTTTTGGCTTTTCACCAGGGGCGGAGGCGATACCCGGGTTATCCGGTCTGATCGTGACATACGCCAGCTTCATCCGCATCTGCTCGTCTACTTTTTGGTGAAAATCCCCCTGCGGAATCACACCGGAGGGGTCCTGGTACTGTATGTTTTGTCCGGAGTCACTGTTCAAGTAGACGAGCTCGCCGTTCCCGTTAATTTGGACCTGCACTCCCTGCGACATGACGGGTACCCCGTTTACCAGCCGCCGGAAAGAGACGTGATAGCTGTCACTCGGCCCCCGCACCACTTTGCCCCATTCGCCGCCATCTTCCGCGTACTCGAACGCTGCCTTGGAGCCAAACAGCTTGCCCACCTGGTCCTGGGCAATTTTGACCGCTTCTTCATACGTCACCTTAGGCGGAAAAGGGGCGGACATGTCCGATGCATCCCACCGGTTAAACTCCAACAGCTCACCTGTCATCGCATCGATTGTGACTCTAACATTCCGAAAATCTCTCCCGCTCGACCTCCAGCTTACCTCCCAGGTAGGATGTTCATTGCCACCTCGCCAGGATCGTTGAAACGTAGCTTCCGGACCTTCGAAGCCGGACGGCGGCGTCATCACTTTTTCAGCGATGGCAATCGCTTCTTCCCGGGAGATTTTCGCATCTGCCTGTGACAACAGCTTGCTCGTCAGCAAACCGGCAGCCGCGGCTCCCGCTGAAGGTACTGCTCCCAACACCAGCGATGCGGCAATCGCACACTGCAGCACAGCCCTGCTCTTTGAGAACTTGATCTGGTTCATTCCGCTCCCCCTTTAAAAAGGTAATCTCTTCCATCATACAAAAGAGCAGGTGAAAAAGAAAGACACTTAAAAACCGAGCAGCCGTTTTACTTCCTTGACGGAGCTGCGGCTTACGGGAATCTCACTCTTCCGGCGATCCTGCATGATCAGGTGCACACAACCGTGAAACCAGGGAACCAGCTCGGCCGTTTTCGTCAAATTGACCAAATAGGCCCGATGCGTCCGGTAAAACTGCTGCCCCGGCAGTTTGCACTCCAGTTCCTGCAGGGTAAACGAGGTGGCAAAGTTGTCCGATTCCGTGTAGATCATCGCGTATCTGCCTTCGACTGTCGCGAAGTATATCTCGTCCGGGGAAATCAGCAGAATCTTGCCGTTTCGCTCGACGGGAATTCGCTTGGGCTGCTGCAGAGGTTCGCCCAGCACATTTTGCAGCAGGGAAGCGATCCGCCGTTCAACGGCTGCAGACTCCTGTTTGTTCAACAGTTTTCTAAGCCGATTGATGGTTTTCTCCAGTCGCTGTTCGCTAAACGGCTTGACGATGTAATCTACTGCCTCCGTCTCAAATGCCCGAACGGCATGCACCTCGTACGCGCTGGCAAAGATGACGATCGGCGGGTGCTCGCAAATCTCCAGGATCTCTTCCGCCACGTCCAATCCGTCCCGGTCGTGCAGATGAATGTCTAGAAAAACGGCATCCGGAGAAGCTGCGGGAATGCGCTCCAATGCTTCCACGCCGTTGGCCGCTTCCCCGATCACTTCGACATCGGAAAACTGTTCCAACAGGTATCGCAGCTCGGCCCGCGCAGGCATTTCGTCGTCAACGAGAAACACTTTTAGCATAAGTCTTCACTCCCGATGGCAGGGTAATCGTACAGGTCGTCCCCCTGCCCGCTTCGCTCTTGATAGCGATTCCATAGGGGGAGCCGTAAATCGTCTGAATGCGTGCCCGCACATTTCCCAGCCCGATCCCGGACATCCGGCGCTTTTCCTGCGCATTTGCCAGATGCGGAAAGAAAGGATCGCCGCTGAAGCCCACCCCGTTGTCCTTCACGGTCAGCTCCAGCGTGCCGGCTCCGTTCACGCGGGCCTGAATCGTTACCAGTCCGCCCTCACGCTTGGGCAGCAATCCGTGCTTTACCGCGTTTTCTACCAACGGCTGCAGCAGCAGCGAAGGGATCAGACACTTCTCGGCACCAGGTTCGATGACATACTCCACCTGGAGCTTCTCGTCAAAGCGGGCCCTTTCGATGGCCAGATAGGCTTCGACGTGTTCCAGTTCCTCTTCCAAGGTGACGAATTCGCCGCTGTGATGAAGGTTGCGGCGGAAGTATTCACCGAGATGAAGCAGCAGTTCCCGTGCTTTCTCCGGACGAAAGCGGATGAAAGAAACGATGGTATTCAAGGCGTTAAACAAAAAGTGCGGATTGATTTGCGCCTGCAGCGCCTTGATCTCGGCGTCGGCAAGCAGCCTGGCCTGCTGCTCCAGGGCCGCCAGTTCCAACTGCGTGGAGATCAGGGTTCCCAGGCCGCGAACCAGCTCCAGGTCGACCGCTGACAGCTTGCTGTTTCGATCCTGATACAGCTTCAACACCCCGACCGCTTCGTGTTTCAACATCAACGGAACGAGAATTGCGCTGCGCAGTTGGCAATGCGGCTCGTTGCAGCCGATCTCCTCCTTGCTTGAAGCCAGCTTCATCACCTTGTTCGACAGCACTTCCCGCGTCGCTTTGGTGCTGATCTCCTGCCCGGGAACGTGGTGTGTGCTGCCTTTGCCCACGTGGGCGAGGATGCGCTCTTGATCGGTAATCGCCACCGCAGCCACCCGGGTGGTGCGCATGATCTCCCTGGCCAGCTTATCCGCGGAGCCGGGGGTCAGACCTTCCCGCAAAAACGACAGTGTCTTGTCCGCCACCTGCAGCGTCCGCTGGGCTTGCAGCGCTCCAATCCGATCTTCTTCGTTTTTGACCAGGTCGATAATGATCATGAAGACGGCGATGCCAAGCGAGTTGACAACCGACATCGGCACGCTGATCGCCTTGACCAGTTCCAGCGCCTGGTCCCACGGCCGGGCCAGCAGCAGAATAATGCCCATTTGAATCCATTCGGCGACAAACCCCACGCCAAGCCCAATGCTCCACGACATCTCCCGTTGCTTGCGCCAACGGAAGACCAGCCCCGCCAAGATTCCTTCCACGATCGTCGAGACGGCGCAGGCCAGATCGGTAAAACCGCCCAGACTGTAGCGGTGAGCTCCTGCGATCAGACCTGTTCCCAGACCAACCCAGGGTCCTGCCAACAGCCCGGCGACGACTGCCCCTATCACCCGTGAATTGGCAATCGCATCCTGATAAGGGATTCCCATGTAGGTCCCCATAATCGAAATGCCGGAAAAGATCGCAACCATCAGCGCTTTCTCTCTCAGGCTCGCCTGCCGGTGAAGCGTGCTGCGAAACGCCTTTACTCGGGTCAGCAAAAAGGCGGCAACCACCAGCACGGCTGTACGCTCAGCCATGGAAATCATCAAAGGGTCAAACAAGGGGTACACGAGCACTCCTTCTTTCCGGATGAATCTTGCGAATTGTAAATTGTAGGATTTTACCACTATTATCTCTATGTGAAGCAGCCCGGGTCAAGAGACCAGATGGGACCCGCAAAGAAAGCCCCCCGGCTGTCACATGGACCAACCGGCAGGGCATGAAAGGCGAATAGCTTATAGAGTGACACTCGTATCGGAAGGGACAAGCTTCTTGGCATCCTGGGGCCGGCGCGATTGAACGAAAAGGACAAAAGCGACCAGACAATACCCGATCACGTCGGAAATGATATGCGGCTCAATCAGCATCACCCCGCCGACAAACAAGACAATGCGCTCCCAGACTTGCGTGCGGCGTATGAAATACCCCATCGCAGAGCTGCTGATCCCGATCATCCCTACCAATGCGGACAGCAGCGCGAAGAAGAGGGTTACTGGCGTACTGTCCACCAGGATGAGCACCGGATTGTACACGAACATGTACGGAATGAGAAAAGCCGCCAGGGCGAGTTTCGTGGCGATTACCCCTGTCTTGAACGGATTGGCCCTGGCAATGCCCGCCCCTGCGTACGCCGCCAAACAGACCGGCGGGGTGATATCGGCGACAATCCCGAAGTAAAAGACAAACAGGTGAGCGGCCATGGCCGGGACATCAAGGGCGATCAGGGCGGGGGCTGCCACGGTTGCCGTAACCACGTAGTTTGCCGTGGTAGGGAGGCCCATTCCCAAAATGATGCAGGCGATCATCGTGTAAAACAGGGTGAGAATCAGCACATTGCCTGCCAGCATAATGATTCCTCCGGCGATTTTGGAACCAAGGCCCGTCAGCACGACGACCCCGACAATGATTCCGGCGCAGGCGCAGGCGGCGATGACGGGCAGTGCCGCTCTCGCTCCCTGCTCTAATGCGTCGATGAAGCTCCTTACGGAAAACCGGGTTTCTCTGGAGAAAAAGCTGACGACAAACGCAACGGCAATCCCGATCAAGGCAGCCTTGATCGGAGTCCTGCCGCTCAGCAGCGTGTAGATGATCATCAACAGCGGCAGCAAAAGGTAGCCTTGCTTGATCAGCAATTCCTTCAGCCTGGGCAGCTCGCTTGCGGGCAAGCCCAATATCCCTTGTTTTTTGGATTCAAAATGAACGCCCAAAAAGACGCCGGTAAAGTAAAGCACAGCGGGGATCGCGGCGTAAATCATGATTTGACTGTAAGGTACGCCGGTATACTCTGCCATGATGAAAGCAGCGGCACCCATGACAGGGGGCATAATCTGGCCGCCAGTAGAGGCGGAAGCTTCCGTCGCCGCGGCGAATTCCGGCTTGTAACCTGTTTTTTTCATCATCGGGATGGTAAAGGACCCGGAGCCAACCGTGTTGGCTACGGAACTGCCCGTAATCATTCCTTGCAGGGCGCTGGCCGCTACCGCCGCTTTGGCGGGGCCGCCGGTAAACCTTCCCGTCATCGCAAAAGCCAAATCGTTAAAATACCTTCCGATGCCGGTTTTCGTCAGCATCACGCCGAAGAATAAAAAGAGGAAGATAAAGGTGGATGAGACACGGATGGGAATCCCGAAAATGCCGTCTGTTTTAAAATAGAGGTCAGAGGACAGGACAGACCAGTTGAAACCGCGATGGGAGAACAACGGGAGGTTATTTCCCCACAGGGCGTAAGCGATGGCGACGATGGCGACCACGACGATCGGCAATCCGACGCAGCGCCGCGTCGCCTCGAGCACCAGCAGCACGCCGAGCGAAGCGACGACGATATCCATCGCTGTATAGCCGAAAGAGGTTCTTTTCAGCAAAGCTTCAAATTCAAACACGTTATAATAGCAAACGAATATCGCCAGGAAAGCGAGAATAATGTCATACCAGGGCACACCTGTCTGTTTCCTGTGCAGACCCGTTTTGATCGGGTACAAGAGAAAGATCAAGCCCAGTGCCGTTCCAAGGTGAACGGCTCCTTGAATCTGCGACTGCAGAATGCCAAACCAGGCCGTGTACAGGTGGAAGACGGTCAAGGAAACCCCTAAAAATGTTACGACCCAAGCCCATAAACCCAGATTTTTGCGGTACGTGCTCTCACGGTCGTACTTCTCCAAAATCTCTTCTACAGATAGTTGATTTTCCGGTTTTGCACTTTTGGCCAAGCATTTCACCGCCTCGTACTAATTTCAGAAAAAAGGCCAGACACAGAGTGTGTGGCCTGGTATGCTTGCTATTTCATCGGGATTTATGGCAATAAACCGATTTCCTTATAGTATTTTTCGGCTCCCGGATGCATGGGCAGTCCCTGCGAACCGTTTAAGGCATTTTCCTTTGTCATGCTGACAGCCTGCGCGTGCGTATTTTGGTCTGCCTTTTCTATCATCACTTTCGCCAGCTGATAAGCCAGATCGTCGCTGATTTTGTCCATGCTGCCGACCAGGATGGCAAAAGCCGAAATCGTATGGATATCCTCTTTTATCCATTCATACGTTCCTGCGGGAATGGCATATTCCGTATACCCCGTTTTTTCCGTAATGGCAGCGAGCTCCGAACCAGTGATCTGCAGAAGCTTCGCATCCTTCGTTGCGGCTTGCAGTTCGGCGATGCTAGAGGCCGGAGCGCCCAAGATGCCGAACGAAGCGTCAATGGTTCCGTCCTGCAACCGGTCCTTGGCTGCGCCGAACCCTTCGGAAAACGAGGTGTAATCCCCTTCCTTGATGCCGTAAGCTTCGAGAATCACCTTGGAAATCGTGTTTGTGGTGCTTCCTCCCGGGCCGATTGCGATACGTTTTCCCTTCAGATCGGCAATCGAGTTGATCCCGCTGTTTTCCCTGACCAGAATTTGCACCACTTCAGGGTAGATATGGCCGATAAAACCGAAGTTGGTCACTTTATGGTCTTTAAAATCTCCTTCTCCGTTGTAAGCTTCCAGGGCTGTCTTGTGAACGGCCATTCCCAGATCCAGTTCTCCCGTGCCTATTTTAACCAGGTTCTCAACGGAAGCCCCTGTCGCCGTAGCGGTAATGTTAACGCTTTCAATATTTTTGTTCCATACATTGGCCATTTCACCGCCCAGCGGGTAATAAGTGCCGCCTGTACTCCCGGTACCGAGGACCAACTCTTGTTTGGTGCCGGAAGCTTGCGGTGTTTGGGCCGGCTGCTGCTTTTCCCCTTGCTGCCCGCCGGATTCGCCGGCTGGCTGGGAGTTCCCCGTACCCCCGCCTCCGCAAGCAGCCAAGACCAATGCCAGAGACAGCAGCAGGGCGAGCAATGTCAGGATTCTCTTGTTCAATGTAAAATTCCCCCTTTTGACTTTTTTTTTATGTAAATGACTGGATGCAAAGATCGATCAGACCTCCTATGTATTTGACTATTCAAATTTGATAGATATACATGAAATATTACTATAAACAAAATATTCATTCAATATCTTCTCTGCTTTTTATCCAAAAAAACGACAAAAAAGCCCGCCTCCCCTTAACCGGGAAAGCGGACTTTGCCATTCGCCTGCGTCAAAGGTTGCCGCGGCGCTCCTGTTCCCGCTCCAGCGCTTCAAACAGCGCCTTGAAATTGCCGTTGCCAAAGCCGCGCGCTCCCTTGCGCTGGATGATCTCGATGAACAGCGTGGGGCGGTCGACGATCGGCTTGCTGAACAGCTGCAGCAGGTAGCCCTCGTCGTCGCGGTCTACGAGAATCCGCAGTTTGCGCAGCTCCTCCAGGTCTTCGTCAATGCTGCCAATGCGATCCATCAAGTCTTCGTAATACGTGTCAGGTACGTGCAGAAAGTCGACGCCGTTCTCCCGCAGTTTTGCAACGGTTCCGACGATATCCGTGGTGAGCAAAGCGATATGCTGGACACCCTGACCCCGGTAAAATTCCAGGAACTCCTGAATTTGCGATTTGCGCTTGCCTTCAGCCGGCTCGTTGATGGGGAACTTGATCCGTCCGCCCCCGCCCTGCATCACTTTGGACATCAGGGCGGAGTACTCCGTCGAGATGTCGTCATCCTTGAAATTTTGCACGGCAGTAAATCCCATCACCTTTTCATAGTAGCCCACCCACTCATCCATCACTTCCACATTGCCGACGATGTGGTCGATCCCGATTAGGCCGGTGCTGTCAGCCTGGACGGGGGAATCGTATGAGACAAATCCCGGGAAAAAGGGGCCTGTGTACTGCTTTCGTTCAATCAGCGAGTGCACCGTGTCGCCGTACGTGCGAATCGTCGCTTTTTTCACCGTCCCGTGCTGATCGGAATATTCAGTCGGTTCCATCACCGGCACAGCCCCGCGTGAAACCGCTTCCCGAAAAGCCTTGTCGCAGTCCTCCACAGTTAGAGCAATATCTTTTACCCCTTCGCCATGCTCCCTGACAAACTCGGCGATCGGGTGTTCCGGAACGAGTGCCCCGCTTACGACAAAGGTCAGGTGATTTTGTTTCAGTACATAGGACACCATCTCGCGCGATCCCGTCTCCAGGCCCGAATAGGCTGTCGCCTTGAAGCCGAACGCCTTGGTCAAGTAATGCATGGCCTGCTTGGCATTGCCCACGTAAAACTCCACGTGATCCCAATCTTTGATCGGAAAAAAGTCAGTCGCCATTACCCTTCCCTCCAAAATAGATTTACCCTGAGATTAATTGGGAAGTACTCGTCCCCGCAAGAACACGGATTACCGCATAACTGCTTTGAAACGTTGCAGCAAAGATTGGATGATACCCAGCATATTCGCAACCAGGACCGCAAGTGAACGAACTCGCAGTGTCAGCAGGGAATCCTGTTTCCGGCAAAAAAGTATACACTGGGAATACGAGCTACAGCGAAGGAAGGGAATTTGGCATGAGCAAATCAAACTGGGACAGCCAGGTCACACAGGAGTGGAACCGCAACGCAGCCAACTGGCATTCGCGCAGCAGGGAGATGTGGGAGTCAGGCAGCCGCAAAACGGTGCTGCCGCTGTTTGCCCGCCTGGTCGCCCCGGACAGCGGCCCGGTTCTGGATGCCGGCTGCGGCGATGGATATGCCAGCTTGAAGCTGGCCCGTCAAGGCTACCGCGTGCAGGGAGTCGACATCTCCGATGACATGATCCAACTGGCCAACCGGCAGGCAGCAGGCGTGAATGGCGTTACCTTTCAAACCGGTGATGTGACGCGGCTGCCGTTTGCCGACGGCGCTTTTGCGGGAATCCTGTCGATTAACGTCGTAGAGTGGACGGAGCAGCCGCTTGCCGCGCTGGAAGAATTTCACCGCCTGCTGCGGCCGGGTGGCGTCCTTTTGCTCGGGATTCTCGGACCGACTGCCGGACCGCGCGGCTACAGCTATCCGCGTCTGTACGGAAAGCCGACGATTCAAAACAGATGATGCCGTGGGAGGCTTGTCGGCTGGCGGAGGAGATCGGCTTTCGCCTCCTCGCTGAAGAACACGTCTATAAGGAAGGGGTGACACCAGACATTGCCGGACGGCTTTCGACGGAACTGCGACAGGCCGTCAGCTTCATGACGCTGTTCGGACTGGGGAAGCCGGGAACGGCGGCGTCCGGCTGAAGCGGCCAAAGGCAATGCGAAGGCAGCTGCAGGAGCACTCCTCTTTGCAGCTGCCTTCGCGCCTGCGCTTGGCTACGTATACTTGACCTCGGGCATCAGGTCCGGGTGATTGGTACAAATCTGAATGTCGCGATGCCATCCCATGATCGTCCGCATCACCTGCGGGTCGTCGACTGTCCAGGCGATCACCGTATACCCCTCGGCGATGGCAAGCTGGACGAAGTCGGGCGTCAGGTACGGATAGGCCATGGAAATGACAGAGGCGCCGGCAGCCTGCAGCTGATCAAAGAGCAGCACGGGTTTGCCGTAGATGATCAGCCCGGTTTTGATCCCCGGAGCAAGCTCGTGCACGAACCTGAGGGCCTCGTGCTGAAAAGAAGTGATGTACACCTCTGACGCCATGTCGAACTGTTCGACCAGTTGGACCACTTTCTTCACCTGCTCGAAGCGCCACTCGCCAGCCATTTTCAACTCGATGTTGAGCGTGCATTTGCCCTTGACCGCGGTCAGCGCCTCTTCCAGTGTCGGAATGGGTTCTTTGCTGTAGCGGGCGTCCATCCAGCCGCCGGCGTCCAAAGCCCTCAGCTGCCGGTAGGTATGGTCCGCCAGCAGACCTCTGCCATCGGTCGTCCGCTCCAGCGTAAAGTCGTGAAACAGCACCGGCACTCCGTCCGCGGAGAACTGCACATCCACCTCGATCGCGCGAACGGACGGTTCCGAAAGCGCAAGCTTGATCGCCGCCATGGTGTTTTCCGGCGCCTTGCCGCTCCAGCCGCGATGTGCCATACAGATATTCACTGGACAACCCCCCGTTATTTTTTCAACAATTTTTGCGCTTTGTCAGCCGCCTTGCCGATCGCCTCATCCGGCGTCGCCTGCCCCAGTACGGCCCGCTGAATTTCCGTCATGATGATCTCCTGCAGTTCCTTGTAGCCGGGCACCATCGGACGAGGTTTGGCGTACTCCAGCTGTTTTACGGCGACCTGGAAATTGGGCGTTTGCTCGTAGGCTTTTTTCATTTCGTCAGACAGGGCCGCTTCCTTCGTCACAGGCATGTAGCCGGTTTCCAGCGACCACGGGATGGTCTGTTTGGTATCGGTCATCCAGGAGACAAACTCCCATGCCGCCTTTTTCTCGGCCTCCGAGGATTTGGCGAGGATGACCAGGTTGGCTCCGCCCGTAGGCGCACCGTAGCTTTTGTTCGCCGGCAGAAAGGCCGCTCCCACGTCAAATTTTGCGGCGTCCTGCAGTCCCTTCAGATCTCCGGTCGAGGTGAAGATCATAGCCACCTGCCCGTTGATGAAGTCTTGTTTGGCCACGTCCCAGGCGTTGTACTTTTCACCTGGCGGCGCCTTCATGACGCCTTCTTTCAGCATCCCGGTCCAGAACTCCAGCGGCGCTCTGCCCGCCTCGCTGTCGATCATCAGGCTTTTGCCGTCTTCGCTTAAAATCTCGCCGCCGCTTTGAAAGACGAGGGCTTCGTAGAACCAGATGTCGATCGGCGTGGAGAATCCGTAGGTGACGGTCTTGCCGCCCGCCTTTTTGGTCAGCTTCGCGGCGTACTGCCGCAGTTCATCCCAGGTCTTCGGACCGTTCGGGTCGAGTCCGGCCGCCTTCAGCATGTCGCGGTTTACGTACAACAGCGGCGTGGAACGGTTAAACGGAATGGCGTAGAGTTTATCCTTCCAGTAAGAGTTGCCCATCAGTCCGGGGATGTACCTGTCTTTCGCCTCACCGGCGTACGGGCCCAGATCCTCCAGCACTTTCGCTTCGGCAAACGCGCCGATCGAACCGACCTCTACCATGGTCACGTCCGGCTGATTCCCGGCCGACACGGCAGCCAGCACCTTGGCGTGATTCTCGTAGTAATCTCCCTGGTAAGACGGCTTTACGACGATGTTTTTATGGGTACTGTTAAACTCATCTACGAGCCGGTTGACCATCTCGCCGTTCTTGCCGCCAAGCGCATACCAGAAGTCGATCTCGACCGGTTTGTCCTCCTGCCGGGCGGCCTCCGCGCTTCCCGAGCCTTGCTCGCCTCCGGCTTCCTGTTTCCCGCACCCGACCAGCAGGCCGGGCAGGCACAACATGAAGGCCAAGATTCCGATGCCGCACTTTTTCACGATCCAACTCCTCCTCCGTTTGCAAACGGGGTACCCCCGCATTATTTTGACTGGTAGACAAAAGCGCGAATAATCTGCCGCTGGGCGAAAAAGAAGATCAAGAGAATCGGCAGGACGAGAATCATATTGCCTGCCATGATAACGTTCCAGAGCTTGCCTCCTTCTGCCGCCTTCAGCATGGAAATCCCGATCGGCAGGGTGCGGACTTTGTCACTGTTGGTCATGATCAGCGGCCAGAAGTAATCATTCCAGTGATAGATGAAGCTGAACAGGCCAAAGGTGACCAGCACCGGCTTGGCCAGA
>NZ_HE978542.1:208153-216056 GCF_000311785.1 Brevibacillus massiliensis
GGCACCATCACCCGCCACATGATCTTCCACTCCGAAGCGTTGTCGAGACGAGCCGCCTCGATCACCTCGTCGGGAACCTGCAGAAACGACTGCCGCAGCAGAAAGATACCGAAGGCGCTGGCGCCGTAAGGCAGGATGAGCGCCCAGAGGGTATCGACCAATCCCCAGCTGCTCATCTCGACATAAATCGGCAAAAAGATCACCTGAGGCGGGATCATCAAGGCGATGAGCGTCAGCGCGAACAGCAGGTTGCGGCCGGGAAACCGGTAGCGGGCAAACGCGTAAGCCGCCGGAACGCCGGTCAAAAGCTGCAGGGCGAGGATGCCTGCCGCCACAAGCGCGCTGTTCGCCACGTACGTCAGGAACGGTCCGGACTTCCAGGCCAGCTGAAAGTTTTCAAACTGCCATGCCTCCGGCAAAAAAGTGGGAGGAAACCGGTAGACTTCCGGCATCGTTTTGAACGCGGTCAGAAACATCCAGAGGAACGGAAAGACGAAGATCAGCGACACGGCGATGAGCAGTCCCCATTCGACTGTTTTCCAGGAGATTGATCCCAGTTGTCTCCGTTTCAAACCTTCCCCTCCTTTCAGCGATAGTGAACGCGCTTCTCCATGAACCGGAAGTGAAGCAGCGTCAATGCACCGACGATGCCCAGCAGAACGACGGACGCAGCAGAGGCGATTCCGCCGTTGTAAAAATCCATTCCCTGTTCGTAAATGTAAAAGACGAGCATATTTGTGCTGTTGACCGGTCCGCCTTGGGTCATGATGTAAATCGTATCGAAGACCTGAAAGGAAGAGATCGTGTTGATCACCAGCAGGAAAAACAGGGTGGGCGACAGCATCGGGATCGTGATCTTCCACAAGGTTTTCCAGCCGGGCGACCGATCCAGCGCAGCCGCCTCGTAAATCTCCCTGGGAATGCTCTGCAGACCGGCGATGAACACCAGCGTATTGTATCCGATTCCCTTCCAGACGCTGACGAGGATCAGTGAAACGAGGGCGCTTTTCGTATCCGCCAGCCAGGTGTAGGCAGGCAGTCCAAGGAACTCCAGGATGGCATTCAACAGCCCGTACTGCGGATCCATCAGCCACATCCAGAGCATCGCGACAGAGACCAGCGAGATGATGTGCGGACTGAACACGGCCGCCTGTACGAGGCCGTAGATTTTCGCCTTCCGGTTGAGCCACAGCGCCAGCAGCAGGGCCGCCCCGATGCCGATCGCAACCGTGCTTACGGTGTACACCAGGGTACCCTTCAGTACCTGGTAAAAATCCGCGTCTGCAAACAGCGCCTCGTAATTGGCCGTTCCCGCCCATTCCATCTCATCCAGCGAAAGCAGGGACCAATCCTGAAAGCTGAGGTAGATCATATAGGCGATGGGAAAGAAAAAGAAGGCGGCAAAGAAGATCATCGCCGGTGCGACGTAGGCATAAGGCCGGAGAGTTTGGGCCAGATCCGCCATTCGCTTCAGCGTCCACCTCGCCCCGATCCCGGAAGCCGGTGCCGCCGGCGTCATCTCCTGCCGCATCAGCTCATGCCCCCTGCCAGGAAGCGCCTCGGCATCTGCTCGGCACGGGCGGGAATCCGCTCCCCTGTCGCCTGATCAAACAGATAGATGCACTCGACCGGCACGGCAATCTGGACCTCTGCCGCCGTCTCCAGCAGCGACTCCGGGTCCTTTTTGACAATCACGCTGCCGCTTGGCACCTTTACGTGGTAGAGGACATCGGAACCGAGCACTTCCCTGGAGACGACTGTGCCGCGCAGGACCAGAGCGGATTCCGGGACTAGGGACTGCACGGCTGCCGGGAGCATCACCGCCTTCTCCGGCCGGAAGCCGAGCAGTTTTCCCGCTTCTGCCGCCGGCAAGATATTCATCGCCGGCGAGCCGATAAACTGCGCCACGAACAGGTTGGCCGGATCGTGGTACAAATCAAGCGGCGAAGCGACCTGCATGATCCTCCCCTCATTCATCACGACGATCTGATCGCCCATCGTCATCGCTTCCACCTGATCGTGAGTCACATATATGAACGTGCTGGAAAGCTGACGGTGGAGACTGGACAGCTCTACCCGCATCTGGTTGCGCAGCTTGGCATCCAGATTGGACAGCGGTTCGTCCATCAAAAAGACCTGCGGCTGCTTCACCATCGCCCGCCCCAATGCGACCCGCTGGCGCTGACCGCCTGACAATTGCGACGGCATCCGCTGCAGATACCCGCTCAGTCCTACCACGGCGGCAATTTCTTCAACCATTCGTTTGCATTCCTTTTTTGCGATTCCCCGGTTGCGCAGACCAAAGGCGATGTTGTCAAACACGGTCATCGTCGGATACAGCGCATAGTTTTGAAACACCATCGCCACATCCCGTTTTCCCGGGGGAAGCTCGTTCACCCGCTGGCCGCCGATCCAGATATCCCCCTGTGATGCGCTCTCCAGACCGGCAATCATGCGTAGCGTAGTCGACTTGCCGCAGCCCGAGGGTCCCACCAACACGGTAAATGACCCGTCAGGGACGACCAGGTCAAGCCCTTTCACGACCGGTTGATGGTGAAATGTCTTCGCTACTTGCTGTAAGACGACTTGCGCCATCCCAATCCCCCCTGTCTTTATTCAGCAGCACCTGTGTGCCCGACAGTGATGCTTAGCAACAATTCCATGGTAAAACCTGCTTGTTAAAGGCAAATGGAGCGTCTATTAAGAAAGGGAAAAGATTTGGTAAACAGCGCAGCCTGCTTCTACTTACCTGTAGTAATGTCATGAATTTATTACATTTTGCAAATGATCCTTTACATTTTGCAAATGATCATTTACATTTTGCAAACGATCTTTTACAATCAGATCAACATCAAATCTTCTCCCGGGAGTGAGGCCATGCTCGAAAACAGAGTTCGCGAACACCGCGCGAGGTTGAAGTGGTCGCAGCAAGACTTGGCCAATGTCGTTCAGGTTACCCGGCAGACAATCGGCCTCATCGAAAAGGGGGATTACGCTCCTTCCGTTGCATTGGCGCTGAAGATTGCCCATGCATTTCGGGTTCCGGTAGAGGAAGTATTTTCACTGAAAGAGGAAGGTGAATAGTTTATGCTGCCCCGTCTGGTGCGCTCTCCTTTTATTCCGTTGGTCATGTTTTTGGGGTTGATCGGGTTTGTGTTTACCGTCGCCGAAGATGCCAAATCGCACAGTTCGCTGATAGTTTCCGCGGCACTGCTGCTCGGCGTCATCTTCCCGCTGTGGGTTATCCTTGTTCTGTTTCACAACAAGAAGTATCCCCGGCAGAAAGTGTCTCTGAACAGTCTGCTGCCTCCCGAGCTGCGCGAAATGGATGAAGGCGAAAGGTGGGTCACCTTCAACGCCTGCCGCAATGTGTACATTTACTATACGTTTGCCCTGCCAATCTCCACTGCGTTCTGCATTTGGTTTCCCGATTTTCCGTACCTGGCGCTCTCGCTGATCGGAGTATTGGGCGTCGGGCAGTACATCGTGTACTGGCTGACCATCCGTAAGCTAAATCAATACTAAACTTCTTCTGGAGGAAAACCATGACTGTATTTTGGCCGTATTTTCTTGTGTTTGTGCTCTCTGCTGTACCGATGGTCGAAGCGATTGTCATGATTCCCGTGGGAATCTTCGCGGGTTTGTCGACATCACTGGTTACAGTGCTTGCCTTTATGGGGAATGTACTGACGCTCCTGCTTGCCATCCTGTTTATTGACCGTTTGAAAGGGGGGTGGGCCAGGAGAAAAGGGGGACCGCTCCATCCAAGCGCCAGCAGCGGGCAAAACATCTGTGGAACAAGTACGGACTACCCGGCTTCTCCATTCTGGGTCCGCTTCTGGTTGGCACTCATTTGACCGCGGTGATGGGAATGGCCTTCGGCGCAACGCAGAAGCAGATGACGATCTGGATCCTGCTCAGCTTGGCTACTTGGACGATTGCCGTAGCAGTGCTATCACACTACGGTGTCGTTTTTTTTCAGATGAAGGATAACGGCGGATTGCTCTACGACCTGCTAAAGAAATAAGACGCCCTGTTGGGGCGTCTCTTTCGCATTAATGATCCTCCCATTCTTCCCGGTGGCGAAACGAGCGGGATTCCCTGACTTCCGGGTACTGCTTGGCCTGGATCAACAGATTTTCCAAAAAGAGGTAGTGCCCTTCCAACAGTTCCACGTCTTTTCGGCCGAACCTGCTTGCCTGCAAGTACTGCTGCATCTCCAGGATAAACCGCTCCATTTTGATGTAAAAATCGTTCGCCCGAAGCATTTGCTCCACTTCTGGATACAGCTCCTTCAGCCGTTTGATCTCATTGTACGTCTTGGTCCCCTCGAGGACCAGCTGGTAGACCGTCCGTTCGTAAGAAGCCTCTGTTGCCAGCCGGGCTTCCCGCCGCGCCTCGCGCAAAGCGGACAAGTACGTGATAAAATGGAAAACAGTCAAAAACAGCGGACCTAAAAACAGAATGATGCCGGCTTTGTAGATGTGCGTATTGACATTGCTGTTGATCAATAAAAACAAGTGAAATAAAATAGCACCTAGCCACGAATAGATAATGACATGATAGTTGATCTTGCCCGCTTGCTCCTGGCGGGAAAATACGAAGGTAAGCCCCAGCAGATAAAAGGCGAGCAGGGTAAAGCTGGCGCTGAACAGAGCCATCTCCAGCTCCTGCAGCCACTGGGCCTGCTCAGGAATCTCAATATAGAATTCAAAGGCGAGCACGAGCAGCACGAACAGGGAACCCAACACCCAGAATCTCGTCACGTCGCTGTCTACCTTCCGTTGGCTGCGGTGCTTCTCTACACGCGATTCTTTCAAAGCTACGTTCACCTCACTGCAAGTTACAATTCGCCATATTTTGCGGTTCTCCTGTTCGCTCCATTCCTCGCGGGAAAATAATCGACACGGAGGTCTCCATGAATCTTATACCATTACCGCCTATGTTTCAGCAACGTATGAAGGAGCTGCTGCAGGGCGAATCCGGCCTATTCTTCCAGAGTTATCAAGAGCACCCCTGGCACGGCTTAAGGGTAAATCCGCTGAAAGTGGACCCCCAGCTCTTCCGCCGGATCAGCCCTTTCCCGCTTCAGCCGATTCCCTGGTGCGACTTTGGGTTTACCTATCCGCATACGGTCCGCCCCGGCAAACATCCCTTTCACGCCGCGGGTTTGTACTACATACAAGAGCCGAGTGCGATGGCGGTGGCTGCCGCTCTCGATGTACAGCCGGGTGAGCGGGTGCTTGACTTGTGCGCGGCACCGGGAGGAAAATCCACCCAGATCGCCGCGGCACTTGCCGACGACGGCCTCTTGATCGCCAACGAAATTCATCCGGTCCGGGCCAAAGCCCTGTCTGAAAACATCGAACGGATGGGGGTAACGGGTGCACTCGTGGTCAGCGAGACGCCAGAGCGTTTAGCCGAGCGCTTTCCACAGTACTTTGACCGCATCCTGGTCGACGCTCCCTGCTCGGGCGAAGGCATGTTTCGCAAGCTTCCGGAGGCGTGCGAAGACTGGTCGCCTGAAAAGGTAAGCGAATGCCACATCATGCAGACCCAGATCCTTCATTCAGCCGCGCAGATGCTGAAACCGGGAGGAACTCTGGTCTATTCCACCTGCACGTTCGCCCCGCTCGAAAACGAGCAGACCATCGAAAAATTTCTGGCGGCCCATCCGGAGTTTGAACTGCAGCCGATCGCTCACCGGGAACATTTTGCCCCGGGGCGGCCGGAATGGTCGAAGAGCGGCAACCGGCAGCTGCAGCTCACGGCGCGGCTCTGGCCCCATCTGCTGGCGGGAGAAGGGCATTTCATCGCAAAGCTGCACAAACAGGCAGATGCTGCCCCAGGACCCGGCCACCCGGAGGAAGGCCGCATCCAGCGGAAAAAGAAGGGAAAGGCAGCCCAGCCTGCAGCCGCGGTCAGCCGAGAGGCGCTGACACTGTGGCAGGCTTTTGCCGAAGAGACCCTCCCTGGCCTGCGCGCAAATGCGAACCGCCTGTATGGCTTCACCCTCTTTGGGGATCAGCTCTACGCTCTCCCCGATGAGCCGGTCGACCTGAGCGGATTAAAAGTGCTGCGGCCGGGCCTCCATTTGGGGACCGTGAAAAAACAGCGTTTTGAACCGGCGCACGCCCTGGCGCTGGCCTGCAGAGCTGCCGATGCAGCCCGCACAGCAGATTTCCCCAGTGATTCCACCGAGGTGCTGCGCTACCTGAAAGGGGAGAGCCTGGCCTGCGACGGCAAGGCTGGCTGGACGCTGGTGACGGTAGACGGTTTTTCTCTCGGCTGGGGCAAGCAATCAGGCGGGCAGCTGAAAAACCACTACCCGAAAGGGCTGCGCTGGACGTAAAAAAGCTGTCTTGCTCATCTGAGCAGGACAGCTTTTCTCAGCTTGCGGCGGTCGATGCGGTCTCGTTTGCGCCCGATGTGACGTGGCGTCACGTTCAAGTCTAAATAATTGAAAGGAATTTTATGTCACTGAACGAATTCTTTTATACGTGATGATTTGGTGCAAGAAGAAAGGGACAGGGTGCGCTATGATTGCGAGAGTCGGAGCAGTGGGTCCAAAAGACTCCATTGAATTGATCACGGAGATCGGCAAAGAGTTTCAGGAAGATATGACGATCATTCCCATGATCTATCAGAAGATCGAAGATACGCCGAACATCATTCAGCAAGCGGACGGCCAGATCGACATCTGGGTTTTCTCCGGACAGGCCCCTTATGCCATCGCCCGGGATCTTCTCCACAAGCAGAAGATGCTGTATCCGCAATTGAACGGTTCCAGCCTGACCAAAGTGCTGCTCGAGCTCGTCTACCGCGACCGATTGAGGCTGGATCGCGTAAGCTTTGATACGTTTTTGCCGAACCATCTGCAGGAGACCTGCACCGAGCTCGGCTTGCCGTTCGGGCAAATCCACCTGCTGTCCTACCCGGGCTACAAACCCAGCCAGGAGCTGGCGGCTTTTCACACCGCCTTGTTCCGCGAAGGGAAGGTCGACGCCTGTGCCACCTGTATCAGCTCTGTCTATGAAGCGTTAAAAGCGGAAGGCATTCCCGTCTACCGGATAACGCCCAACCGGATGACCATTCGCAGCATGCTGAATCTGGCCCGTACGGCAGGCGAGACCCTCCACTTTAAAAAGTCGCAGATTGCCGTGATGCTGATCGAGATCAACGGACTGGAAACCTTGATCGGGGAAAACAAAAGCGCTTATGACGTCAGCCGGCTTCATTTGCGCCTGCAGGACACGATCCTCGACTACGTGGAGGAGGTCTCCGGGTCGTTTATCTCCCTCGGGAACGGCAAGTACCTGATCTTTTCCACGCGCGGAGCCTTTGAAGGCAATCCCAATGCCCACGCCTCGATGCTGCTGGAGCGAATCGCTTTCCTGACCGATCTGCAGACGAATATCGGAATAGGATACGGGGTGACCGCATTGGCCGCCGAGCGCAATGCCCAGCTCGCCTTGCTACACTCCCAGAAGACAGGGTCCTGTGCGATCCTGGTCGACGACGAGGGCAGGATTGAAGGTCCTCTGCAGCAGCCTGACAGCATCAGCTTTACGTACCGCACCGACGACATGGAGATGTGCGGGCTGCTGAAGAAAGCCGGAGTGGCCATCACCACGTATGAAAAGCTGCAGGCCGTGCAAAAACACCTGGGGAAAAATTCGCTCAGCGCCCCAGAGGTGGCCGAATTGCTGGGCATGACCAGGCGAAATGCCCGCCGCATCCTCACTGATCTGGCAGCACACGGCCTCGCCGAACTGATCGGCGAAGAGGCGCCGACAAACCGGGGCAGACCGCGAAAAATATACCGAATCCCCCATCGAAACCGCCAAGGGCATGAACAGTCCGGGCAGTAAATAGACAGCAAAAACACCTCTTTGCATCCGAT
>NZ_HE978542.1:217347-242235 GCF_000311785.1 Brevibacillus massiliensis
ACGAAGATGGGAGAGGTGTTTTCGTCTCTTTTTTCGTCTATTTCATTTCCAGGAGGTATTTTTCCAACTCGTCTACCATTTTGTTCGCGCTGATGACCCCGCCCGACGTGTTCCAGACTGCGTCATCCACTTTAAATGCCCTGTTGTTTTTTACCACGTTGAGGTTTTTCCACAGCGATTCACCGGTCCACTCCTGCTCCAGTTTGGTCGCTTCCCCGTCCCCGGTCTCGTAGGAGAAGTAGAACATGATGTCGCCGTCCATCTCCGGTATGCGTTCCTTGGTCACGTCATCAGCAAATTTGTCCAGGTCTTGTGACTTTGGACGCGCTACGCCCAGGTCTTTCAAAATGGAGCCAGCAAACGTGTCCTTGTAGTAGATCCGCACTTTTCCCGGCATAAAGCGGACAAGAGAGACCTGCGTACCCAGCTTGTCGCCTACTTTTTCCTTGAATTCGGCTATTCGTTTGTCCCAATCAGAGAGGATCTTTTCTCCCTCTGCCTTTTTGTTCACCGCTTCGGCGTACAGCATGAAGTTTTCTTTCCAGTCGCCGCGCGGCTCCTCGACGAATACGGTGGGAGCGATGGCGGAGAGCTGCTGGTACACTTTTTCGTGGCGGAATTTCATGCCCAGGATCAGGTCAGGCTTCAAAGCGGCAATCGCTTCCAGATTGGGCTGGGACTCGGTCCCGAGGAGCTGGGTGCCTTCCAGCTCAGGTTTTACCACATCGTAAAAAGTGGTCGGGTCTGTCCATGAACCGACTGCGCCCACCGGCTTTACACCCAGGGCAACCAATGTTTCCACTCCCTGTGCCGTCAACACGACCACGCGCTCAGGCGTGCCTTTGATGGTAGTCTCGCCCATCGCGTGTTTGATCGTATATGACTGCTCGCTTTCGCTTCCGCTGCCAGCCGGTTTTTCCGCTGCCTGCCCTGCCGGCTGGCCTCCGGCCTGCTGGCCGCCGCCGCAGCCGGCAACGAATAGGAAAAGCGCCATGGCCAGGCCCAAAAATGCCTTTAGGTGATATGTACGTGAGAACATGATCTCACAGTCCCCTTTCATAATGAGAATGAGAATGATATTCAGTAACACTCATTATCCTACAATCAGGTTCAGACGAATGTCAACAATTAAATGATAATGAATCTCAAAATCATTGACAATCAATTGACTTAGCATCTAAACTTGGTAAGTAGGAACAAAGTGACCGAATTATCTCTAAGGATGAAATCATGATGAATAGTCTGCTGAACAACAACCCGCTAAGAGTTGCAGGATTAGCTGCCGCCCTTCTTCTGCTTTTATACTTAAGCTACGCCAGCCTCGTCTTCGGCATTATCGACACGAGCTGGCAGACGGTTATCGATGCTTACACACAGTACAACGGATCGAATGAACATGTCGTCATAAAGGAAGTGCGCGTGCCGAGGGTGCTTAACGCCCTGGCTGTGGGCGCCAGTCTGGGGCTTGCCGGGGCCGTCCTGCAAGCGTTAACGCGAAATCCGGTAGCCGACGCCGAACTGTTCGGCCTCAACGCCGGCGCCGCCCTGTTCGTGGTGATTGCCGTGACATTTTTCGGCATCAGTTCGCTCACATCGTTTACCTGGCTCGCGTTTCTGGGGGCAGCCGTCAGCGGACTGGTCGTCTACCTGCTCGGCTCGCTCGGCAGAGACGGACTGACCCCGGTAAAACTTACCCTAGCCGGAGCCGCCATCACCGCGCTCTCCGGATCGGCCCGCCACGGCATGCTCGTTCTCAACGAAAAAGCGCTGGATGAGGTGCTGTTCTGGCTGTCAGGCTCGGTGGGGGGAAGGAAACTGGAGTTTTTACAGGCTGTCTTCCCTTACATGATCGCGGCCTGGGTCGCAGCCTTTCTCCTCGCCAGGCCGATTCAGACCTTGCTGATGGGCGATGATGTGGCAAAAGGGCTGGGGCAGCGTACCTTGCTGGTGAAACTTGCAGCTGGCGCCGCCATCGTCCTGCTCACCGGCAGTTCTGTCGCCGTAGCCGGACCGATCGGCTTTGTCGGGCTGATCACGCCTCACCTTGCCCGTTACCTGGTCGGTCGGGAGATGACATGGGTATTCGTTTACAGCGGTGTGCTCGGTGCTGCCATCTTGCTTGCCGCGGACATCGCCGCCCGCTTTATCGCCAAGCCCGCTGAAGTGCCTGTCGGTGCGATGACCGCACTCATCGGCATCCCATTCTTCATCTACGTGGCACGAAAGGGGCTTGGAAAGAATTGAAGAAATATCTGCCGCTGCGCAATAACAAAGAATCCTTTTCGCTGCTCCTGCATAAACAGACCATGCTGTACCTCGTCCTGTTCGTCCTGCTAATCCTCGTTGCCGCAATCGTCAGCCTGGGCATCGGCGAAATGAAAATTCACCCGCTAAACGTCCTGAAGGTGTTTTTCGGGATGGGAACGGAGCAGGACGCCCTGATCGTCGGGCAGTTTCGCCTCCCCCGGGTCATCGTCGCCATACTGGTCGGAGCGGCGCTCGCTTCAGCGGGAGCGATTTTGCAAGGGATCGTCGGAAACCCGTTGGCGGCTCCCGACATTCTCGGCATTACCGGAGGCGCTTCCGCGGCCGCTGTCGCCTTTTTGCTGTATTTTGAATCGGCCAGCATCCAATGGCTGCCTCCGATCGCCTTTTTGGGCGCCACCCTGACGACGCTCGTCCTGTACGCGCTGGCTTGGAAAAAGGGCGTCCCTCCGCTGCGGCTGGTGCTGATCGGCGTAGGCATTAAAATTGCGACCAACGCGTTGATTACCGTTTTGATCACGTTCAGCCCGTTTCTCCTGCAAAATAAAGCCACGCTTTGGCTGACAGGCAGCATTTACGGAGTGGACTGGGGCGATGTCAGGCTCATCTCGCCGTGGACGATCCTCCTGATCGCCTTGGCGGCGCTGATGGCCCGGCGGGTCAACGTCCAGCAGCTGGGGGACGAAGTAGCCACCAGTGTGGGCAGTCTCGTTCAGTTTGACCGGTTTGCCCTGCTGGTCATATGTGCCGCGCTGACCGGAACGGCGGTGGCGGTGGGCGGCGAGATCAGCTTCGTCGCTCTGTTGGCGCCGCACATCGCCAAGCAGTTGGCGGGGCCGTCATTCGGCTCAGCCCTGCCTTTGTCAGCCTGTATCGGCGCGCTGATTCTGGTGGTGGCCGACTTGATCGCACGAACGGTGTTTTCACCGATTGACGTCCCTGTCGGCGTGTTTACCTCCGCCGTAGGAGCGCCGTTTTTCATCTACCTCTTATACAAAAACCGCAATCGGTAAAGTGAAAGGAGTCAGGCCCCATGCACGCCTTGGAAACCCGGCAGTTAACCCTGTCCTACGGAGAACGGAATATTATCGAGGAGCTCGATCTGCACATCCCCATCGGCAAGATAACCGTGTTTATCGGCAGCAACGGCTGCGGAAAATCGACGCTGCTGCGCTCGCTGGCCCGGTTGTTGAAGCCGAAGGAAGGGGTTATCCTCTTGGACGGGGAAGCGATCGCCAAGCGTTCCACCAAGGAAGTGGCCAAACGGCTCGCCATACTGCCGCAGGGGCCGAGCGCGCCGGAAGGGCTCACCGTCCTGCAATTGGTCAAACAAGGTCGCTATCCGTATCAAAGCTGGCTGAAGCAGTGGTCCAAGGAGGACGAACAGATGGTGGCAAAAGCCCTGGAGGCGACCCGGCTGACCGAACTGGCCGACCATCCGGTGGACTCGCTCTCCGGCGGGCAGCGGCAGCGGGCCTGGATCGCAATGACGCTGGCTCAGGGCACGGATACGATCCTGCTGGACGAACCGACCACCTATCTGGACATGTCGCATCAGATCGAGATTCTAGACCTGCTCTACGAACTGAACCAGACCGAACAGCGAACCATCGTCATGGTCCTGCACGATCTGAATCTGGCCTGCCGCTACGCTCATCACATCGTTGCCGTCCACGGTCAGACCGTCTCTGCCGAAGGAAGGCCGGAAGAAGTGTTGACGGAAGAATTGGTGCGCAGCGTGTTCCACATGGAGTGCCAAATCACCCGCGACCCGCTGTACGGCACTCCGATGTGCATTCCCTTCAGCAAATGCCGCCTTCAGGCGCAGGGATAAGAACAGCGCGGGGTTCAAAAGCCCCGCGTCCTTTTTTACGTTGGAGAACATTGCTCAGGGAAACCGAAAAAAATGGGCTCGCTTCGTTCGCGGCACGCCAACGGGGAAGCCGGGATGTCCGTCTTCACTCCAAAAAACGGCACGTCGATGGCTGCATTGAAGCGGGCGTATCCGCAGATCGAAATCATCGCTCACCAACCTGATCACGGAGGCTTATGCGGCGACGTGAAGCAATCGATTCGGCAGCTCATTCACGCGTATTCGTCTTAACCCAATCTTGCACGGCAAAAGGGACCCTGTGAGAGGGTCCCTGAACCAAAGGCTTCTCTTCCAGAGAAGCCTTTTTTATTATTGTTTCGATTCTTCGATGGCTTTTAAAATAATCGCCTGATTTTCCTTGAATGTATCGTGCTTTTGTTTGATAAAGTCATCGATGCTCTTTTTCGAGGTAAAAAGCAGCAGGGCGTCTTTGGCGATATATCCGTTCGCAGGCTCCACTTTGCCGTTTTGGACAACATAGACATTCGACATCATTGCAGCCCCCTTAGAACCGATTGTACGTAGCGGATGACCAATGTATTTCCATTTGCAAAAAAATGCTCCTCACAACCTTTGAGTTTTTGCAGCCAGCTGCCCCCATCCAAGGGGAACTGGAAGGAAATAACATATTCTCCCTCTTTCAACGTGAAATACAGCATTTGCTTCGATTCCTTGTAGAAAATCAGCGGATTCGGATCGTTCAGGTTGAGGTGACGGCGACATAGGAGTCCGGATTGAACAGGTCGAAGGTCTCCCCTTTGCAGATGGAGGTTCTCCCGTCCGCTTCTTCGCACACCATGAACTGCTCGCGGCGTTTGAACAGGACGACAGCCGAACAGTCCCGAAACCGCCCCTGTACAATCTGTGTGTAGCTGCCAAGCATCTGGGCAATTTCACCGCCTTTTAGGTTGCTGCGGATCTCCGCTAATAAGTTTCGCAGATTTGGTATCCGCTCGATCTTTAACATGCCTGTGACAGCCGATACAAATTCCGAAAAATCCTGGTAGGAAGCAGCCAGGCGCTCATTTTCCACGGCTTTTTCCCTGCCGGGGATCAAGACGATTCCCTGGCGCAGGATGTCGCTGAAAAAGGACTTCCACTCCGTGGCAACCCCTAACTGCAATTCCTTCACGGCAGGCCCCGCCCCAAAGACCATGCCGGCCAGCTTCACGCTTCTTCCAATTGGCCCAAGCGCTTTTCAAACACCGTACGCCAACTCTCTGCCAGCTCTTCCACCTCGAGAATCCGTCTGATCGCCTCGCCGTTTGTCTTGTCGTGGTACCTGATGTGGTTGAGAAAGGCGATTGTCACCGCTTTGGGCTGGCGCTGCTGCAGTTTCAGCTCGCTATCCGGGGCGACCCAGCCTTCTGCCAAAACCCGCAGATAAAAGCCGGTGTACCCCGTCTGTTCCATCTGCAGCGGCAGGTCGGGCAGATCCCATTTGAGCGCTACCTTGAAACAGGGCTTGCGGGGCTGGCTCACCTGGACGACTGCCTCTCCCAATTGAAACACGTCGCCGATGCAGACGCCCTCCTCGTCCACCCCGCTGACCGTCACATTCTCTCCGAAAGCGCCGCAGTCCAAGCGGCGTCCCAGCACCTTTTCAAAGTACGGGTAGCGATCCAGCGAGTACACACAAACGGCTTTATCCAATCCGCCGTGATTCACCTTGTCGGCCTGCTCGTCACCGGCAAAGTTGAGCCGGGAGAGAAAAACCGGCCCGGATACCGGTTCTTTAAAGATAGCGGTCGCCACCTCTTTTCCTCTGTACATCGCCTGCCGCGGCTTTCCTGTACGAAGCGATACCACCTTGATTGTCTTTGCTTGCATGACTCCTATCCCCTTTTGCGCAAAAGCTGACGCGGCCGCCTTGCATTACCGGCCGGTCTGCCCGCTTCTGCTGCCGGCTGACTTGCGGGCCGCTTTGAGGGCCTCCCGCTTCTTCTTCTGATCATACTGCTTCTGGAACTGTTCGACCTCTCGCGCCAGCTTTTTTTTGTATCCCGGCTTTACCTTCTTGTTTTTCTTTAACGCCTGCTCCAGTGGAGCCAGTTTTTTCCGTTTGGCTGTCGTCTCCTCCCGCTTCTTCTGTTCACGCAATTGCGCGAAGTGAGCTTCCCGTTCGGCAGCACGCTGTTTGCGCCCCTGATCCATGTGGCGTCCCGGAATCAACAGCTTCTCCTCGATTTCCGTTTTGGTGCCTTTGGCGAAGCGGGCCATGATGCTTTTCTGCCGCGGGGAGACCAGCGAGATGGCTGTACCTCTCTGCCCCGCCCGACCGGTGCGGCCGACGCGGTGGATGTAGCTTTCCACGTCAGACGGAATGTCGTAGTTGAACACGTGGGTGACTCCCTCCACGTCGAGGCCGCGCGCGGCAATGTCCGTCGCCACCAGATACTGAAATTTGATCTGGCGAAAGCGCTCCATCAACTGTTCCCGCTTGTTCTGCGACAGGTCGCCGTACAAGGCCTCGGCATCGTATCCCTGCTCTTGCAGCCGGGCAGTCAGCACCTGGACACGCTGCTGTGTATTGGCAAAAATAATCGCCAGATACGGCTTTGACTGCTCGATCAAATCCAGCAGGGCGTCCATTTTTTCCGTCTGGTTGACAACGTAGTATTCCTGCTCAATCGTTGCCACGGTCTTCTGTTTTTGTTCGATCTTGACGTGCGGCGGCTGATCCATGTAGCGGTGGGCAAGCTGTTTGACCTGATCCGGCATCGTCGCCGAAAACAGCAGGATCTGCCTGTGCTGCGGCGTCGACGCGATAATTCTGTCCACATCCTCCAGAAAGCCCATCTCCAGCATCTTGTCTGCTTCGTCCAGCACCAGCGTGGAGATCCGGCCGAAGTGGAGGGTGCCGCGGTTCAAATGATCCAGCACCCGGCCCGGCGTCCCGACTACGATCTGGACGGAACGCTCCAGCTTGTTGATCTGCCGTTCAATGTCGGTTCCGCCGTGCAGCGACAGCACCTTGACGTCCAGGTGCTTGCCCAGCTTTTCGATCTCCGCTTCGATCTGGATGGAAAGCTCCCGCGTCGGGGTAAGGATCAGCGCCTGAATGTCCCGCTTTTGCTGATCCAGTCGCTGGAGGATCGGCAGGACAAAGGCCGCTGTTTTCCCCGTACCTGTCTGAGCCTGGCCGATCACGTCCTTGCCGGACAAGATCAGCGGAATGGTCTCGGCCTGAATTTCGGTCGGCTGTTTATAGTAAAGGTCTTTGATTCCCTGCAGGATCTCCGCACGCAATCCCAGTGATGCGAATGTCTTTTGCATGTTGTCCACTTCCCTCCGGTATTCTCTATTTCGCCAGTTCGTAGATTGCCTGCGCGTATAAAACTGTCGCCCGCAGCAAATCGTCGATAAAGATGTGTTCGTCCCGCTGATGAGCGCTGTCGGCTCGGCCCGGGAACAGCGGACCAAACGCCACCCCCACATCGAGGGCCCGCGCGTAGGTAGCCCCGCCTATGGCAATGATCCTGGCTTCCTGACCCGTCTGCTGCGTGTAGACACGCTGCAGCGTCGTCACCAGGGGATGCTTTGGATCGACCCGATGCGGCGGCATATTCTCCTTGACCTCCAGCACCAGCGCTGCTTCCTGCAGATGCAGGAGCAGCTTGGGTTCCCAGCTTGCATACGGATGGGAATGCGGATAGCGAATGTTGACGTTGAATTCGATGTCGCCCTCGCAGTCGTAGCGGATCACCCCGGTATTCAGCGTCAAGGGCCCCATTTCCGCATCGTCATGGTCAATGCCCAGTGCTTTGCCGTAATGCTGCCGGTACAGGTATGTATCAGTAAAGCGTACAAGCTGACGGGCCCTGTCGTCAAGCTGAAGCGTCGCCAAAAAGCGGATCAGCTCGGTTCCGGCGTTGATCCCCTTCTCAGGATCCATTCCGTGAGCCGAGACCCCCTGCATCGACAGCACTACCTGATCGTCCGCAATTGTCACGTCACCCGTCCGCCCCGTGTCCCGAAGATAGCGACGGTAAGCGTCAGCCAGCTCTTCTGCCGTTTTGCCCGCAGGCCGCAAAATCGCTTGACCGCGGTCGGGCACCATGTTCACGCGAAGCCCTGCTTCCAAGCTAAGCAGCGTCGCATCAGTTTCGACGGCAGGAAAAAGCCCCTGCGCGGCGAAGGCCTGCTTCGTCTGACGGAAGATCAAATCCGTCATGCCCTTTTCCGCGTAGATCAAAGGGAAGTCGGCATCCGGAGAAAACCCCATCGTCGGCATCTCTTCCGTTTTGAAGTAGCGCTCCAGACAGCGCCAGGACGTCTCCTCATCTGTCCCAAAAATGAGCCGGACCCGTTTGCCGAGCGCAAGCCCGGACTCTTTGACGATCTTTGCGGCAAAGATCGCCGCCATCGTCGGTCCCTTGTCGTCAATCGCGCCGCGAGCGACGATCTTTCCGTCGACGATCTCGGCCGCGTACGGCGGCGTCGACCAGCCGTCTCCCTCGGGTACGACGTCAACGTGACTCAGCACGCCGATCAGTTCCTCCCCCTGTCCGAACTGGGCATGTGCCGCGTAACCGTCCACGTTCTTGACCTCCATGCCGGCATCGGCACACAATTGGAGAGCGTATGCCAACGTTCGAGCGATCCCCTCGCCAAACGGAGCACCGGGGCGGGCCGTGGCCGGATCAAGCACGCTTTTTATCTGCAAAAACCCCTGTACGGCGGCGATCAGTTCTTCTTTTCGCTTATGTACTTCATCCATCCAGTCAATGGGTTTCATCGTCATCTCGCCCTTCACCCCCTTTCCTGTCTTCAATGCTGACGGATTCGTCGTATTCATCGTCTGCATCCAAATCCAGTTCAACCACACCGGCCGCTTCGGCAGGGGCGGCTTTTTTCCGGGTGAAAATCAGTTGGGCCTCTTTGATCTCCTCCCGGATGTTGTTCATTTCATAATCCAATGTGTTGGAAGCTTTGGCGGCTTCGATGAGGCGCTGCCGGATGTTGGTCGGGATGATGCCTTCGTATTTGTAGTTCAACGAGTGTTCAATCGTCGCCCAAAAGTTCATGCCCAAGGTGCGAATCTGAATTTCCACCGGTATCGTTACCTGTCCGCGCGAGGTCATCAGCGGATATTCCACGACCAGATGATATCCGCGGTACCCGCTCGGTTTCGGCTGTGTGACGTAATCCTTCTCCTGCCGAATCCGCATGTCCTGGCGCTGCCGCAGCATCTTGACCACCTTGGAGATATCGTCGAGAAACTGGCATATGATGCGGATCCCGGCCAGATCGAGCAATTGCCAGCCGACGTTTTCATCGATTGCAACCCCCATGCGGGCAGCCTTGCTGTATATGCTGTTCACGGACTTGACTCTGCCCATGACAAACTCGATCGGGGAATGCTCATTTCTTTTTTTCCACTCATTGCGGATGTTTTTCAGCTTTACTTTTAACTCTTCAACCGCTTGCCCGTACGGCAGAAGGTACAAATCCCAGTCGATTTTCTCCACGACCTTTTCCCTCCGGAAGAGACTATATCTATATCATTATACATCTTTTGGACAATATCCTGTGAAAGCAACTGAACAGAAGAAAAACTGCCAGGGAAAGACAGCCTGACAGTCCTTTAGAAGGATAGCGTATTTTGACGCCCACCCTCTTTTTTTACATACCATATGTACATGAACAGCGAACCCAGCGCCACTGGAAGAAGCAGCAGGCAGATGTACTGAAAAGAGCTGACAAGCGGTTGACTGCCCAGCCCAACGAGTAAAATTCCGCACGCAGCGACCGCAAAAGTACCGCCTATAAATTGACTTAACTGCGTCAGCCCAATGCCGGATCCGATCAGTTCTTTTGGCAATATACGCGACACTTCATTCGACAGAGCAGAGGTGACGGCGGAAAAAGACGGCGCATAAATCAAATACCCGACTAAAATCACGCAGGCAGACACGTGAATAAACAAGCTTAAGACGACCATGACAACTGCCAGCAAAATGTGCCCACACAACAGGAACGGGTAATTTCCATATCGATCAATCCAATGGCCGAACAATCTTGCCAAAAGGGCGGATAGCATCGCGCCGGGGAAAAGCACAATGCCAATCGCCGCCGCTTCCTTATGGAATATCCCAGCCAATGCGAGAGGCATCAGAAAAAGCATCGACATATTCAACACAAATGCACAGAATGCAATGAACAGTAATTTTCGATAGCCGGAATTGCGAAATAAAACAGGCTGTAAAAATGGTTCTTTTACTCTGCGAAAATGCCATATACTGCAAGTCAACGAAAGCAAGCTGACGAGTAATAACACGGCAGACTTCTGCTGCACGGCGACTAACAAGCTCCCCGTCACAACCGCAGTCAAAGCTGCCCCGAGGATATCGAATCGGACCTCTCTTCGGGATTCTTTGGGCAGCAGCTTCCACAGAATGGGTGCCAATGGAAAAACCAGACACGTGACGAGAAAGAGTCCGTTCCAACCGATGAATTCCGTGATTGTTCCGCCAACCACCGGACCCAGTCCAAACGCGAGCGCAACCCCGGATGCAATCATTGAAACGGCTCTGCCGCGGCGCTCATACGGCACGTAACGTCTGGCAAGAACCATCCCAAGGCCTGGTACGGAACCGGCACCGCTGGCCTGCAGCAATCGGGCTGCCAGGAGTATGTCAAAATGATGCGCGATATACCCGAGAATCGATGAGATTCCCAGCAGACCAAGACCGACGGATAAAAGCGTCCGGATGGGAATAAAGTCAGACAATCGACTGTATATCATCGTTGACAAGGCGAAGACGATCGAATATCCTGAAACAATCCAGGATCCGGGTCCCGCTGTTATCTGGAGTTCCTGAATGATGCTGGGGATGGCTACATTGAACATTGTCGTGTTCATCAGTACCAAAAACGCCCCAATCGACCACACTGGCATTACGATTTTATCGTTCATTTTGTCACCGCCGATCATTCCTGTGGTGAAGACAGCTTTGCTCATCCAGATATTATTTTGATATTTCTGAAAACAAAATACTCCGTTACACCTCTGTTGTCAAATGCAGAAGTGCTTCCTTCCATTGCCGCTTCAATGGGAGGATCCCAGTAAAAAAGCTTATAGACCCCGTACCGTTAGGCACTGTTTCTATAAGCTTAAAGCCAGTCGGATTTATATCTACTTACTTGAGTGCATCCTGCAAGAAGGACAAATTGACGAATCCGTCAATGTTGTCTGAGGATGTGTAGCCCGCTTCTTTGCTGATCGCAGCCATCTCTTTCAAGACCTGTTCGTTTACCTCGTAAGTGGCTGTGCTGCGCTCCATCGCCGCCTTGATTTCGGACTTTTTCAATTCCTTTCCGGTCAGGTCCTTAATGTGTTTAATCAACAGCTGCACCGCCTCGTCCGGATGCTGCTTGATAAATTCCACTGCCCGCACATGTGCTTTCAGCAATTTTTTGGTTAACTCCGGGTTGGCCTCGGTAAACGATTTGGTCCCCACCACCACGGTGTTTGTCGATTCTTTGCCCCAAGCAAATTGATCCCAGTTCAGCAGCAGCTTGGCGCCTGCCTTTTCCTCCAGGTTAACGCCCCACGGCTCTTGCGTCGCTGCCGCGTCCACGTTCTTTTGCAGAAACAGCGTAGCCGTGTCGGCAGGTGCCTGTGCCAGCATTTCAACTGTGCCGCCGCTGCCCTTGACGTTAAGACCGACGTCTTTTAATGCCTTGCGCAGCATGATGTCCTGGGTGGAGCCGATCACCGGAATCGCCACCCGTTTGCCGTCAAGATCCGTGAGCGTATTGATGCCGGCATCGCCCCGCACTTCCAGGACTGCACCGCCGTTTACCGCACCGGCCAGGAGTTGATGAGCCGGATTTTTCAAGTAGTTGTTCATCGCAGGTCCCGGTCCGACGTAGCCAAAGTCAATTTGTCCGGTTGACATGGCCTCCATGAACAAACCGCCGTTCGGAAAGGTTTGCGTCTTTAAGGTGATTTGGTCGCCTAACTCCTCTTGAAAAAATCCCTTTTCCAGTCCGACAATTGCGGCCATGTGGGTCAAATTAGGAAAATACCCCAATTTCACTGTATCTGCCGGCTTTCCTGCCGTCTCTTTACCCCCTCCGCAGCCCGCAACCAGCAAACTGGCAGTCGCGATCAGACTCAAAAATGCTTTGCCGAGATGTTTTTTCATTGCAATTTCTCCCCCTGTTTTGTTCGATAGCTCTTTACAGCTGCGCGGAGATCCCCCATTTTTTCATCACGGATCGCTCCATTCGCATAAACACTTGATTGTCTATAATCGTACCGATCACGCCGATAATGATCATGACCGACAAGACGAGGTCCATGGACTGAAGCGCACGCCCCATTTCCAACAAGTGTCCCAGGCCGCCGCTTGCGCCAACCAATTCACCTGCCATCAGCGCCCTCCAGGCGAACGCCCAAGCCACGCGCAATCCGGAGATCAAATGGGGCACCGAAGCGGGCAAAATCACGGTGCGCAGCAGATGGAACCCGCTTGATCCCATCGTTTTCGCGACTCGCAGAAAAAGTCCCGGCACATTTTTAAAACCCGTGCTGGCGGATACCGTCATCGTCCAGGTCGCACCGATCGTCACGATAAACAGAATCGCCGTTTCGCCCAAGCCAAACCACACGATGGCAAGCGGCAGCCAGACGATACTTGGCACGGACTGCAATGCCGTCACGAGAAACCCCAAGGTGTCATCTACCCACTTGAAGCGAGCGATCAGGTAACCAAGCGTCAGCCCGACGGTGATCGCAATGACAAAACCAAGCGCCAACCGGGACAGCGTTCTCCCGGTAGCTTCCAGGATCCGTCCGTCGGCGATCCCTTGAAACAACGTCCCCAGCACCGTTGCTTCCCCATGGCTTGAGAACAGAAGCGGCGGCCACATAATCGTGGGAAACAGGCCGGATTTAGATATCGCTTCCCAGATGATAAAGAGGATCGCTAACATGAGCATCCTTCTGAAGACGGTAATCATCACCCATTTCCTCCTTCAACACTTTCTCCATTTCTTGCTCCAGACTGGCGAGAATCCGTTTTTCCAAATGGACCAGCACACTGTCCGACGGGTCGCGCGGAAACGCTGCCTCAACCAAAAACTCTTTCTTCAAGATCCCCGGGCGGGTGCCCATCAGCACGATCCGCTGTGACAGCATCACCGCTTCACGGATATTGTGGGTGATAAAAACCACCGTCTTTTTCGTCTTTTGCCAAATTTCCTGCAACTCGTAGTGGAGAACCATGCGCGTCTGTTCGTCCAGAGCCGCAAAGGGTTCATCCATCAGCAGGATATCCGGATCCATCACCAGAGCCCGGGCAATTGCCACCCGCTGTTTCATTCCTCCGGACAATTCGTGTGGAAACGCCTTGCTGAACCGGCCGAGATGAACCATTCGCAGGGCATCCATCGCTTTTTCTTCCGCTTCTTTCCGCTTCATTTTTTTCAACAACAGGCCGTACATCACGTTTTCCAATACATTCATCCAGGGAAATAAACCAGATTCTTGAAACACGACAATGCGATCCGGCCCTGGCCCCTTGACCTGCTGTCCATTGATCAGCAGCTGCCCTTCACTGGGAAACTCCAAACCCGCAATGATGTGCAGAATGGTTGATTTTCCACAGCCGGAGGGACCTATCAACGAGAGAAATTCACCCTGCTGTATCGTCAAATTGATGTTCTCCAGAACTTGTAAGGATTGACCATTCTCTTTTTGAAACAGCTTGTTCACCTGCTGAAGTTCGACTTGCATGACTGTCTCCCCCTACGACTTTATCCAAGTTAACAAGTTGGAATTATAGGGATTATTATTGTAGATTCCCTTTGATCTGTCAATGGCTTTTTTATTACCTTTCCAATAAAAAAAGAGACCGGAAATCCGGTCCCTCTCCTATTCGTTTACCCGCTCGGCCAGGCTGAATCGGGATACGGAATCCCGCAGCGCCTTCGCCAGCCTCACGACCTCTTCCGTAGAACGGGCAATCAAGCCCATCGCCACATTCTGTTCTTCGATTGCCGCGGATATGTTCTGCATGCCGGCCGAAGCCTCTGTCGAAGCCGCCGACACCTCCTTGGCGAAGGAGACCACTTCCAATGCACTGGCGTTCATTCGTTCAACCGCCCTGCTGACTCCTTCGATGCCGTTTGTGACCAGGCCGATGCTCTCCTCTATACGTGAAAACAACTCCCCGGAGTGCCGCGCAGTGTTTAGTCCTACGGCGACCTTGGAGCATCCCCGTTCCATCTGCTCCACTGCCTGAACCATTCCCTGCTGGACTTCCGAGATCATGGCGGCGATCTGGTCGACAGCCTGATTCGTCTGCTCGGACAGCTTCCTCACCTCTCCCGCGACCACGGCAAACCCCCTGCCCTGTTCACCGGCACGGGCTGCCTCGATGGCCGCATTGAGCGCCAAAAGATTGGTCTGTGAAGCGATCTGAGCGATGACCTGGGTAATCGAGCTAATATCGTCGGAGCGCATCGCCAACGCCTGGATCACCTCGCCAGCCTGTTTGACGGCACTGTCAATTTCCTGCATTTCACGGACAACGGCCTGAATCGCCGTCCGTCCCGCCTGAGAATCCTGCTTCATGCTCGCGGCTGACTGGGCGACATCCGAAGCATTTTGATTGACCTGCTGGACTCCCGCCGACAAGTCTTCGGCCAACGTCAGGGTCTCACCCATCTTGACGACCTGCTGGTCGGCTGTCTTCACGACCGACTCCACGATCTGCACCATCTGCTCTGTCGATGCGGAGATATCGGCCGCATTGCCGCTGATATCGCGGGTAGAGCCAAAGACGGAGACGGAGACTTCCTGAACCTGCATCAGGATCTCGGTCAGTTGGGCCCGCATCTGCTGCAGAGAGCGCACCACTTCGCCAATCTCATCCTTGCGCCGCAGATCGGCCGCATCGAAGGTGACGAGGAAATCGCCTGTTCCGATCCGTCTGGTCGCCTCGGCCATGCGTCCCATCGGCTGGCGAATTTGCCTGGCCGTCCAGGCGGCGATCACCAGAACAACGACCAGCACGCCACCGTTAAACAGCAGGATCGCATTGCGAATTTGATTGGGTCCGCTCATGATCTCGCTCATGTCCGCCTCGGCCAGGATCGCCCAATTCTCTTTCCCCACTTTGAGTGGAGCGTACGAGACGATCACCGGCTCGCCTCGAAAATCGACTGATTCCACAGTGGCCGGCTGCTGCTCTGGATTCAGCGCCCGCTCGGCGACAGGGGTGTCGACCCGCAGTGTCAGCAAACCGCTCGAACCCCCGAAATGGTCCAGTCCGCTGCGAAGGGTCTTGTCTTGTCCGATCAGGTAGATCTTGCCCGTCTCTCCCAGTCCGGCCCGTTGGTTCAACAGGTTGGTCAATTCCTGCAGAGGCACTTCCGTCACCAGCTGGCCGATCATTCTCCCTCTGTCAAAGATCGGCGAGGACATAAAGATGCCCGGTTGACCGCCCGACGCCTCATAACGGCTGACATCGGTCATTTCGTTGCTCAGCCCTTTTGCCGCTTTTTGGGCAATTTGTCCCAGAACAGAATCTTTATACGCACCGGAAAAAAGATTGGTGCCAAAGTCATCCTGGGGGTAAGCCTCATACGTGAGATTGCCAAATTCGTCAATCAGGTACAAGTTGGTAAAACCAAAGCGGGTCAAAAACATCTTAAACTCTTTCCCGTAGACCGTTTCGACATCTTCGTATGCTCCAGAAGCCACACCCTGCTGCCACACTTGTTCAAACGCCTGCAGGGCGGCGATGACGGAGCCAGATCCGGTGAACATCTCCAGGTTGTTGGACCGTTCCCTAAAATACGTTTCTACCTGTTCCTTGCGACTGTTTCGCAGCGCCTCCAATTTTTCGCTGCTCTCTTTCAATAGCTCATTCTTTGTCTGCAGATACGAAAACACACCTGCCGCTGTTAGCGGAACAATTCCGACCAACAGAAGGATAATCAGTAGACGCGCTCCCATTTTCATCACATAGCCCCCTCCGTTTCCGAAGTGCGAAAAAATCCCCCTCAACTTTCTGACTAGACAAAACATTTTAAACTATACCAAAAGTTAGGGTATTTTTTCGGCTATGTCAATGCTTTTCTCCTGGAGGAACACGAAAAAACCTATTCTGTGTAGGACTCACGGATCATGGCGATTTCGTCGCAGCAGGGCAGCTTGGAGCAATTGATGCAGTCCTTCCACACTTTTTGCGGCAGCGTTTCTTTTGCGACCACATAAAAGCCGCACTTCTCAAAAAATTCCTTTTGGTAGGTCAGCGCCAACACACGCTTTACTCCCAAATTCTTGCATTCATCGACCAATGACAAGACGAGCCGCTTGCCTACTCCCAGACCTTTTGCCGATTCGGAGATGGCCAGTGAACGGATTTCCGCTAAATCATCCCACAGTATATGCAATCCGGCAACCCCGACCACCTTGTCTTGGTCATAAGCGACGAGAAATGACTGGAGGTTTTCCAGCACAGATATTTTGGTCCGCGGCAGCATTAACCCTTGGCGGGCGTATTCATTAATGATCGAAAGCATCTGGTCAATGTCTCTCGTTGTCGCACGACGAACGGTCAGTGCGCTGGTTGTGTTCATCGACAAACCCTCCACCTATCTGAATATTTATTCGGCATAATATATAAATATACATACGCAAGCTTGTCTCGTCTAGCACTTTTTTGGCCGATCAGAATTTGTACAATTTCCCCGGCCCCCTACCGAGCGTGCTGCGATGGAAGATGGCCGTAACGTGTCCTGGCACTGGCCGCAGCATTCTTATCGGACAGCGCCATTTCTCCTCCGGTTGGATATGCTATAATGTATGAATGGAGGTGTGTGCCTTGACTACCCGCAGGGAACGAAAGAAAAAGGAAACGCGACAACGGATTTTTGACGCCGCGATCAGCTTGTACAAAGAACACGGATTTGAGGCAACCACGATCGACATGATCTCCGAGCGCGCTGATGTCGCACGCGGTACGATCTTCCTGCATTTCACTTCCAAAGAAGCGATCCTTGCCAGTTGGGGCTACGAGCGGATTCGGGAAATTGAACGGCGGCGCGAGGAATGGGATTTCGGGGAGAGCTGCAAGCAAAAAGTGCTGCGCATCTACAAGATCTTAAACGAGGTAAACGTGCGGAACTTTGATCTAATCAAGGTGCAGATCGAGTCCTCCATGAAGCACCGCAAAGTGAAGGAGTCCGAGAAAAACATTTACTTCGAGCTGCGGGAACTGTTTGCCGACCTGATCGAAGAAGCCCAGGAGAAGAAACGGCTCAAGGCCAAATTTAACCCGTTGGTCGCCGCCAACATGCTGGAGAACATTTACTACAACGCCTTGTACGATTGGGTGCAAAGCGACGGAGCATGGGCTTTGGAGGAAATCATGGAGGAAAAGGTCTCCATTGTATTTGAAGGCCTTGACTTGTAAAACCAGCCCCATTTTCAAAAGTGAGAGGAGAACGAACGCATGGCAGATTTAAAAGAACCCACGATGGAAAACCTGGCCATCATCGTTGAGGGCATTAAAGCCAAGCTCAACATGGCCAACGCGTCGGTGATGCGCCCCGAGGACTTCGACCTGTCCGGCTACGACGATTTGCTCTACCTGTACAACATGGTGCAAAAAAAGAGCCATTTCAGCATTAACGAAATGACGGCAATCGTCGAAGAGCTGGGTGCCATGCGCAAGCAGGCGTAAAAAAGAGGTCGTCCCGCACAAGCCGGGACGGCCTCTTCTGATGTTCCTGCGGATTTAGTGATTGACGATTCCCTCGCGCTGTTCAGCGTGAACCTCCTGCTCGGGCACTTCATACCCTTCCTTCCAAAGCAGGTAGCGGATACTGTCGATCAGCGCTTCCCAGCTCGCTTCGATGACGTTGGTTGAGACGCCGACGGTGCTCCACCGCTCTCCGCCGCGAACCGACTCGACGAGAACGCGAACCTTGGCCGCCGTCGCCCCATTTTCATCCAGCACGCGGACTTTGTAGTCAGCCAAATGCATCTCGGCAAGGGACGGGAAGTAATCCTCCAGCGCTTTGCGCAGCGCATTGTCGAGCGCGTTGACCGGACCGTTCCCCTCAGCCGCGGTGTGCACCAGCTGGCCGTTGACCCGCAGCTTGACCATCGCCTCCGAAGAGATCGAGTGTCCCGTCTGCTTTTCCATCCAGATTTTAAACGATTCGACGGTAAACAGCTCCCGGGTTTGTCCAGACGCCTCCAACAGCAGGAGCGACAGGGATGCTTCCGCCCCTTCGTACTGGTAGCCCTGGAATTCCCGTTCCTTGATCTGGCGAATGACCTCCTTTGCCTCGGGCTTGTTCCGATCCAGCGAGATGTTCCACTCGTCCACCTTGGCAATCAAATTGCTTTGGCCGGACAGTTCCGAGACGAGCACGCGGCGGCGGTTGCCGATCAGTTCCGGTTCGATGTGCTCATACGTCTGCGGGTCTTTCAATACGGCACTGACGTGAATGCCGCCTTTATGGGCAAAGGCGCTGTTGCCGACGAACGGCTGATTGGTCGGCAGCACCAGATTGGCGATCTCCGCAACGTAGCGGGCCACTTTGGTCAGCTGGCTCATCTGCTCCGGCTCCACACAGCGATATCCCAGCTTCAACTGCAGATTGGGGATCACCGAGACCAGGTTGGCGTTGCCGCACCGCTCCCCGATCCCGTTAAACGTGCCCTGCACCTGGGTCGCTCCGGCCTGGACCGCTGCCAGGGAGTTGGCGACTGCCAGTTCGCCGTCGTTGTGGGCGTGTATCCCGATCGGCGCTTGCAGGCTGTCCCGTACTTTGCTGACCACTTCGAATATCTCCTGGGGCAGACTGCCGCCGTTCGTGTCACACAGCACCAGCCAGTCGGCTCCGGCCGCTTCCGCCGTTTTCAGCACGCTCATCGCGTAGTCCGGGTTGTGTTTGTAGCCGTCAAAAAAATGCTCCGCGTCAAAGATAACGGTGAGTCCGTTTTGCTTTAAGTATTGAACGGAATCCGCGATCATCCGCAGGTTTTCTTCCAGGGTCGTCTTCAGCGCCTCAGTCACATGCAAGTCCCACGACTTGCCAAAAATCGCAGCCGCACTCACACCGCTCGCCAAGATCGCCTTCAGGTTGTCGTCCTCCGCTGCGGCAACTCCCGGCCGGCAGGTGCTGCCAAATGCCGTGATTCGCGAATGCTGCAAAGGGATCTGTTTTACCCTCTCAAAAAACGCCATATCCTTTGGATTGCTTCCCGGCCAACCGCCTTCGATAAAAGGGACGCCGAATTGGTCCAATTGTTTGGCAATTTTCAGTTTGTCTTCTACGGACAGGCTGATGCCTTCTCCCTGTGTTCCGTCGCGCAAAGTCGTGTCGTACAGACAAATTTTCTGCTCTTTCATGGTTTCCATCTCCAAACTCCTGTCGTCAATCAATTTCTGCAATTATCTAGCTATTCGGCATATTAACTTTCAGTATAACACAGCTTATCCCGCAAAAAAAGAGCGTGAACCGCTCTTTCCCGAAAACCGATTAGACGTTTTGGTGAACAAATCCGGCAGTCACTTCGATCGCTTCCTCCAACTGCGGGCTGGTGCCGGCAAACGGATGCTTGGTATTCCAGGTGTGATCTCCGCCGCGAATCCAGTGGAGCCTGCCGTGAGCAGCCGCCTGATGAAGCTTCCTGGCACCATTCACCAGCCGGGCGTAGTCCTTGTCGCCCTGTACGATCAACAGGGGCTGCGGCATATCAGCTACCTTGGCCAGCAGATCGTACTCCTGAAGGTGCTGGTCCACGTCATCGATCACCACGCGGGAAATGGGCATTTGCTGTCCGGTTCGGGCGTTGGCGATATACCCCACACCCTCCGCTTTGATCTGTTCCCGCAGGGCGGCATCAAACAAGTCGACACTGGCAATCCCGTTCCAGGTAATCAAGCCGGTCACAGCCGGATTGTGCGCCCCGAATAAAATCGCGTCACCGCCGCCCTTGCTGTGTCCCAGGACGAACAGCTTCTCCCGGTTCATACGGGACACGGCCGGCAGCCGCCCCTCGTGCAATGCGGCGAGCAGCGCTTGAAGATCAGCTACTTCCCGCTCATACGTGTTCACCGCAAACTTTTCCAGTTCGTCAAATTCTGTCAGACTCTTGCCTACGCCGTTGCAGGAGAAGTTGAAGCGAATGACGGCAATCCCGCGCTTGGACAATTCCTCCGCCGCATACGGAAAGCTTCCCCAGTCCTTAAATCCCTTAAACCCGTGGCAAAAAAACAGCACGGGCAATGCCTCGCCGCCATCTTCCTGAACGTGCACATCGCCGCGAATGACCAATTGATCCTCCAAGGGAATTTCAAACGAATGGATCACACTCCAACCACCCTTCGCCTTTTTTTCGATTATACGGTTTTTCGCCGTCCCGCGTCCAATCGGAAAAGCGAAAGCGTCCGCTTTCGCTCTTCGTCCGGCAAGTTATTTCTGCTGCTCCATATACAGAAGCGCGCTTCGCCCCAGCACCTCCGCACTGATCAGCATCGCCCGCTCGTCGATGTCAAAACGGGGATGGTGATGCGGATAGGAAGCACCTACCTCGGGATTTCCCGCCCCGATAAAGACAAACGCACCCGGTACCTTCTCCAGATAGTAGGAGAAATCCTCTCCTCCCATCGTCGGGGTCATCCACTCTACCCGCTGCTCGCCGCAAACGGCAATTGCCGCGGTGCGAACCATTTCCGCTTCGGCCGGGGTATTGACGACAGCCGGATAACCGCGGCTGTACTCCACTTTGGCCGTTCCGCCCAGCATGGCTGCCGTGCCTTCGACGATCTCTTTCAGCCGCTGTTCCGCGCGGTCCCGCACCTCTGGTGAAAAAGAGCGGACAGTCCCGGTCATCCGGCAGGAGTCGGCGATGACGTTGTTGTTGTCGCCGGCGTTAAATGTGCCAACCGTGACGACTACGCTGTCAATCGGACTGATATTGCGGCTGGCAATCGTCTGCAGGTTGGCGACGATCTGCGAACCGATCACAATCGAGTCGACCGTCTCCTGCGGAACGGCGCCATGTCCGCCTCTGCCCTGTATCTCAATCGCAAAGTCGTCGACGTTGGCCATGATCGGGCCAGGCGCGATCCAGACATGGCCGACCGGGCATGACGACCACAGATGGGCGCCGAAGATCGCGTCCACTCCATCCAGTGCTCCGTCTTCCACCATCGCAATCGCTCCGCCGGGATTCTCTTCTTCCGCGTGCTGAAAGACAAAGGCGATATTCCCCGGAATCTCATCACGGTGCTCGGCCAGCACGCCAGCCAGCCCCAACAGTCCGGAGGTGTGGGCATCGTGACCGCACGCGTGCATCACGCCCGGCACCCGCGATTTATAGGGGACATCCTTTTGATCTTGAATCGGCAGTGCGTCAAAATCAGCCCGGATGGCGACAGTCGGCCCCGGTTTTCCGCCCTTCAACAGCCCCACAACTCCCCTGCCGCCGACGCCCGTGCGGATCTGATCCAGATTATATCCCCGCAGGATCTCGGCAATCATTGCCGGTGTCTTCTCCTCTTGAAAAGACAGCTCAGGATACTGGTGCAAATGGCGGCGCCAGCTAATTACCTGTTCTTCCCGCTGTTTCAGCAGCTGGCCCAACCGCTCGTGAAGCTTGTTTTCCATCGCTGTTGCCCCTTTCTGTTTTCTCTCGCCTTTTTATCTTATCAGAATAGAAGCAGATTTCACCAAAATTCCTATGGAAAATATCCTTGTGCGGGGCTGTCTTAAGTCAAGCCCCGCAGTTTTGGCCGTCAACCCTAAGGTCCTGTTTGCCATTTCAAGGTTGGGTACTCGCTGCCTTCTGCGATTGTCCAGACGGAGTCAAAGTCGCAGCCGTCAAATGAAGCTTGCTGCTTCATCTGTGCTGTTGTCAGCGACTCCCCTTTATCTGTGTCATGTTGTCCTGTTTTTTCGCTGTCATAATACGATTTTGACACCGCAGCGGTATTCGTACCGATCAAGCCTCCTATGGCCTCTGCGCCGCTGTTGACTTTTCCGGCGGCATACGATTCTTCGATACTTCCCTTGTTTTCACCCACAAGTCCGCCAACATTTACGGTTCCGCCCGTAACGTCAGTCAGTGCATACGATTGCCGGATCGTACCGGAATTTTCACCGGCCAGGCCGCCCAAGTTCGCCGCATTGGAATCAGCAGTCCCTGCAGCGTATGATTGCTCGATCGTTCCCGCGTTTACTCCAACCAGCCCACCGGTGCTCCACTTTCCATTAACCTGGGCATTGGCATACGAGCGTCTCAGTGTTCCGCCATCCATTCTGCCGATGAGACCTCCCGCATAGAATTCACTGTTGTTCACTTTCCCTTGGGCGTATGCAGCTGCAACGGTTCCTCCCTGCATACAGCCCACCAGCGTTCCGGCGTTGGAGTAGCCTGTTACATCTGCATCGACCAGCCTGATATTGCTGATGCTAGCATCACCGTCGATAAAGCCGAACAATCCAACGCTGCTTGTACTCGGCAGATCAATCTTCAATCCGGTGATTGCATGTCCTTGCCCGTCAAACGTTCCGGTAAACGCTTTTTCCGAGGTTCCCGATCGGCTGCCAGCCCGATCCGGCGTTGTACTGACCGAGGTCGATGTCTTCCTCCAGGACAAAATAGGCGGACAGGTAATTTCTCACCTTGTCTAACTGCCCAGCCGACTTGATCCTATATGGATCGGCTTGTGTTCCGCTCCCGCCCGCAAAATCTCCGACTACCGTAATCGGCTCGTTGACTGCCGGCGTCAATCCGTCAGCCGTAAACGAAAGCTGCACAACTGCGCCTGCGCCCGATAAAACCAGGTCCGTAAATTGGGCAATCCCGCCGTTGGCATTCACCACAGCGGTTCCTGTCAACGAAGCGTTCCCCGTCTCCGATGGCGCTAAGGCGGCTGTGACCTGGACTGTTGAATCAGCTGCGAGATTTTTGTAGCTGTCCACAATTTGAATCACCGGCTGTACCTTAAAAGCTTTCCCGTCGGCCACCATGGCGCTGGGTTGAGCAGCGATGTTCAACTGCGAAGCCGCAGCATGCGAAGGCGTTACACCAAGTGACACGTCCGGGTTAGCGACTCCATCCACGCTAAATGTCAAGGTTTGCGGTGCCGCGCGGTGCAGGACAAGCTGCGATGCTGCTTCCCCGGCTGTAAACGTTACAACGACTTCTGTCGAACCCTCGGTCAGATCCGTACCGGCAAAGCTTCCGCTAGTGCCGACCGGCGCAGCGCTGTAGCCGCTGACATTGACTTTTTTCTTTCCGGCGAAGTTCGCGTCCAAGCTGCCATCCGATTTCCTTACGAGCAATGTGACCGCGCTTTCTTCTCCGGCTTTGGGAGTGCCGTTTTCTGTCAACGCTTCAACCCGATAGGCGCCAGTCACCTCTGGTTCGATACGAACGGTCACCGGAATCTCAACGGTAAAACCACTGTATGCGGCACTCACCTTCGTACTGCCGTCACCCTTGGCCGTGACCAGTCCGTTTTGGACCGTTGCGATCGCCGCATCCCCGGTACTCCACGACGCCTGCCCTGTCGCACAACCATTACGGCTACCTCTTGACGCGTAATCGGATGATTGGGCAAAAACGTCCCGTCTCCATAGCCGTTGACGTATCTTGCTGCCGTCGCGACGGCAATCTCCCGGGCAAACCAGTCTGTCGTATGTACATCAAAAAAATGTGCGGCCGCCTGCTCGCTGAAACCTACTGCCCGATTGATGAGCGCAACCATCTCCGCTCGGGTGATCGGGTTGTCCGGAAGGATGGTGCCGTCGCTGTACCCTTTTATTAGTCCCTTGTCCAACCAGCGCTCAATCACTTGCTTCGCCCAATGATGTTCCAGTTCCGCGCTAGAATGTTCTGCGGACTCCGCAACCTGCAGTGGAATCATTGAGCATACCATAAGGACCGCCAAAAACCAGGACAAAACTCTTTTATAATTCAAAAAAATACCAAAAAACAATACGTTTATTATATCACGAACCGTCTTAAAAAAATCGCCTCTTATCCGTTATGTTGACACACCTGCAGCCGGACGGAGGCGTGGTAAAAAAACCGGAACTGGACAGTTCCGGCCTCATGGTTCGCTGTTATTTTCCCCCTTGTTTGACGACGTTGGCCGCTTGCGGTCCGCGCTGCCCATCGACAATGTCAAACGTCACCATCTCGCCTTCCTCGAGATTGAGAAAACCGCTGACGACAATCCCGGTGAAATGGACGAATACGTCACCGCCGTCCGCTTTTTCAATAAACCCGTAGCCCTTCTCCTTGTTGAACCATTTTACTTTACCGTACATCCCTTGTTCCTCCCTTGCATTCGAGCAATTATGCTTTTGTTTATCCTATGCACACAGTCCCCAAGGTGAACTCGCTCCGGGCGGAATAACCGCAATTTTTGAAACGGCGCAAGCTTACTGCAGTCGAACGGAGGCGAATGTGAAACCGGGACGGGTTTTCGTCGGCTCCCGTTCAGGTTGGCCCATTCTTCTTTGAAATAGGTATCCCGCTGAGAACCGGTTTGTTTCAATCCCATAGAATGTAAAGAAAGCACAGAAGGGGGGGAGCCATCATGGGATTTTTCGAAGGCTTCGATGATTTTCTCATCGTTCTGGTGTTGTTTATTCTGCTGGTAATTGTTGCTATGAGTGAAAACTAACCATTGTTTTTTAAGCAGATAACACCACGTTTTTTATCGCTTCAACACAAAACGCTCTTCCTGGCTGCGGCCAGG
>NZ_HE978542.1:242554-250462 GCF_000311785.1 Brevibacillus massiliensis
AAAACGCTCTTCCTGGCTGCGGCCAGGAAGAGCGTTTTGTCCTATTGTTCAATGAGCTGATCCCGCTTGCGGACCAGCTCGTCCACATCCACCTTCATGTCCAGTGCGGCAAATATCCCGGTGTAGTACTCCTCCACCTGTTCGATGACCTGCTGTCTTGAGCGCTCCACCATTTCGGCAAAGGCGGCGGCAAAGGCATCGGCAAGCCGCTCTCCGCCCGCCTCCAGGTAGCCGGCTACCGGCTGCTGAAGCAGCTTCTCCAGCTCATCGCGGACTTTTTTCTTGCCGTCTCCTTCGAAAAAGTCCTTCGTATTCTTAAAATACTGCAGAGCTGGCTGAAATTTCGCCGGCGAAGAGTCAGGCAGTTGCTCGGCAAATTCAGGCGTTTCCACTTTAAAGTCTGTGTAGGGTGCCAACGACAGATTGCCGGCATCGTGGGCGAGTTCCTTCCCCCACTGTTCCATCAACCGCCTGCCGCTTTTGTTTAACTGTTTCTCCAGCCGGAGCGCAGTCGCCCGCAGCTCCTGGCCCAGATCGTAACTGACAGAACGGAGCAGCTCCTGCAGGGAACCTTGCAGGGCCTGCTTCAGATTCCTGCCGTCCTCTTTTATCACCGACGGGTTAAACGCGTAGTTAAACAACTCGCTAAACCGGAAGAACAACCGCTGCTTGACATAGAACAGCAGCTCCTCCCGCTCTTTGGCCAGATCGCGTTCCTCTGCAGCGGCAGACAGGGATGTTACCCGCAAAATGGCGGACTGGCGGGCAGCTTCTGCCTGTTGTCTGCGCAGCTGTCTGGCCTGTTCTCCCTCCTGTGCCGCTGCGATCATCTCGCCCAGTGTCGCTTTGGCACGGCGGATTTCTCCGTTTGCTGCCTCCACCGACATCTGCGTCAATTCTTCGATCGTAAACCGGGAAAAATCCCGTTCAAAATCCGGCAAGCCTGACAGCGCAAGCGCCTGCCCGGCTTCCGGAAGCGGATCGCCCTCGCCTGTCTGCGTGCGCTGGCGGTAGACCTTTTCCGCGGAGGCCGACAGCTTGCCTTTTTCGTGCAGCCGGGCCAACAGTGCCGTCTGGCTCGATACCGGATACAGCCGCGGGTGGCGGATCCCGCAGGAGAGCAGATTTTTTTCGATGTGCTGCAGGACATCGTCGAGTTCTTCCCGTGAGGCGGCGAGATCGGCAGCGTTGACGAGGAAAAACATTTTATCCAGTTCAAACGTGTCCTTGACCCGTCCCATTTGCAGCAAGAATTCGTGGTCTGCCTGCGAAAACGCGTGGTTGTAATACGTGACGAACAGCACCGCATCGGCGTTTTTCATGTAGTCGAAGGCGACCCCGGTGTGGCGGGCGTTGATCGAATCGGCGCCCGGAGTGTCTACCAGAATGATGCCCTGCTCCGTCAGCGGACAATCGTAGAACAGCTCGATGTACTCGGCAAAACAAGCCTTCTCCTCTTTGGCGACAAAGCTTTTAAACGCTTGCATGTCGACGATCAGTTCGCCGCCGATGTGCTCCCCCATCTCCGGCATGCCCTTTGTGACCGCTTTTAAAAACGAGTAGTGCGGCTTTGCCGCAGGCGCGATTTGGGCTACGTCGATGCGGCCTACCGCAGCCAGCCCGTCGTGCAAATCGGCGGCCTGAATGCCGAATACCGCAAGCGAACGCAGCACATCCCCTTCAATCGCTTCCGGCGTTTTGAGGACCACCCTGACAGTGCCGTGCGGCCGTTCCGGTGTTGTCGGCAGGATCTTATTGATTGCCGCCGTTGTAGGATTGGGGGAAACCGGCAGCACCATATCTCCCATCAATGCGTTGGCAAACGAAGATTTTCCCGCACTGAACGCTCCGAACAAGGCAACGGTAAAACGGTTTGCCTCCAGTCTGTCGGCCCGCTCCCGCATCGCCTTGGCTTGTGCCTGCATGCCCGGCACATTGGCAATCTGCTCGCTTGCGCCGCGCAGCCGATTCGCTGCGTCCAGCAGCTTCGCTTTCGAGTGATTCATTCCCGTTTACTCTCCCTCTAGCAGTATCGCACAGAGCCGTGCTCTTGCGTCCTCTTCCCGTTTTGACAAAGCCTCGAGCGCTTGGTGGGCTTCCAGCAGTTTGCGCAGTTGATCCCGCTGCTGATCAAGCTCTTGGCCCTCCTCGCGAACGGAGGCGGACAAGCTCGCCGCCACCTGTCTGATCATCTCCAGGCCGACCCGTCTGTACTCCGCTTTTACCGCATCGGATATGTCCTTGCAGTAGTTAAGCACGTATTCACGGGTGCCAGCCCCCTCTTTCACCTGTGCTGCAAGCATCTCGGCCGTCACCTCGATGTTGACGGCATGCGCGGCTGCATGGAACGCTTCGTCGCGGATGCCGTACGCCTCCGGGAACTTGGCGATCAATTGTTTAAAATGCCAGTCGAGGTTGGACGCCACTTTCTCCCGGAAATCCCCGAGCAGCGCCTCTAACCTCGCGGCACGCTCCTCTTCCGTCTTTTTGCCGGAAAAGAGCAAGCCGACTTTAAAACCCGGTTTGCGGCTTTCCAGGTAGCGTTCGGCGGCTTCATTGGTGCTGTAGTATGTGAGTCTGGCGTTGTCCAACAACCGGGAGAGCTCGCTCTCCATCTCTTCCTCGGCTGTCTTCACCCGGACAGCAAGGTCATTTTGCTTGGTCTCTGCTGCCAAGAGGGCCAGGTTCACTTCATCGCGGCTGCTAACGTCCACTCCTTCGATCTCTACATCAAGGGCTGCTTCCCACTGCCGACGCTCGCCGTCCTGCTGCCTTGCAAGAAATCGGACGTGTTCATCCACGAGGTGGAGTGCCGATCGAACCACGCTGGCTTCAATCAACGCCTCCTTTTGCTCCAGCAATTCCAACAGTTTGGCACGAAATTGGGCAAACTGGTTTTCCGGGTGATCCGGCTCCGCCAGGGAGGTGTAGAAGATGCCGTCCGGGCGAATGTTCCACATGGCAAACGCCTCTTCTACACTCTCTTTGTAGCTGTCAAAGTCCAACTCAAAATCGACGTGCTTGTCGATCATGTTGATCACGAGATAGACTGGCTTTTCACGATCTTTCAATGTTTTGGTAAAATTGAAATTTTCTTCCGCCTGAACATGATTGTAATCCATCATGTAGATCACCACGTCTGCCAGATGGAGCGCCGATTCTGTCGCGATCTTGTGGGCCGCGTCGGTCGAATCGATCCCCGGGGTGTCCAGCAGGCTGGTCTCTTCTCCCAGGAACAAGCCCGGGTAGCTGATCTCCACCCATTCCACCGCATCTCCGTCGACGGCATACGCCTTCAGCTGGTCCATTCCCGTATCAGGGTCAAAGGTCAGCACTCCATTTTCGCGAGTGTGGACGCGGGCAGCCGGTTCGCCGCCGCGGATTTTGACCACGTTGGCGCTGGTGGGAATCGGATTGGACGGCAGCAGTTCCCTGCCCAGCAATGTATTGATCATCGTCGATTTGCCCGCCGAAAAGTGGCCGCAAAAAGCGATGTTCATCTCCTTGCCTCGCGTTTTGTCCGCGAGCTGCATGAGCTTTACAGCATTTGGTTCGTCCCCGCCCCGGCGGATTTCTTCTGCCGCGCGCAGCAGGGAGCTCGCAAGCTGGCTGGCATCTCTGTGTTTCGCCAACTGTTGATCTATGTTCACTGTTGATCATCTCCACCTATCTATTCTACCATGCCGAATGTACCATACTCCCACTATTTGTTCAATCCGTGTTGACAGGTTTTCCAGGCACGGTTTGACATTTTTATCCCGGGTGACAGGCAGTGCACGCACCCTCACCTTTTCACGCCCGGCGCATAACGTGCAACTAGGCACGATTTCTTCGGAGAGGAAGGTTTGGCTTGTGGCTAGTCATGTGGATGCCGCTATTGATCGCTTGATCAGCCGGCTGCAAAAAGAGCAGGAGACAGATGGCTCCTGGCGCTTCTGCTTTGAAACGGGGACGATGACAGATGCGTATACGATCATCCTGCTGCGGTCCCTGGGCATCGCGGAAAATGAGCTGATCAGAAGGCTGGCGGAGCGAATTGCCCGCAGGCAAGGAGTCGACGGGGGATGGAAGCTGTTTCCCGACGAGACGCCGGGAAATCTGTCTGCGACCGTGGAAGCCTACTTCGCGCTGCTGTATTCGGGTTACCGCCGAAAAACGGACGAGAGCATGCTGGCGGCGAAGCGTTTCATCCTGTCCCGCGGCGGACTTTCCAACGTTAGTCTCGTGACGAGGATCATGCTGTCCCTGGCCGGACAGCTGCCCTGGATGAAGCATTTTCTTCCACTTGAAATCATGCTCCTGCCGCCTGTTTCCCCAGTCGATTTTTTTGACTTTTCGAGTTATGCCAGAGTACATATCGCCCCGATCCTGGTCGTCCATCAGCAAAAATTTGCGGTCAAACCCAAAAATGCACCCGATCTCTCGGATTTAGCCGGAAAAAGCTCCGCAGCGGAGAAGCATGTACCTGCCTGGCAAATCCTCTACGACCTGATCCGGCGAGGGGCAGGGCACGTCCCGCTTCTGCCCGAGGCGCTAAGCACGTTGGGCTTGCGAACGGCTGAACGCTTCATGCTGGAGAGAGTGGAGCCGGATGGAACCCTGTACAGCTACTTCAGTGCGACTTTTTTGATGATCTTCGCACTGCTGGCACTCGGTTATCCACTGCATCACCCGGCCATCTACCGGGCGATTGGGGGAATCAAGGGGCTTGCTTGTCAGGCTGCTGGACTCCCGCATATCCAGGAGGCCACGTCTACGGTCTGGGACACCGCTTTGCTCAGTTACGCCCTGCAGACTGCCGGCGTTCCCCCATCCGCCCCGATGATCGCCAAAGCGAACGCGTATCTGCTCTCCAGACAGCAGCGGCGATACAGTGATTGGGCCGTTCGCAATCCCGGTGGAGCCGGGAGGATGGGGGTTTTCCGACGTGAATACCTTGCATCCCGATGTCGATGATACCACGGCGGCCCTGCGTTCCATCCGCCGGTCGGCGGGCAGCGATCCCAGCTATGGAACCTCGTGGATAAAGGGCGTGGACTGGCTCCTGTCCATGCAGAACAGGGATGGCGGGTGGGCGGCGTTTGCCAAAAACACGGACCTCGGGATTTTACGCCACCTGCCGATTGAGGGAGCGGATGCCGCCGCTACCGATCCGTCTACAGCCGACCTGACCGGAAGGACGTTGGAATTCTTAGGGAATCACGCCGGGATGAAACTGGAAACCGGCCGTATTCAGCGGGCCATTGCCTGGCTGCTTCGGCATCAGCAAGCAGACGGATCGTGGTATGGCCGTTGGGGGATTTCCTATATTTACGGGACGTGGGCGGCCGTCACAGGGTTGACCGCTGCGGGCCTGCCAGGTGATCACCCGGCGATCCGCAAAGCCGTTGCGTGGCTTTTGCGGATACAAAATCCGGACGGCGGCTGGGGGGAATCTTGCCGAAGTGACATTGTCAAAAAGTATGCGCCGCTTGGGGCCAGTACACCTTCGCAGACCGCCTGGGCGGTTGACGCTCTGATCGCCGGAGAACAGAAACCGACGGCCGAACTGGAACGAGGCATCCGGTACCTGCTTTTGTCCCAGAACAAACTGGATTGGACCGCTGCCTACCCGACCGGAGCGGGACTGCCCGATGGCCTGTACATCCACTACCACAGCTACCGCTACATTTGGCCGCTGCTGGCGCTCGCCCATTACCGGGAGAAATTTGCAGCCGCTTTCTTGCCGTAGGCTCAAAAAGAGGAATTGTAAAGAATGACTCCCGGCCTTTGGATGGGCAATCAGCGCCGATCCAGGCCGGGAGTGGAGTCGTGGTATCAATGTGCCGCAAACGATTGCGCCAGCAGATCGGCAAAGGCTTTGGCGTACGCCGGCAAATCGGGAGGACGGCGGGAGCCGACGATGTGTCCATCGACGACGACTTCCTCATCTACCCAGATCGCTCCCGCGTTTTCCAGGTCATCCTTGATGCCTGGCGTTGAGGTAGTCTTCACCCCTTGCAATATCTTTGCCGAGACCAGCACCCAGCCGGCGTGGCAGATATGGCCAATCGGCTTTTTGGCCCGGTCCATCGCTTGGATAAAGGACAAAATCTCCGGATAGCGGCGCAGCTTGTCGGGCGCCCAGCCGCCGGGAACCAGCACCCCGTCGTACTCCTCGGGCTTTACTTGGTCGATTGCTTTATCCGAGCTGCACGGTACGCCGTATTTTCCGATATAGGTGTGATTTGCCTTCGGTCCGACGATGTCCACCTGCGCTCCTTCCTCTCTCAGGCGAAGAACAGGATACCAAAGCTCCAAGTCTTCAAATTCGTTTTCAATGTAGCAAACTATTTTTTTGCCTTCCAACCGCATTCTCTCATCCCCCTGTCCGAGTTCATTTTCTTACATTGTATCACGATTCATGTCAAGGCAAGCGGAATACGGCAAACGGCTCTCCATAGCGGAAATCCCGGCTGATGCGATCCAGCTCTTGAAGCTGTTCTTCATCAAGGTCGAGAGACGCGCTTTTCAGGTTTTCTTCCAATTGCTCCACTTTGGTTGCCCCGACAATCACCGTCGAAACAGCAGGCTGGTGCATCAGCCAAGCCAGTGACAGCGCGCTTGGCGAACATCCTGCCTCATTGGCCAAACGGCTCACTTGTTGACCTAAGGCGATTCTTTCAGGATTGAAGAACCTTTTAAATTTTGGATCAGTCACGGCTCGCGACCCTTCCGGTGCAGTGTCCAGAGTCGTGTACTTTCCTGTCAATATCCCGCCAGCAAGCGGATAGTACGGGATGATGCCGAGTCCTTGATCCAAAGCAAGCGGAACTGTCTCCAACTCCGGTGTCCGGTCGGCCAGCGAGTAGCTGGTTTGAATCGATACAAACCGGTTGAGCCCCAGCAGATCGCTGATGCCGAGCGCCTTCATCAGCTCCCACGCCGCGTAATTCGACGCCCCGATATAACGGACTTTGCCGGAACGAACCATGTCGTCCAGCGTCCGCAGCGTTTCTTCCAGCGGTGTATCGGGATCAAAGGTATGGATTTGGTACAGATCCACATAATCGGTCTTCAGCCGCCTCAAGCTGCTCTCCAATTCCCGCTGCAGGTGATAGCGCGAAGACCCTCTGTCATTGGGGCCTTCCCCCTGAACCAACCCCGCCTTCGTCGCCAGCACTACCTTATCTCGCCTGCCCTCTAAAGCTTGACCGATAATTTTCTCCGATTCCGACCCGGTGTAGATATTTGCTGTATCGATAAAATTAATGCCGTTGTCCAGTGCATGATGGATGATGCGAATGGAGGTCGCCTCATCAGCACGTCCCCCAAACGCGTTCGTACCAAGACCTAATGCGGATACTTTCAGTCCGCTGCCGCCTAATCGATGGAATTTCATGCATAACCGGCCCCTTTCAATTGGATTCATCCATGTTCTCTTTCCGCTCTGCCCCTCTCGCGACCCTTTATGGGCCTTGGGCATTATACTAATCCTTTATTTTCCTATCGTCAATCGGCTGTTACAGTTAGGCATGAAAAAAGCCCCGAAACGGATGATTCATCGTCTCGAAGCTTTCAAACAAATATGTATGGTGCCGGTAGAGGGACTTGAACCCCCACGGTTTCCCTCACGATTTTGAGTCGCGCGCGTCTGCCAATTCCGCCATACCGGCATATAAGATGGTCGGGAAGACAGGATTTGAACCTGCGACCTCTTGGTCCCGAACCAAGCGCTCTACCAAGCTGAGCCACTTCCCGTAATTTTGGCTGTGGGTTCACCGAAAAGTATTCGGAGTACTCTACAACGCTTTTCTTCACTTTTTGGAGTAAAATGGCGTGCCCTGAGAGATTCGAACTCCCGACCTTTTGATTCGTAGTCAAACGCTCTATCCAGCTGAGCTAAGGGCACGTGTGTAAGAAGGAATT
>NZ_HE978543.1:0-82161 GCF_000311785.1 Brevibacillus massiliensis
AACGATGCCGTTGGCGCCCAGGTTGCCCTTGTCCACGTCGGCGATGTGCATCGAGCCGCCTTTGCCTTTGCAGTAGCCCGTGACCCGGCCGAACAGCTCCGCCATCATCCGGTTCACTTCCGCCCCTTTGGCGATGCAGTGACCGTGTCCGCGGTGGGTGCTGGTGATTTTATCCCGCTCTTCCAGGACGGCAATCGCCCCGGCGGCGGACGCTTCCTGTCCGACGGCCAGGTGGGTCGTCCCGTGGATCAAGCCTTTGGCGAAAAATTCATCCACTTTTTCGTCAAAAAAGCGGATGAGCCACATTTGATGCAGCAGCTCCGGTAGTTTTTCCCGCGTAATCATGGGTGGGTAAGATATTTTGGTTAACACTTCCACTCCTCCTCTTCTATTTAAAAGAACTTCAATTCGTTTTTCCGGGCGGCAAACGCGACTGCGCCCACCATGATGATCCCTTTGGCGATATCCTGGACGTAAAACGGGAGTCCGAGCAGGTTTAACCCGTTGTTGATAATCCCGATCAACAGTACGCCGACGACGGTGCCGAGCACATTGGGCTGGCCTACTTTGATGGTCGTCATTCCCAAAAAGACCGCCGCCAAACCGTCCAGCAGAAAGGATGCCCCGGCAGTCGGTTGGCCGCTGCCCAATCTGGCGGCCAGGACAATGCCGGCTATGGCTGCTCCCGAACCGCTTAAAATCAGTCCCAACGTGCGGTATTTCAAAGTATTGATCCCCGACAATTTGGCCGAAACGGCATTCCCGCCGACCGCGTAGATGTATCGGCCGGTCGTCGTCTTATTCAGCAGGATATAGACGGCTACCCCGATGACAAGCATGATAATGATCGGCGTCGGCAGACCGATGACATTTCCCCGGCCAAGTACGGTAAACGCATCCGGAAGCCCGCCGTATACCGCCCTGCCCTCGGTGTACATGAAGATGATTCCCGTCGCTACCGACGAGGTCCCGAGCGTTACTATGATAGAAGGAATACCGACTCTGGTCGTGATGACTCCGTTGAGCAGCCCGAAGACCACGCCAACAGCCAGGCTCGCCACCAAAGCGATGGCCAGCGAGTACCCATTTGTCAGCATTCCGGTGATGATGACTCCGGCAAGTCCGGCAACACTGCCCACCGAGAGGTCGAAGTCGCCTGATGCCATGGCGATCGTCATGCCAAATGCGACGATGGCCAAGGTAGACACCTGGCGGACGACGTTGAGTAAATTGGTCGTGTCCAGAAACCGGTCCGCTACCGCGGAAAAAATCAGAAAGACCAAGAGCAGCGCCCCGATCGTCGCATACTGTGACAGATAGTACCCGACATCGGCTCGCTTTGTGAGATCATTGGTATGTGTTGCTGCGTTAGACATTGGCTACACCCTCCTTGCCCTTTTTAGACTCCTAGTGAGGACTCGATCAAGCGCTCGTGAGTACGCTCATCCCGGCTTACTTCATCGACGATTTGGCCGCATCGCATGACGTAAATTCGATCAGACAATCCCAGTATCTCGGAAATATCGGAAGAGATCAGCAGAATGCCTGCACCTTGTTCGGCCAGGGAAACCATGATGCTGTACATCTCGGCCCGCGCACCGATGTCCACACCCTCCGTCGGCTCGTCGAAGATAAACACGCGGGGTTTATGCTGGTCAGACATGGTTCGCTTTCCGAATGACACCTTTTGCTTGTTGCCGCCGCTAAGCGTGCTGATTTTCGTGGACAGCTCCGGCGTTTTGATGTTAAGGCGCCGAACGGCTTGTTCTGCCTTGTCCCTTTCCTTTTTATTAAGCAGCCAGCCAAACACCGACATTTCTTTCAGTACGGATAAGGTTAAATTGTTTTTGACCGAATCGTTTAAAATGAGCGCCTTTCGCAACCGGTCATCTGGAATTAACGCCAAACCGTTCTTCATCGCCTGTGCCACGCTGTTGATTTTGACTTCTTTTCCGTCGATGGAGATCGTGCCGCTTTTTTTGCGGGACGCCCCGAAAATCAGTTCTGCCAGTTCGGTTCTTCCGGCACCCACCGTTCCAAAGATGCCTACGATTTCCCCACGCCTGATTGTCAAATCGGCGGAAATCACCTTTTCCCCGTCGGACAGGCCCTTTACTTCCAACAGCGTCTCGCCGGGTTGGTGATGCTTCACCGGATATTCCTCATGGTGATCCTTATCGATCATTAATTTGATGATTTCGTCTTGTGTTGACTCATGCGTCACTCGCGTCCCCACATTCATGCCATTGCGAAATACCGTGATGCGATCAGACATGGAAAAGACTTCGTCGAGGTAATGGGTGATAAAAATAATCCCGATTCCGTCAACCTTCAGCTTGTTCATGACCATGAACAACAGCTTTCTTTCTTTATCGGACAAAGCTGCGGTCGGCTCGTCCAAGATGAGCACTTTGGGTTGAAGCTGCAGGACCTTCATGATCTCCACCAGCTTTCGCTGAGCCGGATTCAACGCTTTTACCTGTTTATGCAGGTCGAGCGACACGCCAAGCTCGTTCATCAATTCCTTGGCCTTTTCCTCCAGAACCCTCGTCTGGATCAGCCCCATCCGCTTTTGTTCATTACCCAGAAAAATATTTTCGATTGCATTGAAGTTTGGGATCAGGCTCCCCTCTTGCGTGACAATCCCGATGCCTCGTGTGATCGCATCCCGTTCACTTCTCAGCGTGATTTGTTCCTGTTCCAAAAAAATCCGCCCTGATTCCGGTATATACGTCCCTGTGATGACTTTCACAAAGGTGGACTTTCCTGCCCCATTATGTCCGACCAAGGCGTGAATCTCTCCGCGCCGCAGCTGAAACCAGACGTTTTGCAGGGCCAATACGCCGGGAAAACTCTTCTCTACTTCCTGAACTTCCAAAAGCCAATCCATTTCCTGCAACCTCCTTCGGAGATAGAAGGGTGTTGCCCCATTTGCACAACACCCTTCCTGGTTCCGATTAGTTACTGCTGTAAAAGTCAGAAGCCTTGTAAGCCGGAGTGCCTTCGGCGGGCAGGTTCTTTTCGGTGATCAGCGGCGTATCAACGTACACGGTGGTGGAAGGAATCACTTCATCCTTCGGTTTTCCATTGAAGATGATGTCGTTGATGTACTTGGCGATGTTTTCGCCCATGACTTCAAACCCCTGGGCCACCGTTGCCACCAGCGGCGAACCTTTTTGCATTTCCTCAACGGCAGGCGGATGGCCGTCGATCCCTACGACAAAAATGTCATCCTTGCTAAACCCTGCTGCCTGGATCGCGGCGGCTGCAGCCATCGCCGGTTCGTCCCAGCCGGCCCATACCGCTTTGATCTCCTTGCCGTAGCGCTGCAAATAGTCTTCCATCGTCTGCAAGGTATCCTGATAAAAATTGGTGTAGTCGATGTTATGGGACTCCAATATTTGGATGCCCGGGTTTTCCTTGACGATCAAATCCAGCACTTCGCCTCTCTTGCGCACCCCGTGGTGCTCCGCCATCTTAAACGCGACGATTTTCCCTTCCCCGCCCAGGCGGTCGACCAGATAGCTGGAGACTTTGGAAGACATGACGAAGTTGTTGCTGGTGATGTCGACGACGATGCCCGGCGTCCAGCCGGAATCGATCGAGTAGACGGGGATTCCCGCCTTGTTGGCGTCTTCCAAGGCAGCCTTCGCAGCCCGCAGGTCGGCCATGGAAACGATGATGGCGTCCACTTTGCGCTGGACCGCATCTTCCAAATTGGAAGCCAGAGCTTGTCCGGAGCCTTTGCTGTCAAAGACGCTCAATTCCCACGGATACCCTTGTGCCTTGATGAAGTCCTCAAAGCCTTTTTTCGCCCGCTGCTCGGAATTGGTAGCGGCATTCATGTGCACCCAGGCAATTTTCAGATCCTTTTTGCCGACGGCAGCACCTGCGGCTTGTTGGGCGCCAGCGTCGGAACCGGAGCCGTTTGATTGTGGCTCGGCTGAATTTGTGTTAGAATTGGAAGTATCTGTACCCCCGGCGGAAGAGGTTGACGGACTTTCCTGGTTGGAGCATCCGACAGCGAGAGCAAAGATGATGCACAGGAAAAAATAGAGCCATTTCCTTGCCATTCAAATCATCTCCTTTGTCGTTTTGGTCATGCAGAATAACCCTTTGGTTTTCTCAACGTTTTCCTTGATGTTGTCGTTTACGAAAAGCATGGTGCCGATGATCAGGTTGTGCCCTCCATTTCGCAGGATGTCTGGAATATTCTGGATGTTAACTCCGCCATCCACGGCGACGATGGTATGTAACTTCTCGCTTGCGATTATTTCACTGGCTAACTTGATCTTGGGCAGGACATCTTTGCGAAACGGCTGACCGCCAAACCCCGGCTCAACGGTCATGATATTGACCTGGTCGACATCGCGGATCAGGGATCCGATTTGATCAAAACTGGTTGTCGGGGCAAAAGCCATGGAAACTTGGCAGTTCCGCGCTTTTACCTGCTCGATGGTGCGAATCGGGTGTGTACAGCTCTCGAACTGGATGGTTATCATGTCGGCGCCTGCACTGATAAAACTGTCGATGACGAGTTCGGGCCGATACATTTCCAGGTGAACGTCAATGGGCAATGACGTTACCTTGCGAAGGTCTTCGACGGTTTTTGGGCCAAAGGTCAGGTTATTGACATAATGACCATCCATAATATCTACGTGAATCCAGTCAGCCCCGCCTTGCTCAAGTTCGATGACATCTGCTGCGAGATTTGCATGGTTACCTGCTAAGATGGATGCTGAAATCGTGGGCAATTTACTCACCTCCTTTCAAGGGAACCCCGGCACCTGGACGAATACCGGGCAGCCCTACGAAATTTTGGTCGTCTCCCGCATCCAGTCGCCAAATTGCGGGTATGCCTTGCGATACTGCTGGGCGTAATACTGATATTTTTCGTGATGATCCGGATTGGGTTCGATGCGGGTTTGATAGCGAACCATATTCTCCGCTGCTTCCTGGATGTTGTTGTAGACACCGGCTGCCACGCTGGCCAGGATCGCCGAACCCAGGCAAGGGGCCTGTGCGACTGCCGGGATGTTGATGGCGATGTTGCTGACGTCGGCATGAATCTGCATGTACAATTTGCTGTTGGAAGCGCCGCCTGCCAGGTACAGTTCGTCGGCTTGGAAGCCGTTCGACTTGAACGTCTGCAAAATGTGGTCGGTTCCGTAAGCGATGCCCTCCATGATCGCCCGGAAGATGTGTTCCCGGCTGTGCTTGAGCGTAAGCCCGTAGATCATGCCTCTCACGACCGGATCAACGTAGGGCGTGCGATTTCCCTGCCAGTAGTCAAGCACCAGCAGTCCGTCCGAGCCGGGAGGAACCTCTGCCGCTCCTGGAGTCAGCAAATCGTAAACGCTTACACCTCGGGCCTTTGCAATCTCTTCTAAATCTTTACAAAAATTCGAACGGAACCACTTGATGATCGAGCCTGTCGAAACCTGTCCGCCTTCGACCAATTGCAATCCTGGAACGACGGCGTCCGGAAACGAACCAAATACGCCTTTTGCATGCAATCCCACATCTGTCAGACCCAGCAGCAGGTGGGAAGAGCCTGTAATCAGGCCAAGCCGGCCGGGTTTTACGACACCCAAACCGATTAACCCGACAAACGCATCCACTCCCCCCTGTCCGATCGGTGTTCCTTCAGCCAAGCCCAGCTCTTCTGCTGCCTGCCTGGTGAGGCCGCCGACAGGCACGCCCAGGTCGAAGACATCCTGCGGAAATTTGGCGATCAAATCTTCCAGCCCGATTTTTTCATAGAATCGGTGCGGCCATCCCCCCTCTTCCCTGTTGTAGTACCACCGCGTCGTCGTGTTGCAGATATTGGCTGTCCACCTTCCAGTCAGCTTGAACATGTACCAGTCGGCGAATTCCGCTACTTTTTCCGCCCGATGGTAATGCTCCGGCTCATGCTTCTTCAGCCAGAGCGCTTTGCACGGCATCCATTCCGGCGATACGTTGCCATGCCCGTTGTACTTGAGCGCAGCTTCGTTGCTCCCGGCGATCAACGCGGCCTCCTCCCCCGCTCTTACATCCATCCAGATGAGCGAGTTGCGAAGCGGCGTCCCGTCTTCCAGGCACAAGACGACGCTGCAAGCGGTTGCATCCAGGCTGATGCCAACGACCTGGTCTTTCGTTGCCTGCGCCAGGCTCATCGCTTGTTTGGTGCTGGCGACCAGCGCAGACCACCACTCCTCAGGATTCTGCTCCGCCCAGCCCGGCTTTGGGTGATACGTCCTGTACTCGGTAACGCCAAAAGCCACTTCCCTGCCAAGCAGATCAAACAGACCTACGCGCACGCTCTCTGTCCCGGCATCAATGCCCATCACCAATTCCTGTCTCATACAAGTCCTCCTTCAATGGCTTCTTTCTATGGCAGCTCAAGCAAGTACTTGGCAACGCCTTCATCCGTAATGAGGGTATCGGCCAGCTTGCCTCGCAATGCCGCCGCGATTACATCCCGCTTAAAATCAGTCCCGGCGATCAGCACCACTTTTGACTTGCTGCGAATCTCGTGAAAATCGGGACCCACTACCCGCTTGTGAATCTCCAAATCGAGAATCTCGCCGTTTGCGTTAAAAAACCAGGAGGCGATGTCCCCGACGACGCCGTGATTTTGCAGTTGAACCGCTTCCTGCTCAGAAATGCTCCCGATCTCAATAAAGGTAGAGGTCGCGACATGCCCAACGCTGACGACGATAATGTCGGCACTAACTGCCTCGTCGAACACTTTTTGAATCATCGGGTCCTGGATGATGGCTTCCTTCAACTGCGCGTTGGACACGATCGCCGGCGCATACAGCGGAAAAGCGGTGCCGCCAAAGCCTTCCGCCACCCGGCGGCAAATGTCGTTGGCATGCAGCTCTGGATTGACTTGACCCAGTCCTCCCGTTATGGGGATGACGTTGCAGGGAACTTTCTCTTTCACGCTGACCGAATGGGCGACCTCGCTCAGGGTGCGTCCCATGGAAAATCCCAGCGTCATCCCCTCTTTTAGATTGCGGGCCAAAAATTCCGCACCCGCTTTCCCCAGCGATTTTAAAATATTGTGATCGTTGGCGGAAAATCGCGGAATGACGATCACTTCAGCCAACCCGTACTTCTCTTTTAGCAATCGTTCCAATTCAAAACACCTGGTGTTGGTCGGATTGATTTTGATCTCCACGATTCCCCGGTCCTTCGCTTCCTGAATCATCCGGGATACTTTGGCTCTGGACAACCCCAGCGCGGTTGCGATCTCCTGTTGCGAAAGGTTATCTATGTAGTACATGTACGAAATCTTTGTCAGATAATGATCGCGGTCTTGCAATTATGTTCACCTCAATGTTTCTCTGCTGAGAATTTGTTCACTTTTGTGATCATTTGCGCAACATCATGGTCTTATAGTAAATCCTCCGCTCGAATTTGTCTATACTATTTTTACTATTTCAAATGGATGCTCATTTCAAAATTGACTATTGACAAAAAAGCGAAGAATTATTATAAATAGTTTCAGTTGTTGCCATTTTCGCACCAATCAGTATTTTATCCGGATGTACAATTCATGCAAAGGTGGGTTCCACATGAGGACATGCATTATAACAGGGGCCGGGACGGGGATCGGACGGGAGACGGCTATACGGTTGAGCCAAAGAGAGGATATCGAAAACCTGGTCTTGATGTCCTTGGGAGAAGAGGAATTGGCTGAAACGAAACGGCGGATGAACCAGGAGAAAAACATTGCGCTGTACGATCTGGACCTTACCAGGTATGACGAGGTTGAACGGGCGATTGACGAAATCCATGCCAAATACGGGCGGATTGACATCCTGCTGAACTTCGCCGGATACGCAAAAGCGGCCAGCCTGGTGGAATGCGACCTGCACACATGGCAAAAGACCTTTGACATCAACGTTACCTCCATGTTCTGGATCTGCAAGCAAAGCGTACGCTACATGCAAAAACAGGGTGGAATCATCCTCAACGTCTCCTCTACCTCGGGAAATACGCCGCGTCCAGGCTGGCTCGCCTACGCTTCCTCCAAGTCGGCCGTGATCGGATTTTCCAGGTCGCTCAGCGAAGAACTGCGGCCGTACAAGATCAGAGTCTACTCTTTGCTCCCGGGCAGATGTGCGACCAACATGCGTAAGGGCCTCGTCCCGGATGAGGACCAATCTGTCCTGATGCAGCCCGAAGATGTTGCCCATGTGGTCAATTTTCTTGTGTCTCCGGAAGACAATTGTCTTGACGGGCACGATATCGTCATCCGAAAACAAGCCTGGTAAAAACGAAAAAAAACGGGAATCCGCCGCCCGAAGCCCGCGGGATTCCCGTGTCGCATTTTCCTTGCTTGCAGGTAAATTGCTGCTTACTTCACGTATTCCAATGTCGTCGCCAGCAGCACTTCCGTCCCGGCTGTAATGTCTTCCTGGCTGGCGTATTCCTTCGGGTTATGGCTGATCCCGTCCAGGCAGCGGACAAAGATCATCCCCATGTCGGCGATCTCGGCCAAGCACATGGCGTCATGTCCCGCCCCGCTGACCAGTTTCGGCGGGGTAAGGCCCAGCGCCCCGGCGGCCCGTTCCATCGCTGCCATCACTTGTTCAGAGCAAAGCGTAGGCTTGGCTCGCTCGTTTACCTTCACTTCGGCGGTCAGCCCCCGGCGCTTGCACACCTCGTCGACAGCAGCCTGGATTTGGGAAATCGCAGCGTCGCGCCGGCCCTCGTCGGTATCGCGAATATCCACGCTGAATTCGACCGTTCCGGGGATGACATTTTGTCCGCCCGGATAGGCCGCAATCTTTCCGACTGTCCCGACCGTGGGCGCGGACGGGTCGCTGCCGCAGATCTTTTCGATCGCCAGGATCACTTCGGCCGCCCCTGACATCGGGTCTCGGCGCATGTTCATCGGAACGGTTCCGGCGTGTCCGGCCATGCCGTGCAGCTTGATATTCAGCCAGGCAGGTCCGGCAATCCCCGTGACAATGCCCACGGGAGCATTCATCGCCTGCAGGTACGGGCCCTGTTCGATGTGCATCTCCAGGTAGACTTTGATCTCTCCCGGCTTGCGCACCGAATCCTGCTGGTTGTCCGGATCGAGGCCCATCGAACGCAATTCGTCATAGCGGCTGATCCCCTCGTCATCGGGCATGTGCAGCTTTTCCTGCGTCATCTTGCCGATCATGCCGGTGCTGCCGAACAGACCGCTGTAGAACCGCGGCCCCTCCTCGTCGCAAAAAGCAACGACCTCGATCGGATGGGTATGGGTGATATTCGCTTCGCAAATGGTCTGCACGACCTCGATGCCGCCGATCACGCCGATCGTGCCGTCATAGCGGCCGCCATTTGGCACGGAATCGATATGGGAGCCGAGCATGACGACGGGCGCCTGGGGATCGGTCCCTTCTTTGCGGCCGATCAGGTTGCCGAAGTGATCTTGCCGGACCATCATCCCGGCTTCCTTCATCCAGCCGGCGACGAGTTTCTGGGCCTGTTTGTCTTCTGCTGACAGGGCGAGCCGATGGACGCCGTTTTCCGGTGTTTTCCCGATCTCCCCCAACTCGGCAAGGCGTGCTTCCATTCGCTTACCGTTCACTTTGCAAACTTGGTTCATGGTGACCCTCCATTGTCTGTCTGTTATGGCTTGTTCCACTTTACAGTCAAGTTAAAGCCAAGCGGCTGGATTTGTCAAATAGAAAATCCCCGATTTCGATGATCGCCGCTCACTTTGAATGATACCATGTGGTTTCGTAAAGGCTGCCGACTTTATCGACAGCCTGATAACAAAGAAGCGGACATGAGCTTCCCCACGAATGTCCGCTGCTTTCTATTCGCCCGGCATATATCCGTATTTCCTGTTTGCTGCCCGCTCCGATCAGCTTGCGCATTACATCCAGAAACAGGATTTTTACAAAAGGCTAATATAAGTGGCAAGCAACCAGATGATTGGGTGCCAGCTCTTTTAATGGAGGCCGTTCCGATTTGCAAATCTCCATGCATGATGCACAGCGGGTGTGGAACGCACAGCCTTGCGGCGGATTTTTCGGATTAGGGACGTCGCCTGATAAAATGATCCTCTCTTTCTTGTAATCGGGGTCCAATACGGGAACGGCTGAAAGAAGCGATTCGGTATAAGGATGTTTCGGGGAATTGTACAAGCTCTTTTTGTCCGCCAATTCCACGATTCTTCCCAGATACATCACACCAACCCTTGTGCTGAAATGCTTTACCACGCTTAAATCATGGGCAATAAAGAGATACGTCAGTCCAAATTTTTCCTGCAGATCCTGCATCAAATTTAGCACCTGGGCCTGGATCGATACATCCAACGCGGAAACCGGTTCGTCGGCGATGATCAGTTTGGGCTGTAGGGTAAGCGCCCTTGCAATGCCAATCCGCTGTCTCTGCCCTCCGCTAAATTCGTGCGGATACCGGTCGGCATGTTCACGTCTCAAACCGACCATCTCGAGCAAATCCTTCACTCTCTCTTCGCGTTCCTTGGGGGTGTATAATCCATGGATGCGCATTGGCTCCAACAAAATATTGCGGATCGTCATGCGTACATTAAGCGAAGAATAAGGGTCTTGAAAAATCATTTGCAAATCCCGGCGAACTTCCCGCATTTCGCGGAAGTTCTTTTTCATCAGATCCTGTCCTTGATAGATGATTTCTCCGGCAGTAGGTTTGACCAGTTGGAGGATACTGCGCCCTGTGGTTGATTTTCCGCATCCGCTTTCCCCGACAAGACCAAGAGTTTCCCCTTCTTTCAGGTAAAAGCTGACATCATCGACTGCTTTTACATACTCCTCTTTTTTGCCGAGTACCCCTTTTTTTATTGGAAAGTATGTTTTTAATCCCTTTACTTCTAACAGCTTTTCCATTTGATATTTCCTCCCTTTTTAGGCATGGAGCCAGCAACTGGTGTAATGCCCGGCTGACACTTCCTTGGAGGGCGGCGCTTTATGAAAACAGTCCTTCCGTGCTTCGCAGCATCGGGGAGCAAAACGACAGCCAATGGGCATTTCCTCAGGCATGGGAACAGAACCTGGAATAGCGTAGAGCCGTTCCGCATCCTCCGTCAAAGTCGGGACAGCCTTCATCAGCCCGATCGTGTACGGATGCTTGGGATTTTTAAACACCTCCCGTACTGTCCCTTCTTCCACCACTTTTCCTGCGTACATCACTAAAACCCTGTCACAAACTTCGGCGACTACGCCCAAGTCATGCGTGATCATGATGATGGAAGTTTGAAATTCTTCTTTCAGTTGTCTCATCAGGTCCAAAATTTGCGCTTGAATGGTAACATCCAAAGCGGTGGTCGGTTCATCAGCAATCAGCAATTTCGGATTGCAGGACATCGCCATCGCAATCATAACCCGCTGCCTCATTCCCCCTGACAATTGGTGCGGATACTCTCCCATGATATCTTCCGCCCGGGGAATGCCCACCTTCTTCAGCATCTCTACGGCATGGGCGAAGGCCTCTTTCTTGGTGATTTTTTGATGCTCCAGAATCGCCTCCATCATCTGATTCCCGATGGTAAACACAGGATTTAACGAGGTCATCGGCTCCTGAAAAATCATCGCCAGTTCTTTTCCGCGAATTTCCGCGTATTCCAGCGGTGTCAATTCGGTCAGCTCTCTGTCTTGAAAGGTAATCGATCCTTCAATCATGCTGTCCCCGGCTGGCAGAAGTCCCATAATGGATAGGGAAGTAACGCTTTTGCCGCAGCCGGATTCGCCAACCAGACCTAGGGTCTCTCCCTTTTTTACGGAAAAGGAGACGCCGTCCACCGTTTTTACGTAGCGCTTATCCTTGCGAAAAGAAATCCCCAGATTTTCTACCTGCAAAACAGATAACATGCCGCCTCACACCCTTTTTGCCGCCAACTGATCCATAAAGGCAACGACGTGTTTGTCCACTTTCCCTGCTTCTTGAATTCTCTCGTCAAAGTTTTCTATCAGCTGGAATTCTTTCAACTTTTCATAAAAAACGGCATCGTCCGTTGCGTTTTCTATGGTTAGATAACCTAAAGCGATCAGGTTGGATGCAAGTTTCGCCCGCAACGCTTCGTCCACTTCCAGGATATCTTCCGCTTTCGGTTTCAGAAAGTACAGCTGGTGCAAGCCGAACAGTCGGAAGAGTTCGCGCACTGGCTCCTGATGATCGTCTACCCGCAAATCAATATATTTGTCGATTTTTCCTCCGTAGCCGCCGCCTTCCTTGACAATCAGCAAAGCGGCAGACTGTTTGCCCCTGCTGTCGCCGCCGGCTTCTTCCCCGGCCAACAGCGCTTTCAGCAGCCGTTCCGCCAGCGAGCCTTTGGTAGATTGAAAGGTTTCGGCCATGGCTTTCACCGTATTTTCATCCACCAAGATATTTCCTTGCGCCGAAAAGTTGGGACCTGCAATCCCGCCTGCCCAAGCATGGCACTCCTCCCCGGTATGCGTAGCGCTGTTACCTCGGGCATCGACAATCCCGACCTGACGAACCGAACGGCCCTCATCCTCAGCCACCAGTTGATCCAATACTTCCTGCGCGGATTTCCCCTGGGCAAGCAGTTCCAAACCCTTTGTCCCATAATCCGTATTGGCCCAAGATTGCGTAGCGACGGCACCCACTCCCGCTTTTGCCCATGGTACGATCGAGCCTACCGATAAAAACTTGGAAGCAACGGCAACTCCTAATTCTTTCGTTTCCGGATCAAACCCGACAATGGAAAACGTGTTGATCGCATCTCTGTTCTTCATAAAACAGTCTCCCCTCTATACTTTCGTTTTTGGATCCAGCGCGTCACGCAACCCGTCACCAATTAAGTTCATGGCCAAAACGACACAAAATAAGGCCAGTCCCGGAAGCAAGCTGACGTGTGGTGCCATGCGGATAAACTTTCTTCCTTCGCTTAGCATCACGCCCCATTCCGCCAGCGGCGGTTGAGCTCCCAACCCGAGAAAACTCATCCCTGAAGCGGCCAAAATCATCCATCCTACGTCCAAACTGACGGCAACGATCAACGGCGGCAGACAGTTTGGCAAAATGTGCCAAAAAATAATGTGAAAATGACTAGCGCCGATCGCCCGCTCCGCCATGACAAATTCCATCTCTCGAAACGTCAGTGTGCTTCCGCGTACAATCCGTGCATAGTACGGTATCCCCACAACGCTGACCGCAATCATCGTATTGATAAGCCCCGGCCCCAGAGCTGCGATAATGGAAATGGCAAGCAGGACGTAAGGAAAAGCCATCAAAATATCCATAAACCGCATGATTACGGTATCAAAAAACTTTTGGAAATAGCCTGCGATCAATCCGAGAATGGTACCGAATACCACTGCGATTCCCACCGCGAAAAAACCGATGGAAACCGAGATCCGTCCGCCCCAGATAAGACGGCTCAGCATGTCTCGTCCCAATTCGTCGGTACCGAGAAGATGACCGTCCGTTCCCGGCGGTTGCAAACGTTTGGCCAGATTTACGGCGTTTGGATCATCCAGCGGCAGGAAGGGAGCCAGAACCGCCAGCAAGATGACAATTCCCAGCAGAACGGCGCCGACAAGCGCTGCCTTATCTCTGCTAAATCGCCGCCAAGTCTGCGCCCATGGCCCAGCTTTTTTCTTAGGCACTGTATGTTGGGTTACTTGTATATTCATATCGGCCATGAAGTCCCCTCCTACTTATACTTGATGCGCGGATCGAGATAGGCATAAATCAGATCCACCAGCAAGTTGATTACCACGTAAGAAGTGGCTACGAACAGGATGATCCCCTGCACCAACGGAAAGTCCCGGGCTTGAATCCCTTTCACCATCAGTGTGCCAATTCCCGGCCAGGAAAAGACCATTTCAACAAGCACCGCACCCGCCAATAGAAAGCCAACCTGCATGCCAATTACCGTCAAAATGGGGATAAAGGCATTTTTCAAAGCGTGCTTGTAAATTACTTTTTGTTCCTTCATCCCCTTTGCTCTGGCCGTGCGGATATAATCCTGCCCCAGGACTTCGAGCATGCTGGATCGCGTCATCCGGGCGATCACCGCTCCCGTTCCCGCAGAAAGACTGACGGCAGGGAGGATCAAATAGGGAAGCATGTCAACAAATCCCGTTTTCCCCGGCGAATGCATCCCCGAAATGGGCAGCCAGTCCAACTTGAGTCCAAACTGGATCTGCAGCAAAATGCCAAACCAGAAAACCGGCATACAAAAGCCAACCAGTACCAGAAACATCAAAAATCGATCCCAAAAGCTGTACTTTTTCGCAGCTGCGATGATCCCGAAAAGAACACCGCCAACAATGGAGATCAACGCGCTGGCCAATGTGAGTATGAAAGTGGCGCCAAATCTGTCTAATACCAGAGGAAGCACTTCCATTTTCATTTGAATCGAACGGCCCCAATCCCCCGCCAGAACGTTTGTGATCCAGCGAAAGTATTGTTGGTAAACCGGTAAATCCAAGCCCAGCTCGTGCCTCAGCTGTTTCACGGATTCCGCCGTTGCTTTTGGTCCGAGAATAATCTGGGCAGGGTCACCCGGAGAGAGATGCATGATCGAAAAGACAAGAATTGTCACGCCGATCAGGACCGGAATTAAGGCAAGCAAACGTTTGCCTACATAGGAAACCACCTTATTCCCCCCTTGTACTTATTTGGGCAGAGTGAAAATAACCCAGCCGACTTAAGCTTACGCTGGTGTCGGCTGGGGTCCCAAGCGGGGCTCCCCCCCTCTTACTCCACATCTACATTGGCAAACCGGAATACGCCAGTGGGATGCAGTTTAAAATTCTTGATCTTTTGGTTTGCCGCCACAATTTGTTTTTCGTGGTCAAGCACGATCCAAGGCGCTTCCTCCATGATGATTTGTTGTGCTTCTTCGTACATCTGCGTGCGTTTTTGCTTGTCTAACGTCGTTCTTGCCTCTTTTAGCAATTTATCCACTGTTTCGTTTTTGTAGAACGAGTCGTTAAATCCGGCCGTCGGCCATTGTTCGCTGGAGAACATGGCATATAGGAAGTTGTCAGGGTCTCCGTTATCCCCTACCCATGACATCTGGTGCATATCCATATCCATCTTCTCTTTCGGCTGGAACACCTTGTCCAGATAAGTACCCCACTCCAGTGTCTGAATGTTTACTTTTATACCAACCGCGGCCAAATCGGCTTGAATCGCTGCGGCCATTGTTGCCGGTTGCTGCATACCCGAACCGGACTCCGGAACCCAGTAAGTCACCTCAAAACCATTGGGATATCCGGCTTCAGCCAGCAGTTGTTTCGCTTTTTCCGGATTGTATTCATAATTTTTCAAAGTGGCGTTATGTCCCCATACCGTCGGCGGCACCGGTGAATTGGCAAGCTCCCCTGTTCCGTGGAGGATATTATTCACAATCGATTCTTTATTGATCGCATAGTTGATTGCCTGACGGACTTTTACATCGTTAAACGGTTTCTTCTGCGTGTTGAAAGCTGTCCACCATACATGCATACCCGGCTGTTCCAACACCTGCAGATTGGCATCCGCTCTCAGCCGTTCCAGATCGTCCGGTGGAATATTCACAATCATATCAATGGAGCCGGATTCCAACTCCGTCAGTCTCGTTTGATCTTCGGTAATCGGCTTGAAGATCAGTTTGTCCACCTTAGGAGCTCCTTTGAAGTAATCCGGATTTTTTACCAGAACCGCTTCAACACCTGGCGTCCAGCTTTCGAATTTGAACGGACCTGTTCCAACTGGATGCTTGCTGAAGTCTTTTCCGTATTTCTTCACCGCTTCCGGGCTGACAATGCTGGCCGCATGCATTGCCAGATTGCTTAAGAAAGGAGCAAACGGCTCTTTCAACACAATTTTCACCGTATACGGGTCTACCACTTCCACATGGTCAACCATGCCGAAAGTAAAATCCGCATAAGCAAACGTTCCGGTTTCATGGTATGGATGCTTGGGATCAATTTGACGGTCGATGCTAAATTTCACCGCTTCAGCGTTTAGTGGTGTTCCATCGTGGAACTTCACATCTTTTTTCAAATAAAAGGTGTACTCCAGACCGTTGTCGGACACATCCCATTTTTCCGCCAGGTCAGGTTCCAATTCCGTGCTTTCATCCTTAAACTGCACCAACTGGTCGTAAATTTCCATGGCCGCACGGCTGGTGTTGTAGTCGGAAATTTGGTGAGCGTCAAAAGAAGTAGGCTCCGCCTGCAGCCCCACGACAATCACTTTTTCGCCGGATGACGTCTGTTCAGTTTGAGCAGGTTGTTTTTCTGGTTCTGCAGGCTCGTTTGAACAGCCCGCCATAAAGGCTGCTACGGTTAAGCTGACCGCAAGCAGAGCTTTTGGAATACGCTTCATGTTTCATAAACCCCCTTTTTTTCTGTAAATTGAAAGAACTCTATTACGCTTTATTGTAATAGAGTGTCGGAAATATTTTGTGCACTTTTATCCTCTCTTTTACCACAATCTTTACTATTTCTCCATTTCTCCGTTAATTGGAAACATCCCAGAAACGCACATGTAACGGCACTGGAGAAAACGACCCCGACTTGATTGCCAAAAAAATAAGCCACGGGTAAAGCACCCAGTCCCCCCAGAAGCGGAAAAAACCATGCGTTTGAACGAAACATGACCATGACGCTGTACGGCCCGAGAATCATCCCAAACCAGAGAATGATATCAAGTAGATTCTGATTCGTTCGAACAAAGCTGAAGCATAAAACACCCTGCCACCCCAAAAGGAGTATCCAGAGAAAGCCACGTTGCCAGGTGCGTTGACACACACGCAAGGAACCGGTTGATTTTACCAGCATTCGCAAAGATTGTTGATACCCGATTGCCAGTACCAACAGCAGTACCAAGCTAAACAACAGATAAATCGGCAATGACGATAATGCCTTAATAACCTGGAGGAGCGATCCCTCCAAATATTGCTGAGGCAGCCGCTCCGCTTTTGCCACAACAGCCATCGTGGAAAACGCCATAATCGTGGTTGCCCAGCAGATCGCTGCCCACACCGTTTCGGAGCGACTCGTGTGGTTCTGCACCATTTTTCCCAACAGGGCGAGCGAACAGGCCAAGAGAAACAAGAAGATTCCGCTCTGATCCAAATGAAGGACCGACGGTTTATAATGAAGAAGATTGTGATAAACCGTTTCCAGTCCCTTTTGTAAATAGATATAGATCGGCATGAAAATCGCCATGATGAACAACAAGGCGACTTTGAAGATCGCCAGCCATTGCGGTGAGTCTTGCCCCAGAAACCAGGCGTACAACATATGAATTGCGATAAACCAAAAGAGGGCTGTAAGAACAGAGACTCCCAAAAAGGAGGAGAGCACGTATCCCGCCGCTACCGCTTGCAGAATCAGCGGTTCACTCATCGCCGCAGCGGAAAAAACAATGGCTGCCGGCGAGGATGGCATCTCCGGCTTTCGGTGCGGAGAGACAGTAGTCAGGACGACGGCGGCTAGCAGAATGGCCGAAGCGAGTACCATTCCGCCAAACGCCCCGTAGCGAAAAATGCTCTCCCCGGAAGCGATCACGTAGCCTCCCGACACCCAGCAGGCGACCAAGCTGACGAAACTAATTGACTTTTGATCCATATGCCCTGCGAAACTCCTTCGGTGTTAAATGGGTTATTTTTTTGAACATCTTGCTGAAATAATGGGAAGTATTAAACCCAGCTTCTGCAGATACGCGCGAAATACTCCAGTCACGCTTGACCAACATGAAATGTTTCGCCATTTGAATACGGTATTGAATGAGATAATCGGAGAAAGACATTCCCACCTCTTCGCTGAACCTTCTGCTCAGATAGGAGGCATTGATATGAAACTCCTGCGCCAGATCCGACAAATTTAACTTCTCCGTGTAATGTTCGTGAATGTGATTTAACACTTTTTGAATTAAATCAGTTTTCGCAAAAAATTCGGGATGATTCTCAATGTAGCGAGCCAGCAATTTATTCAGTTCATCTTCCAGAACAGGTTTGACCAGATATTCCATTACCCCCAGGTGGATGGACTCCTTGGCATATTGGAAATCCTGATAGGCGGAAACAATCACGATATCGATGCTTTCCTTCTTCTCCCGAATCTCTCGGGCAAGATCCAAGCCTGAGCTTCCACGCAGTTTGATATCAAGAAAAGCCAATTGAAAATGAATCTCTTCCATTAAAGCAAGGGCTTTTTTCAAACTCTCAGCGGTATGGATTTGCCAGTTGGGAAACTGCTTTCCGATTAAATATTCAAGCTGTTCCAATTCCAGCGGTTCGTCATCCAGTAACAGCACGTTCATAGAACTTCCTCCTCCGGCATGATCTTAATCTTCGGCCAAACGGCAATCACTTGCCCCCCTTGATCCCTGACGACTTTCAACTGCCCATTCTCGCCGAACAACAATTGCAACCTTCTTTTCATATTTTGCAGACCAATTCCGGCAGCGTTTCCTGCAAAAGGATCAACCAAAAAACCTGGCCCATTGTCGCTGACCTGCAGCCAGACTCGACTCTCCCCACTTCTCAACCGGATAGACAAAACAGGGTCTTCCTCCGTTTGTTCCAATCCGTGTTTAAACGCGTTTTCCACCAGCGTTTGCAGCAAATAAGGCGGAATCAACACCTGGGTCAAATCGGGATCGATCTCCCACCGTACCTGCAAGCGATTGCCGAACCGGAGCTTTTGAATCTCCAAATACTGCCGGGTATGATCCAATTCCGCCGCCAATGGGGAGAGCTGTTCTTTTATGGAATACTTGTACCGCAAAAACTGGACGAGACTCTCAAAGGCAGGCTGTACTTGCTCCATCTTTCGCAGCCGCACCAAACCGAGCAGGGAATTGAGCGCATTAAACAAAAAATGAGGCTCTATCTGTTGTGTCAGCTGCAGGTATTCGCTTTCTCGCAGTTCTTTTTCCAAATGGATTTGACGATTCTTCATCTCCAGAAAGTGTATCTTTTTCTCCAAATGACTTTGAAAGATCATCACAAAGACACCAACAACGGGACCTAATATGCTTACCAGAATGATCAGGAAGAAACCTTCATAGGATAGCATCCGCACCCCTCGCCCAAAGTTTTACATTTTCGTAAAGGACAAATAATAGCAGCAAGTTCTGCTTCAATGAATCTGTCACACTATTCTGGTCATACAGATAGCAAAAAAGCAGGGTATCCTCGGAATTGATGAGATTCCATACAAGAGGAGAAACCCTATCTATGTTTATCTAGTATAACGAATACCAAATTCGCTGATCAACTGGATAATATGTTATGTCACTTTGTGAAAGAGCAGCTTGAGTTTCTCTTACAAGAAGTGATCAAACTCCATCGAAGTCGAAACCGAGATGCCCAACTCCACTCCAAAAAGGGATCTTGCCATCTTTCTCTTGACACTCATCACGGACGGTTTGAGTCATTTATTATGGTTTTCTGATAGAAAAAAGCTGGCCCTTTTTCAGAGCCAACTTGTCCAAGACCGATCGGCCTTTTACCTTGTCCCTTCCCCTTTATCGGGTGACGGGGATGCCGCTACGCGTCTGACGAACAAGGCGAGAACCAACGCGATCAACGAGAGTGCAAAGCCAAATGTTAACGAATGCTCCACGCCTGCAGCCAAGGCGGCTGTCTGGTCAGCTTGACTTGGTTGAGCGATCCCTGCCAAATACTTTTGTTCGCCCATCGTCATGATGGTGATAAACAGCGCAGTTCCAATCGCTCCAGACACTTGCATCAGCGTATTGGCAATCGCTGCGCCGTGCGGGTACAAATGCGGCGGCAGCTGATTGAGGCCGTTCGTTTGCGCCGGCATCATCACCATCGCGACAGAGACCATAAGCAGCGAATGCAAGATGATGATCGTCACCGGTGTCGCCCCCGAGTCGAGCGAGCGGAACAAGAAAACAGTCAGCGTCATCATGACGATTCCGGGAAGCAGCAGCCAGCGGGGGCCGAATTTGTCAAACAAATACCCCATGACCGGCGAGATCGCTCCGTTGATCAGCCCGCCCGGCAGCATCACCAACCCGACGGTAACCGCGCTAAAGGCGAGAACATTCAACAGGTATATCGGCATGACGATCATCGTGGCAAACATCGTCATCATCACGATCATCATCAAGACGATGGCCAAGCGAAACATCGGAAAAGCGAAGACACGCATATCAAGCATTGGCGTTTCCAAATTGCGCTGGCGAATGACAAACCACACGAGCGCGACAAATCCGACGGCGATCGTCGTGAATACCATCGGGTCGGTCCAGCCTCCCGGGCCTTCGCCCGCCGAACTGAATCCGAAAACGATTCCGCCAAATCCCAAGGTGGACAGCACCATCGAGAGCAGATCGATTTTGGGATTCGTCACTTCTGTGACATTTTTTAGCGAGACAATTCCATACCAAATAGAGATGATCGCAATCGGAATCACAAATATGAACAGCCACCGCCACGATAGATAGTCAATAATCAGACCGGAGACGGTCGGCCCGATCGCCGGCGCGAACATGATGACCAGGCCTAGCACTCCCATTACCCGTCCTCTGCGCTCAGGCGGGATGACCGCTAATATCACGTTCATCAGCAGCGGGATCAGGATCCCGGTGCCTGCTGCCTGGATAAAACAACTGTCGGGTCGTAAAGCGCTGAATGAGAAAGGCGCTCACTGGCACCAGCACCGCGACGACAAGTAAATAACCTGTCGTAAGCCACTGTGCCGTGCTTGCCTCTACTCCAAAAGCGTCCATAATGGGTGAAATCGCAACGTTCAGCAGCGTCTCGTTTAAGATCGCCATAAAGGCTCCAGAAAGCAGGACAGCAAGCAGCGGCACGACTCTTATCTTTTGTATTTGGTCTTTCGCTATCGTCTGATCCTGTTCTTGCCGCATATGGTATCCTCCTCTCTATCGTCTCCTGCAAAATAGATGCCGTTCTACGAAAACTCTCCCAATGTAAAAACTCCTGGCCGAAGGGACAGGAGTAGCGTCTCTATCACAAAAAACAGGATACATCTCGTCGAGACGACATATCGATTTTTTGGGAATGGAAAATGTCACACTAATCCTGTCCCGAGACAAACATTCGGTTTCGTAGTATACAGGAGTAGAGGATCATCTTATCTACACCCTTCCCTTAATCGATAGTTAATAAGGTAACAAAAGAAGATATCCGTGTCAACGGCAAAGGAAAGAAACATCCTTCAGCCATGCCGTTTCCAGTCGAATGCCATTTTATCCAAAAATAGAAAAATTCCTTCCCTCGCCTGGCGATCCTCAAGGTGGGCCAAGTCCTGCGTCTGGATGGCCAACTTCGTCCCTTCTTCCGTCAAAAAGATCTGTTTGGACCGTACGTCAGCGGGGGGGGGGGGGCCGGCGAATAGCCTGTCGGTGCTCGTCACGCTGGGACGTTCATGAAAGTGTGATCCCGGGAAAATAGCGGATGATCCACAGGGGCACTCCACTGTGTATGGTAATTCCCATCGGTCTGCATTGGGCCTCAACCTCGCGGCGCAGCGTAACATAGGCCGCCTTCACGATCCGGCCGATGTACCAAGGGACGTCTGCACCCTGTCGAGGAAACAGAAAGTGCACCCCTGAAGTGCAGCGGATGAGCCGAAAGTCCGCAAACCCGATGCACTGATTTCAGGAGTGCACCCCATCACAGCCAGAATCGGCGCTTATTCTCCGACTGAATATTCAAATGCCGCTAGCGCCAGCTTGTATTCGCGGTCGGCTGCCAGTTCGTCTGCCTTGGCTTTGAACCACGCTTCTTCTGCCTGCTCTCGTTCAAGAGGCGTCACGATCCCTTCTTTATCCTGTTCCATTGCGGCTTGATAGCTTTCCTCAGCCCTCTTCAGTCCTTCGTTCCTTTGCGTTCGATTCTCGATAGCCGCTTTCAGTGTATTGTATTTTAGCGTCATGTCCTTTTTCGCTGCCGCTTTTAATTTTAACAGATCCAGTTCCGCTTTTCTTGCCTCGCTCCTGGCCACCTGCCCCTTGTACGTCAGGAGGGAAGAATACTGGTACACCAGGTTCACTTTTACTTCCGCCCATTTCAATTCCGCCTGCTTCTTGAGAATTTCGGTCCGCTGTCGGTACCCTTTTTCAATCACATCCTCCAGAGGAGGGAGTTCATACGGTTTCCCTGTACGATCCTCGATCAGACGCCACCCTCTGATCTCACCCTCGCCCTCCCCCATCACTTCATGTAATTTTTGCAGCGCTTTCTGCAGATTGCCCCGGGCTTCCGCCAATGCCTTCAGCCCTTCCTCCGTTTGCTTTTTGCCGGCTTGACTCTGCTTCAGTTCCACATCTTTCTGCAGGTATAGCGCTTCGTAAAAAGCCGCTCTCGCCTCCAGCTTCAGCTTATTTTCCTGCTCGCGAACAGAAAAGCGCTTCAACTCTTTATCTTTCTCCGCTTTGGCTACCGTTTCATATTTTTTATTTGCCTGGTCCAAAGAAGTTACCGTCTCAAATTTGATCTTGCCGGCATCCGCCCGCGCTGACATCCAGTTCGCCTCTTCTTTGTCCAGATCAACGCGCATAATTTCCAAATCAAGGTTATTTTGCAGCGCCTTGCTGACGACCCCCTCCACTGTTAATTCTGCATGCTGCGCCGACTCATTGGACACAGCCGCGGCATTCATCGTCGTTGGCGACGCGGTCAGCACCACCGGCGTTATGGCTGCTGCCATCAGGAAATTTCCGAATCTCACCCAACTCACACCTCTTGTCTGATTCATGTCAAATACAATCAATCTGAATGATAGCCAGATCTTTCAATAGCTCTCGTCAATATGCCGCTCCTCATCCGACGAACTGCCTGTTCCACCCAATTTGCCGCAAAATTCCGATTGCAGCAGAACCATCCGTGAAGTTTCCCCCTTCCTCTCGTATTATCAAGTTGAAAATCGTGCTCACCTATACGGATAGCAGCCCCTTCGCCTTCGCTGGCCGCTGCAATGTGACTGATAATGATTCTCAACAACATAAATGATAAAGATTATCATTATCAATGTCAACTGTTTACGGGAAAATACCTTCCTCTGATTCGTTCCTTGCCTCAAAATTCAAAAAGTGAATGTAATAATCAAGCCTGAGCGACTGATTGTCCGCCCGCGCACGATCGCCGATCTGGAAGCGTGCCTCTGGCCTGCGGGATAAGGGGATCCAGCAGCACGGCGGAAAGCGTGTTCGCAGCTGCTTCCTGACCAGGCTTGCGTACACAGCGGCGAACCAAACATGAGAGGACAACACGGAATAAGTTCATGGCAGCTTGCTGCGGCGGACTTCAAAGAAAAAGAGCGCAGCGACGTCATACATGCAATAATCGCTCCTCTATGACTGACGAAAAAGGCCCTTAAAAATCGATCAGATCTTTAAGGGCCCAGCTATTTGGTGATATATTCCCGTACTGCTAGCGACTCAATCGATACTGTTCCAAAACCATTTCGGCAATCCCTGCCCGCTCCAGCCGGTCGATGGGCGCCAGGAAGGTGACGGTGACCACACCCGGATGGCGGCCGATCTGGATGGCACCCGTAATCGTCGCCCGGTTCATCACTTCCGGAACGGTCATGCCCAACAGTTTTGCCGCCCGCTCCATCCCGTTGGTCGTGGCCTCATTCAGATTGGCACCTGTTCCGACGAAGGAGACCGGCGCGGTGTCTTCCAGTTGTTCAAGGCCCCACTTGCGGGCGATTTGCAGGGCTCTGGCCTTTTCTTCTTGCGAATAGGGACGAGCCAGATACGGCAGATCCTCTTCTACCGGTAACAGAATCGGCCCTTCCAGATGCAGCCCTTTGATTACGTGGACCTGAAGCGTCACGATCCCGGAGACATCCGTGGTATGTCCGGCAATCTCGCCGTCGCCCTGCATCGCGTGCATATCGCCCAGGTAGACTCCCCCTCCGGGCACTTTCACGGGACAGATCAGCACGGCATTTTCGCGGACGCGGTTAATATCCATGTGCCCGTCTGTCCGCTCTTCCAGTTGTTCTGCTGTAAGGGCGTACTCGTGCGGGGCGCCGAGCAAAAAGGAACCAAAATCGCCGGCGTTGTGGGAATCGGGGATCGGGCGGGACGGAGTCGTACCCAACTGTCCCAGGAAAGGTCTGATCCTGGCGATGGCGCCGACGATATCGTGGGGCGCGAAGGTAACGATCGGATTTTGGCAGGATCCGGCCGGCGTTGCCATATACCGCCGGCCGTCGCGGGCGATCCGCTCAGCCGCCTCCTGATGCAGGGTAACGCCAAAGTCATGCTGCTCGTCAAACCCCATCGTATAGGCATTGGTGAAGACAAAGGGAGTCACGTCAGCCCCGCATGTTGTGCAGCGGATGGCCTCTGGCCCGATCCCTTCAATCCGGGTCTCGGGATGCATCGTACCGCAGTTCGGACATTTCGCCGCGACGAACGGATCACCCAGGAACCGCCCTTCGATCGTCCGGTCATTACCGGAGGCCGTAGCCATCGAGGTGACGCGAATTGACTTGATCCGGATGGCGATCGCATCGCCCACTTCGGCGCCTTCAACGTAAACAGGCTGGGTGACTTCATGACCGCCGCGAAGGCGTGGCGTGATCATCGGCCCCCAGCAGCCGGGGGTCGTATTGGCCACGATGTGCCCCCCATTCCGCACCGGCCCCAGCATCGGCTGGGACGGATCCAATACGCCATTGGTAAAGGTGTTGACGTAGACTGTTTCCTGTGCTGCTTGCTGTTCCATTGTACTTCCCTCCTGCCTGTATTTTCATGACTCTTCCCTGTCAGTATAGCGTTTGGCATAGCTTTCCGCCAACCCGTCCGCCACTTGTTTTTCCGGACTCCGGGCAGTTTGACGTGATCGGCCGGGAATCAGGAAGATCAACCTATCGACATTCCCTATACTAATTCTGTCATGACAGAATTTTACCTTCTTGTCATCGGAACATGGTAAAAAATCCGAAAGGAAAATTTCCTTCCGGGACATGAAAGATCAAACTGCAGTTAACATTTTCTTCCATTCCTCCGTCAACAGGGGAATGACTTCAAACAGATCTCCGACGATGCCGTAGTCGGCGATTTGGAAAATCGGCGCTTCCGGGTCCTTGTTGATCGCTACGATGATGCGGGAGTTGGACATTCCGGCGACGTGCTGGATGGCTCCCGAAATGCCCGCAGCGATGTACAGTTCGGGGGTGACGACTTTGCCGGTTTGGCCGATCTGCAGCGAGTAATCACAATAGCCGGCATCACAGGCACCGCGGGACGCTCCGACGGCACCCCCGAGCAAATCGGCCAATTCCTTTAGAGGAGCAAAGCCTTCCGCCGACTTTACGCCGCGTCCGCCGGAGACAATCACTTTTGCTTCCGTCAAGTCGACGCGACCCGCCATTTTTTGGACGACGTCTTTCACGACGGTGCGCAGGTCTTTGCATTCCGCAGTAAACGGCACGACCTCGACAGACGTGGAGCCGCCCACTTCTACCGGCAGGTTATTGGGGCGAATCGTGGCAAATATCATGCCTGCGGTTACCGTCCTTTGTTCAAATGCCTTCCCGGCGTAGATCGGACGCGTGAAGACGACCTGACCGTCCTGAACCTCCACATCGACAACATCGGAGATCAGACCCACCCCCAGGCGAGCGGCAATTCGCGGTGCCAGATCCTTCCCGATCGCGGTATGCGGCATGAACACCGCATCGGGATTTACTTCCAAAATCACTTGATAGAGTGCCTGAAAATAGACATCCGTGGTGTACGTGTCCAACTCTGGATTGGTAACGGTGTACACCCGGGCTGCTCCGTGTGCTCCCAGGCCTTCCGCGTAACCAGGCGAGTCACTGCCCAGGACGACAGCGGTGATCACGCCGCCGTCCGCCACCCGTTTGGCCGCAGTCAGCACTTCATACGAAACATTCCGCAAACTGCCGCCTCTCGATTCTGCAACAACCAGTATATTTCTGCTCATCTTCCCAGCCCCTTACATTCCTTTTACTTCGCTTTCCAGGATGTTCACCAGTTCTTTCACCTGCTCGGCGGCACCGCCTTCGATCATCCGGCAAGCTGCCTTTTTCTGCGGCAAATAGCGGTTGGTCACGGTCGATTTGCTTTGCACTTCATCCTCCTGCAAGGACAGATCAGCGATCGTCAATCGTTCCAGCGGTTTTTTCTTGGCTTTCATAATGTTGGGCAATGACGGATAACGCGGTTCGTTCAACCCCTGCTGCGCGGTGACCAAGAGCGGCAATGGCGCCTCGATCACTTCAATATTCCCTTCGACGTCGCGCTCAGCCACCGCCTTGCCGTTCTGTATATCCAGCTTGGTGATCGTCGTGATCTGCGGAATTTGCAGCAGCTCGGCTACGCGGGGGCCGATCTGGCCGGAGCCGTTGTCGATGGACATGTTGCCGGCGAGGATCAGGTCGTACTCGCGCCCCTGGATCGCGGCCGCGATGATTTTGGCCGTCCCGTACTCGTCGCCGGCCAAGCCCTCGTCGTCGATCAGCACCGCTTTATCGGCCCCCATCGCCAGCGCCGTCCGCAGCGCGCTTTCCGAGCGGTCGGGCCCTACCGTGATGACGGTGACTTCGCCGCCCTGCTCTTCCCGAATCTTCAGGGCTTCTTCGATGGCGTATTCGTCGTACGGATTAATGATGAATTCAACCCCGTCTTCGCGAATGTCATTGTTTTCCAGAGCGATTTTTTCTTCGGTGTCAAAGGTCTGCTTCATGAGCACGATCATATTCATCGGCTTCACCCGTCTCCTTCCCGATTTAACCCAGTTTTTTCTTTAGCGTGTCGCAGATGCAGCTGCCAACCTCTTCAGTAGTTGCCCGGCCGCCCAGGTCAGGAGTGACCACCTGGCCTTCCTCCAGGACATCCTGCATCGCTTCCATAATCGCCGCGGCCGCTTTTTCCTCGCCAAAGTGTTCCAGCATCATGCTGGCGCACCAGATGGCCGCGATCGGATTGGCGATGCCCTTTCCGGCGATGTCCGGTGCCGAACCGTGCACCGGCTCGAACATGGAGGGGAAATTCTTTTCCGGATTGATGTTTGCCGAAGGAGCAATCCCCATGCCGCCGACGATGGCAGCGCCCAGGTCGGTCAAGATGTCGCCGAACAGGTTGGAAGCGACGACGACATCAAAGACATCCGGCTTGGAGACGAAAAAGGCGCAAAGGGCATCGATATGGACGATGTTGGTCTCGATCTCCGGGAATTCCTGATGGATCTTGTGGACGTATTCATCCCAAAACGGCATGGTGTGGTTGATGCCGTTTGATTTGGTCGCCGCCGTCAGCCGCTTCCGCTTTCCCTTCTCCTGGGCCAGCTTGAAGGCGTAACGCAGCACCCTCTCCACCCCGGTGCGGGTAAACACGCTGTTCTGAATGGCCATATCCTGGCTGGTGCCTTCGTAGATGCGGCCGCCCATGTTGGAGTATTCTCCCTCGTTGTTTTCGCGAATGACGATAAAATCGAGGTCGCTGGCATCGCGGTTGGCCAGCGGTGACTTGATCCCTCTCAGCAGTTTGACCGGACGGATGTTGATGTACTGCTGGAAGGAACGGCGGATCGGCAGGAGCAGCCCCCACAGTGACACGTGGTCCGGGACGCCGGGATAGCCGACCGCCCCCAAATAGATGGAATCGAAGCCTTTCAGCAGCTCCAGACCGTTGTCCGGCATCATTTTTCCGTGTTTGGCGTAGTACTCGCAGCTCCAGTCAAAGCTCTCGTAGGTCAGCGAAAAACCGCCGTCCAGCTCGCAGACCGTATCCAGCACTTTTTTGCCTTCCCGAATGACATCGACACCGATCCCGTCTCCGGGAATTAAAGCGATTGAGTAATGTTTCATCTCTTTCTTCTCCTGTCTTTAGAATCAAGCTTCCAGTACTTCGGGATTGGCGATGTGCTGCGGACGTTCGCCGGCCAACACCCGCAGCACATTCGTGGCTACCGTCGTCGCACTGATGTAATTGCACTCCACCGTTGTGCCGCCGACATGCGGAGTCACGATCACATTGGGCAGGGACAAGAGCGGCAGATCGGCTGCAGGCGGCTCCGGATCGAAGACGTCCAGACCGGCGCCGGCGATCGCTCCGGTTTTCAGCGCCTCGTACAGGTCATCCTGGTTGACCACTCCGCCGCGTGCCGTGTTGACGAGGTAGGCCGTCGGCTTCATCAGTGAAAAATGGTGGCGGTTGATGCTCCCCCTGGTCTCTTGATTGAGCGGGATGTGCAGGGAGACGAAGTCTGACTCCGCAAAGAGATGATCCAGGTCGGTAGTGACTTTCAGCCCCAGTTCTTCCGCCAGCCCGTGCTTGGCCTTGTCGTACGATCGAACCCAGACCGTCACCTCCATCTCGAGGCCCAGCTTGAGCCGTTTCGCCACTTCCTTGGCGATGGCCCCAAAACCAACGATCCCGACACGCTTTCCCTTCAGTTCGTATGTTTTCAGAACAGTGCGGGAGGCGTAGTTGCCCTGGCTCATTTCATGGTGAAACCCGATAAGCGATTTGGCGAGCGCCATGATCAGCGTCACTGCGTGTTCTGCCGTGGAAACCCCGTTGACGGACGGAGCGTGCAGCACCGGGATGTTTTTTTCAGTCGCGTACCCAACATCAATATTGTCCAGTCCGACTCCAGCTCCAGAGATCACTTTCAGCGAAGGGGCAGCGTCAATGATTTCTCTGGTGATTTTTGCCGGGGCGCGCAGGACAATCCCGTCCACATCGCGAGCCAGCGCGCAAAGATGGTCCGAATCGTACACGTCGGTGCGGATTACCTCGGCCCCCTCTTGCAGAATCGCCTCACCGGCTTCATGGTACATGGACAAGATTTGCAGGATTTTTGGTTTGTTCATAGCAGACTCCTTTTTTACAAGCGCAGATTTTCTACGATGGTCGTCAGCCCCTGGCCGCCGCCGATGCACAGGGTGACCAATCCGTACCGGCTGCCGCGCCGCTCCATTTCATGCATCAGCTTGGTCATCAGGATCGCTCCCGTACCGCCGAGCGGGTGGCCGAGCGCGATCGCCCCGCCGTTGACATTCAGCTTCTGCTGATCGATGTTCAGCTCTTTCACCACGGCCAGGGTTTGGGCCGCGAACGCTTCATTCAGCTCGATCAGATCGATGTCGGCAAGCGTCAGGCCGGCCTGTTTCAACGCTTTGATCGTCGACGGAACCGGCCCGATTCCCATGATTTCGGGGGATACCCCGGATGCCGCCTGGGCGATGATGCGCAGGCGCGGTTTGATGCCCCGTTTTTCCGCTTCTTCCTCCGCCATCACGATGACGGCAGAGGCCCCGTCGTTGCGGCCGCTGGAATTGCCTGCCGTAACGGTGCCGCCCTGTTTGAACACCGGCTTGAGCGCTGCCAGCTTTTCCAGCGAGGTAGGGCGGGGATGCTCATCCGTGTCGAACAGAATCGTCTCTTTCCGCTTCTTGATTTCATACGGGACGATCTCGCCGGCAAATTTGCCGTCCCTGATCGCGGCTGCGGCCTTCTCCTGGCTGCCGAGAGCAAATTCGTCTTGTTCCTCCCGGCTGATGTTGTACTTTTCCGCCAGGTTCTCCGCTGTCAAGCCCATGGTCAAGTGGCCGTAAACTTCAATCGGCTGGGCCCGCGGCTGGCTTTCCGTGTTGGGGTCGACGAGCTCGGCGTTGCCGGCTTCATACCCGTAGCGGGCCTTGCGCAGATAGTACGGTGCGGTGCTCATGCTCTCCGCTCCCCCCGCAAGTACGATGTCGGCATACCCGCACATGATTTGCTGGGCTGCGTTGTTGATCGCCTGCAGACCGGAGGCGCACTGCCGATGCACCGTGTAGCCGGGAACCTCGATCGGCAGACCGGCGCGTAGGGCGGCGAGCCGGGCCAGGTTGGGCGCGTCGGAGCTCTGCTTGGCATGGCCCCAGATCACTTCGCCCACATCTTTGCCTTCGATCGCGTTTCTCTGCAAAACTTCACTCATGACCCGTGCAGACAGATAATCCACCTCGACGTCTTTGAGCGTCCCGCCCATCCGGCCGATCGCCGTCCTGACTCCATCCACAATCACGACATTTCTCAATGGAACTCACCTCACCGTTTTTTTTACCCGATGCAACGAAGCTTTTTATTTGGAAAACTCCCGTTTCAGTTCAGCGGCGATGATATTTTTCTGGATCTGCGACGTGCCTTCGTAAATCTTGGTAATCCGCGCATCCCGGTAATAGCGTTCGATCGGATAGTCCCGCATGTACCCGATACCGCCGTGAATCTGCACCGCGAGATCGGCGACCCGATTGTACACTTCCGAGCCGTACAGTTTGGCGATCGCCGCCTCTTTTACGACGCGCATGCCTTGGTCGGTCATCCACGCCGTCCGGTACGTCATCGCTCTCAGCACTTCGATCTCCATGGAGATCTCCGCCAGCATGTGCTGGACCGCCTGCTGCTCGAAGATCGGCTTGCCGAACTGGACCCGCTGCAACGCATAATCCATGCAGTGCTCCAGCAGCTTTTCGCAAGAACCCAGGTTTCTCGCGGCAAGTCCGGCCCGCCCGTTGGCGAGGATTTTGAGCGCATTCACATAACCGTTGCCTTCCTCGCCCAAGACGTTCTCGACCGGCACTTCCATGTCGTCGAAGAACAGCTCGGCGGAATGCGAGCCGCGCAGACCCATTTTCCGTTCGACGGCTCCCACTTTAAAGCCGGGGAAGTCCTTTTCGACGATGAAGGAAGTGATGCCTTTCGCCCCTTTGCTCGGGTCGGTGACCGCCATCACCGTGAAGATTTGCCCGCAAACGGCATTGGTGATGTAATGCTTGGAGCCGTTGATGATGTACCGGTCTCCCTTTTTGACCGCCGTCGTTTTCAGATTGGCCGCATTCGAGCCTGCACTCGGCTCCGTCAAGGCAAACGCGCCGATCCATTCGCCCGTCGCCATTTTCGGCAGGTACTTTCGCTTCTGTTCCTCCGTCCCCAGTTCCACGATCCCGACGCTGCCGATGCCGGTATGTGCGCCGATCAATGTGGTAAAGCCGTTGTGCGTCTTGCCCAGTTCCTCATAGATCGCGCATTTTCCCACCATATCCAGGCCCAGCCCGCCGTACTCTTCGGGAATGCTGAGGCCGAACAAGCCCATCTCCTTGGACATCTCGACGATGTGTTCCGGGATTTCGTCGTTCTCTTCGATTTCCATGGCCACCTTTTCCACTTCGGTCTGGACGAATTCCCGCACTGCTTTTCGCAAGATTTCAATGTCTTCTGAAAAACGAAAATCCATGTCAACCACTCCTTCGTCTGAATGTGCGTTTATTTTCCTTTAAATTGCGGTGAGCGTTTCTCCAAAAAGGCCAGCGTCCCTTCCAGTTTGTCCTCCGAACCGATGAGGATGGTTTGGGCCAGCTTTTCCAGGAAGAGCGCCGTCTCCATCTCCGTATCGGCGCCGTGGTTGACCACCGCTTTGGCCAATCTTACTGCCAACGGGCCTTTGGATGCGATCTTCGTGGCGTATTCTTTCGCTGTCGGCAGCAGTTCCGCCAGGGGGACGACTCTGTTTACCAGACCGATTCGCTCCGCCTTCTCGGCCGTGATGATATCGCCGGTCAAGATCATCTCCATCGCCCGGCCCTTCCCGACGATTCTGGAGAGCCGCTGCGTGCCGCCCGCCCCCGGCATGATCCCCAGATTCACTTCCGGCAGCCCTACCTTTGCGTGCTCCGCCGCAATGCGAATGTCGCAGGAGAGCGCCAGCTCCAGTCCGCCCCCGAGGGCATAGCCGTTGATGGCAGCGATGGTCGGTATCTCGTATGCTTCGATCTTGCGGTAGACGGCCGTCATATTCGGCTGCAGCGCTTCGATCATCGTCCTTTTATGCAGCTGCGAGATGTCCGCCCCTGCAGCAAATGATTTTTCCCCTGATCCTGTAAAGATCAGCACCCGTACCTCTTGGTTCTCTCTTATCTCCTCCAAAGCCTGGACGATCTCGCGCAGCGTCTCCGCACTCAAGGCATTTCTCACTTCGGGCCGGTTGATCGTGATGATTCCGATTCCCTCTGCGACTTCGACAAGCAGGTTATTGTACACCGCATCGGCACTCCTTCCCGTAATCATGAATACGTCGGCATCCGCTTCAAATCTTCCGCTACCTCATAGCGGGCCGCGGTCAGTTCCCGCACTTCTTCCAGGCTGGTATCCTCGGCGATCTCGCGCAGCGTCATTCTGCCATTTTCGACTGTAAATACGGCTTTCTCCGTGACGATCATCTCCACCTGGCGGATGCCGCTTGTCGGATAGGTAAGCTCACGGACCAGCTTGGGCTTCCCTTCCTTGGTTACATGGGTAATGGCGACGATGATTTTTTTGGCGCCGGGAACCAGGTCCATCGCCCCGCCAACACCGAGGATGTCTTCTCCGGGCACCGCCCAATTGGCGATCTCCCCTGTTTCGCTCACCTGCAGGGCCCCCAGGACAGCGACGTCAACATGTCCGCCGCGGATCATCACAAAAGAGTCGGCACTGGAGAACAGCGAGGCTCCTCGACCCAGGGTGACCGGATGTTTGCTGGCGCTGATCAGATCCATATCGATCTCGTCTGGCGGCGGGGTAGGTCCCATGCCGAGCAGGCCGTTTTCCGACTGGAGAAAAACCTCCTGATCCGGCTCCAGATAGTCGGGAATCAGGGTGGGAATGCCCACGCCGAGATTGACGACAGACCCTTTTTTCAATTCTTTGGCAATACGCTTGGCGATGCGAATGCGGTACGGGTCACTGTTTTTCAACGTAGACACCTCCTCTCTTTTCGTACCGGTTCAACACCACGACATCGACGTAGATGTGCGGAGTGACGATGCTTTCCGCATCCAGCTCTCCGACTTCGACGATTTCGTCTACTTCGGCGATCACCAGGTCGGCCGCCGTGGCCATCATCGGATTGAAATTGCGGGCGGTACGCGAGTAGACGAGATTCCCCAGAGTGTCTGCTTTCAGCGCTTTGATCAAGGCGACCCTGGCGCGGATTGCTTCCACCAGGATGTAGCGCTCGCCGTTGAACACTCTTTCTTCTTTCCCCTCTGCCAACTTGGTCCCGACAGCTGTCTTGATGTAAAACCCGGCAATTCCCGCACCGCCGGCCCGGACCGCCTCAGCGATCGTTCCCTGCGGAATCAGCTCGATTTCCAACTCGCCGTTTTTCCAGGCTTTGACCGCATCGCGGTTGGTCGTAAAGTAGGATCCCACTGCCTTTTTCAAATGCCCCGTAAGCAGCAGCTTGCCCAAGCCCTTGCCGGGTTCGCCGAGGTTGTTGCTGATCACCGTGAGATTGCGGGCTTCATCTTGCGCGGCGATCGCGTCGATCATCGTAAACGGCGTGCCGCAAAGGCCGAAGCCGCCAACCAGGATCGAATCCCCGTCCTTGATCAGCGAGACCGCTTCTTCCGGCGTGCGCAATTTCGGCATATCCAGTACATGGTCCATCCGTATTCCCCCTTTCACAACCCTACATCATTTCAATTATTGAAATGACATTTCACTAATAGAACTAATTTGTAATCCTATCTGCATGAAATAGGATCATGGTACATAGCCGCAGCGGCGTGAGATTTCTTCTGCAGTTTCTTTCAGCCTGACGATTAACAGCTGGATCCGCTCTTCGGGAAAGTGATCACCCGGCACAGCGATCGTCAGCGAGGCGATCACGCTTCCGGTGTGGTCGCGTATCGGGGTGGATACGCCCAGTGTCCCGGCGACGTGTTCCCCAAAGCTGATCGCGTAACCTCTCTCGCGGATTTCCGCTAAAACGCGCTGCAATTTGTCGATCTCGGTAATCGTGTCATCTGTAAACCTCTCCAGCTTGATCTGCTGCAGCAGCGCCTCTCTCTCCGGCTCCGGAGTGTACGCAAGCAGCAAGCGCGGGGCTGACCCTGCGTGCAGCGGCGTTCTCAGACCGATTCGCGTAAACAGCCGCATCGGCCGGTCCGTTTCCACCCGTTCCACGTAGACGGCTTCGCTGCGTTCGCGAATGACCAGATGAACGACTTCATTCAGTTCGTCGCGCAGCCGCTCCATGTACGGCAAGGCTATTTTTCTTACCTCCAGCTGTTCAGCGACCAGGTTGCCCAGCTCCAGCAATCTCAATCCGAGCTGGTACTGTTTGTCGCCGTGGTCAACTTGGTTGCGGACCAAAAAACCCTCCTCCTCAAGCGCCTTCAGCAAACGGTATGCCGTAGGCTTTGACAAACCGGAACTTCTTGCGATATCTGCCAGGGAAAGCCTGGAGCGTTCCGCCGTGAATAATCCCAATAACTTTAACGCCTTCCCTACGCTTTGATTCATCATATTCTCCTCAATCCCGCTTCTGAACAGCAGCCGATCCGCTCCTATCAGTCCTGTTGATACTCGTAAAATCCACTTCCCGATTTGCGGCCCAGGCGACCTGCTTTCACGTACTTGATCAGCAGCGGACACGGACGATACTTCTCCCCTAGTGTCTGATAGAGGTATTCCATATTTCGCAGCCGAGAGTCCAAACCGACCAGGTCAGCCAGTTCCAACGGGCCCATCGGATGATTCAAGCCGAGCTTCATCGCTTTGTCGATATCGGCGGCAGACGCGACGCCCTCCATCAGCATGTTCATCGCTTCGTTTCCGATCAGACAGTTCATGCGGCTGGTGACGAACCCGGGAAACTCGTTTACTTCCACTGTCTCTTTTCCCAAGCGGGCGCCCACATGTTTTGCGATTTCCACCGTCTCATCGCTGGTGTCCAGGCCGCGCACGATTTCGATCAGCTTCATCTTGTGGACCGGATTGAAAAAGTGCATGGCCAGACATTTGTCGGGGCGGCTCGTTTGCGCTGCGATTTCTGTCGGACTCATCGTCGATGTGTTGGTCGCCAATACGGTATGCGGCGGGCAGATCGCGTCCAGCGATTTGAACACGCTGATCTTCAATTCCATCTGTTCAAACACGGCTTCGATCACGATATCGGCATTCTTTGCCGCCTCCTCGATGTTCGTCGTATAGGTGAGGTTGGCAAGCGCCCGATCTACCGCGCCGGGGTCTACGTACCCTCGTTCCGCACTCCTGCGCATCTCCTTCTCAATATAGTCTTTCGCTTTGTCCAGAGCTGCGGCCTGTACATCTTGCACGCAGACCTGAAAATCGGCCAGGGCTGCCGTATAGGCGATGCCTCTTCCCATCGTTCCCGAACCGATAACCGTTAGAAATTTCACAACTGTCACTCCTTTCTGCATGTATCCTTATCATATTATGCCTTTCAGATAATTTCAAATTACATATGCAAATCTGACAAAAAAATTGTCGATTCACCCGTAAAAATCTGGGCATTTTCCCCATACCTCTTCCACATAAAGAGGCAACCCCCGGTTGTCGGGAACCCGGCCGAGGGCTGCCGTCAAAACAGAAGGGGCTTACAGGTTCTTCTCGATCGGAGAGATCTGCCCTTTTTTCCTGCCGAACTTCACGTAGTAATACAGGTAACACAGCGCCATAAAGCCAAAACCGTAGTAAAGCGAGCTGCGCTGGGTCGGGTCGATGGCGAGGAAGGCGAACATAAAGAGGCAGATCGCCATACACAGAATCGGCACCAGCGGGAAGAGCGGAACGGCATAGGGCAAATCCGCGGCATTGCCGCCATCCCGGACAAACTTCCTGCGGAATCGATACTGAGCCAACGCGATGACAAACCAGGTGATGGTGCCCGACATCCCGCTGACGGAGATGAGGATGACGAACAGCGTGTCGGCGGCGACAATACTGGTCAGCAGCGAGAGCAGCGCAAAAATCAGCGTAATGATCAAGGAGTAAAGCGGAACGCCGCGAGAGCTCAATTTGCTCAGAATTTTGGGAGCCATGCCGGATTCGGACAGCGACCAAAGAATCCGGGTGCTGGCGTAAAGCCCGGAATTTCCTACGGAGAGAATCGCCGTCAAGATGACAAAGTTCATAATATCTGCGGCGTAAGGAATTCCTACCATGTCAAAGACGGTGACAAACGGACTTTCCAGCAAACCTGCTTCCTTGTAGGGAACAATCGCAGATAAAACAATGATGGCAAGCACGTAGAACAGCAGGACGCGAAAGACGATATTGCGAATCGCTCTCGGAATGTTCTTCTGCGGGTTCTCTGTCTCGCCCGCGGCCACTCCCATGATTTCCGAACCTTGAAAAGCGTAAACCACTGTCATCATCGTGACAAAGACGGCGGAAAACCCATTTGGGAACAGGCCGTCTCCGGCAAAATTGGAAAAGAAGGGAGCCGGCTTTCCTCCAAGGCTGACCAGGTCAAAAATCGCCGCTCCTCCGACAAGGATAAACAAGATGACGGCAAATACTTTGATCCCGGCAAACCAGTACTCTGTCTCCGCAAAACCGCGCGCTGAAAGCGCATTCAAAGAAAACAGCAAGACGACGAAGATGCAGCACCAAATCCAGATGGGCGTGTCGGGGAACCACCTTTGCATGAGAATCCCCGATGCGGTAAACTCCAAGCCAACCGTCGAGGCCCAGCTCATCCAGTACACCCAGCCAATCATAAATCCGGTTCCCGGTCCGATGAACTTGGCGGCATGCGCCTGAAATGAACCCGACACCGGCATGATGACGGACAATTCACCGAGACATACCATCACCAGGTACATCAACAGACCTCCGACCAGATAGGCGAGAACTGCCCCGCCCGGACCCGCTTCGCCAATCGTGAAGCCTGCCCCCATAAACAGGCCGGTCCCAATCACTCCGCCCAATGACAACATAAACAAGTGGCGGCTCTTCATCGACCGCTTTAATTCGGTCCCCAATTCCTGCTCTGTAATCATTCTATCCACCTACTTTCCCTGCTTGATGCGTCCCCATTTTCAGTCAATAGAGGGACCGTTTCCCGTTCGCGGCACTACCTTTTTCATGCAGTTGATGCCATTCCCCCCCTCTCCCATCAGATGGATTGATTTTTTGGGACAGATTCCTCATAATTATGAGTACGATTTGATTGTATAGTGGGAATTGCGCGAAAACATATGTCTATATTCAACAAAAATTCGGAATAATCTTTCGGTGATTTTGTTCTGTTTAACCAGTCTGTTTTCACGTACATCATGGACCTGGAGGGAGATCCGTCATGAAAATTCTCGATCACATTGCACAGGAAATAGCCGAAAAAACCACAGCGATCCTGGGATACCCGATCAGCATTACCGACAAGGAAGGGTATATCATCGGCTCCACTGACCGAAGCCGCTTGGGGATTTTTCACAGACCTTCTCTCGAAGTGCTGCATAAAAACAGCATGGTCAATTGCGAAATGGAAGAGGAAAACAAAATTCTGCCCGGTGTATCTGTTCCGCTCATGTTCAACAACAAGGCAATCGGGGTGCTCGGGATCGTCGGCGAGCCGTCCGAAGTGGAAACGTATGTACAGCTGGTCAAAAGCCAGGTAGAGATGATGTGCCAGGAGGCCTTCCGCAAAGAAATGCTGGATCTGGAATCGAAAATGATCGAGGTGTTCGTCCAGCAGATGATTTTGGAGAGCAGCAATAATCCAGAGAGGATCCTGCAGTTCGCCAAGACGCTGGGGTACAACCTCGACCTCTACCGCGCCTGCATTCTGATTGATGTCAACGTTCCTTCGATGGATCTGCTCGACCAGAAATCAAGCGAAGAGCAATACGATAAATTTTCCCTGTCGTTTTTCCAGCGCGAGGTGCTGGACTACCTCTCGCTGATTTTTCGCGAGTCGAAAGATGACATCATCTCCGCTGTCAGCATGGAACGCTTCATCGTGATCAAATCGATGAAGTCCGAGAAAGAAAGCGGCATTCTCATCTCCGGGCTGGAATCAAAATGGAACAAGCTAAACAAATTCCTTCAATCCAAGTATCAAATGTCTGCCTGGATTTCCGTGGGCAACACAAAAAAAGGCGTTGACGGTATCGCCGAATCGTACCGCAACGCCGCAAAAGCGATGGCTGTAGGCAAAGGAACCGTCAGGGACGCCCATATCATCCACTACAACGACTGGCTCATTACCCTGGAGCTGCTTCCCAAGGAATTGTCTCCTGACTTGCAGAAAAAGCTGATGTCCATTATCCAGCCGCTGATCGAGCAAGACAACTATGACATTTTGTCGTCAACCTTTCTGACGTACTGCAAGTACAACATGAACCTGAGTGAAACAGCCCGCAACATGTACATCCACCGCAATACGATCATCTACCGATTGGAAAAAATCAGCGAATGCACCGGTTTGCAGACCAGCAATTTTGAGCACTGCATGCTGCTCTACATGGCCATTCGCCATTACGGAAAAAGGTGATCCTCTCCCTTTAGCTCACGCGCTCATCGACCTGCCGGTTCGAGCGCAGATGCCGGTCGTAGAGGTAGTAACAGATCGCGGAAAACAACGAAAAACCGCACATGCACAGAAACATCAACTGCGGCGACAAATGCTCGAACAAAATGCCGCCAAGCAGCGGCCCGAGCATTTTTCCCGTCGTCGCAGCCCCGGAGATAATCCCCTGAAATTGACCTTCCCGCCCCGCCGGCGACATCTCGGCCACGATCACCGGAATGGCCGGCCAGACGATCATCTCGGCGACAGTCATGATCAGCATCGCCGCAATAAATCCGGCGTAACTGCCGGAAAACGCCACGATCAGGAAACTGAGGAAGAAAATCATGCTGCCGATGATGATCTGCCGTTTAAACGTCGGCGCTACCCTCTGCGTAAACCATTTGACCAGAGGCTGTCCGAGTACGATCATTCCGCCGTTTACCGTCCACAAGATACTGTAAAAAGCAAGCGGGATCCCGAGTGACTGCAGGTGAACGGGGATCGTCGAAGCCCACTGCGAATAGGGCAGCCAATTGATCAGGAAGCCGGCGCTTAAGATCCCGAGCGAAACCACCAGCCTGCCGTCAGGGACGGTCACGCGGGTGTTCGTCCGTCCCGCCGCGGCAGCAGAGCTCCCCTCCTCGTGCGCAACGGGAACGTCCGGCAGATATTCTTGTTCGCGTACGAACGCAATCAGGATGAGAAAGACAACATAGGCGATGGCGTTGCTGAAAAATGCCCATTGAAACGAGATGGCTGCCACGAATCCGACGGCCATGGAGCCAAGTGCGATTCCCAGGTTTTGCGCGACGTAAATGACATTGATCGCCTTTCTTCCCCCCTGCGGCCACAAGACGTAGGCCATGGCATTCATCGCCGGATAGATCAGGCCGTTGCAAAATCCAAGAAAGCCCAAGAGTGAAGCGTAGACGTAAAAATCCTGGAAGCAGCCCATGGCAACCACCGCCGCAAACGAGAGCCAAATCCCTGCCACGATCGTCTTTTTCCCATCCCAACGATCGAAGATCAACCCCCCGACGAAGTTGCCGATCAATGCCGCCGCCTGATGGCAGACCAGGACGAGGCCCGCAACCGTTAGCGTTTGGCCCAGAACCTGGGTAATGTAGATCGTCGTGACCGACCAGACAAAAGTGGTGCCCAGCAGAAACACGATGGCAGACAAGGATAAGATCTTTAGGGGAAACGGAGCCTGCTTCCAATCAGTAATCATATGTTAATACTTCCTTTATTTAGAATACAGCTGCAAAACCCTTCCTCAGCTTCTTCTCCTACCACAAATGTACCTGTTCCATTTACCCCGATTGTATGTGAAATTTCAACAAAAATCGATTCGTAAATTCAGCAATGTTTGTAATGTTTGTACATTTATCGACACCCCTTTTTTCTATATCTTAATGGTGAGGAGCACTTTTTACTCAACCGGCGGGGAAATACTTGCCATCGAGTGGGACAACCCTTCTGCGGGCAAGCGGAATACGTCCGGGCAACAACAACCTGCACAATAAACGCGATATGAGGAGGCGGAACAAATGAGACGTATGGTTAAGCCGTTGTTGGTGAGTCTGGTTGCACTCTTGCTGCTGGCTGGCTGCGGAACAAAACAAGCGGCTAACACAGATCAGCCGGGCAATGGCAGTGCCAGCACCCAGGCGCTGGCGACTGAAGCGCCAAAGGAAGGTGACAAGTCGGAGGCAGGAGAAGTGCTCGCCAGAGTAAAACAAAGCGGGGTCCTGCGGGTCGGCTTTGAAGGGACCTATTCTCCCTTCAATTTTCTGAATGATCAAAATCAATTTGCCGGATTCGATGTCGATATTTCCAATGATCTGGCCAAGCGGCTGGGAGTAAAAACGGAGTTTGTCGCGACGAAGTGGGACGGGTTGATCGGCGGTCTCAATTCGGACAAGTTCGACATCATCATCGCCCAGATGAGCATCACCGAGGAGCGGAAAAAAAGCGTCGATTTCACCGACCCCTACGTCATCACCGGCGGAGTGCTCGCTACCCGGACAGAGACCGAAGGCATCACCAAATTGGAGGACCTGAAAGGCAAGAAGGTCGGCGTCGGTGCCGGGACGACTTTTGAAGAAGTGGTCAGCAAAGTGGAAGGCGCGCAAATTCAGCGGTACAAAGCCATGAACGACTACGTCCAAGACCTGGCGAACAAAAGGCTGGACGCGATCATGAACGACCAACTGGTTCTGGGCTACAACATCAAGGAGAAAAACCTTCCGATCAAAATTGTCAGCGACATCATCAACGAAGACCGGATCGGCATGGAAATCAAGAAAGGAAATCCTGATTTTGTGGAAGCCGTCAACAAGGCCCTGGCCGAAATGAAGCAGGACGGCACGTACGAAACGATCTACAGAAAGTGGTTTGGCGTAAGCCCAAAACTCTGATTTTCAGGGGGGGGATTGAGATGGCACTCGTCTTATCATCATTGCCCGTCCTTTTATGGGCTGCCCTTGTCACACTTGCATTGGCCGTCGGCTCCATGATCATCGGTCTGGTTATCGGCGTATTCACAGCGCTCGCCCGAATCTCGAAAAACCGGGTCTTGCAAAAAACCGCCGCGTTTTACATTTCCGTAATCCGCGGCACTCCCCTGCTCGTCCAAATCTACGTCGTCTACTACGGCCTGCCGCAGGTCGGCATCGCCTTGGACCCGGTGACTTCCGGGATCATCGCGCTGAGCCTCAATGTCGGCGCCTATTTGTCTGAAAGTTTTCGCGCCGCCATCCAATCGGTCGACAAGGGCCAGATGGAAGCGGCCGCATCACTCGGGATGACGTACGGCCAGGCGATGCGCCGGATCATCATTCCGCAAAGCATTCGCACTGCCATCCCCACAATTGGAAACACTTACATCGGTCTGTTGAAAGATACCTCGCTCGTCTCGGTCATCACGGTCACCGAGCTGTTGCAAATGACTTCCTTGCTGATCGCCAAAACGTTCGAGCCGTTGACACTCTATCTGACTGCCGGTGCCATCTACTGGGCGCTAAGCGCGCTTTTTACCGCCCTGCAGGCCCGCGTGGAAGTCAGAGTCGCCCGCCATGTGCGGCAGTAAATGAGGGGAGCAAATGGACATGATCACATTACAGGGAATTGCCAAGCGATTCGGCGACAATCACGTGCTGAAAGGCGTCAATTTGACGGTGAATAAAAGCGAAGTGGTCGTCATCATGGGGCCCAGCGGCTCCGGTAAATCCACGCTGCTGCGCTGCACCACCTACCTCGAAGAGCCAGACGAGGGCATCGTGCGAATCGGCGATTACGAAGTGAAGGCGGGAGCGCCTACCCGCCAGCGCCAAGCCGAGATCAGGCAGCTCCGCCAGCATACCGGCTTTGTCTTTCAGCAGTTCAACCTCTTTCCGCACAAGACCGCCCTGCAGAACGTGATGGAGGGACCGGTCGTCACCAAAAAGATGCCGCTTGATCAGGCGAAGGCAATCGCCACCGAGCTGCTGACAAAGGTCGGCTTGGCCGACAAATGCGACCACTACCCCTCCCGCCTCTCCGGCGGACAGCAGCAGCGGGTCGCGATCGCCCGCGCACTGGCGATGGAACCGATGGTGATGCTCTACGATGAGCCGACTTCCGCACTCGACCCCGAATTGGTCAGGGAGGTCCTGCAGGTCATGAAGAACCTGGCAAAAGAGGGAATGACGATGGTCGTCGTCACCCACGAAATGGGCTTTGCCCGCGATGTGGCTGACCGGGTGATCTTCATGGACGGCGGTGTCATCGTCGAAGAAGGAACAGCCGAGGAGATCTTTCACAACCCGCAGGAAGAGCGGACACGCCGTTTTCTGGCCAATGTCCGTCACTGATCTGCCCCGTGCGAAAATAAGTCAGGAGGAATGAACATGCATGCAGTCGTTTTGGGAACGGGAATGATCGGGAACATGGTCGTCGGGGAACTGGCGAAGAGTCCCGTGATCGATGAAGTCGTAGCCGTAGATGGATTGGCCGCCAGCCTGGACCGCTGCCTGTCCCAGGTGAAAAGCACAAAGGTAACAGGCAAGGCAGCGGCCCTGCATGATCCGAACGTCATGCTTGAAGTCTTGCAGGGGGCGGACATTGCCGTCGCCTGTCTCCCCCACTCCCTTAGTTTGCCGGCGATCGAGGCGGCCATTCAGGCAAAATGCCACCTCGTCGACTTGGTCGGCTCAAAGTACGAAGAAAAAGCCCAGCTGAACGAAGCGGCCAAGGAGGCCGGCGTGCTGATCGTTCCGGGAGCCGGCGTGGCTCCGGGGATAACCAACTTTTTGGCTGCGCGGGGAATCGAACTGCTGGATGAGGCAGATGAAGCCGTGATGATCTGCGGGGGCATCCCCCGTCATCCCCTCCCCCCGCTCTGGTACCAGGTGGTATTCCGTCTGGAGAGTGTGCTCGGACTTTACACGCGTCCGGCATTGGCCGCTGAAGGCGGCCAATTGGTCCAGCTCCCTCCTCTGTCTGGCTTGGAAGAACTTCACTTTCCGGAGCCTGTCGGTGAATGCGAAGCAGTGATCACGGATGCCCACAGCGTTGCGTACACGTTGAAAGATAAGGTGAAGCGCCTGTATGAGAAGACGGTCCGCTATAAAGGGCATTGGGCAAAAATGGGCACATTGGCAGAACTGGGATTTTTGGACGAGACACCGGTCGAGGTAGACGGAACGCCGGTAAGCCCGCGCAAACTGGCCATGGTTCTGCTGGAGTCCAAGATGAAAGGCGGGTCCAATGAAGACGTCACCGTCGTACGGGTAACCGTCACGGGTACCAAAGGCGGAAAACCGACCAAGATGCAGTGGGACATGGTCGACCTCTACGACCGCGACCGCTCGCTTACCTCCATGGCCAAGACAACCGGCACGCCGGCTGCCATTCTCGCGGAATGGCTGGCTTCCGGAAAAGTAGCGGCACGCGGTGTGACTGCAATCGAGCAGATCATCATCGGCGACCTGTTCGATCCTTTTGTCCAGGAACTGGACCGACGGGGCGTCCACATCAGCTTTACAGAAGAATAGTTTGGCCTGTCATGACGAAGCCACACCCTGTCTCACAACGGGTGCGGCTTTGGTTTTTCGTGCAGCCTCGCCGGACTACAAATTTGCGCTTGCCAGGTTTTCCGTTTCCTTGAAAGAAATGTGGATGCCCTCTTTCGCCAGATCGTCGAGAAATCTGTAGAAGCGCTCGCCGGTGACGACTTCTTCCACCGCCAGGATCCCTCGTTCAGGCAGCCTTCCCTGGGCGATCCACTCAGCCAGTATCACGGCGGGAAACCCGGTCGTTCTGGCCATCGAAGTAATGTTTCTCCCGCTGTCGTACATATCGATCATTTCCCATTCCAAACGCTTGTTGTGCCCGTCTTTGACGCCGTTTACGTAGACCCGCACCACTGTGACGTCTTCCTCGGTTGCCCCGACCATTTTCGGCCGTAAGATAGCGGCTGACAGGCTTCTGGGACTGACGCGAACTCCATCCACTTCTACAGGCGTATCGCTGAGGAATCCAAGCTCGGCCAATGTGGCGATTTTAGTCCAGTGTCCCTTGTAGCGGACCGTTTTCTCGTAAATCCGCTTTACTTTGTGCTTTAAGGTGTAGGGAACCGTCGACGCATCGGTGATCACCGCTTCACACTCGCCGATCGGCTCCGGGAAGGTCAGCTCCTCAAAGCCTGAGAACGGAGGAATATGCACCACTTCGCCATTTTCGGCAGCGAGTGAAGATTTTTGGTACATGTCGAGCAGGCCCTCCATGCTGAAAACCAATTGGTACCAGAGCGGCGGCAGCGGATGTCTGGGAATCCCGCCGCAGATCATGACGGCCTCTTCCGCTTCGTCCATCAGGTCGATCCCGCGCGAGGCCAGGATATTGACGATCCCGGGAGCCACCCCGCAGCCTGGCAGCACCAACACTCCCGCCTCCTTCGCCGCTTCGTTCAGCGCCCGTTTTTGCAGGTAATCCGTATGAACGAGGTCCACCAGATGGCAGCCTGCTGCAATCGCCGCTTTGGTCGCCTGCAAGCTCAAGAAGTGCGGCAAACATTGGATGGCGATGTCTGCATCTCGCAGCACCTCGGTCATGGTCTGTTGATCCCCAAGCACGGCCGCCATTGCGGCTACTTTCGGGTGATTCACGTAAGCCAGGCACCTGTCCAACCTCTCCTGAGATGCGTCAACCGCGATCACTTCATCGATCACGTGACTTTTGGCCAGCTGTGCCACCACGGTATTTCCAATCATTCCCGTTCCTAAAACGATCACTTTCATGTTTTATACCTCCTTTTGTCAACCGATTTATTGGAAGTACTTAGGATCCGGTTCGATGCCGAACCACTTTTTGTAGATTTTGGCGTGGGTGCCGTCTTGTCTCATATCCTTCAGCGCTTGATTCATCGCTTCCAGAAAGTCTTGATTCTCTTTCTTGACTGCCATCCCCATCACGTCTATATACAGCACATCGCCAACCATTTTGACCGGGATTTTCTGCGTTGTCTGGTTATAGCCGATCCACAGTTGATCTTGGATGACGGCGTCGAGCCGTTGGTTCACCAGGTCGGTAATGACGGCATCGGTCGTGCTGTACACCTTCACCTTAGCGTTTTCGATCGTATTGGCGAGGTCCAAAAACGTCGTTCCCGCTCCGGCACCGACGGTCTTTCCTTTCAAGTCGTCAAGGGAGCGGATCTCGCTCTCGCTCTCGCGAACGACGATGACAGCTCCGTTCGTGACGTAAGGCTCAGTAAAATCGACACTCTTTTTGCGCTCGTCGGTGATGGACATCTGTGCGATGATCGCGTCAAACTTATCCGCTTTCAACCCGCCGATCAAGCCGTCAAATTTGGTCGCGACGAACTCGGCCTTCACTCCAAGCCGTTTGGCAACTTCATTGGAAATGTCGACGTCAAACCCATCAAATTCGTTCTTGTCGTTGACCATATTGTACGGAGGATACGTACCTTCAAAACCTACTTTGAGCACCCCTGTCTGTTTCACCCGGGCCAATACCTCGCCTGCCTTTGTTCCCGCGTCTTTGCTTGCTGCAGGCTTGTCCCCGCTGGCTGCCTGGGGATGACCCGGGTTCGTCGTTGCCGTCGTCGATACAGTCCCACAGCCTGCCACAGCAAGAGCAGCGAACAGAATGAAAAGAATCGGCTTGTACACAACCTTCATCCGGCCACCACCTTTTATTATTCCTAATTTTGTGAAAATTCATGTAATAAATCGTATCGCTTTCCCCTTTCTTGTGCTATGTGAAGTTTCAACAAAAATCTACCGTCCACAAAGAGAGAAATTTGGTGAATGTGTATAATGCGGCCCTGGCGATGACAAAACAAGGCCCCGCCCGATCGACGGACGGAGCCGAATTTTTCCTATTCCGCTTTGCCTATAAACACCTGCTGGCCGTTTTCGAATTTGTACATGAAGATGCTGGCGTATTTGTTGTCCCCTTTCTCGTCAAACGAGACCTTCGTAAACATCCCTTGGAAATCGGTGGTGTGGTGAACCGCCTCCAGAACCTGTTCACGGCTGGGCTTTTTGCCTCCGTTTTTGTCGATCGCTTCTTTTAAGCCGTGGAGGACGACCAGCATCGCATCGTAGCCGTAAATCGAGAAGCTCTCCGGTTCTTTGCCGAATTTCTCCTTGTATTTGGCAGCCCACTTCTTGCCCTCATCTGACTGTGTGACGTCCCCGGCAACCGAAGAAAAGACGACTCCCTCCGCTGCTGCCCCGGCGATCTTGGGGAGCTCGGATGACGCCAGACCGGCACTGCCCATAAAGTACCCCTTGAAGTTTTTCTCGCGAGCCTGCTTGACGAGGATGCCGCCTTCCGGATACAGCCCGCCAAAGAAAATCATGTCCGGGTTTTTCGACACGACCAGGTTGATCACGGAGCTGTAATCCTTTTCCCCTGGTGTAATTCCCTCGTAGCCGAGAATCTGTACGCCGTCTTTTTCGAACTGGGCTTTTACCTCGTCCGCCACTCCTTGCCCGTACGCCGTTTTATCATGGATGATAAAGGCCGATTTCACGCCGAGTTGATTTTTTGCGTACAGTGCGCCCTTCGGTCCTTCCAGATCGTCCCGGGCGCAGATGCGGTGCACGGTTTTCTTGCCTTCTTCGGTCAGCTGCACACCGGTGTTCGCCGGACCGACAACGACCAGATTGCCCTGTTCGTACTTGACTGAGGCCGGGATGGCCACACCTGTGTTGTAATGGCCCACGACCGCAAGCACGTCCGGGTTGGACACCAGCTGCTCGGCGTTTGCCACTCCTTGTTTCGGATCCCCTTGGTCGTCCTGCGGGAAGAGCTGCAAATCAAAGCCCAATTTGTTGAAATCTTCTTTCTGCTCCATCAATGCCAGCTCCGCGCCCAATTTGATCGCTTCCCCAACATTGGACTGCGGACCGGAGAGAGGTGTCTGGGTCGCGATCAAAATTTTCCCGCCGCCAGCCCCCTGGCCGCCTCCTGCACCAGCCTCCGCACTACCGCCGCTGCCAGCATTGCCGGTTTGCTCCGCAGGCTGCCCGCCGCCTCCTGCCGCCCCTCCCCCGCCGCCGCATCCGGCGGCTATCATGCACACCGCAACGACGGCAGCCAGCAGACTCGTTCGCTTCTTCCTCTTCAAATCGTACTCCCCCTTTTTCTGCTTTCCTATGTCATGTTCATAGAACGGACATGGCATGGATGACGCTACACGATCGCATCCTCGATGACCAAATCATTCTCGGCAAACCGTTCGACACGCAGAGGCGACAAATCAAGCGTCTGGTACTTTCCGGTACGAATCAGCTCGGACAAGCCTTTTCCTACCGCCGGCGCTTGCTGCATGCCGTGGCCGCTGAACCCGAACGCCACGTAATAGCCTTTTTTCCCCGGATGCTTACCCAGAATCGCGTTATGATCCGCGGTGTTGAAGTCGTATAATCCGCTCCAGCCCCGCTCGATTTTTGCCTGCTCAAAATTGCTGATCCGATGGGCCAGCACTGGCCAGATTTGCTCAACGAAGAAGGAGCGTTTCCAATTGAAGTCAAAGCCCGGCTCCCTGTCGTCCGAATAGCCGGCGATCAGCTTTTCGCCTTCGTGGCGGAAGTAGACGCCTGTCGGGTCAATCGTCAGCGGCAGGTATTGTTTCAACGGCTCTTCGATATCAAATTGAAACACCTGCCTGGGCAGCGGGACCACCGGCAGGGCCAGTCCCATTTTTTCGCTGAGGTCAGAGCCCCAGGCCCCCGCGCAGTTCAACACGATCGGGGCGTAGTATTCACTGCCGTCCGACAAGCGAACTCCTTTTACCTCCTCCTGGTCGCAGAGAATCGCCTCAACCTCCTGGTAGATATACTCGGCTCCCAGCCTTTTGGCATTGCGAATATAGCCCTGCATGACCGAATACGGGTCGAGATACCCGTCCTCCGCACAGTAAAGCCCGCCGGCAAGATCGTCGATATTAAGTTCCGGGATGATATCCAGGAGTTCGCGCTTTTGCAGCAGCTGCGATGGCACGCCATGCTTGTGCTGGAGCTCGACATGCCGATCCAATCGCGGCATCATCTCTTCAGTGGCCAGGAACAAGTAACCGCGCTGCTTAAAATCGATCTTGGCGGGTTCCCCGTCCAAAGCCATCGCCTCAGGAAAATGTTTGTACACCTGCAAGCTGAATCTGCTTAGCTGTATGTTGATGTCTGTCGTATACAGTTGACGGATTCCCCCTGCACTTCTCGGAGTAGAAGAGAATTCGTAGATTTTGTCCTTTTCGAATACGAGGATCTTTCCGGTGTATCCGTCATGCAGGAGATTGTATGCTACACTCGAACCGATGACGCCGCCACCGATGATAATGAGGTCTGCTGTGTTGTTCATCTGGATTACCCCTTTTCGCAGGATATAAAGGAATACATCTTAAATGTAACGTCTTGAAACGCTCGCATACTATGGCAAGATTCTACAAAAATAGCCAGCTTATCGCGATCGATATTTGTATATTGTGTATAATCAGAATAATTGATCGGTAAAAAAGATCCGAACCAACTGTCCGGTATGCAGTCGATTCGGATTTTCTCTCTTGGCAGGCGCGGCTAGGCTTACTTGTTGTCGATTTGCGCTCTTTGCAACTTGCCGCTGTAATCCACGTAGATGGATCTCCACTCGGTGAATACGTCAAGCGCCGCAACACCGGAATCGCGATGCCCGTTCCCGGTGCCCTTGGTTCCGCCGAACGGCAGATGGATCTCGGCACCAGTCGTCCCCGCGTTGACGTAGACAATTCCCGTATCCAGATCCCGCATCGCCCGGAATGCGCGGTTGATGTCCTGGGTGAAGATCGAGCTGGAGAGTCCAAACTCGACGCTGTTGTTTACTTCAATCGCTTCCTCGATGCTCTTCACCGGGATGATCGAAGCAACCGGGCCAAAAATCTCTTCCCGGGCGATCCGCATGTCCGGTTTTACGTCCGTAAACAATGTGGGCATGTAGAAGTTGCCCTTGACCAATTCTCCTTCTGTGGCAATCTCGCCGCCGCAAAGCAGCTTCGCTCCTTCTTCTACGCCGATTTTGACGTATTGGTCAATTTTCTCCAGGGAAGCGCGATTGATCACCGGTCCGACGTCAACGGACGGATCCAACCCGTTGCCCAGCCGCAATTTTGCGATTCGCTCCAGCAATTTGCTCTCCAGTTCTTCCTTGACCGCTTCATGGACGATGATCCGGCTGCAGGCCGTGCAGCGCTGGCCGCTTGTACCGTAGGCGCTCCAGATAATCCCGTCCACGGCGAGATCAATATCGGCATCGTCCAGTACGGTAACGGCATTTTTGCCGCCCATTTCCAGGGAGGTGCGTTTTAGCATGCCGCCGGCGCGGGCGTTGATTTCTCTGCCCACTTCGTTGGAGCCGGTGAAGGAGATCAGATCGATCTGGGGATGGTCTACCATCGCATTTCCGACGACGCTGCCCGATCCGTAGACGAGGTTGATCAGGCCTTTGGGCAGCCCTGCTTCCTCGTAGATCTTGACGAATTCCGCCGCGATCATCGGCGTCTCAGAGGCCGGTTTCCAGACGATGGCGTTCCCCGCGACGAGTGCCGGCAGCGACTTCCACGAGATGATGGCGATCGGGAAGTTCCACGGCGTGATCAAACCGGCAATCCCGACCGGGACGCGCACACTCATGGCAAACTTGTCGCGCAGCTCTGACGGGACCGTATCGCCGAACAGTCTGCGCCCTTCGCCGGCCATGTAGAAGGCCATATCGATCGCTTCCTGTACTTCTCCTTTGGCTTCCTCAATCACTTTCCCCATTTCACTGGTAAGAATTTGCGCCAACTGTTCTTTTCTCTCTTTCAGCAGCAGGCCGACCTTGTAGAGCACTTCCGCGCGCTCCGGTGCGGGGACCAATCGCCACGCCTTTTGCGCCTGCCGCGCCGCTTGCACGGCCCGGTCGACATCTTCTGCGGTCGATTGGGTTACTTCTGCCAGGACTTCGCCGGTAGCCGGATTCGTATTCGGCAGGAATTTGCCGGATGCGGATGCGATCCACTCGCCATTAATGTAATTTACATACTGTTTCATCGTTCCCTCTCCTTTAGCGGTTTTCTTGTTCAATTCGCAATTTTGCCTTTATTCTTTCTACAGCTTCGTTCAGGCGGTCGCTCGGCACAGACAGCGAGATGCGGAAATACCCTTCGCCGGATGGGCCAAATGCACTCCCGGGCGTCACGATTACGCCGGTCTGCTCCAATACGCTTGCAGCAAATTCACTGGAAGTATAGCCCACGGGCACAGGTGCCCAAATAAAGAAACTGCCTTTGGGCGGCTCTACCTGTATCCCAATGGAGGCAAGCCCTTCGAGCATGGTCTTCATCCGCTCATAGTAAATCTGGTTGTGCCGTGCGATACAGCTCTGGTCGCTGTTCAACGCAAAAGCGGCCGCTTTCTGAATCGGAGTAAACTGGCCTGTATCCGTATTGCTCTTGTAGACGGAAAGCGCTTTAATCATGTCTCTGTTGCCAACAACGTAGCCAATTCGCCAGCCCGTCATGTTGTACGTCTTGGAGAGTGAGCCGAATTCGACGGCGATCTCCTTCGCTCCTTCCACCTGCAGGATGCTCGGCGCCTGGTAGCCGCCAAACGTAACCATATTGTAGGCGGAGTCGTGGGCGATGGGGATTTGATGAGCCGCTCCAAAAGCGACCGCCCGCTGGAAAAAGCCAAGGTCCACGGTGGCGGTCGTCGGGTTGCCCGGGTAGTTTAAAAACATCAATTTGGCTTGCCGGATGACGCTTTCAGGAATGTCCGAAAAGACGGGCTCAAAGTTGTTCTCCTGCTTGAGCGGCATGTCGTAGTACTTGCCGTTCGCCAGGTAGGTTGCCATCCGATAGACGGGATAGCATGGATCCGGCAGCAGTACGCAATCGTCGGGATCAATCATGGTAGGAATCAAGTGGGCGATCCCTTCTTTTGTTCCAATCAGTGTCAGAACCTCGGTTTCCGGATCGAGTTCGACGTCAAACTGACGCCTGTAAAAATCGGCAACGGCCTGCCGAAATTCCAAACACCCGACAAAGCTGGGGTACTTCATGTTTTCCGGACGTCTGACTTCCTCTATGAGCTTTTCTACGATGTGCTCCGGGGTAGGCAGATCGGGATCTCCGATTCCCAAGTCAATGACATCGATCCCCGCCTTCTGCATCGCCGCTTTCTTTTTATTCAGTTCCGCAAACATATACGGCGGGATTTGCCCGATCCGTCTGGATTGGAAATTCACGTCTGATTTCACCCTCTTTCTGAATGAGTTCCCGTTTGGCGACAGGCAAAGCCGCAAACGGTTCAAGGATGGCACAAATTAAATGTATATCGTTTCAAAAGCAGAAACCATGTCTCTTTTACACAAAAATCGGGCTGCTGTTTCATGAATAATCAGTATAATTTCAACAAAATGACTAAAACCTGGGACAATTGCCCCAGGTTTTTTGCCGCGGTGCCGTGGTTCGATTATCCCCCGATATGGGACATCTCCACCTTTTTCCGCTTTGTCAATTCCGGCGTATGCTTGAGCCGCTCCTCTGAGTACCGGTCGCTTCTGCGGCTCCAGATGCCGCCAATCAACTGCCGCAGACCTTCATCCGTGTAACCGCTTCTCAGCGGTTCGCGAAGGTCTTCCCCGTCAGAGGCAAACAGGCACGTGTAGAGTTTCCCTTCCGCCGATAGTCTCGCCCTTGTACAAGTCGAACAAAAGGCCTGGGTGACAGACGAGATGAAGCCGATTTCCTGCTCTGTACCCCGGTAGCGATAACGCGAGGCGACTTCTCCATAGTAATTGGGCCGAGCCGGCTCCAGGGGCATTTCTGCATGAATCAGTTCGGCAATCTCCCTGCTGGGGACGACCAGGTCAAGCCGCCAGCCGTTGCTGTTTCCGACATCCATGTATTCGATAAAACGCAGGATATGCCCCTTTTCCCGAAAGTACCTGGCCATGGGCAGGATGTCTTCTTCATTCATCCCGCGCTGTACCACCATGTTGATCTTTACCTGCAATCCCGCTTCCGCTGCTGCCTCGATCCCCGAGAGGATCGTCTCTACCCGGCAGCCTCTGCCGTTGATTTGCCCAAACCGGTCGTCATCCAGACTGTCCAAGCTGACAGTAACCCGTTTCAACCCCGCCGCTTTTAACGCTCTGGCATGCTTGGCGAGCAGCGAACCGTTGGTCGTCATGGCGATATCGCGTATACCCTCCACCTCGCTGATCATCTGAATCAGTGCCGGCAGATCCTTGCGCATTAAAGGCTCGCCGCCGGTGATCCGGATCTTCTCCGTCCCCATGGAGGCGAAGATCCGCGTCAGGCGGGTGATTTCCTCGAAGCTCAGGAGCTTGTCTTGAGGGAGAAAAGCGTAGTCAGGACCGAATATCTCCGCCGGCATACAGTAGGTGCAGCGAAAATTGCATTTATCGGTAACGGAAATTCGTAAGTCACGGAGAGGACGCTTTAATGAATCCAAGAAACGTTCTGACATATTAGATCACTCTCCTGTTCGTTCTACTCTCTACCGCGATTTCTCTCATGAATACTCCCACCACTTAACCAACGCTGAGGATCCGGTTGAAGTGGGGGTTTCTGGTGTATCAATCAGGAAAACTACCGAATGCTTAACACCAGTGGAGTTGACACGTTGACGGATTGACTACCGTCCAACCCCTCTATCCCATTAGCGCAAGCTGTTGGGACTACTTTTCGCAGGAATTTGCTGCACCGTTAACACAAACATATGTTCTAATCTAATTTAACAAATTTTGTGTGAAAGTGGTAGACTTTTTTTGTCCTGCCAACCCTAAGGTCTTGGTGAAGCCAGGATTTCAAAAGTATGCACCTTAACTTCTTGGTGCTTGAAGGGGAGAACCTTCTCGATGTGCATGATAAATAATATTACCTGAATCCCGGCAGCTGTATCCACCCAAAGATTCTACCTGCTCTCGGAATCGCGGAGAGCGGATCAGCTCAAGCAGGGTCTGGCCTTGCTCGCTCTGATAAAACTTCCGGCTCATCAAGAGGTCATAGCGCTCTTCCGCGACCGGGATAAAATCGAGGTTCATGGCGGCGGCGGCCGAAGAGATGCCAAGCCCGGCATCAGCCGTACCGCCTGCGACTGCCGCAGCCACGCTCAGGTGGGAGACGGCCTCGCGCGAATACCCGTAAATCTGCTCGCGGCTGATGCCCTCCTGTTTCAACAGGTAGTCAAACAACAGCCTGGTTCCCGCTCCGCGCTGCCTGTTCATGTAGGTCAATCGCTTGTGGGCGATGTCGGCGGCCGACTGCAGCTGGTGGGGATTGCCCTTCTGGACGATCCACCCCTGCTGGCGGTAAACAAGCTGCAAGAGAACGACGTCCTGCCCCGGCAAATACTTCTCGATGAATGGCACGTTATAGGTCCCGCTCGCCTCGTCAAACAGGTGTACGCCCGCGACATGGGCTTCTCCCTTTTGGATCGCCAAAATTCCTCCCATACTCCCTATATGTGAGGAGATGAGGAACTGTTCCGGGTGAATCTCCCGCAGCAGAGAATGCAGGATATCGATCGACAGATCGTGGCTGCCGGAAGCGACAATCGTCTGGCGGATGTGCTCGATTGGCCGGTACAATTCGATCTCTGCCTCTTCCCCATGCTCGTACCCCAGGTGACCGGCTGGAATGCGGAGCAGTCCATCGGCCCGCACCATCGACATGGTCACGCCTGCCGCTCGCGTCAAGGGATTGGCGATATACTGGCCGTCGATGCAGCCGATATTCATCCGCACGAAGTCCTCCGCCCCCATGACCGAGACGACCCGACGGCCCATTTTCGCTGTGATTTTGGGCCGCTGCAATTCGATCTGGCCCAGGTACTGGTGGACGAGCGGGCGGACGAACCACTCCAGCGCCAGATAGGCGGAGACCGGGTACCCTGGGAGGCCGATGACCGGCTTGTCCTCGACCAGTCCGATGACGACGGGTTTGCCCGGTCTGGTTGCCACGCCGTGTGTCAGCACCTCTCCGAGTTCATCGATGACATGAACGGTATAATCCTCGGTGCCGGCTGACGATCCCGCATTCAGGAGAACGATGTCCGCTTCCCGAACGGCCTGCTGCAGCGCTTCCCTGATCAGGTTGTAGTCGTCTTTGACGATCCCCAGATGCAGCGCCTCTGCTCCCCACTCCTGGAGAAAGGCGGAAAAAACCGTTCCGTTAAACTCGATAATCTCCCCTTCCGCCACTTCTTCCGCCGGCGGGATCAACTCCGTGCCGGTGGGAATAATCGCCACCTTGGGCTTGCGCAAGACCGGGACCTGCAGAATTCCTCCCGCCAAGAGTGCTCCCAGATCGACCGCTCGGAGTTTGTGCCGGGCGGGAACGATCATGTCTCCGACCACGACGTCTTCGCCGATCGGCCGGATGTGCTGCCAGGGGGCGACTGCTTCCATGATTTCGACCGTCTGTTCATCGATTTGGTGAATGTGCTCGATCATGATCACTGCGTCGAACCCGCTCGGTATGGGGTCGCCGGTATCGACGACGACGTAATCCTCTCCCAACTTCAGCCGAACCGGACGCAGTTCGTCCGCTCCGTACGTTTTCTCTGCTCTGACCGCGATCCCATCCATCGCCGAAGCGTTGTAATTCGGCATCGATACTTTGGCCAAGACGGCCTCTGCGGTTACCCGGCCGAGTGCGGCTCCTGTCGGGATCAACTCTGTTTCAGCCGTAAACAGAACCCTTTGCAGAAGGTTGTGCTGGGCTTCCTGCAGCGGTGTATCTTCCAAGTAGATTTTGCGCATATCCATCCTCCCAGTGGGTGTCTCCCTTGCGACGAACTTCATCATTTATCGGAAAAGCTGCACCTTGACGATCTCGCCTTCCCGTATCCCTTCTTGGTTGGCGGGAATTTCTACCATCCCGTCGCTGGCCACCAGCGTGGAGATCAATCCCGACTTGCCGAATACGGGCTCCGCCCATAAGCCGTCCGGACGCTGTTCGATTTTGACTCGAATGTAATCCGAACGCCCGACCGCGGAAGCGACATTGCGGGTTATCCGCGCTTCCAGCCGCAAGTCGGTCTTCACAGTGCGTTCGCCGCTCAATTTTTCCAGAATCGGGATGCCAAACAAATGAAAGACGATCAGGGCCGATGCCGGATGTCCGGGAAGCCCCATCACCGGCTTTGCTCCCGCCTTGGCGATGATTGTCGGTTTTCCCGGCTTGATCGAAACGCCGTGAACCAGCACCCCCGGTTCCCCCAAAGCCTCCAGCACCTGGACGGTAAAGTCGCGCGTTCCCACTGAACTGCCGCCCGACAGCAGCAAGAAATCTGCCTCCTGGTACAGCTGGCTGGCTTTCTTGTAGAAGGAGTCGTAGTCATCCTTCACCACCCCGCCGTACATGACTTCTGCGCCAAACTGTCTGGCTGCTGCGGCTATCGTGATGCTGTTGATATCTCTCACTTCGCCCGGGGCCAGCTGCTGCACTTCCGCCGGGACGATCTCATCGCCCGTTGACAATACGGCGACAACCGGTTTTCCATACACGCTGATTTCGGTTTTGCCGACCGAAGCCAGGACACCGAGATCTTGCGGACGCAGCCTGTGACCGGCGGCGATCACCAGTTCTCCTCGGTTGACGTCATCTCCGGCGCGGATGACATTCTCGCCTGGGGCTATCTGGCGGAACACATTCAACAGCTCGCCTACTTCCTCGACGTGCTCGATCATCACGACGCTGTCGGCCCCCGGGGGCATCATCCCGCCAGTCGGAATGTACTGGGCGTGTCCCTCATCCAGGTAGAGCTCCGCGGCCTTGCCCATTTCGATCGTGCCGGTAATCTCCAGAAACGCCGGCAGCGATTCTGTGGCGCCAAATGTATCCGTCGCCCGCACCGCGTAGCCGTCAACGGTAGAGCGTGAGAACGGCGGCACCTGTTCGGCGGAGATGACGTCTTCAGCCAGCACCATGCCGACCGCGTCTGCTGCGGGAATACGGCATGTCTTGCCGACCGGACCAAAATGCTCCTCGATAATTGACAATGTCTCCTGTACTGTTTTTACATTGAAGAACTTCATAATGATCCTCCAGCATGGCGACTTTGAATATTCGTGCTACATGCCCAATTGTCAGGGTAATGGGAATATTGTATTTTATCTCACATGAAATCTTACTATAATAGAAAGAAAAAAGGAGAACGAATAGATGATGAAGGTGAAAGTGTTTGCCAACTTTCGCGAAATATGCCAATCAAAGGAAGTAACCGTACCCTATCAGGAAGAAAACAACCGTGTTATCGATATACTGGAATCGCTGATTCAGATGTTCCCCCCGCTCGAAGACGAGGTCTTCACCCCGGACCGAACCCTGAAGCCGTTCGTTCACGTGTTTATTAACGGGCGCAACATCATCCACGAGGACGGGCTTCACACCAGGGTAAAAGCTGACGATCAATTCGCCCTGTTTCCGCCCGTGGCAGGAGGCTGACATGCACCACAAAAACCTGGAAATTCGCGGCATCCCGCTCTCGCAGCTGATCATCTATTTGCGTGAGTTGGGCGGGGAGCAGCTGACCGACCCGTTTCCCGTGTTGATCAAAGGAGATAAGTGGCAGGCCGAGCTGTTGCGGCAAGAGGAAGCAGCCATCACCTCCCGCTTTCGGGTGAACGCTGTATTCCTTGTGTTCAAGGCACCCTGTGAAGAGGTTCTCGACGATGTTGTCGCCCGGTTTCGCAAAAAAACCATACGTGTCGGTGGATGAACGAAAATGGAAGAAAAAGGTGGAGGTTTCGCTCCACCTTTTTCTCGTCCGCTCAGACGATTTCCAGTTCCTTCAGTTTGCCCTCCGGCACGACTCCGTCTATCCAGCCGCGTACCTGGTAGTACTCGTCGAGCATGATGTCCAGCTGGCTGACATGTCCGGCACTGTTGCCGGTCCCCGCTTCTTCCGTAAAGCGCTTGGGCAAGAAGTCGTCCTCGCGTTTGTTGAAGCCGGCGAGGTTGTTGTAGTGACGTTCCAGATTATAAATTCTTTCGCCAATTTTCAGAACGTCGTCTGCTGTGATCTGCACGCCGGTCATCGCTGAATACTGTTCCGCGTAATTTTCCGCATTCTCGGAGAACGAGGAGAATTTGCAGATGTCCAGCGAGTCGGAGAAGGCAAACAAGTCTTGGAAGATTTTCAGCAGCTCGCCTTTTCCTTCGGGCTTCAAGCGGTCAGTCGGCTCCGGTATCCCGGCGATTTCGCTGGCGACCGTGTACCCGCGCAGATGGCAGGCCCCCCGGTTGCTCGTCGCGTAGCCCAATCCGATGCCCTGTATGCCGCGGGGGTCGTAAGCCGGAATCGCCTGCCCTTTGACCACCATCGCCAGATCGGCGTTGCCAAACTTCTTGGCTGCTCTCGCCGTGCCTTCCGCCAGTACATCTCCAATGCCCCTGCGGAATACCAGCATCTCGGTAAGTTCGATCATGCGGTCGGCATCTCCCCAGGCAAACGGCTCATCGACGAGACCTTGTTCGACCGCTTCCATCATGCAAGACAGCGTGTTTCCGAGTTCGATCGTATCGATGCCGTATTCATTGCACATGTTGATCAGATAGGAGATCGCCGCCGCATCGCTCAGGCCGCAGTTGGCGCCGAGCGCCCAGCCCGACTCGTATTCAAAGCTCTCTACCCGAGTCTTGTACTTGCCATCCTTCACTTCCACTTCTTTCTTGCAAGCGACCGGGCAGGCGTGGCAGGTATTGTCTGCGACCAGCAGCGTGGCGTTGACGGTTTCCCCGCTGTGCCCTTCGGCCCCTTCCCAGTGGGTATACTTGGAGTTCATCGTCGGAAGAGCGCCCACTTCGTTGATGATGCTCGTCAGGACGTTCGTCCCGTAGACGGAGAGGCCGCCTTTTTTCGGAGCGGTGAGACCGCCCTCCATGATCGCCTTCAACGCCTTCTGGTTCGCCGCCTTATACTCGTCATCCCGTACCGGCTGCGGCATATTTCCCTTTTGCGGGCCTTTGATCACAATCGCCTTCAGGTTTTTAAACCCGGCCACCGCACCTGTGCCGCCGCGGCCGGCCGCGCGATCGTTCTCATTCATGAACCCGGCAAAGCGCACCTGGTTTTCTCCCGCTTGTCCGATGCACATGACACTCAGGTCTTCCTTGCCGTAACGTTCCTGCATGGCTTTTACCGTCGCCCGGGTGCCTTGTCCCCAGAGATCGGCGGCATCGCGCAGCGTTCCCTGCCCGTTTTCGATGTAGAGGTAAACGGGTTTGTCGCTTTTTCCGGAAATCAGGATATTGTCGATCCCGGCCCATTTTAACCGTGCGGCCGTCCATCCCCCCATGTGCGAGTCGGTCACTGTCCCGGTCAATGGAGATTTGGTCACGACACACAGCCGGCCGCTCATCGTCGACCGCGATCCCGTCACAGGACCGGTCATGATGCATAAGAGATTTTCCGCTGACAGCGGTTCCACATCCGGGCCGTTGTCAAACACGTACTTGACTCCCAGCCCCCGGCCGCCGATGTACTTTTTGGCCAGCTCCTCGTCGATCTCCCGATAGTTGACCGTTCCTGTTGATAGATCAACTAAAATTTCCCTGTTTTTAAAGCCGCCTAACTTCATCTGTCCGCCTCCTCCTTCAAAAAATGATAAAAAAACCCCGCTGCAGCCATCGCAATGAAATGGCCGGGCCCTCATCGGAAAGCAGTAGTCACCCTGGTTTCTTCTTTCCGAAAGGCTGATGCTGTCATTACTGTTACCTATTCGACTTTTATGAAGCAACTCCTGCTATTATTCTATGCCAAAATGGAAAATTGTCGATATTTCGACTATTCACCTGATACATACTTTTTAAAAAATGTATTGCCTTTCTTCCTGTGATCAAGTATTTTGTACATATACTAACTCAACCTAACAAAACCAAATCAAAACCAATGAAATACGATGAAGGGACTGGGAAGCTTGAAAGAGGAGTACATGACTCCGGAGGAAGCGGCTGCCATCTTGAAATTGTCCAAGTTCACCGTGTATGAAATGATCAAACGCGGAGATCTCCCCGCCGTCAAGCTCGGCCGGAGCCTGCGCATTTTGCGAAGCGAACTGGACAACCTCGCCCGCGGGAAGAAATCCCGTGAAGGAGCAAGGGATTTTTCACTTGAAGAGTCCGCCCCTTTTTTGCCGCAGGAGCTGCCGCACCAGATCTACTTCACCGGCAGTCACGACCTTGCTGTCGACCTGTTGACCCAGCATCTCAGCACCCGGGGAATTACGCTTTTTCCGGCTTTTTCCGGCAGTTTGAAGGGATTGATCGACCTGTTCAACGGGCGGACGGAAATGGCCGGATGTCATCTGCTGGATGTGGAGGAAAAAGAGTACAACCTCCCCTACATCACCCGCCTGCTGCCTGGCGAACAGGTGACGGTGATCCATTTCGTCTACCGCTGGCAAGGCTTTATCCTCCCCAAGGGGAACCCCCGGATGATTACCAGCTGGTCCGACTTCTTCTCCGGAGAACACCGCATCGCCAACCGGCAAAAAGGCTCGGGCACGCGCGTTCTGCTTGATCAGAAAATTCGCGAAATGGGCGTCTCAGCCGCCATCCTGCCCGGCTATGATCACGAATGTGTCAATCATTACGCCACGGCAGCGGCTGTACTGAAGGGCGAAGCAGACGTCGCCCTCGGCATTGAAAGCGTCGCCCGCAATCTGGAGCTGGACTTCTTCCCGATTCATCAGGAACGGTACGACTTGGTGCTGCCCACCGGGCTGGTGCAGCAGGAGCGGTTTCAGATCATGCTGCACACGCTGCGGGACGTTCCGTTCCGCAAAGCCATCGTTGCGCTCGGCGGCTACGATATCTCACAGATGGGCGAAATCATTGCCACATATACATAATGGTACAAGGAGGATACCAGATGAAACACGTAAGCAGGACAAGCTTCTTTCTGATCTTGGCGGCCATCTTGCTGTTGGCCGGCTGCAGCACGGCCACTCCGGCACCAGCGTCCGCTCCCGCTCCGGAGACGCCGGCCGCTTCCGAAGCCAAGCCGAGTACGGACAGCCAAAACAAGGAGATCGTTCTCGCGACCACGACCAGCACGCAGGATTCGGGTTTGCTGGACGCCATTCTCCCCGCTTTCGAATCAAAGACCGGCATCAAGGTAAAAGTCGTCGCAGTCGGCACCGGACAAGCGATCAAGCTTGGCGAAGACGGCAATGCCGATGTCTTGCTGGTGCACTCAAGGCCTGCGGAAGATCAGTTTGTCGAACAGGGATTTGGCGTCGACGCCTACGACGTGATGTACAACCAGTTTTACATCGTCGGACCAGAGAGCGATCCGGCCGGAGTGAAGAACGCCAAAACGGCAGAAGAGGCGCTGCAAAAAATCGCCGAGAAACAGGCAACCTTCATCTCCCGCGGTGACGACTCCGGTACGGACAAGAAGGAAAAAAGCATCTGGAAAAACGCCGGCATCACCCCTTCCGGCAGCTGGTACCTCTCCTCCGGACAAGGCATGGGAGACACCCTGCAGATGGCTGATGAAAAGAACGCCTACACGCTGACCGATGAGGCTACTTTCCTCTCCCGGAAGCTGGGCTTGGCCGTGCTGATGCAAGGCGACAAGGCGCTGTTGAATCCTTACGGCATCATCAAGGTCAAATCCACCGGCAAACCCGAGCTGGCAGACGAGCTGATCTCGTTTTTCGTCGGTGAAGAGGGACAGAAAATGATTGGCGAATTTGGCAAAGACAAGTACGGAAAAGGCTTATTTGTACCTGACGCCAAAAAGCGTTAAGGGGTGAAGCATGGGCTTGCCAACCGAAGTTCTGGAAGTTATCTGGCTTTCCCTGCAAGTGACGACCACTGCGGTGTTCATCGGGGCGCTGATCGGTATACCCGCCGGCGCCCTTCTCGGCTTGTACTCCTTCCCCGGCAGAAGACTGGCTGTCACGATCGTCTACACCCTGATGGGTCTGCCCCCGGTGTTGATCGGGGTGATCGTCTATCTGCTCCTCTCCAAATACGGTCCCCTCGGCTCGCTGGAATTGCTGTTTACGCCGGAAGCGATGGTGATTGCCCAGGTCGTCCTGGTATCGCCGATCCTTGCGGGGTTGACCCTGTCCGCAGTCCAGGCCAAAGAGCGAACCTATTCCGAGACGGCAAAAAGCCTCGGGGCCACTCCTTCCCAATTGGTCTGGACGATCGTCAAGGAGTCGCGAAAAGGCATCTGGGCGGGAGTCGCTGCCGCCTACGGACGCGCGATATCCGAAGTCGGAGCCGTCATGCTCGTCGGTGGGAACATCGAACACCACACCCGCGTGATGACTACGGCTATCATCCTGGAGACGAGGATGGGCCACTATGAAACAGGCCTCTATCTGGGGCTTGTCCTTTTGCTGATCAGCTTTGTCTTCAACAGCTTCCTGATGATGGGAGTTCTCGAACAAATCAACGCCAAACGGAGAAAAATGTGAGATGCCGCAACTACACCTGAAACACCTGCACGTCGCCATCGAAAAAAAATCCATCCTGACCATTGAGCAAATGAGCCTTGCCTGTGGTAAAATTTATGGCATCGTAGGTCCGAGCGGGTCGGGCAAAAGCACGCTGCTCAGAGTGGTCAACCTGCTGCAAAAGCCGCTTACGGGCACGATGAACTACTGGGGCGAAGAGGTGGACCTCGCGTCACTTTCCCATGCCAAGGCCTTGGCGATCCAGCGCCAGATGGCATTTGTCGCCCAACAGCCGGTCATGTTCCACACCTCGGTGTTTGACAATGTGGCGATGGGGCTTCGTTACCGCAAGCTGGACCGCAAGACGATCCGGGAGCGGGTCAGTGAGGCATTGCAGCTCGTCGATCTGGCCGACCGCATCCACCAGCAGGCCGCCACCTTGTCCGGGGGCGAAGCGCAGCGGGTCGCCCTGGCCAGAGCCATCGTGCTGAATCCCCGGCTGCTTCTGCTGGATGAGCCGACGGCGAGCCTGGATCCGGCCAACGTGTCTATTTTTGAGCAGGTCATCAAGGGGATCCATCAGCAAAGGGGCACGACGATCATGATCGTGACCCACAATCTGCCCCAGGCCAAACGGCTTGCCGATCACTGCTTGTTCGTTCACAAGGGGCGAATTGTCGAGTCGGCCGACACCTCGACCTTTTTTGACCAGCCACAAAGCCAGGAACTGGCAGATTTTATCTCCGGGCGGATGATCTATTGAATGGATCAGAGCCCCGGGAACGGAGGGATTGCTTCTCATGGATACGGAAATTCACCAGCGGTATTCGCGGCAAATCCTGTTCGCCCCGATTGGCAAAGCGGGCCAGTTGAAGCTGTTGCAAAGCAAGGCGGTCATCGTCGGGATGGGAGCACTCGGGACAGTCCTTGCCAACCACATGGTCCGCGCCGGTGTCGGTTTCGTCAGGATCATCGACCGCGACTTTGTCGAAGAAAGCAATTTGCAGCGCCAGATGCTCTACGACGAGGAGGATGCCCGCGCCCACCTGCCAAAAGCCGTTGCCGCCGCCGCCAAACTGCAAAAGATCAACTCGACGGTTACGGTGGAACCCATCGTCGCCGATCTGAATGCGACCAATGCCGAAGCGTACCTGACCGGATTTGACCTGATCCTGGACGGCTCGGACAACTTCCAGGTCCGCTACCTGGTCAATGACGTGGCGGTCAAGCACAGGATTCCCTGGATCCACGGTGCGGCCGTCAGCTCCAAGGGGATGTTTGCCGTCATCCGGCCGGGTGAGACGCCCTGTTACCGCTGTCTCTTCCCCCATCCTCCCGAAGGCCGCACAGAGACGTGCGACACGACAGGCGTGATCGGTCCGATCGTGCATGTCATCGCCTCATACCAGGCCGTCGAAGCACTTAAGCTGCTGCTCGGCGCCACCCAGCAGCAGAACCCCAATCTGGAGCAGTTTGAGCTCTGGCAAAACGACCATCTGCAAATCAATATCGCCAATGGAAAAAATGCCAACTGCCCGGCCTGCGGCCAAGGGATTTTCGAGTATCTGGATCTGACAGCACCAGCGCAGCAAGAATTCACGTCACTCTGCGGCAGGGATACGGTACAGATCACCCCGATCCAGCCGAAGCAGGTGGATCTGGAGGCATTGTCCCGCCGGTTTGAGCAGCTCGGAACAGTGGAAAAAAATCCCTTTTTACTCCGGTTTCATATCGATTCTTATACCCTTGTCTTCTTTAAGGACGGGCGCGTGCTGGTCCAGGGTTCGCAGGACATCTCCACGGCCAGGTCGCTCTACGCCAAATACGTGGGATATTAGGGCAAAAAGAAAGACGCGGGGAAATGCATTGAACTGCACCCCGCGTCCTTTTTGCTGTGGAGAACATTGTCCATGGCATTCGAGAAAAATAGGCTCGCTCCGTTCGTGGCACGCCAGCGGGGAAGCTGGACTGGCCGTCTGCACACCAAAAAAAACGGCACGTCGACCAAAAAGTTCTGGAAGCATCTCAACGTAGCATTTGGTCGACAAGCGTGTGCCGTTTTTTCCGATCCGACTGGGTGGGCGCTGCCAAGGCCTTCGCTCGCTCCATTTTTCTCTGCTTCTCGCGCTTTGCTCATAAAGCTGGAATGAACGTGATTTGGACGAAAGCCCCTGCAATGTTTTGATGTTACGGCAATTCTCTAACCAGATTCGCGGCATAACCGACCAGTTCTTCAACACCGAGGGTGTCCGGGCCGCCGCCTTGGGCGATGCTGGTGTTTCCTCCGCCTTTTCCGCCGATCAGGGCCAACGTCGTCTTGAGCAGCTGGTTGGCGTCCGCCTGTACCTCCTGGCCTCTGGCGAATACCATCTGGATGTTGGCGCCTGCTGTAAACAGCAGGCAGACAGCAGACGGCTCTTGTTCGATGAGATGCTTTGCAAGCCGCTGCAACTCCGGCAACGGCCTGTGCTCCCAGGAAGCTGTCACCAGCTTGATCGCCCGGAGTGCTTCGGCGCGCGAAAGAAGCCCCTCGGCCTCTGCCCGCATCAGCTGTTCACGGGCTGCTTTTAGCGCCTCTCCCAGCTCAGTTCTCTCCGAGAGCAGGCGCGTTATTTGTGCAGTCAGGTCGTGCTGGCTGGTTTTCAATTCAGCGCCTGCCTGGCGCAGGATGCTCCGCTGCTGGCTCACCGCTTTTCTCGTCCGCTGCCCGCAGACGAAGCGAACGCGCACTTGGCCTTTGTAGCGCTCCCAGTCCAGCACGAGGATGGGACCAACCTCGCCCGTCCTGGCAGGATGGATGCCGCCGCAAGGGCTGTAATCAAAATCAGCGATCGTCACGATCCTGATATTCTCATCCACGGTAGGCTGTTTGCGAAGCGGCAGGCTGGCCAACTCAGCCGGTTCGACAAAACGGGCAGTGATTTGCCTGTTTTCAAAAACGATCTGATCGGTCAGCCTCTCCACCCGCTCTACATCCTCCCAAGTGAGATCGGGAACGGCCAAATCGATGGTAACGTGCTCCCGGCCCAAGTGAAAGCCAACGGTCTTCGCACCCATCAACTCGGCAAAGGCGGCAGATAAAATATGCTGGCCCGCATGCTGCTGCATAAAATCAAAGCGGCGTTCCCAATCGATCCGGGCATTGACCGGCACATCCGGCTGCTGCTTCCATTTTCCTCCTAGGTAATGCCGGATCTCGCCGTCCACAAGTTCGACGCCGACTACCTCCACTCCCGCGATCTTCCCGAGGTCGCATGGCTGTCCTCCGCCCGTCGGGTAGAACAGCGTGCGGTCGAGCAGGACGTAATCCCCGTGTTCATCGCTTCCGCTCTTGATGATACAAGCTTGAAAATCCTGGCCATAGGCGTCTTGGTAATACAATTTTTCCGTCATCTCGATCTCCTGTCTCGTCCGGCGATATGCTCGGCAATCAGCCGGCCGTGAAATCTTCCGTTCTCGATAAAGATCGCGTTGGCTTGTTTGTTGTCTGCGGCGACGACACCCGCGATGTAAACGCCCGGAATATTCGTTTCCATCGTCTCCTCATCGTACAGCGGAGCGCCTGACTCCGGGTCTTCACCGACACCGAGTGAACGCAGAAGCGTCCGGTCAGGCCGATAGCCGATCAGGGTGAAGACAAAGTCATTCTCCAAAGCAAAGGTATCATCTGGTGTCTCCACCGCAATAAAATGATCGTGGATTTCCGTGACGCGGGACGAGTAGTAGACGGTGATCCGTCCCTTTTGCTCCATGCTTTCAAAGATGGGCCGGGTCCAAGCCTTGACGCGATCAGACAACCGCTCTCCCCGGCAGATCACGGTCACCTCCGCTCCCGCACGCTCCAGGTCAAGTGCGGCATCTACTGCGGAGTTGTTTCCGCCGACGATCGCCACCTTCATCCCGGCATACGGATGCGCTTCTTTATAGAAGGAGAAAACCTTTGGCAGGTCTTCACCGGGGATCCCCAAACGATTGGGATGGTCAAAATATCCGGTCGCGATAATGACATTGGCACAGCCGTATGCCCGCTTTGCTCCAAATCGGTCTTTAGTCAAAACGCGAAACATCTGGTCTCCCCGTTCGATCGAGGTCACTGTTTCGTAAAGATGGATGCGCAGTTGATAACGTTCCGCGACCATGCGGTAGTAGTTTAGCGCCTCCAGTCTGGTCGGCTTCTCATGGGGAGTGGTAAACGGGAAACCTCCGATTTCCAGCAGTTCCGGTGTACTGTGGAAAATCATATAGGTTGGGTAATTGAATACCGAGTTGACCAAAGCACCCTTTTCAATGACGAGCGGCTCAATTCCGACTTTCCTCAGCTCCACAGCGGCGGAGAGGCCGCACGGGCCAGCGCCGATGATAATGGCTTGTTCCATAAGTGCGTTTCATACTCCCTTTCAACGATCGCCAGGATGTGCTACCCTTTTATGATACCTGATACACCCCGTGATTTGTAGCTCTCGCAACACAAAAGCAGAGAACCCGCCGCATGGCCCTCTGCCTTTTGAAAGATCTGCTATTAGCGTATGACTGTACTTCAATTTCTGTTGCGGTAAAACTCCCTCGCCTTTTCCAGATAGATTTTGTCTTCGTCCGCCAACTCGTCTTCCGCATAGATCGCGGCCACGGGACAAGCCGTTTGACACGCACCGCAGTCAATACATACATCCGGATCGATGAAGTACTGATCTTCGCCTTCATGGATGCAGTCAACCGGGCATACTTCGACACAATCCGCTGCTTTTTCCGTCACACAGGGCGACGTGATCACAAAAGGCACAGGAATTCCTCCTTTTTGAATTTGACATCCTATTGCGAATTTTCGGTACTATCATAACTCATTGACTGGCCGAATGCAATGATCTTGATCCAGAATGGCAGACGGACAAACCATCCCGAAAAGCTGCAAACAGCTGCCCGAACCGAGGGCAGCTGTTCGTCTTTTCAAATGCGGTTGTACATTCGCATCACTTCGAGCAATTTTTCGTGATCGATCGCATGTACCTTCTCTCCGTACGGTTTTGCCAAGGACATGGTTTCTGCCGCCAGCATGGCGTTGACCACGGATTCGTCGACTGCCTGGCAGGCCGCTTCGTAGACGGGATCAAACACTTCATCATTGAGGTATTCCATCGAGAGCTTTTTGCCCGACTCTTGCGGAATATCCATTGGGTTGGCGACGGAGAACGCCAGAAAGATGTCACCTGAACTGTTGCCGCCCGGTGTGCCGCCTCTTCCGATCCCGATCGCCGCCCGTTTGGCAATCCGCCGCAGTTGGTGGGGCAGGAGCGGGAGGTCGGTCCCGATGACGACGATGATGGAGCCTCGTTCTTTCGTGAACAGCGTGTTTTCCGTCAGATGTTTCCCGACAGGAACACCGAGGATCGTGAGCCATTCGCGCAAGCCGTGGTTGGCCTGCACCAATGCGCCAACGTGGTACTGTTCTCCGTCGACGTTTACCACTCGCGAAGAAGTGCCGGTACCCCCTTTGAATTCATAACAGATCATTCCGGTTCCGCCGCCTACGTTCCCCTCCGCTACGGGGCCGGACTTGGCGGACTCAATCGCTGCCAGGACGTGCTCCTCCCGGATGTGCCGCCCGTTGATGTCATTGAGCGAACCGTCGTACGTCTCCGCCACGACCGGCATGGCCCAAAAATGGCCGTCGGAAAACTGCTCCCGGTACTGCCGAATCATCCAACCGGTTACCGCGTGGTACGTGATGCCGACCGAGTGCGAATTGGTAATGCAGATCGGGCTGACAAAATAGCCTGCGTCGTTAATCCAGTGAACCCCGGTCATTTCGCCGTTGCCGTTGAGAGCGTAAAACCCCGCCCAGATTGGCTGCATCTTCGCTTGTTTGCCCCGCGGCAGTATCGCCGTCACCCCTGTGCGGATCGGTCCAGAACCGATTTTTACCGGGCCTTCTCCCTGGATCAAGGTAGTAAAACCCACTTCCACCCCGGGAACGTCGGTAATCGCGTTGTATCTGCCTGTCTCACCCGGAAAAGGCAGACCGAGATCGCGCGCCCGTTTTTTCCCCATAACGACTCCCCCTCTTCTTCGTGACAACCTAGGATATCAGCTTCAAGCCAACAGCCGAAGCAAGCACCATACAGATGAATAGAACGCGCCGCCAGTCTTTCGATTCTCCGTAAAAAAACATTCCCAACAAAGCGCCTCCCGAAGCGCCAATCCCCGTCCAAACAGCGTAAGCCGTTCCCATCGACAAGGATTTCATCGCGATCGCCAGGAAGACAAAGCTGGCCGTAAACCCGCCGATCATCAATGCCAGCGCCTGCCATGACTTGTCGTGATGCAGCTTGTTGATCATCCCAACGGAAAACATTTCGAATAATCCAGCCAAGATCAACGAAACCCACGCCATTATGACTCAGCTCCTTATGTCTCCGATTCTTTCTCTTTTGTCACCAGCTTCAGGCCGATCACTCCAACCAAGAGCAAAAGGATCAACAAGACCTTCATGATTTGAAAGGGCTCGCCAAAAAAGGCTAGCTCTGCAAAAACCGTTCCCGCTGTGCCAAGTCCGACGAACACGGCGTAAACCGTACCGACCGGAAGCTTTCTGCTGGCTGCGATCATCATGTAGAAGCTGATGAAAATGGACACGGCAGTGCCCAGCCACCCCCATGCCGTCGCAGCGTGCTTCAAGCCGATGACCCAGAACACCTCAAATAATGCGGCAATCAATACCTTTAGCCATTCCCGATTCATGTTTCCCTCTCTCCTTCATCCAAGGCCTGCCCTATTTATCTCGTAATGCCGCGCCAGTATATGTCCCAAGAAGCCTCCAACCTTCTGTCAAAGCGCTCCGTCCCGCCGTACAGCAATTCGACGAGGACGCCGTCCAGCATGCACATGAATGCGATTGCGGCCCGCTGCGAGTCGGCAAAGACAATCTCGCCGCGCTCCGCCGCCTGCTTGAAAACCGGTTCGAGCAGCACTTCCATGTGATCCAGGTACTGATACACCAGCTTCATAACGGCTGCCTCCAGGGGAACAGGCGGAAAGTACATCATCCTCATCCAGAATTTGATGCGGTCACTGCGCTCATAGCGTTCCTTGTACTGCCTGATCAAGTCATGCAATAAACATGACAAGGATTTCCCGTCGTGCGCCTGGAAGTACCTGGTCACAAACTCCAGCTCGCTGAAGGAAACATCGCGGATGACATGCAAAAAAAGGTCGTCTTTTCCCTTAAAGTGTGCGTATATGGATGGCTTTTTAATCCCGACCTCATCGGCGATATGCGCCAGGGATGCGCCCTCGTATCCGTGCTCGGCAAAGTGTGTCAGCGCAACTTCCTTGATGCGGTTAGCGGTCATAGGCTCCCTCCTACCTAACGGTCGTTAGTGTATATTTTTTCACATCTCTCCCTGGATGTCAAGAAGCTGCAGCGCGATGACAAAGAAAAAAGGAGGGACTTTTTCCCTCCTCGCACAAGCTGTGTGCAGCAGGCCTACCCTTAGGTTCGCTTCCGCCATTGCCGCCACGATCCCCCTGGGATCGGCGGATATCCCCGGGAATCGCCGTAGACGTAGACCCAGCCCGCCCGATTCGCTTCCCGATCTTCGACCCATACCCTGTCGTACTCATTGCTCTGCCCTTCACCCGAGTACCCTTCCAGCTCATCGAGGTCCTTCAATCCCTCCGCAGAAATGCCATGCCACTCTCCTTCCACCCAGTCACCCGTTTCATCCAAAACGAGCGCGGGATATGCGCCAATGTCGTAGAGTCGGCCTCGGACCCGCCCCGGTTCCGTTTGGATGAGGTACGGTTTTACAACGTGGTGATTGCACTCTCCAGGCAGCAGAGTTCCGTAAACAAAAACCCAAATCATTCGCTTCACCTTTTTTGTCCATGATCGATCATTATAGTCGCAAATGCGGCAAGAGGAAAAGACCGGCCGAAGCGAGAGCCGGTTGCCCTGACTCTCATTTCTGCCGGTCCGCCCTTGTTTCTGGTTCTTACCGCGCGGCCACTTTCTCTGGCGACGTTTTCTTCGCCGTTTTCCCCTGCTCTTTTTTCTGGCTTCGCTCAAAGGCGATCAGGATGGCTTCCTGACGCTTCACCCCTATTTGTTCCAATTCCTCAATGGTTTGGATGATCTCCTTGTAATCTTTCGGAATGACTTTGACGAATTTCGTCACCGTCTGTTCCCATTCGGCGAGCAGCTTTTCGGCCAATGGACTGCCGGTGTACTGGAGGTGCTTCTCGATCAGCTGCTTCACTTCTTTGCTCTCGCGCTTGTCTTCCAGCCCCTCCAACAGCACCATTTCCCGATTGTACAGAGCCGAAAACTCGTCTTTATCCTCCACCAGTACATAAGCGGTGCCGCCAGACATGCCCGCTGCGAAGTTTTTGCCAACCCGGCCGAGGATCACGACGCGACCTCCCGTCATGTACTCGCAGCCGTGGTCGCCGACTCCCTCGACTACTGCCGTCACACCGCTGTTGCGGACGCAGAAGCGCTCACCGGCCATGCCGTTGATGTACGCCTCGCCGGCTGTTGCCCCATAAAAAGCGACGTTGCCGATGATGATGTTCTCTTCCGGTGCGAAAGTGCTGCGCCCGGATGGATAGATGATCATTTTTCCGCCGGACAGACCTTTTCCTACGTAGTCATTCGCATCCCCTTCCAGCCGCAGCGTGACGCCTCTCGGCACAAACGCTCCAAAGCTTTGTCCGGCAGACCCCTGGAAGCGAAGCTGGATCGTATCTTCCGGCATTCCGTGCTCGCCAAAGCGTTTGGTTACCTCGCTGCCCAAGATCGTCCCGGTGACCCGGTCGGCGTTTCGGATCGGCAGAGTCGCATCCACCTTTCCGTGGCCCTCAATGGCCGATCGGCAAATGTTCACCAGCTTTTGGCGATCCAGCGTTTTTTCCAATTTGTGATCCTGGAAACGCTGGTGGAATCTTCCCGTTTCCTCTGGTACTGCCGGTTGATGCAGAAGCGGAGTCAAGTCTACGTGTTTGGCTTTCCAATGTCCTTTTGCCCTGTCGCTCATCTTCAGCACATCGCTTCGGCCGATCATTTCTTCCATCGTGCGAAATCCGAGCTGAGCCATGATCTCGCGTACTTCGCGGGCCACGAAGCGCATGAAGTTGACCGTATGCTGGGGATCCCCCTTGAACTTCTTGCGCAGGTCCGGATTTTGCGTGGCCACTCCGACGGGGCAGGTATCCAGATGGCAAACACGGGCCATCACACAGCCGATGGAGACCAGCGGCGCCGTGGCAAAGCCGAATTCTTCGGCGCCGAGCAGTGCGGCAATCACTACGTCGCGGCCGGTCATCATTTTGCCGTCCGCTTCCAGCACGACCCGGTCGCGCAGCTGGTTGAGCATCAGCGTCTGGTGGGTTTCAGCCAGACCCAGTTCCCACGGCATGCCGGCATGCTTGATGCTGGTCTTCGGCGAAGCGCCGGTTCCCCCGTCGTGTCCGCTGATCACGATCACGTCGGCCAGGCCTTTGGCTACGCCGGCAGCGATCGTCCCTACGCCTGTTTTGGACACCAGTTTGACGCTGATGCGGGCGCGCGGGTTGGCATTTTTCAAATCAAAGATCAGCTGAGCCAGGTCTTCAATCGAGTAAATGTCGTGGTGCGGAGGCGGCGAGATCAGCCCCACGCCCGGCGTAGAGCCGCGCACTTCGGCGATCCAGGGATATACCTTGTTTCCAGGAAGCTGGCCTCCCTCTCCCGGTTTTGCCCCCTGCGCCATTTTGATCTGGATTTCATTCGCATTGACCAGGTAGTGACTGGAAACGCCAAAGCGCCCCGAGGCCACCTGCTTGATGGCGCTTCGTCTGAGATCGCCGTTTTCATCCGTAATGTAGCGCTGCGGATCCTCTCCCCCTTCGCCGCTGTTGCTCTTGCCGCCCAGCCGGTTCATGGCGATCGCGAGCGTTTCGTGCGCTTCCTTGCTGAGGGAACCGTACGACATCGCGCCCGTTTTAAAGCGGCGGACGATGGAATCGACCGATTCGACCTCGGTGATCGGCACCGGTTTGCGGTTTGGTTGGAAATCGAGCAGATGGCGCAAAAAGACGAGCTGCTGTTCGTTTACCATCTCGGAATACAGCTTATACTGCTCGTAATCCCCTTCCCGGCAGGCCTTCTGCAGCGCGTGTACCGTCTTCGGGTTAAACAGGTGAAACTCCCCGTCCCGCCTGAATTGGAACTCGCTGCCGTGCTCCAGGGCCTCTTCCCGATGTTCCGGCAAAAACGCTTTCGCGTGCCGCATCGTGGTCTCTTCCGCGATCACGTCGAGGGTGATGCCGCCAATCGGGGCAGGCGTCCGCGTGAAATAACGGTCAATGACCGCAGGTGCTATCCCGACCGATTCGAAAATTTGCGCCCCGCGGTAACTCTGGATGGTGGAGATCCCCATCTTGGACATCACTTTGACGACGCCTTCAACGGCAGTTCGCAAGTAAGCCCGTATGGCATCTTCGATACGGAGGTCGCCGTCGGATTTTTCCCGGACAAGCTCACGGACGGTGTCGATCGCCAGATAAGGATTGACGGCATCGGCTCCATAGCCGATCAGCATGGCAAATTGATGTACGTCGCGCGGCTCGCCGGACTCCACGATAATGCTGGCCTTCGTCCGGGTTCCCGTGCGAACCAGGTGGTGATGCAGTCCGCTTGCAGCCAGCAATGCCGGGATCGCCGCCCGCTCCTGGTCCATTGCGCGATCAGACAGGATCAACAGCGTGTATCCCGAGGCAATCGCTTCATCTGCCGCTGCGAACAGCTGGTCAAGCGACTGCTCAAGCGCTCCTGCCTTGCCGTTTGCGGGAAACACCATCGGCAGGGTGATCGCCTGGAATCGCTCATATGGACTCTGTCTCAAGCGGGCCAATTCTTCGTTGGAGATCAGCGGCATAGCCAACCGGAGCCGGCTGCAATTGGCGGCGCCGGGTTCGAGCAGGTTTCCTTCCGCCCCGAGGAAGCTGATCGTCGATGTGACACACGCTTCGCGAATCGCGTCAATCGGCGGATTGGTCACTTGCGCAAACGACTGCTTGAAGTAGTGGTACAAGAGCTTGGGTCGATCAGACAATACGGCCAGCGGCATATCGATGCCCATGGAACCGATCGGATCCTTTTGCTCCCAAACCATTGGCCCGATGATCTTGTTTACTTCTTCCTGGGTATAGCCAAACGCCTTCTGCCGTGCGAGCAGTGCCTCGCCCTGCAGGTCTTGTTCCGGCGCTGCCTGCGGCAGTTGGTCCAGGCTGAGCAGGTTCTCGCTTACCCAGTCCCGGTACGGCTGTGCCGTGGCAATCTGCCGCTTGATTTCTTCGTCCGAGACGATTCGCCCTTCGTCCAGGTCAACGAGCAGCATCCGCCCTGGGCTGAGACGGCCTTTCTGGAGGATTTTATCTTCTGGAATATCCAAGACCCCTACCTCAGACGAGAAGATAATGGTATCATCAGAGGTTAGGTAGTATCTGGCGGGACGCAGCCCATTGCGGTCGAGGATGGCTCCGATCTGCCTGCCGTCCGTAAAGGCGATGGCGGTCGGGCCGTCCCACGGCTCCATCAAGGTGCTGTGGTATTCGTAAAACGCCTTTTTGGCTTCGTCCATCTGTTCGTCCCGGTCCCACGGTTCCGGGATCATCATCATCGCGACATGCGGCAAGGAACGGCCGGACAGCGTAAAGAACTCGACGCAATTGTCCAAAATGGCTGAATCGCTGCCCTGCAGATCGATGACCGGCAGCACTTTTTCAAGTTCCGTCCCGAACACCTTCGATTGGAACATCTTCTCCCGGGCCATCATCCAGTTGATGTTGCCCTGCAGGGTGTTGATCTCCCCGTTGTGAATCAGATAGCGATTGGGATGAGCCCGCTCCCAGGTGGGAAACGTATTGGTGCTGTAGCGGGAATGGACCATCGCGAAAGTAGACGTATAGGCCGGGTCCTGCAAGTCCAGATAGTAGGCATCCAACTGCTCGGGGGTCAATAGCCCCTTGTAGACGATGGTGCGGCTGGAGAAAGATGCCGCATAAAAATCGTCCCCGGCGGCACGTTCCATTTGTTTGCGGATCATATACAGCTTGCGTTCAAAAGCGTCCGCGTCCTCCAGATCGTCGCTGGCCCCGATGAAGACTTGGCGAATGCACGGCTGGCTGGCCAAAGCAGTTTTGCCGAGCTTGGACGGATCGGTTGGCACCGTCCGCCACCCGAGCAAAGTCTGCCCTTCCGCCTGAATCCATTTCTCCAATTGCTGCTCATAGGCGGTTCGGCGCTGTTCATCCATCGGCAGGAAAAGCATGCCAACGCCGTATTTGCCCACAGGCGGAAGCTGGATTTTCAACTCCTTGCACGCTTTTTGCAGCAGTTTATGGGGGATCAGCGTCATGATGCCGGCCCCGTCTCCCGTCTCGGGATCGCTTCCCTGGCCGCCGCGATGTTCCAGGCGGCGAAGTATCTCCAACCCGCTCGCAACGATTTTGTGAGACGCTTTCGCTTTTAGATTGGCAATAAAGCCTATTCCACAGGCATCGTGTTCGTAGGCCGGATCGTAAAGTCCCTGTTTTTGTGGCAATCCTTTCGTCGTCATGGCAATCCACTCCTTCTCCATGTGTTTTCCTGATTAACGAACCTGCCTCGGTCAGCAATGTCAGCTGAATATTCCGTCTATATCTATGGCAGGGTAAAAGGTAAGCAAAGTTCTTGTTCGTGCTTCGAAAAGGTATAGTTTCATTTTAGATGAGCCGATTCATGCAAACAATATATAAATGAGATAAAATCAATCTCACTGTGAGATGTGTGGCGAATTTTTCCATGCAATTGGTTATGATTTCCTGTCTGTTGATGCAAAAAAACAAGCTGACACCTGTTAGAGTTGGGTGTCAGCTTGTATGTTTGAAATGGTTTCCTTATCCTTCATGCAAAGTGAGACGATCAGCCTCCGTCTATTGTGAATGGCTATTTCTTTTTTTGCCGCCCTGATGCCGCGGCGAGGTTTTAACAGGAAAAATCCGCCATTTCGTTGTTTTCAAAATCTTCAAGACGAAGACGCCATCATTGATTAATGACCGATTACAAGGTAAGATGTCCGGTCACGCAACGTTTTCACTATGCTCATGGCTACGATGTAACCTGTCTTGGGGTTTCTCGCAGACGGAGTGTTCTGGATTTGCAGCTGAATTCTCCCAAACCTCCCGCTTGCTACGATCTCATGCGTATTATGTGTGATCGTTGGATCCACCAATACCTTGACCTTTGTCTTATCGAAGCCAATACCGGCAAGGCTTAACGCAGCCGACACATTGACGCTCTCCGGAAACTGCCGCGCCGAATCCCTGGCAACGCCGTCAAACGCCAGATAAGGCTCCGTCAATCCCGCGAGGTCCACTTGCTGCTCAATAAACGTACCGTACCAGGCTTGAGGAGGCTTACGGGTAATAAGCGCGACCTCGTCCATTTCCCCTACACTACCCGCAGCAATGCGGTCCAATCCGCCTATAGCCGCCGAAGGAATGATGACTTTGCGGCCGCTTTCCGCTGCCTTGGCTTTGATTTGATGTAACAGTTGGTCATCAGCAAACGCCCCCACACTTACCACAATGAGATCGGCGCCCTGCGTCAGCGCAAGTGGCCCGTATTTTCTGACAGCCTCATGGCCGGCACTCTCAACGACTACATCCGGACGCTGTGCAAAGAATTCTTCCACCTTCTCCGTCAGCACGGATGCATCTTCCTTCGCGCTCTCATATTTGGATACATCCCGAACCAAAACGGAGACCAGCTTTGCCGCTCCTGCCTTTCCTTGTTTAATCGCTTCCGCCACATCTTCACCAATAGTGCCAAATCCTATGATTCCAACCTTTAACATAAACCCCTCCACCGTCGGCTGTAATTAGATTCAATACTAGTATCATACCAAAATAATTATGCATTTGGTATACCATAAACCAAAGAAGTGTGGTATATTTATCCTATACCGAACTGGAGGGATGCTTAATGCCAGCTGTTACTTTTCAAACCTCGGGTAAAATCATTGAAATTGATAAAGATGCGAATTTGTTAAGAACGTCCATCCGATATGAAGGCTCTGTCCCCTATAAATGCGGCGGAGGTCTGTGTGGGACCTGCAAAGTACGCATCGTGGCAGGTCATGAGAATCTCAGTAAGGTGATGAAGAAGGAAGTAGACAGACTTGGAGAGGAAAAAATCAAGGAAGGCTACCGGCTCGCCTGCCAAACCTTCATTACCGGGGACGTAACCGTGGCATGGGGCGAGGAAGATCTCGAACGCCTGAAAAAAATCGCAGAAAGGCGAATCAATGCAGCAAAATAGTCAGCAAATACAAAAATTTAGAGGCTGTCTCACTAGGCAGATTTACTGATTCGACTGCCCAGGAGAGCCTCTCTTTTCTTTTGCCTGCAAGGACAACGTAACATGTGAATGACACTCGGAGGGCAACCATCAGCACTTGTTCAACCGACTAAGAAAGTTTGCCGTTGAGGCTGACGAAGCTTAACCCGTTGAAAAAGGCTGTGCCGCAAGCCAGCTTTGATGACTTGCACACAGCCCTATCCGAAAACCGCTGCTCACTGCACCTTGATGATTTTATTCTCCTCATCGTTATCCAATTCATAGATTTCCTTCTCAATGTCCTCGATAGAATCGAATTTCGGAAACACCTTCAGCGGGATGCTGTTATCCGGAAATACTTCTGCCACGCCTTGAATGGTAATTCTCGTATCCGGGTTTTTAATTTTGCATACCGAGAAGGTCGTTTTCTTCTTCCCGAAGAAGTGGTACTCGTAATCAACTATCTTCTCCAAATCGGGATTGTCGGTAACGGTGCGGTAACGTTCGGTTGTCGTCATTAAAACGTAAACGCTCATCGATAAACCCCTCCACCCATGAAATTTACGATCATCAATACCCCGTTTATTCTTTGTTTAAGGCCTCCAAATAAGCCCTTTTCGCATTTTCCACATGAATTTTCGTGAAATATTCCGCCAACTCCGCTTCACCGTCGCGCACTGCTCTTGCCAGATCGCGATTCTCCTCCATCGCTTTGCGCATCCGGCCCGGCAGCTCGTAGCCCAGATGTACAAACGCGCGAATATAGTCGGACAATCCATCCAGCATCTGTGTCAGGCGGGGGCTCTGTGTCGCCTGGCATATGACATCGTTAATTCTAAAATGAAAATGCCAGTGCTCCTGCTCAAAATTAGGCTGAGCCAGCGCGTGATCGATTTCTTCAATAATCTGTGTAAGCTCCTCGCGCTGAGCGGCGGTCGCCTTCTGCGCGGCCAGCTTCATCGCCAGACTTTGCAGTGCGGACAAAATCGTGAAAATCTCGATCACTTCCTCCGGCGAGAGTTTGGATACGACTACCCCTTTTCGTGGAAGCGTTTTTACAAACCCCTGCGATTCCAGGCGGAACAAGGCTTCCCGGATCGGCGTCCGGCTTACGTTCAATTGATCTGCAAGCTCACGTTCAATGATTCGCTCTCCCGATTTATAGACACCTTGCATAATCGCCTGCTTAATATATTGATACACTTTATCGCGAATGGGACTAAGTTCTTCATCTTTCCAAATAATTGGTGTCTTCGGCATATGGTATACCTCCGATTGTTGTTTTTCCTTAGTGTAATCGATAATTTTACAACTATCAATGTACTGGAGGTCGTACCGAAGGAGAACGGTCTGCCAAGTACAAGAGCTCCATCAACTGTTGCTAACCGGGTGATGCTTATCTTTTCTCCTGGATATCAGGCTGACGAACGCAATGCTAACCGGCAGTACCTTTTCTTCATTTCTTGATATCTGCTTGTGTCATTACTTCGTAAGCGTCGCCCAGGTATTCCTGCAATGCTTTGAGCGCAGCTGTTCCTACCACGGTGTCCTGTTCGCCATTGCCGCCACTGACACCGACACCGCCAACGACCTCGCCGTTCACGACGATCGGGAAGCCGCCTACGAATATCGCAAATTTGCCTGGCATCATCACATGAATTCCGAATGCTTCGCCTGTTGTTGTCGCCGGGCCACCCGGTTGATTGAACAAATGGGTCGAGCGTTTATGCCCGCTTGCCGTGAATGCTTTGGCCATCGCGATTTCCGGACCTGTAATGCGCGCGCCGTTCATGCGTTCCATCGCAATGACGCAGCCGCCATCGTCAACGATACAGATCGTCTCCATCACGCCAAGTTTCTCAGCGGCTTTCTTTGCCGCTTCGATCATTGCTTTTGCTTCTTCCAATTCCAATCTTAGAACCGATTTCATCGAAGGCCCTCCGTATCTGAGCATTGATTAGGCATTGATTTTTTGCGTCCCGTAGTAGACGGTTTTTTCCTGCAAGTAAAAATCTAGTGCTGCCCGCCCGGATTCCCGGTAAGTCGCCGTGCTAGACATCTTAACGCCGCCAAACGGGGCGTTCAGCGCGTTGCCCGTTGTCGGACGATTTACTTTTACGACTCCGGATTGAATGTGGTCAATAAAATATTGCACCCGGTTGGCATCAGCCGTACAGATCGCGGCGGATAATCCGAAATCAACATCATTGGCAATCTCCACCGCCTCTTGGCAGCCGCCCGCGCGAATGACGGAAATCACAGGGCCGAAAATTTCCTCCCGGGCAATGCGCATCCCAGGCCTTACTTCGGTAAAAATCGCCGGACTTACATAATACCCGTTCGCATAATCACCTTCGAGGAGCCGCTCCCCGCCAAAAACCAGCTTTGCACCTTCCGCTATGCCGAGCTTGATGTACGACAATACGTTTGTCAATTGGCTCTCATTTGCCAGCGGACCAATCTCAACGCCTTCGCTCAACCCGCTGCCGACCTTCAGCGCTTTTGTCTTCTCGATTAACGCATCGACGAACCGATCGTGCACTTCATCCATTACGATTACTCTGCTCGTTCCCGTGCAAGCTTGTCCTGTCAGCTCGAAGCCGCCTTTAATCGCCAGCTCGGCCGCTTGCTCGAGATCGGCATCCTCCAACACAATCAGCGGGTTTTTGCCGCCCAGTTCAAGCTGAACGCGGGTGGAGAGGCGAACGGATTGGCTGATTTGCTCTCCGGCCGCTGTCGAGCCGGTAAATGTGACCGCCTTGACTGCCGGATGGGTGATCAGCGGTTTCCCGATTTTCGAGGCCGAACCGGTTACAAAGTTGATGACGCCTGCCGGCAAACCCCCATTGTGCAGCGCTTCTACCAAACGGTAAGCAATGAGCGGAGTGTCCAATGCCGGCTTGAAAACCACTGTATTGCCCGTCACGAGAGCGGGCGCAATTTTGCGTACAGGTATGGAAATCGGGAAGTTCCAGGGCGTGATGACCGCCACGACACCAAGCGGCTCTTTTTTCGTGTAAACAAAGACGGTCGGGTCGTCCGAAGGCAAAGTAACGCCAGAGACGTTCAACCCCTCCGAAGCGTAATAGCGCAGCGTCTGCACGGAACGTTTCACTTCCATCCGGCTGCTTGCCAGCGTTTTGCCCTCCTCGCTGGTCAATTCCGCCGCGTACTGCTCAACGCCCGCTTCCAGCAAATCGGCCGCTTTGTACAGGATTGCCGCCCGTTTGCTGGGCGGGACAGCACGCCAAGACAAGAAGGCCTGCTGTGCCGCTTCAATCGCCTGCAGTACATCCTCCTCTATGGAGGCCTGGAAACGCGCGACAACCTCTGTCGAAAGGGCCGGATTCCTGCTGTCGAAGGTCTCATTGCTTACTGACTCTACCCATTCTCCGTTAATCAAGTTTTTGAAGGTCTGTACTGCCATTTCAACCGCCATGTGAATCTCCTTTCCGTGCAATGGCAACGTTTAGGCAAAACCCATTTCGCGACCGCGAAGCTGTTTTCCGGGAATGGATTTTGCGCGGCCCATTATCCTCTTTGCTATTTCCCGCAAAATTCGCGTGAAATGGCGGCGATGTACATTCTGCGCATCTTGGTCGCTTCTTCAACGATTTGGATGCAGCGCTGCTGCTCTTCCGGTGTTCTCGCATATTCCAAGACGATTTGATAGCCGCGCTCGCCGTGGATTTCGTCGGATACGATGTGCAGATCGAAAAATTCCACTTCCTCATCGGTGAATCCGTAATGCTCGCGAAGGGTTGGCGTCTGTCTGCGGTATATCGCAGGCACTTGCGATTCTAACCCGACGACAAGAGCCGCTGTAGCGTACAAGAAATTTTCCCTGAACGCCATTCGATAACACCAGGATTGCAAGCCGATCGTTTCCGGCAGCAAATGCTTCATCGAAACAATTCGCTCCCGCGTTGTGCCGCAAGCTTCCCCAAACCGGATCAGAAGTTCGGTATGGCGGTCGCCCCCAAGCTCTTCCTCCCACATGTTTTGAAGCAAAAAGTCTCTTGCGTCCTCATGTGGACAGTTGGCATACACGTAAGCCAAATACTCCGCAAACGGGCCGACGTAAGCGTAATGCTGCTCCACCCATCTGGCAAAATGCTCTTTCTTCAGTTCACCGTTTGCCCACATGGTCGTGAATGGCGCTTTGGCCACCGCATTGCCTTCAATCGCCTGTTCCAATGCGTGACGAAATTCCTCTTTGTTCATCAAAGTAGCTTTGGTTGCGGTTTGGGTCATCTGAAAACTCTCCTCTCAAAATAAGATAGTGATTTGGGACAAACACACTTCTTAACTATTAGGTATATTGTATACCAAATACTCATTTGAACTTATTATCCCTTCGTTGGACTTGTTTGTCAACCCATAATTTTCAAAATAATCAGCAACAGCATGGACATCAGCAGGAACGTCATCGTAAACGGGGCGTTCCAACGGGACAGCTTATAAGAGCTCTTCTTCGTCAGGCTTGCCATCATGGCTACTGTCGCATTATACGGTCCCATTAAGAAAGCTGATGCCGCACCTGTGAGCATCGCGATCGCCATTAATTCGACGGATACTCCCAGCGCTTGCGGGTTCATCGACTCAGCTGTCAGCGCAAGTGCAACAGCAGGCTGCAGCCCGAGAAAAGCCAGCGTAAATGGAATGAGTGGAATCAACAGAATAAAAACATCCGCTCCCACCGCATTTTTTACCATAGCCAGCGATTCATTGACGACATGGCCGGCACCGGTGCTTTGGACTGCCGAGATCATATAGCCCGCACTCAAAAAGATAAAAAACTGGTCCTTCATATGAAGAAGCTGCTCCGGCAGCTTTTTTTTTGCCGAATGAATAAATGCTCTGCCTTGGCCGAGCAGTAAGGACCATAGAAAGGCGTAGGGAATGACGATCAACGTAACCACCAGCAGGAAACCGACGTGGGCACTGCTCTCCAATACCGATATCAACCCATTGAAAATCAATATCGCCGCCAGGATTTGAACCGGATGACCTGCCTTTTCTGCTGCTGTCAGCCGCGCTTCGGCTGCTCCCGTACATTCACGCGCTGCAGCCATTTCGCTGATCAGCGATTGAGCAAGCTGCTTTTGCCTGCGTTTGGCTACCGCAAACGCCATCAGACAGTCCACCACAACGCACAGCAAACTAAAGGGAATCACGATCGGCAAAATATGGCTCCATTTCACCCTGGTCATCTCCACAACGATGCCCACAATTGGCGTCACGGGTGTCCACATGGTCGGCATACTGAAGCCATGCGTAATGGACCTGCTCAAAAAGCGTTCCTTCTCGCTAATCGGAAAAAGCTCCACGGAAGGACGCATCGTTTGGTACACCATCGGAAGCGCGGCAAGATTCATAAACGAACTGGATATGAACGCCATAAACGACGTAATGGCATACAGCAAGCCAGAATGCTTTACGTTCTGCTGTATGATCGCCTGCACACGAACCGCGTAACGCCCCAGCTCAATCGGAATCACGATTAGCGGTATGAAGGCAAATAAGCTCAAAATATTGAGCATCCTGCCAAAGCAGAGTATGTAGCTTGGCAAAGGAGCGCCGTAGAGCACCAGCAGCGCGATGCCGATAGCCAGCATCAGGCTGCCCAGGACCTGTACAAATCGCTTGGCAAACCGAAATACCGTAAAGACAATGAGCAAGCTGACAATGGCGATCAGCCAGTCCAGCAAAACGCTCGGGTATAACGCGGAACAGAGATAGGCGACGATAGCAGTTAGAAATAAAGTTGGCAGCCTCATACTACAACACGTCTTTCACGGCCTTGGTCAAGCGTTCAAGAGCTGTTTCCACGATCTCTTCCCCAATCTCGCGGCTGGCTTTCCTCGCATCCCCCAGGTTTCCATTCAGCGTCATTTCTTCATAGTAATAAAAGCCTTGCAGCGGATTTCCCGGCCGCAGCTTCTGCCATCTTCCGCCCTCCTGAATCTCACCCTTGGCCAGCTTTTCCTGACGCACCAACTGGGGCGCCAGATAGAGCGCTTCGGAAACCTCGCGATCACAGCTGTGGCCGTACAGCTTCGATTCAATGCGACGATCCATCACATCCTTTGCCGAGGCGGTCGTTTTGGCATAGTAAAAATCAACGCCAAGTTCTCTCGTAAGTGTATCAGCCGCTACGCCAAGCGTGGCTTGGTTGCCTCCATGCGAATTTAATACGAGAAATTTCTTGATTCCATGCCCCTTCAACGATTTGATCATATCGTGGAGGAGGGCAATTAATGTTGAGGGCTCCAGGGAGATCGTGCCCGGAAAATGAAGATGGTGGGAAGAGACCCCCATATTGATGGTAGGAGTCATGATCGCTTCAGGAAAAAGCCTTTCAGTCAGCCGCTTGCCCATTTCCTCCGCAAGCACGGCGTCACAGCTTTCGACCATGTGCGGCCCGTGCTGTTCATGTGCGCCCAGCGGAATAACGGCAATTTTCACCGTCTGCAGCGCCTCTTTTATCTCCGGCCAAGTCATTTGAGTTAACAGATAGGATGCAGGCATAATCGGGCTCCCTTCTACTCTTTATTTATTTAGGTCATGGGTC
>NZ_HE978543.1:83055-112747 GCF_000311785.1 Brevibacillus massiliensis
TCATGGGTTATGGTTATTGTACATTGTATACCGATAGTAACCAAAAAATCACGCCTTTAAGGCGAATGTTACATTAAGAAAATTGCAAGTATACAGGATGCAAATAACCCAGCCATGACCGGTATAAGATTTCTTCTTACGAGATCAGCCGGCTTCACACTTGCAATACCACAGTCAGCCGCCACTCCAAACGCCCAAGCGGTTAACGTTCCTCCCCCTGCAAAGACAGCTGCAACTTGTCCAAGAGATGCAAGTACTGCTACATTTGCATGAGCTGACGTACCAAGCGAAGCGGATAAAGCTCCAACTAGCGGCAATCCGGAAAATCCGGAACCGTCCAGACCCGTTAATAATGCGATTATGGCAATGCCTAACGTTAGAATGACATGGTTTCCACCAAGATATTGGCCAAGTGCCGTACCTAAATCAAATAAGTATCCTGTCGAACCCTCCCCTAATACCTCCGCCGCATGTTCTGGATGTCCTAATAAGAAAAAACCTGCAATCGGGATGATTGAAGCAAAAATTTTAACAGCAAAGAAGAACCCTTCCCTTAAATGATTCACAATCTCTTCAATCGCTTTCCCTTTCTCATGTGAAAAGGTAGATAGGATTAATAAGATAACAGCAACTCCTCCTAACAATGCAGTAGCAGAGCCTCCTTTAATCGCATGAGAAGGATCAAATATTGCCCGATAAATGATCAAGATGACGATAGCAAGCAAAACCACAGGGACTAATACGGCGAATAATTTGGCGTGTTTTCCCAATTCTTCGTCCCCGCTGTATGCATCACTTGCAGTCGCGATTTTTTGCTTAGCCATGATCTGTTCCTTGCTAAATTTGGCAGTAAAGATTTCCGCTTTTTTAGCTTCTTGTAAAATACCATTTTTCATGTCTCGACGAATCGTATAGAAAGCAATGGCAATCGCTACTAAACCTACCGTAAGAGAAAAAAAGGCTGTATAGGGCAGGATTTGTGATATATCCAATCCAGCAGCATTCGCTGTTAAACGAGGGGCACCTTGAATAACCAAATCACCGGATAAAGCCATTCCATGTCCGAACAGATTAACTAGTACTGCTGCCCCCATTGCCGGCAAGCCAACTTGAATAGCGATCGGTATCAACACTGTACCTACCAGTGCTACCGCGGGTGTAGGCTAGAAAAACGTAGCAGCGATATACATTGTGGCCCCTAAAACAAAGAAAGCTCCCATTTACCATTAATTTCTTTACTTGTCCTACCATCAATAAGTCTGCGCCTGATTTTTGTAATGACCTTAACATCGCTACCATCAGAGCATTTACCAGCATGATATCAAAGAGTTCTACCGCTGAATGCAACAACGCCTGAAACACCACTTGCATTCCGCTGATAACCATATCCAGTAATCCATTGCCCTTCCCAGCAAAAAGTCCTAATCCAAAGATACCTATAATCGAAGGCAATACAATATCACGCCTAAAAATCATAAATGTAAAAATTGTGACTATAACCAGTAAAAAAAACCAGTGTGCCGCAGCTAGATGGACATTTTCCATGCAAAATCCTCCCGAATTTCGAATTTAGACTCTTGTCTGATAATTTCTTATCGGATGAATAGAATTGTAACACACTTTATTTGGTATTTGGTATACAATTTTTCGAAAATCTTAGATTTATCTATCACTTTCTCGAAAGACAATCCCCCTTCTTCCATATCCTGTGAAAGAAGGGGGATCTTTCTGACTTACTCATAATGAAAGTTTTTCAGTGCATATCGACCCAACAGATCCACCAAACCATACAGAACAATCGATAGCAGGCCAAGGATGGCAATACTGACCATTACCATGTTCATCTGGAACACCTGGCCTCCATACGTGATCAAATAACCGAGTCCCGCCTTTGACGAGAGAAACTCTCCCATAATAACGCCGACTAAGGTCAAACCGACATTTACCTTTAAGGTGGCAATGAAATTCGGCAAACTCGCTGGCAAGAGCACCATCGTCAGCATTTGTGTACGGGTAGCCCCGAATGATTCCATCAGCTTGAGTTTGGTTTTGCTGATTTCCTTAAACCCGCTCTCAATCATGATGATCGTCACAATTATGGAGATTGCTACGGCCATGCCGTATATGGAATAACGGTCGCCAAGCCAGATATAGAAGATCGGGCCAAGTGCCACCTTGGGAAGTGCGTTTAACACGACGACATAAGGCTCCAGCACCTTGGCTGCAAAGTTCGACCACCAGAAGACGACAGCAATCAGCGTTCCGAGCGCCATGGAAACGACAATGCCGATAATCGTTTCCCAAGTAGTAATCCACGTATGCCGGAATAACTCCCCTTCAAGCGTGAGCTCCTGAAAAGACGTCACGATGCTGGAGGGCCTGCTTGTCAGCATCGGATTCACCCATTGCTTTGAAGCGGCCAGCTCCCATATGGCAAGGAAGAGGAGCAACACTCCGATCCGGGACAAACGGATCAGCCACAGTTTTCTTTTTTGGGTCCGCAAATACTCAGCGTAACGAGACGAGGGCACGTTACGGCTGCTGTTGATGAAAGCTGCCGACTGCTGTTCTGTACGCGGTTCTGTAACTGAAGTTGACGCTTCTCTAGCCGGTAGAAACGACATGGCCCTGCAACTCCTTCCAAATAGCGTTAAAGTACGTATGATATCGGTTGGCTGCTCTCTTTTTCCATGGGGAGAGCTCCTCCTCTGCAGTAAATTGCATCGTATGGATAGATGAAATCGTACTTGGCCTCTTGGACATGACCATCACCCGGTCGGCCATGCTGATCGCCTCGGATATATCGTGGGTAACGAGAATCGCGGTCTTGCCCTGCTCCTTAATAATGCGGAGTATCTCATCGGCAAGCGTCAAACGTGTCTGGTAATCAAGGGCCGAGAACGGTTCATCCAGCAGCATGATATCCGGCTCGGTCACAAGCGTACGGATGAGCGCCACCCGTTGGCGCATCCCCCCGGACAGTTGGGCCGGATTATGATGCTCGAAGCCGCCCAACCCGTAGCGCTCCATCAGCTCAAGCGCTTTTCGCTTTGCCCTCTGAAGGTCCATCCTGCGAATTTCCGCTCCCACCATCAGGTTGCTCAAAATATCCCGCCATTCGAACAAGTGGTCCTGCTGCAGCATATATCCCACTTTGGGGGAGGTGCCAGACACCTCCTGCCCGTCGATCATCACCCTCCCCTTCGTCGGCTTCACCATCCCGGAGATCAGGGAGAGCAGCGTGCTTTTGCCGCAGCCGCTCGGTCCCACAATACTGATGAATTCTCCGGGGTGGATCGTGAGATTAATATCCCGCAGCGCTTCCGTTTCCTGTTTTAAGGTGAAATAGCTTAAGCACACGCCGTTTAATTCGATTTGCGACATCGGCTTATTCCTCCTTACTTGAGATTTTTCACAAAGCTCATATCCACCACGTCATCTATGTTGGATATTTTTTCCTCCGGCTTCAATACGCCATTTTCTATCAGTACATTTTGCAGCGTTGCAAAGCTTTCAGCCGTCAGCTCCGGAACAGGTGCCCATGTACCCTGATTTTTGTAGCGGGCAACCGATTGAATGATCAATTCCTTTGGCGTTCCTTCAAAGAACGGCATCAAAGCAGCAGCAATTTCTTCATCGCTGGCAGATTGGATCCATTTTGTTCCTTTGGCAACAGCATTCACAAACTTCTGAATGACCTCAGGATGCTGATTGATGAAATCCGCAGTCGCCACATAGGAGGTTTCCGGGAACGAGCCAAATACTTCGCCCATGGAAGCCACATAATGGGCAACGCCGTCCTTCTCCAGCTTGGAAGACACCGGCTCGTACAGTTGAATAAAATCTCCCTGGCCGCTCGCAAAGGCGCCGGCCATCGCCGGGGAGGCAAGGTTGGTGATCACCTTTACATCCGTTACTTTTTCCTTTAGCAGCTGCGAGTTTAATACCATCTGCGGAGCACTGCCCGGTCTCCAGCCTATAATCGTTTTGCCTGCCAGATCGGTCAATTTGAAGTTATCCAGCTTTTCCCTGGAGAGCAGGAACGAGCCGTCCTTCATCGTCAGCTGATGGAATATTTTGATTTTTTTGTCCCCTTCCTGGTTGAAAATATAAATCGCTGTTTCTGGTCCAACCAGCGAGATGTCCGCCGTCCCGGCGATCAATGCGGCGGCGCCCTTATCCGAGCCTTGAGCGGTATTCATGTCGATCGCAAGCCCTTCCTCGGCAAAGAACCCCTGCTGAATGGCGACATAATGCGGGGCATAAAAAATCGAACGGATGACCTCTGAAAATTTAACCGTGACAGCTTCCCCTTGACCTGCCGGTTCGGTCCCGGACTTTGCCCCCGTTTCCCCGCTTGCATTGGCGGCAAGAGCATTCGCCGGAGGGGTATTGGCCTGATTCGACGCGGACTCGTTCCCACAAGCCGCTGCAAATGCCAGCAACATCACACAAAGCAACAGAACAGCCAGTTTCCTCATCATCATGGTAACTTCCTCCCAAAAATGATATTTGTTTATTGAACGGCACGAGACGGCACATTGACCAAATAAGCCTCAGCCATCCCCCTGCCATATTCAACCATCTTGGCATGGCCGACATCGTGAAGCGAAACAGCCGTAATGCGTTCCCTGAGCAGGAACACCTCGACGCCGGGAAGCAGCATCTCCAAGGCAAAGGCAAGCGGAAGCCCGTTCTCCAAAATTTCAACGGAATGCGGGTTGCCGACAATAAAATTCAGCCCTCTTCGCCTGGCTAGCTCCACGAGTTCATGATCCTCTCTCACCCGGCTTATGCTCACGATAATTGTGTCCGTCTCCGGATACATTCTCAGGGCGATTTCGAGATGCTCCAATGAAAAGCCCGTATGCGGAAAAAAGTGCAGAATGTGCTTGACGGGCTGATCAACCGAGCCGCTTAGCAGCCTGACCGGATTCGACAGCGTCGCCTCCTGCAAGGTGGATTCCCCGCGAATCGCCCGCTCCGCCTCTAATAAATCCGCATCGATCTCCCTTCCCATCCAACTGTCGATTCTCGCCAGGATGTCGCCGGCAGTATTTACACCCTCAAGTGCAATGCCCTTATGCAGCACATTCCCGGGCAGCCCGCAAAATGAAATATCGGTTGAAAGCTTCCGGTGCCCATGCAGCAGCGTTAGCCCGGGGTGAAGCCCGTGGAAAGCCTCGTGCATTTCAATCAGGGCCAAATCGTACAGGGGCAGGTAATCCGCAAACGGAACCCCGCCTGAATTGGCCGCATCTGCTACAGGATGGTGAACGACAATCAAATCAAGCCTCATTGCCGATGCCATCTCAATCATCGACTCCGTCAAGGTCATCCCGACGCCGATACGCCTGACAGGTTTATGCTTGCTGCCGAAGATAAGCCCTGGAATCTCCAATACATTTTTGCCGGGTATATTGGAGGTTTTCATGACCACATAAGGATTTGTGCCGGAAGTAATCTCGTCCCAATCCATGACCATTCGACCTCTCGAGATCGTGTTGAGCACCTCCAAAACATGCCTGACCTCTGTCTGTGTCTGTACATTGACCATAACGCTTCTCCTTTCCAAACTGTGTTTTGGTACTATTCAAAAAATTCGCAAGAAAACCTGACTAGCTCAAAACCGCAAGAAGCAGGCAGGGGCCTGTCGACAAAAAAAGCCGCCATCATGAGCATATGGGTCTTGAAATACCCGGATATGTCACAATTAGCGGCTGTAAAACTCTCCCCACGCGGAGATCTTTATCACCTGCTTCTGTGTTGTCCAAGGAACAGAAAGGAGATGAATCTTCTTCCAGATTGATGGAAGGATCCAAACCCTCATCCTCCTAGACTTATTAACATCAGATTGTCAGCTAAACTTGTACACTTGCGAGGTAATGTATCACACAAAAAGAGTAAAATCAAGAAGGATGGACGATAACCTCACAACAGTCAAGTAACTACAAACTCCTCCTGAAAAACAATAACTGTTCCAGAAAATTCTGTGATCGGGTCGTAATCTTTCAGCACCAGCTTCACTTTCAAGCCAAGTGTTTTTTCGATCTGCTCCTTAAGCATTTTTTTGTTCGCTTCCATTACCAAGGCATCCACATTAGCCGTCACGCTGCGATGGGCCTCATCCAAAATCTTCAGTGCCGGGATACGTTTATGGGTAGCGAAAATATAAGCTTTGTCACCTGATATTTCGATTTTTTGCGATTTGATTCCGATTCCGAAAATCTCTTGGTTGATGGAATTGTAAATTTTAATAATCTCCTGCTTTAACACGCCGATTGGATATTGCTTTTGCATGCCCATCCCTTCCCTTGTATTGTCATTCTTGAAAGCAGCTGCAAGCATTCCCACCCTCTTGGGAGCTGCGACTCTGAAAACGGAATATTCAGTCATAATTTTTGTCCATTCAACAAAAACGGTCAGTTAGCGAAATAGGTTGTTGCGTCTATCTGTAAATCGGACTTTTTGCAAGGACTTCGATAAGGAATGAACGGAATTTCCCTCATCATCTGTAAAATGCTCTTTCAAAAGATTCGAATTTGGTATACAATATACTAAAATTGATTGATGTCAGATTCAAGCATTCCGCCGATCTGCCAGTACCTGGTCCAGAACCGTTTTGCCGAAGTGGCCGAGAGTCCCGTCAGGATAAGACTGCAGGATGCCTTTTGCAACCGTGGTTTGTGCGGCGTAAATCAGTTCTTCGGGAATCCCCAGCCGGCGAATGTCTGCTTCAATCCGCAAACAGGCTTCCAGAGCATGATAGGTAGCGATTCGGTTACAGCTGGCGACCCAATCCTCATCGCCAGCCAGCACGGTGCCCAACGGCGAGAACAGAGCTTGCAGCATTTCTAGGTATGCAGGGGAGTCGGTGATCAGAATGCCGCGTTTGCCGGTACTCAATTCCTTGACGCTGCCAAGCAGCTTCATGCCAATCCACGTATGCTTTGGACAAACCTTGCGAAGTTGCTCCGTCGATATAAGTGTGGCCGGGTTGACAAGCAGGGTGCCGGAAGACAAGTGCTGTGAGACCACCTCATAATAAGGAATCAGCGTGTGCGCGGGAAGCGCCATGACGACAACGGAAGCCTCATGCAGCCGCTTCTCGCTGCCTGGTTCGGCGCCCGGGATCTCTGCCGCAAGACGACTGGACTTCCGTTCATCAGAACTGACCAGCAGCAGCCGGGAGGCTTGTACCCTTTTGGAGAGCAACTCGCCCAGCTGGCCAAGGCCGATAATAGCAACCACGCCATTCTCCACGATCATCATCACCCTTTTCTATCCATAAAATGAAAGCAGGAGGAGTAATTCATATGCCAAAAATTACCTTTCACCGCGGTGACTTCCATCACGAGCAGACAGTTAAGGAAAACGCCAACCTTGTTGTACTGGCCGGAACCAAGCAGTTTCCCGGCATCAAGTACGGCTGCGGCATGGGGCGCTGCACCAAATGCGTCAGCAAAATCATCAAAGGTGCCGAACACCTGTCTGAACCGAATTGGAAGGAAGTTAAGATGCTCGGTGACAAACTGAAGGAAGGGTACCGGCTAACCTGCCAATTGTTTATCACAGCGGATTTGGAGCTTGAGCAGGAAGAGTAATTTGATTTATAGTATATCGTATACCAAATGCAAAGGAAATACCCATCTTTAAAAAAGACCTTGAATCATATAGCGTTCTTTTATCGGAAAATACGATGAAGCACAGACATTTCCCTCTGATACCCAAAATGGCGGAAGCTATGTTTCTACTAAACATAGCCTCCGCCATTGCGTACAATATGGAGGTCTCCCCCGCCCAACTATTCTTCCGCTCGGTCAAACTGCGCAATCGCCTGGCGAATTTTACCGCCGGTCTGCTGCATCAGGCGAATCGCCTCTTCCGCGCTTGCTCCGGTCTTCTGCATAATGATGGCAACCCGGGCGTCTCCGCCTGCCGCTTCGGCCAAACGTTCCGCTTCGGGGTAGCTGACGCCGGTCACTTCCATGACGATGCGTTTTACCCGCTCTTTCAGCTTGTAGTTGGTCGCTTGCACGTTGACCATCAGGTTGCCGTAAACCTTCCCCAGCTTGATCATCGTGGCGGTGGTCAGCATGTTAAGCACCATTTTCTGTGCCGTCCCTGCCTTGAGCCTGGTAGAGCCTGTGACCACCTCCGGTCCCGTGACCACGTTGATGGCGACGTCGGCGTCCCGGGCGATCAAGGCGCCGGGATTGCAAGAGAGCGAGATGGTGGCGGCCCCTCTGGCTTTCGCCTCGGCCAGCGCGCCCAGCACGTAAGGGGTGCGGCCGCTGGCAGCGATCCCGACGACGGCGTCGTTGGCCGACACGCCGTATTTGTGAACATCTTCTTTTCCCAGCTCCTCCAGGTCTTCCGCTCCTTCGACTGCCTGGATCAGCGCGGCGGGTCCCCCGGCGATCACTCCCTGCACCAGGTGGGGCGGCGTTCCAAAGGTCGGTGGGCACTCCGCCGCATCCAGGATGCCCAGGCGTCCGCTGGTGCCGGCGCCGAAGTAAAGCAGCCTGCCCCCTTTTTCCACGGCAGCGTGAATCAGGTCGACTGCCTTGGCCACCTGGTCCAGGGTTTGCTCCACGGCGAACGCGACCTTTTTGTCTTCTTCATTCATCAGTTTCACAATTTCCAGGGTCGACAACTGATCCAGATTGGCTGAACCGCTGTGTTTCATCTCTGTTGTCAGTTTATTTAAATGATTGATCATGCATCCCATCCTCTCCTCGAAATCGTTCCCCCTGTATCTGTCTCTCTATTTGCTCGATGTGCGTTTGGTTCTGCTTACCGCAATCCGCGTGTTTTCCAAGCGGGGAATGATTTCGTCCTGCAGCTGGCTGGCAATCGTCACAAACAAGATATCGATCACATTCAACTGGGCAATGCGCGAGGCCATCGCCCCGCTGCGAATGCTTTGCTCAACGGAGCTTGTATACAGTCGGATGTCTGCCAGGTCGGCAACCGGCGATTTGCCGAATTTGGTCAGGCTGATCAACGTCGCACCCTGCCGTTTCGCTTCGGCCAGCGATTGGATGATGTCTTCCGTCTCCCCGGAATAGGAGATCCCGAAGGCGACATCCCGGTCCGTCAGCGTTACCGCAGAGGTAAGCTGCGCGTGAAAATCCGAGTGGGCTTCGCACCACCAGTTGATCCGGGAAAATTTCTGCCTGACGTCATAGGCGATCACGGCTGAGGCTCCGACGCCGTACACGTCAATTTTTCTCGCTTGTGACAGGGCATCTGCTGCCCGTCTGACCTCTTCTACAGACAGCACGGTAACCGTATCCCGGATCGATTGCTGATTGTTGTTGCTGACAGCCTGGATGATCGATTCCACGGAGCCGCCCATGCTGATTTCTTGATAGCTGTTTGCTGTTACATTTTTTGTCAAATCTCCGGCAATGCGAAGTTTCAATTCCTGAAAACCGCCCATGTTGAGCGACCGGGTCAAACGGATGATCGTCGCTTCCGAAACACCGCAGAGCTCCGCCAATTTGTGAACGGAAAGCTGTACGGCGACTTCCGGGTTCTGCAAGATGAATTCCGCTGCTTTTCGCTCCGACGGCTTCAAATGATACAACATTTCCTGTAATCGAATCAGTCCGCCATTCAAGCCAAACAACCCGCTTTCCGCTGTTTTTCTTCTAACACCTATTCCAAATGGCAGCTGACGAAGTGGCCCGCCGCCTTCTCTTTCAGGGCAGGAATCTCCTTTTTGCACATCTCCACGCACACCGGACAGCGCGGATGGAACGTACAGCCTGTCGGCGGATTGGCCGGACTGGGCAAATCGCCTTCCAACAGGATTCTCTCTACCTTATGCTCCGGATCCGGCACCGGCACGGCAGAAAGCAGCGCCCGCGTATACGGATGAACCGGATTTTCATACAAGGATTTCTTGTCCGCCACTTCCACTACCTTGCCCAAATACATGACGGCCACCCGATCGGAGATATGGCGCACCACGCTCAAATCGTGGGAGATGAACAGGTACGTCAGTTGAAATTCCTTTTGCAGATCCTGCATCAAATTGAGAATCTGGGCCTGGATCGACACGTCCAGGGCAGAGACCGGTTCGTCGGCGATCACCAGTTTCGGCTTTAAGATCAACGCCCGGGCGATTCCGATCCGCTGCCGCTGCCCGCCGGAGAATTCATGCGGGTAACGGTCGAGATGCTGCTTGGTCAACCCGACGATCTCGATCATTTCCTCCACTTGTTTCTTCCGCTCCGCCGCTGTCCCGATCCCGTGGACGATCAGCGGGTCGGCCAAGATCTGCCCGATCGTCTTGCGCGGATTGAGCGAGGCAAACGGATCCTGGAAGACGATCTGCATGTTCCGCCGCATGCCTCGCATCTGCTCTTCGTTCAGCTTCAAGATATCCTTGCCCTGAAATAAAATCTCTCCTTCAGTCGGTTCGAGCAGCCGCAAAATGCAGCGGCCGGTCGTCGACTTGCCGCACCCGGATTCGCCGACAATGCTGACCGTCTCCCCGGGATACACCGTCAAATCTACGCCGTCGACGGCCCGAACCACGCCCTGGTTTCCCCAGAACCCGCTCTTGCCGGGGAAGTGCTTTTTCAGCGATCTGACCATAAGCAAAGGCTGCGTCATTTCTTTTCCCCCTCGGCATACAGCCAGCAACGGCATCTGTGGCCGTCCCCCGCTGCATGTAATTCAGGCGCTTGCCGGTGACAGATGTCCATTGCTTTTGAACAGCGCGGCGCAAACCGGCAGCCGCCGGGCATTTCATGAAGCAGCGGAACCGCGCCCGGAATCGATTCCAGCCGTTCCTGCTCCGACTTCACATCGGGCATCGACTTCATCAACCCGACCGTGTACGGATGCTTCGGGTCGCGAAACAGGCTACGCACATCCGCTTCCTCGACGATTTGTCCCGCGTACATGACGATCACCCGGTCGCACATTTCCGCCACGACGCCCAAGTCGTGGGTGATCAGGAGAATCGCCGTGCCCTGTTCGCGTTTTACCTTTTTCATCAATTCCAGAATTTGCGCTTGGATCGTCACGTCCAATGCCGTCGTCGGCTCGTCGGCGATGAGCACCTTCGGGTTGCACGCCATCGCCATCGCGATCATCACCCGCTGGCGCATCCCTCCCGACAGCTGGTGCGGGTATTCCGAGCAGATTTCCGCCGGACGGGGGATGCCTACCTGCCGCAGCAGCTGGGTCGCCCGTTCCTTCGCTTCCCGCTTGGACAGCCCCTGGTGCCGGATCAACGGTTCGGCGATCTGTTTGCCGATGGTGTGCAGAGGATTCAGCGAAGTCATCGGCTCTTGAAAGATCATCGCGATCTGGTTCCCGCGCAGCTTTTGCATCTCTTTTTCGCTCAGCGCCAGAAGGTCTGCGCCCTCGAACAAGACGTTCCCGGAGATCTCCACTTTTTTATCTAGGAGGCGCATGACCGACAAACTGGTCACGCTCTTGCCGCAGCCCGATTCACCGACGACGCCAAGCGTCTCGCCCGCCTCCAGCGTGATGCTGATCCCGCCGACGATCGTCAGCTTGTTCTTTGCGGACGTAATCGAGGTAGTCAAATCTTTTATTTCCAGCAACGGTGCCATTTGCTATTCCCCTCTTTTCCTGCCGTTATCTGCAAGGCATGATCAAGGCAAAAATTCGATTGTGATGAGCCCTGCGCCATTGGAGAATCTCCGTGCTAACAGTTGGATGGACCCGATTGGTCAAGGTAATCAAGGTTGCCTGCCGCAGCGGATCATGCCAGATAGAGGTGCCGGTAAACCCTGTATGGCCGAAAGCTGCAGGTGAGATCAGGTCGCCGCCCGAACATCCGGCGACCACCTGTTCCAGCGTACCGCCTGTCGGGGACGCCTCCCAGCCGAGCGCCCGCTGAATCGGCGAGCATCCGCTCGTATGGGTGCGAGCGGCAAATTGCCGAAGCACAGGATTGATCAAGAGCGGCGCTGTCTCGGCGGTCCAGATCTTCATGTAGCGCTCCAAATCCGCTATTGTGGAAAATAATCCGGCATGGCCGCTGACACCGGCCAAACCGTAATGCGCATTGCAGTCGTGGACCGTTCCGCAGATCGTGCCCTGCCGCCAGGAGAACGAGGCCGCCCGCTTAAGCATATCCAGGCTGCGCTGATCCGTCCGCTCGGAAAGAAAGCGAATCGCCATGTCGCGCTCATAACCGTTTCCCTGTTCGGCAGCAGCGATCCGCGGGGCGTGCTCCGCCAGTGCTTCAAGCGGTTTGTATGCCGTCATGCTCATGCCCAAGGGAGAAAAGAGCAATCGCCGGGCCAGCTGGTCAAGGTCCTCGTCCCAGACCCGCTCGAGCGTAAAGCCGAGCAGCATGAATCCGAGGTCGCTGTAGATTACCTGTCCCCCCGGCGTGCCGTCCAGCGCTTCCGCTGCGATCAGCGAGAGGTAGGCCGCCCGGCCGCTCCCCTCCAGGAAGTACGGCCTCCATGCAGGCAGACCGGACGTATGGGTCAGCAGGTGGTACAGCGTAATCCGCCGCTTCGCTTCTGCGTCGGGGCCCGCTTCCAGTTCCGGGAGATGCTTGACCACAGGATCGTTCAGTGACAGCCTGCCCTGTTGAACCGCAAGCAAAACCAGCGGCAGGGTAACGACCACCTTGGTCAGCGAAGCGATGTCGTAAATCGTATCGGCATCGACAGGCCGTGACTGCTGCCCTGACGATGTGTGCCCGCGGGCGACGACGATCGGCGGGCGGCTGCCTACCGTCAGGCTGCAAATGCCCCCTGGAAAAATCCCGTCCCGAATCCCTTGTTCCAGATGGCTGGCAATCTGCCGCCCGATCTGATCAAAATCGTGGGTGCCTTCTCTTTTTGTCATCATCCATCTACACCTCCCGCTTACTTGCTGCGATGGCGTGGATCCAAAATGTCGCGCACGGCGTCTCCGAACAGGTTAAAGGCCAGGATCGTCACAGTCATCGCCACGCTGGGCCAGACGATCATACCGGGAGCCAGCTCCATGTACCTTCTCGCTTCCGATATCATCCCGCCCCACGACGGATCTGGCGGCTGCACGCCCAAGCCCAAAAAGCTGAGGGCCGACTCGGTCAAGATCGCACCCGATATGGCCAGCGAGGCCTGAACGAGCAGCGGTGCCGTCACATTGGGGAAAATCTCGCGAAACAGGATGCGTCCGGTTTTGGCGCCGATCGCTTTGGCGCTTTCGACAAATTCGAGATTCTTGACCGACAAGACGGCTCCGCGAACCGTACGGGTGAAGATCGGGATATTGACAATGCCGATCGCCAGGATCGTATTGGAGGTACCTGGTCCCAATGCGGCCACAATCGCCAATGCCAAGAGAATTTCCGGAAAGGCAAAAAGCACGTCCATCAAGCGCATGAGCAAAGAATCAATCCACTTGCCAAAATAGCCGGCGAGCAGTCCGAATACGGTGCCGAAGGCTGCACTGATAAAAACGGAAGACAGCCCGACCCACAGCGAAACCCGCGCTCCGTAGATAATCCGGCTGAGCAAATCCCGGCCAAACTGATCCGTTCCCAGCAAATAGTCGGATGAGCTGCCCTGCAGGCGGCTTTCCTGAAACATCTGAGTAGGATCATGGGGAGCGATGAACGGGGCGAAAACAGCTGCCAATGTAATCAACACCAGGATGAAAAGGCAGGCGACCGCGGTCTTGTTTTGTGCGAAGCGCTGTATGAATGTATTCATCACGTATCCTCCTTCCGCTAATACTTGATCCGCGGGTCTATCCAGGTATAGATCACATCAACCAGCAGGTTAACCAGGACGAATACGAGTGCGATGAACAATACTCCGCCCTGCACGACTGGATAATCCCTCTGATAGATGCCGTCCAAAATGTACTGGCCGAGTCCCGGAATGGAGAATAGTTGTTCGACGATCACAGAGCCCCCCAAGAGATAGCCGATTTGCATCCCGGCGATGGTTACGATCGGGATCGACGAGTTGCGGAGGGCGTGGCCGATCACAACGGTCCATTGGTTGTTTCCCTTGGCGCGGGCCGTGCGGATAAAGTCTTTGTCAAGGGTCTCCAAAAAGGCAGATCGAGTCATCCGCATCACCCCTGCAGCCAGCACGATCCCCATCGTAACGGCAGGCAGGACAAACACCTGAAAGGCCTCAACCGGATTTTCCCAGAAATTCACAACGTCGATCGGCGGGAACCAACCAAAGTACAAGGAGAGTCCCAGGAGCAGCAGCGTCCCGATGGCAAAGTTCGGCACGGAAATGCCCAGCATCGCAGTCACCCGAACGAGCACGTCGACGGAAGAGTGAACGCGGACAGCCGAGAGGATCCCGAGGGGAATCGCAATCGACCAACCGATGATCGCCCCAAACAGGGTAAGCTGCAGCGTGATCGCAAAACGTTTTAAAATTTCCGGCAAAATGGCTTGACCCGTGTGTACGGATACGCCAAAATCGCCTTGCATGAGCCCGCCCATCCAGTGCAGGTACTGGGTGACGAGCGGCTGATCCAATCCCATGCTTTGGCGCAGGGCCTTGACCGCTTCAGGGGTGGCATTGGTTCCGAGCATGATCGAGGCCGGGTCGCCTGGAACCAGATGCAAGATCGTAAAAACCAGGACTGAGATGCCGAAGACAATCGGTATCAGGCTGACAATCCGCTTAAGAATATATCGTCCCACGCTTACTCCTCCAATAGAAATTTGGCCAACGCCAACTCTTGGCGCAGACGGTTGCCTGCTAAATAGGGAAGGGACCGGGGAGACTCCCCGATCCCCTGACCAGATCTTTCGTTACTTCTTCACAGATGCTTTCACCAAGGCGTACACTTCACCGGCTGCCGACGGCGTGAATCCTTCTACCTTGTCAGATACGGCATAGAAGTTTTGCGGCGAGGCCAGGAACAGGTTTGGCGCATCTTCGACGACCAGCTTTTGTGCTTCGTCATACAGTTTTTTGCGCTCTGTCTGATCGGTGGCTTCCAGTGCTTTTTGCACCAGCTCGTCAAATTTTGCATTGGAGTAGTTCCAGACGTTGGCCGATCCTTCCGACGAGAAGAAGAAGCGCAGCGAGCGGTCCGGATCTACGCCGGAAGTGTTGCGCCCGACCAGGAGATCCATGTCTTTCGATTTCCACGTCTCGATGTAGTTGCCCCACTCCAGCTGCTTGATCTCGGCGTTGATACCGACCGCCTTCAACTGCTGCTGCAGTACTTGGGCGGTTTCGATCATGTCGGGATAGGTTGAAGCCGTTTCGATAACCGTGTTAAACCCGTTGGGAAGGCCCGCTTCGGCGAGCAGTTGTTTCGCTTTTTCAACATTGTGCTCGTAGCTCGGGTATTCGGTGGTGTCCAAAGCCCAGATCGTCTGCGCCGGAGAGAGCGGACCGGTCAGTGCAGCCTGCCCCTTCCAGACGGTCTGCACCAGTTGGTTGCGGTCGACCGCATAGCTGATCGCCTGTCTTACCCGTGGATCGTCAAACGGTTTTTTGGCGACGTTAATGCCCAGGTAGCTGTACTCCATCGATTGGTAGTTTTTGATCGTCACATTTTTGGAGCTCTCCAGCAGTTTGGCCGAGTCAGCCGAAACCGTGGTCAAATCTACCTTGCCGGTCCGGATCGCAGCCAAACGCTCCGCTTCATCCTTCATGATCTGAAACTTGATCGAATCGACTTTTGGCATGCCTTCGACGAAGTAGTTCGGGTTCTTCTTCAACAGCACGTATTGTCCGGACTCCATTTTTTCCAGTTCGAACGGGCCGGTTCCGACCGCTTCCTTGTTCAGGTCGGTCACTTCCTTCGGCACGATCGACGCATAAGCGCTGGCAGTGTTGGCCAGGAAAGCGGCATCCGGTGTTTTCAGCTTGAACACGACCGTGTATTTATCCGGCGCTTCAATCGCGTCGACGCTGGAGAAGTAGGACTTCGCCACCGCACCGGTGTCAGGGTTCAGGATGCGCTCAAAGCTGTACTTCACATCGTCCGAGGTCATCTCCCGTCCGTTGTGGAACTTCACGCCCTCGTGGAGCTTAAACGTAACGGTTTTGCCGTCGTCAGAGAGTTTCCAAGAGTCGGCCAAAGCCGGGACGACGCTCATATTGTCATCCAGTTTGGTCAAACTGTCGTACACCAGCGAGTAAATACGGTTGCTGGAAACAGCAGGCACCTTGTGCGGATCCAAACCTACCGGATCCTGGTCAGCCGCAATGACGAGCTGCGTGGATCCCGTTGCCCCCGCCTGGCTGTCCGGATTTTTCGCCGGATCTGCGGAGCTTCCCCCACCCGAGCAAGCCGTCAGCAGCAGGCTGGCCGATAAAAACAGCGATGCAATGAACCTCTTTTTCATCATGATTCCCCCCATATGTAGAGTTTTGAGGTTTTCTGTTTTAGAAGCAAAGATTTCCGAGCACGACCGGACGGGCAGCTCCGGTCACGGACGGCACGTTGCTTGGCCGCCCCATCAACGTCTCATGTCCGAGAATGGCAAAGGCGATTGCCTCTTTGGCATCGTCCGGGATGCCGTATCGGGCTGAGGTCGTGACACGGATCCCCTGCGGAAGCTCCTGCCTGATCATGTCCAGCATCGTGTCGTTATACGCGCCGCCGCCGGAGACGATCACCTCCTCCGCCTGCATTCCCGGAAAGACAAACTGCTTGTACGCCTCGGCAATCGTCAGAGCCGTAAGCGCAGTGGCACTGGCTACGGTATCCTCAAACGAAAGCCCAAGCTTCCGGGCTTCTCCGGTAAATTGCTCTACGAACGCTTTCCCGTACACCTCACGTCCCGTGCTCTTCGGCGGCGCGAGCCGGTAGTAGGGATCGGCCAAAAACGGCTCCAACAGTTCCCGTGAGACACTGCCTGCCGCCGCGATTTTGCCGCCTTCATCAAAGCGCTGCCGGCCATCCGTTCCAAGCATGACGATCTCGTCGATGACCATATTGCCGGGGCCGGTGTCAAAGGCAAACACTTGCTCCAGCGCGGCACCTGCCGGAATCACCGTCACGTTGGCGATGCCTCCGATGTTCTGCAGCAGGCGTCCTTTTTTGGCATCGCGAAACAAGATCATGTCTGCATACGGGACCAACGGCGCGCCCACGCCGCCTGCCGCCAGGTCGCGGGCGCGGAAATTTCCCACGACAGGGATTCCGGTCCGCTCCGCCAAGACAGACAGTTCTCCGATTTGTAAGGAGGCTCTGACCGGCATCATGCCGTTCGGCCCGGGAAATGGGGTGCTGTCGGCGACATGCCATACCGTCTGGCCGTGCGTGCAGACCGCATCCACCTGCTCTGCGGACACACCCGTGGCGGCCAACAGCTGTGAAACGGCGTACGCATACCACTCGGAAACCGCGTAGTGAGCGACCACCAATTCGTCCAGGCGGGCCGTTTCCACGCTGCAGAGGGCCATCAGCCGTTCTCTGATTTCGTCGGAATACGGGACGTAGTGGAATCCTTTGAGGGAAACGCTACTGATATTTTTCTGCTCGTCCGTGTCGATTGAAACCATCGCAGCATCAACGCCGTCCAGCGACGTTCCCGACATCAGACCGATGAGCAGGTGGCTGCGTTTTGCTTGATACGCCAGGTTCATTGCCAACATTCCCCCTCTTCCGTTCGTTGGGTTGTGCTTCGAAATCTGTTATCTCCTGCGTAAAGCGGTTTCACTCTAAACAACCTCATTTTATGTAATAATGTTACGAAAATCAACTTCTTTTATAAAATTTTATTACAAAACGGGTGGTCGGATGCCGGCGGAAAGGCTAAAAATAATAACCCGGCTTCACTTGGAAGCCGGGCTCACAGCTTTTTTCTCTATCTTATATGGCAACAGTTTCCACCGTATTGATCATTTGTTTCAGGAATTGCGGCAATTGGAAGCAGCCGGTCAGGATCTCTTGATTGACGTACTTCGTCTCAAGGTCAAAACGGTTTCTCGGGCGTGCCGCCAGCGGCTGTTTGGCGCCGATGGTAAAGCTCCAAAGGCCCCCCGGATAAGTCGGAACAACAGCCGTATACATATGGACATGCGGATAGACGCTGCTCATGCGGGCGTACGTCTGCTGCATAACCTCTGCATGGAAGATCGGGGATTGGCTCTGGCACACCATCATGCCGTCATCCTTCAGCGCACGGTAGAGATGCTGGTAGAAGCTCTGCTCGAACAGCTGTTCGGCAGGTCCGATCGGATCGGATGAATCCACAATGATGACATCGTACAAGCCTTCCGGCTGCCTCGCATAGCGAACGCCATCGGTAAACAGAAAGCGCACGCGAGGATCGGACAGATTGCCGGAAACCTCCGGCAGGTAAGTTTTGCACGCCTCTACGACCCGTTCGTCAATTTCTACCATATCGATTTGCTCCACATGAGGGTGTTTGCAGGCTTCTCTTGCAGCGCCGCAATCTCCCCCGCCGATGATCAAGACCCGACGCGGTCTGGGATGGTAGGCAAGCGGGACGTGGACGATCATCTCGTTGTAGATGTACCCGTCTGCCGACGTCGTTTGGACAATGCCGTCAAGGACGAGCATTCGGCCAAAATCGTACGAATCTAGAATCATGACATGCTGAAAAGGAGACGTTTCTTCAAATACCACTTGCCTGATTCGGTAACTGAGCTTTAAATTTTCCCTTTCATTTTCGGTCAACCAGAGTTCACCTTTGTCACGATGAAGATACATGGGTAACCGTTTCATTTTCAACCTCCTGTACACATTGATATTTTTTTGGAAGATTCTCTTCTATTGTAGCAGGATGGACTGGAAATGGACTGTTATTTTGTGAAAATATAAGCAAAGCCCTTAGATTTTGCGGATTTGGGCGGGAAGCTCGGACATGGCCGCCGGCTGCAGCAGTACTTGCGGCACGCCGCTGACCGGATGGGAAATGATCGTCGCGCTCGCCCCGTAGACTTCCTGAATCAGGGAACGGGTGAATACCTCCCGCGGTACGCCGTCGGCGACAATGCCGCCGTCCTTGAGCACGATGACCCTGTCGCAATACTGCGCGGCAATGTTCAAGTCGTGCAGCACAGCTAGGACGGTCAGCTTATGTTCCCGCTGCCAGTTGCGAATATAGTCCATCATCTGGATCTGAAAACCGATGTCCAGGTAGGTCGTAGGCTCGTCGAGCAGCAGCAGTTTAGGCTCCTGCGCCATGGCTTTGGCAAGGGCGACCCTCTGCCGCTCGCCGCCGCTGAGCCGCTCCAGGGTTCGCTTCGCCAGCGGCAGGATGCAGAGCCGCTCCATAATCTGATCGATCAGGCCGTCATCTCCCCCGACTTCTTCACCCAGCCAGTTTTGATAGGGGAAGCGCCCCATCTCTACCACTTCTCTCACGGTAAAGCCAAGCGGCGGCAGCGCTTCCTGCTGCAGGACGGACAGCCGCTTGGCCAGTTCTTTGCGGGAGTACGCTTCGACCGGTTTGCCGGCCAGCAGGATCGTACCCGAGCTCTTCGGCTCCACTCCGGAGACCAGCTTCAACAAGGTAGACTTGCCGCTGCCGTTCGGACCGATGATGCCGACGACATGACCCGTCGCGACCTCAAAGCTGAGGCCGTCCAGAATCGCCTTTTGGCCATAGTATTTGGTGAGGTTTTGGACGGTAATCATCCGTTCACGTTCACCCCTTCATCCGGGCTTTTTGTTTGACCAGCAGGTAAGCAAAAAACGGAGCGCCAATCATCGCGGTTACTACGCCGAGCGGGATCTCCTTGGGACTCAGCAGCGTCCTGGCCAAGGTATCGGCCCACAATACGTATCCGCCGCCGAGAATGGCGGACATTGGCACAAGCAGCCGGTAGTCGGGCCCGAACATCAATCGGACCAGATGCGGAACGACCAATCCAACAAATCCGATCACCCCGGATACAGAGACGGCGCCGGCGGTCAATAAAGTGGAGACGATCAGCACCACGGTCTTGGAGCGTTCCACGTTCACCCCGAGGTGGGCGGCCTGACGCTCACCCAAGGCAAACAAGTTCAAGGTCCTGCTGTACGCTGCCAAAACGATGGCGCCGATCGTCAAATACGGCAGCAGCAGGAGGGAAAAATCCCAGTTGCGCATCGATAAGCTTCCCATCAGCCAGAACAAAATCTCGTTGACCACATTGTTTGACAGCGAAACCATGAAGGAGACGAGCGATCCGAGAAAGGCCTGAAGCACGACCCCCGACAAGATCAGCGTCTCCACCCTCATCTTTCCTTGTGAGCTCGCCAGTGAAAAAACGATAAATAGCGTCACCGAACCGGTCACAAACGCGGCAATCGAAACTGTCCACTGGCCGAGGACGGCCTGCAGCCCGAACAGGATCAGGAAAGCCGCTCCTACGGACGCCCCGGAGGCCACGCCAAGCGTGTAAGGATCGGCCAGCGGATTGCGCAGGACGCCTTGGAACCCGCTGCCGGCCAAGGCGAGAGAAGCGCCGACCAGCATCGCCAAAACGACGCGCGACAGTCTCACCTGCGTGATGATCATCTCTTCCGCTTTCGTCCAGGTGGGCTGGATCCAGTGATCCGCCAACGGAAGCTGGTGCAGGAGGATTTTCCAAACCTGCACCAGCGGCACGTTCGCCGTGCCGACCGAGAGGCTGATGCTGGCGGAGAGAAGCAGCAGCACGAGCGCCCCTCCGCCGTACAGGAGAAGTTTTCTCTTCATTCTATTTCACCCGGTCAGGATGGATCGCCTTGGCGATTTCCTTCAGCCCGTCGGTCAATCGCGGACCGACGCGGACGACCGGCGACTGCTCAAAAGAATACATGCGATTGTTCTTCACGGCGTCGATCTGTGCCCAACCCGGACGCTTTTTGATGCCGTCCAGGATCACATCGCCGGCCCCTTCCCCTTCCGGATACAGGATGACCTCGGGATTTGCCTGAATGATGTGCTCGGGGTCGATCTCGTACCAACCGCTCTTGTCCGCGCCAACGTTTATCCCGCCGGCCAACGAGATCAGCTCATCCAAAAATTCCCCTTTTCCCACCGTCCAGCCGGGGGAGTATTCCAGGTACACTTTCTTTTTCGGCGCGTCCTTCACGGCGTCGACCACGAACTGCTTGTCCGCCCGCATTTTATCTGCCAGTTTCTTGGCGTTTTGCTGCACATTCATGATTGTCCCGACGGTTTCAATTTTTTCGATCACTTGGTCAACCGTCTTCGGGCTGGATGCGTAAACCTTGATGTCGTAGGAGCGCAGCTGCTCGATCGCCTTCTGATTCATGCTGGCGGAAGCGACGACAAGATCTGGCTGCAGGGCGATGACCGCTTCGATATTGGTATTCATATCGCCCACCTTCGCCTTGCTTTTGGCCTCTTCCGGGTAGTCGCTGTATTGGTCGACACCTACCACCTTATCCCCGGCCCCGATCGCAAACATGATCTCTGTCTCGCTGGGGGCCAGTGTGATCACCCGCTCCGGAGCCTGTTCCAAGGTGATCGTCGTGTTTGTCTCATCGGTCAAGGTAAGCGGATAGGATGTTTCCAAATCCGGTGCTTCTGTTTCCTGCGAAGCCTGCGGGGCCGAGTCAGAGCCGCCGGGTGCCGATGACTGGTTTGCGGGTGCTCCGCAGCCGAACAAGGTCAGGCTGAGCATCAAACAGATGAGCCATAAAACGTTTTGTTGCAAAATCTTGCGCATGATTTTCTCTCCCTTTCTCCCCTTAAAACAAGAAAAAGCACTTCTAAACGTGTTAGAAATGCTTTGCTGAACATTCGCCATTCTATGATCAGACGCTTGGCCGCATGCCTATTTCCAAGCGTTGTGAGGGTCATGCCCGATCTCTAACACCAGCCTAAATCCGCGTAGGTTATCAGTGTCGCTGAAACAGGCAGGTCTCCTGACTTAGAGCTGCGCTTCTGCCGTCTTCCCGGGGATCCCAGTGACATTGTGGCCGAAAGCGTACCGATGCGTCAAATCATCGGTGCTCATCACAGTGGCGGGTCCGTGTCGGCTTTTAACCGAACTTCCCATTTAAGCCGAAGCTAACATTTAGCGTTCAGCACCTGTTTCCTCCGATATGCGATTGTACAAGTTACTATATCATTCCGGCAGTGTCTTGTCTATGCCAGTCAATCAACCGAAGCGGACCTTCACAGTGACCCGGCGTCTACTTCACCTGTTTTGACAAGTAATCGACCAAGCCCATGGCGCATACTTCCAAATCGATCTGCAACACTTGGTAAACCTGGTGGTCTTGCGGGACATTTCGGCTGGTCAGATGGTCCCGCACTCGCGAGAGCAGCACGGAAGCGATTTCGTCCTCTCCCTTTCCTTGTGCGGCAAGCTGCTTCGCGGTCTCTACAAAGACGGGCAGCCAATGCTTTATCTGGCGATAAGCGTCGTCGACGTCTGTCGTCATTCCGTAGTGGCCAAAGTAGATGCGGCCTACCTGAAGGCCTTTGATCAGTTCGATCGAGCGCTCCATCGCTTCCGGAATAAACTGATTGGGTGATGTAGAAGGCAGATAAAAGGTAACCCCTGCGTCTTCCACCTGATGATAACGGATGCCAAAGGTGTCGCCGGTAAACATGCCGCTGCTTTTCGGATCGTAAATGGAAAAGTGATGGTTGGCATGTCCCGGCGTATCGAAAAACTCCAGCGTGCGGTTTGGACCGATCGTCAGCGTCTCGCGGTCCGCTTTCACCACGATGCGATCTTCCGCTACCGGAAGGATCGGGTTGAACAGGCGGTCGAATTTTTCCTTGTACACCGCTTTGGCTCCCTGTATCAGCCGCTCCGGGTTGGCCAGGTGGCGGGCTCCCTTCGGGTGGACAATCACCTGGGCGTCAGGGCACTCCTGCAGCAGCAGCCCCACTCCCCCTGCGTGGTCCAGGTGAATATGCGTCACGATGATGTATCTGATCGCTTCCGGCCGCAGCCCCAAATTACGCAGCCCTGTCAAGATGTAAGGGACCGACGGGCTGGCGCTCGTCTCGACGATCGTCAGCTCCGGTTCCCGGAGGACATAGGTTCCGGTCCTGCCAGCCAGGCCCAGATCATACCCGTCGATGAGAAACACATCGTGTCCCAGATCAATTGGTTGTTTATCGGTCATCCTTGCCTCACCTCATTCTTCGTCTCTTCGCTCCTGCTCTCCGCCAAATGCCGGCGGCCGCTTTTCCCGAAAGGCTCGGACTCCCTCCAGATAATCCTTTGTGGTGAAGGCTAGTCCCTGCGCCATCGCTTCCGCCTGCAGGACTTGTTCCAACGTCATCTCGCTGCTGCGGTTCAAGATAGACTTGGCCAGCCCTATGGCGGCGCTGGGGCCCTTCGCCAGGGAAGCTGCCACTTGCTCGGCTCTCGGCAAAAGCGCATCTGCTGTCGTCACTTCCAGCACAATCCCGTACTCCTGCGCCTCCCTGGCGGTAATCATCCGGCCGGAGAACATCAGTTCCTTGGCCCGTTGCAGCCCTACCAGTCTTGGCAGGAAGAAAATGCCGCCGTAATCCGGTACCAATCCTATTTTAGCAAAAACTTGTCCAAATGAGGCATGTTCCGAAGCGATCAGCAAATCACAGGCCAGGGCCAGGTTAAAACCGGCCCCTACTGCATAGCCGTTGACCGCTGCAATGACGGGCTTTTCCAAGGAGACGAGATCGAGCAGCAGCCGATGCGCCTGCTGCATATACCGCCTAGCCTCCACACCGCTTGGACTGCGGCCTTGGCTGGGGCCCTGGCCGGGAAATCCCTTGATGTCTCCGCCAGCGCAAAAAGCCGGGCCGCTCCCCGTCACAATCAAGCTGCGAATCCGGGAATCCGTCCGCACCTCCTCCAGGGCAGCGCGGAACTCGCCTACCAATGCCCGCGACAGGGCGTTTCGGTTGTCGGGGCGGTTGAACGTGATCACCGCTACCCCGTCTTTTCGCTCAAGCAAAACAGATCGACCCTCCATTGTACCCCTCCATTCGCTGTTTCAGATAATGCCGCGCCTTTTCCAGTCTGCAATCTGTGCCGGGGCGACGGACAAGACAGATTGCAATACATCCTCGGTATGCTCACCTGCTGCGGGCGGCGGTGCGGAAGCCTCGCCGGACTTACCCCGCCCCGGAGCATAGCCGCCCGCCGAGGTATCCATCTGAAGCAAATCCCCCCATCGCTGTGTGCCCAGCACAACCGCCAAGCCTTTTGCCTGCACGTGAGGATGCTGCAAGACCTCGTCGATTGCCAGCACGGGAGTCAGGCAGCAATCCACTTCGCGGGAAAACTGCGACCACTCTTCCTGCGTCCGGCTTTGAAACAGTTCCTTCACCTGCAAGTACACGGGATTTTCCGGGGTCGCCCGGCTCACATGTGCAGCAATCCAGTCTTCCCGTTCCACTCCCCGGCAAAAATTTTGCCAAAACTTTTCCTCCAGCGCTGCCAAACCGACGAACTTTTGGTCCTTGGCCTCGTAGATCCGGTACGAGATCAACTCCCCTCCCAGTTCGGGCAGGCCGTCTGTGCGGCCGGTCACATCCCGGATCAGCGTATGCGTGTTCAAGAGGCCGATCAGCGCATCCGTCAGCGAAATGTCCAGGTACGTTCCCTTTCCTGTCAGCCCTCGCCTGACCAGTGCTGCCAGAATCGCTTCCGACGCGGCAATCCCCCCGATCAGATCGCCAAATTGGACGCCCGGCTGGACAGGTCTGCCTTTGCCATCCTTCAGTTGGGAAAGCAGGCCGCTAAGTGCCTGGAAATTGAGATCGTGGCCCGCCAGATCACACAGCGGCCCCGTCTGGCCGTACCCTGTCAAGGAACAGTATACCAGCTCCGGCCGCTCCCGGCTCAGCTCCTCATAGCCGACGCCGAGGGCAGCGGCCACTTTCGGGCGGAAGCTTTCGATGACGACGTCCGCACGGCAGGCCAATTGAAAGGCGAGCTGTCTTCCTTCTGCTTCCTTCAGATTGATCGTGACGCTTTTTTTGTTGCGGTTGTTTGCCAGGTAGATCAAACCCGTCCCTTTCGACTGGTCTCCCACCAGGCGGGCGGGATCGCCGAGAGGCGGCTCCACCTGAATCACTTCCGCCCCCATGTCAGCCAGCCGCAAAGCGGCGTACGGGCCCGGCAGATAACGCGAAAAGTCTACGACGCGGATTCCGTTCAGCATCAGGTATACCAGCCTCCGTTTATCTTGACGACATAGCCGTTGACGCAGCCTGCCATCGGCGAGACCAGATACAAGATCGATCCGGCCGTCCTGCCTGCGCTGCGCCCGATCCGGTGATAGTCGCCGCTTTTCCTGCCAACATCTTCATTTAAGACGCTCCCTCTTGCGCCACTTCAAACTCGCCTTTCAGCTTGACTTCGCCCGCCTGGTTGCAAGCGCGCAATTCGCAGCACAGTCTGTCTTCTCCAGCGGTGGACAGCGGCCTGACAACCCTGCCCGTGACGGTGATCTGTTCTCCCGGTCTGGTGATATCCGCAAAGCGCGCTTTCAGGCGGCGCAGCTGTTTTCGCGGAAACCAGGCACAGACTGCCTGGCCGGCAAATCCCATGATCAGCATCCCGTGAGCGATGACGCCGCCAAGCCCAGCTTCTTCACCGACCGGGACCACCGTATGGATCGGATTGAAATCGCCTGATGCTCCGGCGTAGCGGACCAATTGGGTATGAGTAATCACCGGTTTTTTCAGTACGGGCAGCTCCCCGGCATCTGCTTTCCGGACCGGCGGGAGCTGGCTGCGACTCATCTCCCGCCCCTCCCTGCTTCCGCCGTGCTCGATCACCGTCGAGCGCCCTATGCATACCATCTCGCCGCGCTGGTTGACGTAAACGGTTTCGATTGAAAACAGCTTCATCGTCCCGCTCCGCCCCGATTTTGCCTTGGCGCCGGTCACTTTTGCCGTTCCCGTTATCTCGTCTCCCGTGTAGATTTCTCCCAGGTATTCGTATTCCTGCTCGCCGTGCAGCACGCGCAGCAAGTCAAGTTCAAGGGTCTCGATCAGGGTGAAAAAGTCAGGTCCGCCCCACATGTCGATGACGGTAGGAAACGTCGGCGGGATCGTGACGTCTTTCCATCCGGCCAGGACAGCGCTCTGCTTATCCCGGTAGAGCGGGCTGTCATCGCCGATCGCCAAGGCGAATTCGCGAATTTTCCCCCGCTCCACCACTAAGCGATAAGGCGCAAACTCACGACCGACAAATTTGCTTATGTCTGCAGCCATCTTCCCTCACCTCAGAGCCCCAGGTTTTTGGCGATGATCAGTTTCATGATCTCGTTGCTGCCTGCGTAGACTGCGGAAACGGGAATGTCCCGGTAGCGCCGGGCGATCTCATACTCTTCCATGTAGCCGTATCCGCCGTGAAGCTGCAAGCACTGGGCCGCCACCCGCTTGGCCATCTCGGTCGTCCACCACTTGGACATGGAGACCTTGGTGACGATGTCCTCGCCGCCGAGATGATCGGCGATCAACTGGTCGAGGAACGCCCTCCCCAGTTCAACCTCCGTCGCCATCTCAACGATTTTGAACTGGTTGTGCTGAAACTTGCTCACTGGTTGGCCAAAGGTCTGCCGGTTCTTGGTGTACTCGATCGTCATCCGCAGCATTTCCTCTGCGGCCGCCTGGGCGGCAATGGCGACGACCAGCCGCTCCTGCTGCAGCTTTTCCATCATGTAACGAAAGCCTTGCCCCTCCGCTCCCAGCAGATTTTCCGCCGGTACGCGGCAGTCTTCGAAGATGAGCTCCGCCGTGTCCTGGGCGTGCAGCCCGATCTTATCCAGCTTCCGTCCGCGCGAAAAGCCCGGCGCATCCCGCTCGACCAGCAGCAGGCTGATCCCCTTGTGAGGCGGCACCGCTTGCGGGTCGGTCTTGCAGGCTACCAGGACGAGGTCGGCCTGGATGCCGTTGGTGATAAAGGTTTTTTGTCCGTTGAGGATGTAGTGATCTCCCTGTTTGACAGCGGTCGTCCGAATACCGGCCAAATCCGAACCCGCGCCCGGCTCCGTCATTGCAATCGCTGTGATGATATCGCCGCTGACACAGCCAGGCAGCCAGCGCTGTTTTTGTTCTTCCGTGCCGTAGGCAACCAGGTAGGGGACGACGATGTCACTGTGCAGCGGGATGCCGATGAGACTGGAGCCGACCCGCTCCAACTCTTGGATGATGACGACCGAGTAGGCCCAATCGGCCCCGGCTCCGCCGTACTGCTCCTCGACGGTTGGGCAGAGGAACCCTTCGTTGCCCATTTTCCTCCAAAAGCTGCGAGGTATCATTCGCTCCTGCTCCCACTGGCTGTAGCAGGGTACTGCTTCCTTCGCCAGAAATTTTTGCAAGGCCGAACGGAACATGTGATGCTCTTCTTGCAGGTAATGCTGCGCCATTCTCCCATCCCCCTGTTAAAAGATAGCGTCATTGACGATAGGTCTCGGCAGTTGGCCGGCTGCGTACCCCTCAAGAAAAGTCATAGGCATAGCAGACTTGGTACAGCTCGACGATTTCCTCATGAGTCGGCACTCTGGGATTGTTGCCCGGACTGCCGCTGTCCAGCGCATCCTGGGCCATTTTGGCGAGTGATCGCTGGAAGGCCGTCTCGTCAATGCCCCAGGCCCGCATATTGGGAATATTCAGATCGCGGCACAGCCGTTTGATCTGTACGAGCAGGCTGTCAGCCAGTTCGCTGTCGGACAGCCTCGCCCCGCCGGGAAGGATATGCCTGCCGATCGCGGCCAGCCGCTCCGCTGCGCTCTCTCTGGTAAATTCCAGCACGGGGGGCAGCAGCATCGCATTGGAGACCCCGTGCGGCACGTGGAACAAGGCGCCGATCGGCCTTGACATCCCGTGCACAAGCGTGACAGAGGCGTTGGAAAAGGCGGCTCCCGCCAGCATCGCGGCCAGCGCCATGTTGCTACGCGCCTCGACATCATCCCCCTGCCGATACGCTTGCAGCAAGTTTCCGGCGATCAGTTCAATCGCCCGAAACGCCATCATGTCGGTCACCGGCTGGGCGCGCCGGGAGATGTACGCTTCCACCGCGTGGCAGAGCGCGTCAACGCCGGTAGCCGCCGTTACGGACGGCGGACAGGATACCGTGAGCAGCGGATCGACAATCGCCGCTGCCGGAAGCAGTTCGGGCTGGGACAACATCAGCTTGACCTCGTTTGCCGTGTCGATGATCACCGTCACTTTGGTCATCTCCGATCCGGTGCCCGCCGTTGTCGGTATAGCGATCAGCGGCAGCGGCCTTTGCTGGAATCTTTTTTTATTTCCGACATATTCGCGGATGTGCCCGCCATTGTTCATCAGCACAGCGACCGCCTTGGCCGCGTCGATGGCGCTGCCGCCGCCCAGGGCGACGATCAGATCGCACTTTTCGCCCCGGCAGATCTCCAGCGCCTCCTGCACGTGAAGATCCGTCGGCTCCGTATCCACTCCGGTGTAGATCGCATGCGGAATGCCCGCTTGCTCCAAATAATGCCCGCACCGTTCTACATTACCGATTTGTTCCATGACAGGGTCACTGATGACCATCGCCTTGCTGCCGAGCGCCCCTGCCTGTCTGCCAACCTCTAGAAAAGAATGTTGCCCGTACATAATATGCTGCGGCATGAGTATCTGATGGATGTTTGACATCATCGGATTGCACCCCCTGTTCCTATCTTTCCTATTTATAGATATTTCTCTTTGGATGGGGGGATACCTGCTTTTTCCTGAGAGCCGAGTTGTTCTCCAAGCCGATGATCCTGCAAGCAGGCTTGCAACTGCTGATCGCTTTTAATCTCCGGCTTCCTCCAGATTTTATCCCACTTGGCGCAACCAAATAAGCTGACGCCCGTAGACGGGCATCAGCTTACGGCTTGAGGACACAGGTCTTGTTACTTGAGAGCTAAAGCACTAAGAAGACTTCTTAGGCGGTTCCGGTTGGTACATCATAAACATGCTGGTTGTTCCAATGTTCATCATAGCAACCACAGCTAATACCTTTGCCGTTGTTTGGAACACTGGCTTGGTGATAAACTTTAGCATTTTACCTCGCCTCCTTTCGATTGGAGAGTGAGCAAAATATCCCATGAGCCGATGAATTTGTGGCCCACTGGTGTCAGAGTAAACGCCTGCCAGAGAAGGGCAGCTGCCGTCGTCCAGCCCATGAAGCTATTGGTACCAACAATGATGGCGACAAGTGAGAGAGCAGCGACTGCAAGTAAGGTGCAGCGGCGAAAGGCCAACTCGCTTGTCTCGTTCTCAAAAGGCTTATTCGGGGGAGCTTGCGGTGCATAGCGCCAATACAAATACAGGGAAAGCAATACCGTGCCGTATAAAACGATCGCCGGCAATACACTGAGAAACGGCTGCATCAGCTTCAGTGCGGAACCCAAGGCAGTAAGTGTGACGATACTGGTAATCAGGCACCGATAATATGCGGAACAATGTGCTCCGCCGGATAAGATACGGACCAGGCCGGTGACGAACAGCAGGACTGTCACCTCAGATGTAATATGTAGGAAAGCCGCCACGGAAAACAGCAGACTTAATTTCACGAAACTTCCAAGCAAAATCTCGGCGCCATAGGATAACAATTCAGCCTGTTCGAGTCTGGAAGCCTTTTTTGCCACATATGATCCAACTGCTTGTCCCATTTTATGAAGGGAGATTTCGAACATCTTTTCACCTCCGGTTATCCAAGCAGGACACAGCTTCATAAAGTGCTTGCAGATGGTGCTGGTTTGCAGGGAAAATCTTCCTTGAGACGGCTTTCCCCTCTTCCAATCCTTGTTATATTCGTTCCTATTCCGTATC
>NZ_HE978543.1:114042-137876 GCF_000311785.1 Brevibacillus massiliensis
ATTCCGTATATTATCAGTATTTTTTTCCGCTTCCTATATTTCATGCTCAACCTGTACCAATCACGGCATGAACCGTAAACATCTGTGTTCATATCGCCGGTTTTATGGATGAAGCCTGTTGCTCTTCATTTTGCAAAAGGCTCACGATCTTCGGCTTGTCAAGGAAACTCCTTCTCTTTCGCTGCCATATGCCGAATTCTCCCACGGAATATAGATTTTAAATTCCACACCCTGATAATTTTCGGGTTCTTTCAATTCCATACAGCCGTGATAACGGTCTATGATTTGCCCGATGATGTATAGCCCCAGTCCGCTATGCCGGTCTGGATCTTTGGTCGTATACCCCGCAGTGGAGATATTCTGCCAGTCGTCTTGAGAGATGCGATGACCATTATTCGATACGTTCAGCGCCAAGCCAAGCTTATTGCTACTAAGAGTCAAGTCTACTCTTGGAGAGCTGTCAGCTTTTGCCGCATCCAAGGCGCTGTCCAACAAGTTGCCGACCAAGTGGATGAGATCCTCCGGCGAGAGCGGAAGGGTGCTGCCTTCCGTATTGACCCGCCAATGAAATGCGATCCCGCTGGCCTTTGCTTCCTCCTGTTTTACGTTTAGAATGGCAGCTAATTCCGGAGGATCCATTTTCAAGAGACTGTCTATGTGCCGAACGGTTTGGTACAAGTTTTCCATATAGGCTGCTGCCAGGTCATATTGACCTACTTTTAAATATCCATACATCGCTGTATGGTGATTATAGAAATCGTGTCGTTCAACCTGCAATTGCAAACTCAGCTTATGCTTCTCCCGAAAATGACGCAATTCTGTTTGTAATCTGGCTTCCCGTTCCGTAACTTTCAAGAGGTAACCGGCCACAAGAATGGTTGCAAGAGCCGAAACCATCAGCACAATGCTGCTCATTTCTACTAAAGTGGCAAGGGTAAAGCTGGGATAAACCCCTGAATAATAGACGTAAAAACTGATGTTCAGCAATGCCAGCATTAATGCTTGTACCAGATACAGGGCAAAAAGGCTCATTTGGCTAAGCGTTTGCCTTTTTCCCCTTTTTATCTCCCCGTTGTTTCCTTCCGTCAGCCGTTCCAATAAGGGCAGCCGCCATTTTTGTTTGCGAACAAGAAAGGTTAATAATAACAGGAAGAGCAGGTGTGGCAGAGAAAACAGGATCCTCAACACAGGGTTGAAAATAATTTCCTCAAGATTCACAGAAAAAAGCCTGGCAAGCAAAGGAACAAAAACACCCTCTGCCAATCCCAGTACCACACTGGCAAGGATCATGACAGTTGCAGCTGTAAACCAGGATAATTGAAACAAAAGGTTCAGTATCATGACCATCCCGATTACCTGCAAAAAGCTATGGATACCAAAAACCATTGACACCGAGCGGACAAAATAAGAAAAAAGCGAAGTTAACAGGGAAAGAGCCAGAATAGATAGCGGTGATCCTTTTTTTCCCGCCAGGGTAAGTGCCGAGTAATACAAAACAACGCTTTCTGGTACCGACACACCTAAAAATGGTATCAATGGCATAAAATCCATCTTCAATTTTCTCCTTTAGACATTGTACTGTGCATAGGCCATCAGTTCATGTACGCGGTCACGGCTGAGCAGAGCTTTGCCATTATAATTTTTAAATCTGACCTCATAGTAAGAAGAATTAGGATAATGGACGATCCGTTCCACCTGTTCCGTATTGATGATATAGGATTTGTGTGAGCGAAAAAAACCTGTTCCCAAGTTTTGTTCCAGCTCCTGCAGGGTTTGCCGTGTTTTGAATTTTCCATTAACGCAGGAAATAAAGGTATGGCGCCCCGTTTTCTCGATGTAAAAGATCTCACTGAGTTTTACAAAAATCCGTTCATGGCCGAGGTTTATTGAGATTCTGGGGGTCTGCAAATGGGAGGCTGGTTGATGCTTCGCGGGTAGTTTTAGGATTTGCTGAACATACCGAAACGTCTGTTTTACCCGATCGGGGTCAATAGGCTTTAGAATATAGTCACAAGCATATAGATGAAAAGCCTCGAGGGAATATTTCCGGTGAGCGGTGATAAAAACGATAAACATATCCGGCTTTATTTTTCGCAGGTTCTCAGCCAACTCCAGCCCTTTCCTATCGGGCAATTCTATGTCTAAAAAAGTCAGCTCCGGTCCTTTTTCTCTGACAAGCCTTAAGGCGTCATTGGCATTTTCGGCTGTCCCTACAATCAGCGCATCTGGAAGCTCACTGAGAATGGAGCGAAGCAATAGCAAGATTCCGGGCTCATCGTCTGCGATTACAATTTTTATCGGCAACAAATCTACCCCTCCTATGTTCAGTAAGAAAGCATCTGCGACTTCCTACCTTCCCCCCAACAGATATTTGCTTCCGAGCCATCTTTTCTGAGACGATATTCAACACTTCTTCAACTGATCATTAGTATTCTCTTCCATCCCAAAAAAACTTTGAACAGTCGACTTTACCGGTTTGCAGTCTGGTGGACTGCTCGTTATAGAAAGCCTTGCAACAGTCAATAGCGTATGAAACCAAAAGATCGGCGCAACATGATTCAGCTCGCCTTGTGAAAAAGGTCTTTGATTTTTCGATGTCGAATTTGATGCAATCGCTCTAATCGCCTGGAGGTATGCTGTCCTTCTTTCGGTTTCTTCCCTTGACGAAGGATGCCCAGAAAATGAGCTTTCCTCTTGTTGTAATACTGATTGATCGACTTGATATGCTTGCCCTTCACCAATACCGGACGCGAACCCGTTGTAGTGACAATGGTTGCAAGATTATCAATGCCGAGATCAATCGCCATGTACTTGCCTTTTTCCGTCATCTTGGTTGCAAGCGGACAGGCAAAGACCAATTCGACGACGTATTGCCCATACTTTGGAATAACTCTTACCTGTCTTAACCTCCCTCCGGTGTGCCCCAGTTTACCAATGTTTAGCCGCTGTATGGTTTTCGGGAATTTGAGAAACTTCCCCTCTTTTCCAATTTTGAAATACACCCTTCATCACCCATTGGCTGCTTTGTATCGGAAGGGACCGATAATCCTCTTGTTCCATGATTTTGAATAAACTGTCCAAAAAATGATAATCGATATAGGGATTTTCTTCAGACGGCAGGACGAATTCGTTGCATCGAATCTCTTCTCTTGACGCTGTTCCACAGGTTTTTGCTGTTCCTTTGCGACTTTCGACCGATAAGTTTGGCGTTGCCGTTCATTCATCGCTTCGATATATTGAAGCATCGTTTTCAGTACTTCTTGTTGCAGGGGTTGCTGGGGTTTTTGGTTTCGGAGCGCGGTGTAGACTTGACGGATATAAAAATTGGTGGTGTTATATAAATGCTTGGCGTTTTGGCACATCTGTTTACAATAAGGAAATAAGCGATGCCCTTTCTTGATGCAGATTTGAAACGTTTTGTAATGGTGATCTGACATGATTTCACCCCCTTCACAAACGTACGTTCCCTTTATTTTAACAAATTTTGTTTGAAAGTAGTAGTTTTTTTCGCTTGACTGCATGAAAAGCTTGGCGAAGTTCAAAGTTCAAAAGTATGCCTAAGATTTCACCGATTCACCTTCCCATTAGCTTCTGTGGTGCTTGAAGGGGAGTCCTCTCGGTGAGCATGATAGAATTTGTAAAAATGGCGGTAATGTCTGAGTATCTCGTTTGGGGAGAATTCTTTTGAAGGGATCATCATTGTTGAATGCAAGGAACGCGTCATTGAGCTTGAGTCCCTGCTAAGCTACCGAGGAGATTATATCAGCATGTGAAACATCCATTCGCTCAACCGAGATCATTCCGGATAAGCAACCTCCCCATCATATTATCCGGCAACAAGTCCACAAGCAAGCTAAGCAGCAGAATATAGACAAGTATAATGACAACATCTAACAAGTCATTTACCTTATCCTCTCTATCCGTATCTTTTTTCACGATGTTCGCAGCTTTCTTTCGGAAACAAATCAATACAAAAAGGATCAAACTGCCGTAGAAGATTGTCCAGCTGATGTAATACCTTGTGCTGTATCCGTAATAAAACGGATCAGCAAACGTAAAGAGGAGGCACTTTCCCGGAAGAACATAGAGGAAGAGGAAGACGTATGCATAGATGACAGACGGCATGGTCACTCTCCTTAGATCAAACAATTCATCCGATTTCTACCATTTTAAAATAGTATAATAGAAGAAAAACCAAATGAAAACAGGTAAGGAGGATCGCCCGATGAAAGCAGTCGGATTATTTCGTTATTTGCCCGTTGACCATGAGGAAAGCCTACTCGACCTCGAAGTGGAAAAACCGGCCCCGACAGGCCGAGACCTGCTCATCAAGGTGCAGGCCGTCTCGGTCAACCCGGTAGACACCAAGGAACGCTCGCCAAAAGACCGCACGGAAGAAACCCCGAGGATCCTTGGATGGGACGCCAGCGGGATCGTGGAAGCGGTCGGAGAGGACTGCCGCCTGTTCCGGCCGGGAGACGCCGTCTATTACGCGGGAGATATCACCCGCCAGGGCTCCAACAGCGAGTATCAGTTGGTCGATGAGCGGATCGTCGGGAAAAAGCCGGCCCACTTCTCCTTTGCCGAGGCGGCTGCGATGCCGCTGACCACGATTACCGCTTGGGAAGGCTTGTTTGACCGTCTGGGGATTGTGAAAGAGAAAGATGCCGGCAAGAGCATTCTGATCATCGGCGGGGCCGGCGGCGTAGGCTCGATCACGATCCAACTGGCAAAATGGGCGGGGCTGACTGTCATCGCGACTGCTTCCCGCAGGGAATCGATCGACTGGTGTCGCAAGCTTGGGGCCGATACGGTAATCGACCACCGGCAAGAACTGCTGCCCCAGCTGCAAGCGGCCGGTTTTCCCGGGGTGCACTACATCTTCTGCTTGAACGATACGAGCGGCCATTGGAACAACATGGCGGACAGCATACTGCCGCAGGGGAAAATCTGCTCCATCGTCAGGGCGAAGCAAATTCCCGATCTCAATGTGTTTATGAACAAGAGCGTCACTTTTGCCTGGGAGCGCATGTTTACCCGTTCGATGTACCAGACAGACGACCTGATCAAACAACATGAGCTGCTGGAGCAAGCGAGCCATTTGTTCGATGAAGGAATCCTGCAATCCACGATGACAGAGGTCTTGTCGCCGATTTGCGCCGAACGGCTGAGACAGGCACACGCCAAGGTGGAGTTTGGCAGGATGATCGGCAAGCTTGTACTGGAGGGCTTTTAAACGGAAACACTCATCCCCGCCCCACGTCGGTCGTGAAACGGGATGGGTGTTCCTCTGCTACAACAGCCAAAAGGCCAGCGGCGTCGTCAAGATCAGTGTCAGAATCGTTCGCTCCAGCCAGATCACCAGCAGCCGCGGGATGCCGATCGGGATTTCCGTGGAGAGAATGCACGGAATCGAGGCCGAGAAGAACAGGATCGACGAGACGGAGACGACGGCGATCACGAATTTGGTGACGAGTGCCGTCTTGGTTACGAGCAGCGCGGGCAGGAACATCTCCGCGATCTCTACGGCTGAAGCTTTGGCCGCGGGGAGCGGGTCGGGAAGCTGCAGCAGCCAGGTAAAGGGATAAAAGATATAGCCGATGATATCAAAAAACGGTGTATATTCAGATAATACCATCCCCAGCAGTCCGACAGACAAAATCGTGGGCAGGATGCTCATCGCCATCAGAAAGCCGTCCCGCAAATTGTCCCAGACGTTTTTGCCGAACGGAATCGCGCTGGCGGAAACCTCCATCGCCTGCCTCCAGGCGTTTTGCAGGTATTTTTCCCGGATGATCTCTTCCGGGTCGCCTTTTCCCGTATAGTACTCATCACTCATTTTGGCGAGCGGCCAGATTCGCACCGTGATCGCCGTGACAAGAAAAGTCACGACGAGCGTCACCCAAAAATACAAGTTCCACCTGTCCATCAACTCCAGGGTTTTGGCGATGACGATCATAAAGGTGGCGGAAACGGTAGAAAAACCGGTCGCGATAATCGCCGCCTCTTTTACCGTATACTTGCCTTCCTTGAATACCCGGTTGGTAATCAAGAGGCCGATCGAATAGCTGCCGACAAAAGAGGCGACCGCATCGACCGCCGAGCGCCCCGGCGTCTTCCAGATCGGACGCATCACCGGCCGCACCAGTACGCCGACGAATTCCAGCAGCCCGTACCCGACAAGCATCGCCAAAAACACGGAGCCGATCGGGACCAAGAGTCCAACCGGGACGGCCAGCTTGTCAAACAGATAAGGACCCATATTCTCGGACAAAAGCCATGCCGGCCCGGTTTTGGTATAGATCATAATGGCGACGATCACGCCCAACACTTTGAAGATGGAGAAGACCATGCTGACGGCATCCTTCTTCCAAGTTTTCGTAACAAAAGGATAAATGGCTCCAATCAAAACGACCAAGAGAATGTACAGCGGAACGACAGCAGGCAAAGCCTCCCTGATCCAGGTGACGATGTGGTCAAGCGGAATCGAAGACTTCCCGTTGATGCTGATAGGGATAAAGAACATAAAAATTCCGATCAGACTAAGGCAGACAAACTTCAGCGTATTTACCGCAGAATAGATGGGCGGCTTTTGTACATCCGCGTGCAGCTGTGGCGCTTCCATGTCCATTTCCTCCTTTGCTTGTTTTTCGATGCGAGTCAAAAGCATACGGGGCCGCTCGGGCGGCACCCCCCTTTCCATTTCCCCCTGTCATGCCAATCGCCCTTCCCGGACGACCACTGCCCCGTTCTTGATGACGCTGTGCACGTGATTTACGCCATAACGGTACTGCAGCGCCAGGTAATTGGGCACGTCAAAGATCGTGATGTCAGCCTTTTTGCCCGGTTCGATACTGCCGATCTGCTTCCCGCGGCCGATCTCATGGGCGGCGTTAATCGTCGTCGCGGCAAGCACTTCCGCCGGGGTCATCCCCATCCTCAGACAGCCGAGGTTCATGATCAGCGGCAGGGAAACAGTCGGCGATGAACCAGGGTTGCAATCCGTCGACAGGGCGACGGGAACGCCGGCATCGATCATTTTGCGGCCGTTTGCTGATTCCGCCAACAGGAAAAAGGCTGTTCCCGGCAGCAGAACAGCGATCACGCCTGCTTCTGCCATCATCCGGATCCCTTGATCCGACGCCTTGAGCAGGTGGTCGGCTGAGACCGCCCCAAGGGAAGCGGCCAGCTCCGAGCCGCCGTATGGCTCAATCTCATCGGCATGGATTTTCGGCAGGAGGCCCCACTCGAGCCCGGCTTCGAGAATCCGTCTTGACTGCTCGGGGGTAAAGACGCCCCGTTCGCAGAACACGTCGTTAAACTCTGCCAGCTTGCGGCGGGCCACCTCCGGGACCATCTCGGTGATGACGCAATCGACAAACCGCTCCGGATCCTCCTTGTACTCCCGGGGAACGGCATGTGCGCCCATAAACGTGCTGACCACATCGACGGGATGGCGCTCGTTGAGCAGCGCAGCCACCTCCAGCTGTTTCAGCTCAGCTTCCAGCGTCAATCCGTAACCGCTTTTTGCTTCTACTGTCGTGACGCCGTGCAGCAAAAACTGGTCCAGCCGCCTGCTGCTCTCGGCAAACAAGGTATCGCGGTCTGCCGCTCTGGTGGCGGAGGTGGTTGCGTGGATCCCTCCGCCGCTGTTCATGATCTCCATGTACGTGGCCCCTTGCAGCCGCAGGTTGAACTCGTGTTCGCGGCTGCCGGCGTAGACGTGGTGTGTGTGCGGATCGACCAATCCCGGAGTAACCAGCTTGCCGGAAGCGTCGATCGCCTGGGCCTCGTCCAGGCGATCCCGGTATGCCTCGGCTACTTCCTCATCTGTTCCGGCCAGTTGAATCACGCCGTGTTCCAGCCAGACGCTGCCGTCTTCGATCACCTGCAGTTGTTCCATCGCCTCTCCCCTGAGCGGAGCAGCGGAACTGCCGGCAAGCGTCACTAATTGGCTGGCATGGCGAATCCATAGCGGTGGTTGATTTTTCATCTTCCTCCTCCTTTGCCGACTTCATCCGTTCTGACTTATACCGTCTGCCGGTTATCGCCCCAGCATCGGGATGTGGATACCCTTCTCCTTCGCTGTTTGGATCGCCAGTTCATAGCCGGCATCGGCGTGGCGCACGACCCCCATTCCCGGGTCGGTGGTCAGTACGCGTTCCAGCCGTCTCGCCGCTTCCTCTGTTCCGTCCGCAACAATCACCATTCCGGCGTGGAGCGAGTAGCCCATCCCGACACCGCCGCCGTGATGGACAGACACCCAGCTCGCCCCGCCTACCCCGTTGATCAGGGCGTTGAGGATCGGCCAGTCGGCCACGGCGTCACTTCCGTCTTTCATCGCTTCCGTCTCCCGGTTTGGCGAGGCGACAGAGCCAGAGTCCAGGTGGTCGCGTCCGATGACGATCGGAGCCTTTAATTCACCGCTTGCGACCATCTCGTTGATGATCTTGCCAAACCGGGCCCGCTCTCCGTAGCCCAGCCAGCAGATTCTCGCCGGAAGCCCCTGGAACCTGATTCGCTGCTGAGCCATCCTGATCCAGTTGCACAAGTGCTGATTATCGCTGAACTCGCGCAGGATGACTTCGTCGGTCTTGTAGATATCCTCCGAGTCTCCGGACAGCGCCGCCCAGCGGAAGGGTCCTTTTCCCTCGCAAAATTGCGGACGGATGTAGGCCGGCACAAAACCCGGAAAGGCAAAGGCATCTTCTACGCCTTCGTTCTTTGCCACCTGGCGGATGTTGTTGCCGTAATCGAACGTTACCGCTCCCCGCTGCTGCATGGCGAGCATGGCCCGCACGTGGGCGGCGATGCTGGCTTTTGCCTTCGCCACGTAAACTTTCGGATCGCTTTCGCGCAGCCTGGCCGCTTCCTCCAGACTCATCCCGGACGGAATATAGCCGTTAAGCGGATCATGTGCGGATGTCTGGTCGGTCAGGACATCGGGAATAAAGCCCCGCTCCAGCATCAAAGGCAGCACCTCGTCCGCATTGCCGAGAAGACCGATGGAAATCGCCTGACGATCCTGCTTTGCCTTCTCGGCCCGTTGGATCGCTTCGTCCAGGTTCTCCACCATGACGTCCAGGTATTTGGTATCCAGGCGCCGCTGAATCCGGCTCGGGTCCGCCTCAATATTGATGCTGACCCCGCCGTTTAGCGAGACAGCCAGCGGTTGAGCGCCGCCCATTCCGCCCAGCCCTGCCGTCACGGTGATCGTTCCGGCAAGCGTGCCGCCAAAATGCTGGCGGGCACATTCGGCAAATGTCTCATAGGTACCTTGGACGATCCCTTGGGAGCCGATGTAAATCCAGCTTACCGCGGTCATCTGGCCGTACATCATCAGTCCTTTTTTATCCAATTCGTGAAAATGGTCCCAATTCGCCCACGCCGGAACGAGATTGGAATTGGCCATCAGAACTCTTGGCGGTCCGCATGCGTTTTGAACACGGCAACCGGTTTGCCCGATTGAATCAGCAAGGTTTCGTCGTTTTCCAGCTTCAGCAGCGTATCCACAATCGCGTCGAAACACTCCCAATTGCGGGCGGCCTTGCCAATCCCGCCGTAAACGACCAAATCTTCCGGACGCTCGGCCACATCTGGGTTCAAATTGTTGTACAGCATGCGCAGTGCTGCTTCTTGGATCCAGCCCTTTGCATGCAATTCTGAACCGGTGTAATTTTCGATCACTCGCTTGTCTCTCTGCTTGACCACTGCTCCTTCACCTCTTAAAAGAAAAAAATTCTGTTCTGCTTTTCAGTATAGAAAAGGAACAAAGGAGAGAATAGACGATTGGCTTTTGAATTTTTCACATTATTTTCACAAAGACAACCTTTATAAAAACGCTTTCAAGCAAAAAGTATCATTTCTTTCGATTTTCCTCATTTTTTTAGATTGCGGTAACGCCGCGGGGTTGTCCCTGTCTTTTCTTTAAAGATTTTATTGAAGTAATTGGCACTGTGAAATCCGGCTTTGTCGGCAATCTCCTGTACCGATAGGGTCGTTTCCCGCAGCAGCCGCTGTGCTTGCTTGACGCGGATGGATGTCAGCAGCTGCCGGAAGGAAATTCCCTGTTTTTTTGTCAAAAGCGAACTGAGGTAGGCCGGACTGCGGCCGACAAAACCGGCGACATCCTCCAGCTTCAGCTCTGAATTGTGGAAGTTTTCTTCCATGTAGCGGATCGCCTGCTCGACAGCGTCCACCCGGTAGCTCTCCCGGTTGTTTTTGGCCTGATCAAGCAGGTCGTAGATGAACAGCAAAAACTCCTGAACGATCCGGTAGAGGATCGGGTTGTACAAAATCGTTTCGAACACGCGGTTGTACTGGTTTTCCAATGCCCCTTCGTCGAGGCGGTGCGATTTCATGAAGCGGCGCACCTGGGCCAGGATGCTGGTCAGCCGGGTCCGCAAGAGTCCAGGCTCCGGATAAGGCGCTTCCTGATGCAAAATACTGCCGGTACATCCACTCCTTGATCTGCTCCCTGTCGCCGTCATGCAGCATATCGATCCAGGCCCGCTGTTCTGCCGGGGTCAAAAACGGATCGATGATCACCCAATCGACCGGGCCATCCACCACCGAGACCTGCCTGCTGCCTTTAAAAAAGCGAATGTCCAGCGCTTGTTTGGCCAGCAGGTACTTTTCGTTCAACGTCATATGCGTGCTGCGAGCCTCGAACAGGACGATGGACAGCGGTTGGGAAGACTCCCGCTCCCAGTCCATCAGCAGCCGGTTGCCCAGCTGTTTGAGTTGAAGCGGTTCATCTTGCGGATCGGATGAAAAAAGACAGACAATAAAATCGCTCAAGGGCAGGTAAAACGGGGGATGGCGGAACGGGTAATCCCTTAAAAAAGCGTGCAAGCCCGGTATGTCCTGTGGGTTTTCCGGCTGCAGCAGCATCAAGCGGCAATCGTCTGCCGGCGACGCCTGCCGGAGAAACAGCGCCTCATAGGAAACCTCCGGCTGAAGACTGGCGGACAACTCTTTGCTCTCCCCGCGAAGCCACCCGGCAGCATTGGGTCAGCACGCGCCTGATGTTGTCAGGAGACTGCGGCTTGAGCCACAAGTCGGCGGCATACAGCCCGATCCCCTGCATCGCCCGCTCAAATGTGGCCTCGGTCGTCATCACGATCACTGTCGGACCGTACCTTCTGGTCAGCAGGGTAAAACGCTCCCAGGACTCTTTGGGAATCATGTCCAACTCGATGCACACGACATCAGGGTGTTCCGCTTCGATCAGGTGAAACACCTCGGAGATGGAACCAGCCAGCTTGACCTGATGGAACGGGATGGAATACGAAGCGACGAGCCAGCCAATTCCCGTGCGTTCATTCAAGTCGCGGTCGGCGATCAATAGGCTTACCTTTTTCTCCATACGGCTGCTCCTTTTTCCGCTTGGGTTGTCTTCCTTATTATAGCAGACGAGACCTGCAGCCGCTTTGCCCGCAAAACGCCAAAAGAAAAACGCTTCCGGGAAGGACTTCACCCGGAAACGTTCACCCCTGATGCCGCGCAATCTCACGCCGCGCGGCTGTCTGACCAATTCCGTTTGGCGCTCCCTTTGGTTGCGATACTAACGGCGGCCATCACCACTACGTTGACGATCAAGGCAATCACCCCTACGTTCAAATCCTGAATCGCCTGGGGCAAGGACGGAAACAGCGTGCCTACCGTCGTATTCTGGATCGTAATATAGGTCACGGTAGCGACGCCGGCGAAAATCCCGGCTGCAGAGCCCTGCTTCGTCACAAAATTGCGCTTCCACAGGCTGAGGACCAGCGACGGGAACAGCTGTGTGACCAGACTGTAGCCCATTAACAGCAGCGTCACAATCGTGCTGCCGCCTTTAAAGGTAAAATAGAGCGCGACCAATCCGACGACCGGAACCAGGATCTTGGCCAGACGGGAGATTTGCGCTTCGGTAGCGGATTTGGCGAACACTTGGTAGATGTTCTTGGCCAACAGCGTCGCGGACGACATTAAAATCATCGAGCCGGGTACGATCGCCGTCAGCAACCCCGCCGCCCCGATCACGCCGACAAACCACGGATCAAACGTCTGGATGGAAAGCCGCAGCAGGGAGAGATCCCCGTCCGCCCCCTGCAGCCCGGGAACTTGCAGGATAGCGGAAAATCCGACAAAGAACACAAACAGCAGCACCAGTCCGTACAGCGGCATGGCAATCGCGTTTTTCCGAAAAACGCTGGCTCTCTTCGCGGAATAGACAGAACCGAATGTATGCGGCCACATGTAAAAACCCAATGCCGTCAACAAGACCGTAGAGACAAACCACGAGGGGCTGAGTCCTTTGTCCGGCAGGGCCAGGAATCCCGGATTGGCCGCTTCGATCGCCGCAAACATCGGTTGATAGCCGCCGTAGTAGTGAAATGGCAGATAGATTCCCAAAAAAAGCACGACAAACAAGATCATCAGGTCCTTTACCACCGCTGTCCAGGCGGAACCGTGAATCCCCGAGACCATCACGTAGGCGACGACGGCAATCAGGCCGATCCAGATGGCAGCCGTCGGGGAGATCGTGCCGTAAGACGCTTCCGACACGATGATGCCCAGTCCTTTCAGCTGCAGCACGAGATACGGGATCAGCGCCGCCACCCCGACAAGCGAAACGAGAACGCCCAGGTACGGGCTCTTGTACTTGCTGACGAAAAAGTCGGACTGCGACACCAATTTATGCTCTTTGGCGTATTTCCAAACCGCCGGGAGCAGCCAGTACGACAGGACGTAGGCCAGCGACCCGTAGGCGATGATGTAAAAAGTAGGGCCGCCTTTGCCATACGCCCATCCGCTGCCGCCAAGGAAGGTAAACGTCGTGTAAATTTCCCCGGCCATCAACAGAAAAACAAACAGGGTTCCAAATCCCCGACCGCCGACGGTCCACTGCTCCAGGTTCATGTCTTTCCCTTTTCGCGCCAAGATGCCAAGAACGAGCGACAACGCCAGGAAGGCGAAAATGATCGTCAAAGCGGCATTCATTCCCGATCACCTTCCCTATTGGCCGGATCCAGCCTGTAGACGGTGAACATGATCAGCGATGTCAACACCGTCCACAAGACCATCCAGAAAAGCAGAAACGGCATGCCCAGGACGTAAGGAGTTACTTTATTGGCCAACGTGATGCCGCCCAAAATGCCGATAAACGGTAAGAGCGCAAGTACGTGAATCGCTTTCACACGCACTTCCTCCTTTCGTTTCCATTCGGTTTGGTTTCTTCTTTAGCAGATGCTTTTCTTGTTGGTTCAGGATGCTGGTTCACGGAAGTTAACCTTTCTGATACAGTCAAAAAACGACCTTTCGTGCGGCGTTGAGGAACATTTTCACGCCGATTTCCAGCACATCCTCATCAACTGTAAACCGGGGATGGTGATGCGGGTGGACGATCCCCTTCTCCCGATTGCCGGCTCCCACGTAGAAGAAACAGCCCGGGGCCTTTTGCTGGAAGGCTGAAAAGTCCTCGCCGCCCATATTGGGCCGCATCTTGTCAAGCGCTTCCTCGCCGAACACTTCCAGTACGGTCTCTTCCATCAGCCGGGCCACTTCCGCATCATTGATGACAGGCCGGTACCCGTATTGGTACTGAAACTCATAACTTGCCCCGTGGGCTTCGGTAATGCCTTTGATCACCCGTTCCATCAGCGCGGGTACGGTTTCGCGAAGCGATTGATCGAAGCTGCGGACCGCTCCGGCGATCTCGACCGAGCCAGGGATGACGTTATGTGCCGTTCCTCCAGCAAACTGGGTAACGGAAAGAACAAGATGATCCAGCGGATCGGTGTTGCGGGAGACGATGTGCTGCAGATTGGTCACCACCTGGGCGCCGATCGCGATGCTGTCGATCGTCTGATGGGGCAGGGCGGCGTGTCCTCCCTTGCCGGTCACCGCAATCCAAAAAGCGTCGGGGGCAGCCATCATCGGCCCGGCCACAACGCCGATTCTTGCCGTACTCCATCGACGCCCAGAGGTGGGCGCCGATGACCAGATCCACGCCATTCATCACGCCGGCGGCGACCATCTCTTCCGCGCCTCCCGGAAACAGCTCCTCGGCGTGCTGGAACAAAAAGCGGACTTCCCCCTTGATCTGATCCTTCATCCCGGAGAGGATTTTCGCCGTCCCGAGCAGCATCGAAGTATGTCCGTCGTGACCGCAGGCGTGCATGACGCTCGGATGTTTCGAGACAAACTCAAACGTATTCTCTTCCGTTATCGGCAGGGCGTCCATATCTGCCCGCATCGCCAGCACCTTCCCCGGCCGGGAACCGGTCAGACGAGCCATCACACTCGTCTTGGTGGGACGGGTTACTTCGAGATTGCCGAAAGAGACCAGCGTGTCATACACGAATTGTGCCGTCTTCTCTTCGTGAAAAGACAGTTCAGGATACTCATGCAGGCAGCGCCTCCAAGCGATCACCTGCTCCCTTAGCTGTTCTGCTGCCTGATTCAGCGTGGTCGTCGTCATCTGAAAAACGCTCCTTTCCCGCAAAATTGTTCGCCTTCTGCTGCCCTACAGCCGCTTGTACCGTTTCATCAGGTCGACCCAATCGTCCAGCGGCAGCACGGTCACGGTCTTGCCGTTTGCTCCCGTCATCGTTTTCCGCCGTGCACATCGCGTTTCATATCGCTTCCTCCGCGGCCTCGATGACCGCTTCAAACAGCGGCGACATTGCACTGTGCGACAGCATTTTAACCGTGCCGCGATCCTCACCCTCCCCTGCTTGCTAAAAGAGCTCTCCCTATATCATTATCTGAATATTTCAAATATAATTCTTCAAATCTTGCCGTCATCCTTTCCTTTCGTTATTTTTTCTTGCCGCAGCCAACCTCCAGCCCGCTTCTGGCATCCATTTGTATGCCGTATTGCGGAATTGGATCGCGCAGTCCGTTTTTGCTCAATTGTTCCAACCCTGCCAATGCCTTGACCAAATGTTCGGGGGACAAGGCCATCAGCAGTTCATCGTCCAATACACCGCCGTAACGCCTTCCGGCAAAACAGGGAATCGACAAGCTGGGTTTTCCCGTGACGAGGGCCCGCCCCCATGAGTCGGGGCAAGAGGATTCTCCGACAATACTCCACTCGAATTTTTCGTATTGGGACCATTGCAAACCGTTGATAAACAGAATCATTTGCCCCGGTGTCGCATAGATCAGACAGATATCAGGCGGGTTCAAGTGGCCAGAGGCCAGCGGCGACACCGCCATCTCTTCAAACCTTCCACACGGCACGGTGGTCATCGCCTGCTGATGGGCTGCCGAATCCCGCACTCCCTCAAATTACACTCCTGTCATTTCCTTGCCGGACAGCCATTCCTCATTTCTTGGATGCAGAACGATGACCACGCCGCATTGGGGAGAGACCAGGTCCTCTGCCGTGATGCTACCGTCCAGCCCAGAAATCCAATATGGAAGGTTTTTCGGGTATTGAACATCGCTCCCCTTCATTAGAGTCAAGACGAAGCCATCGTCATCAAACATTCCTGCAAAGCTGTCTTCGCGGCTGGTTTTACAGGTCATCCCAAAACAGGTCTCCAAAAACTTCCGAGTCGAGGAACGTCCGGAACGGTAAGATTGAGATGATTGAGTTTAACCATAAAAATGCCCCCATCAAGGGGGCACCTCAACAGCCTCTATTTCGGTACGCCTTGCTTATCCGCTGCTGAGAACAGCCTTTTCGACACCCTGTTTCACCTGTTGCGACAAGCGGTCGATCACAGAGAAGTCGATCGTCTCGAAATACAAACCCTTTAATCGGTCGCGCCGTTTTTTGGCTTCGGCGAGGTATGATATCGCCTCGTTCATCGCACTTCTGTAACGTGCTTTGATCCCGTCCATTTCCTTTGCGTATTTTTCATCCGTCCCCGCAGCAATCGCCTGTTCGTACATATCCAGTATCTCGTCACTTTCCCTGCTGGGGAAGTACTCGTGCGGCGCCGTGGAATCGAAAATCGCCACGCTGATTTCCGGAAAGATCACCATATCCAGACTGCCCGGATCAAAACCGCAGTGAAACACTTCCGCATCAAAGCCTCTTTCTTCCGCAACGGAGACTAATTTTTTCAGCATCGTTGACTTTCCCGATCCGGGGCGGCCTTTTACAAAAATTCGTTTGGACACGCCTGCGGTTAGATTCTCGACAAAATCGACCGCCCCTTTGGGAGTAGCCGCCCCCAGGAAAACATGCCTGATCTTCGACTGCTTCTGTTTCACCCGATTGGCAAAGAAGAAATCGACCAATTCTTCCGCCACTTGGTTGGCTTTGGTAAAATTCATGCTGTCGATGTAGTATTTTTCCCACTCGTCGTGAATCCGCAGAGCCTTGGCGAAGGTCTCATACGCTTTTGTGCATCTCTCCTCAAAGCCCTCCTGCAGGGCAGCCAAATTGGACTGGTTTCGCGAGACTTTGGCTTGATCCACTGCCTGATCCATATCAATATAGAAGACCGCTTTGGCACTCTCAGGTCCCAGCGTATCCCGGCAGGCATTGCCGTCAACGATCCCGATTCTCTCTTCGGTCAGGATCAGCCCATCGAGCGTATCGCTGTCAAACGGGCAGTGAAACATCTCCACGCTTCGTCCCTTCCTGAGCATCTCGTCTGCTACCTGCTGCATGATTGTCGACTTGCCTGTACCCGGGCAACCCCTGAGGATATAGAGTTGATCAAGCCCTTGAAAAGCGGAGCCAAACAAAAGATGGACCCCCGCTGCCGTATTTCCGCTGGCAAAATAATGCCGAACCGTTTCACCCATAGGGAACGCTCCTTTCCAGTATCGAGGGTGTGGTTTACACCACCTATCATATGACGGCAGGAGCAAATTGTGCGTCTGTCCCTTGTATGTATAAATGGGAATTGGGTAACATACAAATAGAAGAAAGCAGAGGTGGACAAGGCCTCCGCTTTCCCGGGAGTCTACTTCTTTCGCTTTGGTCGGCGGGAGTGGGCTCCTCTCCATTTTTTTCGGGGACAGAAAATCCGGACAAGTTCAAACGAGGTTACGACAACCTTTAACAGCCAGAACAGCTTTTCCAAGTACCCCATGACTTCACCTCCTCCCTGAAAGAGGTGGAAATGTTCCCTGCTGTGTTTGGAATCGGGGATAGATGGTAACACTTGTAACAAACGGTTTTTATCAATAGATTATGAGGCAAAGGTTGTCCTTTATGTCATAAGAATGAATTTGAAATTCATCGTTCCGAACCACTTGGCCTTGGCATCACGAAAGCCTATTTCTTTTCTTCGGGCATCTCCCGATAAAGCAGTTCCTTCAGCGGGGGGACACCAAGCCAGATCCAAATCCGCAAAAAAACATCCAGGGACGGTTGGTTTACGTTCTTCAGGATCATACTAAGCGTGCTGGGCGAAATCCCGAGCTGTTGGGCGATCTCCTTTTGCGCCAGGTTGATTTTTCTCACGTTCTTGATGTAATGAGCGATGCTGTTCTTCAAAGGATACATCGAACCCAGGCTGAAATGCTGATCGAGGTCTTTCCTGATCTCCTCGTACAGCGCCGGCGCTACATGTGGATCGTCGAGATAGCGGGAAAAAAAGAAGGAAAAGGCGGCTTGGGCAATATCGTCCCGGTTCATTTGCACACCGTGGGTGCGCGAAGAGGAAGCCAGGTAATCGATCAAATTGAGAAATGTCGTAGGTAAGCGAAACGTCGTTTCCTGCCATTTCTGTTCCATATCAGCACCCCATCATCACGAGTAATGTAGGATATCAGTTTTATTGTATTCTCACGGAGGAGTGGACATGCGATTTCAACTGACAAAAGAACAAGCGGAAGAAATCAGGCGTGAAGCCGATTCCGTCCAAAAAGGAAACAAATGAGAAAAATCCCTTGCAAGGCAAGGGATTTTGACTGCAGGTATGAATTGTGACCTTCCTTCAATCGAACCGTAAAATTCGGGCAAAGACATCCGCAAAAGCCTGGCTGTGAGCAGCGGTTCCGCTGACGAACAAAATGCGCGCGATTCGTTTTTACGACCCAGCTGGCGGCGTATGCGGTATTGCCGCCCGGGAGGGATACTTGATGCCAATCTCCTTGCGTCCCGACGATTGGAAACGAATCGCCCGGCTTGGCCTTGCCGACAATGTCATGCTCAAGCCCCGGACCGCGCCGCAGATTTGTGATATCGACGATCTTCGCAACGGCTCCGGCTAGATCTGGATATTTTTGTAAATATCCGACATCCTTTGTGAAAATCTTCTTCTATTTTCCAATGGTGATGGGCCAAAAACGTGAACAGGCTGCCCCCCAGGCAGCCCCCTCCTTAGATCAACAGGTTAAACAAATAAGGATCCTCGGTTATCTCCACATATTTCACGCTGTACTGTTTCATCCGGTTGACCAGCGGTTGGTAGTCCTCCCGCTTTTTCAGCTCGATCCCCACCAGCGCGGGACCGTTTTCCTTGTTGTTCTTCTTGGTGTATTCGAAGCGGGTAATGTCATCGTCCGGTCCCAATACCCGTTCGATAAACTCCCGCAAGGCGCCGGCCCGCTGCGGGAAACTGATGATGAAGTAATGCTTCAAACCTTCGTATACAAGCGATCTTTCCTTGATCTCCTGCATCCGGTCGATGTCGTTGTTTCCCCCGCTGACGATGCAGACGACGTTCTTGCCGGCGATCTCCTCGCGGTAAAAATCAAGGGCTGCAAGCGGCAGCGCCCCGGCCGGTTCAGCGACGATCGCGTGTTCGTTGTAGAGTTCGAGAATGCTGGTGCACACTTTCCCTTCCGGCACCAGCGCCACCTCATCCAGCACCTCTTTGCATATATCCAGGGTGAGGTGCCCCACCTGCTTGACAGCAGCGCCATCGACGAATTTTTCGATATCCTCGAGGGTCACGGTGTCATCCTTCTCCAGGGAATGGCGCATGGCAGGAGCTCCGGCCGGTTCGACGCCGATGATTTTCGCCGCGGGATTGATCCCTTTTACATAAGTACCCACGCCGGATGCAAGCCCGCCGCCGCCTACACTGACGAAGACGTAATCAACCGTATCCTCGATGTCATTCATGATCTCAAGGCCAACTGTTCCCTGTCCGGCAATCACTTTCGGATCGTCGAACGGGTGGATAAACGTCTTGTTCTCTTCCGTGCAGTACTTCATCGCCTCGTAGTAAGAATCGTCAAACGTATCTCCGGTGAGGATGACTTCCACAAACGAGCCGCCGAACAGCTTGACCTGGGAGACCTTCTGCCGCGGTGTCGTCGTCGGCATAAAGATTTTCCCTTCGATCCCCAACTGCTGGCAAGAATAGGCTACTCCCTGGGCGTGGTTGCCGGCGCTGGCGCAGACGACGCCTTTCTGCCTTTCCTCCTCCGACAGGCTCTGAATCAGGTAGTAAGCGCCTCTGATCTTGAACGACCGGACGACTTGCAGGTCTTCCCGCTTCAGGTATACGTTGCAGTTGTAACGGTGCGACAGACGCTGGTTCTTTTGCAGCGGTGTCTTGTTCACGACGTCTTTTAAGGCGTGATTTGCCAAAATGATATCTTCCATCCTTACGTGGTTCATCTCGTTTTCCTCCGATTCAAAATTGAGCCAAAAAGAAAACTCCCGCCCGGCAATCGACATGATTGCTGAGGCGAGAGTATCGCGGTACCACTCAACTTTCCTGCTTTCCTCGCGAAAAACAGGCTTGGTAAGTCTTGGGCCAAGACTCTAGTCTGATAACGGCGACTCTCCGTTGTTTTTTACTGGGGGGCGCGCTGCCCGTTCGAAAACAAAGCTCTAAGGTGATATTCAAAGAGGGAGTAGCGACCGTCCTTTCAGCACGCGGGACAGCTCTCTGGCGCCAGAGCCCTCTTTTACTTGTCCTTATCTTCGCTTGAAAGTATTCCGAAGTGTTTTACTCATCAAAGTTTTCGCGTTGGATATAACGATTATAGGTACCTCTTTGGATCGTTGTCAACCCCCGATGTCCTGCCCCTCCCGCCGCACCTGCCGGCCGGTCGGATCCAGCAGCCCGAGCGATACCGGTATGCCGAGGATGGCAAACCCGATCAGCATGTAAAACAGCAGGCGATAATCGACCAGCAGGCTGACCAGGACGGAGGCGATCATCCCGCCTATGTAGCGAAAGGTCAAGAAAATACCGGAAGCGATTCCGGCCAGCTCCTTGGCGACGGCCTGCAGGGAAGCCGTTTGCATCGCGGCTGTCCCGATGCCGGAACCGATCCCGCCAATGATGAACACCAGACACAGGTATGAGACGGAATGATAGGGATAGATGCCCAGGTAAGCCGCAGCCGCCAAACCCGATATCAAAAAGGAAAACAGCACCGTCTTATCCCTGCCGATCCGATCGGACAAATATCCCCCCACCCAGGAACAAAGCGACATGCACAAGGAAAAGGCGAACAGCAGCCAGCCAATGGTTTCGATCGGCAGGTGCAGATCCCGCTGCAGCAGGATGGGCATGACCAGAATGGTGCTGTACATGATCGCGTTGGCCAGCAGGATCGACAAATTCGCACTGGTAAACATCCGTATCCTGAATAACTCAAACTGAATCAGCGGCACCTTGCACCTCCGCTCCTGCAGCACAAACAGGAGAATCACCAGCAGCAAGAGACCTGACGTCCAGACGTTGGCGTACTCAGCGTGTGTCGAAAGCAGAATGAGCGTCACCAGGCCAATCGCCAGCAGGATCGATCCGGGCACATCAACAGCCGACGCCGGCCGTGATTCCCTTTTGGGCAGTACGAGAAAAGAAAGGACGAACGAAAGAGAAGCGAAGGGAATGTTTATCCAGAAAATGGATGTCCAGCCCCATGCACTGATTAAAAACGAGCCGATTAACGGATCGATCGCAGCCCCCAGGCCCATCGACAAGCCAAACAGGCCAAACGTTCTCCCCATCTGCTCTTTCGGGATGGCAAAGCGCAGGATTGCGCTGGCATTCGGCGACGCCAGCGCCCCGCCCAGCGCCTGCAGTGCGCGGAATACGCTCAGCCCGAGCAGCCCATCCGCCGCGATGCAGCCGAGAGAGGCGATGAGAAACAGCAGCAGCCCCAGCAAAAATGTTTGCCGATTGCCGTACAGATCCCCCAATTTCCCGGCTATCGGCTGAAATGTGGTCATGACGATCAAGTAGATGGTCACCACCCAGGAGGCGTGGATCAAATCACTTTGCAGAGAGTCGGCGATGCTGGGCAGTCCCACCGCGATCATCGTGGAATTGACCGGAACCAGGAACGTCCCGGTCAAAATGGCAAACAGCAGCAGCCCCTGCCTACTTCCTGCCAAAACTGACCACACCGTCCGTCCCGTTTACCGTAACGACATCCCATCTTTCAGCGTGGCCGTGGCGATTTTGGTCCCGACAACCGCCGGCAGCCTGTATTCTCTCGCCACCGTTCCGCCGTGGGACAAGATCCCACCCGCGTCGGTAACGACAGCGCCGACGACAGAAAACAGGACTGTCCAAGCCGGCGTGGTGGTTTTGCAGACCAAGACGTCCCCCTTTTGCACCTTTGCAAATTCAGCGGGATCGCGAACCACTTTCACCACGCCCATGTAGACTCCCTGTGAAGCGGCATAACCGGTAAATTGCCGCGCTTCCTCGTCTACTTCCGGCAGCTTGCCGCCAAAAATCCGCTCAAGCAGGGGGTCCTCTCTCGCGGCAGCGGGAGGGGGCCCGTAGTACGCCGGCACCTGTTTTTGCTTGTTTTCCTGATGCTCCCGCATGCGCCGTTCCACCAGGTCCGTGACGTCCTTGGGATGCTCCAGCACATCCAAAAGTTCATCTGCGAACAGGTAGAAAATGTCTTCTTTATAGCCTACAGCCCCGGATTCGACCAACAATTCGCCGACACGCAGCAGGAGCAAGCGCGATTTGGCCGGAAGCATCGCGTCAATGTAAAAGTGGTGATTTTCATCCAAACCGGCGCAATCCAGCGCCCACCCATGCAATCGCAGAAAGCTGGCTTTGGCTTCCCCATCAGGCAGGGCAGACAGCAGCCGGGCCAGCTTCCTTTCCCGCTCGCTGACGATCCGGGCAAACTCACCGGAAAAATCGTAGTCTTTCTCGGCGTACCTGGAAATGACAGACAGTACATGCACCGGATTTTCGATCCATGTCTCATCCGCAAATTCATGGGAATTGGCTGTCCGGTATCCGTATTCCCGGAGAAAGGCCTCCATTTGAAAAGCAATTCTCTTCCATCCTGATGCCCGGACAGCCGCTGCTCGACCTCCTCTGCCGCCACATTGGCAAACAGCGCCGCAAGCCAGCTTAAATTTTTCACCTGTCTCGCCAGATTCCACAGTTCTCTGTCGGTTTCCAAAGTCTTGTTCATCACTCCGGACAGGTAGCCGTAGACTGCCGTAGGGTCGGGATCGCCGGTTGCCTCCGTATACGCCCGCTCCAACGCCATCGTCAGGGAAGACCTGGGCATCACCAGTTCAAAGTGGAACTGCCAGGCTCGTATGTAAAACTCGTGCAGCTCCGTCACGATTTGTCCCGCCCCCGCCAGGGTTAGCGGCTGGCTCCGATAGAAGTCCAAACGGCGATAAAAAGGGAGAAGCACTTCTTCCACACAGTCGAACAATCTTTTTTTCAAAACGGGGAAAAGCGGTTCGACCCTGGCACGGTGTTCCTGCAAACGCTGTTCCAGCTTTCCCGAATAGGGAATCGTGTGCTGATAAATCCGGCCATCCGACAGCTTTACATGAAATTGGCTGACCGGGGATTTCAAATTCTCGGACGCTCGTTTGGTCCCTTCCGTCATCGCGGGAATTTGAAAGGAGGCAAACAACGGGCTGGCGGCATGCCCTAAATGGACGTCATCTTGTACCCAAAAGCCCTGCCGCTTATCCTCCTCGCTCAAAAAAATCTCCTGCTGAAATCCTGTCCGGCGAATCATATCGGCACCTCCTCAGGTTGTGATCGGCCTTGCCTGCAGAATGTAGATCAGCTGGTCTTTCACGGCGAATTCAATATCAACCGGGTATTGATAGAACGCTTCAATCTTTTTGGCCAGTTCAGTCAAAGCGAGGATGTCTGCATCAAGGAGACAATAGCGGCTCTGCTCGGCGACGCTCGTCTCGACCTCCTCTGTCCCCTGGCTGCGGGACACGATTTTCATCTCTTTTACTCCCATTTCTTTGCGCAGATGCGAATGGTGTTTGTCTGCGAAAAACGTGTCTGGCGTCACCAAACCGGAGACCACCGCTTCCCCCAAACCGCAACTCGCGTTGATGACGATCTGGTCCCGGTCGCGATTCAACGGATTCATGCTGAAGATGACGCCGGACACGTCGGCCGGAATCATTTGCTGGACGAGCACTGCCATGGCGGGAACCTCGGTAAAGATTCTTTTTGCCGGACGTACTGCTTTACTTGGGGAGAGTACATCGAGGCCCAGCAGCGCTTGATGCTCTCTTCCAGCTGAGCCGCGCTTCGGACGTTCAGGATGGTGTCGTACTGTCCGGCAAAGGATGACTCCGGCAGGTCTTCTGCGGATGAGGAGGAGCGGACGGCAACGGGGCAGGGCGGCTGCTTTGCAGACGTTTGCAGGAACTGATAGGCGGCGGCAATCTCAGCTGCCACATCGGCCGGCATGGACGCTCGCAGTATCTCCCGGCCGATCTCATCCTCCCCGGTGATACGGGCCAAATCATTCCCGTGCCTAAATCGTTCCAGTGCTTGGGAAGTGACGACGAATCCATCGGGGATGCGGATGTCCGCTTGAATCAACCGGCCGAGGTGCCACGCCTTTGAACCGACGAGCTGGATCGCTGACTGGCCTGCCTTTTTGAGAGGAACAGTGTACAACAATCGCACTCCTAACATTTACAAATTTTTTACATAAAGCGAATC
>NZ_HE978543.1:139102-143292 GCF_000311785.1 Brevibacillus massiliensis
ATGTTTAGCAAATTATATCACAGAAATTTAAACATATTACAGGCTTTGCAGTGATCTGCCCAATGTCCAATCTCCATATCTTCAAAAGCACACCTTCCTTCATCATACCGCTTGGCAATTCCCCGCTTCCTGTTCGTCCATGATTTTACAGGTAAACGGCATGGGTGCGAAACAGCGGTGAAGCCGCTAATCGACTCCAACATAGGTGTAACGAAAGGTGAACACGGAGAAGAGGCTTCCGCACGCGAGCGCCCCTGTAAGAAGCACAAGCGGCACTTTGCGATGTCCGCTTTCTCCCAGGAAGAACACGAGGCGCTTGAACAATTTTTATCGCGTGCAAAAACGAAAGAAAAGGACGCTGACGGGCGTCCCTTCCCTTGTATGAATCGACATGGGCTTATCTCGGTCTGAGGAACCGTTCCAGTTGGCGAATATCTTCAGGCCAGGCAGCCACTGTGCTGATCGGCTGTTCGCCGAACGGGTGAACCAGTTGGAGTTCCCGGGCGTGCAGGGCTTGCCTCGAGATGCCGTTTGCCCGGCCTCCATACAAGGTGTCGCCGATTAACGGATGGCCGATGTGGCTGAGATGAACGCGAATTTGGTGGGTTCTCCCGGTCTCCAACTGACAGGCAACATGAGTCGCCTGCTTGTACCGGGACACGACGCGGTAATGCGTAACTGCAGACTCGCCCTGTGGGACTGCCCGGCGCCTGCCCGGCACATGCCGATCGCGTCCGATGGCAGCGTCGATCGTTCCCGCTTCCTTGGCCACGATGCCGTGAACGAAGGCGTGATAATGCCGTTTTACCTCCCGCCGGCGCAGCCTCTCGTCCAGCAGGGCGGCCGCCAGCGCATGCTTGGCATACAGGACGGCGCCGGAAGTATCCTGGTCCAATCGATGGACATGGCGTACCTTGGCCTGCAGGCCGCGCTTGGCAAAATGGCCGGCGACCAGGTGGTCCAACGTCCGCATATGCTGTGCCTCTGTCGGGTGAAGCAGCAGTCCGGCCGGTTTGTTTACCACGAGCAGATGGTCATCCTCGTACAGGACGTCTATCGGTTCTGCGATAGGCTCGACGCCGAACGGCTCCGGCAGGCATACCCGCAGGCGCAGCTCTTGGCCGGCGGCCGCCCGCTGCATTTGTGTAACGGCATGCCCGTCTGCCATGATCTCCTTATGTTGAAACAACAGATGGGCCAGCTTGCGCGGGAAGCCCCAGACGTCGCGAAGCAATGGCCCGAACGGTACGCCTTCCTCTCCTTCGGTCAGGGTACCGACGAGCCATTCCCCGTCTTTCTTCATCTCAATCATGCTTGCTTGAGCGTTTCGCTTACCTGTACGGTGCGGTCGAGAAATTGCTCAATTTCTTCGCGGCTTTTCCCCAGCTTGCTGACAAAGCGGACCAGTTCCTGTCCCTTCTGAAACGCGATGAAGCTGGGGATGCCCAGGACCATCAGCTGTTCGGACAGCTCCGGAAACTTGTCGCGGTTGACTGCGACCATGTCCAGCTTTTCCTTATAGGCCTCCTCTACCTCGGGCATGAACGGATCGATCCGGTGACAGTCCGGGCACCAATCTGTATAGAACTTCACCACGACGGGCTTCGATGAAGCTATCGCTTGATCAAATTCGGCTTGTGTCTGAATCTCTTTCATCGAGAATCAACTCCTTGTTACTTTTGCGTTTAGTGTAGCACAACTGCTGCCGCTTGTCGCTAATGGGAGACACTTTCACTTTTCAGGCCACACCTTGTGTACCTGCTCGATAAACGCCCGGGCCGGCTGTGACAGATGGCGGTCTTTGCGGTAGGCGATGATCAGCGTGCGGGTCGGCCGGGTGCGCAGGCGAACGTAGCGCGGCGGCTCTGTCGACCAGACGGAACGGGTGATCATCTCCGGCGCGAATGAAACCCCCATCCCGGCGGCGACCAGCGACTGAACCGTCTGGATGTTGCTGCTCTCGAACACGACGTTGGGCCAAAAACCCGCCTCTTCGCAAATGTTCAGGCAGATTTGGCGAAATCCCTGCCCTTGCTTTAATAGAATGAACGGTTCGCGGGCAAGCTCCGCCGCATCCAACTCCTCCCTCTCGGCCCATTGGTGCTGCGGAGGCAGCGCCAAATAGATTTCCTCGCGGATCGCCTTTTCGATCTCCAGGCTTTGATTTTCGATCGGCAAGGTCAGCAGGCAGAAATCCAACTGGCCGCTGACCAACAAGTGCTCCAGCTTGCTTGACGTATCTTCGATCAGCTGCAGCTCCACGCCAGGGTACTGGCTGGAAAACGCCGAGATCACCGGCGGCAGGACGTACACCCCGGTAATCGGCAGGCTGCCGATCAGCAGCTTTCCGGCCTGCCCGCTGGCAAAGGCCCGCATCTCCCGCTCCAAACCGTCTGCCTGATCCAGGATCATGCGGGCCGCCTTCACAAATCTCTCCCCCGCGTCCGTCAGTTCTACCTGTTGCGGAAAACGGTGGAATAACAGAATACCCCAGTCCTTTTCCAGCTTGGCAATCTGTTGGCTCAGGGAGGGCTGGGCCAGGTGCAGCCGGGCAGCCGCCCGGGAAAAGCTGCGCTCGTCGGCGACAGCAAGCACATAGCGAATTTGCCTCAGTTCCATATTTATCTCCCCTATAAGTGAAACCTATCGCTTTTATAATTATTATATCTTTGACCTATGAAAACAAACATGATAAAAATATAGAAAGAAAATACGAACAAGTTTCTATTGGACTGAAATTCGCAAGGAGGAACATGCACATGAAACCACGCACCCTGTTTGAAAAGATTTGGGATCAGCACGTGATTCACGAAGAGTCCGGCAAGCCAAGTCTGCTGTATATCGATTTGCATCTCGTCCATGAGGTTACCTCACCGCAGGCATTTGAAGGACTCCGCCTGGCCAATCGCAAAGTTCGCCGGCCTGACCTGACCTTTGCCACCATGGACCACAACGTTCCGACAGCGGATCGGTTCAACGTGAAGGACCCGATCTCCCGGCAGCAGATGGAGACTCTCACGGCCAACTGCGCCGAATTCGGCATTCCGCTGGCCGACCTGAACAGCCCGGACCAGGGGATCGTCCACGTCATCGGACCGGAACTCGGTCTTACCACTCCCGGCAAAACCATCGTATGCGGTGACAGCCACACCTCCACCCATGGTGCGTTTGGCGCGTTGGCATTTGGCATCGGCACCAGCGAGGTGGAGCACGTGCTGGCCACTCAGTGCCTGCAGCAGCACAAACCGAAGACACTGGAAGTTCACGTCAAGGGAGATCTGCCGCCGGGCGTCACCGCAAAAGACTTGATTTTGGCCATTATCGCCAAATTCGGAACTGATTTTGCTACCGGCTACGTGATCGAATACACCGGCGATGCCATTCGCAAGCTGACGATGGAAGAACGCATGACCGTCTGCAACATGTCCATCGAAGCCGGAGCACGGGCAGGTCTGATCGCTCCCGACGAAACCACCTTCGCCTATCTGAAAGGCCGCCGCTACGCACCGCAGGGTGAAGATTTCCTCGCCGCCGTAGAGCGCTGGAAACAGCTTTGCACCGACCCGGGAGCTTCCTACGACCATCGAGTAGAAATCGACGCCAATGAGATTGCCCCGCAAGTCACCTGGGGTACGAGCCCTGGTATGGGCACTTCGATTACTGATGTCGTACCCGATCCAGAGCAATTCGAGACAGCCAATGAGCGCAAGGCGGCCAAGGATGCCCTCGCCTACATGGGACTGACCCCCGGCACGCCGATGAACCAGATTAAAATTGACCGCGTCTTTATCGGCTCCTGTACAAACGGCCGTATTGAAGACCTGCGCAGCGCAGCAGCTGTGGCCAAAGGACGCCGCGTAGCCGAAAACGTGCACGCCATGGTCGTACCTGGCTCGCAAGCGGTCAAGGAGCAGGCGGAAAAAGAAGGGCTTCATCAGATCTTCATCGAAGCAGGCTTTGAGTGGCGCGAATCTGGATGCTCGATGTGCCTGGCGATGAACCCCGATGTCCTGTCGCCGGGTGAACGCTGTGCGTCCACATCCAACCGCAACTTTGAAGGCCGCCAGGGACGCGGCGGACGGACCCATCTGGTCAGTCCGCAAATGGCTGCGGCAGCCGCTATCGCCGGCCATTTCGTCGACGTGCGTGAATGGTTGAAAGAAACCGCGACCGTGTAAACAGAATTTACG
>NZ_HE978543.1:144972-248344 GCF_000311785.1 Brevibacillus massiliensis
CATAAACATGGAACCATTTGTCATTCATACCGGGATCGCTGCCCCGCTCGACCGGGTTAACGTAGACACCGATGCGATCATTCCCAAACAATTTCTCAAACGGATCGAACGGACAGGATTTGGCCAGTTCTTGTTTTACGAATGGCGCTTTACACCAGAGGGTGAGCCGATCGATTCTTTCGTGCTGAACCTTCCCCGCTACGCCGGGTCAACCGTTCTTTTGGCCCGCAACAACTTCGGCTGCGGCTCTTCCCGCGAACACGCCCCTTGGGCACTGTTGGACTACGGGTTCCGGGCGATCATCGCGCCTTCGTTTGCCGACATCTTTTACAACAACTGCTTCAAGAACGGCATCCTGCCAATCAAACTGTCGGAAGAGCAGGTGGAAGAGCTGTTCAAACGGGCCGGCCAGTACGACAACTACCAGCTGACGATCGACCTTGAGAAACAACTGGTTGTCGATCAATACGGCTTATCCTACCCGTTTGAGGTAGATTCCTATCGCCGCTACTGCCTGTTAAACGGCCTCGACGATATCGGCCTGACGCTGCAGCACGAGGACAAAATCACCGCCTACGAAGCCAAACGGCAGCTTGTCTAGCGTTTCCGGCAAAGCAATGGATAGAGGACAGAAAGCATCTGTTCCTCTATCCATTTTTTTGCGCATCTCAGTGACGCAGCTCCTCTGCCCTCCTAACCTGTTGGCTTATCGGAGAACATGATGTATCATGCATGGTAAACAGGAAGAATCGCCAAGGGGGAGAGTTGAGTGAATGTACAAGAGTACCTCAAGCGTATCGGCGCTGCCAGTGAAAGCCTGCAGGCCGACTATGAGTCACTTCGATGGATTCAAAGGCGTCATATGCTGTCTGTCCCGTTTGAAAACCTGGATATCGTAAACTCCCGGCCTATCAAGTTACGCCTTGAAGCTCTCTTTGAAAAAATCGCGGTGATGCATCGGGGAGGGTATTGTTATGAATTGAACGGGCTTTTTGGCTGGCTGCTTCAGAACCTCGTTTTTTCTGTCTCGCTCATCTCCGGACGGGTACTTCGCGATGACGGGACTTACGGACCCGAATTTGACCACATGGCGCTTTTGGTACACTTGGAAAAAGAGTACCTCGTCGATGTCGGTTTTGGCGATTCGGTCCGCAGCCCGCTTCCGCTGTCAGGTGACGTAGTTACGGATATCAGCGGTTCCTACCGGATTCGTGTCGGGTCAAATGAAGACACCTTTTATTTCCAAAAAATGACCAAGGGTGATTGGCTTACCGAATTTACTTTCACGAAAACACCTCGGAAACTAACGGAGTTTGATGAAATGAACCGGTATCAACAGACTTCCCCGGACTCTCATTTTACGAAGAAGCTGATCTGTTCGCTTGCCACAGCTGATGGTCGAATCACGGTTTCCGGCGACTCGCTGATTGAGACGATCGGCACGGCAAAGACAAAGCGGACCATTGTGTCTGTCAAAGAGAGAAATGATATTTTGCGGCAGCGATTTGGCATCGACGCCACGAGATAAGACCAGCTGTTCAGACTGTCGCGACCAGCCCGGCTTTGTCCCCGATGCGAATCGTTCCGGTTTTTACTGGGCATACACACCGAAACAGGCCTGGTGTTCCTTTGCAAGCGTCTTTAACAGGGAGGGGTCGATTGTGCCATCATCAGGATTGATGTTTACCATGCTGCATCGTTTGCACTTCTTGTAGACTTCCACTTCCGCGCCGCCGATGCGCATTCGCCGTCCGATCCAGTCCTCTTCTGCAAACGGAACGGCCTCACCCTGCGCAGCCTTTCATCGCCCCAAGCGTATACCCGCCCTTCCGGTGTCATTACTTGGATGTCTGGAAAAGTCGTCTCGTCACCGCTGCTCGTGCAGACAGGCTGATACTCGATCAGTTGGGGGACATGCTTTGCCGTCAGGTGCCTGACAGGGCTTTTCTCGTCGATGAAAGCGTGACTGCGGTCGCCGTAAAGCCCGAACCGGAACACCTGGGCTTCTTGCAGCTTTTCCCCGCGAAACGACTTGACCGGATAGCGATAGATGGCACTGATGCTGCCGAGCTGATTCTCCATTTTGCAAATCTCCTTTTTTGGTCTTTCCAAACATTATAGATCTACCGCCGGGCAAAAAAATACCCCGGATGGGCTCCAGGGCAGCCTGTTTTGCTTATGCGGTTTCGGTGTTGCTTGCCCGCTCCAATCCAAAGGCGGCGATGGCCTGTTCCCGCAATCTGTACTTCTGGATTTTGCCGGATGCGGTCATCGGGTAATCGGTGACGAACTGGATGTAGTGGGGGATTTTGTACCGGCCGATTTTCCCCTCGCAATACGCCTTGACCTCTTCTTCCGTCAGCACCTCGCCATCCTTTACCTTGATGCAGGCCAGCACTTGTTCGCCGAACTTTTCATCGGGGACGCCCACTACCTGGACATCGAGGATTTTGGGATGGGTGTAGAGAAACTCTTCTATCTCTCTCGGGTAAATGTTCTCTCCGCCGCGAATGATCATATCCTTCAATCGGCCGGTAATGCGGAAATACCCCTCTTCGTCGATGGTTGCCAAGTCACCGGTATGCAGCCAGCCGTCGGCGTCGATCGCCTGATCGGTCTCGTCAGGCATGTTGTAATAGCCCTTCATCACCAGGTAACCGCGTGTACAAAGTTCTCCCTGCTGTCCGCAAGGAAGCGTGGCTCCGGTCACCGGGTCGACCACTTTCACTTCCACACCGTCATGGGCCCGGCCGACGGTAGAGACACGCCGTTCAATGCTGTCGTCCGGCCGGGTCTGGGTGATCACGGGGGACGACTCGGTCTGTCCGTATGCGATCGTGATTTCGCGAATGCCCATCGTGTCTACGACCTTCTTCATCACCTCGATCGGACACGGCGAGCCCGCCATGATCCCCGTTCGCAGCGTAGAGAGGTCGAAGGAGGCAAAATCGGGATGGTTCAGTTCCGCGATGAACATCGTCGGAACGCCGTATAAAGCCGTGCACTTCTCGCTTTCCACGGCGGACAGCACGACGCCGGGATCGAAGCTGATAATCGGCACCATCGTAGCACCTGTCGCCACGCATCCCAACGTCCCCATCACGCACCCGAAGCAGTGGAAAAACGGGACGGGAATACAAAGGCGGTCATCAGGCCCCAAATTCTGGCAGCCGGCTACCAGAATGGCATTGTTGACGATGTTGTTGTGGGAGAGCATCACGCCCTTGGGAAAGCCGGTCGTACCCGATGTGTACTGCATGTTGATCACATCGTCCGGCTGCAGCGAGCGCTGTCTGTCGATCCGTTCCGCTTCGCTTACAGCCAGTCCGCTCTCCAAAAGGTCACTCCACAGGAACATGCCGGGCTGCCGTTCATCGCCGATGTAAATGACGTTTTTCAAGTGAGGAAGACGGGCCGAACGGAGTTGTCCCGGTTCACAATGATCGAGCTCCGGGCAAATTTCCCGAATCATTTCCAGGTAGCTGGCCCCGCGGAATCCTTCGATCAAGAGCAAGGTTGTCGATTCTGATTGGCGAAGCAAGTACTCCAGCTCGTGAACCCGGTAGCTGGTATTTACCGTGACCAATACCCCGCCCATTTTGGCCGTAGCAAATTGGGCCGTTACCCATTCCGGCACATTTGACGCCCAGATCGCGATGTTCTCCCCTGCCTGAATCCCCAGGGAAATGAATCCTTTGGCAACCTGGTTGCACAACTGCTGAAATTCGGAGTAGCTGTACCGCAGATTCCGTTCCACGTAGACAACGGCCTCTTTCTCCGGGTACCGCTCCGCCGTTTCATCGAGCAAGTCGCCGAACGTAATGGATCGCAATGTGTTCAAACCCGTTCAACCCCTTCACATCATTTTTCCAGATTACTCAGACTATTTTTCGCGAAAAATGAAGAAAATCCTGCTGCCGGGTGTGAAAGAAAACAGGCTCCGCCAAAAATACGGCGGAACCTGATGTTGCCGTTACATCGGCGTTGCGCCCTATTCGATATTGAGAATCTTTTCGGCGGAAACCCTGTAGGGCAAGTGGTTGCTGTAGGTGAGATCCACCCGCAGCACATGCTCCCCTTTTGGCAGCTTTTTCAACTTGAAATCAGGGGTATGCAGCATTTTTAACAATTGGCCGTCCAGGTATACATGCGCATGCCCTTGTCCGTGAACGGGATTGCCTTCGCCCTCGGTAAATTCAAAATGATTCGTAAGCATTTTGACTTCGGCTTCTGTCCCAGTTACATTTACGTCCAGTGTAATGGTCGGTTTGGGGCCGGTTTCTTCCGGTATCATATTGCCTGAGGCCGGTATGTTGTCGTCCTCTTTGCTGTACGAACTGGACACGTCCAAGGGATCGCGCAGAAGCAGTACGAGGGCCGCGATCAGCACGAACAAGAACACGGATACCCCAATAATCAAGCTGCGAAGTTTAATAATGAATACCTTCATTCATCGACTCTCCCTTTCTTGCCTATTTGTACATGCATACGCAGCAGGCAGGGGAGATAGAATAACTGTCCACAAAAAAACCCACCCGGCTACAGCTAGCACTACGCCAGGCGGGGCGCCATATCACGATCTGATTCACGATCATTTTATCCATCTGAGGATATGTGTCATTTAAATGGGAGCATATTCTGCTTACGAAAATGGAGTGGAAGGGTGTACCCTGCTCGCTTTCCTGGGATTTTTCATGGAACATCTGCAATAAAAGGGTGAATCGCTTCTCAATCCGCCTCCATGCGACACTCCTGTGAAACTGCTAGATTTCGGTCTTTTGAAGATGAGGAGCGATATCGGCAACGACCAATACATCCATGTGGCGCCCGTAACGCAGAATCGTTCCAATGACGGATTTCTTCCAGATTCTTTCCCAAAACTTCCGTTTCGATTGCCCGACAATGATCTGGGTGCTATGATGCTCATTGGCCTTATTCAATAGGATCTGCGGAACTTGCCTTTGACCGGTTGCAAACTGGAGTACAAATGTTCCCCCCAGCCGTTCAACCAGTTCTCGCAGGGAATCGATGCGCTTCTTCAGATCCTCGGAAATCATCGGACGGTTATGCACATACGTCACAATCCACGCAGCTTTTAAGCGATAAGCGATACGAAACCCTCTCCGGATCAATTTTTCCGCAGTGGAACTGGTCGTGACTCCGATGAAGATCATCTCGCGTCTGCGCCACGGTCCGCGAAGCGAACCGTTTCTTTCCCAGGCTTCCAGGCGCTCATCCACATCATCTGCAATTTCACGCAGCGCCAGTTCCCTTAAAGCAATCAGATTCACGGTCTTGAAAAAGTTTTCGAGGGCCTGATCCACTTTCTCCAAGGCGTAAATCTTTCCTTCTCTCATTCGCTTTTGCAGCGACTTCGGATCCACGTCGATCAATTCCACCTCGTCCGCCATGTGCAACACATGATCCGGAACCGTTTCGCGGACACGTACTCCGGTGATTTGCTCCACTGCATCGTTCAGGCTTTCCAAATGTTGCACGTTCATCGTGGATATGACGGAAATCCCCGCTTGCAAAATTTCAACGATATCTTCATATCTTTTTTTATTTTTGCTGCCAGGCACATTCGTATGGGCAAGTTCGTCCACGAGAGCCACTTCGGGGTTCCGGCGAAGAATCGCTTGGACATCCATTTCTTCCAAATGCGTACCGCGGTATTCGATGATCGCTCGGGGAATCGTTTGCAGTGAACCGATCTGCTCCACGGTCTCCTGTCGCCCGTGCGTTTCCACAAGTGCGATGACCACATCGATCCCCCGATGTAATAAATCGTTTCCCTCGCGTAACATCGCATACGTTTTTCCGACTCCGGGCGCCGCGCCAATATAGACCTTAAAGCGGCCCCGTCGGATTTCTCCGATTTTGTGTTCTATTTCTGGCCCACTTAACCTGCGGTATGAGTCCGCCGCTTGTATTGACCGCGGCATTTGGGCCGGAAGTATGCGTTCCCCTTCCTTCTCCGACCGATCCGCCACAAAATAGACATCTACATGCTTGGCTTTTTTAAGAATACCGTTGACAACAGAGCCTTTCAAAAACTCCTGCCACCATGTTTGTTTGGAATGGCCGAGTACGATTCTTGTCACATTATGTTCTATCGCATAGCGAACCAACAAATGGGGAAGCCGTCTTCTGCTGGTTAGCGGGAGTTCTTCAAATTTCGCCCCAATTTTCTCAACCAGCTTCGCTATCGTCCGCTTAAACATGGCGGCTTCTTTGGATAGGGCTTTTTTGGGGCGGACAAACGTGACAACCAGCAAGTCGCCGCCCAGCCGTTTGGCCATTTGCTGGCCGCGGCGGATATAAATCGATCCATTCCAGTGATATTGCGTCGAAACAAGGATGCGTTCCGCCGTACCGGATGGGCCGACAAGTCCCATCTCTTTCCGGTGCTTGACCAGCGAATCGTTGACATCATCCGCCATAAGCCGCAAGGCGAGTTCGCGCAGCTTCTCCAAATTTCCCCGTTTAAAGATCGAAGATTTCAGTTCGTGATTCACATGTCCCTCTTCCAAGCGCTTCAACATGGTTTCCGGGGTGACATCAATCAGCTTGATCTCATCCGCCATCTCCAGCGTATTGGCTGGTACCGTCTCTTCCACCTCTATACCAGTCCATTTTTGAACGAGATCGGTCGCCCCCTCCAGTTCGTAAACATTAATCGTTGTCATAACGCTGATCCCGCGGCTAAGCAAGTATTGGATGTCATCGAGGCGAGTCGGAAACCTGGCCTCCTTGCGATTGCGATGAGCGAGTCCGTCCACCAATACCACTTCCGGATTGCGCTTGATCAATGTATCGAGATTCAAATCCTGGCGTTCGATGCCATCCTTGAACCAACGAATACACGGCACTTGTTCGAGGTCGCCGATTTGTTCTACCGTTCCGGGAGGGAGATTTGCAGCGATCACACCAATGACCACATCGATTCCCTGCTCCTTCAGTTGCCGGCCTTCCCGGAGCATGTGATATGTTTTCCCGGAACCGCTCACCGCGCCGATATAAATATTCAATCGTCCGCGATGCAGCCTGGAAATCGACAACAAAATTTCTTCCGGCGTTTTCCGTTTGAAATTGACCATGATCCGCCTCCTTCACCCCTCCGTCAAAATAACGCGGCAACCCCGCCTATGGGAACATAGGCAGGGCTTTTGGGAACGACTACTTTTTCAAGAGTTCATCCAGCGCGATATTTAATTTCAGCACGTTGACTCTCGGTTCCCCGAAAATCCCCAGACCGCGTCCTTCCACATGGTCGTCGACCAACTGCTCCAACCGATCGGCGGACAAGCCGGTTACCTTGCTGATTCTTGGGATTTGAACTTTCGCCGATTCCGGTGTAATGTGGGGATCCAACCCGGAACCGGAGTTTGTTAGCAGCGCGATCGGCACTCGGCTAATCGGAACATCCGGGTTGTTTTTCTTCCATTCCGCGATGGACTCCTGCATTCTCTTTAACAAGTCCGGGTTGGAAGGCGCAAAGTTCTCCGAACCTGAACCGGCTCCGTCATAGCCAATACTGGAAACCCGGCCATGAAAATGCTTCAGCTCGGAAAATGATTGCCCGATCTGTTCGGAACCGATAATTTGTCCACTGCTGTCTTTGATTAAACTTCCATTGGCATTTTCCGGGAATAATAGCTGCGCCAGTACCGTACAGGCTAACGGATAGGCAATCCCGCACAGTACGATAAAAAGGACGCTGAGCCGGACGATAGTAAACAGAAAAGAGGTTCTTGATTCCTTTGAATGATCCTCTGTATGATCCATGTTTTCGTTCCTTTCTTTCTTGAATTCTTGTATAAGCGCTATATCCACAGATGAACGAACAAGTCAATGAGCTTGATTCCAACGAACGGCACGATCACGCCGCCCAGTCCGTAAATGAACAGATTCCGCCTCAGCAATTGACTCGAGCTCATCGGCTTGTAGGCGACGCCTTTTATGGCCAATGGTATCAGCAGCGGTATGATGATAGCATTGAAAATGAGTGCGGACAGGATGGCCGACATCGGGGAACCGAGTCCCATGATATTTAGCACGCTCATTTCCGGAATCGCCAGCATGAACATCGCCGGAATGATCGCAAAGTATTTGGCGATGTCGTTGGCGATACTGAAAGTAGTCAACGCGCCGCGCGTCATCAGCAGTTGCTTGCCGATGGCAACCACTTCGATGATTTTGGACGGATCGGAGTCCAGGTCGACCATGTTGGCGGCCTCTTTCGCCGCAATTGTGCCGCTGTTCATCGCCAATCCCACGTCCGCTTGTGCCAGTGCGGGAGCGTCGTTGGTTCCATCTCCGGTCATGGCAACGAGCTTCCCTTCCGCTTGCTCCCTTCGGATGACGGCAATTTTGTCTTCCGGCTTGCTTTCGGCGATGAATTCGTCCACGCCGGCTTCGCGGGCGATGGTGGCGGCGGTCATTGGATTGTCTCCCGTGCACATGATTGTCTTAATGCCCATTTTTCGAAGCTGTTCAAACCGTTCCCGCATGCCCGGTTTCACTGTATCTTTCAGATAGATCAATCCAACAATCCGGTTATCGACAGCCACAGCCAACGGAGTCCCGCCTTCGGATGCAATCGCGTTTCCCTTTTCGTCCACATCGGGAGGGATCGTTCCTCCCTGCGCCGCGACCCACTTTTTTACCGAATCGACAGCGCCCTTGCGCACTTTGCGTCCATCTTTCAAGTCGACTCCGCTCATTCGCGTTTCCGCCTTGAATTCGACAAACTCGCTGTGTTCCGCGATGGACGGGTCATAGGACAACCCTTGCTTCTTGATTAATTCCAATATGGAACGTCCCTCGGGCGTATCATCTTTAACGGAACTGATGGCCGCCCATTCCGCAACCGTACCCGCTTGTTCGGAACCGACCGGGATAAACTCGCTGGCCATGCGGTTCCCGAACGTAATCGTACCGGTTTTATCGAGGATCATCGTATTGATATCGCCCGATGCCTCGACAGCCTTTCCCGACATCGCCAGCACGTTAAACTTGGTGACCCGATCCATGCCGGCGATCCCGATGGCAGACAATAAACCGCCGATTGTCGTTGGAATGAGGCAGACCAATAAAGCGACCAGAACCGGTATGTCCAGTTGAATTCCCGCGTAATTCGCGAGAGGCGCCAAGGTCACGACAACGATCAGGAAAATGAGCGTTAAACTGGTTAACAAGGTATTGAGTGCCATTTCATTCGGTGTTTTTTGCCGCTTGGCTCCTTCCACTAACGAAATCATGCGGTCGATAAACGATTCACCCGGTTCGCTTGTAATGCGTACGGTAATCTGATCACTAACGACTCGTGTTCCTCCGGTAACCGAACTGAAATCGCCTCCCGCTTCCTTGATGACTGGCGCGGATTCGCCGGTAATCGCAGACTCGTCGACGGAGGCCAACCCTTCGATCACTTCCCCGTCCCCCGGGATCATTTCCCCTTGTGAGACGATGACGATATCTCCCTTGCGTAGTTCCGTGGATGGAACAACCATGATGTTGTTTCCGACGACTTTGTTTGCGGTAATCTCTTTTTTGGTCTTTTTCAACGAGTTTGCTTGCGCTTTTCCGCGTCCTTCCGCCAGCGCTTCGGCAAAATTGGCGAACAGGACGGTAAACAGCAAGATGAGAAACACGGTCAAATTTAGACCTGTGCGTCCTTGTGTACCGAAATATCCCGGCAGCAGGGTCATCAGTAAAACGACGAATGTTCCCACTTCCACAACAAACATCACCGGATTTTTCATCATTGTGACCGGATTCAGTTTGATAAAGCTATCTTTAACCGCCTGTATCACCATATCCCTGGATAACAATTTTTTTCGTTGCGGTTTCATCTCTCTTCACCTCTCCTATGATCAAAGCGTCAAATGTTCCGCAATGGGCCCTAATACAAGAGCCGGCAAGAAGGTCAATGCCCCGATCATGAGGACAGTTCCTACCAAAATCCCTGCGAACATTTTGTTGTCCGTGCGGAATGTCCCGATCGTTTCCGGCACCCACTGCTTCCGCACAAAAGAGCCGGCGACACCGAGCAGCGCGATGATGGAAATGTACCGCCCGAACAACATGACGAGACCTGTAGTGATATTCCAGAAGGACGTATTATCTCTCAGCCCTTCAAAACCTGAACCGTTGTTGGCCGCGGAAGACGTATATTCATACAGCACCTGTGAAATGCCGTGGAATCCGGGATTGCTGATCGCACCTTTGCCCAGATCCGTCATGAAAGCGATCGCCGTAGGAACGAGAATGATCAGCGGATGGGCCAAAATGGCAATGGCCACCAGCTTCATTTCGCGGACTTCGATTTTTCGTCCCAAAAACTCCGGCGTACGGCCTACCATCAGTCCCGATAAAAATACAGCCAAAATGGCATACATTAACATGTTTACCAGACCGACTCCGTTGCCACCAAACACGCAGTTCAGCATCATTTGGGCAAGCGGCACCAAACCGCCGAGCGGAGTTAAGGTATCATGCATGTTGTTGACGCTTCCCGTCGTCGCCGCCGTGGTTACGGTAGTGAAGAGCGCCGATTGGGCCACCCCGAACCGGACTTCTTTTCCCTCCATGCTGCCCTGCGATGCATCGATCCCTAAAGCGTTTATTGCCGGATTGCCTCTCATTTCGGAGCTGTAAATCAGCGACAAAGATGCGACAAACAGAATGAGCATCGCGCTGAAAATGATCCAGCCCTGTTTCTGATTTTTGGCAAATCGTCCAAAGGTATAGGTCAGGGCCGCCGGGATGCACCACATCGACAACATCTCGATCACGTTGGTTAACGGGTTCGGGTTCTCGAACGGATGCGACGAGTTGGCTCCGAAAAATCCGCCGCCATTTGTTCCCAAGTGCTTGATTGAGACGAGCGAAGCGACCGGGCCCATCGCAATCTGCTGGGATTCGCCTTCCAATGTCGTGGCTTGAATCGTCGGGTGCAACGTTTGCGGCACTTGCAAAGCCACCAATGCCAGTGCAACGATGAACGACATCGGAATGAGCAAGCGGGTATGCGCCTTGACAAAGTCGACGAAAAAATTGCCGAGTGTGTTGCCTTTGCTCGTTAACCCGCGAATAAAGGCGATGGCTACGACAATCCCCGTTGCTGCCGAGGTGAACATCATCATGATGATCACCGCCATTTGCGAAAAGTAGGACAGCCCCGATTCGCCGCTGTAATGCTGCAAGTTCGTATTGGTCATAAAACTGATCACGGTGTTGAAGGAAAGCGACGGTTCCATATTGTCCGTCCCGTTCGGGTTGAACGGCAATACGTTTTGCATACGTAGGATGATATAACTGACCATAACCAATACAACATTCGTTAAAATCAAACTCAGCGCGTATGTTTTCCAGGTCATTTCCGTGCGGTTTTTCAGGCCGGCCAGCCCATAGATGGCTTTCTCGACCGGTCCAAACAGCTTATTCGTACGGTTGTCCTGGTTGGAAAAAATATGATAGATATACGTTCCCAAGGGCTTGACGGTCAAGATCAACAGCAGGATGACCGCCGCCATTTGCACAATGCCCATTGTTTTGCCTCCTCAAACGTTTTGATCTGCAGGCACCACTTCAAAATTTCTCCGGATTGACTAATACATAAACCAAATACAAGAAAACAAAAACGATACAAGCGTATAGGAGTATCATGGACTCTCTCTCCCTATTCGTTGAATTTGTTGACCGTATGCCCGCACCAGGCTAAAAAAGCGCAAAATAACCCGTATGTTCCGGCAAGCAGCAAAATCATCCCTACATCTGTCATCGCTGTTCCTCCTATATAACGAAATCTAGCCTGAGCAAAAACTCTTCGCTTCGCATGTATATACGTGTATCACCCAACTTCACCAATCGTTATCGTTCCTCTTCTTGTCTATTATTGGTTAACGTTACATAGGCAATCCTTTTTCTTTTGAACCGTTTCAAAAAATGTTCTCCAGCTTTGTTCGGTGCGGACACGACCATACATTCCTGTATGAACTCATGTTGTTTCATTTTCATCTTCTCCTTGAAAACGATTTTCAAGAGAAGGCAACAAAAAAGAAGCCATGCGAAGAGGAACTCTTCTCGTGGCTTCCTGGGCACAGGTAAAAAACGTGTCCAAACACGATCATCGTTGCCTCTCTCGGTACGCTTACGAGGTTAGCTGACGGATTCGGGCGTGAGAGTCGCCCTACCTGCAAGGAAGTGCTTTACTTCCCCAAAGGATTCACCCCATGTGCCGCATAGACGGCACGATTTGGTTCCCCCGCTTCCGTTTTTCACGGGACTCAGCGATAAAGACGGTATTACTACTCTGAACAACCGCAGCAGCATTCACCCTGCAGTTGAATGCAACATTACTAGTCTCATCATCCTCTCCCCCGTAAACAATCGCCATAAGGATTGTTTACTTCAACACTTCCGAGGTTAGCTGACGGATTCGGGCGGTGAGAGTCGCCCTACCTCAAGACAAGAACCCATGGTATTCAAGTCTTACGGATTCACCCCTGACCATCCGAATTCGACTCTCACATCGAACATGGATCATCGTTTGGTTCCCCCGGTTCCTTAAATAGGAATTCAGCGATTCAATTTGGAAAAATTGAATCTTGAATTGTATCTTACGCCTGCGAATCAGGAATGTAAAGCATTGCAAAATGGAAATATAGATGAATTACTTGTGCTTTTGAAATATAATGTCACTTATTTTCATGATTTCCTTTGACTATCTCACTATTTCTCGCTTTTTCATCTATCAAAAATAAGAAAACCCGAGCGAAGCCCGGGCCTTTTGATGTGCGAACATTGTGGTTGGGAAGAGAAACTAGCGATAATTGATAAATTGTACCTCGATTGGCAAATCCGCTTGATTAATTGCCGCAATCACTTTTTGTAAATCGTCTCTGCTTTTACCCGTAACGCGAATTTGGTCATCCTGTATTTGGCTTTTCACTTTCAATCCTGTCTCTTTGATGATTGTGTTGATTTTCTTGGCGTTCTCCTTGTCGATTCCTTGTACCAGCTTCGCCCGCTGTCTGACAGTGCCGCCGGCAGCCGGTTCCAACTTGGAGTATTCCAAATTTTTTACAGAGACACCCCGCTTGATCAGCTTGCCGAGCAGAACATCTTTTACTTGACCGAGCTTAAACTCATCATCGGATACGAGGACGATTTCTTCTTTCTCTAGTGAAATGCTGCTTTTACTCCCTTTAAAGTCAAAGCGGTTCTCTATCTCTTTCAAAGCGATGTGAATGGCGTTGGTCACCTCTGACAGGTCCACCTGTGAAACAATGTCAAATGAACTTTCTTTACTCATCCCGCGTCTCCCTTTCATTTGATGCTGCTGTATGATACTACCATTTTACCACAGTTGAATCGAGAGCGTGCATGGTAACCCTCAAACAACGAGTTGAGAACTGGAACCAGGAAAAGGGGGACCAGTGCGCCACAGCCATCGTTTGATCTCGTCTCCGACCTTAGACAAAAAAAGACAACTTCCGTGCGTTACTCCAGTGACCAGTGCGGCTTCGGCTCCTTCATGCTGACGATCAGTCCCAGTGCCAGCATGTTCGTGACCAGTGAACTGCCGCCGTAGCTGACAAACGGCAGCGGCAATCCTGTGATCGGGGAAAGACCGATGTTCATGCCGATGTTGACAAAGATCTGAAAGGCCCACATCGTCACCATGCCGCTGATAAAAAAGGCGGCAAACGGATCGGGGGTAGTCATTGCCCACTGTACCAACCAATAAAAGAGCAGCAGGTATAACAGCAGCAAAACACTGGCACCGATAAATCCCCATTGTTGAGCAATGACCGCAAAAATAAAATCGGTATGCTGTTCGGGCAAGCGTCCCCCTGCCATCGGCAGCAGCCGGAAGAGATTGGTCCCGCTCAATTGACCGCTGCCCACTACTTTTCTCGCTTTGATATACTGATACCCGCTGCCTAGCGGATCGGCTTCCGGGTGCAAAAAGGAGGTGAGCCGCTCGAATTGATGGGGCCGGACCACCTCGTAAAAGATTTGGGGTGAAATGCTGTGCAGCGAGTACAGTCCGATCGCCAGCAACATGCCGCACAACAGCGCCCCGGCATGGATCCAGCGGGACAGCTTGGTCAGCACAAAAAAACACCCCAGCATTGACAAGTAGACAAGCGCCATCCCCAAATCGGGTTGAAGCATCAGGGCGGCCATCGGAATCAGCAAAACCAACAAGACCTGAAGCAGCGGCCATGAACGGTCAAACACCCCTTGCTGCTGTTCATACAACCGGGCCAGCAGGAAGAGCGTCGTGATGCGGGCCAGTTCAGAAGGCTGTACGCTGACAAAGCCGAGGTCGATCCAACTGAGTGCCCCATTCACTTTTTTCCCCAGAAAAAAGACGCTGAGCAAGAAAGCGATGCCCAGCACGTAAAGCCAGAGGGAATACTGCGACAACCGGTGGTAATCGCAGCTGCGCAAAAACAGCAGCAGCCCGCCCCCCATCAACGCCCAAATCAGCTGTTTGACGACGTACTTCTGGCTTGTGTAGTCCCGGGTCGCTGTGTAAATGGCGACCAGGCTAACGGTCAAAAGGCACAGCAAGGTAATATAGATGAGCGCTTCCCGCTGTTTGGTGTCCGGCAAGGCAAACTCCTCCTGGCTTCCCGTATTCCCAGGTAGTTTGCCCCAATCCTGCCTGTTTTTTCACGTATCGCGAGAAGGTTTTTACTTTGCGCTGAACTGCACATCGCCCATTTTAGTCTGCAAGGCAACGACTGGTCCCCCGGTTCCGATCGTACCGGTCACCTCGTTGTCCGATACCTTTGTAAGAGCATACCGGCAGCATCTGCTGCAGCATCTCCAGCAAACGTTTTGAGGTGAACCTGTGCCGATGACGGGGCAGTCAAGCTCGACAGCACAATATCCCCGGCAGATGACTCGACTTGGATGTCTTTCTCGATCCCGTTCATCACGATCGCGACATCACCCGCGCTATTTTTGACGGACAATCCCGCGGCAATCTTTTGGGCAGACAGATCGCCTGCCTTCTGCACGACATCCAGCGCATCGCCGGAAAATCCGTTGATGTCAATGTCGCCGGCGAGACTGGATACCGCTGCCTGTCTTGCCTTGACTCCCTTAAGGGAAATGTCACCCGCTTTCGAGTCGATTTTGAGCTCTTCAAACGTTTTTTCCGGCAGCGCAACCTCGATTTTTGCCCCTGGCGAGAATCCGATCTGCAGAGAATTCTGCAGCATCTTTGCCGTAACCCGGACCACTCCGTTGGATGTTTCGGCAGCCAACTCGTATTGCTCTTTGCGCTTCTCGTCTCCGAACAATTTCACTTCAATCTGATCGGTGGCACCCGGTAAGATCTCGATATCGGCAGCGTCCGAAACCACTTCCAGCCGTTGAATCCCGGCAGCGTCCTGATTTGCTTCGGCCAACAACTGCCGCTCAAGCGGATGAATCGCCGGAAAGCCCTCAATCGAAATCACAACGACGCTTCCCAACACCCCGATTGCCAAACCGATAAGCGCCACGATAGTCACTTTTTTCAACAGTTGATCCATTTTATCTCCCCCTGATGATGCGAACGTTCACCTGCAGGTATTTGAGAAACAAGCGGTAGATCCACTTCGTTAGGTAGATCATCCCGACACCCAGCAAAAGGCCGAGACTGCAGGTCGTCATCACCAAAAAAATCGGCCCGATCCCGGTAAGCGAACCGTTCAGCATGTATTCACCGACGAGCGCAAACGGTGAGATGATCAGCGCCAGTGCCGCCGCGTAGAGCGCGACCAGAATTCCAACAACAGCCACCAGTGGCCCGGCTACGACCAGCAGATTGAAAAAATCCCATCCCGACCGTGGCAAGGACCGCGCGGGTGACATTCCCCATCGAGACATGCTCCTTCGCCTTGCCGATGTAGTAGTTCGCGATCAATTCCTTTGCGATCGCTTTGGGCTGGCCCAGCGCCTTGCATACTTCCTCCTCGCTTTTTCCCGCTTCCATGGCAATCGCAAAATGCTCCTCGTAGTCATATAAAATATCGCGCCGCTCGGCTTCGGGAAGTACTTTGAGCAAAGCTTCCAGCGTCCCGATGTATTCAGCCCTCTTCACTGCCAATACCCTCCTCGATTAATTGGTCTACTCCCCGGGAAAATGTCTTCCACTCCGCCACCAGCGCGGACACATACGCTCTTCCCCGCTCCGTAAGCTGGTAGTACTTGCGCGGCGGCCCTTCGGTCGACTCCACCAGGTAGGTAGAAAAGTACCCCTCCTGGGTTAAGCGGCGTAGCAGCGGATAGACACTCCCCTCAGCGATCTCGAACTTCTCCGAGATGCTGTTGACCAACTCGTAGCCATACCTGTCTTTTCGTACCGTCAGGGCGAGCACACACAGTTCCAGCACCCCTTTCTTGAACTGGACATTCAAGCACCCATCACCTCTATGTTAAGTGTTGTTATTAAGTACTGTTCATTACGAGGTACTGTGCAATGACATATTCTTGAAGCAAGAAAATCATACCATCCGGTACTGTATATTGCAAGGTACCAAACAAAGCTTTTTTCAAGTGGTTTCGTAAAATTGGTTGGAAGCCGCTCACTACTGAATCATTCGTTGCAATAAAACGGCGTTGGGCGCTGATCCACCCAACGCCGCACTGTCGGCAATTTTAGTCCCTTTTCGGAAGTATCAAGCTCCAGCCAACTCCTCCATCTGCTCCAGCAGTTCTTTAAACACGGCCAATGCCTCGCTGATCGGTTCGGAGGAGGTCATGTCTACTCCCGCCCGTTTCAGCAGCTCGAGCGGGTAGTCAGAACCGCCGCTCTTGAGAAAACCGAGGTAGCGCTCAACCGCGGGCTGCCCCTCCTCGAGGATTTGCCTGGACAGCGAAGTTGCGGCAGAGAAGCCCGTAGCGTACTTGTATACGTAAAAGTTGTTGTAAAAATGGGGAATCCTTGCCCATTCCAAATCAATCTGCTCATCGACAACCATGTCCGGGCCGTAGTACTCCACATTGAGCTGACGGTACAGCTGATTCAGCGAGTCGGCTGTCAACGCCTCGCCTGCTTCCACTTTGGCGTGAATCGCCTTTTCAAACTCGGCAAACATCGTCTGGCGGTAAAGCGTGCCGCGGAATTGCTCCATGTAGTAGTTGATCAGGTACATGCGCGTCGCTTTATCGCTGGTCGTCGCCAGCAGGTGATGCATCAACAGCGCTTCATTGCATGTCGAAGCCACTTCGGCGACAAAAATGCGGTAGTCGGCATACGTGTATGGCTGGTTGGTATTGGAAAAGTAGCTGTGCAGGGCGTGGCCCATTTCGTGTGCCAGGGTAAACATGTTGTTGAGGTTGTCCTGGTAATTCATCAAGACGTACGGATGCGCCGTATACGTGCCCCAGGAATACGCACCGCTGGTTTTTCCTTGATTTTCATAGACGTCGATCCAGCCGGAATGGAAGCCTTTTTTCAGCACCTGCAGGTACTCGTCGCCAAGCGGATGGAGTGCCTCGGTAACGGTATCCACTGCCTGTTGGTAGGGGATCTCCATCTCCACCTCGTGGACGATCGGAACGTATAAATCGTACATATGTAATTCATCGACACCGAGCAATTTTTTGCGCAGGGCAACATAGCGATGCATCAGCGGGAGGTGTTCCCGTACGGTCGCAATCAGGTTGTCGTATACGGAGATATCGATGTTGTCGGAAAACAGCGCGGCCTGCAGGGCGGAGTCAAACTTGTGCGACCGGGCGTAGAAGACGTCCCGCTTCACTGCAGCCGTCAAGGTGGCGGCAATCGTGTTGCGATGCTGTCCGTATGTCGCGTACAGCGCGTTAAACGCATCCTGGCGAACGCGCCGATCCCTGCTTTCCATAAATTGGATAAACCTTCCTTTTGTCAGTTCCACCTCTTCCCCGTGTTCATCCTTGATCATCGGGAATTTGATATCGGCGTTGTTCAACATGTTGAAGATCGTGGAAGGCGCATTCGCCAGTTCACTCGCTTCCGCCAACAACGCCTCTTCGGCGGCAGACAGCGTATGGGGTTTGTAGCGCGTGATCTCTTCCAAAAGAAAACGGTAGTGCTCGAGGCCGGGCTCACTCTCGATCATCTGGGAGAGCCGGTCCTCGGGGATGGCCAGAATCTCCGGCTGTATGAATGCCAATGCTCCGTATACCTGGGTGCTCAGCCCGGTCGCGCGGTCTGTCAGCGCCTGATAGGTCGCATTGGCATTATCTTCGTCGCGCCGCATGCGGGCGTACACGTAAACCTGGTCCATCGTTTTGGTCAACTCGTCCTGCAGGGTGAGTGCTTCCAATAGATGCTTGCCCGACTCAGACAAGGTTCCCTCTTTTTGCTTGATCTGTCCAATCAGTTCTTTCACTTTTGCTGTATCCTTTTCCCAATCCGCGTCAGACGCATACATGTCTTCCAGCTTCCACTTGTATTCGGCAGGAATTTCGCTCCGTTTCGGGAGCGCCTTGCTCTTGTTCATGTCGTTCACTCCTTCGGTTTACGATGAGATCTCAGCAACAAACAGCCATACACCCATTATCGGATAGGAGCCGCCCGTTCTATTCGAGCTTTGCCGCGCAGGCTCTTTTTAAACGTAAACCATTATCTTCCTGCCGTCAATGCCTGCCGGGTCCGATTCCAGCATGATTCCGCCATCTTGGCAGCGGGACCGCCCGTCCTGCGGTTTGCCTGCCGGGACAGTGCGAGCCCGCCGCCGATCCAAGCCTTCCGAAAAACACCTGTCGCTCAGTCATTTTGCTTCATGTCGATATGCTTCCCATTCTTTTTTCAAGGACAGGACAGCGTGGTACAGTTGGGTCCGCTCCCTGGCAGCCTCCTCCTCAAATCGCTTCTGGCGCTGCTCCCACTTGCTGATTTCCCTCTGCAGCTGGTCGAGCTCATCTTCCAGCTGTTCGACCCTCTCCTGCAGTTCTTTGTTTATCACAGAGGTGTCATGCCCCGTCGCTTTCGCGGCAAAGCTCTCCTGGCCGACTCCTTTTTCCAGGGGAAACATTCCGTGGAAAGGGACCGAATCATACGGCTGCCTGCTTCGCTTTTGTCTGTTCATAGACGCTTCCTCCTCTCCTCTTATCGTATGAAAAAAACTGGGCGGGGGTACTCGCGGCAAAAAGAAACAGCCGCCTGAGCGTTCAATGCGGCTGTTTATGGTCCCGTTTTTGCGGCTGGCGGCGAAAGCGCAAACTGTAATTGCGGGCCTCTTCCGCGCTTTTAATCTGCTGTCGCTGCCATTCCAGCAAAATGCGGTCTATGTATCGGATGTAAAGCTTGCCGACGGATATCGCTTCCCGCATGGCGGCCAGAATCAATTCTTCGGAGTACTTGTCTTCCTCTACCCAGATATGGAGGGTTTCTATCTCGATCGGCGAGAGCGGCCGTCCAAAGGCTTGCTCAAACTGCGAATAAAGCCCCGTTCCGTATTCCTTCGCCGGCACCAGGTTCAAACCCGTGCCGAGGCCCAGCACCGACTCGCTAAGCACCTTCTGCTCTTCCTGGAGGCAGTGGTACAAACGGCGGTACAGCGGCTCCAGGTTGTAGCTTTCGTAGCGCATGCCGCTCTGCGGATCGACATCCTCGTCGATGGTGATATACTCCTCTTTCAACAGCTTCTGCAGGAGTTGAATCAGCCGCAAACCGGACATTGAGACGCGCTCCTCTAACTGCTGCAAAGTAGGAAAGCGGTTCCCTTCCTGCTGAAATGACAGGAGGTGGATGATCAGCATCATCTCCTCATCTGAAAGAGACATTCGCTTGTATTTCTTCATCAATAAGTTAGAAACGGAGGTAGAACCTTCCTGCAGCAATTGAAGAATATGTCGATCCATGTCGTAACCTTCACCCCAATTTCTATTATAGCAAGTCCCGGCTGGAAAGCACAGTGAAAAAGCGACACCCCGTTGCCGATAACAACAGGGTGCCAAGGAATTCGTTATGGGTACAGCCGGTAGAGCATGCGCGGGAACGGAATCGTTTCCCGAACGTGGTCCAGGCCGCAGATCCACGCAACCGTCCGCTCCAGCCCGAGACCGAAGCCCGAGTGCGGCACGGTGCCGTACGTCCGCAGATCCATGTACCACTTGTACGCTTCTTCCGACAGCTGGTGTTCCTGAAAACGCTGCTCAAGCAGTTTGGGATCGTCAATCCGCTGACTGCCGCCGATAATTTCTCCGTATCCTTCCGGTGCGATCAGATCGGCGCACAGGACAACTTCCGGCCGCTCGGGATCAGGCTTCATATAAAACGCCTTGATCTCGGTGGGATACTTCGTAATGAACACCGGCTTGTCGTAATGCTCTGCGATCGCTGTTTCGTCCGGAGCCCCGAAGTCGTCTCCCCACTTGATCTCATGCCCCTTCTCCTGCAGCAGGCGTATCGCGTCATCGTAGGTGATCCTTGGAAAGGGCGTGCACACCTGCTCCAGCTTGCTCGTATCCCGTCCGAGTACCTTCAGCTCCGATTGACAGTTTTTCAGCACGGACTGAACGATGTGGGTGACAAAGTTTTCCTGGATGCGCAAGTTTTCTTCGTGATCGACAAACGCCATCTCCGGTTCGATCATCCAGAACTCGATCAAGTGGCGGCGGGTTTTTGACTTTTCCGCCCGGAACGTCGGACCGAAGGAGTAGACCCGCCCCAAGGCCATCGCTGCTGCCTCCATGTAAAGCTGGCCGCTTTGCGACAGATAGGCATCCTCGTCAAAGTACTTGGTATGGAACAGGTTGGTCGTACCTTCAGCTGAGGTAGGCGTCAGGATCGGCGGGTCTACCTTGTAAAATCCGTTCTCCTGGAAAAATTCGTTAACGGCGCGAATGATCTCGGAGCGGATCGCCATAACAGCGCGTTGACGGGGCGAACGAAGCCACAGATGGCGATGGTCCATCAAGAAATCTACCCCGTGCTCTTTCAATGAAATGGGATAATCGTGTGTAATCTGGATAATTTCAATGCCCGTTACGGTCAATTCGTAGCCGCTTGGCGAACGTTCATCAGCCCGAACGACTCCGGTTATATACAGAGAGCTCTCCTGTGTCAATTGGCTGGCCTGCTCCCACGTCTTCTCGCTTACTTCCGCTTTCACAACGACACCTTGGATGAAACCGGAACCGTCACGCAGTTGGAGGAACTGTATTTTTCCGCTGCTGCGTTTGTTGTAAACCCAGCAGCCGAGTTTGACTTCTTCCCCTACATGCTGCCCGATACAGGCGATGGTAGTTAGCATCTGCGTTTTCCCTCCATTTTTCCGAAACAATAGCCCCATCAATTATACTATTGGAGTCGGGCGAATTCAACGCGGGAAATAACGTCAAGCCACTGTGAGGGAACCCGTTCAAGGAGCCCTGTTCCGAGTGGAATGGCTCCCTTGGCTGACAACGCTCGCTTATGCGATCCCGTTTGTTTTTAGCTCGTCGTCCCCGCGGTCATAAGCCTGGGAAGATTCTTGTTTGAGATGAGACGCCTTGTCATCGGAAGATTTTTTCCGCCTGTTTTTCGACAGTTTCTTGGCTGACGGCTCACCGTCGGTCGCAGGTTTTTGGGGAGCTTCCAGCGATGGAGCAGCCATCTTTCCGCTGGCCGGTCCCAGAATCAGATCCTCCGGCAGAGAATGTCCCGGACTGGCTAAGGAGTTACCGGGAACTTCCGCTTGAGCTGCCTTTTTGCCGATCGCGATCCAAGTGAGGAAGCCGCTCAATTCGCCCCCTGACTCCATTCTCGTCACTGCGATGGTGGCAGCAACAGGCGTGCGTGCATACAAGCTGGCAAAGCACTTGGGATGATTGGACATCGCCACAATGACATAATCCTCATCCGCAAATGGCTCTTGCAGGCGGACTTCAGTGAAAAGCGTCTCCTGGTCATGTTCGAATGAAAAGGAGATGATGCCAAACAACTGCAAGGTCCCTGTTTCCCCGCTGGCTGTCTGCACCGGACTAAAGGCCAGATGCTCCTCATGTACCGCCGCTTTCTTGATGTTTCTGGAATCAACGGCATCTTCTGCCAAAATTTTTTCTGTAACGGCACCGCTTTTCAGGTGATCGGTCTGAACAGATTGCATTGCCAGTTTATTGCTGCTGACCGAGCCGTTTTGCAGGTGGTCGGCGGCAACAGATTGTATCGCCAGCTTTTCCGAGGAGACGGCTCCATTGACGAGCTGCTCGGTGCCAACAGAACCTACGGCCAGCTTGTCGCGGGTCACGGCTTCCCTGCAGAGATGTTCGGTTGAGACGGAATGTTTGGCCAGCTTCCTCCCGTCAATGCTTCGGTCGCTCATCTTCTCTCCCGTGACACTTTTATTTTCCAGTTTTTCGGTTGTCACCGCCCGGTCTTTTACGTGTTCGGTACGAATGACTTGCAATCCGAGGTGCTGCTCCAACACCGACTGATCGGCAAGCTTTTCTTTGCTGACGATTCCGTTCGCCAGGTGCTCATTTTGAACGCATTCCGCCGCCAATTTTGCCGAGGTAATGGAAGCGTCTGCCAGCTTCGCGCTGGTAACCGATTTATCGCACAGTTTGTCGCTGGACACGCTCTCCATAGCGAGTTTGGGGTTGGTGACCACACGGTTTGCCAGGGAATTCGTCGTCACCGCGCCGTCGGTGAGATGCTGCTGTTCGATAGAGCGCTCTCGTATATGAAACGAGGAAATGACCTGTTTTGCCAGTTTGTCGGAAGAGACGGCCTCGTTTCTGATGTGGCGAGTATCAACGGCATTTTCGATCAAATGTTCCGAAGTGATGCTTTTTGGAAGCAGATGTTCCCCGCATACGGCACCGGGATTCAGGTGCCGGGACTGGACAGCGTTTGCCTGAAGGTGGTCGGTGCCAACACTCTCGGGTTCCAGCTTTTCCGCCGTCACAGCATGATTTCTCAACTTTTCCGTCGTGATGGCGCCATCCGCCAATTTTGCCGAGTTGACTGCGTAATTGGCCAAATGGGCGGTTCCAACGGCTCCGTTCCTGAGTTTTTCGCCAGTGACCGCCTGATCCTGAATCTGTTCGGTCATAACGGACTGCGGGTGAAGGTGTTTTGAGTGAATCGAGCCATCGGCTATTTTCATCGAGTCGATCGTCTTGTCCGCAAGCTTATCGGAGGTGATGCTGCTGTTCATCAGTTTGGCTCCGGAAATTGTACGGTCCCTGACTTTCTCACCGGTGACAGATTCATTGGCAAGGTGGCTTTCCTCAATGGACAGCGGCGCAATTTTGGTTGCAGTCACACTGCAGGGCGCAAGCTTGCTGCCGTCAACGGAGAAGTCGGCCAGCTCGTATGTGCCGATGCAGCCCGGCTTGATTTTGGAAGCGTCAATCGAATGGTTTGCAATTTTTTCCGTGGTCACTGCCTGATCGGTTAAATCGTCGGTGTAAATAATCGAACGGCTGTGATCCTTTCGCTCCGTTATGATCTTGATGTAGTCCTTTTGATTAGAAGAAACGCTTCCCTTCGACGTCGTCTGCAGGGGAGCATTGACAACCGCCTTCTCTGTGAGGGGAACCGGCTTCGTAAACTCCCCCAGCCAGTCTAATTCATCGAGCAGCGGATCAGTTGATCGGGCGGATTGTTTCGGTTTGCCTGTTCGCCTTCGGCTGTGTCTTGCCATGTTCATCCTCCCTCCACATGTATATCGTCAAGCTACCCATATGGTATTCCTGCAGCGTAGACAAAGGCACGGGTAAGGGGCAAAAATCAGCAAACGCCCTGAGCAGTTGTGAATACGAGCCAAAATCCGGCAGAAGAAAAGCTTCGATTGAAAGCGATCGGAGGATGTTTCCCTACCTTATCCCGTAAAGATGGGTGAGTCTGCAGGATTTCTACATGCTCACCCATTCGCGACTATGAAGTGGGGCTTTTGACATCTTGCTCTGCCTCGGAAATCGCTTCCGACGACGGTGTCAACGCGATTACATCTGTCTCCTGCGGTTCAACTTCCTGGGTTTCGACAGCATCCTTTTCCGGTACCGTCATTTCACCACCCGCACCTTCGGACGCTTGGGCGCTTACCGTCTCGGCTCCCCCCTGGCCGGCTTCCGCAGGCAGTTCTTTCGTCTCGCCTGCCTCGCTTGCCTCCAGGGTGTCGACTCTCTCCCCGCGCCGGCCAACCGAGATCCAGGAGATAAAACCGCTGATCGCCCCGTTCGTCTCTCTTCTGGTGACTGTTATGACAGCCCTGCTCTCCGTCACGGTTTTCAGGCTGGCGTAACAGCCTGGATGATTGGTCATCGCTACGATGACGTAATGGGGATCGGCGTACGGTTCTTCAAGCTGGATCGACACCTCCACCTGTTTGGTGCGCTGCGGAACTTCAAAGGGAATGACGCCAAACTGCTGCAGTGTTTCCCCTTTTCCCCGATTCGTCTGCAGCGGATTAAACGACAGCTTTTCAACCGTCAGCGACTCATCGGCCACATGCTCCGTTTGCACGGCGGATTCCGCCAATTTTTCCCCGGTCACCGCCCCGGCTGCAAGGTGACCGGTCCCTACTGCCCCCGCTGCCAGTTTGGTGCCTGTCACGGCAGCGTCCGCTACATGTGCCGTCCTGACTGCCCCGCGGGCCAGTTTCGCCCCGGTGATCACCTCGTCTGCCAGGTGTTTGGTCGAAACTGACCCGCTTTCCAGCTTCGTTCCGGTAACCGACCGCTCGGCAAGGTGTTCAGCTGCTACTGCCCCTTTGCCCAGTTTCTTAGCGGTAATCGCACCGTTCAGGATATGTTCCGCCGAGATAGTGCCCTTGGCCAGCTTTTCGCCGGTGATAGCATCGGCCGCCATGTGTTCGGCTGTGACGGCCCCCGCTGCCAATTTGCCTGAGGTTACGGCACCTGCGGCCAGCTTTTCCCCGGTGACCGCTTCATCGACGAGGTGGACCGTTCCAACTGCTCCATTGGCCAATTTTTCGCTTACGACGGCCGCGTCCGCCAAATGGGCTGTTTTTACGCCTCCGCTCGCCAATTTCTCACTTGTTACTGTTTCATCTGCAAGATGAAGCGTGTTGACCGCTCCGCCGGCCAGCTTCTCGCCGGTGACCGCTCCATCCGCGAGATGGGACGTCGTGACTGACTCGGGAGCCAGCTTCTCACCCGTTACCGTTCCATCGGCCAGGTGCCTCGACAAGACTGTCCCGCCTGCCAGCTTCTCGCCGTTAACCGCTTCGTCCGCAAGATGTTCGGCGCTGACAGCACCGCTCTCCAGCTTTCGTCCATTGATCGCCCGGTCCACGATCTTCTCCCTGACTACCGCTCCGTCTTCCAAATGGACCGTCCCGATCGTCTCTCGAATCAGATGATTGCCATGGATCGATGCCGCTTTGATATGCTCTGTCTCGACGCTCTCAGGAGCGATCTTACTGCTCGTGATCGATCCCGGGGCAATTTTGTCTGCTGTAACGGAAAGATCCTGCAGCTTTTCCGCGGAGATGGCTTTATCCTCTATGTGTTCCGATTGAACGGCATTTACCACAAGGTGTTTGGCATGTACCGACCTGTCAGCAATCTTTTCGGCAGTAACCGAGCCTTCAGCAAGATGATGGTTGCGGACAACATCCGGAGCCAATTTTTGTGACGTGACAGCGAAGTCTGACAGCTTCGCTTCTGTGACCGACAGATCGATCAGCTTATCTGTCGAGACACTTTCTGTGGCCAGCTTTGACGTTGTGATGAGGTGATCGGCCAGATTGTTGGTGACGACAGCTCCGTCCGCCAGATGTTTTCGTTCCACCGATCGCTCGCGCAGTTGATGGGATGTAACGGAGTTCTTGGCTAACTTCTCGGCGGTGATCGAATCATCCTGGATGTGCTGCGACTGCACGGCTTGCGGGGCGATGTGTTTGCTCTCAATGCTCTGTTTTTCGATTTTTGTATTCGTCACGGCTCCGTCCGCCAGTTTTTTGCTGGTGACTTGCTTATCCGCTATCTGCTTTGCGGTAATCAGCGAATCTTGCAGGTGGTGGGTCTTGATCGAGGACGGCTGCAGGTGAAAATCGGCCACGGCCTGCTTCCCCAACTTGTCGGACGTTACGGCGTGATCGGCGAGGTGCTGCGTCGATACGGTTTGTTTCGCCAGTTTTTCTCCGTTCACGGAGTGGTTTTTGATGTGCTTGGCATGTACGCTTCCTTCCCCGAGATGAACGTCACTGATGGCGTGTTTCGCCAGTTTGTCCCCGTTGATCGATTGGTCGGCGATATGGTGGGTTTGCACCGCTTGAGGCGCAAGATGTTCGCTCCCAATCCCTTTTTTGCTGATCTTGTCTTTCGTGATCGCTCCATCGGCGATTTTCTTCGTCGTCACCTGCTGATCGCCGAGATGTTTTTCTGTAATGATTTTTTCTGCCAAGTGATGGGTTTGGATCGAGGCTGGTTGAAGGTGAGCATCTGTGACCGCCTGGAGAGCCAGTTTCTCAGCGGTGATGAGCTGGTCGGCCAAATGCTCTGGTCCGACGCTTTTCTTTGCCAACTTTTCCGCTGTTACCGAATGATTCTTCAAGTGGCGCGAGTGGATGATCTCCTCGCAGATGTGTGCTTCCGTAATGCTTTTTTGCGCGATATTTTCGCTGTGCACGGCTCCGATCGACAGGTGCCGCTGCAGGACGGAATGCGGTTGGAGCTGCGAAGGGCCGATACAGCCCTCGGCCAATTTTTCCGACGTAACGGACCCGTCCCGCAGTTTTTCCGCGCTGACTGCTCCGTCGGCCAGCTTGACAGCATTGATTGCGTAGTTGGCAATTTGGTTTGCCTGAATGGTTCCGTTGCGAATCTTGTCGGCCGTGACCGCCTGGTCTTGAATCAATTCCGTCGTGATGATGAGCTGCTTTAAGTGTTTGGACTGAATCGAACCTTCGGCAATCTTGATCGAATCGATCGTTTTGTCTGCCAATTTATCTGAGGTAATGCTGCCGTCCATCAGCTTATCTCCGGAAATCGTCCGATCCTGTATTTTCTCCCCGGAGATGGCTCCTCTGATGATGTGTTCCTCGCCGACCGAAAACGGGGCCAATTTGCTCGAGGTAACGCTGTTATTGGCCAGTTTTGTGCTGTCTACTGCGTAATCGCTCAATGCTTCTGGTCCGACGCTTCCGTCTTTCAGTTTGGCGGCGTCAATGGCGCGATTGGCAATCTTTTCCGTCGTAACGGCCTGGTCCGTGATATCGTCTGTGTAGATAAACGCACCCGCATGCTGTTCTTTCCGCTCTTTGACGATTTTCGTGAAATGTTTCTGGTTGGGCAAGTCCTCCTCTTGCGGTACTGTTTGCAGCACCGGGGTCGGCGACGCTTTCGCATGCGTTCGGTAGCTTTTTTTATTTTCTTCAGATTCAATGATGTCTTCAAGATTAATCATTTCCTCTAATTCGAGTTCATCTAATAAAAAATCCGGAACCGGTGATGATTTTTTCGGTTTGCTCAAGCGCCTGGGTCTTTGTTTGGCCATATCTGGTCCTCCTTTTCCACATCTACAAACCTTGCTACAAATATGGTATTCCGCCTGCTAGACGAAGGCACAGAGATCAGGAAAAATAGGCTGGCGCCCAAAAAAACAGCGCACCTCGGCCAGTACCTGGCAAAGATGCGCTGTTTCCAGTAAAAGCGGCTTGAATTACACATGCTGTTTTTTCGTTGGCCCGGGTGTGGTCAGCTCCCGATAAGCAGTTTGAAGCAGTCCGGCCATCTCGTCGGCGAAGTAAGCGAGCATCTTCTCCCCTTTTTCCCGAGTCGCCAAAGTAGCGTCGCCATAGACGCCGCTCTTGCTCATTTGGCCGAGCGACATGGTCGATTTGCCGTAGAGCGGCGGCTTGTCCGGATATTCGCGAACCGCTTTGTGCATCTGCACCAGCTCCGGGCGAAGGGCCAGCATCAGTGACGTTTCAAACTCACAGGCGTGAATCATGCCATGCCACGTCGGCGATTCGCAAACCTCCGCAAACATGCGGTCCATTCCCGGATAAAACAAGTAGATCACGGGCATGTCCAATTCGTCCTGCAATTCGCGGGCGGCGTATTTCATCGACGAGTTGTTGGCATCATGCCCGTTGACCAGAACGAGCAGCTTGACGCCGTATCGGGAAACGCTGTGAGCCACGTCTTTGATCACCGCTTCCACGTGATCCTGTTGAAGCGATACGGTACCGGGAATATCGCGCCATACCCAGGAATATCCAAAAGGCATCGTCGGCAGCAGCAGCGCTCCGGTCTTCTCACAAATCTTTCGAGAGAGTCCCTCCGCTAAAAAGATATCGGCGCCCAAAGGGAGATGATGACCGTGCTGTTCCGTCGCACCGAGCGGCAGGACGGCGACAGGAAACTCCTGTACGGCCGCTGCAGCTTCATCCCGCGTCATGTATTTGAGTTCTTTCACTCCCATCAAGAGTCACCTCACTTTTTCAGCGTTTGTACCAGTTTGACATATTCAGCCGCGCTCTTGCGGATCGCATCCAAGTGTTCACGGGTTGCGCCGCGGGGGACCAGGTCACTGCCAATCCCAAACGAACTGCATCCGGCGGCGTAAAATTCCGCCAGGTTTTTCCGGCTGATCCCGCCGACTCCCATCAAGTGGAGCCTTGGAAACGGTCCAAACAGGTTTTTCACATAATCGCTGCCGAGCGAGCCTGCTGGGAACAACTTCACCACTTCAACGCCGTCAGCCAGCGCTTGCATCACCTCGCCGGGAGAAAACACTCCGGGGAAAATTTGCACGCCTTTGCCCAGGACGTAGCGGGTCAATTCCCGATCCCAGCCAGGCGTGATGATGTACTGTGCCCCGGCTTCTATCGCCTTATCCGCCTGCTCGGCGGTGGTGACGGTTCCGGCGCCAAGCTGCAGACGGCCTTGAAACTCGGCGGCAAGGGTCCTGATGCAGGCCAGACCCATCTCCTCTTCACTCAGCGAAACCTCCATCCACGAAATGCCCTCATCAAGCAAAGTGCGGGCCACGGCCGAGACATGCTCTGCCGCAACGCCGCGGATAATCGCTACAATTTCACCTTTTTGCAAGTTCATAGGCTCCCCCTTAAAATGCCAGCCAGCGGGCTGGATTTTTGATGAAAATCGTGTCGATCTGCTCTTGTGTGATGCCTTCATCGAGCAGCCGGGGGATAAATTTGGTGATGATGTATTTGAATCCGGGACCTCCGCCGTAAGCGTGCAGGTAGGATTGCCGGCCCATATCTCCCGAGATCAGCAATTGTTCCAGGAACCCGTTGTCAATCATGTTTTTGATCAAGGCGACACGGGTGCTGTCGGGGTAGTACTTCACTTTGCCGGGCCCGTCGAATTGAACGTAAGCGCCTCTCTTGGCCAGCTGCAAATGGTAGTACGGATCAGCGTTGCGGTCGCTGTGGCCGACCGCCACTACCGACAAGTCAACGCCTTCTTCTTCCAAAATATCCAGCATTTCCATACCCATGGTACCCGCTTCGGTGTGCAGCCAGATCGGCGCGTTTGTCTCCAGCTGGGCTCGGGCTACAGCGCGCGTCACTTTTTCCTCCAGCGGATGGATCAGCTGCAGCCAGGATCCTGCCTTGAGGAAACCCGCTTTCGCGTCGCTGCCGTCCATTCCCACCGTCACATCGTGAACCAGGCGATCTTTGATCTGGTCGATGCTCTCTTTTTCCACCCAGTCCGGGAAGTAGATATGCTTGTTAAAGCCAGTCGTACCAATGACATGGACACCGGCTGCTTCCGACATGCTTTTCAATTTATTGCCGTCACGTCCGTAATCGAGAGTGGAGGCGTCAACCAACGCCTGACCGCCGACCGATTTGAAGTTGAGCAGTTCCTCCAAGGAGGCATCGTAGTTGGTCAGCTCCAGGTCGCGGTCTTTTTGCGACGGCGGCGGGCAGCACCACAAATGCTCGTGCGAATAGGTAAAGCCCAGTTCTTCAGGTGAAATGTCACCCAGTACAGTACGGATTTTTTTCATCTCTTACCACTCCTTGTCTTTATGCTGTAGGTGAAGATGATGCGGCCCCAACCGCCGTGGTGCTGACCGGGCCGGCAGGGGCCGGGAAGCCAACAGATGCCGCTCCTGTTCAGACGCCGAACAACATGCCGACCAATCGCATGAGAATGACGACGATGACGGCATCAGGCGACGCGAACCACAATCCCTGCACGCCGTATTTGCCCACGTCGATTAGCGGGTACGCCAGTGCGATCAAGAGCGAGAAGGTAAAGCCGAGGAAAAAACCGCCGACAACCGCTCCTCTTCTGCCCCCAACCGCGTTGCCGAAGACCCCTGCGGCGCCGCCCATGAAAAACAGACCGATAACGGACGGGAGTACAACCACCGGCAGCCACTTGGAGATAAACGTAACCAATAGTCCGCCGACCATCGCCGCCAGGAAGCCGATCGTCACCGCGACCGGTGCGAAGGAGTAGAAAATCGGCACGTCCAGCGCCGGTTTGGCACCGGGAACGATTTTTTCGCCCACCCCTTTAAAGGCAGGAATGATTTCCCCCAGGAACATCCTGACCCCTTGCAGCAGGACCAGCACGCCGGCGACAAACGTCAAGGCATGGATGATGGCAAACAGGATGGTGTTTTGTCCCTGGGTGATGTCAGCCATTTTCGCCGGGTCGACGAACAGGGCCGTAACCACGTAGACCAGCACCATCACTATCCCCATCAAAACGGACATATCTTTCAAGAAATCAAGTGATTTTGGCACTTTCATATCTTCCGAACTCTTCGTCTTGTCACCGACCAGTCCGCCAACCCATCCGGAGAGGCTGATCCAGGAACTGCCCCAGAAACCGAAGGCGACGCTGTCGTTGCCGGTAACCGCTTTGAAATAGCCGGGAACAAAACCATCGAAATCCCTTGAACCACAGAACCGATCACGACTGCTTTTACCCCTGTGATCCCCATCTGGTCGAGCGTAATGGCCATCGTTCCGGCGAAGGAAAACATCATGTGTCCGGTAAGGAAGATGTACTTCCACGGCGTGAATCTCGCCAGCACCAGGTTGATCAGAAAGGAAAAGACCATGATCAGCGCTGTATCCTTGCCAAGAACAACCTGAACGGCCGCGACCAGCGAGTTGTCCTCTGCCACCATCCCGTTCAACCCAAACGCGCTGGTGAACATCGTGCTGAACAGAATCAGCGCGTTGACGATAATCCCCGATCCCGCTTGCAGGATTAAAAAGCCGAACAGGGTTTTCAGCGTTCCTTTCATGATGTCTGATGTCGATTTGCGAAGCGCGATCAGCCCGACGGCAGCGATAATCCCCAGAATGAATGCGGGATTGCTCAAAATGGCAGTAAGAAAATTCAGCATGTTGGCTATGCCCCCTTGGTGTCGGCAATCCGCCTGATCACAGGCATCACTTTCGCTTCGATCTCTTGTTTGTCGAGCAGGTTGTCAATCGCGACTACTTCCACGGACTCTCCCGACAGCTCGGCGGCAATCTCTCCGGATGCGACCATAAAGTCACAAGTCTTTCCTTTGGCCGAACCCAAATCGACCGCTTCACCATCCACTGAAAAACCGTGTTTCTGTGCAATCGCCTGCACTTCCATCAACAGCATCAGGCTTGTACCGAAACCCATCCCGCATACCGTTACCACTCTCATCTCTGATCTCCATCCTCTCGTTTTCAGGTTTTTTCTTTACTGGATTGCCCGCTGCAGTTCTGAAAAAGTCGCTGCCTCCATGATCCCTTGCAGCTTGTTTGCATCCCCCAGAACGCTGGCCAATGCCTGCAGCATGCCGATGTGGCCCGTATTGTCCACTCCGCCGATGGCACACACCAGGCGAACCGGATCATTGGCAGGATGTCCAAAAACCACCGGCTCCTTCAGCCTGACCAGCGACAGGCACTGCTCCTTCACCCCGTGCTCGGGCCGGGCGTGCGGGATTGCGATTCCCGGCGCCAACACGATATAGGGGCCAATTTCCCGAAAGCCATTGACCATCGCATCGACATAACCGGCCTCTGCCTTGCCTGCTTCAACCAGCAGGCTGCCGGCCAGCCGGATTGCCTCCTCGGCCGTTTTTGCTTCAGCATCCAAACGTACAACTTCTTGGCTTAATGGCAGCATTCGCATCTGTCCTCTCTAGTCGAAGTCAATCACTTTCTGTTTGGTCCGGCCGGACAAGGAGATCCGGTATTGATACCGGTCGGCCCGGCAGATCATTTCCACCCTCTCCACCGGAGTGCCGTCGGACAGCATGGAGTCACGGGTGATGTGCAGAACAGCCGAATCCGGCGGTATCTCCAGTTCGAAAGCCTCCAGTTCGGACGCTTCGCGGGCCCTGATCAATTCATCGGCACGTTCGATTCTCAGGCCGTAGGTGGTCTCCAGTTCGCTGTACAGGGATTCGTTCGGCAGCCCTCGCTCGAGAAACCCCGGCAAAAACTTGGCTCGCAGGTAATTCATCATGATGGCGATCGGTTCTCCGTCGGCACAGCGAATCCGTTTGACGCAGATCATGCTTTCGTCGGGATCGAGTCCCATCTCGGCAATCATTTTTTTCGAAGGCTGCACTTCTACGATCTTCAAGCCCTTGGTTCCCGGAGTCTTCCCTTTTTGCCTCATCTCTTCCGTCCAACTGGTAATACTCTCCATATCCTGGGTGATTTTCGGCTTTTGCACAAAGGTTCCCCGGCCTTGCTGTTTGACCACCAGCCCTTCTGCAACCAGCGAATCGATCGCCTTTCTGACCGTCATCCGGCTCACCTGGTAGGTTTTTTCGATTTCCGGTTCGGTCGGGATCATGTCCCCGGGTTTTAAATGCTCTTCGATATACTCGCGCAAGCTCTTTTGAAGCTGCACGTACAGCGGTTCATGAGAATCCTTGCTCAACACGGAATATCAACCCCAAAATTCATCATAATGTTTAATCATCTGAATTCGCTTTCATATCTAAACATTACAACGTTATAATGAATTTGGCAAGGTTTTTTCTTCAATTTTTTACTTTCAAATAGTAACATCAGCAGTTAAACCGCATGAAAACGGGATTAATCCTGCGTTTTCACCCTTTTCAAGTCCAGCTCAATCAAAAGTTAAGATTTATAAATTCATTATGATGTATGTATATCGTTCGTAAAAAAAGCCAGCGGCCTTTTACACCGCTAGCTCTTCAACCGGCTGTATTTTTTTCAGCATATCCCGGAAGGAATCTCCGCTCAATACTTCTTGATCCCACAAGATTCGCAAACTGCCCGCAAACACTTCATCATGTGCTTGAAGCAGCTTTCTCGTCCGCTCGACCAAATCTTCCAGAATGCGGTTTACTTCCTCATGCACCTGTGTTTTGTCGATGTACTGCAGATGGACAATCCCCAGCTCCGACATGCCGCTTTGGACGATCTCCTGCGCCATACTCAGCGCTTGTTCAAAGTCGTTCTTGGAACCGGTGCTGCGTCCGCCGAAATAGATCTCTTCCGCAACCGCTCCCCCGAGACAGACCATGATCTGCTTTTCCAGGGCCTCTTTGGTGTAGAGGTAGCGGTCTTCCATCGGATTCTGCCGGACGTAGCCCAACGCCTGCCCGCGCGGACTCAGTGTCACTTGGGAAACAGAGCCGGGCCGGACGCGCTCGCTGACGATTGCGTGCCCCAGTTCGTGCAGGGCGACCCGCCGTTTTTCTTCGTCGGAGGCTTCCCGGTCGCTCTTTTCGCCCATCATGACCTTGTCGACAGCCAATTCAAAATGCTGGCCGGTAATCTTCTCCGCACCTTCCCTCATCGCATAGATCGCCGCTTCGTTGGCGACGCTTTCCAACTGCGCTCCGGAAAATCCAAACGTCTCTTGGGCAATCCGCTCCACGTTCACGTCGCTGGCCAGCGGCTTGTTCGCCGTGTGGATCTTGAGGATTTGTATCCGCGCCTTCTTGTCCGGCAGATCCACGGAGATATGCCGGTCGAACCGGCCGGGCCGCAGCAAAGCGGAATCGAGCATATCCTTGCGGTTCGTCGCCGCGATCAACAGGATGCGCGGATTGTCGCTGGTTGTGATCCCATCCATCTCGGTCAGCAGCTGGTTCAGTGTCTGATCGTACTCCCGCTGCTGCTGCCCATCCCGCTTTCCGCCGATGACGTCAATCTCATCGATGAAGATGATGCCGCTGTCTTGGCCGTTCCTCTCCGCCAGCTGCTTCACTTCACGGAACAGGTCCCGCACGCGCTGGGCGCCTACACCGACGTACATCTCCACAAATTGCGAGCCGGACGCCGCGACAAATGCTGAGTTGGTATAGTTGGCGGCCGCTTTTGCCATCAGCGTCTTCCCCGTACCGGGAGGACCTGTCAGCAGCACGCCTTTTATCGGTCTGATCCCGTACTTTTCCAGGCTATCCTTGTGGATCAAAAAGTCCAACGCTTCTTTTAGTTCGCGTTTGGCCCGCTCCTGCCCGCCGATATCGGAAAACTGGACGTCCGTTTTCACGACGGCATGTTTTCCCGCCTTGCTTCGCGTTTTAAATCCGCCCATGCCGGTCTGGCGCGAAAAAAAGAAAAGAATCCCCGCCAGGACAGCGCCGAACAGCAGGAAGGGGCCGATGTTAATCCCCAGAAACATCATGAAGATCAAAACCGCCGGAACCGCACCGAAGAGAATCTCCTTAGCCACGGATCGTCACCTCATTTCCTTGCTGGGATAGGCGCGGCAATATGGCATAATACTGTTTGGAACCGCGCTGCAGGTAGATGTACACATTAGTGTCGTCCATGCTGGAAGCAGCCAGATCCAAGTGATTCGCGTCTTTCCACTTGTTCAGGATCGCAGGTATTCTGCTGTACTGATGCAAATCCATTGCCTCCGTGATGTCAAATATTCCGTTCGACCAGATCTGCTTCAATTCCGGGTCCTGGTTCGTCAAGTGAATTTCTACTTGTTTGCCTGCCGAAATTGGCTTGATCGCGGCCAACAGCTGTGCGTATTCGCCGGCAAACTGGTCCGGTTTTGTTATCGTCAGGTTCATTTCGATGCGCTCTTTATCTACGAGTAAATCAGCCAATTTGGCCGAGGTCATCTGATTCACTTCTGTGCGAATTGGCTCTTCAATCGCCGTTTTCTGATAGATAAACCATCCGCCAAACAGGAGAGCAAGCGTAGCGAGCAGCGAAAGCACAACCGGTACTTTACGTACGGACACACAAACTCCCCCTTCTCTCACATGTTGCATCTCGTCTATCAGGTTTAACGCCTATCAGTATATCACATTTATACAGCACAGTTCGCATGTAGATGTTGGGATCAAGCGACAGGCGCTTGTCTCTTGGGCTGCCCGGCGGCGATAATAGAGGGAAGTGGCAAACTGGAGCTGCCAAAAAAGGGGGTGTACGATTGAAAGCGACTTGCATCAGATATCATCAATTCGGCGACCCGCAGGATGTATTGCAGGTAGAGCAAACAGACGTTCAGGGTGCCGGTGCCGGGGAGGTCCTGGTGCGGATGATCGTTCGGCCGATCAACCCGTCCGATCTGATACCCGTGCGGGGCGCGTATGCCCACCGCATCTCTCTGCCGGCCGTCCCGGGATACGAAGGGGTCGGCATTGTGGAAGAAGTCGGCCCCGGCGTTCCGAAATGGCTGCTGGGCAAGCGCATTCTCCCCCTGCGAGGGGAAGGCACCTGGCAAGCGTATGTCAAAACGGCTGCGCAGCTGGCTGTTCCCGTCCCGGACGGGATCGACGATCTGACGGCTGCACAGCTGTACATCAATCCGTTGACCGCTTGGCTGACCTGTACAGAAGTGCTGCAGTTGGGCGCAGAGGACGTCTTACTGATCAACGCCGGGGGCTCTTCTCTCGGCCGCATTTTCGCCCAACTCTCAAACATCCTCGGATTTCGCTTGATTGCCGTGACCAGAAGCAATGCCTGCACGGAGGAGCTGATCAGACTGGGCGCTTCAGCCGTCATCAATGCCGCCCCTCTTCGCGATACCGTTATGGAGCTAACGAACGGCCGTGGAGCAAGTGCTGCCGTCGATTCTGTCGGAGGGATAGCCGGTGCAGAGTTGGCCTGCTGCCTCCGTCCGCAGGGGATTGTGCTCAGCATCGGACTTTTGTCGGGGATACCTGTCGATTGGGCAACCATCGCGCGGCGTGCAAACGTACGGGTCAAATTGTTTCATTTGCGGCACTGGAACCAACAAGCGTCGGTGCAAACCTGGCACCAGACATTTCATCGGGTGATGGAACTGGTTTCCAGCCAAAAAGTGAGGTTGGGGACGTCCGGCGCAAGGTTCCCTCTGGAGGAGGTGAAGGCCGCTGTCCGCTTGGCCGATTCGCCGGGGGCGCACGGTAAAATTCTCATGGAAGGCGCTGGAACAGCCGCCCGTTAAGAAAGGCTTCAACTGAAGCTTTTCATGCAGGTTAAGGAAGCCGTCTCAGGAAGCTATATTTTCTTATCCTGTCACGGCAAATAAGCCGGCACCGGTCAAGTGCCGGTGCCAGCTTAGGTAAGAAGCAGATCTTGTATGGGTTTAACTGATAGCGGATGGATTCAGCCGATAGGACTTGATCAACTTTCCTGTATGCAGATCGTAGTAGGCGTAGTTGTATAACCCGTCCTTATCGATAACTAAAATTTCCCAAAAACGCAAATATCCGTCAATTCCCGGAACGGCGTGGACGATTTCGCCATTGGGAAAGGCAGCCAAGGCTGTCTGCTTCACGTCCTCTTCCGAGACAATTCCATCGGTCGGATCCACGACCGTCTCATCCGGTGTCATCCAGGCAATCAGCCCTTTTCCGTCCGCGTCTTTGCCCATAACCACAGTGTAAGCTTGTTTTCCGCGGTATTCCGCAATCTGGTCAATTTGGGCAATGCGCGTTCGCTCGCCGGCCCACTGCCGGGCTTGTTCTTCAAACGTGTACTTTTGGTTTACAACACTGGAGACAAAAAAGTAAACCGCCGCGGCAATCACGATGAAAAATCCAAATATAGAAATGAGGATGCGGGCTACCACCAAAAAATCTCCTTTTCCTTCCTACATGAGAAAAATTAATTGATCCTGCTTGCCGCCATTTGGTCCGGAAATTTCCAGGTTAACGACTAATTGGCGCAGGTGACTCGTTTTCTCATCATACCACATTTGGTAGGTCACCGCTACTTGCTGCAAGAACTGCTGAAACACTTGCTCAGTGGGAAACTGCGGCCCCAGCCAAGTGGACAGCATCGCCTTTACCTCTCCTGGCGGCAGGGAAAACTGGTACCCGAGCAGGCCTTCCTTTTGGGCATCATTCAGCGGAAGCGGCTTTACCTGTTCCAGATGGCTTTTGATGACAGACATATGTTCATAAGGCGTGTACAGGGAAAACGGCAGGGTCATCGTGCCCTCCTGCTCATCCCCGTCGATCGCGACCATGACCTGATCCTCGGCACGCTTTATCTTCAACTGATGACCGTGGATGTCTCCACCCAGCTCGAAAGCTGCCCCTCGAAACCGCCCGGCAAGCGACTGATCTTTTACCCTGACTTGAAAAGGGGTCTCCTCGCCAGAATTCACCTGATCCAGGAGGGCGGCAACTGCAGCCCGATTCGCTCTTTCTGCGCTCTTGCTGTCCATTTCCACACTTGCCTCTTTCACCTGGGGCTTGTCTGTCACTTTGCCAAGCGCCATCCCAAGCAAAAACAAAGCGGCAAACAAAGGCAAAAACCACCATAACCGGCGTGGTCGGATGTACATGGACCTTCCTCCCCGTCCTCTTTGTCCTCCCTTTACATGCTTTCCGAAAGCATATGTCATACGGGAAGGTTTTAGAACGGGACGGAAAAGTTTCTAAACATAGCAGACAAGCCGTCGGTCATACTACAGATACACCCCAAGGAGGTGAGCGCGTGAAACTGCCTTCCATGACGACATCTCCTGAAACGAAACCCGTGCCCTTACACTTCTTTCGCGTCTCATGGGCAGATTTGTCATCACCGCTTAGAGCCTTGCCCCACCAAACACCATTGACATGGCGGCACACGCCATTAGAGGAAGTCTGGCGAGCCGAAAAATCGAACGTCTAACGCGCAACAAAAAAATCCCCTGCCTACACCTACCATTTCACTTCTCTCCTGTCCCGCCAAGACAGGAGACCTTTTAACGTTTCAGCAATTGAAACATGCGGTTTGCCTCAGAGACGGCCTTCTCTTCGTCGATGGTCAAAAGCTCGCGATTCCGCATGAGGAAGGTTCCAGCCACGATACTGTCGGTCACGTCGTGGCCATTTGCGGCGTAGACCACATGGGAAACAGGGTTGTGCGCCGGGTGGTAGTGGGCTTGACTGGCATCGAGCATAATCATGTCGGCCTGTTTGCCAACCTCCAGCGATCCCAGGGCCTCCGGCTGAAACACGCAGGCGGCTCCGTAGCGGGTGGCCATCCGCAGCGCTTCCTCGGCCGGTACCGCAACCGGATTGTACGTCACTCCCTTGTGCAAAATCGCCGCCAGCTTCAGTTCCTCGAACAGATTGAGATTGTTGTTGCTCGCGCTGCTGTCGGTCCCAAGGGAAACGTCGATGCCTTTCGCCAGCATCTCGGGTACCCGGGCTACACCGCTGGCCAATTTCAAATTGCTGACGACATTGTGTGATACTTTTACATCGTATTTTGCCAAAGTCTCAATCTCTTCATCCGTCAAATGTACAGCGTGAGCCACCAAGGTTGGGCGGCGAAACACACCGAGATTTTCCAGGTGGGCAACCGGACGAACGCCGTAATCCTTGACGTTCTGCTCCACTTCAAAGCGGGTTTCCGACATGTGGATATGGATGGGGAGGTTTAATACTTCCGCCCTCTCCACAATTTGCATAATGTAATCCGGCGGACAGGTATACGGTGCATGCGGTGCCATCATGGTGGTGATGCGGCCGTCAGCCTGCTGGTTCCATTCGCGGGCAAAGGTTGTCGCCTCTTCCAGCTTTCTTCGTCTCTCTTCCTCCGATGTGAGGCCGATTACCCCCCGGCAGAGACGGGCGCGCATGCCGGAGCTGGCCACGGCTTCGGCCACGGCTCCCATGTGATCGTACATGTCGACAAAGGTAGTCGTGCCGCTGCGGATCATCTCGATCAGCGACAAATGGGTTCCCCACTTGACTTGTTCGCGGGTAAACTGCGCTTCCAACGGCCACATTTTCTCTTCAAGCCACTCCTGCAGCGGCAGATCGTCGGCATACCCGCGCAAGAGCGACATCCCGGCGTGGCCGTGTGTGTTAATCAGCCCGGGCAGCACGTATTTGTGCCTGCCGTCAATCACTTGATCATATCCCGACAAGTCCCCGGGAGTGGGGCCGACATAGGTGATCCGGTTTCCTTCAAAAGCTACCGCTCCATCCGCAATGACCTCGTTTTGGTCATTTACCGTAATGACGTTAGCATGTGTAATAATTGTCTTCATTTTGCTCTCCTTATTCATGTATATAGTAAGCCAGGCTCTGCAGGCTGGAAGTGACATCCGCGTTGTCAATCCGCACGTCTTTTTCCGTATGGATGTTGATGGGGGCAAAGTTAAGAATCCCCTTGATTCCCGCATCGATCAGCTGCTCGGCCACCGTCTGCGCCGCAGAGGCGGGAACGGTAATGATCGCCAGGCGGATCTCCTTCTCCTGTATGGTCTGTTTCAAGGCATCCATTGGCTGAATGGGAAGGCCGACGATTTTTTTGCCGTGTTTGCGCCGATCCACGTCAAAGATGGCTACGATGCGCATGTTGTCATGCATGTAGGCGTTGTAATTGCTGATGGCATGTCCGAGGTTTCCGGCACCGACGAGGACAACGGGGATTTCCCGATCCAGCTTGAGAATTTGTCTGATCTTGTTGATCAGGTAATCGACATCGTAGCCTATTCCCTTTTTGCCGAAATCTCCGAAAGCGGCAAGGTCTTTGCGGATTTGTGCCGGATTGACATCCAGGGTTTCGCCCATCTGCTGCGAGGAGACAGTCTTCACCTTCATCTGCTGCAGATGTGTCAAATAACGCAGATAAACAGGCAAACGGCGAACAACGGCTTCAGAGATCTTGAAGGCTTTCATCGCTCAGCCCCCCTTCGGTTTTTTCTCTACTTCAATCACTTTGTATTCTCTGCCGTTGGATAAAACCGTTATGGTCCCTCTTTGACTGGTCACGTACGTCTCTGCCCACGACTCGCCCAAACGCTCCATGATCTCCGCCTGCCCCGGCTTAAGCTGATCAAATGCTTTGCCTGTCTGAATAACCGCCACCTGCGCGTCTACTTTGGTTAAAAATGGCTGGCTGGAGGCTTGGTTGCTTCCTTGATCAGCCACTTTCAACACTTCCGCAGGCAAAAACTGCGGGTACCGATCCAGCAACCGCTCTTCCGCCTTTTCTCCGACCCCGCTGGTAAAGAGGTAATGCAGTTTATCCTGCTTCAGTGAAAAGACGATCGAGTTGTCCTGGGGCGACAGAAACAGCGGCTCACTCGGGTTTAATACGGTGAGGACGACGCTCTCATCCAGCGTGTACTGATCGCCGGCCGACAGCAGCACCAGTTTTTTGTCCGGCTGGATCGGCACTGCCTGCAGGACAGTCGCATAGGTGAGCTTGGGCAGCAGCACAGAATCGATCTGCATCGTCTTTGCCAGTTCGGCATATCCGCCCGCCTGTGCCGACTGGTCGTTGGTCAGCATCACAAAATCGATTTTGGTCACCCGGCGTTCCTCCAGCAGGGAGCGCAGCACCTCGGCATCTTCGGAGCTTCCCGTGTCAACCAGCAGCTTCTTGCCGCCTGGCAAGCGGATCAGCGTGCTCTCTCCATCCGGCAGCGAAAAAAAGGTGACGACCATCCCGGAGAAGTTTCGTTCATTTTCGGCGGAGAAGGGATCGTCCACTTTTACCGCCTTTTTCAAATGGCTGCCGATCGAGCAGCTCGACAGGACAAGGACGACAAACAGCATGAGAACGAGCGGGTTCGGCATACTTTTCCGCATAATATTGTACCACCTTATTCCTCATCAGACTATTGATTCATTTTATGAATCCGCATGAGGATGCATGCTGTACAGAAACGGACGAACCAGTTCACGAAGCTGTGTCCATTTCCCCGTCTCGATGCGAAAGGGCGGCAAGGATTGCAGGAAAGCACGGCCGTATCTGGATTCGACGATGCGGGCGTCAAACACCGCGATGACACCCCTGTCCGACTGCTGGCGGATCAGGCGGCCGATCCCTTGTTTAAAGCGAATCACGGCATGGGGCAGTGAAAGCGTCATAAACGGATTTTTCTGCTCGGCCTTGACCTTTTCATACCGCCCTTCCAAGAGCGGCAGATTCGGCGGCTGAAACGGCAGGCGAACGATGACCAGACAGCTGAGCGCTTCACCGGGAATATCTACACCTTCCCAAAAGCTGCTGGTTCCGAGCAGGACAGCTTTTGGCTCGCGCTGAAACATTCTGACCAGTTTGCTGCGGTTTCCGCTGTCGATGCCGTGGCCGAGCAGCCGGTAATTCTCATCAGCCAACTGCTCCTTTAGCCCGTCGTAGACCTGCCTGAGCATGGCGTAGGAAGTAAACAGGATCAGGGTGCGCCCGTTGGCCGCTCGAACCAGGTCGGCGCAGCCTTGAGTCACCGCTTCCAGATACACCCCCTCGGTCTCCTTGCCGAGGCTCGGAAAGTCGCTCGGGATGAGGATCAAGCCCTGCTGTTCATAGTCAAACGGCGAGGGAAGGCTCAACGTGCGAACCCGCTCACCCGGGAGGCGGCTGAGTCCGTACCGCTCGATGATATGCGCAAAGCTGTCCTTGACAGTCAGTGTCGCAGAGGTAAGCGTAATGCTCCGCCTGTCGGCAAACAACTGCTCGGCCAAGGACCCGGAAACATCCAGCGGAGCGGCAAACAGGTAGAGCTGTTTGCGGGTGGTGCGGATTTCCACTTCCGCCCAACAGACGTAATCCGGCTGCTCCGATAAAAACAGAAAATGCAAAATATCCATCCGCTGCTGCAAATCGTCGAGGATCCCTTCGAGGTTGGTCGCCAGGCTGCGGACCGCAAACGGCGGCTGCTCCGACTGCTCCTTCACCAACCCCAGCAGCTGCTCTGCAGCCCCGGCCAGCAGGCCCAGCTGCTCGATCGTTTCCTTTGCTTTGCCGACGATACGCTGCTGGCGTCCGGCAAAGTCACTGGCGCGAAACCGCACCGTTGCCCTGCCCGTCTCAGTCGCATCCTTGGCGTGTTTCACTGCCCAGTCGGTAAAGGAGCGGATCCATTGGTGAAACCCCTCCCGGGCAGCGAGCTGTCGTTCTGCCAAGTCAGCCAATCCGGCCGCTGCCTGCTCCCGCAGCTCTGGCTGCCAACTGCCCAGTTCGTCCGCCAATCGCTGCGGCACTCCCTGCTCCTGATCGACTGCCAAGCGGTCCAACAAGTTTGACAGTCCGGCGGAGGAAAACTGAACGCCAAATTGTTGGCTGGCAACGTCCTCCAATTGGTGGGCCTCGTCGATCACTGCCACCTCGTAACGAGGCAGGATGCGGCTGTCTGCCTGCAGGTCGGAGAGCAGCAGGGCATGATTGACGATCAGCACATCGGCGTCCTTGGCCCTCTCTTTCGCCTGGAAGTAATAACAGCGGGTAAACCACGGACAGTTCCGGTGCAGACAGGAGTTGGCATCGCTCTTCACCTGCTGCCACAACACTTCTCCTGCAGGCGGCAAGCTTACCTCCTCCACGTCGCCTGTCTCGGTCTGGGTCAACCAGGTGACCATTTGCGCCTTGGTCAAGCGGAGTTCGTGGCTTGCTCCCTCTCCCGTCTCTTCCAGGCTTTGCTCAAACTTGCGCAGGCACAGATAGTTGCTGCGCCCCTTTAACCTAGCCGCCGTAAACGAAAAGGGCAAAGCAGCCTGCAGCATCGGGATGTCCTTGTGAAAAAGCTGATCCTGCAGGTGAATCGTGTGGGTGCTGACAACTGCCTGCTGCTGGTGCCACTTGGACCACAAGAGGGTCGGAAGCAGATATCCGAGCGATTTTCCCGTCCCCGTTCCGGCCTCGACAAGCAGATGGGCGCCGTCGTTCATCGCCGCATACACCGCCCGGATCATCGCTTCCTGGGCTTCGCGATACTGATACCGTTCATTCACCTGCGCCAGGGTGCCCCTTTCTCTGAGGACGCCTTCCAAAAAGACGTCTAATTCGGCAGGGTATACCGGCTCACGGGCGGCTTGTGCACGGACTTCCGGTTGGCGAATGCGAAGCGCCAGTCCGCGATACACGTCCCAGTTTTCCTCGTCTGGCGACGCCGCTCCCTGTTCTGCCGCAAAGGATACCTGCATCAGCTTCTCCATTTCCATGTGGCTTAAAAGGACGCTGATGTCGGAGCGAAAAGACGCAACCAAGAGCTGCAGCCGCTGCAGAGTGATCAACGGCAGTCCGCCTAAAATCTTCAGCAGTTTGAGCAGCAGATTGGCAGTCGCCATCGCATCGCTGTCCGCTTGGTGGGGATTCTCATGTTCGATCTCCAAATCGTCAGCCAGCTCTGCCAAGCGGTAGCTGCCCTGCATCGGCAGCAAAAAACGGGACAGCTCTACCGTATCCAGGACGTATCCATCGAATGTATAATAGCCCTGGCTGTGCAGGGCTTCTTGAAGAAAGAGCAAATCAAACGAGGCGTTATGTGCGACAAAAGTCCGGCCATCAAGCATCCGCAAGAGGTCGGGAAGCACTTCCTCTATCGTCGGGGCATCCGCGACCATCTCGTCCGAAATCCCTGTTAAAGACGTGATAAATGAGGGGATCGGTTGGCCGGGATTGACCAAGGTCGAGTAGCACTCCGTGATCTCCCCGTCATCAACGGTGACAGCGCCAATCTGGATGATGCTGTCCCCTTGGCGGGGGTGGCTTCCCGTGGTTTCAAAATCAACGACAATAAATCGGTTCAAACTGACTTCACCTCAAAATGACGACTGTCCCTAGACTTCGGCAAAAACCGCTGAAATCCTGCCGGCTTTGCGTCAGATGGGCAGCGATTCCTCCGTCAGCTGCCTGCTGTCCAGCCCCAATTTCTCTGCGCACAATTTCAGGAACAGCGGTACCTCGCGGATGAAACCATGGTTGCCGTCGACGTGCCGGAAATACTCTCTGGCGAGCAGCCAATCTTCTTGCAGCATGGCCAATCTGCCCAGGTGATAGTATCCGAGCGAGCGCAAATATGCGTCGTCCTCCAGCAGAAAAGACTCTGCTACCCGCTTTGCTTCCACGTAATCGCCCTGGGCGCTGCAGACCGTAATCAGTCCCGACTGGGCCAACCGATGATCCCGCTGGCGCGAAAGGATAAAACGAAAGGTTTTCAGCGCGTCTTCCTGCTGGCCGGAAAACAGCTGCATCCAGCCGTACGAAAAGTGAAAGTCCAGGTTGTCGGGAGCTAAGCTGATCGCTTTTTTCACCAGGGAAAAGGCTTTCTCTGTCCCGTTGATCTGCCAGAGCGTCCAGGCCAATCCGTGCCACGTCCAGCCTTCGCCAGGCAGTTGTTCCGTCAGGTAACGATAGCAGACCTGTGCCCGGTGAACCTGTCCGCGCGCCTCGTATACGGCCGCCAGTTCACGCAGCGTATTCGGCTTCAGGTGGCGGTTTGGCATCCGCATCGGAACAGGCGGCACCCGCTCTTTCATCCCGTCCATTGCGGCCAGCGCTTCGGCTGCCCGCAGCCAGACTATTTGCGCCTCCCAGTCATCCTCCGACCTTTGCAGATATTGCTCAATGCTGTCCAGCGCCTCTTCTGCCGCCCCGTCGTGAAGCTGGCAAAGGGCCAGGTTGAACAAAGCCTCCAGGTAATGCGGATATGCCTCAAGCGCCGCCGTAAACGCTTGGTTTGCCTCCAAAAACCGGGCTTCCTCAGCAAAGATGCACCCCAGTGCATTGAAGCTGATCGCCGTGATTTTCGGAGAACTGGCTGTCCGGCTCAGCAGCCGAAACTCTTTCGTTGCCGCTTCCCTTTCTTCACTGAAAAAGAGACTGTAGGCGTAATACAATCTTCCGTACTCCCAGTCAGGGGAATGCTGCACAAGTTCGGAAAAGCAGCGCTTGGCATCGTGAAACAGGCGCAGGTGGTAAAATCCTTCCCCTTTGCGAAACAGCAAGCCTTGCTCTGTCCGCGCGTCATCTTCTAATGCCGCTGTTTTTTCCTGGTTCCCGGCTGGCTGACCGGATCCTTGCCCGGAATCAGAGTCACCGAGCACTGCCTGTTTGACCGCCTGAAACGCCTTGTCATCCGTCTGTACGGGCTGTCCTTGCTGTTCTTTTATCTCTTTGATCACCCGTGACAGCTGCTCTTCAAAATGCAGCCACAACTCAACAAATTGATCGCTTGCCTCCCGAAGCTCAAACAGCTGCTTGGCTAAAGCCATCCTTTTCGGCTCGTCTGCTGCCGGCCATTCGCGCTCCACTGTCTGCAGGCGGGCGTTGAGTGAATCAAACCATTGGCTAATCGACAAAAAAAGCCACCTCCTCGTGAGGTAGTTGCTAGTTTCATTGTCTCACAAGTGGAGTGGCTCTATTCAGTCTGTTTCGCTTGCGCAATGCCATCAGCGGCGTTTAGATGGCAGTGATGACGTTGTCGATCAATCTGGTCCGCCCGAACCGGACGGCTACAGCGATGCAGATCTGCTGGCCGGGCCGAAATTCTTCGACGGGCGACATGCTTGGGTAGTTGACCACTTCTACGTAGTCTATTTCGGCGAGCGGCTGATCATTGATCATCTCGATGACCAGATCGCGCACAGCGGCCACCGACGTCTCGCCCCCGCGAAGCATTTGCTGCGCCGCCTGCAGACTGCGGTACAACACTGTCGCCTGGGAGCGTTCTGCCTCGTTTAGATAGACATTTCGCGAGCTTAGCGCCAAACCGTCAGCCTCTCTGACGATTGGGCAGCCGACTACCGTGATCGGCATCGACAGGTCGAACACCATCTGTTCAATGACGGCCAACTGCTGGGCATCCTTCTGCCCGAAAAACGCCTTGTCAGGCCAGACGATATGGAACAGTTTGCTTACGACGGTAGCCACTCCGTCAAAATGTCCCGGCCGATTTCGTCCGCATAGCGGTTCCGAGACTTGTCCGACGGAGACCTTGGTCAGGATCGGCTGCGGGTACATCTCCTCTACCGAAGGGGTGAACAAGAAATCGACACCGGCTGATTCTGCCAGCTTGCTGTCACGCGCCAAATCCCGCGGGTAACGCTCGAAATCCTCGTTTGGGCCAAACTGCAGCGGATTGACAAAGATGCTCATGACGACCGCGTCGCACGCCTCCCGCGCCGCCTCGACCAAACTGAGATGCCCGGCATGCAAATACCCCATTGTGGGCACCAGCCCAATGCTCTTCCCCTCCTGCCGGATCAATTGCAGCTCCCTGCGAAGCTCAGATATCGTCGTGATCTGTTTCATGCTTTGGCTCCCTCTCCATACAATTTCGCAACGGTCTCTTCAGAGGCGGTAAAGACGTGATTGGCAGACGGGAACTCCCTGCTCTTTACTTCGCGTACATAGCGCTCCACCCCGTCTTTGATCAGGCGGCCGACATCCGCGTATTTCTTGGCGAATTTTGGTTGTATCGCCGAGGCGTAGGAGACGACATCGTGAAATACCAGCACCTGTCCGTCGCAGCCCGCTCCGGCCCCGATGCCGATCGTGGGGATTCCGATGCTCTCCGAGATCTTTGCCGCCACCTCCTCCGGCACGCACTCAAGCACGATCGCAAAAGCGCCCGCCGCTTCCAGAGCTTTGGCGTCCTCGAGCAGCTTCGTTGCGGCCGTGATGTCTTTTCCCTGCACCTTGTAGCCGCCCAACTGATGGACCGACTGCGGCGTCAGTCCGATGTGTCCCATGACCGGAATCCCCGCCTGGACGCAGCGCGTTACCAGCGGCGCAAGCTCGCTTCCGCCTTCGATTTTGACCGCCTTGGCGAGCCCCTCCTGCATCAGTCTGCCGGCATTCTTTACGCCTTCCTCGACCGTGCCATGGTAGCTCATAAACGGCATGTCAGCGACGACAAAGGTCCGGTTTACGGCCCGGGTAACCGCTTTGGTATGATGGATCATGTCAGCCATCGTGACCGGAATCGTCGAATCGTACCCAAGTACGACCATACCCAGCGAATCTCCCACGAGGATGACATCTGCTCCGGCTTCTTCAACCAGCTTGGCCGTTGGATAATCGTATGCGGTTATCATCGCGATCGGTTGCTTTTCCTGCTTTTGTTTGCGCAGCCAGGCGGTCGTCACCGGCGCTTTTCTTTCTGTCATCTCATTATCCCCCGTTTCCTATCCGTTCCATGAGCCACTGCCAAAACAAAAAGAAAAACCTTCTCGCCAGAGCAAGAAGGCTGTCCATGCCAAATACCATGTACCAGGTACAAATGTCCTTCTGTCTCGGTCCTTGCGGCTCTGAGCAGATAAAATGTTGAAATATGTGGTCGTGCGATAAACCTGAGCGCCAAGTGCCGTTTGATTGTCTCAATACGACCTCAGCTTCTCCTAGTATACCAAAAATGCCTGAACATTTGTACGGCTATTCTACATCGGCCGAATAAACTTTGTGCTGCTGCCCCTCTGCATCCTCGACGATCAGCACTCCATCCGGGTCCAATCCAATCGCCTTCCCCTGGAGTGTATAGTGGGGGGTGCGAACCGTCACAACGCGGCCGAGCGACAGCGAATACGCTTCCCACTCCGCTTTGACCTGGGCGAAGCCTTCAGCCAGATACTGATCGTAGATCCGCTCAAAGTGCTGGCAAAAGACCTGGATCAACTCAGCCCGCCTGAAGCTGATTCCCGTCTCGATGCGAAGCGAGGTGGCGATCTCGGCCAACTCCGGCGGAATGTCCTGCGGCTGGGTGTTGACGTTCAGCCCAACTCCGATCACCAGGTAGTTGATCCGATCCGCCTCTGCATTCATCTCGGTTAAAATCCCGCAGACTTTTTTTCCGCCCACAAAAATATCATTGGGCCACTTGATCTGCGGCTTGACACCCGCCTCCTGCTCGATCGCCTTCGCCATCGCAACCGCGGTCAACAACGTCATCTGCGGTGCGTGCGGCAGGGGAATATCGGGGCGGATGATCAGGCTCATCCAGATGCCCGCCCCCTTCGGCGAATGCCAAGGCCGCCCCAGCCGTCCCCTTCCGCCTTCCTGCCGGTCAGCGACGACCAGGGTTCCCTCCGCCGCGCCGCTGTTTGCCGTCTCATGGGCGATGATCTGGGTAGAGCGGACGGTATCAAAGGTGATGACAGTCTGTCCGATCCGCTCTGTCTTCATCCCTGTGAGAATCTCCTCCATCGAGACGCTGTCAGGGGAGGAGACCAGGCGGTAGCCGGATTTGCGCACGGCATCGAACTGGTACCCTTCCTGTCGAAGCTCTTCGATATGCTTCCAGACCGCCGTCCGCGTGCAATGGCAAATCTGGCTGAGGTGTTCTCCGGAAATAAACTGTCCAGGCTGGTCTCTAAACGCCTTTAATATCTCCTGCTTGATCTTCATCTGCCTCTACCTCTTTCTTTGCCGCTTCAATCAACGCCTGGTACGTATTGGGCAAACCGTGCAGCGCTGTCTGTTCGTACAGCGACTGCAGCACTCGTCCAATCCAACTGCCAGGCTCACGTCTGAGCGCCCGCTGCAGTTCGCTTCCGGTTACGGCCAATTCGCCAAGCGACTTGACGGGCATGCGTTCGTACGTCTCGATCAGTGTCCGTGTCGACTCCCGGTTATTTTGGCGGCACCAAATCGCTTGCAAAAGCATATCCACCTGCACGCAGAAGTCCCAGCCATAGCGGAGCAAAAGCTTCCCCCAGTCAATCGGACGGGGCCGATCCCAAGCAGGGGACAGCTCATGCAAAATGGACACAAATGCCGTAATCGTCTCCCGCTCCCGTTTGGACATGCGCAGGGCTGCTGCCGCCTGCCGTGCGGATTCATCCGTTTGACCGGCCGCGTAGTACAACAGGCTCCATTTTTGCAAAAAAGAACCCAACCGGGGCAAGCGCCAGGCTTGCGCTTTCCCTTGGTGAAAGACTTCGGCGATTCGGGGCAAACTACCTAGCAGGTTGGTCTCGTCAAGCAGGCGGCATCCCTCGTCCGGAAAGCTGCTGTCGACGAGCTTCGTCAGCTCATCACGGATGCGCTCGACGGCGATGTTCTTCAGCAGCGGAGCGTGTATGCCCAACGCTTGATACGTCCTGGCTTCAATCTGAAAACCCAACCCGGCCGCAAAGCGGACAGCCCGCACCAACCGCAGGGCGTCCTCCTGAAAGCGCGTATCGGCATCCCCTACCGCCCGAATCACTCGATCGCGCAAATCCCGGCGTCCGTCAAACGGGTCGACGATCCGGCCCTTCAGGTCCATCGCCATCGCATTGATGGTGAAATCGCGGCGAGCCAAATCCTGGCGTATATCGGTTACGAAAGCAACTTCGCTCGGCCGGCGGTAATCGTCATACTTTCCTTCCGTTCGGTACGTCGTCACCTCAAAAATTTCGGAACCTTCCCTGACGGATATGGTTCCGTGCTGCAGACCCGTCGGATAATGCCGGGGAAAAAGCTGCATGATGTCGCTCGGATGGGCATTCGTACATATATCTATGTCATGTACGGTTCTGCCCAAAAGCCAATCGCGGACACAGCCGCCGACGAAGAAAGCCTCGAAACCCGCTTCCTCCAACCGGCGCAGCACCTGCAGAGCTTGTTCTTTAATCATGACACTCATCCCCTTTCCACTGTCTGCTTATACAGAAACAAACATCAGGAGGCATCTCGACATGGATAAAATTGTCATCGGCTTGTTGATCTTTATCTCCAAAATGGTGCAGGCGATCAAAGCGAGATCTTAGCGGCCCAGTTCCTTTCGCGACAGCAGCCGCTGGTACAGCGCTTCGTATTGACTGGCGATTTTATCGTGGCAAAACGTCTCGTTGGAACGCTCAATGCTCGCCCGGGAAAAAGCCTCGTAGAGCTCATGATCCTGCAGCAATTGCAGCGTCCGCTCGGCCATTGCAGCCACGTCGCCGATGTCGGTCAAAAAGCCGCAGACTCCGTCTGTCACTACTTCCGGAATGCCCCCGGTCCTCGTCGCGACAACCGGAACGCCGCAGGCCATCGCCTCCAGCGCGACCAGGCCGAAGCTCTCTTTTTCCGACGGCAGCAGCATCACGTCCGCCAGGGAGATTACTTCTGCTACGTCTTCCTGTTTTCCCAAAAAACAGACCTGCTGCTTTAGTCCGCGTTCATCCACCATTTGCCGGATCGCCGCCTGTTCGGGGCCTTCGCCGATGAGCAGCAGCCGGGCCGGAACCTGCTTGCTGACCCGATCAAACACCTCAATGACGTCGGACACCCGTTTTACCGGACGAAAATTGGAAATGTGCATCAGAAGCTTTTCCCCGTTTGGAGCAAACCGCTGCTTGTGCATCGTGACGTCCTTGGGAAAGTAGCGCCGCTTGTCTACAAAGTTGTAGACAAGCTCTATCTGCTTCTCTACCTGCAGCAGTTCCTTCGTCTCCGCGATCAAATCCGCAGACACCGCCGTCACCAGATCGCTCTGTTCAATCCCAAACCGGATCATTTCCCGCAGGCTGGAGTCGTAACCCAGCACGGTAATATCGGTGCCGTGCAGAGTCGTGACGATCTTCAGCCATTCTCCCACCATCTGTTTTGCCAAATAGGCGCATAACGCGTGGGGGACGGCGTAGTGGACGTGCAGGATATCCAACTGTTCGTTTACGGCCACCTGGGCCATGCGGTTGGCCAGCGTCAAATCGTACGGCGGATATTTAAACACGTCGTACTGATTGACTTCCACTTCATGGTAAAAAATGTTGGGCTGGTAATTGCCCAGGCGGAACGGCAGGCCGGACGTGATGAAATGAACGGTATGCCCCCTGTCCGCGAGCAGCTTTCCCAGCTCGGTAGCGACGACCCCGGATCCGCCCAGCGACGGGTAACAGGTGATCCCGATGTTCATATGTAAATAGCACCTCCCCTTTCTCCTATTTGCTTCTGTCTGTTTGTCGCATTATACCAGGGACGCCAGTACGGGCGGGTTCGGGCTGACAAACCCCTCGGCGAACAGAGTTCCCGCCTGAAAGCCGAACTGGCGCTCACGAGCTTCTACTTGCTCCAGATAACCGTTGGTGAGCGGCGTCTCCACGCCATCCTTGCCCCGTTCAAACTGGCTTCGATAACAGCGCAGCACAGCCAGCTTCTCCTGGTAGACATCACTTACGTCAACGACAAAACTGGGCCCGCTCACATTGTTGATAAAATAGTAATAGAAATGGGCAGGCCGGTGCGCTGCCAGCTGTTCGCTGCCGGTATACTTGCGAACTCCCGCGGAGAAGACCGCCTCTTTGACGATGCGGCTGACGCTTTCATGATCCGGGTGACGATCCTGCCAGTACGGCGCCAGCACCGTCTTGGGGCGCGTCTGGCGGATTAAGTCGACGACTCGCCGGATCGCTTCTTCGCGAACCGCCTCCAACCCGCGGTCGGGCAGCCCAAAATTAAAGCGGCTGTGCAGTCCCATCAGCCGGGAGGCTGCAGCTGCTTCTTCCTGCCGGGTCTCGACCGTACCGTTGGAGGACAGCTCGGCATACGTCAAATCCAGGATGCCAACGCGCTTGCCCTGTCTGGCCGCTTTCGTCAAAGTGGCGGCAGCTCCGATCTCCACATCGTCAGGATGAGCGCCTACTGCCAAAATATCCAATTCCATGCTCACCGCTCCTCATGAACGAGATTGCGCCAGGCCAGCCCTCCGCGCTGCAGCTCTTTGAGCAGGACCTCCGCTGTCCCCAGGTTGGTGGCCAGAGGGATTTGGTGCACATCGCACAAGCGCAAGAGAGCGATGATGTCGGGCTCATGGGGCTGTGCCGTCAGGGGATCACGCAGAAAGATCACCAGGTCCATTTCGTTTTGAGCGATCATGGCACCGATCTGCTGATCGCCGCCGAGCGGACCAGAAAGAAAGCGCGTGACCTTGAGTTTTGTATTTTCCATTATTTTACTCCCGGTCGTGCCGGTCGCGTACAGCTCGTGAGCTGCCAGAATCGGCTCGTACGCCATGGCCAGCTGGATCATCTCTTCTTTTTTGCGGTCATGTGCAATTAAAGCAATCTTCATGGACTCCCCACCCCGTGTTTAATCTAACAGATGTTCCAAACCGTACACCAGCCGATCCAGGTTCATCACTGCCTTGATCGCCATGTTGACACCGGGCATGAAGGACTCCCGACTGATCGAGTCATGGCGGATCGACAGGGTCTGGCCCGTGGCACCAAATAGCACCTCTTGATGGGCGACCATACCCGGCAGGCGCACGCTGTGAATGCGGAAACCGTGATACTCCGCCCCGCGCGCTCCCGGAATCGACTCGTGTTCACTCGGATGACCCTGGCGCAGTTCTCTGCGCGCCTCGGCGATCAGCTCTGCCGTCTTGATGGCCGTACCGCTCGGGGCATCCAGCTTTTGGTCGTGGTGAAGCTCGATGATCTCTACATGCGGCATGTATTTCGCTGCCACCTGGGCAAACTTCATGCAGAGAATCGCGCCTATGGCAAAATTGGGCGCGATAATCGCACCGATTCCCCGTTCACGGCAGGTGTTCGACATGAGTTCAATCTGCTCAGGGGAAAGTCCCGTGGTGCCGACGACCGGTCTGACCCCGTGCTGCAAGGCAATCTCCATGTTTTCCCAAACCGTTTGAGGTGTGGTAAAATCGACTAAGACGTCAGGTTTATATGTAGTCAAAGCAGATTCCAATGAACGGACGAACGGCACGCCAAGCGGTTTGCCGCCGATGATTTCCCCTACGTCCACACCGTCCAGTTTGGAGTCAATCGCTGCGACGAACGACAGCTCGCTGTCGCCTCCCAGCATTTTTACCACTTCTTGACCCATTCTGCCTTTGGCCCCGGCGACAGCAACCTTAATCGTTTGTTTTGTATCCATGTTCATCTACTCCTCTATCCTTGTCCAGCGGTCTTTATCTCTTGTGTAGAATTTGTGCATAATGCGATGAAAGGCCTCTTCCAGGCTGATTCCTAAAGAATTGGCGAAGCACAGCACGATGAAGAAGACATCACCCAGTTCCTCTTCGATCGTCTTTTCGCCTTCCTCTTGTTTTTTCGGTTTTTCACCGTAGTAGTGGTTGATTTCTCTCGCCAGTTCCCCGACCTCCTCGGTCATCCGGGCCATCATCGCAAGCGGCGAAAAGTAGCCCTCTTTAAATTGCGAGATGTAATCATCCACTTCCTGTTGAATCTGCTGCAGCGTTTTTCTCTGTTCCATCTTGGCTCCGACACACCCTTCTTACCAGTATCGTAACGGAATGAAGCTCATTTTGCCAAATTCTTTACCGCATTTAGTGTATCATATATTGGACAAGGCAAAAAAGCTTCATTATAATGGCATAATGGCGAGGTAGTCATTTGCAAGGAGAGACGCGATCATGAATGTCAAGGTGAAAAGTGTCATTGCCATCGTTGTGGGTACGGCTATTATGGGATTCGGCATCAACGCCTTCAACATACCGAACCATCTGGCTGAAGGCGGCATCACCGGGATCAGCATCATCATCAAACTGCTGATCCCCCAGCTTGATCAGGGGATCGTTTACTTCGCACTGAATATCCCGCTCTTTTTCATCGGCTGGAAGGTGCTGGGGCGAACCGCTTTTCTTTACACCATGATCGGAACTGTCTCATTGTCTCTCTTCCTCTCGCTGTTTGCTGCCGTGCTCCACTATCACGCCCTGTCCGATACACTCCTTGGGGCACTCTATGCCGGGGTGACGGTGGGAGCCGGTCTGGGGATCATTTTCCGGTACGGCGGGACAACCGGCGGGGTTGACATCATCGCCCGGATGCTCAACCGATACTACGGAATCAGCATCGGCCGCACCTTGTTTTTGGGTGACATGCTGGTCATCGGCGCCTCCCTGATCTACCTCAGCGTCGAGAGCGCGATGTATACGCTCGTAGCCGTGTTCATCGCGGCGCGGGTCGTCGACTTCTTCCAGGACGGTCTGACCTCCGGCAAAGCTCTGACGATCATCTCGGAATACCCGCGAACGATCGCCCAACAGATCCTTTCACTCGGCCGCGGCGTAACGATCCTTACCGGAAAAGGAGCGTATTCCGGTACGGAAAAAGAAGTCGTCTACTGCGTAGTCGGCCGAAATGAAGTCGTGCAAATCAAAAACATCATCAAAGAAGCCGACCCCCACGCATTCGTCATCGTCAGCGACGTCCACGAAGTGTTGGGAGAAGGATTCACGCTTGACGAGAACAAACAGCCCCTGCGTGATTAGAGCCATACATACACGGCAAGACCCTGCCTGAATCATAGGCAGGGTCTTTTGTCATGAAACGAACCGCTCTTGCTCTGCGAGATACTTTCTCCAGGCGACATAACCTAGTGTTATGGTAAGTACTCCCGCGACCGCAAGGATCAGGAGCAGCGGGGAGTTTGGCGACGAAAAACGTGCCAGCGCGCTTCTATCCTCGCCAAAAAACGCCTCCTGCATCGAGCTGTTCAGCTCGCGCAGCGCATCCCGGGCGATTTGCCAGTCGGGCTTTGTGTTGCGAATTTCCCGGTTAAGCAGTTCGTAGGAGGAATCTATTTTTTCCATCAGCGACTCTTTTAACTGCACGCTCATCGCCGGCCGGATCACCAAAAAGAGGCGATAATTCTCTTCAAACTGCTGGCGAAAGGAGTCGGCATCCCGTTCGACGGACGCGTGCATCAGCTGCTGCATCTGGCCGGCATAGGAATCAAAGTAATTTCGCCACATCGGTTGACTGGCATGACCGAGAGCATCGATGGCGACTCGCACCCGGGTGGCGTGCCAGATCAACACCTCCTCACTTTGCTTTGGCGAAGCGAACTCCTTTTTTGCAGCCAATATCGATTGCGTCACCGCGTTTAAACTTTCAATCCGGATCGCAAGCGGCATGGCCTTGCTGGGAAACATCTCTGCCAGACGGATCACCCGCAAGCGAGCGTTTTCCAGATCCCCTTTCATGGTGAGCGAAAGGAATTCCTGTGCCGTGCGGTCCAGTTGGGTGAGGTTGGCTTCTTCTGTCGGTTTCTCCAGCTTTGCGAAAAAGTAACTGATCGGCCAGGCAAGTAAAAATCCTGCCAGGCACAGCAAAAACAGGATTTTCGTACTCTTCTTTCGCAAAAAAAAACCTCCTTTCCCATAGTACAGACTATGGAGAGGAGGACAAGATTAGACCTCGATTCTGGGCTGTCTCACATTCAGATACCAGATCAACGTAATCGAGATAAGACTAAGCACTACGGTGAACAGACCAATTATTCCCGTGTACGGCACAAGTACGTCAGGGAGCCATGGATGGGTGTTCATCAGATAATCAATAAAGTCATTATTTAATGTCCACAATGCGGCGAATCCGACCGGCAGCCAGCTCAATTTGTAAAACCGGGCATACAGCGCCGATTCCACAGCCATTCCGGTATGGGACACGAGCAGCATGATGTCCTGCCAGTGGACCTGATTTCCCATGAACCAACCGGCAATGATGATGCTGACTGCCCATACGCCATACTTGAAATTCGTAATCCCCGCCAACGCTTCCAGGATCGGAATGTGCCGACCCAGCAAAAACGTCAGCAGAACCAGCGTAAAGAGACCGCTTCCCGTCGGACTGTCCGGAACAAATATTCGCAAAAAGGGCTTCGTATCCGCCAACTGGTCACCATACCAGATAAAACCGTATATCGTTCCCAACAGGTTGATCACAAACAGCATCCAGAGAAACCATCTCTTTGCCAATATCCCCAAAAACCACTCCCACATCCACTTCACCTCAATTGTCTCTCGACTTGATCCATTATGCTGTCTACTTGTCAAGACCTTTGCCGTCATCGGGTACACGTATGAAAGGGAAAAGCTGACCGAGGTGTCAGCCAGCTTTTTCATTGTACGAGCCTATTTTAAACTTGCCAGATACTCAGCAAGCTTTGTCAGTTCTTCATCACTGCCTTGGAACATGCCAGGAGGCATTTTTCCGTCTTTGCCGTTCTTGATGATGTCAGCAATCTGATCGGCATTCAGCTCAGCGCCAACCTTTTGCAGATTGGGTGCAGCTGCGCTGCCTTCCATGTTGACGCCGTGGCAGTTTTGGCAGTTTTGCTGTGCAGCCCACAACTCCCCAGCCTTGAAGTTGGGGTCTGCAGCCGCCGCCGGAGCACCCGCTCCGCCTCCGCCTCCGCCATTGCTCGCAAGGCTCTTCTCATGCTCTTCGTTTGCAGCCCAGGTCAGATAAAACACCCCGACGAGGGTAACCAGCATGATCCAGGTAGCGACCGGACGACGGAACGCACGGCGCTCTTTCCCTCTGTCAAGCCAAGGAGCAAGAATCAAGGCGCCAAAAGCAAGTCCCGGGATAATCACAGTTCCGAGGACGACCCAATCGCCCGCTGCCCAAGGGTATTTCAGCATTTGATAAAGAAACAGGAAGTACCAGTCGGGCACCGGAATAAAGGAAGTGTTGTTCGGGTTTGCTTTCCCTGTCAATTCGGGTGCTGCCGATACAGTAAGTACGAGAAATCCTAGCAAACAGACGGCTGCCACCATCCACTCCTTGAGCAGGAAGTTCGGCCAAAACGGCTCCGACTTTCCCGGGTACTCAGAGTAAGATGGAGCAATATTAGGGATGCGCTTCGCCCGGATCCGCGAATCTCCGACGAAGGTAGCATCTTTTTCATGTTTTGCCATGCTATTTCCTCCTTATTGTCGAAGACATCATAGTGGACCGGAGATACCCTGCGCACGGATCATGATAAAGTGTCCGCCCAGCAAGGCCAACAGCGCAGCCGGCAGGAAGAAGACGTGGATCGCAAAGAAACGTGCAAGCGTTTGCGCCCCTACGATCGATCCGCCTTGCAGCAGCGTCTTGGCGTAAGGCCCAATGATCGGAACCGTGTCCGCGATCTGCATCCCTACCTTGGTAGCGAAGTACGCCTTGTTATCCCAAGGGAGCAGGTAACCGGTGAAGCCCAGACCAAGCATGACGAAGAAAATCAGCATGCCGACAACCCAGTTCATTTCCCGCGGCTTCTTGTAAGAACCGGTGAAAAATACGCGAAGCGTGTGCAAAAACATCATCACGATGACGAGGCTGGCACCCCAGTGGTGCATCCCGCGCACAATGGTCCCGAACGCTACCTGATTTTGCAGGTAGTTGACAGATTCATACGCGTTGATGATGTCCGGAACGTAGTACATCGTCAAGAACATTCCAGACAAAATTTGAATAACAGTAATAAAAAACGTAAGTCCACCAAAACAATAGACAAACGCAGAAAAATGGTGAGCCGGGTTTACGTGCTCAGGCACCTCGTGATCGGCCAGATCCCGCCACATCGGAGTGATATTGAGCCGTTCATCTACCCAGTCATACATTTTTTGTATCATCTTAGCCGCTCACCCCCGGTCGAGGATTTGGTTTGATTTGACCTAAGTACAGTTTTCCGTCTTTAACCTCTGTCTCATACTCGTCAAGCGATGCCATCGGCGGTGTCCCGAGGATATGCTCCCCCTTGGCGGAGTAGCGCCCGAAGTGGCAAGGGCAGAAGTACTCATTGGGAAAGTCCGGGCTCCCATTCCAGTTGACGGTACAGCCCAGGTGCTTGCATATCGGCGACAGGGCCAAAATCTCTCCATTTGCGTCCTTTGTGATCCACGCAGTCAGAGTAGATTCCGTTTCGTACCAGCCGTCCTTTGTATGCACCTTGAATGAAACGCTTTTTGGCTCAGGACCAAACTCATCTACGCTTCCTACCGCTACTTTATCTCCTCCACCAGCCGCTTTCAGCATCGGGTCAATCGCAAACCGGATCATAGGTGTGATCATACCAGCAGCAAGGAAACCGCCAGTGCCCATCAGAGCATAGTTTAAAAACGTACGTCTGGAAATTTCCTGTTTTTCGCTCATCCTTTTCCCTCCTTATCCTGTAGAATTACGCAACGAATGTTCCTACATACATATACATAGACTAGGTCAAACCCAATAATAGCTAACCACTTTTTAGATGTCAAGAATGTCCATTGGCAAGTCAAGGGCTTAAAGGGAAGCGAAAATGAGATTGTTGAGATTTTGTCAAAAATACACGTTTCCAGCATGTCTGTAGTATAACCAACAAAAGGGGCCTCTATCGCTTTTTTGGCGGAGAGGCTGTTCTATTTGCCCTGCCACGAATTCACAATCTCTTGATGCAGCACGTCAACGGTGATGTCAAATCGCAGTTCCGACTCAAGTTCGTCCGTGCCGATTTGAAACGTTCTCGCTTTCTGTCCCGCGGAATCGGCAGCAAGCTCCAGCTCATGACCCGCAAAGCGGAGCAAAAAGACGTAAGGAAATTCCGGCGGCAAAGCTGTACAGGCCTTCTCCCGGCCGATTTGATACGACAGCGGAAACAGCAGTACCCTGCCCCGCAGCCGCTGTTCCACGGCGATCGCCAAACGCGACAGGTACGACATGCGCTTGACGTGTTCAGGCAGTGAAACATTGCCTCCGTACAAATAAACAGGGAGCAGTGCAGTGTCCACATAAGGCTGCAACTCCTCCCAATTATGTAATTCTTCTGTTGACCACTGCATGTAGAACCGGCTCCTTCCCAGGGAATCTGTCGTTTAGCTTACCACGATTACCCCGGTCTGACAATCAGCCGATTCCCGCTTGTTCGTACGCCATAATCTCTTTCAGTTCGTTCGTCAGGCACAGAAACCGCTCTTTGTTTTTCAGTTCCAGCGCTTCGTCGATCTCGCGATAGAGCGTCCGCTTCCGAAACAGCCGGACTTGCTCGTCGATCACCATCTCCGACAACAGTTCGGCAACCATGTTTTGCTGCAGGTAGTTAGGCCTGTCCATTTCCATCCCTCATTTCAACAAAATCGTCGTTTCCGTAAAACCGTTATACTCTTTGAGCCAGGTCTGACACGCGTAAGTGGTGCTGTAATACCACTCGCCCCCCTCCGCCTGTCCCGCCTTCAACAATCCCAAATGAACCATCATCTTGAGCAGCCGGTTGGACAATATGCTGGCCGGGTCATCATAATAAAAAGGTTTCAGCCACTTGAGCAAAGACTGTTCGATTTCCGCGTGAGCGACCCACTCCGATCCGGCCATCAGGGGAATCAGTTGAACCAGCATGGGCAAGTTGGGGATGGCCCGCTTGTAGAGGCGAATCCAGAAGCGGATCAGCTCGTGATAAGTCTTGTCGGTGTACGGCTGTGCCAACATCTCCTGTCCCCGGTCGGTCAATTCCACCTGCATTTTTCCTTCTTCAATCCAGCGCTGGTAAAAGCAAAAGTCGTACAACAGGGAGAAGCGGTCAGGGTAAAGATCAAAGTGAAGTCCGTAGCCAAACCGCCACTTTTCCCCCGCCACCGGCTTTTCCTCCACGCTGAGAAATCGCAGCAGCTGCGTCTGATAACGCTTGTACATCCCCCCGTCTGACGTCAGCGGGACCGGTTCCTGGGCGAGGAAGCGCAGGAACTGATAGATATCGTCGCACAGAGCCGTTCCTTCATCGCGATAAACAGCCGGGGCCTCTTGCAGCCGCCTCAACTCCTGCTGTTCCAGCCAGGCTGAGAGATAGGGCTCACGGATGTCCCGGGGCACCTGGAACTGTCCGACGGTCTTTCCCTTGGCGGGAAACAGCCAGCCGCGCGTCAGCGCCAGGGCGACGTACTTCCGGGCCTTCTCTTCCGTCTTTTCCTCTGAACAGTCGAGGGCAATGCCGGCTTTCGCGAGCAAATCTTCCAGGGTGAACAAGCTCCGCTTGTCTAAAAACAGCAGCAGCAGAAAATGTTTTTCCACTTCCGTGAGCCGCTCCAGCTCCGTCCGGATCGTTTGCCTGTGGCGCAAATTGACCAGCAAAGTGGTGATCAGGTCATTCTTGGAGTTCAGGTTGCACTCGCATCTGTAGTACCCGGCGATTTGGTGAAGCTGCTTGATGTCGGTAAAGACGAGGATCTCTGCCAGATTCATCGCAAAATCCCTTTCTATCTTCGATACGTTACTCTCATTTTTGCCAAGATGAGGAAAACTAAAACAGACGGGGAGCTGCTTTGTGCAACTCCCCGTCCATTTTTACCTGATCAGCCGCTATTCTTCATCCTCGCCGTACCATTGCTCCAACAGCTTTTGATACTCTTTTGCCTGCTCCTGACGCCCTGTCTGCTGGAGCAGCGCGGTCAACCGGCGGACCTGGGACGTATCGAATCCCGACAGCTCCACATAGCGTTCCAACGCTTCAATCGCCCCGTCCGTCTTGCCCAGCGCCTGCAGAATATCGGCCAGCAGCGGATAGGCCGTCATATACTCCTCGTCAACAGCGAGCAGTGCCTCGACATACTCTTTTGCTTCCGTCAGCAGCCCGAGGTGAAAGGCCATCATCCCGCAGCCGAAGAGCGCTTCCGCCGCCGGCTCAATCGCCGCCGCATTCTGATAGGCCCCGTAGGCTTGTTCAAACTGCCCGTTTTGCGCATACAGCCGGGCAGTGACCAGCAAGTGTGACAAGTTGTGACGGTCAAGCCCGCCGAGCAGCTCCTTTGCCTCCTCAAACCTGGCGAGGCGGATGTACATGTCCCCCAGCGCTGCCTTCAGTTCCTGATTCTCTGGCTCCTGCTGCTGCGCCAAAGCCAGGTATTTGACCGCCACTTCATCCAGCCCCTGCAAGGAGAACAAATCGGCCAGCAGGACGTTCAACCGGCTCCCCTCATACCCTTCGTCTTTTACCTTGTACAAAAGCGTCTCCGCCTGTTCGTAGTCGCTCTCGTCAAGAGCCACTTCGGCCAAGAGGAGTTCGCACTCCTGCCTGGTTTCTACGTCCAGATCCGGATGCCGCCTCATGATCTCGTGCAGCAGTCCCGATGACTCGTTTAAGTGGCCCAACTGATACCAGACATCCGCCAGGTAGAGCATCACTTCCGGCAGCGCCCAGCCGTGCTCCTGCACTTTCCTCAGTGCAGCCAATCCCAATTCCACTTCCCCTTCTGTCACCTTTTTGACCGCTTCATCTATCACGTAAAACCACTGTTTTGTCATGTGCTCGCACCTCTTCTCCATTTGGTCCGCTCGTTTTGGGCAAAGCAGAAAAAAGACCGTCCCAAGACGGTCTTGCCTTTTCCTAAGCTCTCGTCATCCAGCTCAATCCGATAACGGTTATAAGTATACCAAAGATGCCTAGAATCAGTCCATAGTTTGGCCCCACACCCGTTTCAAAATCCGCGTTGTAGACAAACTTGTCGGTGGCGGCCACTTCTTGCTTGCTCGTAGTCTCCGCGCCTGAAGAGAACTTCACCAGGCCCTGTGTCGTCTCGTTGGCAGCTGCAATCACCTCAGGCTTGGACGGCACGAGCGAACCTGCCGCGATCGGTTTGTCCGAGGTGTTGTTATAGAGGGAAAACACGGATAACGTCAGCAAAAGTATGGCCACGCTGGCACCGATCCGCCGCATCCTCGCCGTCAGCGTAAACACTTTCCGGCCAATGGGAATGGCCCACTTTTCTTCGGACATGATCCGGGCCATGACGGCGTCGACGATCGACCTCGACGGCTTTACGTTGGCGTACTGCTGCTTGTCGGCCTGAATCCACCTTCCGCTTTCCGCCCAAACGCGGAATTCAGACCGGCAGGAGTCGCATTCGGCCAGGTGTTGATCGATTCGGCGCCGCGTCACCTCCGGCAGCAAATGATCCGTGTATTCCGTTAGCTTTTCACGGGCTTCTTGACATTTCATCGTTTATTCATCCCTTCGGCTTCTTCCAAATACGGTTCCATCATGTAGGACTCCAATTGGCTTTTAATACTTTGACGAGCTCGAAACAACAAGGATTTTACGGAACTGACGGTCAGGTCGAGTATCGTGGCAATCTCGCTGTAGTCCATCTGCTCGTACTCGCGCAAAATAAGTGCAGACCGCTGTTTTTCCGGGAGATTGTTGATTGCTCGACGCACCAGTAATTCCCGCTCCGTCCGCAAAAGCTGCTGTTCTGGCAGGCGCTCAAAAGAGGCAATCGGAACCTGCATGGTATCTTCCAGGTATACTTCTGCATTTCGGCTTTTACGCAGTTCACTCAATACAGTATTGCGGGCAATCGTGTAAAGCCATGTTGAAAATGTCGCCTCTTCGTCCCGGAAGGAATGGATACTCCGATACGCTTTATAGAAAGTCTCCTGACAAATGTCTTCGGACATATGTTCCAAGTTGGCTTGCCTTAGCATATGTAAAACGAATGCTAGTATTTTCTTTTCATAGCGTCGGATTAATTCTGCATAAAGTTCGAGGTTGCCTTCTTTAATTTCACGAATTAACTGGGAGTCGGTCATTAACAGGTTTACCCCCCTTAGCGATTCCGAAACCCCAGCGCCATTTCTATCATCTTAGACCGCTGAGGTTGCCAAAAGTTGCGCAGTAGTACAATCCCTTTTTTTCTCTTTTTTTCGACGAAATCCTCCATGAAAAAACCCCCAGAATCGGGGTCAAATGGAAAATTTATATAAGGACAATTTCTGCAAGTAGTTTCCTGTTCCAACCGCATCAGTGTATTTTCCGAGTTGGTACAACCATTTTCCTTTTGACATGACATATGTTGGAAAACAGTGTTCATCAAATTTTAGAATAGTTCCAGTTGAAAAATTTGTCAACCACTTATCTTTTTCGATCAGAATAAGATCCGCGTCAGCCCCGGCTGCAAGGCACCCTTTTTGCGGATAGCAGCCAAAGGCCTTGGCGATATTTGTCGACGACATTCGGACGAGCAAGCTTAAGAGCTCCGCCGGAGAACGCGCTCCTTTTCCAGTTGGGAAGCTCCAATCGTCCGCCGGACATATCGCCGGAAGGAATGAGTACCAGTCCTGAAGCAGACGGTCCAGCTCTCTCATCTCCTGCACGTTGGAGAGCTGTGCGATTCGATAGAACACATCCTGAAATTCATCCTGAAGCGGCTCGGCTCCCTTGATGCACGTCCTTACTTTCCCATATAAACAGGCAACTGTCCAGAGGCGTATGAGCTCGCTGCGCTCCCGAACGGACAGCGCCGCTTCTTCCGGTATGTGCAGGTGAACCGCAAGTCGGCTCTGGCTGATCGACGGATAGAGCGAATCCCAATTGATCTCGGCAGCTTCACGCACCGAGCGGAGCGTCACCTCATACAGAAAAAAGCCCCTGCTTCGCAGGCGACGCAGCGTGTCTGCTGTAAAAGCATCCGCCGTAAGCTGCAGGCGCACGGAATAATCGATCGGACTGTTGTAGTGGCGAGCAAGCTGGTACACGACCTGTGCTTCATCCATCCACGACTCAACGCGGATTGTATCGATAAAGCAGGTGGTTCCCCGCCTGATGAGAGAGGCGAGCTGCCGCCGGTATTCCTCCAGGGGCAAAAAGCGGCCGGCTCCCATTCTGGGAAGCGAGATGAACCCGGGCAGTACGTAGTAACCGGTCGCATCGAAGACCTCCGTCTTGCCATGGTCCGTCCGTTTTTTGAGCCTGTCCTTGGCGACGCGGCGAATCTGTCCTTGCTCGATCCAGATATCCGCTTCTTTCGTTCCAAATCCGGTAACAAGTGTTCCACCTCGAATGATCAGGGGTTTGGTACCCATGCTTGTCCCTCCCTTCTTCAGTAAAAACTTATGAAGACGGTGGGACAAAAAGACACGCAGAACGAAAAAAAAGCGTTTTCTCTCACGTCTGTGCTGTACTGCTTCCAGAATGAAAAAGACCGCCGAAACGCTTGAAAGCGCATTCAATCGGCGGTAGCACAACCGTGCTTTTGTAATATTTGGATAGGAGTGGAGAGAAACCATACTGTAATTTAAATTATATCCATCTTTCTACGCTTGTCAAACAATTTTTTCATTTTTGCCCGTATTTTTCTGCGGGCCAGTCTCAAAAACAAAAGAGTGAAAAACGGGCTGTTCCGCTTCTCACTCTTTTTGGTTTTTCACGACGACTACGAATGGGCAGGTTTGCTGATCGAAGCCAACAACTCGGCAAAGCCCGGAAAGGAGACGTTAATCGCTTCCGCATTGGCAACCGTCGTCTCTCCCTCGGCTGCCAACCCGGCAATGGCCATCGCCATGCCGATGCGGTGGTCTCCCATGCTGTCGATGGCCGCACCCGTCAATTTCGTGTTTCCTTCGATCACCATGCCGTCCTCTGTGGGCGTCACCTTCGCCCCAAACTTCGTCAACTGGCTTACAACCGTAGCGATGCGGTCCGTCTCTTTTACCTTCAGCTCGGCCGCGTCACGGATGATCGTCTGTCCGCTCGCCTGCGTCGCCATCACAGCGATGACGGGAATTTCGTCAATCAACCTGGGGATCAGATCTCCCTCGATCACGGTGCCGCTCAGCTGGGAGTGATACACATGCAAATCAGCCACCGGCTCTTCGTTCAAGACGCGTTCGCCTACGATCTCGATCCGGCCGCCCATCGCCTTCACCACATCGATGATCCCGGTGCGCGTCGGATTGATCCCTACCTGTTCGATCACCAGTGAACTGCCGGGAACCATCATCACAGCCGCAATCAGGAAAGCAGCGGAAGAAATGTCACCAGGTACGGTAATGGCCCGGCCCTTCAGGGTCTGCCCGCCGCTCACGGAAACCCGCGTGCCTTCTGTCTTGACCTCGACCCCAAAAGCCCGCAGCATCCGCTCTGTATGGTCCCTTGAGGTGTGGGGTTCTTCTACGGTGGTCGTTCCCTTTGCCTGCAGTCCCGCCAGCAGAATGGCCGACTTGATCTGGGCGCTAGCCACTGGAGACTGGTAGTGAATCCCCGTCAATTCTTGGCCGCGGATCGATAAAGGCGTGAACTCGCCATTCTTGCGGCCGTCGATTTTCGCCCCCATTTCGCGGAGCGGACCGACGACCCGGCGCATTGGACGCTTGGCGATCGATTCGTCTCCCTCGATCACCGTGTGGAAGGGCTGAGTGGACAAAATCCCCGTGAGTAAGCGAATCGTCGTACCGGAGTTGCCGACGTCCAGTTTTCGCTCCGGTTCTTCCAACCCCCACCAGCCTTTTCCGTGAACAGTCACCTGATCGCCGGATTGCACGATGTCAATTCCCATCCGCCGGAAGCAGTCAATGGTGCTTAAACAGTCGGCGCCCGCCAAAAAACCGCTGATCTGTGTCGTTCCCTCAGCGAGTGCGCCAAACATGACCGCCCGGTGGGAGATGGACTTGTCCCCCGGCACCCTGACGGTTCCTTCTATCTTGTCTGCCTTCTGTACACGCAGCACGCTCCCACTCCTCTTCTCTGTGTTAAAAAAGGCCTGCTTCATCCTCTGCGATACACATTGTAGTCAAAGAAGTGAAGCAGTTCTTCCCCTTTTTCCATTTCCGCCTCGCTGCGGAAGGTGATTTTCAGCACCCCGAAGATATCTTCGCGCGTCTCCAAGATCTCGATGTTGGTAATGCTGATCTGTTTTGCCCCGAGCAGAGTGGTAATCCTGCCGATCTCTCCGGGGTGGTCGGGGATGTCCAGATAAAGATCGTAGAGCGGCGGCAGGGCACCTTTCTTGCGCTCCGGCAGTTGGTCCCGGAAATCGCGCGCGCTGCGGAAAAAGTTTTCGATCTCTTCCGCTTCTCCGGCCTCCACCAACCTCATGATGCGATCCAATTCCGCCCGCCAGTCCGCAGCGATTTTGAGCAGATGATCGCGATTGTTCAGCAATATGTCCCGCCACATCCGCGGATTGCTGGATGCGATCCGCGTTATGTCGCGGAATCCCCCGGCAGCCAGGCGGTAGTACCAGTCGTTGCCCTCATTGTACCGGGAGACCTGGTTTACCAGCGCGGAAGCTATGATATGGGGGAAGTGACTGACCGCTCCAACCACTTGATCGTGTTCGGCGGGGTCCATTACGACCACCTTCGCCCGGGTGTAAGACAGGATATGCGCCAGCCGCTCTACCTCATGGGCCGGGACATCGGCACCTGGGGTCAAAACGTAAAACGCATTTTCAAACAAGCGCTCGGATGCTGCCTCGACCCCTGATTTGTGCGAGCCGGCCATTGGATGGCCGCCGATAAAAGTGATCTGTTTGTCGGTCAGGGCTTGTGCATAGCGGACCACCTTGCTCTTCGTACTGCCGACGTCCGTTACGATCGCCCCTGCTTTCAGCTCTAATTCGACCAGCCTGTCAATCAGCCTGTATATCTGTTCAACAGGTGCCGCTATGATGATGACATCCGCGTCTCGCACCGCCGTCTGCAAATCCGTCGTTCCGGCATGGATGACGCCGCCCGTCAGTGCTTTGTCCAGGTAATCCTGGCGAACGTCAAAGCCGATCAGACGGAAATCGGGATTTTCTTTCAGCGCCAGAGCCACCGACCCGCCGATCAAGCCAACGCCAAGAACGGCGATTGTAGTTTTCATCTCCACGTTCCTCTTTCCAGAATTGGTAGTGTAATCCGTTCAGAAATCATAGCTGTCATCTGCAGGCAGGATTATTGCGGCATCGCTTCCGTGACGACTTCTTCCAAAGCGGCCAACAGCTTTTCGTTCTGCTCCGCCGTTCCGACGGTGATCCGCTGGTATCCCGGGAAGCCGAGCGCGCTGCCTGAGCGCACGATAATTCCTTTTCGCAGCAGCTTGTTGAACACTTCCGTGGAATCCTGCTTCAGGTCGACCAGGATAAAGTTGGTCTGCGAAGGGTAATACTTCAGACCCCACTGGTCAAACTTATCGGTGAGCTGCCCCAGCCCCTGGCGGTTTTTCTCCCGGCAGTTTGCGACGAACTCCTGATCGGCCAGAGCAGCGCGCGCCGCAGCTTGAGACAGGCTGCCTGTGTTGAACGGCTCGCGGACGTGGTTCAGGTCGGAAATGATCTTTTCCGCAGCGACGCCGTACCCGACCCGGAGCGAAGCCAAACCGTATATCTTGGAGAACGTCCGCAGAATGATCAGGTTGGGGTGCGCCGCGAGCATGGGAATCGTCTGCGGGTACTCCGGCGCGACGACGTACTCGTAATAGGCTTCGTCCATGACGACCAGCACATCGCTCGGCACCTTTTTCAGAAACGCTGTCAGTTCCGCCTCCGTCACAATCGTCCCGGTGGGGTTGTTGGGATTGCAGACCCAGACGACACGGGTTTTATCGTTAATGGCCGCAGCCATGGCCTCCAGATCGTGCACGCCGTCTTTGAGCGGCACTTCGATCAGTTCGGTACCCTCGATGATCGCATTGGAACGATATTGGGAAAAAGTCGGGGTCGCCATCACCGTATTGGTATCTTCCCCCAGATAGGCGCGGGCGATCATCAGAATGATCTCATCCGACCCGTTGCCAAAGATCAGTTGATCCGGTTTTACGCCCAAAAAATCGGCAACTTCCCAGCGGAGCTCCATGCTTCCCCCGTCCGGGTACACGGCCAGGTCGTCCAGTCCCGCCGCAATTGCCGCTTTCGCTTTTGGCGAACAGCCGTACGGATTTTCGTTTGACGCCAATTTAATCACTTCCGTCAGGCCCAACTCCCGCTTGACCTCATCGATCGGTTTGCCCGGTTGGTAGACGGGTGCATCCAGTATTCGCTCTTTCGGTCTCATGACCTTATCACTCCAAACAGGTTTTTCCTGTTATTTTAACGCACTTGATAATGTTTGTACAAATGTTTTTACTTTCGCAATTCCTTCCTCCACCGTTTCCGGCTTTTCCAGAAGCGGCAGATTCCGTTCGATTTCCTTGACAATCGCGCTGCCGACGATGACACCTTCAGCGTGCCGGGCCACTTCTCGCACCTGATCCGGCGTCGAAATGCCAAACCCTACGCCAAGCGGAACGCTGGTGCAAGACCTCACCCGCTTGAGGAACGGGACCAGGTTGGAATTCAGCCCGCTGCGCGTCCCCGTAACGCCGAGTGAAGAGACACAATAGAGAAAACCGCTCGCCTGTTCGCCGATCATGGCGATCCGCTGATCAGACGTCGGCGCGACCAGGGAGATCAGGTGAAGTCCGTTTTGATTCGCCGCCGCCAGCGCTTCCTGATTTTCCTCATACGGCAAGTCAGGGATGATGATGCCATCCCCGCCGCACTCAGCCAAGCGCTCAAACAAGCGACCGACGCCGTACTGCAGCACCGGGTTGTAATAGGTGAACAGGACAAGCGGAATCGTAACCCCTGAATCCCGCAGCTCTTTTATCACCTCAAGCACGTGCTGGATCGTCGTCCCCGCCTGCAAGGCGCGCTGGGAAGCCCGTTGAATGACCGGACCGTCGGCAAGCGGATCTGAATAGGGAACGCCGAGCTCGATCAAGTCCGCCCCGCCTTCGATAAGCGCGTGGATGAGCCGGACACTGGTACCAAGAGACGGATCGCCCGTCGTAATAAACGGGATAAACCGCTTTTTCTCCCGCTCGGCAAACAGTTCGTCAATGCGATTCTTCACACCACTCATGCTCCGGTCCCCCCTTGCCCGCCGGCGTCCAGTCTCGTTTGCAGCGTCGCGACATCTTTGTCCCCGCGGCCGGACAGACAGATCACGATGACCTGCTCTTTCGGCAGCGTCGGAGCCAGTTTGACGACTTCGGCCACAGCGTGGGCACTCTCCAAAGCGGGGATGATCCCCTCCGTCCGGCAGAGCAGCTGCAGGGCCTCGAGCGCTTCCGAATCGGTCACGGATGCGTAGTGAACGCGCCCCGTGTCCTTCAAGTAGGCATGCTCCGGTCCTACGCCGGGGTAGTCGAGTCCGGCGGAGATGGAGTGCGCTTCCTGCACCTGCCCGTACTCATCCTGCAGCAGATAGGTCAAGGCACCGTGGATGACGCCCGGCCTGCCCAGTGTCAGGGTGGCGGCGTGTTTGTCAGTAGACAGCCCGTGACCGGCCGCTTCTACGCCGCGAAGCCTGACATCGTCGTGGATGAACGGATAAAACATGCCCATCGCGTTGCTGCCGCCGCCGACACATGCGACCACCTCATCCGGCAGCCGGCCGATTTGCTCCAGGATCTGTTCGCGCGTCTCTTCGCCGATGATCTTCTGGAATTCCCGCACCATGTAGGGATAAGGGTGCGGTCCGACGACAGAACCGATGATGTAAAACGTCTCGTCCACATTTGTCACCCAGTAGCGAATCGCTTCATTGGTCGCGTCTTTCAGCGTTCGGGTGCCCGTTGTCGCCGGAATGACTTCCGCGCCGAGAAGCCGCATCCGAAAGACGTTCAACTCTTGCCGCTTGATGTCTTCTTCGCCCATAAAAACCTTGCACTCAAGCCCGAGCTGTGCCGCTACTGTCGCGCTGGCGACGCCGTGCTGGCCCGCGCCGGTCTCGGCGATCACCTTCTTCTTCCCCATCCGCTTTGCCAAGAGACCTTGTCCGAGCGCGTTGTTCAGCTTATGGGCACCGGTGTGGTTCAAATCTTCCCGCTTGAGGTATATCTGCGCCCCGCCCAGCGCCTCTGTCAGCCTCCGCGCGTGGTAGAGCGGTGTCGGTCTGCCGGCGTAGCGCTGCAGCAGGTGGTGCAGCTCCGATACGAACTGCGGGTCGCTCACTGCTTCCGCAAACGCGCTCTCCAGTTCCGTCAGTGCCGACATCAGCGTCTCCGGCACGTACTTGCCGCCAAACCGGCCGTAGCGCCCTGCCGAATCGGGCACTGATGTCTCAGTTCCTGCTCTGCCTGTCATACTCCCTCACCCTTTCTAACAGTTGCGTTATCTTGCCGTGGTCTTTTTGTCCGTCCGTTTCCACACCGCTGGAAATGTCAATCGCTTCCGGCCGGTAACCTTCCAGCAGCTCTCCCAGGTTGTCCAGGTGAATGCCGCCCGCCACAAAAAACGGCGTGTCTCCCGCCAGCTTCCGCAGCCGGGGAATCTCCGTCCAGGCAAACCGTTTTCCCGTTCCGCCGGCCAGCTTCTGATCGTGCGTGTCAAACAGAAACGCATCCACCTGCGGACGGTACGACTCAAGCTCGTCGGAAAGCTCTTTTCCTTCCCCGATGCTGATCGCCTTCCAGACCTGAAGGGAAAACCGCTTGCGCACGTTCGCACAGAAATCAGGCGACTCCTGGCCGTGCAGTTGAATGACCTGAAGCGGGGCTACACTTAGCACCCGCTCCAGTTCTGTCAGCGTCGGATTGACAAACACCCCGACAGCGGCGGGATGTTCAGGGACTTGCCGAAGCATTTCACCTGCCGCCTCTGCGGTAACTTGTCGCCGGCTTTTGGCAAAGACAAAGCCGACGTAGTCTGCGCGGCTTCGGGCAAGCAGTTCCAGTGTTTCAACACGGGTGATCCCGCAGATCTTCACTCTTGTCATTGCCGACTCTCCTGACTTGTACCCGTTTTGCTGCCAACCAAATCGATCACGGCCCCTGTCACATCCGCCTGCCGCATGAAATGCTCTCCCACCAGGACGGCCCGCGCTCCCGCCCGATGAACGAAGTCAATGTCAGCAGGAGTGGAGATCCCGCTCTCGCTCACGACCGGGATCCCGGCCGGTACAGCCGAGATGAGCTCTTCTGTGACCTTCAGGGTGGTGTCAAAGGTTCGCAAGTTGCGGTTGTTGATGCCAAGCAGCGCCGGTTTGATGACGCCGAGCACTTGCTCCAATTCGGCGCGATCGTGGACTTCCACCAAAGCATCCATCCCGAAGGACTCGGCCACCTGGGCGTAGTCGCGCAATTGGTGCGGATCCAGGATCGCCGCGATGAGCAGAATGCAATCGGCGCCATACGCCCTGGCCTCGACGATTTGCAATTCGTCAATGATGAAATCTTTGCGCAGGATTGGCACGTCAACGACAGACCGCACCCGCTGCAAGTACTCAAGACTGCCTTGGAAATACTGCTCGTCTGTCAGGACGGACATCGCTTCCACTCCTGCGGCAGCATAGCAGCCGGCGAGCTTCTCCGGATCGAAATCGGGGCGAATCAGCCCTTTGGACGGCGAGGCTTTTTTAATTTCGGCGATCACACTGACGGGGCGCGGGCTCTCGATCAACGCACGGGAAAACCCGCGGGGGGCCGCCATTTGTTTCGCTTGTTGGTATAATCCGAATGTATCTGTATTTGCCTTTAATCTGGCGACTTCTTCCCGCTTGCTTTCCACGATTTTATGAAGCATCCATCAAACCTCCCGCTATCTCCCTGATCTGTCTCAATTTTTTCATGACCTCTCCACTGTCAATCAACTCGGCTGCGCGAATGACACCGTGGCCAATCGACGCGGCCTGATCAGCCAGATATAGAATCGCGCCGGCATTGAGCAGGACGATATCACGCGCCGCGCCGCGTTTTCCGGAGAATACGTCTTCGATGATTGCGGCATTGTAGGCAGCGTCTCCGCCGCGAATCTCATCAATCGTGCGCCGCTCCAGACCTAACTCTTCCGGATTTACCTCGTAGCTGCGAATTTCTCCATCTTTCAGTTCCGTAACCCAGCTTTTCCCTGTAATGGTTAATTCGTCCAATCCGTCCTCACCCGCAACGATGAGCGCCCGCTCCACGTTCAGTTCGCGAAGCGCCTCGGCCACGACGGACAGCAAGCTGGCATCGTAGATGCCCATCAGCTGGCGTTTTGCCCCCGCGGGGTTGGTGAGCGGCCCCAGCAGGTTGAACACGGTACGCACGGCCAGTTCTTTTCGCGGGGCTGCCGCGTGTTTCATCGCCTGATGGTACAGCGGCGCAAACAAAAAGCAAAGGTTGGTCTCGACCAAGCAGGATACCGCGGTCTCCGGAGACATCATAATCGGGATGCCCAGAGCTTCCAGCACGTCAGCGCTGCCGCTCTTGCTGGAGACGGCGCGGTTGCCGTGTTTGGCAATCCTCGCTCCGCCGCTCGCAGCGACAATCGCCGCCGCTGTCGAGATGTTAAACGTATTGCTGCCGTCGCCGCCTGTTCCGCAAGCGTCGATCAATCCCTCGCCGGGAAGCGGCAGCCGCAGTGCCCGCTCCCGCATCGCCTGGGCAAATCCGATAACCTCCTCGACCTGCTCCCCTTTCATCCGCAAAGCTGCCAGAAAGGCGCCGATCTGTGCGGCGGTCGCTTTTCCGTCCATGATCATACCCATCGCCTCACGGGCGGTCTCACGATCCAGATGTTCCTTTTTGATCAATTTCTCCAGCGTTACTGGCAGCATGGGGATACCTCCTCTACGGCTAAGAATGGATTTCTCGAGTACCTGTCAATGAGCCTTTCCATGATGGGCAGCGATCGCAAACGAGCGGGGGGAAGGGAGTGACGCAATACTGACAGTTTCGCCCTTGGATCTAAAGGAAAATACAACATAGAAATGACACCTCTCCTGTAATGGAGAAGAGGAAGGAAGGAAAATAGCAAAAAAATCCAGGAAGAGTCCTGGATTTTAGATGTACAAATAGACACCTGTCTCAGCTCTTCTCTTCTCATCGACTCTCTTCTCTTCTTGCTTACTCTCTGCTCTGCTGTAACGAACGTGATTCTGCAATACAGTCTACATAACTCTACTTAACTAGTTTCAACTCTATAGCAGAATGCCGCGAATGTCAACCGCGATTTGTCAAATCAGGACGGAGCCTGACCGCTTCCCGCAGAAAGACGTGCTTGATCTCGCGCTGTCCCTTGTCTGTATTGACATGCATCATCACGCGGATACAGCGAGGGAGGCTGCCGACGACCGGTATCTCCCGTGCGCACATCAGCGGGACGTACTCCCATCCGGGTATCTGTCGCGCAGCCTGGGCCGGGAAGACGGCGTCCAGATCCTGTGTCGTCGTTAAAATGACGCTGGCCACATCGTCGGCCTCCACCTGGTTTAACCGAATCATTTCCCTCAACAGTTCCAAAGTGGCGGAAACCATATCTTCCGCGCTGTTTTTTTCAACGGTGATTGCTCCCCTTATCCCCCGTACCTTCATCACTTTACTCCTCCATCGCCGCTTTCATTACCTGCAATACCAGATCCGGATCAACATTCCTTACGATTTCGACTTTTCCGATGGCTTGCGGCAGCACCAGCACAAGCTGTCCGCCGACGCCTTTCTTGTCCCGCCCCATTGCGGTTAACACTTCTTCCGGATCGATCCCGGCAGGCCATTTTGTCGGCAGACCGTACAGCTCAAGCACCCGTTTCGTCTGATCGGCTACACCTTGCCCGGCCATGCCCATCCGCTCCGCCAGGCGGGCAGCCAGAACCATCCCGATCGAAATCGCCTCTCCGTGGTTTAAACCGCTGTATGCCGACAGCGATTCGAAGGCGTGCCCAAAGGTGTGTCCCAGGTTTAAGCAGGCGCGCATGCCCTGCTCCGTTTCATCTGCGGCGACCACACTCGCTTTGATCGCGCAGCCACGTTCGATTGCCTGGGCCAGCAGGTCGGGCGCCAGCCGATTTAACGGCTCCGCATTCCGCTCCAGCCATTCGACGAACGCTTCATCTGCGATCAGGCCGTGCTTGATGATCTCGGCAAAACCCGCAGCGATCTCGCGCCTGGGCAGAGTGGAGAGTGTTCCCGTATCGTAGACGACCATGAGCGGCTGATGAAACGCGCCGATCATGTTTTTCCCCAGCGGGTGGTTGACAGCCACTTTGCCGCCGACTGAGCTGTCGTGAGCGAGCAGTGTCGTCGGCACCTGCACAAACGGGATGCCGCGCATAAAGGTAGCCGCGACAAATCCCGCCAGATCGCCGATTACGCCGCCGCCCAGGGCGATGACGACCGATTTGCGGTCCAGTCCCGCTTCGATGGCGGTGGTCATCACCTGTTCGTAGACGGCAAGGCGCTTCGCCTGCTCCCCCGCTTCTACTACCGCCTGGACGGCCTTGTAGCCGCCCGCCGCCAGTTGATCGCAGAGCGGCTGCACATAATGCTTGGCGACATTCGTATCCGTGACGACGAGCAGCTTGCTTGAGCTGCTGACCCCCCTTTCGGCGAGCAGTGCGGAAATCTGCTGCAGCAAGCCTTCGCCAATCAGGATCGGATAGCTTCGCTCCCCTAATTCAACAGTAAGTTTCCGTGGTTCCATTTAGAATCGCTCCGTATACTCACGGTATTTTCGCACGTTTTCCAGCATGTCATCCAGCGAGTCGCTGTCGAACTTTTCACATAATGCACGGGCAATCTCCCAAGCGACGACGGCCTCGGCCACGACGCTGGCTGCGGGCACCGCACAGCTGTCTGAGCGCTCGATGCTGGCGCTGAACGGCTCTTTATTGTCGATATCCACACTCATCAACGGCTTGTACAGCGTGGGAATCGGCTTCATGACGCCCCGGACGACAACCGGCATCCCTGTCGTCATGCCGCCCTCCAGCCCCCCGGCGCGATTGGTCCGCCGCCGATAGCCGGTCTCAGCCTGCCAGGTGATCTCATCGTGGACCTGCGATCCCGGCAATTCCGCAGCCTTGAATCCGATCCCGATCTCTACGCCCTTGAACGCCTGGATGCTCATCACTGCCTGGGCCAACCGGCCGTCCAGTTTGCGGTCCCACTGTACGTGGCTGCCAAGGCCGATCGGCACGCCTTCGACGATGACCTCCACGACTCCGCCGATCGAGTCACCCTCTTCCTTGGCTTTGTCAATGGCGGCGATCATCTTGGCTTCCGCCTCTTTGTCAACGCAGCGAACCGGTGACGCTTCCGTGATCGCGATCAATTCATCCAGCGGCAGGTCGACTCGCTCTGCCTTCACTCCGCCAATCTCCAGTACCTGGCCGGCCACCTTGATTCCGAACTGTTCCAGCAGCTGGCGGGCAACTGCCCCGACGGCGACGCGGATGGTCGTCTCCCTGGCACTTGACCTTTCCAAAATGTTGCGCATATCACGCTGGTGGTATTTAATCGCCCCGTTTAAATCGGCGTGTCCAGGCCGGGGACGGGAAACTCTACGGCGATCTTCCCCCTCCTCCACAGGTGTCGGACTCATGATCGTCTGCCAGTGGGTCCAGTCCCTGTTCTCCACGACGAGCGTGATCGGGGCCCCTGTCGTCAGTCCATGGCGAACGCCGGACAGCACTTGTACCTGGTCTTTTTCGATCTGCATTCTGCGGCCGCGGCCGTGTCCTTTTTGTCTGCGTGCCAACTGCTCATTGATCTTTTCAATCGAGATGGGCAGGTTGCTTGGAATCCCTTCGATGATCGCGGTCAGCTGCGGACCATGCGACTCTCCTGCTGTTAGATATCTCATCTCTTTCTCCTCCTACCCTTTAGCACTTTTAAGCGATATAATATCATACCCTTACAGGGAAGGAAACCCATCCTCCCAAAAATTAAAGCTTCTCCATCACGGAGAAGCCGGCGAGAAACACATCGATCGGGTCTTCCCGAAGATGTGCGGTCGGTTGAAACAATTAACCATTATCTACAACAAGCATGCGGTCTTTAGACAGCGGGCGGTAAGGGTGGCTGCCAGCGATCAGATCGTCCAGCTGTGTCTCTTCCGTCCCCAGGATTTGGCCGCATTCCTGTAAAGTAATCAGTCCCCGACGGTAGGCTTCAATGACTTTGCGTTTATCCATGAACATCCTCCCAGAAACTTATTATTCCTATTTTGAAAAAATTCCCGGGAAAGTATACTTGTTTTTCCTGTTCTATTTCAATTTTCGGTAGAAAAACGTGTCTTCTGACTCGAATTGGTACTGCTGGGGTTGAAAAATTTGTTCGGTGCTGCCGACGAAGAGCGTCCCTCCCGGCCGCAGCGCCTTGCTGAACTTGTGGTACAGCTCGTGCTTCGCTTCATCGGTAAAGTAAATCATGACGTTGCGGCAAATGATCAAGTCAAACCCGCTGTCAAACGGATCCGCCAAGAGGTTGTGTTTTTTGAAGGTGACCGCATTCACAATCTCTGGAGAAATCTGATAAGTTATCCCGTCTTTGCGAAAGTACGACTGGACCAATTCCTTGGGGCACTCCTGCAGGGACCGTTCCAGGTAGATCCCCCGCTTCGCCTTGGCGATCGCCCCTTCGTCGATATCCGTGGCCATGATGCTGAAGTCCCTGAAGCTGTGCCGCTCGCGGAGCATCAGCATAGCCAGTGTATACGGCTCCTCTCCGGTGGAGCAGGCGGCGCTCCAGCACCTTAGCTTGCTTGACTCGCGGTACAGGCGCGGCAAAATTTTATTGGCCAGCACTTCCCAGCGGGCATAATTGCGAAAAAACTCCGATACGTTGATCGTCATGCGGTCGAGAAATTCTGCAAACAGATCGGAATCCTGGCTGAGAGCCTGAAAGTAATCGGCGAAGCTGGAAAAACCGCGCTTCACTCTCAGGCTGGTCAGGCGCCGTTTCATCTGGGCTTCCTTATATAACGCCAAATCGATGCCCGTCTTTTTTTTAATGTTGGCAATGAATTGAATAAAATCGAGATCATCCATCTGATGAGCCTCCTTACAGGTGCTGGGTCAGCTGTTTCCAGGCAAAAGAAAAAGGCCCTCCTGGAGCCTTTTTCCCGTTTTGGATGTCTTTAAACCCAGCGTTGGATCGTTTTTTCGAACGAAACGACTTCGGATTCAGAGAACCACAGACCGATCTCACGGGCAGCGCTCTCGGGCGAATCGGATCCATGGATGATGTTCATGCCTACGCTTACGGCAAAATCGCCGCGAATGGTGCCTGGAGCCGCATCCGCAGGATTGGTTTTTCCCATCATGTTGCGGGCCGTGCTGATTACGTTGTTGCCCTGCCAGACCATTGCAAATACCGGACCGGAAGTGATGAAGTCCACGAGTTCGCCAAAGAACGGGCGTTCCTTGTGCTCCGCGTAATGCTTCTCTGCCAGTTCGCGGCTGACCTGCATCAGTTTTGCTCCAACCAGTGTAAAGCCTTTTGCCTCAAATCGGGAGACGATCTCTCCGATCAAATTGCGCTGTACACCATCCGGTTTTACCATAATAAATGTTTTCTCCATGTGCTGCCTCCATCAAAGCTATGTATTTAAGTGATCACACCAACGAAAATTTTATCAAAGATTGCCCAGACAAGCAACCTGCCGGCGGTTAAAACTTGCGCTCGCCAATAAAGCCTGCGATCTCGATGAGCGACTTTTTCGTCGAGTTGTCAGGCAGGTCCCCGATGACAGCGCGGGCCCGGTTCAGGTAACGCTCCCCCAGCCGGCGGGCGTATTCGATGCCTTCGCCGCGTCTGATCAGTTCGATGGATTCGTCGATGTGCTCAAGTAGCCTCTCCTGCCTGATCCACGCCTGCAGCTGCCGCTGATTCGCTCCGCAGTAGGCTTCGTACAGCGCGGGCAAGGTGATATTGCCCTGGCGCAAATCGCTTCCCGCGGGTTTCCCCAATTGCTTCTCCGTACCGGTAAAATCGAGGATGTCATCGGTTATCTGGAAAGCCATGCCGACGTTGTACCCGTACAGGTACATCTGTCTCACCAGCTTCTCGCTGGCCTCGCAGGCAATCGCTCCGAGCTGGCAGCTGATGGCGATCAACAGGGCCGTCTTTCGCTTAATTCGCCGCAAGTAGTGGCGAAGGCCTTGATTCCAGTTGCCCAAAGCCCGCACCTGCTCGATCTCGCCTTTGGTCATCTCCAAAATCGCCTTTGACAGGATCTGGTGTATTTTCGGATTGGGCAGCTCTGCCGTAATCGCCAGCGCCCTGGCAAAAATATAGTCCCCCGTGTACATCGCGATGCGGTTGTCCCACTTCGCTTTTACGGTATCGCGGCCGCGCCGTTTGTCGGCATCGTCGATGACGTCGTCGTGAACGAGCGAGGCCATGTGGATCAACTCCAGGGGTACGGCCACTTTCTTCAAAACCTCCAGATCGTAGTTCCCCCATTTGCCGCCAAGCAAAACAAAGACGGGCCGTATCCGTTTGCCACCTGCCTTCAAGAGATGCGTGGACGTCTGATACAAGTCCCGCAGCCCGGTGTCAATCGCCCGCTCCAATTCTTTCTCGATGTACTGCACATCGCCCTTTAACTGTAAATAAATATCGACGAGGTTCATCCGTTCCACCTAATTCATTAACGTATTAGTAGCTGCTATCGATCCCAAATCCCATACCTTCACCTTTACCGCAGTCGGCAGAAGATCCATTTCGGCCGCCTGGGCAAAATAGTATTCCAGCCCCTCCTGATGTTTCGGTGAAAAATCGTACTGCAATCCGCTGAAATACTCGTACCAATCCGCCGCCTCGCCGCCAATCTGCTCTTTGACATGGGCGACCAGCGGCGTCAAGTCGCGAAGACTTTTTTCCTTGCTGTCCAAGAAGGCGGCGTAAATCTCTTTCAGCAGTGCTTCCTGCTGTAGGATAGCCTGCTTGCGCACCGTCCACAAGGCAAACGTCATCGAATAGCCGGTATGCTGATGCCAAAGGTCGGCCAGGTCATATACATGGTACTCTTTGTTGGCGCGATAGGCAAGCAGGGCGTCGTCCCCGATTAACAGAGCGGCGTCCGCCTGTTCCATCATCAGTGACAGCTTTGGCTCCATCGTATTATAGGTGACGTGGAACCCCATAAACTTTTCCAGGATGATCTTGAGCAAGTTGACCGAGGTCGCTGACGTGTTTGTCAACGCGATACGAGCCCCGTCAAGCTGCTCAATCGGCTGCCTGGAAAACAGGTAGATCGAACGCACCTTGCGATAGGCGCTCACGGACAGATGCGGCAGCACCAGGTACTGCTGCTCGTGCTGCGCGTAGCTGAAGGCAGAAATCGGGCCGACGTCGATTCTTCCCGCCGCCATCGCCTGGTTCAATTGAGCCGGCACTTGCTGTACAAATTCTACCTGATCTTCAAAACGGCGCTGGTCAAAGTAAAAGTAGACAGGGAGTGTATTCGTGTAGCGAATTTGTCCAATCGTAAGTGTCTTAGTCTTCATGTTGACTCCCCCAGCGTTGAAATAGTGTATGCGGGATATCAAACGCATCCAGCGCTTTCCCGACAACAAAATTGATCAGATCGTCCATCGTCTGCGGCTTGTGGTAATAACCCGGCATCGCCGGCAATATTCTCGCGCCGATCCGGGCAAGCCGCAGCATGTTCTCCAGGTGGATCGCATTCAGCGGTGTCTCCCGGGGGACGATAACCAGTTTTCGCCCTTCCTTCAGCGCTACGTCTGCCGCCCGTTCCATCAGGTTGCCGGAAGCCCCGTTGGCAATTCCTGACAGCGTCCCCATCGAACACGGGATGATGATCATTCCGTCGCCGCGATGGGAGCCGCTTGCCGCCGGACAAGAAAAATCGCGCAAAGTCCAATAGTGCAGGCGGCCGGGAAAATTCTGCTGCAGTTTTTCCGCAAGCAACGTTTCCCGGTCATCTGCTGCCCACTCCAACTCGTCGCGAAAGACCTGCCAGCCAGCTTCCGTAATCATCAAGTGAACCGTGTGTCCCGCCTTGAGCAGTTCCTGCACAAAGCGCACTCCGTAAATCGCTCCGCTTGCCCCTGTAATCCCTACTGCCAGCTGTTTTTTATTCATGACATCACCAAATCTATCATCGTAAATGCGAACATGACAACGCTGAGAATGCCGTTCATGTTAAAGAAAGCGACATTCAGCTTCGACAAGTCCGTCGGTTTGACCAGGCTGTGTTCATAGATCAGGATCACAGCCGAGACAATCACTCCGATGAGGAACCAAATGGACAAATCCGAGATGAAGTAAAGCGTAAAAAAGCCGATCACGGTCAGCGTATGGCAGAGCCTCGCAATGATCAAGCCATTGGCGACACCGAAGCGGCTCGGGATCGAAAAAAGGCCTTCGCGGACGTCAAAGTCCGCGTCCTGGCAGGCGTAAATGATGTCAAATCCGGCTGTCCACAGCATCACCGAGAAAAACAGCAGCATCGCTGTTGCGTCGATCTGTCCGGTGGTAGCGACCCATCCGCCCAGCGGTCCGAGGCCAATCGCCGCGCCAAGCACGAAGTGGCACAACCAGGTAAAGCGCTTCGTATACGAATAAACAATCAGCACCAACACGGCAAGCGGCAGCAGTTTTACCGCCAGCATGTTCAGTTGGGAGGCTGCCAAAAACAGCAGGGCAAATGAGACGATGATAAAAATAAGTACTTCCGATACGGAAATCAGCCCTGCGGGAATCGCTCTCGTCGCCGTTCGCGGGTTTTTCGCGTCGATGAATCGATCGATCAGGCGGTTGAGCGACATTGCGGCGCTCCTCGCCCCGACCATCGCCACCGTGACCCAGAGAATTTCGCTCCAGGTCGGCCAGGCATGCTCCACGACAATGCTTCCCAGAACGGCCCCCATAAAGGCAAAGGGCAGGGCAAAGATACTATGTTCGAATTTAATCATTTCCAATATGATCTTCACTTTTTGCAGTACCATCTTAAGCACTTCCGATCTACGCACTGTTTACTATTGGTGAAAGAGTCTTGAAGTTCTGCACGAAAACATGAATGCTGCATCCTGCAGCAGGCAACAGGCCCTTGGCTGAATGGGAGGCGATCACGAGCGTTTGATTCCGATGTGGAGCGCTGCCACGCCCCCCATAAACAGCTTGACCTGCACCGGATCAAGCCCCGCCTTCTTAAACATCAAAGCGAGTTCCTTGCTGTCGGGAAAGTGGGTCAGCGACTGCGGCAGCCATGCGTATTCCTCATACTTGTTTACGATCAATTTGGCGATCACCGGCAAGATCTTGTAAAAGTAAAAGTAAAAGAGCTGACGGTACGGCAGAAATGGGGGTTTGGACACTTCCAACGATACCACCTTTCCACCCGGCTTGACCACTCTCGCCATCTCGCCCAGGACTGTTTGAATATCAGGAACATTGCGCAAAGCAAAACCGATCGTCGCCACATCGAAGCTGTTGTCTTCGTACGGCAGACTCATCGCGTCTGCATTGACGAGCGTAACCACATCTCCGACTCCAGCATTGGCAATCTTGTATTCGCCAACCTCGAGCATTTTTTTGCTGAAGTCAAGGCCGACGACCCTTCCCTCCCGCCCGACGGCGCGAGCCAAGCTGATCGTCCAGTCACATGTCCCGCAGGCGATGTCAATTGCGGCTTGTCCAGGCTTTACCTGCAGCTTTTGCATGGTGTAATTCCGCCAGGCGACGTGGCTTCCGAAGCTGATCACATTGTTCATGCGGTCGTATTCATCGGCGATACTTTCAAACACATTGTGAACGTACCTGGCCTTTTGTTCCATCTGTTCTTTGTTCACGCTCCCTACATCTCCTCAACTACGCGTTTTAAGCGATTCAATCGGTGCGAGTAGCGAGAAGTTACCCAGCTGAGAAGCGGCTGTTTCTCATTCGGGTAAAGACTGCAAACCAATTGTTCACATACGCCGATTAGTTCGTTCGTCCGCGCCTCGACAAAATCCAGCAGATTTGCCAGGGTCAAACCCGGCTTTTGCAGCAATCTTGACAATCCGGAAGGGATTTGCTTCTGCCATTGCAGCTGTTCCCACTCGCCGATAATCCGCTCGACAGCAGAAGTCTCCTCAAAGAGGGAAACCCAAAAACGGCGCTCTTCTTCTATCGGCGTAAAGTGTTTGACCACCCCTACATACAGCGCCGTATCAATCGTTTGGCGCAGGGAGAGATACGCTTCCCAGGAGAGCTTGTTGTCCTTCTCGGATACGTGAAGCTGCATCTTCGCTTCATTAATCTGCTGAATCGCATGAGAAAAAATCCGAATCGGTTCGATTTCTCCCGCTTCGGCCAACAGATAGTAATACTGGCTGCTGCAGTAATCGCCTGCAAGTACGGTGAGCTGCCTCGTTCGCTCGTCCAATATGGTGCTTTCATACGTGAGCTTTACCAGTTCATGGGTATCCAGCCCCACCTGCATCAGCCCAGCACTAATGGTCAGCCGCTTTGCCCGCTCTTTTTCCAAGCCGTTTTCAAGCAAACAAAAGTATAGCAATGCCAACCGATTTTCCGCCATGGCGGGCATATCGACGTATTGCCGAACAAATGGCTGCGAAATCATGTGATGAATCCGTTCGGCGATCTCCCGGATCTCATCGGAAAAAGGTGTTACATCTCGATTCATCAGGCTTCCTCCAATGAGAAAAGCTTCACAAAAAAAGCTTTTCTTATAAGCAATCATCCTTGAGTATATCATAATTTTGGTCTAGGGACTAAGTTTCTCTGCAAACCCCGGTTCTTCTCGAACGGGAAAGTTCTTTTGGACAAACGAGGTTATGTCGTCGATCCGTTCGGGAGCGGGGTAGGCGCGGGATTGATTCGACCGCTCTGCGGAGATAGCCAGAAGCACTCTGGACCTGCCGGAGATACCCTCTTCCAACAGCCGAAAAAACAGATTGTCGACATTTCGCGTCAGGGAGAAGGAATGGTATGCCAGTGTGTAAAAATCCTGGTACAGTGACGCCTCTTCAATCGATTGGGCAGGGGTAACGTAAAAATCGACGTAAAGCGAATGATTCTCCCACTTTACACGCTTAATATTATAATGAGTTGGAGTCAATGTAAACAAATCGACCAGATTTTGTTCGGTTACGACGATTGGCGTCACCTCACGCATCGTCGGCAGCACCAAACCGTATTTTTCCCTTGTCAAGGCAGGAACAAACGAGAGCATCAGGGCAAGAAAAGCGGAAACCATAACTGCAGCCACCAGCTTGCGGGGCATAGACATCCCTCCTCCCCACCATTGTACAAAAGAAAAAAGCAGGCTATGCCTGCAATCGAACCTTTTCAGTCCTATTCTTCCGTATCAATCGTGCCGTGCCGGGTGAGGATGAGAGCCTTACCGCGCACCTTGATCGCAGAAGTATGTTCGGTAAACTGGGCGAGCATCACCTCGCCTTTGTCCAGCTTCTCCGTATGATGAAACCGCGTATCCATCCCTCGGGTCAAGCCGATGACGTGAACTCCGTTTTCTTTCGCCTTGATGACAAAGAAATCCTGCGAAATTCCGTTGCGATAATCCACTGAAATCCTCCTTATCCTGGGCCTGCATTCAGATGAACTTACGGCTGTTCCCCGGGTTGCCCGGCCTGTATCGCCAGCCGATCCATAATCTCCGCCACGTACTTCCGGGTCTCGGCAGGCAGTTCTCCCGCCTTGCGGTCAAAGTCGCTATCCGTGGCGATCCCCATGCGATCGACCCGGCCTGGTCCGGCATTGTAGGCAGCCAGCGCAACTTTTACATTGCCGTCATATCTTTGCAGCAGATCGCGCAAATAACGTACACCGCCCGAGAGGTTCTGCTGCGGGTCGAATGCATCGCGAACCTGAAGAGACCTGGCCGTGGCATCCATCAACTGCATCAAGCCCTTTGCACCGGCGCGGGAGACGGCTGAGGGATTAAAATTGGATTCGGCCCGAACCACTTCCCGAACCAGCCCGCTGTCTACCCCGAACCGCGAGGCCGTTCGTTCGATCATCGCCAAAATATCCTGATGATTGGCGGGATAGGTACTCTTCCCCTCATACCTTCCGTCCAGTTCGGCGAGCACCTGTTCCGCTGAAATAATCCGGCCGCCAGCCGCCAGCTGAGCGTCGAGCAGGTCAGCAAACGATTGATCGAGCGGGAGTGCAGAGGTGTTATTCAAGAATGCGTTTCCTTGTATGTATTTGTTTTGTGCCGCGACAAAGCGCAAATCAATGTTCATGTTTACACCAACCTGTCCTAAGACATTCCACATTCCATTATAAACCAGCACGCGGCCCAAGCCAAGTCCTGTTCTCCACGTGCTTTGCTTATAAAAAAGAACCCCAGATCGGGGTTCCCTTCGTTATCATATAGATGGTCGGAATGCAGGGATTTGAACCCTGGACCTCACCCACCCCAAGGGTGCGCGCTACCGGGCTGCGCCACATCCCGACTGAAGACAATTAATACTATACATGATTAGCAGGGCTATTGTCAATAGTATTTTTCAAGAAAACCCGTTCCACACCGAGACGGACACGGGCTTTCCTTCTTACCCCTTGAGCAAACTAAATACTTCCGCCCTCGCCGCATGATCCTGCGCAAAAATCCCGCGGACTGCGGATGTTACCGTAACGGAACCCGGCTTCTTCACACCGCGCATGGTCATGCACATGTGCTCTGCTTCCACAACAACTACGACGCCGTGGGGCTCCAGCTTTTTCATGATCGCATCAGCTACCGTAGAAGTAATCCGCTCTTGCAGCTGCGGGCGTCTTGCCACTGCTTCCAAGGCACGTGCCAGTTTGCTGAGCCCAACGACGCGTCCGCCTCGCGGGATGTAGGCAACATGCGCCTTCCCAAAAAAAGGTACCAGATGATGTTCGCACATCGAGTAAAACGGAATATCTTTGACCAGGACCATCTCTTCGTGCTGTTCGCTAAAGACAGTCTCAAAGTACTGCTCTTCGTCAACATGCATGCCTTCAAACACTTCAGCGTACATCTTGGCGACGCGTTTCGGTGTATCTAACAGTCCTTCACGATCCGGATTTTCTCCCACTGCTTCGAGGATCATCCGTACCGCTTGTTGGATTTTTTCAAGATCAACATTCATGTTTTAACCTCCTCAGCCCTGCAAACAAGAACAAGCCAATCTTACCACCCCGGGAAGGAAAATGCAAAGCTTGTTGTGCTCGGCAGGGGGCTTGAGCAAGCAAAAAAATCCACATGTGACATGTGGATTTTTCTTTTGCAACTTCATGAAAACAAAGCCTGCTTCTTATTCAGAGCATTCTTATGTAGGGTACTTTCTAAATGAAGAAGCGAAAATTTACTTGATTAAATCCTTCAGCTGCTTGCCAGGTTTGAAGGCAGGGATCTTGCTGGAAGCGATTTCGATTTCTTCGCCAGTTTGCGGGTTGCGACCTTTGCGGGCAGCACGCTCGCGCACTTCAAAGTTACCGAAGCCGATCAGTTGAACCTTGTCCCCAGCTTTCAAAGCCTCAGCAATGGCATCGAGAACTGCTTCCACTGCTTTCGTAGCATCTTTTTTCGTGAGTTCGGTGGTTTCAGCCACTTTCGTGATCAATTCTGTTTTATTCATGTCTTCACCTCCCCTCAAAGAAATTATCGTCATTTATAGTACATGTCTTTACCACAAAATCTAAAAAATATACGCTTGTTGGCGGTTTTTGCCGATCTGACAAGCTTATAGTAATACACCGTTTTATGAAATTCAAGCCTTTTCCTATTGAAACCGCGGAGAAAACGCAAAAAAGGCCTCCTTTCCTGCGGAAGCCTATCTCGCACCAGCCCTTACCCGGGCCTTTGGAACTACCTTTCGCCTTAGAGGATAATCGCGATCAATCCGCCCGATCCCTCGTTAATAATCCGCCCCAGCGTCTCTTGCAGCTTGTAGCGGGCGTTGTCCGGCATCATCAGGATTTTGGCCTGGATGCCCTCTCTTACGATCGAATGCAGAGACCGCCCGAAGATGTCGGAATTCCAGATGGACAACGGATCTTTGTCAAAGTCCTGCATCAGATAGCGGACCAGCTCCTCACTCTGCTTTTCCGTACCGATAATCGGGGCAAACTCCGACTCTACATCGACGCGGATCATGTGGATGGATGGAGCCGTCGCCTTCAGCCGCACGCCAAAACGGGGGCCCTGGCGGATCATCTCCGGTTCGTCCAGAGACATCTCATGCAGTGACGGTGCGGCGATGCCGTACCCGGTCGTACGCACCATGTGGAGCGCCTCTGCTACCTGATCATACTCGCGTTTGGCATGGGAAAACTCCTGCATGATTTTCAGCAAGTGGTCTTTGCCCTTGATCTCCACTCCGACGATCTCCATCAAGATGCGGTCGTACAAATCGTCGGGCGCATGCAGGTCGATCTCGGCAATCCCCTGTCCCATATCCATCCCGGCGAGTGCAGCCCGCTCCACAAAATCGTAATCGCTGAAATACCCCACGACCCGGTCCACGTCACGCAGGCGGCGAATATCCTTGACTGTCTCCCGTACGGCCTCCTCGTAATTCTGCCTGAGCCAATGGCCGCTCTCCAGAACCATGACCCAGCTCGGCAGATTGACATTCACTTCGTGTACAGGAAATTCGAACAATACCTCACGCAGGATCAGCAAAACCTCCTGCTCAGACATATGGTCAGCCGACAAGGCGATGACCGGAACGTCGTACTTTTCCTGTAGCTCGGCTCGAAGCGCTTGCGCCTCTTCGGAACGGGGCCGTGTTGAGTTTACCAGTATGACAAACGGCTTGCCTACTTCCTTCAACTCACTTACAACTCGTTCTTCCGCTTCCAGGTAGCCTTCGCGGGGAATCTCCGCGATGCTTCCGTCCGTCGTCACCACGATGCCGATCGTGGAATGATCCTGAATGACTTTTCGTGTGCCTACCTCTGCCGCTTCTTCAAATGGCACCGGTTCGTCGTACCAGGGGGTATTCACCATGCGCGGCCCGTGTTCATCTTCAAAGCCCTTGGCGCCTTCCACGGTATAGCCAACGCAGTCAACCAGCCGTACATTGATGCTGAGGCCATCAGTCACATTGATTTGAACCGCTTGATTGGGGACGAATTTCGGTTCGGTCGTCATAATCGTGCGGCCGGACGCGCTTTGCGGCAGTTCATCCGTAGCCCGGATACGGTCCGTTTCTTGCGGGATGTTGGGTATGACTACTTGTTCCATGAACCGCTTGATAAAAGTTGATTTGCCCGTACGGACAGGACCGACGACCCCGAGATAGATATCGCCGCCCGTACGTTCAGCAATGTCTTTAAAAATATCGACTCGTTCCACCTTCGATGACCTCCTTGTGTTTGTCTATTTCTACTCTATGACGGTTTTTCCGAATTATCCCTCAACCTTCATCATTGAAGAGAGAATCTCGTACTAGAATCTAGGACAGTATCAATATATGTAAAAACAAGCAAAGTAGAACAAAAAAATGATCCTTCCCGCTAGAGGAAGGATCACAAACTGGCCACTATGATAATTTGAGCAGGTGCGGCTCCCCGTTTTCCATCGTATAGGGGAAAGATTTCACCGGAACGAACATCGACTCCCGGGCGAATACATAGCGGGGATCGGTGTTTTTAGGGACCTCCAGCTTATCGTTGTTGCGCAGGACCGCAGCGATATCCGGAGCGTAGTCAATGCCCACCTCGCCCTTTTCATTCATGATCAGGGTAAGCAGTTGGCTGGTCACTGTACTTTTTATCTCCGGCTCTTTCATGGCGATGACACTGTATTTGATCGTGTAATAGCCGTTCCCCGCATCGCCGTTCACAGGCAGCTTGCCGTCGTGTCTTTGCATATAGCGGTTGACCGCTTGCTGGACATCTGCCACCTTGCTCACGACATCGAGGTTAATCAGCCTCACGGTAGGCTTCGTCTCCGCATCGATAATGACGTACTTGTAGATGCCGCCCCTCTCAAAGGAATTGGCGGGCGCATCCGGCAGATACTTTGGTATCAGTTTGGAAAAATCAATCTCGTATTTCTCGAAAATCGGAGTATCGAGCGGATTGGTTGTGATCGGCAGGACCGACGTGTCCTGGTGAAATTGGTCCACCGCTTTTTGTGTCGCTTCCAAATAAAAAGAACTTGGCACTTGATTTTCCACTCTGCGTTCGGCCGGATAGAGGCAGCCGGACAGCATCGCTCCCATCAGGATGATAGAGCCGATCCGGGCCAGCCATGTCTGATGAAAAGTGAACTGCATGCTTCGTGTTCCTCCTACTGTTCATCCTCAAGCTCGTATTTTTGCCTCTCCAGCGCAGCGGCTACCACCGATTTCAGCTTGCTGGCAGGTATGCTTACCACGCAATCCCCCCTGCCCGCCCTGGCCTGGCACGAGAGCCTCACACCGCTGGCGAGATCGGCTTCCGTCAGCTTGCGAAGCTCCAATGGGCTGTGCGGCAAAAGTTCACCCTGCTCGACAATCACCTTGCACATCTGACAAGAGGCGTGCCCGCCGCAGCGCTGAGGAATGTACACCCTGGCCGCCCTGGCTGCCTGAAGCAGCGTTTGCCCCGCTCGGACGTTAATCTGTTTGCCTGACGGGCGAAAAGTGATTTTCCCCATGGCCCTCGCTCCTTATCGGTAAGGACTGTGCAGGAGGTGAACCCTGCCCGTTTTCTTCAGTCGTATCTGGCAGCCTAAGCGGTAGCCGTCTTGCCGCTCGGCTTTGCGCAAGCGCAGCTTTTCTTCTGGCGTGATCTCGTTTAAGCAATCAGCCCCGTCGATTACCTTCGTACGACACTGCGCGCAGATGCCCCGCTCACATGCATGTCCCCATGGAATTGCGTGTTTTTTCGCCAATTTTACAATCGTCTCATCCAGCTCGGCTGGCACGACATAGGCCTCTCCACGAGCCGTCAACGTCAGTTCCGACACAGCTTTATCTCCCTTCCCTAGAATATGACGAGCAAAATCATCAGCAGTGTGATGAGCAGCAACAGGTATGCCACTGATTTTAACAAAAAGCGTATCGCTCCGCTTTGCAGCTTGCGCGAATAGACAACCATAATGTTGCAGACAAACATCAGCACCATTGCCGCGATCGCTATCCACATCTTTGTCATCGGGTCGATTCCCATAACCAAAACAGCTTCCTTTGCACAATTTTTCCGTGATTCGTTTATTATAACATATTCTGCTTATACGAACCTACACCCGGGCTTTCGCATACACTATTCTGATGATTCACCTGTAAGGGGGGGAAGGACGATGAACATGCGAAAATGGCGCAATCCCTATGCGCCGATGACCAAGAAAAGAATTCAACCGCAGGAAGGGCAAGCCGGCCGCTTGCCAATTCCACAAGAGCCCCTGTCCTCCGAAGAAGTTCGCAGTTCCGTAAACCGCATGCGGCTCAATATCAAGGGAATCAGCAGCACGATCCGTCAGGTGGAAAATACGATGGACACCCTGTACGGCGCGATGGAGATGCTCGAAACACTGAGCAAAACTTCATCGAAGCAGGCGCAGACCAACAAGGCCGCTGAGCCAAAACGCCACAGGAGGGAGCAAGCCGAAGAAGAGGACGACTCCAATCCGCTCGGTGCACTCGGCAACATCGATATCGGGCAGCTGCTTACTCTGCTTCAATCTCCTTTGGTGCAAAACTTCCTGAAACATCAAGCTGCCGGGGCTGACAAACGAAAAAAAGAGGGGTGAACTTTTTGCCCCTCTTTTTTTCTTGCCTTACCTGTAGGTCAGCCATGTCCCTGTAGAGCCATGATTGTTCCTAGTCTTACATTATGTCGTTTTGAAACGAGGGGAACAGGCATAATCGCCCATTTCTCATCCCGCGCGGTTTATTTCAAAAGTTTGCCCAGGGATTGAAGATCGTTCATGTCGATTTGCTTTTCCCGAAACATCTGCAAAATCTTTTCTTCTTTTTCCGTGCTGACGGGGGTACCGCTTAAGGCGGACAGTGTCTGGATCAATTGACGCAGCTTTGACTCATCTTCAAAATCGCTTCGCGAAAGCGAACCGGCAATCGCCCGCAGTCCGTTTTCGTCAATGTTGGAAAGACCAGATCCTTGCAGTTTTTCAAACAACCGGCGCGAAAAATTTTTGCCCATGTAAGCTCCTCCTTCACCCCTATAGGTTTCTCCCTATAGTATGTAGGCGACCCGAGAATGGTGAGGTCACATTGGGTAATTCATGATGTCCTCCAATTCAAACGTGCGGCCGCGCCCCATTAGTTCGTCTACCCCTTGTCTGGCCTCCATTCCCTCAAACAGAACGCTGTGCAGCACATGGGTGATCGGCATCGTCACCTGTTCTTGCAAGGAGAGCGAATACGCCGCCTTCGTGGTGCGTATCCCCTCGACGACCATCCCCATCTGCTCCAGGACCTTTTGCAGCGGCTGCCCCTGCCCCAGCAGATAGCCAGCGCGCCAGTTGCGGCTGTGCTTGCTGGTGCAGGTCACGACGAGATCCCCCACCCCGGCCAGTCCGGCGAACGTGAGCGGGTTCGCTCCCAGCTTGATCCCCAGCCGGGCGATCTCAGCCAGGCCGCGAGTCAGCAGTGCAGCTTTCGCATTATCGCCAAATCCCAGGCCATCGGAGAGACCGGCTCCCAGCGCGATGATGTTTTTCAAGGCACCGGCGACTTCCGCTCCGACCAGATCGGGATTGGTGTAAACGCGAAAATACCCGTTCATCAACACATCCTGAGCCTGCATGGCGCGCTCTGCCGACTCGGAAGCCACCACGACCGTCGTCGGAGAACGGCGGACTACCTCCTCGGCATGGCTCGGTCCTGTCAGCACCACCAGGTTGTCGCCGATTTCACTCGGCACCTCTTCCCGGATCACTTCGGACATGCGCTTTCGCGTCTCGATCTCCAGGCCCTTCGCAGCGTGGATCAGCAGCATGTCCGCAGTCAGCTGCGGTGCCATCTGGCGTATCACGCTGCGCATGGCGTGCGAGGGCACGACCAGCAGAATCACCTGCTTGCCGGCTGCAGCTGCCTCCAGATCAGTCTCGGCACATATCGTGTCCGGCAGGACGACATCAGGCAGGTATTTTTGGTTGGTACGGCAGGCTGAAATCTCCTTGGCAATCCGTTCGTCACGCACCCAAAGCGTTACGCGATGGCCGTTCTCGGCACAGACAGATGCGAGAGCGGTTCCCCAGCTTCCCGCTCCAATCACTGCTATTTCTTTGGACAAATCACTCGCCTCCGCATTCGTTTGGTATTCATTGCGACTTGTCACCCAGTTTTCGCTCTGTTCCCTGGATCAAGCGGACAATATTGCGGTAATGACGCACATAGGCGAGCACGGTAATGATCAAACTGATCCAGACGAAAGAACTGTCCGCTCCGAAGAAAAGCAGGCAAAGCGGCAGCAATGTTGCCAGAACGAGCGAGCCGAGCGATACATACCGCGTCAAAAGAATCACGAACACAGCGACCAGACCGGTCACCAAAAAAGAACTAGGAGACAGCCCGAGCGCTACGCCTACTGTGGTAGCAATGCCCTTTCCGCCTCGAAAACCGTAATAGACCGGCCAATTGTGTCCGATAATCGCGAATATTCCCGCGAGCGCGTAAGCGATCGGATCTCCGCCTGTAAGCAGGTGGGCGATTCCCATTGCCGCCAATCCCTTCAGGGCATCCAGAATCAACACCAGAATGCCGGGACCCCTCCCCAGTACCCGCAGCGTATTGGTCGCACCGGCGTTGCCGCTGCCGTGCTGCCGGATGTCGATCCCGGCGATGCTTTTGGCGATGATGGTGCTGAAGCTGACTGCCCCGATCAGATAGCTGATAATCATGGCGAGAACAAAGCTCATTGTTACCCTCTCCCTATGCCTTTTTACGCGTTAGAATCCGTATCGGAGTCCCTTCGAATACGAATGCCTCACGAATTTTATTCTCTAGATAGCGCTCATAGGAAAAATGCATCAATTCAGGGTCGTTGACAAACACGATAAACGTTGGCGGTTTGACGGCCGCTTGGGTCACGTAGTTGATTTTCAAGCGTTTTCCCCTGTCCGTCGGCGGCGGCGCCATAATCGTTGCATCCGTCACCAAGTCGTTGATCACAGCGGTCGGAATGCGCATGGCATGCGCCTCTGCCACCTGGTTCACTTTGGGAAGGATGGTGCCGACCCGCTGTTTTGTCTTGGCCGAAACATACAGAATCGGCGCGTAGGAGAGGAACTTGAACTCTTCGCGAATCAGTTCGGTAAAACGCTGCATCGTTTTATCGTCTTTTTCCACCACATCCCATTTATTGACGACAATGATCACGGCCCTTCCCGCTTCATGGGCGTATCCGGCAATCTTCTTGTCATGCTCGATGATCCCTTCTTCCCCGTTGATCACGACCAGCACCACATCAGAGTCTTCAATCGCCTTCAGGGCCCGCATGACGCTGTACTTCTCCGTGCTTTCATACACCTTCCCGCGTTTACGCATCCCTGCGGTGTCGACCAGCACGTACCGCTGACCGTCTTGTTCAAACGGGGTGTCAATCGCATCCCGGGTGGTACCCGCGATCTCGCTGACAATGACGCGTTCTTCTCCGAGGATCGCGTTCGTCAATGACGATTTCCCCACGTTGGGACGACCGATAATCGAGACGCGGATCACGTCCTCCGACTCTTCTTCCTCCGGCGCCTGCGGAAAATGCTTGACGATTTCCTCCAGCAGATCGCCGAGGCCGAGCCCGTGGCTCCCGGAGACAGGGAACGGATCGCCCACACCCAACTGGTAAAAGTCGTAAATCTCGTTTCGCATGTCCGGATTGTCCACTTTATTGACTGCCAAGACAATCGGTTTCTTTGTCTTGTTGAGCATACGCGCTACTTCCATGTCCGCATCCGTAACGCCGGTACGGCTGTCTACGACAAACAGGATCACATCCGCTTCATCGATGGCCAGTTCCGCCTGATGACGCATCTGGGTAAGGATCACATCCGTATCGCCTACTTCGATCCCTCCCGTATCAATGACGTGAAACTGATGGTTTAACCATTCACCCTTCCCGTACAAACGATCACGGGTTACACCCGGCGTGTCTTCTACTATGGCGATTCTTTGGCCGACAAGCCGGTTAAAGATCGTGGACTTGCCGACATTCGGTCTTCCTACGATCGCGACAACAGGCAATCCCATGTTACTGCTCACTCATTTCTCTAGAAATTCACCTGCTAATCATAACACATTCTAATGATGTCGAACAATGATCAGGATATCCGGAGTGACTTGATGGACCATGCCGTCCAGTACCTTCTCCAGCGTGAAGGCAGTACGCTGCATTTCTTCGTGGTTCGGCATGATAAATATGGGGGCGCCTCCGGCAACTCGCTCCTTTTGCGTTGTGATCACAGCCATGATCTTCGGATCCATTCCGCTCCTCCTTGTCTGAGTTTATTGGTCGTTGGAGGGAGCCGTTTGATTGATCGGAGCTTCTTTGGGGATGCGGCTTGCGTACTCCAACAGCGGCACGTGGACAATGACCTGCTCCGCTTTTGATACATCGCGCGTCAGCGGCAATAAAAACAAGCCAATCCGTCCGGTTCGAAGATCGCGCTTGGCCATCGGTACCAGCGAAGGCTCTCCCTCGTCCCGGTAGACGCCCAGCATCGTTGCGGTGTCGTGCAGAATCGCTTGGCGCTGGCCCAGATTGGCGATCGTCACCTTGGCGTTTTGATTTTTCGGGACGAGGATAAATCCCATTCCATGCTTTCTGATCTGTTCCTGAGCATCCTCAGAACCGACGTTCATGATGTAAATATCTCCGACGCTAAGATTGTATTCGTCCATCTTTACCTCGGCCGGCACGATGTCGACGATATGCCCCAACGTCTTGCCGGATTTGTATTTCAATCCAATCCCCATCGTGACAATGCCAGCGATAAGTCCGCCCCACCAGGCAAAGAGCACGGTCGCAAACGTGGTTACAAACGCGACAAATATCACCAAGTAATTGCGTCCCTCAAACGCCATCGCGATTCCTTCAATGTAAGAACCTCCGCGCGGAACCAGCTCGTGCTTGTCTACTTCCGTCAAGGTATCGCGCTCCATTTTACGCACATCGCGAAACTGCTGTGCCGCTACAGTCAAGAAGGTAATCGCCGTGTAGTTTTCCTTGAGCAAGGCGGGAACGGCAACAGCCCCCAGGGAAGAGGCGATGATTCCAAGCGAAAGGTGGATGATCTTGCCATGCGGAGACGTCGGGTACTGCCGGTAATCGGTTCGCAGCAGCAGCACCCGGGTCAACACGCCGAATCCAAAACCGATGAACAGAGGGATAAAGTATTCGTTCGCAAGCAGTTGTTTTAACAAAAGGAATCACCTGTGTGAGTGTGTTTTTGTTCGTAATTTGAACGTGCGGACAAAGCGGCGGTACGACCGGACAACGCTTTTTTGCAATGTGGAGTAAAGCGACATCAGGGCCGTCCAGAGGCAGATGGTGCACCAGAGGAGATCCTGCGTTTTCGCCCCCCCGATCTGGCTCTCCGCTCCTTTGTCGAGAAAGTTGAGCGTGTAGAAAGCATCCGCCAAAGGAAGCGCGACCAATATGATAAACCATTGAACCTGCCAGTTGCGTGTCAAGAAGACAAGCACGGTAATCAGCAGCACGGGCAGCAGAAGCTTTTCGTCCCACACCAGGAGCACCGGATCGCGGAAGGCAAACAGACGGGCAAAGTAGAGGGCGCAAGCGAACAGGAATGCAGCCAGGATAAGAAACGTTTTGCCCTGTTTGGGCAAATGCAGCCAGGACCAGCATGACAAGAGCAGCGGAATGATCGCCCCGCCTACGTTTACATCAACGGGGAAGAAGTACAGCCGCCAACTGGTAAAAGCGCAAATCAGCGTCACAGTCAAAATGAACAGCGCCGACCTGCGGCTCAAGTGAAGCCGATGCAGCTGCCTGTCCAGACTCCCCATCCAGACGACACAGATCAGAGACCACTGTAAGACAATGGATAACACACCATCATTCATGGCTTACTCCTTTTCTCGCATTCACATCTCTTCACAAGTATACCCTGATGAGTGGCTTTCATAACGACGTCCGCTTGCGGCTCATTCACCCGTACACACGTCCATGTCTCTTGCCGCGTACCGCTGGCAGTCAATTCCCCGCTGCCGGGCCCAAGATCGCGTTTCGCCGCCGATTGTCACAGGAACAGCGCGAAGCGCCAGCACATCTGCGGCACCAAGTGCTGTCATCGCAATCCTCAGCTGGTGGTGAAGCTCGTCTACTTCCGCCAGGCATCCCTCCAGTGGCAGCGTCTGCACCATCCGCAAAAACCGGCCTGCCAATCCAGCCGCCCCAGCGCCCAGCGCCAAAGCCTTGGCGATATGCAGACCGTGCCGGATGCCGCCGGAAGCGATGAAGGCAACGCCATCCGTTTTGCTGCAGTCGGCTTCCATGAGGCTTTGTACAGTCGTCAACCCCCAATCCTCGAACATGGAAAGCGGACGGTCGCGCCGGCAATTTTCCACCCGAGCGAAATTGGTCCCGCCCTTCCCGCCTACATCGATCAGTCTTACACCGGCATCAGCCAATTGGCGGATCGTTTTCCGCGTCATCCCGAAACCTACTTCCTTGACAATGAGCGGTACAGACAAAGAACGTGCCAGTCGTTCGATATTGAGCAGATAGCCGGTAAAATCGCGGTCTCCTTCAGGCATAAGAAGTTCTTGCATGACGTTCAGGTGAATTTGCAGAGCGTCGGCGGCGATCATTTCAACTGCCCGCTTTGCCTGTTCAACGGTTGCTTCTGCCCCCAGGTTGGCAAAGATGAGTCCTGCGGAGTTTACTTCCCGGGCGATCTTGAAGGTCCACTCCAAATCCGGCTCGCGAACCGCCGCCATCTGGGACCCCACCGCCATCGCCAGCTTCAGTTCGCGTGCAATTTCAGCCAATTTGCGATTGATTTCCGCGGTTTCCTTCGAACCGCCTGTCATCGCATTGACGATAATGGGCGACGACAGTTCCCAGTCGCCCAAGCGTACTTGAAGCGAAATGTTTCCATAAGATATATTAGGTAAACTATTCGGCGCAAACTGCAGGTCGTCAAACCCGGGTGTTTCCGCTTGACCTGCAGCCAATGCGTATTGAATATGTTCCCATTTTCGTTTTGAGCGGTTCATCCCGTTTTCCTCCTTACCCCAAGTCTGCCCCGAAATCAACACAAACAAAAAGAGATGCACTCCATGTGCATCCCCTTTTGACGTACCCGCTTATTTTAACTTGTCTTTCAGGTCTCCGAACAAGTCGCCCAAGGTTACATTTAAACCTTGATTGTTTTCTTGCTGGAATGCCTGATGCTCACGTCTGCTGGCGCGTTCTGCTTTTTCCGCTTTCTCCTCTTCCAGGGCGCGGATGCTCAAGCTGACGCGTTGTTCGGTTGGGTTTACATCGAGGATTTTTACCTGTACCTCTTGCCCTTCCTTCAGTACTTCACCAGGAGTCGCTACGTGGCGGTTGGCGATTTGCGAAATATGCACCAAGCCTTCGATGCCAGGAGCAATTTCGACGAATGCGCCAAAGCTGACCAGACGCTTTACAACCCCTGTCACGACGTCGCCGGACTTGAACTGCTCGGCAGCCTTTTCCCATGGTCCTGGAAGGGTTTCTTTGATGCTCAAGCTGATTCGCTCGTTCTCTTTGTCAACCTTTAATACTTTTACTTGTACCTTGTCGCCCTCTTTGACCACGTCAGACGGTTTTTCTACACGATTCCAAGCCAGCTCGGAGACGTGCACCAAGCCGTCGATGCCGCCGATGTCCACAAACACTCCGAAGTCGGTCAAGCGCTGCACTGTCCCGTCCAACACCTGGCCCGGCTGGAGGCTCTCAAGCAGACTGCTCTTCTGCTTCTTCAGTTCATCTTCCAGAACGGCTTTATGGGAGAGGATCACCTTGTTCTTCTCGCGATCCATTTCCACTACCTTCAGCGTTAAGGTGCGGCCCTTGTAATCGGAAAAGTCTTCTACGAAGTGGCGTTCAACCATGGAAGCGGGAATAAAACCGCGCAGGCCGACATCGACAACCAGTCCGCCTTTCACGACTTCTTTTACCTCTGCTTCAAGCACTTCCCCGGATTCCATTTTCCGGCTTAGCTCTTCCCATGCTTTTTCTGCGGCAACCGCTTTTTTGGAGACGACCAGTTCTTCCTTGTCGTCATTAATTTTGGTTACCTTCACTTCAAATTCATCTCCGACCGAGACTGCATCCGATACCTGATCCACATGAAGACTGGAGAGCTCGCTGATCGGAATTAGTCCGTCGTATTTGTAACCCACATCTACCAAAGCTTGTTTTTCTTCCACTTTCGTTACCTTCGCTTGGACTACGTCACCTACAGAGAGTGTTTTTACCTCTGTCAGGCTCGCGCTGTTGTTTGTCTCATCCACCATTGACTAAACCTCCTTGATTACCATCCGTCACACAAGAAACACCTATATGAAGCGGGATAGTATTGCAAAATATATGAACCTCTCGCCAAGGGCGGGGGGCCAGACAATTGGAAGTGGAGATACACAGATATAGTATTCTTCCATCCCCTGCTTTCGATACTATCTTTAGGGGATATTCGTCAAGTCAGGAAAAAAGCGCTATTCATGATGCCGCTCGATTAATTCCTTGATGTTTTGCATGATGTATTCTGTCGTATCCCTCAAGATTTCGGCAGTTGGCTTGGACTCCCTGAAACGGGACAAATCCAACGGCTGCCCGTACACGATTTTGATCGGGCGAAACAGCCGGTAAGGCCCTATGATAGCCACCGGAATAACCGCTGCTTGTGACTTTAAGGCGAACATCGCCGCACCGTTCATGGCCGCTCCCAGATCGCCTGTCTTGCTGCGATGTCCCTCCGGAAAAATGCCAAACACTTTCCCTTCTTCCAACAATTTCAAAGTGGCGCGGATTGCAGCCCGATCAGCTTGCCCCCGTTTAACCGGAAATGCTCCAAACTTCTTGATCAGAAACGAGAGAACCGGTATATGAAACAGTTCCTCCTTGGCCATAAAATGAAGCTGGCGTTCCATCCCGGATCCAACCAGAGGGGGATCCCAGTTGCTGATGTGATTGGGGCAGAGAATTACCGGACCTTCTTTAGGAATATGTTCGGATCCAATTACTTGCCATCGGAAAAACACGGCAAATATCTTGCGGAATAAAAAGCGAAAAAATTTATAATAGTTGTTCACCGGCGGTGTTCACCTGCTCGCAAGCAAATTTTGAGAATCTCATCAATAACTTCCTCAATGGACTTCCCGGTGGTATCCACCAAGTGTGCGTCCTTTGCCCTGCGCAGGGGAGCTACGCTTCGCTCTGAATCGCGCCGGTCGCGCTCTTCCAGCTCGGCCAGCAGGGTTTCGTATTCGGCATCGTAGCCTTTTGCGTGCAGTTCATCGACGCGGCGTTTCGCCCTCTCTTCAAGCGATGCCGTCAAAAAAATCTTCACATCGGCATCCGGCAGCACGTGCGTGCCGATATCCCGTCCATCCATCACAACGCTGCCCTGCCGGGCCAACTCGCGCTGCAGGTGAAGCATCTGCTCGCGAACCTTGCCCAAGCTGGCTACGATTGACGAGCCATTGCTGACCTCAGGAGTGCGAATCTCCGCTGTGATGTCTTGCCCGTTCCAGAAGACCTCCTGCCCCGCATCAGTGCGGCGCAGTTCGATCGTTCCCTGACTGAGCAACTTGCTGACTGCTTCTTCATCATCAGCCGCCAATCCAGACCGGATGACGGCCCATGCGAGTGCTCGGTACATGGCTCCAGTGTCAATATATATGTATCCGAGGCGGGCAGCGACAATCCGGGCCACTGTGCTCTTGCCAGCTCCGGCTGGTCCGTCTATTGCGATTTTCATGTAGAGAATCACCCGCTATATTTGGTAGTTAATGAAAAGCTGCGATTGAAGCTGCTCGCAGAAGCAGTGGAGTCCTTCTTTAGCAGACTTCATGCAGGATAAGGAAGCCGACTCAGTCTGGCAGCGTCATATCGCTCCTGACAGAAAACAACAAAAGCAGGACATGCCTGCTCCTGCACATTTACTCTGCTATCGTATATGGTACCATAAAACGGCCCTGTACGCAAACTTCACGGTTGAAAGGGATGCCCTTCCCACAGCAAAGTTTCGACAAAAAAATGCTTGACCGGCTGATATGTACAGGCTACTTGTCCTAGCACAAGCAGGGTAAACAAGCAGAGGATCAGACTCGCAAGACAGCGTTCAAACCGTTCGGCAAGGCGGCAAAAACGGAGGTTGTACTCTTCCGGGCTGTTCATCCTGATGCGTCCCCCCATTAACGATCCTACTTTTACTATGAGTCGGAGATGCCCCTTTTATTCAGTTCAAGCTGCCGCTCGTAGCAGATGCGAATCACCTTTTGGCGGTCCCCTTCGCTTATGTCGAGAAATTTGACGGATACCAACTGGCAGAAATCCGTTTTCTTTTCAATCCGCGTAATTTCGCAAGTTGAGTAAGCGTGAGCCACTGTGCCCTTGCGGCTTGGAAGATTCATCCAGATGCTGACCAACTGCTTTTCCTTCAGCGGGTACTTCTCTTCGCAGGAAAAGGCCAATCCGCCTCCGCTTAAGTTAATCGTCCTCGCGAGAAAGTGGCAGACAGGATCCGTCTCCTGAGACTTCACAGATATTTCCACCTCGGCAGGCACTCGCACATAGGACCGCCGCTGTGTTCTGACAATGTCCCTCAATTCAGGCAGCTTTATGAGCAGCAAAGGAATGTTTTCTTCTCGAAAACCCATTACCTCGGTTCGAAAGTCGTGGCGCAAACCGTCGTCACCCATATACCAAACATTCCACATGGAGCCCGTCTTCGCCCGCTCTATGCATTTTGTCCTCTCGTCAATCGGCAATTCGATCGCAGCCGCGTCCCCTGTAAAGTCGGCAATGCGCGATTTTAACACTTTCTTTGTCTCATCATCTGCAGATGTGTCAGGACTCAGCCAGATCATCTGTCCTATTTGCGGCAGTTTCATCTCCCGGTTCTTCCCCTTTCCTAACTCTCCCCCTTCATTATACACAGTTTTTCCACTTCACGGCAAACAGGGAAAGCTGGACGAGTAGCGTCAACTTTCCCTCGATGCGGATCCGCTCGTTATTTATTGTCGCCAAATCCCGGTTCGTTGTCGAGGCGAACAATCTCTTCCTCTTCCCCGTTTTGGGCGTTGACAAATATTTGATAAGGGACTCCGGCGTGCTCCCCTCTAAACTCGTAGCAGAGCACCTCTTTGCCGTCGTTCTTCCCTTCGATTACCGCCAGACCTTGATCCGTGACCTTGAGCCGCGGACTGACCGATTTTCGCGCTTGTTCAAGGCTGATTCGCTTCTGCTGCAGCTTGCGGCCATCCTTGTGATTGAACAGGTATTGAGTAGCATGAAAACCGTTAACCTCGCCGTTGTCCAGGGCTACTTTTACCGTGACGGCATCGGGATAGATCCGCACACCGTTTTCCACGGGTACGAACGTAAACACTCCCAGGCCGTGGTAACTGTCGCTTTCTGCCGGCACCATATTTTTATAGCCGCGCTCTTTCAGAAACTTGGCAGCGCTGTTTTGGGCCTCTTGCAAGGAGAGTTTTTCCTGCTTGACATCCCGTTCGTTCAGCATCCAGAGCACCTTACCGCCCTTTTTGGAAACGTCCAGGTGAATCGGATTTTTGCGCTTTCCGTCCTTGATCGTAATGCTGTAGGCAGAGTATCCTTGACCCTTCCCGTGATCGTTGGCATTGATTTGCACGTGCGTGCGGGAATCGTGCAAGCCGACAAAATCCCTGGCAATTCGTTCGGCTTCCGTCTGGTTAATCGGTTTTCCGTCCAGTCCCTTTACCCGCATTTTTTTCTTCTGATCCAGGCTGTGAATGCTGGCACCCCAGTCAATCTCCGGGTACTCCTGCACATTCTTGTCAATCGTCTTAAATCCGTCGATGATCGAGTTGTCCGTCTTTTTATCGTCGGAAGCCAGCGCGACCTCCACGTCCATCCAGCGAAGCTTCTGATCAAGCACTTTGGCCTGCATGTCGCGCAGCTGCTTGCGAATGTGCTTGGAATGGTCGTACAGGGTGCTCAGTGTCTTGTGTTCCTGGTCGGTAAGAGGTTTTTTGCCCAGGTCGCGAACTGCCACGCTGTGCGAGAAGTCAGCTACTTTGGACAAGAATTCTTCTGTATTGTGAAATGGCATGAGAGTGAGCGGCAGCTGCCCTACGTCGGACTGGGCACTGTAGGCGAGACGCCAAACGTTGGTCAAAGCGGGCGTCGCCTGCCGCTGTGAGTTGACGACCAGCGACTTGCCAAGTTCATCGCTCAACTTGTCAATATGGTGGTTAAGATCGTGGAAGGCCCGTTGATACTGGTTTTCTGTTTTGACCAAAATCGAGTTTTTTTCGTTGTGCTCCTGATACCCCCAAACACCTGCTCCTACGAGGGCTACCGCAGCAACGGGAAATAGTACACGGCTGATTGCTCCATAGACCATCGTTTTCCTGCCTCCTTTCTAAAATTAACGGCAAAAGATGTGCTTACCGATGCGCTTTACCTGAGGACGGCTCCATATCCATTTGGAGGTCGCTGTATCCGGATTAAAGTAATAGGTACAACCATCCGACGGATCCCAGCCATTTATGGCATCCTGCACGGCTTTTTTCGCCCGGTCATTGGGGGTTAACCAAATTTGTCCGTCAGACACGGCGGTAAAGGCACCCGGTTGAAACACCACACCTGTCGGGGTATTGGGGAAGTTAGGGCTCTTTACCCGGTTCAGAATGACGGCAGCTACCGCCACCTGTCCTTCGTATGGCTCTCCCCTTGACTCACCGTAGACGGCATTCGCCATGATTTTCAGGTCATTGGCGGAGTACTTGGCGGTGTGCGAGACCTTGGCATTGGCTTTTTTCGCTTCTGGCGCAGCCACTTCCAGCCCCTTTGCTGCGATTGTGCCCTCCCCTGCAAACAACCAGGGATGAGGGATGGTAAAGATTCCGCCGATAACCCCCAGAACCGTCGACATCGCAATGCCCCACAGTGCCGCTCGTGCTTTCCACACAGCAAATTCCTCCTTAGAAGGATGTTGATTCTGGGAATAGTGTTAGTGGTAAAATGGTCTTCTATACAAAAAAAGAAAGAACCGGCTTTGCCAGTTCTTTCTAGCTCTCTTCCGTCACCATGAAGTGCCGGTCATTGTTGCACAAGCATTGTTTGAAGCCCGTTTCTACCTTCCCTTCAGGATTGCGACGGCCCCGCAGCGTAAAACGTTCACCACATACATTACAGCGAATAGTCACTTTTGCTCGTTCATTTTTAGGCACGATGGTCTCCTCCTCACCCTCTATTTTGTACCCCTCGGCCTCGTTTTAGAACCGAATTCGTGAGCGAGCCGGACTTTTTTTAACCCCTGCCACCAGAGGACGATCATAAACGGAGTAACCAGAAGCACCCACTGCCCTGCTGTCAAAAAAATCAAATTGTAGACGCTGTGCAAAGCGATGGGAACAAACAGGGAAACGGCGATTCTCCGCTGTTTTTTTCGCAAATTATGGGAAAATTTTCCAATTCCGAGGTAATAACCCATTAACACACCGAAGAGGGCATGGCTGGATACGGGCAGCAGCGCGCGCCAAAATGCGATTTCCAGCCCGTTTGTAAGCAGATAGAAGAAGTTTTCCAGTGTGGCAAAGCCGAGCGATACCGCGACGGCGTATACGATGCCGTCATACGGTTCATCAAATTCGACATGCTTGTAGGCTGTATGGTAGACCACCAGCCATTTGAAGAATTCCTCAATCGAGGCAGAGGCGACAATGGCCTGAAACAAGGGATGGTCAAGCTGCCATTCCGACTGGATGATATATTGAAGCGTCATGATCGGAAAAACTAGCAGTACGCCAAAAATGAACGAGCGGACTACCATCGAGATCGGCTCGGGCTGCAGATTATCCCGCAGGTAAAAGTAACTGAGAAGGGCAATTCCTGGTGCCAGTGCGGCCCCAACTATGGCAATCATGGAGAGACTGCTCCTTTACATAGGCTACCAATCATCGTACCATGAATAATAATGAATGAAAACCCGCAACAGGAGAGGGCTTTGTGATGAAAAAAATACTTGTGATCAACACCGGCGGAACCATTGCCATGTCAACAGACGCCCAGTCTGAAAGCGTCAAACCGCTGGACGATCATGCGGTCGAAAAAATTTTACCGTTTTTGTCAAGCTATGCCGACATCAGGATGCTCAACCCTTTTAACCTTCCCAGTCCGCATATTACCCCGCCGATCATGAATCAGCTGAGGCTTTTGATCGAGCAGGAAATGGCAGCAGGCAGCTACTCCGGCGTGGTCGTTACCCACGGTACGGATACATTGGAGGAGACAGCCTATTTTCTCGATTTGACGCTATCCTTTGAACTCCCGGTAGTCGTAACGGGAGCGATGCGCAGCAGCAACGAGCTGGGGGCGGACGGACCGCTTAACCTCATCTCATCCGTTCGGGTCGCCGCCGATCCAGCCAGCCGCAACAAGGGCGTTCTGGTCGTCTTCAACGACGAGATTCACGCGGCCCGCCATGTCACCAAAACCCATACAAGCAATGTCGCCACGTTTCAATCGCCGCAGTATGGCCCGATTGGAACGGTTACGAAAAAAGCAGTCAGCTATCACCACTCCCCGCTTGACCGCGAATACTACAAGATCGGCCACGCAAACGCCAACGTCCCGTTGGTCAAAGCGGTAGCCGGGATGGATCCTAGGTGGCTCTCTTTCCTGCTGGAGGAGCCGATCGACGGGCTGGTAATCGAGGCGCTGGGGCTGGGAAACGTGCCGCCGGCCATCGTCCCCGTTTTGCAGCAAATCCTCGCCAAAGGAGTGCCGATCGTCCTCGTCTCCCGCTGTTTCAACGGGCAGGTGCAGGATGTGTACGACTATGCCGGCGGCGGACGGCAGCTAAAGGAGATGGGTGTGATCTTCTCCAACGGCTTAAACGGCCAAAAAGCTCGCCTCAAGCTGATGATTGCCCTGCAGCACACATGTGACCCCGCCGAATTGCAGGGAATATTCGACCATTAAGATGACAGGCGCATGAGAAACACCCCTCCGGCAGTTTGAAGCTCGCTTCTCTT
>NZ_HE978544.1:0-31684 GCF_000311785.1 Brevibacillus massiliensis
AAAAAAAACGCATTCATCATACCACTTATAGAGGCGGGGGTCTTCTGCGAGAATTAGATAAATGAAAAAACCCGTCTGCGACAGTCGCAAACAGGTTTCGTAGCGGTCAGCCAGCCGTGATTAGAACGCCGGCACAATCTCGCCTTTAAATTGCTCTTCGATGTATTTCTTTACTTCCGGTGTAGTCAAAGCTGCTGCCAGCTTCTTGATGGCATCGGAATCTTTGTTGTCAGGACGGGCCACCAGGTAGTTGGCATAAGGAGAATCCTTGTCTTCCAGTGCCAGTGCGTCTTTGGTCGGACTTAAATTGGCTTCCAGGGCGTAGTTGGTATTGATCAGGGCCAGATCCACTTCGTCCAGAACGCGCGGCAGCATGGCTGCTTCTACTTCTTTAAACTTCACGTTTTTCTTGTTTTCCACGACGTCCTTGGCCGTTCCGGCAATGCCGACGCCTTCTTTTAATTTGAGTAAACCACTTTTTTCCAACAGAGCGAGTGCACGTCCGTTGTTGGTCGCATCGTTCGGAAGAGCGATGGTCGCTCCCTCCGGCAATTCGTCCAAGGACTTGTATTTCTTGGAGTAGGCGCCAAACGGCTCGATGTGTACGGCTACTACCGGTTGAAGGTCCATATTTTTATTTTTATTGAAGTCTTCCAGGTATGGAAGGTGTTGGAAGAAGTTCGCGTCCAACTGTTTTTCGTCCAACTGGATATTCGGCTGAACGTAATCTGTAAACTCTTTGATCTCCAGGTTGACGCCTTGTTCCTTCAGTTTTGGCTGTACGAATTCGAGAATTTTTGCATGCGGGGTCGGGGAAGCACCTACTTTCAGGGTTACCTCCTGTTGCTGTTTTTCCCCTCCGGCATCGCCTCCGGCCGAGGCATTCGAAGCCGGAGCAGATTCATTTTTGCTGCCGCAAGCGGTCAGCGAGAATGCCAACGTTAAAGCAAGCGCTGATACGATCCACTTTTTCATGATTTCTTTTCCCCCTTAAGGAATTATATATTGTGACTCCTACTTTCGGCTGAAACGGATCACCAGACGATCCCCCAGCATCTGCAGGATTTGAACCAACACCAACAATATCGCGACAGTGACAACCATTACGACAGTTTGAAATCTTTGGTAACCGAAGCGAACGGCCAAATCGCCCAGTCCGCCGCCGCCAATAACGCCTGACATCGCCGTATAAGAGACGAGCGTCACGGTTGTGATCGTGATGCCGGCGATCAGGCCGGGACGCGACTCCGGCAGCAGGACCCTCCAGATAATTTGCCAGTTGGAAGCGCCCATGGATTGCGCCGCTTCGATGACCCCACGGTCCACTTCGCGCAGCGAAGTCTCTACGAGCCGGGCAAAAAAGGGCGCGGCTCCGATGACCAGCGGCGGGATGGTGCCTTTTACCCCCAGTGAAGTCCCGACGATGAGCTTGGTCACGGGAATCAGGAGGATCATCAAAATGATAAACGGAACAGAACGAAGTACGTTGACAATAAAGGATAAAATGGCATAAATAAACCGGTTTTGCAGCAGCTGCCCCTTCGAGCTGAGAAACAGCAGGATACCGAGCGGCAAGCCGATCACGACAGTGAACAGCGTGGAGAAGCCCAGCATGGCCAAGGTGTCAAGCGTCGCCTGGCCGATATCTTCCCAGTCAATGTCTGCTAATAACTGCCAAAGCTGCTCCATTTTTTAGATCACCTCCACTTCAAGCCCGCGCCCTCGCAGCGACTCAATCGTCTGTCTGCTCCGGTCGGCATCGCCTTCCAGTTCAACGACAAGCTGACCGTACGGCGTCTCCTTCATGCGGGATATCGTTCCCTGCAGGATGTTGAAGGACGTGCCCGTCTCCTGCATCGTCTGAAATAAAATCGGCTGATAGGTCTGTTCGCCCAGGAAGGTGATGCGAATGATCGTGCGGTCATTCGCCGACTTTTCGTGGGAAACCGCTTCTTTCAGCTCGACAGAGTCGGCAACCTGCTCGACAAACTCCCTGGTAACGCGGTGCTGCGGTTTCAGGAAGACATCGACGACTTTGCCGGACTCGACGATCTTCCCGCCGTCGATCACCCCTACCCGATCGCATATCGATCGGATGACATGCATTTCGTGCGTAATCAGCACGATGGTGATCCCCAGCTTCCGGTTGATATCCAGCAAAAGCGCGAGAATCGAATTCGTCGTCTGCGGATCGAGCGCCGAAGTGGCTTCGTCACAGAGCAGCACCTTGGGATCGTTCGCCAGTGCCCTGGCGATCCCTACCCGCTGTTTCTGCCCGCCGGACAATTGGGCCGGGTATTTGTTCCGATGCTCCTGCAATCCGACCAGGGCCAACAGGTCTGTCACCTTCTGGTCGATGACGGCTTTCGGAGTTTTCGCCAGCTTCAACGGGAAAGCGATGTTATCTGCGACGGTAGCCGATGACAGCAAATTAAAATGTTGGAAGATCATCCCGATCTGCCGCCGCTGCTGCTGCAGTTTGCCGTCGTCGAGCGCAGTAAGCTCGACTCCATCTATCAAGACGCGTCCGGAAGTGGGTTTCTCCAACAGATTGATGCAGCGAATCAGTGTGCTTTTTCCGGCGCCGGAGTGGCCGATGACCCCGTATATCTCGCCTTTTTCTATGGAAAGATCAATTCCGCGCAGTGCCGGTACCATTTTTCCGTCTACTTTATAATCCTTGTGAAGATTCTCCAAACGAATCAACCACATCACCTCCAATCCCGCAAAAAACCCCTTTTTCCAAAATGAAAAAGGGGTTGTATGCACATCCGCCCTTCTCATCTCTCAAGATTCGTCATCTTGTAGGAATTGGCACCACGACACCCATCAGATGAATGGGCCGGCTGCCGGGCTTCATAGGGCCTGTCCCTCCGCCTCTCTTGATAAGAAGAATTCCGCTATCATGTTAAGGGTTCACGTTTGAATACAAAATGGATTATATTCGAAATGCCCCGAAAAAGTCAATGGAAATCTATTCTCCTCCGTACTCTACGAGGGATCAGCCGGCTGATGCTGCAATTTCTCCTGAACGAACGCCTGCACATCCGGGATCGACGGCAGCAGCACCGAACCGCCGCGGTTCACTTCCTGAAAAGCGTTCGGCTGGGGCAGCTGATACCCTGCCGATTCCGTCTTGTGCAAGGTAAGGCACAGGCCGGCCAATTTGATCATATCCATGGACGTCAGGTTGGTCTGGACATACGGACTGACCTTTTCCAAAATCTTCGGCAGCTGGATAACAGACATGCCGCTCTGCAATTGATCGGCCAAGGCAGTCAGCAGTTTGCGCTGCCTTTCCGTCCGGGTGTAGTCGGACGTCGCGTCATGGCGGAAGCGCACATATTGGAGCGCCTTGTCCCCGTCCAGATGCTGCAGTCCCTTTTTCAGATTAATGTCGTACTTCCCTTTGTCTCCCGGGTCCCGGTAGTACATGTTCTTCTCAACGTCGATATCGACACCGCCGACGGCGTCGATCAAACTCTTAAACCCTTCAAAGTCGGTAATCACGTAGTAACTGACGGGAATTCCCGTAAATTGACTTACCGTTTCCATCGCCAGCGACGGCCCGCCATGTCCCAGCGCCGCATTGATCCGCGATTCTCCGTAGCCGGGAATGTTGACATACGTATCCCGCAAGATGGAAAAGATATCGTACGTCTTGCCGACCGGATCGATGCTGACCAGCAGCATGCTGTCAGAGCGCGGCACCTCATCGCGATCCCTCGAGTCAACCCCCATCATCAGGATGTTGACGCGTTCTTTCCCGCCCCAAAGGGGAATTTGCTCTTTATTCGGTTTCTTGCCCGTATCCGGGTCTTTCACAATGTTGGGCCGTTGAATATCTTTTGCAAACGTGTAGAAACTGTATCCGTAATAGCCTCCCACGGCAATGATCACCAGAAGCAGCACAGCAAATATGCGTTTAAGTTTTCGTCTCAAAAGTACCACCTGTCTTTTTTGTGAAAAACGTCTTGGCGCTCGATCATGACCGCATCATATGTCGCAATTTGTCACTTTATCCACCTAGTATACTATATGAGCTTGAAATGACACACCCATAATTTTTAGGAAAAAAAAGATACCTTTGAGGTATCCGAAAGACTTTCATCCTGTTTCTTTACTTGAACAAGGAGCTCTTCAGCTTATCCTGCGCCGGCACTTTCAACAGATATACGGTTTGCAATGCGTCGCCATTCAGCGTCGTGTAAATCCTCGTCTTGTATTCAATCCCCGCCTCGTCCAGATAAGCCCTCCAAGCCTGGAATACGAGTTTGTCTGTCGTGCGAAGCAGGGTCACCCACCATTTTTGCTCCAGATAGTACGCGATGATCGAGCAAGCTAGCGCAAGCGTGAATGCGAAAAATTCCATCGCATCCCCTCCTTTGTGCTAACCTATGCCGATTTCAGCGCAGCGTCCCCATGTTTTTCTCTCTTTTCCGATCAACGGGCCACGCCTTGCCGTTTTGCCGTTGACGCATCCACGTAATTGGACCGCAGCGCCCCCCCGATTCCGGCTACAAAGGTCGGCACCCCTGCCGCCACCAGCACCAGCGCCCAATCGCGGAAAGAAAGCGGCATCGTCTTAAAGATCGGCTGGAGCAGATCAATGTAAATGACGCACAGGACAAGCGCTAATGAAGAGAGTACAGCCCAAACGAGGTACCTGTTTTCGAACGGATTGCGGTGGAAGACGGAATGTTCGCTGCGGCAGTCAAACACATGGATCAGTTGGGCCATAACCAGGGTCGTAAACGCCACTGTCTGGGCGTGGGTGAGGTTGCTTGAATCCTCATTCAGCGTCAGCCAAAAGGCAACCAATGTCATGACCCCGATCAAAAAGCCGCGGCTGATAATCTTCCAGCCCAATCGCCGGCCAAAGATATTTTCATGCTTGCTGCGGGGCTGGTGATACATCGTATCCCTTTCCGCCGGATCGATCCCCAGCGCCATGGCCGGCAATCCGTCTGTGACGAGGTTGACCCAGAGAATCTGAATCGGCACGAGCGGCAGAGGCATCCCCATCATCATCGCAAAGAACATGACGAGGATCTCACCGACGTTGGATGCCAACAAATAACGGATAAATTTGCGAATGTTGTCGTAGATGTTGCGGCCTTCCTCCACAGCGGCGACAATCGTGGTAAAGTTGTCATCCCGAAGGACGAGATCGGCAGCTTCCTTGGTCACATCCGTGCCGGTAATCCCCATGGCAATGCCGATATCGGCACTCTTGATCGCCGGAGCGTCATTGACCCCATCCCCGGTCATCGCTACAACGTGCCCGCGGCTTTGCAAAGCCCGGATGATTCGCAATTTATGCTCGGGAGAAACGCGGGCGTAGACGGAGATATTCTCCACACAGGCCGCCAGCTCTTCATCGCTCATCTCATTCAACTCGCGTCCCTCCAGCACGCCGGTCAATCCGCGCAAGAGTCCGATGCGCCGGGCAATCGCTTCTGCCGTTATCTTGTGGTCGCCCGTGATCATGACGGTTTTAATTCCCGCTTGACGGCAGAGGGCAATCGCCGGTGCCACCTCTTCACGCGGAGGATCGATCATTCCGGTCATTCCGACGAAAATCAAACCGTTTTCAAGCGTCAAGTGCGATTGCCCCTTCTGGTATTCCTGCAGCGGTTTATAGGCGAATCCCAAAACCCGCAGGGCCTGTCTGGCCATGTCTTCCGTCTTGTCCAAAACCGTGTTTCGCAAGCGGGCAGTCAGGGGAATCACTTCCCCCTTCCACAAAATGTGGGTGCAGCGATGGATGAGAGCTTCCACAGCCCCCTTGGTCAACAGGTAAAGCTGGCCTTCCGCACTGCGGTCAATCACGGACATCATTTTTCGCTCCGAGTCAAACGGCAGCTCATCGACTCGCTCCAAACCGGAAAACGGATTCTGCTTTCCCGTAAACTGATTTTTCCCCTTTGCCGCCAATACCAGCAGCGCCCCTTCGGTCGGATCGCCCAGGACCCTCCAATTACTGGCAGACTTGGTCGAAACCATGCGCGTTTGTCCGCTCTCTTGCTCGCAGACCAACTGAGCATTGTTGCAGCGCTCGGAGATTTGCAGCAGCCGGCAGAGAACAACGTCGCGGCCGACATGTACTTCTTTTCCATGGGCCTTTACTTGTCCCACCGGTTGATAACCGCTTCCCGTCACTTCAAACACCGTATCGCTGTGCCACAGATGTGTCACCGTCATCTTGTTTTGCGTCAACGTGCCCGTCTTGTCGGAGCAGATGACGGAGGCACAGCCGAGCGTCTCAACAGAGGGAAGCTTGCGGACGATCGCATTTCGCCTGATCATCCGCTGCACTCCGAGTGCCAAAGCAATGGTCACAATCGCCGGCAGCCCTTCCGGAATGGCGGCAACGGCGAGACTGACCCCGGCGAGGAACATGGTCATGAGCTCCTGGCCATGCATGACCCCTGCCACGATGACGACGATGGTGATCACGAGAGCGACGATGACAAGAATTTTCCCCAGCTGCTCCAAGCGCATCTGCAGCGGCGTTTGCACTTCATCCGCTTCGTTGATCAAGTGGGCGATTTTCCCGATTTCTGTTGCCATTCCTGTCGTGGTGACAATCCCGCGCCCTGTACCGCCAGTCACCATCGTGCCCATGAACCCCAGGTTTTTTTGATCCCCGAGGGGAATCTGCTTGCCGTCCGCCGTAATCGTTTTTTCCGTCTTGGCCACCGGAACCGACTCCCCGGTGAGGGCCGATTCCTCTACTTCCAACCGATTGGACTCAATCACCCGCAAATCGGCCGGGACGCGATCCCCCGCCTCTAACAGGACAAGGTCGCCAGGCACGAGCTGGGACGCGGGAATCATGTCCAACTTGCCGTCGCGAATGACCCGGGCCATCGGGGAGGCCAATTCCTTCAGTGCCTGCAGGGAACGCTCTGCCCTGGCTTCCTGGATAAAACCGAGGATGCCGTTGATAAAAATGATAGCAATGATCGTAATAGCATCCAGATACTCTCCCAGAAAGAAAGAGATAATGGTGGCAATCAACAAAATGGCTACCATGAAATCTTTAAATTGATTGAAGAAGACGGCATACAGCGGAACCTTCTTTCCCTCCGCCAATTGATTCTTGCCCGTATGATCGAGCCGCTTCATCGCCTCTTTTTGCGTCAAGCCGCGTTTCGCATCCGTACCGAGCAGGTGGGAAACTTCTTCGAGCGGGATCTGATACCAAGGTCTGGTCGATTTCGTTGACACGTCCATCTCCTCCATCGTTCATTCTCTTTTTCATGTTTATGCAGACAGGCCGTCGCCTATGAAAAAAAGAACAACCCCACCCGTATATCGGGTGAGGCTAGTGCCACATCATTCCTCCCATGACGAGGCCGTAACAGGTAGCGTTGATCAAAAAAGTGACGCCGGCTCCGATCAGCATTCCGGCAGCCATTTTCTTCTTATTCTTGTACAGGGCGATGATGAGGGCCGGAATCAGGTAGATCAACTGTGATACCCCGATGAAGAAGAACATTAATGGAAAGAGAAAGTTGAACAAATGCAAGGCCGTCAGGATGAAGATGCCCAGCCAGATTTCCCAGCCGCTCTCGCGCTCGTTTTCGTCCATCGCTTGCTCACCTCACAGGTGCGTACTGCTGCTGCAGTTCTTTTAAACGCCGTTCCTTGTCGTCGCGGTAAAAGAGGTTGTACGTGTCAAACGGGATGATCCGTCCGTCGGGATGAACGATGTGCACACACGATTTCTTCACCGACCGGATATCAAAATTGTAAGCGTCGAGAAACTGCATGATGATCACGCGGAAGACATTGTCGTAGCTGATCGTCGGGGGCACCTGAACGAGCGGCAGACAGCAGAGCAATTGCCCCAGCGAGAGCGCCGAAGACTCCGGTGAGTGGTTGGTGGAAAACAGCGAAAAGACTTTTTCACGCAGCGTTTCATCCTGTTCGTAGACGATCGTGTTGCGTCCGCCTTCCAGCAGCACTTGCGGGTCGATCAAACCCGTCAGAGGAATCACCTGTTCGCCCATTTTCAGCGCGTACCCCATCGCCAGGCAATCGGGATGGCAGGGTACGGGGATGATGTCATCTGCGGAAAAAACCTCTGACTGTTCAATGATCATCTGCCTTACTTCGGACAAGGTCAGGCGGTCTGTGGCGGGATCGTACTCTTCCAGCCTGCCCGCCGCCTGGATCGGCTGAAACGTCACGCCGCGAACCGCGCGCTGCTGCAGTCCGTATTGGATGATTTTGCCGATCTCCCCGTCGTTCAGCCCTTTTTTCAGGGTGACGACAAGCGTGGTCGAGATGTTGAATTCGTTCAAATGCTCGATCGCTTTTCGCCGGATGTCCGCCAGATTTGCGCCCCGGAGCTCTTTCAAAGCCCCGTCCTCAAAGCTGTCAAACTGCAGGTAGATTTCAAAACCGGGCGAGTATTCGCTCAATCGGCGGGCAAACTCCCGGTCCCCGGCGATGCGGATCCCGTTGGTGTTGACCATGATATGCTTGATCGGTCTGCGCTTGGCGGCGTCCAAAATGTCAAAAAACTGCGGGTGGATCGTCGGCTCGCCTCCGCTGATTTGGACGATGTCCGGTTCTCCCTCGTTTCGCACAACGGCATCCAGCATCGCTTCGATCTGTTCCAGTGTACGGAACGTCTGCCGCTTTGGCGACGATTCGGCATAGCAGATCGGGCACTGCAGGTTGCAGGCATCCGTCACTTCCACCAGCGTCAAACAACTGTGCTGCTCGTGATCAGGACAAAGGCCGCAATCGAACGGGCAGCCGTATTTGATCGGCGTGTTGAAGCGGAGCGGCATTTCCGCCGGCTTGAGAAATTCGCGCGTTATTTTATAGTACGCAATGTCATTCGACAGCAGAACCTTCTCGGGGCCGTGCACGGGGCAGCGCTTCGTCAGATACACCTTGTCATCTTGGAAAATAACCTTGGCCTCCACTTTTTGGTAACAGACGGAACAAATGCTGTTCGTCAGTTCATAGAAAATATACGGACGATTAGGCATTCAATTCTCTCCTTTGGGAAAACGTAAACAGCCGCAGCAATGACTTCCGGTAGTAGAAGATTCCGGCCAGGCAGGCGAGCTGAATCTGGGTCAAGCCCAGGTAGAAGCCGGGATACGGCTTGATGAAGTCAACGAGGAAGCGGAACGCAAGGTAGCCAACCATGAACAGCTTAAACAGGTCGCCCTGTTCGTAAGCGAAGCGTTTGCGCATGTAAATAACCGCCGCCAGCCCGATGAGGAATGCAATCTCGTACAACTGTGCGGGATGGCGCGGTATCCCGTCTCCAAAGTCGACTCCCCAGGGAAGACTGGTGGCAATCCCGTGCGTATTGTCTGCCAAACCGGTTAAAAAGCAGCCAATCCTCCCGATCGCCATGCCTGTAATCAGCGGATAGACAAAACTGTCCCCGGTAGAGCGGCTGTGGCCGACCCATTTTTTGACCAATTCCACCCCGATCAGCCCGCCCAAGAGCCCGCCGACAATCGTCTTGCCGCTCATCAGATAGGCGATGCTGCCCAGATTGTCAAACAACTGGACCGGGTCAGCCAGCCAAGCCAGGATTTTCGAACCGAGCGCCGCCCCGAGGATGGCCCCGGCCACCACCCATATCCCTTTGTCCAGCGGCAGGGAATCCTTGTCTTGTCTGCGCAGCCACAGGTACAGCCGAAACCCGATGAAATAGGAGAGCGTCTCAAACAACAGGTGGGGGTGCACGCTAAACGATCCGAATGAGATCATGTAAGGAAATGTCATGCTGGCAAACCTCGCGTCTGATTTCAAAATTTTTACACCTTTTTATATTCGGCGCTTTCCTCCTATTTCCTGTATGCAAATAAGCGGAGGATGAATTTCCTCCGCTCTGGATTGAATACAAACTCCCTTGTTGTAAAAACAACAGTGGGCGTTTGGTTAAAAAAACCGACAGGTACTTTATCGACAGGGGTTTTGATTGTTAAGATGCAAAGAAGTTTTCCAAGCCATTGTCACTGCGCCGGGTCGGAATCAACGTTTCCCATTCACAACGGGCGATATCGAAACATTTGACGCGATGAACATCCATAGCAAACTCCTCACTGTAAAAGGTTTCGAGAATTCGATAAGGTACACGATCTGGCAAGCAGTTGGGACAACATCCATTATGAATGGCTGTTCTTTCCTCTTCTGAAGAATCTTTTCCCATCTTGTGAAACAATGTTAACAGCAGTGAAGCATCGGTCATGAGACTCCCTCCTCCTATTCCAATTGAACACTACTTACGCCAAACCAAATCGATGATCACTGCCGCAATAGCTGATGCAGATACAAACAGCCCAACGAGCAGCCAACCACTTGATGAATCCCCTGAAAGGTCTGACCAGCCATTGGCGTAGATAATGCCGAGTGAAGCCATGAGCATCATGCTGATAACTGCTAGACCGATCAACCGTCTCATTTTAAACGTGTTAGTGGTCTTAATATATTCCTTGATAAGAGAAATTTCATCGCGTTTCATCTTTTCCCTCCTATCCGCGGCGAATCGCCAACAATTCTTTTGGCTCGGTGATAATCAGAGCAGCACCGATAAACATGACAATAGATCCAATGATGATAATCGAACTGAACGGGACTCCATAAACAGTCATGGAGAAGAAGGCGATAAAGAAAAACCCAAATGTACCAGCCATGACACCGCCCCTCACACCACCGGCGTAAGCAATACCGATGTAGTAGCCCATAATCACCCATATTGCCCAGCCGATACCCACTACCGCTCCGTAGGCAATGAGCTTTGGATCACTGTAAACCTGGCGTGCCATTTCATGAGAAGCTGGGAATAACAGCCACATGAGGATAAATCCGATCACATAAGAAGCGCCTACCCGCCACCAGAGAAACGATTCGGCGGGCATGAGATCCGACCCGGCGGCAATTGCGAAGTTTTCAAAGCCCCAGACAAGTGTGGCAAGAATGATAATGAGGACTCCTACGAAAGCGTAGATGCCATGGGTAGGGGAGACCAGCTCACCGCCGGACAAAATAATCCAAATGCCAACGCCCATTGAAAATAATCCGACCCATGTCGACCACCGATTTATTTTTTCCTTGTAAAGCCAGGCGACGATCAGTGCTCCCACAACGCCGAACAAGCCGCCAATCGGGCCGGCGATCGCGCCTCCGACCAGCACGACGGAACAAGCGTAACACAAATCACCAAGGAAGCCGCCTGTTGCCACAAAGGTATTCCACCAGGATATTCGACTGCGAAACACCCGCCAAATATCACGGTGCGCACCGGAAATCAGCGCAAACACGGTAACTGCGAGCAGTCCAAACGGCACTTGCAACAGGACGACGATCGCAAAACCGCCTGTCGGGTACTCGAGATTAAAGGGCGCCTTTCCGACAATGGTCCCGAGCAATCCGAGGGCCAAGCCTAAAGCGGGGCCAGCCAAAATAGCGTACAGCATTCCCATACGGGTTTTGCGCGAATCAGCAATCGTCGACTTATTTGAAAGTTCCGACAATTCACTCATGTTTACCCCCCTTATACGGCCGAAGTGGCAGCGCTTTCATGATAGTGTAAAATCTGCTGCTTGGTGATGCCCAGCTCGCGCAAAATTTCTTCCACTTGCAGTTGATATCGGATGAAGTCGTGATGCCGCTTTTGCAGGCGGTACTTGCGCAAGAGATGCCCGTCCATTTCACGGATCGCCAAAACCGACAACCAGCCGATATTGCTAAACCCTACCAATTCTTCCCGCATACTGCAGATGCTCGATTTCTCGTATTTCTCTCGCAGCAGTTCGTACATCTCGTATTCCCAGATGCCTTTTTCTCCTGCTTCATGTAATATAGAGACTAAGGCATATTTCAATGCCGGCTTCAAACCGCATCACCCCATTTTTTGTGATCCCACTTTGGCGGAAGTGGGGTCAACTTATTTTTCATAGGCCGCTTTAAAAAATTCCGGCATCGTTGCGCCAAACAATATGGCTAGTAAAATTCCGAAAATCAGAAATCCGATTGCCCATTTTTTGGCGTTAAATAGCGGCAAGGATCCGGTTTGCGGTTCTTCTGGCTGAAGGTTGTAGATTTTCCCATGTTCCATCCTTATCACCTCCTATCGGAGCATAGGTATCAGTTTGAATGTACCGAATATTCAAACTTATACAGCAAACAGCCAGCGAATATCTAACCCGGTCAGGCAACCGTATTTTTTAATACACCCAGTTTTTCAATTTCTATCTCAATCAAATCACCCGACTTGAGATATCGCGGCGGTTCAAAGCCCATCCCGACCCCTTTGGGCGTACCGGTGGCAATGATATCGCCCGGTTTCAGCGTGATTCCCTTGGAGATGGTGTTAATGATGGTAGGAATATCAAAAATAAGCAGTTCCGTATTCGATTTTTGGCGGATTTCGCCATTAACCTTACATTGAACATCAAGCATATCCGGTTTTGATACTTCATCTGACGTTACCAGATACGGCCCCATTGGACAAAACGTATCAAGGCTTTTCCCCAAAAACCACTGATCGTGGTCGCGCTGTAAATCACGAGCCGTCACATCATTGATGATGGTATACCCAAAAATGTAATCATAAGCTTCCTCTTTGGAGATCCGGGTCCCCTCTTTTCCAATCACAACAGCAAGTTCTGCCTCATAATCCAGCTCTGTTGTCACATGCGGATGCGGATTAATCGGCTGCTCGGGTCCAATCACAGTTGTTGTCGCCTTCGTAAAAATAATCGGATGTTGCGGGATCGCTCTCCATTCATCCTCCGTCTTTCCGAACTCCAGTGCATGTGCACGATAGTTAAGCCCTAAGCAGATGATGTTCCGTTTCGGTTCGGGAATGGGTGCTTCCAGCACGATCTCAGGAAGAGGAATGGAGAACTGTGCCTTGCTGGCTTCTGTTATGTTTCGCCGGATTTCCTGCATGCGGCCGACGAACTGTGCATTTCCGATTACCTCTGCCAAAGTCGAGGGTAACAACAGGTCGGAAAAAAGCCTTCTTTCCGCTTCTCTCACGTCGATCATTTCGGTTTTACTGTCAGACAAGAAACCGTATGTTTGTTGGCCTTGAAACGAAAACGTAGCTAAATGCATGAATTCTTCCTCCTATTCTCCGAGCATGTTGCTTTTGACAGTCTTTATGTGACTTAAAATGCGCTGTTTCGCTTTGCTGGCATCACGCTCCCTAATAGCCTGATAAATCTCGATATGGTCTTGATGGTATTTTTTCATCCTGTCTGCAGTCAAACTGCGCTCTTTTAACGTTCCCCATAATTTCTCCATTCGCACGTTGTTGATGAGAGTAATCATATTTAACAGAAGCGAGTTTTTGGCGGCAAGGGCGATACCTTGATGAAATTGGGCGTCCAATTTTTCAAATTCGCTGATATTTCCAAGTGCCGCCTCCGTTTGCTCCAAGCAGTTCTTTAAAACGTTGAGATCGTCCTGGGTGGCGCGGAGAGCAGCCAGCTCGGTGAGGTAGGGCTCGATCGAAAACCTGGCCTCAAATACCTCCGTTGGGCTTGTTTGGTTGGCAATCTCCGAAAACAAGCCTTCCGCGCCGGAAAAGCTGGATGTCTTTACAAATGTTCCTTGACCCACTCTGCTTTCGATTACGCCGATGATTTCCAGCGCCCTCAGAGCTTCTCTCACCGTTGCTCGACTCGTTTGAAAGGTTTCAGCCAAAGCGCGTTCCGCCGGCAAACGTGTACCAACTTGATACTTTCCGCTTTCAATATTCTTTTTGATCTCTTGTGCAATTTCCAAGAATGCTTTTGATTGACCGATGGATGAAAACATGTTTTAGCTCCTTTTATTGGCCTTGCCAATTTTAGTATAGAACCGCTCTTGAACATTAGTCAACAGCAAAAATGTTTCATTCTACAGAAAATTTAAAATGAAAATGAAAAGAAACGGGATAGTTTCAGGAAAAAAACGCCAAATACCGCTATTTTCGGAGTTAAAAATCTGAATATTTTCTATTGACTAAATATTCCGTTCATAATAATATGGAGTTGTCAGAATTGGCTAGACCATATGTAAGCTTTTGGTTTAGCCAAAAACAATGAACTAATTATATCTTAGATTTAAAGGAGGAGCAAATGTTTAAAGCGATTAAAGACTTGCAGGTAAATTGCGAGGTCAAGGGAAACGGCGACACCGTAGTGTTTGTTCACGGATTAGGAGGAAGCCTTAACATCTGGAACAGCCAGGTCAACGTATGCTCACGCTACTTCAAAACCATTGCATACGACCTGCGAGGTTCCGGTCGGACCGATTTGGCCGGACCGGAATACTCCATTGACTTGTGGGTCGAGGACTTGAAAAACCTGCTAGACAGTGAAGAAGTCGAACGAGTTCACTTGGTGGGCCATTCGATGGGAACCTTGATTATTCAGCATTTTGCCGCCGTTTATCCGGATCGGGTGAACAGTCTCACGCTGGTTGGTGGTTTGACGGAGATACCGGAGGCGGGCAAATCCGGATTATATGAACGCTCTCATCTGGTAAGTGAGAAGGGGATGGACGCAGTAGCGGACCTGGTGATTGAAGGAGGGCTTTCGGCCTGCTCGAAACACGAGAACAACGCATTGGCGGGATTGGTCCGGGAGTTGTTGCAGCGCAATCACCCAGAGGGCTATGCTGCATCCTGCAAGGCGCTGGCCAATGGTAAGGCCATTGTATACGAGCAGGTGCAAGTGCCTGTCTTGCTGATCGTCGGTGACGAGGATAAAGTAACCCCGCTTCCAATGGCGAAGCAGCTCCATGCAAAATTCCCCCATGCAAAATTGGAAGTGATAGCCGACTGCGGGCATTGGGCAACCGTTGAGAAGCCAAGTGAAGTAAACCGCGCTCTCTTAGCTTTTTTGCACACGATTTAGGTCAACCACAGCCATTCGTTTTCACCTTTGAAAAACAGTTTGCTAAATCAGTAATGCTACGTTCTTGTTTGCTTTACGCGCTTGTTCGATAGATCATCAGCCAGTGGAGGTCGGGCAGGCGCTTTTTCAATATTCATTTATGAAAGGGGTTACATGAATGAAAGCAAAGTTACTTCGCAACGGCTTGCTGATTGACGGAACGGGTCGGGATGGACAAACGGGTGCAGACGTATTAATCGAAGATGACAAAATCACGGCGATTGGCTCGAACTTGTCAATCCCAGACAAGTACCAACCGGAAGACATCGACATCATCGAATTGAACGGAAAAACAATCATGCCAGGTATGACTGAAGCCCATACCCACTTAACATGGCATGATGCGCTCTACATTCAAGATATCGACTTTAAACCGATTGAGGAAACGATGGTAAGTGCGATAAAAAATGCGGAGACAATGATTAAAAGCGGTTTCACTTCTTGTGTCAGCGCGGCTGCCCGAGGGCGTGTCGACATCGCCATCCGCGATGCGATTAATCGCGGCGAAATTATCGGCCCGCGCATGTTAGCGAACGGCGCGGAAGTGTCGGCAACCGGCGGGTTTGTCGATTTACAACCTAACCACGTGCGCGTTCACGGGCTCGCTATTTTTGCCGATGGCGAAGATGCTGTCCGCCGAACGGTGAGAAGCTTGTTTAAGGAAGGGGCCGATCTTGTCAAATTAAACGTCAGCGGCGAAAGCCTTTCCGCTCATGCGCGTGGGGAAATGACGCTCTATACGCTCAAAGAAGTGAGAGCCGCTGTAGAAGAGGCGCACGCCCGCGGTAAGCGAATTTATACGCATGCCAGATCGTCTGACTCTGTGAAAATTTGCGTGGAAGCAGGCGTCGATATTATCAGCCACGCTGATTTTATCAATGATGAAGTGTTTGAAATGGTCGTCGAGAACAAGGAGCGCTTGTTTATCGTACCAGGATTAAATTGGCTGGTATCAACGATTGAACACGGTGCCGAGTACTTCGGACAAGAAGCGATCGACGCTACCGGCTATAAGGAAGGGTTGGAATACGCGCTTTACAACATGAATCGCTTGTACAAAGCGGGAGTCCGGGTATTGCCAGGCGGCGATTACGGTTTTAAATGGTGCCCGCACGGTGGGTACGCGCGTGATTTGGAGCATTTCGTCAAACTGGTCGGGATGACTCCAATGGACGCTATTGTAGCAGCGACGAAATACGGATCGCAGATCATGCAAATGGAGGATGAAACCGGGACAATTGAAATAGGGAAACTGGCTGACGTTGTCGTTGTGGACGGCAATCCGCTAGAAAATATCACAATCTTGCAAGATCACAGCAAGTTAAAAGTCATCCTCAAAGGCGGAAACTACATCGTCAATCACCTGGATGTTGCGCACACTGCTGCACGCACTGTCGCTTGAACCCACAAAGCCATCGCAGGTTAAATACCGCGATGGCTTTTGCCATGCCGATCAGATGGAGGGGGAGTTGCCGCAAGCAAGAGTGGCAGCCAAACGATTCTTTCCTACACGATAAAAAAGGGCGGAACTTGAAACAACCTGGAGGGATGAATCTGAGCAATCAGTTGTTTTACTGTTTTCGCAATAACCTCAGGAAGTGTGAACACGAGATCAGGAAGGCGGCCGCGGAACTTCACCTACAGATCGATATTTATCCCGCTTACTGCATGAAATTGTGCATGCTCTGTGAGCAGCGTCTGGTCGCTATTGTGAATCGGGAGGTCATACTGGCAGAAGATCCAGCGGAGTTGATTCAGTTGCTGAGAGAAAAGTTGGATTGAATGACTTGCTTCCATGTATGTTTAATGGACAAAAAAGCGTGCAGACCTTGTACCTTCGTTTGTCTGCACGCTGTAGCGGAGGATGAATCCCTCCCTTATGGGTCAATAAAGCTATTTTCCCGGGTCAAACGATAACTCCGGCAGTTGATACCACTCGCCCGACATCCATTCGCTCGCCTTCCAGCGAAGCACATCGGCCCGGACATGGGGCATGATCTGCCCGAAAAAGTCGACCCGCTCGATGTCGTTCATGGGCACAAAGCGCTCGGCCGCTGCTATATCCGCTTCCAGTTCGTCCATGCGGCTGACCCCCAGGATCGCAGTCGCGACCGGCAGGCTCCACGTGTAGCGCAATGCCTGCTCGTGCCAGGGAGCCAGCTTGCACATCACCATTACTTTCATGCCGATGACCGCGACGCCCTGCTCCACCGCCTGCGGCACAAACTCATGGGCAAAGCTGTAGATAAAATGGTCGAGAGCCGATAGCGCCACCAGCGCACTGTCAAACGGAAAGCGGCGGATGGCCTCGGCCAACAGCCGCGGATCGGTGTGACCGCTGATGCTCAGCTTGCGCACCAGGCCCTGCTCGCGGGCTTCCAACAAGGCCTCGAGCGCTCCTCCCTTGGCAAACACGCTCTCCAACTCATGCGGTCGCATGATATTGTGCAGACGCCATTCATCCACATAATCGGTCTGAAGCCGCTGCAGGCTGCCCTCCAGATCCCGCAGGGCAGCGTCACGGGTGCGTTCCGCGGTCTTGGTGGCGATCCACACCCTGTCGCGCAGCCCTTGCAGGCCCAGCCCGACACGGGTCTCGGACTGCCCGTCGCTGTAGCTGGGGGCCGTATCGAAGTAGTTGACACCGCGCTCTACCGCATGCCGTATCATCGCCACCGCCTGCTCCTCTGTACAGTCATGCTCATCGACGATTCGCTGGGCGCCAAAGCCAAGCAGCGACACCTGGTGCGGGGCCCGTCCAAATGATCTCGTTTGCAAGCTGGTTCATCCCTTTCTGTTTAGGTGCAATCTATTTGGTATTGTAACAGAAAGGGGAGAAAAACCTTTAACGAACCGTTACCTTCACGATGGTTTTCTTGCCGGCATAAGAAACCGTGATGCTCGCTGTCCCTTTGCCGGTCGCCTTGATCACGCCGTCTTTCACATCGACGATCATGATGTTGGAGGATGTCCACAGCGCCGGTTTGGTCACATCTGCTTCGGAACCGTCAACATATGTCGCCACGGCCTTCACCTGCTTGGTTGAACCCTGAGACAGATCGACTTTTACCACGTCCGTCTTCAGATATTTCAGGATGTCGACTTCTACCGGGATCGAAACCGATTTTCCTTCGTATCTGGCCGTTACCTTGGTTTTTCCATAGCCGTTGGCCGTTACAAGGCCGCCTTTCACTTCGGCGATCTTATACGCGGCAGTCTTCCAGTCAGCGTACTGGGTGACATCCTTTTTCGTTCCATCGGACAGCGTGGCCGTCAACTTGATCTGTACTTTTTGGCCGGTCTTGGTGTTGATGAACACCTTATCCGCTTCCAACTTTTGGATGACGCCTACTTCCACCGGGATCGAAACCGTTTTGCCGCCGTACTTGGCCGTGATCGTCACTTTTCCGTTGGCGATCGGCGTTACCAGCCCGTTGGTCACTTGGGCAATTTTCACATTGCTCGTCGACCATTCAGCATCACTGGTTACATTGCGGCTCGCTCCGCCAAGGTCTGTGGCCAAAAGCGAGATTTGCTTCGTCTCGCCAAGGCTGATCACCATGAACACCGGATCGGCTTTCAGCGTCACAGCCATATCGACTTGAACGGCAATCTTCACCGTCTTGTTGTCAAAGGTGGCTGCAATCGTGGTTTCGCCCGAACCGACAGCCGTAATCTTGCCGGCTTCGACAGTCGCCGCCTGCAGATTGGAGCTGGTCCAGGTGGCGTCCTCCGCTACATCCTTCGACTTCCCGTCGGCGTACTTGGCCGTCAAGACAATCGTTTGCGAATCGCCCTTCTTCATCACCAACTGATTCTTATCTGCGGTCAAACTGAGCAGAACCCCTACCGATACCTTGATCGAGGCCGTCCTCGTCCCGTACTTGGCCGTGATCGTCGTCGCCCCTGTGCCAACGCCCGTAATCAATCCGTTGCGCACTTCCGCTACAGACCCGGAGGCAGTCGACCATTCCGCCTTGTCGGTAACATCTTCCTCTCTGCCGTCCGGGAATACCGCCTTCAACGTGATTTGCTCCGTATCGCCTATCTGCAGGCCAACGCTGCTGTTGTTTGGCACGATTTTGTTCGGAATGTCAACCGACACTTTTGCGGTGACTGTCTTGCCGCCGTACTTGGCCGTAATGGTGGCTTCGCCCGCTTTGTAGGCAGTGATTTTTCCTTTTGAAACGTACACGACCGCTTCATTATCCGATGACCATTCCGCCTGATTCGTCACATCTTCCTTGGTGTTGTTCGCGTATGACGCTTCCAGTGTCAACTCTTCGGTCTTGCCTGTCTGCATGGAGACGAGGTCCTTATTCAGTTCCAATCTCCGCGGCACTTCCACATCTACAGTCAATGAGACGGTTTTTTCCCCGTATTTTGCTGTTATGACGGCTTCGCCAACCGAATTGGCGCTAAGCTTCCCCTGGTAGACGCTGACGATCTTTTCATCACTCGTGGACCAGTCCGCCCTGGCGGTGATGTTCTCAATCGTCTCATCAGGGTAGGTAGCTGACAATCTGACTTCCTGGGTCGTATTCTTCTTCATGAACAGCTCTTTAGGATCCAGCTCCAGCCTGATCGCATGATCTACGTCTACCTTGATTGTCGCTGTTTTTGTTCCGTACTTTGCGGTAATCGTCGCCTGCCCGGGACCGTATCCGGTAATGGTTCCCTTCAGGGCGTCGGCTACCGTTTCCTTGTCCGTGGTCCACTCTGCCTTATCCGCTACATCCTCTACGGTTCCGTCGGGATAGGTAGCGTATAATTTAATCTTTTGCGGCTTCCCTTTCAATAATAGCGAAACTTGCGATATTTCCGGATCGAGCCGCTTGACGATCTCCACGCTGACCGGAATCGTCACCGTCTGGTTGCCGAATCGGGCGGTCACATTGGCCTCCCCGGAGCTGTGCCCGGTAATCAGGCCGTTGGTCACCGTGGCAACCGCACTGTTGTCACTGCTCCAATCCGCTTTTTGGGTGACCTTCTCATCTGTCCCGTCCTGGTAGATGGCTGTCAGTTCAACCTGTTCGGAGTTGCCCAGACGCAGATCGACGGTTTGCTTGTCCTTGGTCAACGCTTTCACCTTTTTGGTGACCTTTACGTTGACGACCACCGCCTGCCCCATATAGGATGCGGTGAGGACGGCCGTTCCCTCCGCCTTGGCCGATACCGAACCGGAATAGACAGTGGCCACGTCAGGTGTCTCCGACTTCCAGTCCGTCTTGATGGTTACGTCTTCCGTTTTTCCGCTTACGTACACCGCAGTAGCCGTCAGCAACTGGGTGCTCCCCACTTCCATGGAAAGCTCGTTCTTATTGAGCACTAACCGACTGATTTCTTCTGCAAAAGCGTTCATATTTCCCAGACCGGTTGTTCCAAGCACGATGACAAGCAGTAGGGAAATGATCCTCGCCAGCCCTGTAACTCTCACTTTTCCAGCTCCTTCTTAAAAAACTTTTACATTACTCTTTTCGGAGAAAATAGGGTTTTGTTGAAGGATAAAAAAACACGTCCTTTTTCTCGTTGGCGAACATTGGCCATGGAATTCGAAAAAAATGGGCTCGCTCCGTTCGTGGCACGCCAACAGGGAAGCGGGGATGGCCGTCTCCACTACAAAAAACGGCACGTCGACCAAATGCCACCCTCCGGGCGGAAGTATTTCAGGGAAGAAATTGGTCGACAAGCGTGTGCCGTTTTTTTCCGTTCCGACTGGGCAGGCGTTGCCAAGGCCTGCGCTCACTCCATTTTTTTTCTACTTTTCACCTTGCTCTTTTATTCACTCTACCCTGAAATTCCCTGTTTATAAAAAAAGCAAAGCGGATGTTTTCCGCTTCGCCTTTAACCGATCTGATCGATATTCCGTTTACTACATTACTGGCAGTATTGGTCGTACGCATCGGTGAGCAGCTTGGAGATCGTCGCCAAATCGTTGTTTTCAATCTGATGGCGTTCGATCATGGTGACCAATTTTCCGTCTTTCATCAGGGCAAACGACGGAGAGGACGGCGGGTAGCCTTCGAAATACTCGCGTGCTTTCGCTGTCGCTTCCTTGTCCTGTCCGGCAAATACCGTGTAGAGATGATCCGGCTTCACCGAATGGCGAAGCGAATGAGCTACAGCCGGGCGGGCCAAACCGGCGGCGCAGCCGCACACGGAGTTGACGACGACAAGTGCCGTTCCCTTCGCGCCGGACAGTGCCTGTTCAACCTCTTCCGGGGTACGCAGCTCGGTAAATCCCACGTTGGTCAACTCGTCGCGCATCGGCTGAATGACTTGTTTCATATATGCTTCATATGACATCATAACGAACTCTCTCCTTTACATGACAACTTTCTTACTTCTATTATACCCTTTCAAACCGGGAAGGGAAGTCGTCCGAGCACACTAGACTTCCATCAGGATCGTCAAGATCATCGGATTCCGTCCCGTTTTTTCGAACACAAACGGCTTTAACACTTGATTGATCTGCGCTTTTAATTCGGACCACTCCTTGATCTTCTTGTTCAGCGTCTCAGCCAGCTTTTGCTTGACCAGGACGGTTGCTTCCTGAATCAGCGCTTCCGATCCGCGGACGTAGACAAAGCCGCGGCTGACGATATCCGGTCCGGTCAGAATCTTGAAGTTCTTCATGTCAATGCTGACCACGACGACCATCAAACCGTCCTCGGCCAGATGCTTGCGGTCCCTCAGGACGATATTCCCCACGTCGCCTACGCCGCTGCCGTCAATCAGCACGACGCCGGCATGCACTTTTCCGGTCACTTCAGCCCTTTCTCTGGAACAGCTCAACACCTCGCCGTTGTCCATCACAAATATGTTTTCCTCTGCGATCCCTACCTGTGTCGCCAGTTTGGCGTGTGTCTTCAGCATCCGGTACTCCCCGTGGATCGGCATGAAGTAGCACGGCCGGACCAGGTTGAGCATCAGCTTCAGCTCCTCGCTGCTGCCGTGGCCGGAAGTGTGGATGTCAAATACAGAACCGTACACCACGTTGGCGCCGGCCCGGAACAATTTGTCGATCGTGCGGCTTACGTTGATCGTATTCCCTGGAATGGGTGAGGCGGAGATGATCACCGTATCCTCCGGATAGATTTGGACGGAACGGTGAGAGCCGGAAGCGATGCGTGTCAATGCCGCCATCGGCTCGCCCTGGCTGCCCGTACAAATGATCAGGATCTGATTGTCGGCGTAGTTGTCGATCGTCTTGATATCGATCAGCATGCCCTCGGGCATCTGTATGTATCCCAGTTCCTGGCCGATCAGGAAGACCTTTTCCATACTTCGTCCGATAACGGCAATTTTGCGGTTTTCCGCCTTCGCGGCCTCCACCACTTGCTGCAGCCGATGGACGTTGGAGGCAAAGGTAGCGAGGATAATCCGTCCTTTTGCCTTTGCGATAACATCCATGATCCCTTCGCCCACCGTACGTTCAGACATGGTATGGCCGGGCCGCTCGGCGTTGGTGCTGTCGGACAGCATCACGAGCACGTTTCCGTCGCCGAGTTTGGCGATTTTGGCAAAATCGGTGGACGGCCCGACAGGCGTCATGTCCACCTTGAAGTCACCGGTGTGGACAACGGTTCCTTCCGGAGTCTCGATCGCGATGCCAAAACAGTCGGGAATGCTGTGATTGGTCCGGAAAAACGATACCTGCAGCTGGTCAAAGGAAATGACCCGATCGCCATCGATGTCGATCAGCTCCACTTCGTTTTGCATATGGTGTTCTTCGAGCTTTGACTTTACCAGGCCCAAAGTAAGCCGGCCGCCGTAAATCGGCATCTTGACCTGCTTCAACACATAGGGAATCGCTCCGATGTGGTCTTCATGCCCATGGGTTAAAAACATCCCTCTGATCTTATGTCGATTTTCTATCAAATGCGTAATGTCGGGAATCACAAGGTCGACACCGAACATCTCGTCTTCGGGAAATTTTACACCACAGTCGATGACGATAATCTCGTCCTCGTATTCGACGCAATACATGTTTTTACCGATTTCAGCAAGACCGCCCAAGGCGTAAATCTTTACATCGCTCAATCAGATACCTCCTAAACCAGCATCAAATAAAACATAGCCGTCCAATCGCTACCAGTCTATTGTATCACAGTTGAATGCCTTATTTTCTATAGTCTTGACAAATTAAACGGGAAACCTAACCCGCAGCGCCCGAACGAATGTAAAGCATGTAAAGTTGTTGTTAAATTTGTCCATTATGGCTCGACCATCCTCCAGGCGGTTTTTACAATGAAGTTGTACCGTTATGGCAGGAGGAGTCGAATATGGAGAACAAAGCGGCGAAACGGATCAACTGGCGTTTTGCATCGGTGAAACAGGGTACTATTCTACGAAAGCTGCTCATCGGCATCTCTCTTCTGTTCCTTGCGACGATGACAGCCACAGGCATCATCATCAACTTGCAGGCCAATTCCCTCTTGACCGATCAAGCGACAGAACTGCTCCGCCAGACAACCCAAGCAACCCGGCAGGCAATCGACGAAAAGGCGCGCAATATCGTCTCGACACTGCTTACCTTTGCCGCCGTCAGCAAAGCTTCCGAGCTGAACGGCAGCCAAACCTTCGACATCTTCGCGGAGATCGCCGCGAATGAACCGACTATCACCGGTCTGCAGTTGGCGACGCCGGACGGACGGTACTTCTCCTACCCCGGTTCGCCCACGGACAGCTCCTATGATCCGCGGCAGACTGACTGGTATCAGGGCGCTGTAAAAGCGAAGGGACCCTATATCTCGGATGTCTTTCAGTATTCGCCAACGGAGTTTCCCAAAATCGCCATCTCACTGCCGCTGCTTGACGAGGCAGGCAGTGCGGACGGGGTCGTGGTGGCGTTCGCCTCAGTTTATCAGCTGAGTGATTTGGTGGATTCGATCAGGCTCGGAGAGAGCGGATACGCCTTCCTAGTGGATCACCAGGGCAATTTGCTTGCCCACCCGGATAAGCGTTTGGCGCTGACCCGCCCCTCGATGCGGGAAAACCCCGTCGTCCAGCAGGTGATCGGCGGTAACTCGGGAATCGGATCGTTCGCCGGGGAAAACGCCAGGTACGTGTCAGCCTATCTCTACGATTCCGAGCTTCGGTGGGGAATTGTCGTCGCACAGACAGAATCGGAGATCAGGCAGAACGCGGCCAAAATCAAGAAGATCATCTCCAGCATCACAATCATTAGCCTGGTTGCCATCATCGTCGCCTTGTACTTTTACGTCCGCCGCATCGTCCAGCCGATCAAGGAAGTTCAGGCCAAGATGACAAGGTTTGGCGAAGGCGATCTGACGCAAACCATCCAACTGTCGACAAACGACGAAACCCAGCTTCTCGGCAGCAGCTTCAACCTCATGACCGAGACGCTACGCCAAATCATCATGAAAATCTCACAGGTCACCTCTGGAGTAAAAGAGATTGCCGGGCGGGTATCGTCCGGATCGGAACACTCGAAGGTTCTGCAGGCGGACGTAGCAAAACAGATGGAAGTTCTCGCAGCCGAGATGGAGGAAGAAAACAGGCAGGTACAGCAGATGCAGGCAGCGGTCGACCAGATTGCCGCCGAATTGGAGACGATTCACGCGGAGATGGATGTGGCTTCCCTTCGCAGCGACGAGGTTCGCCAGCAGGCCAGGCAGGCCGCACAGACTGTCGATGCCCTGCAGGCCGACGCCGGGAACATCATCGAAGACATGCAGTCCTCACACCGGGCTTTTGCGGAGCTTCAAGAGAGTGTCGAAGATATATTGAAGATCCTGGTATGGATTCGCGATATCTCCAAAAGGACCAAGCTTCTCTCACTTAATGCCCGGATCGAAGCGTCTCGGGCCGGACAGGCCGGACTTGGCTTTGGGGTGGTAGCGGATGAGATTCACCAGCTGTCGGTACAGACAGAAACCGCCACCCGGGATATCAGTGAGTTGCTACAGCAGGCTTCGGACAAACTGGAAGCAGTCGAGTCTCATTTGATGAAGACGGATGGGACGGCCCAAAACAGCATGAAGACCCTGGGCGCAACGGCAGGCATATTTCGGAACATTACCGAGCAGATCGCCAGTGTGAACGAACATTTTTCCGCTGTTCATCACTCGGCTGCAGCCATTAAAAAACGCAGCCAGGCACTTCAAACCGGCATTCGCCAGCTCTCGGCTTCCGTCCATCACGTCGTGGCCGGGATGCAGCAAGCGGTCGCGGGTGCACAGGAGAGCGCCGGTATTTCCGAAGCGTTTTTCGCCCAATCGGAAGAACTGATTCGCTTGGTAGACGGACTGGGACGGGAAGTAGACTATTTTCGCACCAAGCCCTAAAAAATTTCCCCCAAGGCACCCGATCTGACAGGTGCTCCTTGGGGGAAGCTTACGCCGCTCATTCTCCTTATCCAAAACGGCCGTTGATATAATCCTCGGTTTGCTGGCATTCGGGCTGTGAAAATATCTTCTCGGTTCGGTCCATCTCCACCAGTTCACCCATCAGGAAAAAGGCCGTATAGTCGGAGATGCGGGCGGCCTGCTGCATGTTGTGCGTGACGATCACGACCGTATACTCCGCCTTCAACTCCACGATCAACTCTTCGATCTTCTTGGTAGAGATCGGGTCGAGTGCAGACGCCGGTTCATCCAGCAGCAGGACGGACGGACGGAGCGCAATCGCACGGGCTATGCAGAGTCTTTGCTGCTGGCCCCCGGACAGAGAGAGCGCTGATTGATGCAGCCTGTCTTTCACTTCGTCCCATAACGCTGCCTTGCGCAAGCTCTCCTCGACGATCTCGTCAAGCTTCTTCTTCTCCCGGATTCCGTGCAGGCGGGGCGCGAAGGCAATATTGTCGTAAATCGATTTTTGAAACGGATTGGGCCGCTGAAACACCATGCCCACGGACTTGCGCAGCCCTTCTATATTGATTTTCTCGTCAGTGATGTCAATGCCCTCGATCGTGATTTTCCCTGTCACCCGGCAGGCGGGGATCAGGTCATTCATCCGGTTGAGACTGCGCAAAAATGTAGACTTTCCGCACCCGGACGGACCGATAAAGGCTGTGACGGCATTCCGCTCAATCTCCATCCCGATATTGGACACCGCTTGGCGTTCCCCGTAGTACACCGACAACTGCTCCGTCCTGATAATCACATTGTCTGCCTGTTTCATTTGCTTCCTCCTTACGCTTCTCCGGATGTCATGCGTCGGAATACCCATCTGCTCAACCATCTGGCGCATACGTTAAACATCAGTACCGTTATCACGAGTATCGCCGCAGAACCGTCTGCAACAGCCCGGGCATCAGGAACCATCCCCTCGCTGTTCACCTTCCAGATATGAACAGCCAGAGTCTCCGCCGGCCGGAATGGATTGAGCGGCGAAGCGGGGCTGCTGAGGTCGAAATTGGAAAACACCAGATCTGGCGAAGACATACCCGCCGTAAAGAGCAGGGCAGCAGCCTCGCCAAACACGCGCCCCGAGGCCAGAATCGCTCCCGTGACGATACCGGGAACCGCTGCCGGCAGGATGACCGATACGATCGTCCGCCACTTGGTCACGCCCAGCGCAAGACTGGCTTCTTTCTGATCCTGGGGGACGGCGCGGATGGCATCCTCGGTCACGCGGACCAAAAGCGGCAGATTGAAAACTGTCAGCGCCAGCGCACCGGACAGGATCGAATAGCCCCAGCCGGTCATTTGGACAAACACGACCAGTCCAAACAAGCCGACGACAATCGAGGGGAGCGACGACAACACTTCCATACTGAGACGGATAAACCGGGTAAACCGGTTGTCCGGCGCATATTCCGACATGTAAATGCCCGCCCCGAGACCCAGCGGCAGGGCGATCAACATGGTAAGGACCAGGAGGTACAGAGAATTGAACAACTGCGGTCCGACTCCGCCGCCTGCTTTGACGATCTCGGGCGGCGAACTGATAAAGTCCCAATTCAGCTTGTGCAATCCCTTCGACAGGATGAAACCGACCAGCCCGAGCAAGAGGCCGATGATCAGCACCGCAAACAAGGTTAACACCGCCGTAGCGAGGCGGTCCTGCACTCTTGCCCTCATTTCACCAACTTCTTTCTGCCTAGGATGCGAATCACCAGGATGAAGAAAAACGACATGCAAAGCAGCAGCAGCGCCATCGACCACAAGGCGTTGTGATAAGGCGTTCCCGGTATCGTATTGCCCATATTGAGGGTAATGCCGCTGGTCAGCGTGCTGATCGGCCCGAGCAGACTGGATGGCAGATTCGTCGTGTTCCCGATTACCATCTGAACGGCCAGCGCCTCCCCAAAAGCGCGCGCCATGCCCAGTACTACAGCCGTCAGGCAGCCGGGCAGCGCACTTTGCAAAACGATGTGCCAGATAGTTTGCCAACGGGTGGCGCCCAGCGCCAGCGAAGCGTTCCGAACATCCTGCGGGACTGCCGCAATCGCATCTGTGGCGACACTGGTTACGGTAGGCAGGATCATCACGGCGAGTACGATCCCGCCGGCGAGCAGACTAAATCCCAATATGTCAAATTGGGCCCGCAATAGAGGAACAAGCAGAGTCAATCCGACGTAGCCGTAGACCACGGATGGAATGCCTACAAGCAGTTCAATGACAGGCTTCAGCACTTTTTTGCCGAATGACGGTGCGATCTCGGTCATGTAAATCGCCGTTCCGATGCCGAGCGGGGCGGCAATGCAGGCGGCGATCACCGTAACTGCGAACGACCCCAGGAGAAACGGCAGAACCCCGAAACTCGCCGGCTCCCCTTCCGGATCCCAGAGGCGGCCCAGCAAAAAGTCAGCGACACTGACTTTATTGATGAAAAAGGTCGCAAGCCCTTTTGAAGCGATAAAATAGGTAATCGACAAAGTCATGACGATCAACAAGGCGGCACAAACCCTGGTAATGACCTTGCCGGAGGCGTTTTCGATGAGCTGTTTTCGATTGTGCGTCAATAATCTGTGCCGCATGTCTGATTGGGACGAGGCGTGATCGCGAACCTGCCGCCCGGACCGCTCTGATTTGGGCAGAACGGCTCCCTCTACTGTTGGATACTCCATCTCTAACCTACCTTTCCTCATATAAGCTCAGGTTTTAGGGAAGCAGAAGGGAGGGGTACATATACCCCTCTCATCAAAATGCTGTTTTATTTTTTCGTAACATTGCCGTTGGCGTCACGTTCTACCTTCATCTCTGTGGCGGGGATGAAGCCCAGCTTGGTTACGACGTTCTTCTGTACTTCATCGCTCATGATATACTCGAGAAATGCTTTGGTATTGCCGGTCGGTTCCCCTTTGGTGTACATGTGTTCATACGCCCAGACGGGATACTCATTGGTTACGATCGTCTCCGGCTTCGCTTCAACGCCGTCGAGCTTCAGCGCCTTTACGGAATCATCGAGGTACGATAGAGCCAGGTAACCGACAGCTCCCGGTGTTTCAGCAATAATTTTGCGAACGGTACCAGACGAGTCTTCCGTAATGCCCTCTGCTTCGTCTTTTCCGTCAAGTGCAAATTTTACGAAGGTAGCTCGCGTGCCGGAGCTTTTCGGGCGATTGACAAGCGTGATTTTTTGGTCAGCGCCGCCTACGTCCTTCCAGTTGGTTATCTTTCCTGTAAAGATATCGATTAATTGCTGTTTGGTCAGATTGTCGACACCCACTCCAGGGTTAGCCACGGCTGCCATGCCGACCACGCTTACTTTGTGATCCACTAACTCTGCTGCCGGAACCCCTTGCTTCTCTTCGGCAAAAATGTCGGAGTTGCCGATCGTTGCCGCCCCGGTAGCTACCTGACTCAGACCTGTTCCGCTTCCTCCGCCTTGCACCTGGATTTGAACGCCGGGATTCTGTGCCATAAAGTCTTTTGCTGCTTGTTCAGCTAGTGGTTGAAGCGCAGTAGATCCGACGGCGAGAATAGGTGTGTTGTCTGCAGCTGCAGGCTGTTCGGAAGTCGCGGCAGGCGGAGTGCTTTGATTGTTGTCGCTACTCTGGGATGTCGGAGCAGCGCTTTGGCCGCAGCCCGTCAGCAGCAATCCCGCCGTCAACATTCCTGCAAAAATCGATAATAGCTTTTTCAAGGAAATAGCCCCCTGTTCGCAAAATGTTGTTTCTCTTTACGATTATCATCATACTGCAGAGGCATGAAGCAGAGATTAAGCTATTATTAAGCGATTGTTAAGATTTTGGACGGTACAATAGTCCAAACACCCATGTCAGGATTCCCCGGCCATGTATATGCTGACAGTGATTACATCCTAGCCAAAGGGGAGACTTGCATGGGCAGCAGGCACAAGCACGAGGTTGAGTTTGTAAACTGGTATCATCGAAACTCTCTTCACATCCACGATTACGCCACCAGAACGGCCGTGAATTTCGGGCATCGGCACTGGATGGGCGGAGACACTGCCCCCGCCGACGGAGGAATCAATCACGTTCATTTCTACGAGGGGACCACTTCCTATGACGATGGGCACGTCCACCACTTTCGCGGCTGCACCGGCCCAGCCATACCTCTGCCGGACGGCTCGCACTACCATGATTTTGCCGGGGAAACATCGTACGACAGAGGGCATTCGCACTACTACCAAGGTCGAACCAGTCCAGCGATCGAATATTAATGAAACGATCCGGACAGGATCGTTTTTCTTTATTATAGAAGTTATAGGGGAGCTGGTCTGTTGTGACGATGGTACATAAAGGAGAGATGCTGGATGGCGGGAAGCAAGCAGCTTGCCCGGCGCGAAGCCGGAAGCAGGCGTAGTGGGGTGCTGGAGGTGTTGCGAGTTTCGTTTAAGCTGGGACTTACTTCTTTCGGCGGACCCGCAGCCCACCTTGGCTATTTTTATGAAGAGTATGTAAGAAAAAGAAAATGGATAGATGAAAGGAGTTACGCAGACCTGGTCGCCCTGTGTCAGTTTCTGCCGGGGCCGGCAAGCAGTCAGGTGGGCATTGGGATCGGGGTCATCCGGGCCGGAGTACTTGGAGGAATTGCGGCATGGCTGGGCTTTACACTTCCTTCCTTGATTGCCTTAACCTTATTTGCCCTGTTGATCAAAGGCTTTGATATCAGCGGCGCGGGCTGGATTCACGGACTAAAAATGGTCGCCGTGGCCATTGTCGCCCAAGCCGTGTGGGGAATGGGACAAAAACTGGCGCCTGATCGGACGCGTGCCAGCATCGCTGTCGTTACGGCAGGCATTACTTTGATCTGGCAATCGGTGGCGAGCCAGGTTTTACTCATTGCTGCAGCTGGAGTACTTGGTTTTTGGCTGTACAGAAGTGCCCCGCACCCGCACGCTCCGTCGCTGCATGTATCCGTCAGCCGCAGGGCGGCAGCGGGTTGTTTGGCGCTATTTTTTGCCTTGTTGATCGGTTTGCCTATCCTGCGTCAGGTCACGCAGCTGGAGTGGGTTGCCGTGTCAGACAGTTTCTACCGTACAGGCTCACTGGTGTTCGGAGGCGGCCATGTGGTGCTGCCGCTGCTGGAGAGGGAAGCAGTTCCGACCGGCTGGGTGGACAAGCAGGATTTTCTGGCCGGTTACGGCGCCGCTCAGGCCGTCCCTGGACCGCTGTTTACTTTCGCCGGGTATGTGGGAGCCGTTTGGGGCGGGGTATTTGGCGCAGCGCTTGCTACAGCAGCCATCTTTTTGCCGGCGTTTTTGCTTGTTCTCGGGGCGCTGCCCTTCTGGAACTCCTTGCGCAGCAGTCCGAAGGCGCAGGGGGCGATGACCGGGATTAACGCAGCCGTCGTCGGCATCCTGCTGGCCGCTTTGTATCAACCGCTTTGGACCACTTCCATTCTCGCGCCGCTTGATTTTGCCTTTGCATCTGTTCTGTTTGTCATGCTGGCGTTCTGGAAGGCGCCCCCGTGGATTGTCGTGGCAGCAGGTGCCTTAGGCGGCGCACTGTTGTGGTAACGAAATGTTCGCCGGCAGGGGCAGGCAAGTGATACCGGGGGAGACGTCGGCATTTTTGCCATGGAATCAGGCATAGTCACTGAGGATATCCCGTTTTACCTCCTCAATGTGCTGCTCCATTAAGCTCCTGGCTTTGTCTATCTCCGCGTGAAACATCGCGGTGATAATTTTTTTGTGCAGCTCCACTGCGCGAAACGGCCTGTCCAGGTTTGTCGTCATCATGATGCCAAATCTCTTGATTTGCAGTTCCAGCGAATCCATGATGGAGATCAACCGGTTGTTATGTGAATAGCTGATCAAGGTTCGATGCAGGTTTCGGTCGGAGAGAAAAAAGGGTTCGATATTTCCGTTTTCCAGCTCGGTTTCGACCTGTCTGGCCTCTTCCAGCAGCCATTCATACCGGTCTTTGGGGATATGCGGCGCGGCTAATTGGACGGCGGCAGCTTCCAAAGGCTTTCGCACATCGTAGATGTCTTCTATATCCTTTTTGCTTGGTGTGCTGACAAAAGTGCCGGAGCGCGGCCTGACCTCAATCAAATTATCGTGCTTTAACCTGTTCAACGCATCGCGCAGCGGGGTGCGGCTGACCCCCAAATCCGCCATTAATTCATCGTAATCAATCCGCGAACCGGGTTTTAACTGATTCTGCACGATTTGGTCGCGCAGATACAGGTAAACCCGGTCATTCAAATTCAGATTGTCGAAGGTAGGAGTTTTGAGCAATCTCATCTGTCCTTTGCATCTTATTATTTAATATCTAATATATCAGATGTATTTTGAACTATTCTACAAATTTCTTGAGATCTGCGTCTTTCCAACTATCAAAACACATATGACCATGGTCGGGTATGGAATTTAAG
>NZ_HE978544.1:33358-73818 GCF_000311785.1 Brevibacillus massiliensis
AAGAAAAGGCACCAGAAATGTATCCTGATGCCTGGCCGTTCTATATTGAATCTAACGAGCCGCGTAACACGTGATACTATCTTTTTACTAATCTTCTCAAAAAGGGCAAAGTTGCTAATCCGAGTCCACCAATGATTAAAGCGATGCCAACCGTTACGAAATAAGGAGGAGTAATTAAAAACCCAAATTCTGAAACAGCTATACCCGTGCCAGTCACTTCTAATTGGCATAGTAACCAGCCTCTATAGGCAGCGTAAAGTCCAAAAATCTGCAGGAGATACAGTCCCCATCGCATTACTAATACACCCCCTTCAGATGAAGTGTACCTATTTATGGAAGTTTTTACAAAAGACAAAAGGATTATTTTTGGCTTGAGATAAGAAAAACGTCCAAGTTGCCTTCATTATGGAATATTTACATTTCCTCCACCGTTCATGCGGCGGGCTGTTTTAGCTACCATTCTAATATGGTAATCATCACCCTCAGGAATATCATAGAAAGTATGAGATTCTAGAGTGCTTCCGTTATTATTTAATGTGAATGTTTCGGTATCTCCATGCAACTTCCATCCATACCAGACATCTTCAACAACTCCATACTGGATTTTTGCTAAAGCGTCATTAACCCCTGTTGATTGCCAAAACTTAATGGTTACTCGCTCTTTAGAATTTACCGAATACGCATCATCAGTATACAAAATACCGCCGTTTTTCCAAGTGGTATCAAAATTCGTAAATTCCCAGTAGTCTACAACACCTGCGAAAGCAGACGAACCTAATGCTAAGGTACCAATAAGTACAGCAGTCGCACCTAGTTTTTTCTCAAATTTCATTTTTCCACTTCCCCTTTTCATATTTTTCAGAATTTGAAATCATTCAACGGTGACACTGCCATCTACAATAAGTTTCCAGTCACCATTAACTTTTTCAATAGGGAGAGAAATTTCAACGGCTCCTTTGTCATCAAAGATTCGGAAACTAGCTTTAATTGTATTCTCACTTTGTTTTTCTACCGAAATCAATTCGATTGGGTCAACTTTTGTTAGGTATTTACTTTCACTGTTGTGATTTATTTGTTTTTGCAGTTTTTTCTTGGAAGTATTCTTGGCTGTATTTTTATTGCGAGTATCTAAGATGTACTGAGCAGCTTCATCAGCCTTACCTTCATTCATAGCTTTAACAAATGCTGCAGCACTGTTCTCTGCTTCTGTCAAATCACTGGATGCATAACCTGGGGAAATTCCGGCTGAACTAAAAGCTACTATTCCTGCGACTGCAAGACCAAGCATAGAAAAGTCAATTTTTTTCATCAGAATTACCTCTATTTTCCTTAAATTACAATAATAACTATAAAACAAAAGATAGGATTTTCCAACAATTTCTCTCAAATTTTTTTCTGTTAAAAATATATCTTTCATTCCCAATCATTGTAAATTGTTGCATCAAAAAAGTAAAATTTAACCAAAAGCCAATTCCCTTTCTCGCAATACCTATATTAGGGAATCAATACCAAAACGTATTGGAACAAAAAATAAAACACCAGAAATTTATTCTGATGCCGCCGTAGATCTCAATTATGTTTGCCCTATGCTTCTATAGTTATCTTTAAAAAAACTAATTTCCCATTGTAACTTTAGTGTCTTATCAAGCTGTCGGGAAAGGGAAAGTCGATAGCCCTTCATATTCTGTTGACCGCACTGTATCCAAACGCTTTGGCTCATTCCATTTACTTTACTTGACTTTTCGTTTGCATCAATTCTGTTTGTGATGCTGGTATTCCAGATAAGGCTAACGAGGGTGATTGTGCTTGTGGGTTCCACAGGCGGACCTCTATTGAAGCAACTGGTGAACACCGATCAAGCCGCTGGCAAATTGAATCGGAAGCCGGACCCTGTCTTCTGCCGTCTTTAGCTGATAGATATCCCTGCCCTGGGTCTTTCCCGGCTTGATATTTACCTCGATGATCCAAATGTGCCCGTTCTGGTCTACTCCCAGGTCCAAACCGAGCTCCACTAGTCTTTTACACTTTACCTCCTCCAAACCTGCACAGATCCGGCCGGAAATCTCCCGCAGCTTTTGTTCTATCGCCTCGGCTCGCTCAGGGCCAAAGTTTTTCTCCAAATAGGGAAACACCTGACGAGCGCTTCCCCCGCCGGAAAGATTAGATGTAAATTTTCCCGCACCTCCTTCTCGTACGCAGAATCCCATAAGCTGCCACTCTCCCTGTCGGTCTTTCTGCATCAACGAACGAATATCATAGACACGCCCTTCCTGGCTGCGAATGTCTAGCCACTGTTGAACAATGTACTTTCCTTTGCGGCAAATGGCATTGAGAGCCTTTCCGATCGTTCGTCGGGTGCAGTGGCGCATCGGCTCCCCGCCCCCCTCTAAAAGGTAGCCTTCTCCCCCGCTGCTCAACCGATAGATTCCTTTTCCACCTAACCCATTGATTGGCTTCAGCATGACCATTTTGTGCTTTTTGAGCATATCGAGCACATCAGCTTTTTCACGGTATCGCACAGTCTCAGGCAGATGGGGCTGCAATGCGGGAATGCTGAACAACGCCTTGTGAATGCTCCACTTGCTGCCCAGTCCATATCCAAGAAACGGCATCTTTTCTTGACTTTTCAAGGCTTTTACTTTTTGAATCGTCTTCGGCTTGCGATAGTATCCGACATCATAGGAAATGAGCGGAAACGGCACATGTTTCCTCATCCAGCGGCCCTTCTCACATATCCAGCCCGCTATCGTTTCCTTCCGCAGATCTGCGTCATGTGGCGTAAAGACAATAACCCCTGCAAACCCTTCCTCTGCCGCTACGTGAAAGAATGGTCCAAACCGCTTCGGCTCCGTTATGCGATGCGTCATAATCCCAAGCATTTTCCCCATCTTGATCACCCGCTTCCGAAAATGGTATCTACCTCAAACTATTCGATCCCACGGAAAGGGTCGCCAATCAAACAGAGATATCCGCAGATATCCGTTTGGCCGCTTTCACTGAATCACAAGCTCACAAGAACAAAAAAACAGCTTGAGGCATTTTTGCGCCTCGCTGTTTTTCCCGTTATGAGGTAACTTCACCCGGCCACGCCAGCATGCCGCCAGCCATGTTCTCCACCTTGTAGCCGTAATACTGCGCGAATTCCGTCGCCCGCCAGCTGCGTGCGCCGCTGCGGCAGACCATCACGATCGGCGTCTCCTTATCAAGCGCCGGCAGTTTTTCGGGAAGGGTCCCGAGCGGTATGTGAATCGCTTGGGGAATGTGACCGTCATCCCATTCGTGCTGCTCGCGCACGTCGACGATCTGAATTTTATCTCCCCGCTCGATCCGTTTGATTAATTCCTCGGGGAGAATCTCTTTAACCTCGGTTTCCACCGTTTTCGCCCTCCTGTACACTGCGTAGCTGTCATTTTTCCATGAATTCATCTTAACACAAACCTTCAGCCGCGCGCCAATGAGCCGTTATTTTCCCTGCACGTACTTGGTGTCAAACAGGAACAGGCGCATCAGCAGAATCAAGGACGGAACCAGCAGACACAGGCCGGCGATAAACCCGATCACCAGCGCCACCCCCATCTGCGGACTGGTGACGCTGTCCGAGATCGTAATGTACGGGTACAACAGGTAGGGCAGATGGGAAGCGCCGTAGCCGAAGAAGGCGAAGGCGAACTGCAGCATGACAAACACAAACGCCCATCCGTAATTCCGCTTTTTGAGCAGCAACGCCAGAGCGATCAGAAAGCAACCGAGCGACAGCAAAAACAGCCAACTCATATCCAGCATGTTGTCGAAGTGCTCCGGATTGTGCGTTCTGATCGAGAAAAAGACGAGAAAGCTGGCAAAAATGGTCGGCAAGCTCCAGCCGATCGCAAACGACCTGAGAAGCTTCGCCGCGGCGGCATCCTTGGCCTTGTCGGCATAGTAGGTCAGGAAGCTGGCGCTGATAAACAACACGCTGACCAGCGCCAGGATCACGACCGCCCAGGAATAGGGACTGGTCAGCAGTTTATCCATCAGCAGGGTGATGCGCTCACCCTCGACCGAGATAAAGCCGCCCTCGGAGATCGTCAATATCGTCGCCAGCGAAGCGGGAATCAACAGCCCGGTCACGCCGTAGACAAACTGGTACGTCGTGTTCTCCCGCGCTCCGTAGTGGGCAAAAGCGTAAAACGAACCGCGCAGCGAGATCAGGACGAGCGCGATGCTCCCCGGCACCAAAAGAGCCGTACCATAGTAGTAGGCGGTATCAGGGAAAAAGCCGATCAAGCCGACCACGAAAAAGATCAAAAAGACGTTGGTCACTTCCCATACCGGCGAGAGATAGCGATCGATGACTCCATTGATGAGGTGATCCTGCCGGCGCATTTTGCTGTAAAAGGAGAAGAAGCCTGCGCCAAAATCGATGGATGCGACGATGATGTAGCCGTACAAAAAGGTCCACAGCACGATAATTCCCAGCATTTCCAGCATGTTACTTCTCCTCCTTTCAATGAATGTCTTGTGCTTTGGCCAAGTCGTTTTCGACCGGATTCTTTTTAAACATTCTCCGCAGTACCAATGTACAGACGATCCCTAGGAAGAGGTACAAGCATCCGAACAGGATCAGCATCTCGCCGACGTTGTCCGCAGTCGTAGCGGCGTGCTGTGTCTTCATATAGCCGTACAGGATCCACGGCTGCCGGCCGATTTCGGAAAAGATCCAGCCGAGCTCAATCGCCAGAAAAGAGAGCAGCGCGCCCAGCAGAATCGCCCACAACATGGGACGGGAAGTGGCGCTGCGCTTCTTTCTCCAGCGCAGAAGGACGTACAGCAGAGGTACAATGACCAAGTAACCGCCAATCGCCACCATTCCGTCGAACAGATAGTGAATAAACAACGGGGGCCTTAGCTCCTCGGGAATCTCATTCAGCCCCTTCACTTCCCCCGTCGGCTTGCCTGTCGCCAGAATGCTCAGCACGTAAGGAAGTTTGATCCCATACTTCACTTCATTCGTTTCTTTATCCAGCATGCCGCCAAAAATCAGTTCGGCGTTCGGCTTGGTTTCAAAGTGCCATTCGGCTGCCGCCAGTTTTTCCGGTTGGTATTTGGCCAGGAACTTCCCGGCGATATCTCCCCAGACCGCTGTTCCAACGGAGAAGATCAAGGCCAGCACTACCGTAAAATGAAGCGACTTGCGATAATATTCGTGATTTCTCCCCTTGATAAACTGGTATGCGGCAATGGCTGCCAAGGCAAAGGCGGAAGCGGCGTAGGCGGACAGAATCATGTGCCCCGCTTTCGAAGGCGTCGCCGGGTTAAACATCGCGACGAGCGGCTGGATGTCGACGATCTTGCCGTCAGCAAGCGTAAAGCCCTGCGGCGCATTCATAAAGGCGTTTACCGTCATGATGAAAAAAGCGGACGCCGTGGAACCGATGATCACCGGGATGGAGAAGAGCCAGTGAACGTACGGGTTCTTAAACCGATCCCAGGTGTACAGATAAATCCCTAAGAAAATCGCTTCAAAAAAGAAGGCAAATGTCTCTAAAAACAACGGCAGGGATATCGCCTCACCAGCTATCTTCATAAAACTTGGCCACAACAAGCTAAGCTGCAACCCGATGCAGGTACCTGTCACGACTCCTACCGCCACAGTGACGGTGAAGCCTTTCAGCCACCGCTTTGCCATGACCAGGTAGAGCGGATTTTTCTTGCGGATGCCAATCCATTCCGCAATCGAGACTGCGACGGGAATGCCCACCCCCAAAGCAGCAAAGATGATGTGAAAGCCCAGTGTTAGCGACGTCAGGATGCGGGCAAGCATGGTATTATCCAGTTCCATATCTGTCTCTCCCTTCCACAGGCAGATGATTGTTGCCCTCACCATTACTTTACGCTAAATTGCGGCGGCGAAAGGAAAAGATTGTGAATAACGGACGGCGAATTATTTACGAATTTGTAACACTGTTAGTCGGCGAAAAAGTTTTCAAAACTGGTTGACAATTATCTCTGCTATCTTTTACAATACGAGAAACAACTACATATCTCATCAAGAGAGGTGGAGGGACTGGCCCGATGAAACCCGGCAACCGGCACAGGCAATGTGCAAGGTGCTAATTCCTGCAGAATCTACAGATTCTGAGAGATGAAACCGGTGACACAATCGTGTAACGAGCCTTCTTCCACTCAGAAGAAGGCTTTTCTTATTCCCCAAAAAACGTAGAAAACAGGAGAGATGCAAAATGGCAGATCAACAGTGGAAATTAGAAACCATCGCCCTGCACGGCGGACAAGAGGCCGATCCTACTACCGGTTCGCTGGCTGTTCCCATTTATCAGACCTCATCGTACGTATTTCGTGATGCAGAACACGCCGCCAACCTGTTCGCCTTAAAGGAGTTTGGCAACATCTATACCCGCATCATGAATCCGACACAAGACGTGTTCGAGAAGCGTGTCGCCCTGCTCGAAGGGGGCGTGGGAGCTCTGGCAACGGCTTCCGGACAGGCTGCCATCACGTTTGCCATCCTCAACATCGCCGGAGCTGGCGACGAGATCGTTTCGTCCAGCAGCTTATACGGCGGAACCTACAACTTGTTTGCCCACACGCTGCCGAGGATGGGAGTCAAATTCCACTTTGTCGATCAATCCAACCCTGAGAACTTCCGGGCCAAAATCAACGAGAAGACCAAAGCCCTATTCTGCGAAACCATCGGCAACCCCCGCATCGACGTCGCTGACCTGGAAGCCATCGCCCGGATTGCCCACGAGCACGGGATCCCACTGATCGTGGACAACACGTTTGCTTCACCGATTCTCTGCCGGCCATTTGAGCACGGGGCTGACATCGTCGTCCATTCCACGACCAAATTTATCGGCGGACACGGCACTTCCATCGGCGGGATCATCGTCGACTCCGGCAAGTTTGATTGGAACAACGGCAAGTTTCCCGGCTTGACCACTCCTGACCCGAGCTACCACGGCATCGTCTATACAGAAGCAGTCGGCAATCTGGCCTACATCATCAAAGCCCGCGTCCAACTGCTGCGCGATATTGGCGCTGCGCTTTCGCCGTTCAACTCCTTCCTGTTCCTGCAAGGTCTGGAAACCCTGCACCTGCGGATGGAGCGGCACAGCCAAAACGCACTGGCGGCAGCCCGGTTCCTCGCCGATCACCCGCTGGTCAGCTGGGTGAATTATCCTGGTCTGGAGACAGACTCACAGCACCAACTGGCGAAGAAATACCTGCCGAAAGGACAAGGAGCCATCCTGACGTTCGGGATTAAAGGCGGAGTTGCACAGGGCAGCAAGCTGATCGAATCTGTCAAGCTGTTCTCCCACCTGGCCAACGTCGGTGACTCCAAGTCGCTGATCATCCATCCGGCCAGCACCACCCATCAACAGCTCACGGAAGAAGAACAGCGCCAATCCGGGGTATTGCCCGAGATGATCCGCCTGTCGATCGGCACAGAGGCGATTGAGGACATCCTGGCTGATCTGGATCAGGCATTGAAGACGGCAGTCGCCGGTTAAGCATCTATCCAAAAAATGCAAATAAGCCCGCACATGTCAAAGCGATGTGCGGGCTGTTTGCATCACTTGCCGGTCTTTCCTTTATTGCCATTAGGCGAATTGGATCGATTGCCCTGCTCAAGTACGACAAATTCCCTGGCACAGACAGGCGAATTGCCTGCGTACACGGTTGCCTTGTACGTACCGTTGGTGACGACCGAGTATTGGCGGGTATGGAACTGTGCCAGGGAATGGCTGCCGGTGCGCTCCAGCGACCCGTCAGCCGAAGAGAATACTTATGTTGCGCTGCCGCCGCCTGTCCCTGGTCCGGTGATTTCCAGTCGGACCTCTCCGGCTCCCTTGGCATCGTCGGGAAGCTCGAATTTGATGGGGACGTTTGACACCGCGGCATTACCGCGGTGTAGCATCAATTCCAGCGGTTTTTCAGGTAATTTGCGCTAGATTGGATTGAAGAAAATCTACCATTTCATCATACCAGAGAACGACAAAGGGTCTATACCCCAAACGGGTGATTCTTCCCTCGCAAGGAGGGGATAAAGGCTGCCTGTTTTGGGCAGCTTCGAGCTGTACTTGCCTGATTGCAGTCTCTATCATCTATCGTTCATCATCCATTCATGACAGGTATCCGTATGCAGCATGTCGATTAAGGGAGCATGATGGCGCAGCATAACACGAAAGCAGACACAAATGCGGAAGCGCGATGCTTCCGTATCTGTGTCTGCCGTTTCAATCAAGCGGGCGTCCGCCTGCTGCCCGCCCTTGGGATTAATCCGGAATTTTGCCTGTGTATGCCGATTGCGGCCGAATAATCCGGTTGTTCGCCGCCTGCTCCAGGACGTGGGCCGACCAGCCGACGACCCGGCTGACGGCAAATGTCGGGGTAAACAGCGTATCTGCCAAACCGACTGCCCGCATCACCGCCGCGGCGTAGAATTCGACATTGGTGTTGAGCTTGCGTCCCGGTTTGTACTCTTCCAGCAGTTGCAAGCCTACTTTCTCCACATGAACCGCCAGATCAAACCACGGGTCATCTCCCGCCAGAGCGGAAGCTACCGTGCGAAGGGCGGTCGCCCGCGGATCGGTGGTCTTGTAGACGCGGTGGCCGAAGCCCATCAGACGCTCTCCGGCCTCCAAAGCCCTCCGCAGCCACGGCTCGGCGTTTTCCTTGCTGCCGATTTGCTCCATCATCTCGGTGACCTCCGACGGGGCACCGCCGTGGAGCGGTCCCTTCAGAGCACCGATGGCCGCCGTGATGGATGAAATCAGGTCCGAACGTGTGGAGGCGACTACCCTGGCGGCAAATGTAGACGCGTTCATGCCGTGCTCCTGGGTCAGGATCAAATAGGCATCCAATGCCCGTACATGGGCGCTGCTGGGTTCCTTGCCCTGCAGCATATACAGGTAATTGGCCGTATGTCCGAGGTCTTTTCGCGGTTCCGGCATCTCCCGCCCTTCCAGACGAGCCTGGCGGTAGGCGACAATCGTCGGCAGCTTCGCGGTCAGCGAAATGACCTGCTCCAGGGTCGGGGGCCAGCTGTGAGACGGTTCACCGAGCAGCGATACTGCAGACCGCAGCACGCTCATCATGTCTACGTCGGCGGGAATCAGGTCAATGGCCGCCTTTACATGCTCGGGAAGCTGGCGATTGGCCGCCAGGGCTGCCTGCAGATTGGCTGTCTCCTGCTCACTCGGCAGATGTCCGTACCACAACAGGTGCGCCACTTCCTCGAACGTGTTGTTCACAGCGAGATCGCGCGCCCAGTGATTGCGATAGACTAAAAGACCGTTTATTCCGTCGACCAAACTCAGGTCGGTTTCCGCGACAACGATACCCTCCAAGCCTATGGCTACAATATGTTCCGCCATACCATTCCACCCCTTTTTTCTTTCAATATATCAAGAGAAAATCAACAGGGGAAATAGAATAAAACGACATGATCAATTACGATTTGTAATCAATCACGGTCGGCTACATCGACCGGATCAGCGGCAGCGGCGGGTACAGGGAGGCGAGAATTTCAATCATCTGTTTGGCCGTTTGCGAACAGCCGGTTTTGGAAACGACTAAATACGAAGCGGCCTGGGGCAGGACAAGCCCTGGCGTCTCCAGCTCGATAAAGCGATTTTCAAACAACTCCCGGCCAATGGCCGACCTGGGCAGAAAAGAGACCCCCAACCCTTCTTCAATAAACCGTTTGGTAATATCCACATGGGTTACCGTCATGGTTCGAAAGGACAGCCCCCGCTGCCGCAGCGCCAGCAGAAGGTCATCCCAATAGCCCGGATGGTTGTGCGTCAGCAGCAGATTTCCCGTCAGTTCCTGCTCCCAGTCGGGCAGGGGCGCCTCGATATCTCCCCCGTTCAGCGGAACGGCAAACACGACCGGATCCGTCTGGATCAAGTGTGCGTCCAATTGGAACTCTCCCGGCACCATCCGGGACAGGCCGAGATCGACCTGCCCGCTTTGCACCAACCTGCCGATCTCGAGGGAATCGGCAATTCGAATCGATATATCTACCTCGGGATACCGTTTGGTGTAGTGGCGAATCAAGCCGGGGAGGGAACTGCGGGCGATCACCGGGGAGACGGCGATGTGCAGATTTTCGCTGTAACCCTGCTGCCACGCCAGCAGATCCTCCATCCCTGCCTGCCAACCTGCCAGCAGGGCGGTGGCATGGGGCAGGAACCGCTTTCCGGCGGGAGTGAGCTTGACGAATTTCCCCACCCGGTCAAACAACTCAATCCCCAGTTCTTTCTCCAGCAGGCGAATATGCTGGGTGACCGTCGGTTGAGCGATAAACAGCGCTTCTGCTGTCTGCCGGAAGTTCTCAAACTTCGCGGCCACGACGAACGTCTGAAGGATACGCAAATCGATATGGATTCACCCCGCTACCCGAGCCTGCCTATCCGGTTCAATACCTGCCGGGCTTCCGCAAACAGGCTCTCGACGATTTCCCCGGCTGTTTCGCTTCCTTTTTTCGCCAGCTGAGGGACTCCTTGCCCGGCCCAAAGCGACATGTACTCGGCTTGGTTATTCTTCGCCGCCGCGTTGCGGATCTCGCGGGTCAAGCTATTTTGCAGCGGATAGGGCAGAGACGTCAGCTGCTGCCGGGCAAAGGTCTCCATCAGCCGATTCGACAGCCCCCGCGCCGGCCGGCCGGAAAAAGCCCGTGTGATCTGCGGCTCGGTCTCTTTCGCCTGGGCCAGTTTTTCCTTGTAGGCCCGGTGAGCAAGGCTTTCCTCACAGGCCAAAAACCGCGTACCCAGCTGCACTGCGTCCGCTCCCAGCGCCAAGGCCGCAACCACTCCGCGCCCATCCATGATGCCGCCGGCCGCGATGACCGGGGTATCAGGCAAAGCGTCTGCCATCAACGGCAGCAGCGCCATCATCCCGACTGTTTCGCCATTTCCGCTCGGGCCGACGGAAAAAGTCCCGCGGTGTCCTCCCGCTTCTCCACCCTGGGCGACGACCGCGTCCACCCCTTCGGCCTGCAGTGCGAGCGCTTCGGCCACCGTCGTAGCCATACCGATCAGCTTCATGCCAGCCTGCTTGGCCGCTTGGCCGTATCGCCCAGGCAATTGGAAGGCCACGCTGAACACCGGCACTTTTTCGTCGAGGATCACCGAAAAACACTCGTCCAGATCGTTAACGTAGTCCGGCACCTCCCCCGACCAGGCGTCCAAGCCTACCTCTGCGCGCATCTGGTTGATCCAGTCCGTGAGCTCCGGGCTGACTGCCGCCTGCGGCGGTTCATCGGAGATGAGCAGGTTGACGCTAAACGGCTTTTTGGTCAGTTCCTTCACCTGGCGAATAGCCTGACGCAGCGCATCCGGCTTCATATAGGCTCCGCCGAGCGTTCCCAGCCCGCCGGCTTCCGATACCGCGGCCACCATTTGCGGCGAAGTGATATTCCCCGCCATTCCCGCTTGCACCAACGGCAATCTGATCGAAAAGAGATCACAGAACCGGGTGTGAAATAGCTCCTCCATCACTGTTTCCTCCTCATGTGCTGGCAATTTCTCACTATCAGCGTATCTCAATTTTCCCTATTTCGCCAGTGCCCTGAAAATAACCGCACGGCTGCCGACGGTAAACGGCAAAGTGTTTTGGCGTCCACCGTGCCGGAGCGGCCCTGCAGCAAAAAAAGGACCACTCAGTACCTGAGTGGCCGCAATGGAAGAGGATAACACGTGAAAAACAAGAAGTTACACTTATTAACGAATGCAGCTGTACAATTGTTGCGAAAAAAAAGAAATCACGAAAATCGCCCTAATGATCTGCCTCCTATCTCAGGAACAGATGCTGCAACCTGCCTAATTTGCAGCGGATGAAATGACAAAAGCTTCAGGATTTTTTCGTTCTATTCTATCATTTGCGTCAACTAGAAACATTGGTACAATGGCGGTGTCTTTGAAAGACACCATTTACGAGAAGGAGGAACATGAATGAAGAGGATCTTACCGGTATCACTTGCGGCAGCACTGATTTTCTCAGCGGTTCCCTCAGCATTTGCCGAAACCAATGTCAGCGTTGACGGAAATACGTCGTTAGACGGCGGCGGGCAAGGCGACAGTTACTCCAACGGCACAACAGAGACAATTGACGATCCGACATCTGATCCAACATCCGATACGACATCCGACCCAGCTTCTGATCCGACATCCGATATGAATGACGAATCTTCTCCAAAGACCCATGCCCCGGCCGAGGAGAATACCGCCCCGGACGCGGCAGATCAGCCCGCTGACGACCAGGGTGACGAGGACTCCGGAAAAACGGCGGAACAACTGTCCGAGCTCCGTGAACAGCTAAAAAACGCGCCGGAAGTGACAGACGAGGTGGAAGCCGCCTATGGCCAATTGGTCACCGACCTCACCGATGCGTCCGATCTTCCCCAAGCGATTGAAGTTCAAAAAGAACTGCTCGAGCGAACCTACCAGCCCGGGGAACATGAGAATTTTACTAGATTGGGCGACCTGTACACCCAGGCCAATGTTCCAGGCGTAAAGGCGTTCGTAAACGGTCACGAACAGCAAATGGACCAGCCCCCGTATATCCAGGATGGCAGAACGCTGGTGACAGAGCAGACGATCACAACGGCATTAAAAGCAGAGGTAAACCGGGATGTCACCGGTTTGGTCACCATTACCCGCGACGACAAGGCGATCACCCTGTACCTTGACAAGAAAGAGGCCGCAGCGGACGGAGAGACGGTAGCGCTGGAGACTGCGCCGACGATCAAAAACGGCCTGCTCTATTTGCCGCTTCGCTTCATCTGTGAACAGCTGGGCGCAGACGTCGACTGGCAGCAAGCGGGGCAGATCATCATCATTGACGATCATCAGACTGACATGGCCGCACCGCCAACAGCAGAATCGGGACAATCCGGCGCCGCAGCAGCTCCGATCGCTCCGGAACAGAATGCCTCTGCCGGTACCGACGACTCTGACGGAACTTCGGCACAAGACTAACCCCCGGCTGTCATACGGAAAAAAGGGTTGAGAAGACAGCTTCTCAACCCTTTAACCTGCTCCGCCAGAAGTCTCCCACCTCTTAGGTGGGGGATGAATGGTGGAATATTTTATGGTAAAATATTCAGTAGTAGACATAGGAAAAAAAGTGATGGTAATGAAACTGAATAATAACAACCATTCAGTATTCCTCCTCTATTATCACCTCGTTCTGGTCATCAAATATCGCCGAAAAGTCATCCATGTTCACATATCAGATAGACTCAAAGAGATTTTCGAATATATTCAGCCTGGCTACAATATTTCCTTGCGAAATTTCGAAATAATGAAGGTACGGGCGAACGCGAAACCAGGATCAGCCTCTGCTTTCCCGTCTTGTGATCACTTCCCTCCGCTGTGGTCCTGCATGCAACTGAAGCTGATAAGACGGAAACCCTATACTCCTACATTATGAACAGCGCAAAAGGCAAGGCAGGGCTAAATCATCTTGCGTTCGAAATATATTCAGCTGCCTCCAAGGAAGATTTTTGCCGGTGAACTTCAGGGAGCGGACAGGAATGATCTGATGCCGTAACGAATAAGAATAGGAGTTCACGTTCACATACTTTCAACCTAATTCTTTAGCAACGGGAGGTTGGGTTTTATGTCATCGGCAACACCATTTTCCTTGGAGATACCTGAATATTACAACTTCGCTGAACAGGTAGACAATTACGCCGCCGAAAATCCGGACAAACAAGCACTGGTAATCGTGAACGAGTCGGGAGAGTCCGCTTCCCTGACCTACCGGGAACTGGTTTGCTACGCCAACCGGGTCGTCAATGTCTGCGCTATTTTGGGCATCGAACGCGGAGACAAAGTGATCGTCCTGGTACCGCGCGGGCTCGAATCTTACGGCATTTATCTCGGGCTGATCAAACTGGGCGCTGTCGTCATGCCGGGCTCGGAAATGCTGCGGAGCAAGGACATCGAGTATCGAGCCAACCACTCCGGTGCGAAGGCAGTGATCGCTTTTGCGGGTATTTCCCAGGAAGTAGACAAGATTCGCCCGCTGTGTCCATCTATTCAGCATTACGTCCTGATCGGCGAGCAAAAGCCGGGCTGGCTGGCATTTGATGAGCTGCTGACCGATGTATCCGATGAAGCCCCCGCAGCCAAAACACGCTCAGATGAATTGGCACTTCTGTCCTACACCTCAGGCACCACCGGCGGACCAAAAGGTGTCATGCACGTCCACGGCTGGCCGTATGCCCACATCGCCGTAGCAACAACGCAATGGCTCGACGTCCGCGAAGACGACCTCGTCTGGGCGACTGCGGGGCCGGGATGGGCCAAGTGGGTGTGGAGCCCGTTTGTCTCGGTGCTGGGAAGAGGAGCTACGGCATTTGTTTACAAGGGCAGATTTGTCCCTGAAAAGTACTTCGAATTGCTGGAGAGCCATCCCATCTCCGTCCTCTGTGCCACGCCGACAGAGTACCGGCTTATGGCAAAAGTAACCGACATCGAGTCTCACAAGCTGCCTGCGCTCCGCTCGGCCTGCTCTGCCGGAGAGCCGCTCAACCGGGAAGTCATCGATACCTTCAGACGGGTATTTGGCATCACCGTCCGCGACGGTTACGGCCAGACGGAAAACACCCTCATGATCGGCACGTTTGTCGGCATGGAACCGCGCCCCGGCTCCATGGGTCGACCATCCCCGCTGGTGAAGGCAGCCATTATCGACGAGCAGGGGACAGAGCTTCCCATCGGACAGGTAGGAGATATCGCCATCGACAAGGGCATGGTCGCCCTGTTTAAAGGATATCTGAACGACCCTGAGCGGACGGCCCGCGCATTTCGCGGAAACTGGTATGTGACCGGCGACCAGGGGCGGATGGATGAAGACGGCTACATCTGGTTTGAAGGGCGTTCCGACGACATCATCATCTCCGCCGGCTACACGATCGGTCCGTTCGAGGTGGAAGACGCCCTGGTGAAGCACCCGTCTGTTGCCGAATGCGCCGTGGTGGCCAGTCCCGACCCGGACCGGGGCCACATCGTCAAAGCGTTTGTCGTTTTGAAAAAGGGCTGCGAGCCATCCGAGCAGTTGGTCGTCGAGCTGCAGGAACACACCAAACAGCTTACCGCGCCGTACAAGTATCCGCGCAAGATCGAGTTCGTGAGCGACCTGCCGAAAACCACCTCCGGCAAAATTCGCCGCATCGAACTTCGCCAGCAGGAACAAAAGTGAGCTTGACAGTTATAACCACCGGCTAAGCCGGTGGTTCAATAGAAGTTGAACTTAAATATGTGTCCCTATAATACACATTATGAAAGAAACGCCCGGAAGTCTATATTCGGGCGTTTTATGCCGTTATAAGCGACTATGGTCTAAACGTTGAGGTGTAATTGTCCTTTCCAAGTGGACAAACCAGCAATTTGGAGTGAAAAATTGATCTCGTTCTAGCTCCGTTTTGCTTCAATTCTCGCCTTGCGAAAGCTCTTGCCAAGGCATACGATTTCCTTTGAAATTTATTAGTTTATGGTTCCGGCTTGTAGTTGTCAAAAGTATACACCAACCTGGAGGAGCTGGGCGCGATCCGGGCGCTGCCGGTTCTTTGTTGTATCAAATAAATATCCGGAATGAGCTGGCCAGGGGCGTTTTTGTATTCAGTTTTTGCCCTACAGCTCGCCGGCCGATCGTACGACGGTAGGCTGTAAGCGATTATTATGGCTTGAATACTTCTTTCAAGATGTTCAGCGCCTTCTGCTGGCGGCTTTCGCTTTGCTCCAGCAAGAGGGTGACAGCTTCCCATATCAGCTTGTTTCGAAGCACCTCTTTTTGTTCACAGTCGAAAAAATCAAAAACGCTTACTTGAAGCGCTTCGGCTGCTATTTCAAGTGTTTGCAATGTAACGTTACGCTCGCCGCGTTCGAGGCGTCCGACGTAAGAGCCGGTCGAGACGATGGCTTCTGCAAGCTGATCCTGCGTTTAGTTCCGCAGTTTCCGAAGCTCGCGAATTCTTAAGATTTCACTTAATCAAATTCTTTCTGCCGAATTGGGATAATGTTAAAAAAATTAGGAAATGTTGTAACGAATATTTAGTATGGTTCGTCTTTATTTACGGAGGGGACTACTTTAAGCGGTCATGTAATTATCATGTACCGCCAGCAAAACGCGAATTTACCACGTTAAGAAAACCAGCGTAGCTGTTACAGCCCGCAAATTATTACCATAAATTTACATAAGTTTGCCCCTGGTGTAACGGACGCTGGACGCTGGTATAGGCTTAGCGTATAAAACCGTCAAAATGTTGTCTCTACCCCTTAACGTACATTTTTCGTATTTAGTTGGCGGTGCCCCCGGAAAGAAAAAAACCAGATATGTCGAATTTTATTGTAAATTTAGAAAATATGTGAACATTTCGCAAAAACTGTAGACCCAGTATTATCCATGTTATATTATCCCATAAAAGGGAGGAGGATGAAATATGAAGAAAATACTTATTTTCTGTTCCGTCTTTTTGTTAGTATCAACTCTATTTGGTGGTTTGTTGGCATTTGCAGAAACGAATAGCCTTGGAGATTTATCAGAGCAACAAAAAAGAGAATATTATAAGCAGTATCAGGAAATTGTAGAAGCAATCAATTCAGAAAATCCAAGATTTACATTGGAACTTGTACCTTTTGAAGACTTTAAATCAGAAGATTATATTGAACCATCAGAATTTAAAAAATATGCAATCGGAAGAGCTAATGCAGAACTTGTTCATGAATGGAAATCTAACAGTGACATTACACCTTTGAGTACAGCATCAGCTTCAAAGCAAGTAACTGTAGATTCTAAAGGGACATCAGTAGGTATTACTATTAAAGGTTCTTTTGAAACTCAATATGATTCTCAAAGTAATCGACAATTTTTTGCTGGAATCAACTCAATTACTTCTTCATCTGACAAAGGAACATGGAATCAAACAGGTTATACTCCAAGGTTAATTGATGGCAGACAAACTTATGAAATTACAGTAGGAGGTAGATTGACTTTAAATAGTATTACTACTTCGCATAATATCACTGTTGAATTTTACTGTGATGCAAATGGTAGAGTTAGTTAAGAACTTGAGTCTTGCAAATTAACTACTCCAATCCCCCAAATGGGCAGACGGGTAGCGTTGTAGTTAGGCAGTCGTTTTTAGGCGCTTAGTTTCAATTCGGCCAGTATTTCGGCTAGAGGTCTTTTGAACCAATTTCAAACGGATAACAAAAACTTGGTGGCCCTTCCGAGTAGCGGGAAGGGCTACATTGATTATTAAGACACGCGAATTAATCAGCTTTAAAATGTAATGTATACATCATCCTGAAGCAGCTCCGCGAGATCGCGGTGCCGGTGATTTTTATATATTGGTGGAGATCCGGAAAGAGTTGGCCAGGGGTGATTTTATATAACGTTTTCGCCCCTGCAGCTCGCCGGCCGATCGCTTTTTTGTATACGACCGTATAACAGAATATGAGTAGGAGAACAGTCATGGAAGGCTGGTTTACCGTTCCGCAGGCAGGCCGATTTGCCTGCCGCCGCGGCTGTACCATCGCCAGCACCGTCCGACGTCTTTTTGGTCAAAACCAGGTGACTCCATACCAATCTCCCCCTGTATGGCCCAACACTTTTACGGACAATAAGAGCAGTCACTTGCGCCGCTGGAACACGGTTAAAATCAAACGGGCTGACCTCGTCCCCATTGGATGGAAGGTCAGCCCGTTTTTCCTTGCTTGCGGTCTATTCTGCTCTCAGTTGCCCGGAGCCGGTTCAAGCGCTTTTTGCCCCGCTACGGGTGCCGGCGCCGGCGCGGGAGCCGGTGCAGAGGGTGCCTTCTTTTTTCGTAAATAGAAGAACACAAGCGGTATGCAGGCGAACACCGGCATCGCCGAAATGAAGAAGGCATCGCCAATTGCCCTGACCATCGCCTCCTGCTGGATCACGCCTCCCAGCGTTGACATCGCGGCAGCCTGCGCCGAAGCCGCGTCAAGCCCGCCTTGGGCCAGCGTCGCCGAGAGCATTTGCAGCGTTTGATTAGCGGTATCGTTCGTCACCGAGACGCCTTCTGCGATCACGGCTCCGTGCCAGGTCGCACGGGTCGTCATGATCGCCGTCAGGATGGCGATTGACAGCGAGCCCAGCACCTGCCGGATTACATTGGACAGCGGAGATGCCCTCCCGACGAGGTGCTTCGGCACCGCGTTCATCCCGACGGTAGACAGCGGCATCATACACAGCCCGATCCCGATTCCGCGAATCGTCACCAGGATGTTCAACCAGTGGGTTGGCGTGTTGACTTCCAGAAGGTGCAGGTCATACGTGGTAATCCCGACAATCGCCAGTCCCACAACACCCAACGGAACCACGCCCACCTTGTCAAACAGCCGTCCGCTCAACGGCATCATCAACGCCATCGCAATCGACTGCGGCATCAGCAGAAGACCTGTCTGGATCGCGGACATCCCCAGGATGTTTTGCAAATAGATCGGCATCAGGAAGATCCCGCCGAACATCCCCATCGTGACCAGGCCCGAGGTGATGACGCTCAGGCTGAATTCGGGAATCTTGAACAAGCGCAAATCCATCAGCGGCTGTTCCTGGCCGAGTTCTACCCAGATGAACAAAATCAGACTGAAAAACCCGGTAAACAGCAAGCTGACGATATAAAGAGAGGTCCATCCCTCTGACTGGCCCTTGCTCAGCGCCAACAGAATCGTTCCAAAGGCGGTCATTGACAACACGGTACCCATTTTGTCAAAGAACGCATTTGGCTTTTTCGGCGTCTCCTTGAGCAGGATCGAGGTCATCACGATCGCCAGGATCCCCAGCGGCACGCTTAAAAAGAAGAGCAGGCGCCAACTGAAGTACTGGACGAGGTAACCGCTGAGGGTAGGCCCGATGGCAGGCGCGGACATGGAGGATATCCCCCACAGCCCCAGCGCCATCCCGATCTTGTCGCGGGGAATAATCATGTAAATGATCGACATCCCCACTGGCATGATCAGCCCGCCGGCAAGTCCTGTGAGAATCCGGAAGGCGATCATGCTGGTATCGCTCCAGGCAAGTCCGCACAAGAAGCAGCCTGCCGTAAACCCGGTGATGGACAACAGCAAAATCTTCTTGTATCCAAACTTGTCGCCCAAGTAACCGCTCAGGGGAATGACCACGGCCGAAGCCAGCATGTATCCGGTCAAGACCCACTGCATGGTATCCGTGGTCGAGCCGAACACCGTGACCAGTTTGGGCAGGGCGACGTTGAGCAAACTGCTGTTAAGAACGGCGACAAACGTACCAATGATGATTGCCGCAAGCGCTAACCACTGTTCCGAACCTACCTGACTGCTGTTTTCTTTCGCTTGAGACACGCGATCGCCTCCTACTCAACCCGAACGCTGCTGCCGTCAGTCAACTGGTCGCCAGGGTTGAGTACGATTTGTTCGCCATTCTGTACTCCGCTTTTTACGTATACCCAATCCGCATTTTTCGGTTCGGTAGACACTTCTGCCTGGTGCACAACACCGGCGTCCACCTTGAAGACGTAGGTTTTCCCATCTTTGGCGAGCAGCGCCGAAGCAGGCAATTCGATGCGCTGCTCATCCGGTTTATCGGTGAAGTAAACTTGCGCCACCATCCCCGCCTTGAGCAAACCATCCGGGTTGTCTACGACCACCTTAACCGGAAAAGTGCTGCTGTTCTGGTCGGAGACCGGGCTGATAAAATCGACGGTTCCCTGGAACGTCTTGTCAGGCATCCCGTCCACCTTCACGCTTACTTGGGAACCCTTTTTGACTTGGTTGATCTGCTCCTGGGGAACACTTGCCTCCACTTTTACCTTGTTCATGCTCACCACTGTCATCAGCGCTACTCCCGGCTGGGCCATTTCTCCCGGATCGACCGTCCGGTTGACGACCTCCCCGTCAATCGGCGCTTTAATCGCGGTGTTGGCCAGTGCCGTTTCCGCCATGGTCAGACTGGTGCGGGAGCGTTCAACCTCTGCGGCAAGCGCCTGGATCGAAGCTGGTGTCGCCCCTTCCTGTGCCAGGTCGAGCTGCGCTTTCGCCTGGTCATAACCGGACTTCGCACGCTCCAAATCAAGCGCCACCTTATCCAGGTCGGCCTGGGAAATCGCCCCGGAATCAAACAGCGATTTCATCCGGTCATATGTTTTTTGCGCGGTGTCGAGACTTGCTTTGGCCTGGTCCACACCGCTTTGCAGTTGGGCGATTTGCTGGGAACGGGTTCCCGCCTTCAAATCGGCCAGACGCGCCTCAGCGCCGGAGATTCCCGCCCTCGCTTGCCGCACTTGCTGAACGTAATCATCCGATTCCAGTTGAATCAATGTCTGCCCCTTGGTTACTTTTGAGCCTTCGTCTACTTTCACTTCGGCGATTTTGCCGGCAATTTTCGATACGACTTGAACAGACTGATAAGGGGCGACCTTCCCGCTGGCCATCAGGCCGGTACTTCCGGTACTGGCCACCTTGATTACTTGTACCGCCGGCAGGTCCTGCTGGCTGGCGCTTGCACTGGGATCACTGCAACCAGTAAAAATCAACGCAGAAGCGGAAAGGAGCGTAAACACGACAAACGAATTGAAATAGGTTTTCTTTATCATGTACGTCACCTTAATTTCCTTTCAAATGGATTTTGATCACAGCATTCGCACCCGCGAACAGGTGGGCATCTGGATTCGCATCAATCGAGATTTTAATCGGAACGCGCTGCGTTACCTTGGTGAAGTTGCCGCTGGTGCTTGTCGCCGGCAGCAGCGAAAAGGTGGAGTTGGTCGCTTGGCCGATCTCCATTACCTTGCCGTGGAACTTCTGCCCCGGGAAGGCGTCAACCGTAAAGTCTACGTTTTGCCCAAGACGAATCTTGTGCATTTCCGTCTCTTCAATGTTGGCTTGAATGTACAGCTTGCTCTCATCGACGACCATGGCCACCGCCTGGCCCGGGGAAACGACTTCCCCTACTTTGGCGTTTGTCTTAATCACTTTTCCGCTAATTGGAGCGCGCAGAGTGGCGTTTTCCAATTGGTTCGTCGGCAGATTGGACGTGTCTTGCTGACCGACGATCTGATCGGCGACTACGGTATCGCCTTCGGAAATCGACAGGCTGGTCAATTTTCCGGAAATTCTCGGCATCACGCGGTAGATGTCACCCGAGATGCGGGCGTCTTCCGTAGAAACGTAGTTGGCGCCTTGATACCAGTAGTAGTAGCCGATTCCACCTCCCGCCAGGACCATCACGATCAGGATCACGAAAAGTACGATCTTTCTCTTCATGGTTTCTCCTCTACTTTCTTCTCCAATTGAATTGTCAACATTTGCAGTGTTGTAATGGTGTTGTCTATCTGGCTCTCGGTGAGACCCTGCAGCATTTGCGAATAGTATTCTTCCTGAAAAAGCGGGACTTGTTTCTTTATTTGGGCAAATTTATCTGTTTTGTTAATCCATACCACCCGGCGGTCCTCATGGTCCCTCGACCTTTGCACGAAATTATCCCGTTCCAGACGATCGATAATGCCTGAGACCGTGCTGTAGGAGAGCTGAACCTCGCAGCTGATCTGGCCGATCGTCTTCCGCTCATCCATGACGCAGCGCAAAACCAGCATTTGCGGGAGTGTCAAACCAAAATTTGCCAACTCTTTCGAAACAATCAACCCCATCAACTTGTTTAAATTCCGCAGTAGATCCCGGATGATTGCCGCTTTTCCCAACGATCCTCCCTCCCCCTTATTTATTTCGGAGCAGAAAATTTCTTACACGAAACAATATTATAGTGGAAAATCTGGCCTATGCAAGTATTTTTTTTGTCGAAATGCACATTCACCTGTGTCCAATTTCACCAATCTTCATACGATGGCAAAAGGACGAAGCAACCTTTAACGGAAAAAAATGGGGTGATACCATTGCCAACACCTCCCATTCACTACACAGCGATCGGCGACTCCATCACAGTCGGAATCGGGGCCTTGTTCAACTACGGTTTTGCCTATCAGTACAGGGATGCCCTGAAAAAGGACCTTCAGGCCCGCATCGTCTTCCAAAACGCCGGGAAGTCGGGAATCACCAGCAGGGAGCTCTTGCAGCTCCTCCGAAAAAAAACCGAGTTGCAAAAAGCGGTCGCCTCCGCGCAGGTCATCACCTGTTCCATCGGAGGAAACGATTTGCTGCAGGCGAGCAACCATTTTTTTACAAGGTCGCAGGAAGCTGTATTTGAACGGGCGTTTCAAAACTTCAGGAATAATCTGGAAGACATTCACGATGCCATCAAGAGGATAAAAAGCGACGCTTCCTCTCCATACATGATTCGCTACCTGGACCTGTACAATCCGTTTCCCGACATGAAGTTTGCCGTGAAGTGGGTGAAGCGCTTCAATGGGGCATTTGATGGATTGATCGACAAACAGACGGCAATCGCCCCGGTCTATGCAGCGTTTTTGGGGCAGGAGACGCACCTCTTGTTCCTCGATCACAAGCATCCCAATATGGAAGGACATCGCGTGATCGCCCGCGCGGTGCAGCAGTTGGGCTACTACCCGATCAGATAAGCTGCGCGGTGAAACAGGACATGCCTGCAGGCACCCGACTCATTCCGCTTGGAACGAATTTGCGATATAATTATCATAATTTCGTCACATCCTTTCATTACACAAAGTAGGGTGAAAACATGTCCTCATCATTTACACATCTTCTCTTTGACACCCGGATCGGTTCGCAAAAACCGGAGAGCATTCGCAATCGAGACACCAAGTGCCCTTTTTGCGATCGGACCCAGTTGGATGAGATATTGGCGGAACGCGGACCGATTCTGCTCGTCAAGAACAAGTACCCTGTCCTGCGGGACTCCTTTCAAACCGTCTTGATCGAGACCGACGAATGCGAATCGGAGCTGTCCATCTATAAAAAGGAACATTTGCACAAACTGATTCGCTTCGGCGTGGACAAGTGGCTGGAAATGGATCGCAGCGGACAGTACGCCTCCGTCCTTTTCTTTAAAAATCACGGGCCGTATTCGGGCGGCACCATCCGCCACCCGCATATGCAGATCGTCGGCCTGAAGCATATCGACTACAGAAAGCAGCTTGATTCGTCCCAGTTTGAAGGGCTGGTCATCGACCGGCGGCCGGGAGTTGAGTTTAACCTCTCGACCAAGCCCCGGGTGGGATTTTTCGAGTTTAACGTGATCTTGTCCCAGCTTGACAGACTGGATCAGATGGCGGATTACATTCAGACGGCAGCCCACTACGCTTTGACTGATTTTCATAAAAACTGCAACAGCTACAATCTCTTTTTTTATCAGTTCGAGGGTCAGATCGTGGCAAAGGTGGTCCCCCGCTTTATCACATCTCCGCTTTTTATCGGTTTTGCCATACCGCAGGTGGCTACCCGGGGCGAGGAAGTCGTCGCCGAGATCCGCAGCAAGTACTACTGTGACAAAAACCTGCCGGCAGCCACATAACGAAAGTTGACAGGATTTTTTTTCCATCTATAATCAAGGTTAGGTGTAAACGCGTAAAAAGAAGGAGGAAGCGGAATGAAAATCACTTACCACGGTCACTCGTGTGTACAAATCACGCATCAGGAGACTTCCCTCATCATCGATCCTTTTCTTTCCCCTAACCCGCAAGCCAAGGCAAAGCCGGAAGACATTCAGGTCCAGTACGTGCTGCTCACCCACGGCCACGCCGACCACATCGCCGATGCCGCCGAGATTGCCAAGCGCAACAACGCGACGGTCATCGCCACTTTCGAGCTGGCAAACTACATGAGCTGGCAGGGTGCCTCCACCTTTGCGCTCAATTTGGGCGGCTCCTACACCTTTGATTTCGGACGAGTCGAGATGACCCAGGCATTTCACAGCTCCGGAGTAGTCCTGGACGATCAGAAAAACATCATCTATATGGGCATGCCGGGCGGATTTGTCCTCACGCTTGGCGGCAAGACCTTGTACCACGCCGGGGATACCGGATTGTTCGGCGACATGAAGCTGATCGGCGAAAAACACAGCATCGATCTGGCCTTTCTTCCGATCGGCGACACCTTCACCATGGGTCCTGGCGACGCATTGAAGGCGGCCGAGTGGGTCCGGGCCAAAGCAGTCATTCCGATCCATTACAACACGTTCCCGGTGATCGAACAAAACCCGCAGCAATTCGTCTCGGACCTTGAGTCCAAAGGAATCAAGGGTGCTGCGCTCGCTCCCGGAGACACATACGAGCTGTAAGACGTTTATGGGCACTTCCCGGCGAATTGGGAGTGCCCTTTCTTGTGCGCACAAACGACCCGCCCCTTTGATTCCGTAAATTCCCAGGGTTTATCTCTTTTGGCAGGTCTCGATTCTGTGTTACGCTTCCATTGTTTCCGATTTGTAACGACTTTTGCGATCCCGCGTTCTAATGGAAGGAACGGCTGTTGAACGGAAACTAAGGTGATGGGAATGAAAGTTCTTTTGCTTGAAGATGAAAAATCAATCCGTGATTTTGTCAAGATCAACCTGAAGCGGCACGGCTTTGCCGTAACCGAGGCCTCTACCGGGGAAGAAGCGCTTGAGCTTGCCGGGCTTGACAGCGAGATCCGGATCGCGATCCTCGATGTCATGCTCCCCGGCGGCAGCGGCGTACTCCCGTTCGCGACGGCTACCTCCTGATGCCGCCGGTCAGGATCAGTTCTGTGCCGCCTGCTTTGGCCTTGTCCAGCCTGAAAGACGCCCCCAGCTTTTCCGCCCGCTCCCTGATCATCGTCAGGCCGTATCGCTGCCTGTCCGCATCTTCCTGACGAATGCCGCGGCCATTGTCCGTTATCGCCAACTGCCAGCTCTCGCGCCCGATCTTCAGCCGGATGGCCGCCTGACTGGCCCGCGAGTGCTTTTGGATATTGGTAAACGCCTCTTGTACCACCCCGAACAACTGCACTTCCTCATTCGGCGAAAAAAAGCCGTCTACCTCATCCAGCGCTTGTTTCACCTCAATCCCGGTCACGAGACTCCATTCGGAGAGCCACGTATTGATGCGGGCAGCAAGCGAGACCCCCTCATCAGGGGATGAACGCAGGTTAAAGATCGCCTGCCTCAGGTTGTTGTCAATTTCCGTAATCGCCGCTTTCGCTTCATCCAGACGCCCCTGCTTCACTTTTACATTCAGCAAAAACAGCGTCTGCGCGATATTGTCGTGCAATTCGCGGGCCAGCCTTTCCCGCTCTTCGTAGACGGCCCTTCTGGCCTGCAGTTCAGCCAGCCGCGTATTCATCCGTTCAATGGTTTGAAACATCTTGGTGGCAAAGATATACGATAGCAATAGGGTGAGAAGAGTAATATAATAGTTCCCAGCTTCCATCGACAGGTAATCCAGCAAAATGCCGTGCCGAATGAATTCAAATCCGCCGATAATCAGCGGCGGCAAAAGGATGCACCGAATTTTCCATTTACGGTATGTCATGGCAGCCACCTCCCCAGGGCTATGATAATACGCAAATTCCCAAAGCCGCAGACGGCAAGTTAGACGTTTTTGTGAACATCGCACATTATCCGGTGCAAATAGCCCAAAAGAGTCATCGGTATACACCGGCTTACTTTTATAATATAGGTAGCAGGAACTAATGAGGGAGGAGATCATCATGCCGAAAAACAATACAGCCAAAACGATTGTAACCATTTTCATCGGTGTGCTGCTTCTCATAGGGGCAGTGTACCTGGTATTTGCACTCACGCAGGCAGATTCATCTTCGTCGTCCGATTCTACCGACTTGTCCAAACTGGACTGGTACGTCCCAGACTTCACCTATACGAATCAAGACGGCAAGCCATTCGGCCTCTCCGACTTAAAGGGACATGTTTGGTTAACTGATATGATCTTTACGAACTGCCGTACCGTATGCCCGCCCATGACGGCAAACATGGCCCAATTGCAGCAGAAGCTGAAAGAAAAAGGTGTAGAAGTCGATATCGTCTCCTTTAGTGTCGATCCGGAACGAGACACTCCGGACGCGCTTAAAGCCTACGGGGAAAAGTTTGGAGCCGATTTTAGCCAGTGGCACTTCCTGACGGGATATTCTCCAGAGCAGATCGAAGAGCTTTCTTACAACACATTTAAAGCCACACTGCAAAAAGAAGAGAATTCGGATCAGGTAATTCACGTCACAACCTTCTATTTGGTGGATAAATCGGGGAAGATAGTGAGGAAATACGATGGTCTAAACCCGCCTTACGACACCATCATCAAAGACATCAAAGCATTCAGGTAAAACCTGGGCCTTTATGTAACCCAATTTCAGAAATGGGGTCTGTCTTATGGCATTACAAGATTTTTTAGCCTACTACGGCTTTCAGATCGTCTGGAGTCCTGATGTAATCTTGATCACGCTTTTTATCGCCACCGCTTACCTGTTGGTGGTAACCCGGTTTCGAGATTACTTCCCGGACTCTTCTCCAGTAAAATTTTATCAAAAAGCGCTGTTTCTATTGGGGCTGCTGCTCTTCTATGCAGGAATGGGCAGTCCGCTCAACCTGATCGGCCATTTTATGTTCAGCATTCACATGCTTCAGCAATCCTTCTTGTACTTTATCATGCCGCCATTGATCTATTTAGGAACCCCTGTCTGGCTGTTCCGTGCCTTGTTCCGAACGAGGTTGTTTAAAAAGGCGGCAGTTGTGCTGACCAATCCGATCTTTACCGTGCTGTTTTTCAATATGATGTTCTCATTCTACCATTATCCCGGTATCTTCGACGCGGTCATGGAAAACTATCTGCTGGACAATCTTTTTCACTTCACCTTGATCGTCGCCGCTTTCTTGATGTGGTTCCCGGTTCTCTGCCCCGTCCCGGAAATGAACAGGCTTTCCGAACTGCGCAAAATGGGATACATCTTTGTCAACGGCGCTCTGCTGCTGCCGGCCTGTGGATTAATTATCTTCGCCGGTTCTCCCGTCTATTCCACCTATATAAACGGCCCGTCGATGCTGTGTACGCCATTTTCCTCAGCGAGCCTGGACGGAGGCCCCACACTGCTGACCACGCTTTCTACCATAAACGACCAGCAGTTGGGCGGTATCGTCATGAAGTTCTTCCAAGAAATAGCATACAGTTCGGCTCTGGCCTACAACTTCTTCAAATGGTTTAACAAAGAGAAAAAGACCAATGTAATCGATTCTCCTGATCCGCAAAGAACCTAAACGAGCAAAGTCAAGGAGGAGATGGAAAATGGTTGTCCGTCAAATCAGTTGGAATAAAAAAAGGGCAGACCTGCTGATCGTGATCCTGATCATCCTGATTTTCGCCGGGCTCTTCTTCTGGGTTTGGTGGGGAAATACCAGGTCGTCGGGCAATCAACTGCCCGACGTGACGATGAACACGATCCGGGGCCAGGCCTATCCGCTGCAGGAAACGAACGGTCGCGTGCGATTGCTCGAATTCATCTATACGCATTGTCCTGACGTGTGCCCGGTCACTACCATGAAAATGGTAGAGCTGCAGGAACAGCTGAAAAAACAGGGACTCTTCGGAACCAAAGTAGAGTTCGTCACGATCACGATCGACCCTGAAAACGATACCCCGGAGATACTGGAAGAGTACGCCGAGCGCCTCAAGATGGATCAAAGCGGTTGGACGATCCTGAGAGGGACGGAAAGCCAAACCAAGGAGGTTACGCAAGCTCTCCAGTTTTACGCGGAAAAGGTGGATGGCGGACTCATCTCCCACTCCACCATCACCTACCTCGTAGACGAAAACAACAACATCCGCGCAAAATTCGGAATGGGAGCAAGTCTTGATCCAAATGAAATCCTGTCGGCAATCGACAAGTTAGTTGGGAAAGGAAGTTGAAAATGAAAAAGGCATTCATGGTCATGCTGTCTGCCCTTGTGCTTATGACGGCTTGTTCAAAAGCGGAATCGACCCAGCCCCCCGCTCCTCTGCAGGCGGAGTTAAAGCTGACCCCCGAAACACCCGGCGCAGGAGACACGGTTACCTTTTCCGTGACCGTGACCCAGGCTGACGAGTTCGTAGACGACGCGACTGACGTGCAATTTGAAGTCTGGCAAAAAGGGCAGGACGAGCATGAATTCCTCCCGGCGCAAAGGAGAGGGTCGGGCGTGTACACAGCCGACAAACAACTGCCGCAAGCAGGCACCTACTTCGTCATGTATCACGTGACGGCCCGGGAAATGCACACGATGAAGCAGCAGGAGTTTACCGTACAGGGCGACCACGGGGCGTCTGCATCGACGGAACACGAGCACGGCGAAGCGCAGCCCGGCGACAGTCAGCACAGCAGTCACCGACACAACGATTCCGGCCTGGCGATGCACTTTATGCCGCCCGAAAGCATGACGGCCAACCAGCCAGCCGACTTCACCCTCCATCTGCAAAAGGACGGGGAACCCTTCACCGGAGCCGCCGTCAAATTCGAAGTATGGGCAGGGGACGATGAAAAACACCAGTTCATCGAAGCGAAGGAATCGAAGGCGGGCGAATATACGGCTTCCGTGACGCTGGACAAAGGAGCATACACGGTCAAAGTCCACGTGGAAAAAGGGGATATTCACGATCACCAGGAACATAAAGTAAGCGTCAAATCATAAGGCAGCCAAACGTCCCTTGTGGAAGCGCAGGGGACGTTTGCAGCCATTACTACATATGAGGGGGGGGGAAAACCGTTGCGGGCAAAAACGAAAAACACTGTGATCGGAATCGGCGCGCTCGTCGTCATCGTCGCCGTCATTGCCACCCTGATGGCGGTTCAGTTTAACCGGAGCACGGACTTGTACAAAAACCAGCTATCGCTGTCTGAACTGCAGGAAAAACTGAATAAGAATGAAGATACGTTCGTTTATTTTTATCAGCACAATTGCGAATATTGCCAAAACGTCGCGCCGTACATGATCCCCCTGGCCGAAAAAACAAACACCCCGCTCTTCCCGCTGAACATTCAGAAGTACAGCGACGGCTGGGATCTCTACAACATCGAGGGAACTCCCACTGTCGTGCACTACCGGGGCGGCAAGGAAGTAAAGCGCATTGTGGGCGAGCACCCAGAAGAGGATTATGAAGCGTTTTTCACTCAGCAGTAGCAGCGCCTTCCTGGTGCAGGCCGTCATCTCATGCGTTCTCTTGTATTCCGCCTACGGAAAAATAACGGACATCTTTTCTTTTACGGAGATTCTCTCCTATTACCGTTACATCCCGTCCGGCTGGCAGATTCCGATCGCCTTTGCCGTGCCGATCCTCGAACTGTTGATTGGCCTCGCCATCTGGGTCCCCGTCATGCGGAAAACGGCTGTCTGGGCCTATCAAGTGTTGTTGTTTGCCTTTATCTTGCTGCTGTCCTTAAACGTCGGTCAAACCATGCCCTACGGGTGCGGCTGCTTTGGTCCCGGCGACAGTACCGTCATCACTTGGGCAGCCATCGGCAGGGACGCCCTGCTGCTGATCCCGGCATGGATTCTCCTTTACCTGATGAAAAAATGATTCCTGTGCCTTTTGGAAGGCATCAACCGAAATACACGAAAAGGATGGAGTCAAATGGAAAAAATACCCTTTATGAAAATGAACGGATGCGGAAATGACTTCATTGTGATCGATAACCGGGGGAACCGAATGAACTCGGTCCAGGTCGCACCATTCGTTCAACGCATCTGCTCCCGGAGGATTTCGCTCGGGGCCGACGGCGTTCTGTTCCTGGAGGAATCTTCGGTCAGCGATTTTTCCATGAGGTATTTCAATGCGGACGGCAGCGAAGGGGAAATGTGCGGCAACGGCGCAAGGTGCATCGCCAAATTTGCCTATACACTGGGCCGCGCCATGCGATACGCGTCCGAAGTATTTCCCAACGGAACAAACGTAAACCTGATAGAGCCTGTCGACCGTCAAACGATCCGCATCCGCACCTATGAACGGGGTGTAGAGGATGAGACGCTGGCCTGCGGTTCCGGCTCAACCGCTTCGGCGATCATCGCCAGCCTGCTGGGGAAGACTCGTCCCCCGGTAAACCTGCATACGCGGGGCGGAGTACTGCAGATAGACTTTCAAATCGGGCCAGAGCATATCGACGAGATATACCTGGCCGGCGAAGCAAAAATCGTCGCGGAAGGCCATCTTTTGCCCGACGCCTGGAGATAGGCGGGAGGACCGGCCCGATTACCGATTACGGGCAGTCTCCCTTGCTTTTTATCACTTTCTCCACAAACGCTTTGGCAATGCGCAGCATCCTGTCGTCATGCGCCCACATCCGCTCCGGATGCCATTGCACCCCTACAATCATGGCGTCATCGCTCTCGATCGCCTCGATCACCCCGTCCGGCGCCGTCCCGGTGACGCGAAGTCCCGGTGCAGCCTCTTTTACCGCCTGGTGATGGGAGGTGTTGACCAGCACCTCTGTCTGCCCGAGTGCGTCCAGAATAAATCCCGGGCTGAGACGAACGGTATGCGCTCCATACTGGCGGGAGCCTTTTTGCGAATGCTGCAGCGCCCCGCTCACCTGTGTCGGTATATCCTGCAGCAGCGTGCCACCCAGCGCCACATTGAGGATTTGCATTCCCCGGCAGATCCCGAGCAGCGGCTTTTTCAAAGCGACAGCCTCCTTGATCAAAGCCAGCTCGGCCAAGTCCCGTTCGTAATCGACCTCCCCCAGACCCGGCAGCGGCTGTTCGCCGTACAGGTGCGGCGCCGGGTCTTCTCCGCCGCTCAGGATGATGCCGTCCACCGCTGCCGCCATATCGCGGACAGGGGCGTCCGGGCGCTCCATTAGCGGCAGCAGAACCGGAATGCCGCCGCTCCTCGCGATTCCCTCGACATAGCCTGAAGACACGTACATATACCGATCCAAGGTGTTTCCCGGGAAAAACATTTTCGATGTCACAATTCCGATTACGGGTGGCCGCAAACGATTCACTCCCTGTCTCCGGCGGATGCCTTCTCTTGTCATAGGAACCATGTGTCCATAGTAATATGTAGAGACGAGGAGGAAAACCCCCCTTCTCTAGAACAGGGTATTGTACGCAATCACGAGCAGAATGACGCCGCTCAAGAGGGTTCCAAACTGCCCCAGAGTGAACGAACCGATGCGAACAGCTGCCGCTCTGCGGCCTATGGCAACTCCCGCCCAGACGGTGACAAAGCTTCCGACAGCGGCTGTCAGCGATATAGCCAACGGCGACAATCCAAGCAATCCCGCGCCCAATCCGTTGGTGAGCGCGTTTGCAGAAAGCGCGATGCCAAGTACGATCGCCTCGCCGAATCCAATCTCCCCGGATTTATCAAAATCGGCAATCTCAGGATTGTTCAGTATCCCCTTTATCCCTTTGGCAGGCGCTTCTGTGACCGTTTCATTGGCCGCGTCTCGCTTGCGGGGAACGGCCATCAAAATGATGCGAAGACCGATGACGAACAGCAAAAAGGCTCCCGCCAGTACCGGGAAGATTCCAGGCAAGACCTTGGAGAGCCATTGTCCGAACAGAATTCCCGCCTCACTGAAGAGAAAACAGATAACGGCAATCAACAGATTGGAACCCAAACCGATTCGAATCCCGCGGATGCCGTAAGAAATGCCTACTCCCAAATTGTCAATACTGGACGATATTGCAAAACCCAGGATGGGCAGCCAGTTCATATTTCATTCCACTCCCAACACTTTTTTAGCCATTGTATTGAAAGTGTTGAGAAAAAGTGCTTATCCCCCGCAAAAGTGTTGAGAAAGTTTCAACACTGGCCTTTTACAAGCCTGAAGCCGCAAGGAGTGACCCGCAGATGTCTGTGGATAGGACGGACCTTGATCTCGGTATCATGTTAAAAAAGCTGTTGAAGGAACGCGCACTCTCCATGCGCAAGCTGAGTGCCCTGACCGGAATCGATACGGCGACGATCTCGCGAATTGCCAATGGCAAACAACAGGCCAAGCCCGACCACCTTCAACAATTTGCCCGCCACCTCGGGGTGCCGACGGAACGGCTGTTTCAGGCAGCCGGCTTTGACGTTGGCAGACAGCAGGGTGACGGCAAGCCTTCCGATATTCACGAATCGGTGGATACCATTCAGGAAGTCCTCGTCTCTTCCAATTTGTTGGACCAGCAGTTCACCACGGAACGGGTAAAACAAGAACTGGCCAAGTACGAAAAATACGCCCTCACGGAAGAGGGCCAGCGGATGATTCTCGATGACTTCCGGTCAAAAGTCGAACAAGTCAGCGGCGCCGGACCGTTCATTGACCAGTTGAAGCACATGTTTGAGCTCTTTTGCATGGAAGACGTCAAGGAAAATGAGCGCGCGCTTCTGGGCAGCGCCCTGCTCTACTTCATCCTGTCAACCGACATCATCCCCGACTACGTCTTTCCCATCGGGTACCTGGACGACGCCATCGCTGTGCAGCTGGTCCTGGGCCGGCTTGCGCAGCCGGATGACGAGGAATCCCAAACGTAAGAAACGGCAGAAGAGTGCATCCACTCCTTGCCGCTTCCCCTGTTATACTCACTGCAATGCCCATGGGTACGCCAGGGTTTTACTGCCCTATTTGGCCATGTTCGGCTCAAAGCTGACCTGAATCACTTTTCCGCAGATGCGCAGCTGGCGCTCGTCGATGACAAGCGGTTTGAATCGAGGATTGTCAGGATAAAGCAAGACGAGCCCGCCGTCCGCATGCCTGATTCGCCGAAGCATCACATCGCCTTCATGGATCACCACGGCAATGTCATCGCTTTCAACAACGGACTGAACCTTGACCAGAACCTTGTCGCCGCTGCAGATACGGCTGCCTGCCATCGAGTCGTCCTGAACGGAGAGATAAAACAGGTCCCCATCCCGATAGTTGTAGGGGTTGGACATCTCCACCCAGGTGTCAATTGCCTCTTCCCGGATGAGCCGAGGGTGATTGGCATCGATTTGGCTGACCACCGGCACGCGCAGGAAGGCCCGCGCACGGGAAATGTTGCTCTGTTCCTCAGCCGGGCTGCCGGTGAGCTTATCCGGTTTGCGGCCGACACCGAGCGAGGATTCGACGATCAGAGTAAAGATTTTGAGTCTCGTTTCGATGTCCAGCGACTTGAGCAGCAATTTGGCCTGGTAGTCGTACTTCAAAAAATGGTCTTCGTCAGTCACTTCTATCTCATTATCCTTTAAGGCGTTTCGCAGCAGCTGGCGATACAGCGGGTCGAGACAGCCGTATTCATCGGACATCGCTGCCACCAGCACATCAATATGTCTGCCGATCAGCGCGGTTACGTTGTCCGCCTGGTCCAACATTTCGCGGATGACGAGAGGTGCTTTTTCCCTGTAGCCCGCGATGATCAGGGCTTCCGGGTCGCCGCCGGTCACTGCCGCAATCGCTCGATTCACTTCATCAGAAGCGGGCGGAACGGCCCCTTTGGCGATTTGGCTGATATACGCCTGTGATACGGACGTTCCCCTCTCTTTGCACTGCTTCGATATTTCCCGATGCGACAAGCCGCTGGCCATGATGTATTCCCTTACCAGTTGGTAATAGTTCATCTCCCATCTCCTCCGTAAGTCCATTATACAAAAAACAGCTGCCGTTTGATAAATATTTATCGTTTGGCCGGCATCCCGAGACTCCCGGTTGGACGCTTAAGCTTTGAACCAAAATGATGGCTTCCGGCACATCACAATTGGCAGGCAAATCTATCTCGATAAATATTTATCAATCATATTGACAACTTATTGATAAATAAATATTATTCAGAATAAGTAGTGAATTGGCTTCTTTGAATGGGAGAGGGGTGTGATTCGTGTGGAAGAGGACCAATCGCCGCGGGCAAAGAGCAGCGTTGGCCAAAGACTGGTGAATATTGTATTGCCGTGGATTATCTCCGACCTGAAACAAAAAGGGAAATGGCCTCCGTCTCCGCTGGCTGCATGCCGGGCGAGGCGGGGAGCAGGCACAGCCGGAAAACGAGAGCACGCCGATCCAGCGACCGATACCAAGAGAAAGTAGGGTTCATAGGGTGAAAAAAGTTCAGCGGAAAACACAACATCCTCGTTTTTCGAATGAACAAGCCGTCGTCCGCGACATCCTCATTGGTTTTATTTATTCCCACCATATCAAAGAGCGGATATCCGCCTCGGATATCGGTGAAACGTTTTGCAAGCTGTATCGCCATATCTTTTATGAGATCGCTTCCCATCCCTATCTCCTGGAGCAGTTGACGCTTCTCCACCAGACGGACCTCGTCCGCTTCCATCATTCGCTGCGGGTGGCTGTCACCAGCGGGATTGTGGGATTGGCTCAGCGATACGATTCGCAGCAGTTGTACGAGTTGACGATTGGCGCGCTGCTGTTCGACATCGGCATGACCCAACTCCCGGAACGCCTGATCCATAAGGCCGGCCCCCTGACAAAAGAAGAGCGTTCCGAAATGGAAACGCACACGGTTCTGGGCTATCAGATGTTGAGCAGCCACAGGGATGTTCCCCAAGCGGCAGCTTTGTGCGCGCTGATGCATCACGAGCGACTGGACGGCTCCGGCTACCCGCACCAGCTGCGGCAGCCGCACCTTCATCCTTACGCGCAAATCGTGGGCATCTCCGACGCGTACAATGCCCTGATATCGCCCCGAAGCTACCGCAGTGCCTGCACGCGCCATGAGGCACTCGAGTACCTGTATGGCGCCAGCCACAGACTCTTTGACGTCACTTTGGTCGAAACATTTACGCAGCATATCTGTGCGTATCCAATGAACAGCAAGGTTCTGCTGAGCAACGGGAAAATCGGCGTTGTTTCCATGATCGACTACGATGCGATTCAACGTCCGGTGGTCAAGGTGATCCGGGAACCGGACGGAACCTTGATCCATCCCTCGTATGAGATCGACTTGAAGAAAAATCTCGATGTGGTCATTGTAAACGCCTTGTAACTTGCAGAAGTTGCCGACAAATTGCAGATTTAAAACCACCTCAAAAAATGGATTATTTGAGGTGGTTACTGGTTTTATTATTGAATTAAACAGCATTTATTTTTTTATAAAAGTCAGGATACACCTTTGTGAACGAATTTTCACATGGTGGCCCGGGAGCTATAGTCATACTCTTTTCGGTTAAATCCATGATGATGGATGCTAATGTTTGTATCTGGTTGATGGGTTCCGAATGGCGGCATATTGAATTGGGGAAGTTATCATGGTTCCTTAAAGTATCTTGTATATGTTCAACACTCACTTCAGCAAATTTCGATAATTCATGTTTAATATTTTTCGCTCTAGCTGGAGAATCTGGTAATATCCCTAAGGTCTTATCTTCGAAATCAGTTTCGACTAAAAAATTGTTAGCATGGCCAAATATCCCTTCATCAGACCCCAGATAATAAACATTTTCTTTTCCGCCTGGTCCTGTCTCCAAATTCAAAATGGTTCCCTTGTCATTTGCAATAAGATAGTTACCGGAAGAAGCTCTGTTTGCTAGAGTCACCGCTCTGACGGCTTCATTAAAAGTTCGCGAATTCAGTATTTTTCTTAGAATGGCATGAAACGGAACACCTACTTCCCCCTTATCTAATGAACTGACAAGTAAATTTGCACATAAACCGATACCCGCGGAGTTAAATCCGATTTTGCCCAAATGACCTGCCTCGGCAATCATCATGATGGAGGGATAAGGCGGCTGTTCTATTTCCGTTATTATGGTGTTTTTTTGTACATCCGTTTTCCAATCCCAATTTTGCCCAATTATCACGTGTTGGTTTGTTGTATTGTTTTTGGATAATGCACAAGCAGTACATTCTGCGCTCACACCTTGTGAAAAACCAAACATAATCTCAGTTCTTACATTTAAAGCGATTAAATCCGCCAAATCCAAATCAGAACCTTTCGCCATCCCTTTCAATTCTTCAATCATTTCGGGCGCGTACTCCTGAATGGGTTCGACAAATCGGAGTGCTTTAGTTTGTACGGTGTCCCAATCGGCGTTAGCGTACTCCTTGAAAATCTTTTTGTAAATTTCAACGTTTCCGTTTATTTTATCAGAGACCCTTTCACCTATAAATTTTCCTCTTTGAAACGGATCCGATTCTTGAACTTTTAGGTGAAGAAAAGGAAGTTCTTTTTTCACAGAGAATCACCTCCATATTTCATACTTAGACACTTAAAATACAATATTCATAATCATATAAAAATTTAACCAACATGATTCTCTTGGTTGGTGTGCGGACAACAAAAAATGAACTCCTGGTATCCGCATTTGAACTTGCTTAACTATGGTGGCGATAAACATTTTTATTATGCAGTTCGCATTTTACGTGTAAGCAGGCATGTCGTAGTCAGAAACGGATATCTTTCCTTCTTTGATCAATTGATTTACCCGTTCTCCACGATCAATTAATTTAAGCGGTTCCCGATTTTTCCTGATATCTTCTCTAAGTTGTTTGGTAGCTAGTTCATCTACTTCGTACGCACGTCTGGGATTATCAACCTTGTGCAGGATAACACCGTAATCGTCTTTGGCACTCTCAATTGATACGATACGCCGTTGTACATCGAGACGTACTTTTTCAGGATCTCTATCCAAGGGATCTCCCCAGCCTCCGCCCCCAGGGGTGGTTATACGAACAATATCCCCGGCTTTAATAGGAATGGCTTCATGGCTGTGGATGATCTTTTTTTCCTCCGCAGTTCCAGGATTGATCCAGCAAACTCCAGGCTTCCCTGCCTTACCTCCGTTCACGCCAAAACAGGCAAATTCAGTTCGGTAAGCTACAGGCGAAAAATATCCATCGACCAATGCCCGAACATCTTTCAAGTAACCAAGACCTCCTCTGTATTTGCCGGGACCGCCAGAATCAATGTATGCTCCGACTCGCTCTACGATTACGGGGTAACGTTGTTCAATGAATTCGGCAGGCAAGTTCTTTGAGTTTGGAACCAAATCAACCATATCGGTACCATCCTCGTATGGTCTTGCTCCAGAACCAGCTCCAAAGATTTCACGGTACAAAAACGGCTTGCCGTTATCATCTTCCCCAAAGATGGCATATAATTGAATGTTTTGCATAGCCGCTACCACGTTTCCTTTTGTTGCTTTTGCCATTGCAGCGGTAAATGCGTTGATCATCATTAACATGGAAGCCATTCTGTCCGAACAAGGGGCTGGAAACCTTGCAGATAAAACTGTTTTTGGCGGAAGCATGCACTGAAATACCTTGGTTAATCCATCGTTAATTACCATACCAGGCGCATACCCTTTTATAAATGCACCAAGCCATTTTGAAAAGTGTCTGCCATCCATCGGCCAGTTTACAGGACCTTTGGTCTGAGGATCTGTTCCTTCAAAATCCACAATCATTCGTTCGGAATCCTTACGAATCGTTAATTTAATCTTAACCGGCTTATCACGATCCACTCCATCATTTTCAATAAAATCTTCTCCGACATATACCCCCTCTGGAATCTGAGGAAGGGCTTTTTCTACCACTGTTTTTTCACATCTTTCCATAATCTCGTAAAAAGCAGCTTCCACAGTATCCGTATCATATCGTTGACACAATTCAAGCACCTGACGTTCAATAAGTCTGGCACAAGCAATAAATGCGTCTATATCCCCGCGTAACTCATCTGGAAAGCGACTGTTTCTCAGTATAATGCGATAAGCTTCTTCGTTTATTTTTCCTTGATCATACAACTTAATCGGTGGACACATTGTCCCGTCTTCAAAAACACTTGTTGAAGATAGGGGCCAGCTTCCTACTACTCGACCCCCCACGTCGGTACAATGGCCGAAAATTTGAGAAAATCCAATAATTCTTCCATCGCTAAATACTGGAATTACCGCACAGTAATCAGGGAGGTGCCCAACGGTTCCAAGCGATGCATAAACATCGTTATACAGAAAAACATCACCCGGACGAATATCCTCAAGATCATAGTAATTCCTTACGGGATCCGCGGTTGCTGCCCAGGATACATGGGTGACACTATTACAATCCACTGTATTGAAGGAAGCCCGATAATCATGTTGCTCCCGGATGATTGAACCTCTTGCCATTCTTTCTACTACAGCTTCACCTTCATCTATGGCCCATTCAAGTGCACCCTCGATAATATCGACGGTTAAAGGATCCAGGTGCTTTTTTTTCTCTTGGATTCTTGGCCAATGTTCATCATTTCTTGGCCATTCCTTGAATCGAAAAGGATCATATTTCTCCCTGTCTTCATACCTTTTCATATCAATTTTCATTTTACTTTCCTCCTTTTTTTTCACAGATGATATAACCCAGATTATCAACTTGTGCAGTCCATTCGGGTTCCAAAACAAACGTAGAGTCAAATTGTTGAATAATTGCAGGTCCTTCAAACGATTTGTTAACTGGAATTTTATATCTGTCATAAACGGGCACCGGATAAAATCCTGATTCTCCATTTTGGGTTACGTACATTTTGTTTTCTCCAACTAGCGCATCTTTTAGATCACGAGAGTTGCAATTAAAATCCGCTGGCCGCAACGGATTAAGTACGCCTACTCCTGTGGCACCAATATTCACGATCTCAACCAGTTCTTTGTTTTCATAGGAGTAACCGTAACGGTCAAGGTGAAAACGATGAAATTTATTAATCGTTTCTCTAATCATCCTTTCCGAAACCTCACCGTTGGAAGGAAGATCAACAGGTACCCTAATTTCAAACGCTTGACCCCAATAGCGGAAATCTATAAAACAGAGAATTTTAAGATTTTCCTCATTAAATCCTTCATTTTTTAGATAATTTACCGATTTTTCACAAACTATCTTAAATTCGGACTGGAGTTTTTCAATATCTAGGTCGTCTTCCCGTTGGACATCTGTTATTACTTCATCTGCTCTAATGTCTGTTAAAAGTAACCCTTCGGCTGAAGTTAAACCGGGAAGTAGAGGAACAATGATCCTCTTAATTTTTAAAATATCGGCGGATCGGCAAGCATGTAATCCACCAGCACCGCCATACGGATACAGCGTAAACATCCTGGGATCTTGTCCTCTGGAAATTGACACCACATTAATTCCCCTGGCTATATTTTCGGTTCCTATTTGGATAATCCCTTCGGCTGCTTCTTCTACAGTTAATTTTAGGGGAACTGCAATTTTTTCTTCTATGACTTTTCTGGATGCCTCTCTGTTCAGTACTACGCTTCCGTCTGCCAATGAAGTGGGAATGCGGCCCAATACAAGATGAGCATCTGTTATGGTAGGTTGTTCACCGCCGAATCCATAACAAGCCGGTCCGGGTTCAGATCCTGCACTTTCTGGTCCCACCCTTAAACTATTCCCCGCTGTCAACCATGCAATAGATCCGCCGCCAGCACCGACTGTGGTCATATCGACCATCGGTGTTTTGATGTTGTAAACATCAATTTGACCCTCCGTGAGCATCTTTGGTTCTCCGTTTTCAATCAGACAAATATCGGTGCTGGTTCCACCCATATCAAGTGTGATTAGATTGGAAAAATCACTTGTTTTTGCTAAGGATGCCGCCGATACCACGCCAGCTGCGGGTCCCGACAGAACCGCACTAATCGGCTGTCTTTTAATGGTTTCGCTATCAGTTAATCCTCCGCTGGATTGCATGATGTAAAAATGTGTTCTGGTTTGAGTGTTTTCAAGTTGTTCTGTTAATTTTTCCACATAGCTTGAAAGTAACGGCATCAGACCCGTATTCAAACAAGTACTGACCGTACGTTCATATTCCCGATATTCCCTGATGACGTCAGTCGAAATTGAGACATAGCAGGAAGGATATTCATCTTTTATAATCTCACGAACTTTTTCTTCGTGTGAAGGATTCCTATAAGAATTTAATAATGACACGGCTATGGCGGGGACACCTATTTCTTTGAATTCTCTGGCAACTTCTCTTACAGCTTCTTCGTCCAAAGGCCGTATTTCGTCACCTTTGTAGTCCAATCGACCCGGGACTTCTCTGACTAATTCAAGAGGAACTACACGAGGCGGTTTAATCCATGTAACAATATCACCAAAATCACCCGGTACCGTTTGCCGTGCACATTCCAACATTTCTCTGTATCCGCTCGTTACAATCAAACCCATTTCGCTATACTTACTCTCAAGGATTGCATTGGTTGCAACGGTTGTACCATGCATGACCATGGATATGTCGGATGATTGAATACCCATCTCCCTTAAGGATTGAATCCCATTCAGGAAACTTTCTGAAGGATTTTTTGGTGTTGATCGGACTTTTAATGCTTTTCTGCTGCCTGTTTTCTCATTAAAAGCTACTACGTCCGTAAACGTACCTCCGATATCAATTCCAATTCTCCATGACATTGGTATACCTCCCTCAATGTTTAAAATAGGTTTTATTTCCTGTCCTTGCAGAGTCTCTTCTGATCAATTTCCAGTTACTTTTTTCCACATCCCCCCTGACAAGGCTCTAATGCCGAAAATCAATAACAGTGCCATTTATTTTCGGATACTGGATCCAATATTTATTATAAAATAAACAGAAATATTTTTCAATTAATAATTTTCCCATTATTA
>NZ_HE978544.1:74947-97327 GCF_000311785.1 Brevibacillus massiliensis
ATTAACTCTTTTCTTAATATATCCATCTTCAGTTTTGATCTCATCGGTTACACTCACGATCCGAAGGACATGTCTTAGAGAGTGTCTTCGTCATGCTCTATCAGGAAATTAAAGTTAAAGGTTTGGCAAGGCTATGTGCAAAAAATAGTTGCCGAACTCTGCTCTTTTCTTTCACAAACTCAGTATAAGACTAATACGATCTCGGCAATCCTAAAACATGCTCTGCAACAAACGAAAGAATAAGGTTTTTAGAAATTGGTGCCACTTTATAATGCTCCCATAGGTTGAGACACAGGAGCGTGATAAATAAGTTATAATGAAACTATGGAAAAACGAAACCGATATGCCCCAGAGTTTAAAGCAAAAGTTGTCCTTGAAGTGCTGCGTGAAGAGCAGACAGTGAATGAAATTGCTGCCAAGTACGAACTCCTTTGCGGATGACCGAACGATCCGAACGGCAAATGGGGCAAGCCTGCTTGCGTGACTTTGGAACAATCTGAAAGTGTATTGTTTGTTCATCAATTTCCACAATCTGTTGAACATTTACCTCTGGTAAATTGACTAAAAGATCAGTATACTGGTTGTGCATCTGTCATTCCTCAAGTTGGATTGGTCGCACAACCATCTTATGGAATGTACAGATGTTTTTCAATTTTTCGCTCTACATGTTATCAAGCACTATGTTTGGTGTAGAGCCAGAATTTTTTCGCATTTTGAGGAGGAGAATTCCCCCTCCCTTTTTCCATATTTTCGACGTAAAAGGATAGAGTACATATAGCACGGCTCGTCATAAGTATAGTCGGCTCATCCCCTAAAGAAAGGGGGTGAGATTATGTCCGTTTATGAAGCTTTCACATTGATGATTGCTTTCGGTCTGCTGATAGCAACCATAATGAACGGAGGAAACAAAAAGAAATGACTACCCTTTTGACCTTTGAAAGGCTGTTTCGTGCCGGAACAATTGAAAAAAAGGCAGGGCGGCTCACGGGTTTACCCGCATGATTCCAGGTGCCCTGTTTCCTCCCGAATATGTTTTCGCTCAAGCGCTCCCAGCCATTTCCGAAAATACTTGAGCGACTGTTGAAACACCGGACTTTGGATAAACGTGTAAACAAAAGTCACGACAAACACTGGGCCGCCGAGGAAATAGCCGATGATCAGCACGAGACTTTCGACCAGAATTCGTGCTTTGCTTACGGACAACCCCGTCTTATCGGAGATCGACAGCATGAAGCCGTCGCGCGGACCCGCACCGATCCCCGCCGCAACATACATGCCCCCTCCAATCCCCGTGATGATGATGCCGCTGAGCAGGATCAAGTAGTCGGTCCACGTATTCGTCGCGTTCGGTAAGATGTCCAACCACAGGAAAAAGTCCAGAATCGGTCCGATCAGCAAGGCATTTAAAAATGTTCCGACATTGATGTACCTCCGGTCGACGAACAAGGATACGATGACCAGAACCATCCCGCAGATGACGCTCCACGACCCGATCGACAGGCCGTACCGCTGATACAGGCCCACGTTCAGCACATCCCACGGATGCAGGCCAAGGTATTTGACCTTGACAGCCAAAGCTCCCCCCAGCCCGAAACAGACCAAGCCAAAAAAGAAAAGAAAAATCCGCAACATGCGAATCACAGCGCTCTCCACTCCCTAGTGTCTGTCTTCTATATCTAAATACTATATACGCAAACCAGCTCTTGCACTATGATTTCGCTGAAGGGCACCTCAAAAAACCACTACCCCAACGTCCGCATAAACTCAGAGACCCTGGCCAGCCCTTCCTTTAGCACCTCGGCGTGACAAGCGTAGCCGATTCGCACCCAAATGTTCATCCCTCGATCCGGATGCATAAAAAAGAGACGATCGTATCGCACATGGACAAACAGGGGATTTGCCCCCTGCTTGCCCTTACCGGCGATTGTCTCTTTCCGCGTAGAGGGCAACGATATCTTGTGCCATTTTGCTTACTTTTTCCCGCAGCTCAGGCGGCTGCAGTACCTCCATCCGGTTTCCGAAGCCCATGATGTACGCACACGCTTCTGTCTCGATTTGGAATGTCAAAGACAGCTCCATCCAGCCCTGTTCGTCGCTCTCCCGCAGTACGTGAATCATCGGATAGCGTCCCGGATAGTTGAGTTTTTCCCTCAGATCGGGATGGGCCCGGACAACTACAGGATACTTGGGCAAGCGTTCCAGAAAATCCCGGGATGACCGCTCCCAAAATTCGGCCAGATGAAAGGATTCCGGACGGACGAACGATTCCTGTGTGATTTTAACCTCCTTGATCCGATTCACCCGGTACGTCCGGATCTCTTCGTCGACCAGGGCGACCAGATACCATACGCTTCCCTTGGCAACGAGCCCCAGAGGATTGACCGTGCGCTCTCTTGTCTGGCCGTCGCCCCGAAGATAGTGAATCACCGCTTGGCGCTTTTCCCAGACCGCCTTGAGCAGGGAAGACAGGAATGTCGTCTCTTCCGAGGCAGCATGCCATCCGGCCGTATCCAGATAAATTCGCTGGCTGATGTTCTCCGCATCTGTCCGCAGCTTTTTCGGAAGGATGTCCAAGAGCTTTAGCTGTGCCAGTTGGGCGTCTTTTTCCATCCCCACGTTCTGAAGCAGCTTCGTCGGAACAGGCAAAAACAAGACCGGGAACTCGGACTGGTTTAACTTCGTCACGTTCGTCTGGTAATCTTCCAGCAGGCCCCATCCGCCGTGCTTGTCTCTGTCCGCATATACGGGGAAACCCGCGGAGCTCAGCGCCACCATATCGCGATGGATCGTCCTTTCCGAAACGCCTAAATGATCCGCCAGCTCGCTCGTCGTCATTCTTTTGTTTGCCTGCAGCAGCAGCAGGATGGAAATAAGCCTGTCCGCCCTCACACGCACCGCCCCGCCTTCCATAAAATACGGCCGGAAAAGAGTCAGGCTCCCAGTTCTTTACCGGCAATATACGCTTTTCGGCGCTTCGCCTGACCGGCCAGATACAAAAAGTAAATGAAGAGAAAGAAAGCCATCAACAAGGCTGACATCCGGTACATCGTCGGATAGCTGGTTGCAGTGGCAATCACGCCCAGGAGCATCGATCCCAGCGCGATCCCCAAATCAATGCTGTTGAGAAAAGCCGCATTGGCCATCCCCCGCTTTTCGGGTGTGACGAGATTTATGATCCAGGCCTGGATGGACGGCTGCAATATCCCGTAGCCAAGGCCGTAAAATGCCGCTGAAATCATCAGGACATTCATCGTCGTCGTGTACGAGAGAATGAGCAGCCCGGCCAGGACCAGCAGCGCCCCTGGGATCAGGACGGCAATATGCCCTTTTTTATCGAAAATCTTCCCGGATATCGGGCGAACCAACAGAATCGCGATCGCGTTGCACAGGAAAAACCACCCCGGATTGGCGAGATTCGCTTCCGCTCCGAACAAAGCGATGAAGCTGATCAGGCCGCCGTAGGTAATCGAGAGCAGCAGGTTCAGGAAGCAGGGCAGCAGAATAGCCCGATCAAAAAATTGGACCTTGGGGGCGTGATGGCTTGCCGCCATTTTTTTCGCAGGCTGCGTTCCGGAAGAGCGAACCAGCCGGATCAACGGGAAGATCAACAAAATAAGTACCGTAGCGACGGCGACCAAGGTTCCAAAACCGTATTCCCCCAGCAGTCCGAGTCCAATGACCGGAGCGATCGACATCGCAAGGCTGGTCGAGAGTCCGAAGTACCCCATTCCCTCGCCCATACGCTTCGGCGGAACAATATTGGAGGTCATCGTCGGGAACGTGGTGCTCACCATCCCAAAGCCTGCCCCGAAAAGGATTCGCATCACCAACAGCATGGCGATGGTCCCGCTCCAAAAATACCCGGCGGACGACAGCAGCGCAAGACATAACCCTGCGATGAGGATCTGGTTCCGCTTCCCTCTCTTTAGAGCCTCACCGCTAAAGAGGCGAGCCACGATGGCCGAAAGCGCGAACAGGCTGATCACCAGGCTTACCGTGAAATCATTAGCGTGAAACCTGCCGCTGACATACGCCGGAAAAGCCGGCGTCATCATCTGCAAGTTCATGAATAACAGCAGGTTGCAAATCGTAAGCAGTACAAAATCCTTGGTCCACAGTTTCTCTCTCTGTCCTTCCAAATATGACACTCCTATTCCCTCAGTTGATGATCGATATTTTGATTGATTTGCCATAATGTCCGCCTGAACAGCTCTAATTGGGCGTGATCCACACCATCCAGCATGTCATCGACAGCTTTTCTTTCGACGGGGATGGTTTGCTCCAAAAGCGCCTTTCCCTTTTCTGTCATCGTGACCAGAAAGGATCTGCGGTCCATCGGGCATGTTCGTTTTTCTATCAAGCTTTTCTTGTGCAGCACATCCAATATACGCGCGGTAGTCGGCTGATCCTTCGCCGAGCGGACGGCAATCTCTTTCTGGTTGATTCCGTCCTGCTCTCCCAGCCGAAAAAGCACCAACCACTGTTCCGGCGTGATTCCGTACTCTTTCAAGCGAAACTGCAGGTACTGCACCATTCGCCGATACGTTATGCCCATCAAAAAACCGATCGGTTCGTCAATCAGGTTCGTTTTCAAGCAGCTCCTCCCTTTACCAGATTAATTGTTATAACAATATTAAGTAAGACAAGTAATTTTGTAAATAGAAGACTCCTGCCCCCCTAAGGTGAATTCCCTTCGGGTCGAACGGCAGGAGTCTCCATGCATGAGCTTCAGAATACGGGCAGCACCTCATGCTGACCGGCCAACGACACAAACATGTCCATTCCCGAGATTTTGCCGGCCTGCAGCTTATCGCCCGCCTGGTAGTGGTCAACGCAGGTTTTGCAGGCGTAAACAGGGACGCCCTGCTCCTCCAGTTCTTTCAAGTGGACGTGGGACAGCGACTGATCCGTCAATGTCAGCACGCCGCGGTTCATGCAAAAAATCGCTGCGGGAAGTTCCTTTTGCTGTTTGAGATGTACGAGAAACGTTTCCAGGACGACCTCTCCCAGATTCGGATCCCCTTTGCCGAATTGGTCTGATGCGATCAAAATCACCTTGTTTTTCACCTATGCGTATCTCCCTTCTAGTCCAATCGTTCAAGTATCGTGGCGTTCGCCATCCCGTGGCCTTCGCAGACCGCCTGCAGGCCGTAGCGGCCGCCCGTCCGCTCCAATTCATGCATCAGCGTGACCATCAGCCGAGCTCCGCTTGCTCCCAGCGGATGGCCCAGCGCAATCGCGCCGCCATTGGGATTCAGCTTGGCAGGGGAGGCACCTGTTTCCGCCAGCCAGACCAGCGGCACCGGAGCAAACGCTTCATTCACTTCGTACAAATCCATGTCTTCCATCGCCAGTCCCGCCTTTTTCAACACCTGGCGGGTAGCAGCTATCGGACCCGTGAGCATCAAGGCCGGATCTGACCCGACGACGGAGCGGGCTGTGACGCGAAATCTCGGCTTTACCCCCAATTCCTCCGCCTTTTCCCGCGACATGAGCAAAAGCGCCGCCGCGCCGTCACTGATCTGGCTGGCATTACCGGGGTGGATCTTGCCATTTTCCTCAAAAGACGGTTTGAGCGAAGCCAGCTTTTCGATCGATGTGTCTCTTCTCGGCCCCTCGTCCTGCCGCACGATCTGTTTGGTGCCGTCTTCCAAAGTTACCTCGATCGGCATGATTTCCCGCTCAAACCTGCCTTCCTCCTGCGCGCGAATCGCCTTGTGGTGGCTTTCCAGCGAGAATTCGTCCAGTTGGCTGCGGGAAAGTCCCCATTTTTCCGCGATCCGTTCAGCCGAATGCCCCTGGTGGATCGGACCGAAACGGGCTGTGAGCTGTTCATTCCACTTCGCTCCCTGCAGATTGGAAAACATCGGAACGCGGGACATGCTCTCCACGCCGCCGGCTACTACAACGTCCATATCCCCGCTTAAGATCGCCTGGGCGGCAAAGTGAACCGCTTGCTGACCCGAGCCGCATTGCCGGTCTATCGTCACGCCCGGCACTTCAATCGGATAACCGGCCAACAATGCAGCCACCCTGGCGATATCGCCCGCTTGTTCCCCCGCCTGGGAAACGCATCCCAAGATGACATCCTCGATCAGCTCCGGGGCAATCCCTGCCCTTGCGACCAGCTCTTTTAGCACTTTAGCGGCCAAATCATCCGGACGAATCCCGCTAAGCGCCCCACCGCGCCTGCCGATCGGTGTTCGTACCGCTTCGATAATCACAGCTTCCCGCATGATAACACTCTCCCCTTTTTGCGCTGATTGTACTCCGGTTTCCTTTGTTCGGAAAATTCGGAACGGAATGTGCACGAAATGACGTTTGTTAAAACAAAATTCTGCCTATGTCGATCATACCGCAAAACAGGTTTTGCCGGCTATCCCCGGGATTAAGTTTTAAGGCGGGGCGGATCAAAAAGCTTCGATTGCAGTTCTTTCGAAGATCAGTCGAGTCCTTCTTTAAAGAGCATGCACGTTTTCAAAAGAAATAGAATAACCCGGTCTGCCTGCATCAGACCGGGCTGTCGCCATTCCTATAGTTTTTTGATGATGTTTCTTGCAATCCAGACACCGGCAGCGCCCGCCTGGGCCAATCCCCGGGTGACGCCTGCGCCGTCTCCGCCGCAGTACAAGCCTTGTATCTCGGTCTCAAATTCTTCTGTGAGTTTGGGCCGGGCCGAGTAGAACTTCGCCTCAACGCCGTAAAACAGCGTGTGGTCGGAGGCGATCCCCGGAGTTACTTTGTCTAGGGCCTCGACCATTTCGATCAGGCTTTTCATCGTGTTGTACGGCAGTACCAGGCCGAGGTCGCCGGGAACGGCCTCTTTCAAAGTCGGCTCGATAAAGCCCTCCTTGATCCTGTTCACGGTGGAACGCCTTCCGCGGATGATGTCCCCGTATTTTTGCACGATGACGCCCCCGTTGGACAAGTCATTGGCCCGTTTGCAGATTTCTCTGGCGTACTCGTTCGGCTTGTCGAACGGCTCGGTAAACCGGTGGGAAACCAGCAGCGCGAAGTTCGTATTCGCCGAGCCCAATGCCGGATCCTTGTACGCATGTCCATTAGCCGCCATGACGCCGCTGTGATTCTCTACGACGACATGCCCTGATGGGTTGCTGCAGAACGTCCGGACGCGAGTGCCGACCGATGTGTTAAAGATGAACTTCCCTTCGTACAGATGCTCGTTTATCTCGCTCATGACGATGTCCGACGTCTCTACACGCACGCCGACGTCTACCTGGTTGTTGTACATTTTCAGCTTTCTTTTTTTCAGGATCTCGGTCAGCCAGGCCGATCCGTCCCTGCCCGGGACGATCACGACATGATCGCTGTGAAACTCTTGGCCGTTTTTTAACAGCACGCCTTTCACCTTGAGCGTCTCATTCTCCTTGACGGTCAGGATGTCGGCCACTTCCGTTTTAAACATCATGTCAATGCGATCTTTCAGGTATTCGTAGATCGATTTCAAGATTTCCAGGTTTTGCTCGGTTCCGAGGTGCCTGACCTGCGCTCTGAGCAGTTTTAACCCGGCCGCAAAACCGCGCTGTTCAATGCTTTTGATCGTATCTGTAGTCGGGTCCGTCACCGTTTCGGTAGCTCCGTGCTTCAGGTTGATCTGATCCACGTACCTGATCAGCTCCAGGACAGTGGAGGAGTCGATGTAATCCGTCATCCAGCCGCCAAACTCCGTCGTGATGTTAAACTTCCCGTCGCTGTACGCTCCCGCTCCGCCAAATCCGCTCGTGATGGAGCAGGCCGGCAAACATCCGGCGAATTCTTTCTTTCCGGCTGCGGGCGGGCAGAGTTTGATTTTTTCTTCCAGAATCGGGCAGCGTCTATGGTAAATATCATGACCTTTATCGATCAACAGCACTTTGGATTGAGGCGATTTCAAGGTAATTTCGTAGCAGGCAAATATTCCCGCCGGTCCGGCGCCAACAACAATTGCATCGTATTTGCTCATATTGACCCCCTGTGCTCGTTCTCGTCTTGAGAAGTGATTCGTTAAGAAAAGCTTCTGCCGAAGTTCTCTCAAAGATGCCCATGAATGTAAAAAACAAAAAATCCCTAACGACGGATGGGTGTGACAGCGCACTCCATTCGTAGTCAGGAATTTACGGCTCCTAGTAGAGACCCTCAAACCATATCATTGAGGATATACGAACAGTTTCAATGAATCGTATTTATTTTCAACAATTACAGTTTAAAGGAAATAAACTAACATGTCAAGCCGATTTCTCATTTTCATTCGTGTTTTGTTGATATAACGGATGAGTACAAGGGATATAAGATGTATATAACGCCAAAAGACGAACGATATTACCGGACACCTGCTCGGGTTCTTGCGCCTGCCGGACGCTTTTCCCGATTTGTCCAGCTTCGTCACCGTTTCAAACTGCAGCAGCGGTTTTTTAAAATTTCTCTTGCTCATTCTTCGTTTACCGTTCCGTTCAATTAATAATTCGCGAATAACGAATTTCTCCGGCATACCGATCCGAAGAAGTATCGGAAACCTGATGGCTATACATCTGATATCGCGGTCTTTACGATTGGAAAAGACATGGTGCTGGAAGACGAAAAAGAAGTCGAGAAGCCGGTGCTGAAACTGATGCTGATCAGGAGAGCAAGCAAAGACGCGAAAGGCAATCCCAATATAGAGGGCGGAAAGTGGGCCCTTCCTGGAGGTTTTGGTTCGGACAAAGAAACAGCCTATTGAAACGGCGATTCGAGAATTGTCTGAGGAGACCGGAGTTTCGGGGATTCACGTCAAACACTTCGAGTATTTGATAAGCCGGGGAGAGATCCGCGCGGATGGATCATATCCAATGCCCATTACGCGATTGTGCCAAAGGACTGCCTGGAAAAACGCAAGGCAGCGGATGACGCTGAGGAATGCGAGCTCTTTGCGCTCAGTCAAATCGATCAGTTGACTCTCGCTTTTGACCATCCAACAGTAATTCGCATGTAACGAATGCTTGTATGCGCAATACGAAAACCATCTTCGATCTGATCAGCCCAAAACAATCTCGATTCATTCACGTCTGCCAATCGTGTGGACAGCCCAATTTTGGCGGAGTCCATAAAATCGTTGCGGGAAAAATCGGCATTTACGGCTCTTCCTTTGATCCGATTACAAATGTCCTTTATGGACCGCTTCCACCATTTCCACAGAAAACGTCTCGATAAGGTGATTTTCCTGCCGTCCTCGAACCCGGGTCTGCGGGTGGAAATGATCAGCTCCCGTCACCACTCAAACATGTTATCGAGGTTGTGGTCATAATCATCCGGCAGGCCGTCTGACTTGCGGAAAGCGTCCGGATCCGTGTAGTCGGCCACCAGTTTGACCTGCAAGCTGGAAAGCAGGTCCCTGGCCTGCCTAGCCGTTTCCGCCAGCGTGTACAAGGATTTGGCTCCGACATCGTCGACGTCCAGGATGAGCATGATGCCTTGCTTTTCAAACGCCTGAAAAATATCACGCAGTTTTTCTTCCGTCGTAAACACGTAACCGTGACATTCCATCACAGGGATCACGTCACACTGTCTTTGCGCCAACATCCGCTCGCAGATCAGGATCAGGTCAAGCGGTGTCGCCCGCCATTCGCTTGGCCCCTGGGCGAAGGGCGAAGGGTCGAGCCACAGCGGCCTTTGCACCAGATACCTGCCCGCTTCTCTTTGAACCCGGTACCCCGACAGGCGCAGCAGTTCCACCGCCCGCCTCACATAATGAAGAAATGTCTCTTTCGCTCCTGCGCATTTCGGCAATCCGTGGCGCAGCTCATACCGGATCGGCCCCGCTTCTCCCGAGCGAATCCGCTGCAGCTGCCCCAAGTAACAAGCTTCCACCTGGGACCAGGTGCGCTCGTCAAAAGCGTACTTTTCCTTGATGCTGCGGTAGTAGGCGTGCAGCTTGTCTTCCGTCTCGCAAAACTGCAAGCGCAGCCAGGCGCGCGTGACGTCGCCCTTGACGTTGGGGTTGGTTTCATAGCAGGCGTCAAAAGGATAGGGAGACTTGCTTCCCTGGCTGTGCCTGCCGGTCGCTCGCACGGTGGCCCGGACGATCAGATACCCTTTTTCCATCTTCGCCTGCTTTTCATGGCTTAGCATCGCTTTGGTCAGCGCATCGTATTCGTCGATCCCCCACCAGCGCTCGGAAAACCGGTACCAGTTGGGCAGGCCGGGATCCAGGCGGACATCCCCGATCGCTTCGATGAAGTACTCCATTTGTCTTTTCATGTTGGTCCCCCGTCACCTATTGTCCTGTTTTTCTCCGATAAAATCGTTCAATGCGACAAGCGCCCGCTCAAACTGCTGGTCGGCTGCCGCCTGCAGCCACCGGCGGGCCTCGTCATGATTTTGCGCGACGTATTGGCCTTTCGCATACATCATGCCTATGTTGTACTGGGAGACAGCATCGCCCATCTCGGCGGCTTTCAGCGACCATTCAAACGCCTTCTTTAGACTAGGCTTGACGCCTTTGCCGCTGTAGTATAAGGAGCCGAGCTGGGTGCACGCCTTTCTTTCCCCGTTTGCAGCCGCCTTCTCCATCCAGTAAATGGCCTGCCTGGCATCCTTTTTTACCCCGTCACCGTGCAGCAGGTTTATTCCGTACCAGAACTGGCAGTGCGCATCGCCCGCTTCCGCCCCTTTCCTCAGCCATTTGGCTGCCTGGAAGTCGCTCTGGGCGACGCCAAGCCCCTGCTCATACATTTCTGCGATGAGACGATAGGAGGGAATGTGCCCTGACTGGGCGCTGCAGTGGGCCAGTCGGTATGCCTCCGCATAGTCCTTTTGCCGGTAAAGCTCCCTTGCCCTGTCGTATGCCAGCTGTGGATTCTCAAAAATCGCCTCTCGCAACTGCGGCAGCTGTACCGCCTCATCCGAGCCGCTGCCTGTCCATTCGGAGGGGAGCACTCCCAACCCTGTCAGATCGAATGCAGCGCGGGCATGCGGCGGGACTGCGCCAGCTTTTTCCCAACACAAATACTCCAGCGCCCGCTGCGTCCAGACGAAACTGCGAACCTGCTGGTACATCTGATAAGAAATGAATTCCCCATGGGCGGCCCGATTCCGGATTCCGTTCAGCGATTCCATGACCTTTGCAAAGTCGGGGATGTATTGGGACAAGATCGGCAGCGGATTCTTCTTCAAATAGACGGTAATCTCCCGCCACATCAGCCGTTTGGACTGCGGCATGCGCTCCCGCTGTTGGATCAGCGTCCGCAGCTCCTGTTCCAGAACCCCGAAATAACTCATCGCCAAAAACTGGTAGGAAATCAGCTCCGGCGATTTCTCCGACAGCTTGTTTTCGGCGTCAATCGCCGTAGCGATGGTGCGTAAAGACTCATCGGAAAAAGCGTACAGTTCCTGCTGCAATTTCTTGTACTCATTTTCCAGCTCATCCATCGCCTTATATTCAATCCAGACGTATTCCGGTCTTCCGGAAGCGGAAAACAGCTTCCAGTCGACGAGTGTATCACCCGTATCGATGTATAAAATCGCCGCCTTAAAGTACGTGCCCTCGGGAATGCCCGCTTTCAGCAGGCGGTAAACAAATTCACATGTAATCCGAAGCGCGCCGTAATCAAGGCTGGCCCCTTGCGGCAGGATGGCGAAGTCGAGCAGGCATGCCTCCACACAGTGATCGTAGGCCACCTGCTCTTCAAATGGCGTCAAGACGTCGGAAACAGCTGGCGGAAGGAGCCGGGTCTGGCTGGCCGGCACTTCCGCCGCCTTCTTTATATAGTACTTTTCTTTGCGGGTAAGCGCCCAGAAGAGGTCGCTGAATAAAGCCAGCAGCACGCGGTCCCGCGGATTGGGTTGACGCAATTCATGAATGGCCTGTTCCAAGCGAAACAGCGTATAAGTGCGCAGGCCGGAAGGGCGGGTTCCCTCTATTGCAGGTAAAAAGCCCTCTTCGACGTTTTCTACCAGCAGGCTGCCAAACATTCTCTTGGCATCCCGCCTTCTCTCTTCCATGGCCCTTTCTAATTTGGGTGACTTCAATCTCCACCCTGCCTGCGGCCCTTCGCTTTTGGGCATGCAGCAGAGTTTGTACTTCTTCTTGGAACCGCATGGGCATAATTGATTTTTGGAAATAGTCGGCATTCTCTACGGACCCCCACCTGACAATCGATATCACACCTGTTTCAAGCACTAAGATATGTTCGCGGGTCAGGAAAGAAAATCCTCTTTAGTCCGCTTCCTCCGGCTCGCCAATCCGGTACTTGTGCATTTTTCTCAGCACAGTGGCTTGATTCACGCCAAGCACGCGGGCGATTTTCCGCGATGTCCGGTACTGCTTCCAGGCGCGGTGAAGAATCTGCTTCTCCACTTCCTCAACCGCCTCTTTGATCGGCACAAGCTCTTTGACGGTCACTGCCTCTTCCCCGGAAAAAGGGGCCGGCTGCAGGTAGTCGGGCAGATCTTCCACCCTGATCACACTGGATTCCACCGTGACGATCAACCGCTCCATCAGATTTTCGATCTCCCGCACGTTGCCCGGCCAGTGGTAAGCGAGCAGTGATTGCAGCGCTTCCTCTTCAAGCTTGACGCTGCGGCCAAATTTGCCATTGAAGTACTGTCTAAAGTGGTCGATCAACAAGCGGATATCCTCCGGACGGTAGCGGATCGCCGGAATGTGAATCGGGATGACGTGAATCCGGTAAAACAGGTCTTCGCGAAATTCTCCGTTTTTCACCATCTGCTGAAGGTCGCGGTGGGTGGCAGCGATGATCCTCACGTCAACCTCAACCGGCCGGCTCCCGCCCAGCTTCATAAATTTCTTTTCCTGTATGACCTGCAGGATTTTCACCTGCAGGGCGGGAGGGATTTCGGCGATTTCATCCAAAAACAGCGTGCCTTTGTCGGCGGACTCGATCAGCCCGGTCTTCCCCCGCTTCTCGGCTCCGGTGAACGCTCCCGCTTCATAGCCAAACAGCTCGGATTCCAGCAGATTGGCCGGAATCGCCCCGCAGTTAATATGGACAAAAGGCTGGTCCTTCCGCGGGCTGTGCTCGTGCAGATACTTGGCCAGAACGCCTTTGCCCACCCCTGATTCGCCCAGCAAAAGAACCGTGGAGTCTACCACGGCAATCTTCTGCGCCAATTGCAGGATGTCCGTCATCACCTTGCTTTGGGCGATGATATCTTTATCCTTGGACTGATCGCTCCGCAGTTGGTTCAGCTCATCCCGATAGTAGCCTACCAGCTTTTCCGCTTCTTCCAAACGCCTCTGCAGTTCTGCCAGCTCGGTGACATCCCGGACGTTGCTGACAATCCGGTAGAGCTTGCCGTCCTTGTCAAACACCGGATTGGCCGTGACGATAAACTGCTTGCCGCCGACGATGATTCGTCCTGTCTGCCTTTGCCGGGTTTCAATCACCTTGGGGTTTAACGAATGAATAATATCCCCGTCCTGTTCCAATTCGTAACAACTGCGCCCGATGTAATAAGACGGCGGCTTCCCCGTCGTGCGCTCGCAGGCTGGATTGACGTACAGGGTAACCCCCTGGCCGTCGGCGACGTATATCTCGTCGAAAGAATGGTCGAAAATCAACTGCAATTCTGACAGCAAATCCTCCCTCTTGTCCGCCTGCTGCATTTCCCCTTTTTTCTCCGGCGGCATCGTGTTCACCTCTCTATAACCTGGCGGCCAGCTCCAATCCTTCCAGTATCGCGTTCTCCGCCGTTCTCGGAGCAAGGCAATCACCGATGCGGTGGATTTCCTTTCCAAGTTTCTTCAAATTGTAGTACAAGTCCGTCCGCTGAATGTAGCCCGTCGCAAGGACGATTCCGTCCACATCGTCGATTTGGTAAGGTTCGTAGTTAAACATATTATAGAACAGAATCGAGCTGCCGTTAATTTCTTGGATGCGGTAGTGAGGAGTCATTTTTACCCGTTTGGTGTACAAGTTGCCCAAATACACATCCCGCAGATATCTTTGCAATTTTCCGGCTACGACATGGGTTCCGGAGACGATCTCCACTTCCTTCCCTTGATCGGCCAGGAATTCGGCTACACCGACACCAGCCCAATCCCCGTTCCAATCGTAGACGACGACCCGCTGTCCAGGATCCGCCTGCCCACCCAGAACAGCCTCGACAGAATAGACATTTTCCTGATCGATTCCGCCAATCTGCGGGAAGTACGGCACACCGCCAACGGCCATCACGATCGCGTCTGGATTCAGCTCTTGCACGACCGCTTCATCGACGGGCGCCTGCAAGCGGACGTGCACTCCGGCAAATTTCAGTTCCCGCTGCAAATTCAAGATCAGATCGCCAAATTCGCTGCGGTTGGGCGCTTTGATCGCAGTACGGACAAGTCCGCCCAGCTCCGCCTCTTTTTCGTACAGATGCACCTCATGCCCCCGCTGGGCAGCGATCACTGCGCACTTCATCCCGGCAGGACCGCCCCCGACAACCAGCACCTTTTTCGCTTTCTCCGCCTTGGGCATCTGGGCGTACTGGAGTTCCCGGCCTGTCACGGGATTCTGAATGCAGCTGATCGGCAGCCCGATTTCCATGTGCCCGATACAAGCCTGGTTGCAGCCGATGCAGTAGCGGATTTCCTCTGTTTTTCCCTGGCTGGCCTTATTGGGCATGTGCGGATCGCAGATCAGCGCCCGGGTCATCCCCACGACGTCGGCCTGCCCGCTCGCCAGGATTTTATCGGCAATCACCGGGTCGTTGACTCTCAGGTTCATAAACACAGGCGTATTCAACCGCGATTTGAACTGGCCGGCAACAGGGGCAAAGACGCCGGGCTCCACCGGGGCGGGCGGGGCAATGAAAACCGCCGCAGTCTCTATTGAGGAATGTCCCCCCGTAACGTTAAAGTAGTCCAGTCCGACCGTTTCTTCTATATACTCGCAAATCTGCAGAATCTCGTCGGTCGCGAGCCCCTGGTCAGCCAGGTCGTCGCCGCTCAGCCTCATGCCGACGACAAAATCATCCCCCACCACCTCCCGGACGCGCTGGATCACTTCAATCGTAAAGCGCATTCTGCCTGCAAAATCCCCGCCGTACTGATCGTCGCGGAAATTGATGTTGGGCGACCAAAACTGGTTGAATAGATATCCGTGGGAAGCCACCAGCTCTACCCCGTCGAGCCCCCCTTGCTTGACCCGCCGGGCCGCCGAGGCATAGCCCTCGATGATCTCCTCGATCTCTTCAACTTCCAATTCTTTCGGCATGTTTTTAAACCGCGCTGTCGGCGTCGCCGATGGAGAGACGCCGGGAAAACCGGGAGGACCTGACTCGTTGACCTCTCTTCCGGGGTGAAATAACTGCACAAACATCTTCGTCCCGTATTTGTGTACCGCATCAGCCAGCTTTTGGTAGTACGGGATGATTTCGTCCGTGTAGGCGACCAGCGTATCCGCCGTAAAATAAGCAGTCGGGTGTACCGCGTTCGCCTCCATGACGATCAGGCCCGCGCCTCCTTTGGCCCGCTCTTCGTGGTAAGCGATCAAGCGGTCATTGGGCAGGCGATTCTCGACAAAAGTCGTCATATGCCCTGTGCTCATGATGCGATTTTGCAGAATCAGCCGCCCTACTTTTACCGGCGTGAACAAAAATTGAAACTGTTCCATTGCGATCCTCTCCCTTGTCAGATTAAGCGGTATGCTCGTCGATCAACTCCGCAATATCTTTTACCGGCAGTTGTTTTCCCGCCAGTCCCAGCCCTTCCTCCAACATAATCGTGCAAAAAGGACATCCGCTGGCGATCACCTCCGCACCTGTCTCGGCCGCTTCCGCGGCCCGGATGTGATTGATCTTCTCGCCCTGCCGGTTGCCTCCCCAGATCGAACTGCCGCCTGCGCCGCAGCAGAAGCCTTTCTCCCCGCTTCGCTTCATTTCGACGACCGGGCCGCCGGCGACAGCCTGCAGCACCTGACGCGGTTCTTCGGTCACGCCGTTATGCCTGCCCAAATAGCAAGGGTCGTGATAGGTGACCGACTGGGCCAGGGGCTTCGTCAGGGTCAAGCGTCCTTCCTCGAGCAGTTGGGCCAGGTACTGGCTGTGATGTATCACTTCAAAATCCCCGCCAAACGCCTTGTACTCTCTGCCGATGGTGTGCAGACAATGCGGGCAGGTGGTCAAAATCTTCTTTACCTTATGCTCGTGCAGTGTACTGATATTGTGAATCGCCAGTTCCTGAAACAGCGCCTCATCCCCTGTGCGCCTGGCAAGGTCTCCGCTGCAGCGCTCCCGATTGCCGAGAATCGCAAAGTCGACCTTGGCCTTTTGCAGCACGCTCACGAGGGCTCTGGCGATCTCCCGGGCCCGCGGATCATAGGCAGGGGCGCAGCCTACCCAGTACAAGATTTCCATTACATGGCCTCCTCTCTGTTTTTAGCCACTTTCACCTGCAATCCCTTCGTCCAATCTGTACGGGTATGGCCTGGATGTCCCCAGGGATTGTGGTAGGTTTGCAGATTCGCAAGGGTCTCCGCCATCTGGGGCTCCAGCAGGTTTTCCCCGATCAGCCCCTGCCGCAGCGAGACGATCATCGGTACGTGTCTGATCGAGACGGGGCAGCGCTCCATGCACGCTCCGCAGGTCGTACAGGAGAGCAGTTCCTCCTGGCTGAAGCCCGCGAGCGGTACCTCCAACCTGTGCATCTGGCTCCTTATTTTCAGCACGATGCTCCTCGGAGCCAGCGGCTTGCCGCTCAGCGCAGCCGGACACACCTCATCGCACCGGCCGCATTCGGTACAGGCATCCACACTCAGCAGCTGGGCAAAGGTAAAATCGCTCGGCCTGCTTCCACCAAATCCGCGGCCGGCATAAGCTGCAGCCGCCTCGCCCGGAGACTGCCGGGAGAGGTTGAAGGCCGGGTTGATTTCGGTCGCGGTGAGCGGCTCCGTCAGCAAGATATTGACCGGGGCCAAAAAGATATGGATCAGCTTGGTATAAGGAATCAGGGCGATAAAGGCAAGCGAGAGCAGCATGTGAATCACCCAGGCCGCCAGGTACACAGGTGTCAAGGACTCGTTTACTCCCATTAACTGCAGCCCCTGCCCCAGTGCGTATCCGACAAACGACCACCCCCCGTGTGCCGGAAGGGTAATCGCAAGGCGCAGGGCTTCCAGCACAAAGCCGCTGATGCCTATGACGAACAGCAGGCCCAACATGGCAGAGTCAGCCGGTTTGGACAAAAGACGGGCGATCCTCCTTCCGGGCAGTCGATCGGCGATCGCCAGCCCCGCCCCGATCAGAAACAGGACACCGAAAAGATCCAAGGCGGCCTCGTACAATAGGTAAAACCATCCGCGCAGGAAATGAAGCCGCAGATCGTAGTCGAAGAAGACCAGCACGGTGCCGATAAATAGAACGACCATGCCCGCGCTCAGCATCATGTGCATGCGGCCGCTCCGCTTTTCTTCGCGTATCCGGCGTTGGCTGACGATCACGGCGAGCCGCGACAGCAGGACGGACTTCACTTTGGCGAGCGACAGCGGGGAAGGCCTGCCCTGTTTCCACCAGCGGTACCGGCAGTAAAATCCGTATCCGAACAGGGTCAGGCAGGCGGCGCTTGCTGCGTACAGCATGAACTGTAAGCCAGGCGGTATCGCCCAAAAGGTATGGCGAAAGACGTCCACGTCACATCTCCTTTCTCCACTCCTCCAACTTGGCAAGCAAAAGCCGGGCTGCCTTGTCGGCGGAATCGGTTACGATCTGTTTTGCCTTCTGTTCCGCTGCTTCCGCCTGACGCGCGCCCATCATCATCTTCATGCGGGCAGCCAGCGGGTTGCCCCTGGCAGGGCCGCTCCCGGTTGCCGCGGCGACGGTCGGCCGCGCAGTTGTTTTGGTGCGCGGTTTTACCTCGCTCAACCGTTGAAAGGCAATCGTTTTTTTCCGCCCCTCCCCGCCTGCGGCCGGTTCCACAGCGACTGCCTCCAGCGGCACTTGTCTGCTCTGCAAATGAACCCTGCTTAATTGCGGCACATACGCGACGACCTCTTGCGTCCTGATGGACAATACCGCCGGCAGTTCGATCCGATAAGTCCCTTTGTATCCCTTCTTAAACGCTGTCCTGGCGAGCACTTGCGGCCGACTCGGCCCGGAATGAACCGCCTCAACGCCGCCCAGGTGGGAAAACTGCAGCAGCTCCGCCAACCACCCCCCCGTAAACGAATGGAAGCCGTCCGACTGCCTTTCACTGCAGAGGACGATGTCGGGCGAAAGCTCCCGCAGCAGGGAAGCGAGCTGACTCACCCGCTCCTTCGGCTGTTCAACGGCTGGATGCGGACTGATCAGGAAAAAGACGCGAGCGACGCCAACGAGCGAAAGCCGGGACAGCAGACCCTCGTCTCCTTCCTTGCCGACGACGATCAGGTTCAGTTCCCCGTTTCGTTCCTTCGCCAGCCGCTTGCCCCATTCCAGTACACCGGCGTCTTGCCGACTGATGATCGGCAGCACGTCTTCCAAAGCTTCGCCAAGCAGGTCGTACCGCAGCACCCGCGGATCGGCCGTCACTTCCAGAACGGCTGCTATTCTGCTCAAGAGACCCCCTCCACTCTGTTCTCCAGTATTTTTAATATCGCTGGCACTACGTCCTCCACCGGAAGCCCGATAACCACTTCGGCGTTTTCCGTAATCGGAGCGGCAAGGTCGGGATTGATGACAGCGAGGTGTTTTACGTCCTTGATCCCGGCGAGGTGGTGAGGCGCTCCCGATATGCCGATCGCTACATAGACTTGGGTTGCTACCGTCTTTCCGCTGGCCCCGATGCGGTACTCCCGGGCGATCAGCCCGCTTTCATCGGCGACTTTGCTGCCCCCGATCGGGCAGTTCCAGGCTTCGGCCAACCTTTTGATCTGCTCCATCCAGTTCCTGCCGACTCCCCTCCCGACGCCGATGATGACCTCCGCTTCGTTCAGGGAAAGATCACTCCAGTGAATCGGTTCCACTTTTTCCAATGCGACCTTTTGAGCTTCCGGCGAGTAGGGAAACAGGTGTATTTCCAATTCGCCGACTGGCTGCTCCCGTTTCTCCAGGGAAACGCAAGAGACGGTCAGAATGCAGAATTCCTCGTTTTCAAGCGAAAACAGCGCGTGAGCTTTCCCGCCGTAGACGCTTTTTCGCAGCTGCAGTCTGCCTTTTGACATGTTGTAATCGACGATTTCGCCCAGCACGTCGGCTTCACAGCGGAGGGATAACCGGGCCGCCCATTCATTTCCCAGCGAATCGGCCGGCAGGAGCAGAAACCTGGGGCGCCAGGTCTCCAGCATCTTCGATAAACCAGACAGAACCGCTCTGACTTCAAGCGGACGGCCGCCCCCGTCATCTGGATCCAGCAGATAGGCTTTGCCGATTCCGTACCGTTTCAATTGCTCCGCCTCTTCTTTTTCCAGGGTTCCCGCAATGGCGCACGCCTGCGCTCCGATCAGCCCGGCCAGCCGCGCTGTTTCAGACGCCATCTTGAGCCCGAGCTCAGTCCATTTTCCGTTTTCCGTTTCGATCCAGCCCCATACCTCAGGCAATGCCTTCAAGCAGATCACCTCAAAGCGTTAGTAATCAGTTTGAATAGCAATAATAGTGCCAAAAATCAAACCGCAGATTCATCAAGCCAGTGAGCATGCCCGCGCTATTGATGTTGAAGCATGATTGCATCATTTTCTCAAACTTAAGTTGGTGGTTCCCCCTTTTCCTTGCATCAATAAGCGAATCAAAAATAAATCAGATGACGCAAATTCGCATCACCTACAAAACCCCCTTCTCCTGGGCAGGACCCATCGATAAGGGGGTTTTCATTCTTTCACTTTGATCGGCAGCGTCACAAAAAAACTGGTGCCTGTGCCCGCTTCGCTTTCCACCCGCACCTTGCCTCCGTGTGCGTCGACGATCCACTTGGCGATGGACAGGCCCAATCCGCTCCCTTCCACCGTAGCCGAGCGCATTTTATCTCCGCGGAAAAACCGGTCAAAAATAAACGGAATGTCCTCTTTCGGGATGCCAACTCCGGTATCCGCCACCACGATCGCCGCCGAGCCGCCTTCCCGCTTGCACGACACGGAAATGGTCCCGCCTGGCTCCGAGTACTTCAATGCGTTGTCCAGCAATATCACCAGAAGCTGCCGCAGGCGCTCCTCGTCGCCCATTACTTCCAGGGGCTGCTCGATATCGGTCTGCATCTGTATCTCTTTCACCTCGGCCAGTTGTTGAAAGGCCTGAACGCTCTTCTGTACGATCTCATCCAGTCTCACTCGCTGTTTCATGATTTGCAGTTCATTGGAATCGGAACGAGCCAACGTGAGCAGATCGGAAACCAATCTGTTCATTCTTTTGCTTTCTTGGATGCTGACGGAGATGCTTTCGCTTTCCTGCTCGATGGTATGGTCAGGGTGGCGGAACAGCCGTTCCAGATTTACCAGAATCACCGACAGGGGAGTGCGCAGTTCATGGGAGGCATCAGCGATGAATCGCTGCTGCTTCTCCCAGGACAGCTGAATCGGAATCAGCGCCCTTTTCGCCAAAAAAAGGCCTGCAAGGCCGGCGATGATGATACTCGCCAATCCGCCGATCACGATGACGTAGAGCAGCGTGCTCAGCATTTTCCCTTCCGGTTCGAGATTGTAGATCAATTGCATCTGCTCCAACCGCTTGAGCCTGCCGTTAAAAAACAGCGTGTCGTTAACGGGAAGCGTATATACCCGGTAGGGCAGACCGTTGACCGTGATCGTATCGAACCCCCGCGTGTCCGTGGTCGGCCGGAATTTGAGCAAGTCTTCCGGCTCCATGAATTCTCCGTAAGCTTTGCCCAGGATCCCGCCCTGATCATCCCACATTAAAAACACAATGCGGCGGTCTACATCGGGCCATCTGATCCGATCCAGTTTGGGGTGAGCGAGTTGGGTAGAGTATATGCGATTGGCGATCTTCTCCAGCTCGCCATCCACCTGTGAAAACAACCGGTACTTCATCGTAAAGTAGACAGCGGCCCCCAATCCGTTTAAAAGCAGGATGAACACGATCACATTGAGCGTGACCAGGCGAATGCGGGTCCTTCTAAACATTCTCCTTGTTCTCCTTCAGCATGTAGCCGACATTGCGAATCGTGCGGACGAGGTGCTGATACCCGTACTCGCCCAGCTTTTTCCTCAAATAGTGGACATAGACGTCAACCACCCCGTAATTTGCCTCGGAGTCGATCCCCCAGACCCTGTCGAAAATTTGCTCTCGTGTCAGGATCTGTTCCCGATTGTGGAGAAAATACTTCAGCAGTTCATATTCTTTGCCGGTTAACTTTAAGGCGTGTTCCCCTACGTACCCATCGTACTCCTGCGGCTTCAGCGAGATCGGCCCGTAAACCAGTTCGCCTTCCTTGCCGATTTTTCCGTTGCGCCTAAGCAGCGCTCTAGTTCTGGCGAGCAGTTCTTCCACGGCAAACGGTTTGATCAGATAATCATCGGCACCGGCATCGAGGCCTTCGACTCGCGCCTCCACGCTGTCTTTTGCTGTGAGGAACAGGACTGGCGTGAGCACCCCTTTGGCCCTCAGTTTCTTGATGATTGACAGCCCGTCCAGCCCGGGCAGCATAATATCCAGCACCAGCAGGTCGTAAATTCCCCGCTCCGCGAGCAGCAGCCCTTCATCTCCCCTGTCGGAACGGTCGACTTGGTATCCTTCGTCCGCGAAAACACTGGCGATCGCCTGGAGCAGCGACGGCTCGTCCTCCACTGTTAAAATGCGCATTCCAATCCCTCTTTCACCTGTTTATCTGTGCGAGGCAACCCGCTCGTGCAGATGTGAATGCTTCTCTCCCCAGTATGTTCGAACCGACCGGGTAAAATCAATCAAGAATGCGGGTCACATGCGAGAAGACAGGTGAACAATCACCTGCCTCCTGTATGACTTTTTCTTATTCGCCTGCGACTTTTTGTCCCATGATGACTTTTTCCGGACGATCGCCTTTATGCTTCTCGACCATCATCTTGACCATCTCGGCCGTTTTTTCCTTCACTTTTTCCGCTTGCTCTTGCGTCAGTTTGCCTTCTTCTACGGCTTTCGCCAACTGCTCCTCATGCTGCTTGGTCAGCAGGCTGATCACGTCGTCTTCTGCGACGCCTTGTGCTTCGGCGATTTCCGCCAGCGACTTGCCGTCCTTCAGCTGCGCTTGCAGTTCCTCCGCATCCAGCTTCAAGAGCGACAGCAGTTCCTGGTTGTCTTTCATTTCAAATTTTACCAGCATTTTTCCACCCATGCCCCGATGGGTATTTTCCACCATGTTTTTGACCATCTCGGCCGTTTTTTCCTTCACTTTATCCGCTTGCTCTTGCGTCAGTTTGCCATCCTCTACGGCTTTCGCCAGCTGCTCCTCATGCTGTTTGGTCAGCAGGCTGATCACGTCGTCTTCTGCGACGCCTTGGGCCT
>NZ_HE978544.1:98182-225489 GCF_000311785.1 Brevibacillus massiliensis
AGCGTTTTGCCGTCCTTCAGCTGCGCTTGCAGTTCCTCCGCATCCAGCTTCAAGAGCGACAGCAGCTGCTCATTCTCCGAGAGAGAGGCGCCTTTTGCCAATTTTACGGTTCCTTGTCCGTTATGTGTTTTGAATACACCCAGCCTGATTTTATCAGGATCGTCTTTCTTCGCGCTTTGATCCGAACTTGTCACGACAGCAGGAGTAGCGGCATACGCGCTTCCTACACTTAGAACAGTTGCCATTGCTCCAAGGACCAAACCAACTTTTGCTTTACTCCACATTTTCTTATCACCCTTTCAGAATGTGTTGTACCCAGGCACATCCCTAGTGTAGTTCTCGTATCTTAAATTTGCCTTAAAGAAATGTGGAAAACCCTTGGAAAAGCTGTGGTGCTTCACGGAAAGCCGAGTTGGTCCAGTCACTGCGCCTATTCGCCGGTTTCGCGAAATGAAACGAGCAGCGTATGCTGGCATACCGTTTGCAAGTCCCGCCAAGCCCTGTTCACTGGTGCTTCTTCCATAATCGCGTTGATCCCCAGGTAGGGAAACAGGGACTGGGCGCAGTGCAGTGCGGTTTTCGCTGTTTGCTTGCACTTTCGGCTGATTTGCTGCCCGTCCGCTTCCGAAAGCTGAACGCAGCCGATCTGCTTCTGCCAAGTATCGTCAATCACGCGATAAAAATTGGCAACCGCTTGCTCAAACTCCGTATCCGCCTGCTCCAACCGGTCTGTGACAAAGCGGGACCGATCCGGATTGGATGCTTTCCAAGCTTCCCGGCTTAGATCGACCATCCGCCTTGCTTCATCCAAAAAGTGACGGCACACTCCGATGCTTACTGCTGCAAATGAGGTTTCGGCAAACTGCATGAAGGGATAGCGGAAGAGCGGGTCGGGGAAGCAGGTATGCTGCTTCGCAAGCTCAAAGGTCATTTCGGCCGGTACGTATGCCCCTTCAACCGAAATCGAATGGCTGGCGGTCGCTTTCAGACCGAAAGCCCGCCAGTCGTCCGCGATCTTGACCTGTTCAGGCAAAAGAATGAATGAGCGTATTTCCGGCGCGGCACTGGGCTTGTCTGCTTCAATCACGCAGTTTGCCGTAAACACGGTGGCATGTGTCGAGCCGCTGCAAAATTTCCACTGCCCGCTTACCTCATATCCGCCCGCTACCGGCCTTGCCACTCCCGAAGGAAAGCCGCTTCCGGCGATCACCGCCCTGGAGTCCGAGAAAATCCGCCGAGACACCTCTGGCGATATCGACGATGCGAAATATCCCCCGCCGGAGCCGATCGTCACCAGCCAGCCAAAACTGCCGTCAATCCACGAGGCCTGTTCAAATATTCGCAGGGCCTCAGGCAGCGGTACCATCCTTCCGCCAAGTTCTTTCGGCACAAACAGCTTGAACAGTCCAAGCTCATAAATATAGTCGAGAACCTGCGGTGTGACGGTTCCCGCTTTCTCCATTGCCAGGGATTGTTCCCTGATGACGCTCACCATATTTTTATTGAACATTTCCCGGAACCACTCCTCTTTCGGCAAAAATCTCTTGATTCGATAGCTTAATACATGCGAATCCTTTACAATGGAAACGGTCAGAAAATTTCATTTCCTTTAGAAGGGTACCTGCATGGACAAGGATAGCCGATTTTTGTTGAACGGTAAATAACCGAGCGGCTCAGCTCCATGTACAAGGCAGCCCACCAAGGCTAGGAGTGGTGTCATGCTGGCAATATGCAATACGATCATTTCAAAATTTCTTCCGTTGTGGATTATCTGCTTTGCCCTGCTCGCCTATCATTTTCCGCAACATTTCGTCATATTCAAGAACTGGACAGCCCCTGCTTTGGGATTCATCCTGTTTAACATGGGTCTGACACTGTCGCGCGAAAGCCTCAGACGAGTGATTTTGCAGCCAAAACTGGCCCTGCTCGGCGTCCTGGGAAAATGGACAATCACTTTGGGCGTCTCGATCCTGTTGGCCTTTCTCTTTTTTCCGGAAAATCCGGAACTGTTAGCCGGGGTGATCCTGGCTGGTTCGGTTCCCAGCGGCACCTCGGCCAATCTCTACACGTTTATGGCGGGCGGCACACTGGCGCTGAGTATTATGATGTCCTCTGTTGATACGCTGATCGGGCCGTTTCTTACACCCGTGATTATGAAAAGTGCCGTAGGCAGCGTCGTGCCGGTCGATTTTTGGGGCGTCTTTTTACAGATGGTCTACGTCGTGCTGATTCCGATCATGCTTGGATTATTGATTCAGATAAAGTGGGAAGCAAAGCTGACGCACGTCAAAAAGATCATTCCCCTGCTGTCGTCCGCCGCCCTCCTGATCATCGATGCAGCCGTTGTCTCGGGCGCGCAAGCGATGCTGAAGCAGTATGTCCACCTGCTGCCATTGCTGTTTGTTTGCGTGTTCCTGCAGGTAACCGTGCCGATGCTGCTCGGCTACGGCTACAGCGCTGCACTGGGAGCGCCTGAGCCGGACCGGCGCTCGATCGTTTACGAAATGGGCATCTGCAATACGGCGCTGGCGGCGCTTTTGGCCATTCATCACATCAGTCCAATCGCTGCCGTTCCGGCCGTGGCCAACATGATCACCAACACTTCTGTCGGAGCGCTGATTGCGATCTTATGGCAGCCGGCAGCAGACAGATTAGGACGAAACAAACAAAAGTGGCGGTCGGCGAAGCCCGGTTCCTGACCAGGCGCGTGACGACCTGCCACTTTTGCCAGAGTGCTCGGGCGCTAGACTCGACCCTGCAGACTTTCCGGAGGAGAATTGCAGACAAAGCGGTTGGATTGATGCCGCTTTGTCTGCATGGCGCAGAAGCTGTCTTTCGGTCCGCCGGTTTCCACCCGTGTGTTAAGGCCCGATCCCGGCCAGTTCCTGATCGTTTTTCGGCAGGTGGTAGATCGTGTCCAGGAACCGGTTCACTTCCGCTCTCTGCCGCTCCGCCTCACCGCTGTCCCAATCAAGCATTTCGGCCATCAAAGCGATCACTGCATCCGCATTCTCTTCGGCCTGCCGCAGGTCGAAATACGTCCAGCCGGTTCGCAGCCGCAGAAAATCGACAGCCTGGACCGTCATTTCTTCTTCAATGGAATAAGCCAGTTGAGCCGCCAGCAGTTCTTTCCGGGAATACCCCTGCGATCCGGACGGTCTGCCCTGCAAGCGTTCATAGATGTGCAGCGTGTTGGTCCCGTAGGTCTCGATCCATTCCCCGGCGACAGCCGGATCGACTCCTTTGGCTGCGCCCATCTGCAGCATTTCCTGTTTCCATTCCGCATACCGGGACCGGTCCTTGCATTCGCCGCCGCTGATGACGATCTGATCCGTCGTACAGCCCGGCAAGCTCCCTCTGCCCGCTTTGGCCAGCTGCTGACCTACCAGGTCCACCACCTTCTCCGCCATTTTGCGGAAGCCGGTCAGCTTGCCCCCGGCGATCGTGATCAAGCCGCTGTCGGAGATGAATATCTCGTCTTTGCGGGACAGCTCGGACGGTCCTTTGCCTTCTTCGTAGATCAACGGCCTGAGGCCGGCCCAATGCGACAGTATATCGCTTTCGGCAAGTTTGACCGAAGGGAACATAAAGTTGACCGCCCGGATCAAGTAGGCCCGGTCCTCTTCCGTCGTCCGCGGCAGGTCGACGGAGTGGGAGTAAGCCGTATCCGTGGTTCCGATATAGGTGATCTTGCCGCGCGGAATGACAAAGACCATTCGTCCGTCAGGCGTGTCGAAATACGCCGACTGCGCCACCGGCAGTCTGGCGTGATCGACTACCAGGTGAACGCCTTTGGTCAGGAACAGCCGCTTTCCCTGCAGTGAGCCGTCAAGCTTGCGTACACCATCGACCCAGGGACCGGCGGCATTGACGATTTTTTTGGCGTACAGCTCGATGCGTCTGCCGCTCACCCGGTCAAGCGCCCGCACCCCAACTACCCTCCCGTCCCGGTAGATAAACTCTGTCAGCTCGGTGTAATTGACGATCTTAGCCCCGTAGCGCCATGCCGTTTTCATGATGTCCAGTGTCAGCCGGGCATCGTCGGTACGGTATTCGTAGTAGAGCCCCGACCCCTTCAGTCCGTCTGGCTTCAGCAGCGGTTCATGCCGCAGCGTATCTGCTTTATTCAACATTTTTCGACGTTCTTTGCGCGCCACCCCGGCCAGCCAATCGTAGATATAAAGTCCGACAGATGAAGCCAGATAGCCGTACGTGCCGCCCTTGTAGATCGGCAGCAGCATCGGCGCCGGCGTGACCAGATGCGGAGCGTTTTTGTACAAGATCGTCCGCTCGCGTCCAACCTCCTGCACCAGCTTTACTTCTCCCTGCTTCAAATAGCGCAAGCCGCCGTGAATCAGTTTGGTCGAACGGCTGCTGGTGCCGGAGCCGAAGTCGGCTTTTTCCAGCAGCCCGACTCGCAGACCGCGTACGCTGGCGTCCAGGGCGATGCCCGCTCCGGTAATGCCGCCGCCGATGATGATCAAATCAAGTTCATTTTCTGCCATCTGATCGAGGACACACGCCCTGTTCTTTGCGGAAAATGTCATGTTCACAGTAGTCCTCCTCTCCTGCCCAATGGCGGAGTTAATTCGAAGAAGCCAGTTCTTCTTTAGCGGATGCTTTTCTTGCTGTATCAGGATGCTGATTCACCGAAGTTTATACTTTCTGATACAGAAAAACCCCCATGGAAAAGAGACGGCTTGCCGACAAGCCGCACCATTCCAAAGGGGTTTCTCCTGATCTCTACCCTTTTTGTGTACAGGTTCACTTCAGTTCATCCACAATTCTTTGCTTCCGACAGAAACGGCCAACGCTCCCGCTTCCAGTGCTTCGTCAATCTCTTTTTGCGTTCCGATCAGACCGCCGGCGATGATCGGAAGCGGCGTCAGATTGGTGATTTCGCCGATGACCCGGGGCATCACGCCCGGCATGATTTCCACCGCATCCGGCAGCGTCTGCTCGATGACCTTGATGCCCTTGACCACCGCATTGCGGTCGATCAAGAAAATGCGTTGAATGGCCATCAGGTTCATGTCTTTGGCCACGCGGATCAGGTTGCTGCGAGTGGAGAGAATGCCCGTCGGTTCGATATGCTGGGCTACATAAGCCACACCGCTCTTGTCGGCGGCAATTCCCTCTATAAATTCCATATGCAAAAACACGTGTTTATTTGCCTGTTTGCTCCGGGTCACCAGCTCTTTGATGTTAATAATGGAGCCGGTCAGCAAAAAAATGATATTGACCTTGCTCTTCAGCGCGTCGTCCAAATCTTCCTCTGACTGAACAGCGGCAATCGTTTGGTGCTCGACCATATCAACGATAGGATACATCAATATACCTCCGTGACGTTCGTGATGATCCTAATTATACCACCGTTCCGCTTACAAATTGACAATCTCTTTGATGCTGCCAAGCACATAACGAGGGCGGTACGGGCTTGTCTCTGCCATCTCTCTGGTGCTGATCCCGGTCAAAACAAGGACAGAGTTCATTCCCGTGTCATTGCCCATCTTGATATCGGTCTCCAGTCTGTCGCCGACCATATAGCAGTCCTCGTGCTTCAATCCCAGGTGCTGCACAGCGGCTTCAGCGGCAATCGCTGACGGTTTGCCGACGACCAGATCGATCGGCTTGCCGGTCGCTCCCTCCAGGGCGCCAATCAGCGCGCCCGTATCGGGAATCTGCCCGTCTTCCAGCGGGCAGGTTCGATCGGGATTGGAAGCGATCACTTTGGCTCCGCGAATGCTGGCCTGGTAGAGATCATTGAGCATGTCATACGTAAAGCTCCGATCCCAGGAGAGCACGACGTACTGTACGTTCAGCGGATCTTGGCTCATGTTGATCCCGTGTTTGCGCAGCTCTGCGCGGATCGGCTGTTCCCCGATGACCAGCACGCGGTCGTCTGGTTTGCAGACGCTTTGCAGATATCTGGCCACGATCAGGGAAGAGTTGATCACGTCATCCAAGCTGGTCGGTATCCCCATTTTCGTCAGCTTATGGGCGTACGATTCACGGGTGGCAATCGGTTTGTTGGACAGAAACACGACTTTGTCGCCGCGCTCCCGCAAGCTGTGGATCGCTTCCGCGGCGCCGTCGATCAGCCGGTCGCCCAGATAGACTGTTCCGTCTAGGTCAAAGATAAAGCCCTTCATGATGTCCCTCGCTCTCGTATTAGTACAAATGATCCTTCGCAAGTTTCTTGGCTATCGCTTGCAGAATGATGACGATCACGATGATCAGGATGGCCATGGCTGAAGCGGTGTAGTATTCGCCCCGCAGCAGGTTTTGGAAGACGGCCAGGCTCATCGGCGCCCAGTCAGTCGGCGCCAGCAAAATGGAGATGCTGGTTTCCTTGATGACGGTGACGAACACCAGGATAGCGCCTGCGGCAATCCCAGGCAGCATCAGCGGGCCGATGACCGTCAGGGCCGCGAGCAGCGGCGAGGCCCCAAGCGAAACTGCCGCTTCTTCGATGTCTTTGCGGATCGCCATCATCGACCCCATCGTCGAGCGAATCATGTACGGCATCCGGCGGATTGTGTAAGCGATGATCAACAGCAGCGCTGTCCCCGTCAACTGCAGCGGCGCGGTGTTAAACGTCTGGATCATGGCGATCCCAAGCGCAATCCCCGGCACGATCAGCGGAATGGACGAGACGAAGTCAAGGCCGGATGAGCCGCGGCGAACCACAAAGTACGAGACAAACGTAGCGACCACGACACTCAAGACGAGAGCGCCTGCAGCCAGGATCATGCTGTTGACGATATTCTGATACGATGTGCTGAAAATCGTCTTGTAGTGCGCAAGCGTGTACCCGTCCGGAAGCGCGTGGTGCCCCCAGGTGGTAGCGATGGAAGAGAGGAACACCGAGCCGGCTGCCAGCAATGGAACGAGCACGACCAATCCGGAATAAATCGTCAGGACGGTAAGCGCCCCTTTGTGGTCGTTCAGCTTTTGCTTGCTCGGCTTTCCGGAGATCGTCCCGTACTCCTTGCCGCGTACCACCAGGCGCTGCATCCAGAAGAAGAACGCTGCCACGAGCAGCATGATCACCGTCAACACGGCCGAGCCTGACCAGTTGAAGAATCCGGCGATTTCCCGATACGCTTCGACGACAATCAGGTTCAGATCTTTCGGCGCCAGGATAATAGGTGTTCCGAAATCGGAAAAACTGACGGTGAAGAGGAGCAGCATGCTGGAGACGATCCCTGGCATCGCCAAAGGCAGCGTCACCCGCAAAAAGGTATACCAGCTTTTCGCCCCCAGATTTTGCGACGCTTCTTCTAAAGTCACGTCACTGATCTTGAACGCGGCGACCATCGGCCACAGCGCATAGGGAAAGAAGAAAAAGATCTGCACCAGGGCGATCCCGAGCATCGATTGGACGTCGAACAGCACACCGTCCCCGCCCATGCTGCGGTAGATGTGATTGACCCACCCTGTTTTGCCGAACATCAGCTGAAATCCGTAAGAAGAGATAAACGTCGGACAGATCAGCGGAATCGTACAAAGGGCGGCGAACACCCCTTTCAGCGGCATCTTGGTGCGGGCGAAGGCGTAGGCGATCGGCAGCACCATCACTGTCACCAGCAGGGCTACGCTCGTTGACAGTTCCAGGCTGTTGACCAATGCGGCAAAGTAACCCTTGCCTTGAATGATGGCAGCGTAGGCATCCCACGACATTTCCGAGAGCTTTTTCAACGTCGAGCTGAAGATTTTTTGGCTGACGAAGCTGCCGAAGATGTTGATCGGCTGTCCGGTAAAGCTCACCAGCAGGATCGAAAACAGCGGAACGAGCAGGAAAACGAAAAAGAACAGGTAAATAAGCCATTTCAACAAGGTAAAACCTTCAAAGGTAAAACGCTTCTTCTTGGCCTTTTTCGGCGTTTGGACAGGCTGCTGATTGGTTGCGATCTGGCTCATAGGATCACCACGCGAGACGGATCGATTTCCAATTTTACTTTTACTCCAGGCGCAAGCAGCGGGTTGCCCCCCTCAAAAGTGGTGTCCACCTCAAATTGCAGATCGCCCACTTTGACGTCATAGCGGACAGCCGGCCCCAGGTAGGTAGACATCGTCACCGTCCCTGCCAATATGTTGTCGTTTGTCGTCGGTTGATCTTCCGTGTACAAACGTATGCTTTCAGGCCGAATAATCACTTCTACGTCTTTTTTGCCGGTCGGATAAGCTGAGCGCAAGACCTGCTGCTCATTGATCGCGATGATGGTCTGTCCATCGTTGCTGTCTTTGACTGTGCCGGTGAAGATGTTGGACGAGCCGACAAAATCGGCAACAAATTGTGAAACAGGATTGCTGTACAGCGCAGTTGGCGTGTCAACCTGAACCAGTTTGCCTTTGTTCATGACCGCTACCCGATCGGCCATGCTCATGGCCTCTTCCTGATCGTGGGTGACAAAGATCGTCGTAATCCCCACTTTTTGCTGAATTTGCCGAATCGTGACCCGCATGACATTGCGCAGCTTCTTGTCCAGGTTGGACAGCGGTTCATCCATCAGGAGCACAGCCGGTTCCATGATCAATGCACGGGCAAGGGCCACGCGCTGCTGCTGGCCGCCGGACAGCTCTGTCGGCAAACGGTCAGCCATTTGTCCCAGTTCGACAAAGTCGAGTGCATCCCGCACTTTCTGCTCGATCTCACGGTTCACCTTGCCCAGCCTGCGGTTCAGCAGATTGGCCAAAACCGCCATTTTGGTGCCGAATCCGCCCTGGTAAAAGCGGCGCATGTTTAAGCTGTAAGCGACGTTCTCAAAGACGGTCAGGTGCGGAAACAAGGCGTAGCTTTGAAACACCATGCCGCAGTTGCGCTGGTTGGCCGGAATTTGGCTGACGTCGCGGTCGCCAATGTAAATCTTGCCTGATGTCGGGGTTTCAAACCCGGCAATGCAGCGCATCGTAGTCGTCTTGCCGCAGCCGGAGGGACCCAAGAGGGCAAAAAATTCGCCCTCTTTGATCTCCAGATTGACATCTTCCAACGCGGTCACGCCGTTAAAGACTTTTCCCAGATGTTCGATTTTAACCGATCCCATGATGGAAGATCCCCCTTATTGGAATTTCTGGCGCCATTCGTTGCGTACGCGGTCGTAGTTCTCGACTACCCAATCCACGTCAAGCTCCATCGCGTGCGGCAGCACTTTTTCCAGTGTCAGCGGCGTTTTTGATTCTACCCCTGGCATGATCGGAATGTGGTACCAGTTTGCCAACTGCTGCTGCCCTTCCTGAGAAAGCAGGTAATCGATCATCGCCTTGCCGCCTTCCGGGTTCGGACCGTCTTTGACCAGGGAGGCTGGGTTGACGATGACCGGCGTTTTTTCCGGCACGATAAAGTCTACTTTTTCGCCTTTTGCCTTCATTTCATAGGCCATAAAGTCAAATGCGATGGCTACTTCCGCTTCCCCTTTTGCCACCGCTTTGGTCGGAGCGGAGCCGGAATCCGGTAAAGCGCTTACTTGATCAACCAATTTTTTGAAGTAGCCCCAGCCTTGCTCCTCGCCCTTGTCCATCAATTGGCTGAGAACCGTCAATGTAGCCGTTCCGGATGCTGCCGGGTTCGGCATTTGAATTTTGCCTTTCCATTTCGGATCAAGCAGGTCGTCCCACGTTTTCGGGGCGTCTTCCGGCTTCACCAGGTCGGTGTTGTACACAAAACCAAGCGCGAACACTTCCACGCCCACCCAGTTCCAATCCTTGTCGCGAACCTTGATGCCGTCCTTGATCTCCGGCCAATCCTTTACTGCTTCCGGTATGTAAGGAGTGATAATGTCCTTTGTCTTGGCCGTCTCAAACGGGAGGAAGCCGCCGCCGCCATACCACAAATCCCCCTGCGGGTTGTCTTTTTCGGCGATCAGCCGGTTGACGATTACGTTGGTTCCGCCGTACTGCACATTCACTTTGGAGCCCGGGAAAGCCTTTTCAAAATTGAGCCCGATTTCTTTCGTAAAGTCCGGTGTTTCAGGGGAGTACAGGGCAATCGACCCCAATTTTTTATCTCCTCCGCCAGAAGCCTCACCGCCGCTCGCTGCCCCGCCCCCAGTCGAACTCTCCGATGACGAACAACCGGCTGCGACAACAGATGTCAGCATAACGGCAGTCGCTGCGACACTGAACCACTTTTTCATCTTCATGCACAAAACCCCTCTTTCTTGTTTCGTTCCGTTGAACGATACGAAAAAAGAAACCCTTCCCCAATATAAACACGCCGCCCCCAGGAGCACTGTGTTTACGGGTAAGGGTTTCTCCATTTCTCCGCCTAACCGTAACGCTTATGATCGTTCAACTTTTACCAAAGTATATCCTATTATTTCTATTACTGTCAATGCAACTATTCTAAAAATATGGATTGATGGCAAGATTTCTTTTTTTCGGCACTTAACCCCGCCAAACACAAACGGTACTTGGGCTTTGTTCATTTTTGGAAAAAATACTTCATTAATAATCTATTTTTTTCCTTTTATGTAAACTACAAATGCTGCTTTGCCAAATGTTTTCCTGGCGTATACAATTGTTTTCATCAAAAAAACATATTACAATGCAAGTAATTCATCAGTGAAGCCTGACGACGATTAGGAATCTGACATTACGATAGAAGCAGCAAGGAGAAGAGGAAGCACAGTGGAAACCAAGGAATTGAAGAGAGGCCTCGAAGCGCGTCACATTCAGATGATTGCTTTGGGCGGCACAATCGGTGTTGGTTTATTTATGGGTTCAGTTAGCACGATCAAATGGACAGGTCCGTCAGTCATGCTTGCGTATGCAATTGCAGGAATTTTTATCTTTTTCATCATGCGCGCAATGGGGGAGATGCTGTACGTAGAACCAAGTACAGGTTCATTTGCGACCTTTGGCCATAAGTACATTCACCCCTTGGCCGGTTATCTGACGGCTTGGAGCAACTGGTTCCAGTGGGTGGTCGTCGGGATGTCGGAAATTATCGCTGTTGGGACGTATATGCAGTACTGGTTCCCGGATTTGCCCGCTTGGATACCAGGTATGATCGCAATGGTGATTCTCGGTGCAGCCAACTTATTTTCTGTTAAATCGTTTGGTGAATTTGAGTTTTGGTTTGCGATGATCAAAATTGTAACAATCGTATTGATGATTATCGCAGGGATTGGTCTGATCTTCTTTGGAATCGGCAACGGAGGAAACGCGATCGGATTATCCAACCTTTGGGAACACGGGGGCTTCTTTGCCGGTGGCTGGTCGGGCTTTTTCTATGCGCTATCGTTAGTGATCGGGGCGTATCAAGGCGTCGAACTGATCGGGATTACGGCAGGCGAGGCAAGAGACCCGCGAAAAACATTAACCAGTGCCATTCAAAGTATTATTTGGCGTATTTTGATCTTCTATATTGGCGCGATTTTTGTCATTGTTACCGTTTATCCCTGGGATCAATTGCATGCCATCGGCAGCCCTTTCGTCGCAACTTTCGCGAAAATTGGTATAACAGCAGCAGCCGGGCTGATTAACTTTGTCATCATCACCGCGGCAATGTCTGGCTGCAACAGCGGGATTTACAGTGCGGGGCGGATGCTTTATACATTGGGAATAAATGGACAGGCACCCAAAGTATTTACGAAACTGTCTCATCATGGCGTGCCTTTGCTGGGAACGATTGGCGTGCTTGTGGGTTTGGGCGTAGGCGTCATCTTAAGTTATATCGCACCAGAGAATCTGTTTGTGTATGTGTACAGTGCGAGTGTGCTTCCCGGTATGGTTCCCTGGTTTGTCATTCTGATCAGTCAAATCAAATTCAGAAAAGCAAAAGGGGCTGAAATGGAGCATCATCCATTCAAAATGCCGCTTGCCCCGGTGACAAACTACGCAACCATTGCCTTTTTGCTCTTGGTGTTGGTTGGCATGTGGTTCAATGACGATACACGCATCTCCCTCCTTGTGGGAATTGTTTTCTTGGGTATCGTTTCGATTAGTTTTTACGCTTTCGGAGTTGGCAAGGCTGTTCCAGTGGACAACCGGACAAAAGATGAAAACGCAAACAGCTAGATTAGCCGGTAGAAAAAGGGACATTGATCGCGATGTCCCTTTTTCTTGTTCGAAACGAGAATGCGCGCGACAGCTCTTTGATTGACAGCTTACACCTACATGATGTAGCGGAAGACAAGGCGTGGAAGCAGAATACAGTAATTACGTTTTTAGCCCGTTTAATTGAAAAAGGGATGGTTAAAGCGGCTCGGATCGGCAAGGCGAATCACTATCAACCCTGCATGTCTCGTCGCCATTCCCGCTAACACAACATGGACGGTTTCCAATGAAAAACCATGGGCTGTTGGAACCTACTACGCCAACTTCACATCGGGGAATGGCATGTCAGGTCAAGCAGCATTTACCTTAACGAAAGGGTAAGCAAGCTTGACACGGGCACCCGGAGCGTGCCGGTTCACAGTCTCGCTTTTCAACCCTGGTTATGTTTCCGAAGAAAGGCCATCATCATATGACATGTTTGTTTGGCTGACTGTTCGTCGTATTTCGGGGAATACGGGTCGCTAAATCCGTGGTTCCCGTTACACTTGTGCGCCTCGACATTGTCCTTGGCGTTCAAAACTGCCATGACCTCGTCAACATGAAACGATTTTTCTTCTTGCGGAAAGAACAGCAGCGCAGGGCATCGGGGATTGATTTCCAAAAAACCCCTAATACGAGAGCCGTAGTACCCGATGATTCCATCAAACTGCCGTTCTTCACTGCACATCCAGGCAACCGTCGCTCCAACGCTGAATCCGAGGACAAATATTTTTTTATACTGATTCTTACTGACTTTCAACCATTTTTTTACATGGAGACAGGCCTTGGGAAAACCTATTTTCTCCATAAAATAACGGTAGGCGTCTTCCTCTTGAGCGTAGTCAAAATGCGACTCTCGCTCCAAACAAATCGGGACAGAGGACGTCAACACCGCATTCGGCAAGGGATTGGCAAACCTTCTGCATATGCGAATTGATTCCGTAAATTTCATGAACGACGATGACTGCAGCAGCCGCGTTTTTCTGTATCCGAAGCATTCCTGTCACCCCTTACCCGATTATAGCGGAAGGACAGCATCACATCCAGATGACAAGCTCCCTCTGCCAGCAATGGCAGCGAGGGAGCTTGGCTGATCATGCATCATGCGCGCTGTTTTTTCAAGCTGTCCACCAGGGACAGGCCGGCTGATTGCAGCAGGACGACATCCATGCCGACGGTAAAATACTGGATGCCCTGGGCCGCCCATTCCTTCGCCTGTTCGGGGCTGGAGGCATGAATCCCGACAGCAATGCCCCTCTTGCGGATGGTTTCTGTCATCGACTGGATGGCCGCTTTTACCTTGGGATGTTCCACCTGACCGGGGTACCCCAGCGCCTGCGATAGATCCAGCGGCCCGATATAGACGACATCGATGCCGGGAACCTCCAGGATCGATTCCAAATTGGCCAAGCCGGGCTCCGATTCGATCTGGATAATCATCGCGGTCTCTTGCTGCGCTTCTGCAAGATGCTGCTCCAACGGAGTCATTCCCCAACGGTTTGCCCGCACCGGGCCGCCCAGTCCTCTCGTACCTGCCGGCGCGTACCTGGCCCCTTTTAACAGTTTTTCGCACTGTTCGGCTGTCTCGATCCGCGGCAGGATAAAGGAAGAAACCCCCAGATCCATCACCCGGTACAGGTCAGCCGGGTTTTGGGTAGCGGTTCTGACGATGAGCGGGACATTCTGTACAGTCCCGGCCAGAACCATGTAATCAAGCATTTGCAGATCAATCGCGCTGTGCTCCATATCGACGTGCAGGAAGTCGAAGCCCACGCTCCCCAAGGCCTCCACGACGATAGGCGAGGTCATTCGCAGCCAGGTTCCGTAGACGCACTCTCCCGCCTGCAGCTTGTTCTTGATTGAATTTTGTTCCAAATCGGTCTCCTCCTATTGCTGACGGGCTGCTTGTATCGCCGCCACATACTGTTTCGCCGTCCGGGTGATTTGCTGAAAGTCTCCGGCTTCGATCGCCTGGCGGTCAACCAGATTGCCGCCGATTCCGACCGCGGCCACGCCTGCTTTTACGAATGAAGCGACGTTCTCCAGGTTTACCCCGCCGGTCGGGATGACGGGGATATGCGGAAACGGCGCTTTTACATCCTTGATATAGGATACGCCAAGTCCGGCGGCCGGAAAGATTTTGACCAGATCAGCTCCCCATTCGATCGCCGTAATCATCTCGGTCGGCGTCATCACTCCCGGCACCGCTATTTTCCCGTAGCGCAGGGCCGTGCGAATCACATCGCGGTGCAGGCTGGGACTGAAGATGAAATCAGCCCCGCTTTGAATCGCCAATCGGGCTGATTCGCTGTCGATCACAGTCCCCGCACCGATGATTGCCCGACCCTTCCACTGCGCCGACAGTCTGCTGATCGCAGCAAGGGCCCCTGGTGAGTCCACTGTGACTTCAAGTGCGGTGACGCCCCCTTCGATGAGGCTTTCGGCAACCCGATCAACCTGTTTCTCGGGAATTCGCCGGATGACAGCGATCACGCCGCTTTCCACCAGTTTTTGCAAAAGAATAACTTTTGGCAGCAATCTGTCTCCTCCTCTTCTCCCAATCCTATCGCAATACCTCTTTTTCCTCGCTTTCGGGGGCAATCTGCTCCCAGGATGGATACCCTTCTACGTCGCCTGCCACAGTTAAGGCGTATGCGCCGACCCGATTCCCCAGTGCAACGGCTTCCCGGTAGGGCCAGCCGCGGATCAGGCCGGACAAAAAACCGGCGGCAAAGCCATCTCCCGCGCCGATCGGGTCCACAATCTGCCGAACAGGATACCCGGCTACGTACTCCGCCTGCTCACCAGCAGCGTAATAGGCCCCTTTTTCGCCCAGCTTGCATACGACGACTTTGGCGCGGCTTTGCAAAAGCCGCTCGGCGATTTTTTCCGGCTCCGCTTCCCCGGTCATGATCTCTCCCTCTTCGATGCCCGGCATCACGATATCACAGCGGCTGGCGATATCCATCAATACTTCTCTTGCCTCTTCCCTAGGCCAGAGCTTCAGCCGGATATTGGGATCGAAAACCACAGTGAGCCGGTGGCTTCGCGCGATCTCAATGGCCCGGTAAAGCGTGTCCCGACAGGAAGGGCTGAGCGCTGCCGTGATTCCCGTCAGATGAAGGAACCTGGCCTTGGCGATGTACGCCGCGTCCAGATCAGCCGGAGTCATCCGGCTTGCCGCCGATCCTCTGCGGTAATAATAGACCTTGGGATCTCCACCCGCTTGCCGCTCTTTGAAAAAAACCGCCGTGGGATGCGTTGCATCGAACACCACCCGGGAAGTGTCCACACCCTCGCCCCGGATATAATTGCGAATGTACAAGCCAAATTCATCATCGCCCAGCCGGCTGACCCAGCCAACCTGATGGCCCAGCCGCGACAGCGCGATCGCCACATTCGATTCCGCGCCGCCGATGGTTTTTTCAAAGGTACTTACATAACGAAGCGGACCTGTCGACCCTGGAATAAAGAGCACCATGGTTTCTCCGATTGTTACGACGTCCAAATTGGCCCACCTCCTTCAACATGTGCTGTAAACTCTATCTGCCCAGCCATCCTCCATCCACCGCAAGCACATGGCCATTTACGTAATCGGAGGCCCGTGAAGCGAGAAAGACGACGCTCCCCTTGAGATCGTCAGGATTGCCCCAGCGTCCTGCCGGAATTCTCTCCAGGATCTGCCGGTTTCGCGATTCATTCTGCCTGAGTGCTTCATTCATCTCCGTATCCATATACCCTGGTGCAATGGCATTAACATTGATCCCAAGGGCAGCCCATTCGTTTGCCAGCGCCTTGGTCAGCTGGGCGACGCCGCCTTTTGCCGCGGCATAGGCGGGGACTGTCACCCCGCCCTGAAACGACAACAGGGAAGCGATGTTGATGATCTTCCCCCGCCCCTGGGCGATCATCCGACGGCCGGCTTGCTGACACAGCAAAAAGACGGTTTTCAGATTGACATCAAGCACATCATCCCAGTCCTCCTCCGGGAATTGCGCGGCAGGGGAGCGGCGTTGAATCCCCCCGTTGTTCACCAGGATATCCACCCGCCCGAATGCGTCATCTACCTGGTCCATCACATGCTTCACCTGATTCATGTCCGCCAAATCACACAAGATTACTTCACAGCGGCGGCCCAACTCTTCGATCATCCGCTTTGTGGTTGGATCGGAAGTGCTTCTCGCGAGCAGGGCAATATCTGCACCCGCCTCTGCCAAAGCCAGCGCCATCGCCTGGCCAAGCCCTCGCGTCGCCCCCGTGACGACGGCCACCTGTCCGTGAAGATCGAACATGCTCAACGCCCATCAGCTCCCGTCTGATTGCTTGTTTCCTCAGCGCCGACTTGAATCAGGACCTTGACCGCATTCCCTCCGGACAGCAAGAGGTCAAAGCCTTTCTGTACGGCTCCCATCGGCAGGACATGGGTAATCAGCTTTTCAAAGTCAAACGGCTTGCTCAAAAGCCGGGCGGCAATCTCAAAATCTTTCGGTGTATACACCCGGACGCCTTTTAGCGTGATCTCCTTGAACATGGCTTGCAGCAAATCAATCGGTGCTGGTTTTTTGTATGCCGCGACAACCACGGCCGTCCCCCGCACCTTCGTCACCTGGGTCAGGATTTCCGAGACGGAAGGGTGGCCGGCGCAATCAAAGGTATGATCAGCGCCGTTTCCTGCTGTCTTCGCCAGAAGCTGCTCCACGATCCCGCCCGCTTCCGGATCAATCGTCTCAAATCCCAATTCTGCCGCCATTTGCAGCCGAAAGCGGTTGGTCTCGGCCACGATCACCCGGCTGGCGCCCAGCAGCTTCAGCGACACGGCCACACACATGCCGATCGGCCCGGCTCCAATAACCAATGCTGTATCGCCGGGGGTGAACGCCGCTTGCCGGACGGCATGGACGCCCACCGCCAGCGGCTCAATCAAAGCGCCCACTTTCAGCGATACGCCCTCGGGCAGTGCGTGGATCGTCTCGACCGGTGCGATCACATACTCAGCCATGGCCCCGTCGCGATCTATTCCCACCAGCTTCAAATCCTTGCAGACATGGCTCATCCCCGTCTGGCAAGGCACGCATTCTCCGCAGAACAACAGCGGCCGTATCGTAACCGGCGTTCCTGCCGCCAGTTCGGGATGGCCTTCTATCAGCGTTCCGGAAAGCTCATGCCCGATGATCAGCGGCCCCAGCGCTCGCGGATGGGCCCCGACGTAGATGTTCAAATCGGTGCCGCAGATACCGGCATAACTCACCTTGACCAGCGCCCACCCTTCAGGAGGAGTCGGCCTTTCTGTCTGTTCTACTCGTATTTGTCCCGCATCGTAATAGACCACACTGCTCATTTTATTCAAAAGGCTCACGCTCATTCCTCCTGCAGCTGATTCACCGGGTAGCGCGGTTCTTGTCCTGACAAGACGCGAACCGCTTCCTCGGCCGCCTTGCGCTTCAATTCATCGAAGGCTTGTTCCGAATACCAGGCGACGTGGGGTGTTATGATACATGTCTCATGCCGCAGCAGCGGGTTTTCCGGCGCGGGCGGCTCCAGCTCCATCACATCAAGCGCCGCTCCGGCAATCCACCCTTCCGTCAGTGCGCGATCCAGGGCACCCTCATGGATAATCGATCCGCGCGCCGTGTTGATGAGATAGGCGGAGGGCTTCATCGCCCGTAATTGGCTCTCGGCAAACAGGTATTTCGTCGCTTCCGTCAAGGGACAGTGGATCGAGATGAAATCGGAGCGCTCCAGAAGCGCTTCAAAACGGACCCGCTCGACAAAAGGCAGCGGGTCCGGCAGATCCTCCCGGTGATCGTAACCGATCACCTTGAAACCCGCCCCGTGGGCCTTCTCGGCAAAAACTCTCCCGATCCGCCCCAGTCCGACCACTCCGACTGTCTGGTCCCTGAGCCGCGGGATGGGACGGGAAATGCTGAACTCCCATTCGCCCCGGCGGACGGCATTGCCGAGCAGCAGCGTCTTTCTCGCCAGCGTGTACAGCAGGGCCAGTGCGTGATCAGATACTTCGTCGACGCCGTAATCCGGCACGTTGCAAATCTGAATCCCATAATCGGTCGCTGCCTGGATATCTACGTTGTTTACACCGACGCCATAGCGGACGATGACCTTGCAGCGCGGCAGTTGGCTCAATACGTTTCGCGTCAAGGGCGCATATTGATTCAACAGCCCGTCGGCATCCCGGCACTCCCGAATCACGTCCGCTTCTGTTTTGCATTGATGCAGAACCATCTGTCCCAAGGCTCTGTCGATGACATCTCGTTCAATCTCAACCGATGGATGGTCGCAATCGGTGATTCCTATTGTGAAGGAGTACATCTAGATCACCTTTCGCAGGAAAGATTGCGTCCGCTCGTTTTTGGGAGCTTGGAATATCTCCTCCGGCTTCCCTTCCTCAATGATGTAGCCTTGATCCATGAAGATCACCCGGTCGGCAACCTCGCGCGCAAACCCCATTTCATGCGTGACGACAACCATCGTCATCCCTTCACGGGCCAAATCCTTCATGACGTTCAATACTTCCCCGACCAGTTCAGGGTCAAGTGCCGAAGTCGGCTCATCGAACAGCATGATCTTGGGATCCATCGCCAAGGCCCGGGCGATCGCCACGCGCTGCATTTGCCCGCCCGAAAGACTGCCCGGATAGGCATTCGCCTTGTCTTTCAAACCGACCTTGTCCAGCAACTCGAGAGCCCTTGTCCTGGCCGCTTCTTTCGGCACGTTTTTCACGATCACCGGCGCCAGCATGACATTCTGGATCGCGGTCTTGTGCGGGAACAGGTTGAACTGTTGAAACACCATGCCCACTTCCGTCCGCACCTTGTTGATATCTGTCTTCCCGTGGGTGAGATCGTAATCGCCAATCAGCACCTGGCCGCTGGTGATCTCCTCCAACAGGTTGAGGCAGCGGAGAAACGTGCTTTTCCCGGACCCCGAGGGACCGATGACGCAAACCACCTCGCCCTCGCGGATCTGACAGTCGATTCCTTTTAAGACCTCCAGCTTGCCGTAGCTTTTATGCAAATTTTTCACTTGAATATTCATCCGGAATCTTCCCTCCCTTTACATGCCTTCATGGCTGCGTGCAGAGCTGTGGCTCACGCATTCGTCTGCAGAAATCTTCTTTCAAAGTAGTAAGCGGCCTTCGACAATCCAAAACAGATGACGAAATAGACGGCAGCCACAACCAGGAAAGAAGCGATCGGGTTAAAGGTGAGATTGCTGACTACTTTTCCCGCCTTCGTCAGATCGATGTATCCAATGATGGAAACCAGGGACGAATCCTTGATTAGCGCGATAAAAAATCCGATGCCAGGCGGAATGATGTATTGGAGCGCCTGCGGAACGATCACGTGCCGGAACTTTTGGAAGTAGCTCATCCCCAATGCGTCAGCAGCTTCAAATTGCCCTTTGGGAACGGATTGGATGCCACCCCTGACGATCTCGCCCATGTAAGCGCCGGCGTAGACGGAGAGGGCCAAGACAGCGGAAAACCCTTTGGAAAAATTGATGCCGATATCGAGCATGGGGAGTGCGAAGTAAACCAGAAAGATGATGACGAGAAGCGGAACACCCCTGACCAGCCTGATGTACAATCCGGAGAGGACATTCGCCAGCTTGTTTTTGGATGTCGCCCCCAGGCCGAGAATCACCCCTATGACTCCGCCAAAGAGCAAGGAAAAGAAACAAAGCTGAATCGTCAGCCACGCCCCCTTCAGGATCGGGATGATATGAATCCAACTGAAATCTTGTATCACCGGTTATCCCCTCCCCTTCACCATTTGAACACTTTCTTAGCCATAGCGTTTGACAGATAGACGAAAATGGACGAGCAGCCGTAGTAGAGCACGGCGGCAATCAGCGTAATTTCCAGCGTACGAGATGTTTGCGTCTCCACATTCATAATCTGGTACGTCAATTCCTCAAGCGAAATAATCGAGGCGACGGAAGAGAACAGGAACAACAAAATAAGCTGATTGGTCAAGGCCGGAAAGGCAGTACGAAATGCGGGGGCCAGTATGACATGCCGAAAAATTTGCGCTTTATTCATCCCGAGCGCGCTTCCCGCCTCATGAAGCCCTTTGGGTACACTGCTTAAACCCGCCCGGAATATCTCGGCCGTATAAGCACCGTTGTTTATCGTGATCCCGATCAAAGCAGACCACAGCGGACTGATGTCGATGCCAAGCTGTCCGAGACCGAAAAAGAGGATGTACAACTGGACGAGCAGCGGAGTATTGCGAATCAGTTCGATGTATGCATTTCCAAGAAAACGCAAAATGACATTCTTGCTCGATTTGCACAGAGCGACAAACAGGCCCAGCACCGTTCCTGCCAGCATGCAGATGACAGTGACGTACAAGCTTACAGCCAAACCGCTCAGCAGCTGGGGGATGTATGGAATAATATCGTGGAATACCAAATTCACGAACCAATCACCTCATTTTCAGGGTGATCAGAACGGGGGAAGGAGATTTCCCCGCGTTCCGATTGATGTCACGCAGCTTGAGGATTAATAGGTCAACAGTTTCGGGGCATCTACGCCAAACCACTTCTTGTACAGCTCGGCACCTTCTCCGGAGTAGTTCAGGTTGCGGATAAACTGGTTCAGGTAATTCAACCATTCCTGGTCGCCCTTTTTCACACCCATCGCAATGTAGGAAGACTTGAATGGCTGTCCCGGCAGCGATTCGAATTCCGGATTCTTCTTAAGGAGGTCGAGGATAATTCCGTCTTCTTCGACGAACACGTCCACTTTTCCGGTTTTCAAGGCCATAAAGGCATCTGAGGTGGCATCGAAACGGACGATCTGCGCCTCAGGGTAGTACTTGGACAGTGCGATGTCCCCTGTCGACCCCTTGGAGACCGACACCTTCTTGCCTTTCAAATCGTCCCAGCTCTTGATCGGTTTGTTCTTGGGATACATCGGGACCAGGCCGGCAGCGGAATACGGGATCGTAAAATCGATCGATTTTGCCCGTTCATTGGTTGGCGTAAACACCGCGATGGCGACGTCTACCTTGTCCGATTCAAGCAGCGGAATCCGGTTCACGCCGTCCGTGGTCACGAATTCTACCTCTGCTCCCAGGGATTCGGCAAGCAAGCGGGCGATATCAGGGTCGTATCCTTCATATTCGCCGTTCGCATTCAATACGCTCCAACCCGGACTGTCGGCATAGGTGGCTACTCTGATTTTTTTCGACTTGATGATCTTGTCCAGATGGCTCTCCGCGTTTTGCGCAGGTGTGGTGCTCGCATCAGAACTGCACCCGGAGATCAGCAGGATCATCGACATGACGAGAACGACAATGGCACTTTTGTTTTTCAGAAACATGTTGAGACTCCCCCTCGTTTTTCATTTTCTTTTATGTTTTCTTGCAAAATCACAGATTCGCCTGACGCCTTCAAATAATTTCGAATCTTCCGTAGCCAGCGAGATGCGGATCATCTGTTTCGCAGTCGACCCGAATGTCGCCCCCGGCGCCACCGCCACCCCTGATTCCTTCAGCAGGGCAAGGGCGGGATTTTCCCCGTTTGTCTCGACATCCGAAAAGTCGATCATCATGTAAAAGGCTCCCTTGGGCTTGAACGCCTTGATGCCGGCTTCTTCCAACAGCTTGTAGGAGTGGTCGCGGCGGGCTTTGTAGACGCCGCACATTTCCCTCACGAAGTCCTGCGGGGAAGAGATTGCTGTCTCGGCCGCCTTCTGGGAGACAGAGGATGCGCAGGAGATCAGCGGCTCCAGCACTTTGGAAATAATCGCCGCAATCCGCTGGGGAGCAACCGCATAGCCTACCCTCCAGCCTGTCATCGCGTAATTCTTGGAGAAGCCAAAGACGCTGATCACTCGCCCCTCCGTATCGTACGAGAGCGGAGAGATGTGCTTCTCTTCAAAGACGATGCCGTCGTAGACTTCGTCGGAAATGACGTACAGGTCATGTCTGGAGGCGAAGGCGAGAAGCTCCTTGATGTTCTCTTCGCGCAGCACGCCGCCAGTCGGATTGCCGGGAGAATTGATGATGATCGCCTTGGTATTCGGCGTGACCGCATGCTCCAGATCAGCCATATCCGGTACAAAGCCGGCATCCGGGCTGAGCTTGTAGCGCTTCGGGATCGATTCCTGGCTGAGGATGATCTGCTCGTAGTTGGGCCATCCCGGATCGGGTATCAGGACCTCCTCTCCGGACTCGACAAGTGACAGCACCGTTGCTGCCAGCGCATTGACCGCTCCGGCCGTCACGACGATCTGGTCCGCTTTGACGCGAAGAGCGTATTGCCGCTCTAGGTGCCCGCTGATCGCCTCGCGCAGCGAGAGCAGCCCCGCATTGGGCGTGTAGTGGGTAAATCCGTCATTCATGGCGGAAAATGCTGCCTCGCGAATGTGGAGCGGGGTGTTCACATTGGGTTCCCCTACCTCCAGGTGGATCACATCCGGCATGTTGGCCGAGTAATCCATGATTTCGCGTATCCCTGAGCGAGGCAGGGCGCTTCTGGTTTCTGACAACGCTTTCATGTTCGCTTGCTCCTCCTTGAAGGCTGGATATTAGATGTAAGTCTGCTTGTTACCGCCGGCCTTCCCTGCTGAGATTCAGTCCTCCCGCTGAAGATTTCCGTAAAAGGACTTGAAAACATTGTAATGTATAAGATAAGATATCTAATATATCAGTTACGGGACAATAAGTCATCCTCAGCAAATATGATGATCTCACTGTCAGAGAAAGCCCGTTTGCCGCGCAATCCATTTAGGAAATCGATTTAGGAAATCGATTTAGCTGTATTATAAATAATGCTGCCGACATATATCAAGAGTTTTTTTAATTAGCCGCTTATTTTTTCTTTCATGCATTTTCTGAATTTGGTTTATTGTTGTACGGCTCATGATCAAGCATCTTGGCGGCCGGTTGATTCTCTAGGGATCAGCTGCATCATCAGCTCGACTGTCCGCGGCAAATACTCCTGCTCCTTTTCAATCTGGGCGATGATCATTTCTGCAGCTTGCCGGCCTATCTCATAGGTTGGCTGGGCTATCACAGTCAGCGTAGGGCGGGCGATCGAAGCCCACTCCGGATCGTCGAAGCCGACCAGCAGCAAATCCTTTGGCACCTGGTAATGCAGCTGGTGAACCGCTTTGAGAGCCATCAGGGAAAGCTTTCCGTTCCCCAGGATCAACCCGATCGTCTCTTGGGAGGATCTGTTCTCCACCAGTTCCTTCACATGTGCCGTGATCAGTTCTTGGGAATAGGCCTCTGCGATGGTCAGCGAGGTTTTGAGCAGAGGGTTTCTCTTCGCAAACTGTTCAAAGGCCATAATCCGTTCGTATCTCGGGCTGATGCCATCCGGAGTGGAGATCATCAGGTGTATTCCTTGACAGCCGCGTTCCAGCAGATGCTCGATGGCCTGCATGATTCCCTGGCTGTTGTTGGTCGTTACCGTGTCAAACGGCATTCCCGGCAGCTTGCGGTCGATCAGCAGGACAGGGACGGATTTCCCGATCCGCATCAGCAGATCGTTGTTTTTTCCGGTGGAATTGATAATCAACCCGTCGATTTGCTTCGATTCCAGCATGATCAGGCAGTCGCGTTCTTTCTCCGGATTCTCGTTTGCATTGCTGATGATGATACTGTAGCCAAGCTGGGTACACACCTCCTCCACTCCCTGGATGACGGAGACCGTGTATGGATTGCCGATATCAGCCACGACAAACCCGATCGTATTGCTGCGATCGTTGCGAAGCCCGCGAGCCAGTTGATTGGGTTTGTAGTCAAGCTGTTCGACAGACTGCTGAATTCGCATTTTCGTTTCCTGACTCATCGCTTCAAAGCGTCCGTTCAAGAAACGGGAAATCGTCGTGGTCGATACACCCGCGTGTTCGGCTACGTCTTTGATTGTGATCTTTGCGAGTCTCTTTTTCATGTGCTGCCTCCTTAGTTAATCGTTATCGTATAACGATTAACTTTTCTTGTAAAACTATCATATTCTTACTTTTTTCCAGAATCAACTTCTTTTTCCCACAAATCAAAACACTCGCATGTTGATCGTTTACTTTACTGTGTAAATCAGGTAATATTACCACGAATAAAACCTGCTCGGCCGAAGCACTAGAGGTGAACTGGATGATTGACAAATCGAACCTGACTGATCGAGTCTACCTGCTCGTCAGAGACAAAATCTTGAATAAAGAATTTAAACCCGGCGAGCGAATCAACTACGACTCGCTCTGCGAAGAATTGGGCATCAGCAAAACCCCCCTGCGAGACGCGATAAACCGCCTGCAGCAGGATGGACTAATCGAGGTTAAGCCCCGTTCCGGGACCTTCGTCTACCAACCGCACGCCAAAAACATTACGGACATCTACGACGTCCGCAAAGCCCTTGAATGTCTCTCTCTCAACTTGGGCTTGGAGCGAATCCCGGAAGAGGTAGTCAATCAGCTCCTTGAAGACGCCAACCAGGCAACCCTGTACCTGCAGCAGAACAACTACAAGGGGTATTTTTCCATCGACAGAAACATCCACTCTACCATCATCAGGTACTCCAACAACGATTACGTCATCAAGATCATGGAAAGCCTGGAATACCAGCTCCAATGGTTTTCTGTCCTGACCAGCAAAAATTTTGACCGTCCCTATCACTCCAACGAGCAGCATAAAGAGATCTTGAAGGCGATTCAAAGAAAGGACCGCGAGAGGGCCATCGAGCTGCTGGCGATCCATATTGAAGAGGCAAAGATCATGATGCTGGAGGACTACGGCGCATAACAGGCGAAATGAAGGGGCTGTCCCCAGCAGTGAAAACCGCTGATGGGACACCCCCTTTTACTTTTGCGTATCTTTAGAAGAACAGGTCTTTTCGCATCTCCAGGTTGTGTTGTTCACAGTATTCCTTGTACCGCTTGATCTTGCTGAAGACATCGTCTTGGCCGATGATTTCATCCTGGTCATTCAGGTATTGGATGCTGCCTTCCAAAATAAACAGCGTCATCATCTCCTCTTCCCCCTCGACGACCAGGGTGTGAATATCGCCCGGCGGCTCGTAGACGAAGGTGCCCGGTTTGGCAACCCATTCGCGTTCGAGATACCTCCACTGGCCCTGCAGGGTATACGCCATTACCTGACCGCCGGTGTGGCGATGACGGTTGACTACTCCTCCCGGTTTCACTTTCAACAGATTGATCCACTGTCCATTCGCCAGGCTGAACCGCACCGGCTTAAACCAGACGCGGTCTCCCTGCGGAACCCATGGGACCTCGTCAATGTGAATCGCCAGATCGTCTACCATGAATAATTTGGTGAATTGATTAATATCGATGCTCATTGCTGCCCCTCCATTTGAATATTGTTTTATTTAACGGATGGAACCGGCGGAAACAGAGCCGGATCTCCCGCTAGAATACCGCCGTCCACCGGCAAATCAACCCCGGTGATGAACTGTGCGTGGTCGCCGAGCAAAAACTGGATAGCCGAGGCGACTTCCCCCGAAAGCCCGAATCGCCCTTGCGGAGTCCGCGACAAGATGCGCTCGCGAAACACCGGATCCCCAACGGCGCCCTGTGACAGATTCGTTTGGATATAGCCGGGACTCACTGCATTTACGCGAATATTGTACTCGGCCCATTCCACCGCGAGGCATTTGGTAACCTGGACAATGCCGCCCTTGGATGCAGCGTAAGCCAGCAGGTTTTTGCTTCCGTAGTGGGCCAGCATGGAGGCGAAGTTGACAATCGCTCCGCCGCCTGATTGGACCATATACGGTTGAACGGCCTGGCACATGAACACGCTGCCGCACAAGTTGATATCGAGCACCTGCCGCAGGTCATCCGCTTGCAGGCGAACGGCCGCCTCGCGCTTGATGATTCCTGCCGCGTTCACCAAGTAATCAATCCGCGAGAAGTGCTCGTGCACCAGAGCGGCCGCCCGTCGCGTTTCCTCTTGTACGGACACATCGGCATAGATAAACTTCAAATCCTTCCCCTGCTGCGTAAACTCTTGCTCCAGCGACTCTCCCTGTTCTATGGCGACGTCAATGACCGCAACAGCCAATCCTTGATCCGCAAGCTCGCGAACGACGGCGTTTCCCAACCCGGAAGCTCCGCCGGTTACAATCGCAACCTTTTTCATGTCTGAAGGCCCCTCCTACGTATAGTGAAATGTAATATCTGATATATTAGATATTAAAAAAGAATCCCTCGTTTGTCAATTTAGAAATGTCTGTTGATTGCAAGCAGCGCCCAGACAGGGAACTATGCTCCGGGATTCCGCCAGGGGAATCAGCAGGTTCTCCGGGATCATTTCGTAGTGGAACGTTGTGATCGATAGGTACAGAGCTGTAAATAAGATCGTCATAACAAAGGCGGCAAAACGCAACAAACGCGTTGCTGTACCCAACTCCCATCTCAGGTAATAGTCATCTGACGAAGAGAAGAATTCAAACAGGGAAGATGGAGCAGAAAATACGGAGGAACTTCCGTCCGTAAACCCGATAATTCTTCCGCCGACCAGTTTGGACACTGCACTGTCGGCATGCTCTGTGGGGATACTGCGGGAGGATCGAAATGGAGTAGCCATCTCGGTTTACTATGCTCTGTTTTGGATTTTGTCAGCAAAAACAGGCGAATCTCCGTTCGCAAAAGATTCGCCTGTCAAGTCAAACCGCTTTACTGTCTTGCCTCTACTACAGGGCGCCTCTGCTGTTTTTCAACGCTTGCGGACAAACGCGCCGACAACAGAAAAGCCAAAACCAGAAAACATACGATCATACCGACTACGCCGCTCCAACCGAAATCAGTCCAAAAAATGCCGCCGACCGTGCCGCCGATACTGGAGCCCGTGTAGTAAAAGAACAGATACAGCGACGCGGCTTGGGCTTTGTCATGGACGGCAAGCTTCCCGACCCAGCTGCTGGCGATGGAATGGCCGCCAAAAAATCCAAAGGTAAACACGGCGATTCCGATAATTTTGACCGGCAGGCTGCCGCTCAAGGTGAAACAAACGCCAATCAGCATGATCAACAGCGTACTTTTCAGCACTTTTGAACGACCGTATTTGTCCGAAAGCAAACCCATCCAGGTCGAACTGAACGTTCCCACGATATAAACCACAAAAATCCAGCCCACGACTGTCTGGCTGAGCGAGTAGGGAGGAGCGGTCAACTGAAAACCAATGTAATTGTACAGCGTGACGAAGCCGGCCATCAGCATGAATCCCAGTCCGTACAAGCACAGAAGCCTGGGCTCTTTCATTTGACTGGCCAATGACTTTACCATTTTGCCGACCTGCAGCGGACGCGGCTTGAAATTGCGCGAGGGCGGCAGCGCAAGCCAAAACAGCAGGCTGGCAACGACCCCCAGTACGCCAAGCCCGAAGATCGCTGTGCGCCAATCAAAAAAATCGGTCAGCATTCCGGTGATCACCCGTCCGCCCATCCCGCCGATCGAATTTCCGCTGATATACAGGCCCATTGCCACCCCCAAGCTCTTCGGTTCGATTTCCTCCCCCAGGTAGGCCATCGCGATCGCCGGCAGTCCGGCCAAAACGATTCCCTGTGCAACGCGAAAGGCCAACAGACTGTAAAAGTTTGTACTGTACGAGCTCCAGAGACAGAGCGCTGATACGGCAACCAGGGAGACGGTCATAATCCCCTTCCGCCCCCAGGCTTCGGAGAGCGAGCCGATGAACAGCATGCTGACCGCCAGCGCGATGGTCGCCAGTGACAGCGACAGACTGGCTGCGGCAGGCGGGATGTGAAACTCTTTGGCGATCTCCGGAAGCAGCGGCTGCGTGCAATACAGTACGGCAAATGTATTAAATCCCCCGGCAAACAAGGCGAAATTGGCCCTGCGAAAGCCGGCTGTCCCTCGTTTTAGATCATTCATGATGTCTAGCTCTCTTTTCCTTATGAAATTTACTTTCAGGCAGTATGGCAGGAACTTTTGACATAATCCAGAAAGACCTTCGTCACCGGAGACATGTATTTCGTCTCTTCCCAGGCTGCCCCGATCGTCCGGCTGCAGGGCGGGTCGGAAACGCGCAGCAGCTTGACCTTTGTCTTGTCCAGTACCTTGACGTCGGGAACCAAGGCGACCCCCAGCCTGGCGGCCACAAGCCCGGCCACAGTGGCAATCTCTTCGCCCTCAAAAGTCACTCTGGGCGAAAATCCGGCCAGCTGACACAATTTGTCCGTGATCGTGCGCATCCCGTAGCCGCCCTTAAAGGCGATAAACGGTTCTTCGGCAACCGCCGAAAGCTCGACCTGATCCCGCTGTGCCAACGGGTGATGGATGGATACGATCAGAAAAAGCTCCTCCGTGAGCAGCGGTTCCCAGCAGATCCCCTCCAATCCTTCCTGAAACGAAGTGAGGGCGAGATCGATTTTCCCTGACCTCAGCTGTTCCAGAATCATCTTTGTCGCCGCTTGATACAGTTGGAAGTTGACGTTGGCGTGCTTCATCCGAAACGAACTGAGCAGTTCCGGAACAAACTGGCTGCCCAGCGAATGCAAAAAGGCCAAAGCGACCGTGCCGTGGTCCGGGTTGATCAAATCCTGGATCTCACGCTTCCCTACTTCAAGCTCCTCGATTGCGCGTTCCACCCGCTGCAGAAATAGCTCTCCGTAGTGGTTGAGCACAACGTTCCGTCCCCGCCGTTCGAACAGGGGCGCCCCCAATTCTGTTTCCAGCTTGGAGATAGACCTGCTCAGTGCCGGCTGCGAAATGGAGAGGAGCTCTGCGGCCTGCGTAAAATGCTGGGTGCGGGCAACTGTTTGGAAATACTGAATTTGATGCAGCTCCATTAACCTTACCTCGCCTTCTATCTTACTTCACTTAAATGATAACTTCTAATTCCATATTTGCATCATAACCATGCATATAGGTTATCAATCATTGATCAAAAAACCCCAATCGAGGATTGGGGTCTTGTCATCTCAGGTCATTACTGCCCGATGATAATGCGCTCTTTCGGGTAGTGATAGCGAATCACCCGCTCGTCCCGCTTCAGCAACAGGAGCAGGTTGATGATGCCAATGCGTCCGATCAGCATCGTAATGATGAGGATCAATTTCCCCGGCGTGCTCAGCGCAGAGGTGATGCCCATCGATGAACCCGTTGTCCCGAAGGCCGAACACACCTCGTACACGATGTGCTGGACAGGCAGTTCTTCAATCCAGAGCAGCATGATAATCGCGGTGAAGACCAGGGTGATGGCGACGAAAAAGACCATGAAGGCGCGTTTGATGTCATCTTCCACCAGTTCTCTGCCGAACACTTTAACACTTTGGTGGCCGCGCATGTAATTCAGCACGGTCGCCAGCAGGACAAAAAACGTCGTGGTGCGGATCCCGCCCCCTACGCTGCTGGGAGAGGCCCCGATAAACATCAGCACCGACAGCATGACCAGCGTCGGGTTGGAAAGCGAACCTATATCCATCGTCGTCAAACCGGCGCTTCGTGACGAAACGGATTGGAACAAGGAGTAGAAAAGCGCTTCGTGCCACGGTTTCCCCTGTAAAAACGCTCCGTGTTCAAAGAGGTAAAAGAACACGGCTCCCGCCATAGCAAGAGAAAAATAGGTAATCGTCGTAATTTTTGTATATAGCGAAAAGTGGAACCGCTGCCTCATGCGGCGATGAGCCAGGTAACTTCTCACCTCGATCAATACGGGAAAGCCGATCGCCCCGCATACGATCAACAGCATGTTGATGATCTGGAAGACGTAATCCCGGGAAAATCCCATCAGAGAGCTGCCGTAGATGTCAAACCCGGCATTGGTAAAGGCGCTGACGGAAGCAAAAAAGCCATGGTAATAAGCGGAATACCAATTGTCGTGGTACCCAGCCCACAAAAAGTAACTCCCCAACAAAATCGTTCCAGCCAACTCGATGAAAATCGCCAAAAGCAGGATGTTGCGCATCAAGTCAACCAGTCCTGCCAGCGTCGGCCGGTTGTGGTCTGTCGCAATCCACTTTCGCTGCTCCAGCCCGATTTTTTGCCGGAACACCAGCCAGAAGAACGTCCCCAGTGTCATGATTCCGATCCCGCCGATCTGCAGGAGCAGGGAGATCAGCAGAATTCCCGCGTGATTAAATACCTCGTGAATCGTAACCACGGTAAGGCCTGTGACGCTGACGGCGCTCGATGCGGTAAACAGTGCGTCAATAAAAGATATCGTAACGCCCGGCCGGTGAAATACGGGCATCCACAACAGCACTGTGGCGATCAGAACGGTGATGATATAAAAGAGCACAATGATTTGAACCGAGCTTAGCCGACGTCTTTTGGAAGAAAAAGCCAAAAAATCTGCCTCCTGAAACAAGATACGTATCTCGAGCGATAGGAAAAGTGTAATACATCACCGCCAATTTCTCAAACCATATCCGTCAAAAAGTTATCCGTTCCCATTGTTAATCGTTGGAATAAAGAGTTATATTTTGGATTCCCTTGGGAATAAATGTTCATATAATTTCCGCCTGCTGACTGAGGGAGGCGTACTAAATGAATCATAAACCAGGTGCCCTTGGCATACTGCCCACTTTTTCTGTCATCGTCTTGGCGACAGGATTGATGAACCATGTGATCGTCATTCCTCCACTGCTTCAGGAAGCCAAACGGGATGCCTGGCTGAGTATAGCATTGACGCTTCTGCCCTACCTGTTGTGGGTCTCTCTGCTGCATACCATCATGAAGCGTACCGGCCAACAGCCTATTATCCCGTGGCTGAAGCAACACTACGGATCAGCAGTTGCCGGAGGTTTTCGGGCGTTTTTTTCGATCTATCTTTTCATAGGGAATGGAAAATCAGGAAGAAACAGGTCTGGCTAAAATTTACACCTGATTCCCTCGGCAGCGTTACCGTTGACGTGAAACTGACCAATGCCGGCAAGTATCGATTGCAGCAGTAGGTCCCTGGAGATGTTTCCAAGGACCTTTTTTGGTTTCTCAACAAAACCAACATCATTCTTTAACCTCTTCCTCGACGAGAATTAACAATCCATTCCTACAATTGAGGTGCCATTATTCGAATGGAGGTGCTGTTTAAAAATGAGAAAAAAAGCGCTCAAAGCTGTTACCTGTCTCGCCTTCGCCTGCTGTCTGCTGGCTGACAGCGCAGGGCCCTTGGCAGGCAATCCTGCTGCGGTATACGCTGCGGAGCAAACCGGAAAAGCGTCTGTTTACATCGCTCCGATCGACCGGGCAAAAATGCTGGCCGGCAGCAAGTTTGACTTTCGCGTGGAATTGAACAATCTATCGGCCCCGCCAAGCTCTGTCAGCATTCAGGTGAACGGCCAGGATGCCGAAACATTTTTTGGAAAACCGTTTGAAAAAACGCAAACGGACAAGAGTCAGGCGTTTACCATCCGCGACGTGACGATCAGCAAAGCCGGTACATATGAGGTGAGCGTGAAGGCTGACGGCCTGTCCAAATCGGTCAAGTACGAGGTGGTTGTAGCTGACAACAGCGGCAAAAAGGCGAAAAACGTCATCCTCTTCATCGGTGACGGCATGGCATTGCCGGACATTACCATCGCCAGAATCATGTCCAAAGGAATGACAGAGGGAAAATACAACGGTCTTTTGGAGATGGACCAATTCGAACAGCGGGCAGTGGTGACCACTTCCGGGATGGACTCTTTGGTTACCGACTCTGCCAATAGCGCCAGCGCCTACAATACGGGCCACAAGTCGGCTGTCAACGCGTTGGGCGTTTACCCGGACAATACGGAAGATTCCCTTGACGATCCCAAGGTAGAGACTTTGGCTGAAATGCTGAAACGCTCCAAAGGCATGTCTGTCGGCATTGTCACCACTTCTGAAATCGAAGATGCCACTCCCGCCGCAGTGGCTGCCCATACCCGCCGCCGTTCGGATAAAGCGGAAATCGCTGAGATGTTGTACAACCTGCAGCCTGAAGTGGTTATGGGCGGCGGATCGGCTTACTTCCTCCCGCAATCGACGCCTGGTTCCAAGCGAAAAGACGATAAGGACCTCTTCAACATGTTCCAGCAAAAAGGGTACACCATCGTTGAGAACGCGACACAATTGCAGGCAGTCAAAAAACCTGATAAGCTGCTGGGACTGTTCCACACCGGCGACATGAGCGTTTACTACGACCGGTCTACGCATAATCAAGCAGAACTGAAGTCATTTACCGATCAACCCAATTTATGGGATATGACGCAAAAAGCCATCGATGTCCTGAGCCAAAACAAGAACGGCTTCTTCTTGATGGTAGAAGGCGCCAGTATTGACAAGCAGCTCCATCCGCTGGATTGGGAGCGTGCGGCTTACGACACCATCGAAATGGACAAAGCAGTCGGCGTTGCCAAACGCTTTGCCGAGAAAAACGGCGATACCCTGGTCATCGTGACGGCAGACCATTCCCACTCGGTCAGCATTTCCGGCACGTACTGGGAAGGTGACGGAAAATCAGGCAGGGAAGCTGTACGCACCTATGAAGCTGCCAAGTTCCCCACCTATGTCGACAGCAACGGCGACGGCTTCCCGGACAATCCCGATGTCGACCGCAAGCTGGCTGTGGTCTTCGGTTCGCATCCCGACTACTACGAAGACTACAAGTTCGACCCGGTGCCGACCTCGCCGACCGTCAAAAACAAGGATGGCGTGTACGTGGCCAACCCCGCCAAATTGGCGAATCCCGATGATCCAAACCGCGACCGCTTCCTTAGGCCCGGTACGATCAGCCCGACGGCTGAAAGCCAAGGGGTGCACACGGCCGATGATGTGCCGTTGATGGCGTACGGCCCGGGCTCCGGCTACTTTAAAGGCACGATGGACAACACAGACGTGTTCTTCGGCATGGTTCATGCACTCGGACTAAAATTGCCGGAACCCAAACAAAAATGAGCAATGCCGGAGGTGCACGCATGCTGTCGGAAAAAAAGCGCATAACCGCTCTGCTTGCCAGTCTCCTCCCCCTCGCGCTGTTCATTTCCGGTTGTAATCACCCCGCTCCCCGCACCAGTGGGAGCGAGGGTGATTTGACCGTTCAATCGATATCAGAGGCGCCTGCTGTGTCCACCCCCACAACAGACGCTGAGGAAGACGCCAAGCCAAGTCAGACCCAGACCCCGGACAGCGGGACGGCCGAGGAACCGCAAGACTTTACGGCAGCAGTCCAACCAGCTGACGGGAAGAGCGAGGGACAGCAAAACACTCCGGAAAAAGCCGGACCAGCCCCCGGGAAGACGCCGGGTCAGCAAAACACCCCGGCAGCGGTCGAAGCACCCCCCGCGAAGGCCAATAGTCAGCCGAACACCCCGGCAACAGCCGTACCAAGCGTCGGGAAGACCATAGCTCAGCCCGCACCCAAGCGGCAACCAACCGATACCGCCGAGAAATCAGCCGCCAGCCCAACAGAATCATCCGCTCCCAAGGAAACCGAGACAGTCACCCGCCTAACCTTTCAGGATCTCTACTCTGACGTAACGGTAAGGGGAGTAAAAATCTCGGATAAAGTGAATCGGCTGTCTGGACAAAAGGTGGAGATGATCGGGTACATGGCTCCTCCGTTGACCGCACAAGTCCGTTTTTTTGTTTTAACGAAAGTGGCCTTGACCATCTGTCCTTTTTGTTCGACGGATGCCGACTGGCCGACGGATATTGTCGTTGTGTTTATGCCGGAAGGCAAGGAGATTACTCCAACGGAACACCAGGTGAAAGTGACCGGAACACTAAGTGTCGGCTCCCAGACGGATGAAGAGACAGGCTTTGTCAGCTTGATCCGCATTATGGCCGATCAGGTAGAGGTGCTGAAATAATGCTGGAGATTGCAAACCTGACGAAGTCGTACCGGCTTCCCGGCAGAGAACTGATCCATGTTTTGAACATCGCCCGCTTTCACATGGATGTTCAAGAGCGTGTGGCCTTGGTTGGCCCAAGCGGTTCGGGCAAGAGCACACTGCTGAACATCATCGCGGGAATTCTCCGTCCCACAAGCGGGCAGATTCGCCTGCTCGACCAGCAGCTCGAGATGCTGCCCGAGGCAAAGCTGGATCGGTTTCGCGCCCGGCACATCGGCTATGTCTTTCAGAGCTTTCATCTGCTGCCGGGATATACGGTCGTGGAAAATGTCCTGGCGGCGATGCGATTTGGCAAAACCATTCCCCCCAATGAGCAAAAACAGCGTGCCGTTGAGCTCCTGTCGCAAGTGGGACTGGAGCAAAGGCTGCATCACAAACCCGGACAGCTCAGCACCGGGGAACAGCAGCGGGTGTCGATTGCTCGCGCGCTGGCCAACCGCCCGGCCCTCGTTCTGGCCGATGAACCGACAGCCAGTCTTGATCGCGACAATGCTGCCCAGGTCTTTGCTTTGCTGATGGAGACGTGCCGATCGAATGACGCTGCACTGCTGCTCTGCACTCACGATCTGGAACTGGCAGGCAGATTGGATCGAATCATTCATATCCGCGATCTGTCCATAGCGGAACCGAGGGGGCGGTTAACTTGTCACTCTTGCATATGGCCTGGCGCAACCTGGTCAACCGAAGCATTCAAACCCTGATCACGATCGGCGTCGTTACCATCGGAGTCTCTTTGACGCTTGGCATCATGCTGCTTTCCGGCGGAGTGAAGCAAGGGATCATCAAAGCCAGCGAGCCCTTCGGCATGATCGTCGGTTCCAAAGGCAGCGCGAACCAATTGGTGTTCAACACCATTTTCCTGATGGATAACCCGCTGGCAAACATACCGCTGGACTATTACCATACGCTTGAGACAGACCCTCGCGTCGCCCAAGCGATCCCTTTTGCCTTGGGCGACAATTACCAAGGGTATCGGATTGTCGGCACCAGCCCGCAATTCTTTGAGCTGAAGGGAAGGCCGATTGATCCGCCGTACTTTCAACTGGAGGCCGGCAGGATATTCAATAAGCCGTATGAGGCTGTCATCGGGGCAAAGGCAGCCAAGGAGACCGGGTTGAAAATCGGCGACCGCTTTATCTCTGGTCACGGCGTAGCCCGGTCAATAGAACCAGAGGGAGAACACAAGGATCATCCATACACGGTGGTAGGAATCCTGCGCAGCGTATCTGCTCCAGCGGATCAAGGTATTTATGTGAGTATGGATAGTTACTGGATCAGCCACGAACACCATGAGCATGATGAGGGTGACCATCATGAACCCGTACAGAATGCCGTTGATAGCGATGAGCATGGCGACCACGAGGCTTTAGGTGTTACGGCTGCATTGATTAAACCGGCAAGCTACATGGACCTGATGAAGCTGTACCAGGAAATCAATCAGGGAAAAGAGGCACAAGCTGTCTTTCCCGGACAGGTGATTGCCAAAATATTTGACATGATGGGCAGCGGAGAAGAGATCCTGCAGTATATCAGCTGGGTTGTACTCGGCATGGCAGGGTTGACGATCATTCTCGCCCTGTACGGATCGACCGTTGAGAGGCGGCGCACCGTTTCCATCTTGCGAGCGATCGGGGCAAACAGAAACGCTGTTTTCACTATTATCTTCCTGGAATCCGTTCTTGTCGTATTCCTCGGGTGTGCCGGCGGGGTGCTTCTCGGATACGTCCTGTCCTGGATGTTGGCCCAGTACATCGGTTCCCAGGTTTCCATCACGGTAAGCATCACATACAGCTGGAAACTGCTGACTCTGATCGGAGGCGTCGGCCTCCTGGGAATCCTGGCTGGCATCGTGCCTGCAATCAGCGCGTACCGCACAGACGCAGCCCGCCACCTGAACGCAAATATATAAAAGAACACCGCTCGCTCAAGGGGCGGTGTTCTTTTGCGCTACATTTTGCCGATCTCTTTTTTGTACAGCCAGTAGGAGTATGCCAGCGGCAGCCCTGCAGTGATGATCACAACCGTTAAAGTGACGGCCGGCTTCCAATCGGTCGGCAAAAAGGCAGCCAGGATGATCAGCAATCCGCCAAGAAAGAACACTTTGCCGGCAAGGCGGTGCGTTTTCTTCCAGACCGTCTCACTGCAGAGCGTCCAGGGCGTTCGGATGCCAATAAAGTAATTCGTTCTGACCTGCTGCATGAAGTTACCGACGATAATAAAAATCGCGCCCAAGACGTAGTTTCCCAAGGTTCCGATCGGAATGTCATACCCTAAACCGGCGAGGACGGTGAGGATATTCACGATCGCCATTAATGCCAACACAGAATTGACAATGATCCCGTAGCCCTTGGTGAAGTACTTGTAGTTGGCCTTTTGGGGATCGATCCGGGGAACAACGACAAACAATCCGTAGATCAGAACCATCATTCCAACCATGGAGAGCATGGCCCCTGCCTTGGACTCATAGCGGTCGACTTCCCCGTTAAAGTTCCAGTGTACAGGCAGCTCTGCCGGAAGTTTTGGCAATGCGATCACCCAGATCAAGATGGTAATGCCAATCAGTAATAGCGGGAACACATGCTTCTTCATCATTTTTCTCCCTCATCTCCTCTGCTGTCCGTCTTCTGCGTAAAGTGGAAAGCCCAACTGATCAAATCTTGAAAGACTGTCGTATTGAGTGAGTAAACAACAAATTGGCCCTTCTTTTCATCCTGAACCAATTGGGCATTCTTTAAAATCTTGAGATGCTGGGAAATGCTCGGCTTCGTCATATCGAAGTGCTCTGAAATCTCCCCTGCAGTTAAGTCACGCGCTTTTAACAAATCGAGAATTTTCCTTCTTGTAGGATCAGACAAAGCTTTAAATGTCTCGTTCAAATTCCTCTCCTCACATTCTTGATTTAGATATTTAGTTATTTAACTAAATATTAAACATAAATCGTCCGAAAATCAAGTGTTTTCGTGGATACCTGCGAACACACCTGACGAACTTTCCCGCCCTGGGCCGGTTCAACCACCAGGCGGAACTGGAAATCCACATGTTTCAGGCATTCTTATGCGAACTGGAGGAACTGCGGCTGACCGATGAACTGCTTGGCACCTTGTCACCGCTTATGGCTGACCACATGTCCCGGGAAGAGTGCTATTACTTGATGAAGCTCTCAGAGGTTACAGACGTAAAGGCCCCCAACTGTTATCCGACGAAACCGCGTGTGGAAACGTGAAAAAAGGGAGCAATCGCTGCTCCCCTTTGCATCTTTGCATGACTCACTCTTCTTTTAACGGAGGCATTTTCGTTTTTTGGATGGAGCAGTTTCCGTCTGACCCGCAGCCGCTGCAGCCGCTGGCACAGCTTCCCGCTTTTGTCCGCTTCACAAAGGAGACCAACTGCCACAAGGCAAACCCAAGCACAGCGGCGATAACGACATAGATCATTTCCTTCCCCTCCGCTTCCGCATGATTTTACAGGATGAACCGAGTTATTTGGTAGACGAGGAACGCGATGACCCAGGCCGCGAGAAAACTGTACAAAATAGAGAGCAGCGTCCATTTCCAGGACCCGGTTTCCCGCTTCATGACCACCACGGTAGAGACACAAGGCGTGTAGAGCAAAACAAAGAACAAAAATGACAGGGCTGCGGCCGGCGAGAAAGCGCCTTGCAGCACGGTTCCGAGCGAACTGGCGGAATCCCCCGCACCGTAAACGATGCCCATGGTTGACACCACGACCTCTTTGGCCAGGAAACCGGTGATCAGCGAAACGCCAGCCTGCCATGTCCCGAACCCCAACGGGGCAAACATCGGTGCCACTATACCGCCGATCCAGGCCAGCAAGCTCTCATCCATCGGTACAAGACCCGTCCAGGAAAAGCTTCCGAGGAACCAAAGCAATACGGACATGCCGAATATGATCGTACCTGCTTTTCGCACAAACCCCTTCGCCTTATCCCAGGTATGCAGGAGCAGGCTTTTGAGCATCGGAGCCCGATAGGGAGGAAGCTCCATCAGGAACATCCCTTCGTCTGCTTTTACAAACCGCTTTAGTACAAGCGCTGTCAACACAGCCATCAAAATCCCGGTCAGATACAGCAAAAACACGATCTCTGCCCGATGGCTCACAAAGAAGGCAGATACGAACAGCGAGTAGACCGACAGCCGTGCCGAACAGGACATAAACGGCGATATCAGCGCCGTCACCAATCGGCCTCTTTGATCCTCCAACGTCCGGGCAGCCATAATCGCAGGCACATTGCAGCCGAATCCCAGGATCAGCGGAATGAATGCTTTCCCGTTAAGGCCGATCGCCCGCATGAACCGGTCCATCAGAATCGCCGCCCGGGCCATATACCCGGAGTCCTCCAGAAAGGACAAGCAGAGAAAGAGAATCCCGATCTGCGGCACAAACACTAAAACCGACCCGACACCTGCAAGGATGCCGTCCGTGGCCAGCTTGCTAAACCACTCCGGGCTGTCGAGCCCTGTGAGCATGGATTGCAGCCCCTCGGCAACCGGTCCGCTGAAAAAGGCATCCAGTTGGTCGGAGAGCGCTGTCCCCACCCAACTGAACGTTATCTGGAAGATCAAATACATAAACGCAAGGAAAATCGGGATGCCCAAAAAGCGGTGCAGAATCAGGCTGTCAATCCGATCGCTCCAGGTCTGCCCGACGGTCTTCTTCTGCACAGTGACCTCTTTGAGCAGCGCCTCAATCCAGGCGTAGCGGGCATTGCGTATCTCTTGATCAACCGCTGCGCCAGATGCTTCACGAACGCTCTCCAGCTGCTGCAGCAGCCCTGGTTCCACTTGCGAGCGGATGAGCTGTCCAACCGTATCATTGCGCTCCAGCCACATCGTCGCCAGCCAGCGCACATCCGGGGTCAGCTTCAGATTGCTCCTGCCGAGTATTGCCGACAATTCCGCTATCGCCGATTCCACCCGCTCAGGGTAGGGAATGTGCAAGGCGCTGCGTACCGGTCCTTCCGCAGCAAGACGCTGCAAGAGCAGCTGCTGCCCGGTTCCTTTGCGGGCGATCATCGGTATGACGGGCACACCCAGCTTTTGCTCCAGCAGCCGTACATCAATGTGCAATCCCCGTGAGCCAGCCACATCCATCATGTTGAGGGCCACCATGCTCGGCAGCCCCATCTCAAGCAATTGCACCGAGAAATAGAGATTTCGCTCCAGGTTGGAGGCATCGACAATATTCAAAATCGAATCCGGGGTCTCTTGAAGCAAAAAGGATATCGCCAGCTTCTCCTCAAGGGATTGCGCTGACAGACTGTACACTCCGGGCAGATCAATCAGCATGCTGCCGGCCAGCCCTTTAATCCATCCCTCTTTCTTCTCAACGGTGACGCCGGGCCAGTTGCCTACATACTGCCTGGTCCCCGTCAAGACATTAAAGAGCGAAGTCTTGCCCGCATTCGGATTTCCTACCAGGGCAATTGTCTGTTTCATCCGACCAACTTCTTCCTCATGGGCTCTGACATGTTGTTTTCTGTTCTAGTTCGTCGCTTCAATTTCGATGCAGCTCGCTTCTGACATGCGGAAACTTACCTGGTACCCGCGGACTTGTACGACAATCGGATCGCCCAGCGGTGCCTTCCGTACCACTTGCACCTCTGTTCCCGGCATCAGCCCGAGATCCATCATCCGCTTAGAGAAAGAATCTGCCAGCGACATCGCCTTGATTTTCGCTTTTTTTCCGATACTGCAATCGCTTAACAGCATATTGAAACACCCCGAATGATAATCATTATCAGATATGCTATCATGATAATTGATATGAATTATTTTTGTCTAGATGGAAAATGTGGGTCAGGCAGAAAATAAAAAACCCGAAGATCTCTCTCCGGGCCGCGAAGGTGTTTAACCCGACGTCAATGCCAACCATCCTTTCGATGGAGGAAGTAATCATTTCTGTTTCTTCCCCTTTTACGGTGATATTGACCACCCACTGGTCTGCATATCGCTTGACGCTGAGTTGAGTCACATGGCATCCGTCAAATTCCCGATGGATCTTCATCCTGACAAAACCAATCTTCGGCAGATACACGTATCCCTTCTTCTCAAACGTCTTTTTCACCGCACCCGGTTGCGGGTAGGTAAAGGAAGCATATCGGTCTTTGGATTTGTAACGGGGATACCCGGCTTCCTTGCGAAAAAAGCGCTGATAAGCATCATCGAGGCGTTGCAGGCAATCTTGCAACACCTGTGAATGGACTTCCTTGTATTCGGGGAACTCCCGTTTGAGTACAGGAAGCTCCTTTTGCTGCATCGAGTAGAAGATCGATGTGTCAAATTGCTTGTAAGCCAGTTCCCGCTGTGAGTCTATCTGATATGTGATCATGGATGACTTTTCGGCGATATTTGATGACCAGAACGACTTGTATTAATAGAAGAGGAATACTGAATAGTTGTTATTATCCAGTTTCATTACCATCACTTTCTTTCCTATGTCTACTACTGAAATATTCCACCATTCATCCCCCACCTAAGAGGTGGGAGACTTCTGGCGAAGCAGGTTAAAGTCAAACTTTTGCAGGTACTCCTGGATGCTTCTCGCGCTGTTTTGCAGCATGGCCAATGCCTCCGGCATTTTCTCCGCTGTCATGCGGTAGCTCGGCCCTGCGATCGACAGCGAAGCGACAACCTTGCCTTTTTTGTCAAACAGCGGAACGCTGAGGCCAAACGTATCCTCGAAGTACTCTCCTTCCGAAAAGCACCAGCCTTTGTTCTTGATGTCGGCCAGGTCGGCCAGCAGTGTTTGCGGATCGACGATGGTTTTTCCCGTAAAGGACTCAAGGCCGCTTTGAATGACAGCCTGCTGCTTTTCAGCCGGGAGGAAGGCCATGAGCACTTTGCTGGAAGCGCCTACATATAAAGGCGCTCTTGTACCGGGCGTCAGCAGGTACTTGACTTTCTGGGGACTCTCCACGATTTCCACGTCAACCGCTTCAATGCCGTCCAACAGGGTAAAGATAGCGGTCTCTCCGGTTTCTTCACACAGCGTTTGCATGACTGGGTGTACAAAATCGGACATGTGGAGCCGGTCCTGAACCAGCAAGCCGTACTCCCAAAACTTGATGCCCAGCTCGTACTTTTTTGTCTCCTGGTTTTGCACCAGGAAGCCGTATTTTACGTACGTAGTTAAAATTCTATGAATGATGGAATGGCTTACTGCCACTTCTTTGGCGAGTTCACGTACACCCCATGCCGGTGTCTCTTTTGTGAAGTATTTGAGGATTTCCAATGCGTTTTCCAGTGTTTTCAGTGTCATCTCTTCACGTTTTCCCTCGCTTCACTAGATTCAGCCTTGATTATAGTACAAGTTTGCTATTTTCGCCATCATTCTCCAAAACGCGGGGCTTTATGTGGAAAAAGCCGCTATCGTCTCACGTTGATAGCGGCAAAAAAACATCCAAATCAAGATCTGTTCAGGGCATAAAAGGCCAGCAAGCCCTCAGCCTCGACCGGGTCGATCACAGTCGTTCCCAATTCCTTCCGAATCAGCTGCGCCTTTCCGATGGTCGAGTAGCCGGTGCAAGCGAAGGCCAGCGTCTTGGCTCCCTTTTCCACCAGGGATCGGGCGGCCCGCAGCGCCTCTTTTTGGCCGGAAGGGGTAAGCAGGTCTGTCGTATTGGTCACCCCTTCCGGACAGGCGTGCCAGGCCAACTGCTCGCCTAACGCCTCCTGCATGACCCTTGGCGGGGTGCTGGTAATGTCGAGCAGCCCGACCGGCTCGCCAAAACCGCAGGCGACGAATGCCGCTGCGCTTCCCGCCCCGATCACCGGAACGGATACGTGCCGGCGCAGTTCTTTTCCCCCCGGATCATCGGCACAGCTCACCACCAAGACGCGGCATCCGGAAGCGGCCAGTTCTTTTCCCAAAGCGACGATCTTGGGAACGGCTATTCTTTCCGTTTCTTCGTCGTACACGCCGTGAGGTTGATCCGGAATGCATGCACTCCGGGTCGCTACCCCGTATTTTCCCTCGATGATAGCCCCGTGTTCACCCAGGATCTCTGGATTGGACGTCGTCAGCACCCGAATAATCCCGATCATGGCTATACGGTCAACCTTCCCTTTTGTAGTATGTTTATCTCGTCAATGTACACGTCAGGCTGGTGGACGACGAGATCGATATGCACGCCGGCATCGATGGACCCGCCGAAGGTGCGGTTGCTCCCAAAAGCGACGTGGATGGTGCCGTAGACCTTTTCGTCCTCCAGCACATTCCCCGTAACCCTGGCCTTGTCGTTCGTACCTATGCCAAATTCGCCCAATACCAGCCCATCTCCTTCTCCGAGCAGTTCCAACAATTGAGCCGCTTCGGCTCCCTGGGCGCCGGCGATGCGCCCCTGCTCCAGCGTGACGATAAGCGGTTCGCTCACCTTCCCGATCCCGGCGATGGAGCCGTCGACGACGATCTCGCCGACAGCCGTTCCTTCCACAGGGGCAAGATAGGCTTCCCCCGAGGGCAAATTGCCCGATTCCCCTGGATTCAGGTATACCCCTGTGCTGGCAATGCCCGCGCGCCCGGCAATGGAAAAGCGGAGTTCGGCCGTCCTTTTCAATCCGCACTTCACGGCCGTTCGTGAGGTATTGGCTGACTTTTTCCGTGCGGGCTCTCACCTGTCCGTAGTCTGCGGTGATCGCCCCTTCCGTAAACATGTCAGCGGTGATTCCCGGCATCGTCGCGATTCGGGCGCCTTTCGCCGCTCTTTCATGACCACAAGCATCGCTTCCGCTCCCAGGCCAAGGCCCGCCTGATGGATCGCTTCCGCTATGTCTTGTTTTTGCCGGTCGGATACGACCAGAAGCGTCTCGTCCGGCGATAGGCCAAGACTCGTCTCCAGTATGTTGCGGCTTGCATCGATCAACAGCGGATTCATCATCATTACCTCCTTGATTAAAACAGCTCTGAAACAATCTTGGCCACAAGGGCGTTCGACAACGCTTCTGCCATCGCCTTGTGTTCTTCCACGTACCCCATGCAATCCAGCAGGATGACGTCAGCCCCTTCGCTGGCCAGCTTTTCCGCCGCCTGTTCAAAATCGCTCGGATCGGCAGCATATGGCGACACTGCGGCATAGACTGCCGAGAGGCCGCCGCCCCATTGGCCGGACAAGGATTCCTGCTGCTCCAGCAGCGGGATGATGACGCCTACTTTTTTGTGCTTCAACATCGCTGACAGGGTCGATTGGACGATCTGATCAGGCTCGATCAACAAGGCCTGCCTCGCCGTCAGTCCCTCAAATGTGCCCGTGCACAGGACGAGAATATGTCTGCAGCCGGCCTCTTCCAGCTGATCAATTTTTTTGCCTGCAGAACGGGGGCTGCCTTGTCCCTTGACATGACAGCCGACTCGCCGGACAGCAGCCGGCTGGTCAGGATGCAATCATCCTGGCCCGGAGAAAAGGCGGCATCAATCTCCGCTTTGGTCAGCCCGTCCAACACTCCGACCTGGATGATCCCTTGGTCTTGCCATTTTTACCCGGGATCAAAATCTTGACGAAATCCGTCTTGCCCTTCTCTCCGGCAACGGTATCTACATCCACCTGCACATCAGCGTACGGGGCAAACAATTCCTTGATTCTGTGGCCGGAAGCATACATACTGTCCATCGCTTCGTAAACAGTGATTGTTTGCTTTAACGTCACGGCGTTCAACTCCTCTCTGTTTCAAACAAATACTTGATCATCAGCTTGCCGATGGCCTCTTCTACCGGCACAAACAACTTTTTGTTTCTCATCGGCGAGCCCAGCAGCAAATTCTCGCGCAAAACGGCAATCACCGCCGCCTTCTGCCCGTTGACGATCCGCGCCGACTCGAGCGGCAGACCGCTTTCCGCATCGAATGTCATGATCAGATCAGGGAACGTCGCCAGCCTTTTTCCCTTTGCCATGGTCATGTATTCATTCCAGAAAGTCAGCTCGAGGGAACCGATGTTCAGCCTGCCGACGTCAAATCCGCCGGTCGAGGTCAACTCGTACTGGGACACCACGCCTGTCTCCACGATTCTCCCGCGCAAGAACGAAGTCACGGCTTCGACCGCCTTCATCCCGGAGTGGGCCAGCATCTGCTCCCCGATCTGGATCGCCTGCTGGATCGCACCGGGACATCCGTTTTCCTTCACGTAGGCGACTAGTACCGGATTTCTCGCAACGGCCACCATGCCGCCCGCCTCCACAGAGGTTCGCCGCACCAGTGCAGCCATCTTCTCCAGGGAACCTCGGGCGCACATCTCGATGTACCGGCTCCCTTTTCCGCCTACGGCTGCCTGGATCGACACGTAGGATTCCAGCTCTGTCAGATTCATCGAACCCATGCTGCCCGTCGGGTGAGCCCTGCCGTTGCAAGGCGCATCCACCATGGGCAGGCCGGTCGCAGCCGACTGAAACCAACCGTTTACCGTCGTGCTGGCTCCGTTTTCATTGGTAATCAATCCGGCGATTCTGTGCTCGGAGTGCTGGAGCAGCGGCTGCAGGGCACGGGTGTAGTGAATCGGCTTGACGTACTGCTCCTGCGCCGCGGGAGCTCCGACTGCCGAGACAGTCACGACCCAGTCTCTATCATCCAGCTCATCTACTGTGACCAGCCGCGGCTCGCCGATTTCCAGCGCAAGCCTGCCCAGCTGCATGCCTTCCTCAATCGGCCCGCCACCGCCGCCGCCAAGCACCGCGCCGCCTAATACGGCGGCCTCCATTTTGCGTTCATCCAGTGAGATAACGTCCATTTTATCACCTTTGTCCTGTTATTTTTTCAGCGAGAAGACGGAGCTAAAGAAGCTGTACAGGGCGTCGTCGGCGATGAAACCCGCCGCCAAGATGCTCATCGACGATTCTGCGGATGTGCCTTTCCATTTCAACACGATACCGCGAATCAGCAGACCTGCCAGAACAGCCCACCCTGCTTCCGGATAGGCAAGCAGCATACCGGTTGCAAAAAGGATTCCCAATTGGTGCTTGGAACCGCCCAGCAGTTGCAGCAAAGCGCCTGGAATCGCCCAGAGGAACAGCTCCGTGGCGACGTTGCCGGACCACTCCTGCTTCGATCGTCGCAACGGAGACTTTATCGACCGGCGGCACGAGATTTTGCGCAAAATAACTTTTGTATGTCAAAAGCACCACCACGACAGCCACCGAGAACGCGATCATCGCAGCGATCAATTGCTGTCTCCGCCCTTCTTGTTCAAAAGCCTGATCCTTCCCGTTCCCACGGAGGATGTAGCCCGCTTTCAGATCGTAGCCCATGTCGGCAAAGGCCGGTCCGGTAGCAGCGCTAAATCCGACCACGAGTGCCAACGCGACCGGGGGAAAACCGATCACACAACCCAATGATCAACGTGATCAAAGCGACGGCAAAAGCGGGAAACCAGCCGGAGTGCATCGCGGAAATCCCGACGATCAATTCGTGCAGATAAGCGGCGAAAGCGGCAAAGACAATAAAACCGATGATCATTCCCAGCGACATGTGCGTAATCAATCCGCTGATCACTGCCAGAACCACTGCAATAATAATGTACAAAATGAGGCCTTGCACCAGTGTGCGGGAGGTGTCTTTTTCATTTTTCGTCACAGAAGCCTGCTCTGCCGAACTGTTCCCTTTTTTCTTGAAAATCACCAGCGATACCTGAATGAATGCGACCAGCCCTGCGCCGATCATCAGTCCGTGTGGAATGTACGAGTCCTTCAGATCGACGCCAAACAGCGTTGCGGAATACCCTTTGATCAACAGACCGATGCCAAACATCGCAAGCGCCCACATGTTCCCGATAAACGCAACACCGAATGCCGACATCGGAATGCCCAGGATGGAACCGACGACTCCGCCTGCGATCCCGACTCCGAGCAATCCTGCCCGCTTCCCTCCCTGGTCGCCGGCAAGGATCGATTCAGCGGTGGCTCGACCGTCCGGCCAGGTTCCCGACGCGGGAAAAACCTTCGAATCAAACAGCTTGTACAACAGAAATCCGTCGACGAACATGGCCAGCGCAGCCCCGATCAGCATCGGCAGGATCAATTCCGGTTTTCCGAAGATGAACGGAATGCCGATCGGAATCAACAGACTGTTGGCCGCTCCGAATGTGGCTGACGAGATGGACGTTTGAATCATATTTTGGCGATGGATGGAACGAAACTTCCGAAACAAGGTTACCGGTATTCTGGCAATGATCATGGCCAGCAGGACGCCAATAATCGCCGTATTGGCGGTAATGCCCAGGGTCAGAATCAATTGCATCCCGATGGCCGCCCCAAGGGCTGCCGTCACAATCGTCAGTACCAGTGTGCCCGGCTCGATTACTCTGGGATGCTTTTTCTGTTCCTCGTTTTTCATATGAACCCTCCTTTGTACCTATTATCGAACCACAGGTCCTATTTTTGATGAATACATATGCAATTATACAGACCAGGCCTGCTGCAATCAATCATAAATCTTCACCAGTTGGGACTTTCCCCAATTCTCGCTCTATTCTTTTTTTACGTCTGCAAACGCAGCAAAGCCGCTGGGAGATTGGCCTCCCAGCGGCTTTTTCCTCATCAACTGAATCTGCGACCCGCCATAAACGGCTGGCATTTGGAGGATTTTACATATTGTCCTACTAGTTTGATATCAGCGACAATTTATATCTATACATTTCCATGCTTGATTTCTCAAAGCAGGCAGCAGCTTTACTGCAGGAACACTTTTACCGTCGGATCGATATGAACATCCAGCAGGATCGGCTTCCGTTCGCCAAAGGCTTTTTGGAAAGCCGGCGCAATCTCATCCGGCGAAGTCACCTTGGCGGCTGCAATGCCAAGCCCTTCGGCTACACTTGCAAAATCAATCGGCGGAGTCAGGTCCATCCCTGGAAAATGGCTCCGTTTGGCTGATTCGCCATTGATGTTGAGAATGCCGCCCTTTAAAATCATGTAGCTCTGGTTGTTCAAGATCACGAATACGACAGGCAGGTTGTATTTGGCGGCATTCCATAAAGCTTGAATGTAATACAGGGAGGAGCCGTCCCCGATGATGTTGACGACTCTCCGGTCGGGCAGACCGAGCTGGGCGCCGAGAGAAGCCGGCATGCCATACCCCAGTCCGCCTCCTTTTAGGGCAATCAGGCTGTCTGGCTGCTGCAAATCGAGATAGTTGTGAACGTATTTTCCCGACGTGACCGATTCGTCGACGACAAAGGCATTTTTCGGCAGGCAGCGATTCAGCTCATGGATGACTCTGGCCGGAGATAGCGGGATGCTGTCGTACGTCTCTTCCAGTTCCTTTCGTTTTGCCGCATCTTTTTCCTGCCGCTTTGCCACGGCCTTGGCCTTGCGGGCGGCAAAATGCCTCCGCTCCTCCTCCGTTGCCTGCTGGCCGATCAGTTCGCACAGTTCCGCTAGGGCTGTCTTCGGATTGGCGATAATCGGGATATCGACAAACATATTTTTGCCAAGCTCCCACTCTCCGCTGTCAATCGCGATGACTTTCGCTTCCTTCTGCACCAAAGGCTGGTCGAAGTAGAGCAGCGGCGCTTGGCTGATCACGCCGGCAAAGAGGACGACATCAGCTTCTGCCAGCGCCTGCCGGATAAACGGCCCGTTAGGCAAAAAGCGCCCCTGAAATTGCGGATGGGTATAAGGGAAATTCAAGCGGGAAACCTGATGTTCCGCGTACACCATCGCCCCGGTCAATTCAGCCAATTCGACCAGGGCGGGGACGGCCCCGGTGCTGCCGATGCGGTCGCCCGCCACGATCATCGGGTGGGCGGCTGACCGGATGGCTGCCGCCGCCGCCTGGATGGCCTTCAGGTCTCCGCGGACTTCTGTTGCGATCCTCGTCAAAGGGATCGGATCGGCCGCCGATTCCTGCCACATCACATCGGATGGAAAGGACAGAAACACGGGACCCATCGGTTCGGTGAGGGCTACTTTAAAGGCCCGCTGCAGCACGACGGGCAGCTCCGCGGCATTCTTCACCTCCCAGCTCCATTTCGTATAACTCTTCACCATCTCCACCATTTCGCCCCACAGCGCAGGCTCCTGTACGCCGAATCGGGTGTCCTGCTGGCCGGCGGTCACGATCAGCGGCACCCCTGCCCGGTACGCATTGTACAGATTGCCAAAGCCGTGCCCGAGACCGGCCGCCACATGCAGATTGACCACGCCGGGCTTGCCGGTAGCCATCGCATAGCCTGCAGCCATACCGACACAAATATCCTCATGTAAAGAAAGCACATATTGAATGTCGGGATAGTTGACAAGGCCGTCGACCAGCGGCAGCTCCGTCGTTCCCGGATTGCCAAACAAATACTCTACTCCGTATTTGCGGAACGTCTCCAGTACAAAGTCTCTCGCTAACATAAGCACACCCCGTCCGTACCAAAAATTTTGAAAATTGTCATTTTATTATACCACAAAAAATCATATAAGAAAAATGTTTAAATCATATATGATTTTATATACAATCTCCTCATGACAGAGAAAAAACAAAGTACCAGCAAACAGGCCCTTGCCTATCAGGTGATATACTCCCGTATTGTCGAGGGTAAATATCCTCCGGGGCAAAGACTTGTAGTAGACCAAATAGCCAGGGAGCTTTCCATGAGTCCCATCCCTGTCCGCGAAGCGATCCGGCAGCTGGAGTCAGACGGATTGGTCACGACAAAACACAACAGCGGCGCGATCGTAGCTTTGATCAACGAACAGGAATACTTCGAGACGATGGAACTGCTCAGTCTGTTGGAGGGGTATGCCATAGCCTTGAGCTCGCTGTCCTTTCCCGCGGACAAGATTGACGATCTGCGAAACATCAATCAACAGATGAAAGGAGCTTTGGAGGATTTTGATTTTGTCCGTTTTGGAGAACTGAACAAGGATTTTCACTTCTTCACCTACGAATTTTGCCCCAATAAATTATTGACGGATCACATCCGGAACCTTTGGTCCAGATTGGATACCATCAGACGGACAGGTTCGATGTTCATCCCGAGCAGGGCAAAAGAATCGATCCAAGAGCACGAAGTGATCATTTCTTTACTGGAAGAAAAGCGGCCGTTCTCGGAAATCGAGCAATATGCTCGCACGCACAAGTTAAATACGCTGCAAGCGAGAAAAAAGCTGAAGGAGTCGCGGACAAAAACATAGAGAGAAGCGTTTCGCCTCTCTTTTTTTACCCATATATTACTGAAAATTTCCGATGTACATAATTTTTCATCTAGACGGAATACACTTTCGCTTGCCGGCTGACTATTTGAGTGAGGTGATAATCATGTTCAGATCAAACCGAGTTGCGCAGATTCCTCCCTACATGTTTGCGAAAATCAAAAAGAAAAAAGAGGAGATGGTTCAGTCCGGGATTGGGGCTGTCCAAAGTTGTTGTCCGTTCTGACGGCTCCGGCCCTGGAAAATCTGGGCGTGCCTCTGATCGCCGCCCACATGTTCATCCTGTTCTTTGGCGTGTTTGCCGACATCACTCCTCCGGTGGCGCTCGCCTCCTATGCAGGAGCCGTCATCGCAGGGTCTTCTCCGATGAACCGGGGTCACCACGATCAAGATTGCCGTCATCGGATTTATCGTTCCGTATTTGTTTGTTTACTAAGAGGACTCCTTGAACTATATCGCCGTTCGCAAGTTTTTGGAGTTTATTTCGGTTTCCTTATCGAGTGAGCAGTATAAAAAGCTGATCCGCCCATACGAATCAGCTTTTTATTCTTATTTCGAGCCGGGAGATTCTCATAACAAGTCCTGTAAGTTTTATCGGTTCCTTCCGTCTTACTTAACGTGAAAGGGAAAAGGGGCATAAAACTGCGCAGTGCCTTTGGAGATGGGAGGAGAAAAAATGGATGACGACAAGGATCTGGTACGAAGGGTGCTGACCGGTGACACCCAGGCATACAGCCAGATCATTGCCAGATATAAACAAAAAATTTTTGCTTTGATGTATCGTATGTCCGGTCATCCGCAAGATGCCCAGGATTTGGCCCAAGAGGTTTTTATCAAAGCCTTCTATCGTTTGCCGCAGTATTCCGGCGAAAAGAAGTTCTCTGCCTGGCTGTACCGGATTGCCACCAATCACTGTATCGACGAGCTGCGCAAGAAAAAACAAAGCGCAACCGTACCCCTGGACAGTGTCAATGCGCGAACGGAAACAACTCCAGAGTCGATATACCTGAAAAAAGAGCAAAGAGATCGGTTGGAGGAGCATATCGAAAAGCTGCCGGAAAATTATCGCATTATTTTTCTGTTGCGCCATACGCAGCAGTTATCTTATCAGGAAATAGCAGAAATTTTGGATATCTCCACCAATACGGTGCAGGTTCGCTTGTTCCGGGCGCGGCAGAAATTGCGCGAACGCATGGCAACAGAGGTAAAGGGAGGGAGCGCATGTGAAGTGTATGACTTCTGAAGATATGATGAGATTCCTGGATGAAGAGATGGCCGGTGGAGAAAGGGAACAGCTGGAGCAGCACCTCGCCCAGTGCGGTCACTGCCAACGTTTGCTGAAGCAGTATGCTGCTGACCTCCAGACGTTTGACCAGGTCGTCATGCGAGTAAGTGTGCCGGAATCCTTTACGGACGAAGTGATGGCAGCCCTGCTCTCTCCACTTCCCGAACAAGGACCATATCCGGAACAGCGAGCGAGCCTGCCGATGAGCCATCAACCAAAAACAAAGGGGAAAGATTGGATGAAAAAAATAACCTTTACCGCAGCGGGGTTTGTTCTGGCCGTATCGCTGGGAGCGTTTGTCTCTCCGACTTTTGCGGCATACGTCAAGCATGTGCCTGACTACGTGAAACAAATATTCTTTGGCAGCAGTGACACGGTCGATGAGGGAGTCCGGCAAGCTGCCGCGAATGGCTACGCCAGCGCGATCGATCAGAGTGTCACAGATCAGGGAATCACCTTGAACATAACGGAGGTGTTTGCCGACCCGTCGCGTGTGTACATCAAGTATGCGCTGAATAAAAACGGCGATGACTTTGAGGCGAAGGATATCAAGGGAGCTACAGGGTTTAGCGACGTCTGCACGATTCAGGACACCTCGGGTCAGGTAGTCAGCAGTCTGCATGGCTGGCAGCCCTATAACGGGGTTTTTGAATTTACTTTACAGGGCAACGAACCGAAACAGCTCAACATTCACGTTGACATCAGAGAGATCGACTCGACAAAGGGCAAGTGGGAATTAACGATTCCGGTTGACCTGGAAAAAGGACAGCTGGCGGTGAAAACAACGGAGATCAACCAGCAGTACACGTCACCGGAGGGTATCAACCTGTCCCTGCAGCATATCCAATTCCTGCCCAGCGTCACTCGGCTGCAGTTGGAAACCAGTCTGACCGCTGACCGCATCAAACAGCTGGAAGAGGCAATGGCCAAGCAGCAAGCTTCCGAGAAGCAGGGGGATGAAGTAACGGCAAAGCCGCAGCCAGTTTCAAAATACTTGGGCCATACGATTGCCAGTTACGGCTTGCATTATCATCTTCTGGACGGACAGGGACAGGTGGTCGCTGCTTACGATGACGAGTTCGATCCGGATTTCAACGATGATAAGAACAGGCTGCCCAATCAGGATTTGCAAGAAGCGGAGGGCAAGCTGGGAGGCAAGATAAGTCAGGCCCACGCCTTCACGCCCATAGCCGAACAGAAAAATCTGAAGTTCCAATTGCTCGGAATCTATTCGCAAGAGCCGGTATTTTTCTCCCGCTCCTTTGATCCCGGCACACTGTCGCGCCGACCGATTACGGAGAAAATCAATGGAAGTTCCATTACCATCAAAAGCTTCCGCCTGAAAACAGACACGAACAAAGAACAATTCGGAGACGCGATTCTTACCGACAAGCTCGCGATCCTGGAATTCGAAGGGACATTCGCCAAAGACAGAGTTGAAATTCCCAGGTTGAAGATCAAGGATGCCAGCGGAAACGAGTTGAATTACGATGCCACTACCAAGCGTGTAAAAAATCCGGATGGCACGATCAGCTTCCACTCCTGGATATTTATTCGTAATCTGGAAAAACAGCCGAAAGAGCTGACGCTTTCCTTTGACAGCATCACGAAGGTAAATCGCGATGTCAAATGGGAAGTTCCGATTCTGCCTGAAAAATAACCCGCTTGGATCGGTAAACCTCCACATCGTACAGTTCCATGATGTGGAGGTTTTTTCGACCAACGATTAGCTTGTCTCGATTTTTTCACCGACCATCATTTTAATCATGCCTTCAACCAGCTCCGGCACTTCTTCAAAAGCGCTTTTGACGTGAAGCCGTTCCGTCCGCTTGTGGGCATCCTTCCCAAATGGCCCGACATTCAGGACCGGCGCTTGAAGCTGTTTCATCGCTTCGAACGGGATGCTGTAGCTGTCTCCCCAGACCGGTGTGTTGGTCACGAAAGCGGTCCAGCCTTCCGTTTCGTCCTGATAATTGACATAGCTGAGGTCGCAGATGCCGTTGAAGAAGTGGATCTGATGAACAGGCAAAGCAAATTTTTTCAGCCCCTGCTCCTTCAGGTATTTGATACACCTGACGACGAGTTCATCGTCGGAGGAATGAACCGCCGGATAATAAGGCGGCGCGAACAGCAAGACCATCGCCGGCGCCAGCTCCTGGCACTGAATCATCAGGGTATCTGCAATGCGAAGCGATTTTTCGCGGTCGTCCCATTCTCCGTTTGCCAGAATGTTTGCTTTGATCGCTTCGACGGAAACTGTCCCTAATTTTTTGACAGCATGTGCAAGCAGATCTTCGTAACGCAAGACACGCACTTCTCCTACAGGTTCAATACGCTGCTCTTGGCAAATTGCCCTGTATGCTTCATTGCAAGCTTGGGCCGCTTCTTTCGCTACCATTTCGAATATATCCATGACTTCCGCAGCGGTTCGCTTCAGCACGAACACATTGTAGAGGCTTGCGGCGCGATACGGTGTTTGAACCGAGTACTCCATTTTTAAATCTTTTTGCTGCAGGGTGACCGGAAGCGGTGTCGTCTCGCCCATTACCGTTTCCCGGAAACGTTTGTTCCACTCCATGCGCTGGGTCAAAAACGAGGCGATGTAATTGGCGGTGATCCCGCTGAGCGGTTCGCCGACATGCGTCTCTTTCCCGTAAAACAGGGCAGACGGCATGATTTTGCCGATGGTCCCTGAATAGACGTAATAATTGTGGTCTCCCGGTCCTTGCGGAAACACCGGCTCCCCGTTTAAGAAGAGCTGATAGTCAAGTTCGTGCTCTTCCTTCAACTCCAATAAGGTGGTGACGGCAGCTCGCATGCCGGCCGAATTGACTTCCTCATCCGGCACGGTCAGCAAGAGGAGATTAATCGGCCATCGTTCGACAGACGCCTTTTCAATCAGCCCCATGTGCATCACGAGTCCCATTTTCATATCCATCGTGCCCCGGCCGAACAAATACTGACCAGACGCCAGGTCATGCCGGGCCTCTTCCGGCAGATCATCGATCCTTCCGTATAGCAGCCGGGTCAATTCCTCCGGCTGGTAAGCAAAAGGTTCGAGATCTCCATACTCTTCTGTATTCACCGTATCAAAATGACTGATGAGCACGATGGTTTTGGCGGTGTCGGAATGCTTGTATAAAGCCGTTAAAAAACGCCTGCCAAGATCGGCGTCGTGAAGCTTCAGGCAATCGGGATGTTGCTGAAAATACGCCAATTCCTGAAGTTTTGCCTGCACTTTTAGCGGAAAGTCGCGCTCTCCCTCTGTCAGCGTCATGCTTTTCCAGCTTACCGCTTCACACAATAACCTGCGCCGCGCTTCTGGCGTTCCCCATCTGAGCTGTGTCATGACTCCATATCCCCTTCAACTTATAATGGATCAGCGTCCATACTTGTGATGTCTTTCTGCTTTTTCGCATGTTTAAAGTGGTAATACAGGAAACACGCTAGTAAAAATCCGATGCCGATCAGCAAACTGACGATTTGCGTCGGATCAAATGCTAAAAATATCAGGATGGATACGCAAAAGACGATACAAACAATGGGAATGAGCGGATAAAACGGCACTTTGTACTGCAGATCTTCTACTCTCCCCCCTGCCCGCACGTATTTGCGCCGAAACATCAGCTGCGAAAAAGCGATGCCAATCCATGAAATCGTAACAGAAATCCCGGCAATTGACATCAACAAAACGAATACCGTGTCGGCTGCGATTACACTGGTCAGCAGCGATAGCAGGGAAAAACAGATCGTAAACGCCAGCGCGGAAAACGGAACCTTCCGCTTTGACAGTCTGCCAAACAGCTTTGGCGCCATTCCCTCGCCCGCCATCGCCCACAGCAGGCGGGTTGACGCGTAAATGCAGGAATTCCCCACGGATAAAATGGCGGTCAGGATCACGAAGTTCATGATGTCCGGCGCAAACGGAATGCCCGCCAGATCCATGAGAGTCACAAATGGGCTCTCCAACAATCCCAGTTCAGCCGATGGGAAAATGGCAGCCAAAATGACGATCGACGCGACGTAAAACACGATGATTCGAAACAGCACGTTCCGGATTGCACGGGGAATGTTCTTTTGCGGATTTTCGCTCTCTCCGGCAGCAATTCCGATCAGTTCCGACCCTTGGTAGGAGAAGATCACATTCATCATCGTGACGAAGAGGATGACAAACCCCGCCGGAAACAGGCCGGCCGGCGCCAGATTTGCCAGAAATGGAGCCGGGCGGTCGGCCAGGGGAATCATGCCGAAAATAGCGCCAAAACCGATGATGATAAAGAGCATGACGGCCAGCACTTTGATCCCGGCAAACCAGTACTCTGCCTCCGCGAAGCCCCTTGTGGTCAGGGCGTTGATCACAAACAGGATAACGATAAAAATCGCGCACCAAAGCCAAATCGAGATGCCCGGAAACCATCGCTGCATCAGTATGCCTGCGGCTGTAAATTCCACTCCGGCCGTTGTAGCCGACCCGACGAAATACATCCAGCCCAATGAAAAACCGGCGGAAGGACTGATGAATTTGCTGGCGTACGTCTGAAACGAGCCGGTAACGGGCATGTAGACAGCGAGTTCCCCCAAGCACACCATGACCAAATAGAGAATCAATCCGCCGAACAAATAACTGAGCAAGGCTCCGCCCGCTCCCGCTTCGTGAATGGTATAGCCGGCGTTTAAAAACAATCCTGTACCAATTACTCCCCCGAGGGACAACATAAACAAGTGGCGGCTCTTCATCGAGCGCTTCAACTGATTTTGCTGCAGGTCCTGATCGGTCATGGTTCTCACACCTCTCTTAGGATGGCCGGGACAAGTTCCAACTTAAAACCGCAGCGACAAGCAGCTCAAGCCGCCGTCCAATTTGCGGAATTCAGACATCTCCAGTTCAATCGTCTGATAACCCGCTTCGTTTATCTTTTGTTTCGTTTGGGGATAGCCAGCCGGAATGATGACGTAATCATTCACACGGATGCAATTCGCCGCGTACTCTTCTTCAGGCGGAACAATGATTTTCGTATATTCGCGAAAATCCGGATGCTCAACGAATTCGCCCGCCACGACAATGACTTGGTTGCCCAAATAAGAGATGCCCGTTTTTAAGTGAAAGAATTTTTCCAACGGAACAATCGTCGCCTGGTAGTTTTCAGACTGCAAAATCTCTTTTAATTGCTCGGCCCCCTCCAGGTTCGTTCGATCGGACAAGCCAATATAGAAATGGCGGTCTATTTGCAGCACGTCTCCGCCGTCAAGGGTGCCGGGAGATGTAATATGGTACATTTTTTCGTAATGGGTTTTGAGCACTGGCTCCATTTCCCTGATTTCTCCATTACGGGAAGGAGCGCCGGGATTCGAGATGACAGCGAATTCGGGAGTGAGCACCGCCGTATCCTCTACAAACGTGGAGTCCGGGAACTCCGGGCTTGGCGGAAGGACGATCACTTCCACCCCGCAGGTTTTCAGGGCTTCCCTGTAAGCTTGATGCTGCTGCAGCGCTTTTTCATATATGGGCGTTCCGAGATTTGCCGTGGTCAGCCCATGGATATAGCTTTCTCCGGGTGTTTTGACAATCGTCTTTGTAAACATAAACATGCGAATCCCTCCTCGTGATATTCGGCTTATGTGCGGATAACCGGACAGGTCAGACAAGTCGGTCCGCCTGTTCCCAAGTAAGATATTTCACGCCCTTTGTATTCGTACACCGTCGCCCCCGCCTCGATTAATCGCTGCTTGGTGTAAGGGTTTTCAGAAAGCATCACGCAAACCCGGGGCGCCAGCGCGAGAACATTGCAGCCGAGATTCTGGTATTCGGCTTCAGGCACTTCGATCAGTTGAATTCCCCGCTCGATCAGGTACTGCCTGAAAAAGACCGGCATCAACCTCGAATAGACGACGGCCAGGTCGGAATCGACGAGACTGATGAACGACATGAGATGGAGGCATTCGGCTTCCCCCTGATCATGCGGAAGCGGGACAACGATACATTCATCCACCACATCCTTGGTCATTTCCTTGATTTGCCGAATCGCTTCATCATTCGTTCGATAGCCGCGGCCGACAGCAAGCGTCCGATCGTCCAGCCAGACCAGGTCTCCCCCGTCCGCGACAGCACTGCCGGTCAGCTCTCCTACGATGGGAATGTTTTTCTCCTGCAAAAACCGTTTAAAGGCAGCAGCTTCGGGCTGACGCAGCGTTTTCCCCGATCGTAAAAGTATCGCCCCCTTCGGAGTAAACTTGACAGGGTCATGGGCATAGATGGAATCCAGTCCGACACCTTCTGAAGCGGGCAAAAATTCAATGCGCTCCACATGCTTCCTTAAGATGTCGAGAAACTGCTCGTATTCATTCAACGCTTCGACAAAATCGGGTTCTTCGATAAAGTTGAATGTTTTCCACTCTTTGCTGAGATGCTCTTGACTGACAAAAGCTTCCTTGGGATGTTTTACGATGACGGTGTGAAGCTTTTTGTACATCGACTGACAGTAATTCAAGTCTGCGCCCCCTTATTTTTCACATATCGGAACGGGATTCCTTTGACAGGAATTTTCTACGTTGATCTTATAGCAGTTGCCTTCCAGTGTCAATATATTCTTAATTCACAGAACCATTTAAATGGAACCATAATTTCAGTTATAGTATTGCTAGGGAAACTTGAATAGGGGATGAATATATGCAAACGATTGATCGGGCCATGCAGGTAACAGCAATCCTTGCCGGAAACGAGACAAAAAAGTGGTTTTCCATTACGGAGCTATCCAAAGAGTGCGATTTGCCCGCAAGCACGCTGCATCGTCTGCTGCAATCGATGAAGAAACACGGGCTGATCCAGCAAGATCCGGATACCAAACTCTATTCATTGGGGAATACCTGGCTTGAATACGGTTTGCAGATGTACGATACGATCGATTTTGTCAGTCTGGTTCGTCCGGAAATGGAGAAGTTGATGCTTGAGGTTGAAGAAAGCGTCTACTTCAGCAAACCGATCGGATTGGAATCGTTAATCGTCGAACGAATCGACTGCCCGACAAATTCGATTCGCGTGTACGACCAATTGGGAATCCGGATCCCGATGACCATCGGGGCCGCAAATAAAGTCATGCTGGCACATATGCCGCATGATGATGCCTTGAAAATCGTGAACTCGCTGCTGAAAAAAGAGGAGACGGAGAACTTTATCCAGATGCTGCGCGATGTGAAAAAGGCGGGGTACGGAATCAGCCACGGGGAGAAGACAAAAGGCACCTCGTCAGTGGCCGCACCTGTCTTTAATCAGCTGAATGAACTGTTGGGAGCCATCAGCATCGGCTATGTCAAGTTCAATGTGACAGAGGAAAGAGAGAACTTTCTAATCGAAAAAGTGCTCGCATACGGGGCGCGTATCTCCGCTAAACTGGGGTACAAGCCAAAAGAGTAGAACAAGCGAAACGACCGTCCGGCTCCTACGGCGGACGGTCGTTTTTGTTTTGTTTAGGCCTTTTACATTACACTTTCATGTTTGAAGACTGTACCACATCTCCGTTTCTGTACAGCAGCCCCTGTACGGCCGCCACGGTAAGGACGAGGACAGCATCCATAAAACCGATCAGCAAAATGGGGACCTCCAGCATGACACCGAGCATCGGTCCCATCAGACCGCCCATCATTCCGGATGCCATTCCCTCGATAGCTGCGAGCAACCCGACCGGTTTTCCCAGGAGAAATCCCGCCGCCATCCCGGCCGTGACGGCGATGACCGTAGCCAGTGTCAAATCATGTAGACAGACGATGGACAGTGTAAGCCCCAAGGCTGTACTGGAGGCGGCAGCGACGGCCATGGTGGCAACCATTCCCTCCATGCCTGAAAGCTGTGCCCGACGCTTGTACATGCAGATCACATAACAAGCTGTGATGAACAGAACGATGGCGATATTCGCGGCGATCAAGCCAACCCCTCCTCCATTATCATGGGTAGCCAGCCGATTAGTACAGGCTGTCAATCCACCCTGTCTCGTCAAGTTCCTCCACGATGCTGTTGTCGACGAGATCTGCTGGTTTCATCCGCTTCACTTCTTCACTTGTCGAGTTGTGTAAAAAGAACTGTACAGAAGCGTCAGACACGAGCGGTTTCTTGGGAAACGTCGGAAGATTGACTTCATATGTCTTTACAGCCATGTCCTCATCGTCAATTCCGGTCCATTTCATAATCGATTTGACAGCCAAGTCCCGGTCCTTCGCAATCAGTGCATTCGCCTCGATGAGCGCTGCTACAATGGCTTTGGCCACTTCCGGATGCTGCCCGTAATACTCGCGCGTCATCCCGATTCCTGCAAGCAGCACCTCGGTATTGGAGAAGTCGTAAACCTTTTGGTAACCCATTTCATCCATCTTAAACGAGGTAGGCGGTGCGACGACGTAGAATGCCCCCTCCCCCTTTAAAAAGGCGGCGGTTCGGTCGCCTTCGCCGCCCATGTAGAGCAGTTTGACGTCTCTGCCGACCGTTAAACCCTGCCCGGCGACAAATGACTGTGCCAGGTGGTCGTACAGCGAACCTTCCGCTGCCGTAATCATCGTTTTTCCCTGCAGGCTTGCCTTTACATCCGACGGATTTACGTCCTTTTGCGCGTAGACGTAAACTGCCGGCCGGTCGGCTACCGCCGCGAGGATGACGGAATCGTGACCTGCAGCCTTCGATTTGCCTACTGCGTCCACGCCGACCAGTCCCGCCTGAATTCCATTGCTGGTGATCGCCTCCTGCAGGCGGGGCGTTCCAGCGACGTAGATCACTTCGGCCTGAAGCCCGTACTTCTCCAGCAAGCCGGCATCCTTGGCAACCCACAGCGGCAGCATGGACGCACCTTGGGTCGGGTAGCCGATTTTAATCGATACGGCAGGGCTGACAGGCTTGGGGGCCTTCTCGTCTTCCTCCGCTTGGCCGCTATTCGCCGCGGCCGGAGTGCTCGGTGTTGGTTGATGGGAATGTCCGGTTTGTACAGGCTCAGGTGATCCGCAGCCCGTTAAAATCAACAACATTGCGATCAGGAAAAACACGCCTGGTCCAGCTCGTCTCATGCAGGTATCCCCCATTCTGGTTCCTTTTTCCGTATCTCAGCCGTGGTGGTGGCCGCAGCAGCTTCGGACGTTCCCCATCTCCCAGTGACTGTGTTTGCAGTACTTGGGGTCTGCCCCGACCATTTTCATGAACAGATGATGCCACTTTTGGCAGATGTTCAATTCAGTCAGGGTCCAATCGGTCGGGTCGTTGGCGTAATGCTGCCAATAGTCCCCTTCCACGTTAATCCCCGGAACTGCCGGAATCCACGATTCTGTCAGCAGCAGATCAGGGTCGCCGTACTTCGCGGCAATCTTGCGAATGTCCGGATCGTCCAGTGCCAAGAGCCGCCCGTCTTCGATCAGCTTTTCTGTGCCGCCGCCGATCATCTCGCAAGTCACCGTGGCAAAATACAAGTGGATATGCCAATGGCCCACCGGGAGCCCCATTTTTGCTGCTTGCCGCTCCAGACTGCTGGAGATCACCGTTCCAAAACCTATGTGGATACAACCGCTGCGCATCCGTTCGTACAGACAGCTCAGCCATCCCTTCAGAAAGTCCTTCCGCGGCCGGTGAATGTGCGGATTTGTCCCGATGGAGGCCTCCCACCAGTAGAGCAGCCCTTTCCCCGGGAACCCCGGATATTCTAAGTGGTTGGTTTCGTCCATCAATTTTCGGAGTTTGTCTCCGAACAAGCCGCCTTCGTGAATCTCCGTGATCTTGCTGTTTTCCACCTTCAGTTGAATCCACGGCACCGGGCCGATGTGATTCATCGTCCCGGCAATCACGCCGTGTCCGTCTTCTTTGGGAATGTACATCCACGGACGGCCGAGCACATGCCCGGGCAGATACGTTCTGCCGAAGTTTTTATTGTGCGTCCAGAATTTCTCGACGAGCTCTTCGTTGAAGAACTCACGGTTTCGATCGTAGTAGTCGTCGTGGTTGGTATACGTCAGATCGGTGCCCTCGGGGTCGACGATGCGAATGCGGCGGGCATGGCGAATCCGCTTCCAGGTCCACTTGTCGATGGCGTCAATCACTTCGTACGGTATCGTATGGGCTGGCGAGGCCAACAGCTCCGGCGTAATGAACGGCATCCGCTGTATTTTGATCTTGGCGTCGCACAAAACGGGACCGCCGTATCCCCAGAGGAGTTTGTCGTACTTGCCTTCCTGTTCGATTCGCTCCCATTCATCCATCCACTCCGCCAGTTCTTTGGTACGTGCCAGGTAGTACTCTACCTCGTTATGCCCCTCCCAGGAAGGAATCGGGCCTTTATCCGCCATCAAAATCTCGTACTTGGTGTTGTACTTCTCCAGAATTCGCTTGCACGCTTCGATGACCATCGGATCATGCCAGTTATCGACACGAAGCAGTACGCGCTCGCCGGGCTGCAGATCCCAGGCCGCGTGCAACCCCTGGCTGTAGGGCCGCTTGGCCACTTCTTCAAGATACGGCATTAACTGCTCCACACTGTTCACCGTTACGTATGGGGGGCAGCGCGGCGGATACTTTTCGATTAAAGGCGGTTCGGTAAAATTTGGTTTATTCATTGTACTTCCTCCTCGTTCACGGTTTTACGTCTTTTATTCACTGCGCCATTTTGCCAGGCGGTTTTCTCCCCATTTGATTGCTCCGGTAATCATCAGCCCCATCAGGACGATGACGACGATTCCCACAAACACGCGATCGATATTAAAATTGGCCGACGACTGAGCGACAAAATAACCGACGCCGCCGGTCGAGACGAACATCTCCGCAGCTACGACCCCGACTAAAGCCTGGCCCATCCCGATTCGCAGTCCGGATACGATATAAGGCAGGGCCCCTGGCAGCGCGACGGTGCGAAACGTCTGCAGCGGTGTCGCCCCGAACGCCCCGGCCACTCGCAGCAGATTGCGGTCAAGGGAATGCACGCCGATGATGGTGTTCAAAATGATCGGGAAAAAGGAGGCGAGAAACACGATCAACACTTTGCTCGCGAAGCCAACTCCAACCCACAACGTGATCAGCGGAAGCAAGACGATCCGCGGCGTGCCGAGCATCGCCGTCAGGAAAGGATCAAATGCCGCTCCCAGCGGACGGTACCAGCCAAACACCAACCCGAGAACCACCGCACTCACAGCCGCCAATCCGAAGCCGACGGTAAAATGGCCAAGCGTAAACAACAGGTGCTCCGTCAGGACTCCGTTCTGGAACAGCGTGATGCAGACCTGGACGATCTTAAGCGGAGAACTGAGAAAGATCGGGTTGATCAGGCCGATACGGTACAAAATCTCCCAGATTGCCAAAAAGGAAACCACGGCAATCGATCCGATATTCCTTGCTGCCCACCCGGTATGGTCAAAAGAAAGCCGTGTGCGAGCCATCAGTTTGCCTCCCTTAATTCTTCGCTGTCATGTGCGATGAACATCCAAATATGTGCTTCATATGCTTGAAATTCACTGCTTCGCTTTATCTCCAGCGGGCGCGGACGGGGAAGCCGAATCTCGGTCGTTTCACAAATCCGTCCCGGCCTGGCGCTCATCACCACGACCCGGTCAGCCAGGTAAACGGCCTCCCCGATATCGTGGGTTACCAGAATAACCGTCTGACTGGTGGCCGCCCAAATCCGCAGCAGCTCCACCTGCATGTACTCCCGCGTCTGGGCGTCCAATGCCCCAAACGGCTCATCTAACAGCATCAGGCTTGGTTCAATCGCCAGTGCTCTGGCCAAATTGACACGCTGCTGCATTCCTCCGGACAGCTGGTATGGATAATGGGAAGAGAATCCATCCAAACCGACTAAATGAAGCAGTTCTTCCCCCCGTTCCCTCCGTTTTTTCTTGTCGACCCCTGCCAGTTCCAATCCATAGATGATGTTGTCCAACGTCGTTCGCCAGGGAAACAGCGAGGCTTGCTGAAAAACGACCCCTCGATCCCGGCCCGGGCCTTTGATCGCCCGGCCATTCAACAGGATTTCTCCGTGTTTGATCGGCTGAAACCCGGCGATTGCGCCAAGCAGCGTCGATTTCCCGCAGCCGCTTGGCCCGACGATGCAGACGAACTCCCCTTCTCTCACTTTCAAGGAGAGGTCGGAAACAGCGGTTACCTCCTTTCCATCCTTTAGCGGGTACGTAATCGTTACATTACGGGCATGAAGCTTGGTCAGATCGTTCAAACAGTGTTCGCCTCCTTGTCGTTGATGTGCTGTTGCCTGCTCGTACAATGCAAGCTGCAAAATCAATGCCAACTGTCAGAACATTCATAATGGCGCAAATGCAGAGTGCGAATGTAACGTATTGTTTCAAATTTGAAACAATAATTGTTTCCACTGTTTCGAAATAAAACGAATGAAAAAGCACGAAAAAACGTCCAGCTCTCCTTGTTTGTAGGAAGAGCTGAACGTTCCGCGTCCGCCATCTATCTTTTATAATTCTCCCCTGCACAGCCGCCACAGTGTCGTGCGGCTCACACCCAGCCGCTTTGCCAGTTCAGTGCGATTCGAGTACCTGCAGGCTAATGCCTCGACCAACTGTTGTGTCATCTCCTTCAGACTGCCGGGGACGACCATGATTCGATCGTCTGCCGGACTCTCCGCCGACAACAGCGCCGCATGTGAAGTCATGGAATCGAGAATTTGCTGCATCGTCTCCGTTTCCTCCCCGCCTGTACCAGTGAGGATGACCCACCTCTCAACCATGTTTTCCAGTTCTCGAACATTCCCCGGCCAATGATATCGCAGACACCAATCGATTAAATCCGCCGGGAACGGTTTCGCGGTTAAACCTGTCAAACCCTCGTGCTTTTTTACGAGATGAACGATCAACGCGGGAATGTCATCCAATCGCTTCCGCAGCGGCGGCAATCTCAGGGGCAGCACATTAAGCCGGTAGAAAAGGTCGGGGCGAAACCGGCCGGCTTTCATTTCGACTTCCAGTTCAACGTTCGTTGCCGCAACAATTCGCACGTCAATCGGAATCACCCGGTCCCCACCAACGCGCATGACCTCCTTCTCCTGCAAGACACGGAGGAGGCGCATCTGCAAGTGCGGTGAAATGCTTCCGATCTCATCCAAAAAGATCGTTCCGTTGTGGGCTTGTTCGAACACCCCGGAACGGCCGCCTTTTCTGGCACCGGTAAAAGCGCCATCGGTATAGCCGAACAATTCGCTTTCCAGCAGTTGTTCCGGAAGTGCGGAGCAGTTGACGGCGACAAACGGTCCCTTGCTGCGCCTTGCGTTAGCCTGATGCATGCTCTGGGCCAAAATCTCTTTTCCTGTACCGCTCTCCCCGTAGATTAAGACAGTCGAATCCATCGCCCCGTACTTCCTCGCCAGTTCGACAACCTGCTTCATCCCGGAATCTTCTACGACCAAATCATCCAGTGAAAATTTTGAGACTAATCCTTTTTTGTTCAAGTCTTTACGGATCTCCCGTTCCATATGTTGTATGCGTTGGATGTCATTCACTGTCACGACGGTACCAATCCGTTCCGTTCTGACGGCAATGTGTTCGGTGTACACCTTCAGTTCGGTTCCTTTGTTAATGACGACCTGATTTGTCAGTTCTCCGTCACCCGACTGCTGATACTCCTCCTCCCCGCCGGAGGGGAGAATCCCCAGTTCGGGCAGCGAGCGTCCGATGATCTGGCTGCTTGGCATCTGGAGCAGCTTTTCGATCTTCCGGTTGCACAATGTTACGGTGCCTTGCGGGTCGGTAATCATCAACCCCTCGGAAACGCTGTTAAAGATCGTCCGCAATTTTTCCAGGTGCTCCGCGTCCTGCCTGCGCATCGCTATCGCATCTATGGCCCGATACACCGACTGCGCAATGCTGCGAACACTCATCTCTACCAGCACCGCTTTTAATCCGTACTGCTGTGCCAAAGCGACCGCATAGGCCGCCCCGACTACAACTACCTCGATCCCGTCGGCTTTGGCTCTTTTGGCGGACTCGATGAAGCCGTCCAGATCCTCGAAGTAGTATTGGCTGACGTTTGTGCCGATCATGTCCGTCAAATCGTTAAACTCATAGCTAAACTCTTTGTGCTCGTACCCCAGTACGGCTATCCGCTCACCCATTTGCCGGGCGATATACAGTGCTTTTAACACATCAAGGTCGGTCATGTGCGAACTGATGACGGGAATCTGCAGCTTCTGTCGGAGCATTCGATAGGTAATGCCCCTGCTGATCACCGCGTCAACTTCCCCCGCTTCCACCAGAATCGTCACGCTTTCGACAGCCTTCTCCAGCACACCGTGAACCACTTTGATGGGAATGCCCAGCTCCCGCTCTACTTTCAAGACGATATCAGGCGCTTTTGGAAAAGGAAGATTCATGACAATTCTTGGCTCCATTGATTCCTCCTGCCGCAGAAACAGCCAATCTCGAGTGCGATTAAAGTTTATTTCCATCATAGGTTTTAATATTCGAAATAGTCAATATTCAAATCAGGTAATTCAACCCGAAAATCCGGGCTGCCTTTCCCATCTCCCGCCTGCAGGGAAAGACTCGCCCGGATTCAGCACATCACACCCTTCTCCTCTGAAAGAAGAAGGCAAAGACCGTCACCGCCAGCCGAATCAAGTCAAACTGCTTATTTCGACGATCGTCTCCAGCGAGTATCCTCCAGTGGCCTGATTGCGCCATGGTCCGTCGCCTCCCATAGGCGGAGGGCCCATGTTCATGTTGCCGCGATTTTGGCCTGCCCCCATCTGCGGCAGCCGTCCCGCCGCGCTTTCCTTGTTCTTTCGTCACGATCGTGTTGCGGTTATTCATCAGGTACTCCAGCAGCTCGTACTGCTTGCCGCCCAGCTTGATGATGTCGCCTTCGATGCAGACTTGATGCGTTTTCGTATTTGGCTGCAGATCTTTAAAGCGCATGATCTGTTCTCTAAAGTCCCCGAGTGTACGCCGAACGAGAGCTTCCAGATGCAGCAGCAGTTCCTCCCCGATGAAACGGCTTGACCAGGTAGTCGTCGGCTCCCTTTTTAAAGCTGCGTATCTTGTCGTCAATGCCATCCTTGGCGGTCAGCATGATGACGGGAGTCGCGATTTGCCGGCATCGCAGCTCTTCCAACACCTCGTACCCGTTCATATGCGGCAGCATGATGTCCAGGATGATCACATCGAATATATTTTGCGAGGCCAAAAACAAACCTCTCCTCGCCTTCGAACGCTTGCGTGGCCTCAAACATCGGCCGTGCCGTTTCGCGTATCGTGTCGGAAAGTTGTCGATCGTCTTCAATAAATAACAATTTCATGGACAGCACCTCTATGAAAAATCGCCGGGACTACTATGTCCAAAATGAGAGATTTACGCAACCGGCAGCTTGAAGAGAAGCGGCCCGCGGCCAAAAGATATCGCTTCATCGGTATACAGTCACCTGGGCTGCATATGGATACCCGAACCAGGATGACTGGTCATCTTTACCGGGGATAACAGGGGTTCTCCTGACGGCGAATTGCTCCGCGGGCAGCAGGTCTTCAATGAAGGGCAGCCCGGGAGCGTAATAGAAGGACCCTGCATGTTTAATGGAATGCAGGATCTCCATGTACTTTTCCGCGTATTGGCGGGGCTGTCCATCCCTTCGCAGATGATGGTGCCTGAAGTGATTGGAAAAGGCCATGTGGGAGATGACCGTTCCCCAAGTGTTTGCTTCAAAAGAAAAAGACAGCCAATCTGCCCGATGCATGTATCCATCGGTCTCGCAAAATTTATCGATCCCATATGCCTCACAGCCGTTTTCCCGCAGGAAGCGAACCAGCTTGCCCTCTTTTCCCGCGCCGATATTAAGGATCGGTTCTTGAAGCTGGGACAATTCGATTCCGAGCAGACGGATTTGGAGTTCCGGGGTATATTCATGACAGGGGATTTCAAACAATTGGTTGATTGTCCGCAAACCGCCAAACAATGCAGTATTCCGGATGCTGCCGAGATAGGTTCGCAGCGATTGAAAGTGTGCGGCGATCAGGAATTGTATTTCGCCGAGCAGCCGTTCTCTGCTGTCAATCCGGAGGAGATCGCTGACAGCCAGCCCCCAGGTACGACAAGTAGATGTTGCAAAGCTCGGTTTTCTCGCGGGGGGTCAGGACAACGAACTGGTTTACCTCCAGCAATCTGCTCTCCAGGCAATTCGCCAAATGCTCGGCCAGGAGATGTCGGACCGTTCGCTCACCCGCTTCCAGTCCGGACGCCAAAAGGAGGCGGATCTCCCGGCGGTAGCGATAGGTAAAGTCGACCATTTCCGCTGATACTCCGATCTCTTCCGCCCGGCAGGTGAACAGATTCTTGTTGCGATTTACTTGAAACTGCAAATTGGTCAGAAAAAAAACTTTCTGCAACAAGTCCCTTAAATGTTCCATACATCCTCCTTCAACCTGGATCAATCCGAAGTCTATCTATAGTATACACACGATCAAGCACGGATGAAAAACCCGCAGCCGGGACATCCGTGCTTTTTCCTGCCCTAGACCATGGTCAAACCGCCGCTGACCGACAGGGTTTGGCCGGTGACGTAATTCGCTTCATCGGAGGCAAAATAGGCGACGGCACCGGCAATATCCTCCGGGTGCGCCAACCTGCGGAAGGGAATCACCTTCTCCAGTGCCTCCGCGATCCCCCGGTTATACGTTCCAATCTCCGCGAACAGCGGCGTGTCGGCGGGACCCGGCGCAACACAGTTGACATTGATTTTGTACCGCGCCATTTCCCGGGCCAGCGTCTTGGTAAAGGCGATCACTCCGCCTTTGGCTGCCGAGTACACCGCCTCCCCGCTTGAACCCACCCTTCCGGCATCGGAGGCGATGTTGACGACCTTTCCGTACCCGTGTTCGATCATCAGCGGCAAGATCACTTTACAGGTGTGAATTTGGCCCATCAGGTTGATTTTTATCACCTTGTCCCAGGTCTCCGGCTCGCTTTGCAAAAAAGGCTCCACCTTATCCCACCCGGCGTTATTCACCAGGACGTCAATTTTTCCGTAATGTGCCTTAACCTTCTCCACCGCCTCGCCCACAGCGGCCAGGCTCGTCACATCACAGGGGATCGCGGCGGCCTCTCCGCCGCTTTCTTCGATGAGACGGACCGTTTCGTTCGCGTTCTCCAGATTGATATCCGCCGCCGCCACCGCCATCCCGCGGGCAGCCAGCGTTCGCGCTATGGCTTGGCCTATTCCCCTTCCGGCGCCGGTCACAAAGGCGATGCGCTGTTTTGTCATGGCATGTTTCCCTCCCGTGTCATATTGAAGCTGCTATTTTCTGAACCTGGCAAAATTGACCTGCCGCTTTTCCACAAAGGCATTTCGCCCTTCCATGGCCTCCTCCGTATTGTAGAACATGGCGAGGCTGCCCATCGCCAGTTGGGAAATCCCCTCGATATTGGCGCTGTCGGCATTAAACGAATACTTCAGCATCTTCAGCGCCGTCGGACTCTTCTCCAGGATTTGCCGGCACCAGTCCTCCGTTTCCGCCATCAGGTTTTCATGGGAGACGACCTTGTTGACCAGCCCCATCTGCAGCGCCTCCTCCGCTGTGTACTGCCGGCACAGGTACCATATTTCCCGCGCTTTTTTCTCGCCCACGATTCTGGCCAGGTAGGCGCTGCCGAATCCGGCGTCATAGCTGCCCACTTTGGGGCCAGATTGGCCAAAAATGGCTCGGTCCGAAGCGATGGTCAGATCGCAGATGACATGCAGCACGTGCCCCCCGCCGATCGCATAGCCGTTTACGGCGGCGATGACCGGCTTGGGGATATTGCGGATTGCGGCGTGCAGCGCCTCTACCTCCAGTCCAATGCCGCCCGCGAGGCCGCCGGAACCGTCATACCCCTTGGAATCCCGTTCTTTCTGGTCCCCTCCGGCGCAAAAAGCTTTATCTCCCGCTCCGGTCAGCACCACGACGCCGATCTGATTGTCATCCCAGGCGTCGCGGAAGGCCCAGATCATCTCCCGGACGGTCCGGGCGCGAAATGCGTTGTAGACACGCGGCCGATTGATCGTAATTTTGGCTGTCCCCTGCTTTTTTTCATAGAGAATATCCGTCAGTTCCATTGCCTTTCCTCCCATCTTTCTCCCTGCATAAAAATCGTCTTTAATAGGGGCGAAATTCCTTTCCCAACAGCTCCCGGGCAATGACGATCTGCTGAATCTGGGCCGTGCCGTCCCCGATCTCCAGTCCGATCACATCCCGCAGCCGCTGTTCGATCGGCATCTCTTTGGTATACCCGTAATGCCCATGCAGCAGCAGGCACTGGTGAATGGTCTCCTCGGCCACTTTGGGGCCCCACCACTTGCACATAGCTGCTTCTGTCGTGTGCGGCCTGCCTTGATCCCGCAGCCACAGCCCACGACAGCACTGCCAGCGAACCAGCTCCATCTGCGTGAAGTGGGTCACGATCGGAAAAAGAGACGCCTTCAAACCTGGCCAACGGCTGCCCGAAAGCATGCCGCGTTTTGACGTGATCGATCGTTTCCTCCAACGTTTGCATGGCGGCGCCCAGGCACTGCAGTCCGATCAGGATGCGGCTGAGGTCAAATCCGTTCATCACCTGGTAGAATCCGCGATTTTCCTCGCCGATCAGGCTGGACGCCGGTATTTCGACCTTGTCGAAGTAGAGCGAACCCCGGCCAATCGGCACGTTCCCCATGTCTTCATACCTGCTGCGTTCGATGCCGGGAAGGTCTGCCGGCACCAGGAATGCGCTCACACCGCGGGCGCCGGGCTCTGCTCCCGTTCTGGCAAACACGATGAACGCATCCGCGACCGTCGCCATGCTGATTCCCGATTTTTCGCACGAGATCAGGTAAGCGTCTCCCCGCCGCTCCGCCTTCGTGCGCATCCCCGCTGCATCCGATCCCGCCCCGGGTTCGGTAATGGCGATGCCGATGATTTTGTCCCCGCAGGCGAGCGGCGGCAGCCAGGACCGCTTCAGTTCTTCCGACGCGTGCTTGCCGAGGATTTCCGCGATGAGCGCATTGAGCATCACAGCATAGGTCATGTTAAAATCCCCGCGCCCGATTTCTTCCGCGGCAATCCCCGCTGTCACACAGTCCGCCTCGCTGCCTCCGTACTCGGCAGGCACTCGCAGCCCCGTAATCCCTAATCGGCCCATTTTTTTCCACGTCTCCCGAGAAAATGCGCCCTGCCGATCCCATTGCATGTAGTACGGCAAGAGCTCAGACCTGGAAAAATCCCTGAGTACCCGGCGAAGCTCTTCCTGCTCCCCGGTAAATGAGAAATCTACCATCCGTTTTGCTCCCTCTTTTCGCAAACACTTACTTCAAATTGTATTTCGACAGCTTTCTGTACAAGCTGGCAATGTGGATTTTCAGGATTTGCGCGGCAATCATCCGGTCGCCGCCCGATTTTTTCAAGGCGCGGCGAATCGCGGCTGCTTCCGCCTTGGCTACCTCCGCTTCCAATGGCAAGCACTCCCCAAGTGAACTGCCTTGCGTCATCTCCTCCTCTGACTCGATTTCATCCGCATCCGGGAACACCCTGACGTGTTCGAGCGTGAGCGTGCTGCCTTCCACCACATTCATGCCTCTTTCAATCGCGGCTTGCAGCTCCCGCACATTTCCGGGCCAGGGATAGTGAAGCAGCCATTGTCTGAGCGGGGCGTCGATTTGCTTTACGCCTGCATCCATCCGCTTGTTAAAATGGTCGATAAAGTACTCGGTCAAGCGCAAAATATCTTCCTTGCGGTGGCGCAGCGGCGGAATTTTCAACTCAAAAACGTGAAGGCGATAGTACAGGTCCTGACGGAATTTCCCCTCCCGGACAAGCGTCCTCAAGTTTTTGTTGGTGGCTGCAATAATCCGGATATCCACATCCTTTCGGCCCGTTCCGCCAATCCTCTCCACCTCCCGCTCCTGCAGGACGCGCAGGAGTTTTCCCTGCACCGGCAAGGGAAGCTCCGAGACTTCGTCCAGAAACAGCGTTCCGTGTTGGGCCAATTCCACCTTTCCTGCTTTCCCCTCACGCCTGGCTCCGCTGAACGCTCCCCTTTCATAGCCGAAGAGTTCGGATTCGAACAGTTCCTCGGGTACCGCCGCGCAATTGACGGCGACGAAGGGACCGCCGCGACGCGGACTCAAATCGTGGATCGCCTGGGAGAATAGCTCCTTGCCCGTACCGCTTTCGCCCGTGATCAAAACAGTCGAACTGCTTTTGGCTACCCTGGCAGCCAATTCCTTGATTCTCTCCATTGCCGGACTTGAACCGATAATTTGGTCAAAACTGTAGCGATGGGCGTAATCGCTGCGCCCCGCCTTCCCCGCCTTCCTCGCCTGCCAGTCCTCCCCGGGTTTTACGGCTTGCCAGAAAGCCAAAACCTCATTTGCCTGAATGTCTTGCCCACGCAGGATCACACGGCAGCAAAAGCCGCCATCAGGATCAGGCGACACATGAACCAGACACGGTTCCTCCCCGATCAACCCGAAGACGATCCGCTGCTCCTCCTCCCTGCCGTGGTCGAGCCATACAGGACTTTTGAACAGACGTTCAACCGGCAGCCCGACAAGTTCTTTCCGGTCAAACCCAAAATGTCGGCAAAAATCATCGCACAGACAGCGAATTTTCCCTCTGGCATCTGCTTCGAGCAGAATCCGATCCAGTTCGGCAGGGCTGCGCCGCTCCTCCCACGGCTCCTGGATCAGCGAGTGGAACGAATGCATCCCTGCGGGCACGCGATCCCCGACCACGATCACGGACTGCAGCGCGGGCCACTGGGGCCTCAGGCGCTCAATCATCTCTGGATAGCGGAATCCGCGAAACTCATCGGGGATGGCGATCATCTTCGATTCGGCCATCCCGACCATGTAGCCGATCTCCCGTTCCCGGTAAATCGGCACCAGAGGATTGCTGACGGCCCCGATGCGCGTTGCGGCGAGATGCAAAATCACGAATTCGTTCCAATTGGGCAGTTGAAAGGAAATCACATCCCCCCTGCAGAGTCCCAGCTCCAGCAAGCCGAGCGCCACCCGGTCGACCAGATGTCCCAGCTCCCGGTAGGTATAGCGGCTTTTGCGGTCGACGATTGCCGTCTTGTCGGGGTATTTTCGGATTGCCTCGGCGAGATAATCTATCATGGTCTTGTTCGGCCAAAGCGTTTTGTACCTGTCTACATACTCATTTGTTGGAATAGTTCGCAAATTCACAGCCCATCTCCTCCATATTTGACGAAGTATTCACGTTCATCAGATCGCAGCGTATGGACCTCTTTCGCTCCCCCTTTTATCAACAGATAAAGCAAATGCTGTGCCAATATCCCGCCGCGTTTGTACAGCGGGAGGACGGCCCCTGTTTCGTAATCCTGCAAAAGATCTCGCAAATCTGCGATGAAAATATGCGAATAAAGCAGAGATGCGCAAAGGCGCTTGACGAGCTGTCGGCAAAACACTACAATGCGTAGTGTGAGGTGCTTGTCCGATGAAAATTCAAAATTTCAAGTTCCACGAGACCGGGTTGAATCGCTTTTTTGGGCCGCTTGAAGCCAAGATCATGAACATCTTGTGGAACGGCTCGGAAATGACCATTAAAGATGTTCAGCAAAAGTTGGCAGAAGAAAAAACGACCAATTTTAACACTGTGATGACGGTGATCAACCGATTGGCAGAAAAGGGAATTCTGCAGAAACGCTCAGAAGGGAGAGCCTCCTTGTACCGGCCTGTCCTGACCAGAGAACAGTTTTTGGAAGCGCAGTCCAAAGAATTGACGAACGAGCTGCTGGAGGAATTCGGCTCGCTTGCGGTCAGCCACATACTGGACGCCCTGGAAGAAGTGGATCAGGAGCTTTTGGAAAAGCTTGAGGAAAAAATAAAAGAATTGAAAAAGGGAACATGACACATGTGGAAAAGTCAATCGAGGCTGTGATTTTTATATCTGGTGTGCTGATAGCCGGTACGATTCTCCTGCAGATGGGCATGTACGTCCTGCATGTTCTGCTGGGTCGGGAGATCGCCTTTAATCTGATTCAAGTATGCCAAAACGGGATGCACCTGCTTGGCCTCTCTTCGCTTGGCTACGTTCTCGATGCATTCGTTTTCTATACGCTCTTGTCAACCGTCTGGAAAACAGCAGAACAGATGCTGGCGTCGAAGAAGATGTACAACAGGCTGCGAGCCCGCCGCCATCCGGCGCTTACTGACGAGATCAATCAAAAATACGGCGGCAAAAACCGCGATTTTCTGGTGATATCCCACCCGGCTCCGCTCGCCTTTACGATGGGCTTCCATCCCAGGATCATTCTCTCAACCGGACTGTTTCACGCCCTGGAGCAAGCGGAACTGGAAGCCGTGATCTATCACGAGCTGTACCATCAAAAACACGGTGATCCTTTCAAGACCTTTTTGCTGTCTCTGTTCGCATCCGTCTTGTGCTATATTCCCATCTTAAAATGGCTGCAGCAAAAATATAAGATCATCCGGGAAGTGCTCGCGGACAACGATGCGATCAATCGCATGGGGACTTCCGTTTACCTGGGGAGCGCCTTAGTCAAGCTGTTGAAGCGAGGCAATCAGGTCCAGCAGCCGTTTGCCCACGTCTCCTTTACAGAGGTGTCGATCAATTACCGGATCAAGCGGATCCTCGACCCCGAGGCGGAGTTCCCGTTACAACTGCCGCCGGCGCCTACGATGGTGTCAATCTACGTGCTCTTGCTGTTGTGGACGGTGTTTTTCGTCGTCCTGTCGCAGCCTGCATAACCGTTCACACTGCATTTGGCAGTGCTCAAAAAGGAGGAAGTTCCATTGGCTCATACCGTTAAAAAGGCAGCTTCAAAAAACACACGCAGCATGCCGAAAGAACAGCAGCAAAAAAACATGAAGCGGCTCGTCTGGATTACTTGCGCATGCATCGCAGCGATCATCGCCGTCATCGTCATCACCCAGCCCAGCTCCGATCCCGTCCCGTTTGCCTACGAGAAGCTGCCGAGGCTGGGGAATGCAGACGCTCCGGTGAAGATCGTAGAGTTTGGCGATTACAAATGTCCCGTCTGCCAGCTGTTCAATCAGCAGATCAAGCCGCAGCTGATGCAAGATTACATCGACAAGGGACTCGTCTCTTTCTACTTTATGAACGATACGTTCATTGGGCCTGACTCTTACACGGCGGCTTTGGCGGCCCAGTCCGTTTTCCATCAGAGTCCTGAAGACTTCTGGAAATTTTTTGATGCCGTCTACCAAAATCAAGGGGACGAGAATACTGAGTGGGCCACGCCGGAATTCCTCGTTGAGCTTGCCCGCAAGGAAAACTTGCCGATCGACTACGACAAGCTGAAGCAGGACATCCAGAACGAAACGTACGGGGCCGAGGTGGACGAGCACAACGCATACGCCCAAAAAATCGGCGTTACAAGCACGCCGACTCTGTTCATCAACGGTCAAAAGTTTGAGAACACCTTTGACTACAATGCGCTGAAGACGGCGATCGATCAGGCCGTGAAAGGCGGATCATAACGATGGCATCCACAGGGTTCGCTGCTTTCTGCAAAAAATACTGCCTCTACCTGGCCTGGGTGGTATCGCTCGTCGCTGTCGGCGGGAGCTTGTACTTTAGTGAAATGCTTGGCTTCATTCCCTGCAAGCTCTGCTGGTTTCAGCGCATCTTCATGTATCCCCAGGCCGTGCTGCTCGGCATGGCAAGCTACCGGAACGACCGGAGCCTTATTCCGTATCTGCTGCCGCTGAACATCATCGGTGGGAGCATTTCGCTCTACCATTATGCGGAACAAAAAATTCCCGCCCTGGCCAAGGTACTGCCCTGCACGGCAGGCGTACCTTGCAGCCAGGATTACATCAACTGGCTCGGGTTTATTACCATTCCGCTGCTGGCGCTCTGTGCTTTTACCTTAATCACGTGTTTTTTGTGGATGGGGCGAAGCTCTACTCGCTGATCTCAGCGACGCGACCGAGGATCATGCCGGAGATGACCGTATCGCCCGGAGCTACCTCCAGACTGTGGGCATATCCTGTTACCGGGGAGAGGATTTCATGGGTGACTCCTTTGACATGAAGCGAAAACATCGCCTCTCCCTGCTCTACCTTGTCTCCCTGCTCGAACAGGATGCGGGCCACTGTTCCGTCAAACGGAGCGATGACATCAAAGTGAATCACCCGTCTCATCACCCCGTTCCCGCTTCCATTGAATCGCCTGGTATTTTCTGCTGATGGTGGATTGGCTGACGCCCAGCGCTTTTGCAGCCAGCGACGTCGTTTTATACTCTTCCATCGCCATAGTGATCAACTGTTCCTCCAATGCTTTCATGGCTTCTTTTAAAGAAACGATCTTATGCAAATTGCGCGGCACATGCGTTTTCTTGCCTTTTTTGAGCAGCGGCGTGATCTGGTACGAGTCGATTAGGTCTTCATCCGAGGTGACCGACAGGCGTTCGATGATGTTTTGCAGTTCGCGGACATTGCCCGGCCACGAATACGATTCCAACACGTCCAGCGCATCCTGTGACAACTGATTTTTTCTGCCGTACTTTTCATTGAACTTCTGCAAAAAGTACAAGCTGAGGAGCGGGATGTCTTCCGGACGCTCCCGCAGCGGCGGGATGTGAATCGGGATCACGTTCAGCCGGTAGTAGAGATCCTCGCGAAAGCTTCCCTGTTCAACCATTTTCTCCAGGTTTTTATTGGTTGCGGCGATAATCTGCACGTCCACTTCCTCCACTTTGGTGCCGCCCACCGGGATGATTTCCCGCTCCTGCAGCACCCGCAGCAGCTTTACCTGCAGACTCAAGGGCATCTCGGCGATCTCGTCCAGGAAGAGGATTCCTTTATTTGCCATCTGGAAGTAACCGATCTTTCCGTTGGCATTCGCCCCGGTAAAAGCTCCCTTCTCGTATCCAAACAGTTCGCTTTCCAGCAGCGCTTCCGGTATCGCCCCGCAGTTTACCTTGATAAACGGCTTGTTGTGCCTCGCCCCGATCTCATGAATCGCCCGGGCGAACACCTCTTTTCCTACCCCGGACTCGCCGGTCAGCAGGACAGTGGATGCGACGTTTGCCACTTTTTGAATGTATTTCATCACTTTTTCGATTTTCCCGCTGCCGTAGATCACTTGGCGGTCCCGCACGTAATGCTTCTGGTCGCGCAGGTTTTCCAGTTCCTTTTTATACCGCTCCGACATTTTCTTGGCGTGACGCAGTTCTTCCTTTAACAGCACGGTTTCCGTAATGTCGCGCAGGGCGATGACGATCCGCTCCAGCTTGCCTTTTTCGTCAAACACCGGGTTTCCCACAGCCAGCACATTTTTCCCCGAGCGGCTCTCCTGGGTGACCGATACCTTTCGCTTCCGTTCCAGGACCATTTTGACAATCGCGGCAAAAAACGTCCCTTCGTGTTCAAGCTCCATCAGGTTGATGCCGATCAGCTGCTCCTTCTCGATCTCCCAGAAATCCTTGATCAGGTTGCCGCTGTAGCGGAGCAGGACCCCGTTCCCGTCCACGACCAGGATTTCGTCGTAAATGGAAGAAAGGATGGCCTGCAGGTCTTTGTTCAGGTTTTTGACGTACTCCAGCTCCATCGCCATGTTTTCGATATAGGGCAAATCCTGCAGAACGATGATCGCCCCCGTCACGCTGCCGTGTTTGTTGCGAATCGGCCCGAAGTCTGCCAGGACGCCGATCCGTTCGTTGACGATGATGTGATTCAGGATCACCTCGCCGTGGCCGGTCACCTTTTCGAAAATCTCCTGATCGAAGATGTCGCCGATCCGCTGCCGCCGCAGTTCTTCGGGGGAGAGGCGAATCATCCGCAAGACTTCCGAACTGAAGTTTTCAATTCGCCCGTGGGTGTCGGCGACGATGATCCCCATCGGGATGGAGTTGAGCAGCGAACGAATCCAGTCCGTATGGCTCGACTGATTGGTCAGAAGGTAGTAGAGAATGTCTTCCCGCTGCAGATATCCGGCCAGCTGCCCGTCACGGTTCAAGATGACGACCACTTCTTCGCCCAGTACCTTGATAAAGTCCAGCATGTCGGCTTCCCGCTGAATGGACATCAGATTGGTGCGAAAGGGAAGCTGACCTGCCGGCCGGCTCATCCATTCCTTGTCGCTGATCGACGGCATCATATCGGTATTGCGGATAAAAGCGACAACTCTGCCGTGCTCGCGCTCGGTGATAAACACGTACGGTTCATTGTACTCCGACATGATTTTCCACACATCGTTTCCCGTAGACTCCATCGTGACAGTATACGCTTCCCTGACAAACCACTTTGAAACCATAAAGGCCTCCCAAATGATTGACTATTCCTGCAATTATTATAATACAGCGAAGAGGCTGTCACCCAGCCTCTTTCGTCTTGGCAGATTTGTTTAGGAGCGAATGGCATCCAGAACCTGTTTGAAGGCGGCGATTACTTTGTCCGCTTCCTGATAGGTGATGGTAAGCGGCGGCTCGATGCGGATCGTCTTGGCATTGATCAGGGTACCGGCGACCAGCACGCCCTTGTCGAACAAGCCCTTGGATACCTCGTAGCCGATCTCATCCGTCCGGAATTCGATGCCGATCAACAGTCCCAATCCGCGGACTTCCATGACCTTATCGGAATGACCGGCCGCCGCGCTGCGCAGCCCTTGCAGCATGTAATCGCCCAGCTCGGCCGCTCTCGCCGGAAGATTCTCCTCAATCAGGACGTTAATGGTCGCGATCGCCGCAGCGCATGCCAGCGGATTGCCGCCAAACGTCGTCGTATGCATGAACGGATTGGGGAAGAAGCTTTTGAACACTTCCTCTGTCGCGACCACGGCCCCCGCCGGCATGATGCCGCCGCCAAAGGCCTTGGCCAGACACATGATGTCAGGTACAACGCCGTAATGCTCGGCAGCAAACATCTTGCCTGTCCGTCCCATCCCGGTTTGCACTTCGTCAAAGATAAGCAGGGCGCCAAACTGGTCGCAAAGCTTGCGAACCTGCTGCAAATAACCGTCCGGCGGAAGATTTACCCCGCCCTCTCCCTGAATCGGCTCAAGAATGACCGCAGCGACGTCCTCCCCTGTCAGCGCGCACGCTTCAAACGTCTTTCTCATCATGTCGATGTCGCCAAAGTGCACGTGCCTAAAACCGGGAATCATCGGCAAAAACGGCTTGCGGAAGACGCCTTTGGCCGTACCCGACAGCGATCCCAGGCTCTTGCCGTGGAACGCTTTCGTCGCAGCGATGAAGGTGATGCGGTCGCTGTACATTTTGGCCAGCTTGATCGCCGCCTCGATCGTCTCGGTGCCGCTGTTGCCAAAGTAGGAGTACTTCAAGTCACCAGGGGTAATGTCGGCGAGAATCTTGGCCAGCATCGCCCGAAGCGGATCGAGCAGATCCTGGCTGTGCAGCGCCTGCCGGTTCAACTGGTTGATGACCGCCTGCACGACCTTCGGATGGCGGTGGCCGACATTGTAGATGCCGAATCCGCCGAGACAGTCGATGTACTCTTTGCCGTTCACATCGACGAAGCAGTTGGCGCCGGAATCCTTCCATTCCACGGCGGCAAACTGTCCGTCCTTGGTCACCGATTTGCGGTACGCGAGAAAGCCGGGGTTGACGTGGTCGCGGAAGTTGTCTACCGTCTGCCTGGTCACCCACTCTGCCTCTTCTTTGCTGATCTCTTCTTTTGCAATCAATCCAAGCACCTTGTTGGTGTATTCATATACTTCCGACAATCTGTCGATCAACTTTTCCTGTTTGTGCCGTACGCCGCTGTTTGTACTCATAAAAGCCTCCCATTTGCTTGCACGGCCGATTACCCTTCAAACCAGCCGATTGGTTCCACCTGCAGGTTGATATTGATTTGTTTCACTTCGGTAAACTCGTCAAAGCCGAAGGTGCCCAGGTTGCGGCCGATCCCGCTTTGCTTGTAGCCGCCCCACGGGGCTTCGTTGTACGTCGGATGGTAGGTGTTGATCCAGGTGATGCCGGCGCGGAGCTTCTTGATCACGCGCAGCGCCTTGGCTCCGTCGTTGGTAAAGACACCTCCCGCCAGGCCGTAAGCGGTATCGTTGGCCAGCCTGACCGCCTCTGCCTCGTCCTTGAATTTCTGTACGACCAGCACCGGTCCGAAGATCTCTTCCTGCACGACCCGCATTTCCGGGGTGGTGTCGACAAAGATCGTCGGCTCGACAAAATATCCCTTCTCCAAACCGTTTGCCGTAATCCGGCGGCCGCCGCATACCAGCCGCGCCCCTTCCTGCTTGCCGAGCTCGATGTAGCGAAGCACCTTTTCCATATGCGCTTCGCTGACGAGCGGTCCCATCTCTGTCGATGGTTCAAGGCCGGGGCCTACGCGGATTTTCCCTGCCCGCTCCACCAGCCGCTCGACAAAGCGGTCGTGGATGCTCTCTTCGAGCAACAGCCGCGAGCCGGCGGAGCAGACCTGCCCCTGGTTGGCGAAGATCGCGAACAAGGCATAGTCGACTGCCGTCTCGAAGTCGGCGTCGGCGAAGACGATGTTGGGGGATTTGCCGCCAAGCTCAAGCGAGATCTTCTTGATATTGCCGGCGGCCGCTTTCATGATGCTGCGCCCCGTAACCGTTCCCCCCGTGAACGAGATCATGTCGACCTCATGGCTTTCCGCCAGCTCGTTGCCAACTGTCAGACCGGCGCCCATCACCATGTTGGCCACCCCTTTGGGAACCCCCGCTTCCTCGATGATTTCAAACAATTTGCCCGCTGTGACCGGCGTTACTTCCGACGGTTTGAACACGATCGTATTGCCGGCGGCAAGGGCCGGGGCAATCTTCCAGACAGCCATCAGCAAGGGGTAATTCCACGGAACGATCAATCCGCAAACGCCAACTGGTTCGCGGACGACCAACGCCTGCATCGGATCGGCGACGTGGTACGTCTGGCCGTCCGGTTTTGTCACCATGCCGGCATAGTAGCGAAAACACGCCGCCGCATCTGCCACATCTGCCGCTGTCTCGCGCAGAGGTTTGCCGTTGTCCAGAGTCTCCAGCCGGGCGATCTCCTCCGCGTTTTGCTCCAGCTTGTCGGCGATGGCAAACAGGCACGCTGCCCGCTGCGCCGCCGGAATCTCAGACCAGACGCCGCTTTCGAACGCATCTCTTGCCGCCGAAATGGCCTCGCGGGCGTCTTCTACATCGCCTTCGGCTGCCAGCGCGATAACCTCCCCGTTGGCGGGATTAACGATTTCCCTGGTTTTTCCGCTTTTAGCGTCTACCCATTGGCCGTTCACATACATCTGAAGCTTGATCATCCCTATCCCTTCCTTTTCCGTTATCCTTCATTGTTCGTACGCAAGCATATACCGTGCCAATCGGCTGATTCCCCTTCACGCCCGCTTTTTGCTTGGGAGCAGCAGATCGATTTTATGCAAAACTGAATTATTTATGCGATGTTGGGTAGCTGTTACACCGTATGCTGGAATTCGAACTGCGGCGGTTTCCTGAAGAAGAGCTTGCTCAAATGCAGAAGATCGAGAAAGTCAGCCGCATTCCAGATCAACCCGACCATAAATCCAACGTAGGGGTATGATCGTCCTCGACGCATAGGTGTAAGCCGAACCGGCCCGGGGGAATACCTTGACCATCTTTCCGTAGCTGGACGCCGTAAACAGCAAAACAGCCAGCGTCAAGACGTAAGCGGCCGGAACATGGCCGTCCGTTACCTCTGACACGATCCCAATCGCATCGAAAACAGCCATCGGTGCCAAGTAACCGGGCCCGATGACGACAATATGCCACAGCTTCAACGATCTTTTCAGTTCTGCAGTCCGCAGTTCCAAACGAATTCCTCCTCATCGCTTCAAAGTGATAGGTCAGCTGAATAGCCGAAAAAAACCATGTCCTTTATGCAAAATTGAATAATCTATTCAAATCTGGGAAATAGCAATAAAAAAACCAAGCCGGGCGCATTACAAAAATCGCCTGGCTTGGCAGTCTGTCTACGTTCCGCCCGTGAAACCCGCGCGAAAAAGAAGCGAGCACTTTCGAATAAACCATTCATTTTTGCATGCTAACGGGCCGTTAAACTGCTATAATACATGTATTTCAACATTGGCATTGTTTTTGCAATTTGAAAAAGCCTGATAGAAAATGATTCAGTGAGGTTGTTTGCAATGCAATGGAAACTATTTCTCATAGCCGTTCTGCTCTCGATGATCCTGTAGCGGGGCAAGTACTCCTTAACGCCATACCATCACCACAATCAAGAGGAGGAACTTGCCATGAAATATCCGCTCAGTCCAGATGTACAGCCTGAATTTTGCACGACCGGCTCTTTTATGCGCCTGCCCGCTTCCACTGAGAATCCCAAGCTGGCGATCGTCGGCATGCCATATGATACCGCCGCCTCGTTTCGAGTCGGCGCCCGCTTTGCGCCGCAGGCGATCCGCCAGGCTTCCATGACGCTGTTTCCCTACCATCCCGTACACAAGGTGTATCCGTTCGAGGAGACCAATGCCATCGATATCGGGGATGTATCAGTGATCCCTCACAATATTCACCGCAGCTACGAGCGTATCGAAGAAGCCGTGCTGGGTCTGATGAAGCAGGGGATCATCCCGATCGGTCTCGGCGGCGACCACTCCGTCACGCTGGCCAGCCTGCGGGCAGCCGCCAAGGTATACGGCCCGGTAGCGATGATTCAGTTTGATTCCCATACCGATACCTGGGATACCTACTACGAAGAAAAGTACTGGCACGGTTCGCCGTTTATCCGGGCTTACGAAGAAAACCTGCTGCAAGCCGACAAAGTGTTCCAGATTGGCATCCGCGGCACGCTGAACCACCCTGGCGACATTGAGGCCAGTTACGAGTTGGGCTATAACGTGATTACCTCTCAAGACCTGCGCAACCGGGGCATTGCCAACGTCGTCTGCGAGATCAAGGATAAGCTTGGAGATACTCCTTGCTTTTTGACCTTTGACATCGATTTCGTCGATCCGGCCTTCGCCCCCGGAACCGGCACGCCTGAAGCGGGCGGATTCACAAGCAGTGAAAGCCTGGAACTCATTCGCTCGCTCACCGGCCTCAACTATATCGGGTTTGATCTGGTGGAGGTTCTGCCCTCCTACGACCCGGCCAACATCACCTCCCTGTTGGCTGCTACCCTGATTCACGATTTCGCATGCCATGTTGCACTTAAGGAAAAGCGAAGCTATTAATTGTAGCTATACTGTCCTTCCATAAAAAGAAGTAGATCACCCTTGAGCCTAGCAAGCTGGGTGATCTACTTCTGTGACCTGCTTCTTTAGCTGAGAGCCGCCCCCCTATGGGGAACGTATGACGCAATGTTCACTTGTCATTGCCCTGCTGCGCTCTTTTGCCCAGCTCTTCCAACACTGCTTCCCAATACTCTTTCATCTCTTCCCGCACATGCTTGTCTACAAGATGTTCCTGATGAAAACTGATCGTTGTCTTATCGCCCGCTTTTGGGAGTATCCTTACCAGGCTGCAACCCCTCTACCGAGGCGACCAGCTCCCAGGCCCTCTCCTGCGATACAGGCAGGGTCCTTCTTACGCCAACTTGAAATCCGGCCGATTTCGTTTGTCCGACAACTCTCTGCTCCACACATTCAGCCCCTCTAATCGTGCTTGCGCATCAACTGCCTCATTTTTTCTTCGGTATCCGAGCCGGCAGAAGGCGTGTACACGCTTAAACGCAAATCGTTGTGTCCCTGAATCAACAGCGACGTCAGGTCAAACAGCATTTTCCCCGCCTTGGCATGCCGAAACTCGATGAATACCTCCGGTGCCGAGCTGACATCGTTGTGATTCCAAAAGTTTCGAAACTCGGGATTTGCTTTACCCATCTTTTCAATAAATTCATTATACCAGGGGTCGCCTACATACTGCCCGTAATAAGAACGGAAAATCGCCAGAAAGCCGCGGACAAAATCGCTCCAGTTAACTGCCAGCGCTTTAAATTCCTTCCTGGTAAACAGGATCCAGATAATGTTTCGCTCATCTGGCGGCACCAATAAAAAATCCATGAACACCCGGGCCGCAGCTTCGTTCCAACCGACGATATTGCAGCGCCGGTCCGAGACCATGGTCGGAAAATGCCGAAACTCGCTGAGAATCAGTTTGGTGGCGGCACTCATCACCGGAGGGCTTTCCGCTGTTGCCGAGGAGGCCGTTTGGCCGTGCGCAAGCATGAACAGGTATTTCCGCTCGTCCTCATTCAACTGCAGCGTATGCGCGATCCGGTCCAAAACCTGCGGAGACACGCTGATATCCCGCCCCTGTTCAAGCCATGTATACCAGGTTGTACTGACCCCGGAGAGCTGGGCTACCTCTTCCCTGCGAAGTCCAGGCGTGCGCCTTCTTCCGCCTGCCGGCAGTCCCACTTCATTCGGTTTCAATTTTGCCCGGTGTGTTTTTAAAAACTCGGACAGAGCCAAAAGGCGTACATCGTTATTCAATCCCGTTCACCTCAATCTGGACGGAGACCTATTCTATTATTAATTATACTATGATAGACAACAACTTGTAATATGATAAAGTCTGTGACATGATAATGTATATTTTTATATACAATGGAGGGGAAACAGATGTCACGTGTAGTAATAACTGGACTCGGAGTAATCACCCCGATCGGAAATGACGTGGATAGCTTCTGGAAAAACCTCGTTGCCGGAAAATCGGGAATTACTCTGATCGACACTTTCGATACCACTGAATATAAAACCAAATTTGCCGGGCTGGTCCGGGATTTCCAACCGGAAGCTTACATCGACCGCCGCGAGGCCCGCAGGATGGACCGGTTTTGCCAATTTGCCGTCGCTGCGGCCAAGCAGGCCCTCGACGATGCAGCCCTCCAGATAGATGAAAACAATGCAGAGCGCACGGGTGTCTACATCGGCTCCGGGATCGGCGGCATCCAAACATTATTGGAGAACTACCGAACCATGCTCACCCGCGGCCCTGGCCGTGTAAGTCCTACGATGGTTCCGGTCATGATCCCCAACATGGCGGCCGCTCAGGTAAGCATTCTGTATGGCATCAAGGGACCGACGTTGGCACCTGTCACGGCCTGCGCCACCGGCAACAACGCGATCGGTGAGGCGTTCAAGCTGATCCAGCGCGGCGGCGCCGATATAGTCGTCGCCGGCGGCACGGAATCGACGGTGACGGACTTGGCGATCGCCGGATTTGGCAATGCGACGGCACTCTCCACTCGCAATGACGAACCAGAGCGCGCCAGCCGCCCGTTCGATGCCCAGCGCGACGGTTTCGTGGCGGCTGAAGGCGCAGGCGTGCTCGTTCTCGAATCGCTGGAACACGCTGAGAAGCGGGGAGCCCGCATCTACGCGGAAGTCATCGGCTATGGCGCCTCCTCTGACGCCTACCACATGGTAGCGACCGATCCGGAGGGGCTGGGGGCATACCGGGCGATGAAAGCAGCCCTCGACGACGCCGGGATAGCACCGGAAGACGTCGATTACATCAATGCCCATGCGACCAGTACTCCAATCGGCGACCGCTCGGAGACCATGGCGATTAAAAAGTTGTTTGGCGATTACGCTTACCGCCTCCCGATCAGCTCCAACAAATCGATGTTTGGCCATATGCTCGGGGCAGCAGGCGGAGTGGAAGCCGTAGCCCTGGTCAAAACGTTGCAGAATGGCGTCATTCCGCCTACAATCAACCTGGAACATCCCGACCCGGAGTGCGATCTCGATTACGTTCCCAACCACGCCAGAGAAGCAGATCTGCAAATCGGACTATCCAACTCCTTCGGGTTCGGCGGCCACAACGCGGTTATCGTACTGAAAAAATATTAATCAACGTCCATAAAGCGAAAAAGGATGGGAATTTGCACCCCCATCCTTTTTTTGTCGCCTTCATGTCCCGGACTGTTTGCCATTCACTGAACGCTTCACACGGTTTTTCTTTTGCGCTGTCCCCACGTTTTGAAGGCCGACAGCAGGAAGATCGCGACGAGAGATGCGACTTGCAGCGCGATTCCGACGTAAAGCTGTCAGCTCCCGTACTTGTAATACGGCTTCCATCTCATCACTCCTTCCCGCTTGATTGGCCGGGCGGATCGGTAGCTTTTCCGAATGCTATCCGCCCGTGAATGGGTCAGTGCCAGCTGCAATGCCTCATCGAGTCGACCGGAATGGTTTCGATTTCCTTGCCGCTCAGGTCGACGCGGTCTGGAACGGTCTGGTTCAGATCGGTCAAGTCGACTGCCAGGTTAACGGCGACTTCGTGTTTTTTTCCCGGCTTCGTCCTTGCCGACGATCACGATTTTCGCCGTCTCATGCTCGATGTAATTGTCTCGATTGATGGCCGCGTCGAGGTCAATCTCCTGCACTTTGATCTCATCTGTCAGCTTCGGAAGGTTCGGCTTCAGACCGATCGCTGCAGCCGGGATTTGCGGGTGCTCCCCGTCCGGCTGGCCGCTGCCGTGTTCCATGCCGGATGCTTTTTTGACGATGAAGGAGCCAAGTGCATTGACAGCGACCGGCACTTGTTCACCGCTCAGATGAAGGGATACATGCTTGCCGCCGTTCGTGCCGTCTTCCAAGGTGACTTGGTCCCGCAGATGTCCGACCAACGCGTCGATTACGTTCTCCGCTTCCCCTGTCATCGCCGGTTTTTCGTTATAGTTCTGCTATTTTCTACCAGTCGCCTCCATGACCCGGTACACGTCGCTGTCTGCCGGTTTGACGACCGTCTTGTCTTCCTGCCGATAGACATTCACAGCCTTCGTGCCGCCAGCGCTGCTGTCCGCCTGGATGGCTGCACTTGCGGCATGCCGGATAAAATCAGCCTTGACGTTGGATTGGACCTTCAACATTTCCGCGTCGTTATCGGTGATGGTGACATGCAGATGGCCGGTGATGCTGGAAACGGCCAGATTGTTTTTCAGGGCGGTTTTGTAGACGTCATACCCGGAGCTTCCTGCAGCCGCGGTAAAGCCGCTGGCCAGCAGCATGACGGCTCCGACCCCGATGCCAGTCCCCATCGCCATCCACTTCTTTTTCATCGTGAATCCCTCCATGACAAGTTATTATTGGTTCAGAAAGCCTTCACCTGCCGGAAAACTTTCTGTATTCAGCGTAGCCTGCAACCCTAAACTGCCTGTAAACCAATTCTAAAAAAAGTCTAAAATGATGTTTTGCCGGTTGCCCAAGGGGATTGCTTCTTCCCGCCTGCATGAGAAAAAGCTCCTTATCTCTGCTGAGATAAGGAGCTTTTTGTTCTATAGTATCGCCTGCCACTCGCGAAGATCGAGCTTCCGGGATCCTTCCCGTACATGCGGATCGCTTTCCGCCAACTGCCGCGCTTCTTCCCAACTGTCGGCAATATACACGACCAAACCGCCCGAACCGTCGGCAAACGGTCCTCTTCCCCATACTTTTCCCGCCCGCTGCAGCTGCTCCAGATACGCGATGTGCCGGGAGCGGACCTCCTGATTTTTTACCGGGTCAAGCATGTGCAGGATGGCTGCATAGTACGCCATCTTCCTCCCCCTTCCACCGGATGTTTTTATTCCAGTCTAACATCCTCCAAGGTACGACCGGCAAAACTCCTGCAAATTGGCGGTCAGCCCGCCGTTTCCAAATTTGATCTGCGACGTCCGCTTCACGCTCTTCTGGAATGTCAGGTATTCGAGAAACGAAAGGACAGCCTTCCTCCGCTTCGTGATATGTGTCAACCCTCTGGCGTAAAGCGATGTCTCAATCGTGTTGTAGACGCCCCGGTTTATGCCGTAGACGTCTTCACACAACTTGCCAAAGGCAAAATCCGTCAAATGCACCTCGTCCTCTGCCGAGTTTAATAGTTCAAAGCGCTTTTGTACGTTTTGTACATCTTTTGCAATTTGCCGCGTCAACTGGTCTGCGCGAGGAAATTTCATCTCATCACGCACAAAGAAGCAGACATCCACTTCCAGCCTGGCACCGTAGATCGATTGGTCAAAGTTCAACAAGTGTACTTCGTAGTGCACGGCCGGCTGCAGCTCTGTGAAGGTGGGACGGATGCCGGCGTTCATGACCCCTTCGTATTGATTGCCCTGGTACCGGGCGATGACGCCGTACACCCCCAGCCGAAACTCGCCTTCGATCGCTTCCACCTGGAGATTGGCTGTGGGAAATCCCAGTTTCCTGGCAACCTGTCGTCCCCGGGTGACGGATCCCTTGATCATGCCAAGTGTATTGCGACGGATCTCCACAGTTTTCATGCACAACCCTCCATACCTTGCATGCAGATCTTTCGACTAGCCCCTCTTCAGTCCCTTTTGCATCATCACCAATTCGCGGGCCAGTGCCCGAATGCGCTCCTGTACGTCTGGATCAACAATCTGATTGTTCCGGAAGTGATCGTTGTGGGCGTACACGTAACCGGGCGCGACAAAGGCGCGGAAGTACCCCGCAATTGGTTTCAGTTGGTTTTCAATCACCAGGTAGTGTTGGTAGGTGCCCCCTGTCGCGATAAATCCCATCACCTTGTGGCGGAATGCGGACACCGGCACCAAGTCGAACAAGTTTTTCAGCGCGCCGCTGAGCGATCCCTGGAAGACAGGGGTGCCGATCAGGTAAAAATCAGCCGAGGAAACAATGTCAATGACCCGCTTGGTATCCCCTTCATATTTGGACGGGTCGCGGCCGTCGCAAAACTGCACATCGTACTGTTTTAGGTCCAGGTACTCCACCTCTGTCTCAGGGAAGCTAGCCTTTACCTCTTCCAACACGTTTTGTACCACAATCCCGGTTTTGGAACCGGTGATTGTACCAGAAATTCCTAGCAATTTCATCCGTATTCACCTCGATTATTTGATGCTGTTCCTTCGGCTGCTGCCGATTGTCAGCGGCTAGGAGGCCAAAACGATAGCGTTTTCGGGATCCCAGGTGACGTATACCTGGTCGCCGACAGACAGCATCCGCTCTCCGACCATGTGGATTTGCTTTTTTACGATAATGGTTTGGTTGGCCGACGATGTCAGCTTGTACTTGTAATTGTCGCCGAGGAAAACGGACTCCACGACTTTTGCCTCCATGAAGTTGGGGGAGGTCAGCTTGTCTCTGTTTGTCTCAATCTCCACCTTTTCCGGCCGAACCATCAGGACAACCTCGTCACCTTTACCACAGTCTTGTTTCGCTGATGCGTACAAAGTCCGGCCGCTTGCATCCGTGATCACCGTCTGTGGGCCGGACCGATCCGCCACCCTGCCCGGAAACAGGTTGGAATCGCCGAGGAATTCCGCAACGAAACGAGTGCGGGGATGGTCGTACAGATCAAGCGGCGTTCCCAATTGCTCGATCCGCCCTTTGTTGAAAATGGCGATCCGATCGCTCATCTTCAGCGCTTCCTCCTGATCGTGGGTGACGTAAATGATCGTCAATCCCAACTGACTGTGCAGGCGCCGTATCTCCAGCTGCATCGTTTCCCGCAGCTTCTTGTCCAGGGCAGCAAGCGGCTCGTCCATCAACAGGATATTGGGCTGAAACACCAGTGCCCGCGCCAGAGCCACCCGCTGCTGCTGACCGCCGGACAACTCCTGCGGCCTGCGCTGCCCAAATCCGTCCAGCTCGATCAGCTTCAGCATGTCGTTGACTCTTCGCTGAATTTCGCTTTTCTCCAGCTTGCGCATTTTCAGGGGAAACGCGATGTTGTCCGCGATGGTCATGTGCGGAAACAGCGAGTACTGTTGGAACACCATCCCGATATTTCGCTGATGTGGGGGTTTGTCGAGAATAGTTTGTCCGGATTGCAAAATATCGCCGGAGGTCGGCTCCAAAAATCCGGCAATCGCCAGCAAAGTCGTCGATTTGCCCGATCCGCTGGAACCCAAGAGCGTCATGAATTCCCCCCGTTTAATCTGCAGTGAAACGTCGTCGACTGCCAGGAAGTCCTTGTACTCCTTGCGAAGGTTTACGATATGCAGGTAATTTTCTTCCGCTTGTTGTCTTGTCATCATGCGCTTCTCCTTTCTACTCCCGTTTGCCGGAAGGACTGCCGAACACGTCAGCGGAGCCTTTTGACGTTGTGACTACCAGCATGATGGTAGAGAGTGCGATCATAATGGTAGAAAGTGCGGCGATGACGGGGGACAGATCCAGCCGCAGTGTCGTCCATATCTTGACGGGCAGCGTTATCGTTTGCGGGTCTGTCACGAACATCGACGTAATCACTTCATCCCATGAGATCGCAAACGCGAACACGGCACCCGAAGTCACACCGGGCCGAATGAGCGGCAGCACCACGTAGCGAAACGTCTGCCACGGCCCCGCACCACAGCTGGCCGCTGCGTATTCCACAGCCGGACTCACCGCCCGAAATGCGTTGGAGACATTAATCACGACGTAGGGAAGGGCCAGGACGGTATGCGTAATGACCAGACCGGTCAGTGTTCCGTTCATCCCAAGCTTGAGAAACAGGCTGTAGACCGCAATCGCGTAGATGATGTACGGCATGATCATCGGCATCAGCAATAGGCCGTTTAAAAGGTCCCGACCCGGAAATTTTCCTCTCACCAATGCGTAACTGACCGGAACCCCGATTAATTGCGATAGGAAGACAACGGAAATGCCTACCTTCACACTGTTCATAATCGGTCCCCACCAGTCCGGGGAGCTGAACAGTTCTCCATACCATTTGAGGGTCCACGACGGAGGCGGGAACTGAAGCCACGGCGAGGAGCCAAAGGACAGCAAGGGAATGATGACGATCGGCAGCAGCAGAAACAGCACGATGAGACCGACAGCGAAGTAGAGCAGGATACGGCCCGCTTTTACCTGTCTTACGGAGCGACGGGTGCGGGGACGTTCCTTGGCTTTGGCGTGTATCGTGGTCAACGCGATTTCTCCCTTCTTCATGAAGCTCTCCTCTCCAAACGGTTGATTTTTAGATAGAAGACAAAGAAAATCATCGTCGTTGTGACCAGTACCACGGCTGCGGTTGCTCCCATGCCCCAGTTCAAGAGAGATTGGATTTGCTCTGCAATAAACTGCCCGATCATGGTGTCCTTGGAACCGCCAAGCAGTGCCGGTGTAATGTAATAACCGATCGTCATGACAAAGACCATGATCGAGCCGGCTCCTACTCCGGGAAGTGTCAGCGGCATAAAGATCCGCGTGAACACGACAGCCGGCGGCGCCCCCAAATTCGCTCCCGCTCGCATCAAGCCCGGATCAATGCTGGCCATCGTCGCATAGATCGGCAAAATCATAAACGGCAGCATGGTGTATACCATTCCGATGATGACGCCCGTAAAATTGTGAATCAATTGCAGCGGCTCATGGATGATGCCGAGATACAGCAGGGAACGATTGATGATGCCTTCGCTTTGCAGCAGGACCATCCAGGCGTAGGTTCGCACCAGCAAACTGGTCCAAAACGGTATCAGCACTGCGATCAGGATGAACTTCCTCATTTTGGACCCCACCGTCGTCATCGCGTAGGCGACCAGATAGCCCAGCACCAGCGTGATAAGTGTCACGGCAACGGCAATTTTAAACGTGTTGGCCAGCGAGCCGAGGTACGCCGATTCACGAAAGAATGCGGCGTAATTCTGCAGACCCCACTGCGGCTCGCTAAAACTTCGCAACAGGATGGTGACAATCGGATAGATAAAGAACAGGGCAAGCAATCCAACAGCCGGAATGACAAGCAGCATCTTGTTTGACCGCGTTGCTCCCAGGCGGATACGCTTCCTGCTTACTGTTTGCATACTCATTGCATTCCTCCTCAGGTCTTGGGTACCGAGACACTTTCTGCTGAGGGCGGCGTGGCGCTGCCATCCTTATGACAAGCGCCACGCCGGCGATGTTTCCGCGATGGTTTGCTGCTTACTTCAGCAACCAGGCGTTCCACTGTTGGATCACTTTGTCTTTGTTTTCCGCCCAGTAAGCCACGTCCAAGAGCACTTGCGACTCTTTGTGTTGAGAGGGCAGGTACGGGAAGAGCTTGCTGTCTACCAGGCCCATCGATTTCACGTTAATCGGTTCGTAGGATGTTTCATTGGCAAATCCCGCCTGTGCATCGACGCTTACCGCGTGGGCGATAAACTTCATGGCTGCCTCCTTGTTTTTGGCCCCTTTGGGAACAACCAGGTAATCCCCTGTCCGAATGTTTTGCGTCCAATCGATTTCGACAGGTGCCCCATCGTTTATCAGCGAATACATCCGACCGTTCCATACATAACCCATGCTCACCTCGCCATTGGCCATCAACTGTTGGGACTGCGCCCCCGTCTGCCACCACTTGATCGACGGCTTCAACTCATCCAGCTTGCGGAACGCGCGGTCAAGATCGAGCGGATACAGCTTGGACGGTTCGACGCCGTCGGCGAGCAGCGCCATTTCAAGCACGCCGACGGTCGGCCACTTGTAGACCGTACGATCGCCTGGGAATGCTGTCTGATCGAAAAAATCCTTCCACCCTTGCGGCTTTTCCTTGATTTTGCTGGTATTGTAGGCGTTTACAAACGAGTAGGCAAAGCTCCCTACGCCGTAATCAAACACGAAGTCGGGGTCGAGATCGCCTTTGTTGATCACCGAGAAATCCAGCGGTTCCAACAGACCGTCCTTAGCCGCCTGATAGGCAAAGTCGCCTTCCACGTCTACGACGTCCCATTTGACGTCGCCGCTTTCCACCATCGCCTTGAACTTGCCATAGTCGGTAGGGCCGTCCTGCACGACCTTGATTCCTGTCTCTTCTTCAAAAGGCTTCCCCCAGTACTTCATTTGGGCATCCTGGGTCGTTCCCCCCCAACTGACAAAGGTAACCGAACCCCCGCTGCCTTGTGCGGACGGCTGTCCACCCTCAGTAGAGGAACTGCCGGAATTTCCGCATCCCGCGATCAAAGCCATCGTCAAGGAAACGGCCCCTAACCTGGCGAACAAGCGCCTTTTTCCGTTTTTTTCATAAGAATCCCCCTATTTCTGATAAATAAGACAACTTTTGTTATCTCATGATGAACGGATCGGGCATCGGTTCGGTGGAGGTATTTACCCAAACCACCTTGCTCTGCGTGTATTCGTAGATGGCCTCCCAGCCGCCCTCCCTGCCGTAACCGCTGAACTTCACCCCGCCGATCGGCGCGATCGGCGAAATGCTGCGATACGTGTTGACCCAGACGATGCCGGCCCGGATGGCTTTGGCTACCCGATGTGCTTTCCCCACATTGCTGGTCCATATCCCTGCCGCAAGCCCGTACTTGCTCTCATTTGCCAGCTTGACTACTTCCTCTTCGCCGCGAAACGGGATAACGGTCAGGACCGGGCCAAAAATTTCTTCCTGGGCAATTTTCATTTGGTTGCTTGCATCCTCAAAGATCGTCGGCGTATAGTACCAGCCTTTTCCCAGCCCCTCGGGACGTCTCCCGCCAAACACGAGCTTGGCGCCTTCATCCAGTCCGGCCTGGACATACTCTTCCACCCGCTGCAGCTGCCCGGGGATGGCAAGCGGCCCCATCTCGGTTTCACCGGCCATTGGATCGCCGATCTTGATGTCCGAAGCTCTGCCGACCAACAGCTCCATCACCTTGTCGTACACATCCGCGTGGATAAACGCCCGCGAACCGGCGACGCAGCTTTGTCCCGCCGCCCCGAATATTCCCGCGACAATCCCCATCGCGGCATTGTACGGATCAGCGTCTTCAAACACGATGTTGGGGGACTTGCCGCCAAGCTCCAATGAGACGCGGGCGAAATTCTCCGCAGAGCCGCGCACCACATGACGGGCGGACTCCGGACCGCCGGTAAAGGCAATGCGATTTACCAGCGGGTGAGAGGTTAGCGCGCTTCCCACAGGATTGCCAAAGCCGGTCACCACGTTCACTACACCGGGCGGGAATCCGGCTTCCTCGACCAGCCGCATCAGTTCCAATAGGGAAGCGGAGGTCACCTCGGAAGGCTTGATCACAATCGTATTGCCGACGGCAAGCGCCGGAGCCAGTTTCAGCGTCGTCAAATAGAGCGGAGAGTTCCACGGAGTGATCGCAGCGACCACGCCCAATGGTTCCCGCGTGGAGAACACGAACAAGTCCGGCTTGTCAATGGGCAGCGTTTCACCGTGAATCTTGTCCGCCAGGCCTGCGAAATAGTGGTAAAACTCCGGCAAGTACTTCAACTGACCGCGCATTTCGCGAAGGAGTTTTCCGTTGTCCAATGTTTCATATACAGCCAGTTCTTCGGCCCGCTCGGCAATCAGATCGCCCAGGCGGCGCAGCAGCTTGCCGCGCTGGGTGTAGGTCATCCCGGCCCAGGCAGAATCTTCAAACGCTTTGCAGGCAGCCCGGACAGCCCGGTCCACATCCTCTGCCGTCCCCTTGGGAACCGTGCACCACGGCTCGCCGGTAGCCGGATTGAAGCTTGTGAAGGTTTCACCGGAAGCGGAGTCCACCCATTGACCATCGATGTACATTTGGTATCGTTTCAATTGGTTTTCCATACTGCCTCCTGTTTGTTATCCGTGTTTTTTCAAAAACGAAAGCAGAATTCGGTTAAACTCGGCTGCCCGTTCCACAGGCATCATGTGTTTCCCGCCCATTAGGATTTCCACGCTGGAATCCTTGATCTGCCTGCCCAGCATCCTCGCCATTTCTGGCGTTGATCCGCTGTCTTTTTCACCGGTGACGATCAAAGTCGGACACGCGATCTGCGGCAGTTCGTCGAACAGCTCCGCATCTGCATTGGCAAATACCGTGTAGGCTGCCAGGTAAGCTGCCGGATCGTTTTCCTCAAGGCGCCTTCTGACCGCTTCGACCACGTCCGCCCGATCCTTGCGAAACGCCGCTGTAAACCAACGTTCCAGGGCAGCGTCAATCGTGGCCGTATGCCCTTTTTCCCTGACTTCTTCCACACGGGAGAGCACGCCATTTCGCTGCTCGGGTGTCCGCTTGGCAACCGAATTGGCGATGACCAGGGCGGACAATCTGTTCGGGGCCTTCAGCGCAAAGGCTTCAGCCACGAGTCCCCCCATCGAAAAGCCGAGAATATGGGCCTTGGCGATATCCAGACGGTCGATTAACATCTGCAGCTGATCTGCGAACTGGGCCAGTGTGTACGGTCCTGGGGGGCGGGCCGATCGCCCGTGTCCCAGCATGTCGTAGAGAATCACCCGGTAGTGTCGGGACAGCTCGTCCACCTGCCGCTCCCACATGGTATGGTCAAGTCCGACGCCGTGAATCAGCACAAGGGGAAACCCGCTGCCCGCTTCCGCATAATACGTGAGTCTGTTTCCTTCACCGGCAAACGGCATGTTACACTAGCCCCATTTCCTTCATGTCCTGATGACGATTGCCGATCCGCGGGAACGGTCGCCCTCCCGTCGAAACACCGATGGCTACAATCATTTCATCTTCGCGGGGAGCATCCCCGATGTTGAATTCGAATGTCAGGTAGTGCGAACGCATGGATTCGTCCGTTTTGTGAACCATCGGGATCGTTACGAGGCTTCCTGCTCCTGCGCGCCTGCTGGAAAAGGGCAGAATGCTTGTCCCGTGGACGGCATCCCGGAACTTGTTTCCGAACTTCAATGTATGGATCAGAGCATTGGCGTGCTCCAGCTCCCCGTTCAGTCCGACGTTCGCTGCCTTTCCGTAAGCTTCGACATCGTCTGCCGAACCCACCAGCTTAAACAGGTACCCAACCAGCAGCTCGCCCAGTTTTGGTGCGATCTCGTCGATTTCCGGCTTCAGGTTCTCCACGTATCCCCTGCCTGCCCAGGGGTTCGTGATCACCGCCGCCACGGCCGCCATGGCAATCGGCGGATTCACCTCGCGGCCTCCTTCGCTGCGCAGTTCCTCGTAAGCGGTATACACCTTTCTAATGTCCAACATGTCGTGTCCTCCCTGTACGCAATTCGTTCGTTCGATTATTTGTTGATTCGCGGCATGACTTCTTCGGCGAACAATTTCAGGCTGCGCATGATCTTTTTGTGGTGCAGGCTGCCGTGATTCATCCACAGCAACAGGTTTTGGAGATTCAACTCTTCCTTCAATTCCAGAATCTTTTCTGCCACGTAGTCCGGCGTCCCGACCAGGAGGTTGCGCGGGTGCAGGAAGTCGAAGCTCAGCTCTGTTCCCGGTTGTAGCTCTTCGCCCGGGTCGAGCAGATTGCCCAGACCGCGCCAATGACAAATCCAGCGGTAGGTATGGAGGATGGCTTCCTCTGCGTCCCGGCGGGCCTCTTCCATCGTCTCGGCTATATAGCAGTCGCGTACAAGAGCAAGATCCTCACCCAGTTGAACCGGCACGCCCCTGGCTTCTTCGGCGGTTTGCCGGTACAGTTCGAACCGCCCCTTCAGTTCTTTGACGGTCGGCATCCAGAAAATCCCTTTTACGTTGTTCTGCGCGGCCCATTTGATCGAACGGGGCGTATCGATCACCTGCCAGAGCGGCGGCAGCGGACGTTGGTAGGGAGGCGGCATGATCGACATCCTGGTGATCTCGCCTTTTTCCATATCCATGTACTCTTCCGTTTGCGGGCTAAGCGGATGATTCCACTTCAGGCCCGGAGCCGGGAACTGGTAGAAACGTCCCTGATGGGAGAAGAACCGTTCTGAGAGCGCTTTCTTTAGAATGGCAAATGTCTCTTCGAACAGCGCTCTGTTTTGCTCCTGATCCTTGGGGTCGGACAACTGGTTCAGGTTCATCGCTTCACGGCCGTAAAGGCCGCGTCCCACTCCCACTTCCACCCGTCCCCCGCTCAACTGGTCCAGGAGGGCGATATCTTCCGCGAGGCGCAGAGGGTGCCAAAATGTGATGATGTTGGCGGCTTGTCCGATGCGGATCCGCTTCGTTCTCGCAGCGATATCTGCCCCCATCAAAATCGGGTTGGGGATTAATTCGTATCCTTCGTGGCCGAAGTGATGCTCCGTGTACCAGATCGAATCAAAACCGGCTGCATCACAAAAGATCGCCTGCTCTCTCGCTTCCTCGATCGCTTTATAAAATGTTTCGTGACGGCCAGGGCCGGCCAGGTTGGCAAATAATCCAAACTTCATATTCGATCCACACACCTTTCCGATTGTTCTCTCAAAAATGTTTCAATATTTCTGTCAGATCTATTCAGCAAATCCCATCTCAATCAGTTTCTTGGCAAGCCCTTCTCTCAATTTGTCGGCGCTTGCCCTGACGTGCTCCCGCATGAACCTCTCTGCCTTTTGATCTTCGCCGGACTTGATCGCCTCGTAAATTTGGCGGTGCTCATCCAAGGATTTTTTCAGCCGCTGCGGCTGTGAAAGCGTCAGGTACACGTACCGGCTGTACGGCAGCTGATTGCTGGACATTTGAAACAAATCCTGCAATTTTTTATTGTCGGAGCCCCTCATAATGGCACCGTGAAAACGGTCGTTTGCGTCCACGTAGAGGTCGATATTTCCTTTTTGCACGGCGTCTTCCAGATCCTTTGTCGCTTCCGCCAGCTCGACCAGCTCCGGCACATCTCCGCGTCGGGACAGTAATGCGGCCGCCACCCCCTCCAACACCTCCTTTACCGTAAACAACTCGTTGATTTCCTTTTCAGTAGGTTTGGTGACACAAGTACCGACACGTGGGATGACCTCGACAAGCCCTTCCCGCTGCAATTGCTTAAGCGCCTCACGTACAGGCGTTCTGCTGACGCCAAACAACTGCGCCAACGAAGTCTCCGAGAGCTTCTCCCCGGGACGAAAATACCCGGATACAATCGACTTCCGCAGTGCGTTGGTCACCTGTGTGTGAATACTCTCGATGGACAACTCCGTAGGAAACGACTTCTCCATAACAACACCCCATCTTGATTCTGCCATCTTGTACCATGCAGCATAGCGTATGTACCATGTACCATACAAGGCGGTTCATTAGAAAGTTTACAAGAAATGAATCTATTGCGTCAATATAAACTTTTCAAAATTTAATTGCCGCGCTCTTTGACTGCAATCGCATTCCGAAACACCAAACAGAGCCAAGGATTGAACCCCTTGGCTCCCGTTTGGGCCGTCCTATTCTCTCTCTGGAGCCCCCATGATCCGCTCCACAACGTTTTTCTCCAGCAGGGCGAGGGAAATATCTGAAAGCTGCCGCGGCCGCTTTGCGTGATTGGGAATGTCCAGTGCAATCTGCCCATCCTCGATTAAGATGATCCGGTCTGCCAATCGCACCGCCTCCCGGACGTCATGGGTGACAAGCAAAGCCGTAAAGCCCAGGTCGAGCCATATCCTTTCGATGAGATTTTGCATCTCCAGGCGCGTTAACGCATCCAGCGCGCTCAGCGGTTCGTCCAACAGCAGCAGTGAAGGCTCGTGAACCAGCGCTCGAGCGAGTGCAACGCGCTGCTTTTGCCCGCCTGAAAGTGTCGAGGGCCATTCTTTTTGAAACGGCAGCAGGCCGACCGCATCCAATACTCGTTCTGCCTTTTCCCGCCAATTACCCTTCAGACCCAAGCCGACATTTTCAATTACCTTCTTCCACGGCAGCAGCCGCGAATCTTGGTACATCATGGTCGCCTTGGACTGCGATTCCTTTACCGGCACACCGTCAAACAGCAATTGTCCGTCGGTTAACGCATCCAATCCCGCAATCAGGCGCAGCAGCGTACTTTTCCCGCTCCCGCTCTTCCCTACGATGGCGACAAACTCCCCCGGCTCGATCGCCAGGTCAACGCCTTTCAATACTTCTTTATCGCCAAATGTTTTGACGACATGGTTTACGTGAATATGAACCCCCCGGGATTTACCCGTTTCTTCTTTTCTGCTCTCCAGTGCGCTGCCGCTCATCCTGCTTCCTCCTCAGTTTTGAATGTTATAGCTGGGATGCCAGCGGAGTGCCCGGCGCTCTCCCCAATGCGCCAGCAAATCTGCCAGCTTGCCAAGCAAGGCATACAAAATGATGCTGATGATGATGATGTCGGTCTGCATGAATTCGCGGGCATTCGTCGCCAAATAGCCGATCCCTTCGTTTGTGGCGATCGTTTCCGCGATGATCAGCGTCAGCCACATGACGCCCAGCGCGTAGCGGATCCCCACGAAGATCGATGGCAGCGCTCCCGGCAGTAAAATCTCTCGAAACAATTGATAACCCTTCAGCCCGTACATGCGCCCCATTTCGATATAGCCGGCGTCCACCGTACGAATGCCGTGCAAGGTGTTGATGTAAACGGGAAACATCACCCCTAGTGCTACCAAAAAAATCTTCGAGCCTTCATCAATGCCCAGCCAGATGATGACAAGCGGAACGAGCGCCAGATGGGGAATGGTGCGAATCATCTGAACGGTCGTATCCGTCAATCGAAATGACGTTCTGGACAACCCGTTCAGCATTCCCAGAATAAAACCGATGCCCCCGCCAATCAACCCTCCAATAAACGCCCGGCTTAGACTCGCTTCGATATGATACGCCAGCTCCCCCGTCAGAATCAGATTCCAGGCCGACAACAGTACGGTCGCCGGCGATGGAAACAACTGCGAAGAAATGAGTTCGATTGAAGAACAAACTTGCCAACCCGCCAAGAGCAGAAGGGGAAGCAGCCAAGGCAAAGCCTGTTGCACAACTTTCGTTTTCATTACGCTTTTCACCCTGCCTTTACTTACTCAATTCCGGTGTCCACTTCGCATCGACCGGCATGACTTCCGCTACATTTACCTTTTTCGGGATCAGTCCGATGCGGTAAAAGACATCTGCCTGCACCTGTTGGGCTTGAATCACTTCCGGTGAGATTTTCTCCACACCGTACTGGCGGCGCTCAATCGCTCTTGTCATCACCTTTTGATCGATGCCCAGCATCTCAGACAGCAGCTTGATCACTTCCGGTTTATTTTCGTTTGCCCATTCATCCGATTTTTGGGTTGCTTCCAAAATGGCTTTTACCAATTCCGGGTGTTCCTCAGCAAACTTCACATTGGCGAAGTAAAAGGTCCGGTTGGGGTACTGGTAGTCAATGCCTTCCGTCAGGTTTACCGTCTGCAGGTCGGTTTCCACCCCGGCAAAGAACGGATCCCAGGAAGCCAGCGCGTCTACCTGCTTCGTTTCAAACACCGCGCGTCCTTGGGAAGCGTCTTTCACGTATACCCACTCGACATCATCAGCAGTCAACCCCGCTTTTTCCAATGCCAGCACCGCCAGATAGTGGTGATTGCCGCCTTTTAGCGCCGCGATTTTCTTGCCTTTCAGATTGGCGATGCTTTTGATCCCGGAGTCTTTGAGAACCATGACTCCTACTCCTTCTGGGTTGGGCAAGTCCGCTCCGACGTAAACCAGCGGCTTGTTGCTCGCTTGTGCGAAGATGCCTGGGCCATCCGCCGCATGTCCGTAGTCGATGCTGCCGGAGAACAATGCTTCAAGCAGCGGACCGCCTGATGCGAATACTTTCCATTCCACCTGATAGCCCTGCTCTTTCAGGCTTTTCTCCAGCAAGCGGCTCTCTTTTAAAATGTTTAGCGTATTTCCTTTTTGGTAGCCGATCCGAATCACTTTCCCGCTCTTGTCCGCACTGCCTGTTTGCTGGTCTGTTGAACCGCTCGTTTGCGTGTCCGCCGAACCGCTGTCCGGTTTTCCCACGGAGCCGCACCCAGCCAGCACCAGCATAAGCACCAGGAAAATTGCCGTCCAACGTCTGATGACTGTGTAGTTGTTCATGTACTGTCCACTCCTCGATTCTCTATTATTCATATGAAAATAGTAGGAATTACGTGTAAAAAAAATGACTTCCCTTGTTTAATCAAGGAACCGGTAGATGCCTCCCAAGACTTTTTGATCTCCCTTGGCAGAGCCCCCCGCGATTCCCGCCAAAAAAGCGCGTTCCCCGCGTGCGGCAAGCACTTCGGATACAGCTCCGCCAATGCCGATCGGACTTGCAAACACGAGGTTCCCGCCAGGAAGCAAGAGCGGTTGACACCTAGCCTGCAGCGATTCATCCACATACGCTTCGCCCGGTTTCAAACCAAGCCACTTCGCCCAATTGGCCGCCGTGCTCTCCGCGTCTTTTACTGCAAAAGCGACAAAGGATAAAGAAAGATCACCAGCCGGATGCGGGGCGATGACTCCTCTGTCTGTCAGATCACTTCTTCTCTCCTCATCGCTCTCGTCCCATTGAATGATAAAGGGAAGCGGCAATTCCTGATCGGGATGGCCTATATACAGCAACCGCCAGCTCACGACACTTCCATCCGGCCTTCGGCGGCTGAGCGGAACCGGCCCGTTCACTGTCAGCCCCTGCCGGGCAAAGTATTCGGCATCATGCTCGATTTGCGTTGTCCGAATGGCAATCCGGGCGAATCCTTCCGTATAGGAGTCGTTCACAACCGTCTCGATTAAACTGTACGCGAGATTGGGCCTCTCCTCGATTAACTTCTTATCATAGGCGCTCAAAAACTCGACATAACTTAAGTCAAAATAGCTAAGGGCATTGTATGTACCCCTGTTTTCATGGACGCCGCCCTCAACCGCGTGGACTCCTTGCTGCCTGAACAGCTGGACAGCCTCCTTCGGATCATTCACGAAATGAACCAGATGATCAAATTGAAATCTCATGATTTCTCTCCTCCGTTTCACGAATGTTTAATCATATCGCAAAAAGCAAAATCGTATCCGCGGCAAAGCTGCCAACCAATTCATACTATGTTGGTAGGTTTAATTGGATTTATACTTATTTTAATTCCCTGAAACGTAATGTCAAGCAAAAATACTTCCATAGATCTTCACTCTTTTGAAAGTGGCTAAAACTGCCGGTAACCCTTGGCCAGATCCTGGTGCAGATCATTTCGGCCCAACAAGCCTTTGTTTGGCCAGCGTTACCTCCCGTGTACGGATGCTGGAATGACATGCTACAGATATGGGAATTCAAGCGGGCATACTCATCTCGGTCCAATTTGCCGGACAAATGCCATATAAGGTCGCCGGAAGGATGAACCCTTCGACGATCCCACCACTTCGAAGGCAAAACTATATATCTTTGAAAATCAATTGTGGAAGGTGGAGAAAGGAAGTCGCCAATTCGCTGATGAAACCCAGATCATATAAGATACTGATAATTTTCCTCAATGGTTTTCCTCACATTGGCGACATGGTGCTTCATAGCTTCTTCTGCACCTAAAGCGTCCCGCTCTTTCAATGCCTGGTAGATATTCTTATGTTCCTGTAACGACTTTTCGTTTCTTCCAGGTACTAAAATGGTTCGAAAATGATACCGAATCAGCTGCGTTTTGATCATGTTCACCATCTTCACGGCTTGAATATTTTTAGCAAGCTTATAAATCGTATCGTGAAACTCGATATTTAACTTGGTGTATTCGTCGTAATTGTTTTCACACAGGTAATTTTCCATTTTAGACAAAATTTGCTCCAGATGGTTTAGATCATCCTCCAAAAAGTTCGGAACTGCCGAACGGATAATTAATCCCTCCAACACTTCCCTGATTTCAAGATAGTTTTTCACTTCTTCTATCGTAAACGACTTAATCGTAGCACCTTTATTGTTTTCTATAATAACTAAATTCTCCTGTTCCAATTTCAGCAAGGCGGTTTTGACCGTATTGCGGCTGACGCCAATGATTTCCGAAAGCTGACTTTCCACTAGTTTTTGAGAAGGTCTGTAAGTACCATTCAGTATTCTTTCCTTAATAAACTGGTATGCAAATTCCATTTGACGACTCATGGGAAAAATCCCCCCTCAAATAGATTGACAACATTATTTTCAACATTAATTTAACACAATTTTGATTTACATTCATTCTAAATTGTCAGATCATGGTTATCAAATTCAGGCATCGAAATAATGCAGTTTCATGTAGATAGCGACCATCTTGACGTACCCAAAGTAAAAACCCCCGTAAGACGAGGGTTTCTCACTAAGGCATTCATCTGGTAACAGGGACACATGTTAACCAAATAGATTAGGTATCAAAAGTGTGATACTAGGCACATATGTGATGATGAGCAGCATCAAATATGCAACGAAAATAAAAGGGATTAACGTCCGCGCTAAGGTCTCCATCCGAATGCCTCCTATAGATGTAGCAATAAATAGAGCCGTACCTACGGGAGGGGTTATTAATCCAATGGTCAGGTTAATGGAAACAATAATGCCGAAATGCACAGGATCTATCCCTAGGTTCATGGCTACCGGCAACAAAATCGGTACCAGAATAATCATCGCCGGAATTCCGTCAATGAACATTCCCGTGATAAACAAAATAATATTTAGAAGCAGCAAAAAGATGATCGGATTGTCGGAGATATTAACCAAGAATTCCGCAACTTCGTTCGGAACTCTTTCAAAGGCGAGAACCCAACTCGACAGCCCCGCCATGGAAAAGATAAAGGTGACGATAGCCGTATTCATCGCGGTGTTAAGCAATATCTTGGGAAGTTCCTTTAGTTTCAATTCGCGATATATGAAAAATCCCACGATAAAGGCCACAAGTGCAGCTGCAGCCGCAGATTCGGTAGCCGTAAACACCCCTGAAAGTATGCCGATCAAAATAATAATCGGAATGATTAATGCGGGAAATACGGATAAAAAAGCCTCCCGGATCTTTCCGACCGTTGCCCTTTCTGATTTTGGAAAGTTTTCCCTTATCGATGCAATGTAAATCAAAATCATAATGCCAACTGCTAATAAAATACCAGGAATGATCCCGGCCAAGAACATCTTTGTAATCGATGTTTCGCTGATCACTCCATAAATGATAAAGACCAAACTGGGCGGAATGATAGGTCCGAGAAGCGCCGATGACACGGTAAGGGCCGAACTGAATTCTTTCTTATAGCCTTCTTTCTCCATGGCTGGTACCATGACTCTGCTCATCATGGCTGTTTGAGCATTTGCAGATCCCAATATCGAGGCCAGGAACACATTGGTGGCAACATTCACATAAGCGAGTCCACCGCGGAAGTGCCCAATGACCACATTGGCAAATCGGATAAGACGAGTGGTAATTCCCCCAGAATTCATCAGTTCCCCAACAAATACAAACAACGGAATAGCCAGCAGCCCAAAATTTTGCACGCCTTGAAAAATTCGTAGAGGGGCTGTCCCAAAAAGCTCAAAATTTGAACTGGAGAAAATATATGCGACGGAACTTATTCCCATTACGAAAGCGATCGGCACGCCTAATAGAAGCAACAAAATAAAAGCAAGCGACATAATTAGCATTTAGAACATCTCCTCTTCCCATTTAAAATCCGAAGAGTTCCTAAATAAAATTTGAAGTATGTTATGGATAGTAAAAATCATCGTGATGATCATGGATACCGGCACAATGGAATAGGGAATCCATGCCGGGATTTGCAGAGCAGAAGTCTTGATTTGAAGCACATTGGGAGATGTCACCCATTGGTAACCATATATTACAAAGAAAAGCGAAAAGAGGAAAATAAACAGCTGAATAAACAATTGCGCCCCCTTCTCGAACTTTCCGAGTTTCTCCAACAAGATGGTGACAGCCACCATGGAATGATGTTTGATACTTAGGCTCGCTCCTAAAAAGGTTATCCAAGCCAAAAGGAACAAAGCAATCTCTTGCGTCCCAATAATGGGCAGCTTCAATACATACCGGAACAAAACCGCCAAGTTCAGGTCGAGGATGAGAACCCCGACGCTGAACTGGAGGATAACAACAATCATGCGATCCAGAAAATTGCTTATATTCTGTATAAAGATAGCAACTGATCTCATATTGTTAACCCTCTCCTACGAAGAATATCGGTTGGACTTCACTGCTTCCCTAATTCCTCGGCTTTTTCTACAAACGCTTTGATTTTTTCATCGCCATTCGTGTATTTATCGTAGAAATGAGCAATTTTACGTTGACCCTCGTCATTCATTTTCAGCGTTCCGATGGTCACGCCGCCCTGTTTCATCAAATCAAGGCTTTGATTTTCAATTCCAGTGATCAATTCAACATTACTTTTTCTTGCAAGCTCAAATGCATCCTTTATCAGCTCTTGATCATCCGCCGACAATTTATTCCACACTGCTTCACTAACCAGACCGGATGAAGTAAATGCCATGTGTTTCGTTTGTGTATAATACTTTCCGATTTCGTGGTATTTGCCGTTTACGATGCTGGTGGGACCCGAATCAATCACGTTAATAACCCCGGTTTGGAAAGCGCTGTAGATTTCCGTCAAATCAATTGGCGTAGGGTTGGCTCCAAACGTTTGCCAAAAGTCAACGATTGCTGGACTCGGTGTAACACGAATGTTTGTCCCTTTCAAATCGTCCAAACTTTCAATTAGTGAGTCTTTTGACAAGACATCCCGCATTTCGATGACGAGGTAGCCCAGAGAAACGACTCCCGCATCTGGCAAGGTATCGAATAGTGCTTTCGCCTCTTCTGTATTCCCCATCTCATAGGCTGCTTGCGCATTGGGAATCAGGAAAGGCATGAACCAGGCATTGAAACTGCTGGAGTGATTGGCTAATTCACCAGATATGACGATTCCCATGTCTAGAGAACCAGACTTTAGTTGGTTCATTACTTCCGCATCCGTCCCCAGCGTAGACTCAGGATAGAATTGCACTTCAATTCGTCCGTTGGATTTCTCCTCCAATTCCTTTTTAAACACTTCCATGGTTTTATAGTGGATATGGCTTTGTCCTCCACTGAAGGCTACTTTAAATTTGCGCTTTTCCTGCGTGTGATTGCCATTGTCCGCGCCTGACATGTTTTGACTTTGCTTGTTCCCTGTGGAGTCCGGTTTGCCGCCACAAGCCCCTAGAATCAGTGACAAAAGCAATACCAGCACACCAAAAAGCAGTTTTTTTCTCCTCATATTGCCACCATTCCTTTTTATAACGTTCAGCATCGTTTTTTATTTCCTTATCATTCCATGGGGATCGATGACGAATTTCTTCGCTGCGCCTTTGTCAAAATCCGCGTATGCCTGAGGTGCTTCGTCCAGTGAAATCAAAGTCGCATTCACTGCTTTGGCAATCTGTGCCTTGCCATGCAGAATCGACATCATCAGTTCCCGATGATATCTCATCACGGGCGTTTGCCCGGTCACAAATGTATGGGCTTTTGCCCAACCCAATCCCAACCGAACCTTAAGCGTGCCCACTTTGGCATCTTCGTCGACAGCCCCAGGATCCCCCGTCACATAGAGTCCCGGGATACCCAATCGCCCCCCTGCCCGAGTAACCGTCATAATCGTATTCAAAACGGTAGCCGGCGCTTCGGTATGATCAGGACCATGCCCGTGCGCTTCAAACCCTACGCAGTCAATGGCTGCGTCCACCTCCGGCACCCCGAGAATTTGTTCGATCTGTTCTGCTGGATTGTCGTGCAGGCTCAAATCAACAGTCTCGCAGCCAAAACTTTTTGCCTGCTTTAATCGCTCCGCATTCAAATCTCCTACGATGACGACCGCAGCGCCCAAGAGCTGTGCCGAATGCGCTGCCGCCAATCCTACCGGACCCGCACCCGCCACGTAAACAGTAGACCCTGGCCTGACCCCCGCCGAGACCGCTCCGTGATAGCCGGTTGGGAAGATATCGGAGAGCATCGTCAAATCTAGAATTTTCTCCATGGCCTGATCTTTATCCGGAAACTTCAGCAACTGAAAATCGGCGTATGGAACCATGACATACTCGGCCTGGCCGCCAACCCAGCCGCCCATGTCCACATATCCGTATGCTCCCCCTGCTCGGTCCGGATTGACATTTTCGCAAATATGGGTCTGTTGTTCCTTACAGGACCGACAACGGCCACATGCAATGTTGAACGGGACGGAAACCAGATCCCCCTTTTGAAGAAATTCCACATCCCTGCCAACCTCGATAACTTCTCCGGTGATCTCGTGCCCCAGCACAAGTCCTCCCGGCGCTGTAGTCCGGCCACGCACCATGTGCTGGTCGCTGCCGCAAATATTGGTTGTCACGACTTTAAGAATGACCCCATGATCGCACTTCCGTCCGACATTTTTGGGATGTACTCCAGGCCCGTCCTTCAACACCAATTCCGGAAAATCGATCTGCTTCACGGCCACACGTCCCAGTTCTACGTACACAACCCCTCTGTTACCTGCCATTACCCTTCCTCCTTTTCCTCATCTAAAAGTATTGAAAGAACCTATAAGTTTGAAAAATCAACCTCTTCTTACAACGGACAGACTATCGTAGTACGCCACGTTTTCTTTACCCAGCACCTCACGCAATCCATAGAAATCAAGACTTACCTCCCCTCTGGCGATTTTGGCTTTCGTCTGCTCTTCCTTATCTAATCTTTGCAGCGATGAGACGAGGGCTGTTTGCAGATCGTCCTGATGGACAACCACTACTCCGTCATCGTCGGCCAAAACCAGGTCTCCGGGGTTTACCGCAGCGCCTCCGCATATAGCAGGGGCATTCACCCATCCCCCTTTGGATTTGGTCGTGCCCTGGGGCGAGATCGCTTTTGTCCAGATCGGGAACCCAAGCTCGCGGATTTGAGCGACATCGCGGATTCCGGCATCAATAACCACCCCTTGTACACCGCGCTTTTGCAGCGCCGTGACAATCAGCTCACCGATCATACCGGAAGTGCTGTTTCCGATGGTCGTGACTACAAGAACGTCACCCGGTTGACATACTTCGACCGCAGCATGGATCATCAAGTTATCTTCTGCGTAACAAACGGCGGTTACAGCCGGGCCGCAAATGAAAGTATTCGGGATGATCGGCTTGATCTCGTTATGTACAAGCCCGATCTTCCCCTGAGCCTCATACACCGTTGATACACTCAACTTCTGGAATTGCTCGATGACTTTCTTATCCGGTCGTGAAATATTCTTGACAACATACTTTTGCATTAGACAAATTCACTCCCCACGTAAGGAAAGGTTCTGCTGAACGCTTCCGCGTATTTGTATTCCTTTCTGCCGGAGCATCTTCTGGCGTGATTTCCCCGAAGTTTGGCCTTCCATCCGTAATATTCGATCAAATGTTGCTGTGCTTTGAAACACTTCATGGCTGCTTCCTTATGCTCATACGTTTCCGTGATGTCGATGATCAGGTCCGGTTTGAAATCGCTGATTTCTGACTGATGAGGCTCAAAGCCAAACAATCGGGTCTGCTTGACGGATGGGTACCCTTCGATCCGTACACCATTCGACGTAGACTGGACGCTTGCGTCAAACACGTATTTGAAAACTGTTTCGTGATCCGGGTTGAAAGCATCCCGGGGACCATGCGAGAGGATGTGGTGCGGTCGGACTTCCCTAATCTTTTTGACCAATCGCTCCATCCGTTCCGGGGTAATCTCCATGAAATAGTCTTCATAATCCCAAATCTCGTAATTCTTTACGCCAAGACACATGGCCGCCGCTTCAATCTCCTCTTGGCGGACAGTTTTCACATTGTCCATGGTTTGACCCTCGACATTCCAAAGGTCATTGGATTCCCCTCTTGCCCCGTAACTTAAGATAACAAGGGAGACATTGGCGCCATGTTTTATATACTTGGCGATGGTTCCCCCCGCCCTCCATACAAAATCTGCCGCATGTGCGCTAACCACCATCAAGTTCACGTTTTTGTCGATCATGTTTCTCCTTCTCCTTATCCTTCTTTTTCAACCAGGCTACTCGGATTATCCACCATCATGGTACGGATATCCCCGGTGCTAAACCCGTTGTCCAGCAGGTTCCTTACAAAGATCTGCATTCCTTCATCCGGATATGGCCCCGCCGGCTGCCCCAAATCGCTGGATAATATGCAGTGATTGGGACCCACCGAGTGTATCTGTTCATATACGGACTCCCATGTATCTTTATTGGAGTGGGGAGTCGTAAAGCAGTGTTCCATATACGCTCCCCGTTGTGCGAGTTCCCTTTGCTCGGCAATCGATAGTCTGATCGAAGGAAAATTGGGATGTGTGACGACGATTTTTTTTACACCGATTTTACCTGCAGCCTCGATCAGGGCAAAAATCTCATCCTTTCCCAAATGCCCTGTGGCTAACACCAGATCGTATTTGCTGATGATTCTCAAAATCTTGTAAACTTCATGCTTTAATTCTCTCCCGTTAAAGAGGTTGATAGTAGGCATGGGGCTGCCCTGTCGCTCGAATTCCTGACGCAGCTTTGCCCAGTGCGGCAGTTTCTCTGGTTTGCTCGCGCGAAAATGCTGTTGTTCATTTTCAGCATCAAACGTGGGCATCCATACTATTTTTGCACCATCCAAAGCGGCCATTTCCACCGCAATCGGATTGAGACCCCCGACAGAATTGTTCAGGCAGATGGCGCCGATAACGTTCATGCCCGGGTACACCTGATTCAGAAGTTTAGCCCTGGCGGAGGTTACAAAATAGTGGGATTTGATCCCGTATCCCTTCATCCCCAGCCGCTGCAGCCGCTTCGCCATTTCCAGATCGTCCAGTTTCCTTGGAAGCACGTCAGGCCCTGTATGTACATGCAGGTCATAGGCTCCTTGAAACAGATCAGTGATTTCCACTTTTCCTCCACATCCTCTTGTCATTTTATCTCGGCCGTCACCCAAGTTACTCATCCACTACCGGCGTCCCGTACGTATGGAAACTCGCAATGGTAGGTGTCTTCCATGCCTGTCCTTTTGCCCGCTCGGCTTGCGTCCATGTGATGGGTTCCCAATCGGGCGCGAAGATCAGGTATCCTCCCGAGCAAATCTCGATCCGATTGCCTCCCGGTTCAAAAGTGTACAGGAAGATCGTTTGCTGAATGGCATGTTTGGCAGGTCCTCCCTCAATATCGAGGTCATGCTCAATCAAGATGTCCGCAGCCCGCATGACATCTTCCCGGCTGTCCACGCAAAAGGCGATATGATGAAGCCTCCCCCGCACATTTTTGGCGTCAACGGTGTAAACCATTTCATAAGCCTTTTGCCCGGAATACAACCATGATCCAGCTATCGTTCCGTTATCGAGTGCGATTTGTTCACTGACTCTCAAGCCCAAGTTATCTTGTAAAAACTGACTGGACGGCTCCACTTTCTGGGCAAACAGATTTACGTGATCCAGTTGCCTGACCGACACGCCCTGTGCCGTGTATTTCTGAGGTTGGTTCTTCAAAGCGGGGCGGAGGCGGGACGGTGCTTGATATTTTTCTGATTCGTAATAGATCTCGAATTTGTGGCCATCAGGATCCAAAAATTCATATGTCTTGCCGTGCCCCTGATCGCCGTCGGTCCAGCCCAAACCGAACCCCGATTTTTCTATGGCTGCCGCGCGTCTCTCCAGCGCCTTGGGGGAACTTGCCCGGTATGCGGTATGTCCGATGCCCGCCTTTTCGGATTCTGTCAGCTTCAGACAATATTGTTCATATTGTCCCCATCCGCGCAGATAGACTGACTGTTCCTGTCGAGCAACTTCTTCCATGCCTAAGACATCCCTGAAGAAACGAAGACTTTCGTCCGCTCGAGGTGTCAGCAATTCAACATGAGCAAGATGGGCAATATCACGAACCGGTTCTTTCATCGCACTCACTCAATAGGCCTCCTATCGTTTAAATATCGAACAGTGCCGCTCTTAAAACGCATCATGCCAGGATAAAGTAGTTTTCCACAATCGTCCGGCGGACGTTGGCCACGTGTTCCTTGATCGCATCTTCCGCTGCCTTTTCCTTCCCCGCCTTTATGGCTTCGAGAATCCTCTCATGTTCTTCATATGAATCCCGGGTTCTTCCCGGGACAAGAATCGTCCGGTAATGAAGCTGATTCAATTGTGTTTTGATGGTGTAAATCATGGCCACGGCTTCCGTATTTTTGGAGGCACTGTAGATCACATTGTGGAACTCGCGATTTAACCTTGAATACTCATCAAAGCGATGTTCCTGAAGTTGCGTTTTCATCTCTCTTAAAAACTCTTCCAATTTCTCGATGTCCCCGTCCCCAATATTACGAGCTGCACTCCTGGCCACGAGTCCCTCCAACACTTCCCGAATTTCCAAATAATTGATGATTTCTTCAAATGAAAATGACTTGATGATCGCTCCTTTGTTGGATTTCACTTCAACCAAATTTTCCCTCTCCAGCATCATCAAAGCTTTTTTGATGGTGTTCCGGCTGACCCCTACCATTTTTGCAAGCTCAATTTCGGTTAGTTTTTGTGAGGGTTTGAACGTTCCGCTAATAATTTTTTCTTTCATGAAATGAAACGCGTATTCCGTCTGTCCACCCATCTTTTGACCTCTTTTTCCAGAAAATTAGCGGTATGAATCATTTACAAGAACATGCTGAGATTCATGACTCCCAATACGGCTTGATCGGGAATGATTTTACGCGAAGCAATTTGCCACTGATTGTTCACTTTTCGCAGTACATCCAAGCGTTCCCCGCATAATTGTTCAATCCCGGCATCCCCCGCCCTGCTCCGCAAGAACAAAAAGCTGTTGCGAACGGACAACGAATCATCCGCTGAACCATTCTCGATGATGATGTTTGTCACCAAATGACGGGTTCGCGGCGCGGGATCCTCTGCCCAAGCGGAAGTCGTTCGCAGCCTTTTCACCCTTGTGGTCAGGGATTTCTTAGTCTCTTCGAAATACAACGAGTTTTCAGAAATATTGGAACCGTCTTTGTTTTCACAGGTGACCCGCATCGGCATTCGGTACACAATATCGTTCGTCAAAAGATCCAGCCATTCCTCAAACTTCCTGTTGTCCAGCAAATACGCCTCATGATAATAAAACCGGTTAATTTCATACTGCAACTCGGCGTTCATGTCATAACCTCCTGGCATTTATGTAAAGCGTACTCGATATCTGACCCGCCTTTTTACTCCATGTCTTTGGCCAACAACTCCAACCAATACTCATGAATGCCGCGAAAAGCAAAATCCACATAGCAAGTTGGATATGCCGTTCCCGGACCGGGCCACGAGGAGTCGGGCTCTACCTTCCCCATACCCATCATGTAATTGTACAAGTTGTTGTAGCTTAAATATTTATCCCTGGCCATCGTTCCCTTGCTGGCCTGCACTACACGGGTCCAAATTTCCGTATCGTCCATTTCCAGCGTTCCGGATGGACCGAATGAGGAAATATACCCTTTGTATGCATTTTCCTTCAATTCTTCAGGAGCTGCCTTGTCAATCAAAAACCACGACCAAATTTCAATTTTTTCAGGACCAAGCGGCCGCCACACCCGTAACGTCAGATAGTTGTGCAAATGCCCCTCACTTCCGTGTATCGGACAATGAAACGACAAATTGGGAAAACAAGAACCAACAATTACGGTGGTTTTGTAGAAAACGTCCAATTGTCCCTTGCTCAGGTTTCTTTCAAACATTGACCACATCTCCTCCGGCATACCCTGATAAGGGGGCAAGTTTGCACCGGGAGAGGCGACATTGACATTCACACAATGCCCATGTTTTAGTACCACTTGATGACCATAGCTTGAGTACAAGGGATCGCTTGGACTGATCCCCAGCTCCACTGTGGATTTATGGACAGTTGGTACGTGATAAGGATCTCCTCCGAAGTTTTCCAACGTGCACTTCCAGTTTGTGTTCACAATCCAGCGCTGCGGAGTCCCTCTCACTTCCATTCCGCCATCGCTTCGTTTCAGGAAAATGTCCCAGTACCATATCAGGTCGCCTAAATATTCTTCGAGCGACATGGCATTAGGATCCAGATTGCCAAAAATCAATCCTTGATACGTCTCCACCCTCGGGATAGGTCGAAGCGCCCATTCTTCCTTGTCCATTGCTTCTCCGTAGACTTTGTTGCCGGCAACGATGCCGATTAATTTTCCATCAAGGTTAAAACTCCAACCGTGGAACGGACACGTAAACGTCTTCTTGTTGCCGAAGTCGGCCGTACACAAATGGGTCCCCCTGTGGGTGCAAGAATTCAAAAAAGCTTTGATTTCTCCTGTATTGGTTTTAACTAGCAGCACCGGATCGTTCACCATCCACCTTGTGACGTAGTCACCAGGCTGCTTCAGTTCGGATTCGTGGCCCAAAAACTGCCACGTACGTGAAAAGATATTATTTAATTCCATTTCATAAATATCCGGATCCGTTTGCAGCCACTGGGGAAGGAGTCCCTGATCCAGTTTTTCTTGAATTTCCTTCAGTAATTCTCGGTCGAATGCTCGGTCAAAACGGGTTTTCACACTCATCTTTATCCCCCCACTTTTTTTACACAGTGAATTCTACTCCGCTGTCCACGTTATCGTCTGCAACCTCACGTGTTGGCTCCGGTTTATCACCTCCCAGACAAGATCAAATGCAGCAAGCAGTGCAATCGCCGAATCCCCTTAAACTAGAGCGGCCAAAACGTCGGCATATCGTTCCGGTGTTTTGTAATGAAACTGCTCGTTTAACTTTGCTTCGGCCAGCTGCTTTAACTTGCTTCTTGTCGCTTCGGACATCATCGAATCCAAGTGCATTTGTCTCAGTGTTTCAACCACCTCTTCCATTTCGCTGACCCTGCGTTCGGCATGGATGACTGTACGCGTGATCAACAGGTCCGACAATTCCCGGACGGATTTGCTTAGCGTTTGTTCAAGTGAATCCAAGATCAATTCGTTCACGCCAAACTTTTGCCCAGCCAACAGGGTCTCGAAAAGGATCATTGTAAACCCTTTCATAAAAATACTGCGAAACATTTTGATGGCTGACGAGCTGCCAGGTTCGTCGCTAATCCACGTGATATTCATCCCGAATGGACCCATCTTTTCCTTAAACAAGCTTGCCCCTTTGCCACTAACCCAAAGGGGCACCCTGTGTAAGTTGGGTGGCACCGCATCCATTACAGCCGCATCCACGAAACGTGTACTGTAGTTTTCCAGGATGTAGGCGATTTCTTTTTTGACCATGGGAGATGCAGCATTCAGATCAACATAGAACTGCACGTTTCCCAACAAGGGAGCCGCCTTTTTTGCAATATCAAGTGCGTATTTCGCGCTAGTCGCACAAAATACGATACTGCTGTGTTGAAACAGTTCTTCCATGGATTCCATCAACACCACGTTCAAAGACTGCGCTCGCTCCTTAATCAATGGACCGACATCCGGATCGGCTGCCTTAACATCATAGGCATAGATGGTTTCAATTCCTTCCGATCGCAATCCCTTGCTAATATAAGTTGCTGCTTCGCCAAATCCGATAAAACCAATGTGAGGAACGTTCATAAAGTATCACCCCTTGATCGATTATTCATTCAACATCAAATTTTTAGACTATTTAAGTCAAAAAAATTTAAAGCTTATCAATTGTCCCCTAAATACATAATCAATAATGACAACAAAATTGATTAACAATTCAGCATGCAATCTTATTATATTCTTCGCCAAAACATGTGTCAATTGTCCCCGGCAAAAAAACGCTGCTTTGCTAAATGTTGTGGGATTCTAGGAATAATCTACGAGAAATCCAATGTGAGCTAAAAAAACCCATTTTTAAAAATTACTTTGACAGATAGAGCAATTCAGGTTAATATTACTCCATGAGACAGAGTACCTGACGCAAGGAGGTTCATTACCATTCGAAGCGACATTATCCGTGGACATTTGGATCCAATCATTCTTCGCTTGATCCTGGAAAAAGACCGGTACGGTTACGAAATCTCCAAAGAAATCAGTCTGCGAACAAAAGACCGATTCCACATCAAGGAAGCTACCTTGTACGCTGTATTTCAACGATTGGAGAGCAGAGAGCTGATCGATTCCTACTATGGAGAAATTTCCCACGGAGGCAGAAGAAAATATTATCGAATAACGACGTTAGGCAAGGCTTATCTGAAAGAAACGGTTCGAGAGTGGCAGGAAACCAAGAAAATCATCGATCTGTTTATGGAGGGATTGTAATTGCGAATCAAACAACATGTAGACGCATTGTTCAAGGATGTTCCGGAAAGCGAAAAGAAACAAATCATCAAACAGGAAATCATCGAAAACCTGGAAGAGAAAGTATTCGATCTGATGCAGCAGGGCAAAGCAGAGGAAGATGCGGTCAATAAAGCACTCGTAGAATTCGGGGACATCGAGGAGATCAAAAAGGAACTGGGGGTTGGACAGCCATTAAAAAAGAATATGGCGAAAATCAATCTCGGTTTCTCCATCTGGGGGAGCGCGCTCATTATTGCGCTGTTTACTTTCATCAATTTCTACTATACTCCTGACAACATCTGGTTTGTTTACCCCACCTTCGCTGTTCTGTGGTGGCCGCTATCCATGTTTTTCTATTGGTTGCGTTCCAGGTAAGGAAGGAGGGTGATCATGGACAGATATACGATCGGTTTTGTCGCAGCGGGCAGCCTGATGAGCATGGTTTTTCTGGTGGTTGTGAACTACTTGACGAGTCCGGATTTCATGTGGTTTCTTTACCCTGTTTTTGCTCTATTGGTCTGGTCGATTAGCTGGATTTTTCTCATGCAAAGGAAACACAAGCTCCATTCTGTCCTATGCAGCCTCTTGATTATCGTATTTCTCATTGTGATCAACTATCTCCATTCACCTGACCATCCCTGGTTTCTTTATGCGATTTTCCCGATAGTCTGGTGGCCCGTTTCCACACTATTCGGAAAAAAAGCAAAAACGCTACCTTTTGCATGCATCGCCAGTCTTTGCACGATTGTCTACTACTCCATCTTGAACATATACATCTCGCCTCCGTATCCGTGGGCGATCTATCCCGCCTATGCAGTCCTGTGTTGGCCGCTCGCTTTATACTATGTACAGAATAGAAACTATTTCGGATTATCCATCTCTGCCAGTTTCCTGACGATTCTCTTTTTTATCACAGTCAATCTTGTCTCTTCACCGGGTACCATTTGGGCGATCTACCCTATCTTCCTGATCCTATGGTGGCCGCTCAGTATGTATTACTATCATTTTAAAAAGGCACAGCTTCACGCTTCCACCAAAGAGAAATACTAGACACCGCGTGATGAAAGGGGGAAATATTCAGATTGGTGCATCGTCAGGAAACATACATTTCGTGATATCGAGGCCCAGAATATTTCCATGGAATGTACTTCGGGCAATATCCAAGGGAGCGGAATCACAGGAAGTCTCCAAGTTACTTCGAAATCAAGTTCTGTCACCGTTGACGAGCTTTCCGCAATTCCATCGTGAATGTCACCTCAGGAAACGTCAAAATCACTCAGAAAACAGCGGCGAACGCGGACATAAACGCAAGCTCCGGCAACGTGACGATTACGGTGGCCAAAAGTTTTGCCGGTTCGGCACACTTCCAAAAGGAAAATACTAAAATAAAGGGGAAAATATGAATAACCAAAGCGCACGCAAATTGAAACAGCACATTGCCGCGTTCGAAAAATCAAATGCATGGACCAGTATTCGACAGATCTGCAACACGATTATCCCATTTTTTCTCCTTTGGTATCTCGCCTATCAGAGCCTTGCGATCTCGTATTGGCTGACGCTGGGTATAGCCATTCTCGCTGCTGGATTTGTCATTCGGATTTTCATCCTCTTTCACGATTGTTGCCACTATTCTTTCTTTAAAAATCGCCGGGCCAATGAGATTTTAGGCACAATCACAGGCATCCTGACGTTTCATCCTTACGACAAATGGCGGCATAGCCATTCGATCCATCACGCGACCAGCAGCAATTTAAATAAACGCGGCGTCGGGGATATATGGATCCTCACAGTGGAAGAATACCTGTCTGCATCAGTATGGAAGCGGAAAGCTTACCGCCTGTACCGAAATCCATTGATCATGTTCGTGCTTGGTCCCTTCTACAATATGCTGATCGAGAATCGCTTTAACAGGAAAGACGCCAAGCTGCCGGAACGTTTTAACACCTATCTTACGAATATGGGCATTGTTACCGTATCGGGATTGCTCTGCTGGGCAATCGGATGGCAAGCCTTCCTGCTGATCCAGGTCCCTATTTTTTACCTTTCGGGAGCTGCCGGCATATGGCTCTTTTACGTGCAGCACCAGTTTGAAGACAGCTATTTCGAAAAGGAAGAGGAATGGGATTTTGTCAAAGCGGCCGTAGATGGAAGCTCCTATTACAAGCTGCCCAAAGTCCTGCAATGGCTAACCGGAAATATCGGCTTTCACCACGTGCACCATTTAAGTCCCAAAGTACCCAATTACTATTTGCAAAAGGCTCACGACAACACACCCGCTCTGCAGAGCGTGACCACGATTACGATTTTCTCCAGCCTGCAAGCGATTCGATTTCGCCTTTGGGATGAAGCCAACAAAAAATTCGTCAGCTTTCAGGAGATCAAGCATTTACTCGTCAAGGCCGACTAGGGGCCCGGGGGCTTTAATCAAAATCCCGCGCTGGGCATAAAAACGCGCAAAGACATCGCAGCTTAGCTGAACATTCTCCTGGCTGGCGGGCGAGTGGCCAGACGGATTGTGAAAGACGATCTCCCGGCGTTGATCATTTCGGCCAAACACATAGACCAGATGCCCCCCTTGCTTGGGCGGGGTCACCTCCGGCGTGCGAATGCTGGGATGGACCGAGGCCATGTACACATGTCCTTGATCGATCAGCTCGTAAATCTCTTCGATCGGCGTGTGCTCCTTTACCTCGGCTTGGAGTCCAAACCTGTCCGCGATGAAGGATACGAAGGGACGGTAGAACAAACCCTTGATCGTCCCCGCTTCATCGACCACGTATCCGCCGTAATCCCGGCACAGCTTCATCAGTTCGATTGTCGGCATAACCTGTTTTTTCCAATGGGCGAGCAGCATTTTCAGACAGGCCATGCCGCATATATGGGAACTCCAGCGAGCGTACTCATCCCGGTCCGATGCTCCGGACAGATGCCATAACGGGTCGGCGGCCGGATGCAAGCTCCCTGATAAAAAGTCCGGCACCAACTGACGGGACTCCCATTGCGAGAAATACGGAACTTCAGTCATATTTTACCTCCCATCACGATTCCTGGTTATTCATAAGTATCCAAAAACACACGCTTTTCAATCATTGTATCGTATGGATGAACCTGATGGATTTGCGTCGCAACCATGACATTCTCCAGAACGGTCAGCTTTTTAAATAGACGAATATTTTGGAAGGTCTGGCAAAGTCCTAACTTTGTGACCTCATCCGCCCTTTTTCCGGTGATGTCTTGTCCCAAAAAGGTATTCTGTCCTTCCGTCATCTGAACAAGCGACGTTCGCATCCCGTTCGGGGCAAACCCTCCCTACGGCGTTTTCTCCATCAAGCCATTTTTTCCAGAGCGCGTTGCAGGATCATCTTCGCAGAAACAATGTCCCGGTCCTGGAGGAGACCGCAGGTGGGGCTTTGTAGGATAGATAGGAGATAAACTTTCGCCATCCGGCGTCGGCGATGCTTTTGACGAGACGGCGGCTATGGATCATGTTTCGGATATGCAATTGTTCCACGGCAATCAAATCATGATCGCGAACGATGCGAAACGATTGTATATGAAGAAAGTCCTTGCGTTGCCGAAGTCACTTTCCGATGGGCTTTTGCCACTTTCCGTTTGGCCCTGTCCCGGTTCCTTGATCCTTTTTGTTTGCGCGAAAGTTGCCGTTGATCCCATTTCAGCCGTTGTTCCGCTTTTCGCAAATGCCGCGGATTCTCAATCGTTGTTTCATCGGAAAGGGCCGCAAAAGTGTTCTGTCTATTACTAAATATTTTATCAGAAAATATTTCGCCATTCATCCCCCTCCTAAGACTGGCGGGTCTGAATTGCACCTGTGCCAACTCTTCCAATTTTTCTACGTCTTCTTTGGTGGCATTCTGCGCTTTTCATTTTTTATCAGGGTAGATACTTTCCTGAATTCCGAAAAGTCCGCTCAATAAAACATCCCCAGCCTTGTTGAAGACTGAGGATGCTGAATCATATCATTTTTGGTGCTGAGCCTGTTTGCACCACGATACAAAATTCTCAACAACCTGATCCAAAAACGCAACCGTCGGTTCGTGAGTCAGGTTTCCATTTTCATCAATTTTTTCGTGAACCGCTCCGATGTAGACTTCATTCCCCAGCATGATGGGAGACGAAACACCGATCGAATACAAGATATCGCGCAAGTGCTGCTGGGCGCGCACCGTTCCCAGAGCCCCCCTGGAAGCTCCAACGATCAGCGACGGTTTACCGATCATGACTTTGTCCACGCGCGACAGCCAATCGATCGCGTTTTTCAGCACGCCTGGAATCGAGTAATTGTATTCAGGCGTTGCCCATAAGACAGCATCGGCAGCGGCAACCTTGCTTTTGAATTCCTTCACCACAGCAGGCGGTTCATTTTCAATATCTTGGTCGTAATGCGGGAGATCCCGGATACTTGCAATTTCGATGTCCAACCGTCCCTGATACCGCTTCTGCAAGAATTTGACGAGCTTCAGAATTATAAGACTCCTTGCGAATGCTACCAGCTAGGCCACAAATTTCATTTTTTGTTCCCTCCACGTTTTAGTCCGATTCAGATGAAACCGTAAATCGCTCGTTGATGTGCTGCGGATTCTCGATTTCATCTAAAACAGCGATGGCAAAATCGGCGTAGCTGACATAGCTTTGCCCTTTCGAATTCACCAGCAGCAGATCTTTTCCTGTCTTGTAAGATCCGGTTCTTTTCCCTTGCGGATCGAAAAATGCCGAGGGGCTGATGAACGTCCAGCGAATGCCGGTGGCTTGCTGCAGGTCCTCCAGGTTTTTGCCCTAGTTTTGCGCTGTCGCAAGATACTCTTTGGGGAAATCGGGCGCATCCATCACGCGCAGTGTTTTCGCTTCGTCAACAAACAGGCTTCCCGCCCCGCCAACGACGATCAGCCTTGTATCCGGCGCACCTTTCAACGCTTCAATCAACACCCTTCCCACCTCGACATGCAGATGCTCACTGCCAGGCGCGGCACCAAACGCGTTGACCACGACGTCAAATCCTTTTAGGTCTTCTGCCGTCAAGTCAAAAACATCCTTCTCCAGCACAGCTGCATGCCGTTCGGTCAGTTTGGAAGCATTCCTGACAATCGCTGTGACTTCGTGACCTCCGCTGGACTGCTGTTTGATTATTAGCATAACCATCATGCATTGTTTGTTGCACGTATGGGCTGCCACCAACTCGTTGTAACGTTGTAAATAACAACATTACAACAAACTGAAAAAAATTTAATCAGCAGCCGCTTTTATTTTTTGAGAGAGCACGTTGACCAATTCCTCGATTGTGATATCTGCCAAGACCTGCTCCATCGCATGTTGGGCGCGTTTCAGGACCAGCTCCAGGACTGCTTGTATGTTGGCTCCCACCGGACACTCCGGATTCGGCTCGGCATGGATGTGAAAAAGTTGATCTTCTTCCACGACTTCAACCGCCCGGTACACGTCCAATAGGGAGATCTCGTCCAAGTCCTTCAACAGGAACGCTCCGCCCGTTCCGGCACGCACATTTGCCAGGCCCGCTTTTTTCAACTGCCCCAATATCCGGCGAATGGTCACTGGATTCGTATTTACGCTCCCTGCAATCCATTCAGACGTCCCATGTGCATCCTTGGCGATCGCCAACAACGATAAAATATGGACGGCGATACTAAATCGACTGCTGATTTTCATGTTCTTCCACCCTCTCGTTGTAATCATTATAGCTACAACGAAAGCGGAAAGTCAATCTCTCGACAATGATCTTTTGTCTTCAAAAATGCCAACGACAAGCATCATTCCAATTGTCATGGCGGACCAGGTCGCGAACCTGCAGCCGCTTTTCCCAATTCGCCTGCTCCAGCAGGGGAGCATCCGGATAATGATCGGTATATCCCAACGACAGCAGGGCAACCGGTTCAATATGCGGCGGAATGCTTAGGATCTCACGCACATCATGCTTTTTGTAAAAACTGACCCAGCCCATGGCAATCCCTTCGGCATAAGCGGCTAACCACATATTTTGGATGCAGAATGCCACGGACAGAATATCTGTCTCCGGGATGGAATTGCGCCCCAACACATGCCCGCCGCCCCTGGTCGGGTCGCATGTCACGCAGATGGTAACCGGAGCCTCCCTGATTCCTTCCACCTTTAAAGACAGGAATTTGGTCTTGCGTTCATCCTCATAATGGATCGCGAGCGCTTTCACTTCCTTTTGGCAGATTTTCGCCAGCTTCTCTTTCAGTTCCTGCGATTCGACGACAATAAAATTCCACGGCTGCATAAATCCGACGGAAGGAGCGTGATGGCCGGCCAAGATAATCTTCTGCAGCTTCTCCTTCGGGAGCGGGTCGGAACGAAATACCCGTATGTCTCTCCTTTCAAATATCGCCTTAAAAACGCCTTCCTTTTGCTCTTCGGTTAACAAATGCATATCTTTCTCCCCCTAAAAAACGACACATTCCCAGCCCGAAGAAGACTGAGAATGTGTCGTTTCTCAATGATACGATCCGGATTTGGCAGGTCTTCTGACTCAAGCTCATCGTGAATATACGCCTTCCCGGTCATCCCAGTGGCATTGTTGTACATTCACTCGCTTCATACAGCGATGGACACATCGTGTTTTTTCCTTCCCTATTCTCCATGTTGCCATGGCACCAAATCGGTTTTCTTCCTTTTTATGTTATCGTACCGGCTTGGCGTAAGGAAATCAAGAGCAAACGCAAGCAGCTGTTACTGCCGCCTTCTCGCTCGCGTCCAAGCCCAGCTCCCCGGTGCAGTGCCCTTGCGGGGGGCTGACCAGTTTGTTCTCAACGCTGTTGTAGACAAAAAACACATTGGAACGCGGGTAGGGGGTGATGTTGCCATTGGAGCCGTGCATTACGTTGCAGTCAAAAAGCGTGACCGTCCCCGCCGGTCCGACGGCCGTATCGATGCCGTGCTGGTCGACCAGCTTTTGCAAGCTTGCTTGATCCGGCACACCGTATTCCTGCTTGCGGAGCGATTGTTCGTAATGCGCATCCGGCGTTCTGCCTACGCATGTGATGAATTTCTTGTGGGAGCCAGGGATGAGCAGCAGGGGCCCGTTGAAATGGCGATTCTCCTCCAGCGCGATGGAGCAGCTCAACGCCCGCATTCGCGGCATGCCATCCTCAACGTGCCAGGTCTCAAAATCGGAGTGCCAGTAAAACTCCTTGCCCGTAAACCCTTTTTTGTAATTGATCCGGGACTGGTGCACGTACACTTCGCTGCCCAGAATCTGCCTGGCGATTGCCAAGAGCCGGGGATGCTGCGACAGCTGACGAAAGACCTCGTTGTCGCGATGTACGGCAAAAATCGAGCGAATCTCACGGCTCTGCGGCTCACGGATCACTTCCTTCCGCTCCGTTTCCCGGTTTTCCCGCCACAGCTTCTGCAGCTCATCCCGAAACGTCTTGACCTCCTCAGCCAAAAAGAAGCTTTTCAGATTGAGGTATCCGTTTTTCTCATAGGATGCGAGCATATCAGCATCCAGCGCGGAAGTGCCTGAACTCGCGTCCGATTAGACGACCGGGTCCTTTCGTTCGATGATGCCAGGTGTATCCTCGATACGGGATGGATAGCAATCTTCCATAACGGCGCAGCGTTGGTTCATCCCTTTCTCTCCTTCCACGACTTTTTGCAAAATGTCATCCTGCCGGTTATTCAATCAAGGGATATACTCCGTTCTCATCGTGTACCTCGCGACCTGTCAGCGGCGGATTGAACACGCATACCATGCGCATCGTGCTTTTCGCCCGCAGGTAATGCTTCTCGTGGCCGCTTAAGGCGTACGTCATGCCCGGCCGAATCGGATACGTTTCACCTCCGACCACCTCGATCTCTCCTTCACCCTCGATGCAGTACACGGCCTCAAGGTGGTTCGCGTACCAGATGAACGTTTCCGTACCGGCTTTGATCAGCGTATCGTTCAGGGCAAAACCCATGTTGTCTTTTTTCAACAGCAGTCTTCTGCTGTTCCATGTAGGTGTGTCAACTTCGTCCTCTGTTCCGATGATATCCTGCAAATGCTTTACAATCATTTTGCCTACCATCCTTTCTCCTGGCTTTCTTTTATCGCGTCCTCCAATATGGACAAGCCTGTTTTCAGATCTTGCTCGTCTATCGTCAAAGGCGGCATCACCTTTATGACCTCGCTTTTTGGTCCCGATGTCTCCATGATCAGCCCGCGGCGGAAGGCGAGCGAGCAGATACGGTCAGCCAAATCATCGACACCGTTGGCAATTCCCTGCATCAGTCCCCTTCCCCGCACTTCTCCTTTGATAAACGGATAGGTTTGCACCAGATGCTCCAGGTGCCTGCGAACCAGATCGCCTTTCTTTCTGACGCCCCTGCTCAATTCGTCGTTTTCCCAATAGGTTAATGCTTCGGCCGCCGCAATGAAGCCGAGGTTGTTCCCGCGGAAGGTGCCGTTGTGCTCGCCCGGCTTCCATATATCCAGCTCCGGGCGAAACAGTGTCAAGGCCATAGGCAAACCGTAACCTCCGATCGATTTGGAAAGGCAGACAATGTCAGGCTTGATCCCGGCTTCCTCAAAGCTGAAAAACGACCCTGTTCGTCCGCAGCCCGCCTGCACGTCGTCGACGATCAACAGAATGCCGTGCTTGCGGCAGAGCTGCTCGATTTTGATCAGCCACGGGATGCTGGCCGCATTGATCCCGCCTTCTCCTTGAACGGTTTCGAGGATCATAGCTGCAGGGAGAGATACGCCGCTGCTATCGTCTTCGAGCAGACGTTCAATGTACTCGGTGGTATCCCAATCTTTCCCCATGTAATTCTCATACGGCATGACAACCGTGTTGGCGAGCGGAACACCCGCGCCTCCTCGCTTCATCCTGTTCGCCGTCACAGCCAGCGATCCGAGGGACATACCGTGGAACCCGCTGGTAAAGCTCAGGATCAGCTCCCTGCCGGTCGCCTTTCGCGCCAGCTTGAGCGCGCTCTCTACGGAGTTGGTCCCCGTCGGTCCAGGAAACATCACCTTGTAATCAAGCTCTCTTGGCAGCAAAATGACGTCATGGAACTTGCGCAGCAGCGCTTCCTTGGCATCTGTCGCCATGTCAAGGCTGTGGGTGATCCCGTCATTTTGCAGATAATCGATCAGCTTCTTTTTCAGTCGGGGATTGTTGTGGCCGTAGTTCAAGGCCCCCGCCCCGGCAAAAAGTCAATGTATTCCTTCCCCTGTCGATCCCACAATCTAGACCCGCTTGCCCTGGTAAAAACGGTAGGAAAACTGCGGCAGTAACTCCGAACCTCTGACTCCATCTGTTCAAATACGTATAAGGGTGTTCGCGTCTCGGCAATTGCTTTCAATGCGTAACCTCCTATCGTGCTTTGTGCAACGGTCCTATGCGATACGTCCATTCCGCTTCGTGATCCTGCCCGGGAAAAAGCGATGCGGGAAAGCATGGCTTGACTTCGCAAGCTGTGCCCATTTCCGCCGCCAGTCTGCGGAAGAGAGCCTTTGAAGGTTCATTTGACGATGTGACGGTCGCCTCCAGATACCGGACATGTCGGCAGGCATCACGTGCCAGCAATTCACGCAGCATGCTGCTGCCGATTCCCTGCCCCCGATGCCCTTCGCTGACGCCGATTTGCCAAACAAACAGGGTATCGGGCTCGTCAGGCAGGCAAAATGCGGTGACAAAACCAATGAGCTGTTCCTCCCATTCGGCAACCACGCATGTCTCCGAAAAATAGTTGCCTGCCATCAGGTACGCATAAGGCGAATTGGGGTCGAGCACTCTTGACTCCGCCACCAATCTCCACATCGCAGCCCCGTCCTTGGCCGATGCTTTGCGGATTGTCACCCGGGTGTCCTCTCTTGCAGCCGTGTTCATTTTCTCACCTCCTTTCACTGTCCCGCTTCCCGAACGCGACGCTCCAACCGCTTCATCAGCTGCGTAAGGAAACTGAACGTTATCAAAATATTTGTAATGTTCAGTATTAAAAATGTGCGCAAAAACGCGCCATGAACATCGAGTCTGACCATGCGAATTGCACATAGAAAAAGTCGACGAACCGCTGCCGTAGGAGAAGGACTGGCCAACCCGGCAAGCAGATGCGTCGACTGGTTTTACACTTGGGTACGCCGGCTGCCGCCGCAAAAGAGCGTACACAAGAGATCAATGATTTTGGAAAAAGAAATCTGCTTTAGCCGACGAGGTTAGCTGACGGGTAGGATGGCAGAGACGCATCCCTTCTGCATGCGCAGAATTAACCCCAAAACGTGGTTCCCCCGCTTCCGTTGCAAAAACGGAACTAGGCCCGCTATGTGATTGTTTTTTCGCTCGCTCTCCTTTTCATCCGACTGGGGTAAACATGGTTTGTATGTTACCATAACATCAAAATAGGCACACCCTCGGTAATCCGTTCGATTTTCCCTTCTGGGCCCCTCTCATCCCATCAACTGGAAATATCAGCCCTATGCAGAAAATTCCGCCCAAATCCTGCCATCTTTGGCCAGACTGTTAAAATAGTTCACGCAATTCAAACGCTTAGAAAGAATTCCTTTGTAACCTTTTCGTAACGATATTTTCCACCATCTCTTTGTATACTTTCAGGTAAGGGACCGGCCATCCCGCAAGCGCCGCCACAGACATTCCTGTCCAGCTAAAAATGAACAATTTGGCTATGCACACAAACGCCTTCATCGTAGACGACCTCACGTACGTGCCGCTCACCCAATTTGGCCAGGAGCTCGGTATCGCAGTCGTTTACAAACCTGAAACCCAGCGGATCACCCTCCGCAAAACAGGAAAAGAGCTGGTCATGACCGTCAACAGCCCCGAATACTCGCTCAATGGCCACGATCAGATCGCCAATGGCCAACCGTTGGTCATGCACTCCGAAGTTTACGTACCGCTGCGGGTTGCAGCGGAAAACATGGGGTATCAGCTTGCGTGGCAGGAGCAGGCAAAAACAGCCATCATCAGCAGGATTGCCGAAAATTCGATCCAGCTAACCAACAAGAAAGTATCCAAACAGCTAAAAGGCGTCAATGTTTCCGCGCAGTACCCGGAGATTGCAGGCGGGCTTCCTGACGAAGCCGTGAGGAAAAAGCTTAACGCCCTGCTGCAGCAGCATGCCGAGCAGGCTCTCACCCAGGCAGAAAACAGCGCGAAGGAAAACAGCGAGCCGGATGGCCACACCTGGGAATACCAGTCCAATTACACCATCACCTACAACCAGCGGGACGTGCTCAGCCTGTATTTCGACAATTACAGTTACACGGGCGGCGCTCACGGAATGACAGACCGAGTCGCCTATACGATCAACCTCAAGACCGGCCATGTCTACACGTTAAAAGAACTGCTGAAAAGCAATCCGAACTACATGGCGCAGATCAATGCCGATATCAAAAAACAGTGGCAGGAACGGGACATTCCGCTGCTTACACCGTTTACGTCGATCGCGGAGGATCAACCTTTTTACCTGCGCGGAGACTCCGTCGTCATTTACTTCGGACTCTACGAGTATACGCCGTACGCAGCAGGGATCCAGGAATTCGCCATTCCGCTTGCGTCTTTGATTCCTGACGACAGCAATCCTTTCCAATCATAAGGCAGGTGTCACAACAGCCCTCCCCCACATAAAAATAACAAAAACAGTGTACCACGAAAATAACGGATAAAAATGATTGACCTTGGCAGCAAAATAGGTTATTCTAGTGATAATGATTATCAATTTTGATCGGACTGTTTGAGAGGAGAGGCTTATGACAGGTATGCTGCTTCCCATCTTAACCCTGCTTTTAGTAGCGTTTGCGAGTTTATGTATTTTCATTGCGCTCGATCATCAGCGCCGCGTTCGCGAGTGGTCTGCCAGAGGCAGCCATCCCCAAGTTGAGGATGTTGTCTCTTATGGTCAGCCGGAAGCGGCTGGACCGTTTTTGGCCAGGTCAAAGCCATAGCCGGCAATCAACCCGGGATCCATTGCTTTTTCTCCAATTCGTTGGGGGAAAAGCTTTTTTTTCGTATGGGCGATGATTCGGATAATCTTTTGTCTTAAAAAAAGTATTTACATTGATACCACTATTACTTTATAATAATTATTGTAAAGTTTCCTGATCCCAATAAAGCTGAATAAAGTAAAAACGAAAATCATTCTCGATTGTTCATGCTGTTCCGTCATGGAACAGCATGAACCATTTTAGAGGCAGTAGTAATGGGATTCATTCTCATATAGGAGGGGTGTTCATATGACAATGCTTCCAGCGACAAACAGCAGTGTAACAAAGTCGGCACAACTGAAGAAGGCTGCGCCAACAGGCAAAAGCGGCAGGATTAACGAGTGGATGGAACGGTATGGAGAGGCGGCAGCGGCACTTGCCAGCGGTTTGCTGATCGGTGTGGCCTGGAGCCTGGAGGCCGCAGCCCCAACCGCGTCGATTGTCCTATATGTGCTCTCGTTTATCATCGGAGGTTTCGTCAAGGCCAAGGAAGGAATCCACACACTTTTTGTAGAGAAAGACCTCGATGTCAATCTGCTGATGATCTTTGCCGCAATCGGCGCAGCCAGTATCGGCTACTGGACGGAAGGAGCCGTACTGATCTTTATCTTCTCCTTGAGCGGAGCCCTGGAAAGCTATACAATGGGCCGCAGCCATCGGGATATCTCCACATTGATGGACTTAAAACCGGAGACAGCTTTGCTGGTGAAAAACGGTGCGGAAATCGTCGTACCGATCGAAGAGCTGCGTGTCGGCGATATCGTGCTGGTCAAACCGGGTGAGCGTATCCCAGCCGACGGCACTGTTACAAGAGGAAATTCTTCGGTCAATCAAGCCTCTATCACCGGAGAGTCGCTTCCGGTAGATAAAGCCGCTGGCGACGAGGTGTTCGCCGGAACGTTAAACGGGCAGGGGGCTTTATTTATCGAAGTGTCGCAGCCGAGCGAATCAACCCTGTTCGCCAAAATTATCCGGCTGGTTCAGGAAGCGCAGAGCGAAAAGCCGGCTTCGCAATTGTTTATCGAGCGTTTTGAGCGTATCTACGCCAGAGCGATTATCCTGATTACGCTGCTCTTGATCTCGCTTCCCCCGGTATTTCTGGGGTGGGGATGGACGGAAACCTTTTATAAAGCGATGGTATTTCTGGTCGTTGCTTCTCCCTGCGCGCTGGTCGCTTCGATCATGCCTGCCACGTTGTCGGCTATCTCCAACAGCGCAAGAAAAGGCCTGCTGTTTAAAGGAGGAGCCCATCTGGAAAATATCGGGCGGGCAAAAGTCGTCGCTTTCGACAAAACGGGTACGCTGACCAACGGCAAACCGGTCGTAACCGACTTGATCGCCTACCAGGGATACACGGAGGAAGAACTGCTGCAGATCGCCGCATCGATCGAAAGCTTGTCAGAGCACCCGCTGGCCAAAGCGATTGTGCAAAAAGCGCGGGAACTCTCGATTGACCTGGATCGTCCCGCTTCCCTGCAAGCGCTGATCGGCTGGGGTGTTCAGGCAGAGTTTCAGGATGATACGTGGACGATCGGAAAACCTGGCCTGCTGCCGGATCAAGTGCGTACGCCTGAGGTAACTGCCACCATTGACCGGCTGGAGGTAAAAGGGAAAACCGTCATCGTCGTCAGCAATTCCCGAGGCATCGCCGGGGTAATCGCGCTTCAGGATACCATCCGCCAGCAAGCAAAAGCGGCCATCGCCCAATTGCAAAAATTGGGGGTTAAGGTAGCCATGCTGACCGGTGACCAGAAAAAAACAGCAGATGCCATCGCCCAGGAAGCGGGAATCGATCTGGTATTTGCCGGATTGCTGCCGGAAGACAAGGTGAATCGGATCAAAGAATTGAAAGCGAAGTACGGCTATGTCGCCATGGTAGGCGACGGCGTCAATGACGCTCCTGCGCTGGCAACGGCCACGGTGGGCATTGCCATGGGCGGAACGGGCAGTGACGCCGCCCTGGAAACAGCCGACCTCGTCTTGATGAATGACGACATTGAGCATATTTCTTCGGCGATCTCGCTTGGAAAACGCGCCAGCCGAATCGTCCTGCAAAATATCGTATTTTCCGTAGCTGTCATTCTGCTGCTGATCACCGCCAATTTTGTGCAAGGCATCGCCCTGCCGTTTGGTGTGGTCGGCCACGAAGGAAGCACCCTTCTGGTGATTTTAAACGGATTGCGGCTGCTGCGGTAATCACTAACGCAACATAAGAGGTGAAGGGTTTCATCCCCTTCACCTCTTTTTTCTGCAGATTTATCCTGCCTGCGCAGAGCTTCCAGATGATTGCCTTTCACATATTCCATCCACATTTGTAGATAATAGCCTTGTCAACGTTTAACAACAAAC
>NZ_HE978544.1:226592-230303 GCF_000311785.1 Brevibacillus massiliensis
AAATCATGACGACAACTACCCTGTACGACAAACTTGGCGGCGAAGAAGCGATCGGCAAAGTAGTTGATTATTTTTACGATCTTGTATTAGCCGATGATACCGTCAATCACTTCTTTGCCAACGTCGATATGGAAAAACAGCGCCGTCACCAAACCAAATTTATCAGCTTCGCCCTTGGAGGGCCGAAATACACAGGACAAGCCATGGCCAAAGTACATGCAGGCATGAACCTGCAGCCCGTTCACTTTGACGCCATTGTAAAACATTTGCATGATGCCCTGAAGCACTTCGGGGTAGATGATGCTGATATCAGCCAGGCATTAAGCAAAGTGGAGACCTTGCGGGATGATATCCTCTACAAGTAGGATTTGCCTGCCACGCTCCTCTGTGATTTTCTGACCGTTCTATCCTATGAAAACAGTATGTAGCCAAAAAAGTAAGAGCCTGTTTTTGAAAAATGATCAAAACAGGCTCAATTTCGTGCTAGAACAAACGCTCCCGATACTAATTCGGTTCATTCAACCCAACCACTTCGTTCTTATACCTTCGAGGTGCTTCTTCTAGGTTGGCAGATTCAATGCAGTCTGGATATTTTGTTGATCCAACTTGATCTGCTGATGGACATTCCAAGGATGGTACCAGCCCTTTTCAATCATGTACATGCTGATTTTCTCGTGCAAATCAATCGCTTCTTCCAATTGTTTGGTAAGCGTAGCTTTTATTTCCGGAGTGCTTGTTTCGGTTAGTGCCATGGCGTAATTTCTTACAGCACTCTTGGCAGAGATCAGAAAGTCCATTGCCACTACCTGATCCGTCATGCCACCCATGCCGATCAAATCTTGAAAGATGCTGTTCATATCTTGTCTTCACCACCTATTCAATTGCTTTAGTCAGCAGCAAGCTCAGCTCTTGAAGCTGTCTGGTCGATACTTCAACATCATCAGCCAACATTTGTTTCAACGCCTCATCCGTAACCAAAACTTGCATCGTCTTTGACTTCGTTAAGCATATCGTTTTAAAAGCAGCTATCTCATGAACCTCCAGTAGTTCATGCAATCCAAATGTCATCGCATTTCATCCTCCGTTCCCATTATCTCTTAAGGCTTCAAGACGACTTTGATGCAATTGTCGGTCTTGGTGTCGAACATTTCGTATCCGCGCTTGGCTTCACTCAAAGGGATGACGTGCGTAATGACGTCGCCTGGATCCACATTGCCCGTTGCAATCAACTCATACATATACGGCATATAGTGGATGACAGGGGCTTGTCCGGAACGTATCGTGATATTTCGTTGCATGATGTCTCCAAGCGGGAACGCATTATAACGCCCGCCGTATACACCGGTAATTTGTATCGTGCCGCCCTTCCGAACGGATTGGGTAGCAATCACCACCGCTCCCATTGCGCCCCCTTGCAGTTTTAACCCACTCGCGAGAAACTCCAGATCAGACATTTTTCCGTCCATGCCCACTGCGTCGATGACAACATCAGCCCCGCCCTTCGTAATTTCCTTCAGGTAGTTTCCGATATTTTGCTCCTGCTCAAAGTTCACAATTTCCGCGTTGTTCGTGCGCTTGGCATGCTGCAAACGGTAATCGACATAGTCAACCGCAATCACGCGTTTTGCCCCCTTCACCCAACAAAACTTTTGCGCCAGAAGGCCTACCGGTCCGCAGCCCAATACAATCACCGTATCCCCGTTCTTCACACCGGCGTTATCCACGCTCCAGAAAGCGGTGGTCATGGCATCGGCGATCAAGCAGAGCTTTTCGTCCTCTACTTCGCAGTTTTCAGGGATTTTAAAATGGGTGAAATTGGCGAAGGGAACCCGCAAATACTCCGCTTGTCCTCCGGGATAACCGCCTGTTGTGCCTGTATAACCGAAATAAGCGCCCATATCCCCGTTCTCGTTTGAATTATCACATTGGCTTTCCAAATGGTTCTTGCAATAGAAGCACTCGCCACAGGCAATATTGAATGGGATAATGACGCGGTCCCCCTTTTTCAGCTTAGTCACACCGGGGCCAACCTCTTCTACTATGCCCATTGGTTCATGTCCGATGATATAATCTTCCTGCAGATTGGGAATCATTCCATGGATTAAATGCAGGTCTGATCCGCAAATAGCAGTGCTTGTCAGTTTGACAATCATATCGTCGGGTTTCTCGATCTTAGGATCAGGAACATCTTTCACTTCAACGTTTTTAATGCCTTGATACGTTACAGCTTTCATCCGTTGTTCCTCCCATTATTGTTCATCTGGCGCCCGATCGAACATGCCTTTGCGCGAGGTATCCTCAGGGAAAAGCTTCATTTTCCCAATTTGAATGGTGTTCATGGCCGAAAGCTGGTCCAATTGATATTGTTCACCCAGTTCGTAAGGGTGGAACCATTTTTTTCTGATCATGAGTTCGGCTATTTCTTGGTGGAGGGCAATCCCTTGGTGGAGCTGTTTGCGCAATACCGTTCTTGCCTCCGGAGATACCGTTTCTGTCAGGGCGATCGCCGTGTTTCTCACGCCCTCTTTGGCACGGATGAGGAAGTCCATGGCGAATGTCATATCTGCCATCTCCGGCATGTGCAACGCATTTATGGGATCTAGATAATCGTTATTCATTGGTCTCACCTTCAATTTACAATGGGAGTAGGACGATTTTGCGGGACCGGCGCTTGGAACGGAGCATTTTTGTAGACTGCCTGGAGCTCGGCAATCGCTTGCGCAGATTGTTCTACGTCTTTTTGCATCAATGCTTTCAGATCCGGATCGAATACAATGCCTTGAATCAACTTCGACTTGGCTAGGCAGAGCGTTTTGAAGTTGAGCGCTTCATGGATTTCAAGTGATTCATGTGCAGCCAGCGTAGGTTTATTCAAGATGGAACCTCCTTTTTGTGAACATCCCTATTGTGTCCTGCACGTAAATTGGTATTCTGATCAAGACGAGGTTTTCAATGAGGAGCAAATCCTCCGACGACTGGGATTATCCCCGGCATCAAAAACAATCGCTTGCTTACACCAACTTGATCAGCAAAGAAAAAAACCGCGAATATGGATTACGCGGCGGTTACATCCTCCTCTTTCACTTGATTTTCTTTTAGGACCGAGCAAGATTAAAAGAGAAGTTCATTTTCCTTCTTTACCGAATCCTCTAGCTAGGCATATCCCGCTATGGCCCCCAAGAGCCCCGATTTCCAGAATATGTTTAGCCCCTGAAATGGATACAAACACGGTTAGAAGTTTTCCCGAAGAGGGAGATACCGATATGGAGGGCATTCCGTTTTCGCTTACAGACGACGTGACTTCCTCCAAAAGGGCATCTTACCTAACGAACCCGTTAGTTGTCGTTGCTACCTTTTGGTATGTCCTCTATCTTACTCAATAACTGCTCTAATCCATCTGGAAATTGATACGATATGCCTTTATGAAGATCCAGTAATTCTTTCTTATCCATGTAATATCGAATTGCATATAAATTCGAACCTTTTGAAGCAAGAATTATTACTCCGTCACCAAGTGCAAAAGGTTCTTTCGCTTTACCAATTTTTTCTGCAGTACGGAACATACTTACAAACTCAGAGACGTCATTTGGATTTTGTATTTCATAAAATTCTGTTGCATTGTATTTCTCAACTTGTTCCATGGTTTGTATTCGTATTGCATCGATACTTCCAAAATCAACGTTTATATTACTAATCGTGCCCTTTTCACAG
>NZ_HE978545.1:0-49797 GCF_000311785.1 Brevibacillus massiliensis
GGAAATAGAAAAAGTGCGAATGCCCCGGGTGATTTGACGAGTCACAATGTATAACTTTTGCATCTCTTATAGTGAGTATCAATCTGAACAGGAAAGGAGTTTGACGAATTGAGCCACCGCGAACGTTTACTTAAATACTATGATTTCACAGAAAACCCGCCGAACCTTGTGCCTATCCCATCTCCTACAGGTACTCCGGCGCCCCCCCCTCTTTGTCTTGCCAATAAATGTCGAAACGCCGATCGCCAACTTGACGTTGGACCGGATCAATCCGAGTGACCGAGTAGAGTTGGGTTCCACGGTGATTTGGAATATTTCCACAAGCGCCACGGTGACGTTATCGGCTGCAGGGGTAACACTGGCAGTCCCATTGACAATTTCACTGTCTCCGCTCGAACAGCTTACCTTCAGGGTCTGGCGTGATGCGATCGGCGGACAGAACGGAACACTCGTTGGCCAAGCGACGGATTTCAGGACGGGAGGATTGTCTGCCAGTCTCGCTGCCGGCACCGCACCTGGTGCCAGTGTAACTGCGGCCCAAGTTTCCACAGCGACAACTACCTTTATAACGACGGATACAAATGTGCCAGTCATTCCCGCATCATCATCCAGCTCCCATTCGAATATACACGAACACACCTACTTCCTGACCGCCACAGCAGCTGCCCCGATTATTCTGTCTAACCTGCTTTCCGCGCTTACTGTCGGTGCGAATACCATCTCCATTTCGGTCCTCGGCATCACGGTTGGGATTACAATCACGATAGCTGTAACGCCGAGTGTTCAGGCTGTATATTTCGGCGGTTCCGTCATTGATGAAAACGACACATGAGTTTAGATTGATGGATAGCCCTACAATCTCATCCTGCAGGTCGGGATGAGATTTTTTTTAGTAGAAATTCCACTGGCTTCCATTACTCTGCACAAAATCAGGATGGATAACAGGGTGGAACTGGCGGCTGCGGTCGGTTGGGAAGCAAAACCTTTCGTAAAATTGGATTTTATCCCAACTGTGGTCAAGGGCATATGGCGTGTCAGGATGGACAGCCAAGAATATGATGAAACAAGAGGAAAGGAGGGGAAATATGGCTCGTGAGCGATTACTCGTCTACTATGCATTCACTCAACCGAGCAGCCAGCCAGGCACCTTTGGCCCCGTTTCTTTGGTAGCTGGCCCGAATCCTGCAGAAATGCAACTGGCTGAGATCACTCTGAGGAGAATTCGGCCCCATGACCGCGTAGAGCTGGCGTCAACGGTCGGCTGGAGGGGATTCTTCGGAAACCCAGTCGTGGAATTTCGCATTCGCCGCGGGGGGATCAATGGACCGGTGGTCTTCAGCAACCGCGATACGGGTGCGACCGATGGGACCACTTTTGATTTTACAACCACATTCGACCATGCGGAGAAAGGGCTTAGTTCTTCCATCCAAACGTACGTATTAACTGTTCGCCTGATACAGTCCCTTTCACCGGCAGGTAACGTTCCCGTTCAGATCATCGGTCCTGTTCATTTCGAAGGTTCCGTGATCGACGACAATCCACGTTAAAGGGAAGGAGATGATACGAATGAGTCGTGAGCGATTGCTCGTCTATTACGATTTTGATCAACCGGACAGCTTCAGCGGCAGCATAACTCCCATTCCGCTAACTCTTCCCGCCGCTGGAGCATTGCCGACGGAAATCCCGTTGGCGACTGTCAACCTGAATCTGGTTCGCCCGCATGATCGGGTTCGATTAGCTGCGACGGTCGGCTGGAGGGTCGTCGCGGTATCAGGGCCGTTTTCCAACGAGGCGGAATTAGAATTTCGGATTCGCCGCGGCGGCACAACTGGTGTGCTCGTATCCAGCGCACGTGATTCCGGCTTCCCGATTGAGGATTTTCGTGAAATTACGACCAAATTTCTGTATACCGAGGGTGGGATCAGCCATTCCGTCCAATATACGTTGTCAGTTGTATTGGTTAATGCGCCTGGAGCCGGGCCAGGAACAACTCCTGCTCAGATCATCGGCCCGATTCACTTCGAAGGATCCGTTATAGACGATAACTCCACATAGAGAAAGGGGGATAGATCATGAAACGACAACGAGAGCTTGTCAACTTCAATTTCGATGAGCCGAGTAGCCAGACTGGAACCTTTCCGCCTATCTCACTGGTTGTACCCCCGCCTGGTGCACAACCGACTGAATTTGAACTCGCGTCATTCATCCTGCGCGAAATCAAACCGGATGACCGGATTCGTCTGACAGCAACGGTGGGATGGCGGAGATCCGATGGCGATCAACCGGTCCTGGAATTTCGGATTCGCCGCGGCGGGATCGTCGGTCCGATCGTATTCAGTACGCGCGATACAGGCTTCGTCTCCAGTGCCCCAAGCGATAATACGACCAGTTTTGACCATGTGGAAACGGGGGTTGCGCATTCCAGGCTGCAGTATACATTGACAGTTGTTTTCGTCAGGATTGCCAGCTTTGTGGATCCTGGAACGATCGTTGCCGTGATAGACGGTCCCGTTCACTTCGACGGTGAAGTGATCGATGATAATGGCAGAAAGGAAAATTTTTAGCCAAAGGCCGGAAGCGTGTGGCAAACAGCCGACTTGTGTCGGCTGTTTGCGATTAGGCAGAAATCGTCTCTTAGCCAGAAACTACGGTTGCGGCCGGGATTTTTGATGTTCCAGGATAACACGGGTAAGTTCTTCTTCCAGCATATTGATGTCCGCTAGGGGGTTGTTCAGTACTCTTTCCACAGCCTCTTTGATTTTTATCACCAGTTCCGGATCGTTCGCTATGTCTGTCATGCAGAAACCTCCATTTTTTGTAAAATACACTTCTTACAGGTGGATACAGGTTTTCCCGCTGTGCGTTTCTTCCTATTTTATGTGCGGATCCAATCAGTTGTGACGATTTGCCCCGCTCTCCTTAACCGCCGCCGAAAAATAAAGTGGCCGTAGAGGCGCTCCCGGGCGTCTTTTCGCTGTTTATTCATCGGATGCCAGGAGCACGGTTCCCGCGGAAAAATCATATGATATCTGGCCGACAAAAGGCGGCTGCAAGCTTTGGTCGCCGCAGTTTTTAGGAGGATGGTTATGGTATCGATCAGTCTTTGCATGATTGTGAAAAATGAACAGGAGACTTTGGCGAGATGCCTGGAGACAGTGAAAGATCTTGTAGACGAGATCGTAATTGTCGATACGGGCTCCACCGACCGGACGAAAGAAATCGCGAGCCGATATACAAAAAAAATTTACGACTTCAACTGGATCGATGACTTTTCGGCTGCCCGCAACTTCTCTTTTGCGAAGGCGACGAAGGATTATATTATGTGGCTGGACGCGGATGATGTATTGCTGCCGGCAGATCGCGAAAAGCTGAGCCGTCTGAAAAGACAGCTTGATCCTGCGGCAGACGCTGTCACCATGGAGTATGATTACGCCTTTGACGACCAGGGCAATGTAACGTTTAAAGTAAAACGCACCAGGTTGGTAAAGCGTGAGAAGCAATTTCAATGGCGCGGCGTTGTTCACGAAGACCTGATCGTCAGCGGGCGCGTGATCGAAACAGATATTGTGGTAACCCATAAACAAATGCATCGATTCACCGACCGAAACCTGAAAATCTTTGAAAAGCAATTGCGGGACGGAAAAGAGCTGACCCCGCAAGATCTCTTGAATTATGCGATGGAGCTGTACCATAATCAAAGGTTTGAGCAGGCAAAAGAGTATTTTCTGAGGTTTATGGAAGTGGAGAATATCGATTCGGATTACAAGGTTCTGGCTTGCAATCATCTGGCTGAATGTTACAACCAGCTGGGGGATCGGGAGAGGGAGTGGGAGTATTTGCTCAAATCGTTTCAATACGACATTCCGCGGCCCGAGTTTTGCTGCCGGATTGCTCTGAGGATGATGGATCAGAAAAAAGATCGACAAGCGGTCTTCTGGTGCAAATTGGCCCTTGATCTGCCCGTACCCGAAAGGCAGCAGCTGACGACGTTTGAATCCTGCCGGACCTGGCTGCCGCATATCTACCTCTCCATATGCTATTACCGCCTGGGTGATTACGAGCTATCGTACCAACATACGAAAACTGCTCTTACGTACCGACCAAACGATGAAGATCTGCAGCATAACCTGTATGTGCTGGAAGAGTTGATCAGACAAAAATGAAACAACGGAATACTGCAGGAGAGTATCGGCCCATGAAAGTCAAAAAAGCGATTATTCCGGCAGCCGGCCTTGGCACCCGTTTTCTTCCCGCAACCAAGGCGATGCCGAAGGAAATGCTGCCGATCGTGGATAAACCGACCATCCAATACATCGTTGAAGAGGCGGTCGCGTCCGGTATCGAAGACATTATTATCGTCACAGGCCGAACCAAGCGCTCGATTGAAGATCACTTTGACCACCACTTCGAATTGGAACAGACATTGCGGGAGCAAAACAAGCGCGAGTTGCTCAAGCTCGTGGAACAGGTGTCCGAGCTGGCGGATATTCACTATGTCAGGCAAAAGCAGACCCTCGGATTGGGCCATGCCGTCTGGTGTGCAAGAAAGTTCATTGGCGAGGAACCGTTCGCTGTCTTGTTGGGTGACGTTATCATCGACGACAATCCCCCTTGTTTGCAGCAGTTAATCGACGTTTATCAAGAGTGCCGGGGCTCGATTATCGGCGTGAAACCAGTGAGCTGGCCGGAGACCGAAAAGTTTGGGATTATCGATGCCAGGCCGATCACAAGCAGCCTGTATGCCGTAAACGGGCTGGTTGAAAAGCCCAGTCATGCACCTCCGTCCAACCTGGCTATCATCGGCCGCTATATTCTGGAGCCCGATATTTTTCCCATTCTGGAACGAATACCACAGGGCGCGGCGGGAGAAATCCAACTGACAGACGCGCTGCAGGAGTTGCTGAAGGACCGCTCATTGTACGCATTTCAATGCCAAGGACGGTTGTACGACGTCGGTGACAAATTGGGATTTTTGCAGGCGACAGTAGAGTATGCCCTGAAACGGGATTCCCTGCACGCGGAGTTTCGTCAATTCCTTCGCCGTTACCTGCAGCAACAAACTGAACAATAGAAAAAATCCGCTGCCGACAGGAGCGGATTTTTTCGCGTCAGTTGTAGTAATGTGTTACTAAATCAGCAATTCGTTGAAAAATTTGCCTGCCGATCGTCCGCTTTGAGAAGCGGGGAAAGACATCTTGTCTCGCCGTTCGGCCCTTCAATCTGGCCTCATCTCGGTGACTGTACACATGCCTCATCAAGCTTTTGAGGTGATCAACGCTTGGCTCGGCCCAGCGATGTCCCGAAAAGTGGGGGGGCATCTCGGACGTATCGACAGGAACCAGGCCCTCGATATCGATCAGATAGCTGTTGCGGTCATTCATGAACGACAGCTGTCCGCTCCATCTCGTCCCGATTGTCGGCAGCTCCATGGCCATCGCTTCCATATAAGGCCGACCCCACCCCTCACCGCGGGATGGCAAGACAAAGCAATCGGCTGCTGCGTACAACCCGGCCATTTGTTCTTCAGACAGACTCGCTTCGATGATTTCGATATGCGGACGTTGGCGAATTCCGAGTTTTTTTACTAATTCCCTGATTTTACCGGTAGGATCGGCCTTTGGGTGGTTCAGTTTCGTCACCTTGATGATCAGCGATACGTCGTCGTCCTGGGTAAATTCTTCAAAATAGGCGCGGAGCAAGATGTCCCAACCCTTGCGGACGCTCCAGTCAAATACGGACAAGAAGCGAAAGCCGCGAGCAGCAGCCTGAGGAATCGCTCTGGCCGCAGCCGGGTTAAAAATGTCTTCATCCACTGTCCCAGGGATGATGTGAATGCGCTCAGGCCTCACGCCTGCTCGTGCAAACGTCTCTCGGTTAAATTCGGACGGGACCCAAATCTCGGTCATTTCATTTAAGACCTCTACACAGTTCTCATGCAGCGAATCCGTCTCAAACATGGCTCTGGCGATAGATATAGGAGCCGCGGGAAACGCAAAGCCAAAGACGGGCAGCGCTTGATAATGAATGAGCGGTGTAAGAATCCGCTGCTTTTTGAGTGCTTTTACGTACGTGCCCCACTCAGTCGGGAAGGACTCCGCCGGCTCTGATACGCCTATGGGGTGCACCTGAACGCGGAGAGGATAGGGACGTATGCCTTCGAGAAATTTTCTTTGCTCTTCCGCAAACCCGGATTGGTCGAACAGGGGACACTGCCAAAGCAGTTCGTACGGTACTTTTTGGGCAACGAGATATAAGGCATTCCTGTCCTCTAATGTGTTTAACTCTCTTATCTGCCAAGCTGCCGAGTGCATTGCGACAGCCAAGCTGTCCTGGATGGACAGCGTATCGGCATCGACGTGATGTTCGGCCACGATGATGATTTTGCCCGTCTCTTTTACCCATTGTAGTGCAGTGTTTACCAGTTGATTCCAATCTGCTGCATACGTCTCTTTCTCCTTCAGAAACAGTAGCAGTCCGTCGCATCTCTCTTTGAACTGTGCCGGCTTCTCGGCATCGGTTTGATTCCGCCACTCGATTGCCAGCACGCGATCCCCACCGGTAAAATAGGGACTCCAGCGATTTCTTCGTTCCTTAATCACATCACCTGCATCGACAGGGGGATGCAATGGTGCCTCAAGCCACATGATCGGTTGCGATTGGCCGGGCGGAGCGGCTGGCAATGTCGGCTGTGTCACGGAAGCAACGGTGGATGTAACGGCATCTATGCGTTTGCGTACCTGCTCCAATGTCGGAAGCACGATTGCGGGGTCGCTTCCGCAGGCAAGTGCCCTTTGCAGCATCTCTTCCGCGTTGAGATCGCTCTGGATTGCAAAGTAACATTCGCCTAATTCTCGATACGTGTTCGCTAATCGATGTTCCGCCTGCTGCAAAGCTTTTTTTAGCGCCAAGATTTCTCTCGACCGCAGGGCCGGATTCAATCTCAAAGATTTTTGAAAGGCGTTGACTGCCAGATCAAATTCCTCTTCCTGCGAATAGCAAACGCCCAGCCAGCTCCATATCTCGGCCTGAAACGATTCGGGCTCACTCGCCATCGCTTCGGCTACAGCGGACAACTGTTCGCGGGCGGTCTTTGGATCATTTTGCTTGAGGCATACGAGGGCGGCAAAATACCGGGCCGCTGCGGTTTGGGGATAGATCGACAGGATGGCCTGAAAACACTGCAAGGCCTCTGCAAAGCGATTTTGCGAATACAGCTGAATGCCGGATTGCAGTTCTGCATGAATAATCTCGACATGGCTTGCTTTCGGGTTTTGCTTTTTCGGCTCCAGCTGCTGCAATGTCTCAGCTACGACACGGGCAGTTTGCTTCCAGGTGAACGTTGACCTGACTTTTTTACTGGAGTTTTGTCCGCGCAGTTCGACTGCGTGCCGATTTTCGTATACGCTGCGCATCAGAATTTGAAGTTCCGCCTGATCGATTTTCAGCCACCAAGGATCGGTGACAGTATCAAGGCCAACGGCCATTTCCGGTTTGATCATCTCTTCTTCGCTCTTAAGCAGAAATGACGTACTGTGGTCGCAGAAATCCCGGCAGGCCCCGAGGTCGGGGACGATCGCAGGTGTACCGCAGGCCATCGCCTCCAGAATGGGCAGGCCGAATCCTTCACCGCGGTACGGGTGCACCAACACGTCACATGCTTTATACAGACCGGCGAGTTCCTGCTCGGAGAAATAGGCGGAAAGGTACAGGATGCGGGCGTAACGCGGATCAGCTGCCAGCTTGACAATTTCCTTGTCAATCGCGCTTCCCTTATAAAAAGAATGGCTGCCTAGATCCTTGATCACCAGGCAAACGTCGTCGGCGGGAGAGAATTCGCTCAGATACGCCTGAAGCAGGATATCGATCCCTTTTCTCAATATGGTTCCGCCGACAAACAAAAAACGAAAAGAAGAGTCGTCGGGGATCTTCAGCGGCTCGACATCGTCACGGTAGACTGTTTCGTCTACCCCGAGGGGAATCACTTTAATTTTCTGTTCCGGTATGCCGCAGCGGACGTAACACTCCTTATTGTACTTGCTGTACACCCAGACCTGATCCGTCCAATGCTTCATCGGAATATACCACTGCTTGGGGAGAGCGCCAAATTCCCAAGGCTGCATGCAAATACTGTACGTGCTGCTGGTCACGTTCCAGTTGGGCGGCCATTGATGACATACGCTGATGTCAGCCCTCTGGTTGGCGGCTGCCGTCCGTTTGTGCAAGTCGAACCATTCCGGTCCGTCGACATTGGGGAAACCATCCTGGTGAGGCCTGATAAAAAGGTCGATGTTTCTGAATGCAAGCAGGTATTTGCAAATATTCCGGTTTGCCTTCGCGTAGCTGTGGGTCGAAAACTGTGGACCTTCCCACATGACAGATGTACGGTCCTGCTTCAAGGCGAGCACCTCCTGTTCCTCATCTTATGGAGGGGACGGGGCAGGTGTTCTTTCGCTTCGATGGCGTTAGCCGCCTTCAATCAAGCGACGCAAATGTTGAACGTAATGATTGATCGAATGGTGCCGGTCGATGTACTCTTTCGCGCATTGAGACATCCTGGTTCGCAGGTTTCTGTCTCGGTAAAGCAGAAGCATCGACTCGAACAGCGCCTGCTCGTCATCTGGGCCGGCGGGGATTTTTTTGACCACTTCGTCTGGAAATTCGCGAAATGAACCGATGTCGGATACGATTGTTGGGATTCCATGTGACAACGTATCGAGCAAAGAGGCCGAAGACTCGCCGCAGGTTGGGTAGCGAATGTTAACGGCAACATCCGTGCCGCTGATATGCCGATGGCGTTCTTCGTTTGGCACATAGCCGAAAAAGGTTACGCGAGATTCGAGCTGCAGCGTCTGCACCAGAGAAACAAGCTGTGACAGATAACCTGGCTCACATAGTCCGATGACATGGTAGTACACATTGCTGCAGCCGGAGTCAACAAGCTTTTTCAAACAGCGAATCACCTTGTCGATGTGTTTCTGCGGCCCGAGAAAACCAAAACTGGCAAATACAAACCGGCTGTCCTGGCGCTGGGAAGAATGTGCCTGCAGGCTGACGGGAAGCCGTGAGATCGTTACATTCGGTACGCCCTCTTTTACGAAAATGTCGTATGTGTACTGATTGTGAACAACGACGTGCCTCGCTCCCGCCACATAATATTTGTTGATCATAAACCGTTCATGGGGATTGGGGATGCTGCCGCTCAGCACACCGGTCAGGATTTCTTGCGCGCGGCTTCCGAAATTTTCACTCAGCACTTGATAATAGGTTTGGACATCTTGTCTGCCCAGTGTCGACATGATGCTCATTCCGTGTACATTCGCCTCGTGCATGATTACAATCCCGCTATGGGACCTCAGGTACGGCACCATATACTGGTGGTAGGTGTGGTTTCCCATTTGATAGATAATGGCATTGTATCGACTGGCAAGCTCGGGGAAGGAGCGGTGATTGTACACCTGGACACTGCCCGGGCTAATGGAGAGACTGGGCGTGTAGCCGTCGTCGATAAAGATGTCGCAATCGTAATACTGTGCGAGATCCGGCAATATTCTCTCCTGCAAATCGGCAACTCCGGACTGGATGGGCGGTACAGGGGAAAAGATGGCTATCCGCTTTCTGGCAACGAGCCGATAGATATTCAAAACCTTGGAGGCGACCTCCTTCCATTGGAATTTATTGGAGTGTAAAAGGCCCTTCTCGCGATATGCATTCCGCAAGGCGGGGTCTGTCAGCATTGCGTGTATGCCGGCTGCTATTTCATCAATGCTTTCCGGATTGACGAGGTAGGCGGCATTGGCGAATATCTCCGCGAGTGATGAATTGTCCGAGGCAAGAACTGGAACGCCGCATGCCATCGCCTCCAGGATCGGCAAACCGAAACCTTCGTAGAGAGAAGGAAAGGCGAAGAGGGAGGCACCGTTGTACAATCGGACCAGGTCGGCCTCTGGCACATGACCGGCGATCACCACATCACCGGCCACTCCCGCCTGCTCGGCGGCGGATCGCAACTTTTGCCTGTCCCCGGTGCTGACATTGCAGGATAAAACCAATTGGTAGGCAGAGTGCAGCGCCTTGTTTGCACGGGCAAACCCCTCGATCAATCGGGGGATATTTTTACGAAAATCAGCGCCGCCGGAGCTCAGAATATACGGTTTTGTAATGCCGTACCGGATTAATAGTTCGGACCGGTTCGGATCGGGCCTCCACTTGAATGAGTCATCCAAACCCGCCAAAATGACATGGATTTTACCGGAATCGATTCTGAAGAGACGAACAGCATCACGCTTGGTCGTCTCCGATATCGCGAAAATTACATCTGCCGATTTCACAAAATGCAAAACGGTTTGGTGGAAATTTTGGAAAAACGGATGGCTTAAATAAACATGGGGGAACAGAAACGGGATGAAATCGTAAATCGTAACGGCAACTCTGGTTTTGCCAAACCATTCTTTGCGCATCAACAAGGCAGAACTGGTAATTTCAAACGGACTCTGAATATGAAACAACTCGATTTGGTTTTGCGAGAGGAATCGCTGCAGCTGCTCCCGTAGTTGAACCGGGCTGTCGCTTGGTTCGGGGTAGAAAAAAGAAAAGGAATGGTCAGTTCCTTGGAGTGTGATGTTCCTAAGCAGGCTCCGGGAATACCGTCCAATTCCTCCCTGATAAGAAGGGGCCTTCACAAACGACATATCAATCGCAATGTTCACGCACTTCACCGCCTATCCCGATGATGTTTGTCGACAGCTCTATTCACTTAACAACCTTTTGATGATGGCTCCAACGGAAGCAGGGGAATAGTTGAGATGGATATCCAACGCCGCCTTTTTGGCAAGTTGCTCCCGTTTGGGCTTATTCTCATATGCCTCGCGCAATGCCTTTCGAACTTTCTCCACCTTTACATCGGGCCAACGGTGGTTGCGGTAATGGTCGGGTCTTGCTTTTTGCAGCTTCTCATCGACGGGCACGAGCACTCCTTCCGTCTCGATGAGAAAGCTGTTGGTATTGTTCATGAATTCCGTCGAACCTCCCCAGTTCAAAGCGATTGCCGGTTTCCCCAGGGCCATCGCCTCCATAACGGGCATTCCCCAGCCGCTTGCTCGATCGGTGGACACGTATACATCACAGCTCTGGTACAAGTCGATTAAGTCATGCTCGCTGATCGGATCTGTCATGATGGCGATTTGCGTTTGGAAACGCTCATTGGGAATGTAGGAGCGAAGTTCAGAGAGGATCTCATCTTTGTTCTGCGCTGGGTACGTATACACTTTGACGATCAAAGAGACGTCTTCATGGGGAGAAAATTCTTCGCAGAAGGCTTTCAGCAGTAAATCATAGCCCTTGCGGTAGTCAAAACCTGATACGTATAAAAAGGTGAATGACCGTAGCGGGTGGGGAAGAGCGTATTTTCGAAACGGTCTGCCCGGATAGTATTTCGTGACATCGATCGGGTAGGGAACGATACGCAGCTTTGAGGGTTCGACGCCGCTGCGGGTGAACGTGTGGTAATTAAACCGGGAAGGGACCCAGACCTCATCCATCAGATTTGAATATGCCGCCCACTTACCCGGCAGGCGATCCGTTTCAAACAGGGTGATCCCGATATTTTTTGCTAGATGAGGGACAGCAAGGGGGACGCCAAACACCTCTGCCAAATTGTGACGAACCAATACAACCCGATCTCCGAGTTGATTCGTTGACAGGTTTTGCAGCCAACGCCTGGTATCTTCGCCGATTTCGTGATGCTCTTCTCCATAAGAGTGGATGTAAACAGGGATTCCGATCGATTCTATCGCTTTTAAATAATTTCGCGAGACATTCCCGTACCCGCCTCTATCATAAACCGGCCCCATCCAATAAATACCAGTATATGTCATCTGAATCAACATCTCCTCTTTGCCGATCTTTCATTAGTATATGGTGGAAAAATAAGGTGGATTAGGCGTTATGATCAAATGAAGCAAAGAATAGGTGAAGTTTTCCCTGCCGGTCCCGAATCTCGACCATTTGTCTATACCTCAACTGCTGCTCAAACATATACTGCTGTAGCGCAGTGGCAGTCTAGAAAGAGGGTGAACGAGATGGGAATCATGGGGTACGAAAGCCAGCCTGTATTCTTATATCACAATAAACCGCTCGCATATAACACCATTCCATACAACAACAGATCCGAGAGGGCTATCGAAGTGCCAATTGCCATTGACTTTTTAAGAGAAATGGGGACGAATAAACGAATTCTTGAGGTTGGCAACGTATTGTCCCATTACATGCCTCTATTGGCTCCATATTCCGATATAGGCAAAATCGACGTTCTTGACAAATTTGAGCAGGGCCATGGCGTGATGAATGTCGATTTGATGGATTTCGATGTCAAGTACGATGGGATCGTATCCATCTCTACGGTAGAACACGTGGGACAGATGGAGTACGGAGAGACCCAGCCAGGTGGCAGGGAAGCGCCGTTAAAAGCGATTCTGAAAATCTATGAGCTGCTTCAACCGGGAGGGCGGGCGCTGATAACCGTTCCGTTTGGGAGGTTGATTGATGCCGGCTGGCAAATTCAATTTAGCAGCAAATACCTGGGTCTCGTGGTGAAAAAATACGGTATTCCGCATGCAGCGATCAAAACGGCCTTTTTCAAAAAAATGGATGCAGAGGTCGGTGCAGAGGTTCCAAAGCAGCTGTGGATGCAGTGTGAGGAAAAAACTCTGGAGGAGACGTATTACGATAGTCCGTTTCCCAATTCGAACGGGATTGCTGTCATTTCCTTGGAAAAAATAGCGGATGCCAATCCGACAGTCGAAGATGATGAAGAAACGCTTCAATACAATCCTCCGGTCAGTATTGGCGGCTATTACCATTCCCCTTTTATAAGGGCATCCGAATTCGACCAAAACGGTTGGTTTCCCGCTTATGCTTCCGGCTATCTTTTTTATGGACCCTATATTTCTTTGCACCGCCAGGTCTACCGGTTTGATATGGTCATCGAGATGTCGGAACCAAGGCATTTTGTTTTGGATATAACCTCCAATTACGGTCAAAAAGTGTTGCTGAGGAAAATAGTGAGACAATCTGGTGCAATTCGGGATTTGCTTTACTTGTCCCAGGACGAACACCATGTTGAGGTGCGCTTATGCAAATACGACAGCGGGGGTTGTTTTGTGCGGATTCCGCAATTGTTCATGGGACAGCTTTGAGAGGATAGAATGAATGTCCGGGAGGGGAAGAGTGTGGACCGAATGAATTACTACTTGGGGGAACATACGGTGCTGACCAATTTAGTTCACGGGCCGGCCATGTTCCTGGACACTCGCGATCCAGTCAATTTGGCGATTTTGATGCAAGGTTCTTGGGAAGATTGGGTTACCGCCACTTTTTTGTCAGTAGTCAAACCGGGAATGACCGTCCTGGATATTGGCGCCCATCACGGTTATTTTACTTTATTGGCTGGCATCCTGGTAGGTCCCGGAGGGTTTGTTCACGCCTTTGAGCCCAATCCATTTCATCATAAGAACCTGCTGAAGAGCGTCGCGTTTAACGGTTTGTATGATCGCGTAAAACTGAATAAGGTCATGGTGTCCAATCAACGCGGAGAAACAGAAATGCTAACCACCGGCGAGGCGGGCACCAGCATTTTTTTTCACGGTCTGGAGGACATAAACGCAATCACAAGAACGATCGTTCCCCAGGGCTTGCTTACCGACTACTTGCCAAGCCTGAAAGCGGATGTGATCAAAATCGATATCGACGGCTCCGAACCGCTGATCATGCATAGTCTGTGTGAAGTGATTGACCATAATGGACCGATGGTCGTTTTTTTGGAATACCTGCCAAGTATCTGGAAGGGGTATGAGCCGCTGCCCATTCTTCAGCGTTTTGCGGAACGCGGCTTTCACTTTCACATTCTGCAAAGGGACGGAATTACGGTTCCGACCTGCGCAGAAGATCTCGCCAGTATCAGCCCGGTGATCCATCTCGATTTATTGCTGACAAGAACATAGCGGCCCAGCCTGCCCGACAGGAGGCTCCCGCAGCTTCGCTTCTTGAGGGAGTCCTTTTGTTGTGTCATTCCGCTTTTTTTATAATGAGTCCAATCGAGGTAGAAATGTATTGCCCCAGTTGCAAACGCATGTGTGTATCGCTCAGATACGGGGGAACATCCACATACGATTCAAGCTCGCTCATGCCGACGGAATAATCGATGTCGATGGAATGCCCCATCTGCCTTAGCGTCTGCACCATCCATTCGATATCCTGCAGGCGGAAAATCACGGTAGGGCCGCTGTCAAGCGTACCGTCGTTGGATGACAGGTTAAATTCGGTTGTATGAATGGCAATGCCGCCCGGTTTTAAGCAATCCATCTGGTTGACGGTAAATTGCTTGCCCAGTTCGATCGAACCGCAATGCTCGAAAGAACAGGACGACCAGGTGAAGTCGTATTGATTGTGGTACTCGGGACCAATCGAATTCATATTCAGCGTTTGAAACCGGACCAAGCGCTGGAATTGTTCCGGGTCGCATATGCCTTTTTCGTTTATTTTGGCCATGCTGCTAAAATGCTGGTTGGTCTGCACCCATCCCCGTGCAAGAGCGCTGTCATAATCGAGATCCGTAGCGGTAATGTGGCAGCCGTGTGAGGCAAACAAGGGTACGAGCGGCTCGGTCCCCACCCCGAAGCCCAACCCGCATTTTCCCGGCGAAAGGACGCCGCGTTCCAAAAGCCCTTGGTAAATGTAGCAAAATTCCCACAGCTTTCGGTGGTAGCGAAAAGGTTCTTTACATTTGTCGCAGGCTTGCCGAAACCAGGCTGTCTCAAAATCTTCTTGCTTGCAGATCTGGGATTTCAACATGCAGGCAGTCTCTCCTTTTTCATGGCTTTTTGGCAGGCGCGGGTATTTCCTCGCCAATTCATCTTGATTCTTGACGGTTCATCATATGACAACTGGCGTCCGGATGATCAGAAAAGGATTTCCCCTTCAGGAAATCCTTTTTCCCTGGCCAGGCACATATACATAGGACGAGGAGGGAGAGTTATGAGACGCAGGTATATTTGGGTCTTGTTCGTCATTTTGTTTTTGGCTTCGTTTGACATGCACGCTCAGATGCCGCTGCTGGCCCCTTACGCACGGACGATCGGCGCTACTTCGATGGTGATTGGCATCTTGCTTGGCGCTTATTCCATCAGCAATTTATTCGGCCACCTGGTCGCAGGGCCGTTTCTCGACCGCTACAGCAAAAAGCTGTTTATCTGCGCGGGACTGTTTATCGCCGGATGGCTGTTGATCGGCCACGGACTGGTGGACACACCTGATACGCTGATGCTGCTTCGCCTCATCTTCGGGTTTACGATGGCGTTTGTCACCCCTGCGTGCTCGGCGCTCCTGGGGCAGTTGGCGCGAAACAATGAAGAGCAGGGAGTATTCATGGTCAAAAAGGGGATGGTCTTGACCGCGGCGGCTATCGTTTCGCCGGCGATCGGCGGGCTTTTGGCGGCCAAATTCGGTTACGCCCAGGCCTTTTTCATTTTTGGCGTGATCATGATGCTGGCCAGCTTTGTCACCTTGAGCAGCCTCCCGAACAAATCGGCCCTTCGCCCGGCAGATAATCGATCCAAGGGGGCAGCGATTTCCCCCTTTCGCACGATGGTCGCCACGTTCTCGATTTATCCGGCCTACGTCGCCGGGTTTGCCGTGATGTACGCCCAGGGCACGTTTATGTACGAGATTCCCCTGCTGCTGCAGCGGCAGCATCTGGAATCGACCGTCTCCGGCATCCTGTTCAGCGTGATGGGACTTGGCTCGCTGGCGATTTTGAGCCAATTTTGGTTAACCCGCACGTCGCCGCTCGGAAGGATCGTCGCAGCCCTGTTTGTCCTCGGGCTGATGATGTACACGATAGCGGTGGCGGCGCCTGTCTCGCTATACCTGACGATGTTTATCATCGGCGCCTGTACGGGTGTGCTCTTCCCGGCGATGACGACTTTGCTCGCATACCATGCGCCTCCGCATATTTACGGGACGGCTTTCAGCATCTACGCGGCTGTGCTGTCCATTGGATCGATTATCAGTCCGCTGGTGGCCGGCTCGACAGGCTTTGTCAACCAATCGTTTTTTGGCGCCTTTCTGGTCGTGACTGTCGCCAGTCTGATTGCGGGCTGGATCGGAAGCAAATTCAGGATCGGGTCCAAACCGATCACGCGTTAGAACGATAGTCAGGCACGTGCCGCTGTGTGGCCGTTTTGATCTGTTTGAGCTGGGCGACGATGATAAAACTGACGATGACCAGGAGAAACCACGAACTGATCTTGCTCACATGAACAAGCTGCCAGCTGTCCCGCTGGTTGGGATACTGCCATGCGCCGAGGAGGGTGGCGATGTTCTCCGCCACCCAGATGAAGAATCCGATCAGGAAGAAGCTGAGCACGAGCGGCATGGAAAACCGCTCCCGGTTGACGGTAAAGCCGACACGCGTTCGCCAGAAGAGAAGAAAAATGGCCGCTGTCAGATACCAGCGAATATCGGCGACGAAGTGGTGCGTAAAGAAATTGAGGTAGATCATTGCGCCCAGCGGGATCGTCGCCCAATTCCTCGGCCAGCGCACGACAGCCAAGTCCAGCCGGCGCCAGGCCTGGCAGATGTAACTGGCGACGCTGGCGTACATGAAGCCGCTGTAAAGCGGAACGCCAAACACCTTGCTGTAGGCCGCTTCCGGATAGGACCAGGAGCCCATATGTACCTTAAATATCTCCAGCATCAGGCCGATCAAGTGAAAGAGCGTAATCACCTTGAGCTCGTCCTTCGTCTCCAGGCCGGTCTTGATCATGACCACCTGAACCGCCAGACAAGCTATCAACAGCAGATCATACCGTGGCAGGCCTGGGATGGCGACAATTTGCGACAGCCCCAGCAGCAAGAAAATGCAGACGGGGAAGAGACAGGAGAGTGCTTCTTGCAGAGTAAAGTGAAAGAGAAACAAACCAATGCGCTTCATGAACCTTCTCCTTCGTGAATCGGCGTATACACACTTTTAGCATACTCCGTCAAGAACTACAAGAAAAAACCGCCGAAGTTTCGACGCTGCACCCGGCAACTAACCTATGTAGATCCAGTTGTGGTACACTATGGTTAAAATTTGATAGAAACAGCAAGGAGATAGAAGACATGAAGCTGGTATCCTGGAATGTGAACGGCCTAAGGGCGTGTGTCAATAAAGGGTTTTACGACTACTTCAAGGAAACGGAAGCAGATATATTCTGCATACAGGAGACGAAGCTGCAGGAAGGGCAGATCAGCCTGGATTTGGATGGTGAATATTTTCAGTTTTGGAATTATGCAGAGAAAAAGGGCTATTCCGGAACAGCGATTATTACAAAGCTGAAACCGCTCTCGGCATGGTACGGGCTTGAAGAGGACTACGAGCCCGAGGGGCGGATCATCACGCTCGAGTTCGACTCCTTCTACCTCGTCACGGTCTATACCCCGAATGCCAAGCGTGACCTGTCCAGATTGGAGTACAGACTGGAGTGGGAAGATCGCTTCCGAAGCTACCTGCAACAATTGGACAGCAGAAAACCCGTGATTGTATGCGGAGACTTAAATGTGGCCCACCGGGAGATTGACCTGAAGAACCCGAAATCGAATCAAAACAACTCAGGCTTCACCCCAGAGGAGCGGGAGAAGATGACCCGATTGCTGGACGCCGGGTTTATCGATTCGTTTAGGTATTTCTACCCCGAGCAGAGGGATGCCTACACCTGGTGGTCGTACATGCCAAAGGTGAGGGAGCGGAACATCGGCTGGCGAATTGACTATTTCCTGGTCTCTTCGAGGCTGGATTCGTCGCTAATGGATGCCGGGATCGATTGCCATATTACAGGCAGCGATCACTGCCCTGTCTTTTTGAAAATCGCAGTGAAAAATGGGTGACGAGGCAAGCAGATCACGGCAAACCTGAAGCATCAGCAGACACAAGCGGTGGGTCGTATCTTTCCAATTCCATTGTGGCAGGGGCTGGACCATCGGCAGAATATTTCCGCCGAAGGGCAGCCCCTTTCTTTTCACATAGCTTCCCGGCTTTACTCTTCTCCCGTCGCCACCGGATTTTCCGGATAAGACGTCCAATCGCTCCAACTGCCGAGGTACAGCTTCGCGTCACTGCGCCCCGCTTCATTCAGCGCCAGGAGGTTGACGCATGCCGTAACGCCTGATCCACAGTAGACGATCAACTCATCCGCCTCGGCCAGCGGAGCAAAGCGTTCTTTCAGTTCATGGGCCGGCCGCAGGGTGCCGTCGGCTGACAGGTTTTCCTTATAAAAGTAGTGAAGCGCCCCCGGGATGTGTCCTGCCTTCGGGTCGATCGTCTCCAGTTCGCCGCGGTAGCGTTCACCTGCGCGGGAGTCGAGCAGAGCCGTACGCTCGCTGCGGGAGGCCACCTCAGCCGCGGTAACCAGCATGTGTGACTGGACATCGGGGACGAACGTGCGCCGGGTTCGCTTTTCTACCTCAGAGGTTACCGGCAATCCTGCTTTCCGCCACGCCGCATATCCGCCGTTCAAAACCGCTGCCCGAGGGTGGCCCATGTAGCGAAGCAGCCACCAGAGCCGGGCGGCCATCGCCATATCCTGGTCGTCGTATGCCACGACGGTTACATCACGGTCGATCCCGGCAGAAGAAAACAGCTCCACCAATGCGTCCGCGGCCGGCAGCGGGTGGCGTCCACCGTGACCGCTGCCCGCTTTCGGTGCCGACAAGTCCTGTTCCAGGTCAAAGTAAAGCGCACCCGGAATATGGTCCTGCAGGTACTCGGCGAGACCCAGCCCCGGCTTCCCCAGGGTAAAACGGCAGTCGACGATCACGACGTCCGGGTCGTCTGTATGTTCGGCCAGCCAATCGATTGAGACAAGGTTTTCTCTCACAGCCATCTCAGCTCCTGTTCTTTCTGAATCTTCCCTTCCTCATCATAACAAAACGGGCGCCTTCCCGTCTCGCGGAATTGGGACAGCGGAAAACACATGCTTGGGTGCCAACTTGGGACAAACGCCTTGAGTCTATCAACGAAAGCGGAGGTTTATATGATATCTGCGGATGAATAGAAGTCTATTTTACATTTACTAGGGAATTCGACTAGAGCGAAGGACTTCTCCGCTCATATAGATGCAGTATAAATAAACCGTAAGGACGAAAGGGGATAGAAAAGATGGAGCATGTTCAGGATATGAGTTTTCTTGAATCGATGGTGGGGAAGACACTCCGCATCTACAAGGGAGGGCCAGAGGCAAAAGACGGCAGATTGCTCTCGGTTGCGGACGATTACCTGATGCTGGATACTCCCGAAGGAGATATCCTGTACTACAGTCTGGAACATATTAAAACGATCTGCCGGGACCTCGGCAAACCTTCTTTGCCGCTCAAGCACCGCCGTGAATTATTTGAGGAATACCTGGAGAACAGCGATCTGAAAGAAGTGCTGCAAAGCTTTAAATACGGCATGATTCAGGTCGACCGCGGCGGTCCGGAATCCAGAATCGGCAAGTTGCTGGACGTTGGAGACGATTTTATCGCCCTGCAGACGAAAGAAGACGGTACGCTCTACTATCAAATTCGTCATATTAAAAGCATTGGCGACGCTTCCGAGGAGTGCGAAAAAGGAGACTTCGAAGAGAAGCCCAGCTATCAACATGTAAAAAACTTCCATGAAGTGTTGAAAGAGATGCTCCATTGCTGGGTGAGGGTGAACCGCGGCGGTCCGGAGTCCCTTGAGGGCGTACTCACTGAGGTAGACGATGACTATATCACAGTCGTCCACAATAAAGAAGTCTACAGGGTCTTGGTGTTCCACATTCGCAATATCAGCGAGGTCGACAAGAGCAAAGAGAATTCGGACGGTGAAAATAAAAACGAGGGGAGCAATGAAAACAAACAGAACAAGAACAAGAATAAAAACGAGAATAAGAACAAGAACAGCAATAAGAAGAGGAAATCGGTTCGGCAGTGGTACCAGCGGCGTTCACGGAAAGTCAGCAGAGTTTACATCAGAAAAACGGTAACGCGATATCGTGAAAAAACGACAGCCCGCTATCATGAAAAAGCCGCAGTGCAATATCATAGAAAGGCGGCGAAGAGCCGCAGAAAACACAAGGGAGCAATCCGTCCCAGAGTGGAGATCGTAAAAGCTGTCTACAATTCGCGAGGAATGAAAGAAGTGAGGGTCAAGCAAAGGGCATAACAAGCGAACACGTTTGCCCCTTGCCCTCATAGAATCGGAACTTTATTGCAAAGGAGGGGAACAAATGATTCCATTCGATCAATATCTCACGAAACAAGTTGACGTCGAACTGTCGGGGAAAATCAAGCTGACAGGAATATTGATCGATTACGGGCTGGACATAGTCGTCCTCTACAATGGCAGACAGTATTTGTACATTCCCCTGGGGCAGATTCATCACGTAAGAGAGAATCTGGAGCAGGACTCGATTCTCTCCGTTTCAGCCGGCGATGCTCCGATGGCTGAAGAGCCATTTGACAACATATCCTACCGAAAGATTTTGAGTCACGCCAGAGGGAAATTTATCGAGATATTCGTGACGGGGAACCAGACGCTGCACGGTTATGTCACCAGTATTCTGACGGATTATTTTGTCTTCTATTCACCTGTATACAAAACGATGTTCATCTCTCTCTACCATGTCAAATGGCTGTCGCCCTATACAGCCAATGCCGCGCCATACACGCTCGGCAGTCAACATCTGCCCGTTCAGCCAATCAGCCTGTCACTGCCCCGTACATTTACTGAAAATTTAAAAAAATTAGAAAATAATCTCGTCATTTTTGATATAGGTGACCATCCCCGCAAGATTGGCCTCCTGCAAAAGGTTGAAAACAACATGATTGAATTGGTGACGGGGGAAGGAGAAAAAAACTATTGGAACGAGAAGCATTTAAAAACGGTTCATTTGCCTTGATATCTGCCGTCTCCGGAGAGCGGGGGCGGCAGATTTGTCTCAGGGATTCGAACCGGTTGATTCTCCCGTGCATACATTAGTTTAAGCCGCATGCGGCGCCACTTTCATCGAGCAGAGGGACACAGGAGGCTGATAACCATTGACATTCCCAGCACAAGACGGCGGGAAGCTGCCTTCCCATGTCTTTCGGGAGTACGACATACGAGGAAAAGCGGAAGGGGAGATCAGTCGAGACTTTGCCCGCCTGCTCGGCCTGGCGTTTGGCCGCAGGATCAAAACGGCGGGGGAACGTAAGGCAATCGTCGGCAGAGACAACAGAACGTCTTCTCCGCAGCTTCACGCCGCATTGATCTCAGGGCTTATCCAATCGGGATGTCAGGTGGTCGACATCGGCGAGGTCACGACTCCGATGTTCTACTTTAGTCTGCATCATCTGGATATCTCCTCCGGGATCATGGTGACTGCCAGTCACAATCCCGGCGAGGACAACGGGTTTAAACTGGCGATGGACAAAACCACGCTTTATGGCGAAGCCATTAGCAGCCTGGGCAAATTGATGCGGGAGGTCCTGGATTCGAAGGGAGATCGAGCGGAAGCACAGTCAGGGGTACCCGAGAAGCTCGATATCGAACGGCCTTACCTGGATGACCTGCAGGAGAAGATCAGGCTGGGGCCGAGGCGGCTGAAAGTGGTGGTTGACTGCGGCAACGGCACGCCGTCGCCCTTTGTCCCAAAAGCGCTGGACCGATGGGGCTGTGAGGTCATCCAGCTGTACTGCGAGTCAGACCCGAGCTTCCCCCACCACCACCCGGATCCCGCCGATCCTGCAAACCTCCGCGATCTGGTGGAGCTGGTGAAACAGCAGAGAGCGGATGTCGGGCTTGCCTTTGACGGTGACGGAGACCGGCTGGGGGTCGTAGATGACCGGGGCCGCATCTTGTGGGGGGACCAGTTGATGATCCTCTTTTGGCGGGAAATCATGCCGAAGTATCCCGGTTGCCAGGCGCTCGTGGAAGTGAAGTGCTCCCAGGCGCTGGTGGAGGAGATCGCTCGTCTCGGCGGCAAACCGGTTTTCCATCGTACGGGCCATTCACACATCAAGGCAACGATGAAAAGTTTGAATACTCCGTTCACCGGAGAAATGTCCGGGCACTTCTTCTTCAGGGATGAATTTTTGGGCTATGATGACGCGCTTTACGCCGCCGGCAGGCTGCTGCGCATTTTATCACAGACCAATCAAAGACTGTCCGCTTTGTTTTCAGGGGTTCGGGAATACGCTTCGACCCCGGAGACCAGGGTGGTGTGTGCGGAGGAGCAGAAACAGACGATCATCGGGCAAGTCAAGCAGCACTTTCAGTCCAAATACGAGGTAATCGACGTGGACGGAGTAAGGGTGGTATTTCCGTACGGCTGGGGATTGATCAGAGCGTCCAATACGCAGCCCAGCCTGGTCCTGCGGGCAGAAGCCGACTCACAGGATGGTCTGGTTCAGATCAAGAGCGAAATCGAAGAGGCTCTGGCCGGCATCTGTCCGGAATTGTCCATCCCCTGGTAACAGACAACATTTCCATGGACCGCAAAAAGTCAGCCCGTCACATGACAGGTTGACTTTTTGCTTCATTCCTTGACCAGCTGCAAAAAATCCTTCAGCCTGCCGCTATTTGCCTTGTCACTGACCAGGATGCCGTTTTCGCATGCGACGACCACCGCATCGGGCAGCCCGACGACAAGTACCGGAATATCCAGATAATTGATAATCGACGTGTTCTTGGAATCGCCGCTCAGGATGCCTTTTCCCATGACAGGGTTCCCCATCTTCTCTGTCAGCGTATCCCACGTGCCAAGATCGTTCCACATCCCGTCGTGAACCACGACCGCAGCAGACGTGATGCACTCTGCCACTTCGTAATCAAAGCTGATCTTGGGCAGGCGTTCGAATGACTCCCGCATGTGCCGGTAGCGCACCGGCAGATCCCGTTCTGCCAGCAGCTGCAGCAGAAAGCGCAAGGGAAAGCAAAAGACACCGCTGTTCCACAGCGCCTGCCGGGCGATCAGCCGTTCAGCCTGTTCCCGGTTCGGCTTCTCCGTAAAGCGCTTCAGTTTACGGAACGACCGTGTGCTGTCGGTATCAATCTCAGGGACGATATAACCGTACTTCTCCGCAGGATAAGCAGGGGGTATCCCGATCATGGCCATGTCGCAGCCCGTCTCATGCAAAGCTTGTTCTGCTTTTCGAATGGTCTGGAAAAAAGTATCGTCTACATACAGATCGACCGGGCAGACGCAGATCACTTCGTCAGGGCTGACACCTGCGATGTCCCGAAGATAGGCGCAGGACAAGGCTACAGACGGGAAGGTGTCTCTGCCCTCCGGTTCGACGATCAGCGGGATCCTGCCCTTCACCTGGGTGTTGATCAGTTCTGCCTGGGGCTGTACCGTCGCGATAAACGAATGATCGAGCAATCCCGCCGCTTCGATCTGGCGCACCATTCGCTCAAGCAGGGACTCGTCTTCCCCCTGGCTGTTCTTCAGCACCCGCAAAAACTGCTTGGCCTGCACCCCGGTGGACAAGGGCCATAATCTTGTGCCGGAACCGCCGCATAACAGCACCAGTTTCATGATCCCAGGCTTCCTTTGCACTTGTTGGCGACTTCACAGCCGACTCGCTTCATGTCTGCTTCCACCATCATCCCGATCAACTGCTCGAGAGTTGTTTTGGCCTCCCAACCCAGCTTTTCTTTTGCCTTGGCCGGGTTGCCCAGGAGGATGTCTACCTCTGCGGGGCGGTACAACGTTGGATCGATGACGACGTAATCTTCGTAGTTTAGCCCGGCGTGGTTAAATGCTACTTTGCACATCTCCCTGACTGTCGTCGATCGGCCCGTGGCAATCACGTAATCGTCAGGATCCGTTTGCTGCAGCATCAGCCAGATCGCTTCCACATAGTCGCCGGCGTACCCCCAATCCCGTACGGCGTCGATATTGCCCAAGCGAAGCTCATGCTTCTGTCCCGCTGCGATCCGGGCGACTGCATCGGTCACCTTGCGCGTGACAAATTCCAGTCCGCGCAGCGGGGATTCGTGGTTGAACAGAATTCCGCTGCAGGCGTACAGCTGGTGGCTTTCCCGGTAATTCTTGGTCATCCAATGTCCGAACAGTTTGGAGACGCCGTAGGGGCTTCGCGGGTAAAAGGGGGTCTCTTCCGATTGAATCGGCTGTTGGACGAGTCCGAACATTTCGCTTGAAGAAGCTTGGTAAAACTTGATCCCCGGATCAGTTGCCCTGATTGCTTCGAGTACGTGCAAGACGCCCATTCCAGTGACTTTCGCGGTGGTGATTGGCTGCTGCCACGACGTTCCAACAAAACTCTGTGCCGCCAGATTGTACACTTCGTCCGGCCGCGCCTGTTTGATCGTCCTGATGAGCGACGGAAGATCCAACAGGTCTCCGTCGATCAGCTCAATTTCATCTTCTATGCCCAGGTAAGCCAATCTCCACAATGAGGTCGTACTGCGGCGCGGGAGCAGCCCGGTGACGCGGTAGCCCTTTTCCAACAGAAATTTGGAAAGGTAGGCCCCGTCTTGTCCGGAGACGCCGGTGATGAATGCAGTTTTCACTTTCCAGACTCACCCCTTGTAGTCATTCTCGACATAGTTTATGGTAACGCCGGGAAAGGAGTTCGCTTGCCACGCTGGTTGGATGCGGATTTGTACGGGGCAGCGCCGTTTAAAAAAACAAAACCGTCTGCGCGAGTAAGCCAAACGGTTCCCGGTTATTTGTTTTTTGGTTTGTCCGCTGCTTTTTGCTCGGAAATCCCTTCGTCCAATGAGTTTTTTTGCTTCTTCCGGCCGCGTTTTTTCTGCAGGCTGTTGGCCCGAAGGAACATTTTTTGGTCAACAGATCGCAGGATTTGGATGTCCGGTTTCGTATTCAGCCCCATCAGCCAAAGTTTTTTATCCCGATCCAGCCCAAAATTGAGCGCGTAAATCGTATTCCGGTATGTGGCGGCCAGCCCCTTGGCCGCGATCACGGAAAGAAAAGCGAGTTTTTTTCGGATCTCTTTCTGTTCCCGCATCTCCATGCCGATGCCATCCAGATACTCTTCGATCCGAACGGCTTTTCCCCCCCACTTTGGATCAGTCACCATTGTGCCTTTTTGCGCCACTCTGGCGAACTGGCCTGTTATCTCCCAATGTCCTTGCCGGTTTATCTGCAGGATCGTTTGCAGATCGACCGGACGTTCCTCCCATTCTATCCGCTCAATCGCCTGCTGGATGATGTACTGTTCTCCCTCGCGATAGAGATCGAGCCAAAAATCAAAACTGCGGATACTGGAAAAGGCAAGCTGCTGATCTTCATGCAGGACCAACAAAGGCTTTATGGATTCATCAAGGTAGATGACTTTTCGTTCATGCGATTTTGTCACCCATTGCACCAGAAAAATCAGATGTTTGGGGACTTTTTTTTCTGGTTTGATAAAGACGGAGTCGAACCGGTCGAGAAATTGGTGAAGCAGCATGGGCGAGTATAGGCCGGTAAGTGGTTGATGTCCCCTTAATGCCTTGATTTTTCGGATGGCTTGCCACTGTTTCCATCTGCTCTGGCGTAAACGTGGTTTCTGCTGCACGACAACCACCCCCTGATAAATTCCTCCGTAAAACGTGTCCGAAATAGAGAAGTGAATCTACTCTATCCTATGTATCGTCGCCTTCCATTGTATGGACATCCATCATAGTCATCGGCGGACATAGAGAAATCAAGGCTTGCGTTCGGGGGCGGACGCCTTCTTTTCCCGGATGGACTCCTTCTTTGTCTCACAAAAAGAGCTCCCGCCATAAAATAAGGAAAATCCTCTGTATACGCTGCTGCCGAGCTCCCGTCAACCCGTGCAGGAGACCTTTCTACGAAAACAAAATCAGGGGAAAGAAGAGGGGATTGCATGCCGGGCAGGAAGACCGTGTTCAAGATTGCCGGAAGGTTTGGCCTTCGTCCGCAAGAGATGGAGGAGATCAAATCGGGAGTGTACCGCCTCCTGTCTCCCAGCGGCAATGTGTACTGCCTGAAGCGGATGGCTTATCCGACGGATCAGCTCCGCTGGATCGATTCGACTTTGCGTAAGATCAAGCGTAAGGGCTTTGCTTACATCTGTTGGCGGGATCCGAAGAGGAGCAAGGGAAAACGGGCGTTTGTCCGGCCGGGGGGCAGAGGAGCCAAGTATATCCTGACCCCTTGGATATCGGGAAGCAAACCTCGTGTCACGTCGAAAACAGACCTTTACCAATGCGGGAAAAGATTGGCCCAGTTTCACCGCTTTAGCCGTTTTGCGGGGACGAGGGGCAAGGGAGCCCCTTATTATATCGGACGCTGGCCGGAGATGTTGACACACGAAAGGAATAAAATGGAAAAGGAAGTGAAACGGGCAAAGGCGAAACAACCCCTTTCCAAATGGGAGGGGCTTATGCTGAAATACGGCAGCGAGTGGAGCAAACGGGCCAAGTCGGCACTGGAGCGGCTGCGCAAAAGCAGCTACCGGGACCTCTGTCAGAAGGCCAGACAGACGGGATCGCTTTGCCACGGGGACTCCGGTTATAAAAACTTCGTCCTTACCAAACAAGGACCCGTCATCATCGATTTTGAAACCCTGCGTGTCGATTTGCCGGTGTACGATCTCTTTCGCTTCGTCCGTTCCATCGGCAAAAATTCGGATTGGAACTTTTCGCTCACCCGTGCCATACTCGACGGCTATCGCTCTGTCACGCCGCTCAAACCGGCCGACTATGAGCTCCTGGCTGTCTGGCTGCAATTTCCGTATAAGCCATGCAAGCTGATCAAACAGTATCGGCGGACCAGATCTGGCAGTGTCAGGAGAAAAATCGTGAAACAATTGGAAGAAGCAGCCAGGGGCGAACAGCGCATTCCTGCTTTTCTCCAGCATCTTGCGGACTACGCGAAGGATGTGGATTAGATGCGTATATGGGTGTTGACGAACGAATACGCGCCCTTCATTATCGGCGGGCTCGGGACGGTTGCTACCAATCTGACCCAATCACTCGCGGCAGGCGGTGCGGAAATGACCGTTTTTACGAGGGGAAGGCAGCAGCGGCCAAGCATTGTGCGTGAAAAGTCGCTTCGGCTGGTTCGGATACCCCGAGAGTCCTACCAAGGGAGCTTTCTGCAGGGATTAGCCAGGCGGAAGGGATGGAAAAAACCGGATCTCATCCATATTCACAGTGTGCCATTTGCCGATGCGGCTATGCTCTGCAAGCAGAGATGGGGGATACCCGTCGTGTATACCTGTCACTCGCTGGTTGTTCAGGAATCGCTTACTCCCCGTCGCCGGCTGGTAGCCAAGCGGCAGGAAAAGCTGCTTCACGCCGCCGATTGTGTCGTGGTGCCGAGCCAGTGGCAAAAGGAGAGTCTGCAAACACTCTACCCGTTCTGCTACGGCAAGACAGTTGTGATCGAAAACGGTGTACACGTCAGAAAAAAACCGGGCAGTTCGCCAAGGCATCGGCTTTTGTTCGTAGGGCGGCTGACGTATTCAAAGGGAATCGCCGAGCTGATCGAGGCCGTCGCCCAATTGGCCAAGGTCAACCCAAAAACAAGGCTTGGAATCGTCGGCAAGGGGATCGGAAAGTTTGAAAGAAAGCTCAAGCAAAAAGCTGCCCGTCTGAAGGTGGCCGGAAGAATCCGCTGGTTGGGTTTTCGCCAGCCCGAAGAGGTGCGAAGGCTGTACGGCAGTTACGGAGCGGTCATCGTTCCCAGCCGTCGGGAGTCGTTTGGGCTGGTTGCGCTGGAGGCGCTTGCCAGCGGCGTTCCGCTTGTCTCTACCACTTCCGGCGGTCTCGCCCAGATCGTGAGCAGCGAAGTGGCCGAGGTCGTTCCGGCCGTCAATAAGGACGCCATTGCCAAGGCGGTGCAAAATATGTGGGCGGAGAAAGAACACACCAAAGAGCGGGTCCAAGCCGGTCTGGCCGCCGCAGCCAAATACAGTTGGAAGGCAATTGCCGCCCGTTATCGCGGTTTGTTTGAATCCATCACCGCGGGAGAGGAGGAGGCCATGGATGTCTAGACATAGATGGACGTTGAAGACGGCCTGGAAAGCGAAGCGACAGGGGGCTGTCTGGATTGTGGAGGACCAGGACGGCAGGCGAGGATACTTCAAGTTTGCGACAAAGCGCCAATGGTTTTTCTCCGGGCCGATGATTGCCAATGAATTCATTGCCGCCGCACTTGCCAGAAAGCTCGGTTTCCCCGTCGCTTCATTGGAGATAGCTGACGTCCGGGGACCAGACGGAAAAAAAGCAAGGGAATTGTATCCAAGGCGAAAAAGGCTGCGGAAGTGATTCGATGGAAGGATGCCGCTCCCGAGGTGAAAAGGCATCCGGAAAAGTATGTAAACCGTACCGGGCTGCTCAGCCAGCTGGTCGTCTTCGACGCTTGGATCGCCAATATTGACCGTTCGACAGGGAAAAATCTGATCCTCTACCGGGAGCATTCCGGTGAAAAATACAATTGGTACCTGATCGATCACGGACTTACTCTCTACGGTTCACCCAACAAGTGGAGATATTACGGAAAGTGGAACTCACCCACCTGGAGACGGCTGTGGCGCCATTACCACGTACCCAAAGGGCTGCTGCAGCTTCAGTCGTCGGCGCAAAGACTTGAACCGATGATTGCCAAAATCGAGTCCTTGTCGCGCTCGGAGATCGACGCTGCCATCAGGTGCGCTCCCAAGGGATTTCTGCGGGAAAAGGAGCGGCAGTTTATCCGGCGACTGCTGCGATACCGGCAAAGGCGATTGAGGAAGATCATCCATAGATGGCTGGCGTTCCGGGGCACAAAAGAGTACGCCGGCTGACATAAAACGAACTCCCCGTTGCCGCCAACAGGGAGTTTTGCGCCTTATCCTTCCTGCAGAATCCTTATGGCTCCAGCTCTGCCGCTGTTGGCCGCTCACTCTGGTGCCGCTCTCCGAACTTCACATAGATCTCTTCGTAACGGGCCGCAGCCATCGCCCAATCAAAATGGTTGTGCACGGTCAGCTGTGCTTCGGCAGCCAATGTGTCTGCCAGGCTTGGGGTCAAGATCAGCTTTTCGATCGCCTTGGCGAATTCCTGCGGATTTGTGTAGTCGCGGACGAGGATGCCGTTTTGCGGGTTGATGATTTCCGGGATGCCTCCCCGTTTGGACGCGACGACGGGCAGTCCGCTAGCCATCGCCTCCACATTGACCAGCCCGAAAGCCTCCTTAAACTGAGTGGGACAGACAAAGCAATCTCCCAACCAGTAGATCTGGTGTATGTCAGCGGGGCTTACCTTTCCCAGGAAGCGTATGTCGACCCCTGACTTTTTGGCCGTTTGCTTTAAAAATTGCTTGTATGGTTTGCTGCATCGACCAACGAGTATCAGCCGCACCGAAGGGATTTTTTGCTTTACAATCCCCGTCGCTTCAACCAGCACGTGAACTCCTTTTTTGGGAATGATCCTTCCTGTATAAAGGATGTTGTACGAATTTGTCAAAGAATAGCGGGCGAGTGCAATCTCCTTTTCTAACAGGTTGGGAGCCCGAAACCGGGATAAGTCTACCCCAAGGTGGATATTGATGATTTTTTTGGAATAACGGGGAAATTCCTTTGCGTAGTGCTTTCGGATGAAGTGGCTGTTGCAGATCACGACAGTAGCTTTTTTGATTACGTCACGCCTCTCTTTTTTGGGCAGCGTAGTCATGAACGTCAGGGAATGCAGCACGAGAATAAGCGTCTGTCTGGGAAAAAAGCTGCGCAGAACAGGAATGTACTGGGGACGGTTTTCTACCTGGATACAATCAAATTGGCGGGTTTTGATGTATTGTATGACACCCGACAGGTAGCCGGGCTCGCTCTCTATGCGCTTGATCGTCAGGTTCCCATCTTTGGTGCTGTTCGGGTAGTGCTTTGATTTTCGGCTGATGATCGTGACGTCATGCCTCTCGGCGACTCGTTTCGCCGTTTCGTATATGCTAATCTCAACCGATCCTCCCGTTTTGGCGGAGACAGTATATGCAGGTGGCGCAATAATCAAGATGTTCATCAGATTTCCCCCCTTCATTCCCTGTGGGGTTTCTCATAAACATCTTATGTCTATTACGGTTTCTTCGATTGTACGATAGTCACGTCAGCGAGCGGACACTAGAAAACCAAGGCTCTCTGCCTTCGTCTGACGAGCAGCGCCTTGGTTTCGGGCTCAAGCTTTTAAGTATTTTTCATACGGGGCGTAATTGATCTGCTTCTCCTGCAGGTGAGCGATCAACCACTTGTGGTCCCGTTTCGGCGTGGCAACGATGTACCCTTTGATGACGTGTTCGGGGCTGATGGTGGTTGCCTTCTCTTCCAGTGCGATTTGCCCGATTTTAGCGGCGATCGAGCGGCGGGCGACATCGCGAAACAACTGCGGCACCGGTTCAACCAATTCGTTTAGAAAGCGGAGGGTTTCGTCCGTCCACATGGAGCGGGTCTGCTCGATGTAGTAATCCTGCCAATCCAGCTCAGACTTGCCGTCCTGCTTTGGCATCGACTTGAGAAACTTGCGGAACATGAAGTAGCCGCCAATCGCAAACAGGCCGACTAAAAGAAATGTCCATCCAATGATAAAGATCGAAAATCCAGTGTTCATCTGACTCTCGTTCACACCTCAACTTCGCATGATTTTCGTATGCCGGCTCTATCATGCAGCCGCAAGACTTCACTTTCACAAACGGCGCTGATAGGATATTGGTGTAGTAAGCCTGCCGCTTTTGCAAATCACGATGAATATACTTACTAATGTACCAAAAAAACGGCCGTTTTCATACAGCATCCGTTAAAAAAAATGGAACGAACGTTCTGCCGACAGCAGCCAATCACGAAGCGACTCCTCTCTGGCCAGAGCGAGTGTTCAGATTTGCTTATTTTCCTCTTTCCAATACGGCTGACTACAGGTATCATATAAGTAAAGCGCTTGCGGCAGACAGACCGGCTCACGGTCTTCAAGCGGGCGAGTAAAGGAGGTTGGCGCATATGTTCAAGCTTGGACAACGCGTCATTATCGTTGCCGACTCCTTCGAGCAATCCCTACCTATCGGAGAATACGCTTATATCATCGGGCGCGACCGGAACCCGGACAGCGCGTTTTCTTGGATTATCCGTATTCCTAAAGTAGATAAACACCTTCCTGTCACGGAAGAAGACATCGCGTTGGAAGAACAGCTGTTGGAGCAGGAAGCGGAGAAGGTGCAGCGTGAGGCCTTGCTGGACTGGGCATTGGCTACGCGCAATGAAATGCTGTTTCGACACCTGATGGGAATCTCCGATGAAGTCGAGGAAGAGAGCGAAAACTCGGTAAAAGAGTCCGCGGAGGAGTTTATACGAAAAGTGAATATAAAGGCCTGGATTTGACAGGGGAGAAAAAGCGGTTCCGGCAGAGGGAATCGCTTTTCTCTTTCGAAAGGCGAAACGAACAGCACCTGAAAGGGCCGCTCGTTTCGGGTGCTGCCATTTATTTGAACTGGTTGGTCAGCTTCCGTTCCAGGTAGGCTACGGCTTGGTACATCAGCGTCGCGACGACGGCGACTACGACCAGACTGACCATGACCAGGGTAAAATTAAAGACTTGGAATCCGTAAACAATCAGGTAGCCCAAACCCTGTTTGGAGACGAGAAATTCTCCGACGATCACCCCGATCCAGGAGAGTCCGACATTCACCTTCAGTGTCGAAATGATCGTAGGCATGGTCGCCGGCAAGATCACCAAACTGAACATTTGCCGTTTGCTCGCTCCGAAAGTCCTGACTACCTTGATATAGTTTTGATCCACTTCTTTAAAGCTCGTGTAGACGACGAGCGTCGTGATGATGATGGACACCGAGCAGGCCATTCCGATGATGGAGAGCAGCCCCGGCCCCAAACCGACGATGAACAGGGGGCCCAGGGCCACCTTCGGCATGCTGTTGGCAATAACCAGGTACGGGTCCAATACCCGCGAGAGGAAAGGCGACCACCAGATCAGGATCGCGACAAGGGTGCCGAAAATGGTTCCGAGGAGGAAGCCGACGATCGTCTCCAGGACAGTGGCGAAAATGTGGGGCAGCAGGCTGCCGTCCAGCAGCTTCTCCCAGAAAAGGCTCCAGACCTTCGAGGGGTAGCTGAAGATCAGAACGTTGATCCAGCCCATCCGCGCGGTCCATTCCCAGATGGCCAAAAAAAGGGCGAAGAGACCGATCTGCGCGCCAAAGACGAACCACCGCTGGCGAGTTTGGGACCTGACGTAGTCACGATAAATTTGTTCGGTGTCAACTGTTTTCAACCGTGTCTCCCTCCATCTCTTTCCAGACTTCACGGAACAGCTGGGTAAAGCCGACTTCGTTGCGGGCGTGGAGAGGAAGTGCCTGGCGAATCGGCTCCGGGACGATCACTTCTTTGCGGATACGGCCGGGATTGCGCTCCAGCACGAACAAGCGGTCCCCCATCGCCACGGCTTCCGACAGATCATGCGTCACCAGGATCGCCGTCTTTTTGTGTTTGCGCAGGGTGGCGATGATCAGGTCTTCCAATTTCAGTTTTGTCTGGTAGTCGAGAGCGGAAAAAGGTTCGTCAAGCAGCAGCACATCCGGCTGGCAGGCGAGTGTCCGCACCAGTGCGACCCGCTGCCGCATCCCGCCGGATAACTGCCCCGGATACGCCTTGCGAAATTCGCCGAGCCCCATTTCTTCCAGCAAATACAGCGCGTATTCGATGTTTTCTGCGTTTTTCATCCCTTGTATTTCCAGACCCAGCAGCACATTGTCTTCGATGTTGCGCCAGGAAAACAGATAATCGTGCTGAAGCATGTAGCCGACTCGGCGCGTGGTTCCTGTCACTTCTTTTCCGTCAATGAGCACTTTTCCCGCGGTCGGACGCTCCAGTCCGGCAATCAGAGAGAGCAATGTGGTTTTTCCGCAACCGCTCGGACCGACAAGACAGATAAATTCCCCTTCCTCTACTCGCAAGTCGATCCCTTTGACAGCCATAAAGGCGCTGGTTGGCGTAACATACAGGTGGGTCACATGGCAAAGTTCGATCTTGGCAGGCGTAGAAGAAAGATGAATCATCTGTTATTTCCCCTCTTTCGCTGCCTGGGCGAAGGATGTGTCTACCAGCTTCGCGTAGTCGGCACGTTCTTTCAGGACGCCTGCTTCCTGCATGATATCCTGCAGGTTGTTCCATGCCTGTTCGCCCAGAGTCGGGTCGGTCGCGTAAGAACCCTGCTCGAGGTAACGTTTTACCGAGCTGGTTAAGATCTCCGGTTTTACATCCTGGAAGTAGGGGGCGATCACTTGTGCTGTCTCTTCGGGAGAGTGGGCGGCGACCCATTGCTGTGCTTTGTAGATGGCGCTGGTAAACTTCTGGATGACATCCTTGTGCTTGTCGATATAGCTCTTTTTTGCCATATATGAGGTGTACGGCACTGTGCCGCTCTCTTTTCCGAACGACGCCACGACATGGCCGACGCCCTCCTGTTCAAACTGGGAGGCTTGCGGCTCGAACAGCTGGACGAAGTCTCCGGTGCCTGACGCGAACGCCCCCGGGATGTTGGCGTAGTCGATATTTTGCAGCATGTTCACGTCTTGTTTCGGATCGATGCCGTTTTTCTTCAAGACGAATTCTCCCACCATCTGCGGCATCCCGCCGGGACGCTGCCCCAGGTAGTCTTTTCCCTTTACCTGATCCCAGGTGAAACCTGCGATCTGCTTGCGGGAGACGAGAAAGGTTCCGTCTGTCTGAGTCAATTGCGCGAAGTTGACAACCGGGTCGGTTGCCCCCTGCTGATGTACGTAAATACTGGTTTCGGAACCGACCAAAGCGATGTCCACCCCGTCGGACAAGAGCGCAGTCATCGTCTTGTCACCTCCCCAGAGGGTGGTCAGCTCCACTTCCAGTCCGGCGTCTTTAAAGAATCCTTTTTCGATCGCGACATATTGTGGAGCGTAAAAAAGAGAGCGCGTTACTTCGCCGATTCGCACTTTTTCCGGACTGCTGCCAGAACAGCCGGAAAGGAAAGCCACAACCCCCAGGCTTAAGGCAAATGCGAGTGAAAGCCATCGTTTCATGCTAATCCCTCCTAGGCGTATGTCTAGAATAGGGTATGCGGCCCGGAAAAAATGGTGAATGCCCAGCTCCTTTCATTCCGGGCTGGGAATCCTTAGAGGAAAGAGACCGTACGAAGGAGGCAAGGTGCTTGTGATCGTGATCTTTTTGGGAACCGGTTCGGGCGCTCCCACCACAAAACGGAATGTGAGCGCCATCGCGCTTTGGTTTATCCAACGAGGCAAATGGTGGCTGTTTGACTGCGGCGAGGGGACCCAGCACCAGCTGCAGCGCACCCCGCTCAGGCTGAGCGGGCTGGAGAAGGTGTTTCTTACCCATTTGCACGGCGACCACCTGTTTGGACTGATCGGGCTGTTGGCCAGCAGATCCCTGCGCGGCGGAGCGCTGTCGCCCGTACAGCTGTACGGTCCGCCCGGGCTGGCTCAGTACGTCGAAGCGGTGATGTCGGTCAGCCCGGTTCACTTGCAGTACCCGCTGTCCATCCAGACGGTGGAAGCGGGCAAGGTCTTTGAGGACGATACGCTTGAAGTGAGCTGCGCCGCCGTTTCCCACCGCATTCCTGCATTCGCCTATGCACTCACAGAGAAACCGACAGCGGGCGCTTTTCGTAGTACATTGGCAAAGGCAGCGGGCATTCCGCCCGGGCCGCTTTACGGGCGTTTGAAGCGCGGCGAGACGATCCGGCTTGCGAATGGACGCGTATTTCGCGGCGAAGATTTTGTGGGCCCCGCCCAGCCGGGCCGCAAGATCGTCTTTAGCGGCGATACGGCACCGTGCGAAGCGCTCATTTCGCTGGCGCGGGGAGCGGATGTGCTCATCCACGAAGCTACCTACGCACAGCAGCATCTGGAGCTGGCCAAAAGGAGCGCACACTCCACTGCCGCAGGGGCCGCCGGCATCGCCCGCGAGGCACAGGTCAGACGGTTGATCCTGACCCATTTCAGCCCGCGCTATGACGATCCCGAAGCCGAAGTTACCCTTGAGACGCTGCTCAGCGAGGCCAGAGACGTATTTCCCGACACATGGCTCGCGGAAGATTTTGCCCGCTTTGAGGTAAAGCGTCGGCGGCTTACATAGTCATCAGCTGATCGAGTCTCGACGATATGGAACATGTATGGTACAAGCAAGGGAGAAAGGAGGTGTGCATGGTGGAGTGGACATTTGATCCGGCACTGCTTTTGCTGTTGACGGGGATTGTGAGCTGCCTGTCTGGCTTCATTCTGGCCAGACCGCTGGCACAGCCCCGCATGATTGCCTGGAGGGACCTGTGGGCAACGGATGGTTCCAGTACTGCTGCTGTTTTTGTGGAAAGCACCTGCGGCAACAGCTTTGTACTGGGTGGCCGGTTCGATCTTTGCGCTTCTGGAGCGAGTCTTTTACCGGATCGGCTGGGGGAGGCGAGTCCTTCGCCGCGGCGTGACGGAAGCTGCCGAATGAATCCTGCAAAGCAGACAGCCTCCATAGCGGGTCTGTCTGCTTGTTTTTTCCCGAATGATTTTAGTGTATAGCCTATCCCACACAGCGTATTTCGACATACATTGGATATACGAGGGAGGTGTTATGCCGTGGCTGAAAAGAGGAAAAAGCGAAATTCGCCCGCTAGACACATCAATCTGAGAGACATTGCCCACTCACTGACGACCATGGATTCGTCGCTGAAGCGGACTTCCGAGGTGTTGGGCCTGATCCAAAGCGATATTAATGAAATCAAGCTGCAGATGCAAAAGCGCAACAAGCCAATCCTGTCGCTGTTTTCCAAAAACAGGAGGAAACGCGAAAGAGCCGAGAGACAGGAAAGATCGGAGGGGCGAGCGAAGTCCAAAAGGCCTGTCATGGAAGCGCAAGTCCCTGCCCCGCCGCAAGTCAGGCCTGGAACTGGCGCCTCTCGCGCCCCGCAGAGACAACAACCGCGTACCGATCATGCCAACCAGCTGTCTGAACTGCTGCAAGGGATTGATTTGTCGCAAATCATGGAGAGACTCCAGGATCCAAAGACAAAGGCAGCGCTGAAAAAACACTCCAAACTGCTGAATGATCATCAGCTCGATTTCTCGAAAATTATGAAAATGATGCAGGATCCGGATATCCAAGACCTGTTGAAAAACATTTCCTGAGAGGACAAACATCCATTTTTGTCAATTTGGGATAAGCATCTAAAGAAATTCGCTGCTCTCCATCATACCTTGTATTGTCTGTTACATCTTTCATGGAAGGGAGAGAGCAGGAATGGGTTTCTTTGAATTCGATAACTTCCTCATCATCTTAGTGCTGTTTATTCTTTTAGTGATTATCGCCGAATTCGAAAATTAAGCTTGCAGACAAGAGGTTCCTCCTTCGACGCCCAGGCTGATTGCGAATGCCATTGATGGATGCAAAAAGAGCAGAAAGCCTTCAGAACGAGAGGCTGACTGCTCTTTTTGCATGGGTCTGATTTCTGCTCTCTGCTTAAATGAAGGGGATAAGCAGGAACGGGAGAAGGAACCAGAAAGGAATAAACCATTGCACAAATGGCCCGGACGCCAAACGACCGTAAGGATAAGGCACGCCGGCTGTCTCTGATGCCTTGAGACTGATATTTTTTTTCAGGACCTTGATGGGACCTTGGGCCGCGTAATGGCCCGGTACCAAAACCGTGATTCCCCGTCGATGGATGCCTTCAATCCTCCCCAAGTAGGCCCCCGCTTTGGTATGAACCATCGACCATTTTCCGATACTCCCTGCCAAAGCTCGCTTATAACGGGACATTCATCAATCACTCCTTTTTCCAGATCCTTTTCTCTTTCAATAAGAAGTATATGGGACAATTTCATTCCTGTTCTGGTCGATCAACCAAATTTGCCAAAAACCACCCGCGGCGCTTGGGGACGCCGACGGGTGGCTTTCACTGTGGTGCACTTATTGGTGAGTCTGCCCGGGTTCAAAGTCCTGCTGAACCCGAAACCAGATGTTCAAATCGTTGATGACGCTGGCCAATTCCGCGATTTCTTTGATCAGCTCGCATGAACGCTGGAAATTTTCTTCGTCATGCAGCTGTTCCTGCTTCTGGTTGATGATTCTCTCCAACTGAAGAATCCGATCAGGAATTCGCGCGCGAATTTCTTCCCACTTCAGCAGCATGTCGGCCCGCTCCTGAGTGGAGTACATGTCCCACTCCCGATCCAGGGCGGGAAGGGGAATCCCCAGTCGATGATCCAAGACAAAATGGTCCAAAATCCTGCTTCACTCCTCTCTCGTCCTCTACATCATATCACAGAAGAGCGTGGTACAATGTAGAGAAAAAGCGAAGGGGTTGATTCCGTTGCCTCATCGGGTGCTCGTTGATGCCGATGCATGTCCCAGGTCGGCGCTTGCCATCGTCGAAACGGTCTGCAAAGAATACGGTTGGACATGCCTTACTTACGCCAGTTACAACCATCTGCGAACCGGTCCCAACCACACAGTCGTCGATGCCGAACCGCAAGCGGTCGACATCAAACTGACAAACGACACGCTGCCAGGCGATATCGTCGTCACACAGGATATCGGTCTGGCAGCGCTGATCCTGGCCAAACAGGCAAAGGCCCTCTCGCCCCACGGCGAAGTCTTTTCCCACGAGAATATCGCTTTTCAGCTGGAAAAGCGAAATGAACAGGCCAGGTACCGCCGCGGGGGAGGAAGGACTCGCGGACCCTCTGCCCGCACCGGCAAAGACGATCAGCGCTTTGCCGCCTCGCTGCGCCTCCTGCTCGCCGCAGCCGATGAGCGCGAGTGACCTAAACGGGGTAGCCGAATTCACGCATCAGGTTCAACCACTTTTCGACGCTTGACCGATGCTTTTTTTCCGGGGGCAGCACGATGTAGACGGAGCGCTTCGGCGGTGTGCTGCCGCTGATCGTAATTTGCCTGAGCGTCCCGTCAGCCAGCTCCGCTTTTACCGTCGAACGGGTGACGAGGCTGACACCCAGTCCTTCCTTGACGAAGTCGATGGCCAATTGCGGCTTGTCAAGCTGCAGCTTGGGCACGTAACTGGGCGGCAGGGACTGGTGAATCCATTCGTGAAAGGGCGGACCCCAGTTGACGTACAACAGCGGCAGCTGCGCCAGCTCCGATACATCGACAACCTGTTTTTGTGTCACCGGATGGGAAGGCGAGCCGACCAGCACAATCTCGTCCTCGTAGAACGGGATGACCTCGAAGTTGGGCAGGGACGGCGGAATGTAGACGATCCCCAGCTGGATGATGTGGTCGAGCAGATAACCGATGACGTCTGAGGAATGCCCGGTTTTGGTCCCGATGGCGATCTTTGGATAGCGCAGGTGGTATTCCTTCAAGATCGGTTCCAGCATGAAGGTCCAGATCGAGTCCAGGCTGCCGATCGTAAAGCGATCTTCGTACGGCTGCAGAGCGGCCACTTCGCTCAAACCTTCGTGGGCCAGCTTCAGGATCCGCTCGGCGTAAGGAAGGAGGGCGAGTCCCGCCTGTGTAATTTCCACACTCCTTTTGTCGCGGATAAACAGGGGTTTTCCCACCCGCTCTTCCAGCTGCTTGATCCGCATCGTAATGGTCGACTGTACGAGGTGGAGGCTTTCCGCCGCCTTGGTAAAATTTTTCGTTTGTGCCAGGGTATAAAAGGCCTTTAGCTGCTCGAAGTCCATCAAATGATTACCTCTTATGAAAAAGATTGATAACACTGAACGAAATTGTTCGTTTCTCAAATTATACAATTTTATGTAAGCTGGGGGTAGCTTCATTGAAATACGGTTGAAAGTGGGCAGGATTTACATGAATCGAGAAGTTTGGCGGCAAACTCCAGTTTCAGTCAAATGTTTGCTGGCCGTATCGTTTTTGATGAACATGGGCTTCTATGCGCTCATCCCCTATTTAACCCTGTATCTGACCGGAAGCTTTGCCTGGACGGTCGCGATGGCCGGACTGATGCTTGGCGTCCGGCAGTTTTCCCAACAGGGCTTTGCCTTTATCGGCGGGATGGCGGCCGACAAATTTGGCTACAAGGCCACAATGCTGCTGGGATTGATCGTGCGGGCCGCCGGTTTCACCATGTTTGCTTTTTGCACGGAGACCTGGCAGTTCTTTTTGGCGGCGTTTCTCTCCGGAATGGGCGGCTCCCTGTTTGATCCTGCCGTCTCCGCAGCGTACGTCATCCTGACACCCGGGTCCATTCGCCAGGAAGTCTTCGCCTTCAAGAACGTGCTGAACAACGTTGGCGTCGTCGGCTCGCAGCTGATCGGCACCGTGCTCGCAACAGTGGATTTTTTCTGGCTGTCGCTCTTTTCCGGAATGCTGTACGTCGGCTGTGCCACAGTCGCCTTTTTCTATTTGCCGCCAATCCAGGCTGGCAACAAAAAAGGGGGGATGGGCGCCGGCTTCCGGCATATTTTGCGGGACGGCTCGTTTCTCAGCTACACGGGGATCCTGATCGGATTCTACTATGTGAATATGCAGTTGTTCTTGTCTGTGCCGCAGATGGCGGAGCACGTGCTGGGCAGCAAGACTGGCGTCGGGGTTGTGCTTGCTACGGTTGCCGTATCCGTCATCCTGTTTCAAATGAAAATCTTGCATTGGGTTGAAGGCTTTCAGCAGCGTTTTACCCTGATCGGCATAGGAGCGCTGGTCATGGGAGCGGGGCTGTTTTTGCTTTCCTTCGCGGGCTCGCTTTGGGCGATGATGCTCGACGTATTTATTTTTGCGATCGGCACCATGATCTCTGCGCCTTTTCTGATCGACATGGTCCCGCGGTTTGCACCCAAAGAATACATCGGCGCCTACTACGGGTTCAACGGGTACTCGCTGGCGTTTGGCGGCTCCATCGGCACCTTTTTCGGCGGCTGGATGTACGATCTGGGAGTACAGCTCGATCTGCCGTGGCTCCCCTGGTCGATCTGCCTGGTCATCGGCATGCTGGTCGCTTGGGGATTGTATACATTGGAAGGGAAGCTGCACGTAAAAGTAAGAGGCCAGTCAGCCTAGATCAAGACAGATTTCTCCCATCGGCAAAAACAGCGAAGCTCTTCTGCAGGGGATACCGAAGCGGATTTTGGATACCCTGAGGGAAGAATTCATTCCAGTAACAAGCATGGGAGGATCGGAAACGATGATGCTGAAGTATGGGACTGTTGTACTATCGCTGCTCGCCACTCTGATTTTGCAACCGCTGCAGGTGACGGCGGAACAGCCGGCAGTCTCGGATGAAACGGCGCCACCCCTGCCGATGCGGGTCTCGCCTGTGACGATCCCGGCCCGCATTGCGCTTGTTTCCGGCAATGCGCTTTGGATCGTAGAGGGGAGCAAGCCGGAGGCCAAGCCCGTCAAGGTTCAGACCAAGGGATCTGTAGACGCCATCGGCTGGTCACACGATGGGGCGTGGCTGTTGTACCAGCAGCGAACCAAGGAATTTGGTCCAGCCTATCTGTGGGCAGCCAAGGCGGACGGCAGTGTCACCCGGCAGGTTGATTCCCAGCCGTTGTCTGATCAAGCCTCCTGGTCGCCCGTACAGAACATGATCGCTTACAGTACGCTGGATCCTGCTGGGCAGCTGCCCGAAGGAAATCTAAAGATCGCCACGGTGTACGCCGACGGTCAGATTTCTTCACGCGTGCTTTTGCCTGGCAAGAGCAGGGTCGGAGCGTTTGCCTGGGCACCTGACGGAAAGAGCCTCGCCGTCTCGCTGGAGCGGCTCAAAACTGAACCGCTGCTGATCGACCGGGTCACGCTTGCGGGAAAACGCACCCGTCTGATGGCCGAGGGAGGGCCGGTTGATCCGAATGTCGGAATCTACCCATACCTGGCTTCCGGCCTTACGTGGTCGCCGGATGGCAAGTATTTGGCCTTCCACGTTACGGTCAGTTCCGGATCGATGTCGGCGGACGGGGTGGCCATTCAATTGCTGGATACCACCAAACCCAACTGGATCGTGGAGTTGGGTGTCGGACTGAGATACCCGCAGTGGCTGGCCTGGTCGCCCGACAGCCGACAGTTGGCCTATATTCAAGGCGGGCGGCGGGAAGCGACGGACAACAAGCATTTGTTCATCGTCGATGTCAGCGCCGGATTTGCCATCGTGGACAGCGGAATGAAAGGCTACGTCGATACCCAGCCACGCTGGACAGCCAAGCAGCCTTACGCTGTTGTGTTTGCCCGGGGGAGGGAATCGTTCAAGATGGGCACGACAGAATCCGGCGGCGTTCTGGTGCCGGGACAGCGCATCTGGATACGCGGCCGGGACGGTCAGGAGCAGGCGATCACCGTAGGACCGGACAGCACGGCCGACTACGATCCGCAGGTGTCCCCGGACTGCAGGCAGCTGCTGTTTATGCGGCTGCATGAAGCTCACAAAGGCTCCCTTTACGTTCAGGAGTACCCCAATGGCCCTGCCGTTCCATGGCTGACGGGACTGTCGGGTGAGTTCGGATATTACGGCAACTACTATCCAAGCTGGATACAGGTCTTCTGGGAACGGCCGCGGCGCAGCGGATAAAAGCGAATCCCTCTTTTTTCTGCGAAAGATTTTCAGCGAAAGAACAGAGGAAAGGCGAGCGGAGAGAAACCTGACGTTTGATGGAGAAATTTGTTTCCTAAAAAATACCATAACGAATGTAACTTTTTCCGCCTTTATCTCGTATAATATAATAGAAACCTTTGGTTATAGATGAAAAGAGGGAGTGTTGCTATGGATGAGCGTAAAAAGTTAAGAAAAATGCTGTTTGTTACAGGATCGATCGGCTTCTTTGTGTTCGCAATGGTCGTCGTCACCGAGATCGTGCGTTTATCTGTTCATGTTATACGGTAATGAATAAACCGATTGTATAGAGGCAGTGCTTGCCAGAAAAAAGGAGCTTTTCCTCTGAGATTATGGGGAAAGCTCCTTTTTTTTCGACAAATATCGAGTTTCTGTGGATAAGAAGCAGAGTCAAATCCACATTGGTATTCTTCGTTTTGTAACAGTTTTACACAAGCTATTCACAGGTTACCAACAGTGATGTCCACAGAACCTGTGGATATCGGAACGGTTGTTCGAGCCTGGACGGACATGCTACAATGAAAAAAATGAGTGGAGGTGTAAGACGTGAAGTACCTAAGCGATGCTCTATTGCTGGAAGTGTATCAACGGGCTAAAGAACTCCAATTAGAGCAGGCGTTTATCGAGCTACTCTACTCTGAGATGCAAGACCGCAATTTAGTCCAATTTGAAGCTTCCACTCAAGACCAGGCAACAAGAACGGCGTAGCAATCGATCCGAACGTTGCCTCGAGCCTGTTGCCGCCCGCTTCTGCACGGGCGGCTTTTTCATAAAGTGGAGCTTACTCCGCCGCCAGTTCAAAGGCCGTTATGGAGTCAATCGGCTCCCCGTTTACCTGTTCCGGCAGATAGAACAGAACCGGTCCGCGTTCGCGAATCGGCTTCCCATCCTTGGCAAACTGGAGAATCGCCCGCTTCGCCCGCTCCAACGGGAGGGTAATGGTTTCCTTGTTTTCGCGATGGATGCGCAGAAGGGTCGCCTCCGGCAGCGGTTCGGCATTTTCCAAAAACGGCTCGAGCTTGATTGCGTAGTCGCCATCCAGTACTTTCCGCACCTGAAGCAGGCTTCGCTGTTCAGAAGGCGGGGTTGCTCCTTCCTGCAGTTCCTTGTCCCATTGTGCTCCTGTGCCTTGCAGATAAGCGGATTGCTCTTTGTCAGCATCTTCGCCATCTGGCCGATACGTGCGCAGATCGAACTTTCGATCATCAAAAATCCAAACGCTGGGGTCAAGCGTAATCCCAAAGCGAACGGCCCCTTTAATCACAATTACGTCAGCCATATCCATCTCTCCTTTGCTCACTTATTTACATTACTTCATCACGGTGGATAAGTACAGTCCCGCGGCAGCCTTTGCCCTTCGCCTGCCCGAAAATCACGCCTTCATCCCAGTTTCAATCAGCTAAATTTTCCTTGGAAACACAATCAGAGCGCTTCTCCTCTTTTCAAATGGACGTAAATGGCGTACTATGTATGATAGATAGTGGCAAACGGAGGGATAGGTTTTGACACAGGTTAGGATTCCGGACATGGCAAATAAAGCACTCGCTCTGCTGCGAGATGATGCGAATAAGATCTATAAATTGATTGACGTACAGATGGAAAACCTGACCATGCCGCAGTGCCCTCTCTATGAGGAGGTACTGGACACGCAAATGTTTGGGCTCTCCCGTGAAATTGAGTTTGCCGTTCGCTTGGGTCTGATCGAGGAAGAGGCCGGGCGGGAAATCATGGGGGATTTGGAACGGAAGCTTGCACTGCTTCACGAAATGTTCAATAAAGACAAGTAAGCGGGGGATGATCTCATCCCTCGCTTTTGATTCAAGCTTATTTTACGTGATGTAAAAGGCAGTTCCAAGTATGAGGTAGACGGCCAACAGCAGGACGCCTTCGTACCAGTTTGTTGCCCCGTCGCGCGAGATGGAGATGGCAATGAAAGCCCCTACGGTAATGGCGGTCAGTTCATATGGGGTAAAGACGATGTTCATCGGCGTGCCCAGCAGCAGGCTGATGAGAACGAGTGTCGGGGCGACAAAGAGAGCGATTTGCAGACTGGAGCCGATGGCTATTTCTACTGCGCCGCCAATCCGGTTTTTCATCGCCAGTATGACGGCGGCACTGTGTTCGGCAGCGTTGCCGATAATTGCGATGACAAAGGCACCCACGAACAGATCTGACCAGCCGAATGTATCCACTACGGATTCGATGCTGTGAACCAGCCATTCCGAGACGACGGCGACAAAGAATGTGGCGACGATCATCATGATGACGGAGACGCCTTTCGACCAGAGCGGTTCGTGCTCGTTTGGCTCAATGTCGGCAAGAAACTCTTTGTGCGTCACCATGGAGAACAACAACCAGAGGGTGTAGGCCACGATCAGGATGATCGCGATCACAACGCTGAGCAGGTTGATCTGTTCCTCCGCCAAGCCGCCCATGAACACAGCTGGTACAAACAAGCCAATAACCGACAGAACCATCAAGGAGGAGTTGTGTCCGGCAAGCGTTCCATTGTACTCTTGTTCCTTGTACTTGAAGCCGCCAAACAGCACGCTCAGGCCCAGCACGAGCAGCATATTACCGATGATTGAGCCGGTGATGGAGGCCTTCACCATATCGAACAGGCCCTCTTTCAGCAGGAAAAAGGCGATAATCAGTTCAGCGGCATTTCCGAATGTAGCGCTGAGAAATCCGCCGATTCGGTCCCCGGCGTAGTAGGCTACACTCTCCGTTGCCTTTCCCAGCCAAGCGGCAAGGATGATGATGGACAGCGAAGCCATGACAAACTTGATGATTTCATTTTGTAACAGATAGTGAGAGCCGGCTGCAAGCAGCAGGCTGGCTGCAATCAAGGTATAAAAGCGTTTCAGGTTCACCCGTGTCACCTCGGTACATAGTCTGTCCTGCGGCTGCTCTATTTATATGACGAATGCATATCGTGCAGAAGACGTGAAAAAATAGGAAAGACAAAAACGGGCTGGAGGAAAGGAGGAGTTTGCTTGACACAACCGTATTTTTGTCCGACCTGCACATCCAATCGGATGCGCTTCAACATCATTCAACAGGTTCCGCAAGCGGTTCGGATGGATCCGCAAACGGGCGAGATCGTAAAAAACTTATCCATCGAAGAGCTCGATGCGTTTCATCAGCCCTATCGCGGGGACGCTTTTCTGGTACAGTGCGGAGTGTGCGGGACCATCGAGCGGGAAGAGCGCTTCATCAAAATGGCACAAAAAGGATAAAAAAGGAAGCTGCTGATTGCTATTGTTCAGCAGCTTCCTCCTTTTATTCGCTGTTTCCGGCTTGTCAGTAGCAGAAGATATGCTTGCCGATTTTCTTGATTTGCGGCCTGCTCCATATCCACTTCGAGGTGGCCGTCTCCGGATTGAAATAGTACAGCGCACCGTCAGTTGGATCCCACCCGTTGATGGCATCCTGTACAGCTTTTCTCGCGGTGTCGTTCGGGGTCAGCCAGATTTGCCCGTCGGCTACTGCAGTAAAGGCCAGCGGTTCAAAGATGACACCGGACGGCGTATTGGGAAACTGCGGGCTTCTTACCCGGTTTAAGATCACGGCGGCCACGGCGACCTGACCCTCGTACGGTTCCCCGCGCGCCTCCCCGTAAACGCATTGAGCCATGATCCTCAATTCATTTTCCGGGAAGCGCTTCGAGTGCGTGGTGCCAGCCGGACTCGACGGCGCAGCAGGCTGGGCTGAAGGTGCAGTTCCGACGCCCAATTCCTCGGCAGTCGGGCGGTAGTCCTTGGTTGCATTGTAAAGCATCAGCTTGCTTTTCGGCCCCAGAACTCCGTCTACCTCTTCAAGGCCGAATTCGTATTGAAAGTTGCGCAGTGCCCAGTACGTCTGCCAACCGAACTGGCCGTCGACAGCGCCATGGTAAAAACCCAAATGCTTCAAACGGTATTGCAATTCGCGAACGTCCTTGCCCGTCGCGCCCACCTTGATCACTTGGTTGCTGAACGCTTCTGTCACAGTCTGGATTCCGGATGTAACGGCAACCAGGGAGAGAAGAACGGTCAGAAGGATAAATTTCATCCGCTTTGTCATCCGCATGTAAAGTATCTCCTTCCTGATCTTGCTTCTGCGGTTATTTTGTCCCGTTCCGCGCTCTTTTAGGAGGATTCATGGGAGTAAAATACTGGTCATTTTTTGCCGGTCGAATCATCCGTTTTTTCTCTTTTACACCCAAGCTTTCGCCCGGTATAATGAAGTAAAAGTTCGCATTTGAGCACGCTTTCACACGGCGTGTCAACATACATGGCATGTACGGATTGACCTACTTATATCCGGGAGAGGTGTGAAGCATGGAAGGTAGAATCAGGGGAGAAGTGCGCGTTGCCGACCACGTGGTGGCAGTCATTGCCAGTGTAGCAGCTCAGGATATTCCGGGAATTGTGACCAAAGGTGGATTGTACGAAGAATTTTCCAAGCGCGTGGGAGGCAAAAATACGGCCAAGGGCATACAGGTGAAGCTGGAGGAAGGGGAGACGACGATTGACATGCGGGTAGTCGTGCGGTACGGACTGCAGATTCACCAGGTTTGCCGGGCGCTGCAGGCTCAGGTCAAACAGCTGGTTGAGCAGCTTACCGGGATCCCGGTCAGGGAGATCAACGTCCGCGTCGAGGGAATCCAAACAGCTTGAGTAGAAAAAAGAGGCCTTCCTTCGCGGGAAAGCCTCTTTTTCGTTGAAAGGAGCACCGCAGCAGTAAAGGCGGGTTTCAGGTTTGGCCCCTGGCTTGAACCAGCTCCAAGGCCTTTTGCCGGTTTACTTCACGCGACACGCTGAGCAAAAGGCCCGTTCCGAGCAAGCAGACCAACAGGGAGGAGCCTCCGTAGCTGATAAAGGGCAGCGGTACTCCGGTCAGCGGAATAGAGGCCGTAACGCCCCCGATGTTGATCAGCGCCTGGATGCCGATCATCGCGACCACGCCAATCCCCGTCAGGCTGGCGAAGGCATCCTTGCACTTCAGACAGATGTACAGGCCGCGCAGCAAAAACGCCAGGTACACGAGCAAAAAGATCGTCGCTCCGATAAATCCGAACTCTTCGCCGATGACGGAAAAAATAAAATCGGTATGGGCTTCCGGCAAATATAAATACTTCTGAATGCTTTTCCCGTACCCGGCTCCCGTAATCCCGCCGCGGGCAAAGGCGAAGAGCGACTGGCTGATCTGCCACCCGTCACCCTTGGGATCGGCCCACGGATTGGTAAAGGAGAGGATCCGCGCAAGGGCGTGATTTTTAACCGAGATGTACCAGGTTAAAAAGAGAGCGACGGGGGGAACTGTCAGCAGGATCAGCTGCTTGAGATTGGCGCCGCCGCAGATCATGACAATTCCGGCTGTCCCCAAAAGAATCGCGGCTGTTCCCAGATCGGGCTGCAGGGCGATCAGGAGGAAGAACACTCCTGTTACCACCAGTGCCGGCATCAGACCCGTTTTGAAATCGCGAAAGCGCTCTCCCTTTTTGGAAATGATCGCGGCCAAGTAGAGAATCAGGCCCAATTTGGCGAATTCAGAGGTTTGCAAACTGGCTGGTCCAAGTTTTATCCATGACCGCGCCCCCTTGATTGGATCCCCGATACCTGGTACATACACCAATACGAGCGAGATAAAACTCAAGACGGCGATCAGCAGAAAGTTTTTTTTGTAGAACGAAAAGGGGATATTCATGGCGATAAACATCCCGATTGTACCGATACAGACCCAGGTGATTTGTTTCCTGATAAAGTAGAGGGAGTCTCCTTTACAGGGATCGCCGCATCCGAGAATGCTAAAATCGACGTATGCGTAAATCGAACTGGCGCTGATCACCATGGTAATGCCGAATCCCACCAGTAAAGCTGCCAAAAACAGGAGTAAAAAGTCCGGGACACCGCGCGTTTTCAACAGATGATACCCCCTTGACGGAAAACAGAGAGGATCCCTGCTCCCTCTCTGCCAAATGTGGAGTATATTTAGTAACTCGACAACTTTTCTTTGAGTTGGCTCAATTTGCGATTGGCGGAGTCGAGAATGGCTTTCGGCACTTCTGCATCGTAGTCCAAACCGTGCGGGAAGAGGTGCTTGCCGATAAATGGCTCATCCGTCCTGAGCAGCGTGTGCGGATCTTCCAGGCCGCCTTCGACAACGTTCGCCGGAACGCGAAGATAGTATGTGTTGGAACGATCTTCCATTTTATAATCGTATGTAGCGTGATTGTAATCCCATGCCCAGCGAATAAAGCCAAGCCCGTTCATTATTTCGTCTAATTCAGCAAGAATCAGCTCTTTGTTGCCAATCCCTGTGTCTTTCAACTGCATATGTTTTCCTCCTTAACTAACCTTCCTGTTTGTAGGGAATCATTCACTCTCTTATGATAGTAGGTTTTCCGCCTTAACGCAATGTGTAAACGGGATTCTTTCGGAACTTGTCACAGTGCATGAGAACGAAGGGGGCGGGAAAAACTACAAACTGTTCATGAAAAAAGGAGGAAACAGGGATGGCAAAAGTGGAAAATCGCACCTTGCGTGAAATTATGACAAAAGATGTAGAAACCGTAAGCCTGAAGGACAATGTCTACGAAGTGGCGTGCAAAATGCGCGACTGGAATGTAGGATCCATTCCCGTGGTAGACGAAAATCACAATGTGATCGGGATCATCACCGACCGGGACATCGTCATTCGCGGCATTGCCGAGAAACGGGAAGGATCGGCTGCGATCGAGCAGGTCATGTCTCGTGACATCGTGCTCGGCCGGCCTGACATGACGGTAGACGAAGCGGCAAAGCTGATGGCGGAACACCAGGTACGCCGCCTGCCGGTAGTCGAAAATAATAAGCTGGTGGGCATCGTCGCCCTGGCAGACATGGCTGTGCGCCAGGTTCATCAAGACGAAGCCAGTGAAGCGCTGAACCAGATTTCCGAACCGGCTTCCCGCCATTAATCGCTGAGCGAAGGGCCTTTTCTCCATTGATGGGAGAAAAGGCCCTTCGCATTTTTTCGAAATGGGCTTGATCGACCATGGCATCCTCCCATACGCCTGCATAGGCTGGTAACGAGACGGAAAGGAGGATCCATATGGGCTTTTTTGATTTTGGCGAAAATGAAGAGCTTCTCTGGATCATTATTGTAGTGGTGATTCTTCTGTTCTTATTTAACGACCGGAACTGAGCAGTCTATCCGCGAAACGACCTTGCAAGGGGTCGTTTTTGTCTTTTTCGCGGATTTGCCGCAGGATGTCCGATTTTTACAATCCGCAACAGGCGCCAACCCTTACAATGGAATCATGCAGTTTGAGGCAAACGCACGAAGGAAGGATTGATGAGATGAACGGTGTCATGGAAATTCGCGATCATCTGTTGGACGAGCTGGAGCTGGCCGTCCGCACGAGCCAAGCGCTCATCATGCGCATCAAGCCAGAGGAGTGGGACTGGCGTCCGACGGAAAACATGCGCACGCTGCTCGAACTGGTCCATCATCTTGCGGCGATACCCGCTTCCGATTTGGCGATCCTGCAGGAGAAGACACAACCGGAAGTGGAAGCGGTCGAGAACGGCGCCAGGGACATATCTGCCCCGCTCGAATTGTGCCAACGTCTCCGGTCGAATTGCGATGCTCTGCGGCAGTACATGCTGTCGCTTGACGAAGACGAGCTGTTGCACAAAGCGACGAAGGCGTTCTACCTGGATCACGGAACCGTGCAGATCAGGTGGTTGATTGAAATCGTCACGCACTTCTTTCACCACCGCTCGCAGCTGTACAACTACCTGAAGCAGCTGGGACACGAGCTGAGCTTTTTCATGCTGTACGGATAGGGACCGCGGGTCCATCATCGCGCCAAGATTGATAAAATACCTCCGTATATCCGTTGCGGTTGCATGACCGGGACTGGATGCGGAGGTATTTGTTTTAGCGAAAAAACGTACGGACATCTTGGGCGAAGCGGTCAATCTTTTATCCTGGGAAACATGCATGTCGAGGCGTATCTGACGTCTTGGGATCCATTATTTTTCAAAAGGTTCTTGAAAACTTATACGTACATATATAATATAGAAATACGGAAAATTTTTTTCAATTCAGAAAACACTGTTTATTCAAGAGGATGACTGCGTATGTAACGGCGAAATGAAAGCGCTTTACATGTGCGTGCGGACAATTGCGATTGTTCAAACATGTAAACGCGGCATGGATGGCGACATATAAAAATCACTTATGTGATC
>NZ_HE978545.1:50185-82518 GCF_000311785.1 Brevibacillus massiliensis
TTTTATAAAACCATTTTTTCTCCACAAAAGGGGGCAATTACATGAAAAGATTGATGTCTTACCTCTTGATTGCGCTGCTGACATTCGCGGCAGTCGGATGCAGCAGCCAACAGCAAGCCAGCGGTCCGGCCGAAAGCAGTCCAGCGGAAAGCAGTTCGGCCGAAAGCAGTCCGGCGGGAAACAAGTCTGACGGTCAAAAGGTTTTTGGCTACACCTCCATGACGCAAAACAATCCCTTCTTCCAAGTGCTGGAGGAAGCGATACGCAAGGAAGTGGAGGCAAAAGGGGACAAGCTGATCACCACCAACCCGGCCATGGATGTAGCGCTTCAAATCAACCAGATTGAGGATATGATCGCGCAGGGAATCGATGCCATATTCTTGAATCCGGTTGATTGGGAAGGGATCAGACCTGCCCTGGTCAAGCTGAAGGAAGCCGGCATTCCCATCATCAACTACGACACGGAAGTAAAGGACTTTGATTATGTTACCGCTTACGTCGGTTCCGACAATAAGAATGCCGGCAGGGTTGCCGGGGAAGACCTGGTAAAAAGATTTCCCAACGGCGGAAAGATCGCGGTCCTGGACAGTCCGACGATGAATTCGGTCAACGACAGAATCGCCGGGTTCATGGAAGCGATCGAAGGCAAAAATTTTGAAGTGGTTGCGCAGCAGGATGCCAAAGGGGATCTGGAAACGGCCCTCGGTCTGACCGAAGACATCCTGCAGGCACACCCCGACATTATTGCGATTATGGGCGGGAATGATCCGACTGCCCTGGGTGCGCTGGCAGCGCTAAAGGCCGCCAACAAAACGGATATCGTCATTTACGGAGTCGACGGCTCTCCAGATGCGAAAGCCGCCATTGCCGAGGGCAGCCCATTGGTGGGTACGGGCGCGCAGTCACCCATTCAAATTGGCGTGAAGTCGGTTGAAGTGGCCTACAAGATCCTGAATGGCGAGCCGTTTGAAAAAAGAACGCCGGTAGAAACGTTCCTGATCAATCAAGACAATGTTCAGCAATACGGTACGGATGGCTGGCAATAACCTGTAGAACGACGGGATTACATAGTGGGTGACTCGGCTGCCTTGTTTGTTCACAGACGGTCAGCAGACATGGACGGGTCACCCATGATCACGTATCGAGGTGGAATAGATGAGCGACAAACTGTTGGAAATGTCCGGTGTGAGCAAGCGGTTTCCCGGGGTGTATGCTTTGAAGGGCGCCAACTTCGAACTGAAAAGCGGAGAAGTTCACGCGCTTCTTGGCGAAAACGGCGCGGGCAAGTCAACGCTGATGAAGATATTGGGCGGCATCTACAGCATCGATGAAGGAAAGATCTTCATCGAGGGCCAGGAGAGTCAGATCCATGGCGTAAAGGATGCGCAGAAATACGGAATCAGCTTGATTCATCAAGAAATCTCATTAGTCCCTTACCTGTCGATTGCAGAGAACATTTACCTCGGCCGGGAGCCACTCACTAAAACAGGTTTTATCGATAAAAAAACGATGGTTGGGCAAGCGCAAAAATTTCTGGATGAGTTCGATCTTGGCCTGTCCGCAAACATGCTGATCCATCAATTAAACGTCGCCCAGCAGCAAATGGTGGAAATCATCAAAGCTGTTTCTTTTCGGGCAAAGATCATCGTCATGGATGAACCGACCTCTTCCTTGACAGACAAAGAGGTCGAATTCCTGTTCCAAACGATTCGCAGCTTAAAAGCGCAGGGTGTCGGGATTATCTACATCTCCCATCGAATGAATGAATTATTTGAGATCACAGACAGGATCACGATCATGAGAGACGGCACGTATATCGGAACCGTTCAGACCAAAGAGACGACACAGGAAGAACTAATCGGCATGATGGTAGGCCGGGAGCTGACCAATTACTATGTCAGAGAGTTTCTGCCTCCGGGCGATTGCGTCCTGCAGGTCCGCAACCTGTCGCGGAAAGGCGTTTTGGAAAAGGCAAGCTTTGAACTGATGAAGGGCGAGATCCTTGGTTTTTCCGGGTTGGTCGGCGCGGGGAGATCAGAGTTGATGAAGTGCATCTTTGGACTGGATTCATTTGATCAAGGCGAAGTGCTCATCAACGGGGAAAAAATCAAGATAAAAAATCCGAATGATGCGATCAAACACGGAATTGCTTACGTAACGGAAAATCGCAAAGAGGAAGGATTATTTTTGATCCAATCCGTTCAATACAATATCACCATCAAGATTTTGCATGAGTTTATCAGGTTCTTTCGGGTTCGTTCCAAATATGAAAATACGGAAACCAATCAGTACATACAAGAATTATCGATCAAGACGCCAAGTCCCGATCAGGAAGTAAAGAATTTAAGCGGCGGCAATCAGCAGAAGGTTTTAATTTCACGATGGCTGGCAACGAAACCGAAAGTCTTGATTCTTGATGAGCCGACGAGAGGCGTTGACGTCGGCGCAAAGGCGGAAATCTATTCCATCATGAACAGACTGGTGAAAGAGGGAGTCTCGATTATCATGGTTTCTTCTGACCTGCCGGAAGTGATCAACATGAGCAATCGGGTTGCGGTTATGTACAAGGGAAGGATCCAAACCATCCTGCCGAAAGACCGTTTCAGTCAAGAAACGATCATGCACTTTGCTACGGGAGGTAATTGATATGTCTCAACTTTCTTTACAGGAGAAACGAAAGGACAGCGCCCTGCTGCAATTAGGTGGAGGCGTAAAAGAATTTGTTCGGGATAACATGGGAATCCTGATCGGGTTTTTAGTGTTGTGCATCATCATTTCCATCGTCAATTCCAGTTTTTTGACCGCGAATAATCTATTAAATGTACTGCGGCAAACCTCCACGAATTTATACCTGGCCTTGGCGATGACGATGATCATTATTCTCGGGGGGATTGATCTCTCGGTAGGCTCCATCATGGCCGTGGTAGGCGTCGTGACCAGCAGCCTGATCGCCTTGTTTGGGGCGCCGGTCCTCGTGGCAGTAGCCGCCGGGCTGGCCGTGGGGGTCCTGTTTGGCGCGTTAAATGGCTATGTCGTAGCCACTACCGTGATCCCCCCGTTTATTGTCACCCTGGCGACGATGAACATAGCGAGGGGAGCGGCTTATGTCTTGACCGATGGAAAGCCGATTCGCGTGATGTCGGATTCTTTTAATTTTATTGGTTCCGGCTATATCGGCGGGGTACTGCCAACACCCGTACTGTATTTGGTGATCCTGCTGATCATATGTTATCTCATTATGAACAAGACGAAGCTGGGCCGCTACATGTACGCAGTCGGCGGGAATGCCGAAGCAGCCAAATTTTCCGGAATCAACATCAAAAGAATCAAGCTGTTCGCCTACACCTTTAGCGGATTGATGGCTGCAGTAGCGGGGATCGTCCTTGCCTCGCGCATGTTCTCCGGGCAGCCGACCGCGGGCAATGGCGCCGAGCTTGATGCGATCGCAGCGGTTGTACTGGGCGGAACGAGCATGACAGGCGGATACGGCAGGATCGGCGGGACGGTAATCGGCGCTCTTATTATCGGGGTGCTCAGCAACGGATTAAATTTGATGGGAGTAAGCTCATTTTGGCAGTACATCGTAAAAGGGATCGTCATCATGGTGGCGGTATACGCAGATGTGATCAAAAGAAAAAGAGGTTGAGCCCCAAGGGCTTCCTGTTGCGCTATGATCGTAAACGAGGTAGGTGATCCAAGTGAGAGAGGGAATTGCAGTGGCGGGGACGATTGCCGTCGATGAAATTAAAAGAATCGATCGATACCCCGGAAAATCCGAGCTTACCGTCATCCAAAGCATAAAAAGGTCGATCGGCGGGGCCGTTTCGAATTGTTCTATCGCTCTGGCCAAAATCGACCCCAACCTGCCGATTGAAGTTGTCACCCTGATTGGCGACGATGAAAAGGGCCGTTTTTTGCGAGAGAGATTAGGCCAGTACCGAAATATTGACCTGAAGCAAGTCAAAGTGACGGGGGATACTCCGTTTACCGACGTGATTGATGACAGTTCTGACCACAGCCGCACCTTTTTTACATACAAGGGAAATTCGGTTCTATTTGACGAGGATACGATCGATGTTGCAAACCTGCAGGCGAAGATCCTACACATCGCTTATTTGCTGTTATTGGATTCTTTGGATCAAACAGACAGCGAGTACGGGACGAAGATGGCAAAAGTGTTAAAACGGGCACAGGATGCAGGGATCAAGACATCGATTGATATCGTGAGCGAAAACAGCGACCGGTATGCCCTTGTCGTGCCGCCAAGCTTGAAGTATGCCAACTACTGTATTGTCAACGAACTGGAAGCTGGCAAAAGCGTGGGCATCAGCTTGAGGAACTCCGCGGGCGCTTTGCTCACCCGGGATATCAAACAGGTGCTCTATCGATTGAAGGAATTGGGAGTCAGGGACTGGGTGGTCATCCATGCTCCTGAAGGCGGTTTTGGATTTGACGGCCGGCAGTTTTACAGCATCCCTTCCTTGCAAATTGAGAAGCAATGCATCAAGGGCTCGGTTGGGGCGGGCGATGCGTACGCTTCCGGGGTTTTATACGGCGCCCTGCAGGGCTTCGACCTTCCCGGCGCGATGAAGCTGGGTACTGCTGCCGCTGCTTCGTCGCTGCTGGAAGAGGATAGCACGTCAGGCATTAAAAGCTATGAAGAATTAATCCTGATGTATGAGGCATATCCGAAAAAAGAGCAAATAAGCATCTAAAGGAGAGGATGAGATGTTAGTTACGTTGCGTGAACTGTTGACCAAGGCTGATGCGGGAAATTATGCGGTCGGAGCTTTCAATTCACCTACCCTGGAATCCGCGCGGGCGGCTATGGAAGCGGCGGAGGAATTGCAAGCGCCCGTGATCCTGTCGCATGCAGAGGTCCATAATGAAATCGTCCCGCTGGAGGTAATGGGCCCCATACTCGTTGATTTTGCCAAAAAAGCCAGCGTTCCCGTAGCGGTCCACCTCGATCACGGATCCCATCTGGAGATCGTCAAACAAGCGATCGAAATCGGCTTCAGCTCTGTGATGATCGATGCTTCGCAAATGAGTTACGAGGAGAATGTCAGAACAGTAAAAGAAGTTGTACAGTACGCGCATCAACACGGCGTTTCAGTGGAAGCGGAGCTGGGAGTATTGACTTCTTCCGGGATTGGCGGGGAGGAAACGAAGGGAGGGAATGCGATTCCCCTGAATGAACCCGAGGATTATTACACGGACCCGGTATTGGCGAAAGACTTTGTCGAACGGACGGGGATCGATGCGTTGGCGGCATCATTCGGCACGGTGCACGGCATTTACATAACGGAACCCAATCTTGATTTTGAACGGCTTCGATCCATTTACGGGAACATTCAAAGGCCGGTTGTCATGCACGGCGGTTCCGGATTGAGCAGAGAAGACTACGTCAAGGCGATTCGCTGCGGTGTGAGAAAGATCAATTACTACAGCTATGCGGCAAAGGCGGGCGCCCACGCGATCAAAGCGTACATCGACCAGACAGCCAATCTGTTCTACCACGACTTTACCGTAGTGGCCAAAGAGGCGATCAAAAACGATGTGAAAAAGGCAGTGGAAATTTTTACACTGCAAGGAGGCGCGAACAGTGAAGAGGGAAGAATATGAACACGTAAAGGCACGGGCATTAGCCTTGTTTGAGCGGGCAAATATCGTCCTGACGGAAGCAGAGAAACAGGCAGTAGAGGTTGCCGATTTTGGACTTGGTAAAATAGAAGACACCGGATTGCAATTGGTTACGTATGTCAATACCCAGCTGGTCTGTGCCAAAGAACTGGCATTGCTCCCCCATCAAACCTGCCCTGAACACAAGCATCCAAAGAGGGATTTTGACGAGGGGAAAGAGGAGACCTTTCGCTGTCGGTACGGGACCGTGTATCTGTATGTGGAAGGAGAAAAAACGAAAAATCGTTCTGCCAATCCGCCGCAAGGGGATGAGCCATTTTATACCGTTTTCAAAGAAATCATCCTGCGGCCGGGAGAGCAGTACACGATTTACCCGAATACGCTCCACTGGTTTCAAGCGGGCAGCGAAGGCGCAGTCGTCTCGGAATTTTCCACGAGAAGCACAGACGAGAGCGATGTATTTACAGACCCGAGAATCAGGCGAATACCTGAGATAGATTAAATTGTACGTACAAGATAAAAGTAGCTAATATGCTGCTTGTTTGTCCCTGTTTTTCGGGAGAAGGCTGAACTGGCTGGTAGGAGAAGAGTGCCGCTTCAAGCTGGGTGCGTCTTTTCTTCCCGGCCACGGATGCCTATTTTTTTGCTCGCAGGGTCACGTTCGTCAAATCTTGAATGTACGTACAAATTATAATAAAATACAGAAAATTCATACGTACAAATAAACAGGAAAAATCAAGCCGTTTTGAAAGGTGTTGATGATCGGTGCTGGAGGATTTGAAAGAGCAGGTGTGGGAGGCGAACCGGCTGCTTCCGAAGTACGGGTTGGTCACTTTTTCTTGGGGAAATGTAAGCGGTATCAACAGGGGGGGCGGACTGCTTGTGATCAAGCCGAGCGGGGTATCCTACGATGAATTGAAGCGTGAAGACCTCGTCGTGCTCGATTTGGACGGAAACATCGTGGAAGGTCGTCTGAGACCCTCCTCTGATACGGCAACCCATATCGTTCTGTACAAGAACTTTCCGGATATCGGGGGAATCGTACATACCCATTCTCCGTGGGCGACGGCCTGGGCCCAGGCAGGCAAAGCCATTCCCGCGTTAGGGACTACCCATGCCGACTATTTTCATGGAACGATTCCCTGCACGCGTCCGATCAGCAATGAGGAAATTGCCGGGGAATACGAGCGTGAAACGGGAAATCTCATCGTGGAAACATTCAGGAATCTGGATCCGAATGAAATGCCGGGTGTACTGGTACATAACCATGCCCCGTTTAATTGGGGCAAGGATCCTCTGGACGCGGTGCACAATGCCGTCGTACTGGAGGAGTGCGCAAAGATAGCGTATCATTCTTTCCAATTGAATCCAAAGCTGGAGGAGATGAACTCCCGTTTGCTTGCTAAGCATTTTTATCGAAAACACGGCGCTCACGCTTATTACGGCCAGAGAGAACAGGGGGATAAGCGATGACGAGATATGCCATTGGAATCGACTTCGGGACCCAATCGGGGCGTGCGGTTTTGGTATCGCTTGCCGACGGGAAAGAAATCTCTGATCACGTCACACCCTATCGGCACGGCGTAATCGATACGGTTTTGCCCCACTCTGCCACAGAATTGGGACATGAGTGGGCTCTTCAACATCCCGCTGATTACCTCGAGGTGATCAAGCATTCAGTGCCGGCCGTGCTGCGCCAATCGGGAATCGATCCGAACCTGGTCATCGGGATTGGCATTGACTTTACGGCGTGTACGATACTGCCGGTCGATAAACGCTTGCAGCCCCTCTGCTTTCGCGAGGAGTTCAAGGATCATCCCCACAGTTATGTGAAGCTTTGGAAGCATCATGCGGCACAGCACAAAGCGAACAAAATAAATGAAATGGCCAAACGAAGAGGGGAGGCCTTTTTGTCGCGGTATGGCGGGAAAATCTCGTCTGAATGGATGATCGCAAAAGTGTGGCAGGTACTGGATGAGGCTCCTGACATCTATGATCTCACCGATCAGTTTGTGGAAGCGGCGGATTGGGTCGTCTCACAGCTGACGGGAAAGCTGCTCCGCAACAGCTGTACGGCGGGTTATAAGGCAATCTGGCACAAACAAGACGGATACCCCGGCAAGGAGTTCTTTCGCGCTCTGGACCCGCGGCTCGAAAACCTGACGGCAACCAAGCTTCGCGGGGAAGTCGTCCCGCTTGGAACCAAGGCGGGCGGGCTGACGAAGGAAATGGCGCAGCTGACGGGATTGCCGGAAGGAATTGCAGTCGCCGCAGGCAATGTAGACGCCCATGCAGCCGTCCCGGCGGTGGGGGTAGTTCAACCGGGGAAAATGGTCATGGTGATGGGGACCTCCATCTGTCACATGCTGCTGGGCACGGTCGAAAAGGAAGTAGAAGGGATGTGCGGCGTGGTAGAGGATGGAATTATTCCGGGATATTACGGTTATGAAGCCGGACAGTCGGCAGTAGGAGATATTTTTGAGTGGTATGTGGAAGAAGCGATGCCCGCCTATGTGCAGCAGGCTGTGCAAGATCAGGGACTGGAGATCCATCAGTACCTGGAACAGAAAGCTGCCGCATACAGACCGGGCGAAAGCGGCCTGCTCGCCCTTGATTGGTGGAATGGAAACCGTTCCGTCCTGGTCGACACGGAGCTCGGCGGGCTGCTGCTGGGAATGACCTTGCAAACCAAGCCGGAAGAAATTTACCGCGCCCTGCTCGAGGCCACCGCGTTCGGGACGAGAACGATCGTGGAGGCTTTTCAGCAGAACGGAATCGAAGTACATGAGTTGTATGCCTGCGGCGGACTCCCACGAAAAAACCGACTGTTATTGCAAATATATGCGGATATTACCAATCTTCCCATCAAGGTGGCTGAGTCCAAGCACACGCCCGCGCTCGGAGCAGCCATGTTTGCTGCCGTAGCGGCTGGCAAAGAAGCCGGGGGTTACGATACAATCATGGAAGCCGCAGGCTTTATGGCCAGGGTAAAAGCTGAAGTGATCCTGCCCATTCCTGAAAATGTCGCTGTTTATGATAAACTATACGAAGAGTACAAACGGCTGCATGATTATTTTGGCCGCGGGGACAACGATGTGATGAAAAGGCTGAAATCGCTTCGGACCTTTGCGGGCGTATAATTAGGAAAATTGCGAATCAAACAGGGGGGATTTCATGCTGCAGGCAGGGCCGTATCAATTTTGGTTTGTGACAGGCAGTCAGCATTTGTACGGAGAAGACGCCTTGTCGGAAGTGAAAGCAAACGCAAGAACGATTGTCGATGCCTTAAACCGCATGGGGCAGCTTCCGCATGAAATCGTCTGCAAAGGCGTCGCAACGACAGCAAGCGACATTCGCGTACTCATGCTGGAGGCGAATTCCGACGAAGCGTGTGCAGGTTTGATCACCTGGATGCATACCTTTTCTCCTGGAAAAATGTGGATTTCCGGGTTGCTGTCCTTGCAAAAACCGCTGCTTCACCTCCATACCCAGTACGATCGCGACATCCCTTGGGAAACGATTGATATGGATTTTATGAACCTTAACCAATCTGCTCACGGTGACCGCGAGTACGGCTATACCGTCACGCGGCTAAACATCCCGCGAAAAGTGATTGCAGGCTACTGGCGCCATGATCACGTCCAGCAGAGAATCGGAGAATGGATGAAAACGGCCGTTGCCGTGGTCGAAAGCCGGAAAATCCGCGTAGCCCGGTTTGGCGACAATATGAGAAATGTCGCCGTTACCGAAGGGGACAAGGTTGAAGCGAACATCACCTTTGGCTGGACGGTGGACTACTACGGTATCGGCGATTTGACAGAGAAGATGAAGGACATCGCAGAGGAACAGGTGGCACAACTCTTTGCGGAATACCAAGAGCTGTACGATATGGAGCCGGAATGTTTGGCTTCCGGCCCGCTGCAGGAATCCATCAAGGAACAAGCGCGTATGGAACTGGCGCTGAAGGCCTTTTTGCAAGAGGGAAACTACACGGCATTTACGACGAATTTTGAAGACTTGCACGGAATGAAGCAGCTGCCGGGACTGGCTGCCCAGCGTCTGATGGCCGAAGGGTACGGCTTTGCGGGTGAAGGAGACTGGAGAACCGCTGCCTTGACTCGTCTGGTAAAGATTATTTCTGCTAATCAAAATACTTCCTTTATGGAGGATTACACGTATCATTTCGAACCGGGCAATGAAATGGTCCTCGGTTCACACATGCTCGAGATATGTCCAACTGTTTCAGCCACGAAGCCCAAACTGATCGTGCGACCTCTCGGCATTGGCGGAAAGGAAGATCCGGCCAGGCTTGTATTCGACGGCAAGGCCGGAGATGGAATCGTCGCGTCGCTTGTAGAGCTGGGGGGACGTTTTCGGCTTGTGATCAACGAGGTACAAGCGGTTCAGCCAACTGCTGCCACCCCCAACCTGCCGGTCGCCAAGGTGCTTTGGAAGCCGCTTCCTTCCATGACTATGGCAGCGGAAGCGTGGATCTACGCAGGCGGGGCCCATCACACGGTTTTTTCCCTGTCCGTAACGAAAGACCAATTGTATGATTTTGCTGATATGATGAACATTGAATGTGTAATCATCGACCAACATACGAATCTTCATCGACTCAGACATGAACTAAAAATGAACGATGTAATTTGGAGATCATAAAAGCGAAACATATATTCTTTTTACGAGGTGTGGTTTTGTGGCTGAAACGAAGTACAGTATGGTTAAAGGATGGATTCGGTCGAAAATATTGGACGGAACGTTCGCGCCAAACCAAAAAATCAGTTCCGAAAGCGATTTGATGAAACAGTTCGACGTCAGCCGCCATACCGTTCGAATTGCCATCGGTGAACTGGTGAGCGAGGGCTGGCTGTATACGGAGCAGGGAGCGGGCACATTTGTCGCGGACCGTTCAGCTATTCTTCCGGATACTCCCGCCTATCAGCAGAAGAAGATCGCCATCATTACGACATATATCTCGGATTATATTTTTCCCTCGATCATTCGGGGCGCGGAAGCGGAAATCAGCAAGGAAGGCTACCAGGTCAGCCTGTTCAGTACGAATAACGATCATGAGCATGAAAAACGCATCTTGGAAACGATACTTTCGCAGCCCTTTAACGGTGCGATTATCGAAGCGACAAAAAGCGCATCGGCCAATCCGAATATCAGCAACTATTTGAATTTGGAAGCATTGGGAATCCCCTACGTGATGATCAATGCTTATTATGATGAGCTGGACCCTGTAAGTGTAGTGGTTGACGATGAAAAAGGCGGATTTTTGCAAACAGAGCATCTCATCAAATTGGGCCATCGCCATATCGCCGGTTTCTTTAAGACGGATGACATGCAGGGCGTCAAACGGATGAAGGGGTTCATCAAAGCCCATCGGGTCTACGGCATCCCCATCAATCCCAAGAACATTGTCACCTATCACACCGACAAAAAATCCTCGAGACCCGCGGAAGTGTTAAAAATGATGCTGGAGTCCTCGCATGAAAAGCTGACAGGCCTCGTTTGCTATAACGACGAATTGGTGATGAAACTGCTGGATGTGCTCAGGCAAAAAGGAATGAATGTCCCCGAAGATATATCCGTCGTCGGTTTTGATAATTCATTTTTGGCAGAGGTTTCCGAAGTGAAACTGACGACCATCGAACATCCGAAGAGTGAATTGGGAAAAATCGCCGCAAAAACGGTGCTGGAGATGATCGGCAGGGGCAAGGGCTGCAAGCAGGGAACTCCTGTCGAATCCGTCGTGTTTGAGCCGAAAGTGGTGCTGAGGAATTCGACGAAGGGCGTTGCAGGGGAATAAGCAGGGCGTGAGGTGGATCACCTGTCAGCTTAAAAAAGATTGTGGTTATGTCTCCTATATTTTTCCGCCAAATGGGCACCCTATGTGTAACAATGCACATGGAAAGGGGTGCCCTTTAGAAATGTATGGAAAAAAGCTGATACGACAAGCGGTGCTCGGGTTGATCCTCGCCGGGACAGCCATCTCTGCCGTACCGGTGGACGCCGCCGGTCTGATTCAGGAAGAGCAGGGGCCGACGCTCGCCGTCAAGCACTCGCTGAAGGGAAACAGCCTGCATCTGAAGCTGGAGGTGTCGCGCTTTACCTTCTCCCTCGACAACATGGGCAAGGAAAACAAAGCGGGAGAAGGGCACGCCGTACTCTATCTGGACGGCAAAAAAACAGCGAAAATTTTTGACAAGGAATACGTGCTTGACGAGATCCCGCCGGGAAAACATCAAGTCGTGATCGAACTGGCACACAACAACCATGAATCATATGGAGTAAGACAGACGTTTCAGATCAGCGTAAACCCGTAAACGACGAAAAAAGCAGAGGACAAGCTCCTCTGCTTTTCACGGTTGGATTATGACGTAAAGACGACTTTCGCCTGGGCGTCCGCTTTTTGCAGCGAGACGACGACCGTCGGGTAGGTCAGGACCTGCGTGGTCATGCTGCCGGGGGCAGGTTTTGACTCGTGGACGTAGACCTGCCACGTTCCGTCAGCGGACTGCTCTACCTTGTCCACTTGCAGGCTGTACCCGCCGGTTGGGCGTTGTCCCAATCCGATGACGACGTAGGTTTGTTCATCAGCGTGAACCACCTGGTAGCCGCCGGCCTCTCGCACCTGTTTGTAGACAGGCTGCAAAGCTTCGGAGTAGGGAGGCTGTACGAGCTGGTAGCTTCCTGCGGTTTGCCCTTGCGAGTGCTGGGGCTGATTGGTTTCAGACATGGCGGATGCCCCTCCGAATACCGCCAATGCGGCGGCGAGTATCATTGAAAGATATATATTCATTCCAGTTACCTCCTCGTGATCAAGGTCGTTTGGAAGCCTGCTCTTGGCAAAAGCGGACGGGACATGTAAGATCATGACATGATGCGTAATGCGAGGTGTTCCAATGAACCTTTCGACATGCTTGTCCATGCTATCTGATTCGACGCAGCGGGCGATTGTCGAGGAACAAAATCGACGCTTGCAGGAGAACTGCGAGGCAACGCTGGCAGAACGCCTGGCAGACGAGCGCTACTTGACGCGCGTATGGCATGCTTTGCACGATGTGGAACGCGATGTCATGAGACTGTTTCTCCTCGAAGCGGCCAAAGGCTTCTTGACCAGACGACAATGGGAAAGCCTGTCACATGCAAGACACGCCAGGTTGTCTGTCGGCTTGACTCGGCTGCGCAGGCTGGGGATCGTTCTAACGGTTCGAAAGCTGTGGAGCGAGGTGGGCTACTTTGTTCCCGAAGAGATTCGCCGCACCTGTCTCCCCTTGCTCGATCAGCAAGAAAAAATGGAGGAACTAAACTGCAGCAATCACATTCAAACGCTCTCCTATTATACTACAGGGGGGCGGGGAATACATCTGGATTTGTTTGCCTGCCTGCAGCTGGTACGCGACCAGCAGCCCACGCTGACCAAGCGGAAGACGATCCACCAACGCTTTATCCAAAAACTGTCAAGTCATGTTTCACTCAGCGATGACCACGTGGGCGGACTGATCGACCAAATCGGCGGCGATGGACGCAAGCAGCCGTATCCTGCCGCGATTGCCGTCCTGCTCGACATGGCCTTCCGCTTGCAGCTGCTGACAGCAGACGAAAAGCAGATCAGGTTGAACCAGGCCAAGGTGGACGAGTGGCTGGGGCTGTCTGCAGCGGAGCGGCTCATGGCCATTTACCGGCTGGCGGAACGCTATTACCTGCCGCATCAGCCTTGGCTGGAAGCTTGTTCGTTTGAAATGAAGCGCTGCCGGGAAAACGGCTGGCAATCGGTTTCGCAGCTGCTGCAGCGCCTGCGGGGCCAGGGGTTCCGCCTGCCGGATGACGCGGATGCTCTGCTTAAAGCCGCCTGGCTGCACCCTTTGCTGGGCTTTGGCTTTGTCCAGTTAGGCCTGGATCAGAACCGGGAGCTGTATTGGCGATGGAATCCGCTGCTCAGGGAAGGAAGCGAATTAGCCGGGTGGTATGTAGAGCCGACCGGAGTGATCGTCGCTGCGCCGACTGTTCCGCTGCGCGATTTGTGGGAGCTGGGCCGATTGGGCGACTTTTCCTTTGAAGGCGAGATGGTGCAGTGTACATTGCAGCCGGCAAAGGTTCAATACTATATGGGAAGCGGAGGGTCGGAGGTGCAGGTTCTCTCCTTTCTGCAGTCGGCCTGTCCCTACCCTTTGCCTGATGCGATTTTGCAGCTGGTGAAAAATTGGGCGAGGGATGCGAGACAAATTCAAATGGAACGCTGCATCCGGGTGCGGACAGCCCATGCGGGAATCCTGCGGGAACTGCGAGAGCTGCAAAGCATGCAGTCATTTCTCGGCGAGATCATCTCCGAGACTGATTTCCTGATCGATGAACGGCAGGAAGAGAGGCTGTTGGATGTGCTGCGCCAGTGCGGGTATGAGCCGCAGGCGGGCCTTATCCGCGGTTTTCAGCCGTTGGAAGCAGGTGAAAGCCGTCCGACATCAGACCAGCCTTCCGCCGATGACACCCAGAACGGGCTTTTGCCAATCGCGCTGCCATGGGATGGATACAAGGTGGAAAACGTCTTTCCCGACCCGTCTGACGGAGTGCCGCAGCTGTCCCGCCTGCCGCGAATCTGGACACAGCATTACCAATCCTACCATCCGCAGACACTGCGGGATTTGTTGAAACGGGCGGAGGAACTGCAGTTGACGGTTCGCGTTCAATTGGCGGAAGGCACTGAACAGGAGGGTGTTCCGGTCAAGGTGGAGATCCAGTTGGGCTTTTGGCATGTCACCCTGGATACCAGAGCGGGCAAAAGCAGGCTCCGGCTCGATGACATACAGCGGGTGCGCATGCTGCTTCCGGACTACGTTCAGATTTGAGCAGGAAAACACTTCCTTTTTGCGCGGGAAACTGTTACAAATCGATGGTTTCGTGTTAAAATAGGATGTGCATGATATCACAAGGGGGGTCGCACATGATCCAGACGATTGAGCCGCTTGATATGGCGGAGATGCTCAGCCAAAGTTACGAGCTGGCCGACATGATCAACAGATCATGTGAAGTCTCCGCATATCTCCAGGCCAAGCAAGCCATGGAGCAAGACGAGGAAGCACAGCGCTTGCTGCATCTGTTCGAACAGAAGAAGATGCAGTTTGAAGAAGTGCAGCGATTCGGGAAGTACCACCCCGATTTTAATAAAGTGTCCGCAGAGGTGCGGCAGTTGAAGCGTTCGCTGGAAATGCTTGACTCCGTCCAAAATTTTAAACGGGCGGAAAACAAGCTGGACGAGTTGCTGTACAGTGTTGGCCGGTTGATTGCCGACGCCGTCTCGCCAGAGATCAAAGTACCGAGCAATAATCCCATTCTGGAGGCAAAGGCAAGCGGTTGCGGCAGCGGCGGAAGCTGCGGGTGCAGCACGCAGCGGGCGTAACGGCATTGCTGCCTGCCTCGTCCTCGTCGCGACAGCTGCCAGACCATCCGTCATGATGCTGTTGGAAGCAGATCACAGCGCTGGCCGGCCCCATTTCCGCCGGTCGCGCTCCTGCCATATTCGAGTGACGCGCCATGCATCTTACCAGTTGAGGAAGGGGTTCAATAGTACAATGAGGGAAAGACGACTGGGATTGGCCGTCTGGGTGAAGCACCCGCGTGCGGCTAAAAATTTGCGGAAATTTGGCACCATTCACTATATCTCCAAGCGCTTAAACTACGTAGCGATGTACGTCGATGCCAACTCGCTGGATGAGACGATCAGAACGATGGAACGCTTGCATTTTGTCACCAGGGTGGAGCGTTCGCACCGGCATGAAATCCCGACGGTTTACAACAATGCAAAACCGGACAGGGCAAAAGAGTTCGATTATGAGCTGGAGAAGACACAGTTGATGGCTTTAACCGAAACGCTTCTGACGGAGACAAACGGGAGTCTGAGCAAGTAAATCTGCTGTCTTCCGACGATTACTGGCTGCCTGTCTGGGCAGCTTTTTGTTCCAGAGCAACCCTCTGCGTTTTTCTTCCAGATTTGGCCAATCTGTGATATCTTAAGGGAACAGAAAGAAAAGGGATGGATGCGTTTACATAGAATGTCAAAAAAGCGGAGGGTGAATCGATGAGACTAGATATTAACTGTGATATGGGAGAAGGATTTGGCCGCTATCGACTGCAGGAAGACTTGGGCATTCTCAAGTGGATTACCTCGGCAAATATCGCCTGTGGCTTTCACTCCGGCGATCCGCATGTCATCTGTACATTGGTGGAAGCAGCATTGCGAAACAACGTGATGGTCGGAGCCCATCCGGGTTATCCCGACGTGCAGGGATTTGGCCGACGCTCGATGGCTTTGTCGACAAGAGAAGTGTACGAACTGGTGTTGTACCAGGTGGCCGCGCTTGACGGAATCACCCGGGGGCTGGGCGGGAAGCTCCACCACGTCAAGCTGCACGGCGCTCTGTACAACGAAGCAGCGGAGCGGCCGGAGCTGGCCGAAGCGGTCGTTCGGGCGATCACGGATATCAACGAAGAACTTGTCCTCTACGCCTTGTCCGGCAGCTCGCTGGTCCATGTAGGCTTGGAGTACGGGCTTGCTGTCGCGGAGGAAGTGTTTGCTGACAGGGCGTACCTGCCGACAGGAAGGCTGGCGCCTCGCGAATTGGAAGGAAGCGTATTGATCAGCAAGGAAGAGCAGCTGGCTCAGACCAGCCAGCTGGTGTTGGAACAGAAAGTGCGGACAGTTGACGGCAGCACGATTGAACTGGTCGCCGATACGCTCTGCGTTCACATCGAAAGTCCTGACACGCTGCTGTTTTTAAAAGAGCTGCACCGCTGGGCCAGGGAGCACGATGTCAGCCTGGAGCCCATTTCAAGTTGATCGATCGAGGTGACTCCGGTTTCATCCGAGTCACCTCTATCCTTTCTAGGTGGGATGATGTTTGGACAAAGACAAAAGCCCCAAGCTGCCGTTAACACAAGCGGAACGCGCTGCTCTGAGAGCGGGCAAACTAAAATTGCGGGAGATCCACAAACAAGATCTGCAAGATCTCATGCGGATTATGGGCGTCTCGGAGGAACGGGCAAGGTATGTAAAAGCGATGGCGGCTTTTCAGCAAATCCCTTCCATCGGATATGAGTTGGCCTGCAACCTGACACGGGATTTGGGTCTGTACTCGATAGAGGAGGCAGCAAAAACAAGCGGGCCAGAGCTGTTTGACCGCCTTGAGCAGAACCTGGGGATGCGGGTTGACCCGTGTGTAGAAGATCAATTTCGCTGCGTGATTTACCATGCCAATCATCCCGGCAGTGACAAGCAGTGGTTTGACTTTACTGCCGAAAGAAAGCTGTACCGCCAGGCGTTTGGCTATCCAAAGTCGCGTCCTCCTGTCAAATAAAGCGGAAGAAAATGCGTTCGCTGCCGGAAATCTTTGCTACAATGAAAGGGAGCATTTCGAGAGAGATAGAGATGTACGGGAGATTTGCATGAAACCGATTCAACGGACGAGCTTATTGATATGCCTTACCATTTTCGTCGTCTTCTCCGCCGCGGTCATCGTGGTCAAGTGGCCTGTGATCGCCGCCTGGCTGGACAGCCAAAAGCCGCGTCAGACAGCCAGTTATACGGGGGCGGATCCATTTGGCTACAACCCGCCGCTTCCCTCGTTGGTGAAAGAGCTTCATCCGGTCTATCAGATCAAGGCGGAGCTGAATCCGGACGAGAGCGAGATAACCGGCAGCATGAGGCTGCAATTTGACAATCCGAAAACGGCCGAGATTTTCTTGTACCTATACGACTATACCTGGAGTCCGATCACAATCACTTCCTTGCGGGTGGGGGACAAGTCTGCCGCCTTTCAGCGGCGCGGAGCGGTTGTGACTCTGAAGCCGCCAAAGGAAGAGGCAGCCAGCAGGCTGACGCTGCAGATCGCCTTCCGATCAAAGGTGCCGCGCGGCTGCACCCGGTTTGGCATGAGGGAGAATATCTGGACGCTGACCAACTGGTATCCGATGCTCGGCTCCCTCAATCAGCAAAACCAGTGGTACGAACCGCCAAAACCGGTCGGCTACGGCGATCCGTTTTTTTATCAATACGCCGATTACGACGTTTCCTTTGTGTCGCCGGGGTCCTATCACTGGGTGTCTTCCTGGGGCAGAGGAGAGGGCAAACCGGTGTCGGACGGCAGGCAGGAGGTGCGCTACACAGCCCGCCGCGTACTCAATTTTGCGCTGGTCGGCAGCCCGAACTACCAGATCGAAAGCGTCCAGGTCAACCCGAAATTGACGGTTGATATTGCATCTGCCGACCCGGGCCGCCTGAAGCAGATGAAGGAGATTGCCGGCACGGCATTTTCAGCATACAGCGAGCAATTTGGCGAGCTTCCTTACCCGCACGCCGCGATCGCGGAGACGGGAGGATGTACGGTGTACGCGATGGAGTACGCAAACATGGCGATTTTCTCGCGTGACTTGTTTGCCCAAAAGCGGGTGGATCACTGGCTGCCGCACGAAATCGCCCATCTGTGGTGGTACAACAGCGTGGCGACGCTCAAGCCGATTCACAGTTGGCTGGACGAAGGGCTGGTGGAGGCAAGCGTGTATTTTTACCTGAAAAAGCGCTACGGCCAGGCCGCCGCCGACCAGCTGCTGACGGAATACGCGCTTGAGACGTCCAAGCTGTCCCGGCATTATCCCGACGGAGCGCTGAGCAAGCATCTGGTGCAGTTTAGCAGCTACAATGAATTTGACTGGACCTGGTATTCCAAAGGGGCGATGCTGTACCACCATCTGCGCGAACAGATTGGAGACGAGCGCTTCAGCCAGTTCCTCAAGCGAGTCCAGCGCAATTACCAGGGAAAAGTCATCGGCCCGGCCCACCTCGACCAAGCCCTCAGCCAGACGTTAAACGGGGAGGCAAAGTACTTCGTACCCAATGCAGCGCGGCCAAATCGCGACCCGTTTCTGCCATTGCAGGTGGAGCGCTACGTCGATACGGTGATCAATGACATGATCTTTTATCCGGCCACACCGGCGCGGGAGCGCGGCAAGACGGTGTACCTGCCGCTTGCCGAGATTGTGAAAAGGCTTGGGTTTGAGGTGTCTGCCGGCCCGCACCCGGGTGAATGGCTGCTGAAAGCAGCCGGAAGGGAATTGCGTCTGCGCGAAAATTCGCCGGATGTAACCTGTGATGAACAAACATATCAGCTTTCCGCAAAGCCACTGACGATAAAAGGGCAGCTAATGGTCCCGCTTGACTTTTTTGAACAGGTCATGAATTACCGGGTTCGTTACGATGCCGATGCAAAGACGGTGCGGATTGACGTTGTAAGGAACTGAGGCGTTGAAGTATGGACAACATTATTTTCGTCGGGTTTACCGGGACGGGTAAATCGACAGTGGGAAAAGCACTGGCACAGGCCCTGGGGCGCCGCCATATCGACCTGGATGAGGCGATCGTAGAGGCTGACGGCAGGACCATCCCCGACATCTTCCGGGACGAGGGAGAACCCTTCTTCCGCCAGCTTGAATCGGCCGTACTCGCCCGGCTGCTGAAGCAAAACGGGCTGGTGATCTCCACCGGAGGCGGGGCCGTGCTGAACATGGAGAACGTAAGGCGAATGATGGAATCCGGCCTGGTCGTCAATGTACGGGCAGCAGAAGAGGAAATTGTCCGCAGGCTGTCCGGATTCACGAATCGGCCGCTCCTGGTCGGTGACGTGCGGGAGCGGGTCCGGAAACTGCTGAAGGAACGGGCGGGCCGATACGACTTTGCCCCGCTGCAAATTGAGACGACGGGGCGGGATGTCAGTGCCATCGTCGAGGAAATTATTGAGAAAATGACTGAAGTGGCGGATTCCCGGAAAGACTAACGGCAAGGAGGAATCTGCGATGTCATTCCAAGAGTACCTAAAGTATCTGACGAAAAGGCTTGTCGAATACTTGGATACCCCGGCGGCGGAGCGCAAACGGCGAAAAGAGGAGCCCCGGGAGGCGTGGTCAACTCGCTGGTTTGGCGCAATTCCTATGTCTATCAGGCTTCTCAGGCGTAAATAACAAAGGAAAGGGTGTCCGCATTGCCGAGAATTGCAGTAGAACAATCGCTTAGCCACATTGCGGAAATGCTGCGGAGCAACGGTTACGATGTCGTTGATTTAGGGAACAGGCAGCAAACGGTTGACGCCGTGGTCATCACAGGGTTGGATGAAAACATCATGGGCGTGGAAAACAAAACGTTTGCCGGCGCTCCTGTGATCAGTGCGGAAGGATTGACGGCGGAGGAAGTTTTTCATGAAGTACATGAACGCTGCTCTCCTACCAGCCATCATTCATAGGGTAAAAACAAAGGTGTCTCGAACCGTTACGAGACACCTTTTTGCTGTTTGGGAGCGATCACGATTTTCCCCACCCGATTTACGTAGGAATAGGGCAGAAATCTCAGCCCTTCATCCCAGACGCCGATGTACGCAATCCGGTCACTCCAGACGTGAATCGTTCCGACAGAATACGGAGCCATCACCTCATCGTGAAACAGGGATGCTGCGACGACGACCGGGTGCGGAGGGGCGGCACCTGCTTGCATCAATTTCATCCAGGGCCTGTCCCCTTCGCCCTCTGTTCTGAGCGGACCGGCCCCGAGCCAGCTGATGTCGTCAAACGGATCCGTTTCGGTCTCTTCCAAGGTCGACGAAGCCGTCAGCTGCTGCCCCGGATTGATCACCTCTTGTGCAGAAAGCGTGTTGATGACAGATGGATCCGGGGTAAGGGAAGCGGGATACTTTTCTCCCGTCTTGGCATTCACATACAGGTTGCCTCCGTGCTGGGCAACGCGCCAATAAGAGGAAAATCCATCGTAAACCGGTTCAGCTGCTATATTTTGAGGGGCAAATGCATCATTGAACAGGATAAATTCGCCAAGTCCGTATTCGAGCAAGACAAACCTGGTTTGCTTGCCTTTGCTCTCGGGTGCTTCCGCCACGACCAGGTATCCCACGTTCTTTCCTTTTGCCGACAGCGTAATCAGCCATTGGTGGCTGCCCGCGCCGAGAGATTGGACGGTCGTCTTTGCATCCTGCCACGTTCTAAACTGTTTGTCTTTGGTCGCCAAGTCAGTAATCCAGTGCTGGACCTGCTGCTGAAACTGTTGGCTCCAGTCCTGCTCCATCGCCGGTACGCGCATGGAGGGAAGCATCATCAGCAGCAGTACAAACAAGAGTATAGACGGTAGTTTTGCATTCAATGGACAAACACCATCCCTTAACAAAGGTTACATTTTTATTGTAACCACTTTCAGAAAAAAGATTTGTTGCTTATTGTCAAGGGCCGTCCATTTTTTCTCGTTGATCTTTTACATATTTTGCGGTTCCGCGGCAAACGAGGGGGCGCTGTGCAGGTAAAACAGGCCGGCGTTGATCAGGGTCACTTCTATTCTCGGTTCATACTGCCACTTCAATTCGGCAATCCGCCGCTCACGCTCCTCCTGCGGCGTACTCTTGCGCCACTCTGTCTGCTCGATCTGTTCTTTTGGCGTGACAGGGATGCCATTTATCCGCAAAAAGTCCAAGATTCTGCCGCCTGTCGACTGGTGCTGCTCCCATGATACAGGTTCCTTTGCGGGAGGGGAGGGAGGGGGCGGCAGTTCTTCTCTTGCTTCCTCCACGCCCGGCACTCCAGGGTGGTCTTCTGCAGGACCGTCAGTCTTTTGGGACGAACTCTCGCTGGCCGTCTCTTCAGACGAACCCTCACTGTCAGTCAGCTGCGTGTAGTACGCCTCCAGGATATCCAGTTCCTGTGCCAATCGCTCCCGGGCGAATTCCGCCCAGCGATGATCCTCCCGCTCGATTGTTTCGTCGACAGCCTGTTTGATCCATTCTGCCGCCTGCTCCAGCGTCAACCGCTGGTCCAACGTGTAGAAGTAATCGGGGATAGAGGGGGAGAGCGCCAGCTTTCTCACGGACGGATAAAAGTCAAAAACTACCTTGGGTTGATGGAGATTGACGCCAAGGTAGAGAAGCAAGTCTTTCTTTTTGTCGCAGATGAACGAAATTTTCACATTCACTCCGAGCCAGGGGACAAGCGGCAGGGAACGCCGCTTGGCACTGCTTTGGCGAACCGGTGGGGCAAGTTCGTACATGCAGACAAACCGGCCGTGTTTTTGGGCAGAGCGAAAAATTTGCTGCAGCCGGCCTGCACCTAAGTGAAGCAGTTCGGCCCGGACTCCTTCGGGCATCCGGTCCGGATCAAACGCAAAAGTGAGGATCATCGGCTGCGGAGGCATGTTCATCTTTTCGATCCACGACCAATAAAAAGGCCGATTGCCGATATCCTTGTCGACTGCTTCCGGCAGTTTGACCGTCAGATAGTCAGGATGCGATTCACAGATGTGGGCGGAAAAAGCTGCCAGATAGGTTTCGATAAATCTGCGCATCTGCTGCTGTTCCACGGAAGGCCCCTCCTTTTGCGGTATCTGGGGTTATGAGAGTTTCTTGGCTTTGTCTGCAAGGGCGCTGTGCCGTACGGAATTGATCGCTTGGCCGATGTTGTCCAGCTTTAGCGCCATCTCTTTTTCTGACCCTGATTCCATGATGATATCGATAATGTTTTGCTCCAGGGATGAAAGCAGGCCGAGCCGGTCGACGATTTCATCCAGTTCACCGATCACCATCTCGAACAAGTCGATCTTCTCATAAAGCAAATGAAGGATGTGTTCCTCGATCGTGCCGATGGTGGACAGGTTGTAAATGTGGACGTCACGCTTCTGGCCCAGCCGGTGCACACGGCCGATCCGCTGTTCGATTCGCATCGGATTCCACGGCAGGTCGTAGTTGATCACCTGATTGCAAAACTGCAGGTTGATGCCCTCCCCGCCCGCTTCGGTGGCGACCAACACCTGTGCGCGATTCTGGAACAGTTCGGTCATCCAGTCCTTCTTGCTGCGCTTGAAGCCGCCGCGGAAAGGAACCGAGGTGATGCCGTGCTCGCCGAGGTATTTTTGCAGGTAGTTTTGTGTCGCGCGGTACTCGGTGAAAATGATCGCCTTGTCGTCTATTTGCTTCAGCAGTTCCACGGTTTTGGCCGCCTTGGAGTGGGTCCCGATCCGCTTGATCATCTCCACCAGCTCGAGAATGGCTGCCTGTTCCTTTGACCCTTCCGCCGTCCGCTGATGCATGTTGTACAGGGTCATAAACGCCGCCTCCCGGCTGGAGCAGACTTCCCGCTGCAGCGTGATCAAGGCAAGCGCGTTGATCCCGCCGACGTCGGCACGGTAGGTTTGGCGGACAAAATCGGTTACGCCCTGATACAGCGCCCACTCCTCTTTCGACAGTTCAATCGGGATGGACTTCACCTGACGTTCGGTAAATTCGATCCCGCCGTCGCTGCGCCGATTGCGGATCATCACCTTGCCGATTTCCGTCTTGAGCTGTTCATTGTTCTTTGCCTGCCGCTTCCCTTCCACATAGTTCGTGGCAAACGCGCGTGTGGGACCCAGGTGCCCCGGACGGAGCAGATTGATCAAGTTGTACAGCTCGTCCATTTCGTTCTGGATCGGGGTTGCCGTCAGCAGCAAACAGTATTTTTTCTTGATCTCTTTGGCAAATTGGTAGTTGCGGGTGCGCTTGTTTTTTAATTTGTGGGCTTCGTCGATCACCAGCATGTCGTATTCGATGTCAAGCACGTGACGGCGGTGCGGGTCGCGTTTGGCCGTGTCGATCGAACCGACCACCACGTCGTACTGGCGCCACATGTACTCTTTTTTCTGGGCGACGGCCGGGATGCCAAACTTTTGGTTCAACTCCTTCGTCCATTGTATGACGAGCGATGCGGGTACGAGGATGAGGATTTTTTTGGCCAATCCCCTCACCATGTATTCCTTCATGATCAGTCCGGCTTCAATCGTTTTGCCAAGCCCAACCTCATCGGCGAGAATGGCCCGGCCGCGCATTTCGTTCAACACTTTTTCCGCCGTGCTGATCTGGTGGGGGTAGGGCTTCACATGGGGTAGGTATTTCAAGGCTTGAAGCTGGTCAAATTCTTTGACCGCCAAGGCTTCTTCGGCTTCAAGGGCAAGCTGGAACAGTTCCCATTTGTGCCACGGACCGTCATTTTGCATCAGATCTTGCAGGGCGGGGAGCCAGGTGCGATCAAATGCAACAGGAATATTCGTCATTGTGATGACTCCTTCTGGTTCTGGGTTTTGTTTATGGGCTTATCATGGTTAAAACCAAACATTTTAGCGAATTATAAAGAAAACGTTCAGTTTTTCTGTTATTTTGATGAAATAGTTATTCCCAAATACACCCTGGTCGTGGTAGGATACATATAGTATGGAATAAGCGAATAGCGATTATGTATGGCGGATGAGAGCAGTAGGGAGAGACTGCCGCAACACTTGAGGCAGCGCCGAAGGAGCAAACCTTGTGCAAGGTGAATCTCTCAGGCAAAAGAACCTCTGCTGGACGCATCTCTGGAGAGCGCTTCGGCTTGGATAAGCGGAAGCCACCAAAGGGGAAACTTGTGTGCTGGGTGGCACGAGGTAACTCTCAGGTAAAAGGACAGAGGAGGAGAAGAAAGAGACGCTGTCTGCGTTCTTTCTTCTGCTTTTCTGTCTTTTTTCGTGCCCAAAATCGAATGAGATTGGGCCAAAGTGAGAGGCAGCAAGGAAGACGATGGAGGTGGAGGTAACATGGCAGAGTTAAAGCGCACCCCGCTGTATGACCTTTATGCCAGGTACGGCGGGAAAACAATCGACTTCGGCGGCTGGGAATTGCCCGTACAATTCTCCGGGATTGTCCAGGAACACGAAGCTGTTCGGACGAAGGCCGGTTTGTTTGACGTTTCCCACATGGGGGAGGTGGAAGTAAAGGGAGAAGGAGCCCTTGACTTCCTGCAGCATCTGACGACCAACGATGTCAGCAAATTGGAGGACGGACAGGCGCAGTACAGCACGATGTGCTATCCGGACGGCGGGACGGTAGATGATTTGCTCGTCTACAAAATTGCCGGCGATCACTATTTTCTGGTGATCAATGCGAGCAACATCGACAAGGATCTCGCCTGGATGCAGGAGCATAAGACAGATGGTGTCTCCATCGCCAACCTTTCGGACGAAACCGCCCTGCTGGCCATCCAGGGTCCGCTGGCGGAGAAAATCCTGGGGAAGCTGACGGATTTCGATCTGTCGCAGATCAGACCTTTCCGCTTTGAGCGAAATCTCGATCTTGCCGGCATTCCGGTGCTGATCTCCCGAACCGGTTACACAGGGGAAGACGGATTCGAGCTCTACCTGGCAGCAGACAAGGCGGCAAAGCTTTGGGAGATACTGCTTCAGGCGGGCGAGGAAGACGGACTTTTGCCGTGCGGCCTCGGCGCGCGCGACACGCTTCGTTTTGAAGCGAAGCTGCCGCTTTACGGCCAGGAGCTTAGCCGGGACATTTCCCCGATCGAAGCGGGCATCGGATTTGCCGTCAAGACGGATAAAGCCGTTCCCTTTATCGGCTGCGAGGCTCTCAAGGCGCAGAAGGAGGGCGGCGCGCCGAGAAAGCTGGTTGGAATCGAGATGATTGATCGCGGCATACCGCGCTCCCACTACCCCGTATTTGCCGGAGATAAGCAGATTGGTGAAGTCACGACGGGTACACAGTCGCCCACTTTGAAGAAAAACGTCGGTCTCGCCCTGTTGAAACGGGAACATGCCGAGCTGGGCAGCCTCGTCGAAGTAGAAATTCGCGGCAAGCGCCTGAAGGCACAGGTTGTCGCCACGCCATTTTACAAGCGTCCGAAAAAATAGGAGTTGAAGGAGGATCTCACTGTGCAATACCGTTATCTGCCCCAGACCGATCAAGACAAGCGCGAGATGCTGCAGGCGCTCGGCATCCAGTCGGTTGAAGAACTGTTTGCCGACATTCCCCGGGACATCCGGTTTAACCGCGAACTCGACATTACGCCGGCGATGCCGGAACCTGAGCTGGTCAAGTACATGAAGGGTTTGGCGGGAAAAAACGTGAATTTTGATACGCATGTCTGCTTCCTGGGAGCAGGTGTGTATCAGCACTACATTCCCAGTGTCGTGAATCACGTCATCTCCCGTTCCGAGTTCTACACGGCTTATACACCGTACCAGCCGGAGATCAGCCAGGGAGAACTGCAGGCGATTTTTGAGTTTCAGACGATGGTCTGCGAGCTGACCGGCATGGAAGTGGCCAACTCTTCGATGTACGACGGTCCGACTGCCATGGCCGAAGCGTCGATGATGGCGGCAGGACACACAGGCAAAAAGCGTGTCGTCGTCTCCCGGGCGGTACATCCGGAAGCCCGCGACATTTTGAAAACCTATGCGTACGGGCAGGGTGTCGAAGTAGAAGAGGTCGGCTACGATCGCAGTGGCGTGACTGACCTGGAGGCGCTGACGCAGGCAGTGGATGACACCGTGGGCGCCGTCGTCGTGCAATATCCCAACTTTTTTGGGAATATTGAAGACTTGGCAGAGATCGAAAAATGGGTCCACAGCAAAGGGGCGCTCTTGATCGTCAAAGCCAATCCGGTCGCTCTGGGCATCCTGGAAGCCCCGGGCAAACTGGGGGCGGACATCGTGGTCGGCGACATGCAGCCGTTCGGCATTCACGCCTCGTTTGGCGGGCCGCACTGCGGTTACTTTGCCACCACCGCCAAGCTGATGCGAAAAATGCCCGGACGCATCGTCGGCCAAACCAAGGATGAGGAAGGCAGGCGCGGCTTTGTTCTCACCCTGCAGGCGCGCGAACAGCACATTCGCCGCGAAAAAGCCACTTCCAATATCTGTTCCAATCAGGCATTGAATGCGCTGGCTGCCGCTGTAGCCCTGACAGCGCTCGGCAAACAAGGCGTGCAGGAGATGGCCATGTTGAACCTGCAAAAAGCGCATTACGCCAAAAGGGAGTTCGCAAAGGCAAAGGGGATGGAGGTCGTATTCACCGCCCCGTTCTTCAACGAATTCGTCATCAAATTGCCAAAAGCAGTAAAAGACGTCAACAAAGCCCTGCTTGGCAAAGGTTTCATCGGCGGTTACGATCTGGGCCGTTCCTATCCGGAGCTTGCCGATCACATGCTGCTCGCCGTGACGGAGCTTCGGACGAAACAGGAGATCGATTCCCTGGTGAAGGAAATGGAGGCGATCATCCATGCGTAACGATAAAGAAAAAGCACTGATCTTTGAACTGAGCCAGCCAGGGCGGGTCGGCTACAGTCTGCCGCCGCTTGACGTGCCGGAAACGGAGATTGCCGACCTGCTGCCTGAACACCTGATCCGGGAGACGCCGGCGGAACTGCCCGAGGTTTCCGAATTGCAGCTGATGCGTCACTATACGGAGCTGTCGACGCGCAATCACGGTGTCGATTCAGGATTTTATCCGCTCGGCTCCTGTACGATGAAGTACAATCCGAAAATCAATGAGGATGTGGCCCGCTATCCCGGATTTGCTTCCATCCACCCTTATCAGCCGGAGGAGACTGTCCAGGGCGCGCTTGAGGTGCTCTACAACCTGCAGCGCGATTTGGCCGAGATCACCGGGATGGACGCGGTTACCCTGCAGCCTGCCGCTGGTGCTGCCGGCGAGTGGACTGGGCTGATGATGATCCGCGCTTACCATGAGAGCCGCGGTGAAAAACGGACGAAAGTAATCGTTCCCAACTCGGCCCACGGCACCAACCCGGCCTCGGCGACGATTGCCGGCATGGAAACGATCACCATCCCTTCTGACGAGCGCGGGCTCGTGGACATCGAGGCGCTGCGCCAGGCGGTAGGGCCGGATACGGCCGCTTTGATGCTGACGAACCCGAACACGCTCGGCCTGTTTGAAGAAGACATCGTGGAAATGGCCAAAATCGTGCACGAGGCGGGGGGGCTGCTGTACTACGACGGGGCAAATGCCAACGCTATTTTAGGAATAGCCCGCCCCGGGGACATGGGCTTTGACGTCGTCCACCTCAATCTGCACAAGACGTTCACCGGGCCTCACGGCGGCGGCGGCCCCGGTGCCGGCCCTGTCGGGGTAAAGGCATCCCTCCTGCCGTATCTGCCGGCACCAATCGTCGTCAAGCAGGAGGACGGCAGCTTCGCCTTCCATTACGAACGACCGGAGTCCATTGGGCGGGTCAAGGCGTACTACGGAAACTTCGGCATCCTCCTGCGCGCCTACACGTACATCTGTACGATGGGAGCGGAGGGCCTGCTGCAGGTATCGCAAAATGCCGTGCTGAACGCCAACTACATGATGCGTCGGTTGGCCGGGGCCTACGAATTGCCGTATGACCGCGTCTGCAAGCACGAATTTGTCCTGTCGGGCGTCCGCCAGAAAAAACTGGGGGTCCGCACCCTGGATATCGCCAAGCGTCTGCTGGACTTCGGCTATCATCCGCCGACAGTCTACTTCCCGTTGATCGTCGACGAATGCCTGATGATCGAGCCGACGGAGACCGAGTCAAAAGAGACGTTGGACGAATTTATCGAAGTCATGCTGCAAATCGCCCGCGAATGTGAAGAGACGCCCGAGGTCGTTCAGGAGGCTCCGCACACGACTGTAGTCAAGCGGCTGGACGAAGCGACGGCCGCGCGCAAGCCGATTCTGCGCTACCGCAAGGAAGCGTTGTAGGCGGACAGGACCAAATACCGGAGGGGCTACACTTGTGCGCCCCTCCTTTCTTGTGCAAAGGACAGGGCTGACGTACAATGGAGACGGAATACATAGAAGGGGGACAGCAGATGGAACAGTGGCGTTTTATTCTCACCCCGCCAATGTCACCTGAGATGAACATGGCTGTAGACGAGGCGATTTTGATCAGTCACAGCGAAGGGAAGGTACCGCCGACCGTCCGTTTTTACACGTGGGACCCGGCTACCCTTTCGATCGGCTATTTTCAAAAAGCGGCAAAAGAGATCGATCTGGATGCGGTAAAAGGCAGCGGCTTGGGGTTTGTTCGCCGTCCGACGGGAGGACGGGCGGTGCTGCACGACAAGGAGTTGACGTACAGCGTCATCGTCTCCGAAAGCCATCCGAAGATGCCTTCCGGCGTGACGGAGGCGTACAAGGTGATTAGTCTGGGGCTTTTGCACGGGTTTCAGGAGTTGGGGCTGCAGGCGGAGATGGTATCGCTCGCCAGCGAAGAAGAGAAGGAGAAGTACAGCTCGCCGGGTTCTTCCGCCTGTTTTGATTCCCCCTCCTGGTACGAGCTGGTGGTCGAAGGGAAGAAGGTGGCAGGCAGCGCCCAGACCAGGCAGAAGGGCGTCATTCTGCAGCACGGGTCGATCCTGCTCGACATGGACGTGGAACTGCTGTTTTCCCTGCTGCATTTTCCTTCAGACCGGGTGAAGCAGCGGATGATGGACAGCTTTCGCCAAAAAGCGGTGACGATCAATGAAGTGAGCCCGCATCCGGTAAGCCTGTCCGAAGCAGTCGACGCGTTTTACCGCGGCTTTGCATCCGGACTTGGGGTCAGTCTCGAAAAACAGGAGTTAACCCCGGACGAGACAGCGCTGGCCGAGGAATTGGCGCGGACCAGATACGGAACCGACGAGTGGAAATTCCGCCGCTGATGCCTGGAAATGCGAAGCTCCTGCGTACTGGACGCAGGAGCTGTTTGCATGACTATGCCTTTCTGCAGGTCTTGCAACCGTTCCTTTTCCCGGGTCCTTCGGCCGCGGCTAAAACCCCTTCGGCAGTTGAGCAGTCGGCAAAACACTGCGTGAACATCGCGGGGAACAAAGTCCGGCAGACGTTTGCGCAAAAGCGGCCGCAATCCGCTGTCGTCCCGCGTGGAGTCAAGACGTACGGTCTGCTGGCGGTCTTGGCTTTTTTCACCCTGGTCACCCCCATTGCGTACTCTATCCCTTTAGAGTATGCCTGGGGGGATGACGAGGCTTTTAGTCATTCGTACAGATTTGTACAGATTCCCCTTTACGGCGTAAAAAACCCCCGTCGGATAACGAGGGCAATTGATCAAGAGTATGTGTAAGAATTGCGGGCGATCGACTCTTCAAACGCCGCCTGCAGCCGCTGTGCGATCTGTCCAGGCTGACCCGTGCCGACGCGCTCGCCGTCGACTGTGATGATCGGCATGACTTCTGCCGTGGTGGACGTGATGAAAAGCTCGTCAGCCTGTTTGAGGAAGGCCAGATCAAACGCTTCTTCAACGACCGGAATGGAAAGCGAACGTGCCAGTTCAAGCACCGTCTGGCGGGTAATCCCGTTGAGGATCAGGTTGTCCGCCGGGTGGGTGTGCAAGCGGCCGTCTTTGACGGCAAACACGTTGGTGGAGCTGCCTTCCGTCACGATGCCGTCGCGGTGCAGAATCGCTTCAAATGCGCCAGCTTCCTTCGCTTGCTGCTTGGCCAAGACCGCTCCCAGGAGGTTGAGCGATTTGATGTCGCAGCGCAGCCAGCGCACATCAGCCGTGACGATTGCCGCGACACCGTTTTTCAGCTGCTCCAGCGGACGTGCCTTGCGGGTTGCGTTAGCAGACAGCACCGGTTTCGCGTCTGCCGGAAACTCATGGGAGCGCGGGGAAGCGCCACGGGTTACCTGCATGTAGAGGTTGGCGTCATCGGAGGAAGTGAATCCATTTCTTTTCATGATTTCGAGAGCGATCTGTAGCAGCTCCTCATCGGACCATGCGAGTTGAAGCTTGATTTCCGCGGCACTGCGTTTCAGCCGGGCCAGATGCCCCTCCCACTGATACAGTTTTCCGCCGTAAATGCGGATCACTTCATAAACGCCATCGCCGAACTGGTATCCGCGATCTTCAGGGTGAACGATCGTCTGTTCGGGCTGCACCCATGTTCCGTTGATGTAATACATTTGTCAGGCCTCCATTTTTATGCTATGCTTTACTTTTTCCAAGATATCAGAATAAAGACAAAGAATCAATTGAAAACGTCGAAATGATTGACAAGTTTAACAAAAAGCTCAGGGAGATTTTGTCCACCTCCAAACTATGGTGATCAGCAAGAAGAGGCCAAAGTAGGCGGCAATCGTCAGCAGGCTGGTTTCGTACCACCCGCCGAGCTGCGGCAGAAAGGCACAGAAGGCTGTCAACCCGGCCATCGAGAGCAGCACCGGAGCGGGGCGCAGGTCAAACTGCTCGACGATCGGCATCGCCAACGCATAGAACCAGAGGGAAGCGACCGTGACGGACTGAGCGCCGGCAAGCAAACTGTAGAGGGAGCTGCCGCCTGAAAAGAGCGAGCTCACCGTATCAAACAGCGGCTGCGTGGAATTGTTTACGTCATGCCAGTGTGCCAGGATTGCCAGATGGTCGAGCAGGAGAACCGCCGTAAACAGGAAACCGCCCAGAATCATGCCGCGGCGGGCGGGAGCATTGCCGCCCTGGGAAAGCGAGACCAGAACAGGCAGGCAGAACAACAAATGCAAAGAGACGTACAGCAGCGCGTGCCACAGCCACGGACCGCTCCACTGGTAAGCAAGGCTGGGCAGCGGGATGTGGCGCTGGTGGAGAACCAGGGCGAGGGGAAAGAGCAGCCCAAGCAGGACGAGCACCTCGGCGGCCGGTGCGAGTTGTTTTCGGCCCTTGATCGCCAGCCAGGCAGCGATGGCGGTAAGCAGGACAGCCCCGCCGGCTGCGGGAAACAAAAAGGCATGCTGCAGCTGTCTTGCTTGCTGCGCAATGGCCGTCCCGGCCACGCCAAACAGGATGAGACAGAGGAACAGGGCCGCTATCGGTCCTGCGTTTGTGCCGAACAGCCACGAACAGAAATCGAACAGACTGGTGAACTGCCGGTTTGCCGCCCATCTGAGCACCAGCCAGGAGCTCCCGCAGAGGGCCGCTCCGGCCAGCAGAAGGCCAATCGTGCCCCATGTGCCGTAAAAGGAGAAAAAACGAATGATTTCAAACCCGCTTATATAATTGGCTCCAAGTGCGGCTCCGGCATATAATGCCGCAATCCGCCATGTTCCGTGACGCATGCCATCCTCCTCCTAAGGGCAAATCAACGTGAAACACAGCGCCAGCATCCGGCTGGCAGCCGAATCATGCGAGCTTTGCTTGACCAAACTTGGTACAAGTGTATGAGGAAGGAGGCTGAATTCAGAACAGCTATCGGCAAAAAGGGACCGCCCCCGTGGTGAATCCACTTGCCAGCTTTGTCGAATTTGGGGCAAAATGGAGAAAAAGCCGAGGATATCCTTGCAACTTGGCTTACTCGCACGGTAAGATAGAAATATCGGCTTTTGCGGGCGATCACGGTTGAAACGAGGGATGATCTGTGCCAACACCCAGTATGGAAGACTATTTGGAAAAAATATACAACTTAATTGAAGAAAAAGGATACGCTCGTGTCTCCGATATCGCGGAAGCATTGGAAGTTCACCCCTCTTCCGTAACAAAGATGGTGCAAAAGCTCGATAAAGACAAATACCTTGTCTACGAGAAATATCGCGGCCTGGTTCTGACACCAAAAGGGAAAAAGATCGGAAAGCGCCTGGTCGACCGCCATACGCTGCTGGAGGATTTTTTGCGCATGATTGGCGTCGATGAGGAGCATATCTATAAGGACGTTGAGGGGATCGAGCACCATCTCAGTTGGGAATCCATTACCTGTATCGAATACTTGGTTCAGTATTTTCATATGGACTCGCAGCGCAGTGAAGAATTAAAGCGAATTCGGTTGGAAGACGAAGCAAAAGAAGAGTGATGTTTGGAAAGCGCCGGGCCTGCCGCCGTGCAGGCTGGCGATTTTTTTT
>NZ_HE978545.1:83786-113739 GCF_000311785.1 Brevibacillus massiliensis
TTTTTTTTGCATTTGACAAGTTTCGACAGGATAAGATGGAAGTAAACGGGGAGGTGGGGCAGATGAAGACAGACGCTGTCTTTGAAGGCGGCGGCGTGAAGGGAATTGCTTTTATCGGGGCCATCTCGGTCATGGAGGAGCACGGTTTTGAGTGGCACAGGCTCTCCGGCACATCGGCCGGGTCAATCGTAGCCGCCCTGCTCAGCGCCGGGTACAACAGCCAGGAACTGACCCCCGTCTTTCAGCGCTTAAACTACCTTTCATTCCTGCAGCAAAGAGGCTTGGCCCGACTGCCGTACATCGGAGGGATCGCCGGATTGCTGTTCAAAGAGGGAATCTATCCCAGCGACAACATTGAAAAGTTCGTCGATGAACTGCTTGCGCGAAAGGGAGTTCGCGTTTTCGGGGATTTGCCGGGGGGAAAGCTGCGGATTATCGCCTCCGACATTACCGCCGGAAAAATGCTGATTTTCCCTGATGATCTGACCGACTTTGACCTTGATCCCGACAACTTTCCGATTGCTCGCGCTGTTCGCATGAGCTGTTCGATTCCGTATTTTTTTTATCCTTACCGAATGAAGAAAAATGGCGGTTTTCACTATATTGTGGACGGCGGACTCTTGAGCAACTTTCCTGTCTGGTTGTTCGATGGCCCGGGTTTGCCGGAATGGCCCGCATTCGGGTTTCGTCTGGCGAACAAGGCAACTTCTGGGGAAAAAAGTAAAATCAGAGGGTTGATATCCTTCTCCAAAGCGCTCCTGACGACGATGCTGGATGCCCATGACCGATTTCACATCGAACACAACAGCGCGGTCCGCACGGTCTTTATTCCGACGCTGGGCATCAGAACCACTCAGTTTAACCTGTCGGAAGCAAAGCGGGTTGAACTGATTGCCAGCGGGAGAAAGGCAACAGAGGCCTTTTTGCAAACGTGGAGTTTTCAAGAGTACTGCAACCGGTTCCGCGACCATCCCTCCAATGACTAAAGGCTGCCCCAAAGCGGGCAGCCCCATTCTATCCGCACATATTCAATGATACATTTTTGGTTCCTGCCCGCGGCCGTCTTCATCCTCACCCTTCTGCTTTCCCTTGTTTCCCTCAATGACTTGAAAGGGATGGTCGCGGCGGGATGCAGCGCTCTTCCTGGCAGGAGAGCGGACGTGTTTTGCCGGCTGTTTTGCGCTCCTCTTCAACGCTGGCTTGCGCGGCAGAAACCTTCCCGTTTTCAAGTAGTTGTTCACGAAAAACAGGATGAGCCCGATCATGGCGATCGTCAGAAGGATTTGCAGCGGGTTGGTCACCAGTTGAAAGATGAACCCGATGGCTGCCAGGATCAGCAGCAGCAGAATGAGCGGATGAATCCGTGTCGGCATAGAGTCTCACCTCAAGGAAATTGGGAAGTTGCTTTCAGCCGGTCGAAGCAAGCTGGTTGGACGACTGCAAATACTCCTGGTCGCGCTCACGCATCCGGTTAAACGAGGCAATCGCCACTTCCACCTGGCTGTCGTCAGGCTCGCGAGTGGTGATTTTTTGCAGCCACAAACCGGGATACCCGAGGAAACGCAGAGGGGTATCGCGAAGCCGATTGGTCCACTGCAGCACTTCGTACGACAATCCGATGACGACGGGGAGCAGCCAGATTCGCTGGATGACGCGCTCGGTCAGCGTCGTGTAGGGGACCAGCGAGTAGACGATTACCCCGACGATTACCGTAAAGATGAGAAAACTGCTGCCGCAGCGATAGTGCAGAGTAGAGAACGACTGAACGTTTCTTACCGTTAATTCTACCCCTGCTTCGTATGCGTTAATCACTTTATGTTCGGCACCGTGGTATTGAAACAGGCGCTTGATCAACGGTGTTTTGGCGATCAAGCTGATGTACCCCAGCAGCAGGACGATCTTGATGGCACCCTCGACCAGATTTTGCGGGATGCCATCGGGAACCCAATGGCCAAAAATAATTTTGGCGAGAAAGACGGGTATCAAGGTAAAAGCCAGCTTCCCTACCACAAAGGAGAGGACGCCGACAACGGCAACGCCGAGCAGCAAGGTAAGTCTGGACGGTCCTTCGGAGCTGCCTTCCTCATCCGATTCCTGACTGTAGCGCTCGCTGGCAAAGTTCAGGTGTTTGGCGCCGTTGGCACTCGCTTCGATCAATCCCACGATTCCTCGAATGAGCGGGATTTTTTTGAGGCGGGTCGCCCACTTGTATTCCTTGCGTTCATCTTCGTAGTATTCGATTTCTTGATTTTTTTTGCGTATGGCCGTGATGGTCACCTTTTTGCCGCCAAACATCACTCCTTCGATGACGGCTTGACCACCGTAGTTGGGTACTTTGGGTTGAGCCAAGTGGTATCACCTTCCTTATCCATATTGTAGCGCAAAGTTTCGATGCCTGCTACATACAGATGATTCTTCTTGCGGGAATGAAACGGTCATTGCGCTTCCCGTGATGTGAAAAATCTTGCCAGGGGCATACTATGCGGGAGGTGATGACGATGAATGCAACGGACAAACGGACTGGCGGCAATCAAGTAGGCAGCGAGGGCAGCCTGGCAAAAATCCTGGAAGTGGGTTTTTGGGGCGCGATTATTTGGGGCGTGCTGCGGATCGCAGCTCACTTTCTGAATTTTACGCCCTACGGTGTGTTCAGCTTTTCCCGCCCGTTTCTCGGCAGAGCGGGAGAACATTCCTGGCAGGGCTTCTTCGCCGGATTGCTGCTCTTGATTATCCTCTCGATCGCCGCAACGACCATCTTTACGCTGCTGTTGATGAAAATTCGCCACTGGTGGGTCGGACTGATATACGGACTATTGCTCCTGCTCCTATTCGGCCTTTTCTTTCAGATGGGCAGATGGCGGGCGGAAACGCTGTTTACGGAATTGGGCTGGTTTCTCACCTACGGACTTTTCGTCGGGATGAGCATGACGCTGGAGGAATATGATCGAGAGTGACTATTCAACCCGTTTTTTGGTTGTGGTAAAATGAGGAGAAAAACCTTGAAACGGGAGGACGGCTATGCTTTCTTTGCTGGTGTTGAACGGTCCTAATCTGAATTTGCTCGGCAAACGCGAACCTGAGGTGTACGGGGCGGAGACGTTGGAAGATGTCATTGCCCGTCTGGAAAAGCTGGCGGCGGAATGCCAGATCAAATTGGAACACCGCCAGTCCAATCACGAAGGGGAGATCATCGACGCGATTCACGCGGCCAAAGGGGTACACGACGGGATCGTGTTGAATCCGGGAGCCTTTACCCACTACAGCTACGCGATTCGCGACGCCATTGCCGCAGTGGAATTGCCGACGATTGAAGTACATATATCCAATGTCCATGCCAGGGAAGAGTTTCGCCATCATTCTGTCATCTCGGCTGTAACGGTCGGGCAGATCGTCGGGCTGGGGACAGACGGGTACGAATGGGCCGTCCGTGCGCTGATCAGGCGGCTTGGCAAGTAAGCTGGGGCTGTCTTCTGAAAGGGGAGCGTAAACTGATGCAGCATCGATTACAAGCATTGCGCAAAGCGTTAACAGAATGGCAGGCGGACGCCATCATTACGGGAAAACCGGTAAACCGGCGCTACATCAGCGGATTTACCGGTTCTGCGGGTTGGGTCATCGTCACAGCCCGGGATGCCGTGCTGTTGACGGACTTTCGCTACATCGACCAGGCCAAATCGGAAGCGCCCGATTTTCGGGTGATCAACCACGAACGGGATGAAAAAGCCGCTATCTACAAGCAGCTCCAGGAACTTGGGGTAAAGCGGTTAGCGTTTGAAAAAGCGCACATCACCTTCGCCACCTATGAGGAGTGGAGCCAGGTGTTCGGCGGAGTAGAGCTTGTTCCTGTCGCCGGGGTGTTTGAACAAATACGGGCCGTCAAGGACGAGGACGAGCTGAAGGTCGTCAGAGAGGCAGTGCGGATTGCCGACGAGGCGTTTACACACATTCTCTCCTACATCAGGCCGGGCGTGCGGGAGCTGGACATCGCTCTTGAGCTGGAATTTTTCATGCGCAAACAAGGGGCTGCCTCTTCCTCCTTTGACATTATCGTAGCTTCCGGCCAACGCGGCGCTCTTCCGCATGGAGCCGCCAGTGAAAAAGAGATCGCGGCGGGCGAGCTGGTGACGCTGGATTACGGAGCCCTGTACAAAGGATACTGTTCTGACATCACGCGGACAGTCGCTGTCGGAGAGCCGCCCGCCAAGATGCGCGAAATCTACGAGATTGTCCTTGAGGCACAGTTGAATGGAGTGGGCAGCATCAAATCGGGGATGACCGGAAAAGAGGCGGACGCGCTGACCCGCGACATCATTGCGGCAGCAGGATACGGCGCCGAATTTGGACACAGTACCGGCCACGGCTTCGGCCTGGAGGTTCACGAAGCCCCCAGTCTGGCGATGTCCAGCCAAACCGTACTGAAGCCGGGCATGCTGGTCACCGTGGAACCGGGCATTTACCTCAGCGGGGTTGGCGGCGTCCGGATCGAAGACGATGTGCTGATCACGGAAAGCGGTTGTGAAATCCTCACAAAATCACCAAAAGAGTTGCTCATTTTGCCTGTCTAATTTATACTATTGATGTTTATGATCTTTTAGGGGGACTACCATGATTTCAGTAAATGACTTTCGTACTGGGTTAACGATCGAAGTGGATGGCAATATTTTCCAAGTGATTGAGTTCCAACACGTGAAACCGGGTAAAGGGGCTGCTTTTGTCCGCTCCAAACTGCGCAACCTGCGCAACGGAAACGTGACCGAGATGACCTTCCGCGGCGGCGAAAAGGTAAATCCGGCCCGCATTGAAACCAACACGATGCAGTACCTCTACGGCAGCGGCGACGAGTACACCTTCATGAATACGGAAACGTTCGAGCAGATCACATTTACCCGCAAACAGATCGAGCGCGAACTTCAATTCCTGAAAGAAAACATGAACGTCCAAGTCATGCAGTACAACGGCGAGACGATCGGCATCCAGCTTCCCAATACGGTCGAGCTGGTCGTGACCGAATGTGAACCCGGGGTAAAAGGGGATACGGCGACGGGGGCGACCAAGAAAGCGACGCTGGAAACCGGTTTTGTCGTCAACGTTCCGCTGTTCGTCAACGAAGGAGACAAATTGATCATCGATACCCGTTCGGAATCGTACGTTTCCCGGGCATAAATCACGTTCTCCTGGTAAACCAAGAAACGAAGAAAGCAGTTGGCCGGCATCAAAGCGCCAACTGCTTTTCCTGTTTTTGGACCAACATCGCCTCAGCCGAGGAGCTCCCGAATTTTTGCCTCTTTTGCTCGCCGTTCTTCCTGATCGGCCAAATCGTATTTTTTCAATGCATGAAACAGTTCATTCAAGCAGGGCTGCGGCATATCCGCCGCAAGGGCCGACCTGATCTGCCGAACCAAATCTTCAGGCAAGTGCGGCACTTGCTGCTCCAATTTGTTGCACACATCTTCAAAGGTGTGATCAAGCTTGCATTCTCCCATCGCTAACGCCTCCTTGTTCCAGCGTGACAGACCCCCGTAGCCGGAGGATTCCGGCAGTTAGTCAAACTATAACACGTTTCATCCGACGCTGGTAGTCTGCGCTTTAATGCCATTTCGTCAGCCAGGCAAGCAACTTGAGAAAAAAAGCCGTAATGCCGGCAGCCATCAGCGGCCCGACGGGAATGCCGCGAAAAAAAACGATGCCGACAATCGAACCGATGACCAAACCGACGATGAGCTGCGGATCTGCGCGCAGCATCTCTAATCCTTTCCCGTTCATATAGGTAGCGAGGGCGCCGCCCGCCAAGGCCAATAGGCCGATCACGGTTGTGAACAACGGGGCAACATCCTTCCACGAGACCTTTTCGCTGGCGAACGGCACCAGGACGGATATCGTCAAAAACAGCAGACCCAGTTCCATCCCGCGCCGCTCAACGGTCGGAAAGTAACGGTCGAGCGCCGTCAGCTTCAAGACGAGCAGCATGCTGGCCGCCGTCGCGATGATCGGGGAGCGGCCTACCAAACCTACAATAATAAGGATGACGAGCATTACTTCGCCTGACAACATCTGCATCCTGATCGAACCCCTGTCCTTTTCCTGCTGATACAGGTTATGAGACAAGGCTGGGGAGTATGCGTTTTTCCTTTACGACGGGTACGATCGGATAAAGGTCAACCTGGCTGCAGAACCGAATATCCTCTACGCAGTTGTGCTGCACGAGACGCCTGCCTGTCACCGACGAAAACAGCATGTCGGGAAGCTTGCCGGCAGCATGCAGGTAGCCGGCAGCCAATACTTCGCCAAGATCGCTGACCGCAGCCGTGGGGACAGCCTGTTTGATCGAAGACACCATACAGCCCGCGGCCAGGCCGTCTTCCAGTGCGAAAACCTGCCGGGTGCCGGCACAGTACAGGGTGATGTCCACCTGACTGTCGAGCGCCTTTTTGACACAAGCCGAAGCGTTTAAAAAACAGCCGATCATCAGCACCTCAGCCCGCTCCGCCTTTTGAATCGCCCGGGTCCCGTTGGTCGTGGTCAGCACCAGCGTTTTTCCCGCGTGGTTCAGCCGGTTAAGCTGGGTCGGAGAGTTGCTGTAGTCGAAGTCGGCGATTTTTTTGCAGTAGCGTTCGCCGGCCAAGACGACACCTTCCCCCCGCAATGCGTTTGCCTGGCCGATCGTTTCGACCGGCACGATCTGTGAAAATCCGCTGCCGAGCGCGGTCACGATCGTACTGGCGCAGCGAAGGACGTCGATCACGACCACGATCCGGCCGCGAATTTGTTCGTGACGAATCTCTTCGACCGTTCCGACAACCTCTACTCGCATGTAGCAATTCTCCTTTCATGCAGTACCCAATCGGCCGTATCACCCCGCAGTCCCCGCCGCAGCGTCTCGATCGAGAGAACGTCTGACGGCGCAATATTGCCAAGGTTGGCATTCAGTCCAAGCGTCAGGAGCAGGGCCACCTGCTGGTCCTTGCGCGGAGCCTCCCAGATCAACCGGTTTGCCCGCTCCCCGGCCAAGAGACTGATGTCGCGCAAGAACGCGGTGTCCACTTCGCCAGAACGGTTAAAGACGCCGACATTTCCCGATTCCCTGGCCTCGATGATGACATAATCGGCACCGGCGCGCAAATCCCCCTCCAGGGTTTGAAACAACTGTTCCTGGCAGACGACAAATGTCGAGGATTTTTTTCCAAATTCCGTAAAAACAGTTAGCCCCGCTTCTTTGGCAAGCTGGATCGCCCGATAGCGCTGATCAAGCGAAATCGGCAAACTTCCATCGGAGATTTCCACGGCGGTAAACCCGAGTTCAGTCACTCTCTCGATATACGCTTTCTCCGAGTCCTGCACGGCGGCGATTTCGAAAAACGTTCCCCCCGGCATGATCGCGATATGATGCATGCGGGCCAGGGCGATCTTGCGCTTCAGGAGGGCGGTCGGATACAGGGCAGAGGTACCGAAACCCAGCTTGTAAACATCGATGTAAGGAGCGGCGACGTTGACCAAGTCTTCGGTCGCATGCAGTCCCAATCCCTTGTCAATCACCATGGTAAGTCCGCTGCTGCGGGGTTTTTCCAATCGGGTGCTCGAAGGGTCAAGCCAGCTTTGCGGCCAAAACGGCGATTCATTCTCAATCATGCGGTCTCCCCATTTCTCTAGGCGTTTTAGGTAGTTTATGCGGGACAAACGGGAGGAGTGATATGCGGCCAGACAAGTGGGCGATTGCCTACAAGCTGGGAGATTTTCGAACCGCTATCCTAAACGGATGATTGTCCGCATAAATTGGGGAGAGGGGAGGGACTGGCATGTTGGAGAAGGCAATTATCGGCATGGCATCGCTGAGGATTTTGTCCGGCACGATCGAAATTCTTGCCGCTTTGCTCATATTGAAGCTAAACGAAGTAGAAAAGGCGCTGATCGTCAACTCGGCGCTCGCCTTGGTCGGGCCCATTATCCTGCTGACGACGACAACGATCGGCCTCTTGGGATTGTCTGACCGCATCAGCATGGCGAAAATCATGTGGATTTTCGCAGGAATCACCTGTATTTTTATCGGAATCAGGAAATGATCAGCACATTTACATTTGATTAAACCGGTACTGTATGTGGTAGAATATGGCGGGAGGTGGTCGCAAATGAACCGCTTATTTCAACCATTACAGGTAAAAGGAATGCAAATAAAAAACCGCATCGTCATGTCCCCGATGTGCCAGTATTCGGCAGATCAAGATGGCAGGGTGACCGATTGGCACCGGGTGCACTACCCTGCGCGCGCCGTTGGCGGAGTGGGACTTGTTATCGTGGAAGCGACGGCTGTTCAGGCCAACGGAAGGATTTCAAGCCGCGATCTGGGGATCTGGCATGACGATCACATCGCCGGGCTGGCGGAAATCGTCCGGCTTGTCAAGGCAAATGGGGCCGCTATCGGCATACAACTGGCCCATGCCGGCCGCAAAGCGGAAAAGGACGTTCCTGGTGTCCACGAAGCTCCGTCGGCAATCCCTTTTTCCGACGCGTATGAGACGCCGACGGCCCTTGATCTGCAAGGGATTGCAGAGGTCGTCTCCAACTTCCAGCAGGCAGCAGTTAGGGCCGGCAAGGCCGGCTTTGACGTCATCGAAATCCATGCGGCCCACGGCTATTTAATCAATCAATTTTTGTCGCCGCTGACCAACCGCCGTGAAGACGAATACGGCGGCGATCCGGACAAGCGGTTTCGGCTGTTAAAAGAAATCGTCCTGGCCGTCAAGGAAGTGTGGCAGGGACCGCTGTTCGTCCGTGTGTCGGCAGAAGAGTACCATCCCGACGGCAACCATATCGAGCAGTACGTCGATTACGCCAAGCGCTTGAAGGAGTTGGGTGTCGATCTCATTGACGCCTCTTCCGGTGCAGTCGTGCCTTACCGGATTGACGCGTATCCCGGCTATCAGGTGCCGCTTGCGGAGAAGATCAGACAGGGTGCGGGCATTGCTACAGGGGCGGTAGGCTTGATCACAACAGCCGCACAGGCGGAAGAAATTCTGCAGAAGGATCAGGCAGACCTGATCTTTCTCGGCCGCGAGCTGCTCCGCAATCCTTACTGGCCTTTGCATGCCGGACGGGAACTCGAGGCACCGGACAACATACCGCAGCAGTATCTTCGCGCGTTTTAAAACGGCTGTTTAACCGGCAGAGTGACTCAGTTTTTTCCACTTGTAAGTCACTCCCCGCAGGGAACAATACTTTTGTACATCTGCGAGGAGGGGAATAGATGGAGCACCTGCAAAAACGTATCTCTTATCTGCGCGGTTTGGCTGAGGGAATGGATGTGTCGGGAGCGAGTCGGGAAGGCAAGATGATCGGTGAGATCATCGAGGTGCTGGATGACTTTTACGGTCAGGTACGCGATCTGCAGGCCAGGGTTGAGGAAACGGAAGTGTATGTGGAAGCGATTGACGAAGACCTCAGCGACCTGGAATACATGCTGCAAGCCGACGACGAAGCCCTGTACGAAATCGTAGAGGACGATGAGGATGCGGAGTCGGCGGAGTCGGACTTTTACGACCTTGACGACAGCGAGGACGCCAACGTGTACGCCTCACTGGACAACCGCGGACAGGAACGGTCCAAAACAGGCGCGGGCGCCGATGGCACAGGTGCGGAATACGAGATCACCCACGTCGTTGAATGTCCCAATTGCCATGAGACATTGCTGCTGCTCGACGAGGTCGACACAGACGGCTACCGCCATTACATCATCGAGCCGTACAACCGCTTGGAACCGATCAATCCAACTTGACGCTGCCAGCTTTTCATACCCAGGCCCGGGGCTTTTGCTCCGGGCTTTTTCGTGCTGCCTTTCCGAATCTGATTTGGTGGAATAAATCTCGTCCACTTCTGCATAGGTATGAGGTAAGTCTAAGTGGACAAAGGGGTGACACAAGTGAAAGAGATCAGCACCATCCTGCCAGCGTCTGTCCGCCACATCCTGTCCGCACTGCCGCTAGCCGTGAGAGAAAATATTGAAGAGATTCGCCTCAGGCAGAACATGCCGCTTGAAATCCGCTATGGCCAGCTGTCGAGCTACGTGACCCCAACGGGACAATTGACGGCAAATTCCAGGCAAGGTTGGGTGTTCACGGAAGAACAGGCAGGCAAGTTGATCAATCAAATCAGCCAGCATTCCCTGTATGCACTGGAGGAAGAATTGAAGCGGGGGTACATCACGGTCGTCGGAGGACATCGCGTCGGCATAGCAGGTAAAGTCGTGCTGGAGAGAGGTGAAGTCAAGGGAATTCGCGATCTCACCAGTTTTAATATTCGCATTGCGCGGGAAAAAAAGGGGATTGCCCAAAAGGTTCTGCCGTTCTTGCTGGAAGCAGCCAGGGTGCACAATACGCTGATCATCTCCCCGCCGCAGTGCGGAAAAACGACATTGCTTCGCGATATTGCCAGATCGCTCAGCTACGGAAGCGAATGGGCTTCCAGCCGCAAAGTGGCGATTGTGGACGAGCGTTCCGAGATTGCCGGCTGCCTGCATGGGGTTCCGCAGCGAGACGTCGGCCCGCGCACCGATGTACTGGATGCCTGTCCAAAAGCCGTTGGAATGATGATGATGATTCGTTCGATGTCGCCAGAGGTGTTGATTGTCGACGAGATCGGCAGACAGGAGGACAGCGATGCGATCTGGGAAGCCGTCTACGCCGGTGTCTCCGTCGTCTGCACCGCCCACGGCTGGGACGTAGAAGAGACCACCCGCCGTCCGATGCTGGCGAAGTTGATCCAGCAGGGGGCGTTCACGCGCTACATCACGCTCTCCCGCAGCAGCGGGATTGGGACGATCCAGGGAATTTACGATCAGGCACTGCAGCCGCTGCAAAAGGAAGAGCAGCTATGGTCAAGGTAATCGGAGCGGCGATCATCATCTTTTCCGCCTCGATGGTAGGCTGGCAAATCGGCAAGTACTACGCGCTGCGGCCAATTCAGATCCGGGGGCTCTTGATGGCCTTGCAGATGCTGGAGACGGAAATCGTCTACGGGGCAACTCCGCTCTCCCGCGCTTTTTTGCAAGTCGGCAGACGAATTCAGGCGGAAATCGGCCAGATCTTTACCAGCGCAGCCGAGTTTTTGCTGACCAAAGAGGGCCTCGGGACACAGGAATGCTGGCAAATGGCGTTAAACCGACACCTGCCGTCTACGGCCCTGCGCAAAACGGAGCGGGAAGTGTTGGCTGGATTGGGACACGTGCTCGGCAGTTCTGACCGGGAGGACCAGCAGAAGCACCTGCGGCTCGCGGCGACGCATTTGCGCAGTCTGGAGGAAGAGGCGAGAGCGGAACAGCACCGGTACGAAAAGATGTACAAAAGTTTGGGATTTCTCGGCGGTTTATTGGTCGTCATCCTAATGTTCTGAAGCGAGGTGTTACCCGTGAACTTTGATTTGACTCCCGTTTTTCAAATCGCCGGAGTCGGTTTTATCATGGCGGTCATCCACACCGTCCTGAAGCAGTCGGGGAAGGAAGATATCGCCCATTGGGCCACCTTGGTCGGATTTATCATCGTGCTGTACATGGTGGCACATTACCTGGGAGATTTGTTTACCGAAGTGAAACGGGTTTTTTTGTTTAACTAAGGACGTGGGGGTGCCCCGATGGAAATCGTTCAAATCGTCGGTATAGGGATGGTCGCTACCCTGCTCGCTTTGGTCATTAAAGACCAGAAACCGCTGTTCGCCTTTCTGCTTACCATTATCAGCGGCGTTGTCATTTTTACCTTCTTGATCGGAAAGATTTCCGAGGTCGTACGCATCTTGGAACGCCTGGCCGTCCAGGCCGACCTGAATATGGTCTTTTTGGAGACGATTTTAAAGATTATCGGAATCGCCTACATTGCCGAGTTTGGCGCACAGGTGACGCGTGACGCCGGGCAAGGAGCGATCGCTTCCAAGATCGAACTGGCGGGAAAAGTGCTCATTCTCGTGATGGCCGTCCCGATTGTCCAGATTATCATTGAAACCGTGATCCATCTGCTGCCGGGCTGAGAGGGGGATGTCCATGGCACGCGTCATATGGATGTTTATACTGTTGTGGCAAATCCTGCTCCCGGGGGCGGCCGCGGCCGACACTGCCGAACCGGCTGCCGCAAGTCCCGCGGGCGAGCTGATGCGCCAGCAAATCAAACAGCTGGACACATCGCGTGTCGAACAGTTCTGGAAAAAGACGCTGCAAGAGTACAAAGGGTATCTGCCCGACGTAAAATCGCCTGGATTCTTCCCCCTGCTGCTCGGAGACGGCGAGCTCACCTTCCCCGGCGTCGCCAAAGGCATGTTGAAATTTTTCTTTCACGAGATCTGGACAAACGGAAAGCTGCTCAGTTCGATCATCATTATCACCGTGCTGGCGATGATTCTGGAGACGATGCAGAACGCTTTCGAGAGAAATGCCGTCAGCACCGTCGCTTACTCCATCATCTATCTGGTCTTGATGGTGCTGGCCATGAACAGCTTTCACGTAGCCGTCACCTACGCCAAAGAGGCGATCACCAAGATGTCCGACTTCATGCTGGCGATGATCCCGCTGGTGCTCGCGCTGCTGGCGGCAATGGGCAATCTCGCCTCGGCGGCGATGTTTCACCCGATGATCGTGTTTATGATCAACATCAGCGGAATCATGATTTCCACCGTTGTCTTTCCGCTGATTTTCCTGTCGGCCCTGCTCGCGATTGCCAGCCTGTTTTCCGAGCGGTACAGAGTGACCCAACTGGCGACATTGCTGCGAAACATTGCGATGGGGGCGCTCGGCTCATTCTTCACGATTTTTCTTGCGATCGTGAGCATCCAGGGAGCGACGACGGCGGTGACCGACGGGATGACGATCCGCACGGCCAAATACCTGACCGGCAACTTTATCCCTGTCGTCGGCAGGATGTTTTCCGATGCCACCGATACCGTAATGGGAGCATCTCTATTGGTAAAAAACACGGTTGGACTAGCCGGGGTCGTGATCCTGTTGATCATCTGCGCTTTTCCGGCGATGAAAATACTGGTGTTGGCGCTGATCTACAACCTTTCTTCGGCGGTGCTGCAGCCGCTGGGAAACAGCCCGATTATTGGCGCGCTCGGCACGATCGGCAAGAGCCTGATCTACGTCTTCGCCGCGTTGGCTGCGGTCGGTTTGATGTTCTTTTTGGCCATTACAATCATCATCTCCGCCGGGAACATCTCGATGATGGTACGGTAGGTGAACGCTATGGATTGGTTAACGCTCTGGCTGAAGAAAATTATCCTGCTCGTCCTCCTGGCGGCTTTTCTCGACTTGATTCTGCCCAATACCACCTTGCAGAAGTACGTCAAAATGGTCATGGGACTGATCATCCTGATCACCATTCTGACGCCGGCATTCTCGCTCTTGCAGCTGTCTCCAGACGAGCTGGCCATTCGGCTCACCCGCTATAAAGAAAACCTGAATCTTTCTTCTCCGCAGAGCGACTACAGGGCCTTGGCAGACAGACTGCTCAAACAGCAGAATGAGCAGGCGGAAGAGTACGTAGCCAAACAGGTGGAATCGCAAATTCGCGAGCAGGTAAGGTCCGAATACGGTGTAGAGGCAGGTGAGGTGGTGGTATCGATTGACAGTCAGCCGGGAAAACAGCCGCAAATCGAAAGTGTCACGTTGACGATCGCAAATGACCCCCGGCAGAAGGCGGACCGACAAATCAGGCCGATTGAGCCGGTGATCATTAAAGTGGGGGATGACAGGATGGAGGAAACAGCCGCCGTCCCGGCAGCGAGCCGACAGGACGAGCATCCGCTATACCGGAACATTGCCCGCAGTATCGCGCAAGCTTGGGAGCTGTCGGCCGAACGGGTGAAGGTAGCAAGTGAAACAGACAAGGCCGAGGTCAGGCGATGATGGAAGCAAAAAGGGGGGCAATGGCGAATGTTAGACAAGTTCAAGCAGCTCTGGGCGGGCGGGACAAGCGAGCCGGGCCAGAAGAACCAGAAAAAGATGCGGCCAATCCACTATTTCATTATTCTGCTCGGCCTTGGCATCGTCGCGATGATTTTCACCGACTTCCTGTCCGTCCAGCCCGATTCTCCCTTGCCGGGAAGCTTCAACCAGGCTGAGCCCCCAACAGGAGAGCAAGCGTCGCTGCCAGCTCTCGGCGGCACCCCGGGCAAGGATCAGATCCGCGAGTATGAAAACCTTTACGAAACCAGGCTGGAAGAAATGCTGGAGGGCGTGATCGGCGTCGGAAAGGTGGAGGTGATGGTCAACCTTGACTCTACGCCGGAGATCGTGGTGGAGAAAAACAGCAATTCGCGAACCGCAGCCACCAAGGAAACGGACAAGGACAGGGCGACCCGCGATCAAACGGATCAGTCAAAGGATGAACAAGTCGTGGTGATCCAGGGTTCCAAACAAGACCAGCCTATCGTGGTGAAAACGCTGAAGCCAAAGGTGAGAGGGGTGCTGGTGGTCGCCAAGGGCGCAGACAACATACAGGTCAAAGCGTGGATCACCGAAGCCGTTCAGAAAGTGTTGGACGTTCCTGCATATAGAATTTCAATTTTGCCTAAAAAAGGCTAGGAGGTAATGAAGATGATACTGCGAAAGCAAACAGTCTGGCTGCTGACGATGCTTGCCGTGATGGTCGTACTATCCGGCTACTACTTGGTTAAAGGGCCGACGAATCAGCCGGCTCTGGGAGAAGAAAACAAGCTGGAGGCACCGCTGGCTGGCGTGGAAGTAGATTCGCATGAAACCGACCAGCCGGCCACAGACGCCAAGCCGGTGAAAGGAACAGGGGAGGCGGCCGATACGGATACGGCAAAACAGCAGGAGACGCCGCAGGTCGCCGATCAGGATGTTTTGCCGAACGCGGCCAGCGATACGCTGACGGGGATGCGGATGCAGCGGGAAGCGACGATACAGCGGCTGAAGGATGAGCAGATGACGATCATGATGAACTCCGATTCGTCGCAAGCGATTGCCGATGCCAAATTGAAGTACGACCAGCTGTCCACGCAGGAAAACAATTCGATCAGGATGGAAGAACTGCTGAAAGTGCAGGGTTACAAGGACGCGATCGTCGACATCCACGACAACGGAGTAACGGTCCTCGTACAAAAAGACAAACTGGAGCCGAAGGAGGTCGTTGACATCATCGCCCTGGCGAAGCAGGAATTGAAGGTTTCAGGCAGCAGTGTCACCGTCCGATATACCCCGTAACCCAAAACCGGCCCATAATCGGATCGACTCGGGAAGGATTCGCTTCGAATCGTTCCTGATTTTTTTGCCCATACTAGATCACTAGGCGCAAAGAGCCAAAGGGAAATCCTTTCTTGACGAAACTCTATGAAAGAAGCTACCATGAAATGTATGGGCACAACGGAGATGCCGCTGATCAGGACCGTTTACATATTGACTCATTGCCTGTTAAAGGAGTGGACAAACATGTTCAAGATTCATGAGATTCGCGAGATTATCAAACTGGTCGACCAGTCGTCGATTCAGGAGTTTACATTGGAATTGGACGGAGCAAAAGTCAGCATGAAAAAGGCCGAGGAACAGCCGGTTGGCGCGGCTGTACCGATGGTGCAGTCCGGTATCGCAGCCGCCCCGCCGGCCCCTGCCGCCCCGCCGATCCAGGTTGCAGCGGCAACGGTCGTCGAGTCGGCCCCCGCCGCCGCAGCGGTCCATGAGCAGGCAAAAACTGCCGCTGCCGAGGATGAATCGGCCTATCATAAAATCGTATCGCCGATGGTCGGGACTTTTTACCGGTCGCCGGAACCGGGAGCGCCGGCATACGTACAAGCTGGCGACAAGGTGACAGCGAGCACTGTCGTCTGCATCGTGGAAGCGATGAAACTGTTCAATGAGATCGAAGCAGAAGTGACCGGGGAGATTGTCAAGGTGCTGGTGGAAGACGGCCAACTTGTGGAATACGGCCAGCCGCTTTTCTTAGTCAAGCCCGAATAACGGAGGAGAATGCAAGATGTTCCATAAAATCCTGATTGCCAACCGCGGCGAGATCGCTGTGCGGGTCATCCGCGCCTGCCGCGAGATGGGCATTCAAAGCGTTGCCGTCTACTCTGAAGCCGACCGCGAGGCGCTGCACGTAAAACTGGCGGACGAAGCGTACTGCATCGGACCGACGCCGTCAAAAGAAAGCTATTTGAACATGGCCAACCTGATGAGCGTTGCGACCAAGGTAGGTGCCGACGCGATTCACCCCGGTTACGGTTTTCTGGCGGAGAATGCCGATTTCGCCGAGATTTGCGCCGCCTGCAACATCACGTTTATCGGGCCTGACCCCGAAGCGATCACGAAGATGGGCGACAAGTCAACGGCAAAGGATACGATGAAAAAAGCCGGTGTCCCGACAGTGCCCGGAACCGACGGTTTGGTGGAAGATATCGGGGAGGCCGTCCGGACGGCCCGGGAAATCGGCTATCCCGTCATGGTCAAGGCAACTGCCGGCGGAGGCGGACGCGGTATGCGGGTAGCGGTCAACGATGAAGACCTGGAGAAAGCTATTCGACTCGCGCAAAACGAAGCCAAGACGGCATTTGGCAACCCTGGTGTTTACCTGGAAAAATTTGTTGAAGGTCCCCGCCATGTAGAAATCCAGATCATGGCCGACAAATACGGAAAAGTCGTGTACCTGGGCGAACGCGACTGCTCGATTCAACGGCGCCATCAGAAATTGATCGAGGAAGCTCCGTCGCCGGCACTGAACGAAGAGCTTCGCCGGAAGATGGGGGAAGCCGCGGTAGCGGCCGCTCGGGCAGTTGAGTACAGCGGGGCGGGAACGGTTGAGTTCCTCCTGGACAAGTACGGCAACTTTTACTTCATGGAGATGAACACCCGGATTCAGGTAGAACATCCCGTCACCGAAATGATCACCGGGATCGACTTGATCAAAGAACAGATCAATGTAGCCGCAGGACTGCCGCTGTCGTTTAGCCAGGAAGACGTAAAGTTGAACGGCTGGGCGATCGAGTGCCGGATCAACGCCGAGAATGCGGCGAAAGGCTTCATGCCTTCACCGGGGCGGATCACTGAATACCTGGCACCGGGCGGTTTCGGCGTGCGTGTCGACAGTGCCGCTTATCCGGGATACCTGATTCCGCCTTATTACGATTCGATGATCGCGAAGGTGATCGTCTGGGGGAAAGACAGGAACGATGCGATTCGCCGGATGAAACGGACACTCGGGGAATTTGTCGTGGAAGGCATCCATTCGACGATTCCTTTCCACCTCAAGATGATGGATCACGAGGTGTTCATCAGCGGCCAGTTTGACACCCGGTTTTTGGACATTTACGATATTACGATTGATGAGTAAGTTGATTTGTAAAAATCATCCTCGTTTGCTATGATAATAGAGATATAAAGATTGGGAGGTGTGAAAGATGGACGACTTTACACCAGAAACAGAACAGACGGAACTTGGTAAAATCCAGATCGCTCCCGAAGTTTTAGAGGTGATCGCCGGTATGGCAGCCTCCGAAGTAGAGGGCGTTGCCCAGATGAGCGGCGGTATCGTTGGCGACATTGCAGAAAAATTGGGTCGAAAAAACGTGGCTCGCGGCGTTCGCGTGGAAGTAGGCTCGCGCGAAGCGGCGGTTGATGTATCGATCGTGGTCAAATACGGCCATCGCATTCCGGAAGTAGCTCACAACATCCAGGAGAGCGTGCGCAATGCGATTGAAAGCATGACGGGCCTCAGCGTCGTCGAGGTAAATGTACATATCGTAGACGTTGAGTTGAAAGCGGACGAGAAGGCACAAGCAGCGGTTGCCGTGACGGAAGAATATCAGCGCGTGCGTTAAAACAAGTGTTCATCAACCCAAGCAATACTCATGCCTCCACTTATCGGAGGCATTTTCTACATAGGAGTAACCTTTAGATACTGAAGTGAAGGAGGGTTGCGGGTGAATTTGTTCGACCGCTTTATCTTGACAATATACAGCTTCGCATTGATTCTCCTGTCCCTGATTGTGATCGCAATGGCAGCCAACTGGATTCCGTACGAGACGGCACAGTACGTTCTCGAGGGGATGTACATCCAGCACGGCATTCCGTACATCATTGTCAGCCTCGTTTTTCTGTTGATCAGCTTGCGTTTCTTCGTCAGCTCGATTACGATGAAAAAGCCGCGCAGCGAGGCGGGTATCCGTCAGCGCGGGGAACATGGCGAAGTGATCATCTCGCTCGATACGATCCGGGCCATCGCGGAGCGGGCGGCCCGTAAAATCAGAGGGGTCCGCGGACTCAAAACGACCATACGCGCTACCGAACAAGGCAACATGATTGTCCTTCGGATCTCGGTCGATGGAGAGGAACCGCTGCCGGAGATGACGGAAAAACTGCAGGAATCGGTAAAAATGCAGGTGGAGCACATCGCCGGCATCGAAATCGCCGAAGTAGCCGTTGTGATCAGCGAAGTAGCAGGCGCAGACAACCCTTCCGCCCGCCCCAGGCGGGTTGAATAGAAGGTGAACGGTATGCTGTGGAATCTGTTGTTGGAACATAAGGGAAAGGTGCTCGGCGTTCTGGCCGGCCTGTTGTTCGGGATCATCTTTTTGATTGTCGGCTTTTGGAAAACGGTGGTTTTCATCCTGTTTGTCGCAGCCGGTTTCTTCATTGGACGAAAACTGGACGACAAAGAGGATTTGCGCGAGATCTTGGATCGCATTCTGCCTGGTAAATTCAAATAGTGGGTGACGTATAACATGAAACGCAGAACAGCAAGAGAAAAAGCAGTCCAGTGCCTATTTCAGATTGACGTGGCAGAAGTGGCCCTGCAGGATGCTGTTGCCCTCGTCATGGAGGACAGCGATGAGGACGCCAATTATTTGCTGCAGCTGGTCGAAGGAACGCTGAAAAACCTCTCACAAATCGACGAAGAGATCAAAACCTATCTGCGCGGATGGAAGCTGGAAAGAATCGCCAATGTGGATCGGGCGATTCTCCGATTGGCTTTTTACGAGCTGATGTTTGAAGCGGACATACCGGAAAAGGTCGTTCTGAACGAAGCGATCGAACTGGCCAAGCTGTTCAGTGACGAACAGTCGTTCCGCTTTATCAACGGGGTTTTGTCTGCCTACATTCAGACCCGTGAAACGACAAAGGCGTGAGAAAACAGGTGGTGACAGATGAAAAAAGTCTTGCTCGGCATTGATACAAGTAACTATCGGACCTCGCTGTGTCTGGCCGGCGAGGATGGCGAGATCGTCGCCGAAGCGAAGCGGCTCCTGCGGGTCAAGCCGGGGAAACGGGGCCTGCAGCAATCGGAAGCGGTGTTTCAGCACGTGATGAACCTGCCCGAATTAAGCGATCAGCTTCGCTTGAACGACTGGGAGGTAGCTGCCGTCTGCGCCAGCGAGAAGCCTCGCCCTGTAGATGATTCCTACATGCCTGTGTTTAAAGTCGGAGAGGGATTGGCCAAGTCTTTGGCCGTTTTTTTAGGTGTGCCCTGTTATCTTACGAGCCACCAGGAGGGTCACATCGCAGCTGGCGAGTTTACCGCCCGGAAGCGGCCTGCAGCCGACCGTTTTCTGGCCGTCCACCTGTCCGGCGGCACTTCGGAAATTCTGGATTGTGAACGGGTCAGCACCGGTTATCGGATTCACAAGATCGGCGGGTCGATCGATCTGCACGCCGGACAATTGGTCGACCGCATCGGCGTGGCATTGGGACTTCCGTTTCCGGCAGGTCCTGAGCTGGAACGGCTGGCTCAGCAAGCGGAGGGGACGTTCCGGGTCGCTTCCGTTGTCGACGGGCTGCAATTTAGCTTTTCCGGACCGGAAGCGGCTTTGCTGAGGGCTGCTGGGCAGCGGACCGTCCTTTCGGCAGAGATCGCCCGGGCGACTGAGCAATGTCTTTGCAACACGCTGGAAAAAGCGCTGCGCAATGCTGTGGAGGCAGGCTGGAGCCGGGAGATCCTGATCGTCGGCGGTGTTGCGGCAAATCAATACATCAGGAAGCGATTGATCAAACGCCTGGAGCACCCCGCTATCGGAGCAGAGCTTTTCTTTTGTGATCCGGCGTACTCCGGGGACAACGCTTACGGGGTGGCGCAATTGGGTTGGCTGCAGCACAAAACACGAACATTAAATTGTTGATTTGCTTAAAAAATTCGCCTTTACATAACGGCTGCTCCCCGATACACTAAGAGTATCCGATACGCACGAAGGGAGTTTTTTTGATGACAGCCAGTATCATTGACGGGAAAAGGGTCGCACAGGAGATTCGCGCCCAGTTGACAGACGAGATCGCCAGACTGAAGCAGCAGGGCATACAGCCAGGTTTGGCGGTCATTTTGGTGGGAGAAGACCCTGCTTCGCAGTCCTATGTCAGGTCGAAGGAAAAAGCCTGCGGGGAGGTTGGCATCTATTCGGAAGTCATCCGGATGGAGGCGTCCATCAGTGAAGCACAGCTGCTTGCTACCATCAAGCAGTTAAATCAGAATCCGAACATTCATGGCATTTTGGTTCAACTACCGCTGCCTTCCCATATTTCGGAAAAAGCAGTGATTGACGAAATATGCGTAGAAAAAGACGTCGACGGATTCCATCCGATCAGCGTCGGCAACCTGGTCATTGGCAGTGATGCCCTGCTGCCCTGTACACCGCACGGCATCATCGAGCTGATCAAGCGGACAGGCACACAGATCGCAGGCAAACACGCGGTCGTCATCGGCCGCAGCAACATCGTCGGCAAACCGGTGTCGATGCTGCTCTTGCATGAGAATGCGACGGTGACCATCTGCCACTCCCGGACGCATAACCTCGCCGAGATTACCCGCCAGGCGGACATCCTGGTCGTAGCGGTGGGCAAAGCGGGCTTTATCGGAGCGGAGCACGTGTCGCCGGGGACCGTCGTGATTGACGTTGGCATGAATCGCCTTGACACCGGCAAACTGGTGGGCGACGTAAAGTTTGACGAGGTGGCGGAAGTCGCCGGCCACATTACGCCGGTGCCGGGCGGCGTAGGGCCGATGACGATCACCATGCTGCTGGCCAACACGGTGAAAGCGGCAAAACGGTACGGACGCCCGCAAAAATAAATCGTGAAGGGATCAGTTTGATGAAGACAGTTGCGATCTGGTCAGTTACCGATTTAAATCGCTTTATCAAAGGTCAATTGGAGAAGAACAGCCAATTGGCCGACGTCTGGGTGCGCGGTGAAATCTCCAATTTCACCCACCATACCAGCGGACATATGTACTTTACGCTCAAAGACAAGGACTCGCGGGTCAAAGTCGTGATGTTTTCCAGTTACAACCGTTTTCTCAAGTTCATTCCAAAAAATGGAACCAAGGCGATTGTGCGTGGTTCCATTTCTGTATTTGAGCGGGACGGGGCTTATCAGTTGTACGCCAGAGAGATGCAGCCCGACGGAATCGGTTCGCTGTACCTGGCGTTTGAGCAGTTGAAGGAAAAGCTGCAGGCGGAAGGGCTGTTTGCGGCAGAGCGGAAGCGGCCGCTTCCGAAGTTTCCAAAGAGAGTGGGGGTTGTCACGTCTCCGACCGGTGCCGCGGTCCGCGACATCCTGATCACGATCAAGCGCCGTTTTCCCCAGGCGGGCATCCTGCTTGTTCCCGCCGTTGTACAGGGAAAGGAGGCGCCGATGTCGATCGTCGCCGCGATCAGCCGGATCAATCAGTACGGCGACGTCGACGTGCTGATCGTCGGGCGGGGCGGGGGCTCGATCGAGGAACTTTGGGCGTTTAACGATGAGCATGTCGCCCGCTCGATTGCCGGTTCGCGAATTCCGGTCATCTCTGCCGTAGGACATGAAACGGACTTTACGATTGCCGATTTCGTCGCCGACGTACGGGCGGCCACTCCGACGGCTGCCGCCGAATTGGCTGTGCCTCATTACCTGGAGTGGATGGAGCGGATCAAACAGCTGGAAAACCGTTTGCATCGCGCGATACACGGCCGCCTGACACAGGAGCGGGCCAGACTGGAGCAGCTCAGCCAGTCGTACGGACTTCGTCAGCCCGAGCGGCGCGTCGCAGAGCAGCAGCAGCGTCTCGACGAAGCCGTCTACCGGCTTGGTCTGGGGATGAGACAAGCCCTGCGCAAGCACCGGGAACGGCAGGAGCAATTGGCACAGCGACTCAAGCGGTTCCGCCTGGCTGATCGCATCAAGGTTCACCGCCAGCAGCTTCACCGGATGCAGGCACAGCTGCAGCAGCGCATGGGTTACCGGGTGGAACGCGCCAGAGCGGAATGGACGGGATTGCTCGCCCAATTGGATGCGCTCAGTCCGCTCAAGGTGATGCAGCGCGGATACGCTCTGGTCTACCGCGAGTCACAGCTCGCCAAGTCGGTCCGTGACATTGCCCCGGGCGACAAGCTCATGGTACGATTAAGCGATGGGACAATTCGTGCAGAAGTGCTAGAGACAAATCGGGAGGGAATACAGCATGACCCGGAAAAAGGCTGAGCAAGATACTGAACTGCAATTTGAAGAAGCGATGCAGCGACTGGAAGAACTAGTGCGCCGTCTGGAGGAAGGCGATGTGCCGCTGGAAGAAGCGATCAAGCTCTATCAGGAAGGGATGCAGCTGTCGCGCCTGTGCGGACAAAAGCTGGATGTCATAGAAGCACAAGTGATGCAGCTGCTGGAGGAAAACGGGAAAGTCACCCAAAAACCGTTCTCATTGGAGGGAGAAGCGTAAGATGACTGCTGCTTTATCCCTTTACTTACAGGAAAAGATACAACTCGTCGAGCAAAATCTCTTGCCTGCCTTGGAGCGCGAAGGGGTTCCGCCTAGACTCTACGAGTCCATGGCCTACTCCCTTGCAGCAGGAGGGAAGCGGCTGCGCCCTGTACTCGTGCTGGCCGTCCTTGAAGCGTTTGGCAAGCCGTTGGAGTGGGGGGTGCCCTATGCAGTGGCGCTGGAGATGATCCATACCTACTCGCTGATTCACGACGATCTGCCGGCGATGGACGATGACGATCTGCGCCGCGGCAAACCGACGAATCACAAGGTCTACGGGGAAGCGACGGCCATCTTGGCCGGGGATGCCCTGCTGACCCGCGCCTTTGCCCACATTGCCGAGGCGTATCTGCATCACCCCGCAGTGACGGCGGAGACGACGGTCAAGCTGATCGCCGAGCTTGGCCTGCGCGCCGGAGCGGCTGGCATGGTCGGCGGACAGATGGCGGATATCGAAGGCGAGGGGCGCAGCCTTTCGCTGGGCGAACTGGAGTACATTCACCGCCACAAGACGGGCGACCTGCTGCTGGCGGCCCTGCTCGGCGGCGGTTACCTGGCGCAGGCGAGCGAGCCAGAGATTGCGGCGTTGGCCAAATACGGCACCTGCATCGGCCTCGCTTTCCAGATCAAGGACGATATCTTAAATGTGGAAGGGGACGCCTCGCTGATGGGCAAGGCAGTGGGCAGCGACGAGCAGCGGCAAAAGGCCACCTACCCGGCGCTGCTTGGCTTGCAGGAGGCCAAAGACCGCCTCGCGTCACTGGTTGCCGAGGCCAAGTCCGCCCTCGTTCAGGCAGGCATAGCGGCAGATTCGCTCACCCAGCTGGCCGATTACGTCAAAGACAGGCAAAAGTAGCGGCAGAACCGCGATTCTTTCCATCTGCGAGTAGTGTTTTTTCCCGCAAACCCTTATAATATACAGACGGACCCAGTCTCATTCGCGGTACTGCTCGTACAGCGATTTCCCGGCCGATCGGCCTGGGAAAGAAGGCTTGACTGGATCTTCGCGAGGGCTTCAATCGAATGAAAGTGAGGGGTTTGAGTGTTGCTGGACAGTATAAACAGCCCAAAAGACCTGAAACAACTAAAAATCCCCCAATTGCAAGAGCTGACGGGCGAGATACGCACCTTTCTCGTCGAGAACCTGGCAAAAACGGGCGGTCATCTCGCGCCCAACCTGGGAGTGGTGGAGCTGACCCTCGCTCTGCACTACGTATTTGACAGCCCTAAAGACAAGCTGATTTGGGACGTCGGTCATCAGGCATACGTACATAAAATGTTGACAGGCCGCCGCGAGCGCTTTTCCACCCTGCGCCAGTATAAAGGCTTATGCGGCTTTCCCAAGATGAACGAGAGTCCGCACGACGTCTGGGAGACCGGGCACAGCAGCACTTCCGTCTCCGCGGCGATGGGCATGGCTGTGGCCCGCGACTTGCAAGGGCAAGACCATCAGGTGATCGCCATTATCGGCGACGGAGCGTTGACGGGCGGCATGGCTTTGGAGGCGCTGAATCACATCGGTTACGAACAGAGAAATGTGATCGTCGTGTTAAACGACAATGAAATGTCGATCGCACGCAACGTCGGAGCCCTGCATCATTACCTGGGCAGACTACGCTCCAGTCAAAGCGAGGGCGCCGTCGACGAGCGCTGGTTTAAAGAACTGGGCTTTACGTACCTCGGCCCGGTGGACGGACATCATCTCGAATCCCTGATCGACGCGCTGCGGACCGCAGCCAAGACGAGCGGGCCGGTTCTGTTCCATGCGGTCACGCAAAAGGGCAAAGGCTACGCACCGGCAGAAGCTGACTCGATGAAATGGCACGGGATTGGGGCGTACCAGGTGGAATCGGGACAAGAGACAGGGGCGAAAGCGAGTGCCCCTGCCTACAAGGACGTCTTTGCCGAGACAATGATCCGGTTGACCCGCGATGATCCGCGGATCGTAGCGGTTACTCCGGCGATGCCGGACGGTTCCGGACTGATCAAGTACGCCAAGGAATTTCCCGAGCGGATGTTCGATGTCGGGATTGCCGAGCAGCACGCCTGCACGTTTAGCGCAGCACTCGCCGCCCAGGGAATGAAGCCGGTGTTTGCTGTCTATTCCACTTTCCTGCAAAGGGCCTACGACCAGTTGATTCACGATGTAGCCCGTCAGAAGCTTCCTGTCGTCTTTGCCATCGACCGGGCAGGATTTGTCGGGGCGGACGGAGAGACGCATCAGGGGGCGTATGACATCGCCTACATGCGGGCCATCCCGAATATGGTGATCATGGCACCCAAAGACGAAAACGAGATGCGGCATATGATGAAAACAGCCGCTGTCTATGAAGATGGCCCGATTTCGTTCCGCTATCCCCGCGGCAACGGGCGGGGCGTGCCGCTCGACGAGGAACTGCAGGTGCTGCCGATCGGAAAAATGGAGATCGTCCGTCCCGGAAAGGATGTGGCGATCCTGTCGTTCGGCCATGTCTTTGAACTGGCCGAGCAGGCGGTCGACATGCTGCACGCTTCGGGGATTCACCCGATGCTGGTCAACGCCCGCTTCTGCAAGCCGCTCGACGAATCCCTCCTGCTGGCCTTGGCAAAAGAAGGCTACAGGATCGTCACGGTAGAGGAAGGGGTGGTCATGGGCGGCTTTGGCAGCGCGGTAGCCGAGTTTTACGCCATGAAAGGCTGCCGGATGGACGTGCAGATCATGGGGCTGCCTGACACCTTTGTCGAGCACGGCAGTGTAAAAGAACAGCGCGAGGAAATCGGTCTTACGGCAGAGGCGATCGCTGGCCGTGTCCGGGCCCTGTTCCCCGCTGGCATGCAGAGGGCGTAGCCGAATGAAGAAAGAACGCTTGGATGTACTGTTAGTGGAACGGGGATTGTATCCCACCCGGGAAAAGGCCAAAGCTGCCGTCATGGCGGGGTTGGTGCAGGTTGCGGGCGAGCGCTGCGACAAGCCTGGCACCAAGCTGGCAGAGGATGTGGCGATCACGGTCAAAGGCGAGCTCCACCCATACGTCAGCCGCGGCGGGCTGAAGCTGGAGAAAGCGCTGGACGTGTTTCACATCGATCTGGCCGGCAAAGTCATGGTAGATATCGGTTCATCGACAGGCGGATTTACCGACTGCGCCCTGCAGCACGGTGCGCGAAAGGTGTATGCGATCGACGTTGGATACGGGCAGCTGGCATGGTCGTTGCGTCAGGATGAACGCGTCGTCGTGATGGAGCGGACGAATTTCCGCCACCTCGACCCTGATGCGTTTCCGCATGAGAAGCCTGATTTCGCTTCGATCGATGTTTCTTTTATCTCATTGAAGCTCATCCTGCCTGTGCTGTATCGGCTGCTGAAAGCGGGCGGGGAAACGGTCGCACTGGTAAAGCCTCAGTTTGAGGCCGGCAAAGAAAATGTCGGGAAGAACGGAATTGTCCGCGATCCCCGAATCCACCGCGAAGTAGTGCTGGCCATCAGCCAGTTTGCCGCATCGCTGGGATTTGTTTTGAAAGGGCTCAGTTACTCGCCCATCACCGGCGGAGAGGGCAACATCGAGTTTTTGTTGTACCTGCACAAAGCGGCGGAGGCGGGCCAGAGCATCGATGCAGACTGGGAGAGCGTCGTGGACGAAGTGGTCAGCGCTGCCCATCAATCCCTGCACTAGGAACTGGAAACCGGATCATACGCAAAGACTCCAAGCCGCTTCTCGCCGAGGGCGGCTTTTTTTTCGGGATGATGAAGAATCAGTGGTGGACGTTTTTTTTATGCAGAAAACGATGTATACTTGTATAAGGATTCCAACCATGAACATTCGGGGTGTCCAATGTGAAGACAATCGGAATTGTTGCAAATAAAGGAAAACCGGCGGCACGGATTATTGCTAGGGAATTGTTGTATTTATTTGAAAAAAGAGGAATCAAGGTGTATCTTGATGACAACATTGCCGGCGAACTGGGCCGCTCGGAATTGGCTTGCCCGCCGAGTCAGATGGGTGGAACCGTTGAGCTCGTCTGCGTGCTGGGCGGAGATGGCACGCTTCTGGGGATCGCGAGGGATTTGGCCGGCTGCTCTGTGCCCATTCTCGGATTCAACCTGGGGACATTAGGCTTTTTGTCCGAAGCGGAACCGGATAACCTGCCGCTTGCTGTCGACCAGCTCTTGGCCGGCCAATACAGAATTGAAGAACGGAGCATGCTGCAGGCTGCACTTGTGCGCAAAAATGAAACCTTGGCCACCTACACGGCGATGAACGATGTGGGGATTGCCAAAGGCTCTTTCTGCCGGATCATCAACTGTGCGGTTTGGGTAGACGACCAGTTCGTCGCCACTTTTCGCGGAGACGGCGTCATCATCTCCAGCCCAACAGGGTCGACGGCCTATTCGCTCTCGGCGGGAGGACCAATCGTCGCGCCCAACGTCGACATGCTGCTGCTGACGCCGGTGGCTCCCCATATGCTGACGGCAAGACCGATGATCTTCTCCGCCGAGCAGGTGATCAGAGTGGAAGTAGATGCGGTTCATCAGGAGATGGGGCTGTCGATTGACGGGCAGTTCGGCTACCGCCTCGAGGGCGGAGATGTGATCTACGTGCAGCGCTCCCCTCATGTTACGCCATTAGTACTGTGGAACACCGGCAGTTTTTATGAAGTCATACGCAAAAAACTACAAGCTGAATGGGAGTAGATTATGACCAAAGGACAACGACACATCAAAATTCGCGAGATTATCGCCAACGAGGAAGTGGAGACCCAAGACGAACTGGTGGATCACCTCCGCAAAGCCGGGTTTCATGTGACCCAGGCTACCGTATCGCGGGACATCAAGGAGCTGCATCTGATCAAAGTTCCCCTGCCCGATGGACGGTACAAGTACTCGCTGCCTTCGGACCAGAAGTACAACCCGCTGCAAAAGCTGAAGCGAGTGCTGGTGGAAAGCTTTGTCAGCATCGATTACACCGACAATCTGATCGTGCTGAAGACCATGCCGGGTTATGGCAATTCGGTTGCCGTACTTATCGACAACCTGCAGTGGCCGGAGATCATGGGCACCGTTTCCGGCGACGACACGATGCTGATCATCTGCCGCACCCGGGACAATTCGGCGGCGGTGACAAAGCGCCTGCTCGACATGCTGTAATCTGGTGGGAACCCAGGCAAAGGGGGAAAAGGATGTTAGTCGAATTGTCTATCCGCAATTTTGCCATTATCAAATCCGTCACGATCCCGTTTCGGCGCGGTCTGAACATCCTGACAGGGGAGACCGGTGCAGGGAAATCCATCATCATCGACGCTCTGGGCCTGCTGCTCGGCGAGCGGGGCTCAGCCGAATACGTCCGTTACGGCGAAAAGCGGGCAGAGGTGGAAGGATTGTTCGAATTTCCGCAGTCCCATCCAGTCATCGGACTATGTCTGGGGTTTGGGATCCAAGTGGAAGCAGACGGCATGATCGTGGTGCGAAGGGAGATCTCCCTGCAAGGAAAAAACGTGATTCGCGTCAACGGGCAGTTGATCACGCTCGCCATGCTGCGGGAGCTGGGACCTTGGCTGGTGCAGATTCACGGCCAGCACGACACCCATGCCCTGATGCAGTCGGACAAGCATATCAAATGGCTTGACGCCTACGGCGAACAGGCGTTGGCCGCTGCATGGCAGGAGTACGCTAAACTGTATCAGGCCTACCGGAAAACCCGGCAGGATCTTGAACGCATGGCCAAGAACGAACGCGAATTGGCCCAGCGCATCGATCTGTTATCCTATCAGCTGGGCGAGATCGAATCGGCGCAGCTGCAGCCGGGCGAAGACGAACGGCTGCTCTCGCAGCGGAAAAAATGGATGCACATCGAAAAGGTATACGCCGGCATTCAAGACGCTTACCAGGCGCTGACCGGGGATCATCGGGGCATGGACTGGCTGGGCCATGCGATGGGGGAACTGGAGCGGGCACAGTCTTACGATGAAAGTCTTACCCCGTTGGTGGAAACCATTCAAACAGCGTATTACCAGGTGGAAGATGCCGTCCATCAGCTTCGCCAACTGCAAGATCAGCTTGAATTTCATCCAGATGAGCTGGCAGAAGTGGAGCGCAGGTTGGATGTGATCCAGCAGCTCAAGCGAAAGTACGGAAAAGACGTCGCCGAAATTCTGGAGTACGCTGCGGCAATCCAGGACGAGTTGGATGAGATTCAGAACTTTGACGACAGGTTGCGGCAGCTGGACAAACGGGTGCAGGAGCTGGCCGCCGACCTCGCTGTGGAAGCGCAGGAGCTGACAGCGATTCGCCGTCAGCTGGCTCAGCAGCTCGCCCTGAAAATCGAACAGCAGCTGCAAGAACTGCAGATGAGCCGGGCGCGCTTTGACATTGTCGTTACTCACATTGCCGACGATCAGGGACTCGAGGTGAATGGTGCACGGTACAGGATCGACTCTTCGGGGATGGATCACGTGGAGTTCCTGATCGCCCCCAACCCCGGCGAACCGCTGCGCCCCCTCGCAAAAATCGCTTCCGGCGGCGAGCTTTCCCGGGTGATGCTGGCGATTCAAACGATTCTCGCTTCGACGGACCAGGTCGAAACCTTGATTTTCGACGAGGTGGATACCGGGGTAAGCGGACGGGCGGCACAGGCGATCGCCGAGAAATTGGCCCGTGTCGGCCAGCACCGGCAGGTTATCTGCATTACCCACCTTCCGCAAGTGGCTTCGTTGGCCGATGCCCATTTTTACATATACAAACGGCTGGAAGAAGAGCAGACGCTGACGCATGTCACGGCCTTGGACGAGCAGGAGCGGATCACGGAGCTCGCCCGGATGTTGGGCGGTGCCGAAGTGACGGAAAAGACCAAAGAACACGCCAGCGAGATGATTCACCTGGGCCAACAGAAAAAGCGCGAATTGGCCGGGCAGCCCCCGGCCGGGAACAACAGCAGAGAGGAAGCTGTCATGCGTAAATGACAGCTTTTTTCTTGTTATAATCCCTCTGGTGCCAGGCAACATTATAGATACGGTATGGTGGAGGTGGAGCAGTAGGTGTAGGCAGGGAAAGTAGGAGTGATTGCTGGTGATCCGTCAAAACAGAAGGAAATGGATGGGAAGTCTGCTACTGCTCATCACAGCGCTTGTTGTCAGTTCAACCCCCTTTCAGGAATTTGCCTCGCTGCCCAGTGAAATGCGCTTGTTTGAAGGGTCGCTTCAGCAGCTTCAATTATCGATGCCCGTTACAGGCACATTGGTAAACAGCAACCCCGACGTCCTTTACGTCAACGGAA
>NZ_HE978545.1:114334-212020 GCF_000311785.1 Brevibacillus massiliensis
CCTGGTTGTCGGCCATCATCTGGTGAACACGGGCAAGGAAAAAGTGTCTCCCGGAGAAAAATCAGGCGTTCGCATCGGTGACATGATCATTAAAATGAACGATCTGTACATCAATGACATGAATGACGTTAAGAAAATGGTTCATGAGGCCGGGACGAAGCATCAGCCCCTGCACATGCTGGTTGTCAGGGGGAAAGAAAAATTGTCCTTGACCCTCGAACCGGTAAAAGACAACAAGGACGGAGAATACCGAATGGGCTTGTACATCCGCGATTCCGCAGCGGGTGTAGGTACCCTTACATTTTATGAACCGAAGACACATGCCTATGGTGCCCTGGGGCACGTCATTTCAGACGTCGATACCGGACAGGCGATTGTCGTCGGCGACGGTCAGATCGTTCAGGCCAGCGTAACGTCGATTGAAAAAGGGGAAAGCGGCAATCCCGGCGAAAAGTACGCCCGTTTTTACAACGAGAGCGAGGTGCTGGGATCGATCACGCGAAATACGCCATTCGGGATCTTCGGCCGGATGAAGGACAAGCCGAAGCGTGGAAAATACACGGAGCCGATTCCGGTCGTGTTGGCAGATCAGGTACAAGAAGGACCGGCAAAAATTTTGACCGTGGTCGATGGGCAAAAGGTAGAAGAATTTGATATCGAAATCGTCAACGTGGTCAAGCAACACTTTCCTGCAACAAAAGGAATGATCATCAAAATCACAGACAAGCGGCTGTTGGACAAAACGGGTGGCATCGTGCAAGGAATGAGCGGCAGTCCCATTATTCAAAACGGTAAACTGGTAGGGGCGGTCACCCACGTGTTTGTCAACGATCCGACTTCCGGGTACGGTTGTTTTATCGAGTGGATGCTGCAGGATGCGGGATTTATGTTAAGGCAGAACACACAGCTCAAGGCGAGTTAATCTCCCTTGAGTTTTTCTTGTCGAAATATCGGAAAAATCATACAATCTTTCGTCATTGGCAGGAACTCCCTGGGTCCTGTCGAATTTCTTTAACCGTAGAAAATTTGCGGAGAAGCATCTTCTCAGAAATGACACATTACCCAAATATAGATTCGGGCAGCTAAGGAGGAAAAAGGTTTGAGCAGGATCGAAGTTGTATTGGCAGACGACAATCGTGAGTTTGTACATCTACTTGAAGAGCACATTAATAACCAGAACGATATGAGAGTGGTAGGGGCGGCATTTAACGGCAATGATGTTCTCAAGGTATTGGAGGAGAAGGTTCCGGACATCCTTATCCTGGACATTATTATGCCTCATTTGGACGGGCTCGCCGTGTTGGAACAGATTCAGGCGATGCGCCTGCCCCGCCAGCCGAAGATCATCATGCTGACTGCGTTCGGCCAGGAGGAAATCACGAAAAAAGCGGTTGAATTGGGAGCGTCCTATTACATCCTGAAACCGTTTGACATGGAAGTGCTGACGCAGCGCATCCGTCAGATGATCAACAACCAGCCCACGCCGTTTGTCCCGTCGATCAAACCGGCCGGCGGCGCAGTCAAAGGACGCAACTTAGACGCCAACATCACCAACATCATACACGAAATCGGGGTTCCCGCCCACATAAAAGGCTATTTGTACCTGCGCGAGGCGATTACCATGGTATACAACGACGTCGAACTGCTTGGTTCGATCACCAAGGTCCTCTACCCGGACATCGCCAAAAAGTTCAACACGACAGCCAGCCGCGTAGAACGCGCGATCCGGCATGCGATCGAAGTCGCCTGGTCACGCGGCAACTTGGACTCCATCTCCAGCCTGTTCGGCTACACTATCTCCAACTCCAAGGCGAAGCCGACGAACAGCGAATTCATCGCGATGGTGGCGGACAAGCTGCGGATTGAGGCCAAGATTAGCTAGGCATTGAGCCAAAGGGCTTGAAGCCAACCGCATTTTCCGATTGATCGGATCCCTCATTTGCATGGAAAATGGGGGATTTCTTTTTGCCTTGATCTTGTTTACTAAATTTAAAAAATTATTTGAATATATTGTTTTCATGTTTTATAATCTGATTACGCATCAAGAAAATGAAACACCATTCCAATAATTGAAACGGAACGGAGGTTGTGAGGGATGAAACGGATTGATTTAAACTGCGATATGGGAGAAAGCTTCGGTGTTTATACGCTGGGAATGGATGAGGAAGTCATCAAATTAATCACTTCTGCAAACATCGCATGCGGATTTCACGCCGGCGACCCCAATGTCATGGATCGAACCGTTCAGATGGCGAAAGAAAATCAGGTGGGAATCGGGGTACATATGGGCTTTCCGGATTTGCTCGGTTTCGGCAGAAGAAACATGGACGTATCCTACCAGGATTTAGTCAATTACAACGTTTATCAGATCGGTGCACTGGAAGCATTTTGCCGCAAACACGGCGTGAACATCCAGCATATCAAACCGCACGGAAACATGAATAATATGGCGGACCATGATCGTGTCATGGCAGAGGCGATCGTCGACTCCTCGCATATGGTTCTTCCGGGTATACCTATATTCGTAAAGCCGGGCAGCGAATTGCACAAAGCGGCAGAAAAGAAGGGCGTGCCGGTTGTTTTGGAAATTTTTGCTGACCGAGCGTATCACAAAGACGGCACCCTTGTCTCCCGCAAAATCCCCGGCGCAGTCATCAAGGATCCAAAAGCGGCGGCGGAAAACGCGGTGCGAATGGTTGTCGCAGGAAAGGTACAGACGATAGAAGGGGATTGGATCGACATGACAGGAGAGAGTATCTGCGTCCATGGGGATACACAAGGTTCCCTTGAGATCATTCGTCAGCTGCGCAGCGAACTGGAGAAAGCCGGAGTGAAAATAGCGCCGATCGGCCAGCGTTAGAAGAGGGAGGTCAACCGCAGATGAATGCGCTGAGCCAATCCGCATCCCTTTCCTACCTTCCGCTGGGGGATCAGACGGTCATGATCAGATTTGAAAATCGATTGTCAGCGGAAGTAAACAGCCGTGTTCGCTCCTTTGCCCATGTCATAACCGAAAGAAAGATAGCCGGAGTGGAAAGGCTGATCCCCGCATTTAACAGTCTTGCCGTATGTTATAACCCGGTCGTCATTTCGTATCAGGAGTTGGTGGACGAGCTCAAGGCGTTGGAGGGTGGTATTTCCAAAGAACTTGGCACCAATGGCAAAACCGTTTGCATCCCGGTCACCTTCGGCGGAACATACGGTCCGGATTTACCGGAAGTATCTGAAAAAACCGGTCTGCCTCCAGAAGAAGTCGTCCGCATCCTGCAATCCAAGCCTTACCTGGTGTACATGGTGGGATTCATCGCGGGGTTTCCGTACTGCGGGGATATCGATGAACGTCTGGTTTTGCCGCGAAGGGCAACTCCTCGTCTGAAAATACCCAAAGGAACCATTGCGATTGCCAATCAGCAGCTGGGACTTTATACCATTGAGTCGCCAGGAGGCTGGCACCTCGTAGGCTGGACGCCCATGGAAACGTTTCATCCTTATGCCGAACCGCCAAGTTTGCTCGTATCGGGAGATTATGTTCAGTGTATTCCAATCAGCGCGGAAGAAGCGGATGCATGGGACGAACAACGACAAAGAAAGTGGGATCAGGAATGGAATTCGCCAAGGTAGTGAAGGCTGGATTGCTTACGACTGTTCAGGATTTGGGCCGTTATCCTTATCAGGCTTTCGGAGTTTCTGCATGTGGCGGAATGGATACTCTCGCACTGCGCATCGCAAATATTCTGGTCGGCAATGACGAAGGCGAGGCTGTCCTGGAAGCCACGCTCATCGGTCCCCAGATCGTCTTTGAACGGGAGGGGATTATCTCCATAACTGGCGGGAATTTGTCTCCGACCATTAACGGGAAGCCCGTTTCGATGTGGAAGTCCTTGCATGTCAAAGCGGGAGACGAACTGGGTTTTGGAAGCTGCCTGTACGGATGCAGGGCGTATATCGCTTTTGCCGGAGGCATTGCGGTTCCAAGGGTAATGGGCAGTCGTTCTACTTTTATGAGGGGAAATTATGGAGGACTTGACGGCAGGCCGCTCAAAAAACGGTGACCGCCTTTCGATCGGAACATCGCGTTACGACCTGCATCGGCTGGCGGGAAGAAAATTGCCGAAACGGGACGTCCCACCCTACGATGCACCACGCCCGATTCGGATCATTCTCGGGCCACACGACGCAGCGTTTACGCAAGAAGCGCTTCAAACCCTTGTCTCCAACCCCTATACGGTCTCCAACAACTCGGATCGGATGGGGTACAGGCTTGAAGGAAAACCGCTTCAGCACGTTCATGGTGCCGATATTATTTCTGAGTTTATTGCTGTCGGCTCCATACAAGTTCCGGCAAACGGACAGCCGATTGTACAGATGGCAGATTGCGGTACGTCAGGCGGCTATACCATTGCGGGGGTAATCATCAGCGTCGATATCCCGTACATGGCTCAAAAAAAACCGGGGGACCGGATTTCCTTCGAGACAGTAGAGGTGGAAGAAGCTCAGCAGCTGCTGAGAAAACAGGAGCAATTGCTCTCGAAACTGCGGCTGGCGAATCACCTGATCCCGACGAACATGTAACCGATTGCTTTGCGATGGAAACCATGTCTTCATCAAAAGCCGGGTCGATCAAGGCACCCGGTACCATTTTAGTCGACTGAAAACAAGGACTATTCAATCTATTTCGTCGGATGAAAGCGCTTGGCTTACCTAGAATCACAAATGAGCGTGGGAGGTTGATCGTTATGACGGCATCAAATGTACAAACAAAGCGTTTTTCTGGTCAAGAAGTGCAGCTTCGTCCCACGAAACCCACGAATGTTCGCTGGCAAGTGTTTATCATGCTGCTGATTCTTGTAGCGATCAACTACGTGGATCGCTCCGCTTTATCCATTGCCCTTCCCGCTATCACCAAAGACTTAAACCTGGATCCGGCGATAACAGGGGTCATATTGAGCTCTTTCTTCTGGGGATATACTCTGATGCAAATTCCTTCCGGCTGGATTTCCGACCGATTGAAACCTGCCGGCGTGGTAGCGGGCGCGACGTTGCTGTGGGGAACGGTACAGATGTTCAACGGATTTGTCAACAGCAGCAAGATGTTTATCGTCCTGCGCTTTCTGCTCGGCATGGCAGAAGCTCCGGTATATCCGGCTGGAGGGAAGCTGCAGTCCATCTGGCTGACCTCAAAGGAGCGGGGACGGGGGGCGACGCTGCTGGACAGCGGCTCTCCGCTGGGAACGGCAATCGGGGGACCGATTATTGTGATGTTTATGGCCTGGTTCGGGGGATGGCGAAGCGCTTTGATCGGAACCGGCGTGCTTACAATCGTGATTGGGCTGTTGGCCTGGTGGGTGATCAGAGGAAATCCAGCCACGAATCCAAGGGTAAATGATGCGGAGCGCACATACCTGGAAGAGGAATTAAACCGGGAATATCGAGGCGATGCAGCCTCGTCTTCCGGGGGAGTCGGAATCAAACAGTACGCGCGAAGCCGCAGTTTTTGGTTGATGTGCGTCGGATGGTTTGCCTATTGTACGGTGTATTACGGGCTGATGACCTGGGGGCCCATGTTTTTGGCGAAGACACAGAATCTGAATATTAACAGTATCGGCACCTCGATTTTTATTATCTTCGGCGCAGGGTTTGTCGGGGAATTAATCGGCGGCTGGATCGCCGATTTTTGGAGACAGAAGGGCGGAAGCCACAATACGGTCATGCGCACCCTGCTGTCTGTAGCGGGAATCGTAACCGGGATCTCGATCTTTCTTCTCGGGCATATCACTTCGCTGCAAGCGGCAATTACGCTGCTGGCGATCGCCCTGTTTTTCCTTCGTTGGACCGGGCTGTACCTGACGGTGCCTGCGGCCATATCCCAGCGCCAACACGTCGGCATGGTAGCGGGCTGCATGAGCTTTTTAGGGAACATCTCGGGGATCATTACACCTATATGCATCGGCTTTATCGTCTCTGCGACCAACTCTTATTTTATTGCCCTCATGCTGTTCGCTGTGACCGGCTTTGTTTTAGCTGTTGCTTCCATGCTGATCAACTATGCCAAGAAGATAGGAGTAGAGCAGTAATCCAGCCGGATGGCGACTCTGCAAATGCGGGCACAGAGGAAGGGAATCATTTTACCGGAATGCGGGGTAGCGAATCGATGAATGCAAGTGTGATCAAAGCGCTGAAAATACTCGACCTGTTTACCGATGAGGAGAAAGAGCTGACCTTGGCCGAGATTGCCCGGAGGAGTGACCTGGCCAAGCCAACGGCCTATCGCTTGCTTTCTTCCCTTGAGGTATGCGGGTACCTGGTCAAGACAAAAATGTCTGATCAGGATATCCGTTATAAACTTGGTCTGAAGCTGCTTGAGCTTGGCAATCTCGTCATGGAAAGACTGGAATTGCGAAATACCGCTCTGCCCCACATGAAGACCCTGTGTTCAGAAATCGATGAAGTCGTCCATCTGGTCATTCGCGAGGGAAATGAGGCCGTTTATATTGAGAAGGTGGAAAGTAATCAGAATATAAGGTTGTATACGCGGATCGGAAAACGCTCTCCCTTGTATGTCGGTTCTGGACCGAAGCTGCTGTTTGCCCATCTGCCCAAAACAGAGAGAAGGCGGCTTTTGGACGGCTTAACCATGGAATCGCTTACTCCGAACACGATCACAGACAAAGAACAATTATTGAAGGATCTGGAAAAAATTCGCGATCAAGGTTTTTCGACCAGTCATGGGGAGCAGGATGCAAACACCTTTGGGATTTCATTCCCCATTCGTGATTATACGGAACAAGTGATTGCCGCTTTAGGCGTAAGCGGATTGGCTGCCCGGTTTTCACATGAGAAGGAAGCCGATATGCTGCAGAAAGTGAAAAGGGCGGCCCAACTCATATCCAAAGAGTTAGGGTTTCGCCCTGCTCGTTGAGTCAGCCATTGAGCCGCCATCTGCATCCCCTATTCACCGGTTTTGAGAACTTTTCCTCCGGTGAATCGTATCCCATAGGAAATACAACAAACAGGTGGTTTAATGGATGTTGTGCATATCGGCTTTGGGTTCGGCTTGCTGCTGATCCCGCTCTTTTTTGGTCTTTTACTCTTCGTTTTCAACAAACATCGTGACGAGCATCTGGGCGTATCGGGATGCACTGCGAAACGGAAGGAGCAAAGAATACGCACTGATTGTATTATTCGGCACACTGATTTTTCCCGTAATGGGTTTGATCGTCTATCTCGTCATTCGCAGAGATTAATCTGCAGATGTCATTCATTCTCCTCAACTGCTGCTGGCAAGTGATTTCACCCATCAATTATAATGGGAGAAAAAAAAGAAGTGACGAGGAGGGGAAGAATTGTTTACTCTTTCTACCTTGAGTACGTTTGTGATGATTGTACTCGGCCTGTTTTTGATCCCTGGGCCTGCCGTTTTGCTCACCGCTACTCGTACGGTCCAGGGGGGACGGAAGGCGGGCGTCATGACTGGTCTGGGAATTGCGACTGGCGATTTTATTCACACGATATGTGCCGCTGTAGGACTTTCGGCCATTTTGTTGACATCAGCGCTCGCTTTCAATGTCGTCAAGTTTGCGGGAGCAGCTTACCTGCTTTACCTGGGCATTCGGGCGATGCTGGAAAAGCAGGCAGAACCGGGACTGCCAAAGGTTGCCACGGCGGCGGAGTCGACTTTCGGTACATATGGCCAGGCCATCCTGGTTGAAGTGTTAAACCCGAAAACAGCACTTTTCTTTTTGGCGTTTTTACCGCAGTTCGTTCACCCGGAACAAGGAACTGTTTTTTACCAGTTTTTGGTTCTTGGCTTGATCTTTGTCCTGTTAAGCGCGATCTACACCACGTTCATTGCGATTAGTGTCCGTTTCCTGGGCCGCCTGATCAAACGGATCTCCTGGATTGGCCGTTGGAGCGGCAAGCTGGTTGGGGTGATCTACATCGGGCTTGGCTTGAAGGTGGCGTTTCAGAGTCGGTGAGGTTTATCCGGCTTCCGGTACATAACTCGCCTGGTTTAGCGGGAAGATAACGCTAAAGACCGATCATGAGAGAATTGTACCGGGGAGTGTGTCTGATGAGAGCGATGCGTCTTGGCATTTTCTTTATGGTGGGAGTGCTGCTGATCTCGCTGCCGCTGTTCGCCGCGGCGGCCGACAAGAATGTGCCTCACCACTTCGGGTTTAAAAAGAGCAGAAACGGCCAGCTTCCTTCAATCGATGAAGAGGGATTTAAAGAGATCCTGGAGCGGAACGGGTCCATATTTTTGGGCAATACAAAGGAAAAAGAGCTTTACCTAACCTTTGATAACGGATATGAGAATGGCTATACGCCAAAGATATTGGATACGTTGAAGGAGAAAAAAGTTCCGGCCATCTTCTTTGTTACGGGCCATTACGCAAAGGATCAGCCCGAGCTGTTGAAGCGGATGGTGAAAGAGGGGCATTTGATTGGAAATCACTCCTGGAGCCATCCAGACATGACGCAAATCACGGATGGCAGGATCAAGGAGGAACTGGAGAAGGTAAAAGCGGAGGTAGCCCGGGTAACCGGGCAAAAAGGGATGTCCTTTCTGCGGCCGCCCCGGGGCATTTTCAGCGACCGGACTCTGGCGGTCAGCCGGGAGCAGGGATATACGACCGTCTTTTGGTCGGTTGCCTACAAGGATTGGGACGTGAACACCCAAAAAGGCTGGAAGTACGCTTTTGACAACGTCAAGGCACAGCTTCATCCCGGTGCGGTGATTTTGCTTCATTCGATTTCCAAGGATAATGCGGAAGCCCTCGGACAGATTATTGACGAGGCCCGCAAGCAGGGTTACGAGTTCAAAAGTCTGGAGCATTTGATGCTGCGCAGGATTTTGGACCCGTAACGCGGAAAACGGTACATGTCGCGACATCACGGTGTTTGCATTGGCGACAATGCGAAGCGCCGTTTTTTGTTTGACTGCACGGTGAATACAAGAAAAGGCTCACGGGAGATACTGCTCTTTCACCAGCACGACTTCGCCTCCGACCTGGTACAGCCAAAACAGCCGCTCCTTCCAAGCGTTTTTGTTTTGGGTGAAATCAGCATGCGGCGTATATTGGTGGGCTGCGCCTTCCAGCAGATAGATGAGCGCATCATTCGCAAGAGCGGCCTTACGGTGTTCGCTCTGTGTATTTCTGACGTAAAAACCGTTTGGCAGCGACACATCTTCTTTCTTGACATGGGTATCTTCGACGATTGCCTGCACAGCCCCTTCTCCCGTCAGCCATTCGGCATCATCCGCGATCAGATAGTGCGTGCCCGATTCTTCCTCGATTGTCTGAATATAGGCTAATGTGACCGACAAATCGGGCAGATTGCGAAGCAGATGGGTTGCTTGCGTCAATCCTTCCGCTGTTTCGTTCAACTCCTCAGCCAGCATGCCGTTTTTTGCCTGCAGCTCCGCCAGTTCTTTCTCTTGCGCAGCCGCCTTTGTCTCGAGGGCTTCCAATCGCTTCTCCAATTCCGCCAGTCTTTTGTCACGATCCTGGTTTGCATCTGCGCCCTGGTTTATGCCGCAGCCGACAAGCACAATACAAATCAGCAGCCAAAAACACAATTTCATTTGCCAACCCATATAGAACCACCTGCACATGAAGGTTCGTACCTGCCTGGTTTCCTGATAATGGATGCTGCTACTTATACGCGTCAGAGAAGCGATTCGTTTCATCCAGACAAAAACAGCCAAGCAGAAGCAGGCTGCCTGCTCTGTTTGGCCAAGGCGAAGTCATCGGAAGCATGAGGCTTACCGCTTCCAGCCGGCAACGGCCATTTTTCGCCGCACATAGGCCAGTTGCTCTCGCAGCGGAATGCCAATCGGACAATTGTCATCACAAGCCATCAAGCCAATGCAGCCGAAGATCCCGTCTTCGCTGCCCACTACGTCGTAGTACGCTTGCTCATCCCGTTCGTCCCGCGGATCGATCATAAAGCGGCCGACCCGGTTGACGCCTGCCGCTCCGATAAAGTCGGGCTTGATATTGGCGGTGGCACAGCCGCCGATGCAGCAGCCGCATTCGATGCACCGTTCCGCCTCGTAGATCTGCAGGGCTGTCTCGTTGCTCATGCGCTCTTCCTCTGCCATGGGGTCAAAGGTTTTGTTCGTATGTACCCAGGCCTCCGTCCGCAGCGAAACATCGCGAAACCAAGTGCCGGTATCGACTGACAAATCGCCGAGCAGTTTGAAGACGGGGAGCGGCATCAGGGTGATCTCCGCCGGCAGGTTCTTGGTCAGCGTCTTGCAGGCCAAAGTGGGCTTTCCGTTGATGAGCATGCCGCAAGAGCCGCAAATCCCGGCCCGGCAGACAAAATCGAAGGCAAGTGTCGGATCCTGTTCCTCGCGAATTTTGTTGAGTGCGATAAACAGGGTCATTCCCGGTTCCTCTGGCAGCATGAACACCTGCATATCCGGTTTGGATTTCGGAGTTTCCGGGTTGTAACGAAAGATATGAAACGTCAGCTGGCGCTGGCTCATTTCTCTTTCCCTCGCTTTCTCTCAACATCGAAGGATTATTTTTTCGACTGGGCTGCTTCCGTGCTCGCTTCCCCGTATCCCCGATCGCCGGGCGGCAGCTCGGTGATGTTGACCGGTTCGTATTGCAGTACGGGCTTGGGTGCGCCGGACGGCCAATAGGCCAGCGTCCGCTTTAACCAGTTTTCATCATCCCGCTTCGGGTAATCCTCCCGGAAGTGGCTGCCGCGGCTCTCTTTCCGCTCCAGGGCGCCGGCAGCGATGCAGTAAGCCAGTTTGATCATCCCGGGCATTCTCAGTGCCGAGGCCAATTCGGGGGAGGCTCCCCGTCCGTCGCTGGCCAGCCCGATATGAAGGGAGCGCTGGTGCAGTTCATGGAGCTTCGCAACGGCTTTTTGCAAGGGCTCCTCTGAACGGAAGATGCCCACGTTTTCGCTCAGGATGTTTTCCATTTCGCGGCGCAGTCCATAGACATTTTCCGTTCCATTGCGGCAGTCGATCAGGGCCCGGATGCGGTCTTCCTGGACGCCGACGTGTTCTTCGATCAGCGAAGTCGAGACCTGGACAGAGACTTCTTTGGTGTACTTGGCTATTTTTTCGCCGACGATCATTCCGGCCACGACCGTTTCCGCGAGGGAATTGCCGCCCAGGCGGTTGAACCCGTGCAAATCCCAACAGGAGGCTTCTCCCAGGGCAAAGAGCCCTTCCAGGCCATACGCCATGCCGTCGATATTGGTCCGGATGCCGCCCATGCTGTAGTGCTGGGTGGGGCGGACGGGGATCAAATCGTAGATGGGATCGATCCCGGCAAAATTCCGGCAGATATTGGCGATCTCCCGCAGGTTGGTGTTGATGTGTTTTTTGCCGAGGTGGCGAATGTCCAGCCAGACGTGCGGACCGTAGGGACTGTCGACGCCGTAGCCTTTGCGAATGTGCTGCATGATCCGGCGGGAGACCACATCGCGCGAAGCGAGCTCCTTCTTTTTCGGCTCGTAATCCGGCATAAACCGGTGGTGGTTTTTGTCCAGCAGATACCCGCCGTCGCCGCGGGCGCCTTCCGTGATCAGAATCCAGGAGGGGACGATGCCTGTCGGGTGAAATTGTACCGCTTCCATGTTGCCGAGCGGGACGACCCCTGTCTCCAAGGCGATGAACATTCCGCTGCCTTCATTGATTATCGCGTTGGTGGAAGCGCCGTAAAGCCTGCCGTATCCCCCTGTGGCGATGACCGTGGACTTCGCGGTATAGACCCGGAGGCCTCCGGTTCGCAGGCATCTGGCTACCACGCCATGGCAGCGGGTGCCGTCGTGTATCAGGGAAATCGCCTCCGTCCGGTCGTGAACGGTGATGCCCAGCTTAATGACGACGCTGTCCATCGTGTAGAGCAGGGTATGCCCAGTGCCGTCTGCGGTGTAACAGGTGCGCCATTTCGCCGTTCCGCCGAAGTTGCGGGCGGTGATCAGCCCTTCCTTGTCCGCGTCCTCGTGAATCTCGGCACCGTCGTACAGGCGGGAGCCGGCGACCACCCGATTCCATGGCACGCCCCAAAAGGCCATTTGCCGAACGGCAATCGGAGCCGTTTCGGCAAACAGCCGGGCAACCTCTTGGTCACAGCCCCAATCTGAACCTTTCACCGTGTCGGCAAAGTGAATGTCGGGATTGTCGCCTCTCCCCATTGCGCTGTTGCCGAGGGAAGCCTGCATGCCGCCTTGAGCCGCCGCACTGTGCGAACGCCTCGGCGGCACCAAGCTGAGGATGATCACATTCAGCCCCTGCGCGGCGGCTTCGATCGCAGCCCGTTCTCCGGCCAGACCGGCTCCGACAATCAATACGTCTGAAGTGAAATGGTCATATCGGCTCATACGGAACCCCCCAGCGAGAAAAATACCCATATGCTGGCCAGACCGAGCAGAATCGTGCATATGGTGACTACGGTAAGCACCCGTTTCAGACTGTGCCGTTTGACAAATCCCCATTTCACAAGGGCGCGATACAGTCCGACACTGGCATGGTACTCGGCCATGACCAGGAAGACGAGGTAAAACCAGAGCATCCACGAGTGAATGCGGCCCGCGCTTAGCTTTGCATCGATCCCGGCGTATACCACGACGAAGACGTGAATGATGATCAGAAGCAGCATCGCGCTCCCGGTTACGGCTTGAAACAGCCAGGACCAGGTATCCTGATGCCGGATGATCTTCGCATGGCGCCAGACGGTCTTCTGTTCCTGCCACCGTCCGGGAATCCGGCGCAGCACTGCGCCAAGGTGGGCTCCGACGGTCAGGATGATGAACCCGACTGCCAGATGCAGCAGGTAAAATTGCTCCATGAAGTGGGCCAGTTTGTTGAAGGCGCCTGCACCCAACAGAATGGAAGCGACGAAAATCATATGTGTCCACAAAAATCCGACCAACAACAAGCCGCTGACCGTTTGAACCAATTCCATCCATAATTCCGCTTTTCTGTTTTGGGTAAAGGCTCTTTGCAACTGCATAGCCATTCTCCTTCCAGGAAGCGCTTAAATTGCAGCGCAACCTCCGTTAAAGTCCTTCTCGGCGATGGCAAGCTACACCCTGGCGACATCGTTACAGGTTTTCGTCCTCACGGGGCTTATCTGGAGTAAGACCGAGAACTTTTCCACATTTGGTGCAAACGAGTACAGGTATCTTCAAATCGTACAGGTCGTCATAGAAAAAGGGATGATCCGGCCGGTGTTCCACCTTCGTCGCAGCGCCACAGCAATCCGAAACGTTCATCTGTTCCCTTCCTTTCTAAAAGTGTTTCGCTGTGGTGGGACCGTAAATAAAATGTGGAGTTCAACTGAGAAGATGTCGCCAGCACCTGAGTTTTTTATTACAACAATATTCGCAAACCACAGCAAAAATGCTGTCGGAAAAGCATCCTGCCGCAACCCCCCTTCTTTCGTTTGCAGAGGTCTTCACGGCGCTGGGACAAAATGCTAAGATACCAGTACGCAAAGATCGACTCCCGGCCGTTCAATTGATAGAATATGGAGAGCAGCTGCAGATTGAGGTGATCCTTTGAGCAAGTTTCTGTTGTTTTCCCTTTTGTTCTGGATAACGGGCAATCCGTTTGTCGCCATCCTTCTTTTACTCGCGATTCTCTACTTTCTGGACATGCGCTTTGTGGGAATATTGCCAAACTGGGTCAAACCCCTGAAGCAAAGCAGAAGGCTGGCAAAGCTGAAGCAGGAAATCAGGCTGTATCCGCATAATACCTCGGCAAAGCTGGAAATTGCGCATATTTTGATCGAGAAAAAACGGTACCAGGAGGCGCTGTCCTACCTGGAGAACAGCCAGGCCGTCATGACAGAATCGGCGGAGTTCTGGTATCAGCTGGGGCTTTGCCGCCTCAAGCTGGGCAACCTGGCTGATGGAGAAAAGCTGATCGAGAAAGCGCTGGCGATGAATCCGCGGGTGAAGTACGGAGAACCTTACCTGGATTTGGCCGAAGCGTTTTCCGCTTCCGACCGGGAAAAGGCGCTCACCTTCCTGGAACGCTTCCGGGAAATCAACTCTTCCTCTTGCAAGAGCTACTACCTGCTGGGCCAGCTGTACGCACAGCTTGGCAAAAACAGCGAGGCCAAGGCCGCCTTTCGCGAGGCTGTAGACATTTACCGTTCGCTGCCGAAGTACAAAAAGCGCACGGAGAGACGCTGGGCGATGCTTTCGATGCTGAAATAGAAGATTGAAACCTGTCGCTGTCTCTGCTACGATAACAGTAAATTGCATAAACGGTTTCCACTAGGGGTGCTTTGGCATACAGAGCTGAGAGATGAATGAGTTCATCAACCCTTTGAACCTGATCCAGATTGTACTGGCGGAGGGAAGTGGTGTGGATTATGGAGCAAGCATACTCGATCTGTTAGCCACCTTCCTCAGAGGGTGGCTTTTTTGCGCATGAAAAAAGAGAGGAGTGGATGATCAGTGAGGACATTTGGGACGGACATTCCAAAAGCATTGACCATTGCCGGTTCGGATTGCGGCGGCGGAGCGGGGATTCAGGCAGACCTAAAGACGTTTCAGGAGCTGGACGTGTACGGGATGTCGGTACTGACTGCGGTCACGGCGCAAAATACGCTGGGAGTACGGGGGGTGTACCCGCTGACAATTGAGGCCATTGTGGAACAATTGACAGCGATTGAGAGCGATCTCGCTCCTCAAGCGGTGAAAACCGGGATGCTGTTTAGCGGGGAGATCATTGCGGCGGTCGCGTCCTGCATCAGGCGGTTTGGCTGGAGCAATCTGGTGGTAGACCCGGTGATGATCGCCAAAGGAGGAACCGGGCTGCTGCAGGAGGAGGCAGTGCAGTCCTTGAAGGAACACCTGCTTCCGCTCGCCAGGATCGTTACGCCCAACGTTCCGGAAGCGGAAAAACTGACCGGCAAAACATTGAACAGCTTGGCGGATCGGAAAGAAGCAGCAAAACAAATCGCGGACATGGGGGCCCAGCATGTCGTGATCAAAGGAGGGCATCTGGAAGAGGCGGACGCGGCGACCGATTTGATTTATGACGGCCGGGATTTCTATGAGTTGGCGGGACCGCGGGTTTATACCGCGCACACGCACGGTACAGGCTGCACCTTTGCTGCCGCGATCACGGCAGAGCTTGCGGCCGGGAAGACTCCGCTTGCTGCGGTTAAGACGGCGAAAGCTTTCATCCAGGCGGCGATCGAGTTTCCGCTGTCGATTGGCTCCGGCCACGGTCCAACCAATCACTGGGCTTATCGGAAATACAGACAGTCGGCGGGTGTGAACAAATGAGCCCGGTCCCGAACATTCTGCAGCAAATTCGGACAAAAAAGCCGCTGATTCACCTGATTACCAATCGAGTGACGATCAATTTTGTGGCAAACGGCCTGCTTGCTGCAGGGGGAAGCCCGATGTGTGCCCATCACCCCGAGGAAGTGAGCGAAGCCGCGGCCCATGCAGACGCCCTTGTTTTAAACCTCGGTACGCTTGAACCAGAAATCGCCGACGGAATGATCCTGGCCGGAAAAACAGCCAGAGCAAGCGGGGTTCCCGTCGTTCTTGACCCTGTTGGCGCCGGTTTATCCCGGCTGCGCGCAGAGGCGTTGAACCGCATCATCCAGGAAGTCGGACCGGATGCGATTTGCGGCAATGCCGCGGAGATTGGCTTTCTGGCGGGTGAACGCTGGGCGGGAAAAGGGGTGGATGGAGACGTCGGCGGTAGCGTTGATCAGCTCGCCTGCCGATTAGCCAAACAGCTTCAAACCACATTGATTGTGACGGGGAAAATAGACGTGATCACGAATGGCGAAAAGCTTTTCCATGTGGAGCACGGCAGCGAAATGATGAGGAAAGTGACAGGCACAGGCTGCCTGGCGACCGCGATGGTCGGCTTGTTTTTGGCCAAGTCAGTGGCTGCCTCTCTGCCCACGGCAGACAGGGCGGCTGCGGCTATGACGATGGTCGGGCTTTGCGGAGAAAAAGCGGCGAAAATATCCCGCGGCCCGGGGAGCTTTCAAAGCGCGTTTCTGGACCAACTCTATTCGCTGACCGACCGGGAGCTGTCATCGGCGGAAGGGCTCAAGCAGAGGGAGGTACACATATGATAACAAAGGCGTCTTCTTTGCGCGAAGCGTTGAAGCTGTACTTTGTGATGGGCAGTGTCAATTGTCGAAGGGATCCGGTTGCGGTTCTCGAAGAAAGCCTGAAGGGAGGAGTTACGTTTTTTCAATTCCGGGAAAAAGGAGAAGGCGCGCTCACCGGCCCGAAAAAAGCGGAACTGGCGAAAGAACTGCAAAAGGTCTGCAAGCGGTACGGGGTTCCCTTTCTTGTCAATGACGATCTTGAACTGATGGAAACGCTTGACGCAGACGGGCTGCATATTGGACAGGAGGACGGGGATATTCGCAGCATCCGCTCCAGGATATCCGGCAAAATACTTGGCGTATCCGTCCACAATATGGCCGAAGCTGCAGAAGCGGTCCAGATCGGTGCCGATTATGTCGGCGTCGGTCCGATTTATCCGACGGAAACGAAAAAAGACACGAGGGAAGTGGCCGGAACCTGTGTGATCACAAAGCTTCGATCCGGGGGAATTTCGCTGCCCATGGTCGGCATCGGAGGCATACAGCATGGAAATGCCAGGGCTGTGATCGAATCCGGGGCAGATGGGATTGCCGTCATTACATCGATCAGCCTGTCCGATTCGCCGTACCAGGCGGCACAAGCTCTGCAAAGAGAGGTGAACGGGCTTTGACAAGTGCCAGACGGATCACGATGATGGCGATGCTGGTGGCAATCGGCACGATCAGTTCGCACCTCATCTGGCTCCCTGCAGGGGTGGCAAAAGCGTTTCCGATACAGCACAGCATAAACGTGATTGCCGGCATTCTGCTTGGCCCCGCACCGGCTGTCATCGTCGCTTTTGCCATCGGCTTGCTGCGCAATTTGCTTGGCGTTGGCTCGCTGCTGGCCTTTCCCGGAGGGATGATCGGCGCCTTTTTTGCCGGTTTCCTGTACAAGCGATACAGGAAGAGCTGGACCGCCGCCCTGGGAGAAATTTTTGGCACCGGGGTCCTCGGCGCCCTGCTGTCCGTGCCCGTCGCCCGGCTGCTGCTGCAAACATCTGCCGCCGCCTTTGCCTTTGTTCCCCCTTTTTTGGTCAGCTCGATAACCGGCGCGGCAATCGGCTTGGCAGTCGTTGCGGCGCTGCGAAAAACAGCTGCTGCCCGGCTTTGAGGCTGGTGTGGCAGTTGAAGGTGCGCTTGCGCGGACCATTCTCCGGTTTTTTTCCGTCAGGATTGGGGTAAATGATTAGGGTCATTTGCGAAGGCGATTAAGCGTGCTTGTTAATGAGCAGGGCAAAGGGGGGATTGGATGAGTTTGCAGCTGCCCATCTCGGTAAAGGGAGTTATCATCGATAACGAGCGGGTATTGTTGTTAAAAAACGAGCGAAAGGAGTGGGAGCTTCCCGGCGGCAGGCTGGAGCGGGGTGAAACGCCGGAAACGTGCGTGATTCGGGAAATACGCGAAGAGACGGGAATCATCTGCAGTGTCGATGCCTTGCTTGACGTCTGGGTCTACAAGGTGTTCGCCGGCCATGAAGTGTTTGTGGTTACGTATCGCTGCCGTTGCGAAGATGCCTCCCGGTTCAGGCTGAGCAGCGAGCATCAGGAGTATCAGTGGCTGCCGCTCTCCGAAGTGGAGCAAGCCTACATGCCTCAAGGCTACAAGGATGTCATTCGGAAAGCCGGTTGATGCCGTTTTTCTTGATCCGCCGATGATCCGTCAGGGAGTGGAGCCAGGCTTGGCTGGCTGACCGGGTTTCACTCCCTGCCGCTGCTTGGCTACTTCCTCACGCTTTTACGGCCAAGACCCGTATCCGCCAGTAATCGGCTACCCAGACGCCATCGCGGTACAAGAGCGGGCGAAGCGCAGCTTCGATCTGAGAAAACGCCTCTTTCTTTTCTCCGGCAGACAGCCCAAGAAAAAAATCATCGCCAAAACTGGTCAACCAGTGCGACAGTCCCCCTTTCTCCGTCGCGCAGCGGCGTAGGCCGGTGAAAGTGTACGGCAAATTGTACCGTAAAGCCGTGCCGCTCGAGCAAGCTGCTGTATTCTCCGATGCTGGGAAAGTACCAGGGATTGCGTTTTGCCGCATCGATGCCGTACCTGGCCAAGACGGTTTGCATCCCGTGAATGATGGTCTCGACGTTTCCCTTGCCGCCAAACTCGGCTGCAAAACGGCCGCCCGGGCGCAGTGCCAATCGGATGGTCTCGGCTACGAGGTCGGGATGCTTCATCCAGTGCAGCGCCGCATTGGAAAAAACCGCGTCAAATGGCTCGGCGGCGCGGAATGTCTCGGCATTTTCCACCGAAAAAGCAAGTTCAGGGCATTTCTGTCTCGCCTTCTCAATCATGGCCGGGGAGAGGTCGATACCGAACGGTTCCGCGCCAAGGTCAGCCAATTCCTTCGTCAAATCCCCCGTGCCGCAGCCCAGATCGAGGATGCGCTCACCCGGCTTCGGACGCAGCAGTCCGACCACATCCCTCCCGTACTCCGCAACAAACCCCAAATGGCTGTCGTACAATTCTGCATCCCATGTCTGGATCGATTGTTCTGCCAACGCAATCACTCCTCTTTGAAATCGGTACCTTTCTTGTATCACAGGTTTGTGTTATAAGTAAAATCTATATTTTCTATACAGTTAATAGTTAATGCCTATAACGCATTGGCCATCCTAACTTATATGGAATCATCTGGTAAAATGGTTTACGCTTCATTGCTTAATGTCGGGTTCGGAATCCTGTTGGCGATATGGCCGTTTGTGCGCAAGTGCAGGCAGCCGGGAGTCTGCAGGGTGGATTGGATCAAGCTGTTGACCGTTGGAATTCCTGCCGCATTTGTCATTTCCTATGTCTGCCTTAACTTTTCTCCTATCAGTCAGTTTTTTCCGTTTGGTTATCACCTTGTAGTTATTGGCGGTTCCGGTTTTCAAATGTTCGGCGGCATCGTCCTCGGCTATGTCTTGCATGACAGTCTTCAGAAGCAGGAGGCTTCCTTTGCAAGTTATGGCGGATTTGTGAACAGATTGTGAAATGATTCTTGCAATCGACAGATTTCTACGAAGTTTCTGCTTCATTGTCGAGAAGAAACCATGTTCATCTCGTAAGAATCGACGTATACTAGCAATTGTGTGAACTATAACGAAAAGGTGATTTTACGTGCAACCGATGATACTAACGCAAACGATTGAAGATTTACGGGAACGCATGATGACTTTGGCGCTGGAAGCGGGAAGCCTGACCAATACGAGTGTTGTAGCAATTAGTCAGGAATTGGATAAATATATCGTACAAATGCAGCTCATCAGAGAAAAAGAATTAGTCAACTAGGGATCCGCTTTCAAAAAAATGGTCGACTTTTACGCCGCTTTGCTCCCGTAAGACGCTACTGAAAATGCCAGTAGCGTTTTTTCAATCCAAAGCTGTCGGATTATGTGCTAAAATATGGAGTTGAATCGCAGAGGTTAGGAGAAGCGACGTGAAAATTCAGCCTGAAAGCGGGAAGGTCACCCGACGCCGGTTTTTAAAGACGCTCAAAAACGGCGTGATCGCGATGGCGGGGGCCTGCCTGTACTCCGTATGTATCGAAAGATTCTGGATCGCCATTCGCGAACAGGTTATTGCGTTTGAACGCCTGCCTGCCGACCTGGACGGACTGCGAATCGTCCACTTCAGCGATGTGCATGCAGGACATTACTTCTCGCCGCAGCACCTTTTGAAAGTGGTGGGGCAGGTGAACGGTTTGCAGCCTGACCTCATCTGTTTTACCGGCGACCTGTTTGACAGCCGGGTGGAAGATGCGAAAGAGATCGTCTCCGCGCTGTCGAAACTGCGATCACGCCTGGGAAAATGGGCCGTACTGGGCAATCACGACTACCGCTCGGGTTCCGAAAAGGTCGCGAAGGTGCTTTCACAAGCGGGATTTCAACTGCTGCAAAATCAGCATGGGGCCGCAGGAAGCTTGGAAAAGGCCCTTTACATAGCGGGAGTGGATGACGTGCTGTACGGAAAGCCGGATCTGCAGCAGGCCTTGCGGGGCATTCCCGAAGGAAAGTTTACGATATTGCTCGCCCACGAGCCTGATTTTGCCGATTACGCGGGCGGATTTCCGGTTGATTTGCAGCTGTCCGGGCACAGCCATGGCGGCCAGGTCCGGCTGCCGTTCATCGGCCCGATCCTTACGCCGGAGTACGGCCAAAAATACCCCGACGGATTGCAGAAAGTAGACAGCGCTTCCCTGCTGGTGTATACGAATAGAGGTATTGGCACGACGATCCTGCCTATCCGCTTTTTCTGCCGCCCGGAAATCACCCTTTTAACGCTTCGCAGCGCCTCGCTTGCGGCAGGCAGGAACAATTTGTGAATTCGTTTGTCACAAATCGGGATATGTCTTGTATCGCACTGGGGTAGACTATATAATGGGAAGTGGCATTGTAACATGGTCGTTGAACATTTATAAAGGAGTTGTATGATTGTGAATCTGAATCTGTTTGACTTTGTTATGTTTATCCTTACGATTCTCATTGCCTTTGGAGTCGTTCGCTCTTTCAAGGCACGAAATATGTTTGCTGTCGTCTATTCTATCATCTCCCTGGCTGTTTTCCTGTTTGCCGACGTGTTGATCATCTACTATGCCACTCAAGGTGCATAATTGATAGAAACCGCAAGAGGGGGCTGTACACTGGTACAGCTTCTTTTTTTTGCCTCGTATACCGGGCGCTTTGGCGCATGGCAGACGGCAACAATTGCCATACTATGGCTGGAGGTGGGATTACGTGGTCAAGCGCAAATTTGCCTTCTCCTTGCCTACTGAAGTGGAACTGATTGCCGGCAGCAAGACCAAACAGCTCTGCAAACGGATTCAGCCGGGGCAGGTAGCTGTTGTGCACCATGAGAATCTCGATGAAATGGCAGCGGAAGCACTGCTTCAGGCAAGAGTTGGGGCGGTGATCAACACCGCGTCCTACATGACCGGAAGTTATCCGGCGATGGGGGCCAGACGCTTGTTGGAAGGGCACGTGCCGCTATATGAAGCAACAGGCAGCGAGTCTGTGCGGCTGCTGGAGCTGCCCGAGGGGACTTTGGCGAGGCTCGCAAACGACCGGCTTTACGTGAAGGGCGACGGCGAATGGCAGCCGTTTTGCCCACTTCATCCGATTTCGAAAGAAGAGGTGGAGGAGAAGTGGCAAATTGCCCAGAGTCGTTTGCCGCTCATGCTCTCCCAGTTCATCGATAATACGCTGACATATGCCAGCCGGGAAAAAGAGTTGTTTTTGCAGCCGCTCGCAAAGCTGGCGCTGCAAACTGACATGGCCCATCGACATGTCGTGGTGGTGGTTCGGGGCAAGCATACCCGGGAGGATTTGCGCTTGCTGCGGACTTACATACAGGATCGCCGGCCGATTCTGCTCGCCGTCGATGGCGGGGCCGACGTGCTTTTGGAGAACGGGTACAGGCCCGACCTGATCGTCGGGGACATGGACAGCGTGACAGATGAGGCATTGGCCTGTGGCGCCGAAATCGTCGTCCATGCCTACGTGGATGGGCGGGCGCCAGGAAAGGAGCGAATCGACGGTTTAGGCATCCCCTGCCACGTGCTTCCGGCGCCGGGCACCAGTGAGGACGTCGCCATGCTGCTGGCATACGAACACCAGGCGGAACTGATCGTCACGATCGGCACCCATACGAATATGATCGACTTTTTAGAGAAAGGACGGAAGGGGATGGGCAGCACCCTCCTGGTCCGAACCAAAATCGGGGCGCGGCTGATCGATGCCAAGGGTGTCAGCAGGCTTTACCAGCCGAGAATGTCGTGGCACGCCTTGACCTTTTTTGCAGCGGCTGCGCTGGTGCCGATCGTCGCTTTGTTTGCCGTCAATCCCGTTACCCGCCGTGCCGCCCAGATGGTCTGGAAACATTGGCAGCTGCTCACCTCATAGGAGACGATGATCCATTTTCGCTATCATCTCATCGCGATTGCTGCGATCTTCCTGGCCCTTGGCATTGGCATACTGCTCGGCGGCACGGCAGGGCAGTCCTGGTTTTCGGCAAAGGAGCAGGAGTTCTGGCATCGTCTCGAAGCGAGGTACAATCAAGCGCTGAAAAGCAATCAAGCGTTGAAAGAGCAGGTCAATCAGTTAATCGCCCAGGTAGAGCGAAACAACGAAGAGGTGATTCATTTGCTGGCTGCCAGGTTCGCCGACGTTTTGAATGGACAGCAGTTGTACATCTGGCGGCCGGAGACGGCGGCTTCGGGCGAGGTAGAGCAAGTGCTTGGCCTGGCCGGGTTGAAGGTAGCTGAGTACCGTTACGGGCAGAGCGAGAGAGAAGCCAAGTCGGTTTCGCTGCTCATCCTGGGCAGAGAAACTCCCCATTGGCTGAACAGCCTCGCGGGAAACGTAAGGTGGATGCGGGTGGATAACGCGCCTAAGTCCCCGACTGAGCAATGGAAGCTGTTGGAGAAGGTCAGGGAGTTGATCAAAGAGGTGAGGTGGGAACGTGAAAAAAGTTAGCATTCTCGTCCCGGCGTACAACGAAGCGGCAAACATAGTCCAGACCCTCCAGGCTATACGCCGCCACGTTCCCTGCCAGGAATTGATCGTGATCGACGATGGAAGCAGCGACCAGACATCCGAGCTGGCAGGCGGCTGGGCCGACCGGGTCATCCGTCAGCCTGTCAACCGGGGAAAGGGTGCTGCCCTGCAAACAGGCTGGCGGGAGGCGAGTGGAGATGTGCTGCTGTTCCTCGACAGCGATTTGCGGGAGAGCGCGATGCACGCCAATCACTTGCTGCATCCGGTCAAGGCGGGATGGTGCGACATGGCGATTGCCAAGCTGCCGCCGCCCGGGCGCCGTGCCGGGTTTGGCGTAGCCAAAGCGGTAGCCCGCCGCGGAATCCGTTACCTGACCGGCTTTGACCCGACAGCCCCGCTGTCTGGACAACGGGCCGTTCGGCGTGAGGTTCTGGAATCTCTGGGCAGTCTCGATGACGGATTTGGCATAGAAGTAGCCATGACAATCGATGCGCTAAGAGCCGGGTACCGGCTATTGGAAGTACCGGTGCACTTTCGCCACCGGGAGTACGGAAATAATCTGGCGGGATTCCTGCACCGCGGAAGAGAATTGATTGCGATCAGCCGCTCGCTTGGTCTGAAGTGGCGGGAAGGGCGGTGAAGAACGCCGAAGATGATCTCCTATTTTCTCTTGGCATTTTTTCTGCCCTTGTTTGTCCACGTATTCGCTTACCCGCCTGTGTATCATCTGATCATGCGGCGAAGGCTGTGCAGATTGAATTTTGCCAGAAAGCTTACCCCGACGGCAGGCGGATTGGTGCTGCTGGTGACGATCAATCTATCGATCGTCGCACTGCTCGGTTTTTTTTACTGGTTGGGGTTTATTTTAATCGGCCTTCGCTCTTTCGTGATGATCTTTATCGGCTCTGTCGCAGTTGCTCTGTGGGGGTTGCAAGACGACCGATCTACCGATAGAGGTCCCAAGGGGCTGCGCGGCCACTTGCAGGTCTTGTGGAAGGAACAGCGGTTCACCAGCGGACTGTTAAAGGCGTGGGGGATCGGGGGAACCTCGCTTATTGTCAGTATGGGGCTGTCCTCTAATTTCTGGGAGATGCTTGTCCATACCGGTTTGCTGGCGCTCAGCGCCAATATGCTCAATCTGTTTGATTTACGTCCCGGCCGGGCGATCAAGGTATTCTGGATGTTCTCCCTGGCCGTGATGCTGGCCACTCCGCTTGTCTACGACTCGGTGGCATGGATTCTCTATCTGCCTGTGCTCAGTGCGACGATCTGGTTTTTCATCCCCGAGATGCAGCGGATGATTATGCTTGGCGACACCGGGGCCAATTACCTCGGTTTTCTCCTGGGGGTCCTGTTCATCACCGGGCCTTCGTTCATCGCGAAGATCGTGATTTTGATTCTGCTGATGATCCTGCACGCGGGAGCAGAGTTCTTCTCTATTTCCAAAGTGATCGGCAGGTATCCCCTGCTCCACCTCTTTGATAAATGGGGAGCCCGTTAAAAAAGAGGCCAAGGGCAGAGCAGTCTGGCCCTTGGCAGCACGGCGATATTCCCTAGTCATCCTCCTCGGGGTCACGCCGCATAAACCGGGGTTGTACGCGGTTGCGCTTGCGGTCATGATGGAGCACAAAGCCGCCGATGAAGGCGACCGGGATGACGAACAGCACCATTCCCAACAAAAAATGCCCCCAGAGGAACTGGTTGATTTCCGGATCAAAGTACTGATAAAAGGTGTCCCGCATCAATTTGATGCCGAATCCGGCGACGACAACCGGGACAGCCATGATGAGGAGGGCGACCAGCTTTTGCCCGAGCATTTTCGATCACTTCCTTTGCCTGCCGACAAGATCCCATTTTCCTTTGTAAAAAATAAGCCAACCTCATCTTAAACGATTCCCCATCTCTTGTCCAACGCTTGAAATGCGTTACAATGAAGAAAAGCTTCTGCCAGGCGCTGCCGCGTTTTCGGCAGACTTGACTGACGCTGAGTTTTCAAATTAATTCGTAAAATGTGTTCCGACACTCTGGCAGCAGGATAAGGGAGAGAAGTCTCGAAGTTATACTAGTTGTGTAAGCAAAGCTTTCGATTTCAGGAGCCCTTTCGACGATGTGTGATGCTTTCTTGAATAGGGGGGAAAGGGGGAGGGGCATGTACAGCCAAAGGGAATACGATTTCATGCTTAACTCCACCCATGATGCGATTATTGCCGTTGATGCCAGCGGGGTCATCACCCTGTTTAACAAGGCTGCAGAACAATTGACCGGTTTAGAGGCCAGGCGAGTGATTGGCACACGGGCTGAAGCGACGATTCCCAACACCAGGCTGCACATCGTGCTGCAGACGGGACAATCCGAACTGCATCAGGAGCAGGAACTCCTGGGCAAGACCCGGATTATCACCAACCGGGTGCCGGTGCGGGGCGAATCCGGCGAGATTGTCGGGGCTGTGGCGATTTTTCGCGACATTACCGAAGTCATGGCATTGGCTGAAGAAGTCACCGATCTGAAAGAGTTGAAGAGCATGCTGCAGGCGATTATCCATTCTTCCGACGAGGCCATCTCGGTGGTCGATGCCGATGGAAACGGGCTGCTGATCAATCCGGCCTACACCAGGCTGACCGGGCTGGCCTATGAAGATGTCATCGGCAAACCGGCTACGGTGGACATCTCCGAGGGAGAGAGCATGCATATGCAGGTCTTACATACGAAAAAGCCGGTGCGCGGCGTCCCGATGAAGATCGGACCGAACCGGCGAGATGTGATCGTGAACGTCGCCCCCGTAATGGTGGACGGCATATTAAAGGGAAGCGTCGCCGTCATCCACGATATCTCCGAGTTTAAGACGTTGACCGAGGAGTTGGAAAAAGCCCGCCGCATCATTCGCAAGCTGGAGGCCAAATACACGTTTGCCGACATCATCGGCGAGAGCGAACCGATTCGGATGGCGATCGAACAGGCCGAGCGGGCCGCGATGACCCCGGCGACGGTGCTGCTGCGCGGTGAGTCGGGAACGGGCAAAGAGCTGTTTGCTCACGCGATACATAATGCCAGTCAGCGCAAATACAACCAGTTTGTCAGGGTGAACTGTGCCGCATTGACAGAATCTCTGTTGGAGAGCGAACTTTTCGGTTACGAGGAAGGAGCTTTCACCGGCGCGAAGCGGGGCGGAAAGCCGGGGCTGTTTGAGGAAGCAAGCGGCGGTACCATCTTTCTCGACGAGATCGGTGAATTGTCCATCAGCACCCAGGCCAAGCTGCTTCGCGTCCTGCAGGAGCGCGAAATCGTCCGCGTCGGCGGGACCAAAGCGATTCCGATCAACGTTCGGATTATTACCGCCACACACGTGAATTTGGAGTCGGCGATTTCGACCGGACAATTCCGCGAGGACCTGTACTACCGGCTGAATGTCGTCCCGATTCACATTCCTCCCTTGCGGCAGCGGGGCGAGGATATCTATCCGCTCGCCATGCATCTCCTGCGCAAGCACAATCTCGAATACGGGCGCAACGTCGAGGGGATCGCGCCGGCGGCACTGCAGATTCTCAGTGCCTATCACTGGCCGGGGAACGTTCGCGAGCTGGAAAACGTATTGGGGCGGGCGATGATCAACATGAAGTTCAGTGAATCGACGATCCTGCCCGAACACTTGCCGCCGCTGGAAGTGAAGAGTGGAATGGAGAGTGACCAGCAGCCGGCAAACCGCAGACAAGCGATTCCCAGCCCGCTTAAGGCAGTACTGGAAGAAGCGGAGCGGCTCCATATAGCCAGAGTGCTTGCGGAATGCGGAAAGAACCGGACAGAAGCAGCCAAACGGCTGGGCATTTCCATTCGCAGTTTGTACTATAAAATGGAAAAATACGGGATTCAGCAAGAGCGCAAGGATTGATCGCTGTGCAATTTATTGCATGCAATTTCCAGTCAGCTTCTGCAAATACATGCATACCATGTCATGATGAATAAAACGCTTTCATGCTTTCCGTAGTTGGCATATCTCTTGCTAAAGTACATAGACGAAGATATTGCAGTAAACTATAAGAAAAACGTTGATGGAAGAATATGTACTGATCAGACCACACTGCGGGAGGCTTATTCCATGCAAATTTTCGACTATCTGCAGCGCTACGACTACGAGCAGCTGGTTTTTTGCCAGGACGAAAACTCCGGGCTGAAAGCTGTGATTGCCATTCACGATACCACCTTGGGTCCTGCTCTCGGCGGCCTGCGGATGTGGCCCTACCGTACGGAAGAGGAAGCAATTGTTGACGCTTTGCGCTTGGCTAGAGGCATGACCTATAAAAACGCGGCGGCCGGACTCAATATCGGCGGCGGAAAGACCGTCATCATCGGAGATCCGAAAAAAGATAAAAGCGAAGCGCTGTTCCGCGCATTGGGCCGGTATATTCAGGGGTTGAACGGACGCTACATCACGGCGGAAGACGTCGGAACGAGTGTAGCTGACATGGACCTGATCCACCTGGAAACGGATTACGTGACCGGGGTTTCACCCGAGTTCGGCTCAAGCGGGAATCCATCGCCCATGACTGCCTACGGCGTCTACCGCGGAATGAAGGCGGCTGCCAAGATCGCTTTTGGCAGCGACAGCCTTTCAGGAAAAGTCGTCGCGATCCAGGGGGTCGGGAACGTCGCTTCCAGTCTTTGCAAGCATCTGCACGAAGAAGGCGCCGATCTGATCGTGACAGATATCAATCAGGAGAACGTCGATCGTGCCGTCGCCGATTTTGGCGCAAAGGCGGTTGGAGTGAACGAGATTTTCAGCGTGGACTGCGACGTCTTCTCGCCGTGTGCGCTGGGCGCGGTCATCAACGACGACACAATCCCGCTCCTCAAAGCGAAGGTCATCGCCGGTTCTGCGAACAATCAGCTGAAAGAGGAGCGCCATGGTGATATCATCAGCGAGATGGGGATTGTCTATGCGCCCGATTACGTCATCAATGCAGGCGGCGTGATCAATGTCGCAGATGAATTGCAAGGGTACAATCGCGAGCGGGCGCTGAAAAAGGTAGAGGCGATCTACAACACGATCTTGGACGTTTTTGAAATTGCCGAACGGGAGCGCATTCCCTCCTATCGGGCAGCAGATCGCCTGGCGGAAGAACGGATTGCCAGCGTGGCGAAGTCCCGCAGCACGTTTTTGCGCAACGGAAAATCCGTACTGTCCAAGTGAAGTAAAGAAAAGGAGAAAACGTAAATGTCACAAGAATTTGATCTCGCCATCCTCGGGGCCGGTCCTGGCGGATACGTCGCGGCGATACGCGCGGCCCAGCTCGGTATGCGAGTGGCGATTGTCGAGAAGGAGAAACTAGGCGGCACCTGTCTGCATCGCGGCTGCATTCCCTCCAAGGCTCTCTTGCGCAGCGCAGAGGTGTACGCTACGTTGAAGGAACGGGATAAATACGGCATTGTCGCCGAAGGGGTGGGCATCGACTTCGGCAAGATGCAGACCCGCAAACAGGGGATCGTAGACCAGTTGCACAAAGGTGTCCAGTACCTGATGGAGAAGTCGAAGATCACCGTTTTCAAAGGGTACGGCCGGGTAATGGGGCCCTCCATCTTTTCTCCGCAGGCAGGAGCGGTGCGGATCGAGAACGAGGCAGGGGAACAAGAGATGATCGTTCCCCGGTTCCTGCTCTTGGCCACCGGTTCACGGCCGCGGACGATACCGGGCCTGGAGATTGACAAAGAGTACGTATTGACAGCCGATGAAGCACTCCAACTGGATACGCTGCCGGCCTCCATGCTCATCGTCGGAGGCGGCGTGATCGGCATCGAATGGGCTTCGATGCTGAGCGACCTTGAAGTGGATGTGACGGTTGTCGAAGCAGCCGAGCGGATCCTGCCGCAAGAGGATGAAGAGGTCAGCCGGGAAATGGCCCGCTTGCTGAAAAAACGCAAAGTAAAAGTTGTCACGGGGGCCAAACTCCTGGCGGAAACGCTCGTCCGCGGGCAAGGCGGTTTGACGATTCAAGCAGAAACCGCAGGCGGCGTCCAGCGTTTCCATGCCGAGAAAATGCTCGTATCAGTCGGACGCAGGGCCAACGTGGAGAACCTTGGGCTAGAAGCGACGGAAGTGAAGGTGGATGGGGGAGTGATCGAGGTGGGGCCGTTTTACCAGACGGCAGAACCGCACATTTACGCCATCGGAGACGTGATCGGCGGCCTGCAGCTAGCCCATGTCGCCTCACATGAAGGAATGATCGCCGTCGAGCATATGGCGGGGCTAAGCCCTGCTCCCCTGGATTACACGAAGGTGCCGAGGTGCACGTACAGCCGTCCGGAAGTGGCCGGCATCGGCCTGACGGAGGCGGAGGCGAGACGGCAGGGGTATGAGGTGAAAACCGGCAGGTTCAGCTTTAAAGCGCTGGGCAAGGCGCTGGTTTACGGTGAAAACGACGGGTTTGTCAAACTGGTGGCAGATGCCCGGACAGACGATTTGCTCGGCGTCCACATGATCGGCCCGCACGTGACCGAGCTGATCTCCGAAGCAGGGTTGGCACGGGTGTTGGACGCGACACCGTGGGAGATTGCCCACACGATTCACCCACATCCGACACTTTCCGAAGCGATGGGCGAAGCGGCGTTAGCCGTAGACGGGTCGGCCATTCAATCATAGAGAGACAAAGGAGGCATTAGCATGTCCAACCAGGCGCAAAATCGGCATCAGGCCGTTGGGTTAAGCGATCAGCAGGTGCTTGACATGTTCTACTACATGGTGTTGGCGAGAAAAATCGACGAGCGCCAATGGCTGTTAAACCGTGCGGGAAAGGTGCCGTTTGTGATCTCCTGCCAGGGACAGGAGGCGGCACAGATCGGAGCAGCGTTTGCCTTGGAGAAAGGAAAAGACTACCTCTGTCCTTACTATCGGGACCTTGGCGTCGTACTGGTCTTCGGGCAGACAGCGCGCGACTGCATGCTGTCCGCTTTTGCCAAAGCGGAAGATCCCAACAGCGGCGGCAGACAGATGCCCGGCCACTTCGGCAGCAGAAAGCTGAATATCCTGACCGGATCAAGTCCGGTGACGACACAGGTGCCGCACGCGGTGGGGATCGCCTTGGCTGGCAAAATGCAAGGGAAAGATCTGGTCGTATTTACTTCCTTCGGAGAAGGCTCAAGCAACCAGGGCGATTTTCACGAGGGAGCCAACTTTGCCGGCGTTCACAAGCTGCCGGTGATTTTCTTCTGCGAAAACAACAAATACGCGATCTCTGTCCCGCTGAAAAAACAGCTGGCTTGCGAGAGCGTGGCAGACCGGGCGGTTGGCTACGGCTTTACGGGGATCAGCGTAGACGGAAACGACCCGATTGAAACCTATCGGGTCATGAAGGAAGCAGTGGAGCGCGCCAGGGCAGGCGGGGGTCCTACGCTGATCGAAGCGGTTACCTACCGGTTGGTGCCGCATTCCAGTGACGATGACGACCGCACATACCGCACACGCGAAGAGGTGGAAGAGGCGAAAAAGCAGGATCCCATTCTGCGTTTTGCCGCTTATTTGAAAGAAATCGGCTTGCTTGATGACACGTCTGAGAAAGAACTGTTGGAACGGGTGCAGGCGGAAGTAGACGAAGCGACGGATTATGCGGAGAACGCCCCGTATCCCGCTCCCGAATCTGCTTTAACCCACGTCTACGGTGCGTAAGGGGGAAGAGAGATGGCTGTCATTTCATATATAGATGCAATCACCATGGCGATGCGCGAAGAGATGCGCCGCGATCCCGGCGTATTTGTTTTAGGGGAAGACGTCGGAGTGCGCGGGGGAGTGTTTCGCGCCACCAATGGTTTGATCGAGGAATTTGGCGAAGAGCGGGTGCTCGATACACCGCTGGCCGAATCGGCGATCGTCGGAGTGGCGATTGGCGCAGCCGCTTACGGCATGCGTCCGATTGCCGAGATTCAGTTTGCCGATTTTATTATGCCTGCCGTGAACCAAATCGTCAGTGAAGCGGCAAAAATCCGCTATCGTTCCAATAACGACTGGCATTGTCCGCTGACGATCCGCGCGCCGTTCGGCGGCGGGATTCACGGGGCGCTGTACCACTCCCAGTCGGTAGAGGCGATGTTCACGAACGTGCCTGGACTAAAGGTCGTTGTTCCCTCTACGCCATACGACGCCAAGGGGCTGCTCAAGGCGGCGATCCGCGACGAGGATCCGGTGCTGTTTTTTGAACACAAGCGCTGTTACCGGCTGATCAAGGGCGAGGTTCCGGAGACGGATTACGTGCTGCCGATCGGCAAGGCGGATGTGAAGCGCGAGGGTACGGACATCACGGTGATCTCCTACGGCCTGACGCTCCACTTTGCCCTGCAGGCGGCGGAAAAACTGGCACAGGAAGGAATCAGCGCCCACGTCCTCGATCTGCGCACGCTCTACCCGCTGGATAAAGAAGCGATCGTGGAAGCGGCAGCGAAGACCGGCAAAGTGCTGATCGTTCACGAAGACAATAAAGAAGGCGGAGTCGGCGGCGAGGTCGCGGCGATTATCGCGGAACACTGCCTGTTTGATCTCGACGCGCCGATCAAGCGCCTGTGCGGTCCGGATGTGCCGGCGATGCCATACAGTCCGCCACTGGAGAAGTTCTTTATGCTAAACCCTGACACAGTGCTGGCAGCGATGAGAGAACTGGCCCATTTTTAGATCTTTCATACTAACCTCTAGACTTGAGGAGGATAGAACATGGCAACAAAAGTGCTCATGCCCCAACTGGGGGAAAGCGTGACAGAGGGCACCATCTCCAGATGGTTGGTCAAAACAGGGGATGTCGTCAACAAGTACGATCCGCTGGCCGAAGTCACGACAGATAAAGTAAACGCGGAAGTGCCGGCTGCACTGTCCGGACGGATCGTCGATATCCTGGTGCCGGAAGGGGAAACCGTAGCCGTGGGAACGCCGATCATGTCGATTGAGGAGTATGGCGGAGCCGCGTCTGAGGAGGCTGCGTTGGAAGCGGCAGAACCGGCCCCGGCAGGCGCTGGGGAAGGGGAATCGCCGGTACTCAAGCCGATCGAATTCGAACCGGCCCGCGTCGCCCCTGTCACGGGAAAACAGCGCTACTCTCCCGCCGTCATGCGGCTGGCCCAGGAACACGACATCGATCTGTCACAGGTGACAGGAACCGGCGCGGAAGGGAGAATTACCCGCAAGGACGTACAAAAAATCATCGAACAAGGCGGTTTGCCCAGGGCCCATGCCCCCTCGGCCGCACTGCCGCAGACAGCCGAGCCGACACCGCCTCCACCTGTCAATCCCGGCGCGGGCGACCAGGTGATTCCTGTTTCCTCCGTGCGGAAAACCATCGCTGCGCGAATGGTCCAGAGCAAGCACGAAATCCCGCACGCCTGGATGATGGTCGAGGCAGATGTGACAAATCTCGTCAACTACCGCAACAAGGTAAAGGATGAATTCAAGCAAAAGGAGGGCATCAACCTTACCTACCTGCCCTTTTTTATAAAAGCGGTAGTCGAGGCGTTAAAAGAGTACCCGATGCTTAACTCGTCTTGGGACAAAGACAAAATTATCGTCAGGAAGGACATCAATATCTCGATTGCCGTAGCGACAGAGGATGCGCTGTACGTTCCCGTCATCAAGGCGGCCGATCAAAAATCGATCTACGGCATCGCCAAGGCAATCGAGGATTTGGCGGGCAGGACCCGCGCCGGCAAGCTGACGGTCGATGACATGGCAGGCGGCACGTTTACCGTCAATAATACGGGCTCGTTCGGCTCCGTATTGTCCGCACCGATCATCAATGCGCCGCAGGCGGCGATCCTGAGCGTCGAATCGATCGTCAAACGGCCTGTCGTCATCAACGATATGATTGCCGTCCGCTCGATGGTCAATTTGTGCCTGTCGCTGGATCACCGGGTGCTGGATGGGCTGGTTTGCGGCCGTTTTCTCCAGCGGGTAAAAGAGAAGCTGGAGAACATCGGCCCGCAGACAAACCTGTTTTAGCATTTGAGGGCGACTGCCAAAAGAGCCTGGCCCCGGTTTTTATCAGATCAAAAATAGGAAGCCACAGATCAATCGGGCTTTCTATTTTTTTTCGCAGAGGGTGTAACGTTTTTTCGGGCCGCTCCGTCATAATCCTATGAGGGAGGAAGCGGGGGGAACATTCATATGGAAAATCTCCCGGGAACTGATAAATTCCGATAAAATGTTTACATAAATATTCCCTCTATTATCGATTTATGGTAAACTTTAGACATCTATTGGTTTTTTAGAAGAAGATTAGAGATTGGGAGGAGAACAATGCGAAAGAAAAACAGAGTGCTGCCTTTCCTACTTGCGACTGCAGTTGTCACCAGTCCGTTGGCAGCTGTGCCGAACGCTTATGCGATTTCCAGCCTCGACATTCGTGCCGATGACGAGTACGTAGATGAGGAAACTACCTATACGATTGATTTTTACTTGGACAAAGACCTGGATGCCGGGGATAACATCTATGTCGAATTCCCCAGGGACTACGATGTCAGTGGAGTCCGGACCTCTGACGTAACCGTAGACGGCAGAGAGGCCAGCAGGGTCAGCGTCAGCGGGGGAAAAATTACCATCCGAGTTCCACGTGATTTGTACAGGGACGACAAGGTGAGAGTCGAAATCGACGGCGTGGTCAATCCGCGATATTACGATGACTACACGATCAAGGTGAGCACGACAAACGAATCCTCGCGCTCTGCTACCATCTACATCGATCGAAGCAACAGTTCCAGCAACAGCAGCAGAAGCGATTTCTCTGTCGAAATGGACGCCAGGGATACCAATGAAAAAACCTCATTGAAGCTGGGAAGGATCGACCTGAGGGACGATCTGAAGAAGGGGGACCTTGTTTACGTCACCTTCCCTGATTCCAGCATGCTGCCTAGCCGGATCGACACAAGAGACGTTGAAATCAACGGCTACGAGCCGGATGACGTCACGATCAGCGGAAAAGAAGTCCGGATCAAGGTTCCCAAAAATGCGGATAAAGACGATACATTAGACATCTACTTCAGCAGATCCGCCGGCATCAAGAGTCCGAGAAGAGATGACGATTACACGATCGAAGTAAAATACAAAAGCACCCGGTACACTTCGGAAGAATTTTCGATCAGCGGGTCCAGCGGCTCAGCCTCCAAGGACTTTAAAGTAGATCTTTCCGATAATTACGCCGGCGCCGCTACCAGCTACACCTTTGAGTTTGACCTGGGCAAGAAATTGAAATCCAACCAGGAGATCGAAGTGGAGTTCCCGGACTCGCTGATGGTGCCTTCTACCGTGCTCTCCACTTACGTCAAGATCAATGGTGAGACGGCGCGGTCTGCCAGCGTATCCGGCAGAAAAGTGACGATTACGACACCGTTCACCTTTAAGGACGACAGCAAAATTAAAGTAGTTTTCGAGCCGCGTGCAGGGATTACCAACCCGAACTTGCCGGGAACCTACACGCTGACGGTCAAGGCAGCCGGCAGCACGATCACGTCGAAGAGCTTCGAGATCAGCGGCAGCCGGACGGGCAGTGTAGTCAACCCGACCAACCCGACAAATCCGACCACGGTCGACAACTCTACGGCCGCGATTACGTTTACGAAGACGCTCCCGTCTACGGCGACGACGATCAACGTCGGACTCAACGGACTGGGCATGCCGCTGACCAAAAACCAGGATTTCTTCGAGATCGCGTTCCCGAGCGGTTTCCGCATGCCGGCTTCGTTCAGCACCTCGTCCTTTACCGTAAACGGCCTGGCGCCCAGCTATGTCGCCCTGCGCGGGCAAAACCTGGTGGTATATCCGGCACAGGATATTCCCGCGAACCAAGCCGTAAACGTCGTCATCGGCGAGGGGGCAAACATCGTAACGCCAGCGGCGGCCGGACAGTACAATCTGGCGGTGTACACTTCCAATGAAAAAGCTCCGCTGATCACCCGTTCCGTCAATATTCTGCCTGCCAATGCCGTGATGATGAAGGTAGGGGCGGCTTCCTTCACCAAAGGCGGGGTGACGAAAAACCTGACGACCGCACCGTATACGTTCAACGGAAATACGCTGGTGCCGGCGCAATTCTTTAAAGACGGGCTTGGCTTGACGACCCAGTGGAATAATAAGACAGCGACGATCACCAGCGGTACGACTGTCATCCAGTTTACTGTCGGCTCCAATCAGGCGAAGATCGGCAAAACCACAGTCAAACTGCCTGTAGCAGTACAATTGAAGGACAACATGCCAATGCTCCCGATCCGCTTTGTTTCCGACACCCTCAAATACACCTTGGGCTGGGACGCAGCAAGCTCCAGCATCGTCATGTACAAGTAAATAAACCAGTGACAAGGTCACGAGAAACGCTCCCGGTGGTCACCCGGGAGCGTTTTGTTGTTCGCTGGAAAAAATGCGGCCGCCTATCGTCCGATGTACATCATGGGCAGAACCAGTGAGACGACAAGCAGCAAAATAATCAACTTGGCGACGGTTGAACGCTTCACGCAAAATACCTCCTCGCATGCCATAAAGTGTGTATGATCGAAATTTTTAAGGATCAAAATGCGTTAAGCTGTGCTAGAATTGAAGCGTGGCACAGTGAAATCAAGCAGCGATGGTTTTTCTTCAGGGGAGACGGAAACGGAGGGAAAACGCATGTCCACCAAAAATTTTACCCAACTCTATCAAGAGTGGCAAGCCGAGGTTGCCAAACGGCTGGAAAAAACGCCTGAGAGGAAGGAACGGTTTGCCACCTCATCTGACATCGAGGTTGACAACCTTTATGTGCCGCAGCAGATTGACGACGCTTACATGGAAAAAATCGGGTTTCCCGGTGAGTATCCGTACACGCGGGGCGTACAGCCGACCATGTACCGGGGGCGTTTGTGGACGATGCGGCAGTATGCCGGGTTTGGGTCTGCGGAAGAGACGAATCAGCGGTTTCGCTACCTGCTCGAACAGGGGCAAACCGGTTTAAGCGTTGCGTTTGATCTGCCGACACAGATCGGTTACGACTCCGACGATCCGATGGCGGCGGGAGAAGTCGGCAAAGTAGGTGTGGCGATCGATTCGCTTGAAGACATGGAGACCCTGCTGCAGGGGATCCCCTTAGACAAGGTGAGCACGTCGATGACGATTAACGCTCCCGCTTCCGTCCTGCTCGCGATGTACATCGCGGTGGGTGAGAAGCAAGGGGTGCCCTCCCAAAAGCTCGCCGGGACGATTCAAAATGATATTTTAAAAGAGTACATTGCGCGGGGGACATACATTTTCCCGCCCCAGCCGTCGATGCGATTGATAACGGACATTTTTGCCTTCTGCGCCGAGCATGTTCCCAAGTGGAACACGATCAGCATCAGCGGCTACCACATCCGCGAGGCGGGGGCGACGGCGGTCCAGGAGGTTGCCTTTACGCTTGCGGACGGGATTGCCTACGTAGAGGCGGCACTGCAGGCGGGTCTCGACATTGACCAGTTTGCCCCGCAGCTTTCCTTCTTCTTTAACGGGCATAATTACTTTTTTGAGGAGATCGCCAAGTTCCGGGCGGCACGGCGGATCTGGGCGCGGCTGATGCGCGAGCGATACGGAGCGAAAACCCCCAAGTCCTGGCAGTTCCGCGTGCACACCCAGACAGGGGGCTCCACGCTGACGGCCCAGCAGCCGGACAACAATATCGTCCGGGTGACGCTTCAGGCGCTGGCGGCGGTACTGGGCGGAACGCAGAGCTTGCACACCAACTCCCGCGACGAGGCGCTGGCGCTCCCGACGGAAGAGTCTGCCCGGATCGCCTTGCGCACGCAGCAGATCATCGCCTACGAGAGCGGCGTCGCCGATACGATCGACCCGCTGGCCGGTTCTTATTACGTCGAGTCGCTGACGGATCAGATCGAGTTGAAAGTGCTTGAATATATGGAAAAGATCGAACAAATGGGCGGTGCCGTCGCAGCTGTGGAGGCGGGATACATGCAGCGGGAGATCCACAAACAGGCGTACGAGACACAGCGGCGGATCGAACGCGGCGAGGAACTGGTCGTCGGGATGAACTGCTTCCGGCTGGAACACGAGGCGCAGCCGGAGCTGCATCGCGTCGATCCTGCCCTGGGGCGGAAACAGACGGAAAAACTGGCCGCACTGCGGGCTCGTCGAGACAATGCGCTTGTAGAGCAAACGCTCGCTCAGCTTCGCCAGGGAGCTGCCGGATCGGAGAATCTGATGCCGCTGATCCTGGACTGTGTGCGTCATTACGCGACGATCGGGGAGATATGCGGCGTGCTGCGGCAAGTTTTTGGCGAATATCGCGCTGTCTAAGGGAAAAGGGGGACGTGACAAATGGAACAAAAGATACGGGTTCTAGTCGGGAAGCCGGGGCTGGACGGACATGATCGCGGTGCGCTTGTCATCGCCCAAGCCCTGCGGGATGAAGGGATGGAGGTCGTCTACACGGGGCTGCGGCAGACCCCGGCGCAAATCGTCAATGCCGCCATCCAGGAGGACGTCGATTGTATCGGGCTCTCTTGCTTGTCCGGCGCCCACAATGAACTCTTCCCGGAAGTGATTCGCCTGCTTCGCGAACGGCAGGCCGAAGATATCCTCGTCATTGCGGGCGGCGTCATTCCGCAGGAGGACATTCCTTTCCTGGAGGCGCAAGGCATTGCCAAGATTTTTACTCCGGGGACGTCAACGAAGGAAACGGCGGAGTTTATCCGCAGCCATATCAAACGCAAGCCGCTGGCGTTTTTGGAGCCGCCGAAAAAAATCGCCCACATCGGCATCGCGGTAAAAAGCCTGGAAGCCGTGCTGCCCTTTTACAAAAAAGTAGGCCTGCCGCTCTTGGGAACAGAAGTGGTTGAGAGCGAGCAGGTCCGGGTCGCCTTCCTCGGCATCGGCGACAGCAGGTTGGAGCTGTTGGAGCCGCTTCATCCGGACAGCCCGATCGCGAAGTTTTTGGAAAAGCGCGGCGAAGGCATTCACCACGTGGCGCTCGCTGTGGACAATCTGGAGGAACGTCTGGCTCAGCTTAAAGCAAGCGGTATTTCGTTGATCAACGAGGAACCGAAGGACGGGGCGCACCAGGCCCGGATCGCATTCCTTCACCCGAAAGCCGCCAATGGCGTTTTGTTTGAGCTGTGCCAGTATCCCGCTTCTGAGGAGGCCCGCCCATGAGTGAAGACATGTACGCCAAAATAGATGAATTGTACGATAAAAAGCGGAAAATCGAACTGGGCGGCGGTGATGAACGGATTAGCGCCCAGCACGATCGAGGAAAATTGACAGCGCGGGAGCGGCTTGACATCCTGCTGGACCCGGGCAGTTTTATCGAACTGAACACATTCGTCAAGCATCGGGCGGCAAACTTTGGCATGGACAAAATGGAAGCGCCGGGAGAGGGCGTCGTAACCGGGTACGGAACCATCCACGGCCGGCTGGTGTACGTCTTCGCCCAGGATTTTACCGTATTTGGCGGCGCGCTGGGCGAGATGCACGCCAGAAAGATTGCGACGATCATGGATCTGGCCGCCAAAAACGGCGCTCCGATCATCGGGTTGAACGACTCCGGGGGAGCCCGCATTCAAGAGGGGGTCGTTTCCCTGGACGGATATGGCCATCTCTTTTACCGCAATGCCATCTACTCCGGGGTCATTCCGCAAATCTCCGTCATCTTGGGTCCGTGTGCCGGGGGAGCGGTCTATTCGCCGGCGATCACCGACTTTGTCTTCATGGTGGAGAAGACCTCGCAGATGTTTATCACCGGACCGAAGGTGATTGAAACAGTAACGGGCGAAAAGATATCCAGTGAGGATTTGGGTGGAGCTCGCGTTCATACTTCGATCAGCGGCAACGCCCACTTCTGTGCGCCCACGGAAGAAGAGGTGCTGGGACAGGTGCGGCGCTTGCTGGGCTTTTTGCCGCAAAGCCACCGGGAAGCACCGCCTGTCCTGGAGTACCAGGGAGCTGAGGGCGACTGGCTGGAGGAGATCATCGAACTGGTGCCGGTAGCCGGTACGAAAGTGTACGATGTCAAAAAAGTCTTGGAATTGATCGTCGACCACGGTGACTTTATGGAGGTGCAGCCGGACTTCGCCCGCAATATTGTGGTGGGCTTCGGCCGGATTGACGGGCACAGCGTCGGCCTGATTGCCAACCAGCCGAAGGTGATGGCAGGGGGACTGGATATTGATTCGTCCGACAAGCTGGCACGGTTTATTCGCACCTGTGATTCGTACAATATTCCACTGATCACCTTTGTCGATGTCACCGGATTTTTCCCCGGGGTCAACCAGGAGCACGGGGGCATCATCCGGCACGGTGCCAAAATCCTGTATGCCTACTCGGAGGCGACGGTGCCGAAGATCTCCGTCATTACCCGCAAGGCATACGGCGGTGCGTACGTGGCGCTCAACTCCAAGGCGATCGGAGCCGATATGGTCTTCGCATGGCCGAACGCGGAGATTGCCGTCATGGGACCGGAGGGCGCGGCCACGGTCATCTTTGCCCGCGAGATCGAGCAAAGCGACAACCCCGCGGCGACGCGGCAGGCAAAGATCGCCGAGTACCGGGAGATGTTTGCCAATCCTTACGTGGCTGCAGAGCACGGGATGGTGGACGACGTAATCGACCCGCGCGAGACGCGCAAACACCTCAAGCAGACGCTGCGGATGCTGAGGGGCAAGCGGGAAACCAGACCGGCGAAAAAGCATGGCAACATCCCGCTGTAGATTTCATGGAAGATACCATTTTGTTAGGGTATACTAAAACTTGGTCTCATTTAGTGAAATATCACGAGGGTAGGAGGAATTTTCTTGATCAATCAAGAACGGCTGCTCCAGGAATTTTTGGAGCTGGTCCAGATCGACAGCGAAACCAAACATGAAGCAGCGATCGCCAAGGTGCTGAAGGAGAAGCTGGAAGCCATCGGTTTAACCGTCGAGGAAGACGATGCGGCGGCCAAGACAGGACATGGCGCGGGCAACCTGATTGCCACGCTCCCGGGAAATGCCGAAGGGCCGGCGATCATGTTCAGCAGCCACATGGATACGGTGGTTCCGGGGAACGGAGTGAAACCGATCGTCAAGGACGGCTATGTGTATTCCGATGGCACAACGATTCTCGGCGCTGATGACAAGGCCGGGATTTCCGCGATTCTGGAAGCAGTACGCACGATAAAGGAGAAGAATTTGCCCCATCCGACGATTCAGGTCGTGATCAGTGTCGGCGAAGAGTCGGGATTGGTCGGTTCGCGCCATATGGACAGCAGCTTGCTGAAGGCTGAGATGGGCTTTGTGCTTGATTCTACCGGCAAGGTCGGGTCGATCGTATCCGCCGGTGCCGGTCAGTACCGGATTGTCACGAAGATTTACGGCAAGGCGGCACACGCCGGAGTAAATCCAGAGGACGGCATCAGTGCGATTACGGTCGCAAGCAAGGCGATTTCGCGGATGCCGCTGGGGCGGATCGATGCGGATACCACGGCCAATATCGGCCGGTTTGAAGGCGGCAAGGCGTACAATATCGTTACCGACTACGTGGAGATATGGTCGGAGGCTCGCAGCCTTGTGATGGATAAGCTGGAAGCGCAAGTGAACAAAATGACGTCTGCGTTTGAATCTGCTGCAGCCGAGATGGGCGCCCGCTGCGAAAATGAAGTGACCTTTATGTACCACGGATTTAAATACGACGAAAACACACCGGTTGTGAAAAAAGCAATCTCGGCAATCAAGCGGGTGGGACGCGAACCTGTGCTGGAGAGCAGCGGCGGCGGGAGCGACGGCAACGTCTTCAACGGCTACGGCATTCCGACGGTTAACTTTGGCATCGGGTATGAAGAGATTCACACGACCAATGAACGGATTCCGCTGGAAGAACTGTACAAAGCTTCCGAGCTGGTCCTGGCGATCGTGGAAGAAGTCTTGGCGTAAAGAAGGGAATACAGGCAAAAAGAGGTATGGGGATTCCTGCCTCTTTTTCCGTGTTAAACCAATGCTGTGGCAGAGCGACCGTATGGATTTCGCAGAGGCGGCATATGATCTAGATGAAGGAGTGGAACGGAGGAGGAAGGCTGCATGCTCCGCTTAGCTGTCGCCAAGGTAGTGGAAATCGTCGCCGAACGGGAAGGAATGCAGACGCTCGACGTGGTGATGACTGCGACACAGCAGCGGGAGTCAGCCTGCTTTTTCACCTCTGGAGCGGTGAAGTGCGCCCCGGGGGAACTGGTATTGCTCAATACAACCAGTGTGGAGCTGGGGCTGGGAACGGGCGGCTGCCATTTTGTTGTGGCCCGCCTGAATCCGGATGAGTCACGGGTGGACGATCTGCACCCGACTGCGTGGGGGCATGTGATGAAAATGCGTTACACACCGCTGCAGCTGGCTGTCGACTCTGTCGAGGAGCAGGGGAGTCCTCATCACTCACTGTTTTGCGATGAGTCGGTTACCCTGGAGCGGACTCCGGTGGTGATCGGGGAACTTCACAGCATGCTGCCGTCTGTTGCGCTGGCCATCAAACAGCTTCAGCCCGATTGCCGGATCGTGTACGTGATGCCAGATGGAGCCTCATTGCCCATTGCTTTCAGCCGGCATGTCGCCCTGCTGAAGCACAGAGGGATTCTCTCGGCCACCGTGACGACAGGACACGCCTGGGGCGGCGATTTTGATGCGGTAAACCTGCACACCGGCCTGCTGGCGGCAAAGCACTTGGCTGCGGCTGATGTCATTCTCTGCATGCTGGGACCAGGGGTGGTTGGGACGGGCACCAATTACGGTTTTTCGGGCATGCAGACAGCCGAGGCGGTTCACGCAGCTTCCTGCCTGGAGGGGGTGCCGGTATTCGTCCCCCGCATTGGCTTCGCCGATCCGCGGGAGCGCCATCACGGCATGAGCCACCATACACGGACGGTGCTGAAGCGCTTTGCATTGGCTCCGGTTCTGTATTGTGTGCCCCGCTTCGGCGATCATCGCGACTCGCTGCTCGCAAGGCAAGAACAAGCAGACAGTCTCTCCCGTATGCACCATCGGCTGCTCTCACCGGCACCGGACGTCGAGACGATCGCCCGCCTGCAGCACGGATATCCGCTTACGATCACGACGATGGGACGCGACCTGACGGAAGAACCAAGTCCGCTTCAGACCTGTTATGTCGCCGCCGAACTGGCCCTCCACGCGCTTGTGCAGCGCCATCTGCTCAGCGTTTTGCCGCCCGGTCAAGACGCCCTAGCCATTCTTGCAGCGTCATGGGATTCCCGGCCCAGCCGCGAAGCTTAGCCCGGATCTCCCAGGCTTTTCCGACGATGCGCAGGTGCCGCGAGGAGCAATATGTTTTCATCATTGGTCCACTCCCTTTCAATTTGTTTGGGGACAAGCTTGATTGGTAGTAAGCATATGATCAGCCGACAGAGATAGAACCAATTTTGAGGAGGAGAGAGACATGCCAACTGAAGATCGATTCGCGGAAAAGACGCTGCACAGCCAGCCTGTATACGACGGGAGGATCATCAAGGTAAAGGTGGATGAGGTCCTGCTGCCAAACGGCAAGACAGCCAAACGGGAGATCGTCAACCATCAAGGGGCTGTCGCTGTACTGGCGCTGACGGCCGACGATAAGCTGGTCGCCGTCCGGCAATTTCGCAAACCGCTGGAGAAGACCATCGTCGAAATACCCGCCGGAAAGCTGGAGGCAGGGGAAGAACCGCTCGCCTGTGCCGCCCGCGAGCTGGAGGAAGAAACGGGCTATCAGGCATCCCAGTTTACCCATCTCAGCACGTTTTATACCTCGCCCGGATTTGCCGACGAAAAGCTGCACCTCTACATCGCGACCGGTTTGAAAAAAGGCGAGCTTCACCTGGATGAGGATGAATTCGTGGAAGTCCTGCACCTCGATCTGGAAGCGGCCAAGGAGCTTCACGCCAGCGGGGAGATCTGTGACGCCAAGACGGTGTTGGCTTTGTTTGCCTGGGAAAACCGGAAGCTGAAGAACGGGGATAGCTGATGAACAGCTACTTCTGCGATCTGCATATTCACATCGGCGGCACGCCAAGCGGCAAGCCGGTAAAGATAACGGCCTCCCGCCAGATGACCTTGACGCGGATTTTAGCCGAGTCTTCCGACCGCAAAGGCATGGATTTGATCGGGATTATCGATTCCCACGTGCCGGAGGTGCAAAGCGAACTGATCGGGTTGATCGAGCAGGGGGCGGCGAAGCCGCTTGAACAGGGGGGAATCCGCTACAAGGGGACGACGCTGCTGCTCGGGTGCGAGGTGGAGATCAAAGAGCCGGGACGCGGCGAGGCGCACTTTCTCTGCTACCTGCCGAGACTAACGGAGATGCAGCAGTTTACCCGCTGGCTGGCTGACCGCTGCAAGAACGTGACGCTCAGCTCGCAGCGAATCCGCGCTTCGCTTCGCGAGCTTCAGGCTTGGCTGTTCGAACACGACGGCGTGATGGTCCCGGCACACGTCTTTACCCCCCATAAAGGCTTGTACGGAAACTGCACCGATACGCTTGCCGAAGTGGCCGACCCCTCGCTGATCTACGCAGTGGAATTGGGACTCAGCGCCAATACGGAGATGGCTGACCGCTTGGGGGAACTGCACGACAAGACCTTCTTGACGAATTCGGATGCCCACTCCCTCTCCAAAATCGGGCGGGAGTACCAGGCGATCGCCATGGCCGACCCGTGTTTTGACGAATGGGTCAAAGCGCTGCGGCGCGAGGCGGGAAGGCGGGTTGTGACCAACTACGGCCTGCATCCTCGGCTGGGCAAATACCATCGGACTGTTTGCCAGTCGTGCCAGTCGCCATTGCCAAAGGAGGGAGACGGACGCTGCCCCCACTGCGGCTTTAAAGCGGTAGTGCGGGGAGTAGATGAGCGGATTAGCCAGCTGGCCACTTTGCCGGCGGGTGTCCATCCGCCCCACCGGCCGCCCTACATAGAGCAAATCCCGCTGGAATTCGTGCCTGGGCTGGGACCCAAGCTGCGCGGCAAGCTGTACGATGCCTTTGGTACGGAGATGAACATCCTTCATCGCGTCGACGAATCGTCGCTCGCATCCGTCGTAGGCGCAAAAATTGCCAGGACGATCGCATTGGCCCGAACCGGCGCACTGGAGGTTACAGCCGGCGGTGCAGGGGTCTACGGGAAAGTGAAGAAAGTTTAAACCGGACGAGAGACAAGAGGAATAGCTGTCCCCGAGGGCGCATAGGTATAAGTATCTTGCGCAGGGAGGCGAGCTTGGGTGCACAGACGGGTTGGACAAACTGTCCGCAGCTACATGCAGGAACACCAAATGCACTATGTATTTACCGTTGTCTTATTTGCGATGGGCATTATCTTCGGCTCGATTGTCGCGGGTTCGTTGGCGCAGCCGCAAAAGCAGGAACTGTTCAGTTTCATCCAGTACTTTTTCCTGGACCTGCAGGAGCACGGCGTTCCCGATGCAAATGCCCAATTCCAGCATTCGTTTGGCTACTACTTGAAAATGGTGGGGATCATGTGGGTGTTCGGCCTGTCTGTTATCGGGCTGCCGATCATTTTGCTGCTGCTTTTCCTAAAGGGCATGATGGTCGGATTTACGGTCGGCTTCATCGTCAACCAGCTGAAGTGGCAGGGAATCTTGTTTTCGCTGACGGGCATCCTGCCGCAGAACATGCTGATCGTCCCCGCCCTGTTGATCGTCGGGGTCAGCGGAACGGCCTTCTCCCTCCGGTTGATGCGCACCCGGTTTTTATTTAAAAAGGGAGAGATTTTGCCTTACTTCGCCACCTATACGGCGACGGCGGCCGGAATGTTGGCGATTCTCACGATAGCAGCCTTATTCGAAGCGTTTGTCACGCCGCATCTGATGCAGTACGTCCTCAAGTAAGAATTATTATCAAATAAGAACGTATTTGACTTATTTGAATGCCCTCTACTATAATAGGAACAGGTTTCATGCGAACGGGGAGGGGCATTATGGACGAGAAGTTAGAAAAAATAAAGCAGCAATTACAATCCCATAACTATAAATTGACACCGCAGCGGGAGGCCACGGTTCGGGTGTTGCTGGAAAATGAACAGGATCATCTGAGCGCTGAGGACGTCTATATGCTGGTAAAGGAAAAAGCCCCCGAGATTGGTTTGGCCACCGTATACCGTACCTTGGAACTTTTGAGTGAACTGAGAATCCTCCACAAAATGAACTTTGGCGATGGAGTTGCCCGCTACGACCTGAGCGATGACAATTCAGAGCATCACCACCACCATCTCGTATGCCGCCACTGCGGAACGGTGGATGAGATCTTTGAAGACCTCTTGTCCGGTGTTGATGAGCGCCTGAAGGCCAACTACAACTTTGTCATGTTGGATCATCGTTTAACCTTTTACGGAATTTGCCACCGCTGCATCGATCATGTCAACATAGAAGATTACAAGTGAGTGTAAAAACTTCTCCGGGATGGAGGAGTTTTTTCGTTATCTGTGAAAAACGTCTTGACGTTTTTCATAAAACTTAAATGTAACCGCTTGCGGTAACAAAACGGTCATGACCGTTTTGTTTGCAAATCGGCGGGTTGTGGCAAGATAGGGAGGAATCCATTTGCAGGAGGGGTTGCGGTATGATCATCGGAGTTCCCAAAGAGGTAAAAAACAACGAAAACCGCGTAGGGTTGACCCCGGCAGGGGCAGCCGCCTACAAACATGCCGGTCATGAGGTCATCGTGGAGACACAGGCGGGAGCAGGCAGCGGTTTTACGGATGAGGATTACCAGGCGGTCGGAGCACAGGTGGTCCAGTCGGCGCAAGAGGTATGGAGCCGAGCGGAGATGATTTGCAAGGTGAAGGAGCCGCTCCCTGAAGAATACGGGTTTTTTCGCGAGAATCTGATCCTGTTTACCTATCTGCATCTGGCGGCGGAGCGGGAGTTGACGGAGCAGTTGATCGCTAAAAAAGTCGTCGGCATCGCGTATGAAACAATTCAAACCGACGACAGGGCGCTTCCGCTCTTGATGCCGATGAGCGAAGTGGCGGGTCGCATGTCCGTTCAGGTGGGAGCGCAGTTTCTCAGCAAGCCGTACGGCGGCAAAGGGGTGCTGCTCGGCGGGGTACCGGGAGTTCCACCTGGAAAAGTCGTCATCATCGGCGGCGGGATCGTCGGTACGAATGCGGCAAAGATTGCGATCGGCATGGGGGCGGATGTCACCATGATCGACATCAACGCCAACCGGCTGCGCGAATTGGACGATCAGTTCCAGGGACGCTTGAAAACGCTGATGTCCAATCCCTACAACATCGCCCATGCGGTAAGAGATGCTGATCTGCTGGTCGGGGCGGTGCTGATCCCGGGGGCCCGGGCACCTCATTTGGTTACGGAAGAGATGGTCAAAACGATGTCCCCCGGCTCGGTGATCGTCGATGTCGCGATTGATCAGGGCGGGTCGATTGAGACGAGCGACCGCATCACCACACACAGCGATCCCACCTATGTCAAGCATGGCGTGGTCCACTACGCTGTGGCGAACATGCCTGGGGCAGTCCCGCGGACATCGACGATCGCCTTGTCCAATGTTACCGTACCCTATGGGCTGCAGATTGCCGGCAAGGGGTACCGCACAGCCGTCAGCGAAAACCGCGCCCTGGCCCGCGGAGTCAATGTCATCAACGGCAAGATCGTCTACGAGGCGGTTGCCAAATCGCTCTCCATGCCGTACACCCCCCTGACCGAGGTCATACCGGAAGCGCGAACCTAGCATGTAAAGAGGGACAAGCGCATAACATAAAGTCAAACGATACGCTGGAGGAGCATATATGGGAATAACATTGCGGCGTCTGATGGAGTTGGTCCGCTTCTTCCTCGTCTTTATCACCTGTTCTCTGGTGTGCTATGCCATCGTGATGTTCTTGTCAGATCGGTTTTTGCCGGGCAATCCGTACCGGGAGCCGCACGGCAATGCGGTCAAGGTCGTGAAGGCGGTTCAAAACGAGCCGGCTGCTGATTTTGAGTGGTATCTGCGGAGGGTTCAGCTATTCTATTTGGTCGGTGAGTAAGGACAGCTTTTCGTCCAAAAAAAGAGGAGTTTGTCCGCCAGGTGTGGAATGATTATGTGAACACATCACCTGAAGGAGACGTCCGCCGATGGATATGCTCATCGACCACTTTACACACTATCTCGCAGTAGAAAAAGGGCTGGCGGCAAATACCCTCGAATCCTACCAACGAGATCTGGTCACTTATGTATCCTACCTTCGCGAACAGGGAGTTACCCGGATTGAAGAGACGACACGCGGTCAGATCATCGGCTATTTGTTGATGCTGCAGGAAAAAGGCAGAGCGACAGCCACCTTGTCCCGCAACCTGGCGTCGATTCGCGCCTTCTACCAATTTCTCGTCCGCGACAGGTACCTGGACAAGGATCCGTCGATTCACCTGGAGACGCCGAAGATTGAAAAGCGCTTGCCCAAGGTGCTGGCGGTGGATGAAGTGGAGCGGCTGCTCGAGGGGCCGGTTACCAGCAGACCCGCAGGGCTGCGGGACAAGGCCATGCTGGAGCTGCTGTATGCGACGGGTATTCGCGTCTCCGAACTGGTTCATCTGCACGTGGGAGACGTGAATTTGGATATGGGATTTCTCAAGTGCATGGGAAAAGGCTCGAAGGAAAGGATTATTCCGCTGGGCAGAACCGCGATTGATGTCGTCCGGGAGTACATAATGACAGGCCGGCCGCGCCTGTTGAAGCAAAAGAGTGAAACCGCCCTGTTCCTCAACCACTTGGGGAAGCGGATCACGCGCCAGGGGTTTTGGAAGATCATCAAGAAGTACGCCGTGCAGGCAAATATCCGGGCGGGAATTACCCCGCATACACTGCGGCATTCGTTTGCCACCCATCTGCTCGAGAATGGCGCCGACCTGCGTTCGGTTCAGGAAATGTTGGGGCACGCCGACATCTCCACCACACAAATTTACACGCATGTGACTCGTACGCGGATCAAAGACGTCTATGCGAAAACCCATCCGAGAGCATAAGCTCTCTTTTTTCTGGGCGCTGCCGCAAAACCACTGACAACAAAGGAGGGCTTCATGATGCCACGTTTTTCGCGCGTTTTTTTAATCGTATTGGACAGTGTCGGAATTGGCGAACTGCCGGATGCTGCCCGCTTCCATGACGAAGGAGCGAACACGCTGGGCCACATCGCCGAGCGGGTAACCGGTTTTGCGCTGCCCAATCTGGCTCGGCTCGGTCTCGGCAATATTGCACCGCTTCACAACGTGCCCGAAACAGCCTCACCCATGGCAGATTGGGGCAAAATGAAAGAGATTTCGATTGGGAAGGATACGACCACCGGCCATTGGGAGATCATGGGCCTGCATGTAGCGACGCCGTTTCGCACGTATCCGGACGGATTTCCGGAAGAGCTGATCCGGACGTTCGAGCAGCGGATCGGCAGAAAGGTGCTGGGAAATAAAGTGGCGTCGGGTACGGAGATCATCGACGAGCTTGGCGAGGAGCATATGCGTACCGGGGCGGTCATCGTCTACACCTCGGCTGACAGCGTATTTCAGATCGCGGCCCACGAAGACGTCATTCCGCTCGATGAGCTGTACCGCATTTGTGAAGTGGCCCGCGAACTGACGCTGCAGGACGAGTTTGCCGTCACCCGGGTCATCGCCCGCCCGTTCGTCGGACAACCCGGTTCCTTCATCCGCACGGCCAACAGGCATGATTACTCGGTCAAACCGTTTGGACCGACGGTGATGAACCGGCTGGCCGACGCCGGCTTGGCCTCGATCGCGATCGGCAAGATCAGTGACATTTACGACGGGGAAGGCGTTACCCGGGCGATCCGGACAAAAGACAACATGGACGGGGTAGATCAGCTGCTGACGACGATGAAAGAGGAGTTTACGGGGCTCAGCTTTGTCAACTTGGTCGACTTTGACGCGAAATACGGCCACCGCCGCGACCCCGAGGGCTACGGAAAGGCGCTGATGGAGTTTGACGGGCGCGTTCCGGAACTCCTGGAGGCGCTTGGAGAGGACAGCTTGCTGATCATCACCGCCGACCACGGGAATGACCCTGTCCATCACGGAACCGACCATACGCGGGAGTACGTGCCGCTGCTTGTTTTCCACAAGGGGATAACGGCCGGCAAAAGCCTGGGTGTGCGCGAGACCTTTGCCGATGTCGGCGCGACGATCGCCGACAACTTCGGCGTTCAGATGCCTGCCATTGGGCGAAGCTTTTTGGCCGATATTTGACCAGAGAACAAGAGAATGTGAGGAGAAAACAGGATGGATAACAAAATTTTGGAAGCAAAGCGATTCATTGAAGAAAAGATTGCAACAAGGCCACAGGTGGGCCTCGTTCTGGGCTCAGGGCTGGGCGTGCTGGCGGACGAGATCGAAGATGCCGTCGTCATTCCTTACCACGAAATTCCTCACTTTACCACGTCGACGGTGGAAGGACATAAAGGGCAGCTGGTGATCGGCAGACTGGAAGGGAAACAGGTTGTCGCCATGCAGGGGCGTTTTCACTATTACGAGGGACATGACCTCAGCGCCGTCGTCTTCCCGATCCGGGTCATGAAGGCAATCGGCGTCGAAACGATTCTGGTGACCAATGCGGCGGGCGGAATCAACACCAGCTACCGCCCGGGAGACCTGATGCTGATCGCCGACCACCTCAACCTGACCTTCCGCAATCCGCTGATCGGACCGAATGACGAATCTCTCGGCGTTCGCTTCCCGGATATGTCCGAGGCGTATTCCAAGCGACTGCGGGCCCTTGCCAAGGAAGCGGCCGGCGAACTCGGCATTCACCTGCAAGAGGGCGTCTACGCCGGACTGCTCGGACCAAGTTACGAGACACCTGCAGAGATCCGCATGCTGCGAACGCTTGGCGGTGATGCAGTCGGGATGTCTACCGTACCGGAGGTAATCGTCGCCCGCCACATGGGAGTGGAGGTACTCGGCATCTCCTGTATCAGCAATGTTGCCGCCGGGATTTTGGATCAGCCGCTGAGCCACGAAGAAGTAATGGAGACGACGGAAAGGGTGAAAGAACAGTTCCTTGCCCTCATGCACAGGATCATCGCCAAAATGTAGAGAAGGAAGGCGGTCCAGGATGGAAGACAAGCTGACGAAGATCAAGGAGGCAGCTTCGTATATTGCCGAACGGCTGAAGTGTGCGCCGCGTGCCGGGCTCATTTTGGGGTCGGGTCTGGGCGTACTTGCCGATGAGATCGAAGAGGGCGTGCGGATTCCCTACGAGGAAATCCCCCATTTTCCGGTGTCGACGGTGGCCGGTCACGCCGGACGTCTTGCAGCGGGAATCTTGAACGGCACACCGGTCATCGCCATGCAGGGGCGCTTTCACTATTACGAAGGCTACAGTATGAGCGAAGTCACCTTTCCGGTGTACGTGATGAAAAAGCTTGGGGTCGAGACACTGATCGTGACCAATGCGGCCGGATCCGCTGATCGGGCCCAATCTGGCAGAGTTCGGCCCCCGGTTTCCCGACATGTCGAAGGCTTATGCCAGCGAGCTGCTGAAGATGGCGCAAACCAAGGCAGATGAACTGGGATTCAAGGCGCAAACAGGGGTCTACTGCGCCATCAGCGGGCCCGCCTACATGACGCCGGCAGAGTTGATCATGCTGAGGCGCGTCGGCGGAGATGCGGTGGGCATGTCGACGGTACCGGAAGTGATTGTCGCAAACCATGCCGGCATGCGGGTGCTCGGGATCTCCTGTATTACGGATATGGCGCTCGGCGAAGAGCTGGAGCCGCTTACCCATGAACAGGTCATGGAGGTAGCCAACCGCACCCGGCCGCGTTTTATTTCACTCGTGAAAAGTATAGTAACCGGGGTATAAACAATGAGGATGACAGATGTAATTGCAAAAAAACGGGACGGACACGAACTTTCGCGCGAAGAAATCTACGAGCTGGTCAAGGGATACACAGACGGTTCCATTCCCGACTACCAGATGGCGGCGTGGGCGATGGCAGTCTACTTCCAAGGGATGACGCCGCGGGAAACGGCGGACTTGACGATGGCGATGGTCGAATCGGGCGACCAGCTTGACCTCTCGGCAATCCCGGGGATCAAGGTGGATAAGCACAGTACCGGGGGAGTGGGAGACAAGATTACCTTAGTAGTCGCCCCCTTGGTCGCTTCCGCCGGCATCCCCGTAGCCAAGATGTCGGGGCGGGGCCTCGGATTCTCCGGCGGGACGATCGACAAGCTGGAGTCTTTTGCCGGGTTTCAAGTAGAGCTTTCGCAAGCAGATTTTTTCAGGCAAGTACGCGATATCGGTGTCGCTGTCATCGGCCAAACGGGAAACCTGGCTCCCGCTGACAAAAAACTGTACGCCCTGCGCGATGTCACGGCTACCGTCGAGGCTGTGCCGCTGATCGCCAGTTCGATCATGTCAAAGAAGATCGCGGCGGGTGCCGATGCGATTCTGCTGGACGTAAAAGTGGGCAAGGGCGCTTTTATGAAGACGCTGGAAGAGGCCGAGACACTGGCGAGGGCGATGGTTGCAATCGGCGAACAGGTAGGGCGGAAAACGGTCGCGGTGATCAGCGATATGAACCAACCGCTCGGCTACGCTGTCGGCAACGCGCTGGAAGTGCGGGAGGCGATTGACACGCTGGCAGGCAAAGGGCCGGACGACTTGTCTGAACTGGCGCTCACGATCGGCGCTCACATGCTGGTTCTCGGGCAGGCAGAGGCCGATTTTACCGCGGCCTACGAACTGCTTCGCCAGCAGCTCGCAAATGGCAAAGCGCTGGCCAAACTGGCTGAGTTGGTCAGCGCGCAGGGGGGCCGTGCAGAAGCAGTCGAAAATCCTTCCCTGCTGCCGCGCTCGTCCCATCAGATCGAAGTAAAGTGCAGTCAGGCCGGCTGCATCTCCGGGATCGACGCCGAGCGGATCGGCCACGCTTCCGTGGTTCTGGGGGCCGGCAGGCTGACAAAAGGAGCGCCGATCGATTACGCTGTCGGCATCGTCCTTTCGAAAAAAGTCGGGGCCGAGGTGGCCCCCGGCGATACGCTTGCCGTCATCCACGCCAATGATCTGCAGCTTGCCGAAACAGCCCGGCAGGAGGTTGAAGCTGCGTTTTCCATTGCCGCAGAAAGCGTGCAAACGCAGCCGTTGATTCGTAAAATAATATAAAGTTTCAATAAAAAACTTATCTTTTTTTATCGATCTGGAAAGTTTAACCTTGTACAGCCTGAAGCGAAGAGGTTAGGCTTTCCAGAACGTCTATCTGTGATGCCCGAGTGACAACGCATTTTCCCCCGGGGCCTTTTTTTGCTTCGAATAAAAAATAATTTTACAGATAAAATGCGCTTTATAATGTTTTATTTTCGTTTAGCCAAATTCCGTTGACACCGCTATCATTTCAGTTTATTTTAAATTTAACAGATTGAACTGCTGTGATTTTTGCGAATTTCGTAAATACGCTATTAACGTATACGAAAAATCGTACAAGACGTTTGCAAGAAATGTAGGTATTGGAGAGCTGCCAGTGAAAAAATTGGACCATATCGACAGACACATCTTGCAAATCCTCCAAGAAGACGGCAGAGTCCCCTATACAGAAATTGCTAATCAGCTGGGATTAAGCGAGGGGACGATCCGTTCCCGCATTGCGCGGATGGTTCAAGACGGGGTGTTTACCTTTGTCATCCGGACGAATCCCGAAAAAATGGGCTTGCACGTTCAGGCGATCATCGGACTCACGACAAGACTGGGCTGGCAGGCTCAAGTGGCCCAGGCATTATGCAAACTTCCGCAAATCCGGTTCGTCGGTGCGTTCAGCGGCAAGCACGACTTGATTGTTTCTGCTTTGTTTCACGATAATGAAGCGTTGGTCTCGTTCGTCAATGAACGGCTGTCACAGATCGAAGGAATTGTCTCGGCAGACGTCTCAATCGAATTGAAGCAATACAAAGACTATTCCTGTCTCGTTCATGATGACGACGTTTCTTGATTGTGAGAGGAGTTGATGCCGGGTTTTCCAAACGCATGCCTGATTGTCAGAAAAGATAGTAAAATTTCTTACTTGGGGGTTGTTATGTTGAAGAAAAGTGTCATTGCATTGGTAAGTTCTTTGCTGGTCCTGGGCACTGTCCTGGCAGGATGCGGTCAGAGCAATAACGCGCAGCCTGCGAACTCGACGGACCAGACTCAGAATCAGCCGGCCGAGACGCCAAAAGGAGAACAGGTGATCCGAATGAACCTGCACTCCGAGCCGCCAACCGCAGATCCGGGCCTTGCGGAGGACAACATTTCCGGTGCAGTCATTCGCGCGGTGTTCGATGGACTGACCCGTCTTGACAAGAATGCCAAACCGATCGAAGGCGTTGCAGAAAAAATTGATATTTCAGACGACAAGCTGACTTACACCTTCCATCTTCGCGATTCGAAGTGGAGCAATGGCGACCCGGTAACGGCGCATGATTTCGAGTTCGCCTGGAAGCGCGTGCTCGATCCGGCGACGGGAGCCAAGTACGCCTACCAGCTGTACTATGTGAAAAATGCGGAAGCGTACAACAAGGGCAAAGCAAGCCGTGACGATGTCGGCGTGAAAGCGCTGGACGACAAGACCTTGCAAGTGACACTGGAACACCCGACGCCGTATTTCCTTGAGCTGACTGCATTCTATACCTATTCGCCGGTGAACAAGAAGGTCGTGGAAGGCAATAAGAACTGGGCCAATGAAGCCAGCACGATCGTCGGCAACGGTCCGTTCAAAATGGAATCGTGGGATCACAAGAACCAGATGACCTTGGTCAAGAATGACAGCTACTGGGATAAAGATGCAGTGAAGATCGACAAGATCAAGTTTTCCATGATTGAGGATGAAAACACCGAGCTGTCCATGTTTCAACAGGGGGATTTCGACTGGGCCGGCAAGCCGCTCAGCTCGCTGCCGACTGACTCCATTCCCCATCTGAAAGAACAGGGAATCTTGCAAACAGAGCCGCTTGCCGCCGTGTACTGGTACAAATTCAACACGGAAAAGCCGCCGTTCAACAACGCAAAGATCCGCAAGGCGTTCGCCTATGCGATCAACCGTCAAGAAATTATAGACAACATCACGCAGACAGGGGAAATTCCGGCAACAGGTGCGGTGCCCACGACCATGACCATCAAACCTGACGGCTACTTCAAAGACAACGACGTTGCGACGGCCAAGAAGCTGCTGGAAGAAGGCATGAGCGAGCTTGGCATCACCAAGCTGCCGCCGATCACGCTGTCCTATAATACGTATGAAGCCCATCAAAAAATCGCCCAGGCGGTCCAGGACCAGTGGAAGAAAAACCTCGGCGTAGACGTAACACTGCAAAACCAGGAGTGGAAGGTCTACATCGATACGCTCCACAGCGGCGATTACCAGATAGGCCGGATGGGCTGGCTCGGCGATTTCAACGATCCGATCAACTTCCTGGAGCTGTTTAAAGAAAAAGACAACGGGACAAACGACACGAACTGGGAAAATCCGCAGTACAAAGATCTCTTGAACAAAGCCTTAGTAGAACCTGACACGGAAAAACGCAAAAAAATTCTCATCAATGCCGAACAAATTCTGATGGATGAAATGCCGATTGCCCCCGTATACTTCCAGACTGATGCCTGGGTACAGAATCCGAAATTAAAAGGCGTTACTGTCGATGTGCTTGGAAACATTGACTTTAAGGGAGCTTATTTTGAAAATTAGAAGTGGATACAGTGGGTTTTGCAACGATAGGGCTGTTCAGTTAAGGTATATGGATGTCCATATACCTTAACTTTTTCCAAACGCGGCACGTTCGATTTTTGCATTGCCCACGGGTGAGCATCGGCAGGGCAAAAATGGGAAGTGTGCACAGAATGATATCCTGACAAGGAGGTAGTAGAATTGATCCGATACCTATCAAAGCGCGTCGTTTTCATGATCATTTCTTTGTTCTTGATTATTACCGCAACTTTCTTTCTCATGCGCGCCGTTCCCGGCGGCCCTTTTACTGGCGAGAAGGCTGTTCCCCCGGAGATTCAGGCTGCGCTTGACAAGTACTACGGACTGGACAAACCTGTATTTGAACAGTACATCGATTATCTGAAGAGGGTGATTACCTGGGATTTGGGCCCTTCGTTTAAAGAGAAATCATCTACCGTTAATGATATTATCAACCGGGGCTTCCCTGTTTCACTCCACCTCGGGATCCAAGCGCTGCTGATCGCCGTATTCGGCGGGATTAGCCTGGGGGTGCTGGCGGCGCTGCGCCACAACAAATCGGCGGATTACATCTCGATGCTCATCGCCGTTTTGGGGCTGTCCGTGCCCAGTTTTATTCTCGCGTCCTTTTACCAGTACATTTTTTCGATTAAACTGGGCTGGTTTCCGATTGCCCAGTGGGGAAGCTTTAAGCACACGGTGCTCCCCTCGTTCGCCTTGGCTGCTCTGCCGCTCGCCTTTATTGCCCGCCTGACGCGGTCCAACATGCTGGAGATCATGAGCCAGGATTACATTAAAACGGCGAAGGCGAAAGGTTTGAGCACCTTTACCACGACAGTCAAACACGCGATTCGCAACGCTCTCCTGCCGGTCGTCTCTTACCTGGGGCCGCTCTCGGCAGGCGTTCTGACAGGGTCGTTCGTCATTGAACGGATCTTCGGAATTCCGGGACTTGGCCGGGAGTTCGTCCTGTCGATTTCCAATCGGGACTATACTGTCATCATGGGGACGACGGTGTTTTATTCGATTCTCTTGGTCGTGCTCGTCCTGCTTGTCGACATCTGCTACACATTGATCGATCCGCGAATTAAACTGACGGGTGGAAAGGAGTAGGATTCCCATGCAATTGACGAAAGAACATTTCCAGCCGATATCGATGGATCTCCGTCAGGCGGAAGAAATCAAACGGCCCAGCCTCTCTTTTTGGCGCGATGCCTGGCGCCGTTTGCGCTCGAATAAAATTGCCATGATTTCGCTCGTATTTCTGGTGATCATTCTGATCGGCGCGATTTTTGTCCCGATGTTCAGCGGGCATAACTACTACTCGACTGATCTGGTGGGGAAAAACAAGCCCCCTTCCGGCGAGCACTGGTTCGGTACGGATGACCTCGGCCGCGATGTTTTCGTCCGCGTCTGGTACGGCGCCCGGATATCCTTGACTGTCGGGATCGCTGCTGCCTTGATCGACCTGGTGATCGGGGTGATTTGGGGAGGCATTGCCGGTTACTTCGGCGGCCGAGTCGACGAGGTGATGATGCGGATTGCCGATATTATCTTTGCCGTGCCGTACCTTTTGGTCGTCATCTTGCTCATGGTCGTCTTCCAGCCTGGGGTCGTGACGATTATTTTGGCCATGGGGCTGACGGGATGGATCAATATGGCCCGGATCGTGCGCGGGCAGGTCCTGCAGCTAAAATCACAGGAGTATGTGCTTGCCGCCCTGTCCCTTGGCGCAGACAGCAAGCGAATCATCTTCAAACATTTGATTCCCAACGTCCTTGGGCCGATTCTCGTCACGCTGAGCTTGTCCGTGCCAACGGCAATCTTTAGCGAATCGTTCCTCTCCTTCCTCGGACTGGGGGTATCCGCTCCGGTCGCATCCTGGGGGACGATGGCTTCAGACGGGCTGCCGGCGATGAGGTACTACCCGTGGCGCCTGATGTTTCCGGCTGTCTTTATCAGCTTGACGATGCTGGCCTTTAACCTGCTCGGCGACGGGATTCGCGATGCGGTTGACCCGCGTCTGCGCAAATAGGAGGAGAACGCAATGGAGCGCATACTTGAAGTAAAAGACTTGCATGTTTCTTTCCACACCTATGCCGGAGAAGTAAAAGCTGTGCGCGGCGTCAACTTTCACGTGAATCGCGGGGAAGCAGTCGCGATCGTCGGGGAGTCTGGCTGCGGCAAATCCGTCACCGCCCAATCGATCATGAAACTCATCCCGATGCCTCCCGGCGAGTTTAAGGCAGGTCAAATCCTGTTTAACGGCGAGGATATTGTGACCAAGTCCAATAAAGAAATGGAGTCGATTCGCGGGAAGGAGATCGGCATGATTTTCCAGGACCCGATGACATCGCTCAACCCAACCATGACGATCGGAAATCAGATCATGGAAGGTTTGATGAAACACCAAAGCATGGGGCGCACGGCAGCGCGCGAACGGGCGATTGAGCTGTTGACGCTGGTCGGCATTCCGCAGCCGGAGCGGCGCGTGCAGCAGTACCCCCACGAGTTTTCCGGCGGGATGCGCCAGCGGGCGATGATCGCAATCGCACTGGCCTGTTCGCCGAAACTCTTGATCGCCGATGAACCCACTACCGCTCTGGATGTGACGATCCAGGCCCAGATTCTTGAATTGATGAAAGATTTACAGAAGAAAACCGATACATCGATCATCCTGATTACCCATGACCTGGGCGTTGTCGCGGAGATGTGCGACCGCGTCATCGTCATGTACGCCGGCAAGGTGATCGAAACGGGCACGGTTGACGATATTTTTTACAATCCGCAGCACCCGTACACCAAAGGGCTGCTTCATTCCGTCCCGCGCCTCGACCTCAACCGGAACGAGCCGCTGACGCCGATTTTCGGCACCCCGCCGGATTTGTTGAAGCCTCCGGTCGGCTGCGGTTTTACCGCGCGCTGCGACTCTGCGATGCGCATCTGCCGCGAAGCGGATCCCGAGATGACAGAAGTCAGCAGAACCCAGCGCTGTGCTTGCTGGCTGCAGCATCCGCTGGCGAAATCGCGCGTGGGCTCGTAGAATGGAGGGAAAAGCTGTGGAAAAACGCGATACATTGATTGAAGTCCGCAACTTGAAAAAGTTTTTTAAAGTAGGGGACAATACGCTAAAGGCGGTTAACGACTTGACGTTTGACATCAAGCGCGGTGAAACCTTAGGCGTCGTTGGCGAGTCCGGCTGCGGCAAGTCTACCGCCGGCCGCACGATGCTGCGCCTGTACGAGCCTACGTCGGGTGAAGTGCTGTTTGAAGGGAAAAACATCAACAAGCTGAACCGGCAGGAGCTAAAGGCGATGCGGCGCAACATGCAGATGATCTTCCAGGATCCGTACGCATCGCTTAATCCGCGGATGACGGTTGCCGATATCATCGGCGAAGCGCTGGACATCCACAACCTGGCGTCCGGTGCGAAACGGAAGGAACGGATTCAGGAACTGCTCTCGCTGGTCAGTTTAAATCCGGAGCACATGAACCGGTTCCCCCATGAGTTTTCCGGCGGCCAGCGCCAGCGTATCGGGATCGCCCGGGCGTTGGCGGTCGAACCCAAATTCATCGTCTGCGACGAGCCCATCTCCGCGCTTGACGTGTCGGTTCAAGCCCAGGTCGTCAACCTCCTGGAACAGTTGCAGGAAAAAATGGGGTTAACGTACATGTTTATCGCCCACGACCTGTCGATGGTAAAATACATCTCCGATCGGGTCGCCGTGATGTACCTGGGAAAAATGGTGGAGCTGGCAGACAGCGAAGCCCTTTACGAGAATCCGCTTCACCCTTATACCCAGGCTCTTTTGTCAGCCATCCCGATTCCCGATCCGGAAGTGGAACGGAAGCGCGAGCGCATCGTCTTGCAAGGGGATGTGCCAAGCCCGATGAACCCGCCGAGCGGCTGTCATTTCCGCACTCGCTGCCCGAAGGCGATGCCGGAGTGCGCCGCGATGGAACCGGTCTGGAAGGAAGTAAAACCAGGCCACTGGGCAGCCTGCCATCTGTTCAATTAATCCAAATCGAGCCACCCTGTTCAAACCTCCTTTTTCAAAGTGGAAAGGAGGTTTTTTGTTGTGAATATTTTCCTTTGGCGATGGGGAGACTAGGATCATGAAATGGAGGGAAAAAAGCGTTATGAAAAGGTTCTGCCGCATCGTGATCACAAGTCTCATCAGCTTCGCCTTCTTTTCCTCATCAGCTTTTGCAGCGTCTGAATCAGGGGTAAATATGGCACCGCGGGCCAAATCGGCCATTTTGATGGAGATGGATTCGGGAACTGTCCTCTATGAAAAAAAACCGGATGAAAAACTGGCGCCGGCCAGCATTACGAAGGTCATGACGATGCTCTTGATCATGGAAGCCATCGATCGGGGCGAATTGAAGCTGACAGACCAGGTTCGCACCAGTGAACGGGCCGCCTCCATGGGAGGATCGCAGATTTTTCTGCAACCCGGTGAAGTCATGACGGTAGAAGACATGATCAAGGGGATCGCCATCGCGTCCGCAAACGATGCTTCCGTAGCCATGGCAGAACACATCGGGGGCACGGAAGAAGCGTTTGTCGCCAGGATGAACGAACGGGCCAAACAGCTCGGCATGAACAACACCCATTTCGTCAACTCCAACGGCCTGCCATCTCCCGACCACTACTCGACGGCACGCGATATTGCCATCATGTCGAGAGAACTGTTAAAACATGAAATTATCACCAAATACACTGGGATTTATCAGGATTACCTGCGCAAAGACAGTTCCAATCCGTTTTGGCTGGTAAACACCAATCGGCTTGTCCGCTTTTTCGAGGGCGTTGACGGATTGAAGACAGGCTATACGTCCGAAGCGCGTTACTGCCTGGCGGCGACAGCGAAGCGAAACAACATGCGCCTTGTCGCGGTCGTGCTGGGAGAGCCGGACGCGAAGACCCGCAACAGCGAGGTAGGGGCGATGTTTACCTATGGCTTTAATCACTTTCAGGTGTTCCCGCTCTACAAAAAAGGGGACGTCATTCAAATCGCCCAGGTGGACAAAGGCAAGCGTCCCACCGTCAACATTGTCACCTCGCAGCCGGTCAGCCTGCTGGCCAAAAAAGGAGAAAAGCCGGATGCGTTCTCGAAGGATATCGTCATGCTGCCTTCCCTGCAAGCACCGGTAAAGAAGACGGATGTCGTCGGACACATCTTTATCAAAAAAGACGGCAAGGAAATTGCGAGGATTGACCTGCGTCCGGATCAGACGATTGAGCAGGCCGGCATGTGGGAGATTCTGAAGCGTTCAACCAGAAAAATTCTCATCAGTTACGAGTGACAGCAAGACCATTCGCGAAAAGAATCGAGATGCCTCGAAATAACTGGTGGGCTTCTCGGTTTTTTTGTTCTTTTGTCGACTGGCAGGAAATGGCTTTTGATGTGAAGAATGAGAGAGGAACAACGGGAAGAAGGAGAGTGTATGGCAGATGAGTCTTACCATCGATATGGAAACCAAAAACGACGTGTTAGTCGTCAGGCTCCGCGGGGAACTGGATCATCACACGGCGGATGAACTGCGCAGCAAGGTGGATGAGGCGCTGAAAGGGCCGCAAATCCGCCACATTGTCCTGAGTCTGGCCGACTTGGGGTTCATGGACAGCTCTGGCATTGGCGTGATCCTGGGACGTTACAAGCAGATCTCGGCGCGCTCGGGCGAAATGGTGGTCTGTTCGATCAATCCGACCATCCAGCGCATTTTTGAAATGTCAGGCTTGTTTAAAGTCATCAAGTTTCGCGAAAGCGAAGCGGAAGCCCTCACGGTACTGGGGGTGGCGTAACGTGAATAAGCAAAACTTTATGAATCTGGAGTTTGCCGCTCTAAGTCAAAATGAGTCATTTGCCCGGGTAGCCGTCGCCTCTTTTCTTTCCCAATTGGACGTTACGATGGAGGAGTTGGAGGAGATCAAGACGGTGGTGTCGGAGGCCGTAACCAATGCTATCATCCACGGCTACGAGGACGATCCTTCCGGAATTGTGTACATTCACGTCTCTTACAACGATGGACTCGTCGAGTTGACGATCGAGGACAAAGGGAAAGGGATTGACGATGTCGGGCTTGCGATGCAGCCGCTGTACACGTCAAAACCTGAACTGGAGCGTTCCGGGATGGGCTTTACCATTATGGAGAATTTCATGGACTCGCTGGAGGTGGCGACAGGCGTCGGCAGCGGCACGAAGGTTCGCCTGACGAAGCGCCTTTCCTTTAGGGCAGCCATGCAAAATTAGGGGTAATGCCATGGGAGCAGATATTAAAAATGCAAGTCATCCATTTTTGAACAACGACCAGGTGAAAGAGTTGATCGCCAGGAGTCAAGACGGCGATACCGAGGCCCGTGAAATGCTGGTGAACAGCAACATCCGACTGGTCTGGTCGGTCGTGCAGCGGTTTATCAATCGCGGGTATGAAGCGGACGACCTCTTTCAAATCGGCTGCATCGGCTTGCTCAAGGCGGTGGATAAGTTTGATCTGAACTACGACGTCAAGTTCTCCACGTATGCCGTGCCGATGATCATCGGTGAGATCCAGCGGTTTCTGCGCGACGACGGAACGGTCAAGGTCAGCCGTTCGCTCAAGGAGACCGCCAACCGCGTGCGCCGGACAAAGGATGAGTTGTACAAGGACCTGGGGCGTTCACCCACAGTAGGCGAAGTGGCGGAGGTGCTCGGAATCAGCCCGGAAGAAGTCGTCTTTGCCCAGGAGGCGAGCCGTGCCCCGTCATCCATTCACGAAACGGTGTTTGAGAACGACGGCGACCCGATCACCTTGATGGATCAGATTGCCGACGAGAGCATGGGCAAGTGGTTTGAACAGATTGCGCTGAAAGATGCGATCAGCAGATTGACAGAGCGGGAGCAGCTGATCGTCTACCTGCGCTATTACAAAGACCAGACCCAGTCTGAAGTGGCGGAGCGGCTGGGCATTTCACAAGTGCAGGTATCCCGACTGGAAAAACGCATCCTGCAAACCATTCGCGACCAGATTGAGCTGTAAGCTCAATCGGTCGCTTATTGCATTTTCTGGCAGACATGGGCGCATACTAACCGGTACACGGACAAGGGGGGAGTCGAATGGAAGCACCTTTATTCCTGCGGCTGAGAAGGAGACTGTCCGTTCAGCCGGGTGCCGTTGTAACGATGGGCGACATCTGCCAGCTGTATTGGGATGGCGTGCAGGAAGAGCATCTGCGCAGGCTGCCGGTCTACCAGGTAAAGCCGGAGGATGGAGACTTGTTGGTGATCGACATCATGCAAGTGGTGAAAAAGCTGCGCACGATGTACCCGGACATCCAACTTGAGATCCAGGGTGCCCCGCAGGTGATTGTCGAAGTGATCAGCAGGCGCAAAAGGCCTAACATTGTATTGGTCGCATTGGTCTGGCTTGTGTTGTTTATCGGCTCGGGACTCGCCATTATGAACTTCCATACGGATGTAAGCATGCCTGAAGTGCACCAGCGCCTTTACTACCTGATCACCGGACGGGCCGAGAGTCAACCGCTGCTCATGCAAATCCCGTATTCGCTGGGAATCGCTTTGGGCATGATTCTGTTTTTTAACCATTTCTTCCAAAAGCGCATCAACGAGGAGCCAAGTCCGTTGGAAGTAGAGTTGTTTTTATATCAACAGAATGTCGACCAGTATTACATTCAACATGAGAACAAGGAGAATGAAAAGATGAAGTGATGAAGCTGCTGCTGGATGGACTTTTGGTGATCGTTGGACTTAGCGGTGGATTTGCTGTGGGCGGGGGGCTGGTCGCCTTCATCACGGTGCTCGATATCATCCCGAGGTTGACCCAATTGACGAATTCCCGCTCTTATATTCGGGCGTACGAATGGGCGCTTATTTCCGGTGCGCTCTTTTTTACGGTGATCGATTTCTTCTCCCTCTCGTTTCGCTTGGCCGAGCTGGTGACTGCCCTCGTGGGACTGTTTGCCGGGGTATTTGTCGGGACGCTTGCGGCCGGCCTGACGGAAGTGCTGAATGTCTTTCCCATTTTGGCGAAGCGGCTTTCGATGACTGACTTTATCCTCTCTTTCTTGATGGCGATGGTGGCAGGCAAATTGCTTGGATCCTTGGTGCAGTGGCTTTTCCGCCTATGATTTGGCAGCAGGGGAGAGCTCATAGAACGGACAAGAGTAGGAAAAATATCGTAACGGAAGGGAAAGGGAAAATACCTTCAGAAAGGAAGTGGATGTTCATTGGCAACCAAGACAAAACAAGATCCGGACCTAAAGATGACCAAAGCGCTCTATCAGCAGCATGCGGCGAAGTACCAGCCGCAGCGCAACGTCCTGCTGAACTCATGGCGTGCGTTTTGGGTCGGCGGTACGATCTGTCTTTTGGGACAGGTGATTCAGAAGTTCTATATGAGTGTCTTTGACTTCACGGATAAAACGGCGGGAAATCCGACGGTGGCGACGCTGATTTTCATCTCTGTGCTGTTGACCGGTTTTGGCGTGTATGACAACATCGGGCAATACGCTGGAGCGGGATCGGCTGTTCCGGTTACCGGATTCGCCAATTCAATTGCTTCGGCTGCAATCGAACACCGCAGCGAAGGGTACGTGCTGGGGGTCGGAGGCAACATGTTTAAACTGGCCGGTTCGGTAATCGTCTTCGGCGTCGTAGCCGCATTTGTTGCAGCGTTGATCAAAACGCTGATGCGAATGATCTGGCCGGGCTGATAGAAAGAGGGGGGGTTAAGTGTGAGCGTCGATCTTATGACAGCGCCGCGTTTGAGCCGTCAGACGTGGAAGTTCACCAGTGACGTCCGGATTCAATCGTCAGCTACGGCTGTAGGTCCCAAGGAAGCACAGGGACCGCTCAAGGATACCTACGATAAAACCTATGACGACATGTACGCCGGCCGGGATTCCTGGGAGGCGGCAGAGCAGCGGTTGATGGAAGATGCGATCAGCATCGCGATTGCCAAGGCGGGCCTGACCGCGGATCAAGTGGATTTGATCATGGCCGGAGATCTGCTCAATCAGAACATCACAGCCACCTTTACTGCTGAAAGCATCGGCATCCCGCTGATGGGCATGTACGGGGCATGCTCAACTTCGATGCTGACTCTTGCCAACGCGGCTGCACTGGTGAATGCCGGTTATGCCAACTCAATCGTCGCCGCCTGCAGCAGCCACAATGCGACGGCAGAGAAGCAGTACCGATATCCGACGGAGTACGGCGGACAAAAACCGCCGTCGGCCCAATGGACCGTGACCGGGGCGGGTGCGGCCGTAGTCGGCCAGGGGGGAACGGGGCCCCGCATCACTTATGCGACGATGGGCAAGGTGGTGGATATGGGGGTAAAAGATCCATTCGACATGGGGACGGCGATGGCTCCGGCGGCTGTTTCCACTCTGCTTGCCCATTTTCGCGATTGCGGACGCACGCCGCAAGATTACGATTTGATCGTGACCGGCGACCTCGCTGCCATTGGGTATCCGATCGCCAAAGCGATGTTGGCGAAAGAGGGGTATGACATGGATCAAGTGTACAACGATTGCGGTCTGATGGTGTATTCGCCGGATCAAGATGTGTTTGCCGGCGCCAGCGGCTGTGCCAGCAGTGCTGTGGTGACTTACGGATACATCATGGAGCAGATGTCTCAAGGCAAGCTGCAAAAAGTACTGGTGTGTGCGACGGGTGCCCTGCTGAGTCCGGTCAGCTATCAACAGGGAAAATCAATCCCGTGCATCGCCCATGCCGTAGCGCTGGAAGGGGGAGTATGACGCATGGAATTCGTGATCGCCTTCGTCGTCGGCGGACTCATCTGTGTCATCGGCCAACTATTGATGGACGTCGGCAAGCTGACCCCGGCACATGTGATGAGCATGCTCGTAGTGGCCGGTGTCGTGCTTGATTTCTTCGGTTTTTACGACCCGTTTATCAAGTTTGCCGGTGCCGGTGCCACAGTGCCTATCACCAGCTTTGGGCACTCCCTGTACCACGGAGCGATAACCGAGGCAGAGCGGGATGGACTGGTCGGCATGATTACCGGGATTTTTGAGGTGACAAGCGCCGGTATCTCGGCCGCAATCGTATTTGGTTTCCTCGCCGCGCTCGTCTTTAAACCAAGGAGTTGAAGAAGGAAGGATGACTAATGGCGATTACGGGCGGGGAGCAGGCGAGCAGGCAATGTCGATCGTCACGCGCCATCCCGGCTTCCGGATTCTCGGCGTGCTGGCCGTCGCTTCCCATACGAGTTGGGCACGAGGCGTACGAGTAGACTGCTCGATAGACAATGCCGGCCGGATTGTCAAGGATGCTGTTGACAAGGACGGCTTTGCACGAAAACAGCTGGATAACCGGATCATGGGTGATACTGTCGACATCCTTTCGGGATTGGCGGTTCCCAATGTCATCGGCATTGGCGATATCGGGAAAATGGCAGGGCGGGACAGTCTGCGCCGCGGTTGTCCCATTACGCGAAAAGCGGTCGAATGGATACTGGAAAGGAGCGGTCATCATGCCGGCAGAGGCCCGGGAGAAACATCCGATCACCCCTAATATTGAAGAAAACCAACAGTATCTCAATCGGGTACTGGGAGTCGGCGTCAGTTATGACATGGGCGCACACGAGTGCAATATCGGCGACAAGCGGTGTCTGCTCTACTACATCAACGGATTTGCCAACAGCGATCTGGTTACGATGATCATGCGCGATCTCAACGATGTAAAAAGCAGGGAACTGGCTGGCGATATGATCGAGCGCCTCTACCACAAGTACATCCCCTTTTTTCAATTAGCGAAGGTGAAGAACTCGGACGAGTTTGTCGACCAGATCCTCGCCGGGCAGGTGGGGATCGTTGTGGAGGGCGAGACGGTTGCTTTAATGCTGGACGTGCGGAAATACCCCAGCCGCAATCCGGAAGAACCGGATTTGGAAAGGGTGGTGCGAGGGGCGCATGACGGTTTTACGGAAACCCTGGTCATGAACACGGCGCTGACCCGTCGACGTATCCGGGATGACCGGCTTCGCTTTGAGGTTTTGCAGATTGGCGAACGGTCCAAGACGGATGTTGCGATCGCTTATCTCGAGGATGTGGCCAATCCGGGCTTGGTAGAGGAGCTGCGCGAGAGGCTGAATGGTGTGAAGGTTGACGGCATTCCGATGGCAGACAAGACAGTGGAAGAGTTTATCATCGGAAAAACCTGGAATCCGTTCCCAGTGGTCCGTTATACAGAACGTCCCGATGTGGCAGCGGTTCATTTGATGGAAGGGCATGTCCTGATTTACGTCGACACCTCTCCGAGCGTGATAATCACGCCAACGACGTACTTTCACCATGTGCAGCACGCGGAGGAGTACAGGCAGACACCGATCGTCGGCGCCTATCTGCGCTGGATTCGCTTCTTTGGGATTGTCGCCTCGCTGATTCTTTTGCCGCTCTGGACGCTGTTGGTGCTGAACCCCGGCATGATCCCTTCATCGCTGTCGTTTCTCGGCATAAAAAAAGCAGGGCACATCCCGATTTTGGCGCAATTTTTGCTGGCCGAAGTGGGCGTGGATCTCATGCGAATGGCGGCCATCCATACGCCGACGCCGCTGGCGACTGCCATGGGATTGGTCGCGGCGATCCTGATCGGTGAGGTTGCGATCAAGGCGGGATTGTTCGCCCCGGAGGTAATCCTCTACTTGGCGGTGGCAGCGATTGGCACATTCGCCACCCCCAGTTACGAATTGAGCCTGGCCAATCGCCTGGTCAGACTCGTCTTGTTGATCTTGGTTGGTTTACTCGGCGCTCCGGGTTTCGTTATCGGGATCGCTGCCGTCATCGTCTTGCTGGCGATGACCCGATCCCTGGAGACGCCGTATTTGTGGCCGCTGATCCCGTTTAACTACCAGGCCATGAAGGAAGTGATCATCCGTACGACGATGCCATCCAAAAAACTGCGGCCGAGTATCGTGAAACCGCAAAATCCTTACCGGCGGTAGCTTCTCCGATCAGAAGAATATCCATTGTCAACAAAATTCCGTCCATGTTATAGTATAATTTAACGTGATAAAGTCCGCATGGTACGTTGGCAGCAAACATGACAACTGGCGTGCTCTCACGTCAGTTGTTTTTTGCCGCCTAAAAATGCAGAAGTTTCAAGAAGACTTCTGCAGGTTTTTCTTCTGTTCACGCAAGCGAGTCAGGAAGCAAGGGGGAAATGGATGATGTTACTTCACGGTACCAGCCGTATCGATGAAAAAGGACAATTGGAGATCGGCGGCTGCAATGCAGTTGAGCTCGCCGCAGAATTTGGCACACCGCTTTTCGTGTATGACGAAGCGCAAATCCGCAGCAAGTGCCGCGCGTTCGTCACAGCGTTTCAAGAAAGTGGACTCGCTTTCCAAGTCGCTTATGCGAGCAAGGCATTTTGCACGATGGCCATGTGCAAATTGATCGAAGAAGAGGGGCTGTCGCTGGATGTTGTCTCCGGCGGGGAACTGTACACCGCTCTGGAGGCAGGATTTCCGGCAGAACGCATTCACTTTCACGGGAACAATAAATCGATAGAAGAGATGGAAATGGCGTTGGATACCGGGATCGGCTGTTTTGTCGCAGACAACTTTTACGAGCTGGGACTGCTAAACCAACTGGGCAAAGAGCGGGGAAAACAGGTAAATGTGCTGCTGCGGATTACGCCCGGGGTGGAGGCGCATACGCATGAGTACATTTCAACGGGTCAACAGGATTCCAAATTTGGCTTTGACATGATGAGCGGACAGGCGTTGGAAGCGATACAATTTGCGCTGAATGCGGAAGCGCTCCATCTGCTGGGTACGCATTGCCATATCGGATCGCAAATTTTTGAAACAAATGGATTTGTCTTGACAGTAGAGCGGGTGATTTCGTTCCTCGCCGAGGCAAAGGCAAAACTGGGCTTTGAACCGGCTGTTTTGAACGTCGGCGGCGGTTTTGGCATCTACTACGTGGAAGGCGATACGCCGCGAACTCCGGGCGAGTACGTCAAGGCGATTGCGACTACGGTCCGGCGCGAATGCGAAGAGCACGATTTGGCGCTGCCGGAGCTGTGGATCGAACCAGGACGCAGTATCGTCGGGGATGCCGGTACGACGCTTTACCGGATCGGCTCCACCAAGGAGATCCCCGGCATGCGCAAGTACGTCGCGGTGGACGGCGGGATGACAGACAATCTTCGGCCGGCCCTGTATCAGGCCAAGTACGAAGCGGCCTTGGCCAATCGCATGCTGGACGAGGCAGAAGAGACCGTATCGATTGCCGGGAAGTGCTGCGAGTCGGGCGACATGTTGATTTGGGACATCCAATTGCCAAAGGTGCGGGCCGGCGACATCCTGGCTGTTCCCAGCACAGGGGCATACGGATACGCCATGGCAAACAATTACAATCGGATCGCCCGACCGGCCGTCGTGTTCGTCCGGGATGGACACGCCGAGTTGGTCGTCGAACGCGAACAGTTGTCAGACCTGGTTCGCCTGGATCGCCTGCCGAAGCGGATTAACCTCTGATCTTGCCTAGCTGAAAAAGAAGGGATAAGATAAAGAGATCACTGCAAAGGAGGCCGATCCATGAAAACGGCTAAAATTACGCTTGAAAATGGCAAGGAAATCATCCTGGAATTGTATGATGAAGCTGCTCCCGGCACCGTTGCCAACTTTGAAAAATTGGCCAATGAGGGCTTTTACAATGGGTTGACGTTTCACCGTGTCATCCCGGGCTTCGTCGCGCAAGGCGGCTGCCCGTACGGTACCGGAACAGGCGGCCCCGGCTATACGATCAAGTGCGAAACTGCAGGAAACCCGCACAAGCACGTGCGCGGCGCCCTGTCCATGGCCCATGCCGGCAAGGACACCGGCGGCAGCCAGTTCTTTATCTGCTACGATGCTTTCCCCCACCTGGACGGTGTTCACACCGTGTTCGGCAAAGTGACGGAAGGCATGGAACACGTGGACAACATCAAGCAAGGCGATCAGATGAAGGAAGTCAAAGTGGGGTAAACCACGCCCCGAAAACAATCGACATTAGCCGCCCACAGCTAGTGTCGATTGTTTTTTACTGCTTCAAGCGAAGCTTTTCTTACATACATCTGAAAAAAGGGAGGAGCTTATGGCGATACTCTTGCTATTTACGATGCATTGAGGAAACTGAACGCGAACATCATGACACAGATCGATCAGAACGATAAAATCATCGAAGAAATTATCGAAAAACGAGCAAAAAGATGCGAGATATGCAGGTTATGAGGAAAAGCTTCGGTGAGACCGAGAAAAATGGAGCGAGCGCAGGCCTTGGCAGCGCCCACCCAGTCGGAACGGAAAAAACGGCACACGCTTGTCGACCAAATTCTACGTTGAGTTACTTCCGGAAATTTTTGGTCGACGTGCCGTTTTTTGGAGTGCAGACGGCCAGTCCAGCTTCCCCGCTGGCGAGCCACGAACGAAGCGAGCCCATTTTTCTCGGTCTCCACGGACAATGTTCTCAAAAATAAAGAGGCTGCGGGCGCTTTTTCCTGTGTTTTTGTCATGTCTTCTTGTCTCTACCTGATCCAACTGGTATTCTATTAATTAGTGATTTTACGGTTTTGTAGATTTGGCAAACAGGAGGCCGGACATGGATCTATCCCAATTCTTGCACTTTGACTGGTATACGCTTCCGTTTCGCTTGATCGCCTTCGTGATTGCCTTTTCGCTGCACGAGTGGGCACACGCCTATGTGGCCTGGCGATTGGGCGATAATACGGCGCAGCGGGAAGGGCGGCTGACGATCAATCCGATCCCGCACATCGATCCGTTCGGCTTGCTGTTGATTCTCTTCGGGCCGTTCGGCTGGGCCAAGCCCGTTCCGGTCAATCCGTTCAACTTTCGCGGCAACAAGCGCCTGGGCATGGTCTGCGTCGCCGCTGCCGGCCCGTTTGTCAATCTGGTGTTGGCGTTTTTGTTTACGTTCATCTTCTTTCTGGTGTACAATTTCAGCCTTTTAAACGGCCTGCCGGATAAAGCAGTGGAAGCAATCCGATACACTCTGAGCTATAGCTTCATCATTAACTGCGGTTTGCTCGTCTTCAATTTGCTGCCGATATCTCCTTTGGACGGTTCCAATATTCTCCGCTTTTTGGCGCCTAAAAGCTGGGGCGGATTCTTCTATAAACTGGATCTCTACGGCCCCTGGATTCTCCTGCTGCTGGTCTTTATCCCTACGCTTAGAGCCTATGTGCTCGGCGTTCCGCTGATGTTCGTAACGACCGGAATCGAGAATGTCGTTCGAAATTTCTTGGGGATGTAAGGGAAGGGCGGAATGACGTGTCGTACAGCATTAAACTGGATTCGTTTGAGGGACCGCTCGATTTGCTGCTGCACCTGATCGACAAAGCGGAAGTCGACATTTATGACATCCCGGTCGCCGAGATTACAGAACAGTATCTGCAGACGATTCACGCCATGCAGGAGCTTCAGTTGGAGGTAGCGAGCGAGTTTGTGGTCATGGCAGCCACGCTGTTGTCCATCAAGAGCAAGATGCTGCTGCCGAAGAAGGAAGAACACGTGTTTCAACCGCTGCTGGACATCGAAGTGGAAGAAGTCGATCCCCGGGAAGAACTGGTACAGCGCCTCTTGGAATACAAGCGTTTCAAACTGATCGCCGAACAGCTGCGGGAGATGGAGACAGGGCGCAGCCAGGTCTTTACCCGCCCGGCGGAAGATCTGACGCCGTACATCCGGGAAGAGGAGCCTCCGGTAGTGGACGTTACCCTTTACGATCTGATGTCGGCGCTGGAGAGGCTGCTCGCCCGCAAGCGGGATGCAGAACCCATGACGAAGGTATCGCGTGATGAGGTATCGATTAAGGACCGAATGAAAGAGATCCGGCAGTTGCTGAGAGCAGGCGGCGGGATGATCCGGTTTTTCCAGTTGTTCTCTCCGTCTGCCAGCAGAACGGAAATTGTCACTACTTTCTTGGCGCTGCTGGAGTTGATGAAGGCGAAGCAGGTGACGTGTGTGCAGAATCAATTGTTTACGGATATCTTGATCTGCGAGAGCCAGGCGGCAGGAGGTGATGCAGATGGATTATGACAAGCTGAAAAGCGTAATCGAAGGGTTGCTGTTTCTGGCCGGAGACGAAGGGATAGACGCCAAACAGATCGGCGAGATCATCGAGCTGCCCGAGGATACCGTCGTCGACCTGATTGAAGACATGAAAGCGGACTTCCGCCGACAAGGGCGCGGCATTCAGATTGTCGAGGTCGCCAGAGCCTACCAATTTACCACCTTGCAGGAGCACGCCCCCTATTTCGAGCGGATGGCCTCATCACCCGGCCATTCCACGCTGTCACAGGCAGCCCTGGAGACGTTGGCGATCATCGCCTACAAACAGCCGATCACTCGCTCGGAGATCGAGGAGATCCGGGGCGTAAAGTGTGAAAAGGCACTAAATACGCTCTTGTCCAAGCAGCTCATCCGGGAAACCGGCAGAGCGGAAGGAATCGGCCGCCCGATCCTCTACGGAACCACCAAAGAGTTTTTGGAGCATTTCGGGCTGAGGCAATTGGCCGATCTGCCTGCAGCGCCCGAGGGGCTTAGCGTCGAAGAAGCTGAAAGCGAAGTTGCCGCCTTGTTTGGCAAGGCATCCGCAAACGACGTTGTACCGGAGTAGGTTGAGGTACTACAGAATGACTCGTCCCCATATACTTGTACCATAACAAGTGATGCAAAGATGGGGAGGACATTATGAAGTACCTGAACCGCATATCCGGCGCACTCGTCGTTTTTCTTTTGTTTCAGGGATTGTTCGTCCCGCTGAAGGCGGCCCATGCGTCGAGCCAACCTTCGAAAATATCTGCCGAAGCTGCCGCACTGATCGATGTCGCGTCAGGGCGCATTTTGTATAAGAAAAACGCGGATAAAAAGATGCGGATCGCCAGCTTGACAAAAACGATGACGGCGATCGTGGCGATTGAATCGGCCAATCTCAGCGATGTCGTCACCGTACCGAAAAGCGCGGTCGGGGTGGCAGGCTCTTCAATTTACCTCAAACAAGGGGAGCGGCTTACTCTGGAGGAATTGCTGTACGGGTTGATGCTGCGGTCAGGAAACGATTCCGCCGTGGCGATAGCCGAGCATGTCGGCGGTTCTGTTCCCGGATTTGCTTTCATGATGAACGAAAAAGCGGCGATGATTGGCATGACCCATACGAATTTCACCAATCCGCACGGGCTCGACGACAGCAACTTGCACTACTCCACTGCCGAAGATATGGTGAAGCTGTCTGCCTATGCGTTGAAAAATCCGGAGTTTCAAAAGATCGTCTCCACCAAGGTGAAAACGATCTCCTGGGAAGGGGAGGATTGGGGCAGAAGGCTCTTAAACAAAAACAAACTGCTCTTTATGTACAAAGGCGCAGACGGGGTCAAAACGGGCTATACCAGGCTGGCAAAACGCTGTCTGGCTTCTTCCGCCACCCGGGACGGCCGCCAATTGGCTGTGGTTACTCTAAATGCCCCGGACGATTGGCAGGATTCCATGAGCCTGTTGGATTGGGGATTCAAACAATTTCAGCCGGTGAAAGTGGTGCAAAAGGGCGAACCTGTGGAACCTGAGGTGACGATTGAGCGGAAGCAGGACGATCTCGTGTTCGTCACGATGAATGAGTTTAACTACCCGTTAACGGAAGAAGAGGTGCCCAGTATCCAATCCAAGGTTCAATTGTTTGAGCGCAGCGCCGTACCGGCGATGATCGGCAAACATGTCGGATTTTTGCAAATTTATTTAGGCAGCGCACTGATTGGCAAAGTGCCGCTTACCGTGCAGCAGACCGCGACCGGCGTGCATATAAACCGACACGTTCCTGCTTTTGTCAATACCATATGGGAAATTATGGCAGGAGGGATTCTACGTGCTTAATCTGATCTGGCTGGGGCTCATACTGATCAGCGTAGTCGTCGCAGCATTCAACGGGCGGATCGAGGTGATCAGCCAGGCTTCGTTCGAAGGAGCGAAGACCGGGGTGACGGTCTGCTTCGGCTTGCTGAGCATCCTCGTCTTCTGGATGGGCATGATGAAAATCGCAGAAAAATCCGGGCTGCTGCATCTGCTGAGCAAGCTTCTCTCACCCGTCGTCGGCCGGTTGTTTCCCGACGTGCCAAAAGGGCATCCAGCCCTTGGCTACATCATGTCGAACATGAGCGCCAATATTCTGGGATTGGGAAATGCGGCTACGCCGATGGGCCTCAAAGCGATGGAAGAACTGCAAAAACTGAATCCCGACAAAAACACAGCCTCGGCGTCGATGTGTACGCTGCTGGCGATCAATACGGCCAGCATCACGCTGATACCGACGACGATCATTGCCATTCGCATGCAGTACGGCTCCAGCCAGCCCGTTGAGATCGTCGGCACGACCCTGATCGCCTCCTTCATTGCGACCGTCTTCGCCCTGCTGCTGGACAGGTGGTATCGGCACCGGTACCGCAAGCGCCAGAGATAGGAGGGGACGATTTGTACGGATTAATCTCACTCCTCTCCCTTTGGGCCATCCCTGTCCTGCTCGCTTTTATCCTCGTCCATGCCTGGTCGCGGCGGGTGCCGGTGTACGAGACTTTCGTCGAAGGAGCGAGAGGAGGGCTGGTGACCTCGATCAAAATCATGCCCCATCTGGTGGCGATGATGGTGGCGATTACCCTGTTCCGCGAGTCAGGGGCGATGGAACTACTGCTTGGCAGCTTGCGGCCGCTCTTGCAGTGGCTCCACGTTCCCTCGGAAATCGTGCCGCTCGCACTGATGCGTCCCCTCTCAGGAACCGGCTCGCTGGCGATCACGACTGACTTGATCGCCCAGTACGGCCCGGATTCGCTGCTCGGCCGACTGGCCTCCACGATGCAGGGGAGCACGGATACCACCCTATACGTGCTGACCGTCTACTTTGGCGCGGTGGGGATTCGCAACGGCGCCTACGCGCTGAAGGTGGGACTCTGGTCTGACCTGGCGGGTGTGGTCGCTTCGCTGATTGTCGTTTACCTGGTGTTTGGGTAACCCGATTCACGATCGCAATGGTGAATCGGGTTGTTCTTTTTGTGCCGCCATAGCCGTAGAGTTGTCCTCGTTCCCGGAAATGGGTATGATGAGTAGGAGGTGAACCGGGTATGGAACGCTTGCAAAAAGTACTCGCACAAGCGGGTGTGGCCTCTCGCCGCCGCTGTGAAGAACTGATCAAACAGGGACGGGTCGAGGTAAATGGAACAGTTATACGCGAATTGGGAACCAAGGTAGATCCGCTTCGCGATCGCATCGCTGTCGATGGACGGCAGATTCGCCGGGAAGAACATCTCTACCTACTGCTCAACAAGCCGAAGGGCGTGATTACCAGCTTGTCTGATCCCCAGGGCCGCCGGGTGGTGACTGATTTGCTGACCGGGATCGACGAGCGGGTGTATCCGGTGGGACGTCTGGACTATGACACCTCCGGATTGCTGCTGTTGACGAACGACGGCGATCTCGCCAACCGCCTGGCCCATCCTTCTTATGAAATAGACAAGGTGTACCGGGCGTGGGTGCGGGGCATCCCGAGTGAAGACAAGCTCCGCCGCCTGGCCGAGGGAGTCCGGCTGGAAGACGGGATGACCGCTCCGGGACAGGCCAGCCTGGTTGTAGCGGACCGCAGCCGAAACCGGGCGCTGATCGAATTGACCATTCATGAAGGAAAAAACAGGCAGGTTCGCCGGATGTGCGAAGCCATCGGTCATCCGGTCCTGGAGCTGGAGCGAATCAGGCTGGGTTTTCTCACGTTGGAGGGGCTGAAAAAGGGAAGATTCCGCCATCTGACCGACGAAGAGGTGGCCCGGCTGCAAAAGGAACTGGCCGGCAGCCGTACGGCATCGCGCCGGTAGATCGTTCAAAATCTGTTCATAAATGTTGTGTTGGCTGCATTTTTTACAAGGCTATAATAAAGTCGGAGTTAAAAGATGTCATGGTTCATTTGTTGAAACCGTATACGAATAGGAGAATGTGTGATGAACAAACAAAGTCGCACACCAATCCGAATCGCCATTCTCGGTGTGTTGCTTGTCGCACTCGTCTTTGCCATTTACTCGAGCTACGCGAAATCGGGTGAGGTGGAGATAGGAGATGCGGCGCCAAACTTCAGCTTGATGCAGCTCGACGGCACACCTTTGAAGCTGTCTGACCTGCAAGGGAAAGCTGTCCTGCTCAACTTCTGGGCCAGTTGGTGTGATCCTTGCAAGGCAGAGATGCCCGATCTGGAAAAAGAGTACGGCAAATGGAAGGATAAAGGTCTGGTCGTCGTCGGTGTAAATATTGGCGAAACACCTCTCATTGTAAATCAGTTCGTGGAACCCAGGGGCCTTACCTTCCCAATCTTATTGGACGCCAAGAACGAGATTACCAAGCTGTACAACATCGGGCCGATCCCGACGTCATTCTTTATTGATGCCGAGGGAAAAGTTGTGGACAAAGTAGTTGGCCAGATGAACGAAGCGATCATCGAGAACAAGGTGGCTAAAATTTTGCGGTAAGTGAGGAGCCGATATGGACCAAACTGATCTCGACCAAGTCAAATGCGAATGCGGACATGCCAATCCGGTTGGCACGCTGCTGTGCGAGTCCTGCGGAAAGCCGCTTGACCAGTCGGAGGAGCCGGATGGGGAGAAGCAGGCCCGACATGAGTTTCCGGACATGCGCTATGAAGGAATGGCCCGTCGTTCACAGACCTACAACAAAAGCATCGTCGACCGTATCTGGAACTTTTTCTCGTCAGTAAAAATTGCGGTGTGGATGATCGTCATCACCTTGATTGCCTGTGCGCTCGGGACGGTTTTTCCGCAGGAGCAGTACATCCCCGTACCCGTTCCGACAGAGGCGGACGTCGCGCAGTTCTATGAAAAAACGTATGGCGTGCTGGGAAAGATTTACTATGCGCTCGGATTTCACAATCTCTTCGATTCCTGGTGGTTTGTTACTCTTCTGGTAATGATTGGGATGTCGCTTGTGATCTGCAGCCTCGACCGTGTCATTCCCTTGTACAAGGCGCTCTCCAAGCCGCGGGTAAACCCCCACGAGTCCTTTTTAAAAGGGCAAAAACTGCGCGGTGAGGCAGTTGTCACAGACGATCTCGATGCCCGGAAGGTTCTGCCGGAAGCAGCCGCGCTGCTGAAAAAGAAAGGCTATCGGACCTATCAGGAAGGGACATCGCTGTTGGGAGAAAAAGCCCGGTTTAGCAGGTGGGGTCCCTATATCAACCACATCGGATTGATCATCTTTCTGCTCGGGACACTGATGCGGAGCCTGCCGGGCATGTATTTGAACGAGTTTGCCTGGATCCGCGAAGGCGAAACCGTCCCGCTCAAAGGCACCCCCTACTACGCCAAAAGCGTCAGTGCCAAAGTAGACTACTACTCGGAAGACGAGTTTCCGGAAAAGCTGGATCTGCGGGGTGGCGTCATCGCCAAGAACTATCAGACCGATATCATACTCTATCGCAATGAAAATGCAGACCTGCCCGGGGCCGAACCGAAGTTGACAAAGCTGAAGGAAGGAATCGCGACGGTCAACCACCCGTTCACGTACGAAGACCTGAGTCTGTTTCAATCTTCCCTGCTGCCGATGCAGCTGAGGGCGCTCAATTTCACGCTGGTTGATCAGAAGGCAGGGAATAAGGAGCTTGGCAAAATCAAGTTGGACTTGTTTTCTCCCGTTGCCGAACAAAAGGTGGCTGATGGCATTAGTGTCCGGGTGATTGCCTATTTTCCCGACTTTTATCTGAACAAGGAAGGGAAGCCGGATACCAAAACGGGTCAGCCGAACAACCCGATGTTTGCTTTGGAAATCAGGAATGCAGACGGGACTCCGCCGGAAAAGCTGGTATATGTGCAGGGCGGCACGATCAGCGACAAGGCGGACGCTCGCTACACGCTGGGAATTGAAAAACCCGACTTCTACAACCTGACTGGCCTGATGGTACGAAAAGACAAAATGATGCCAATGATCTACTTTGGCAGCGTCATCTTCCTTATTGGCGTAGCGATGGGTCTATACTGGCAGCACCGCCGGATCTGGGTTCATTTTGCCGGCGATCGCCTCTACATCGCGGGGCATACAAACAAAAACTGGTTTGGGCTGCGCAAAGAAGTCGAGTTCTTGACGACTCGCATGAATCTACCGGTACAGCTGGTTTTGGATTCCGCCAAACCCGCCAAAAAGAAACGGGAAACGGGCGAATCCAAAGAGACCGCAAAACAGAATGGTTGAGTGATAGTCATCGCTTCATAAGGAGGGTCATCGTACTTGGATTATCTAAAACTTAGTGACAACCTGCTGCTGATTTCGTTTTTTATCTACCTGATCGCCTCGATCGTATTCACCGTGGCGATCACCGGGAAGCGCTGGGCCAATCGTGACCCTGAACTGCATACCAAAAGGTACGGCAGCATCGGCTTCATCATTACGGTAGTCGGTTTTCTCTCCCAATTGGGCTATGTGGTCACCCGCTGGATCGGCGGCGGCCACAGCCCTACCAGCAACATGTTTGAATTCATGGCATTCCTTTCGTTTACGATCATCTTTGCCTTCCTGGTTTTGTATGCCATCTACAGATTGCCTGTCCTGGGCCTCTTTGCAGTGCCGCTCGGTTTGATCATGCTGGCTTACGCCAGTGTGTTTCCGCGCGAAGTCACGCCGCTGATCCCGCCACTTCAAAGCTACTGGCTGAAAATTCACGTCACGACCGCCGCGCTGGGCGAGGGGATCCTGTCGATCGGGTTTGCCGCCGGGTTAATCTATCTCGTTCGCACCGTCGATCAGAAAGTCAAAAGCAAGAGCACCTTCTGGCTGGAATTCGTGCTTAGCACGGTTCTTATGCTGATTGGCTTCATCATCATCGTCTCTATCTACGCCGGGTTGGATCAAAAGACTTCGTTCGAATTTCCGCAGTACAAGGACGGTCAAGTGCAGAGCACCCAAAACGTGGACTATGTCCTGCCTGCGATCGTAGCGCCTTACGATTCCAAGATCACCAAACAGGGACCGATGACTCCGCTGTTTGAAGCCCCGTCCTGGATGGAAGGGAAAGATGCGGCACGCAAGCTGAATACCCTGATCTGGTCGATCATCACCGGACTAATCCTCTACGGCCTGCTTCGGTTGATTTTGCGCAAGCGCTTGGCGGCCGCCATGCAGCCCTGGCTGGAAGACATCGATCCCGATCTCATCGACGAGATCAGCTACCGGGCGATTGCCATCGGGTATCCCGTCTATACGTTGGGCGCGCTTGTCTTCGCGATGATTTGGGCAGCGGAAGCCTGGGGCCGCTTCTGGGGTTGGGATCCCAAAGAGGTCTGGGCCCTGATCGTCTGGCTGTTCTACAGCGCCTACCTGCATCTTCGCTTGTCAAGAGGCTGGCTGGGGACGAAGTCGGCGTGGATGTCCGTGATTGGATTTGTTATCATATTAATTACACTGGTCGTAGTCAACCTGGTCATTGCCGGATTACACTCTTACGCCGGAGTATAGATGATATGATTGCATGATCGAAAAGCTGGTTTTTATGCCAGCTTTTCGGTATATCTTTTTGTCCATTTCCTTTAAGAGGTGATTAGTCCTTATGGAAAAAGAAGCGAAAATTCTGGTAGTGGACGACGAAGAAAGGATTCGCCGTTTGCTCCGAATGTACCTGGAACGCGAAAATTTCGAGATCGATGAAGCCGAACAGGGCGAGGAAGCGCTGGGCATGGCGCTGGCAACCGACTATGATCTGATCTTGCTCGATTTGATGCTGCCGGGGATGGACGGCATGGAGGTCTGCCAGAAGATCAGAGAGCGGAAGGCGACGCCGATCATCATGCTGACCGCAAAAGGGGAAGAGGCAAACCGCGTGCAAGGTTTCGAAGCCGGCGCGGATGACTACGTCGTCAAACCGTTCAGCCCGCGTGAAGTCGTCTTCCGGGTGAGGGCGATTTTGCGCCGTTCATCGGCTACGGCTTATCTGCGGACTGATACCGTGGCAAGCCACACGATCTTGGTCTTCCAGGATTTGACGATCGACCACGATGCCCACAAGGTGACGGCCAACGGGCAGGAGATCAACCTGACCCCGAAGGAGTACGAATTGCTCTACTACCTGGCTCAGTCGCCGGACAAGGTGTTCTCCCGCGAAGAACTGCTGAAGGACGTCTGGCACTACGATTTCTTCGGCGATTTGCGCACGGTTGACACCCACATCAAACGGCTGCGCGAAAAGCTGAACAAAGTCTCTCCCGAGGCGGCCCAGATGATTGCCACCGTCTGGGGTGTTGGCTACAAGCTTGAGGTGCCGAAGTAAGTGGATGTGCTGTTTCGCAGCGTTGTCGGAAAACTGTGGCTTACGATCATCGCTCTGTTCGCCTTTATTCTGACGATCTTTAGCCTGCTTTTGGTCCAATCCTTTGACAGCTATTATTTTCACAAGCAGGCGCAGAGCCTGAAGAATCTGGCCGAACGCCTTTCCGAGGAATTCCAGACGGAGACGGACCCGCATCAGGTTTTTCATTTGGCTGCCCGGATGAGCGGTTCATACGGAATCGGGTTATCTGTCATTGACGCTCAGTACCGCGAAGTCAGCCGGTCGGAGCCTGATCCGGGCGTACCGCAGATTTCCATCGACCAACTGGTGAAAGAGAACAGGCTTCAAGTCGACCAGGCACTAAAGGGTGGGCATCCGGCGCCGGTGACAGTCATCTTGCCCGGCGAGAACAAAGAGATGAACGACCGGGTCCAGATCATCGCAGTGGCCGTCCCAATCCCTGCCCACTCGGGAGCAGTAATCTTGTATCAGGCCATCGAAGACGTCAACGGTACATTGGGTGAGATGAGAAAGCTCATCTATATCGTCGGCGTGATCGGATTTACGATGACGACGGTGTTTGCCTTTTTCCTTTCCTCGCGGATCACTTTCCCGCTGCGGCAGATGAAAGCGACGGCGCACCGCATTGCCGAGGGAGACTTCCACGCGGAGATTCCGATTCGGTCGAACGACGAAATCGGCGAATTGGCCTCCACCTTCAATACGATGGCCAGCCGGTTGAACAACACGGTCAAGGCCCTGTCGCACGAAAAAGAACAGTTGGCAAGCGTGCTTCGCAGCATGATCGACGGAGTCGTGATGATCTACGGCGACGGAAAAATCGTGGTGACCAACCCGCCGGCCGAAAACTTTTTAAAGGATTGGAAGTTCGAACACGCGGAAGAGCCCAGTCCGGTACTGCAATTGTACCGGCGGCTGCTGGAAAACGAGCAGGAGATTCGCGAAGACATCCCCCTGCAGGGGCGGATCTGGTCGATCGTGATGACGCCGCTCTACGTGCAGGAGCAGATTCGCGGTGCGGTCGCTGTCCTGCGCGACATGACCCAGGAGCGAAAGCTGGATAAACTCCGCCAGGATTTCGTCGCGAACGTGTCGCATGAGCTGCGAACGCCGCTGTCCATGCTGCAGGGATACAGCGAGGCGATCGTGGATGACATTGCCGCGACCCCGGAGGAGCACAAGGAACTCGCCAAGATCATCTACGATGAGTCCGTCCGCATGACCAAGCTGGTAAATGAACTGCTGGATCTGGCCCGGATGGAGGGCGGACATGTGGAGCTGTTCCGCGAAGAGGTTGCCGTTCGCCCCTACATGGAACGGATACAACGGAAATTTACCAACCTGGCACGTGAACAGGAAATCACGCTGCAGCTGCGGCTGAAGGCAAAACGGGAGCATTTTACATTTGATCCGGATCGGATGGAACAAGTACTGACCAACCTGGTGGATAACGCGCTGCGGCACACCCCGCCAGGCGGAATCGTGACAGTCGCGGCAGCAGGAGAAAAGGCCCTGCAGCTAGAAGTAAGTGACACAGGCAGCGGAATTCCGCAGGAGGACTTACCGTTCGTGTTTGAGCGGTTCTATAAAGCCGACAAGGCAAGGACAAGAGGAAGAGCGGGAACAGGTCTTGGACTGTCCATCGTCAGAAATATTGTTGCCGCGCACGGAGGCAAGATTACGGTGCAAAGCAAGCTCGGCGAAGGGACGACCTTTACCATTACCCTGCCGGATGAGGAGACAGACGTGAGGAGTGGAGCGAATGGTTCGAACAATTCTATTTGATGTGGACGGTGTCATGCTCAGCGAGGAGCGGTACTTTGATGCTTCCGCGCTGACGGTTTGGGAAATGCTGCACAGCGGGAAATACCTCGGACTTCCTGGGGATGCGTTTACGCCCGCGCCGGATGAGGCGACGATCCGGCGGGTGAGACAGACAGTATTTTCCAATGATGAAGTGCTGCGTTTTCTCAAAGCGCGCGGTACCAATTCCAACTGGGATATGGTCTTTTTGAGTTTTTCCTATCAATTGATTCGCCTCTGCCAGTATTTGCGGGAGAAGCACCCGGCGGCAGCGGAGCTGTTGACGGGCCAGATCAATCGGGCCAAGTTGGCTCAGGTTGCTGACTGGGCGCGCGAGGCTGGCGATTTCGCGATTGATTACAAAGCATTTGTAGCGGATTTTGGCAAAGGAAATGCGGAGAAGGCGGAACTTCTCCTGTATCTCAATCAGATCGCGGGCGAGCGCTGCGGCGTGGAGACCCGGATCTTTTCGCGAAACAGCGAGCTGTGGGAACTGTGCCAGCAAACGTTCCAGGAGTGGTACCTGGGTGACGACCTGATTGCCGGCTCGATCGGGAGAGAGACGTTCCAGCCCGGCAAAAAAGGGTTCCTCACGGACGAGATTCCGATTGTGGAGCCGGCCAAGCTGCGTGAGATATTGCTGGAGCTCAAGGCAAAAGGCCTAACGCTGGGAATCGGTACAGGACGTCCGACGATCGAAACCCATGTTCCGCTGAAAGAGCTGGGCCTGCTGGAGCTGTTTGAGGCCGATCGCGTGGTGACGGCGAGCCATGTCCTGGATGCCGAGACGGCCTACCCGCAGTCCGCGCCGCTCTCCAAGCCGCACCCGTACTCCTACGTCAAAGGCTATTTGGGGCTGGACAAACCGGATGCTGAAGTCTTGAATCAGCCGCTCCCTCTGCCTGGTGCTGAGGAGATTCTGATCGTCGGCGATTCGCTTGCCGACCTGATGGCTGCCCGGAAGATGGGCTGCCGTTTTGCAGCGACGTTGACCGGACTTTCAGGCAAAGAGGCGCGAAGCACCTTCGAAAAGGAAAAAGCCGACTACATTTTGGAGGATGTCGGCGAGATTCTGACGATCTTCTCGTAAGCAGCGACCCCCCGGGAACCAACGCGTTCTCCGGGGGTTTCTGTTTCATGACTGTTTTGCTGCACCTTCTCCGGCCTGCGCGCACAGGGAGAGCCCCATTTTTTGCCCCAGCACATCAAAGGCCGGCCCAAACTTGCGGAATCACCGGCTCGGCTATACAATGGTAATAAAAAACAGTTAGGAGTTGTTGAGCCGATGTACGATATCGTGATCATTGGAGGAGGCACGGCTGGTTCAAGCGCAGCCATCTTTGCTGCGAAGGCAGGCAAGAAGACACTCGTCATTGACAATGACAAAGGCATGACGAAACGAGCCTGGCTGGAGAATCATTACGGCATCATGGAGATCAGCGGTCCTGATCTGATCGAAATCGGCAGGAAGCAAGCAGAAAAATTTGGCGCAGAATACATAGACGACAAAGCAGTCAATGTGACCAAAAAGGAAAACGGCTTTAGCATTGCAACGGAAAACAGGGAAGTGGAAGCCCGGCACGTCATCCTGGCGACCGGCGCCCTGGTCGACCTGGCTGAGACGATTGGCCTCAAGACGAAACCGGGGACCGAACCGCGCATCAAGACCGTTTTCGACGTGGATAGCAATGGCAAGACCAACATTGACGGCATCTGGGCCGCAGGCACCTGCGCCGGGGTGAGCGTCCACACGATCGTCACCGCAGGCGACGGCGCCAAAGTCGCCATCAACGTCATCAGTGAAATCAACGGCGAACGCTACGTCGACCACGACGTATTGCCGGCGAAGTAAAGAAAAAGGGGAAATGCCCACTCTGAACAGGAGAGGGCACTTTTTTTGTAAAAGAAAGCAACGAGAGTCCGAGAAAAATGGAGCGAGCGCAGGCCTTGGCAACGCCCACCCAGTCGGAACGGAAAAAAACGGCACACGCTTGTCGGCCAAATTCTACGTTGAGATGCTTCCTGTTATTTTTAGTCGACGTGCCGTTTTTTGGAGTGTAGACGGCCAGTCCAGCTTCCCCGCTGGCGTGCCACGAACGGAGCGAGCCCATTTTTCTCGGACTCCACGCACAATGTTCGCAAACGCCAAAAAAGGACGCGAGGCTTTTCCCACCCCCGCGTCCAAGGCAAATATTATAGATCGATTTGCGTAACGCTGGTAATTTCCGAAAGTTCTCCAACCGTGTCGAGCAATTCCGCGGAGAGCGGCTTGTCGACTGTCAGCATCATGATGGCGTCGCCGCCGACATCCTGCCGTCCAACCTGCATGGTTGCGATGTTGACCCCATTTGAACCCAGGACGGTTCCGACCTGTCCAATGACACCCGGCCGGTCGTTGTGATGGATCAGCAGCAGATGACCTTCCGGAGAAGCGTCGATCGAGTAGTTGTCGATCTTGACAATACGCGCTCCATAGCCGTTCAGTCGGGTTCCGGCAACCGTGCGGCTCTCCTGGTTGGTTCTGAGCGTCACAGTCAGCAGGTTGGTAAATCCGCGGCTGTGCGAAGACTTCTGTTCATTGACCACGATGTCGCGCACTTTGGCCAAATGCGGAGCGTTGACGTAATTCACCTGGTCGCCGAGCCGGAAGGACAGCACCCCTTTGAGGATCGTCCGCGTAAGCGGCGTGGTATCCACGTCAGCCAGTTCGCCGCTGTAAGTGATCGATATCTCCTGCAGCGCGCCGATCGTCACCTGGGCGAGAAAATGGCCCACTTTCTCCCCGAGATCGAAGTACGGCTGCACCCGCTCCAAGACATGGGCAGGGAGGGACGGAAGGTTGACGGCGTTTTTGAACGCCTCTCCGCGCAGGGCTTTCAGCAGCTCTTCCGAGACGTCAATTGCCACGTTTTCTTGCGCTTCCACCGTCGACGCACCCAGGTGGGGAGTGACGACGACCTGCGGCAATCCGATCAGCGGATTGTCGGTTGGCGGTTCCACTTCGAAGACGTCGAGCGCCGCACCTGCCACTTTTCCGGTCTGGATCGCTTCGTACAGCGCCATCTCGTCAATGATGCCGCCGCGTGCGCAGTTGACGATCCGAACGCCTTTTTTCATCATTTCAAATTCGCGCGTACCAATCAGGTGGTGGGTCTCCTTCGTCAAAGGAGTGTGAACCGTGATGAAGTCGGCCTGGGCGACGATTTCGTCAACTGTTCCCATTTGCACGCCAAGCTTTTGCGCGCGTTCCTCAGTCAGGAAGGGATCGTATCCGATGACCTTCATATTGAATGCTTTTGCCCGTTTGGCCACTTCCGATCCGATCCGGCCCATGCCGACGACGCCGAGAACCTTGTTGTTCAATTCCACACCCTGGAAGCTTTTACGGTCCCAGATGCCGTCGGTCAGCTTTTTATGGGCTTGCGGAATGTTGCGGGCGACGGCCATCAGCATCGCAAAAGTGTGTTCCGCCGCCGAGAACGTGTTGCCGTCGGGAGCGTTGATGACCGCAACGCCTGCTCCGGTGGCCGCATTGAGATCGATGTTGTCAACGCCGACTCCGGCCCGTCCGACTACCTTGAGCCGTTTTGCAGCGGCGAATACTTCTGCAGTTACCTGTGTTTGGCTGCGAACCAGCAGGGCGTCGTAGTCACCGATCTCCGCGAGCAGGTCGGAAGGGGAGAGGTTGGTTTTTTGAACGACTTCTATATCGGGTGCTTCCAATAGCTTCTGAATTCCAAATTCGCTGAGCGGATCACTGATGAGTACTTTAAACATGGTTGATCAATACCTCCTGTGCAGCTTTGACACCGGCGCCAAGCGTTACGTCAGTGCCAATTTGTTTTAATGCCATTTCGATGGCGGATACGACAGTGATGACGTCGAGCGGATCACAGTAACCCATATGGCCGATCCGGAAGATCTTGCCTTTTAAATGCTGTTGTCCGCCGGCGATGACGACGTTGTGTTTGGTCCGCAGCACCTTGCGCAGCTCTTCAGCATCAAATCTTCCCTCAGGGTTCAGCGAGGTCACCGTAGGCGATCCGTATTGATCCTTCGTCATCAGCGGGATATCGAGCGCCTTTATCGCTGCCCGGGTCATATCCCTCATCAATACGTGACGGCTGAAGATGTTTGGCAGTCCTTCCTCCTCAATCATGCTGCATACCTCAGCGAGTCCGAAGACGAGCGAGACGGCAGGCGTGTATGGGGTGGTCTGATCCGCCAGGCTTTTGCGGTATGCTTTCAGGTCGAGGTAGAACGCCAGCGGCTTTACTTGTTCGATTACTTTCCAAGCGCGCTCGCTGGCAGCTAGAAATGCCAGACCGGCAGGCAGCATAAACGCTTTTTGCGAACCAGTCACCAAGATGTCAATGCCCCATTTATCCATCTCACAAGGAACAGCCCCCAGGGAGCTGACGGCATCGACGATGAATAACGCATCTGTTTGCTCGTGAACCACCCGGGCCAACTGCTCGATCGGATTTAATACGCCGGTCGATGTCTCACAGTGGGTGGCAAAGACAGCCTTCACTTGCGGTCTCTCTTTCAGAAACGGGGTGAGGATTTCCGGCGTAACCGCTTCTCCCCAGGGCACTTCCAGTCGATGGACAATGATGCCGTAACGCTCGCATATTTTGGCAAACCGTTCCCCGAAAACGCCGCTGACCAGTACAGCCGCTTCTTCACCGGGTTGGACCGTGTTAACTACGCCCATTTCCAGCGAACTCGTGCCGGAGCCGGTCAAAATGTAGACGTCCTGTTCGGTGCCAAAGATTGGCTTCAGCCGCTTGGCGGTTTCGGCAAGCAGGGCGGAAAACTGGCCGCTGCGGTGTCCGATCATCGGGCGATTCATCGCCTGCATGACACGGGGGGGGATGGGTGTCGGGCCTGGAATACGCAAAATCGATTTGTCTGCAAACATGGTTCTCTCAACCTCCTGATTTTTCTTTACATGTAAGGCAGATAATCAATCATTACCTGCCATAAAAAAACCTCCCGCCGCTCACTACATATGGCTGTAGTGAGGGACGAGAGGTATGCTTCGCGGTACCACCCTCATTTGTTTTCCTTTTCGCAAAGGAAAACCTTGGCAGGTTCATGACCTGATGGATAACGGATCAACCGATCAAACCTACTTGCCGCACGGCTTTCAGCTTGTAACTCCGAAGTGCTCATCTGTGCAAGGAACCACCGATTCGCAGCGACCATCGGCTCTCTGAGGGTTTCCTTCGCACAGCGTATCTTCATCAACGTTGTTCGACTATTCTGTTTGCTGAGATTTGCTACTAACTTTATCACGGCTAATCGAAACCGTCAAGCAGAAAAATAATGAACATTGAAATAAACTTTTGGGAAATTGTTCGGAAAAGCAAAAGAAAGACACGGGTCGCCCGTGCCTTCTGCAAGCTGCTTATGTAATTACTTGTTTTCTTTGTAGCGGGCGTAGCACTCGTCAATCAAGGCGTTTGCCTTTTCAGGGCCGTACCAGCCGTCGATTTTGGTCACTTTGTTCTCCAGATCCTTGTACCGCTCGAAGAAGTGGGAGATTTCCTTCAGCACGTGCGGCGATACGTCATCCAGCGACTTCACATGGGCAAAACGCGGATCTTTTACCGGTACGCCGAGCAGCTTTTCATCCTGTCCCTTGTCGTCAGACATGACCAGAACACCGATGATGCGCGTGTCGATGACGCAACCGGGGAACGTAGGGAAGGTGGTCAGCACCAGCACGTCGAGCGGGTCTCCGTCCAAAGCCAGCGTGTTTTCCAAATAGCCGTACTCCGTAGGGTAATGCATAGGCGAGTACAGTACGCGGTCAAGGCGAAATACTCCGGCTTCCTTGTCAAACTCGTATTTATTTTGACTGCCGGTGGGAATTTCAATGATCGCTTCTACAACTTTATTTGTTTCAGACATCGCAGCAGATCCTCCTTCAAATTGTGTCAAACAAAACCATTTTACATTATAACAAGAAGTTTTCGTAAATAAAAGCAGGGAAAAAGCCCAAAAAAACCGCCCACCCTGCATGGAGTGAGCGATTTTTTTGCCGTACTACTCTTCCACTTTTATCGAATCAGTCGGGCAGCCGTCAGCTGCATCCCGAACATCGTCGAAAAGAATATCAGGGATTTCGGCAGTGTTCGTATTATCGTCAAGTTTGTTGTACGCCAACCCTTCATCATCGTAATCGAACACGTCAGGTGCTGTAGCACCGCAGGCCCCGCAAGCGATACAGGTTTCTTTATCTACCCATGTCGTCATTTGTGGTTTCACCTCCCGGCAAGATGGTCCACTGCTCATCCTCATTTTAGACTCTGGACAAACAGATTTCAAGAATGAATCCCTTTCAGAAATGAACTTATTCTGTAAACAGGGGCATCTCCGGAAAAGCAACCTTGGGATAGACCTGTTTGCGCAGGCTGGAAAAGTCGCCGGTACGGACCGCATCGGTCGTCGTCAGGACGCGAATGGCAAAGGGAACGTCAGTCCAGCCGAGCGATGCTGCTTGATCATTTGCAATCACGGAGTCAAGTTTTGCGGTCAAATCCACCGGCCGGTAATCAACCAGCTTTTTCGTCTGATACAAATACTCGGCACTGATGTAGTTTCGATAATGAAACGGATATTCCTTCCACTGGGAGAAGGAAATGGACTTCGGAACCTGCAAAGAAGTAGATTTTTTGGTCACGTACAACTGCTCCCAGGTGGCGACAGCTTTGTACATGTCCGCGTCGGCGCGCAGCCATGCAGTGTCAAAATCGCTGCTGCCGTCATCCTCAGTATACGCCTTCAGGCTTCGGATGTATTCATGTTTGGCCTGCAAAAGCAGCGGGGAAGTTTCCGGGACACTTGCCTTTTCTACTTCCTGCAGCGTCTTTTTCGCCAGCTTTTGGAGTTTCTGGCTGGTGTCTGCCTCTTGCTGACCGTTCATGCGGAAGTACTCTGCTTTAAATTTCTGCATGGGTTCGTACACGTTGTAATAGTAGGTGATAAAATCCTTGTCCGGGTACATGTTTTGGGTCCCGCGATCTGACTGCACCGCTTGCTCGGCGTAGATTTTTCCTTTCATGACGCTTGCGCCCAAAAAAAATCCGCCGATGAAGCTGGCAAATGTTATGATAATCATATAGGTAAGCAGATAGTCGGTTTTTTTCAATCGTTGCATGCCAATCCTCCAACAATGATGGTGTTAAGGGTAAAGGAGTAAAGATGAGTCAGTTTCTGGAAAAAGAAGAGCATTTCATGAAGGCGGTCGCTCTTTATGGTCTCGCCCGCCTGGCCGGCGAGCGAACGCTGTACGCGCTGTACTACGTGCTCAAGGGCAGAAAAGCAAACCAAACCATTCAAGATGTCCACCTTTTTGGGCTGCATTCCTATTATCGGCTTTTTCCCGATCTTTTGAGAGAGCGTTGGACGGAAATTCTGTCTTTTTTCCTCGCGGAGAAATGGATAGCGGAAACGACCTTGTCCGCACACACTCCGAAAAAGACATACAGCCTGACAGAACGCGGCCGGCAGGCATTGGCAGAAGCCATAGCATGCTACGAGCTGGACAAGTGGCTCGGTTTTGATGCGGAGCTTGCCGATTGGGACCAGCTCGAATCTTTCTGGTATAAGCTTCATCTGATCGTGCAAACGACCTCCCATCTGCTGCGGGGAAAATTGGATTTTTACCCGGTTGTACAGAAAAGGCAGGTGCAAAAGTGGGTCAGACGGCAGCTCCAGACACCTCAGCAGCGTCAGTTGTGGATGGAAGGCTTGTACAGGGAGCTGCACGCGACCCTGGGGGAGTTTCCAAGCGAACTGCAGCGCTTGATCGTGAGCCAGTTTTCCGGGATGGGACAAGCCGGGCTGACACTGGAACAGATCGCTCACAAAGAGCAGGAGGCTCTCTCGTTCATTCGGCTGAAGCAGAGGTACGCATTGACCTGTCTTTACCTGAAAGCACTGCGCGGAAGGCCTGGGGAGACATCACTGCTGGCGTCGTTGTGCGAAGAGCAGGCAGCCGCGAGCGAACGGATGACGCAAAGCGCCAGAGAGACGTTGCGGCTGCTCAGGTGCGGTATCTCACCGGAAGAGATAGCGGGGCTGCGAGGGTTGAAGGTTGCCACCGTCGAGGACCATCTCGTGGAGATCGCTCTGCATCAGAGAGAATGGGACCCTTCCCGCTATCTCAGCGCCGCCGAGCAGGCGAGGATCATCGAGGCGAGCCGAGCTCTAGGCACACGCCGATTGCGGGCCATCAAGGATTACCTCGGCCCTGAATACAGTTATCTGAAAATTCGCCTGGCACTGGCCAAAAAGGAGGGGGCTTCATGGGGGTGAACCGCGAGCAGGTCATGCGGGCCTTGCAGTCTTTTTTTGGCTACAGCGGCTTTCGGCCCGGGCAGGGGGAGCTGGTTGATCGGGTCATGCAGAAGCGAAATGCGCTGGGGATCCTGCCGACAGGCGGAGGGAAGTCCATTACATATCAACTGCCGTCACTGCTGTTTCCTTTTCTTACCATAGTCGTCACTCCGCTCATCTCCCTGATGATCGATCAAGTACAGCAGCTTCGCCAAAAAGGAAGGCGGGATGTCGCTTACGTGAACAGCTCGCTCTCTGCCATGGAGATGAGGGAAACGCTCCGTGAAATACGCGAGGGCCGGTACCGACTCGTCTATATCTCGCCGGAAAAGCTGCAGCAGCCGGCTATTCTGCAGCTGCTTGGCAGGAGAAAAGTCTCCTTGGTGGCCATCGATGAAGCGCACTGCATCTCCCAGTGGGGGCATGACTTTCGCACTGACTACCTGCGCCTGCCGGATGTGGTCGAGATGCTGGGCTCGCCTCCCGTTCTCGCCTTGACCGCGACGGCCACCGCTGCCGTGCGGGAGGAAATCTGCCGCTTGTTTCGAATTGAACAAGAGGATGTGGTCGTCCAACCGCTCAATCGAAGCAATATTGCTTATGACATCAAACCGGTGGCGAGCGAAGCGGAAAAGCTGCAGGAGATGGTCGGAATGCTCCGGCAGCTGGCGGGACAAGGCATTGTCTACTGCGCTACCCGGCAAGCCGTGGAACGCCTGGTAACAGCCTGCAAGCAAGCCGGGCTGGAGAGTGTTCACGGGTATCACGGGGGGATGTCGGCGATGGAGCGGGTACAGCTGCAGGAGCAGTTCCTGCTGCATCAACTCGACGTCATGATTGCCACCAACGCGTTTGGCATGGGGATCGACAAACCGGATATTCGCTTTGTCCTTCACTACCATTTTCCTGCCAGCATCGAGGCGTACGTGCAGGAGGTGGGGCGGATCGGCCGGGATGGGGAACGCGGGTACGCTTGCCTGTTTTACCTGCCGGAGGACGCCCTGATTCACCAGCACCTGGTTCAAAACGAGTGCCCGACCGAAGCGGAGGTAGGCTGGTTCCTGCAGCAACTGCAGCAGATCCGGCCAGATGGTCCCGAAAAGTTGGTCCAGCTTTCCCAAAGCGAACTGCAAACCGCTTTTGGAGGCAGCGAAAATTTGTCCCGCGCCCTGCTGTTTTACGCGGAGAGAAGCGGGTTGATCGGCCAGCTCGCGCAGACGCGGGAAGGGTATCAGTTCGCCCTTGCCGACGGCGATTGGACGCGGGCACAGAGCCGGATTTCCCGGCAATTTCAACGGACGGCCGGGCAAAAGAGGCAAAAACTTCAGGAGATCACCGCCTGGATCGAAGGGACCGCTTGTCTGCGGACGGGCTTGAGTGCTTACTTCGGGGAGCAGGAGGCCAGCTCGTCGGTAGAGAACTGCTGCTGCCGCTGCGGACTGAATCCAGGCGAATTTTTCACGGACGGCAAAAAGCCGCAAAAAGCGGAACAAGAAGCATGGGATTTGACGAGGGCACTGCGGCGTCTGCTGCCGGAGTTGGAATGCGGTAGGGAGGCTTCGAGTTGACAGATCAACTGAAAGAACTGGATCGGCAGACACTGTATTTGAACCTTCTGCTGACGCAGGGGATCTTGCTCTGTGCGGGGATCATCCTGAGCCTGTTCGTTCACGGAGGGCAGGGAAGCTGGCTGCTCTTCCGATTTCCCGGGTGGAAGGCGATGACTTTTGCAGTTGGCGCCGCTGCGGCCATCGCAGCGCTCAGTTTGCTTCTGGAGCAGATCTTGCCCAAACGATGGCTGGACGACGGGGAGCTTAACCGGCGCATTTTTCACGGGCTTTCCCTTTGGCGGACGGCACTCTTGTGCGGGGTGGTGGGACTGAGTGAAGAATGGCTGTTTCGCGGCGTCATCCAGCCGCTGGCGGGCAATCTCTTGACGAGTCTGGCCTTTACGCTGATTCACTTTCGCTATCTGCGCAAGCCTTTTCTGTCAGTCACAGTATTTTTGATGAGCCTGGTCTTGGGGTGGCTGTTTCAATCCGCCCAGAGTCTCTTGGTTCCGATCACGGCGCACAGTCTGTTTGATTTTTTTATGGCCCTTTCCATCCAGTACAGGCCGTCGCGGGAGGGCGACGGGTAGAAAGGAGGCAGTCAGGACATGTCGAGCAGTTCAAAGCAGAAAAGCGAGGAATTGGCCGCCGCTTTGCCGGCTGATCGACCGCTACCTTCCCGCAAGCTGCGACATTCGCGCAAGAGACGCAGCGGACCGCTGGCGAACCATAACCGGCTGGCGCTTTTGATGGGGATATTTGGTGTGCTGATTGCCGGTGCGATCGCTTATGAGATCGTCCAGGCCAACAAAAACAGACCTGCACTCTCTGTCCAGGCAACAACGGAAATGCCGCAAGAAACCAGTCAGCATGCTCCGGCAGTCCCAAAAGAAAATGAGGGGGAAAACGAGCATCCGGACAGCCAGTCCAAAGCGACAGCCGAAAGCCCCGCAGCCCCGCATCCGACAGGGACGAGCGGGCCGCCTCTGCCCAAGGAGCAGCTTTCCCCGACAGATGCCGGGCCGGCAGCGGCCGAGCCTGTCCGGTCCAAGGAGCAAAAACAGCTGAAGGTAAAACGTCATGTGGTCAAACAGGGGGAGACGCTGTATCAGCTTTCCCGCCTCTATTACGGGAATCAAACGAGCGTAAAGCGAATCGCCCGATACAACGGGATCAGTCCGGAAGCGAAGCTGACCGTGGGGCAGGTCATTTCGATCCCCTCGCCTGCCCGCTGATTGTTGCCGGTTGGCTTCCTTCAGTCGGCAGGACAAACTGGTATCCGGCGTGTTCCAACCCGGTGAGGATGTCATCCAGCTCACGGGCGGTCCACATGCGATCGTGAAATAGTATCGTCGCCCCCGGATGGATGCTGCCCAGCACCTGCCGTGCAATTCCCCGGGGTTTTTTGTATACGCGGGCATCCCAATCGGAAGACCCGACAGACCAGTTCAGCGAAACCATCCCCTCCTCCCTGCAGATGTTGTTGGAAACATCGGTGTAGGCACCGAAGGGCGGGCGAAAGTATCGGGGAGTTTCGCCGGTAAGCTGTCGGATTGCCCGGTTGGTGCTGATGATCTCCTCCCGCTGCCTTTCCGCGGGCTGCTTGCGCAGGTTTGCGTGCTGCCAGGTATGGTTCCCGATCAGATGGCCGCGCTGTTTTATGTCCCGAAGCAGCGCTGCCTTCTTCGGCTTGAAGGTGATCGTCCCGTCCTGATTCTTGGAGGCAAGCTGGCTTCCGTTGACAAACCAGATCGCTTTTGCCTGATGGCGCTCGAGCACCTCCAGCAGCTGCCTGGACGACTCGCCGGAAGGGCCATCGTCGATGGTGAGCAGGGCGATTTTTTTATGGCTGCCCTCAGGGCTGACGATCCGGTAATCATCCATCCGGATCCTGTAGCGCGGGACTTTCTGGGCAAATGGGGCATCAGGCTTTTGCATCTCCCGGGCATGGATGGGGCGTACTTCTAAATGGGCAGGATAAGAGCAAAGGCAGGCAATCGTGAGAACAGCGGTCAGGATGAGCTTCGGCAACGGTCGCACCTCCGTCTTTCGTAGTGGGGCATGTATTTTTAAGTCTTTGCGGGCAGGCATTTTCCCATGTAAAATCCCTTTCCCGGGAAAGCGCAGAAAATGACATCGTCCTACAAAGAAGTCGCGATCAAGGGGCGGAAAATCGAGTCGTTTTTCCAAACTTCGATTCCCGGTCGGGTGCTATTTTCTTGTCCCAAAGTGTGGTATGATATAGGGACACACATATTGATGCTGCGCTAGCACTGCTTATGCCATTTTCGATGGTTGGAGGATAGCGGAGCACCATTACAGGCTGTGATTCATAACCTGTAATACGACTGGATGGCGAGGAGGGACAGTCATGCGTGTAGAGCGCCTTGGCCAAGACAAGATACGCATCTTTTTAACGTTTGATGACTTGACGGAACGAGGCATCGAAAAAGAAGATATGTGGCGTGACATTCCGAAAGTACATGAACTGTTCAACGACATGATGGAGCAGGCTTACCAAGAACTCGGGTTTGAAGTTTCTGGTCCGGTCGCCGTTGAAGTGTTCGCCTTGCCAGCTCAGGGAATGGTCGTAATCGTCACTAAAGGAAAAACGGGGTTTCGACAAGAAAAAGAAGAGGAATACGAAGAAGAAGTCTACGAAATGGAAGTGACACTTGAAGAAAGTGATCTCATCCTTTATTCCTTCCGTGACTTTGAACATATGGTAGAAGCTGCCCATCGGATCAATGGTATGCTGACGAATGGGGGGAGCGCCTACTTCTATCAAGGAAAGTATTTCCTTGTTCTCGAAGAGGTTGATTTGGACCAAGAGCGATATCATAAGCTGATTGCGATCCTCTCTGAATACGGTGAAGCGACACCAACGACTGTTTATGTTCTCGAAGAGTATGGAAAAGTCGTATTTGCCGAAGATGCCGTTAAGGAAATATGCCGCCACTTCTTATAAAAAAGCATCTTTGACTACTTTTCCCGTTTGTACCATGCAAACGAAAGCACCTGGCAGATTCGTCGCCAGGTGCTTTTTACCCTAGTCAAATAAGTCTTATATTCCGGCAAACAGATCGGACTCTTTGCCTTTGGGCTGGTAAGCAGGCAGCCGGTTCCAGGCGAGGATAAAGTAATTCGTACCCCGCACATGACGGTAGTCTCCTTGGGAAATTCCAGGAAAAACCCGTTCGACAGACAGATGCTGGGTCCGGTGTGCCAATAGGGCTTGCGCCGTTACGTCGACGTATTCCGGAGCGGTGATGAGCGTTGTGATCGCTTCCTCTGGATCCGTGTGGATCGTACGGACCGGGAACGGCCCCGTCGACGGCAGCGTGCAGTAGTACAGCTTTTTCACCGGGGAATCCGGTGCGAGCTGGCTCACGGCACGGGTGGTGGCTTGGGAGATGGCGCGGTGGTCAGGATGGCCGGAGATGCCGTGCGGCGCAAAGGTGATGACAACCTGCGGCTGCACTCGTTCTATTTCCGCGATAATTTGATCCGCCAACTCGTCTAGCGGCACATCAGACAAGTGTTTGTCCTGGTAATCCAGGATGTCCACCTGGTTGATCCCCAAGATGTTGGCAGCCTCCCGCAGCTCCCGTTCACGAACGGCCGGCAGCTCTTCTGCCGTGCAGATCGGAGGATCGCCGGCTTTCCCTGCCTGCCCGCGGGTAGCGCAGAGCAAGGCGACTGTCGCGTTTTCTTCCCTCGTGTATTTGGCAATCGTGACACCAGAGGTGAAGGTCTCATCGTCGGGATGGGCGAAGACAAACAGGATTCGTTTTTGAGACACGTGTGCCCCTCCTCATTGCATTGATCTTTACAAAACAGATTATCGCATATTTCGACGGCGCAGGCGAGGCTGGGACAGGTTGCGAAGCTGTCCGTTTGAAACGGGATTACATTCTCTGTGACTAAACCCTAGTATTTCGGAAAACCTAAAAAAGACCTGAATTTACATGAGTTTGGGCGCAATTACTAGGTAAGCCGTTATTTTTAAACTTCTCATCCCTTGAACAAGGGTGTATACTAAACGATGGATTACCGACAACTATTTTGAGGTGGTTAAGAAATGGGGAAGCACGAAGTGGTAACCGGTGAAACGAAAGAGGCGGTTAAACAGCAGGAGAGCTTGAATTTGCTTACCTCCACGCAAACTGTCATCAAAGAGGCACTCGAAAAATTAGGTTACCAGGAGTCAATGTATGAACTGTTAAAAGAGCCGCTTAGGGTCTTGACGGTTCGCATCCCAGTTCGTATGGACAACGGTGAAGTAAAAGTGTTCACCGGATACCGCGCACAGCACAACGATGCGGTAGGACCGACAAAGGGCGGGATTCGCTTCCATCCAGACGTTACAGAGGATGAGGTGAAAGCGCTTTCGATTTGGATGAGTTTAAAAGCAGGTATCGTTGATCTTCCATATGGTGGAGGGAAAGGCGGAATCATTTGCGATCCGCGCGAGATGTCGTTCCGTGAATTGGAGCGCTTGAGCCGCGGCTACGTCCGGGCGATCAGCCAGATCGTCGGACCGACCAAAGACATTCCGGCACCAGACGTCTTCACCAATTCGCAAATAATGGCTTGGATGTTGGATGAGTACAGCAGCATTCGCGAATTTGATTCACCCGGATTTATTACAGGCAAACCGATTGCCCTCGGCGGTTCCCACGGACGGGAAACGGCGACGGCCAAAGGGGTTACCATTTGTATCCGGGAAGCGTTGAAGCGCCGCGGCATCGCCCTGGAGGGAGCGCGTGTCATCGTACAGGGCTTCGGCAATGCGGGAAGCTACCTGTCCAAGTTCATGCACGACGCCGGTGCCAAAGTGGTCGGGATTTCCGATGCGTACGGCGCCCTCTACGATCCGAACGGCCTCGACATCGACTATTTGCTGGACCGCCGCGACTCCTTCGGAACGGTGACCAAGCTCTTTACCAACACGATTACGAACAAAGAACTGCTCGAGTCGGAATGCGACATCCTCGTACCGGCTGCGATCGAAAACCAGATCACGAAAGAGAACGCACACAATATCAAGGCACAAATCGTCTGCGAAGCGGCCAATGGTCCGACTACGCTGGAGGCGACGAAAATTCTCACCGAACGGGGAATTCTGCTGGTGCCTGACGTATTGGCCAGCTCCGGCGGCGTTACGGTTTCCTATTTCGAATGGGTACAGAACAACCAGGGCTACTACTGGACGGAAGAGGAAATCGAGTCGAAATTGGAACAAGTGCTGGTCAAAGCATTTGAAAATGTCTACAGCACCGCGCAAACCCGCCGCGTAGACATGCGCCTCGCCGCTTACATGGTCGGCGTCCGCAAAATGGCTGAAGCTTCCCGTTTCCGCGGTTGGGTCTAATACCACAGCGGTTGATTCGACAGCCCCTCTTGAGTTTTTTGCTCAAGCGGGGCTGTTTTTGGAGGAATTGAGACAATGATCCCGTATTCCTTACAGTGATCTTATTTTTTCCTACTGGTAAGGAGGAGAAACATTGAAGAAATTACGTCGTACCGGCATCACGGTGCTGTCTGCCGTGTTGACGACCGGCATCCTGGCAGGTCCAGCCTGTGCCGCACCGCTCCAACCGATTGATCACGTACAATGGTTGAAGGAAAAGTCGTTTATCATCGGAAATGACAAAGGGAGCCTGGCACTCGAACAAAACGTCACAGTAGCGGAAGTGATCGCCGTCATTTCCCGGATGAAAGACGCAGACCTGAAACCGGGTTCGTCCGACTGGGCAGCCCCGTACATAGCATGGGGACAGTCACAGGGAGTGCTGACTGCCGAGGATGCCAAACACGCCTACCAAGCGGCCAGTGCCAGCAAAATCAAGGAGATCGCAAAAGGCTTCGGCTACACGTTGAACCTGGCAGACAAGCCGCAGGTTACCCGGGCCGAATTTGCCCAGGCGCTCGGCGATGCGGCAACCCTGCACATCACGATTGCCCACACGAATGACGTTCACGGCCATATCGAAGAAAACCAAAGCGGCAAGGAATTCGGCTACGCGAAAATTGCCACTTTGCTGAAAGAATGGCGGAGCGAAAATGACAACTTCCTGCTGATGGATGCCGGCGACACCTTCCAGGGAACAGTATTCGCCAATCAGTTCAAAGGCGAGTCGATCGTCCCGATTCTCAATCAGCTCAGCTACAACGCCGGCGCTTCCGGAAACCATGAATTCGACTTCGGCTACGAGCAGTTGTTGAAACTGAAGGACATGGTCAATTACCCGATCATCGCCTCCAACGTGTTTAAAGAAGATGGCACCAACCTGCTCCCTCCGGTATACAAGACGGAAATCGGCGGCAAGAAGTTTGCGTTCATCGGTTTTGTGACGGAAGACACGCCGATTGTGACCCACCCGGACAACGTCAAGGGTCTCACGTTTAAAAATCCGGTAGAGATAGCCAAACAGCTTGTGCCTGAGCTGAAGAAGGAAGCAGATCACGTCATCGTCGTCTCGCATATCGGAGTCGAAGTGGACCGGGAGATTGCGAAGAACGTAGACGGAATTGACTTAATTATCGGTGGACATTCCCATACGCCGCTCAGAACTCCGGAAGTCGTAAACGGCACGTACATCGTCCAGGACTGGGAGTACGGCAAATCCCTCGGCCGCGTCGATATGTACTACCTCGGTGACGAGATGGTGGCGTTCAGCGGCGGGTTGAAAGAGTATGACGAGTCCGTAAAGCCTGATCCGGAGATTGAAAAGCTGGTCAAGGACGTCGTCGCCAAAGTGGACGAGATCATGAACGTCGTCATCGGCAAGACAGCAGTCGATCTGGACGGCGACCGCACACTGGTCCGGACTCGCGAGACCAATCTGGGCAACTTCGTCACGGACGCCATGCTGGAGCGGACGAAGTCGATTTCGGGTCATGGAGCGGACGTGGCTTTGACCAATGGCGGCGGCATCCGGGCACAAGTCAAAGCTGGCGACATCACCAAAAAAGACTTGTACACGGTCTTCCCGTTCCCCAACACGCTGGTGGTAGTCGAGGCAACAGGGGAAGAACTGCTGCAAGCGCTGGAAAACGGCGTCAGCAAGGTAGAAGAAGGGCAAGGGCGCTTCCCGCAGATCAGCGGCATGTCCTTTACCTATGATCCATCCAAAACGGCCGGTGAACGCGTTGTCGAGGTGAAAGTAGGCGACCAACCGCTCGACCTGAACAAGACGTACAAAGTGGCAACCAACGACTTTATCGCGGCAGGCGGCGACGGATACGAATCTTTGAACAAAGAAGCATTCAACACAGGCATTACCTTGTTTGAATTGATGGAAGAAGCGATCAAAGAGCAGAAGGAACTCAACCCGAAAGTAGAAAATCGCATCGTAGAAGTCAAATGAAAAAGCACCCCTCCGACAGAGAAGTG
>NZ_HE978546.1 GCF_000311785.1 Brevibacillus massiliensis
CAAAGAGCATTTTTTCTCGTCGGCGTCAACTTTTAACTACCGGCGACAATTCAATAGTATATCAGGCTAAATCTCAGAAATCAAGAGGAAATTTTTAATAGTTTTTCGTTTTCTCTCTTGTATTTCTCCCCATCGCTTTCGAGCGACAAATAAAATCATACCACGACAAAAAACAGATGGCAACAGGAAAATTCGTCCAGTCGTGGGTCGGCAGTTTGCGGGCAAACTAGGTGAAGCTTAAAGTGCCTTGCCCTTCACGAGAAGACACTCTAAGCGGTGAATCAGCGGGACACTCTCTTCATGTTGGTCAATGCTTCACGTACTTGCTCCGGAATGGACACAGCCTTTAATTTGTCCTCTGCGAAGGTTGTCCAGGCTCTTACTTCATATCCTTTGGCAATCAGTTTCCCGTCTCTGAAAAACTCATGGGTTAACCTGATGACCTTGTCACGGACTTCGGCAACAGTGGTTCTTACTTCGAGCACATCCTCGAACAGAGCAGGCGATTTAAATTCACAGTGGGTTTCAAGCAGAGGCAATCCCACCTTATCTTCTGTAAACAGCTTCGATACCGCAAAGCCAAGGTGATTGAACATCTCATGTGCCGCTTGATCCATCCACTTGTAAAAGTTGGGGTAGTAAACGATCCCGGCGGCATCTGTGTCCCCCCACTTCACTTTATAGTCGTAAATGTAATGACACATTGCTTCCTCCCTCTTTCCTGCCAAATGTTTCGCTGATCATCTGCCCATAAAGTGAGGCTTACGTTTTTCAGCAAAAGCAGCCATGCCCTCTTTTCGGTCTTCGCTGGCAAACGCATTGCCAAAACACGCAAACTCAAGGTCTAAGGCGCTGTCAAGATCTCTGTTCGCACCTGCATTAACGCAGATTTTCAGCATGGACATCGCAACCGCCGGCTTTTCAGCCAATTTCAAAGCCCATTTCTTGGCGCCCGGAACCAGTTCTTCAAACGGCACCACCTTATGAACCAGGCCATAGTCATATGCCTGTTCAGCGCCAATGGTCTCGCCAAAATACAGCAGTTCTTTTGCCCGGGCTTCCCCGATCAGCCGCGGCAGACGCTGCGTTCCGCCGCCGCCCGGAATAATCCCCAGATTGATTTCCGGCAAAGCGAACTTTGCGTTTTCCGAACAGATGCGCAAATCGCAGGCTAAGGCCAGCTCGCATCCCCCTCCCAGAGCCAAACCGTTGACCGCCGCAATGACTGGTTTTGGCAACCGCTCAATACTGTCGAAGGCCTTACGGGACATCCGCCCCATCTCGGCCATCCCAGCCTGATCCAAGCCGTTCATCTCGTGAATGTCTGCCCCTGCGGCAAATGCCCGGTCCCCTCGTCCGCTGATGATCACGCAGCGAATCCTATTGTCTTGAGCGATCTGCTCCATAATGGCGTGCAAATCGGAAAACAGCTGCTTGTTTAGCGGATTGAAAGGCGGTCGATTGAGGTAGACCATTGCAACCTGGCCTTCCACAAAATATTGCAATGTTTCTGTATTCATCATAAATTCCCCTCTTCCTTCATCTAAATAAAATTCGTTATGTTCGAAATTATACGTCTCTTTTTCGTGGAGCAATACGTCCATCGTGTACGAAAATAAATGGGTTTTTCGTTACTGGTGAGCTAATCCTCTAAATGGTACAAATCGTATAACTTATACGCCAACATAAGATGAAACCGCTCTTCTGCGTCCTCCAGCTTGATCTGCAAAATTTCTTCAATTTTTTCGAGCCGGTATTTCAAGGAGCTTCTATGAATAAAAAGATCATCTGCTGTATCTTTCAAATTTCCATTTTTATACAAATATGCACGTAGCGTGTCAAATAAATCCTTTCCTTTTCCTTTGCCGTTACCATAGCTTAGTAATGGATCCAGGTAGTTTTTCAAAAACAGTTGGGCCGCAAACGTATCCCGCAGATCGTACAGTATTGAATAGGAACCCAGATTGTCAAAGCTTAAAAACCCTTTTCTTTTGAATTGATGGCGCACGATTTTAAGTGTTTGCAGGGCCTGTTTGTAGCAAACATAGTAATCCTCAAGCCGCTCCGTACTCTTGCTAATCCCTAAACAGATCTCGACTTTCTCGCCCTCCAGGGCAGCGCCCCTGGTCAATCGGGCGTAGACTTGCTCCCAGCACCTGTCCGGTTTGTCGGGAGCAATTAGAATGTAAAACCCGTCTTTTCGCGTCACGATAATATCCCGGTCGTATTGGAGGAGATTTTCCCTGATGCGCTCCCAAATCCACGTTTTTTTTGCTTCTGTCTCCAATAAACTGGATGCTTGGCCAACGTCGTCGTTAAGATCGATAGAAAAAATACCTATTTTATGGGCCTGAAAGATGTCCAGGTGAAAGATGCTGGCGTATTCAATGATCTCTTCTTGATTTTGTATGTTTTCAACAAAAAGCTTGTTCAGAAAACTGTCCTTTACCTGCTCTTTCGCCTCGAGCACCAGTTTTTGTTTAATAAACTGAATTGCATAGACATGCAGCGCGTGATTGAATGTCATCCGCAGCAGCAGGTCTGCTTCCCGCTTGCTGATTTTTACCCCGAGATACCCCAGCAAATCCCCTCCTCCGACGACTCTCCAAATCCCGAAATCGTCTTGGTCTGCAAGTTTTACCCATTGCTCCTGGTAATTGGCCTGGAAGAAATTCCACTTTTCCAAATCCAGTTGACGAAACAACTGCTCCAATTGATTTTGTTTCATATCGATTAAATGATGGGAGATGGGACGAAAAAAGCGGTCAAATAGTACAACCGTATGACCGATCATCTGAGCGAGCGTGTTGGTAATTTCCGAGAAGCCTTCCCCAACCAGCGTTTGCTTGACTAATTCCTGATGGTGAACGACCAGTTTTTCCAATCGGGACTTGTCTTCAATTTGATTTTTATACAGCCTGGCATTCTCAATCAGCACCGAAACGTGGGAAGACAAAAATTGCAGCGTCTCCAAATCCTCCTGGGAAAAGGCTTTACCCTTTTTATTTCGGGCATGCAGGACACCAATTGTTTTAAAGTTGACGATGAGCGGGACGGTGATTTCCTCTCTCCCTATCTTCTCAATAAAAGGAAAATAACTTGAAATATGGTAATTGCCTTCAATCTTTATTTTTTCCGGCGCGTTTATTGGCCCGTAAGAGGGCGGGTGATAAACAAAGGAATGATCCACTTCGTCGTATAAATACACAAATGCCGATTCTACATGCGTTCCTTTTCTCACCTGCTCGAGAATGCCGGAAATCAATTCTTCGATGGACGAACCCAGACAGGCATTCTCTTTTAGCCATTCCATCCCTTTCATTTTCTTTTTCTTGTTTTCTCTTTCCTTGGACAACCCGATCGCTGTCGCAATATCCTTGCCGAACTCCTGAAACAGCTTCTCGGCATCGAGCACCAGCGGGACGTAATGGCGAAACCCGATCACGAGCACCCCGAAACTGTCAGAATCGCACTCTTTAATCGGTACGGTAAACCAGGAAGCAAAGCCTTCCTGTTCCAGATTCTCTAAAAAAGAACAGCGCTCTTCCTCGGAAATCACGTGATCGCTGCAGACCGCATCCATAAAAAATCGAGGTGAGCATCGCTCCAATGGCAGTGGTAACGCATGGTGCAGATGAAAAGATTCGCCCTTTGCGACTCTGGCGGCCAAACAGCCCCGCAGCTTCAGATTAATCGCTACGTAGTCACAAGAAAATTGTTCACAGAAGGCCTCGATCAAATAATTCAATGTCTCGTCCAGTGTATCAAACTTGATCAATTGCCGAGCTGTTCTGCGTAAGTGGCTGTCAATCTGCTCGACTAACAATTGCCGTTTTTTACTGTCAATCACACAGCTTCACCTCCCGAACCGTTAAGCCGATTATACCTGCATTTTTGCCACTACAGCACATAAAAGTACGCATCGTGGATCCCAATCGGCCAACGGCCGCATTCCAAGACTCGTAGGAATGAATCAAACAAAAACAGGAAAACACCCCCGAATCGACTCGGAAGCGTCTCTTTGTCTCCCTGCGATGGCGCTGTGCTTTGCCATCCGAATTTACAGCGTCCTTCCTTCAAATTCAGCCAGTTTCTCCCTGATGTCAGAAGGAATGGGCTGTGCTTTCCCCTGTGCAGCATTGTAATTTACATACACGGCCTCAGCCGACAGCACGGTTTCGTCTCCGCCCCGGGTGATGATGGCCGAGAGCGTAAAACTGGAATTTCCCAGCTTTTCGATCCGGCAGTGAACCCGCAGGAGATCATCCAGTCTGGCCGATTTCACAAAGTTCAGCGTAATCTTTACCAACGCGATGTCAAAGACATGCTGCTCGGCCAACGCCAGCCAGTTTTCACCCAGAATTTCTCGAAAGTACTCAACCACCGCCACGTCGATATAGGTCAGGTAATGTGAGTTGAACACCATCTTCTGTCCGTCAATTTCCGAATATCTCACCCGGAGCTGGTGGGAAAAACGATAAGCTGTGCTATCCACCATTACGCCTCCATTCGTTTCCCCTCTGTAAAGCGACTACACGGATGTCTGGGGGGAAAATCAACGCCGTCATCACCGCAACTCAGCCCCCAACCGCTCTTTTAACTGAACCTGCATCTCCACCTTCTTGATCTTTCCGCTTGCCGTCATCGGAAACTCGTCGACAAACACGATCTTGTCCGGCACCTTGTAATTGGCTACCCGCTGTTTGATGAAAGACTTCATCTCTTCTTCGGTGGCGGTTTTTCCAGGTTTCAGCTTGATCGCAGCGCAGGAGATCTCGCCGAGAACGGTATCCGGCAAGCCGACGATAGCAATTTCCATCACACCGGGGTGAGTGTAGAACACTTCTTCTACTTCCCGCGGATAGATGTTGTAGCCGCCGCGGATGATCATTTCCTTTTTTCGGCCGACGATTCGCAGGTATCCTTTGTCGTCCAGCGTGCCAAGATCACCTGTATAAAACCAGCCATCCTCATCCAATGCCTGTCTTGTCTCTTCCGGAAGATTGTAGTACCCCTTCATTACGCCAAACCCGCGGCAGACGACCTCCCCGACCTCGCCGGGCGGAAGCTGCTGCCGGTTTGCGTCGACAATCTTCACTTCGGCCCCCGGCAGTGCCTTCCCGCATGTCTCCGAACGTACGAGATCGTCATCACTGTAATCTGTCGCCGTCAATGTCGCCGAAGTCTCGCTGAGGCCGTAGCAGATGACGATGTCGCAGCCCATCTCCGTGCGAATTCGCCGCACGATTTCAACAGGGCAGGCGGCGGCGGCAACGATCCCGGTCCGCAGCGATGAGAGGGTAAAGCGCTTAAACTGCGGGTGGTTCAATTCCAGGATAAACATCGTCGGAACACCGTGTTTGACCGTCACCCTCTCCTGTTCGATCAAAGCCAGCGACAGATCGGCTTTGAATTGTTCCATCAGCACCATCCGGGCTCCTGCCGCAATCGTCGTGACAATGCTTGGAACCAAGCCAAAGACGTGAAAGACGGGTACGGCGACCAAAAACACATCCTCTGGCGTACAGTTCATCATTTCTGCCGAAATGACCCCCGTGTGCACCACATTGTCATGGGTCAGCATGGCACCCTTGGGCCGTCCTGTCGTACCTGAGGTGTACAAAATGCTAAACACGTCCTGTTTGGGATTGATCGCCACTTCCGGAGGTGCCTGTCTGGTCCCCTGCTCCATCAGCTGTTCCAAAGAGGTGAGCCCGTCCGCCTCAAAGCGAACAGAGATCAAATGCTTTAGAGAAGAGATACGCTCTTTTGCCTGCGTAAATTGTTCGAAGTGAGGGACATTACCGAAATTTTCAGTCAAAAAGGCGACTTGAGCGCCGGAGTTCTGTAAAATGTACTCGACCTCATCGGAGCGGTATCGCGTATTAAAAGGGACAAGAATGGCGCCAAGCCGGGCAACAGCAAAGTAGATCGTGACGAATTCATGCCAGTTGGGCAGACATACCGCTACTCGATCCCCCTTTCCCACTCCCAATTGGCTTAATCCCGAGGCGATTTGCTGAGCTTCCGCCTGCAGATCGCGGTAGGTAAGCCTTCTGTATCCGTCGTAGATGACCTCTTTGTCCGGAGCAGCCGCAAAGCGGTTTCTCAACAGCTCCGATACCGACAAGCCATAGCATGTTTGAAACAACCAGACCCCCACCTTTCTCGATAAACGATTACAATCTCTCCCAAATCGCGGCGATTCCTTGTCCGCCGCCAATGCAGAGCGCGGACACACCGTACCTTTTCCCGCGGCGGCCCAGTTCATAGAGCAGCGAAAGGGTGATCCGCGCACCGCTTGCTCCCAGCGGATGGCCCAATGCGACCGCTCCGCCATTCACATTGCCGATCTCCGGTGAAAAATCCAGCGCTTTCTGGCAGGCCAGATACTGGGCGGCGAATGCCTCGTTGATTTCGATCAGATCGAGATCCGACAAGCTCATGTTGGCTTTGGCCAGCGCCTGCCGGATCGCAGGTACGGGGCCAATCCCCATCAGATGAGGCTCCACCCCGACGATTCCCCAGGAGACAAGCCGGGCGATCGGGGTGAGATTTCTCTCTTTGACATAGTCTGCTGAAGCGACGACCACCGCTGCGGCCCCATCATTGATGCCGCTGGCGTTGCCGGCGGTGACCAACCCGTCTTTCTTGAAGCGGGCCGGAAGCTTCGCCAAGGCTTCATAAGTGGTCTGGCGCGGATGTTCATCCCGATCGACAATGACGTCTGTTTTTTTGCCTTTTACCACAACCGGCACGATCTCTTCGGCAAATACGCCCCGCTCTGCCGCCGAAAGCGCTTTCGCATGACTTGATACCGCAAAACGGTCCGCCTCTTCGCGGGAGATCTGGTATTGGACCGCCAAATTTTCAGCGGTTACAGCCATCGTACAGTCACCGTACGGATCGTATAACGCTTCCCATAACAAGTCATCCATCGGCGCCTTCCCCAAAGGCAGGCCCCAGCGCGCTCCGTGGACGACATGCGGGACCTGGCTCATATTTTCCGCTCCTCCGGCAAGCGCGACACGCGAATCACCCAGCAAAATGGCCTGAGCTGCCGTCAGGATGGCTTGCAGCCCCGAACCGCACAGCCGGTTGACGGTCAGACCCGGGACATGCTTCGGTACGCCGGCTTTCAGCCCGATATGGCGCCCCAGGTAGATGGCGTCGTTGCTTGATTGAATCACGTTGCCAAACACGACTTGGTCTATCTCTTCGGGATTCACCTTGGAGCGCTTCAGCGCTTCCCTGGCCGCGGCCGCGCCCAGATCGATCGCCGTCACATCGCGAAATGCTCCGCCAAAACCGGTAAAAGCCGTGCGCGCACCGTCCAACAAGACAACCTCTTGTCTATTCATCTCGCTCCCCCGCTTTCTATATCAATCATCTTTTTTCACTTTTCGTAGTCGTACCAGCCGGCTCCCGTCTTCTTGCCCAGTCTTCCGGCCCTGACCAAACGGCGCAGGGACAACGGCGCTGCAAAGCGGTCATCCTTAAACTCTTCATAGAAGTAGTCCATGACGTGCAAGCCGATGTCTACTCCGGCAAAATCCTGCAGTGTAAATGGACCCATCGGGTAATTCAGCCCCAGAGTGACCGCCTTGTCCACGTCCTCGGGCGATGCGACACCCTCCTCGACCAGGCGGATCGCTTCGATGAATTGCGGGATCATGACGCGATTGACGATAAACCCCGGCGCATCTTTCTTCACTTCGATCGGCTCCTTGCCGAAGTCCCGGGCCAGCTCTTTCAGCCTTTCAACGGTCTCATCGCTCGTCTTGTAACCTCGCACGACCTCGACCAGCTTCATGACCTGGGGAGGATTGAAAAAGTGCATCCCCGCTACCCGCTCCTGCCTGCCGGTCGCTTCGGCGATCACGGTAATCGACATCGAGGAGGTATTCGTAGCGATAATCGACTCCGGCGGCAGGATCTCATCCAATTGGCTGAATACCGCCTTTTTGGCCTCCATATCTTCGATGACAGCCTCTATCACCACGCCTGCCTTGGCCATTTGGCTCAAATCGGTGGTCAGTTCCACCCGTTCCAGGACGTCTGCCTTCTGTTCGGCTGTCATCCTGCCTTTTTCCACGCTTTTGTTCATCAAATGCTCCATGCGGGAGACAGCCCTGGCAAGATATTTCTCCTCAAGGTCGCAAAGAATGACCGGAAAGCCGGATAATGCCGCCAGGTGCGCGATTGCTCCCCCCATCGTTCCCGAGCCTACCACTCCGATTGTCTGCTTCTTCAAGCAAAATCTCCTCCTGTTCATTCGTTGAGTATTTCTTTTGCAATAATCAGGCGCTGCACCTGGTTGGTTCCCTCGTAGATCTGCATCACCTTTGCGTCGCGCATATACTTTTCAACGGGATACTCCCGCATGTAGCCGTAGCCGCCAAAGATCTGCACCGCCTCTGTTGCCACTCGCATCGCGGTATCGGCAGCAAAGCATTTGGCGAAGGAGGCATGCGCAGCGGATGGTTGACCCGCTCCCGTCAGGAACACCGCCTTGTGCACGAGCAGGCGAGCCGCTTCGATCTGCATCGCCATCTCGGCCAGCATGAACTGGACAGCCTGGAACTTCGCGATCGGCTTGCCAAACTGTTTGCGTTCCTTCGCATACGACAGGGCTGCTTCATACGCTCCCTGGGCGATTCCAACCGCCTGTGCTCCGACCATCGGGCGGGCTTGTGCAAGCGCCTTCATAAAGATCCGAAAACCTTCCCCTTCCCTGCCGATTCGCCCGCTGACAGGGATTCTCACATCTTCAAAGCTGACCGAGGCGGTATCAGATGCACGAAGCCCCATTTTTTTCTCTTTTTTCCCGACCGTAACTCCGCCGGCACTTCGTTCGACGACAAGCGCGGTGAAATGATCCGGGGGCGTCAGTCCCTTTTGTTTGGCCAAGACGACAAAGAAGTCGGCATGACTGGCATTGGTAATAAAACACTTGGAACCGTTCAGAACGTACTCATCCCCGTGTCTTGCCACTGTGGACGTCAACGAGGCGACGTCGCTGCCTGCCTGGGGCTCCGTCAGGGCAAAGGAAGCGTACGCGCCGTCACGAGTCAGCCGGGTTACGTACTTTCGTTTCAGTTCTTCGTCTCCTGCGATGATGAGCGGATACGCTGCCAGAGAATTCGCTTCCAGCGACGTGGCAATCCCCGCACATCCCCTGGCAATTTCCTCAATGATCAGGGCATGGGAAATCTTGTCGATTCCGGGACCGCCGTACTCTTCCGGAACAGCCAGGTTGACAAGGCCGCATTCCCGCAGCTTTTGCATCACCTCTGTCGGGAAGCGCTCTTCCTCGTCGTACTTTCTGGCGACCGGAAGGATTTCCGCGTCCGTAAACGCTTTTGCCAGCGCTTTAATCGCCGCTTGTTCCGCAGTTAAGTGGAAATCCACCCGCTTTCACCTCTGTTCGACACCGAATGATTCAAACTAGAAAAATGGTTAAGAAAATTATAATATCCCTTGCCAACCGTTCATACGTGCACCGTGCAGGAAAAGCGCAGCTGTTTTTCCGCATATTTGCGGAATGCATGAAAAAAGACCCTATGGAAATCAGACACGACAGCGTCTGTTCCATAAGGCCCTTCCTTTTTTCTTTTGCCTACCAGTAGCGTCGGGCAGCGCAAAGCTCCACTTCATAGGCAGAACCGCTCAAGCGGAGCAGCTCGATGGTTTTCCCCGTCTTGGGAGAGTGGAGCATCATGTCGTCGCCTGCGTAGATGCCGACGTGATGGACAGCCCCTTTTCCTTCCTCGTAGGCAAAAAAGAGCAGATCGCCCGGCTGCAGCTCCTGGCGTTCGACCGCCTTGCCCTGTTTTGCCTGATCGGAAGCATCGCGGGGGATGACCATGCCGTTAGCCAGATGCATGTTGTAGGCGAAGCCGGAGCAATCGTAGCCGAAGCTGGACATTCCTCCCCACAGGTAGGGCAGACCGAGAAACCGTTTTCCCGCCTCTACGATCTGTTTTCCTGTGCCGATCGGGATGTCCCGCTCCGTCAGGTAAACTGCGGCATCGCTTTGCTTTAACAACTGCGGACCAGTTGGAGTCGCTACCTCGATCCACTCGTCGGACTGCGAGATGACGGGCAGCCTGGTCAAGAAGCTGAGCGTTATGCCCGGCTCGCCCTCCTTGTTGTAGAGCCGGGCCGCAGAGCTCGTAACCACTGCGGTCGGCTGATCCGGATTTGCGGCAAACCCTGATGCCTCCAGAAGCTGGCATTTCGGCATCCACCCGGGATAGCCGCGCCCGTCTTTCTTCGACGGCTGGCTCGGGATGACTACCTTCAGCCAACCAGCCTCTTCTTCGATCGCTTCAACCAGGCTGCCGTACAGCACCTGGGTTTGCACCAGGTTGGCTTCACAGAGCTGCAGACGGTCTTCGTAGCCCATCGCCTGCAGCCAGCCCGTGAGATCCGCCGGATTTTCAATGGCCGGACGGTCCATTTCCCGAGGGGAAGCAGGCGTCGTCCAAACTGTGGCTACCGGAACGGCTGCCACCATGCGAACGGTTGGTTTTTCCATTTCTTCTCCTCCCCCGAGCCTATACATGTACTTTGGTGATGCCGAGTCCCGGTGTCTCGGGAAGAGTCAGCACGCGTCCGTCATAGCGAACGCCTCCCTCCACGATGCTCTTCACCAGCATCAACGGGGCATCGAAATCAAAGCGCGTAATGTTTTTCTTGCTGGCTGCGAAGTGGGCGGCGGCAGTGATGCCGATATGCGTTTCGATCATGCTGCCGACCATGCACTCCACCCCGCACTCTTCCGCCATGTGATTGATAATCTGGGCTTTGTAGATCCCGCCTGCCTTCATCAGCTTGATATTGATGAGGTCAGCGGCGCGGTTGTGCAGCACTTCAAACGCCTGGCGCGGCGAAAACACGCTTTCGTCGGCCATGATCGGCGTATCCACCGCATCAGTCACCGCTTTTAAACCCGCCAGATCGTGGGCTTTTACCGGCTGCTCCACCAGCTCGATATCCAGCCCCATATCCTCCATCTTGCGAATGGAACGGATGGCCTCTTTCACTTCCCATCCCTGGTTGGCATCGAGGCGAATTTTCACCTGGTTGCCGACCTTGTTGCGAATTTCCTTGATTCTGAGGATATCGTTCTCGATTTGGTCTTTGCCCACTTTGATCTTCAGCACAAGAAAGCCTGCCTGCATGTAGGCGAGCGCGTCTTCGCCCATCTCCTCGGGCGAATTGACGCTTACCGTGTAATCCGTTTCAATCTGGTTGCGGTAACCGCCGAGAAATTGGTATAGCGGCATCCCCGCCTGCTGGCTGATCAAGTCGTACAGCGCCATGTCTACGGCCGCTTTCGCGCTGTTGTTGTTGACCAGCAGGTGATGCAGCAGGTGAAAGACTTGTTCGTACTGGAGCAAGTTTTTGCCGATCAACTGGGGGGCCAATGTGTTGCGGATGGCTGACTCGATGCTCTCCATGCTGTCACCTGTGATGACGACAGTGGGCGGCGCCTCGCCCCAACCCGTTTTGCCGCATTCACTCGTGATTTTTACCACGACAGTTTCCGCCTGTTCAACCGTGCGTAGAGCCGTTTTGAACGGTTTCTTCAGCGGAATGGCCGCTCGCGATGTTTCCACTTTTGCAATGATCATACGTTTGCCTCCTATTGGTTGCGCTTAAGCCTGATTCCTTGATGAAGGTCTAGCTGGCTGCGTCAATCCTAGCTCATGCTCCAATCAGGTCGGCAATATTGGGAGAACGGTGCCCACAAAGCGCCAGGTGTCAGTTTTCCCGCAGATTGCACAATGGGGATGAACTTTTGTATCGATTCTTCTATATTGAAGCCAGAGGGCGCATCATCCTCGAGCGGTTCTTTTGGCGCATGCCTTGAGGGGACCGTGTCTCAGGCACTGTACCGGGGCTGAGTCTCGAGGGAACCATCCCTTGGCGTTCCGTTTTTATTTGTCCCTATTACACTAGTTTACAATTTCAGCGAGTCCAATGGCTAGGTGAAATATCAAAAGGGGCGGCGAAAGATAGCGCTGCCCCTTTTTGGTCAGTACATTTCCGGAATGTCCGGAATCAATCCAAGCTGTTGAAACAGCCCCATGTTCTTCAGCATAAACGCTTGCGCACCCATCTGCACTTCCATCATCACCTGATTTGCTTCACTGTCGGTCATGTTTACCAGGTCGAGCGAATGATCCTTGGAGAGAGACGGGAACTGTGCTTCTTTGCCAAACTCCTCGGTCGATTTCAGCGAAAACTGGATGACTTCCGGCAGTTCTTCCTCTTCGGCCCGCTCGCCCGTATTCAGCTTGACCTTGTACTCGGCATTGCGTTTTTCTCCTGTCGTCTCGGTAACAGCGTAAACATTCCCGGACAGGGTTTGGTTCACTCCATCCTCCTGAAGGCCGATGCGAAAGTTGATATCCCCGGATTCTTTGTTTCCGTCCCTCGTCGACTTATAGGAAGTAGTGAATACCATGCTATTCTCTACTTTCTTATCCCAGAGTTCATCGACTTTCAATTCAAAGCTGCCGTTTGTCGTCTGATCCTTGGTTTCTTTGGCGAAGCCGACCGACATGTCAACGTCTTCTCCGCGAAGCGAATCCGTGACGATCTGGAATACTCCCTTTTCGGCTTCCCCTTCTGTCCACTTCGCGCTCTTCATCGTGATCGTCTCTTTTTTGTCAGGGGACGTGAGGGTTACCGTCCGCTTTAAAATGCGATCGGAGCCGTCCACGTTGAGGACCATCTTCACGCTGCTCACCGCATCCCCTTTATCCAATTCAGCGACCAGATCTTTCATCGATGCCTTGATGTTATCGACAAACTTCTCCTTGCTGATCACATCGCTGTCCTGAATGGGATAGCCGCTGTCCTTGAGCAAATTGACGATATTCGAGTAACGCTTGTAAAGGAGCTCGTGAAGTTTCTCGTCAGCGGCCACGGTATCCGATAGTTTTTTCATCAGCTCTTTGAACTGGCTGTCGGAGAAGGTGACGGTAATTTCCCGGCTGGGAATTTTGGTGCCGCCTTCTTCGAAGGTGCCGTCTTTTTTGATCGTCACCTGCTCATCCGTGATGCTGTCTGCGTAGAGCTTGCCGTACACGGCAGCGATCGGGAGCAGTTCCGATTGGTCGACTTCAATCGCCTCTGCCAAATCCTGATAGCTCACCACTTTTTTAGGCAGCTGTGCATTGTATTTTTTGTTAAATTCATCGATGTCCTTTACGTTGATAATGCCGTATTTGTTATATATTTCAGGCACGCCAAAACCCATTCGCTCCTGATCGGAAAACACCTCCAGGCCGAGCAGGTGATTGTTTTTGAGCGCCAGACTTACTTTGCTGTATGTTTTTCCGTTTTTCTCGTCAACAGCATTGTCGATCGACAGCGTCGCTTCCTTTAACACATCCAACACGTGACTAAGCTCGGGATCTCCGGGAACGGGTCCAATCGTCAGGTCGGATATTTCCATCGTGGTGTAAACGGGTTTTTCCAGGTAGGGTGCAATCGTCTGTTTGTATTTGTCCAGTCCTTCCGTCACCCATTTCGTTGTCTCCTGTACTCCTTTTAATTCCGCACTCAAGTAGACGGCTTTCGGGCTTTTGAAAGCGGACATGGCCATGGCGGTCACCGCCCCGACAACGACAACCAGGATCAATGCCACCACGATCGGCATTATCTTCTTTTTCTTTGGCTGCGGGGTATGGCTCTCTAACACTCCATCTGTTTGCATTTGAACCTCCTATGGACAAACTGTTTTTCATTTACTACAATACCATTTTATTCTAATTGATCTTTTCGTCAACACATTTCGGTAGATTTCAACATTTTTGTCAAACGACAGCAGGCAGCTTATTCAGCCGCCTGTGACCATCCCGCTGCCTTCCATGCGGTCTTCAGCTTCTGTCCCTGGGCGTTTTTGATTTGGGGCTCGTGGACGTACCAGCCGCGCCCGTTTGCTGTCTCATTGGTGCTGTAGCGGAACCGCACCTGCTTCGTTCCCGCCGGAAGCTGGTACGAATATGGCGTCCACTCGCTCTTCCCCGTAAAGGCGGCAGTACCCAGCGCCGTCCAGCTCTGTCCGTCAGAGGAGGCTTCCACGTACCCGAAGTCTTTATCCGGCTCGATCCGAAACCAGGTGTCAAAGCTGAGCGTGCCACCTGCGGCGAGGTCAACCTCTGCCGTCAGCGTGTTCTGCAGTTGATCGCCCATTCCGGCGAACCAGGCCCCTTCTTTTTTCCAGGGAATGTCCACCGGAATGGCCAGGGCTGCCTGCCGCGCTACTCCTCTGCGGACCGGATTGGTCGACACGGTTTGACGTGTCGGATGAACGCGGTTGGTCAGCAAGATGCAGATCGTGTTGTTTGCCGGGCTGACGACGATCGATGTGCCGGTAAATCCGGTGTGGCCCAGGGAAGACGTATCGCTCAGCGCGTCCATGTACCAGCCCTGATTCAACTCCCAGCCCAGTCCGTGGTCGTCCTCGGGAAATTGGGGAATCTGATTTTCCGCCATCAGCGCGACGGCTTCTTTGGAAAGGATCCGCTTGTTGTCGTAAGTTCCGCCGTTCAGCATCATCTGGGCAAAGACGGCCAGATCCCCGGCCGTGCTGAAGACCCCGGCGTGTCCCGCTACCCCGTCCAGCGACCAGGCTTTCTCGTCGTGCACTTCTCCCCAGACCAGCCCTCTTTCTGCCCACGGCTCTTCTTCTGTGGCCGCGATGCGCGGCTTTCGTTTGGCCGGTGGATTGTACATGGTGTCATTCATCCCCAGCGGCTGGGTGATATTCTCCCGCACGTACTCATCGAGCCGCTTGCCGGTGATCCGCTCCACTACCGCGCCCAGCGTGATCAGGTTCAGATCACTGTAAACGTATTTGCTGCCGGGCGGATTTTGCAAGGTGTGGCGGAACACCTCCTGCAGGCGGCCCTCCCTGTCGGCATCCACTTTCCAGATGGGGATGCCGGGCTCAAATCCGGAAATGTGGGTGAGCAATTGCCGGATCGTAATCTTGTCCTTGCCGTTTGTGGCAAACTCCGGTATGTATGCCGCTACGGGTCTGTCCAGTTCAATCTTGCCCTGATCGTACAGCTGCATGACGGCTGTCGTCGTAAACAGCTTGCTGACTGATGCCAGGTCAAATATCGTATCCGTCTTCATCGCGATGGGCTGATCCAGCGGGGTAAAATTGGCGTCCGCATAGCGTGCGGCGTATCCGTAAGCCTGTTCCTTGACGATCACGCCGTTCCGGGCGATCAGCACGACGGCGCCAGGCATCATCTTATCCGCAATCGCCTGTTCGATGAACGGGTCGATCGCTTGCAGCGGCTCGGCCCGCATGCCTGCTGCGGCCGGCGCTCCCTTGTGCAGCTTTGCGGCCGACTTCCCCGGGTTATCCCACGTCGCGGAAGCCGGGCGCCCTTCTTTCGGAGCGGCGACCGCAACCCCCAAGTTGTACTCCACTGCTACCGGGGCAGCCACCGACCCGACGACAAGGGCCAAACCAAGTCCTGTGAGCAAGGCAATTTTCCGCAAACAAATCCCTCCTTTGGAAATAGAGTAAGCGTCCTTTTGCAAATACTTGCATTTTCACACGAAATGGGGATATTTTCCATAGGGTTATTGTCCTAAAAATCTGACAAATACAGGAGAGAATTAGGCCAAAGGGTATAACCGGAGCAGATCACAACAGGACTTATGGAGCGAAACGATGAAAGCAGCCGCGAGCAAAGCCACACCGCAAGCCAATTGTTTTTTATGCGCCGCTTGCCGGTAAAAAGGCGCATCCTCGCGAAAAAAGATGCCCCGCCGGTAAAAGCGGGACATCTTCGTCGAAGCTGATTGTTATTATACATCCGGGAGGGACGTTTGCACGGGCAGGCGTTTGTCGCCCTTCCGGTTGTGCAGCAGCAGGATATTGAGTGCGATCGCGGTCAGGGAACCTGTAACGATGCCGTTTTGCAGCAGCATCTTCAGCATGTCCGGCAGTTGATCGAATATCTGCGGGACGGCGGATGAACCCAAGCCCACGGCAATGCTACAGGCGGCGATCAACAGGTTTTCGTTCTGGCGCAAGTCCACACTGGAAAGCGTATTGATGCCCGACGCTACGACCATGCCGAACATCGCGATCATCGCCCCGCCAAGCACGGCGTCAGGGATTACCGTGGTAAGCGCGGCCAGCTTCGGCAGCAGTCCCAGTACCACGAGAATCAAGCCGGCAGCGGTAATCGCCGACCGGGTTTTTACCCGGGTCAGCGAAATCAGGCCGACGTTTTGGGAAAAGGCCGTGTATGGAAAGGCGTTGAACAGACCGCCCAGGGTGATGGCAAGCCCTTCCGCCCGCAGGCCTTTGACGATGTCCTGCTCTTCCAGTTTCTTGTCAACGATTTTGGATACGGCAAAGTAGACGCCTGTCGATTCCACCATGCTGATGATGTTGACCAGGATCATGGTTAAAATAGCGCCGATGTTGAATTGCGGAGTACCGAAGTAAAATGGCTGTACGATGTTCACCCAGGAAGCTTGGGCTACGGACTGAAAGCTGACCATGCCCATAAAATAAGCGGCAACGGTGCCGGCGACCAGCCCGATCAAAACGGAAATCGAGCGGGTAAAGCCGATAAAAAAGCGGTTGACGAGCAATATCAAGACAAGGGTGCCAAGCGCCAGCAGCAGGTTGCGGGGGGACCCGAAGTCTGCGCTGCCCGCCCCGCCGGCGGCGTTGTTCATCGCTACCGGGATGAGCGACAACCCGATGATCGTAACGACCGATCCGGTGACAACAGTCGGAAAGAAGCGCAGCAATTTGCCAAACAGCGGAGCCGCCAGCACCACAAACAGGCCGGAGAGAATAATCGCCCCGTAAGCGGTGGCGAGATTCGAGGTGGAGGCGACCGCGATGATCGGGCCTACCGCAGTGAACGTGCAGCCCAGCACGACCGGCAGCCTGACGCCAAAGTATCGCGTGCCGACCACCTGCATCAGTGTAGCGATCCCTGAAGTGAACAGATCGGCCGCGATCAGATAGGCCATCTGCGTCGGAGTCAAGCCCAGCTCTTTGCCAATCAACAGCGGAACGACTACAGCGCCGGCGTACATCGCCAGTACGTGCTGCACTCCTAAGGTTACCGTCTTTTGTTTGCTGATCATACGGATGCAGTCTCCTTTGTCGCTGCGGCTTCGTCGACAAACACGATTTCTTCAGGAGACATCGATTGGATGCGGGCCAGCGAGCAGACGTGGACGCCCGCCTCTTCCAGCTTCCGGCGGCCTTCCTGGAAGCTCTTCTCGATCACGGCGCCCACCCCGACCAAATGGGCTCCCGCATCGGAGATGATCTCCTTCAAGCCGAGCAGCGCCGCGCCGGTGGCGAGAAAATCGTCCACGATCAAAATGCGGTCGCTCGCCTGCAAGTACCGCTTGGACACGCTGATCTGGTACGTCTCCTGCCGGGTAAAGGAATAGACTGGCGCAGCATAGACCTCTTCATTTTGCGTGACGGCTTTTTTCTTCTTGGCGTAAACGAAGGGGACCTTTAGGGCGAGTGCAGCGGCCATCGCAAAGTGAATTCCGCTCGCCTCCACCGTCAGCACCTTGGTGATCCCCTGCCCCTGGAAGTGCTCGGCAAAGGCTTGGCCGATCTCCATCGCAAGCACCGGATCCACCTGATGATTGATAAATGAGTCCACCTTCAGCACACTGCCGGACAACACTACCCCTTGCTGCCTGATTTGCTCTTGTAATGCCTTCATCTTCTCCGCTCCTTTATTTGTAAAAGAAAAACCCAGGAAAGACAGGTCACGAAAACACGACATGCGCGTCTCAAGTGAAACCTGTCCCCCTGGGTTTTTATCCCTTAGGTGTAGCACAAGGAATGCTTCCATGTGCTTGCGCCGCTTGGTCCAATCCTCCCCGCCCCGACAAACCCGTGCCGAAGAAAAGGAGCGGAACCCTAGGCGCACTTCCACTCGTAGTCAGATGATTTACGGTCATCCGGTAGAGACTTATGGGCCATATCCCCAAAATTATACGAGCTTGTTCTATTTCGTTTGGTAAACCGTTACTTTAATGTAACACAAGCCCTTGGGACAAACAAGAGAAATTCAGGGCAGTCTTTACAAAATTCCCCGCTCGATAACCAGGGAGATCGCCTGGGTGCGGTTGTTGACTCCCAGTTTTTCGTAGATGTTTTTCGTATGGGTTTTCACCGTATCTACCGTAATGCACATCTCCCGGGCGATTCGCTGGTTGGTGTATCCCTGCTTCGTTTGTGATGAGGTGATAATCGTCCAACACGAGCACAAATTCCCGCGGAACCCGGCTCAGTTCATTGATCAATTTAGCCGGCAAAATCTCAGCTGAAGGCAGTGTAGCCGAGTGCAGGTTGCTTTGCATCCTTTGCTCAGGTCTGCAGAGAGCACCGCCAGCACCTTGACGATGCAGCCCCAAAATCTGACCGGATCATTGTCGCTTTTGTCAAGGGAAATCCAACCTGCCGAGCCGCTTCTCTGCTTGGCCCACCCGCCGATCAAAGTCGTCTTGCCAAACCCCGCCGGAGCCAGGAGAAGCGTCAGCTTCGACCTGGTTTGTTCCTCCAGCAGTTCGTACAGGCGCGGCCGCGGCAAGTGGGTGGGCAGGGACTGGGGAATTTGAAATTTTGTCACGGCCCAGACTGGGTCCAACGCAGGATCACTCACGGCATGGGAATTTGCCACTTGCTCATTCACGAACCTTTCGTACAGGATAAAAGCGACTTTTAAGAAAGCCTTCTTAGGATTATTTTACCATAATCATTCAGAAGAATTGTCAAGGATTAGGGTTCGACCATGCGAAAGTGATTTTGAACCTCGTGATCCTGCAGCAGCATTTGCTTGTACTCGCTCAGAAAGCGGCCAGATAAGCCAGGGGCGTCCGCAGGCAGTTGGGCGGTAATGACATGTTCGCCGTTGTCACCGAGCACTGTATAGCGCACCTGTTTTTTCTTCAGTGTTTCCTCCTGTTTTTTCCAATCCTCCCTTGAATACCACTTGAGGGACAGCAGCTCTGCCGGTCTTTCCGGGGACAGGCCAATATAAGAAAATCGAACCCCGGACTGCACTTTTTCCACTGTGTACGCATCCCGCCATTTGGCCGGAATGGTAAAACCAAATCCCACATCATAGTCGGCGTAATCCTCCTCAACCAATTTGAGGCCGTCACTGCCATCCCACTGATACCAGGAGTTAATCCACGGAACCTCCACCATTGGCAGCTCTTCCGAACCGACCGGTTGACTCTGGATGCCGATTTCGACAATACCGTCTCCATTTACGTCCTCCGAATGCAGCATATAAGGTTTAAACGTCTTATCCCCCCCGTATTCCGTTTTCCCAAAAACATCTGTCAGCTTGCCGTCTTTCATGATCACCAGCGAGGTGAAGGCCGAGTGCGCTCCTACGCCCATGTCCACGAAGAGGCCCTTCACCGTCGGCGAGGCGCTGCCGATCAAGGCCTGATCAAAGCCGTTAATCCCCCCATCCATGTCCAGCTCGCTGACAGGCTTGATCTCGCCATCACGGTACCCGTACAGTTTCAGCTTGGATTCAAGTTTGTCGTGGTCGTGCAGCAAAACCGCTATCTCTGGGCGATCATCCCCGGTCAAGTCGCCAACGGCGATCTCCGAGTACTTTTGCCGCCAGATTTGCTTCAGATGGTCTCCTGTGAGCGAGTAGACGGAGATCTCGGAGTTAAGCCCGGCTCCTCCGCTCAATCCCACCAGCAGCTCCGGCAGGTTGTCACCGGTGACATCCTGAAAATCGGCGTAATCCAACTCACGGCCCAAAGCTTCCACATTGGCGATTTGTTTCCACTTGCCGGCTTCGTTTTCCAACACGAGAATCCCCAACTCGAACTCACTCGATTCCTTTTTATAAAAGGCGACCGCATCATCCTGGCCGTCGCCGTTCAAGTCTTTCATATTAACGGCGCTCATCGGCAGCGGCCGGGATGGCACGGTCAGCTTTGCCCCTTCCGGCAGGGCCTGCATAACCGCCTCTGTCACGGCCTGCTGGGTTTGCGCCAGCCGCGGCGCTTTCACCAGATTGTCAGGCAAAGCGCTCATCCCGCAGCCCGCTGTCAGCAAACCTGCTGCCAGTAGTAAGGAAACCCATTTCCACTTCATCGCTCTGCCTTCTTCCCCTTCCACAAGCATTCACTTACTCGCGGGAAAACAGGCGAAAGTAGTTACAAAACAGAAACAACTTCCCTGCCAACAGGTGTAAGATCAGTGAAGTTTAGGAAAGCTACGATGGAAGTATTTTCGAAGGGGGCGAGAGTTGCCGTGGACCAAACAGAGAAACATCCGGCCCGGAAAGATCAGCATGCCGACGAATATTTCTACTTTAACCTGGCCGATGAAAGCCATGAGAAGCTGTTGGAAAAAGAACTGCGCGAGGCAAGGGAGAATCCGTTGGAGCCTTTGCAAGAGGTGACTGAAGTAGAGTACTGAAGTTCGCTTGGGCGATGTCAATCGTGTATCCTGCGGGGTACACGTTTTTTTCATGGTTCGGTGCAGGCGGACGGATCAAAAAAAAGGGCATCCAGCAGCTGGATGCAAAGAAGGAGTATGGAGAGCCATGGCGAGAACAATGAGTGTCAAACCATGATGCTTATGGTTGTATGATACCGGTAACGGAATGTTTGCGATACAAGCTTGACAGATTTTGTGACAGAGAATTTCAAGCAAGTGGTTGCAAGGAACGAAAGAACGAGAATGCGCGTTAGATAATCTGCCAAACGAACATGAAAAAATACGGTTCTGTTGTACAATTCATTTTATATCGTGAAAGACCAAACCGGGAAGGCGGGGAAAAAGATGGGATTATTAGGGAGAATCGTTTTTTTGCAAAAGCTAAAAGACGAATTGATTGAAAAAGCGAAACATCCTTCCACTACCTATTTTCAGATGACGGAAATTTACAAGCAAATGCGCCAAATCAATATAGAAATCCAAAATATCAAACGGACAGCAAATGACCAGAAGAAGCAGTCGGTCTAGCCATGCTTCGGTCCTCTGTCATACATTTGGCGAAAATCTTCCATAATATCAAGGAGTAGAATGCGGGTGAGGAGGATCTGGCATTGACAACGTCTACAGAGCGTAGGGAGATACGGCGCATCACGAGCAACATCTTCAAGGGTTCGGTTGGGAACCTGATCGAGTGGTACGACTGGTACGTCTATTCGGCTTTCGCTGTGTACTTCTCGGCAGAGTTCTTCCCCAAAGGAGACATGACAACCCAACTGCTGAACACCGCGGCTGTCTTCGCCGTCGGCTTCCTGATGCGCCCGATCGGAAGTCTGCTGCTGGGCAGCTACGCCGACCGTCACGGCCGCCGAGCCGCACTCACGCTCTCCATCACCGTCATGGCCGCCGGTTCCCTCGTGATCGCCTTCACGCCCGGCTACAGCACGATCGGTGTGCTGGCTCCCCTTATCCTGGTTCTCGCCCGTCTGCTGCAAGGTCTGTCGCTGGGAGGAGAGTATGGAACCTCGGCCACATACCTGTCCGAAATGGCCAGCAGCGGCCGCCGCGGCTTCTACTCAAGCTTCCAGTACGTCACACTCGTCGCCGGCCAGCTGGTGGCACTGGGCGTCCAGATCATCCTCCAGCAAATACTCAGCGAAGCCGATATGAAGTCCTGGGGCTGGCGCATTCCCTTTGTGATCGGGGCATTGGGAGCGTTGGCCGTGCTGTGGCTGCGGCGGACAATGGATGAATCGGAGCAGTTTCAAAAGATGGGCTCAAAAAGCCGGAAAAACGCCGGCACGATTCGGGCTTTGATGAAGCATCCCAAGGCAGTGCTGACAGTCGTCGGGCTTACCCTCGGCGGAACCGTCGCCTTCTACACCTATACGACGTACCTGCAGAAGTTCATGGTAAATACGGAGGGGCTCCCGAAGGAGGTCGTAAGCTGGATTAACTTCGTTGCTCTGCTCGTCTTCGTCGTGCTTCAGCCGCTCGCCGGCCTGCTCTCCGACCGAATCGGGCGGCGTCCGCTGCTGATTGGTTTTGGCCTTCTCGGAACGCTGCTGACGGTGCCGCTGTTTCTGATCCTGGAGCGGACAAGGAGTCCTTTTGCCGCTTTTTTGCTGATGATGGCAGGGCTGATCATCGTCACCGGCTACACATCGATCAACGCGATCGTGAAAGCCGAGCTCTTCCCTACTGAAATACGCGCATTGGGCGTGGGGTTTCCCTACGGAGTGACGGTCGCGGTGTTTGGCGGCACGGCCGAGTATATCGCGTTATGGTGCAAAAGCAGCGGCATTGAACCGCTCTTTTACTACTACGTGGCTGCCTGTATTGCCGTAAGTTTGATCGTCTACTGGCGAATGGAGGAGTCCTCCAAAATCTCCCGCATCGAGTCGGAGCAGGACACGAAGCTGCGCTAGCTGTCTGACGGCAAAAAACCCATCCGTACGATGACGAGGGTTTTTGCGGTTTGCCAACGTCCGTTTACTTCGAGACTTTTTTGTGATCCGCCAGCAATTTGTTGATCTTCTCCGCCGTTTCGTCCAGGACTTTTTGCGCATCGGCTCCCCCGTAAAGCTTCTCGATGGAATTCTCCACTTCTGCTCTCGCCTCAGGGAAGACGCTCATCAATGCCCCTTGGGTCGCGATCGTCAGCTTTGTGCTTTGCAGTTGTTTTACAGCCGTCAGGTATTGGGGGTATTTGGCGTAGGTATCCTGCAGAATCTTCTCGTCGTATGCCGCTTTCGTAATCGGGAAGTAGCCCGTGTCGACCGCCCACTGTGCCTGGGTATCAGGCTGGGCGACGAATTTGAGGAAATCCCAGCCAGCCGCTTTCTGCTCGTCGGAGACGCTGTTCATCATCCAGATCGATCCGCCCCCGATGATGACTCCCTTCGGTTCAACGCCATCCGGCACCGGCAGAAAACCCGTGCCCACTTCAAACGGCGAATCCTTCACATTGCTTGCCGTCGCTGCGGTCGAATCCAGATAGATCGCCACTTTCCCCGCCTTGAACGCCGCGCGGATATCGTCCCATTTGCGCCCGTAGTTGCCGAGCACGCCTTCCTTGTTCATCTCGTCGAGCCACTGGTAGATCCGCAGCCCTTCCGGACCGTTCAGCAGCGTCTTGGCCGGTTCGCCCTTCCGCCCGTTTCCTTCATCGAGATAATCAGCTCCCTGGTTGGCCATCAACTGCTCGATAAACCAGCCGTAGATGAGGATGGCAAAGCCCTTTTCGTCCTTGGCGCTGTCGGTCAGCTTTTCGGCCGCCTCCCGTACTTCGCTGAAGGTGCGCGGCGGCTTCTCCGGATCGAGCCCCGCATCCCTGAACTTATCCTTGTTGTAGAACATGACGGCATTCGACGTGTTGAACGGCATCGAGTACAGCTTGCCATCGATCCGGTAATACCCGGCGATATTTTCTTCCAACTGGGAGAGGTCGAACTGCTCTTTGTCGATGAAATTCTGCACGGGTTGGATGTATCCGCTCTCGCTCATGAACTTGGTGCCTACCTCGTACACCTGCATCAGTGTGGGCGCCTCCGGCGTTCCGCCGACCGTCTTCAGCTTGGTCAGCGCTTCTTCGTACGATCCCTGGTACTCCGTCTGCACAAACACCTTTGTTTGCTTCGCATTGTAATTGTCGACGATCTTCTGCAGGGCTTTGCCCGCATCGCCGCCCATCGAATGCCAGAACGTCACTTTTACCTTGCCGTCGCCCGTCTGCCCGGTCTCGCCGCCCCCGGCGGTTTCGGAATTGGTGCAGCCGGCGAGCACCAGCAGCAAGACCAGGCCAAGAAGCCATATCCTTTTCATGTTCTTCCCCACTTTCACGTTTGGTTTTGATCCCGTTCACCGCGATGCAGCCGGGTTCATTCATCCTTTTAAAGCACCGGACATCAACCCTTTTTTCAGCTGTTTCAGCCCGACGAACAGGAATATCAGCGTCGGCAGCAGGACGATCACGACCCCTGCCATGACCACCGGCCAATTGGTTGAATTCTCCTGGGACTGCATCATCTTCAACCCGATTTGCACGGTCCGCACGCTCTTGTTGGTGGTTGCGAGCAGCGGCCACAAGTACATGTTCCAGGTCGTGAGAAAGCCGTACACCCCCAGCGCCGCCAGCATCGGCTTGGACAGCGGCAGCACAAAGGAGAGCAGGAACCGCAGGTGGCCGCATCCTTCCAGCTCCGCAGCCTCGCGCAGCTCTTTGGGGATCGTCAGGAAGTGCTGGCGCAGCAGAAAGGTGCCAAAGGCGAGCGCAAAAAACGGGACGGACAGACCTTGGTAGGTATTGATCCAGTTCAGGTGCAGGATCGTCAGGTAATTGGGGATCATGGTCGCTTCCCAGGGAATCATCATCGTCGAAATGAACAGGTAAAAAATCAATGTCCTTCCTTTAAACGGAATATAGACGAAGGCATAGGCGGCCAGACTGCTGACGGCGATTTGACCGACCATCACCGTCGTCGAGACGATCAGGCTGTTCAGCAAAAACTTGAGCAGGGGGACACTTTGCAGGGCCGCTTCGTAGTTTTCCAGCAAAAATTGGCTGGGGATGAGCTTGCCGCCGTACAGCTCCTCCGTGCTCATCAGACTGGCAGAGACGGCATAGAGGATCGGAAAGAAGAGGATCAGCGCCGACAGACCGAGCAGACAGGTAAGAATCGCGTTTTTCACCATTACTGATAGTGCACCCTCTTTTCCCCGACCTTGAACTGCACGTACGTCGCGATCAGGATGATCACGAACAGGATCATCGCTTGGGCGCTGGCCGTCCCGAATTTGTAGTTGATAAACGCGTCCCGGTAGATCGAGTACACGATCAGATTGGTCGATTCCGCGGGGCCTCCTTTGGTCAGGATGTCGATTTGGCCGAAGGATTGAAACGAATGGATAACGGTGACGACGGTGACAAAAAACAGGGTGGGAGACAAAAGCGGCAGCGTGATCCGAAACAGGTTGACCCAGTACCCGGCTCCGTCGATTTTGGCGCTTTCGTACAGTTCTTCCGAGATATTTTGCAGCCCTCCGAGCAGCACGATGAAATTAAAGCCCACGCTCATCCAGACGGTGGTCAGAGCGATCGAGACAAGCGCCCAGTCGGGACTGGTGAGCCACTGAATCGGAGCTGTGCCCAGCGTCTTCAAGATGTGATTGAACAGCCCGATGCTCGGATGAAAGAGGAAGAGCCAGATCGTGGAGCCGGCAGCGACAGAGACACCGAGCGAGGAAGAAAAAATGATCCGAAAAAATTCCACCCCCCTCACCCGTTCGTTGGCCAACACGGCCAAAAACAGCGCAAGCAGGATGCTTGTCGGCACCGTGTAGAGGACGAACAAAAAGGTGGACTTCATGCTCAGCCGGAAGCTGTCGGATGCCAGCAGCTGGACGTAGTTTTCCGCACCGACGAACTGGACGGGGACGCCGCGGGGGTCTGTCAGATACAGGCTGAAATAAATCGTTTTCAAAATAGGGTAAAAGACAAACACGATCATCAAGAACAGGGACGGGCCGACGAACATCATCCCGGTGCCAAAACTGCGCAGACTCCGTTTCAAGTCATCACCCCCTGCGATTGCTGCCTGTGCTAAAACGGTCATGAACGTTTTGTACCATTTTTATTCCTGGGAGACGATGGATATTCGGCAAAACGGTCGAATCTGCCCGGGCAGGCTGTCCATGAAAAAATGGCCCGAGGAACGTTCACAAGGAACATTCCTCAGGCCATCCAAAGCGTTTCTCTTCTACTCATCCTGCGATATCTCAAACGAATCGACGATCCCGACGATGACGGCGTCCACCGGGACGTTTTTCTCCTGGAACAGGCTGCGGGCCACCGAACCGCGGGAGACAATCACCCGCTCGCCAACGCCGGCGCCGATCCGATCGGCGGCGATGACGGTCTGCCCGCCTTCTGTCTCCTTCCAATCGATCGGCTGGACGATCAGGAGTTTCAAGTTTTCCATGCCCGCTTCTTTCTGGGTCGACCACACACTGCCGATGACCTTTCCTAAAAACATCCTGTTCACCCTTTTCCGAGGTAGTGGACGGAAATGCCTTTCTCTTTCAAGACGTCATAAGCCAAAGGGGAAACGATGCAGCCCGGCTGCAAGACGATTGTCTTGCCGAGATCCCCGGCGCGGGCTTTCACCCAGTCCGCCGTCAGCAATTTGCCTGGAAACAGCGGAGTCTGGCCGCTTAGCTGCTCCGCCGGGACAAGTTTTTGGATCACAAGGTCAGCCAGGTCTTTTTGCGGCGCAAAGTGGATCCCCAGTTCCTTCATCTCGCTGCGATGCCGCTCGAACAGTCTTTGGTAGGGAACCGGAAGGGTTAACGTCTGCAGGCAGCGCCGGTCGGAGCGCTTCAAGCCGGGAACGTCTTCGCCAATGATGACGGGTTTCGCCAGGACCAATGCGGAAAAGATCAGCTCCGCCTTGATCGACCCCTTCATCCCGGCCGCTACTCTGGCGGCGTTGTCCAGATCGATCTCCGGCATGACGATGGCATCGTATTCTTTCGGCACCTCCAGCGGGGCAGGGGCGTACTCGTCCGCAGCGATGATCTTCCCCGCTCCGCCGCATTCGATCCGGTGCATGCCCAGCCACGACGAGGTTTCTCCATCCAAAAACAGGATATCGTGGAAAATTCCATGATTTTTCAGTTTAATGAACTGATCGGTGAAGGCTTCCTGGGCTGTGCTGTCACAAAAGATGAACAAAACTTTTGGTCTGGCTGCCTGTTCCCCTTTCATCGCTTGCAAGATTTCCCGCGTGATCGACTCGACAATTTCTCTGACGTCCATGCTCCTCACCTCCGGAGCCCGGACAGGAGCTTGCCGTTCTTGCCGGTCACCCAGACTTTGTCACCTGTTTTCAGGTTGGCCGCATTCGCCTCGTCCAGGTCGATATGAAAGTCCAGGACGAAGTGCGGGCTGACGCGAACAGCCACCTCCGGGAAAATGATCGGGCGCTCGCCTGCTGTCTCCAGGATCAAGCTGTCTCCATTCGCAACGCCAAAGGCCGCGGCGTCATCCGGAGACATGTGGACGTGGCACTTGGCTACGATCACTCCTTGCTGCAGCACGACACAACCCTTTGGGCCGATCAGGGTAATTCCCGGCGTCCCTTCGATCAACCCCGACAACCGGACAGGCGGGTGAATCCCTAAGCGAAACCCGTCCGTCCGGGATATCTCCACCTGGCTTGCCCCCCTGGCCGGGCCGAGAATTCTCACGCCGTGAATCAGTCCTTGGGGGCCGAGCAGCGTCACCTGCTCTTGCGCGGCAAACTGGCCCGGCTGCGACAAATTGCGCAGGCGCGTAAGCGCATAGCCGGTTCCAAAGAGCGCCTCCACATCCTCGGGGGACAGGTGAACATGCCGATTCGACACCCCTACGGGAACGACCAGCTCCGCCCCTAAAGAATCAGATTCTTCATTTGATTCAGACACTTTTAAAGGTTTCAATTGGATCCCCCTCCCCTTTAAAAAGTCAATGGCCGCCGGGGTAATTTTATCGTCCTCATGAATGGGATAGGGATTGGGAATCCCTGTTCTGAGCATGGCCCTAAGTGTTGTCTCTGTAATCAAGGCCATATGCTACGCACTTATCCTTCCAATTTGGGAAGGATCAATTCGATATCGGAATGAGGACGCGGTATGACGTGTACCGAGACGAGTTCCCCCACCTTTTCCGCAGCGGCGGCGCCCGCATCGGTGGATGCCTTGACCGCGCCGACATCTCCGCGGACCATCACGGTAACCAGCCCGCCGCCGACATGCACCTTGCCGATCAGCTTCACGTTTGCCGCTTTTACCATGGCGTCCGCCGCCTCTACCGCTCCGACCAAACCTTTCGTTTCCACCATTCCCAAAGCTCCCATTTCGCCTGCCATATGATATGCCTCCTTCAATCCATTTTGTTCACAGGGTACCCTGTTACAGCTTCATTTCCGCCAATACGCTTTTGATGATTTCCATGACTTCTTCCCTGCTGACGGTCAGCTGGCCTGCCGCCGAAGTTGGCTGCGCTTTTGCCTCGGGGACCACCTCCTCCTGTTTCATCTCGCGAATGCCAAAGGCTACCCGTTTGACATTAAACAGATGCTCGGGGCCGATATTGTCCGAGGTAATGTTGTTTCCGAAGGAGCCGCAGCCGAGCGTCATCGAAGGCTGAATCCCCGTCGTCGCGCCGATCGCGCCAAATGTCGTTCCCGAGTTGACGATGATCCGCGAAGCCGGCTTGTCGATGCAGAACGCCTCCACCACCTGCAGATCCTGGCAGTGGATCCCGAGGGTATGCCCCAATCCCCCCAGTTCCAGCAGCCTGTGGCAGATATCGCTCGCCTCTTGCCAATCCTTCGCCGTGTACAGAGCGAGGATCGGCGACAGTTTTTCGATGGAAAAGGGGTAGGCTTTGCCAATGTCCGTCTCCTCGGCGATCAGCAGCCTCGCGTCATCAGGTACGAGAATGCCTGCCATCTCCGCGATCGCCTGCGGGGATTTGCCGACGATCTGGACGTTTAGTCCTCCACCCGCCATGATGACCGCAGCTACTTTCTTTCTTTCGTGGTCATCGAGGAAGTAGGCTCCCTGCCGCTTTAACTCGGCGACGACTTTTCGCTTGATGGACTGGTCGACGACAATCGCCTGCTCGGATGAACAGATCGTCCCGTTGTCAAACGTCTTGCTCGCGACGATGTGCCGCACCGCCGTTGGCAGATCGGCGCTCTCGTGCAGGTAGACCGGCACGTTTCCCGGGCCGACGCCGAATGCCGGTTTGCCTGAGCTGTAGGCCGCCTTGACCATCGCCGTGCCGCCTGTCGCCAGGATCACATCGGTTAATTTATGCGTCATCAGTTCCTGTACGGCGGCCATCGTCGGCTGCGCGATACAGGATATCAAACCGGCCGGCGCACCGGCGCGCTCTGCCGCCGTCTGCATCAGCCGCGCCGTTTCCAAGGTGCACTTCGCTGCCGCCGGATGGGGGCTGAAGACGATCGCGTTTCCCGCCTTCACGGCGATCAGCGCTTTAAAAATCGTGGTGGAGGTCGGGTTGGTCGAGGGGACGATGCCGGCGACAATCCCCACCGGTTGGGCCACTTCCCACACCCGGTTGGCTTCGTCCCGCGAAATGATTCCGACCGTCTTCCTCGCTTTGATCGCATGGTAAATATCGTTTGCCGCAAACAGATTTTTCGTCAGCTTGTCGGCCACTTTGCCGAAGCCGGTCTCTTCTACAGCCATGACTGCCAACCGCTTTGCTTCCTCTCTGGCTGCGTTCGCCATGCTTTGCACGATTTGGTCGATCTGGCCCTGCGTCATTTGCTGCAGAACCTTTTGCGCCGTCTTTGCCAGCGCGAGGCAGTCCCTCACCTCCTGAACGGAGGCCAAATCAGTATCGATCATCACGATTGATCGTCACCTCTCTTCTGCTCTTCTTCGGGCTGATGTTCGGCCGGTTCCTTTTTCCCGCCCGGGGCTTTTTCGGCTTTCGCCTGTTTGGCCGCCTGCTTTTTCTCCTTCTTCTCCACGATTCCCCGGATCATTTGCGGAACGCTGCCGTCCGGCCGGGCAATTACATGTGAACTGCGCAATTGCCCGACTCTTCTCGCTTCCGCTTCGCCTACGGCCACCGCCGATTGGACAGAGGCGACGTCACCGATAATGTAGATCGTCACAATCCCCGCGTCCGCCCCTTGATATGTGACAATTCTGACATCTGCAGCTTTGGCTGCCGCATCGGCTGCGGCCACAAGTGCCGGAAACCCCCAGGTTTCGATCATTCCCAACGCATCGCCATGGTTCACGGCCTGGTTCCCCCTCTCAGCGTTTTAGCGGCTGCCGGGCAATGCCTCTGACGGCCTCGGCAAAAGCTTGCGCAGCCGCCGTACAGGCCGATTGGCTGCCGGTCAAAAGCCCGCCGCCAAAATTCGTCTCCGTCGGCGGACCGTAAAACTGCCGGATGGTCACATCGGCTGCCTTCAGCGCGGCATCCAAGCCGTAGACGGCCTCCAGCGGAGGTGCGATCAGGTAGGCCAAGGGTTCTCCCTCGGGAATCCCGGCCAGCCGGGAAAGGTAAGAGCCGGTGCGGGAAATGACGTGGGCGTAGTACGCATGGGTCCCTTCAGCGTCCAGCGCGTAAAAACAGGCCCCTCGCTCCATCAAGTCAATGGCGGCATCCATCCCGCTGATCACTTCAGACGGGGTCGCACCCCCGATGATCCCGATAAATTCTCCTGACAACGGCCCCGAGGCGTGGGCCGCTCCAGCGTAAAACGACTTGGCATACACCACTTCCACCGCCGCTTTCTTGGTCGCCTCATCCAGCGCCGTATACCCCACGTCGTCAATCGAAGAAGTCAAAAGTCCCAGGCTGCGGATATGCCGGGGCAGATTCAGCTTTTCTGCCAGCCCGGCATCCACATTGGGAATCATTCGCGTCGCCAGCGGAACTGCCCGTATCGGTCTTTCTGTCACCTATACCACCTCTTTTCAAGGCACTCTATGACATCTATTTTACTTTATATTCATACGATTGTGAATTATCTAAATTTATCATCTGAAAGAGGAGAATCCTAGAAAGTACGGCTCGGCTCCGCCAGAGTCCGGCGGCGGAGCCTTGGGCCCATCACGCAGGCGAACAGGCGGCCTTGCTCAATCCGCCACGATCCAGTTGATGTCTTTTGCCTCCAGCTCCGCCGTCCACTCCCTCGGCGGCGCTTCGTCGCTGATGATCATGTCAATGTCTTTCATATCGGCAATCTTGTACGGCGTATGGATGCCGATTTTTGACTGGTCGGCCAGGACGATGCTGACATTCGCATTTTCGATATACTTCTGGACGAGCAGCGACCGCTCCAGGTTATAGCTGGTAATCCCTTTGCGCATCAAGATGCCGTCTGCCGCGATGAACGCTTTATCCATGTAAAAGCCCGACACCATCTTTTCCGCCAGCGAACCTGCGACGCGGAAATACTTGGACTGCACCTTGCCTCCGACAAAGTAAATCTCTCCGGAGAAGAGTCCCTTGTTCTGGTAATCCATCAGCAGGGATAAGACCGGCACCGAACAGGTAATCACTGTCAGATTGATCTTGTTGACCAGGTATTCGATCATGTGCAAGGTTGTCGTCCCGTCGTCGATGACGATGACATCATTATCCTGAACCAGGTTGGCCGCCGCTCTGCCGATCCTTTTCTTCTCCTCGGCGCGGGTAATCTCCCGCTTGAGATGGGTCGGTTCTTCCCGGTCATGGGTGATTTTGATGGCTCCGCCGTACACCCTTTTCAATTTCTGTTCATTTTCCAGCTCTTCCAGGTACCTTCTGATCGTTTCGGAAGAGACTTGCAGCCGTTGGGTAAGTTCATTCGTCCTCACTTTGCCGGCGAGGTTCAGCATATCGAGGATGATTTCTTTCCGCTCTTCTCCAATCAATGACATGGCATACCCCTCCTGCGGCAAGCGCTGTGATTCTCCGGGTTATTCAAGGCATGTGATCTCTTCGTGAACGAAAATGCCCCGCTTCTCCAGTTCCGCAAAGATATCCGACGGTTCGAAAGCCTCTTCGGGATTGATCACCCCTGTCGCCTGAACCGCTCCGGCGGCGATGAGCTGTGTGGCGATCGCAAACGGGATTCCCACGTTGCGCGTATATGCCCTAAGTCCGGCCCAGCCCGGGACAGAACCGTCCGAAGCCGGATGGGTGTGCGTCAGGGTATGCTGCATCTTTCGTCCATCCCGCTCTCCTGTCACTTCCACATGCAGTGAATAGCCGTACAGCCCTGTCTCCTTGCCCTCTTTTGAATTATAAAGATACTGGGCAATGCAATCAAGAATCCCGACTTCCTGCCCGCCTACCCGAATTTTGTCGTTGCGCATAAAGCCGTAATCGTACAGCGCCTTCACCAGCTGCATGTTGGCCGGCGGCCAGGTCCCGCGCGTCTCGATCAGCTTCACGCCCTTGCCGGCGAGCGCCTTCGCCAGCGTCACGGTCTCGGCGTGGGGAATGATGTACTGGACCGTCTTTCCATACGGCTCGGGGAGCTGGATTTCTCGCGGCCTGGCAAATGGCGGCACCTGAACGAACCGGCCGTTTTCGTAGACGACCCGGCCCGGGAGCTCGGGATCGTACTCATAGGTGGTCGTCTCGGCGATCGACTTGGAAAAGGCGATCGGCCGGTAAGAACCATGGCTCACCCTCACCGTGTCGACCGTGTCCAGTTGATTGGCGGCATGCATCGCCATCATTTGCGTCACCCCGGGCGTCATGCCAAACCCTGGCAGACATGTTTTGCCGTTGCGTTTAAATACCTCGTCTGCCGCCCACTCTTCGCCAAAGCCGTTCAGGTTGACCCCGTGGCAGCCAGCCTCGGCGATGCATGCCGTAGAAAGCCCGTTCAGCGTGATCGTCGTGCCGTCCATGACGATATCGTAGCCCCGCATCCGGCTGACCGTGGCTTCGTGATCCTTCACGTCCACCTTCACGAAATCCACCCGCGGATCATTCAACCATTGGACAACCTTCATCCCTTCTTCTTCATTAAAATCGCCGATGGTAATCCGTTCAAATCGGGAGTGCTGAACCAGGTCGAGCACCGCTTCCCGGCAGATGCTGCCGGCACCGCCTAAACAAAATACCTTCATCTCTCCGCTTCCTCCCTGAATCATCAGTGTAAAGGCAAGAAAACCTTATGCAACCCACTGTTTATACATTTCTTTCATTGTTTTTTGTTTTGATCGGCTGCAAAAAAATAGTTACCAGAAGATGTTTCGTTCGATTGCCTGGACCAGCCGGATCATGTCTGCCGGGTGGATATCGCCAATATTGCCCACTCGGAAGGTTTCAGCGGCCGATATTTTTCCCGGGTAGATGACAAATCCCTCCCGTTTCAACCGGTTGTAAAACTCGCCGAAAGTAAATGCGCGGCTGTCGGGGTAGTAAAACGAAGTGATGATCGGCGATTGGTATTCCCTTGGCAAGAGCGGCTGAAAACCGATTTGTTCCATCCCGCGGGCCAGTGTCCGCTGGTTTTCCCTGTAGCGCTGCGAGCGCTTCTCTACTCCGCCTTCCTCTTCTAATTCCAGCAAAGCCTGGTAGAAGGCGCGGACGACGTGAGTAGGCGAGGTGTAGCGCCACTTGCCGTTATACTGCTCCATCGTCGCCCATTGGTCGTACAGGTCGAGCGAGAGCGAGCGGGCGCGGCCTTTGCATTTTTGCAATTCGTCTTCCTTGGCCAGGATAAAACCGAAACCGGGGACACCCTGGATGCACTTGTTGGTGCTGCTGATCAAAAAGTCGATTTGCAGGGCAGCCATGTCGATCTCCACTCCGCCAAAGCTGCTCATGGCATCGACGATGAAGGTCTTGCCGTACGCTTTCGCCACTTTGCCCACTTCCGCGATGGGGTTGAGCATTCCAGTCGTCGTCTCGCAGTGAACGACGACGACATGCGTAATCGCCGGATCGCTTTGGAGCAGTCGTTCCAACGGTTCCGCCTGTACCTGCGCCACTTCGCCAAAATCGATCACTTCGCCATCGATCTGCAGCACCCGCGCGATCTGTGCGATCCGGTTGCCGTAGGCTCCATTGGTCAGCACCGCCAGCTTGCCGTCAGCCGGAACAACCGTCCCGATCACGGATTCGACCGAAAAGGTGCCGCTTCCCTGCATTAGTACGGCAGTATAGCCGGCTGTTTGTTCACCGGACAGGGCGACGAGCCGCCTGCGAATGTCCTGCACCAGTCCGTTGTAGTCGTCATCCCAGGTGCACCAATCCCGCAGCATTGCGGCCTTGACGCCTTTGGTGGTGCTGAGCGGCCCCGGAGTCAGCAGCAGGTACGGATTGTCGGGAAGAAGGCTTGGATCCACCGGTCTTTCTCCTTGCAAGCGAGTCGCTTCCACAAGTCATCTCTCCTTTTGGGTTAGTCGAAGATTCATCTTCGGAATCAACTGGTCCAGCTCGCCGATCGTCTCGATCACGTAATCGGCTCCGGCAGCTTTAAAGCGCCTGGCCACGGCATCCATTTTGTCAGCCAGGACATCCGGGTCGCATTCCTTCACCTCTCGTTCGCTCATCCCCAGCTCGCTGCTGCCCTTGATGACCCCCACGGTCCAGACGCCGGCGTTGACGCCCTCCTTGATATCGCTCAGCGTGTCGCCGACTTTGATGATGTGTTTCATCGGGTAAACGCCCAGCGTCATGGCATTCTGGTAGATCATCCAGGGATACGGCCGCCCCGCCGGGACATCGTCGGGGGACACCAGCAGGTCTGGCGCGTACCCCTGTTTTTTCGCTTCAGCGGTCACGATCGACATCATCTTGGCCGTGTACCCCGTGGTCGAACCGACCTTCAGCCCGTCCCTTCGGAGCCGCTCCACCAACTCGATCGCCCCGGGGATCGGCGTACAGTAATTTCGCAAAATGGAAAACAGCATCGGCTCGAAATCGGCGTAGAGGGCGTCGATGTCCTTTTCCGTCGGCAGCCTCCCGTACTTCTCCTGCCAGAGGTTGGCGATGCGCTCCATGCTGCACATCGCCTTCATGTGATCCCGCTTCAGCATTCCCATCGGTTCCCGCGCTTCCTCGTGGGTTACCGCGATTCCCCGCTTTTTGAACACCTCGATAAACACGTCCAGCGGGGCAAAACATCCGTAGTCGACTGCTGTTCCGGCCCAATCCATAATCACAGCTTGAATCATCTTCTCGCTCTTTCCCTCCTATCTTTTTTGCCATGCTTCCGTCCGCCGCCTGAGGCCCTTCGTCGTCAGCTCATAGACGATGCGAATGATGATGTTGGTCAAGACGATCAGCACGGACATGGCAGCCGCGGGTGCGACATCCCCGGCGTCATCCATGTTGACGATGGTTACCGATGCCAGTTTGAAATCGGCCGTGTACAAAAAAACGACAGCCGAGATCGTCACCATCGAATTGATGAAGAAGTAGACGGCGTTTTCCAGGATGGCCGGCAGTGACATGGGCACTGTCACCCGGAAAAACGTCTTGTAAAACGGCACACCCATCGATTCCGAGGCAAGTTCAAACTCCTTGTCCAGCTTTTTCAGCGCCGAGGTCGATGAAATAAACGGCACCGAGTAGAAGTGAACCACATTGGCCAGGACGATGATGGCAACTGTGCCGTACATCCAGTGGAGCGGGTTGTCAGGGTTGTTGAAGAAGAAGATAAACGCCAGCCCGATCACCAGCCCCGGCAGGGCAAGCGGCAAAATGGACAGGAAGTACCCGATCTGGCGCAGCCCTTTCATAAACCGCGTTTTTTCGATTAAGTACGCATTGACGAAGGTGATGATCGTTCCGATGACAGCGGAGTAAAAGGAGACCAGCAAACTGTTCCAGAACGGCTGCATTCCCTCTCCGGCCACCTTGGAAAAATCAAAGTGTGTCAGGGAAAGCGTCAAGTCGTACGGCCATACCTTCACCAGAGAGGCAAATACAACCGTCAGCAGCAGGACAAAAATCAACACCGTAATCAGCAGGCAGTACGCCAGGTACAGCGAGTCCCGCCAGCCTTGCCGAACGATCTTGTAGGGCGTTGACTTTGCGGTGATCGATGCGCTCTGTTTGCGGTCGACGACCCGATCGACGATGAACGCGAGAATCGCGGGGATGATCAGGATCAAGCCGACCGTCGCTCCCATCGTCATGTTCTGCTGGCCGATGACGTGTTTGTATACGTCGGTGGCGAGCACATTGTACTGGCCGCCCACCACTTTCGGCGCGCCGAAGTCCGTAAAGCTCAGGGTAAAGCAGACAAAGAGGGCACTCACCAGACCGTACTTGATGTTCGGCAGCGTGACGGTGAAAAACTTCCTGACCTTGCCCGCCCCGAGCGTATCCGCCGCTTCGTACAAATTGTAATCGGCAAAGGAAAGCGACACAGACAAGACCAGGAACGCCTGGGGAAAGGTGTAGATCACTTCCGAGATGATAATGCCCACCGGCCCGTACAAGTGGATGTCAAATCCGGCCATACTCCCGAATAACCCGGTGGTCACCAACCCCTGATTGCCAAACAGGTATTGCAGGGCGATGGCGTGCATCATCGTCGGAGCGAACAGCGGCAGCATGGCTGCGTAGCGGAAAAAAGCTTTGCCAGGGATGGCCGTCCGGGTCAAGGCGTAGGCGTACAGGAAAGCGAGCGTCACCGAAATGGCCGTCGTCACCGCCGAGACGAACATCGTATTGGTAAAGGACTGAAAGAGGGCTGGAGTGGTGAAGTACTTCGCGAGGTTAGCCAGCCCGACGTAGTTTCCTTCATTGTCCAGGAAGACTTTTTCATACAGGACGACAAGCGGGAGCAGCACGCTCACAAACAATACGACGACCATGACGCTGATCAGGATTCGCTGGATCCACTGGTCCCTGCCCGCCTGCTGGCGGACTGCGGTTCTTGTCGAAATCATTGCAATCACTCCCCGCTCACTTTGAGGTCCGCTGCCTGGTCAAAGGTGATCAACCTCTCCAGCGGCAGTTCGAGCGACAGCACCTTGTGCTTCTGCAGCTTCAACCGGTGCACCTGGTGAACGGGCATATCAATCATGATGTACTGACCCGGCGGCTCGTTTTTTTCGGTGGCGAGTTGCAGCAGAAGGCGGTAGAAAGAGCCGCGGAATTCCATATCTTCCACAACTGCCTTCATGCCGACATCGGAATCGTACTCCAACACGTGGACGTTCTCCGGACGGATCGCCAAAAGTCCATTTCGCTCGGGCGTGAACCCGGCAAAGTGAACTGATTCAAAAAAGTTGATCGAACCGATAAAATCGGCGACAAACGGACTGTTCGGCCTCTCATACACCTCCTGTGGCCCGCCGATTTGCACGACCTCGGCGTTGTTCATGACGACAATCTTGTCGGCCATGGTCAGCGCTTCATCCTGGTCATGCGTCACCATGATCGTCGTGATTCCGATTTTTTCGTGCAGGCTGCGAATCTCCCGCCGCAATTTCAAGCGAACCTTCGCGTCCAAGGCCGACAGGGGCTCATCGAGCAGCAGGAAGTCGGGCGACAGAGCGATCGCCCTGGCCAGAGCGATTCGCTGCTGCTGCCCCCCTGACAGCTGTGCCGGATACTTGTCTTTGATGTGTTCCAGGTCGATCAGGGCCAGTACTTCTCCCACTTTTTCTTCTATCTCTTTTTTGGAAAGCTTCCTTGATTTCAATCCGTAGGCAATGTTTTGCGCCGCCGTAAGATTGGGAAACAGCGCATAGGATTGAAACATCATGCCGAAGTTTCGCTTGGCCGGGGGCAGACCGGTGATATCTTTCCCATTGACGAGAATGCGTCCCGTGTTTTGCCTCTCCAGCCCGGCAATGATTCGCAGCAGCGTCGTCTTTCCGCATCCGCTTGGACCGAGCAAGCAGACAAACTCATTTTTTTGGATGTCGATATCAATCTGGTTCAGCGCCGTAAACTTGCCAAATGACTTGCTGATTCCCTGTATTGAGAGGTAGGCCTGATCCATAAACTCCTCCTTTCTCCAACCTGCTTTGATCGGCGCGGTCAGCTCTTCGGTTCGCTCTTGGTGCTAAAGCGTTTATCCCACTCGGCCAGCCATTGCTCCCGCTCCTTGGCTGCTTTGTTCAGATCGTTTTTGATCAACTGTTTCAGCGGATCTTCAGGGTATTCCGGCGGGTACGGTTCGCTTATCGCGGGCACGGTGATAATCGCGAAGTTCTTGTTGTACTCCTTCATCGCATCGTCGGAAATCGCCCAGTCCAGGAACAGCTTTGCTTCCGGCTTCATCTCTTTTTTCTTGATCAGCCCGTTGGCTTCCGGGTCCCAACCCGAGCCTTCCTTGGGGAAGACGACTTCCAGCGGGGCGCCTTTTTTCTTTTCGGTAACGCCGCGGTAACCAAACGTGATCCCGATCGGATACTCGCCGACCGCCGCCATCTTGGCCGGCTTGGACCCGGAATGGGTGTACAACCCGATGTTCTCATGCAGCTTGCCCATGTAATCCCAGGCACCCTGCTCGCCAAACAGCTGGAAAAAGGCGTTGATCGTCAAAAAACCTGTTCCCGACGAGGAAGGATTGGGCATGACGATCAAACCTTTGTACTCCGGCTTGATCAGATCTTCATACGACTGCGGAATCGGCAGATTTCGCTTCTGCAGTTCGACTGTATTGACGACAAATGCGGTCTCATACACATCGATTCCCACCCAGTGCGCCGGGCTTCGAGAGTCCCGAAACTCCGGGCTGACGCGTTCGATGCCTTTTGGATCGTACGGCTCCAGCAGCCCCAGGTGATCTGCCACGAGCAGGCTGGAGGCGGATGTTCCCCAAACAAGGTCTGCCTGCGGGTTGTCTTTTTCCGCCAGGAGCTTGGCGGTTATGATGCCTGTGGAGTCCCGGACCAGGTTGATCTTGATATCCGGGTGGGACTTTTTGAAGGAATCGAGATACGCTTTCAACTGGTCGTCTTCCAATGCCGTATAGACCGTTAATTCCTTCGATTGTCCGCCGCTTCCGCCGGCAGCATCCTTGGAGCCGCCGCAGGCAGTCAGCATGCCGAGCGATAACAGCAAAATCGAGGTAAAGGCAAAGCGAAACCACTTTCTCATACAGGCAATCCCCCTCTTCCATATAAATGTATCTGGAGCTTTACCGCTCATTATTTGTCTCAGGCAGCCCCTCCCTCTCTCTTGGCGTGTCACTGTAACAAAAATACTAATGGCAGTCTGTTAAATGGATGTTAATTCATTATTAATTCCACATGTTTTTTATGTTTTTTCGTTTTTTTCATTGATTTTTAGTGGGTTGGGAATATTATATAATTAATTGAGTAAAAATTGCAAATATTTTTAATTAAACAACTTCTTGTTTTTCAACATATTTCCCATCTTCGGCGCATTGAAATACCCTGATGTCAATAGGAGGGAATACGGCTGTGACAGAATTCTGGAATCTGGAAATGTATATCAGGATATTGGTCAGTGCCTTGCTGGGGCTGTTTATCGGGTGGGACCGCTCCTTTCGCAATAAACCGGCCGGGCTGAAAACGTATACGTACGTGTCGGTCGCCTGCACATTGATTACCTTGGTTTCCATCTACACGGCAAAAATGCTGGCTGCCCCCGATACCGGAACCATGATGGATCCCATGCGCCTCGCTGCCCAAATCGTTACCGGGCTGGGCTTTTTGGGAGCAGGCGTCATCATCAAAGACGGCTTGCAGGTGAAAGGGTTGACGTCGGCTGCAATGATCTTTTTTGCCGGCGGGGTAGGGATCGGCATCGGTGCGGGATTTTACGGAGTCGTCGTCTTCTCCGTCATTCTGACCTTTACGCTGGCGAGGATCAGCTCTTATTTTGAGCAGCAAAATCTGAAAAAGGTCCGCGGCAATCGAGCCAAAAAGGCGGGAAAAGAAGCGGAGGGCAATCAGGCGGAGGCCTCAAAACAAGATTAAGCGGGATGAGAAAAAAAACGAGACTGTCCCTGAAGACAGCCTCGTCCGCTCACATGCCGAGTATGTCCGGCAGCCAAAGGGCGACGGCGGGAATGTAGGTGACGATAAATAAAGCGACAAGTGAAGCCAGGATAAATGGGATCACGCCGCGGGAGATTTCCTTCAGGCTGATTTTGGCCAGGCCGCAGGCGGCGTACAAGTCGAGTCCCACAGGGGGCGTCACCAGCCCGATCGCCAAATTCATCGTCATCACGACGCCAAAATGAACCGGATCGATCTGGAGCGCGGCCAGAATCGGCAGGAAAATCGGCAGGAAAATGTAGTAGGCGGAGATCGCGTCGACAAACATCCCCGCAAGCAGCAGAATGACATTGATCATAAACAGCATGGCGTACTTGCTCTGTACCAGACCAAGCAGGCTGTCGGCGACGTCTTCGGCAATCCCTTCCACGGTGATCAGCCAGGCGAACACCGAAGCGGAAGCCACGATCAGCATGATCATCGCGGTTGTTTTCCCGGATTGAAGCAGGATGCCGCTAAGGTCCTTCCACTTGATCGTCCGGTAGATGAAGAGCCCGACGAACAGGCTGTAAAAAACGGCGACGACGGCTGATTCCGTGGGGGTAAACACCCCGCTGTAGATGCCGCCGAGGATGATCACCGGCGCGGCCAAGCCCCAGAGTGCTTCCCGTAAAGCTTTGCCGATTTCCCTGCCGGTCGCCCGCGGCATCTTGGGAATCTTGTCCCGCTTCGCGATGAAGTAGCTGGTAACCGCGAGCGTGAGGCCTACCAAGAGGCCGGGGATAATCCCGGCGATAAACAGCTTCCCGATGGAAACCTCTGCCACCACGCCGTACACGACAAAGGCGATGCTCGGCGGGATGATGATCCCGATGCCTCCCGCAGTCGCCAGCAGGCCGGCCGCCATATCCTTGCGGTACCCGGAGTTGACCATCGCAGGAATCAGGATCGAACCCACTGCCGCCATCGTCGCCGGTCCGGAACCGGATATCGCCGCAAAAAAACAGGCGGAGACCACGGAGACGATCGCCAGTCCGCCGGTGTAATGGCCGGTCAGCGTCTTTGCCAGGTTGATCAGCCGGCCCGAGATGCCGGCACGTTCCATGATAATCCCGGCCAAAAAGAAAAACGGGATGGCCAGCAGAGTGAATTTTGCCGTAGAGGAGTAAAACAGGGACGGAATCGACTGCATCGGCAAATCGAAGATCAGCATCGTGCTTACGGCCGACAAGCCAAGTGCAATCGCGATCGGCATGTTCAGGACGAGCAGGAGAAAAAAAGAGCCGAACAACCATACTTCCGTACTCACTACTCATCCCTCCCAAGCCGCTTGAATTCCTTCCAGAAGCCTTCGGTAAAACGAAACAGGCAGATGAACGCCCCCAGCGGGATCGACACTCCCATGATCCATTCCGGAATTCCCAAGGCGGAGGTTTTTGCCCCGTATTCGACCTGCTGCATGACCATCTCTACTCCGTACCACAACAGGATGACAAAGAACAGCAGCGTGAGCAGGGCGACCAGGGTCAGGATGGTTTTTTTCAAGGGAACGGGGACCAGGTCAGTCAACAGCGAAAAGCCAAGATGTCCGTTTTCCCGTGCCAGCAGCGAGGCTCCGATAAAAATGGCGTAGACGAATAAATTCGTTGTCAATTCTTCTGTAAATGAAAGCGAGGCATGCAAAAAGTAACGCGATATGACGTTGGCGAAGGCGATGACTGCCATCGCCGAAAGCGCGATGACCAGGATGATTTCTTCCAATCTGTTCAGCCACTTCACGGGTGTTCACCTCCTGAACAAAGATGCCCCAGCAAAAGCCGGGGCTGCCAAATTAGTTTGCGCCGCGGAAAGCGTCAATCAAGTCTTTGCCGATGGTATCGGTGTACTGATCATAGATCGGCGCGACCTTGTCCTGAAAAGCCTTCACCTGTTCCGGCGTCAGCGTGGTCACCGTCACGCCTTTGGCTTCCAGTTCTTTTACCATCTGGGCGTTTTCTTCGCGGTTGATCTTGCGCTGGTATTCCATCGCTTCGACAGCGGCTTCTCTCATGATGTCCTGGGTTTCCTTGTCCAGGGAGTCAAACAGCTTCTTGTTTACCCCAAGCACGAGCGGATCGTACGAATAGTTCCACAGGGACACGTACTTTTGCACCTCGTACAGCTTGGAGCTCATGATCACGGGCAGCGGATTTTCCTGGCCGTCGATCGTTCCCTGCTGCAGCGCCGTGAAAACCTCGGAGAAGCTCATCGATGTCGGGTCGGCACCGAGCGCCTTGTACAGGTCGATGTACATCTTCATGTTGGGAACGCGAATTTTCATGCCTGCCATGTCAGCCGGACTGGTGATCGGCCGTTTGCTGTTCGTAATCTGCCGGAATCCGTTTTCGCCGAAAGCGAGCGGCTCTACACCTTTTTCCCGCAGCAGTTCGGACAGCTTTTCCCCTCCGGCACCCGCCAGCGCTTTGTCGGCAACGCTTTCATCAGTGAACAGCCAAGGCATGCTGATCACGGAAAACTTCTCGTCCAAACCGGAGTAGATAATCGTCGAGTGAAGCGACGCGTCGGTGGATCCGTTTTGCAAAAGCTCGATGCCCTTCGGCTGGTTGCCGTTGGACAGCTGTTCGTTTGCGTAGATTTTAATCTCCACCTGCCCGTTGGTCTTTTCCTTCACCTTATCTGCCCACATCTGTGCGCCCTTGTACCAGGTAGAGGTTTCGCTGGTGGTAACGCTCATCTTCATTTTGATTTTTTCGCCCTTGGCAGCGGACGGCTCCGTACCAGCGGCCTGTTCGGATTTTCCTCCGCCGCAGCCGGCGATCAGCGCCGCGCTCAAGACAAATGCGGCCAATGCGTTCCAATGTTTTTTCACTTTCATGAGTCCCCCTCGTCTCTTCCATTCAAAGGAATCTGTTTCTTGCCGCAGTGAGGAACACGTCCTCACGGCCCCGCCGGGTCAAACCAGTAAACGGATCCATCCACCCGGCTGCATTCTACCCTCTTCCCGATGCGCGGCGTGCCGCTGGTCAAGCGGCCCGTGACCCGCAAGCCCTGCTCCAGGTCAACCAGGACGATATGGTAGGGCACCTGATCGGTAAACTTCTCCGGCGCGACGTGGATCGTCGTGTAGGAATAGACCGTGCCGCTCCCGCTTGCCGGTTTTGTCGTCAGCTGATCGTGCCGGCAGACGGGACAGATGTACTTGGGCGGGATAAAGGCTGCGCAGCACTTTTCGCAGGACAATACGGAAATGTTCATGCCAGCCCTCCCTTCCCGGCAAAGATGTGAACGGTTGCAAAAGCGCCTGTTCCGCCGAGGTTTTGTGCCAGCCCGATTCGGGCCCGCTCCACCTGATTGGGGGCGCTGCCCCGCAATTGACTGACGATTTGAACGATTTGCGACAGCCCGGTGGCGCCGATCGGATGCCCGCGCGACAGCAGGCCGCCGCTCGTGTTGACCGGCACTTTTCCATTGTGGCCAGTAAGGCCTTGCTCCACCGCCTGCCAGCCTGTGCCCTTGGCACAAAAGCCGAGCGCTTCCGTCGCCAGTATCTCGGTCATCGAGAAGCAGTCGTGGATTTCCACGACATCCACGTCTTCGGGTCCAAGTCCGGCCTGCTCGTACGCCTGCTGTCCCGCTTCCTCGATCGCTCCGATGCGCAGCAGGTCGGGAATCTCCTGCATCAGCGGCGGACCGGAGGCCTGGGCGGAAGCCAGCACGTTTACCCCCTTGTCACCCGCGGTGATAACGACGGCAGCGGCTCCGTCGGAGATCGGCGAACAGTCGAACAGCCCCAAGGGATCGGTCACCATCCGCGCCTGCATGATCTCGTCGAGCGTGGCCGGTTTGCGGAACTGGGCCTTCGGATTGTTCACGGCGTAACTCCGGTTTTTCAAGGCCACCATGGCCAGATGCTTTTTCTCCGCTCCTGTTTCATACATGTAGCGGTTGGCCACGACGCCGAAAAATCCGGGGAAGGTCAGGCCTGATACGCCTTCGTTGGAATCGTTGTCCATCGCGGCGTTGATCGCATGGGTCACCTGGCTGGTGGCGGCATGGGTCATTTTTTCCACGCCAACGACCAGTACCGTATCGCAAAGACCGGCAGCCACCATGTGGTAAGCCTGGCGAAAGGCGATGCCGCCCGAAGCGCAGGCACCCTCCATCTTGGCCGCCGGGATCGGCCCGAGCCCCAGCTCATTGGCCAGCATCGACCCGAGGATTTCCTGTTCGGCGAGCTGGCCGCCCATGAAGTTGCCGACGTAGACGGCGTCGATCCTCGGCTGCCCGGCATCAGCGAGCGCCTCCCGGCAGGCGGCGACCGCCAGCGATTTGATCGTGGCATCGTGCTTGCCGAACGGCGTCATGCCTACTCCTATTACTGAAACCGCTCTCATCAGGCATTCCTCCCGTACGTTTCGCGGATTTCCTTGCGCAAGATCTTGCCGTACGTGCTTTTCGGCAAGGAGTCCACAATGTGAATTCGCTGCGGTTTCTTAAAGCTGGCCAGATGGCTTTTGCACAGTTCAATCAACTCCTGCTCGCTTGCGGCTTGTCCCTCGCGAAGGACGACGTGGGCGCAGACCGCTTCGCCCCACTTTTCGTCCGGAATGCCGAACACACAGGTTTCTTTGACCGCAGGGTGAAGATTCAACACCTCTTCCACTTCCCGCGGATAAATATTGGCGCCGCCGCTGATGATCACGTCTTTTTTCCTGTCGACGATGTGCAGGTACCCTGCCTCGTCCACCCAGCCCAGGTCGCCGGTGTGCAGCCAGCCGTCTTTCAGCGTCTCGGCTGTCGCCTCCGGATTGTTCCAGTATCCTTTCATCACCAGCGAGCCCCGGCAGACAATCTCGCCTACCTGACCGGCCGGAACCTCGCTCCCCTCGTCGTCGACGATCTTCAGCTCGACAAACGAACCGGCGGCGCCGCAGGAAGCCGGACGGTGCTGCAGTTCGTGGCGGGGCATGACCGTGATCGTCATCGGCGCCTCCACCTGGCCGTAGGTTTCGACGATCTTGGGACCGAGCAGCTCCAGCGCCAGCTTGACCTTCTCGGCCGCCATCGGCGCCCCCGCCATATTGATCGTCCTGAGCGAACGCAGGTCCCGCCGGGCGAAGCTTTTATCGTGGATCATCAGGTTGACCATCGTCGGCACCAGAAAGACCGTGGTGATCCGCTCGGTTTCGATCGCCTCCAAAAACTGCTCCGGCTCGAACCTGTTGAACACGACTTGCTTTAGTCCCAAAAGGAGGGCGCACTGCGCCAGGAAGTTGCTCCCGTGGGTCAGCGGGGCGACGTGGCCGATGACGTCGTCGTGCGTCAGATTGCACGCCATCGTCAGGGACAAGGCGCCGGAAATGAAGTTTCGATGAGACAGCATCACGCCTTTTGGCCGTCCTGTCGTACCGGATGTGTACATGATGGCGAACAGGTCGTCCTCGTCCACCGCCGTCTTTGGCTCCGCGCATTCGGAGGCGGCAAGCCAGCTCTCGTACGCTCCGCCTACGGCTACCCTGGGAAGGGGACCCGCCACGTTTTGCATCAGGTGGTCCTCCCCGATCAGCAGGCTCGCCCCCGAGTGTTCCAGGATGTACTCGTGCTCCTTTGCGTGCAGCCGGTAGTTGAGCGGAACCTTGACAAGCCCGGTCAGCGCGATCGCTATGTCCAGTTCTACGTGTTCGATGCGGTTGGACATCAGGATCGCAACCCGGTCCCCTTTTTTCAGCCCCTTGTCATGCAGTGCTTTTGCCAGGCGAAAAGAGCGGTCCCGCAGTTCGGCATAGGTAAAGCTGCGCTCCCCTTCCGCAACGGCAGTCTGAGCGGAAAATTGTCTGCATGTTTTTTTGGCAATACACCCTAATGTTTCCAACCACTACCCTCCCTGTTTAAAGGTGATGACGGAAAATCCCAGCTCCGGATGGAAGGAACGAACCGCCTCGACAGAACTCCCTACCTTGATCGTAAATTCGACGGTAATCAGCACCGGATTTTTCCCGGGCAAAACGTGGCCGCCAAAAACCTGTCCCTGCTTGTTTACAAATAAACCATGCAGGTGCATGTCGATCGCCTGCTCATCGTTTCGGCACAGAAAGCCTGTCGCATTTAGAATCTCAATCGGCCCGTCTACCGTGACCGGATCGCTGTAACCCGGCCGCCCATCCGGCCCGTCCACACCGTATACGTACGTGGCCCTGCTGAGCGAGCCGATGCCGGTCAGCATGCCGGACGCGACATTGTACTTGGCGTATTCGGCGATGATGCCCTCCATCAAGTCGGTGCCTCCGGTCAAGGAGCCAAAGATAACGCCGTTCTCCCGATCGTAAACGGAATGATTTGTTCGCTTGTTCCCCACACGCTCCTCCACTATTTCGCAATATTTTTCATTTTTCAGGAAAATAATAACACAAATATTTCATCAATATATATAATTCTGATTAATTTTCGTAATCAATTATTTTTAACCGTGACAGCGGCAGATGCCGTCGGGATCTATCACCCCATTTCATTCAGCAAGGCGACATCTTAATAAAAAAGGCTGTCCGGGACGGCTGATCCAGCCGCTTGAGACAGCCACCTCCCGGCCCGCAGTCAGATCACGCGCCGAGATAGGTTTGAATGATCTTCTCGTCGTGTAAAAGCTCGCTCGAAGCGCCTGTGATTTCCACGGCGCCCGATGAGAGCACATAAGCCCTGTCCGAGATGGAAAGCGCCGCTTTTGCCAGCTGTTCGACCAGCAGGATCGTCTTTCCCTCGGTGCGCAGCTGTGCCACCGTGTCCAGGATCAGCTTGACGAACAGCGGCGAAAGACCCATCGACGGCTCATCGAGCACGATAAATTCGGGGTCGGCCATCAGCGCCCGGGAGAGAGCCAGCATCTGCTGCTCGCCTCCTGAGAGAGTGCCCGCCTGCTGCTTCCTGCGCTCTTTTAACCGGGGGAAGCGGGTGTACTCGCGTTCGATCCACTCTTTTACGAGAGCCGGATTTTTTTTGGTCTTGGTGTATGCTCCCAGGATCAAATTTTCTTCCACGGATTGATCGCCGAATATCTGCCTCCCCTGCGGCACGTGGCCAATCCGTTTTTTCATGATGTCATGGGCCTGGATGCCATTCAGCAATTCTCCCTTGTACCTGACCTCGCCTGAACTGATCTTGACCAGTCCGGTGATCGCCCGCAGCAGCGTCGTTTTGCCCGCTCCGTTGCGGCCGATCAGGGCCACAATCTCGCCCTCGTCGATATGCAGATTGACGCCGCAGAGCGCCTGTGCCCTGCCGTAATGGACGTACAGCTCATTCACCGACAACAAGCTTTGTCACCTCCTCGCCGCCCAGGTACGCCTCGATCACCTGCGGATGTTTCTGGATATGCGCCGGATCGCCTTCCGCGATTTTCTTGCCGAAGTCAAGCACTGTGATCGTGTCGCAGACGTTCATCACGATCTCCATGTGATGTTCGACAAGGATGATCGAGATGCCGATCTCCTTGAGATTGCGGATCACCTTCACGATTTTGTCCACTTCGTACTGGCTCGCCCCCGCTGCGGGTTCGTCCAGGATCAGCAATTGCGGCTTGACCGCCATTGCGCGGGCGATCTCGACGAGCCGCTGTTCGCCGTAGGAGAGATTGGCTGCCATTTCATTCGCCTTTTCAGCCATCCCGACGAAAGCCAGCAAATGCATGGCCTCTTCGCGAAGCCGCTCCTCTTCCCGCCAAAAGCGGGGGGTGTGCAGGAGGTTGGCAAAAAAACCGCTCGTATAGTGCAGATGAAATCCGACCAGCACGTTTTGCAGGACGGTTAGTTCCGAAAAGAGCTGCAAGTTTTGAAAGGTGCGGGTGATCCCGGCCTCCGCCATCTTGTGGGGCGGAAAGCTGGTGACGTTGCGGGTGTTCCAGATCATCTGCCCCGCCGTCGGGACGTATACGCCGCTCAGGACGTTGACGATCGTGCTTTTTCCCGACCCGTTCGGCCCGATCAGCCCCCGCACTTCCGGCCCCTGCAGGGTTAGATCAACCCCGTCGACTGCGCGGTACCCGTCAAATTCCATCACCACTTGCCGGATATCGAGGACCGTCGCCTGTCTTTTTGCCGCCCAGCGCACTTCGGTCCCCAAGGCTTCTCGCGCTCCGTCCGCTTCTTTGGCAAGCGGTAGTGCTTCCCTTCTCTTTCCTTTGACCCGGCCCAGGCTGCCGACGATGCCCTGCGGCAGCAGCACCAGACTGACCAGCAGGATGGCGCCGAAGATCAGCAGATGGTAGTCGTACAAGCTCTGGAATGCCTGCGGCAGCAAGAAAATCACGATTGTGCCGATGACGGGCCCGAGCCGCGTGCCGGCGCCGCCCACGATCACCCCGACCAAAAACAGGATCGATTTGTCCCAGGTAAACGAGTCGCTGTTGAAATAGGAATTTTGAAAAGCGAACAGCGCACCGCCGATCCCGGCAATCGAGGCGCTGACCACAAACGCCAGCACCTTCCAGTTCCGCACGTCGACACCTGCCGTCGCCGCAGCCACCTCGCTGCTGCCCATCGCCTGAAAGGTCCTGCCGACGCGGGAGGTGAACAAATTGTCCGCCAAAACGGTAATGACGAGGGTAATCAGCGCGATCAGCCAGTAGTACTCCACAATCCCAAGCGATAAACCAAGCAGACTGGGCGAATTCAGGTACAGGCCGGCCGGCCCCCCGGTAACTTCTACCCAGCGGTTGGCGATAATCTCGATCAGCATGCCGAACGCGATTGTCACCATCGCCAAATAGGGCCCTTTCGCCCGCAGGGAGAGCATCGCGACGATGCCGCCGGCAGCGGCACAGATGGCCGTGCCCAGGGTCAGGCTGAAGAGAAAGGGAACGCCGGCGTTGTTGAGCAAAGCCGTGCCGTATGCGCCGATGGCAAAAAATCCGGCATGTCCCAGCGACAACTGGCCGGAGAGCCCGACCAGCAGGTTGAGACCGACGACGACGATGTAGGTGTACAGGAAACCCTGGGCCAGGTGAATCAAGTAGGAATTGGGAAAAATCCACGGAAAAAGATACAAAGCTGCTCCGATAGCCGCGTAAATGCCCCACTTTTTCATCTTAAAATTTCTCCTTCACTTTTTTCCCGAAGAGACCTTGCGGCATAAAAATCAGCACGATCAGGATCAGCACAAAGGCACTGGCGTCCTTGTACGCGGAACTGCCCAGCGCAAACACCTGCTCCAGCACGCCGAGCAGCAGGCCGCCGATGAGAATGCCGACAGGGTTATCCAATCCGCCGATAATCGCCGCGGCGAACGCCTTTAGCCCCAGCGTCGCCCCCATGAAAAAAGCGGTGTTGGTAATCGGCCCGACCAATATGCCGCCGATGCCGGCCAGCGCCGAAGAGAGGGCAAAGGCGAGAATGGCCATCGCACGCGGATTAATCCCCATTAAAGCTGCCGCCTCGGGGTTGCATGCGACCGCAGCCAGCGCCTTGCCGAGCAGGGACTTTTTCAGGAAAATGAAAAGGCAGCCCATGATGACAAGCGCACAGACGGCAATGAAAATCTCGTGTTTGGCAATGCCGACGCCCCCAAACCTGAGCACTCCGCTGCCGAACGGGGAAGGAAACGGGATGACGTTCCTTCCCCAGACCAGCATGGCGAGATTGCGAAACATCATCGATACGGCCACCGTGCTCAGGATCCAGCTAATCGATATGAAATTGTTCTGCAGCGGACGTATGGCGATCCGCTCCAATCCCCAGCCCAACAGGCCCATGACCAGACAGGTCACGGCCAGGGTGAGCAATAAAGCGAGAAACACGTTGATTCCAGAAGTCATCAGCGCCCCCAGTGACGTCAATCCCAAAAGCGCCCCGACCATGAGAAAGTCGCCCTGACCGAAATTCAGCGTCCGTGTCGTCACATAGGTAATGTAGTAGCCTTGGGCTATGATTGCGTAGATGCTTCCGAGAATGAATCCGCTTACCACTGCTTGCAGCAACGCGCCTCCTCCTTCCTGCCCGGCGTTACGGTTTCACAATCAAACCGTCTTTATAGGTTGCCAGGAACATATTATCGCTGTTTAGCGCTTCGTGGTTTTCTTTGGTGAACGGCTTGGCATCAATCGCCGTAATCCCCCGAAAACCGTCCGTATTCTCAATGGCATCGCGAATCGCTTTGGGATCGGTGCCCGCTTTCTTCACCGCTTCCAGAATGAGATTGGCGCAGTCATATCCCTGGGCTGAAGCGATCGGGAAGATGTCATCGCCGTACTTCGCCTTCACTTTTTCGTGGAACGCAGCGGCTTCGGGGCTTTGGTCCACCGTAAAGGACTGCACCATGTAGACGTCTTTGTTGACGAGATCGCCAACCAGTTCTTTGACTGTCGGATCGCCCATTGCCCACGACGCGACCGTGACCGGAAAATAGTTTAATTTTTCACGCGATTTCAGGTATTGTGCCGCCTCTGGAGCCAGGCCGTAAAAGATGACGACATCGACGTTTGCCTCGCGCATTTTTGTCAGTTGGGACTCCATGCTGGTGTCGTTCACCTGGAACGATTCGGCTATGGTGAGCTGCATGTTGTACTTGGTTTTCAGCACGTCTTCGACATCGGCTTTACCGCCCTGCCCGTAGCCGGTCGTATCATGCAAAAGACCGATCTTGGCGTACTTTTTTTCCTCGACGATAAATTTCAGCATCGTCTCAACCTGTCCCCGGTCGTAAGGGGCAACCCGGAAAATGTAATTTTTCTCCTGATCAGCGTACTGTGTGGTGATTCCAGTACCCGTTGCGACAGGGATGACCTCCGGAATACCCGCTTCCTGCGGGTACTTGATATGGGCTTTCCCGTTGCCGCTGTTGGCCGGGCCGATAAAAGCGACGACCTTGTCCTGATTGATCAGGCGCTGCACGATTTCAACCGACTTTTCCGGCTTTGCTTCATCGTCGTACACGATCAATTTGGCTTTTTGACCGTTTGCTCCGCCCGCTTCGTTAAACTCATCCACAGCCATTGCAGCAGCCCGTTTGACTGCTTCCCCGAATTTGGCTGTTCCGCCGCTGAGGGAAATGGCGAGACCAATCTTAAATTCTCCGGCATCCCCGCCTGAACTGGTCTGTCCCGGTTCTGATGCCGGATTGGCCGGAGCGGGAGCGCTGGTCTGCTGATCCACCTTTGGGGCGCAGCCGGCAAATCCCATTGAACACAACAAAACTGCAGATAACAGCCACTTTGCTTTCATTCACATCGTCCCCCTTTTCTTCTCACCGAAAGGCACCTTGCAATCGCTGTCATTCTTACTTAGCAAAACCTATGCCAACCGCTGCGGCCGGGAAAGGCAGCGCAGGCAGCGATCTTAGTTGTCGCAGAAAAGAGACAATAGCCTGTTTCGATGGTGAGACATGAAGCCGTGATGAGACATTTTTTTCAAAGCGAGAGCAGACCGTGTCTCTCCAGCTTTCGGTACAGGCTTGCCCGGTGAATGCCCAGCACCTGTGAAGCCTTCACTTTGTTTCCTTGACACTTTTCCAGGGCGAGCTCCAGGACCCGCTTCTCCGTTTTGGCCAACTCGGCCTCCAGGTCAAGTGTGACTGCCTCCCCTTTGAGGATCACCTGCCGGTCCTGCAGATAGGGAGGCAGGTGATCGGGCTGCAGCGTCCCGGAGTCGGCCAACTGCAGCGCCCTCTCCAAGACGTTGTGCATCTCCCTTACATTGCCCGGCCAACTGTGGGAGAGGAAGATCTCTTCCACCCGCGGGCTCAGCTCCGTTACAGCTGTGCACAGCTCCTGATTCAGCTTCCAGATCAGGTGATGCGCAAGGCTCAAAATGGCATGGCCCTGCACTCTCAGCGGCGGGATGCTAATGGTAAAGACGTTCAGCCGGTAGTAGAGGTCTTGTCTGAACCTGCCCTCTGCGATCAGCTTTTCCAAAGGGCGGTGCGTCGCTGCGATCACCCGGATGTCTACGTTGATCGGTTTGGTGGCACCCACCCTCTCTACCTCTCTCTCCTGCAGCACGCGCAGCAGCTTCACCTGCATATCCAAAGGCATGTCTCCCACTTCGTCCAAAAACAGCGTGCCGCCGTGGGCCAATTCGATCTTCCCCGGTTTTCCTCCCTTTTTCGCGCCGGTAAACGCCCCTTCCTCGTAACCGAACAGCTCGGCCTCGATCAAATCCTTCGGGATGGCAGCGCAGTTTACGCGGATAAACGGCCCTTCCCCGCGCGGGCTCGCCTCATGAATCGCGTGAGCAAACAGTTCTTTGCCGGTGCCGCTTTCCCCCAAAATCAAGATCGACGACTTGGTCTTTGCCACCTTTTTCGCCAGCTCGATCGCTTCTGCAAGCAGATGGTGGTCTGAAAATATTGAATTGAAAGAATATTTTGTTCCCATGACACGCTTTAGCTCCTGCCGATAGTAATCCAATTTCCGCTCCATGATGTTGTAGCGCTCGACCAACCCGCGCAGCTCGCGCAAATCGCTGAATAAAACCTTGCCCAATCCCCCGACGATCTCATCACCTTCGCGAAGCGGCATTCTGCTGACGATGATATCCCGATTGCGCAGCCGCATCAAATGGCCCAACTCCGGCTTTCCCGTCTGAATGACCAAATGCATCCGGGTATTCTCGATGACCTCTGTAATGTGTTTGCCGATCGCTTCCTCTATGGTGGTCCCGAGGAAATCGCAGTAGGTTTGATTGATCATCGTAATCCGGCCTTCGCGATCGCACATCACCAGGCCGTCGTACAGCTGATCGACCAATTCCCTGAACTGCTGCAGCTCCCGCTCCTGCGCCGACATCTTTTTAAAGGCGAGCTCGTAAGCGGTGATATCCTGAAACACGGATATTCCCCCGACGATCTCCCCGTCCAGAACATACGGGGTGCGATTTGCCAGAAACATTTTGTCGCCAAACCGGACTTCATTGGCCAAGCTGGGTTTTCCCTCTTTCATCACCTGCAGGATATCCGTCCCTGGCGCAATGCCGGTGATGTTTTGGAATAGGACCTCATGCCGTTTCAAACCCAACATGCCGCAGCCCGCTTGATTGACATACAAAATGACTCCCCGCTTGTCGACGATCATCACGCCATTGCTGAGCGAATCAAGCAATTGTCTCGTCTCCGGCGTCAAACCGTTCTGCAGGACGTCACCAGTTATCCCCATATTTTCCACCTCCGCCTGTACTCTTTATGTTACTTGATCCTAGTGTCAGAATAAAGCGGAATTATTTGAATCGAAACTCTCTTTTCCTTATCGTGAAGGTAAGTGGAAGACGAGGAGGCACTGAAAAGCATACTCGACCATTCGAAAGGTAAACCAAAACCCCGCAAGCGAGGCAGGAGGGCGTGATTCGCGCCCTGGAGGTTTACGATGACGACAATCCCAGAGGGGTTGCGCAATTAATGCGCAGGAACCTGGCGGGGTGAAGCGAACAGGCAGCCCGCCCGGCATCACCGGCGGGCTGCTACTGCGCCGTATAACCGCCGTCGATCACGACGGCCTGCCCCGTTATCCCCGCCGCCTTTTCGCTTGCGAGAAAGACGGCATATGCGGCCACCTCTTGTACGGTGATCAGCCGTTTTTGCGGAACGAGCGGAAATATGACCTGCTCCAACACCTTCTCGACAGGAACCTCTCTGGTCTTTGCCAGATCCTTCATTTGGTTTCGCACCAACGGCGTGTCGACGTAGCCGGGACATAAAGCATTGACCGTGATGCCATGGGCAGCTCCCTCCAGGGCAGCCACCTTGCCAAGACCAATCAACCCATGCTTGGCGCTGTTGTAACCGGCTTTTCCGGCGAAGCCGATCAGCCCGTTGATCGAGGCGATGTTGATGATTCGCCCGAAGCCTTGCCGTTTCATCACGGGAAAGACGTGTTTGATCGCCATAAACGGCGCCACCAGCATCAGCCGGACCATTTGCTCAAACGTCTCCGTGGGAAATTCCTCAATGGGGGCGACGTGCTGCATGCCGGCATTGTTGACGAGAATGTCGATTCGTCCGTACGCTTTTTCTGCCGCTTCCAAGCACTCCTGTATCTCCTGTTCGTTCAGCACATCGCATTTGACGGCAAGCACCTGCAAGCCGTCCGCTCTCAGGTGCTCCGCTGCCTCAGACAAGGCTTCCCGGTTTTTATCCGACAGGACCACCTTTGCCCCCGCTTCTCCCATCTCCTTGGCGATCTGCAGCCCGATCCCGCTGGCAGCCCCCGTAATAAAAGCTGTTCGATCCGTCAGCATCCTGTTCAACGATCATCCCTCCGTCGCGATTGGTGAAATCAATCGGGTTTCCAGTCGTGCACCACGAATATATGCCATAGATAGCAAAAAACGTGCCAGATGCCGTTTGGCGATGGAAAACCTGGTGATTTCCTTCCCGACCGATGTCTCATAAAAGAGACATGTCGCTGCAATGTTGTCTGCGAATGTATCTGTCATGAGACACACTGTCCTTGTTCACGGCTAAACGGCAGATCATGCCGCACTGGTACATGACTTGCAACTCACCGAAGCAAAAAATTTAAGGAGGGGAAGGATGAAACGGAACAGGGTTTCTGCTGTTTTTCAGGCACTGCTGGGGTTGACTCTGGCATGTCCCATGGTTCTGCCCGGTGCAGCCCAAGCGGCTTATTCACCGGTGATTCCCGGAGCGCACAGCGTCACCGTGACCAAGTTTGACGGCAAAAACGGGAATTGGCTGACAACCAAAAACCCCGTCCAGTACGAAAGCGCAATCCAGTACGGCAACCTTGGCTTGGCCCCGACGGCCTGGGGGGATAAGGAAGAGCGAACAGGCTGGCATCACATGTACACACCGGCAGAAATAACGGGCACCCAGGTAAACGGCATGTTTGAAGACGCCAAATTTGTCATCCGCGTACCCGACGATTGGAACGGAAAATTGGTTGTAGCGGGAATTCCCGGCACGCGCAATGAAACCTCTACTGATCTCTTGTTCAGCGATTACGTGCTCGAAAAGGGCTTCGCGTTCGCCGCCATCGATAAAGGCACACAGGGTGAAATCGACCCCAGCGATCCCTTTGCCAAAAGCAAAAACGCGTTGGTCGCCGAAGAGGATACGCTGATGGAGTGGAACGAGCGCTTCAGACAGGTGACAAAAGCCGCCCACCGCTACTTGGCGGAAAACGATCCCGCGAAATGTATCAGGCAGGAGGATCGCAGCACGATTCAAACACCCGGGAATCCGGTCAAAGTGATCGACATCACCACCGGAGAGGAGATCGAGCTATTTTAAGCAAAACGGCTATCCCAGGCAAAGTCCTGCCCGGGATAACCGTATTTCCGTTCTACCCATTCACGCTTGTTTTTACGTCCGTGTCCCGCTCCGACAGGTACTCGCGTGCGCCGATCACGCCGCTTGCCCGGTCCTGTTTTTCCAACTCCAGCGCCTTCGGAACGGATATCCAGTACGCCAGGGCGATTGCCAGAGCGCCGCCCGCCACTTTGCCGATCATCAGCGGCAGGATGATTGTCGGCTGGAAGTTGGCGGAAAAGGCCAGATGATCACCGAACAGAAAGGCGGCACAGACGGCGAAGGCGATATTCAGCACTTTATCCTTCGGGCGCATGTCTCTGATCAGGCGGTACATCGCCAGGATGTTGGCGACAGTGGCCAGGATGCCCGCGCTGCCGACTCCGCTCAGGCCTACTTTATTTCCGACGACGGCCAGCGGTCCCGCCAGGTATTTCTTGATCGTATACACCATCGGGAAAGCCCCGGCCAGCATCACGCCGATGTAGCCCGCCGTCTCCAGCGCGCGGAATTGATCCGCCTGATCGGCGATGATCGGATCGAAGCCCCAGCCGCCGAAAAGCGCCGAAAAAGCCCCGGTGAAGTACTCCACGATGGAAAAGACCAATACCAGCTTGAGGCCGGCATCCATCATCCGCCCGAACCACATGAAGCCTTTGATCATCTGGTCGGGAAAAAACCGAAGTCCCAGCGCGATCGCCACGACAATCACGATCAACGGCGTCAGATTGGACAAGATCGTGCCAAAGCCCAAAGCCAAGTGATAGTCCGATGCCGCTTCCGTAGAGATCTGGCCGCGAACCCCCGCACTCGTCAAAGCGAGGATGGAGTTGGTGATAAACACCCCGACCGGTACGGTCAAGATGCCCGACATGATCCCCAGGGCCATGTACTTGTGATCCCGCTTATCCAGCATGGCGAGGCCCACCGGTATGCTGAAGACGATCGTCGCGCCGGCCATGAAGCCGGTGACCATCGCCATGATCCAGCTCTCCCGACTCGCCGCCAAGGCTTCCGCCAGCTGGTATCCGCCCATGTCCGTCGCAATGAATGTGGTCGCCGCCAGCGCCGGGTCGGCCCCGATCGCGCCGTAGACGGGGCCGAAGACGGCGCAGATGAACTTGGACAAGTACGGAATCGAGGCCATGATTCCGGCTACCGGTACGAAAATCGGGCCAATCGAGTACAGCCCCTGCAAAAACTCTTTTCCCAAGCCTTCCTCGTCATTGCGAATCGCCGCAACGGCACCGGCGACAGCGAATGCCATGATGATGTAAATCACAATCGTACCGATCAACGCCATGTATTTCCCCCCATCCCTTCGATATAACCCTGCCGCTCGCCGCTCGTCAGGAGTTTTTCAACTGCATGTACTTGACCCCGCTCGCTTTGAACCTGAGGATGTCTTCAATCAGATCCGCCAGATGAGCTCCGGCTTCTATCGGCGGTGTCCCGCCGCGGTGAATGTTGGAAATGACGGTCCGGTCCGATTCCACGCTGTTTTCGTTTGGCCGGTAAATCATGTAGGCGCTGAGGCTCTCCGCCGTCGCCAGCCCCGGCCGCTCGCCGATCAGGGAAACGACCACTTCGCACCCGACCAATGCTGCCACCTCATCCTGCACCCAGACCCGGCCGCGCTTGATAAACACAGGCTGCCCGACGCTGATATGCTTCAGCTTCAATCCCTGCAAGAGCGCGGACAAAAGGTCCTTGGTATTCGCTTCGACCGCCGATGAACTGAGCCCGTCGGAGACGATGATCTGCACGTCTTTCCCCTTCTGGCCGTTTTCTTTCAGCCATTGGACCGATTCGTCACACAGTTTCCTGCCCACATCCAGGTTCATCAAATACTCCTGTATATCCGCCGCTCTCGTCTTCAGCACCGGCAGCCCCAGGTCGCGCAGAAAATCTTCGCTCACGTCTTTCATCACAGCATCGTGGGCAGCTGCCTGGTCGATTCGAAACTGCAGATAGCTGGTCGTCTTCATCCGCGTGCCGGCCCGGCCAATCGCGATACGCGCGGGAGTAATCTGCCTGGCCCGCTCGATGGTCTGAGGATTCCGCGGATTGGTCAGCCCCATCTCCTTTTCTTCGGGAAAATAGATGGTTCCCGCATCTGCCGGCTCCGTCGTCTGTTCCCCGCCCCCGGGCTGCTTTGCCTCCGTTCGCCGGGAGAGCTCCTGCAGCACTTTTTCAACAATTGCTTCCATATCAAACTGGGACATCACGCCTCACCTCCGCCTTACAGTCCTAATCAAATATCGACAAATCCCCGGCCTGCTCCGTCAACCGGCCGTCCTGCATAATCCCCATCCGCTCCAGCCACTTTTCGAACTCTCGCAGCGGCCGCAATCCGAGCATCTCCCGCAAACTGGCGTCATCGTGGTAGCTGGTGTCCTGATAGCTGAGCATGACATCGTCGCCGCCCGGCAGTCCCATGTAAAAGTTGGCTCCGGCTACCGTCGTCAGGATGCCGGCGATTTCCTGGTCGTTCTGGTCGGCGTACATGTGGTTGGTGTAGGTAGGGGCGATCCCCATCGGCAGGCCGTGCAGTTTCCCCATGAACAGATCCTCCAAGTCGGCCCGGATCACCTGGCGGCCGTCGTAAAGCGTCTCCGGGCCGATGAACCCGGACACGTTATTGACCATGAACGGCTGCCAATGTTTCGCGTAACCGTATGTCCTCGCCTCCAGCGTCTGCATGTCGACGCCCAGATCGGCGTCGAGGGAAACCTCCGAGCCTTGTCCCGTCTCGAAGTACATGACGTTCGGCCCTGTGGAAGTCCCCATCTGCCGCATCATCTCCATCCCCTCATCGAGGATCGCCCGGGAAATTCCGAACGCTTCGTTTGCCTGCTGGGTCCCCGCCAGACTCTGGAACATCAGGGCGATCGGAGCCCCGTTTTGCAGTGCTTTCATCTGTGTGGTGATATGCGCCAGGACGCAGTTTTGCGTCGGGATGTTCCACTTGCTGATGAAGTCGTGGCTCATGTGGAGCAGCCGGGATACGCTCTCCACCGAATCGTTGTTGGGGTTGATCCCGATCACGGCATCCCCTGATCCGTAGGACAGCCCTTCCTTGATCGAAGCCAGAATGCCTTCGGGATCATCGGTGGGGTGGTTGGGCTGAATCCGGAACGCCAGCCTGCCCGGCTCCCCGATGAGGGTGTTGCAATACGCCTGGTTGCGGATTTTTTGGGAGGCGATGACGAGATCGAGACTGGACATCAACTTCGCGACCGCGGAGATCATCTCGCTGGTCAATCCACGGCTGATGCGGGACAGCTGGGAAAGTCCCGTCTTGTGGGAGAGGATGTACTCCCTGAGCTCCCCTACTGTCCACCCCTTGATTTCGTTGTAGATAAACAGGTTCAAGTCGTCGTAAATGATCCGTGTCACCTCGTCTGTCTCATACGGAATCAGCGGGTTTTCGTAGATGTCCTTTAACTGCAGCTCGCTCAAAACCACCTTGGCCGCCATCCGTTCGAGCGCGGAGGCGGCGGCGATTTTATTCAACCGGTCGCCGGACTTTTCCTCGCTCGCTTTCGCCATCACCTCTTTGATCGAGGAAAAGGCGTAGTGCTGCCCTCTCACCATACACGACAACTTCACTTGGGGATCCCTCCTTGGCCTTGTCCAGCTTATTGGAAAAGAAGGCGCCTGAGCCGCTCTCGATCTGCGAGAGCCGATCCAGGCCGCCGCTGCCAGGCCGGTTCAGTCAGCGAACCGGGCTGTTAGACTGAGTGCGTATTGTCCTGTGCGGAATACCTTTCCTCCTTTTTCAGGATATCTTCCAAAGAAGTGTTCAGCGCTGCTTCCGGGCCTTCAAAGTTGTTTTTGTAGTAGGCGAAATCCATGATCAGCAGGATCGCGAACATGGCGGCCAAAGCGTACGCTGCGTTTTCGTTTGGCGGAATGATCATCATGATCGAGATAAAGCCGATCCAGATCAGGCTGAGCACATTGATCGGCTTGCTCCACCTGCCCAAATTCCACGGCCCGAGGTGTTTGGCCTGGAAAGTTCCCTTCGCTTCGGCCCGCAGCTTCAAGTAAATCGGGATGCCGTAGGCGACATACAGTCCGACCACGCTGACCGCCGTCAGGAAGGCGATCGTGGTATAGGCGGTGTTCGGATTGACCGTCTTGATGATGTAGTCGACCAATGCCAGGGCAAAAGAAAGGATCACAACCAGCCAGATCGCTTTTGCCGGGGTGCGGTATTTTTTCGAGATTTCCGCCCACTGACGGCTCCAGGGCATGCCTTTGTCGCGGGAGAACGCGTACATCATCCGGGAAAACGAAGTGATGGAGGACAGCCCGCAAAACCACATGGCAAACGTCACCAGCCAGAGCACGACCCCGCCAAACGTCCCGCCCAGCGCCTGGGTGATGATGTAGATGTAGGCGTTGTCAGACGTGGCGGCAGCGGCTGCGTCCTTGATCGACAGCGTCACCACGGACAGCATGAGGAACCCGAAGATGAACGAAAAGGCCACGGAACTGAAAATCCCCCAGGGTGCCCGCACCCGCGGATGGACAGTCTCTTCGATCGTGTGGGCCGAAGCGTCGTATCCGGTGTACGTCCACTGCGCCTGCAAGAGTCCGATCAGAAACGCAATCATGTACGGTTTGTCGGAGAACGTCTGCCCGACCTGGAACAGGTACTCCACCGGCTGCAGGCTGTCCTTGGTAAAGAAGGCCAGGCTGACCACGAGGATCACAACCACGCCGATGTGATACCAGGCGGAGAAATCGTTGAGCCGGGCGACCACGCGAATCCCGATGTGATTGAGGATGCCGTGCAGCAGCAGGGTGACGGCAAATACGATCAGAGTGGTCGTCTCGGTCGAGGTGTACCCGAACGACCCGGCCAGCAGCGGATCGGCGAACAGCGCAAACGAATAATCGATCCCCGCCACGATCCCGACCTGTCCGATCAGGTTGATCCACGCCGTGTACCAGCCCCAGCGCTTGTTGGCGAGAATCGCCGCCCAGTGGTACAGCGCTCCTGCCGTGGGGATCGCCGACGTCAACTCCGCCATCGAAGCCGCGATCAGCAGGACAAAAAACGAAACGATTGGCCACCCCAGCCCCATCATGCCCGGTCCGCCGTAGTACAGACCGTGGGTGTAAAGCGAAACAGCGCCCGTTAAAATGGATATAATCGAAAACGAGATCGCAAAGTTTGAAAACCCGCCCATGTCGCGCAGCAGTTCCTGGGCGTAGCCAAATTGGTTCAGGTACTTTTTATCTTCCTGCAGTTGTCTTTGCTTGTTTTGATGGTCCATGATCTTCCCCCCCTATGGCATGGTTCACTTCTTCGCCTTGTGACCGATAAAGCTCTCATGGCTGCGCTCATCAAAATTTCGCACGGATTGGTTCGCCTTGTAACCGATTGCAACGGCTGCCGCCAAGACGAGAAGCAGGAGAAAAAACCCAAGAATCATCATCTACGCCACCTCCTTTTTTCCTCATGTATTCTTTATAAATTTCAAAATTCCGAATATTTAGTCTTGAATGTATTCTCTCATATGATTTACCAGCTTGTAAAGATTTCCGCCTGGAATCAGAGAGACGAAAATTGGCCGGAGAATGGCAGTGTCTCCGGCCGAACACGTTATTTTTTCCCTTTTCCCTTAATGTTTTCGTCCCAGTACTGCATCCAGTCTTTTTCTTTCTCCGCCATCACGTCCCAGTCGAGGTCGAGCGGCTTCAGCTCCATATCCTTCATCCAGTCCGGCAAGCTGTCTTTATTGATGTCCGTGCGTGTCGGGATCTGGTAGCGCTCATTCGCCAGCTTTAACGCCACCTCTTCGCTGAACAGATGCTCGTAAAACTTCTTGGCCGCATCCATGTTTTTGGCGCCTTTGACGATGCCGACGCCGTCGACGAGGATCGGAGCGCCGCTGGCCGGATAGATGAAGTCAAAGGGATGGTTGTTCTGCTTGCTCTGCAGCAGCACGTCCTGCAGATTCCACAGGGATATCGCGCCTTCCTGGCGATCCAGCTTCAGGTACAGGTTGGTCGGGTCCTGGGTGTATTCCTTGGTGTTGGCGTCCAGTTTTTTCAGCCATTCATAGCCTTTTTCCGGCGTGTCCGCCCCTTGGCGGTAGATCATCGCGGAATAGATCGTCCGCATCGTCCCAGAGACCAGGACGCCGCGAATCACGATCTTGTCCTTGTATTTGGGATCGAGCAGGTCGTCCCAATCTTTTGGCGCATCCTCTTTCTTGATCGCCTGCGGATTGTACATGATGACCTCCGGCAGAAGCATTTCACCGTACCAAAAGTCGCCCGGGTCCTTGTACTCATCCGGCACCTTGTCGGCGAAACTGGGTTTATAACTCTCCAGCAAGCCCTCATTTACTGCTGCGCTGAACGCCGATTGCGTCCCGCCCCACCAAAAATCGGCCTGCGGGTTGGCCTTCTCGGCGCGGATCCGCTCCAGGATCTGCTGCGCCCCCATGGTGTAAAACTCGACTTCGATATCGGGATACTTCTCTTGAAACGAGGGCTGAACAATTTCAAAAATATTCTTGTCCCGTGCCGTGTAAATGACCAGCTTTTGCTTCTCGGGCGGCTTTGGCGCTTCTGTCTTCGGCTGTTCGTTCTGCGGTGCCGGAGCGCTGCCATCAGCCGGCTTCGCCTCCTGTCCCGCTCCGCAGGCGGTCATGATGACCAACAGACAGCTGGCACTGATGGCGCCCAGCCATTTCCTTGCTGACGTACGGAATCCCTTTTTCACGAAAATCCCCCCTGATTCCTATGAACTGCCTGGAATGATCTAAATATATGTGTGATTCATTTCCGCATTCCATCATTCGCCAAATTCCTTTGGATTCCTCCCCGCAAAAAAGAAGACGGCCCTTTCTACATCAGGGTCGTCCCATCCCGCCTTTGCTTATAGGGTTCGAACATCTTGGTCCCATAAGGATGAACAGCCGCCGCCAGTTTTTCGTAATACGGGATGACGCCGTCATGGTGGGCCGCAATCGTATCCGAGGTCATGGAGGCACTGGGATGCACGGCATTCGCCTCAAGCACGATTAATCCTGCCCCGCCAGAAGCCCCCGACAGAATGTGTGATGTCATAAGAGATAATGAAGGCCTTGGCATCTGTCTGTTTGATCGACGACAGCAGATCGGCGTATTCTTTGCGCTTTGCGATGACCAGGTAGACCTTCCTGTAACCGCTTGCGCCTTGCCCCATCCAGGTGGTCACTCCGTATCCTCTGTCCCGCAGCTTTTGCTCCAATTCAAGCTCGTTGTCAGTGATGATCTGCAGTCCGATGTACCCCAAGGCGATTTTTTGTTCAATATAGGTTCCCAGCAAAATTCCGATCCCGTAAGATGCGCTGTAGATAATAATGCCCCAAAACGATTCGAGGTTGTTCAGCACAAGGGCAAGCCCGTAGATGTACACCAGAATTTCAATCGTGCCGATCATGGCAGCCAGTAGCTTCCGGCCCTTGATCATCAGTACTACCCGAAAGGAATTAAGCGAAACGTACGTAATTTGAATGAGACCCATCAACACGTAAACCATTGTCCTCGACCCCAGTCCCTCGTCATTGGTGCAGCCTGTTTTTTTTATCGGATGTTTGAAATCGTTTGCAACATTTCAGTCGTAAACCGTCATGGACATATCATTAAATCAATATGCTCCTTAAGCGCTTGGATCGCTTTGTTCAGATCACCCGTTCGGCAGACTTGCAGCAGCTTCTCATGCGGCTCGACGAACTCGGCCAAGTACTGGTCGGGATTTTTCTGCTCCAAGTGCTGGTAGGCGTAGTGCAGACGGATGCGATTCATGATCGTCTCCCAGACCGTGGTGATGCTCTCCATCCCTGATGACTCAATCATCACCTGGTGGAATTGAAGATCCAGTTCAACGATCATATACAGTTCCTGCAGGATAACCCCCTTTTTCATCTCCTGGATGATGCTGGCGAGTGTGTCAAACGTTTGCTCATTCCATAAATGAAGCCCCTTTTTCAGCGCATGCGTCTCCATGTTCCTTCGCATCGGAATCAGCAGTTCGACGACTTCTTCCTCCGATATGGCGGCCACTTTTGTCTCCTTGTACGGGGTCGATATGACGTAGCCTTCCATTTCAAGCTGTTGAATGGCCTCCCGGATCGGCCCCCGGCTCACCCCCAGATCGCTTGCAAGCTGGGTTTCCGTGAGTTTGTCGCCTGGACGCAAATTCCCCTGAAAAATCAACCTCCGAATCTCATTGGCGATACGGTACCTCATGGAGGATTTGGCAATGCTATGTTTCAAATCCATCACTCTTTCCTGACGAAACAAAAATTGTTGTTGCGGTGTAAGTTGTTAGATTGTTAATTGTAGACAACGTTCCGTGTTTCGATATTACAATATTACGATTATTTTGTAAACGGTTGATTTCGACAAAAAAGGACGTCCCAAGCGGATTGACCGATCCGTTCGGGACATCCTTTATGCCTGCCCTGTTACTCCTCTTGACCCGTCCTGTTCCTGCGCATGCCAAGCTGCCCGATGATTTCCCGAATGGATACCACCGCAATGAACAGCATGCCGGCACCGCCCCAGAGAAAGACCAGCCAGTTGTAAAACACATACATCGACAGCGACATGCTTCTCCCCCCTACATCTTGACCCGGTGCTCAGGCTGATAGCGCTTCAGCTTCCCAAAGTCGAATCTGCTCGTGGAAAACGGCAGCGACAGCAGGATCAGCAGAAACGGCACGCCCAGCGACAGCATATTGCCGACAAACCAGTTGATGTCGTCATCGGAAATGGCAAAGTAAGCAGCCAAACCAGCCGCCAATCCGAGAAAAATGGACGCAAACGCTGCCCGGGTGTGCAGCCTTGGCGACCAAAGGCCGATGATCAGGGCTGCGGTCGGAGCGGCGAACAAGATCCCGCTGAAGATATCGAGCTTTAACAAGGAGACCCCGTCGAGCAGCATGGCACACAGCCCGATGATGATGCCCGCCAGCAGGGTAACCCTTTTGCCGAACCTCGTCTGCTCCTTCTCTTCCGCCTGCCGGTTGATATATTTTTTGTAAAAATCGATCGTAAACATCGCCTGGACGCCGGCCAGGCCGTTGCCGCCCGTAGTCAAGCCCGCCATGAAGATCAGGATGACAAACGCAGCCGCTCCGTAGCTGCCGAGGAAGTGGCTGAAAATATACGGCGCCGCACCAGTCGAGACAGCCAGTTCTTCGGGTGTCACGCGAAGGGCGAACACGCCGCCGCCCACAACATTTCCGAAGATGATCGGGATGGGCAGCCAGGCCAGGATCGTGCCGACCAGATACGCCCACATCAAGCTGCGGGAATTGGCCGCTGAGGCTGCTGTCGAGTAGTACCCCTGGCTCAGCAGCACCTGCCCCATCGCCACGACCACGGCGGAAAACCCGTAGCGCAATCCGGCGGCGCCAAAGAAGTTCAGCGCCTCCGGGTTGTAGTTGGGATTGGCCGGGTTGCTCTGTGCATCAAGCAGCCCGTTGTACATGTTCTCCAGGCCGATTTCCCTGATCAACAGCGGAACAGTGATAAATACCACAAGCATAATGACGAGGAATTGAAAGACGGAATTAAAAATCGAGCCGCGAAGGCCGGCAACAGCGATATAGCCGGCAAACAGGACCGCCGAGACGAACGCGACCAGCTTGTAGTTCATCCCGAAGGCGTATTGAAAGGCGTAAGCGATGCCCACCGACTGCATGACACAGACGTACAGGACGAGGGCAACGCCAAAGGCAAAAAACAGATTGGCCAGCCGCTCTCCAAAACGCTCGCGGATAAATTCGATAAAAGTGGTCGTCCGCGGCATCACTTTCCTTAAGCGAAGCGCGACGGGAATAAAGATGACAAACGGAACGATTGCCCCCCAGCCGTAGTTGAATCCGCCGCTGACGCCGAACCAGATGCCCGCCTCGGACGCGCCCATGATCGTTCCTGTCCAGACCCAGGCAGTAAATACGCTCGCCGATATAATCCCAAATGGAACCCGTCTCCCCGCCGCCACCAATTCGTCGACGCTGTCGAGGGGAAACCTCTTGTTGAGAAACCACGCAATGAAAAGAAGCACAGCACCAAACACGCAAAAGATCAGGTAGCCGGCCGCAGCAGTTGACATTCACACCCCTCCTTTGAAAACACTCGCGTCAAAAACCAAGCTGTGTCCGAAGATATAGTTTAGTATGTGAAGAGAAGCAATTGCAACCCGCTACCGGCATTTTTTTGGTGGAATCACGCTTCACTGGGTGAAACCGACGGCCTGGTTTGGGCAACTTTGCGGGGTTCGGGAAGGAAGAGATTGAGTACAGACGCTCCTGCCAGCAAGAGAAACGCAGAGTAAAAAGCCAGATTGTAGTCGCCCGTCGCGTTGTACAGCAGTCCCGGAAAGTAAGCTCCCAATGCGGAGCCGATCTGGTGGCTGAAAAACAGCCACCCCAAAATCAAACCGACTGACCCCTGTTTGAAATACTGGGTTGCCAACATTTGTGTCGGGGCTACCGTAGCAAAGTCAACCATGCCGAACGAAATGGCAAAGATCAGCAGCAGAGATGGATGGTTTACGAAAAAGCCCAGAAAGTCGACATTGCTTACACATACCGCCAGGACGATAATTGTCGCTGCCCGGCAGGCGTACAAACAAGCGAGAAATTTTCTGCTGCTCCAGCGGTCTGCGACATAGCCTGACAGCAAAGTGCCCAAAATGTTAAAGGCAGCCAAGAGGCTAACCGCTGTACCTGTTACGGCAGTGGGAAATCCGCACAACTGGGCAAAGGGAATCAGGTGGGTATCCATTAATCCGGTCGTTGTGTATCCGCAGATAAAAAACGGCAATACGAGAAACCAAAACTGCCGTGTCCGGACAACACTCCAATCAGACGGCTTTTGCGGCTGCTGGTGTTTTTCTTGGGGCTGCTCCTCCTCTCGGTAACCGCCAATCGGCTGTAAATTCTTTTCAGCGGGACGATTTCGCAAAAGCAGCCACGCAGTGGGAAACACCGCAATCAGTAAAAACAACCCCAAGACAATAACCGTCCATTGCCAATCAAACGAATGAATGAAAAACAGGGAAGCGGGAACCAGGATCAACTGCCCTGCCCCAAAGCCGGCCTCCATAATGCCAAAAGCCAGGCCCCGTTTTTCGTGAAACCAGTTTGTTACCGCGACAGTTGCCGCTACGTTTGATGCTCCGCCAACGCCAAAAGAGATGACGATTCCGTATAATACAAACATTTGCCACAGAGCGGTTGCCGGGTAGCTTAAGAGGAGACTCACGCCCACCAGCAGCGCGCTGACCGACAAAATCATTCGAACCCCAAATCTGTCGATGAGTCTGCCGATAAACGGCTGAGAGAGTCCATAGACGATGAAGCTTACGGTAGAAATAAGCGAAATGGTCCCTCGGTCTGCTGCAAACTCCTTTTCCCACGGCTCAATAAAGGCGCCAAATGACAGGCGGACTCCCTGCACCGCTACTAACGTGAAAAATATGACAACCAAGATCACCCAAGCGTAGTGAATGTTTCTTTTCATGTTGACTGTCCACCATATCCTTCTTGGTTCAAGCCCAATTTTGTCAGCATTTTTTTAAACAACCTTACCTCTTCTTCGTTAAAATCAGACATGGCCGCTGCATTTACCTCATCCATGATCTGATTTAACGGAATTTGCAATTCCCTCCCTTTTGAAGTCAGGTAAATCAAGTTAATTCGTCGATCCCCGGGGTCAGGACGCCGTTCTACCAGCCCATTTTGTACCAATCGATCCAGCACTCCCGTCATCGTCGCGCCGTCCAATTGCAGGCGTTTCGCCAGCTCAGTCCCTTTTTGTCCGTCTTTCTCCCACAGCAAATGCAACAAGGTAAACTGTACAGGGGTAACTCCAAAATGGCTTAATTTCTCTTTTCCGAGATGGGAAACTTTATGAAAGGACTTGCCTAACAAAAAACACAAACAATCCTCAATTTTTTCCATGAATACCTCCTGTATTTTGGAAAAATGATTTCGCTAAAAATAATAGCACACAAATTATTTGTGCACAAATAATTTGTGTGCTAAATACTTATCGTTTACTTCCTCTCTCTGCCGCTACTTTGCCCGAATATTCCCGATCGACTCCGGATTGTCCAGAGAGCTCAGATCACCGGGGTCCTGATTCAGGTAAGCGGCGCGGATGGCCCGGCGCATGATTTTGGCGCTGCGCGTCTTCGGCAGTTCTGTGACAAAGTGCAGCTCTTTGGGCCGAAGCGATTTCCCCAGCCGGTCTGTCACCATCTGCATCAGCTCGTTGTGCAGCTTTCCGCCGGGATCCTGCCCTTCGTTCAAGACGACAAAACAGACGGGCACTTCGCCTTTCAGCTCATCCGGGACGCCGATGACGCCCGCTTCCATCACGGCGGGGTGGTCCACCAGAATCAATTCGATCTCTGCAGGCCCCATCCGCTTGCCCGCCACATTCAGCGTATCATCGGAGCGTCCGATGATGGTCCAAAAATCATCGGCGTCCCGCAGCACGGCATCGCCGTGAATCCACGTGTCGTCCCACACCGTCCAGTAAGTGTTTTCGTAGCGTTCGGGCTCCTGCCAAAACCCGTGCGTCATGCCCAGCCAGGGCTGCCTGATGACCAGTTCACCGGCAGCTCCCCTGACCGGACGCTTCTGCGGGTCGTAGACATCGGCATCCATGCCGAGCAGAGCGGAGTTAAACCCGCCGGGGGCGATTGGCTTCAAGAGAGTGTTGCTCACAATGCCTCCGCCAATCTCCGTGCCGCCGGAGATGTTCAGGATGGGCACCTTGCTGCGGCCCACTTTTTCGAACAGCCACATCCAGGCCCGCGGATCCCACGGCTCGCCCGTCGAAGCGATCCCCTGCAAGCTGGACAGGTCGAAACGGCCGGGCAACTCCTCCCCGTACTGCATGATGGAGCGGATCAGCGTGGGGGCAATGCCCAAAAGCGAGACCCGATGCTTCTCCAACGCCGCCCACAGCCGGTCGGGGCGGGGATAGTCCGGAGCGCCTTCATAGAGCATGACGGCCCCGCCATTTGCCAGCGCACCGAATACGACGATCGGCCCCATCACCCAGCCCATGTCCGTGAGCCAAAAGAGCGTTTCGCCGGGATGCAGGTCGAGATTGTACCCGATCTCAAAAGCCGCCCGGATGGCGAAGCTGCCGTGCGTGTGGACGGTTCCCTTGGGCCGCCCGGTAGTGCCCGATGTGTAGATGATCACGAACGGGTCCATGCTGCCCATCCGCTCTGTCGGCGCCTCCCCGGCGCCTGTCTCCAATTCGGCCCAGTCTACGTCCCTGTCCGGGCGCCAGGATGTTTTCCTGTCGTGGCGGCGAACCACCACGACCTTTTCCACACAGCCGGCCAGCTCTGCCGCCTGGTCTGCCGCTTCTTTCATTGGAATGAACTTGCCGCGGCGAAGCTGCCCGTCTGCCGTGATTAGCATCTTCGCCTGAGCGCTGGCCAGCCGCTTGGCGATGGGATCGGCGCCGAACCCCGAATATGCCGCGGTAAATACGGCGCCGATCTTGGCGATGGCAAGTACGGCCACGACCGTTTCGGGAATCATCGGCAGGTAGATGCCGATCCGGTCTCCCCGCCGGACTCCCTGGCGCTTTAGTCCGTCGGCCACGCGGTTTACCCGCGCGGCCAACTCCCGGTAGGTGTACTTCTCCACCGCCCCGTCTTCCCGCTCCCAGACGAGCGCCAGCCGCCCGGCGGACGCGGGATCGCGCAGCCATTTGTCCAGCGCGTTGTGGACGGCGTTCAGCTTGCCGCCGGCAAACCACTCGGGCCACTTCATCCCGCGGGAGAGGTCGAGCGTCTGCGTGTACGGCTCAAACCATTCCGTCCCGACCGCTTTCTCCGCTTCTCCCCAAAACCAGGCGATGTCGCCAATCGACGCCTGGTACAATTGATCGTAATCCTGGAACCCCTGCTGCGTCATCCAGCGATACAACCGCGATCTTTGCAGGGTCTCCGCTGATGGAAACCACACCGGCTCGGCCACAGCCTTCCCTCCTCACTTCCCGTAAATAAAGGTCTTGGTACCGGGATCGTACTTGACGGGCCCTTCTACCTTCTCCAGCTTCCCGTCTTTTGCCTGGGTCAAGAACAGCGTCGTCTGTCCGTAGCGTGTATCGGGCGTGTAGAACACGTCGTGGTACAGAGAACCGTCCCAATCCTTCAACGTCTCCATCTGGGCGATGAAGTTGTCCCAGGTGAGGTTGTCGCCGCTGCGTTTGATCCCTTCCACGAGAATTTGCGCCGCCGCCCATCCCGCCTGGGCGCTGCCGTTCGGGCTGGAGTTCGGGAAATCCTTTGTAAACTGATCGAGGAATTCCTTCAGCTTGGGATTGTCTGTCTCGTCGATGGTGGGCATGGACAGCGTCGAATAGACACCGTTCCAGCTTTCCCCCGCCAGGTCGAACATCACCTTCTGGTCCATCCCGATGGCGTAGGTGACCATCAGCGGAATATTGGTGGCGTCGATTTTGGCCAGCTGGGTTCGCAGCGCGGCGGCCGGCTTCTGCACGCCTGTCATGATGATGACATCGGGACTTAGCTGCTTGAGCTTCTGGGCGTGCGAGCTGAAGTCGACATCCTGCACGTTGTAGGGAAGCTCCCCGGCGATTTCTACTCCGCCCAGCGCCTGCGCATACTCTCTGGCCCCGTTCAGTCCTTCTTTTCCGTAGTCGTCATTCTCGTAGATGATCGCGATTCGCTTGGCGCCCATTTTCCTGACGGCGTAGTCGACGAAGAACTGCCCTTCGATCTTGTAGTTCATCTGCGCGCCGAACCAGTTCTTGCGGATCGGCTCAAGAAAGGCGCTGGTGGATGCCGGAGACGGCCCGACCATCGGGATTTCCGAGAACAGCGATTCCGCCGCCTGGTGGCAGGGCGTGCAGGTCGTCGCCACGATGGCAAACACTTTGTCTTCCTGCACCAGTTTGGTCGCCACCGGCACGGTTTTGCTCGGCTGGTATTCGTTGTCGTAGGCGATCAGCTTCAACTTCCGGCCGTTTACACCGCCCTGCGCATTCACCAGGTTGACGTATGACTGAATCCCCTGCCGGATGGTGTCGTAGTTGGCGGCAAACCCGGTCTGCGGACCAAAGTGGCCGATCAGAATCTCGCTGTCTGTCACCCCTTGGGCATACTTGCCATCGCCGGAAGTCGGCGATGTTCCGCTCGTGCCGCACCCGGCCAATCCGATTGCCAACAGGGAAGCGGCCAGCATCGTTCGAAACCGAAACATTCTGCTTTTTTTCATGAGAACCCTCCTCATATTGGACCGTTGCTGAATGGGGAAATCCCGATCATCACCCTCCCAGATAAAGCCGCTTGATCTGTTCGCTCTGCTTCAGTTGATCACTGCTCCCTTCCAGCTCGATTCGCCCGTTTTCCAGCACGTAGGCGTAATCGGATATTTCCAACGCTTTATGGGCGTTCTGCTCCACCAGGAGGATGGCAGTGCCCTCGTCGTTGATCTGCTTGATGATGCCGAAGATGTCCCGCACAATATTGGGAGCGAGGCCGAGCGAGGGTTCGTCCAGCAGCAGCAGCTGCGGTTTTGCCATCAGCGAACGGCCGATGGCGAGCATCTGCTGTTCTCCGCCGCTCAACGTTCCCGCTATTTGGCTCCGCCGCTCTTTCAGCCGGGGAAAATAGCGGAACACCTTTTCAAAATCTGCTTTGACCATCTCGTCGCGGCGGGTGTAAGCGCCAATCTGCAGGTTTTCCTCGACGGTGAACTTGGGGAAAATCCGCCTGTTCTCCGGGCAGTGGATGATCCCCTTTTTCACGACATCGCTGGCGCTTTGCTGCAAGAGCGATTCCCCGGCAAACTGAATCGCCCCTTCCTTCGGCTGCACCTGTCTTGATATCGCTCGCAAGGTCGTCGATTTCCCCGCCCCGTTTGCCCCCAGGAGAGCCACGATGCTCCCCGGCTTTACCCGGAGCGAAACGCCGCGCAGGGCATGCACATATCCATAATGGACAGACAGGTTTTCAATGGCCAGCACCAGTCTCCACCTCCCCCAAGTACGCCTCGATCACTTCCTGGTTCTGCTGGACCTCATGGGGCAAGCCCTCGGCAATCTTTCTCCCGAAGTTCATCACCGTAATGTAGTCGGATATATTCATCACCAGCGACATATCGTGTTCGATCAAGAGAACGGTAATCCCCATCTCCTCCCTAAGCCGCCTGATCAGCCCACCCAGGTGTTCCGTTTCTGTCGGATTCATCCCGGCAACCGGCTCATCCAGCAGCAGCAGTTTGGGCTTGGTCATCAGCGCCCTGCCGATATCCACCATTTTTTGATAGCCAAAAGGAAGATTCCTCACCTCTTCACCGGCCATCTGCGACAGGCCGAGCAGCTCCAAGACTTCCTCCGCCCGGTTCCGGGCCGCTCTTTCCGATTTGCGAAACGACGGCAGGCGAAACGCGATCGCAAACGGATTTTGCTTGATCGCGGGATGCAGGCCGGTCAACAGGTTGTCGATCACGGACATTTTCGAGAACAGTTCGACGTTTTGAAAGCTGCGGGCGATTCCCAGGGAAATGATCTGGTACGGCTTGTATCCGCCGATGTCCTCCCCTTGAAAACGGATGTGCCCAAAATGGGGAGTGTACAGTCGATTGATGCAGTTAAACGTGGTCGTTTTGCCCGCTCCGTTGGGGCCGATCAGCGAGTAAATCTGCCCTTCCCGCACCGTAAATGAAAGCTGGTTGATCGCCGTCAAGCCGCCGAAGGCAAGGGTCACGTTCTCAAATGTTAACAAATGGGCTCACCTCGCCTTCCTCTCCGGTTTGCGCCGCTTGTGCCTGCCTTCTCCGCCGCTTCCACAGCGAGGCCAGCCCATGCGGCAAAAACAGGATGATCGCCCCCATCGCAAGGCCAATGACTGCATTGGTGACACCGATCCACCTATCGGTCATGTACGGCAAAAGCGTCAGCAGCGCCGCACCGAGGATCGATCCCGGCAAAGAAGCAAGGCCGCCGACGACAATCATCGCCAGGATCAAAAACGACGTCGTCAGGGTGAAGTCGTTCGGACTGATAAAGCCGACCATGAAGACGTAGAGTCCGCCGGCCAAGCCGGTGAAGAAAGCGCTGAGGGCAAACATGAACGCCTTGTACAAGGGAACGTTGATGCCCATGACCTCGGCTGCGATCTCGCTTTCACGGATCGCGATAAACGCTCTGCCCAAACGGCTGTGGATCAGGTTGTAGATGATCCAGGCCAAAAATGCGGTGACGAAGACGACCAGATAGTAAAACGGCGTGCTGCCGGCAAATAAACCCGGCTTTTTGACCGATATCCCGGCAAACCCGCCGGTCAAGGAGTCCCATTTCATCGCGATCAGCGGAATCGACACGGCAAATCCCAGCGTGGCGACGGCGAGAAAGTGTCCTTTTAGTCTGACAGCCGGAATCCCGATGAGCAGCCCGATCACCCCTGTCACCACGCCGCCGAGCGGCAGGGCAAGCCAGAATGCGACCCCCAGCTTGGTGGAAAAAATGGCCGCGGCATATGCTCCGATAGCCAAAAACCCGGAGTGGCCGACGGAGATTTGGCCCCCGTACCCGGTCAGGAGGTTAAGCGCCATCGCCGATATGGCGTTGATGCCCACCATGTTGATCAGGATGATGTAGTAGTTGGAGCCGCCGACGATCACCGGATAGAGAAGAATCAGGATCGCCGGCAGCCAGAGCCATTTATGCTGCAGGAGCATTTTCACGCGCTTCACACCTTTCTTGCCTGGCTGACGCCAAATAAGCCATTGGGGCGAACGTAGAGAATCAGGACGATCAGCAGAAAGACAAACGGAGCTTTCAGTTCCGCAGATACATAGGTAGCGATCAGATTTTCCAGCACGCCGATGCACAAGCCTCCGGCGACTGCCCCGGGCAGGCTGACAAATCCGCCCAGTACGGCAGCGGCAAACGCCAAAATCGCAATTTCCTGCATCATATTGGGATCGAGGAAGGTGATCGGCGCGATCAGCATGCCGGCTACTCCGCCCAAAACAGCGCCAATGGCCCAGGTCCAGGTAAAGATCCCCGTCACCTTGATGCCCATCAATTCGGATGTCTGCATGTCCTGGGCCGCCGCCCGCATCGCCAGTCCCGTCCGCGTGTACTGGAACAGTACGTAAAAAACACCCATTAATAGCAGAGAGACACACAAGACGAATATCTCGTTAGGCTTGATGTACACCTGTCCCAGTTGCAGCGGCTCCCCCGATATCGCCTCCGGATAGCCGACGGGAACATATCCCCAGATGATTCCCGCCACCCCGCGGATCACCATGTAGAGCGCCAGCGTCAGCACCAGTTGATTCAACAGCGGCGCCCGCTGCACGGGCTTCATGATGAACCGCTGGATCACGGTGCCGAGCACAGCCGCAAACAACAGGGCGAGCAGGAAGGCAGCGTAGTAAGGAAGTCCATATCGTTGAAGCAAGATGTAGCTGACGAACGTCGTCAACATCGCCATTTCTCCTTGGGCAAAATTCACGACGTCTGTCGTTTTGTAGATCAGCACCAGCCCCAGTGCCGCCAAACCGTAGATGCAGCCAATGGTCAATCCGCTTGCAATGGTTTGCAAAAGCATTCCCGGCCTTCCCCTCCCCGTCTTTTCTCCTCGATTTGTACTATGTATATGGAGGCACGTCCCAAAAATATGCCTGCAGCAGTCATGGTGTTCAGCATGATACATATGTGCTATTATACTAATAACCAATCATCCTATGTTTGGAGGTATATGTTTTTGGCACTGCAAAAACCAAATCGATTGTCCCTGGTTGAACAAGTGGCAGCACAACTGGAATCCCTGATTGAATCGGGACAGTGGTATGTAGGCATGCGCATTCCGGCTGAACCGGAGCTGGTCGCCGAGCTGGGCGTCAGCCGCAACACATTGCGCGAAGCGATCAGGGCCCTGGTTCATGCCGGGCTGCTTGCGACAAAACAGGGCGATGGCACGTACGTCTGTTCCGCAAGCGCTCTGGGAGCCGTACTCAAGCGACGAATTAGACAGTCAAATATCCTGGAGACGCTGGAAGTCCGGTATGCGCTGGAACGGGAAGCGGCATGTCTGGCCGCGGCAAGACGCACGGAGGAAGACATCGAAGCGATGCGTTCCCATTTGCTCGTCTGCGATACCGCCATGAAAAGCGGGGATCTCCAGGCTTATACGGAATCGGACATCAGGCTGCACCAAGCGATTGTACAGGCCGCGCACAACAGCGTACTGATCGAACTGTACGAGCACATGACAGAGGCTTTGCACCTGTCGATCAACAGTCAGTCGGAATGTACGCTGCATCTTGAAACCCATCAAAACATCCACCAAAAACTGGTGGAAGCGATCGTTGAAAAAAATGCAGCCGAAGCAATGGAAGCTGTACATGAGTACATCGAAAAAGTCAAGGGAGAAATACAACTGGAGTTGGAGGAAGAATCATGAGTGCTCCAGCAAAAATGCAATCTGCCGCCAGGACTGACGCCTGCGAAAAACGATGGCTGCTGGTCCTTGGCATTTTATTTATCGGAGCAGTCCTGCGGGCGCCGCTCACATCTGTCGGGCCATTGGCAGGATCGATTCGCGATAGCCTGGGGATCTCCAATGCGATGGCCGGGATCCTGACGACTTTGCCCTTGCTTGCTTTTGCGCTGCTTTCGCCGTTTGCTCCCAAACTGTCCCGCCGCTTTGGGATGGAGCCGGTGCTGTTCGCCGCTTTAGCCTTACTGACCGTCGGGATCGGCCTTCGGTCCCTGGCCGGAATCGGAACCTTGTTTCTCGGCACCATCCTGCTTGGCCTGGCCATCGCCGTCTGCAATGTCCTTTTGCCCGGCTTGATCAAAAGAGAGTTTTCGGACAAAATCGGAATGATGACAGGCGTCTATTCGGTATCGATGAATCTCTGCGGCGCCATCGCTTCCGGCATCAGCGTTCCCATTGCCTTGGAACTGGGCCTCGGCTGGCACGGAGCACTTGGGTTCTGGGGAATCCTGTCCATCGTCTCTCTCCTCTTCTGGCTGCCGCAGATGCGTTCCCGCCGCCAACCGACGGCCGCGGCCGTGAGCGCGAAAGGGACGGAGACAGTCAATCTCTGGCGGTCGGGGTTGGCTTGGCAGGTAACGCTCTTTATGGGCCTGCAATCCCTGCTCTTTTACACGGTAATCGCCTGGCTCCCGGAAATTATGAAACAGCAGGGACTCGCCGCCGATTATTCCGGATGGATGCTGTCGCTGATGCAGTTTTCCGTACTGCCGTTTACATTCCTCGTCCCGATCGTCGCCGGCCGTCTGGCCAATCAGCAGTTATTGGCTGCGTTTACCGCGGCGCTGTTTTTTCTTCGGGGTACTGGGCGTGCTCTACGGCAGTACGGCGCTGATGCCGCTGTGGGTGATCATGATGGGAATTGGCGCGGGATCCGCCTTTAGTCTGTCGATGATGTTTTTCGGCCTTCGCACCAGGACGGCGCACCAATCGGCAGAGCTGTCAGGCATGGCGCAATCATTCGGATACCTCCTGGCTGCCGTGGGACCGACGCTGTTTGGCTACCTGCACGATGCCACACACGGTTGGACGGTGCCGCTGCATATGCTCGGCGCAGTGGCGATCCTCCTCTTCATCTTCGGCCTTGGCGCAGGCAGAAATCGCTATGTAAGTTGAAGAAAAAACCATCGCAAATTGGTATGACGAGGGAGTGCATACAGTTATCCTGGCAGGTTTGCGATTTTCGGACATCCTAAAATAGAAAGGAAGAGAAGAGATGTTCAACAAAATACTCGTCCAAAGCTGGCGGCTTTGGGCTGATTGTCGTCGGCAGCCGGGGGCTTAGCGGCATCAAGGAAATGATGCTCGGCAGCGTCAGCCATAAGGTTTCCCAGTTGGCAAGCTGTCCGGTGTTGATCGTGAATTTACAGGTTTTTACAGGTGGTCCGTTTGCGAAAAACCATCCCGCGTGCCTTCATGGGTGATTCGGGATGTCCTTTTTCCATCGTTATTATCTCTAGAAGTCCGGTGAAAAAGTCCGCCTAAGCAGGCTTTTCCCACGGTGTTGCCGAATTATACGGTAACAATGAATTGAAAGAGTGATGGAATATGAAAGCTCATAAGTCATCGGCCATCCAGCCTCAGATGTTTCAATTTGTGGACATGGATGAACTTGTGCCAAAAAAGCATATCCTGCGTCAAATCAACGAAGCGCTTGATTTTTCCATCGTCCATGATTGGGTGGCGCCGCTATATACGGAACGTACCGGCCGCCCGGCCGCTGACCCGGAGCGAATGGTTCGACTGATGCTGCTTTCGTATCTGTTCAACCACTCCGAACGCGAATTGTATCAGCTGCTGCCCATGCATGCGGGCTATTTGTGGTTTTGCGGATTGGACTTCGAATCCGTCCTGCGCCCGGATCCATCGCGGCCGTCCCTGCCGGATCGGACGACCTTGGTGAAGACCCGGAAATTATGGCGAAAACACGGCATTTTCGACAGGCTCATGAAACATGTCGTCGACCAGTGCATTGCTGCCGGATTGGTTCAGTCCGATGTGCACGTAGGCGTCGACGGCACCCAGGTACGGGCTAACGCGTCCATCCACAGCTTGAAAGAAATCACCCTGGCCCCGGTGGAGTCGATTGAGGATTACCTGACCCGCATGGCCCGGCAAGATGAAGAGACTGATTGCGCCGCCCATGATTCCGATGATGACAGACAGCCGCCCGCACCGCCCGCGCGAAAAGAGCGGCGGCTGGAAGACGAAGCGACGCATGAAGATTTTCATGGCAAAACCTTCTCCAACAAGACCCACCGCAGCGTGACGGACCCGGATGCCCGCTTGTACAAAAAGAGCAATGGTTAGGAAGCGCATTTGCGGTATTTGGTGCACCATGTAACGGATGTCCAGTCCGGCGTCATTTTGTCTACGCAAGCGAGCATCGCGTCCGGGACGGCTGAGCGCGAGACGAGTTTGCAGCAACTGGCCGCGATTCGCTTTGCCCATCCACAAATCCGGATTCGTACGCTCTCTGCCGATAAAGCCTATGGAACGACCGATTATCTGCAAGCACTGTGCGAGCAAGGGATTGTTCCCTTGGTGTCGCTCCGCAATCTGATACTGGAAGATACACCTGCCTGGAAACGTCAAACGAACGATCCGGAACGACAACGCAAGCGGTTGGCGAAAATCCAGGAAGTACACATCCGAAACAGAGCCAAACGGATTCAGCTAACGGGTTCTTACCGTCATCTGCAAAAGTTACGAACCCGCTGTGAGCATGTGTTTGCTGAAAGCAAAGTGGCGCATGGCATGGATCGTGCACGGAGCCGCGGACTCGACTGCATGCAAGAACAGGCGCTACTGACGGCGATCGTTCAAAATCTGAAAAGACTATGCCGGTTTGGAAAAAAGCGACCTCAAACTGGTATGTCGGCATGCCAAAAAACGAAATCCGTGATGACAGAGGCGTTGTCACGCCTACTCATTTCAGCGCTGGCTGAGTTGTTTTACTCGTTTTGCATGTCGATCAGACGGCTACAACTGCACTAATTCACCGGACTTCTAGACATTTTCCTGCAATTTTGCCTGGACATTCTTAAGCTGGAAGACTTGGCGACAGGTCATGTGCTTATCGCCAGTAAACAACCGGAATCAATAAGGCTCCGCCAAAAGATGGGCAGAGCCTCAAGCTTGCAAGACGATTATTTCAGGCCAACGGCTTTTCTAACTGCGTGAGGGATACCCCGGGCGCCACTTCCACCTCCGTAACCTCAATAAAACCATTCTTGCGATATAAATTTTACGCCGGAACACTTTTGGAACCGGTGGAGACTGTTATTTTCAAATGATTGGCAATTCCTTCACGAATTTTCATCATCTTCGTGCTGCCTCCCCATCGCTGTCGCAAACGTATTCTTCCATATCTGCAGCAGCTATTAGCAATCATCTGAGCCTCCAATCTTCACTTGAAGGAAAAAGAAAACGGTTCATCCTAATGAAGCCAATGATACATCACTTCTGGCGTTTCTTCCTTTGGACCGGCAGGCAGCAGAAAACGGCCAGGATTGGACCATGAACGGATCGGGACGGATTTATCGGAAATGATCACCTCGGTACCCAGTGAGACAAAAGAGTACAATTCCTCCACATCCTCGTTGGACAGGCGAATGCATCCGAGCGACACTGATTGCCCAATGCTTTTCGGATTGTTGGTTCCGTGTATGGCATATCCCTCATTGTCAAAAATGAATCCGCGCGAGCCATAGATATGATCGTGTCCGCGGGGCCGGTTGATCTTTTGCAGGATGGTAAAATAGCCCTCCGGTGTGGCATTCTCTTTGCCGATGCCGATCGCAAATCGCCGCACCGGATGGGAGCCGCTCACCAGCGACAAGCTGTACGAGCCTTGGTGAATGTATATTTGCAGCGGTTGAAGCGGCACAGCCGGTTCGGGATAAGCGGGTAACGGCAAAACCTCGCTCATGCTTGCCCACGCTTGCTCGGGGCGAAACGCTTCAGGACGATAGGTCCAAGCCGGGCTGCTGCCGTTTTCCTCAACGATGGATGGCTGAGGGATGGCTGACAATATGTTGTCTGGGTATCCGGCTGCCAAGTCCTGCAATTGGAGCGGCAGGCGGCCTTTGCGCTGGTAGGTGCGGTATAGCGCGTTTCGCAGCGTGAGAACTTGTTCCAAAGTGCGCTGCTCTGTGGCGAGCGCCTTTTTCGCCGTCTGTATGAGCGGCTCTTTATCGCATGTCGGACAATTCCGAGGATACCATTTCTGCCCCAATATGCTGTGATTGTCCGGGTTGTACTCCATAATGCCTTTGATCCGTGTCGGTTGATAAAACAACAAAGGCGTATAGAGCGGTACGCCCTCCGTTTCCGGTACGAGAATCACGGAATACGGTTTGTGCAAAGCCGGACGGCGGGAACGCAAATACTGCAGCACCTGCTCTTTTACCTGTGTGTCAGGCATTTGATCGGGGACGGCTATCACCTCTACGTGTTTGCTTTGCGAAGGTTTTTCTGTCGCAGGCGGCCGCATTTCTGCCGTCTTTGCATTTTGCGGCAGCTGCTGAACGTGTTCGCCAACGGAAACCGGGAAACAAAGGATCGTAGCAACAACGGCTAATAGTCCGCTAATCGAGCGAAACAGACCGGGAATCAACCGCTTTTTTTGTTTGCGCAGCAGGTTTTGGTAAGCTTCCCGCGCTTCCTCGCTAAATTCGCCAGGTTTGGTATGCAGCGCTTTGCGATAGGCTTCGAGTGCTTCCTTTTCTTTCCCCCGTTTTTCCCATTCACGGCCAAGAAACAGCCAGCCCACAGTCTCTTCAGGATGTTGTTTCACGAAAGATAGATGAAAAACCAGATCATCATGATCGGGATAGGTTAACAAAAAGGTAGCTTTTTCCTGCAGAAATTGGGCTTTGTTCACCTGCAATTCCTCCCTACTGTTGTTTATCGGAAAATTTAGGGAATGGTGTTAGATGGCCGGGATTGCAGGTGCACGAAAATAGAAAAAGCCGGCGATCACCAAACCGCCAGCTTCCAAACTTGTTTAAACAAAATTACGGCTTTACAACCTTCAAGCTTTCTTCCCTGATCAACTCCAACAGTTCCATCTTCAACTCAAAGAAGGCAGCGCTGTTTTTGACACTGTATTCCCGGGGGCGCGGCAGGGTGACCGGGATGCTCTTCTTCAAACGCCCCGGACGGGCAGTCATCACGTAGACCGTGTCGCCCAAAAAGACCGCTTCCTCGACGTCGTGCGTGATAAAAAGGATCGTCTTCTTGGACTCTTCCCAGACCTTCAGCAGGATCTCCTGCATGATCGCCCTCGTCTGGGCATCGAGCGCTCCGAACGGCTCGTCCATCAGGAGAATTTCCGGGTCGTTGGCGAGCGCCCGCGCGATCGCGACGCGCTGCTTCATTCCCCCGGACAGCTGTATCGGGTAGTGCTTCTCAAAGCCGGCCAGGCCGATCAGTTCCAGGTAATGCCTGGCCACTTCCAGCCGCTCGGCTTTGGAGACGCCTTTTAACTGCAGACCAAACGCGATGTTGTCCTCGACAGTCAGCCACGGGTAAAGCGTATAGGACTGAAACACCATCCCCCGGTCCGGGCCAGGTCCGTGGATTTCCCTGCCATCCAGGCGGACTCTGCCGGAAGAAGGTTCTTCCAGACCGGCGACGATCCGCAGCAGGGTGGACTTGCCGCAGCCTGAGGGGCCGAGGATGGTGATAAATTCGCCCTCCTTGATCTCAAAGGAGGTCTTGTCCAGTGCAACCGTCTCCCCTGACTTCGTAGAGAATACTTTTCCGACCTGATCGATGACGAGTTTTGCCGTTTCCATCTTAGGCACCTTCCCTTCTCATCCAGGTGAACGACGCCCGGTAAATCGCTTTGAAAATGATGTCCGTGATCAGCCCCAGCAGGCCGATGATCAGGATCCCGACGATGATCTTGTCCGGCTTCAGAAAGCGGGAAGACTGCATAATCATGTAGCCGAGCCCGTTGGCTGCCCCGACGATCTCGGCGACGACCAGGTAGGTCCAGGCCCAGCCGAACGTAATCCGCAGCGTATCGACAATCCCAGGCAGGGAGGCGGGCAGGATCACTTTGTAAAAAATCTGCGAACGGCGCGCCCCCAGCGTATAAGAGACTTCAATCAAGTCGTTCTGTACGTTTTTCGTCACGTCCATGACCATCAGGGTCATCTGAAAAAACGTACCGAAGAAGATGACGGCCATTTTTTCCGTTTCGTCCAGACCCAGCCACAGGATAAACAGCGGAATAAAAGCGGAAGCCGGCATGTAGCGGATAAAGCCGATAAACGGTTCAAAGGCGCCTTCGGCGATCCGCAGCGTACCCATCAGGGTGCCGAGCGGGACGGCGATCACAGCCGCGGCGACAAAGCCGAGGAACACCCGGGTAAAGCTGATTCCGATATCGGAGAAGATCTCGCCGTCGCTAAACAGCGCGATCGCCGTTCTGACGATCTTGTCAGGAGGCGGCAGGAACAGCGGATTGACCACCCCGCCGTAGGTCAGCGCTGACCAGATCGCCAAAAAGACGAGGAAGACGACTACCCCGGCAAGGACGTACACTTTCCGGGGGATCTCTTTTTTAGGAGCAAACAAATGGTTCCTCACGATTTTTCCTCCCTATTTGCAAATGAGGGAGGCCCCTTCGGGCACTCCCTCTGACCGCGTTTTGACTAGAAGCTATGCTTACAAACCTTCTACAAAAGACGGGTTAATCATCTCTTCCGGAGCAGGGGCCTTATCAATCTGTTTTTGTTCGAGGTAGAAGTCTATGGCGTTTTTGGCTGATTGATAGAGCGGCCCAGGGCTGCTGCTGGTTCCCAATATCTGTTTGTTCTCCTCTTTATCGTGGAATTTCAAGCCTTTGGCCGTATCGACAAACTCATTTACGTCAATTTTCAAGCCTTTTGCCATAATTTCATGGGATTCGTCTTCATGCTCTTTCCAATAGTCCATCGCTTCCGCCATGGCGGCGACGAACGCCTTCACATCTTCCGGCCGCTTGTCCACGACATCTTTCCGGAAGCCGACCGCATCGACGATAATCCCCGGCAGGTCTTTTGTCGACAGAAGCACTTTGCCGTCAGCGGCGGACCCTTTCGACAGCCACGGTTCCCAGGTGACCGCAGCGTCTACCTTCCCGGCAGTGAACGCTGCACCGGCATCCCCGGCCGTCATATTGATCGCTTCGATGTCCTTCTCTGTCAGTCCGGCCTGCTTCAACGCCGTGAGCACCAGCAGGTGGCTGGTCGTGCCAATTTCAAACGCCACCTTCTTGCCTTTCAAGTCTGCAATGGATTGAAACTCTTTTTTTGCCAGAATGCCGTCGCCGCCGTAAGAATCGTCCAGCACCCAGACCACCTGATTCGGCACGTCGGATGCGGCTAGCGTAGCCAGTACGTCCAAAGCGGTAGCCATGCCGTCCACTTTGCCGCCGGCCATCGCCTGTTTGCGCTCCGCCAGCCCTTCGATGATCGACAGCTCTACCTTGACGCCGTGTTTCTCGAAGAGGCCTTTTTCTTGGGCCAGGAACAGCGGTCCATACCCGGTCCAGGTGGGCAGTGTTACCCGGAGCGGTTCAGCATTCCCGGCTTCCTTGGGCTGATCGGCCGCCGTCTGCTGATTCTGCTGGTCTCCCGCGCCGCCGCAAGCGGCCAGGCTGAGTGACAAGACAAGTGAACATATGATTGCCAGTAGCTTTTTCATCGTCATTCCTCCGTGTTGTATGTTCGCTATAAGATTTGCTTTAACGCCTGTACAAACGTTTTGACTTCTTCTTCTTTCCCGACCGAGATTCTGAGCGAGGTGGTCAGTCCGTAGCCGGTCAAGGGGCGAACGATTATGCCGTATTCTTTCGCCAGCCGGTCAAACATCTCCTGGTTATCCCTGCCGGTGTCTACGTAGACAAAGTTTCCGTTGCTTTCGAGGTAAGTGAGCCCCAGCTCTTGAAAAGCTTCGTACATGAGCTGTTTGCCTGCTTCGTTTATCTGCTTGGAACGAGCGGCGTGCTCCTCGTCGTCAAGGCTGGCCAAGGCTCCGGCCTGGGCGATCCCATTTACGTTGAAGGGAAGGCGAACGTGCCTGAGCGCCTCGATCAGCTTGGCCGAACCCATTGCGTAGCCGATCCGGGCCGACGCAAGAGAATGAATCTTGGAAAACGTCCGGACGACCAAAACGGGCTTGTGATCTGCAATAAACTCTACTGCGGTGCGATACTCAGGGGAGACGGCGTAGTCGTGATACGCCTCGTCGATCGCCACCAGGACACTGCTTGGTACCTGCTCCAAGAAGGCTGCCATCTCGTCGCGCGGGATGACTTTTCCCGTCGGGTTGTTCGGATTGCACAGGAAAATGATTTTCGTCTTGTCGGTTACGCTGTCCAAAATGGCCGCAAGATCAATCGAAAAATCCTGCTTCATCGGCGTGATGACAGGTGTCGCTCCCATCAGGTGAGCAGCGCTGAGATAGGAGGAAAATGTAATTTTTGGAATAATCGCTTCATCTCCGGGCTCTAAAAACGTCTGGGCGATCATCTGAATGGCTTCATCCCCGCCGTTGGAGAGTATCACCTGTTCAGGCGAGATTCCATCGATTTCCGCAATCCGCGCTCGCAGCGGTTCCCCGTCCGAGTCCGGGTAAAATTGCAGCTTCTCCACTTCCCGACGCATCGCTTCCAGCGCTTTCGGAGACGGGCCGAGCGGATTTTCGTTAAAAGAAAGCTTCATGACCGTTTCCTTGCCCAAAACCTTCTTGATTTCTTCAACCGGAAGATCGGGAAGGCCGCAGTTGTAAGGAGTCAAATTGGGAAATACCCGACGAACCATCTGCTCTAGTCTCATCGTATCCTTCCTCACGTTTCTTGGAGTTATTGTTGCGCTCTGCCCAAACCGTCCGCCTTCTGCACCGCCTCGATGACCATCTGGGGCGACACGGCAAACGGCATGTTGGCCATATCTTCGATGGTCACAGTCACTTCGCCCAGGCGCTGCCAGTCCTCGGCTGCAAGCGGGCGGACCCCCATCTCCGGCAAGCTGGCAGGCAGCTTGACCTCGCGGTAGTAGGAGATAAGCTCGCGAATCTCCTGCTCTTCCCTGCCCTCCAGCGCCAGTTGGGCGAGAATCCCAAAGGCGACAATTTCTCCGTGGTAGGTTTCATGGATTTCCGGAAAAATCGTCAGTCCGGAGTAGATGGCGTGAGCTGCAGCCGTCCGGCAGTCATCCCCGCCGTAGCCGCTGACACTGCCGCTGAGCAGAATAATCGCGTCGATCACATCTTCGAGCACCGGAGTGATCTGCCCCTGCTCCAAAGCCGCCACGGCTTCTTTTCCCGACTCCAGCAAAAGCTCGTAAACGACTTTGGCCAACCCGACGGCACTTTTGACTCTGGCGCTCGGCACCGCTTTCTGTGAAGTGGCGCGAGATTCGAACCACTTGGCCAGCGTATCGCCAATGCCCGCAATCAAAAAGCGGACAGGCGCCTTGCTGATGACCGTCGTATCGACCAGTACCAATTCCGGGGCTTTCGACCGGCGGCTGATCTCTGTAAAGGTACCGTGATCGTCATAAATAATGGCGATAGATGTAGTCGCTGCACATGTGGCCGCAATCGTCGGGATCGCGATGACCGGCAGGCCGACCCGATAAGCCGCCGCTTTCACCGTGTCCATGACTTTCCCGCCGCCGACTGCGATCAGCATATCCGGCTTGCGCTGCCCGACCTCTGCCGCCAGGCGATCGATATTCGTCCAGGACGATTCTCCGCCGTACCAGAACGGGGTACCTGCCTCGATTCCTTGTTCGGCCAAGCTGGCGGTGATTTTCTCGGCCGCGACAGACAATGCGGTATGTCCTCCGACCAGGAGGGCTTTCGTCCCGTATTGTTTGCCATGCTGCCCGACTTCCGATAAAATTCCGGCTCTTCTGATGTATTTCCCTGGTCCTACAACCACTTCCATGCTTCTCACCATTTTCTATGCAAGATTATGCAAAAATCCGTATATCGTATTCGACATCATTCAATTTTATAGAGGATACTGAACAATGTCAACATTCGATTTCAGGCTTTTTATGTCTCCCTTATAGCGGCTATGGCCGCTACCCTCGGTCGATAAACGCGAACGAGAGGATGCTGCCGCCGGGCAAGCTGCATAAACGTCACAAAAACAGCCCACTCATCTCCTGAGTGGGCATAAAAGCTTCCTTTATGATGTCACAGCCAGACCGGCAGACTCTGCCAACAGTTCGACGAGATGGAGCGTTCGGACCTCGTGGGACAGCCCTTCGCGCTGCACCCCCAGCTTCATCTGCAGCAGACAGCCCGGATTGGTCGTCACGATGACCGTCGCCTTCGTCGCTTTCATCGTTTCCATCTTCACGTCGAGGATTTCCATCGACTCTTCGTAATTGACTACGTTATAGATGCCGGCCGACCCGCAGCACTGGCCCGGATTGGCCATTTCCCTGAACGTAATCCCCGGAATCCGCTTGATCAGATCCAGCGGCTCGCGCACGACCTTCTGCACGTTGGACATGTGACAGGAGCGCTGGTAGGTGACCACCTCGTCGATCGGGTGCTTCAAGGGCAGCTCGCACTGTGCCAGCACCTGGCTGATATCACGGGTTTTCGCCACGAAGCGGCGAGCTCGCTCCTCCCATTCGGGGTCGCCGTGGAACAGGTGATGGTACTCGACCAGCAGAGCGCCGCAGCCCCCGGCGTTATTGACGATAAAATCGACATCCAGCTGCTCAAACGCCTCGATATTTTGTTTGGCCAGCAGCACCGTGTCGTCGCGTCGACCGGCGTGGGCGTGCAGCGCGCCGCAGCAGGTCTGCCCGCTGGCGACGTGTACTTCGCAGCCGGCCAAGGCCAAAAGCTCCATGGACAAGCGGTTGATTTTTTCAAACATCGCATCCATGATGCAGCCGGTGAAAAAGGCCACTTTAAACCGCACGGCCGTGCCGGCAGGCGGCTGAAAAGCAGCGGGCCGCTTCCGCCGGGCTGCCGGCGAGCTCACTTCCGGCAGCACCTCTTCAAACGCGGAGAGGTTTTCCGGCAGGATTTTCGTCAGCCTGCCTTTCTGCGCCACCTTCTGCAAGCCTGAGGACTGGTACAGCCAGATCAGGTCGGCAGCTGTGCGCAGCTTTTTGGGATCCGGAAAGACTTTTTGAAACATCACGTCCTGCATCCATTTCACCGGTTTGGAGGTGCTTTGTCCCTTGTGCTCGTGCAGCACCTCTCTCGCTTCCTCCAAAATTTTTCCGTACTGCACTCCCGACGGACAAGCAGGCTCACAGGCGCGGCAGCCCAGGCAGAGATCGAGCGGCTCCTGCAGTTCATCGAGCGAAATCTGCCCTTCTGCCGCCATTTTCACCAGGTTGATTCTCCCGCGGGGAGAGTGAGTCTCCTTGCCCATCGTCATGTAGGTCGGACAGGCGGGCAGGCAGTACCCGCACTGTACGCATTGGATCGTTTTATCGTAAGGCAGTTTTTTCATGGCGCTCTATCCTTCCGTCAAAACGAGCCGTTGGCCGGGCTTTGGAAAAATCTTGCCGGGATTCATAATGTTTTTCGGATCCAGACTCTCCTTGATCCGCTTCATCACGTCCAATCCGGCAGCGCCGAGCTCCATCTCCATAAACGGCGCTTTCATATTGCCGATGCCGTGTTCCCCGGAAAGGGTGCCGCCCAGCGCGATCGCTGCCTCAAAGATTTCCGCTACAGCCTTCTCGACACGCTTCATTTCTTCTTGATCACGTTTGTCGGCGATGATGTTGGGATGCAGATTGCCGTCCCCGGCATGGCCAAAGACGACGAGATTCACCTGGTACTTGTCGCGGATTTGCTTCAAGCGGGCGAACATCTCCGGAATCTTGCTCCGCGGAACCGTCGCATCCTCGGAGATTTTCGTCGGTTTCATCCGCACGATCGCCGGGGACACCATTTTCCGCGCCTTCCACAAGGCCTCCCGCTCTGCTTCCGTATTGGCAATCTCTACCCGGCTCGCTCCGATGCTTTCACAGATCCGCGCCGCTTCCTTGATCTCTTCTTCTACCGCACGAGGATGGCCGTCCACCTCGATCAGGATGATCGCCTCTGCCTCCACAGGGAGTCCGCATGGCTGGTAGGCTTCTACCGCCTTGATGCAGGCTTGATCCATGATCTCCATCTTGGCCGGCAGAATTCCCGACGTCAGCACGCGCGAAATCGCTTCCCCCGAGGTGACGATGTCGTCGAAGATCGCCATCAGCGTAGCCGTGGCGGGCGGCTTGGGGATGAGCTGCAGGATCGCCTCGGTGATAATCCCGAGCGTCCCCTCCGAACCGACGATCAGCTTGGTCAGATCGTAGCCGGTCACGTTTTTGACCGTCCGTCCTCCGGTGCGGATGACCTCCCCCTGGGGCGTAACCACCTCCAGGCCGAGCACGTAATCCTTGGTCACCCCGTACTTCAGCCCTCTGGGGCCGCCGGCGTTTTCCGCCAGGTTGCCGCCGATCGTGGCCACTGCCGAACTGCTCGGGTCAGGCGGATACATCAGCCCCACTTGCTCCGCCGCCTGGTGGATATTCGCCGTAAGCACACCGGGTGACACGATCGCGATCAGGTCGTCCGGGATGATCTCCAGCCGCTGGTTCATATGGGACATGTCGAGCGCGATCCCTCCCTCGACAGGGAGGGGGCCGCCCGACAGCGAAGTGGAACGTCCCCGCGGGTAGATCGGGATCGTCTCCTCGTAAGCCAGTTTGACGATGGCAGCCACCTCTGCCGTGGTTTTGGGCTGCACCACCAGCTCCGGAAAGTGCGTCCCGAAGGAAGCGTCAAAGGAGTAGCTGGCAAGGTCTGTCCGCTCCGTCAGGACCCGCTTGGCATCGGGGACGATCTCCCTGATCCTGCCCAGAATCTCTGCATCAACCTGTTTGTACTTCACCGCATTCACCTTCGTTCAACCTTACATCTCTAACTGAAAGGACATGAATTTGTAATCCAGGTAATCCTCGATGCCGTACTTGCCGCCCTCACGGCCCACACCCGACTCCTTGACTCCGCCAAACGGCGCCTGCGCGACCGTCGGAACCGGATCGTTGATGCCGACAATGCCGTAATCCAGCGCTTCGGCGACGCGGAACATGCGGGATCCGTCTTTGGTGAAGACGTAGGAAGCCAGGCCGTACACCGTATCGTTGGCGCGGCGGATCGCTTCTTCCTCTGTTTCAAATGTAAAAATCGGCGCGACCGGACCAAAGGTCTCTTCATAGGATATTTTCATCTCATGGGTAGCGTTCAACAGCACGGTCGGCTCGAAGAAGCAGCCATTGGCATACGCGCCCTGCTCCAGCTTGCTGCCGCCGCATACGACCTTCGCCCCCTTGCTGACGGCGTCGTCGATGTGCTCCTGGGCTTTCTCGACAGCCTGGCGGTCGATCATCGGTCCGATGTTGACACCCTCCTCCAGGCCGTTGCCCACGACGAGCCGGCTTACTTTTTCCGCCATAATCGCAGCGAATTTCTCCGCTACCGATTTTTGCACATAGATGCGGTTCGTGCAGATGCAGGTTTGCCCCGCGTTGCGGAACTTGCTGGCGATCGCTCCCTCCGCCGCCTTCTCCAGGTCGGCATCTTCGAAGACGATAAACGGAGCGTGGCCGCCCAGCTCCATCGATACCTTTTTCATCGTATCGGCCGATTGGCGGACCAGTTCCTTGCCCACCTCGGTAGAGCCGGTAAAGGTGATTTTCCGGACGACTGGGCTTGCCATCATCGCGCCGACCACTTCAGCAGCGGAGCCGTTCACCAGGTTGGCGACGCCTTTGGGCAGCCCGGCCTCGTGCAGCGCCTTGAACACTTCGATTGCGGCAAGCGGCGTGGCCGAAGCTGCCTTCAGGATGATCGTGCAGCCAGCCGCCAGCGCTGGCGCCAGTTTGCGGGTGATCATCGCAATCGGGAAGTTCCACGGCGTAATCGCTCCGACGACCCCTACGGGCTGGCGGGTGACGATGATCCGCTTGCTCGGCGAGGAGGCGGGAATCGTGTCGCCGTAGATGCGCTTTCCTTCCTCTGCGTACCAATCGAGGTAGTCGATGGCCAGGCCGATCTCGCCTTTGGACTCGGCCAGCGGTTTGCCCATCTCGCGGGTGATCAGGGCGGCGATCTCGTCCACTCTGCCGCGCAGGATGTCGGCGGTGTTTTTCAGGTACGTATAGCGCTCCTTGGCGGTCAGACGGGCCCAGGCAGGAAACGCGGCCTGGGCGGCGTCAATCGCGGCCTGGGTATCAGCCGCTCCTCCTTTGGCGACGGTCGCGATCGTCTCCCCCGTCGCCGGATTGGTCACCTCAAACGTCTTGCCGGACTGGGCCTGGCACCACTCTCCATTGATGTACAACATGCTTGTCTCCTCCTTTTTTAGGCTAATTCCGCGAGCGACGACTTGATGATGGTCATGGCTTCATCGATTTCCGCTTTCGTGACGGTCGTCGGCGGGATAAACCGGATCACGTTTTTATCCGTACCGCAGGTGAGCAGAATCAGCCCTTTCTCCAGCGCTTTCTTCTGCAGGGCGCTGACAGTAGCGGCATCCGGCTTGCCGTCGGCGGCGATGAATTCCACCCCGATCATCAATCCCAGACCGCGGATGTCCTTGATAGTGGGAACATTCGCCTGAAGCTTCCGCAATTCCTCCATGAAGTACGCCCCCATGTTGACGGCATTTTCAAGCAGACCGCCTTCGAGCAGTTCGATCACAGCCAGCGAAGCCGCACAAGCAACCGGATTGCCGCCGTAGGTGCCGCCGTGCGTACCGGCTGTCCACTGATCCATCAGGTCGGCGCGGGCCACCAGTGCACTCAGCGGGAAGCCGTTGGCGATCCCTTTTGCCAGCGACAGGATATCCGGCTTCACATCAAAGTGCTGCCAGGCAAACATTTTCCCGGTGCGTCCGAAGCCGGTTTGAATTTCGTCGAAGATCAGCAGGATGCCGTGCTGGTCGCAGATGCGGCGAATTTCTTCGACGAACGCTTTTGGCGGCACGATGTATCCGCCTTCGCCCTGGACCGGTTCCATAATGATCGCGGCGACCTGGTCAGGAGCGATCAGGAAGCGGAAGATTTCCTCCAGGGAGTGCAGGCAGCGCTTGACCTCTTCTTCCTCAGACAGGCCCGTGCGCAGGGCATAGGGGTATTCCGCGTAGTAGACGCTTGGCAAAAGCCCTTCGTAATCTTTGCGATACAGCGAGTTGGAAGCCGTCAGCGTCGTGGTGGCCAGCGTGCGTCCGTGGAAGCTGCGCTTGAACGAGATGATGCCGGGACGCTTGGTCACTTTTTTCGCCATTTTGATGGCCCCTTCATTTACCTCTGCGCCGCTGTTGGAAAAGTACACCTTGCAGTTGCCGCCGTTCAGCTCGCTTAGTTTTTCGGCCAGCTCGACGTAGACCGGGTAGTACACGACGTTGTGACCGCCGTGGATCAGCGCGTCCATCTGCGCCTTGGCCCGCTCCACGACCAGCGGATGATTGTGTCCGACGTTCGTCACGGCTACGCCGCTGGCAAAGTCCAGGTATTTCTTGCCGTCTTCGCCCCACAGGTAGGAGCCTTCTCCCTTGACGACACCAAGCGTGGTCGCTCTCGACGCTACCGGAGGCATTACGGCGTTGGCCCGTTCGAATAAAGATTTGGTTTGTGCTGTCATGGTTACCTCTCCCTTGAAAATTTTTATATATGTGTCCATGCTTCCGGCGGTTTACGGCTTCAGCCAGCTGCCCGCCATGTCCCGGATCATCCGCGGCACCGTCTCAAACGAATACGGTTTGTAGACCCGCTCCGTCCAGCGGTGGGCATCCAGTCCGAATACCCCGACATTGATCGCGGGCACATTCAATTCCCTGATTTTTTTCACCGGCACCGGATAGATTTTGTCCCACTCCGGGAAGTTGTCGATGAGCGAAGCCACTTCTTCATCGGTATCGTGCAAAGACAGGTAACTGCTGTCCGTCAGGTACGGGAAGAAGCGTTTGACTGCAAAGATCTCACCGGTCTTGCCTTCCCACCGGGCGATGACATCGGAAATGACGCGAAGCACTTCCTCGTCTCTGGCGCTGTCCCCTTTCAGGTAGTTGTGGGGGCAGTACGGCGGGGCAAAGAATATCACGATGGACGGTTTGCCGCTGTGATCCAGCTTCCGCAGCGTATCGACAATCTCGAAGCAGAGCTCGCGAAGCTCCATCCCCTGATGCTCTGCCACGGCCCGGGCTGTAACGGCCTTGACGTCAACGCCCTGTTTGCCGAGCTTCTGGCAATACTCCTCGTAGGTGTACACCTCCATCTCCCAGTCCGGTCCCTCCTCCGGAAAGGCATTGACCCGGGCAAAGGTGCGGTATTGTTCCTCGTAGTAGTTTCTGATATTTTCCGCAGCAGCGGTTGCGACCTTTTTCAGCTTGCTCATGACCTCTTTCGGAGAAGCCTCCAGGACCATCAGGTTAAAGTAGAGATGGCTTGTCACCGCTGTCTGCACGTTGTAAAACGCCTTGGTATCCCGCTGGTACAAGGCGGATGGGGGCGTCATCATCTCCCCCTCCACCTGCTCCGCAAGCTCCATGTTGTTGTTGATCAGCCTGTTGAGCTCAGAGGTGACGAGTGTCGGATCCAGCCCGAACAGCGTCTGCCCCACGTGCGTTTCTCTGCCGTAGACGTAAAAGCACGGCAGCAGCTTGCCGCCTGCCCCGGTGTAGATGTACTTCTTGGGATCTCCCGGGTAGAGCGGAGAAATGTAGTCATTGTTGATCGCCACGACGTACTCCAGCTGCTCTTCCTTCCGCAGACGCAGGAGTTCGTCCACAGAGGCAATCACGCCTGTATGCTGATTTTCCTCAACCGGGTTGGCCATAAAGATGATCTCGCCGTCCCATTCGTCGCAGTGTTCGCTGAAGTACAGGACGTTGGCCAGATGGACGGCGACCCCGCTCTTCATGTCGACGGCGCCGCGGCCAAACATCCAGTCGCCGGATAAAGCGTGCTCCCGGACCTCCTTATTCCCATCCCACTGTTGAAAAAAGCGCAGCAGTTCCTCAGGATCATTGGCGATGCCCTCCTGCTGGCCAAAATCTTCGATCCCGACCGTATCGATATGGCTGTGGAAAATCACTGTCTTCTTTGCATTTCCTCTGCCTTTTACCCGGGCAAACACGTTTTTCCGGCCCAACTGGTCGCCCGGCAGGAACTGCGTCCAGACGCGATCCGGATGTTTTTGAAAGTAAGGAAAGGTTCGCAAAATGGCTTCAACTTTATCGGCGATCTCTACTTCACCGCTCGTGCCGTTGATACTCAGTGTCTGAACCAGAGCAGTCGTCAGCTTCTCCACCTGTTCAAACAATGAGCAGTCCTTTATTTCGAGATACACTGTATTGCCTCCTGACTGTAATTGTTGTCTAGTATCCTCTCAGCGTCTCTACCACGTTTTTCATCGGCTTATCTTTTCGGTACGAAAGCAAATTCTCGATAAAGATCTCGACACAGCGATCGACGTAATAGATCGACTTGGCCGACATGTGCGGCGTCAGGATCAGATTGTCGCATTCCCAAAGCGGACTTGATTCGGGGAGCGGCTCCTGCTGAAATACGTCAAAGGCCGCTCCTTTCAACCTGCCCGTGGCGAGCATTTCCGCCACGTAATGTTCATCTACGACGTCTCCGCGGCCGATGCTGATAAACACGGCGTCCGGTTTGAGCAGATCCAGGCGTTCCGGCGAAAAAAGGCCGCTGGTCAGCGGAGTAGACGGCAGAATCGAGATGACATAATCTGCCGTTTGCAGCCTGTCCAGCTCATCGCCGATGCGGAAGGTCTGCAGAAACGGCTCGACCGGCCTGCCGCTCGTATTGACGCCGTAAACCTTCGTCTCAAACACGCTGAGAGAACGGGCGACTGCCTGGCCGATGACGCCTGTTCCGTAAATCAGCACCTCGCGTCCCGGCAGCTCGCCTACCAGCTTTGTCCGGTCGTACACTTTTTGCCGTTTTAGCGCGTTGTAGCGATGCATGTCTTTCTCAAAGTGGAGCATGCACATGATCACGTATTCGCTCATCGGCCTGACGTGGATTCCTGCCGCATTGGTCAGGCGAATCTGCCTTTCGTGCAGATCTTGAAGCGGCAGATCCTCCAAACCGGCGCTAAACAGTTGAATCCACTTCACATTTTCAAACAGCCGAATATTGTCGCACGTCAAATCGTTTCCATAGGTAAGCAAAATTTCCGTTTGTTTCGCTATTTCTTGGGGTATCTCTTCAATGCTTGCAAAAACTGCTGGCTCTTCTCCGGTCTTTTCGACAATCTCTTGTACGTGTCTTGGCAAAAGTTCATCTGTAGTCGAGACAATCATTGCTATCCTCCTATTGTTGCAGGATTGAAGGCAGCCAGGTGGACATTGCCGGGATGTATGTGATCACCAACAGGGTGAAAATCATCATGAACAGGAACGGCATAATCGCCATAACAATTTTTTCCAGCTGCGTTCTGCTCACGCTGGAGGCAACAAACAAGTTGACGCCAAGCGGCGGAGTAATGAAGCCGATCGCCAGGTTTGCCACCAAAATGACGCCAAAGTGCACCGGGTCGACCCCTACTTTGGTCACGATCGGCAGCAGGATCGGGGCCAGTACGACCAGGGCCGAGATCGTATCGATAAACATCCCGACGATTAACAGGAAGATGTTGATTACCAGCAGGATGACGTATTTGCTGTCGGACAGCGAAGTGATGAAATCGGCGATCGCTTGCGGAATCTGCTCCAGTGTCATGATGTAGGCAAACGATATCGACAGCCCGATGATGATCATCGTGGAGGCGTTGATCACGACGGATTCGACGATGCTATCGTAGATGTCTTTCCAGGTCAGCTCGCGGTGCACAAACACCCCGATGATAATCGCGTAGACAACAGCGACGACCGCCGCTTCGGTCGGGGAGAAAATCCCGCCGTAGATCCCCCCGAGAATGATCACGGGGATCATCAGCGCCCATTTGGAGTCGTAAATGGCTCTGAGAACGCGCATAAATGTAACCTTTTCCGTGGAAGCCGCTACGTAGTTGCGCTTCTTGGCGATCGCATAGGAGACGATCATCAGGCCGATCCCGATGACGATCCCCGGGATGACCCCTGCGAGGAACATGCTGCCGACGGATACACCGGCGACGACCCCGTAGAGGACGAACGGAATGCTCGGCGGAATGATGACGCCAATCGAACCGGCCGCGGCCGTCAATGCCGCCGCAAATCCGGAGCCGTAGTTCTTCCCACGCATTTCCGGGATCATAAACGACCCAATCGCAGCTACTGTAGCCGGACCCGAACCGGAGATGGCTGCAAAGAACATGCAGGAGACGACCGTCACCATCGCCAGCCCGCCGACCATCCATCCGACGAGCACCGTGGCGAGATCAAGCAGGCGTTTGGAGACGCCGCCTTTTCCCATCAGGATGCCGGCCAGCATGAAGAACGGGATGGCCATGAGCGGAAAAGAGTCAAGCGAGGTGAACGCTTTTTGCGTGATGATGCCCAAAGGCAGGTCAGTCGTAAAGAAAATCGTTATCAGCGCGGCCAGCCCAAGGGCGATGGCAACCGGAATATTCAAGATAATGAACAGGAACAGACTTCCGAATAATGTAAGAACGGTCACGTTTTGGTTCCCCCTTTCCCATCAAACGCTATTGTTTTTCTGGTTTAAACAAGAAATACAATTGTTGTATCAGCCTGATCGACATCAGCAATCCGCCTAGCGGAATGGCAGAATAGACCAACCACATCGGAAGCTGCATTGCGGGGGAACTCTGACCTTTTGACAAGATCGTCGTCACCAGGCTTGTACCGGCAACCGCCAGGAAAACAGCAAGACAAAACCAGAGGATAATGGCAATAAAATCGATACATTTTCTACCTGTTTCGTTAAACAGATTTTTAAACGCTTCTACCTTGATGTGTTCGCGCTTGCGAACGGCAAAACTGGCTCCGATCCAGATCTGCCAAATGTGAATGTACCTCGCCAATTCTTCTGACCAGGATAAAGAGGATTCGAAGACATAACGACAGAGGACCTGCGCAAAAATCAGCACGACCATGGCGACCATCGTCAAAACGAGAAAAACTTCTTCCAGCCTTTCGTCCAGCAGCTTTTTGAGTGACACGCGTTTCACTTCCTTTTCCCAGTCAGTAGAAAATCGATTCCTTATGTCCTGCCCATCAATCTGGCAGAACATAAGGAATGGCTGTAATTATGCTACTATTCGTTCGCTTTTCTGGCAGCGTCGATCAAGTCTTGGCCAATATCGCCGGCAAATTGATCGTATACGCTCTTGGACGCTTCAATGAACGCATCCTTCTGCTCTGACGTCAGTTCGTTGACCTGCATGCCTGCTTCTTTCAGCTTGCCAAGGAACTCATCGTCTTGCTGGGTGGCCAATTGTCTTTGGTAATCGCGGTACTCCACGCTCGCGTCGTCGATGACCTTTTTCAGATCGTCCGGAAGCGAATTGTACCAGTCGAGGTTTGCCAGCAGAGCCGTTGCCTGGTAAACGTGTCCGCTCAAGGTCAGATACTTTTGCACCTCGTAGAACTTGTTGGTGTAGTAGAGCGAGATCGGGCACTCCATGGCGTCATACACCTTTTGCTGGAGAGCAGTGTAGAGCTCGCCAAAAGCGAATGGCGATGCGTTTGCGCCAAATGCGTTAAAGGCAGCGGTGTGAACCGGGCTTTCCAGCGTTCTGAATTTTTGCCCTTTCAGATCGGCTGGGGAGTTGATCGGCCCTTTGTTGTTGGACATGTGGCGGAAGCCGTTTTCGGCAAAGACCAGTCCTTTGAAACCGTTTTTCTCCAAACCTGTCAGGAGCTGCTTTCCTACGTCGCCGTCAAGCGCTTTGTACGCGGCTTCTTTTGTCTTGAACAAAAACGGCAAATCCAGCACCATGAACTGCTTGTTGAAGCCGGCGAGCGGAGCGACCGCAGGAATGGTCATCTCGACGTTTCCGAGCTGGACAGCCTCAATCGCCTCGCGGTCGGAAGGGAACAGCGAACCGTTCGGATACAGCTGGACCTTGATTCTTCCTTGGGATTTTTCTTCGACCGTCTCTTTAAACTTTACCGCTGCAATATGTGTGGATTGCTCTTCCGGAACGAGATAGGCAATCCGCAGCGTGTACTCTTTTCCGTCTGATTTGCCTGCATCTGCACCCGAGGATGCCCCTGCCTCCGTGCCGCCCTTGCCGCCGCAGGCGGTGACCAGCATCATCGTGGCAGCGCACAAGATCGCTAACAACTTTTTCATGGATGACTCCCCCCTGAACCTTGTTTTGTTCTGATTTCGACGTTCCTTATGTGTTTTCTCATTGCTGCACCTGCCAAGCTGACGTCGCGGTCTTGAAGGGCCTTGACGATCTCGTGGTGTTCTAGCAGCGCCTTGTCAGCACTGTTTTCCAGAGTGCCGGACAGGATGAGGTACCGGTGAAGATGGTTGTTGATCTGCTCAATAAAGTCCTTCAATTTTGCGTTTTGCGTCATTTCGGCGATCATGACGTGAAACTGGGCATCCAGTTCGATATAGGCGTAAAAGTCCTTGCTTTCAATCGCCACCTTTTGTGCCTCTGCATTCTGTTTCAGCGCATCGATAAATTCAGCGGTGACAAAAGGCACGGCTTGCTCTGCTGAGAAACCTTCAAGCAGTTCTCGCAGCCTGAGAAAATTCTCCATATCTTGGGATGTAAAACTCGCTACTCTGGCGATCTTCCCGGTCTCAAGTTCTACCAATCCCTCATAGGCCAGTCGAGTAACCGCTTTGCGCAGCGGCGTTCGACTAATGCCGAGCATGGAAGCGATAGATTCTTCCGGCAGCAAGTCCCCAGGCAAGAACTGACTCTGCAGGATCGCCTTTTTTATCTCTTTATACGCTCGGTCTGCCAATGTCTCAGGCTGGGCCAGCTTTTTAAGCATCATATCCCCCCTCTCTTTTTCCTGTATACAGGATACTAGGTACTGTATACTACTAGAGTATAAGAAACAGTCAGATAAATGTAAAGAAAAAAAACAGCTTGTTTTTTCACTAAAAATAGTTTTATCGAAATGTTCTTCTTTGGCGAAAAGCGTCCTTGAGAAACAGCCTTCACTCCCTATTGACAACCTTTTTTGAATAATGAAATAATATAGGTGGTTCACGGACAGAGAGCCGCACAAAACCTCTCTGCCACTCTGAACCCGCTTTTCTCGACAGCTTGATACTGATACTGCCTTCACTTCGTCTGATCTTCTTACCGGAAGACATTCCACGAACGAAAGCCAGTTGAACTGCAATGATTTTTTGTGGTTTGGCTGGCTTCTTTATGTTCACGGGCAAAAAAGGAGGGAGAATATTGTGACCGGTGCTTTGCAGGGCATCACGATCCTGGATGTATCGAGGGTGCTGGCTGGGCCTTTCTGCACGATGATTTTGGCTGATCTGGGGGCGGAAGTCATCAAAGTGGAAAGCACTGCGGCAAAGGATGACACCCGCGCATGGGGGCCTCCGTTTGCAGGAGGCGAAAGTGCCTACTACCTCTGCGCAAACCGGAACAAACGGGCCATCACGCTCAATCTGAAGTCGGGCAAGGGAAAAGAGGTTTTTAAAAAACTGGCCGCCGGTGCCGACGTCGTCGTGCAGAACTTCAAGACGGGCACTCTGGATAAGCTGGGGCTGGGATATGATGTGCTCCGTGAACGCAATCCCCGGATCATCCTCGCCTCGATCACGGGCTTTGGCTTGAGCGGCCCTTACAAGGACGAACCGGGATACGACTACATCGTCCAGGCGATGAGCGGGCTCATGAGCATCACCGGCGATCAGCAGTCCGGCCCGCTGAAAGTCGGGGTGGCCATCGCCGACGTCCTGACCGGTCTGTACACGGCAATCGGAATTTTGGCCGCCCTGCACGAACGCGACCGCTCCGGCGAGGGGCAGCAAATCGACATCTCCTTGTTTGACTCCCAGATTTCCGCGCTGGTCAACGTCGCCAGCAATTACCTCGTCTCCGGCAGCATCCCGCAGCGGTTGGGCAACCAGCATCCCAACATCGTGCCCTATCAAGTCTTCCCCACGCTGGACCGGGAGATGGTGGTGGCCGTCGGAAACGACAAGCAGTTTGAAAAATTCGCGGCAGCGCTGGGATTGCCCGAATTGGCCGCGGACGAAAAATTCGCCACCAACCCGAGCCGCCTGACACACAAGGAAGAGCTTCTGGATATCATCTGCCAGGCGATGCGGACCAGACCGGCAAGCGAATGGCAGCAGCGGTTCAAAGAGGCCGGCATCCCCAACGGGCCGATCAACGACCTCGAAGCCGTATTTGCCGACCCGCAGGTGCACGCCCGCGAGATGGTGCGCGAAATGGCCCATCCTACCGCCGGCACGATCAGGTTGGTCGGAAGCCCGCTCAAGCTGTCCAGAACCCCGGTGGACATGAGGCGGCATCCGCCGCTCTACGGAGAGCACACCGAGGAGATTTTGTCTGAGATGGGTTACTCCAGGCAAGAAATCGAAGCGATGAAACAAGAAAAAGCGATATAAGGGAGGAATGTTCCAATGATGAATTTTGCTCTGACGGAAGAACAAGAAGCCGTCCGGAAGATGGTCCGCACCTTCGTAGACCGGGAAATCAATCCGCATATTCAAGAGTGGGACGCCAAAGGCCACTTTGAAACGTCGATTTTAAAACGGCTGGCCGAGCTGGACCTGATGGGCGTATGCATTCCGGAAAAGTACGGCGGCTCCGGCATGGACTACAATACGCTGGCCATCGTCTGCGAAGAGCTGGAGAGGGGCGATACGGCGTTTCGCACAGCGGTGTCCGTTCATACCGGATTGAACAGCATGACGATCCTGCAGTGGGGAGACGAATTTCAAAAGGAAAAGTACCTGGTTCCCCAGGCGCGCGGGCAAAAAGTGGCCGCTTTTGGCTTGACCGAGCCGAACGCCGGTTCCGATGTGGCCGCCATGCAGACAACAGCCAGGCGCGAAGGCAGCGAATACATTCTGAACGGCTCCAAGACTTGGATCTCCCTGTGCGACGTGGCCGACAACTTCCTGATCTTTGCCAAAACAGACAAAGAGAAGGGGCATCACGGCATTAGCTGCTTTATCGTGGAGCGCACTTTCCCCGGCGTTACGACCAAAGCGATCAAGGGCAAGCTGGGGATCCGCGCCGGAAACACCGGCGAGGTCTTTCTCGAAGACGTCCGTGTACCGGCAGAAAATCGGCTGGGCGAAGAGGGCGAAGGTTTTAAAATCGCCATGTCGGCGCTGGACAACGGCCGATTCACCGTCGGCGCGGGCGCTTGCGGCCTGATCAACGCCAGCCTGGAGGCGAGCCTGAAGTACTGCCACGAGCGGAAGACATTTGGCAAGGAGATCGGCAAACACCAATTGGTTCAGCAGATGATCGCCAAAATGACGGCCAATCTGGAGATCTCCCGACTGCTGGTCTACCGGGCCGGATGGCTGAAAAATCAGGGCAAGCGCAACACCAGGGAAACCTCTCTGGCGAAGTGGTACGCCTGTGATGCCGCCTTCGAAGCGGCCAATGACGCCGTCCAAATCCACGGCGCGTACGGCTACTCCAACGAGTACCCGGTCGAACGCTTCCTGCGCAACGCCAAGGCGCCGGTCATCTACGAGGGCACCCGGGAGATCCACACGATCATGCAAGGAGAATACGCTCTCGGCTATCGGGTGGATAAACCGCTGCGCAAGATGCTGCCCGCCTGGCCGTTTGAAGAGTGAACATTTTGAATTGACGTATCAGCCGTTCTTCGATATATTCTTGTCAACAGACCATGGCAGGGGGGATTGCGCGATGGCGTCTCTCAATACGTATTTCATCGCCGGCCACGCCAGGCTTCCTCAGGGAATGGCGGCGAAAAGCATCTTTGACTCCCTGACGATCACGGTTGAAGTTGACAAGAAATACGGCGTTATTGTCGATGCTTCATGCACGTTGGCGACGGAACACGGCCGGGATTTCGTCGGAAGGATCCTGAAGGGGTTCTGCCTGCAAGACGGGGTGGATGAACTGATTGGACATCTGCAGGTGCATTACCGCGGAAAGGCGGCGAACGCCCTGACCGCGGCGCTGAAGGATTTGCACCAGCAGTACGAACAGCTTCATGTGGCGAAAGCGAAATGAGTGTTTAAGGAAAACAGGTGGGGATTTTAGCCCCACCTGTTTTAACGCCTGCTCCGTTCACTTCACGATCTTGCCTTCCCACCCGAGAATCCCGCCGTGCAGGTGCGCAACCTCGGCGAAGCCGTTCTTGAGAAAGATGCGGCCCGCCGTCCTGCTGCGCATGCCGCTGCGGCAGTACAGGAAAATGCGCGTCTCCTTGGGAATCCCGCCGAGCTGCGACTTCAGCTTGGAGACGGGAATATTGACCGCTCCCTCAAGATGGCCGCTCTTGTACTCGTGCGGCTCGCGGACGTCGATCACCATTTTGTTCGGACTTGCTTTCGTCTGCTGGATAAATTCGACCGGGGTCAGTTTTTTCAAGCCCTTGATCGGCGCCAAAATCCGAAACAGCAGGATGGCTAAAAATACATAGACGATCATGTAGACAACCGTTGTCGGTTCCACCTGTTCCCACCTCCATTGCGCAATAAACTGTATTTATCTGCTTTTTACCAAAAGCTCGATCGCTTCTTTTACCAGTTTGCTCGTATCTCCGCCTGCATCTCGCTCTTCGACGATGCATTTCTCCAGGTTGGCCGCTACAATCGTCGCGATCGCTCGATCTGCCGCATTGCGGACCGCAGCCAATTGGCTGACGACCTCTTTGCAGTGTTTTTCTTCCTCCATCATGCGGAGAATCCCTCGTACCTGGCCCTCCAGCCGCTTCAGGCGGTTTTTGACTTCCTCCGTGTACACTTCCCAACACCTCTCTTGTGTGACCATACCTGTATACGTATATTATACCTTATCCGATGGTGCAGCAACAGGTAGTTACAAGCCAACAGGCTGTTGACTAAGAGACGTCAACAGCCCGTTAAGCTTTTTTCCGAAAAACAAATCAAACTTCCACAGGCCGCTTCCATTCCATCCTCAGGGGCAGCCGGAAGGAAACCAGGCTTGCCAGCACCAGTACGACCGTAGCCATCCCGAAGGAGTACAAATGTGTCCCAAACGTCTCGTACCCCCACCCGCCCAGAAAAGAGCCTAGCGCTCCGCCGATCTGGTGGCCAAAGTACCCTAACCCGTATAGTACCCCCAGATGGCGGACGCCGTATAAATCTCCCAGGATGGCAGAAGAGAGTGCAGTGCTGCCCGCCCAGACGAACCCCCCAATCGCCGAGACGAGAAAGAGCTGCCAATTCGTCATGACCAGCACCAAGGAGAGAAAACCCAGTCCGCGAATCAAATAGATTAAGGAAAGCATGTTTTTACGGGGAATCCGGTCGGAGATGACGCCCAGCATAACAGTGCTGAACATGGCGACGATCCCGATCAACCCGATGCCAAACGAGGCCGAAACCTCCGCAAAACCGTGGTCTGTCAGCATCGGCACGCCATGCGATGCCAATAAATTCATGCTGAACCCGCAGGCAAACAGTCCGATGCAAATCTGCCAAAACGGGCGGGTTTTTAACGCTTCCGTCCAGGCGTGAAGCGCTCTTTCCGCCATCGGCGGCCGGCTCGGGCCAGGCTTCCCCTGCTCGGTCCCTTCATCCGTCCCCGCCGGCGGGTCATCGCGGATCACAAAGATCGCCGCAGGCACGATCATCGCGACGAACAGGACGGCCAGCCAAATAAGTGTCTGGCGCCAATCTGTCATCTGGATCATCAAGGTGAACAGCGGCGTCATCACCGCGATCCCGGCCATCGAGCCGGTCGCGAGATAGAACAGCGCCTGGCCGCGCCGACGGGTAAACCAACGGCTGGTAACGGGCGTCAACACGACCGGGCTGGTAAAGGAAAGCCCCAGTGAAAGCAGAATCCCGTAAGACAACAGGAAGTTGACAGGATCATTGGTCAGCACGGTCCAGACGATCGATACAGCCACCATGCCCACTCCCATCAGCAGAACAGAGCGGGTGCTGAAGCGATCGAGCAGCCGCCCCGCGACAGGCATGCCGATCCCGTATACCAGCATGCTGACAGCCACAATGGCAGACAGCATGGTGCGGCTGATCTGCAAATCCTCTGCCATCGGCTTCAAAAACGGCCCGATTCCCAGCCGCGTCCCCACCGTCAACAACGTAATAATCGAGGATACAACGACAATATTCCAGCCAAAATACCATTTTCCGATACGTCGGGATCTCATGGTCTCTCTACTCCCTTGCAGCTGAATATTCTTAATTGATTGACTTATTATAGCACAATCCCATCGGAACCATAGAAAAAAGAGAAGCACCCTCTCACATCTGAGAGGGCACATGACCTGCCGTTTACCGCCTGTTGTCCACGCGAACATCGAGCAGCTTCAACGCTGATTTCACGAACATCCTGACGGCAATTTCAAACGAATCCTCATCCAGGTCAAAACGCGGATGGTGGTGGGGGTACACGATGCCTTTTTCCCGATTCCCGGCCCCGACATTAAAGAACGAGCCGGGCGCCTTCTGCAGGAAGGCGGAAAAATCCTCGCCGCCCATGCTCGGTTTCAGGTGGACCACGGCCTCGTCGCCAAATTCCTCGCGCGCGACCTCCTCCAGCTTCCGGGTTATTTCTTCGTCGTTGTAGACGGGACGATAGCCGTTTCGGTACTTGAACTCGTAGCCGGCGCCGTGAGCGGCCGTCACACCCTGGACGATTTGCTATTTCTTGGTTTGCTCATCCTTAACCAGGAAGACTTGCTTTTCAAATGTGGCAAGGATCCGGTAAACGACAGAGTGGCTCATCCCCAATTCTTTGGAAAGTTCGCGAACGCCCCATACGGGATTTTCCCGTGTAAAGCTTTTCAGCAATTCAAGAGCGCTGTCCAGAGTTTTTAAAATCAGGAAGTATCACCTCTAGACCGAGATTGTACCTATAATCGGTACAATGTACCTTTCTTTATGTTAATTTATATTATATTCAGTCAATTCTTATTTTTCAATACAAATCTCGCCTAAGGGAGTCAGGCTGCACAAAAAAACGTTGGGGCCGCTTTGACCCGCAACGTTTTCCGAATGGCAACGTCTACCATGATAAGAGAAAGACGAGGAGGGAATGCGGTGAAGAAAACGGGTTACCAAATGGTTCTCCTTGCATTGTCCCTGCTGATCACCTTGACCGTCCTGCAAGGATATCCCGCTTCTGCCAAAACGGCCAGCGTAAACAGCAAAGTTTCCTACAAGGCACCGGACAGATACGATTACCAGGAGTATGTTTACCTGCAATGGTACGGGCTGGCACAGGCGACAAAAGCGACGATCAAAGCAAAAAATGCAATCCCGGCGGAGGAATTCCAAAAAAATCAGCTGACATACAATTTGGAAGATATTTATGGGGAAAGCGTCTATACGAGACCTGCCGTCGTCTATTATCACGAAAACTCGAAACGCTCCTTTTTCCTGGCACTCTTCCACTTTATCGGCGTCCTTTCTCCGCACTACCCAGATGGGTATGATCCAAAAGGACTCGAAGAACAGATCGCTTCGATTGCCGACGAAGGGAAGAAAAGAGAAGCGATGAGAAAGCGCATCGATATTGAAGCCGAAGCGCGGATCCAGGCACTCATCGATCAGGGGTTTGTTTTAAAAGAGGAGGCGGAAGATCCGGAAGCGGAGCTGACCAAGACGCTGGTCGCTCATGTCCTTTATCGCATGTTTCAAAACGAGGTTCCTTACCAGAAGCGAAAGGCGGTTGCCAATACGGATGATATCGCTTTGCGCTGGGCTGTCGAGGTAGGCCTGCCCGGGTATCAGTTGGACGAAAAGGGGAGGGTATTATCCGATGGCGAAAACTTTGCCGATCTGGAGAGAGCAAGTCTCTTCGATTTCCTCTACCTCTTCTTCCCCAGCCGCTGGACCGGGGAAGGATGGCAATATTATCAGTTTGATTTACACGAAAAGCCGGACTACAGCCAGTCCGATGTAAACTGGTTCCTGCGCATCAACGGTCAGCCTTACTATAAAATGGTCAACTCCCCCTCCATTAACACTGGCGACAAGGCATTTTTGCAGGCGAAAGACAAGGCCGAAAAAGAACTGATCGCTTTCTTGCAAAAGAATGTACTGTCGCTGATCAGTGAAGTCAGAACAGAGCTCCTGAAACCCCGGCTCTACAATTGGAAAGAAGATGTGATCGAGGATCCGCGCTTCAAGGGTTATGTGACGGAATATCGCAAAAGCAAAAGCGAAAAAACGCTGCAAGCCGCCCATCAAGCGATACGCAAGGCCTATCGGCTTACCAGGGCTGAAGACTCCCTTGAGGTGATCCGCAGCGTATTTAAAAATATAAAATAAGCAAAACGGGATCCCGCAAGCATGCATATCCTCCCGCAAAAAAAGGGTTTTACGCAGCACGGACAGAAGCTGCCTGTAAATAGGAAATATTCATTCACCTGAGGGATGCTTACGTGAAACGGGTAGAAGATATGATCCGCGAGAGTTCGATCTGGGCAGGCCTGAATCGTCCCGGCATTACGCTTGAAGATGCCGATGTCGCTGTATTCGGAATTCCTTACGATGGAGGCGTAAGCTTTCGCTCCGGAGCCGCGCAGGGACCGCGGGCCATCCGCCAGATAACCTATACCATCCACCCGACGACGGAAAGATGGGAAAATATAAAAGGGATCGACCGGGCTGTCGAAAAACCGTTCGGGATTATCCACATCGACGCCCGCTTCGATTTGTGTGACGAGATGGGCGGCGATCCTCTCTCCCACGGCTCTACCGAAAGAAGGGCGCTGGAACTCAAACACGTCAGCGACACGGAAAGCATCTTTTTTGTCGGCATCCGCTCGGACGAATTGGAAGAGCTGGAGTTTATCCGCCAGCATAACATCATCGGGGCTATGGACGTCCGCCGCAATGGCGTCGCCAAAACCCTGGCTGCCATCAAGGAAAAAATGGACTAGTTTGATCACATCTACATTACGGTTGACATCGACTCGATCGACCCCGCTTACGCCCCGGGTACAGGCACGCCTCAATTTGGCGGCTTGGACAGCCGGGAATTGCTGGATTTGCTCTACGGGTTGTTTGAACTTCCGGTCATCGGCTTTGATGTCGTCGAAGTAGCTCCCAAATTGGATGATGCGCATATCGCCGTATTTGCAGCGAGAAAGATTTTGACGGAGTGCGGTCACCACTGGCGAAAAAAGAAACAGATTCGGGGATCCTATGAAACCGGACCGAGCAGGAAGCAGGCAAAGCTCCCTGTCACCAGCGACAGGGAGCTTTGCCGTTTGTCAATGTCACGCAAGCCAGGAAGGCTGCGAGATGACAGCTTGTCCGGCGACGGCTGACTGGACGCAATCAGCCAAACTTGCGAAGTAAATATCGCGGCCTACCAGTCCCGGCGCATAATGGGCGTATTTGGCGGAGTTGGTCATCAACGTCCGGGCCTGTTCAGGAATGACCGGCGCTTGAAGCATGCAGAAGCAGGTGTCGGTAATCACCCGTGCGCCAAAGCGCTCAATCTCCTCTGCCGCACCGGACCTCATCGCTTCCTCATGGACGTGTCGGCTCGTCGTGATCAGGACTTCGACATCGCTGTGTTTTCGCTTGTTTTTCGTCAGTTCGGCCAACTGGCGAAACTCGTCCGAGGAAAAATGCGGATTGCCCAGGGCGACCAGCTCAATCTGCCCGGAGCGGGCGGTCGATAATCGCCGCCAAGCATCGGCAAGCTCGTCACGGGTGACCTTCCACACCTCTTGCGGCTCAGCTCCGCCAAACGCCTCTTCCAGCGAAGCAGCCTCTGGCGTTACTCCGACGACGTGAAACAGAGCGACGGCCCCGGATGTGGCGGCCGCCGCGCCGAGCATTTTCAGATCGTCCGGGGTAGGCTTGCCGGTCAGCCCGGCGATGACCGGCACACCCGTATCGACCCGGCCCCCGATGAGATAGCCGAGTACAGGATAAAACGATGAATCGACCGGGCCGAGGTCGGGCAGTTCTACCAGGACGGTTCCCCGGCGATTTTCATCCAAATGGTATCCGGCGTACGGTACCCGGCCGGTCAGTGCCGCGCAGATATCCATCAAATCCCCGTAGCGATTGGTTCTGGCACCCAAAACGCTGTTGGCGAATACCACGGCATTGTATTCCGCCCAGGCGATCTGTTCGCCAAAAACGGGGCTGCCTGGCAGTTGGTAGGGAGCGCAGGTAAATGTCGGTTTTGCCCCCATCCGGACGTACGCCTGGGCCAGCCGATCGGCCATCGCCGCCCAGTCCGGGTCGACGCCAAGCTCTCTCCAGCGCCTTTGATCGATGGAAATCGCATTCATCGTCGTCGGCACGCATACCTGCCCCCCAAGATCGGCCAGTAATTCCGCAAAGCGCAGGCTTGCTTCCCCGGTGTAGATGCAGCCGTCGATATGTGCCTTTTGGATGTCAAGGAAACACGGCGCCCCTTGCAGTTCGGCCATTCTGACGAGGATTCGCATTGCTGTTTGCCGCGCCGGGCCTTCAGCTCCGGCCAGCAAGCTTCGATCGCGCTCTGACAGCTGCAAGTCGCCCATCATATCCGCTGAAGACAGGGATTGCTGCTGCAGGATCACGCTGCCATCGGCTTTTACCTTGGCATACACGGCCCTTAGAGCTTTTTCGAAGGTATCGGCATCGAGGACCAGCAGCGGGATGTGCCTGGCAAAAATCTCTTGGGCTGCGATCGCTCCCAGGGCAATGATTTCATCCACCTTCGACAGCAGAATGGCACTGGGAGCCCGCTCATTGACAATCGCCTCCAGCAAAACCCCGCTCGCACTGCTGGAGCCGCGCCCGAACGGCATGACCAGCACTCGTCCGGACACATGGGAGCCGCATAGCGGGTGGTGGCCGTCGACGATCTCGCCTGTATGCGGGTTAAGTCCTCCCCAAAAGCTTAGCGGCACGGTGGTCGCCAGTACGGCTCCCTCCCCTTCGCCACTGACCACAATTCGATGTGCACGACAGGTTTCTTCCGCGATGCCAAAGCTTGCCTGCTCCACGGCTCCACACCCTCCCCGTTTTTGAAAATTCTGTCATGCATCACACTTCCACGTATTTCGGGAAAATCCTTTTCCGCACGGCAGATTTTCGCCAGAGTCAGGGATTCCGGCCAGACCTGGAGATTTGGATCATCTTCAAGACATCGATCGGCTGCCTTGTCTGCTGATGGAAGAGATCTCCTGGTTTGACGTGGTCAATATACAAAATCCCGTCCAGATGGTCGATCTCGTGCTGCAGGCATACGGCAAGAGACCCTTTTCCTTCGATCATGATTTCCTCGCCTGCCCGGTTCAGCGTTTTGACCGCAACGTACTCTGCCCTTTTGACGATCCCGGCAGCTCCGGGGATCGAGAGACAGGCCTCCGCTCCGGTTTGGGAGCCTTTCTGCTTCACAATGACCGGATTGATCAACTCGATCAGCCCGTCTCCCACGTCCAGCACCGCTATCCTTTTGGGGATGCCCACCTGCGGCGCTGCCAATCCGGCCCGATCCGGTGCCGCATACAGCGTGTCGACCAGATCGTCAAGCAATTTATTCACGTTGGGCGTGATTTCGGAAATCGGTTTGCAAACCCTTCGGAGAACCGGGTCTCCCAGCTGACGGATGGTTCGTTCTGCCATCGCATAGGTCACCTCTTGTATTTCATCACTTTCATGTTTGAGTATATAATGCAGAGAGGAGCAATCGATTGAACGAACGGCGCTTCCTTTTGAACAAAATGCGCCTCTTTTTTGGCCGGATATGGGAAATAAAAGCGCAAGGGAGGCAGAGACGATGGGCGATTTGATGGTCAGTCAGGCAGAAATGGTGATGAACAGCAAACATCTCGGCTGGAGCCACCTCGATTTCTCCGTATACAACGGCGTCCCCCCGCAAAAGCTCTGCTGCCCGGCCGCCGGCAAGCACCGCATTCTGATCCATAAAAGCCCCGCTCCGGTGCGAGTGACGGAACAGGACGGCAGTCAGCGCTGCACGGGCTGGGTCAAGTCCGGGGACACCTACCTGCTTCCAGCCGGAACAGCGTTTACCTTTTGCCCGGAGGACACCTTTTCCTTTATGTGGTTGGAACTCACCCCTGATTTTTTGCGACAGACAGCCGCTCAATCCGGGAGTTTTCCTGCCGGCTCCGAGAAGCTTTCCCAGGAAATCCGGTTTCGCGACCCCAAACTGCTGCAGATAGGCTCCTGGTTGGCAGACGAACTTCACGGAAATCCGGGCGGTGCACAGTTCGCAGATTCGCTTGCAAACATCCTGGCGATTCATTTGCTGCGCCATTATGCGGAGAATAGTCCCAAACAGGTTTTGGCGCCGGAGCATCTGACCCATTTCCAGTTTGCCGATGTATTCGACTACATGAACGCCCATCTGGACCGGGATATCTCCCTCTCGGAGCTGGCGCAGGCCGCCAATGTATCGCCGCCCCATCTCGTTCGTTTGTTCAAGCGGTCAACGGGTTTTTCCCCGCACCAGTATCTGATTCACCTCAGAGTCCAGCGGGCCAAGGATTACCTGATCCGCGGCAAGCATTCGCTCAGCGAGATCGCGGCCCTGACAGGGTTTGCCGACCAGAGCCACTTTTCCCGCCACTTTAAGCGGATCGTCGGCTGCACGCCAAAGGCTTTTCTCAACCAGCTGACCTTTTAAAAGGGCAGGTGCCTCGTTTGGCATCTGCCCTGTCGTACATTTTATGAACAAGTGTCCCGACGATAGTACCCGCCTCAACCGAATGAACGGGTAACCGGCAGACGTCTTTTCTGGTAAAATGGAAGCAAGAGCAAAATGGGGGAGAGCCATGAATCAGACCAGAACGGAACGGGTAAAACTGGAGCGGAAACGGAGGCGGCGCATACGGAGTTCGTACCTGCTGCCACAAATTATGCTGCTGGGTGCGGTTCTCTTGACCGCGGGCTTTTTGCTCCAAGCTCAGGATGCGTTTACCGCCATTGCTCGTCTATTTCAGCCGGACGATAGCGGGCAGCCCGCAAAGCATACAGCTGAACCGGACAGCGAAGATCCTGCAGTCAACTTGACCTTCGTCGGGGACGTGATCTTTTCCGGACATGTAGAACGGATGCTGAAAGAAAACGGCTACGACTATCCATATACCCATGTGAGCTCGCTGCTCGGGCAGGATGACTATACGGTCGCCAACCTGGAAACACCTGTGACCAAACGCGGGGTGCCCGCCCAAGACAAGGATTTCGTGTACAAATCGCCGCCGGAAGCGATCCCGGCCCTGAAAGCGGCGGGCGTCGATCTCGTCAACCTGGCGAACAACCACTCCATGGACCAAGGTGTGGAAGGCTTGCTGGACACGTTTGCCGTGCTTCAAGAGAACGAGATCGAATACGTCGGCGCCGGTGCCGATATCGACCGGGCGTACGCACCCGTATACGTGGAACGAGGCGGCATCAAGCTGGCTTTCCTCGGGTTCAGCCGCATCGTTCCGGAGGTCAGCTGGTACGCAGGCAAAAACAAGCCCGGCGTTGCTGCCACTTACGACCCGGCGCGCGCCGTACAAGCGATTCGCGGGGCCAAAGAACAGGCGGACCTCGTCATCGTCATCGCGCACTGGGGCAAGGAACGGGTCGATTTTCCGGTCGATTATCAGAAGGAGTTGGCCCGCGCCTATATCGATGCCGGCGCCGATCTCATCGTCGGCGGACACCCGCATGTACTGCAAGGATTTGAATCTTACAAGAATAAATGGATTGCGTACAGTTTGGGCAATTTTATTTTCACCCGCGCCACGGTGCCAAAGACGTGGGAGACGATGGTGCTGCAAGCGAAGTGCACGAATGCGGGAGCATGCGAGCTGAAGATGCTGCCCTACTACGCTGAGCTCGGCCGGGCGGTGCCGATGAACGAGCAGGATGGGGCCGCGCTGCTGCAGCGCATCGAATCGATATCGACGAACGTCCGCATCGAGCCGGACGGAAGCGTGCGGGAGAAGCAGTAAGCTGCCAGCAAAAAACAGGGCAGATGCGGTGAATGCATCGGCCCTGTTTTGTTTATTCGCCTTTCCCCACAAGTGCGTGCAAAAGTCCAAAACTCTCTTTCAAATCGCCGTACAGCTTGCGGTAGACCGGGTAGTAGTTTTGGTAGACCGATACGTGGGCGGGGACCGGGTGCAGTTGATCTGCCGTGCGGATTGCAGCCGCGCAAGCTTCTTCTACGCTGTTGAAGACACCTGTTCCGACCCCTGCAAGCAGAGCCGCTCCGAACGCGGGGCCTTCATTGGCTTCGACCGTTCGGACTTCACAGTTAAAGATATCAGCCATAATTTGTCGCCATACCCGGCTGCGCGCACCGCCCCCGGACGCCCGCAGATGCGAAATCTCGATGCCGAGTTCCCGCATCAATCCCATGCTGTCCAGCAAACTGTAGGCTACGCCTTCCATTACCGCCCGAATAAAATGCTGCCTTTGATGGCGTGCGGTAATACCGACAAAGGCTCCTTTGGCAGCCGGATCCAAATGCGGCGTACGTTCCCCCATTAAATAAGGAAGGAACAGCAATCCTTCGCTTCCTGCCGGCGCAAGGTTTGCCTCTTCGGAGAAGAACTCGTAGGGATCCTTCTGCAGAAAAGGCGCAACGCTTGTTTCCAAAGCGCCAAATTGGTTGCGGAACCACTGAAGCGAGCCGCCCGCTGCTTGCGTTACCCCCATCACATGCCACTTGCCCGGAACGGCATGGCAGAAACTGTGCAATCTCCCTTGCGCATCAGTGACAATCTCGTCCGTATAAGCGAAGACCACCCCTGATGTGCCAAGTGAACCGGAGACAATACCGCTCTTGACAATTCCATTGCCAACGGCGCCCGCCGCCTGATCTCCGCCCCCGCCGGCAACCGGTATTCCTGCAGCCAAACCTGTCTCCTGTGCCGCTATACCGCTGATACGGCCCGATATCTCATACGACTCGTAAACGCGGGGCAGCCACTCCAGACGGATCTCCAAGGATTGAGCCATTTCCCGGGACCACCTTCGGGCGGCAACGTCCAACAACAGCGTTCCCGAAGCGTCCGAGACTTCGGTGGCAAATTCTCCGGTCAGTTTGTAGCGGATATAATCCTTGGGCAGCAGTACTTTTGCCACCTTCTCATAGAGATGGGGCTCATGCTTCCTCACCCAAAGCAATTTCGTTGCCGTAAAATTGGGCAGGGGCGGATTTGCTGTCAAGCGAATGATCTCTTCTTGCCCCAGCTTTTTTCGCATCCACTCTGCTTCCGGTTGGGTCCGCTGATCGCACCAAATGATGGCAGGGCGCAGCACTTTTCCCGCTTGATCAAGCAGCACCAGACCGTGCATTTGACCAGAGAGGCCGATTCCCGCAATTTCTGTCGCCTGGATTCCCGTTCTCCCCATGATCTCCTGGATGGTAATCTTTACTGCCTGCCACCAGTCATCCGGATGCTGTTCCGCCCATCCCGGCTTCGGCTGCATCAGTGGATAATCTGCACTTGCTGCAGCAGCCAGCAGACCGTCGAGATGAAATAAACACGTTTTCACGCCGGAGGTTCCGACGTCAATCCCCAATAAGTACCCCATCTGTCTGCATACCTCTCTCGTTTGTTTTCGTAATTTTCTCAATTTATGCATCTATCATATCACTTGGGTCTACGGAAGTGGAGAACGTAATTGGGATTTTTCAACCAACTAAAAAAGCAGAAGGATCAGCTCCTCCCGCTTTTGGCATGACCTATCTAGCACAAAATCAAAATTGCCTTTTAAAACAATCGATAAAGCTCTTGAAAACCGAAAACAATGAAAGCCCTGCCTCTCTTTCATCCTTGCGGCTCCGAAGACCGCGCCAGTGTGAATTGGGCTCAAAAACTATGAAAAACGAATTGCTTATATGTGAAAAGGACAGATTTTGCTAAGTCAATTAAATTATTATATCTCTTGCCTTTAAAAAATGCAAGATTTCATTTAGACAGTTGCTGCAAGTAAGCCATGCACCTTCTCACTGAAGCTTTCGGTGCCGCTAAGAGGGGAACAGAAGGTTGAAGCTGCTCTGCGAGATGCTCCATACTGTACTGAGAAAGGACGATGACATCCACTTTCCCGTCTAATTGATGAACCATTTTGCGAACCCGCTCGTCATGTTCTTCTTTCTTGCCCTGAAAGAGCAGGTAAATCAGCCCCGGCTCCACCAGCGATTCAACCTGAACATCAGGTTTCTTTTCTTTTAAGTAGCTGAGTAAGGCAATTGGAGTTTCTCTCACAGTAGAGACCAAACCAATCCGTTCATAAGACAGCGCCTCATCGAGCATCGCCTCGTCTGAACGAAATATTTTCGCGCTGTAAAGTGGTTGCAGGACAGCCGTCACATTGTTGAAAGCTGAACAAGTAAGCTGAATGCAATCCACCCGCGACTCTGCAGCCAAGTTAAGCAGCAAGGAAAACCGGCGAATGATATCCGGCGTAAGCTCTCCCTTTTCCTCCATCAAAGCAAGCAATCCCGTGTCCATCAAATGAAGCAGTTCGACGTCAGCCGCTGCTTCGCGGAAGGCATTCTCAATCGGCGCAACCGCCGTTGTCGTCGCGTGAATGCAGGCGATTTTCATACCAGCGTTCTCCCTCCGTCAACATAAAGGACATGTCCGGTAATAAATTTGGCCAAGTCTGAACAAAGGAACAAGGTAGGCCCGACTACCTCTTCAACTGACCCGAGTCTGCCGTAAGGAACCAGTTTACTTAACTTCTCGCGGGTATTTGCCTGATCCAGGTAATCCTTTGTCAAAGGAGTTTCGATATATCCAGGAGCGATGGCATTGACGGTAATCCCCCTGTCGGCCCATTCATGCGCCATGACTCTCATCAACTGATTGATTCCCCCCTTGCTTGCTGCGTATGGTCCATGATGCTTGTGGGCCAGATTTCCGGAGACGGATGAAAAGAAAACGATTCGGCCATAGCCTTGTTTCCCCATCCATGCACCGGCTGCTTGCCCAAGGGCAAATGCGCTGGACAAATTGACGTCAATAATGTCCTGCCACTCGGCATCGCTAAATTCACTGATCGGCTTGCGCCTGCCAGATGGATCAGGATATCGAGACCTCCAAGTTTGTGGTACGCCTTTTCCACCAGATGGCGACATTCAGCGGGATCAGTTATATCGCATTGCAACGCAAATGTTTCTTCCTTGAATGGAAGCGAATCCAACCTGTCTTGATTGATATCTGCGATGGCCAGCTTTGCTCCTTGGCGCAGCAATTCCCGGGCACAAACCTCGCCGATCCCCCCAGCCCCCACGACTAAAGCTCTGCGGCCTTGCAGCCCAAGAGATATGTCCCCAGCTTGAATCTCCATAGTCTATCCCCACTTTCACCTGTCAACTTAGCCCGATGGCTAAAGCGGCAGCAACAACCCGCTCTCGCCAGGTACCGTGACCTTTGCCTAATGAAAGTGTATATTTTGGAGAGATAATTTACAATAGTCTGAATTTAATATCCGTTTTGCGGCCGCCCTCCCGATTTCCGTTCTGCGTCGTAGGGCTCTGCCGCGAAACCTATTATCCCGATATATGGGAACCAGCGCTGACCAGCGCTTTTTCCGCAGGGAATCCCTTCGCCTCCCGCGGTCGGACGTATACAGTCTCATTCGTCTGTACCTGCAGCTCCCGGTAGCGTTCGTCCGTCAATTCCACTTCAAAAAACAGATCTGTACCCGTTTTTTTCAGGTCGAGCCGGACGATCGGCCCCACTGCGTACACGTGCTGGACAGTCGCCTGCAGGCAGTTCACCCCGATTCGCTGCCGGGACACTTCCAGTTCATGGGGCCGGATGTAGCTGACCCCTGGCTCTGCGGGATCGATCAGCCCCGCTCCGCCAAGCGGTTCATCGAAGCGGTTGGCCCGGCCGAGAAAGCGGTAGACAAACGAATTGGCGGGAGAATGGTAGACTTCGCGGGGCGTGCCGATTTGCTCGATCCGCCCCTCATTGACGATCACAATCCGGTCTGCCACCTCCAGCGCCTCCTCCTGGTCGTGGGTTACGAACAGACTGGTGATCTCCAGGTTGTGGTGCAGCTGCCTCAACCAGCGGCGCAGCTCCTGTCTGACTTTGGCATCCAGCGCCCCGAACGGTTCGTCCAGCAGCAAAAATTTCGGCTGGATCGCCAGCGCCCTCGCCAATGCGACCCGCTGGCGCTGTCCGCCCGAGAGCTGGGCCGGATACCGCTCCGCCAGCCCCTCCAACTGCACAAGGCTGAGCAGCTCCTCTACTCTTTGCCCGATTTCCCGTTTGCCAAGGCGCTGCCTTCGCGGGCGGACCTGCAGGCCAAAGGCGATGTTGTTGTAGACGTTCATATGGCGAAACAACGCGTAGTGTTGAAACACAAAACCGATCTGCCGTTCGCGGACACCAAGCCCGGTCACATCCTGTCCGTCCAGCACAATGCGCCCGGCGTCCGCCGCTTCCAGGCCGGCGATCAGCCGCAGCAGCGTAGTTTTGCCGGAACCGGACGGCCCGAGCAGGGCGACCAGCTCACCGGTCGGAATCTCCAAAGTGAGGTCGTGCAGGATGGCGTTTTTGGCGAACGACTTGCTGATGTTGAAAACCTGAATACTCATCGTCTGTTACTCTCCTCCCGCCAGATTGTATGTTGATTCGTTTCTGGCTGCTTTCCACTCCACCAAGCTTTTCGCGGCCAGGGTGACCAGCGCCAGCACGGCCAGCAGTGACGCCGCGGCGAAGGCGGCGGTAAAATTGTACTCGTTGTAGAGAATTTCCACGTACAGCGGCACCGTATTCGTCAGCCCGCGAATGTGGCCGGACACGACCGACACCGCGCCAAACTCGCCCATCGCCCGGGCGTTGCACAAGATGATCCCGTAGAGCAGGCCCCATTTGACATTCGGCAGGGTCACCCGGAAAAAAGTCTGCCAGCCCCTTGCACCCAGCGACATGGCCGCTTCTTCCTCCTCGCTGCCCAGCGCCTGCATCACCGGGATGAGCTCGCGGGCAACAAACGGAAAGGTCACGAACAGGGTGGCGAGCACGATCCCCGGCACTGCAAAGATGATTTTGAAATCGTACTGCGCAAGCCAGGGTCCGAGCACCCCCTGGGAGCCAAACAGCAGCACGAAGACAAGTCCCGAAATCACCGGAGAGACGGCAAACGGCAGGTCGATCAGCGTAATCAGCAGATTCTTGCCGCGAAACCGGTACTTTGCGATCAGCCAGGCCGCGGCCACTCCGAATGCGGTATTCAGCGGAACGGCGATCCCGGCAGTGAGCAGCGTCAGCTTGATCGCGGCCCAGGCATCCGGCTCCCGCAGGGCGGATACGTAGGCAGTCCAGCCTTTTTGGAAGGCTTCGGCGAAGACGGCGATGAGCGGGACGAATAAAAACAGGGCGAGAAACGCGATGGCAGCGCCGATCAGGAGCCATCTTACCGCGGCAGGCTCGGCGATGGCGGAAGCAGTCCGCCTGATCGGGACGACAGCGTAATCATCCGACATGACAAGAGGCACCTCCTTTTAGCCCAACCTGTGTAATTTATTGCTTCGCCACTGCAAGAAATTGATCACCAGCAGCATGAGAAACGACGCGATCAGCATGACCGCCGCGATCGCGGTCGCCCCGGCGTAGTCGTACTGTTCCAGCTTGGTCATGATCAAAAGCGGCACGATTTCCGTGCTCATCGGCATATTTCCGGAGATGAAGACCACCGAGCCGTACTCCCCCAGGCCGCGGGCAAAAGCGAGCGCAAAGCCGGTGATCAGCGCCGGCAGCAGCTGCGGAAAGATGACCCGCCGAAACGTCTGCCAACGGTTGGCACCAAGCGTGGCGGAGACTTCCTCGACCTGCTTCTCCAGGTCCAACAGCACCGGTTGGACAGTCCTGACGACGAACGGGATGCCGATAAAGGTCAAGGCGACGACCACCCCGATCGGGGCAAACGCGACCTGAACCCCAAGCGCCTCAAGATACCGGCCAATCCAGCCGCCCGGTGCATAGACCGCCGTCAGGACGATGCCGGCGACCGCTGTCGGCAGGGCAAACGGCAGATCGACCAACCCGTCTACCAGTCGTTTCCCGGGAAAGGAATAACGCGTCAGCACCCAGCCGACCAGCAGGCCGAACACCGTATTGATCACGCCAGCCAGCAGGGCGGCGGCAAAGCTGAGGCGGAAAGCGGCAAGTACGCGAGGGTTCGAGATGATCTCCCACCACTGGCCCGGGCTCAGGCTGGCGGCCTTGAGAAACAGCAGGGACAGGGGAATGAATACGATCAAGCAGAGATAGACAAGCGTATAGCCCATCGTCAATCCGAAGCCGGGCAGGATGCCGCGCGGCTTGATACGCTTTGCCATGATGGACACTCCTTTCGCATCTTTCAAGAGTCGGCCCGGAAGGATCGCACTGCGCTAGCAGGCTAGTGCGGCTGGTAGATCTGGTCAAACACGCCGCCGTCGGCAAAGTGGACCTGGTGAGCGTTTTTCCACCCACCGAACACTTCGTCGATCGTAAACAACTTCAGTGCCGGAAACTGGCTTTCGTACTTCTTCGCCACCGTCTCCGACCGCGGCCGGTAGTAGTGTTTCGCCGCCAACTCCTGCCCTTCTTCCGTGTACAGGAACTTCAGATAAGCTTCGGCCACCTCTCGCGTACCGTGTTTGTCCGCGAACGTATCGACGACGGAGACAGGCGGTTCGGCCAGGATGCTGAGCGACGGGGCGACGATTTCAAACTTGTCTTGGCCAAGCTCGTTTACCGCCAGGAACGCTTCGTTTTCCCAGGCGATCAGCACATCGCCGATGCCTCTTTCGACAAACGTCGTAGTCGAGCCGCGCGCGCCCGAATCCAGCACTGGCACGTTCTTGTACAGCTGGGTTACAAATTCTTTCGCCTTTGCCTCGTCTCCGCCGTTTTTCTCCAGGGCGTATCCCCAGGCCGCCAGGTAGTTCCACCTTGCCCCGCCGGAGGATTTGGGGTTGGGGGTGATGACGGACACGCTCGGTTTGATCAGGTCATCCCAGTCCCGGATGCCCTTGGGATTTCCTTTCCGCACGAGAAAGACAATCGTCGAAGTATACGGTGAGCTGTTGTATTCCAGGCGCTGCTGCCAATCCTGCGGAAGCAGCCCTTTTTCGGCGATGGCGTCGATGTCGTAAGCGAGCGCCAGCGTCACCACATCCGCCTCCAACCCGTCGATCACAGAGCGGGCCTGTTTGCCCGACCCGCCGTGCGACTGTTTCACCGTGACAGGTTGGCCCGTCTTCTGCTCCCAGTAAGCGGCAAAACGGTTGTTCACATCCTGATACAGCTCGCGTGTCGGGTCGTACGATACGTTCAAAATCTCAACGGCTGCCTTCCCCCCTTGGGCGGAAGCCGTCTGCTCGCCGCCCGGAGCCGGGCCCCCTGCGTTTTGGCAGCCTGCAAGCCCTACAAGCAATCCGCCTGTCAGGGCAAGCTTCAGCCAAGATGTTCTGACCAACATGGTTCCTCTCTCCTTTGAAAATAATAAAAGGCCCCCTGTCCTGCCGCTTTCGCTTTGACAGGACTTGCGGGGGGCCTTCGGTTGACCGATCGGCTGGTTATTTTCTTTTCGGCTTGCTGTCGTGACTGTAGACGGAGCTGGTTTTTTCCAGCGGAAAGCGATGTTTTTCCGTTCTCTCGATCTGCGTGATTTTCGAGTCGTGTACGACAATTTGGACGGACCCGTACTCCAGTCCCTGAAGGGCGCGGACAATCCGGCCGAGCGACTCTTCATCAAGGGTTTGATCGGACTGTGACATAGTAATCCCCTCCATCCTTCAAACGGATTCTTTGCTCCAACAAATCGGCCAACGAGGTCTGGTCAAGCACGTGGGCAACCGTGTCCCGCACCAGCGTCCAGAGCGGCTTTAACAGACAGTCCGCCTCGAGCTGACAGGGTTCATAGGCGGTGACGCTGGCACAGCTCATCGGTGCCAACGGCCCTTCCAGCTTGCGGATCACTTCGCCGATGTTGATTTGCTCCGGCGGCAGCAGCAGGGCATATCCGCCCTGAACGCCCCGCTTGCTTTTCACATACCCGAGTACTTTGAGCTGGAGCAGGATTTGTTCGAGGTAACTGACCGGCACGAGCGTCTTCTCGGCCACTTCCCCGACAGAAAGGATTCTGCTGCCGCTTTGGCCCAACACCAAGAGAGCACGCAAGGCGTATTCGCCTCTGCTCGACACTTTCACGCAAGCTCCCCCCAATCTCGATAATGTTGAGTGTATTAGTCGACATTTGCACGTTAGGTGTTATAAGGATGAGTTTAATGCCGACTATTCCTACGTGTCAAGTATGAATTATTTCTATTTTCCAAACTTGCCTCTTTGCGTGTCTTCTGCGGGAACATCAGCATTTGCCCTCCGGTCTAACCCCAAGATATTCAACCACTCCAATTTTGTTCCCGCTGCCGAGCTGTCTTTTCTTCCCCTGCTGCCGGTTTAAAAAAAGCCGGACACAAACTGCCGTGTTCGGGCAGCCTGTGTCCGGCTCTGAACAATGAGAACGCTTGCAAAACATTACTGCAACGTCAGGACGACGCGTCCGTTGATCTGACCTTTTTCCATCCGTTCAAACACTTCGTTGATCTTTTCGAGCGGCTGTGTCTCGATCATCGCCCTCACCTTTCCGCGGGCGGCAAAATCAAGCGCTTCCTGCATGTCTTTTCTCGTGCCGACAATCGATCCTCTCACTGTCACTCCGTTCAACACGGTGTCAAAAATCGGGATGGGCAATTCGGCGTTGGGCAGGCCGACGACCACGAGGGAACCTCCACGCCTCACGGATTGGTACGCCTGCTCAAAAGCCTTTTTCGTTACCGCCACGCTGACAGCCGCATGCGCCCCGCCGACCTGCTCCTGGATGAACGCGGCTGGATCCTGGGCACTGCTGTTGACGGTCAGATCGGCGCCGAGGTCCTTGGCCAGCGCCAATTTTTCGTCGTGGATATCGACAGCAATCACGTTGTAACCCATCGCTTTGGCGTACTGCAGCGCCACGTGGCCCAAACCGCCGATCCCGTAGATGGCGACCCACTCCCCTGGCTTGACGTTGGCTACCTTCAATGCCTTGTACGTCGTCACCCCTGCACACAAGATCGGAGCTGCCTCGACGTCGCCGATTCCGTCAGGTATTTTGGCTACATACGCGGCTGGCGCCACGCAGTATTCCGCATATCCGCCGTCCACCGAATAGCCGCCGTTGAGCTGCTGCTTGCACAAGGTTTCCCAGCCGCTTAAACAATGCTCGCACTCCCCGCAGGCGGAGTACAGCCAGGGAATCCCGACGCGGTCCCCGATCTTGAGCGAGGTGACTCCTTCGCCCAGCTTTTCCACCACGCCGACCCCTTCGTGACCGGGGATCAAAGGCAGCTTGGGCTTGACCGGCCAATCCCCGTGGGCGGCATGCAGGTCGGTATGACAGACGCCGCAGGTCTTGATCCTGACCAGCACCTGGCCGGGACCTGCCTCCGGTACGGGTACCTCCTTCACTTCCAGTTTTTGTTTAAACTGATTGACAACTGCTGCTCTCATCATACTTCCTCCCTCATGAAAAATAAAAAAACCGTTTGCCCATGTCTAAGCAAGCTTCATACCAAAAGCAAAAGACTGAATGTTTCAATAAAACCTCCGAGTTGCCGGACGAGATTTCGGCCCGCGTGACAAATTTTCGGCCGCGGGCCAATCTTTTGTCACCTGTAGGGGAACGCCCCCATTTTGTCGAAATACATGGGGGAGGGAAAGGAGGATGTGGCATGCAGATGTCCAAGTTTATGACGCCTGAAATCATCTTCGGGCAGCAGGCGATCTCCCAGACCGGCGAAAGTCTCGTCAGGTTGGGAGCGACGCGCGTCTTTCTGGTCAGCGACCCGGGAGTGGTCAACGCCGGGTGGGTAGAACAGGTCATCCATTACCTGAAAGCAAGCGGCCTGGATTACAGCCTGTGGACGGAAGTGACGCCCAATCCCAAGGATTACGAAGTCCACGCGGGTGTCGTCGCATACCGCGATTGCGGATGCAATGCCATCCTGGGAGTCGGCGGGGGCAGCGCGATCGACGCGACCAAGGCGATCGCGCTGCTCGGGACAAACGGCGGGAGCATCCACCAGTATGAGGGCGTGGACAAAATCACCCGGCCCCTGCCTCCGATGGTGATGGTGCCGACAACGGCGGGAGCCGGTTCGGAAATATCGCAATTTTCCATCATCGGCGATACCGCACGGAAAGTGAAAATGACGATCATCTCCAAATCGCTCATCCCCGACATCGCGATTATCGACCCGCAGACGCTCACCACAAAAGACAAGCGGCTGACAGCCAACACGGGAATGGACGCGCTGACCCACGCCATCGAATCGTACATCTCCCTGGCAGCGACGCCGCTCACAGAGGTGTTGTCCCTGCAGGCGATGCGGCTCATCTCCCAGTATCTGCGGCCGTCCGCCGCCAGCCAGTACAATGCCGAGGCCAAACAGGCGATGGCGATGGCAAGCTTGCAGGCCGGCATCGCTTTTTCCAACGCCATCCTGGGCGCGGTCCACGCCATGTCCCACCAATTGGGCGGGCTGCTCGACCTGCCCCACGGAGAGGTAAACGCGATCCTGCTCCCCTACGTGCTGGAGTACAATTACATCGCCGCTCCCGAACGCTACAAGAATATCGCCGAAGCGCTCGGCGAGAACACAGCCGGTCTAAGCCTGCACGACTCGTCCCGCCTGGCGCTGAAAGCAGTGAAGGACTTGGCGCGAGATCTGGATATACCGGAGTCTCTGGCATCGCTCGGCCTGCTTCCGGAGCACATCGACCTGCTCAGCTCCCACGCCGTGCTCGACGTCTGCATGGCGACCAATCCGCGGGACATGACCGTCCAGGACGTGATCAGCATTTTCCACAAAGCGCTCTAGGAGGATGCCGATGCTGCCGAAACAAGAAATCCTGCAAAAACTGACCGGGATTCACTCTTCGCGAAAGACGTATTACGCCGAGCTGGCATTTCTGATCGAGGAGATGAAAAAGAAGAACAAACAGCTTGAGGTCATCAATCAGCTGACCAAGATACAGATAAGCGCATCCTGGCAGGAGGTGAGCAGCTACATCGCGGCCCAGTTGTCGCTATTGATTCCATTCGACTCGTTTGCACTCACGCTGGTGAAAGGCTCTACGCTCTCCTCCTACATCTCGACCCTGGAGCAGTCGGAGTGGCGCTGCCAAACGCTGGTCAAGCCCGTCAAGCATCCCCCTGCCCTGGGGCTTGACCAGCTGGAGAACGTGATGCAGGCCGCCTTCCCCGCTCACCGCTTCACATCCATCTCCCTGCGCAGCCACCTCAATCAGGTGTTGGGTTTTCTCACCCTGCTGCACCATGGCAAGCAGAAAGCAGATGCGGAGGAAGTCGCCTTGTTCAGGCTGATCGCCGAGCACGTCGGCGTAGCGATCGAGAATATCATTCTGTTCCAGGATGTGTGCGAAAAGGTAGGGCTCGAAGCCCAGCTTGTCCAGTCGGCCAAAATGGCCGCCATCGGAGAGATGGCAGCGGGAATCGCCCATGAATTGAACAGCCCGCTTACCGCCATTCTCGGCAACGCCCAGTTCCTGATGCGGGAAGCCGCTTCAGGGACGCTTCACCCATTGATGAAGGACATCTACCAATGCGGGGTGCGCTGCAAAAAGATCATCCAGAACCTGCTGACCTTTTCGCGACAAGAGGAATACGCTTTTGAATGCCTGGCGTTGAACGACCTGATCGACGATGTCCTGGGACTGATCGGCTACCAGCTGGCGGTTTCCGGGATTGAGATCCAGCAAAAGCGGTCATCGTCCGCTCTCTCGTTCCACGGCAGCCGCCACCAGATTGAACAGGTGCTGATCAACCTGCTGTTAAACGCGAGGGATGCGCTGAACGGGCGTGAGCATCCGCAGATCATCATCGAAACCTTTCTGCTTGAGGAAGAAGCTGCCTGGGTCGGACTGTCGATCCGCGATAACGGCGCCGGCATCCAACCGGAGCATCTTCCGCAGATCTTTCAACCCTTCTTTACGACCAAGGAGAGCGCCAAGGGAACGGGACTTGGCTTGTCTGTCAGTCTGGGGATCACCGAGTCGCACGGCGGCAGGCTGTTTGCCGAAAGTGAACGGAACCGCTACAGCAAGTTTACCCTGCTTTTGCCATTGAAAAAGCCAAAGGAGGATGCAGATGGCGAGGAACCACGTGCTGGTTGTGGATGACGAACAAGAAGTCACGTCTTTTTTCACCTATTTTCTCAAGCAGAAAAACTGCGATGTCACAGCCGCCAACTCGGGAAGGGAAGTAGACAGGCTGGTAGCCGAGAGGCACGCAAGCTTCGATGCCGCCCTGATCGATCTGAAGCTGCCCGACGCCAACGGACTCGACCTGTTGACCCGGATAAAATCGGCATATCCCTCCTGCGGCGTCCTGATCATGACCGGCTACAGCACGATCAAATCTGCCGTCACCGCGATCCAGAGAGGGGCCAGGGACTACCTGGAAAAGCCGTTTGACGACCTGGACAGCCTGGAGGGCGTGATCGACTCCGTCCTGGACGAACCTTTGAAGCTGGCGGATGAACTGTCCCGCGAGGCAGCCCACTACGGCATCGTGTACGCCCCCGGCGGACCGATGGAAAAGTTGATCAGCGTCGCCCGCAAGTTGGCCAAAAAGGCGATCAACGTGCTGATCGAAGGGGAGACAGGCACCGGCAAGGAGCTGTTGGCCCGCTACCTGCACGGATCCAGCCTGCGGGCCCAGTATCCGTTCGTCGCGCTCAACTGCGGGGCGGTCCCCGAGACCCTGCTGGAGAGTGAGCTGTTCGGATATGAACGGGGGGCTTTTACCGGGGCCCTCAAGCCGCGTAAAGGCTTCTTTGAATTGGCCAATAACGGCACCCTGTTCCTCGACGAGATCGGCGAAGCTCCCCCCTCCATTCAGGTAAAGCTGCTTCGGGCTTTGGAGACGGGCGAATACATGAAGGTGGGCGGCGAGCACGTAGCCAAGGCCAATATCCGCTTTCTCTCCGCCACCAACCGGGCGCTCGAACAAGAAGTTACCGCGAAGCGGTTTCGCCAGGATCTGCTCTACCGCCTCGAAGGGGTAAAACTGACGATTCCTCCGCTGCGGGAGAGAGCCGGCGACATTCCGTTGATCGCTCATTCATACCTGGAAAAGCGATTCGGCTCTTCGTGCCGGATCGATCCGGCGGCGCTGGCCCTGTTGCAGTCCTACGAATGGCCGGGAAACGTCAGGCAGCTGATCAACGTATTAAACCAGGCCATTGCCATCCACGAATGTGAAGTGCTCCGTCCAGAGCATCTTCCCCCGCAGATTGCCAGCCAGACCCCGGCAGCAGGCGGCAGCGCAGCCGGGGCCAAAGCCGAAGCTGCCGCCGTCTGCGATCGCATCGACCGGGAGTGTGAGCGGTTTGTCGAGGCGATTATCGGAAACATGGGCCCGGTGGAAGAATTTGATTTTGATTATGCGGTCAAACGAGTCAAATTGCTGGAGGCGGAAGTCGGACGAAAGGCAATCGAACAGGGGTTGGCAAAGACGAAAGGTGACAGGCAGCTGCTGAGCGAAACATGGAACATCAGCAAGCGGACGATCCGCTACTTTCTCAATGAAAAGGCGTGAAGCGCTACTGCTGCATTCTGCCGGGGGATTTCTTATACTGGATCCCGTATCCCCTGATTTTGCGATAGAGCGTATTCCGGCCGATGTTCAGCAGGCTGGCGGCGCGGGCAATATTGCCGTTCGTCTCCTGCAATACCTCTTCGATTGTTTTTCGTTCGTTCTCGCGAAGGGAAAACGTTCCCTCTTCCTGCCGATCCCAGGGAGTGTCGACGACGATATGTTCCGCTTCGATCACTCCCCCCTCGGCGAGAAACGACGCTTGCAGCAGGACGGAGAGAAGCTCGCGGATATTATGGATGGCGCTCCAGCAGCTGGAGTGCCGCGGGCGACAAGGTTTTGGGCTGTTCGGCATGTTTTTGCAGCAGGTGCTCCGCCAACTGCCGGATGTCCTTTCGCTGGCGCAGCGCAGGCAGATGTATGGTGATCCCTTTCAAGCGGTAAAACAGGTCGGCGCGAAAACGACCCGCCTGGACCTCCTCAAACAAATTCCGATGAGTAGCGGCGATGATGCGGACATCTACTCTTCTCGATTTGACGCTGCCGACGGGGGTGACGGTTTTTTCCTGCAGGACGCGCAGCAGTGCCGCCTGGGCCCGCACCGACATGTCGCCAATCTCATCGAGGAACAGCGTGCCGCCGTCCGCCGCCTGAAATTTGCCGATGCCGCCCTCCCTGTTGGCCCCGGTAAAAGCGCCTTTTTCGTAGCCAAACAGCTCGCTTTCGATCAGCGTATCGGGAATCGCGCTGCAGTTGACGGCAACAAATGGCCCGCGTTCGCTCTGTGTATGTATCGCCTGGGCAAACAGCTCCTTTCCCGTTCCGCTTTCCCCGGTCAAAAGGACCGGAAGCTGGCTGCAGGAGGCTTTTTTCGCCAATTCCTTTACCTGTACGATCGCCGGGCAAGAACCGAAGATATCGGAAAATGTATAGAGCGGCGGCTGCCGACTGCTCGCGGAAGTCGCGGGACTTTCTTTAATCGCGACAGAGCGGTACAGCTTATGGGTGTCGTCTTTGAGCGTGATGATCTGGAAGTTGTGATCAGACGGCAGTTCTGCTCCCAGGCAATTGCCGAGCAGCCTCATCGCCGACGGGTTGGCCCCTGTTATCCGGCGGTCGCCGTCCAGCGTTAAAAGCGGCAAGGGGTGGCGCTCTCTGATCGTCTCCAGCTGCTGCAGCGTGATCAAATGCTCTGCCCTCATCTCCTGGACCAGCATGCGGTTTTGGAAGACGTCCGCCGCCAGGGAAGCAGCACTTGCAAGCACTGGATGAAAGGTCTCCTTGAGGCCGCTGATATTGACGACCCCCAGCAGCTCGCCGGCGCGATCGAAGATGGGAGCGGAAGCGCAGGTGAGAAAGTGGTTTTCGCGGAAAAAATGTTGGCTTCCTTTGACCAGCGCAGGCCTCTTTTCTTCAATCGCCACCCCGATGGCATTCGTGCCTTTTTTGGTTTCATGCCAGTTGGCTCCTACCTGAAGCTGCACGCGCGCCGCCCGTGAGGCGAAAGCCGCGTCGCCGCTGGCGTAGAGGATTGTTCCTTCCGGGTCCGTCAAAAATACGACACTGCCGGATTGGATAATCAGCGGATACAGCTTTTCAAAGACAGCTTCCGCATGCGGAAACAAGAAATCGTACCGGCTTTGCAATTCCTTGATCGAGGTGCCGGTCAGCAGCTGGTCATCCGCTTTTTCACTCTGCTTCAAGCCGATGTCCCGACATCTCTTCCAGGATTGTTCGATGTAGTCGGTCGGCTCTGAAAGGGGATCCTGATATGGCAAGAAAGCAGCCTCCTTTCCTCTTCCTCTCCACATATTACTATATAAGTGAGAATATTTTAAATGTTCCATTCCGGTTCACCCGACTGCTCCATTATGGAACAGCTGCGTAATAAAATCTCACATGCGGCCCAGGAATGACAGCATCGGCGGCATTGGCACCCTCCTTGCAATGACACATGTCTAAACACGATGAGGAGGTATGTCCATGATCTACGCACAACCGGGTCAGGCCGGGTCTAAAGTCACTTTTAAAAAGCGGTACGACAACTTTATTGGCGGAAAGTGGGTTCCGCCGGTAAAAGGCGAGTTCTTTGAGAACATTTCCCCGGTGAACGGGGCTGTTTTCTGCGAAATTCCCCGCTCCACGGCAGAAGATATCGAGGCCGCACTCGACGCCGCCCACGCGGCAAAAGACGCCTGGGGACGAACGTCCGCGGCGGAACGCTCCCGGATCCTGCTGCAAATCGCCGACCGCATGGAAGCCAACCTGGAGATGCTCGCCGTCGCCGAAACATGGGATAACGGAAAACCCATCCGCGAAGCCCTGGCCGCCGACCTCCCGCTGGCCATCGATCACTTCCGCTACTTTGCCGGGTGTATCCGGGCGCAGGAAGGAACGCTGTCGCAGATCGACAACGATACGGTGGCCTACCACTTCCACGAGCCGCTCGGCGTCGTCGGGCAAATCATCCCCTGGAACTTCCCGCTACTGATGGCGACCTGGAAGCTGGCTCCCGCTCTGGCGGCAGGAAACTGCGTCGTACTGAAACCGGCGGAACAAACCCCGGCCTCGGTGCTCGTCTTCGTCGAGCTGATCGCTGACCTGCTGCCCCCGGGCGTCCTCAACATCGTCAACGGGTTTGGCTTGGAAGCCGGCAAACCGCTCGCCTCCAGCAGCCGCATCGCCAAGATCGCCTTTACGGGCGAGACGACTACAGGGCGTCTGATCATGCAGTACGCTTCCCAGAACATCATCCCGGTCACCCTCGAGCTGGGCGGAAAATCTCCCAACATATTCTTTGAGGACGTATTCGCCAAAGACGACGCCTTCCTCAACAAAGCGATCGAGGGATTCGTCATGTTCGCCCTCAATCAAGGCGAAGTGTGCACATGTCCGTCCCGGGCGCTGATCCAGGAGTCGATCTACGACCAGTTTATGGAAACGCCCTGGCCCGGGTAAAACAAATCAAGCAGGGAAATCCGCTGGATACCGAGACGATGATCGGTGCGCAAGCCTCCACCGAGCAAGTTGATAAAATCTTGTCCTACATCGAAATCGGCAAGCAGGAAGGCGCGAAAGTGCTAGCCGGCGGGGAACGGACTGTGCTTCCCGGAGAGTTGGAACAAGGCTTGTACATCCAGCCTACCGTCTTCGAAGGCAAGAACAACATGCGGATCTTCCAGGAAGAGATCTTCGGGCCGGTCGTCGCCGTTACGACCTTCTCCACGCAAGAAGAGGCGCTGGCGATCGCGAACGACACGCTCTACGGCCTTGGTGCGGGCGTATGGACCAGGGACGGCAGCACGGCGTTCCGGATGGGCAGAAGCATTCAAGCCGGCCGCGTCTGGACGAACTGCTACCACGCTTACCCTGCCCATGCCGCGTTCGGCGGGTACAAGGTCTCCGGGATCGGCAGAGAAACCCATAAGATGATGCTGGATCACTACCAGCAGACCAAAAACCTGCTCGTCAGCTACAGCCCGGACGCATTGGGCTTCTTCTAGAGGATGCCATGGCCCAGGTAGAAAAGGTGTTGGCCACAGAAGCGGCCCTGCAGCTGATCGAACGCCTGAAAGAAAAACACGGCCCGCTGATGTTTCACCAATCCGGAGGCTGCTGTGACGGCAGCTCGCCGATGTGCTTTCCCTTGGGTGAATTTATGGTGGGCGACAGTGACGTCTGTCTGGGAGAAATCGGCGGCTGCCCGTTCTATATGAGCCGGGCCCAGTATGAGTACTGGAAGCATACGCAGCTCGTGATCGATGTGGTCGAAGGCCGCGGCGGAATGTTTTCCCTGGAAGGTCCGGAGGGACTGCGCTTTTTGACCCGTTCCCGGGTCTTTCAACCAGAAGAGTACGAACAGCTTCAGGAGGAGTGGAAAAACACGTAGAGTAGAGATTTAGGAAGAAAGCCGGATTTCTGCGCAGTGTGCAGGATCCGGCTTTTTTTGCCTTATTCCAGGGCAGCGCTGCTAGACGGAGTAACTGTAGGCTCGCTGCTTGACGATCGCCACACCCTCCGTTCCCCGTGCCATCACTTTGTCTAAAATGACTCTCTCAAAATGGGCAAAACCGTGATCTCTTGCGCGCGGCCTGGGGAGACTGATAGGAAGGTCCAGCGCAACCCTCCCTTTTTCCAGTACGATCACGCGATCTGCCAGTGTTACGGCTTCACTCACATCATGCGTCACCAAAATGGCGGAAAATTTCTGTTCCAGCCACAGCTCTTCTATCAACTGCTGCATTTCAATCCGGGTCAGCGCGTCCAGCGCACCCAATGGTTCATCAAGCAGGAGCAGCCTTGGCTCCCCTGCCAAAGCCCTGGCCAGCGCAACCCGCTGCCGCTGCCCTCCCGATAAAACACGGGGCCATTCGGCGGCCCGGTCGGCAAGACCGACAAGCTGCAAGACCTCCTCGGCACTTATCCGTGATTCTGACTTGATACCGATCTGCACATTGTCAATCACTCTCTGCCAGGGAAGCAGTCTGGCCTCCTGGAACATCATCCGGACATCAGCGTGAACACCGGTAACCGGTTGGTTATCCAGCAAAATCTTCCCTTCACTCGGCTGGTCCAGACCGGATATCAGCCGCAGCAAGGTGCTTTTGCCGCAGCCGCTTCGCCCGACAACGGCGACAAACTCTCCGGGGGGAATCATCAATTGAAGCCCCTGTAACACACGGGTGCTGCCAAACGCTTTGCCGACCCCCTGTACATCGAGGCAAATGCCCGAGCGGCCTCTTTTCATACCATCACCTCTCGCTTGTGGGATCAGTCATTGTAGCCGGGATGCCAGCGCAAGCATCTTCTTTCCAGCAGCCTGGCGATGACATCAGACAGTTTGCCCAGCAGCGCATACAGCAGGATGCTGAGCAGGACGACGTCCATCTGCATGAATTCACGGGCATTGGTCGCCATATAGCCAATCCCGGAGTCGGATGCAATCGTCTCCGCCACGATCAGGGAGATCCACATCACCCCGAGCGCATAGCGTACGCCAACCAGTATCGAGGGCAGGGCCCCCGGAAAAATCACCTTCCAAAACAGCTTTGCGCCGCGCAGGCCGTACACCCTCCCCATTTCGATCAGGCCGGGATCAACCGTGCGAATCCCGTGAAAGGTATTGACATAAACCGGAAACAGCACGCCTAAAGCGACGAGAAACAGCTTGCCCGTCTCGCCAATTCCGAACCAGAAGATCACGAGAGGGATTAGGGCCAGGTGAGGAATCGTTCTGATCATCTGCACAGGTGTATCCAGCAGCTTTTCTGCGATCGGAAACAAGCCGTTGCCCAATCCAAGCAGAAAACCGATGCTCCCGCCGACGGCGAAACCGATCGCCGCCCGCCTGGCGCTAACGCCGATGTATTCCGCCAATTCTCCGCTTTCGATCAATTGAACAGACGCGGCCAGCACTTGAACGGGAGTCGGGGACAAGCCAAACAGCTGCCAGCACAGGATGAACAGAAGCGGAATACTCCACGGAATCAAGGTTTTTGCGGACAGCTTTTTAAACGAGGCTCTCAAAGCGATCACCTGTCTTTGCCTGCAAGTTGAATCAATTTGTCCAGGGATCGATCCAAGCGCTGCACAATCTCCTCGCTGATGACAACCCCTTGCGGATCGTCTCTTTGGATCTGCGAATCCACGGCATACACACCGCTCAAGACATGTTCGGCACCGAGCGCTGCCAGCACCGGCTTCAGCGCGTAATCAAGCATCAACAGATGGGACAGGGTTCTGCCAACGGCCAGGGGAAGAATCACTTTGTCGGCAAGCCCTTTTTGCGGCAGCAGGTCGAGATACGCCTTCAACACGCCTGTGTATGATGCTTTGTAAACAGGCGTAGCTACCACAACGGCATCGGCCTGCTCAATCAAGCGATTTGCCTGGACAATGGCGGTACTGTCAAATCGGGCGGACAGCAAATCTTCCGGAGGAAGATCGCGGACGTTGACGAAATCAACCTGCAGCCCGGCTTCGCTCAACACTTTCCCGTCGTAGTCCAACACGCCGTTGATACGCGACGAAGCGGAGATGCTTCCCGATAGAATGACGATTCCAGGCATTGCCGACACCCCCTGCTGCGACAGATTGACTCGCCGGTTGTACAGGAAAGCTGAAGTGGCCGATCACTTCGCCAGAGGGGGTGATAGGCGGCTTCGCCTGGTTTGCCAGGTCCAAACGGGGGAACAGCAGCTCGGCGACCCGATACGCTTCCTCCAAGTGCGGGTAGCCGGACAAGATAAAGCTCTCGATTCCCAGTTCCGCATACTCTTCTATCCGGGCGGCTACCGTCTCGGGATCACCTACCAGCGCGGTCCCGGCCCCTCCCCTGACCAGCCCGATCCCCGCCCAGAGGTTGGGCGATATTTCCAAATCGCTTCGATTGCCGCTGTGCAGCTGCAGCATCCGTTTTTGGCCTTCTGAATCGTAGTTGGCGAGCGATTTTTGTGCCGAGCGGATTGTCTCGTCATCGAGGTGCTTGATTAATTGGTCTGCCGCTTCCCACGCTTCCCGCTCGGTTTCCCTCACAATCACGTGCAGCCGGATGCCGAACCGAACGGCCCGCCCTCCGATTGATGTTCCCAAGTAACGCCCATCCCCGTGTGTAGGCAGAAACCAAAGCACTTCCATAACGCTTCCCCTTTCTTTTATTTCGCCGGATGAAAAACCGCATCCGCGACGGAAATTTTCTTCGGTATCAGTTTTAAGGCATAGAAGGTATCCGCAATCTCCTGCTGCCCTTTTACCATCGCGTCATCCAATTCTTCCAAACCGTAGGTTCTGCGCGCCGCCGCTTTCTCCAGTGCAGCAACGTCAATTTTCAGCAGGGGAGCGAGCAGCTTGGCGACTTCTTTGGGATTTTCATTGGCCCACCTGCTCGACTCCTCCACTTCCTCAAGCAGCACTTTGACAATGTCGCCATGCTCCCTGGCGAAGACATCTGATGCGAGGTAGAAATCGCGGTCGTCCGCAAGTCCTTGGCCGTCGGTCAGCACCCGCACCTGTCCGGTATTTTCAATGTCGGCGAAGTAGGGATCCCAGACCACCCAGGCGTCTACCTTGCCTTGTTCAAAGGCGATCCGGGCATCCGCCGGGGCCAAAAACGACAGGGTGACATCTTCGTACGTCAGATTGGCGCTCTCCAGTGCCTTGACGAGCAGGTAGTGCGAGCTGGACCCCTTCGCAAGTCCAATCGATTTGCCTTTTAGATCGGCGATCGTGTGGATGGCGGAATCCTTTTTGACGAGGACCGCTGAGCCTTTGGCTTTGGAATGGCCAGCCCCGACGTAGACCAGCGGAGAACCTGCTGCCTGGGCAAATACCGGCGGAGAATCGCCAGTCCGGCCCACGTCGAGATTTCCCGAGCTCAATGCTTCAAGGAGCGGCGGACCCGCCGGAAATACATTCCAGGTGACGGCGTAACCCAACTCTTGCAATCTTTTTTCCAGATTCCCCCGCTCTTTTACGATGTTGAGCGGATCTCCCTTCTGATAGCCAATCCGCAGGACCTTGTCGGCTTTCGTTTTGGCTTCGGCCTTCGCCTGGGCACTGCCGCTGCCTTCGGAACAGCCTGTGAGGAAGGCGGACAGCAGGATGAAGGCGGCGAGCAAAAGGAACGGCATCCCCGTCTCCTTCCACCGCTTGTTTGTTTTCCTGTTGCCTGACATTGCTCTTCTACTCCTTTCGCAATGCAGACTCCCGACACGCCTGCACCCGGGCAAGCGGCAAGGAGCCTTCAGTTGTCTGATCAGCTATTTTCAGTTTTCAACCTGTTTCCTGCCGTTTTGAATCCTGACCAAAACAGTCGAGTTTCAGCCGAAAAAAAACAGCAGGAACAGGTCGACTACGCTAAAGTCTATGCCCGTTTTTCCTGGGCGTTACAAGATTCGGCGCCCAATTTTTTCTGCAGCACATGTTCGAAAAACAGCGGCAGCTCATCGACCGGATAGCGAAACGCCGTTAAAATCATCTCAACGCCTGCCAACTGCAGCTCCCGGATTTTGTCTCTCACCTGCTGGTACGAACCGATCAAGCCGGTCCGAAAGCCCTCGTTGTTGGCGACAAAATCGCTGATGGAGGCGGCCCGCGACCACATGCCCGCAGCACCCCTGGCATAGTTTTTAAATTTGTTGATCGCCGTCACATCGGCATGATCCACGATGTAGCGGAATTCTTCTTGCGCTTCTTTTTCTGTCTCGCGGGCAATGACGAAGGCGTTGACAGCAAACCGGACCCGCCGATGATGCCTGGAAGCAATCTCGCTTACGCGCTCCATCTGCGGCCTCAGTTCTTCAATCGAAGCTCCGTTCATAAAGTACCAGTCCGAAAATTTCCCCGCCATTTCCTGTGCTTCCTGGGAATTTCCGCCCTGAAAAATAGCAGGGTACGGTTTCTGTACGGGAGTTGGCCGCATCTTTCCGCCACGTATCTGGTAGTGCTCGCCTTCAAAGGAAAATTCCTCTTTTTGCCAAAGTCCTTTCACCACCTGTAGATACTCCTCCGAACGACGATACCGTTCGGAATGGCTGATCCAGGGGATGCCAAACATCTCCTGTTCCTCTTGAAACCAGCCGCTGACCAAATTGACGTGCCAGCGGCCGGATGTGATCTGTTCCAAGGTCGCTCCCATTTTCGCCAATGTAACCGGAGGGACAAAAGCCGGCAGCACCGCCGAAATAAAGTGAACCTGCCTGGTATGTGCCGCCAGGGCGCCTACAATCGTCAAGGAGTCCAGCTGTCCGCCCGCCGCATCGCTGCCGCCCAAGCCTCCCAGATAGCGGGTGGGGAAGAGAATCGCGTCGACTCCCAGCCGATCGGCCAGCTGTGCCAGGCGCAGGTTATAGGCAAAGCTGCCGTCTTTGGCCTGATCTGCCGTCGAACGCAAAAATCCCCCGGAAATATTGGAACCCCATATGGCTACTTTCACACTCATCGGCTTCTCTCCTCCATCACGAGTACAGCACTCCCGCCCTGTCATCCGAGAACAGGGGCAGTACCAAATTCCCTACCCGCTCCGCTTCTTCGAGATGCGGAAAACCTGACAGGATAAAGTGATTCACCCCGGCATCGACGTATTCCATCAATCCTTCTTTCACCTGCTCCGGCGTTCCGACCACTGCCGTGCCGGCCCCTTTTCGCACCCTGCCGATCCCGGCCCATTTGTGCTTGCCAAAGCGCATTGCACCCTCCAGCAATTGGGACATCCGCTGCTGCGCCACTGAATCTGCCCTTCGGTAATAGTCTTGCATCCGCTGTTCGACGACCGGATCGATCCGGCTGATCAGGCGATTGGCAGCAGCCCACGCCTCCTCCTCCCCTTCCCGCACAATCACGTGTATCCGTACGCCGAATTCCAGCTGTCTGCTGTAAGCAGCCGCTCTTCGCTTGACATCGTTGATTTGCCGCCGAACTTCTTCCACCGGTTCTCCCCATTGCAAATAGACGTCAGCATGTTTGGCGGCGACTTCTTTGGCAGCTTCAGAGGAACCGCCAAAGTAGACGGGAAGCTGTCTTCGCTGATAATTGGAAGGGTAGAGGGCAGCATTCCTTACGGAAAAAAACTCTCCCTCGAAGCTGACCGACGACTCCTGCCACAGCTTTCTGACGATCGTTAAAAATTCGTCCGTGCGCTGATAACGCCGGTCATGCTCCAGAAAATCCCCATCCTGCCCTTGTTCTGACGGAGAACCGCCCGTCACCACGTTGACCCAGAGCCTTCCCCCGCTGAATTGATCCAGTGTTGCCGCCATTTTTGCCGCCAGAGTGGGCGCGACAAAACCCGGGCGAAAAGCCACCAGCGGAGAAATCTTCGACGTGCACTGGCAGATCGCCGACGCAACCATCCACGAATCCAAAAAGGGGGCCCCTACGGGGATGAGAATGCCGGAAAAACCCGCTGCTTCGGCCGCCTGGGCAACCTTGCCGAGGTAGTCGAGAGTGGCCTCGCGCTCTGGCCGGGCAAGTCCGATGTACTCCCCGTCTCCATTGGTCGGAACAAACCAGGAAAAATGAATCGCCATACAGGATCACCTCGCGTCTGATTTTGCCAATTCCCAAACAGTCTGAATCAACTCTTGCCTGTCGTAACCCGCATACTGGCTCGCGTACGTGCGCACCGGGTCGCCGGAGTAAAACCGCTCATACAGCTCATGGCGGGAAGCAAGGGGACTGCCGATCAAATCCCAAGCCAGCTTGAACAGTTTCAGGCGGGTTTCTGCCTGTACCTCGGCGCCGCGGTAGTACTTTTGGATAAACGGTCCGATCGGCCCGTTCAGTTCCGCGAGAGCAGAGGGAACCTGCAGAAATCCTCCCGCTCCGATCTGCTGGATGATTTCAAGCGCACGGGGATAATAGCGGGAGCCCAAATTCCGGGCGGTCGTCAAAGGTTCGACGGCGGGCAGCCACACTCCGTATTGATTTGGCTTTGCACGTTCGCGGGCGGCCAGCAGCAGGGCCCTGATCGTCTCTGCCTGGATGATCAGCTCCCCCAGTTTTTCCTGAACGTGCAAGTATTGCCGGGCGCCGATCGTACAGGCCAATTCGTGGCCGATGGCCGCGACGAATTCCAGTTTCTGGAGCAGCCGGACCACTGTCGGCTGCTGGCTCAAGGCGACGGCGACGGGATCTTGTCTCAGCCTCCAGATCGCCTCCGGATCGTCTTTGATAAAAACCCGCTCCCACGGGATCAAGGCATCGTCAAAGACGACAACCGCATCCATTTCGTCAAATCTTGAGCTGAGCGGGTGATCCTCTGCGTTCTCGGAAGCAAAAGACTCCCTGCAGACAATGTGCACCCCTTTTGTGGCGACAGGGACGGCGAACATCGTCGCATACCGGGCTTCTGACTGCGGGCGCCGATGAAACGGATAGACAAAAATTTCATCGTAATACGGAGCCCCGGTCGCAATCATCTTCGCCCCCCGCACGATGATCCCGTCCTCTGTCTCCCGCACAATGCGCAGATGGGTGTGGGGATCATCAAATTGGGAAGACAATTTCGACCGGTCTACCTGCGGATCGTGCAACGCGGTTGTGGAGAACAAATCCTGATCCCGGCTTAGCCGATAATACCGGTCGATTTTGTCGGCAAACTTGCCGTCGCTCCCCCCTAATACATGGCGGCTGGCGTACCATCCGGTCAAGAGTGACCTCGAATAGTCGGACAGCCGGCTCATCATGCCAAAAGTTTTTTCCGACCATATCCGGTATGCGGTCTCCTTTTGCAGCACCTCTTCTTTGCTGCCGGGAACCAGATAGGCAAGGTTGGCAGGCTTGCCCGTATCGGGGGGCGAAAAAGTCAGAGACGGCTGGGAGGCGGGATCGTCCTGCAAAGCCAGCAATGCACAAATCGTCTGAATCGTTCCGGCAAACGCCGGGTGGCTGGGTAGATCCTCAACGATCTTCCCCTGCAGCCAGACGCTTCGCCCGTCCCGAAGCCTAGAGAGATACCGCTGACTTGCTGTCATATTCCTTCGCCTCCTTCCCTGCGGCCAGGTTCCAGAAATCGCGCAAACGGGATTGAAGCCGCTCCTTGTCGCAGTTCTGATATTGGGCAGCGTACGTTCTGACCGGATCCCCCAGGTAGAACCGCTCGTAAAGCTCATGCCGGGATCCCAGCGGGCTGCCGATCAAGTCCCAAGCCAGTTTGAACAAGGCAATCCGGCCTTCCGCGTCTATTTTTGCGCCGCGGTAGTATTTTTGCAGCAAGCCGCCCAGTTCCGCCTGCAGCCGCTCCCCGTTCGAAGGCACCTGCATAAAGCCTCCCGCTCCGATTTGCTGCAGAATTTCAATCGCCCGCGGATAATACCTGGGCCCCAGGTTTCTCGCTGTCTCGATCGGGGTCGGATCGGGGACGAATGTGCCGTACACATCCGCTTTGCCTCCCGCTTCCGATGCGATCAGCAGGGCTTTGACGGTTTCCAGCTGAATGACCAACTCTCCCAGTTTTTCCTGGACGTGCAGGTGATGATCGGCTCCGATCGCTTCCGCAACGGCAAAGGCGACCCCTGCCACAAATTCCAGCTTCGCCAGGAGGCGCACCACAGTCGTGTGGTAGGCCAGCCCATTGGCTGTTTCATCCATGCGCAGCTGCCACACCGCCTGCGGATTGTCGTGCAGGAAGACGCGTTCCCACGGAACCAGGGCATCGTCGAACAGCAGCACCGCATCCATTTCTTCATATCGGGAGCTGAGCGGATAGACTTCCCGGCGATCGGCAGCAAAGGATTCGCGACAGATGATGTGAAGGCCGGGCGTATTGGCGGGCACGATCATCATATGGGCATGTGCCAGATCCCCATCGGCGATCCGGTGGAACGGATAAACCAAAAAGTCGTGTGTGTACGGACCCGCCGTCGCAATCATTTTCGCCCCTCGCAGAACAACCCCATCTTCTGTTTTTCTCACGATCCGAAGAACGGCATCCGGGTCTTTCTGTTCCGAAGGCCCTTTTGAGCGGTCAATTTGCGGATCCAACAGCGCGGTCGTCACAAAGCGGTGCTGATCGCGGGCTTGTTCGTAGTAGCGAACGATTTTTTCGGCAAACTGCGGATCAAAAACCTGATATCTTTCCCGGGCGGCATACCAGCCTGTCACCAAAGAACGGGCATATTCGGAGAGCCGGCTCATCACACCGTGCGTCTTTTTGGTCCAGCAGGCAAAAGCGGCTGTCCGCCTTTGCAAATCCTCGAGGGAGGCAGGAACCAGAAAGGCGTTGTGAACGTACTCCCCTGTAACCGGGCTTCTAAATCCTACATGTTCGCGGAGCACATTGTCCTCCAGCGTTGCAAAGAGGGCTGTCAAGGTTTGCAGTGTCCCTTGAAAGGCAGGGTGCTGCGATACGTTCTCCACTTTTTCGCCATCCAGCCAAACTGTTCGCCCATCCTGTAAACTATCCCTGAATCGCTGCCCTAGCGCGGCCATTTCACATTCCCCCTTTTTCATGCAGTGAAAGCTTACCCCTGTCGAGACCGGTCAGTACTCGGGCTTGATAAAACCCTGGAACTCCTTGTCGATCAATTCCTCGAACTCTTTTGACTTGTACGCCTCTACCAAATCGCTTACAAATGGCTGATCCTTATCCGCAGTTTTCACGGTCAAGACGATGATGTAGTTTTTCGGGGTTTGTTCCAGTTTGATCGCCTCGCTCAACTTCCATCCCGACGCCAGCGCGAAGTTCCCGTTGACCAGGGAAAAGTCGACGTCATCCAGTGAGCGCGGCAGCTGGGCTGCCTCCAGCGGGAGTATCTCCAGCTTTTTCGGGTTTTCTGCAATGTCTTGTTCAGAAGCGTGGAGTACGTCAGCGTCCGCCTTCAGCTTGATCAGGCCGAATGTCTGCAGCATGCCCAGTGCCCTTGCTTGGTTGGTCGGGTCATTTGGCAGGGAGATGCGCATCCCTTCCGTCAGTTCATCCAAAGAGCGGTGTTTCTTGGAATAAAGCCCCATGGGAACCGTCGGAATGGGGATGACTCCGGTCAAATCGGCTTGATATTCTTTTGTAAAATTTTCTAAATACGTAGTGTTTTGAAACACATTGGCATCAATGGAGCCGCTGATCAGCGCCGTATTCGGTTGAATGTAGTCGTTAAACTCGACGATCGTCACCTTGTAGCCTTTTTTCTCCAGCAAGGGTTTGATGCCTTTTTTCAGCTGGTCGCTGTACGGGCCTGCTGTCGCGCCGATCTTGATTTCCTGTTTCTCAGGCCCGGAAGAGGTGACGCTGCCGCACCCTGACAGCAGGGCAGAAAGCATCATCATAGCGGCAAACGCGATGAACAGTGGACGCTTTTTCATGAAACTCCCCCTATCGCTTATCCAAAAGCCGGGCAAAGTGATTTCCCGTGAATTGAATGATTTGTACGAGCAGAATCAGCAGGACAACAGTTGCGATCATGACTTCCGTCTGGAAGCGATAATAGCCGAAGCGAATCGCCAAATCGCCGATCCCCCCGCCGCCCACGGTCCCCGCCATCGCCGAATAGGAGAGCAGGCTGATGGACGTGACCGTCAAAGCGGAAACGATGCTGGCCCGCGCTTCATTGAGCAGGACTTTCCAGATCAGCCCCAGCGGGGAGGCGCCCATCGCAACGGCCGCCTCTATCACTCCCTTGGGAATCTCTCGCAGGGCTTGCTCGACCAGCCGCGAAAAAAACGGAATCGCGGCGATGGAGAGCGGGACCGACGCCGCTATTGGCCCAATCGTAGTGCCATTGATCACGCGGGTCAGCGGGATAATCGCTACCAGTAAGATGATAAACGGCAGGGAACGGACCGTATTTACCACGTAGTTGATCGTCTGATGCAGGTGTTTTCGCTCCAGGATTTGCCCCTTTCCGGTGAGAAACAGCAGCACCCCCAACGGCGTTCCAAACAGCAGCGCAGCCGCGGCAGAGATGCCAACCATCGTGAAGGTTTGCCAGATCGCCATCCCGAATTCCGGTACAAGCGCGAGCAGATTCTCAAACACTGGCGACCTCCCGGGCAAGCAGCCATTCGTTTTTGGGTTGAAACAGCAGTCTGCCGAGATTGGAGGCAGGTGCTCCCTTGGCATGGGTGAGCGACAATTCCTCGACGAGACGCCCATTTTCCAGCACGGCCACCTTATTGCAAATTTGTTTGACGACGTCCATCTCATGCGTGACCACTACGATCGTCACCTGGAGCGTCCGGTTGATCTCCTGCAGCAGAGAGAGGACAGACTGCGTCGTCTGGGGGTCGAGGGCGGAGGTAGGTTCATCGCAAAGCAGGATTCGCGGCCGGTTCGCCAAGGCCCGCGCGATTGCGACCCGCTGTTTTTGCCCTCCGCTCAGCTTGGACGGATAGCTGGACGATTTATCTTGAAGCCCAACCAACTCCAGCAGCTCTTTCACCCGCTTTTGCCGGTCTTTTTTTTCAATCCCCGATATTTCCAAAGCAAATTCCACATTCTCGGCAACCGTTCGATTGCTGAACAGGCAAAATTGTTGAAAGATCATGCCGATGGAGTGCCTCGCCGCTCGCAGCGCCTTTGGCGAAAGGATGGTCAGATCTCTCCCTGCCACGATCACCTTTCCGTTCGTAGGCTGTTCCAACAGATTGATGATTCGCAGCAAAGTAGACTTTCCGGCACCGCTGTAGCCAATAATCCCGAAAATATCTCCTTCCTCTATCTCCAGGCTGATTGGCGCCAAAGCTTGAAACGCACCGTGTTCAGGGCTTTGATACGTCTTCTCGACATTCTCCAAGCGAATCATGGAAACGGATCTCCTTTCTGTTTTTTTCACTCATTTCCACACGTGCGACGAAAAAGAAAAAGGCATCCTTCAAGCTGCATCGCTGCAGAAGAGGAAGCCTCCGGTCGTCCGGTTGGACATTCACTTTTTCTCTTGAGTCAAGCGGAACGAATGGGAATGATGGTTATGATTGAGTTTAATCCGATTATTCTGACCTGTCAAGTAAGAATTAAAATTTTGGGGATGACATTAGCTCGCTGCCCTTCGTCGGTCACGTGAATGGATCCGATAGCGATGTCTGTCTCGGTGAAATCGAAGCTGAGTAAGCCGCGTTTGATCCGTTTTCCGGAGAACCGATGTGTGGTTCCTTTTTCATAAGGGGCCAGGGGATCGAGATCCACGGTGTATACTTGCCGGATATAAAAATTGGTGGTGTTAGATACATGCTTGGCGTTTTGACACATCTGTTTACAATAGGGGAATAAGCGATGCCCTTTCATAATGCAGATATGAAACGTTTTGTTATCCCTCAAAACAAACATGGGTTCCCTTTTATTCCACCAGATTAGAATGGTCGTCTAACAAAAAGAGGCGGAATCCCGCCTCTTGGTGGCTCCTAATCGAACAAATCTCCCAACCTGTCCAACACGCTCTTCTTCTTCTTGTGTTTGTAGTACGGCGAATCATGCTTGGAATCGTAGTGGCGGTCACCGCGGTACGGATCGGCGGAATGGCGGCTGCGTTCCTGGTACCATTCGCTATATTCCCGGCGTTCCTGGCGAACGTCCGACATCAGCTTTTCCAGCTCCCCGCGATCCAGCCATACTCCCTTGCAGTCAGGACATACATCGATCAGCACGCCCTCCTTTTCCACTTCCCGCATGCGAACATCGTTGCAAACCGGACACTTCATCAGAAGCCCTCCTGTCGTCTCAAATAAGAATCGATTTATATGTACTACGAAAGAGGACTGCATTCGTTTCAAAGATTTCATTTACAAATATCGGAATTTTGGCGGCTAACATCATCCCTGACTGTACGGCTGCTTACCTGAAAGGAACCTCTTGACTTCAAAGAAACGTGCGATTAATATGAAAATACAAGCACGAAATATTCCTTTAAAGGGGAGTAGCTGTACAGCAAAGTCGTCATTCCGGGATTCTATCCTCGGCTTTGTTGGCAACGACACAAGTTGTTAGCGAGACCTTTACCGCAGGGGTAAAGGTTTTCTTGTTTACAAGACCTTTACCCGATTGAGGTAAAGGTCATTTTGATGTTTAGGGGGGGTTGTCACGGCAGTATCGGGGAATTCATACGAGTTTTCTACTACAAGTAAAGGGAGTGTTTATTGATGGATTTCTTCTCACCGGATTTTTGGTCTGCACTGCTTGCAATCGTCGTGATCGACCTCGTTTTGGCGGGCGATAATGCCATCGTCATTGGACTGGCCGCCCGCAATTTGCCAAAAGCACAGCAAAAAAAGGTGATTGTCTGGGGAACCGTTGGCGCGATTGCCATTCGTTCACTGTTGACCTTGGCCGTCGTCTGGCTGTTGATGATCCCCGGGCTGCTGCTGCTCGGAGGACTGCTGCTCATCTGGATCGCATACAAGCTGTTGGTCGAGAAAAAAGAGCATGGAAATGTCGCGGCAGGGGCAAGCTTGTGGGTAGCGATCCAGACGATCATGATCGCGGATACGGTGATGGGCTTGGACAATGTGCTGGCGATCGCCGGGGCGGCCCACGGGGAGTTTTTGCTGGTACTCTTGGGACTGCTCGTCAGCGTGCCAATCGTCATCTGGGGCAGCACAGTCATATTGAAATGGGTCGAGCGTTATCCCTCGATTATGTATATCGGGGCGGGAGTATTGGCCTGGACCTCCTCGAAGATGATTGTCGATGAACCGTTTTTAAAAGGCTTCTTCGCGGAAAATCCGCTGCTCAAATGGGGTTTAAGTCTTGCCGTAATTGCCGGTGTCCTCCTCTGCGGCAGATTGAAAAATCGGCGGAATGAGGAACTGGAAAAATCGCTCTGAGATCTGCGGCTCACAGGTGGATCTGCCGAAGTCTTCACGGCAAGCTTCGGCAGATTCCCGATTTTTGCAGTTGAGTATGATTTGAATCAGCAAAGAAGCATGTTCGACATGCAGTACCCCGACCAACTTCCTCGTCTACGAAAAGTCAGATTGACCTTCCAGCGTCTTCGCTTCCTTGCAGACAAGCAGCAAGATATGATCAGCACTGCTTGCATCCAGCTGCTCCAGTGCAAGCGGAAGGTTGAACGGGGCTGCTTTCTGCGGATAGGACGACCTTAGGCCCAGCGACCGGTAAAGCACCTCCTGTATGCCAAGGTTGCAGTGGGCAAAAAACTGTCCATGGTACAGGCGCAACGTCAACACTGTCGTCCGGCTGAACAGAGGCTGAAAGTTCGCTCGTGCTGCCGCCGCCTTGCACTCAAATGCGGAAATCCAGCGTTCCGCTTCCGCTTCTTCGCCCAGGAACGCGGCAACCTCTCGTAACTGCCGCTTCCATCCCAAATGGTCTCCCGGCATCTCGTACAATTTTCCGATCGCCCCAAGCTGCCCACGCCTCCAATCCTGCTGGACAAAGGATCAGCTCAGGGCGGGCTTCGGACAGCTTGTCCAGGTTTTCCGCTTTGTGGTAATTTTGGCGGTAAGCGTTGAGCTGCACGGGAATTTCTGTGCCGAGTTGATCGTAATAGTAACCCGACCATTTCGGGTGAAGCGGCGCCGCATAAGGGATGACATGAAGCGGCAGCAAATACCCGATCAGCGCTGCCGAACCGTAGACAGCAACCTTGTGCTGCCGCTTCTTCATGTATGCCGACGGCGGCAATCCAAATTCCTTTTTAAACTTGCGGCTGAAGTAAAATTCGTCACGGTAGCCCACTTCGTGTGCAATATCCCGCATCAATCGATTCGAGCGAAGCATCAGCTTCTTCGCCTTGGTCAGTCTGATCTGCGTCAAAAGGTCAAGTGCGCTCACACCGTACGTTTTTTTGAACAAATCGGCAAAGTATTTGGGACTAATCCCGGTAATCGCAGCCAACCGCTCGACCGTCAGATGGTCGGCAAAGTGCTCCTCCAGGTAGTTTTTCGCTCGTTCAAGCCCATGGCGCGTATCTTTACCCGGCTTGTGACGGGCAGCAGCCGCTATCTCATGAAGAAATTCCAGACAGTGAAGCTGTCCGCGCCAGCGGATGAGCGGGTCGCCGCTTTGACTGTGCTGGTGCATCAAACGGCACAGTGCAGCCAGTCTGCCAGCGGGGGCGACCTGACATTCGCCATCAGGCGGCAGCAATTCGCCCGCTTGGACGGCTTGCAGCTTTGTCCGGCTCGAATCGGCTTCCTCAAACAGGCTCAAGCGGACAATCGCCAGGGAAATATCGTCGCTTCCTGCGGCGAAGACGCCGAACGTGCTGTGCGGCGGACAGATGTAAACCGTATCTGGATACATGCGGCAGACCTTTGATTCGCGCTGCAGCTTCCCATCGCCGCCCAGAAGAACAAGACAGACATAAGAATCGGTCAGCTGCTGCTCCAATCGAAAACCGCTGCTTCCGGCAACGATTTCGACATCCCAAAGCTTTCCCGTTAACCGGCTAAAATCGAACGGGGGCACTTCCTCTCCGGTCACCCGGCCGTTTGTGTCCAAGGTCATGGTTTTGTCACCTCGCAAATATTGATAATGATTTTCATTATTGACATCAATATAGCAGAGTTCTTTCTGTATGAGCGAAAAAAAGCTGTCCCGAAAGCAGTTATCGTTAAACACTACTTTCGGGACAGCCATTCTTTACCTGACCTCTGTCAATTCTTCGGTTTTCTGTACCCCGCCTTTTGCGCCTCCTCTTCTGTGCAAAAATACTCGACATTGGCTGTCGTTTGGTCGTATGACGGGCTTCCAGGCAGATGATAGATTTTCGAATTCTTGTTTCCTTTTATCTTCGGAACGAGGCAGCCGGCAGTCGGCTTTTCATCCGCTGTTTCCTCCGCATCATCGGATGCCGCCGCCTCATTGGCACTGGGCACACTCGTATCCTGAGCAATCCGCAGTTCGATCGATTCAAACGCGTCCTGGTCGTTCCACATGTTTTCAAACTGTTGGGAGAAGGCTTTCGCGACAGTCTCATCACGCAATACGACGAGCACTTCATCGTTCACCGTACTGGCCGCCTTCGAGTAGTTAAACGACCCGGTCGTGGCGATTTTCTGGTCGGCGACCACCATTTTGAGGTGCATCAAGCCGTTGTGGGTGTTGATCTTCGTCGGGATTCCGGCGCTGCCGAGGATTTTGAGCGCCGATGTTTGCGATTTCCCGCCCAGCTGCTGCTTGTCGGTGATGACCCGAACGTTCACACCCCGTTTTTTGGCGTCCCGGATCGCGGCGACGACGTCTGGGTGAGTCAGGCTGTAGATCGCGACATCCAACGATGCTTGCGCCGAGTTGATCACGTCAATCAGCAGCTTCTCCGGATGCTGCTTAGCCTGGGTAAACGCCCATTCGATTTTGTTATCGGCCGTTTTCGTTACGGAAGCTGGCTCCCCCAGCGCCGAACAACCAAACATGAGGACTGTACACAGCAATACGATCGACCATAAAAACTTTTTCATTGTTGTCTTCCCTTTCGTTGTATCCATACTTTCCTATTTTACCTCATGGCAACAAAAAGGAAAATCCTCCGGCGTATGCAGCGGATATTTCGCTGGCTGAACGAACTGATCTGGGTGGTTGATTCCTATACCAACACCATCCGCCAACTCCAGAATAAAACGTTTCTTACGAGCGATACGCCTGCTCAAGGATAAACAGGTAATCATCCGCCGTAACCGTCCGCACGTTGCTTGGCGTTGAACCGTTGCGCAGGGAGAGTTCCACGATTTTCGGAAAATCCTCTACGCGGATGCCCGGCAGATCCTTCAGCTTGGGGATGCCCAGGCTGTCCGTGAAGGCTTCGATGCCGTCAATCAGCTTTTCGACCGCGAGCTCGTCCCCGTCGGAATCCCCGGCAAAACCCATGTACCGCGCCAGCCTTGCGTGCATCGGCTTGTTTTCGGCGGCGTTGTACCGAAGGACATGCGGCAAGAACACCGAATTGGCGACCCCGTGCGGAGTATCGTACAGTCCGCCAAGCGCTTCCGCCAGACAGTGAACAGCCGCTACGTCGGCAGAGCCAAAACAGAGACCGGCGAGCAGACTGCCCTCCAGCATGTCATAGCGGGCCGCTTCGTTCCGGCCATCGGCATATGCAGCCGGAAGCGCGGAAACGATCTTTTGCATTGCACGGGCGCCGAGAGCTTGCGAGATCGGATTGGTCACCCTGCAGGTATACCCCTCGATCGCGTGAACCAAGGCGTCGACACCGGTGGCAGCGGTGACGGAAGGCGGAACGCTGAACGTCAGGGCGGGATCGAGCACAGCCAGCGTTGGGCGCAGGGCAGCGTGCTTGAGCGTCATTTTCCGGTGGCTGGACGACTCGGTGATGACGGCAGAGCGAGTCACTTCCGAGCCAGTCCCGGCCGTAGTGGGAATGCAAATGATCGGAGCGATGTTGTCATAGGGAAGCCTGCCGTCCGCGTAATCGGCCGGGGTCCCGCCATTTGGCCCGCACAGCGCGATCGTTTTCCCTGTGTCCATCGCGCTGCCCCCGCCGATGGACACCACCATGTCAGCCGCTGCGTCACGAAACACTGCCGCCCCCGCCAAGCATTCCGTATCCCGCGGATTTTGGCTGAGCGACGCAAACAGTGATACGCTGAACCCCGCCTCCTCCAAGGCAGTCTGGATCGGAGCGACCAATCCCGCTCGGATAACACCGGGGTCGCTGACCAGCAGGACAGATGAGCCCGTCTGCAAGGAGCGCAGCAGCTGCGGCAGTTGGAGAGCTTTGTCCATTCCCATCTCAATGCGTGTGGAACAATCGTAGCTAAATGAATTCATCTGATTTCCTCCCGACTTTTACTGGCTTGTGTAGTTTCATCATACAAGCTGGGATCGGGGTATACCACAAAAACAGCGCAAATTTTTTGCAATTTCACTCATGAAGATCACGGTTTCATGCATCCCGGCTTTTCGAAACATGGATAAAATTCCCGTAAGAACCCGCGAACCACTTGCAAACGATAGCCGAGAGCCGCTTCAACAGCCAGGCGGCCCCTGTGGTTTGCGCAACAATTTGGATATCGGGAGGATGCTTGGCCGCTTCCACATGTCGAAAACGGCTTACGGAACGAGACTGCTGCGCATCAACAAAGAAAAGGGCTGGTTGGTGCCTCCCCCGCTTCATATGCCAACGCCGGAACACTTTCCCAGCTGCCGCCAAAGAGGTGGGGATTGCCCGTTTACCGTTCCGCCAAGACGTATTCGATAAATTTCCGATGCGCCGGGGACAGCCATTTAATTTTATGGTAGACCATCTGGGCCAAAAACAGCGGTTCTTTGTCCCGGCAGCCTAATTTTTTTACCTTTTGCTCCCTGAGCAATGCCTCCGCGCGAACTGCGGGCACCAAACTGATCCCCAATCCGTTGGCCACGCACTGTTTGATCGCTTCCATGCTGGAAAACTCCAAATGGTTCGAGGCATCAATCCCTTTATCCAGCAAAAACCGCTCAAAATAACGGCGCAGCGAGCAGTCCTTGCCGCTGAAAATGATACACTCCCCGTCTGCTTCTTCTATGTTTGCAATGTCCAGGTTTACTCCGCCGATAAAGACGAGCGGTTCCTCCGAAAAGACCTCCGCAATCAAATTGGGGTCATTCACTTTCGGTTCCAGCACGATCGCAATATCCAATTCCCCCGAATGGAGCCGCCTTCGCAGATGGACGCAATCGTCTTCGATACAGGAAATATTTACCTTGGGATAATTTTGTTTATACGACGACAGAACAGAGCCCAACCTGCAGATCATCATGGTTTCAGAAGCACCGATGCGAATATCGCCGGTCACCATCTCGCCGACTGCCGACAAATTTTTGATTTTTGAATACGTGGTCAACAGATCTTCTACATAGGGGTACAATTCCTGGCCAATTGCAGTCAGTTGAATTTTCTTTCCCAGCCGGTCAAACAAGGGAACACCCAGTTCCGCTTCAAGCTGATGGATATGGGAAGTAATGGTGGCCTGGGAGTACTGAAGGGCTTGGGCAGCCTTCGTAAAGCTGTTTACATCGACAACGGTTTTAAAGGTTTGAAATTGGCGAATGTCGATTGGGACTCCCTCCCCTTCACTTGGTTATGATTAGATTTTCCAAAGTACATGATCAGAACTTTCAATTTTACTAATACGTACATTCTATCATATGATCTCTGTAGTACCGGTACTGCAAAAAATGCAAAAGACTGGGAGTTGACGAAATGAAAAAAGTTTGCTTGCTGCTGCCAAATGGCTTTGAGGCCGTCGAGGCGAGTGTATTTACAGATGTGATCGGTTGGAACAAAGCTGAGGGCGACGGCTCAACCGAACTGGTCACGGTAGGGACCCGGAGAGAGCTGACCTGTACGTTTTATTTTACCGTGATTCCTGAAAAAGTGCTTGACGAAGTGGACGCAGATGAATTTGACGCCTTGGCCTTGCCGGGTGGGTTCGAAACCGCAGGCTTTTACGACGATGCGTTCAGAGAAGATGTCCTCGAATTTATCCGCGCCTTCAATCGCCAGGGAAAAGTCATCGCCTCCATCTGCGTCGGTGCGCTGGCGCTTGGAAAAAGCGGCATTCTGAACGGGAGAAACGCTACCACATACAACCTGAACGGCCAACTCAGACAGAGACAGCTGGCTGAAATGGGCGCAAATGTCATTGCCGATCAACCGATCGTTGTAGACAAAAATATCATTACTTCTTACAACCCCTCTACTGCCTTCGATGTGGCTTTTGCGCTTCTGGAGTCGCTTACTTCCCGTGAAAATACAGAGCATGTAAAACGGCTCATGGGGTTCATCCGCTAACACCCTTGAGCCTTCCAAGCCGGGTGATCTCTGCTGCGTCAGCACAGCAATCGGAAAATGTATTTTATGTTCGGGGCATCCCGGCAGCCGTAGACAGCTAAGAGATGCCCCTGCTCCTTTTAAAGAAGCCTATTTTTTGTATAACAATGCTTCACCTGCAATCCCGGGAAGAGTCATTTCATAGGGATCTAAAATGAAGACACCGTTTTAAGCATAATTCCCGTACGGATTAGATTGACCACTAAGAATTGCTTCCCTCGCTATTCGCGCATCAGCTTCATAACCTAGATGCGGATTCACTGCCGTAATAATGCCTACACTTCTTTCCACATCATTGGCAAGCTTGTCTTCATTTGCTTCAATACCGCTCAAACAGTATTCGGTGAAGACATTAGCAACAGCAGTTGTTGCAATCCCATTGCCAATGAGATTTGTGATCATTGGTTTTGGACAGGAAACTACCTGGCCTTACCCGTGTAAAGGATTTTTTTGTGCAGCGGACCGTTTTATACTGAAAATTGTGATATTTAAGAATCATTAGAAATAATTAATGCAGCGCTAATAAATTTTGGTATAATATATAAAGTCGGCTATTGCATGAAATATCGCCTTTTTTGGGGGGGAGTTATGGCTAATCTACATATAGCTATTCACTCAATCAACCATATTCAAAAAAAGATGGAGATGCTTGAGGACATGTGGAATCGCTTTGTTTTTGAAAAGCACGATCCGCAACAAATGAGGTTGCATGTATACCGATCGTGGAAGCGCTGTCAAGAGATAGGCGTCAATCCTCACCAAAAGCAAGCACCCATCGTAATAACTGACGATCAATTGGTAGACTGGCACAAGCAGTCTCACCTTTACCACCTTTCGCGCTCCATCCTGCAAGATTTGGCCAGGCAAATCGAAGGCACCCTTTATCTCATCACCCTCTGCGACAGTAAAGGAAGGATTCTTCACCTGCATGGAGAACGCCGGATATTACAAAAAGCAGAACTCATGAACTTCGTGATCGGTGCTGACTGGAGCGAGATATCTGCCGGGACTAACGCGATTGGGACCGCCATCGCGGAAAAGCAACCGATCCAGATTTTTTCTTACGAGCATTTTTGTCAAGGAGCCCATCCCTGGATCTGTTCAGCCGCCCCGATACATGATCCGTTGTCCGGACAGTTGTTGGGAGTGATTGATTTAACCGGCCCCTCCGATCTTGCCCAACCCCATTCCCTGGGAACTGCAGTCATGACCGCCAAATCAATCGAGCAGCGATTTCAGGAAACCGCCCGGGAAACGCTTCATCATCTGCAAGCACGTTTCAATCAGGTAACGCATAACCGGTACCATGAGCCGATTGTGCTGCTGGACGAGGCGTTACAAGTGGTTGAGGCAACCCCCAAAGCCTTGTCCCTTTTGCAGTTGGAAAAGAGGCGAATGCTTTGGTCCCTTCCTGAAATGGAGCCTCTGAAAATTGCCTTGTCAAGCCTCGGCGATACGCAATCCGAAATGTATCTTCCTTCGCGGCAATTGAAAGTTTCGATTGGGAGTGTATTCAAAGAACGGAAAAGGGTCGGTTTCTTACTGCATTTCCATAAACCGTCTCCTGTATCGTCAACCTCACCGATACCAGCCGATCATTGGACTCACATCATTGGCGAATCAAAAGCATTGAAAAACATCTTGTCCAAGAGTCAAGTGGTAGCCGCAAGCAATGTCCCGATTTTACTCACGGGAGAAAGCGGTACCGGAAAAGAACGTTTCGCACGGGCAATCCACTGGGCAAGCCCACGCCATCGGAGGGAATTCCTCGCGATTAACTGCGGGGCCATTCCAAAAGAATTGATCGCAAGCGAAATATTCGGATACGAGGCCGGTACCTTTACGGGAGGAAATCCTAACGGAAAAAGAGGAAAATTCGAAGAAGCGGATGGCGGAACGTTATTTCTCGATGAAATCGCGGAAATGCCGTTAGATCTGCAAGTTTACCTGCTGCGTGTATTGCAGGAAAATGAGATCGTCCGCCTTGGTTCGTCCAAACCGATTCCTGTCGATGTACGCATCATTGCTGCTACGAATCAAAATCTGGAGCAACTCGTCCAGGCAGGAAAATTCCGCTCCGATCTTTATTTCCGGCTGAATGTGGTACAACTTGCGCTTCCGCCGCTGCGGGAACGAGGCGATGATGTCCTCCGGTTGTACAACCACTTTGTACAAAACTTTGCGGAAAAACACGGCAAGCGAGTGACAACCACAGAGGATGACGTGTTGGCTTTCCTGCGCGACTACCATTGGCCGGGAAACATCCGGGAACTGGAAAACGCGGTCGAGCACGCTGTCCTGTTTGCCGACCGGGAACGCATTCAATTGTCGGATTTACCCAGTTATTTGCTCCGGTCAAACGTGACCAACCGATCGATGACACCCTTGGAACAGGAAGAGAAACGGCTGCTCACGCAATTATTCCAGGAAACAAAGGGAAACCTGTCGGAAATGGCGCGGCGCTGCAACATCGCACGCTCAACACTGTACAGAAAACTAAAAAAGTACAACATTGGTGTAATGTAGGCACACAAAAAGCGATGATCTGAAACAGACCATCGCTTTTTGTCTGTTGGCGCTACCCCATGTTCGGTTGCGGCACCGGACGTCCGAGCCATTCTTCGTAAAACGCGTCAATGTCGGGCTCGAAGTCTTTGATGACCGGGTACCAGGGAGTGACGTTTTCCACCTCCAACTGCCCCCCGCAGGACGGGCAGTAATATTCCCGAATCACCTGCCATTCCGGATCAGGAGCCAACAGTTTGGGATAGAGTTCCTCCAGTTTCTCTGCCGTATCCCTGACGTAAATCAGGGCATGCAGTTTCCAGTTGTCCCGGTAGTCGCAGAATTCATGTCCGCAATCGCACTTTACGATGCGGTCGCCGTTTTCTTTCAGCACGATGTACAAGTGCAAGCCGGCCGGGAGGAGAATCCGCTCCTTCCACTGCACCCGCTCCTGTAATATACCGAGATAGGTGTCAAACCGATCGGAATCTTTAAAACTGGAGAGCATCTCTTTCAGTTTGTGAAAATCGATCGTGCCGTCAATCAGTTCTTCAACCGTCCGCTTGTCGTATTTGGCCATTGGTTCAACCTCCTTGCCTCTCGTCTCTTTATTGGATTTGCTTGTGGGCTCCAAATACCGGTATTCCCAATTCACTTTCCTTGATGATCCAATCTTTCGGCAGATCCCAGAAATTACAAAAATGTTTGGTGAATTTTTCACTCAAGGCAAAGCTGCTTGCATACATGTGACGAACTTGAATGGCCGCCTCTTTGTGCAAAATCTTCTCCCGTTCCTGCTTCATCCAGTCACGCGTGGGCTTGCCTCGGTGGATCCGCTCTTTTCTAATTTCGGCTCGGCGTTGTTCGGTCTTCGCTTCATCGATCACCCAACGGCCGTTTTGATCCTGCGCAATAACAGCACCGTACACTTTTTCCGCATAAGCTGGCAACAAATGGCCTTCGTTGAGGTCGGCTTCGACCGCTTTCGCCTTACGCTCGAGCGGATCGCCAAAACCAGGGCCACCCCGCAGGTAATTCAGATACAAGTCGTAATTCTCGAAAATCTCCTCGGTTGTGATCGCTTGCTTGTCACGCTTGATTTCTCTCGCTTTGATCAGTTTTTCATATCGCGGATTAGCGGGATCTTGATCTCCGCCCAACGGCAAAGGCAGTTTCTCTTCGATCAATTCTTTGAGATTGGTGCCATGTGCTTCAAAGCGATACCCCGATGCGGCCGGATAGCCCCCCATCAAGCCGCAATCGCTGCTCATGTAGCCATTGCCCATGAAGAACATCGTCCAGTCCTTGGCTCCCCACACCATCCGTAATGTTTCGTACCCGTTGCCTCCCCGGTATTTGCCGTATCCGCCCGTATTCGGCTTGATCGAACGTCCGAGGTATAAGAGCGGTTCGGCCAGCTCCCAAATTTCCATATCTCCCATATCCCCTTCGGGGTTCCACACCGCAGCAGCATGATCGATACCATCCTTGACAGCGCTTGCACCGACGCCTTCGGCTGCCGATTCAAAGCTGTTCACCGCATGGTTTTCATTGAACTGGTTGTACCCGCCACCCTGCAGCCAGTTGCTGGTGTTCGCGTTCCCTGCGTTCACTTCTTCCAGATAGCCACGGGCAAAATAAGTTCGACTCAATGACCGCCATAGCGGGCTCCAAGCGGATACGAGGAAGTGCCAGGCGTAACTGTGGGCGGTGCGGATATCGTCGGGGTTCAGCCAGGAACCGTAAGGCAATCCAAACCTACTCGCATAGTAGGCTCCGTCGTTGACCCGGTCGTTCGGGATCAAGGTCTGAGAGAGCATCACCCAGATTCCGCTGGTAATCGAGACAGTCGTCGCGTTATAGCTGTGCCAGCCCCAGCGGTTAGCCCCTTCAAAGTCGATTTCCAATTTTCCGTCCCCGTAAATCGTCATTTCGGACGGGGCGTGCATGATGGTGTTCACGCGTGCATACGGCGGCACATCCAGATTTTTATAGGGAACGTCAACGAACGAAACGCCGCGATAGGTACCGGGAATGGTCATCGACTTCAGCTGGTTGATAAACCCCCGGCGGCCATCCTCAATCACTTCCCGGATAAACTGTCGATATGTCTCAATGCCTTCCTCTTTGATGATCTGTAACACCAGGTCACGAATCATATGGCAACCGGCGACACGAGTCCGTTCATCCAACAGCCAGTATTTGGTGGTACGGACGGAACGCTGGCTCTCAATCAGCCAATCCTTTAGCAATTGGTCGTTTTTGCCGATTTTTCGGCAGGCCACTTGATATCCGTCATCGTATCGAGTCACTGGCCCGACCGTCATGCTGCCGGGAGCCGTCGCGCCCACATCGATCACATGGGTAACACCGCCCACCCAGCCTACCAGTTCATCTTCGTAGAAGATCGGTACGATCGTGTGTACGTCGCAAGGATGGACATTCCCAATCTGGCAGTCGTTGTTGCAAAAGATGTCTCCCGGTTCGATTCCCGGGTTTTCTTCGTAGTCGTTTTGGATCATGAACTTGATCGCAGCACCCATCGTTCCCACGTGAATGATTATGCCCGTGGAGGTTACGATGGAATCCGCTTCCGGCGTGTACAAGGTAAAACACAATTCCCCTTCTTGTTCGACGATTGGGGATGCGGCCACCCGCTTGGCCGTCTCACGGGCATGGACCACACCGCCGCGCAGCTTTGCAAAAATTTTCTCGTAGCGAATCGGCTCCGATTTCTTGAATGGCAATTCCTCTAATCCGGCGTAATGACCAGTCTCCCGGCTGAGCCGATCGATTTCCTCTCTCATTTGTTTCAGCGTTTTTCCTTGAAAGCCGATAGAACGGCGGTTTCTGTTTTGAATTTCTTTTTCCGTCTGTGCGTTTGCCATTTTCAATCCCTCCTCCCTTTTCTCAAAACTCGGCGAACTGTTTCCACTACCTGGGTTCCTTTAGATGGAAAATACGATGGCGATCCAGGTATGTCTCATAACCCGGCGGAATCACAAACGTGGTAGCGGACGATTCGACAATGGCAAACCCTTTAATACGGTTCCCCGCTTTCAATTTTTCCATTTCCCAGATGTCTGCCGTTGTCCACTTCCCTTTCCAATACACTGGCCGGACGCCCAAATGCGCCTCCGCCGGAGGTTTTTCACCGCTCAGCGGCTCTTCCGGAATTTTCGGCTTGGGCACTTCAACGATTCCTCGAACAATCGCCCCGGTCACCGAATAGCCAAGCTCGGGAGAGCGAGCAGCTTTCGCATACACGCGGCCATACGTTTCTTCAAAGGCTTCAACTAGTTCCTTCCAATCCTGTACCGTGCGCAACGAGTGGATCGGGGATTCGATTTCCAGATCGTTTAATTGTCCCTGATACTGCATTCGGAAGTAGAATCGGAATTTGACTTGGGCGCGTGGAAAATTGTTCTTCTCGAACTCGTCGGCCACTTTCTCCATCAGTTCTTGCCATGATTGCTGCAGCTCGCTGATCGCGGACGATGTTTCCTGCTCTTGTTGGAATGCGCTTACATTAATGTCAAGCGTTTTGTCATAGCGGTATTCGAAATCGGCAGCCCCGCATCCGAAGGCGGAAAATCCTGCAGCCCAGGCCGGTACGAGAATATTTTCGAATCCGAGTCCTTTGGTGTAGCCGGCGGTATGAAGCGGCCCGCCCCCGCCGTATGAGAAACAAACGTACTGGGACGGCGAATAGCCCTTGCCGAGGATCATCGACTCCAGGTAATTTCGAAGCTGTGACTCCAAAAGATCGATCACCCCGTAGGCAGCGTCCTCCACCGTCAGCCCCAGCGGATCGGCAACTTGTTCCTTGATCGCCCGATAGGCTCTCTCCGGATACAGTTTTACCTCCCCTCCCAGGAAATTGTCAGGATTGATCAGTCCCAGCACAACGTGGCAGTCAGATACGGTTACGGTTTCAATGCAGCCCGCCGGATTGCATGCCCCTACTCGGTATCCGGCGCTGTCAGGTCCCAGTGTGATCGACTTGAAGTTGGGGTCAATCCGGACAAAGCTGCCGGCTCCGGCCCCTACCGTATCCATCGCGACTAACGGCAGAGACAATACCAGGCGGGCCATGTCCGGACTGGTATTAATACTCAAATCCCCCTGCGTGATCAAAGCCATGTCAAAACTGGTACCCCCAATGTCCGAACAAGCGATATTCCGTATTCCCAGGTGCTCTCCCAAATATTTGGCCCCGACAACTCCGCCTATCGGACCCGACACCAGCGTCCGTGCCAATTCATTCGCCTGGAAGCTGATGGTGCCGCCATGGCTGGCCATAACCCGCAAGTCGAATTTGGCCCCTTTTTCCTTGATCCGCTTGTCAATCTTCGATAGTGTTTCTCGGGATGGGTCGGCCGCATATGCCTCGATAATGGTGGTATTGGTCCGGTGCGACTCTTTACGCAGTGGATAGTAGTCAACCGAAGCGAAAACCGGTACCTCCATACCTCTTTTTTTCATAATCTCCTTTGCCATGTCGCGAACTTTGCGCTCATGGGCAGGATACCTGTAGGAATGGAGGAAACTGATGACGATCGCCTCCACCTGCTGATCCAAGAGATCGACTACAGTTTGTTCCACTTCATGTTCATAAAGCGGAATCACCACATTTCCAAACAAATCGACCCGTTCTGTAACCCCTCGTGTCAAGTTTCTCGGCACCAGCGGAGGATCGTACCGGTGTGTATTCAGATGCAGACGGTCCGAATACGAGTACCCGAGATACGCCTGGATCGCTCTTCCCATGCGGTGAAAATCTTCCATACCCTTGTTGACAATCAGCCCGACTCGGCGACCTTTCCTGGAAACCAAGCGATTCAGCATCGCCGTTCCAGAATAAACACCCGCCGCCAGATGGGGAAAAGCCTCTTCCACCGTGGTCTCCCAGTAGGAAAGGGCATCGTGCGCCGAGTTCAGGAGGCCGATTGATTCATCATCAGGTGTGGATTGTGCTTTGCCAACCACAAAATCCCCTTTGTCGTTGATGATGAAGGTGTCAGTCATGGTGCCTCCGGCGTCGATAGCCAGAATTTGCGCATTTACGCTTGCCATGTAGTGAATCATCTCCCTTCAATCGATATTTTTTCACAAGAGAAACGGCTCTTGCTGCATCTACATATAAGCACAAACGATGCCAGCCACTTACCGCCGACCTCGATTGCCTGAATGCATTGCTCAACGAGGATTTCAGCAAGGCCTCTTCCTCTTTTTTGGGAGAATGATTGTATCGATTCGCTACAATTGTAGCACTACACCGGTGAAAACGTTGACTTGGCCCAGGCAACATTCATGTAGCAAAATAAAAACTGCCGACAGGTACTTTGTCGACAGTTTGAAAGGGACGAAAACGCCCCTTTCTGATGGTATTAATCCCACGCAAATCTTTGTTCCCGCCACGGATCTCCAAAGATTTCATTACATAACCGTTCTCACGTTAACATTTCAGCTCCGCACACAACTCGAGCAGTCATTCTTGATCGTAGGACATGTACACTAGCAATGCCCCCGTACCTGCACGCCACCAAGGAATCATAGCAGCGAGCTGCCGCGAAACGGCAAGAAAATCGTCCGGTAACACCCATTGATTCTCGGTAAGCGTAAAATAGTCCCCACCTATGGATCCGGTAGGGACTCAGGTAATCTATGATTGGACGATCCGGCAGTTTGACGGCAGTGAATTCGACCAAGGGAGTAGTTTGTCCAGCGCCCCGGGATCTATCGGATCTGTCAGCTGAGGAAGCTCTTCAAACAACCACGTGAGATATGCAAACGGGTTCAAACCGTTCTCCTGCGCCGTTTCGATGATGCTGTAGATGGTCGCGCTCGCTTTGGCACCTCGCGGTGTGTTGCTGAACAGCCAGTTCTTTCGACCGATCACAAACGGCTTGATGGAGCGCTCGCTCCGATTATTGTCCAGTTCCAGCCGCCCGTCCTTCAAAAACGCTTCAAGTTTTTCCCATTGGTTCAGACAATAGGCAATCGCTTTTCCCAGCGTGCTTTTTGGTAAAACACGAGATCGCTGGGTACGAAGCCATGACAAAAAAGCATCCAACACGGGGCGACTGCGCTCTGTTCGGACTTTCAGACGTTCTTCGGGCGGGGCATCCTTGATGTCACGCTCAATGGCAAACAAGCGGTTACAGAAGTCGAGGCCCTCACGGGTGGTGACGGTGGCCTTCTGCTTGTCGTCCGACAGTGCCTTTAGCGCTTCATCGAACTTGCGCCTCGCGTGCGCCCAGCATCCAACGAGCGTTGCACCGGTTACCTTATGGTAACCCGGGTAACCATCCACGTGCAGATACCCGTGAAACCCGGACAGGAAGTTGCGCGGGTGCTCACCGCCCCGCGTTTTCTGGTAATCGTACAGGACGATGGCCGGACCTTCCCGCCCCGTGCGGTACAACCACAGGTACGATGTTGTCCCTGCCGAGCGGCCCGGCTCCCGCAGCACCTGCAGAGGTGTTTCATCGGCGTGCAGGATGTCCATGGCGAGCAGATGCGTATGCATCCGATCATAGAGGAGCTGAAGCCAACGGTTCGCACCATGGATCATCCAATTCGCCAGCGTCTGCCGGGATAACGTGACTCCGAGACGAGCAAACTGCTTTTCCTGGCGATACAGCGGCATGGCATCCACATACTTCTGACTCATGATGTAGGCGAGCATCGAAGGCGAAGCCAGACTTCCCGGAGCCACCGGTTTTGGCATCGAAGCTGTAATGATCGGTGTCTCAAGCGCTTCTCGCTCACACTGGCGGCAGCTGTAGACATGGCGCACATGCTTGACGACTTTGACTTCGGGCCGGGATGATGTTCAGTTCCTGGCGAATCTCTGTACTCATGGCATGCAAAGCGCCGTTGCAGCACGGGCAAACCTGCTGTGCAACGGGCAGATGGTATTCGATCGTTTCAACCGGAAGATCTTCGATCATAGCCTTGCGCTGTCCGCGTTGTTTCTTACGATGGTAGGTTACGGTTTCCATCGTAGGCTCTTCCTGTACGGGATCGGCCTCAGTCTCCGCTTCATTAAAACAACTGGAGCTGCTCGGGATGCGTGCGTTCGCTGGATGCGCCGAATTTTTTCTGCTGGCTGAGGCGGAACTGCTCTTCATACCATTTCACTTTCGCTGCGAGTTCAGCGACTTGCTGCTCCAACGTGAGGCACCACTCCTGCAGATGTTCAATTGTATCGGGGGTCTTCTTTTCCGCTGTTTTTTTCATAGCTCATTGATTCCAAAACAAGGTTGGAATTCCTGTGTTCCAATGGAAAAAAGTGTGGCAATCTAGGGAATGGATTCAAATCGATTCAAATCACCGTTCGGGCGGTCACCTCTGGATGTGCCTGA
>NZ_HE978547.1 GCF_000311785.1 Brevibacillus massiliensis
CAAAGAGCATTAACAGCAACTTTTATATTATAACAATTTTACGATTCGTTGTCAACAACTTTTTTGCAATTCCTTTCTGCAATCAAATAAGCAGCGACAACATGCTCTACTATATCACCACTCGCCCCAAAAGCGCAAGGCACAAAAACTGGAAACCAGTCTTTTATCCAAGACTGGTTTCCTCGAGCTTTGGATCGTATTATACGGTTATTCTCCCGCTCTCTCCCGCATCAATGGGAAGAGCAGCACATCGCGAATCGAAGGGGAATCCGTAAGCAGCATAACCAACCGGTCAATCCCGATTCCCAGGCCGCCAGTCGGGGGCATTCCGTATTCGAGCGCTTCGATAAAATCTTCATCCATTTCATGGGCTTCATCATTTCCTGCGGCCCTTTCCAGCAGTTGGGCCTCAAACCTTTGACGCTGGTCAATCGGATCGTTTAACTCGGTGAAGGCATTCGCATGTTCGCGAGCGACGATAAACAACTCAAAACGGTCGGTAAAACGAGGATCTTGCTCATTTTTCTTCGCCAATGGAGAAATCGCTACCGGATGTCCGTATACAAATGTAGGCTGAATCAGTGTCTCTTCTATTTTTTGTTCAAAGAATTCGTTTACAACGTGCCCAAACGTATGGTGAGGCTCAACAGTGACGCCGTGTTCTTTTGCCAATGCACGCGCCTCATCATCGCTCATCTCTTTCCAGAAGTCGACACCAACATGCTCCTTGATCAAATCAACCATGTGAACACGGCGCCATTTCGGCGTAAGGTCGACAGTATGCCCTTGGTACTGGATCTTCGTGGTTCCGAGCACTTCTTGTGCCACATGGGCAATCAACGACTCAGTCAGCTCCATGATATCTTCGAAATTGGCGTACGCTTGATACAACTCGATCATGGTAAACTCCGGGTTGTGACGCGTGGAAATACCTTCGTTGCGATAGACACGCCCAATCTCATAGACCTTTTCCAATCCGCCAACAATCAATCGCTTCAGGTGAAGCTCGATGGCAATTCGCATATACAACTGCATGTCCAACGCATTGTGGTGCGTGATAAACGGACGGGCAGCAGCCCCTCCGGCAATCGCATGCAGGGTTGGCGTCTCCACCTCTAAAAAGCCAAGCTGATCCAAATAGCGGCGAATGGAGGTGAGAATGCGGCTGCGAGTAATAAACGTCTCCCGGACTTCCGGATTTACAATCAAATCGACATAACGCTTCCGGTATCGCGTCTCCACGTCCTTTAATCCGTGGAACTTCTCCGGCAGCGGACGCAGCGACTTGGTGAGAAAGGTAAATTCCTGGACTTTCACGCTTAATTCGCCGGTCTTGGTTTTGAAGACGACACCAGTAACCCCGACGAGATCGCCGATATCACTTAATTCAAACACCTTGTACAATTTTTCCCCGATTGCATCCAGTCGGATGTAGATCTGGATTTGCCCGGAACGATCGAGCAGCTGTGCAAAACTGGCCTTACCCATTGCACGTTTTGCCATCAGCCGCCCAGCCAACGTGACGACGTGCTGCTCGGCATCAAGCTCATCTTTTGATTTTTCGCCGAATTTGGCAATGACGTCTGCAGCGTGGTCCGTCTGTTCAAATTTTTTCCCGAATGGATCAAATCCCCACTCGCGAAGCTGATCCATCTTATCATGCCGGACCTGCAGCAGTTCATGTAACCCTTCCTGTTGTTGACCATCCATTTGCATATCATCTTCCCGTGCCATGTATCTCTTCACTCCTCGAAAAACGTGTGGGCAAACCAGGTTGCGATAAATGACAGGGCGTACCCTTTGGTTAAAGCGGTACGCCTGTTGACCTTACAAATTGATATCCAAAATTTCGTATTGAATCACGCCTGCAGGCACTTGTACGTCAACAACCGCCCCTTTTGCCTTGCCTAAAAGCGCTTGGCCGACTGGCGATTCGTTGGAAATTTTATTATTCATCGGATCAGACTCTGCCGAACCGACAATAGTGTACTCTACAATATCGCCAAATTCAAGATCCTTCAGTCGAACGGTAGAACCGACGCTGACAACTCCGGTATCGACGTCCTCATTTGTGATGATCCGGGCATTGCGCAGCATTTTTTCCAGAGTGAGGATTCTTCCTTCAATAAAAGCCTGCTCGTTTTTGGCCTCTTCGTATTCTGAGTTCTCGCTAATATCTCCATAGCTGATCGCTTCTTTGATGCGGGCAGCTACTTCTTTGCGCTTAACCGTTTTCAATTCTTCCAACTCTTGTTCCAAGCGTGCTAGACCTTCTGGTGTGAGAATCACTTCTTTTTCAGACATCTTTAATTCCCCCGTTATTTAATAATTTCTCCCGGTACAAAAGTACACAGGATTATATGTAAATTCGCTGCATATTATACGGTTGGATGTCATCGATGGGTCAAAGGGAAAGCTGCCAGAGGTAAACTGGCAGCTTTATTCGATAATATGACGATTATAGGATATGAATTTGTGGTTGTCAATGTTTGGGTGCTGCCACTTTTTCCGCTTCCTCGACATCAGCGTTTTCTAGCCATTCGACATACTCGAACAGAATTCGGCGCAGTTCCTCTTCTGTCTCCACTTCATTAATGCGGTTCTTCGTCTGGGTAGCTCCTTTTAGTCCCTTTAAATACCAGGCGGCATGCTTACGCATCTCCAGGATGCCAACGCGAGGACCTTTTAGCGCAACCAGGCGCTCGGCGTGAAGCAGACAAATTTCCACTTTTTCTCGCGCCGTCGGTTCGGGAAGCAACTCGCCTTTTGTCAGATACTGAATGGTCCGGTACAGCATCCACGGATTGCCGAGCGCCGCCCTGCCGATCATCACTCCGTCGCAACCGGTCGTATCCAGCATCATCCGGGCGTCTTCAGGCGTAGCGATGTCACCGTTTCCGATGACTGGAATACTGACTGCCTCTTTTACGCGGCGAATCCAATCCCAGTCGGCTTTGCCCTTGTACATCTGTACCCGGGTGCGTCCGTGAACAGCGATTGCCTGGCCGCCAGCGCGTTCAACCGCCTGGGCGTTATCGATCGCATACAGATGCTCATCATCCCAGCCAATCCTCATCTTCACCGTTACCGGCTTTTCCACCGAATCGACGACGGCGGACACCACTTCATAGATTTTATTCGGATCAAGCAGCAGACGTGCTCCCGCATCGCAGCTGGTAATTTTCGGGACAGGACAACCCATATTGATGTCGATGATATCGGCATTGGTGTGCTTGTCTACATATTTTGCCGCTTCGACCAACGTATCTTTATCGCCGCCAAAAATTTGCAGACTGAGCGGTTTCTCGCGCTCATCGACAAACAGCATATCCATGGTCTTCTTGTTGCCGTTGACGATCCCCTTGTCACTGACCATCTCAGCGCATACAAGGCCGGTGCCAAACTCTTTGGCAATCAAACGAAAGGCCGGATTACATACACCCGCCATCGGAGCCAAAACGACATTATTCTTCAACTCAATATCAGCAATCTTCATAATTCGTCCTCCTCGGGTAAGGAAAAGGACACAGAAGTCCTTTTTAATGAAAAACGCCATGACGTTTTTCATAAAACATCGATGTGACCGGCTTGCGGTCGACATTTTTGTCCCCCGATGAGAGGGAAAAACCGTCATAAGCGATTGGTTATCTCTTAGTTATAGCACACAACTCGTCGTAATCTACTTGTAAAGTATTGGCGATCTTCCGTAAAACCGATTCTGTAGGCTTCCGCGTGCCCCGCTCTAACGACCCTACCAGGGCAAGCGATACACCCATCTCTTGGGCCAGCGATTGCTGTGTATACCCCTTTAACTTCCGGAAGGCCCGTATCCGGTTGCCCAGTCGAGCATCCCCCATTTTCGCACCCCCTTAACATCATCCGCTTCGGCAATCCACTTGTCAATTGATTTATGTTCAAACGGTGGTGTGTTTTCTTGTAAGACATCCCGCAGGGGAATGAGCACAAAAGCCCGGTTCAACATGGCAGGATGGGGAATCCTCAGGCTGGGCAGCTGCACACTTTCCCTGCCGTACAGCAAAATGTCAATGTCGATCGTTCGCGGCCCCCAATGGATATGGCGTTCCCTGCCCAGGTTCCCTTCTATCTGCATGGCCGCAGCGAGCAGATCAAGCGGAGAGAAAACGGTCTGAACAGCGAGGGCCATGTTTAAAAAGGCGGGCTGATCCAGATATCCGACTGGATCGGTCTCATATATGGCAGATACCGCTGTTACCGTGATCTCTGGCATTTTCTGCAGCGCCCTGACAGCCTCTGCGAGGTAGCCGGCTCTTTGGCCCAGATTGGAACCCAATGCCAGATATGCGAGAACGCTCATGTACCAGAAACATCCTTTCTCGTCCGCACCATCTCAATCGCAACCGAGTCGTAATGCCCATTGATCGGCGGATTCGGCTTGGTCACTTTCACCTTTACTTCTGCAAAAGGAAACAAGCGAAGCAAGCGGACGGCGATTTGATTGGTCAGCGCTTCCACCAGGTGGTATCTTTCACCTTCGACGATTTTCTGTACCTGCGAGAAGATATCGGCATAATTGACGGTATCCTCAAGCTGGTCACTTTCGCCAGCCCTCGACAGATCAAGCGACAATTCCAAGTCTACAAAAAAACGCTGTCCCAACTCCGCTTCAGCCGAAAAAACGCCATGGTAACCGTAAAAAGACATGCCGTTAAAATATATTTTATCCATTTTGGACGCCCCCTTTCAACATCGCGTCCATCATGTCGGCAACTCTTTTCATCTCCAGGACATCGTGGACACGAACGATGTGACAGCCCTTAGCCACGCCTAGTGCCACAGTCGCCGCCGTGCCCTCCATCCGCTCTTCAACAGGCAGATCAAGAACGCGTCCGATCATCGACTTTCGCGAAGTTCCGAGCAGTACGGGAAAGCCCAAGGCGACGATATCATCAAGGCGCCTCATGGTCTCCAGATTTTGATTCAAGTTTTTCGCAAAACCGATGCCGGGATCGAGAATGATATTTTCTCTTTTCACGCCGGCTTTTTCGACAATCTGCACTGATTCCCGCAAATCGCGGATTAGATCGGAAAAAAAGTCCCTGTAGGCGACATTTTCCCGGTTGTGCATCAAAATGATCGGCACCTGCAGGTCGGCAGCCACGGACGCCATCCGCGGATCGCGTTTTGCTCCCCAAATATCGTTAATGATATGGGCTCCCGCTTTAATCGCCTGCTCTGCCACTTCCGCCTTATACGTGTCAATCGAAAGCGGAACGTCCAATTCTGCCGCCAGTGCACGAACAACCGGCAAAATGCGGTCCAATTCGTCCGCCAATCCGACCGGTTCGTGGCCCGGCCGCGTTGATTCTCCGCCAATATCAATGATATCCGCACCCTCTGCCACCAGTTGGCGGGCGTGGCTGACAGCCCGTTCCACATCGTTGTATCTGCCGCCGTCCGAGAATGAATCGGGGGTGACATTGAGAATGCCCATCACCAGTGTTCGCTGTCCCAGCGGCAGTATATGTGAACCGCAAACCAGTTGGGTCTGTCTCTCCAATTGGCTTTCTTCCTCAAGCACTTTCTCAATCTCGGCACCCAATTGTTTAAGATGAAGCGGTGCCTCGCCCATGGCAGATATCAGATCCTGAACCTGCTGCCGAGTCGCTACAAGTAAAACACGCGATTCTTTACGCTCCGGGGTTGGCTCCTTCAACTGGACAATAGCGTCCCCTCCGCAAGCTCTGATCTTATTTCTGAGCAGGTTTGCGGTCTCAAATGGAACGTGCTCCAGGTGGATCAGCAGCGCCTCTCCCTTAGGTGCGACTAACGCGATTTCATCTGGAGTTGCACCAATTCGCTTCATCTCAGAGACGACAGAGGATGGATCGTAAGTGTGAACAACGTACGGATTATGCTTCATTATCGCAACGAACTCCTCACGCATAATGTGATAGCATACCATAATCATTTATACAATGCTACCGATCGACGGTAGGCTAAACGCAGTGCTTTGGTAATCGGACCATAATCCTGGGCAAGGGGCACCCCGTCCACTTGATTTACAGGAATTATTTCTTGAACGGAGTTGGTCAAAAAAGCTTCCTCGGCAGCCGTAAGCGACGAGAGCAGAAAAAGCCCCTCTTCCCAAGGTAGATTCAGTTCTTCGGCTAATGTCAGAACATGTTGACGTGTGATCCCGTTCAACAGCCCCGTTGCCACTGAAGGCGTATACAGTTTGCCGTTTCGAACCCAAAAGACGTTGCTGACGATCCCTTCACATACATATCCGTCCTGTGTCAAAAACAAGCCTTCCACCTTTGGGTCAGGGCCCACTTCCAGCTTTGCCAACGCGTTGTTTAAATAATTGTGGGACTTGAAGCGAAACGCCCCTTCTGCAGTCTGCCGCGGTATGGAAACCGACACTAATTGCTTGCCTTTCGGCGGTTCTGCTACAGGCGCAACTGGCTTGACGTAGACAAATAACGATGGGTTCGCATATTCCACACCTACCAGCCCTACTCCTTCCTGACCGCCAGTGATACTCAGCCGGACGTATGCATCTGTGAGCCGGTTGGCAACCAATGTTCGATTTATTGAGTCCAGCAGCTCCTGCTCTGTCCAGGTAGCAGAGATACGCAGCGCATCAAGTCCAGCCATCAACCGTTTATAGTGTTCTGACCAGAGAAAAATGCGGTTGTTGTATACACGCATGGTTTCAAACAAACCAATTCCGTACAAAAATCCGTGATCGATCGCGGAAACTTTGGCTTTTTCCGCTGGGACAAGCTCACCATTTGCGAAGATGATCATGATGTCACTCCTGCCTGTAAAGGTACTAGGGGAATCTGTTGAAAGCCAAAATAGAAAAGCGCCCTTTTATCTCCCATGTGAAGCGAGAGGATTCCCGGGCGTTTGTCTGCATTCGAGTAGCATTTCTCTGCGAGATTACCTCGTTTATCGAACAGCATAGCTGGTAATAAAATTTTTCAAAATGGCTTTGCCATGCTCTGTAATGATCGACTCCGGATGGAACTGCACACCTTCAATCGGGTACTTGCGGTGGCGGATCCCCATAATTTCCCCCTCCAAGGTGCGTGCTGTCACTTCCAGCACCTCTGGCAGCGTTTCCGCATCAATAAGTAAGGAATGATAACGTGCAGCTTGAAAAGGTGAAGGGATATCACCAAAGATCGTTTTGCCATCGTGAAAGACCGCTGATGTCTTCCCGTGCATCAACCTCTCGGCTCGTACCACTTTTCCGCCAAAAACTTGACCAATTGATTGGTGTCCGAGGCAAACCCCCAAAATCGGGATCTTTCCGGCAAACCGGCGAATAACATCCATGCTGATCCCCGCCTCGTTGGGAGTACACGGCCCTGGTGAAATCATGAGGTAATCCGGTGCCATCCGCTCAATTTCTTCCAGCGTAATTTTGTCATTGCGAAACACCATCAGTTCTTCGCCTAATTCACCAATAAACTGCACCAGATTGTAAGTAAATGAATCATAGTTGTCAATCACAACCATCATACTTTGCTCAACCTTCTTTTCTCGCCCAACTCAAGTGCCTTCCATAGTGCCTCTGCCTTTTTCAAAGACTCGAAGTACTCCGCTTGCGGGTGCGAATCAATCACAATGCCTGCACCTGCCTGGACGTGGGCTATGCCGTCTTTAACAACCATCGTCCTGATCGCGATATTTAACTCCACGTCACCGTTAAACCCAAACCATCCGATTGACCCTGTATAGACACCACGCTTGACCGGCTCCAACTCCTCAATGATCTCCATCGTTCGCACTTTGGGTGCACCTGTGATCGTTCCGCCGGGAAAAGCAGCTGCAACAGCATCATAGGCATCTTTTCCATCAGCAAGGATACCACGTACGTGTGAGACAATATGCATGACATGGGAATACTCCTCGATTGTCATAAATTCGCTTACCTCTACGCTGCCGTATCGGCAAACCCGCCCCAGATCATTCCGCTCCAAGTCGACCAACATTACGTGCTCTGCCCGCTCTTTGTCGTTTTCAATCAGATCCTTCGCCAAGGCCAAGTCCTCTTCCCGATTCATCCCACGCGGGCGTGTACCGGCAATCGGTCGTGTGCTCACTTCGCCCGCTTTTACCTTAATCAACAGTTCAGGTGAACCGCTTACCAATTGAAATTCCGAAAAGTGAAGATACCCCATGTACGGTGAAGGATTCAAGCGGCGAAGCACCTCGTATACGTCAACTGCATCAACGTGAATCGGGTGACTCTGACGAACGGACAAATTGACCTGAAAGACGTCACCTTGTGCGATGTAATGCTGTACTTTCCTAACAGCCTGCTCAAACTCTGTCTGCGTAAAGGATACTTCTCTCGCTTTATCCATGGTCAAGGAGCTTTTACGAAGTTCATCCCAATCCGTGCAGTCTTCTGCAGCAACTCCCCTGCTTGCTGCCCTCTGAATTCGTTCAACTAGCCTTTTAGCAGCCAAATCGTATGCCTCTTTGCTTAATGATTCAGCAGGTAAATGGGTTAAACTGATCAGTTCTCTTGTTTTGTGATCAATAATTAGCAAGTCTTCATATACCATAACATAGAACTCCGGCAGCTGTAAGTCGTCATTCGCGATATGCGGCAGAGTGGATTCAAAATAGGCATTCATGTCATAGCTTAGATAACCTGCCGCCCCGCCGGAAAAATCGGGCAAACCTTCGATCCGCGGAACATGGTAGTCCTGCATAAACCGGCGAAGTACCTCAAGCGGATTGACATCCGTTTCAATAGTAACATCGCCGTTCGACCGCCGAATCGTCGTTACTTGCTTTTTGCTGGAAATAGCCGCAACAGGTTTATAAGCCAGATAGCTATACCGGCCAGACCGACCGCTTTCTAATAGGACAGCGTCCGTCAGTGATGGATTTTCTTGCTTTAACAGGTGCAGCAGATCAAACCCTTCCGGGAATGTCGCCCGTAACGCCAGAGGGATACTGTTGTATGTTTTGGCTAGCTCTTGTGTCACTTCATAATCAGGAAATACCATTAGTCTTCACGCTCCGGTCTGCAGGAAGTGTACCATATACCCCTATCATAGCATGATAAAACCGCCTGCGAGAGGCGGCTGTTGTTTTTACTCATCAAATTGGTAGAGTGGCGTGGACAGGTAGCGTTCTCCGTTGCTTGGAACCACGGCAACCACTTTTTTACCCGGCCCGAGTCGGCGGGCAACCTGCAAGGCCGCAAAAACAGCGGCACCTGATGAGATTCCTCCAAGAATCCCTTCCTCTCTTGCAATCTGGCGTGCTGTTTCGAAAGCCTGTTCATTCTCCACTTTGATTATCTCATCGTAAATCTCGGTATTTAAGATCTTCGGAACAAATCCTGCACCCAATCCCTGCAGCTTATGCGGACCAGGCTTTTCTCCGGAGAGGACAGCCGAGGCAGCCGGTTCTACCGCTACGATATGAATCTGCGGATAGGCTTCCTTCAACACCTCTCCCGCTCCCGTAATCGTTCCGCCCGTTCCGATGCCGGCGACAAACGCGTCGATTCCGCCTAATTCCTTTGCTTGCTCCAGCAATTCGCGGCCTGTCGTCTCGCGATGCACTTTTGGATTGGCCGGATTGTTAAACTGCTGCGGCATAAAGTATGAAGGATTTTCCTTGACGATTTCCTCCGCCTTGCGAATCGCCCCGCCCATTCCTTCCGAGCCAGGGGTCAGAACCAGCTCTGCTCCATAAGCCCTAAGCAGGTTGCGGCGCTCCATGCTCATCGTCTCCGGCATGACAAAAATCGCCCGATAGCCTTTGGCGGCTGCCACCATTGCCAGACCGATTCCCGTGTTGCCGCTGGTAGGTTCGATAATCGTATCACCGGGTTTTAACGTTCCATCCTGTTCTGCCGCTTCCACCATTGCTAGGGCAATCCGGTCCTTAACACTGCTTCCCGGATTAAAAAACTCCAACTTCAAATAAATATCTGCCATATCTCCACTGACGACACGGTTCAGCTTTACCAGAGGTGTTTGACCAATCAGGTCGGTAATCGTCTGGGCCACGCGCATATTTTCCCCTCCTAATACCGAGTAAAATACTGGGTTTTATCGGCATTATATCAAACATTTCGGTACAGCGTCAATTCTCGTTTTTTCATTACTTTATCTCGCTGACGATATTTTGCAGTGCCGGTTTGTCGAAATAATATCGCTGGTTGCAAAAATGACAGTGAACCTCCGCTTCTCCCTGCTCTTCGATCATGCTGGTAAGCTCCTCTTTTCCCAAACCGTACAGGATATCTTTAATTTTTTGTTCGGAACAGGTGCATGTGAAGATAATCTCCTGCCTGCTCAATACCTTCACGTCTTCCAACACCCGCTGCAAGATCTGTTCAGGTGACAGCCCCTCGCCAATCATCCTGGAAACCTGAGGGAGTTTTGCCATGTGCTGTTCAATTTTTTCAATCACCTCATCAGGTGTTCCCGGCAACAGCTGGATGATAAACCCGCCGGCAGCGATGACAGCGCGATCCTCCGGATTGACCAGCACCCCAACTCCAACAGCGGAAGGCGTCTGTTCCGATACCGCGAAGTAATAGGTAAAATCTTCACCGATTTCACCAGAAACAATCGGAGAGCTCCCCTGATAGGGCTCACGCAGCCCCAAATCCTTTACCACGTAAAGAAACCCCTCTGTGCCAACCGCCCGTGACACATCCAGTTTCCCTTTATCATTTAGCTCAAAGTGAACGTGAGGATTGCTGACGTATGCCCGAACCTCTCCTTTGGCATTCGCTTCGGCTACAATTTGGCCGATCGGACCGCCTCCTTTTATCTTGACGGAAAGGTGTTCTTCCCCTTTCAACATCGCTCCCATCATCGCCGTGACAGTCAGGGTTCGCCCCATTGCAGCACTCGCTGTATTCCACATGTCATGGCGGCGTCGGATATCCTCGACTACCTCCGTCGTCCGTGCGGCAAAGGCACGAACATGTCCGCCAAATCCGGTTGCCCGGACCAAATAATCGCTCATATCATGTCCTCCTTCGTGGCTTGCCGTTAGTGTACCACAAAAAACCCCCGGCAGTGATTCCGCCGGGAGCCTTATCGCACACAAACAGTCCTTACGCTTGAAGCTGCTGCTGTCTGCCTGCCGCAAGCGATCGGGCATACTGGCAGAGCTCGTCGACAATTCCTTGAATGCGTTTTTGCATTTCTTCATTTACCAGTTCTCTTTGCTCATTAAAGTGATCCGGATCGACGATGATCTGATCCGGCAGGACGAGTGCGTACACCCCGCGCAGGACCGTCCGCATGTTGTTCAGGGCATTAACACCGCCCTTGCTCCCTCCTGAAGCCGCGGATATGGCAACCGGCTTCCCCCGAAAGTGGCTGCCGCTCAAAAAGTCGAACGTCTTCTTCAGTGCTCCGCTCATGCCGGCATGGTATTCCGGGGAGCATATGTAAAAGCCGTCTGCCTGCTCGGCGCAGCTTCGCAGCCGCTTTACGGCTTCATCTTCCGCTTGAGCTTCACTTCCATCATATAGTGGAAGCACATCCTTGCCGACATCAAAGCTCATCAGCTCAACATCACTTCTTTTTCGCAGTTCCCGCTCCACTGCCTGAATCAAGCCCCTGGTTCGCGACGTTCGGGTAGCGCTGCCGCAAATAAGCAGTATTTTCAAGTTCGTATCCTCCCAGCAACCATTGTTTATAAAATTCATATTACCATACTTATTCAGATCACGTTAGCAGCCCGCGTCATTTCATGGCTCTACAGTCCCATTTCTACAATTTTACACCAGTCCTCATAGGTTTTAATCGTCTGCAGCGGAGGCTCAACCGTCCAGGGAAGGTATTTCAGCGCGTGCGCCGTATTGAACAATACGACTTTGTCCGCGGGACGAACAAATCCCTGGTCACACAGCCGGACCAGTCCTGCCAGTGCAGCCGCCCCTTCCGGAGACGCCGATATGCCGCAGACTCCGAACATCCGCCGCGCATCGCTGATCGCATCGGCACTTACGCCTACGGCCGTCCCATTTGTCTCTCGCAAAATAGACAGCAACAGACCGCCCGCAGGCGGATGCGGCACTCGCATTCCGGTCGGACTGGACGTAACTTCTTTAACTCCCGGCGGCTCTTTGGTACCTGCTGCTATCGCATCGACAAGCGGTTGGCAGCCTGTTTCCTGGACACTGACAAATCGCGGAAATTCATTTTGCACCCAGCCCAGCTGGCGCAGTTCATGAAATGCCTTCCACATTCCGATCACCCCGGAGCCGCCCCCCGTCGGGTAGACGATTACATCGGGAAACTGCCAGCCAAGTTGTTCGGCCAGCTCAAATCCCATTGTTTTCTTCCCTTCGACCCTGCCTGGCTCTTGCAAGGTCCCGACATTAAACCATCTCTGTTCGTTTTTACCGGCCTCCGCTATCGCCCCTGCATCGTGAATCAACCCGTCTACCTGGTAGGTGCGGGCACCGTAATACCGGCACTCCTCGACGATCAATCCCGGACAGTCTTTCGGGACAAACACATAAGCCGCCATCTTCGCCCGGGCTGCGTAAGCCGCAAGCGCAGATGCGGCATTGCCGTTGGAGGGGACGGCCACCCGGCGAATTCCTCTCTCCTGCAGCAGCGACAGGGCCGCAGAAAAACCGCGCGCTTTAAAACTTCCTGTCGGATTTTGTTCCTCCCGTTTTACCCACAATTCGGCCAGGGGAAGTGATCTTTCCAGCGACTGAAGGCGTACGAGCGGGGTACCTCCTTCCCCCAGAGAGACTATGGCATTCCGGTCCCTGACAGGCAGCAGTTCCTGATAACGCCACATCGTAAAAGAACGGGATTTTAGATCATTTGGCGATAAAGAACTGCCAATCCTCTCCCAATCGTACTCAACCAAGAGAAGTCCGCCGCATTCACACCGACCAGCCAGATCATCCAACAAACGTTTTTTGTCACAGGTCATGCATCGAAGCAAAGGTCGTTCCATTATTCCCCTCCTCGTTCTTCTCTCCTTTTCGGCAAACCGTCCAGCGCCTTATCCCTTTTACGATATGAACGTCAGCTATTGGCGGCACGGTATTTACCCGGTCGCCGGCGCCAAAACCAAATTTAGCCCTTTGCCCAATGTGACCCCGTACACCCAACGCACATATTGTAGTAAGTGTCGAAATAACGTGCTTCCATACACCAGAGAAGGGAGAGAAACACCTCCATGCAGCGTCTGATGTGCAAAGGCAAGATACACAGGGCTACAGTCACAAAAGCAGAACTGGACTACGTCGGGAGCATAACCATTGACGAGCGGCTGATGAGAGAAGCCAACATCCTCCCGTATGAAATGGTTCAGATCACCAGCCTGCGCAATGCCACAAGATGGAAAACATATGCCATACCGGCCCCCGCTGGATCTGGCGAAATTTGTCTAAACGGGCCGCCGGCACACCTGTTTCAACCTGGAGACACCGTCATTATCCTCAGCATGGGCTTGTTTGCAGAAGAAGAGCTTGCCTCACTGAAGCCTCGGGTGTTATTTGTCGACAGACAAAACAACCTTATCAGAGTGGAGAAGCATAGCACGTCTTACGAAGGGATGGATGTGCTATCGGAAAATTAAATACCGGAAAGTGGGCAAAGTACAATATCCTCTTGCGGGACGAATTGCTTGCCCCGTATTTGCCCGATACAGATCTGTTTCATAAAGAGTCCCTCGCTGATTTTTTGGAAAAATACAACACGGTCATAATCAAGCCGTCCGGCGGTGGGGGTGGGACCAATCTGATCAAAGTCAGTACTGGTGTAAGCGGCCGCTACATCATCCACGTTGACAACATCGCCTTTACTGCCAACAGCCTCCAGGCCCTGCATTCCTATATTCAAAGGCTGAAAAAGAAGCAAAAGGTGTATCTGATACAGCAGTACATTCCCCTGGCCAGAGTGAATAATCGCCCCTTTGACATTCGCATCATGGTTCAGCGCAAACCCAACTCTCCGTGGAAGGTGACGGGTGGACTCGCCAAAGTGGCTGGTCCCGGCTATGTCGTCACCAATGTCAAGCATAGCGGCGGTCGGGTGCTGCCCTTGCAAGCTGCGATTAACCAGTCCACCCTGAAACAACTGGGGAACCGATTTCCTCTGATCAAATTGAGCTGGCTGGCCATTCGAGTGGCAAAGCGTTTAAGCGAGGTTTACCCAGCCGAACGAACGATCGGCATCGATATGGGAGTTGACACGAACGGGCATATCTGGATTATCGAAGCCAACTTCCGCCCTGCCGCCTCGCTCTTTCTTAAGCTGAAAAACAAGCAAATGTACCGCAACATCATCACATACAGACGCAAGTACGCCCCCTGAACAGGAGGAACCCCTTTGCTAGAAGAGGGGTTTTTTTGATGGGATCCCTTTCTTCGAGTTTCTTCGACGTTGCTCGAAAAAGGGCGATTATGGTTAAATATAAATAGTTTGAATTTTTAAAAATTTACACTTGAGGAGGAGGCGCATGAGTAAGGGGAAGAAAATGAACACTATAGCAATGCGTTGCCTACTGGCGTTTGTCTTGATCATGCAGATCGCTTCCTTGCCTGTTTACGCCGAGGGAGAAGCCACCCGGACTGAACCTCTCGAGGCCAGCATCGATCAGCTTTTGACAAACTTGGAAAAGGAGGAAAACAGCCGCGGCATCAACGCCGGGATTGCCGTTTACAACCTGACGAAGGACGAGTATCTCTACACGCACAACCATAAAAGGGCATTTGTGCCGGCATCCAATCTCAAGCTTTTTACCGCAGCAGCCGCTTTGGAAAAATTGGGACCCGACTTCCAGTACAAAACAGAGGTATATACCGACGGCAAAGTGAACAAAAGCGGCATCCTGGACGGCAACCTGATCGTAAAGGGGTACGGTGATCCTTCCCTCTCGGTCGAAGATTTGACCGCTATGGTACAAAAGATCAAGGAACAGGGGATCACACATATAAATGGCAACCTGCTGCTCGACGAAAGCTACTTCGACGATGTCCGACTGGGCTACGGTTGGATGTGGGACGATGAGCTGTACAGCTACAGCGCCCAGCTTAGTGCCTTGGCTGTTAATGAAAATGCGGTAACCGTTGAAGTCGCCCCGGGCAGCGCGGTAGGGAGAGCGCCTGCCGTCACCGTCGTCCCCGCCAACAGCTACGTGCAGATCCAAAACGAGGCGATCACTGTCGACGGCAATGCCAGCGACATCGTCTTTGACCGTCCGCGCGGCCAAAATACGATTATCATCAGCGGAACGATCGGCAAACAAGCAGTTTCCGTCAAAGAGGATTTGGGCTTGGAAGACCCCGCTCTATTTGTTGGTGATGTATTCAAGCATCTTTTGGAGGAAAACAGCATTACGCTCGGCAAGAACTCGCGGATTGGCAAAATGGCGCTGCAGACGGGAAGCCCGCTGTTGACCCATTATTCAAAGCCGCTGCGGGAATTGATTGTTCACTTGAATAAGGAAAGCGACAATTTTTACGCTGAAATGCTGTTGAAAACCATGGGGGCGTTATGGGCAGACGCGGGCAGTTCCCAAGCGGGGGCACGGGTGGTCAGCGAGTTTCTGCTCGAAACTGGAGCCAGCGGGTTCAAACAGGTAGATGGGTCGGGACTGTCCCGCTTCGACTTGATCACTCCGGATGACATGATCAAGCTCCTCCGCTATGTCGAGCAGCAGGAGTACAGAGAGATTTTCATTGCCTCCTTGCCGATTGCCGGAGTGGCCGGTACCTTGCAATCCCGGATGAAAGGGACCCCCGCCGAAAATAACCTGATGGCAAAGACCGGTTCTATGTCCGGCGTCTCGTCCTTGAGCGGAACGGTAACAGCGGGTAATGGAGACCAATTGCTCTTTTCGATTTTGCTGAACGGCGTGTATAAGTCAAGGTACGCCAATGAGTTTGAGGACAATCTGGGAGTGCTCCTGGCCCAGTATCCGAACCTGCCTGACCCGGGGGGTCAGGAAGCCGAAGACAGGGACTACAAGCTCTCCCGTCTTATTGATCCGATCCTGCAAGACGCCAGGCTGGACGGGGTCACCACCGGGATTGTCGTAAAATCATTGGAGCGCGGCGCAAACGAAGCCGTTCTCTATCAGATGGACGCCGACAAGCTGCTCACCCCAGCCTCAAATCTGAAGCTGTTGGCCAGCGCGACAGCACTGCAGCGGTTGGGAGAAGAGTACCGCTATAAAACAGAGGTATTCCTCTCTGCGCCGGTAAACAACGGCGGCATACTGAAAGGCGATGTAATCGTCAAAGGTTTCGGCGATCCGACACTGCACACGGAGGACAGCTTGCAGGTGCAAGACGGCGTATCTGTCGAACAAATCGTCAAACTTCTACAGGCCGAGGGAATCAAGCAAATTCACGGAGATATTGTTGTCGACGACAGTTATTTTGACAGCAATCGACTCGGACTTGGCTGGGCCTGGGACGACGAGAGCTATTACTACAACGCTCAAATCAGCGCGCTCGCCATCAATCGCGGAACGGTGCGGCTCGATTACAAACCGGCATCAGTACCGGGCAGACCCGTCACAGTCGAACTGCTGCCCAAAACGGATTACGTCCAGGTGATCAATGAGGCGGTAACTGTTGACAAAGGAGTGGAAAACACCTTTGCGATTGAACGCGAACGGGCCAAGAACATCATCCACGTCAAGGGGAAACTGCCAATCGATGCATCCCCTGACTATGAACGCATCACAGTGGAAGAACCGGCACTCTATGCCGGAACCGTCCTGAAGGAAAAATTGACGGAAGCCGGCATCAGGCTGCAGAAAAACAGCGAAGTGAGAGCGGGTACAGTACCGGAGAACAGCGTAAAAATAGGCGAGTTGGAATCAGAGCCGTTAGCCAAGATCGTCCAATACCTGCTGAAGATAAGCGACAACTTCTATGCGGAAATGTTGACGAAAACCCTGGGAGCCGAACTGAACGCAGAAGGCAGTACGGAAGCGGGGATTGAGGTCATCCTGGACGATATGGCCCAACTTGGGGTGAACACCACATTTGATATGGTGGATGGCTCCGGTCTCACCCGTTACAACCAGATTTCACCCAACCAGATTGTCGCTTTGCTGGAAGCCTTTACGAAGGCAGCGGAGTTCGAGGGCTTCTATGATGCCCTGCCGATAGCGGGCGTAGATGGTTCACTGAAAAACAGGATGAAGGATACCCCGGCAGCAGGCAATGCCCGCGCCAAGACGGGAAGCCTTACCGGTGTGAACAGCTTATCCGGCTACGTGACGACGAAAGACGGGGAAAAACTCTGCTTCTCCATCGTCATGAACGGAAACATCGGCAGCGCCGACAACCTGACTGCCATTCAGGATCAAATCGTCGCCGCGCTCGCCGCATATGAGGAATAAGTTTTGGGCTGTCCCACGGTTCGTATACGATCCGCGGGACAGTTCTTTTGTCAGATGTTGCTACATGAAATGCGGAGGATAAGGCAACATATGTGATAAGACATCTCGGAGAGCGCATGGATAGCAAGGAAACATCCTGGTTCTCGCCGGCAGGAGAGATTCACTTGCAAAAAAGAGAAGAACCTAATCGAGAAAATGCCAAAGAAATGAATTTCGCCGGCAGGATGTTTGCCCCACCGCATCAAAACAGGTGGCGCGGGGTTTTTCATATCAACCGCAAACCCCAGTCTCCGTGGAGCAAAGCTACCATCGCAGCGTTGTCCATCGGAATTCCGTTTGTGATTGGCGGTTTTTTGGGGCAATTACAGTGGGCGCTTCTTGCCGGCATTGGAGGATATACCTCCCTATATGTGCACAATGAATCTTACAAGCAGCGGGCTGTCAAGCTGCTTTGGGTGAATCTTGGGTTGACCGTTTCCTTTGGTCTGGGATTGATCACTGCAGCCTCCCCGTGGGCTATGGCTCTGGCAATCGGCGGAGTTAGCGCCGCTTCGACTTTTCTCTGCGGCGTGTTTCGAGTTCCGCCTCCTGCCGGTTTTTTCTTTGTCCTTGTCTGTGCTGTCGGTACCGGCCTGCCGGTTGATCTGTCAGCAACGCCGCTGCGAATGGGCATTGCATTTCTAGGGGGATGTTTGGCATGGGTCATAGCCATGTCAGGCTGGCTGCTGGGTTCCGGTTACCGCGGGACGAATGAAACCCAAGTGACGAACCGAGGCGCCCGCCATGAATTTCGCAGCGCCTTTGATCTGCATTCCCCGATATGGGCCACGTCGCTTCGGAATGGGATTGCAGTTCTGTTCGCCACCCTCCTTGCATTTGCTTTCGGGATTGAGCGGCCGTACTGGGTCCCCCTCTCCTGCGCCAGTGTTCTGCGGGGAGCGACGATGCTTGACGTTGTAAACAGAACCATCCAGCGTTCGATTGGAACGGCTGTGGGAGTGATCATTGCCGGTGGCATTTTTATCATGCAACCTTCGATATGGATGCTGGGGTTGTATGTAATGATCTTGCAATTTGTAACCGAACTGATCATTGTGCGCAATTATGCCTTTGCGGTTATATTCATCACTCCGCTGGCCTTAATCATCGCGGAGACCGGCCGTGCCGATATGACCATCTCTACGCTCATTGGATCAAGGCTGCTTGACACACTGCTCGGCTGCGCGATCGGCGCCGCTGCTGCCCTCTTGTATTGGAAGCATCCTGTTTCTGAGTGAATGCTCCCACCGCCCAAGAGGCGGGGGCTTCTTGTTTCATTGACCGCTGCCTGTAACTGTGTACAAGGTCTTACATGATCTCTACAAGCGTTCGATGCCTTCCGGCATCCCGTTCGGGGCAAACTCTCCCTACGGTAAGCTGATCTCTCCATCAAGCAATCATGCCCAGGGCGCGTTGCAAAATGATTTTTGCGGATACAATGTCTCGATTCTGCATCAGTCCGCAAACGGAACAGGTGTGGATGCGAATCGCAAGCGTCTTAATTACTTCCGTACCGCATAAACAGGTCTGCGATGTACCGTTTGCAGGCACTTCCACGAGTCGCTTTCCTTGTCTTCCTGCTTTATAAGATAGATAAGTGATGAACTTTCTCCATCCGGCATCGGCAATACTTTTGGCTAGACGGCGGCTCTGGATCATGTTTCGGATTTTCAATTGTTCCACGGCAATCAAATCATAATCGCGAACCATCCGAAACGATTGTTTATGGAGAAAGTCCTTTCGTTGCCGAGTCACTTTTCTATAGGCTTTTGCCACTTTCCGTTTGGCCCTCTCCCGGTTCCTTGATCCTTTTTGTTTGCGCGAAAGTCGCCGTTGATACCGTTTCAGCCGTTTTTCCGCTTTTCGTAAATACCTCGGATTCTCAATGGTTGTTTCATCAGAAAGGGCCGCGAAGGTGTTTAATCCGACGTCAATGCCAACCATCCTTTCGATGGAGGAAGTCATTTCTATTTCTTCCCCTTTTACGGTGATATTGACCACCCACTGGTCTGCATATCGCTTGACGTTGAGTTGAGTCACATGGCATCCGTCAAATTCCCGATGGATCTTCATCCTGACAAAACCAATCTTCGGCAGATACACGTATCCCTTCTTCACCGCACCCGGTTGCGGGTAGGTAAAGGAAGCATATCGGTCTTTGGATTTGTAACGGGGATAACCGGCTTCCTTGCGAAAGAAGCGCTGATAAGCATCATCGAGGCGTTGCAGGCAATCTTGCAACACCTGTGAATGGACTTCCTTGTATTCGGGGAACTCCCGTTTGAGTACAGGAAGCTCCTTTTGCTGCATCGAGTAGAAAATCGATGTGCCAAATTGCTTGTAAGCCAGTTCGCGCTGTTGCTTAGCGGTATTGTACAACATTCGGCATAGATCCAGGGTTCGGTTCATTTTTTCTTCTTGCTTCGGAGTGGGATAGAGGCGAATTGATAAGTGAATTGCATAAGCTACCTTTTCTCTCCTTGCGTTTCGATATACGGTTTGATGACGTCTACCGGTGCTCCACCCGTCGTAAGCAAGCAATCGCTTCGTGACCAAAAATATTCCTTCCACAGATGCTTTCGGATGACAGGAAATTCCTTTTTAATCAAACGGGATGATGCACGTTTGTATGCGTTGATGAATTTCGGAATTTCAGAATTTGGGTGTGCTTTGAGCAGAATGTGGATATGATCACGATCATGATTCCATTCTTGCAAGGAAATATTGTAGCCAGGCTGAATATATTCGAAAATCTCTTTGAGTCTATTCTGATATGTGATCATGGATGACTTTTCGGCGATATTTGAGACCAGAACGAAGTGATAATAGAGGAAGAATACTCAATGGTTGTTAATATCCAGTATCATTACCATCACTTTCTTTCCTATGTCTACTATTGAATATTTTACCATAAAATATTCCACCATTCATCCCCCACCTAAGAGGTGGGAGACTTCTGGCGGAGCAGGTTAAAAATAAAAAACCACACGAGCGCTGTCCCCGTGTGGTATGCATATCATTTACATCAGGTATTCCAATAAAGCGCGGGAGCCCTTTTGTTTGCGCAGACGTTCGATCGTGGTCGCTTCAATCTGGCGAATCCGCTCCCGGGTAAGGCCAAACATCTTGCCGACTTCCTCCAATGTGTGAACCTGATCATCGTATAACCCGTACCTCATCGCAATGATTTCCTGTGCACGGGGGTTCAATCTGGCTAACGCCTCCTGAACCAGCATGCGAAGATCGATCTTTTCGATCAAATCTTCCAAAGAGGACTCTCCATCGTCGACAATCTCAGCATAGCTGAGCTGCTCTTCATTTTCTGTTTCCCAAGCATTTTCATAGGGCTGTTCGTCAAAGGACTCCATCTTTATCGTTAAGGTATACTCAATGGCATCTACTTTTTCCAATGGAAGATCAAGTGCTTTCGCCACCTCATGCCGATCCGGGGAACGGCCCAGCTGATGGGCCAGATAGTGGACCTGTTTTTGATACTGGCGGATCTGCTCGTGCATATGGACCGGAATGCGGATAAGCCTGCCTTTATCACTAATGGCCCTGGTGATGGACTGAGAAATCCACCAATGGGAGTAGTGGTACAGCCGGACTCCGCGACTCACATCGAATTTATCAATGGCGGTGAACAGCCCGATCGTTCCCTCCTGAATCAAATCGAGAAACGGCATCCCTTTCTTCAAGTGGCGTAAAGCCGTATTTACTACATACCGCAAGTACGCTTGAACCAAGCGATCCCGAGCCTGCAAGTCCTTGTGCTGTTGGTATCGGACAATGCATTCGAGTTCTTCTTCTTTGTCTAACATGGGCGTTGCAGCGACGTTTTCCAAAAACAACAAGGCGGAGGTGTCTGTCCAGAGCGATTTAGGTACGACAATCCCTAATTGTTTTTCGACTTCCCGCCAACGACGGGAGCTACCTTGGATAGAGGAGTAGCTGACAGTCATGTGCAACCCTCATTTCATCAGAAAATAGAAATATTCAGTTTTTTATTTATGTAACGTAATTCGACATTTACGAACGCAATTCCTCCCTGTCTACTAAAATTAACAATTGAGGGCAACACTTTTTACTGGCTAGATTTCCAATTCCCGGTTGAATCGTTGGCTAAACATAAAAGCTATTCACAATATTGGTGAATAGCCAGAAATTTGTCGAAAGTTAATGTTTTACCTCTTCTATGCTGACGACCGGAAAAGCGTGATCCGGCAAAAGGGGACTGAACGGACCGTCGTGCACATAGGCAACGGCGATCAGCGAAGGGCCGATCATTTTTTTGGGAGCAATCGTCAGCTCCTTCCCTTTTTCATCGGTAAGATGAAAGGTGATATGACCTCCGCTCGGATGGATTTCCTCGCCCCAGGCAGCCTGCTCGATTCGCAGGGAATCCCCCGTATACTTGAGTGACAAACGCAAATCCCGCTGCCAGTGCCCAAAATCGACGTACTTGGCAGTAAACGCGACAGGATCTGTAGTGACACTGTCGGGCGATGGCACGAAGAATCCCCCCTCCTGCCGATAGCCGCCGTTTTCCTTCATCCTGAGTGCAAACCGGTCCAAAGCTTCCTCTTCGATTAACTCAATAATGCCCTCGGTCTTGAGCACAGGATCGACGGCAAAAGTAGCGTTATGATTTGCCAGCTCGAGCAGCGCTTTCACCTCAAGCTTTTTCTGCATGGCCAGATCAGCATCGATCACTGTTATTCCGAAAAGCAAAAACAACAGTGTTGAACTGATCACAAGTATTTTAATACCCGTAAGCTTGTCCCCCTACAAGGTCATAATCCATCGTGTTAATCGTCCCTAGACGCTCAATGCGGAGCGGTTTTTCAAAACCGGCAAATAAGTTGATTACCTTGGGATACGGCATTTCCAGGGAGAGCCGAAATTCGTCGGCATGACTCCACAAAGTCGGATCGGCACCCTTTGTCCGGACGATCTCTACCGTGATATCGCTGTCTGCCAGTTTGTACGCTTTCCCGTCCAATTCCGTCTGTACAAAACTGCGGACGTTCCGGAGGACATCTGTATCGCTCATCCCGCCGTGATTGCTGACAAATTTGGCGGCCGCATAGCTGAGATCAAACAGCTCGCTTTTCATCTGCATGACAGTATGCACCTGCAAGATGCCGGCAGGGACGCACAGAAGCACCAGAATACTGATAATGGTCGTGATCAGCTGCCCCATCAGCTCGCACCAAAGCGGGTCGCCTGATCCAGCAGCTGATGAAAAAAGTGACTGCAGGCGGTCAGCAGATTGTCAGGCCCGCTGATCAGGACCGTTACTGCCAATGGTACGACGATCACCAGCAAAGCAAGTACGGAAATCAAGTTACTCATACCTTACCACTCCGGATCGAAATATTCTGAAGGACGGCTGCCCGTAAATGTAAAGACCCGCTCCCCTTCAAACAAGTAATGCATCCACTGTGACAACCGGGTCGGACGAATAGAAAGGGAGAGATGTACCAGATCATTTACCTGTTTTCCGGCCCGCAAGGACTCTTCGCGCGGCCATGTACCGGCAAAGTAATCCCCTTTGGCCGCCTCCCACTCCAATTCGTTCATTTTCTCCCTGTAGTAGCTCTCCAGCTCGGCATCGAGATACCCGATGTCCTGCATATCATCCAGAAGATCGGTGTAAAATCCCCTGGCGATGGCTCTTTCAAGCGTATACATCTCGACACACGCAACAGCAGCAAAGAGGAAGATGATGACACTTAAACAGGTCAAAAAAACAGGTAATTTAAGCATGAGGCACCGCTCTTCATCTAAATGTAAGTGTTAACGCTTTTTCGACGCGCAGTTGCTGCGCATCCTTGACTATTTCCACAGGGTCTAGCGTCCATATAGAGGCACACAGCAGGCCAGCCATCGCAACAACGATCAATAGACAAATCAGATGCGTCATCGGCTGCTATAGGAAGAACCTCTTTGGGTTGTAAAGGTAATTCTCGCGTTATTGGCGTCGTAATCGAGAGACAAGACCGATCGTTTAATGCTTTCTGCGGATTCATTCGCAGACGGACTCAACTGGTTGCCGTAAACGCTGACTCCGATTCCCAATACCATGACACAAGCGAGAAAGATAAAGAACATTTTAGACATAATAACTTCACTCCTTAATGATCATTGGTTGATGGAACTGCCTGATTTATCCATGAAACTGCCCTGTCGCGAAGCCCGTCCTCCTTGACAATGGCTTCATTCACCGTGCCCATTGCAGAAACGATAATACCAAGGGTAAAAACGAGGGCCATCAAGATGGCAAAAAATTTGGTCATGCCACATCCCCCTCTTCTAGACAAGATACTTTTCCAATATTTCAATCAGCAGCTTATACCACGGGAACATGGCGACGATTAAGCCGATGTAAAAGGCCGGGTAGACGATGATACTGTAGCCGATTCCAAGCGATTTGATCTTTTTTCGGTGGCGAAAATGCCTTCGATGGTCTACTGCCCACTCCAGCCGCTGCATCGTCACAGCGACCACTTCCCTAGAAAGTTTTTCAACTGTGCGCATATTGGATACAAGCAAAGCAGCGTCGTCTGTTCCCAGATCCGCCTTAAATCGCTCCAGAGCCGCAAACCGGTCTTCATTCCACTGAGACAAAGACGGCAGGTGATCTTTTAGCTTGCGGGTGGCTCGAGCCGCTTTGACCATAGCCGGATAGGGCGGTACACTATTTTCGATCAGGTTGACATACCGGTTGATAAAACGGGCGATATCGACACTGAGGATTTCCTCGCGGTAACTAGCCCACCACTTCAGCACGAGCAGGGGTAGGAAAAATCCTGCTGTGGGAATCAAACCGATGGCCAGGAGGGGAGCAGCGCTTTTCGGGTGAAACAGCGCCCAGCAGAGTGTCAGAACCAAGAGTCCAGCCCCCAACATCCACTGGATCGCCAACCATTCGGCCTTCCCCCAACCAAAAGGTTGTCCTGCCGTTTTCAGCAACTGATCCCATCTGCTGTCTTCTCGCTTGTTAACAGCTTGTTGCCAGGCATTCCAGAGGGTTGTCGGAAAACGCCGTCGGTTTCTTGCGTCTCTGGCTAATGATAGAAACATTCCTAGCAGAAATACTGCGGCGAAAACGCCGATCGCCCCGCAGATGAGCAACAGGAGCAAAAAATCCGGCCCCACTCAGCGATTCCTCCTTCCCCATATAAATGCCAGTAAAATGGACAGACACCAAACGGTAACAGCGAGTGCGAGCAATGCTTGTCCGTCTGCAGTGAAAAAATAGAGGCGGTACGCATCTTTTAACAGCAGATGATTGTAAGGAATCAACAGTACACAAATGAAGATAACGATTAGCAGGCTTATCCAGATACTGTGGATCTCGCTATTCCGCTCCTCCCTTTCATCCTGCTGGATAAACATCTCATTTGTCAGCCGGTTGAGCGCGCTTTGGATATCTTCTGTCTCCCCCTCGAAGCCGCTGATAATATAAGTGGCAAAATCGTGTGCCCAGTCATGATTCAACCTTTCCGCAAACTCTTCCATCGCTTTTATCGAACTTCCGCCATCTGTCAATTTGTTGTTGAGCAGGATGAGTTCGGATTGGAGTTCTTTCGGACACTCCTCCATCATTTCACGGAAGGCAATAACAATACTTTTGTGGCTGCTGTAATGTCGGGCAAACAGATCGACAAACCTGCTAAACGAAGCAATCATCCGATTGACTTTCATCGTATAGCGGGCATACAGAATGAGTGTCGGCAACAGGAGCAAAAGGAAAAACAGTGAGAGTGAAACGATGACATTGCCCGCAACCAAACCAACGATGAATCCCAGGCCAGCTCCGACCAATGATCGCAGAAAATAATCATCTGGCGTATACCGGCTATCGGAGACACTGCACCAGATAGAATACTGCCGGTACAAATACCTGCCGTTTTTATCCGCTACCATCTTGTCGCGGAGTATAGACACAGTCGTTGGATAAAACACCTTGGGAGACGTCCAAAAGCGAACAAAGAATGTCGCTGCAACCATAAAACCGACCAGCAGACAGAGGGTCATAGGCAATAACAGCAGGTTATTCATACGTGCCTCCTGTTTTCAGTAAGGCCAAGACTGCGGAGGATATCCAGGTTTGCCTGCCCCATGTAGCACATGTATTCTACCGTTTCCCCCGCCAGTTGCTCTCCGGTCCATTCGTACCGGCCGGTGACTGCATTTCGATAAACCAGGGGTATTGATTCTACCCGCTGCATGAGCTGATTCCACTTGGTAGTATGTATGGCATCGATATAACGATGTCCGTTATTTCGATACTTCAAGGAATTGATAAAATTGACGGCTCGGCTGATGCGTTCTTGGGTCAATTCGATGCTTCGCCCGCCGTATTGGTAAACCAGATCAGTCAGATCGTTCAAGGCCTGATGCGGAAACCGTTCATGCAAAGCGGCAATTGTGGCATCCGTTCCGCGAATCCCGGCGTTAATGAAATGGTGTGCCTCAATCGGCTCGCGTATTTCGCCGATCAACACCGTGTTTGCCGTAGAACGGTAGACGTCTTTAAAAGAGTTTTCCAGGTCAATTCCGATCTCTTCGACGTTTTGCAACTCGAGAACTTCTCCTGGCCACACATCACCTAATCGTATTTCGTGTTCACTTTCAAAGATGGTTATGAAATCCTTCTGCGGGTCTTTTAATTTCAACATGCAGATCATCAACGTTGTCTTGCCGGATGCCATCGGGCCGATCACCAGCACGTTCCCCCGGCCGTACACCTGTTGTTCGATCAATAATTGAACCTTCTCGTCAAAAGCCGGCAGCTCTTGCATCCGCAGCTGTTCAAGCGAGAAAGAAACGGTGGTAAACCTTCTGACGATCACCGTAGGCACGCGTGAATACGGATAAGTGAACATGGTAAGTCTGGCTTTGATCTTATCCAGGTATCCGCTCAGTCTCGGCTTTTTTTCGTTAAACGTCAAACCTGAAGCATTTGCCAATTTTTGTTGGAGAATTTCAACCTCCTGCCAACCCGGTTTATAGGGGAAAAACTTCTTTACCCCTCTCTCCAGGTACGCCACTTGTTTCCCCGCTGCGAGGCGAACCTCCTCAACCCACGGTGACAATTGCAGAACGACGTCGAGAATTCCCCAGCCATAGGTAGCGTATGCAATGCTTTCATAACTGTTGGCCCGCGGATAAATTTCGGCAGTGACCGGGTGCTGCAATATTTCCTCAAAGTAGTGCTTCAGGCGCAAGATAATGTGCCGCTGACTGTCCCTGTCACCGCTTTCCGCTAAAGTCAAATAGCGCTGCATCTCTAAGCGTTCCTGTTTGGAGTTGCCGTAGTAATTCAGGTAATCGCGGGCGGCTTGCTTTATATCTTCAATCGTTTTTAACTGATTGGCGTTCCATGTTCGAGCCTCTATTCTCATTTACATATCGCTGCTCCCTTCCAACCCGCTATTTCATCAACAAATGTCTGCAAGCTGCTGATGTAATCTTTTGGCGGAAAGATTTCTTCTACCAGGATACTGTTCGATTGCAGCGAATAAGCAGCCCTGCTCTCCTGCAGGCGACTGACCTTGCCAAATACCGGCGCACCCGTAACCTCTTTAATGCGCTGCAGGCTGATGCCTTCTTTCGCAAAGTGACTAATGACCAACTGATGGGACACACCAGTCTTTTGACGTTTTCCAAACCACTTCGCGGCACTGTTCAGGCTGAATGGGTCTGAGCGAACAAACATGAGATGGAAATCGCCTTCGCTTTGCAACCGCTGCATGGCCTCCGTCTCGGGAAAGCAGTATCCCCAATCGATAAACACGTAGTCAAAACGCTTTCGAAAAATAGCTAGAAGCGTCGAAATCTCATAGCTTTCCCATCGACTGGCCCCACTGGCATAATACAAGTTATTCAGTGTCGGGCTCCGTTTAAACGCGGCAAACCAATTGCGCTGATCAGCTGCCTGGAGTGTAACCAGGTCCGGCCGATACAGGGAAAGCTGGTGTCCTGAAAGGCCGAAAAAGCGGGACAAATCTGGTTTTTCTATATTCATATCGACAACTGCAACCCTTGCTTCAGGATGCTGCTTGGCCAAGAGTACCGGCAGGTTAATGCAAAATGTAGTCACTCCCGCCGAACCATAGCTGGTCAAGGTGAATACAACCCCTCTGTTTTCCCTCCAAGCGTCATTTGCCAGGACGTTCGCTTTCTCATCGGCTAAGCCAAGAATGCTGCAGAGTCTGCTGCCAATCTCTTCATACGACAAGCTTGCCGGAAGGACATACGTATGGGGCAGCCCCTTATCATCAACAATTCTGTTTACCAGTTGTTCGTCTTTATAAACAGGTATAATGACTTTTATCATTTCCGTCGGAAAGACTTCTGAGAGTGTTGGCAGCCATTCCCAAACGGGCTGATTTACCGACTCGGTAAAAATAACGCACACCTCAGGTTTGTAGGCAGCAGTGTATAACAGACACTCGGTCAAGTCCTCTGCGACTACGACACTGCACTCGCCGGGCATAAACGCTTTGACGAGAGATCTCATTGGGTAACAGACAACGGCCTTCAACTCTACTCTCCCTCCTTCAGAAGAATATGGCCAATCTGCAGAGCGCCGTAATGCATCGCTTCTGTCAAACATAAATATTGCTGATCGGTCAAGTTTAACCCGATATAGGCAGGCACGGATGAAGGCTGCGCTCGGTAATCATGGTAGCGGCGTTCTCCGTCAACAAACTGTCCCGTTTTTGTCCGATTGAAGAAAGCATCGTCCATCTCTGTTGCGTTAGGCAAAATTTGCGGCTTTAGTGTATAAATCTCAATCCCATTGCTGTCTTTTACGGTAACGAGCTGACTTTCAAACAACAGTTCCGCGGCGGGATTGCTCTTTTGAAAATAGGTCGGCGGAGGCAGCGTTTCCAACTCCTGGCTTGGCTTGTATCTCACCCAGACTTTGACAAAATCTCCTTTGCGAAGTTCGGTTATCGGGATCATCCATGTCAGGGGAAATTCATAGCGCGCTTTTCCTTGGTCCGGAAGTAAATGCCCATCCAGCAATTTCTGCTCGATGATTTGCTCCCCCGGGTATATCGGCTGGATGCTGCGTTTTCCAACCACACTGTCAATCGATTGCAAGGACCCTGGCATCACCTCACTGGCCGCCACCTTTTCCAGTACGAGATCGGACCTGGTAATCGGTTCAAACGGCTCTATTTTCTTACCCTGAGCCACTTTTACAATAGGTGTGAACAGCTGTTCCTCTGCCAGTACATGAACGTATTTGGTCGCCGCAAAAAAACAAATGCCTGCCAGAATAAACGAGACGATACCAATAACAAGTAAAGTTTGCTTTTTCATACACCCCATCCTTACTCAAGCACAAGTAACGGTTGAAACGACTCGCTGCATCCGGGGAACTGCTCCAGCAGCAGCTTCCCTGACGACTGCACGGTACTGACCTTGACCGGATCAATGAGTGGAATAAAAGCCGATATTCTGGATTGTTTTGACCCTGTCCAAAGGGAGAGCGTTCCTTCCAATCTTTTTACGACACTCGATCTATCCAACCCGGCATTCCATTTATTGGCGATCAAATGAATTTTATCGCTGTATTTTTTCCATAAGGGCGGAATTTCCTCAGTTGCGATCAGACATGTAATCCGGGGTAAATCAGTATCCAAGACGAACCACAATTCATCCGCCCATTCCGCAATCAGCGCAGCAACCTCTGTATGCCAGTTTGATGACAGATCAATGATCAGAAGAGCAGATTCCTTGCTGTTGGCCAGATACCAGCTGGCTATTTCCGCCTGTCCCATGGACTCGTTTTGCGCATAAGGGGGTTTCATCTTTACCCGCAAGAGCCCGTCTTTAAGCTCAACCGATTTCTCTATTTGATTTGAAGCTGCACTTGGGCTCGCCTTGCCTCTTCTTTCACCATCAAGGGCGAAATAATAGTAAGAGATGCGTTCGGGATGCTCGCAAAGAGTGGTGTAAACCCCTCGACTTGCTTGACAAAAAGCATAGTTAGCAGCCAAAAAACTGGCACCTGCTTGTGGAAACAGACTGCAAACCGCGATGACCCGCCGAAACGTCTGCTCGGCCGACGCAGCCGTATGACTGCCGGTAACGGTTAATTTATTCTTTAAGTCTATCCACTGCCGCTCTTCTTCTTTGGTCTGTGTGAACTGTTTCTTTTCCAGTTCGCGAAAATGATTGAGAAAATGCTGCACTTCCCGAAACATGAATTACATTACCTGAATCGAGCCAGTGTTTGCGATATCATCGTCAGATTTATCGATGTAATTCTTGAATTTCTCAATCATTCCCAGCGTGGTCAGCGTATTGCGATGGTAGTAGTAGATTTTCCGCATTCTCTCTTTTTCCCGTTCAGTCAGCCCAGGCTTCATCTCCAGCGCTTTTTCCATTAAGACAGCCAACTCCAAATTGTTGGGCCGTCCCCGTCTTGGCGGTTGGGCAAGCAGGTTTTGATGATGCTCGTCGAATGCATCAGGATGCTCGATCAGCCAAGCATCTACCACGGCTTCTATGTCCAGATACGTACGAATCCCCAATTTGTAGAGGTATTGAAAATACATGGATGCGGTGCGTTCCTTCCCTCTCCACCGCTCCATATATTGACCGGGTGAAGTAAGGTACAAGGACATGTTCTTCACCAATTCGTCGCGTGATTGGGGTTTGTAATGTACGACAATTTCCTTTACCAGTTGAAACAAAAGATCGTGATAATCTTCTCCCTCTGCTTCACATTCGCAATGGGTTGCATACCATTCCTCTACGGCCAGATCGAAATCCTTCCGGCAGTTGGATAAGCGCAGTTCAACCAAATGGTCATGGAAAAAATCCAGGTCGTATTCCCTGACAATGTGCTCTTGATATGTGGAAAATACATAGTGGATAAACCCCTGTTTTAACTGCTCTTTTTCAAGCACACCATTGCACTGTTCAAAAAAGCGCCCTACCAATTCACAAGCATTTTTAGCCAACATTTCAAAATACCTCCTAACCTTCAATTTATTTATAATAATTTTTTGTTTTTTCTATTTTTACACAATATTACATATATTATCAAACTATTTTTTATTCCGACTTTCTTTACGGGTCTTTGACATAAACCTCCCTGCAATACAGGAGAAGCCCGCCTTGCAACCCATCGGTACAAGGCGGCTTTTGGGAGAAAACTACTCGGTAAAGAAGTACAATTCTTCTCCCGTCGGCAAGAAAAGAGCAATTCTTCCCTTGCGCTGGATGACGGTGGGAGCACTCTCCATCACGATTGCACCGTCATTCATTACGATCCTGTCCCCAAATCGACTGACAGAATCGATTTGGAAAAATCCTTCGGGTATTCCCTTCAACAAGAGACTTTTACCCGGCTTGTGCTTCTGGTAACGCACCTGCCGCCCCAGAAGCACTTCCACCGAAGTGGAATGAACCTGGTGAGCTTCCATTGTTGCCATACGCAACTCCTCCTTCTCTCACCAAAAATTTACGGCCGTTTCATTCGCTTATAAGCAGATGAAACTACTTATACCGTAAAAAATGATAACGCCCTCCGCAAATTTTTTTCTCTACTTTTTTTGTAGGAGGATCTCCTTCACGGCTCCTTCCTCCCAGAGAAGAGGATCTGCCAGATCGGGATACATTTCCGTCACCAGATCAAAAGGGGAAAAATAGAGCGAGTCCACCAGGATCTTTAGTTTGAACTTACGCAGAATGCTGTATGCATCTTCCGTTTTGTAAAACAGCCTTGGCAAGTCCTTGTAATCTTTCACTTGCAAAAGTTCTTTCCACATGTACTCAAAACAAATTTTTGCCCTTTCCTCTCCCTTTACACTTTGAAAATAGTGGAGGGGAAAATGCTTTCGCTTCCCGGCTAGCACCTCCTGGTACACCCATAGAACCTTTTGCGCTTCTGTCGGCCGAGGCAAATACGGGTAGGCATACTCCACCAAGTAGTAGACGTCATCTGCCTTTGCTTCAATTGGAGGCTCTATGAATTCGCTGACAAGGTGCAGCTTCAATTCCTTCACGTCTTTCATGGTGAGCTGTTCTCTCGCCTGTTCTGGCGTCCACTGCTTGACCGTTTCGATCGCATACCGCAGGACTAACTGAATTTTTTTCTTTCTAAACTGAATGTTCTCAAATTCATATGGTGAAAAACGCTTTTGATCCCCGCTCAAGATGCGTTTATATCGCTCGATGATCGAAGTAGGCATAGCTTTCACTCCTGTCATTCGGCTGGTTTACCTTAAAGTACCACGCCGAATTAGGACAAAAATAATAGTGAAAAAGACTTGCTTCGATGTTTTCCTCAGTGAAAGCAGGTTTTTCCGCATTCGTCCCGCAAGCGGGCACATCTTTTGTCGCAGAAAAAAAGATCTTCCATGGCTCCGATCCGGCTGGCGACTAATCATAAAGTCCCGATTGGGATACACGGCGAAATGACAGCCTAATGGAATCCCAAAGCAACTGGACTTGTTTTGTTGTCTCGATTGTGACATGATAGATGCCTTGACGATACAGAGACTGGACCTCTCCCTTCTGATGGACCACTGCAACCTTACCGGACCCCGACTGCAAACCGGCCTGATTCAGACGGTACAACAATTCCGCCTCTTCACGCGCCCCCCGTACAATATCGGCCTGCAGGGACTTGGCCTCTTCTGTTGTTGCAATCAACACCTTTTTCTCTCTTCCCTTTTCATCGATGGTGGTCCACTCTCCGGCTGATCTTGCCCCTTTGCTGATCAAGTCTGCTGTTTGCTGCGTCTTCATTTCCGCCAGATCTGCCTGCTCAACAAACAACAGCAGTGATAGAAACCCGGCGATACATAAAAAGAAGAAGAGCGAGGAAAGCAGGGCTGAACCGCGCTCTTCTTTCATTACGTCACGAAACGTCCTGCTCAATTCAGTCCCCCTCCGCATTTTCTATCATCATGTGATAAGATTCTGTGACTTCGTATTTTCCGCCAGAGGCCGGGAGAGTAAAATGGAGAGTCGCTCTGGCCTCAAAATGGTTGCCCTTGCGCCATCTGCCCTGGGGCAAGATACGGATCTCTCTCAGTTCAGCCCCAATCGCTTGATCCAGCTCCTCCATACCGCGCTGCTGGCCGTGGTAGCTGGCCAGTCCGGCATTCGGCTGAACACAGGCAATTCGTCCAGCTTCGTAGGCCGCCGCCAACGCTTTTTGCTTGTTGAACATGATGGCAAATTGATCAAAAGAAAACATGAGCAGGACCCAAAGTAACGGGAAGACAAAGATAAACTCCAAAAGCTGGCTTCCTCTCTCTTCCTTCCAGAAACGCCTGACCCTGTCAAATCGCATTCGCCTGCCCCTCCAACAAATAAACAAGGTAAGCCGCAAACAGATAGACAGCAAAGGGCAAAGCCAGAGCAGTGGTCTTGTGGGTCGGCAGCCAGATTTCCCGATGTCCTGTCCACCCGGCCGCCATCACTCGCAGATTCCGGAAGGCCGCAGCACACTTCCGCGGGTTGACCACCAATGCCGCTAAACAAACAAAGATGGAGTAAGTGAACAGCTTGTATGTCCCGACAGCCCCGATCCAAACACCTACGATCATGAACAGCTTTTGGTCACCCATCCCCATCCCGCGGCTGAGAACCGGCAGTAGGGTAAGGGCAAACCCGCAGCTTAAACCGCCGACAGCCATCCATATTTCCCCGCAAAGCAGCTGGTAGGCCAATCCGATGATGAAAAAAATCACCAGCATGCGATTTGGAATCTTCCGATAATGACTGTCCCAAATGGCAGCCAACCCAAGCAGCGCAAATACGGCAACAGCCGGCATCGTCATTTACTGATCTTGTCTTTTAGCTCATTCAGCTTATCGTCTTCCGCAGAACCCAGCTCCCCTAAGGTAGGAATAATCAGAATCAAGATGACGGCGATGATAATCACCATCTCAACAATCGTCACACCATCCTCTTCCTTCACAAACCTCCCGGCGTAAGCTTGTACCGCTTTCATCAGCACCATCTCCTTTTCTTTGCTTAACTCTACTCTGACAAAAGACAGTGCCCTGCGCAAAATGATTTGCCGTCTGCATCGCTATTCGCTGCTACAAGTGCTGCCTGATTCCGATAAACGACGGCCCCATTACCAGAAACAGCAGCGGGATGCCCATAAACACGACCAAAAAAGGCAGCAGCCGGATATTCAGACGGTTGGCAAAAGTGGTCGCTTCATCCTCCTGAAAGCGCAATTGCTCCTCAATGTGGTGGGTAAGCAGGCCGGATATGCCGGAACCTTTGGTCAAAGCGTCATTGATGTCTGAAACAACTGCCATCAAGCTGTCTACATCCCAGAGATATGCCATTTCCTCCAGCGCTTTTCGCCAATTGCCATATCGTTTTTCCTGAACTTCCAGCAGAGCAAACTCCCTGCCCAGTCTCCCGGTCGACCGTCTTGCCGTTGCCCGAACGGCAGAGTGAATCGGCATGCCTGCCTCAACCAAGGCTTGGACAATCCCAAAAAAGACGGGAATCTGCTCGCGTATCTCTTGCTGTGCACGCTTGTCATAATGATCGATAAGCCAGGTTGGAAGAAAAAACAACAAAAGTGCAGGGATGAGTGAGACAAGCTGAATTTTCCCGGATACGCTGCCGCCAATACCTGGGCCGGCTATCATCAGGAAACTGACCAGCAGGCAGACCGCCCCAATCAACCGAACGTATAGAATTTCTTCAATCGATACTTGCCAGCGCAGGCGGGCCAGACTCCTCGCCAGTTTTTCCCGGTCCAGCCCGACGATACCGGCTAACTGCCCGGTCAGCTGCGGATTCGCCATAAGGCGCCTCAGTCCAGGTAAGAAAAAACTCCTTTTTCCCGGTCGAAATGCCGTTTGGAAGCGATGATTTTGCCCGGAATCAATTCTTGCGTAGATATCTGTCGGCTTTTCACCAAGGGGAAGAAAACAATAGGGGAGAAGCAGCAGGAAAACAGCCAAGCCGATTCCCAATCCGAAGATCATATTTCCTTGCCTCCTCTGTGTAGAGGGCGAAGGGCAACATGACGGATGATTTCGCCGCCCGCAAGAATCGCCAGAAATGCCCCCAGCATCAAGACCCGCCCTTCAAAATCAGCCGTAAGCGGATCAAAGTGATGAGGATTGTTCACCAACAAGCTGATCACAAAGACGAACGGCATGACGCTTAGCAGATTTACCTGGGCGAGAATTTGGGACATTGCTGCCCGCTGCCTTCTCAGTATTTGCCGTCTCCGTAAGATAGAAGAGGCAGCCGAATCCACAGTTTTCGCCAGATTCCCCCCCAAGTCCCGCTGGATGAGCACGATCGAGGCCAAATGCAAGACGTCGGCCGAACCAGTCTGTCGATACAGCATCTGCAAGGCGGTCTCAAGGGGAATTCCTCCCCTCAGCAGTTCGACAACCCGTCTGTATTCGGTACGGACCATCTCTCCCACAAACGGACTGTCAGCTGCCTGCTCAAACGCATGCAGGTAGGATGGGTTTGCCCGCAGCGCTCCAGCCATGATCCGCAGCGCCCGAACATTCCCCTCCTCAAACCGACTGCTCCGATTCGCCATCTTCACCCGCAAAAAACGCTCGCTAAACAAAATACCCACGAGCAATGCCGGCAGCCCCAGCCACCACGAGTGCAGGACAAAGCTGCAAAGGAGATAGCTTATTCCTCCAGTGATCCCTGAAAGCGCCATATACTGTACAGCGCTAAAGCGAATTTGCGCCCGCTCCAATCTTTCCTGCAATTTGTCCAGCAGGTTCTTTTTCCCTTTTATAAGTTGACTGCCAACGACATGGCTTTCCCCGTTGAACGGTATGCCCGCTTTCACAATCGGATAAAACAACACAACGACAAAAACACCGGCTGCGACTGACATGTATAAGGCCAATGCCATAGCTTCCTCCCTTACCTATTTACAGGAGTGGAAAAAAAGACTTGATCGATCTCTTCCTTCGTCAACCCTTTCGCCAACCACTTGCGAATAATCCGCTCCGGCTTGTAGCCTGTCCATTTAAACTGGCCGACCACCTTTCCGTTGACCACTCCGGTTGGCTCATAGACGTAAATATCCTGCAGATAGACCCGGCCCGGAATGACGTGTTTTACATTGCAGGCCCGGCGAATCCATTCCTCATGCGATTCCCCGGTTCCGACTACCTCTGTAATGGCGACGACTTTACGGCTCCCGTCCTCTTCAAACCGCTTTACCTGAACGATCAAATCAAGTGCCGATCCAATCATCAATTTGCGTTCTGCAGAACTGTAAGATTCGTTCGCTTTCCCGAACAAAATCGGCAGGGTTGAATCGATTAAGCCGCGGGGGGAATTGGCGTGGGCCGTACTCCAGCTCCCCGGGTGATCGGTATTCATCGCCCACAATATGTCCACGATCTCCCCGCCCCTCGTCTCCCCGACGACGATCACATCGGGCCGTTTTCTCAGCGACAGGCGAACGCAGTCCTGGATGGAAAACCCCCCCTTCCCCTCGTGATTGGGAGGTTTGGCAAGAAAGCGGCGGACGTAGGGATGACGAAAGTTCATTTCCAATACATCTTCAATCGTAATAATGCTCAAATGGTCGGGAATGTAATTGGAGAGCAGATTGAGCAGATGCGTTTTGCCTGAACCGGTTCCGCCGCTCACGATACCGGAGGTCCGGGCAAGTCCAATCGACCATTTTAAAAACTGCAGCATCGGCTCACAAATAGAGCCGAAGCGCAAATACTCCTCTTCGGACAGCAGGTCGCGATGTTTGCGGATCGTCAGCATGTGACCGTCCGGTGAGATTGCACGATGGGTTGCAGCGATCCGCGACCCTTCCGGCAATTGGGTGTTCAGCTCCGCTCTGGTTTCGTTAAACTCGCGACCCATGGTAGCAGCAATTTGCTCAATCAACCGCAACAAATGTTCCTCATCCCGAAAGATCCTCGTCTGAAGCGGATCCAGCTTCCCCGTACTCTTTCTTTCCACTACTACCCAATCATGCCGATGCACCAGGATTTCCGTGATATCAGGATCGTTGAGCAAGGGATCGAGCGGCCCCCAGCCAGTCAAATCCTGTACTAATTTTTGCACCTCCATGTCCATTTGACTGCTTGTCAAAGGCGCCTTCATCTCCAGAAGCAGGCGGATATCCCTGATCAATTCGTCCATATACTCCTTGTTGTCCTTATCTTCCCACAGCCTCTGGCCATGCTTTTCCACAATGTTCATCTTTACTTCGGCAAGCAAACCTGGCGCCAACTGGGGGGCTTCCTGCTTTTGTGGGGCCTCTTGAAGCCAATCGGCGGATTTTTGCTGGGCTCGCGTGTAATTGGATTGGCGAATATCACTGATGTGCATATGATTGGCCGGCAGATTTAAGCCGAGCAGCCTTTTGCGGTCAAAAGTCATGTAACCCCGCTCCTTTTCCGGAATAGTCTGGACAAAAGCGAACCGGCTTTTTTGTTCTGTTCACCCGATCGATGCTCCTCTCCTGATTGCGTGATCGGTACCAGTGATTGGGCGAGGCTGATCAAGGCTTCCTTGGCCGCGGATCGGCCGCTGCTGAGCATCAGCGGCACGCCGGAATTAATCGATCGCTTCACCAAGTCATCATCAGGGACAGAGAAGATTGTCTTGCTTGAATGAAGCTGAAAGTAAGCCCGCATCTCTTCCAATGTAAACATTTCGCGGCGGGAAAGGCGGTTGATGCAAATCTGTATCCGCTCTTCCGGGTATTCCGCCTCCCGGAGCAGCTTGAGCATGCGCTGAATGTTTTCAATCGCATCGATGACAGGATTCCCCACCATGACCACCTGTTCGGCAAAGAACAGCGCCTGGATCGTGGCATCGGTCGTATCAGGGGCTGTATCCAGCAAGATCACATCGTACTCGCTCTGCTTCAAGGCCTGTAAAATCAGATACAGGTGATAATCCTTGATGTCAAAACTCTGCCGGATCTCCCGCGGCGAAGTCAGCACATGCAGACCAGTCTCCTGATGGACGACAACGTATTTTTGTATCTCATCGGCAGGGAGAGCCAAAGACATGCAGTACTCCTGCCACTGGGCGTGGCTGACCGCTGCCGGGTCATATCCCTCTCTCTTGGCTAGCCCGGACAATTGCTCGTCAATCGCCTCGACCCACGTAAACAGGTTCGGCGTACGGGGCAGGTTCAGGGAAGTGGCAATTGTGCCCAAGTCCAGATTGAAGTCGACGGCAAGTACCTTTAATGGCTGCCCCTCCACTGTTTGGCTCCTCCAATAGACGGCCAATTCTCTGGATACGAACGTTTTTCCCACTCCGCCTTTCGGTCCGTACACGGTGATAAAATGCTTTGGCCGATTTGCTTTGGCAGATTGCACCGAGCCCTGCCCGCTTTGTAGCGGACGGGGCAAGTCAGCCGGAGCCGAATAGGTAGCGGGAAACTGCGTAACCAGCACCTCTAGCTGGGAAACCTGCAGGGGTTTTGCCAAAACCAATACACCCAAACTGCGTAAAAACGGCTCCCACTGCCATTCCCTTTCCGGGCAGACAGCGATACAGACAATCTGTGGAAAGTAAAAGCGGATCTGCTGACAGACCAGGCCAGGCTCCGAATCCCTCGTGTATCCGACGACAACTGCATCCGGTTGGCAGGCCTGGACCAGTTGCAGAACCTCCGCTGCCCGGCTTGTCTCGCCGCATATCTGGATGTACGGGCTGCCCGCCAGCTTTCGCTTTACCTCTTGAACGGCTGCCGGGTCCTCCTCCACAATGATCAGACGCTTTTTTATCACACTCATCATCTCTCCTCCCCCGAATCACTCCATCGCTTCTTCGTCTTGAGCAGAGCGGACGCAAATGCATGATCGCCGATACCCGGTCCCTTCGCCTCCAAACGCGATGCTTCTGCCAGGTGAATTTTCCCGTAGTGCAGGGCATGCGTCAAAAGCACGGCCTGATCCAGCGTAAGTCCGATCGTCACGGCTGCCAACCGGGGAATTTCCCCATCCATTTCCCGCTGAATCGAAAGAATCGGCATTTCCCGCAGCAGCAGCCCGGAATGCGCCCCGTCCTGATCCTCGAAAGAAGCGTATATGTGAACTTTGCTGCCCACTGGCAAATGGGGAGTAATACCGACGATATTGTCGACCGGGATGCTCATTCCGGTCATGCCCGCCTGCAGACTGCCGCTGCTTCCGCCTTCCCCTTGCCGGTCCAAATCCCCCAACATCAGCGGTTCGCCACCTGTGACCCGGTGTGCCAGCGGCGTACCCAGGTAATACTCCGCATCCGCCCAAGGCAGCAGACCGGGTACCGGTGAACGATCGGCAGAGAAGAACCGGTTGACCGGCAGAACAGCTTTTTCGATCTGCTCTGCCTTAAGCGGCGTTCCTCCCTCGGCGACCACGCCTTCGCGAACTTTTATGTAAGAAAACATCTCCGGTTTCATCAGGTGATACGTACCGTACGCCAACGTCCCGGCAAGCAGAAGTACCGCCGCTAACCGGAAAGGGTGTATCGCCTGCCACTTGCCCGCCATCCGCCTTCCTCCTCTCCGCTTTCCCTCTGCCACTATGGTAATGCACCCTAGTAGGACAAAAAAAATAACCAAAATGGAAAATTCAAAAAACTATTAACTTGCGGTATAATAGATCTGACAATTGATAGTTTCGACCTTGCGCCTGTGTTGTGTCCCATACTGCAGAAAGGTAACAACGGTTATGAGCGATTTTTGGAAAGAGTTGTTTAATCGCCTTCCAGATTGGTTTTTTTCCGTTACCGCAGGACTCATCTTGCTGACCTTGGCAGTTGTTTTGATCTGGTTTATTCTCGGCGCCAAACGGTTTTCCGATGCGATGGGGCGCGAAAACAGACTGGCCATTCTGCAGGACGAGATCAGCAAAGAACGGGATAAAAGCCGGGAGAGCTCCGAAATAGCCTCGCAAATAAGCCGGGCGTTGGAGAATGCCCAAGTGTATTTGAATCAGTTGAACGCCTGAAAAAAGTTCAGGAACACGAGCTGCTCGCAGAGGTTCACAATCTATTTCAACGCTTGGTGGAGGCATTGGCTTCCGATGTAAAATACCGTCCCGGCGAACGGCACAGATGCGGCCTTTGGATCGAATCGGGCGGCGAGCTGATCCTGCTGCACGCCAGTGCCGGTTTTCCCGACCACTATCTGAGAAACAGAAGGCTCGACATCGAGAGGTCCATTGCCGGAAAATCGTTCCGCAGAGGACAAACCATCGTGCTCGACAACGTCAGGGAAAATGACGACTGGGAACCCAATCCCGAATCCAGCAGTCCGTACCTGGCGCTCATTTGCATTCCGATTGGGAGATGGGGTGTCCTCACGGTTGACGCGCTTCACCCGATGAAAGAACATGTAAAAATGATTTGCGAGCTTTACGGCTGCATGATAGAGGGTGCAATGGAAGAGTATATGAGATTGCTTTCCGTCACGGAAATAGCAGCGTCCAAACCAGAGAAAAAGCAAGCTTGACAACACTCGATGAGGGAGTGATTCACATGATCAGCTGCGAACAAGCTCCATTCATGCGAATCGCGGCCAGGTTGGCCCTGGAAAAGGGAGTCATCTCCCAGGAGCGTTACGATGAAATTATCCGGGAGATAGAACAGGTTGAAGCAGAACAGCAAAAGACCAACGAACGGCTGCTGCGCATCACCAAATCCAAGATTCTGGAAGATAAACAGATCGTGTGAGTGCCTGCTTTAGCATGCACCAAAAAAATGAAGCCACAGCGCCTAAGCATTGTGGCTTCATTTTTATGTATTTCGTTCGTATATCAACCGCAGCCCCTTCAGCGTCAAATTCGGATCGACGATATCGATACTGTCGGTCTCATCGGCAATCAGCGCCGCCAATCCCCCTGTCGCGATCACTTTTGGATTGGACCTGGTCTCCGCCTTCATTCTCCAGACGATGCCCTCGACTTGGCCGATAAAGCCGTAGAATACCCCTGACTGCATGGATGCAATCGTATTTCGTCCGACAACACTCGGCGGTTTCGCAATCTCAATCCTGGGCAGTTTGGCCGCCCGGCTGAACAACGCCTCGGTAGAAATGCCGATCCCCGGAGCGATCGCTCCGCCCCAGTAACGCGCCTGTTCATCGACATAGCAAAACGTCGAAGCCGTCCCGAAGTCGACGATCACCAGTGGAGTGCCGTAATAATGGATAGCCGCCACCGCGTTGACGATTCGGTCCGCTCCCACTTCGCGCGGGTACTCAGATTTGATGTTTAACCCGGTCTTCACGCCTGGCCCGACGACCAGCGGTTTTTTCCGAAAGTACTTCATGCACATGCTCTCGATGGAGAAGTTCAGCGGAGGAACAACAGAAGATACGATCACGCCGTCAATCTGTTTGAACGTCAAACCCGCATTCTGAAACAAACTGCCCACCAACATGCCGTATTCGTCCTCTGTCTTGTTGCGGTCGCTGGCGATGCGCCAGTGGTGGATGAGCTCCTCGCCCTGATACATGCCAAGTACGATGTTGGTATTCCCTACGTCGATCACCAATAACATCGCCCAAAACCCCTCTACGTCATCATTGCTCCACTTATTATAACAAAAAGGCTGGAATATATCGCTGATTTGGTCGCCCACCCAGTCACTGCTCCCAGCAAAAAAAGAGCCGGAATGCCCCTGTAAAAGGAAAGCTCTGTCGGCTCTTGCCTGACCATTTGATCAACCCGTCACAGAATCGCTCAAAAGGTTTAAACCGTTGAACACTCTTTACACGTTCCGTACACTTCAAACTTATGTCCAGTTACCTGAAAGTCATCAGGCAGATGAGACATGATGTTCATCGGACAGTCGGGCAGCGAAGAAGTTCTGCCGCACACCGTGCAGATGACATGGTGGTGATGGTGTCCGTGCCGAGAGCACGCCAGACGGTATTTGCCCTCTCCATCCAGCTCCGTCTCTTCCAGAATGCCCAATTGAACAAATGTGGACAGATTGCGGTAAACCGTATCAAAACTCAGGGTTGGATACTCTTCTTTCATCAGTTCCAAGATATCTTTTGCGGAGAGGTAACGTTTTTGCTCAGCACAGATGCGAATGATTTCCTCCCGCTTTCCCGTGTACTTAAAACCATTATCCTTAAGCATTTGCAATGCTTCCTCCACAGTCATGATGTCTTTATTCCCCCCTTCTCGTCTTTATCCGTTTAACGCCAAGCACTCCGATCAATAACAAGACGGCTATCAATACAATCGTACCGCCTGATGCCCAGTCAAGTAAATAGGAAAAGTACAAGCCTGAGAGCACCGAGGTCTCCGCAATCAAGATCGCAATCCAGATCGCCTGCCGAAAACTGCGGGCAATCTGCAGGCTGGCGGCCACGGGAATCGTAATTAAAGCGGAGATCAGAAGCACCCCGACAATCCGCATGGAAGCTGCAATCGTCAGCGCAACGAGAACCATAAACCACAGATTGATCACATTTCGGGCGACACCGGAGACACGGGCGAACTCCTCGTCAAACGAAACGACGAAGAGTTCTTTGTAAATCAAAAGAACCGTCCCGGCCACGACGACGCTTACACCGACCAAGGCCCACAAATCACTGGCCGTAACTGTGACGATCTTGCCGAAAAGATACGAGTACAGATCCGCGTTAAACCCTTTTGCGATACTGACCAAAACCGTAAACAGGCCCAATCCGGCCGAGATGATGATCGGAATCGCCAAATCCTGATACGCTCTGTACAATTTCCGCAGCCGCTCGATAAACAGCGAGCCGACTACCGAAAACGCCATCCCGAAGAACAGCGGGTTGACACCACCCAGCATCGCCACTTTTTTTGACAGCAGCATTCCCGCCGCCACCCCGGACAGCGTGACATGCGACAGGCCGTCAGCCATCATCGACAACCGCCGGACGACGAGAAACGTCCCCAGCACCGGGCAGATCAAGCCGATTAAAATGCCGGAAAACAACGTATAACGCAAAAAATCATAATGCCAAAAGTCCGCTAACATAACCGTCTCCTTCTCCTTGGATCCTATGCCATCTCATCTGGCTGTCAATGACTGTGGGCCAAAAGGCGAATGCCTTCGCCGTACATCGACTGCAGAATGCGGTCCTGGTTGTGGGCAAAGTCGTCTGTTGAGCCGTGAAAATGCAGGCGCCGCTGCAGACAGGCCACTTTGTTGACCCATTGCGTCATCACGCCGACATCGTGGCTGACGATCATCATCGTCATGCCTTTTTCTTCCTTTAAGGAACGAAGCAGCTCGTAAAATTGCTCGATGGAATCCTGATCCACTCCCACCGTTGGCTCGTCTAACACCAACAATTCCGGCTCCGACACAAGTGCCCTGGCGATAAAGACCCGCTGCAGCTGCCCGCCGGACAAGCTGCCGATCCGCTCTTCAGCCTTTTCCTCCAGACCGACACGCCGGATGACCTCAGCTACCTTCGCATGATGTTCGGCCCGAAAGCGACGAAACAATCCCAGTTTGCCGACCAGTCCGGAACTGACGACTTCTCTTACCGTGGCGGGAAAGCCGCCCGTTCCGTGGGCCGCCTGCTGCGCCACGTAGCCAACCTTGGTCCAGTCGCGAAAAGAAGACAAAGGCTTGCCTAACAATTCGACAGTCCCCTCCGTCGGCGTCAGCAGCCCTAGTATCAGCTTCATCATGGTAGATTTCCCCGAACCATTCGGCCCGACGATTCCTACAAAGTCGCCTCGACGCAGCGAGAAGTCTATTCTTTCCAATACCGTCTTTCCCTCATATTGAAACGAAACGGAAGATAATCTGACAACCGCCTCTTCATTCTGTTCCATATACATCACCATTTCATAATCATTCCGATTTATGTTGTTCCTGTTTTATTATACCCATATGCCAGGGTGATGTAAATAAGACCTATTCCGATTTGAATCTGTTACAATCTATCATGCCCACCGAGAGGACTCCCTCTTCAAGCGCCGCAAGATACTAAGGGGGAGGTGAATCGGTAACATCTTGGACATACTTATGAATTCCTGGCTTTGCCAAGCGCTTCGTGCAGGTGGAAAAAAATCTACCACTTTCAAACAAAAACTGGTAGAATGGAAGGGAACGCACGTTTGCTCAAAGGGGGTGAAATCATGTCTGATCATCATTACAAAACGTTTCATATCTGCATCAAGAAAGGGCATCGCTTATTCCCTTATTGTAAACAGATGTGTCAAAACGCCAAGCATTTATATAACATCACCAATTTTTATATCCGACAAGCATACACTGCACTCCGGCAACAAAAACCTCTGCAACCCCTGCAAAAAGAAGCACTAAACACGATTCATTATCGGAAGCGATGAACGAACGACAACGCCAAGCCTATCGGTCAAAAGTGGCAAAGGAACAACAAAAACCCGTGGAACAGCGTCAAAAGGATTCGATGCAATGAATTCGTTCTGCCAACTAAAGAAAGCCCTTACATCGACTATCATTTTTTGGACAGTTTATTCAAAATCATGGAACAAAAAGAGTATCGCTCCCTTCCGACCCAATGCAGTCAATGGGTGATGAAGGGTGTATTTCAAAATTGGCAATCCTTCTTCGCGAGCATCAAGGACTATCGTCAACATCCAGACAAATATACCGGAAACCCAGGATTCCGGCATACAGTCGTGCGAAAGAAAAGGAAATCCTGTTCACGAATCAGGATTGCACTATAAAAGAAGGGAAGTTTCTCAAATTCCCAAAAACTAACCAGCGACTAAATATCGGCAAGCCTGGGAATACCGTGGGAAAGTTGAGACAGTTACGAGTTGTTCCGAGATATGGGCAATACGTCGTTGAATTGATCTTTGCCTGTCCGCTCGAAACCAAGATGACGGAAAAAGGCAAGTACATGGCGATTGATCTCGGCATTGATAATCTTGCAACCATTGTCACTACAACGGGTTCGCGTCCGGTATTGGTGAAGGGCAAGCATATCAAGCGATCAATCAGTATTACAACAAGAGGAAAGCTCATTTTCTGGGCATCCTTCGTCAAGGAAAGGAACCGAAAGAAGGACAGCATACCTCCAAGCGATTAGAGCGTTTGCATCACATTCGGCATCGCAAAATGAAAGACCTGTTTCACAAGGCAAGCTACCAGATTGTCCAGCTTGCTGTCCAGCAAAACATCGGGGCGATCGTCATCGGACATAATCCGGGCTGGAAACAAAAAGCCAACATCGGCAAAAGAAACAACCAGTCCTTTTGTCATATCCCCCATCATCTGTTGACTACTATGATCCAATACAAAGCAGCCCGGCGGGGGATTAACGTGCAATTCACAGAAGAAGCCTATACTTCCAAGGCCAGTTTTCTGGATGGTGATCCCCTGCCTCCCTATGAACAAGGAGCCACACATCGGTTCTCTGGAAAACGGATCAAACGCGGCTTATATAAGAGTGGGAAAGGCTTGGTCAATGCCGATGTGAACGTTCGGCCAATATCCTGCGAAAAGTAGTCCCAACCGCTTCGGCTCATGGGATAGAGGGGTTGGACGGTACTCAGTCCGTCAACGTGCGGGCACCACTGGTGCTCCGCATTCGTTAGCTTGCGATTGATACACCAGAAACCCCCACTTCAACCGGAGCCCGAGCGATGGTAAGTGGCGGGAGTATTCATTCATTTCTGGTTTCAGAAACTTTTTTTCATGTGATATAATGAGCGTGGACAATTCTGATGGGAATCCGGCTTCGACTGTACAGCCGGTTTTTTGTAAATGAAGCCCAATCGGTAAAAGGAGGTTACAGTCGATGAGACCCCCCCGCTTAGCCTTGGTAAGCGTACTTGCCTTTTCACTCCTCACGGGATGCGCTTCTTCGCAATCCGCGCCGGAGACAAGCGGAAAGCAGCACCACGCTGTGGGCGGTGATCTGCAAGAAACGACCGCTTCCCTGGATGAAACGCCAACATTCCTGGAATCAGTCGATCCACAGATAAAAGAGGTATACCAAATCGCCGCCAAACACATTGACGTGTTGGAATATATGCCTTGCTATTGCGGTTGCGGTGAGAGTGCCGGTCACTTGAATAACCAGCACTGCTTCATTAACGAGGTGAAAGAGGACGGCTCCGTTGTCTGGGATGACCACGGTACCCGCTGCGGCACGTGTCTCGAAATCGCATACGTGGCAAGCGGATTAAAGGACCAGGGAAAATCCCTGACGGAAATTCGGCAGATTATCGACGATCACTACAAAGAGGGCTACGCCAAACCTACCCCGACACCAATGCCTCCAGCTTAACTCTTTGAGCGAGCTCTTTGATGTGCACAGGCTGCTTTTTCCCAGAGGAAAAAGCAGCCTGTTTGCTTTAGCTGGATTGCAGCAGGTGTTCCTGGATAAATTGCGCAACGCCGTCTTCCTCATTAGACTTGGCAATGTAGCGGGCCAGTTCCTTGATCGACTGCGAAGCGTTCCCCATGGCGATCGAGTGGCCGACGCGGGACAGGATGTCCCGATCGTTATCGGCGTCGCCAAATGCAGCCACGTCGGCGGCATCGATCCCCCATTTTCTCAAAAAGTACTGCAGCCCTTCCCATTTGTTGACGCCTTTTTTCATGATCTCCACATTCTTGATTCCCGATGACGTAATGTCTGCTTCCTCGGTCCAGGGTGCCGCAACCTCGCGTACCCATTCCAGCACGGCCGGACTGCCGCTCCAGAAAAAGATTTTTACCACGCTGATTTGCCCTGAAAGAATGCTGTCAAAAAGTTCGGCTTTCTCGATCCCTTTTGACAGATGGTAAAACGTTGTCTGCGACAGCAGAACTCCCGTCTCTCCTGTCCCGGTCTTTTGCAATTCGTCGATTTGCTCCCGATCCTCCCGAATAATCCAGCGGTTGCTCTCGGTGTCATGCAGTTCGTAGTAAACGGGACGCTGTCGGATTTGCTCAACCAGTTCCACGACTATCCTGCCCGGCAGAAGACTGGACTGAACAAGCTTTCCATCCCGTTCAAAAATGGCCGCGCCATTGCTGCAAACATACCCGTCAAAAGGAAAGTTGTCGATCGGCATGCGCGCCGAGACAAATGTCCGCCCGGTGGAGAGCAGCAGCTTGCAGCCCTCCTGCTGCAGCCTGCGGCATGCCTCCTTCGTCACCTCAGTCATCCGGGAATCGCGTGTGAGCAGGGTACCGTCCATATCAAATGCAGCCAGCTTTATGCAAGGCACATTCAACCTCCTCCCTCCTTGTGAAAAAAGGAGCACCTGAGGGCGCTCCTATTGTTGGTCTTTGTTATCTTTGTCGTCCTGATTCTCCTTATTACTCGCCTGATCGAGGTCCGTAATAATCGGATCAATCTTCGTCATGATGTTTAGCTGTACGCCGGAGTTTTCACTCGGTGACTCATCCAATTTGCCTGTCTCAATCAATTGCTTGATTTGGTCTGCGTCCAATGTTTCCACTTTCAGCAGGGTTTGCGCGATCAGCTCCAACTGGTCGCGATATTTTGTCAAGAGATCCTTACAGCGCTGGTACTGTTCGTTGATGATACGCTGCATCTCCTGATCGATCTCGTAGGCAATCTGTTCCGAGTAATTCCGTTCATGGCCAATATCGCGGCCCAGGAAAACCTGGCCCTGCGAGCGGCCAAACTGCATCGGTCCAAGACGGCTCATTCCATATTCCGTAATCATGCTGCGGGCAATCGCGGTTGCGCGCTGGAAGTCGTTATGAGCCCCGGTACTGATGTCGCCAAGCACCAGTTCCTCTGCGACCCGTCCGCCGAGCAGCCCGACAATCTTGTCGAGCAAATCGCCTTTGGTCGCAAAATAGCGGTCTTCTTTCGGCAGCATTACCGTATAACCGCCTGCCTGACCACGCGGGATAATGGTCACCTTGTGCACCATGTCGGCGTTCTTCAAGTGGTAGCCGACGATCGTGTGGCCGGCTTCGTGATACGCGACCAGGCGCTTTTCATCATCGCTGATCACGCGGGATTTTTTAGCTGGACCGGCGATGACGCGGTCGATCGCATCGTCAACCTCATCCATATTGATCTGTTTTTTGTTCTTCCGGGCTGTAAGCAGCGCGGCCTCATTCAAGAGGTTTTCCAGATCGGCCCCGGTAAAGCCTGGGGTACGGCGGGCGATAATGTCCAGATCGATATCGTCGCCCAGCGGTTTGTTGCGGGCGTGGACTCTCAATACTGCTTCCCGTCCCTTCACATCCGGCCGGTCAACCGTGATTTGACGGTCAAAACGTCCCGGACGCAGAAGCGCAGGGTCGAGGATATCCGGGCGGTTCGTCGCAGCGACGATAATGATCCCTTCGTTCGCTCCAAAGCCGTCCATCTCAACAAGCAATTGGTTCAACGTCTGCTCGCGTTCGTCGTGACCCCCGCCCAGACCGGCGCCGCGCTGGCGTCCCACAGCGTCAATCTCGTCAATAAAGATAATGCAGGGCGCGTTTTTCTTGGCGTTTTCAAACAGGTCGCGGACACGGGAGGCACCGACCCCGACGAACATCTCCACGAAATCGGAACCGGAGATGCTGAAGAACGGAACACCCGCTTCCCCGGCGACTGCCCGGGCAAGCAAGGTTTTCCCTGTACCCGGCGGTCCTACCAGCAAAACCCCTTTTGGGATGCGGGCCCCAACCGCAGCAAACTTACGCGGATCCTTCAGGAACTCGACTACTTCGACTAGCTCTGCCTTTTCCTCATCAGCTCCAGCTACGTCGTCAAACGTAACGCGCTTCTTCTCGTCATTGTAAAGCTTGGCGCGGCTCTTCCCGAAGTTCATGACCCGGCTGCCGCCGCCTTGGGCCTGATTCAACAGGAAGAAGAACAGAATGAAGATGATGACAAACGGAATGATGGAAGTGAGGAACGTCAGCCAAATGTTATTGCCTTCCGCGGGTTTAAAATCCGCCCCGTTTATTTGTCCCGAATCAATCTTATCATTAATCAGTTGTACTACTGAGTCAGACAGCGGAACATTGGTTGTAAATGACTCATGGCCGGTTTGGGCCTTCTTTAATTTCCCGTCAACCCGATATGTACCCCCGTCAGGGCGAAGCGTTAGTTGCAATACATTATCGTTTAGCAATTCCGTACGAAATTCTTGGTAAGACATCTGCGTTGTTTTTTCGGTCCCGGAGAGGACAAAGTTCACGATCCCAACCGTGACAAGGAAAATCAGTAAATAGAACCCAGTATTACGAAAAAAACGATTCATTGCTTACCTCCTCTCGCGAAAAAAGACACTTCCCTCATTTTATCACATGGTATCCAGGAATCTCAACAAGGTTACTTGGAATATACTTCCGGCTTGAGGATTCCAATGTACGGCAGATTACGATACTTTTCACCATAATCCAGTCCAAAACCGACAACAAACTCGTCAGGAATCGTAAATCCGCTGTAATCAGGGGAAATGTCTACTTTGCGCCTTTCCGGTTTGTTTAACAGGGTGACTACCTTGACAGAGGCCGCTTCCCGATGTTTCAGCTGCTCTACCAATCTGCTCAGCGTCAGACCGCTGTCCATGATGTCCTCTACAATCAGGACGTGACGGTTCTGTACAGGCGTATCCAGATCCTTGAGAATGCGAACAACTCCAGTCGATTCGGTACTATTGCCGTAACTGGAGACAGCCATAAAATCCATTTCACAAGGAATGTCAATCTGACGGATCAAATCAGCCATAAATACAACTGCACCTTTCAGTACGCAGATGACTAATGGGTTTTTGCCACGATACTCATCACTGAGCTGCTTTCCTAATTCTTGTACCTTATCCGCGATTTGTCTTTCTGTCAGCAATATCTCTTTGATGTCATTGTCCATTGCCAGGAACCTCCCACCAGTCTTCTCCATACTCCACTTGAACGAATAAATACTTTCGGGTCCGCTGCGTTACAGCAGCTACGTCAGACCTTTTTACCCCCGGCACCCAAAGGATTTGGCTGTCCGAAACAAGTATAGGCCACCTTTCCCGCAATGCTTTCGGCACCTTGGCATCGATCATGAGGTCCTTCAGCTTTTTGGTGCCAGTCAAACCCAGCAGGCTCATCCGGTCTCCCGGCCGCCGATTTCGAACCGCTAACGTTCCTGAAGGCAGCCGTTCCACATCAAACACTGCCGTATAGAGCGACATGGACTTCCAATCAAAAGGAGCGTCAGCAACAGCAGTGCGAATGTTGATCCCCTGTTCAGAAAGCCACGTAATTCCCGGAACCTCTATATCGTAACAATAAGCAGTGTGCTGCTTTGGCCCAGTTTCTTTTTCAAATCGAATCGCGTCGTACACTCGTCTGACGACTACCTGTTTTGGCAGGTGAAGGACAGCAGATGGATTTTCGCCATCTGCGACGTGCAAAACGGCCTCCACATGCTGCGCAGACCATTCGATTTTTCTTGACAGATAACTTAATATTAGTGTAATCATTCTCCTTTGTAAAGCAAGGTCACAAGTTTGCAACTTCTTTCTGGCAATTACTATCTTATTCTCCAAGCGGGTCTCTATAACCTCTTCCAGATAATCCCTGCTGAGGCGATTCAGGCATTGATCGTCGATTCGCGCGGCCTCGGCAAGCTGAAGCAGGTGTTCCCGATAGCGATGATTGATCGCTTCAAACTGCGGCAATACATCCAACCGCAATTTGTTTCGCTTGTACTTGCGCGAGCGGTTGCTGCTGTCCTCACGCGGCTCCAGGCCGTGCGTTTGGCAATACTCCTCCAGCTCCGACCTGTAAATGGACAAAAACGGCCGTACGACCTCGATCTGCCCATCTACCAGCCAGCGGCGAACCGGCATCCCGGCCAATCCGTGGATGCCGGTCCCCCGCAATATGCGAAAGAGGATTGTCTCGACTTGATCGTCTGCATGGTGGGCAAGCGCCACTTTTGCCGCTCCCACCTGCTTCGCCACCCGCTCGTACAACTGATACCTGACCTCACGGCTTGCTTCCTGGGCGCCCTGCCGGGTTTCCTCCATATATAAGGAAACATCGCGGGCAAACAGGTGGCAGCGGACACCCAGGACCTGGCAGAGTGATTCAACGTACCGTTCATCGCCATCCGACTCTTCGCCGCGAAACCCGTGATTCAGATGAACGGCGTGAAGCACCCAGTTGTATTGATATTGTTGATTTAATCTACAGAGGATATGCAACAAAGCAGTGGAGTCCACCCCGCCTGAAACACCGACCACAATCGTCTCATTGGGGAGCAAAAGCTGCTGTCTCTCAATGATCTCTTTGATGCGAGCGAGCATAACGGACCACAAATCCTTTCCACAGGGTAAACACGGATAGACCGAGAATGAGTCCGGCTGCGATCGCTCCGGCCTCCATGGATGTCTTCACCCCTAAAGCCAGCCCCCCGAGGAGATCGCCATTCACAAACGTCAGCATCGCTTTGTATGCGGTCGAACCGGGGACCAGCGGCAGGATCCCGGCAACGCTAAAGACAGTCGACGGAACCCGCAGCCAAATCGATAGCAGCTGGCTGAGCAGCGACACCACCGAAGCAGCGATAAATATCGTATACTGGCTTTGAAATTCCCCAATAACGGACACCAGACGCAGCGTTGCCCAACCGGACATGCCGATAAATCCTCCGGCAAGCAATGTCCTTACCGGTATGTTGAACAACATGCCGTACGCCAGGCTGGAGACGAGACTTAAACTCAGACCGGTCAGCCAGAACATCTTATCACCTGCCAAAAGAAAGAATAAGTGCGGTCGCTACGGCGACAGCCAGGGCCGTCAAAAGCGCTTCGACTCCGCGTGATATGCCCGCGATCAGATCTCCTGCCATCAAGTCCCGCAGTGAATTGGTTACAGCCAGTCCCGGAAACAGCGGGATCATCGCCCCGATGATCATCAGGTTCAAATGCAGGACGGGAAACAGCAGACAAAAGCAGTAAACAATCAAGCCGCCGAGAAAAGCCGACATGAATTCGGCAAAAAACTTGATCCGCAGGATTTGCTGAAAATAACCGGAGCTGATGTTGACGCATAGTCCCGCAATGGCGGTAGGCAGCAGGTCATAGCCGGATCCTCCCTGCAAAACAGCAAAAGAGCCGCTGGCTACGCCAGCCGCCAGATTTTGCAGCCAGTTCGGGTACTGCCGCTTTTCCTGATCAATTTCCTGCAGCCGACGGTACGCTTCCTGTATCGCCATGCCGCCCGATACAACAGAACGGGAAACCTGATTTACCATTGTTACCTTGTTCAGGTCGATGGTTCGCTCGGGTATCCGTATCATTCGGGTCAGGCTTCTTTCGCCGCTCCGATAGGAAAAGATGATGCTGGTCGGCGTGACAAAGCTGTGGACGCTTTCCATACCGGCAGACTGGGCGATCATCGCCATCGTCGTCTCTACACGGTAGGTTTCCCCGCCGCTTCTGAGCATAATTTCACCTGCCAGCAAACAAGTCTCCATCACGAGATCATCAGGCAGCATTCTCCCCATCCCTCACATCCAAGCGAGATACAATAACCCGGCCGAGAGCAGCAAGGACGCGACAAACATCCCGCCAATCCACGTGCCAAGCGTATCTTGCCTCTTCCCCTTTGGTCTATTTTCCGTCCGCCCTTGCAGGGCAGCTACCATTTCATTTTTCATCGCCTGCGCAGATGCCTGCTTTCCGCATAGCGCATGTATTAACGGCTGGCGAAAAGGGTAAAGGTTGCTATCGCTTCGTATTATATCACAAAGCGTCTGGGTATTGCGCTCCTGTTGACTGATTCTTCGCCAGGCTTCTTTGCCGATCGCCAGCCTCACCATCAAGACGGCAACAGCAAACAGATCGTACCCGGGTTCCGCTCGGCGGTCCCCCGCCTTCCAGGCCCCGCGATCGTATTCTTCCGTAAACTGGCGTACAGCATGGCCGATTTTGCTGACCCCGCCAAAATCGATCAGCCGCATCTGTCTGTCTTTCCCGGAGATCATCACATTTTCCGGTTTTACATCGCCAAATACCCAGCCCTGAATGTGCAGGATATGTAAACGGGAGAGCAATTGAATCATCAAGATAGGGATCCAGTCGCGTCCCGCCCGCTCGACAAAGACATCGAGCATTTCCCCCTCCACGTACTCCATGGCGTAGAAGGTAAGCGGCTTCCCTTGCACCACGATATCGTCTACTTCATAGAGCCTGGGACCGATGGGCATGCCCGACAACGGTTTTACATTTTTTAACATATTTACTTCCATTAGTATATCAAATGCTTCTGAACCTACCTTCACCGCCACTTTTTTTCCGGCGCTGTGAGCCAAGAAGACACGACCATTGGCCCCTCGGCCCAATTCACCTTGAATGCAATAGGCACTCCGGTTCCATTTGCCGCGAAATTCCCTTGGCACAAACGGATGTCCCAGGTTAGAAGACATGGTCACGCAGCAAGCCCTCATCGTCATTTGGCCCCCGGGAACCGTATTCGTCAGGCAAGCCAGAGGGAAGCTCATTCTGTTCAAACAAAGCCATCGCTTCAACAATCGCCGGACCAGTTGGCGTGATGCCGCTCATCGTCAGTCCATCCGTCAATTGATAGACCTTCTCCACCTGATCCGTCCACGGTATGCGGACTTCCATGTGACTATATTTCCCAGGAAATGAACAGACGGCCATCCGGCTTTTCCCGCTCCGCGAACGCAGGCTGACACTGCAGTCGTGTATCGCCTGCTGGACTGCAAACAGCTTTGGTTTCATGCTGCCCGACGTGTCGACAAGCATGACGACGTCCAGGTTGGACCGCTCGCCCAGATCATCCATCATCCCTGCCACTTGCATCCGTTTTTCCGGGGGCAGCCCTTCAATGTCGGAATTACCCAAAATCTCTTTTAACTCCTGGTTTACAACATGTTGAATCGTTTTGGTCATCGCCTTGCGCGTCAGCATCTGAACCGTTTGAGCCAGCTGTGAAGCGTAGACAATATCGCTCAAACCGCCCCCTGCTTGGGCTAATTCGCGGATTTCCCGCTCGCCTTGCGCTTCCATCTGGTCCCGATCTATCACACCAATGACGTTTACCGTAATTCCCTGCTCCCTGGCCAGAGCCGCTGCTGCAATGGGGCTGATACCAGTATTCGAGCAGCCGTCTGTCACGACGAGGATTTGACGCATCGTTGCCAGTTTTTTCACTGTCCATCTCCCCAATCTACTAAGTTATCTATCATTATCGACCGGGAGATAGAGAAACATACCTGATAAACCCCTCCTCTTCTTGAAGCGCTTCCAACCTACATGGTCAGCTTACGATTCGCGGACGCTCTACTTTTTCCACCCCCATAACCTGGATCGCGGACCACTCCGGGACAAACCTCTCCACCTTCGCCACCAAAACAGTCATGTCGTCAACGATCTCTCCGTAGTGATGCCGGATCACTTTTTCCAACAGCAGATCGGCCACATCCTGGGGGTTGTCCGTCTCCAACTCGGAGATTAACCGCTTCATCCACATCTGCCGGTTTTCGATGTGACGCGGAGCCTCATAGATGCCGTCTGTCATCATGATCAACAGATCGCCGGGCTTCAAGGTGCGGGTCACGACATCCACATCGATTTCGTCGAGGATGCCCGCCGGCAAATTGCTTGCCATGACGGTAATCACCTCATTTCCCCGCTTGATAAAACTGGGTGTAGAACCTATTTTAACAAAACGGGTCTGGGCGGTTTGCAGATCCACCAACGCCAGGTCGACGGTCGCAAAAATCTCATCCGTTGAACGCAGGGACAATACGGAGTTCACCGTTTTGATCGCCAGCTTTTCATCAATTCCGGACTGCAGCAGCTGCTGCAGCATGTCCAAAGCAGACTGGCTCTCCATAAATGCGCGTTCTCCGTTGCCCATCCCGTCGCTGATCGCCAATGCCATTTGCCCGTTGCCGAGGTCCATGGTCTTAAAGCTGTCGCCGGACAGCAATTTCCCCCCTTTCGCCGCCCCGGCAACCCCTATGTCTATTTCAAATGTCCTGGCGGAGCTGAGGCACATTTTGCAGGTGCCGTCTCGAAATGCTTCACAGTGGCGTTCCTTCACAACGATATTCTCGCCTAATATCTCCGTCAGCATCGGCGCCACTACCTTCGCGCACTCATCCCGCCCATAGCAGGTAGGCTGAATGATCTCAATATCAACCTTCCCCTCCTCCAAACTGTGGATATCTACTCTGCGGATCGACAGCCCCAGTCCTTCCAATGCCCGGGATACCTGTTTTTCCTGAAAACTAAGCTCAATTCCCTCCCTTTTAATTTCTCTGGCAAAATCACTCATTACCCGGGAAACGCCGGAAAGCTGGTCAGCCACCAACTTGCGGCTTTCGCGAATCTGTTTTTTCAACTGGTTGAACGTCACAAGGCGCTCGTATTCCCGCTCCACGGCGGCCACTACTTTGCCTGTCTTTACACATTTTCTCTCCCATTCCTTGGGCAGCGGTGTGCCCTTCAAACTGCCCTGCTCATGCACAGTCTCTATCATTGACCTCATCGCCTCATAGGTAAGTGAAGCGTCCCGTTCCCAGCATTGCGCTTTTTTCCAGCAGCGCTGGCAGGTTGATTCCGTCACCCCGCCAAGGAACGCCTCCACTTGTTCGTCCCCGCCCGGCGTTTCAGCCGTCTGGGCAAAACTGCGGGAGAGCTGCGTGAACAGCTCGGAAAATTTTTGTATCTTTCCTGCTGTTACATCGCGCACCCGCCGCATATATTCCTGATGAGATTGCAGATTTTCGGGAGTTCCCGGAATAAAACGGGAAACTTTTTTCCATAAAGAGGCGGGCGTAGCGATAAAGAGCGCCACTGCCAATGATGTTTCAATCAACGAGGGATAAAGCGTGTTTTCTGCACCGGCGTAAATCGCAATGATGGAAGTGCCGATCAAAAGACCGGCAGAAACCCCCAATTTGCCGCCTTCTTTCAGCAAACCGGCGAGCAGCCCGGAAAAGGCCAGCAAATTGATTTGCTGCAGCGTGCTGACGTCGGCCAGGCTCAGGATGAGTCCGGTGACGACTCCTACCGCTGCCCCTACCGTGCCGCCCCCGACAAAGGCGAACAGCACCAGCAAATAACGTGAGAGGACATGCTCCATCGAGATCCCCTGAATCATCCAGCCGACGGTCCCGGTCATCAGCGAAGCGAGCAGGATGACCAGACAGACGATCTCCTCGTTTTTCAACGGTTCATAGGGCTTGGCCAGATGGACAATGGAGAGCGATTGAATAAAGATCAAGGTGAGGACGAAGCTGAGAACCGATTCCACGCCTACCATGACGACGCCGTACGTCGTAATCTGATTGGTCAGCACTTCAAACAGCAGGTGACTGACAAAGACCGTGACCAGGACGATCAGCGGAGTAAAGGAAAAGTCCTTCCGGCGAAACCGCTCCGACAGCTTGCAGGCGGTAAATGCCACTACCAGGCTTATGGCTGCTTCCATCCCGATCGGGACAGATAAGGTAAACGCCCCGGCAAGCAGCGCCAGTCCGCTTACCGTCAGGCAATCTCTTCTAATGTAGTACATCACCATAAAATAAGGCACGATAAACGGGGAGAGTTCATCGAGGATAGAGGCTCGTCCCAACAGAAACGCCATGGCGATCGGCAGCAGATTCCACCTGCGGACAAACTCGGCTACTCGTTCCCCCGCCGATGACATTGCCTCTGTCCACTGATTCATGACTCTTTGCGACCAGGAATAATTCAACTGTGAGATAACTTGACCTTTGTTCATCATATCTTTGCACCACCCGTTCTGTGATCTTGTGACCTTCATTATACGGAGCGGGCACGATAAAATTTGTCAAACCTTCGATCTGTATTCCAAGAATCGTACGACAAATTATCCTTTTAAAAAAACAGCCGTTTTTTGCAAAAAAAATAGCCGACGTTTTTGGCGCTCAACGTCGGCCGGTAGGTGATTCGCGCTAGCGAAACGGGCTATAGTAATCTAATTCGTCATATCTTTGAAATGACCTTCCTCTTTTTATCGTCATTTTCCGCGTTTGCAAAGATATTTTTCTCTAGCGGCTGCGTCCCTTTTTGTCAATGTGTTTTCGTAAAGAAGATAGACGATCCTCGCTGTCTTTCAAAAAACGATTTAACTTATCTTCAAATGCATCTCCACGTTCCCGCTGGTGACGAGGGGTCACATCCGGACGGTCGATTGCTTTCTTAATCGACAGGCCGATTTTCCCATCGCGAATGTTTATCACTTTAACGGTTACCATATCGCCAACCTTTAGATGTTCATTGATATTTTTTACGTATGTATCGGCAATTTCGCTAATATGAACAAGTCCGGTAATTCCCCCAGGCAGCTCTACAAATGCTCCAAAACTGGTGATGCCTGTTACTTTCCCTTCAAGTTTGCTGCCCACTTCAACACCCATGAACGCGGATTGCCTCCTCTTCTAGAATTTTAAGAACATTTAAATTATAGAAAAGGAAAAAAAGGATGTCAACGACATCCGCGCATCAACTAATTTTCAGGTATGACGTAAAGAATCTCGCCAGGCTTCGTCATAAAGTACTGCTTGCGGGCCAACTCGGCCACATACTCCTTGTCATTCAAGCGGTTTGCCTTGTACGCCAGTTCCGCGTGCAGCTGTTTGGCAGCAGCCTCTTCTTCACGGAGCTGCTTTAACTGGGTTGCTTTTTCGTCCAATATCCCGCTCTGCATGTAAGCCGTATAGCCCGTCCAGCCGATGACTGCGAACATGACGATCAGAAACATCCGTATTCTCCGCTTTTGCCCTCTCTTGGTTACAGGGGACGGGGCTTGCCTCATCTATCGTTCTCCACCTTTTACAGCTACTTTTTCGGCTTTGGCTTAAACCAATTCTTCATCCGATACCAAAATCCTGTCTTAGCCCGACCGAAACCTTTCCCGATCTTCCGACTCCAATTGACGAAGGGAGAGGCAAGAAACCGTATGATTCTCCATAAAAAATTGCCAATTGCCAATAATATGGAAAAGAGAAACGTCAACAGCGTCCATACCAGTCGGACTATAAAGCGAACTGGGCTAATAATCAGCGCCTGAATCAATAAAAGCGTTGTTCGATAGCACCACTTACAGAATTTTATCACGATCAAGAGCAGTTGAATATACTTCTTACTTACTAGGACGAAGTACACATATGCTCCCGCCAATATGCCGAGAAAGATCGGTAGACGCACCACCCCATCGTTCACGCGGACAAGCACAAAAAAGACCAGCCAGATACTGCACAGCCAAAATGACAAATCCAATAAAAAAACCAGCCATCGCGGAATTCGCCCTTTTCCCTTAAACACTTGATACGTGTCGAAACCAATGCCCATCAGAACCCCGCACAACGACATAAAGGCGATGGTCTGGAATTGAACGTTCAGGCTCACTTGAATAACTTGCCGAAGAATCCTTTAGTACGGTCTCCGGTCTGCCCCTGTTCAAGGTACCCCATTTCGTGTACAAGGCCTTCAATCGCAACCTCACCGGTTTCCAGACTCAGGTTTTTCATATGCAGGTTCTGTCCGCGAATGGTCATAAACCCCGCTTCCGTCTCCAGCAAAAACTCTTCGCTGTCAAAGCTTTCGACGTTTTTTACACCAGAAATGGCTAAGCTGCGGCGGTTAATCATCACTACCTCGTGACGGGGTCGCTTCGATTGGTCATACATGGCATACCCTCCCTCGTGACATCAGCGCAATCGCCCCTGTGCCAGGCGGAGCGATTTCAGCGGGTTCTTGTACCATGTTATGGGGAGGGATGTCCTTTTAGAACAAAACCGAAGCGAAAGAAGTCACCATTTCAGGTAGGCTTCCTCTTCCTTTTCATCGCGGGGCACGGGCACTTCGCCCAGTACCCTGTACAGGGACGCCGCCTCTTCTTTCCGCGGGTTCTCCTTCAGGTCTTCCACTTGGACGTGCACTACTTTTTGTCCAAAGCGTATCGCCAGTTTATCGCCGATTTTTACGTTGCTGGATGCCTTGGCCGGCCGATCGTTGATTTCGATGCGTCCCTGATCACACACATCCTTGGCCAAGGTGCGCCGCTTGATCAGCCGCGACACTTTCAAGAACTTGTCAAGCCTCATCTTCACACACTCCTTTACGACGTTCGTCACCGCGTTTTGGCCTCTTCCCACCACTTGTCCATCTCGGCAAGATCGGTCTGTTCAAACGTCCGGTTCGATTCCCGAAGCTTCTGCTCGATGTAGGAAAAGCGGTTCGTAAATTTACGGTTTGTCAGTGCCAAAGCCTCTTCCGGGTCGATTTTAAGGAAACGGGCAAGATTTACGACAGCAAACAGCAGATCGCCCAATTCCCCCGCTTGCTCGGCCGGATCAGCTTCCCGCAATTCCCGGTATTCTTCTTCGATTTTCTTGTATACGTCGGCGATCTGATCCCAGTCGAACCCTACCGCAGCCGCTTTCTTTTGCAGTTTATACGCATACATAAGGGCAGGCAGGTCGCGCGGAATCCCGGCCAGCTTCGATTGGGCGTTGATATCCTGCCCTCTCGCCGCTTTCTCCTGCGCCTTTATCTCCTGCCAGTTGGCCAAAGCTTCATCGGCGTTGCTGGCACCCCCCTCCCCAAAGACGTGCGGATGCCGGCGAATCAATTTTTCGTTCAGCCCGGCGACGATGTCTTCCACCGTGAAAAATCCGTCTTCCGCCGCCATTTGCGCATGCAGCATAATCTGCAGCAGCAGATCGCCCAGCTCCTCGCACATGGCATCGGGATCGTCATCGTCGATCGTTTCCAGTACCTCATACGTCTCTTCAATCAGGTTTTTGCGGATGCTGCTGTGGGTCTGTTCGCGATCCCAAGGGCAGCCTTCCGGACTGCGCAGCGTCTCGACAATCCGCTTCAACGTGTAGAACTGCCTGTTTAAGACCGCCTGCTCCTGCGTCGGCGGAACGTATACCAGACTGAGATTCCCCAGGTGCTCTACCCGGTCCAGTTCAAACAGCGGAATCGACTCGATCCGCTCCAATCCGCTTACTCCGATAGCCGTGGCCACCGTTACCTGGTATTCGTCGGGAAACACTTCCATAAGCGTCAGCTTCACGTCGGAAGCGGTCAGCTTGTCGTACACCTGAGCGATGACGGTATGCAGCAGCGGATTGACCTGCTCCGAGCGGATGCTGGTCGCGTCCAGGAGAGCAAACCCGTCAATCGGATCAATCTGAAGTCTGGCGAACAGGGGGTCCAAAAAGCTTTGTCCTCCTTTGACCTCGACGGAAACGTCCTGCTGGGGAGCTTCCTTGAGCAGCAGCTGTACCGTCTTTTCGGCTACGAGCGGATGCCCCGGCACGGCATAGACCAGTTCCCCCTGCTGCTTCGCCTGATCGAGCAGCGAGGCCGCGATCGAGGAGTAGACGGCATCAAACGTCCCGTGCCGTTCGTACACATCGTCAAATGATGTCACGGCTACGCCTTCCTGCTCCAACTGTTCCACCACCGGATGTTCCCGTGTACGAACATATACCCGATTCCCGTTTTTTAACAATCTATAACAGCCAAGCGGAAGCTGGTCCAATGTCCCCGCCCCCAGACCGACTACGATAATTTTTCCGGTCATTCGCGCCAAACCTCCTGTACTACTCTTTACGAAGTAATTTTAACCGAGTGAGCAGACTGGCCAAACGTTCTCCTTTGGGCAAAAAGCGCATGTCTGAACGGGTCAAACCGCCGGTCACCAGCAGCGCGACAGCATAGGCAGCAAGGCCGGCCGAAACGGCACCTAAGGCCACCACTGTCTGAATCAGCCGTCCGTCAGTGTTTGCACCGCCGGCAAGGACGGCGTACAAACCTTTCTCGACAAAGAGGACAATCACGCTCATCAGCACGGTCGAGAGAAATGGCTTCCCAAAAATTTGCCGCATGCGCAGCTTTGCCCCTGTATAACGTAAAATCGCCTTAAAGTTGAGCGACATCGCCAGCAGATAAGCGATGACTGTAGCCAACGCCGCGCCCGAGATGCCCCAAAGCGGCACGAACGCCAGGTTGAGCAGCAATTTGGCCAGTACGCCAAAAAACAGATGCCGCGCCGGCAGGACCACTTTCCCCAACCCTTGCAGAATGCCGGATGTGGCAATGCTCAGCGTCGCAAACAAAATGGTGAAGGCTTGAATGGCAAGCGCCTCTGTGCCGTTGGAATCGCCGTACAGCATGATGTTGATCGGCTCGGCCAACAGCGAAAGCCCGAACGAGGCCGGCAAGCCAAGCAAAACGGTGAGACGCAGGGCAACCTCTGTGCGGTATGAGATCACCTGATGCTTTTGTTGGGCGACAGCTTCACTGATCGCCGGAACCAGCGCCAGCGACAGCGACGTGGCAAAAAACGTCCCAAACTGGATCAGAGGCTGTCCGCGGTCAAACGCCCCTTTCAGCAGTACAGCCTGATCTTTATCAAGGCCGCTCCACTGCAGCAGATTGCTTACGGTGATGCCGTCCACCAGCGGGATCAACGGAAGCACCAAAGCCCCGACGCAAATAGGCAGCGCGTAGTTCCAAATACTGCGGAGCACTTCCCTGTTGCTGACGCTCTCCACCCTCTGGCGGTAGCCGTGCGGGATCCTTGCCGCCTGGCTGCGGGAGGTGCGCCGCCAATAGTAAAACAAGACGACAACAGCGGCAAAAGCTCCGGGAAGCGCTGCAAAAACAGCGCCCGTCCCCGCCAGGTAGGCATCGTCATAGGCGGACATCGCCCAGTAGGCGGCGAAAATGATGACAATTACCCGCACCAGCTGTTCGACAACCTGGGATACTCCTGTCGGAATCATATTCTGGTGGCCTTGAAAATAGCCCCGCATAATCGCCGCCACCGGCACGAGCGGCAGCGACCAGGAAACCGCCCTAAGCGGCAAGATCAAGTGCTCGTCCCCCATGATGCTGGCGATCAGCGGCGCTCCAAAATACAGCAAGAGAAAGAACAGGATCCCGAGCACGCCCAAGACTGTACTCGCAACCCGAAATGTCTTTCTTGCACCCAAGGGATCGCCGACTGCCAAGCGTTCGGAGACGATTTTGGAAATGGCGATCGGGAAGCCGGCTGTCGCCAAAATCAACAGTGTGGTATAAAGCGGATACACCTGCATGTATACGTATAAACCTATGTCACCGGCTATATTCTGATACGGTATGCGGTAGACGGCACCCAGTACCTTTGAAAGCAGACCGGCAATCCCTAAAATGGCGGCACCTTTGACGAAGTGGTTGGCGCTTCTGTCACTCGACATATGTATTTACGATCTCCTCTCAGCCCACAAACTTCGTCCATTATACCACACAACCCGTACAACGTAGAAAAAGCAGCCCGATCATCACGGACTGCTCAGAGATTACTGCTCCATTTGTTTGGCCAAAAAGCCCGCAGCGGTCTCGGCCATTTTTAATTCCAGATCACTCATCTTGGCTGTGTCGCTCTTGCTGAGCAGAATGACTGCTCCGATCGGATCGCCACCGGCAACTATCGGCGCAACAACAAAGGAGGAGTAGTTTTCTGGTAAATCCCGGCATATTTCGTATTGCCCGCTGTTTTTTTCGACCCGGCTCTTCCTGTCTTCCAGGGATTTTTCTACAATATTGCCGATCGGCTTGTCCATGTATTCTTTTTTTGAGGCCCCGGAGACGGCAATCACGGTGTCCCGATCAGAGATAAGCACGATGTGGTTCAGACTTTCGTATAGCGAATCAGCATACTCTTTTGCAAAGTCACCAAGTTCACCAATGGGCGAATACTTCTTCAAAATCACTTCCCCGTCACGATCAACAAAAATCTCAAGAGGGTCCCCTTCACGAATACGCAGCGTTCGACGGATTTCCTTCGGGATCACGACCCGTCCGAGGTCGTCAATTCGACGAACAATTCCAGTTGCCTTCATTCCTTGTTGCCTCGCTTTCTTGAGAAATTGGGTGGTGGCTTCTGCATTACCTGTATTTTGTCCGTAAACCCTGTTTTTTACTATGTGCGGTATTTGTAAATTATTTACACCTCTACACTATCCCCGGGTGGTGAGTGCTTTTAGTATTCACTGCCTAAAGAAGAATATGCGACCAAAAAAACAGGGAGTCATATTGACTCCCCGCCTATGATTTTGCCTGTTGGGTAATTTCCGGCACATGCCATGCCGTTACCAGCTTGTCCAAATCTTCCTTGACAAATTTCTCGTACTGCTCGGGCAGCGCCTTTTTGCGCAGTTCTTCTTTAGCCTGGTCAAAGGTCTTTTCCGCCCGGCTTTCTACGCGGATGATATGGTAACCGTAACTCGTTTTTACCGGAGGACCAATTTCGCCGATCTTCTGGGTAAGGGCAGCTTCCTTGAATTCCGGAACCCACTGGTTTACATAAGCATCCTTATACAAGCCCCCGTTGTCCTTGCTCCCGGGGTCCTCCGAATGCTCCTTGGCCAGTGTGGCAAAATCCTCGCCCTTTTTCAGCTTCTCTTCCAGGTCGTTGGCGATTTTCAGGGCTTCTTCCGGTTTCCGGTTTTCCGTCAAAATCAGAATGTGCCGAACGCTTGCGATTGTAAATGCGTTTTTGTCGGCCTTCAGCTCTTTATCGTATTCCGCCTTCAGTGCTTCATCGGTCAAATTCTTGTCCAAAACCTCGACAGAATCGTTAATCGCGGCCATCATGCCAACTACTTCATCCTTCGTAATCCCCTGCTGCTCCATCAGCTTGGTAAATTTAGCCTCGTCACCGCCGAGCAGTGACAGATACTGGGTTTTAATCTGCTCGAAGGTCTTCTCTCCAAGCTCCTTGGATGCAGCTTTGGTCTTGTCATCAGCCCGTTCGGCAAGAATTTTGGTTGCCATGTACTGATGCAAATAATTCTCCAAGGATGCTTTATCTGCTGCCTCGATCATCATGCCTTCCTGCGGATTCATGAAATTGAGTGTCCGCAGAAAAGCAGCAAATTCTTTTCCAGTCAACTTGCCGCCCTTATACTCCGCCAATGTGGCGTTCGGATCCTCCTTGTACGGAAAGGTCAAGGCCGGAAATTGGGCTAGAGGGTCATCGGCGGACGGCTGCTTGGCAGCCTGGTCCTGCTCGCCTTTCCCGCATCCGGAGACAAGGGACACAGCGAGCGCCGCCACTGAAATCAACAAGGCGAATCGTTTGTTAAAAAACTTAGTCGCTTTTTTCATGTAAAGACGACTCTCCCTTCTTCGTTATGGACGAACCTCCAGCTCATCGGCTATCACCTCGCCCTTACTGGTGTCTTTGCGAACCAAATGGAATTGGCTCAGCAATTTCTCAACCATCTGTACGCCTTCTTCGATTCGTAACCCTTTTACTTTAACAGTTATAATGATTTGCTGTCCACCCGAGAGTCCGACTCGCCGATCCCAGCTGCCGGTCAAGGCGAACAGCGCACCGCCGTCAATGTTGTTGTTTTGGTCCGGATGCAAGTATAACTTAATCACATCAGGATCTTTTTGACTAATTTCAACAATTCGGTGACGGATGGCGTAGACACGCAAACGTGAGATGGTCAGCAGGTTTTCCACCGGATTGGGGATATCGCCAAACCGGTCGAGCAGCTCCGCCGCCAAGTCATCCACTTCTTCGAGCGATGAAACCGCGACAAATTTTTTGTACATTTCGATCTTCTGGCGGCTGTCCGTAATGTACAAAGAAGGAATATAGGCGTCGATCTGCAGGTTGATTTCAACAGGCGAGCTTGCCTCGACCTTCTGCTCTCCTTTTAGCTCGTCGATCGCCTCTTTGAGCATTTGGCTGTACAAATCAAATCCTACGGAATTGATAAACCCGTGCTGCTCCGCTCCCAACAGGTTGCCGGCGCCGCGAATCGCCAGGTCGCGCATCGCGATCTTGAACCCGGAACCCAGTTCGGTAAACTCCTTGATCGCCTGCAGCCGTTTCTCGGCAACCTCTGTCAGCACTTTGTCGCGTTGGTACGTGAAGTAGGCATAGGCTATGCGATTGGACCGTCCCACGCGACCGCGGAGCTGGTACAGCTGAGACAAGCCCATCTTGTCCGCGTTGTAGATGATCAGCGTATTCACATTGGGGATGTCTACTCCTGTCTCGATGATCGTCGTGCTTACCAGCACGTCGTACTGCCCATCGAGAAAATCCAGCATCACTGCCTCGAGTTCGGAGTCGTTCATTTGGCCGTGGGCGACCGCGATGCGGGCATCAGGGACCAACTGCGAGATCTGTTCGGCCATCTGCTCGATCCCCTGGACTTGATTATACAGGAAGAATACCTGCCCCTCGCGCGCCAATTCCCGTTCAATCGCTTCTCGTACGAGGGAAGGACTGTATTCCATCACATACGTTTGTACCGGAAAGCGATTTTCCGGCGGTGTCTCGATGACGGACAGGTCGCGGACACCAAGCATCGACATGTGCAGCGTCCGCGGGATCGGCGTCGCAGTCAAGGTCAGGACGTCGACATTGGTCTTGAGCTGCTTCAGCTTTTCCTTGTGGCTCACCCCAAAGCGCTGCTCCTCATCGACAATCAACAGCCCCAGATCGCGGAAGACGATATCTTTGGACAACATGCGGTGGGTACCGATAACGACATCGACTGTGCCATCCTTTAATCCCTTGATCGTCGCATTTTGATCCTTGCGGGAGCGGAATCGGCTGAGCACCTCCACCCGGATCGGATAGTCGGCAAATCTCTCGGAAAACGTCTCGTAATGCTGCTGGGCCAGAATGGTCGTAGGAACGAGGACCGCCACTTGCTTCCCATCCATCACCGCTTTAAAGGCAGCCCGGATGGCTACTTCTGTCTTGCCGTAACCGACGTCGCCGCAGACGAGCCGATCCATGGGCCGCCGCCTTTCCATGTCCGCTTTCACTTCTTGAATCGTCCGGAGCTGGTCAGCCGTCTCCTGGTAGGGGAACATCGCCTCAAACTCCCGCTGTTCCGCCGTGTCCGGGTGAAACGCAAACCCGACCGACGCCTCTCTGGCGGCGTACAGCTTGATCAGGTCCTCGGCGATGTCTTTGACAGATGACTTCACCTTGTTTTTGACCCGTTTCCAGTCGTTCCCACCCAAGCTGTAAATTTTTGGCTCAGTCTCTTCACTGCCCACGTACTTCTGGACGTGGTCGATCTGTTCGATCGGTACAAACAGACTGTCTCCGCCGGCGTAGCGAACGTGCAGGTAATCCTTGTGAATGCCGAGGATTTCTTTGGTTTCGATGCCGAGATACTTGCCGATCCCGTGGTTGATGTGAACGACGTAATCTCCCGGCTTTAATTCCATGTAGTTCTTGATCCTCTCCGCATTGCTCATCGTCTGCTGAACTTTGCGGGCTTTTCGCTGCTTGGCGGTGAAAACTTCCCCTTCGGTCACGACGACCAATTTGTTCAAAGGAAGCTCAAACCCACTCTGCAGGTTTCCAAGGATAATCGTCGGCCGTCCCTGCGGTACCGTCTGAGCCTCCTCCAGCAGCAGGTCAGCCTCCATCTCGTAATCGCTCAGCACCCGCTCCAGCCGCTTCGCACGCTCCACGTCGGCGGCGACGAACACGATCTGGTTGTGTCCCTTTCGCCAACGGGCCAACTCAGTCTTTAATACGTTCATCTGACCGTGAAAGTTTTGCATCGTCCGACAATTAATATTGACGATGTTTTGCGGCTGCGTTTTTGGCGTCTGCCGCAAGAACGGGGATTGATAGATGATCTGCCAGCGGCGTTTGTGCAAAAGATCATCGTAGGTGGCAGAAAGGGACAGGCTTGACATAAATTCCCCATGCGAAACCCTGTTCATGATCCACTCGTGTTCTTCTTTTTGCATTTGCGCCGCGGTATCGATCACGCGCGATGGCTCATCGATAAATAAGATCGTGTCCGCAGGCAGGTAATCGAGCAGTGTATCATGGTTTGGATAAATGACTGAAATATAGGAAAAAAGCTGGGGAAAGCGATGGCCTTGTTGCATCAATTCGATGTCGCCGCCAATTTTTTGCATCACGCGCTCTTTCGCCGCTCCGTCCTTCAGTTTGGCAAGCGTCTCACCCAGCTTTTTTTCCAGCCGAACCGCCGACTCCTGCAGCAGGTCTGTAGAGACGATCATTTCCTTCGCAGGGCCGATCGTGTAGGTCTGAACGTTTTCCTGAGAGCGCTGGGTCGCCATATCAAAGGTGCGGATCGAATCGATCACGACGTCAAACAGTTCAATCCGAATCGGCCATTCCGAATCGATCGGAAACAGGTCAATGATGCCGCCGCGCACGCTCAGCTCGCCTTTTCGCTCGACCATTTCGACCCGTTCATATCCAAGCTCAATCAGCTTTTCCAAGAAGTCATCGACGTTCATCTCGTCGCCGACGGAAAGCTTTATCTGCGCTTCCTTCCATACGGAGGAAGGCACAACAAACCGGCGAACACCGGCGAACGGGGCAACCAAAATACCCGAAAAGCCTTGTGCCAGTCGGTTGAAGACGTGTATCCGCTGGGCCAGCATCTCGGGGCTGGCAATCGCCAGTTCGGATCCGATCAGTTCGTTGCCCGGATAGAGCAGAAGCTGCTCGTCAGGGAGGAGCTCAGACAGATCCTCGTATACCTTTTGCGCCTGATACATATTGTGAGTGACTACACAGATCGGCCGGTTTGCCTGTTGGTACAAAGCGGCCATCATCACTTGACGGGCAGATCCGGCAAGACCGGAAACCAATTGTTCCGACAGACCTTGCGCCAGGCCCGCTATAATTGTTCCGAAATGGGCATCGTCTTTTATGGAGTTTATAATGACTTGCATTGAGGCAGTCTCCTCTCCGGTTCTCTCTCATGCGAAAATAGCCTTAGCTTCACCATAAGCCAAGGCCTGAAGACTGTATACCTTTCGTTCAAGTAAAGTGCCGCCGGCATTTTAACAAAACACCTCCGGATCCCCTTACTGCAGCGGATTCCCTACCAGGGACAGCTCGGGATGCTGGTTAAATGCGTCTCGGCAATAATCGCAAACGACACGAACGACGGTATCCCCGTCTCGTTCTTTGGATATTATATGTTGGCGTTCTTCCGGGGTCAAGGAATGCAGTCCTAATTCTACTTCAGAAACGGCTGCTTGATCCAGCTCCCCCAGTTTCATTCCACAGCAGCGGCAGACGTAAAGAAAACTCAATTGTTTCAACCTCCCAAGGCATCAGAAAGGCGGCAAGGAAGACCGAATCACTGCTGCGATCTTCTCTTCTCTCTTCCTGCAACTGGATTTTTTCCAGATGTTACATCAATAGTATCTCCCTTGGGGGGTGAAAAAATACGAGTCTCGCACGTCAGCCGGCAGTTGTGTTATATCGGTTCATGACGAGGTCAAATCGTTCTGTCGCGGCCATGGCACACGCCTCAGCGGCCAGAGCGACCGCCCGCTCGATCAGCGGGTGCTCGCCAGTCGAAAAGGAGCCGAGGACGTAATCGCTTACATTCCGCCCCGGTTCCGGACGGCCGATCCCGACCTTGATCCGCTTGAATTCCTGCGTGCCCAGATGCGAGATCAGCGATTTGATCCCGTTATGCCCGCCAGCGCTGCCCTTTTCCTTTAGTTTTAAACGGCCGACGGGCAAATCCAGGTCGTCGAATACCACAAGAATGTCTGCCGGCGTTAATTTGTAAAATGAGACAATCTCCCTGACAGACTCGCCGGACAAGTTCATATACGTTTGCGGTTTTACCAGCAGCACCCGCTCCCCGTTGATCCGCCCTTCGCCGATAAGTGCGCGAAATTTGTTCTGGGAAACGGGGATCTGCCACTCGTTACTAACTTTATCTATGGCCATAAAACCGACATTATGCCTCGTATCTTCATACTGCCTGCCCGGATTTCCCAATCCGATCATTACTTTCATCGATGATTCCTCCACGATCAAGGTAAAGCAAACACTCGCTGATTCACTCCCTTTATTGTACAGGATATAGGCGGGGAAAAACAGTGTCACTGAAAATCCGGGGCGAAAGTCGGAACTTCGCAGCTGTCCGTTCCTGGATCCTCTACACCTTGGCTGCTTCGTTGACAGGGGAATCGGCCTTTTCCGCCTGGGCCTCGGCTTCTCCTTCCGCTTCTATCGATTCGTCGGAGGCAGCTTTCGTAGGCAAAATGCTTACGATTACTTCCATTTCATCCAGTTCCAGATCAATCCCTTGGGCAATGTTCAGATCCTTGACGAGAATGACATCGCCAACCTGCATTCCCTCTACGTTTGCCGTAAAGGTCTCCGGGATGTCCTTGGGCAAGCAGGAAATTTCGACACTATGCCGTACGAGTGAAGCAATCCCATACTCTGGATGGCCAGTCAAAACAACCGGGACGGTAGTGTGTACCTTTTCGTTCAGATTGATCTGTTTAAAATCGGCGTGCAGCACATTTCCCTGAACGGGATGGCGCTGCAGCTCATACATCATGACCGCGTATTCCTGTCCGTCTACGCTCAGCGTTAGCGGCACATTGGTAGGCTGCTTGCGGAGAAGCTGATCCAACTCCAGGGCCTTTACCTTGATCGGCAGATTCCCGATTTCCGAACCGTATACTACAGCGGGGATCCATCCGGTGCGGCGCAACGCGTTCGTCGTTTGCCCTCCCCTTCCGGTGACTCTCATGGCGGCGTGAAGTGTTTCCATAGATAAACCTCCTTACAGAGCAGCTAGAAATTTCTTCCCTGTTTCTAGCTTGTCCCGGTAGGGAGGTTTTGACTCATGGCTGTCGTTTAATCAAACAGTTTGCTAACGGATAATTCCTCATGGACGCGAATGATGGCTTCCCCAATAATCGGCGCGACGGAGAGAACTTTGATTTTCTCGATCTGTTTTTCCGGCGGAAGCGGAATCGTGTTCGTTACGACCAATTCGCGAATCTTTGACGAATCAATCCGCTCAATGGCAGGACCGGACAGAACCGGGTGGGTGCAGCAGGCGTAGACTTCGCGGGCGCCTGCTTCGACTAACGCATTCGCCGCAAGGGTAATCGTCCCTGCTGTATCAATGATGTCGTCGATGATAATAGCTGTTTTACCCTCGATATTCCCGACGATGTTCATCACTTCCGCGACGTTTGGTTCTGGACGGCGTTTGTCGATGATCGCGATTGGCGCTTCCAGCCGTTCCGCCAATTTGCGGGCGCGCGTTACCCCTCCGTGGTCGGGAGAAACCACGACGATATCAGGCAGGCCCTTATCCTGGAAGTACTTGCCGAGAATCGGCACTCCCAACAGATGATCTACCGGAATATCGAAAAAGCCCTGAATTTGCGTCGCGTGCAGGTCCATGGCGATAATCCGGTGGGCGCCTGCAGTCTCGATCAGATTGGCGACCAGCTTGGCCGTGATCGGATCGCGTGCACGCGCTTTGCGGTCTTGACGAGCGTACCCGTAGTACGGGATTACGACGTTGATGCTTTTGGCCGAGGCGCGCTTTAACGCGTCTACCATTACCAACAACTCCATCAAGGTTTCGTTTACAGGGGCGCAGGTTGGCTGAATGACGAAAACATCAGCACCACGAACACTTTCATTTAACTTTATTTGACACTCTCCATCGCTGAAATGAACCGCCTCGGAATTGCCCAGCGGAGTGCCGATATGCTCGACGATCTCACGGGCAAGCTCAGGGTTGGCGTTACATGTAAAAACCTTCAGTTTGGGGTCGCGGTAATTAGCCATTTTTCTTCTAGGAACCTCCGTTTAGTCCTTTTTATTCTTTTATAGGAAATAAAGCTTGACTTACTTTGTTTTGCGAGGAAGCTTCGCCACGTAGCCCGGCTTGTTTACCTGGCGCTCGCGAGCGATCGCCAAAGCGTCTGCGGGAACATCCTCGGTTATCGTCGAACCGGCAGCGACATACGCATTTTTGCCAACCCGGACAGGAGCCACCAGATTGGTATTGCAGCCGACAAAAGCGCCATCCTCGACGATAGTCTGATGTTTTTGGGCGCCGTCGTAATTTACCGTAATCGTACCGCAGCCCATGTTGACGCCTTCGCCGATCTCAGCGTCGCCTACATAGCTCAAATGCGGGATTTTGCTGCCCGGGCCTACCTTTGTATTTTTCAATTCGACAAAGTCCCCCACCTTGGCGCGGGCGCCAATATGCGAACCGGGGCGAACGTAAGCGAACGGACCGACAGTGGCCCCCGCATCCGCCCGGGCATCGACGAGAACAGAGTGAGAGATCGTCACACCGTCTTCCACAATGACATTTGTCAGTTCGACATGAGGGCCGATTTTGGCGTCTTCCCCGATGCTGGTCTTGCCGCGGAGAATCGTGGACGGCAGAATAATCGAATCCCGGCCGATCGTTACATCCGTATCGATGTAGGTCGTGCTAGGGTCGATGATCGTAACGCCGTTGCGCATGTGCATTTCATTGATCCGCCGGCGCAAATACGCTTCCGCCTGGGCGAGCTGCACCCGGTCGTTCACGCCATTGGCCTCGTCGGGATCAGCAGCTTCAAATGCACACACCTTTTGTCCAGCCTTGCGCAAAATTTCAATGCAATCAGTGATATAGTACTCGCCTTGAGCATTATTATTATTTAGCTGTGACAAAGCTTCCAACAGTCTTTTGTTGTCAAAGCAGTAGATTCCGGTATTAATCTCCCGAACCGTCCGTTCTTCCTCGGAGGCGTCCTTATGTTCGACGATGCGCAGTACCTCTCCGGCATTGTCTCGAATCATCCGGCCATAGCCGGCAGGATCTTCCACAACCGCCGTCAAAACAGTAGCAGACGCCTGCTGCTGCAAATGATAGTCAAGCAAAGCTGATAACGTTTCTTTTGAGAGTAATGGAACATCGCCGTACAGGATCAGTGTTGTTCCCTCTTTGTCAGCCAAAAAAGGCACCGCCTGTTTGACCGCATGCCCTGTACCCAACTGTTCTTCCTGCAGGGCGTATGCCACCCGCTCGCCCAACAGGCCTTTGACGGCATCAGCACCATGTCCCACTACGACGACAATCTCCTCCACCCGCATGGCGGCAAGCGTGTCTACGACATGCTGTACCATTGGTTTCCCGCACACCGGGTGCAACACCTTATAAAGCTTAGATTTCATTCGCGTGCCCTGTCCTGCTGCTAGAACCACGGCATGTATGTTTGACATGATAGACCTCCAGCTTATAAGTTCCATCCTGACTATATCTTAATCACATGGTGATTTCAAGATAGCCAATGGAGGATTTCTGTCCAAAAATTGACGCTCTCACAAGAGACCGCTATCATAAAAATAACGTATTTTCTAGGATCGGAGGTATGGAAAATGCCGGCACAAATCTATCTCTTAAGCGGGTATCTCGGCAGCGGGAAAACCACTTTCCTGCAAAAACTGCTCGCGCACTTGCGAGGGCAGGGAGGCAACGTGGTCGTCCTGATGAACGAAATGGGCGAAGAGGATATCGACGGTGAACAAATTCAAGGCTTGGGTTTTCCGGTGAAAAAAATGCTGGATGGCTGCATCTGCTGTTCCATTCGCGGCGAGCTGGCAGAGAGCCTGAAAGAGATCATGACCGCCTTTGCTCCCGATCAGATCATCATCGAAACGACGGGTGTCGCCGATCCCCTCGACCTGATAGACGCCTTGACCCATCCGGAATTGTACGAACATACTGAATTGAAAGGCATCGTCAGCGTGGTGGACGCATCGCGTTTTCTGGACCTGACCTCCCGCCTGCATTCGAACAGCGCCCTGGTAAAAACGGTTCGCAATCAGGTCATGGCCGCCGACCTGATCGTGTTAAACAAATGCGACCTCGTCGAAAGCCACACACTTGCCAAGGTCAGGCAAAAGCTGAGTGAATACAATTCCGACGCACCTGTCTGCGAGACTGTGCACGGAGAAGCAGACATCCAGGCTGTTCTCACGCTCAAACGGCTGGCCTTCCGCTCTGTCGGCCAACCAGCGGAACGTCAACAGGAAACGAATCGCCGTCCTTCCGTCCAGAAAAGCATCGGCCGATTTTCACCGCTCGACAAGCTCAAACAATCGCTCGGGATGAGCACACCGCGGCAGACTTCCTTGTACCACAGTATTGAAACCTTTTCCTATCGCTTTAAGGGTCCCGTTGACGCCAAGAAGTTTGAAACCTTTTTGCGGGGATTGCCGAAAAACGTATATCGCGCCAAGGGTTACGTCGAATTCGTCGGCCAAAACAACCTGATTTCCTTCCAACAGACGGAAAACCAGGTCCTTCTCTTTCCCTTTGAAAACTTTGGTCCCAAAATGGTTGCCGTCTTTATCGGCGAGGGACTCGATCAGCAGTCGATTGTCGCTGATCTGGAAGCGTGCTACCCACAAGAAAAAGCACCCGTATAGGGTGCTCTTTCTTTACGCTCCAGCTTCGATCTGTTCTTCTTCCTCCAAACCGGCCCGTTCGTACTCGGCCAGAACAGCCGCCTGGATTTTCTCGCGTGTAGTAGACGAGATCGGATGAGCGATGTCACGGAATTCACCATCTGGCGTCCGCTTGCTCGGCATGGCCACAAACATGCCATTATTGCCGTCAATTACGCGGATATCGTGAACCACGAACTCGTGGTCGATGGTAATAGATGCAATGGCCTTCATCCTTCCGTCCGTGTTGACACGGCGGAGTCTTACATCAGTGACTTCCATCATGTTCACTCCCTTTTGTCTGATCCTGCCTACTACTTCAACATGATGGGTAAATATTCCTTCCACTTTCCGAAATATTGTAAAAAAAACAGAAAAAATCTAAACCCATTAGCCTATATAAGCGACAAGTTCTATTTCCACACCTACATCCTTCGGCAAACGAGACACTTCGACAGTCGTCCGGGCAGGCCGATGGTCGCCGAAATAACTGGCGTACACCTCGTTCAGGCTGGCAAAATCATTCATGTCCTTGATGAAGACCGTCGCTTTGACCACGTTGGTAAAATCAGCGCCTTCCGCCTCCAAAACCGCACGGAGATTGGAAAAGACCTGATGCGTCTGCTCCACGATCCCCCCCTCAACCAAACTGCCGTCCGGCTTTAACGGGATTTGTCCAGACGTAAAGAGAAAATTCCCTATTTTGGCTGCCTGACTGTACGGGCCGATCGCAGCCGGCGCTTTTTCTGTCGACACAAAAGATACTTTGCTCATGGATATCCTTCCTCTCTAATAAACCTGTATATGAAGCATTCTGTAAGAAGCAGCAGAGTCCTGCTTTTTCCAGCGCTTTTTATTTGCGGCCAGCCGTGACTTCAAGAAGAAGAAACCAAAAGGACCAAGGTCCTAACTGGACTGCTCGAAGTAACTGCCAAGCGTTATTTTTACTTGTTTTTCCTTCACATCGACATCTTGCAGCTTCGCTAGCGAGACGTAGTCGTCGACAAGCCTTTCCGTTACATCAGCGGCCTCGACGAGTACCCCGCAGCCGACGACCGTCGCTTGAAATTCCTGCAGGAGATCGATCATTCCGCGGACCGTCCCGCCGGCTTTCATGAAGTCGTCGACAACCAGCACCCGGGATTGTTCAGCCAGTGCACGGCGGGCCAGTGACATGGTTTGAATGCGCTTGCTCGATCCCGATACGTAATTGATGCTGACGACAGATCCCTCCGTCACCTTGTTGTCGCGGCGTACGATTACGACCGGAACATTCAGGAAGCGGGCTGTGGCATATGCCAGCGGAATCCCCTTCGTCTCTACTGTCATGACCACATCTATCTCTTGGTCGACAAACGCCGTCGCAAATAACCTGCCGATTTTTTCGAGGGTCTGCGGGTTGCCCAATACGTCAGACATGTACAAGTAACCGCCGGGCAGCAGACGCTCCGGCTTTTCCAAGTACTGAATCAGTTCGCCCATAAACTGCTCGGCCTGCTCCTGTTTTGTCATCGGGATGTACTTGACCCCGCCGGCAGCCCCCGCCACCGTCTTCAACAATCCGACTCCTTCGCTTTCGAAAGCATCCTTGATGATTGATAAATCCTCACTGATGGAGGACTTGGCCGACCCGTATTGTTCCGAAAATAGCGTAAGCGGAATAAGCGTGTGGGGATGCGTGAGCAGGTATTGCGTCATATCTACCAAACGCGCGCTTCTGCGCATTTTTTTCATTTTTCTTCCCCCAAACAAAAACCGAATATTAAGTGTTAATGTACCATTTATGTACGGATTTGCGCAAGCACTTCCGCTTCCGTTCCGCCTAGTAAACGCACCGCGTAGACGTCTTTCACAAACCCGCGCAGCGCATTGTAGATGCGGCACACCTTGGCTTCCTTCTGCACGAGTGCGTACACGGTAGGTCCGCTGCCGGACATCAGCACCCCGTCCGCCCCCGACTCGATCATCAGATTCTTGATCTGACGCACCTGCGGATAGCGGGGAAGGGTAACCTCCTCCAGGACATTTCCCAACGCGCGGCACATGCCCAAAAAGTCCTGATCGCTGATCGCCTGGATCATCTCCTGGGCAGACGGGTGCTCGCGGATGTTGTCAACGTTCAGGTTCCCGTATACCTCGGCCGTGGAGACGCCGATCGGCGGCTTGGCCAAAACGACCCAACAAGGAGCTGGAGCAGACAGCAGCTTCACCTGTTCTCCCCGGCCTGTTGCCAGCGCAGTCCCTCCGTAAACGCAAAACGGCACGTCCGAACCGATCTCCTCGCCGATAACGGCCAACTCTTCCAGAGACAACTGAAGTCCCCACAGACGATTGAGCCCGCGCAATGTCGCGGCCGCATCGCTGCTGCCGCCAGCCAGACCGGCGGCCACAGGGATTTGCTTGTCGATGTATATGTGAACGCCGCTTTTTACCCCAAAGCGTTCTTTCAGTATTCGAGCCGCTTTAACGGCATGGTTTCGTTCGTCATCAGGCACGAAGCTGGCAGAGCACTCAAGCGTGATCTCATCGCCTGCAAGCAGAGTCAAATCGACCCGGTCAGCCAGATCGACCGTTGTCATAACCATTTCTACTTCGTGATATCCGTCTTGTCGTTTGGCGAGTACGTCCAAGGTCAAATTAATTTTTGCCGGCGCCTTCACTGAGATCCTCACCTTGTTCACCTCTGCCCGTGTTCTAGTATCCTTTCGTATTTTATTGTAACACAGGCGAAAAGTGAAGTGCCAGCGGTTGGAAAGGCACAAAGCCGGGAATCTACCCGGCTTGTTGTCAGCGAGTTTATTCGGTCTTTTGCTTGGCTAACGCTTCTTCGGCAATCTGGATAGCACGCTTCACGAGGTTCCCCGCATCACGAGTCGTGATGGCTCCCCATCCTTCGTTCTTAACGGTGTCGTAAAACCCCAGTTCTTTCGCTACTTCCAATTTAAATTGCTCAGACATGATGCCGCCTCTGCGACCCATGCGCAGCAGCCCCCTTTTCTCGCTGACAGGCATAGTATACGCTTCAGGGGGCAAAACAAAACAGTAGAACCGAGAGGCTCTACTGTTGAACAAAAGTAATGCGAATGTGCTCATCGTCACGGCAAACCGTCAGTTCCACGGTTTCCGTCAGGATGTCAGCATAACTATACGAAACCCTTTCAAACAACTGGTCGTCATCGAGCTTGACGACAAAGACAGAGGGGTATGTTTCTTCGAGGATGCCCGTCCTTTCGACGGTCTTTCGGCGACCGCCATTGGCTTTTAACATGATCCTCTCGCCAATGTGGAGGTCTAAACTGCGTTTAATATCAAGTAACGCATTTCTAGCCATTTGTTTCACCCACCTCGCTTGCTTCTATTATAACAGCCTACGATTAGTGTGTCAAACAAATTTAAAATTATAGCAACCAAATTCAGCTTTTGTCAACGATGATTTTTTGTAGAAGCATGGCTAATCTAGGCGAATCAAATTTCGCCGCGATATCTCGTTTGCGATCGCAGCAAACTCCTCTATTGCAAGCGTCTCTCCCCGCCTGCCCGGATCGATCCCCACAGCATTCAGCACCTCAGCCGCCAGCAGTTTTCGCTCCTTGCCAAACAAGCTTGTGATCATGTTGTTCAGCAAGGTTTTCCGGCGCTGACCGAAGCTGGCGCGAACAACTTTAAAAAACAGGCGCTCATCGTTCACTTCCACCGGGGGCTGTTTGCGAATCCGCAGGGAAAGTACGGCTGAGTCGACGTTCGGCTTGGGGATGAATACGCTGGCCGGGACGATCATTTCTACTTCCGGGACAGCGTAGAATTGGGCGGCTACACTGAGCGACCCGTAATCCTTCGTGCCCGGCTTGGCAGCGATTCGATCTGCCACTTCCTTCTGTATCATGACCACGATGGACTCCAGAGGCAGTTTCTCCTCCAACAGCTTCATCAGGATCGGGCTGGTCACATAGTAAGGCAGGTTGGCGACGACGCTAATCGCCCCGCTCCCGCCGAGGCGCTCCGCGATTAGGCGTTTCAAATCAAGCTGTAAAACGTCTCCGTGAATCACCTCGACATTTTCGTAAGGAGACAGCGTCTGTGCCAGTATCGGCAGCAGTCTCTGGTCAAGCTCTATCGCCAACACGCGTCCGGCAGCCCGGCACAGCTGCTCCGTCAGTGCCCCAATGCCCGGTCCCACTTCGATGACCGCCTTCTCCTTTGACAGCTCGGCCGCCTCTACGATGTTGTGCAAAATATTAGGATCGACCAGGAAGTTCTGGCCAAGGCTCTTTTTAAAGGAAAAACCGTACTCCTCCAATATTGCCCGCGTTCGAGTCGGTGTGCCGATATCTTTTTGAATGGGTGTCGTCACTTGGTATTCTCCTCTTCATCCAATCTGGCAACCGCCGCCCAAAACTCCTCACGGCTGATCTGGAAGGCGTTCAAGCGCTTTTGCAGCTGCTTTACATTTGCGTAACCGATCCCCAGCAGGTCGCCCAAACGGAGCCGTCTTTTGCTCGCAGACGCCCCTGCCGCCAGCCCGGCTGTAACCAGGTCCTCCAGCGTGATCTCGCCGGCCTGCTCTGCCATCTCTGTGTGTATGCCGGCCAGCGCCTGGCGGATTACCTCTGGAGATGCGTGCTCCACTCCCACTTTCCCCTTCTTGCAGCCGTCTTCACGCTTGATAAAGGCGTGTTTGCATCCCGGAACAGCCTGGCTGATGATTTTGCGAATCCGCTCCCCCGGATAATCGGGGTCGGTAAAAATAATGACGCCGCGTTTCTCCTGTGCCAGGCGAATTTTTTGAATGACGGCATCGTTTATCGCCGATCCTCCCGTCTCAATGGTGTCAGCGTTCACAGCACGCAGAATGGCGACCGTATCGTCACGGCCCTCCACGACAATTAATTCCTTTATTTTCATAAGCTACCTCTTTTCGACCTGTCCAACATTTTCTCTAAAAAATTATACGCAAAGTTGTCCCGGATATGAAACGAAACAGGCTGATCCTGCGTAATAATGTATAGGAGAACAAATCCTTCCCCCATTAGATTTATCTAAAAAGCTTACCATATCACCTCGAATGAAAAAAGCAAAAGACAAGGAGAGTCTCCTTGCCTTTCCATACATAACTATTCTTCCGGCTTTTTCGGACCGATGATATACACGGTTTTCCCGCGTTTTCTTCCAAACCTTCTAGCCTCTGAGCTGCTTTCGATGTAGACGTCAATGATGGAGCCTTTTATTGCGCCGCCGGTATCTTCGGCACGGCGATAGCCGACGCCTTCGATGTACACCCACCATCCCAGAGGTATGACATTGGGATCTACGGCGATTGTCCTGCCTTCGGTAGCTCTTACGCCCGTTGCCGTCCGTCCGTGTCCGCCGCCGGCATCTGCCGAATAGGCGGTCAATGTAACGTTGCTCAGCACCTGTCTCGCCCTGTCAACCGCCCCGCCGCGTGAAGCCAGAAGCGGCGTACCCGTTCCATAAGCGAGAACGCGGTCACGCTTGGCATTTACGACGTCGGTCTTGATTAATTCACGGGAGACTTCTTTTCCATCGACCAGCGTAAGCTTGTAGTGCAATCGGGCTATACCCTCTTTGCCTTCCTGCAGCACACGGCTTTGTCCTTTGGCCAAGGAAGAATCCGCCTGGCGAATTTCCTGATAGGGAACTCTTTGTTCGACCTGGACTACTTTTTCATCCACTCTCGTGACGACGATGTTAGTGGATGGGGTAACGGTTGCCGTCAATGCAGGTTCGACCCGATCCTGTTTGCGAAGCTCAATCCCCGCAGCCTGCAGGATCTTGTCGACACTCCGTTCGACCGTCCGGACCTTCTTCGTCTGCCCATCTGCCGTCACAGGTATTGCCCAGCTCAATTTTACCTGAATGTTCAAATCTTTTGAAATGGGTGTTTCCGCTGCCGGGGTAAGTATATCGGCATCACTGATTTTTATGTTTTGTTCCTTTAGGAACTGCTTCACATTGCTTGCCATCGTTTGATACGACTGAGTAACTCCATCTAAGGTGAGGGTCACTTCTTTCGGCTGGGTTGACAGGATGAAGAAGTAGCTCAGGACGGATAACGCTATGACGGCAGCCCCTCCCAGTACATACGGAAGAAGCTTTTGGGGCATTATCCTGTTCTTCTCTATTTCCATTTCCCACACTCCTTTTAAGAAAAGCTGTCCTTGAATCGCCGGGAGGTGTCCAGCTTCCTCTCCGCAGCGATACATGTCAGAATTCTGAACCGCAAAGACTGCCTTTCTTTGCCGTTAGAGGACTTTTCCAAAAAATTCCTCTTCATGCAAGAGCTAAAGTCTGTTTGATTTTATGCTACTTTGCTCCATTTGTCAAATTCTATCTCCTCCTCACATGGATCCAAGCCCCGGAAAGGGCTTGTTATTCGCGGGTCCTACTAGCTTCATGGGACAAAGCTTAGCAAATCCTGTTCACGAATAATAGGCACTTTCTGTCGAAAGCAGCTTGTCGACTATCATTTTTCTTTCGACAACGCTAAACAAAAGGCAACTATACTTTACCAGTTTATGCATCATGGTCTTTCCGGAGAACGAAAGTATGCAAAAAGGTCCCGCACAAAAGTCGGGACCTTTTTTGTAGACAAGCTTATCGCCCAGACAATAAGGCATAAGCGGGGTCTTTATCCTTTATGAACGGGCTGGCAGCCGGAACAGCCTTTGTGCGTTATCCCCTGTGATCTGGATCATTTCCTCGTAGGGCAGACCGCGAAGGTTCGCCATTTCTTCCGCCACCAAGCGCACGTATCCGGATTCGTTCCGCTTCCCGCGGTAAGGATGGGGTGTCAGGTAGGGACAATCCGTCTCCACCAACAGCCTGTCAAGCGGCACCTGAACAGCTACTTCCTTGGGCTTCTTGGCGTTCTTGAACGTCAACGGCCCGCCAAAGGAGATGTAGAAGTTCATCTCCAGAGCAAGCTTTGCCGTTTCCCAGCTTCCGGAGAAGCAGTGCATGACGCCGCCTACCTCCTCCGCTTTTTCCTCCCGAAGGATCTTGATGACATCCTCATGGGCATCGCGGTTGTGAATCACGATCGGCAGTTTCAACTCGCGGGCCAACCTGATCTGCTTGCGGAACACCTCTGCCTGCACATCTTTCGGAGATGTGTCCCAATAGTAATCCAACCCCATTTCCCCAAGGCCAACCACTTTGGGATGGCGGGTCAGCTCAGCGATCCACTCCAGATCGGCATCGGTCATGTCTTTGGCATCTTGCGGGTGCCAGCCTATCACGGCGTAAATGAATTCGTAACGCTCCGCCAGCTCCAGGCAGGTAGGAATCGTCTCTCTGTTAAACCCGATGTTAATCACGGTCGAAACGCCGTTTTCACGCGCACGGCTAATCACTTCATCCCGGTCCTCGGCAAATTCCGGCGCATTCAAATGAGCATGTGTATCAATTAACAACGGTTGTTCATTCCTTTCGTTATTTGACAATGGCGCCATTTGGCATCGACGGATCCACGGTAGCCACTGTCAGCTGATCGCCGGCCGATGCCGCCAGGATCATGCCTTGCGAAAGCTCGCCGCGCAGCTTCACCGGCTTTAGGTTGGCCACGACGATGACTTTTTTGCCGACCAATTCCTCCGGTTGATAATGCTTGGCGATGCCCGAGACCACCTGTCTTTGCTCATAGCCCAGATCGAGCTGGAGCACGAGCAGCTTGTCGGCATTCGGATGTTTGGCGCAGGCCGTCACCTGAGCCACCCGCAGCTCCACTTTGGCAAAGTCGTCAATGCCGATCTCTTCTTTGGCGTCGGCCGGTTTTCCTTGTTCTTCTGGAGCAGTCACTGTTTTTAGCGCCTCCTGTTTCTTTTTGTTTTCTTCTGCTTGTTTGCGAGCCTCTGCAGTCGAAGCATCGATGAAAGCCAGTTCCTGTTCGATATCCAGACGCGGGAACAGCAGTTCCTCCCGGCTGACCTGCACCCCTGCGGGAAGAATCCCCCAAGCCCCCGCCGACTCCCAGCTCCTGGCCGCGGGAGTATCCGCAATGCCCAACTGGCGCCAGATTTTTTCCGGAGTCTTGGTCATAAACGGCTGCAGCAAAATGGAGATGATCCGAATGCTTTCAGCCAGATTGTACATCACCGTTCCCAATCTCGCCCGGTTCTCATCAGACTTGGCCAGATTCCACGGCTGTGTTTCATCGATGTACTTATTCGTCCGGCCGACCAGTTCCCACAGATGTGAGAGGGCATTGCCAAAGTGCATCTGATCGAGGTGCTGTTCAACCAGGCCGCGCGTCCGTTTCGCCAATGCGATCAACTGGTCGTCGAATTCACCCGGCTGCTCCGGAGCGGGAATGGTGCCGTCAAAATACTTCTCAATCATCGCGACCGTCCGGCTGACGAGGTTGCCCAGATCGTTGGCCAGGTCAAAGTTGAGGCGCTGGATAAAGCTTTCCGGAGTAAATACGCCGTCTTGCCCGAAGGCGATCTCGCGAAGCAGGAAATAGCGGACGCCGTCGGAACTGTAGCGGTCGATCAACAGCTTCGGATCGATGACGTTGCCTTTTGATTTCGACATCTTGCCGTCAGGCATCAACAGCCAGCCGTGGCCAAATACTTTTTTCGGCAGCGGGAGATCCAATGCCATCAACAGGATCGGCCAATAGATGGTGTGGAAGCGAAGGATGTCCTTCCCGACGAGGTGAACGTCCGCCGGCCAGTACCGCCGATACTTGCTGTCATCTTCGCTGAGGTATCCCAGTGCCGAAATGTAGTTTGTCAGCGCGTCGATCCAGACGTAGATGACGTGCTCCGGATCCTGGGGCACCTTGATTCCCCAATCAAACGTACTGCGGGAAACGCTCAGATCCTGCAGGCCCGGCTTCAGAAAGTTGTTGACCATCTCATTGCGGCGCGATTCCGGTTGAATGAACTCGGGATGCTGCTCGATGTACTCCAGTAGTCTGTCCTGGTATTTGGACATGCGGAAAAAGTAGTTTTTCTCTTTGACTTTTTTCAGTTCGCGACCGCAGTCCGGACAGATGTATCTCTTGTCCGTTTTTGCCTGCGTCTCGGTCCAATACGATTCGCACGGAACGCAGTAATACCCTTCGTATTCGCCCAGGTAAATGTCGCCCTGATCCACCAGACGCTGAAATATTTTTTGGACGACGTCTTTGTGGCGCGGCTGGGTGGTGCGGATAAAATCGTCGTACGAAATGTCCAGGCGATCCCATAGATCGCGGATCCAGTCGACGATCGGGTCGATGAATTCAAGCGGCTGCTTGCCTTCACTGGCAGCCCGCTCCTGCAGCTTTTGTCCGTGCTCATCGGTTCCCGTCAGGTAGTAGACATCGTAACCCTGCAGCCGTTTGTAACGGGCCATGGCATCCGCGGCAATCGTCGTGTAGGCGTTGCCGATGTGAAGCTTGTTGCTCGGATAGTAGATCGGTGTCGTGATGTAATAAGTTGGTCTGGTCATCAATGACCTCCTCCTTTTTAATAAAAAAGGCCCGCCCCGATATGGGACGAGCGCTTTACTCGTGGTACCACCCAACTTCTCCACTCTCTCGCAAGCAGTGGACTTGGCAAGTCGACATCAGACTTCGCTGTAACGCAGCATGCGTCGTTGGCTAGCAGCGGCAATCACACGCTTGAAAACCGGGCTCACCAGCGAAACTCGGGGGCCATCTTCAGCTTTCGTCCTTATACCGGTTTCCACCAACCCCGGTTCTCTGGCGATAAGTCTCTAAAAGCCTACTCTTCCCGTCATCGTCTATCATTCATCAATAATCCTATTGTATACAAGGTTAACCTCTCCTAAACCTACTGTCAAGACAGGCAAGCGTTTCCGTAATTTCGACAAATCTTATTCGACAAAAAACGTCTTATCGATCAATTTACCAAGAGAACCATTTCCAATTGTCAACATACCACAAAAATGTAAAAAATGAAAATTAACGGGCGGAGGATTGACTATTATTTACATTAATATCATATAAATAGGTTATTTACCTGGAAACTTGAAGTATTTTAGTGAAAATAGCATCCATCAATGCAAGGAAATGTCAAAAAGAGATTGACACCTTTTGGTATCATTGGTATGATAAAAGACACAATGATTTTGTCGAATCATGGCGATTAAAATCAAAATGACAGAAATAAACGGACAATTTTTGCTATGAGAGAGGAGACGTACCTATCATGAAATCAACAGGTATTGTAAGAAAAGTAGATGAACTTGGAAGAGTAGTGATTCCGATTGAATTGCGCCGAACCCTGGGAATCGCTGAAAAGGACGCTTTGGAAATCTACGTGGACGGTGAACGGATTATCCTGAAAAAGTACGAGCCTGCCTGCATTTTCTGCGGCAACGCTGACCAAGTGACTTACTTTAAAGGCAAAATCATTTGCCGTGACTGCATCTCCGAAATGCCTGTTTCGCAAAACCGCTAAGCTTCGGACAACAGTAAAGAGGCAGCCTGATTCATTCAGGCTGCCTCTTCGTTTGTTCGATTACTGTTGGTTGGTTACGGTCCGCTGCTGTGCCTGCTGTGCATCCATCCAGCTCCGTTTGGCGTCCATCAATTTTTTTATTGCTTCGTTTTCCGGCAAGTTATTTTGCCTGAGCAGCGCCTGGGTAAGAATCATATCTTCCAGCGTCAGGCTGTAGTAATCGGGGTAGGCGTGCGGTGTCAGATCCCGGTACAGGGCGTAGTACAAATCCGAGTTCGGCTTGATCCACAAATCCTGCGTATCCTCGATGCCTCGCTGCAGCAGGTCGATATATTCGCGCTTCTCATCGTTTGGCGCATACAGGTTGCTCTCCAACAGGTAGTTGAGGATCGCAATGTGATGATTTAGCGCCGTATGGGAGACATGCTCCATGGATGCATCGACATAATCAGACAAAAGGTATCCGCCGTTTTCGGTCTGCAGACTGGTCTTGTCAATGTACTTGTACAGGAAGGATTCCCATTTTTCCAGCGCCTGTTGGATAACCGGATCGGGATACATCCGATTGTACCGCAGTAAAAAGGTAGCATTGTCGGCATTGCGGCGATTGTCGAAGTAATGGCTGTCGATCTGATAGTCTTGAAAGAGCCAGTTGGAACGGGGAGCTGTCTCCCAGTAGCCCTGTTCGTTCTGGTTCTGCACCGCCACATAGGCCAGGTGAGTTACCATCGCATAGGTCAAGCCGCCGTACTGGGCCTGATTGGAGTCAAATACATGGCGCAGTCCGGTGATATTGGCCGGATTGCGGTAATAGGAATCCGGCGACGACGGAAAATAGGTAAGCGGCGTGGTCTCGTACAAACCGTCTACGCCAAGCTTGCGGAACGTGTCTTTATCCATCTGCTGCGCCAGCTTGGCCGCCTCTGGTATGGCATTTTGGATCAGCGGGCGGGTCGACAAGATGCCCCAGGTTTGCGACGCCTCCTGTTGTTTTCCGGGCAGTTGGAACTGATAACGGGTATCCTTCTCATTTTTAATCCGGTTAACCGGAATATTCCCCACTAGTTTAATCACAGTGTCTCCCTGCGGCGTATACAGGTCAATCGAGCCAATCCGGCCATTCAGCTTGCTGCCTTGCGCGTATACCGGTCTGATCGGCATCGGCGCAGACTTGGCTTCCGAATACCACCCCTGCCATTGTCCCTTGTAATTTTCTCCGTCCTCGGGAATCAAGTATTGGTGGGAGATGTAAGGATCGTTGATCTGCACCGTCATATAAGTCGTCACCGGCTTTTCCGACTGCTGCTGATTCCCAAAAAACAGCACATCGTTTTTCGCTGTCTTGACCAACGTCAAGGTAAATTTGGTTTGTCCCCCTTCATCCTCGTATGTATACGTGGTGTAGGTCGCGTGCTGGTATTCCTTCTGCTCGACTTTGGGCGGGGTGAAGCGGGACCACCCTTCTACCGTTATCAGAAAGTCCGTTTTTCCGTCTTCATCCACATCAAGCTTTATGGGCGGATTTGGTTTCTCTTCTGCGAACGCTGCACCGTAGCCTGGCAAGAAAATGAGGCAGGCCAGGATCGTCGGTATCCATTTTTTCATCTCGTTTCTTCTCCCCATTTCTTCTGTCTGTGATCTCTTTATCCCATGTTGTCAGGCACACTCCATAAATCAGCTAAATCTGCCGATGGTACTCGTTGTACACATCGCGCTTTGATAACCCGCGCTTTTGCGCCGTCTGCTTCATCGCCTCTTTCATCGTCATCCCTTGGCCCAGGTAGTGATCGACATGCTCGGCAAGTGTCATCTCCTGCCACCAAGCGGCATCCGGCTCAGTCCCGCATGTCTCGTCAGCTTCATCACAACCATGCACAACAATGCAAAATTCGCCGCGAATCTCCCCGGCCTCCAGCCAGTCGATCAATTCTGTCAGCGTACCGCGGACAAACTCCTCGTAACGCTTGGTCAACTCCCGGGCCAAGACAGCTTGCCGGTCCCCTAGAACCTCGCGCATGGCCTCCAGGGTTTTCAGAATCCGGTGGGGCGCTTCGTAAAAGAGCAGGGTTTCCTGGTACTTTTTCACCCGCTGCAGTTCTGCCAGACGCGGCTTCTTGTCACGCGGCAGGAAGCCGCAAAAGACGAATCGTTCCGTAGGCAGACCGGAAGCGATCAACGCGGTCAGCGCCGCATTTGCGCCCGGTACCGGCACGACCGCAAAACCGGCCGCCACCGCCGCTTTTACCAGATCCGCCCCCGGATCCGAGATTGCCGGCAGACCTGCGTCACTTACAAGAGCGATCTTCTTTCCCTCCGCCAACCACTGCAAAAGTCCCGCTCCGCTCGCCTCTTTGTTGTGTTCATGATAACTAACCGTGCGTTTCTCAATTTGAAAATGCGCGAGCAGCTTACGCGTCTGGCGCGTATCCTCGCAGGCGATGACGTCGGCCTCGCGAAGGGTCGACAGCGATCTGACCGTGATATCATCCAGGTTGCCGATAGGCGTGGCGACGAGGTACAAAACGCCTCCTGCATCACCGGTAAAGCTCTGTTGAACATTCATCTCCCGCCCTGCCCCCTTCCGCCAAACACTTGGCTCCCGCTTCAATCAGGCGTTCTTTTTTGGCACGCGTCAGCCGCTTGATCTCCTCCTCGCGCTGCTGGCCCCACGAACGGCTCGCGCCTTCTTCCATGTAGACGAGCTGCACCGGACCGCGGCCGCGCGTGTACTTTGCCCCTTTCCCGGCGTTATGCTCCGCTATCCGCCGCGGCAGTTCGGTCGTATAGCCCGTGTACAGAGAGCCGTCCCCGCAGCGCAGGATGTAGACAAAGTGGCCTTTATGCGAGGGAATCCCGCTTGCCGAAGTAAATTTCGTACAGTTCTTCACAGTATTCTTCCCCTTGCTCGTACACAATCAACGGCGGTTGAATCCGCAGCTCCGGTTTTCCGCCGCGCATGCCCTCGATCAGCACCATGTTCGGTTCGGCGTCGCGCCTGGGGTGTACGAGCCGCATCCGCTTCGGCTCGATACCATACTGGCGCATCAGGGACAAGATGTCAATCAGCCGACTGGCCCGGTGCACCAAGGCTACCTTTCCGCCATTTTTGACAAGCTGGCTGCTGACGCGAATGACATCCTCCAGCGTAAGCAGGATTTCGTGCCGGGCGATGGCAAAATGGCTGCGGCTGTTCGTTTCACCGCTTGCCGCCGGCATGTAAGGAGGGTTGCAGGTTACCAGGTCGAATTGTCCGTAACCAAACAGCTGGGGCGCTTCTTTAACATCGCCATGGCAGATCTTGATCCGCTCTTCCAAACCGTTGAGTGCTACGCTGCGCCGAGCCATGTCAAACAGCCGTTCCTGAATCTCCAGGCCTGTGAACACAGCCTCCGGGGAGCGCGTGCTCATGATGAGCGGAATCGCTCCGTTCCCCGTGCACAGGTCCATTACTTTTCCCCGCTTGGGCAAAGAAGCAAACCGGCTGAGCAACACGGCATCCATCGAAAAGCAGAACACTTCATGGCTTTGGATGATCCTCAGATTATGGGTGAGCAAGTCGTCAATTCGCTCTGTTTCATAAAGCGAAACGTTTCTTTCTGGCATTTGCTTTGTACTCCTTCTGTAAGGGGAAAAGCGACCCATTCCGGATTGGATTAGGTCGCTTTTTTATTTTTGAGCAGCACCGTTCAAAAATGATAGGCAGAACAGGCAGTCGCCTTCCTTGCGCAAACTTCCGTAATGAACATTGCATATGTGAAAACCTTCCGCATACAAGCGGGCGAGATTATCGTAGCCTTCTCCTACGATTCGCTGTTTTCTCTCCGGCAACCTTTCCTTCAACACAGCAGGCTTTGCGGCAGGTACAGGTTCTAGCGGTTTGGCAGTCAGTCGGTTGCGCAGATGCTGGTTTTCAACAAGCAATTGGCCATTTTCCTCCATCAGGCTGACAATGACATCTTTCAGTTCCCCGATTTCCTGGTACAATTCACCAATTCTCTCTTCTATACTTCCTATCTTTATGAAGATTTGTTGTTTATCCACAAAACCACCCCATCCCGCTGCCCATGCCCTGCATAAGCCCTTTATTCAGCCGCCATATGCGCTGTCACAATCTCATCGAGGCTAAATTCCATCACGCGTTCCGCCTCTGTAAGATCCACTTGTACGTACCGATCAAGGATGTTGACACTGACCACCTTGCCTTCACCCATCGGTGTGACCACAGGTGTCCCAATATCAGGCAAATCTTCTTTTGCGCTTTCGTACAGGTCGTTTTCGTACTTCAGACAGCACATCAGTCGTCCGCACAGACCTGATATTTTAGCTGGATTCAGCGACAGACTTTGATCCTTGGCCATTTTGATCGAGACCGGTTCAAAGTCGCCGAGAAAGGTTGAGCAGCAAAGCAATCGGCCGCAGGGACCGATCCCTCCCAGCATTTTCGCTTCGTCCCTGACGCCGATTTGCCGCAATTCGATCCGCGTGCGAAATACGGATGCCAGATCCTTCACCAATTCGCGGAAGTCCACACGCCCGTCCGCCGTAAAGTAAAAGATGATTTTGTTGCGGTCAAATGTGTACTCGACATCCACCAGCTTCATGTCCAGTTGATGCTCTTGAATCTTTGTCTGGCAGATTTTGAAGGCGTTTTTGGCAGCCCGCTTGTTCTCGTCTACCTGCGCGGCGTCGCTTTCGTCGGCGACGCGAATGACCTTCTTTAACGGGAGGACAACGTCCGAATCGTTTACGGTTTTGCGGCCAATCACTACTTTCCCATATTCAATCCCGCGAGCGGTCTCTACGATCACGTGTTTATCTTTGTCGACGGGTAGTTGCTCAGGGTCAAAGTAGTATATCTTTCCCGCTTTTTTAAAGCGGACACCTACTACCTCGTACACTCATAATCCCTCCTGGAGTTGAAGAACTAGCCGCTCCAACGCCAACTGCGGATTAGCGTTCCGTCCTATTCGACTTCTTGTATCCATTGTCAGGCCGATCCCGTGCAACAATTCACCTTGCGTCCATTGTAGGGCTTGTCCCTCAAGCACATCCCTTTGGTCGCTGTTAATCAATTGCGCATGCCGGCCTACTTGCACATAAAGGATATCCCGCAGCCAAAGGATGAGCAAGTCTAAAAAGAGTGATAGTTCTTCTTTTAATCGATCGTTTTTCAAAAACTGTTCGTGTATGGTAAACAACGCAGAAGAACTGCGCTGCTTTATTTCCTTAGTCAATTGTATCACTATGCTTCGAAGCTGTGCAAATCCATCTGACTGGCTTATTTCCCTGGCTTCATCCAAATGCGACGTAATTTGGGAAGCGACACTGGCCACCCCTGCCGGAATGCCTTCCGCGGCAAGCCGGCGAACCAGCTCGCTGGCCGAGAGAGGTGAAAACGGGATCACCTGGCACCGGGAGACGATCGTCGGCAAAATCGCGTGGCTGTTTTCTGTCAGCAGCAGCGCGATCACGCCGGCGGGAGGCTCCTCGAGAAACTTCAACAGGCTGTTGGCCGCCTGCAACGTCATCTTGTCGATGTGCTCCAAAATGTACACCTTGTGCGGGGACTCCAACGAACGCATCGTCATCTCTTTTTGCAGAGACCGCACCTGATCGATTTTAATCGACTCTCCCTCGGGAGATATCGTATACACATCCGGATGGTTGCCGGAGTTGATCCGGCGGCAGTTGAGGCATTCATCACAGGCATCCGCCTCGAATCGGGTACACAACAGGGATTTCGTCAGATGAATCGCCATTTGCTTTTTCCCGACGCCTCTTGGTCCGGTAAACAGGTAAGCATGGGCCAGGCGGTCATGGCGCAAGCTCCGGGACAATATCTCCGCGACACGCGGCTGCTCAGTAAATTTCTCCCAACTCATGACATCCACCTAAAAGTACAGATTAATCAACATCCCGCGAATTTCACCGATTCGCGCCAACAGATCGATCATCGGCGCCTGCTCGGCAAGCAGGTCGTCGGCCAACTGAGTCAACCGCGAATCAACTTCCTTCAGAATCTTGTACAATCGGCTTCGGCCGCGCCGATTGGTGCTGCGCCGGTCCGAAAGCGCCACCCCAAACCGGACCGCTTCTTCCATAAAGCGTTTTACCATGTTTTTGTACGCGTAAAAATCGTGTACAGAACGGGAGCGGGCGAGGATTTGGCCCTGCTTGTCAATTTCGTTTAACAGCGTCGTCAAGCGTTCATCCGACAGCCGCTGCCCTTCGTTTTTGAGTATGTCTCCAAACCGTGCACGGTCTGTTTGCAGGTTTTTTCTTGCATCTGCTCCTTTGGTTACGCCGAGCGGCGCACGCAATCCCTCGCCGATTTTCATCTCCACACCCCGTTCTCATTTCGTGTTTTTAAAACGAATGGAATTGCTCTACATCAAGCACGAATACGGCGGCTCCTCCCACCTGCACTTCCAAGGGATACGGCAGAAAGGAATCCACAGCGCTTCCCAGCGGGGATACGGGGGTCACCATCTGTTGACGGGATTTACAGCTTTGGCGAATCAACTCAATCACTTCCGGTACGTTCTCATCCGCGGTACCGATGAGAAAAGTCGTATTGCCGGCCCGCAAAAAGCCGCCTGTACTCGCCAATTTCGTCGCCCGGAACCCTTTTTTAACCAGTAATTGTGACAGGCGCCCACTATCCTTATCCTGCACAACGGCGATTACCATTTTCATCGTATCCCATCCTTTCTACTTGGTTTTATGTTAGGCGGTGAAGCCAATTTAACATATCGCGGGCAATCTCCTGGGAAACCTGCTCAATCGGCCGATTGGCCGCAACCACGCGAACGCGTTCCGGATGCCGTTTGGCGATCTCGGCAAATCCCGCACGCACCCGCTCGTGGTAGTCAGCTCCCCTTCGTTCAATCCGATCCAGCCCCTCCCGTTGTCTCAGACGAACCTGCGCCTCTTGCACAGAAAGGTCAAGCATGTACGTGCGATCCGGAACAAGTCCGGCAGTGGCAAATCGGTTGATGGATTCAACGGTCTCGATCGGAAAGCCCAGTCCGTACCCCTGGTAAGCAATGCTCGCGTCAACAAAGCGGTCACAAATGACGATCTTCCCGCTTTGCAGGGCGGGCATGATTTTTTCTTTGACGTGTTGGGCTCGGGAAGCCGCATACAACAGCACTTCCGTATGATCGAACATCTCCTTGTGCTTCGGGTTTAGCACAAGTTCTCTGATTTTATCTCCAATGTCGGTACCGCCCGGTTCGCGTGTCACAAGCACGTCGTAGCCTTTGCTCTGCATAACCTCTGCAAGGTTGTGCACCTGTGTTGTCTTTCCCGCTCCGTCCGGTCCTTCAAAGGTTATGAACAAACCGCTCACCAACGGTTCCTCCCCAGTACGATTTGGATCTCGTTCAATTGTGGATCTTTTACCCCGTGGAACCGCGTTCCGCTCTCCTTCAGCTTTTGCAATAAGCTGATCGCCTGCTGGTCAATCCGCTCTCCCGGTACGAGCAGCGGAATGCCAGGCGGGTACGGGATCACCATTTCTGCGGCAACCGCGCCGATCGCCTCGCTCAACGGCACAGACTGTGCGTCCGCATCGGCCGCCTCGTACATCGGCATCGCCTGCTCGCGGGTGAAATGGGATGCCAGCATCCCGGCAGCAGAGGCGTTTTTTGCCCCATCATCATATAGCGGAGATCGGGCATGCAGGGTATTCCATACCAATTCGACATCCTCTGCTAAAGTTCCTGTTGACGCAGCCAGCAGGACATGACCTAATTCAGCCAATTCAGGAAAAATCCCCTGCGCTTCCAACTCTCCTTGCAATTGGAATCCTGTGATGGCCCTTGTCCTGAAACACAGCATCAGTTTAAACGGATCCAGCGTGGCATACACGCTTTCTTCAGTGACGGCGGGCAGGGTTACCCAGGAGAGGGTTGATACCCGTTCGCGAAATTGCTGCAAACAGGGCAGCACCTGATCCATTTCTTTTCTCCCTGCTACCACCATATGACGGCGCGCCAGGTCAAGTGAAGCCATCAACGGATATGAGGGGCTTGATGACTGTATCATCGCCAGTATGCGAAACAGGCGATCCCGATTCAAGCGATTGCCTTGCACGTGCAGCATGGAGGACATCGTCATCGCAGTCGACATTTTATGCGTTGACTGTACGGCAGCATCCGCCCCTGACTGCATGGCAGATGCAGGCAAGTCGGGGTGAAAACCGTAATGACTGCCGTGGGCCTCATCCACCAAGAGCGGTACCCCAAAGCGATGGACAGTCGAAGCCAGCTTCTTCAGGTCGATGCCCATTCCGTAATAAGTTGGATTGGTGATGAACACCGCTTTGGCATCGGGGTGCTCCATCAGCGTCCGCTCCACGTCCTCGCGCCGCAGACCGACCGCTGCCCCTGTAACCGGGTCTACGGCCGGAACGACAAAAACCGGATGGGCCCTCGCCAGCAAAATTCCGTTGTAGACGGATTTATGGCAATTTCGCTGGACAATGATTTTTTCCCCCGGCCTGCAGACAGCCAGGATCAAGGCGATATTGCCCGCTGTGCTGCCCCCGACGAGAAATCTGGTCTCTTCGGCGCCGTACGCTTCGGCCGCCAAAGCCTGGGCCTCCCGAATGGCGCCATCGGGCTGATGCAGATCGTCCAGGCCGTTCAATTCGGTCAAATCCAGCGGCAGAATGGAACCATACCAATCCCTGCCCCCGCAGTCAAAGCTTCTGCCCATCTTGTGGCCGGGTACGTGAAACGGATGCGGCTCCCGCATTGCATGCCGGATTAACGCCTCGAACAGCGGAACGCGTTTTTGCCGTTCCCAGAAGGAGTAATGATTCTGAAGCATCCGATCCACATCCCTTACGTAATCCTGATACATGTATTGTACCATGCAGGGACACGGTTTGGCTTGTGAATGCAAAAAGGGCACCAGCTTTTTCGCGGATGCCGCTTTTGGGTAGCGTCGCTTTGATTTAGGGATTTACGCGTTCTCCTTTAACCAAATACGTCTCATTTGCTTAATGAAGAAAGGGTATTTTTCGTCCTGTACATCCGTTTTGACCATCTCTTGCTCACACGGGTGGCAGATGAACTGATCCCAGATGGCAATGCCTACCGTCCGTTCCTCCCCGCAGACAATGCAACGCTGGAGGGGTCTATCCATTGTCATGCCCACCTTTTTCCTTGAACTACCAACCATTATACCCTATTATAAGCAGCTCCATTCCAAATGTTCGTGTTTTGGCCATATGTTCGATAGGCCAGCCCCGCTGCCTCCGCCTCCGCAAGGGGGTAGCAGGAACAAGCGTCAAGCACGATTGGAGAACGCATCCTCCTGGTGATTTCCTCCAGCGCTGCTTCGCGTATCCGCTGATCGGCATCGGTAATCAGCAATACATCAGCCTGCAGCAGCGTTTCAAGCGGGCTGTCGAAAAACTCCCAGCCGCTGCCGGCAACGTTCGTCTTCGCGACTCCGGCAGGGCTGTACAGCCTCACCTGCTTTCCTTGTGTGATATCCAGAAGTTTGGCCAATGAAGGGGAGGGCTGCCCCCAAAAGGCGAGCACCTCTATGTTCGTTTTTTGCTGTACGAGCTGCCACTGTTGGTGCAGCCAGTTTTCTGTCTCCTGCACAACGCAGCCCATCGGCAGCCGGTTTAACGGCATAAGCCATCCTTGCCCCACCCGCTTGTCCATTCCAAGTGCCTGGGCCACTACCGACAGCCTGGCACCCGAGCGGTCGCATTCCGCACCCATCAACTGGTAAAAACGATGCTTCCACTCGAGATAAACCGGCAGATGACGAGCGATTTCATCCACCTCCACCCCGCGGCACACCAGAGAAATCAGGCCTTGGCGGGCCAGTAGCCGCCGCAGGCGATCGACCCAGACACTCCCCGCCGTCCCGCCGATGACGGCCCGGTTGTCATGCTCAAACAACAACAGGCGTACCGATTCATACGGAAAGCCATCCAAATCGTTCATCCGATCGGCCAGGTCGTGCCTGACCCGGTCGCCGTACAGGAGGACGAGCGATCGGTTATCGCTGTGAACGGGAAGACGGCATACCTTATAGGCATCTGCCTCTTGCAGAAGCAGGTGTCCATCTATCTGTAAGTCCCCTGCCCGGACAGCCTCATCGCTGGACAACAGGTGGAAGCCCCGCCTCTTTAGCTCAGCAAAGCTGCTGTTTGGTTCACCGTGATAGATCAGCGTAAGCTCGTCGCCATGCACAGGTTCCGCTGCCTCCCTCCTGTTGGTTTCACACGATGTACATCTTGATCGCGACCAGCGCGAGCAGTCCCGGCACCCGCAGAAAGCCTGCCAGCAAGGCGGTAACGGGATTAATCGGCACATGAAAGCCGACGATCTCGCCAATGAGATTGCCGAAGAACAACAGGACAGCGCCAATGACTGCGTTTAACGCTGCCAGTCCAATCCATCTGAGGGGCCCTGCCATCGAATGGCTGGCTGCAACCACTATCAGCAAACCCACAATGACAATGGCAATGATCCACCCAATCGTCATGCTTCTCCCCCCTGCCGCCCACTATAAGAATACTCTGTGCGGGCTCTGTCTAATAAATACATATAGCGCTTCTCCGTTAACAGCAGATAGTAGATCGCATCGTCGATTTCCTCCTCTTCCTCCGAGTTTCTCATCGCGTGTTCTGCCATTTGCCACTGTTTTTTTGCCTGTTCTACCGCGTCCTGCAGATTTCCCCATTCGCTTTTTTCCGGCTGGGAAACCCTCTTTTTGGAAAACCAAGTGACCACGACACCTCACCCCTTACAAAAAGTAGAAAAAGACGCTTGCGGTATTGTTTAAACTGTGCAGTATCACTGAACCCCAGATCGATTGAAAGCGATGCCTGATGATTCCCAGCGCCAGACCAATTGCGAACAGCGGCGGAAACAGCGCTACATCGACATGCACGAGTGCAAACCAGAAGCTGGAGAGCAAAATGCCCCAGACAGCGCCCCAGCGCCTTACCAAGTACGTCTGAATGATGCCGCGAAAAAAAATCTCCTCGGCAAAAGGCACGGCCACGCCGATGATCACAAAAGGCAGCAGCGCGGTCATCCAGTTGTTCGCCTTGGCTTGGGCGATCTCGCCCTGGATCCCTTCCTCCCGCTCGGATGTCAGCGCAAGGTTAAACAAGTCGGCAATCGGCTTTGTCAAAACCAGGTCGAGAAAAAGCAGTATACATACAAAGACGACGATGACGGTAAGCAGCATGCGTCCCGGTTTGGGCACCCGCGTCAGTCCCAGTGCCGCTTTCCGCCGGTAAAACATGCATCCGGCGATCAACAGAATAAACCACTGCAGCGAAGCTGATTCTATCAGGCTCCCGACCGTTCCTTGCTGAAACAGCGGATAACTGTAAGAAAAGGCGTAGAAGAGCAGCATCAAGTTGTTTAGAATCTGCAGCCAGGCGATCGCATGCAGCACATCCATCCCGGTAACAACAGGCAGCCCGATTCCCCAGCCGAGCCGGGATCGATCGTAGAGGAAGGCGGCGACAAAACCGATGCCGAGCAGGAGACTAAAGAGGATCGTTCCCATCAAGAAAAGGCTGATCCACGGCGTCGGCTCCGCTTCCGTCGCAGCCACCCACCTCCCGTTTTCATCCAGAGAGAAGCGGATCGTCGCGAATTGACAGAAGATCTGCAGAAAGTAGCAGATGCTGAGAAGCACCGCCCACGTCTTCGATTTTTTCAAGCGGGCCTTTTGCTCGGGAAAAAAACCTGATTCAAGTAACATGTGCTACACTCCTACTCTAAATCTATGTTTCTTCGTCCCAAATATTAAAAAAAACTTCTATCGAAGCCCTCTCGAAGAAGCTGCTCCTTCTTTAGCGGTTGTCTTTACCGAAGCCTATGCCAGATGCGGAGGCAGAGACTTCGTTATGCCGATAGGAACGTTAACCTTTCCCATGCGGAAAAAAAGACAGGACAATCCTGTCTTTTTCTTCTCTATAATTCTCGCCGTCCTTCCAGCGCTTTAGTCAGGGTAACTTCATCGGCGTATTCAAGGTCTCCGCCGACCGGCAAACCGTGGGCGATCCTGGTCACCCGGATTCCGGATGGCTTGATTAACCGGGAAATGTACATGGCGGTCGCTTCTCCCTCGATATTGGGATTGGTAGCGAGAATGACCTCCTTCACCTGCTCATCCCCCAGCCGCTTCAACAAATCCGGAATCCGGATATCCTCCGGCCCGATGCCGTCGATCGGCGATATCGCGCCGTGAAGCACATGGTAATAGCCCTCAAACTCGCGGGTTTTTTCCATTGCGACGACGTCTTTTGGATCCTGCACCACGCAAATCACCGATCCGTCACGCCGCTTGTCCCGGCATATGTGACACGGATCGACATCCGTGATGTTGTTGCAAACAGAACAGTAATGAAGCTGGCGTTTCGCGTTGACCAGGGCCTTGGCCAAATCAAGCACGTCATCTTCTTTCATGCTCAGTACAAAAAACGCCAGGCGGCCCGCCGTTTTTGGACCGATGCCTGGCAATTTCATAAATCCTTCAATTAACTTGGATATCGGCTCAGGATAAAACATCTCTCTGTGCTCCCTTGCCTAGAACAGACCAGGTATGTTTAACCCACCGGTAAAGCGGCCCATTTCTTTGCCGACAAGTTCATCTACATTGCGCAGCGCGTCATTTACCGCCGTCAACACCAGGTCCTGCAGCATTTCCACATCGTCTGGGTCGATTGCTTCCGGCTTAATGGCGATATCGACGATTTGCTTATGGCCGTTGGCCTTGACCGTTACGACCCCGCCGCCTGCCGACCCTTCCACGATCTTTTCCTTCAGCGCCTCCTGTGTCTTTTGCATTTCCGCCTGCATCTTTTGTACCTGTTTCATCATTTGCTGCATATTTTTCATCTGTATACCCTCCTCATATGATCAATCTTTCACTTCCAACAGCTCTTCGCCGACGAGCTTTAACGCCTCGGCGATGAACGGATCTTCTTGCTTGCCCGTATCCTGTTTCCCCGCGCTGGCCGCCTCCGCTTCCTGCCACTGCTCTTCCATGACAGAAAGCAGCTGCAGCGGAGTGCCGCACACTTCGCGAATGATGCGTTCCACGATCCCCTTTAACTCCGGCTCCATCGTCTTTTCGCAGTGAATGGAGCTCTTGAAGGTAACGACCATTACCTCGCTGCTGGCCGCTGCCGGTTGGCCGCTGACCAACCAGGCGTGGTGCTGAATTTTGACTTTTTTCAACTCGGCCAAAATCTGCCCCCACATACCGCGAACGCGCTGGGTAAGCGCGACGTCGACCTGACGCGCGATTTCCCGCAGCTTGCCGATTTGCACCATCGGCCGTCCAGCCGCGGATGCGGCCTGCCGGCGGGCAGGCGGACGCCCTTCCTCTTGGGGGCGGGCTCCGGTGACGTTCTGCTGCACTCCCCGGGCCAGCTTTTCCTCCAGGCTGCGGATCCGCTGCTCCAGCCTGACGAGATCCTCTGCAGATGTGGCCCGAGCCGGAGCAGCCTCAGCCTGTGTACCAGACGCGCCGCTGCCCGCGATCTGACACAGCTTCACCAGTGTCAATTCCGTCAGCACCCGGGCGTACGTAGACCATTTCAACTGCGACAAGGACTGGTTCAAGGATTCGATGACCGGATATAAAACCGGCAGTTCGTATCGCTCCGCCACCTGGGCAAATTCCTCGTCAATCAACGTCCGCTCCACGATCTCCTGAAGCCTTGGCGCTGTCTTCAACAGCAGCATATCGCGATAATAGTATAAGAAATCGTGCAAAAACTGTTCGGGGTCTTTACCCTGTACCATGATCTGGTCAAACTGTTCCATCACCGCGGTGACATTGCCCTCGATAATGAATTTGGCAAGCGTTGAAAAATACGTTTGCGAGACCGCACCGGTAATTTGCAAAATATCTGCCGCTTTAACCGCCCCGCCGCCAAAGCTGATCGCCTGATCGAGCAGACTGAGCGCATCGCGCATTCCGCCCTCGGCCACTTTGGCTACAAGCTGCAGCGCCTGATCCTCGGCCTCTACTTGCTGGGCCTCGCAAATCTGGCGCAAACGGCCGACGATCTCGCCCAGCGGGATGCGGTGAAAATCGAAGCGCTGGCAGCGGGAGATAATCGTTGCCGGCAGCTTGTGCGGTTCTGTCGTCGCCAAGATAAACAAGACGTGCGGGGGCGGTTCCTCCAACGTTTTTAACAGGGCGTTAAATGCCTCCGTGGTCAGCATATGCACTTCATCGATAATATACACCTTATACGAGACATCGCTTGGAGCAAACTTCACTCTTTCGCGGATATCGCGGATCTCTTCCACCCCGCGGTTGGAAGCGGCGTCTATCTCCAGTACGTCCGTAACCAATCCGGAAGAAATCGCCTCACATGACTTGCACCGGTTACATGGTTCACCCTCTACAGGCTGCTGGCAGTTGACAGCCTTGGCCATGATTTTCGCGGCACTGGTCTTCCCCGTCCCCCGCGGGCCGTTGAACAAATACGCATGGGAAAGGCGTCCCTCGCGTACTGCGTTGCGCAGCGCCCTGGTGACGTGAGCCTGTCCGACGATATCGCCAAAGGTTTGTGGTCTCCATACGCGATACAGCGCTGTGTAAGCCATCCATGCCACTCCCCATGTTCCGCACTCATTTAATCCTGTCTATTATACTACATTGCCGGGCGCTTTTCCAAAATCAATCCGCGGGCGTAAAAAAAGCCCCCCTTGCTTGGCAGCAGGGGCAGCATCAGATATACGGCAGCAAAATGTGAAAGCTTGTACCATACCCTTTTGAAGATACTCGAATTTGACCTCCCAAATCGTGGATGATCTTTTGACAGACAGATAAGCCCAACCCTGTTCCCTCTTCTTTCGTCGTAAAAAATGGATCAAAAATCTTGTCGATTACGTACGCCGGAATCCCTGGACCTGTGTCGTGAATGTCAATGCTGATCTTATCCCCTTCTACGTCAAGGTGATGGGAAATGCTCAAAACCCCTTCTTTTTCCATCGCCTCAATTCCGTTCTTGCAGATATTTAAAAACACCTGCTTTAAAAGTTCGGTGTCTCCAACTACCATCGGCAGCTGGCCCGCAGGCAAGTACTGGACATCGATTCCATGCAACAGCGCTTCACTGTTTACGATCGGCAATATTTCTTCAAATACGGTGTTCAAATCTACGATCTGGTACTGGACATCGCGTTGTTTGCTCAGCAGAAGAAACTCGCTGACAAGCGAATTGATGCGGTTGATCTCCGTCAGCATAATCTCCGTATAGGTTCGCTCCCGCTCCATGCCGCTTTCCCCAAAGGACTGCAGAAACAACTGTAAAAATCCTTTGATGGAGGTAAGCGGATTGCGGATTTCATGAGCCGTCCCGGCGGCGATCTGGCCGATCATGGCCAGGCGGTCGCTCCGCTCGATTTTCTGTTCAAAAGAACGCAAATTGGTAACATCCTTAAACAAGACGTAAGCGCCTACAATGCGGCCCGCTTCATCGTGCAGGGTATTGGAATTGACCAACAGTTCGTACCGCTGGCTGTTGTTTGTCCAAGACATCGCTTTATTCTGCAGCTTTATTCCTTTAAGCAGCTCCCGCTTAATCAGTCGATGTTCCTCAGGGATGCCTTCAAACGCTTTGTCGATGTGCTGGTTCAATACATGGAACCGCTCCACTCCCAGCAGCCTGCAGGCCATCTGGCTGATTTCGATGATTTTCGCCGCTCGATCAAGCACAACGATACCCAGGTAAATGTCGGACGCCAATTGTGTAACCAATCGCTGTGGGAGGGAATCATTTGAATCTTTCGCCAAATTAACCAAATGGACGAGGTAAAGCGGGTCCTCCGCATCCTGCACCAACACCATCACATTGGTCCTGCCTGTCTTGCCCGACTTGTCAAGCCATTCTACCTCCGCAGGCGATTCCCACAGGTCCTCCTTGTTCGTCCACTCACGGTACAGTTGTTCCATCGTTCCTTGACAGGGAATAATCACATTTATGTGGTGACCGACGATCTCCTGGCGGGTGTAGCCCGTTACACGCAAGAGCGCTTCATTGCATTCGATGATGCGACCAGATTGGTCAGATAAGAGAACGGCATAAGGAAGTTGTTGCATGAACTGTTCCATTTTTCTAAATGAGCCAAAAAGATTAAATGAAAATTTCGTCTTCACCCAGCTGCCCCCCCTCACCCTCTGCGTCTAAATAGAGAGACACATTTTCCCTATTCGTCAGAGGATAAAGATGACCTGCTGTAAGTATTCGCTTTTATGAAAAAACCTTTCGCTATTCATCGACAAAAAATAACAAAAAAGTGATGAACTGTCGTGGAACAGAACATCACTTCATGCTGTCTATGTAGGATGCCGTGCACCTATCTTCGATAATACTTATCCAAGCGTTACTTATGAAGTCGGCTCAAACCAGGCACCCCTGCGGCACACGCGAAATTCCACTTATGGCTGCTTCCTTCCGGACCTGACCAGGTTCATGGGTTCACGTTGCGCAGGACCCAATCTTCAACGCCGCCTGTCATAAGGCAGCCTCACATAAGCATACCTCTAATAGGAATTCAATCCTGCTATTGCGGATTGCAGGTTACAGGGCACCGCAACCTCCCCATCTAGCACGGCAAAATTTATAACCGTTGTAAGACAACCACAGTTAAAGGGTTGCTAAGTAAGCATAACACATTAAAACGTAAAACTGCAAGGGACAAACCCCACCAGTTCCGGTAAACTTGACCTTTCCCCTTCCCTGCTACCGCGCAATGACCGGCAAAAGAATGGCCGAGGGGTATTCGGGATCGTGGTAGACAGTCTGCTCTGCAACCAGCATTTTTTCTGTTTGCCCCAATGGAGCCCCCGTATTCAAGTTGCGGTCATACTTGGGGAAGGCGCTGGAGGAGACTTCCACACGGATGCTGTGCCCTTTTAAAAACACATGGGAAGTGTTCCAGCAGTCAACCTCATACCGGTAGATGTTTCCCGGTTCGATCAGTGACGGGTTCTCCAGCCCCTCCCGAAACCTCGCCCTGACCATTCCATCGGTCAGTCTTTGGGCAAAGCCGTTTTCCCAGACGTCCAAGAGCTTTACCGTAAAGTCGGTATCAGTCGCACTGGAGGAAGCGAACAGCTCCATCTTGATCGGTCCGGTCACTTCCACATCTTCTGTCAACGGCTCTGTGGTGTATACCAGCACGTCGTCACGCTGCTCAATCACCGAGTAATCATCCGGGCCGCCGATCTGTGAGGATGTCGCCTCCGTAATAAACGGCACCGGATCCCTGGGATCATATAAAAACTGGTCCCATCCCGCTTCCTCTACTCCGGCGGCATGGGGAGGCTGCGGCGACAGCCAGCCATCTCCAAAGCGGCTGTTGGCCCGCCCCAGGCTGTGCAAGTAATATTTGGTCCAGTTCGTCCTGGCGAGCGGCCATTCCTGTTCGTCACGCCATTTATTTTCGCCCATGACGAACAAACGAACCGGCGGCTCCTGCATGATTCCGTTTTCCACCCCTTTCAGCCAGTAATCAAACCAGCGCAGTTGATACCCTTTTAAATCGATAACGGAATCCGGGCCGAAATCCAGCTCGCCTAGTTTGGAGGATGCATTGATCTGATGCGGCCAGGGACCCATCAGCAGCTTTTGGTTCCGTCTGGCCTGCTCGCTGGCTGCCCGCTGGGTCATGCCCATGTAATTCAACGGAGTACCGACCTGTTCATCGTCATACCATCCGGAGATGTGCAGGACCGGGAGATCGATTTGGTCAAATCTGGTTTGATAACAAATCTCCTTCCACCAGTCGTCCAAATAGGGATGCTCCATCTCTTCCTTCCAAGCCGTTAAACGGCGCCCGGTCAGCTCATCCATAGTGGCGAGAGGCAAATGCCAATAAATTGATTCCCAATCGACAACATCCACATTTTGCATCACCCTGCCGCTCGTCATGTACAGCCAGCACAAATGATGGGGAGTAGGTACACCGGTTGGCCACTCGACGAACGGGTCTGAAGGGGAAACCGAACAGATCATCGTCTTCAGATGAGGCGGCTGCGTCAATGCCGTAAGCCACTGGATCCGCCCCAGATACGATCCTCCCATCGTTCCGACATCACCTGTGCACCACGGCTGTGCGGCTGCCCATTCAATACTGTCGTACCCGTCTGCCGCTTCGTTGCGATACGGCACGAATTCTCCGTCTGAATCTCCCCGCCCCCGCACGTCCATGCAGACGACCGCGTAGCCGTGCGAAGCGTAGTGGGTTCCGTTCTGATGAATCTCTTTTGTCGTCTTGATGTAAGGTGTCCGAACGACAATCGCCGGATAGCGCCCCGGTGTTCTCGGGCGATAAATATCGGCAGACAGCGTGATCCCGTCCCGCATCGGAACGCGGACATCGCGCTCTATCCATAGATCCAATCCCTCTGCCATACTTTTCCCTCCCGTCCGTGTCTGTCTTTTCTGGAAAAACTCTTCTGAAAATATTTGCTAATATTCTCCAATGATTCTAAAGTTCCTGTTTTCTTTACCAGGGAATTTCAGGCGTTGTCATGCTGCCGCAAAACATCAATAAAGTTTTGCGCAGCTTTTGACAAATAGTGATCTTTTAGCCAGATACACCCAGACCTTCCGTGCAGGGCAGTATCAGCGGGCAGTGTTTCATTTGCTCATCGCTTATTTTATTGGAAGCCAATTGGAATTTACTTGAGGTAATGAAGCAAAAAGGCTCGGTCGCCCGATGTGCCTAAGCGCCATCTATTTGTCCAACCTGAAAGAAGTATATTACGCCTACACGGCAGAGGAAGAGGCGGCAACCGGGCTTGGCACCCGGTACTTTTACGATCAATTGGCGCTTCCCAAGCACCAGCGCGACATCCAGTTAAAACATGTCAAAACGGACGCAAAGGGCAGGGACCCCTTTACAGTGTGGAAGAGCTGAACAGGTAATACCCTTTTGTGTCGAAAAATATCCTCTTCGCCGCAAATGCGACGAAGAGGATGGCTGTTTTACAAGGGGCAAATTAAAAGAGATCGTCCTCCTCGAAGCCGTGAACAGGCTTTCTGATGCTGTTCGCCGATTTCGGAATATCGTCGTAAACTTTGGTGTCCACGTTTTCAATGGAGCCGTCGGCCAGCGATTTTAGGATCTCGTAAACCGGCACTGTTACTGTTTGCTTAAACATGCCATTTTGCTTCTGCCCCAGGGTTTGGGTCTGCCCTTTTACTTCGATCAGCATGATCGCTGTATCATTTAACGCGAATGCGCCCAGGGCGGTTCCAGGCAGGTTGACATCCGGGTATTTTTGAATCGCGCCAAAGGAAGAGGAACCTTTTTGAATCGCTTGGTAGCCAACCGCATTGACCTGCTTGGCCAACTTCAGTACATCCGGATCCACTTAATACTGTTTGCCGGTAAACGGATCCGTGTACGGATCGGCCACTACCGCTGCCACCTGGATGGAAACGGAACGGCTGTCTTCTTCGGACAATCGGTTGAACCCGCGGTGATGGAGATCGAGATAGACATCCGGACGAAGCTCCTTAAATACCTTGGTAACCGCTCTCGCTTCAGGAGTTACAAACAAACCTCCCACGTTGCTGTTATTGTCGCGGGAATTTAGGAATGAAGCAATCGTCTCTGGATCAAAATCCTCTACCTTGAAATCCAAATTGGGGTTGTAATCCCTGTTTTGATCAAAACCGGGAATGCCGTATACCACCCAGCCATTGTTGTTCTGAGCTCTTTCGCTGCCATCGCTGTTATAGTACCAAGGCGCTTTTGTTCCCTCAGGCAGCCCGAATGAAACAGGGTCCCAGGTTTGATGTGTATATCTGGTCGGATACTGCTTGCCTTCGTATTGATTCATCGTACCATCCGGATTGATCCGCGGCATAAACCAGATGGTGACCTCGTCCAGTATCTTGCTCACCTCATTGCCGCCTGTGGACAGCTTCTGCATGAGTTCCACAACCGCTTCCGTTGTGAGAGGTTCGTTGCCGTGAATCTGGCTGGTAATAAGCACACGCTTCTTCTTCGGGTCATTTTCTCCAAATTTTTCCACATAGAGGGGATATCCGTCATTAGACGTACCTGCAACTTCAAGTGTCATTTTTCCCTTTGAGGCATGTTCGATTTTCTGCAGTTCTTTGTACAGTTGTTCATTTGTCATAAAGCTTGAAAAGGAGAGATTCTGCTCATCTTGAACCCAGGGTCCATTCGGAGTCGTTTGCGGCTCTGCAAAGACAACTGACGCGGAAAGATGCGAGAAGAGTTGCGGAGAGCAGTGCATGTGTTTTTTTCACCCGAATTACCTCCCATGATTGAAGTAGTTGTGCCTGAGGTCTATGTATATGAATCATTATAGTATGGAGATAATTGATAGAATAGTGATAATAGTCTTATAATTTGTCGTGACTACCCGCCCATTGAAAAGATAAACCCCCTCCAGGGAACTGTCCGGTCTCTTATGACCGTCTCACTGGAGGGGATTGTATCGGCTGTCAGCTGTCAGCGGAATCCCGTTACAGGGTTTCCTGCAGTTTTTTCAGCTTTGCCATCAAGGCATTGGCTGAAATGTACGGTGAGCCTGCATTGACGCGATGATAAACGTAATCATCGAGATTGTTTAAGCCTTCTGTTGTTGCAAACGTTTTTTCGATTCCCAACTCTTTGCTGATATCTATGACCGTCTGATTGTAAGCTCCATATGGAAAAGCCAACAAATGAGGTTGTTCGCCCAACTCTTCCTGCAGGCGCTTTTCGGCAAGCGACAAGTCTGTCTTTATCCTGTTTTTATACTCTTCGTTTGTTTCCGCCGAAGACCGGTCCTTTACGTACAGATGGTATGCCAGCATAGGCTTTTTCGTACCGCCTTGATCCACTTCGGCCAGTTTGTGCTGATCGTATGTATGAGAATAAAAACTCATTCCGTTCTGCTTCATCTCTCGCATTTCATCCCATGTCAGATGCGGGATCGCTTGCGGTGACGGGTGGTCGGTCGAATCAACGACGATAAAGTTCGTAGCTACCATATTGTATTCTTTTAACAACGGGTAAGCATACTTGTAAAAACTCTCATACCCGTCGTCAAACGTAATCAGTACGGACTTTTTGGGCAGATTTTTTTTGATCCGGCTAAAGCTGAGGACTTTGTCCATGCTTACGACATTATACCCATTGTCGTGCAAGGCCTGCAGGTGGCTTTTAAATTGCTCTGGTGTAATGGTGGCATCGGATGTTTTCGGATCAATATGATGGTACATCAACACGATAAGCTGGCTGTCAGCATTCGTTTTTTTCTCTCCGCTGAAACCTACTGTGAGAAAATACACGAGTACAATGGCTAGTATTGCTGTCACAGTAATTGAAATAGGTCTTTGTAAGTAACTTTTCATACTTTTTCTACTGGTTAAACAGTACGTTACCCTCCCGGTTACACATATCGTTACGCATCCGAATGCTTGTCCTGTTTTTGCCCCCTCCCAAAGGACCTAAATCAAACCAAATCCTTGGTCCTTGCATTCGCTACTACCAGTTATAACGAAAATAGTCCTGCTTTCGTTACATCAGACTCGTCCCAAATTAAAAATAAAAAGCTGTTTTCAGCCGGCAATTCCCATTCGGTAAAATAAAATTCAGCGGGGGTGAGCTTTCCTTCTCTCCCCTGCCTTTTTGAACGTCAGTCCGCACATCCCTATTTCATCGTCCACGATAAGGAACGTCTCTTTTTCCATTGGATAACCAACCTTCTTTCCACATACGAATTTACCGCAAATACGATATGTGCCAGCAGAACAGCAGACAATGCGTCGAGCACCACATGCTGCTTGACGAGCAGCGTCGATAAGATGATCAGGCTGCCTGAACCATTAATCGTGATCAGATTGTACTTGTTTTTTATCGCACTGCTGTTAATGGCGCTCATCATCAAAAAACTCGTAAAACAGTGAATGCTGGGGAAACAGTTGTATGGTTGATCGATGCTGTAGACAAACATGACCAAGCGGCTCAGCCAATCCCCTTCAGATAAGGACGGCCGCTGCACCGTCGTTTGGAAAAAGAAGTATACGACATAGCAGACACATAAGCCGATCAACAGGGAAATGAGTGTCTTGTAGTACAACCTGGGCTCCTTCACAAAAAAATAGCATAGCGTGAGGAAAATAAACGCGTACCATCCCAAGTATGGAATGATAAATCCTTTTACAAAAGGAATCATGTGATCCAGATCGGTAACGAGACTGTTTACTCCCCGATTGTCGTTATTCAAGAGGAGATAAAACAGATTGAAGATCGGTATAAGTATCATCCAGCATAACGGCAGCCATTTTTGGACTCTCTTCATCAAGTTTCACCTTTCGTCTTGTTTGGATAGGTTCATCTCAGAAAAATCCTGTTAACGGCAGTTTCATCGTCGTCTGCCTCTTATCTTCTATTTAACATTTCTGTTACAATGAGTAAATGAGCCCGCATAAGCGAGTACAGCGTGCTTAAACGCGCAAAATCACATGATCGCAATACTTGCAACATTCATGTTAGGATGTCAATTCATTACGAAAGAGTGGAAAGCTCAATCATGAACAGTAGTATTGATGCAGTATCCCAACAGCGACCTGTGCGAACAAGCCGGGTATTGATGGCTGTTGTATTGGGCGCGCTCTCTGCCTTTGGGCCGCTCTCCCTTGACATGTACTTGCCTTCCTTGCCCGCGTTGGCCACCGATCTGCACACCAGCACCTCTTCGGCCCAGTTCAGCTTGACGGCCTGCCTGCTCGGCCTTTCACTGGGACAGTTATTTGCCGGCCCGCTAAGCGATGTTCGCGGGCGGCGCCTGCCGCTCGTCATCGGACTGGTCGTCTACGCAGCCACCTCGCTGCTGTGTGCATTTGCTCCCTCCATTTGGGCGCTGCTGCTGCTTCGCTTCTTGCAGGGAGCAGCCGGTTCCGCCGGTATCGTCATCTCCCGCGCCATTGTCAGGGATTTGTACTCCGGCACAGAACTGACGAAGTTTTTTTCGCTGTTGATGCTGGTTAATGGCGCTGCCCCCATCCTTGCTCCGATCATCGGCGGGCAGCTTATGCGGGTCACATCCTGGCAGGGGGTATTCGTTGTCCTCAGTTTGGTGGGGATTGCCATGCTCCTCGTGGTCTTGTTCCGCTTGCCTGAGACTCTTCCGGCTGAACGCCGGTCCAAGGGCGGCATCAAAAATACGCTCGCCACTTTTCGCGGTCTGCTCGGCGACCGGATCTTTATGAGTTATGCATTAGCCCAGGGATTTGTAGTAGCTGCCATGTTTGCCTATATATCTGGCTCGCCATTTGTCCTGCAGGAGATTTTCGGTGTCTCTCCGCAGATGTTCAGCTTGTTTTTTGCCATCAACGGTCTGGGGATTATCATTGCCAGCCAGATCACTGGCAGATTGGCAGGACGGATGAACGAGACCAAACTGCTCATCAGCGGACTCACCTTGGCTGCGTTTGGCGGTATTGCCCTGCTTGTGGTGATCCTGATTCACGCAGGGCTCTACGCTATCTTATTCTCCCTGTTCATTGTCGTGTCTAGTGTCGGAATTGTAACGACCACAGGATTTTCCCTGGCCATGCAAAATCAAGGCCGTTCGGCAGGGAGTGCCTCGGCGCTGCTCGGGGTCTTGTCGTTTATCTTTGGCGGCTTGGTGGCCCCGCTCGTTGGTCTGGGCGGCAGCGAGACTGCTGTTCCGATGGGGATCGTCATCGCTTCTGCGGAAATTTGCTCCATCCTGTGCTTTTTCACCCTGGGGCGGCGCAGATAACTAGACGATGAAAAAAGTCGGTTTTCCTTGGGCTTGAAGGCTCAGGAATGCCGACTTTCTTTTTCTGTTAGGGATTGGCCGCTTTCTGAACAGTTAGCTGCAAGGGCGTTAAAAGTTCGCCAGGAAGCAGCTGAAATCGATAAGCAGACTGCGGGAGAATTCATCGGCTTGTTTCAAAGCGGCATGCTTGAATACCGAACGACCCGGTTTTGAGTTGGCCTCAAACATCCAGACATGTCCGTTTACGTCAATCCCCATATCCAACCCCAGTTCACCCAGCGGATCGCCTTTCGTTTCTTCTATGGCCTTAGCGATCCGGACGGCAGCACTGTTGATCCTCTGTTCGATGATAGGCCACTCTATGCCAAAAATCGACTTGAGAAGATCGCTTCCCGGAATCACTGTTCCGCCTGTCCTCACGTGCGTGGTCACACTGCCGGGGCCTGCCACTTTGGCTGCCATGCAAGAGATGACCCAGTCATTCTGAAGATTTTTGTGCATGTGAACGCGGAAGTCAAAGGGGCGGCGTTGATACGTGTGCAGCTCGACTCCCTGCTGCACCAGATATGCGCTGGGACGGCGATTGCGGAACACATGCTGGTATAGCGATGAATAACTGCTGAAGAAGCGTTCCACATTGCCGCCAGCAGTATGGTAGGAGACTTTAAATCTCCTTCCTGGTTGGCGCACCACTTTTACGATTCCGTAACCGAGACTTCCATTTTTTGGTTTTAAATATACCATCCGGTATTTTTTCAGCATTTGGCGGAGGTTTTCCAGTGAGGCGTGGCTGTAGGTTTCGGGGATAAATTCTTTCACATCTTCCAGCGGATAAAGCAGTTTATGGACTCCCCATTTATTGAAGAAGCCACAATTAAACATCGGCAAATTGACTTTGGTATACAGCCTCATTTTGAAATCTTTTACCTGTTCCTGCCGCTCTGCGTTGCGCGAGGGAATGCGATCATACACGACATCAGGCACTGCAGTCGTAATGTACTGCCACTGATAGCGGCCATCTGCCGTCGGGCGTAAAAACCAAGCGTCAACCGTGTTGCGGTCCCAGTCGATGTCACTTGGGGAGAAGATGTAGTAGAAGACGCCCTTTCCTCTTTGTGCAAGCAGCAGTTTGTAAAAAGCGGAGGTTCGCATTCCAATCGGCTTTCTGGCATCCTGCCGCACGCCGGTCGTCACGATGCCAATCGCCGGGCCGATGCGCAATACGTTGCCTTCCCGCTTTAAATGAATCAGTCCGCCGTGGGGGATATACAGTTCTCTGCGCAAGGAGTTGGTCAACCTGACGGTGTTGCTGTCTGAGTTTTTCTTGTCTTGCAAGACAACAGCCGGCACTTCCCGCTTTCCGAGGGATATCATGATCGGCTGATGAGGCATAAGCTGCAGTTTCTGGCACATGCTGGGCGAAAGGAAGATTCCTGTAACATTTCGATGCGAAAAAAAACGGAGCCGTACTAATATGGAATCCATGCTTAGTAACCTCCTAGACGTTCTTTTCTCCCTTTTTAGTGTATTACATATGCAAGGCTATACCTTGTAGTTTGGACGAACAACCAACTGTCATTAGATTCCTTAGCCTGATGTTTGACAGTTTGTCAGGCCATCGCAAATGACCAAAAAATGAACGTTTGCCTTGGTGTCTTTAGCCAGTTCAGTTATGACCTTTTCCCCATATTCTAATGGTATATTCTGACTCTTCACATACACTAAGGCACATGATCTTGGAACAGTCCATTTTACTTGGAAAAGGTGAATGATCAATGAGCCAAAAAAACAAATGGAAAAAATATTTGTTCCTGAAACAATTTGAAGGATTGGCGCCATATTTGCCAAAAACCCGAATGCTCACGGAGCACAACTTTCGGAAATTTATCGAAGAGTACGGCAAGGTGATTCTCAAGCCTGTTTACGGACGCGGCGGCCGAGGTGTCATTCAGGTATCTCCGTTGGAAAACCATCGTTATGAAATACACCGCGAGAAGAAAAAGAAAAGGTTTATTGGAAAAAAATGGGCATACAAGTACATTAAAAGCAAAATCGGATCCTCTCCTTATATGGTACAACGCCGGATTCCCTTAGCCAAAGTGGATAACCGCCCATTTGACATGCGGATTATTGTTCAGCGCAAAAAGCACTCCGATACGTGGGTCATTACCGCAAAAGCCGCAAAAGTCGCCGGCAAAGGCTATATCGTCACCAACAATACAAGGAGCAAAGGAAAACTGCTCCACGTTGAATCTGCGCTTCACCGTTCTTCACTCTACGGCTACTCCCAGCATGAACTGCTGTCCCGGATTGAAAAAGTCGCTCTTCGGGCCGCCAGGCGGCTCAGCCTCCTGTTTCCCCATCACCGAATTTACGGACTGGATATGGGTGTGGATCGAAGCGGCGATATTTGGATCATTGAGACGAATCTGTTCCCCGCGATGTCCCATTTCCGCAAACTGGGCGATCAAACCATGTACTACCGTATCAAGTCCTATAAAAAGGGCTAATTACGAAAAAAAGGTGAGCAAACCATGAGTTTGAGCAAAATGAAAAAATATAAATGTATGATCAGGTCGAAGCGTCTGGTCTCTCACGTGCCGAAAACACGCTGGATGAAGCGAAGCAACCTTTGGGACTTTGCCTCCAAATACGGTCAAGTGATCCTCAAACCCCTTGGCGGGAGCCGGGGCTCTGGAGTGATCCAAGTGTCCTCATTGGGCGATGACCGCTATGAAATTCACCGTGAAAATATTCGCAGAATCCTGCATGGAAAAGAACGTACCTACCGATATGTAAGAGAAAAAACCGGTTCCCGCAAGTACATTGTTCAACGCCGAGTTCCCCTCGTAACAGTCGATAACCGGCCTTTTGACATCCGGGTGATCGTCCAGCGAAAAAAACACTCGAGCACGTGGAAAGTCACCGGCATCGTAGCCAAAGTGGCAGGCAAAGGTTATATCGTCACCAACAATACAAGAAGCAAAGGGACACTGCTGCCGGTAAAAACCGCATTCAAGACTTCTTGCCTGAAAAGTCTTTCGACGGAAAGCTTGCTGGACAACATTTACAAAAATGCAATCCGGACAGCCAAATCTTTGCGGAGGATATATCCGCATCACCGTATCTACGGTTTGGACATAGGCTTGGACCAAAGCGGACACGTATGGATCATTGAGGCGAATCGAAAGCCGCTGATGTCCCATTTCCTGAAGATCAAGGACAAAAGCATGTACCGCCGGATCATGGCTTATAAAAAAGGATAACCGGCAGCGAAAAGCTCCCCCGACGAAAAAAGGCGCCAGCGAGATTGCCTTTTTGGGTTGATCACGATGGAAAAAGAAAAAAGCATAATTTAGCCATTTTAGCCAAATTATGCTTTACTCGTCACATCACATACGGTATATGGCGGAGAGAGTGGGATTCGAACCCACGCACGCCTCACGACGCCTAACGCATTTCGAGTGCGTCCCCTTATGACCACTTGGGTATCTCTCCAGACCGATCAGACAAAGTATAATATAGCATTTTTTTTGCTGCCAGGCAAGTAGAATATTCTGCCAAACCTTGATTTTCCTCTCTAAATGGGGCAAGATTAAAGCTGTTACCTGTCTTTAGTCCCGTAAAAGTGAGGAGTTTCCAATGAAACGCGAACGTTTAGATAAAGTGCTGGCCAATATGGCACTCGGCACGCGAAAAGAAGTGAAGCAGCTGGTGAAGCAAGGGATTATCACCGTTGACGGGGAGGTTGCAACCGACCCCGGCATGCACGTGGTTCCGGAGATACAGACGATCGAAATTGACGGTCATCCGCTCTCTTACAAACGTTGGATCTACGTCATGATGAACAAACCGCCAGGGGTTATCTCCGCAACGGAAGACACCCGGCATCGGACTGTCGTTGACCTGCTTCCGCTTGAATGGGCGACGAAGGTCCATCCTGTCGGCCGTCTGGATATCGATACCGAGGGGCTGCTGCTTTTGACCAATGACGGTCAGCTCTCCCACAGCCTGCTGTCTCCGAAGAAAAAAGTGGACAAGGAGTATTTTGCCCGCATAGAAGGGCGTGTTACATCTGAGCACGTTGAACATTTCCGTCGGGGAGTGACGTTGGATGACGGCTACCAGACGATGCCCGCCTCGTTAGAGATCATCACCCAGGGCGAGACTTCGGAAGTGCGGGTAACGATTACAGAGGGGAAATTTCACCAAGTAAAACGGATGTTTGCTGCCTTTGACCTCCAGGTGGTGTATCTAAAGCGTCTGCGAATGGGTGCTCTGCACCTGGACGATTCCCTTGCCCCGGGAGAGTTTCGCGAGCTGACAGAAGAGGAACTCGCTGCTCTTCGCGGTGATTCGCGCGAATAACCCTGCCGTTTTCCACAAACGCTAAGCAAAAAGCGGGGTGGAAATCATTGAGCGAACAGCCGAATCGGTCAAAACAACCTCACGCCGGACAGCAAGGCAAACAGCATGAGCCCGAATATGCTCCCAGTATGGAAGACGATCAGTTGGATGAACCCGCAACAGAAGAAGAGATCAAAAAGGGTGATTCTACCTTCGTAAGCCACTTGTACATCGACTACATCGATTGATTCACCGATTTTAGCCGCGATCCGGCAGCGTACACACGGAGTCGCGGTTATTTTTTGCGCAGCTCGCGAAAAAAACGTTTTAATAAACCCGCACACTCATCAGCGAGCACCCCTGCGACTACCGGTACCTGATGATTGAACCGCTGGTCGTTCAACAAATTCATCAGCGTCCCGGCACACCCGGCTTTCGGGTCAGCCGCTCCAAATACAACCTCTTCCACTCTGCTTTGAACGATGGCTCCGGCACACATCGGGCACGGTTCCAACGTTACATAGAGCGTGCAGCCGATCAGCCGCCAGCCGCCCAAACGCTCGCTTGCCTCACGAATTGCAATCATCTCCGCATGCAGGGTGGGATCTTTTTTTGTTTCGCGCAGGTTGTAGCCTCTGCCGACGATCTCGCCGTCCCTTACTATAACGGCGCCAATCGGCACCTCACCGATGGCCATTGCCTTTTTTGCTTCGTTGATCGCTTCCTGCATAAACAGCTCGTGTCGAGAATCCTGCCCATTCATTGCACTTTCTTCCTTCCGTCCTGTTCCCATTGCTTGTATTCTACCTTTCTACAAGGCAAATCTCAACAAATTGAAAAAGAGTGCCCGACAACGTCAGACACTCTTTTGCGCAGTCGAACGATTAAAGCCGCTCGCAGAAAAAAAGGGGCTGGAAATCAGAGCGACCTTTGTACCCGCTGAACAAAACCCTATGCTTGTTCGAATCGACCAGGATAAGCTGCTGCAGGCCCTGCTCAATATCGTAAGCAACGCCATTCGTCACGGGAAGAGGTGTATTACGATCAACGTAGTGTCTACGAAGAAGGAAGTCGTAATTGATGTCGCCGATGATGGCGAAAGGATTGCGGAGAGTGTGCTGCCCCGATTATTTCACCGATTCGTCAAAGGCAAGGACGGAGAAACCGGGCTGGGCCTGGCTATTTCCCGCGCAATAATTGAACGACAACCTGACATAACAAAGAACAGACCACACCGTGCCTGGTTCCCGGTATGGTCTGCGTTATTTCGGTCAAATTTGATAAAACCGCTTGGTATTCTGCAGAATCGTTTCCGCAGCGGCTCTTTCCGATATGCCTTTGATGCCGGCAATTTCCCCGACAACAGAAGAAATCATCCGGGGGTGGGTCTGCCTGCCTTGAAACGGCCCTTCGAAAGGCCAGGGGCCATCGGTTTCAACCATCATTTGATCCAACGGATACATCTCCGCCAATGCCCGAATCTCTGCTTCGTACACGATATCAGGCGTAAACGATACGTAATATCCGCTTTGCGCCATCCGCCTGACTGTCTCTTCGTCCCCCTTAAACCAGTGAAAATGGGCATTTCGGACATTGTGCTTCTCCAGCAAATCACAAGCGATTTTGGCATCTTCATACACGGCATGAAGCACAACCGGTTTTTTCAGTTCGGCGGCCAGCGCGATAAACCGATCCAGCAGCCTGGTATAAGGAGCAAGCTCAAAGCTCCTGCCTGCCGCCTCTGCCTGTTTTCGCTCGTAATACGGCAATCCCACTTCCCCTACTGCCACCATCCCATCCCGGTGCTCCCGAATCCACGCAAACAACTGATCCAACTCTTCCCCGGCGATCAATTCCTGTTCAGGGTGAAACCCGTAAGCAGGAAAGACCTGCCGGGGAAATCGGCGCTGCAGCTCGCGGTTTTCCTGGCAAGACGCCAGATTCATGGAAACAGCAACGAGACCTTGAATGCCGTACTCTTCCAGTTCACTGAGCATGGAATGCTGGATGTCCGGTTCATACTTATCCAAATGAATATGGGCATCAATATGGCGCAGCATGAGAAAATTCCTCCTTCGTCCCGGTCGACTCTGCCGATCGCTCCTGCTCACGTTTTAGCAGTTGGTAAATCTCCCGCTTCAACTCGTGAAAAACCGGCATTTCCATCACCTCTTCTGCGCGCGGACGAGAAAAAGGAACGGTTATTTTTTTCAGCACGTTCGTCGGCTTATTGGAGAATACGTAGATCGTATCCGACAGGAACAACGCCTCTTCGATACTGTGGGTCACAAATAGCACAGAGCGCTTCTGCGTCTCCCAAATGCTTGTCAGCCACTTTTGCATGTCATACCGCGTCAGCGCGTCCAACGAGCCAAATGGCTCGTCCAGGCACATATACTCCTGTGGGCTTAAGAGCGCCCGCAAGAAAGCGACCCGCTGCTGCATTCCCCCCGACAAAACATGGGGGTAAGCATGTTCATACCCCTGCAGTCCGACTTTGCCCAGCCACTCTCTCGCCATTTCGATCGACTCCTGCCGGGGCAGTCCCGCTACCTCTCTGGCCAGTATGACGTTATCCTCGATCGTTCGCCACGGCAACAGCGCCGGCTGCTGCGGCATGTAGCTGATCAATCCTTTGGTCCCGGTCACGTCTTTTCCGTCCATGATGACCTGCCCTGACGTGGGCTCAGTCAACCCGCCGATCACGTGGAACAGCGTGCTCTTTCCGCTCCCGGAGGGACCGACGATTGAGACAAACTGGCCTTTTTTCACCGTCAGAGAAATATTGTCGAGCACCCTCCTTACCGTTCCGCCGTTTTGAAACGTTTTGGCGAGGTTCCGGAGTTCCAATTGGCTGTTCACTGTCACCCTTCCACCCCCCATCACAGCCTACACCTTCGGCTTCCATCTGGTACACACTCTCTCCAAAAGGATGATGCAGCCAAATAACAGCAGGCTTAAAAATACGATTATAAAGATAGCTACGAAGACCCGGTCCGTGCGAAATCCGGATTTGGCAAGCAGCATGTAGACCCCGATCCCCTTGTCCGAACCGAGCCACTCCGAAATGACGGCACCCATCACGCTGTACGTCGCAGAGATCTTTAACCCGGAGAACAGATACGGAATGGCGTGGGGCAGCTCCAGTTTGAAAAAAATCTGCCGCCGGCTGGCTCCGATCATCTTCATGTAGTTCATCATCACCGGATCTGTTTGGGCAAAGCCATCCAGGGTGGCGACAGCAATGGGAAAAAAGCAGACCAGGGTGATGACGATCATTTTCGGGAGCAGCCCGAAACCAAACCAGATCATCAAGAGCGGCGCCAAAGCGATAATCGGTATGTTCTGGCTCAAAATCAATAAGGGATAAAAAGCCGTTTTGATCCGCGGCAGCATGTGCAGAACGAACGATAGTACAAATCCGACAACTGCCCCAATGGCGTACCCGATAAGCGTCATCCGAATGGTGAAGGCCGTATGCATCCACATCCTCGGCATGCTGCTTATGCCCTCGGAAACGATTTGCAGCGGACTCGGCAGCATCCAGGCAGGAACCGCCCATATGGTGACCGCCAACTGCCAAACCACCAACAGTAATAGAATTGCCGCGGTCGGCGGCCAAAATTTTTGAAACCACGTTCTGTTCGTCATTGCTTGTCTCTCCGCTTTGTCTATTTTCCGTCCGGGAGAAACTCATTGGTGAAGGCCGCATCTGTGTCTAACGGCTTCTCCAGCAGATGATGTTCATACATCCATTTTGCATAATTTTCCCATACTGACTTTTTCTGCTCTCCCCAACGCGGTGCATCATCCTGATAGCGGGGACTCAACCATTTCTGGCTGGCGAAGACCAGATCTCGATCCAGATCAGGAGCTGCTTTTAGCAAAATCTGTGCTGCCTCTTCCGGCTTTTCAATCGCGTATTGGTATCCTTTGGAGGTAGCGGCCATAAATGCTTTGACGATTTCCGGTTTTTCCTTGATCATCTTTTCACTGGTGATCAATACCGGTGTGTAAAAGTCAAGGCTGTCAGAGTAGTGATTCAGGTAGACGATGTTCAGCGGTTCCTTGCGAAGCTCTGCTTCGATCCCGGTCCAACCGTAGTAGATCAAGGCAAAATCGATATCCCGCTTCATCGAAGTAAAGAAATCGCCTTCCCCCGTGTTGACGATCTTGACTTTCCCGGCATCTGCATGGTCAAACTGCATGACGGATTGAAGCAAGGCAAGTTCTGTCGGGGAACCGTAACCGCCATACGTCTTGCCCTCAAAATCCTTCGGCGTTTTGATATTTTTAAACGCCGGAGAGGCAAAACCCGACGTGTTGTGCTGAATAACCGCTGCGATCGAGACGATTGGCACCCCCTGGGTACGGGCCTGGGAGACGACCTCCTGGTAACTGACGGCAAAATCGACGTCCCCGGATGCGACCATCGCCTCCGCACCGCCCGCTCCCGGCTGCACAATCTCCGCGTTCAACCCCTCTTGTTGGTAGTACCCCTGATCTTTCGCGACATAAAGTCCTGTGTGGTTTGTATTGGGCGACCAATCCAGGGCAATTTTTATCTGAGCGGGTGCAGCTCCGCTTTGCCCTTCCGGTACATGGCCTTGATCTCCCGCCGCTTCCTGACCTTGACCGCCGCAGCCGGCCAGGCTGAAAATCGCCAGCCCCGTTAGAACGGCGTATTTCCACTTACCCAAGTTCATTTTCTCTTCCTCCCCTGATGCTGCGATGCTGAACATAAAAAACGCCCCCTGATCGGGGGCGCCTGACGGACGCACAAAGAAGTGTCAAAATAGGTTTCCCTACGCTGGCATTACCCAGATCAGGTTTAAAGGGTCAGTATCTTCGTGGGATACAATCTCAGCCGGCCAATTCCAGCACCCCTGGCGTATTGATTTGTCAACATCGGATATAATGGTGCCCCCGAGAGGACTCGAACCTCCGACGCACAGTTTAGGAAACTGTCGCTCTATCCAACTGAGCTACGGGGACAAAAAACATCTACACTTCATTATATTTGGGATTCGCCTTTTTTGCAAATGGGAAAAAGCGCAGGCCTGCGCCCGCGCCATCCCGCTGGCATATTTTCCCCTTCTTACGGAGCGATCCTTTCCAGCCCGCCCATATACGGACGAATCACCTCGGGAATCAGGATGCTTCCGTCTGCTTGCTGGTAATTTTCGATGATGGCCGCGACAGTTCGGCCGAGGGCCAGGCCGGAGCCATTTAACGTGTGTACGAACTCGGGCTTGGACTTGGCGTCCCGGCGGAAGCGGATATTGGCCCGCCGCGCCTGGAAATCTTCAAAATTGGAGCAGGACGAAATTTCCCGGTAGCAATTGGAGCTGGGTATCCACACCTCAAGATCGTATTTCTTCGCGGCAGTAAAGCCAAGATCGCCCGTGCACATGCTCAAGACCTGGTAAGGCAGACCCAGCAGCTGCAGGACTTTTTCCGCGTTGGCCACCAGTTTTTCCAATTCCTCATAGGAATCTTCCGGCTTTACAAACTTGACCAGCTCTACCTTGTTGAATTGATGCTGACGGATCAACCCGCGAGTGTCACGGCCGGCAGAACCCGCCTCCGAGCGGAAACACGCACTGAACGCGGCATAGTACCGGGGTAAGCTGGCACCGTCCAGGATCTCGTCACGATGCATGTTGGTAACCGGCACTTCCGCTGTCGGAATGAGGAAATAGTCAGGACCGTCCAAACGAAAGGCATCTTCTTCAAATTTTGGCAGTTGGCCTGTCCCGGTCATGCTCGTCCGGTTCACGATATAAGGCGGGATAATTTCGTCATATCCGTGCTGGCTGACATGCAGATCCAGCATGAAGTTCATCAGGGCGCGTTCCAACCGTGCACCCGCCTTTTTGTAAAAGACAAAGCGGCTTCCGGTCACTTTTGCCGCCGATTCAAAATCGAGGATGCCCAGTTCATTGGCCAGCTCCCAATGCGGCTTTACCGGGAAATCATACTGCTTTGGCTCGCCCCATTTTCTGACGACGACATTGTCCTCTTCCGTTAGTCCCACCGGGGTGGATTCGTGCGGCAGGTTAGGCAGACTGAGCAGAATCTCCGTCACTTTCTCATCCAGCTGCCGAAGCTCTTCATCCAGTTCCTTGATCCTGTCGTTTACCTGCTTCATTTCCGCGATCAGATGGTCGGCATTTTCCTTATTCCGTTTCAGTACTGCGACTTGTTCTGAGACTGTGTTTCGTTTATTTTTTAAGGTTTCTGCTTCTTGGATGACTTGTCGGCGTTTTTCATCTGTTTCTGCAAATTGGTCAAGAGCGGAAATATCTTCGTTCCGATTGGCCAACTTTCGTCTGACCCCTTCTAAATCCTGTCGCAATATCTTCGGATCTAACATGACATATCCCTCCATCGCTATATACAAACATAAAAAAACACCCGCTCCCGCTAAGGGACGAGTGTGGACCCGCGTTGCCACCCTTATTGGCAAATTGTCCGCTTGAAATCGCGTCAGACAATTTACCCTCTTTTACGTGATAACGGCACGCTGCCGGGCAAGGTTATTTCCCTCGCCGCTCCGGGATGGATTCGTCTGTTTGTTGGGACGGTTTGCACCTTCCACCGCCTCTCTGCACCAATCAATACAGAGTACTTGTTCCCGTCGAAGCTTTCTTCCTTATTATTATTTTAATTTACACCAAAATCTATACGGGTGTAAAGCGCAAAAAAGGCACCTTATACAGGTGCCTTGTCCTTGCGGGATTCTTTGACCATGTCCAGGAAGTACTTGTGGAAACGGCAGTCCTCGGTCAACTCCGGATGAAACGCCGCTGCCAAGAACTGTCCATCCCGGGCAGCTACGATCTTGTTATCGTATTTTGCCAGGACTTGTCCGGCTCCTCTCACTTCCACGATATAAGGCGCGCGAATAAACACGGCGGGAAAATCAGGTGCCACGCCGGCAATCGGCAGGGAGACTTCAAAGCTGTCCTTTTGTCGGCCGTATGCGTTTCGTTCTACAGTAATATCCATTAACCCGAGGTGGGCCTCATCCTGGCCGACAATTTCCTTTGCCAATAAAATCGCTCCGGCACAGGTTCCAAAAATCGGCTTTTTCTCAGCGGCGAACTGCTGCAGCGCCTCCATAAACCCGTATTTTCGCATCATTTTCCCGATCGTGGTGCTTTCTCCGCCGGGAATAACCAAGCCGTCCAGATCACGTAATTCTTCTACCTTTTTGACAGCAACCGCTTCCGCGCCTGCCTGTTTCAGCGTGCGGATGTGTTCGGCTACTGCACCCTGCAGGGCAAGAACGCCAATTTTCATCGATATTCCACCTTACCAACCGCGATCCTGCATGCGGTCTGCGTCGCCAATCTTGGAGATCTCGATGCCTGTCATCGGCGTGCCCAGTCCTTTGGAAACGCGGGCAATTAATTCGTAATCGGTATAGTGGGTGGTCGCTTCCACAATCGCCCGGGCGAATTTTTCAGGGTTCTCCGATTTGAAAATACCGGAACCGACAAATACCCCGTCAGCGCCAAGATGCATCATCAAAGCGGCATCAGACGGTGTGGCAACCCCGCCGGCAGCGAAGTTTACCACTGGCAGTTTGCCGTTTTTGTGTACGTACTCCAGCAAGTCGTAGGGAGCGCCCAGTGTTTTGGCTTCCGCCATCAATTCGTCATAGGACATGCTTTGAACCTTGCGAATCTGCGATTGCATCGTCCGCATGTGACGAACGGCTTCCACGATATTGCCCGTTCCCGGCTCGCCTTTGGTGCGGATCATCGAAGCGCCTTCGCCGATACGCCGCAGCGCCTCACCCAGATCGCGAGCGCCGCAGACGAAAGGAACGGTAAATTCTTTTTTATTGATATGGTACAGATCGTCCGCCGGCGTCAGCACTTCGCTCTCGTCGAGATAATCGACGCCCATCGATTCCAGAACCCGTGCTTCCACAAAGTGACCGATCCGCGCCTTGGCCATGACCGGAATGGAAACCGCCTTTAAAACCTCTTCGACGATGCCGAGATCAGCCATGCGAGCTACTCCGCCAGCTGCGCGAATATCCGAAGGAACCCGTTCCAAAGCCATGACGGCAACAGCACCAGCTGCTTCGGCGATTTTTGCTTGCTCTGCATTGACGACATCCATAATGACGCCGCCCTTCTGCATTTCTGCCATACCCCGTTTAACCCGATCCGTACCTACTTGAACCATTTGACAAGCCCCCTGCTCAAATATTTCAGAAACTTGGTCTTATTTTAAACGATGATTCATGTGGTAGACAACCTGCTAATTTCCTATTTATTTCCCAATAATCCCATTAAATAGGTTACCAATAAACTGTATGATGCTTCTGAAAAACAGGCGGATCCAACTTCCTTTTTCTACATCTTCTCCGGCCACCAGATCTACACCTGCGTTCTTTAGATCATCGGGCTGCAGATAATCGCTTTCTGCATCTCCTTCTGCCTTGAACGTCACTTTTCCGATAACCTGTCCCTTCTGAATAGGGGCAGTCAAGTCGTTAAACGTGACAGTCGGCGTGACCTTCACGTTGTCCCCTGTCTTCGTAAGTACAGAGACGACACTGCCTGTTACCGCTGGAACCGTTACGTCGACTCCTTTTTTCACAGGAGCCGTTTCGAAACCTGTGATGGCAGCCCCCTGATCCACTTTCTTCGCCAGTTTATAGTTGCTGAAGCCGTAATCAAACAGCTTTTTCGTCTCGCCAAACCGCTCCGCCGTGTTCTCGGTTCCCATTACGACACTGATTAATCGCATGCCGTCGCGAGTTGCCGTTCCGGTAAAACAGTAGCCGGCCTGTTTAGTATGCCCTGTTTTCAGTCCGTCGACTCCCGGGTACTCGTAAGGCAAACCGGGAAGCATCCAGTTGTAGTTGGCTCTCGGCGTCGCATTCGGCTTCCCTTCCCGGAATACGAAGCGCGGGATTTTGGAGATTTCCAGCGCCTCCGGGAAATCCCGAATCAGCGCCCTTGCCAATATCGCTGCGTCGCGGGCAGACATGGTATTGTCCTTTCCGTCAAAGTTGGCCGGCGTGTACTTTCCCAGTTCATCGGCCGGCAAACCGGACGAGGTTACGAAATAGGTATTTTTCATTCCCAATTCCTGGGCCTTTTTATTCATCATGGCGACGAAATTGGGCTCATCGCCGCCGACTTTTTCCGCCAGCAAGACGGTGGCGTCATTGGCGGATGCAATCGACATGGCCTTGTACAGCTCTTGTACGGTATGCTCCTCGCCCATGTTGAGGTATACCCCTGACGAGTCGCTCATTTTGGCAATAAAAAACGCGTAGTCACTGACAGGAACGACATCTGTCCACTTTATTTTCTTGTTTTTGATGGCTTCTAGGACCAAGTACTCGGTCATCATCTTGGTCATGCTGGCCGGCGGCAACGGTACATCCTCATTCTTTTTGTAAAGAATTTTCCCGGTAGACGCTTCTACGAGGATCGCTGAATTTACCGCCAAATCAAGGTTTGGTTGTGCCTGGGCTGCTGCATTCGCTTGAGATGATGCCCCGAGCAAGGATGTACTGAACAGCGAAATTGTAAAAAATAGAATCGTCAGCCGCTTTATCCATCTCGGCATCATACTATCACTCTCCCCATATTTACGTGGTTGCTCTACGTGTTAGTTGGCACACAGCTTTTAGTCTACCATAAACAACTTGATCTTTCAGGGCTTTTCCAAAAAGAAAACATGGGAAGGCTAATCAACCCGAAAAAACTCCCCTTTCGTCGCTATGAAAAGGGAGTTTCTCTGCCCTAATAATTAGGAAATAGAGTAATTGGGTGCTTCCTTGGTGATTTGAACATCGTGTGGATGGCTTTCGCGAAGCCCTGCGCCAGTAATCCGGACAAAACGGGAATTGTTTTGCAGCTCTTCAATGTTTTTCGTGCCGCAATAACCCATTGCCGCCCGCAGTCCGCCAATCAACTGGAAAACGACATCTGCCAATGGACCCTTGTAGGGAACGCGGCCTTCTATTCCTTCCGGTACGAGTTTTTGCTCATTATCCTGGAAGTAACGGTCCTTGCTTCCTGCTTTCATCGCTCCGATCGACCCCATGCCGCGGTATACCTTGAATCGGCGGCCTTGGTAAATTTCAAATTCACCGGGACTTTCCTCTGTTCCCGCAAACAGGCTGCCGATCATGATCGCTGAGGCTCCGGCGCCAATGGCTTTCGGCAAATCCCCGGAGTACTTGATGCCGCCATCGGCGATAATCGGGATACTGTACTCGCGGGCAACCGTTGCGCAATCGTATACAGCCGTGATTTGCGGTACGCCGATCCCGGCAACAACACGTGTCGTACAAATCGATCCAGGTCCGATCCCTACCTTGATGACGGAAGCGCCAGCTTCGATGAGATCCCGGGTTGCTTCACCCGTGGCGACGTTCCCGGCGACGATCGTCAAGTCCGGGTAATTGGCCCGCAGCTTTTTCACGGTCTCCAAAACTCCCTTGGAATGTCCGTGAGCCGTATCCACCACAAGCAAATCGACGCCCTTCTCGACAAGCGCCGCAGCCCGTTCAAACGTATCGGCGGAAACGCCAACGGCTGCTCCGCACAGCAGTCGGCCCTGCTTGTCCTTTGCAGCATTCGGATATTGAATGGCTTTTTCGATATCCTTGATGGTGATAAGACCTTTTAATACATTGTTTTCATCGACCAGCGGCAGCTTTTCGATCTTATGCCGCTGCAGAATCTCTTCAGCCTGCTGCAGCGTCGTTCCGACCGCAGCCGTCACGAGGTTGTCCTTTGTCATCACTTGATGGATAGGGGTGGAATAATCGTGAACGAAACGCAGGTCCCGGTTGGTCAGAATCCCGACAAGGTGATTTTCTTCATCGACAATCGGGACACCGGAGATGCGGAATTTCCCCATCAACGCATCGGCATCTGCCACTGGATGATCGGGGGTGAGGGAAAAAGGATTGGTAATAACACCGCTTTCTGACCGTTTCACACGGTCTACTTCACTTGCCTGCTGTTCAATGGACATGTTTTTATGGATAACGCCAATTCCGCCTTGGCGGGCAATAGCGATGGCCAGTGCCGACTCCGTTACCGTATCCATTCCTGCGCTGATTAACGGAATGTTGAGCTTCACCGACTCGCTTAAGACCGTTTTTACATCTACTTCGCGGGGAAGGATCTCGGATTTTCCCGGAATAAGCAAAACATCGTCAAATGTAAGCCCCTCTTTGACGAACTTATTTTCCCACACAATGTTTATCCCCTTTCGCCCAAAAATGTTTTATCGCCAGTTTAGCAAACCACTTAATTTACTGTCAAGGAATGCTTATAATGTTCGGCTTCCTTGGAAAATATACTATTATATTCCCTTCAATTCATGAAAGCACTACCATTTTAACGAATATTCTGTTTAAGGCGGTGCCAATTAATGCCTTCTCCCTGGGATTGGCTGCGATACCTGGAGACGGAACCTGCGGCTAGGAAATTTTTAACCAATTCCTATGATGCTTTGAAAATAGAACAACCGGAGCGCCTTTCCTTTCAGCAAAGCGGCCGGTTCTCATACACATGGAGGCAGGCGCGGGCTTTTTACGAAGCAGCCTTCCAGTGCGAGCTGCTCGTTCGACCGACGCTGCTGTTTTACGGCTGTACTCATTTGCTGAAAGGTTATCTGATAACCCGCGATCCCTATTATCCGCGAACGAGCCGGATGCTCCAGCACGGAGTGACGACCAGAAAAATGAAAAAAAACCCCTACCATCTGCTTGCAGACGAAATACGTCCGCAAAAAGAGGGTTTTTTTCCTCATTTGGCTAAAATCATTGGCGATTTTCCCATGCAGGATCGCTATTCCGTGTCCCAGCTCTTTTCCTACGTTCCTGAACTGCGGGAAGAGTGCAAGATGGCGCTGGGCGATTCCGTTTGGCAGCCTGTGATTTGTCAGGATCAATCATGGCTCGCGTTTCCTCCCGTTATCCAGGGAACGTTGGGATTTTCCATAGAAACGTTCTTGGATTACTTGAATCGGCTCGCTCCTTCCGGGATCCGCTTTTTCCCGGCAGAAGGTTCTTCTGCTGCAGTTCACAAGCGGGTCAGGATCAGCATTGCCAACGGCAGCCTGCTGGATCAGCATCCGCTGTTTGCCGAAGGGGAATCAGAGCTTTATTTTTGGAGCGGTGAGGAACCGTTTCCGCTGCCAAAATGGGCTGTCCATTACATGCTGTTGTACATGTTAAGCATGCTGAGCCGGTATGAGACCGAGTCCTGGGGGGAACTGGTCCTTTCCCATACGCTCTCAGAGGTCTATTTGGTAAACCGCTTTTTAGACATCCACCAAAGGGTATTCCCTGGCTACATCCGCCGTTTGCTGGATTGCGTTTAGATCGACTGACACCTTACTTCCTTTGACCGCTCTGTTCCCATGCCGCTATGCTGTATGTATTTTTTGCATCCCAGATCAAGTATTGGTCAACACCCCTGTCCCTTCCGGCTTTGATCTGGGCCTGTACCTGGCTTGCGCCGTAGGGGATGTGTCCCTTTACCCATGTGGCCGTAAAATCCTGATACCAGGGACGAATTACGGCCGGCTTCCTGCCGTCGGCGGTTAACACCTGATTTTTTTGCTGGGCATCGGCGAGCCCGTGCAAGATGTTCTCATACGGTTTGGCATCCGGGAGGGACAAACCGTAGGTTCCACTGGCATAATGGGACGGATACATCATCGGACAGATGGTATCGACCTCTGGTGAGATCAACTCCCACTTTTGCCCGATGCCCATATCATCTGATACGGACGGCACAAGTCCAAACACATCTGCAGAAATGGAAACCTGGTACGGAGCCAGCTCTTTCCTTGCGTATCGCAAAAAATTTGCGATGACCTGCTGTTTCGTTGCGCTGTCCTGTTGATAGTACTTGACTTCCCGGTCGATCTGTTTTCCCCCTGCCGGAAATCTGACGTAATCAAACTGAATTTCTTTAAATCCCTTTCGCGCTGCTTCCTTTGCCAATGCAATATTGTATTCCCACACTTCTGTTCGGTAAGGATCGATCCAGTTTACCCCTTTTCGGTCCTGATACAATCCGCCTTCTTTTCGCTGGATAGCCCAGTCTGCTCTTTCTTTTGCCAAAAGCGGATCCTTAAAACAGACAATTCTTGCAATTGGGTAGATATGATGCTCATGCAATGTGCTGATCAACTGATCGATGTCGGGAATAAATCTGGTCTTGTCTGCCCCGATCTTCTTTGCAAGGGGGACTTCCGAGTTATATGTAATCCTTCCGGCGTCTTCTTTTACGTCTATGACCATCGCATTCAATTCGGAGTGGTCAACAAGGTTGAGCAATCGTTGAAAATTGCCGTTCCCGGCACTTCTCCCGGTCACATAAATGCCTTTTACTTTAACTGGAATTTTCATCCTGCCTATCTGTTCAGGCGAAGCGAGCAAATTCTCTTCGCTCCATGCGTTTGCAGGGATTGTATCAAGCGGTTGGTCCGGACTATTCCCATGGGTTGCAGATACTGCGACTGCGCAGCCGGTTAATCCGGACAAAAGCAGTATGGAGAGGATACGAGCAAAGCTTGATGTCCACTCGATTCGCCACCATGCCACAACGCACTCCTCCTTCCCAGAATAGCATAGACGTGAATGACATTCGGCTGTTCGCTTACCTTTGTAGTATGTGTTATCGGCCAGATTACTTGTCCAGCAGTTTATTCCTCTTTTTGAAAGAAAAACAAAAAAAAGCCAGCTTACGCTGACTACTGTCTTTTTCTATCGTTT
>NZ_HE978548.1:0-1198 GCF_000311785.1 Brevibacillus massiliensis
GAGCCAAAATAATTGCCCCTTATTTTTTTGAAAATTTCATTTTGTGAATAACTCCGGATTATAAAGGAGGTTTGTACAGGAGTGTCTGAAAAGCATTCCGGTGGTATAATAGTAGTACAGACAATGAACGTCGAAGGGAGAGTGATGACGTGACCAAACTAATGGACTTGAAGATCGACTTCGCGTTCAAGCAGGTGTTCGGCAAAGCGGGAAACGAACCGATCCTTCGGGCCTTTCTGAATGCCGCGCTCCAACTGCCAAAAGAAAGGCAGATCACATCTGTGAAAATTCTCAATCCCGAAATCAATCGGGAGTACATCGAGGACAAGGCATCCGTCCTGGACATACACGCCAAGACGGAGCAGGGAGAGCACGTGAACATCGAAATTCAGTTGACAAACAAGTTCGATATGGAGAAGCGCACCCTGTACTACTGGTCACGCATCTACTCGGCGCAGATGCAAAAGGGAATGCCGTACACGGAATTAGTAAAAACGATCACGATCAACATCCTCAATTTTCGCTTTTTGCAAGAGACGGATCGTTTCCACACCATTTTCCACTTGTATGAGGATCAAGAGCAGTTCCTGCTGACGGACGTGCTTGAGATTCACTTCATGGAGATCCCGAAGCTGATGGACAAATGGGAGCAGCGTACAGTCAATCCGTATAATAATGAGCTGGAGAGATGGTTGCTGCTCTTGGAGGCGGACGATCACGAAGAAATTCGCAAGGTATTGGAGGTGATTGCAATGCGAGATCCAGTGATGAAACGGGTGTTTGACGAATGGGAAGACCTGAGCCGTGACGAGAAAAAGTGGGTGGAGTACGAGTCCCGTCGGAAAGCGATTCTGGATGAAATGGCCGCTGTGCGGGAAGCCGAGATACGTCAGCAAAGGGCTAGGGAAGAAGGACTGGCAGAAGGTCGGACGGAAGGAGAGAGACAAAAGGCCATTCAGATGGCAAAGAAAATGCTGGCTAAAGGAAAAGACGTCGAAGAGATTGTAGAGTTTACCGAGCTTTCTGTAGAAGAAATCGAAAAACTGAAACAGCAGCTACACTAGACAAACCTTGCCCCTTATCCTGTGGTCAAGACCCCATTTTGTAGACAGAAAGAAAAACCCCGGCCTTTAGGCCGCAAGCTGACGCCTGTATTCTACGGGCGTTAGCTTGTTTAATTTGATCTGAATACGTTCTT
>NZ_HE978548.1:2490-110397 GCF_000311785.1 Brevibacillus massiliensis
GTGATAATCTACAAAAAAGAAGAACAGAAACTTCCTGCGACCTTTACCAACCTGATATCCATTGACCTTGGAGTCAATAATCTGGCCGCCAAGCGTGAAGAATTTGTTCGCACACACCGTATTCGTTCTTTGCAAGGAAAACGGAATCGCTATGTCCATAACTTCTTGCATCAAGCGAGTCGGAAGATCGTGGATCTCATCACCTACAAGGCCGAACTCCTCGGGATCACAGTTGTCAAGCAGAATGAAGCGTACACCAGTGGTTGTTCTGCACTTGATGAAGAGAAGATTGCGAAGAAGGCATACGCACCCAAGCGACGCATTCATCGAGGACTTTTTGTGTCCAACTCAGGATTCAAGATCAACGCAGATGTAAACGGGAGCCTGAATATCTTGCGAAAGTACCTGGGTGGAAAAGGTAGTGAAGCAAAGGTGGCGGGAGTCTTCAATTTCACATTTGGTACACTGAAGACCAGCGTATTGGATGCTTGACCGATATTGCTCGTTTTCCCAGTTGCGTTTTAAGTCAGCAATAAAGAGGATACCACAGACAACTTAAACAGTACTTGTAAAAATATAGAACAGTCTCGGAAGACTGGATTTTTGCCCATGTCACCCGTACTATATTCGGTAGACATAAAAGGAAGGGAGGGGGATCTCCATGAACGATCGGCTGTCCGCCAACATGCTGCGGGGGGTTCCGGAATTTCGTTACCTGAATGCGGAGAATGTCGCGCGTTACCGGGTGATCATGCGCTTTTTCTATCAGGAATACCAGCGTTTGCGCTATTGGCTGAGGCCGGAAGAGGTATATAACGGCGTAGTGCAGTGGGGGGTTTTGGAAGGGTACACGATGGAGCAGTGCCAGGCTGATCTGGAACAGTTGAAGGACTGGCGCAATCTCGCTTCCCGGCACGATGGCGGCCGGGCGTTGACGGTAGAAGAGTATATGCGGAAGAAAAGTCAGTATGTACTCACCCCATACTCCATCGAAATTGAGCGAATGCTGGAGACGCTCGAAACGATAAAAGGGTATGGCGGATCGCTGGAGACGACCTATCTCGATACGATTGCGGAATGCCTCATTGCCGTGCGGGCAAACGCCGGGCAATTTCAGCCGGGGGAGGCGCTGGCTTGTTGGGAAAAGCTGTACCAATGCTTTAAGACCATGCATGAGAACGCCGCCGACTTTATCGCCAGCATGCACTCCATCCAGGCGGAGCAGATGATGGCGACAGATGCGTTTCTGCTTATGAAAGACAAATTGACGGAATACCTCCAACATTTTATCAAAGGGCTGCAGAAGAGCGCCTATCAAATCGAAGGGCATTTGCTGAAGATCTCGGACACGCTGGCGGATATGTTTTTGGATCAGGTAGCTGAGGATGAACTGCGAAAGCCGCGGCTGGAGGAGAGTTTTACCCGCGAGGAATTGATCTCTTCCCTGAAGCAGGGATGGAATAATCTTCGGCGGTGGTTTCTGGGAGCAGGGCATGAACCGAGTGAACTGGTTTTGCTGGAACGGGCGACCAAGGAAACGATCGCCAAGGTGGTACGATGCGCTCTGCGGTTGCAGGAGCGAAAGCGCGCAGGGATCAGCCGCAAGAAGGAACTGGAGTATCTGGCGCAGTGGTTTGACCGGCTTGGCTCCCTGGATGAGGCTCATCGCCTTGCCGCGTATGCGTTTGGCTTGTTTTCCAGCAGGCATCTGCAAGGCGAGGATGAGCGGACGACGGATCTCGCGGACAAATCCATGTGGGAAGAAGTGCCCAATATTCGCCCGATTCGGTCACGCAGCCGTAAACGGATTTCCCGCTCGGAGACCGAACCGGTTCGCCAGTCGGGAAACAGGCAGCGGGAGTATCGGGCAGCGGTTGAACAGCAGTTTCAGGAAGAGAGGGCTTTTTTGGGCCAATTGGCGGAAAGAAGACAGGTACGCATATCCGACTTTGGCGTTGTCGATGCCAAAACGCGCATGCGGCTGCTGCAGTGGATCGGGCGATGCATGGCGAACTCGTCCCGTTCCTTTGTCACGGCGGAAGGAGTAAAGGTCAGCTTGCGGTTGGAGCGATCGGGCGAGATGACGACACTGTATTGCGAAGACGGGGAATTGGACATGCCCGACTACACCTTGCTGTTCGCCAGTCCGCTGAAGGGGGAGACGAAACATGGCTAGAGGCGGTTCAAGATCCTGGGCTTTGCGGCGGATGCGGATGCAGGGGCGGTCGGGTGAGGACGTCTGGCGGGAAAGACGCAGAGCGTGTGCGCTCGCCCTGTTAAACCGGCCCTGGATCACGAAAGAGGAAGAACCGGAGTTGTTCTACTGGATCCGCGACCAGTACCGCGAACTGCGCGACTGGTTTGCCGAGTATGCCGGGTTCTCTCTATTGGTCACCAGGACCATGGCCAAACTGGACAAGGCCCCCTTGTATGCTTACCCGTGGATGGGCTTTAGCGAATTCCGCGAACCGCGGGATTACACCTTTTTTACCTATGGCCTGTGGTTTCTGGAAGGAAAAACGGAGATGGACCAGTTCCTCCTGAAAGATATGGTCGTACAAATCCGCGAGCAGATGGTCGGTTCGGGCTTGCATGTGGATTGGGAAATCTACCATCACCGCCTGTCCATGGTTCGCGCCTTGAAAAAACTGAAGCAGCTGGGAGTGCTGATAGCGGTAGACGGCGACGAACAGGATTGGGCTCATAACGATCAAAACAATGTCTTGTATGAATGTACCCCGTATGTTCGCTACGTGCTGCGCCAGTTTCCCGATGAGCTTAGCCGCTATTCCGAAATTCACGAGCTTAGCGCGCAAATGGTTTACCCCGACACCGCCGACGGCGAGATGCGGAAACGGCGCCACCGCGTATACCGCAGACTGCTGCTGGAACCGGTAGTGTTGGATCGGGATTGGGATTCGGACGATTTGTATTACGTGATAACACAGCGCAGGTCGTTGATTGAGCAGCTGCGCACCATGTTTGGCCTGGAAGGAAGTAGGTACCGCGAAGGTCTGTTGTTTTTTCACCCTGAACTGACGGGTGACAGCGAACTGTTTCCCACTTTGTCCGCTTTGTCGAACCTGGCACTGCTGCTCGCAGGGGAGTTGCGACGCCTGATTCATCAGGAGTCGTCCCTTTGGCATGCAGAAGAGGACGGCACGGTGCTGCTTACCCGGACTGATCTGGAAAATCTCTTGCTTGTGCTTGGCCAGCGCTATAAGGAGTACTGGAGCAAGGAACATCGGGAGATGACGTCGGCGGAATTGGCCGAAGCGCTGACCCAGCATCTTGCCGAGTGGGGGCTTGGCCGTTGGCAAGACGACAACCGCTTCGCCGTCTTCCCGGTAATGGGGCGCTGGAACGGGATGTATCAAGCAGTGGAAGCAGAATAAAAGGAGGCGGATCGAGTGGACTCGCAAAACCAATGGGAAGGTTTGGAGAAACAGCATTCCCCTGAAGCCGGGCTGCCGCCGCGCAACCGCTGGGAAATGGCTCGGGCGGGAATCTTCAATTTTTGGGTGTACGACGACGAAGAGATCGCCCTGGAAGCGGGGCGGCTTATTTTGCGCGGGACGAACGGCGCCGGCAAGTCGGTGACGATGCAAAGCTTTCTTCCGCTCGTGCTGGACGGCGACAAACGCCCGCAGCGCCTCGATCCGTTTGGTTCGAGGGACCGGCGCATCGAATATTACCTGCTTGGCGAAGACGGCAAACATACGGACCGCATCGGGTACTTGTGGATGGAATTTTATCACCGGGAAAAGGACTTGTACAAAACGATCGGGATAGGCTTGCGGGCGAAGAGAGGCGCTTCACAAGTAGGCTTTTGGGGGTTTGTGCTGGAGGACGGCCGCAGAGTGAACAAAGATTTCTGGCTGTACGACCGGCATGATTGGTTGGAAGGCAAAGGAAAGTACCCGCTGGATCGACGTGAATTGGAAGAGCGCATCGGTGCGGGCGGCCAGGTGGTTCAAGAGCAAAAGGCATACCGGGACCTGGTGAACAAAGCATTGTTCGGTTTTCATGACAGCGAAGCTTTTGCCGATTTGCTGCAATTGATGATTCAACTGCGCAGTCCCAAGCTCTCCAAGGATTTTAAGCCCTCGGCCATTTACCACATCTTGACCGAAGCGCTGCCGCCGCTGCAGGAGGAAGACTTGCGTCCGCTGTCCGAAGTGCTTGAAGATATGGACCAGATCACGGATCGGCTGGATGAGCTAAAGCTGCACCAGGCCGAACTGGAGAAATTGGAAAAAGCGTACGATCGATATAACCGGTTTTTGCTTTATCAAGCGTCCGAACAGGTTTTGGAAGCAAAAGCGAGTGCCGATGAGGCGACCAAACATGTGGAAGAAGTTCGCGCCCAATGCGCGGATACCGAGCAGAAGATTGCCGGGACTGCCGAACGGCTGCAGGGATACCGGAACCGCCTGCAAGAGGTGGAAGCCGATCTGGAACTCTTGTCCCGGCATGAAGCGATTGAAAAGCAGAAAGAGCTGCAAGGGCTGGAAGGAAATTTTGCCGAGACAGGGGAGTATTTGCAAAAGATTCGCCAGCGAATCAAGGCGGACAGGCAGCGCATGGACAAGGTGCAGCTGGAAAAGAAGCAGTCCGAAACCATGCTGACGGAACAAATAAGCGCACAGGAAGAGATGCTGGCGGAGTTGGAATCGTCCGCCCGGGATTGTGAATTTGTCGAGCATGATCTCTACCACCGTTACTGGGGGACACAGCCTCCTGATGAATTCCATTTTATGGAGCATTGGAAACGGGATGTCGCACGCCACCGCGAAGCGATTGGGCATGCTTTGAAACTGGCGGAAACGGAACGGGAAGCATGGAACAGTTTGCAGGAGTTCGAGAAGGAGCTGGGCGCCGTTCGGCAGGAGCGAGACGCGGCCGAACGGGCAAAAGTAGAGTCAGAGAAACACCTGGCCGCAACTGTGCACCAGCTGAAAGAGAGTATCGTGCTGTGGCGGCAGCAGCTCAAGGGATTGCCCGTCAGCGACGATGGGTTCCAGCGAATTTTGCAAGCCGTCTCCTCCATGTCTCTTGCGCAGCGCAACTACGAGATCGTAAAGCGGCCCCTGCAGGAAGCGGCGGAAGAGGCCAGAAGGCAATGGAAGGAACGGGAATGGCAGCTCGCCCATGAGCGCGATCAGGTGACAGCGGAGCTCCAGCGATTGAAACAGGAACAACAGGCCTGGCGGGAGAGCCGTGAGCCGGAACCGGAGCGTAGTGAAGCAAGGGCGGCATCGCGGACAAGTCGCGGTGCGGGACAGGGAGCCCCGCTTTATGCAGTATGTGAGTTCCAGGATCACTGGGATGACGCGGAGCGGGCGCGAATAGAAGCGGTGCTGTCCGCTTCCGGCTTGCTGGATGCCTGGATCGCGTCTGACGGTCAGATCGGAAGGGTAGAACAGGGAGAAGAAGTGTGGATTGCTCCCGCACCGGTTGAATGGGGGTATACGCTTGCCGACGTGCTGAAGCCAACCCCCTCGCCGGAGAGCGGTTTGGACGAAGCGACGATCGATGCTGTACTGCGGACATTTGCCTGGAGCGAGGGAGGAGATGATGGGCTTTTTCAAGAGGCGGACGCGACGTCGATCTGGGTCGGGCCCTCATCATTCCAGTTTGGGCCGCTTCGCGGCCAGGTGACGGATACCCAGCCCGCGCGGTTTATCGGCAAAGAGGCGCGCCGCCGTTACAAGCTTGCGGAAATCGCGCGTCTGGAGCGGGAGATCGAAGCGTGTGGCCAAAGACTGCAGCAGCTTGCCGGGGAATTGAGGGATGTGCAGTCGTCCCTGGAACAGATCGAAGCGGAAGTCTCTGCTTTCCCGGAAGAAAAGCAGCTTCAGGAATGCCTGGATGCATTGGCCGAGGCGACCCACCAGTTGATGGCGCTAATGGGTCAGGAGCAGCGGATGTCCGAGCGGCTCAAGGAAAAACACAGTCAATGGCAGCAGATCAAAATAGAATTGACGGAAAGTACCCGGCAGTGGTCGCGCCTCAAAAGCCTTCGCGATCTTCGCGAGGCACGCGAAATGATTCAGCATTACGTAAATGGACTTTCCGATTTGTACGCGGAGTGGAAACAGTACCGGCACACGGTACAAACGGTAAACAGGCTGGCGGAAGAGGAAAGGGAACTGGTGTTGGGGCTTGAGCGTGACGAGGAGTTGGCGGATGAGCTGGAGGATAAGTGCCGCTCGCTAAAGGTCAGGATTGAGAGTTTGCGGCGTCATATGCAGGAGTTGGGCATTCACGATATGTACGAGCGTATTGCCCGGCTGGAAGCGGAGAAAAAGGAATTGAGGCGGAAGGATGAAGAGGAAGACAAGCTGCTAAGGGAAGCGGAATATGACCGGGCCCGGCTAATGGAACGCCTTGCGGTCAGGGAGGAGCGCATGCAGCAGGCGCTGCAAATATGTGAGCAGGCGCTCCAGCAGTGGAAGCGGGAGATGGAGCTTGCGCTGGTTGCCGATTGGCAGGACGTCTGTTCCACTGAGGGCGCGCCGGATCAGGTGTACCTCCTTTGCCAAACCATCTACGCCAAACTTCAGTCTATGGCAGCGGGACGAAACCGGGAAAGCTTTGCTTCTTCCCTGTTGGATCAGTTTAACGCAGTACGCCACCTTTTAATGGATTACGCGTTGGAGGCCGTGGTGGACGACGCCACCGGCCGGGTGACGGTAGTCTCCATGCGCGATCGCATCCGGCCGCAGACACCTGCCGCCTTGCTAGCCGAGATTACCGATCTGATCGCAGAGCAGTCCGGCTTGCTGGAGGAAAAAGACCGCCAACTGTTCGAAGAGATCATCTTGCGAAGCGTCGGGAAGACGATTCGCCAGCGGATTCTGCGGGCAGAACAGTGGATCAGGGACATGAACCGGTTGATGGCGGAACGCAACACCTCAAGCGGATTGAAATTGCAGCTTCAGTGGGTGCCAAAAGCGGCACAGTCGGAAAAAGAGATGAACGCCGAGCAGTTGGTTGACCTGTTGCGGCGAGACGCGCGGCTGCTGCGCGAGGACGAGATCGAACAGATGATTCAGCACTTCCGCTCACGCATCCAGTGGGCCAAGCAGGGCGCCCAGGAAGAGAGGGAGTCGCTGCGTAAGCATATTTACGAGATTCTGGATTATCGCACTTGGTTTCAGTTCGTGCTGCGGTATAAAAAAGGCGGGGAGGCAGGGTATCGCGAGCTGACCGATTCGAAATTCAACGTCATGAGCGGCGGGGAAAAGGCGATGTCCATGTACATTCCGCTGTTTGCCGCCACCTATTCCCGCTACGAGGATGCCGCGCCCGACGCGCCCAAAATCATTTCGCTGGATGAAGCTTTTGCCGGTGTAGACGAAGAAAACATCCGCGACCTGTTTAAGCTGTTGAGCGAAATGGATTTCGATTACATGATGACCTCGCAGGTTTTATGGGGATGTTACGATACCGTGCCCCGCCTGTCCGTCGTGGAAATCTGCCGGCCGAATGACGCCGATTTTGTCACGCTGTTCCGCTATCGTTGGAATGGCAAGCGTCTGAGCCTGCTCTCCTCGGATGAAGCGGCCGCAGCTCTGGAGTTGCAGCCTGATGAATGAGCAGCGGGAGAAAGAAGTGAAGCGATTTTTTTCCGAACCCGGATTTGCCCGGTTCATCGATCTCCTCCGCAAAAAGTACAGGTCACGGGGCGCATCCGGGACGATTTCCCTGCCGAAGCTGTCAGCGGAAGAATCAGCGGCACTTACCGGATTGTTGGGAATCTATTTGCATCCCGGCAAAGACTTGAGCGTCAAAGTGAAACATGTGGAAAAAATCTTGCTTCACAGCAGTTATGCGATCACCATCCGGGAACTGCTGGCCTGTTTGGATGGCGGTGAGGTTTTAACCCGGACAGAAGAGGAACAACAAGCGCAGATACGCTGGAAGCGATTTTTCGATGAGGCGCTTCAGGCTAATTTACCCTATCATCCGCCACCCGACCTCACGAAATGGGTAGAACAACTGCGTCAGGGGATTGCCCCGGGAAGCCGGATTTTACGCAGGATGCATGCCCAAAATCCGGAAGAGGCGCTGCGGGATTTTGTTCACTGTCTGGCCGCGCTCTGCCGGGTTTGGAAGAGGGAATCAGAAAAGAGCAATGAAGCTGCCGACCGGGTTATGCTCAGGCTACCTGTTTTGGCCGCACAGGTAACGGGCGATGCTCACGGCTTTGATTATAAAAAAACGGTTGGACGATTGCTGTGGCACGGCATTTTGGCGATTTTTACCGACGCGGGAGAGACGGCCCAATCGTTGTCTCTTCAAGAATGGGACGACGATTGGGAACAACATGATTCGCCTGGAGATGACGAGAAAGGTGTAACGGAACAGGTGAAAAGCTTGCTCATTCGCGAGACTTACCGTTTGGCCGGGATTGCCGATGATGACATCTCTTCCCAGGTGATTCTCTTTGCGCCGTACATGACCGGCAAATGTGAAGAGCTTGTCCTGACGCTGCGGCAAGTGGAGAAAATGCCTGTCGTTCCCGCATGCTCGGAACTGTATGTGGTAGAGAACCCATCGGTGTTTGCCACGCTTTTGGAAGGGATTGCCCCGGATGACCTCTCCCGCCATAGTGTGGCCAAGTCACCTCCTCTAGCCAATGCTCCGATGCTGGTCTGTTTAAATGGCCAGCCGAGTGCGGCCACGATTCGTTGGCTCGACCGCTGCATGGAGGGCGGGGAACACCACAATCGTTTGCTGTACTATTCCGGGGATTTTGATGTGAAAGGAGTGGCGATTGCCCAAGCCCTTCATCATCGCTATGGACAGCGATTTGTCCCTTGGCGCATGAGTGCGGCGGATTATGAAAAGTATGCCGATGCGGGAATTCCTCTGTCCGGTGAGGAGAAAAGGAAGTTGCAAAAATGGCAAGTTTCATGGGACGGCCGCCTCGGTACCGTTATGGCACAACACGGCACCAAAGTGCATCAGGAATTGTTTGTAGAGGATCTGCTGCTGGATTGGCTGAATGCGTGGGGGGAGGTGTAGTATTGCTTCAGGAGTCAAAGGAACAGCAGTTGGAAGCTATTTTACACGAACTGTTGGAGTTTCTCAGGATACAGGGTTCAAAACTCCAAAAATAAGACTTTTCTACTAAGCAAAAAGACCTATACAACCGATACTAATAATAGTCGTTCGTTTCATGATTTTGCCCTTGGCTGCACGCAGTTAAGGGCCTTTTTTTGTCCCTGCAAAGAGGATATCGGAATGATTCCGAAGAAGCAGTCCCAACCGGGAGTTTCTCTGCATCCTTCATGCAAGCAAGCTGCCAAATATGTGGAAAAAGTATGAGTGTAGAAGGTATAATAGGTTAATTGGAACTATTTCCCCTATGACGAAGCCGAAAGAGGGGTGGTGTCATGCTGTCAATTCAGCGAGAACCGGACTATATTGCGGAATCGAAATTATTTTGTAGAAAGGCGGGGATGGATCCAAAAGATATTCCTTATCCCAAAGTGATGATGACCTCGAAGGAGTTGGAAGACAAGAGGGGGGAGTATGAAGAAATTCTATCTGTGGTGCAGTTTTTCAGCCAGAAGGTGCTGGATTCCCTGAAAGGCACGCCGCTGCTGCTGGCGGTATCCGATGAAGAGGGATTTATACTCCACATGATGGGCGACGAGACCATCAAAAACACGATCAATCAGTTGGGCATCAGGCCGGGCGTGCAATTTACCGAACAGGCCATGGGTACCAATGTCGTCAGCCTTTCACTGAAGCATAGCGGTTTGCCTATACAAGTGATCGGCGCCGACCATTACCACGAATGCCTGCATCAGATTGCCTGCTATGCTGTGGCGTTTCATTATACGGACATCGGCGATCTTTTGGGCAGCCTGATTATCATGACCTCGGTCGAGTATCAAAATCCCCTGATGGTTACCATGCTGTCCATCACAGTCGATTCCATTGAAAGGGAACTGCTGCTTCGCAAGCAAAACCGGCAGTTGAACATTATGAATCAGATCATGATGGAAAATGCCACAAATGGCATTATTATCACCGATAAGGAGGGAAGGATTACCGGATTCAATCGGACGGCCCAATCTTTTACCGGTCTGTCGAAAGAACTGGCGCTGTGCAGGTCAGTTCTATACTTATCTCCCATGGACCACTACATATACGATGTCATTCAGCACGGAAAAAATACGAAGACATCCAGATCAGTTTTGAACAAAAGAACAAGGACACCCGTATTGTCTGTCTATTTGATGCTTTCCCCATTTACGACGAATCGAAACATCTCATTGGAGCATTTGGACAATTTCGCAATATTACGGAACGTTTTGAAGCGGAAGAAAGGTACAACTACTTGGCCAACCATGACGATCTGACCAAGCTGCCCAACCGCAGATACTATAAAAAACAGGTTACAGCCATACTGGAGCAAACGAGGCAGGGAATACACAGAGGCAAAGTGGCGATCATGTACCTGGATTTGGACCGCTTTAAGCTGGTCAACGACACATTGGGCCATTCCAATGGAGATTTGCTGTTGAAGCAGGTAGCGGACAGGTTAAAAGGGTGCCTGGAGTCAGACGAGATCGTGGCTCGGATGGGCGGCGACGAATTTATGTTTCTCCTCCCCGATGTTTCAGATGAGCAGCATATCAAGCAGCGGGTGGAAAAAATACTGGACCTGTTCCGCACGCCTTTCAATATGAACGGATACGAGTTTCACATCACCGCCAGTATCGGGATCGCCATCTATCCCAATGACGGCTGGGATATTGAGACATTGATGGTTCATGCCGATACCGCCATGTACAGGGCCAAGCACCTGGGCAAAAACCAGTATATCGTGTACTCATCCAATATGCGGACCAAGTCGCACGAAAAAATCGTCATGGAAACCTCCTTGCGCAAAGCTTTGGAGAATGGCGAACTGAAGCTCTTCTACCAACCCCAGGTCGATATTAAAACCGGCGAGATTAAAGGGGTAGAGGCTTTGATCCGCTGGCAGCATCCGGTGATGGGGCTGGTTCCTCCGCATAGGTTTATCCCGCTGGCGGAAGAGACCGGTCTAATCATCCAACTGGATCAATGGGTATTGCGCACGGCTTGCCAGCAGAATAAGCAGTGGCAGGAGAGGGGACTGCCTCCCATGCGCGTGGGTGTCAACCTGTCATCTCAGCAGTTTTCCCGGGAGCATCTTGTCGATACGGTCAAAGAGGTCCTGGAAGAGGTCGGGCTGCATCCGCGGTACCTGGAATTGGAGATTACCGAAACGATGACGATGGATGTGGAGCACACCATTCCTACATTGAAGGGACTGCATGATCTCGGTGTGCAGATCAGCATCGATGACTTCGGTACGGGGTACAGCTCGTTGAATTATTTGAAGAAGTTCTCAATCGACCGTCTCAAGATCGACCAATCCTTTGTCCGCGACATTACGACCGACTCCAACGACTCCGATATTGTCGGCACGATTATCGCGATGGCCCACAATATGGGATTGGAGGTAATCGCCGAGGGGGTCGAGCAAAAGGATCAGCTTCGCTTCCTGCAGATTCAGAAGTGCAATGAAGTGCAGGGATACTATTTTAGCGAACCGATGACAGCCGAAGAGATGGAAGCCAATTTTGAACAATTGCAGCGGCACATTAAAGATAAATATTAATCCTGAGGGGGGAGCGTCTATGCAGACAGTCGCAACTTTATTAGTCCATCATCTTGTCAAGTGGGGGGTTACCCACGTATTCGGGATTCCCGGAAAGCCTGTCACTCCGCTCATCCTGGAAATGGATCGGCAGGGCATCGCCTACGTGCTTGGCAGACATGAGGGCGGTTCGGGATTTGCAGCGGCCGGATACGCACAGAGCAGCAAGAGGTTAGGGGTGGCGCTGGGAACTGCTGGCCCGGGTGGAATCAACTTGCTCACGGCGGCGGGACAAGCGATGGCTACGTATTTGCCGGTATTGTTTCTCACCGGACAGCCGCCGATCAAGGAGATCGGCAAAGTGCTCGGCCAGGACAGTACCCCGTTTGGCAATGACCTGGTGAAGATGTTTGAAGAGGTGACCAAATTCAGTGCCCGCGTAGAGCGCGGCGAGCTGCTGGAAACGTATTTGCGTCATGCGATCGAACAGGCTTTCACCGGTGTGCGCGGGCCGGTCCATCTGTCTGTGCCGCTCGATGTCTTGATGGAAGAAATCCAGCCGTTTGACCTGCCGCTGCCAATCGACTACCCCGCAGTGATCTCCACCAATCTCGACCAGGTGATCGAACTGCTCGGCTCGGCCAAACGTCCTGCGTTGTTCGTGGGAGGCGGAGTGCACGGCTTTGCGGCGTATCGGGAGTTGGAGGAGTTCGCCAGCCGCTGGAGGATACCCGTCATTACGACCCCGAGCGGCAAAGGAAGCTTTGTTTCCCGTCATCCCCTTTCATTAGGGCCGTTCGGGTTGGGCGGCAATCAGGCTACGGAAGAATACCTGCTCCAGGGAGTAGACGTGATGGTCGTCATGGGAAGCCAGCTGAGCGATCTGGAGTTGGCCGGTTTTACCCCCGCCATGTATCCGCAGCAGATCATTCATTTTGACCACGATCCGGATTTTATCGGAAAAGCGATTCCGGTGCCGACTTTGCCGGTGTTGGGAAATATCAAGGAGAATTTGCGGGCTATTTTAAATAAAACCGATCATTTGGATGTAAAGAGAGATTTTTCCAAGACTGAGGAAGCGGAGGAACCCGCTGCCGCTGGCGATTATCTGACCGGCAGGCAGGTAATGGAGGTGCTCCGCTCAGAACTGCCGGGGGATACCGTCGTATTTGGCGATGCCGGCAGTCATTCCTTTTACGCGATCAAATATTTCGAGATCGAAGAGCCGGGGACGTTTTTCTTTGAAGAGGTTTTCGCTCCGATGGGACGGGCTATCGGATATGCGATAGGGGCAAAATTGGGGGCGCCCGACAAGACTTACGTATGTATTACCGGGGATGGCTGCATGTTCATGACCGGAACGGAAGTGTCAACGGCCGTCAACCATAACGCCCCGGTCATTTTCGTCGTTCTGAACAACGCCAGTCTGGACATGGTGGATAAGGGCATGGCGGCGCACTTGGGGCGCGGGGTCGGGACGAAGTATCAGATGCCGCTGCACGTGGCGAAGTTCGCGGAATCCATGGGGGCTGCCGCCTTCCGATGTACGAGGGAAGAGGAATTGCGGGCAGCGATCGCACAGGCTCTACAGCATGAACAGGTGACGGTGATTGAGGTCATGGTAGATCCCTTTGAAATTCCGCCGACGATGAAGCGGGGATAGTTTTTTATTGAGGTGAACTGATGATGAGTCATGATAAATTGACAAATGCGGAGCGTTACCAACAGGGAATGGACACGCTGATCAAAATGGTCGGAGAAGAAGGGGCGAAGACGATTGCGGATATCCGCTCGTTTTTTCCGGACTTTGGCCATACGCTCGTCGCCTTTGGGTTTGGCGACCTGTATTCCCGCCCTGTCCTCGACTTGAAGCAGAGGGAGATGATCACGTTGACCTCGCTGATCACGCAAGGAGCCACAGAGCAGCTGTCTTTTCACGTCCATGCCGCGCTGAATGTCGGGATGACGCCGGAGGAGATTCTGGAGATCGTGCTGCACTGCGGCGGCTATGCCGGTTTTCCCAAGGCCTGCGGGGCGTTGAATGTGGTAAAGGAAGTGTTTAAACAGCGGGAGATCACCGTGTCGTAATAGAAAAAAGCCAAGGGAGAGGTGCGCCTCTCCCTTATTGTTTGTATCCCAGATAAGCTGCCCAGCCGCCGATGATCAGGTGGATCACATTGTTCAGAGCCAGAACCTGAAAAAGTCCAAACATGCCGGGGACGATGAATCCAAGGATACCGATCAAGAGGTAAAATACGCCGATTACTTTGGCAAACAGCCCCGAAGAGCCGAGCTCCCTGCTAGCGTATAACCCCCATAGGCCAGTTATGATGTAAATAATATCAAGAATCGGATCAAACTGGAGAACCCCGGATACACTTGAGATGAAGAAGTCTAAAATCCCAACCAGCAGAAATAACGCTCCAAAGACTTTTGAAAACGTTTGCACAGCCATTGTGGCACCTCCTCTCTCCGCTCTTGATTCAACATATGCATTCGGGACTGGTTTGGTTATGGGATGATGCTGATAGGGGTGAGTTTTGGGTACATTAATATAGTAGAACTGCGGAAAGGAGCTTTGGGATGAACTGGAAGCGACTGGCTCTGGCGGCAATGCTGGCCTGGATGCCGGTATCCGGGGCAGGAGGAGCGCAGGCAGCCGGGCTGCAGGCCGATTTTCCTGACCTGCTGTTTTATTACGGCCCTCGCACCGAAAAGAAGGTGGCCCTGACCTTTGACGACGGCCCGGATGCGTTTTACACGAGGAAAATTCTCGGTATTTTGCAGGAGAACGGGATTCACGCCACTTTTTTCATTGTCGGAAGGCAGGCCAAAAAACATCCGGAAGTCGTCAAGGAAATCGCCAGGGCCGGCCATGTCTTGGGCAATCATACCTGGGGCCACCACAACTTGGCGAAAATGCCGGAACAAGACGTTCAAACAGAGATTGCCAAAACAGATGAGATTTTGTACTCGCTGCTGGGTTATCATCCAGCGCTGCTGCGGCCGCCGTTTGGCTCTACGACTGCCGAAGTGGTTGCGGAAGCGGCGGCCATGCAGTACAAGGTAGTGAATTGGTCGGTGGACACCCGGGATTGGGCAGGTACGCCGACGATTGAAATCCTGGAAAAGGTCCAACAGCAGGTCAAACCCGGGGCGATTATTCTGCAGCACTGCGCGGGCGGCAGGCAGAATGATCTCAGCAATACGCTGGCTGCGCTGCCGCTGATCATCGCGATGTTGAAGGCGCAGGGGTACACATTTGTCACGGTGCCGGAGCTGCTAAATATTTCAGGGCAAAATGAGTGAAACACCCTCCGTTTCTATACGTATAAGATAGAGGGTGTTTTTCCTTTGCCAAAGTATGCAAGAAAGAGTAAAAGCCTTTTTTTGCATTCGGTTTATGTTATGCTATGCTTAATGCAGGTCTAGAAGAAGAGATGTCGGATGAACAGGGAGAGTAACGGATGTTATCTTTTGTGAAAAATTGGCTAAACAAAGATTCTGCTGCGAAAGAAGAGAATACCCAGACGAGAGAAGAGTCTGTATTGCCTGCCGCGGAGGCGCCCATAGCGAGCGAACAGCAGCAGCCGTCCGAAGCTGATTCCAAGAAGACGGCGGCGACTGCCCTCTCGCTTCACGAGTCCTGGCAAACGGCTTTGGACGACAAGCAAAGATACGCCCTTTCTTTTATGGCAAACGAACTGCCTCCGATCGAGGTCGGTCACGTCGGATTGGCAGGGATTCACATGGCGCCCCATGACGATGGAGCAGAAGTGACCGCTTTTATTCGCAACGGATTGCCCCAGCCGATTCAATTGGGCAAGATGAACCTGGTGGTTCTGTTTGGGGAAAACGAGCTCTTTACCCGGCAGGAGTTTGATCTGTCAGAGCTCGGGGAGATTCCCGCTTTCCACGCCAGACCGTGGAGCTTTGTCTTCCACCGCGACCACTTTTTGCAAAAAGGCGTGCTGTTGACCAACTGGAAGGTTGCCTTCGAGCTGGCCGAGAAAAAAATGGTTTTACCGCAAAAGCTTGAATTGGAAGAATCGTGGATCAAAGCGCTGAGCGACGACCAGAAAAATTCGCTGATCCAGCTGGCCAAGCGGCTTCCTCCGCTCAAGCCGGGAGAGGTGAATATTCAAAGCGTACAATTGTCCAAATCGCAGGATGGGTCGCTGCGGGCCATGCTGTTGATTCGCAATGGCTCCCGACAATCCCTTTCCTTCGAAAAACTGCCGCTTCGTCTGCATGATGCTACAGACGAGGTTGTGGCGGAAGGATTGTTTGAACTGGCCGGGCTTACGGTCCATTCGGAAACCAGCAAACCGTGGATGTTTATCTTCCCGCCGGAGAGCGTGGTGAAAGAGGACGCGGACCTGTCTCGCTGGAAGGTGACTGCGCCGCAGAGGGCTGGAGCCTGAGCCCAAGGTTTCATGTTTTTGCTGGCTTGATGAACCAAACCATATGGTATAATGGACAGATGGGATGAACGTCAAAGCGGTTAAACAAAAAGGAGGATACCATGTTTACCTTTTTAAAGAAATGGCTGAATAAAGATCAAGAGGAAATGAAATCCCTTGAAGAAATAAAACGCGATGTCCAGGAGGACTACGAAGTCTCCACTCCTCCTGTGTCTCCTGACGGGTCAGAAGTGCAGTTCACACCAGGCGCGAATCCTACGGTGCGGACAGAGCTGTCGCTGCATCCGAGTTGGGAGGAGCAGCTGGATTCGGAGAAAAAATATACGCTTCGTTTTTTGCAGTCCGAACTGCCTGAGATGGTCGAGGGAACGATGGGGGTAGCAGGTTTCAGCCTGATCCCGAGTGAAGAAGGCGTTACGGTTGCGCTGTTCTTCCGCAATGGGTTGAAGCGTCCCCTGGAGTTTAACAATGTCGGCTTGACCATCCGGGTCGGGGATGAGGTGTTTGCCCGCCACCAGTTCGATCTGAAAGAATTGGGGATCATTCCGCCGCTCACCAGCCGTCCGTGGGAAGTCTTTTTCCCGAAAGAGACCTTCCTGATGGATCAGGTGGCGTTTGACCGTTGGAAGGTACAGCTGAATCTTGGGCAGCAGATTTCAGTCTGGCCGAAGCACCTGGATTTGGATCCGCAGATGGAAGAGCGCATGACAGAACTCCAGAAGCTGAAGCTGCTTGATATCGTCAACCGGCTGCCGGCTATGCGTCCGGATCATGTAGAGTTTGACGGATTCGACATCGGGTGGACGAAAGATGGCCGCCTCGTCGTCGGGGTTCTCATCCGCAATGCTCGCCGCCGCCCGTACCGTCCAAAATCGCTGGAAGTGAAAGTCACTGACCGTAAAAATAATGTGATCGCCCAGGGGAAAATCCTGACCCATAACATCGAAGTTCGGCCCGGAACGAGCCGTCCGTGGATGGTCGTCTTCCCCGCTGAAACGGTGAAAAAGCCCGGTGCCGAGCTGCATCGCAACTGGCTGCTGCGCGTAACAGATCCGGATAGCAAGTAAGGTGTTTGTGCAAACGAGGAGGTTTGTATATGAGTTGGTTATTGGAAAATTGGTTTGGTTCGAAAGAAAGCCTGGATCAGGTGCGGGAAGACATCCGCGAACACGCCCATAAAGAAACGTACTTGGGCGTGTCGGGTATCGAGAACCCGGAGCTCTCTTCCAATCGGGTTGAACCGTCTGAGCTGTTTTTATCCCTGCACGGTCCGTGGGAAGACAAACTGCAGGATATCGAGGAGGAGCTGCTGCAGTTTATACACGACGAGCTTCCGCCGATCGTTCGCGACGAGGTCGGGATTATCCCGTTCTTCACCAGTGTGCTGCCTCATGGCTATCTGATGCTCACCTTTATCCGCAACGCCAGCGAGGAGGACATCCTGTTGAATCAACTCCCGCTATCGCTGGTAACGCCTGACGGAGAAGTCGTGGCGCAAAAGACTTTTGACATGCTTTCGTTCGGCAGCATCGGCGATTACTCCAGCCGCCCTTGCGAGTTCGTGTTCCGCTGGGAAGAATTCACGAAAGTTCCCGAGCAAGTGGTGCCGCTCTCCTTGGTATTCGACGCACCGCCTGTGAGAAAGGCAGGCGGCAAGGATACGCCGCAGGACGGCTTGACCAGCGAAGAGATGACCCACTATGAAAAAATCGCGAAGGAGCAGCCTGCAGTTCCCAGCGGTGAAGTGGAGTTGAAAGTATTGGGCATCAAGCCTACGGAGGAAGGCGGCTTGAAGGTGGTCGTTTTGTTCCGCAACGGCTTGGACAAAACGCTTGAATTTACTGAGGTGCCGATCATTATTCGTGACAAGTCGGGGGAAGAAGTGGCCCGTGCGCACTTTGGACTGAAAAACCTCCATGTGGCGGCCAAAGACAGCCGGGTCTGGGGCTTCTGCGTGCCGGCAGATTCCCTGACCAAAACGGATGTGAATCCGGAGGAATGCACAGCGTTCATCCCTGATGCAAAACCTGATCACCCGCGTAATTTTGGAGGCGGATCTGCGGGGTTGGTTCAGTAATATGAGGAAGGCGGCAGGGCGGATTTTTTTGCTGATACTGATAGCCGTACTCTTCGGCGGTATCCAAGGACCTCTCGTCAGTGCCGCCGCCAGCGGCGGTTTTATCCGCAGCGTGACACCTGACTGGGGAGCGGCTGATATCAGTCCGTACGTGTCGATAGAGGTGACCCTGGATACTGCCCTTCCGGAAGACGTGCTGCGCGATTACGTCTCGCTCTTGGATCCTGCCGGGAAACAGGTAAGCGGTGTACGGATCACCCGGGGAAGCGGGACGAGCTTTTATGTGGATGCCGATGTACCGCTGGAGGCGGGGCAGACGTATCGCCTGATGTACATGGATGTCGTTCCGTTGACGCAGTTTACTACAGCGTCCCGTCCGCTGGTGTCGCTGGCGGGATATGTGCAAAAGTATAGTTTGATGCGAGATGTTCCGCTAGGTAAAACGTTTGAGATCGGCTTTACCCAGCCAATGCTCCCTGAGAGCGTCTCGCCGGATACCATCTGGATTGAAGATGATCACGGCGGCAGAGTCGATGTAAAGGTGTCGCTTTCCGCCGACAAGCAGGTGGCAAGCATCGCTCCGGTCGCTGCTTTCTCGCCGGGCCGGATGTATTTTCTAAAGGTATCTGGCGGAGTTCGTTCAGAGCAGGGGGTTGGCTTGGGAACACCGACGGTCCTGCCGTTTCGCACTGTTCATCAGTAGCCAAAAACAAAACTCCTCTGTCAACGGAACAGGCTGACGGAGGAGTTTTTGGTTTTATTGGTTGATTTCGATAACGGTGCCGCTGTCTGTGAGCAGTCCGGCCATCACCCCGGGCTCAGACAAGAGCTCTGCCCATGTGTGCAGGCTGCCATCGGCGGTCCGGACCAGGAGTTCTTCACTGCTGTAGGTCGCAAGCAGTTGGTGGAAGAGGGCGGGGTCGTCTTTTAACCTGGTGATCGTATAAGCGGTTGGTTTGGGTGTCGGCGTTTGGCCATCTTGCAGGTTTTGCAGGGCAAGGGCGAAGTCAATCCGTCCGTATCCGCTGTAGATGTCCCAGCCGGGGGGACCGATGTCGACGGTGGACTGCTTGATGATCTCCTCTATTTCGCCGCTTGACCGTTCAGGCGCCTGTGACTTTAGCAGGGCCGCCAATGCGGAGACAGCCGGTGTGGCCATTGAGGTGCCGTTCAACGTCTCATAGCCGCCGGGAGTGACCTGATCCGGAACGGTGCTGAGGATTCGGACACCGGGTGCGAGTACGTCCAGTTTGTCTCCGTAATTGGAAAAGCTGGCCGGCTGGTCATTGGCATCGCTCGCTCCTACGGCAATCGCCTCGGGGTAAGCGGCAGGGTACTCGACGGCTGCGGCTTGGTTGCCTGCGGCTGCCACCACGATGACATCATGGTCTTTGGCGTAACGAATCGCTTCTCTCTCCGCGCGGGAAGGCTCGTCGTCTCCCAGGCTGAGATTGATCACATCCGCCCCCATTTCAACGGCGTCGTAGATGGCTTGAATTTCGTTGGCCACTGAGCCTACTCCATCCTTATCCAGCACTTTTAAGGGGAGGATCATGACGTCCGTTTTCCCGGCCAGTCCGGCGATACCGATGCCGTTGTCCGTCCGGGCTGCGATGATGCCGGCGACATGTGTGCCATGTCCGTTTTGGTCGAGCGGCAGTTCGCTGTGGCTGACGTAGTCTTTTCCATCCATAATCCGGCCGGCCAGATCTGGATGGGATGGATCTACGCCGGTGTCAATGACGGCCACGACAACACTCTTGCGGGCGGGCTGCAGCAGATTCCACGCTTCCGGAACGTGCATCACAGGCAGCGACCACTGCTTGCGGTAGTAAGGGTCGTCAGGAATGGCTGTGCGATTCGCCTCGGAGATGTAGATTTTCTTATTGGGCTCGACGAAGTCAACATCAGGGTTTGCAGACAATTGCTGCATCATTTGCTTCGCTTCCTCGGTCGAACCTGTTCGCAGCAGGCTGATGTGCGGCGCGATTGCCGTTTCCCTGGCTGAAGCGATGGCAGCGGACGAGCGTTTTGCCTTCTGCGGTTCTTTCCAGACGACGATTAATTCTTTGTCAGGGTCAAGCTTTGACGCGAATGACCGGGAAGAGTCAACGGTTTGGCCAAATGCAGACTGACAGAATAGCGATGCGAGCAAAAAGAGTATGACAATGGCTGTCAGCCTGCGGATATGGAGTCGGGGCATAAGGGTTGTCCCTCCTAATATTGGTAGAAAGTCAGGCAGATTCATTTTAACAGATCACATTGCCTATTAACAGGTGATAGATTTATGATAGACTTGATGGAGGCTGTATGGAAAAGGAAGGATGTTCTATGGTGCCTCGACTTCGATTGCTGACTGCATGTTTTGCCGTCATGTTGCTGATGTTGGCCGGTATGGCAGGTTACGCCGGGGCGGCTGCGGCAGAAGACGGGTTTTATCTGGGCGGCGGGAATGCCGTATACATAACAATAGGCGAGTACATTGATCACGTGGACCTGGCATTGAAGATGGTCAATGAACGTGATTTTTCGCAAATCTACTTCGTCCAGGACGGCCTGATGGCCAGCTTGACGGAGATTGTCGGCGCGGGGGGGCTCAAACAGGCGCTTTACCCGGTACGTCCGGATCGACTGCAGCCGCGATACACACGTTTTTCGGATGGGAGCACCTTGATCATAGACGGCGGCTCGACACAAGAGCCGCCGGAGGTGGAGTACATCCGATAGGATACCTCTTTTCCCGGCATAGGGAAGGAAGGACGCGTAAATATGAATAAATATTTGGCTGTACAACGGGTGGCAGCTTTGGTGATTGGCATCTGCATACTTGCGTCGGGACAGACCGTCGCATGGGCCGCTGTTGAGCCGAATGATTCGTATTACAAGAATCAATCTTATCTGACCCAGATTGGCGCCAATAACGCCTGGAGCACGGTCAAAGGAAATACCGACATCAAGATAGCCGTACTGGACTCCGGCGTAGATACGAACCATCCCGATCTGGCTCCCAACCTGCTGCCGGGAGTCAATCTGGAGAAACCGGAGCGTCAGATGCAGGACGATTACGGTCACGGCACACAGGTGATGGGCATCCTGGCGGCCAAGGGAAACAACAAGATAGGTGTCACAGGCGTGATGTGGGATGCCCATGTGATTCCGATAAAGGTCCTGGATAAAAATGGGAGAGCTGATGTGAAGCTGTTGGCCAAAGGCATCAATCAGGCCGTTGCGATGGGGGCAAAGGTCGTGTTGATGTCGGTGAGCAACCTGTACAACTCCCCTTTGCTCGAGCAAGCGGTCAAAAACGCGGAAGCAAAAGGGGTGGTACTGGTGGCCGCCGCGGGGAATGAAGGCAGCCGCGTCGGTTATCCGGCTGCTTATCCGACGGTGATCGCGGTAGGCGCGGTGGACCGTAAAAACACCCTTTTGCCGCAGTCCAATATCGGTCCGGAGATCAATTTGGTGGCGCCCGGCTCCAATATCTACACGACGAGGGTCGGCGGCGGATACGGTCCGATCAGCGGCACCTCGGCGGCAGCTCCGCAGGTGGCTGCAGCCGCCGCTTTGGTACTTGCCAGGAACCCGAAGATGACGCCGCTCGAAGTCAGGCAGCTGCTCTATTATACCGCTACCGATCTTGGGCCGAAGGGCTGGGACAAGAAGTACGGGTATGGCCTGTTGAATGTCGGGCGTGCCGTGAAGACAAAACTGCCCGCCGACATAAACGAGCCGAACAACACCCAGGCCACGGCAGCGGCTTTTCCCATTGAGTCCCAGGTACGCGGGCAGCTCAGTTCCGGTGATCCGATTGATTGGTTTTACTCGGATATCCCCTATGACGGCAAGTTGGTTTTTACCACGAAAGTAACGCCAAGTTCTGGCTCGGCCATTGCAGCTACTTTTTATCGCAATGGCGATACACCCGTCACATATTATGTAGGCGGAGGCAAGACCCTGACCGTACCGGTGCGAGCCGGCAAACTTTACTTTAAATTGGAACGGGGGAGCGGGGCCGGAACTTTCTCATACGTATTCGAAAGCAAATTTATGATCAATCCGGACAAGTATGAGCCAAACGACGACCAAAAAACGGCACGGCCGCTTCCGCCGGGCAACCACATCACGATCGTGGGGAATTTTGACCAGCCGGGGGATTTGGACTGGTTTTCCTATTACGTACGCGAACAAGGTAAATTAAACATAACGGTTTCCGTCGACACCAAGCGAATCGATCCCGTCGTCTATGTAGTGAAGCAGGGGCGGCCCGATCAAAAATTTGACAATGGCACTGCCGCCGACCCGACGGAGCGGGTAAGCATGGAGGTTTCACCCGGCAAATACTATTTCCGCGTGAGCGACTATTGGAACAACGCTGTGAACGGCGAATACGTGTTCGATCTTTCCTATTTGCCGGAACGGCGGGATTACAACGAACCAAACGATACGCCTCAACTGGCTGCCAAACTGGGCAGCGGTACATTGATGACCGGGACGCTTCCGTCTAAAAACGATCAGGATTGGTTCCAATTTGATGTGGCGACAGATTCACTGGTGACGATTGACGCACCGCAAGTTCCGGTACCCTGGGGATTGCACATGGTGTTATACGACGAGAAGCTGAAGACGATCATATCGGTCCCCGATGTGGCGGAACAGGCCGCCAAGGGGGGGCATATCACCCAGCTCAAATTGAAGAAGGGTACTTACTACATTATTCTGACCAGCACCAATCCGTTTAAGTACGATACCTACCGATTGACCGTCGATCGCAAGCCGACAGGCAAGTGACCCGGACATGTAACATGTAAAGAGGTTTCGGATTCAGATAAGCGGAACGTCGGTTGCAAGAGGCGTTCGAAAGACCTTTGGGGAGGAGTTCAGCAATGAAAAGTGTACGTACCAGTTTAACTGCGGGGATAATCATCGGCGGGATGATTTTTGCCAGCCAGGCTTGGGCGGATGTAGCCGGGGCGCCTGGCTCTGCAGACGATCCCGTTGTGACGAAAAGCTATGTCGATCAGAAAATCCGCGAAGCGCTCGGCGGAGCAGCACCTGTCGGGGGAGGGGTGACCAACAGCGGAGGGACTGCTGCCGCAGGTTTGGAAGTAGTAGAACTGCCGCCCGGCAAGATCCTGTACGGATTTGAAGGAACCGAATTCATCGTTCGGACCGGAAATGTGCTCTCGGTCGCCGGGGTAAACGGAGACGGCCTGACAGACCTTACCGCGGGTGCCGATCTGCGGGCAGGGGACCCGGTCGAGCATAACCACTTGCTTTTGATCCCCCGTTCTGATTCGCGAGGGCTGCAGCTTGTCCCGGGATCTAAAGCAAAAACCTATGTGATCGTCCGCGGCAAATACGAATTGAAATAACAGCTAGGCACTTATGGATTGACACGTATAAGAAAAATGTTTATTCTATTAGGCGAAAGGGATACTCTTATCCAGAGTAGGTGGAGGGACTGGCCCGATGAAACCCGGCAACCGTCTAGCGCGGTGCTAACCAGCAGAGTGGTTACCCATTCTGGCCGATAAGAGGTTAGGGAACGCAAACAAAGAGCACCTTTTCCTCCATATACAGGAAAAGGTTTATTTTTTGTCGTGATAGAAACCCGACTCGGCTACCAAAACTATATCTGTACGCAGACAAAGGAGGAAGGCTCATGGCATTGCAAAAAGGGCGTCGCCTGTTTACGTCGGAATCCGTTACAGAAGGACATCCGGACAAGATTTGTGACCAGATTTCCGACTCTGTATTGGACGCGATTCTGGCAAAGGATCCGAATGCACGCGTAGCGTGTGAAACTTCTGTTACAACAGGTCTTGTATTAGTAGCTGGGGAGATTACTACGAATACGTATGTGGATATCCAAAAGCTCGTTCGCGATACGATCCGGGAAATCGGCTATGATCGCGCAAAATTTGGCTTTGACGCGGATACTTGCGGCGTGATTACAGCGATCGGCGAACAGTCTGCCGATATTGCCCTCGGTGTCGATCAGGCCCTGGAAGCGCGCGAAGGCAGCATGACCGATGAGGAAATCGAAGCGATTGGCGCAGGTGACCAGGGATTGATGTTTGGTTTTGCCTGCAATGAAACGCCGGAGTTAATGCCGCTTCCGATCAGCATGGCACACCAACTGGCTCGCCGCCTGACAGAAGTGCGCAAGAACGGCACGCTGTCTTATCTGCGTCCGGACGGGAAGACACAAGTGACCGTCGAGTACGATGGGGATAAACCGGTCCGCATCGATACGATCGTCATCTCTACCCAGCATGCGCCGGAAGTAAGCTTGGAGCAAATCAAGAAAGACCTGACCGAACATGTAATCAAGCCGGTAGTGCCTGCTAATCTGCTTGATCAGGAGACGAAGTACTTCATCAATCCGACAGGCCGTTTTGTCATCGGCGGCCCACAAGGCGATGCCGGTTTGACTGGCCGCAAGATCATCGTCGACACCTACGGCGGGTATGCTCGTCACGGCGGCGGTGCTTTTTCCGGGAAGGATCCGACGAAAGTGGACCGTTCCGGCGCCTACGCGGCTCGTTATGTCGCGAAAAACATCGTAGCTGCCGGTCTCGCTGAAAAATGCGAAGTGCAGGTTGCCTACGCAATCGGGGTAGCACAGCCCGTATCCATCAGTGTTGATACGTTTGGAACAGGGAAAATCTCCGAAGAGGAACTGGTGAAGCTGATCCGCAAGCATTTCGATCTACGCCCTGCCGGAATCATTAAGCAGTTAGACCTGCGCCGTCCTATCTACAAACAGACGGCTGCCTACGGACATTTTGGCCGCAACGACTTGAACGTACCGTGGGAGCGTACAGACAAGGCAGACGCACTGAAACAGGATGCTGCCGGTCTGGCAAAATAATGATCTTGATCTACGAGAGGAAACGCCTGGTAAATGCCAGGCGTTATTTTTGTTAGATGAGCGGAATTCTCCTGTTATGGAAAAACCATCCTCCGATGGATGCCAATGTATTAAAGGATTTCTCAGGTTTGTGTCGAAAAAATACCGTTAATCACGTATGCCATTATCCACGAGCCTGTGATTTTATGTTAACCTAAGTTAGGACAAGTTATTTTTTGTTACCGGAGAAAATCGAAAAAACTATACAATTTTTGCAACCTTTTTCCCCTGTTTTACCGTCTAAAATACGGTAGGCAAAATGATCTAGTATTTTTGATCGACAGGAATGCAGAGATCCAGTTTAACCTTCCCCGAAATTTGGGTAAAGAAAGCATGGTAAGATGAGGTAGCCAATGGATATAGACATCAGCCTCCTGGATGGAGTCATTAAAAAAACAATTCAAACGGTCGAGTCAAGCCAAGAGCAGATCTTTGAGATTGCGGAAAGCGCCCGGCGTGAGAGGAGCGCCATTCAAAACGAGATCGCAGAGATACGCGAAGAGGTGTACGCCGTCGTCGATCTGGTCGATTCGCTTGACCTGAAGTACCGCAAGTCCCGTGCTATGCTGGCGATGGTGAGCCGTAATTTTCACAGTTATACCGAAGAGCACATTCACCAGGTGTATAAAGAAACCAACGATCTGCAAGTTGAATTGTCACTCAGCCGGGAACGGGAAGCGACTCTGCGCCAGCGCCGCGATGAATTGGAGCGCCGGCTGCAAAATCTCGAAGCGACCATTGCCAAAGCCGAACAGTTAATGACACAGATAGGCGTTGTCTTGGGTTACCTGACCGGCGATTTTAGCAGGGTAGGGGAAGCGCTGGAAACAGCAAAACAGCATCAACAAATGGGGCTTCAGATTATTCAGGCGCAGGAGGAAGAACGGAAGCGGGTGGCCCGCGAGATTCACGATGGTCCAGCCCAATCGATGGCCAACGTAGCCTTGCGGATGGACATAGCCGAGAAGATGTTAAAAAATGAACAGATCTTGCAGGCGTTGGCGGAACTTCAGGAATTGAAAGAGATGGTTCGACTCAGCTTGGCAGATGTCCGCCGGATCATTTTTGATTTGCGCCCGATGGCGTTGGATGATCTGGGATTGATCCCGACACTGCAAAAGTACGTGCAAACCTTCGAAGAACGTACCGGCACCACCGCCGAACTGGTGGTATTCGGGCGGGAACAGGACATCGACGATGCGTTTAAAACACCGCTGTTCCGTCTCGTTCAGGAATGCCTCAACAACGTGGCCAAACACGCAAAGGCAAAGGTCGTCCATGTAAAACTGGAATTGCAGCATGATAACGTATCTCTTGTCGTAAAAGACAATGGCGTCGGATTTGATGTAATCGAGCGGCGCAATAAGTCTTTCGGACTGATGGGGATGAAGGAAAGAGTGCAGCTTTTGAACGGTACCATGGAGGTTGCTTCGGCACCGCTAAAAGGAACCAAGGTAATGTTTCAAATTCCGCTGAAGGCCAAAATGCAGCAAAGCTAAAGGAGGCAGGAGAGGGATGCAGAAACAATTGGAAGAGATAAGTATTGTATTGGTAGATGACCATAAATTGTTTCGCGAAGGGGTAAAGCGCATTCTGGAAATGGAGGGCGGTTTTAAGGTAGTCGGAGAGGGTTCCGACGGCGAAGAGGCCACTCATCTGGTAGAAGAGCACAAACCGGATGTCGTTTTGTTGGATATCAATATGCCGAATATAAACGGCGTATCGGCTGCCGAGAACGTCATCGAATCAAACCCGCAAACGCGTATCATCATTCTGTCTATCCACGATGACGAAGGGTACGTGTTCAGGACGCTGCGCACCGGTGCATCCGGGTATTTGTTGAAAGAGATGGAAGCGGAGGATCTGGTCGAAGCCGTTCGCGTTGTCGCCCGCGGCGGGTCATACATACACCCGAAAGTAACAGGCAAGTTAATCGACGAGTTTCGGCGTTTGAGCATACAAGAGGAAGCAGTCGGCCGTCCGCTGACGATGGAAAATACCCCTGTCTTGGATGCCCGCGTCATTGAATCACTGACGCGGCGTGAGCGCGAAGTGTTGCAGCTTATGGCAGAAGGAAAGAGCAACCGCGCGATCGGGGAGTTTTTATACATCAGTGAAAAGACTGTAAAAAACCACGTCAGCAGTATTTTGCAGAAATTAGGCGTGCAGGACCGCACGCAGGCAGTGGTCATTTGCATTAAAAACGGCTGGGTAAAAGTGTAATCAAAGATTAACGTACCTTGGCCAAGCATTGCGGCATACCCTGAGAATAGGAGGGGATGACCGTGATCACAAGTTTGTTGGTGTGGTTGTTGGCGGCGTATGGCTGCGCCTCTCTATTGGTGGCCTTGTTAGAGCGTATATCCTTTGAGTCTTTGGTTCGCGCCAGTGAGCCCCTTACCCATTATAAGGTTCTGCTGTATAACTCGGATCATTCCTTGGAAGGAGTCATTCGCAGGCTGATTTGGTCATCGATTCGATACGGGCAGCCGATCAGGATTTCATTTGTCGATTTTGGCTCCACTGACGATACACTGAAAATAGCCACAACCTTTGAACGGAATTACGAATACCTCGTTGAGGAAAGTGAACGGGATAAAACCAATACGATTTTGATCGACCTTCGCAGACCAACCGAGCAGGAGAGCATGTAGCTCTCCTTCCTTCGGTTTTTTAGTATTCATCCACGAATCTCAGTCCAACACGGTCCTGCGCCCGGTAACGTTGCATCCGCATCCTGGACAGATTTCCCGGTAATTTTGTCGTTCGGCAGGGTTCTGTCTGGATTGCTGCACATCCTCCCAGTATTCACCAATTATCTTCTAGGCATTTTGCACAAATCCTTCCTGTCTGCAAAAATTTCATAACAGATCCATTTTTTTGATCGGAAATTTTCTTGTGCCCATCTCTGTCTTTCTCCAAACTGAAGGCGAGACCAGGATATGGGAGGAGACGGGATGCGGGAGTATTTATTGTATGTGAAGGAAGAAGAAAATGCGCTGCGAGCCTACATTACTCCCTGTTTTCACATAGACAAGCTGTTCTGGCAGGAGCGCAATGGGCAGCGGCTGTACGTTATCGGCAGAAGCCCTTCGCTCGCACTGGCTTTCGCCTTGCGCGAAAAGATCGGCACATTCGCCAAAAGACGGCGCCTGACCGCAAAATCTGTGTTGGAAATGCAGCGGTTGGCCGCCTCTTATGTGCGCGAGGCAAATAAGCTGTACGTAAAAGAGGGGCACGCAGGCTATCGTTATACATTCCGGGCAGAACCGATCAAGCGAGAAAACTTGCCCCCGGAAGCCGGTCATGAGCGGGTATCTGAAGAAGCAAAGCAGTTGGCGAGCATTTTAAGCGGCCGTTCCCTGCTTGAGGAAGAAGCGGAGTGGCTGTTGAAAAAACGCGGCCGCTTCATGATTCCGATGATATGGCTGCTGCAATGGTTAGTTCTCATGAACAAGACCGAGTGGCGTCCAGGCGTAGGAATGGACATCCATAAACATTGGTGGCAACGCCGCCTGCGTTTTATTTGCTGGCGCTGCAGCAGCAGGAGCCACCTGGTGCGGACGGAATGCCACAGCTGCAGGCAGCCGTGCGTGTACTGTTCCTCCTGTTTGACGATGGGTAGGAGCAAATGCTGCACACCTTTTATCTGTGTACAAGCGGAGAATACGGGCAAGGGATGTCAAGACTCCGGCTCCTTGCTCGCCTGGGAGGGAGAATATACGCCGGCACAGGAAGACGCAGCCCGGCGTGCAGGGCAGTTTGCCGTAGAGACTGGAGGGGAAGCGGCGTTTCTCATTTGGGCGGTATGCGGCGCGGGAAAGACAGAGCTCTTGTTTCCGGCAATTGATGGAGTGCTGAGGAAGGGGGGACGGGTTTTGCTGGCGACACCGCGCAAGGATGTGGTGTTGGAATTGGCTCCCCGTCTGCAGGCTGCTTTTCCTTCTGTAACCGTACGTTCCGTCTACGGTTCAAGTGAAGAAAAGTGGGAGGAGGGAGATTTGATCATCGCTACTACCCATCAAGTCATGCGTTTTTACCGCTGCTTTCCGCTGGTGGTGGTGGACGAGGTCGATGCTTTTCCGTTTCACAACAACAAGCAGCTGCATGATGCCGTTTCACGCGCGGTGGCCAAAGAGGGCAAGCTGCTTTACCTCAGCGCAACACCTCCCGAGAGACTGCGGAAGCAATTGACCGGCTCCACTGCAGTGCTAAAGCCCCACTCAGCTACCCACGTACTCTTGGCTCGGCGCTATCACGGACATCCCCTGCCGGTGCCGGAGATCAAACTGGTTCCGCGGCTAATGGAAAAGGTAAACGCCGGGCGGCCGGTGGCCGAGTTGATCTCCGCTGCAGGGCATATGTTGGCTCAGGACAGGCAGGTATTTGTCTTCGTGCCTCGTGTAGAAGATGTAGATACGGTGCTCGACTACCTGCAGGGACTGCTGCCAGCCTATGCCGAAAAAATGGCCGGTGTCCACGCGGCAGACCAGGGGAGGGAGGAAAAAGTACAACGATTTCGCCGGCGGGAAAACATGTTGATTGTGACCACGACGATTTTAGAGCGGGGCGTGACCATTCCGCGCAGCGATGTCATCATCCTGGGGGCGGATGCTTCGGTATTTGATGAAGCTTCCCTGGTACAAATCGCCGGGCGGGTAGGGCGTTCGGCAGATGCGCCAGACGGCACTGTACTGTTTCTGGCCAGCCATCGGACACAAGCTCTGTACGCGGCCAAACGACAGATTGAACAGATGAATCGTCTGGCCGACAAGCGGTGGGCTGCGGACGGAAAACAGCAAAAAGCCGGGAGAAAAAGGTAAATGCGGGAATGCCTCTTGTGTCATCAATTCTTGTCTGCCAACGAGCGGCTGGAGGGCATCAGGCGTTGCGTGAATCGGCTTGTATCGCCGCGGCATTACCCGCAGGTATTTTCCCTGTTCAACCGCCTGCCGCTATGTGTGGGCTGCCTTGCGGGTCTTCCCTTCGTTGGGGAGACTATCTGTCATCGCTGCGGACGGAATATGTCAGCGGCTTCATCAGATGACCCTCTGCTTTTTTGTACGGACTGCCGATCATTCCTGGCCGAAGTGGATCCTCTGACTGCGAATCGAAGCGCGCTCCGCTATGACGAACAGGTGAAAGCGGTGGTCGCAGCGTATAAGTATCGCGGCGATGAACGGCTTGCAGAGCTTTTTGCCGTCCTTGCCGCAAGCTGCTATTACCGGTACTACAGCGGCATCTCTTTTCGGTTGATCACCTACGTTCCGCTGCATGATAAGCGGCTTGCCGAGCGGGGATTCAATCAGGTGGAGTTAATCGCAAAAGGGCTGGGGCGAATGGTTGGACTGCCTGTTTTGCCTCTATTGCGTCGGATCAAGTACACGGAAAAACTGAGTATTCAATCAGGTCGCACTGCCCGCTTTGCCAGCATGCAGAAAGCCTTCGCCCCGGGGGAAGGAGCAAGTCAGTCGTTTCGTCTGCGCAGATCTGGCTGGCTGAGCAGGAAAACGGACCGCCCGAAGGTCCTGCTGCTGGATGACATATTTACGACGGGGGCAACCGTCCGTTCGTGCGCGTCAGCTATCAAGGCTATTCCGGACTTTGCTGACGTGGAGGTCTACAGCCTGACGTTATGCAGGTGAAGGGGTCATTCTGCTGTCTTTGCACATCAAAAGGTTCTCCAGCCGTGATACAATCATATCAAGTTGGGTGGACAAAGGAGGGAGCGTATGAGTAACAACCTGTTAGAAGTAATCCGTGAAGGTTTCGAAACCGTAAACCGTAGGATCGAAGGAATGGAGACTCGGATGGAGGCGGGTTTTGAAGCCGTAAACCGCCGAATTGACGGGGTGGAGACTCAGATAGAAGCCGTGAACCGCCGGATTGACGGAGTGGAGACTCAGATAGAAGCCGTGAACCGCCAGATTGACGGAGTGGAGACTCGGATGGAAGCGGGTTTCGAAGCCGTGAATCGGCGGATTGACGGAGTGGAGACTCAGATAGAAGCCATGAACCGCCGGATTGACGGAGTGGAGACTCGGATGGAAGCGGGTTTCGAAGCCGTGAATCGGCGGATTGATGGGGTAGAGACCCAGATCGAAGCCGTGAATCGGCGGATTGATGGGGTAGAGACCCAGATCGAAGCCGTAAACCGGCGGATCGATGGGGTGGAAGCCCGAATCGATCATATCGAAAATCGGATGAACGAAGGATTTTCTTTGGTTCATGAACGAATCGACAAAGTGGAATTTAGCATTTACAATATGAACCTCTGCCTGGGCGATATGCAGAAAACATTGCAGCGGATTGAAAAAGCCCAAACAGAAGACGTCATGGGCATGCTGCGCCATGTAAAGGAAAAAACAGACTCACACGAGACCAAAATAGAACTGATAAATAACAGGCTGTTGGACGTAGAAAGCAAGGTGGAAAAATTAGAAAGGCAATAGGCAGCGTAAATATGGGAAACCCATCTCACCGGCGAGAAGGGCTGTCGATTTTTAAGCTCGTGATTTTCCAACGGTCCAAAGGTGTCGACCGATTGAGCAAAAATACCCAAACACCGTTTTTCTTATCTTTTCCTAATATATATGAGATGTTGACCGGAACGACTGCCGTAAACAGGCCGGCTGTCTGATTCGAAAGGCCGCTCTTTTTTACCGAATGCATATCATTAAAAGAAAACGGCAGGGGGAAACCATTCGTTGTCATGTCCAGCGTAGACCTGTCCTGTTCTTGAAGGGATGTTAAAAAGATGTCAACGAGCTGCTGGGGATCCGCTTGGATAACCGTCTGCCGCAAAGCCCCTGAAGCTTTTAACACCATCAGGCTGTGTCCCGGATCAGGAGTGTTGGAACGGCGGCGGTGCAGGGTGCTGCCCTTGAAATGAATGCAAAAATGCCCCCGAAAGTTGTTCCCGGCAATTGCTCCAGCCCCGTGCGGCATTCCGTTCATTGAGGCCGCGTATTTCTTTCCGTCGATGGCCACCAGGACTGCTCGACGTTTCCAACTCCATTTTCCCTGATAGACTTGCTTCATGATTTTGGTATCCTGTTTTGTTAACGGCTGCACATCTGCGTGACGGCTGCCTGCCCTCCGTTGTACCCGGAAAGCAGCTCCTGTTTCCAAGTCGATCACATCTGCGTAAGCCATTCGTTTAAAAGCCTTGCGGACGCTTTCCCAATCGAGCGGCTCGCCAAAGTGAGCCTTTTCCACTTGGGATATCCGCTTTTCCAGCTCGGTTTGCACTTTGACAGGCAGCAGTACCTGTTTTTTCTGCCCTGTTTCGTACATACGCGAAAATGAATCATACACATACTCTTTTTCGCCGATCCGGATGGTCGCCCGAGGAAGCTCCGGCAGCTGTTTAGAAGGAATGGTTGGGCTTTGTGTGATGGATGCGGCCAACCCGTGCTTGTCTTGGATGGACAGATGAGAGTAGAAAGGCGATGCGGGAGACGTTGCGACAATGATCTGCACGTCCCCGGCCGCATGTACCGGAGAACAAAGCAGCAGGAAGAGAAAGAATAACAAGACAGTTTTTTTCAAGGTAACTACCCCTTTTCGACACTGAGCACTTCTGTAGTATGCACCAAAGATCCTATTGAAACACTGATCTTTTAAAAAAATGGCTGCCTCGAATGAAGAAGGGAGAAGATATGTAAACTAACGGTTGTAAATAACCACAACGTGAGGCATCCGTATGAGAAAAATTCACTTTATGATGTTTGTGCTCATCTGCGGCCTGATTTTTTGCGATACAGGATACTGCGCCTCGGCTAAGGATAAGGATAAAGACGCGGACAAGGTCTACATACACATCAACCTCTGGCAACGAAAGCTGTATCTCAAGGATCAGCAGGATCGCGTGCTCGCTTCGTACCGGATAGGCCCGGGGAAGATTGATACTCCAACCCCGATCGGGACCTTTCGCGTGATACAAAAGTCGAAGGATTGGGGTGACGGATTTGGAACACGCTGGCTGGGGCTGAATGTAACTTGGGGAATCTACGGGATCCATGGTACCAACAGGCCGGAATATATCGGGGGGTATGTCAGCGGCGGGTGCATTCGCATGCGCAACCGGGATGTCGAGAAACTGTTCGAGCGCGTTCCTTTGGGCTCAACGGTCGTAATTGACGGACCCATTATGGGGCATGAAACCGTCACGTACAGGATACTTGTTCCAGGCAGCACCGGTTCTCTGGTAAAAATGGTGCAGAATAGGCTGAAAGCTGCCGGCTTGTATACCGGGAAAGCAAACGGAAGATACGATTATTGGACAGAAGTAGCGGTTAGGAAATTCCAAAAAGAGGTTGGTTTGAAGGTAACTGGGCACGTTGATTTTGATGAACTGCAATATCTGGGAATTATTGAGTAACACACTGTATTTTCAGTGTGTTTTTTCCTTTTTTCATCCGATAATATAGGTAAAAAGAGGCTTTGTTTCACGTGATGGAGGGGATTTACGTGTCGATCGGGAATCTGGAAAACTGTCCGCGCTGCGGGGCTTTGTTTGTCAAAACAGTTCGGGATGTCTGCCAGAAATGCTATCAGCAAATCGAAAAAGAATACGAAACATGTGCAACATTCCTGCGGAAAAAGGAAAACCGGGGCGTAGATATTTACCAGCTAAGTGAAGCAACAGGCGTCAGTGTCAAACAGATTACCCGGTTTATCAAGGAAGGGCGCATTTCGGTCAGGGATAATCCCAATATGGGTTATCCATGTGAAAGCTGTGGTGGGATGATCCGAATCGGAAATCTGTGTGAAGCATGTGCGAAGAGCTTGAGAAGGGAGTTCGAGCAGCAGTTGGAATTGGACAAGCGGCTGGAGGAACACAAACAGGAAAAAACAGTAAGTTATTGGAGAAGAGCCCAAGGAAAACGGGAAACGTGAAAATGCTAATGTCAACATATGAAATTGCCGATGATACTACTATAAGAGTATTCATCGGTGTTTGATAAAGAGGGTGTACGTATGCGCATTGACAAGACAAATCCGGCAGGGATGATTCAAGCCTACAACAAAACCAATCCAGGCCAGGCGGAAAAAATGTCGAGAAAGCCAATGGGAAGGGATGAAGTAAAGATATCCGACGAGGCTATTGAACTGCTTAAGTATGGTGAAGAGCAGGAAACCGACCCGGTTCGTGAGGCTAAAATAATTGAACTAAAACAGCAGGTGCAACAAGGGACATACCGTGTGCCTAGCGATAAAATCGCCGAGAAGTTTTTGGCCTTTTGGAAGAAAAGCGGGAGGTCAGACTGATGAGGATGGACGGGCTGTATGAAGTGTTGGAGAATCTGCTGAATCTTCATAAATCCCTTCTTGCCTTGGCCGCCGACAAAAAGCAGGCACTGCTTGCAGGCGAGATCGATTCATTGGTCGAGATTACACACCGGGAGCAAAAGCTGATCAAGGCGGTATCGCTGGCCGAACAAAACCGCATCGGGATTGTCCAGGAACTCTTGAAGGAGAAAGGGCTGCCTGGTTCAGAGGGGACCTTGGCCGGACTGTTGAAGACACTCACCAGTGCAGAAGAAAAGAAACGGCTCAAAATCATTCGCGAGCAATTACTAGGGATTGTATCCGAACTGCGGGAGGCAAATGAACTAAATCAGCAGTTGCTGGGGCAATCCCTCTCGTTTGTCAATGCCAATCTCGAGCTGCTGACAGATTCTCCGGAAGAGGATTTCGTCTACAGGAACCCGTCAACCCACTCTCACCATTCGTATGCCAGCCGTTCCTTTCTCAATACAAAAGCGTAAAGAGGTGCATCAAACATGCCTTCAACATTTCACGGAATAGAAGTAAGCAAGCGCGGGATTTTCGCTCAGCAGTACGGACTCAATATAACGGGGCACAACATCTCCAACGCCAATACGGAAGGCTATACCCGCCAGCGCCCCAACATGGAGGCGACCAAGGGGATTCCTGCGCCGGGCATGAACGCTGACCGGGCTCCGGGGTTGCTCGGGACGGGGGTGCAGATTTCTGATTTGCAGCGTTTGCGGGAGGACTTTTTGGACGTCCAATTTCGCAACCAGAACAAATTTTACGGATACTGGGAAAAGCAAAGCGATGTGTTGGGGAAGATAGAAGAGGTTTTCAAGGAACCATCCGATACAGGTCTCCAAAGCGTCATGGACGAAATGTGGAAGGCATTTCAAGACTTGGCTGATGACCCGACGAGTTCATCGGCTCGTGCGGTTTTAAGGGAGCGGGCCATTGCTGTTGCCGATACGTTTGCCTCCGTTTATTCACAACTGGAAACCATGCAGACCGATTTGGACAATGAAGTGAACGTCACTGTCAATAACATCAATTCTCTTGCCTCTCAAATCGCTACTTTAAACAAGCAGATAGCCGATGTGGTGCCGCACGGCTATCAACCGAATGACTTGTATGACCAGCGGGACTTGTTAATCGATAAGCTGTCGAAACTGACGGATGTCCGCGTAACGCAGGGCGAAAATGGCATGGTAAATGTTTTGATGGAAGGGCAAGAGCTTGTAAACGGCCGAAATGCGGCTCAACTAGCCACTTCAAGAAATCCGCAAACGGGATTTTTGGATGTCACACTAGGCGGGGCTCCGTTTAATCCGGTGAATGGACGATTAGCCGCCATTATGGATATGCGCGGGCGGACGGTAACCAATCCGGACGGCACCCTGACCCTGAGTGGAGCAATCCCAGACTTGATGCAAAAACTGGATACATTGGCGATCAATTTAGCGAAAGAGATCAACGACGTACACCGTCAGGGGATCAACATCACCGACATTAAGAACGGCTCTACACAACCCTCCGATCTGCCGTTCTTCGTGGATAAGGACGAGCTGGCTGCTGATGCGAATACGAAGGAGTATCCGAAAGGGGCCAAGCGTCTGACGCTTAATCCGGCTATTATGGCCAGTCTGGATGCGATCGCGGCTGCCAAGCCGGAGGCAAACGGCCAGGTAGTAGAGGGGAATAACAAGAACGCATTGGATTTAGCGGCAATCAAACAGAAGCTGATCTCCCCAGGTACGGGAGCAAACGATTTTAAGGAAACCTCGACATTGGATGACTTTTACCGTTACATGGTAGGGCAGCTCGGGATTGACCGTCAGGAAGGGCTGCGCAAATATAAAAACTCCGAGGATATCGTGTCGATGGTAGATAATCAACGCCAATCTGTCTCCGGTGTTTCCATCGATGAAGAGATGTCGGAGTTAATCAAATACCAGCATGCATACAGCGCCTCCGCTCGCGTGATGACCTCGATGGATGAGGTGCTGGATAAGGTGATCAATGGAATGGGCCGTGTTGGACTCTAAACGTAGTTGGAGGAGGGCTAAACCGTGGCAATCCGCGTAACGCAAAATATGATGAATAGCACGATGATGCGAAATTACTATAATTCGATGGGGCAGTTGGATCGGTATAACGAACAGTTGTCTTCAGGGAAAAAAATCTCACGTCCCTCCCAAGACCCTGTGGTGGCGGTCATGGGGATGTCTTACCGGACTCAGTTGAACAAAAACGACCAGTATCTTCGCAATGCGAGTCAGGCACAAACGTGGCTTGACACAGCAGATACGGCAATGAACGAGGTCGGCAACGTTCTTCACCGGCTCAATGAGCTGGTCCTCCAATCTGCCAGTGATACAATGTCACCGTCTGATCGTCAGGCGATGGAAAGCGAAGTGATCGAGCTGAAAAATCAGCTTGGGGAGATCGCCAACCAAACGGTCAACGGAAGATATATCTTTGCCGGAACAGATACGACAAAAGCCCCGTATGACAAAAACGCCGGCGACTATACAAGCACCAATTTCTCAGAATTCACTGTCGAGGTAGGACAAGGCATTTATATCCCGATAAATGTTAATGGTCAAGAAATCTTTAACAAATCGATAAACGGGAACACTATCTTCAAGCTAATGGATAATATTATCAATGACCTGCACAATGGCAATTCGGCAGACGGCCACCTCGACGAAGTGTCGCAGCATATGGATAATGTGTTAAAACAAAGAGCTACACTTGGAGCCAGGGTAAACCGTATGGAGCTGGTCACAGAACGTCTGGAAAGTTCCGGATTAAACATTACCAAGGCGATGTCGGAAAATGAAGATGCAGATATGGCAGCCGTCATCACGAATTTAAAGACGCAAGAAAATATCCACAGAGCTGCTCTGGGATCAGGTGCTCGCATTATTCAAACAACGCTGCTTGATTTCCTCCGTTAACAGGCAAAGGGGAGAGTACAATGCAGTTGCCACGAATTCAGATTCAACAGACTCCCATGTTGCTCGGATTGAATATCCAAAAACCTGTTCAGGAAATGGAACAGCCGAAAGCGGAGCTGAATTTGCGCCAGGAACCTGCCGTTTTGGAAATTCGCCAGCCGCAAGGAACCTTGTCCATCGATTCGAGCCGTGCTCGTTATAATATTGGATTGCGTACGTCAATGGAATTTAGTGACGCGAATGCTGAGCATGGTGTACAATCCTGGTTAGAGGCTATTGCACAATCCGGTTCTGAAGGCGATCGCTTGGCAGCGATTGAACAGGGGGGCAACGCAATCGCAGATATTGCATTCGAGCGTGGATTGGAGTCTAATCCCCCGGATATTCCTGTTTCCGGCAGCGACGAGGGAGTCGATATCAGCTACCAAGCGGGAAAAGTGGAGATTAATATAGAGCGGCGCGGGATGAGGATGGATCCGATTCTTCGTCCGCCCATTTTGCAGTATACCCCTGGTAAAGTAGAAGGGTATGTACGCCAATGGAATAAGGTGAATATTGAAGTGGTTGGGCTTCATGTGAATCAAACCTTATAAATTGTCGTTTAAAAAGGAGTTGTCGCAGGTGGCCAATCCGCAGTACGTAGAGGTAGGCAAGCTGTTTTTCGAGGAGGGCCTGCCCGGCTTTTCCCATTTGCAATTTTTTCGGCTGCTGCAAGAAGAAAAAGGCAGCCCTTTTTATTCTCTTGAGTCAGTTGAGGATCCGCAGGTAGGATTTTGGGTGGTTGATCCGTTCGCTTTTTTTGCCGATTACGAATTTGAGCTTCAAGAGCAAGCCAAGGCGTCACTGCATATCTCGCAGGAGACCCCTGTTGTCGTTTTAAATATCGTGACACCACGCCCCAATCAGCAAATAACAGTAAATCTCAAAGCGCCGATCATCGTAAACCAGGTGAATCGCATGGCCAAGCAAGTGATCCTTCGCGAGGAAATTTATGATGTACGCCAACCGCTCCTTCCCGTGCGGCAGGCCGCAAGTAAGTAGGTGAGCGGATGCTGGTACTTTCCCGCAAAAAAAATGAATCGATCATGGTCGGAGATAATATCGAGATCAAAGTGATTGGGATTGAAGGCGATTCAGTCCGCATCGGCATTGAAGCGCCCCGTGAAGTAGACGTGTATCGAAAAGAAATCTACTTGTCGATTCAGGAAGAAAACCTGCTCGCTTCGCAAACAAAAGCAGATTGGTCGACGTTAAAACAGTGGATCGGCATGAAACCGTCTGATGAAGAATAATTTCATCAGATTTTTTATCGGCAAATGTGTAAATAGTCCTAAAAGATTTAAGCGGCCTCTCCGATAAATAGAATGTAAGGATTCGTAAATCCAAGCGCGCGATTGGATTGTGAGTCCCAAAATGCAAAAAGCAGTCACAGGGACGTGACTGTCACAATCAAGGAGGAAAAATCATGATTATCAACCACAATATTTCCGCGTTGAACACGCACCGTCAAATGGGCGTAAACGCCGGAAACCTGAGCAAAAACGTAGAGAAACTCTCTTCCGGCTACCGCATCAACCGCGCTGCTGACGACGCTGCCGGCCTCTCCATCTCCGAGCGTATGAGAGCGCAAATCCGCGGTATGAACCAAGCAGCTCGCAACTCCCAAGACGGTATCTCCCTGATCCAAACGGCTGAGGGTTCCCTGCAAACTGTAAACGACATGCTGGTTCGGATTAAAGAATTGGCTACTCAGTCCGCGAACGGTACGTATGACGATAATGCTGACCGTGCTCGTCTGCAGGAAGAAGTAACTGAGCTGTCCAAAGAGATTAACAACATTAAAGATAAAACCAAGTTCAACGGAATTAAATTGTTGGATAAAGCAGATGGAGTATACAGTGGTTCAATTGCTGCTGGAACAAATGTAGTCCTTAGTGGTACCTATAGCGGAACTGCTGATAAAACTATTACATTAAAATATATTGACGCTACCAGTGGATGGCACGTTGATTCTGGTAATGGTACTTTTGCTCAAGTATCCGGAGCTTCGATCAGTGGTATCTCTTTCAAAACTTCTGGATCCGTCCCATCTGGTGTTACATCTGGTACAACAATAACTGTTACTATAAAAGCAAAAACACCAGATAAACTGGATCTTCAAATTGGCCAAGAAGCAGGTCAAACGTTATCTTTAGATCTCCAGAAGATTGCTCTTAACGATGTAGCTTCCAAAGTTAGCGGTTGGAATATCGCTTCACAATCCGGCGCTCGAACAGTTCTCAGTGAAATTGAGAACGTGATCAACCAGGTGAGTGCTGCCCGTTCTTACCTTGGTGCTAACCAAAACCGTTTGGAAAACACCATTAACAACCTGAACATCACTTCCGAAAACCTGTCTGCTGCTGAATCCCGTATCCGCGATGTAGACATGGCGAAGGAACAAATGGAGTTCACCAAGAACAACATCCTCGTTCAGGCTTCCCAAGCAATGTTGGCTCAAGCGAACCAACTGCCGCAAGGCGTTCTGCAGTTGCTCCGTTAATCAAAACAAACAAGTGAGGAACCTTGGATTTTCTAGGGTTCCTCTTTCGTATTTATCATCCAGGTTCCAGTCATTTCCGTAAAAAGCATTCATGAAAAAGCCGATACAAGTAATAACCAAACCTTAACCAAACAAGGAAGGTATGCTGTTTGTTCGGTACTATGTTATGCGGGATGGGGGAACAGTCTTGGAACTGAAAATAATGGATCGGATCTACGTTTATGAAAATAATGAAACCGTACTTGATCAACTCATGAATGATGTCAACCAGTTTATGCATGAATCAAATTCGGTGATTGTCCAGATGGATATTGACGGTCAGGTTGTTTTTGACGATTACTTCGAATATATATCTGATCGCATTGGGGAAATCAGAAAAATCGAGGTGATTTCTCAGTCTGTAGAGGAGTTTACAAACGAGGTGTTAATGACCGCAAATGAATATCTGGAGCGGTCTCTTCCCCTTATTTCGTTATTGTCTGATGAATTTTATCAAGGTCCCAAACAGGAAACATGGGAACAATTTGAACAGCTTATAGAAGGCTTGCAATGGATGGAACAGACTGTTCAATATGTAAGCAACAATAAGCCATCATGTGAACAATGGCAGGAAACATTCAGATGGTCGACGGAATTGGCTGAACTAGAGCAGGCAGTGATACAACAAGACGCGGTTTTAATCGGAGATATTCTGCGTTACGAGATTTTAACTCGACTGGAAATGCTGAAAAAAGAGCTAGAGCAAGAGATTCATAATGGGGTAATCAATCATGATCTTAATTGATAACATTCATCTGTTAAAAAAGCACTATCCGGATGTCTGGAAGGCACTAAAGGAGTATGAGGATCGGTCACACCCAAAGCACGTAGAAGTCATGGATACGAAAAAAGGGGTACCGACGCTTCTGCTTCAGGATAATCATGTCCCTGTATATATTCACAGTAAATACGACCCTTATCTTGAAGCGGAGCGATTGCTTGAACAGTATACTTCAGTAGAATCGAGTAAACATGTCTTTTTTTACGGGATAGGATTAGGCTATCATATTGAAGCCTTTACACAAAAATATCCTGACATCCCATTTTCCATCTACGAACCAAGTCTAGAAATATTGCATACGTTTCTCTCTAAACGGTCATTAGATATATTTCCGATCTCTATGTTAAAAAATATTTTCGTAGAACAAAATTCGCTGCAATCGAAACAACTTATTAACAAGTTTGTCAGCTCAGTGAAAGAAGAAGTCTTGTTTATCGTTTTACCAGCCTATGAGAGAGTTTTTAAACAAAATTATAAAGAGTTTGTAACAAGCTTTCGGGAAGCAGTCCGCGAAAGAAGGTCGCATTTGCATGTAAATGTGGCGTTCGAACAGCGGTGGACGATCAATAGTATTATAAATCTGGAAACTACCCTGAATACCCCTAATGTGCTTCGAGAAAAGAAGGGATACTTTCAAGACAAACCGGCGATTATTGTTTCAGCAGGTCCTTCTTTAGAAGAAGAAATAGAGAATCTGAGATACATCAAGGAAAACAGACTAGCCTATATCTTCTCAGTCGGATCAGCTATTAATGCGCTGCTATCCCATGGGATCGAGCCGGATGCAGCATGTACGTATGACCCAACGGTGCTAAATCAAAGGGTATTTGAGAAAGTGGTAGAGCAGGAAATAAAAACAATCCCTTTGATATACGGAACAAGTGTCGGTTTCGAAACGGTGAAGCGTTATCCTGGACAAATGTTCCACATGATTACGAGTCAAGATACGATTTCTCCGTTTTACTTAAATGATGTAGATCCTGAAGAGATCGTTAACGATTCACCTTCCATCGCGGTAATCACACTGCAATTATTACATAAATTTGGCTGTAACCCTATCATTCTCGTTGGACAAAATTTAGCTTTTAAGAATGATCGAGTTTACTCAAAGGGAATTGAATACGAGCACAGGCCAGCCACTTTAACGGAACCTGAAAAGAAAAACCTGTTAACCACGGAAAGTGTCGATGGTGAAGTTGTTTACACAAATGAAGGTTTTAATCGTATGAGAAAACAAATGGAAGCGCTGATTGCCCAATATCAGGACAAAGAGATTATTAACACGACACGGGGCGGGGCCAAAATCAACGGTACTTCTTTTATTCCTCTTGATCAAATCATAAAGGAGAAACTAACTTCGTCATTCAATACATCAGACTGGTGTAAGGAAACTAATCAAAGTTACAGTGTTACCTATACAAGACAGCAGTCGGCTAAAATGATGATTTTCCTTGAGGAATTTCCAAAGGTACTTGACGAATTCCGAAAAATTATTAATGAAATAAACCAATCGGTTAAAACCCATAATGTCAAACAACTGGAAAACTTTTTTACCAAGTTTGACAAGGTATTTAAAAAAATGCAGAAAAACCAATTCTATCAATGCGTGATAAGGCAAATGAACCGAGTCCAATTTGAGTTGGTCGCCAAAGAGATTGAAGAGCTTCGTTTTGAACGGGATACTCTTCATAAGGGGAAACGGATTGCCAGTGAGTTTGGAGCCTATGTTGATAACTGTACAGTTAACATGCAGTTGGCCGCGCCATTGCTTCAGGAAATGCATCAAAAGATTCTTCAAGAAGTTGAGGCAACAACATAAATTTTTCTGTGGAGAGAGGCTATATGAACCTGAAAGGGAAAAAAATACTAGTCACCGGAGCAGATGGTTTTATAGGTTCTCATTTGACAGAAGAGCTTGTCAGACGAGGGCATAATGTGAAAGCCTTTGTTTACTACAATTCCTTTAATAGTTGGGGCTGGTTGGACGAATCTCCCAGTGATATTCGCAGCAGCATCGAGATATTTTCAGGAGATATTCGCGATCCGTTTGGAATAAAGGAAGCAGCCAAGGACTGTGATGTCATTTTTCACCTGGCGGCATTAATTGCCATTCCCTACTCGTATCATTCCCCTGCTACGTACGTGGAGACCAATATAATGGGAACACTGCACGTGGTTCAGGCGGCCCGTGAATTAGGGATCGAAAAAGTCATTCACACCTCGACCAGTGAAGTGTATGGAACAGCCAAGTACGTTCCGATTACGGAGGAGCACCCCTTACAGGGACAGTCCCCTTATTCAGCAAGTAAAATAGGTGCCGATCAGATGGCTATGTCGTTTTACCAGTCGTTTCAGACGCCGGTTGCTATCATTCGCCCATTTAACACATATGGACCGCGTCAATCGGCAAGGGCGATAATCCCAACTGTCATTACTCAGATTGCCAGCGGACAACGCAAAATCAGGTTGGGAGCACTTCATCCTACGAGGGATTTTAATTATGTAAAAGACACCGTCAATGGATTCATTGCTGTGGCAGAGTCTGATGCTTCTGTAGGCGAAGTGATCAACATCGGGAGCAACTATGAGATATCGATCGGAGAAACCGTTCAATTGATCGCAGATGTGATGGGGAAGGAGATTGAAATCGAAACAGATGCCCAGCGGCTTCGCCCGGAAAAAAGCGAGGTAGAACGTCTTTGGGCTGACAATACTAAAGCGAAAACCCTGCTGAATTGGGAGCCAATCTTTGCGGGACGCGAGGGTCTAAAAAGAGGTTTGCAGGAAACGGTTGAGTGGTTTAGCAGCCCGGAAAATCTACGTAAATACAAAAGCGATGTGTACAATATATGAACAAATCAATTGATTTACAGTGTATTGTCGAAACGTTGCAATCGGTATTGCCCAAAGACCAGGAGTTTATCGCCCTTCATGAACCCCGTTTTTCCGGAAATGAATGGGCCTATGTGAAAGAATGTCTGGATACGGGTTGGGTTTCCTCGGTTGGGAAATACGTCAATCGCTTTGAAGAAATGCTGCAGGAATACACTGGTGTACGTCACGCCGTGGCTGTAGTAAATGGTACAGCGGCATTGCACATGTGTCTGCAACTTGCGGGAGTTGAAGAAGGGGATGAAGTGCTAGTCCCGACTTTGACCTTTATAGCTACTGCCAACGCGGTTCACTATTGTGGGGCTACTCCGCATTTCGTAGATATTGAAACAAGAACGCTTGGACTTGACCCTTATAAGCTGGGGGACTATCTAAGAGAGATAACCGAAATCCGGGACAATGCTTGTTTCAACAAAATAACCGGGAAGCGATTAAAAGCTGTTGTTCCGATGCATACATTCGGTCATCCTGTTGATCTTGATCCACTGGTGGAAGTATGTAACAGGTTTAAGCTGGAATTGATAGAGGATGCAGCGGAATCGCTGGGCTCCTTTTACAAAGGACGGCATACGGGGCATTGGGGGAAACTGTCGGCTCTTAGTTTTAATGGAAATAAGGTTGTAACAACCGGAGGCGGCGGTGCCATCTTAACTAACGATTCTTCGTTAGCCAAACTGGCAAAACACCTTACCACAACAGCCAAGGTGCCGCATCGTTGGGCGTTTAACCACGACCGGGTCGGTTACAATTATCGTTTGCCCAATTTGAACGCTGCATTAGGTTGTGCCCAGTTGGAGCAGCTTCCTGGTTTTATTGCTAAAAAGCGCAACCTGGCTGATCAATACAAAAAAGCCTTTTCTGAATTTGTAGGGGTAAGCTTCTTTACTGAGACGGAATTTGCAAAAAGCAACTATTGGTTGAATGTATTGTTGCTGGATGAGCAGTATGCAGGTAGACGGGATGAATTGTTGGAGTTGACAAATGAGATGGGGATCATGACACGGCCGTTTTGGACTGCTCTTCATAAACTGCCAATACACGCGAAATGTCCAAAAATGGAACTAACGGTAGCAGAAAACCTGGAAAGCCGCGCGATTAATATTCCAAGCAGTGTGGTGTTGGGTGTGAGTAGTGATGAAGCGTAAAATATGCGTTGTTACCGGTACCCGTGCAGAGTATGGTTTGCTTTATTGGTTAATGAGGGAGATAGAGAATATCCCAGACTTCGAATTGCAAATCGCTGTAACTGGCGCTCATTTATCTCCAGAGTACGGCTTTACATATAGGGACATAGAGAATGACGGTTTTTTTATCAATGAAAGGATAGAAATGCTTCTATCAAGTGATTCCTGTGTTGGAGTGACGAAGTCAGTAGGCTTGGCAACGATCGGTTTTGCAGATGCGTTTGATCGTTTAAAGCCTGATCTAGTCGTTATTTTAGGAGATCGTTATGAGATGTTAGCTGCAGCCCAAGCTGCCTTAATCGCAAAAATCCCAATTGCTCATATTGCCGGTGGGGATACTACAGAAGGGGCATTCGATGAAGCAATCCGCCATAGCATTACTAAAATGTCCCATATCCATTTTGTTACAAATGAAGATGCTGCAAGAAGAGTTCGTCAAATGGGGGAAAACCCCAAACATATTTTTAATGTGGGAAGTATGGGGATAGATCATATCAGGCGTTTGCGTCTAATCGAAAGAAACGATTTAGAAAAAGAACTGGATTTCAAATTCAGGGAAAAAAATCTTCTGGTTACATATCATCCTGTTACATTGGAGTTGAACTCAGATTCATTACACCAGTTTCAGGAATTACTAAATGCACTTGATGGTTTAGGGAATCAATACGGTCTGATTTTTACTAGACCGAATGCTGATCCATGCGGAAAAGCCATTAACGTACTTTTGGACAAATTTGTAGCGACACATGAAAACGCGAGAGCCTATACATCATTAGGACAACTTCGTTACTTAAGTACTATTGCACAAGTTAATGCGGTTGTTGGCAATTCATCGAGCGGGTTGTACGAGGTTCCTTCTTTTAAAATCCCAACAGTAAATATTGGTGATCGCCAGAAGGGACGATTACAAGCAACATCCGTAATTAATTGCGAACCTAGGACAGATTCAATTTTACGAGCGATACGAGAGGCTATGGAGAAGAAATGCTTCGATACAGTAAACCCTTATGGTGATGGACATAGTACCGAGAGGATTATTGAAATTTTACAAAGTTACTCTAACTTCAGCGGGTTGTTAAGAAAAAAGTTTTTTGGGGTGGAATGCCTGTGATTACCGAACAACAGAAGGTATTTATCATCGCGGAAGCAGGCGTAAATCATAATGGCTCGCTCGAGATGGCAAAGCAATTGGTCGATGCAGCTGTTGATGCCGGAGTTGACGCTGTAAAGTTCCAGACGTTTAAATCGGAAAAATTAGTGAGTAAATCTGCACCAAAAGCGGAATATCAGACCAAAACCACGGACTCTTCGGAATCACAGTTCGAGATGATAAAAAAACTGGAGTTGGATGAAGAAGCCCATCAGGTGTTGATTGAATATTGCGCTCAGAAAGGAGTCCAATTTTTATCAACTCCCTTTGATATCGACAGTGTTGACTTGTTGGCGAGACGTTTTGATCTGCCGCGTCTAAAAGTACCATCCGGCGAAATAACGAATGCTCCTCTTTTATTAAAAGTGGCATCGACTGGAAAACCAATTATACTCTCAACGGGTATGAGTACACTTGGTGAAATAGAACTTGCATTGGGTGTTATAGCATTCGGCTATTTGCAAACAGGTCAACAACCCTCTGTCAATGCTTTTGAAGCGGCTTATTGTTCTGCCGAAGGGCAAAAGCTCTTACAAGCAAAGGTCGTATTACTTCACTGTACCACAGAGTATCCTGCACCGTTTACGGATGTAAACCTTATGGCAATGGATACGCTCCGCAGTACCTTTGGGTTGCCTGTTGGGTTTTCTGATCACACGGTTGGCATATCAATACCCATTGCTGCCGTAGCACGTGGGGCTGTCATCGTTGAAAAGCATTTTACCCTTGATCGAAATTTACCTGGTCCCGATCATAAGGCTTCTTTAGAGCCGAACGAACTAAAAGCTATGGTGAAGGGGATTAGAGAAGTAGAACAGGCATTAGGCGTTCCGAGAAAAATGCCCGCCATTTCAGAGTTGAAAAATAAACCGATTGCACGGAAAAGCATTGTTGCATCGAGGAAAATCCAAAAAGGCGAGCCTTTTACCGATCAGAATATAACGATCAAGCGGCCCGGAACCGGAGTTTCTCCTATTCATTATTGGGATTATATCGGGAAATTGGCAGATAAAGACTACCTTTCGGATGAAGTGATCCAATGAAGAATATGCCAGTTATTGTTTTGGGCGGCGGCGGACATGCGAAGGTGTTAATTGACACTTTACTTCAACAATCCGTAGACATCCTTGGCTTTACAGATTTAACGATGCCATCCGAAGAGAAAATATTAGGGGTTCGCTATCTTGGACCCGACAGTATTATTTACGGTTACAGCACCGACAGTATTATGCTGGTAAATGGACTAGGTTCGATAGGGGCAGTTTCTCGAAGAAAACATTTGTTTTGTGAATTCAAGAAACGCGGATACTCCTTCATGAACGTCGTCCATCCTTCTGCTGTCGTCTCACCTTCTGCTGTCTTGTCTGAAGGTGTGCAGATTATGGCGGGGGGTGTCATTCAATCCGGAAGTACGATTGGAGAAAATTCGATCGTTAATACCAAGGGATCGGTAGACCATGATTGTATCATTGGTGCCCATGTCCACTTGGCACCTGGCGTCACTTTATGCGGCGGGGTGAAAATTGGCGATGAGGTGCATATTGGAGCTGGCGCAACTGTTATCCAAAATATAGACATTGGACGGAAAAGCGTAATTGGCGCAGGGGCCCTGGTCTTGAAGAATGTACCGGAGAAGGTAACCGTTTACGGTATTCCGGCAAGGGAGGTGTAGTCGATGAACTGGAGGAACGTTTTAATTAAGCAGGATACCCCGATCATACAAGCGATCCAAATCATCGATGCTGGAGCTATTCAAATAGCGCTTGTCGTCGACGAAAACGAGAGATTGCTGGGTACGGTGACAGACGGAGATATCCGTAGAGGAATCTTAAAGGGAATACCCCTTAATGAATCGGTTAAACACATCATGAACGATCAACCGAAATATGTTTTCCCTGATGAAAGTCCAGAGAAGATGTTGGCTTTTATGAGGGCCAAACGGTTAAATCAGGTTCCAATCATAGATAAGGATAGGCGCATTATCGGGATCAAAGTTTTGAATGAACTTCTTCGCCGGGAGCAAAAAGAGAATTGGGTTATTCTGATGGCTGGAGGATTAGGGAGTCGTCTTCAACCTTTAACGGATGACTGCCCCAAACCGCTTCTAAAAGTCGGAAGCAAACCCTTGCTGGAGACAATAATCGAAAACTTCGTTGAACAGAACTTTTATAAATTTTTTCTATCTGTAAACTATAAAGCCGAAATGATCAAGGAGTATTTTAAGGACGGGTCACAATGGGGAGTTGAGTTAAACTACCTTCATGAAAATAAAAGATTAGGAACTGCAGGCGCATTAAGTTTATTGCCTGAAAGACCGGATGCACCAATTATCGTAATGAATGGAGATCTATTAACCAAGGTTAATTTCAACCAGTTACTGGAATTCCATGTGGAACATAGAGCGGCGGCGACAATGTGCGTCAGGGAGTATGACTTCCAGGTGCCCTACGGTGTTGTTCGAACAGACAACCAACGTCTGGTAAGCATAGAGGAAAAGCCAACACAGCATTTTTTTGTAAGTGCAGGAATTTATGTGTTGGAACCGGACGTATTGGATAAGATCCCAGACCAGACCTACTTTGATATGCCCAGCCTTTTCGAAAAGCTGGTAAATGAGCAAGTCGAAACGGTTGTTTACCCTATCCGGGAGTATTGGCTCGATATTGGCCGAATCACTGACTTTGAGCGAGCAAACGTCGAATTTGCGGAGGTATTCGGGTGATAGACGGGAAAACGGTTTTAGCTATTATTCCGGCGCGAGGAGGCTCCAAGGGGGTCCCTCGCAAGAATATTCGAGAGGTGGCCGGCAAGCCTTTGATTGCATGGACAATCGAGGAGGCGAAGAAATCACGTTATATTGATCAAACGATTTTGAGTTCGGAAGACGATGAAATCATTTCAGTGGCCAGATCATGGGGGTGCGAAGTGCCATTCAAGCGTCCCCCGGAATTGGCGCAAGATGATACACCTGGGATTGATCCGGTATTACATGCACTAAGCCAAGTCTCAAAATATGATTATATAGTACTTTTGCAGCCAACTTCTCCACTTCGAAAAGCTGAGGATATTGATGGTTGTATTCATACTTGCCTTCGGTTATCGGCAAATGCTTGTGTTTCGGTAACGGAGCCGGATAAAAGTCCTTATTGGATGTATAAGGTTGACGATAGGAAGAGGATGAGTTTGTTACTCACTGGTGATTCTTTTGCCGTTCGCAGACAGCAACTGCCCAAAGTATATGCTTTAAACGGGGCAGTCTATGTGGCTAAAAGTGAGTGGATTCAAGCGAAGAAAAGCTTCCTAACAGATGAAACGGTTGCTTACATAATGCCAAAAGAGCGTTCGATTGATATAGATACTGAATTTGATTTGAAAGTTGCAAGTATTTTATTAGATAGTACACAGGGTTAATAATATTGAAATACAATTAAATGATTTAATGTAAATTAGTGTAAATGTTTGAGTTTTTAATTAAATTTCTTCCTATTTAAGCCGATACATATAGTAAAAGTACGGTTGGAGGAAAATGTCTATGGATATTCATTCCGTAAATCAGACAGGCAAAATATCTTCTTCTTACCAGGCGGAAAGGCCAATAGCAACCAGTAGTGGAGAACCGATACCTTTTCAGGAAGCATCGGGAGAACCTAGTCCTGAGGGGAATACTTCCAAAAAGGAAGTAGAAAAAGCAGTAGATTCCCTAAACAAATGGCTCCAAACGGGTAGTACGCATTTAAAATTTACCTTGCACGAAAAATTGAACGAATACTACGTAGAAATTGTCGACGATCAGACCCAAGAGGTAATACGCGAGGTACCCCCGAAAAAAATATTGGATATGGTTGCGAAAATGCATGAAATGATTGGCATTCTCGTAGACGAAAAACGATAGGAGGATGGCCATGATCGACCGTATACGTTTTGGAGGAATGTACTCCGGATTAGACACAGAAATGATCGTTAAGCAGTTGATGAAATCCGAAAGCGCGCCTTATGACCGATTGAAACAAAAGCAACAAAAGCTGGAATGGAAACGCGACGATTACCGTGAGGCGAATAGACTGCTGCTTGAACTAAAAAACATGATGGCTGATTTAAGGTATGCTTCCACTTTTACCAATAAGAAAGTGGCTGTATCCGCTAACGATAGTGTAGTCTCGGTAAAAAGTGCGGGGAAATCGCAATTCTCATCGTACCCAATCGAGGTGAAGGAGCTAGCTGCTGATGCTACTCCTGCATCCGTGGCTTTCAAGACCAAGTTTACTGATGCAACCACTCCTGTTGGTGCAGATAACGCATTTAAATTTAATGTAAAAGGTCAGGAGATACAAGTAAATGCTGATGATACACTTGAAACTATCGTAAAAAAGGTAAATGATCAAACAGAAAGTACGGGTGTTAAAGCCACTATTTTCAACAATCAGTTGGTATTTACCTCGACAGGCACTGGCAACGCCAGTAATTTTACGGTAGAAGTGACTTCACAACCAGCCAGCGGTGTTAATGTGCTGGGAATGGATGGATCTGTTACCACTTCAAATGGTAAGGATGCCAAGGAAGGCAAGGTTGTGATCAACGGTGCCGAATTGTCCATCTCCAGCAACACCTTCACCTACGACGGTATTGAATATACCGTGAAACAAAAGACAGAACCGGGATCTTCCGTAAATATCAGCGTCAAGCAAGACACAGATGCCATTTTCAATACGATCAAGGGCTTTGTCGACAAGTATAATGATGTAATCGCCAAGCTCAACGACAAGATCTCGGAACCTGTCTATCGCGACTTTTTCCCGCTAAGTGATGAACAAAAGTCGGACATGAAAGACAAGGATGTTGAGAATTGGGAGAAGAAAGCCAAAAGCGGAACGCTTCGAAACGATACGCTTTTATCCGGCATATTGTCTTCAATGAGGACCGCATTGAATACAAAAGTGTCAGGAGTCAGCGACAATTTCAGCACGCTAAGCAGCATTGGCATCACGACAGGGAAGTACTACGAAAAAGGGAAACTTGTGATTAATGAAGAGCAGTTGCGAAAAGCAATTAGTGAAAATCTGGATGATGTAACAAAATTGTTTACAAATTATGCATCTCAAGATTCCCCTAACAGGAACCAAGAAAGCGGTTTGTTTGAACGTCTTTACAGTCAATTGGATAAGACAATCAAACAGATTTCTGATAAGGCTGGAAGCGCTACAGCCACAGGCAATGACATTAGCGAGATGGGCTTAGAATTAAACCGAATGAACCAAGAGATCGACTCTTGGCAAGACCGCCTAAAGAAAATTGAAGATCGCTACTGGAAACAGTTCACAGCTCTCGAACAAGCTATGGCAAAATCACAATCTCAAACCGGATGGTTCTCCCAATTAATGGGTAACCGATAAGGGAAGGAGCGAAGGTTGGTGTTGCAAAATCCAGCACAGGTCTACCAAAACAATCAGGTTACGACAGCAACGCCAGGTGAGTTGACCCTGATGCTCTACAACGGGGCGATCCGATTTATTAAACAAACAAGACAAGCCATTCTCGATAAAAAACTGGAGAAAGCCCACGAATGCAATATTCGCGTACAAGATATACTTCACGAGTTAATGTCAAGCCTCAACCGGGATGTACCGATATCTGAACAGTTTATTACCATGTACGATTACATGCTCCGCCGAATGGTTGAGGCAAATGTACGGAAGGACGTGGAGATCCTTGACGAAGTCGAATCCCTGTTTGGAGAGTTTCGCGATACTTGGAAAGAAGCCATGATCCTGGCGAAAAAACAGGGTCAGGCAGTTGAGCAGCCATGATGGAGACAGCTCTTGAGCCATTATTGGAACGTCTCTTGGCATTAACCTTGGACCTGGAAAAGTGCGTGAATGACCCACAGGAAGAGCCGGAGGAATGGGTAAAGATATTCGAGGAACGTCAAGGTGTTATGGACAGCATATCCAGTATGCTTGCAAATGGTGAGGTATTGTCCGAACCGCTTAAACACAAGTACGTCGAAAAGGCTTACCATTGCGATCAAAAGATTTTACCGGTTCTAAATAGGAGAAAGGAAGAACTTGCAGCCAAAATAGGGCAACTTAATAGGCGAAAAACCGCAAACCTGCAGTATCATGGGTACGGAAATTTTGCAAGCTATGGTGCCTTTTTCGATCAGAAAAACTAATACCTTATCATATGATGAAACGGCCGGGAAACCCCGACCGTTTTTCCATCTTCCCCCCGCCCAAAAGCCCATCTACACACTCACATCAAGCTGCTTCCCCAGAGTCGGGTGAGGTGCATCCGCTGTCGCTTGAGTCTTGCTCAGATCCTCGATCATCACGGTCGCCTGGGCAATCTGCGTCGCCTGAAGCATTTTCATCACGCCGAGACTTACCGTATGCTGCAGCTGGCTAAGTTGAAAATTCATCTGTTCACCTCATTTCTTTTTGATTATTTTTGTTATCGGTCAAAAATACCCGAGAAATTACCGAAACCCCATGATTTCTGCAATAAAGGAAGACGTGGCTAATAATATCAAAAGAGATATAACTGTAATAAAAAGAAGACGTTGCCAAACTTAAATTCGACCTGGCCGGTTTAATAAACACATGACCGCGAATTTTGTCAAACGAATCTTGCGCGAGGACACTGGATTCAGCATCGTGAATGACAAAAGGTAACAAGAGGGCGTCGGATTGGAATAGTCCAATTCTGCGGCTTTTTATTCGTTCGTACGAAGACTCCCATCTTTATAGGTAATGTTATGAAAGTTATTTTTCGTACTTTAAACAATTTTCAGAACACGAGTTCCTCTCTCTGTGGTAAAATAAGGGCAGGAGGTGAACCGAAAAAGAAACTGTTCTACAATGGATTCCGCGTTGGTCGGCTGAACAGCTTGCGTTTTTGGACGGATTGGGCGTTTCATATGACCAAACTCTAAAACATCGCCAGTCATCTGTGGCGAGAAGAAGGGTTTCGTTCCTATGTGAAACTGGAAAAGGAACTGAAGTCCAATTGCACTGGGAGTACCTATCAGAATTGTATCAAGATGGTGAAACAAAATCGGAAAAGCTTTTTTACCGTAAACACAAACTTCAAGAAGAATCTGCAGAAATACAATGAGACACTTAAGCATGTTGGTAATTGCAAAAATGAAATCATTTTCACCCATTTGCCATTCGAGTACATGAGAATGGAAAGAGTACACCAGCGGTTGTTCTGTGCTAAATAGGGGGAAGATTTCGAAAAAACCCAAGCAAAATATTCACCGCAGAACAGAGATCTAAATATCTTACGAAGGTACCTTAATGGAAAAGGTATTCCTGCACTGATCCAATCAGTAAGGGATAATGGGTGTTTGAAGCATCCGAAACGTATTCTTGTCGCGTAAGACAGGAAACATTTGAATCCCCACCTCTAAGCAAAGCGAAGGTGTCGGGAGTCTTCAAAGAACCTTTAGTTATCGGCAGCTGCATGATTGGCAGTTTGTCGGCAGTAAAACATGTGTGCTTTTCCCCAGCTTGTGCACAAGCTCTTGTGGATAATGTGGACAACTCTGTGGAGAAGGCCAATTTAGCGGTCTTTTGCTGTGGACAGAATGGGGAAAGAGTAAAAGGGGGTCTTTGTATCATGAAGCTGAAGAGAAAAAAGCGTTGGTTGGCTGCATGTTCACTGGCACTGTGCCTCGGTCTGCTGGTGACGGGATGCGGCGGCAGCGGAGGAGGCGGCGGCGGGGCACCGGCAGCGGGCAGTGAGCAGCCTTCGGAATCGGCTGGCGGCAGTCAACCTGCGGAGGGAGGAGCCAATTCGGGGGGCACAGATTCCTCTGCGGCCGAGAAGGTCTACGTCGTCGGGACGGACGCTGCCTACCCGCCGTTTGAGCAGGTGGAACCGGACGGAAAGATCACCGGGTTTGACATGGACGTGATCCAGGCAGTGGCTGATGCTGCCGGCTTCAAGATTGAGAAGAAACACACCGGTTGGGACGGAGTATTCGATGGAATCGACAAGGGGACCGTCGATATTGGGATCTCCACGATTACCATTACGGATGATCGCAAAAAGAAATACGATTTTTCCGATCCCTACTTTGAGACCAACCAGTTGATCCTGCTGCCGGAAGATTCGACCGTGACCAAATTGGCAGATCTGAAGGGCAAAAAAATCGGCGTACAGTCTGCGACTACCGGGGAATTTGTTGTCCAGGAGGCTTTTGGCAAGTCTTATGAGGGACTCAAAGGGTACGACGATCTTCCGGGAGCGGTTGACGACTTTTTCAACAAGCGGCTGGATGCGGTTGTCGCCGATGACGGGGTCATGATCTACTATGCCACCAAAATTGCCGGGAAAAAGTACAAGACCTTAAAGGATGATTCGTTTGAGCCGGAATACTACGGGGTTATGGTGAAAAAAGGCAATCAGGAGCTGTTGGACAAAATCAACCAAGGCATCAAGACGATCAAGGAAAACGGGAAACTGGAAGAACTGCGCAAACAGTATTTCGAAAAATAACGGACCGCCCGGCGGGCAGGCCTGTGAGTTTGCCCGCTGTATCACCGACCAGCGCTTCAGAAGGGAGGAATTCATCTGGACTGGTCTGTCGTGTACGAATACCGGGAATTATTTATTAGAGGTTTCTTCTATACGATCGTCCTGACGAGCGTGGGAATTGCCTGCGGTACTGTATTGGGGTTATTTTTCGGCCTTGGCAAGATGTCGTCCAATCCGATTCTCAGTGTTCCTGCCCTCGTGTATGTCGAGATCTTTCGGGGTACGCCGCTGTTCGTGCAAATCCTGTTGATTCATTACGCGATCATACCTTCGATCTGGGAGCTGTTTTCTACCGAACCGCCGCCCAGTGCGCTCTTTACAGGATTTGTTGCCCTCTCACTCAATGCGGCCGCCTACATTGCCGAGATTTTCCGGGCCGGGATACAGTCGATCGACGTCGGACAGATGGAAGCGGCAAGGTCTTTGGGGATGACCAAAGGGCTGGCGATGCGCCTCATCGTCATTCCGCAGGCGTTCGTCCGTATGCTGCCTGCGCTTGGCAACGAGTTTATCGCACTGTTGAAGGATTCCTCGCTGCTCGCGATCATTGCCACCTCCGAGCTGGCCTTCGCCGGGATGACGGTAGCCAAAAGCACATTTGAGCGGTACCCGCCGTACTTGACGATCGCCGCGATCTATTTAATCCTTACATTATTCCTCTCCCGGGTCGTCGTCAGAGGGCTGGAAAAGCGCTATACACCGCGTTAAAACGTCTGTTTGACTTTGTATCTGGCGTAGTGATATAGTCAATTTATGGGATGTCCATCTCAATCCAGTTTTCAAACAGAAAGGAACGTGTATTGATGTTAGGTAAAGTAAAATGGTTCAATGCTGAAAAAGGCTACGGCTTCATCGAGCGTGAAGACGGCGGCGACGTATTCGTTCACTTCTCTGCAATCCAAGCGGAAGGTTTCAAGACACTGGACGAAGGTCAATCCGTTGAGTTTGACATTGTGGAAGGCGACCGTGGCCCGCAAGCAGCGAACGTAGTTAAACTATAATATCGGAAACCAAACAGCCCCTTGATCTCGGTCAAGGGGTTTTTCGTTTTTTCACTTTTTCCCCGCTGGGAGGGGGGGAATGTTTGTAAATGTTTTGTAAATATTTTCAGATGGAACAGACAGGATTAACGGGGGTGAAACGAGAATAAGTTTATCATAGACGGAAGGAGGTCAGATACCATGAAGATGCATATTCGTGGTGAAAACATTCAGGTTACAGAAGCTCTGCATGATTATGTAGAAAAAAAGGTCGGCCGTCTTGACCGCTATTTTGACACCTCGCAAGTGTCAGATGTACAAGTAACCTTGCGATTCCTCCGAGGAGCAGGGACCATTGAGGTCACCATACCACTTACCGGCGGCGGTATTTTGCGAGCTGAAGACACCCATGAGGACATGTATGCCGCAATTGACTTAGTCGCTGAAAAACTGGAACGTCAAATCCGAAAGCACAAAACCAAGTTAAATCGAAAAATGCGTTACGATTCTTCGGCCAAGGTAATGGCCGCAGGTTCAAACGCCATTGCACTCGCGGATACGGAAGAAGATTTTGATACCGAAATCGTCAGGGTCAAGCGATTTGACCTGAAACCGATGGACGCCGAAGAAGCCGTCATGCAGATGGATATGCTGGGGCACAACTTCTTCGTTTTCCAAAACAGCGCCACCAATGAAGTGAATGTGGTTTACCGCCGAAACGATGGAAGATTCGGCTTGATAGAACCGAAGTAAGGAGAAAAGAAAAATACGGATACAAAGGGAGTTGTCTACTGGCAGCTCCCTTTACTTGTTTTCCCTTCTTCACTTTTGCTACAATAGTTTGTTAGATGGAGATATTTGTTTCCCGCAGATAGAAACGGTGCTCTCCTGGAAAAGCGAGAAACCGTGGAAGGAGTGTCCTATGTTAGGGCTTAAGAAACTTTTTGGTGATTCGAATGAACGCGAAGTCAAAAAGATGTTTAAACGGGTTGAAAAGATAAACGCTTTAGAGCCGACCGTGGCTGCCATGACAGATGAGCAGCTGAAAGAAAAAACAACGGAATTTAAGGCTCGCCTGGAAAACGGGGAGCAGTTGGACGATATTTTAAATGAAGCGTTTGCCGTCGTGCGCGAGGCTTCGAAGCGCGTACTGGGCATGCGCCATTTTGACGTGCAATTGATCGGCGGGATGGTCCTGCAGGAAGGACGGATCGCCGAGATGAAGACAGGGGAAGGGAAAACCCTTGTCGCAACGCTTGCTACTTACCTGAACGCCCTGGTGGGAAAAGGCGTTCACGTCGTCACGGTCAACGAGTACCTGGCCGAACGCGACTCGACGATCATGGGTCAGCTGTACAACTTTCTCGGATTGACGGTTGGCCTCAACAAGACCGGGATGTCTCCCGAAGAGAAGCGGGCTGCCTATGCCTGTGATATCACCTACGGAACGAACAACGAATTTGGCTTTGACTACTTGCGCGACAACATGGTGCTGTATAAGGAACAGATGGTGCAGCGACCGCTCCACTACGCGATCATCGACGAGGTGGACAGCATTTTGATCGACGAGGCGCGGACGCCGTTGATCATCTCGGGCTCGTCTCAGAAGTCGACAGAACTGTACTATATCTGTGCCCACTTCGTCAAGCGTCTGGAGGCGGGGACCGATTATACCATCGACGAAAAACTAAAGATTGTGTCACTTACAGACGAAGGCGTAAGCAAGGTGGAGAAGGCGTTCAATATCGAAAACCTCTACGATACCGCCCACATGACGCTGAACCACCACATTACCGCCGCGCTTAAAGCACAGGTGCTGTTTAAGCGGGACGTAGACTACGTCGTCCAGGATGGCGAAGTCGTGATCGTTGACGAGTTTACCGGCCGCTTGATGGTAGGGCGCCGCTACAGCGACGGTCTGCACCAGGCCATCGAGGCAAAAGAGGGCCTGCGCGTCCAAAGCGAAAGTATGACACTGGCGACGATTACCTTACAAAATTACTTCCGGATGTACAAAAAGCTGGCCGGTATGACAGGGACGGCCAAAACGGAAGAAGAAGAATTTAAGAAGATCTACGGGCTGGATGTCGTCGTGATCCCGACGAACCGGCCGGTCATTCGCAAGGATCTGCCGGATTTGATCTACAAGACCGAAGCGGCCAAGTATCGCGCGGTCGTAAATGAGATTGTCGAGCGGCACAAAAAAGGACAGCCCGTACTGGTCGGTACGATCTCGATCGAAAACTCGGAAATGCTGTCCCGGATGTTGAAGGAAAAAGGCATTCCCCACAACGTCTTGAATGCGAAGCATCATGCCCGCGAAGCCGAGATCGTGGCCCGGGCCGGGCAGTTCGGTGCCGTGACGATCGCCACTAACATGGCGGGCCGCGGAACGGATATTCAATTGGGCGAGGGCGTTGCAGAGGTAGGCGGACTGCACATACTGGGTACGGAGCGCCATGAGAGCCGCCGCATCGACAATCAGCTGCGCGGCCGTTCCGGACGCCAAGGGGACCCGGGTTCTTCCCAATTTTTCCTGTCTCTGCAAGATGAGCTGATGCGCCGCTTCGGGGCAGAAAATATCATGAACATGATGGACCGCCTCGGAATGGAAGAAGACATGCCGATCGAAAGCCGCTTGGTGTCACGGGCTGTAGAATCCGCCCAAAAGCGGGTTGAAGGCAGCAACTTCGACGCCCGCAAGGTGGTTCTGCAGTACGACGACGTGATGAACCAACAGCGCGAAGTCATCTACAAACAGCGCCGGGATGTACTGGAGAATGAGAACCTGCGCGACATCGTACTGGGTATGCTGCACAGTGTGATCGAGCGCAGTGTAGAGGCGTACTGCCCGAAGGAGGAAGTGCCGGAAGAGTGGGATCTGCAAGGTCTGCTTGAAGTGATCAACAACACGCTGCTGCGTGAAGAGACCATTTCGCTCAGCGATTTGAAAGGCAAGGAAGCGGAAGAGATCCTGGAACTCGTCAAAGCCGAAGTCGAACGTCAATTCGCCAAACGCGAAGAAGAGATCGGCGACATGATGCGCGAGTTCGAGAAAGTCGTCGTGCTGCGTGCCGTCGACAGCAAGTGGATGGACCACATCGATGCGATGGATCAACTGCGGCAGGGTATTCACCTGCGCGCTTACGGACAGACAGATCCGCTGCGCGAGTATCAATTTGAAGGCTTTGAGATGTTCAATGCGATGATCGCCAGCATTGAGGAAGAAGTCGCGATGTACATCATGAAAGCAGAGGTAAGCCAAAACCTGGAGCGGCAGGAGGTCGTGAAAGGGCAAGCGGTTGACCAGAAAGCATTGAGGGCTTCCGGTCCGAATGAGCGGCCCAATTCCGAAACCAGCGGCGACGCGGAACCAAAAAATCGCGCCCAGCGCCGGGCTGAAGCGCAGGAAAAAAAGCGGCAGATAAAACGAATGAAGTAAATGAGAAATAGCAGCCTGCCATCGTCCTTTGCGGCGGTGGCAAATTTTTTTGCAATTTTTATTACCAGGTACTATAATCTAATAATAAAACCTAATTACAAACGGAGGGACAGACCTTGGACGACCAAACATGCCAAAATACCGCGGCCAAAGCGCGGATTACAGCAATTGGAACCTATGTACCGGAACGCAGACTGACTAATTTTGAGCTGGAACAGATGGTAGATACAAGCGACGAGTGGATCGTACAGCGAACCGGAATACGCGAACGGCGCATTGCAGGGCCCAGCGAGTATACCAGCGATCTCTGCGTGGCGGCGGTCAAGGATTTAATCGAACGTTACGGCAAATCGGTCAGTGATGTTGACTTTATCATTGTGGCGACGACGACGCCGGACTACCCTTTTCCCAGCGTCTCCAGTCAGATTCAGGCAAGATGCGGGATTGAGCAGGCAGGGGCGATTGATATCAGTGCGGCATGTGCCGGATTCACCTATGGGCTGCATCTCGCCAGCGGGTTGATTGCCTCCGGATTGCACAAGAAGGTCCTGGTGGTCGGCGGGGAAACCTTGTCGAAAGTGACCGACTATCACGACCGTACGACTTGTATCCTGTTTGGAGACGGAGCAGGGGCGGTACTGGTGGAGCGGGACGAGGAAGTATCAGGCTTTTTAGCCGCCCATGTAGGCGCCAAAGGAGAGGGAGGCGTTCATCTCTATCGAAGCGGCTTGTCGAAGCAGATGGGCGAAAAGGAATTGGCCGGGAATGGCTGCATCGTCCAAAATGGCCGGGAAGTGTATCGCTGGGCAGCGACCACTGTTCCGGTCGGGATGAGGAAGGTGATGGAAAAAAGCAGCTTGCAGCTGGCCGACGTGGATTGGTTTATTCCCCACAGCGCCAATTTGCGGATGGTCGAATCCATCTGCGAAAAATCCGGATTCCCGATGGAGCGGGCGTTGTACAGTATGGAGTATTACGGAAACACTTCATCAGCCAGCATACCGCTGGCGCTGGATAAAGGCTTGAAAGACGGCAAGGTAAAAACAGGCGACGTACTGTTGATGTACGGGTTCGGCGGCGGCCTGGTCCACGCCGGTCTGCTGCTGCGCTGGACCATCTAAGAGACGGCTGTGCCCTTGGTTTTATCGCGGAATTTGGCTACAATAGAACGTAGATAAAAAAGAAGGTGGTATCGATACATGGCATTAATTGATGTGGCAGATGTCAAGCAGGAGCTGGCAAGCATGGCTAAGCGTTTAGCGGATATCAGGGGGTCTCTTTGACTTACCGGTAAAACAGGAGCGAATCGGCGAGCTGGAAGAGCGGATGATCGCTCCGGACTTTTGGGACGACAATGAGGCCGCCCAGAAGACCATCAGTGAATTGAATGCGTTGAAACATCTGGTGGATAAGATGAACCAATTGGACTCATCCTACGACGATATGCAGGTCATGCTGGAATTGGCGGTAGAGGAAGGCGACGCTTCCCTGATCCCCGACCTGTACGACAGTACACAAGAGTTGAAGAAAGAGCTGGAAAGCTTCGAGTTGGAACTGCTGCTCAGCGACCAGTACGATAAAAACAACGCCATCCTGGAGCTTCACCCGGGTGCTGGCGGCACCGAATCACAGGACTGGGCATCCATGCTGCTGCGGATGTACACGCGTTGGGCGGAAGATCACGGCTTCAAGGTAGAAACGCTGGATTACCTGCCCGGTGATGAAGCGGGTGTGAAAAGCGTAACACTTTTGATCAAGGGGTATAATGCCTACGGGTATTTAAAGTCGGAAAAAGGCGTGCACCGGCTGGTTCGCATCTCTCCGTTTGACGCTTCCGGCCGCCGCCATACTTCATTTGTCTCCTGCAACGTTTTGCCGGAGATCGAAAACGATACGGAAGTGGATATCCGCAGCGAGGATTTAAAAATTGATACGTACCGCTCGAGCGGTGCTGGAGGACAGCACGTAAACACGACGGACTCGGCGGTGCGAATTACGCACCTGCCCACTGGGATCGTCGTCACCTGCCAGTCAGAGCGTTCTCAGATCAAAAACCGCGAGCGGGCGATGAAGATGTTGGCTGCCCGGCTGTTTGAACGGCAGCGGGAAGAACAGGAAAAGACATTGGCAGCCATCCAGGGCGAACAGAAAGACATCGCGTGGGGGAGCCAGATACGTTCCTATGTGTTTCATCCGTACAGCCTGGTGAAAGATCACCGAACCAATGTGGAGGTCGGCAACGTACAGGCCGTTATGGACGGGGAGCTGGACACGTTTATCGACGCTTATCTGCGCTCCCAGTTGAAAACTTCATCTTGATTGTCAATGACTGCCCTGCCGCTGCTCCGGCGGGGCGTTTCCATGAAGTTCACCAATTCGTTAGATTTGCCAATCGGCGTAAGTGATATACTTAGCAGTGGAAAATTACCATTTTGGAGGAATGACGTCCGATGATGTACGTTGCCATGCTGCCGATTATCGACGAGGCTAAAAACAGCCAATTTCGTCCCGCACACTTGGAGTATATCAACAAGTTGTTTTTGGAAGGGAAAGTTGTCATGGCCGGGCCTTTTACAGACAAACGCGGGGGTATGGTGATTTACCGGGCGGATACCTGGGATGAAGCACTGGCGCTGGCACAAGCTGACCCGGTAGTTGTCGAAGGGGCACGCTCGTTGGAATTGCGGGAGTGGAGCCCGCTGTCTTTGCCGCTGGGCTGAGGCCCCAAGTATAGGCGCTGATGTCGCTCAGGGGAAGGAATAGCTTTTCCAAGATGGAGTTATACTTTGAGAAGCACAAGAAATTCGTCCCCTGAAGGATGTCTTTCTTCCACGATACAAGGAGGTAACACCACCATGAAACGATTCTCATTCATCTTGCTCGCAGGTGCAATGGTCCTGGTGCTTGGAGCATGCGGTAAGTCTGCTCAACCGGCTCCACAGCAGCCTGCTACCCCCCCTGCGGAACAACCGGCAAAAGGTGGCGAGACTACAACGCCGACCACTGAACCGGGAGCGACTGCAGGTGAGTTTGACGCAGCCAAAGCGGAAGCTGTCTACAAGCAAAACTGCTCCAGCTGCCATGGTGTCGACCTGAAGGGCGCTGTCGGACCAGACCTGACGAAAATTGGAGATCAACTGAGCAAAGACGACATTTTAGGGGTCATCAACAACGGGAAAGGCATCATGCCGAAAGGTCTTGTATCGGGTGCAGATGCAGATAACCTGGCCGCTTGGCTGGCTTCCCACAAATAGGAGATCAGCAAACCAACGACCACTTTCGCTAAGAAGGTGGTTGTTTTTTTTATGTATTGTTATTATATTTATTGTATAAATATGCAGTAGGGGGAGAGGGAATGATCCGTGCTGGAATTGTCGGTGCGACCGGGTACAGCGGAATTGAGCTTGTTCGCTTGCTGTCCGGCCATCCGAATGTGCATATTCAGCGATTGTATACGAGTTCGGCTGCTTCCGAAGGGGAGGCGTTGGCCAAGGTTTTTGGACATATCGAACAGCTGCAGCTTCCCGAGCTTCAGGCGATTGACACGAAGAGCATGACGGACGACACGGATGTGATTTTTTTGGCCGCTCCGGCGGGAGTAAGCGCGAAACTGACACCCGGGCTGCTTGCGGGAAACTGCAGAGTGATCGATCTGTCAGGAGATTTTCGGTTAAAATCGGCAGACCTGTACCGGCAGTGGTACAAAAAAGACCCGGCGCCAGAAGAACAGCTGGCCCAGGCGGTATACGGCTTGCATGAATGGAATCGGGAAGCGATAGCAGACGCCGTCCTGCTGGCCAATCCCGGCTGCTATCCGACTGCGGTGCTGTTGGCGCTGGTTCCGCTCATCAAGAGCGGCTGGGTCAATCCCGGCAGCTTGATCGTTGACGCCAAGTCAGGGATATCAGGGGCGGGACGGGGGGCATCGCTCGCTGTGCACTTTAGCGAGGTGAACGAGAACTTTTCTGCCTACAAGGTAGGTCAGCATCAACACACTCCGGAGATTGAGCAGGAACTTTCCCGGTTTGGCCAAGAGAAGGTCATCGTGCAGTTCACGCCCCACCTGGTTCCGATGACGCGGGGCATCTTCGTGACAGCGTACGCTCAGTTGGAAGCGGGCAAATCGCTCGAAGAACTGCAGCAATTGTACGAATCTGCCTATGCTGACAAACCTTTCGTCCGCGTCCGTCCGGCTGGCAGTTACTTGCGAACCAAGGATGTATACGGTTCGAACTACTGTGATATCGCCCTGCATCTGGACGAGCGGACGGGACGGGTCATCGTATTGTCCGTGATCGACAACATGGTAAAAGGTGCGGCCGGCCAGGCTGTACAGAACATGAACACAATGTTTGGAATGGCGGAAACAACGGGTTTGCTGCTATCCCCCGTGTTTCCATAGGAGGGTGAAATGAGCTCAATACTGGTGATAAAATGCGGAGGCAGTACGATGGAGCAGCTCCCGGCGGATTTTTTTCAGGCGATGTCCGAGCTGCAGCAAACAGGTCATCAGCTTGTGATCGTGCACGGCGGCGGGCCAGCGATCAATGCCATGCTGGAAAAAGTGCAGATCACCCCCCGCTTTGTGGACGGGTTGCGCTATACTTGTGAGGCGACCTTGGAAGTCGTTGAAATGGTCTTGTCCGGTTCGATCAACAAACAGCTCGTGCGCCGCATCAGCCAGTCCGGCGGCAAAGCGTGGGGAATGAGCGGAGTGGACGGCGGTCTCATTACCGCCCGGCAAACCGACAGGCCGCTTGGGCTGGTCGGCGAGATTGTGCACGTGGAGTCAGCCATGCTGGGCCATCTCCTCGAGCTGGGGTATATTCCTGTGGTCGCACCGCTTGCCGTCTCCGCAGACGGTCAGAATGTTTACAATTGCAATGCAGATGTGGCTGCCGGAGCGGTCGCCGCGGCCCTGGGTGCGGATAAACTGCTGATGGTGACAGACGTTCCCGGCATTTGCCTGCCGCAAGCCGACGGGGAAATGCAGGTAAAAAGGGAGACAGACCCGGCAGAAATCGATCAATTGATCAAGGAAGGGATCATCTACGGGGGGATGATACCCAAGGTACAGTCGGCTGTTGACGCCTTGAAACAAGGCGTGGGCCAGGTGGTTATTTGCCGGGGGACGGCGTCGGATTTGCGCGATGCAGTGATCGGACGCCCGGTAGGCACAGCGATCAAAAGCACCATACTGCAATAGAGGAACGGGGGAAAAGGAGCATGGAGACGACTGAACAAACATTCAGCTTGATGAATAATTATTCCCGTTGGCCGGTTCGCCTGGTCAGAGGGCAGGGCAATACGGTGTGGGATGAAGCGGGGAGGTCCTACCTTGACTTTACATCCGGCATCGCCGTAGCGTCCCTCGGCCATGTGCCGCCGCGAGTGGCAAAACGGCTGCACGAACAGGTTGATACGCTGTGGCATACGTCCAATCTGTTTGAGCACCCGCTGCAAGAGCGGGTAGCTGATGCTCTGACCCGGCTCTCCGGGCTGGATCGCGCCTTCTTTTGCAACAGCGGAGCCGAAGCCAACGAGGGGGCGATCAAGCTGGCCCGCCGCTATGCCCAAAAGGTGAAGGGAACCGAGCGGTACGAAATCATCACCTTCCAACAGTCGTTTCACGGGCGGACGCTGGCAACTTTGACGGCCACCGGGCAGGACAAGGTAAAGGACGGATTCGCACCGCTCCCGCCGGGGTTCAAGACGATTCCTTACAATGACAGCGAGGCCTTGCGAGCGGCTATTTCCGACAAGACATGCGGGATTTTGCTGGAATTGGTGCAAGGAGAGGGCGGCGTTCATGCGGCAGATCCCGAGTGGGTGAAGGAAATTCGCCAACTGTGCGATCAGCACGGCCTGTTGATGCTGGTGGATGAAGTGCAGACCGGAATTGGACGCACGGGCGAATGGTTTGCCTTTCAGCATTACGGGATCAAGCCTGATGTCATCTCCTTGGCCAAAGCGCTGGGCAGCGGATTTCCGGTGGGCGCAGTGCTGGCTACCGAGCAGGCGGCTGAGGCGTTTGCTCCGGGCTCACACGGGACGACATTTGGCGGAAATCCCCTGGCGATGGCAGCCGCACTCGCTACGCTTGAGACGATCGAGCAGGAGAACCTGCTTGCCCGGGTGCGTGAACTGAGCGGAGAGCTGGAGAAGCGGTTGAAGCAGATCCAGCAGCAGCTGCCGGAACAGGTGACATCCGTGCGCGGCAAGGGCTTGTTGCTCGGGGTGGAGCTGGCCCGGCCGGCGGCAGATGTGATTACCTATGCCCGGGAAAAAGGGCTGCTGATACTGTCAGCGGGGCCGCAGGTGATCCGCCTGCTCCCTTCGTTTATTACGACCGAGGAAGAGATCGCCCATGCCTGCGAGGTGCTGGCGGAGGCGATTCAACATCAATAGGATAAGCAGCGCAATGCTTGTTGCTTGGGGAACAACTGCACAGAGAAGCTGAAAAAAGGTACCTGAGCGCACGAATAGGACGCGGGCTATCCCGCGTCTTTTTCTTCCTCTTGTCCTAGAAAATACATTATAATACATATCAGTAAATTTAAAATAATCATTCAAGGAGGAAAATGACATGGCAAACATAAAGCAAACGGCAGCGAAAGGGCTGCTCGCCTTCGCCCTTTTGGCAGGCGGCTTCGCAGCGGGGAATTTTTTGCCTGTGGCCGGGGCAGACCAGACGGTGCAGCAAGGCGCCGGCGTAAAGGCAGAATCGCGGTTGGATGAGGTTATTGCCCGAGGTTACATACGCGTGGGCACCGCAGGAGATTACAAACCCTTTACATACCTGAACCCCAAGACGGGGGAATACGAGGGCTACGACATTGATGCCGCCAAACAGTTGGCCGAAGCGCTGGGAGTGGAGGTGCGCTTCGTAAAAACGACCTGGCCTACCTTGATGGACGACCTGCTGGCGGATAAGTTCGATATCGCCATGGGCGGGATCAGTAGAAACTACCAACGGCAAATAGCCGCGCATCTCTCGCAGGCGTACTACCTGGACGGGAAGACAGCGCTCATCAACGAAAAGAACAAGGACAAATTCAAGAGCTTGGCCGATATCGACCAGCCTGGCGTGACGATCGCCGTCAACCCTGGCGGAACCAATGAAAAATTTGTCCGTGCCAATATCAAGCAAGCCAAGATTACCGTCATTGAAAACAATATGGATATCCCCGGCCTGATCGCGGAAGGCAAATACGATGTGATGTTTACAGACGGAGTAGAGGCGAAGTACTACGCCAAGCAGGACAAACGCCTGTACGCCGCGTTTACCGATCATCCTTTTACTCATGACGACAAGGCGTATTTGATGCAGCGGGGTGACGCGATCTTTCAAAACTTCGTCAACTTTTGGGTCGAGGAAATGAAGGCAAAGGGCGGATTCGCAGCGTTAGAAAAAAAGTGGCTTCAGTAAGTATGTCGGACAAATGCAATCGGAAAAACCGATTGCATTTTTATTGATCTGTATGTATAATAATTCACAGTTGCGAATATGTATACGATTATAGAAAAGTGCGTCAACTGTCTTGGAGAGGAGATGGAACAATTGGAAATGTACGCACAATCAAACGGAACTGGCTATATCACCTTGACGACGGGGGAAGTCTTTAGCGGGCGGCTGTACGGAGCGCCGCTGACGGCGACTGGTGAGGTGGTTTTTTATACAGGTATGACTGGATATCAAGAGGTGATGACCGATCCGTCCTTTGCCGGGCAGCTGGTCACCTTTACGTATCCGCTGATCGGAAATTACGGAATCAACGATACCGACTACGAGTCGGGAAAGCCGGCGCTGTCTGGCATGATTGTGGGCGATCTGTGCGAGCAGCCCAGCCACTACCGGGCGAAGTACTCGCTGGCCCAGGCAGCGGAGCGCTTTGGCTTTCCCATCCTCGCGGGTATCGATACGCGCGCGATCACCAAACTGGTGCGCAGCCATCACCTGGTACACGGCGTGATCAGCGACAGGCCGCTGACACCGGAAGAGATGTCAGCCTACCGCTGGGATCACGCGAAAAAATCCCTGGTGGCAAGCGTTTCCACCGCGGCGCCGATTCACTATCCCGGCAAGGGCGAGCATGTCGTGATCGTAGATTTGGGCATGAAGCAGTCGATCGCCGACGCGCTGGTGCAGCTGGGCTGCAGCGTGACAGTCGTGCCGTTTGACACCAGCTTTGCCGAGATCGAAGCACTGAAACCTGCCGGTGTCGTGTTTTCCAACGGGCCGGGAGATCCCTATGATTTGATGGCGTACTGCAGCGAGTGGCGCAAGGTGGCAGAAAGATTTCCGACACTGGGCATCTGCCTCGGAAATCAGTTGCTTGCCCTGATGTTCGGCGGCCGGACCGAGCGCCTGCCTTTCGGGCACCGAGGAGGCAACCATCCGGTCGTGGAGCTGGCAACAGGAAAAGTCTACATGACTTCGCAGAACCACGGCTACGTCGTACAGGAGGAATCGCTCGACAAGCGGCAGCTGGAGGTTACGTACCGCAATGTCAACGACGGTTCGGTAGAAGGTCTGCGCCATCAGTACCTGCCGATTACCGGCGTGCAGTTCCATCCCGAAGCCCACCCGGGCCCCAGCGACACGTCGCATATTTTGCTGCAGTTTACCCAGTTCTTGCAGTTACAAGGAGCGAGACACTATGCCTAAACGAGAACACATCAAAAAAGTGCTGGTGATCGGATCGGGTCCGATCGTGATCGGGCAGGCGGCGGAATTTGATTACGCTGGTGCGCAAGCCTGCCTGTCTTTAAAAGAAGAAGGAGTACAAGTCGTCCTCGTCAACAACAATCCGGCGACGATCATGACGGACGAGCAGATGGCCGACAAGGTGTATCTGGAGCCGCTTACGGCGGGGTCGCTGACGAGAATTATTGAAAGAGAGCGTCCGCACGGCCTGCTGCCTACCCTGGGCGGCCAGACGGGGCTTAATCTGGCGGTGGAATTGGCAGAAGCGGGAGTGCTCGAAAAGTACGAAGTCACGCTGCTCGGAACTCCGCTGGAAGCGATTCAGAACGGAGAGGACCGTGAGCTGTTTAAAAAGATGATGGCGGAAATCGGCGAGCCGGTGCCGGAGAGCACCACCGTGCATACGGTTGAGGCGGCGCTTCAGTTTGCCGCGAAGATCGGTTACCCGGTCATCGTCCGCCCTGCTTACACCCTCGGCGGAGCAGGCGGCGGTATTGCGGCTGACGAGGCGGAACTGAAAGCAGCGGCGGCACGCGGCATCGACGCCAGTCCGATCGGGCAGATCCTCGTCGAACGGAGCGTCAAGGGCTGGAAAGAGATCGAATACGAGGTGATGCGGGACGAAAACAACACCTGCATCATCGTCTGCAACATGGAAAACCTTGATCCAGTGGGGATCCACACCGGGGACAGCATCGTTGTCGCCCCTTCCCAGACCTTGACCGACCGCCAGTACCAGATGCTCCGCAGCGTCTCCATCAAAGTAATCCGCGCCCTGGGAGTGGTGGGCGGCTGCAACATTCAATTTGCGCTTGACCCGGATTCTGACCGTTATTACCTGATCGAAGTAAATCCGCGGGTGAGCCGGTCCAGTGCCCTGGCATCAAAGGCTACCGGCTATCCGATTGCCCGAATCGCTTCCAAATTGGCGCTCGGCTATCGCCTGGACGAGGTGCTGAACCCGATCACAGGTCACACCTACGCCAGCTTTGAACCGGCCATCGATTACGTCGTCGTAAAGATCCCGCGTTGGCCGTTTGACAAGTTCGTCACAGCAAATCGTCTGTTGGGCACGCAAATGAAGGCGACCGGCGAGGTCATGGCGATTGGAAGCAATCTGGAGGCCGGGCTTTTAAAAGCAGTCCGTTCGCTGGAGATCGGCGTGCAGCATCTGTCTCATCCCGAGACGGAGGCCATGTCTGCCGACGAGTTGAAAAAGGAGCTTGCCGAAGCGACGGACATCCGCCTGTTTGCCTTGGCGGAGGCGATCCGGCGGGGATTGCCGGAGGAACAGCTGCACGAGATTACCGGGGTTGACCCCTTCTTTTTGCGCAGCATACAGCGGATTGTGCAGCTGGAAGAGCTGCTGAGCCAGACAGGTATCGACCAGCTAGTCCCCGAACTGCTGCGGGAGGCAAAGCACCGCGGCTTTACGGACAAGACCATCGCCCTGCTCACCCGGACAACGGCCGATGAGGTGCGGGCGAAGCGGTTGGAGTGGGGGATTTTGCCCAGCTATAAAATAGTAGACACTTGTGCAGCCGAATTTGATGCCGAAACCCCTTACTATTACTCCACCTGGCAGGGACATGACGAGGTGGCCGAACAGTCGGGACGCAAAGTGTTGGTATTGGGGTCCGGTCCGATCCGCATCGGACAGGGAATCGAATTCGACTACTGCTCCGTGCATGCGGCCAAAGCCTTGCAGGCACAAGGAATTGCCGCCATCGTCGTCAACAATAACCCGGAAACGGTCAGTACCGATTACGAAACAGCCGACCATCTCTACTTTGAGCCGCTGACGGTGGAAGACGTGCTGAATGTGGCGCAGCGGGAACAGGTGGAAGGCGTGATGGTTCAGTTCGGCGGCCAAACGGCGATCAACCTGGCACTGCCATTGGCCAAGGCAGGACTTGCCGTAATGGGAACGCCGCTCTCGGCGGTGGAACGCGTCGAGGACCGGGAGATGTTTTACGAATTGCTGCGGGGCCTTAAGATTCCGCATATTCCCGGAAAAGGGGTCGCCTCCTTATCAGAAGCCCTCGAGACAGCAGAACGCATCGGCTATCCGGTGCTGCTCCGACCTTCCTATGTGATCGGCGGCCAGGGCATGACGGTAGCGGAAAATCAGGCGGAGCTGACAGAGGCAGTCGAAGGCTGGCTAACAGCCGGGCGGGAAGCCAATTTCTTTCCGCTCTTGGTCGACAAGTTTATTTCCGGGCTGGAAGTGGAAGTGGATGCCGTCAGCGACGGGGAGAACGTCCTCATCCCGGGCATTTTTCAGCACGTGGAGAAGGCCGGAATCCATTCCGGAGACAGCATCGCGCTGTTCCCGGCCCCCGGGTTGACCGAGGAGCAGCGGGATGCGCTGGTATCGTATACGAAGCTTATTGCCAAAGAGATGGGCGCTGTAGGTTTGGTGAACATCCAGTTCGTTATCGGCGACGGCACGGTGTATGTGCTCGAGGTAAACCCGCGGGCATCGCGGACCGTCCCGATTATCAGCAAAGTGACAGGCGTGCCGATGGTGGAGCTGGCGATCCGGGCTCAGTTGGGGGAGAAGCTGGCGGATATGGGGTACGGTCTCGGACTGCTTCCCGACATTCCGTTTGCGGTCGTAAAAGCACCGGTATTTTCTACCGTCAAACTGCTCGGGGTCGACCCGGCCCTTGGTCCGGAGATGAAATCAACGGGCGAAATCCTCGGCTTGGGCCGCACGTTTGCGGCTGCGGCTGCCAAAGCGTTTTACTACAAAGACGGGATCATTTCTGCGCTGAAGCCGGGAGATCTGCTGCTGCTGTCGCTGTCGGCAGGAGACAAGAATCGCTTCCAGCCGCACCTGGAGAAGCTGCGAGCCGCAGGCGTCCAGTTTGCGGCAACGCCGGGAACCGCCCGCTTCCTGCGGGAAAATGGTGTCGAACCGGCATGGGAAGTAGCGGACGAAAGCAGCTGTCTTCAGTTAATCGGTGAGCGTAGGGTCGCCCTTTCGCTGATCACCGCGACCAAGGGCAACCGTCAGGGACGATTTGGGTTTGCCCTGCGCAGCTTGTGTCTGCAAAAAGGAATTCCGTTATTTACGGCTTTGGAAACATTTGCCCTGTTCATACAAACATGCCTGGAAGGGGAGAGTGACGAACATGAATCTTGCGAAGATATCGGAGAGCTGGCCAACCGTTCAACCGTCGGCCTTTAAAGGCAAGGATCTGCTGCGGATTGACGAATTTTCCGGTGATGAGCTGCTGTATCTGCTGCAGTCGGCCCTGCACCTGAAACAACTGCAAAAAAGCGGGCAGCAGTACGAACCGCTCAAGGGAAAGACGCTGGGGATGATTTTTGACAAAGCATCGACCCGCACCCGGGTCTCTTTTGAAGTAGGCATGTACCAGCTTGGCGGCATGGGCATGTTCTTAAGCGGCAAGGAGCTACAGCTTGGGCGGGGAGAGCCGATCAGCGACACGGCGCAGGTACTGTCCCGCTATATCGATGCGATCATGATTCGCACCTACTCCCATGCCGATGTGGAGCAGCTGGCAAAGTATGCGAGCATTCCGATCATCAACGGTTTAACGGACATGTTCCACCCTTGTCAGGCCCTGGCAGACATGATGACGATCCTGGAACACAAAGGGCGTTTGCAGGGCGTCAAGCTGGCTTATGTAGGGGACGGGAACAACGTAGCCAACTCACTGGTCCTCGCCGCTGCCCTGCTCGGAGTGGATGTGAGCGTAGCTGCTCCCCCCGGATACAACATGTCCGAGGAGATCGTCAAGACGGCGCAGCAATACGCCGACGAAAGCGGCGCTTCGCTGACGTTTACGGACGATCCGGTGCAGGCTGTGACCGGGGCTGACGCCATCTACACAGACGTGTGGACCAGCATGGGCTTCGAGGCGGAAAATGAAGTTCGGCTCAAGGCGTTTCAAGGATACCAAATCGATCAACAGCTTGCCCGGCATGCCGCTGCGGACTACATTTTCCTGCACTGCCTGCCGGCTCACCGCGGCGAAGAAGTTGCGGCGGATATTATTGACGGCAGACATTCGGTTGTCTTCGACCAGGCGGAAAACCGCTTGCACGCGCAGAAGGCAGTATTGGCGGCGGTAATCTAAAAGCAGGCTGATCAAAACGATTGTTCACTCGCGACAGCTCCGTTAAAAGCGAGAGCGAAGAGTGAACAATCGTTTTTTTGCATGAAAAGCTTCCTCTCAGGAGGGACTCGACAGCTTCTGCGAGAAAGCTTCAATCAAAGCTTTTCTTACAGCAAAATTCGATAGATTTCTAGGAAAAAAGAACTATTTTCTGAAAAGTCTATCAAAACATGAAATTGATGATTGCCGAAATTTGTCATTCCCATGTAAAATAAACACTAAAGATGGGGACTCCAAAAGAGGAGGGATCAAGATGAAGAAGCTGTTTACAGCTATTCTCTTGGTCGCAGGAATTGTGGCTGCGACTTCGGCAAACTGGCACATCGGATAATTGCAGAAGTGGATGCCTGGAAAACACCGCTAGAAAGTGGTGTTTTTCACTTCATACCAAAACATTCCATAGAGTAGTATTGCGGGTGCATCAGACAGTGAAAGCTTTTAAATCTGACAAAGGGGGGAACGTTGTGCTGTTGGACGTAATCTTATTCTCTTTTATTGTTGCTTTCTTGCGTGGCGGTCGAATCAAAAACATACCCACCTTTCACAAGCTGCCGTTTCTGGCGGCAAGCCTCCTGCTCCAGCTTTGCTCAGCACTGATGCCAGAGTGGGGCGGCGGATTTGTTTCACTGGCTTATGTATGTATGCTGCTTTTCTTCTTTTATAATCGCGCACACGAAGATATTCGAATTTTTTTAATCGGTTGGCTGTTGAATTCATTGGTTATCTGGACCAATCTGGGGCGGATGCCCGTTGACCTGGAACTGGCGAGCAAGCTACCGTATTCCATCGAACCGATCGTGAATGGGACGGACTTCAAACACACCGTATTGAGCGAGGCGACCCATTTGCCCTTTCTCGGTGACATTATCTATATGCCGCTTCCGATACCGCGCCTGATTAGCGTCGGGGACCTGTTTATCATGTTAGGCACCTTCTTTTTGGTTCAACGGATCATGAACAAGCCCATCTCGCTTGTTCGCCTAAGAGCAGGGAAACACTATGCGGCCAGACATTGAGATTCGCCGTACGCTTGTTTCTCTTCTGGTCCGCGTCGGCTATCCGCTGGCCGGGCTGATGATTCTTTATTCCGCGCTGCCATACTGGGAAATGAGGGAGCATTGGAGCATCTTGATCGGCTACACGGTGCTTACGATCATCTGCACGTTTGCACCGGTAAGCACCTATCATGCGAGATTGACGCTTAACAATGCGATTCTCTTCTCGGGTATCCTTTTGTACGGATCATGGATAGCTGTGTGGTGCGCGATTCTGGAAATTCTGATCGTCTCCTCGCTTGTCAGATCATCGGTCAGCAAGGCAGCTGCAAATGCGGGCCAGATGTTGATTACCGTCTGGGTTGCAAGCTTGTTCCGGGATTGGATGTTTGGAGCCTTCGACGCTTCCTGGTGGGTTGTCCTCGACCTGCTCCTGATCTTGATCTATTGGCTTGCCAACACATGTTTGGTAGCTGTAGGGATATCCTGTTTCTACCAGTCACCGTGGCTGGAAACGGCGATCAGGATGGTAAAAACGGGGACGACTACTTATATGCTGTTAATGCTGATCGGCGGGCTCGGCGCCCGGCTGGTCAGCGCGTACGGCGTCTTTGCCTTTATCCCGCTCATTGCACAGATCGTCGCGATAAGCATTGTTTTTCACAGATATTTTGGGGGGATGAAAAAGCTGGAGCATCTCAACGACTCTTTCCTCGTAACGTTGGCAGCTTCGATTGATGCAAGAGATCCGTATACACACGGGCATTCCTATCGGGTGGCGCACTGGGCCCGAGAAATCTCCCAAGTGCTGGGACTCGGCAAGGCGCAGGTTGATGAAATCTACTACGGGGGGATCCTTCACGACATCGGCAAGATTGGCATAGAAGATGAGATCCTGAAAAAGGAAGGGAAACTGTCCAAGGAGGAATACGCGAAGATCCAACAGCATCCGGTGATCGGATATCAAATCGTGAGACAGGCGGGCGTATTTGACGAACTGCTGCCAGCGATTCGTTCTCATCACGAACGCATGGATGGAAAGGGGTATCCTGATGGTCTCAGCGGGGCCGACATTCCGTTGGCGGCGCGCATCCTCGCTGTATCAGACGCTTTTGACGCCATGGTGTCAGACCGTCCCTACCGCAAAGGGCTTCCGGTAGAAGTGGCGCTCGAGAGGATTGAGGAGGCTTCGGGAACGCAGTTTGACGCCAATATTGCCGAAAAGTTCGTCAAGATTATCAGGAATTACCCGCCCGAGGAGTTTGAGATCATCATGAATAAAAAAGGTCACTGGAAGAGTGACTCAAAGGAAAAGACTGGGTAGAGAGCAGCCCTGGTGACGGTAACGGAGCCAGGGCTGTCCGCATGGTTGGGACCAAAAAAGTGATTGTATTTTTATTAGTTCGTATGTATAATTAATCAAAGATGAAACCTGAACGAATGGAGAGGGGAAACTATGGCAAAAGAAAAGATCGTTTTGGCCTATTCCGGCGGATTGGATACATCTGTGGCAATCAAGTGGCTGCAGGAAACATATAACTACGATGTCATCGCTGTGGCGCTTGATGTCGGGGAAGGAAAAGATCTCGACTTCGTCCAGCAAAAGGCTTTAAAAGTAGGGGCATTGAAGTCGTATGTCGTCGATGCGAAGGAGACGTTCGCTCAGGAGTACGTACTGCCGGCGTTAAAGGCAAACACGATGTACGAAGGAAAGTACCCGCTCGTCTCGGCGCTGTCCCGCTACCTCATTTCGCGCGTGTTGGTAGAGATCGCGGAAAAAGAGGGGGCCGTAGCCGTAGCTCATGGCTGCACAGGCAAAGGAAACGACCAGGTTCGTTTCGACGTTTCCTTTACGGCGCTGAATCCTAACCTGAAGATCGTCGCCCCTGTTCGTGAATGGGGTTGGACCCGCGACGAGGAGATCAAATACGCGGCGGAACACGGCATTCCGATTCCGATCGACCTCGACAATCCGTACAGCATTGACCAGAACCTCTGGGGCAGAAGCTGTGAGTGCGGAGTGCTGGAAGATCCGTGGGCAGCACCGCCTGAAGGAGCGTATGAATTGACCAAGTCGATCGAGGAAGCTCCCGATCAAGCGGAAGAGATCGAGATTACCTTTGTTCAAGGGGTGCCGACAGCTCTGAACGGCGAAGAACTGCCGCTGTCCGAACTGATTCTCAAGTTAAACAAAATCGCCGGCGAGCATGGCGTAGGCCGGATCGACCACGTGGAAAACCGCCTGGTCGGCATCAAGTCCCGCGAAGTGTACGAGACGCCGGCAGCCACCACGCTGATCCTGGCGCACCGCGAGCTGGAAAGCCTGACCCAGCCGCGCGAAATCGCCCAATTCAAACCGATCATCGAGTTGAAGATGGCTCAGGTCATCTACGAAGGACTCTGGTATTCGCCGATTCGCAACGCGCTGGAGGCATTCGTCGAAGAAACGCAAAAATTCGTCAGCGGCGTCGTCCGGGTCAAACTGCATAAAGGACATGCGGTTGTCGTAGGGCGCAAATCGGCTTCTTCCCTGTACAGCCACGAGCTGGCTACTTATGCGGAAGGGGATCAATTTGACCACAAAGCGGCGCTCGGCTTCATCAAGCTGTGGGGCCTGCCGACGAAAGTACACGCTCAAGTGAACGAAGGACATACGAAATCGTCGTTTAAGACCGATATCAAAATCATTGGAGCGAAGGATGCGGTAACACCATGAAATTGTGGGGAGGACGCTTCACCAAGCCGACCAATCAGCTGGTAGATGAGTACACAGCTTCGATTTCCTTCGATCAAAAAATGTGGCGGCAGGATATCGTCGGCAGCCTTGCCCATGTAGCGATGCTGGGGAAATGCGGCATTTTGCCGATGGATGAAGTGAAGCAGATCATCGCCGGCCTGAAAAAGGTGAAAGAGAAGATCGAACGGGGACAGGTCACTTTCCAATTAGCCCATGAAGATGTTCACATGAACATCGAAAAAATGCTGATTGAAGAGATTGGTCCCGTAGGCGGGAAGCTGCATACCGGCCGCAGCCGGAACGATCAGGTCGCACTGGATATGCATCTCTACTTGCGCGAACAGATGATGGAGATTATCCAACTCTCCATGTACCTGCAAAAGGCGTTAACCGATAAGGCCAGTCAGCATTTGGATACGGTCATGCCGGGTTATACTCATATGCAGCGGGCACAGCCCGTACTTTTCGGTTATCACCTGATGGCATATGTCTCCATGCTGCAGCGCGATATTGAGCGGCTGCAGGAAGCGTGGCGGCGCGTAAACGTGCTGCCGCTGGGGGCAGGGGCGCTGGCGGGTACCACTTTTCCGATCGACCGCGAATTTGTCGCCGACATGCTGCAGTTCGACGGGATTTACATCAACAGCATGGACGCCGTAAGCGACCGCGACTTTATCGTCGAATTTCTGTCGGCGTCGGCGCTGTTGATGGCTCACTTGTCCCGCCTGTGCGAAGAGTTGGTGATCTGGAGCAGCCAGGAGTTTGCGTTCATCGAGCTGGATGACGCCTTCTGTACCGGGTCGAGCATCATGCCGCAGAAAAAAAATCCGGATGTCGCCGAACTGGTTCGCGGCAAGACGGGGCGCGTCTACGGAAATTTGTTCAGCCTGCTGACAGTCTTGAAAGGACTGCCGCTGGCCTACAACAAAGACATGCAAGAGGACAAGGAAGGCATGTTTGATACCGTCCAGACGCTGCACGGGGCGCTCTCGCTGCTTACCCCGATGATCGAGACGATGGCGGTGAACAAGCAGCGCATGCGGCAGACGGTGACCGAAGACTTTTCCAATGCGACCGATCTGGCTGATTACCTCGTCACCAAGGGCCTGCCCTTCCGCCAAGCTCATGAGGTTGTCGGGAAAGCGGTGCTCGCTTGCATCGAACAGAAAAAATACCTGCTCGATCTGACGCTGGAGGAATTCCAGACCTTCTCGCCGCTCATCAAAAGCGATGTGTACCAAGCGCTCGACGTAGAGACTGTCGTCAATGCCCGCAACGTGATGGGCGGTACGGCCCGCCAGCAGGTGGAGAAGCAGATCGCCGCCTACCGCGAAGCGATCGGCAAGACGGAAACCTGGATAGCCGAGCACAGTCAAAAAGTCATGATCGAATCCTTGATCGACGTCGGATCGCCGCTATAAGCGGGTCATACAAAAAGAACAGCTTCCTTCCTTATGGGAGGAGGCTGTTTTGGTTTTGCCGATTGTTAGTTAAATATGAAAGCGTTAGAATTTTGTATAGTTATATCAAAGAGATCAAATCTGGATGGAGGAAAATCGTTGAAAAGACACAAGTATCTCAGGATTTTGCAATCTGTCGTCAGTGTTTTTTCACTAGTAGTAATATTTCCATATATGGCACATTCAGAAAACGGAACAGTCATTCGCGTTGCAGGAGATAAAAACTTTCCTCCTTTCGAATTTATTGGTAACACTGGGGATTACATCGGATTTAACATAGATGTAATGAAGGCGCTTGCAAGCAAGAAAGGCATCCGCATTGAATTCTACCCCATGTCCTGGAATGAAGCTGTTGAGGCGCTAAAAGCCGGTCGGGTAGAAGCGATTCAGGGAATGAAGTACAGTCCAGGCCGCGGCGAAGTGTTTCGTTTCTCCGATCCTTACTTTACCAGTTCACAGGGAATTTTTGTGTTAAAGGATAATCTGAACATTCGAGAACTGCAAGACCTGGAAGGCAAAAGAGTAGCTGTACAAAAGGGTGATATTGCCAATGACCTGCTCGGCAAATTGAACCGCCTTGAGTTCATCAAGACAGATAGTCAGCAAGAAGCGATTCAACTGTTGGTAGATGGAAAGGTTGACGCTTTTGTCGGAAACAGAATTACCGGGCAGTACTTCATTCAAAACAGCAATCAGCAAGATTTGATTAAAATTGTCGGAGAGCCGATCGATCCCACTGCATACGGGATTGCCGTACTGCCTCGGAATAAAGCATTGCTGGACGCACTGAACGATGGCATCTCTCAGATTAAAAACGACGGAACGTATAAAAAGATTGAGCAGCATTGGTTTGGCGAGTATATCATGCCTTCTGCGCTCAAGCTCCGAGAAGCTTTGGTATATTTTGAATGTGGATTTATTATCACCTGTTGTCTGGTTTTGGCCGTGGTCTGGTGGAACCGGGTGCTCAAACGGGAAGTGGCCAAGAGAACCGCTGAAATCGCCGCGATAAATAAAAAGCTGGAAGATAAAATGGGTCTTCTCGAAGAAAATGTATTCTTTCAGCAGCAGTTGTTAGACAGCACATACAGCTGCTTTATTACGCTAAACGAGTCAGCCGCGATATCAATGATGAACCAAAGGGCGATAGATTACCTGGGTCTGCAAGAAAATCTTGTTGGCAAGAAACTTGCTAATACTTTGATCGCCGATTTTATTCCTGTGTTGGAAGTGGAAGAAGCGCTGCAGCACAAGCGTGTTTATCTGCAAAAAGAGGTCTTATGGCAATGTGACATGACAAGTGAGAGGTCGCACAAGAGGTGCATTACTTACAGCATTCATCCGATTGCCACCACCTCGGGGGAAATCGCCGGAGCAGTGCTCAACTTTACGGATATTACCGAGCAAAAAGAGTTTGAGCAAAAACTGGCTCAGGAAGATCGGCTGCGCTCCCTGGGACGTCTCATGCTGGGAATCGCCCACGAAATTCGCAATCCGTTGACATCCATCCTGGCTTATACCGAGTTGCTGCCAAAAAAGTTTGATAACCCGGAATTCCGCACTTTTTTTGCACTTCAGGTTTCTAGTGAAATTACCCGCCTAAACTCTTTGGTCAACGATTTATTGGATTATGCTCGTCCCAGAAAATCGGAACCCAGCGTTTTCTCCGTTTTGGAGGTGGTGACATCCATACTTCAACTGTTCAGACAAAAGATTAACGAAAAAGACATTCATATCGATCTTGAGCTTGATGAAAAATTGGAAGTGATTGCTGACAAGCAGCAGATCAAACAAGTATTGATGAATATCATCTTAAACGCTATCCAGGCAGTCGAAAACAACGGAAAGCTAAAGATAACAGGTTCCTGTAAAGGGGGGGTGACCGTTATCGAGATCGCAGATGATGGATGCGGCATAGCGGAAGAGGAATTTTCCAAAATCTTTGAGCCGTTTTACAGCAATAAAGCAAATGGGACTGGGTTGGGATTGCCGATCTCTTATCAGTTGGTGAAAGAAAATCTGGGAACGATTGATGTGATCAGTACAAAGGAGAGCGGAACGACGATGATTGTAACTTTGCCCGGTCCGGAAAGGAGGCCCTAGGATCCATGTACAATGTAGTCATTATCGATGATGAACCGGCGATTTGCCAGTCGCTGAAATTCGCCTTGGAGGAACAATACCAGGTGTATACGTTTACCGAACCGGGAGCGGCACTGTCGCTTTTGGAAAGAGTTGAAGTCGCCATCGTATTGTTGGACCTGAAAGTAGGTGAATACAATGGCATCGAGATTCTACAGCAAATCAAAGTGGTATCTCCATCCACCGTTGTTATCATGATGACAGCATATGGGAGTATTCCTTCCTCTGTCGAAGCGATGCGCAAAGGGGCGTTTTCTTATGCGACCAAACCGCTGCATATCGACGAGCTTGGCATTCTGATACAGAAAGCAGAGGAATTTTACAGTCTTCATTCTAAAGTGCAATGGTTAAGTGAGGCATTGGAAAAAGCATCAGATAACTTTGGATTGATCGGCAACAGTCCGGCGATCAGAGATGTGCTTGCGATGATCGACAAAGTGAAAGATATTGATTCCAACATATTGATCACCGGAGAAAGCGGAACGGGGAAAGAGGTAGCGGCACGTACCATCCACAATCAGAGCAAACGAAGATTTAAACGGTTCCAGGCGATTAATTGCGCTGCCATACCGGGGAATTTGCTTGAATCCGAATTGTTTGGCTACGAGAAAGGAGCTTTTACAGGGGCTTCTCAACGAAAAACAGGACTGTTTGTGCAAGCGGAGGGAGGAACGATTTTTCTTGATGAAATTGGCGAGATGGATTTGGCGCTGCAGAGCAAACTTCTGCGGGTGATTCAGGAGCGAAAGGTTACTCCGCTGGGGGGAACGGAAGAAATAGATGTGGATGTGCGGATCATCGCTGCGACCAATCGGGATTTAATGAAAGAAGTGAAAGAGAATCGCTTCCGTGAGGACCTCTATTACCGTTTGAACGTGATTCCCATTAAGCTTCCGCCATTAAAAGAAAGGCGGGAGGACATACCGCTACTGGTGGAGTTTTTTATTCGAAAGATAGGAGACGGGATGGGAAAACCGGTTGACGGCATTTCACAGGAAGCCTTGAAGATTCTGCAAACGTACTCTTTTCCCGGCAACGTAAGGGAACTGCAGAATATCATTGAACGAGCGATTGCCTTGACCAACTCGTCCTATATTCAAAAAGCGGACCTGCCGGATGAAATTCAAACGAAAGAACAGGCCTTTATTTCTCATACACTGATCCCCGTCTACGTCGGAGAAACGATGGAGGAAGTGGAGAAAAAAGTGATCCTGCATAACCTTACCGCATTTAACGGCAATCGAAGAAAAACAGCCCAAATCATCGGCATCGGGGAGCGAACTCTCCGTGACAAATTAAAAAAATATCAGGATGAGAAGTAGGCAATTTTTGCAAGGCGGCAATTTTGGCCGCTTTTTTTATGCAATGACGCAGATGGAACCCTCATCATTCGGGGATACTGGCATTGGCATAATTTCTGCTATTAAAGAAATTGTGAAAATAAATGATTTCACTAGGGGGTTAAGAAATGAAAAGATTTTCCAAACAGTTTGCGTCAATGCTGCTTCTGGCGATGTTATGCAGTCTTGTTTTGGCAGGGTGCGGAGGAGCGTCAAATAAAACTCAGTCGACGGGTGGGCAAACGGAGCAAGCAGCCGATGATGCCGTGTTGAAAAAAATCAAGGAAACAAAAACGTTGACTGTCGGTACCGATGCTACATTCCAGCCTTTTGAGTTTAAAAATGACAAAAAGGAATTCGATGGATTCGATATTGACCTGATTCGTGCTGTGGCGAAAGAACTTGGTGCAGATAATGTTGAGTTTGTTGATACCGAGTTTAAAGGATTGATTCCAGGCCTTCAAGCTAAGAAGTTTGATCTAATCGCTTCAGCTATGTACATCACGGATGAACGAAAACTGTCAATCGCTTTCTCCGATTCCTACTATCCCGGTGGACTGGCTATCATGGTAAAAAAAGATGACAATTCAATTAAGGGCATTGAGGATTTGAAAGGAAAAAAAGCTGCCGTTCAAATTGGAACCAAATCAGTTAAATTTCTCGAAGACAACTACCCTGACGTGACAAGGGTGGAGGTAGAGAAAAATGTCGAGATGTTCTTGGAGTTGGAAAGCGGACGGGTGGACGCAGTCGTGACCGGGATGCCGGCGGCAAAAGTGTATGCCAAACAAAGCGGGAAGGTAAAAGTTCTGGAAGAGCCGTTAACACAGGAAGAGTACGGGTATGGAATCCGCAAGCAAGATACCGCATTTGTACAAGCAGTGAATGAGGCGATACAGGCGGTAAAGGACAGTGGCGAATATCAGAAAATTGTCGAAAAGTGGTTTGGCAACTAAGGGAGCATAACTTGCTCCCTTCTTTAAAAGAAGGGGGTCGAATTTGATTATGGAACTTGAATTCTCGGTTTTGTTTCAGGATGGAAACCTTGCCTTTCTCTTAAAAGGGCTGTGGATGACGATATCGATGACGTTTTTTGCGCTTGTATTAAGTGCGATTATCGGTTTGATTATCGGAATCGGCGGGATGTCGAAGAACAGGATTATTTCATCGCTTTGTTCCATCTACCTCGCCTGGTTTCGCGGGACTCCGCTGCTTGTTCAGTTGATGATTCTCTACTACGGATTGGCGATTGGCATGCAGGTTGACTTAAGCGCTACGGTGGCGGGAGTATTGGGTATGGGGATGTACAGCGGTGCATACGTTTCCGAAATTGTTCGCGGTTCTATTCAGTCGATCGATAAGGGGCAGATGGAAGCCGGCCGCTCGCTGGGCATGAGTCACTGGCAGTCGATGCGGAAAGTGATTTTGCCGCAGGCGCTGCGCAGAATGCTCCCGCCTCTGGCAAATGAATTTATCGCCCTGACCAAAAACTCTTCTCTGCTGTCTGTCATTACCGTTCCTGAGTTGATGAGAGCGGGAAACTCTATCGTATCGAACAATTTTCGATACTTTGAAATTTATATCGCTGTTGCTGTTCTCTACTTTATCGTAAACTACGCTATTTCAAAATTAATTGGTTATTTTGAAAGAAGATTGCATGTGGGAGTGACGAGATAATGATTGTGGTAAACAAGGTTAACAAACATTATGGCGCTCACCACGTATTGAAAGATATTGATTTGCGTATTCACAAAGGTGAAGTCGTCGTCATTATCGGACCCAGCGGTTCTGGAAAAAGCACGCTGCTCAGATGCATCAACTATCTGGAGCAGATTCAGGATGGATCCATTGAAATTGAAGGAAAGCCTATCGGATTAATTCATAAAAACGGGAAGCTTGTGGAAATGCCGCAAAACGAACTGAATGCAATGAGAGAAAAAGTGGGGATGGTCTTTCAAAACTTCAACCTCTTCCCGCATAAAACGGTTTTGGGCAACATCATCATGGCGCCGCTTACCCTGGGTAAGATGAAAAAACAGGAGGCTGTCTCGATGGCGAGGAAGCTCTTGGAGAAAGTCGGCTTGGCGGATAAGGCCGAAGCTTACCCCGATAATCTCTCTGGAGGGCAAAAACAGCGCGTGGCGATAGCCAGAGCGTTAGCGATGAGGCCTCAAATTATGCTGTTTGACGAGCCGACTTCTGCACTCGACCCGGAATTGGTCGGAGAAGTGCTATCCGTCATGAAGGAACTGGCAAAAGAAGGAATGACTATGGTCGTGGTTACACATGAGATGGGCTTTGCCCGTGAGGTGGCAGACCGCGTTGTGGTCATGGCCGACGGAAGGATCATTGAGAAAGGGCCCCCAAGCAAAATATTCCTGTCACCTGAGAATGAGCGGACGAAAAATTTTTTAAGCAAGGTATTGCCACATTAAGTCGACAGGAGAGAGAAACATGAGCCAATTTACCTTCATTCAAAAGCCGGCAATGATTCACACCCCAGGGAAAAGCGATCCTTATGTAACCAGAGTGTCGGAATGGATCGAGCAGGATTGGAGTTGGAATGGGACGTACGATCTGGGCGTGGTAGGGATTCCCCTGTCGAAAAGCTCGATCAGTTTCTCCGGGGCACACAGTCATCCTGCGGTCTTTCGCCAGTTATGGAGTGCCTTTACCACATATAATTGGGATGAAGATATCGATCTGAAAGATTTAAAAGCGGCCGACTTCGGAGACGTAACCATGCACATCACTGACATTTTGCAGTGTCACCAAAACATCGAGGAAGGCGTGGTGGAACTGGTTCAGCGCTTTCCTTCCTTGCTCCCGATATTTGTGGGCGGAGATCATTCCATCACATACCCAATAGTAAAAGGATTGATGCGGGCAAGGCAGCAGCGCATTGGACTGATTCATTTTGACGCCCATCTCGATGTCCGGGATACATTGTATGGCGGCCCTTCCAATGGCACACCGATGCGGAGCTTGATTGAGACACAGGCAGTACAGGGAGAAGACATCGTTACACTTGGCTTGCGCAGCTTTGCCAATTCCAAAGAGTATCGGGAATACGCAGAGGGCAAGGGAATGAAATTATTTACCCAAAAGCAGGTAAAACAGCAGGGTTTAGCCAACTTGGTCACCTGGGCAATGGAGTATTTGGGTGAGAAATGCGATGCGGTATACGTAACCTTTGACATTGACGTGATGGATCAATCTGTCGTCCCTGGTGTGCCGGCGATCGGACCTAATGGACTGACTGCAGCAGAGATCTTTGAAAGTGCAGCCGCTTTAGGGCAATGGGAGAAAACGCTTGCCATGGATATGGTGTGTGTCGACCCCACGAAGGACACACGGGATATAACCACCCGTGTCAGCGTCCACACATTTCTTCATTTTTTAACAGGGTACTATAAGCGGGTCAATCGGTAATTCCTGACGAAGGCGATAATCGCTTAATCCTGCCGGAATAAAAAGAACAGCTTCCTTTTATTCTACCAAATATAACCATGTCGGCTCGTTTCCCCTGTTTGTCTGTGTTCATATTGCTTGCAGCCCAAATTTTTGCCTCGCGCTCCAGGTGTGTTACTATTATTTTGTCGAAAAACTACATCTGGAGGCGGTTGTTGATGAATCCTTTTATCTACCACAACCCGACTGAATTGATCTTTGGCAAGGGGGCGATTGCTCATCTTGCCGACAAGGTAAAGACATTTGGGAAACGAGTTTTGCTGGTGTACGGGGGCGGGAGCATCAAGAAGTTCGGCTTGTACGATAACGTCATTTCGATCTTGGCTGAACAGGGCTGCCACGTAGTGGAGTTGGCCGGTGTCGAGCCAAACCCTCGTCTCAGCACCGTATATAAAGGCATTAAGCTGTGCCGCAGCGAGCAGCTCGATTGGATCCTGGCAGTAGGCGGAGGAAGTGTCATTGACGCCTCGAAGGCAATTGCCGTCGGCGTGAAATACGACGGGGACGTATGGGATTTTTACTTGCGAAATGCTGTGCCGCAGGCAGCGCTGCCGCTCGGGACGATTCTTACACTGGCTGCTACCGGATCGGAAATGAACCGCAGCAGCGTGATCACCAATTGGGAAACGAAGCAGAAGTTAGGGGTATCGACGACGTTTCCCGCTTTTTCGATCCTGGATCCGGAATACACGTTTTCCGTTCCGCGCGATCAGACCGTCTACGGAATTGTGGATATGATGTCGCACGTGTTTGAGCAGTATTTTACGCACACGACAGAGATCCCCTTACAGTCGCGGTTTGCCGAATCCATCCTGCAAACGGTAATCGAAAATGCGCCGCGCGTCCTGGAAAATCCGCATGATTACGATGCCAGGGCCAACCTGCTCTACTGCGGAACGATGGCGTTGAACGGCACGCTGCCGGTAGGGGTTGAGACCGATTGGGCAACCCACTCCATCGAACATGCGGTCAGCGCTGTGTACGACATTCCGCACGGCGGCGGACTGGCGATCCTCTTTCCTAACTGGATGAAGTACGTGTACAAAGAGAATGTGGAGCGGTTCAAGCAGTACGCAGTCCGCGTCTGGAACGTCGATCCTGAAGGCAAGTCGGATGAAGCGGTCGCCTTGGAAGGAATCGCCCGGACACGGGAGTTTTTCAACAAGATCGGGGCGCCAAGCCGCTTGGCGGATTATGGCATTACGGATGAACAGCTCGAAGTCATGGCCCAGAAAGCAACGCCGTTTGGTCCGATCGGCCGCTTCAAACCGTTGGAAGCAAGCGACGTGCACGCCATTCTGCAGATGAGTTTGTAGAGCCGACCCGTTTTTCCGAGAGTGTCCCTTCGCGGGGCGCTCTTTTTTTTGCTTCACGCTTTAGGAAAAATGTCCGAAAAAACAAAGAGGGAAACGACAAGAATTGATAGAATTAGGGGATAACATTGAAGTTTTCCGATGGTATAATGGGGAAGAGAGTAAACAAAGAGGGAGTTTTTGTCAAATTGCGCAGCAATGAGAGTCGAATGACAGCAAAGAATAGTAGGATGTGATAGCTTTGATAGAAATGTTCGATGTTTGGAAGACCTATCCAAACGGAACGAACGCTTTAAAAGGGATTAACGTTCGAATCAATAAAGGCGAGTTTGTTTACGTAGTAGGCCCGAGCGGAGCGGGAAAATCGACATTTATCAAATTGATGTACCGCGAAGAAAAGCCGACCAAAGGGCAAATCTTTCTCGGCGGGTTCAATGTCAGCCGGATCAAGGAACGGCAGATTCCCAGCGTTCGCCGCAGTATCGGAGTCGTCTTTCAGGATTTCAAGCTCCTGCCCACGCTTACGGTATTTGAAAATGTCGCTTTTGCGATGGAAGTGATCGAAGCGGGCAAGAAGCAGATCAAGCCGCGGGTGATGGACGTACTCGGACTGGTGAAATTAAAGCACAAGGCGAAAATGCTGCCTTCCGAGCTGTCGGGCGGCGAGCAGCAGCGTGTTGCTCTGGCCAGGGCGCTGGTGAACAACCCTGGGATTATCATCGCCGACGAGCCGACGGGCAACCTCGACCCCGAAACCTCCTGGGAGATTATGAACCTGTTCGAAGAGATCAACCAGCGCGGGACGACAGTAGTCATGGCTACTCACAACCGCGAGATCGTCAACACCATCCGCAAGCGCGTCATCGCCATTGAGGGCGGCCAGATTGTTCGCGACGAACAAAAGGGGGAATACGGCTATGAAAATTAGCACCCTGGGCCGTCACGTTCGCGAAGGTGTCAAGAACCTGGGCAGAAATGGCTGGATGACTTTCGCTTCTGTCAGCGCAGTGACCATTACGCTTATGATTCTCGGAGTTTTTCTGCTGCTGGCGCTCAATGTCAACCACATTACCCAGAAAGTAGAGGATCAAGTGGAGATCCACGTCTTTTTGAATGTTTTGGCAGACAAACCCGCGATTGACCAGGTAGAGTCGCAAATCCGGGCGAATCCCTTGGTCAAGAGCATTGTATATGTTCCCAAAAAGCAGGGTTTGGAAGAATTGCGAGAATCGTTTAAAGAGAAAGCGTATTTCCTCGACGGGCTGGAGAACGAGAATCCGCTTCCCGACAAGTTTGTCGTCAGGACCAAGAAGCCGGAGGATACGGTTGCCGTCGCCAAACAAATCGGCAATATCGAAAATGTTGATAAAGTGGTGTATGGCGACGAAACGGTCGAAGCGCTGTTTGCCGTGACAAAGGTAATCCGCAACATCGGTTTGGTGTTTATCATCGGCCTGGCGTTTACGGCGATGTTTTTGATCGCCAATACCATTAAACTGACGATTGTCGCCCGCCGCCGGGAGATCGAGATCATGAAACTGGTCGGGGCGACCAACTGGTTTATCCGCTGGCCGTTTTTTATCGAGGGTCTGTTCATGGGGATACTGGGCGCGATTATTCCGATTCTACTGCTGGGCACGGGCTATTACTTCCTGCTACGTGCCATGGATTCCAATCTGGCCGGATCCCTGTTTGACCTGCTGCCGATGTTCCCGCTGGCCTATCAAATAGCGGCCATTTTGCTGGCTATCGGAGCGTTTATCGGGATCTGGGGAAGCCTGGTGTCGGTGCGCCGATTCCTGCGAGTATAAAAAGCACAGAAGGAAGCTGAGATTGGGAGGGGACTCATGAAAAAGAAGGTCGTACTGCCTGTCTTGTTAACCGGCTTGCTGGCATGGGGAAGCGTGCCCGCCGAGCCGATCCTGGCGAATAGCGCCTCACTAGATAAGATCAACAAGGAAATCCAAGAAATTCGCAAAAACAAGAAGGCGAAGGAGCAAAATCTGCAGTCGATCAAAGGTGAGATCCAAAATTTAAAGAATCAGCAGGCCAACCTGGAAGACGAACTGATGGCCATTGATTTGCGCCGCAATGAAACGCAGCGCAAGATCGACAAGCTGGATAAAGAGATCAAAGCGACGACGAAGAAGGCAGTCGAAGCGCAAGCAGAGCTTGACGAAGCCACAGAACGGGTGAAGAAGCGGGATGCGCTGCTGAAAACCCGCGTCAAAGCGATGTATGAGGGCGGGACCGTCACCTACCTGGATGTGCTGCTCGGTTCGTCAGACTTTGGCGATTTCCTTACCCGCCTGCAAGGCTTGCAGATGATCGTGGAGCAGGATACGCGCATTTTGGAAGACAACGTCCGCGACAAGAAAACGATCGAAGCCAAAAAGAAAGAAGTGGATAAGCAACTAGCCAGCTTAAATGATATGATAGAACAACAGGAAGCGTTAAAGGCTGACTTGGACAAGCAGTATGAGCGCAGCAAACAGGTGAAGGCAGCTCTTGCGGAAAAAGAATCACACCTGCACGAAATTCAGGAGGAAGAGGAGCAGGAGCTGCTGGCGATGGCCCAACAGGAAGCGGCCAAGGTCGCAGAGCGGTCCAAGCTTCAGGCAGTAAGTGACTACAAGGGAGGAAAGATGTTCCTTCCGCTGCCGCCTGGCTCGTTCTACATCAGCTCCGGTTTCGGAGCGCGCATCGACCCGTTTACCGGCAAACAGGCTGGACATAACGGCCTCGACATGGCAGCCCCAAAGGGGACGGATATCTACGCGGCCGCTGACGGCATCGTCATCGTGGCGGGATATGTCAACGGGTTCGGGAATTGCGTAATGATACAACACAGCGAAGAAATCAGGACCCTCTACGGCCATATCCGCGAGGGCGGCATTCAAGTCTCCGTCGGGCAGTCTGTCAAGGCCGGAGACAAGATCGCTGAAGTAGGTTCGACTGGGCGCTCGACCGGGAACCACCTCCACTTTACGGTGTATAAAAACAATATAGCGGTAGATCCGTCACCGTATATCCGCTGACGTAACGCTCCTACAAATATTGTGCCTTCGGTTTGCATACACTAGCTGCATACCTTTTTCCACCGGGTGCACAAAGGATGGTGTTTGAAGAATGAAATGGAATGGACGTTCTGTGTTTGTGGTTGCCCTTGTCTGCATGGTCGCCAGCAGTTTGTTGACGCTGGCTGTCGTGCGGGGCGGGTCGGCAAGCATAGGCACCCAGGGAGCGGTTGCGACGGCGGGTAACCTCTTGTCGCTGGGAGGCAGTCAAAGCTACCCGAAAGAGTTTTCCAAGCTATTTGATACTTATCAAATTATCAAGAAAAACTACGTTCACGACGTGCCGAGCGAACAGTTGATCGAGGGAGCCATCGAAGGGATGGTCGGATCGCTTGACGACCCGTATTCCTCCTACATGGATCCGACTGCGGCCGAGGAGTTCAACACATCGCTGCACTCTTCATTTGAAGGCATCGGGGCGGAAGTAACCCTGAAAAACGGCCGGGTGACAATCGTCTCGCCGTTTAAAGGATCGCCAGCGGAACTGGCGGGGCTTAGGGCCAACGATCAAATTCTCAGTGTCAACGGCGAGTCCCTGGAGGGACTGGACCTGCAAAAGGCGGTTTCCAAAATTCGCGGCCCCAAAGGAACGAAGGCAACGCTCAAGGTTCTTCGTCCGGGAATGACGGAGCCGATTACAGTCGTGGTCATTCGGGATAACATTCCGATCGAGACTGTACACCAGAGTATCATTCAAAGGGGCGCAGACAAATTCGGCAGAATCGAGATCACCCAGTTTTCCGCCGACACTGCCAAGCACTTCTTTGAAGAACTGGCCCAATTGGAGAAAGAAAACATCAAGGGTCTTATCATTGACGTTCGCGGCAACCCCGGCGGTTACCTGACGGCCGTAAGAGAGATTGCCGAACAGTTGATTCCGGAGAAGAAAGCGATCGTGAAAATCGAATACGGCGATAAATCCAGAGAGGTCGAAGAGTACCACTCCAAGGTGGATGCCGCCAAACCTTACCCGATTGTGGTGCTGACCGACGGAGGCAGTGCCAGCGCGTCCGAGATTTTGGCTGGCGCGATGAGCGAGAGCGGAGGGTACAAATTGGTCGGCGAGAAGACCTTTGGCAAAGGCACGGTACAGAACACCGTCGAGATGGGCGACAAGAGCCAGTTGAAACTGACCATCGCCAAATGGCTGACTCCAAACGGGGAGTGGATTAACAAAAAAGGGATCGAACCGGATGTTGCCGTTTCCCAGCCGGAGTATTTCAAAGCGACGCAGCTTCCCCAGGACAAGGTGCTGGAGCAGGACATGACCGGGGTAGATGTGAAGAACCTGCAGCTGATTTTGAACGGCTTAAAACTGTCGCCGGGACGAAATGACGGCTATTTCGATGCCAAGACCAAAGCGGCAGTGGAACGTTTCCAAAAGGAGAATAACCTTCCAGTTACAGGAAAGGTGGATCCCGCTACGGGAGCGGCTCTGCAGGATGCGCTCATCGAGCAAATCCGCGATCCGAAAAACGACAATCAGCTTCAAAAAGCACTCGACGTCCTGCAGCAGGAAGTAAAAGCCAAAGGAAAATAACGTACCCCTGCGGCAGGGAATTGCTTTCTATCTGTAGAAGTTAAAAACCACGGAAAACAGTCCGTGGTTTTTCTTTTTCCCAAACACGAGGTGATACCATGACAAACGGATGGGTGTTTTTGCAGCAGTATCTGCAGGCCGTCTTCTACTTCTTCCTCAATCCGTTGTTTTACATCTTCGTCTTGTTTATCTATTTGCAGTATCGGAAGCAGATGGCGATGGAACGTCAGTTATTCGCTGTTCGCATACATTCACCGTTTTTACAGACGCTTCGTTCCGTTGGCCTCGGCCTGGTCGGCGGGATGTTTGTGTCGCTGGCAGCGGGCGCCTTGGGAATCGTCGTCCAGGCCGGTGACCTCTGGATCGTTTGGGCAATTTCGATCGTCCTAATCTGTTTTCGCGTCCGTTTTCTCTGCTTTGCCTATGCCGTTGGCGGCTTGACGCTCCTGCAAGGGCTCGCCCTTTTGTGGCCGGCGGGAGTCTCCGTGCAGGGAATCGGCACGGTCTGGAGCTGGATATTGGCCTCCAAGCCGGTGCCGCTGCTGGCAGTCGTGGCGTTGATGCATTTTGCCGAAGCGGTATTGATTCGCTGGAACGGGGGAAGAGACGCGTCTCCGCTGTACCTGGAAGGCAAGCGGGGAAAGATTATCGGCGCGTACCATTTGCAGTCCTTCTGGTTAACTCCGCTATTGCTCCTGGTGCCGATGCAGGCAAACAGCGGACTTGCGCTGCAGTTGTTTTCGGGCTGGCCGCTGTTTTCCCCCGGCCTTGCAAGCAGCGTTTACGGGCTGCTGCTCATCCCGGCGGTAACCGGCTTTTCCGACATGACACAGACGGTGACACCTGACCAAAAGGCGCGTGAAACTGCCGGTCCGCTTGGCCTGTATTCGCTTGTGCTGCTCCTGCTGGCGTACGCAGCCGTGCATGTTCCCGCCCTTTCCATCGCGGCGGCCTTGTTTGCGATAATCGGACATGAGGGGTTGTTCCGGTTCAGTCAACGACGCGAACAGAAGCATGCGCCGTTTTTTATTCAGTCGTCGAGGGGCGTAAAGGTGATGGCAGTCATACCGGGAACGCCCGCAGAAGAGATGGGGATTCTCTGCGGAGAGGTCATCGTCAAGGTCAATGGGATTCCAGTACGGGATAGGACAGAGCTGTACACGGCACTGCAGGCCAATCCGGCCTACTGCAAAATGGAGGTCCTGACTTACAATAAAGAGCCGAAATTCGTTCAATGCGCCATCTATGCCGGCAATCACCATCAATTGGGAATTATCGTGGTGCCGGATTCCGAGACCAAGTACTACGTCGATGTCCGCAGGCTCAATCTCGTCCGATTGTTGAAACAGCGGATCGGCAAGATAAAGCTGGGCGCATGAAAAGAACCCGAGGTCAACTGGCCTCGGGTTCTTCCCTTCTTGGTGTCTCTAATCCGGTTATATCTTGCGGCGTGATCTTGTCTCCATTGTCCAGGTGGAATTCGATCAGGCCGTTTTTCATGCTGACCGCTGCAATCACGCCGCTTTTATCCGTGCCGGACGAAGTGCCGTCCGGGTTTTCCTGCTGTCCCTTGTAGGAGACGGTATAACCGATCATCTGCGTGTACTTCAATGTGCTGTCCAACCAATCGCCGGTGTCGCCGGTGCTGCTCGAATCCACGCCGGTGACATCCTCGCGCGGTACGACATCTTCTCCGATGATGAAGTAGATTTTCCCGTCTTTCATCTTGACGCCGTCAATCGAGCCGGTCTTGGGCTCTTTGCTGACTTCGCCGGTATCAGGATCTTTTGTCGTCAGATCATACGTGGCCGTTTTTCCCACGAGTTGCTCATATTGGCGGATGTTTAGCAGGCTGCTGTTGGATTCTTCCATCAGCGACTGCATGCGCGTCAAGCGTTCCACCATCGTCATGATGGCGGTCTGCTGGACGAACTGCTGATTGTCCATCGGCGACAGCGGGTCCTGATACTTCAACTGCTCGATCATCAACCGCATAAACGCATTTTGATCTATATCCGTGGAAAACTCTTTTTTTCCCTTGTAACTGTAATTGGGCGGAATATATAGCGAATTGTTTACGCTGTCCGGCATGTGCGATCCTCCTTGGGAAGCGGCGCTTCCAAGCTTTCCTTTTCTTTATCGGCAAAAGGGGAAAGGGAGAACAGACAAACGTTTGTTCGAATTTCCTGCTTAAAATTCGAATGTTTGTGCTATAATGAGTGATAGGTTAAAGAAAACGGTTCGTGTAAAAAGAAGGAGGAGCGGCAGGATGGAGCGTTTTCAATTAGTTTCGGAATATCAGCCATCCGGTGACCAACCGACAGCGATTGCCGAGTTGGTGTCTGGCGTCCGGGCGGGGAAGCGGCACCAGACCCTGCTGGGAGCAACCGGAACGGGCAAGACCTTTACGATTGCACATGTCATCGCGCAAGTGAACAAACCGACCCTGGTCTTGGCCCACAACAAAACACTCGCTGCACAGTTGGCGGCGGAATTTAAGGAGTTTTTTCCGCGTAATGCGGTGGAATACTTCGTCAGCTATTACGACTACTACCAACCAGAGGCGTATATCCCGCAATCGGACACGTACATCGAGAAGGACGCCAGCGTCAACGAAGAGATCGACAAGCTGCGACACTCGGCTACCAGTGCTCTTTTTGAGCGGCGGGATGTGATCATCGTAGCCTCCGTATCCTGCATCTATGGATTGGGTTCGCCGGAAGAGTACCGCGAGCTGGTACTCTCTTTGCGCGTCGGCATGGAAAAAAGCCGGGAAGAAGTGCTGCACCGGCTGGTCGATATCCAGTATACGCGCAACGACATCAATTTTGTCCGCGGAACCTTCCGGGTACGCGGTGACGTACTGGAGATCTTCCCGGCATCCAACAGCGAACAGGCGATCCGCGTCGAATTTTTTGGCGATGAAATCGAACGGATTACTTCGATCGACGTACTGACCGGGGAAATTCTCGGGACCCGCGAGCATGTTGCCATTTTCCCGGCATCCCACTACGTCACCCGCGAGGAGAAGATGAAGCTGGCGATTGCCGGCATTCAGGCGGAATTGGAGGAGCGGCTGAAGGAACTGCGCGACCAGGGCAAGCTTCTGGAAGCACAGCGCTTGGAGCAGCGCACCCGCTACGACATTGAAATGATGATGGAGATGGGCTTTTGTTCCGGGATTGAGAACTACTCGCGCCATTTGACCGGACTGCCGCCCGGACATCCGCCGTACACCCTGCTGGATTACTTCCCGGACGATTTTCTGCTGATAGTCGATGAGTCTCACATGAGCCTGCCGCAGGTGCGCGCCATGTACAATGGCGACAAGGCCCGCAAAGACGTCTTGGTGGAACACGGGTTTCGGCTTCCGTCGGCGCGGGACAACCGCCCGCTGACATTTTCCGAGTTTGAGCAGAAGATCCATCAGATCATATACATTTCGGCAACGCCCGGGCCCTACGAGCTGGAACACTGCCCAGAAGTCGTGCAGCAGGTCATTCGGCCTACCGGCCTTGTGGATCCGACAATCGACGTTCGGCCGATCAAAGGGCAGATTGACGATTTGATCGGCGAGATCCAAGCCACGATCGCCAAAGACGAGCGCGTGCTTGTGACTACGCTGACGAAAAAGATGGCAGAGGATTTAACCGACTACCTGAAGGAGATCGGGATCAAGGTTCGCTATCTGCACTCCGATATCAAGACGATCGAGAGAATGCAGATCCTGCGATCCCTTCGGCTCGGCGAATTTGACGTGCTGATCGGGATCAACCTGCTGCGCGAGGGTCTCGACCTGCCGGAAGTGTCACTGGTGGCCATCCTGGACGCGGACAAGGAAGGCTTCCTGCGCAACGAGCGCTCCTTGATCCAGACGATCGGCCGCGCCGCCCGCAATGCGGAAGGCCGGGTCATCATGTACGCCGACCGGATGACGGATTCGATGGCTGCCGCGATCCGCGAGACCGAGCGGCGCCGCAGCATCCAGTTGGCGTATAACGAGCAGCATGGCATCACGCCGCAAACGGTAAAAAAGGCGGTTCGCGACGTGATTGAGGCCACCCGGGTCGCCGAGGAAAAGGCCGATTACCTGCCGCACGCCGATTTCAAAAAGCTGTCGAAAAAAGACCGCCAGCAGGTAATCGAGCGAATGGAAGAAGAGATGAAGGAAGCAGCGCGCAATCTGCTGTTCGAACGGGCGGCGGAACTGCGTGACTTGATTCTTGAGTTGAAAGCCGAAGGATAAGGAGTGGAAAAGAGACATGCCGCTTGAACACATCGTCGTCAAAGGCGCGCGGGCCCACAACCTGAAAAATATCGACGTGGTGATTCCGCGCGACAAATTTGTCGTGCTGACGGGCCTGTCCGGCTCGGGGAAGTCGTCCCTCGCTTTTGACACCATATACGCTGAGGGGCAGCGGCGTTATGTGGAGTCCCTCTCCGCATACGCCCGGCAGTTCCTCGGTCAGATGGATAAACCTGACGTGGATTCGATCGAGGGGCTGTCGCCCGCGATCTCCATCGATCAGAAGACTACCAGCCGCAACCCGCGGTCCACTGTCGGCACGGTAACCGAAATATACGACTACCTGCGGCTCCTCTACGCCCGGATCGGCAAGCCGATCTGCCCGGAACACGGGATCGAGATTACTTCGCAGACCATTGAACAGATGGTGGATCGCGTGCTGGAGTATCCGGAACGAACCCGTATTCAGATCTTGGCGCCGCTCGTGCAGGGGCGCAAAGGGGAGCACGTCAAGCTGCTGGATGATATCCGCAAGCAGGGCTATGTGCGTGTACGCGTCGATGGCGAGGTTCGCGACTTGTCGGAAGAGATCAAGCTGGAAAAGAACAAGAAGCACTCGATTGAAGTCGTCATCGACCGGATTGTCGTGAAGCCGGACGTTCAGTCGCGGCTCGCCGACTCCTTGGAGACGGCGCTGCGGCTGGCCGACGGCAAAGTCATCGTGGACGTCATCGATCAGGAAGAGCTGTTGTTCAGCGAGAAGCACGCCTGTCCGATCTGCGGATTTTCGATTGGCGAGCTGGAGCCGCGCATCTTTTCGTTCAACAGCCCATACGGAGCATGTCCGGAATGTGACGGCCTGGGAGTCAAATTGGAGGTCGACCCCGATCTGGTCATCCCCGATCCGACCAAGACCCTGGAAGAGGGGGCGATTGAAGCGTGGGAACCGAAATCCTCCACCTATTACCAGCAGCTGCTGACTTCGGCCTGCCGCCACTTCGGGATTCCGATGGACGTGAAGGTGGAAGAACTGCCCGAAGAGCAGCTGCAGATCATCTTGTACGGAAACAAAGAGGAGAAGATCCACTTCCGCTATGAGAATGAATTTGGACAAGTACGGGAGGCGGTCGTGCCTTTTGAGGGCGTGATTCCCAATTTGCAGCGCCGCCACGTGGAGACCAGCTCCGATTACATTCGTGAGACGATCGAAGGTTTTATGGGGCAAAAGCCTTGCCCGGTCTGCAAAGGGCAGCGCCTTCGCCAGGAGAGTCTGGCTGTGATGGTCGGCGGGCGAAACATCTCCCAGTTCACCGATTTGTCGATTGTCGATGCCTACCAGTTTGCAGATGAATTGCAGCTAAGTGAAAAAGACGCGAAGATTGCCAATCAGGTCCTGAAAGAAGTGAAATCCCGGCTGCGTTTTCTCATCGACGTCGGCCTGGATTACCTGACGCTCAGCCGGGCGGCCGGCACACTTTCCGGCGGGGAGGCGCAGCGCATTCGCCTGGCGACGCAGATCGGCTCCAGTTTAATGGGTGTCCTTTACATTTTGGATGAGCCGAGTATCGGGCTTCACCAGCGGGACAACAGCCGGCTGATCAAGACGCTGGAACACATGACCAACCTCGGCAATACCCTGATCGTCGTCGAACACGACGAGGATACGATGATGGCCTGCGATTACATCATTGACATTGGCCCCGGCGCAGGGATTCACGGTGGACAGGTTGTCGCGGCCGGCACGCCGGAAGAAGTGATGCAGAACCCCGCCTCCTTGACAGGCGCTTATTTGAGCGGCCGCAAGTTTATTGCGGTTCCGGCGGAGCGGCGTCAGCCCAACGGCAAGTGGATTACCATCGAGGGCGCCAAGGAAAACAACTTGAAGAACATCAACGCGAAGATCCCGCTCGGGGTGTTTGTCGCCGTGACGGGAGTCTCCGGCTCGGGCAAGAGTACGCTCGTCAATGAAATCCTGCATAAGACCTTGGCTCGTGAATTGAACCGGGCAAAAACAAAGCCGGGCGCTTACCGGCGCATCACCGGTTTGGAGCACTTGGACAAGGTGATCGATATCGACCAGTCTCCGATCGGACGGACCCCTCGTTCCAATCCGGCTACGTACACGGGCGTGTTCGACGATATTCGCGACTTGTTTGCCCAAACCAATGAAGCGAAGGTACGCGGCTACAAAAAGGGCCGCTTCAGCTTCAACATCAAGGGAGGGCGCTGCGAGGCGTGCAGCGGCGACGGGATCATCAAGATCGAAATGCACTTCTTGCCGGATGTCTACGTGCCTTGTGAAGTATGCCACGGAAAGCGGTACAATCGCGAGACGCTGGAAGTAAAGTACAAGGGGAAAAGCATTTCCGACGTACTGGAAATGACGATCGAGGATGCTCTTGAGTTTTTCCGCAATATCCCGCGGATCGAACGGAAGCTGCAGACCATCGTTGACGTCGGTCTCGGCTATATGAAGCTGGGTCAGCCGGCCACGACGCTGTCCGGCGGAGAAGCACAGCGGGTGAAGCTGGCATCCGAGCTGTATCGGCGCAGCAACGGCCGTACGCTGTACATTCTGGATGAACCGACGACGGGTCTGCACACGGACGATATTGACCGTTTGCTGAAGGTGCTGCAGCGGCTGGTGGATAACGGCGATACGGTCCTGGTGATCGAACACAACCTGGATGTGATTAAAACGGCCGATTATCTGATCGACTTGGGGCCTGAAGGAGGAACACGCGGCGGACAGATCGTTGCCACAGGCACTCCAGAGCAGGTGGTTCAGGTAGCAGAATCCTATACCGGCCAATTTCTGGCGCCGATATTGGAGCGGGACCGCCAGCGGACCAAGCAGCGGATGGAGCAGCTGGTATCCGGCTAGAACGGCGGATTGATCAGGCGAGAAGTGCAGGAAGACAGGCGGAACATGTAGGTGTTCCGCTTTGTTCACGTTCCTGCATGATTGCGATGATCGCTCCCCCTTGGCCGGTCTGTTGGGGCAGCTATCGGTGCCGCGGTAAGCAAAAAGGGAACGGGACGAAAGAAAATGGGCAGCGGAGGTTGTTCCGGGCAGTCTATCTCCGATACAATAGAGGAAATGCCTGTTGACGGGAAAAGTGTTCGCGCCGTAAAGGAGAGAAGCATGCGTAAAACAAAGGTAAGCCATGTCGTCGAACATTTTCATATGAAAGTGCTGAGTGGAGAGCAAGGGCTTGGACGTGAAATCACTGTGACCGATTTAAGCCGTCCGGGTTTGCAGTTGGCCGGCTATTACTCGCACTATCCTGCCGAGCGGATTCAACTGTTTGGCTTGACGGAGATGGAGTTTTTGCAAACACTGAGCCGCGAAGACCGGCTGGAGCGGTTTCGGTTTTTGATGGATGACGAGACCCCTTGTATCTGCGTGACCCGCAATCAGCAGGCGATGCCGGAACTGCTGGAAATATCCGAAGAAAAGAGCGTTCCCGTACTCTTATCGCCGCTGGCGACGACCAGTTTGGTCAGCAAGCTGACCAACTTCCTGGAGAACCGGCTGGCGAAGTCGACCACGATCCACGGTGTGCTAACCGATGTTTACGGCATCGGGGTGCTGATCGTCGGTTCCAGCGGGATCGGCAAGAGCGAAACCGCTTTGGAACTGGTAAAGCGCGGACACCGCCTGGTAGCCGACGACGCCGTCGAAATCAGCCAGTCACAGGAAGGGCAGCTGGTGGGAACGGCACCAGAGTTGATTCAACACTTGCTGGAGATTCGCGGTCTGGGGATCATCAATGTCATGACGATGTTCGGGGCCCGCGCCGTGCGCAATATGAAAAACATTGCGCTGGTGGTTCAACTGGAGTTGTGGGAGAAGGACAAACAGTATGAACGTCTTGGCCTGGACGAAGAGAAAATGAAGATCATTGACACGGAGTTGCCGGTCATTACGGTTCCGGTAAGGCCCGGACGAAATCTGGCCGTCATCATTGAAGTAGCGGCGATGAACTATCGGTTGAAACGGATGGGATATAATGCCGCCATGCATTTTGCCAAACGGTTGACCGATACCATCGAGGATTCCGATCCAGACTTATGACAGCGAAGGAGCAGGGAATGACAATGCGTCGGACAAACAGATATTCGGTAAACGGAGCGAACCCGCTGTGGCAGCTGTATCGGACTGTTAGTTTTTGGAAGGTGATGAAGAACTTTATCGTCATCCAAATCGCCCGCTATTGTCCGTTCCTATCCTGGAAAAACTGGCTGTATCGGACATTTCTGCGCATGGAGGTAGGCGAACATACGGCAGTGGCGTTAATGGTCATGATGGATATCATGTTTCCGGAGTTGATCAAAATCGGAAGCAACTGCGTAATCGGATACAATACGACGATACTGGCCCACGAGTACCTCGTCGACGAGTATCGCCTCGGCGAAGTGAAAATCGGCGACCGGGTGCTTGTCGGTGCCAACTCGACGATATTGCCGGGGGTGGTCATCGGCGATGGGGCGATCGTCGCAGCCGGTACTGTCGTGCACAAAAACGTCCCGCCAGGCGCTTTTGTCGGCGGAAATCCGATGCAAATCATTCGGGAAGCGGATTGAATCAATCCGCTTTTTTCTGTGACCGCTTGCGGTCCACAAAACGGCCATGACCGTTTGTGCAATTGTCTGACTATTCGGTTGGCCGTTGACCAACTGTCCGTTTAGTGGTACATTTCAACTAACCTTTCACTTTAGTTTATTAGCAGAGTAAAGCGTTTGGAGGGAAAAGCTATGGCAAGGCCGTTAGTATTCGAAAAACCGCTGGGCATGCGGGATATGTTGCCGGAGTCGCTCGTCAAACAACGCCAGTTGGAGTCGGCGCTTCGACATTGTATCGAAAAATGGGGATACGACGAAATTGTCACACCCTCCCTGGAATATTACGACACGGTAGGAGCGGCAAGTGCGACATTGGAAAGTCGCATGTTCAAACTGCTGGATAAGCAGGGGCACACTGTCGTGCTGCGTCCGGACATGACATCCCCGATTGCCAGGGTTGTCGCTTCGCTGTACAAGGATGTGCCTTTGCCCATCCGGCTGTTTTATCAAACCAATGTGTTTCGGGCCCAAGAGAAGGAAGCCGGGCGAAATGCCGAATTTTTCCAGACGGGCGTTGAGTTGATCGGCACAGAGTCAGGCGATGCCGATGCAGAAGTGATCGCGTTGGCGGTGTCTTGTCTGCAAGCAGCAGAAGTGAATGCCTTTAAGATCGCGATTGGACATGTGGACTTTGCCGGCGGGCTGCTGGAGGAGATCGTTTCCGAACAGGCTGACCGAGACCGCCTTTGGCAGTTTTTACAGGATCGAGATTACGTCGGCTACCGGCAATTGGCCGGGTCATTGAACATAACAGATACGGAGCGGCGCAGGCTGCACGCCTTGCTGCATTTGCGCGGGGGGAAGGAGAAAATCGAGGAAGCGCGTCAATTGACAGTGAACGGGAAGGCCCGCAAAGCCGTTCAGACGGTTGTCTCTCTGTGGGAAGCGCTGGAAGCGTATGGCGTGACAGAGCATCTTCTGCTCGATTTCAATCTGGTCAGCAGTCTAAATTATTACACCGGTGCTGTTTTTGAAGGGTATGCCGCCGATCTCGGATCCCCGCTGGTAACCGGCGGCCGCTACGATCACCTGCTGGCTCAATTTGGCCGGCCCGCTCCGGCTACCGGTTTTGCGATCAAAATGGATCGGCTGATGCAGGTCACGTCGATTCGACCGAGAGAAATAACACAGCGCCTGGCTGTTGTGTACCCGGCGAGCAGTCGCCAGGAAGCGCTGTTGGAAGCGCAGAAACTGCGAAAAAACGGCCATATCGTCATCACTCACCTGTGTGAGAGCGAAGAGGCGGCTAATGCGTGGGGCCGGGAGCGAGGATACGAGGTACTGTATGTCAACGGTAGGGAGGAACGAGAATGAGTCAGCCGATCAATCTAAAAAAGCTGACGATAGCCATGCCGAAAGGGCGGATATTTGAAGAGTCGCTGGTGTTTTTACGGGAGGCGGGGGTGAAGGTGGGCGCTGATTTGCCGGATTCCCGCAAGCTCATCATTCCAGTGGAGGAGAGTGAATTGGAGTTTATCTTGGCGAAGCCGGCCGACGTCCCGACCTATGTGGAGTACGGTGTAGCCGATGTCGGGGTCGTGGGAAAAGACGTGCTGCTGGAAGAAGAGCGCGATGTCTACGAGCTGCTCGATCTGCTGATTGGCCGCTGCCGCATGATGGTCGCCGGGCTCCCCGATTGGCAGCCGACAGAGGCGCCCCGCGTGGCGACGAAATATCCGAGGATCGCTTCCCGCTATTTTCGCGAGCAGGGACAGCAGGTGGAAGTGATAAAACTGAACGGATCAGTCGAGCTGGCTCCATTGATCGGTCTGGCCGACCGGATCGTCGACATCGTCTCTACCGGGCAGACCTTGCGCGAAAACGGCCTTATCGAATTGGAGCATATCTGCGATATTACGACTCGGCTCATCGCAAACCGGGCCAGTTACCGGATGAAAAGCGAAGCAGTAGATGAGATTGCCCAGAAGTTTTTACAAGTGATTCCAAAGAAAAATACGCCAGTGATGTAAATAGGGATGGGGATAAAAATGGTTAAAATCGTGGATTCCGGTCAATTTGACACCCGCCGCAGCGTCGACAGCGGCACGAGCGAACAGCAGGCAGCAGTACGGGCGATCCTCGAACGGGTTAAGGCAGAGGGAGATGAGGCAGTCCGCTTCTACACAAAGGCATTTGATCAAGTCGAGCTGCGTGATTTTCGGGTGAGTGAAGCAGAATTTGCGGAAGCGGAGAAGCTGGTCAGCGCCGATGTGGCCAATGCACTCCGGGAAGCGGCGGCCAATATTGCCGATTACCATCAGCGGCAGGTGCGTCAGTCGTGGTTTGCGGCCAAGGAGAGCGGTACTCTGCTGGGACAGCTGGTGCGTCCGCTCAAACGAGTGGGACTTTACGTCCCGGGCGGGCGGGCAGCGTATCCTTCGTCTGTTCTGATGAACGCAATCCCCGCGCGCGTAGCTGGGGTAAGTGAGATCGTGATGGTATCCCCGCCGGGGAAAGACGGCAAGGTAAATCCGGCCATTCTCGTCGCCGCGCGAATTGCCGGCGTCACAGAGATCTACAAAGTGGGCGGCGCACAAGCGATTGGGGCGCTGACCTACGGGACGAAGACGATTCCCGCGGTGGATAAAATCGTCGGTCCCGGCAATATCTACGTCGCCTTGGCCAAACGTGAGGTATTTGGGCTGGTCGATATAGACATGGTGGCCGGACCAAGCGAGATTGTCGTCTTGGCCGATGATTCGGCCAATCCGCGATATGTTGCCGCCGATCTGCTGTCCCAGGCCGAGCACGATCCGATGAGTTCGGCAGTGCTCGTTACCCCGTCGCGATCGCTGGCGGAGCGGGTAGCGGCGGAGCTGGAACGGCAGGTGGCATTGCTCCCCCGCCGGGAGATTGCGGAGGCCGCATTGCGCGATTATGGCGCGATCTGTGTCGTAGGTGATCTGGAGGAGGGCTTTGCAGTCGTCAATCGATTGGCTCCGGAGCATTTGGAGCTGTTGATCGACGATCCCTTTGGCCAGCTGGGCAAGGTGGAAAACGCCGGGGCCATTTTTCTCGGACCGTACAGCTCGGAACCGGTCGGCGATTACTTCGCCGGCACGAACCACGTCCTGCCGACCAATGGAACAGCGCGATTTTCTTCCCCGCTGTCCGTAGACGACTTCATTAAGAAGTCCAGCGTCATCGCCTACAGCAAGGCTGATCTAAAGGAAAACGGCGCAAAAATCGTCGCACTCGCCGAGCAGGAAGGGCTTACCGCCCACGCCCGCGCCATTCAGGAGCGGTTGACTGATCTTAAATGATGGGAATGAAAATTAGATTTTACGTAACGGAGTGAACCAAGATGGCAGAAATGACGCGAACAGCAAGCATTTCCCGCAAAACAAATGAGACCGACATAACCCTGGCCTTTACAATCGATGGGGAAGGCAGCAGCCAATTGCAGACAGATGTGCCGTTTTTAAATCACATGCTGGATTTGTTCGCCCGCCACGGTCAGTTTGATCTGGACGTACGGGCAAAGGGCGACATCGAGATCGATTACCATCACACGGTAGAGGATATCGGCATCTGCCTGGGGCAGGCGCTGCGGGAGGCATTAGGAGACAAAAAAGGCATCAAAAGATACGGAAATGCCTTCGTCCCGATGGACGATGCGCTGGCGCAGGTCGTGATCGATTTGAGCAATCGTCCGCACTTGGAGTACCGGGCTGTGTATCCGTCGGCACAAGTGGGGCAGTTTCCCACCGAATTGGTTCACGAGTTTCTTTGGAAATTGGCTCTCGAAGCGCGGATGAACCTGCACGTGATCCTGCATTACGGCCATAACACCCACCACATGATTGAAGCGATTTTTAAGGCGTTGGGACGCGCTCTGGATGAGGCTGTTTCGATTGATCCCAGAGTTAAAGGCGTACCGTCGACAAAGGGGATGCTGTAGCGTGATTGGTATCGTCGATTATGGCATGGGAAACCTGTACAGTTTGGGAAAGGCCCTGGAGAGGCTGAACTGTCCGCACGAATTTGTAGCGGCTCCCGAGAGGCTGGCCGCGTATGGAGGGATCATCCTGCCGGGAGTGGGAGCGTTCGCCGATGCGATGAACAACATTCGCGAACTGGGACTGCTGGCGGCTATCCGCGAATACGCCGAAAGCGGAAAACCGCTGCTCGGCATCTGTCTGGGCATGCAGCTGCTGTTCAGTTCGAGCGAGGAGCATGGATGCAATGAAGGGCTGGGGCTATTGGCAGGGAAGGCGGCGCGATTTTGCGGCGAGCTGAAAATACCGCATATGGGTTGGAACCAATTGCAGTTGAAGGCGCCGAAACATCCGCTTCTGCAAGGCCTTGCTGATGGAGAGTACGTCTATTTCGTTCATTCTTATCACGTCTGTGTGGACGATCCCGGCGACTTGTTGGCGGTTACCGATTACGGGCATGAGGTGACAGCGATCGTCGGACGCGCCAACATTTACGGTATGCAATTTCATCCCGAGAAAAGCGGGGAAACAGGCATGCGCCTGCTCCAAAACTTTGCCAAGCAGTGCGAGGGGGTTTTGCTATGAGCTTTACCATCTACCCGGCAATCGATATACGAGGGGGCAAATGCGTCCGGCTGTATCAGGGGGATTACGCGCAAGAGACGGTCTACGGGGAATCGCCCCTGGAGGTAGCGAAGAAATGGGTGGCTGAGGGGGCGAAGTGGCTCCACCTCGTCGATCTGGACGGAGCCAAGGCGGGAGAGCCCGTTCACGCCGACCTGGTGTCGGCGATCGCCCAGGAAGTAGATGTTCCCGTGCAAATTGGCGGCGGAATCCGTACGGAAAAGGACATTTACCGCTATGTGGAGGGCGGGGTCAGCCGTATCATACTGGGGACAGCTGCCATTGAAAATCGAGGGTTTGTCGAAAAATCACTGCGTCTGTACGGCAAACAGATAGCGATCGGCCTTGACTGCCGCCGGGGATATGTCGCGACCCGCGGTTGGCTGGAGACGACGGATTTAAAGGCGGTTGATCTCGCCAAGGAACTGGCCGCCCTGGGCGCTGGAACCTTCATCTATACGGATATATCGCGGGACGGCACACTTAGCGGCCCGAACGTGGAAGAGATTGTCGGGCTGGCGAGGGCCACAGGCAAACAGGTGATTGCCTCAGGCGGCGTGAGTACAACGGCAGATTTGCTGGCGCTGGCGCAGTTTGCTGCCGAAGGGGTATCAGGCGCAATCGTAGGGAAAGCTCTCTACACCGGTGCCGTTCAGCTGTCTGCCGCACTTCGCCGGATGCAGGAGGAGGTCTGACGTGTTAGCAAAACGGATCATTCCTTGTCTGGACGTAAAGGATGGACGAGTCGTAAAGGGGGTCCAATTTCTCGGATTGCGCGATGCCGGAGATCCGGTGGAGTTGGCCAAAAAATACAGTGAAGAGCGGGCCGACGAGCTGGTGTTCCTCGATATATCCGCATCACATGAAGGGCGCAAAACGATGGTGGACGTCATTGAACAGACTGCGGCAAACATTACGATTCCGTTTACGGTCGGGGGCGGCATTAACAGCGTAGAAGATATGAAGCGGATTTTGCGGGCCGGTGCCGATAAGATCTCCCTTAACACGGCTGCCGTGCTGCGGCCGGAATTGATACGGGAGGGTGCAAGGGTCTTCGGGTCTCAATGTATTGTCGTCGCGATTGATGCCCGCCGCACTGGCGAAGGCAAGTGGGAGGTCTACACCCACGGCGGCCGAAACGCTGCAGGGCGGGATGTCATCGACTGGGCGAAAGAGGCTGAATCGTTGGGAGCGGGAGAGATCCTTTTGACCAGCATGGATCACGATGGAGAAAAGCAAGGATTTGGCATCGAATTGACCCGCTCAGTCTCGGAAGCAGTCGGCATTCCGGTGATCGCCTCGGGAGGCGCCGGGGGCGTAGAACACTTTGCCGAAGTCTTAACAGCAGGGAAAGCGGACGCAGCCCTTGCCGCTTCTATTTTCCACTACGCGGAGACGTCGATTTCTTCCGTAAAAGCTTATCTAGCTGAGAGAGGGGTTGTGGTTCGGCCATGAAGAATGCTATTCCCTGGGAGAGCTTGCGCTTTGATGCCGACGGGCTTATCCCGGTTGTTGTACAGGATGCTGTCAGTAAAGAGGTACTGACGCTTGCCTATATGAACCGTACTTCATTGGAAAAAACAGCGGAAACAGGTGAAACCTGGTTTTGGAGCCGGTCCCGACAGGAGCTTTGGCATAAAGGCGCTACCTCTGGAAACACCCAGCGCGTGGTCTCGCTTCGCGTAGATTGTGACGGAGATGCCCTGATCGTTCAGGTGATTCCAAATGGTCCGGCGTGTCATCGCGGCACCTACTCCTGCTTTGCCGGTATCTCTCCTGAATCGCAGGACAACCTTGGAGAGCCGGATCGCTTTGCCATTTTAAGTGAACTGGAGAGTTTGATTGCCGCCAGGGAAGCGGAGCGTCCGGAAGGCTCTTACTGTACGTATCTGTTTGAAAAAGGCGTGGATAAAATCTTGAAAAAGGTGGGGGAAGAAGCCGCCGAAGTGATTATTGCGGCAAAAAACCGCAGCCACGCCGAACTGCAATACGAAGCGGCTGATTTGCTGTTTCACCTGCTCGTCCTGCTGCGGGAACAAAAGCTCCCGTTGGATGATGTGCTGGCTGAGCTGAAGAATCGCCGCTAAGCTGCGGCGTGCCAATTTGAAATAAGATGTATCGTTTCGGAGAAAATCGCGCATCCTATGGTAAAAAAAGGGTGGGTGATTTTCTTTGATTGAGCAAAAATGGATGAAAGCAGTTGCTTCATTGGTGTTGGCGTTTACACTGTGTGCCTGGGCTCCGCAACAAATGGCAGATGCCAAAGAAGGCGGCCGTCACCATCATGATCGACCGTATGGTTTGGATATTATGGGGTCTTCAGCTGTTCAGCGGCTGCTAAATGTTGACGAAGCGACTCTGAGGCAGGCTTTACGGGACAAGGACCAATCGTTGGCTGAGTTTGCTGCAGCCAAAAAGGTAAGTGTCGACGATTTGGTTGCCGCGATCGCGAAAGAAAGGGCAGCGCTCCTCGATAAGGCCGTATCGGAGGGGAAACTTACAGCAGCCGACGCTGAGCAGATGAAAAGCAGGCAGGCAGCCGGAATTAAGATGAAAGTAACGGCAAAGCCGTCTGATTGGAAGCTTTGGAAGCAGAAAAGGCTGCAGCTGTTGGCTGAAACGCTGAAGATGGAACCGGCCCAGTTGACAGATCAGCTGAAGCAGGGAAAATCGCTTGCGGAAATTGCCAGCAGTCAAAATGTCTCCCAGGATAAGCTGAAAGCGGCCCTACATACGATGATGACAGATCGGATTAACCAAAAGGTCGCGAACGGCCTGTTGGCTCCGAGCAAGGCAGAGAAATGGAAAGAAAAGCTGAATGAACAGATTGACAAGCGAATTCATTTCAAGCATGGGATGAATAAACACAAGGAACATGAGTAACATGAAGAAGGAGGGGAAACCCTCCTGTTTTTCTTTGTCAGTAAAAGGAAATCGCTGTAAGTGCAGAAGAAATAAAAACCATGTTGACATATCGGAATAGAGGTAATATAACTGGAATATCTCTTCAATACAGAGAAGAATTCTAGAGAATAACGGGAGGGATTCCGATGACCATGCTATGGACGGTTGTCAACATTGCGGTTTTGGCAGCAATGATCTATGGCCTATATTCTTTGCAAAAAAAGCATGTCTCGTTCTCAAAGCGCGTTTTTCTGGCTTTAGGCGTGGGGATAGTCTTTGGTTTTGCTCTGCAGTACATTTACGGACCGACATCAGCTGTGATGAAAACCTCGATGGATTGGTTTAACATCGTAGGGAAGGGCTATGTCAAGCTGCTGCAGATGATCGTGACGCCTTTGGTCTTTTTGTCCATTCTCTCGGCCTTTACAAAAGTAAAACTGACCCAAAACGTGGGAAAGATCAGTTCTCTGATCATTGGCTCTTTGGTCGTGACGACGGCAATTGCTGCAGTTATCGGGATAGGGTCATCGTATGCATTCCATCTGGAGACTATTCAAATTGAGCAGGGCAACGCGGAGGCAGCCCGTGCCGAGCAGGTGGAACAGCGTCTAAACGATATACAGGGACTTACTTTCCCTCAAAAGATCCTGGAACTGCTTCCAGCCAATCCGTTTCTTGACTTTACAGGGGAGAGAGCTACATCGATTATTGCGGTGGTGATTTTTGCGGCGATTCTCGGAGTTGCATACCTTGGAGTCAAACGGAAAAACCCTGAGCAGGCTGACCGTTTTGCGGGTATCGTAGAAACCTTTTACGCGATTATTATGAGAGTGGTCACACTCATTTTGCGATTGACCCCGTACGGAGTACTGGCGTTGATTACGAGAGTGGCAGCAACGAGCGATTACGCGGCCATTTGGAAATTAGGCACGTTTGTCGTTGCCTCTTACGCCGCCCTGCTGCTTATGTTTGTGGTCCATCTGCTGTTGGTTGCGGCCGTCAAGGTGAACCCCATCTTTTACGTAAGAAAGGCATTCCCGGCACTCTCCTTTGCTTTTACCTCCAGAACGAGTGCGGGTACTTTACCGTTGACAGTGAAAACGCAAACAGACGAGTTGGGCGTACCTGAAGGGATTGCCAACTTTGCCGGGACGTTTGGCGTCTCCATTGGTCAAAATGGCTGCGCCGGCATTTACCCGGCGATGCTGGCCATGATGGCGGCGCCTTCGGTAGGAATCGATCCGTTTACGCCTTCATTCATCCTGACCCTGATCGCAGTAGTAGCCATCAGTTCGTTCGGCGTAGCCGGTGTTGGCGGCGGTGCTACTTTTGCTTCGCTGCTAGTGTTGTCCACACTCAACCTGCCGATTGCGCTGGTTGCTTTGCTCATATCTGTCGAACCGTTGATTGACATGGGGCGGACAGCTTTAAATGTCAGCGGAAGCATGGTTGCCGGCATTCTGACGAGCCGCATTACCAAGGATGTCAATCCGATCGTTTCTACCGAGCAAAGTCACGCGGAAGCATAAATAGAGAGTGGATATCAGTTGATCCATCCCCTTCCTGTTTGGAAGGGGTTTTTTTCTTCAGGTTCTTTTACGGCAGTAATGTTGGCAAAAAAATAGTGAAAAATAGTATTGACTTTCTATATGCTAATGTGATAGATTATTCATTGTCGCTGCTGAGCGGCGAAATCGATAGAGTAAAAAAGAGAGACGGCTTCAAAAAAACTCTTGACTCTATGAAAACAAATGTGTTATAGTAGATAACGTTCGACAAAAATGTTCTTTG
>NZ_HE978549.1:0-1795 GCF_000311785.1 Brevibacillus massiliensis
CCAACTGATGATCGTGAGTTTCCAGTTCGTTGCAGTGCAAAAACACAAATTCTATAGATAATAGGTCGTACAAACTTAAGCCGGACATGCATTACTACCGTTGCTAAAGCCCAGAGGATCATCTCCCCTGGGCTTTCATGCGATCTATTTAAACCTCGTAATGACGTTAAACCCGAATGTCCGAAAGTTGGTCATGTCATCGAGAATTCCCGATACGTCATCGAGGGATACCTCGCGGGACACGAGCGATGCCGGATTTAGCCTGCCTTTCGCAATCATGGTGAGCAGACCGTCGTACGCCGAATGCGGATTGCCGATGCTGCCGACGATTTCAAGCTCCATCGCCGTGATCGCATCGATCGGCAGGCCGACCATTCCGCCTTCTTCTTTTGTCGTCAGACCGATCTGCACGTGTCGTCCGCCCTTCCGCAGGCAGAGGACAGAGTTGAGGATCGTATCGCGAATCCCCAGCGCGTCGATGGAGCAATGCGCCCCTCCCTTGGTGATTTCCTTGATGGCTTCCGTGACGTTTTCCTTCCGGGCGTTGATGACGGCTGCCGCCCCTTCTTCCTTCGCTTTCGCCAGCTTGTCGTCATCGACATCGACGGCGATGACCATCGCTCCGACCGCATTGCCGACCTGCACAGCAGATAGGCCGACACCGCCGGAGCCGTGTACCGCAAGCCAATTTCCCGGCTGTACGTTCCCGCGCAAAACCCCGTGGTAGCCTGTCATGTAGCGGCACCCGATCGCTGCCGCCGTCAGCGTATCCACCTCGTCAGGCAGACGGATCAGGTTGAAATCGCCGTTCGGCACGCAGACGTACTCTGCGTAGGCGCCATCGTAGCTAAAGCCGAAGATCGCCAGGTTATCGCACCGGTTGGAGTGCCCGCTCATGCAATTGGCGCAATGCGAGCAGCCTTCATGAAAAGGCGTTGTCACGCGATCGCCCACCCGGAAGTTCTTCACGTCCTTGCCGACAGCTTCGATCACGCCGCCCATTTCATGACCGGGGATAATCGGCAATTTCGGGCTCAGCCCGATCCACTCCCAGTCTCCCATCCAGGCATGCCAGTCGCTGCGGCACACTCCGCACGCCTCGACCCGGACAATCACATCTTTCGGTCCTGGCGTCGGATCCGGTACCTCACCGATCCGAAGCGGTTTTTGATGTTCATGTATTTGCGCTGCTCTCATGTACAAGTCCCCCTTTCAAATAAATCGATTCGTCAATCGAGATTGACCCACACCGCTTTCACCTGTGTATACAAATCAAGCGCGTACGATCCCATCTCGCGGCCGTAGCCGGACTGCTTGTAGCCGCCAAACGGAACCGCGGCGTCCAGCGCATTGTAGCAGTTGACCCACACGGTCCCCGCTTCCGGCGCGTGGGCGACCTTGTGCGCTTTGCGAACGTCTGTCGTCCATACCCCGGCAGCGAGGCCGTATTCCTTATCGTTCGCGCGGCGGATGACATCGGCGACCTGCGCTTCATCGTCGAACGGCATCGCGGCAACAACGGGGCCAAAAATCTCTTCCCTGGCGATCGTCATCTGGTCATGCACATCGGCAAAAATCGTCGGCGGGACAAAATAGCCGGCCCGATCCAGCGGTTCGCCGCCTGTAAGCGGGATCGCTCCTTCTTCCCGCCCTTTTGCAAATAGCCCGCGACCCGCTCAAACTGCTCGCTCGAGACGAGCGGCCCGATCTCTGTCGACGCATCCAGGCCGTTCCCCTGCTTCATTTTGGAAGCGTAGCTGGTCATGTCCGCCAGCACGTTGTCGTACACCTTTTT
>NZ_HE978549.1:3475-39443 GCF_000311785.1 Brevibacillus massiliensis
TACGAACAGCCGTGAACCTGCGCAGCATACTTGGCCCTGGTTGAAAAAAATCCCCATCAAGGCGCCGGGAATCGCTTTGGAGAAGTCGGCGTCGGGGAAAATGATATTGGGCGACTTGCCTCCCAGTTCGAGCGACACCCGCTTCAAGTTTCCGGCCGCTTGTTGCATGATCAGTTTGCCAACCTCTGTCGATCCGGTAAACGCCACTTTGCGGATGCGCGGATGATTCGTTATGGCTGCCCCTGCGGTCGGCCCGTAGCCGGAGATAATGTTGACCACGCCATCCGGGAAGCCGGCCTGCTGGATTAATTCCGCGAGATAGATGGCGGATAGCGGAGTCTGCTCAGCGCTTTTCAAAATAACTGCGTTGCCTGTAGCCAGCGCAGCACCTAATTTCCACGCGGCCAGCAGGAGCGGAAAATTCCACGGGATAATCTGGCCGACCACTCCGATCGGCTCACGCCGCGTGTACGTTAACATGTTCGGCCAGCCGAGTTGTTGATCACTTCGCCGGACACTTTCGTCGACTACCCGGCGTAGTAGCGGAAGTGGTCGATTGCCAGCGGCACATCGACGGCACGGGCATGCCTGATCGGTTTACCGTTGTCAATTGTCTCCAGCTGCGCCAGCGCTTCCGCGTGTTCCTCCATCAGGTCGGCAAGCTTCCACAACATGCACCCTCGCTCGCTCGGAGTCACTTTCGCCCAGTCACCCTGAAAGGCTCGCTCCGCCGCTTCCACCGCCCGGTCGACATCGGCTGCATCCGCTTCGTACACGATGTATCACCTGTCCTGTAGCTGGATCGATTGTCTCGAACGTTTTGCCGGAGAGCGATTCGACAAATTCCCCACCGATAAACAACTTCTTGGGACCGCCCGCCAAAAAAGCGGCCACGCGAGGGTCCAGCCCGACTTTTACCGTTTCTGCCACCTGATCTCCTCCTCTTTGTTTAAAAGTACGTACACCCTAAGAGAAAAGCATATTCCATGCCAACAGGAAACCGCTTACAAGCCAGCGATTGTCCTGCTATGCATCGCAGGATAATGGAACAGTTGCTCCATACCCTGTGTAAAAATTATTTGAATGTTAATATAAAAGCAAATCGTCTTATTTCTGTCCAAGGGGTGAATCGCTTGCTGGAACCCGCCAGTGCACTGTTAAAAAAATCGTGGGAACGCAGCCGCAGGAATGGTGTAAATGCGTCGACAGCCAAGGATGCCATACTTGAAGAAGCTCAGTTCAGGTCGTATTGGGAACGAAAAGAAGAGTTCATCCGAATGATTGATCCGACCTTGGAGCATTTGGCCCACTGGTTGAAACGGTCATACTCGATTGTCGTCCTCTGTGACACATCGGGCTACATCCTCGACTGCAAAGGCGATCCTGTATTCCTGAAAGATACGGAAAAAATCCAGGTGCATCGAGGGGCTTGCTGGTCCGAGCAGGTGCGGGGCACCAATTCCGCTGGCACCGTCATCATCGAGCAAAAACCGCTGGCAGTCGTGGGCAAAGAACATTACCTCGATATAAACCACATGCTCTACTGTGCCGCTTCCCCGATATTTGATCCGTACGGCGAATTGCTCGCAGTCTTTGACCTCAGCGGCCACTGCGAACGGTACCACCCTTCCTTGCTGGGGATGGTGGACGTCATGGCCCGCAAAATCGAAGACTGGCTCCTCATCCACCGCCCGGAGCGGCAAGTGGTCATCTCGCTGTATCCGAACAGAAGCAAAGCACCACGCCCTGCTCGCGGTCAATCAGGACGGCATTGTAATCGGCGGCAACCGGGAGGCGCAGCAGTTGCTGAAGCTGGACAAACAGCGATTCGGCCAAATCCAGCTGACCGATCTGCTCACCAACACGGAATCCTTGCTGCACAGGTCAAGCGGCGCCGCTTCACCCGATACGGTTCGCCTGCGCTGCAAGGAGTCCGGACAAAACAGTTGGCGGACATCCGTATTGCTCGACACTCGCCCCACGAAGTTCGCCGTGCCCAGTCACGCAAAGCCAAAAGCGAAGCAGCATCGATTTGGCGGACCTACGCTCTACTCCTTTTATGATATTTACGGCAGGGACGAAAAATTCCAGGCTGCCATCCGGCTGGCCAAACGAGCGGCAGCGACGGACTACACTGTCATGCTCTCCGGTGAGAGCGGCACGGGAAAAGACATCGTCAGCCAAGCCATCCACCTCGCCAGCATGCGCAGCAACAAGCCTTATGTCGCGATCAACTGCGGTGCGATACCGAAAAGCTTGCTGGAAAGCAAATTGTTCGTCTATGAAGCCGGAGCCTTCACCGGAGCGAAGCAGTCGGGACAACCTGGAAAAATCGAACAGGCCCACGGAGGCACCCTCTTCCTCGATGAGATTGCCGAGATGCCGCCGGAAATGCAGGTGGCGCTGCTGCGGGTGCTGCAGGACTTCACCGTCACCCGCATCGGCGGCATAAAACCTATTCAGGTGGATGTGCGAATTATTACGGCCACCCATGCCGATTTGTGGAAAAACGTCCAGGAAGGCAAGTTCCGCGCCGATTTGTTTTACCGCCTACAAGGCGTACAAGTCACGCTTCCGCCGCTGCGCGAACGTGAGGATCGGTTGGAGCTGGCAAAGCTGCTGTTGAAGGGCATCGGGTCTGAGCTGGATCAGGGCCCGCTTTCCCTTACCACCGCAGCCGAGCGCTTGATTGAGCGATATCCATGGCCCGGCAACGTCCGCTAACTCGCTGCGGCACTACCCGTCCAATACGAACAAATGTATGTTCAAGCTGCATAATTTTCTCGATTCTTACTATCTAATCTATTGACAGAGGTCCAAAAATAAAGTCGGCGTTGACATCATAGGTGCTTACAATGGCAAAAAAATACCCCAGACAAGCGTTGGTCAAGACACTTAAACTGGAAGCGATTCGACTGCATACCGAGGAAGGATGGAGTTACCGAAAGATCACGGAGCACTTAGGAATACAGGATAAAGATCGAGTAAAGGTCTGGATGAGGAATTATCGCCAGAAGGGACAAGCAGCATTTGAAGACAGGCGTGGGAATCCCTTTCGATTTGGAACGGAGCAAGAACGTGAACGACGACGTCTACAATCGGAGGTGGATGTCCTAAAAAAGTGGTTACAAATATTGAATCAGGAGGGTTGCGATGCAGGTACCGCGTCATCGACGAGTTGAAGCATAAGCAAAGCATAAAAAGTCTTTGTGCTTACCTGGGTATTAGCCGAAGTGGGTACTACGCTTATTACAAACGCAAGGATAAGGATCCTAACCTCGAATTAAAGATGAAAATAATGGCTATTATTTATAAACAACGAAACAAAACCTTCGGTTATCGTCGTATCGAGTCTATAAAATATTTTGTGTAAACTCTGAACCTACTGATTTACAATTTGATTAGAAAGGTTGGGATTTTTTTTGAGCCTCATACCAAAAGAGCAACTCAGGCAGTGGATTAAAGAAAAAAATATGAAATCGATGGAGGATGTCCAATCTGCTTTAAAGGAACTGTTCGCAGACACCATCCAGGAAATGTTGGAGGCCGAATTGGAGACTAATCTTGGATATGCGAAGCATGACTCCAAAAGCAAACGAACCACGAACAGCCGCAACGGTTACAGCAAGAAGACCGTTCGTTCCGAATACGGTGACATCGACATTCAGGTACCACGGGATCGAGATGGAGAGTTTGATCCCGTTATCGTGAAGAAGCATCAGTCAAATGTTACAGGGATCGAAGATCATATTCTTGCCATGTACGCCAAAGGTGTATCCACTCGCGACATTCAAGACCACCTGCAGCAGCTCTACGGCATTGAGGTGTCACCAACCCTTATTTCTAACGTAACCAACAAAGTCATTCCCTTGATTACAGAGTGGCAGAATCGTCCGTTGCAATCGGTGTACGCTGTCGTCTTCATGGATGCGATTCACTTTAAGGTAAAGCAAGACGGAGCCATCGTCAATAAGGCCTATATGGTCATTGGCATCGATCTGGATGGCCACAAAGATGTGCTTGGTATCTGGATCGGAGAAAATGAATCCGCGAAGTTTTGGCTCCACGTCCTTAACGAGTTGAAGAATCGTGGTGTTCAAGATATTTTAATCACGTCCGTTGACAATCTGAAAGGATTTACAGAAGCCATATCGGCATGTTACCCGAAGACAGAAATTCAGAAGTGCATCATCCATCAGATTCGGAATTCGATCAAGTATGTGTCATACAAGGACTTGAAGAAGATTACGGCAGAGCTTAAGCCCATCTACAAGGCTCCAACGGAGCAAGCGGCCTTAGAAGAACTAGATCATTTCGAGCAATCCTGGGGAAACAAATATCCTTTGCTGGTACGTTCCTGGCGGAATAATTGGGCTGAAATCGCCACTTTTTTCAAATACCCACCCGAGATTCGAAAGATCATCTACACAACCAACGTGATTGAAAGTTATCATCGGCAGCTTCGAAAGGTCACGAAAGGAAAAGCAGTGTTCCCAACAGACGAAGCCCTTCTAAAGATGCTGTATCTGGTGACGATGGATGTCTTGCGGAAATGGACGGGACGAGTTCAGAATTGGGGACAAATTCTTTTGCAGCTATCCGTTTTCTTTGGGGAACGTGTACAGCCTTACATCCGTTAACAAAGGAATGGCTTCATCCCCGAAGGGATTATCTTTTTCTCCACCACTGGTGTCAAGGGTCCGCTTCGCCTTACGCCCTTGACTCCAGTGATTCCGAAAAAGATGTTCCAATTAGGGGGATGAAACCTTTTCATACATGGGTTGATTGAGTTTACACAAAAATCTTGACAGACCCGCGTCAGCATACGGCCTAGCAGCCGGGGTTTTTCTTACTGTCTACAAAATGGGGTCTTGACCATAGTTGATTACTCGTTTGGGGTTCTAACAGGACTAATTAATTTGTTTGAAAAATACCATCTATTCTTTTCTTATCGTAATTCAAAATCCATTCATTACATTCTTGGTATAATGCCTTAATTGCTTCCCTCGTATTAGAAATTACATCTATCCCCCTATCATCATATAGATGAAAAATTGTGTTATTTGTTGTATTGATTATATAAGTATCTCCTATTACATATGGTACTTTTCCAACATATTGATTTGCTAATGCTTCTAAAAAATTACTACTGTCAATATCTTCAACTTTACATTTTAAACAGTACCGATATGTTTGCGTATCAAAATCATCATCTAAATCAGGGTAGCGAAAGGGGACTCTTATTTTACTTATCTTGCTTATTAGGCCTTCGCTAGACACATATCTTTTTAAGCTATTCAATAATACTGGCTCATTCTTTGTAATAGGTTCGTCATCCCAACTATCCAAAAAGCTAACAAGAAAGATTTCATGGTTATCTTTATTTAGTTTGTGAAAAAGTGTTTGAGTACGGTAATAAATTTGTTCCATCCTTTTATTAAAATCAATTAAGTCATTACCACCGAGTTCAAATCTTACACCTATGGACCAATTGTAAAACAACGGCTTTTTTAATTCTAATGTAGAATACGTCATTTTCATATACTCGTCGAGGTCAAAATTATAGTCCATTTGTTCACCTCATTTAAAATTCCTCAGGGGTCTTTTTGACCCCTGTAGGTTAAGATGTTGGTTATTTAAGGTCAATAACTGTACCCGTCTGGCTTTTGTGTTTATCTAAAATAAAGTTACCATATTCGTCTGCATCGTATACCCAGTAAAGTTTATTTCCTCTTTTTTCAAACACTTTATATGCAGAACCTCCATGTCCAGTTAAATCCTTGGACCACCAGTATTTTCCGTCAAAATATGCTTTAACCTTTTGTCCCGCAAAATTGTATGTCAACTCCCCTTTTGAATATGACTTTATATCCCATTTAGCAGTTACGTTCTTACTATTCTTTAGAGTACCTGTTGTTACAGCTGACATAGGGTCATTAAAATCAGGGACTAATAATGCATAACCTTCTACGTATAACCTGAATCCAAGTGGGTCACTTTCTATTCTTTGGAGAGTTTCAATTCTTGCAATCATCATGACTTTATCTTCTGGTATCATGGCATCAGAGCTTTTCATAATGTCTGCCTCAGCTATACCTGCTTTTCTCATCTGATTGCGAAGAATCTCAGCCTGATTAGCCCAATATTGTCTTTGATCATCAGTAGTTGCTTTCTGGTATTGCCATTTCATTTCATTTATTGTCCAGTTAGCAGCAATCTTTGTACTCCAGTGTCCACTCGGATCCACATACCTCAACGGATTATTCTCCACATACACATACCGATTCAAACTCAACGGATTATCCACTTGCCCCTTATACGTATCCTCCGAGATAAACCGCCCCACACCCGGATCATAGTACCGGGCCCGCAGGTAATACAGCTTGGACTCGTTGTCGTACATCTCACCCGTATACTTGAACGGATTGGACATGGCCTCCTGCTGCGAGACGATGCTGCCCCAGCTGTCGTACTCGTAGCGATTGAGCGTCTCCCCGTTCACATCCGTGATCGCGACGACATCCCCGTGGCTGTTGTACAGGTAATAGCCCGACTTGTTGCTGGCCGCGTCTTTGCGGAACAAGAGCTGGTTGCCCCAGATGTTCTGCGCGGTGACATTTCCCTTGTCGTCAAGTTCTTCGATGACCTTTCCGTTCAGGTAGACGTAGTGGGTGGTCAGGTTGTTTTCCTGTTTGGTCGCCCGCAGTCCGTTGGCATAATACCGGTATGTTGTAGAAATTCCCGACGGATTGGTAAATTCCTTCAAGCGCTCCAGGCTGTCAAACGAAAAGGTGGTGTTTCCGACCGGCTGATTGGCGGCTCCGCTGAAGGATTTCCGGTTTCCACGGTCGTCGTACCCGTAGGATGTATCCCCTGTCGGCGTCGTTTCTCCCCTGAGGCGGTCCACCTTGTCGTAGCGGTACGAGAAGACCGTGCCATTCCGATTGGTCGCGATGACATTTCCGAATTGGTACTCGTTCGTCTCCGTCCACAAGACAGATGCATTCTGCCGGTGGCTCACTTCCCGCATCTCGCCAAAGGAGTCCAAACGCTGCTCCTGCTTGATGCCATTGGGATAGGACAGGGTTAGCTTCTCTCCGTCGAGGGAGACATTGTAATCGTAGGTGACGGTTCCCATCTGCGGACTGAATACCTGTTGGATTCGCTGGGCCGCATCGTAGGTATACCGTACCGGCGTGCCGTCCGGGTAGACCAATTCATCGATCAGGTCGTCGTCATCCTTATACTTGATCTGGTAGTAGCGCCCAAAGGAGTGAATGCCGCTCAGACGCTGGAAGGGATCGTAGGTGTAGCGGAGCTCGCGGACGTTGGCTTGGCCGGAGCCGTTGCTGTCCGTCTCCGCCTTCAACAGCGACGTATTCGCGTAGTACTCCATTGTCTGTGTATTCAGCAGACTGCCTGCCGGATTTTTTACCTCGATGCGGGACACGTCGTAAAACGGCGTATATGTGTAGTGATGAGTGTTGCCGTCCTTGTCTCGATAGAGCTTGACATCTCCGGTCAGGTTGTAGGTGTAGGTCTCGGTCTTCTGTCCCGGGACATCCTCTTCGCTCAGCTTCCAGGACAGTCCGTTATAGGTGTAGCGTGTGGTCAGCGTGCCGTTTTCCTTCACCGTCTCCAGGTTTCCGAGCGAATCATAGCCGTACCGATAGGTTTGCCCCTCCGGATCTTTCAGGTACACCAGGCTGTTCTTCAGGTTATAGCGATAGTTCCAGACGCGATTTTCCCCCGTCTGATCGGTGACGACTTTTTCGACAAGCTGGCCAAAAGCATCGCGCCTGTAGGTGGTAACGAGCGTTTGGCTGCCATCCCTGGTGCGCGCTGCTTCTTTTTCCACCGTCTGATAACGGTCCGCATACGTAGTGGTAATGAGCCCGTTGGTGGCGGTCACTCTGACCGTATCCTGCGGCAAATCATGCGCGGCGTCCTTAAGGGCGTTGGCCCGTTCGTAATACGTGATGCCAACCGGATCAATCGTCTTCCACAGCGTCCCGTCTTCATTATAGACGTACTCCGTCCGCTGGTCGGCCCGGGCGTTGGGATAGCTTGCCTCCAATTGACGGCCGTTCGCTCGGTAGGCATTGTACAACAGGTGGCGGATACGGGTGGATCCCGGTGCCTTCTGGCCTTGGTATTCCACTTCGCCAAACGGCGTGAATTGGGTCAGGTATTCGGTGCCATCCGGCATCAATTGGGTCACTTTCCGCGCACTGTCGTCGTACTTGTACTCGATCGTCCGCGCTTCTCCCTGGTTGGCAAACGACTCCGTGCGAAGGCGGCCAAGCAGGTCGTAATCGTAGCTGACCTCGCTTTGGTCAGGATACGTCTGTGAGGTGATGCGCCCCAGCGGATCGTAGGTGGTTTTTACCGTCACATCCGCAAACGTCCCCGGCGCGGTTTCCACCCTCATCTGGATATTTGTGGGATAGATTCCGTACGCATCGTACGACAGCATGTTTTGCGTCAAGGTTTTGGTGCTGGTGCCGTAGCTGGTTTCGGAAACAGAAGCGACCCGCTTATTCTCGTACGTGTAGGCGCGCTCTGTCCTCTCCGCTGCGGTCCCCTGCTCCGACGGATAAGAATCCAGGATCGTCTCTTTTTTCAACAAATACGCTGATGTGTATTCATACGTTTCCCGATGAAAATATGCGTCGTCTGCTGCAGATTGCTTCGTCAGGCGGGTGGGCAGGCGGAGGTTATACGTAACGGCCCCCGTATACTCCCAGGTCGTCAGATTGCCGCGCGCATCGATTTCTTTTGTGACATCCCCAAACGAGTTGTACTCATATGTCTCGGTATTGGCATACTTCGGAATCTTGCTTAGGATGTCCGGAGTCAGCGCCTTCAAATCAGGCCAGAGCAGGTACTGGTAGACCTCGCTGTCTGCCGTCAGCCAAGACGGACGCCCGAGAAAATGGTAGACGTATTTTGGTTTCCTGCTTCTGTTCGCATACGTGTAGCTGGTGTATTGAACCGGCCGATACAAGTACTCTTTATCCCCTTCCGAGAGGTTCAACTGTCCGGATATCGCATCCGAGTCCCTTCCATCCTTTATATAGGTCTTCACCAGGCGAATCAGCGGATTTTTGTCCTGGTTGAACTCGTAGGTTGTCTCCACGTTGGACTGATACGAAGGGACGGTTCGCGAGACGACCAGATGCCCGTCCCGGTTTTGCGCGTTGGCGAGTCGGAAGTGGCCTTCTTTTTGGTTTTTCCAGATTTCATTTGTCGTCACGGGATAGGACACCGTGTCCGAATACCACTCTTCTGGCGATCCGGGTTGCAGCGGATTCGGCGTTTTCTGAAAGCGGTACTGTACAGCTGTCACCGGATGGTACGAGGTATAGGTCAATACCTTGTCATCGTGGTACAGCCGAACGACGCCGCGTTTAAACGGATCGGGATTCTGCTGGTCGTAGGTGCTGTACGTATAGTCCAGAGACAGCCCTTCGACGGGGTAGGTGACCTGCTTGAGCAGAAGATAGTACAGATAGCTCTTCCCGCTGTCGTCCTGTCTGATATAAGCGGATGACTCTTTTCCTTCAAAATCCAGTGCAATCGTTTTGTTCGGGGCGGCAAACCCGTAATTGGCCAGCAGGTTAAACTCCGTCTTGCCGTACAGGGACGGATCGTAATAACGATATTCCGCGACCGTTTTGTAGTTTTTTCCTTGGGTGTCCCACTCCCGCACTTGATTGAGCGTCCATACCTTCTTATTGGAAAACGAGGTGTAGTCGGAAAGGTACTCAATGTGCTTTAACAGTTTGCTCTTTTGAGAATCGCTGTAGACTTTCAAATCTTTTACCGTGTTATCGATTCCCTTTTCCAGCACGATCAGGCGGCCAGCGCTGTCGGTAATCTCGATGTCCGCCCCGTAGTTGGGAATCCGGTACACGATCTGGTCTCCGTAAGCATTGGTCTTTTTGATGACCTGCCGGGTCTCATACTCGCCATGCCCGACATGCACGTCTTCCAGCGAAAAATCATAACTGATGCCGTTGATATCCAGTCTGGCGCCGATGTATGGGTAGTTATCGTTCATGCGGACCAGGGTCGCCCCCTCATAAGGGTAATTGACCCATTTGTCACCCTCCCGCTCCAGCACGGTGCCGTCGTCCAGGGTAAAGACGTACCTTAGGGCTCCCCGTTCATCCTTGCAGGAGTATGCGGGAGTTTTTTCGTCGTAATCACACAGGACATCTGTCTTGTAGTAACGCTCCAGCTTGGGGAAGTTAAAGCTCCAGCCGCTGGGAGCATTGTGCTCTTCCTGGTACTCTCTGTCCGCAGAGTCTGTTTCATTTTTGCCCCATTTCGTGGTGTAGGGCCGATCGAGCAGCCCGTCCAAAGAGGAGTAGCTTCGCTTCAACACCAGGTCAAGTCCGTGCTTTCCTTCCAGGACGAGATCGTTTTCCGTGATGTTAGCCGTACGGTACAAATCGTCCACTGGGGCATCCGTATTGTTTCGGCAGTATTGGTAGGGCAGCTCCTTTGCCGAGTATTTGACGTCCGGGTTGTCCGCGCTGGGAGCTGCCCCTCCTTCGATTGGCTGAAGTTCATCCTGTAATTGATCCGTTTCCGGAACCTGATCTGGTTCGTTCTCGACTGCTTCCTCACCATACGTCGGGGGAGCAGCCGATTCCGCATGTTCACCCAAAGTGTCTTGATGATGCTGGAGCCACTCTCTCGTATCCGCGGGGCCTGCTTGGATGTTTGGTCTTAGCTGCTCGGTTTGCTCCCGCTCTGCTTGCTGACCGTACGTGATGCCCATCGGAAAACTCGTCAAAAGCAGCACACAGATGAGCATCACCTTGAAAAAGGCGTATCTATTCATTCTGTACCTCCCGATTCCCCACTCCGCTGCTGCAGCTCTGTACCTGATGCGGACGCTGGCGGAGGTGTTTTCTTGACGGTAGTGACATTTTCGTTTTGACCGTTCTTGGAATAGACAAATTCGATTTCCACCGCGCCATTTGCCAGGATCGCGGCAATCCTGTTTCGCTCGTCGTACTGGTAGGTATACACCTTGGAGACGAGGGGATCCCGAAACCCGAAGGCAAACGGGCCGGAGGTGACATCAGCAGCCGCTCCCGCAATTTTGGATCTTGCAATCGTAATGGAAGCGTTGGGGACATCATCCGCCTTGCCATGCCGGATCGCCTGCCCGGTAAAGGAGATCGTCAGCTGCGTGTCACTGCTGCGCTCTACCTGGATCCCCAAACCTTCGGGCAGGTTGTTTACCGTGACGCCCGCTGACATATCGGCGGCAAAGGTGCCGTTGGACAAGAACACCGTCTGCTTCGCCGTGATCCGGCCGTCGTTGGATTCGGCCTCAGGGATCAGCGCGCTTCCTACTGTAAGGACAGGAGCAGATGGATCCTGAAAGGCAAAAGTAAACGGGCCGGAAGTCAGTTCGGACGAGGCTCCCAGGATTTTTGCCTTTGCGACGGTGACGGCAGCATTGGTTACCTGATCGGCTGCCCTGTGGCGGAGGGCCCGGCCTGTAAACGAAATCGTCAACTGCGTATCGCTGTCCCGCGTCACGGAAATCCCCAAACCCTGTGGCAGGTTGTTTACCGTAACACCTGCAGACAGATCGGCGGCAAAGATTCCATTGGACAAGAGCACCACTTGTTTGGCTGTGATGCTGCCGTCATTGGCCTGCGCTTCCGGGATCACGTCGCTGCCAAGGCGAATGCTTGGCGGTTGTATATCCCGTGTGGCCGACAGCCGCGTCATGAGGATTCTTTCGCCAAAGGTGCCGAGTACCACGTAGTAGTCTCTGCCGGAGACCAGATAAGGGCGCATCTCGGAGAAAGGATCTCTGCCAGGAGCATCGACGTTGAAGTCGATGAGCTTGGTCAGGTTCGGGTCGGCGTACAGCGCGAGAATCGTATCGCAATCTTCACCGTCTCCCTCATAAGGACTGGTTGCGATGATATGCGTGCCGGACTGGGCAGGGGTGAACCGGTAGACAAGCAGGGACTCTCCGGCGGCGATGACATCAATCGGCTTGTCTGTGGTCAGCACAGGAAAGCTCTCCGGCTTCATCTGTACCGTCAGGCGGGTGTGCAGATGGGTGTCTTCCGGTCCGGGCAGCAGCCTGAGATAATAACTTTTGAAGGCGGTCAATTCCACGCTAAACTCGGAAAATCTGGTATTGGAATTGGCATTGTCGTTGCCGCCGATAGAGCGAGTCAATTCCTCGTCGGAATACAGCTCCAACACGGTATCGTTCTCCCACCCTACACCGCCGTAAGGACCGGTAAAAAAGGTGTACACACCGGAATCGACCGGGATAAAGCTGTAGACTTGCCCCACCCCGGAAGGCAGGTCTACGTCGAGAGGCCGATTCAGAAAGATTTGATTCGCGCCAATCGTCAAGGTATAGGGATTGTACGGCGAGTAGTCATATTGGCCAAAACCGAGCACGACGATATAGTAGGTGTCCCCTTGCCGGGCTTGAAAGCTGACTTTTTCCGGCACTCCAACTCCGCCTTGTGATCCTGACTGGATCAGCTCTTCTCTCGAATTGAAGATGAACAGATCGTAATCGACGTCTCTGGGAACCTTTAACTGAACAGTGATGGCACCATCCTTTGGCGCCGTCAGTTTGTAAAAATCGACATCGCCTTTTTGCGAGATGTAAGCATCCAAAGAGTTTCCAACGGCAACCGGGTAGGCTTCGGAAAAGTTGTTATTGGGCTCGAACGGGTCCCCGTCCGCATATAGCAGCGATGCCTGTGCCTGCTGCATCGAATGAGCGATGGCGAGAGGATGGTTGCCCAGCTGTGCCTCCGTTTCCGCGATCAGCTTTTGATAGGCCTCTTTGAGTTGATTAAAATCGCTTTGTTTGGAACGAAAATACGCCTCTCTTTCCGCTTCCATTGTTTTCGCGTCGCGGGGCTCTTTTTCCCAGTCTGTTGACGAGGCTGGCCATTGATGCATAGCCAAATTGCGAATCCGTAACCGGGTCTCTTCTTGTTTGATTTTTTTCGCGAGCGGTTTCTGGCCGCTCTTCATCGCAGCCTGGAACAGGTAGTCCAGTTTTTGCCGGGCATGCAAAAACTGCTGGTCCACCTGATCGATATACGAGGGAGCACTCGGCTGTTCTTTGGCAGCTGTCTGGCCCGGAGCCGCCAGACCGAAGAACGGTACTGTCAGCAGCAGCGACAGAACCGCTTGGATCCATTTCGTTTTCATGGTCAGCTTCTCACACCTTTCTTGTAGATTCGGACACTGCGTCTTGTCTTGGCTGGAGCAGCCTGGTGACTGAATTTTCCGGATAAATTTGATGCTGGCTTGTATTTCACACACGTCATTTAATCGATCACGTCTATCCCCACCGCCCGCCGCAGCGAGTTTGCCGCATGGTGGGCAGCCGCTTGCACTCCCTTGTCTCCACTCGCCATGTACAAAGCGCTCAGCACGCTGATGACTTTCTGCGTTGCTTGCTTGTCCAAGGGTTCCGTCGCAGGGTTTCGTTTGCTCTCTACCATAGTAAGGAAGCTTTCCCACCCACCGACCCGGCCCCTGATGATGTGCGGGCAGTTCTTGCCGCTCCAGCGGTTGTGCTGGACTACGCAATCGATGGACAGGTTGAAATGCTCCAGCAGATAAGCCGTCAGCTCCGCGGCGTTGGCCTCCGCTTTGGCTCGATCCCCATCCGCGTTCTCGCAGATCTCGATGCCAATACTCGCGCTGTTTCCGGGACCGCTGCCGTCACCGGCGTGCCAGCCTGCTTCGTCCAGCGGCAGATGCTGCACGATCGTCGTCTCGTCGACGGTAAAATGCCACGAGACCATGCGTCTGGCTGCCTCATCGCTTTTTACGTACGCTGCGTGGGAGCGTGCATTTGCACCCGCTCCCTTGTTTCCTGTGTCGTGAATCGTGATATATTTGGGGGCGGTCCACTTTTTGCCCGGTCGGTTTGGACGGCCTACGGGGATGAAATCCTGGATGATAGGCAGCATTATTGGACGTCTCCTTTCCCTTTCAACACTTCGACCGCCCGCTTGACCAACTCCGGCACCGGCAGCCCGACCCGGCCGGCGTTTTCCAGAATGGACAGCAGTTCATTGGCCAGGTAAAAGAAGATCGCCGCATCGCGCAAAATGTGCTGCTCGCCCAGCGCCGTATCGACCAGATGGGCGATCGCCACCATCAAGAAGGTAAAGACCTTGCGGGCGATGCCGAGACGGCCCACTTTGCTGTTCAATCTTCCCTCTGCCCCTGCCGCCAGAATGCCTGTGACGTAATCAATCGCGACGAATGCAACCAGTATGTTCAGCAGCATCGACCACCCCCCAAATAAAAAAGAGGCGGCAGCGCCCCCGAATGCGACTATTGATTTGAAGGTTGTTTCCATTGGGTTTGTCTGTCCTCCTTTTGTGCTGATAATAGATAATGACAAAAGAGGTCATGTGTGAAAGGATCATTTTCAGCCTTTTTAAATGAACAAACTCCCCTGTTTTTAAGACAAGGGAGTTTGTTTTGTTGGGGCCACTGTGTTGTACGAACCGATCTTCGCCTTCAGAATTAGCTACAACGTTACTGTCCGTTCTGCCATAGTAGGGTTTCCTATTGTTATGCCCATGAAACAGTCAAGTTGTCAATAGCGGAAAGACCGGTATCACTGTTTAGGGATTTCGCACTAAAAGTAATCGTTTGTTTACCTGTCCCTAATGCGATATTCCCGCTATTTTTCCAATCTGTTAAAGTGTTGGCACTAAATTTTTTCACTCTGTTTACAAGTACGGTTAATTCTGGCATTGAGTCACCAACGAGTTTTCTCAGGGTATAGTCGAATTTCAAGTTACTTGTAGTCGCGCCAACAGGTACATCAACTGAAAAAGACACTTCTCTAATAGTCGTTAAGGAAGTTACTGTAGACATGCAGTAGTTACTGTTGCCTGCAGAACCTCCGTCCCCATTAAGTTTTTGTCTGTTCCAGGAATTTCCTTGCGGGGTATAGGTGTAATCGAATGTGCGTACATCGCTTTCAAAGTCGTCAATACGTGTAGTTGGTGTTACTCCACTAGACGTTGTCCCACTCTTTGTTGCACTTGTAGTACTGCCGTAAGCATTTTTAGCTACAACATAGTAACTGTAGGTTGTACCTGGAGAAAGCCCTGTATCGGTAAAGGTTGTGCTGGTCCGATCAGTTGCAATCCGAGCACCGTTTCTGTAGATATCGTAGCTGGCAGCACCTGAAGCAGAATAGGTCAGCGTCAAGCTGTTTGTAGTCGGCGAGCCGACTGTCAAGGATGGTGTGCCAGGTGGATTTCCGGTGGCTGGTTGTGAAATATTTAATGTAAACGAGCCGGTTGTACTGCTTCCGTAGGCATTGATCTTGATGTAATACGTTTGCCCAGCCGTTAGGTTATAGTCAATCTTTGGCTGTAGATTTCCACCACCGTCATCGTTCCAATCAAGCTGTTTCCGATTTGCATCGTACAAGTAAGCTCGGAGGTCAATACTACTTGACGTGGTGAACGTGTGTACTCCGCTTCGGGTCGGAACGAATTTGAAGTAAACTTCCTGACTGCCGTGTGCGATATTTCCGTTTGTACTACTACCTGAAAGAACGATCGGTGTTTCAAACGTGTCGCCAGGAATGTCATCAATTTTTGTAATATAAGTTCCGGCTGGACCGTACGGATAGTCAACGGTGTTCAATGCCGTAAGCTTCATGTAGTAAGTTTTAGCGGCAGTCAACTGCATGTCCAACTGCGGGTTTCCATTGGTGCCAGAGTTACGGTCGTAAGTAAGCAAATACTTGCCAGAATCGTAGACTCGCATTTCCGCAGAAAGACCTGTACCAAGGAAGGTACGAATTCGGTATCTACCAGTTGTAGCCGGTACAAAATTAAAGTAAACCTCACGATTGGGGAAATACATGACGTTTAGACTTGATGAAAAACCTGTCCCAGCCAGAACAGCGGTTCCGAAAGAACTGCCGAGCATCTCCCCAACATAGAAGGAGAATGTTCCGTAATCTTCCTTATTCGCCGCATATATCACAATGTAATAGGTTTTACCTGCTTCGACATCAAGATAACCGTCACCTACTGTGTCAATCTTTCCGCCTTTGTCATTCGTGACGAATCTGTAGAAAGAGCCGAATGTTTTGTCTTTTACAGCCATTTCGACACGTTCAGTTACAGTCGCCACGTACTTCATGATAGCGTAGCCATTTTTCTGTAGCTGAATGCCGCTCATAGTTTGATTACGAGAAATCGTAACAACGGCTGAAGCAGTTTTCGCAGTCCAAGGAGAAATAGCGCATCCTACGCCATACATGATGTCTTTGCCAGGTACACCAAAGTCATCGTAGTGCTCCAATATTTTCGCTTTCAATTGGTCTGCCGTATAGTTCGGGTACATTTGCTTATACAAAGCTGCCATACCAGTAATGTGTGGAGCCGCACAAGATGTACCGCCGAATAATTCATAACGGTTGCTAATTCCATAAAAATCTGTACCATCGATATTCTCTTGCGTTGGTTTAGGAGCCATAACACCGTCGCCTGGAGCAGAGATATCTACTTCGGGGCCGCGACTTGAATAATCTGCAATCACCCGATTAGGCGAAATACTGCCCACTGCAAGAGTGAACGGATATGCCGCCGGATACTTAACACAATTGTTTGGATCTGGCGTATTTGGTATACTTGCTTCATTACCTGCCGAACATACAAACAATACACCATGATCCCGATACGCGGTCTCATAAACCCTACGATCACTCTCACCGCCGATTACACCACCGTAGCTACAGTTGATGATTTTTACTCCTTTTCCTATCAACCAGTTTATAGAGGAATAGATAGCATCTGAACTAAATGACCATGTTGATTCACAGGCTTTTGCACAATACAATTCGACTTCTGGTGCAACGCCGACATAGCCCTTATTATTATCTTTTGCCCCAATAATTCCTGCAACATTAGTCCCATGAGGATGCATGTCTTCTTCTGCTGGATGATCAATCCATGGAGAAAATCTTTCAGTATACACTATGTCTTCATGATTACCAAAACCCGTATCAATCACACCAACTTTTACGCCTTGTCCTCTGTATCCACGCGCCCAAAATTCGTGAATACCTGACATGATGTGCGACCATTCTGGAGGATTCTGACCCGCTGTCGCTTCTGTAGGGTAGTAATATTGATTTTCTTCGACAGCTAAAACATTCGGGTCATTCTTTAAATCGTTTAAGAGTTCGTCATCGACATTATCAATAATAAACACTGATGGTATGTTCTCTAAATTATGTTTAATGTACGGTCTTTTCGACAACCCTCTTGCAGCGTATTTTGCGGCATACTTCTCTACGTGCCTTTTTAGCTTTGCATTGTTGCCTTGTTGATCCTGATCCTTGAAGGGACAAGATAGACTTTACTCATGTTTTCCTCTCCTTTTGAATTGCAGAAATCCTTCCCGCAACTCTCCCATTTTCGATAAGCCCCCTTCGCCTCTCACCCATTACGGGCTTTCGTATGACAAAAAAACAGCCTCATCCGGCGAGGACGAGGCTGCTTGCGATCCGCTGGGCGATTTTGTTCTGGGCGCGGGAGATGTAGGTCTGGACGCTGCTCTTGGTGATGCCGAGCAGTTGGGCCACCTCTTCCAGCGAGAAGCACTCGCCGTGGGTCAGGACAAAACACTCCCGCTCCCGCTCGGTAAGCGAGGAGAGCACGCATTCCAACCGAGCCGCCTCCTGCTTGTCCAGGGGGCACGGGCTGCCGGCGGCGCTGTAGCTGAACAACACCTGCATCAGCGCCGGATCCATCGGCCGTTCGCGTTCATATCCGGCCCGCCGCTCGATTCCCCGTCTGTTTCCGGGCTGGCGGCCGGTCTCCAGCCACTCGATTACGTAGTCGACGCTGCCGATCATTTCTTCTACCAGCCGGCGATCCCCCTTGTGCGAAGGCCCGTTTGAGACAGCTTTTGCTCTTCCGGTCAGCCTTTTCGCCGCGTTCAGGCGAACCAGCCGCTCGGCATCGTCGGCCTGTTTCAGGTGGCGCTGCAGGCGATTCAACGCTTTCTTCGTCTCCTGATACTCGCAAAGCAAATCTTTCATGCCATTTCCCCCTCCCCGCCCGGTTATCTCGGCCTCGTGCCCCTGTCCTTCAAAAACTGCCGCGGCCCGGTATCGCCCATCAGCCGCCGAAACTGGCCGATGGTCAGTACGTCAGCCGGCTTTGTTGGCAGAGGCTTGCGGCGGCGCCGCTCTTTCGCTTTTTCCAAATGCTCTGCGAAGCTCACCAGCTTGCCTGTTTTCTGTCGTTTCCACTCCAACAGCTCGTAGATCTTTGCCATGATTCGTCCCACCTTTTTCGCAAAATAAAAAGGGCGCCAGCCACACCTGAGTCGGTGTTAAACTGACGCCCTCCCGTTGTCGGTACCAGGCCTGCTATGCGGTTTACAAGCGAACGCTTCTTCTTTCATCATATCCGGTGATCTTCCCTTGATAGCACTTCACGACGACGTCACCGTGCTCTACCAGTCTGACGAGATTGGCCTTGCTCTGCTTCGGATCGATCAGCACCATAACCGGTTCGCTGCCGACGGACACCGTCACCGTCCTGTTCAGAGGATTGATCTGCAGCTCTTGCCATTCCTTCATACCTCACTCCTCACTTTCAGAGAGATTGTAAAATGGTTGCGGTTCGTATCTAAAATGTATTGTATTTCCGTCATTTTTGTAAAAGACTGTTTCTGCCCAAATTTTGCGGTTTTCTATTATTTTCAAAAGAATACCTGGTTATTCCAGCATAACACTTATTTTTACTTGTATTTACGTCGAAATATCAATTGTATTTCCGACCTCGCTGTATTACAATCTATGATATAAATGTCGGTATAATCGACTTTTCACAGGGAGTGCGGCGTCATGTCTATCGGAAGCAATATCAGGTTCTTTCGAAAACAAAACAAAATGACTCAAACCGAGCTGGCGAAAAAATCCGGCATTTCCAGATCGTATTTGGCTGACATCGAACACGACAGATACAATCCCAGCCTGGATGTGCTGAAGTCTGTTGCAGAAGCGCTGCAAGTCGGCACCCATATGCTCTTGGCAGACAATCCTCTCGCAGAGATCACCGCGGGCAAAAACCATCCTCCCCAACTGCTGCCGAAAGAGGAGAAAGATATCGCCAGGGACCTGGAGAAGATGCTGAATGATCTGGAGTCAAGCGAGGCGCTGGCGTTCCAGGGGGAGCCGCTAGACGAGGCCAGCAAGGAGCTGCTGCGCATCTCGCTGGAAAACTCCTTGCGGCTTGCCAAGCAGCTGGCCAAACAAAAATTTACCCCTCATAAATTCAGGAAGTAAGCTTCGGAGGGGGATGGTTGAATGCGAACAATCAAGGAGACCGTATCGCAGCTTACCAAAAAGTATGGAACCAACGACCCCTTTGAGATTGCATCGCGGAAGAATATCCTGGTTCTCTTCGAACAGTTGGGAAGCACGCTCGGTTACTTTAATACCTACAAGCGAATCCGCATGATCCACATTAACAGGGACTCGACTGAAGCGGAGCAAAAATACACGTGTGCCCACGAACTCGGCCATGTGATTTTACACCCTACAGTGAACACGCCGTTTTTGAGCAAACACACATTGTTTTCCATCGACAAGATTGAACGGGAGGCCAATGAATTTGCTGTCGAGCTGTTGATGCCGGACGAGTGGGTATACGAGAATCGGAATACGGCCATGACGATCTATGAGGCGGCTGCCGTATACGGCATACCGCCGGAAGTGGCGCACCTGAAAAAGCTGTAGAACGATTCCCGAAGAAGGATAGGGGAAGAGTTCACTTGTGTCAAAGAAAAAAACGTGCAGACCTTGATCCGCTGTCTGGAACAGGGTCTGCACGTCGAATCGGCCATGTTAAGACCGATTAAATCGTATCGCCGTCAAATTCGATATCACCGCTGCTGGCATCACCGTAAAAATCGTGAAGCTCTTCGTCTTCATAGCTGTCGATGATCGATCCGCTGATGTCGGCATCCTCGAATTCATCCCAGATGTCGTTGCAGATGTCTTCCACGAGCCTTTCTTTTTCGCTGGTGGTCAGATCGTTGTAATCATCCTCATATTCGTCAAGATCAACCTCGATTTCTACGTCAATATCGTCTTCATCTCCGCTCAAGCTGATGTTCCAGTTCAAGCCCTTATAATCTCCGTAGTCGTAATTAAGGTTGTCTTCCAGGTCACTGAGTCGTTCATCGATGTCGTCGCTGTTATTATTTTTGCTGATTTCTTCCTCAAGCTGGTCTTCCAAATCCTTGATCTTGGCATCCTTCTGTGCTATCTCCGCCTGCAGGGCAGCGATCCGCGGGTCCTCTTTGTCTGTGATCCCAACCGTATATGTAGTGCCGTCCCAGGTGACATTCTTATTAAACACGCCAGCCATCATTCTCACGGGAATATAGGTCGTGCCATTGATGATGAACGGTTCGATGTCTGTGGGAACCAAGGTGTTGTTGTACATAATCTTGATGTTATTGTACATGGCCTGCACGGTTTTCGTTGTCACGGCAGCATCTGTTTTTGCCGGTATAAACGCCGCCAGCATCAATGCAGACAGAAGGATGATCGACTTTTTCTTCCACACAATAAACCCCTCCTCCAGGATTTTCTAAGTTTTGAAATCGATAATTCATAGTTTACCGATGAATTGTGTCAGGAGAATGTCAGGGCCTATTAAATTCGTCATGAAAGAAGAAATTGATCCTAGAGTATGACTGTTCCGAAAGCTGTGACGAAGACGGCAAAACGGACTTTTTCTGAAAGATACTGACCGTACAGTATCCATAGTATTCAATATCCCGAATATTATCAATATACCAACCATCCTCTTTTGATGGGATAGCCAGCGGACTCATCGGATTTACTTGTAAGCGATGCCGTTTAACAACATCTCCATATAGGTTCGAATCAGCTCATCTTCCGGAACCGGGCCGTCAGGTTTGTACCACCTGTTGCTCCAATTGCACACGCCCAGAATGGCAAAGGTAACAAGATCGGCTCGCAGATCCGGACGGAACTCCCGGTTCTCTATTCCCTGTTCGATAATCTTCTGCAGATTTTTCCGAAATTCCCGCCGTTTTCTTCTGATGATCATGTAATTCTCTTCGTTAAGGTGGCGCAGCTCACGGTAGAAAACCCTGGCCATCCGTCCTTGTGTGCGGATGTGTTTGATCAGCAGCGCTACGACCTCAAACATTTTTGTTTTCCAATCCTTGTCGGATTGAATCAGTATGTGCTCCTGCTTGACCAAAAGATCATCGATATACTGCAGTTGGATATCCATCAGCAATTGTTCTTTTGATTCGAAGTAATAGTAGAAGGTTCCTTTGGTAACGCCGAGCCTGTCGACAACGTCCTGAATGGAGGTTTGACTGAATCCTTTCAACTCAAACAAAGCAATGCTCTGTTCAATGATTTTATTCTTCATGAAATGGCGCCCCTTTCCCGAGACAGATAATTACGACTATTATAATAGAAAGGCTTCATCCCCAACAATTCCAACTAGAGCAGGTCACCAATTTTTATATGTACTTTCAGTAACTTCCTCGCCTCGCCGCTCACGCAAGAGAAATTCAGGTTCCAGCGTGATCAACTCGCGGTCGACAAAACGCCTAGAGTGCGTTTTTGAGCGTCAGTTCCCAAGCCTTTCGAATCAAGCTCCGGGCCAGATCACCCAATTGGGCAAACCGCTGGTCTTTGGTCTGGCCGTTTTTCCAACGAAAATAGATCTGCTGGCAAATCACCGCCCATTTGAAGTAGGAGAACGTCACATAAAAATGAATGCGGGTTACATCCCGCCCGCTCTTTTTGGCGTATCTCTCGATCAGCTGTACGCGCGTCATAAAGCCGGGCAGGACGGTTACCGGTGGAGTCCTCCTGTAGGCGAGCACCTGCAAGTCGTCTTCCTGGATCCAATAGCACAGCATACAGGCCAAATCGGCCAGCGGATCTCCGATCGTCGTCATCTCCCAATCAAAAATCCCGATCATTTTCGTCAGATCATCGCTGTCGAACATGACGTTGTTCAACTTGTAATCATAGTGAATAACCGTCGGTTCAGGCGAGATCGGCAGATGCTCCGTCAGCCACTTCTTCAGCTGCTCCACTCCCTCTGCCTGATCTGTTTTCGCCCGCTCGTATCTTTCGATCCATCCGTGCACTTGCCGCCGCATGAATCCTTCGGGATAGCCTATTTGTTCAAGGCCTGCCGCTTTGTAATCGACACGGTGAAGTTCTGCCAGCCGATCGATCATCACTTCCGAGATTTGCCGGCAAAGTGCGGCAGCAGAAGTGTGGTGCGCGGGGAATTGGGTATCGAGAACAATCCCGCGCCTTCGCTCCATGAGAAAAAAGGGGCTGCCGATCACACTGCGGTCATCACAGAAAACATATGGTTTCGGGGCAAGCGGAAAGACGGGATGAAGCCTGCTTAGTATCTGGTACTCTCTCGCCATGTCGTGGGCTTTGGGCGCTACGGGACCGAGGGGAGGGCGGCGAAGCACCGCCTCCCACTCTCCAATCCGCAAGAGGTAGGTCAAATTGGAAGCTCCTGTGCCGAATTGTTCGATTTCCAGCGGCGACGAAACGGCAATATCCGTATTTTCCCGCAAGAATTTCTCCAGTCTATCGCGCTGCAGTTCTTCTCCTTTGCGGACAACAATCGTGTCACGGAACCTGTTTTTAGCCATAGGGACCACCTTGTCCGCTAATTTTCCCGTTCCAGAATCACCGCAATTCCTTGTCCGCCGCCGATGCATGCCGTCAACAGGGCGTAGCGTCCCGGCACCCGTCTCAGTTCGTAGACGGCTTTCGTGGCCAGGATCGCGCCGGTTGCCCCGAGCGGATGCCCGTGGGCAATCGCCCCGCCGTTTACATTTACCTTGTTCGGGTCCAGCTGAAGCTCCCGGTCACAGGCAATCACCTGGGCGGCAAAAGCCTCATTGATTTCGATTAGATCCATATCGTCCAAGGTCAGACCCGATTTCTGCAGCACTTTGCGGACGGCTGGCACCGGACCGATGCCCATGATATTCGGGTCGACTCCGGCCACCGCGCGGGAGCGAACGGTTGCGAACGGCTGCAAGCCCAGTTCCTTCGCTTTTTCCCGGGCCATGATGACCAGTGCGCAAGCTGCGTCGTTCAGCCCCGAGCTGTTCCCGGCAGTGACGCTGCCTCCCTCGACGAATGCCGGCGGGAGTTTGCCAAGGCCTTCCATGGTCGTCTGCGGCCGGGGATGCTCATCCTCGGCGAACAGGAAGGTTTCGCCTTTTCCCTTGGGGACCGAGACCGGCACGATCTGTTCGTCAAACCGTTTTTCTGCCATGGCATTGGCCATCTTCTGCTGGCTGGCCAGGGCAAACGCGTCCTGTTCTTCCCGGCTGATCCCATATTTTTTGACGAGGTTTTCCGCGGTGATTCCCATCGGAGGGTTGCCGATTTCGCGCGGAGACAGCTGGGATTTTCTGAATGGGGGCGGCTGCACGCTGTACAGTTTGTCAGGCTTGCTCATCAGATACGGTGCCTGGCTGTAGCTTTCGATCCCTCCGGCGACATAGATGTCGCCATCCCCCGACTCGACCGCCTGGGCAGCCAAAGTGATGGCATTCAATCCCGATCCGCACTGCCGGTCAACCGTCAAACCGGGAATCTCCAATGACAACCCCGTCTTCAGTGCCGACAAGCGGGCGATGTTCCCTCCGCCGCTAAGCACGTTCCCCATGATGACATCGTCGATCATATCTGCAGTCACCCGAGCCCGGTTCATCGCTTCCTTAATTACGGTCGCCCCGTAGTAGTGCGCAGGAAGCGTCGCCAACGCTCCCCCGTTTCTGGCAATCGGCGTTCGCACCGCGGCAACAATGACAGCATCACGCTTCATCCTGTTTCCCCCTTCCGTTTTTCCGGTCTGCTCTTCTTACATGGCATGGCTTCCGCCATCGACGACCAGCACATGCCCAGTTTGCGCGAACAAACCACCACATTTGCTCCGGCTTCGGCAAGGGCCTCCGCTATTTGTTCGCCCAAGCCCCTGCCCCCGCCGGTAACGATCGCGGTCCTGCCGCCAAGGTCAAACAGTTCCCGAATGTGCATACTCTCCCTCCTCCTTTACGACCGCAATTCCGCCTTTGCGATGGCGGCGCGATGGACTTCATCCGGCCCGTCGGCGAGGCGCAGCGTCCGCGTTTTCGCCCACATCGCAGCCAGCGGAAAGTCTTCGCTCACGCCGGCGCCGCCATGTGCCTGAATGGCCCTATCCAGCACCCGCAAGGCCACATTGGGAGCCACCACTTTGATCATCGCGATTTCTTTTTTGGCCTGTTTGTTCCCGACAGTATCCATCATGTAGGCGGCCTTCAGCGTCAAGAGACGGGCCTGTTCGATTTCGATCCGGGAATCTGCGATCCACTCCCGGACCACCCCCTGATCTGCCAGGGGCCTGCCGAAAGCAACCCGGCTTTTTGCCCGCTTCACCATCAATTCAAGCGCCCGCTCGGCTGCCCCGATCAGCCGCATGCAGTGGTGGATGCGTCGCGGTCCCAGCCGTCCCTGGGCGATGGCAAATCCTTTGCCTTCGCCCCACATCATGTTGCCGGCAGGCACCCGGACGTTGTCAAAGGTAATTTCCGCATGGCCGTGGGGCGCGTGGTCGTAGCCAAATACCGGCAGCATCCGTTCAATCTTGACGCCTGGCGTGTCCAGCGGCACGAGGATCATCGACTGCTGCTCATGCTTGGGGGCGGCAGAATCGTTCTTCCCCATCACGATGGCGATCTTGCAGCGGGGATCGCCGGCACCCGACGACCACCACTTGCGGCCGTTGATCACGTAGTGGTCGCCGTCCCGCACAATGGCCGCTTCGATATTGGTCGCGTCGGATGAAGCCACGGTCGGCTCCGTCATGGAAAAACAGGAGCGGATTTCGCCCCGAAGCAGCGGGACCAGCCACTGCTCCTGCTGTTCTTTCGTCCCGTAGCGCACCAGCGTCTCCATGTTGCCCGTGTCCGGAGCGCTGCAGTTAAACGCCTCCGGCCCGATCATCGAACGGCCCATAATCTCACACAGCGGCGCATACTCCAGGTTGGTCAGCCCCGCTCCCCATTCGCTCTCGGGCAAAAACAGATTCCACAGTCCGGCCGCCTTCGCTTTTGCCTTCATCTCTTCCATGACAGGCGGGCTTTGCCAGCGGCTCGGCGCTTCATTCAACTGCTGCTCATACGTTTTTTCATTGGGGTAAACGACTTCTTCCATAAACTGAGTCAGACGTTCCTGCAGAGCTTTGCTCTTGTCACTATGGTCAAAATTCATCACATTTCCCCCATATTTCTTCACTGGCCAAATCGTCAGATTCCGCCGCGCACGTACAGGACTTGGCCGGTAATAAAGCTGGACTCCTCCGATACGAGAAAGAGGACGGCGTTGGCAATGTCAATCGGCTTGCCTGTTCTCCCCAGCAGCGACCGCTCTGCCGCCGCCCGTTTAAACGCTTCAAAATCGCTACCGACCCGCTCTGCCGTCGCCTTGGTCATGTCTGTTTCAATGAACCCGGGGGCGATCGCATTTACGTTGATGTTGAATTTGCCAAGTTCGATCGCCAGTGTCCTGGTGAACCCTTGCAAGCCGGCCTTTGCCGTGGCGTAATTGAGCTGGCCGCGATTGCCCAGCGCTGAGGTGGAGCTGAGATTGACGATCTTGCCGTACCGCTGCGGCACCATGTATCGCTGAGCCGCCTGGGACGCGTAGAAAGAGCCTTTCAGATGCACGTTCATCACGGTATCCCAATCCTCATCCGTCATTTTGTGAACCAGATTGTCGCGGATCACCCCGGCATTATTGACCAGGATGTCAAGACGGCCAAACGTGTCGACGGCTTTCTGCACCATCTCCTCGACCGACTGCCGCTCGGTGATGTTGCACGGCACGGCAATCGCTTCGCCGCCGGACGCTTTGATCGCCGCTGCCGTTGCTTCGCAGGCGTCCGCCCGTATGTCGGTCACGACGACCTTAGCCCCTTCTTCGGCCAGCCGCCCGGCAGTTGCCGCTCCAATGCCCCGCCCTGATCCCGTAATAATAGCTACCCGATCTTTTACTCTCATACTCATTCTCCCTTCCGTTTCACATCCCGAAATCCGGGACATGTCGTTTTACTGCTCTGCCGGAATCGCGTACTCGGCATGTCCCCGGACTGCCTTATTTCCTTCTTGCGTGGCAGCCCATACTTCACAGGAAACGATCTGCCTGCCCGCCTCGATCCGGGTCTCAAGCACCCGGCCTTCGCAGGTGAGCTCATCTCCGGGGCGGACCATTCCCGTAAACCGGACACCGAATATTCGCAGTTCTCCTTCCATGCCGATGACATCCGTCATGAGTTGGCCGACAAACGCCATGGTCAGCATGCCATGGGCGATGACACCGCCAAGTCCCGCCTCGAGGGCAAACTCTTCCACGGTGTGAATCGGGTTGAAATCCCCGGAAGCCCCGGAGTACATGACCAGCTGTGTTTTGGTAATGGGCGGTTTCGTCAACGGCCCGATTGTCTCGCCCGATTGAAACAGTTTGTTTCCCATCACCTTCCCCCTCCTATCCCCGGTAGATCGTTGTCATCTTCGCGATGAAAACGGTTTCGTCGGATTCGTTGACCCCTTTTTGCTCGTGGACCAAAAATGTCATCCGCCCCAGCTTTCCTTCCTTGTCGTAGACATCCACCAATTTCGTCGAGCAGTAGAGCACGTCGCCGGCGCATATTGGCTGGAAGTACCGGAACTCCTGCTCGCCGTGAATCAACCCTTCGCGCTTTATTTTGAAATCAGGGATGGCACCGTAGTCGAACGTGCGGCTAAATGTCGGCGGTGCGACGATGCGTCCGTAACGGGTGGTCTTCGCGTACTCCTCGTCGCGGTATATCGGATTCGGATCTCCGATCGCATCGGCAAATTTGCGGATCGCCCCTTTTTCCACTTCGTTTTTGACAGGCTTCGACTCCATTCCGACAAACCGTTGAAACAACTCTGCGCTCATTGAATCCCCCATTCCTCGGAAATTAACTGACCGGTTGGTATGTAGCTGCATTAGTCATTGATATTATATTCAAAAATATCAGTTAATTCAAATATTTTTCATTATTTATCTATTTTTCTGAATAAAAAGTTGCTATGATACTTGGTGAACATCCATTATTCAGCAAGGCGAATCTCACGGAGCAATTCATGAGCCGGAAGCGAAACGGGAATGCAAAGCGGCCGGACGATTTCACTATCGCTATCAAAATGGCGAATCGGCTGCCGATGTTTATCTGGCTCCGCCCTGTTTATGAACACTGTCGTCCAGCGGCTGGTCCAGCAGCAGCGATATGATCATTTGCTGGTGGTGTCGCATGCCGCCTTTATGTGATTCCCTATGATCCGCAGAAGGCGAAAGCCAGTTGTTGGCGGCTGCCGGCGTCTCCCACGTCAAGCTCGACATCATCCTGAAACCCGACGCGTTCAGCATGCGGCTCGAGGATCGGGGAGGCCGTGCGGGCACAGCTGGACCAGGTCGGCATCAAAGTGAATCTGCATCCGACAGAAGTGACCAAACTGACCGAAGAGTTTTTCAAAGTGTTCAAATATCCTGCCGCCATCGCCCGAACGTCCAACAGTAAGCGACCCGAAGTTTCAATTCCTCTCAATCGAAAAGCAGGCGGCTGGTTGTCTTTGACAGCCATTTCTCCTATGATAAGAAAAGCTTCTAAAGAAGCCCTTTCGAAGAAGCTGGTTCTTCCTTAGCGAATGCCTTTCATGCAGGATAAGGAAGCCATTTCAGGAAGTTATCCTTTCTTATCCTGTAAAAAAACAGGGGGTGGAGAAGAGTGGAGACAAAATATCTGCAGGAATTGAAACATGATTTTTCTGATGTTCCTTTTTGGCGGCACGTCGGCTGCGTAATCGAGAGCGTTGAAGAAGGACAGGCGGTGCTGTCGCTTACCATACAGCACCACCACATCAACGGCAATATGACGCTCCACGGGGGCATGTACGCCACCTTGCTCGACAACGCGATGGGCCTTGCTGCCCGTTCTCTCGGAGAGAGGAAAGTGGCGACGACCAACATGAATATTCACTACCTCTCCAGCATTGGCGAAGGCACCATCTACGCCCGGGGCCGGGTGGTCCATACGACCAAGCGGACGATTACAGCCGAAGCCAGAGTGGAGACCGCAGACGGCGAACTGTTGGCGATGGGAACCGGCAGTTTTCGCGTGTTCAGGTGAGAGGTTTGCCTGAGGCTCTATCAGCGTTTTCAGCAAATGACTGGATGGCGGCAGCCCCTGTCCTTTCGCCGGATGAGGGGCTGCCGCTCTATGGTCCGAGCAAACCGGGCAGCCACATGGAGATTTGCGGGACGTAGGTGATCAGCAGCAAATCTGCCACGAGCAGCACGATAAAGGGGAAGATCCCGCGAATCAGATGTTCGAGCGAAATGTTGGCGATCCCCTGCACGATAAACAGATCGAGGCCGACCGGCGGGGTGATTAGTCCCAGGGCGAGGTTGACCACCATCACCAATCCAAAGAAGACGGGGTCGATTCCCGCTGTTTTGATCAATGGCAGGAATAAAGGTGTTAAAATCGTGATGGCGGCAGACGCGTTTAAGAAACAGCCGGCGATGAACAGAATGATGTTGATCAACAGCAGTATCACGTACTTGTTGGTTGTGACGCCCATGATGAGAGCGGCCAATTGCCCGGGAATCTGTTCTGCGGTCAGCAGCCAGCCAAAAAGATTGGCTGCGGCGATGATGAATACAATCATCGCTGTCGTTATGCCGGCGCTCATCAAAGCATCGGGCAGCTGCTTCCACTTTACATCTCTGTAGACAAACATCCCGACGAACAGGGCATAGGCGGCCGCAATCGCTGCGGACTCTGTCGGGGTGAACACTCCCGAACGTATCCCCACGATGATGATGACGGGAAGCAGAAGCGCCCAGACCCCTTCTTTCAGGGCTTTTCGCAAGGTAGTCAGTTCAAAAGCGCCCCCTTGACGGTCATACCCCCTTTTCTTCGCCGTGAAGTAGTTCATACCCATGATCGATAAACCGATCAAGATTCCCGGAATGATGCCGGCTGTGAACAAAGCGCCGATGGATACCCCGGCTGTCACACCGTAGACGATCATGGGAATGCTGGGCGGAATCACCACGGCGATCGTTCCGGCTGTCGCAACCGTAGACGCGGCAAAAGCCTTGTCATACCCCTTTTTTTCCATGACAGGAATCATCATTTTTCCGACAGCCGCCGTATCGGCAGCCCCTGAACCGGAGATTCCGGCAAAAAACATGCTGGCCAGCGTAGAGACTTGGGCCAGTCCCCCTTTCAGCCACCCCACGCAGGCGAATGCGACATTGGTAATCCGCTGGGCCATTGACCCCGCCATCATCAGCTCTCCGGCCAGCATAAAAAAGGGAATCGCCAGCAGCGGAAACGAATCTACCGCGGTAAAGAATCGCTGCGCAACGACGGTTAACGGGATCGGCACGGAACTGAGCCCGATCCCGCCAATAGCCGCCAAAGACAGGGAGATGGCGATAGGCACACCGATTCCCATGCAGACAAATAACAGAAAAATAACCGGCAAAACCATCCGAACCCCTCCTCTATCCGATTTTTTCCGCTATCGCAGGCTCTTCTTTTCTTCCTTCATCAACAGCTTCCCCTGACCTCTCCTTCCGATGCGAATGGACCGCCTCCGCAAGTAATGCAAACGAATGGAGCAAGCAAACGGCAGAACAGAGCAAGAGAGAGGCGTACATCACCGACATATTGAGATGCAGGGAAGGAGATAACTGCCCGTTGGTTATGACTGCCATCTCAATTCCTTTGACCAATAGAACACCGAAAAACACGGAATTAAGGACTTCGACCGCGAGACTGCATCCTCGCTGCCACCGGGAGGGAAAGAATTTCGTCACGATTTCCACTTGCGCATGGCCTTTGCTTTTGTATACCACGCCGATACCCAAAAATACGATCCAGATGAAGAGATAGCGGATGGCCTCTTCCAGCCAGGGGAAATTCAGCGCGGATAGATTGGCCTTGGGCAGCACACTTGTGAAAAAGGAGCTTTGCAGGATGTACCGCGAGAACACTTGGTAGATCGTAGCCAGAAAGGCCACCCCCATAAAAGTCACCACAACGTATCGTGACAGCTTGTCGACCCATTGGCTCAGCCTGTTTACCGATGCTCTCATGTGAAAACCTCCCTTGGAGAAAGTCAGGAAGGGCGGAGCCTTCCCCTGTCAGTTCGTGTTTCTGATTTTTTCAATGAGGTCCTTGCCAATGGAATCCTGCATCTCCAGGTAAACGGGTTCCACCGCTTTGCGGAAGGAGTCCAGATCCGGATGTTCCTCCACCGTCATGCCATCCGCTTTTAACTGCTGCAAAAACTTCTCTTCGGATTCTTGGGAGACTTGCCGTTCATAGGCTCCCGCTTCTTTGGCCGCCTCTTTTACCGCCTGCTGCAGATCGGCAGGCAGCTGCTCCTGGGCCGCCTTGCTCATCAGGAAAATGGCGGCGTCGTAGGTATGGGCGTTCAGCGTCAAGTACTTTTGCACTTCATGAAATTTGTTCGTCGCGATTTGGGCCAAGGGATTTTCCTGTCCGTCCACGACTTTTTGCTCCATGGCGGTGTACAGTTCGCCGAAGGGGATCGGAGTCGGTGTTGCGCCCAGCGCATGAACAAAGGAGATGTAGGCGGGCGACTCCTGTACGCGCAGCTTTAGCCCTTTTGCATCAGCCGCGGTCTTGATCGGCCTGACATTGTTTGTCAGATGGCGGTACCCGTTTTCCCAGAACGCCAAATTCACGATCCCTTTTTGCAGCAGGTCGTTTGACAATTCCTGTCCGATCTTTCCATCGAGAACTTTTATCGCCTGCTCCCGATCACGGAACAGATAAGGCAGGCTGAGCACGTTTAATTTGGGGGCGAAGTTGGCGACGGGAGCAACCGAGCCGATGTGGAACTGAATGGTGCCTAATTGCAAGCCTTCGATTTGGTCGCGGCCGTTTCCAAGCTGGCTGCTGGGAAAAATGTCTATCTGGATCCTTCCCTTTGACTTCTCCGCGACGATCTGTTTAAATTTCTCCGCCCCCAGCTGATAGGGGTGTTCTCCTCCCTGGAGATGCCCCAACTTAAAGACAAACTCCGGCCCCGCGGAAGCGGCGATTGCCTGGTCAGAGGCCGCTTGCGGACCGCCGCCGCAGCCTGCGATGACGAAGATCATGCTCATCAAAAGCATTCTGATCGTTACTCTCCCCATCTTGATCCCCCTTTAAAGTTGATCACGTGAAAGCAGCAGCTTTTTGGGAAACGTCACTTTGAGCTCTTTTCCCAAAGCGGCCAATTCCTTTTCTACCTCAGGCGGCAGCCGGATTCCCTTTGATACCCGTTCTGCACGCTCCTTTGCCCTGCGCTCGCCGGGAAACAGGATTTCTTTCACCCCGGGCATCCGCGGAACCGCTTTCATCTCTTGCAGCAGGACGCTCATCAGATGGGTAAAACGCTCCAGAGGCATAAATTTCTCCACGTCAAGCAGCAGGAAAAAGTGGCCCACATTCGCCTGCCCGCCGTCTTCGTTGTACAGGTTCTGGACATGCGGCCCAAAAGCAGCCCCGGACAAAACCCCTGTCAGCACTTCGACGGCAAGGGAAAGAGCGCAGCCCTTGGCCCCGCCTACAGGCAGGACAGCGCCGGCCAGTGCCTCTTCTGGGTCTTCGGTTTCCTCTCCGCGAGCATTGATCGCCCACCCTTTGGGGATGGGTTGTCCCTGTTTGGCGGCCAGAATGATTTTCCCCCTGGCGACGACGCTGGTCGACATGTCAATCATCACCGGCGCCTCTGTTCCCGTGGGGAATCCGAAAGCGATCGGATTGGTCCCGAAGAATGCCCTCGCCCCTCCCCACGGGGGGATTCCCGGCGGAGAATTGGTGAACACCATCGCAGCCAGCCCCTGGTCACATGCCATCTGACAGTAATAGGAAGCGGCCCCGAAATGATTGCTGCCGCGGACCGCGACGGCTGCCGCTCCGGTCTCCTTGGCGATCGACATTCCCTGCCTGCAGGCATGAACGGAGACGATTGGCCCCAGTCCGTTGTCCCCGTCAACCAGCAAGACGGACTCCCCCGTTTTTTTCATGGCAATCGCAGGGTTTGCGTGAATTCTCCCTTCCTTCATCCGTTTCGCATAGATGGGCAGCCGGCTGATGCCATGGCTGTCGGTGCCCTCCAAATCAGCCCGAATCAGCACATCTGCCGCGACGGAAGCGTCTTCCCTGTTTACTCCCAGCCGCTCGAATACGAACCTGCAAAACCTTCTTAATTCTGCCGCAGCATATGTCATCGTTCGTTCACTCACGTTCGATTTGTTTTTGACGAATGATCGATTTTTCTACGCTGTTTAAATGATCCAGCATCAGCTGTTTGGCTGTGTCTGCGTCTCGCAAAATGATGGAATCGACGATTTTTCCGTGTTCTTTGATCGATTGTGCGGCCCGGTCCGGAATCCGGATCGACTCATTCCGCGCTTCGCCGAGCAGGTCGATGAGATGCAGCATAATGCGGTGCAGAACCGAATTCCCGGACATGCGGGTCAAAGCGAGATGAAACTTGTGGTCCAGCCGGGCCAGTGCCGCATAATCTCCTGCCTTGAGCGCCCGTCTGCTGTCGGCCAACATATGGGTCAACTCCGCTTCGCAAGCAGAATCCACATGTTTGATGGCCCATTCGACCGCTTGCGTCTCCAATACCTTGCGAATCGCAAACAGCTCGATGATATGGTCATGCTTGACAAAAAAAGCCGACGTGATCTTGGCAAGCTGGGTATCGGCGTCGGCGACAAAGACGCCGTTTCCGTGCTTGATGTTCAGGTAGCCTTGCGCGGCCAGTATTTTAAATGATTCCCGGATCGTGTTCCTGCTGACATTCATCAGCTGGGCCAATTCCCGTTCGCCCGGAATCCGTTCACCGGGGGCAAACTTTCCTTCGTATATCAAATTTTTGAGATAGTCGACGACGGTGTCTGAGATATTCCTGCGATCTACCCGAAACGATTCAAACATGTTCTCACCTGTATTCTCCTTTACCGAACCTGACAGACGCTTGGCTCTCCCCGCAGTACCCTCCCTATCTCCTCGGCGATCAAGATAGCAGTCCTCGTCTGTGATTCTTCCGTTACACCTGCAATATGCGGGGTGATGGCCACATTTTCGCAATGCAGCAGCGGATTGGCAGGGTCGGCAGGTTCTTTTTCCAACACGTCCAGAACGGCACCGGAAATCGTTTGCTCCGTCACTGCCGCAAGCAAAGCGGCTTCGTCTATAATGCCCCCCCGGGAGGTATTGATGAGGTATGCCGCTTGTTTCATTTGCTGAAATTCTCGCGTGGAAAACATCGATTTGGTCTGGGGCGTCAATGGAACGTGGATGCTGATGTAATCGGATGTCTGCAGAAGATCAGCGAATGAGACAAGTCTTATCCCTGTCTCGGCGGCGGGAAAATCATGCGGCATGACAAGGGGATCATACCCGATCACCTGCATGCCAAAAGCCAGCGCCCTTTTCGCGACGCGGTGGGCGATCTCGCCCATTCCGACCAAACCGACTGTTTTTCCATACAATTCCATCCCGGCAAACCGCTTGCGGTCCCAGTTTCCCGCTTTGACATCCCTATCCGCCGCATGCAGGGGGCGGTTTGCCGCCAGCATCGCCGCCATCACGTATTCCGCCACGGAAATGGCATTGGCATTCCTCGCGTACAGCACTTTTACTTGGCGGGCATCAGCGCAGTCCAGATCGATATTATCCAGTCCGACGCCAAGCCGGCCGATGACTTTTACTTTTGATCCGGCCTGCAGCAGAGCGCGATCCACCCTTGTTTGATTTCGCACGATCAGCGCGTCTGCATCCCTCGCTTTTTGCAAAAGCCGGGCTTCATCGCTCCACAGCGTCTGATCGTAGTCCGCCTCGGCGTATTCCCTGATTCTTTCAAGCCCTTCCGGCCAGATAAACTCCGTTATCAACACTTTCACAGGAAGCCACCCCATCTTGGCTGTGAGGCAAGGGGTCCCGCCTTGCCTCACGACATTTGGCAACGGTTTTGACGATAGGACTATATGCTGACGCCCACGCGATGGATCGCAAATCCGGTCTGCTCGTGCAGGATTTCGCTCTTCGTCAATTTCCCGCTGCAGGTTTCCAGCACTTCTTCGTAGATGAGTTCCCCGGCTTGTTCGATCGTCAGCTCATCCCGGAAGATGCCGCTCAGATCCAGCTCCATGGTGTCTTTCATCAAGGCAAAGGATTCGCTGTTGCCGGTGATTTTGATCGTCGGCATGATGGGGTGTGAAATCGTATGTCCTCCGCCTGTGCTGAAGACGAGGATTTGCGCGCCTGCAGCCGCAATGCCCGTAATCGATTCGCTGCCGTGGCCGGGCGTGTACATGACGTAGACACCCGGGTCTTTTTGCGTGCATTCCTCCGCGTATTCCAACCCGTTGATGATCGGGGCCGATCCTGACTTCATGTATGCGCCAAGCGATTTTTCTTCGATCGTGCTGAGTCCGCCCAGGATGTTGTCGCCGGTCGGCTGCGAACCCCGGATGTCTTCGCCGCTCGCAAGCGCCCTGCGCTCCAAATGCTCGATGTAGCCGACGATTTTCTCTCCAATCTCAGGGGAGACGGAACGCTGCCTGATGTATTCTTCTGCCCCCATCAGTTCCATGACTTCCGCCAAAACGGAGCGGCCGCCTTGGGCGATGATTTTGTCGGAGCAGACCCCCAGGGCCACATTGGAGCCAATGCCGGAGCTGGTGTCGGACGTGCCGCAGTTTAATCCGAAGAGCAGATTGGAGACGCTGACCAACTCCCTTTTTTGCTTGGACAATTCGCGTTTGATGTACAGGGCTTTTCGCGTCGCTTCCGCCGTCGCCTCAATCGCCCCGCCGGCCCGCCTGATGTTGACGACCTCAACCGGCTTTCCTGTCTTGGCGATCTCGGCGGCGATATCCTCCGCCGTACATCCTTCTTCCCGGAAGTGATCGATCACCACGACCCCGCCGACATTTGGGTTTTTCCCCATGCCGACCAAGGTTTTAAACGTCATACGCAGGTCCGGCCTCACCTGGCAGCGGCCCAGCGGGTGGGTGATCGCGACAGCTCCGCTGATGGTGGCGGCCACGCGTTCGGCTGTGGAGTTCGCATAAATCGTGCCGGACAGGATCAGTATGGTGTTGCGAATCCCGACCGACCCATTCGGACGGATATATCCCCAAAAACGGTCACTCATCTCAAAGCGCCTCCTTTGCCGTGGCCACCTGGTACAGATCTCCGCGGCCGCGGTTGCTTTCGATATTGTGGATGTGGACGTGATCGCCGACCTGGATATCTGTCAACGCCGTTCCGATGCCGAGGCCGTATTTCCAGATCGCGTCGCCCTTGCGAATCGGGCGAACGGCGATCTTATGCCCGTAGGGAATATCTTTCAGAATCTCAATGGATTGGATCGCTCCGTCAAGCTCAATTTCCACCACCCGCCCTTTTGCCATATTCCTGCTGATGACGGTTCCGGTGTTGTCCTTTGGACTGATCACGTGAATCTCTCTTGCCATGCCAAGGCCTCCTTTATTGTTTTTCGTATGCAGTGGTTGGAGTTGCGATGGTCAAATGCTCCAACCAATTTTGCCTGAGCCTATTAAAACACCGCCGTTTTGATCAGACAATAGATTTTGAATATTTTGATTTATTGAAATATTCGATAGGACAAATTGGGATTCCCAATCATCACGATCCCTCTTCCTGTGTTATTGTTACAAAAAAAGGCAGGGTGATTTGGCAGTGAACCTCGACCATTTGAAAGTTTTTTATGTCGCGGCGAT
>NZ_HE978549.1:40917-97528 GCF_000311785.1 Brevibacillus massiliensis
GCGCGGCGATGAAAAAAAACTTTTCTGAGACGGCAAAAGTGATTCACCTTTCGCAGCCAACCGTCAGCCAGCAAATTCAGCAATTGGAATCCACCTTGTCCGTCAAACTGTTTGAGCGAACGACAAAGTCGATCAAATTGACAGATTCGGGAAGGGTGCTCTACGATTATGCCGAAAAAATTCTGCAGCTTGTGGAGAAAGCGAAGAAAGAGCTGCACCTGTTATCCCAGTCGATTCACGGAGACTTGCAGATCGGGGCCAGTCTAACCATCGGCGAGTACATCCTGCCTTATCTTTTGGGGAAGTTTTCAAAGGAGTACCCCAAGATCGACCTGCTCATGAAAACGTACAACTCCAGGCAAATCGTCGAACTGCTGGAGAACAGGGAGATCGATCTGGGTTTTGTCGAGGCGCCTGTCCCGGGTAAAAACCTGTCTCAATGCCCGTTCCTGGACGATGAATTGGTGGTGATTGCATCAGCGCTGGAGCCTGACCCCCAGCTTGAAAACAGGGATTGTATCACGGCCGAGGAGTTGTTCCGGCTTCCCGTCATTCTCAGGGAACCCGGGTCCGGAACGAGGCAGGTCATTGAAGATGCGCTCCGCCAAAACCATCTTGATCCCGGGAAACTGCAGGTTGTGCTGGAATTGGGGAATACGGAATCGATCAAGGCCACCGTGGAATCCGGATTGGGCATCTCGATCATCTCCCGGTCCGCCATTCAAAAGGAGCTGAGATTAGGCAGCCTGAAAATGATGAAGGTTCAAGGAATTCACCTCCAGCGGTTTTTTTCGATCGTGTACGACAGGAGCAGGATTATGCCTGTACACGTCGAGGCCTTTCTTCAATACGTCCTGAAACATGCGGATCTGCTGCGGCATCAGCTGCGTTTGCAGGACGCGGCTGCGGATTGCATCAGCCAAAACGACGCGGGATGACGTTCGTCCAACGTCTGGTCCGAAGCTGCAGGCCGCTTACCGTGTGCACAAAAAAAGAGCACTTCCCGGCGTGCTCTTTTGGCCAAGGGAGCCTTAGCTCCCCCCGTTTCAATTGTCTGACGGCCCGTCGCCTGCCACTTGCAGGTAATCCAAGGCCAGCGCCATGTAGAAGCGAATCGCGTCCAGATATTTTGCGACATCCACCCATTCATCCGGCTGATGGGCCAAGCCCGGTTCACCCGGCCCGTAAATCAAGACAGGAATTCCCTTCAGATGAGGCTGATACACCGAAGCATCCGTATAGTAATTGACTCCTCTTGGAGAAGATTTCTGTTGAAAGCAGGATTCATGTGTCCGGATGGCCGTTTTGATAAAGGGATGGTCGGCGGATGTGTGGACACAAGCCAGATCGTTGCGAATGTCTACCTGAAAACCGGCCGACACGCTCTCGCTTGCCCGCTTGGCGAGCTGCGTGATTTCAGCGACGATCGCCTGATGATCCTGCCCCGGCACAGTCCGAATGTCAATCGTGACACTGCACTTGTCCGGTACGACATTCGGGCTGACTCCCCCTCTGATCATCCCGATATTGATGGTGGAGTTCCCCAGAACGGGATGGATCTCAAACTGAAACCGGTACTCGTTCAATGCAGTGATGAACCGGTTGACGGCCTGGATCGCGTTGATGCCGTGCTCCGGCATGGACCCGTGGGCCGTTTTCCCGAACATCGTCACTTCCAGCCACAGCGCCCCTTTATGGGCGATTACAACCTGATTGGACGTCGGTTCGCCGACGACGATCGCTGTCGCGTGGTCAATCTGTCCTTTTTTCACCGCTTCCCGCGCACCCAGACAGTCCACTTCTTCGCCAACGGTGCCCATGAACAGCAGGTTGCCGGCCAGCTTGATGTTTGCCTTGGCCATGCACTCCAGCGCGAGTACCATCGCAGCCACACCGCTTTTCATGTCTGTTGCGCCGCGCCCGTAGAGGCGGTCTCCGACCTGTACCCCGGCAAAGGCAGGGTGTTTCCATTTGACATCACCCACCGGAACCGTATCGAAATGGCCGCTGAAGACAAGGGTTTTCCGCTCCTTTGCGGAAGCTTCAGGCGCCCCGGCAGCCGGCCGGGAAACGAGCAGATTGGTCCGTCTCTCTGCCACCTCGTCCAGCTGAAGCTGCAAATCCGTTCCTGACAGGCGCTGTTTTATCGCTTCGGCAACTGCCCGCTCCGCACCCGGCGGATTTACGCTGTTGATCTGGATGAGCGACTGCAAAAAAGCGAGTGCGTCCGCCTCGTCGATCTGCCGAAACAAGTTTTCTCTCTCCATACCGATCTAACCTCCCCATTCCCCGGCAAAGGGCAGGCCGTCTCTCGCTCCCATCCGCGCGACGACCCGTCCGCCCAAGGTGATGCCCCCCTGCAGGATCTTTTCTTTTGACCATCCCCGGGCAAATCCGTACAGCACGCCAATGGCAAAGGCATCACCCGAACCGGTCGAATCCACTGCCTTCACACTTTGGGCCGGCAGGGACAGCACTTCCCGGGAGTGGTCCGACAGCGAGCTGTAGACAGCGCCGTCCCGGCCCCTTTTCACAAAAATCTCCTGAATCCCCAGCCCATGCAGGGTTTGCAGGGCCTGGTCGATCTGTTGGTCAGGAAACAAATCGTGCAATTCCGTGCGATTCACAAACAGGATGTCTGTCTCGGACAAGAGCGGCTCCAGGCAGGCCAACCCTTTTTTCGTCAGCAGGGAACTGGGGTCAAAGGAAACGCGCAAACGAGGATTTTGCCGCTTCCATTGGACAAGCTGCCTGGCCTGGGGAACACGCGGGCTGCTCATATGCAGGAAATCCAGATCTTGGATAAAACGCTGCGGAATCTGCGTAACATCGTACTGTGCGTTTGCCCCCGGGTACGTGTACATCGTGCGCAGCCCATCGCCGTTTACCAGGACCATCACCATGCCGGAAGGGGCGTCCGCGATCGTCTGGACGTAATCCCGGTGCACGCCCTCCAGACTGTCGAGCAAAAAGGACGTATACAGCTGCCCGCCGACTGCCCCCAGAAAATAGACATCCTCGCCCAAACGGGCAAGCCCTACAGCGACGTTCGCCGCCGATCCTCCCGGCGAAATTTGCAGGCTGTTCATCTCGGTCTCCTGATCTATTTTCGCAAAGGCAGCCACTTGACCGATGATGTCTGTATTGATAAAGCCATGTACAGCGATTTTCGCCATCGGTGACCGCCAGCCTATCGCAGGGTATAGACCTGCTCCATGAAGCGTTTTACTTTGTCAACATCAACAGGCTCCCACCAATTTCCATTTTCTTTCAGGAAGCTTCCGACGATCGCCCCGTCTGCCACGGAGAGAATTTTCGCCGCGTTCTGCTCGGTCATCCCGCTGCCGATGATCACCGGAAGGGACGTACTCTCTTTAATGCCCAGAATCTCGTCAAGCGATGTCTCGTCGCCGGTGCGATTTCCTGTCGCGATCAGGACGTCCGCATCAAAAAATTCATTGTCGCGCGTCTGTTCCGCCAGACTGCGATCGGCGACAATCGCATGACTGCCGTGCTTCACGTGAACGTCCGCGAGGATTTTGATATCGTCTCCGAAGAGCCGCGCCTTGTACCTCATCGCCTTGGCGGAGGCTCCTTCGACAAATCCCTCGTTGGCGATGTAGGCGTTTACCCACTGATTGGAACGCACCCATTTTGCTTGCGACGCTTTGGCGATGGCGATCGCCGGAATGACGGCGTTCGCCAGGCAATTGACGCCAAGAGGCAATTTGGTTATCTTGGAGATTTCCACTCCGACCGCGGTCATCGCTGCCACTGTCTCAAAGCCAAAGTCTTCCGGCTTGGGAAAAGGCAGGTCCCAGGCGTTTTCAATTTGCAACCCGTCTACGCCGCCCGCTTCGAGCCTGCGGACATCCTCCAGCGCAAATTCGATTATTTCATTGATCGATTCCCCTTTGTAACGCGGGGAGCCTGGAAGCGGTTTGAGATGAACCATGCCGATAATCGGTTTCTTTACCTGAAAAATTTCTGTTAACGCGTTTTTCTTTTTGGGAAAAATGCCGCCGCCCATCTGCATCACCTACACGCTCTGTTTTTTTCTTGCTTTGATCGAATTCAGCCAAACAGCCAACAAGATGACAAGCCCTTTGATCATCAACTGGTTGTAAGAGGAAACGTCGAGCAGGTTTAATCCGTTGTTGAGGATGGAGATGATCGCGACCCCCATCAAGGTGCCGACAATCTTGCCTTCCCCTCCGAAGAGGTTGGTTCCGCCCAGTACAACGGCGGCGATGGCATCCAGCTCAGAGCCTGTCCCTGAATTGGGCGAACCGGTAGACAGGCGGGAAGCGAGGATGATTCCAGCGATGGCCATGACCGCTCCGCCAAAGGCGTACACGCCGGTCTTCACCCACGTGACGTTGATCCCGCACAATCTGGCAGCTTCTTCGTTGTCTCCGATGGTGTAGACATACCGGCCAAATCTCGTGTGGGTCAACAGCACATGTCCGATAATCACGACGACGACCATGATCATGACGGGAATCGGGATGGGGCCGAGGTACCCGCGGCCGAGCGCTCGAAAGGCAGCATCGGTCACAGCGATCGGGTTGCCCTGGGTGTAGACGAAGGCAAGTCCGCTGAGAATTGTCGTCATCCCCAAGGTCACGATAAATGGCGGAATCTTCTGTGTGGAGACGGCTGCGCCGATAAACAGCCCGATCAACCCGCCCAGGATGATGGTCAGGAGAACCGCCAGCGGAATTGGCACTCCGGCAGTGATCAGTCCCGCTACAGCTACGCCGCTGACGGCAATTTGCGACCCGGCACTCAGATCAATACCGCCGGTGATGATGATAAAGGTCATCCCCACGGCCATAATGCAGAGTACGGTTGCCTGACGGGTGACGTTGATCAGGTTGTCAACGGTGAGAAAGTCCGTTGTGACGATGGACAAAACGACGAAGAGCAGGACGAGGCCAACCATTGTGCTGCCTTTGTCAAAAATCAGATAAAGCGTATCCTTCCAACCGGTTTGCTTCCTGTTTTGGGTGACTTCCAGACCTGATGCAGAATCTTTAAGCACTTACCCCACCCCCAAATGCGAGTTTCAAAATATTATCAGGTGTGATCGCCGGTTTTTCGAGGATGCCGGCGATCCTGCCTTCGCGCATGACGATCGCCCGGTCGCTCATCCCGACAATCTCCGGAATCTCCGAGGAGATCATGATGATCCCGACCCCCTGCTGGGCAAGCTGGCTGATCTGGGCAAAAATCTCCGCCTTCGCACCGACATCCACCCCGCGGCACGGCTCGTCAAGAATGAGAATCCGCGGTTCCTGGATGATCCAGCGGGAAAGAATCGCCTTCTGCTGATTTCCGCCGCTCAAGGTTGAAATCGGCTGCTCCAGCGTGGCGGTTTTGATGTTCAGCTTTTTCTTATACTCTTCTGCTGCCTTTTTCTCTGCCTGTTTATTTACCAGCAGGTACTTCACATATTTTTTCAGGTTGGACATCGTGATGTTTGCACGGACGCTTTGCTTTAGAGCCAAACCTGTTTCTTTGCGGTTTTCAGTCACAAATCCAATCCCCAATTTAATGGCATCTGACGGTTTTTTAATCTCTACTTTTTGATGATCGATATAAATATCTCCGGTATCCTTTTTCAACAATCCAAACAGGGCCTGGGCGATTTCGGTACGGCCCGCCCCCACCAGCCCGGCGATTCCGAGGATTTCCCCGCGCCGCAGTTCAAAGCTGATATTTTTCAGGACGCCACTCTTCGCAAGATTTTGCACGGATAAGATCGGCTCGCCCAGCGGGGCGTCAACCTTGTTGAAATAATCAGTCACTTTGCGGTTGACCATTAATTCCACAAGCGTGTCGACGTTTTTCACCTCGTTCATGGGAAGCGTTTTAATATGCTGCCCGTCGCGAAGCACTGTCACTGTGTCACAAACCCGGAAGATCTCGTCCATCCGGTGTGAGACGTATAAAATGCTGACCCCTTTTTGCTTCAGCTCCTCTACCAGCGACAACAGGACCTCTGTTTCTCTCTCTGAGAGCGAAGACGTAGGTTCATCCATGATCAGTATTTTGGCGTTTTGGGAAATCGCCCGTGCGATCTCAACCATCTGCTTTTGCGCAATGCTGATGTCTTTCACCAGTTGTTTCGGGTTGATATCAATTTGCAAAGAAGAAAAAATCTCTTTCGCCGCACGGTTCATTTTCTTCCAATCGATCAGGCCAAAACGCGTTGTAGGCTGCGTTCCGAGAAAGACGTTTTCGGCGACAGTCTGGTACCTGGCGACGTTCAATTCCTGGTAAATGCAATGAATGCCCAATTTTTTGGAGAGCTTCGGATCCATCTGTTCGATCTCTTGGCCCTGAAAGGTAATCGTGCCGCTCGTTTTGGAATAAGCTCCTGTCAGTATTTTGATCAACGTGGATTTGCCTGCCCCGTTTTCTCCCACCAAGGCGTGCACGCTTCCTGGATAGACCGTCAGGGAAACATCAGACAGAGCTTTTACACCGGAAAATTCTTTACAGATATGCTGCAGCTCCAGAATCGGTGAACTCAACAGGGACCCTCCTCCCACATGGTGATTCGAAAATCCATCCGGCTGTACATTCCCTTTCTTTTGTGAGGGCCCCCGCCTGGCGAAAATAGCAGGCAGGGGCCAAAATCACGGCCTATTTTTTGAAGTATTCATCAACGTTCGACTTGTCCATAAGCACCACGGGAACACTGATATTCTTGTCCAGCTGTTTTCCCTTGATCGCGTCTACTGCCGCTTTTACTGCTTCTTCCCCGATTTTTTCCGGCTGCTGCTGAATCATGGCGAGAATTTTGCCGTCGCGGATCCCTTCGGCTGCTTCCGGCGTGACGTCGAAACCGACGATCTTCGTATTGGTCTGCTTGGCGGATTCAAGCGCGGCCAGCGCCCCGAGCACGCTGTTTTCCGCTGTTGCGTAGATGTAGTCGACATCCGGGTTGGCCTGGAGGATGTTCTCTACGGTTGCCATGGATTTTTCGCGGTCATAGCCTGGCTGATCGTTCAGAATGGTAACACCCTTCACGTCGGCGAGAGCTTCTTTAAAGCCGCGCAATCTCTCTTTTTGGACGAAAGATTGAACATGGGTGACAACTGCGATCTTTACGTCTTTGCCGTCTTTTTCAATCTGTTTCTTCAAGTACTCCCCGATTTGTTTGCCCGCTTCGTAGTTTTCCGTTCCGATAAACGTGTCCACTTTGTCGCTTGGCACGACCGAGTCTGCTGTGATGACCGGGATTCCTTTGTCTTTTGCTTCCTCCACTACCGGGACCACGCCGGAATTGTCTACGGCCAGAACGATCAGACCGTCTACGCCTTTTTGCATGTAGTCCTCAATCGCGGAAACCTGCTTTGCCAAATCGAGGTTGGGATCGTTGACCAACAGTTTTACGCCAGCTTCCTCTGCGGCTTTTTTCATTCCTTTATCGATGTCGATAAAGAACTGGTGGCGAAGTGTTGCCGTCGTCACGCCAATCGTGATCTCTTTATCCGATTGGGCCGCCGGAGCAGAATCGGAACTGCCCTCGGGCATTTCCGCAGTGCCCGCTCCGCCACTGCACCCTGCCAGGATCGTAAACATTGCGGCAATTGCCAAGACAGAAGCTTTTTTGAACATCGTTGTAACCCCCCGTTTTTTGAATGTATCTGTTAAGATTCGATACCACACCAGGAAATGATAAAGTTGGCATACACTTCAATCAATAAAAGGAACTGGTCGATTGGAACCGATTCATCAATGCAGTGGCACTGTCTCGGGTCCCCGCATCCGAGAATAATGGTAGGGATATCGGCGAATCCGGCCAGCAGGCGGGCATCACAACCGGCAGGCATGCCCTCGATCACAGCTTCTTCCTGAAGGACCTCTTGCAAAACGTCCCTGACCTTTTGGACAAGCGGGTGGGATACCGGTGTCTCGAACGGAAATCCTTCCTGATAAACCGTTACCTTCGGCGGGTGTGCCCGCAGCCACTCATCTCCCTTGACGACTCGGTCGATCGCGTCGAGCACCTGCTGATGGACGCGTTCGCGGGTTGTTTCGTACGGTTCGTTTGGCTTTGGCTGGTAGTGGAGACACGTCTTTAACGTACAAGACCCTGGGACGACTGAACCGGCAATGCCTCCCTTGATCTCGCCGAGGTTGATCGTCTGCCCGGGCAGCAACGGATGCCGCTCCGTCATCAGCCACTGGTGCTCCAGCTCTTTCAGCGATTGATAGATCTTAATCGCCTTGTCGATGGCATTGACGCCTTCCCACAGTTGGCTGGAGTGCAGGCTTTTTCCCTCGACGGTGATCTCGTGGAACAAAAATCCCATGTGAGCCGGCTGAATGTGCAATTGCGTAGGCTCGCCGACAATCGCAGCGTCCGCCCTGTAACCCCGTTCGACACAGGCCAGGGTACCGTTGCCGCCGCCCTCTTCGTCAACCACCGATTGGATGATGAGATCCCCTTTGAGCCGGACGCCCAGGGTCTGAATCACCTCTGCGGCCAGAACCATGGCGGCCAGGGATGCTTTCATGTCCGTTGAGCCCAATCCGTAGAGCACGTCGCCCTTCACTTGACCGCTAAAGGGGTCGTCCGCCCATTTTTCCCGGTCGCCAAACGGCATCGTGTCGATATGGCCGTTTAAGATCAGCGATTTCCCGCCGCCCGTACCTTTTCGGACACCGACGATATTGGGCCGTCCGTCGTTTTTGTGCCCCAGATTGGCGCCGGGGTATTTCTTGATTTTCTCGTCATCGACGCAAAACTCGTCGATTTGAAAGCCCATCTGCTGAAGCTTCCGACGGATGATTTCCTGCCCGGCCCGCTCGTTGCCGCCAAGCACGCCATGCCCGATGACCTGGGTATCCGTCTGGACTAATGCAGACAAAAAATCGATGTACGCATCCTTGTTTTGCCGAACAATCTCCTTCACCTGCACACGTACCACCACTCTTTCCCGTCGATTAGTTTGCCTCTCTTACCGCTTGATGTGCTCCAGGATGCGGGCCCACAGCTTTTGATAGTGCGGCCACTCCATAAACTCCCTGGGTCCCCAGTGCGGTGCGCAATCGCTGGCAAAACAAGCCGTCTTGCCCTTGCCGTAGCGGCCGACGACGAGAAACGGATCTTCCTCGATCTTGACCAGCACTTCGGCATCTGCCTTGGCCGCAAACCGGTTGTAGCCAAGAAAGCGCGGCCAGCTTCCCAGACCCTCTGTGATCGCGTGCTCCCGCACGGTTTGCGGCTGTACGCCCTGCGGTTTTTCGACGCGATCATCGGCATCCATCAGTTCGACCGGGAGGACATCGGCAAGGACGGTGTTTTTGTAGTTGGCCTTTCCTTCAATTCCCATAAAGGAAAGATAGCCGCCAATCATCAGAAAACCGCCGCCGCCCGCGACATATTCACGGATCAGCTCCAGGCTGTTGGGGATGATCTCCATTTGGTAGAACGTCGGGTTTTGCAAAAGGAACGTATTGCTGCCGATGTCGCTGAGGACAATCGCATCATACTTTTCCAGCTCCTCGAGCTTCTTGGGAAAACGGACCTGCACCTCATGTGCCGGCATGTAATCAACGTCAATCGCGGAATCCCGCAGACACTGGAGCAAATACGTAGCCCCTTCCTCGTATTTCGTGGAAGTAAAACTGTCGTACCCCTTCGTGTGGATCATATGAATGACCCAGGATTCACCAATGAACAACACCTTCACCAAACATGCACCTCTTTCCAAAATGTTATATGTTATGGGGATTGTTCGCAGGATTCTGAAAAGCGGACAACCTCTTCGAGCGTCGGCATGCCCAATTGGGCGCCAAACCTGCCAACGGCGACAGCCGCTACTTTATTGGCGAAGGAGATCGCTTCGCCAGGCGGTTTCCCCAAGCCAAGCGCATACGCAAGGCCGGCGTTAAATGCGTCTCCGGCACCGGTGGTATCGACTACCGGGACGCGGTAGCCGGGAATGCGCTCAAGCTGCTGCCCCCGCTGTTTGCTGGCCACGCCCTGCGCGCCAAGTGTGGTGATGACATGCCGCACTCCCGAAGCGAGCAGCGTGTCAATTCCTTCCTCCAGGCCTGCTTGTCCATCTGCCAGAATTACCAGCTCCGTCTCGTTCGGCGTCAGGTAGTCAATGCATGCCAGCAATTCATCCGGCAGTTTTTGCGCCGGAGCAGGGTTTAAGATGACCGTCTTGCCCAATCGCTTTGCCGCCTGCGTAGCGTAGGAAACGGTTTCCAGCGGAATTTCCATTTGCAAAAGGACGATATCCGCGTTTTGGATCAGCTTCATATGGGCGTCGATATCAGCCGGTGTACAGCAGGCGTTCGCCCCTGGGACGACGATAATGCTGTTCTCTCCTTCGGCCAACAAGATGAATGCCGCCCCCGTGCCGCTCGTTTCGACTTCCTTCACACCCGTCCGGTCGACGCCTGCGGTCCCGAGCGAAAACAGCAGTTCGCTGGCAAAGAAGTCCTTGCCGACACTGCCAATCAGCGCGACTTCGGCTCCGAGCCGGGCTAGTGCCACCGCTTGATTGGCCCCTTTCCCTCCCGGAACAAACTGCATGCCCTCGCCCAGGATCGTCTCACCCGCAGCGGGGGGACGTGATGCTTGGACAACCAGATCCATATTTAAACTTCCGATAACGACGATTTTTGGCCTCACTCTTCCAGTACTCCTTTTTTTGTGTGTATCATCGGCATTTTTTCGTAGATTCCCTGACGATGAGCGAGACATCCAGCTCTATCACTTCACGTTGGCTGCTGGAATGGTTGATTCTCTCAATCAGCTTGTCTGCGGCGAGTTCACCCATCTGGTAAATAGGCTGGGCAACGGTAGACAGCTCCGGCTGGGTGATTTCCGACAGGTTCACTCCGTCAAAACCGCAAACAGCTACCTGATCGGGTACGGAAATGCCCTTTTTGTACAAGCCCTTCAACACCCCGACGGCCATCAAATCATTGCCGGCGAAAATCCCATCGATGTCAGGATGCCTGCCGAGGAGCTCCTCTACTGCCTTCAGTCCTCCTTCGAGGGTGAAATAGCCGGGAGCCAGCAGCGTGGGTGTATACCAGGGGTATGCCTTGGCGGCTTCCTCATATCCGGCCAGCCTCTCTCTTGCCGTAATCAGCTCCTGGGGGCCGTACACGTGAGCGATTTTTTTGCAGCCGACATCGATCAAGTGCTGCACGGCCGCTTTCGCTCCGCCGAAGTTGTTCACCCGGATGATGCAGCCAGACCCCGTCATCGGCGCCCTGTCTAAGACGACAAAGGGAATCCCGAATTCCTCCATCCGCTCGATATCTTCCGGGAGCAGATTATGGGTGGCAAAGATGATGCCGTCTACGTACTTCTGCTTCAACACCTCGATATAGGCTCTCTCTTTTACTCCCAGATCGTCTGAGTTGCACAAGATGACGGTAAAACCATTCTGCTTTGCTACATCTTCCACGCCCCTGGCCAATCCCGGAAAAAACGGGTTGGTGATATCGGGGAGGATCAAGGCAATCGTCTTGGTTTGTTTGCCCGCCAGTCCTCTGGCCACGTGGTTTGGCTCGAACTGAAGCTGTTTCATCGCCTTTTTCACTTTCTTCTCCGTTTCGCTGTTCACATATCCCTTCCGGTTCATCACCCGTGAAACAGTCGCGACCGAAACCCCGGCAAGCTTCGCCACATCCCGGATTGTTGCCGCCATACTCACTCACCACCAAAATGTGTAACCGGTTACACACGCCATAATAAAAAAGGTATATTTCTAGGGTGTTTGATGTGTAACCGGTTACTCATAGAATACTTTGAGTTGAACCTCTTGTCAATATAGTAGTTATTTTTACATAATTCGCCACGGTCAGATAAAACGGCCCCATTCCCCCTGACTCTCCTGTAACCTGCCGGGAGTTTGTCCGGGTGGAATGGGGCCGCTGAGCGCCTGCTCTTTGCGCTAGCCTATGCTTGTCTGCAGTAGCGCGACAACCTGATCAGCGGTTGACGCTTCTTTGATGCTTTTTAAAAGGGAGCCATTCGACAGCACGCCCATGATGTCTTTCAATAAGTCAAGCTGTTTTTGCGGATCGGCAATCGCCAGTAGCATGACCAGCCCGACATCCAGTTTCTTCTCGGCATCCCCCATCAGGCCAAAGGTTACCGGGTGTTCCAGCGTGGCGATGGCTATGCTCGACTCCTTGACATGGCTGCTGTCTGTGTGGGGAATCGCGATAAACACTTCTTTGCTCGGCAGTCCGGTAGGGTACTGCTTTTCACGTTCCACCACCGCTTCGTAATAGCTCTCCTTGACCGTATCGTTGGCCAGGAACAAATCGCTCAACTGCTTGATCACTTCTTCTGCGCTGGCTGCTTTCGAATTCAGCACGACGAATTCGGGACGTAACATCGCAATCAACCTCCTCGTTGGCACATCACCTGGTTTGGCCTGCACCCAGACTTGCCCGTACATGCGGTCGCCTGGCGACGCGGGTCCTCATCCGACCTGCGGAGCCTGCTCATGGTTCGGCTGTTTCTCCGGAGTGCTGCCGTATAATGCGCTGCGCTCCAGATAGTCCACGATCGCCGCTTTCTTTTTCTTGAACAGCACGTAAGCGACGGCGTATATCGCCAGAACAACGCCAATCCACAGCCAGGATTGCGATAAAAAGGCGAGGAAAATCAGTGCCGTTACCGGCGAGGTCAAAATGCCGAAACTGGTGATGAGCAGGGTTTCCGCCGGGATGGTGACGCCGACCCCTTTTGCCACTTCCGTAAACAGGGGCGCGGTATAAGTAGCCGCGTACAGCCCCAGGCTGAACCAAATGGCCCCGATGATGACGGATTTGAAAATGTTGCCGTTGGTAATCGCGACGATACCCTGGATCATGAAGGGCAGCGCGATCAAGTCGACGAGCGGCAGGACTTCATTTCCCGGCAGGATCAGCGCCAGGACGACCATGATCGGGATGAGCAGGATGCCGGAGGTCAGCGTAGCCGTCTCCCCGTACCCCATCGCGTCATTTACGCCCAGATACCACTCCCTTGATTTGTCGCCAGATTTGCTGTTGGACTTCTTCAGATTTTTCTTGGCCGTCTCCGTCAGCGGCAGGAACGCCTGGGCAAAAATGCTGGATACCTTCGGAAAGATCACCATGATCGCGCTGGTCGCAATCCCGACTGTGGCGATCTGGCCCCAGGAGGCCAGTTGGCCCAGGCTCGTCAGATTGCCCAAGAGCCCGAGCAAGAGGCCCAGAATCAAGCCCAGGGAGATCGGCTCTCCGAAAATGCCCAGCCGCTTTTGCAGGGCGTCCGGACTCAGGTTGATTTTGCTGGCGCCCAGCTTGTTCAGCACCCAGTTGAGGGCGATGGCGAAGGGAATGCTGCCCACGTGATGAAGCTGGACGATCGTAACGCGCGGATACTGAAAGTACGTCGACCACCTCTTCGCAAACAATTCGGAAAAGAGCAGGCTGTACAGGTTCAGCACGATCATGCAGGCAATCGCCAGGAACATGCTGTCGGTAATCAGGTAAACCATCGACCCCCAGACCATGTAGGAGTAATTGTTCCACAAATCCCCCGGCTGAAAGACATTCGTCCACTTGATCGCAAACAGGAAGATTTGCAGCACGAGTGCAAGCCCGAGGAAGATCATGCCTACCCGCGTGGAGTAGGCGACGATGGCCGTGGCCTGCCAACCGATGTCAAAGACGGGAAGGCTGACCCCGGTGCTTTTGACCATATTTTGGACAACCGGCATGATAATCGGAATAAAGGCATTGGTCAACAGGTTGAAGCCAAACAGACCGATCCCGGCATAAAGCGCGGAATAGAGAGCTTTTTTGACTTCCACTTTCATCGCCAGCGAAATGATAAAGATGACGACCGGGACAAAAACGGGAGCGCCAAACGTGTCAAAAATATCCTTTAACGTCTGCAGAAACATACGGGTTGACTCCTCTCAGGGCTGTGAATTAGTTGGCTTCGCGCTCCTGAATTTGCGCGATCACGCTGCGTACTTCTTCGAGAAACTCCTCTTCCTCCAGTCCCGTCAGAAAACCGACGCCGTTGATGACCGGGATGGGGATGTTGTCGGGAACGGGAGTGGTGTTGACGACGAAATCGTAGCTCCCTTGTTCCACATGGCTGACGACTTGGGTCGGCTTTACTTCCGTGGTGGCGATTTTGATCCCTTCCGCCGCCAGCGCCTCTTTTAACTTTTGCGCGACCATGGTCGAACTGACGGTACCGGAACCGCAGACCGTCAAAATTTGAATGGTTCTCATGCTGGATCATCCTTTTCTATTTTTTTGGAAAACTATGGATACACGATGGCATTTTTGATCGCCAGGCCCTGCGCGTGAGTGCGGATCGCCTGCTCGATCTCCTGCAGCCGATACTCTTCATTGACGAAATCTACTGCGGAGATGACGCCCCGGCAGATCAGGTCAAAGGCCGCCTTCACGTGGCGCGGTGTCGTATGGAACACGCCCTTGATCGTAATTTGCGAATAGTGCAGGAGCTTCGTGTCAAAAGTGACGGTCGTCCCCGGCTTGGGCCCGCCAAACAGGGTGGCGATCCCCCCTTTCCTGACCATTGCGACGGTCTTTTCCCACAACTCGGGAAACCCGGCCGCTTCAATGGCGACATCCGCTCCCCGCTCCTCTTCCGTGTACGCTTTCACGGCTTGGACCTGATCGGAAACGTCGCGAATGTCGATCGTCACCGCTGCCCCCAGTTTTCGCGCCAGCTCCAGCCGCATCGGATGCAAATCCGTTGCGATGACACGGGCTCCCCGCAGCACCGCCAGACGAATCAGCATCAAACCGATCGGCCCTGCACCGTTGACCACGACCGTGTCGCCAAGTTTGATCTCCGACTGCTCGATGCCGTAGAGAGCGCAGGCAAAAGGCTCTGTCAAAGCGGCATCTTTACAGGACACCTCCGGAGGGATGAGGAAGGTATTTTGGCTGACGATCACTGCCGGAATTTTTTGAATCTCGGCAAACGCCCCCAGGTTAAAGGTAAGCCGATCGCACAGCGAGTGCTGCCCTTGCTTGCAAAAATAGCATGTGCCGCACGGGGCGGAATTGTGGGCGACGACACGGTCCCCGACAGCAAAGGGGGCGCCTTCGCCAGCCGCGATCACTACGCCGGCCGATTCATGTCCAAACGGCGCAGGCGGCGTCCAATAGGGGTGACCGCGAAAAAAAGTCTTGACATCCGTTCCGCAAGTCAGGGTTACCCGATTTTGCACAACGATTTCACCCGCGCCGGGAACCGGAGACGGTCGTTCCTCGATCCTCACATCCTCCGGCCCGTAATACATGGCAATCTTCATGGCATACGCTCCTTCCCCCTCGTCCACGATGCCCCGCAGCCAAAATGCAGGCCGGCAGCTGGGCTTGGTTCGAATGTGATCATAGTTTAATATGATTAATCCGATGAGTCAACTATGAATTATATGTATATGTCAACTGAAAAAACGCTAAGCGGCGGACAGGGGCGCTTAGCGTAGCAGGGTACTATCATTCACTTTCTATATTTTTCCTCTCAAAATACACATGCAATCGATAAAGGCAGATATCTTTTGTCCATCTGTACAATACAGAGCTGTTCGCAACATCTATCTCTAAATTGAGCGAAAAAACATGATTCTTGAAAGAGACAATTCCCTTCGAACTTCCGCTCCACTTTGACATCGGCATTTCCGCGATGAGTCTGCTCATCTTCGCTTCATTGTACTCCCAGAGCGCTTGGGAGGATTTATCCGAGAAATCGATCTTCTTTCGATATTCTTTCTCCACCATATAGCGATGAAAAAAGGGAGCTGCTTCCTGCGAAGTTATGGGTTTGTGCCAGTCTTCTTCTCCGCGTTTAAGCATGGATAAGAGCAAAACCATCTTACAGCTTTTGGTCATTCCCGTACCTTCAACTTCATTTATCCAAGCTTCATACTTGTTAAAAGCTTCCTTCTCCTCGTCGTTTAACTGATCAGCCCAATGGAGAAAGCGAACGTAAGATGCAAACTCCTGCCTGTATTCTCTGCTGTTTTCCCTCCCGTGGAGGTGAAGATCCAGGTAGGTAGGCACTCTGCCAAGATCACGCTTTACTTCCAGGTAGGCGGACAAAAGCCTTTCTTTTCGCGGGTGCTTTTTGGCAGCCAGCTCTTGAAGCAGGTTGACGACCCCGACGTCAAGGTGAATCTGAAAATTCTCCGGGACGATTGGGGCAGCAAAACCGTGAGCCTTGACGGGCCGCTCTGTCGTATCAAACAGGCTCATTTTTAGATCAGCGTTGCGATAATTTCCGACTAAATCGATAATTGTACAATGTCGCTTCTCAGGATGCAGGCGCAATCCCCGCCCGAGCTGCTGTGTAAAAATGGTAAGCGACTCCGTCGGCCTTACAAAAAGGAGGGTTTCAACGGAGGGAATATCTGTCCCTTCATTAAACAGATCAACTGTAAAGATCAACTCCAATGTGCCTTTTGCTGGGACAGTAACAGTTCTTCTTCATCATAACGGGTTCCCACCCATTTTACCTGCGAATAATCCGTATCATCGTAGATCCCATAATAATGGAAAGGAGCAAGCCATCCGCGCTGTACGGCCTCGATAAAGTCAATCTGATAGACAACGTTCCCCTCGCAAATAGCGTAAATATCTTTTCCGTCGGTACGAGTCGGCGTCGCGGTGATGCCCAAAAGAAAAGCTGGCTGAAAATTATTCAGCACCCGCCTGTACGTCGAAGCTGCGGCATGATTGAACTCATCGATGATCACCAGATCAAATGCATCCGGTTCAAAACTCTCCAGATGCTTCTTCATGCTCAATGTTAAAATGGACGCAAAAACAGTGTCTGCATCCCCTTCTTTGTGTTGGCCGTCATATATCCCTACGGTACGTTCAGGCATCACTTCTGCAAAGGATTTGCTTGCTTGCCGCAACAGCTCTTCCCGATGGGCAGCAAACAGAACTCTTCGGTAGTTTTTGGCAAAAAACGCAGCGAGATAGGTCTTTCCCAGTCCGGTAGCCATGACTACCATGGCCTTATTACACCCTGTCTCATAAAAATTCCTGCAAAAATGCCAAAACCCAGTACTGCTCCATCGGTTGCGTATCTATTTATCACATGAAACAATATTAAAACAAGAAATACGGAAATATTTTTCCCCGTTCCAAAGTAAAAACTCTCCCGCATCTGACCATTGACCTATACCACATGCCATTGCTCAATCTGTTGCTTCAGCACAAACCGGACGATCGCAAACGCCATCTGTTCCTCTCATTTCTTTTTACTGTACCATTTGAACGGACAGAACTTGTCAGAGAACAAGTGTTCTGTCAAAAAAACAACCATGCCCCCGACGGATTTCTCCGCCAGAGGGCACGGTGGCCCTTCCAGCTTTGTCTCGGTAGACTGTCTCAGCTGGTCGCAGCGTCTGCTTACATCAACAGATTGGGCAGCCAAAGTGATACAGCCGGAACATACGTTATGATCACAAGCAGCAGAAGGAGTACGACGTACAAGGGGAGCATTCCCTTTAAGAACTCTTCCAGCTTCAGCTTGCCGCCGCTCTTTTCCTCGGCGATCCTTTTCCACTCATTGGCCGCCAGATCGATCGGCTCACCCGGTTGGTTTTCGTAAGAGATTTTCACCACACAGGTCGAGTCTTTCTCCTGATTTGTCCCGCCGGAGGCAGCCGGCTGACCGGCGCCTCCCCGCATGCCCCAAGCAGCAGGGCGGCACTGGCGCAGTGCCATGAAAACGCTCTTCTTTTTCATCATCCTGCGTTCCCCCTTTTTTCCCTCATCACGTTGGCCAGCCGTCCCAGCCCCTCGATCTCAATCTCGACCACATCGCCGTCCTTCAGCCACACCTGCTTGTCCTTGGGGTACCCGAGGATCACGCCCTCTGGAGTGCCGGTGAGAATCACGTCGCCTGGCATCAATGTCATGTACTGGGAAATGTAGTGGACGATTTCATCGCAGGGGAAGATCATGTCGGCCGTGTTGGAATGCTGCCGAACCTGGCCGTTGACGATCGACTTGATCTCCAATTCGTTGGGATTGCCCACTTCGTCGGCAGTCACCAGCCAGGGACCGAGCGGACTGAATCCGTCGCAGCATTTTCCCAGCAGCCACTGGCTGGTCCGCGTCTGCAGGTCCCGCGCCGAGATGTCGTTCACATTGCAATAGCCTGCGACGTGGGAGAGAGCCTGTTCCCGGCTGACGCGCTTCGCTGGTTTCCCGATGACGATTCCCAGCTCCGCCTCGTAGTCTACCTGTGCGGACTCGGGAGGCAGTTCAATTTCCTCGCCATGGGCAGCCAGCGAGTTGGCAAACTTGTTGAACAGCACGGGGTACTCCGGCACCGGCATGTTCGATTCTTCTGCGTGTTTCTTGTAGTTCAACCCGACGCAGATGATTTTTCCGGGCTCCGGTACGCACGGTCCGAGCTTCAAAGCCGATTCATCCAGGAACAGCTCCGCTTCCCCTTCCTGCTCCATGCGCCGGACATGGGCGGACAAGGCCGCAAACGCCTCGTCTCCCCCCCGCAAAAACTGTCCGACCGATTGGGGCAGGTCCGCTGTTTCCAGTCCGTGCCGCTTGGCGGAGGCGGTCACATCCAGGACGCCCCGTTCCGTTTTCACTCCCAGTCTCCATTCTTCTTGCAGATAAAAGTTGAGCAGTTTCATCATCGATTCCTCCCTTTTTTATGCCATTTTGCCAAATACGACGCCCCCGTCGATGTACAGCGGCGCCCCCATCATGAAGCGCGACTCGTCTGACGCGAGAAACAGGGCAGCCTTCGCTACGTCTTCAGGCCGGCCCAGTTCGCCGCTGAGCTGCCGTTTTTTGATCGTGGACAGCGCTTCCTCGGGGTCGTCGTATGACGATTTCAGATAGTTCTCCACAAACGGCGTCAATATCGTTCCCGGCAGCAGCGCATTTACCCGAATGTTGTACGGCGCGTAATCCACCTGCATGGATTTGGTCAAGGCCAGTACCGCCCCTTTGGTGGCCGAGTAGACGGCCCGCCGCATCAACCCGATCTCCGCGATGCAGGAGGACATGTTGATAATGCAGCCTGACTTTCGCTCCATCATGTGGGGCAAGATGTGCTTGCTCGGCAAAAAGACCCCCTTCAAGTTGACGGCAACGACCCTGTCCCACAGCTCTTCGCTGGTTTCATGAATGGCTCCGACGCCGGAGATCCCCGCGTTATTGAACAGGACATCGATGTGCCCTAAGGTCTGAAGCGCTTTTTGCACCATTTCCGCCACTTCTGTTTCGGAAGTGACGTCCGCCGGCAAAAAAACAGCCTTGCCGCCGGTCCGGCAGATCTCCTCCACCGTTTCCATACCGCTCTCGCGGCAGACGTCGTTTACCGCCACCGTCGCCCCCTCACTGGCAAACAGCAGTGCGGTGCTCTTCCCGATACCGGAACCGGCACCGGTGATCAAGGCCACTTTTCCCTCTAGTCTCATGAAAACCGCCTCTTTCCTTTTTGATGATCATGGGGAAAAAACGTGACCGGCCCGCCTTGAGAGCCGTTTGCCCAAATCGACGATTTCTGCTTTGGCCAGGTCCGCCTTTTCCTTCCACGCATTTTCCAACATGGTAAAACTGACGGAAGCGATCATTTGGCCTTCATGGTTGTACACCGGAGCCGCAATGCAAAAAAATCCGGTGACAGCCTCCTGCTGTTCGCTTCCATAGCCTGCTGCTTTCATCGCCTGCAGCTGCTCCCACAACTGGTCCACGTCGCCAACCGTCCAGGGGGTCTTCGGCTCCAGATGATACTCGGGATAGAGCGCTTTCAATTCGGAATAATCGAGGGCGGAAAGCTGCACTTTTCCCATGGCCGTCGCGTAAGCCGGAAACCTCATGCCCGCATCTGTCGCTACCCGGAGCGGTCCGAGGCTCTCTTCCTTGGCCAAATAGATGATATCCCGCCCATTTCGCACGGAAAGCTGTACGGTCTCCTGCACCTGCCGCACCGAAGCCGGAGCCTCGGCATAAAACGCTTGCAAAATGTGGAACTGGCGAAAGTAGGCCGCGGAAAGCGCTCCAATGGTCGGGCCAAGCGAATAGGTACCGCCTTTTTCCTTCACCACAAAGCCAAGCGTCTCCAGCGTATGCAAGAGGGAGAACATGGAGCTTTTGTTGATGGAGAGAGCGTGGGCCAAGTCGATCAGCTTCAACTGGGACGGCTCCGACGCAAGCAGCTGAAGGATGTCATTCGCCCGCTCCAACGCAGGTACCCAGTATTTCTTTTCCATGATGAACAGCGCCTTTCGTATCAAGACTGTTGGTTTAGTATAATAAACCTGGTTTATTATTTTGAATACCCACATCTTACCACAGCATTTTTCCATCAGGCAACGGGTTATTTCAAAAAAATAATTGTATTCAAAAAACTATTGCAAATCCCGCTTTTCCTGCTCTATCATAAGGGTGGCTTGTATTTATCCGATATTGTTTAACATTGTTCTGCATTATAAAACGAAATTCTCTGTACCGGAAAACCCTAAAGATCGCGAGCAAAAGGAGGGGCCTCATCTTATGACCTATCGGGCCATCATGATGCAGCCAAACGACAACGTGGCAACCGCTCTTGAGTCGATCCCGAAAGGAAGCGTCGTAACCGTCGCATGCCAGGATGTTCGGCACAGCGTTACGCTTTTGGAAGCCATCGAATTCGGACACAAGTTTGCCGTCCGGCCCATTCGCGGCGGCGAGGACATCGTGAAGTACGGAGAGGTCATCGGAGTAGCCGTACGCGATATCACCCCTGGCCAGCACATGCATGTGCACAACCTGGAGGGGAAACGCGGGAGAGGAGACAAGATCAGCCATGAATCATGAATCGAAGCAAACGCCTGCATTTTGGGGCATCGCCGTCCTGATGGGCGGGTCGGCGTTCGCAACCACGTCCTGATTTTGCCTACGATCACGTGTGCGACCCAGGCGGCCCGGCAGATTACCGAATTGGTCAGCGGCACGGTTTCATTTATTCACCAGCACGGCTGTGCACAGGTGGGGGTCGATTTTGAGCAGACCTTCCGCACCTACGTCGGGATGGGAGCCAATCCCAATGTGTATGGCGTCGTCGTCCTGGGCCTTGGCTGCGAAACTCATCAGGCCCGCAGCGTAGCCGGGGAAATCACCAAAACAGGCAAGCCGGTGGAGGTGGTCTCCATTCAGGATCACGGCGGCACGCTTATGGCCATCGCACAAGGAGCGAAAATCGCCGCGCAAATGGTGCAGGACGCTTCCCTCTTGCGGCGGGAGCCCTGCGATCTTGGCGAATTGATCGTCGGCACGGAATGCGGCGGTTCGGACGCCTGTTCCGGCCTGTCCGCCAATCCGGCTGTCGGCGTCGTCAGCGACATGATCGTGGACGGCGGCGGAACGTCCATTCTGGCGGAAACGACAGAGTTGATCGGGGCGGAGCATTTGCTCGCGAATCGGGCCGTCAACGACCATGTGGCAAAGCGCGTCTATGAAGTGATTCACGCCATGGAACAGCGCTCGATTCAGATGGGCGTGGATATCCGCACGGGCAACCCCAGTCCCGGCAACATCCGCGGCGGCCTCAGCTCACTGGAAGAAAAATCGCTCGGCGCAGCCAACAAGGCAGGAACCCGCCCGCTGCTGGAACTCATCAACTACGCAGAGAGGCCTACCCAAAAAGGGCTGGTCTGGATGGATACACCGGGCCACGACATCGAACAGCTCACCGGAATGGTTGCCGGCGGGGCCCAGGTGGTCCTGTTCACCACCGGCCGCGCAACGCCGACCGGCTCGCCGATCGCCCCCGTCATCAAGATCGCCACCAACACGGCCATCTTTGGAAAAATGGGGGACAACATCGATCTGAATGCAGGCACGATCATCGAAGGCAAGGAAACGCTCCAGTCAGTGGGCCAGCGCCTGTTCGACGAGATGCTGCAAGTGTGTTCCGGCAAGCTGACCAAGGCAGAAATCCTGAAACAGCACGACTTCGGGATTTGGCGGATCGGCCCCACTTTCTAAGCCGGCTGTACCAATCCGATAAGAAAATTTAGCGAGGAGGATGGAATGATGAGGACAGATGCAGCAGCAAAAACCTATCTCAACTACATTGGCGGGGAATGGTGTGCCTCCCCGTCCAATCAGGTGGAAGCGAGCATCAATCCGGCCAACCGGCACGAAGTGGTCGGATACGTGCAAAAATCGACCGCAGACGACCTGAACCAGGCCGTAGAAGCTGCCCGGTTGGCCCAGTCCACCTGGCGAAAGCTGTCTGGCCCGGCCCGGGGCGAATACCTCTACAAACTGGCGAACGCCCTCGAGAGGCGCCTGGACGAGATTGCCGAGACGATGACCCGCGAAATGGGCAAGACGCTCCCTGAGGCAAAAGGTGAGACTGCCCGGGGTGTGGCCATCCTTCGCTACTATGCCGGCGAAGGAATGCGCAGGGTCGGAGAGGTGATCCCCTCTTCCGACAGCGAGGCGCTGATGTTTACCAGCCGGGTGCCGCTCGGCGTGGTCGGCGTGATCACGCCCTGGAATTTTCCCGTCGCCATCCCGATCTGGAAGATCGCTCCGGCGATCGTCTACGGAAATACCGTCGTGTTCAAGCCAGCCCAGGAGACAGCCGTCACGGCGGCCAAATTGATGGAATGCGCAGCTGAAGCCGGGCTGCCGGCAGGAGTCATCAACATGGTCACAGGTCCGGGCTCCGCCATCGGAACAGGCATCGTGAACCACCCCGGCATCGCCGCGATCACCTTTACCGGTTCCGATGAGGTGGGCAAGCAGGTGGGACAGGGAGCATTTGCCCGCGGCGCCAAATACCAGCTGGAAATGGGCGGCAAGAATCCGGTGATCGTCGCTGCCGATGCCGACCTTGATTTGGCTGTGGAAGCAACCGTCAGCGGCGGGCTGCGTTCCACCGGCCAAAAATGCACCGCCACCAGCCGGGTGATCGTGCAGCGGGCGGTATACGATGCCTTCAAGGAAAAACTGCTTTCCCGGGTGCGTTCCTTGCAAATCGGAGACGGGCTCTCCCCCGACACCTGGATGGGACCGTGTGCGAGCGAACGGCAGATGCAGACCGTGCTCGGCTACATCGAGAAAGGGCTGGCCGAAGGAGCGTCACTCTTGTACGGCGGCAAACGGCTGGATTCTCCCGGCCTTGCAGATGGATTTTATGTGGAGCCGGCGATCTTTGAGCAGGTAACCCCCAACATGACGATTGCCCAGGAGGAGATTTTCGGGCCGGTGCTGGCCTTGATTCCGGCGGACACCATCGAAGAGGCGCTTGCGATCGCCAACGATTCCCGCTTCGGCCTTAGCGCCTCCATCTTCACGCGCGACATCGGCCATATGCTTTCCTTCATCCGGGAAATGGACGCCGGACTCATCCGCATCAACGCCGAAAGCGCCGGGGTTGAACTGCAGGCACCGTTCGGCGGCATGAAACAGTCAAGTTCCCACTCTCGTGAACAAGGACAGGCGGCGATCGAATTTTTCACTGCAATCAAGACCGTATTTGTAAAAGGTTAGAGAAAACGCGGGGAAAAGGCAATTACCCCGCGTCCTTTGCTTTGGAGAACATGGTCGTATAGAAAAAATGGGATCGGCTCCGCACATCCGTACAAGTTGCAACCCTCTTCTATATCGTTTTCCCATGCAAAAATCCCCTTCAAGTAAAGCAGTAAATGTCTTTCTTTTACTGTTTACAAAAGGGGATAAAATGTAAGCGCCCCGAGTCCTTTTTGACTTCGTGTATTTTTATCCAAATGCCGTTCGCCAAACTACTCTTTCGCAGCAGCCGCTTCCCGCCTGGCCTCTTCCAGGTATTCCTCCGCTCCGATCGTGCCACTCTGACGGTCCAGCTTTTCCAGCCCTAACGCTTTCGGGACAGACAGCCAGTAAGTCAGTACGATGGAGATGACGCCGGTTCCGAACTTTCCGATGATCAGCGGCAGGATAATATTGGGCTGGAAGTTGGCCGAAAACGACAAGTGATCACCCAGAAGGAAGGCCGCACAGACGCCAAAGGCGATATTGATGACCTTGTCCTTCGGAGGCATCGAGCGCACCAGCCGGAACATGGCCAGGATGTTGGCGATCGTGGCCAGCAGGCCCGCGCTTCCCGTAGGGCTGAGGCCCATTTTGTTGCCGATGGCCTCCAGCGGCTTGGCCGCGTACTTGCGCAGCAGGTACACCATGGGGAACGCGCCCGCCAGCATGATCCTGATGTAGCCGGCCGTCTCCAAGGCCCGGAATTGGTCAGTCGGATCAGCGATGATGGGATCGAATCCCCAGGCGCCGAAGAGTTTGGAAAACACGCCGGTGAAGTATTCCACGATCGAGCATACGAGAACAAGCTTGATGCCCGCATCCATCGTCCGGCCAAAGATCATGAAGCCCTTGATCATGATGTCAGGCAAGAATCGCTTTCATTCACCGCCTCCAGCAAAACACGTGCCATACGCTCGGCCTCGATCTTGCACAATTCAAACTCGACTTCACCGGACACATGAGAGACGAGTTGTATGATCTCCTGACAATCGTGCCGGCATATCAAAAATTGAGGCCACCTTGCTGCTTCGCGCTTTACCTTCTTTGCATGAAAACCGCTTTGAAATCCGCCGACTTGTTCCATTTTCCCCTCCATTTTTTCCTGCCGAAATGGTAAGACCTGATTCTCCCTCAAAAAATGGTATAATATAACAAAGCACATAGACTAACAGAAAACGATGCCTGCAGTCTCTCGTGATTTCACGCAATGTCGGCACCGTAACGTTTTGTCATATTTATGGTCGCCGTCATTGGAGCGACCCTCATCATCGGCGCAACCTATTTATTGTTAAAGAAGGAATCATCCTCAGAGACAAATAGGTAACGCGAATCGATGTGTTCATTCCAATAATTGCTTGTTTCATTTATCTAGAATAATGTTAAAATAAAAATGTTGATAAATTAGCAAAGGGGTATTAGCTCAGTTGGCAGAGCAGTTGACTCTTAATCATCAGGTCGCAGGTTCGAGGCCTGCATACCCCACCATACGATTGGTTTGAAAATGCGCAGGAGCAGTTTAGCCTGCGTATTTTTGCTTTCGACCGCTCCCGGAGAGCAGGCACGCCTGAGTTCCGCCCGTAAATATGCCAAGGTTGTGCTGAATCCGTGCAAAATCGAATGATCTAGCGGCAGGAGTGAATCGAAAGTTCCCGGCAAGCCTGGTTTCCCTTTTCCATGGCGGCCGGAAGAAAAAGGGCGCCGACCGCAGCCGACGCCCCCCGAAGTTGGCTGTCTTTCCTTATTCCAGCACAACCGTCCTCTTCGAAATTTTCAAAAAGATATAATAGACCAACCCGATTCCCAGCCAGATGAAGCCGAGTTCCTTCGACATCGCATCAAGGCTGTACCAGACATAGCCGATGATGATAAAGCCAATCAACGGCAGCAGCAGGTGTTTGACCACATTTCTTGATTTGTTGCGGATGAAGTAATGGTTAAACACCGAAACGTGCAGCAGCAGAAAAGCGGTCAACGCCCCGAAGTTTACCAGCGAGGTAAGCGCCGCCAGCTGATTCATGAAAAACAGGCCGACCAACAGCGAGATGACCGCAACCAGCACCGTGCTGAGGTAGGGCGTTTTAAACCGGGGGTGAACCTTGGCGAGGAAAGCCGGCAGGTTCTTGTCCCGCCCCATGCTGTACAAGATCCGCGAGATGGCGGCTTGGGCGGCAAGCGCGTTGGCCAAGCCCCAGGAGATGACGGTGGCGAGAATGCAGAGGTTTTTCAGCCAGGGGCCGCCGGCAAGCTCGGCGATCTGGTAGAAAGCGACATCGGCGTTTTCAAAACTGGTGAAATCGGGCCAGATCATCGCAGCGATCCAGGTTTGCACGATGAACAGTCCGCCAACCCCGAACAAAGCGATTATGGCCGCCTTGCCCACGGTGTGGACGCCACCTTTCGTTTCCTCCGCCAGCGTGCTGATTCCGTCAAATCCAAGGAAGCTGAGCACCGCAATGGAAACCGCCCCCATCACCAGCGGCATGCTGAAATGGTTGGCGTCGTAGAGCGGTTTGAGCGAAAATCCTCCCCCCACTCCGTTGATTAACGCCGTCAAGCCAACGATGATAAACAGCAAGAGAACAATCAGTTCAAAGGCGAGAATGATCATATTGGCTTTTGCCGTAAATTCGATGCCCCTGATATTGATCACGGTATTCACCGCGATAAAGACGATCAGCCAGACCCAGACCGGAACCGAGGGTACCAGCGCCCCCAATGCCGAGGCGGAGACGAGGTACAAAAGGGACGGCACCATGATATAGTCAAGCAGCAGCACCCAGCCGGCAAAGAAGCCAACGGTGGGATTGATTCCCCGCTGCGCGTACGAATACACCGAACCGGCGATCGGAAATGCCTCCGACATGCGGGCATAGCTGAGCGCGGTAAAAATCATCCCGACCATTCCGATCAGATAGGTGAGGGCGACCATTCCCCCGGAGCCCTGCGCCACCGAGCCGTAAATGCCGAACGGGGCGATCGGGACCATGAAAATCATGCCGTAGACGACCAGGTCGCGCAGCGTCAGCGACCGCTGCAGCTCCTGCTTGTACCCAAAAGAGGAAACGACTTCCTGTTTTGTTTGTGCTTCCATATTGTTCACCCCTACTTTACAAAATAAATATCAGCGTCAAAACCGGCTGCCTTGGCAAAAGTAAGCGGCAGCTCCATGCGTGCTGTCTTGAGCGGATCGACAATCTGGCATACGCGCAAATCGCCGGCGGCAGACAGCAGGAAGGTCGCCTGTTCTTTTGCCATCTGCAGTTCTTCGTGCAGGAACCGGACCATGTTGACAACGGCGCGGTCTGCGGCTGCGTCCAGCTCTTTTTCCGAAGCGAGCGTCATCAGGTGATCTTTGTTTACCGCCATCGGCAGCGGCCACTTCTTCCCTTTGATCACCTCAAGCGTCACCGTCACTTCTCCGGCCACTTCTACGCCGCAGACGGCCACCTCTCCATCCCCCATGGCGGCATGCAAATCGCCAAGGGCAAACAGCGCTCCCGGCACGTTGACCGGCAAAAACAGCGTCGTGCCTTCCCGGTTTTGTTTGCAATCGAGATTGCCGCCGTGGTCGCCGGGCGTACCGCAGGCGATTGCCCCGCCCGCCGGTGCCGTACCGATCACGCCAATCATCGGATTGATCGGGACTTTCAGGTTTTCGGCAAGCACCGCGCAGCCGTTTTCCACCGGCACCATCCGAATGGTGTTCTGCGTAAAGTCAAAGCCCATCACGCCCAGATTGGGGCCGGTAACCATGACGCCTTGGCTGGCGATGTTGATTTTTTCAATCTTGACGGCAAGGATATCGCCCGGTTCGGCTCCTTCCACATAGACGGGGCCGGTCGCCGGATTAATCCGGTTCCAATCCAGCTCGCCGAAGTCCATATCGGCGGATGTAATCTGGTCTTCAAAGCAATCGCAGGTTTCAAACACCACCCGGCTGCCCGTCGGCACACGCAAGGCAGGCTCGTTTTCCGGCGACATGGCATAAATGAGATGCTCTTTGCTTATCCGATTCATCTTTCATCAACCTCCTGTTTTTGCTAAAACAAATGAAAATACTCGTTTCGCTCCCACTCGCTCACGCTGCGCTGATACCTCTGCCACTCATTCTGGCGAAGCGAGGCATAGTGCCGGATGAAGCGGGAACCGAAAAATTGGGTGAACCATTCATTGGACAAGAGCGCTTCCACAGCAAGATCGAGTCTGGCCGGCAAAGGGCGATGGCCGCCAGGCTGGCGGTAGAGATCGACACCCACGGCAGCGGCTGGCGGTTCCAGCCGCCTCCGGATACCGTCCAGGCCTGCCAGCAGAATCGCCGCCATCGCCAAATACGGATTGGTGTCGGCTCCGGGCAGCCGGTTTTCCAGATGGGTTCCCGCTTCCCCTCTGGCAAACGGAATCCGGATCATCGCGCTGCGGTGCTCGTAGCCCCAGGCGGCATGCGTGGGGGCAAACGTGCCGGGAACGAGGCGCTTGTAGCTGTTCACCGTGCCGTTGCACAGCGCACAAACCGCAGCGGCGTGCTCGATTTGTCCAGCGATAAACCAGCGTGCCAAAGCGGAAAGACCGTCCTGCGACTGCTGATCGTAGAACAGGTTGCGTCCCTGCCGATCCAGCAGCGAAAGGTGGAAATGGCCGCCGCTCCCGCTCATCCGCTCGTCCGGCTTGCTCATAAAAGTGGCCTGCCAGCCCTTTTGGCTCAAGATTTCCTTGATTCCCATCCGGTAGAAATAGGCCATATCGGCGATCGCTTTGCCCTCAAAGGGAGAGTTGGTAACTTCAAACTGTCCCGAGCCGTATTCCGTGTTGGCCACTTCCGGACCGGCGCCGATGCCGCTCAGCCCCTGTTGCAAGTCCTCGAGGATGTCCGCCACTTCCGCCTGGACCACGTCGGAATAGCAGTTAAGGCCGCTCCAGGCCGGCTGCAGCGTCATCTTGTTATAGACAAAAAATTCAAATTCGAAGGCGCCGCGTACGCGGAAGCCCTCTTCCTCGTATGCCCGAAGCACCCGTTCCAACTGATAGCGCGGGGATTCCACGATCGGCTCGCCTGCGCAGTCGAACAGGTCGGCGATCACGCGGGCCGTCTGATTGGCCCAGGGCAGAACGACAAACGTGCTGAGGTCAGGCTTCATCAGCCAACTGGGATAGCCTCCGGCGTAACCGTCGCCGGCCTCCTCAACCAGCTCGGCGGACGTATCCATGGAATAAAGCGCAGAGGGAAAGGTAAGTCCCTCCCTCATCACCTTCTCCAGGAAAAAACGGGCCGGCACAAAGCGAGATCTGGGAATGTTTGAATTGTCTGTCACGGCAACGCGAACGGTTCGAATATTTTGCTCCTGGATCAATTGCTGAACATAACGCTGGAAATCCTTCTCGTCCATAAAGACACCCCTTGGGAGAAATGTACTATGCAATTATCGTGCCAATAACCAAAAACGCATGAAACAAGCCATTTTAACAGACTTTTCAAAAAGGCTGCAAACTGTTTTGTTTCGAAAATAAACCAAAAAGAATCATTTGACGAAAATGCGCGATAAATTTACCATAGTAATTGTATCATATTCGAACCGATTTTTGATCCACAATCGAAACAGCGCTGGTTAAAAAGCGTCTGCAACCACTAGGATTTTCCATTTTGATGAGGTTATTTTGCAGTTCTGCCAATCTTTTTCAAGAAAGAAGGAGCTTTATGTTTCTCTCCACACACGCCCATCATCCGCCTGCTCACCTGACATCGAAAAACGCTCGCTTTTCCCACACGCTTGCGATGATCCGCCGCGTTGCGGTTCACCCATGCACCGTTTTGATCGAGGGCGAAACAGGCGTCGGCAAGGAAGTGATCGCCACGCTGATCCATGAGGAGAGCCCCCGCGCCGGCATGCCGTTTATCCGGCTGAACTGCGGGGCGATTCCCGATGCGCTGGCGGAGTCCGAGCTGTTCGGCTACGAAGGCGGAGCGTTTACCGGAGCAAAAAAGGAAGGCAGCCCGGGGATGTTCGAACAGGCGGACAAGGGAACCATTCTGCTGGATGAAATCAGCGAATTGTCCCCACTGATGCAAGTGAAGCTGCTGCGGGCCCTGCAGGAGCGAGAGATCAGGCGGGTCGGCGGTTCCTGGTCGAAAACGATCGACGTGCGGGTGATCGCCTGCACCAACCGGAATCTCAGCCGGCTTGTAGAAGAAGGGAAATTCCGCGAAGATTTGTTTTACCGGCTGCAGGTGGTTCATTTTGTCATTCCGCCGCTCCGCGAACGACCGGAAGACCTTCCTGATTTTCTCGAAGGGTTTTCCGCGCAGTTTGCCGCCGCTTACGGAACCGGCATCAAAAGCTTCTCGCCGGAAGCGAGGGAGGCGCTGCTCCATTACTCCTGGCCCGGCAATATCCGTCAACTGCGCAACTGTCTGGAGGGCCTGTATGCAACGGTCGAGGGGGAGTTGATCCGCTTATCCGATCTTCCCCCCTATCTTCAGCAATCCGGCATCCGTACAGAGGGCCGGCGTTCTTCCGCAGGCTTGCGCCAGCAGCTGGACCAGTTTGAAAAGCAGGTGATCGAAGAAGCGCTCAAACAGTCAAAAAGCATCCGCCAGGCCGCCGCCATGCTGCGGCTGCCGCACGCCACCCTGCTTCGCCGGATGGAGAAGCTGGGCATCGAAAAGACCCCGTAATAAAACACGACATGGAAGCGGCATGCTCCCATGTGTGTCTGCAGTCAAGCGGAACCTATTTACCCTGTTGCAGCATCCTCGGCAGCATCGCCACTGCCTCTGCCCCGGTCGCTGTACTGTTCGGGGCGAAGCGGTTGCCTTCATCAGCTCATCTGCTTGGTTAATTCGATAAACCGGCGCACACAGTAAGGCAGATACCTGCCTTTTTTCCAGATCAGGCCCAATTCCAGGTTGATCTCAGCTCCTTGCAAAGGAAGGGCGACAACCTCTTGATTGGAAATCTCCCGGCAAATCTTCTCCGGCAAAAACGTCACCCCCAATTTTGCCTCGACTAATTCGATCAGGAAATCTTTTTGAGAGCTTTCACATACGACCTTTGGCGAGAAGCCATTTCTTCTGCACTCTTCCAAAATCCGGTCGTGCAGAGAAAAATCTTTGCGGTACAAGATCAGCGGCTCGTTTTTTACGTCGGTAATATGCACCATCTGCCTGGCGGCCAGGTCACAATCCCTGTGAACAAGCAGCATTAACGGGTCTTCGAGCAGTTTGATCGCTTCCAGGCCGTCGTTTTGAACGGGAAAGCTGCAGATCAAACCGACATCGAGCGAGCCGTCTTCTATTCCCTGCTTGATTTTCTTTGTTCCCACTTCCGTTAAGATGATATCGATGGCCGGATACAGCGCTTTGAACTGGATGATCAATTTCGAGTAAAACGCTGCTCCGACGATGGGGGGGATGCCGATTCTGATCTCCCCTTTTTTGATGTCCATGATGTCATTCAGCTCTGAGGTGAGATTGTCGAATGACTCGAGAACGTGTTTGGCGTTGGCCAGTACCGCTTTTCCTGCATCCGTTAACTCCAACTGCTTGGTTGAACGATAAAACAGCGGAACGCCCAGCTCCTCTTCGATACTCTTGATCACCTTGCTGATGGAGGGCTGGGAAATATGCAGAGCAGAGGCAGCTTTTGAGAAGCTTAAATGCTTCGCCACTTCCGAAAAATACGCCAGATGTCGAATATCCATGGGAATCCACCTTTATAACGAAAATGCATAATATTCTTTCTAAATATATATTTTTAACATAGAGATGCGTCATGTACAATGAAAAAAAGTCTGCAACCTTTCACAAGAAACGAAGGAGGAGACAACAGATGGAACATTACGTAACCGTCGGGAATCTTCGCGTGGCATCCGTCCTGTATCAGTTCATTGAAACGGAAGCCCTTCCCGGCACCGGGCTGTCCAGTGAATCATTCTGGTCTGGTTTTGACAAGTTGATTCACGATCTTGCGCCAAAAAACAAAATCCTTTTAACCAAGCGGGACCAGCTGCAGCGTTTGATCGACCAGTGGCTTCGGGAGCATAAAGGAAACTTTACCCTCGAGACGTACAAATCCTTTTTGCAGGAAATCGGGTATCTTGAGCCGGACGTAGAGGATTTTGAGATTGAAACAGAGGGAATCGACGATGCCATCGCGCTTCAGGCCGGTCCGCAGCTGGTCGTTCCTGTCAATAACGCCCGTTATGCGCTCAACGCGGCCAACGCCCGCTGGGGAAGCCTGTACGATGCCCTGTACGGAACAGATGCCATCGATGATGACGACGGCGCTGAACGCGGCACTGTGTACAATCCGATTCGCGGGGAGAGAGTCATTGCTTTTGCCAAAGACTTTCTCGATCAATCAGCCCCGCTCCAAGCAGGCTCACACAAAGACGCTGTGCAGTATTCGATCGTCAACGGACAGCTGTCTGTCGTCCTCGGCAGCGGCGAGACAACATCCCTGGCGGACGCTTCCCAACTTGCCGGTTACACGGGGGAGCCAGCAAATCCTTCGGCTGTTCTGCTTCGCAATCATCGGCTGCACTTTGAAATCCAGATCGACCGCAGCCATCCGATCGGCAAAACAGATCCGGCCGGCATAAGAGATATCCTCATGGAGGCGGCAATTACAACGATCATGGACTGCGAGGATTCGGTCGCAGCCGTCGATGCGGATGACAAGGTATTGGTATACCGCAACTGGCTGGGCTTGATGAAAGGGGATCTATCGGCAACGTTCTCCAAAGGAAAGGAACTGGTGACGCGGACACTTCATCCCGACCGGCACTACTTGTCCCCGAGCGGTGAGGAATTGATTCTGCCCGGCCGCTCCCTCCTGTTGGTTCGAAACGTCGGCCACTTGATGACCAGCCAGGCCATCCTGGATCAGGACGGACAGGAAGTTCCGGAAGGGATCATGGACGCGGTGATCACTTCCCTGATCGCCATGCACGATCTGCTGCAGAGCGGCCGCTTTGTCAACTCCGCCAAGGGCTCCATTTATATCGTTAAACCGAAAATGCACGGCTCTGAAGAAGTGGCGTTTGCAAATGAACTCTTTGACCGCGTCGAAGACCTGCTCGGCTTGAAGCGACATACGCTGAAAATCGGCGTGATGGATGAGGAGCGCCGCACCTCGTTAAACCTGAAAGCTTGCATTTACCAGGTAAGGAATCGCATCGTTTTTATCAATACCGGATTCCTCGACCGAACTGGCGACGAAATCCATTCATCCATGGAAGCAGGGCCGATGATTCGCAAAAACGAGATGAAAACCACCAGATGGCTGCAAAGTTACGAACAGTCAAACGTCAGCGTAGGACTCGCGTGCGGCTTGCAGGGCCGGGCCCAGATCGGCAAAGGCATGTGGGCGATGCCGGACTTGATGAAAGAAATGTTGAAGCAAAAAAGCGGCCACCTGAAGGCAGGCGGCAATACGGCCTGGGTGCCCTCCCCCACGGCGGCCACCTTGCATGCCCTGCATTATCACCAAATCGATGTAACCGAGGTGCAAAATAAACTGAAGGAAACGATTCGGGATTACCGGGATGACATCCTGGACATTCCGGTCGCTGCGAGTCCGCAGTGGACCCCGGAGGAAATCCAGCAGGAGCTGGACAACAACGCCCAAGGCATCCTGGGTTATGTGGTTCGCTGGGTAGAGCAGGGGATCGGCTGCTCCAAGGTGCCGGATATCCACAACGTAGGGCTGATGGAAGACCGGGCTACCCTGCGCATTTCCAGCCAGCACATGGCAAACTGGCTTCGTCACGGAGTTGTAAGCGAAGAACAGGTCCTCACGACCATGAGGAACATGGCAAAGGTGGTAGACCGGCAAAACGCCGGAGACCCCGCATACACCCCCATGGCTGATGATTTCGAGCAGTCCGCGGCCTTCCAGGCGGCTGTTGAACTGGTGCTCAAAGGTTGTGAGCAGCCGAACGGTTACACCGAACCCATCCTGCACCGCAAACGGAGGGAATACAAGGCCAAGCAAACGGCGCAAAAAGCTTGAGGAAACACTTGAAACCAGCATGTTTTCGGATTTGCCGAAGCGTGCTGGTTTTTCTGTGTTGAAGAGATGCCTATTCCGTTCCGTACTGACGAAAGACCCTTAAATGTGAGGGATGACTACTGGCAAAACGAAACAGCCTCAGTCCATTGGTGTTCAGGACCAAGGCCGATCTGCCAGCCAGTGACCAACTAATTTCTATGCAGGAAAGCGATGTTTTTTATTCCTTAAAGAGCCAGTTTGTTTGCCTGCGAAAACGTACTTTGAAGATCCACGTACGGCTTCAGCCAGTTTGCACCGATGTCATGGACTTTGCAATTCTGCTCCAGTACCTTTTGATCTTGCCGCCCCCATGAGTAAAGCGTATATTTTTCTTTCTCCAGCCATTGTAAAAAACGGCTCATCACTTTGGGAAAAACCTGTGCGTAAGATAGGTCATGTCTTTTCATTCCGGTCAGATCGGTCGTCTTGGCGTTCATTTTCCGATAGGAGGGCCAGTACGCACCCGCACTCCGCTTTTCCCCGCCATGTCAAGTGCCGTTGCGATCAACCGAACCGTCTCTTTGCAAGAGGTGATGCTTACAAATTCGTCCCAGGTATGCTCGTACTGAAATCCCGCCGACAAATTCACGCTGTTGATTCCATAAGACGCAAATGTGCACGCGTCACTAATTCCGCCGCTGACTGCCTTCCAGTCCGGCATTCCGCACAGACGGCCGGCTTCTTCAAAGAATTGGCCCACAGAGGGGTGACAGAAGGGCTGTACATCGGCATAGGAAGTGACAATATCCCGATTTCCTCTTCGGTCCACTACGATGGCTAATTCAATGTCGCCAAGCCGTTCGGCGGACAACCGAATCGCTTCTGGAATCAGGAAAAAGGCGGTCTTTGATCGTTTGCCGGGAAACAGGCCGCATCTGTTCCATCAAAAGCCGAAGCAGTCTTGCCAACTGCTCCGAAAGCTCAATCTGCACGTCCCGCTGAAAGATCAGATAGTATTTTTCCCCCAGCAAATCGAGCCGAACCTCATCAAATGCAAGTTCATTCGCCTGAAGATCAAGGGCTTCCTCCGCTTGAAGCGTTCAGAACCGGTCATATTTAAGTTGTGTCGCCAAGCGGATGATTTTTGCTCTTAGACCAGTCGGCCTTCTGAAACGACGACTCTTCCTTTTTTTATCACGGTATGCACATGGTTGATGCCAAAGTGGTAAGGCAGATAAGCCAAATTTGGAGCCTCAAAAATCACTAAATCGGCGTTTTTATGAGGTTCAAGGCTTCCGACTTGTTCACCTCTGCCGATTGCATAGGCAGCATTGATCGTCATGGCTGTTAACACCTCTTCTGGAGTCATCCCCAGATTGAGACAGCCTAATGTCATTACCATTTGTAAAGATTCAGTCGGAGAACTGCCAGGATTGTAATCGGTTGATAAAGCAACGGGCACTCCCATTTCGATCATCCTTCGGGCGCGTGCGTGTGTATTTAACCGTAGATTAAACGAAGTAGCAGGGAGACAAACCGCGATAACACCTGACTTCTTCATCGCCTCAAACCCTTCATCGGATGCTGCCAGCAAATGTTCGGCAGATATGCAGCCCAACTCGCCGGCAAGCTCTGCACCGCCCATCGGCTCGATTTCATCCGCGTGAATTTTTATTCCGAAGCCCATCTCTTTCGCAGCCGATAAGATTCGACGTGATTCTTCGACGGTAAACACACCGTGTTCGCAAAACACATCGCAAAATTCAGCAAGTCCTTCTTCTTTTACATTCGGCAGCATTTGCTCGATCACAAGCTGAACAAATTCAGAAGATCGCCCTTTGTACTCTAGTGGTACAGCATGGGCTCCCATAAAGGTGGAGACAAGGTCTACGGGGTGAGTCTCATCTAATCGTTTGGCAACCCGAAGCTGCTTTAACTCATCATCCAAGGTGAGGCCATACCCGCTTTTCGCTTCAACGGTTGTCGCTCCATAAAACAGCATCGTATCAAGGCTTTTGCGCGCTTTTTGGTACAGTTCCTCCTCCGTTGCCTGCCTTGTCGCTTTTACCGTACTGAGAATCCCGCCACCCTGTGCGAGGATCTCCAGATATGAGACACCCTTCAGTTTTAAAGCAAGCTCATTTTCACGCGAACCGCCGTGGACCAGGTGTGTATGCGGATCGATCAGACCGGGTGTGACCAATCTGTTTTCGGCATCCAATTCTTCCTTGATCAGCATACCGGCCAATTGAAGGCGAACATCATGTTCACGACCAGCTAGAAATACCTTTCCGTCCTTGATTGCGACGGCACCCTTCTCGATGCAGGAAACCTCTGACATTTCCTTTCCCTTTCTAGGTCCGGGTTTGCCCTGCATCGTTATTAAACATCCAATATTGTAAACGAGCAAATCAATCTGCTGTTGAACCATTGGCTCCTCCTTAAAACCAAGCTGCCCGAAGAATCCTTCGGGCGGTCTTGGGTAATGGCTTACATAATCAGATTCCCAGCATCGGTACACGTACCCCATGTTTTTTCGCAGTTTCCACCGCCAACTCGTAGCCGGCATCGGCATGGCGAATGACGCCCATTCCCGGATCGCTGTTCAGTACGCGGGACAATCTTTCCTCCGCCTCTTTTGTTCCATCTGCCACTACGACCATACCGGCATGGAGTGAATACCCCATTCCGACACCGCCGCCGTGATGCACAGACACCCAGCTTGCTCCCGATGCTGTGTTTACCAGCGCGTTCAGAATTGCCCAGTCACCGACCACATCGCTTCCATCTTTCATCGCCTCAGTTTCACGGTTGGGAGAAGCAACGGAACCGCAATCCAGGTGATCCCGTCCAATCACGATCGGTGCAGAGATTTCACCTTTCCGTACCATTTCATTAATGGCCAAGCCCATTTTGACGCGCTCGCCGTAGCCTAACCAGCAGATGCGGGCAGGAAGGCCTTGGAAAGCAACCTGCTCACGGGCCATCGTAATCCAGCGGCGAAGGTGCTGATTTTCCGGAAAGAGTTTCAACACGAGTTCGTCTGTTTTGTAAATATCCTCGGGATCCCCGGACAGGGCTGCCCACCGGAAAGGACCTTTCCCTTCACAGAAAAGCGGGCGGATATACGCAGGCACGAATCCAGGGAAGTTGAAAGCATCCTCCACCCCTTCATCGAAAGCTACCTGGCGAATGTTGTTGCCGTAGTCGAAAACAACCGAGCCCATTTTTTGCAAATCGAGCATTGCCTGAACATGCGCTGCCATCGATTTCTTAGAGAGACGGATATACTCTTCCGGGTTGTTTTTGCGCAAATCTGCAGCTGCTTCCAGCGAATATCCTGCAGGCACATATCCGTTCAACGGATCGTGAGCCGAGGTTTGGTCGGTCACAAAGTCAGGCACGATTCCCCGTTTCACGAATTCCGGATAGAGTTCCGCCGCATTGCCCACCAGTCCAATCGAGAGCGGTTTGCCCTGTTCCTGTGCCTCACGGGCAAGCTTCAACGCTTCGTCCAAATCATACACCATCACATCGCAATAGCGTGTATCGATACGCCGTTTGATCCGGGATGGATCGACATCGATGCCGATGACTACCCCTTCGTTCATTGTGACGGCAAGAGGTTGAGCTCCACCCATACCGCCCAGGCCCGCGGTCAAGGTAAGCGTCCCTTTCAGTGTTCCGTTGCTGTGCTGGCGGGCCGCTTCCGCGAACGTCTCATAGGTTCCCTGTAAAATGCCCTGTGTGCCGATGTAAATCCAGCTTCCGGCTGTCATCTGGCCATACATCATTAGCCCTTTTCGATCCAGATCGCGGAACGTATCCCAGTTGGCGAAGGCAGGAACCAGTACGGAATTGGAGATCAATACACGCGGGGCCATCGTGTGTGTTTTGAAAATGCCGACTGGTTTGCCAGATTGCACAAGCAGCGTTTCATCCGCTTCCAGGTTCGTAAGCGACTCCACAATCTTGTCATAGCACTCCCAGTTCCGTGCCGCTTTCCCTATGCCTCCATACACGACCAGATCTTCCGGGCGCTCTGCCACTTCCGGATCCAAATTATTCATCAGCATCCGCAACACTGCTTCTTGCTGCCATCCTTTTGCCGTCAATTTTGTACCGCGGGCTGCTCGAATCTCGCGTACAGATTTTTTTTCCATCATTGATCTCTCCCATTCATCCATTCTATTGTCGATTTCGTTTCATATAACCGGCGAGAAATGTCAATATCGTATGCAAAGTCATTCTGACCGTGGCTCTGCGAGGATCCTGCATCGGATCGACACAAACGATATCAAACCCTTTTACCTTTGGATTCTGTCCCAAAAGATATACCGCATCCAGCAGTTGCCAGGAAGTCATGCCGACAGGCACCATAGCCGGCACCCCTGGTGCATAAGCTTGGTCGAGCACATCCATATCGACTGTTACATAGATCGCATCGGTACCATTGCCTGCTATCGCCATTGCTTGTTCCACAAGAGATTCAATTCCTTCACGACCACCTGTCTTGCCGTAAATTGCGTGATTCCCTTGGAAACAGCATAGTCTCGATACGGTTTGGAATTAGCAAAACTATGAATGCCAATCTGTGCGATATGTTTCCCCTCCACCGTATCGGATTCGATCAATCCGCGAATCGGCGTACCGTTGGTTGGCCCGCCATCCTCCAGATTTCGCACATCCATATGGGAATCAATCTGCACGATCCCCACTTTTCCCTGAAACCGTTTTTTAAATGCTTTGACTGACGGGCAGGTTATGGAATGATCTCCACCCGCAATGATCGGAAACAGGTGAGGGAGCGCCCGATAGACATTGGTTAAGCCCTGCTCGATATTGGCGTGGCATTGCAGCAAATCTGTCACATGCATCTGGATATCGCCCATGTCTTTTGCTGATAATTGCTGCAGGTCCACATCGTGGTCGATGCTGTAAGTGGTTACCGCCGAAAATAATTCGCGCAGCGCATTTGGTGTCATCGAAGCTCCGGACAAGCTGATCGATGTTTTTGACAAAGGGATGCCAATAAAACCGATCTCCACGGATTCTTCCCCATCCCAGGGAGTTAACCATTGAGCTACTTTCGTCTCGTATCGATCCCGCCAATTAAATCGCCTAACCAACTCGGGCGGGTTAAGCAACTCTATCTTGTTCAACCCAAATAGCCTCCTTTTGAGCTCAGTTTATTTTCCCAGGTACGCTTTTTTGACAATATCCTGATTGCGCAGGTTCTCTGCCGTATCGTGGAATCCGATCTCTCCATGCTCCAGCACATAACCCCGATCGGCCACCGACAGCGCCATCGTGGCATTTTGTTCAATTAAAAGAATCGTCAGACCCTGCTGTTTAATTCGGCGAATGGTCTCAAAGATGTCTTTCACTACAATCGGCGCCAAGCCCATGGAAGGCTCATCGAGGATCAGCAGTTTCGGCATCGCCATCAAGGCTCGCCCAATGGCCAGCATTTGCTGTTCTCCTCCGCTCATGGTGCCTGCCATTTGGCTTTTGCGCTCAGCAAGTCTGGGAAAAAGTTGATAAACCATGTTAAGATCTTCCTGCAGTTCTAACTTTGTCGCTTTTCGGGAATAAGCGCCCATCAGCAAGTTGTTTGCTACGGAAAGCTTTGGAAAGACACGCCTTCCTTCCGGCACCATCACAATTCCCTCTTTTACAATCTGATGGGTGGGCAGGCCGTTTATTTCTTTATTTTGATACCGGATGGAGCCTTTGGAGGGAATCACGCCGCAAATCGCGTTAAGAGTGGTGGTTTTCCCGGCACCATTCGAACCGATCAGGGTGACCACCTCTCCCTGATTCACCTCCAAGCTGATATCTCTCACTGCGTGAATGCTGCCGTAGGAGACGTTCAGTTTTTCAATGTGCAACATGCTCGCTCACCTCCCCGATACCCTCTTTTCCGATATACGCTTCAATGACATCAGGATGCGAGATAATCGCTTCCGGCTCCCCGTCCGCTATTTTCACGCCATGGTCAAGCACGGCAATCCGATCGCATAGCTCGACAACCATCGCCACATTATGCTCGATCAAGATGACAGTCGTTCCTTTCTGCTGGATTTGTTTGATCAGCTCTGTCATTTCCTGGACCTCTCCAGCGTTCATTCCCGCCGTTGGTTCATCCAGCAGAAGCAGCTTCGGTTGTGATACAAGGGCCCTCGCAATCTCGACCCGCCGTTGGTTGCCGTACGAGAGACTGCCCGCGACTTCTTCCTCATAGCCTTTCAATCCCACTGTTTCCAAGATGCGCAGACTTTCCTCGGTTACAAATTGTTCCTCATCGCGTGCTGCGCGAAATCCGAGAATCGACGCCCAGAGGCCGGAATTTGTCGTGCGGAACATCCCCACTTTGACGTTGTCCAATACGGTCTCTTCTTTTAAAAGGCGGATGTTTTGGAAGGTCCGCGATATTCCTTGTTGGGCAATCCGGAATGGTTTGATTCCGGCGATCTCCGCCCCCTCAAACGAGATGCTTCCCTGATCCGGTTTGTAAATGCCAGTCAGGATATTGAAAAAGGTCGTTTTTCCGGCGCCGTTCGGTCCTATCAGGCCGACGATCTCTCCCTGGTTTACCTCTAAACTCACACCGCCAACAGCCGTTAAACCGCCAAATCGTTTGGTGATTCCTTCGATTCTAAGCAACGTGACCACCGTCCTTCAGCGACTTTTGCTCGGGAAATTGACGGTTTTTTGATTTCTTCATTTGTGTTTTTCCAAAAATGCCTTTTGGGCGGTATCTCATGACAAGGACCATCAGTATTCCGTACAGCATCATTTTGTACATATCCAGATACTTCATATCGACAATGCCGATGTTGAATAAGCGGAAAGCTTCCGGCAACAGGTAGAGTGCGGATACTCCGAAGATCGTTCCGCGAATGCTGCCAAGTCCTCCCAACACAACCATGCTAAGAACCGTAGCGGAAATAGGAAAGCCAAACGATTCGGCGCTGATAAATGAAACCTTGTGGGCAAACAGCGCGCCAGCAGCTCCTGCGTAGGCTCCCCCAATCGCAAATACCAAAACCTTGTAGTAGGTAGTATTGATTCCCATCGATTGGGCAACCGTCTCGTCTTCCCGGATCGTCATCCAGGCGCGCCCTATGCGCGATTGCGTCATCTTTTTCAATACGTAAATGGCAACCAGCATTACCAGGACGACAAAAAGCAAGTTAGCTTGCATTTTTTAATTCAAAGCCGAATAGGGAAGGCAGCGGAACGGAATCGATGCCGTAGGCACCTCCGGTGATCTCCGCGTTTTTAAAAAACGATTGAATGATCAGCCCTAGTCCCAGCGTGGTAATCGCCAGAAAGTCCTCCCGAACACGCAAGCTGGGCAGACCCAGGATGGCGCTGAGCAAAAATGTGATCACAACAGCAAGAATCATCGACAGCCATGGATTCAAGTCAAACTTGACTGACAAAATGGCCGAGGAGTAAGCGCCAATCCCGTAAAAGGCTGCATGCCCGAGCGTTACCTGTCCGGCATAGCCGGTGATTAGATTCAACCCTAAACCAAGCAAAATATAGATGACTAAAAAGACGACAATGTCAACGTAATAAGGATTAAAAATGTCATCCATCTCCATCACCTACACTTTCTCAATGTTCTTTCCAAATAGTCCGGACGGTTTCACCAGCAGGATAATGATCAAGATAACGAACGCGATCGCATCCTTGTCAATCACCATTCCCGTCATGTAACCCTCGCTCAGCGATTCGACAATTCCTAAAATCAAACCGCCCACAATTGTTCCCGGGATGGAGCCCAATCCGCCAAGCACTACGACACAAAACGCTTTCAATCCAGGAATCGCACCCATTGTCGGGAAGATCGAGTTAAAGTTCAGCGCCACCAGAACACCGGCAACCCCTGCCAATGCGGAACCGATCATAAATGTTACGGAAACGACACGGTTTACGTTTACCCCCATCAGCGATGCAGCACGCAAATCTTGTGCCGCCGCCTGAATCGCGATCCCCAATCTGGTCCATTTCAAAAAGGCATAGAGTAAAGCAAGCCCAACCACACCGGCTAGAATGATATACATTTTGACATTGGTCATCGTGATCGATTGAGACAGCTTGATGATGGAAACTTCAATGCCTGTCTCCGGAAACGCCTGCGTATCCGATGTAAAGACAACCTGGAACAGATTCTCCAAAAAGATCGCTACACCCACACCGCTGATTAACGTGGTGATCGGATGGACACCACGCAGCGGGCGGTAGGCAAACTTTTCAATGGCCATTCCGGCTAGAGCTGATACAAACATCGCGAAAAGCAACGCGACCAGAAAATTCATATGGAAATACATGATTCCCACCATTGCTGCAAATGCCCCGACCGTGTAAATCACCCCATGCGCAAAGTGCAACAGTTTAAGCACACCATACACCATGGTTAACCCGACAGCGATTAAAATATAGGTAAATCCCAATGCAATGCCGTTTACAATTTGTTGGCCAAGCATATCGATTTCACCCCTTTCACAAAAATGGGATAACGAAAGGAGGACCGTTCTTGGTCCCCCTTGGTAGAACGCTCTGTGATGAAAAGTTAGTTATACACTTTTGACGTCACAAACTGGAATTTTCCATCTTTTACTGTCATAAAGATCACCGGCTTAATCACCTCATGGTCAGGACCAAATGAAATTTTTCCGGAGGTGCCTTCCAAATCTTTTGTTTCATTGATCGCTTTCGCCAGTTTTTCCCTGTCTGGACCAGATTTTTTCAATCCTTCCAGAATCACTTTTGTGGCATCAAAGCTTTGTGAGGAGAGCATGTCCGGTTCGCCTTGATATTTCTCTTTCCATGCTTTTACGAAGTTTTGCACCACTTCTCTGCTGTCACTCGTGTAGAAAGAGGTTGTGAAGATAGAACCTTCTGTATTGGCTTTCCCCAGCTCCAGATATTTCGGGGAGTCAAATCCGTCCACTCCGAGCAGCTGTGCCTCAATGCCGGATTCCCTAGCCTGTTTGACGATAGCGGAAGCCTCGTTGTAGTAGCCAACAATATACAACGCCTCAGGGTTGGCTTGTTTTACCGCTGTCAGCAAAGAGCTAAAATCCTTGTCACCCATCTTGAACGGACGACCAATCACAATCTGTCCGCCCAATTTTTCCACATGTTCTTTAAACGCTCCATAAATCGATTGTCCGTAATCAATCTCCACATAAAGAACCGCTATTTTTTTCTTATGAAGTTCATTTACTGTATAGTCGGCCATCGCTTTTCCCTGTATGGGACCGGTATAAATCACACGATTTACGTAATCGCCGCCCGTCGTAATCTCGGGATGCACAGCGTAAGCAGCTACCATCGGAACTTTTGCTTCTTGCGCCTTGGGAGCCACTGTTTTGGACGGCCCGCTGTAGGCCCCGTCTACAATCGCGATAACTTTGTCACTATTGATCAGTTTTTGCACAGCCTTTAACGCTTCTTCCGGTTTCCCCTGATCGTCTTCCGCAACCAATTCCACCTGTTTGCCATTCACTCCGCCCTCTGCGTTCACCTGCTCCACAGCAAGCAATGCCGCATCCCTGCTATGCGTGCCATCGGTCGCAGTCGGTCCGGTCAACGGCCCGAACCAGCCGATTTTTATTGTGTCTGCCCCTGCGTTACCGCTATTTCCTCCGTTGGAAGCCGCCTGGTTTCCGCAACCGGCAAACAACAGAGAAAGAGCGAGTACACTTGAGAGAGCTGTTATTTTCTTTTTCACTAAAATACCCCCTGTAATTTTTGCTTCTTTTTAAAACAATCAAATCATTGATTATTATCTTACTCGATAACGCTTACAAAACATCTAGCAAAAATTGTGGAGTACTAGCATAATTTTGCTTTCCTATACTTTGTCGGCGTGATATCCATATATTTTTTAAAGGTTCTGCTAAAATAATTGGGATCATCAAAGCCAACAAGCTGTGCTGTCTGCTGCACGCTGAAATCGGGATTTTCCAAGTAAAATAACGATTTTTTCACCCTGATGCGATTCAGATAATCGATAAAGCTCTCCCCGATTTCCCGTTTGAACAGGTGGCTGAAATGATAGACGCTCAGACAACAATATTGTGCTACTTCCCCTAAAGATATTCTTCTTTGATGGTTGTCCAATATATAACGAACCGCCTTCTGAATCACCGGTGATACTTTAGATACATGCAACCCCTGCACCTGTTGTGTCAATCTTTTGCAATGTTCACACACCTTGAGAACAAATTTGTCATAGCGAATCGTTTTATAAAGGTCCTGAATGAACCGTGTATTTTCCGACAGGATGGTTGAGGCATCCCTGCCTGATTCCAGCACAATGCGCGTAATCGTCATGACCAGATCCACAACCTCTGACTTAAATATGTCCACATCCTTTTGATAGGCTTCCGCCATCTTTTCAAGGTGAGCTTTCAGCAGGTCACAAACACCATCATCATCGCCAATCCGCACACGAGCCAGCAGCTCTGTCCTCTCCTGCGCCGAAAGAGCGTCTTGCCACTGCTTGTTGTGCGCCTTTTTTTCGTAACGGAAAATCAGTTGATTTCCCTGAAAAAAACGATCGTTCATAGACTCTATAGCTTCTTCATATGAGTAATGAAGCAAGTAGGGATTATCCTGATAGCTTCCGATCCCGATCGACACAGAAGCTCCTCTGCGGGCCACACATTTTTGTATCTTACGGGCAATCTCTTCGGTCATTCTCCAATAGTCGTCCCGCTGTTTTTGCTCCAATTGCACTTCCAACAGAACAGCCAGCACTCCTTCCGCTACCCAAATCCAGGCGAAAGGTACAGGGATCGCTTCTGAAACGCCTTCTACTACGTGTTTCCCTATCTCCATTCGCCATAGAAATGGTTTCCCGATAATCAAATCCGGATATCTGTCAATGGACACGATCATCACGATTTGCGGGTGGAACTGAATTCCATAGCTTTTTTGAATCTCTTCAAAGCTCCCTTCATGCACCAATGTTCCTGAAAGAAGCAATTGGGAAAATGCAGTTTGTGCGAAGTGAAGTGTCATCGGGCAACTCCTTTTCTTTCATACACGTGTATGATTCTATCAATATAGATCAAGCTACTACTTGCTTGAATGTACCTGATCTGCGTCGGCAACATCTCTCCTGCCATCATTAAACTCGAATTAAAGTAAGGGTAAAGTTTCGAGGTTGGACAAAAGCTGGAAGGCTACCTGCTGCATAAGCCAGGTCCTTTTATTCAAACTTTCTGCAATTAGCGTAACCGTTTATGGGATCATATAAGGCAAATCATCATATTCAAATACACTCTCCTGTTCAAGACGGACATGATGCTGCAGCATGGCCCGCAAGACTTTTGTCCAGGAACTATACCGAGGGTCTTCAAACACGGCATTGACTTTGGCCAAATAGGAATCTTTTATCGGGATGCCTCTCTCTTTGTACTTGAAAAGCATATGCTCGTCCATCCACAGCGGCTGCAACTGTCCAAAAAAGTGCTGCCGCAGGTATTCAAAAATTCGGATACCGCCCAGATCGATATCCCCCAGTGAAAGACGGGAATTTTGACGTCGGAGGCATCCATAAAGGCGGCAAGCTTGGAAAGGAAGCTCCTGAGTACCCCATGCGGGAATCCGCCTGTATAAATGACAATTTCATTCGCTTCGGTATGGTACTGAATCCATTGATAATAGCTTGTGAGGTTCTCGATCATCACGATTCATTTGGATTGCAGGCTCAACAGCTCTCGGCGACTGTTTGCATGGAAAGACTGATTCCCCCCCGGAAGTCCGCTTGTATTGGTCACGGTCTGTCCAATTTGAAACGTTAGCCTTCCAGACACGAAAACACTTCTCGGGTGTTGAACAATCCCGATGTTGTCCAGATACTCCTGATCAGTATCGAACTCTGACTCCATGTATGTTTTTAACAGAGTGACTAGCCGTTTTTCCACTTTTTGCTCAAAATGTTTCGAGTCAAGAAACAGCTCCTGACTGAACAACCGTTTTGGTGTATCTTGCTGCAGTTCTGGCAACTTTCGCAACACTTTTACCAGATCCGTATAGCCATCCGGGTCATCGAGGTTGAGCCCGGATGATTTTCTGCGAGAAAGCTCTTTGTCTGTCTCTTCCCACCATTTTTTAACCCAATTCCAAAGGCTGGAGAATCTGGCGCAAACGTTTGATTTTTTCTCCTTTGGGCGTTATTCCGGAAAGAGAATACGCACGCTCTATGGAGTCAGAAGAAAGAGCAACCTTGGAAAGCTCCGTTCCCTCCTTAAATTTCACCAGGACATTCATCTGCTTGATCAGGCGCAGGCCTGTTTGAATTCGCTGTTCGTCCATTTTGTTGAACGCTTCATCGAAAATTACCAGACGCATCGTTTTTCCCCCTGTGTACAGGTAATGAAACGAAGCGAGAATGGCAATATAAAACGGCGTCTGCTTTTCCCCCGTTCATCGTCTGGGTTGTCGAATAAAGATCCTCTTTCTTATAGTCCACCCCGCCAAATTGTACGCGGTTTGGGTCTTTTGTGAGCGTGACCGCAAGCAACATGCCTTTTTTGACCCATCCGCCTTTTCCGTTTCCATTTCTCCAACCCGCACAAGAGGATATGTCCTTCTTGTCTGGAGCGGGGTTTTGGTTCAATCCTTGCTGTCAAAGCAGCATTCACCATTTACGTAGTAACTGTCTTCCCGATACGTGCGAAAAGCGATCTCTACCTCTTCGATGCCAAGTGCCAGCACATGCTTCGCAATCGCTTTGGCCGCACGATCTCTCGTTTCCACTCCCCGCTCAAACCAGGCCACCTCAATAAACGGATAGGACGCTGCCAGCTTGCCGTCAAAAACAGCTGTCGTATGAAGGCATTCGATGAGAAAATTGTCCGTTCCACATTCACAAATCGCTGCCAATTCCTCTACGACCGATTTGCTGATCGAGCACATTTGATCCGGTGTAATTCCTCTAACCATGAGATGCGGCATGTTTTTGGTCTCCTTTTTACGGATATTTGATGATCTGTCTCATGGACATTCTATCATCTGCAACAAGTGGTGACCAACCATTTGCGCTCACATCTCAATGACAAATGGTTGGCTGTCTTGCTGCAGGCAGCGGACAACTCTTTGTTGAAACGCCTTTAAGCTGATCTTCCTCATCGCCTCTTCAACGGAAAAGTAGCCGACATCAAGATGTTCATAAGAGCAGGCAAGCTCGCCGCTAACCGGTTTTCCCTGAAACAAAAAAACACAGATGGATCTGGCAATATCCTGTTCGATTCCACACAGCCTGGCCAATTCAATGTCGATTCCCGACTCTTCCTTCACTTCCCTGATGGCTGCTTTCGTAATCGATTCACCTGTTTCTACGTATCCGCCGGGAAACTCCCACCCCCTGCTGTATGCCTTTACCAGAAGCAGTTTATTTTCCGGGTTGGTCACCATAACCGCAACGGCCAATTTCTGCTTTGGAATGGCCATCAACCTCACCCCCTTGCCCGCCACCGTTTGATCGATCAGCTTCCCGCGCTTTGATCATGGGATAAATCTGCAGGGCCGCCTGGTTCCAATGATACTCGTTATCCACTTCACACCAGGCCAGGTCATGTAGTTTGCGTACAAACAATTTCACTTCCTTGGAAATTCCGATAAGCGCATGTTCGTAATCCAGAGTGGATGTGGTTGGCAACATCTTCGCAACATACCTGCACATCGCATGAAAGGCCGTACAGGAGAGTTTCGTCATCCCCACATATTCCGCATAAATGCTGGCCAGATCTTCGACTCTTTTGGACAGATTGACGAGATGGCGGTCTTCATCTGTTTCGATAAAGACTTCATCACCGGAGTGAGTGAATGTACTTGCCAAAATGACGTCCGGCCGCTCATCTTCCATTAATCTGCGCAAAGCCTTTTTTTCATAGATCAAATCGGACTCAAGCAGTATAAAATCCTCGCTGATATGATCCTTTAACTGATACAGGGTGTACATGCTCCCTGTCGATTCGTAATGATCATTATAGACACATTGGATTTGAGGATAGCGAGCAGCGAGACGTTCATACATTTCGCTGACATACCCCGTTCCGATCACGATTTTGTCAATTCCCACCTCCAGCAATTTGGCGATGGAATGTTCGATAATCGGCTTTTCATCGATGACCAAAAAACCTTTCGGGCGACCATTTGTCCTGCTGCCCAGCCTCTTTCCCATTCCCGCAGCGACAATGACCGCCGTCTTGACGATTGCAGCACCTGCACCCCGGCAGCTGTCGCGACAGCCGCCCCAACCATTCTCGTGCAGATCATTGCCCATCCGTTCCCGCCTGCCGCTGATGGGGTATAAGCTTGCTCTTCAAGCTTTGAAAGGACGGTCTCATCATTACCCGGTAGGTAACTTTCAACAGAATCATCGCGTTTTCATCAAGGTGAGGCTCTAAAATCTTGTAAATTTGCGAACCGTTCTCACAAAAATAAACGCTGTGCTCGTTCATCCCCTGTCTCAAGGCGCTAAGACCGATTTCCTCCGCTTCCTCACCAACGACGATCAACAGGTCAAGATTGGTTTCTACCGCTTTTTCACCCATTTTCGCATATTGTTCCAGCGCGTATTCACTTTCACCCAACTGCGGCATGTAGCCCAACAGAGCGATTGTTTTCCTTCCCTGGGAAATATCTTTCAGCACTTGAAGCGCAGTGGCCATTGCGAGCGGAGAAGAATTCCAGGTATCGTCGATTACCGTACAGCCGTTGACGCCTGTTTTTACCTCCAAATGCTCTTCCACCTGTTCAAAGCCGGCTAATCGATGCAGCGCTGTTTCAATCTCCACCCCAATACGCGACACTGCTGCGATCGCTGCAAGAGCATTGTACACATTGTGTTCTCCATAGCCGGGAACGTAACCCTGATAAGATTTGCCTTGATGCGCCAGTTCAAAATTCATCCCTTTGTCTGCATAGCTGATGTTTTTGGCGCGAAAATCGGACCGGTCGGTTTTGCCGAAATAGACGACTTGCTGCAATCCGCTGACATCGATCACTTTTTTACTATTTTCATCATCATCATTCAGGATGAGGACTCCGCTTTCCGGATCGATTCCTTCCATGATTTCCGCTTTTGCCTTCATATACTCTTCGGGTGTTTCGCAACCAGCCAAGTGGTGCACATCGATGTTTAGCAAAAGGCGGATCTGCGGTTGGAAGTACCGGCAGGCCGTGCCCAAATAGCCCGGATAAACAACCGGTATTTCGAAAACAGCCACGTCCGTGTGTTGGTCAATTTCGAGTAAATATTCCACATTGTCCCAAATACCATTGATGCTCCTCCAAGTAGCCGTTACTGTAAAATCTTCTTCATCGAGAATCTGCCGTATCATTTCTTTTGTCGTCGTTTTGCCGCAGGTTCCTGTGATGCCGATCACCGGGATTGGAAAAAGGTTTCGGTAGTACTGGACAAACTGCTCATAAGCCTGCTCTACCTGTTCAACCTGGATGAGAATGATCGAATCCTCCAAATCCATGCAAAAATCCGGTTTATCTGAAATAATCGCGACCGACTGGTAAACTCTCCAATACTTTCCGTGGATTGGCTCTCTGTCCAGATGGAAGACCAAGGTATGGTCGTCGATCTCCTTCTTCGACCAATCGATTACGTTCATCATCATCGGGTTGCCGGACCCATGAATGATGCGGCCACCTATTTGTTGAACAATGTCACGTAACGGTATGCTTTTCACCTCAAGTCACTCCCATTCAATTGAATTTTACGTTGTTTCCCTTCATGACCGGTCAATGACAAATCGACTGCCAACTCCCCGAATGACCGCACTTTTGCGCATCTACTAATTCACAGAGTCGATCTCTCATCGGCTCCACAAGAAAACCTCCCATTTATCAATTTGCCTCAGACTTGTCTTGCCCATGATTTCGTTTATTAGCATAGTATGGAAAATGAATAAAGTTTCTTGTGTACTTATCGCTGTTCAGTCAACCATATTATCAGTTGCGGAAGCGTGCAGGAAATGCTTCTTTCTTCATGCCACTCCCCCTTTTGCCGATCTGTTCGCGGACAAAATTGTTGCAGCACTCATTGATCGAACCGGATGTACGGGAATGGAACAGCCCATTCTCTTTAAAAAGCAAAAAAGGGCCTAAAAAAGCCCTTTTTAGCGTATCGGCCACTACCTTAAAAAAAGCGCATACACCGCCATGATCCCTGAGTCTGCGAGAATATGGCAGGCGATCGAACCGATTAACGAATTGCTTTTGATTCGCATATATGCCCATACGATTCCGGCAAAAAAGACAGGGATGATGACAAAAATATGATAAGGCCAATTAAACAAAGGGATGACGGAAAGGAAATGATACAGGCTGTAAAACAGAGAGGTAAGAAACATGATCCCCCGCTTCCCCAGTTTCCCTTCTAACTTTGTAAACAGATATCCTCTCCAGTAGATCTCTTCCAGAAAGGGATTGACAAACATGATAGTCAGCACCAACCATGGAAGAAGATTTCCTGAAAAATGCCATTTGACCAATAGATTCTGTAGATTGGCTTTATCAAAGAAGCAGCTTTGCAAGAAATATCCGGACAAAACAATGGCGAAAAAGCAAAAAATGCCCAAATAAATGCCATGATACACATTTTTCCGCTTGATAACCAAGCCAAAGTGTTGAAGCGTCTCCGGCCATTTCTGTCTTTTCACCAAGAGCATTTCTCCAAACGGAACGGCCGACAGCCAACCGTAAAAAAGCAGAAATGTTAACGGTACACTGCCCATAACTTGCAGGCCGAAAAAAATCATGATCGTTGGACCCAGCAATAAAATCATTCGCGTCATCATATCCCCACCACATCATGTCGGTTATTCATAACCCAATATTATCCGGTTAAACAAAAAGGCAGCAGTACCAACTTATCGTAGTACCTAATAGATAATAAAAGACACGGTACAAGATTGTCCGTGCCTTTTCGCAGTCCCTTTCTCCCGCGGGAACCGTAAACCAGCATGCAGATTCCCCACTTACTGGTAACTGACTGCGCACACTTCATGAGATTTTACGCTAAGCTGTGCAACCAAATTCGGTCAGGCATGCAGCCCTCCCTCCAGCTTTGAGCGAGGACGATGATGGCCAACCGGGATTTGAATCAGGCTGGTTTTTCCATGAGGAGCCAATTGATACAGCTCATCACACAGGTTCGCATCATAGTCAAGCAGCGGGTGTCCCCCCATCCCGAGGGCGGTCGCTGTCAACAGCAGACGCTGCACGAGCATGCCGCATTCCATCTGCTGGATGCGGTATCCTCTATATCCCAGCTCCGTTTGGAGGTGACCCTTATCGCCGACGACATGGAAACAGAAGGGTACCTGAAACAGATTGACGTTATGCATCGACATTCCTTGCTGCAGCCAGCAGCGATGATCCCCAGGATGGATCTGACACAAGGCATGTGCGGCGCTGTCGTAGCAGTAGGCGCCATTCGGGATATGTTCCACATCATAAAAGCAGCCATACAGGGCGACACGGGGCTGATGCCTTTCCCGCTCTCCATCCAGGTCATTTCGATACGGGAAAGAAGCCGCAACCTCTTGCAGCAAGACGGCCAACTGGGTCTGGCTTACTTTCTTCAAAATAAAATCCATATCCGGTGAATACCGACTCCTGCAAGCGGTGGAGAAATCATATGCGATCCGCTTGACGTCAGGCAGCGGCATTGCCTGGCCCGCGCAGGCATTGCTGATTTCTTCCCCAATCTGCCGAAACGATCGTGATGAGTCCAGCAGAGATGCTTCGTTCATTTTGATCAGCATGGGATACTCCCTGATGTTTCGCGAACGCACGTAGTGATCATGCCGAACGCTTGGCAGCTCACGGCACAGTTCGCCGGAAGAGATGTCCTTTTCTCCGTCATTCATGTGATGAAACCAGTCCATCGCAGGCTCCATCGACAGCGGAATGACCGCATACACGCTTTCTTCTTCTTCCACGAGTCCGAGCAGATGATTGACAGCCCGATCAAGGAACTGAAAGTAGACCCCTGTTTCAAAGCCGAACCGCTTCGCCACTTCCAGCAGCTGTCCAAGCAGTACACCGGCATCCAGCCCTTGCAAACGGTAAGAAAAGTTATGGTATTTAAAAAAGTTTTTCCAAAACATGGTTGATACAAAAACCGTGCAAAAACTGGCAGACACGTCACAGCGATAGCCTAGAGCCCTGGCAAGATATGAATCGAAATCACCCTCCCGCACCAGCACCAGGCGATGGTGTGCCACATCATAATGGTACACCCCGCAAGCCGTATCCTCCATTTTCAGATAGACGTACATTTCGCTCGGATACAGGGCTCCCCCGGAGGGGACAAACCGGCGAAACGACTGAATGGATCCTTCCTGCAGACCGGCCTGGGCCAAATCCGGGACAGACTGGCGGAATTGCGTCAGCCCAAATACGTACCAGAGTAAATCACCGATATCGCGAAGGGTTGGCGTCCCGTTCACTTCGCGCCCTTCCAGACTAAGCGGCACTTCCGGTGAAAGAGGAACCGCGGGCAAGTGCCGGTAGAGCTTATAGGCAAGCGGAGCGTCTTGCCAATCGACCTCCCAATCAAGCGGTTTTGCCTGATCTGTGTCAAAATGAAGATCGTTCAAAAATGACTGCAGGTTCATCCTTCATCCTCCTCATCATGGTTCATGGAAACGGATGGGGATGTGGATTCAGCTGCTCAGGCGTCAGCGGCTGCTTCGTATACCCAAGTTCAGCCGGTACTCGCAAAACCCGCTCCAGCCCAGTCACCCGCGTCAAGTGATAGCCAAACGTCATCGGCAGCATCCCCGGAATCAGCACTTTCACGCAATACAGTCCGTTTCGCAGGATTTCCGGGGAAGTCTGGTCGACCACGATCACATCGAGCTTCAAACGGCGGAACGCCTGAAGAAGCTCCTTCAGGTCATCGGTCAAGTCCGCATTCCCTGCTTTCTTTTTATATTCCTGGTCAAATGCTTGCAGCGGACGATTTTCATCCAACAAGAAGTGCAGACGCTCTTCCGCTTCCGGCAAGCTGTACAGCATGGAGTGATCTTCCATCTTTTTCACCAGGGTTGGATCGTGCAGCATTTGCCTATACGTATCCCGGTTGGCCTCAAATTTGTCGTCAAGGCTGATCAGCATGCTGGCCACCTCATAGATCGAGCCTTTTACCGCCCGAATCGGGTCGGGGTGGGCTCCGGCCGCGCAGATCAGATTGACTCCCTTTTGCTTCCTGTTTTTCGCGATCGTCCAAACGCTTGGAATCCCATGCTCCAGCGTGGCGTTAAACAGGTACAGATCATAGCCCGCTACCGCCCGCACACGTTCAATCATCAACCGCAATTCCGGGTCGTTTGCGGAATCAGGGTCAAGGCGCGGGAGAGGCAGCTTCGCATACCAGGCAAGCAGGAACGCATCTCTCTCTACCACTTCCAAAATGCCGTAGAAAATGGCCTCCTCCAAACTTCCCCCCAACGCGCAGCCGTTGGAGGTTTCATAGACGAAGCCGTGCCCGCAGCCCACGCTGTAATAGGCGAGTAATTCAGGAACCAGGATCGGACTCTCTTGTAAAAAAGAATAGCCCCATACCCAATCGATGGGCGCGTCAGGAGAATACGATTCAAACGGAAAATCGGGAAGCTCGTACTGTTCTTTCGAGTGCAGCCCAATCTTCACAGGATCAAGCGCCTGTTCCGCCAGATTGCGGTAACTGTCGCGGATGACCGTCCGTTTGCCGCGGGGCGATATTCCGCAATACCGCTCCAATGCTTCCAAAATCGCGGTAAGCTCGCTTTCGGCATAGGAATGAGTCCGCCCTGCTGTCGCCTCATCCCCGATAAACAGCGGCAGATTCACGCTCACATCGGCAAACGGGGAGATGAGATCGCGAATTTTCCCATTGATAAAGCCAGTCCGATAATCGAGATAATCGCTGATCAGGACTTCCTTCAAGCCGCCCATCGGACGGCAGCGGTAGCTGTCAGCGCTGACTTTTGGGCTGGGCTGCAGCGAGATTTGCGCGGTGATCGCAGAATCGTCGGGCAATTGACCGCATATGCTGCACATCGGGTCAGGCAGAATGAAATGGCGCGAACACTTTAATGTTTTCAAGTTGAACAAAAATACCCGTCCTTCCGACAGAGGCCGATTGCCCTGCAGCACTCTTTGCACCTCACCCTCGATCAGATAAGCCATCTGCAAGAGCCCTGAGCGAGAGGCCCATAGATCACGCGGTACCCCGCCTCGCTCATCCAGGACCTGCCGGAGTTTCCAGTTTTCCTCGCGATCGGGTCCGGCCATGAATTGCCGCATGTCCGCACACTGCGAGCATCCCGGAGTACCCGGACGAACCAAAGGTCCAACAATGCCTTCGCCAAATAAAACGGAGCCGCGGAGCCAAGGGACTCCCGCTCGCTGCAAAACTTCTTCCGCCTCGTGACAAACGGACGGATTCCACCCATCGTGCAGCACCAGTGCCAGATCGGTCGCTTCCCGCACTCCTGCCTTCATATCTCGCTGGCGTTCCACACGGCACTGGTCAGACAAGGATCGGCACACATAGTCGGCCAACATTCCTTCACCGACCACAAGCACGACAGCGCTCATCGCGAACCCTCCTCTCTTATCGCCACGCCGAACACGCCTGCAAGCTCCTCTTGTAAAAACGGTTCGATTGCCAGATCGAGGACCACGAGCCGCTTCTTGTTCTGTTTCAAGTTCTGCAAGGCTGACTGCAAAACTTCAGATTGAGCCGTCTCTTCATATGCGGGGAAAATCGCCCTTTGCCGCACCGTTTCGGAAAGCAGCACGGACGAGGCCTCCAACGCTTCGTTCCGCATACCCGCCGATTGAGTTTGCGCCTTCATCAGAGCCTGCTGCAGCGCTTTTCGCAGCGCTGCTGTCACATGCAGGTCAACGCTGCCATACCAGCGTTCGTTTGTCCCCACCCAAACGACTGGAAAGCCGAAGACTTCAACGCCCAAACCGATCGTCGGCGCTCCCTGCATGATGGTGAGTGCTTCCAAATAAAACTGACAGCGACCATCTTCCACCCCGCTTGCTTCCACTGGAAAAACAATCGGCTTTTGAACCAGCTGTTGGTTGGCCAACTCCTCGGCCAAACATTTTTGCAACCCTCTGCCAATGCCTTCCGCAACCGTTTCTCCCGCTCCCACGCCAACGCCGGCATACCCCTGCGGCTCTATCAACCGCGTCACGTACGCTTCGATTCCAACGAGACCTGCTTCCCGCCGCGCCTCCTCATGTGTCAAACCTGCGCAGACTACATCCGGCAGCAGCTCTGCCGGTCCCCGTGAGAGCGGATCAACCGCCTGCACGCGGCACAGAGCCAGCGGCAGCTGCTTCATATCGCCTTCATCCAAGATATGGAGAATCCCTGATTCTGCCGATGTCACCGAGTTGAAAAAAGCAAACAATCCAGTCGACTCGCTTCTGTCGGAACTCGCAGCGAACAGCAGCTCAAGGTTTTGAATCTCTTCGGGCGCTTTTTGTCCGGTCACCAGGGGATGGGGAATAAATGAATACCAGGTCCCTTCCAATGTCTCCAAATCAAGCAGAAAGAATGTATTCTTCCATTCCGACTCGTACACTCCTATCACCATTTTCAGCCATTCAAACACGAGCACATTGGCCAACATGGCTCCGGCCGTGGAAGAGAAGGCAATCTGCTCTGAATCTTTGCAAATCGCGGAGCGGTGGATGCGACGCAGCGCCGACTCCCAACAGCCCTCAGAGTCCGGATGCACGAGCGGACCGGCCAAACCGGCTTGAAACAAGCACGTGGCGGGGGCAAATACCTTGCGCTCCTCCCGGCAAATGGCATGAAGCATGCGCAGTTCCTCAAGATCGCCCTCCTGCGAGACATAAAAGATCGAATCAAACGGCCCTGCTGCCTCCCGCCAAAAGCCCTCCTTCTCCTGCTGCAGGGCCACCTCCCCGATCTCTACCTCCGGGTCCGATTTGCGGGCGTGCTCTGCAAGTTCCACCAGCCTCTGCCGATTGGTCGGCATTGAGTCCGTAATCAGCACATGAAACTTGGGCAATCCCGATTCAAGCAGGGCGGCAACCAACGAAACAAAAAACGGCCCAGAGCCGATCGCCAGCACCTTGGACTGACGATATGTCTCAAAACGGTGCATACCCGATCCGCCGAAACTGTCCAAAAATTCAATTTGCGATGCGTATGTTTTGCGCACCTCCTCTGGCAGTTGATGCGGCCTGTCTTGGCTTACATCCCGCACAAATCCATTTTGGTACAAGCTCTCTGCAATCTCATATACTCTGTCACGGTATTCATCCGGCAATCCATCTGTCAGATCGTGCAGCGTGTGCTCCCCGTTTAATACCGGAATCAACTTTTCGAGCCACTGATCAATGGCGCTGCCTTCCATACGAAACGACCCAAGGTTATTCCGAAAATATACGCTGCCTTGCGGGTCAGGGAGAAAAAACGTGTCCCCTTTCACTTTCAAACGCATTGAAGGGTTTACACTTGCCATTGCACTCCTCCATTCTCGGATGTCGCATTTGACGTCACTTTCACTGATATCCTATGTACTCCTCATTGTCCTTCTTGCCTATTGTTTGTGAAATCCGAATCAGAAAACCCTGAAAAACTTTTTACATTCCGATATGGAACGAAAAGAACCCCTGCCAGCCCAAATTTCTGCTGTGTACAGGGGTACCCTTGCTTTATGAAGGGATCCATCACGGTTGTTGCACCGATAGAAAAACGGGTCTTTTACCCTTATCCTCAAAAACCACCGCATCTGAAGCAACGTTCACCACATCTGAAGCAACGTTCACCGCATCTGAAGCAGCGTTCACCGCATCTGAAGCAACGTTCACCGCATCTTCCACACCGTTCGCCACAACGCTGTGGAGGATCATTGCTTTCGCAATAGCCCGAGGACGACATTTCGCCCGCCCAGAAATCACCAAGATGCAATCCGCGGAGCTCTTTTTTAAAATCACCCATTTTTACAACCCACCTCTAAAAAATTATTTGTAGGTTA
>NZ_HE978550.1:0-5570 GCF_000311785.1 Brevibacillus massiliensis
CGATGTTGTGAGGGGGATAAGTGGGGGTTGGGCGGTGGAATTTAAATGCAGAAAAGGCCGAAAACCCTTATCATTGAAGGGTTTTCGGCAAGAGAATAACATGTGAAATCTCGCACGTATTTCTGTTTATAGAAACTACTTGTAGACATGTTGATATAAGATTCTGCTTCTACGAAGGCTTTCTCATAATCTATTGGTTAGAATCTGATAACTTTGCCTTTCCCATCAACTCTCTTCTAAATAAGCTGCCTGAAAGAAATTGTATATTTATGGATATTCCAGCAAGACTCTTGTGGATCGGGATCGCAGGGCTTTCCGGGAGAAAATCAGACAGGTGAGTCGTGATGATGTCCCCAGCCGTTTCTGGTCTTTCACCGCTTTAACGGAGGAATGCAGCTCATCTAACAATGACTCTGGCGTCGGGCATCGTGAGACAGCTCCATTTCTTTATACGATGAAACAGCTCCATTTCTTTATACATGGGATTGATCGGTTCATGGACACACGCCAGTTTCAGTGCGCCATAACGGTTTAACCCCTTAAAATTAGAGTGGTCTCCCTTATTCTTAATTGGAATGTAAGGGCAACGACCCGGCGTAACATAGGAGGGCAAGCCGTCGAGGGAATGGTGTGGATATCTAATGTGCGGTCATACATTATTTCCACAGATTAGGAATGCTATTCCAAGCTCTATTCCCGCAACCGGCTCCTCCAGAAAATTGGAATAAATACATGACTTCTCCATAACTTGGTTTGGTCGGTGGTTAAAAATCTAAGAATGAGTGAGAAAATGCGAGAAAACATTAAATTATAGTGGGAGTTTACACAGAATATTTTTTTGACTCGAGTATTAGTACGTCTCCCGCCTTTCAGCAACAAGTGTCAACGGTTTAAAAAATTCGTTCTCAACATGGGGTCGTTGAATTTCTTTCACTCTTTTCTTGAAGTACTCTTCCAATTCCTTATCCGTACAAAAAACAAAACATCCTTTTTGCCCTCGTGTAAGTAAAGTTCGATACGTGTTTCGGATAATTTCATCAGCAAGTTTTTCAGCCTTTTCCGGCTCATCCTTGAGCATCTTCTTCAAACCTTTAAGTGAGCTGTCTGTTTTCGCTCTTTTCGTAAAATCCGTTTTTACCTGCCCATCACGGCAAATCATGTCATCTCCGATAATGACTCCGACGTAATCAAACTCCAATCCTTGACACGTATGAATACAGCCTACTTCGTGAACGGAGTTTTCATTAATTGCCCAAGTATCAGAATTAGCAAGATTCCAGCTCATACTAAAGTTAAACTCAGGAATCACGATATCATGAACGTCAGGGTTACTCTTCCCTTCCTTAATCCAGTTCCAACAATAACCAGCCACTAATCGTGATCGATTATTCACTTTATTTACTTTCTCAATTTCCCTACGTAACTTATTCGGGTCTGAAAAAATTCGAAGATCGTAGTGGCTGCCTATGTAATGGGAATTAGCTGTTTCCCGTATCTGTAAAACATCGTCAATCCAAGCCAGATAGCCGTCCGAACCGTTACAACGAAACTGGGATTCTAAGCGAGTTTTTGTTATTTTTGCATGGTGCAAATTAGCAAACTTTTCAATCGCTTCAATACTCCCTACATCTTTAAGCGTAACTCGTTGCCGTTCATCTATAAAGAATATGGACAGCTTAGAGGCGTTCATAATCTCTTTGATTTGATTCTCACCTAGATTGTGAAACATACCTGATTTTTCATTTAACCGATGTGCTTCATCAACGATTAAGACATCAAACTCGTTCGATGAAGAATGTATATAACTCCCTGACCCAGTGAAGAGATTATCAATATGACCCTTTCGGAAGTCTTGTTTTAATTTGCTTGCATACACATTTCGTGGTGCGGCATTTTTGGTCACATATTGGCAAACAAGACTACGCTTCGTGAATTCAACAAGCAGATTGATGGCCAAAACAGATTTTCCCGTTCCGGGACCGCCTTCTACAATTAAGACATGCTTTTGATTCGTTCTTACCACTTCATTTGCAAGCTGTAAGGCTGTTTCATAAACGACCTTTTGATCATCAATCATGATAAACTCAGGATTGCCTTTCAACATATTAGAAAGTGATTCTTGAAGCGATTTCGACGGGCGTATCCGTCCATGTTCAATCTTATACAGATTCTCTTTGTTATCACCGTACTTTATGTAGCGTTTTATAAACGAACGTAACTTACTCGCCTCGCCTTTCACAAATACGGGAGCGTTTTCTAAATAGGTATGATACATATCATCTTTCAACGGATCGTTTTCGCCAACGTCGATATAATTATGTAGGTACGCACATGGGTATAGCTCTATTTCATCATTTTGGACGTTTTCATTGTAGTCCTTAATGAGCGCTGCATAGGACCATACCTGATAAGATGGATGAGTCGTTTCAACGGGAGCACGATTCATTACTGTTTTCACGATTGCCTCTTTACCATCTACTTTTTCAATGCTTCCCCATTGTTTCAGTTCGATGATTACAATGGAGCTACCGTCATCATCACGACCCGAGATCAAGAAATCTACTCTTTTGGAGGTGTACGGGATTTTAAACTCGATAGCTACTCCTGCATCTTCTGGTATCTCACTGTCACTCAGTACCCGGAACATATATTGCATAGAATTGTCCCAAGCGCGAATTTCTCTTTGATTAATCCGACCAATTTTTGCCTGATAATTACTACTAATATTTTGTACTAGCTTGTCGTTAAAAACATCTTCTAGAAATTCATTCTTCGTAGCTTCATATACAATCATTATTTTCACCTTTTTTGAAAGCTGTTGGTTACCTTGGAAAATAGAAGGTATGATTCATGATGGTCACATCTCTGTGTACTTATTATTTTTTCCTTTACATTTTTCCACCGGATATTTTTTATTATTTTTTTCAATCTTTTTATCAAGTTCTTCTGAAATATCCATATCAAACATTTGAGCAAATCTTAGAACAAAGAATAAGACATCTGCTAATTCCTCTGCGATTTCTTGCTTTTTTTGCTCGTCTTGAAAGAATCCTTCCATTTCCAATTTTGACTTAAAGCGAAAATGTTCAAGGAGTTCTGATGCTTCCGTAATGATTCCTATCGCAAGATCTTTTGCATTGTGAAATTGACCCCACTCTCTATCTTCACAAAATTTTTGGACCTTTTCTTTAAGGTCACTTATTGTTGCTTTTTCATCCATGTAATGGCCTCCTTGAAAACTTGACCAAATCTGCTGTTGTAATGATTTACATACTACTCGATGTTAATACGTTACAGCAGCTCATTCTTCTTGCAATCCCTCAATCTTTACTACGTTTTTTGCCAAATCGATATACTCGTGATCCAAAAGTACCTTAACTCTTCCTCTCCGCCGTTTTTCACGCCATAATTTCAGTTGCTCTTCATTATCTAACCTCAATTCAGCAATTTCGTAAGCACGATCAAACATGTACGAAGTCGTCAAGAGTAACGTATAGATACCTTGCCCTCCAAGATGGATCGGTGTCTCCCTTTGTTTCCATTCCTCCACTTCAAATCTTACGTACAATTCTTCTTCTGTTCCCGGCCGCGGTGGCCTTTCCAAAATTTCTTTTCTTCGTACAACTCTCCAATCTGATATTCGTCCATACCAACGGATTCCACCATCTTCACCGTACTTCTTGCGAGATTGGCATAAGGCAACATACTCAATTTGTGTTAAGATTTTGTGATCCTTTAGATTTTTCAATGGAACATGGTAAAAATGATGCTGTAATGCTAGTTCTAGTTGCCCTGTTCGTAAAGAACCAACCAGTACATTCTTATTGCCAAACTTGTTTCGGTAGTAATACTCGGTTCCCCTGGGCCTCGTTGATCGTTCGTACGCTTTTTCCGGACTGTCTAATATCAATTCGTCTAAAAACTCTTCAACAAGTGTAGTAGCCCCAGGTAAGAAAGGGAACGCACCAATATTGATTAATTCAATACTTCGATAAAACTGATGCTCTCGGAACTTTTCCTCGTCATGGTACGGAAACAACACATAGGCCCCGTACATGCTTCTTTGATATTCATGTTTCGTTCCATCCAAATAGACTATCGCGTCTCGATAACGATGCATCGTATTGATATCGTCTTCTTCAGGGCCTGGAGATCCATATTTTAGGTAATAACTAGTTCCTTCATAAGCAGGATTTAGGCGATATTTTGCATCAAATACATACTTAAATTCTTGCTGAGAGTCGTTCTTTTTTAATGTTAGGACATTATCTGGGCGCTGCGATAGTGTTGGGATTCTCCTCTTGTCTTCTGCAGGTAACGTATTGTAATAAAGGGTAAATTTCTCCCCATTTAACGGATTTTGATAAACCGTTCGTGCAGACTGGCTACGGTCGAGGGTTACAAACAAACCGTTATTATTAATTTTAATAATATCTTGATGAATAAGTCTGTATTTGCTACTAAGGATCTGATTGATTTTTAAAAAGCACCAGTACTCATACAACTGTGACAGATCCTTCATAGATAATTTCAATAAGTCACCTTGTATGGTTAAACCTTTCATAAGCAGCAAATAAGCTTTAAACACTTCTTTATATCCAGGAGCCATTTGCAATACGAGTGTTACAGACAATTGATGTATCATTTTTGATGCCACAAGAAAATCGAGTTGTAATACACGTCTTACTTGAAGAATCATACGGTCAAGTTTTTCCAACAAGATCTCATCTTTTACTCGATCACTCATGCCAAAATGCCGATGAATTTGCTGTAGCTTTTCAACAATCCTCTCCAATACCCAGCGAATAAACCGATTTTCTACCGTATCAAAATGTATAGTCCTCTTACTTTCTATTAAGCTTATCGGACGAAAACTTTTATTTTGGATCCTCAGGATGCCTTTTTCAGGATCTTCAACAAGTAGGTTTGGATTCTTGCTTAGTAACAATTCATTTTGCCTACTTGCCTTCTTTACTTTTGCAGCATCGACTATACGATGACCAGAGTGTAATGTATAGTGGGGAGCTACCTGTATTCTCTCGATGGCTCCTATTAATTGCTGAAAAACATATTGTAAGATTGAAAAAAATTCAGTCAGGCTTTGCGTTTTTGTTTCCGTAAATCCTGTTAATTGATGAGTCTTACGTAAAAAGTCAAAAGCCAGGTTATATACCTGCTCATTTACTTCCTGTAAAATATTCTGGTAGTCCGTACGATAATCCATCTTTGCTGGAAAAATTTCGATCAGAATTTGTAAGGCTGGCTTCCCATCCATTTGGATCACGATTTCGGTTAATCCAACTTCATTTTGAAAGTTTAATATCCCCAACAAAATGTCCTTCCCTAAGGGTTTTACCGCCCGTCTGAGATGAATATTTTCATGAAAAAATGAAATGTTCTTTTCCTGCTTTCGTATTACGACGAATTCATACGACTGGTTTTCAAAGAATACAGGATAAGCGGGCCCTTCTTCCAAATGAACCAGCGATCCAGTTACAGGTGAAAAAATGAGTTTAGACATTACCAGAAGCTGACGTGTATCTTCCCTTACTTGTAACGTAGCTGTGTAA
>NZ_HE978550.1:7514-15528 GCF_000311785.1 Brevibacillus massiliensis
CGGAAGAGAGATAAGAAGCGTGGCTTCAAGACAAAAAGGGAGGCTGAACAGGCGCTAGCCAAGGTATTAAATGAGTTGAATAACGGAACTTATGTTGAACCTACAAAAACACTCTATAAAGAATTCCTAATTGATTGGCTAGAAAACAAGAAACACAGTATAAAGAATCAAACATATAAGAACTACGTCACGGTCTCAAATACTCATATCATTCCTGAACTTGGTAATTTAACGGTTCAACAACTAAACGCTATGGTACTCCAGAAGTTTGTTAATTCACTTTGCCATAAGGCCTTGTCCAGTGCGTACATCAAGAAGGTATTAGACGTTGTCAATGGTTCACTTGAAAAGGCGAAGCGGCTAGGTATAATAACCAACAACCCTACAGAGCTAGTTGAAAAACCACGTATAGCTAAGAAAGAGATGAAAGTTTGGGATGTAAACGAAGTGGAAAGGTTCTTAAAGGTAGCTGACTCTGACCGTCTATATATTGCCTTTTTACTTGCGATTACAACGGGTATGAGGCAAGGAGAGATATTAGGGTTACGTTGGAAGGATATTAATTTCGAGAACCACACCTTAAGTATACGTCAGACACTCAGTCACGATGGGAAGACATTAGTATCAGAAGCAAAGACACGTTCCTCTCTGCGTTCTATTCATCTTCCAGAAGTTACATTACAAGCGCTGAAAAAACATCGTACTACCATTAGGCAAGAGAAGCTAAAAGTGGGTGGGCAATACAAAGATCAAGACTTGGTGGTATGTACCTCTATAGGTACACCAGTTACACCAAGAAATCTAAGTAGAACATGGTACAGGCTGATTAAAGAATCAGGTGTCAATCCAATCCGGTTCCATGATTTACGTCATACTCATGCCACCCTTCTTCTAAAACAGGGTATTCATGTCAAAGTAGTTGCAGAGCGTCTAGGACACAGCAATACCAGAATGACACTGGACACATACAGCCATGTTCAGCCCACCATGCAAGCAGAAGCCTCAAATGCAATTAACGAGTTATTATTCAAGAAAACAGGTAACTAGAGCCTTTGGTCACCAAATGGTCACCAAAAGGCATTGAGGTGACCGTACGCTCTTACTTGTACAGAAACAGAAAAAAGAAAAACCCCTGATTTCTCAAGGGTTTTTACGTTTGTTTTATGGTGATCCGGACTGGGTTCGAACCAGCGACCCCCACCCTGTCAAGATGGTGCTCTCCCAACTGAGCTACCGGATCATATTTTATCGCGTCAACAAGATTCATTCTAGCAGATCTTCTATCGAAATGCAAGACTTTTTTTGGTGGGCCCTGTAGGACTCGAACCTACGACCAATCGGTTATGAGCCGACCGCTCTGACCAACTGAGCTAAGGGCCCTTCTAAACGTCCAAGCAGAAATGTCACGAAAATAAATATAACTCATTTGGGCAAAAATTTCAAGACCTAAATAAAAAAAGTGTTGTACGTCTGTGATATTGTCATCCTGTAACCCTTCAGTGAAAATGTCACTATGGGACAGGAGAGAATCACTTTGACAAGAGTAGAGTTGCATCGTTACAAAGTCATCAGACAACATGTTGAAGGTTTCATCACTGGAGGTGAGGCAGCAGAACTACTCGGAATCAGTATCCGCCAGGTTTATCGCTTAAAAAAACGAGTTCTTGAAGAGGGGGAAATGGGCATCATTCATAAAAACAGAGGGCGAAAACCTGCACATGCTATTCCTGACGAAATGAGGAAAATCATTTTAGAGCTTTACACGAGTGATCGTTATCGCGACTGCAATGATCATCACTTTGCTGAACTCTTGGCGAAACATGAAGGGATCGAGGTGAGCCCCTCTACCGTCCGTCGAATTCGTTGTGACGCTCAGATGAAACCCAAACGCAAGAGACGGACTCCAAAGGCCCATCGTCCAAGAGAACGCAAGCCCCAAGCTGGGATGTTGGTTCAAATGGATGCGAGCCCCCATCATTGGTTAGAGGATCGAGCAGAGCCGTTTTCCTTGCATGCTGCTATCGATGATGCCACAGGGAAAATTGTGGCTGCCACGTTCCGTTCACAGGAAGATGCTGCAGGCTATTTCATGATCACTCAACAGATGATTGAGAAACACGGGATTCCCATGGGAATCTATTCCGATCGCCACACGATCTTCCGTTCACCCAACGAAAAACAGACCATTGAGCAAGAATTGGCAGGTGAACCTATGCCGCTGTCGCAATTTGGTCAAGCCTTAAAGGAGTTAGGCATCACTCATATCAAGGCGACGACTCCACAAACCAAAGGACGAATAGAGCGTCTTTTCCAGACCTTGCAGGATCGTTGGGTGGTCGAGCTTCGCATTCGCGGAGTCAACACGCTTGAGGGGGCCAATAAGATCCTCCCCGAACTGATCGAAGATCATAATCAAAAGTTCGCGGTTGAGCCACAGGAACCGGAAAGTGCTTTCGTTCCCCTTCAGCCAGGACAGTCACTAGATCTGATCCTGTGCTTTCGGGATCGACGCACACTCGGACCGGGAGAAACGATATCTTACCAAGGTAAGACCTATAAGATCCATACCACGGAACAGAAGCAAGCCATCCCGGTTAAAACACGTGTCGAGGTTCGTAAGACATTGGATGGAAAGCTGTTTATCTGGTACAACGGAAAAGGCTATCCCTTGCGGGAAACTACCAAACCACAACACCAGACGGCCCCCAAAAAAGAAAAGGCGAGCTCGGAGAAGAAACCTCACAAGCCCGCTGCCAATCATCCTTGGCGACAATTCCCTAAGTCTAGGATACCACGACGGGCTTAGAATTTCTACTTGTTGTTTAATCAACAGACAGGCCATCCTTCATCCCTTAATCAGCGTATGGCTTGTATCGCGAAAGAAATCAAGGGCGAGCGTTAGCGAGGGCTTTGCCATTACCCTTGATGACGAGAGCGATACAAGCTAATATCCCTCACGGGATGAAGGGAAAGAAAAAAGTGACAGAATCATTGACGTTTTAATATGACATTTTCACTGGCGCTTGACAGACCTAAATAAAAAAAGTTGCAACCAAATACTGGAATCATCCATTCGCTTTTTACATTACCAGAGCAGGGATTTAGATGCCACTTTTTTTTAAAAAGAGGTGTGAACTGACTGCGAAGGGGGAATTAAACATATAGCAGATGTTCCCTCGTATCCAGGTATAACTTGATGCCCACAACAAAAAAATGATATTCCGCCGCCAACACAATTCATGATTTAAATGCACTGCTGCTCCCAGGATTTACTCACATCTGGGCATCTCACATCTATCACCTCACCTCCTGCATCCCATCCCCACCAAATCATCCATAAAAATTTTCAAATTATTTTTAAAAAACTCTTCCATATTTGGAATAATCATGATATCATATTTACAGGGCTTCTCCACTCTGGGGTGTTCTTCTCGCGCTTAAACACCTTTCCGAACGGAGAAGTCCTTCCTTATTTTTATGTTTATGCTCTCATTTCCTTGCCCTTCCATGCAGGCCATCCTCATTTTTTCTTTTCATTCGCTTCCCTCTATTCTCGTTCCTCATCCAACAGCCGCTTCCAAAACGTCAACTAAAAATAGTAGGCATAAAAATCGCAGACAGTCTTGGCTACCAGAAGAAATAAGCCAAATGAAGAAAACCACCCCTTTCCAATCACCAGCAACCCCTGATCCAGCCCCTCGTTATCCATCTTGCACTCCGTACGGCATATCAAAGACCAGGAGCGTGCAATTTCCATTATGCATGCACTTACATCACCACCCCTCACGATCACTTTCTCACCGGAACACGCGTTTTACATTTCCTGCATCCTGTAGCCGCTTGTCACCTGCCACTTATCCCTCATTACTTATCACCAACCAAACCTTCCGGAAATCCCACCCAATCCAGCCTCTCCCCACGCCTCCCTTCGCCACCACCCTTACCCCTCCCCCACCAGCACCAGAATCTTTCAACCGCAAAACTACTAAAAACAAATACTTCCCCTTTCATCACAACCAAAACACTCCCCCCTACCCCCAAAAACCACCTGCCTTCCATCTCCCACCTCCCCAACTCCCGCCACCAAAACAAAAAGCGAGGCCCCCAGCCCCGCCTTTCGTTTCCCCAAGGGAACAATCCCCTCAGCCTCAGCCTCAACCACCACACCCCACACCCATCAGCTCGCCTGATCAGACGACCCCGTATGTTCATACCGGCTCTCCAACTCCGCCTTTGCCTCCATCTCATCCCGGAGGCGGTGAGCCATCCGGCTCGAAGCGTTGGCGGCGATGCTGCATATCAGGTCGTCGAGAAAGGTGTTTACCTGTCCCGAACGCTTGGTATCCAACCGTTTGATGACACCCATCTTCTGCTTGTCGAGATGGCCAAAAGTCGTCACGGCGATGCTGCCGTAGCCAAAGACCGAACCGAGCGCAAGCGTCTCATCGCAGCCGAACAATCCCTCGTCAGTGGCGACGATCGTCTGCAGCGGCTCTGACAGCATGCCTTTTTCCGCCAGCATGTCGAGCTCTACCCCGACGAGGATGGCATGCTGGATCTCCCGCTTTTCCAAAACAGCCAGTACACTCTTGATGCACGGCTCCAGGGTCAGTTCCGGATGGTAGGGGGACTGCATCAGGTAGACGATCTCGGCGATGTCATCGATGCTGATCCCGCGCTCGTGCAGCCGCTTGAGCGCTGCGCTTTTGACTTCTCTGCTGTGTACCTGTTCGATCAAACAAAATACAGCTCCTTCCTCAATAAAATGAAGTCATGCATTACTATATGATTGAGTTCGCATCAAGTTGCGGCTGACTCCCGCTGAATGAGCGGTTTGTCCAGTGTGCCGACAGCCCGGCTTCCGGCTTTTTTCCGCTTTTGGCGAAATGATATAATCAAAACAGCTTTACGGAAGGGGGCTTTCGCGTTGATCCAGGAAGTGACGCTCAAGAGCAAATACCTCGGCAGCGCTGAGCGGATCCTCGTCTACACGCCGAACCGATACTCGCCGCTGTACTCCTACCCGGTCCTGTACGTTCAGGATGGAGCGGACTATTTGTCTCTCGGACGACTGGCAACCTTGCTTGAACAGATGGCCGCAGACAAACAGGCGGAAGATGTCATCGCCGTCTTTTTGCCGGTCGACCCGGCCGAGCGCGGGCGGCGCTACCATCCGGGCGGTTCGGCGCATGCGGCGTACAAACGCTTTCTGGCGGAGGAGGTCGCCTCTTACGTCGATCGGCACTACGCCACGACTCCGCTGGGCGGTGCCCGGACTCTCTTGGGAGATTCGCTCGGGGGCGTCGTTTCGCTGTTTACGGCCCTGTCCTATCCGCATACCTTCAGCCGTGTCGCCTGCCAGTCGGGGGCTTTTGACGACAAGCTGTGCCGTATGGCTGACCTGAGCGGAAGACTCGACCAGTTGACTGTCTACCTGGAAGTAGGGGATGCCGAGAGTGCCGTGAAGACGGCCCACGGGACGCTCGATCTGCTCTCTGGCAACAGGATGATGGGCGATGTGCTGCAAAAAAAGGGGGTCACCCTGACGCTGGAAACGTTCGCGGGTGACCATACCTGGGGGAGCTGGCAGGCGAATTTGCCCCGGATTATTCGTTACTTTTTTGGGCATCCTTTACAATGTGCTCATTCATCTTGAGTAAGTGCTCGTCAGCTTGCGCCGGTACGATCGCGTCGTCGATTTCCAATCTGCGAACCGCAAAGATGAGCGAGAGGATCAGTAATGACAGCATGAGTACGACGAGAAAAGAATACGTCATCAAGTGAGCAATCTCCAAGGTAACACCTCCCTTTTCCTTACATTCTTTCCTTGAACGCAAGGAATATACGGGAGAGTGCTGGCCCATACACAAAAGGTGAATTTTCTGGTAAAATAGATGGTATTCTTTTTTGTATGAAAACGTAAGGAGGGGTTCCTATGAAGTACAGCGTCGTCATCTTTCCGTCCAGCAAAGTCCAAGAAACCGCCAATTCCTACCGGAAGCGGTACGATACAGCCTACGCCCACATTCCGCCATATATCCGCTTGAAAGAAGCTTTTGATTTGGAGGAAGAGAAGCTGCCGCAGCTTGTCAGCCACCTGCAGCAAGTAGCCGACACCACCAGCGCCTTCTCCGCCCGTTTCCATCGCGTCTCAACCTTCCATCCGACGAATAACGTCATCTATCTGGCCATTCAAAACAAGGAGCCGTTTGTTGAACTGCACGAAAAAATCAACGCATGCTGTGGAGAGAGCAAAGAATTGTACGCTTTCGTGCCCCACCTCACCATCGGGCGCGACCTGACCGACGACGAATTGAAAGACGTATACGGACAGCTGAGCATGGTAAAATTCGATCTGACCTCGGAGATCGACCGCTTTCACCTGATCTATGAGCTGGCAGACGGCATCTGGAGCGTCTACCAAACATTCTTGCTGAAAAAATAAAGCCATGCAAACAAATCCTTCCTCTACAGGGGGGATTTTATCTGTTCGCGCCGATCGCGAAAAGAGGGAGAGGGAGCAATCATCATGGACAAGCTTTTTGACATTCGGGTCGTCCGATCCGCACAGGAAAAACAAGACGCGCTGAAGGTCCGGCGCATCGTTTTCATCGACGAACAGCAGGTTCCGGAAGACCTTGAGATTGACGAGCACGACGAGGATTCGGCCGACACGCTTCACTTCGTGGCCTATCGGGAGGGACAGCCGGTCGCTGCCGGCAGGCTGCGCAGCTATGGGGAAGGCACAGGCAAGGTGGAGCGCATCGCCGTGCTGAAAAGCGAGCGCGGTACCGGAATGGGCCGCCAGATCATGCTGGCCATCGAAGAAGCCGCTGCCAGACAGGGGTTCAAATCTCTCAAGCTCAATTCCCAGTGCCACGCCCAGCCTTTCTACGAAAAATTGGGTTACGAGCCGTTTGGCGACGTGTTTGAGGACGCCGGCATTCCGCACATCGCCATGAAAAAACAACTGTAACACTGGCGCATGCTGCAAGCCCTCCCGGATCGCCGGGAGGGCTTGATTTGATTCCATATCTAGTCGCCGGACAGCGTACCCTGCCGCTGCTCGGCAAGCTGGCGAAGGCGGACGACGGCGGAATGATCGGCTGTCGATGAACCCAGCATCGCATGGTACGGTTCCCCGCCCCGCCACCCGTGAAAATCCGAACCCCCGGTTTGGATCAGCCCGCATTCGTCTGCAAGCTTGCGGTAACGGTCAACCGCCGCTTCGTCGTTGTCCGGATGCCAGACCTCGATCCCGTCCAATCCGTACCGGATAAGCTCCCTGACCAGCACATCGTTGCCGTATAAGCCAGGATGGGCCAGGACAGCCACCCCGCCCGATTGGCGAATGAGATCGATCGCCTGCTGTGGCGAGATCCTGGGCGGGTTGACGTAGGCAAGTCCTCCTTTCCCCAGGTACTTGTCGAACGCTTCCTGCATCGAAGCCACATATCCCCGCTCCACCATTTCCTCGGCGATGTGCGGCCGGCCGATGTTTTTATCTGCTCCCTGCTTCCTGCGGTACACATCCTCCAGCGTGATGGCAAAACCCAATTCCTGCAGGCGTTCGATCATCAGCCGGTTGCGCTCAAACCGCGTTTTCCTCAGCTCCGACAGCGACTCTTGGAACGCCTCGGACTGATAGGGGATAAAGTAGCCGAGCACGTGGATATCCTGCCCGTCGGCAGATGAACTGATCTCTACTCCCGGAACCACCTCTACTCCCCATTCGCGGCCCGCCTCTACCGCCTCCGCAATGCCCGCGACGATATCGTGGTCGGTAATGGCGACAGCCGCCAATCCCGCTTCTTTGGCCAGACGAACGTTTTCCCTCGGAGTGCACGTCCCGTCCGACGCTTTTGTATGTGTATGCAGATCTGCCCTGTGATTCATGCTCATACGTCCTCTTCCTTTCCTTTGAAGTCTGAAAGCGCCTTCCCCCTCATATATCTAAGGAAAGCAAAAATGTAAAATCTAGGAGGATGCTCATGCAACTGAGAATCAAATCGCT
>NZ_HE978550.1:15741-47058 GCF_000311785.1 Brevibacillus massiliensis
AACCGGAATCGTTCAGCCGCTTTCATACGTCGACCTGATGCTGCGCCGACAGGGATTTCGACGAACCGGTGAGGAACATCCCCCGACGTATGATGTCGTTCTGTACGATTCCGCCACCAGTACCTCTTACTTCCTCTGCATCCCGACCAATCTCACCCAAGACAACTTCGGAAAAGACGAACCGTCTGTCAAGATCGGCCAACCCTACCTGGAAACGAGAACCCCGGCGCAGGGCCAGCGAGCCGTTGATCATTTCGTCATCCCCCGTGAAGTGCAGCAGGCGGCAGAACACAAGCTTTCGGAGATCGCTGATTACTTGTGCGCCCCGCCCCACTGATCTGAGGCAAGCCGTCCTGCTCAGCTGTTTGGGTCCGATTTTGTTCTCCACAACAGGCGATTCGCTTCCAGACGATACCCGACACGCTCCGCCCGCAAGAGGCCGGTCAGATATCCCATAAAAGCTGTCCGGAACAGCACGAAGCTGCTCAGATTTTGAATCGAGATGTCACATCGCTCACACACGGCCGCCAAGCCGGCCTCCAAGGTTTGTTCTTCCGTCAGCACCGCTTCGATCAGGTCGAACAGGCGCTCGTGGCAGGCGATATTGGCATCAATTGTCTGTTTAGCCTCCGCATCTGTCTCATATCGGCCGTGACCGGGCAAATACCCGGTAAATTGGCTGTCCCGCAGCGCGTGCAAGCTCTGCAGCGTCTCCCAGGCGTCCACCAAAAAGGGCAGCTTGTGTTTTTGCAGCGTCTCCATTCCAAAATAGCTGTCCGCGGCGAAGCAAATCCCGTCTGCCGCCAAACCAACCTGCTGCCAACTGTGCCCGGGCAGGGAAAGAACCGTAAATGAGACCCCGTCAATCTCAATCTCCCCCTCTGTGGGCAGGAGGTGATCAACCCGTGAAGCTTGCGCCATTAAAAATTTGTTCTGCAATTCCGACAGCGGCGAGGCACCCATTCCCAAATAGATCGGTTCCAGGACGGGATAGCGGACAATCGCCTCCTCGATGGGCGGCGCATACACTTTTGCCTGGGGAAAACAGCCCAGCAGATATGCGTTCCCGCCAAAATGATCGGCATGGGCATGGGTTTGAACGATCGCCGCCAAGGGTTTAGAGAGCTGCTCTAACCCTTTTTTCAGCTTTTTAGCCGTTTGCGCCTCGAGCCCGCTGTCGATCAGGATTGCCCCCGACTCCCCCAACACCAATCCTGCATTGACGCTCCCCGGGAAATATCCCACTCTGGAGGTCACCATCGTAAACCCGTTTGACATACCCGCTCCTCCTGATTTTATACGTGATCTGGACAAGTATATGTTACCATTTTTTGCTGGGTTAGATATACAGGCACCGTGCTATTTTCGCTTCAGCCAGGCCGACAGCGGACCGATCGCTTCCCAGGGCTGGTGTCTGCGGTTCACCTGACTGAAGAAATGAGTCGCCAGAGCGACGGAGATGATCGTCAACAACGAAAAAACCGTTTTCTCGGGCCCGTTCACCTCCACGGAACCGGCAATGATGATGCCGTCCTCGATAAAGATCAGCGCCGCGACCGGGACCCTGCTTCGCGCCGCCAAAAATTGCGCCAAGAGATCGGTCGCTCCGGAATTCGTCCGATAGGCCAGCATCAAGCCCGTTCCGACGCCGATGCATATCCCTCCCGTCACGGCAGCGATCGGGAGGGAAACAGGCCCAAACATCCGCAGAGGAGACAAGGCGTCGACCAGCACGGAAGTCAGTATCGTTCCCAGAAAACTGTTTACAAACAGACGTTGGTCCAGCAGGCAAATCAGCACATAAATCGGCAGGCTGGCCATCAGCATCACCCCGCCGGGCGGCCAGCCAAAGTAGTACTGTCCCAAGAGCCCGATGCCGATAATGCCGCCGTCCATCAAACGGTGCGGTACGAGAAACAGATTGACCCCGATTCCGATGAGGATACCGCCTGCCGTGGTAAACAGCAGTTTCCTGGCGAAAAAAAACGGCATTTGCTTCAGCCTCCGCTTCCAAATCTCTATTTTATACATATGTGAATGATTCTTCGGCATACTCGCCTGTCCGAAAGTTGCCCTTTTGACTGAAAGGTTTTAAAACTGGTATACTATAGAAAGCAGGATTCTGACGATTTGTCTTCCTGTAAATAGTCCAACCAGTTTGGCGCTTTCCCATAAGGGGAAAAAGAATTTGCCGGGGGGCTCGTTCGCTCGAATATTTTCGCCAGGAAGCATCGTACATTGAAAAAACAAAATAAATTATTGTATATGGAGGTGAATTCTCCTTTCCTGTGACAAGGAAGGAGAGACACTTGGACAGTATTCCGCCTTTAGGGGAGATACCGACGTTTCTTCTCAATCTGCTGCTCATCCTGTTTTTGGTCTGTTTAAACGGATTTTTTGTAGCTGCAGAGTTTGCGCTCGTCAAGGTCCGCCACACCCGCATTGCGCAGCTTGTCGCCGAGGGAAACAAGAGAGCCGCTTACGCTCAAAAAGTGACCCAGGAACTGGACGCGTACTTGTCTGCGTGCCAGTTGGGAATCACCCTGGCTTCGCTTGCGCTCGGTTGGGTAGGTGAACCGGCAATCGCAAGGTATCTCGCTCCGATATTGGGCAGTCTACCCGCTTCCGTAGCCCATACGATTTCGTTTGTCATCGCCTTTGGGATCATCACGTTCCTGCACATCGTCATCGGCGAATTGGCACCGAAATCCATGGCGATACAAAAAGCGGAATCCACCTCATTGTGGGTGTCAGCCCCGCTGATGTTCTTTTACCGCATCAGCTATCCGGCTATCTGGTTGTTAAACGGCACTGCGAACTTCTTCCTCAGAAAAGTCGGAATCGAGCCGGCGAGTGAGACGAATGTCAACAGCGCTCACACGGAAGAGGAAATCCGCCTGCTGGTAAACGAAAGCCACAAGAGCGGACACATCGATCAGACGGAAATGGCGCTGGTCGACAACGTCTTCGAATTCTCGGAACGGCTGGCCCGGGAGATCATGATTCCCCGCATCGACATGGTGTGTTTGTACGACGACAACACCTTTCAGGAAAACCTGGAAATCGTCCGCGAATCGCGCCATTCCCGCCTGCCGGTAGCGCATGAGGACAAAGACCGGATCATCGGCTTCGTCCACGCGTCCGACTTCTACCTGACCGCGCTCAACCAAGGCGAAGTCGATGTGCATCGCCTGCTTCGCCCCGTGCTGACTGTGCCGGAGACGATGGAGATCAGCCACGTGCTCAGGCTGATGCAAAAGCGCCGCTCCCAGCTCGCCATCGTCATCGACGAATACGGCGGAACTGCCGGTCTGCTGACCATGGAAGACATCCTCGAAGAGATCGTCGGGGACATTCAGGACGAATTTGACGTCAACGAGCGTCCCGAGATCGAGAAGTCCAACGACGCGCTTTCCGTTTCCGGGAAAACGCTGTTGTCTGAGCTCGGCGACTACATTCCGATCGAAATCCATTCCGATGAAGTGGACACAATCGGGGGGTGGCTGTACAGCCAGCTGAATGAGACGGTGGCGGAAGGAGTTTCCGTTACGTACCAAAACTACCAGTTTACCATTACCGAATTGGAGAACCACCGCATAAATCGCGTCGGAATTACACTGGTCGAACCGGAAGACGAACAGCCGAACGAAGGCAGCATCTTGATGCAAGCGTAACTCCTGAATAAAAAGAACAGCCCTTCACCGGCCGCAAGAAGCCGGTCAGGGCTGTTATCTGTTTTTGTAAACTACTCCAATTCCCGCTCTTCAAATTCGTAATCGACCGGCTTCGGCGCCACCCGTGCGTGTTCCAGCGCCGGCGTGTCCAGACGGGCGATTTGATAGACTGCGGCACCGACGATCTCGGCTACCTGTTGAAGCTTCTCCCTGCTGATCTTGTCGATCGTGTCCTCGGGAGTATGGTACCACGGCTCTACCGGAGCGTGGATGAACAGCGCGGACGGGATGCCGAGTTCGGCAAACGGCACGTGGTCGCTGCGCCCCTCCTGGCCGTAGTTGACGACGCCGGACAAGCGTGCTCCGGCAGCGGCTCCCAGATCGGTCACGATGTTTTTTTCGCCGTCCACGGTGTACATGATCAGCTCCCCGGCGTCGCGGCTGCCGACCATATCCATCTGGAACTGCCCGACGATGCGATCCAGCTCGTCCTCCGTGAGCGACTCGGCGTACGCGTAGGAACCGATCAGGCCGTTCTCTTCCGCGCCGAAGGTTATAAAGCGAAGCTCGGTGTCGATCGGCATGTTGGACATCACCCGGGCCAACTCCAGGACGGTTGCGGTGCCGGATGCGTCATCATTGGCCCCCGGTGCCCCCTCGACCGAATCGTGGTGGGCGCCGACGATGACGATTTGGCCCGTATCCTTATTGCGGTTTGGCTTTTTCGTCGCGATGACGTTGTGGGATGTCTGCCGCTCCACTTTTGCCCCTGCGATCTTCACATGCGCAGTCAGTTCTTCGCCGGCTGCCAGCCTGTCCGCCAACTGCTCCCCAAGATCTCTGCCGATGGCGACAGCCGGGACGTAATCGTCGCTGGGTTCGCCCAGTGTTCCATTGATGCCGCCGCTGGTATTGTTGAACAGGATGACCGCTTCTGCCCCCGCTCCCGCAGCGTTAAAGATCTTCTCGGCAAATGTATAGCTCCCCCGCTTCACCAGGGCTATCTTTCCGCTGAGATCCAGTCCCTCAACGTCTTCCGGACCACCCAGGCCAATGTAGACAAGCTGACCCGTCACATCCCCGTTTACCCCGTACGTAAAAGTGTCGGGTGCAAAGTCCGTATCCCCAAGACCGTCTACCGACAGTTCAACAGTCGTCGGCGGGTTGTACTGGAACATTTCAAACGGCTGAACCCGGGTGTCGTAGCCGAAGGACTTGAACTGCTTCTCAATGTACTCTACCGCCTTGTCCTCGGCCACAGTCCCTGCCACCCGGGGCTCTTCTGAGAGAAGCTCAATCGTTTTGTAGATGTTGTCTACCTTGATGCGTTTGACGATCTTGTTGTCAAATGCGTGATCGGACGGATTGGCCGCGGCATAGGCGGTCATCCCGAACAGCAGCGATCCAGTCACAGCCAGTGAAACCATCGACTTGCGAAGCATTGCGTTTTCCCCCTATCGTAAAATGTAACAACCGATTATCATTATGTAATTATGTGAATATTTTGTCTACAAAAACTGCTAGACAAATTGAGCCAATATCAGACACGCTCTGACCAGGTCAAGTCCTTACTTTCCTCCTGTTTTCTGATACCATATGAAAGATACGAGAGTTCGGCCGTCTGGAGTGAAACTGCTTGAAATACGCCTTACATAACGGAGAAACCATTTTTTTGCATCCAAGCACCTATGCAAAGATTCCCGACTGGCGGATATGGGCCGCCAGCGGCAGCATCACTTGTCCGGAATGCGGCGATCAACTTCGGCTGGTGGCGGGCATCAGCCAGGAACCCTATTTCCAGCACACCTCCCGCCTGGACTGCCCGCTGCAGGGAATGGACCAGCCGGACGGCCTTCCGCTGTCCGCCGCTCGGGAGACGGCCGCCGGCTCCCACAGCCCGTTTCGCAAGCGATTGGCGCCCAGGCAGAAGATACAGGCGCTCCTGGACCGCGCTGCGTCCTCCCTGCATCCGGCACAGTGGCAGGCAGTCACCACGACGGAAGGGCCGCTTTTGATCCTCGCCGGGGCGGGCAGTGGGAAGACCAGGGTCATGACAGCGAGGACCGCCTACCTGATCCGGGAAAAAGCGGTTGATCCGCGCTCGATCATGGTCGTCACCTTTACGACCAAAGCCGCTGCCGAGATCAAGCAGCGGCTGTCCGAAGAAATCCCCGCCCAGCAAGTCAGGGCGCTGATTGCCGGCACGTTTCACAGCTTGTTTTACCGCATGCTGCAGCATCACGATCCCGTGCGCTGGGACGGCCGCAGGCTGCTCAAGCATTCCTGGCAAAAACTGCGGCTTTTGCGGGAGAGCGGCCTGGGCCAGGGAGAAGATCTGCCGGTCAAGGAGTCGGATTGGGAAGCCGCCCTCGACGTGATCAGCCGTTGGAAAAACGAATGCCTGCAGCCAAGCGACGCAGGCGTGATGACACCGGCAAGCGATGAGGAAAAATGGGCGCAAACCCTCTATCCGCTGTACGAATCTGCAAAGGATGCCGGCGGCTGGTTTGACTTTGACGACATGCTGCTCGGCTGTTACGAACTGCTCAAAGGCGACCCACAGGTGCGGCAGTTCTACCAGTCCCGCATTGCCTATCTGATGATCGACGAATTTCAGGACATCAACCGGGTACAGTACGAAACGGTCAAGCTTCTGGCCGCTCCCCAGAACAACCTGTGCGTGATCGGCGACGACGACCAATCCATCTATGGCTTTCGCGGCAGCGACCCGCAGTACATACTCGGCTTCACCAAGGACTATCCCGAGGCGAAGTCGATCGTTTTGGAAGTGAACTACCGCTCCCGCTCTGCGATCGTCGGATTGGGCTACTCGCTTATCGGCAACAATCATTCGCGCTGGAAAAAAGAGTTGAAGGCGTACCATCTCGAAGAAGGAGACTGCTACCTGTTCTACCCCGCAGACGAGGAAGAACAGGCTTCCCGCATCGTCGACGAGATTACCTGCAAGCTTGCCGAGGGCATCTCCTTGTCCGACATCGCCATCCTGTTTCGCACCTATGAGTCGACCCGGCCGTTGATCGAACGGCTGACCGAGGCCAAAATCCCCTTTTCCTGCCACCGCGAGGGTGAAGCGTTCTACGAAAAGCAGGCGGTACGCTGGGCGCTCGGCTACTTGCGGCTCTCGCTCGACCGCGACGACCAGGCGGCCCTGCGCGACATTCTGCCGACGCTGTACGTCAGCGCCGAGCAGTGGAACGAAATCCGCAGCGAGGCGATCCTTCGCGATCTGCCTCTCTTGGATGCACTGCCCCGGCTTTCGCGCTTGAAGGTGTATCAGCGCAAGCATCTGCAAAAGGTGGCTGACGTCCTGGCACAGCTTGGCCAGTGCACCCCTGTGCAAGCGCTTGAATTGATCTATGAGGATTTGAAATTGCGGGATTACGTCAAAAAACGGGCAAGCAGCCGGGGAGTTGGCGACGAGGAGCGGGCTGTTGACGATTTGCGGGCCCTGCTGGTCGCAGCCAGGCGCCACCTGACCCTGCGGGACTTTCTCGATCATACAGCTGCCTTGTTGGAGAGCGAGAAGCAGGCCTTTCGCGACATGCATACGAACGGTGAGGGCGTGCAGCTGATGAGCATCCACCGGGCGAAGGGCCTGGAATTTGATCTTGTCTTTATCGTGGATTTGGTAGAAGGGGTGCTGCCCCACGAATACGCGATGGAGCAGCTTCGCCGGGGCAGCCGGCAGTCTGTGGAAGAAGAGCGCCGCCTGATGTACGTAGCGATTACGCGCGCGCGTCACAAGCTGTACATCGGCGTGCCGCAGGAACGCTTTGGCCGAAAGGCGAGGGCCTCCCGTTTTATCGCGGAGATGAGCCGGGAGAATCCGCCGAGGTAACCTGCCGATCGGACGCATCCTGGATCACGTCGCCGCTGGCAGTAAAGGGCGGGCCTATCAAGAGGTCCGGACGTCGGGAGTAGAACATGAGATCTTCGACTGAAAAGATAAGCGGAAACATGAAAAAGGCCCCTTTCTTCCGTTTTTTGTCTAGTGTGACGGAAGAGGAGGCCTTTTATTCATTTTGCTGGAGCAGCTTGACCAAACGAGAAATCTAAAATCCCATGATGTTGTAGCCTGCGTCTACGTGGATCACTTCTCCGGTAATGCCGCGGGAGAGGTGGGAAAACAGGAAGAGAGCCGTATCGCCTACTTCGGATTGGTCGATCGTGCGGCGAAGCGGCGCTTTTTCTTCAATCTCTTTCAGTACCGCATTGAAGTTGCGGATTCCTTTTGCCGCCAAGGTGCGAATCGGACCGGCCGAAATCGCGTTGATGCGGATATTCTCTTTCCCCAGGTCATGGGCCAGGTAGCGCACGCTCGCATCAAGCGCCGCCTTGGCCACACCCATCACGTTGTAGTTGGGGATCACGCGCTCTCCGCCCAAATATGTAAGCGTAACGATACTTCCGCCCTCCGTCATCAGCCCGCGCGCTTCCCGGGCCACCGCGACCAGCGAATAAGCGCTGATGTCCTGCGCAAGCGCGTAGCCATCGCGAGACGTACCCACAAACTCGCCTTCCAACTCCTCCGTTTTCGCGAAGGCAATGCAGTGGGCCAATCCGTGGATCACTCCCACTTTCTCCTTGATCTGGGAAAATGCTTTCGCCACTTCCTCGTCGCTGGTCACGTCGCAAGGAACGAGGATTTGCTCCGGCTGGTCCAGCGTAGCGGCCAGCTTCGCCACATTTTCGCGCAGGCGCTCCCCCTGATAGGTGAAGATCAAATTCGCCCCTGCCTGGGACAGCGACTGGGCAATTCCCCAGGCAATACTGCGATGATTGGCCACGCCCATAATCACGATATTCTTGCCCTTCAACATCTGATTCATCCACATCCGCTCCTTTTCCTAGTCTCCCCCGCCATTATATACCATCTCGGCACATCTTACGAGAGAAAGCACGGGGAAAAAACGGAAAAGAAGCCGACAGCGCCTCTGCGGGCATCACTCTCCCTGCTGCATGGCCCGGTCAAGCTCATCCGGGGGTGCGGCTGAGGCATTCGCGTCAAAGACCCAACTGGATTCGACCGGGTTGAGCGCTGTTCCCTCGGTTGGCAGTTCTACCTGCTCCCGGCCCGGAAATGGTTCGCGTTTTGTGTTCAACGTCTGCTCCCTCCTTTTTCCTTTGTCTGGTTTTTAGCGTGGAAAAAAACGGGGAAATCTATGCATGCGTGCCGAAATACAGGTGAAGGGAGAAGTAGAACAGGATCGTGCCAAAAAAGTACAAGGCCATCTGCGGACGTCCGGATCGTTGGATGTACGGAACGAGATGGCTGGCGGAAATGTAGAGGAACACCCCCGTCGCCATCGCCATCGCCCCGCGCGTCCAGCTTTGCGGGATCAGCTCATGCGCCGCCGCCATGGCCCAGACGCCGAGCAGCAAGGCAATCCCCGGCACGGCCGCTCCCGTCAATGCCGCCACGCGGCTTCTGGTCGCCTGCAGGATGAAGGCGCCCACCGTAATGCCATCTGGGATTTTATGTAAAATAAAACTTCCCAGGAACGTCAGCTGAAGCTGTTGATTTGCCTCCAGGCTGGCCATCAGGGACAGCCCCTCGACGAATGAGTGAATGACAAAGCCCAGCAGTACGCCGTACGCGCTTCCCTGCCAGCCGCTCACCTGCCTTTGGGCGACCTCCATCACGAACAGCAACCCGAACCCGAACAGGACAAACGGCATCACATGCTTGCCTCCCGTCAGGCTTTGCGGCAGCAGATCCAGTACGGTCAGGGCCAACAGCAAGCCCCCGCCGACGCTGACCATCGCGTACAGGGAATCTTCCGACCAAGCCTTGCGGAAAAACAGCAGCAGCCCGCCTAGCGCACTCGCCATTGAAGCCGCCGCCACAATCACTGAGACAGGAATCTGCCAATGTGGTACCACCGCTCCGCCCTCTTTCCGCATCTCCCATCGGCTGGGACAGCTTTCTTTCTTACAATCTACGTCGCCGGCCGGACAAAAATGCCAGGCAGTCTGTCTGTTTCACCTTATTGGCAGGAAGACAGCACCCGGCCGGCTGCGCCGTGCAAAAATCGACAAACTGTCCCAATTCGCCGAAATCACACTAGTTTTTAGAACCTTTGTCGATTTGCTTTTTCCCGGAAAAATAGGTGCTATAATAGGGCACAAACGTACCGGAATCGTCTGATAAAGGGGTGCATAACGATGAGTCTCAATGTACAAGTGTGGTTGGCATCAAAAGAAGTGGCCGATCGGCTCGATCTTCACGTCCGGACACTGCGCAACTGGCTGGAGATGTTTGTCCCGGTAAACGAGCGGCAAAAAAATGCACAAGGCCACTACTTGATCAGTGAACACGGCGTTATGCTGCTGAACGAAGTAAAGAAGCGGAAAGACGCGGGAAATGCCTCCCTCCGCGACATCCAGCGGCAGATGGTTGAGGAAGGGCTGATTCGCCTGGACGAGCTGTCTGCAGCAGAAGAGGCTGAGGAGAAAAAGGAAGCGGAGTCGCTGGCCCTCGATGTGCAGCAGCGAACGATCGCCAGCCTGCACGAAGTGGAACAGACCGTGCAAGAGACGCTCTTCCACTTTCAGCAGGAACTGACTCACCTCTCCTCCATGCAGAGCGCCCAGGCAGCGATTCTGGAGAAAATCGCCGATATCGAAGAAATGCAGGAGTCGCTTCGCCTGGAAATTCGGCGCGTGACCTTTGAGATGGATTTGATGCACCAGCGGCTGACCCGCCGCAAAGAACGGCAAAATCGCTATCAATCGCGCTGGCGGCTCAACCCCTTCCGCTGGTTCAGCCGCGAGCAGCGACTCTACGTGGAATAGTGCTTATAAGAAAAGCTTCGATTGAAGCCTTCTCGAAGAAGTAGTCGAGTCCTTCTTGAGAGGAAGCTTTTCATGCAGGATAAGGAAGCCCTCTCAGAGTTTTCCTTTCTTATCCTGTAAGAAAACGCGGGGCAAGTGCAGAGCACCCCGCGTTTTTTGCTTTGGCGGACATTGTTATGGAGGCCGGGAAAAATGGGCTCGCTTACGTTATGGCACGCCAATTGGGAATTTGCTTACGAACCGGCGGCAATATCGTCCGCCACCAGCTCTTTTTGCTCTGTTTCCCGCTTCTTTTTCGTTTGGTAGGTCCGGTTCCTCTTCCAAAATCCGGTCGCGATGATCCCGATCACGATCAGCAGTTCAAAGCCGTACAGAAGCCAAGGCGTAGGCAAAAACTGTGCGACGACATGTTCGTGGGTGATCATTCTGGCCGCTGTCCAGGCGAGAATCCCCGATCCCACGTACACGATCCACGGAAAGCGCTCCATCGCCTTCAGGATCAGGCTGCTTCCCCAAACCATAACGGGGATGCTGATTAACAATCCGATCACGATCAGCGAGATTTCACCTTTGGCGGCTCCAGCGATCGCCAGCACGTTATCCAGTCCCATCAAAACGTCTGCAAAGACAATCGTCTTGATCGCCTGCAGCAAGCTGTCCCCGGCTTTGACCTCTTTTTCTTCGTCGTCTTCAAGCAGCAGCTTGAAAGCGATCCACGCCAGCAAGAGTCCGCCGACCAGGTACAAAAACGGTATCTTTAAAAGCAAGGCGGCCGCGATCGTCGCCAGCACGCGGATCACTACCGCGATGCAAGTTCCCCAAATAACGGCTTTTTTCTTTTGCTCTGCGGGCAGTTTGCGGCTCGCCATCGCAATGACGACGGCATTGTCTCCTCCCAGAATGATGTCGATTGCGATGATGAGCAAAAGTGATCCCAAAAACGTTGTCTCTAGCAATTTCTCCAACTCCCCTCTGTTTTTCAGCCGAACACTTCAACCGGCTTGTTTCCGAACAGGTGAGAAGTCAAATATAAAAGACCCTCACCTATGTGTGGTACATAGGCAAAGGTCTTGCTAACAACGTCGTTCATCGTTGCCAACAAAGCCGAGGACGAAGTGTAGTCCCGTATTGACGACTTTGCTGTAAAAGCTACTCCCCTTTGTGTAAAAAAGCTTCGATCGAAGCCCCTCCGAAGAAGCGGGTGCTTCTTTAGTAGAAGCTTTTTATGCCGACAGGAAAGTAATACTTTCCCATGCGGTGAAGAAAGAAAACAGTTCGTTTTACAAATATAATCCTAACGTTATCCGGGGTTGTTGTCAACAGTTGATTTGAGTATGATGGAAGGGAGGAGGGTTGTCATGTGAGGAAGCAATTCGTCTTAGAAGCCGTGATGTTAGCCATTTACGGCGAGCTGATGTCTCCGGATCATCCGGTCGAGTACATCATCCCTTCTTCGACGATCTATGAATTGGAAGAAATTCGGCACAGTCCTGAACCGATTATGCTCAATCCTGAAGACGACAGGCATGTGCGCGAAGTGATGGATACGATGATCAAGTATTTTGATGAACCGTTTACACGCAAACAGATGGAAAAAGCGCTGGTTGCCCCCTGGTCGACCATCACCATCCCCTTTCAGGATATGGTTCATCTCACGGTAATCAAGGCAGAAGACAACGAGATGTGGGGCGAGGCTTTCGATCCGATCGAAACCCAGCTGATGCTCTCTGCCATCCGCTTGCGGGTTCCTTTGCTTACAGATCAGATTGAATGGCAGGATCGCATGATCGACCACAACATTCCGCTGCAGTTCTACGATGTGGAAGATTTTCAATTTGCTGTTGAACAAGGAATCAATCTGGAAGATTTGCGGGGAAACTAGTCCAAACCGGCGCTTTCCCGGCAACGCCGACACGTCCAATTGGACGTGTTTCTTTTTTATGGCCAATTTGGCTGTTTATTTGCAGCGAATTGGCTCTTTTATTTTTTTGAACATAAAGCCGTTTTTCATGTTGGTGTCGTACTTGGCGACGACCTTTACGGGCATGTCCGGTTTTTGCTTCAGGTAATCGTAGACCGACAAGGCGTCGTTAATTACCACGTCCACCCGCTTGGTCGCCTGCCGGAGCGCCATTCCCGGCTGCCGGCTGCCAGCCCGGTTCACTCTCGACCTCCACTCGCCAGATACGTATAATTTACCCACATCATCTCCTCAATCCCCAAAATTTCTTTAAACAGGTCAACCGAATCGTACAGATAGGAATTGCCCGTCTCCTCGTCATATCCCGCCAGAAAATGCAGGTTAAACAACGAGCGAAGCTGGAAAATTTGTTTATGGGATAAAAGTGCTGCAAAAGATTCCGGCCTTGCCCTGGAAACCCCTTTCCACACCTCCTGGCGATAGTCGGACGAGCGGGCGACCTGGTCCAGCACCTGTTCGTACTCTTTGCGAAGTTCTTCGTTCTCGATGACCTCTTCGGCCAGCTCGATGTCCGGATAGCGGCTGTTCATGATGCTCTCTGCCATCTCTACGTCCAGTTCGTAGTTGATTGCGGCTGACGAAACCTCGAAGCCACCGTCGAACAGGCGATACCCCCAGCCCTTGTCCTCAGCGTCGTGAAACCACAGCAAGGGAACGTGCTGGCTGGACAAGCGGAGCAGGAACTGCATGGTATCCGCTCCCCCAATCCATTCGTCTTGCAAAAAAAAGGCGTTCCAGGTGCTGTTGACGTTCTTGTGAAAATACGGTTGGCGAGACTTTGGCAAGCTATGTATCACTTTTGGCTCATACTTTCGCGGGTACAGTACACCGGTAGTAAACTCTCCCATCGAAATCCCACCGCTTTCCGACAAAATGACGTTTACTCACTACAGTGTATTCAACACTCTTGATTTATTGACAAATCATCGGATCCGCACTCGCTTTTTTTCGCGAATGAAAAGCGGTATGCAGCACGGCTGAATCAGCGAACCGATCAAATCCATGTCGGCGCAGATCGAGGGGATCAGCTGCTCATCTGTTTCCCCGAGAAAATGCAGAGTCAGGTGCAGGTTGTCCGGCTGCCACCGGGCTGCGGTTATCTTCCGCTGCAGGCTGGATTGAACCTGACGTACGTAGCCGGCTGCCTGCTGCGACAGGTCAAGCGCCACAAATAATCGCATGGCGATACTCCTTTCTGCTGTATCCGCTTACGAAAAATAGCCCTCCAGCGGAGAGCCTGTTGTCGTACATAAGTGATGGTTGACCGGCTGATCATGCGGCAATGATGCGCCTCGTTATGATCCCCAGCACATCCCGGGCGTATTCACAGAGCATCCCGGTTTGCGGCCGGTATGGAAAACGAAGCGACAGTTCCAGGTGATCGTCATGACCGGCCGGAAGGAGGCTCCAGTCGATCTCGACGTCGCTCCCTACCTGTTCTTCCACCCGCCGCTTTACGTCACCCGGCGCCGTTTCCCCGCTGTACGAAAGGGAGAACCGCATGATGACGGGTATTGTCTCGCAATGCGAAGCATGCTGTGCGTGTAATGGGAAATTTCCTCTGATCGAGACCACGCCCGTCTGCCCCCATAGGGTGTACTCAACCTCGGCCCGGGCAAACGGCTGGGTTTTCCGCTCGATCGCGGGGAACGCTTCACCGGGCTTCAGGGCAAATTGGCCGGCCAACAGCTCGATCTCCTCATGAAACTGCCGGGAATACGCGGACACGACATCTGACGAATCGAATTGAACAGACTGCATTCCACTCACCTCGCCTGGTTTTCCTACTACCTATTCGCAGCAGGCCCTGTCGTATCCTTTGTTGAAATATGACTAGTTTTCACGGTTTTGGTCAGCCGGGCTGTATGGGTTGGCAGCCTCCGGATGCAGGCGGGCGAACAAGGCTGCCAGTCTCGCGCTGATCGGCTCTTCCAACTCGACGTGAAGCAGGTTTCCCCGTTCATAGCGCATGATGGGAAAAGCCCCCAGGGCGAGCGGAAAACCACGGCGATGTTCCACAAAACCGGGAAGCTGCACCAGCAGGCGAATGAATGGATTTTCCGTCTCCTCGTCATCGGGTTTGTCCGCAAACAGAGGGGACAAATCAGGCGTGACGACGATGCTGGTGTACGGCAAACACTGCGCGGCCCAGACTGTAAAAGCCGTCTCCCTCACCTGGCTGCGCCCATGGCGGCGCATCACCAAAAGCGCCTGATAAACGGCCGACATCAACAGCGTCTCCGCATTCTTTGCACCGTACGTCTCCTTCAGCTGCGCGAAGTCGACGGTATAAGCCGTCCCCGCCTCCAACAAGACGTCGTCCGGCAGTGCAGCGGCGGCGATCGATTGGATCGGCGCTTCCCTCACCTCGCTGTCTGCAGGGGCGGACTCGTCATCATCCCTCTCCGGCGCGGACAGGCGCTGGATCATCTGCTCCACCTCGCGCCTCTGGGCTGTGGAAAATCGGATCTCGTCCGTATACACGTGGATCAGCTGATCATCCAGCAAGGCGAGGTGAAAAAGCAGCGTCCGCGGCTGCTCGAGCAAGCGGCGCACCATCTGCCGATCCCGCCAGGCGGTCATGTCAAAGGACAGGGGAAAACCCAGCGGCTGCACCGGATCGTTTCGCGTCCAGATGACAGCCAGCAGGCGTTTCTGGTAGGTTTTCCAATCTGCCGCAACCGCTCCCTCAGTCAGCTCGCTAAACGCGTCAATACTCTCAAAAACGAGATAAAATTCCACATCCCCGGCCTCGTTGAGACGGGAAAAGCAGGGCAGCCCGTCCATCATTCCCGCACGGTACAAATCGGCAAAAGGCCCGGGGGGCAAAATCTCTCCCAGCGTCTCCTCCGACGGCGAAGCGAAGCCTTCCCTCATTTTATGATCGGCCAATCGCCCATCGACTCCAGCAGGGTGTAATCGGTTGAATCGATATGGATCGGCGTAACGGTCACATAACCTGCCTGCAGCATCCCGTAGTCATGTTTTTCCTGATCGCCGGTTTCCGGATACTCCCGCTGCAGGTAGTATCCTTCACTGGCGTGCTTGTATTTGTCCTGGTAGTGGTAAAGCGACAAGGGAGCCGGGGCTATACCTTTCACTTCGGCCGCCGGGAGGTTCGGGATGTTCACGTTCCAAAACACCTCAGGGGGCAGCAGCTTTTCGATCGCCCGGCGCTGAAATTCCCGCAGCAGCGGCTTGACGATCTCCTCTACCTCGCCGTAGTCGTCGCCGGCAAAGTAATTGTCGTATGAGAATGCAACTGACGGGATTCCCAGTATCACCGCTTCCCGGGCAGCGCTGCAGGTGCCTGAGTAATAGACATCCCGTCCCAGATTATTGCCCACGTTGATGCCGGAAAACACAATATCCGGGCGGCGGTCTTCCTCAAGCAGCAAGTAGTAGGCCGCCTTGACGCAGTCAGCAGGTGTCCCGTGCACCTCCCACGCTTGAACAGGCAGTCCGTAGAAAGAGTGGACAGCGGATGTCAGCGGCGTGCGGTAGGTGATCCCGTGGCCGACACCGCTCTTTTCTTCCGATGGGGCGGCAACGTATACTTCCACATCAGAGAGGGTCAGCGTCGCCTCCACAAGCTTTTTGATGCCGATGGCGTTGATGCCGTCATCGTTTGATATCAATATTCGCAGCATAACAGCTTTCCTCCTTACTCGATTCCCTCTATTGTATCAAAGGATCAGGCCTGCCGCGACGTGTCAATTCTCCGTCAAAAGAAAAAAGTCCGCCAAACCGGGCGGACTTGCTTCTCTTCACTTGGACCCGAGCTTCCTCTCCCGGCGCCTCGGACGGCTTTGGGGAGCCCTGCTGCCTTTTGCCGCCAATCGAAGCGCGGTCAATCCGGACATATGGGCGGCCGCCATCGAGGTTCCGTCCAACACCCGGTAGGAATTGTTAATCCACGTAGACTTGATCTGGACGCCCGGGGCGAGGACAAGTCCCGGACCCCGCGAGCTGAAAGAGGCGATCTTGTTCTGCCTGTCTATCGCCCCGACCGCAATGACTTCTTTGTAGGCCGCGGGATACTCCAGTCTCCCTCCGCTGTTGCCGGCTGAGGCAACAAGGACAATTCCGGCTTGGGAAGCCTGTTTGATCGCGTGGTAGAGCGCCCGGTTTGGCTGGCTGGCGCCAAAGCTCATGTTGATCACGTTCATCCGGTGTTCCACGGCCCAGTTGATCCCCCGGATGATATCACTCATCCTGGCTGTCCCGTCGGGTGAAAAAACATGCACATCGTACAAATGAGCGGCTGGAGCGATGCCGACAATCCCCCGGTTGTTGGCGGCGGCGGCGATCGTCCCGGCTACGTGAGTGCCATGGCCGGCAATGCCCGTTTTGACAATATTGACCCTTCCCTTTACCTGCCCCCGCAGATCGGGGTGGCCCGAAGAGATGCCTGTGTCGATCACAGCCACTTTTATCCCCTCGCCCCGCGTCCTCTCCCAGTATTCCGGCGCCCCGATCTGTTCCACTCCCCACGGTATTTCGTCAGTAGCGTGCAGACGGACGGTGACCTCGTCAGAAACGTGATGCTTTTCATTCCCGAGCAGCTTTCGGAACCTTTCGTACTGTTCTGTCGGAATGATCAGCGTGTTGAGCGCAGCCAGGATTTTCGCCCTTGCGCGGGATGATTCGTCTTTCATCAGGCAGTTCAGGCAGCGGCGGTACCCTTTTTGCGTAGGAAATGTAATGATTTTGTGCACGTCCACATCCCCCCAGGAAAGATTTCTTTCCTATCGTATGAACATGACATGCACAGCGAAATAGTCAAGCTACCTATTCTCCGACAATTTGTTTCCAGCGTTCCTTCCAGTACAGGCCCTCCAGCATCCAGTCCTCCACCTGCTGCAGCTTGTCGCTGCCAATGCCGAGCAGCGCTGCGATGCGATGAATGGTCTTTTGTTCGGCCGAGGACAGCCTGTTGTCGGCCAGCGCGATGCGGTACAGCTGGCGGAGCAGCGTCAGCTTCTCTGTATTCGTCATCGCTTGCATATTCGAGAGGATCTGCTCCGGCGTCTTCGGTTCGTCAAAGTCATCTATCAGGATTTGCCGTTCTCTCAGTGTGAACCGGCTGTTTACCATTTCGTAGATACGGGCAATCTCCTGCTCGCCCATGTAACCATCCGCGTGACCGACACAAATCATCAAGCGAATCGATGTTAACAACAGCAGCTTCTCTTGTTCTGTTCGTACTGTCATCATGGTCCTTCCTCCTTTTTCGGTCCGCGATATATTTCTTTCATTATACGACAGAAAAAGAAAGCGGTTGCAAGAAAGTTTATGTCTTTTCTGTGAAGTTACGTCCAAAAAACGCCGCCAGCCTTTCGCTCCGGATCGGCTGGCCTTGGCGTCGGTCATTCGGTTGTGAGCGCTTTGTCCGCCTGGACGGCCGGCTTTTTCACCCACACGCGGGTGATCCGGTAGTGGTCTACCTCGCCGACGATAAATTGATAGCCTTCCGCCTCCACAGTATCGCCGACCTTGGGAGGATGGTCGATCTGCATGTAAATCCAGCCAGCCAGTGTATCCACTTCACTCTCCTCCAGCTCCAGACCAAGGTAGTCGTTTACCTCCTCCAGCAGCATGCGCCCGTCAAAAGAGAAGATATCGTCTTTCTGTTCGATTTCCGGACGTTCGTCGTCAAATTCATCCTGGATGTCGCCGACGATCTCCTCCATGATGTCCTCAACCGTCACCAGCCCGGCTGTACCGCCGTACTCGTCGATGAGAATCGCGATCTGGCTGTGCTGCTTCTGCATCATCTTCAAAAGCCTGCTGATCGAGATGGTTTCCGGTACCGTCAGGATCGGGCGCATGATATCCTGCAGCTGGTTCTCTGTGTCCTGCAGCAGACTGGTCAGCAAGTCCTTGATATGCAAGCTGCCCACTACGTGGTCCTTGTCTCCGTCAACCACCGGATAGCGGGTGAACCTCCCGTTTTTTACCACCTGAAGATTGTCCTCGTACGGATGCCGCAGGTTGAGGACGACCATGTCCGTGCGCGGGACCATGATTTCCCGGGCCATCGTTTCGGAGAAATCGAAGATATTGTCAACCAGCATCAGCTCCGTCTGGTCGATCAGTCCGCTTTTATGGCTTTCGCTGACCAAAATGCGGATTTCCTCCTCCGTATGCGCTTCCTGCACCTCTGAAGCTGGCGGAACTCCCATCAAGCTTAAAAACTTCGCGGCCGACCAATTCAACAGGACGATAAACGGATACATCACTTTGTAGAACAGCTGGATGGGTCTTGCCACCTTCAGCGATACCCATTCGGCGTGCTGGATGGCGAGCGATTTTGGGGCCAGCTCCCCCATCACGATATGTAAAAAGGTAATGATCAAGAAGGCCAGCAGGAAGGAGATGGTCTTTCGCCACGGATCTACCAACGCAAGCGAGCGAAACAGCGGGTCGAGCAGCGTCGAAATCGTCGGTTCCCCCAGCCAGCCCAGCCCCAGTGAGGCCAGCGTGATGCCCAGCTGCGTTGCAGACAGGTAGCTGTCCAGATTGCTGATCAGCCTGTCCACGGCTTCGGCCTGCCGGTTCCCCTCGGCCACCAGCTGGGCAATGCGGGACTCGCGCACTTTGACGACAGCGAATTCGGTCGCGACAAAAAAGCCGTTCAGGAAAACGAGCAGAAAGATCAGGGCTACGTTAAACAATTGGGCTGCGAGAGTACCTGTTTCCAAGCTGTCGTCTCCTCCTTTTTCCTTATTGTACCCGCCTCCTCTTGAAATATTGTTTCACGCTGATCAAAGCTCTAACAGCCAATGGCTTCCCTGTATCAACCGTTTTCCTTTCTCGCTTCAATTATGGTAGGATTATGGATAGTCAATCCACTACAACACAGAGGTGACACTAGTGTCTGTGAAGCCGCATTTGCCGCTGATCGTTCAAAGTGACCGAACCATTTTGCTGGAGGTCCACAACCCCTTGTTCGACGAAGCCAGGCACGCACTCGCCGGATTTGCCGAGCTCGTCAAAAGTCCGGAGTACATCCACACCTACCGGATTACGCCGCTCTCTTTATGGAATGCGGCCAGCAGCGGCATTACCGCGGAAGACGTGCTGGCATCGCTCGAGGCTTACAGCAAATTCGGCATCCCGCCGACCATTGCGGCGCAGGTCCGAGAGACTTTTGCCCGCTGCGGATTACTCCGGATGGAGCGGCGCGGAGACGATCTCGTCCTGGTCGGGGACGATCCGCTGCTCATGACCGACATCATGGGTTACCGGTCATTTCAAGCGTATATAGACACGGTGCTGTCACCGACCGAATACAGATTGCGCGATTTTGCCCGCGGACCGATGAAACAGGAACTGGTGAAATTGGGGTATCCGGTTCAAGACCTGGCCGGCTACGCAGAGGGAGAGGGCTGCCCTGTCGAGCTCCGGCAAACGACCCTGGCCGGCCGGCCTTTCGGGCTGCGGCCGTATCAGCAGTCAGCCGTCGATGCGTTTTACCAAAGCGGCTCGGTCTACGGCGGAAGCGGCGTCCTGGTCCTGCCCTGCGGCGCCGGGAAGACGATCATCGGCCTTGGCGCGATCAACCAGATCAAGCGGGCGACACTGATCCTTACGACCAACACTACCTCTGTCCGCCAATGGATCAGCGAAATTCTCGACAAAACGACTGTTGAATCGGAGATGGTCGGCGAGTATACTGGGCAATTGAAGCAGGTAAAACCTATAACTGTTGCGACCTACCAAATTTTGACACATCATCATAAAGAAACGGACGAATACCCCCATCTGCGCCTGTTCAGCGAGCGGGACTGGGGGCTGATCATCTACGACGAGGTTCACCTGCTGCCTGCGCCGATTTTCCGTATGACCGCCAGCCTGCAGGCGAGGCGCCGGCTCGGCCTTACCGCCACTTTGATCCGCGAAGACGGGAGGGAAGAAGACGTGTTTTCCCTGATCGGGCCCAAAAAGTTCGAGCTGCCGTGGAGGGATCTGGAAGACGCGGGCTGGATCGCCCAAGCGAACTGTCAGGAAATTCGCCTGTCCATATCACCCAAGCTGCGGGAGGCATACGCTGTTGCCACGCCGCAGCAAAAACACCGGATTGCCGCGGAAAACCCGCAGAAGGTGCAGGTGCTGAAGTCGCTGCTGGCTCGCCACCAGAGCGATCGCGTCCTGATTATCGGCCAGTACATCAAGCAGTTGGAGAGCATCGCCGAACAGCTGGGCGCGCCGCTCATTACCGGAAAAGTGCCGGAGAGGGAACGGAAGCTTTTGTACCAACAATTTAAATCTGGTAAAATAAACCATTTGATCGTATCCAAAGTGGCCAACTTCGCGGTCGACTTGCCCGATGCCAACGTAGCCATTCAAGTCTCCGGCACGTTTGGTTCCAGACAGGAAGAGGCACAGCGGCTGGGGCGCATTCTCCGGCCGAAGGAAGGAGACAATCAGGCCCATTTCTACACCTTGGTCACCCGCGACACGCGCGAGCAGGAATTCGCCGCGCACCGCCAGCTGTTTTTGATTGAACAGGGGTACCGCTATGAGGTGGTCGATATGGATCCTGCACGTTTTACTCAGGAGCATGAAACGTATGAATAGAACATGCGTCAAAACAAACGAAGGGGGGCCGGAGGAAAGTATGCAAACCGATACCGAAATCATTCAGCGGATTTCGCAGGGAGACGTGGAGGCATACCGTGAAATCATTCAACGCTATCAACGAATGATCTTCGTGTTTATTTACAAGATGGTGAATAACGCGGCCGATGCGGAAGATTTAACCCAAGAAGTATTTGTCAAAGCTTACGAAAAACTCTCCTCCTATCGTGGAGACAGTCAGTTTTCTACATGGCTGCATACGCTGGCCCGCAACCGCACCATCGACTTCCTCCGCAGGCGTAAGATCCATGAATCGGACGAGCAACTGGCCTATATACCTTCACAAGCAAGAGATGGTTCACCCCAGGAGAGCTTACTGGGCAAAGAGCGCCGGCAGGAAATTGCGCGCGCTTTTGAGCAGTTATCCGATACGTATCGGGAAGTCATCATCCTGCGCTGCACCCATGAATACCCGTTTGAAAGGATAGCTTCACTGCTCGGCATAGCAGAGTCGACTGCGCGCGTTCGCTATTTGCGCGCACGTCAGGAGCTTGCCAAAATTTTGACTCGTTCGGAAGGAGGGCTCGTTCATGAACTGCCAGGAGTTTAGAGCAAAATGGCCTAATGACGCCGACGAAGCCGCCCTTTCACACGTAGAAGCTTGCGACAGCTGCCTGGAATGGATAGATACTACCTTCGCCGCTCCCGAGGAGGTATTGTTTATGAAAGAATATCCCCAGCCGCCCGATCAGTTGGAAGATCGAATTATGCAAGCAATCTATGCCTCTACGAAAAATGTTTCGATTCCGCCGCTCACAGCGGCAAGCCAATATCTCGATCCATTGCCGGAAAAACGCGGCAAAAAGCGCTTCCGGCCAGCCGCCTGGATCAGTGCAGCCGCGGCATTGGTGATTGTCGGACTCGTCGGCGCCCAGACGCTCAAGCAGAATGCCGGAGAGCAGCTCGCCGCCGGCCAAGGAGAAAATTTCGCTTTTCAGTCCGAGTCAAGCGGCGCCGCGCCAAGGAGTTCCATGGATCAGCGCTCCCAAGCGCCGGAAAACGCCCCATCCTTGTTCTCTGCACCGGAAGCTGCGCCAAGGAGACCAATGACAGGAAAACGCCGCAGCAGCCTGCGGCTGATCAAGCAAGTGAGCGAGCCGGGAAGTCTGTAGCGGCAGCAGATCATCAACTGGCAATGGCAGCCGAAATCCCGGCCCAGCAGAAAACGGAAGCGCCGGCCGGGACCGCTCATAAGGCACTCCCGTCCCGTTCCAATCCGGATGTCTCGAATCGGACGGCGGACGCAATTGCCAGAGAGGATGAAAAAGAACTAAAGAACGGCAAGGCAAAGGGAACGGAAGCCGTGGCGGCCGCGCCGGAAGGGCAGACCACAGACAGTGGGCAGCAAGCAATAGCGGGCTTGGCGGCAGCCGACGAAGCAGCGGCAGGCGGTTTTGGAGCCGAAGCTGCTGCCGAGGGCTCCGGAGTTCAAACATTCCAGCCTTCTGCAGCGAATAAATCGATTACGATTTCATCCTTCACCGATGCCAAGACCGCTGCACGCGCTTCCGACATCCCCGTGCCGACCCTGTCCAAGGCGCCGGAGGGCTTCACTCTGGAAGGCTTGACGCTGCAGTACGAATCGGAAACCAGCAACAACGTGACGGAAGTGATGACCACTTACAAGCGCGGCAACGACAGGGTTACGATACAGGTGCTGCCAAACGACGTCCATAAGCGCTCCCTGTCGATCCCCGGAACGCTCGTTGACCGCCGGCTGTTCGTCATCGACGGCAAACAGGCGATCGGCGTCACGTACGACCAGAAGGTACACGAAGCCGCCGCGCCGCATGCTGTGCACTTCATCACGACACACGGCAAACTGTCGTTCTACGTGATCATGACTGGAAAGGGCATTACGCTCACCCAGTTGATCGAGCAGGCAGAAAATCTGACCTGGCACGATTGAGCAAACCAAAAAAGTCTGTTCCCTCAAGATCGGGGAACAGACTTTTTTTGCTGTGTCAGGAGACCACGTCTCGCTTGGTAAATACTGCGTAGGCGACGATCAGCGCGGCCAATCCCCAAACCCCCAGCACGGCAAGCGAAAAAGGCAGCGTCATCCCTTTTATCGGCGGAAGACTGCCGGACAGGTAATCGGTCAAGCCCAAATTGACCACAAACAGGTACTTCGCCGACTCCCACGTCGACGCCATCTGGGTGAGGATGCTGCCGCTGATCAGCGCCGCCATCATGATCCCCATGCCGGCCGCCGCACTGCGCACCAGCACGGAGACCATCAGCGTAATCGTGCCGACCACTACGCAGACATACCACCCCAAGCCGTACTGCATAAACATATACTTCCACAGCGGCAGCATAAAGACTCCGGATGTGTCCAGATTTTCGCCTGCAGCGCGAAACCCGGTCAACACCGGCATGTTCCAGCCGGCATAACCAAACACGACTCCGGATATGAGATACGCCAGCACCAGACTGAGCACGACCGAAAGCGACGCGAACAAAAGCAGGGCAATGTATTTGCTGGTCAGCACCTTCCAGCGGCGAACGGGACGCGTCAACAGCAGCTTGATGGTCCCCTCGCTGTGCTCAGCCGACACCAGGTCTACTGCCAGGACGACGGTCGTCATCGGCAGGAACAGAGCGACCGCCTGATCCATGAACGAGCGGGCAAACGCCGGGCCGCCGGGGGCGTCGGGATTGATGTCGTGGTCAAGGTAATACTGCTGCTGTTTGATCTGAACGCTCAGCCACTGCCGCCACTCCTCAGGCATCCGGCTGGAACTGAGCCGGTTCTGGTTATCGACGATCCGCTGCTGCAACAGCGTCCGCCAATCCGTGGTGCCGAGCCGCTCCTGGGCCGTCAGCACCGCCTTGTACTGCGCATATGTAAAGATGGGTATCAAGATCAGCAAGATCAAGGCGACGACGAGAAAACGGCGGCGGCGCAAGATTTTCATCGTTTCATTCTGGACCAGCTGCAGCATGCTGCCTCCCAAAGCGCTACACCTCCCCTGTCAGGCTGAGGAACAGATCCTCCAGGGTAACGGTCTTCGAAGCAATCCCCCGCACCTGGATTCCGGCCTCCACCAGCGCGGCATTGGCCGTGCTGATTTGCTCCACGTCCATCCTGCATTTTCCCTTTCCCTCGGCCGTCTGCCACACCTCTGTCACAAAGGGAAGCCGGGCCAGGCAGGCGAGCCCTCTTTTCAGGTCCGCTTCGGCAAATTCCCACTCCACCTGGTCGGCAAATTGAGCCATCAGTTCCTTTACCTCGCCGACGGAAATGACCCGGCCACTCTGAATGATCGCCACCCGGTCGCACATCATCTCGATTTCATTCAACAGGTGGCTGGAGATGAACACCGCGAGGCCCTCCTGTTCGGCCAGGCGGCGGATAAACCGGCGCATTTCCCGGATTCCCGCAGGGTCCAGGCCATTCGTCGGTTCGTCGAGAATCAACAGCTTGGGCCGATGCAGCAGGGCTTGGGCAATCCCCAGCCGCTGGCGCATGCCAAGCGAATACGTCTTGACCTTGTCGTCGATCGCATGAGTCAGCTCTACGAACTCCGCCACTTCGTCAATCCGCCGGGCCGGGATCTGCCCGCTCATGCGGGCGAACTGTTCCAGGTTTTCTCTTCCGGTCAAAAACTTGTACAGCTCCGGATTTTCCACAATACAGCCGACTTGTCGGATCGCCGGCCCAAATTCCCGCTTCAGCGAATGTCCCCCGATGCAAATCTCGCCGCTGTCAGCGGCAGCCAGCCCGACCAGCATGCGTATCGTCGTGGTCTTCCCCGCTCCATTCGGCCCGAGGAAGCCGAACACTTCTCCCGCCATCACGTCAAAAGTGATGTCTTTGATGATCTGCCGTTTTCCAAATGATTTTTTTAGATGAGAGACGGACAAGACAACCTCTGCCATTTGCTGTTTTGGCACCTTCCCCTCTGCCTTGGCGTTTCGGCGTCAACTGTCGAAAACAGACTGATTGTGGTACACTACCGATGATTAGATTTTAGTATACCACGCTTTCGGGACATTACGGAAAAGAGGAGGAGAACAGAACCATGCGTCCCCGAACCGGACAGCTGCTCTGGCGCGTGACAGCGTCTGCCGCTTTTCTCTCCCTGCTCGCGCTCATGGCCGGTTTTGCCTTTGCCCTGCACCCGCAGTGGCTGGCTCCCGCGGCCGGAACACCTGTACCCTCAGAGACTCAACCATCTGCACCGGCAGGCGCCCCCGGGACAGACCAGCGCTTTCAACTGGTCACGCTTGGCGATTCGCTTACGCGCGGCACAGGCGACGCCAATGGCCAAGGCTACGTCGGGATCGTCCGCAGAGCGCTGGAAGAGCAGCACCAGGGAAAGATCACGCTGACCAACCTGGCGATCAACGGACTGCAATCAGCCGAACTGCTGGATCAGCTCCAACAGCCCCACGTTCGCCGGGTGCTTTCCGATGCCGATCTGATCCTGTTCACGATCGGCGGCAACGACCTGTTCAGCCAAAGCGGGGGCATCTATGAAGTGAACCCGGAGAAGCTTGACCGGGCCTTGAAGGAATTGGCCTCCCATTTCACTCGGATCCTTCAGGAAATGCGCGGATTGAACGCCAGCGCTCCGATCATCTATGCCTCGCTGTACAACCCGTTTGGCGATACCGGCGCAGCCGCCGAAAGTGCCTCAGCGGTGCTCGACTGGGACTATCAAGCCGGCAAGATCGCCGCGCAATTTTCAGGTGTGCTCGCCGTGCCCACCTACGACCTGTTTGCCCATAAAGAAAAAACGTATTTGTACTCCGATCACTTCCATCCAAATGCAGACGGCTACCAGCGGATGGCTGAACGGATCCTGCAGGCGATCAAATGAGAAAACTCCCGTCTCGCTTCCTCAAGACGGGATTTGTCTCGCTTCAAAACGCCGCTGTCCGCTTGTGTATAAACCGATGCTGGCCAGTGAAATCAAGGCGACGACCACAAACAGCGTGCTTCCGCCGTACGCTTCCAATAAGAAGCCGCCCAGCGCCGGCCCGATAAAGCTGCCGACGTTGATAAAGCTTTGCGCCCCGAAGTAGGTTCCGCGCATTCCCTCCGGCGCCAACCGGTCGACAAAGACGCTGGAGGCGGGAAAACAGAGAATTTCCCCAATCGAGAAGAGCACCATCGAGCCGATAAACATCCACCAGGCAAGCGAATAGGCGTACCCGATATTGCCCAGAGCAAAAAATACGCTGCCGATGGCAATGCTGCGCAGCGGCGAACGCTTCTCCGACCACCTCGCCACCGGAAGCTGCAGCAGAATGACCGTGACCGCATTGACCGTCATCAGTACGGCGAACAGCTTGATCCCGTCGGCAAATTTTCCCGTGACGAACTGGGAAAGCGTAACGCTCATCTGCGAGTAGCTGATCTGGGCGAGAATCCCGCCGGCGATAAAATAGCGAAAGGCCGCGTCGCGGGCAATCACCTGCCAGGCGCTGCGAAAGGTGATCCGCTCTTTTTTCTGGCCTTCGATCTGCTTGATGCCAAAGTAGTGAAGCAGATACTGCAGCAAGACGGCGTAGATGAAGTAGACGATTGCCGTCATCAGGAACGGCAGAGCACCCGCATGCAGCGCCAATGCCGCGCCGAGCAGGGGGCCGACCGCAACTCCGAGGTTAATCGCCGTATAGCGCAGCGAAAAGACGCGGAATCGTTTCTCCGGTTCCGTCACGTCAGCCATCAGCGCCTGTGACACCGGTTCGTAGATCGAGCGGCAAAGCCCGCTTAAAATGTTGAGCAGCAGGAACAGCAGCGTGCTTTTTCCCAATGCGAAGCCCAAAAACACGAACGCCCAGACGTAGAGGGCGAGCAGCATGACCCGCTTGCGACCAAACAGGTCGGACAGCGTACCGCCGACAAATCCGCCTACGGACCCGGCGAGCGATCCGGCGCCGATCGTCAGGCCGATCAAGACCGGCGACATGTCCGTATGTTTGCCCAGGTAAATGGCCAAAAACGGCATGCTCATCGAGCTGGCCGCACGGGCAAAGACGGTTCCGACGATCAGGGAATGCACGATCGGATGAAAATCAGCCAGGAAACTGCGCAGCTTGTACAGACTATTCATATCTTTTCTCCCCGGTTTCTCCTCGTCACTTGCCGACTGACAGGTAATGTGCTTCATTTTAGAAACTGGGGAGCGATAAGTCAATGCTTTTTCACAAATATTTTTTATCGAGAAAAATTATTTAATTTCAATTTTGTCAATGATTTCACCCTGCTCATTCCACTTGATCGCACGGTAGATCGCGTCATGATAAAACGTAAACCACGCGTTCGCCTTGACGCCTTCCGGAATCCACTTTTCCTTGGCGAAGATGGAAGTCATCGGGTAGTCGTCATAAGCCATGACCCACAGGGGGTTTTTATGGGCATGAGTCGCGAGCAGGTCGGCGAGGTGAAGCAGCACTTCTCCTCCGCTCTCCATGCGAATGACGGCATGACCGTTGCTGTGTCCGCCCGTGTGGAACATTTCGATTCCCGGCAGCACCTCCTGCCTCTCCTTGTAAGGCTGCACCTGTCCTTCGACGGGCCGCCAGTTCTCCTCCCAGTACGTGTTGCGGGAGCGGATGTTGGGGTGCCTTATCTCGTCCCACTCGATCTCCTGCACGTAAATCACCGCATTCGCAAAGGTGGAGACGAGCTCTCCCTCCCGGCGGGAGACCAGGCCGTTGGCGTGATCGTAGTGCATGTGGGTCATCATGACGATGTCCACATCCGCTGTCGTCAGTCCCAACGCGGCCAGATCCTGGTGAATTTGCGACTCTTCCGTCACGCCGTAGTTGCGCTTCTGCTTGTCCGTCAAGCGGTCATTGCCCAGTCCGGATTCGATCAGCAGATTTTTCCCGTGCGCCTGGACCAGGATCGGGTCGGTTCGCAGCGGAATCTGGTTCAACTCGTTATGGGGATAGCGCTTGCTCCACAGCGGTTTTGGCACCACGCCAAACATGGCGCCGCCGTCCAACTGGGTCATGCCGCCGCGCAGCCAGGTCAAAGTGAAATCTCCTAAAACTAGTTGGTTCACGATTCTTCCCTCCATATGTTGCCGGCATCAAAAGGGCACCTGTGTCCAAGTGCCCTCGCTTCAGCCTTTATCCGCTACGGATACTGCCCGATTGGCCGCTGAGACTTCCAGCGAGACGTCGCTTGCGACCGCCTCAATGGACAACTGCGATTCCGCGCGTCTGTGGGTCAGACAGAGCTGCGCCACCTTATCCGTATCGCGATACAAACTGATCAGTGTTTTAAACGGGTTGGCGCTGCCCCCGGCAATGATCTTAAATCCCGGAGCCGCCTGAAAAGTCCAGCCCTCAACGTACAAGGTCTGCTCCCGGCAAAAAAGAAAATGCCGCTTGCCAAGCAAAATTCCATTGTCGCTCACGGTGCCCCCCACTCCCATCGCTTGATGATTCTCCAAACTCATTTTCCTATGAATGAGGGAGAAAGGGAAGGGGTTCGACAAAATATGTCAAGCCGATCTCCTTTCCTTTTGGGAGACCGGCCCCGGTTTACTCTTCGTCTTCGGTTGTTCCGCTTTTGTCCGTGTTCGGCGGATGCTTGATTCGACCGGCACGTCTGGCAGCGTCACGCAGCAAAAATTCGATATGCGTATTCACGCTGCGAAATTCGTCTGCTGCCCAACTCTCCAGCAAGTCGTACAGCTTGGGATCGATCCTGAGAAGAAACTTTTTCTTGACAGACATAGGCAGTCGACCGGCTAGTAGAGCGACCCGGTATTCACGATCGGCTGAGCGGCACGGTCAGAGACGATCGCCACCATCAGATTGTTGATCATCGCCGCCTTCCGTTCTTCATCCAGCTCGATCACCTGTTCCCGCTGCAGCTGCTCGATGGCGAGCTGGACCATCCCAACCGCGCCCTCGACGATCAGCTTTCGCGCGGAAATGATCGCTCTGGCTTGCTGGCGCTGCAGCATGGCGCTGGCTATCTCGGTCGAATAGGCGAGGTGGGTCAGCCGTGCTTCGATCACTTCTACACCGGCGACGGCCAGTCGTTCCTGAAGCTCCCGGGCCAATTCGGCGGCGATCTCTTCGGTATTGCCCCGCAGGGAGTAGCCGGGCTGATCAAAGTTGTCGTAAGGGTAGCGGCTGGCTACGTGGCGGATCGCCGCTTCGCTTTGAATCTCGACAAAGTTCTCGTAATTGTCTACGTCAAACGTCGCCTTGGCCGAATCAGTCACGCGGAATACGACAACCGCGGCAATCTCGATCGGGTTCCCCTCGATGTCGTTTACTTTCAGCTTCGCGCTGGTGAAGTTGCGGACCCGAAGCGATACGCTGCGCCGCAGTGTAAACGGAATGCTCCACCAGAATCCGCTCTCGCGAATCGTCCCCAGGTACCTCCCCAGGAAGATCAACAGGATCGCTTTATTCGGCTGCACCACGACGATCCCGCTGGCGATCACCCCGACCAGCACGATGGCGAGGATGCCAAGCAGCGGATGATCGTGGCCAAAAGCGTACAGGCCGAGGTAAAGCAAAATCACTGCAACCCCTATCGCGACAAAGCCGTTAACTGCAACCACCTTTTTCTCCTTCATCCCGGTCACCCTTTCGTTGAATGATATCTCTTTGATATCACTATGATATCACTTTTGCATAAAACTGTAAACCAGTTTTGTGAAATGCATCCGCATCAAGGCGCTTCTCCGAATCGCTTTCCCGCGCTTTTTGTCTTATACTGTAGATACATCCATATTGAATACGCTGCTTGAGGTGCAAAGCCGATGGAGGTCTTCTCGAAACTGTACACCGTATTTTACGGAATCAATATTCTACTCGCATTGGCGATTATTTTTCTCGAGCGGAAAAACGTCTCCGCCACCTGGTCCTGGCTGATGGTCCTCTTGTTCCTGCCGTTTTTGGGCTTTATCCTGTACATCCTTTTGGGGCAAAATCTGCGCAGACGCAAGCTGTACAAACTGAATCAGGAAGTCTTTCAATTTGTCCAGGGGCTGATTGCGGACCAAAAGCGGCAGCTCCAACAGCGGACCTTTGCGTTTCACGACCCTGCCGTCCAGCAGTACCAGGACATCATGGAAATGTATGCGAACAGTACGTACTCAGTGATTACGCAGGACAACGAGGTAGAGGTTTTTACCAGCGGGCGGGAAAAATTCGACTCCCTGATCAAGTGCATCGGCGAAGCGAAAGATCACATCCATTTGCTGTACTACATCTTTCGCAACGACAACCTGGGCAAGGAGATCCTGCAGGCCCTGGTCAGAAAGGCGAAAGAAGGGGTGGAAGTCAGAGTTCTCTACGACGACATCGGCTCGCTGCCGCTGACGAGAAGATTTTTTGCCGATTTAAAGAAAGCAGGCGGAGATGTCGCCGCTTTTTTCCCGTCTAAAATCCCCTACCTCAATGTCAGGCTTAACTACCGGAACCATCGCAAATTAGCGATTATCGACGGAAAAATCGGCTTCATTGGCGGCTTTAACATCGGCGACGAGTACCTTGGACTGAACCGCTATCTGGGCCATTGGCGGGACACCCACTTAAAGCTGCGGGGCGGCGCGGTTCACAGCTTGCAGTCCCAGTTTATTCTCGACTGGAATCTGGCCTCTTCCCGGCCGGTTCCGTTCGAAGCAAATGTCGCCCGGTACTTTCCGGCCATCGAGAGCAAGGGCAATGTCGCGCTGCAGATCGTCGCCAGCGGCCCCAATTCCAGATGGCCGCACATTTTGAACGGGTATTTGCAGATGATCTATGCAGCCAAAGAGAGCATTTATCTGCAAACCCCGTACTTCATCCCTGATGAAAGCCTGCTGAGCGCCTTGAAGATTGCCGCCCTGTCCGGTGTAGACGTCAAGATCATGCTGCCCTTCAAATCAGACAACGCCTTGGCGCAGTGGGCCTCCTCTTCCTACCTGGGCGGGCTGCTGGAGTCAGGGGTGAAGTGCTATTACTACGTGAACGGCTTTCTTCACGCAAAGACCATAGTGGTTGACGGAAAAATCGCCTCCGTCGGCACCGCCAATATCGACAACCGGAGCATGAAACTGAATTTTGAAATAAACGCGTTTCTGTACGATACCCGTACCGCGGGAGGACTGCAGCAGATTTTCCTGCAGGATCTCGAGGACTGCGAGGAAATTACCAAGCTGAGCTACGCGAATCGCTCTGCCTCCCTCAGATTGAAGGAGTCTGTTTCCCGTCTTTTATCGCCGATTATGTAAG
>NZ_HE978550.1:48496-84651 GCF_000311785.1 Brevibacillus massiliensis
TTTTTTTGCGTCAGGCGATGTCTTTTGGCTTTAATGAGCGATCGCTCGATCATAACTGGAGGGAGAAGAAAGGAAGTTAGTGAATGGAAACCAGTGATTTGTACATCCCGACAGATCACCAAGATGCAGAACAAACGATCAAAAACCCGCCTCCTCGTGGAGCGCGGGTTTGCCCTTTATTTAGAACACCCCGATAAAGCAAATGGTGCCAATCACGTAAAACCACGTCAGCCTGGTCAGATTTTTCTTCGTTTTTTGTCCGTAATTTTCCTCATTTTGATTCATCCCGGCGTAGATCGTCCCGATTGCCGCCGCCAGGACAAGGATGAATATCAAGATCATGATGAACATGGATCAGCTCTCCCCTGCTTTCTGTTCCCTGTCTTTTTTCTATCTTCTATCTTACTTGATTCCTTCAGAAAAAAACCATCCACTTTCCCTGTTATTTGACCATCCACTTTACAATACAACCCCTTCATTTACGAAGGGGTTGGTGTATTTACATCTTTTCGGTTGACGAATTCGGTTAACCAGGCACGCCGGATTTCCTTGTTCGGACAATAGCTGAGCAGGTAACTTTCTCCGTCCATGTACTTCTTTTTGATCCATTCTTTATGCTTGTGAAAAAAGGCTTTCTGAAACTCAAGAGGCATTTGCAAAAACTCTTCAAGAGCAGAGGGATTTTGGAGAAAAAACTCCTCATCATAGACAATATCGTTGTTTTGACGGCGGTGAAACAGGTACATAAACAAGATGACAAGACCGACGTTCACCAAAAAAAGGGTCATCCCAATCCCTCCTCAAAAAATCCTTTCCCCCAATTATCAGAAGTGTCTGTTTTGCGTATCTATTACTATCTTATCACTTTTTCCAGGTTTGCAAACCAATTTTTCCACCATGCAGCCGAGAAAACTCTTTGTCAATCCATCAACGCATAAAAAATCGGCCGGGAACCGTCGCCGTTTCCCTGACCGATGGAATAAGGGTGCAAAATATGCGATTTGTTACGCTTGCGGCAGTATGGGAATATCAGGCGGCGGCGTTGTTTGCTCCGCAGGCGGCTTGATCCCTGCATCCGGCGGATTGCCAGTTCCCGGATCCGGTTTGGACGTTCCGGAGTTGTGCGAATTCCCCTTCTTATCCTCCTGCGTTCCGTCCGTTGCCGACGGCTCAGTTGTACTCTCGTTGCCGGGCAACAGCGGAGGCTGTGTATCTGCCGGGGTCTCTTCCGTTCCCTCCGGCTTGACGACAGGATCTGCCTGCTTCTCCGGTTTCGTCTGTTCTTTCTCCACCTTGTGAACCTCTGTTCGGGTCGTCTTGCGGCTGCTGCTCACAGAGTTCGTCCCGCTGGCTGTCGCGTTGACGTACTTGCCTGTAGATGAGTCATCCAACTCGGCGACAGCGGAAGTGATGCCCATCTCGGTTTGCAATGTGCTGCGAATCGCCTGCAGGTTTTCTTCCGGCAGCAAGGTGTACATGATGCTGGAATTCCAGTAGGCGCCGCTGTCCAGAACTGTCAGGTCGCTGGAACTGAACCCTTTAAAATCTTTCGCCAATCCCTTTATCTGGCTTGGGGAAAGGTCGGTATTCACGTTTTTCAGTGCAACGTCGATCACGGTAAAGAGTTTCGTAAAACCCTCGGGAGAGGTCATTTTATCGAGTACAGCCTTAATGACTTCCTGCTGGCGCCGGTTGCGGTCAAAGTCGCTGGAATAGTACTTGGTTCCGCGGTCGTCGTGACGGTGCCGGACGTAGTCCAAGGCATTCTTGCCATTTAACGTCTGGAGCCCCGGCTGCAAATCGATGGTGGTCCCGTCAGTGGGGTCGTGGTAGACCAATCTGCTGTCAACGTTCACCTCTACCCCGCCTAATTCGTCAATGATCGATTTAAATCCGTTAAAATCAACGGTTATGTAATACTGAATCGGAATGCCCAGCATCTGCTCCAGCGTCTTTTTGGTAAGGGTTACGCCGTTTTCCGTCGGCACTTTGCCGTTTCTTTCATCCCGGCGGCGCTCCGACTCTCCATAGGCGAAGGCGGAGTTAATTTTGTAATAGCCGCTGTATCCGGGAATTTTTACCCGTGTGTCCCGCGGGATGGAAAGCAGCTGGACTTTTTTGGTCGCCGGATTGATCACCGAGACCATCATCACGTCCGTATTGAGCGACCCGGTCTCCTCCCGCGAGTCGAATCCCAGAAGCACGACCGACAGCGGCTTCTCCGGTTCATATGTCTTGTTGGTTGGCGCATTTGTTTCAGCATACGGGTTTTCGACACTCTCGATCGCCTGGTTCAATTTCCAATAAACTGCACCGGCGGCACCGCCGACCAGCAGAATCGCAAATAATACAAATAGTGTGACCATCCGGCGAAGCTTTCTGCGCCGTTTCTGCTTTGCACGTTTATCCGTCTGCACGGCAGAACCGTTTGCGGGCGGGTTTGGCATCAGGTATTCATCTCCTTGGCATGTAAGTACACGGCAAACGTTATGTATGTGCATTTGCGCATTGTCAGATGATTCGACAAGATAGTACCGGAGTTTCACATGTCAAAAACTCGTTGCTATTATATCACGGGATTGACTTTATTTGTAGAAAAAACTGCAAAAAAGCGAGAGCGATTGCCCGCGCGCCCCTCTCAAGACATGGAACAAATCCTTTCATGGAGGGCTTTGCAAACAATCGCCAGGATTTACGTTTCTCTTAAACTTTTTTCGACATCAGACTATCGTAGAACGGATTGAGCCATTCCATGAGGACCGCGTAATTGCAGGATTCTTCGTCGTCCAGGTAATTCGCCATCACCTGAACGGGCCTGCGTCCGCATCGCAAAAGAAACGTCATCACCGGGTCGGTCAATTCACCGGCAGCCACCTTGTCTACATAGGTCTGGACATCGTATTGATCGGCCAGCTTATGGTACCCGGGGATGCGCCCGCCGCCGAGCACCCTGGCCAATCCCTTGTGCACCGTCACATAGTAGACGGCCTGCATCAACAAGCGGCCAAGGCCGAGAGAGCGGTATTTTGGCATCACGCTGACATCGACGATATAAAAGCTGTCCCCGGACGGATCGTGATTGCGGATGTAGCCGTTATCGGTGATCTGCGACCAGGTATGGGGTTCGCCCGGATGGTAGCGGACGACCAGGCCGGTAATCGAGCCGACCAACTTGCCGTCGTGTTCCACGCAGATCGCTCCTTCCGGAAAGTGCCGCACATGGCTTTCGATCTGCTCTTGTGTCCACAAAAGCTCTTGAGGGAACGGTTCGGGAAAACATTCCCGCTGCACTTGGAACAGCGCCGGAAAGTCCTCCACCTGGTAGTTCCGCACCAGCAATTCGTACGGCTTGTCTTGATAGACGACGTGACGGTAACGCAAAGTCCATCCTCCTTTTGGCCATTCATGATCGGTTTCTTTTATCTTACTCGATTTTGTATTTCTCTCAACTGACGGCGTTTGCTATGATAAAGAAAAAACATCCCAAAGGAGTGGAGCTGAGTGCCCAGCATTCGCATTGGAGCCGTGCAATACAAGATGAAACCGATCAGTTCCTTTGAGCAGTTTGCCGAGCAGGCCGAGAGCCATGTTCAGATTGGAGCTGACTTTGGGGCAAAATTTTTGTTGTTTCCCGAACTTTTTACAACGCAGCTGCTCTCGATCGCACCCGACCGCGATCCGCTGCGTGCGATCAGGTCACTGGACGCATACACGGAGGCGTACATCGTACTCTTTACCCGGCTCGCCAAAGAGCACAACCTGTACATTATAGCAGGAACACATGTGGGTTCGCTGGAGACAAAACCCGGACTGTACAACGCCGCCTACCTGTTCGCTCCCGACGGAAGCCGGCAGGTTCAGGAAAAAGTACATCTGACGCCTACGGAAAAAAACGACTGGAAGCTGGACGCCGGCGATGCCTTCCGCGTCTTCGAAACGGAGTACGGCAAGATCGCGATCGTCATTTGCTACGATATCGAGTTTCCGGAGGCGGTCTCTACGGTCGTGCAAAAAGGAGCGGAACTCCTCTTCTGCCCCTCGTGCACAGATGACGAGCAGGGTTTTTACCGCGTCCGCTTTACCTCTCACGCCCGCACGATCGAGCACCAGGTATCCGTTGCGGTAACGGGAACGGTAGGTTATCTTCCGAATGTCCGCTACATGGAGAGCAACGTAGGGCAGGCGGCCATTTTGGTGCCGTGTGACGTTCCTTTTCCGCCGCAGGGCATCGTGAATCAGGGGATCAAAAACGAAGAGATGGTGATATTCGGCGACGTAGACCTGTCCATGCTGCGGGAGATCCGGGAAAACGGGTCGGTCCGGCCATGGCACGACCGTCGTCCGGACGTCTATGGAAAGTAGAGCGGTACCGGCACCGGGGCCAAAAGACGCCAGCCAGACTGTGTACCGGGTTCTGTTCGCCGTCAGTCTGGCCCACCTGTTAAACGACAGTGTACAGGCCGTGATCCCCGCCGTCCTGCCGATCCTGGAAAAAAACCTGATGCTCAGCTACCTGCAATTGGGGGTCATCCTGCTGGTCATGAACGTGACCGCTTCCATCCTTCAGCCCGTGATCGGCTACGTTTCCGACCGCATTCCCCTGCCATTCGCGATGCCGATTGCCATGCTGGTATCTGGACTGGGCATGCTCACCCTCGCCTTTACCGAAAACTACCTGCTGCTTTTGGCTGCCGTCGGGATGGTCGGAATCGGCTCGGCTGTCTTCCACCCGGAGGCATCCCGCGTCGCTCACAAGGCGTCGGGAATCCAACGGGGGCTCGGGCAATCCATCTTTCAGGTTGGCGGCAACGTCGGACAGTCGCTGGCCCCGCTGATGACCGCACTCGTCTTTGTCCCGCTGGGGCAAGGGGGAGCAGCCTGGTTTACCGCTTTGTCAACGATTGCCGCGGCGGTGCTGGTCTACATCGCGTTTTGGTCGCGCGGCCGGCAGCGCCAAAGCAAGGCGCAAAAACGGGAAGTTCGGCTGTCCTATATGAACAAGCGGATGATCGCCCTCTGTCTGGTCGTCGTGATCGTCGCGGTCCGCTCATGGGTGGTTGCCGGCTTGCAGAGCTTCTACCCGCTGTTTTTGATCAAGACGTACGGCCTGCAGATCGATCAGGCCCAGATATTCGCTTTTCTGTTCCTGCTTGCCGGCGCCATCGGAACTTTTCTCGGCGGACCGATTGGCGACAGATTTGGCAAACGCAATCTTTTGATTGTCTCTACCGTCGGGGCGCTGCCGCTCACCCTGTTGATTCCATACGCACATGGAATCTGGGCATACCCGCTGCTGTTCCTGACCGGATTTATACTGTTGTCCAATTTTTCCGTCAGCGTCGTCTACGCCCAGGAACTGCTGCCAGGCCGTGTCGGCACCGTTTCCGGACTGATCATCGGCTTCGCTTTTGGCATGGGCGGTTTGGGTGCGACGGTCTTGGGCTACCTCGCCGATCTCCACGGTCTGATGTTTATCATGCTGCTCTGTTCGGCTCTCCCGGCATTGGGAGCCCTCGGCTTTTTCTTGCCAAAAGACGCTGCGCTCACCGAGTGGGAGAAGGCAGCGGCGTAATTCTTTTTGAACGAAACAAGCAGGTCTGGAGCACAAGCCCCAGACCTGTTTTCTTATACCAGCACACCGCCGCCTACTCCGAGCAGCCTGCTGACGGCAGGAGGGTACAGCTCCGGCGTTCCAAACAATCGCCACTCGCCATCCTCCATTTGACCGATCAGCCCCGAAAGCATCCAATCTTGTCCGAGACGAAGTTCATCCGGCCGGTCGAAGTGAAGGGAGATTTCTTGCGAGCCGCTTCGTCTGACGAGCCAGCCGGAGTCTTGTTTGGCCACCAGCAGCAGCTGCTCTTCCGCTGCCTCCTGCGGCTCCATTTGCTGATCCTGCAGATGGCGAACCGCCTCTTTTTGCAGGATCGTCCGCTGCCTGTACGCTTCCGCCAGGTCATCCTTCATCTCGGTGAGCAGCAGCTGCATCTTGCTGTACAGTGCTGTATTGTGCTGTTTATCCACCCACTTGAAGAACGCGGCCAGCACCGACAACAGATTGGCGGCCAGCGTCTTGGTGGGCACGTCTACCCGTTCATATATATCGTGTACGAGGAAGTACGCCACTTCGCCAGGCTGCAGGGAAGACCACTCAAACGCAGGTCCAAACGCCGAGCGCACAAATGAGCGGAACAGGCTCATCACCTCGTCGTACTTCCTCACCGTAGCCTCCGATTTGCCCTCGGTCATCTCTGCCACAAAGCGCGTGATATCCTTCAGCAGCTCAGGATGGACGGTATAGGTGCTCTCCGGAAGTCCTTTCAGCAGCGGACGGGTCAGCATATCTGCGAGATGTACTGTCTTGCTCGGCAGGTGAAGGCGGGGCCTGATCATTCCGATCTCCATAAAGCGGCCCGGTCCCTGTCCCTTCGCTCCGTCACTCTCCACTTTTTGGACCAACGCCAGCAGCTTTTCCTTCATCGCCGGCGCATCAGACGCGGCAGCCTGAAGCGGCGCCAGCCCATCCAAACCCGCTGCCGGGGTCACCAGCCACTTTTCCGCAAAGTACTTACGAACCGCCCACATCAAGACTTTCTGCGGCAGTGTCGGCTGACTGGTGATAAAAAACAGTGCCCCGGGTCAGCCTTAAATTGGTCGATGTCAGCCGCTGTATCGCCGTTTCTTCAAGCGGCCGCGGCAGCTGCAGCTGCTCGGCTGCGGCCTCCACATCGGGAGCAAATCCCTCCAATATCAGCTGTCCTCCTGTCAGGAGCATCTCTGCCGATACCTCGTGCAGTGCCAGCAGCGTATTGTTTAACTCGGAGAACAGATACTCCTCCTTGTGCGGTGCGTACACCCAAATTTCTTCATCTTCATCCTGCATCTTCAGCTCGAAAGCCTCAAGCGAACCCAGCTGTTTTCTCAGGTCATCCGGCTGCGGACAGCTGTACACGTTGCGGATCAAACTGTCCTGATCCCCGGCAGCATCAGTCTCGATCCGGTTTTCCAGTATCAGGCGGTACAAGGCAAGCGTACGGGCTCCTCTCGTGTTTTCGTCCTTCAAGAGAGCCAGCAGCGGCTGCTTGAACTGAGCCTGGAGAATCAGGCTGCCCGGGTACAACAGATCCCTTGCACCCATGTTTAACAAACGCCCCAATAAAATTTGTCCTGGTTCGATTGCTAGATCCTTGGCATCGACGATGTAATGAAGATTTCCGGTAGACAGATGTCGAACGGTCAGCACTTCCGCGCCGATTTCCTCCAACTGGTACGCATCGAGAACGAGGCTCTGCAGCGCTTCCTTCAGGTCGCCCTCCATCCTCCTTCCCTCGTGCTGCAGAAACCGCTCAAACAAAGTGGGGCCATTCGTCTGGTCGTCGAACACGAACCAATTGAAAAAGTGAACCGTCCACTGCGGATTCACGCTCTCCTGAGCACTCAGGCCAGCTTCGCGGATGAAGCGCTCTCTCGCCTGATCCAATGCTGTCTCCTGCGTCACGACAGAGACGTATCTGTTCAAACGCTCTTGCCATGAAGACAGTTGTTTGCGCATTTTTTGCTCGCGAGCGTAACGGATTTGGGTAATCGGAGTCACGACCCCGCAGCATCTTTTGTATTTCTTTCCGCTTCCGCACGGACAAAGCTCGTTTCTTCCGACTGACATGGGGTGGTTCTCCTTTCTTCCCGCCACAAAAGCTCGGGAATAACGACAATCCTCTTGGACAGAGGTTGTTTTAAAAAAGTCGAGCAGCCTAATCGATGCCCAGTTCGTATTCCAGTTCCCAGCGGAGGACAAACTGCTCAAGCTGCTGAGCAAGCCGTTCAATCCGCTGTTTTTCCAGAATGCAATCGGCAATCGCAGCCAACTCGCTAGAGGCAAATAACTGAACTACTTCGCTTTCCATTTCTGTTAGCCGAGCCCGGTATGTGGCAATGATTTCACGCAAAATGTCAAATCTCTGCTCCAAACGAAAAATGGGCTCGGTCGTAATCATCGCTGCTCCAGCCCGGCCAGCACCTGGGCAATCCCATGGGCTGCCTGTTCATTTTTATGTTTCTCATTCATCAGGATTTCAATCGCCTGCATATTGCTCTGTTGAAAGTGGACAATGACTTCACGTGCCATCTCCTCGTTGCGTCTCTCCAACAGGGAAGTCGCCCGCTGCAGCAATTGTTGCACTTCCTCCAAAACCGATGTATGTGTCGTATTCACAAGGGTTTCCTCCTCTTGTACGGCGGCAGCCGCCGTTTCTTGTTTCGCCTGTTCAACCTCAGCCTCGCCAGTGTCGGCTGGCTGGCTCTCTTCTTCATTGGACAACGGAAAGTACAGCATATCCTCCTCAATCCGGAAGCGATCGTCCAGCTCGGGAATGAAGATGTAAGATTTGCCTGTCAGGCCCATTCCTTGTTCGAGCATGTACGGTATCGTCCGCAGGGGGATTCGTTCGATCTGATGCGTCTGGACATATGCGTATACCTCGTCGTTTATCAGTTTCCACTCGGTTAAATACCAGCGGTTGTCCCCCTGGTACTGCACAAACCGAGGATCTCGTTCCAGCACCAACAAACGGCTGATCTGGTTCCAGGAAAGACGGGTTTGCTTGCGCAGCTCGCGGATGATTTGTTCAATCGATTTGGGCGTCCGCGCAGCTGCCAAAAACCGATAGGCCAAATCGAACACCTGGTGCGGCTGATAAGCCAACTCGATGATGGCTTCAGTTCGTCCTGCCCTCACCGGCGTTTGCGGCATCCGAAGAACCTTGGCAAGAAGCTCTGAACTGTCGCCTGTCAATCCTTCCGCATGCAAGCTTTCGTCAAGGCGTTCCAGCACTTCGTTCCGCGGCAAGGAACGCTCCCCAGACCGAAAGACTTTCTTGATCATACTTGCTGGCGTGCAGTTTGGCCGTTTCATTTGCATTCTCCTCATACTGCCAAGTCTATTCCAAGCAGCTTGGAATACATAAATATTCTACATGAGTGCCAAAACTCCTACAGAATCGGGCTATTTTTTGCGAAGAACCAGCCGACGGCCAAGAGGAGCAGTCCCGAAAACTGCTCCCTCCCGCCGGTTTTTCGATTAGTACCCCCGCCAGACTTTTCGCCGCAGCGCAGGGGCGTATACCCACTCTTCGTCTTCCGCCTGTTCGCTCTGGACATTTGCCAGCGCGTTCATTTTGCTGTCGATTTGATCCAGGTAGTGAAACAGCACGGCTGTCGGGGTTTTTCCCGATACAGCGCTGCCCCAGCCGTTTTCTACGTCGCCGTGGTGACTGAGAATGCAGTGCTTCAAGTGCAGCACTTCCTTGTTTTCGAGATCGATTCCCAGTGCGAGGCACGCCCGGGTGACGAGCTCCACCCCCATCACAAGATGGCCAATAAGCTGTCCTGGCGTCGAATATTCCGGCGCGATCGGATCGGATAGCTCGTACAGCTTGCCGATGTCATGCAGGATACAAGTGGCGTAAAGCACGTCCTTGTCTACTTGTGGATAGAGCGGCAGCAGCTTCTCCGCCGCTCTTAAAAGCGACAGCGTATGTTCAAGCAGGCCGCTGTAATAGTGGTGATGCATTTTGATTCCGGCAGGAAAACTGCGCAGTCTCCCCTTCAGCTCTTCGTCGGAGATCAGATGGGCTACGATCGCCCGCAAGACGTCGCTTTTCAACCCGGACGCATACGTCATCAGGCTTGTCCACATCTCCTCAAGATCCCCTTTGGCGACAGGGACCAGGGATTGGATCTGTACGTCGTCCGCCTCCGTGGCCAGCCTGATCCGTTGGATGACAAGCTGCTTTTTCCCCCTGTAGCTCTGGACGACCGCATCGATCTTGACAATGGATTTTACCTGAATCGTCTCCTTCACTTCTTCCGATACGTCCCAGATCTTGGCGTTCAGGCTGCCTGAGCGGTCGCACAGCTCCAGATTCATGTATTCGCTCTGGTTGCTGGCGATGCCCACCTCGCGGCTCTTCACCAGGCAAAAGGCAATGATTCGTTCCCCTTCCTCACACGCAAGCAAACAAGTCACGTTTTATTCTCCTTCTCCCTGAGATTCTATTTTTTACCAAATAACAGATTCTCTATTTTTCGCAGCACATTTTTCCCGATCAGTTCGTCTGCCTGTTTCACGACCTTGGTGATCACTTCGAGCAGATCCTGCTGACCGTTCCAGTGTTCAGCCACGATCTTGGAGTCGACGTCGACGAGGATCGAACGCAAGGCGAAGACGGCGAGCACGACGTCGTCCATCATCCCCAGCGGTCCGACGATCGCTTCCGGAATAAAATCGACCGGGGAGATAAAGTAGGCGACGGCCACCCCGGCGATCGTCTTCGCCTGAAGCGGCACCCGCTTGTCCCGCAGCAGCCGGGCAAGCAGCACAAACAGATCCGGGGCCAGCAGGATAAAACCGGCGGCGTTATCGCCGAGTCCGCGGTCGCGGATAAATTTTTCTATCTTGGCCCTCAGCTTGTCGTAAAATCGCTGGTGCTCCTTAGGCAGCTGGATCGGGGTAAGCTCGTACGAATCGCGCGGCACGGGCAGGTTAGGGTTGGTTTCTTCTTCATGCTGACTGTTCTCATTCACTGTGATCCCTCCTGTTTTGGTTTCGACAGAGACTTTTTTTTCGACATCTCTTTCTTCCGATATTGGCTGAACGTGGCCAAGCCGACGATCGCCACGATGGCTACCAGGAAAGCCACCGCCAGGTTGCGCGACACAAAGGCAAACACCTGCTCCCAGCGTTCGCCAAGCTGCCAGCCGAGCGTCACGAACAGCACGCTCCACACCAGTCCTCCGCCGTACGTCAAAAGCACAAAGGTCGGAAAAGGCAGCTTCGTGATGCCGGCGAAGTAAGCGGTAAACTGACGGACACCGGGGATGAAATAACCGACAAGCAGGATCCATTTGCCGATCCAGTTAAACCATTCCTCTGTCCGTTTATACAATTTGTAACCAAGCCCCAAACGGCTTCCATAACGTTCAATAAACGAGTAACCAAGCAGGCGTCCAATCCAATACGCCACCGTCATCGCGCTGATCGAGCCCAGGTAACAGGCGATCAAGGTCGGCAGATAGGAAAGCCTTCCGGTCGAGACGAGAAAACCGGAAAAGACCAAGAGCGTTTCTTCCGGCAGCGGCATGCCGAGAATGCCGAGAAAAAACAGGAGGTATAAGGCTACAACCCCGTATTCGGTGATGTAGTCCCCGAATGTTTGCACCAGCTCCTCCAACCATGTCACCACTCTTCACAGGTATGATTCCTTCATTATGCCAAATGATCATGAGAAAGCAAAGTGCAGCAGGTCCGTCCATTTCCAGAATAAATTATTGCCGACGCCGTGGCTTACGGTGGCCCTATCGGTTATAATGGGGGTAATCGACAGAAACACCGTGAGGAGACAAGCCGTCATGTGGAGAAAGATATACCGGAAACTGAAGTATGAATATTACAAGCTGATTCGCATGAAGGGTGCCCCCTCCTTTATCGCCAGAGGCTTTTCCGTTGGGATTTTTATCGAGTTCATCACACTGCCTACGTTCGGTTTGGCATTCATTCTGCTATACCCCATGAACCTGCTGTTCCGCTCCAGTTTTTCCGCCTCGCTGGTTGGATTTGTCATTGGGAAAATCGTGCTCCCGATCTTTATGGCGATCAACTACAAGCTCGGCAGTTCTTTGATCGGCAAACTCCTGGAAGAGCATATCAAACACAACAACGAATCGGTTACCCGCTGGGTAGCCTGGGTGCAAAGAAGCCTCGTCTACTTTACCGGCAGCGCTGTGATGGGACTCTTCGTCGCGATCGGAAGTTTTTTCCTCGTCTACGCCGCACTTCAGTGGTATCGCAAAAAACGTTCGCGCCGCTCGCTTTCCCCTGGAAAAGCATAGGTCCTCGCTTTGGTGAAAATTGTCCGTGAAAGCCGAAAAATTGGCTCGCTTACATTCGTGGTAAACCAACAGAGAGCAGAACTGTCCGTCTTTATTCCATAAAACGGCTCATCGACCAAATGCTGGTTTTCGTTGGGGCAAAATAGAAAAACTGCACCTTTCCAAAAAAAACGAAACGGCCTGATCCCAGACAAAAATGGTTCAGGCCGTATCCCATGCGATGTGATCACGATTTCTGAAACGCGCCTTTTCCGCGCATCATATCCATGATTTCACTCACCGTGTAGTTTTTGCCGAGAAGGGACATGATCTCTTCCACGTGCTCTTCCGTAAGTCCGGTCGCCTGCAAGCTTTCCCGCAGCAGCACGTCATTGGCATTGCGGAAGTAGCTCTTCAACGTGCGTGAAACGCGCCCCTCCAGATTTGTGCTCAGCAGCAACTCTGTCGTTGACATTTATCTCCACCTCTTTATTATGAACTGTTCTATCTCCTTATTATAAACGATCCCTCCCGGTTGGCAATCATGCCTCTCGGAAAAGGCGCCGACGCCCTCTAGATTCCCGGGGTCAGTGTTCGCTTATGTTCGGAGATGCGGTGCAGGTGCAAAATGCGTTCCTTCGCCTGTGGTGTGGTCTCGCCTGTAATCAGGTAGCGGTCCAGTTCCTCATAAGTGAAGCCCATCTCCTGCTCATCTGTTTGGCCGGCCCAGAGATCGGCTGACGGGGCCTTGGTGAGGATCGACTCCGGCACTCCTAATTCTGCAGCCAAAATGCGGATTTCATGCTTGGTCAAACTGGCCACCGGGTTGATGTCGCCGAGGCCGTCTCCCCCTTTGGTCATGTAGCCGATGTACAGTTCGCTGTAGTTGCAGGTATCGACGACGAGGTATCCCTTCTCGTTGGCAATCGCGTACAACGTGGTCATCCGCAGCCGCGCTTTCGTATTTCCTTTGGTCTTGTCGTTAAACGTCATGACTTTGGACAGTTCTCCCATGATCGCCTCAAAAGTCGCGCCCAGATCCACTGTGACGAGATTCAGGTTGATCGCCTCCGCCAATTTGGCCGCGTCCTCCGCGTGGATCGGCAGCGAATTGGCAGGCATCCATACGCCAATCACCCGCTCCCGACCGAGAGCGCGCACACAGAGAGCGGCAACCACTGCGCTGTCGATTCCTCCCGAGATACCGACAACGGCGCCTCCCAGACCCTGGCCGTCGATCTGGTCGCGAATAAAAGCGATCCGCTTTTCCATGTCGCTCTTTACTGTGGCTTGATAGTTATGTAAATGCTGTTGAAACGTATCCATTGCCCTGCCCCCTGTCGATTTTCGTTTCTGATTTTATCCTATCACTTGCGCCGGATGGTGACAATCTGCCCCGCTCTCCGGCGGTATTGTCGAACTTTTCAGCCGAAAGGGCCCGCTCCGTTCATCGTCAAAACAAGATCGCGCTGTCCGAACCAAAAAAAGATGGCTCCCATCCGGAACCATCTTTTTGCGTTGGCTAACTGATCACCTTATCAGTTCTCGTGTCCAACATCTTTTCCAAATCCCGGACGTCCCGCTCCAATTCGAGGATGTCCTCTTCAATCAGCTTTTTTAGGTGCTGTTTTTCCCGCAGCACCTTGCGAGTTTGCTCTAAGCGCTGATTCATGTCAAACACGCCGAGATACACTAACCTTCCCTCCCTGTTCCTATGTAACAGTACCTTTACTATAGTATTCAGGAGGGAACATTTGTTGACAAGATTTTTCACTGTGATCGAAATTTGGATAACTCCGCCCGCAAGCGGTACACTTCCTGCTGCAGGGCCTGTTTTTCGACACGGTCAATCTCCCAGTCCAGCTCGTCACTCTCTGCAAAGTCCGGGAACTCCCGGTAGAACCTGTCGGCAGCGAAAGGATAACTCGGCTCCTTCGGGACGATAAAAGAGAGCAAAAAGTAGAAAAACACAGGAACGACGGTAAAGATCGAAACCAGCACAAAAATCACGCGAACCAATGTTGCATCTATCTGCAAAAATTTGGCGATCCCTCCGCACAAGCCGAAAAGCTTTTTGTCGTAACGCGAGCGGTAGAGGCGGTTCATTTGCAATCCTTCCTTTCCACAACCGATTTCTCTTGTACCCTAAGGATATCCGAACAAACCTATCGGCCAAAACTGGCTGCGGAGGGATTTGTCCTCCGCCTCGGGACGGAGAAGAACGGGAGGAAGCTGCCGGATGAAAACGGCACATCGGGCTCACGCTAACGGATGAGGTGATTTGCCCGACCGCCCGGAACCCAACTTCACGCCGTACGGCACGCCGACCAACTTCGGCACGAGCAGCCTGTACGAAAGAACGCTGCGCCCAGGCAGTCTGTCTGATTACTCAACGATCTGGCGGAAGCGGTGAGGCAGACATGTGGCTTGTGCCAGCCGCCGCCCATTTTATTCATCCGCTCCGTCCCGACTTTCGATTTGTCCGATCAGCTGAGCCATGTCCGGGGGCACCGGCTCCGTCAGCGTCAGCATTTCCTGCGAGCGCGGATGGCAAAACGACAGCCTTGCCGCGTGGAGTGCCTGCCGGCCGATTCTCTCCCGGCTTCCGCCGTACAGGTCGTCTCCTGCCAGCGGATGGCCCAGGTAGCTCAGATGGACGCGGATTTGATGAGTCCTCCCGGTCTGCAGATGCAATTCCAGCCACGTCATGTCCTCTCCCCTGCCGAGCACCCGGTAATGCGTCCTCGCATACTGACCGTCCGGCCGCACTTCCCGCACGATGATCGAGTCATCACGCAGTCCGATCGGTGCCTCAATCACCCCCTGTTCATCCGCGACAAGCCCCTCTACGATCGCCTGGTAGGTGCGCCCCAGCGTCCGTTGCCGCTGCATCCGGGCGAACTGTTCATGTGCCCACTGGTTTTTCGCGACGATCAACAGGCCCGAAGTATCTTTGTCCAAGCGATTGACCGGGCGAAATTTCCGACTTTCTCCCTTCGCCTGCCAATACGCCACAACCCCGTTTGCCAACGTGCCGTCCGGATGGGTTCGCGTCGGATGAACGACCATTCCTGCCGGTTTTGCCAGGATCAACAGATCCTCGTCCTCATGTCGTATGGCGAGCGGCATCGGCTGCGGCACGAGCGACTCTGCTTCCTCCGCCGGCAGAACAAGCGTTACCTGGTCGCCTTTTTTCAGGCGCTCCGTGACGTAAGCCGGCGCTCCGTTCAGACAGACACTGCCTCCGTATTTGGCGCGCGTCAGCAAGCGCCTCGACACGCCATACGCTGTCTGCAGCACATCGCGAATCGTCTTTCCCTCGTCAGCTTCCGTCACCTCGAACTGCAGTAGCATGGCTGTTACCTCCCCTTTTTTGTGAAAAACGTCTCGATGATTTCATAAAACATGGATGTGACCGCTTGCGGTCCACAAAACGCTCATGACCGTTTTGTGTTGTCGCATGCCGATCATCCGAATATGTTACAATAGATTGATCAAGAAAGTTTCTTTTACAAAGCAAATGAATTTATCCAACGGGGTGAGGTCTGGGTGATCGTCGTGAAGACAAAAGCAGAAATTGAATATATGCATGCTGCCGGCAAGATATTGGCCGCGTGCCATCGAGAGATTCGGAAAAGAATCCGCCCGGGTGTGACAACCTGGGAAATCGAACAGTTCGTCGAACAATTCCTCAAGCAGCACGGAGCAACTCCCGAACAAAAAGGGTACCACGGTTACCCGTATGCCACTTGTGCTTCCGTCAACGATGTCATCTGTCACGGCTTTCCCAACAAAGAGCCGCTGAAAGACGGGGATATCGTGACCATCGACATGGTGGTGAACCTGAACGGCTGGCTGGCTGACTCCGCATGGTCGTACGCGGTCGGCAACGTTTCCGAAACGGCAAAGAAACTGCTCGCCACGACCAAAGAAGCGCTGTATCTCGGGATCAAACAGGCAGTCGTCGGCAACCGCATCGGTGACATCTCGCACGCCATTCAAACCTTTGCCGAAGCCAACGGATTTTCCGTCGTCCGCGATTTTACCGGCCACGGCATCGGGGAAGAGATGCACGAGGATCCGTACGTTCCTCACTACGGCCCTCCCGGCAAGGGACCCCGCCTGAAAGAAGGCATGGTGCTGACCATCGAACCGATGCTGAACACGGGCAGCTACCACGCCACCATCGACGACGACGGCTGGACCGCCCGGACGATCGACGGCGGCCTGTCTGCCCAGTACGAGCACACCATCGCGATAACCAGCGACGGTCCGCTGATCCTGACGGAGCAGTAGGATGCGGCAAACAGACAACAAGCCTCTCCCCGCACCCGCAAGGAAAGGCTTGTTTGTTTTTTCGCAAAGAAGTTTACTTTGCAGCTTTGGCCGCTTCGATAGCTGCCTCGTAGTTCGGATGCTGGCCAACTGCAGGAACGTATTCAACGTAGACGACGTTGTCGCTCCCGTCGATGACGAATACAGCGCGGGACAGCAGGCGCAGTTCCTTAATCACTACACCGTAAGCCAGACCGAAGGAAAGGTCGCGGTGGTCGGACAGCGTCTGCACCTTGTCGATGCCGGCGCCACCGCACCAGCGAGCTTGTGCAAACGGCAGGTCGACGGAAATGGTCAAAATCTTGACGCCTTCCAGTTTGGCGGCTTCTTCGTTGAAGCGGCGGGTTTGAGCGTCGCACACACCGGTATCGAGCGAAGGGACTACAGAAATAATCCGTACGCTGCCCTTCGAGTCGTCCAGCGTAACCGGGGTCAAGTTGTTTGCCAGCACCGTAAAGTTAGGTGCTTTATCCCCTACTTTGATCTCCGGTCCGAGCAGGGTAACCGGCTGGTCTTTAAAAGTAACGATGCCATGACGTTCTACTGTCATTGCAATTCCTCCTCATGAGTAAAGTATGTACACATACCATCATACCCGATTTCCCTTTACTTTTCACTATCTGGATGCGCAAGGGCTCATTGGAGGAGGACTGTGTCCGCCCGGCGCGAAATCTCTTTTACCTCATGCTCGGATTCCCAGCCGGACTTCTCGTTTAACTCACGGCAGCGCATCATGGCGTGATAGAGGGCAAAGACAAAGCTGACCTGCCTGAGCTCGTAGCGGATTACCAGCACATCTGGGTCCAGCGTGTTGACGATCTCGATCAGGTAGGTGCCCCTCTCCTGCTTGCGGTCGGTGGGAACCACGTAGCCCATATGGCGCAGGATGGTGCCGATGTCAAATATGCCGTTGTCGTCAAAGTCATACGTGTCGTCGGAGAAGACCAGGTGATCCAGCAGGTCGCCCAGTTTCATCAATTCCAGGCAGGCCGGTTTCTCCATCGACAGTACGGAGCCGTCATTATTGACGAAGTAGATTTTCCCGCGATAGGTGAAGATAAACTCGTCCCTGGGCAACTCGTCCGAAAACAGCCAGTGCCTGGGCGGGATCAACAGCCGCCAGATCTCGGCGGCCTCTTTTTCCATCAGTTGCATGCGAACCCTCCTTCCCTATCTACCATTCTCGACGAAGGATGGGACCGGTATTCAAGCGGGCGGAAAGAGCAGGACCACCCATTTGATGAAGTAGGCAAACGGCCAGAGCAGCAGTTGGGCGATGAACGTACCCAGCAGGCGGCCGACGCCCAGTTGAAAGACAGCCGCTTTCAGATCGCGCAGCGGCCTTTTTTCGATGACCACGTCATCCATCAGCTTGGCGCTGAGCGGGTCGACGAAGATCACCAGGAGGATCGTTCCGACACCGTTGATGACCGAAGCCATCTGCTGGGCAAACGAACGAAACCCGGGGACCATCGCACCGGCCAGCAGCGCCGAGAGATTGGCGATCGAATAAAAGGAAAAGATGACGGCATTCATCAAAAGAAAAGAATACGTCAGATCGGCAGCTCTGATCTGCCGCCAATTGGCGCGAAAAGAAGGCAGCCAGAACTGAGAGGGAAGCTTTCGCAGCGTGCGAAACAGCCCCTCTTCGAAGACGATTTTCGGCACGCTCCCATGCTGGTCCAGCTTCAATGTCCCGATCGCCAAAATCCGCGCGACAGACGGCAGGATCAGCATCCCTACGACAATCCCGCCGCTCATCGACAGCAAGACAAAGCGGAGCTGGAAAAACAGCTCATCCGTTCTGCCCAAGTGAATGGCGCGGTCCAGCATCCAGCCCAGGACCAGCATCTGGGCCATGACGGCGAACCTCGAAAAAATGACGAGAATATTAAACAGCGAGCCGGATGCGCCGACGCGGCGGGTGCGGGCGGCGGACAGGCGCGCAGCATATGAGACGGTGTCGATGCAGCTAATAAGCGCAGTCATTGTGATGACGATCAGCAATTCCATAATTCTCGTACACTCCTACCTAACCCAAGCATCTGATGCTTCCCAAACGAACAATCACTAGTGTACCATATTTGCGCTCTGCCTTCGTCTCCAGTTCTTCCCCATTTCGGCGAATAGAAAGCAGCACCCACATCGTTTACATCATTATCCGGTAAAAATACTGGGAAAACGGATGAAAAATGTTGCGATTTTATGTATATTTGAACTATACAAAGAGATTTTACACCTCAAAAGACGGAGAGCCAAGGGGGAGAAAACCATGCGGATCAGAAAAATCAACAGACTGCTCGTCGCCAATCGCGGCGAAATTGCCATTCGAATTTTTCGGGCTGCAACTGAGCTCGGCATTCGGACTGTCGCTATCTACTCGGAGCAGGACAACACATCGCTTCACCGTTTTAAAGCTGACGAATCTTATCTGGTCGGTGCAGGGAAAGGACCGATTGAAGCTTACCTGGACATTGAAAGCATCATCGAGATCGCCAAGCGCAACGAGATCGATGCGATTCACCCCGGTTACGGCTTCTTGGCGGAAAATGCCGAATTTGCCCGCCGCTGCCAAGAGGAAGGCATCATCTTTATTGGTCCCGCCTCCGATTTGATTGAAAAATTTGGCGATAAGGTGGCGGCTCGCAACCTGGCTGTCGAAGCCGGCGTCCCCGTCATCCCGGGAACTCCCAAACCCATTGAATCGCTGCAAGAGGCGATGCTGTTTGCAAAAGAACACGGCTACCCGATCATCATCAAAGGCGTCTCCGGCGGCGGCGGCCGCGGAATGCGGATTGTCCGCAGCCAGGATCAGCTGCAGGATGCGCTTGACCGGGCGCGTTCGGAAGCCCGCTCTTCCTTTGGGAACGCCACTGTCTATTTGGAGCGTTACCTGGAGAACCCCAAGCACATCGAGGTGCAAATCATCGGCGATCAGTACGGCAATGTCGTCCACCTGTTCGAGCGGGATTGCTCTGTGCAACGCCGCCATCAAAAAGTCGTGGAAGTAGCGCCCAGCCTGGCATTGACCGATGAACTTCGCGAATCGATTTGCCGCTCTGCGCTCACCCTGATGAAGCAGGCCGGCTACAGCAATGCCGGAACCGTCGAATTTTTGCTTACTCCTGATCAGAAATACTATTTTATCGAAGTAAATCCACGAATTCAAGTTGAACATACGATTACCGAATTAATCACGGGCATTGACATCGTTCAGACGCAAATCCTCATCGCGGAAGGACATGCCTTGACAGACCCAAGGATTTCCATTCACTCCCAAGAGGACATAAAGATGAGCGGCTACGCCATCCAGTGCCGGGTGACGACAGAAGACCCGGAAAACGGCTTCGCCCCCGATACGGGACGAATTCTTGCCTGGCGCGACGGCGGAGGCTTTGGCGTGCGGCTGGACGGAGGAAACGGGTATCCCGGCGCCAATGTCACTCCTTACTACGATTCGCTGCTCGTGAAGATTTCCACTTACGGCGATACCTTTGAACAAGCATCGCGCAAGATGCTGCGCACCCTGCGCGAATTCCGCATCCGCGGTGTTAAGACCAACCTGCCGTTCCTGGAAAACGTCGTCACCCATCCCGACTTTTTAAGCGGCAACTACGATACGTCGTTCATCGACACCAAGCCGGAGCTGTTCGTCTTCCCCGGACGCCAGGACCGCGGCACGAAGCTGCTTCACTACATCGGCAACACGCTGGTCAACGGCTATCCGGGACTACCGAAGACAGAGAAAAAGCCGCACTTCGACTATCCGCGCATCCCGCGAACCCCGTTCTCGCAGCCTTATCCCGAGGGGACGAAACAGATCCTGGAGCGGGAAGGCGCCGATGGGTTGATCAAATGGATCCAGGCGCAAAACAAGGTGCTGCTCACCGACACCACCTTCCGGGACGCCCATCAGTCGCTGTTCGCCACCCGCGTCCGCACCTATGACCTGGTGGCGATTGCGGAAGCGACGGGCAAACTGGGCCACGACCTCTTCTCGCTGGAGATGTGGGGCGGCGCCACCTTTGATACGAGCATGCGCTTTTTGCGCGAATCGCCTTGGGACCGGCTTGCCCTCTTGAGGGAAAAGATTCCGAACGTCCTGTTCCAGATGCTGCTGCGCGGCGCCAATGCCGTAGGCTACACCAACTATCCCGACAACGTCATTCAGGCGTTTGTCAAAGCGTCTGCGGAGCATGGCATCGACGTCTTCCGGATATTTGACAGCCTCAACTGGCTGGAGGGCATGCGCGTCGCCATCGATGCCGTACGCAACACCGGCAAAATCGCCGAAGCGGCGATCTGTTACACCGGAGACATCCTCGATCCGAACCGGACGAAGTACACGCTCGGCTACTACGTCGATCTGGCGAAGCAGTTGGAAAAGGCAGGGGCCCAGATCCTCGCGATCAAGGATATGGCCGGCCTGCTCAAGCCCTATGCCGCCTATCAGTTGGTGAAGGCTTTGAAACAGGAGATCGGCATCCCGATTCATCTGCATACACACGACACGTCCGGTAACGGCGCGGCCATTCTGGTAAAAGCCGTCGAAGCGGGAGTGGACATCGTCGACGCCTGTGTCAGCTCACTGTCCGGCCTCACCTCGCAGCCGAGCATCAATGCGCTCATCGCCTCCCTGGAGCACAGCGAGCGGGAGACCGGCCTCGATCTGGCAGCGTGGAACAAGCTGTCTGACTACTGGGAGGACATCCGCCCCTACTACCAGGGCTTCGAGAGCGGCTTGAAAGCCAGCAACGCCGAGGTCTACGTACACGAAATGCCGGGCGGCCAGTACTCCAATCTGGAGCAGCAGGCAAAAGCGGTCGGTCTGGAGGGGCGCTGGGACGAAGTGAAGGCGATGTACGCTACAGTAAACCGGATGTTTGGCGACATCGTCAAGGTAACCCCGTCTTCCAAAGTGGTCGGCGACATGGCCTTGTTTATGGTGCAGAACAACCTGACGGAAGAAAACATCTATGAAAAAGGGGAGCGGATCGACTTCCCCGATTCCGTCATCCAGTTCTTCCAGGGATATCTCGGACAGCCGCCTGGCGGTTTCCCCAAGCGTCTGCAGCAAATCGTGCTGAAAGGGCGCGAGTACTTTACCACCCGCCCCGGAGAGCTGTTGGCGCCCGTCGATTTCGCCAAAGTACGGGAGGAATTGACGGCCAAGATCGGACGGGAGGCCAGCGAGCTGGACGTTCTCTCCTACATTATGTACCCGCAGGTATTTTTGCAGTACGACCAGAGCCTGAAAGAGTACGGCGACCTGTCTTATCTCGACACGCCTACCTTCTTCTACGGCCTGCGTCCCGGCGAAGAGACTGCCGTCAGCATCGAACGAGGCAAGACGCTGATCATCAAGCTGGTTGCGATTGGCGATCTGCAGCCTGACGGAAAGCGGATCATCTACTTTGAATTAAACGGACAGCCCCGGGAAATCGTCGTCCGCGACCAAGCCGCACAGGTGACCGTGAAGCAAAGAGTCAAGGCCGACCCGCAAAACCCGAACCAGCTGGGTGCATCGATGCCCGGCAAGGTGCTGAAGGTGCTGGTGGAAGTCGGCGACAAAGTGCGCAAGGGAGAACACCTGCTGGTCAGTGAAGCGATGAAAATGGAAACGACCCTGCAGGCACCGTCCGATGCAAAGGTAAAGGCTATTAACGTGAAAGCAGGCGATATGATCGAAGCCGGCGATCTGTTAATGGAACTGGAATAACGACATGCGAAATCCCGGAGCTTTCTTCAGCATCCGGGATTTCGCCGCTTTTCTTACATTTTATTCAAAAAATCATCGATATCACCGTGCTCGGGAACGTCGGTTACAATGTTCTTCGTCGAGTTGGTTTGGTTATTCTTGTTGTTGGAGAAGGCGTTTTGGAATTTGTCGATCAACTGTGGAACCGAGTCCAAAATCCGGTCGTACAAGTGGGTCGTATTTTCCAGCGGGATGGATCGGACGCCATTTTTGCTGACGACCAAAAAAGCAACAGGCGTAATGGACACACCGCCGCCGCTGCCCCCGCCGAACGGATGCTCCGAGCCTCCCGACGAGACGGAAGCGGCGCTGCCGTATTCAAACTCGCTTCCTCCCGAAGCAAAGCCAAACCCTACTTTGGAAATCGGCAGGATGACACTCCCGTCTGGCGTTTCCACGGGATCGCCGATAATCGTATTTACATCGACCATCTGTTTCAAGTTCTCCATCGTCGTCTTCATCAAGCCCTGAATGGGGTGGTCAGCCATTGGAATGAATACCTCCTTGTAAGGAAAAAGCCATGTATTACGTTCTCCTGCTAGTTAGCATGACACCAACTTGCCACCCCTATTCATCATTCACGCCTCGCCCATCGATCTGATCAGATTGGCCATCTCGATGGCGCTTACCGCCGCTTCCCAGCCTTTATTTCCCGCCTTCGTCCCGGCGCGCTCGATAGCTTGTTCGATCGAGTCTACCGTCAACACCCCAAAGATCGTCGGAACCTCTGCCTTCAAGGCAATGGCCGCCACTCCCTTGGCCACTTCACTGCTGACGTAATCAAAGTGCGGGGTTGCACCGCGGATCACGGCTCCCAATGTGATGACCGCATCGTACTTTTTGCTCGCCGCCATTTTCTGGGCAATCAGGGGAATTTCGAAAGCTCCCGGAACCCAGGCCACCTCTATGTCTTCCGCCTCCACGCCGTGCCGCTGCAGCGCGTCCAAGGCACCGGATAGCAGCCTCCCGGTGACAAATTCGTTAAAACGTCCGACGACAATTCCAAACGTAAGTCCGCTTCCTACCAGCTGTCCTTCGTAGATCTTGTTCACGTTCATCGCTCCCTTAGTGCAGATTCAGCATGTGGCCGAGCTTTTCTTTTTTCGTTTCCAGGTATTTTTCGTTGTTTGCGTTTGGTTTGATCTGAATCGGGACCCTTTCCGCCACTTCCAGTCCGTACCCTTCCAAGCCTTTTATCTTCTTCGGATTATTGGTTAACAGGCGCATCCGGCTGATCCCCAGATCGCGCAGAATCTGCGCGCCGATGCCGTAGTCCCGCAAATCGGCCGGAAAGCCCAGCTTTTCATTCGCCTCCACCGTGTCATAGCCCATCTCCTGCAGTTGATATGCCCGCAGCTTGTTGTGAATGCCGATCCCTCGCCCCTCCTGGCGCATGTAGAGAAGCACCCCTCTGCCTTCTTCGGCAATTTGTCGCAGTGCCCCCTGCAGCTGCGGCCCGCAATCGCATTTCTCGGATCCAAAAATATCTCCCGTCAAGCACTCCGAGTGCACCCGGACCAGCACAGGTTCGTCTGCATTTACGTCGCCCATGACAAATGCCACATGGGCCTGACCGTCCACCGCATTGCTGTAGGAAATCGCCTTGAACAGACCGTACGTCGTCGGGATGTTTGCTTCCGCCTCCCGCTTCACCAGCTTTTCCGTTTTTCTGCGGTACTGAATCAGGTCGGCAATCGTGATCAGCTTCAGATTGTACTCCCGCTTCATCTCGAGCAGATCGGGTACGCGAGCCATCGTTCCGTCGCTTTTGATCACTTCGCAGATGACACCAGCAGGATCAGCACCGCACAAGCGGGCCAAATCGACTGCCGCCTCCGTGTGTCCGGCCCGCCGCAATACCCCGCCTTTTTTGGCGACGAGCGGAAAGATGTGTCCCGGACGGCGAAAATCCTCTGCCGCCGACTGCGGATCGATCATCGCTCGAATCGTCTCGGCCCGTTCAAATGCCGATATGCCCGTCGTCGTGCTGACGTGATCGATGGAGACGGTAAAAGCCGTCCCGTGAGCGTCCGTATTCTGGCTGACCATCGACGGCAGGGCGAGTTCCTGTGCTTTCTCTTCGGTGATGGGAACACAGACCAGCCCTTTGCCGTGGGTAATCATAAAATTGATCACCTCAGCGTTCGCTGCAGATGCCAGGGCTACCAGATCACCTTCGTTCTCCCTGTTTTCGTCATCGACGACAATGATCACCTTTCCGTTCCGCAAATCTTCCAAGGCTGATTCAATCGTGTCGAACATATATAAAAAGCTCCCTTCCTTGTCAGATAAACCCATGTTCTTGCAAGAACCGTTGATCGAGCCGGGTCTTCTTCTGCCGTTCCTCGCGATAAAGCAAGAAGCGCTCAATGTACTTGCCGAGCATGTCGCACTCCAGATTGCTTTTTTCCCCCGGCTTTTTCCCGTGGAGCGTCGTCTTCGCCAAAGTGTGCGGGATGACGGAGATGCGAAACTCTGCTTCGCTCACATCCATCACGGTGAGGCTGATGCCGTCAAGGGCTACCGAGCCTTTGGGCAGAATGTATTTCAACAACTCTTCCCGTTCGGGGGCAAATGACAGAATCAGAGCGCTGCCTTCCTGTCTTTTTCCGGTCAGAACGGCCGTGCCATCGATATGTCCTGTGACAAAGTGGCCGCCAAAACGCCCATCCGCCCTCATCGCCCGTTCAAGATTGATCGGGTCACCTGCCTTTAATTGCGACAGGGTGGTCCGGCGGACGGTCTCCGGTACGGCGTCTGCCGTAAACCCATGTTTATGAAAAGAAGTAACAGTCAGACAAATCCCGTTGACAGCAATGCTGTCGCCGAGCTGCACGTCTTCCACGACCCGCTGGGCCAAGATCGCCAATTTGCAGGCTTCCGCTGTGGTTGAGACGGTTTGTACTGTGCCAATCTCCTCAACAATGCCCGTAAACATCTCTGCTCCACCTCCATTCTCAAACCTGCTGCGAGTCGTAGACTGGATAGCCTGTAAACCGCATATCCTCTCCTACCTGCTGGTAAGAAATCTGCCGAAACGTTACAGCCTGGCTGATCAGCGGCACTCCTGCCATTTTCCCTACCGGAGGCGCGGTTTCGCCCCCTACGATCTTGGGCGCAATGTATAAAATCAGCTTGTCGACGAGCCGCTCTTGCAGCATGGCTCCCGCGAGAGCCGCTCCTCCTTCGACCAAAATCGAGCTGATGCCCCGCCTTGCAAGCATCTCCATCGCCTTCTGCAAATCGACTGGCGGAGCGTCATTCACCGCAATGACCTCCACTCCCTCTGCCTCAAGCAGCCGCCTCTTTTCCGCGGAACCTCCTGCTGTGGTCAGGACGAGCGTCGGAGCTTTCTTGTCCTGCACCACCTTGGCCCGGGCAGGGAGCCGAAGTGTCGAATCGACTACAATGCGTACAGGCTGCAAACCTTCCACTTTCATTCTTGTGGTTAATTCCGGATCGTCCTTTTCCACCGTGCCGATTCCCACCAATACGGCATCGTGCTGGTGGCGCAGACAGTGAACCTCGGCCCGGGAAGCTTCATTGCTGATCCACCGGCTGTCGCCTGTGACCGTCGCAATCTTCCCGTCCAGCGTCATCGCAGCTTTTAAGGTGATGAACGGCATCTGCCGGGTGATGAACTTGTGAAACACTTCATTCATCTGTACTGCTTCCGCCTCCATCAGGCCAACTTCTGTCTCGATGCCTGCCTCGCGCAGCCGCTGAACGCCTCCTCCGGCGACGAGCGGGTTGGGATCCAGGGCGGCGATCACCACCCGTTTTACCTGTTCGCGGATGATGCGTTCCACGCAAGGAGGAGTCCTGCCATGGTGGCTGCAGGGTTCCAGGGTCACGTAAAGCGTGCAGCCTTTGGCGTGGCTACCTGCCATATTGAGGGCATGCACCTCTGCATGGGCCTCCCCCTGCCGCATATGCGCCCCTGTGCCGACGATTCTCCCGGCGTTGACTGCGACAGCCCCCACCAGGGGGTTGGTTCCCGTCTGTCCTTTCATGCTCTTCGCCAGTGTCAATGCTAGCTCCATGTAGCTTGTTTCATCCATAAACCCGCTCCTTTTTTCAAAGTAAAAAGCCTTGGAATCTATACTCCAAGGCCTGGAACGAGGAATGTAGGTAATAGGAAACAAAGCCCCTAAACCTGGTTTAAGGACACACCTATACCATGACTCCTTCTCCCATCCAGACTGTACTGTCGGCTCTGGACTCGCACCAGATCCTGCACCCTGCCGCTTTCGCGAACGAGGGGCTCGCGGGCTTACACGAAAGTGATCACCGCCGGTCGGGAATTTCACCCTGCCCTGAAGGAATGCATTATGTGATTCAATTGATACCCTATCATTATACTAGAACCTCTCAAGATTGGCAAAAAGGAGTGTGCTGCCCACAGCACGTCAAGCCCTTGTGGGGGCAGCCTGCCATTTGCGCTGGCGTCCCTTTCTTATTTTCAGCAAGATCCGAACTCCTGCTGCTGCGGCAAAGACTACTCGGAACTGCAGCCTGCAGGAAAACCGCGTGCGAACCGCCTTTGTGTCCCAAAGCGGCTGTACGCTGATGCGGGGAACCGTGTACATGGTCAGGTAATGGGAGAACACCGAGACGATGACGCTCTTCACTCCGTAGACCAACCCTGTCAGCACTCCGGTGGCAGCTGCGTCCCCTGCTCCCAGCACGGTGTTCCACTCGATCTGCCTGCAGTACACGCGCCGCAGCGCTTGTCTGATGATCGGCTGCAAGTCATGGACCTGCTCCAGCCAGTAGTGGTATTGATCCGACCATTTTTGCACGGTTTCCCAGTCAATCATCTTATCGCGGTGTTTTTCATGTTCCTCCCGCACCTTTGCGACAATTTCCGGTCGAATGTCATCCATGTGCAGTCTGAGAATCGGCACTTCTTTTTTCACTCGGATCAAACCAAACCAAGCCCTTACCGTCACGACGAGATGGTCGTTGTCTTCTATACGCCGATACGTTATCTGAATGTGAAGCGGAGTAAGTAAGATGAGAACCAATAGACCGATAATTATCGCCAGCAGCAACCAACCCAACAAACGAAATCCCCGCCTTTCGTCCCTTAGTATGAGTCGAAAGAACGGGGAATATGTTCCATTTTTATATACTTCTTCCTTGCTGTGCCATGCCAGCGGACATTCCCATATCCTGTCTGACTTGCTGCGGATTCGTGCCGGCAAAACCGGGTTGGAAGATGGAGTGGGCTCCGTACGACAACTGCGGAATCTGCTGCTGTTGCTGCTGGTAGCCTGCCATTTGCTGTTGCCCGTAGGCAAATCCGCCGTCACGGGCGATATCCTGCCTGATTTGCTGCGGGTAAGTTCCGGCAAAGTTCGGGTGGAAGATCGCCTCGGTTCCGGCTGCATGCATATGGGTTGCTTGCTGCCCAAAGCCGCCCATCTGGCCATAGCCAAATCCGCCCTCGCGGCTGATGTCCTGTCTTACCTGTTGGGCATTCGTCCCGGCGAAGTTCGGCTGGTAGACCGCCTGCACACTGCTTGGATACGCCTGATGCATCATCTGCTGCTGCGGTGCATGCTGCTGGTAACCGCCTATTTGGCCGTAGCCAAATCCGCCTTCACGGGCAATGTCTTGTCTTACTTGCTGGGTGTTGGTTCCGGCGAAGTTAGGCTGGAAAATGGCTTGAACGCCGCCCGAATACAGATGCTGCGGTGCATGCTGCTGGTAGCCGCCCATTTGGCCGTAGCCAAATCCGCCTTCGTGGGCAATATCTTGCCTTACTTGCTGCGTGCTGGTTCCGGCAAAATTGGGTTGAAACATCGCTTGGGCTCCGCCGGAAATGCTGCTGATTCCTTGATTGCTAGGGTAGTTTGTGTACATGTTTTTCGCCTCCTGGCCCATATTGTCTTCGAAAAAGCACTTCTTATTCAGGGGATTGCTTCCATTTTTCAAAAGGAAAAGCACCAGCATGGTGCTTTCCCCCATCATCCAGCTATTCGGTTTTCCTTATTTGCCGGCAAGTTGTTGTTCAGCGAAAGACACCAGGCGCTTGGTGATTTCTCCCCCAACACTTCCGTTTTGACGAGAAGTGGTGTCAGCGCCCAATTGTACGCCGAACTCCTGAGCGATTTCGTACTTCAGTTGATCTAAAGCCTGGTTTGCTTGGGAAACGAGCAGACGGTTGCTGCGTGCCATGTTGATTCATCTCCTTTGTAAGTTATATGAAAGGTAATCTATTGATTAACGAGCCAACTGTTGTTCTGCAAAGCTTACCAAACGCTTCGTAATTTCTCCCCCGACACTTCCGTTCTGGCGGGAAGTAGTGTCAGCGCCCAACTGTACGCCAAACTCTTGAGCAATTTCATACTTCAGTTGATCCAGAGCCTGATTCGCTTGAGGTACCAAAAGGTTGTTGCTATTAGCCATCTCTCAATCACCTCCTCTGTAAGAATACTGTTTGCGAAGAGGATGCCATTTATGCGTTATAGTCAGGTTGAAATTTTTTACATTATTTTTGTGAGGATTTCCTCAGCGGCCTGGTAGGCTGAATCTGCTCTCCCCAGCTTCGCTGTTCGCTCCGCAACCGACTGCCAGCGTTCCCGCTCCGCCTGCCATCCCCCCAAAATAGAAGCGATCTGTTCAATGGACTGCGCTTCCTCGGCAACGCCGCACGCCCGCAAAAAAGCGCTGTTTTTCTTCTCCTGGCCTGGCAGCGGCTGATACAAAATGAGCGGCTTGCCCATTGCCAGCGCCTCAGAACAGGTGAGTCCGCCCGGCTTGGTAACGATGACATCTGCCGCACCCATCCACTCCCAAATCGCCTCTTCAAATCCGAGTATCCGCACGGCATGGCCGACGGCAGAACGGCTTTTTTCCATTGTCTTTTGCAATTGCGCCAGCAGGCGGGCATTCTTCCCGGTAATGGCGATGATTTGCAGGGGAGTCTGGAAGCGCAGCAGGCGGGCCAACACCGGTTCAAAATTGCTGCATTTCCCTTCCCCGCCTGTCAGCAGAACCGTAAACCGATCCGGATTCAGACCCAACTGTTTGCGCCAATCCCGATTGGGACGCAGGCGGGCAGTCATAAAGGCCGGCCGGATGGGGATGCCGAAGCTGCAGATTTTCTCCGGGTCAATGTGGAACTGCGCGACCAGCTGATCCGCTACTTGTTCATGGGCTACGAGGTAAAAATCGACGGCCGGATGCACCCAAAACCGATTGACATGAAAGTCAGTGACAACGCACCCCAGGCGGAACGGCTTTGCCAGTTTCCGTTTGGCTTCTGCCAAAGCAGACAGACAGTAGGCGTGGGTGGCAATGACCACATCTGGTCCCGTTCGGATCAGCTTGTCGTACAAACGTTTAGACAGCGAGACGGCAAGCGGTTTTTGCAGAATCAGAGCCAAGGAATTGCCGTTGTCGTAGATGCGCTGCCAGAGCGCAGGCGTGTAGCGCAAGCTGTTGTAGTAAACGATGCGGGAGAGGCTGCGCAGGATTGGACTGACCGTCTCCAAACCTCCCACCACGCGTACGTTTGCCTCGGGCGCTTTGTCCTGAAACGCCTGCTGCAGCGACAGGGCTGCCATCTGATGACCGCTCCCGGCCCATTCTTCCGTGCAGATGAGAATATACGGTTTCATAGCACCTTTACCTCTGAAGCCGCCGGCAAGTAACGACGGAGCAGTTCGTCTTTTGATATGTAGACTCGTTTCAGCGCCAGATCCTGCTGACCCTTGCGAACGCGTTTTCTTCCCTCCGGATGGAGGATGCTCAGCATCAGTTTGAGGTACCAGCGCTTGTAGCGGAAAAACCAATTGATTGGAACATCGGAGACACTAAAGCCGAACGGCTCCACACCCCTGTACAGCAATGTGGTTCCAACGATCCCTTTTACTTCCCTCGCTCTTGGGTGCTCTGCCAACAGCTTTGCAAGCTGCGGGAGGGACTGTTGACTGTACCGGCGCAACAGCAGCGCCAATTTGACATCGTTATTGATTCCGTAAAACAGTTTTGCCAGCAGGTAATTATGGATATGGAGTTTTAGGATGAGATCCCCAGGGCCTATTTCCTGTTGATCCGCTGTAATCAACAGTTCTCCCTGGTACCGGAGCAATACGTAGCGAAAAATGTTTCGTCCTTTGTCGACGTACTGAAGTCTCGTACAACGGTGGTAAAGCGTATCCCATATTCCCCATAGCACCAATATGCCGGAATTCATTCACCTTTGTCCTTTCTGCCCAGTTTCACAAAACGTAGTATTCCCTTTCGCAGACTGTTTGCATGCAACAGGGACGTTCGTCCAACGCCCCTTGGGATCAGCCAAATCTCCGCTTTGCCTTTCCGATCAACAAAACCAAAATGACTGCCGTCTGTGGTATCCAGGATGTCGAATAAGGAATCATTTCCTTAAGCCTCCAGAAAAACGGATCTTCCAGCAGCATTTCTACTGCCGTGTACGCCAATATGCCCGACCCGATGTACACAAGAAACGAAAAGCGATTCATCAATCGGGCAACCAGTGAACTGCCCCACATCAATAAAGGAATACTGAGCCCCAGTCCGAATACTACTAACCATGGATCACCATGGGCCGCTCCGCCAACGGCCAGCACGTTGTCCAGGCTCATCACAAAATCGGCCAGAATGATGGTTTTGACCGCTTGTCCCATCGTTTGGCTAAAGGTGACTTCCGCGGTTTCTTCCCCGTCTTCGATCAACAGTTTGATCGCGATCCAGAGCAGCAGAAGACCCCCGATGGCCTTGATCAGCGGAATGTTCAACATCCAGGTAGCCATCCCAGTCAGCAAGACCCGCAGCAAGACAGCTCCCAACGTACCGTATTGGACAGCGCGTTTGCGCTCCAACGGGGGAAGCCCGCGGCATGCCATCCCGATAACGACGGCGTTGTCGCCGCTCAATACCAGGTCGATCATAAAAATATTGAAAAAAGCAATCCAAAAGTCCCCGTTCATTCCATCCTCCCGGAAAATTGGGCTTGTTTCATTGTATGCCAATGTCAGGAGGGACATGCCAGACGGACTTCTCCAGAGATGTCAGGCGGGAATCGAGATTTTTTGTCGTAATTTGGAAAACGATTTTTGGCTATAAACCGGGAAAGATTCTTGCAATTATAAAATTCGTTTAATACGATAAATGAGGGGGAAGACGCGATGATCGACACTAATTTGCTTAATCTCGAGGAAATCTCGGAGAAAATTATCACCTTGAATCCAACCATCACGGAACGTTGGCTTCATGAGGTGAAAGAGAAAATGATCGAGGTTACGATCCCGATCGAGTTTGCTGAGGGTCGGACCATTTTGATCGCACGATCCCTCGTGGAGGATGTTCAGGCCGAACTGCAAGCTTGGTCGCTCGACATGGGGGTTTGGCTGCGTGCCAAGCATTATCCTCTCTCGTCTATTCTTCGCAGTTTCCAACTGTTTCGAAACGTTTTTTGGAATGTCCTGCGCCCTGCCCTTCCCTCGTTGACGCTAACGCAGCAGGAGACGATTTATCTGGAAAAGCGCATTGGCGAGGCAATTGACGAAAGCCTTTACTGGGCCGTCTATCACTTTGAACAATTGGTCAATGCTGAGTTGACACAGAAGGAAGAAACGATCACTTATTTACATAACGACAAATTGACGATACTAGGCAAGCTGGCTGCCAACATGGCACATGAATTGCGCAATCCGCTGTGCGCGATTGAAGGATTTCTGAAGCTGATTCAGGAGTCCACGCAAGGCCAAAAAGACCTGGAATCCTACATTCACGTCATCATGCATGAATTCGACAATCTGCATCGGCAAATCACCGGGTTTCTCAGCTTTTCCAAAAAGCCGATTCTCGATGAAGTATTTAAAAAAGTGGACCTGAAGCAGCTGCTAAATGAAGTGGAGGTATTGATCACGCCCAGACTGATCGCCGAGAACATCATCCTGGAACGGGATATCGACGATTGTTCGCTCTACTGTTACCAGGAGGGCTTAAAGCAGGTCCTGGTCAACCTGTTTAACAATGCGATTGAAGCCGTTCAGTTAAGAGCAGACAAGCGTATACGCATCATCTCTTGCTGCACCGATGAAAAGGTGACGATTGTCGTAGAGAACAACGGAGAGCAAATCCCCGACGAGATCGTGGGTCAGTTGTTTCATCCCTTCTTTAGTACCAAGGACAACGGAACCGGCATCGGTTTGTCGATTTGTAAAAACATTATTGAGAAGCATAACGGAACCATACGCTGCCAATCATCGGCAGAGTCGACCAAATTTACGATTACGATCCCGCATTTACACGGGGAATAACACAAATACAGCGTCCCGAATCATCTGCGTTCGGGACGCTGCTTTTTTTGCCGACAGCAATCTCGATCTGGATGAATGACCGGAAAATAGGCCTTTACCCAACACAAATAAAGATGGATAAACGTACAGTGTTATTGGATGGTTAGATGACTATTGATAAGGAGGTACCTTACGTTTGCATTCCCAATTCAAGGCTTGGAAAACGTACGTCAGCCCGTTTGATCCATGTCCGCCGGTGTTTGTCAAATGGTATTCTACTCCGCCACAGCTGTATCTAGGCTTTCAGCCGCCTGATTTACCGCAATTTTCCCCCTTTGAAGCTTTTCGGCGCGGTGTACTCTGGCCTGTATTGTACAGCCCGTACGAGGGGAGAAAGGCGCACAACGAAATGAGGGATTATGAATGAGCGAGCAAAGAAAGATTGACGAGCGGTACTATAAATTGCTGGAGGAAATTCAGGCGTTGGATTTTGTCCTGGTTGAACTGAACCTTTACCTTGATACCCACAAAGGGGATGTTCAAGCGGTCAAACAGTACAATCAGTTTACGGAAAAGCGCTGGAAATTGGTCCATGAATTTGAATCCTGCTACGGGCCGTTGATGAACTTCGGCCACAGCTTTTCCGGTTTCCCGTGGCAATGGACTGACACCCCCTGGCCCTGGCAAGTATAACGCTATAAGGAGGAGTAAAACATCGTGTGGATTTACGAGAAAAAATTGCAATATCCGGTTCGCGTCTGCAAATGCGACCCCAAGATGGCCAAATTTCTGCTGGAACAGTATGGGGGAGCAGATGGAGAATTGGCCGCCGCACTCCGTTATCTGAACCAGCGCTATACGATTCCAAACAAGGTAATTGGCCTGTTGACCGACATCGGAACAGAGGAGTTCGCACATCTGGAAATGATCGCGACGATGGTTTACAAGCTGACGAAAGACGCTTCTCCGGAAGAATTGGAGGCGGCTGGCTTGGGGGCACATTTTGCCAACCACGACAGCGCTCTCTTCTACAGCAATGCCGCCGGCGTTCCCTGGACCGCGACCTACATTCAAGCGAAAGGCGATCCGATTGCTGACCTTTACGAGGATATTGCCGCAGAAGAAAAAGCCCGCGCCACCTACCAATGGCTGATCGACATGACTGACGACCCGGATCTGCAGGATAGCTTAAAGTTCCTTCGCGAGCGGGAAGTTGTACACTCGCAAAGATTCAGGGAGGCTGTTGAAATATTAAAAGAGGAGCGTGACAGGAAGAAGATCTTTTAAGACGGGCACACTCCGCAGGGGCATCCCCTAACCGGAGTGTTATACATAACCGATATGACGATTGTGACCATCCTCGAAATTGAATTCGGTAGAAGACCAGAGCACCAGCTCTTCGCAAAAACGGGAAAGATGCATCATGACGAGCGATGCGGCGCTGAGAAATTCAAGGATGAAGTCTCGGTCGCTCACAGCATCCATCGAGTTCTCGTATATCCGGTCAAAACCAAGCTCCTTCGCCACCAGCTCCCGATCGATCGGGAATGTGGTGCCAGCCAGCGCACCTGCGCCGAGCGGCAGCAGGTTGATCCGTTTCAACGCATCCTCAAGCCGTTCCACGTCACGCGAAAACATCCCGAAGTAGGCGAGCAGATGATGCGCGAAAAACACTGGCTGAGCCCGCTGCAGATGAGTGTACCCCGGAATCATCACACCCAGAAGGTCGACCTGGTGAGCGATAATCTGCTTGGTCTCCCTGCGCAAATACAGATGCAGGTCTGTTGCCACCTGGTCATTCCGCGAGCGTCCGGTATGAAGCTTGCGTCCGTTGGTTTGGTAAAACGCCCGCCCCACAATTTCATCCTGTTCACTCCCGATAATTTGTCACTCTAGTGATTGAGCACCTTGCCGAGAAAATCTTGTTTGCGGACTGCTAAAAAATTAGCCGGGCGGCGCTAGCTCAACAATCTTTCTTAACATACCGCTCCCTATACACCGGGAGGTTCTTGGGAACTAGCAATTAACGGCTTGCTGGGCACGCCAAATAAAAAAACCTTGATTTTTCAAGGTTTTCACGTCTTTATGGAGCGGGTGATGGGAATCGAACCCACGCGACCAGCTTGGAAGGCTGGGGTTCTACCATTGAACTACACCCGCATATATGGTGCCGAGGACCGGACTTGAACCGGTACGGGAGAAACTCCCGACAGATTTTAAGTCTGTTGCGTCTGCCATTCCGCCACCCCGGCAATTATGAATCATAATGGTCGGGAAGACAGGATTCGAACCTGCGACCCCTTGGTCCCAAGCCAAGTACTCTACCAAGCTGAGCTACTTCCCGTATTGGAGGTAAAAAACGCGTGAGACGCAAAGCATGCTCACTGTCAGCTAAATAAAATGGCGTGCCCTGAGAGATTCGAACTCCCGACCTTTTGATTCGTAGTCAAACGCTCTATCCAGCTGAGCTAAGGGCACTTATATTAGATAAAACGGGAAGAAACCCATCTGTAATTCACTATGGAGCGGACGACGGGGATCGCTTCTTACCAGCGACACTGTGTCGAATTACCTCGTGCGCAGCCAGATGTGCAGTACCCGAGCGCTGCTTCTTGAAATGCATCGAGGGTGAGCGGCCCTTTTGCAATTTCAATAATGGAGCGGACGACGGGTCTCGAACCCGCGACCTTCGCCTTGGCAAGGCGACGCTCTACCAATTGAGCTACGTCCGCAAACGAAAGATGGTGCGGTCAAGAGGACTTGAACCTCCACGGTGTTGCCACCACTAGAACCTGAATCTAGCGCGTCTGCCAATTCCGCCATGACCGCATGCAGCTTATACAATTCTCGAAAGCGATACTTGCTTGCTTTACAAGATAAGTAACTGGTGAGCCATGAAGGACTCGAACCTTCGACCCTCTGATTAAAAGTCAGATGCTCTACCAACTGAGCTAATGGCTCATTGTTGTAAATGGTGGGGAGAGACGGATTCGAACCGCCGAACCCAGAGGGAGCAGATTTACAGTCTGCCGCGTTTAGCCACTTCGCTATCTCCCCATGGTACAACGCCTGGTGCCGGCGATAGGACTTGAACCCACAACCCCCTGATTACAAGTCAGGTGCTCTACCAATTGAGCTACACCGGCATATTGTATTCTTTGAATAATCCGGTACGGGTGAGAGGCCCGTACTTGCTATCTTGAAATGGCGGAGCTGACGGGACTCGAACCCGCGACCTCCGGTGTGACAGACCGGCGTGAACTCCAGCTTCACCACAGCTCCATAAATGCCCGTACCATCTATAGTACAGCTCTATCCGTCTCAATGCAACAATTTTTTCTACTTGATCAGAGAAATCAACTCGGTGTAGTTAAGTAGATAATTTGGCTGCACCCATCGAGTAGCACCATTCCACTTGATCTAAGATGTCAATTCGACGTAGTACAAGTAGATAAATTGGTTGCGGGAGCAGGATTTGAACCTGCGACCTTCGGGTTATGAGCCCGACGAGCTACCGGACTGCTCCATCCCGCGACGATAAACTGTTACTTGCCGCTACCCCCTAGGGCAAAACCTTACGACATCTGTCGCGCGAGCAAGTGAACATGGTGGAGGCTGACGGGATCGAACCGCCGACCCTCTGCTTGTAAGGCAGATGCTCTCCCAGCTGAGCTAAGCCTCCACAACACCCCACAAAGTGACGTAAGCCTTCGAAGGTAATTTCGAGTACTTTGCGGGGACCCCAAACAATTTATGGTGACCCGTAGGGGATTCGAACCCCTGCATGACAGCGTGAAAGGCTGCTGTGTTAAACCGCTTCACCAACGGGCCGTATATATGTATAAATGGTGCTCCCGACAGGAATCGAACCTGCGACCTCTTCCTTACCATGGAAACGCTCTACCTACTGAGCTACAGGAGCG
>NZ_HE978551.1:0-26664 GCF_000311785.1 Brevibacillus massiliensis
CAAAGAGCATCTTGTCCAAAAATCAGCTTTTATATTATACCAAAATCCTATGGTGTCGTCAAGCTGTGTTATTTGGTTCTCTATCGCACATGAATTAATCTATCATTTTGAAAGCAGAAAGTCAATAGTTTTGTTTTCGCTTTTTTAGGTTATTCTTTCCTGCTCCGTTCTCTTTTTGCGGACGTACTTTGAAATCTCGTTGGGCGAAGCCAGGCGCGCGTACATTTTAAACAGAATGGAATACCGTTCCTCCATGGCCCGCTTGACCAAGTAGTCAATACGCTTGTCGCCAAAGTCCAACAACATCTCTTCCAGCTCTCGTTTTAGCAGGTATTCTAGTTCGTGACATTCCTTTGTAGTAAACAAAAATCCGAGCACAAGATCAGCCTCCGCTTAAAAAACGAGTCTACCCCTATCTTGTCCATCGCCCTACCTGTGTATTCGAAAAAGGAATCCCCACCGTCTTGGAAGGGAGGGGATTCCTTTAAGCTACATATGCATTTGACTTGTTGACACGTGCCAGTTGAATTGCTCAATTAACCTTGGTGTAATCAGACTCTCCACAAGGGCAGCTACCAACAAGAGCAAGACAACCATACAGACCGCGATGGGAAATTGTCTGATGTTGGCACGCCAATCCTGTTTCACCTGTGCTGCCTTCTCTGTCCGCCATATGGCACCCAGCGATCGGATCACCAACACCCCGTAGCGGATACCGAGGGCTGCTGCAAAGACGACCGCAGGCAATTCAAACAAGCCATGCGGAAGCAGTCCTACCAGAAATACGTGCAGGGGACTAGCACCGCCTTGATACAGCTGCTCAAGGACATAACCGATTAATACGCCGTTGGCAAATAAGCCGAAAATCGGAACCACAGCGAAAAATAACCCCAGCAACATCATTTTGATCGAACTTAATACGTTGTTAGTAAAAATCAACCAAAAAGCGGCAGAACTGCTTTTGTCATGTTGCATCGATTTTGCGATTTGCTCTAACTGAGCCATCATATTTTCAGCCAGTTGTTGAACCGCCGGAAGCTTCATAAAACCAATCAAAAACCCGCCGATCAGAAGTAAGCTCGCCGCCAAAAAATACCATTTATTGTCAAACCATAAAGCTCTTATCCGCGAAAACATCCTCTTCACACCTCCCCGCTGTTCTTGGTTTAGTTTATCGTATGAAAGCACTTTTCACTATACCCCTGTGAAAACGAATATCTTGGACCACATTACATAAAATGTAGGGGACAAACAGTTAAAATAACTTCCAGTCAATACCGGCAAGGAGGGGATAGCTTGAAATGTATTTTCCTTGTAACTGCCAAGCGGTTAAAGCAGGCCTTGATTATTTTTACCGCGATTTTGCTCGGTACCGGGATGATTTACTCAGAACGGGATACCCTCACCGTTTTTGCCCAGAACAGCAAAGATAAAGGACCACAAGCCATATACAAAGTGGACACCAAGGACAAGAAAATCGCCTTGACGTTTGACATCAGTTGGGGAGAGGCTCGTCCTGGTCCCATTCTCGATATCCTGAAGGAAAAGAAACTAAATAATAAAGTGACGATTTTTCTTTCCTCGCCTTGGAGTCAGCGACATCCGGAAATCGTCAAGCGAATCGTCGAGGAAGGATATGAAATCGGCTCCCACGGCCATAAGCACGATTTTTACAGCAAGTATACCGACGAGGAAATACGAAACCAAATCGGGAAAGCCCATAACATTTTGACGGAACTGACCAAACAGAAGCCCAATCTCATTCGTCTGCCCAACGGCGACTTCGACAAGCGGGTGCTGCAGATTGCCGGCGAAATGGGGTATACGGTGATCCAGTGGGATACCGACTCAAAAGACTGGCTCAACCCCGGTGCAGACCAAATCGTAAAAAATGTTCTCTCCAAAGTTCACCCTGGCGACATCATCCTGATGCACGCCAGTGATAGCTGTAAACAAACCCATATTGCTTTGCCAGTAATCATTGACAAGCTCCGGGCTGAGGGATACGAATTCGTAACCGTATCCGAACTGATTGCCGGTTCCCAGGTAAAAACCCAGGAAATCAACTGAACGAAAAAAAGCTGGTCCGGTTGGATCAGCTTTCTTGTTTCACCAGGCGATGCAGCTGCATGACCTGCCAGACGTTGCAGAATAATAAAGGGATCACCATAAACAAAATGGATCGGATGTTGTTTTGCTGCAGGGCGGGCACCCACTCAACCGCGGTGACGACGAATAAAAAGAAGACCGTCGGGACAAAGGCGGTTCCATTTGTCAATTTGACCTTTGCTATTCCCGCTACGACCGATACGAAAAGCAGCAAAAGCGGTTCAACGATGTACTGCCCAATCTCTCCGCCGTAAAACGTATAGCGCAAATAAACCATGTCAAAAGCGGCAAACAGGATCAAGAATATTTGAATTCCCTTCCAGAGGGTATTGCTTCTCAAAAAACTAAGCATGAGGTAGTTTAAGGTCATATATGCAAAAAAACCCATTTGGGCAAGGACGCTAATTGTCAATCCGACCAGCAGATTTACCAGCATTCCGATGAAAAAATTGCCAACAGTACCCGCTAACAGCTCTTCTCGGGCAACAAGAAATCCGCCGAGCAAGCCGCCAATTCCTCCAACCACCAGCGTGGTCCAGAAGAGCCAACCATATTTACGTAAATTCAACGCCAGTCCCTCCTATTCGCATCGTTTTTGATTGTACCAACCTAGGCAAGAAAATACTAGCGTATTTGCACAGGAAAATGCACATTTTAAAGACAGAACTTCAAAGGAGGGTCCCAACTTGGTCAACGTCCGTAACTCCTTATGGCTGCCGCTGTTGCTGACTGTGGCACTGTTCGTTACCGGTTGCGGAAGCAGTTCCCCGCAAAGCAGTTCGGCGTCACACCCCGATTATAAATCAACGAAAGCCATGGTACTCGACATATTACAGACGGACGATGCAAAAAAGGCCGTTGCTAGTATGATGAAAGACGAGAAGTTCAAGGCAAACATGGTCCTTGATTCCTCTACATTACGTACCACTATGATTCAAACACTGGGCAATCCAAAGAGCCCGCAGATGAAGCAAATGTTTGAAAGCCCCAGGTTTACCAGCCAGCTGGCCAAGTCGATGAAGGATGAAAACAAAAAGCTGATGAAAGATCTGATGAAGGATCCGGAGTACCAAAAAATGATGGTCAGCGTCATGAAAGACCCCGAATTTGAAAAGAACATGATGGATTTGATGAAGAGCTCTGCCTATCGCAAGCAAACGATGCAGGTGATGAAGGAATCCCTGCAATCACCGCTTTTCCAAGCCGAGATGATGAAGCTCATGACAAAGGCTGCCGAAGAGATGACCCAACCGAAAACAGCAGAGGCAAAAGGCGCCAAGCCGAAAGGCAAAGGCAAAAAAGGCAAAGGCGGCAGAGGCGGCGGTGGCAGCAGCAAATAAATGGAGCTGATCAAAAAAGCACCTGCAAAAGGTGCCTTTTTGATTCGTACTCGGTTTACGCCTGGCTGTGTTTACATTTGTCATCCACGCGTTCCGCCATCTCCATATACAATTTGCCGATGGGCGTTTCCGCCTTGTAAATAGACGGGGTGTAATCAGGCTCCGCCGGGTGGTTTTCCGGTTGACCCAGGGGAATTTGCGCAATCAACTCCGTCGCAAGCTGTTCCGCCAGCTTTCCTCCGCCGCCGCGTCCAAAGACGTATTCCTTCGTCCCGTCCTTTGCTTCGTACCACGACATGTTTTCCACCACTCCCAGGATCTCATGCCCGGTACGAATCGCCATCGCGCCTGCACGGGCAGCTACAAACGCGGCGGTCGCATGTGGCGTCGTGACGATGATCTCTTTGCTCTGAGGAATCATTGTATGGACGTCCAAAGCCATGTCCCCCGTTCCCGGCGGCAGGTCGAGCAGCAAGTAGTCAAGTTCTCCCCAATGGACCTCGCTAAAGAAATTGCGAAGCATTTTCCCGAGCATCGGCCCGCGCCAGATAACAGGAGAATTATCCTCGACAAAAAAGCCCATGGACATCACTTTGACTCCCATCTGTTCGACGGGCAGGATCATCTCGCCGATGACGGTCGGCCTGCGCTCGATATTCATCATATCGGGCACGCTAAAGCCGTAGATATCCGCGTCAATAATTCCTACCTTTTTCCCGAGCCGTGCCAGTGAGACTGCCAGATTGACGGTGACGGTCGATTTTCCGACGCCGCCTTTCCCCGAAGTAATCGCGATAAACGTGGTCCGCGGATCCGAGAGTATCGGATTAAGCGGCCCGGCCTGTCCTGTCTTGCTTTGTCCGCCTCCCCGAAGCTGAGCCGTGAGAGCCGCCCGCTCTTCATCGGTCATGGCACCAAAGCGGACGTGAACCTCACTTGCCCCCAAAGCCTTGATCGCATCGCGGACATCTTCTTCGATTTTGACCTTTAACGGGCAGCCGCTGATCGTCAAAATGACATCAAGGCTTACCTGGCCATCCTCAATTTGGATATTGCGGATCATGTTCAGTTCGACCAAGCTCTTGTTAATCTCCGGATCCTTCACATCACGAAGCGCCTCGAGAACCTGCTCTTTCGTAATCATATGTCCACCTCATTTTTAGGTTATCGAACAAATGGTGATTTGAATTCGGGTTCATTATAACACAGAAAGAAAGCACCGGGCACCGACACGATCGTCAGGAAGTGCCCGGCACCTTCTCACCTGCATAGTGGCGCAGGATGCCTTGATAAATCGCGTTTGCCATCGCCTTTTGATACTCCGACGATTGCAGCATCTTGGCCTCGTTGCCATTCGACAGGAAGCCAACCTCCACTAAGACGGCCGGGCATTCCACCTCACGAATAAGAAAGACGTCACTCGTTTTCTTCGGAGCCCGGTCGGTGTTGCCCAGTACCCGTTTGATCTCGTCCTGGATGAGATACGCCATTTCCCCGCTCTCCTTAAAGCCCGGAAAGTAAAAGGTTTGCGCTCCCGACCACTTGGGCGAAGGAAATGCGTTTAAGTGAATGCTCACGAGAAAATCAGGTGCATTCTTATTGACCAGTTTGACCCGCTCCCTGATATCCTCTGATTTGCGTTTCCCCAAGCGGTGCGCTTCCGGCGTAGCCAGATCTTTGTCTTCCTCGCGTGTCATCACGACAAATGCTCCGGACTGCTGCAGGAAATCCCTCAAGTATAAGCTGATCGGGAGCGTTATGTTTTTTTCGATGGCCGCTCCGTCCCGGCTGACCGCACCGCCGTCAAATCCGCCATGCCCCGGGTCGATTGCAATCACCGTTCCCGCCAGCGGAAGCGTCCATGTCGACCAGGAAGAGTGAGCGGGCATTCTGTAAGTAAAAATGACGATAAGGAGAAAAAAAGCCAATATCCAACCCATTACTTTTCTCGTCACCGTATACCGCCCCTTTGTCCCATGCTTCTCTCACAATACTTATGGGCGGTTGGGACAAATTATACCGACGCGAATTTACCGTATACAAAAAAACCACCTCTTGCCGACAATGAGCAAGAGGTGCTTGCAAGCAGGTATTGATTAACGTTTGGAGAATTGCGGTGCGCGACGAGCGGCTTTGAGGCCGTATTTTTTACGCTCTTTCATGCGCGGATCGCGGGTCAGGAACCCAGCGCGTTTCAGAACGCCGCGCAGTTCCGGATCTGCTTTCAGCAGGGCGCGGGCAACACCGTGACGGATTGCGCCGGCTTGGCCAGTGGTTCCACCGCCCGCTACGTTAACGAGAACATCGTAACGACCCAATGTTTCCGTCAAAACGAGCGGTTGCTTTACGATCAATTTCAGTGTATCCAAACCAAAATAGTTATCCATGTCACGCTTGTTGATCACAATGCGACCTTCGCCTGGAACCAAGCGAACGCGTGCTACGGAGTGCTTACGACGACCTGTACCGTAGTATTGTACTTGTGCCACGAGACTTTTCCTCCCTTACTTAATTAGCCGCGAATTTGCCATACTTCAGGTTTTTGCGCTGCGTGCGGGTGTTCGGAACCTGCATATACTTTCAGCTTGCTAAACATTTGGCGACCCAAACGATTTTTTGGCAGCATGCCTTTAACAGCGAGTTCAAACATACGATCTGGGCGCTTCTTCAACATTTCACCTGCTGTTGTCGATTTCAGACCACCCGGATAGAGGGAGTGAGTATAGTAGTTTTTGTCAGTTAATTTTTTACCACTCAATTTGATCTTGTCAGCGTTGATTACGACTACAAAGTCGCCTGTATCAACGTGTGGAGTAAATTCAGGCTTGAATTTTCCGCGCAGAATAGAAGCAACTTCGCTGGCAATGCGGCCAAGCGTTTGCCCTTCCGCGTCTACAATGTACCATTTGCGCTCAACTTCGAGCGGTTTCGCCATATATGTGGTACGCATGTTTGTCCCTCCTAAAAATGTTGCCGTTCCCTTTTAAAGAGATGATGCTGCAACGGTGGGCAACCCATCCCAGTGTATCATCTACGTACTATCGTTTTTCAATCCCGGGGCTAGAGTGGGGCTAGCGGGGTATGAAAATACCAATGAATATCGTACTACAGAGCATACCCCAGAGTCAAGTATTTTACCGGGTCAATTCGCGTCAATACAAAACTTCCCACATGGTCAGCCCTTTGGCCGGCGCGGTCTTCCCGGCCGCTTCCCGGTCGCGGGCCGCGAGGATCCCGGGAAGCTCGTCCGGATGCCGCTTTCCCTGCCCTACTTCGACCAATGTACCGACAATAATCCGCACCATGTTGTACAGGAAGCCGTTGCCGCGGCAAATCACCCAGATTCGCTCTCCTTCCCGCTCGACCCGGAGATCAAACAGACGCCTTACCTTGTCCTCGACAAACGTCTTCGCCGAGCAAAAAGAGGTAAAGTCGTGCTCCCCGATCAAATGTCCGGCAGCCAGGCGCATCTGTTCGACGTCGAGCGGAAAGCGAATGTGATCCGCATAGCGGTGGCAAAAAACATCGGGAACCGGGGCATTATCGATACAGTAGCGGTATTCTTTTTGCTTGACGTCAAAACGTGCGTGAAAATCCGGCGCCGCTTCCTCGACGGAACGGACGACGATCGCGTCAGGCAGCTGGTTGTCGAGGACAAATCGCCACTTGTCGAGCGGAATCTGGGATGATGTATCGAAGTGGATCACTTGACCGCGGGCATGGACACCTGCATCTGTCCTGCCGGAACCGGTGATCTGAATAGACTCTCCGGTTATGCGGTTGAGTGCGGCCTCGATTTCTCCCTGCACTGTCACCTGGTCCGGCTGCACCTGAAATCCGCTGTAGTCTGTTCCGTCATAAGCGACCGTGCACTTCAGACGCTTCATGCCCGCCACCATCCTAATAACCCTAAAATCAACAAGATCATAAGTGCTGCCACTGCATCACGCCAGCTAAAGCGAAGCTGCCGAAGTCTCGTCCTGCCGCTGCCGCCCCGGTAGCCGCGGGCTTCCATCGCCCAAGCCAGCTCCTCCGCCCGCCGAAACGCACTGATGAACAGAGGAACCGTAATCGGCACCAGGTTTTTCGCCCGCTTCAGCAGATTTCCGCTGTCCAAATCAGCCCCGCGAGCCATCTGCGCCTTGATGATTTTATCCGTCTCTTCTAACAAGGTGGGAATAAAACGAAGGGCAATCGAGAGCATCAGTGAGATTTCATGTACGGGTACCTTGATTTTTTTCAGCGGCGACAGCAGCCGTTCCATGCCGTCAGTCAAATCCAACGGCGAAGTCGTCAACGTGAGCAGAGAACTGATCAACACGAGCAGGGTAAGCCGCAGCGAGATGAAGACAGCCTGCTTCACGCCCTGTTCTTCGATCGTCAACCAGCCCCAGCTAAAGTAGACTGCCCCTCCCTTGGTCGAAAGGAGATGCAGGATAATCGTCAGCAGGATCAAAAACCAGACCGGCTTTAAACTGCGTACCAGGTATCCCGGTGAAATGCGGGCAACGGCAACAGCCGACAGCGTAAAGACGACTAATACCGTATACGTCTGCCAATTGTTGGCCAAAAACACCAGAATGGCAAAAGCCAGGACGAACAAGAGCTTGCTGCGCGGATCCAGAAGATGAACAAACGACCTTCCCGGCACGTACTGACCAATCGCAAAATTCTGCAACACGTTCATAGCCCGGCCCCCTTGGAGGCAAGCATGGTCAGTAAATGCTGCACCAGCTCTTCTTCGCGAAACAAACCGAATGGAATCTGACGCTCGCCGGGAAGCTGCTCATTTAGCTCCTTGATGAGGGAGATCGTCTCCGGGACGTCCAATGACAGCTGCCGCAGCTTTTCCTCCTGGGCAAACACTTCCTCCGGCCTGCCCTGCATGACGACTTGACCATTTGCCATCACGACGATCAGATCGGCGTAACGGGCCACTTCTTCCATACTGTGCGTGACGAGGATGGTCGTGAGCTTCTGTTCCCGATGAATCTGGTAGATGCCCTCCAAAATGGATTTCCTGCCTGCGGGATCGAGCCCGGCGGTCGGCTCGTCCAACACGAGGACACGCGGCTGCATCGCCAGCACGCCGGCGATTGCCACTCTCCGCATCTGGCCGCCGCTCAATTGAAACGGGGAGCGGTCTTTGATGGCCTCGTAATCCAGCCCGACTATTTCCAACGCCTCTTTCGCCCGCTGCATGGCCAGTTCTTCCGGCAGGTCAAAGTTAAGCGGCCCATACGCCACATCCTTGGCTACCGTTTCTTCGAACAGCTGGTGTTCGGGGTATTGAAAAACCAGCCCGACTCGCTTGCGCCATTCGCTTGTCCGTTTGGTCTCAGGAGTAATCTCCCACTCTCCCATGCGCAATCGGCCTGATGTGGGCTTTAACAGGCCGTTCAAGTGCTGGATCAGCGTCGATTTGCCTGAACCGGTCTGACCAATGATCCCGACATACGCCCCCGCCGGTATGGTCAACGAGACATTTGTCAAAGCCGTTTTTTCAAACGGAGTTCCTTTTCCGTATATGTGGCTTACGTTTTCGAGAGTAATTTGCATAGTTCGCGAACCAACTCCTCCCGCTCCAAGACAAGCGGCATCGCTACCCCGTTGGACACAAGCGCCTGGCGAAGGCGAACAGCGAGCGGTACATCAAGTCCGATGGCCTGCAGGCGCTCCGCCTCGGCAAAAACGGCTGCCGGCGTACCGTCAAGCACCACCTTGCCGTCATGCATGACAATGATGCGGTCTGAATGCAGTGTCTCCTCGGGAAAGTGGGTAATGTTAATTACGGTAATTCCTTCTTCACGATGCAGACGATGGGCCAGCGCCATGACCTCTTTCCTCGCCATGGGATCAAGCATCGCCGTGGCCTCATCCAGGATGATGACGGATGGCCGAATCGCCATGATGCCGGCGATCGCGACTCGCTGCTTTTGTCCGCCTGAGAGGCGATGCGGCTGCGCTTGCGAAAAGGATTGCATATGCACCGATTGAAGTGCCTCGTCGATTCGCACTCTCATTTCCTCAGGGGGCACACCTCTGTTCTCCAGGCCAAAAGCCACATCATCCTCCACCGTTGGACCGACGATTTGGTTATCGGGGTTCTGAAAGACCATTCCGACATGGTGGCGAATCTCCCAAACCGTCTCATTGTTGGAAGCGTCGAATCCACAGACGACCAGTACTCCCTGACTTGGCGTCAGCAAACCGTTCAGCAGCTTGGCCAGCGTTGATTTTCCCGATCCGTTGTGTCCCATAATAGATACAAACAGTCCTGTTTCAATCTCCAGATCAAGATCCTTGATGACCAGCGAACGAGGCTCCTGGTCCGTTTGATAACCAAATGCCAGATGTTTTGATACCACCGCAGTTTCAGGCATCACGATGCTCATCACATCCCTTTGAGAAAAGCTTCAATCGAAGCCTTCCCGGAGAAGTAGTCAAGTCCTGTAAAGAAAAAAAGGGCATGAATCAGAATCCAGCTTTCAACCAGACCCTGCCCTCACCCTTTCTAAAAAAGCTTCTTATAAAGATAACCTTGGACTCTTAGTCCACCAGTTCCAAATACGCCATTGGCGCAGCATCGCCGCGGCGAGGACCCACTTTAAGAATACGGGTATATCCGCCATTGCGTTCCGAGAAACGCGGCGCGATTTCATCAAACAGCTTTTGAACCGCATCGCGGCCCTCTGCGTTTGCTGCTTCTTTACGAACGTAAGCCGCTACTTGGCGACGAGCATGAAGGTCGCCGCGCTTTGCGAGAGTAATCATTTTTTCTGCAATCGAGCGTACCTCTTTTGCTTTCATCTCGGTTGTTTCGATGCGCTCGTTGATGATCAGGTCTGTTACCAAGTCGCGGAACAGCGCCTTACGAGCCGCACTTCTACGCCCCAACTTCCGGTATGCCATTTCCTTACCTCCCTCTTACTGACTGAAACCCCTAGTCGTCATTGCGCAAGGAAAGGCCAAGTTCTTGCAACTTTTCCTGTACCTCTTCTAGGGATTTGCGTCCTAAGTTACGCACTTTCATCATGTCTTCTTCCGATTTTTGGGTCAACTCTTGGACGGTATTGATCCCTGCCCGCTTGAGACAGTTGTAGGAACGAACAGACAGATCCAGTTCCTCGATCGTCATCTCGAGAACTTTCTCCTTCTTGTCCTCTTCCTTCTCCACCATGATTTCCGCATCTTTTGCCTCGTCAGTCAACCCGACGAACAGGTTGAGATGCTCATTCATGATCTTTGCTCCAAGGCTGACAGCTTCTTCCGGACGGATGCTGCCATTCGTCCAGACTTCCAGCGTTAATTTATCGTAGTTCGTCATTTGCCCGACACGGGTGTTTTCGACCTGATAGTTAACGCGTTTAATCGGAGTGTAGATCGAATCAATCGGAATGACGCCGATTGGTTGATCCTCCGATTTGTTACCATCTGCTTGAACATATCCGCGACCGCGTCCAGCTGTCATGCGAATGTGCAGACGACCGCCACTTGCCAGAGTAGCAATGTGCAAATCCGGATTCAAGATTTCCACATCGCTGTCAGCGCGGATATCTCCCGCCTTTACAGTACCTTCGCCTTCTGCGTCAATTTCAAGTACCTTCTCTTCATCAGAGTGTATCTTCAATGCAAGCCCTTTGATGTTGAGGATTATTTCCGTAACGTCTTCCACGACACCCTCGACCGTCGAGAATTCATGCAAAACGCCGTCAATTTGTACTGAAGTAACGGCAGCGCCCGGCAATGAGGAGAGGAGTATCCGTCTGAGTGAGTTGCCAAGGGTTGTACCGTATCCACGCTCAAGGGGCTCAACGACAAACTTGCCGTACAGATTGTTGTCGTCTGCCTCCACAACCTCGATTCTCGGTTTTTCTATTTCTATCATTAAACAAACCCTCCTTCAAAACGTCGAAATTCCCGATGGGCTTGTTACAGCCCACCAGTGGAATTTCCTTCGGCGGTTTACCGTTGCGTGCATGTCAAGCCGATAAAGCAGAATCTACCATTCTAGTATGGACATGTTCTGAACTTTGTAAACCCGATTACACGCGGCGACGTTTTGGTGGACGGCAGCCGTTGTGCGGGATTGGGGTAACATCTTTGATCATGTTAACTTCCAAACCAGCAGCTTGCAGAGAGCGGATCGCTGCTTCGCGACCTGCACCTGGACCTTTTACCAGGACTTCAAGAGAACGCATGCCATGTTCCATTGCAGTTTTAGCCGCAGTTTCGGCAGCCATTTGAGCAGCAAATGGCGTGCTTTTGCGGGAACCTTTAAACCCGAGGGCACCCGCACTGGACCAAGAAATTGCATTGCCGTGAGGATCAGTGATCGTCACGATGGTGTTGTTGAAAGTAGAGCGAATGTGCGCTACGCCGACTTCAACGTTTTTGCGGTCACGGCGGCGGGTACGAGTAGCAGTCGCTTGTTTTCTTTTAGCCATGTCAGATTACCCTCCTTTACTTTTTCTTGTTCGCTACGGTACGGCGAGGACCTTTGCGCGTACGAGCATTGGTTTTCGTGCGTTGTCCGCGAACAGGCAGGCCACGGCGGTGGCGAATGCCGCGGAAGCAGCCGATCTCCATCAGACGCTTGATGTTCAAAGAAACTTCGCGGCGCAGATCCCCTTCAACCTTGATGTTCTTGTCGATGTATTCGCGAAGCTTGCTGACTTCATCTTCAGTCAGATCGCGAACACGAGTATCAGGGTTAACACCAGTTGCCGCAAGAATGCGGTTAGCCGTAGGGCGGCCGATGCCGTAAATGTAGGTCAACGCGATTTCCGTGCGTTTTTCGCGAGGCAAGTCAACGCCTGCAATACGTGCCATACTCGAGAAGCACCTCCTTAGAATTATCCTTGTCTTTGCTTATGCTTAGGATTTTCACAAATAACCATTACGTTACCCTTGCGACGAATGACTTTGCATTTTTCGCAGATCGGTTTTACCGACGGTCTCACTTTCATGGTTCTTGCCTCCCTTTTCTAGGGGTTTAATGAAAAACGTCTGCCGTCTTTCAAACGAAACGTATCAGACCGGTTGCGGTCACAAAACGCCGTCAGCGTGCTGCCTGTCTGTCATTTGTAGCGATAGGTGATTCGTCCGCGAGTCAAGTCGTACGGAGACAACTCTACCGTTACTTTATCACCTGGCAAGATCCGAATAAAGTGCATGCGAATCTTACCCGAAACGTGTGCCAATACCTTGTGCCCGTTCTCCAATTCTACCCGAAACATTGCGTTAGGCAAAGGTTCTATCACCGTACCTTCTACTTCGATTACATCGTCCTTGGCCACTCGCTTCTCTCCTTTCATCTGTTCCTCAGTCAGACAATGAGCTGTGCCGTCACCAGCTGGTTACAGCTTTGTCAAAATCTCATAGCCTTCTTCCGTAATCGCGATGGTGTGTTCGTAGTGAGCGCACTTCTTTCCATCCACTGTTACGACCGTCCATTTGTCCTCCAACGTACGGACATACCGCTCGCCGGCATTCACCATTGGCTCGATCGCCAAGACCATGCCCGGCTTCAATCGAGGTCCCCGGCCTGGAGGACCGTAATTGGGGATCTGCGGGTCTTCGTGCAAATCGCGCCCGACCCCATGTCCCACATACTCACGGACAATTGAAAAACCTGCCGCTTCCGCGTGAACCTGTATCGCATGGGAAATGTCAGAGAGACGTGCATCCGGTCTGGCTTGTTCCAAACCCTTGTACAACGACTCCTCTGTCACCCTCATCAATCGCTCCGCTTCTTCCGAAACTTTGCCGACTGCGTACGTCCAAGCGGAATCACCGTGATATCCCTGGAACTCGGCGCCGATGTCGAGGCTGATGATGTCCCCCTCGTTTAGCACCCGCTTTCCCGGGATTCCATGAACGAGTTCTTCATTGACTGAAGCACAGATACTGCCCGGAAAGCCGCCGTAGCCTTTAAAGGAAGGTACTGCCCCTTTGCTTCGAATAAAGGTCTCGGCCAATTCATCAAGCTGTTTTGTCGTCACACCCGGCTTTATCGCACGAGCAAGCTCCTGATGAGTTAAAGCTACGATGCGTCCCGCTTCGCGCATTATCTCAAGTTCCATTCTGGATTTAAGAATGATCATTTGGCTTACCCTCGCAATAAAGAGGAAACTTCCGCAAACACAACCGGAATATCCCGTTCCCCATCGATGTTTCGCAGCAGGCCTTGAGCTGCGTAATAATCAATCAATGGCTGCGTTTGCGCAATATTTACATCAAGCCGCTGTGTTACCACTTCAAGCTTGTCGTCGTCCCTTTGGAACAGTTTTCCGCCGTCTTTATCACAAACGCCAGGTTCTTTTGGCGGGTTGAACAAAGTGTGGTAACTCGTGCCACATACTGGACAAATCCAACGACCGGTCAATCGCTGAATGAGCAAATCGCGACCGACCTGGATGTTAATCACATGGTCAATCTTTTTCCCCAACTCCTTAAGAGTGGCCGTCAGTGCCTCAGCTTGCGGCACTGTCCGGGGGAACCCATCCAGTAAAAAACCTTTATCGCAATCGTCTTTGCCAAGACGTTCACGTACAATCCCGATGACCACTTCGTCAGGAACAAGCAGACCTTTATCCATGTAGGATTTAGCCTCTAGTCCAAGTGGTGTCTCGTCCTTTACGGCTGCGCGAAACATATCACCGGTGGAAATGTGCGGAATGCCAAACTCTTTGACGATACGCTCTGCCTGTGTGCCTTTCCCGGCACCCGGAAGGCCCATTAAAATTACGTTCACGTTCTACTCCTCCATCCATCCGTTCGACTCTGCCCTACTTGATGAAGCCTTTGTAGTGGCGTTTGATGAGTTGGCTTTCAATCTGCTTCATGGTATCCAATGTTACACCGACAACGATCAGGAGCGAGGTACCCCCAATGTAAATCTGCTGCGGCAGATTAGCCAACGCACTGAAGAAGAACGGTAAAACGGAAATGATCATAAGGAATAGCGCGCCGGCCAAAGTCAGGCGGTTCAGCGTACGTGTAATGTAAACCTCTGTGTTCTTGCCAGGTCGAATCCCCGGAATGTAGCCCCCGTTTTTACGCATGTTCTCTGCCATTTGTACAGGGTTAATCTGTACGAAGGTATAGAAGTACGTAAATCCAAGGATGAGCAGGGCGTACAACGTCATCCCCAACGGGTGGCTCACTTGAAAGTTGTTGTAGATCCAATCGGCAATTCCTCCCGTATTGGTCACCCAAAAACTGGCGATCGTCGACGGGAACATCACCAGCGATATTGCAAAGATGACGGGAATGACACCTGCGGAATTCACTTTCAACGGAATGTGAGTCGATTGACCGCCGTACATCTTGCGGCCAACTACCCGTTTTGCATACTGGACGGGAATTTTGCGAATCCCTTGCTGCATGAAGATAACGCCGACAATGATCGCGACAATCACCAGGAAGACAACGACCAGTTTCATAATGGAGAAAAACAGCGTGCCGCTGGTTTCACTGGAGAACTGGGAAGCCAAAATGGTCTCGATCCCCTCCGGAATGGCCGCAACGATCCCCGCTAAGATGATAATCGAAATACCGTTGCCAATTCCCTTTTCCGTGATCTGCTCGCCCAGCCACATCAAGAAAGCTGTCCCTGCTGTCAGCGTCAGCGCAACCAGGATGTAGCTGCCTACCGACGTATCCTTCAGCAATCCCGGATACAAGCGGTTAAACCCGATGGTCAATCCAAATGCCTGTATCAAGCCCAGAATGATGGTTCCGTACCTGGTAAATTGGGCAATTTTCCGGCGGCCAGCCTCTCCTTCTTTCGCCCATTGGGTGAACTTCGGTACAACTTCCATCGAGAGAAGCTGCATGATGATAGAGGCCGTAATATAGGGCATGATCCCCATTGCGAAAACGGAGAACTTCTTTAATGCCCCGCCGGAAAACGTATTGATCAAACCAAACAGGTTGTTGGATGCTCCTTGTTCCAACAATTGAATGTTGATGTTGGGAACGGGAACATGGCTTCCTATTCGGAAGACGACAAGCATCAAAAGAGTGAAAATCACCTTCCGACGCAGGTCGCCTATTCTAAAAATGTTGGAGAGGCTCCCTAACATTAGATCACCTCGGCTGTTCCACCGACTTGAGCAATCTTTTCAGCAGCCGTGCTGGAGAACTTGTGAGCTTTTACTGTCAGCTTCACATTCAATTCCCCATTAGCCAATACTTTTACACCGTCACGAAGAGCACTGATTACGCCGGTCTCTTTCAAGAGCTCAGGAGTAACGACAGTTCCCTCTTCAAAGCGGTTCAGGGCATCCAAGCTCACGATCGCAAATTCTTTGCGATTGATATTGGTAAAGCCGCGTTTCGGCAAACGACGGAACAACGGGTTTTGTCCACCCTCGAAACCAGGACGGACACCGCCTCCGGAACGAGCGTTTTGACCTTTATGACCTTTACCGGCGGTTTTTCCATTGCCGCTTCCGATCCCGCGTCCAATGCGCTTGCGCTCGTGACGGGAACCTTCTGCCGGTTGCAGTTCATGCAGTTTCATGCTTTGGCACCTCCTAACAAAAGAGTCTTTCTTATGCTTCGAGTTCCTTAACTTCAACCAAGTGCTTTACTTTAAAAATCATCCCGCGCATAGCTGGGTTGTCCTGCTTCACGACGGTTTGGTGAATCTTGCGAAGGCCCAGGGCTTTCACCGTCTCCTGCTGGTCTTTCGTACGACCAATCAGGCTACGCTTGAGGGTGATTTGCAATTGATTAGCCATATCCCAATCCCTCCTTCTTAACCTAAGAGCTCTTCAACAGTTTTTCCGCGCAATTTCGCAACGTCTTCCGCTGTTTTCAAGCGGCTCAAGCCTTCCAGTGTTGCGTTTACCATATTGATCGGGTTGTTGGAGCCCAGAGATTTACTTAAAACGTCACCTACGCCGGCCAGCTCGAGCACCGCGCGAACCGGACCGCCTGCGATAACTCCCGTACCTTCTGCAGCCGGCTTGATCAGCACGTTGCCGGATCCAAACCGCCCCAATACCTCATGCGGGATGGTCGTACCTTTTATCGGGACGCGAATCAAGTTTTTCTTTGCGTCTTCAATTGCTTTGCGGATGGCGTCCGGAACTTCCTGGGCTTTCCCCATACCAGCGCCTACATGACCGTTTTTATCGCCAACAACGACCAACGCGCTGAAGCTGAAACGGCGGCCACCTTTAACCACTTTCGCAACGCGGTTAACGGCGACGACTTTCTCTTCTAGCTCTAATTTGCTAGGGTCGATACGCATTCCTTACCCTCCTTGTTTACAGAACATCTTGTTGTTGCCTTAGAATTGCAGACCAGCTTCACGCGCTGCTTCTGCAAGAGCTTGCACGCGACCGTGGTACAAGTAACCGCCGCGGTCGAATACCACTTCGTTAAAACCTTTTTCTTTGGCCCGTTTTGCGATCAAAGAGCCTACAGCAGCAGCAGCCTCTGTGTTACTGCCGGATTTCAGACCGAGTTCTTTATCGAGCGAAGACGCAGATGCCAGAGTAACACCTGCAACATCATCAATCAATTGAGCGTAAATGTGCTTGGAAGAACGAAATACATTCAAACGCGGACGTGCAGCAGAACCCAAGACGCGTTTACGAATGCGCAGATGACGTTTCTTCCGAGCTTTGTTTTTATCGGCTTTAGTAAACATTAAGCGGCCTCCCTTCTCGTGAAACTACGGAGCTTATTTACCTTTTTTCCCTTCCTTACGACGAACCACTTCATCGCTGTACTTGATCCCTTTGCCTTTATACGGTTCAGGCTTGCGGATCGCGCGAATTTCAGCGGCTATCTGACCAACACGTTCCTTGTTAATTCCCTTTATTACCAGCGTAGTTTGGTTGGGAACTTCGATCTCGATGCCTTCTTCCGGAATTACTTCTACCGGGTGGGAGAAGCCGAGAGAGAGGGTTACACCTTTGCCTGCTTTCGCTGCACGGTACCCAACGCCCACCAGTTCCAGCGTACGAGTAAAACCTTCAGACACACCGGTTACCATGTTTGCAATTAGTGCGCGAGTCGTACCGTGCAAGGAACGATGATGTTTGTTATCACTAGGACGCTCAACCACAATTTCGCTGTCGCTTACGTTGATGGTGATGTCCGGATGGAAGCTACGAACCAGAGTACCCTTAGGGCCTTTTACCGTCAAGTCCGTACCGTTCAGGGTAACGGTAACGCCTGCAGGGATCGCTATCGGTTTTTTACCGACACGTGACATGTCTTGCACCTCCTGTGCGTAAATCAATGATTACCAAATGTAAGCCAATACTTCTCCGCCTACGCGAGATTGACGAGCTTGTTTATCTGTCATCACGCCGGACGAAGTGGAGAGAATCGCGATACCCAAGCCTCCGAGCACGCGAGGCACTTCAGTGGATTGAGCGTAAACGCGAAGGCCAGGCTTGCTGATGCGCTTCAAGCCAGTAATAACACGCTCGTTGTTGGGACCGTATTTCAGGAATACGCGAATGATCCCTTGCTTGTTGTCTTCAATGAATTCCGCATCGCGGATAAAACCCTCTTCCTTGAGGATACGGGCGATTTCCTTTTTCAAGTTGGATGCTGGAATCTCCACCTTCTCGTGGCGAACCATATTAGCATTCCGAATGCGAGTCAGCATATCGGCAATTGGATCAGTCATTACCATGAGAGAAAAACCTCCTTCCCGTCTATATTACCAGCTGGCCTTTTTCACGCCTGGGATCTGACCTTTGTAAGCCAGTTCACGGAAGCAAATACGGCACAGTTTGAATTTGCGCAGCACAGAGTGTGGACGGCCGCAGCGTTCACAACGCGTATAAGCGCGAACAGCGAACTTCGGCTTACGCTGTTGTTTCACGATCATCGATTTTTTTGCCACATTTTTCCCTCCTTACGATAGGGTTTATTTACGGAATGGCATACCCATTTGCACTAACAATTCACGGGCTTCTTCGTCCGTTTTTGCAGAAGTGACAATGACGATGTCCATACCGCGTACTTTGTCGATCTTATCGTATTCGATCTCTGGGAAGATCAACTGTTCTTTCAGACCAAGTGTGTAGTTTCCACGACCGTCAAACGCTTTAGGGGAGATCCCGCGGAAGTCGCGTACACGCGGCAGAGAAACGTTGAGCAGCTTGTCGAGGAAGTGGTACATACGCTCACCGCGCAGCGTCACTTTTGCCCCGATCGGCATGCCTTCACGCAGTTTGAAACCAGCGATGGACTTTTTCGCGCGAGTGACAACCGGCTTTTGACCGGAGATCAGCTGCAAATCCTCAACGGCACTATCCAGTGCTTTTGCGTTTCCGACCGCTTCACCAACACCCATGTTGATAATGACTTTCTCTACTTTCGGTACTTGCATCACAGATGTGTAGTTAAACTTCGACATCAGTGCAGGCACGATTTCTTTCAAGTACTTTTCTTTCAATCTTGCTGCCATCTAAGACAACCTCCCTTCCGACCTGACTACTTATCGATTACTTCGCCAGATTTTTTGGCTACCCGTACTTTTTTACCGTTATCCAATACCTTGTATCCAACACGAGTTGGCTGACCGGATTTTGGATCAATCAAAGACACATTGGAAACGTGAATGGCCGCTTCTTGTGTCACAATACCGCCTTGCGGATTTGCTTGGGACGGACGAGTGTGCTTCTTGACAAGGTTCACACCTTCTACCAGCACACGGTCTTTCTTCGGGTAAGCTGCCAGTACGCGGCCTTTCTTCCCTTTGTCCTTGCCCGTAATCACGATAACTGTATCGCCTTTTTTAACGTGCATCGCTTGGTGCACCTCCTATCGAACAAACTGCTTATCTGAATTCTGCCGATTAGAGAACCTCTGGAGCGAGGGAGACAATCTTCATGTAGTCTTTTTCGCGGAGTTCGCGAGCGACCGGTCCAAAGATACGCGTACCACGCGGAGATTTATCATCCCGAATGATTACGGCTGCGTTCTGGTCAAAGCGGATATAGGAACCGTCATTGCGGCGGACACCACTCTTGCTGCGTACGATAACCGCTTTTACTACTTGACCTTTCTTGACAACGCCTCCGGGTGTAGCGGATTTTACAGAGCATACGATTACATCGCCGATGTTGGCTGTTTTCCGACCGGAACCACCCAGCACTTTAATGCACATCAACTCTTTCGCACCAGAGTTGTCAGCTACAGCCAGTCTCGTTTGAGTTTGGATCATAAATAGAACCTCCCTTCGGATTTAATGAACCCGAATTCTTCCTTATACGATAATAGCCTCTTGGACGATCTTCACCAGACGGAATCTCTTGTCCTTGGAAAGCGGACGAGTTTCCATGATCTCGACGATATCGCCAACTTTGGCAGTGTTGTTTTCATCGTGTGCCTTGAACTTTTTCGAGTACTTCACGCGTTTTCCGTACAGCGGGTGCTTTTTGTAGGTTTCTACCAACACCACGATGGTTTTATCCATCTTGTCAGATACGACACGACCCTGCATAGTTCTACGCAAATTGCGTTCTGCCGTCATCGTCAAACCTCCTTCCTTTTATTAGCCGATACCCAGTTCTCTCTGGCGCAGGACGGTTTTCGCACGAGCGATATCCTTGCGCACTTGTTTGATCCGTGCCGTGTTTTCCAGTTGGCCGGTAGCCAGTTGGAAACGAAGGTTAAATAACTCTTCTTTCAAAGAGGAGACGTTTTGTTCGATCTCGGCAGTGGTCAGATTGCGAAATTCATTAGCCTTCATGTGCGTCACCACCCACTTCTTCGCGCTTCACAAACTTGCACTTCACCGGCAGTTTGTGCATAGCAAGGCGCATTGCTTCGCGAGCTACTTCTTCCGATACACCGGCAAGTTCGAACATGATCTTGCCAGGTTTCACAACGGCAACCCAGTGTTCCGGGGAACCTTTACCGGAACCCATCCGCACTTCCAACGGTTTTTGAGTAACCGGTTTGTCAGGGAAAATCTTAATCCAAACTTTACCGCCACGGCGGATGTAACGAGTCATGGCAATACGAGCTGCCTCGATCTGGCGGTTCGTAATCCAGGACGGTTCGAGAGCTTGCAGGCCGTATTCGCCAAACGCTACCGTAGTTCCGCCTTTGGCGTTACCTGTCATGCGGCCGCGGTGTTGTTTGCGGTGTTTTACGCGCTTTGGCAACAACATAATTACTTGCCTCCTTCCTCAGTGGCAGCGTTCTTTTTCGTCGGAAGCACTTCACCACGGTAGATCCATACTTTTACGCCGATACGGCCGTATGTGGTGTGAGCTTCTGCAGTACCGTAATCGATGTCTGCACGCAGGGTGTGAAGCGGAACAGTTCCCTCACTGTACCCCTCGGAGCGGGCGATATCAGCGCCGCCAAGACGTCCGCTAACCAACGTTTTGATCCCTTTCGCTCCTGCACGCATGCAGCGGCTGATCGTCTGCTTTTGAGCACGGCGGAACGAGATGCGGTTTTCCAATTGACGAGCGATATTTTCAGCTACCAACGTAGCGTCCAGATCAGGCTTTTTCACTTCGTTGATGTTGATGTGAACGCGTTTGCCGGTCATGTCAGTCAAAGCTTTGCGAAGTACTTCCACTTCAGCTCCGCCTTTACCGATTACCATACCAGGCTTCGCGGTGTGAATCGTTACATTGACGCGGTTTGCTGCACGTTCGATTTCAATCGTGGAGACAGCGGCGTCTTTTAAACGGTCTTTTACATACTTGCGGATACGAAGATCTTCATGCAACAAGGAAGCGAAATCTTTATCGGCAAACCATTTCGATTCCCAGTCGCGAATAATACCGATGCGAAGACCAACTGGGCTTACCTTTTGACCCACACGTGTTCCCTCCTTATTTCTCGTTTAATACCACTGTGATGTGGCTGGTCCGTTTATTGATGCGGCTGGCGCGTCCCATTGCGCGAGGACGGAACCGTTTTAACGTCGGGCCTTGATCCACGAAGATCTTGCCCACTACGAGATTGTTTGGATCCATCTCATTGTTGTGTTCGGCATTGGCGATCGCCGATTTGATGAGTTTCTCAACGATCGGGGAAGCAGCTTTCGGCGTGTGCTTGAGAATCGCCAGCGCTTCGCCCACTTGTTTGCCTCGAATCAAGTCAACCACCAGGCGAACTTTACGAGGAGCAACGCGAATATAGCGAGCAACTGCTTTAGCTTCCATCTGTAGTACCTCCTCTCTGTGAAGAGAAAAAAATTAGCGCTTCTTGGATTTTTTGTCGCTGTCTACGTGACCTTTGAAGGTACGAGTTGGCGCAAATTCACCCAATTTGTGACCGACCATGTCTTCCGTTACATAAACTGGTACATGCTTGCGCCCATCGTAAACCGCAAACGTGTGTCCAACGAACTCAGGGAAAATGGTAGAGCGGCGCGACCAGGTTTTCACCACGCGCTTTTCGTTCTTCTCGTTTAGCTCGACAACTTTTTTCATCAAGTGGTCATCCACGAAAGGGCCTTTTTTCAAGCTGCGTCCCATATGTGAACCTCCCTTCGCCTAAGGCGATTGCTTATTCTTTCACCCCGCCTTACTTCTTGCGGCGGCGGATAATGTATTGATCGGATTTGTTCTTCTTCTTGCGAGTCTTGAGGCCAAGCGCCGGCTTACCCCAAGGCGTAACAGGAGATTTGCGGCCGATCGGAGCGCGACCTTCACCACCGCCGTGCGGATGATCGTTCGGGTTCATAACGCTACCGCGAACAGTCGGACGGATCCCCAGCCAACGGGAACGGCCTGCTTTACCGATGTTGATCAGCTCGTGATCCAGGTTGCCGACTTGACCTACCGTCGCGCGGCACTCTTTGTGAATGCGGCGGATTTCTCCGGAACCCAGGCGCACGATAACAAAGTCGCCGTCGCGGCCCAACAGCTGCGCTTCTGCACCTGCGGCGCGAACCAACTGTCCGCCTTTGCCCGGCTTCAATTCAATGTTGTGGATCGTCGTACCGACTGGCATGTTTTCCAGCGGAAGCGCATTGCCGATTTTGATGTCGGCATCCGGGCCGGATACGATCTGATCGCCGACTTTCAGGCCAAGCGGTGCCAGGATGTAGCGTTTCTCCCCGTCTGCGTAGTTGATCAGAGCGATGTTGGCAGAGCGGTTTGGATCGTATTCAATCGTAGCAACGCGGCCGATAATGCCGTCCTTGTTGCGTTTGAAGTCAATAATGCGGTACTTGCGCTTATGACCGCCACCGTGATGACGAACGGTAATTCTACCTTGGTTGTTGCGACCTGCTTTCTTGTTAAGAGGCGCAAGCAGAGATTTCTCCGGAGTGGAGGTGGTGATCTCTTCGAAGGTAGATACCGTCATTTGGCGACGACCAGGAGAAGTTGGTTTAAACTTCTTGATACCCATTTTTTATACCCTCCTTAGGAAAAGTCGTCGGGCTTACACGCCTTCGTAGAATTCCAGCTCTTTGCTGTCGGCAGTCAACTTGACAATCGCCTTTTTCCACTCAGAAGTGTAACCAGAGTATTTACCATAGCGCTTCGGTTTCGCAGGAACACGCATCGTGTTGACTGCCTCCACTTTTACGCCGAATACTTTTTCCACAGCTTGCTTGATTTCGGTTTTGTTGGCTTTCAACGGCACTTCGAAAACGTACTTCTTGTCAGCCATCATTTCAGTGGTGCGCTCCGTAATGATAGGGCGCTTGATGAGATCAAATTGGCTCTTCATTAGGCGAGCACCTCCTCAACTTTGGCAACCGCATCTTTTGTTACGATTACCTTGTCGTGAGCCACGAGGTCAAGCACGTTGATGCCGGCAGCATCGATGAACTTGGCACCCGGGATGTTGCGGGTAGAGAGCGCCACGTTTTGGTCGTAATCGGAGGTAACGACCAGCACTTTGCGGTCTGCTTTCAGGTTGGTCAGTACTCCAACCATTTCTTTCGTCTTCGGTGCAGCGATGTTCAGTGCATCCAGCACCAGCAGTTCATTGTTTTGCACTTTTGAGGAAAGCGCAGATTTCAAAGCCAAACGGCGAACTTTGCGGTTCAGCTTATAGCCGTATTTACGAGGCGTAGGTCCGAATACGACACCGCCGCCTTTCCACTGCGGAGCGCGAATGGAGCCTTGACGGGCACGCCCGGTTCCTTTTTGACGCCACGGCTTGCGACCGCCGCCGCTGACTTCCGAACGATTTTTTACATCATGAGTTCCCTGACGACGGGAAGCCTGTTGCATAATAATCGCATCATACAGGACCGCATTGTTAGGCTCAACTCCGAACACGCTGTCCGCCAGTTCGATTTCGCCCACCTGTGCGCCTGCTTGGTTATAGAGAGCTACTTTTGGCATGTCAGTTCCTCCTTTCCTTACTTCTTGACAGCCGAACGAACGACTACGTAGCTGTTTTTGGGTCCAGGTATAGAACCTTTTACCAAAATGAGGTTGCGATCAGCATCAACTTTAATAACTTCCAGGTTCTGGATCGTCACATTGTCGCCGCCCATTTGACCTGGCAGGGTTTGACCTTTAAATACGCGGTTCGGAGCAATCGCACCGAGCGAACCTGGTCCGCGATGGTAACGGGAACCGTGAGCCATCGGACCGCGAGCTTGGTTGTGGCGCTTGATCGCACCGGCATATCCTTTTCCTTTCGTCACGCCGGATACGTCAACAACTTCTCCTGCGGCGAAAATATCTGCTTTGATTTCCTGACCCACCTCGTACTCATCGAGGTTTACTCCGCGCACTTCGCGGATGAAGCGCTTAGGTGCCGTATTGGCTTTCGCGGAATGACCTTTTTCCGGTTTGTTCGCGCGATGTTCTTTCTTGTCCTCGAAACCGATTTGAATCGCCTCGTAACCGTCGTTTGCTTTATCCTTCTTTTGAAGAACAACGCAAGGACCGGCTTCGATAACCGTAACAGCGATTGCTGTACCGTTCGGACCGAACACTTGGGTCATCCCAAGTTTTTTCCCTAAGATTCCTTTGGTCATGTGTGCCACCTCCTGTGCATAATTCCTGTTTCACTTTTTCTCGACTCAGATGTTGCGAACAGCGGCTCTGGCGCATCGCTTTCGCGAACAAAGCCTTCTTTGTTTGTTGAATCAAGTCCCTACCGATGTGCAGGGTCGCTGTTTGCTTGTATGACGATTAACGCTTGTTGTCCTAAGACAACGCCTGCGTGTGTGTCGCGATTTTCGCTTACAGTTTGATTTCGATGTCTACACCCGACGGCAGGTCAAGACGCATCAACGCATCGACAGTTTGCGGTGTCGGATTTAAGATGTCGATCAGACGCTTATGTGTACGCATCTCGAACTGTTCACGAGAATCCTTATACTTGTGCACCGCACGAAGGATCGTGTACACCGCTTTCTCCGTAGGAAGTGGAATCGGACCAGAAACATTGGCTCCGGAACGCTTCGCAGTTTCCACGATTTTTTCAGCGGATTGATCGAGGATTTTGTGATCGTACGCTTTAAGACGGATACGAATCTTTTGTTTTGCCATTTGAGTCCCTCCTTTTTCGCCCATTTTATAACGGACATTTCTCAGTGGAAATATCCTGCACCCCAGCCATGGCAAAGGGGCCGGGTGTGTCAGCAACCTCCCACATCATCGCAAGTCCATGACCAACATTCACTATTGTACTAAAATTGAATAGGCAACGCAAGAATTTTTCTCACGTTGCCTAGAAAATTAAGCAACGTCGCCTATTTTAGCTGTGGAGCACATTGATTTTCAAGCGGAAGCAGCTGGCAACCCGTTGCCTTATGATAAAATAAAAGGGGATAAACATTCCTTGTGCCGCATGGCGGTCACATATCGTGTTGTGAACAACATCAAGTTGTTTTCATAACAGAAAAACTATACCATTAAAAGGAGCCTTTTATGATGTCCGATCATATTGAAAGCCAGTACCATCTCATCGGCGGAGACAAAACAATTGCCCGCCTTGTCGATGTTTTTTATGATCTCGTCGCCAAACATCCCGATCTGGCGCCTATTTTCCCGGAAGATTTGACGGAAACGAGACAGAACCAGTATTGGTTCCTCACGCAGTTTCTCGGCGGCCCGGCACTTTACAGTCAACATCGCGGCCACCCCAAGCTGCGAGCCCGACACATGCCCTTTCCAGTTACACCGAAGCGGGCAGAAGCGTGGTTATCCTGTATGAGCAAAGCCATGGACAGCATAGGCTTGGAAGGGGAGGTCCGCAAAAGTATTTTTGAACGCCTTACCCTCACTGCCTACCATATGATTAATACCCCGCAAAACGAAGAAAAAGCGTAGGTGAGTCCTGCGCTTTCTTGCTTCCTACATTTTTACACTATTTACTTTCTCTGATGCTGTCAGCATGATATTCTTTTCCCGTGCCTGTGAACCGAGGTATACGCCCAGTACGATCAGCAGCAGTGCAAGGGCATGAATCGGCTGTAGTGACTCACCCAGCAACAAGGCAGCAAAGATCAAGCTGGCCAGCGGCATTCCATTTAGAAAGATGGCAGTTCTGCCTGCCCCCAGGCGGCCGATCCCAAAGTTCCAGCCAAGCGAACCGAGTGCTGTCGCAAGTACGCCTGAAGTAAAAATCACCAGCCAGGTGAAAGGACGCGTGTCGACTACGGAAAATACTTCGAACGGGTAGACGGTTACGGCGAGCAGCCACAACATAATAGAAGCAATCACTTGTGAGTATGCCGTGATGAGTAACGGCGGAATCCCTTTGGAAGTCGCCTTGCGAACAAAAAGCCCGCCGATCACATACATCAGCATCGATCCGAAAATCAGCAAGTCGCCCCAACCGCTAAAGTGAATCCGGCTCTGTGTCGCCACCACGAGCAGGACTCCGCTAAAACCGAGGGTTATGCCGATTCCCTTGCGCTTGGTCAGCGGTTCTCCCAGCAAGGGTACCGCTAGCAGCGCTGTAGCCAATGGATTCAAGCCCAAAATAAGCGATGTAGTTCCAGCCGTCGTTTGCTGTACACCTATTGACAATAATACCTGGTGCATCGTGACGGATGTCAAGCCGACCAACCCGACCAGCAGCCAGTCGGTGCGCGAAAGTCTGATTCTTTTGATATTCCACAATACAACTGGCAGCAGCGCTAATGCTGCGACAGACATTCGAATCGCCGAGATGAGAAGGGGCGGAAAAAAAGTTAGATACTTCACCATCACGACGTTAAGCCCCCACATGGTGACGACAGCCGACAGCAGCAAATAAATTGTCCGTTCTTTCAGTCAAATTTCCCTCC
>NZ_HE978551.1:27225-63997 GCF_000311785.1 Brevibacillus massiliensis
TATTTCTCTATCTCCTTATCCAAATCGTATTGTAACACAGGGCTAGCTGGATAATTGTTGAAAATTTTTGATGAGAGTGATGAAATTTGATGATGAGGACGAGTGCTGCCAGATCCATTCGGCCATTTGCAGCGTAAAAAAACCCGATAGCACCAGCTACCGGGTCTTACGTCAGATGATTATTCGATGATCGCTGCAACAACGCCGGCGCCTACAGTACGTCCGCCTTCGCGAATAGCGAAGCGAGTACCTTGCTCCATTGCTACAGGTGCGATCAGCTCAACGCTGAACTCAGTGTTGTCACCTGGCATTACCATTTCTACGCCTTCCGGCAGTTGGATGATGCCAGTAACGTCAGTGGTACGGAAGTAGAATTGTGGACGGTAGTTAGCGAAGAAAGGAGTGTGACGTCCACCTTCTTCTTTGGACAGAACGTATACTTCTGCACGGAATTTGGTGTGCGGGTTAACGGAACCCGGTTTTGCCAAACATTGACCGCGCTCGATGTCTTTACGCTCAACACCGCGGAGCAGGGCACCGATGTTGTCACCAGCTTCTGCTTGGTCGAGAAGTTTACGGAACATCTCAACACCTGTTACCGTAGTAGTACGAGTTTCTTCAGCAAGACCAACGATTTCTACTTGGTCACCTACTTTAACCACTCCACGTTCTACGCGACCGGTAGCAACAGTACCACGGCCAGTGATCGTGAACACGTCCTCAACCGGCATCAAGAAAGGCTTGTCGGTTGCGCGCTCAGGAGTTGGGATGTAGTTGTCAACAGCATCCATCAATTCAATAATTTTCTTTGCCCATTCTCCGCTTGGATTGTCGAGGGCTTCTTTAGCGGAACCTTTGATGACTGGAATATCGTCACCTGGGAACTCGTATTGGGAAAGCAGGTCACGGATTTCCATTTCAACCAGTTCCAGCAGCTCTTCATCGTCAACCATATCGCATTTGTTCATGAATACGACGATGTAAGGTACACCTACCTGGCGGGAGAGCAGGATGTGCTCGCGAGTTTGCGGCATCGGACCGTCAGCAGCGGATACTACGAGGATCGCGCCGTCCATTTGAGCAGCACCAGTGATCATGTTTTTCACGTAGTCAGCGTGACCTGGGCAGTCAACGTGAGCATAGTGGCGGTTTTCAGTTTCGTATTCAACGTGTGCAGTGTTGATCGTGATACCGCGCTCTTTTTCTTCCGGAGCAGCGTCAATGCTGTCATATGCCATTGCTTTTGCTTTACCTTGCTGTGCCAAAACAGTAGTGATAGCAGCAGTCAAAGTGGTTTTGCCGTGGTCAACGTGACCGATTGTACCAATGTTTACGTGCGGTTTGGTCCGCTCAAATTTTTCTTTTGCCATGAGAATGTAATCCTCCTTAAAAGTAAGGGTAAGTATTGAATAAAGAAAGGTTTACTCATTACAGGATGGCTGTCCGTATAATATTGTAAACCTTTCTCGATTGAAGATAAAGGGTCTAGCGGGCGAATTACTCGCCTTTCGACTTCTTGATGATCTCTTCAGCGATGCTCTTCGGCACTTCTTCGTAGTGGTCGAGGAACATCGAGTAGGTACCGCGGCCTTGCGTACGGGAACGCAGAGTCGTGGAGTAGCCGAACATCTCGGAGAGCGGCACCATCGCACGGATTACTTGTGCATTGGCGCGAGCTTCCATCCCTTCGATGCGGCCACGGCGGGAGTTCAGGTCGCCCATGACGTCACCCATGTACTCTTCAGGCACAGTAACCTCGACCCTCATCACAGGCTCCAACAGCACAGCGTTACACTTCTTCGCAGCTTCTTTCAATGCCAAAGAACCTGCAACTTTAAACGCCATCTCGGAGGAGTCTACATCGTGGTAGCTTCCGTCGACGAGAACAGCTTTGATGTCTACCAGCGGGAAGCCGGCGAGAACACCGTTTTTCATCGCCTCTTCGATACCAGCCTGAACGGCCGGAACGTATTCACGAGGCACGACCCCACCGACAATCTTGTTCTCGAATTCGAAGCCTTGGCCCGGTTCGAGCGGGGAGAATTCCACCCAAACGTGACCGTATTGACCGCGGCCACCAGATTGGCGAACGAATTTCCCTTCCACTTTTGCGCTGCCCCGGAAGGTTTCGCGGTAAGCAACCTGTGGCGCCCCGACGTTCGCTTCGACCTTGAATTCACGCTTCATGCGGTCAACGATAATTTCGAGGTGAAGCTCACCCATACCGGCGATGATCGTCTGACCGGTTTCTTCGTCGGTCCGGGCGCGGAATGTCGGATCTTCCTCGGACAGTTTGCCGAGTGCGATACCCATTTTGTCTTGGTCCGCTTTGGACTTCGGCTCGATCGCAACCTCGATAACCGGATCCGGGAAGGTCATCGATTCGAGAATAACCGGTGACTTCTCATCGCAGAGGGTGTCCCCTGTCGTCGTATCTTTCAAACCTACTGCAGCGGCGATATCGCCGGAGTATACCATGTCAATCTCTTGACGGTGGTTGGCGTGCATCTGCAAGATACGACCGACGCGCTCGCGCTTGCCTTTGGTAGAGTTCAACACGTACGAACCGGATGAAAGCGTACCGGAGTAGACGCGGAAGAACGTCAGCTTACCGACGTACGGGTCTGACATAATTTTAAACGCCAAGGCCGAGAACGGGCCATTATCGTCAGCTTCACGCGTTACCTCGTCTTCCGAATCCGGCAGATGGCCTTTGATTGCCGGGATATCGGTCGGTGCCGGCAGGAAGTCAACCACTGCGTCAAGCATCGGCTGAACCCCTTTGTTTCTGTAGGAAGAACCGCAGAGCACAGGCACAAGTTTGCACTCGATGGTGCCTTTGCGCAGGCCTTTCTTGATCTCTTCTACAGTCAGCTCCTCACCTTCGAGGTACTTCATCATCAATTCTTCGTCTTGCTCGGCTGCCGCCTCGATCAGCTGCAGGCGAAGCTCTTCGCACTTGTCTTTCAGCTCAGCTGGAACTTCGCGAGCGTCAGATGTTTTGCCCAAGTCATCGGTATAGATGATCGCCTGCATGTTGATCAGGTCAACCATTCCGACGAATTGGTCTTCCGCACCGATCGGATATTGAATCGGTACCGGATTGGCACCCAGGCGATTGCGAATTTGGTCGACGCACATGTCAAAGTTCGCGCCGATGATGTCCATCTTGTTTATATAGCAGAGACGAGGTACGCCATAGTTGTCTGCTTGACGCCAGACGGTTTCGGATTGCGGCTCAACGCCACCCTTGGCATCAAATACCGCAACTGTACCATCAAGTACGCGAAGGGAACGTTCAACCTCAACAGTAAAGTCTACGTGCCCTGGCGTGTCAATGATATTGATGCGATGGCCTTTCCACTGAGCCGTTGTCGCAGCAGATGTAATGGTGATACCGCGCTCTTGTTCTTGCTCCATCCAGTCCATGGTTGCCGCACCTTCGTGCGTCTCGCCAATTTTGTGAACGCGACCGGTGTAAAAGAGAATACGCTCAGTAGTTGTCGTCTTACCGGCATCGATGTGAGCCATGATTCCGATATTGCGCGTATTCGCCAGAGAGAACTCGCGAGCCATCAGGTATACTCCTTCCTTAACTCATGTGTGGGAATATGCGGGCGTCCTGCAAGGATACCCGCTTAAAATTCTACCAGCGATAGTGTGCAAACGCTTTGTTTGCTTCAGCCATTTTGTGAGTGTCCTCACGTTTTTTCACGGCTGCGCCAGTGTTGTTTGCCGCATCGATGATCTCGTTAGCCAAACGCTGTTCCATGGTCTTCTCACCGCGAGTGCGGGCGTAGTTTACCAACCAACGCAGACCAAGAGTAGTACGGCGCTCCGGTTTTACTTCGATCGGTACTTGGTAGTTTGCACCACCAACGCGGCGTGCTTTTACTTCCAGCACAGGCATGATGTTTTTCAGTGCTTCTTCAAACACTTCCATCGGATTGCGGCCTGTACGCTCTTGAATGATGTTGAACGCGTTATAGAGAATGTTTTGCGCTACACCTCGCTTACCGTCCAGCATCATGCGGTTGATGAGCCGGGTAACGAGTTTGCTATTGTAAATCGGGTCAGGAAGTACGTCCCGACGTGCAACTGGGCCTTTACGTGGCATCCTATTCCCCTCCTTTGTGTAAATATGCTTGTGACGAGTCGCCTAGGCGAGCTTATTTTTTCTTCGCTGCGTCTTTTCCGGCTTTCGGACGCTTGGTACCGTATTTGGAACGGCCTTGCATACGATTGTTAACACCGGCAGTGTCAAGCGCGCCGCGAACGATGTGGTAACGAACCCCTGGCAAGTCCTTTACACGGCCACCGCGAACCAGCACAACGCTGTGTTCTTGCAGGTTGTGACCGATACCGCCGATGTAAGCTGTCACCTCAATACCGTTGGTCAAACGGACACGCGCATATTTACGCAATGCGGAGTTTGGCTTCTTCGGGGTCATGGTACCTACGCGGGTGCAGACACCACGTTTTTGCGGAGAGCTTTGATTCGTCAGGGATTTTTTGAAGCTGTTGTACCCTTTTTGCAATGCAGGGGACTTCGACTTCACGACCTTGTCAGTACGGCCTTTGCGTACCAATTGGTTCATTGTAGGCATATTGTAGACCTCCTTCCTCTTCCTCTCTAATGCGAAAGCTGAAAAAGTCCAGTGACGTTTGACGTCAGGCACTTTTCAAACTAGCGCTTTAAGACCACAGATCCAGGTGAGTCATTTTTGGGTCAAATAGAAAGCTTTTGCCAGAGAGCAATGAAACGCTTTTTGACAAAAACGGTTTAACCACCTTTTTTGATTGCAGCCGCAGCTGCGCCCACTTCAATTCTGCATGCCCTGCCGAGGCGTCGCATGGAATCTACGTAGACTACTGGCACACCCTTCTCCTTGCACAGAGTTGCGACTTTCTGTGTCAGACGCTTGTCTGCGTCCTGAGCGATGTAGACCTCTTCGGCCTGCCCGCTCTCAACCGCCTTCAACGTCTGATTAACTCCGATCATCAACTCTTTGGCCCGCTCTACTTTTTCATAAGACATGTGATCATATCCTCCAAAGCAAAGTGTATCAGGCACACTTGAATATCATATCAGCTTGATTTCACCATGTCAACAGAAACCTATTTGTTTTTGCAAGGAATGGTGCCCATCTATTTGATGAGCACCAACCTGCTTGATCTTATTCGGCCATCGAAACTGCTTCCCGCTCGGCCTGTTGAGCCTCCAAGGCCTCTTGCTCTTGCAGCGTGAGCACCTTGGTATTCCGATAGCGGGACATACCTGTACCCGCAGGTACCAATTTTCCGATAATGACGTTCTCCTTCAAGCCCAGCAAACGGTCCACCTTGCCCTTGATCGCAGCGTCGGTAAGCACGCGCGTCGTCTCTTGGAAGGAGGCGGCAGAGAGGAACGAATCGGTCTCCAACGACGCCTTGGTGATACCGAGCAGCACCGGACGTCCAACTGCCGGGTTGCGTCCTTCCATCAAAACTTTGGCATTCGCCAGTTCGAACTCGTGAACCTCGACAAAAGAACCAGGCAGCAAATCCGTATCTCCGCTGTCCACTACGCGCACCTTGCGAAGCATTTGACGGATCATGACTTCGATATGCTTGTCGTTGATTTCTACCCCCTGCATCCGGTACACCTTTTGCACTTCTTGCAGGATGTAGTTGGAGACGCCGCGCAGACCGCGAACCTTCAACATTTCCTTTGGATCGACAGACCCCTCTGTCAACTCGTCGCCGGCGCTGAGTACCATTCCAACGGATACTTTGATGCGTGCGCCGTACGGAGCAGAGTAAACCTTGTTCTCGGCATCTCCGCGAATCTCGATTTCGCGTCGATCCTTGCCTTCGCGAATGTCGACAACTTCACCGTCGATCTCGGTGATGACAGCCTGCCCTTTCGGATTGCGAGCTTCAAACAACTCCTGGATCCGCGGCAAACCTTGGGTGATATCGTCGCCAGCCACGCCCCCGGTATGGAACGTACGCATGGTCAACTGGGTGCCAGGTTCGCCGATCGACTGGGCGGCAATGATACCGACCGCTTCCCCGATCTCCACTTCCGCACCTGTTGCCAGGTTGCGTCCGTAGCACTGTTTGCAGACGCCGTGACTGGTGCGGCAGGCAAGCACGTTGCGAATGTAGACGTCCTTGATACCGGCCTTGACGATTTTTTCAGCAATTTCTTCCGTGATTTCCTGGTTGCGGCCAACCAAGATTTCCTTCGTCTCTGGATGACGGACGGTTTCAAAGCAGGTGCGGCCAACGAGGCGGTCGAACAATTTTTCGATCTCCTCTTTGCCATCAGTGATGGCACTGACGCGAATCCCTTTATCCGTACCGCAATCCTCTTCGCGAACGATCACATCCTGGGCCACGTCGACCAGGCGGCGTGTCAGGTAACCGGAGTCAGCCGTACGCAGCGCTGTATCGGCAAGTCCTTTCCGGGCGCCGTGAGTGGAGATAAAGTACTCCAACACGGTCAGGCCTTCACGGAAATTGGATTTGATCGGTAGCTCGATGATTCGACCGGACGGGTTCGCCATCAGTCCGCGCATACCGGCCAGCTGGGTAATCTGCGAAACGTTACCGCGGGCACCGGAGTTTGCCATCATAAACAGCGCGTTAAACTTATCCATGGACTTCATCAAGACGTCGGTAACCTCGTCCTTGGCTTTCGACCAAATGGAAATGACGCGGTCATAACGCTCATCTTCGGTAATCAAACCGCGGCGGTACTGAGCCATAACGGTCGCTACCTTCTCGTCCGCTGCGCCCAGAATCTCTTTTTTCTGTTCCGGTACGACAATGTCAGATACGGCAATCGTAATACCGGCTTTTGTAGAGTAGGCAAAGCCAAGCTCTTTGATCTTGTCAAGGATCACAGAGGTTTGCGTCGTTCCGAATCGGCGGAAGCACTCGGCGATAATGGTGCCGAGGAAGCCTTTCTTCACTGCGCCGTGATCCGGAAGTTTCCTTGCAAATTCTCTCAGGTCGACACCCTTGTCAAAGACGAAGTACTCATCAGGCACTTGATTTTGCAAATTGGCTTTCGACGGTGTATTGATATACGGCAGCTCCGGCGGGAAGATCTCATTGAAAATGATTTTCCCCACCGTGGTAAACAGCAAGGCGTCCTGCTGTTTCTCCGTAAACGATGTTTTATTCAGGCTCTTCGCCGGAACGGCAATCCGCGTGTGCAGACTGATATACCCGTTTTGGTAAGCAGCGATCGCATCGTTCGGATTCCGGTAGGCATTGCCTTCACCCTTATCGCCTTCGCGCTCCAGGGTCAGATAGTAAGAACCCAAAACCATGTCCTGCGACGGTGTAACGACCGGCTTTCCGTCTTTCGGGTTCAGGATGTTTTGTGCAGCCAGCATCAAGATTCGCGCTTCAGCTTGCGCCTCGGCGGATAGCGGCACGTGCACCGCCATTTGGTCACCGTCGAAGTCCGCGTTGTACGCCGTACAAACGAGCGGATGGAGGCGAATCGCCCGACCTTCGACCAGCACCGGTTCGAACGCTTGAATCCCCAGGCGGTGAAGCGTAGGAGCGCGGTTCAAAAGCACTGGATGCTCGCGGATCACTTCTTCGAGGACATCCCATACTTCCGGTTGAACCCGCTCGACTTTCCGTTTTGCGCTCTTGATGTTGTGAGCGAGCCCTTTGGACACCAATTCCTTCATCACAAACGGTTTGAACAGCTCCAATGCCATTTCCTTCGGCAGACCGCACTGGTACATTTTGAGGTTCGGTCCGACGACGATAACGGAACGGCCGGAGTAGTCAACGCGTTTACCCAGCAGGTTTTGGCGGAAACGCCCTTGCTTCCCTTTTAGCATATGGCTGAGCGATTTCAACGGACGGTTGCCCGGTCCAGTAACAGGCCGTCCACGGCGGCCGTTGTCGATCAGAGCGTCAACGGCTTCCTGCAGCATGCGCTTTTCATTTTGTACGATGATGTCGGGAGCGCCCAGTTCCAACAAACGCTTCAAGCGATTGTTCCGGTTGATCACGCGGCGGTACAGATCGTTCAAGTCGGAGGTGGCAAAGCGTCCACCGTCCAGCTGTACCATCGGGCGAAGTTCCGGCGGAATAACCGGCAGCACGTCCAAGACCATCCACTCCGGGCGATTTCCCGAGTTGCGGAACGCCTCGAGCACTTCCAAACGTTTGATGGCACGATTGCGGCGTTGGCCTTGCGCCGTCCGCAGCTCTTCCTTCAGAAAATCCACTTCTTTATCCAAGTCGATTTCGGCAAGCAGTCGCTTGATCGCCTCGGCACCCATCATGGCTTGAAAGGAGTAACCGTACTTCTCGCGATAATTGCGGTACTCTTTTTCCGAGAGCAGCTGCTTCTTGTCGAGCGGCGTATCTCCCGGATCGGTCACCACGTAGGATGCAAAGTAGATGACTTCCTCCAGGGAACGCGGCGACATGTCAAGCACGAGCCCCATGCGGCTGGGAATCCCTTTGAAGTACCAGATATGCGACACGGGAGCAGCCAGCTCAATGTGCCCCATGCGTTCGCGGCGCACCTTGGCGCGGGTCACTTCCACGCCGCAGCGGTCGCAGACAACACCTTTGTAACGGACGCGCTTGTACTTTCCGCAGTGGCACTCCCAGTCCTTTGTCGGACCGAAGATGCGCTCGCAGAACAACCCGTCTTTTTCCGGTTTTAGTGTCCGGTAGTTGATCGTTTCCGGCTTCTTGACCTCACCGTACGACCAGGAGCGAATTTTGTCTGGAGAGGCCAGACCTATTTTCATGTATTCAAAATTGTTGACGTCTATCACAGGGCGTTACCTCCCTTAGTCCGGAATCTTACTCTTCGTCCAAGCTTCCGCCTTCTAGCACGAGGTTCAGCTTTTCACCGCTGCCTTCGTCCTCATCGTCAATCTCGCGCATCTCGATTTCTTGTTCGTCTTCAGAGAGTATCTTCACGTCCATACCCAAGCTTTGCAATTCCTTGATCAACACTTTAAACGACTCAGGAACGCCCGGTTCCGGCACGTTCTCCCCTTTGACGATCGCTTCGTAGGTCTTCACGCGACCAACGACGTCGTCGGACTTAACGGTGAGAATTTCCTGCAAGGTATAGGCCGCACCATATGCCTCCAATGCCCATACCTCCATCTCGCCGAAGCGCTGGCCGCCAAACTGGGCTTTCCCCCCCAGCGGCTGCTGTGTGACGAGCGAGTATGGACCGGTAGAACGGGCGTGAATCTTATCGTCCACCAAGTGGGCCAACTTCAACATGTAGACACAACCTACCGTTACACGGCGGTCAAACGGTTCTCCGGTACGGCCATCGTACAGAATTGTTTTTCCGTCGCGGTCCAAGCCGGCTTCCTCCAACGTGTCGAACACGTCGTCCTGGCGTGCTCCGTCAAAGACAGGAGTCGCCACGTGAATGCCCAGCATTTTCGCTGCCATGCCCAAGTGGGTCTCAAGCACCTGTCCGATGTTCATCCGCGACGGAACCCCCAGCGGATTGAGGACAATTTCAACCGGCGATCCGTCCGGCAAGAACGGCATATCTTCTTCCGGCATAATCCGGGCAATAACCCCTTTGTTACCGTGTCGGCCTGCCATCTTGTCACCCACGGAAATCTTCCGTTTTTGGGCGATGTAGACGCGCACCAACTGGTTCACGCCCGGCGGCAGTTCGTCACCGTTGTCGCGGGTAAACACCTTGACGTCGACGACAATGCCAGATCCGCCGTGCGGCACCCGCAGCGAAGTATCGCGAACCTCACGCGCTTTTTCACCGAAGATGGCATGCAAGAGACGCTCTTCCGCCGTCAGTTCGGTCACGCCCTTTGGCGTCACCTTGCCGACGAGGATATCGCCGTCCTGAATCTCTGCGCCAACGCGCACGATTCCGCGTTCGTCGAGGTTCTTCAGCGCATCTTCACCCACGTTCGGGATGTCGCGGGTAATCTCTTCCGGTCCCAGCTTGGTGTCGCGGGCTTCGGATTCGTACTCCTCGATGTGGATGGAGGTGTAGACGTCATCCTTGACCAGCTTCTCGCTGAGAAGAATCGCATCCTCGTAGTTATACCCTTCCCAGGTCATAAACGCGACAATGACGTTGCGGCCGAGAGCCAACTCGCCCTTTTCCGTAGACGGACCGTCACCGATGATGTCACCAGGCTCGATCCAATCTCCTTTTTTCACGATAGGACGCTGGTTTATGCACGTTCCCTGGTTGGAACGAATAAACTTCTGTAATTTATACTTGTCAAGATCGCCGGCCACCTTTTTGCCGTTGATCTCCTTGTAGCGGCGGACCCAAATTTCTTTGGCGGTAACGCGTTCAACCTGACCAGGCCACTTCGCTACCACGGCCACACCCGAATCCTGGGCGGCCTTGTGCTCCATGCCGGTGCCGACGAACGGCGCTTGCGGCACCAAGAGCGGCACAGCTTGCCGCTGCATGTTGGATCCCATCAGGGCCCGGTTGGCGTCGTCGTTTTCCAGGAACGGGATCAGTGCTGTCGCCACCGAGACGACCTGTTTCGGCGAAACGTCCATGAAGTCGACTTTATCGCGAGGAACGCTGAGAATTTCACCCTTCCGGCGGCAAATAACCTGTTCGTTGACGAAATTGCCTTCTTCGTCGAGCGGTTGGTTTGCCTGGGCGACGTTGTACACATCCTCTTCGTCGGCTGTCAGGTAGACGATTTCATTGAGAACGCGGCCTGTTTCTGGGTCAACTTTTCGGCGTGGCGTCTCGATAAAGCCGTAGTCATTGATCCGCGCATAGGTGGAAAGCGAGTTGATCAGCCCGATGTTTGGACCTTCAGGCGTTTCAATCGGGCACATCCGCCCATAGTGGGAATGGTGGACGTCGCGCACTTCAAACCCGGCCCGCTCACGCGTCAAGCCCCCGGGTCCAAGCGCAGAAAGGCGCCGTTTGTGCGTCAATTCCGCCAATGGGTTGGTCTGATCCATGAACTGCGACAGCTGGGAGCTGCCGAAGAACTCTTTTATTGCGGCAATAACCGGCCGAATATTGATCAACGCCTGCGGAGTAATCTGATTCTGATCCTGGATCGACATCCGCTCCCGAACCACGCGCTCCATGCGGGAAAGACCAATACGGAATTGGTTTTGCAGCAGTTCCCCGACAGAACGGAGGCGGCGGTTGCCCAAGTGGTCGATATCATCGGTATTGCCGACGCCATGCAGCAGGTTGATGAAGTAGTTGATCGCTGCGACGATATCCGCCGGCGTAATATGTTTTACTGATTTATCAATGTTGCCGTTGCCGATGACCCGAATGACTTTGCCGTCCTCGGTTGGCGAGAAAATGCTGATCGATTGCAGGCGGACTGTCTCTTCCTCCAGCACGCCGCCATGGGTGTGGACTTCGACAAAGCCGACGCTCTCATCCAGCATCGGCTGGATGCGATCAAGCAAGCGGCGATCAATCACCTGACCCGCTTCTGCAATAATCTCGCCTGTAGCCGCATCAACGAGCGTCTCCGCCAAGCGTTGATTGTACAAACGCGTTTTGATATTCAGCTTTTTGTTCATCTTGTAGCGGCCAACGGAGGCCAGATCGTATCGCTTGGGATCAAAGAAACGGGAAACAAGCAAGCTCTTTGCGTTTTCAGTCGTCGGCGGTTCGCCGGGACGCAAACGCTCGTAGATTTCGATCAACGCCTTCTCGGTAGAGTCGGTGTTGTCTTTTTCCAACGTGTTTTTGATATACTCGTCTTCGCCGAGCAAATTGAGAATGTCTATATCAGAGCTGAAACCGAGCGCTCTCAAAAGAACCGTAACCGGGATCTTCCGCGTCCGGTCGATGCGAACATAGATGATGTCTTTCGCATCGGTTTCCAGTTCCAGCCAAGCGCCCCGGTTCGGAATCACCGTAGCAGTAAACGTCTGCTTACCGTTCTTGTCTACCTTCGTGTTATAGTAAACGCTTGGGGAACGAACAAGTTGACTGACAATAACCCGCTCTGCCCCGTTGATGATGAACGTGCCGGTATCGGTCATCAGCGGAAAATCCCCCATGAAGACCTCTTGTTCCTTCACTTCACCCGTCTCCTTGTTCAGCAGACGGACCTTCACCCGTAACGGAGCCGCAAACGTTACATCGCGCTCTTTAGATTCATCTACATCATACTTTGGTTCACCTAAACTATAATCGATAAATTCCAGCACGAGGTTCCCAGTGAAATCCTGGATAGGAGAAATGTCCTGAAACATCTCACGCAATCCTTCATCCAAAAACCATTGGTAGGACTTTTGCTGGATCTCGATCAAATTAGGCAGACCCAACACTTCGTTAATGCGAGAATACGTACGACGCTGACGGTGGCGGCCGCTTTGAACCAATTTACCTGCCAACTCATTCACCCCTCATGTTTGTGCTGCAACACAAAACGGTCACGACCTTTTTGTGCGACCAAGCGGTCATAAGGTCTATGAAAAACGTCAAGACGCTTTTCACGCAAAAAATAAAAATGGGTTAATACAATAACCTCATTTTTTAGCGAAAGAAACTCTATTCTACAAGAATCCCCAAAACCCTATACACTTATTCCTCTTTTTTACAAAAAAGGAGAAATTAGCAGTTGACAAAACGGGAATTCTCCGAACTAGACAGTAAACCCATATTGACATTTTATAATGGTATCATAAGCATTTTACACCGTCAAGGATCATTTATCAAAGTTTCCGTCACTTGTAGGCGCGAAAGATGGAGTATCCCTTCTTCTTTTCCACTTCTTCAACGCTTGAATATACTTCCTGCAGCTTCTTCCACGCGGACGGAGCACCCTGTTTTTTCTGAATGACGACCCACATCTGGCCCCCTTCTGCCAGCAGCTCGTGCCCTTCCGTAAAAATGCGGTGAACAACGTCTTTTCCGGCGCGAATCGGCGGGTTGGTCAAGATGACGTCAAACGTGCGTCCCCGGACCTCACTGTACAGATCACTTATGAGCACCTCTACATTTTCAATGCCGTTTCGCTCGGCATTGCGGCGGGCCAACATGACCGCCCGCTCGTTTACATCGATCATCGTCACCCACCCCCGACTGGCCCGAACTGCTGCCGAGAGGCCGATCGGTCCATAACCGCAGCCTACGTCGAGAACACTGGCGTCTGCGGGAAACTCCATGGTCTCGATCAAGAGCAAGCTGCCAAAATCAACCCGATCCCGGGAAAATACACCTGCGTCAGTGACAAACCGAAACGCGCGTCCGTTTAGATCAAAGGAGAACTCTCGTTCGTCATGCGGGGTTCTGGGCTGATTGCTGTAGTAGTGATCTGTCACGTCTATCCACACCTTTCACAGTTTGGAGGTGATGTGAATCAAGAACAGAAAACCCCCTGCCGCAGGCAAGGGGAATCTGTATATAGAAGAAAGCGGCTGTTACTTCAGTTCTACAGTTGCACCGGCTTCTTCCAATTTTGCTTTGATCGCTTCTGCTTCGTCTTTGGATACGCCTTCTTTGATCGGTTTCGGAGCGTTGTCTACCAGGTCTTTTGCTTCTTTCAAGCCAAGGCCGGTCAGCTCGCGAACAACTTTGATAACATTGATTTTGGAAGCGCCGCCGCTCACCAGGTTTACAGTGAACTCGGATTGTTCAGCAGCAGCTTCAGCAGCACCGCCGCCTGCAACAACTGCTACAGGAGCAGCTGCAGTTACGCCAAACTCTTCTTCAATTGCTTTTACCAGGTCGTTCAATTCAAGAACGGTCATACCTTTGATCGCTTCTAAGATTTGCTCTTTGCTCATATTTATATCCTCCTATTCTTGGATACGGATTAGGCGCCTTGGCCTTCTTTTTGATCGGCAACTGCTTTGACAGCGAGGGCCACATTGCGCATCGGCGCTTGCAGCACACTAAGCAGCATGGACAACAGACCTTCGCGGGACGGCAGAGATGCCAGTGCTTTGATCTGATCCTCACCGACGACTTTCCCTTCGATTACGCCGCCTTTGATTTCGAGAGCTTCGTTTTTCTTCGCAAAGTCAACCAAAATCTTCGCAGGGGCGACAACGTCGTCTTTCGAAAAAGCAATAGCGTTTGGTCCCAATAGATATTGGTCGAGTTCAGTCAAACCTTCTTTTGCTGTTGCCAGGCGAGCCATCGTGTTTTTGTACACTTTGAAGTCAACGCCTGCCTCACGCAGTTGTTTGCGGAGTTCAGTAACTTGAGCAACTGTCAGACCGCGGTAGTCAGCGATGACAGTCGTTTGGCTATCGCGCAGTTTATTTGCGATCTCGTCGATGATTTGCACTTTCTCTTCTCGAATAACGGTTGGACGAATTTCTGCCATTATTACACCTCCCGTGCATCATATACCTGCCAATGAACAATGAAAAATGCCCTCGCAGACACACGAGGGCATAATGTATGCAAAGGCATAGGACCTTTATATTCATTACACGCCTCGGAGGGATATTAAGCGAATCTCCCGGGAGCTTTCGCACCTTCTGTCTACGGCATGACGATATTCATTTCATCAACAGGAAATATATTAGCAACTTCCAAACCGGAAGTCAACAGTTATTATTTTACGTTTACACGCACGCCAGGGCCCATCGTCGAACTGATAGTGACATTGCGCATGTACACGCCTTTTGCTGCAGCCGGTTTCGCGCGGTTCAGCGCTTCTGTCAGGGCAGCAAGGTTTTCCTCCAGCTTATTGGCATCGAAGGAAACTTTACCGATCGGCGCGTGGATGTTCCCTGCTTTATCAACGCGGTATTCGATCTTACCAGCTTTGATTTCGTTCACAGCTTTGGTTACGTCAAAAGTAACCGTACCGGTTTTCGGGTTCGGCATCAGACCTTTTGGACCGAGCACGCGACCCAGTTTCCCGACTTCGCCCATCATGTCAGGAGTTGCGACAACGACGTCGAAATCAAACCAGCCGCCTTGAATTTTGGCGATCATGTCAGCGTCGCCGACGTAATCAGCACCAGCAGCTTCTGCTTCCTTTGCTTTTTCGCCTTTGGCGAATACGAGCACGCGCTGAACTTTACCAGTACCGTGCGGCAGTACAACCGCACCGCGAATTTGTTGATCGGCGCGCTTCGGGTCAACACCCAAGCGATATGCCGCTTCCACTGTCTCGTCGAATTTGGCAGATGCCGCTTTCTTCACGAGCTCAATGGCTTCGCTCACTTCATACACTTTGTTTTTATCAATCAGCTTTACGGCCTCTTGATACTTTTTACCGTGTTTCGGCATTTTTGTTTTCTCCCTTCATTGTGGTCGTAGCGGTTTAGTCCTCCCACAAGGCAGGGGCACAAAGCTTGTACCCCTTTGCCAAAACATGATCAAAGGACGAGATTAGTCCTCGATCACAATACCCATGGAACGGGCAGTCCCTTCAACCATGCGCATTGCCGCTTCAACAGAAGCCGCATTCAGGTCAGGGCGTTTCAGTTCGGCGATTTCGCGTACTTTGTCGCGCTTCAGCGTAGCGACTTTCGTCTTGTTCGGAACGCCGGAACCGGACTCAATACCAGCAGCCTTTTTCAACAGAACCGCTGCCGGAGGAGTTTTGGTGATGAAAGTGAAAGAACGATCTTCGTAAACGGTAATCTCTACCGGAATGATCATTCCTGCTTCGCTTTCTGTACGAGCGTTGAACTCTTTGCAGAAGCCCATGATATTCACACCAGCTTGACCGAGAGCCGGACCTACTGGAGGTGCAGGATTCGCTTTACCTGCCGGGATTTGCAATTTAATTACGCGGATAACTTTCTTAGCCACGTAAGACACCTCCTTCATCGAATGTGGTAATGCGGGGGGAAAACCCCCTCCCACTCTTCTATGGAAAGCCTTATGTAGAGGGCTTTCAGTTATAGTGAGAGTCGGGAACCGCATATTTAGCAGATTCCAGAAACAACAAGAAATGTACCATATGAATGCGTACTTTTCAAGATGAATCCTAATCCAATTTATGAATTTGCGTGAAATCCAGTTCTACCGGGGTTTCACGGCCAAAAATGTCCAGTAACACCCGGACTTTTTGTTTGTCAGGCTGAATCTCAATGATTTCTCCCGAACGGCCGGAAAACGGACCGTCATTGACCTGAACCATGTCACGGAGAGCGAAATTCACTTTGATCTTCGGTGCTTCAATCCCCATGTGGCGAAGAATTCCATCCGCTTCCTGAGGAAGTAGGGCTGTCGGCTTAGAGCCGGCTCCTGTGGACCCGACAAAGCCAGTAACCCCAGGGGTGTTGCGTACGACATACCACGAATCGTCCGTCATCACCATTTCAACAAGGACGTAACCTGGAAACACCTTCTTCGTAACGGTGCGCTTCTTGCCGTCTTTCGTCTCTACCTCTTCTTCGGTAGGGACGAGCACGCGGAAGATCTTGTCCTCCATGCCCATCGATTCGACGCGCTTTTCCAGATTTGTTTTCACCTTGTTTTCATACCCAGAGTAAGTATGAACGACATACCACGCTTTTTCCATATCCACAAGGACGTTAATCCGTCCGTCCCTCCCAGGTTTTGAATGATTACTTGCCCATGATCAGATCAATGATGGCCGAAAGCCCCAGATCAATCAGGAAGAAAAAGATCGCCAGCAAAGCCACCGTTACAAGCACGACAACTGTATAGGTTGCCAGCTCTTTGCGATTGGGCCAGCGGACTTTCTTCAATTCGGATACGACATCACCGAAAAAAGTACCTGTACGACGGAAACTAGCTCCTATTCTCGCTAGGAAACCCACAGCGCCACCCCCCGGACTCGGTTGTCTCCATCATTACTTCGTCTCGCGATGGAGTGTATGTTTGTTGTCACGGGAGCAGTATTTTTTCAGCTCAATGCGCTCCGGATTGGTGCGCTTGTTCTTCGTTGAGATATAATTGCGCTCACCGCATTCGGTGCAAGCCAACGTCACGTTTACTCGCATGATTGCCACCTCCGTCTCGTCTCATACCTATGCCAAATGCCTAACTTTACATAACATCACGGAAAAAACCGCTACTTTTTTCCTGAAGTCAACTTAAAGAAGTAACCATAGAATATCTCCATGGCTACCTAAACAAATTTATCACACGATATAGTCCGTGTCAACAAAACGCCTTGACAAGAGGGGATACAATTGTTCCAGCAGATGAAAATAAATGAAATCCTGCCACTAAAGCCCTCCCGCAGGCGGCGCCATGTCATTAAAAAAAGAGAGACCGTCCTACAGGTTGATCTCCCTTCCTTCCAGATAACGCTCCAGCTTCCTTTTGACGCGCTGAAGCGCATTGTCGATCGATTTTACATGCCGCTTTAAATCTACAGCGATCTGCTGATAGGATCTCCCGTCGAGGTAGAGCATCAACACTTGCCGCTCGAGGTCGCTGAGAATCTCGCTGATCTTGCCTTCTATATCATCAAACTCTTCTCGATTGATAAACAGTTCCTCCGGGTCGGTTACCTTGGTGCCGCAGATAACGTCCAGCAAAGTACGATCAGAATCTTCATCGTATATGGGCTTGTCCAAAGATACGTAAGAGTTCAGTGGGATGTGTTTCTGGCGGGTCGCCGTCTTAATCGCTGTAATGATCTGACGGGTGATGCACAGTTCGGCAAAGGCTTTGAAAGAGGTAAGCTTGTCCCCGCGGAAGTCGCGAATGGATTTGTAGAGGCCGATCATACCCTCTTGGACAATATCTTCCCGATCAGCACCGATCAAAAAGTACGAACGAGCTTTGGCACGCACAAAATTTCTGTACTTGTTAATCAAATATTCTAAAGCGTCGGCATCGTTGTCGCGTACGAGGTCCACCAATTCTTCATCGGACATCAGGTCAAACTGGGTATGCTTTAATTCCTTGAGGTCAACACTCACCATCATCCCTCCGACTTCTGTCCATTCGATACCGCCATTATACATGATTCCATAAAAAAGCGTCAACTAAGGTAGCATTATTCCCTTCGCCATTTTTCGAATATTTTTGCCATTTCTTCACTCAGAGGAATCCCTGATTTAAACGTATTTTCCTGTGTTTCTTTGACCTTTTCCTCAATCTCTTTACCTGTACTTTCTATATCCATCAGCAGTTCCCTGGCTGATTTCCGCAGTGCACCCTGGCCAAAAATGACCCGCTGCGAAGTGTAATCGGAAGTAGCTACATAAATTTGTCGATTTTTTTCGTAATGTTCATAGACCAACTTCTCGATTTTTTCATCGGCCGTCTCTTTTTCCTTGGTAAAGTAAATCTCGATCTGGTACTGCTTCTGCTTGCGACCAATCCCGGGAACCTTGTACGCGTCAAAGACGACGATCACTTTGACCCCGGAGAAACTCTGATACTCGGCCAATTTGGAGATTAGCAGGTCGCGCGCTTCGTCCATGCGTTCCTGATCTTTCAGCGCGCGCAATTCGGGCCAGGCTCCGATGATGTTGTAGCCGTCCACGAGGAGCAGCTGTTTGCTTTTTTTTCTTGCCATTTCACTTCACCCGGGCACGAAGCGGACTCCTTGCGCGGTATACTTCGTACATCAACAACGCCGCCGCGACAGAGGCATTGAGCGAAGTCACCTGTCCTGCCATCGGCAGGCGATAGAGGAAATCGCAGTGCTCGCGAACAAGGCGGCTCATCCCCTTGCCTTCACTGCCGATGACAAGCGCGAGCGGTATCGCATAATCGCCTTGGCGAAAATCCTGGTCCCCTTGGGCGTCCGTACCGGCGATCCAAACCCCCCGTTCCTTGAGCTCTTCCATCGTCCTGACGATATTCGTCACGCGTGCGACCGGGACGTATTCGATCGCCCCGGCGGACGCTTTGGCAACGGTCGCCGTCAGGCCTACAGACCGGCGCTTGGGAATGATGATGCCGTGCACTCCGGTGGCATCTGCCGTGCGCAAAATGGAGCCGAGGTTGTGAGGGTCCTCCAATTCGTCCAGGATCAGCAGGAAAGGAGCCTCCTGCCTCTGCTTAGCACGGGCCAATAAATCGTCAACTTCAGCGTACTCGTAAGCGGCAACGGAAGCGATGACTCCCTGGTGATTGTCCGTACCGGCCAGTTGGTCAAGCTTTTTGCGATTCGCTGTGGCAACCACAACTCCCTGTTCCTTGGCAAGGGAAAAGACCGGTCCCATCAAATTTTTGTTTACGCCCTCGGCTATCCATATTTTGTTAATCGCCCGCCCGGAGCGGAGCGCTTCTATCACCGGATTTTTGCCGGCAATCCACTCTTCATTCATGTCCGCTTTCCCCTTCCACTATCGCAAATGCTTGTTGAACCAGCTCCGCCAATCTCTCTTCCTGCGCATCCAAGTAAAGAAAACCAATCAATGCTTCAAAGGCTGTCGCATGCCGATAGTCGATAATGTCGGCATTTTTGGCGACAGACCCCGACTTGGCGTTGCGCCCCCGTTTGACGATTGCCTGCTCTGTTTCCGTCAAGCAAGGCATCAAGGTCAAAAGTACATGTGCCTGAGCTCTTGCGGATACGTAGCGTTTCGCCTCCGTGTGCAGCTCATGCGGTTTTACCAGGCCGCGGGCAATCAAGTGATAGCGCACACAGTGGGAGTAAGTAGCATCTCCCAAAAACGCCAGCACCAACGGGTTCGTCTGCTTGGGGTCGCGCGTTAGCCGTTCTTTTTGCACGTATGCAGCCTCCTTATTTGCGCCGCCAGCGAATCCCCTGCGGAGTGTCTTCCAGGATAATTCCTTGCTTCGCCAATAGATCGCGAATTTCGTCTGCCCGCTTAAAATTGCGCTGTTTCCGCGCTTCCGTCCGTTCGGCGATCAACGCTTCTATCTGATCATCGAGCAGTTCTTCCTCTTCCCCGAGCACGAGCCCCAGCACCCAGGCAATCTCCTCAAACAGCCCCGTATAAGCCCGAAGCTGCTCGGCTCCTACATTTGCATTCCGCATGTACAAGTTGGCCTCTTTGGCCAATTCGTACAGGACGGTAATCCCGTTTGCCGTATTGATATCATCGTCCATTTCCCGAATGAACGCCGCGCGCAATCTGGTGATGACAGCCGCCTGTTCTTCGGCAACAGCCGCCGCTTCCTCGGGACGGGCTGTGGCCATCCGGTGCTGCAGATTGGCGTACGCCGTTTTAATCCTCTCAAGCCCGGCTTCTGCCTGCTCCAGCATTTCGTCGCTGAAGTTGATCGGACTGCGGTAGTGCCCGCTCAGCACGAAAAAGCGGATGAGCTGTCCGCTGCAGCGCTCCAGGATATCGCGCAGCAGCAGGAAGTTGCCAAGTGATTTGGACATCTTCTCGTTATTGATGTTGATCATCGCGTTGTGCAGCCAGTAACGGGCAAATGTCTGACCAGTCAGGCACTCCGACTGGGCAATCTCATTTTCGTGGTGCGGAAAAATCAGATCGGATCCGCCGGCGTGAATATCGATCGACGGGCCCAAAAATTTTAAGACCATGGCCGAACATTCAATATGCCAGCCCGGCCGCCCTTCGCCCCACGGACTCTCCCACGCGATCTCCCCTGGTTTTGCCGCTTTCCACAGGGCGAAATCAAGCGGGTTCTCCTTCTTGTCACTCACTTCAATGCGGGCTCCTGCCTGCAGGTCATCGAGCGGCTGGTGGGACAGCTTGCCGTATTCGGCAAACCGGCCGGTGTGAAAATAGACGTCGCCTCCGCTTTCATAAGCATATCCCTTTTCCACCAAACCTTTAATGAATTGGATGATATCCGGGATTGTCTGCATCACGCGGGGTTGAATATCCGGCGGCAGGATATTCAACGACTTCAGGTCCTCATTAAAGGCACGGGCGTAGCGGTCGGCCACTTCCTGAACCGTCACGCCTTCTTCATTAGCCACTCGAATCAGCTTATCGTCCACATCTGTCAGATTTTGCACATACGTCACCTGGTATCCGCGATACTGCAAGTAACGGCGAACCGTATCGAAGACGATGGCCGGACGGGCATTGCCAATGTGAATGTAGTTGTATACAGTAGGTCCGCATACGTACATTTTTACTTTGCCCGGCTCGAGCGGAACAAACTCTTCTTTCTTTCGGGTCAGCGTATTATATAGTTGAATGCTCATTTTTGCGTGCCGCCTCCTTAAGCTCCTTCACTTCTTGCTTCAGCTCGTCGATTTGCCGCTGCAGCTGTCTGCACAAATCGGATACCGGGTCCGGCAGGTTGGCGTGGTCCAAATCGTTCGTCACCCGCTTTCCGTCCTGAATGACGATTTTGCCGGGAATCCCCACCACCGTCGAATTGGGCGGGACTTCCTGCAGGACAACCGATCCTGCCCCGATTTTCGAGTTGTCCCCGATCGTAAATGAACCGAGGACCTTGGCTCCCGATGCGATGATTACGTTATTGCCTACCGTAGGGTGCCGCTTGCCTTTTTCTTTTCCTGTACCGCCCAGCGTAACCCCCTGATAAATCGTAACATTATCCCCGATTTCACAGGTTTCTCCAATCACCACGCCAGCTCCATGGTCAATGAACAGGCGTTTGCCGATCCGCGCTCCGGGGTGGATCTCAATCCCGGTCAAAAAACGCGTAAATTGCGAAACCATTCGAGCCGTCGTATACCATTTGGCCTTCCATAATTTGTGGGCGATGCGGTATCCCCACAGCGCGTGCAAGCCCGAGTAGGTCAGAACCACTTCCAGCGTGCTGCGTGCAGCCGGATCCCGCTCAAACACCGCTTCAATATCGTCCTTGAGACACTTCCACATGGTGATCCCTCCTGCTCATGACAAATTGCAAAACAAAAAACCGCCCCATTGCCGGATCAACTCGGCTCAGAGACGGTTCGTACCGCGGTTCCACTCTGCTTAGGACTGCCTGATCTTCGGCCGTTTGGCACAAGATAGCTGCAGCCCTCGCTTTTTTCCCGTTAACGGAGGATACCGTTTTCCCCATACTGCCTGAAGGTCGCCCGACAGGGTTCAAGGAACGGCTCACGGGTGCATTTCCAAACGGTTGCGCCGGGCAGCTTCCACCTGCTCTGCCCTCTCTGGGGACGCTCGCCATTTGTACTTCTCCCGATCAACGCCTTTGCGCTTATTGCTGTTTTCTATGACAAGACACGCGACAAACGGTTCAACACCTGTTCACGGCCGATCAGATACAAGGTTTTGTCAAGATCGCGGCCGTGCTCCTGACCGGTGACAGCCACCCGAACCGGCATGAATAGCGCTTTTCCTTTATGCCCGGTCTCTTTCTGTACACTCTTTAAGCATGCCTTGATGCTTTCCACATTGTATTCCGGCGCTTCCTCAAGGTGCCGTTTAAAGGCGGCAAGAACTTCCGGTACCTGCGGCTCGCGCAAAATACCTTTTGCCTCCTCATCATAAACGACCTCATCAAGAAAGAAAAGAGCTGTCAACGGAACGATTTGCGCACAGTACGACATCTGCTCCTGATACAAGGCGACAATCTCGCGTACTCTTTCGTATTCTTCCCGACTCAGGTCATTCTCAATAAAACCGGCCTTCTTCAAATGCGGCAAGCATAGCTCCACAATGGAATCCAGCGGCTGCTGCTTCAGATAGTGGTTGTTCATCCAATTCATTTTGGCTGCGTCAAAGACAGCCGGTGACTTGCTGACGCGTTCCAGGGAAAAGAGTTGGATCAAATCTTCCTTGGAGAAGATCTCTTCTTCTCCGGCTTCTCCGCCGGGAGACCAGCCCAACAGGACCAGGAAGTTGACGATCGCTTCCGGCAAGAATCCCAGGTCGCGGTATTGTTCGATAAATTGAATGATGCTCTCGTCGCGTTTGCTCATTTTTTTGCCGTCCTGATTTAATATCAGGGCCAGGTGGGCAAACTGCGGCGGTTCCCATCCGAAGGCTTCGTAAATCATCAGCTGGCGCGGGGTGTTCGACAGGTGTTCCTCCCCGCGGATGACGTGACTGATCTTCATCAGGTAGTCATCGATGACGACGGCAAAATTATAAGTAGGGATGCCGTCGGGGCGGCAGATGACGAAGTCGCCCATGCCGTTTGATTCAAAGCGGACTTCACCGCGAATCAAATCGTTTACGATGTACTCCCGGTTGTCTGGAACGAGAAAGTGAACGGACGGCACGCGTCCCTCTTGTTCATACCGGGCTTTTTGTTCGGGAGTGACATGGCGATGCTTTTCTGCGATTCGCGGTGTCTCTCCACGGGCAATCTGCTCTTCCCGTTCGGCATCCAGCTCTTCCTTCGTCGCCCAACAGTAGTAGGCTTTGCCTTCCGCGAGCAGTTGGTCAATGTACTTGCGGTAGATGTCCAAACGGTCCATCTGGCGGTAAGGGGCATACGGGCCGCCGATGTCGACGCCTTCATCCCACTCAACGCCGAGCCATTTCAAATTCTCCATCTGCTTTTCCGCTGCATTCTCTACATTGCGGGTTTGGTCTGTATCTTCAATCCGCACGATAAACTTCCCGCCGAGACGGCGTGCGAGCAAATAGTTAAACAGAGCAGTACGAGCCCCGCCTATGTGGAGATGTCCTGTAGGGCTGGGAGCATAACGTAACCGGATCTCGTTCGACATGATGCACCATCCTTATTTCATCTGACAATAAAAATCATACTACCACGTTCACGCCTTGACAAGCAAACATACAGCCTGGGCAGCAATTCCCTCTCCCCGGCCGGTAAAACCCAGCTGCTCTGTCGTCGTCGCTTTAATGTTGACCTGCGACGTCTCCGCTTCCAGCGCTTCAGCCACGCGCTTTTGTATGCTCGGAATATACGGAGCCATCTTTGGCGCCTGGGCGATAATCGTCGCGTCCAAATTGCCAAGGACGTACCCCTGCTGCTTGACCCGGTGCCATACCTGAAGCAGCAGCTCCATGCTGTCGGCATCTTTATAGGCGGGATCCGTATCGGGAAAATGGCGCCCGATATCTCCTTCGCCGATCGCTCCAAGCAGGGCATCTGTAATGGCATGAAGCAGCACATCCGCGTCCGAATGGCCAAGCAGACCTTTTTCATATGGGATGGTCACTCCGCCAATCATGCACGGACGACCTTCGACCAACTGATGTACATCGAACCCTTGTCCAATTCTCATCACTTTCTACTCCCGCTCCCTTCTTCTCCGCAGTATCTCTTCGCCAAACCAGAGGTCATCCGGAGTGGTTATCTTGATATTTTCATAACTGCCGGGAATGACGGACACCTTGTAGCCCAGCCACTCTACCAGCATCGCGTCATCCGTTCCCTGCTTCCCCGCCTGGTACGCTTCCATGTGGGCTTTTAACAGTAAGGAAACACGAAAAGCTTGTGGGGTTTGAACCGCCCACAAGCTCTCACGTGCCGGCGTTGCCTCGACGATTCCGGTAGGGTTGACAATCTTGATCGTATCCTTGACCGGGACCGCCATAATCACTGCATCCTCTGTCCGCACCTTGGAAATGGTTGCACTGATCTGTTCATGTGTAACGAAAGGCCTTGCAGCATCGTGTACCAAAACATAAGATATCGCTTCAGAGAGCAAAGCAAGCCCCGACCTGACGCTATCCTGCCGCTCTGCGCCGCCGATGGCCAATTTTACCTGATAAGATTCGTGCTTCAACCAGGCTTTTACTTCCGACATATCCGACTCGTGTACGACGAGCACTATTTCTCCAATGTCCGGGTGGGTTGCAAACCGCTCTACGGTATGAGCCAAGATTGACTTGCCTCCCAGCGGCAGCCACAATTTGTTGCGGCCCGCACCCATGCGTTTCCCGGTACCAGCCGCTACGATAACCACGCCCGTATCCACGCAAATCCTCTCCACATCTCATCTTTAAAGGTATCGGAAACGTCGCAATACGCTTACAGCGCCTTTTCCAGCAGCTTCGGTTTGGCAAATATCATCCTGCCCGCCGACGTCTGCAGCACGCTCGTCACCAGCACATCGACTTCCGATCCGATGTACTCCCTTCCGCCTTCTACGACAATCATCGTCCCGTCATCCAGGTACGCTACGCCTTGTCCGTATTCCTTCCCGTCTTTAATGACCTGTACGTGCAATTCTTCACCAGGCAACACGACCGGCTTGACAGCATTCGCCAGATCATTGATATTGAGTACGGGGACGCCCTGCAGTTCACATACTTTATTGAGGTTGAAGTCGTTGGTGACTACTTTTCCGTTCAATACCTTTGCGAGCTTAATCAGCTTACTATCTACTTCGCTAATTTCTTCAAAATCCCCTTCATAAATCTGCACTTTGACTTTTAACTCTTTTTGAATTTTGTTCAGGATGTCCAGGCCGCGCCGACCGCGATTCCGCTTCAGGACGTCCGACGAATCGGCGATGTGCTGAAGCTCTTCCAGAACGAATCCCGGAATGACCAAAGCTCCTTCAATAAATCCTGTGCGGCAGATGTCGGCGATCCTTCCGTCGATAATCACGCTGGTATCGAGAATCTTATGTTCGACGTTTGCCGCGACGCTCGTATCTTTCTTCGCCTTTTCTTTTCTCCCGATCGAGAACACGGACATAATCTCTTCCTTTTTGCGGAAACCTACCTGGAATCCCAGGTAACCGAGCAGTCCGGATACAATCAAAGGCAGGAACGGGATAGGAATGCTGTTGATGGGCAGGAATAATAAAAAGGCAACAATAAGTCCAATGATCAATCCCATCGCTCCGAACATGACATCTGTAATCGGAAGCTTAACGAGCATTTCCTCTCCCCAACGCACGGTGTTGACGACGTACTCAACCAACCAATTGCTCAGAAAATAGAAGACGACAAGCCCGATCACGATCCCGATATAAGGCGTCACCCCGGCCGGCGGCATCCCAATTTTCAGCAGTGAATCTAACAGATGAAAGAGTCCCGGACCGAATTGGTACCCCAACAAACCACCAACAACAAGAAATAGTATTTTAACAACACGCTTTAACATGCGTTCACCTCCTTTTATTAATATAGACAGAAGAACCCAAGAAAAACCCTGCCATGTAAGAAAGTGTCAGATTAGTTTTCATTCGTCTTATCCCTCACTATATCAGAAAAATTTTTCTGGTGTCAAATAGGTCAAAAATTTTACCACACTCTCAGAATCTTAGTCAACATAAACCGCTCTGCAATTTCCTGATTTGACAGCCCGCAGCGAAGATCATTATAATTAGCAGTGAAAGGTGATCAAAAATTCTGACGAATGCCCTATCTTAATACAGAGGTGATACACGTTGGGCGAAAATATGCTAGGCGAATTTCAAGAGCAAGTTTCTCAGTTGCTCATTCGACACCGCAGCGTACTGGACGTTCTTTCCAAAACCCAAGAGTCCACAGCTCGTATCAACCGGGCGCTGACCAAGGCGATAACCGAATGTGGCTGCGTTCAAATAACGGCGAAAAAACAACCTTACGATACGAGCAAGAGCCTGGAGGAAAACCGCGAGCATTTGGATACCCATTTTTCCGGCCATCTATGCGAGCACTGCCGGGATGTTTTGACAGAGGAACTGGGAAAAAATCTGTTTTACCTGACTGCGCTATGCAACATCGCGGAGATCAAATTTGCCGACGTCTTAAAAAGCGAAGGAGAACGGCTGAATACCCTGGGTGTGTTCAATCTCTCCTGACCACGTCCGGCAAAAACAAATTCCTCCCGTCCCTAAGTATTACGTGCAAGTCGCCCGGAAAGTTGCAAAAAGCCCCGTTGAATTCATCTCAACAGGGCTTTTTTTTAGTCAAACGGAAGCGGTTCCTCTTCGGATACTTCTTTCTTCCGCGTTTTTTTCAAAGAAAGGTCAACGTTTTTTTTTATCCCGTAAAGAGCGTACAGCGCGAGCGGCAAAAATACGATTTTCGGGAATTCGCTCGGGAACCTGATCGCGATACCGACGACAAGAATGACGATCAGTGGTGTAATCCAATACGCCGCTTTCGGGATACCCACTTTTTTGAAGTTGGGGTATTTGATGTTGGAAACCATCAAAAACGCCAGCAGCAGCATGCCGAGCAGCAGGAACACAGGCGAAAACCACTTGTGGTACAAGGCTAGTGTCGCCAGTACGCCGCCTGCGGCGGTAATCGGCAAGCCGATAAAGTAACCGGGTACTCCTGCCTGTACATTAAAACGGGCAAGGCGCAGCGCCCCGCAAATCGGAAAAGAAGCCGTTACCAGTATACCCAGCAAGTTCATATCCTGCAGGGCGACGACGTACATGATAAAAGCGGGTGCGACCCCGAACGTAATCACATCGGACAGCGAATCCAACTCCTTGCCGAATTCGCTTTGCGCATTCAGCATTCTCGCTACACGCCCGTCCAACCCGTCAAGCAGCATACCGATGATAACGGTAATGGCCGCATAATCGACATAATGATCTCCCTGAAATGCAAAAATGATTGCAATAACTCCCAGAAATAAATTCCCAACAGTCAACATGCTCGGAAAAGCCTTCACGAACATTGGACTACCTCCTGAATAAGTGGTTAAAGCTTACAACTAACGCGAGGGTGTTTCATTGCTGACAGTGGATAATATTCTATACTATTGTACTCTAAATATGCCTGTCAATGAACACCTGCTCCTGGATCCGCTTCAGTCCATCTTTAATGGCTCGCGCGCGAACCTCTCCCACGCCATCTACTTCGTCCAGTTCCTCGATTGTTGCCATCATAATACGCGGCAGATTGTGAAAATGGTCCACTAAGTTTGCCACGATACCGGAAGGCAAGCGCGGGATTTTGCTTAAGATCCGGTAACCGCGCGGGGAGACCAGCTCCTCCAGCGGATTTGTGTTCGCTGAATAACCAAGAAGTTGGATCAGGGATGTCGAATCGCGAAGTTCCTCCGACGGCATTTTTTTCATTTCGGCAAGTACCCGATAGCCGTCAACCTGTAAATCCCGGCTGTAATCCCGGATCAGCAGGTAAGCTTCTTCCTCGATGTTGGCCACCAGCTCGACAAGCTGCATGCTGATCAATCGTCCTTCTACGCCGAGCTCGTTGATGTACTTGATGATTTCCTCTTTTACCCTAAGCACCATTTCGATGCGCTGCATCACTGCGACGACCTCTGACAAAGTCACCAATTCCTCAAATTCAAGCGCCGCCAGATTCGTCAGGGATTGATCCAGGACCGATTTGTACTTCTCCAACGTCTGTACGGCTTGATTGGCTTTTGTCAGAATGACGCCAATATCCTTTAAGGCATAGCGAAAATTGCCGCGGTACAGCGTGATAATATTGCGCCGTTGTGAAATGGCGATGACCAGATGATTCGTCTGTTTTGCCACTCGCTCCGCCGTGCGGTGCCGCGTTCCCGTCTCCATCGACGGGATCTGTTGGCTGGGGAGCAGCTGGGTGTTGGCGTACAAAATCCGCCGAACGTCTTCACTAAGTATAATCGCCCCATCCATCTTCGCTAATTCGTATAAATGGGCCGGTGTAAACTCACAATTAATGGAAAAGCCGCCGTCAATCATATTTTTCATTTCCTGGCTGAAACCAAGTACGATCAAAGCACCGGTCTTTGCCCGAAGGACGTTGTCCAAACCTTCCCGGAGCGGCGAACCGGGGGCAACAAGTCGCAAAACATCGCTGACCTGCAGCTCTTTCTTAGCTGTATCCTGCATGATTTACCCCCTTAACACCTCGTGCAGCGCCTCTTCCACGTTACGTATTCCGACTACTTCGATATCCGGCAGCGATTCAATGCCGCGCATGTTTTTCTCGGGGATGATCACCCGTTTAAAACCAAGTTTTTGCGCCTCGCGAATCCGCTGATCGATCCGGGAGACTCCTCTCACCTCACCGGTCAGCCCCACCTCGCCGATGACGACATCAAACGGCCTGGCGGGAACGTCGCGAAAGCTGCTGGCCAAGCTAACCACAATGGCCAAGTCGACGGCAGGCTCGTCAAGCCGGACTCCGCCGGCGACATTGACGTAGGCATCCTGATTTTGCAGCATCAGCCCAACCCGTTTTTCCAGCACTGCCATTAGCATGGATACCCGCTGGTGATCGACGCCTGTAGCCATCCGTCGGGCGGTGACAAAACTGGTGGGTGAAACCAGCGCCTGCAGCTCCACCAATACAGGCCGGGTCCCTTCCATACTGGCGACGACAGTAGAACCCGACACGCCGACAGGGCGCTCCGCCAAGAAAATTTCCGAGGGGTTGGTCACTTCTTCCAATCCCCGATCCTTCATTTCAAAAATACCCATTTCATTCGTTGAGCCAAACCGATTCTTTACCGCGCGAAGAATTCGGTACGTGTTGTGCCGCTCCCCTTCAAAGTAGAGTACCGCGTCTACCATGTGTTCGAGCATTCGCGGTCCGGCGATGGCCCCTTCCTTCGTCACGTGGCCGACGATAAAGGTTGCAATCCCCTTCCCTTTGGCAATTCTCATCAAATGGGCTGTGGTCTCGCGTACCTGGGCCACACTGCCCGCCGCCGAGGTGACAGCGGGATGAAACACGGTCTGAATCGAGTCAACGACCATCACGGAAGGATTCACCGCGTTGATCTGTTCTTCTATCTGTTCGAGGTCGGTTTCGGCAACGACGTACAATTGATCGCTCTTTACGCGTAGACGGTCGGCCCGCAGCTTGATCTGCTTGGCTGATTCCTCGCCGGAGATATACAGCACCTTTTGGCCTTGAGCCGCAAGCGTACATGATGTTTGGAGCAGCAGGGTCGACTTGCCGATCCCGGGATCCCCTCCGACCAGTACCAGTGAACCGGGGACCAAGCCCCCTCCGAGCACCCGATTCAATTCGCCGATCGTCGTATCGAAGCGCGGTTCTTCCGCTCCGACCACCTCTGCGAGAGGCTGGGCAATCTGCCTGGAAAAGACGCTTTTGCTGCGGTTTCCAGCGGAGGTTTTAACAGCGATCTCCTCGACCAAAGTATTCCACTGCTGACAACCCGGACATTTTCCCAACCACTTGGGGCTTTCATAGCCACATTCTTGACATGCGTATTTCGATTTATACTTTGACATACGTATACTCCTGTTATTACGATTTCATTCTACCTAAGATTCGTTGATTTTTTTCGTTCTCCTTCTCTGACGAAAGGACCAAAAGAAAAATCCCCGGCGATCCGGGGATCAGAACAATCAAATGGTGCTGGGTTCCAGGCGTTTGACTGCGAGTTTGCCGTCTTCCGCGTCGATGCTGACTGTATCTCCTTTTTTAATCGTTCCTTTCAGCAGCTCCTCCGAAAGGCGATCTTCGATGTTGCGCTGAATCGCCCTGCGGAGCGGACGGGCCCCGTATGCCGGATCGAAACCTTCTTTCGCCAGTACTTTCTTCGCTTCATCCGTCAATTTGAAGTGGATGTCCTGCTCTTCGAGGCGCTTGCGAAGCTCTTCGGTCATCAGGGATACAATTTGCTCGATGTGCTCCTGCTCCAAGGAGTGGAATACGATCACTTCGTCGATGCGGTTGAGAAATTCCGGACGGAAAGTGCGTTTCAGCTCATCCATCACCTTATCCTTCATATCCTGGTACTTCTTCTCCGCTTCTCCGGTGGTGAACCCAAGGGAAGTATTCTTCTTGATCATATTGGCCCCGACGTTAGAGGTCATAATGACCACGGTGTTGCGGAAATCTACCGTGCGCCCTTTGGAATCGGTCAGCCGCCCGTCATCCAAGACCTGAAGCAAAATGTTGAACACATCCGGGTGGGCCTTCTCGATCTCGTCAAGCAGGATGACAGAGTAGGGTTTGCGACGAACCTTCTCCGTCAGCTGGCCCCCCTCGTCGTATCCGACGTACCCTGGAGGCGCTCCTACCAAACGGGCGGTCGAGTGTTTTTCCATGTACTCGGACATGTCGACCCGAATCATCGCGTCCTCGTCTCCGAACAGGGCTTCCGCCACAGCTCTGGCCAGCTCCGTCTTCCCGACCCCCGTAGGCCCGAGGAAGATAAACGAACCGATCGGCCGCTTCGGATCCTTCAGCCCGGCGCGGGCGCGGCGGATCGCTCTGGAGATGGATTTGACCGCTTCTTCTTGGCCAATGACGCGATCGTGAAGAATTTCTTCCATCTTCAACAGGCGTTCTGTCTCTTCTTCTTTCAGTTTTACTACCGGAATGCCGGTCCAGTTCGCAACGACGTGGGCGATGTCTTCCGGCGTCACTTCCATGTTCAGCTTGCCCTGCCGTTCTTTCCAATCCTTTTTGGTCATCTCCAGCTCATCCCGCAGTTTTTGTTCCTTGTCCCGCAGCGAAGCCGCTTCTTCGAACTCCTGGGACTGCACTGCGGCATCTTTCTCTTTGCGGACCTCCTCGAGGTGGGCTTCCAGCTCCTTGAGGTTAGGCGGAACGGTAAACGACTGCAGACGAACTTTGGAGGCGGCTTCGTCGATCAGGTCGATCGCTTTGTCAGGCAGGAAGCGATCGGTGATGTATCGATCAGAGAGGCGGACCGCTTGTTCAATCGCCTCATCGGTAATTTTTACGCGGTGATGGGCCTCATAGCGATCCCGCAGGCCGTGCAGGATTTTGATGGCATCCTCAACCGTCGGCTGGTCGACTTGAATCGGTTGGAAACGGCGCTCCAACGCGGCATCCTTCTCGATGTACTTGCGGTATTCGTCGAGTGTTGTCGCCCCGACGCACTGCAGTTCGCCTCTTGCCAGCGCCGGTTTGAGGATGTTGGAAGCGTCAATGGCCCCCTCGGCGCCGCCTGCACCGATCAGGGTATGAAGCTCGTCGATAAACAGGATAATGTTCCCTGCCTGACGAATTTCGTCCATGATTTTCTTCAAGCGATCTTCAAATTCACCGCGGTATTTGGTTCCTGCCACGACGGTTCCCATATCAAGGGTCATGACGCGCTTGTCGCGAAGCGTTTCAGGAATCTCGTTGTTGACGATTTTTTGCGCCAATCCCTCTGCTATCGCTGTCTTCCCGACACCCGGTTCCCCGATCAGCACCGGGTTGTTCTTGGTGCGGCGGCTAAGCACCTGGATGACGCGCTCAATTTCCTTCTGACGGCCGATGACCGGATCCAAGCCCCCTTCACGGGCAATGGCAGTCAGATCGCGGGCCAGGCTGTCGAGGGTCGGCGTATTTGCCGCCGGGCTGCTGCCGGAGGTCTGATGGGAAGACATCATCTCCGAACTGCCCAGCAGCTGCAGTACTTGTTGGCGGGCCTTGTTCAGGCTGACGCCAAGGTTGTTCATGATGCGGGCTGCGATCCCTTCACCTTCCCGGATCAACCCCAGCAAGATATGTTCCGTTCCGACGTAAGTATGTCCCAGTTTGCGTGCCTCATCCATGGACAGCTCGATGACTTTTTTCGCTCGGGGGGTGTAGTTTGGCGTATAGTTGGCGGTGCCGGCTGCCGGCTGCTCGGAACCGCGGCCGATCAAGGATTCCACCTCATTTTGGATTTTATCCAGTCCCAGTCCGAGCGACTGAAGTGCTTTGGCGGCAATCCCGTCGCCTTCGCGAATCAGGCCGAGCAGTACGTGTTCTGTCCCGATATCTTTATGGCCTAAGCGAACTGCCTCCTCCAGAGCAAGAGCCAATACCTTCTGTGCACGTTCTGTAAAACGACCAAACATCATATCTGTAGCACCTCCAAAATCTTTTTTAAGATCGCTGATCGACAGATAATCGTTCCCTGATCAGGCGCGCCCTGCGTTCATCACGCTGTTCCGGCGTCAGCTTCTGACCGGCATGCTGCTGCAGGAAACCCGGCTGCGTCATGACCAGAAGTTCATTCAACGTAAACGCGGATACGTTTTTAATTATGCCCAGATCAATGCCCAATCGAACGTCGGAAAGCCGTTGGGCTGCTTCTTTTGATTCCACTGTCCGGGCGTAAAGCAGGATGCCGTACGAGCGGCAGATCCTGTCTTCCAGGGCGGTGCGGGAGTTTTCCTGGAGATAACGGCGCGCTGCCCGCTCCTGTTCAATAATCTGTTTTGCCACGCTGTAAAGGTTTGACAGGATGTCATTTTCCGACATGCCCAGAGTTACCTGATTGGACAACTGAAACAGGTTTCCCAAAGCTTCACTGCCTTCCCCGTAGAGCCCGCGGACGACCAAACCCACCTGGTTAATCGCCTGGAGGATCCGGCTGATTTGTTGAGTCATCACCAATGCCGGCAGGTGAAGCATGACAGAGGCCCTAATCCCTGTTCCCACGTTGGTCGGACAACTGGTTAAATATCCGCGTTGCTCGTCAAACGCGTAATTGACGTACTTTTCGAAGATGTCGTCTATGCGGCTTCCCGCCTCCCAAGCCTCCGTCAATTGGAAACCGGGCAAAAACACCTGAATCCGAATATGATCCTCTTCGTTGACCATGATGCTGACCGACTGGTCGCTGCTCAAGAGGACTGCACCTTTGCGAGACTCCTCGGCCAGATTGGGACTGATCAAGTGTTTCTCCACCAGTACCCGTTTTTCCAGGGCATTCAGTTGATCCATCCTGATCATTTCCAGCGGAGTGATCTTCTTCATCGCATCGGTCCGACACACCTCCGACACTTTGCGGACCACCTCTTCCGCCTGGGTGTCGGTAGCCAGCAAAGGGAAGGGATGGTGCTGCAAGTTTCGCGCGATGCGCAGGCGGGTACTGATCACGATGTCGGAATCAGGGCCGACGCCCTTCATCCAATTGCTCCAAGGATGCTCAATAAACTGTTGCAAGGACATGGGCTGCCTCACCTCCTTTCGTCACGACTGAGCGATTCTTTGCTCCAAGGCGCGAATCCGGTCGCGAATTTCCGCAGCCTTTTCAAACTCCTCGGTGGAGACGTACCTTTGCAGTGCTGTCTTGAGCTGTTCCAGTTCTTTGCGAAGTTTGATCTGACCGCCCGTCCGCTCCGGAACTTTGCCTATGTGATTGGTATTCCCGTGTATCCTTCTAAACAGCGGGTCGAGCCGCTCGCCGAAATACTGATAGCAGTCACTGCAGCCAAAGCGGCCGCTCTTGCTGAACTGGGCGTAAGTAAGACCGCAGGTTTCACAGCGAAGCTGTTTTGCCTGTGCCGTTGTCTGGGCGGAAGACGAGGTATGTCCGTTTCCTTTTCCCATCGGATCGAAGTTAAGCAGTCCGGACAGCAGGTTGTGAATGCTGAAGTTGTTAAAACCAGAGATGACATCGCCTTTTTCCTTGGCACAATGTTCACAAATATGGTATTCCGTTTTTTCACCGTTGATAATCTTTGTCAGATGCAAGGTTGCCGGACGCTTGCCACACTCTTCGCAATTCATTCCTTTCACCTACCTTATCAAGATGGCTGCAATCATGTGCTTTAAAATGTTGGCCCGCAATTGATCGCGAAGCTCCAGCTCCACGCCAAGTACGGAACGGGATGTAGCCGTCTTCATCAGCAGCGCTTCCCGGGAGTTGATGATTCCTTCTTCCAACAGCCGGTCTATAATGGAGTGTCCCACCGACTGCGAGATGCTGTCCCCGATCAGTTCTTCCGTCAGCAGCTCCTGCAGTTTTGCCCTGTTGACGATTTGCCCTTTGCGTATGCGAATGAATCCGCCTCCACCTCGTTTACTTTCTACAATATATCCCTTTTCAATCGTAAAACGCGTATTGATGACATAATTGATCTGTGAAGGCACGCATTGAAACAAATCGGCAAGCTCGCTTCGCTGGATCTCAATCGACCCCGTTGGACTTTCCTGCAGTATCCGCTTGAGATGTTGTTCAATCACGTCCGAAATGTTACGCAAGGTGCTGCCTCCTCATTCAACTTATTTCAATCTTCGGTCAACCCGACCTTTCTTGTTTTGCCATATGGAAAGTGTTGACTCCATATTGACTTTGACTATATTTGACTTTAATTATAATACGTTTTTTTTCAGCTGACAATACCTTATCCCCCCTCTATTGTTTACGAATTATCGGCTTTTGAAACAACAAAACCATCCCATATTTAATGGAATGGTCCTATGCTCTACACGCGATGAAAAAATGGAATATGGTCAGCTATTTGACGAAATTCGCGAACAATCACGTCTGCTCCGTCTAATTCCCCGTCTTTGGCAAATCCAAAATCACAGCCGATCGTGAACAGGCGGTTGGCCTTGCCTGCCTCAACGTCAGAACGGCGGTCTCCCACCATCACGGCTTCCTGGATCGAATAGTCCTGTAACAGTTTGGCTACCAGGTCCTTTTTAGACGCGGTCTTGAATCGGCCTGCCGAGTAGAGATCGGTAAACAGGTGCTTCATTTGAAAATGCTCACAGATCGCCTCTACGTAGTGTTCCAATCCGTTGCTCGTGACAAACAGGGCAATCCCCTGGTCATAAAATGCCTGCAAAAGCTCTACGGCTCCGGGGTACAGTTCTGTAGCACCGGCTCTCAGCAGCTCGACTTCGTAGTTCAGCATCAATTCGTCAGCGAGAACCTTTACTTCCTCGCTCGCCCCGGGCAGCAGTGTATCCCACAACTGCGCCAGGGTCATCCCCAAAACATTGGTCAATTGAGCATCATCAGGCGTCTCTCCCGACCAGAGATTTCGCTCGCGAAGCTCGTCGAATGTTCGGCGGAAAGCAGGGACAGCCAGCTTCTCCGTCTGCAGTAACGTTCCGTCCATATCAAAAAAAATGGCGTGCCTTATGGTCATCGACTATCATCCTTTCAGTTCCATATCCCTAGCGATAAATCGTGCGATCTGCTTTGCGGCATCCGGTTTTGCCACCGTCAGGGCCATCCGCTTTATATAGTTAACCTTGGTCGGGTTTTGCAGCAACTCTTCAATAAAGTATATCAGTTGTTCGATCATATTGGCGTGAACAGCACACCCGTTGTTCAGCAGGAAGTGGCTGTTTCGCTCTTCCTGTCCGGGCAGGGGGTTGTAGATGATCATCGGTACCTGTTTACTGAGGACCTCCGCTGTGGTTAAGCCTCCCGATTTGGTAATGATTAAATCCGCTACCTCGAGGTACTCGTGAAAGTTATCGATGTAACCCAGTGGAACGACATCATGCCTGAAGGTGCTGTCCGTCACCTTGCGATACAGCTTTTGATTGAGCCCTGTCAGCACAAATACTTTCAGCGGCTGCTCAATCTGATCTAGGCCGCGCAAAACCTTGTCCATTGGTCCGAGGCCCAGGCCGCCCCCCGAAAGAATAATGGTTTTTTGTTCAGGGGACAGGGAGAACTTCTCCATCAAATCAATCTTGTTTAAAGGGAGGCTGAACTTTTTCATGATCGGAATCCCCATCGGCTTAAACTTCTGGTAGTCGTGACGATAAACATCGACGAGGTAGTAAAGCTGTTCATGGGCGATAAAGTAATAATTAATATGATGGTTTATCCACGAGGGGTGGATCGTGTAATCTGTAATAATCGTGTAGATGGGCATTGTCCACTCATTGCGTCCCTTGAGCACAGACAACATGCAGCTGGCGAACGGATGGGTTGCTATGAACGCATCCGGGTTGGCACTGTTAATCAGTTTTTTTAGATTATTGGCCAACAACTTGTTCATAATGACGTTCATGTCAAAAAAGCGGGTCTTCTCTGTATTATGGTATATCCTCCCCCACATTTTAGGGGATATTTTTAACAAATTCGTATAGCTCTCCAAGAGGATCTTGTGAAAAGTAGGACTGATGTATTCCAATGTGTCGATAATCATCGTTGCGCATCCTATTTCCGCCAAGCTTTCCTGCATTGCCCTCGCAGCTTGGTTGTGGCCGTTGCCAATCGAGGCGGAAAAAATCAAGACCTTCTTCATCTCTGTCTCCTCGCTAATTTTCGCCCTTGATTGTCAAAAGAACTTCATGAAAATCCGTTTCACTCCCCCCCCTTCATGTTAGTCTACGTTAGAAGAAGCCGCAAGTATCATCCTGATTATTTTACACTACTTCATAAAAACCTCCCGATGTCAGTTCT
>NZ_HE978552.1:0-7130 GCF_000311785.1 Brevibacillus massiliensis
ACGCTTACATACCAGGAGGCCAAGTTGATCGGGCAGCCTGAGGGAACAGCGATCTATTTTGCCGTAGATTATGACGCCCAGCCAGCCGATTATGCCGCGATCGAAGCCTATCTGCGGGCTGCCGCCAAGGAGTTGCCCGGCTATGCAGTGGGTGTATACGGGTCCTATGCAGTGGTCGAGGAGATGGCCAAACGTAAAGCTTGCACACATTACTGGCAAACCTATGCCTGGTCAAAAGGGCAGCTATCCAAAGCGGCAAACCTCTACCAGTACAAAAACGGCCAGACATTGGCCGGACACACAGTCGATTTTAACGAGGCTCTTGGCGGAGAAGGATGGTGGGATACGGCTGTGCAGAGTGTGGAAAAACTTGTTGATAAGGCTGCCGCCGAAAAAGTAATCGGCCTGCTGGGAGCATTATGGACGGCCAGCCCTGATGAGAAAGTACGTACAGCGGCCAACTATGCCGCAAACGCGCTGCGGGATGCTGCAGGGATCCCGAGACAGTGAGCAAAAACGATCTTGTTTCTCCAGGAGTGGGGCGCCCTGATAGCTTTGCTCCTATTTTTTTTGCTCTTTATGGCAGCCGACCTTTTCCCGCGTATCTTCGGGTTTATTGCCCAAATCGAGAGCCTCTATCCCGGTTTCGAGTTGTACGTGCTGACCAAGGAGCAAGAGCTCATCGATCGATATGAATTTCTCCCTGCTCGCATCCAGTATGGGTTCAAACTATTCGGTGGGAAGATAGCATGGGCGTGGCTGGTGACATGGATGTATCGCTACGTTCGTAACCGTATGAATAGTAAGCAAGATCAAACCCCGTCAAAATGACGGGGTTTATAGAATTATTGAATTGGTACCAATATTTCGTTAACTGCGCGCATTTGAATCGGCTGGAGTTGACGATATTCATTAAGGATTTCTTCATAAAGGCTACCTTGGTAACGAGGTGCTGAAATTGTAACAATAACAGCATAATCCATTCTGTCGTTACCACCATTCCGTCCAAGTCCATGAAGGACTAAGAATGGGTTTCTCAAGGTAGTTGCCCTCATCCTATCCCATCTTTGGACAACTGTATCCCATTTTAATTCCCCGCGTCTTGCTTGTTCAGTTTGGTAGCTATTTGTGCTTCTAGTCACTGGCAAGGTACTTCTTTGCCAGCCTTGCTCCAGAAGTCTTTGAATCTCATCTGCATCCTCTTCAATGTGTCTTGTGACTGGGTTACGGCCAGGAAGAGAGAAACGATATCTTTGATCATGGGGATAAAATGTATCTTCAACTGCTGATTCAGTATAATCCTCAACATGAAGAGGATTTGCTTTGGACAAAACAGCTATGGTGTATTTAAGCTCAATTGTACCGGCATCCCTAGCGTTCATTGGATAAGGAATTGGAAGCTTGGCATAATGTGTAGGCAGAATAGAACTGCTGTAGACCAGAGTTACATGTTTATCAGTACAATTCATAATCTGCTCAACAGATTGATCAATATAACCGTATCCTAGTTCATTGCAAACACCGTTTGGATTTGTTGCCGAGTGTATAAGCAAGGCTCTTGCTACTAAAGGATTAAATCTGTCGCAACGACCCAGGATTTCACCAGCCATCCCAGAAATAATTGGAGCTGAAAAGCTTGTCCCCATACTAAGATGCTTATGACCATGGGTAGTGGAGATTAGATGTATTGGTCTGTTCTCGTCGCCTCCAAAAGCTGTTAAGTCAGGTTTTACCTTACATCCCTCTCTACCTTGTCCAACAGAGCTATACGATGCTCTAATTACTTCCCCAGTCGAATAATCATATGCAAATGCACCAACACCAAGGCCATTTACCAAATCAGCTGGAGCTTGAATACGGTTAAACGGTTCTTCTAAATCCCCGTCATTCCCAACAGCAACGACAAATAGTTTTCGATAATTCCAAGCTAAATCATCCAAAACATATGTAAACCTAGAAATATCATCGTCTAGGATAGGGCCATGCGGACCAAATGATAGGTTGTACACACTGATGTCGTGTCTCTCCGGGACTACCCTCTCGATAATATCAATTGCCTCGTACAAATCATAATCATTCGGATCATTTAGAGGGAGAACACGGAAGCTTTCAACCGACACAAGTGGTTGTGGAACTTGTGACCCTGCGCCATAACCATTTAATGGGCCGTAAAGTATACATCCAGCTACTGCGGTACCATGTGCAATGCCTTCAGCAACAGGTTGCGTTCCCAGTACATTATTTTCATTCACGTGATTCAAAAGCAATGGGTTTCTTGGGTCAACTCCACCATCAAACATTCCAACCTTGATAGTTGAGCGGGAGTTTCCCGGGGCCGGTGAGGGCGCATTCGGGACAATTCGTACCGTTCTCATTTCAGGAAAGGAACTAATTCTAATTGGGTGAGCAGTCCTCAATGGATTAAAGTCATTTATTGCTTGAAGAGCTTGCCTATTAAGATTTGCACTGATGAAAGTTGGGCCGTTAGCATAACTTTTTATTCTTAGGGATTCAGCAGGTACTCCATTTGCTGTAAGTAATCTGGTGAATTTTTCGATGGCAGTGTTTGTCTCATCCTCAAAAGGATGAAGTACCATTTCAACCTTTCCTTGGCTCCAGTCATCTTCGAAACCAACAACTACCTCTTCAGGAGAAAGTAATGAGATGTCTTCGATTTTTTGAATATCTTTTCTAAATGATTCAGTTAAAGTAAACTCAGCTTGATCTAAAATCTCCTCAAGTCTTGAAAGATTCGACAGGGTTGCACGAACAAAATGCATTTTGCTGTAATGTGTTTCTTCTGCATTCTCTTCTGTGTAATACCAACGACGGGAACCGATGTTTTCAACGTTTACGTCACGAAAAAATGTGTTAGGAGTATATGATTTTGCTAAAAATTTATGATGTAATCTGACCGTTACAACTACCTCATCTAACCTTTTTTCTTCCGGGATCGCGTTAATGGCTCGTCTAAGATTGGATACTTGTTGCTTAACCCTGTCGCGAGCCTCAGTGTAGGTTCGTGGATAGGCAACTTCCCCACCTCCTGAACCGGGTCTAACTGGCTCAATCAAATTTTCCCCATAACCCAAAATTGGTAAAAAGCGTTGCTGATCATCCGACATCTGTTACTCCTCCTTATTTGTCTTTAAGTGATGGCTCAAAGTAGAAGGGCTAATTCCAAGCCATTTTGCAATGGTTTTTTGAGTTACTTTATTTCCAAGGATTTCTTTTGCGGCCTTGGCAAATAAACTATTAAATTTGTTGTCGTCAGATACCGATTTCACCTGGCTAATTATTGCCTCGATTGGTTCGCTATCATCTACGATCACTTGTCTAATTATTCTCTCGGAAAGCTGAGATATATCAGCTGCACTACATCCTTCAGTGACTTTAGCAAGGACTTGAATAAAGCCTTCATCGATTGTATTTAAATAAGAATTTAGATAGTGAGCCCAAAGGGATTCACGGGCCGTTAGATTAGGGAGATTAATCTCAATAGCACGATCAAATCTTCTCCAAATTGCTTTATCTAACATATCAGCGTGATTTGTAGCTGCTACAACTATTGAGTGACTAGGCCAGTCTTCTAATTCTTTAAGTAGGACATTAACGATTCTTTTCAGTTCTCCAAGATCAGAAGGATCATCTCTGCGTTTGGCAACTGCGTCAAACTCATCCAGAAAAAGAATAGAAGGAGTGCTTCGAGCATAATCGATGACCTTCTTTAAGTTCTGCCCAGTTTTTCCTAAATAACTTGAGATTGAGGATGCTAAGTCTAAAGTTATTAACGGAAGGTTTAACTTGTGAGAAAGCAGTGAAGTTAAAAATGTCTTCCCAACTCCTGGGGGACCGTAAAGCAGTAGACTTGTCGGTGGTTTTACTCCCGATGCAAGCAATTTTTCAGCCATGCCACGTTCGCGAATGAACCTTTCTATAAGCTGTGATACTTCGTCGCTTAGAACAACTTTTGGTTCAATAGCAATCGGTTCCTCTACACGAGCCAGCGACATAAATGTGTCCCTGTCCGTTGGAGGAGGATCGATACCGACTGAACGTGTTACTGCTGCTCCTACACCATAGTAAGAGATTGCTTTTGCTATTTCTTCTGCAACATCAGGGTAATCTTTCTTTAGCTTCCGGATCAGGGTGAGCGAAGACGACTCAACTGTTCGCATGTCATTTTCAAAAGATGCACGTACCAACTGGGGGATCATGCTAAGTATTGATTTCATCTGTTCGAACACCTCAACATTATATGTAAACATCGAATGAGATAATTATAAGCATTATCAAAGGGTAAGTCAATTCAGATTCGATGTTTTTAATGCTGGTTCGTTTTATCGAATTTTATTACGATGCAATCTGATTGTTGATATTCAAAAACTGTTCGCATATAATACAAACAAACGTTCCTATTTGGAGGTGCGCCATATGGCTCTGTTTGTTGACGAAACCACACTTGTGAAACGTCCTGAAGTAGACGAAGACGAACAAATGGAATACGGGTACATCATCAGCGAAAGCGAAAAAGAGGGGAGAACCATCACCGTCCGCTGGTGGTATCCCGTCAAAGCAAAAGAAAAGCTTGGCGAGATTCGGGAAGTTACCGGCGTGGTCAGGAAGATCGACACGTCTAACCGCCGTATCCGGGTTGAGAACATGAACGACAGCGTGTGGATCGATGTGGCGAAGATTGTTCGCGTGTCTACAAACTGAGGTGGGGGAGATTGCGATGAAGTCAGTCAGCAAGATAGACAACCTATTTGCAGCCAGTCGTTTTATACTGCCGGAACACCGGGAGCTGTATCTGCGGATCAAAGAGGAAGAGAACCTTGTGCCTATGCCAGCATTTGAGGACGATGAGCTGGCCGAATTTAGTTACCAGATATACGCTTCTACGCAGCGCGACTACGCCGTTACAGTACGTTGGTGGGAACCGGTTCGGAATGACCTTGGCACGATCAAAGAAATGTGGGGATGGGTGCAGCGGATAGATGCAGTGCATAGGCAGATTAAGCTAGTCAATGACGAGGAATTCCGCTGGATTGACTTGGATATGATCACATCAGTGAGGAAATCATAACTGTGCCAAGCCTCGCTCTATATGGGTAGCCCGCCTCTGATATAGAGACGGGCCTTGAACTTATTTAAACAGCTTTTTAATCAGCGAGAAAACATCAAACGTGGTTCGGTTGTACACTTTGTTGTAAACATACCTCTTTGGATTTCTCAACCATCCCCAGCCACGCGGCATTTTCAACCCAGCACGGTGGACAACCTGGCGTTTCAGACTGGTACGAGCAGAGATATGCTTTTTTAGACTCGGCTTCCTCATCCCGAATTTCATTGTTTTCACCGTCCCTATTTTTCTATATTATACCAGTGTTTTATTCAAATTGGCAGGAAGTATAGGTAAAAACAGGTGGCAAAAAACGACGAAATCAAAGGTAAAAACTATGTCCGTAAAATCGGGATATCCATTTTACCTATGATTTTTTCCTTGTTTTTACCTTTGTTTTGTAAAATAAACCAATCGATTCAAGGCTCTTATCACTTCTAACAGCGGTTGACTTGTTTTTACCTATATTCGAGCCGAAAACCTTAATATATCAGCGTTTTTGCCAAACCGATGAGCGATTAACCCAGGCGCGGAAAGGATTGGGAAGTCAACCGCGTTGACGAGCAATCCAGTCTTTCGCGCTGCGAAAGGCGTACAGCCCAGAAAAAAGAGGTAGCGATCAGCTACCTCTTACCATTGAAACAAGTCCATGATCAATCTGGTGATTATACAGGGGATGTTTTCTCATGGCCTCCAAAGTCTTGCTTGTGTCGATTGCTAGGTAGTGTTCGAGCGTCTGCACGCGGGCATGGCCGCTGATCTCTTTCAAAATGAATAGATCCACTCCCTGTTTGTGCAGGAAGGTTAGACAGCTACGGCGCAAGGCATGGAGGCTCAGACCGTCTTTGTATATCTTTAGTTTTTTGATGTAGGACTTGAAAAGCCAATCAATACCTTTCTCGCTATAGGCTTGTCCATACTTGGTCAAAAACAAGGTCTGGTCATCCGGCCCCGTGACAAAGTATTTCCTTCCGCATTTGTAGCGATTGATCCCCAGTTTTCCGTCAGTCTTACTGGCCTCCTCGTATACGATGCCAGTCTGTAGGTAGAGCTGCAGGGCATTAGCCAGTTGCGGTATCATCGGGATGATCCTGTCTTTCCCGCCTTTACCGTCCCTCACATGAATGTACCCTTCTTCAAAGTTGACGTCATAGGTTTTCAAGGCGATCAGCTCACTGACACGGACTCCGGTAAAAAGAAATGTGGCAAATATGGCGTAGTCGCGGATCGCGTAACGTCCGGTCAACATGATCCCGTCCAGGAGCGTCTTCGCTTGCTGCTCGCCGAGTATAATCGGAACCGTCTTGGGCACCTTCATTCCTTGGATGTTCTTGGCCGGATTCTTCACGATTTCATAATCATCATGGTCAACAAAGTATTCATAAAAAGATCGGATGACCGATATGTGCCGATTGACCGTACGGGGAGCCAGTCCCGCATCGACCAGGCTGAATTTGTATTCCCGAATGTCCTGCTGCCGCAGCTCCAGCACGTCCCTTGTAGAGTAATGAGTCAGGAACCGCCGCAGATCATTCTCGTAGCCCTCAAGTGTCTTAGGCCGCGCCCCCTTGTCTGATCGCATGTACAGCAGAAACTCGCGCAAATACAGATCATTTACGTTGGTTTTCACGACACTCAGGACTGATTTCATTCTTGGCTTCCTCCTTGGAATGTAGTGATTCCAGAGCAGGGCCTGATTTGATATTATGTAATTGTCAGGCACTGCCTGGCGCTTCTGAAAAAGCCGTTTCACTTGTCTGCCAGGACGGGAACGGCTTTTTCTACTTTTTTGATTCCGACTGGCACGCCAACGCCTGCCGATCTTTCAGGCGCCTTTCGGCATTGTCAATCAAACGGGGAATGGCTGCGCGGACCAGGCTGCTTGGCGATCCGAAACGCTTACCGGTGAATGGGCAGACGTACTGCGGCTGCGTAGCAATCTCCGTCAAGTCTTCGCCACTGGGGAACAGGTTTCGGAACAGTGAGTCATGGGCTTCCTCCAACGCTT
>NZ_HE978552.1:7517-21107 GCF_000311785.1 Brevibacillus massiliensis
GCGGCGTGTGCTGGCTGCCTTTGCTTAGATAGATCTGCCACAGCTCCTCCACGGTACGCCTAGTCAGCCGCTCTGTGTCATCATTATGATTAGAGTTACCTTTTTCTACAGGAAGTGGTTGCCTCTCTTTGATTTCAGTTACCTGTTTCATAAGCTGGCGCAGGAAAGCCGCCACGGTTCCATCGAATTTATCGATCTGTTCCCATTCCTCCGCTGTAAGTGTCAACGATACCTTTCGTGTGATTCCCTGTGCCTTACGTCCAGCACCTTCTCTTTTTCCGCCTCTTGCCACAGTATCACTCTCCTATTGAATTGAGTTACTTATATCATACCACAAGGGTAGAGATTCATCAATAGATTTTAGTAACTTAATTCAAAATTCAAGTGAGAGGTCGTCAGAGACATCCGTGATCGTATGCCTGTCATATTGAGAAAAGACAATGAAAAAATTTGGCTTGATCGTGAACGGTTTGACTCCGACTTGCTGCAGTCGCTGCTCGTTCCGTATGAAGCTGACCTGATGCGAGCATATCCCGTATCTCCAGCTGTAGGCAGCCCGAAAAACGATACACCAGAGTGTGTCAAAGAAATCGTGTAACCCGATCTGCACCTACGCAGTATCGGGTTTTTTGCTAAGAAGTTCATTTACTGACCTACTCTGTAAGACAGGGAATGGTAATCCGTCTGGCACCGGGACCCGCGACGCCGACAGAATCCAAATGTACGGGAACACCTTCTTATCCTTTGGCTGCCAACTTTCTTCCCGCCATCGGCCATTACGAAAAAAGTTAATATACCTCTGAAACTTCTCCAGCCAAACCTTTTGTGAAAATACATTTCTTTGTACCTCGATCCAGAACGCCCGGCCAGCCCAAATAGTGAATATGTCAGGCTCCGGCAAACCTTTCTCATACTTTGGTTCAACCTGAAAAATGCGCGGCGGGCTGATCTGCAGCATCTCCCTGTACACGCTGGCAATCGCCAAGTAGTGCGGCACCTTTTGAGAGTCTTTTCGTAATGGCGAGGGCCTTGCTGAGTAAACATACGGCGCCGAAGATGTGACTAGTTCAACCTCGCCTCGATCACGCAAACGCCTCATGACCTCATTTGTAGCCTTTATGGGCGCTTTGTTGCCGCGAAAGTGGATAGCTGCTATATCATCCCTCGCTAAACAGCGGAAGCGCTCCAAATCGCTCAGAATGGCTCTGTACCTCATCCTCATGAAATCAACTCCCCGAATATGATTTCTTCCTCTTGTACATGAGTGTCGGTTGTAACGACATCATTTTCAGCTATACGATACTGATCAATGATCTTCTCGGCCTCTTCTTCGGACAACCAGGGAATTTGCACCTCGCTGATACGGTCCGGTTCCTTGACTATGGCCCGCCCGGGAACAGAAAGCTGTGCAGCTGCATCATTGTCAAGGAACATGCGACTATTCAAGGCATCGCTCATCCTGTAGGCCACCCGGACAGTCAGGTTATTCTTCAGCCGGCCTCCAATGATTTCTGAATCAACACGCTGCTGGCTCAAAATCAGGAATACACCCAGTGCCCGGCCAATTGCGCCAATCTCCTCCAGGTATTCATGTGCGGCTTTTTCTTTGGATAGGAGGGCTACCTCATCTATGCAAACCACGACATAGGGCAGTGTCTTCCCAGTTCGTTTTTGATATTGGTCAATGTTCGTTGCCCCGGCTCGCCCCAGCAGTGTGGAGCGGTTGTCCATGAGGCGGCACACGTCCTGCAGCATTGTGATAACCTCCAAGCGGTTGATAGCCACATGCTCCACGTGAGGGATCCCGCTGTACTGCTGAAACTCGGTCTTTTTTAGGTCGCCCAGATACAGGCGCAGCTGTTCCGGTGAAAAATACTGTAACCAGGAACAGAGGAGAACGCGAAGCGCGGACGATTTGCCGTAGCCGGTTACGCCTACAATCCCAAGGTGAGGATTCCGTCTCATGTCGTATGTGATCGGTTGGCCGGACTCGGTAATACCGGCGAAAACCGGCAGCCCACCAACCTTATCAAAAACCCTCTGCACCAAAGGATACGAGTACGGGACCATCGACGGCAGCGGAGTGGCAACTACCACCTGATGAACGACGTCGCCAATCACCAGCTTTGCATACTGACCGAACTCCTGACGGAATACATATTCGCGCTGCTTGAGTGATTCTGGGGAGTACCCGGGTGGTAATCGAAAGCTGATTGTCAGCGCCGAAGTCGTCCGACTGATCCGCTCGATCCATGGGTACTCACGCACCTCCTTGATCTGGCCGTCACCGTAGTCACGCCGTTTATGGACGTTGTAGATACCACCTGCTTTAAAAGCCTGGATCATACGATACCGCATGTCGTAGCGGCTGCTTATCATTCGCGGAGCCTGCATACAGGCCCAAAAGCCATATCCAGCTGCAGCGTATTTGCCGATCGTTATCAATGGAGGTCCAAGTTTGTAGGTTGCCAAGCCAACAAATTTTCCGCCAAAAAGAGATGCCAACACCGCATCTAACATACTTTCACCCCTTCCCCCGCGCCCCCAACCCCTCGGCGCTCACTTCCGTTCGCTTGAACAAAAGAGCATTTTCCCATAAGATCAGGCGCTCGGAGCTTGAATACACGTGTTGGCTTACACGGTCAGAAACCAGTGTCGTAACCAGGGTAAAAAGTCTGGCAATACCCGTGTAGCTGCACGTGTTTCAAATTGATGCAGCAGGGATTGTACAATATTCCAAATTCATTTGGAGGATCATGTATATTTTTTTGGATATTTGGACATGGCTGTATCTGAGGTGATCTTAAAATGTTCGGATTAGGCAAGAAAAGGACAAAACTCGGGAAGTGGCTCGACAAAAGAGGAATTTCTCAGGCCTGGCTCGCGAAAGAATCAAAGGTAAGCGAAAATACGATCAGCGACTTGACAAACAAAGACGATCGGATCCCAAACGGAAGGACGATGAAGAAGGTTTTGAACGCGCTTCGGAAGGTCGATCCAACTGTAAAGCAAGATGACTTTTGGCAAATGTAAAGGCTCCTGTCAAGAGACTTGGAGCCCAATTTGTTTAATATGGTTGAATTTACCAATGTATTTTTTATTGGAAAGGATTACAATGGAAGTACTATCCATATCTGAACCTATAGCTTCAGATTTACCCCAGGGGAGTGCAGAGCAAATTTCTCTGCAGCGCCTATCGAGACTTAACCCACTGATAGAGGTCTTCCATTCGGCAGTTAAGAACACGCGAAATGGTGTACATAGCATCAGCGGACATAGGTTTCTGGTCCTTAACGTAGTACGAGATCATTCGCTCAGAGATACCTGTCCTTCGGGCCAATTCAGCCTGACTAATGCCGATGCGATCCAGCAGTGGTTTCAATAGGCACTTCCCACGGGTGAAAAGCGCCATAGGTTCTCATCCTCTTAAATTTTCAAAAAGGGTGGTGACATCGGATGCATCATATCATAGTTTCTTTTGCGTGAAAATAATAGAATATTTGATCATGTTAAAAACAATTGTTCTTTTTTGTAAGAATGGAAACAAACGTTCGCGAATTTGTGTTATAATTTAGCTTGATATTAACATGGAGAAATCTTACATAAGTCAAGGCGGGTGGTTGGCATCGAACGAAAAGTAGTTGATTTAGACAAGCTGTCTACGTTGCTAGGAGTAAATCTGCGCAAAAAAATAGGAATTAATCAAGATCCCGTTCCATACGCAGAAAAGCCAGCAACTTCTTCCATTCCTTCTCAGTCAGTTCACGACCATCAACCATAACCTTATACCGCTGCATCAACTCCTCATCAGATAAATCGATCTCGGCCAGAAACTCTTTCTCGGATTCATCTGAGAAGGGGTTTTTTAAGTTTTGTTTTTTGTATAAGCTTTCTAACTCGGCTAAAAACTCTTCTAATGATTTTTTGCTTAATATAAGATCATCTAGATTTTGAATTCCTTTTTTAATCGTGATGAAATTATAGTTTTTATTGAATTCTTCATACGCATATTCTGCGTCCGATTCACTTAAATCGTCTGGATCAGCGTTTAGGTAGTCGTAGAGATACCAATGATCGAATTTGTTTGTAGCTGAACCCAAAGGCAGATATCCACCGAAAATAGCAAAAATATCTTTATGCAGATTGCCTGGGAACTTCCCTTCATCATTCGCTAATCCCCTTAGCAGCCTGAGTATTTTCGTTTCGACAACATCTTCGTTGGCATATATCTCGGCGAGTTGACGTTTTTCCTCTTCATCTAATTTCTCCCAATGACCAGCCTTTTCCATCAATTCTAAAAACGAAACACCGAGTACTTTGGCTAATTTTCGTATTGTAGGGGCCTTAGGAGCGTTTCTCTCTCCATTTTCAATCCTCGATAAATGTGAATGGTCAATTCCTATTTGCTCAGCTACGTAAGTTAAAGTTAAGTTTTTTGATTCGCGAATTTGTTTAATATAACGCCCAAATTCGTTCATAAAAACAACTCCATTCATTATACTTTTCCAGAAGTATATTTGCCAATTGACACACTCATTATACATGCATTTTGTCAAAATGCAAAGATAATATGAGTATCGCTGTGACAAATGACAAAAATGAGAAAATACGTTCGATTTTGAACGAATACGGCTATTTTTGAGGTTTTGTCATATGACACGAAAATCGTATAATCAAATTGTGTCAAATAGCACAAAGGAGGTGAATTAAAGGTGAAGAGCGCAATCCTGGACACCGAGAAACTCGTTAATTATATGCGCCGAAAGGGGCTTAATACAACCGCGATGGCTGCGAAAGTTGGAGTATCACCTTCATGTTTATCACGTGTGCTAAACAACAAAAGGCCTCCAAGTGGAGTTGTATGGAGTGGGCTTCTTGGTTTTTTTGGAAAAAAGGTTTTTGATTTTATTATTTTTGTCGATGATGTGTCAAATGACAAAAAAGCAGGGTGACAGAAAAGGATGGTGACTGATGAAACTAACTTTAGCAAAAACAGCTTTGTTTGGAAACGCGCAATGCGACTTCTGGCAAAACGAAAGCGGCGACGTATTCATGACCTCCCGCCAACTCGGAAGAGCTATTGGTTACGCTGATCCGCAAAAAGGGATGGATAAACTTGTTGAGCGCAATCCTCAACTGAAAAATGAGGAGTTTTCAGTTACCGTCAAACTGACGGGTACTGACGGGAAGCTTTATAACACAAGGGTTTTCAATGAGGATGGCATTTACGAAGCCACCATGTTAGCAAAAACGGAAAAAGCAGCAGAATTCCGTTCATGGGTTCGCAAGATCCTGAAAAGTCTGCGTAAAGGGGAGGTCGCTATTGTTGCTTCTACCGACTACAAGCAGATGGAACTTGAAATCAAGAGGATGAATGCAGAAGCGCGATTGCTGAATGCACGGACACGGCAGGCAATGCTGATACTCAAGTCCAAGGATGGAAAGACACTTTCTCCGCAGTCGGTTGAGTTGCTTGATATCAACGCCTTGGAAGTCCTGACGGACAAGCCCATAGAATACCGACCGGAGGTTCAAAAGACATACACAGCAGAACAGATTGGCAAAGAGTTAGGCATATCCAAACAAATGGTTGGCCGTATCGCTAACGAGCACGATCTAAAAACACCCGAGTACGGAATAGAAGTGTTGGACAAGTCCCCGTACAGTTCAAAGCAGGTTCCAAGTTTCAGGTATTACGAGTCCGGCAGACAAGCCATAATCGAAGCGTTCAAAAAGCGAAAAACAAGTGGAGCGAATGAGGAATAGCGCCATGAAAGAAGGAGTGGTACAACATGCAAACAATCAAAATGATTGATTCTAACGCCGGTGAAATCTTCCACCTGTTTGAAGTGATGAAAAAGTTCGGAGTCACTTGCAGTTTGGAATTCAACTTGGAAAAGTGGGTGGATCCATTTATCGGTATCTCAAAGGTTGACGTAGATGTTGAATATTTGGAAGGCGGCGAAGAGGGAGACACCTTAGTTGTGAAGATGGGTGAAGCGGATTTTTCGTTCAGTCTGAGAGATCACACTTTCAGCAAGCTGATCTCCGAATGTCAAATTTTTATTGCCATCTCGGAAAAAGACGGCAGCTACACTGCTTGGTTCAATAGCGGTTTCGCTTCGCCGAAGGCAATCGCTGAAGCAAATAATTACGCTGAATACGGTGCCGAATTCGACGACAAAGAGATTGAACTTAACGTTATGTCTGACGACTTCGAAGACAATCTGAGATTTCTTAATCGACTATTGGAAGAGGGCAGAGTGATAAAGAAAGCGTCTGTAAAAGGCGGCGGAGAGCAACTTTTAACAGTTGGTTTTATCGCCGGATAGCAGAATAAGCCGTTTTGATCAAAGAGGGTGACAAATCATGATCATCCATCTTTCCGACTACCGTAAACCGGATCAGCCAATGAGCAAACGTACATTTGAAGCCAGTTTGAAAAACATCACCAAGCTGATCGAGAAAGGACAGGTAACGTCAGACCAAGCTTATCAAAAAATACAGCGGCTGATCGACGAGTATTTCTTTCCGGAAGGGAGGTGACGGGAAAATGCCGCAACTAACAGCCGAACATCAAGCAGCACACGATCACTACCTGCGTCTGTTGGAAATCTATCTCTACGGTCAGGTCAGTGATGACGGTCGGCGTTGGCTTCACAAGGAAATGTCCGAGTTGGAGCGCGACATGGAAGCTGCTGGACTCTTGAATACCTGAAAGGAGGTGAACAAGTTGAGAAAAGATGTAAAGTCACTGGCTCTTGATACGATGCAGACGGTGCTTACAGACGGCCAGCGCGTTCTGAAATTCTTTGAAGATGGAGGGATAGACGAGGGAGCATATTTACCACCAAAAGCATTCACAATCGTCGGCCTAGATCGAATTGAAGCGCTACGGGATTTCCTAAATGAACATTTTCCAGTAAAAGGTTGGTGAAAATGAGTAAGCATCCATACAGCACGTCGTCACTTGCCAACATTCAAAAATTTTTGGAGCTAAAGCGACAGATGGTAGCTGACCTAGAAAAAGAGATTAGGCTTCTTGAAAAGTTCAAGAGGTTGTTAATGGAAAGGCAGCAACCGCTGAGATTGGAGGAAAAATGAAGATTTTATTCCAAAAACTTACCCTAAAAAATTACAAGTCCCACCGCGATCTGGTTGTAGAGTTTGGCGACCTCACCAGAATCACAGGGGACAATGCGAAAGGTAAGTCGAGTATTCCCGAAGCTGTCTCTTGGACATTATACGGCACAGATACTTTCGGAAGCAAGATCGACCCTACACCGATCGGATACGACTTCGACGAAGTGAAGGCAGAACTGCTTCTAAGCGTTGACGACAAGCAAATCCTCCTAGGGCGCGGCATCGCAAAAGGAAAAGTCCAATATTGGATCAACGAGGTACCGAGCAAGGCCACGGAGTTTGATCAACTGGTACAATCCCTGTTTGACAAAGACCTGTTCCTGTCGCTGTTCAATCCATCATACTTTCCTTCGCTGCACTGGGAGACGCAGCGCAAACTCATTCTCCAATATGTCACGGCACCGGCCAACAGAGAGGTGTTTGCCCAACTGCCTGCAGCACAGGCGGACAAGCTGGCAGAACTGCTCAAAAAGCACTCACTGGCAGACCTGGAGAAAATCCATCGCGACAACAAAAACAAGCAGGACAAGCAGTACATAGCAGCGCAGAGCCGCACCAAGACACTGCTGGAACAATTGGAGAGGTTGCCGCAGGAAGACATTGATATCGAGGCTACAAAGGCCGAGAGTACCAAGTTGTACGAGAAGATCAAAGAAATTGAAAAGATGACAGGGTCAGCCGATGAGAACAACCGCAAAATCAATACCTTGCAAGCCCGGATCAAATCGTTGTTGGAACAACGAGATCGTATGAAAGCACAGTTTGCCGCGTTGAAAGACGAGCCTATCAAGGACACCTGCCGAACATGTGGACAAGTGCTCCAGGGAGATGCGAAGGCCAACGCAGAGGCTGACAAGCAGAAGCGCATTGATCAGTTCAAAGCTGATTACGACAAGACCGTGTTGGAGCGCAAAGAGCTGGAAGCACAACTTGCAACACTTGAATATATCGACGTTTCCGAACAGTTGGAGAACATTCGGGAATTGGAGCGTAAACGTGACGCTCTGGAGGATGCAATCTACCGCCTGAAAAACGTTCAAGGCCTGCAAGAAGAGATTGAGAAAGCCAAAGCCGACGAGGCAGCTACGCTGGCCAGTCGTAACGAATCTGTTTTCATCCTGGATGCAATCAAGGCGTTTCTGGCCAAGGAAGCGGAACTGCAAGCGGCCAAAGTGCAAGACCTTTTCACGACACTCTCCATTCGCCTGTTCAAGCAAAACAAAACAGACGGTGAGTTGAAGCCCGACTTTGAAATAGAGATGGACGGCAAGCCATATCGGAAGCTGTCGCTGTCTGAGAGCATCCGAGCTGGACTGGAGTTGCGGGATGTGTTGAGTCAGCAAAGCGGGATTGTGGCACCGTGCTTCGTGGACAACGCAGAGAGCATCACGCGATTTACGCAGCCGAATGGACAACTGATCATGTGCCGGGTTGTAGCTGGACAGGACTTGAAAATCGAAATGGAGGATGAAGCGGAATGAAAGCCACTGGCATAGTTCGGAAGATATACCATTTGGGACGAATCGTTTTGCCAAAGGAGTTACGGGACACATTCCGGTGGAAACCTGGAACGCCCCTGGAGGTTTATGTAGACGGCGAAAATGTCGTATTGAGTGAATATTCCCCAGGCTGCTCTCTCTGCGGCAATATAGATACTCCCATGACAAACCTGTATCCACAGAAAGCGATCTGCACCCATTGCGTGGACATTATCGTGAAGGACAAGGATAACTTGAAACGAGCAGCAGGGGGTATGTTCAATGCCTAAACACGGTGGCTGCGCTCTTTGCAAAGGTGTTGCACAAGAAATCTTGACTAGCGTTTCGGTGGGGCAAAATTCCATTGCGGTATGTGATGAATGCAAAAAACAGCTGAAAGGGGCAACGAAGAAATGACAAATTCCACAGCGGTTCAGGCCATCGATACAAACGCAGTTGTCGGCAGTTTTACACAATCTGAGCTGGACACGTTGAAAGCGACAATCGCCCGCGGCACAACCAATGAGCAGTTCGCTCTGTTCGTTCAGACTTGCGCGCGCAGCGGACTTAATCCTTTCCTCAACCAGGTCTACTGCATCGTGTACAACGGCAAAGACGGCCCTGTTATGAGCATCCAGATCGCTGTCGAGGGTATCGTCGCCCTCGCCAAACGCCACCCGCAGTACAAGGGCTTCATCGCCTCTGAGGTCAAGGAAAACGACGAGTTTGAAATCGATGTCGTCACTGGGGAGCCGAAACACCGTATCACGTCAATGCAGCGCGGAAAGACGATTGGAGCCTACTGCGTTGCTTATCGCGAGGGTGCGCCGAACATTGCGGTGGTCATCACTAATGATCAGGTTGAACACCTGCTCAAAGGCCGCAACGGTCAGATGTGGAAGGACTACTTCGACGACATGATCGTCAAACACGCGATTAAGCGGGCTTTCAAGCGGCAGTTCGGCATTGAGGTGGCAGAGGACGAGCATTTCCAATCAGGATCATCGGTTGACAACATCCCTGAATACCAGCCGCAACGCAAAGACATCACGCCACAAGCAGAAGTGATAGATGTACCGAAGCAGCCAGCCGAAGATGACGAAGCGGCCAAGATGAAGAAAGCACGCGCCGAGATGAAGAAGAAGTTCGCGCAGCTTGGTATCACTGACCCCGATCAGATGAGCGCGTACATTGCAGAGCATGCCAAGCCCAAAGGGGACAAGCCCACACTAGCAGAGATGATGGGTCTGCTCAAGATCATGGATTTAGAGATTGAAGCACGTAAGGCAGCACAAAGTACGGATGATGATTTGCTATGAAAAACGATTACGAGATCCGCGAAGGAGTTACCGCTATCTTTCTAAAGCGCAAAGATGGAACTGTAATTGAAACGATCATTGACACTTCGGATTTACCGAAAGCCCAGGAGATCGAAGGTGCATGGTATGCGCTGTATAGCAAGTTTAAGGACTGATGCCATTTTGTAAAGAGAATTCCAGGCTATCCCGATAATTCCGCAGATATTTGGTAGGTGACGCTCATGTACAAAGTAGAGGTCTACCGCAGGGATCCAGAATGTCAACTCTGCGGACGCGAGATGAATCCTGGAAGGGAGCATTACTTTCGGGGCTTGGAAATCTGCGTTCGGTGTGACGACGAGATCAAGGAGGGCAGGGATGGAAGTAAACATTCTAGCTTCCGGATCGGACGGAAATTGCGTCGCCGTCCGGTCCGGACAAACAACGATACTGATTGACGCGGGCATAGCCAAGACCAAGATTGAGAAGCGGCTGCTGGAGGTTGGTATTCGGCCAGATGAGATCGCGGCAATATTCGTGACACATGCCCACTCAGACCACATTAAGGGGCTGCCTCTCGCTGCCAAGTACCTTATTCCGGTATACGCCACATACGGCGAGTGGAAGTGTATCGCGGAGCCAGAGGAAAAAGACGGACTGGTCGAGGTTGGCAAAGGCCCCTGCTTCTTTGATCCGAATGGATTCACGGTCACAGCATTTAAAACATACCATGACGCCTACGAGCCGGTCGGCTACACGGTGACGGCCGGGGAAAGGAAAGCAAGCATCTGCTTGGACACAGGCAAGGTTGACCCCGAGATGTTGGAGACAATGGCCGGCAGCGACATTTATGTCATCGAGGCAAATCACGATCCGTCCATGGTCGAAGCGGGCCCCTATCCTGACAGCGTGAAGTCCCGCATCCTCTCAGACATTGGGCACCTGTCAAATGAACAGGTCGCTGTGACTCTTGGGAGCCTTATACAAGGGCGAGGGGAGCGGATATACCTAACACACCTATCAAAGCGAAACAACCTGCCTGCACTGGCTGAAATGACCGTGAAGCAGGCGTTGAAGCGTAAAGGTTTGGAAGAGGGGAAACATTACGAAATCGAGGTGGTTTGAGTGTTCAAGATACGGCTCATAAAAAATTTGCGTACTGCTTCTGTTCATATCTCAAAGGGTACAGTCATGGTCGCAAGGGTTCGGCCAGGCAGCTTTTTGGAGCTTAACAGACCATATCAGGTGATTGAAGGTCCACACTCAGGTTTGGAGGTACCGGCGGAATACGCAGTGGTACTTCCAGCTGAAAGGATGTACTCCGAAGCCGAGTACAACAAGCTGCGTAACGAACTGAACGTGATCCGTGCGGAAAACAAGCGGATTCAGGAAGAGATCAACAAAATGGCTGCTGGGGAAAAGGTTTCTCTCCCCCGGGAAGTGGCCGAGGCGATTGAAGAGTGCAAAAATGCTTGGAATCCATTCGGCGATGATATATATCTGCACTTCCTCAATATTGATGGTTTTGATGATAGGACTACCAGCGGGCGTATTCTTGCAAGTTACGCACGATCAAAGCCTTTTGAATACATGTCTGCCCTCGTCAACGGCTACACCGTCGAGCAATCCCCTGCAGAACGCCTCAAACAAGGCATCCAACAGATATATGAGCAATGGACGCATACTCCAAGCACTGGAGACGACCAAGCGGACGGCGCTGACCTGGCCGAGCGGATTATCAAGTACCTGGAAGCAGAGAAGAAACTATGAGGGGGTGAGGTGAGCAAGATGTCTTGGGAAGAGGTAGCAGAAGAAAGGATTCAATCTCGAATTGAACTTGCAAACCTCGAAATTAGCGCTGCTGAGAAATTTTGCAAATCGCCAATTGAAAAAATCGCTTATATCGGCATGAGAGATCTTCTTTTCGCATTCGGTGCCATGAACCTCTTGATCTATCCACAATTCAAAATCGGCACATATACAGTTGATTTTCTGATCAAGTTCAAACCTAAACACTCTTCAAACGAATCGAAAGAACTCTCTATCGTTGTAGAATGCGATGGTCATGACTGGCATGAAAAGTCAAAGGAACAAGTGGCAAGAGATAAGGAGCGGGAACGGTTCATAGCAAAACAGGGTTATCTTCTGCTGCGTTATTCAGGATCGGAAATAGTCGATGAACCTCATAGAATCGTAAGCGACATTACAGAGATAATCTTCCGGTGGTGGCCGCGAATAAAAAGTGGGTGATGTAATTGGCCAGGCCGACAAAAGAAGGGCTTGAATACTTCCCATTAGACGTAGATATCGATCAGGACGAGAAAGTGATCATGGTTGTCGCTAAGCATGGCATGCGAGGGTTTGGGATTTTGATCCGCCTAATGATGGAGATATACAAAAACGGCTACTTCTATCAATGGGGGGAAAGAGAGAGGCATGTCTTCTCCATGAAAGTGAATGAGTCTGTAGAGCTTGTAGATGAAGTTGTTGAGGAGTGTTTGAAGTGGGGATTCTTTAGTCGGGAGCTGTACAAAAGCTACGGAATCCTCACTTCCAAGGGATTTCAAAAGCGATTCCTACTTGCAACAAGCAGACGTAAAGGTATCGTGATCAAACCAGAATTTCTGCTAATCGATTCAGTTAATGCTGACAATAACCACGATAATGATGACGATAATCCCGTTCAACTGGAGTTATTGCCAGCAGAAACACCACAAAAGAAAGTAAAAGAAAAGAAAGTAAAAGAAACAAACATATATGAGCAGATCATTGGTTACCTGAACAAAAAAACCGGAAAAAATTACTCCGCAAAATCAGAAGCCAATAAGAAACTGATTAACGGCAGATTGTCAGAAGGCAGAACCATTGATGACTTTTATTACGTGATCGATGTCAAGTGTAGCCATTGGCTGGAAGACGAGAAAATGTGCGAATATCTACGACCGAGCACCTTATTTCGACCATCAAAATTTGATGAGTATTTAAACCAGGCCCCTCATAAGAAAAAAGCTGATCCAAGAGATAAAGAGATAGCTTTCCGTAGGTGGGTAGAAGAAGGGAATGATGAAAATGACTTCGATTGGAGTTGATATTGCTGATATAGCCGCAGAGCAATCCGTTCTTGGAGCTATATTCCTCGACCAAAATGCACTGGATCGTATCATGTTCCTTGAACCAAGAGATTTCTTTGTCGATCGTCACCAGAAGATTTTCGAAGTCATGAAATACCTGCACGACCAAAACAAACCGGTGGACGTGGTTACGGTAACCGACGAGTATCAGAAGTTCAATCGCGTAAACGACATGGGCGGCGTATCATATCTGATCGAACTTGGAAAATCATGTCCTACCGCTGCAAATATTGATCACTATGCCCAAATCGTCCGATCAAGGGCAATCCGCAGGAGAGGTGCAGCAGCCGGTGCGAAGATCATGGAATTGTCGAGAGAAGATTTTGAATCGGACGAGGAGTACTTCGCTGCCGTCGAACAACTTGTATCTGAGTTACGGCCGCGGGAAGTTGGGAAGATGAGTAGCTTCCGAGAAAACAAGGAGCGATACTTTGAGCACCTGACGAAAAAAGCAGAGTTTGTCTTAACTGGCTTCAACCAATTCGACGAATGGGCAAAAGGCCTTTGGCGTGGCTGGTTGTATGTACTAGCCGGTCGCCC
>NZ_HE978552.1:21576-23970 GCF_000311785.1 Brevibacillus massiliensis
GGGGTGAATGAGTTTCGGTTGCTTTTCAAGGGATGGATACAGAGGTTCGAGGAACTGGGAAGGAGGTAGCTTGACTTGAACATTGGAAGGTTACTTGCCCACACCATCATATGGACCCTCATCTTTTGCTTTGTCGGTATGGTGGTCGCGGCATCAATACGAGTGATAGCGTGGTTGCTGCCATGAGGCGAATAGAAAACGACGAGCAATATTTCAGATCACTTGATTGGCTCTTAGAAAAAGCGAAGGAACTGGACCATCCTCTGATCGACGAACGAACCAAGGCAGAGTTGATGCAGAAATACGACTTTGTCGCTGCGGGTGTGATGGAGTACCAACAGCGGAAGCCGGAGCCGTCAACGCCTGAACCTGATCCACCAAAGCCAGAACCAGAACCGGAACCGGAGCCACAGAAGAAAGTCGATCTGTCGGATTGGCTCGATGACTGAGAGGTGAGAACGTGAACCTTACAGCTGCAACCAATGAGCAACTCTATCAAATTATCGTCTACGAGGATTGTCCGCAGTCGGTCAAAAAGGCTGCCCGCCAGGAACTAAAACGGCGCGAACAACAAATCCATCAACGGAAAGAAATGGTGGAGATATACGAAAGTTTGGACTTGAATTTGTACGACCACCTGCGCCAAGCTGACAGCATCGTCCGAACCATGATGAAAGAGATGTCTGCTTGCGGGGTTCCTGCAGATATGTATGTGCCATTTCTGTCGGATAGATTCAAGGAAATTATGAATCAAATCAGAGAGGAAGCAGCAGGAAAGGTGGTGTCTCAATGAAATGCCAGTATCCCGACTGCCGTCAACCAGCTACCAAGTCATGGGCGTTAGTGACTCTTTGCGAGTCGCATCATGAGACGATCCGGGAGGAAACGATCATGTTTTACACCAGGCGCGATAGCAACCGCTCAGAAGTGGAGCGGCGCCCTCACTATATGGAGATCAGCGAGCTTGTTCCCTGGTCAAAAGTAAATATGAGGGCAGGTGATTGGTAATGAGATTTGTAGGAATCGATCCATCAACCAGAACTGGTTTCGTGGCAATAAGCGAGTGGGGAGATGTTCTGCGTGCCAATGAGTTGACTGGTGTTGGCAGCCAAGACCCAAAGCGCATGGCGTCGTTGCTTGGAGAGGTGATGGCTTTTGTTAAGCCTGATGACATCGTCTGTATTGAGGGATTCGCATTTGGCGCACAAGGGCAGGGCGTTAGCGTTCAATACGGTATAGGTTGGGGTCTGCGAGTTGCGCTATTCCGACGAGGCATTGCCTACACCGAAGTCAGCCCAGCCAGCGTGAAGAAGTTCGCAACTGGCAAAGGAAACGCGAAGAAGGATGAGATGGTGCTGCCGATCTTCAAAAAGTGGGGTTTTGAACATAGTAGCGATAACGTAAGGGATGCGTTCGTGTTGGCGCAGATTGCGCGAGAATTAAAGTTTTCGCAGGAAGTCGGAGAGCCGACGACAACCATCAAATATGAGGCAGAAGTCATCCAATCCATCCTCAACCCGTCCGAGAAAAAGAAACGGAAGAAGGTGGCCAAATGAGCGAAGAGATGGTAAAGGCTATAGCTGAGTTTCGGCAATATTTGGCTAGTCAAGGGCACAACATCGACCACCTGAGCGATGAAGATGTGTATAAGGTGGTCACTGGCTTTCGTGTTACTGCGGAAATGATAGGCAAGGCGCTCAGGGAGATCATGAGGTCTCGGTCACTCAAGGCGAAGTCAGAAGAAAAACGTCAGCGCAAGATTTACTTTCGCAAAAATAAGTCTCAGATGAAGAACTGGAAGAAGTGGAAAAAGAAGCGGAGGAGGATGGAATAATGGGTGATCCTGTAAATTCGCCAGACCACTATACTGCCGGTGGTATCGAGACAATCGATTATCTCCGGGCCAAACTATCACCACAGGAGTTTGCTGGATACTGCCGCGGCAATGTTTTGAAATATCTTAGTCGCTGCAACAATAAGGGCGGTGTAGAGGATCTGAAAAAGGCGCGGGTGTATCTTGACTGGCTGATCCAGCACCAAGAGCGGGTGAAGACATGAGCCTACAGAAAAAGCTTGACCGGGAATATCGAAGGGGACTGTTCGACGGATACAAGGACACATGGGCGTTTTTCGTACAAGCCATGGGAGAAATAAAGGGCATCGGCAAGAATCGGATCAAGGTTGTTCAAGATCGAGTGGCCGAGCTGGCAAAGGAAAGATTCGAAAGAGAACGGGAGGACGGAAGATGAGCACAAAAGAATGGACTTGTGAAGATTGGCAGAAGTGGCAAAGGAAATGCATCCTGGAGGATTATCAGGACTTGATTGCTGGGAGGAAAGGAAGAGCATCTACTGATGGTAGCGATCTCCAACACCGCCGAACAATTTATGGACG
>NZ_HE978552.1:24897-26163 GCF_000311785.1 Brevibacillus massiliensis
CTACTTGATGTACGAACCGTTTTGATCACCCATTCTTAGTTTCAAACTCTCAATTATGTAAAGCAGGGGGTGATCCCCATGGGATACCAGGAAAAAACACTTGAACCAGCGGCAGAGTTTTTAAGAGCCTACACCGATCCAACCGATGAAGGTTGCTGGTATATCGCCTACTCGGGCGGAAAGGACTCAACCGTCACGGTTGCGGAGGTTATGAGGTGGGTCATGATGCTGCCGCCAGACAAGCGGAGACGTAAGATCCACATAGTATCAGCGCAGACTGGATTGGATCTGACAACGGACCCGACCAAACAGCGTGAGTTCAAACGGATGCGGAAAACGATTCAGAAACACAACTTGCCGTTTGAAATCCATGAGGTTCAAGCGGACATGAAGAACAATCTCCTGTTTCTTATTCTCGGACTCGGATACCCACTCCCGAAAAAAGGTAGGTTGTACTGCACGGACCGAATGAAGTTGGAACCCATGGAGAAGTTTGAAGAGGAATACAGACCAACATTGAAAATCCTGGGAGCCAGACGGTCCGAGTCAAAGGAGAGGGAAAAGAGCGTCGACAAGCATCTGGCCAGCAAATATTTCAGCGAAGAGGTCACAAAAAAAGGCCGAACGATTCGAACCTTCATGCCAATCGTGGAGTTTACGGTCGAGGATGTTTGGAGCTACCTTGCCGAGCGGAAAACGCCTTGGGGCGACGCAGAGGAGATTAGCCAACTCTACAAAGACGCAACAGGCGAATGCGGACTCTCGAAGCGAAGAGCCGGTAAGGGAGAAACAGCAGAAGCGTGTGGGGCAAGATTTGGCTGCGTCATCTGCCCGGTAGTAACCATCGACAAAAGCACGAAGGAAACAGCTAAGAAGAAGCCGTGGTTTGAGCCATATGTCGAGTTGCGGGATACGATCATTGCCATGTACAAGGACCCGCGCAACAGAGCAGGCCGGATGAGAAACGGCAAGGTCCTTTGCTATGGGGAAGGGACATTCACCGTAAAAGCCCGCATGCAACTGTTCGAGACAGTCCTGGAAGCGCAGCGAATGAACGAACGGATCGCAAGGATGTATGGCGCTGATCCGCAACCATTAATCACAGAAGAGTTGTCGGAAGCAATTCAGCAGCAGTGGATGGATGACTTGCAAGAGCGGCCATGGCTGGAAGATGCAGTGGAGCTCGGGCTGTTTTACGAAGAGCGCATGAAGTCGAAAAATGAAAAGTGGTTCCAGTTGACATGGAATCATCTGTATCAGGGAGCG
>NZ_HE978552.1:26634-34467 GCF_000311785.1 Brevibacillus massiliensis
GGGAGATAAGGAGGAGTTAATGTTTTCTAGTCTTAATCACATAAATTAAAGTTACAACACTGACTACAAAATTGGCATAAATAAGAAAATCTAACATGAGATTCGCCTCTCTAGGTTTTTGGAAAATTATATCATATGTCAGGTTGTTTAGGTTTGCGATCCAAATATTCTTCTTATCACAATGTGTAGGGAGGTAAGGCATGGCTAAAACCTGCGAATGCGGCAGAATATTGTGCGATCTGTGCGGCAAAAACAGCGCTGCCGTACAGATGCGGAATAAGCTAAACGGCAACACATTGAAATGCTGCTGGGAATGTTACCAAGAAATCTGGGGAGGAAAGAACGATGGAAAACAAAGGTTTGTATGTGAAGTACGAGGTTCGTAAGAAGGAGAACGGTGAACTGGTGGACGGCTGCTTTGTTCTACGGCCAGATAAAGACGGTGCAGCCCTCGCAGCACTGAGGAAATATGCAGAAGCTACATCCAACAAGCAATTAAGCGAAGACATAAACAATTGGCTTGATTCCATCGTCAACGAAAGAACAAAGGATTTAAAAGCTTTCGCTATCGGTCCTGATCGGTATGAGGTTGTGGTTGGGTACGACAAAGAATCTGTGATCGCTTGGTATAAGCAGTATACCGGTATAAGTGAGGAAGAGTTTGCTGAGTATGAAGTGGACGAGTATCCGATGGACAAACCGGTTCAAGTGGATTCCAGGAGTGGTGTAGGATACGAAACTACAACCGTAAGAGAGTGGGTTCATGATGTAAAAGAGTTTCCTTGCATCGCTTGGTGGTCGGAGTGATTTAACACTACGGTAATTGTGGAAAGGGGGCCGAGAAGATGAAATTACTGGGGTTGTTTAAAATCGGATCTACGCACGCCGTCCACGCCGTCATTGAGGAAGGTAAAACGATTTGCGGGCGGAAAGTGGGTGTCCGAAAAAACAGGTTGCCACACTCCGGGCGGACGAACGTAACTTGCCAAAAATGCCTTCGTGGTATTCCTGGTGGTTATGCTTAACAAACCACACGAAGAGTTAAACGGGGTGAAGCGATGTTCTATATAGCGTGTCTGCTTCTCGCTTATACATTCGGCTTCTGGTGGGGGCGAGTAACAAGTGAAAAATAAATCGAACTTAATAGATTTTGCAGCCGGGTTTATCTTCATGACCTTTTGGAGTGTCGCTGTCTGGACATTAATAAGGTGATTTAACAAAACATTACGTGTGTGCCCAGTGGGGAGGGATATGGATGGACAAGCTTCCGGATAAGATCGTAGACATAGACGTCCTACGTATCAATCGGAACATCAATAAACGATGCCAATGCACCGAGAAAAAATTCGTCGTCGATCCGCAAAACAGGGCAGTCTACTGCGGTACATGCGGTGCTTGGGTGGACCCCTACGATGCAATCCTTGAGTTAGCAACCAGGCCGGAGAAACTACGCGACCAAATCAAAGGTCTGCTCGAACAAGCGCGAGAAATACGCAGTTACAAACCACACTTACGAGTTATCAAAAGGCTCGAACAGCAATACCGGGGTCGGAAGATGCTGCCGACATGCCCACATTGTCACCAAGCATTTTACCTTGAAGAGCTGACTTTTTGGACAAATGCCGAGTTTGAAAAGAGACGGAGGGAACGGATTGAAAGCCATAACAATACACCAGCCGTGGGCGACTCTGATCGCCCTCGGTGAAAAACGCTTTGAAACGCGCGGATGGCAGACGAGTTATCGCGGGCCGCTGGTGATACATGCGGGGAAATACATTGATCGGGAAGCCTGCAAAAATCCAAAGATTGCCTCGACGTTGTGGGAACATGGTTATCATCTTCCGGAAGACTTGCCAACCGGCGCGGTGGTTGCTTTTGCAAACCTTACTTATTGCTGGTCAATTGGACAAGATTACGAAAGCGGAATGCCTGTTCTGTTCAATGGGGAAGGCGGAGCAACGAAACGAGTCAGCCTCCGAGAAGATTCCTTTGGATGGTTTGCACCTGGACGGTACGCTTGGGAAATGGCAGAAGTAAAACAGATCGAACCTGTGCCAGCCAAGGGCCAGCAAGGACTCTGGAATTGGGGAGGGGAACGGGATGCAAGCAGGATGTGAGATCAAGTACCAGGCGTGGCTGCATGAAGAAAAGGAAATGGTTGATGTTGCAGCGATTGATTTGTTGGAAAAGCGCATCGAATATTATGATTTGTCCAGTTGTCAGAATGATGCGGAAAAGTTTGAGGTACTGAGGGGAGCGCCTAACGCAGATTGTCCGTTTGAACGATGCACCCTACGACGATACACCGGCCTCCTCGACAAGAACGGCAAGGAGATTTATGAATCAGACATACTGCTTGAAAGTTTATCATTTGACGAGAAATACGCTCATGTAGTCGTATGGAGTCAAGATGATTGTGCGTGGATGTTTGAGTACGATGGCGACTTATTCACGGCATCAGAAATGAACTTTGAACAGTGTGAAATCGTCGGTAACGTTTACGATAAGCCTGAACTGCTGGAGGTGGTCAATGATGCAAGCAGGACGTGAGTTGGATGCGAAAGTGGCGGAAGCATTAACCGAGGACGAAGTGGAGTTCATCGGCGGGAAGTTAATGTGGTTTCCCGATCAGGAAGGTACAATGCAAGAAGTTCCACACTTCTCCACCACCTGGGAAGGCATGGGCGTGCTTGTGGAAGAAGCGAAAAAGCAAGGGATTCGCCTGGAGTTTTCCCACGGACTTAACGGCGGATATTACGGAGGTGCATATAGCTTTGACGACGGGGAGTATCAGATCGATCACTCTACAAACTACGCATTTACTACTGCACCACATGCAGTAAGCTTAGTTTTCTTGATGGCAAAAGGAGTGATAAGTAATGCGTGACGCGGAAAAAGACTTGGCAATGTGCGAGGCGGCTACACCGGGGCCGTGGCAAGTACAGAGAAAGAATGGCGATTTTGTTCAACTAGCGAAGGGAGTGGTTGTTGGTACAACCGAAAATAATTTGCATTTCATCTCCGAGGCCCGCGAAGCGCTGCCGCACTGGATTAAGCTGGCGGTTGCGGCGGAAAAAGAAGCCAGACGTTTTCGTGAAGCCTTAGAGAAGGTTGACATTCACATTCGTTCGACCAGCGATCCAGTTCCGTACATCATTGAGACATTGAAAAGTACACTGCCCGAATATAAAGACTGGTGGGATATTGGAGAGTAATTTAACAAAAGAGAAATTGTGAGGAGGAGTTGAAACGGATGAAGAAGATCACAATCGTTTTCAGCAGTGGCGCAATTCAAGAATTTGTGGTTGAAAGCTTATCGCTTACCAGAAACGGATTTGGGCAATTGATTGAAGTTGAGTGGAAAGGTGCAAAGGGACAGAAAACACCAATGCGTATCAATTTGGATAATGTGGACGGTATATTCTCGGAGGACATGCCAGCAGAGGATGCGATGAGCGCGATTAGACAGATGATGATTTAACACGATATTTCTTTTGAGGAGTAATTTTGTGGAGACTCATCAGTTTGACCAAGTCGAGGCCGCTTTGAGAGACTCTGGAAGCAACCATGCTAGTTGCCGCATACCAGGCAAGCCTTTTGTCTGGAGAAAAGAAATGAGGTGAAGTAATGAAAGTTCAAATAGAAGAAAATCTGTTTCTCGAATCTGACGGCCTGCAGTTTATCGTCAAGGAGTATACCGGCAAGCAAGACAGTCACCAGCGTGAACTGTACAAAGTGCATGGCTACTTCTCGAATATCGGACAAGCCGTAAAACACCTGGTCAAAATGAAGGTGATGGAATCAACCGCGCAGACCTTATCAGAGCTTTGTCAGGACATTCTACGGATTGAGCAGTACATCGAGTCCAAAGTGAGCGTATAGCCGCTAGAAAAGGCGGAGAATGGCTCAGAAGTTGATTATAAAATCCAAGGGAGAGAATATTCCATGAAAACCGAATTGAACGTATTCTTCAAAATGCAGCAGAAGGACGACAAGAAAGAGGTTTTGAAATTCGAGATCAAGGGGAACGACGGTGAAAATGCCGCAAACCAGCTCTATCAGTTGGCTGGCAGCATCATCGTGTTTGAAATTGAAGGATGCGCTGCTGGTGAAACGACCGCTGAGTTTATGAATATCCAGCGCGACAGCAAAAAGACGGTCATGAAGTTTGCCATCAAAGGTGACTCCGAAGAAAAGGCGCAAGAGTTGTACAAATTCGCCGGCCGCAATGTAAAGATGACCGTGCAGCCGTCACAGATGAGCATCGAAGAGTTTTACGAGGAAGACCACGAAGGGCTGGAGTACAAGGTTAATGGTGACGGCACAGTGGATGTAGATTCCGACCAGTTGAGTCTGGACGATGTAGCTGCAGCCAAAGAAGAGGACGATCTGCCTGACGAAGTGCCCGAGAAAGTCGCCGATCTTGAGCAGGAACGAAAACGCCGTGGACGCCAGAAGAAAAACGTCCAGGAAGATGCGTTGCAGGCGGCAGCCGAAAATGAGACTTGGCCCACATCAGACGACGATCTACCGTTTTAGAAGAGACAAGCCCCGGCCCGTCCGGGGCAATCCCCACCATAAGGGAGGGACACCATGCAGCAACTGAGTTTTGGGGATGACTTCCTGCCGGAACTGGATAGGAAGAAAACACAGAAGGCCGTTGAGGCAGCGCTGAGTAAATACCGGCTCTACAAATACCTGATCTTCGAGGAACGCGAAGCAGCAACCACAGCCAGCTACGAGGCGCGAGAAGGCGGCAGGACGAACAAGATAAGCGACCAGACAGCCGGGATTGCCGTTTACAATGTTGACGAGCAGGAAAAACGCAAAGCCTACTGCGAGCGCGTAGAGCGTGCTGTGAAGCGTCTGCCAAGGATGGAGAGATTCCTGATTGAAGAACGGTACATGGGAGCCGACAGCGAATACATCACGGATTACAACATTTACAACCAGCGATTCAACCCGCCAATCAGTGAGTTTACTTACTACAAGATCAAGTGGAAGGCGTTTTACAAGATAGCGTTAGCACTCGACATTCAGGTGGTGAAGTCAGAAAACTAGGAGTAATAGGACGTGCTGAATCTTAAATACGAATAAAAAGGAGAGGTGATCAACGTGAAAAATGAAGTCAGGAGCGATGACTTGCCGGAAGTCTTGGAGGTAAAGCACATCCAGCAGTTCCTAGGAGTCGGTCAGGTTCAGGCGTATGACCTCGCCAACTCTGGACAGTTCCATGTTGTGCGCGTGGGTCGCAGGATTAAGATACCGAAGAAGAGTTTCTTGGATTGGTTTTTTGGCAAAAAGCAGGATGCGTAGTCCTGCTTTTTTGATGCTATTTATGATGCTAAAAATCCGATAATTTGAGATTCAGAGCGACTTGTAAAAATATCACAATACGGGACGAGCCTAGTAATACCAACGATTCGAAGCTGTTATCGATCAAGTAAAAAAAATATCAATGAAATACGTTATTACTATTGAAGGGTAGCGCCTATAGTGGTAGAATCCTTATTAAATAATGGTTTTCTACCGCTTTTTTTATTCGAAAATGCGATTTTGATGCTAATTTGATGCTAATGGAGGTTGAGTTCATGGAGCAGCACAAAGGGAAGAAATGTAGGATCTTTGTTCCGCGCCTCTTGAGATCAGTCATCCGTGTAGTGCAGTACGACAGCTACAGAGACACGTACTTCATGGAGCACAAAAATCAACGCTGGATAGTCGAGCCTGATCCGTATGCACCGACGACACTCAGAGCAAGACCATTCAGCACAGGACACGCGATTTGATGGCGGAGGGAGATACATATGCCGGTTTATAAAAACGAGAAGGCAAAAGGTGATAAGAAATGGTTCTACCAGTTTTACACCGGCGAGATCGTGAACGGGAAACGGAAAAAGATCACGAAGCGCGGGTTCAAAACAAAAAAAGAAGCCGAGAAAGCCATGATTGAGGCCATGGCAGCATATCAAAAAGGCGAATACATCGAGCCGAGTAAGATGCTTTTTCGAGACTACCTGCAGGACTGGATTAAGACCAAGCGCAACCTAGGAGAACAGACGCTGGAGCTGTACGAATCCTACATGAGGACCCACATCGTTCCGGCACTCGGCCATATACCGTTGGCTAAACTGACAGCGCACGACATTGAAATGTTCCTTGATTCTCTGCATGAGAAGGGTCTGTCTGCTGCAACAATGAAACGGATCTTCTCGGTAGTGAACGCCGCCCTGAATGCAGCTGAGATGAAAGACCTTGTACCTAAAAACGTGGCGAACAAGGTTGAGAAACCCCAGGTAACGAGACGGAGGGAACTGGTTGTCTGGGATCCGGATTTTGTGAGCGAGTTTCTGGAAAAGACCAAGTATGCCAGCCGTTACTGGATTGCGGTTTACTTGGCCGTCATGACCGGCATGCGGCAGGGAGAGATTCTAGGCTTACGCTGGTCCGACATTGATTTTGAAAAACGTAATCTGACCATTCAGCAGACCGTGAACCGGCACAGAGAGATCAAGGCGGGTGCCAAGACGAAAAAGAGCGTTCGATCTGTAGCCATCTCTCCGGAAACGGTTGAAGTGCTAAAAGAACACCGCAAAATGATCATGGAGGAACGTGTTGCCCTTGGTCCGGCCTATCAGAACAACGATTTGGTTGTCTGCACGCAGTTTGGCGGCCCGGTCACACAAAGAGCGATACAGAAGGTTTGGAACAGCTTTCTTAAAAAGACCGGTGCGCCGAAGATTACATTCCACGATCTCCGGCACACGCATGCAAGCCTTCTGATCAAACAGGGCGTCCATATCAAAGTCATATCTGAACGTCTCGGTCATTCCTCCGTTTCGATCACCATGGACACGTACGGGCACCTGATGCCAAACATGCAGGAGGATGCTGCAACTGGGCTTGATACGATCATCAAAACAAAAGTGTCAAGGAAATAAATAAGGGAAAACAAAGTGACTTCAAAGGATGAGAGACTTTTTCCGGTGTATAGTTATAGCATGGAAATCAAATCAAAGCCGCCTCAGGACGGTTTTTTTATGACGATTTCCTTCCTGAAGGGACTGCGCAGCCGCGGGCCTTTCATACAGCTTTTGCGCGGTTGAAGTAGGTGTCACGAGCCGAAAATCGTTGTTGTTGCCCTGGCGATGGGAATGGATTGCAAAACCGCATGGGGAATCCGGATAGCGGGGCGGGCTTGGGTACAGTTTGTGGGTTGCAGGTGCCCCTCGAATCAGCGCATGACGGGCCTGGTGAGTGCCAGATCACCTGCCGTGCTTATATGGGGACTCCGTTATGGGACGACGGACAAGCCGGGAGTTGGGGATGCGGGAGACCGGCATATAGACATGATGCAGTGGCGAAATAGGTAGACGCGCGGTCATTCTTTGAATCAGGTAATGTGCGCAGTTACTTGATACCGCGAGGGAATGGCAAACTTTTGAATCTTGACGTTAAGTGAAAGGCTGGCTAAGACCCGGTCACTTGTCAAGAAAATAAGGCCACCACAAAAGGCTCATGCAAGGTACAAATCCTTGTCTGCATCATCAAAAATGCGCCTGAGTACCATAAGGTTTACGAATCCACCGGAAACGGTCGTAGGGGTCGACAACCTGGTAAGTGATTCGCGGTTTGAGTCCGAAATGGGAAGGGGTCACCCGGCGCAAAGCAGCCGCTCGTTTATACGGGCGGTTTTTCTATTGGAGGCGATGCGGTTGCTGGAAAAATGGCAATGTCACCAATGCGAGAAAGGGTTTCTGCTGATCAGAGAGGACACACAAGGCCCAACCATTCACTGTCCGTTCTGTGGAACTGTCGGCGCCCACGTCGAGG
>NZ_HE978552.1:35217-36390 GCF_000311785.1 Brevibacillus massiliensis
GTGGCCTGGATAACCGGCTTTATTTGCGGTGTCATCCTCACTATCTTTTATCAACTAGTTTGGAAGGATTTCAAGAGCAGATAAACGACTGTCCTCTAATCCGAGGACAGTCAAGCGTAAAAACCCTTATGTATCAAGGCTTCACAGCACACTGTACTTTTCTTCTGTAGTACATTAACTGTGGTTTCTGCTTACATTAACTCGGTTTTTGCATGCAATAATTACACAAAAGAAAAGAAAGTAAAAGAAAAGATATATATACTCGTGACACGTCACTCGTATGGAGAGTGATTTTTTTATTTCAGAGAAAGGAGAGATAGAGGTGATCACAACTGTCTGTGATGCTGGATGCAAAGAACAGTTCACGATCCATAACCTTCAGCAAAAGCATCTATCTGACGGAGTAGAGAAGTCGTACTTTGTCTGCCCGCACTGCCAGCATAAGTACGTGGCGTGCTATACAGACGATGAGGTTAGGAAGCTCCAGGGGAAGATCAGGGAGGTTCGTAGTCGGTTTGGAAACCGGAACTACGATCACAACCAACGCCGTAGGAAGCTAATACAGGCGTTTTACTCTATCGGCGGTATAGTTGGTTGGGCAACAAGATAGAAACGCTAGAAAAGGCTCAGAGAAGGCGAGAGGGGTATGTTTGACTGTGCGCTCAAAAGCCATTACGGAAGCATCCGATGTCGATAATTTTAAGGGCTCAAAATAACAAAATATAATATCTATTATCTTTTGAGTGTGGTATAATGTGTCTACATACTACTGAGGTTATTGAGCACGTTATCCCTTAAAAAACTCAAAAGATAATGGGTGATCGTATGCTAAATGAGTATTTTGCTCACTTGACGGCAACAGGCAAGAGTGAAAACACCATCAAAACTTATCGTAGACAACTGGATCAGTTCTTTCAATGGCTGGAGAAAAACAGCGACTGTATGGATCCGAGGAGTATCACGTCCATCGACGCTGTGGAGTACCGTCGGTATCTGCAGGGCGTGAAAGGGTTGAAACCTGCATCCATTAATACGGCTTTGGCGACGATAGAGGCTTTCTGTGTTTGGATGCAAAAGCAAGGGTACATAACCCATAATCCTCTTGCTGATGTCAAACGGGTTGAGCAGGTACAGGAAGCTCCGAAGTGGTTAAGCAAAAACGAAAAGTACCGT
>NZ_HE978552.1:36634-45124 GCF_000311785.1 Brevibacillus massiliensis
GTCATTCGCACTGCTCTCAACGAGAAGAACAAGCGGAATGGCGCAATCATCTTAACGCTGCTCATGGCCGGCCTTCGCGCTGAGGAGATGATTAATCTGCGTCCAGAGGATGTACTAATCAGCGAGCGAAAAGGGTCCATCGTGGTGAGGGCTGGTAAGGGGAACAAGCGGCGTGTGGTGCCGATCCCAAACGATTTACGAAAATGTCTTGGTGAATACCTTGTGACCGAGAACGCAACAGGTACATGGCTTTTCCGTAGCCAGAGGGCAGAGCAGTTGACCTATGACGGCCTTTATAACCTCTGTGTATCGATCGGCAAGAAAGCGAATGTCGAGGGGCTTACGCCACACGTTCTGCGTCATACATACGGTCACGATCTCGTAGCAAGCGGCGTGCGGATAGATATTGTTGCAAAACTCATGGGACACGCTAAGGTAGACACAACGCTGATCTACACTCAGCCTGGTGAAGAAGAACTGCAAAACGCTGTTGAAAAAATCAGCTTCACATAAACAAGTCGTCTGAATGGCGGCTTTTTTCATTTGCTTAAAAAAGGTGGTGATGACAATGCACGATGAAAAACAGCTAATCGATCAACAACCTACGGGTGAGTTTGAAGAAGAGTTCGTTACTGTCACCAACGAGGAATACGAGCAAGAGGTCAAGAAGGCACTGACGGAGGTCGCCCAAGCACAAGTAGAAGAGAGACAGAAACGCACTCGCACGTACCTTTCATCCGAACTACCGGTGAGACCATGCACCAGTAACTGCCCTCATCGTGCAACGTGTAAGGACTTTATAAAGGGTAGAGTGCTGGACAAAGAACCGTGTAAACCTGAACTTCGGAATATCAAGAAGTGGCAGCGGGCTTTCCGTACTGGGCAGTTGGATGAACTGAAAGATGAGGTCGGGGCTGTGGCTGGATCTATGGCCGTTCAAATCGGACGGCTGCTGGAAGTGGTCGTGCAAGAGGGTGTTGTCGTGGAGACAACAAAGTTTACTGCCAATGGCACGCCGTACAAAGAAAAAATGGCGCATCCGGCCTTACTTGCAGCCACAAAACTGGCCAAAGATATGGGGATAGACCTGACGCAGTTCTTGATGACACCAAAGTCTGTAAAGGATAACGGTCCGCAGGTGCAGGTGAACATCGGAATATCAGCCGAGGAAGTGCAAGCTCGGTTTGCGGCGCGCTTCGCAAAGAAGGGTGATTGATCGTGAATAAGCAGCAAGGACCAACCATTATCACCCCAAAGGAGATTACCAGCAAAGAATTGTTGGAAGTGCTGGCAACCGAGACTGGTTATTTGGAACTGTTGAGTTCGGACGGGTTAGTGTTCGAGGATTATCAAAGACAATTCCTCGATTCCCAAGACAGATTCCAAATATGGTTAAAAAACCGGCAGTCCGGAATGTCTTTCGCGTCTTCTGCTAGGGCATTGGCCCGCAGCCAGAATCTTGATGACTACACCTGTATCATTGCGTCATACAAACAGGACGATTCCAAAGAAAAGATCAGGTATGCAAAACAGATTTACGATTCCTTGCCTGACAACTACAAACGGCGAAAGCTGGTAGACAATCAGACATCGCTGGAGTTTGTCAGTAAGTCCGGCAGGCAGTCGACCGGTACACGCATAATCGCCCAAGGGAAAGGCCCGATCCGTGGTAAGGGTTCAACCAACGTCCTTGACCTTGTACTTGATGAGTTCGCATTCTTCGGCTCGTGGGACAGTGTGGTCTACACGTCAGCTGTACCGGTACTTACCCGCGTTAAGCATGGCTCGTTGACCCTCATCAGCACGCCTTTAGGGAAGGTGGGGAAGTTTTACGAGATATGGTCAGAACACAAAAAGTACAAGAACTACAAACGTCGCACCATCTACTGGTGGGACTTTTCTCTTTTGTGCAAAGATGTGGCACGCGCGCGAGTTGAAGCACCGCGCATGCAAACATTGCAGCGCGTGGAAGAGTTCGGGACTGAGCAGCTGCTGGAACTGTTTAATGCGATGGATTTGGAGTCGTTCCAGCAGGAATTCGAATGTGCCTTTATCGATGACAGCACCTCGTATTTCCCCCTGAACATGGTCTACGCCTGCGTGATGGACGACGAGAGAAACGAGGATGGAAAACCAAGCGAGCAGGAATTCCTAACGGCAAGAGACTTTAAAGACCTGCGTCATAAGACGATGGGTTCCCTTGGCGGCGGCTATGACGTTGGACGTCGCAAAGACGCATCAGAGTTGATTGCTCTTGATGATACCGGAAACGGAAAAATCTTGCGTCTGATGGAGACATACAAACAATCCGACTTCGAACTGCAGGAGCGAGAGTTAAGTCGATTCCTGGATATAGCAAAACCAACCCGCCTTTGCATCGACGAAACAGGTTTGGGTATGCAGATGGCAGAAGGATTGAAAAAGAAATACGGCAACCAAGTAGAGCCAATCCCGTTCACGAATGCCAATAAAGAATCCATGGCAATCGCTCTGCATAAGGAGTTTGAAAAAGGACGATCCGGTATTCGAATCCCAAATGACCGCGACTTGATTTCGCAGATCGTGGCGATCAAGCGTGAAGTGACTAGCACCGGTGCTTTTCGGTACAGCGTCGAGCGCAACGAGAAACACCACGGGGACAAGTTTTGGGCGTTGGCATTGGCCAACTGGGCGTTTAGTAACGATAAGCAGAGCAAACCCGTTGGTTTTGCGATCATGCCTCAACTTGATTTACTGGACGAAGGAGGTGAAATGGATTGGGACTGGTTTCAAAGCTGAAAACGCGGCTCCTGGACTACTTTGATCTGCAACCGAAAGCAAAGGAAAGGATCGAAGAACGACCGGACACTTCATATGCAGAATCTCCATCCACGTACATCTTTGACCAATTCAATGTGGCTACCGATCGCATCACAACCATTCGTGAAGTCCGAGAACTGGTCAAAACAGACCTCCGTTTTAAAATGACTAACCTGCGTTTGGCAGCGGACGCAACACGTGGCGGATTCAAAGTGGTCGTACAAGGTAGCGAAGCATACCGACAAATGCAGAGGCGCCTCGGTAAAAACGTTCCCAAGCGGCTGACACCAGGCGCAAATATCGCGCAGCAGGTTATTGACGACTTCATGCGACGTACCAAGTTGTCTTCCAAAACCAAGGAGTACCTGCGGGTGTTACTGCGAGACGGAGATTTATTCCTCAACCCCGTCATCGATTTGGAAGCGAGGTTGATCCTAGATGTGAAGCGAGCACCCGCACTGACGATGAAACGAAACAGCGATGAGTATGGCGAATTCCCGGACGTGGAGCGCGCTTTCAGCCAGATTGATCCACTCACGCAGATAAACACGTTGATGGAAATCGGCCCGCCGAGTTCGTCCCGCGCCGACTTTGCTCTGTACCAGATGAATCACATTCGCTGGCTCTGCGACGAAACAGAGATGTACGGCATATCCCATTACGCTTCCGCGAGAGCAACCTACAAAATCCTGCAACGGATGGAGCGCGCTGCGGCGATTCGACGGGAATTCCGATCTGTGCAAAAGAATGCTCATAAGCTACCCGATGGAACGGAGACAAAAGATGCCCTGGAGTATGCTCGGATGAACCGATTGATCGATGAGAAAGGGAACCCGACGAAGAACGCGCACCTGTTGAGTGATTTCTTCGGTACGGCTGAAATCAAGGCGCTTCAAGCGGACGCCAACCTGTCGGAAATGGGCGACATTGAATACTTCGACGATCTGCTGTGGCTGAATCTCGGCGTGCCCAAGGCGATCCTGACGTCCGGGCAAAACATCAACCGGGACATCCTCAAAATTCAGTACCCGCAATACCTACAGTCTCTGGACGATATGACAGATGTTTTGGAGTACGGTGACATTGGCCCGTTTTCCGGACTCCGGGGACTGATTGACCTGCAGCTACTACTGCAGGGGATTAACCCGTCATCCGTGGCGTACGACGTTGTGTGGGCGGATAAGTCCGATGAAACGCCAACAGAACGCCTCAACCGAACCGTCAAAGCTATTGACGCTGGCCTGATTACACGCCTTAAAGGTATTCAAGAGATCGCTGATGACTTCGACATCGAAGATCCGGTGGAGATGGCTCGGATGGCCGAGGAAGAAAAAGCCCAAGCTGCGATCATGACTCAAAAAAATAAGGAGACGCAACAGCCGCCCACCCAGGGAGAACAGGTAACCCAGCAGGATCCGGTTACCGACGTGGTTCTCGAAGATCGGCCTGAGTTTCAGAACTTAGAAGACAAAGCGAAGGAAACAGTCCTTCGTTTTTTTCGTTCCGTCTACAGCAAAATGAGCAAGCTCGATGATGCGGGCATTACCGACTCAGCCATCCTCGACAACTCTGAGGACATGATTTTGTCAATCTTGGATGAGGCTTGGGACGAGGAACAAGGGAAGTATCAGGCCGGCATCGTGAAGTGGATGACTCTGTCCGGGATGATGGGAGCCGAGCGGGCCGTGCAGCTCGTTACGGACAAAAAAGCGGGAGATCCTTCTGAGTCAGGAGTGACTGTCAAACCGCGTATCGTGAAAGCGGATATACGGGATGACTTGCTCGAAGCGTCAGGAGAGCGAATCAGAGGCATCAAGGAGACGACCCGGCAGCAGATCCGCGAAGTGTTGGCTGACGGCTTCGAGGAGAACATCGGTTGGCGCGGTCTTATGCGGCAGATTGAACCTGTCATTGTTAATCCAACGCGCGCCGAGATGATCGCGCGTACAGAGTTGGCCTGGGCCTACAACCGCAGCTCCAAGAAGATATACGCCGACGCCGGATTTTCCCGTGTGGAGTGGTCGGCTGTCCTGGATGCCCGTACTTGCCCAACCTGCAGAAGCAGGCACCAGACGGTTTACCAGATTGATGAGCACCCTTCCATTCCAGCGCATCCACGTTGTCGTTGTACATTGTTGCCATCTGATTAAGTGAGGAGGTGAATTGAATGACGTTAAAGGAAATTGTTGAGCAGCTTGAATCATGTAAATTTGCCTGTGAAGCGGGACCGTTGGAAAACAACATAGCGTTTCTCAAGCTGAAAGAGAGAGCCCACAACAATGCACCATCTGTCGAAGTCAAAATCACTGAAGCGGATGCTTTTAAACGGATTTTAGGAATCTTGCATCATGTAGCAACAACCACAACTGATGCGCAAACAAGGGACTTTGTGCTAGCGGAAGTGGAAAACATTCTCGAAACCTAAAAGGCGGTGATGCCATTTGCGAACCGAATATGAACGCCAAGCCGAATGAAAGGAGGAAGACCATGGAACGGACAATTGAATATCTCTACCCTGTTGATCTTCAGTTCTTCGCCATTGGCTTTACCCCGAACAACGGTGAAGAACCGACAACTGACGCCTTAACCGACGATCCCTTGATGAAACAGATTCTCGAAGCGACAAGCGCCATAGCACTACTGGCAATCAAGAAACAGTTGGCCAACACTCCATTAACGGAAGTGGATCGGCGCATCTATTACGAAGCTATTGACGCGAGAGCAAGAGAAGATTTCAGTGCTTGGTGCATCGAGGAAGCGGTCAAAGAAGAAGAAGAGGAGAAGGAAAAGCCTAGTGTTGGTTTTACTGTCGATAAAGCAACGGTTACAGTCACCACAGACTCGATTGAACCGCGTTTTACCGTTCTGAAAGACAGCGGCGAAGACCAACGCGAGCTGTGCTTGTCTAGGGCTGTCCCTATTACCGATTCCGCCGGCGCCCCAACCGGTTGGTATCGGCAGCCGGTGTCTAAAGTGGACGCCATCAACGGAAACAATCGATTGTATCCACGATCCGTTTACCAAGCAGCCCTTGATGAACTGAAAAAATCCAGCTTCCCATATGCCGGAGAGCACCCGCATCCGCGCAGTTACAGAGGCGCTGATGGCCGGGTGCTTTTTGATTCCAGCGTGCCAAACCAAGCAGTTGTATTCCGCGACGCAAGCATTGACGAACAAGGCGTCGTGTGGGCCGAGTACAAACCGCTGGCCACGGACATGGGCCGACAAGTTCAGGCTATGCTGGACGCCGGCCTGCCGATTGGTTTCTCCAACCGCATGACAGGCGACATGGCTCCGGCCGAGGTGAACGGACGCAAGGTCAATGTCGCCCGGAGATTGACGCTCTACACTTGGGACGTTGTGCTGAACCCAGCAGAACCGGAGGCGTTTGCCGCCCCGATCGAACTGACAGACGCGGCCATTGCCGTGATACTAGATTCCATTTCCAAGGAGGATGACAAGATGAACTTCTTTAGCATGACCCTTGAACAATTGCGTGCATGGAAAGCAGCAAACCCTGGCCACGCCGACATGGCGCTGTGCGATGCAGCGATCGCCGCGAAGGAGAAAGAGCAAGCGCTGACCGATGAATTGGAACAGTTGCGTAAGGAGAAAGAGGAGCGGGCCCGCCAAGAGGAGGCTGAACGGAAGAAGCGTGAGGCACAGCAGGCTCTCGCAGATGCCGTAAATGCCCTGCCTTTCGAAAAACACATCAAGGACGGCCTTCTGCAAAAAGGCGCTGCCATCACCGACGCCTCGGAAGTGGCCACCTTCATCGAGACGGAGAAAGCGTTCATTGACTCGTTGCAAGTCAATAACCAGCTTGCTGCATTGGGTGTTACCACGACCGGCCGCGCGAAAACACTGGTACCCGAGGTCACTGTAGGGGCAGAAGGACAGCCGTGGAAACCGATCGTGGACAACCTGATGGCTGCGTTTGACGACCGCCTGCGCTCAACTTACCGGAATTTCCGTGTGGATCCGGAGCTTCGTAAAGCGAATACGGCAATCCTTGAACGCATTCTGTCGAAGATGGAGCGCGATAACAATGATCAATACCGCCGTCATATGCGCGAACTGACGGATGCCGCGCGCGCAATCCAGGATGGCGCTATCAACGACAGTGCATTGACTTCCACGGGTGACTTTGCACAGGCCGCGTTGATTTCGCGGGCCTTCATGTACCAGGTGTGGCAAGACCTGAAGTTCGCGCAGCTCGTGATGGCCGAGCCGTTCTCTGGTTCCACCTACCGCATCCCGGTTGAATTCCAAGGTCATGACCTGTACACGCAGGATGATTTTGTCACCGGCGAATACGACGGCATCACCAGCGAAGGCGTCGAAACCTTCTTCCTGGAGTTTGGGGCTGAGTGGTTGAAACGCGGCACCATCCTTTCTAAAGAAGCGATGCACGAACTGCAAACAGGTCCGTTGAACTATGACGCTCTGGCCCGTAACCTGGCAAACCTCGCTGCTCGTTTCCAACGTGTGAAAGACCAAAAACTGAGTCTCGAAATGCTCCACGTTGCCGACGAGTACGAAGCGAAGGTCGTAACCAACGAGGTTGTGGCATCTAGCGAGATCACCGCCGCCAATCCTGGTGTAAATGTGCCTGCCGGTTCCAATGCGGCGTTCGTCGTGACTGCACTGTGCGGGAACACTGCTGGTTCGACGTTTGCTCAAGTACCGCCAATCGTTCGTCCGCGCACGAAAGTATGGCTGGATCAATTCGGCCGCAAGCAGACGGCGATCGTCAATGACATCGTGGTCAAAGTTGGCTCCACCACGCTGAAGCGCGGAACATGGGACCCGGTGAAGGGTGTAGTAAACAACGGCGACTATGCGGTCGACTTCGAAAATGCGAAATTCTACTTCACTGCCGATTCCGGCGTCGATACCACGAATCGCCCGACTCTGTCCTATTCCTACGCGACGAACGTTTCGTTCTTCGACCTGACGGTTCCGGCAGCCTACAACGGTCGCAACTCCTTGTATTACAACAAGCTGTTGGAACAACTCGACTACGAGAAAGCTTACATGGGCAGCGCACCGCGGTATGTGACGCCTGATTTTGCCCTGGGAAGCCTGCAAGCGATGGTCAACTTCAAGAACGCCGAATTGTTCTACAAATGGGCGTCTCCGGAAGGAACCAGCTTGCTGAAAGGACAAATGTGGTTCGCAAACCGCAATGGCCTGGACATCGGCGAAATGAACACGCCTTGGGCGGCCGGCGATCAGCGTATCCTGATCGGTAAGGTGAATGCAACCCGCATGGGTATCGGCTCCCCAATGGGGATCGAGGGACCGGAGCCGTATTTCGATCCGAGTACGATGAAGATCACTTCCGCGAAGCAATACTTTGCTACGGAGCAAGTTGCCATCGCAACTCCGTTGGTGATCGACGACGCGGGTAAAACATACAACCCGCCGTACCGCACGATCAAGTTCTATCACTCTTAAATTGAAGGGGGAATGAGTCGTGCTGAAAATTAATACCGGTTGCTCGTTCATCCATCCTGTTACACGCCAAATGATCCACCCAGGCCAATCATATGAGGACTTCGAGAAAGTAGGGGATGCACCAGCGTACTCTCAACAGCAAAGCGAACCGAGTGTGACACTCAGCCTGGAGGATTTCTTGGACCTCTCTGCCGATGCTCAAAAACAGCAATTGGTTCGTATGAGCCTGGC
>NZ_HE978552.1:45794-56940 GCF_000311785.1 Brevibacillus massiliensis
TCTCGGCAGGCCAGATATCAAAACGCCGTAACCAGACCGATTGGAGTGTGGGGTTGATGGATGCACGAAAATTAGCTAGCAAGGTCAAACAGATCATTGACAAGCATATCCGGTCCAAGGGTTACGAAATCGAGGCCGTTCTTGAAACTCCAGCGCCAGACACGATGAATCTCGATCGGCTCTCCATCCTCGATGACGGTCAGGTACAGGACAATCCAATCAGGGAAACAGTCAAAATCGTCGTAACCGGCCATGATCTGGAGGAGAACGGGACACCCTTGGGTGATAACCCAATCGAAACCCTGGACTTTATCTCCATTGAGGATGGTACAGAACCCGAGCACCGGCAAATCCAAGAGGGGCGGATTCTTGAGTACAACGGCAAGCGGTACAACATCGTCCTGGTTGCGCCGGCCACCTTGGCCGGCCAACTCATTATCAAAGAATGCCAGGCAAGGGCGGTGCAATGATGGCAGGATTTGACGAACTTTTTCGCGCTCTCCGGTCGATCCCCAACCAGGTAGACGCGGCCTCCAAACGTGGTCTGAAACGAGGGGCGGCCATTGTTGCAGGTAAGGCAAAAAGCAAGCTTGGGACATATCAAAGCGGTTTCGGCCCCTATCCTGCATGGGCCAAGTTAAGGCCAGAAACAGTCCGACGAAAACACATGAGTGTCAAAGGAGGCTTGACTCGTGCGGGAAAGAAATACCTCAAAAAACATGGCTCTTGGGGAGCTGGTGGAAATGATGATTCCCCTCTGGTAAATACCGGGCTGCTCCGTCAAGCGATCACAACGGATGACAGTCAATTGAACAGCAATGGTGTAATGTACGTCGGCGTGGCGGCAGGGAAGGACGGAAAAGGGAAAGGATCTCCAGGTGACTACGCTGCGGCTCATGAGTTTGGGTACGCCCCGAAAAACATCCCACCGCGCCCCTTTCTGCGGCCGGCTTTACATGAGTCTCAAGAGGCGATCAAAGACGCAGTTGCCAAGGAGTTGCAAAAGGAGCTGAGGAGGTTGTGACCATTCGCGACCCGTTGGTCTGTACGTACCTGGCCATCCAGTCAGCCATCCGGACTGTTCACGGAAAGGAATTTGTCGTTCGCGATGACACTCCAAATCCAATCGAGTTTAAGAAGAAGACGCTGCCGGCCGCAAACATCTCATACGTCAGCGGCAACGTGGACAAGGGACTGATGAGGGAGTATGAACCACATGGACTGATCGACAACGGTAACGGAACTTTCACCGTTGGGACGGAGTCAGCCCTGTTCGACTACCTTATCCAAGTCTCTTTTTTTGCGGATCGACCTGGAAAAGCGCAACAACTTGCGACGGCATTCATGGCCTCCATCGAGTCGGAAAACGAGATTCCGATTCCAGGAGACAAGTGGGGGGAGACGATGCAGATATTCCTGGCTGCTCCCCCGAATCCGCCGCGCGGAGAGCCAGACTTATACCAGGTTGATGCAACATACCAGTGCACAGGCAAACTGATCACCGAGCACATCGTCAGCGCGGTTGATCTTTCTAAATTCCATCCGAAAGTAGGGGGTTGAGGAAATGACCATTTTGCGAGGTGTAACCTCCCTGGCTGGTTACCCGCCGGGGCTGTATATCAACGAGCAGGCCGTCCCTCAAAGCGACGAAGTAAAAACGAGCGACTTTGTTCTCGGCTTTGTCGGTGAATTTGACCGGGGGCCGGTGAACCAGTATGTCTTGATCAGCGAAACACCAACGAAAAGGCTGTCTGAAATTGCTGCGACCGTTTTGGGACCGACTACAAAGCCAAACGCTGGTAACGCGTTGCTGGACCACCTGCACCACGCCAAGATCAAGAAAGCCGCGTTTGTCCGGGTGCTTGGCGCCGGTTATGCGACTGCAAGTTTGACACTGCAGGACCGTCAGGCATCTCCGGCCGACACGATGAAAGTTTCGGCCAAGTATCCAGGCGAGTACGCTAACATCTTTACGGTCGAAGTGGCGGACGGAACGGCACCAAATACTTTCAAGTTGATCCTGACGTCTGATTTTGGCACGGAAACATACGACAACCTCAGCATGGACCCGGCAAATTCTCGCTATGCGGTGAATGTGGTTAACGCCAGCAGCGAGCATTTTGTTTTGACTGACTTGCAGTCGTCAGCTGATTCGTTCGATCTTGCACGCCCGGCTGTCAAAACCAAAACACAGCTGTCCGGTGGTGACAACGGTGCCGCCGTCACAGACAACGACCGAATTGGCACTTACGACCCTGGAACCGGCAAACGCACTGGGCAAAAGCTTCTGGAGTTGGTTGGCAACATCGTTTCGGATGTCGCTCACATCAACTACTCCAGTCCTACCGTAGATCCTACTCTCTTGGCCTTTGGCGAAAAATACAACTGCAACACGTACATTGGCACCAACACGGCTCAGAACGTGTCAGACGCAGTTGCTTATCGGAATACCTACGACTCTGATTTCGGTCAAATGGCTTTCGGCTATTACCGTTCCGTAACCGGACAACTCATCTCTGGAGCCTGCCTCTCGGCTATCGTACACGTCAAAGGAAACGTGGAAGACTCCGGCCTCGCTGTTGAATGTGGATGGATCGTCGGAACTGACAAAGAGTTGGATTTCGACGACTACACGACGCTGTATGAGCACCAGATCGCTGCCTTCCAGCTAAAGCCATCCGCAGCCGGTGACGGTTCCCTCGCATGGCGTCTGGACAACGACTACACGCTGGCCAAAACGGACGTGGACGGGAATGTAATCTCCGACAACGAAAACCGTAAGGTCAACAAGCGGCGTCTGAACAGTTGGATTGAAAGGCAACTGGCTGCCGTTGCCGCCCCATGGCAGGGTAAGGCCATGACCAAGAAGATGAAGGACGACGCGGAGCGGCGCATTCGTACCTTCTTTGACAAGATGGTGACGCCGTCTAATCCAGAAACAGAAACAAGCAAGATCGAGGCTTACTCAATCAAATTCAACAGTGCAGCCGCAAGCATCGATCAATTCGTCCAGGACGTCAAGGTGAAACACTACAACACTGCCGAATGGATCCTGCTGAACTTCATGGGCGGCACGAACGTGGAGGTGGGTAATTAATGGCACGCAACGCTTTGATGGGAAAAAAACTCGTGATCGCTCTGACGGATGCCGACGGTAAGGCCCTGCAAAAATCCCCCGACATTCTGAAATGGAGCGTCGAAGAAATCACAGAGGAAGACAAGACGTATCCGATTGGCGAGGAAACGGAATACCGCAATGTGTTGCAAACTGGATGGAAAGGTAGCATCGACGGACAGGCAATCAATACTGCCTACGACGACATTGTGGACGCGAAGATAAAGTACCAGGAGGAAACTGGCGGCACCCTCACCTTTGTCATCTTCACCACGGAAACATACGCAGATGGAACCGTCCGCAAGTACAAGTACGAGAACGTCACATTTGATGGGTACAAACGCAGCAACGACGGCAACAACAAACCAGTCACCAATACACTTAACTGGCACGCCACACGCCGCGTACCGATTCAGTAAGGAGGATATGAACCATGGAAATCACACTCTCGACTGGCAAAAAAGTAACCCTACGCCAAAAGAAAGGACAACATCATTTCATCGAGCGGAACCTGTTGGCCGCCTGCGCTGGTGAGGGTGGGCAAAACATTGGTGGCATGGCGTTATCAGTCGCTGTCCAGACCATAGTGAGTATCGAAGCAATCGACGGGGAAAAAGTGGATACTCCGACTAATCTTGCTGGCGTGTACGAATTTATGGACCAGTTCACATACCAAGAGTGGAATGAATTGGAGATGAAATCGATCAGCAAGGAAGATCAGGAAAAAATTGAAGCGGCAAAAAACTTGCTGAACAGCCCTGGTTCCGTAACCGAGTAGAACTCGCACTGGCTTCTGGGGCTGGGATAACCTTCACTGAAGCACTCGACATGGATGACGAAGTGCTACAGGCGACCATAATTGTGGTTAACGAGTGGAACGAAAAACATCTCCCGATTACCATTTAATCGGGGGTCTTCCTGAAAGCATCAATGCTGATGGTTTGAGGAGGACTTGTCAGTTTTTGTCGAATACAAAAAGTCTCAGAACCACCTCATGTGGTGTAATATTTTTTCAAGAGGGGGTAGTAAAATATGTCTTTAGTCTGGGGCATTTTGGCATTTATCTTTTGTGTTGGCACGATCTCTTGTCTAATTGGCAGCATCAACCCCAAATGGGCAAATAAGAATCTAAAGAATGGGCAACGTCCTATTACGAGAAAGCAATCCTTCATCATAGCCGTCGTTTCGTTTGCTCTTTGCTTAACCTTCTTTAATCTCGCAACACCGGACGATAGTCAGGCCGAGCAGTCAAAGACTGCAATCGAAACAGTCCAGCCCAGCAATGAAACCCTACAAGATCAATCGGCAATGGAGGAGAAGACTGATCCACTCCCTGCAGGTTCTGTAACCGTGGAAGAGGATAAACCACTTCCTGCAGATCCAGAGGAAACAAAAAAACTCAAACCATATTATGACTTCGCAGAATTAACCTATTCGCAAATTTACGCTGAATATAATAAACAAAAGAAAAACACAGACTTAAACGCTTGGTCTGATTTTGCACAACAAATCAGGGAGAAGATTGAAACCCAAAGAAAATCACTAAACGATCAATTTCCTATCGGAGCTGTTTCAGGAGGAAACAAGCAGAATATATTTTCACTTAACGACGTTTATCAGAAAATCCAAGTGAATCTGATTAAAGAAATGTGGGATGACCTGGAAGGGAAGGACAATGAGCTTCCGACAATCAGGGATGAAATAGATTCCACTATGAAGAAAATTACATTTCAGTGATGTTTCTGCACCCAAAACTATTTGGGTGCTTTTTACTTTGAGGAGGTGAAAATTCGTGGGAACAGTGCTGGATCTTGCGATAGCCATTAGCCTAACCGATCGTGTCTCCAACGGGGTAAACAACATCATCAGGCAATTTGGATTGATGCGTAATGCAACCGAAGATGTCCAGAAAAAGATGAACGCACTTAAAAACATGGCCTGGACAGGTGGAGCATTTGCTGCGGGCGGAGTCTTGGCTTTTAATACTATTGCTAATGCGGCAAAGGAAGCCGTCACCCAAGCTGGAAACCTCCAAGAGGTCATGACGGCCATTAAAACGCAGACCTTTGGAAAAGACTTGCTCGACCCATCCAAAGCATCAATGATTAACCAGCAAATGAAAGAGATCAAGGACATATCGACACGTCTCGGGCTGGAAACCACCTTCTCTAACCTTGGCGCAGGAGAGGCAATCCTTGAACTTCAAAAAGGCGGCGTCGCCTATACCGACATCATAAACGGTGCAGCGGAGGCCACCTTGAAATTCGCACAACTAAACAAGATGCTTCCGACTGTCGCAGCTGAAGCCATGGTTCAAACACGGGCCGGATTCCAGCTCACGGGTCAGCAGATGCTAAGTGCCGCTGACATCATGACGAAGGTAGCTGCTGCATCCAGCGCTAGTGCAGAGGACATCAACCGTGGTCTTGGGAACATGGGCGGCGTGGCTTCTCAAATGTGGGGAAGCCGAAGTAAAGAACAGCAGGTTCTTGATTCATCGGTGCTAGTTGCGCTGGCTCGAACCCAAACACCGGAAGGGGCAAGCGCTGGCACATTCGTGAGAAACTTTCTGGAGCGTTTGGTTCCTCAGACCAAAATGCAAACAAAAATGATGGAAGAAGTCGGATGGGTCGACAAACAAGGTCGATCCATTTTTCTTGATTACTCAAAAGATTCAAGGGGACAACTTAAGTCGGCCCAAGAAATTGCGAAAATACTCCGTAAAACTGTTGGTACCAATTCAGTTTTGGGGGACGAAGAGGAAATCAGTCGTCAGTTCGAGTTAGCCAACCAAGGCATGGGAACTGACAAGGTAATCAAGCTGTTCCATAAGGTTTTTGGCGAGCAGGGCGGCAGAACAGCCTATACTCTCTTGAGGACAGGTGAGGGTTCTCTTGAGGAGATTTACAAAAACTTCGAGCGGCAACTCGGTCTAAACGAGCAGGTTGCTCTCCAAATGGAGAACTTTAATCAAGTGCTGGATACTTCTAAAGAAGCATGGGACACATTTCTGACTACCATCGGAACACCGTTACTTCAACCAGCAACGACCTTTTTCAAAGGGTTAACAAACACAATTGCTGGTCTTACCAAATATTTTGAACAACACCCACAAGTCAGCAAGTTTATGTTTGCAGTCGCTGGGGGAGCGAGCGCGTTCATTGCAGTTTCTGGTGCAATCCTTGTTGGTGTGGCTGCCTTTGGTGCTTTAAGGACAGCATTGGGAGCGGCACAGATTGGCTTGCGAACAGTTCTGGGAGTATCGGCAGGTGTGACACTTGGAATTGCCGGTATCGCTGGCGCGGCCTACCTGATCTATAAAAACTGGGATCAAATTGGTCCCTACGCGAAAGCAGTGTGGGACGGTTTGAAAAAATCCGTTTCTCCGGCAGTTGATTGGTTCCAAAACAATGTTGCTCCCGTGATCCGATCTGTTACAGATGGCACGATTGAACAATTCCAACGCTTAGAGAGCTGGATAAGTACCAACAAAGCAAAAATCGAAGCATTCTTCGGATTTTCCCACCAATCGAAGGAAGAACTCAAATGGGAGATGCCCGGGTGGATGAAAGGGATTGGCATGTTTGGCGGACTGCTGCTTGGTGGAGCGATTCTGGATAAGACCGTGGCCGGTGTTGCTAGACTTGGCACGATGATGCGTTCCCTCAGTGCATTGGCTGGTCCTGTTCGTTGGTTCGCGGCTTTTGTTCGCGGCGAAGTAGAACTCAGGATGTTTGGCGGGCTATTGGGCAGAACCGTTGCTCTGTTACAGAGAATACCCGGAGTATCGGGCATCCTACGAATCGGCCAAGCATTTATGTGGGTTGGTCGTAGCGTTATGGGCATCATGCCCATCCTCGGGCGGTACGGAGCATTCTTCGGGCGAGTTCTTTGGGGCAACATCGCACCTATCGGTCAAGTTATTGCATGGATTGCTCGACTTGGAGGACGGTTTGCGTGGTTAGCTGGGCAAGCTCTTTGGATGGGCGCCAGAATGGCACTGGCGTGGATGATTGGACTCGGGCCTGTAGGATGGATTATTGCTGGTGTCACAGCCTTAATTGCTGGCGCAATCATCGCTTGGAACACGAATTTCCTTGGGTTTAGGGATAAGCTCACAGCCGTGTGGAACTGGACCAAAGAAACAGCAATCCGTATCTGGAACAGCACAATACAAGGGTTGAGCGACCTATTCACATGGTTCAAGGAACTACCTGAGAAGGCCAAAACCTGGGGAACAAACCTTATTGACTCGTTTGTCAATGGAATCAAAAACAAACTCAGCGCTATCCCGGAAGCGTTGAAGTCGGCTGCCCAAACGATCAAAGACTGGTTGGGGATCGCCTCGCCGACAAAAGAGGGGCCTCTGCGAACCAACCACTTGTGGGGTGGAAATCTCATGAAGTCTATCGCGGGCGGCATGTTGAACAATCTTCATCTGGTGAAGTCAGCCGCAGCGTTAACGGCGGATGCGATGTTATTGCAAGTGGGCTCCAATGGAAAACCAGGCGTTTCCGTTTCCGGGCCATCTCCTCGTGCTGCTGGCTCCATCATCATTCAGGGACCGCTGATCGGTGAAGTACACCAGCAACCTGGAGAAGATGCTGACGCTTTGGCCAAACGTGTTGCCAAAGAAGCTATCGCAGAATTGGCGAGAATGGCCAAACGAGGCAACCTCACCATCGGCACTGTCGGAGGAGGGATCGGCTGATGCGTGTTACGCTTGGCGGTTTTGAACTGCGCGACTTTGAAAAGCCTGGTGTGGCTACTATTGGCGGCGAAACCTTCTTCGCCATCCGGAAGTTTCCCGGTGGTAACCGATCCATACAGTTCATGGGAGCCGACTACCGCCCGATTGCCTGGAGCGGTTTTTTTATTGGCCAGGACGCCTACCAACGCATGCTCAAGATCGGGAATATGCGGACGGCCGGAAAACCTGTACAGTTCACCACGGACCTGCTTAGCTTCCCAGTCGTGATCAAGGAGTTTTACCCGGACATAAAATCAGAACGGCGCATCCCGTTTACGATCACTCTGGAACGAGTGTTGGAGTCAAGTTCGAGTGGGAAAGGACCAGTTGACCCTGTCGACCGTGCAGCCCAGGCCATTGCCAAGTCAAATTCCGCAACACCGCAGGCGGCCAAGACCTACATTGTTCAGACTGGCGATACGTTGCCCAAGATTGCCGCACGCACAAAAGGAGACCCAAACAAGTGGGAAGAGATCCTCAAAGATCCGCGGAATCGAACGGCTCTTGGAAATAACCCTCAAACCCCACCTGTAGGAGCGGTTCTATATGTTTGACAAAGTGAATAAACCAGGATCTTTCCGTCCTTACGGCAAACCGGTTGTTAATATCACGATAAATGGCAAGCCGGTGAAAGACTGGATCTCCTTTCAGGTAGAGCTAAATGGACTGGGCGCCGTTGACTCCTACGAGGTACAACTCCCATGGGAAGTAACCGACACACCCTCCGACCCGTTACTTTACAGCGGCAGTTCCAAGTCGGCTGACTTGGTTTTCGGTTCGGCGAAAATTCGAATCGAGGCTGGCTTTGAGGGAGAAGGAAAACCCGAGTTGCTGATCGAGGGCGACATGGATTACCCCACATGGAATTTTGATGCAAATGAAGGTGAAGTGGTAACGATTCACGGTCGTTCATATGCTGCCCGAGCCTTCGACTTCAAAGAAACGCTCAAGTGGCAGAACCTGACGAGTACAGCGGCGTTCAAACAAATCGCGGCCACTCATGGACTAACTCCGGTGGTACCCGTAGAGACCAAAGACCCTGTTGGAGAATATGTCAAGGATGATCATGCCAATATCAATCGCGAAGTTTCACACTGGGATGCTGCGTTGTACCTTGCTCAGAACGACGGTTTTACAACACGGGTACGGGGCATTGAGTGGTTTTATGGGCCGCGAGAGATGCTGCCCAACTACAACAAAGACCCCTTGCCCTTCACCTGGGGGCATAACATCGAGAGCGGTTTTTGGATCGAACGGGCTCCGAACGCAGCCAGAAACCTTATTGTTGAGGTGATCTCATATATTCCTGGCGGCGTAAAAAAGCGCGGAAGTGGTCAGAAGAAAGGACAGCGCATCGTCGAGAGAGCGTCCTTCACTGGATCTTCTACCGGCCACAAGTACATCCAGCGTTACTACTACCCCGGCATTACCCGTGATGAAGCGCAGCGGCGTGCACGAAACATTCTGAAAGAGCTGTCCCGGCAGCAGGTATATGGCTCGTTCACAACCGACTACTTTCCCGAGCTTGCAACTGACCGACGAATTGTCTTGTATGGCGTGGGTAAAGGTTTGTCCCAAGTCTATTTCGTATCGAAAATCGTCGTGACCGGTAACCGGGATGAAGGTTTGAAGGCAGAAGTCACCTTTACCAATCTTCCTCTGGAGGAAGGAGGGCGGTTTGGTTGATTCCTTACCACAATAGAAAACAGATTGAGGGGATGCTGCCAACGTCCCCTTTAATTTTTGGGAAAATCGTTAGCGTTGATCCAGACGAGCGGCTTGTGAAAGTAGAGTTGGAGCCATGGGGGAATGAGACGGGATGGTGTCGCTGTCTAAAGGACACCTTTTATCCGATCGAGTCGGGTACCGGTATCTATGAGCCACGGTTCCCCTATAAGAGCGGCCAAGAGGTTTTGGTGGCTCAAGTTCAAGGTACAAACGGATCTGGTCAGTATGTCGTGCTTGGCCTGATTGATCAAGGGGAGGTTGCAGAGCAATGAGCTACGGCACAGACTTACTCATCATCGATGGAGAAATCATGTGGACGGGCGATACTCTCGCTACGGTTAGCGGCCTTGAAAACGTGAAGCAACAAGCATATCTCCGATTGCTCACCGCCTTGGGTGAGAGCGAGTTTTTTTCCAACTATGGCACGACCCTGAGTGAAGTTCTCGCCAAACCGTACACGCCAGACAACAAGAAAACAGCCGAATCAATCACCCGGGAAGCTCTTCTACTCGTGGGTACAGAAAACGGTCCTGGATGGATCGAAGAGGTCATAGATTGCCAGCTGTTGTTGACCACAGTAGGGGGAAAGCAAGCAAAGACGCTGTACGCCAAATTCAAGGTACGCGAATTTGATGAATCGATCGAAGCCACCTTCCCATTAGGAGGTGGAGCGAGTGGTTAATTGGCCAACGAAGGATGAGCTCACCCAAATCCTAGTTGAAAACCTGGTCGGACCCGGAAAAACAATCAATGACCTTTCCAATCAGTGGGTGGTTAAACACCTTGTGCTCGGGCTGCGCGAGGCCATTTATCTCCTCGTTGTCCTTCTCAAGTTCGTATACGACCAGCTAACAGCGGTGACAGCAGTAGACGAAAAGCTTGATGAAATCGGCGAAGAGTACGACGTCAAACGAAAACTGTCCACGAAATCCGTTCACTCCGTTACTCTCGGGAAAAGCTCGCCTGTACCTACTGACTGGGCGGTTCCAGACAACTTTTTGGTGACAACAACACCGATCGGCAGCGAACTGCCAGTTCAGTTTCGGGTGAAGCCTGGCCAGGGCAAAAAGATTCCCGCCGGCGGGACAACCGTTTCCGGTGTGCTGGTGGAGTGTACAGAAGATGGCGAGATCGGCAATGTTCCTCCTGGGGCGATCAATCTGGTGGCGCAGGCTGGGTTTGACTTTGTCTCCGACTCTATCGTTGTCCAGGCAGGAACAGACAAGGAAGACAACGAGGCTTACAGGCAGCGTATCCTAGACCGAAAACGAAATCCTGGGAAAGGCGGAACGGCAGACGATTACAAAGCTTGGGCCGAAAGCGTGACCGGTGTTGTATCAGCGCTTGTGATTCCCCTTAACCGCGGGAACGGAACCGTTGACATTGTCATTGCCGGTGTGAATGGCATCCCTGATCAGGCTTTGATTGACGAATGTCAGGCTTTTATCGACACGAAGACACCTGCCGGGCTTGCGGACGGTGGTGTTCGAGTGCTCGGACCAACCCCGGTAACGGTCAACGTCACCCTGCAGAATACCGTATGGGTGCCGGGT
>NZ_HE978552.1:58540-60477 GCF_000311785.1 Brevibacillus massiliensis
CGGTGGAAACCCGGAAATTCCGCGTCATATGGAACCGTCCACCGACGATTAGCGGAGAAAACAGCGATCTCGGTATCTTTGAAGAAGCACCGACTGTCTCGTACAACGTTACAGATCCAGAAGGCAACGGATTCACCGTTACAGAGAAAATAAACGGGACGGTTCTTCGTACTTTCCCTGGTGTTGCCGGACGAGAAGAAACGCTGGAAATACCGTTGGACACTTGGTTGCGCTTGGAACCTGGAGTGCAGCACACTCTAACAATTGAAGCGACTGACAGCCAAGGGGCAACGTCTGTCCGCACGTACACACTGACACGGTTTGAGGACGAAATCTACTTCGAGATCGAGGAACCATGGCCGACAGATGCAGCAGCTAAGCGTGTACTCCTGACCCTGGATATGACTCTCCCTGCTGGCGCCATCCTGATCGCTGAGGCTTGCAACAACGCTTTTGATGCTGCGCCTGCATGGGAAGATATCTCCTTTTACGCGCGGTATGGGCGCGGCTATGTGTTTCTTAACGACCAGAAAACAGCCGAAAACTGGGGCGTAAGCATTCGTGTGCGGATTCAGAAGGGAACAGCGACCGAGCCAATCGAGATTAAGGGATTTGGAGGTGCATTTGATTGATACCTTTGCAAAACCCAAAGGAAGTCAGTCAGGCGCAGGCGGAACGTGTAGCTGAGGCAAAAAGAAAGGCTGCAATCCCACAGTTGGAGCAAGACACCATCGACAGCATGCTTGCACTTACAGAGGTATACGAAAAAACGGATGCTGACACAATTCTGCTTATGCAGGTGATGACGGAGCTATACGAAAAAAATCTTGAATTGGAAGCACGAATCGCTGCACTAGAAGGAGGACAACCATAGTGGCACATATCTATTACCGGTTGATCAAGGAAGGGTTGAAAACCATTGATCAAGTACCTACAAACCTGCAAAAAGAGGTACAAGCACTACTGGACGCAGACAATGCGTAACGTGGTGCTTTTTATTTGCCTTTGGCTTTTGAAGGGAGGTGACACTATGGCAACTATCTACGTGACACTGATTGTACGGGGGTACAAAACATATTCCGATGTGCCGGACATTCTCAAACCAGAAGTAAAACGGCAGTTGGAAGCTTTGGAGTTAGGAGAGTTAGCGCAGTAATCGATCATAAGATGCATCCAGACCATGAGTTGCCCCGTTCCTAGCGGGGCTTTAGTTTTGCCCTTTGGGCGAGGAGGGAAGATGAGTGAATTTGAAAGAGACAATCGTTACGGCAGCTATAGGAGCAAATGGAAAGGAGACAGCAGTCGGCGGAGCGGTGGCCATCGTCGGATCGGCTATTAGCGCTTTCCTTGGAGGGTGGGATATTACCCTCCGGCTATTGATTTGTGCAATGGTCGCTGATTATGCCACGGGGTTGCTCGGGGCCATCAAAAACAAAAAAGTGGACTCGGATGTTATGTTCTGGGGCGGAGTACGAAAGAGTGTTATTCTGCTCGTAGTTGGTCTGGCCGTCATGCTGGATCAGCTCATGGGGAATGACTCGCCGGTGTTCAGGACATTGGCCTTATACTTCTACATCGGTCGAGAAGGTATCTCCATTCTTGAAAACCTGGGGCACCTTGGCGTACCGTTTCCTGCTTTTTTCAAGCAGATCATGGAACAGTTGAATGAAAGGGGGAATCAAGGTGGCAGCAACTAAAGGTATCGATTGTGCAGTTCCCTTGACAGCAGAAAAAGCAAAAGCGATGGCGGCGGCAGGCATGCGGTTTGCTTGCCGGTATCTCGTTCCGGTGGATTATGCATGGAAACGCCTGACCAGGCCAGAGGCGGAGGCGATCACGGCTGCCGGCCTAAAAATCGTTAGCGTCTTCCAACGCGGAACGAACGACGCAAAAGGCGGGGCGGTGAACGGGACGCGAGACGGCAAGGCTGCATACCA
>NZ_HE978553.1:0-16762 GCF_000311785.1 Brevibacillus massiliensis
GACGATGCCGTTGGCGCCCAAGTTGCCCTTGTCCACGTCGGCGATGTGCATCGAGCCGCCTTTGCCTTTGCAGTAGCCGGTGACCCGGCCGAACAGCTCCGCCATCATCCGGTTCACTTCCGCCCCTTTGGCGATGCAGTGACCGTGTCCGCGGTGAGTGCTGGTGATTTTATCCCGCTCTTCCAGGACGGCGATCGCCCCGGCGGCGGACGCTTCCTGTCCGACGGCCAGGTGGGTCGTCCCGTGGATCAAGCCTTTGGCAAAAAATTCATCCACTTTTTCGTCAAAAAAGCGGATGAGCCACATTTGATGCAGCAGCTCCGGTAGTTTTTCCCGCGTAATCATGGGTGGTAATTTCAAAGTGCTGGACACTGCCAACCCCTCCTCAATTTACGTGTTTCACAATAGGGCCAAGGTATTTTTTGAAGAAAAAAGGATCAGAGGGAAATCATTCCACACCTGACCCATGGTCCAGAGTTTTGGCAACACGTACCATTAATTTTTTCTGATCTGTTCGTATTCTTCTTTTGACATTTTCTCGATGGAGATAATAAAGACTTCATCTTTCCCTTCGCAGACCAGTTTTTCGTAGTCGAACAGCTTGTAAACCTTTGTTCCGGGAGTTACTTTTTCAAGTTGTTTCATCCTTGATCACCTCCGGATTCTTTACATTTGTTCAGTACAGTTACATCTGTAACTAATTATAAATCATCCGAAATCTATGTCAAGGAGGCTTGCTTATTCCTCGCCAAACTTGCTGTCGATTAAATTGCTCAATGCTTCAATCGCTTCTGCTGCATCCGGGCCTTCCGCTTTCAGTGTCAACACGGTCCCCTTGGAAGCGGCCAAAGACATGACGCCGATCACGCTTTTGGCGTTGATTACCTTCTCGCCTTTGATCAGCGTGATTTCCGCTTGAAACTTGGACGCTGTCTTGACAAACTCCGCTGCCGGGCGTGCGTGCAGGCCTGTTTGGTTTTGAATCGTTACTTGTTTTTCCATTGTAATACCTCCAGTAAAGATGTAATGGTAGTTGTTTCCTGCTGCTGTGCGGACTGAATAAAATCGGGCCGGGTAATCGCTTCGTACAGTTCTTCCACCGCCATTTGGCAGTTCTCATCGATCGCCAGCATGAAGACGAAGCGGACCCAAACGCCGGCCTCCCATTCAACGGGTTGGCTCAATCGGGCGATCGCCACAGCCGGTTTGATCGTATAGGTTGGATCGGCATGCGGGATGGCAGCAATGCCGGCAATGTGGGTCGGTCCCATCCGCTCCCGCTCCCATACTTTTTCTTTGTATTTCTGCTGGACGCGCCCCGCTTGAACCAGTTTGTCCGCCAAGTGTTCGATCACCTGTTCCTTGGACACTGCCGGCAGGGATTCAAAACTGAGCTCGGCAGAGAGCAAATCCTGCAGATGAAGCGGCTGATTCAGCGCCAGGCCCGTCTCTATGCCTCCCTGTACGAGCAGCAAACGGTTCAGGAAGGCGAGCCCGCTCTCGTCGACGATCTCCTTGAACGAGACAAACGGAATTCCATCCAGCATCGGATCAACCGTTCCGACGACGGCGAGGATGTCGTACTGCCTGGTCCACTCCTGGTATTTTTTGCGGATCGACAGGGAACTGCCGATTAAGTAGGTGAGCCGTTTTCCCTTTTCCCCGAGACTCTCCTGCAGCAGCGCCCCCAGTCTGCGGGCGGCGCCTTCGCCCGTAAGGCAAACGGCGATAATCGCCTTGGGCTTTGCCTGTTTGGCCGGCCAATCCGCCTCTGCCAAAACAGCTTCCCCCCCGGCGGCTGCCAGCTGGTCGAGCGGGATCTCGCTGTACAGGCATTTGCGCAGCACTTCGACGACGAGCGTCGTCGTCAGTGAAGGAATTACCTTGACGCGGACGCCATACAGTTCCTGCCACTCTACTTCCTGTAAAAACTGCGCGCCCATATCTGCCAGGAGAATGACGCCCGCCCCCTGGTCCGCCTTTTGCACAGCCTCCCCGATGCGCCCGACGGTCTGTTTGACCTCGTCGTCCCAGTGAAGCTCAACGGCGATCGCATGCCTTTTTGCAAACAGGCGGTGGGCCACGTCAACCATGCTTTTGCCGACCAGGCCATAGGAGGCGACCACTACTCCAATCAGCTTGCGTGGCTGCGTGTACGTCCGGCACTGGCTCAAGTACATCGCCAAAAAGCCGATTTCCTCGTCCGACAGGTTGATCCCCCAGAATGCCTGGACCACTTTGCTCATCTCTTTGGCAACGGAGAATTCTACGCTGTCTTTGTTCAATACACCCTCGCCGCTTGCTGCCGACGCCTCGCCGGCCTGTTGCCGGTCAAGGATGCCTTTCAGGTGGATGGCCAGCGCATAGGTTATTTTTTGGTGGTCCAGGGTGAGATGCTTTTCGGCAATCCACAGCATCTGTTCAACCGTCTGCACGATTTTTTCTCCGACCAGCCTGACGAGCTGCTGCAGTCTTGCCTCGTGCTGTTCGCTAACGGCTCCAAGGCGGGTCTCCAATTCCTTGTTGATGATGAGCTGGATCAACTCTTCGTTTTGCCCCTGCTCCTTCAAGCTGCGGTGCCGCTCCACGATCCAGTCGTACAGCAGGGCGATCGGCTGCTCGGCTTGTCCTTCTGCCTCCATAGGGTTTGCCTGCTGCCCGGGGATAAATACGTACCATTCCTTTTTCAGCAGTGCCGAATCGAACCCGGCAGCCTCGGCAGAATAGCTTCCCGCCACGCTTGGCGGCAGATCGTGACGATCGACTTCCACCTGATCCTGTTCTTTGGCCCCCATGTTTTTCAGCAAGGCGCGTGCCAAAAGCACGCGGATATCGCTGTGCAGCTGCCCCGTGTTGCCGGGACATTCATAGCGGATCAGGGCGAGGGCGACCTCTCTGTTCACTTTCAGGCTGCGGCCAATCCGGGAAGACTCTTCGCTGAGGAAGTGGAAGACCAGTTCCAGCCGTTCGCCTTCTGACCATTCGGACAATGGCGGCAGCTCGATCATCATGGGAATTCTCCGGCGCAGCGTGAGGAGCAGGTTTGACTCGGGGCTCTCCGTGGTCGCGCCGATGATCAAGAGGTTGGCCCTGCGTTGGAAGTCCACTTCCCCCAACCGGCGGTACAGGTTTTTGTCGATCAGATAAAACAGATTTTCCTGTCCTTCCGGCGGCAGGCGGTGAATTTCGTCGAGGAACAAAACGCCGCCGTTCGCCCTGTCCACCAATCCGGCTTTTTCCTGATCTGCTCCGGTAAACGCGCCTTTTACATAGCCGAACAGCTGGGCCAGGAGGAGCTGCGGATTCTTGGCGTAATCGGCACAGTTGAACACGACAAACGGAGCGTATTTGCTCATGATCTGCCGCTCCACGGCAAAGTGGTACATCGCTTCCGCCATTCTGCTCTTGCCCACGCCCGTCGGTCCAAACAACAAGGTATGCAGGCCATTCGGCGGGTACAAGACAGCGGCCCGAGCCTGCTGCATCGCGGCTTTTAACGTGCCGTCCCTGCCAATCATCCCCGCAAAGGTCAAAGTCCGCTCTGCACCTTGCCCTCCGCTTGCCTGCGGCGGACGAGAGGCATCGCCTGCTGTTGCGAGCGCTTGCAGCTCCTTCCTGATGTTCAAAACGGTAAAACGGGAAACGTCTATCCCGCTGGACTGCAGTTGGCTGGTCAATTCCCTGTCGGAAATGTGCGGATTCTTTTTCAGCATTGCGGCGATTTCAGCCCGCAGGATAGGCAATCGCCTTTTCCGCGAGTCGGGTATGTTTAATTGGTGGCGAAGTAAGGTTACTTCATCGCGCCTCAGGCCTAGCCGCTGGGCGATTTGCTCATCGGTGAGCGGATTCTTTTTATCCTCCTGTCCGATGATCTGTTTGACCTGATCCTTCACCATACTCCCCCATTTCTTCCGATGCAATTTTTATGCCACTAAAAGCAACCAGCCGATAAAACGTTTTCAGCCGCTATCTTTACAATACCACCTCTCCACAAAAAAATCACACATTTTTGCACATGACATTTTTTGCGGGAAGAGCGGTACAAATTCTACAGCGAACTTGAAGGCTTGGCTGGCGTCCGTGCACCTTTCAATCGGACAAAACGGGAAGAGCGCGGCAATTGCCGCGCGCAGCCAAAAATGGAACTTTACGATCAACGATCAGGAGCTGATCGGTACCTGGCAGTACACGGTGACACAGCATTCTGCCCAGCTGGTGCTCATGAGGACAATACTGACCTCATCAAAATGGTAAAATAGCCCGGGAACGGAACAACCACATGCTTTCCTGCAGGATTACGGGAAAAAACTGCGACAGAAGCCTTCTCATCCATCAACACAACCAGCCTGATGGGCGGGGATCCTGTTAGGCGATGTCGCTCATCGCCCAGTAGTCAGCGAGTGCCTGTGATGCCGTCTTCTCTCCCGACAATATCTCCTGCAGCCGGGCAAACAGCGGCAGATCCCGTTCGATAACCAGTTTTTCCTGTGCTTCGAGACGCTTCGCCAGCGGCCACGCCTCACGCGCCGCAGCCAGTCCTTCCACCGTCTGCCCCTGCATCTGCTCCAGCGCTGCGGCGAGCGTATGGCCGCTCCCGAGCAGGGCTCCCAGCGTCCGGTTCCGCCCTCCCTGTACGGTGACGTAGAGATCGCCGATTCCGGCATTGCCGGCAACCGTAGCCGGGTCCCCCCCGTAGGCGGCCACGATGCGCTGCATCTCGGCGGCAATCCGGCCGAACAGGGCCGCTTTCGGGTTGTCAACGCCGGGATACAGGCTGTCAGCCATGCCGAACGCGATCGCATAGGCGTTTTTCAGCGACGCGCACAGGTCTGTGCCGACCACGTCAGCAGAGAGTTCACAGCGAAACTGCGGGGAGAGGAAATGGCGCCGCAGCAGTCCGGCCGCTTCCTGTGACCGGCTGGCGAACACCGCTTCCGCGGGATGTCCGTGAGCCAGTTCGTTGGCTCTAAGGGGCCCGGCCAGCTTGACAACCGGGATGTCGCTGCGTCCTTCCCGCTCCAGCGTCTGCTCCATCAGTTCGGCCATCGTCGTGAGCGACTCGCTGTCGATGCCTTTGGTAATGCTGGCCATGATGGTACCGGCGGCAGCGTATTTGCTCCATTCCGCCGTCATCTCGCTCAGGCCTTGCGAAGTTACTGCCAGGATGATGGCATCAGCCCCGGCGGCAGCCTGTTCCCTCTCGGACCAGCGGTACAGCTTTAGTCCGTCCGGCAGCGCAGCGCCTAGCCGGGGGCAGCGCCAATCCGCCTGCAATCGCTCGACCATCTGATCGTCCCACTCGGTGCCGCAGAGGCGGACGCTGTTTTTTTGCGTCGTGTGCCCGGCCAGATGCACGGCCAGCGCCGTCCCCATCACCCCTGCGCCAACCACCGTGACAGACAAGGTTTTTTCCGTGTTCGATCCGCTCGCCATCTGCTTCTCCACTCCTTCAACCTTTCCGTCTTTAGTTTTGCAAGCGTCTGATGATATCCTCGATCGCCTGATCCATTCCCATCTTGGTCAAAAACGGCACACCGCTGACCGTGGGTATCTCAGTCTGAAATTGGTTGACTCCCATCAAGACGATCAGGTCGGGAGCAACCTGGTCAAGATCAACCTCGTACAGGTTCTCCGCCACTACTTCAACCGCTACGCCGCGGGCTTCGCACATCGTTTGAATCGTCCCGGCAACTCCGTTCATCTTGTTTTGCGACGTGCCCGCCGCCACCAAAATCTTTTTCATCGTCATTCTCCTCTGCCTTTCATCTTTTTGTCCAAATAGCCGCGAAGGCGGCATTCTTCCTTGAAACGGGCGTATTTTTCGCGATAGACCGAAGCCATGCGGACATCGGGCTGTATCGGTGGCTCCACCCGTACCATCTGCCCAGCCGCCTCCGACACGCTGGCAAACCCGGCGGCCTTTGCGGCAAGAACGGCAGCACCGACAGCAGGCTCGCCCCATTTGGGCCGGCACAGCTCCATCTGAAGCACATCAGCGCGGATCTGCATCCATGCCGCGCTTTTCGCCGCCCCGCCGGTGGTGTACAGGCGCCGGTTCACCTTCGCTCCGAGTTCCTGCACCACTTCCAAGGCCAGACGTTCGACCAACGCCATCCCTTCCAGGCAGCCGCGGTACAAATCCGCCTCGTCTTTTGGCTCACCGAGCACAAAGCCCGTTGCCCCATCATGCTGAAACGGGAAACGCTCGCCGCACTGTACCAACGGATAGACGATGACAGTGCTTGGTCCGGATAACTCTGCCTGCCGGTCCAAAGCCGCCAGCCGCTCCTTCCCAAACAACCGATTCAACACGGCGCCGCCGCAGTTGCTCGCACCGCCGGGCATCCACCAGCCGTCTGGATGAAGGTGGCTGTACAGACCGGGACCGCGCAGCAGCTGATCGGTCAACCCCTTCAGGATAAAAGTGGTGCCGATCGTCGACGTCCAGTCGCCGTCCTGCCGCGCTCCGGAAGCGAGCTGGCCCAGGCAGCCATCCGTCATCCCGGCAGCGACCACCGTGTCGGCTGCCAGTCCGAACGCTGCTACCGTCTGGCGGGAAATGGGGGCAATCACCGTACCCGGGGCGACCACCCGGGGAAATTTGTCCGCGTTCAGCCCGAGTTCGCTGAAGAGAAACGGCGGCCACTGGTTCCGCAGCAGGTCGTAGCCTGTTTTCAATGCATTGGAATAGTCGGTCACATCCCAGACGCCCGTCAAGGAACCGACGATGTAATCGGCTGCGTGGAGGAATTTCGCCGTCCGTTCGCAGACACTCGGCTCATGGCGCGAGAGCCATACGCACTTCGGCAGCGCAAAAGAACTGCTGAAGCGATACCCGAGCTCCTGCTCAAGCGCCCGGCCGGCGGCGCTTGCCTCCGCAGCCTCTGCGGCAGAGCGGCTGTCATTGTACATCAGTGCAGGCCGGAGTGCCCGGCCGGCACGATCGACAGGAACGATCGTGCCTGAGGTGGAACTGACGGCGATCGCCTTCACCTGTCCGACCAGCCCACCGCCCAGCAAGTGCAGCTCTTCCGTGACCGCACCCAGACAGGCACTGACTGCCTGCCACCAATCTTCTGCCCGCTGCTCGCGCCATCCCGGACGGGGCTCGGCGACCGCCGGGAGCGGAACGGACGCGTGGGCCAAAAGTTCTCCGTCTTCCCTGACCGCCGCCACTCTCGCCCCTTGGGTTCCGACGTCGATCCCCAGTGTAATCATCAACTGTACGTCCGCCCTCCGTCGCAGATGAGCACTTGTCCCTGGATGTACCCCGACTCCTCCGAACTCAGGAACTGTACGATGTTGGAGACATCATCCACGGTACCCAGGCGGCGCAGCGGAATGCTCTCTTTTAACCGTTCCAGGTCGGCCGGATTGGGGTAGAGCCGGGAGAGCATCTCCGATTCGATCACCCGCGGGGCGACGGTGTTGATGCGGATGCCGTGCGGGCCGAGCTCGCTGACCAGTGTGCGCATGAATCCGAATGCGCCCCCTTTGGATGCGGCGTAGTGAACCCCGCCGCCTGATCCGGTGATCGCCGAGCCCGAACCGATGATGACGATCGCGCCGGATCGCTGTTCGATCATTTTCGGGGCGACTGCTTTGGCTGCGTGAAACAATCCGGTCAGATTGACGGCCAACGTCCGCTTCCACTCATCCCACTCCAGCTGCTCAAACGGCACTCGTCTGGTAATCCCGGCGGAATAGACCAGCACGTCGACTCCGCCCATGTCCAAGATGGCCTGCTCAATCGCCGTCCGGGAATCTTCCCACGAACACACGTCCATGGAATAAAAGGAAGCCTGCCCGCCACTCTCTCGCAGCTGGGCGGCCAACTCGCTGCCGGCTTCGGCATTTCGGTCGGTGATTGCGACGATATCCTGCTGCCGGCAAAAATCTTCCGTTATCCGCTTCCCGATGCCGGCTGCTCCTCCTACGATGACAATTCTTCTGCCTGCCAACACTCTCACCTCATTTATCTCCGGTTTTACGCGAAGGTTCTGCCTCCGTCCATCACAATCGTCTCACCGCTCAAATACCCGGCGAACGGGGAACACAGCACGGCCGTCATATAGGCGACGTCTTCCGGTGTTCCCAGCCGTCCAATCGGGATAGAGGCAGCCAGCCTGCTTCGCTGCTGTTCATCGGGGTAGCGCTCCGCCAGAAAGTCGGATGCGATCATCGTGGGCGCCAGGCCGTTGATGCGAATCCCCTTTGCCGCGTACTCCCGGGCGAGCGCCCTGGTCATCGAGTCAAGCGCGCTTTTCGAAGCGGCGTAATGGGCTCCGCCTCCGCCGCCGGTCAGCGCACCGGTAGACGAGATGTTGACGACCACCCCTTCGCCCGATGAAACCATGTGCGGCAGCACCTCCTTGCAAGTGAGAAACGGGCCGTCGAGGTTGACGTTCATCACCCTGTTCCATTCCTCCGTCGTCAATTCCAGCAGCGACTTGACAGATGTAATGCCCGCGTTGTTGATCAGAAAATCGATGCGGCCTGACTCGGCGATCACCGTATCCACCATCTCGCGCACCTGCTCCGGCTGTGATATATCAGCTTGGATCGGGATAGCGATGCCGCCTGCTGCGCCAATCTCCCGGCACAATTGTTTGGCCCGCTCTGTGCTGTGGGCATAATTGATCCACACGACAGCACCTGCTTCGGCAAGCTTGGAGCTGATCGCCGCACCGATGCCGCGCCCTCCTCCGGTGACCAAAGCCACTTTTCCGCGGAAATCGATATGCAGCATCCTGCTACACCTCCTCGGGAGTAATGATCACTTTTAATACTTCTTCACGGGGATTGTGGGCACACATGATGGCCTCGTGAAGCCGGGCCAGCGGGAAGCGGTGCGTAACCATCGCTTCTACGTCAATGACGCCGTTTTTGAGCAGCTCCAATGCGGGCAGGTAGTCGTAGGGCGTCGACGAGTAGGTGCCGACGACGCGGATCTCATCGGCAAAGAAGCGATGAGCCGGGATCGGCACCGGTTCTTCGTGAAACGGAGCGAACACCAGAACGGTGCCGCCGCGTGCGGCACATTCCATCGCCTGCGGCAAAAGCGCGCCGACTCCGGCTGAGATGATGACTTTATCTGCCCCGCGGCCGCCTGTCAGTTCTCTGACTCGTTCCACGACGTTTTCCCGCGCGGCGTTTATCACCGTATCCGCGGCCAGTTCCTTTGCTTTTGCCAGCCGGTAGTCGTTTACGTCGCTGACGATGACGGTCCCGGCCATGCGATGGCGGGCGATCTGGGCGTGAATGCAGCCGATCTGGCCCGCACCCATGATCAGCACGCTGTCTCCGCTTTGCATGTCAAGCGCATCGAAACCGTGCAGGCAGCAGGCGACCGGTTCCACCATCGCCCCCTGTTCATAGCTGAGCGAATCGGGGATCTTGCCCATGGTGTGTTTGACATGCAGCTCCGGAACGCGGATGAATTCGGAAAAGCCGCCCGGGTCAAGGTTGGTCCGGGTAAACTGCGGGCAGAGCGAGTAGTGGCCGCGCTGGCAGTGATGGCAGGTAAAGCAAGGCACGTGATGGGCGACGAACACCCGGTCGCCGGGCTTAAATCCCGTCACCTTGCTGCCCGTCCGCACCACTTCACCCGCTACTTCATGGCCCAAAACAGTAGGCGTGGGGACGGTCTTTTCGACCGCTTTGTGGATATCTGTCCCGCACAAACCGCAGGCCTTCATTTTAATCAGTACTTCCGTCTCCCCGATCTGCGGGATCTCCCTTTCCTCATAGCGAAAATCGTCAATGTCGTAAAAAACAGTCGATTTCACCTGATTTCCCTCCAGTCCTTTCCAATTCTCCCTCAAGTCGAACGTATGTTTTGTATAAGCGGTGAGGGAAAGACCACCGCCGTTAGCTGACATGTGGTCTCTCCCGAAAAATCGCTCTAGTTTAAGCCCAGTGTTTCGATGATTTTTTGCACATCTTGATCCACGCCCACTCCGGACAGGAAAGAGACGGTGCGGATGACCGGCGTGCTGCCGACGTCGCCGACCGGCGTCGTGGTGACGATCAGATCGAAGCTGGCCGCTTTGGAAGGAGCTTCAGCCGCCTTGCACTGTTCGATGACGACGTCGTATCCCCGCTGCTTCATTAATTCCTCGATCTTTTTCGCTACCACCGTCGAAGTTGCAATCGCTGTCCCACAAGCTACCAAAATACGTTTTTTCGCCATTTTTCATTCCTCCTGTACTGTTGAGATATCTATTCAATTAGATTGGTGTTACCGAGCGGCAGAAGTGTTTTGAGCGGATTCTGTTTCCAGGCCCATCTCTTTGGCATACTGCTTGCGGATGTCATTGCGCACCCACAGCCAGAGCAGAGCGTACAAGATGGCGGCGCCAATCGCGGCGAAGAACATCGGATTGGTCGGATCGAGCAGGCGTACGATGATCCACGGAATGACGTGGGAACCCAGGTCGATACCGGAAATTTGCGAGGCCCCCTCCGGGAATTGGAAGCCGACCGCTTTCCCCATCGTGGTAGCCAGCGGCGCCAGGTTAGTGGCCAGGAACAAGACGATGGCTACCGTACAAATACTGTTGATCAAACCGCGGATGATGTTGCCGCGGGATGCTGCGACAGCCCAGACGACGGTAAACGGCAGCACGGCCAGGTCGGCAAAGGGCAGCATGCGGTTGTACGGCAAAATCACAGCCAGCAAAATGGTAATCGGCACCATCAAGAGAGCGACCGCCATGTTTGCCGGATTCCCGATGACGATAGCGGCGTCAAGGCCAATGTAGACATTTTTGCCGGGGAAGCGCTTGGAGATGAACTCGCGGGCCCCTTCGGAAATCGGGATCAAGCCTTCCATCAGCAGGGCCACCATGCGCGGCATCAGCACGAGTACGGCAGACATCTGCACGCCAAGCGTCAAAATTCCCTTCAGGTCGTACTTGCCGAGCAGCCCGATCAAAATACCTAAAATAAGTCCCATCATCACAGGTTCGCCGAAGATGCCGAACCGGCGGCTGAGCGCTTCCGGACTGGCGTTCACCTTGTTCAAACCCGGGATTTTGTCTTGAATTTTGTTGAGCGCGTACGTAATTGGCGCAAAGTTGACCGTTTCCGCGTGAGCCAGCGACACTCCCGGCATGCCGAAGTGATGCTCGACGACAGGCGCCGTCCAGTCGGCCAGCTTCAGGGTGATCGCAATGACGACAGCTCCCACCAGGAGGGCCAGGAACATGTTGTGATACGCGTAGTAGGTTACCGACGCGGCAAAGATGAAGTGCCAGTAGTTCCAGATGTCGACGTTGATCGTTTTGGTAAAATTGACCGAAACAAGTACAATGTTTAACACAAGTCCGACGACGATCATCAATGGCGCTACGACTGTACCAAATGAAATCGCCGCACCAATCGGCCAGCCTACGTCAAGAATGTCAAATTTCAATCCCCATGCTTCTACCATTGACTTCGCCGCGGGGCCAAGCGAGTTCATCAACAAATCAATGACCAAACCAATACCGACAAAGCCGATGCCAATCGTCAAACCAGCGCGGAACGATTTCTTGAATCCTTGTCCAAGCACTAAACCGAGGATTGTCATGATGATCGGCAGCATGACTGAGGCACCCAATCCAAGGATAAAATCGACAACCTGTTTAATCATGTGAAAACCTCCCTTGTCATTTCTTGCTTATCAGGTAAAAGTGAAATGGAATAGAACTTTCATGGTTTACGCACCTCTGCTGGACTCACCTCCCCCGGAGCGGACAGGCCGAGCTCCCGCTTGATCAACAGCATGGCTTCCTGACGAGAGGTCGCGTGTTTTAACGTGTCCATCAGTTCATCGTTCTGGAACAGGTTCATCAAGCTTTCCAGCATAAAAATCTGCTCACTCGGCTCCTTGACGGCGAGGACGAATACGATGTCGGCCATGACATCCGTTTCCGGACTTCCCATCATCTGGAACTGAACCGGCTTATCCAGGATGGCGACGGCGATCGCCGGTTCGTTGACGTGCACAACGTCGGTATGGGGAATGGCCACACCGTATTTCTTCAGCGGCAGTCCGGTCGAGTACACTTTTTCCCGCTCCAAGAGTGCGGTGAGAAAGCTGTCTTTGACGTACCCCTGTTCCTTCAGCAGATGTGCGAGCATCGTGATGACTTCTTCTTTCGTTTCCCGGACAACGTTTATCTCGACTAAGCGTTCTTCGAAGTGCAGCTGTCTTGTCATTCTCTTTCTCTCCTTTTTAATCTCCTAAGTTGAACGGGCCCTCCCCGCCCAGAATGCGAATCACCTGCTCCGGCGGCAGCCCCAGGTCCAACATTTCTCTGACCTCCTCGCGCTGCATCGTCTCATACAGCTCTTGCACGGCGCGCTGGCAGTTTTCTTTCAGAGCGAGCATGAACACGTATCGGACCTTCTGCCCGCCAAACCATTCAACCGGCTCATCCAGTATGGCCGCGGCGATTCCCGCGTGCACGACACAGGTCGGGTCTGCGTGCGGAATCGCGGTTTGCGGCTCAAAGACGGGGGAAGCAACTTTCTCTCTCTCTAGCATCAGCGGATAGTAATCATCGGTTACATATCCCCGCTGTTTCAACTGCGTGTGCAAAAAGTCAAGCAGCTCTTCTTTGGTTCCAAGCGAACTGCCGCAAAACACCAGTTGTTCATGCAACAGATCAGACAGGGAGGGAATCGGCTCCAGCTCCTGTCCGCTTGGCTGCGGGGCTGGCAGTCGCTCTTTGGTCCAGAGCGGCTGGGCTGCTGACGTCGACTCGGCAGCCTGGCTCCACTTCAGCAAACGCCTGAGAAAATCGGCACCTCTCCCGGAGGTGATGTCGCCGAGGGAGATGAACGGCACGCCCAAGAGTCCCGGATCGATCGTCCCGACCGTAGCGATGACATCGTACTTGGCGCGGTATTGATCCAGCTTGTCGCACCCGTTTTCGACGATGGCCGAGACAGGCAGGATGCTTACCTGTTCCAGCAGCTCCGGCATCCTCTCCTCCAGCATCTCTTTCAGCTTGACGGCAGAGCGCTGGCCGGTGATGCATACGGTCAAAATCGCCCGCGCTCGCCGCAATTGGCGAACCTGGCCCGGTACGTGCACCGCGGCAAAGACCGTATCCGGGTCGAGCGAGTCAACCAGTTCATCGAGCGTGATGTCAGGCAGCATCGCCTTGCGTACGCTTTCGACGACAAGTACGGTATTGGTGCGGTGGATCGTGCGGGTGGGAATGCCTGTCCGCTCGGTGATCAAGTCGCCAAACGTGACGAGCGATCCCATGTCCACCAGCAGCACCACGCCTTTCCCCTCGTTCGCTTCCTTGACGGTTTCCAGGGTCCGCTCAAACGCAGCCTTCGGACTCTCATCAAGCGACATCTCCACCGCTCGGGCGTGCTGGACGCCGAGCAGCCGATTCGCCACATCGGCCATCCCTTGGGCGACGCTGCCGTGGGAGACGATCACCACCCCCACTTTGCTGTCGTCCGCCTGGGCGCTGCTGGTACTGCACAAGTACATCGCGATGAAACCGATTTCATTTTCAGATAACTCGACCTCAAAATGATGGTTTACGACGCTGACCATTTCGGCAGCCACCTTGTACTCCAGCGGATGGTTTTCCTTGACCCGATCAAGGTGGGGATTGAAGACAGTCTTGCCCTGCAGCAGCCGCTCCAGTGTCGTGTGGATGTGAATCGCCAGTGCGTAGTACAGCCGGTCAAAATTTTTCTGCAGCCGCTGCTCGGCAATCCAGATCATCTTCTCCACGGTTTCCACGACGTCGACGCCGACGATCTTGACCAGCTCTTCTCCTGCCATCGGCTTGGTGTGCAGCTCCAGGCGGCGCATCATCTGCTGAAAGCGGGACTCCAGCTCTTCGCCGAGGATGCGGTTGATCGCCTCTTTGGTTCCTCCCTGCTGCTGCAGCTCAAAGTAGCGCTGTTCAATGTGCTGGTAAATCTCTGCCGGCAGGCTGTACAGCGTCTCGTACAGCGGCGAGTAGTAATCCGCCTGATTGGGCGAGAGCAAAACGTCCCTTGGCACCAGCTGCTGCAGTTCCACACGGCGGTGGCTCCGCTGCAGCAGACCCCTTTTGGCGTGTTCCGGCAAATCGGCCGCCTCTACCTCCATCAAGTCTCGCTGTTCTGCCACATAGCGGAGGAACGCGCGGGCGCAGGCTACCTGAATATCGCTGCGAAGCTGGCCGATATTGCCGGGACAATCGTACAGCAGAAGAGAGCGAATCACTTCCGCGTGCACTTTTATCCGCGCTCCCGTGCGGTTGGCTTCCTTGAGGAAGAACTGCAGGATGACTTCGTGCCGCTCGGCTACCGGCCGTTCATTGATCGTCGGCAGTTCAATAATCATCGGGATGCGCCGGCGGAAGGTAATCAACAGGGATGATTCAGCACTTTCAGAGGTGGCGGCGATGATCATCAGATTGGCCGTCCGCTGCGTGTCTGTTTCCCCCAGCCGCCGGAACCTGCCTTTATCGATAATCGTAAACAGCAGCTCCTGCCCTTCTGGGGGCAGGCGGTGAACCTCGTCGAGAAACAAAATCCCGCCGTTCGCCTTTTCGATCAGCCCGGGACGGTCGCGATCCGCTCCGGTGTAGGCGCCTTTCACGCTGCCAAACAACTGGGCCATCAGCAATTGCGGGTTTTCCGCGTAATCGGCGCAGTTGAATACGACAAAGGAGGCGTGGGGCGGTATCCGCTCCGAGTCGAGGGCGAAATAGTACATCGCCTCTGCCAACTGGCTCTTCCCTACCCCGGTGGCGCCCAAAATCAGCGTGTGCAGACCGTGAGGGGGATAGAGCACCGCCGCCTTCGCTTGCTGGATGTGCCTCCTGAGGCTTCCCCGCGAGCCAATAATTTCGTCAAACGCCAGCTTCGGCGGTTTGTTCAGCCAGTTTTCCGCCCGATTGGCGCTTGCCGCTGCTCCTTGAGATTCTGCTCGATCCGGCGCTTTGCCGGACCGCTGTTCCACTTGAATGTGACCCGGTCCGCCCCCATGTGGTGAACGTTGGGACGGATCAGCTGACCAGCCGGACACTTCGGCTGCCGCCCGGTCCTGGTCAAACGTGAATGGGGACTCCGCTTCCAGTTCTTTGAGAAACTGTGTCACGGTATACCGGGACACGTTGAATCCCAATTCGGTCAATTTTCGCGTCAGCTTGCGTGAGGTCCAGGCCTCATCTTTGTCCAGCAGGGTCCGCATCGCCTGCATCAGGAACGGTTTTCGCCGTTTCCGCGAATCCGGAATGCGCAGCTGACTGCGAATGCTGGTTACTTCCTCCCGGCGAATCCCCAGCAGTTCGCTGATCTGTTCGTCGGTCAGGGCATTTTTGGGATCCTCGCGCTCAATTAAACCTTTTACCTGTTCCAGCATGAGTGTCACCCCACTTGGCCTATTATTTTAGCAAGAACGATGCCAACTTCTCTGGCTGGTTTTGTAACGGCTCCTGCGAGCAGTGACAATCCTTGAAACCGCTTACCATTTTGCCTATTTTAATTAGATTTTTATTAGTTTAATAATAACATAATCAGCCACTTTGTGGTCCATGGCAGATTTTGTTTAGGCTATTTCCCAAACAAAAAAAGCCACTTCTGGTGCAAGTGGCTTTTTTTGTCCTTAGAGGAGAGTGATCCATTTTCACTATTCTTTTTCAGACTTCTGCGATTCCATGTTTTCAGGCCTTACAGGCTTTCTGGTAACGTCTTTATAATCAGTGGGTGGTGTAAATGCAGAGAGTTGGGCAGTATCAGCCTTTTTGTCAAACTCGATAGAGAGGACTTCTATACTATTGGTAACTTCATTCTTGTCATTGGTTTCTACTAGTTTAAGTAGCACTCCGGTTTTCGTATCTACCCACATTTTAAAATGTGTAGCTTGGTGTTTTTCCGCCAATATAGAGTCATCATGTTGTCCTTCGATTACAGTTACGGGGCGATCCAAAAGTTTTTCTTCCCCGAGAATTTTATGATTGGCAGGTGTCAACCAGAAAGCGTAATCTTGCGGAAAGATAACGTCGTCTGCACTGGAGGAAAAGGCTGGATTTGGCCTTTTTACAAATACCGCTTCTCCTTTTTCGTTTTTGAAGGAGCGCGCCTCCTTCTTGTCGAAAGAAGCTAAAGGCTGATTGCTTACTTTATTTTTCATATACACTTTTTCGTTGTGTACTACAGACCAAAAAAACTCTCCATCAAACACGTCTTCTCTACTCATATTCGTTTTGTTGTTCATCACTTTCACATGGCTCCGAGGATTACTTCCTTGTTGAACTTCAAATTCAACAGTTTCGTCCACGTCAATAGGAGTGAGAATAGCTCGATAGGTACCGGAAACACTTTGATAGTTATCAATAGCATTGAGCATTTTGTCTTGAATCGATTGTGAATCCGTGACATTTGCAGCCGATTCGGTTCGTTGTTTTACTTCAGTTTGTGGAGATTCCTCTGCATTACTTTTGACAGCGTAAAAACCAGACAGTCCTAAACCAACCAATGAAGTAGCCAGGATCACAGAATATGCTTTTTTCATACTTGCCCCTTCCTTTCACTGTAAATTTATTTAAAGGGAAACAGCGTCGGCACCTGTTTGTGTATTGGAGGTTCCGCTCCAATCTTCACCCGATACGTTAACAATAGCCTTGTCATTATCTAAGCGAACACTTCCTACAGTGTTCCAACCTGACCGCGCAGAATATTGGTTTACTGTTCCTACATACTCATCATAGATCCAGTTCCAGGAGGCCGCATAATACCTGGCTCCTCTGTGTAA
>NZ_HE978553.1:18087-43602 GCF_000311785.1 Brevibacillus massiliensis
CGTTCCTACATACTCATCATAGATCCAGTTCCAGGAGGCCGCATAATACCTGGCTCCTCTGTTAGTAAACTTTGAGCTGGCCAAGTACGCTTCTAAGGTAGCTGTTCCCGCAGGAAGCGTTGGGAAATTCCAATAATAAGCATCACTAGTGGATGCATTGACTCTAGAAAGACGATGATCGGAATTGTAACTGCTCGGTTGATTACTCTCATATGTCCATGTCCCGCTGATATAATGGGAGCAACCAGAACTAGAAAGTGGATCATTGTCGCAAACTTTAGCGGATGCGCTTTCTGCCACGGTAAGAGTGCTTAACAAAACTAGCGAGAAAGCCAAAACTAAGAATGTACCTTTTTTTAACATTTTCATTCCACCCTTCCTAATTTATTATTGGGGGCAGTGAATCAGAGACATTAAAAGATAAGTTTCTTCTCTTACTGTCACAATAATAATCACCTCCTACGGACGTACAGAGACTTGTCCAATATTTGGGATCACCTATAATTTACCATATATAATACGAAAATTCTATCGATTTATGTCGTAATTGAGAAATAGGTACTAGTACCTATTCCGGATATAAAAGAAATAAAATATATGCAGGAATTGATTCCCATTTTCGAAACCAATCTCCATCAAACATCTCCTACAGACCTGTCAAGTGGTTGGTATCGTTCATCTTCACGATGACAAATTCCCGGCTGTCGCCGCGGATCTGCTCGTAACGCAAGACGCTGACCGCCGTGTTGTCCACCTCCATCAGGCGGGAATTGTCCAGCGGCGCTCCAAGCACATCGGTCAAGAACAGGCGGATGCTGGTCTTGTGGGCCACGACCAGCACATGGCTGCCTTGCGATTGGCTCGCTATGTCCAGCATGCTTTGCTTGAAGCGCTGCGCCACCTGGGCAAACGTCTCGCCGCCGGGAATCTGCACCTCGGAAGGGCGGTCCCGCCAGAGCCGGTAGCGCTCCGGGTCACGCTGCCGGATTTCTTCCCGGCTAAGCCCCTCCCACTCGCCAAAATGGCATTCGATTAGCCCCTTTACCTGCTCCACCTGGATGCCGCGGCCGGCGGCGACCGCTTGGGCCGTCTCTACTGCCCTGCTCAGCGGGGATGCGCAGATACGGTCGAGCCGCACGCCCCGGAACCGCTCCGCCAAGCGCTTCAACTGCTCCCTGCCCCGTTCGCTCAAGGCTGCATCTGTCCATCCGCAATAGCGGTCGTGATCCGCATTCCACACCGTTTCCCCGTGGCGGATGAGATAAATCGTCGTCTCGCTCATCTTTCTTCCCTTCCTCTCCACTGTACCCTGCCGCTGCCTATCTAACAGCTGTGCCTCCATCTTACCTGAAAAGTCCGGTCAATGAAAAACCCCATGTCACCCTGGACTTCGTTCACATCGGAAATGGAACGCACGGGTTTCATGGGGAAGTTTACTTGCAAAAAGCATGCCGCCCTTTTCAGCGGAAGCTCTTCAATCGAAGCTTTACTTACAGGATAAGAAAGTATAACTCCCTGAGACAGCTTCCTTATCCTGCATGAAAAGCTTCCTCTAAAGAAGGACTCGACTGCTTCTTCGAGAAGGCTTCAATCGAAGCTTTACTTACTGCTTGCCTTTATCGTTATGTTTCTCTTCGTAGCAATCCATGCAAAGAGATTCTTTATGTTCTACCTCGTATTCCGTCAGGCGGGTTTTGCAAATCTTGCACGTCATCTCGGTTAAAACCAGGTTCATCTCGTTCTCTCCTTTCTTGTTGCCGAATGATACAACTCTATTGTAGTCTATAAAACTGCTTTTTCACCCGGGTTTGTGTCAAGATTCTGTGAATTTTCTATTGATCGAAATTGCTGTTGCACCCATACATACCTATGGATATACTAACCACACGTAAACCTTAGGGGGCAGTCACTTGCAGGTAACCGAGAATTTCTGGCTGGCCGGAGGAATGCTGCTGCTGTCTTGTTTGCAGATTCTTCTGCCCGGGTTGAGAAACTGGGTGAATGGAGTGCCTTCCATCCTCATTGCTCTCTGTTCGAAGAAGCGAAAGCAGAGTACGAGCCGGGGGAAAATATCACCGTTGATAAATCAGCGATAATCCCGGAAAAAGGGGAGTTCCTTTACTCCGCACATGCGCAGGTAAACAAACAACTGGCCTTTGTGGTGGATTTCATGGTCGTACATCATCGTGAGGAACATCTTTCCCGTTCCCTCGAATCCCGACGAAAAGACCCGCTTCAACTCAAGTTCCGCATCGGTCAGCGACGCAAACGCCGCTTTTGTCCGCTCTGTCCGTTCAGCTACAGCCTGGCGCAGATCCGCCATTGTTTTGCATTTGATTGGATCCGGCGGCGTAGCGTCCCCCGTTTTTACCATCTTAACGAATACCTCGTTCCACTGGACGAGGTGCAGCGTCAGTTCGGCCAGCGGCATGGCTCCGTCCCACGGTTTAAAGTGCATGTGCTCGTCTCCCACTAATAACAGCATTTCTTGCAGCACACGGCGATGCCGCATCCAGTCGTTCATCAACTGTTCTGCTTGTCTCATCATTCGCCCTCCTTCATGTGATCCCTTTCCCGTATTTTACACGCCTTTCCCTGACAGTCCCTGTCAGTAAAAAAGGACTGCTCAGCTTGCGAGCAGTCCCATCAGCGCCGCGATCCCAAAGCCCGCGATGATCAAACCGGAGACGCGGTTGATCCACTTGAGAGATGATGCTTCCAGGCGAGACCGCAGCAGTCCGACCGAAACACTGAGTACGATCCACCAGGCGGCCGAACCCAAAAATACCCCGGTGACCAGGGAAACGGCAGCATAGCTGTCCCCCGGCGAACTGCCGATCCCCAACCCGGCAAAAATTCCGACAAACGCCATCATCGTCAGCGGATTTGCAATCGTCAGCATCAGGGTTGACAGATAGGAGCCGAGAAGCGACCCGCTTTTGACCTGGGCGGGATCAGCGGCGGGATTGGAGCGAAACGTCTGCACACCCAGATAGCACAAAAACACGCCTCCCGCCGCTTGCAGCAGCAGCCGCTGGTCCAACAGAAAATTCATGAGGAAGGTAAACCCGAAACCCGCGATAAACCCGTAGATGGCGTCAGCCGTAGCGGCGCCCAATCCCGACAAAAAACCGTGAAGCCTTCCCAGCGCAATCGTTCTGCGAATACACAAAACCCCGATCGGCCCTACGGGAGCGGCGATCGAAAAGCCCAAAATGATTCCCTTCAAGAGCGGCAGCATCCGTCCGTTTCCTTTCGGTCTGAAAATTTCAAATCATTATACCAGAAACGGCGGGAATCGGGATACAAAAAAATCCGGTCGTGGCGAAAAGAGCCGCGACCGGGGCTGCAGTCCGATCCTACACGTCAAACCAGAAGTCTTCGTCGCGCAGCGGTTCGACATGGATGGTGCGGACGTATCCATTTCCCTTCTTGGAAAAAAAGTCGTGCTGCTTGGTGTGCGTCCGGATGCCGTTCAAGACGATCGGGTTCACTTCTTCCTCGGGAAACACGGGGTCGAGGCCGAGGTTCATCAGCGCTTTGTTGGCATTGTAGCGGACGTACGCCTTTACTTCTTCCGCCAGTCCGATCGGCGTGTACAGCTCGTCCGTATACGCTTCTTCGTTTTGATGCAGTCGTTCGAGCAGTTCGCGCAGTTCGCGCAGCGCCTCATCCTGCTCGCTTCTGCTGAGTTGCTGGAACACCTCTTGCGCGAGCACGCCCACGTACAAGCCGTGAATGCTCTCGTCGCGCAGGATCAGGTCGATGATCTCCCCGCTGCTGGTCATTTTCCCCTGACCGGCCAGGAACAGGGGATAGAAAAACCCGCTGTAGAACAGATAGCTCTCCAGAAACACGGAAGCGCCCATCGCCAAATACAAGTCTTTGGCGGACTGGATCTGGTTGTAGTAGGCGGAGATGAGCGCCGCTTTGGTTTGCAGGCGCTGATTTTCTTCCACCCAGCGGAAAATTTCGTCGATCTCCTCCGTCGTCGCCAAGGTCGTAAAGATGCTGCTGTAGGACTTGGCGTGAATCTGCTCCATCATCCCCATAAATCCCAGCACCGCTTTGCGCTGAAGGCCGTCGACGTGTTCGAGGATTTTCGGCATGCCGACGCCCCCCTGCACCGTATCGAGCAGGGTGAGTCCGCCCAGCACTTTTTTGTAAAGCTCCCGCTCCTCCTCCGTCAACTCGATCCACGACATTTTGTCGTCCGACAGCGGGATTTCATCGTCGGTCCAGAACTGCATGATGTTCTGATTCCAAAACGTCAAGGTAAAGTCGTCGTCCGGCCTGTTCCAATTGACTGCTTTCATCTCGTCGTCCTCTCTCCTGTTCGGTCATTAAATCGCGCAGCTGATGCACTCTTCTACGGACAGATGCTTGGTGCGCGTGTAGTAAAGCGACTTTAAGCCTTTCTTTGCCGCGTATATGTAGTACCGGGCCAGCTCCCTCGTGGACACGCTGCTGTTGATGTGCAGGACGGTCGAGATGCCCTGGTCGACATGCTCCTGGATTTCCGCGATCAGGTCGATCACCTTGAACTGGTCGAGCAGGTAGGCCGACTTGTAGTAAAAGTAATTGTCCGGCGACAAGTACGGCATCGGGTAGTATGTCGTGGAGTTGGCGTAGGTCCGGGTTTCGATGTGCTCGACGATCGGCATTACGCTGGAAGTCGCGTTTTGGATGTAGGAGATGCTCTGCGTGGGCGCGATCGCCAGCCGGTAGGCGTGGTACAGCCCGTGGCTTTGCACAAGCTCCTTGAGCCTGGCCCAGTCTGCCGGCGAAGGGATCGGGATGCCGGCAAACAGCTGTTTCACCTTTTCCGTCCGCGGGCGGTAATCCGTCTTCAGGTACTTGTCAAAATAAGTCCCCTTGGCGTATTCGGAGCGTTCGAAACCGGCAAAGGTGACGCCGCGATCCCGCGCGATCTCCATGCTTTTTTCCAGCGAGTAATAGTTCATCATCATGAAAAAGGTTCTGGCAAAATCTCTGGCTTCCTCGCTCTCGTAGGCGATCTTCTGCTTCGCCAGGTAGCCGTTCAGATTCATCGCGCCAAGTCCGACGGAATGCAGCTCGCGATTGGCTTTTTGCACCCCCGGCGCGTTTTCGATGCGGGTCATGTCGCTGACTGCCGTCAGCGCCTCGATGCCCTCGTGCACCGATTCCCGAAGCTTCTTTTGCTCCATCACGTTGGCGATGTTGAGCGAGGCCAGGTTGCAGCTGATGTCGCGGCGGATGATGTCTTCCACGCCGTAATCGTTGATCGTGGAGGTCTCCTGCAGTTGAAAGATTTCCGTGCAGAGGTTGGACATCTTGATCGACCCGATCTCTTTTAAGGCGTGGGCCTTGTTGGCGTTCGACTTGTTCATGATGTACGGGTAGCCCGATTCCAGCTGGATCATCGCGATCTTGGTCAGCATCTCGCGGGCGCTCATCACGGTTTTCTTCTTGATCCGCTCGTTGGCCAGCAGTTCATCGTACATCTGGTCGAGATCAAGGTCGTCCAGGTGCTGTCCGTATTCCCGGTAGACGGAGTACGGCCCAAACACGGTAAGCGGCTTGTCCTCCGCAGCCAACTGGTAAAACTTGTCCGGCACGATCAGCCCGATCGACAGCGTCTTGATCCGCGATTTCTCGTCGGCGTTGATCTTCTTGCAGTCCAAAAACTCGATGACGTCCCAACCGAAGATGTTGTAATACGCCGCCCCTGATCCCTTCCGCTGCCCCATCTGGTCGGCGTAGGAAAACGCGTCCTCCATCAGCTTGAGTACCGGCATGATCCCCTTCGCCGCGCCTTCCACCCCTTTGATCGGCTCGCCGCGGCCGCGCAGTTTGGAGAGGTTGACGGCGACGCCGCCGCCGATTTTGGAGAGCTGCATGCAGGTGCCAAGGATGTAGTTAATCGAGTTGAGCGAATCGTCCATCTCCAGCAGAAAGCATGACACCATCTCTCCCCGGCGGCTTTTCCCGGCGTTGAGAAACGTCGGCGTGGCCGGCTGGAGACGCTGTTCGATCATCGCGATCGCCAGTCGTTTGGCCCGCTCAAAATCCCCCTCCCCGAGCGAGAGAGCGACGATCGCCACCCGGTCGGGGTACTGTTCCAGGTACATCGACTTGTCATCTGTCTTCAGCGCGTAGTCTTTGTAAAACTTCGACGCCGCCATGTAGGAGGAAAACTGGAACCCGTAGCCGTGAACGGTGCGGAAGATCTCTTCCACCTGCTCCGGGGTGTACCGCTCGTACACATTCTCGTAGTATTGATTGTCGATCATGTAGTCCATTCTCGCTTTGACGCTGGCAAACTGCATCGTGCTTTTCCGGACTTCCTCCATGAACACTTCGACCGCTTCCCTGTCCTTGTCCAGTTGGAAAAATCCGTCGCTGCCCCGCTGCATCAGTTGGTTGTTCAGTTCAATGTGCCGCAATCGCTGCCACCTCTTTCACAAAATACTCCACATCGCGACGGGTCCCCGACAGCTCGAATTTGGAAATGACCGGAACCTTGTACAGATCGGCTATCGCATCCGCGCTCTTGGCAAAATTTCCGCCCCAGTTGCGGTTCCCGCTGGCCGAAACGCCCCGCAGCAAGGCGTGGTTTCTCTTCAAAAAAGCTTTTACCGACTCCGGTACCTGGCCGAAGCCGGTCGTGTAAGTGACCAGTACGAACGGCTCTTCCAGCGTCATTTCGGCGTCGATTTGCACGCTTCGCACATTTGCCTTGGTTACAAATCTTCGCACGTTTCCCGTCTTCGAATCATAGGCGACCAGCATGTCCCTCAATCCTTCCCTCATGTGCTGCTGTTTGTTGCGGAAAAAGCAAAGCGCATCCGACGAATAACAGAAGGTCGAATGCGCGTAAAAATCCACAGAATGCACGGGCCCGCTGCTTGCAGGCCAGTTGCGCGAACCCTTCCCTATCTCCCGTAGGTACCAGAGTCAGACGAACAGGCAGGTCTCCTGGCTCAAGGGTCATCGCTCCGCTCCGCCTTCCCAATCGCGGCGATCAGTGGCACCTTCGAATCGGAACTTCCCTATTACAGTGGCGGGACCGCGCCGGAATTGCACCGTGCTTCCCTTTTTAAGTCTCTGCCAAATATGCTCGGCAAGACACCTGTCCGCATCAATATGTAGTTGGCTTCATTAACCTTACAACAAGATGTTGAGGGTGTCAAGCCTATCTCCGGTTTGACACTGCTCTGCTTGAGGGGAAGAAAATGGCAGGAAAAAGAACCTGCGTCTTTTGGCTTTGGTGAACATGGTGGTTCGGAAGAAAAAAATGGGCTCGCTTCGTTCGTGGCACGCCAGCTGGAAGCGGGGCGCTCGCTCCATTTTTCTTCCTTCTCGTGCTTTTGGGCTTACGTAAAGACGCCGCTTTCACCCGTTTGCAGAAGCGAGGGAAAAAGCGGCGTTTGTGATTTCGTTACGCGGTTTCCGCATGCACCGCCGGAGTGATCGCGGCGGGATCGGCAGGTTTTTCTTTGGGTTCGTACGCGATTTTAATGCCGAGGAAACCGTAGATAATCGCGATGATGGGGCTTAGTATGCTGATAAAGGCAAATGGCGCATACGTGAACGCGTGAACTCCCAGGGTTGCGAACATGAATGCTCCACAGGTGTTCCAGGGGAACAGCGGCGAAGTGACGGAGCTTCCGTCTTCGACCATACGGGAGAGGTTTTTCCTGTCGACCTGACCCGCTTTAAGATGGCGTTGACGATGGATTCCAGGATTCGTGTCGTTTCCAGGATTCCTCCGTAAGCCATGGCAATCATGATCAGGGCACTCGTCCAAAACATCGATTCAATGCCGCCGTTGTTCAACAGGCTGTCGATGATTTCAATTTCTGTCGAAGCGGTATGTCCGCAGTACAGGGTGTGTAACGCTTCTTTCAGTAAGCCCCTTGCACGACCGTCGCGACGATCGCACTCGCCAAAAGCGGAGTATGCGGATCCAGCTCCAGGCGAAGATGCCGACGAACAGCGACACGATCATAAATGCAATCGGGATCAGTCCCACCCATACCGGTGCAATTTTTTTGGGTTCATTGCCCCCCATCTCATCAACCCCCTGCAGATGTAATCGCTTGCAAATCTCCTTGGCGTTTCTAATCGAGCAGCGATTCTACGCTTTCGCGGAAGACCTTTGTGTGCGTATCGACGTCTTCCTCCTTGGTTTGTGACGAGATGAGGGCCATGTTGTGAAACGGCGTCATTAAAATGCCGCGATTGAGCGCAAACAAGTGCATGTACCGATCCAGTTGGAAATCCACCGCTGCGGCTGCTTCTCCGCCGTTGCGCGGGGGCGTGCTGCGGAACCAGTACTCCGATCGGCAGCCCAGCCGTTTGACGATCCAGGGAAGCCCTTTTTCTGAAATGACCTCTTCCACCCCTGCGGCGAACCGTTCGGCCAGAGGGATATTCCGGTCAAATGCCTCTTGCGTCAGTACATTCTCGAGCGTGGAGCGCATCGCCGCCATCGACAGCGCGTTTCCGGCCAATGTGCCGCCGATGCCGCCCGTATCTGCATCCTCCAGGGAAATCATCCCGCGCATCCTGTCCGCGACCTCTTCGCTAAATCCGTAGACCGCCGTCGGAATCCCCGCGCCAATCGCTTTGCCCACCGTCAGCATATCCGGCTTTAGACCATGAGCCCCCGTATACCCTCCCGGCCCGGCGCACAACGTATGGGTCTCGTCGTAGATAAGCAGCGTCCCCGTGCGGCGGGTCAGCTCGCGAAGAGCATCCAAGTAACCGGGATCGGGATGGATAATGCCGATGTTGGTCATGACCGGTTCGGCCAGCACGCAGGCGACATCACCGGGCGCGAGCGCCTTTTCCAGCGCATCGATGTCATTAAACTCGACGACCTTGGTCGTATGTACAGGATCTACCTGCGGACCGATGTTGCCGCTGCGGCTCCCGGGAACTCCGTCGCGCAGCGTGATGAACGCCTCATCCACGGTGCCGTGGTAGCTGTAGTTAAAGACGAGGACGTACTTGCGCTTCGTGATGTGGCGGGCCAGCCGCAGGGAAAAGCGGTTCGCGTCCGTCGCAGAGATGGCGACCTGCCAATACGGCAGCCCAAAACGCCGGGCCAGTTCCTCTCCGACCCAGATCGCATCTTCTGTCGGCAGCATAAACGTCACACCGTTACGCACCCGCCAGGCGATCCCGGGAACCGCTCCTTCCGGTGCATGTCCCGTCATCGAACCGGTATCCCCCAGGCAAAAATCGAGGTAGCGATGCCCGTCTACATCGGTAAAATAAGCGCCGGAACCGCTTTCGACAAAAATGGGGAAGCTGCCCGCCCACTTTACCATCCAGTTCATCGGAACGCCGTCGATGTAGTTTGCCTTTGCCCGTTCAAACAGCGCTTTCGATTTGGGATGGGTCTCTTCAAATAGATGAAGCTCCTCTGTCAACCTCTGCTGTAATCGTTCCCGACTGATCATCTGCAATAAGCCCCCAATACCAAATGTAGTCTCGACACGGCCATGTCGATAAAGCCTTCTCGCAAATATCGTGCCATCGGCGGCAGTGCCTTTTGTCTTGACCGGGGGCTTTTTTTAGGCAGATCACCGTCTGGCGATTTGTCCATTTTGACAAATCATCCGTTTGCTTTTCAGCCGGGATACATAACGCGGCTGCCAGGCGGCGGTCAGAGCATTTTATTAATTCTGAATATACATTTGTCAAATCTGACAAACTAGGATTGGCCCGGTTTCCGAATGTGCAGCTCGCGAATCCGCCGGTACAGCGTAGACTCGCTGATGCCTAAGCGCCGTGCCACCTTCAGCTTGCTTTCCACCGAGTATCCGTATTCATTGAGATACCGCTCGATGATTTGCTTCTCGTGGACGTCAAGCTGTTCTTTGAGCGTATGGAGCGCGGTGGCGGCGTGGTGAACGCGCAGGATTCGCGCAGGAATGCTTTGCTTCGTAATCACCGGGCCCGCTTCGAGGTTGACCGCGTACTCCACCGCATTTTCCAGCTCCCGGATATTTCCCGGCCAATGATAGCCCACAAGCAGTTCGGCTGTTTCCGGTTCAAAACCGGTGATATTCTTTCCGATCAGGCGATTGTATTTTTCCAGGGCAGCGCGGAGCAAAAGCCCGATGTCCTCTTTCCTTTCCCGCAGCGGCGGGAGCTGGATGGGTATGACGTTCAACCGAAAGTACAAATCCTCGCGAAATTCCCCTTCCAGCATCATCTGCTCCAAATTTTTGTTCGTAGCGGCAATCACTCTGACGTCCACCGGCAGCACCCGCGTCCCGCCGACGCGCTCGATTTCCCTGTGCTGAAGCACATGCAGCAGCTTTCCTTGCAGATGCAGCGGCATGTCGCCGACTTCGTCCAGAAAAATCGTCCCCTCGTGAGCCAGCTCAAACTTCCCCACCTTGCCCGACTTGTTGGCGCCGGTAAAGGCACCCGATTCGTAACCGAACAGCTCCGTTTCCAATAACGTATCCGGTATCGCGCCGCAATTGATCGTGATAAACGGACCGTTCTGCCGCGGGCTGGCATAGTGAATCGCCTTCGCCAGCAGCCCCTTGCCCGTACCGCTTTCCCCCGTGATCAATATCGTGGAGCTGCTGTGGGCCACCTTTTCGGCGTACGCCTTTACCTCTTGGATGCTGCTGCTCGTCCCGAGGATTTCCCGGAAAGAAGAGTGTTCGTTCTGTTCGGTCATGTCGTACACCAGCTTGCGGACATCTGCAATGTCGCGAAACGAAATGACGGCTCCCGCCGTTCGCCGTTTTGTCTCCAGCTGGCTGCCGAATACCGGACTGACTGTTGTGAAGAAATGCATGGCTTTGCCTGACGGAAGCTTGTACATCTCCTCTCTGTCCTTGTACCCCACCCCCGACGAGATCGCTTCCATCACGGGCGAACCAGGCCAAACGGAGGTCAGCTTGCTGCCGATCAAGTCCTCCCGCTTGATGCCGATCAGTGTTTCCGCCATTTCATTGCACGTGGTAATCACGCCATTCCTGTCGACGGCGACGATCCCGTCGCGAATCGTCTCGATAATAATCTTCAGTTCGTTGGCCATCTGGGTCTCCGACACCTTGCTGGAAAGCAAATCGGCCATCCTGTTGATGAACACCAGCAGATTCTGCTTATTCTGCAGCAAGGCCTTCCGCTGCTCTTCCGTGAAGGCGACCAGCCCGATGATGCCGATAATCCGCTGCCCCAGCCGGATCGGACAGCAGACTTCCGCCAGCTCATTTTCACACGCGTGATAAAACGGATCGTTTTTCGCGTCTTCTACGATATACTCGCTTCCGGTTTTTAAGACGTGGCTGTAGATGTAACCTGATTGGATGTCGCCGTCTTCCTCTTTCAGGCCGATCTTCTCGGTATACCGTCCTGTTCCGGCCACGATCAGCAATTGGTCGTCGATGATTTCCACCTCGATCCCGACAGCAGCCGTTATCGCTTCGGCAATCTCTTGGGTTGTCGCTTGGATTTCGAGTAAATGAGGCATGCGTCCACCTTCCTTTCATGCATACAGGCCGCGTAGATAAAGCCGAAGGGAAAATCAAATACTGCCAGCGAACCTCAGTCCTGCTGACAGTATTTAGAAGCCAACTCCTTGTACTCCGCAAGAAGCTGGGCGCGATGCTCCTTTGGCTCAAGCAATTCGGCATCTTTTCCGTACTGCTTCATCCACCGGAGGAATTCTTCGGTTCCGCGAGTGGTGACGATCAACAGCAGCGATCCATCCTGCTCATCGATAAATTCCGGCCTGAAATCGTACTTGTGTTCTTTGATGTAGCGGGCCACATCCCTGGAGAAGCGAACTTTAAACGTAACCTCGTCGGTCTCCGCTTTGATTCCCCACACCTTGTCCAAAAATTGATCGATCTGAAAATCGTCTCCGATGCGAAACTTCTTGTCAGTCAACTCGATGGAATGGAACCGGCTCAGACGGAAGGTCAGCACATCTTCACGCAGGTGGCAGTAACCGATCAAATACAGATAGCCTCCGCGGGGAACCAGATAATAGGGGTCGATCACACGCTTGGTCAAGTCTTCGCGGGACATGGTGTAGTATTCGCAGGCGATGGCGACACCTTGAATGATCGCCTCAATCACTCTCTGCATGATCATGTCCTGTACGGGATTCATCTGCTCCGTATGAATTCGGATGCGCTTGCCCAGCTGCAGGAGGTTGTCGTTTACCTGAAAGCGGGTGAGGATCTTCTCCATCGCAGATTGAAAGGAACTTTGAAACGGATGCCCCTTTAACCTTGTCTGTCCCGAAATGATCGGGTAGAGCGAGATAGCCAGGTACTCTTCGGCTCTGAGCTGCCCGGGGGTCTGTATATAGCGGTCGATCAGGTAATACCCCTTGTTTCCTTCCAGCATGATTTGGATCCCGCATTCATCGAGCTGTTTTATGTCGCGGTAGATGCTTCTCACCGACGCCCCGGCCAGCTTCGCCAGTTCAGGGGCGGTGATTCCCGGCCGCTGCTGGATCGTCGTCAGGATGAAAAACAGGCGTTGTACCTTGTCCAAGTCGTCACCTCGTCAATGGGAAGTATCTCCCATATAGTATTCTTGAAACCAGGCCCATTTCCTCTCTGCGTCGCTTCAATCCTGCCAGCAAGCAATCCGGTTCCTGCCTTCCCTCTTGGCTTGATAAAGCGCCTTGTCCGCTGAAACGAGAAGCTCCTTCGGGGTGCAGCGGCGATTGGAGTCAAAGGTGGCAATGCCCATGCTGACGGTGACATGCCTGCTGGCAGCCAGACCCGGATGGGGGATGGAGAGTTCTTCAATCCCGGCCTGAATTCTCTTCGCGACATGCAGCGCCCCCTTCATCTCCGTATCGGGAAGCACGACGCAAAACTCCTCGCCGCCGTATCTCGCCGCGAAATCGCCTGTGCGGTAAAGCAGTTGGCTGATCTTTTGCGCGACTCGCTTCAGGCAGTTGTCTCCTGCCAAATGGCCCAAATGATCGTTGTACTCTTTGAAAAAATCTACATCTATCAAAATCAGCGATACCGGCCTGTTGCGCCTGATCTCTTCAGACAGGTAAACATCCATGAACCGGCGGTTGTAGATTCCGGTGAGATCATCCGTCAGCGTCAGACGCTGCAGGATTCTGTTTTGCCGCTGAAGCAGAATCTCCCGTTCAACGGAATCGCTGATGATTTCCAATGTCGTCAAGTGAAATGGAGTCGTGTGGGCAAGCGTGGTCATCATACTGATGGTTCCCAAGAGGTTCCCGTGTTCTCGGTCGTAAAACGGCACCGAATAACACGCTGTATCTGACAAAATCTTCAAAAAATGTTCTGTGCCAATCAGCTTGTATTGTCTGCCCAGCTGCAATGCCAGATTGATCGACGAGAGCTCGTCCAGAATTTTTTTCCCTGTCCCGAGGCCCATTTTGCGGACCATGGCCAAAATCGATTCGTCTCCCAGAAGTTCAAGGAAATACCCTTCCTTGTCCGTCACGGTAAAGACAATGGGGACGCCTGGTACCGTATCGAGAATGCGCTTCAAACAGGACCTGATCATCTTAAGATAAGAACGGTAGTCCTTGAGCCTTTTTTCAAATTCGCCCTTTTCCAAGGAGTGAACAACCGGCAGCGATAAAGGGTCTCTGTTTGCTTCCAACTGTCTCTTCTTTATCTCTTGGATAAGAAACAGGTCTTCGGTCATATCGATTCCCCCTGTTGCAACATTTGAACGATCTTCTCCATCTCTCCTCGCTATGGATGAGTTTACATCTGGATATGACAGACATTGTCAGGGAACAGCTGTTCTAAGGAATCGTTTTTTTCATTGTCATGGGTCTATTTTCCTAATTTTCAACTCGAACATCGTGAATCCTTTTTCACAAATGACAAAACCCGCCAGAGAACAAAATGTTCTGCTGACGAGCTTTGTTTCGATAGGTGTGGTAGGCCTTGCACCCCAGCTCATTTTACACCTGTTTTTTGTACGAATTCCATCGCTCTTCCACAATTGCCTAGTAGAATCATAGGTGTCGACGACATGGACACCACCTATCTACCCTCTGTGCTTCACCTCCTTTTGGGAGGTATTTTTCTTGTTCTAGATCTGCATGGTTCTGAAACTTACAACAGGAAAATATTGTAATTTTAGATCATTATGACTCAAAAACCCCGGACGAAGCTTGACGACTCGTCCGGGGCTCATTTCATTTTTCACATATTTCTATATGAATTACATCGCATTTCCACATTTGTTTCATAGAATCATAAGTGTCGACGACAGGAACATAAACCTTTCTCCCCTCTATGCTGCACCTCCCTTTGGGAGGTGTTTTTGCTGCAGACAAACGGGTGCAGCGATCTTTCGCAAGACCGCCGCACCCGTTTGTCTTTCGCTTATTCCGCTTTTTTTTCGGCTTCCGCCTGGTCCAACCGCTCCTGGAACAAATTGCCCAGTTGGCCGATATCCACATCCCATTTGTCATCCTTGTAGTACACTGTGGCTTTGGACTCTCCCTTTTTGCCGAGAATCCGAATGCTGTTCGTCTTTACCTCGTAGCTGCCATCGGGTTGGAACGAAATGTCTGCGTCTTTCAATTCGGCATCCAGCACCGGCTTGATTGTCTTCTGCACCACTTCCTGCGTCGCTTGCACCGCTGTGCGCCCCATGTCGATAACCTCTTCCGGGCTAAACTGGAAAAACAGCACCAGCGCAACTCCAATTACCACCAACACCGTCAGCAGTCGAAACAGGCTGCGTATGATCCACTGAAAGGCCAACACGACCACCAGGAGGATGACCGCAATCGGCCAGTAATCTTTCACCAGTTGAAGCAGTTGTTCCACGTTTATCACTCCTCTATCATCCATTCTGCCACGATCTGCTATGGTTAAACCGCTGCCCAGATCTCGCCGCTTGTATTACGACGGATGACCGCATGATTTGGTTACTTCCTTGCATGCTTCTCAACTTTTCTCGTAAATTCTATTATATGCGGAACGGAAAAGCAATCATCCCCCCTGACGGCGCTTCCTGCAGAACGCCAAAAAGGCAAAACCTGCTCGGTTTTGCCCTTATGTCACTGGTTTTCGCCCATTATCTTGCCGACGCCCAGCTCCGCCTCTGGCTTAAGCAAGACCCGCCGCCGACCAGCGACGGACTTACCGCAACAGAGTCGAGAGTCGATACCTTTACAGCTTGGCAATCACAACCCGCTTGCGATCCGGGCTGTCAGCGACATAGACGACGCGCTGGTCGCGGTGCCCTTGTTCCATTACCAATTCGGCCAAGGGGACCTCGATATGCTGTCGAAACGCCCTTTTTAAGGCACGTGCCCCGTATCGCTTATCAAATCCGTTTTCAACCAACAACTCTACCGCAGAGTTCTCCAAGCGCAGCTCGCAGTTGTACTTCTCCAGACGCTTTGCCAATTGGAGCGAAAACGTCTCAATGATTTCGCGAATCGTATCCTTTTCCAGCCAATTGAATGTAATGATTTCGTCGATCCTGTTTAAAAATTCCGGTTTAAACGTCCTGTGCAGCTTTTCCTCAATGATTTTGCCCAGGATGGACTCATTTCGTTTTCCCCAATGGCTTGGGTTTATGCAGTAAGCCAGCTTCTGCAGCAAGAAAGACAGCCTGTTGTTGGCGGAGTCATACATCTCTTTGGCTCCCAGGTTGCTCGTCATGACGATAATCGCATTTCTGAAATTGATTGTATCCTGCCCGGAAGTTATCGTCATGATCCCGTTATCGAAGATATTTAACAAGGTTTGCATCACCTGCTCGCTCGCTTTCTCGATCTCATCAAACAAGATAATGCCCGGCTTGCTAAATGAACCTTCGATTTTCTCTTTGTCGAGAATCGTCGCTCCCTCTTTGCTTCCCACGTATCCGGGAGGAGCTCCGGTCAAAGCGGCGGCGTAATGGTCGAGCGACAGCGTGTTCATGTCCACCCGGCAAAAGCTGTTGCGATTGCCGTGGATCGCTTCCGCCAGCAATCGGACCATTTCCGTTTTGCCGACTCCGGTCGGACCCATGAACAGCCCGACGTACAGCGGTTTTTCCGGATCCGCTATATCGGCCTTCACGACTTTCAGCATGTTCTCAATCGCTTTGATCGCCTGTTCCTGTCCGTGAATTCTTTCGCGCAGTCGTTTTACTGTTTCCTGAACGTCAAATTTAAAGCGGGTTTGTACCAAAGTTTGCGGCACTGTCTCCTCCGCCTCTTTGGTTTGCAGCTTTTCCTCTTGTTCCCGCTTCGCTCTCTGCTTCGCCAGATATTCCATCTTGTCGTTTATGAACGGCATCTGCACTCCTCCCAGTTGAAATGTCCTCTCCACCTATGTATGTTCCAATCGCGATCATCGCGGAGCAAACCGGGGAGCCTGATAAAACTTGCGGGGTCCGCGCGGTATGGCAGTCAGGCTCCCTCGGCAAGGCTGCTTGCTTTGCGCAAGCAGGTTTTATCTGGCTCCCGCTTCCCGTTCTTTTCCTTCGTGCGGAATCCCTTGAATGGGGCATTCCGCTGTGCCGGCGGAAGTTCTGGTTATTTTTTCCACATTCTCTCTCGCCTGTTCCGCGTTCATTACCCATGTGCGATAAAATTCAAAGGGGCAATCTGCCACTCCCTTGTCACTTTCCCCTGCCAGTATCGTCCCGGAGTATCCTCTGTGCAGAAGCTTGAACAAATGGTTTTGCGATTGTCCATTCTTGCGGGCATCGCGAATCTGCGACAAGGAAATTTCCGCATATTGAATCCCGTTCTCTTCCTCTCCGCACTCACCCAATGTTCTCCCGTCAAAGCCGATGATTGCCGAGTGGCCAAAATAGGAGTACACGCCGTCAAAGCCTGCCGCATTGGCAACGGCCACGTAACAGTTATTGGCCCAAGCCATTGCCTTTGCCATCAAGATTTGCTGTTCTTTGGCAGGATACATGTAGCCCTGACACCTGACGATCAACTCCGCCCCTTTCATCGCGCAATCCCGCCAGATTTCCGGATAGTTGCCGTCATCGCAGATGATCAGGCTCATCTTGAGTCCCTTCGGCCCTTCCGTGACGTAAGTGGTATCTCCGGGATACCAGCACTCGACCGGACACCAGGGGATCACTTTTCGATATTTCTGAACAATTTCTCCCTTGTTGTTGATCAGAACCAGCGTATTGTAGGGGGGTTTCTCCGGGTGCTGCTCATGCCGCTCGCCGGTCAGCGAGAAAACGCCCCACGTGTTTGCCCTCCGGCAAGCGTCAGCGAAAATCTCTGTCTCCTCTCCGGGAATCGTCGCCGCTGTGTCATACATTTCTTGTTGGTCGTACATGATTCCCATGGTGCTGTACTCGGGAAACACCACCAGGTCCATGCCGGGCAATCCCCGTTTCATGCCTACGATCATTTTCGCGATATTTTTGGCATTCTGCACCACTTCTTCCTTTCTGTGAAGGCGCGGCATTTTGTAGTTTACCACCGCTACTCCTACGGTATCGTTGCTGCTGGAAATATCTCCGTGTCTCATCCGATCAACACTCCTTTACCTTTTAATGGGAATCATATTGCGTAACTCTCCGGATCAAAAAAGCTGTCTACATGGCCCTCACCTCCCCGAAACGGTCTTGGCTCCTTGGCTCGTTACCACTGGCCGATCAAAATCAAGTACCCCGGCACCCAACAGGTGACAATGGCAAGGGTCACAGTGACATAAGCGGTAAACTTGGCAATGGGCTTTTCGAGCGCAAGCAGAAGAAAGAAGAGAAACCACAAAATCGCCCACAGCAGCCAAATCACACCAAAGCGCACATCTCCGCTGCCAAATGTGAGCGCTGACGTCGGCACTGCGGTGATCGCTACGAACAGACAGTACCAACCTAAGCCTTTGCCGTCCAAATCAAACGCGTTGTTAATGCCGACATATAAATAGGTAAATGAAAAAAGAAGTCCGGTGGCGGCTGTAAAATAGGAAGACGGTTCTTCCGGCTGTGTTAGCAGGATGGTGTAAAGGTTCATGATCAACGTCAGCCCGCCCGTGAAGAGATTCATCGGTGCGGCCCCCCTGCTGCTCACCCTTCCCAGCAGCATCATCCCGTTTACCAGCAATACCGCTCCAACGTACAGAAGTGTAACTCCCAGCAAGTCAATCCCCCCTTCGCGCTTTCCTTCTCACAAGAGCAATTGGCATGCCAAAACCAAAGACTCTAAGAAGCTGTTTTCGGAACGCTTTTTTATGAAACAATCCGGTCAATTTGTCACGCTGCTGTACAGTGCCGCCTCTCAACAAGGTGAACGGTTTCGGACAATGCCGCCCCTTTCGCCGTGCCCGGAACTGTCCAGACGGCGAAAAGCCCGGGTGTCTCCCCTCTGTTATGAAGTAGACAAAAACGGACATATGCCGAGGTGGACATTATGTTCAATCCCGCGGCATGGGCAGGCGGAGCACATCGAAAAAAACAAAAGGCCGGAGACCCCGGATTCCGGGACTCCAGCCGCTTTTTTTGTTTTACGCAGTTCCTTCAGCTTTCCAGAAGCTCTTTGATGGCGTTGTCGATAAAATTTGTATCAACCGGATGAAAGCCAATTCCGGCAAAATGGCCGTAAATGCTGGGAATGACACGAACCTCCGCATGTGTAATAAACTTGGCCTCGTATGTCATGTCTTCAGGTGTAAAGTACAAGTCCGTCTGCCCCGGAAGGATCATCGCTTTTGCCTTAATGCGGCGCAGGGCTTTCTCGCGATCGCCGTCACAACCGGGTGTCATGCCGATATCGCCGTGCTGCCAAGTCCACGCCATGGACAGCAGATTGTTTGCGTCCTTCGACAGGAAAAAGGCCTCCCAGTAACCGACCAGAAAATCTTCAAGAGATGAATAGCCGTGTTCCAGATACAATTTTGGTAATAGAAAGCTTGTGACAATCCCCACCCGGCGTAGACGCGCGCCAACGCGTCCCTTTGTCGGCTGCTCCCTGTAAAAGCCCTCCTGCCAAGCTGCATCGGCACACAGCGCATTCTTCACCCCTTCAAGAAAGACGAAGTTGTGCGGTGTGGTGGAGGCCGTTCCTGGAAACACCTCTTACGGCAAGTATTTTATGAAGGAATCGACTGAATATGTCACCTGAAATCGGCTGCGAAAAAGATGGACGAATGAGAAACAAGTGTGCAACAATGTTAAGTGAAAATTGAAATTATTCTTTATATCCACACAAGAGGTCGACGGACAAGGGGGGAGATTATGCTAACAGGAAACGGTCAGGAGATTAAAATCGGGATTTTGTGTTCCTTGACCGGAACGATGGGAATCACGGAACGCGGACAGTATCAAGCTGCCCTGTTAGCGATCCGCCAGATCAACGATGAAGGCGGCATAAAAGGGAAGCGTCTGCTGCCTATCGTAGAAGACATTGCCTCCGACCCGTACCTGGCCGCCAAAAAGGCGGAAAAGTTGATTTTGTCGGACAAGGTTGTCGCCTTGATCGGCACGTATACCTCTGTTTGCCGCAAGACGATCATACCCGTGCTGGAAAAATACGACTCGCTTTTACTCTATCCCACCCAGTACGAGGGAGGCGAACAGCACAAGAATGTCTTCTACTGCGGACCGCTGCCCAATCAGCAGCTTCTGCACTTTATTCCCTGGATCATCCAGCATGTAGGCAAAACCTTTTACGTAATCGGCTCCGATTATATCTACCCGCGCGAAACGACTCGCCATGTCCGCTACCTGGTGGAGGCAAACAACGGCCTCATAATCGGGGAGCATTACAGCGAGCTGGGAAACCAAAAGTTCAGCAAGATTCTGCGAGAGATTCAAATGTTAAATCCGGATGTAGTCTTCTCGACTTTAGTGGGCGACAGCGTGATAGCCTTCTATCAGCAATACTACCAATTTGGCATCAGACAGCCAATCGCCAGCCCCATCACCGCAGAGTCGGAGGTAGCTGCGATCAGCAGTCATTTCGCTGCCGGCCACTACACCGCTTTCCCCTACTTCAGCAGTGTGCAGACTGCCGAAAACACCTCCTTTTTGACCGAATACCGGCGTACTTATGGAACCGATATCATCAGCTCCGCCATGGAAAACGCCTATAACTGCGTCTTTCTTCTGGCGGAAGCACTTCGCAAATCCAAGGAATTCGACACTGCTTCCATTCGACGGAGTCTGCCGGGCCTCACTTTTCAGGCGCCCCAAGGCAAAATTATGGTGGACAAGACCAATCAGCATCTATGGCTCAACTCCCGCATCGGCCGTGTCAACGCCAAGGGTCAATTTGATATCTTATGGGAAGCGGAAGAACCGATCCCACCTGTTCCTTTTTACGCCTATCCCAATACTTCGAAAGCAGAAGCCGGCCCAAACGACCCCGATGGGCAATTGCAGGAAAAAATGGTTCAATATGAATCGCTGATTGAGGAGTTAAAAAGGGCCACCCAGTTCCTCCCCTATACGTTCGCGTTTTTTGACAACCAGGGGGTGCTGGTGAGCGTTTTCAGCCATGAAGAAGCGGCAAAATGGAAGATTTCCTCTATTTTAAAGCCGGGTACAAACTGCTGGACCTGCCCTGCGCTAAAGCAATCCGGGATTGGCCTGGCCCTGTCCGGCCATTTGACATCGATCGTCAGCCGCGCAGAGCACGGAACGGACGAATTGTCCGAATGGATCAGCATAGGCATTCCGATCCAGCGCGATGTGGGAAGCCTGCAAGGAGTTTTTGGCGTATTCCTCTACAGCACGGACTCGCTGGATCAAAAACATCTGGACATCCTCGTCGGGATGCTCACCTATATTGCGAAAAGCTGCACAACAGTCATCGATCAAGCAAAGAATTACGGAATGTTTTATCAACTGCTAAACGACCTTTCCCGGTTAATCCCGGAGAGTCTGTACGTCATTCAGAACGGCAAGATTATTTTCCTCAATCAACCGGCGCAAGCCTTGCTGACGGAAAAACACGATTCCATTTATAAACTGCTGCAGTATGTAAGCGATAATCTTCCAAGCGAACCAAAGACTGTGATCAAAAAGGAAAGCTCCGGCGAACTTCTTGAGATCCGCATCACTCCGGCCGAGAAATATGCGTTTGTATCGATCAAACAGTTTACTGTTATCGGCAAAGATCCGGATACGAATCCGGGAACCGATACCATTTTCTCCAAAAATCTCATCGGTTCCAATGAACGCTTTTTAAGAGCGATTACGCTTGTAAAATCCGCCGCCAAAACGGATGCCAATGTGCTGATTCTGGGGGAAAGCGGAACGGGCAAAGAACTGTTTGCCAGGGCCATCCACAACGAGAGCGAACGCAGAGACAAACCTTTTGTCGCTTTAAACTGTGCGGCAATCCCCCGCGAGCTGATCAACGCCGACCTGTTTGGCTATGAAGACGGAGCGTTTACAGGCGCAAAAAAAGGGGGAAGTCCCGGTAAATTTGAAGCCGCAAATGGCGGCACTCTGTTCCTCGATGAAATCGGAGATATGCCGCTCGAACTGCAGGCCACCCTCCTGCGCGTCCTGCAGGAAAAAGAAGTGACCCGGGTAGGTTCCCACAAGTCCATTCCCGTTGACGTTCGCGTGATTGCGGCGACAAATAAAAATCTCCATCAGGAAATGGCGATTCACGGCTCGTTCCGAAACGACCTGTATTTTCGTCTCAATGTGTTTACCATTGAGCTGCCGCCTCTCCGCGAACGCAAGGATGACATTCTCGAATTGGCCTGCCACTTTATCAAGGCCCTTTCGCAGAAGACGGGAACCTCAATCAAAACGCTTTCCAAAGAAGCTGCCCTTCTGCTCGAACAGTACAGCTGGCCGGGGAATGTCCGCGAGCTGGAGAATGTCATGGAACGGGCGTTTTACATTAGTGAGAATGAGAGTACGATTACAAAGGAACATTTGCCGAAGTACATTCTCGACTCATCCGAACCAGAGATGCCGCCTGGAGATTACAGATCCCTGCTGAATGTAAAACACTTGCGAAAGACCAGCAACAACAAGGAAAAAGACATGATTGTCGAGTCGCTCGTGAGGTTTAAAGGGAATATCAGCAAAACGGCGAAGTACCTGGGGATTTCGCGGACGACGCTCTATCGGAAGTTGGAGGAATTTCGTTTGAAGTAGGGGAACGGCCGGCAGGCGCTGTGAAAAGCAGCCAATTTTACCGGAAACCGATTTTCTGTTTCAAGAAAATCGGCTTTTTTGTTTAAAAACGTAAATTGGACTGCAAAGGATAGATCCAATTGGTTATTTCAAAATGAAAAGAGAGTGTTATCATGAAACTAATATTTTTGGATAGGCGAAAACACGGGGAGGGGAGCTATGCGCTTAACGATAAATAAGAACATCTCATTGCCCATATACATCCAGATCATCAATAGCATCAAAGAGCAGATTCTTTCCGGGCTGCTTCCTCCAGGATTTGTTCTCCCTCCGGAAAGAAAGCTGGCTGCCTCAAACGGGGTCAGCCGGAGTACGGTCGTAAAGGCTTACGATGAATTAAAAGCCTTGGGTTTAGTTGAGTCACACATTGGAAAAGGGACCGTTGTCACAGAAAAAATCGAGCCTCATCCGCCAAGTAAAAAACAACAAGTATTTCCTTTGTCCTGGCATCCCTTATTTGATAAAAAGCTGGGTAATGTAAATGATACGATAAGTGATCTGATGAACGCGGGAAGCAGACAAGACGCTGTTTCATTTGATGCCGGCATATGTGATCCAAGACTTTATCCGCTGAATCAGCTGCAAGCCATTCTGAAAGAATATCCGCTTCATAGCGAAATGCTGGGCCTATGTGCCGTGGAAGGGTATTACCCGCTTAGAGAGGAGCTTTCCCGTCTCATGGAAGAGCGAAGTTTCTCCGTATCTCCACATGAAGTGATGATTCTCTCCGGATCGATGCAGGGAATTGATTTTGCCGCCCACACCTTTCTTTCTCCGGGAGATGCCGTCATTGTGGAGGAACCGACTTTTCTGCAAGCCATTCAGCGTTTTCGAGCGGCAGGGGCCAAGATTATCGGCATTCCGCTTGACCGTGAAGGCATCCGTACCGATGTGCTTGAGGCACAGCTTGCGCGATACAAGCCCAAATTCATCTATACGATCCCGACCTTCCATAACCCCACAGGTGTCGTGATGAGCATGAGGCGCAGGAAGGAATTGTTGGACTTAGCCCATAAGTATCAAGTCCCTATTCTGGAAGACGATCCTTATGGCGAGATCCATTTCACCAAGCACAAATTCCCTCCGCTGAAGGCACTCGATCAACATGGATACGTGATCTATCTAAGCACATTTTCGAAAGTACTGTTCACGGGGTTCCGCGTGGGCTGGGTTATCGCCCCGGAGCCTGTGATGAAAAAATTTGTCATCTTGAAGCAGATAACCGATCTTCATGTGAACACACCAGGGCAGTTTTTACTGGGCCGTTTCCTTCGGGAAGGATTTTATGAAGCCCATTTGCAACATCAGGTAACGGCTTTTAAACAAAAGAGGGATCTCACGGTCTCCGCCTTAAACAAGGCGGAAGGACTCCTCACTTTTGATGTACCGGATGGCGGCATTTATCTTTGGTGTAAATTCCCGGACAACATCCCACAGAGGGCACTCCTCTCACTTTGTGCATCAAAAGGCGTGAACTACCTGCCAGGCAATCTGTTCTATCCGCAAGAAAGCGACGGAGAACATTTTTTGAGGCTGAACTATTCGTATGAAACACAGGATCGGATTGAAAGAGGAATCTCTCTCCTACTGGAAGCAGTTGAAGAGTTGAATCGTCGAAATAGATTGCCGAATGTAAAAAAAGAGTATAAACCCATTATTTAGCGTTCGACAAAAGATAAAAATTCGGAGGATGATGACGATGCTGGAACAAAAATTTTCAAAGCGCTCAAAATACGCAGCCGCTTCGCAAACCCGCGAAATCCTGAAAGTGACGGAAAAGCCAGAGATCATCTCTTTTGCCGGCGGACTTCCCGCGCCCGAGTTGTTTCCGGTTGAAGAGATCAAAGCCGCTTGTGAAGCTGTCTTACATGAATCTGGCGCACAAGCTTTGCAATACAGCACGACCGAAGGCTACCTTCCTCTCCGGCAAGCAATCGCAGATCGGTTGAAAACGATTGGGATCAATACGACAGTAGAGAACCTCTTAATAACCGGTGGATCACAACAAGGACTTGATTTGACGGGCAAGCTGTTTCTCGATGACGGCGATACAGTAATCTGCGAGAGCCCGACGTATCTTGCCGCGATTCAAGCGTTTAAGATATACAATGCGAACTTTGCGGAAGTTCCCATGGATGAAGATGGCATGATCATGGAAGAGCTTGAAAGGGTGCTGCAAGAACATCCCCATGCAAAATTCATCTACACGATTCCCGATTTTCAAAATCCAACAGGCCGAACCATGAACCTGGAAAGACGGAAAAAAATCATGGAGCTTGCCAACCGGTACAATACGATCATTGTGGAGGACAATCCGTATGGTGCCGTTCGCTTTGCCGGAGAAGCCCTACCTCCAATTAAACACTTTGATCAAGAAGGCCGAGTGATTTACCTCAGCACGTTTTCGAAGATTTTTGCGCCGGGACTTCGCCTTGGCTGGATCTGCGCGAACCAGACGTTCATGGAGAAATTTGTGGCATTCAAACAGGCCGCTGACTTGCATACCGACATCTTCGCGCAGAGAGTTGCGGCGAAGTATATGGAACTCTTTGACCTTGAAGCTCATATTCAAAAGATCAAAGCCGTATATCTTGGCAGGCGTGAGAAAATGATCGAGTGCATAAAAGCATTCTTCCCAACACAGACCAAATACAGCGCTCCCGAAGGCGGCCTGTTCATTTGGGTCGAGCTGCCTGACAATATCGATACAAAAGAAATTTTTGCAGAGTGTTTAAAGCATCATGTAGCCTTTGTGCCGGGGGAATCCTTCTTTCCGACGAGTGCAAAGAAAAACACGTTCAGGCTCAACTACTCGAACATGCCTGAGGATCGTATCGTTGAAGGGATGAGACGATTAGGGGATGTTTTAAGACGCGCAGCGGTAGAAGAATTATAGGTATGAATGCTTTTATTTCCTTACATGGAAGGCTTGTCTACAAGTACTCCGGGGTGGCTTGCTTCCGCCAACTGGATCGGGTATTTTGTCGGTGCCTTGCTTGTCTTGCTCATTTCAAAATGGCCAAGCTGTAGAGCTTTGGCCTTTTTGTTTGTTCATTTATATACGATGACGGGCCGGTGATTTCAATCTACGCATCCATGTAGGATGCGACACAAAGGGCGCTTCAACTACGCGTACTACCTGCACATTTCAATCCACGCATCCATATAGGATGCGACGTCTGCCGCCGTCACGCGATCTAGCTTTAGTTCATTTCAATCCACGCATGCGACGGGTGCCAGGGCGCGAGTACGGGTTTGGCGTCAGCATTTCAATCCACGCATCCATGTAGGATGCGACTCCCGTTAATGGACGCTCTCCTCGCGATCAACGAATTTCAATCCACGCATCCATGTAGGATGCGACTCCGATTTTCCAACAAAACAAGTTGAAAAATCGTTTTTCCT
>NZ_HE978554.1:0-12450 GCF_000311785.1 Brevibacillus massiliensis
TTCTGCTGCCCTCTTTAAAGGTTCGGGGTAAAACTGAACGAAAGCCGAATGCTGGCGGGTTACCAGCCTAAAAACCTAATCGGGAGTGTTGAAAGATGGATTTGAAAGAGTTGTTGGGCGAAGAGTTGTATAAGCAGGTGACTGAAAAGGCGGGCGATCATAAACTTGCAGTGGTATCCGATGGGAATTGGTTTCCCAAAAGCAAGTTTGATGAGGTTAACGAGGCTAAGAAGTCGTTGGAAGCCGCCCTAAAAGACCGCGACAAACAACTCGAAGACCTGAAAAAGTCGGCTGGAGACAACAAAGTGCTGCAAGAACAAATCGCGCAACTGCAAGCCGAAAACAAAACGGCCAAAGAGAAATACGAAGCCGAGTTGAAGGAACTGCGCACCAACACCGCCTTGAAATTGGCGCTGAATGGTAAGGTACATGATCCTGATCTTGTACTCGGACTGCTGGACAAATCCAAAATCGAACTGGACGAGGCTGGCAATGTGAAAGCCGGTTTCGACGACCAAATCAAAGCCCTGCAGCAAAGCAAGGCTTTTTTGTTTGTGCCGGAAAAAGAAGACAAAGGATTCCAGTTCAGAGGTTTGAAGCCAGCGGACGGCAGCGGTGGAGGCAACGAGCAACAGCAGCCTAATCTCGGTAAGCAATTGGCTGCACAGAACAAACAAACGGGCGATGCAATGCAGCAGGCCCAAGCGAACTATTTCAAATAATCGGAGGTTGAAACCATGAGCAAATTTGTTACGACGCAATATGGCACACCGAAACAAATTTTGAAATTCCCTGACCACTATGTAGCGTTGGCTGTAACCGTTGATGATGCCGGTGTAACACCGAACGCAGAAGGGAAGAAGATCGTTCCCGCTGGAACCATCATCGGTGGCGGTTTTATCGCTGACGACACCAAAAAGGCAGTAAAAGCCAATGATGCAACTGCGGAGGGTGTGCTTTTCAACGACACTGATGTAACCTACGGACCAGCTCCGGGCGCGGCAATTATCCACGGCTTTATTGCTGTAGACAAACTGCCGGAAGCCCCTTCGGAAGATGCAAAATCGGCGCTGAAACAAGTCGCCTTCATTAAGTAATCAAAAAGGAGAGATAACACATGCCTACAATTTTCGATCTGATTAATGCCCGTAATATTGCCACGTACTATGAGGAAAATGGTTCGAATCGTATCCCTTATTTGGGAGAAACGCTGTTCCCAGCACGCAAACAGCTTGGCCTTGATCTGAGTTGGATCAAGGGATTCAACGGCCTTCCTGTATCGCTGAAACCATCTGAATTCGACGCAAAGGCGACCCTGCGTGACCGGATTGGGTTGACCAAGGTTGATACAGAAATGCCGTTCTTCCGCGAAGCTATGCGAGTTGGTGAGAAAGAACGTCAAGAACTCCTGCGCCTCATGGATTCTACCAACTCGCAATACCTCATGCCGGTTATCAATCGCATTTACGACGATGCAACTAACCTAGTCAATGGTGCGCGGGTTGTATCCGAGCGCATGATCATGCAATTGCTCTCGACCGGTAAAATTTCCATTGTGGCAAACCGGATCAATTATGACTATAACTACGAACTCCCTGCGGAACATACGGAAACGCTGACCGGAACCGATCAATGGAGCGACCCGAACAGCAATCCGATTGACGACATCCGCACATGGCAGGATAAAGTGGAGAATGACACAGGCGTTCGTCCTGCCCGCGCAATTTGCACGCGTAAAACGTGGAATTACCTGCTTGCAAACAATGTGATTCGCTTGGACATGAATCCCGCAGGTGGACAAAACATCATCCTGACCGATTCCATGTTGCAGCAATATCTTGCTGCAAAATTGGGCATTTCTGTAGCGGTGTACAACAAAAAATTCGCTACGGAAGTTGGTGGCGCTGCTCAATTGTTCTTCCCGGACGATATGTTCACGTTGATTCCAGATGGCAACCTTGGCAACCTGTACTATGGTACCACCCCCGAGGAAGCAGATTTGATGAGTGGCGCAACCTCTGCGGAAGTGCAGATTGTAAATACCGGTGTCGCAGTCACAACCATCAAGGAACCGCATCCGGTAAACGTCGAGACTATCGTAAGCCAAATCTGCATGCCATCGTTCGAGGCAATCGACTCTGTGTTCATCGCCAAAGTAGCCGGAAACTAAGGGGAGGCATTACGCCTCTCCTATTTTATGGAGGTGTGAAGCGTGTCTGACGAACAAAAACAAGAGGAGAAACAAACACGTAAACCGAAAGCGCAAAAGGTAAAGCTACTGAAAAATATCAAATACCACGGCAAGCGTTATGCCATCGGTGAAGAAATCGAGATTGACAGCAAAGATGAAGAAGCATTTGTAAAATCAGGAATCATCAAGGGGTGACCCCCATGACGCAAGAGGAACAAGTGTTGCAAATCGTCAAGTTACGTCTCAGCCTCGCGGATGACAAAAACGATGCGATTGTCCTCTCCTATATTGTGGAGATCGGTCATCGCATTCGTCATTACTGCAACATTACGGGCATTCCTGATGCCCTTCTCTATGTATGGGCCTCGATGGTCGTAGATGCGTTGCGTGTCGACCTGCCAAACGTGGACGAGATTGCTGACAGTATTGGTGTTAGCGCCGGGGCAAATGTCAAAGTGGGCGACACTTCTGTTTCGGGCGGTAGTGGTTCTGGTGGCGGGTTGACTAATACAGCTAAGTCGGTGATTGATAAGATCGTGTTCGACTATCGAGCGGACTTGCACCGGTACCGGAGGCTTGTATGGTAGCGATCAATTACAAACGCCACAGGCGACAAATTGAGAGACTATACGAAGACACATGCACCATCTACCGTTACGGGAAAGCAACGGACCCTGACACCGGGGAAACCATACAACAGCCTATCGCCATTTACATTGACCAACCTTGTCGTATTTCGCAAAAAGCGCTCGGGACCAACAACCAAACAGACGCGCAGAACAACATTGCGTATGAGACAAAGCTGTTTATTGCGCCTGAGTTGGAGATCAAGCAGGGTGATATGATTGCGGCCACACGGGGTACTGTAACGCGCAAATATGAGGCAGGAGAGCCATTCCTATATCCGTCCCATCAGGAAATAAGTATCCAGCGCAAGGAGTGGGCTTAATGGCCAAGTGGGGCAAATTTGATTTCGGTGACTTCAAAAAGCTGGCCGGAGCCTTCCAAAAAACGTTGGATGAACGTGTGATTGAACGATTTATCCGCGATTTTCTCATGGAAATGGCGATGCGTTCCATACGAAAGATCAAGAAGCGCACTCCCGTGAATACTGGCGAATTGCGAAATAGTTGGCAAATTGGTCAAGTTGCGAAAAAAGGCGATGCATACGAGATTGAGATTTTTAACAACACGCATTATGCCTTAACGAAATGGGGCATATAAAACCGGGCAAAAACGGTGAACGCTAAGTATTGGACAATATCTGATATATGCCAACACCGTGGTAAGCGAGAACACCACCCGCCACCGTAGAGCGTAGGGATTGAGCGCTAAGGGAGCAATAATATCCCCAAGAGTGTCCGGGACGAAAAGGCCATGACGATAAGGTATGGCTTTTTTTGTTATGATGTACGCCGAACTTGCGGGAAACCGTAAGAACCAGAGGATAAAAAGCCTTTGGGATAACAAATTGCATTCGTCGAGTACGGTCACAGAAGTGGACGCGACCTCACCAAATGGGTAGAAGGCCGGTTCATGATGACCATATCCATGCAGGAAATCGAGCGCGAGTTGCCGCGCTATCTTGAAAAGCGAATGGTCGAACTGCTGGACAACATCATGAACGGCAGGCCGCCAAAGAAGGGGTGATGCAATGCAACCAGTCACGTTTCTGGATGTGCGAACCGGTGTGTTCCAAGCACTAGAGCAGGCATTTCCTAGCATTGACAGATACGGCGAAGAGATCAAGGAGGGATTAACCACTCCTTGTTTTTTTGTGAAGTTCTTGGAACCATCGCACACCCACGAATTGAACAGGCGCTACGTGCGAGAACTACCGTTCGACGTGCATTACTTCGCTGATACAAACAAAGACAGAATCGACATGGCTGACCAATTGACAAGCGTGTTGGAAACGGTCCAGGTAAACGACCGGCCGATAAACGGAATCAACATGTCGTGGGAGATCGTTGACGAAGTATTGCACTTTTTCGTCACATACCGCATGCATGTATGGAAACAGAAACCCGTTTATCCACACATGCAAACCCTTGAGGTTAAAGAGGAGGTGAAAGTGTGAGTCAAAAGGAAAAACCGACTCAAAAGGAGCCGAACTTTACCAAAGAGCAGTTTTTGGCTTCCAAGCAGTTTACAGGATTGGAAAAAGACTTTCTTCGCTCAATTTTGAAGGATGGCGAAACATACACCATCGCGCAAGCGCGAGATTTGCTCAAGAAAACATTGTCAAAAGAGGTGAAATAGAATGCCAGCAGGTGGAACCTTTACTTTTCAAAACAAAGTCCGCTCAGGGGTTTATGTCAACATTAAGAGCAGGGAAAGAGCGCTCGGCACGATTGGGGAACGCGGAATCGCTACATTGGCGTTGCCTTTGTCTTGGGGGCCAGCAAAACAGATTATCTCAATTGAGGCAGGGGAGGACCCAACAAAAACGCTTGGATACGGCATCATGGCCCCCGAACTGCTGCTTGTACGCGAGGCATTGAAACGCGCCAAAACTCTTCTGTTGTATCGTCTTAACGAAGGGACAAAAGCAACCGCTACGGTGGGATCATTGACCATCACAGCCAAATATGGAGGCAAGCGCGGTAATGATATTACTGTATCGATTACCCAAAACATTGATGATAACAGCAAATTCGATGTGAAAACTTTTGTCTCTGGCGAAGAAGCAGACAGCCAAACGGTGGCTACTGCTGACGAGTTGCAAGCAAATGATTGGGTAACGTTTAATGGTACAGGAACGCTTACAGCCACTGCGGGCGTACCGCTCACAAGCGGCGCTGATGGCACACCTACGGCGCAGGATTATGCGGACTATTGGAGTGCTGTTGAGGTTCAGGAGTTCAATGTCATCGGCCTTACAGCTACGGACAATACGATCAAAGATGCATTCGTATCCTTTGTAAAACGCCAGCGCGAGGACGAAGGCAAAAAGATTCAAGGCGTTCTTGAGAACTATCCTATAGCCGATTATGAGGGCATTATCAGCGTCAAGAACGGCGTTGTATTGGCTGATGGCACAAAGCTTACTGCCGACCAAGCAGTCGCATGGGTAACAGGCGCGGAGGCTGCCGCAGAAGTCAATCAATCGCTCACAGCCGACGCTTACGATGGTGCTGTAGACGTTGAGCCGAAGTATACCAACAGCCAGATCATTGAGGCTTTGAAAAACGGCGAATTCTTGTTTACTGGCTTCGATGGCAAGGCCATTGTGGAAATGGACATTAACACCTTCACAAGTTTTACGCCGGACAAAAACAAATCATTCAGCAATAACCAGGTTGTCCGCGTTGTGGATGGGCTTGCAAATGATTATTTCCGCATTTTCAGCAACTACTATCTTGGCAAAGTTCCCAACAATGCAGATGGTCGCAACCTGCTGAAAGCCGAGTGCATCAACGTATCAGGGCAGTACCAAAACGTGGCGGCAATCCAAAACTTTGACCCGCAAACCGACATTGAGGTATTGCCGGGAATTGACGTGGATGCTGTTGTGATTAACCAATGGGTCCAGCCAGTATCGGCTATTGCGAAAATCTACATTACGATCACGGTTGAGTAGGAGGGATAAACCATGGCGTTCATGCGCGAACAAGACGCAATCAGCGGCAAGATGGCCCGAGCCTATGCGACCATCAACGGACGACGCGAAGAGTTGTTTTATGCGAAGTCGCTTGAGGCAACGATTGAAAAAAATAAAATTGACGTACCGGTCTTGGGCAAAACCAACACGCCGCAACGTTCTGCCGGGTGGTCTGGCTCTGGAACCATGACTGTGTATTATGTCACGTCTGTTTTCCGGCAGCTTATGCGTGACTTTGTGAAAACGGGAAATGATTTCTGGTTCGATCTTCAAGTGATCAATGAAGACCCGACTTCCTCCACAGGAAAGCAGACGGCTGTTTTGCTAGGGTGTAACCTTGATAGTGTGGTAGCAGCGAAATTTGATGCAACCAGCGATGATATGCTGGATGAAGAGATGCCGTTCACCTTCTCAGATTACGACCTGTTGGACCAATTCTCTACGCTCTCGGGGGCCTAATAAGCCCCCTCTCTTATGAAAATCAGATTGGATCAAATGGAGGTATGTATTATGAGTAGTTTGCAAGCCTTTTTTGCACAAAACGTTCAATCTAATATCACCGAAGAATTCGTTGTTTCAGAGAGGTTTAAGGACGAAAATGGAAAGCCGATTCCGTGGAAATTGCGTACTCTTTCGGAGGCGGAGAACGAAGAAATTCGTAAGGCTTCGACGCAGATGGTAAAAGGAAAAGGCGGACAGCGTATACCGGAGACGAAGCCAGAAGTATACCTGGCGAAGGTAGCTGTTGCCAGTGTTGTCTTTCCGGACCTGAAAGACGCCGAGTTGCAGAAATCCTATGGTGTGATTGGCGCGGAGGGCCTTTTGAAAAAGATGCTGCTTGCCGGTGAATATGCTGCATTGGTCCAAAAGGTTCAAGAAATCAACGGTTTTGACCGAGATATTAACGATCTTGTCGATGAGGTAAAAAACTAATAAAGGAGGGCGATGGTGAGTGGAATTATGCTTACTACGCCCTCCATAAGCTTAGAATATTGCCGTGGGAATTGGCGAGTTACGATGATCGCAAAAAGGCGGCGCTGTTCGCTCTTATTGACATTCGCATAGAAGCAGAGAAAAAAGCGGCGGCAAAAATAAAACGGAAATAACCCTCCGGATGAAAAATGTGGTAAAATCATGAAAAGCAAAAACAGCCGATAAGGGAGGGTCTTTTCTGTGGATCCATTTCTGGTTGTAATAATCTTACTGTTTGCTCTTGGCGGGGTCGGTTTCATCCTCAGCCGAAAGACGGCATCAAAGGCCAAGAAACTCGGGGCCAGAGAATATAGTGTGGCCGTTCATATGCATGGATTACCAAGCGTGCCTCAGCATAACCTGACAAATTTGTTTTTCACAGATGAGAAAATCATCATCGAAGCGAATGGAAATTCATTCGAGTTGAGTTACTCTCAAATTACGGCTGCTGAAAGCGTAAGAAAGAGTGATCTGTTGAAAAAAGATAAATCTGTTATCGGGAGAGCGATTGTTGGCACGATCCTTCCATTCGGCTTAGTCGGAACTCTAGTCGGAGCTATAAGTGGGGTAGGGCAAAAGAAGATTAAGGGAGATTTTTTGGTACTTAATTATTGCCCTTCCGGGGAATTGGAGCCGAAAGTCTTGGTTTTTGATATTAAAAATTATGCAAAAGCGCATAGAATGGCTAATTTCGTAAAATCAAAGTTTCCGACCGCACAAACCGTCACACTTTGATGTAAAAATTTTGCGCGTCCCCAAAGGGGCGCTTTTTGTTTGCCTGGAAAGGTGGTGATGAGATGACGACAGTTAGTGGGACGCTGAAAATGTTCGATGCAATGAGCGGTCCGTTGAAAAATATAACAAGCAGTATGAATTTGATGATCTCCGCGATGTACAAAATGCAGAGCGCGGCAAATCAAAACGTGAAAATAGATAAAACTTTGATTGTCGCAAAACAGCAAATCGCAGCGGCGGAAGCGAGTATAAGGCAGCATCTTGATCAAGCGAGCAAAGCACAACAACAGTTTAATCGCTCCGTACACGAATCTAATTCAGGAACAAGCGGACTGCTCAGTAATATTAAGGAGGTTGCAGCCGGTATTGCGGCCGCTTACTTGTCGGCAGAAGCGCTGCAAGCCGCGCTTAAAGCGTCTGATACGTTCATTTCCACACAGGCGCGTCTGAACCTGATTGTAGACAAAGGACAGACGCTTGATGATCTCCAAGCCAACGTTTTTGCCGCTGCTCAACGTGCTCGTGGCGACTTTGTATCAATGGCAAGCAGCATCAGTAAGCTTGGACTGCTTGCTGGGGATGCGTTTAACAATAATGACGAGATTGTCAGGTTTGCTGAGTTGATGCAAAAATCGTTCAAGGTTAGCGGTTCCTCGAGTGAGGAACAAATCGCCGGTATGTACCAACTCACGCAAGCTATGGCGGCAGGCAAGCTTCAAGGCGATGAATTCCGGTCAATTATGGAAAACGCTCCGATGTTAGCCGACGCTATCGCGAAGTTTACCCATAAGACGAAAGGCGAGCTAAAAGATATGTCTGCTGATGGTACGATCACGGCAGATATTATCAAAGGAGCGCTTTTTGCTGCTGCCGATGACATCAATAAAAAGTTTGAAACGATGCCTAAGACGTTCGGCGATGTGTTTCAACAGTTTAAAAACGAAGCGTTTATGGCATTCGAACCGGTATTCCAAAAGTTAAGTGGATGGCTAAACTCTACTCAAGGATCGGCGTTTTTGCAATCAATGATCAATGCGCTTCATGCTGCGGCTTATGCTGCTAATCAGATACTGGATGCGATCATTTGGATTGTCAATGCGGTGCAATCCGGGTGGAGTATTATCGAGCCGATTCTTGTGGCCATTGGGTCAGCTTATCTTGCGCTGATTATTCAGCGGCTATGGGCAATGATTCCAGCTTTGTGGGCGGCTGTTCCTCCATTACTCGCACAAGCTGCAGCTTGGCTGGCTATTAATTGGCCTATTCTACTCATTGGCGCAGCCATTGGGCTTATCATCTATTCACTATATCGTTGGGGAGACGCGACTGCGGAAGTAGTTGGATTTGTAGGTGGAATTTTCGGCGTTCTGTTCGCGTTTCTCTCTAACAGTTTTGCGCTTTTCGCCAACGTCGTTCTTTCGGTTGCAGAATTCTTCATCAACGTGTGGAAAGATCCGGTCTACGCTACGAAAAAACTTTTCTACGACCTAGTAATCAACGCGCTGAAATGGATGGAGAACCTGGCTAAAGGAATTGAGAACATCATCAACAAAATTCCAGGTTTGAAAGTGAATATCACAGAAGGATTGGGGAACATTCTCAAAAACCTCGAAGAAGCGCGTGATAGCCTCAAAACCGAAGCAGACGTCGTTAAGTTGATGCGCTTTGAGCAAAAAGATTACGGCGAGGCTTTTAGTGCCGGGCAAAAGATGGGGCGTGCAGTAGGCAAATTTGCGGCTGATGGAGTGCAGTCAGCCTTCAACTCAATCGGCGGACTATTTAATGCCCCTACCCTTGATAGTGCGCTAAACGTGCCAAAACTGGGAAGCATCGATAAAGTCGGAGAAGTCGGCAAGATCAAAGACAAAGTAGACATCAGCAGTGAAGACCTCAAGGTCATGCGCGAACTGGCCGAAATGAAGAACATCCAAAACTTCGTCACCTTGCAACCGCAACTTACCTTTGGAGATACACATGTAAGGCAGGACGGCCGTTCCATCGAAGAGATTATTGCCAATATCAGCGATCGTCTCCATGAAGAAATTGCATCTTCGGCAAGAGGTATACTTAATGTCTGATGAAAGGGGAATGTGAAATGTGCAAAATCGTATTGGAGGTAAAGTCGGATCTGAACGATGCGGATACGATCATCTCTAAGATTGCAGATGCATTGGAACAAGAAATTACCTCGTCAGTCAGAAAAGCGGTCATTACGGATGGCAGTGCAGGGAAATTGGATTCTTACGAAACAAAGATAGTGGTTGACGAACTGATTGGCGTGTTAAAGGCACAAGAAATCACGATTGAAGAAGCCGAGCGCGTCCTCGACCAAGCAAAAGCTGAGTTGAAGCACGCCCGGCTGATTGGAGATGGACAGGCTATCTCCGTGCGATTGTAATTTTCTTTTCCGCATCGTTGATAGCGATGAAAACATTATTATCCGTGTGAATCGTGAAGTTTTCGGGATTTTCTCTGACAAGAGCAACATCCCCACGCTCGTCACGGATAAGAATTTGCTTCCCGTTTTCGGAAAAGAAGACAGAGCCCTTGCGCAGTCAATGTTCCAATCTTTGATTTGCGCCAACATAATCACCTCCATCCTGTATGAATTTGTCTTGGCAGACATTAGCAAATTTCGACAGTGATGGAGGGTATCCTTCATGAAAGGGGGATGAACTTTGGAATATGGCGTCTGGCTTAGTTGGAATAACCAACAAGAAGGCTTTCAAATCCCGATCAACCCCAGTTCCATCGAAATGGGAGACGGCAGCAATAGCGCAACCTATGACATTGTAGGTTTAGGCGAAATCAATGTCATCAAAAGCCCGAAACTTACCACTTATGCATTCAGTAGCATTTTCCCGGCGCAGAATTACCCGTTCATATCAGCAAGCGTTGTGCTACAACCATATGAATACGTGGACATGATCAAACGATGGATGGAGACAAGGCGCCCCATCCGTTTTGTTTTTACCGGGGCTAGCTTTGACATCAACGAGGCGGTCAGTATTGAAAGTTTTGATTGGAAAGAAGTCGCAGGAGGCATTGGTGACATTGAATATACGCTCAAGCTGAAAAAGTACGTATTCTATTCGGCGCAGCGCGTGAATGTGACCACAAGGCAAACCGGGACGACTACAACACAAGTAATCCGAAAAGGAACCAAACCACGCCAGAATGACCGTCAAACGCCGAAGACGCATACGCTTGCCCCCGGCGAAAATCTGTGGACGGTAGCAAAAAAGGTTCTTGGCGACGATTCAAAATGGCGCGAGATTCAGCGACTGAACGGCATATCTGACGCACAACTCAAGCAACTGCCAGTGGGCATGGTGCTGAAACTCCCGGGAGGAACCGCGAATGTTTGAGGTGCTACTGGATAATAAAAACGGAAATGTGTGGGACATCTCCAACATCGTCACGGGAATTACATGGAAAACAAGCCGGATCGGAAGGCCGGGTAGCCTTGATTTCACTTTGATCAAAGGTGCGATATATCAGTCCCAGGCGTTTCAGTACAATAACGGCGATATAGTCAGGTTCCGTTACAATGACAATAACGTTTTCTACGGCTATATCTTTTCAATCGACGAAGGCAGAGACGAAAACGTCCGAATTCTCTGCTATGATCAGATTCGGTATCTTTTGGCGAAGGACACCTATGTTTTTGCCAATGTAACCGTGGGGGACATAATTAAACGCATTGCTGACGACTTTAAGCTCAAGGTCGGACAAATAGCGGACACCGGTTACAGAATACCGACCATGGTGGAGGATGGTCAGACATTGCTTGACATCATCGACAAGGGAATCGTGCTAACGCTTTGGAATACGAACCGGAACTATGTTTTCTTCGATGATTTTGGGGAGCTTTCGCTCTGGAATGTTGAGGATTTGCTTGTTGATTTCATCGTTGGAGACGGCAGCCTGATGACCGACTATACCACGAAAAGAAGCATTGACCAAGACACATACAACAAAATCAAACTCTATAAGGATAACAAAGAAACCGGTAAACGCGAGGTATATGTCGCCCAAGACAGCGGCAACATCGACAAATGGGGCGTGCTGCAACTCTATCAGTCGGTTGATGAGAACAAGAACACGGCACAGATCAATCAGATGCTACAACAGCTCATCGCGATTAAAAACCGGGAATCAAAAAGCTTGAGGATCGAGGCGATTGGAGACGTGCGCGTAAGGGCAGGGTGCTACATCCCTATCGCGATAGAGGAATACGGAATCAACCAGCCATTCCTTGTCGATGAATGTACCCATCGGTTCGATGGAGCAGAGCAGACCATGAGTCTGGAATTGAAGGTGATATAATGGCCGGTTTGTTAGACGTTATCAAGTTGGCCGGGATGCAGGCGGTAGACGCTGCAAACCCGGTCAATGTTCTGTTTGGAGAAGTTACTAAGGTCAATCCGCTGGAAGTGGTTGTCGACCAACGATTCACCCTGACAAGGGAGTTTCTCGTTATCTTGGAACGTGTTACACGTTATGAAGTCGACATATCACATGAACATGACTATACCGACGAAGTAGGCCAGACAACGCTTAACAAAAAAACATCAATGGAACTGACTCAGCCCCTTGTCATTAGAAGTGGGCTAATGGTTGGAGATAAAGTGCTCCTTTTCCGCGTGCAGGGCGGACAACAATACGTCATAGTGGACAAGGTGGTGAACACATGATTCCAACCGGTGCAAGCATTTTAAACGCTCCTGTAGAGGAGCAGCAACAACCATCTTTAACGTGGAAACTCGACCCGGAGAAGAAACGCATAACTGGCATGATTGACGGCTTGGAAGCTGTCAAGCAGGCTGTTGGCATTATGCTACGTACAGAAAGATTCCGCTATTTGATTTACAGCTTTAATTTCGGAAGTGAATTAAAAGGACTAATTGGTCTCAGTCCTCTTTTTGTGCAATCAGAAGCAACGTAA
>NZ_HE978554.1:13823-16205 GCF_000311785.1 Brevibacillus massiliensis
CGAAGCAACACGTTTAATCCGGGAAGTGCTTCTGCAGGATGATCGTATTGAGAGGATTGAGAATGTTCGTGTTGAGACAAATGGCGATTCCATTCTCATTGAGTTTATGGTTGTCTCGGTATTTGGATCATTCCGATCCTCGCAGGAGGTGATGAGACGTGTATGAACATATGACATATGAGTATATTTTGCAAAGGATGCTTAGCAAGGTCCCGAATACCGTAGACAAACGCGAGGGCAGCTTGATCTATACGGCTTGTGCCGCCGTTGCTGCAGAAATGGCTCAGATGTATGCAGATTTGGACACCAACAATAACCTCTCATGGGTGGATACAGCCACAGGGGAATATCTAACTCGTAAGTGCGCAGAGTTCGGGGTAAACCGAGAACCAGCCACCAAGGCGATACGCAAAGGGCTTTTTTATGACGGTCAGAACAATCCTTTTGATGTTCCGATTGGCAGTCGGTTTTCTATTGAAGATCAAAACTTCGTTGTCACTGAAAAAATCACTACTGGCGAGTATAAAATGGAATGCGAGACGACAGGTGCGACAGGGAACCAGCTATTCGGGGCGCTGCTACCAATCGACTACATTCAAGGGCTGGCCCGAGCTGAGTTGGCTGATGTATTGGTGCCGGGCGAAGATGAGGAATCTGACGAATCGCTACGGGATAGATTTTTCAAAACAGTCAACGAGCCAACATTTGGAGGGAATGTGGCTGATTATATGCAGATGATTAATGCGATTGAAGGTGTGGGAGGAACAAAGGTCTTTCCGACATGGCAGGGCGGCGGAACCGTGAAGTGCACTATCATCGGGGCTGATTTTAACCCACCTGCACAACAATTAATCGATCAAGTACAGACGACCGTTGATCCAATTGTAAACCAAGGGCAGGGGCTTGGGATGGCGCCAATCGGGCACCGAGTCACGATTGCAGGGGTACAGGGCGTGACGGTCAATATAGTGACAACAGTCACGCTTGCAGGCGGGTACACTGTTGAGCAGGTGCAAGCTCCTATCGAAAGTGTGATCAGCAACTACTTACAGGGACTACGAGAGGATTGGGAAAACCAAACCAATTTGATTGTTCGCGTTGCTCTCATTGATGCCGAAATTCTGACGGTACCGGGCGTAATTGACGTGGCTAATACCACGCTCAACGGTGCAGCATTCAACATCCCGCTGGGAGAGGAAGAGATCCCGCAAATGGGGACGGTGACGATCAATGTCTGAACGCATTTTGAAGTATTGGCCGGAGGACTACCATGAGATTCTGGACTTTGTGGAGTTGGCTGGAGCAGAGGATGAACAGTTACAAGAGTTAGAAAATGCGATCGATCAACAATTCAATGACCAGTTTATTATGTTATCCAGTGAATCAGCAACGAAGAGACGAGAAAGAATATTGAAAATCCAAGTAGACCCATCTACGGAAACGCTTGACTTCCGGAAGAAACGGATCATCAACCGCCAATCGACCAAACCTCCGTTTACTGAGCGATACCTGCAGCAGAGAATTGACTATCTGTTTGGCGATGGACGCGGTCAAATCGGTGTAGATGTACAAAACTTCATCCTGAGACTTTACGCCAGCATATTGGACGCTTCTATTTTCAAAGAAGCAGAAAAGACCATCGAGCGCATCAAACCAGCCAATATGGTGTATCTGGCTTCTCCCTGGGGCCACGAGACGATTGAAATTGTTGACCGTGTTGTCGTATCCCAGCGCAGGTATCACAAAGTATCTGAGTTTCGCGTCGGCATGAAACCCATGAAGTACCAAAGCGAGGTGACGATATGATTGACAATGCTTACCTGATGCGTGCCGCTGAAGACTTGAAAACCCGAATCGGATCGCTTGTCGTGAACAATCAAACCGTGCCGATACAAAGCGTCACCCAAGACGGCAGAACGATCATCGTGCAAACCTTGAGTCAGCAGGGGATAACGCAAGTCACGTCGGTAAAACTGTACGATGAAAAGGGGAACCTGATCACCGAACGGATAACAAACCTTACCGTGTCCGACCAGCAGAGGTTAGAATTTCGCTTCGAGTTTGAGGTGAGGAGTGGTGAGACCATATGAGTTATAATCCGAAACTAGACTGGAAGACGGACGACGATGTTACCGAATCTGATTTTAACCGGATTGAGCAGGGCATTGCAGATGCTCATGTTTTGCTTGAGCAATTCAGTGTGGATATCGCAAACCTGAAAAACCGCGTGCAGCTGATCGAATCCACCTTCCCGGATTCCTTCACGCACAACCTCTTTACGGAGGAGTTGCTCACGCTGGACTCGATCATTCTGACGCATGGGTACTATAACGAGGCGCAAACGCGGTTGGAGGTCTGATTCCATGAAAAGGATACCTTCAA
>NZ_HE978554.1:17161-42171 GCF_000311785.1 Brevibacillus massiliensis
CGGAGGCAACGCGCTTATTCCGCGTCATATGGAACCGTCCGCCTACTATCAGCGGGTCCGACACGAACCTGGGTACAATCAGCACACCGCCAAGTCAAACGTACTCTGTGAGCGATCCAGAGGGCCAGACGTTTAGCATTGCAGAGTATTTGGATGGCGAATTACTGAGGACATTCCAGGGAGTTGCCGGACAGGAGTACACCGCGACGATCCCATTTGACAAATGGCTCCGCACGTCTCTGAAACAGCACACGTTACGGATCAGAGCGACCGATAGCGCCGGGCTGTACTCCGACAGAATTTACACGTTTACACGGACAGATGACAGGATCGAGTTTGAACTTGCACAGCCGTTCCTGACGGACGCAAAGGCCAACCGGATTTTGTTTACTCTTGATGCAGTGATACCGACAGGCGCAAAGCTACAAGTCGAGGCGTGCAACAACGCTTTCGATGCCGTACCCACCTACGAGGACATCACAGGCCCAGTTTCAGCAGGGCGCGGGTACGTCTTCCAAAACACCACCAAAACGGCAGCAGATTGGGGCATCAATATCCGCGTTAAGATCATGAAAGGAACCGCGACAGAACCTGTCATCATCAACGGGTTTGGGGGTGCGTTTGACTGATGGAGATCAAAAATCCGAAAAGCATTAGCCAGATAAATCTGGAAAGGGACCTGCAGGGGATTAGTCCTGAACTGGTAGCGGCATATGAAGCGATAGCTTTATTGTCAGCAGAAGTTGATAGCTTGAAGGCTGAGATCGCCACCTTGAAAGGAGGTGGAGCATGATGGTCAAACAATACATGATCCCGGTGTACGCCTTACTGGTGAAGTCCGGTACCTGGGTGATTGAGCCGACCGGCGCCGCAGGTGAAAAGGTGGTGCCGGAAGCATACCGCGTCCCGGTAGCTGAATATCTGGCTGCACAAGAAGCAGCAGCGTAAACGCCTTTTCTCAGTTGATGAGAGAGGCGTTTTTTCATGGCAGCATGACCACAGCCCGCCCCGTGCCGAGCGGGGCATTCATTTTGCCCTGGGGGCGAGGAGGATGTAGCACATTGCGAGTTATACAAAGACTTGAACTTGAGAATATTGCAACCCAAGCAAACGCCATTGCAGCAGCGGTGGGGGCGGTATTGGCACCTGTGTTTCATTATTTTTACGGTACTGGCCGGACAGACATCCTGGTCGTCCTTTTGTTTTGCATCGCTCTGGATTGGATAACCGGTATCCAGGCAGCTAAGACAAAAGACAAAACGTACTCATCCGAATATGGTCTCAGCCGCATTCCACGGACCTTGTTTCTGTTGTCCCTGCCGGCCCTGGGCAACTTGCTGGACCGTGTTATGGGGACGCCGGGCTTCCTGTTCTACGGCGTCACGTTCGGCCTCATCTACCACACCTGGAACAGCCTGACGGCCAACGCAACACGAGCTGGATGGCCGGTGCCAAAGGCAGTCGCCAAGCTGGTGGAGTCCGAGATCAGAGCCAAGACTGATCGAGCCATGAGACAAAAGGAGGGCAAGTGAGATGAAAAGAGTTATTATGATCGACCCCGGCCACGGCGCCGAGACGCCTGGCAAGCGCTCCCCGGACGGTACGCTGCGGGAGTATGAGTTCAACCGAAATGTCGCCCGCCGTCTGGTGAAAAAACTCCAAACGTCCGGTTTCGATGCCCGCCTGACGGTGAACGATGACACGGACATGCCTTTGATTCAGCGCACGAACCAAGCGAGAGACGTGAAACGGCAGGGATACGACGTCCTGCTCGTCTCCATCCACGCCAACGCCGCAGGCGAAGGGTGGAGCACAGCGAATGGGATCGAGACGTACACGAACGACCAGGCGGAGAAGTTGGCGCAGATCATCCAGAGTCGTCTCATAGCGGAGACTGGCCTCCGGGATCGCGGCGTGAAGCGTGCTGACCTGCACATCACGCGCGAGAGCGCTCGTTACGGCATCCCCGGTGTGCTTTGCGAGCTGGGATTCATGACAAACAAAGATGAGTGCACGCTGCTGAAAACGGATGCCTACCGGGAGAAGTGTGCTGCCGCAATTGCGAAGGCAATCTGCGAGCACTACGGAGTGCCTTTCAAAACATCCACAGAAAGTCCACAACAAGCACAAAAGCCCGTGGATAAGGTTTCCATTGCGATTAACCTGTCGGTCCCAGGATACCTCCGCGACGGCGTATCCTGGCTGCCGATCCGCGCCGTGACCGAGGCAGTCGGTGGCAAGGTAGAGTGGTGCGCAACGACCAAGCAGGTCCGTGTAAACGGCAAAGACCTGACCGAGACCATCGAGGGCGGCGTTTCATATGCCCCTGCCCGTGAGCTGGCGACGGCGCTCGGCCTGCAGGTGGAATGGGACGCGAATAACAAAATGGTTACGCTGAAAGGAGTGCTGTAATATGGAATTTCTCACACAAGCCATGATGTTCTTCCAGGAGTGGGGCCCGGTAATCGCCCTGCTCCTTTTTGTTGCGCTAGCCATGGTTGCCGATTTGTTCCCGAAGCTGGCTTCGTTCATGCGCGAAGTTGAGCAGCGGTATCCGCGGGCATTGGATCATCTGCAACAGCGGCAGCAGTACGTCATTGACTGCTACGACAGGTTACCGGCGAGGATTAGGGCTGGCTTTGCGGTGATCGGTGGGAAGCGGGCGTGGTCCTGGTTGGTGAGGGCCGGATATGCTTATTTATTGCGTAAGAAACAAAAATAGATGCTCCCCTCCTTGGGCGACGGGGAGGGGATTTTTTTTGCACAAAATCACTTTTTCTCCTAACATATCCCAAAAGGCATGGTAAAATCGAACTATGCTAATAGGGGGGAGATAAAGTGTCAGATGAATGGCGTAGCAGACCAACCTTAATTGATAATTGGGACGATTCAATAGATACAGTAATGTCTCTCGATGAAAACGGTACAACGGACCTTGCTGGAATACGTAAACAAATTGCAAAAACTTTTCTAAACCCAAGTGCGATTACTGATAGATGGTTTACGATTACCGGAGTAGTTTTAAATAGAAATGACTTCCCGAATTTTCGAGACAAAATTGTATCGGTTAAACATGCGCATTGGAGCGACGGGAAGTATGAATACAAAACTGGAACTAAAAGGGTAGTTTTCCACTCCAGTGAAATAAGAAAGAAAGTTGGCCCTTTTAATCCTAAAGTGATTGATTATGAACAATTCATGACGGATATTTCTAGTCTTATTTCGGAAACTCCAGTAACGGTATACAGTGCTTCAATTGATAAATACAGACACGTGCTACAGTACGCTTATCCTTACCACGTATATACTTTATGCTTGGAGTTCATTATAGAAAGATACTGTAGACAGTTAAGAGCAAATGGTAAAACCGGAATGCTCTTACTCGAATCACGAGGGAAAAAAGAGGATGCTGAAGTACTAAAATTCTTAGTGGATTTTTTGGATCGAGGGAATCGTTATTACTCGGCAGATCAACTATCCTGTATAAAAGGGGTTTACTTCAACCCTAAGTGGAGTAGTTTATATAATGGGCAAGCATCATTTGTTACACTGGAGTTGGCAGATTTAATCTCATATCCCATCCACAAATACGTTAGAAGCAATGTAAAGGATAAAGCGTATGAGATCGTTGAAAAGAAATTGTTTAATCATCCATTCCCAGTTGGCTATGGATTAAAAACATTCCCCTAAAAAATAAAGCCGCCATCCGGCGGCCGTCCGGGCTAACCCCGAACCCTAATTTAAGTATACACCATTTTCGTAATTACGCAAGATGTATACAAGAACAATCGTTCCCGTTTAGCAATATTTTTATACCTCTCCTGGAAAAGGATGAGGTTTTTTATTTGCATTTTGGTCTTCTAAACGGATAAAATACAAACAAATGTTCCTTTTCGGTGATCCCATGAATCCTCAAGAACTGGTCCTTACCTGGCTCCTCTGGCACCAAGCAGTGCAGCCCTCAACGGATCGCTCCGAATGAGGGCATTTTTTTGCCTTTTTTCGCTTGTGCGAGGTATATTTGTTTGGTTTCACACAGCTTTTGCCTTACGATTCGATCAATTAACAAAATAGTTCTCTGATGAAAATCGTTTCAGTGTAAATTTTTGTCGTTTAATGACGAATAATATCATTTGTAATGTGCTAAAAATTTCCTTATTATACCTCTAAGAAAACACTAGTGGGAGCTGTACCTATGCGTGCGATAGGGGTAAGAGCCACAGCAACTGAAATATTCTATTCGGTTATAGAGGGAAGCACTGAAAAACCGGAAGTGCTTCATTTTCAAAAACTCATATTCCCCAAAGCGTTTACGATCGCCCAGGCACTTATTTGGTTGAGAGAACAGTTCATAAATATATGTGCGGAGTACGATGTGAAAGCTGTTTTTGTCCGAACGGCTGAGACTATCGGAAAACAAAATTTGAAATCAGTCGCTGATAGAGCAAGAGTGGAAGGGGTCATAATTGAGGCTGCAGCATCCACAGGCGCGGCTGTGGGCACTGGACCATTAAAAACAATCTCTTCATTGATAGGAGCGAAAAGCGCAAAGACTTATCTGGATAACGACGAATTTAGAGGGATCGATAATTGGGAGTCGTTGAATGACAAGTTCAGGGAAGCCTCTATTGCTGGTGTTGCCGCATTGAGTTTAATGGAGGAGTAAAATGAAAGTCATATCAAAAATAGAAGTCGAAAAGTTACAGCGGATAGGTGCAGATCAGGGGAGAAATTCCAGGGTATATCTGGCATACGACCCTCAATTAAATGGGACTATTGCTCTAAAAGAGATATCTGTAGCGGAACTGGAAGAAAGACAAGAAGAGTTTTTTGCCGAGGCTCAACGGCTATACGCTAACAAACATCCCCGAGTTGCCCCTATTCTTTATGCTTGTAAAGATGACCAATTCATTCGGATGGCGATGCCTTATTTTAAAAACGGATCTCTACAAGATATCCTTGAAAAGCAACCGTTAACCACCCGAAAAATTATCGAATGGAGCCAACAGTTTCTGACAGGGCTTCATTATGTACATATTAATGGTTTTATTCATTTTGACGTAAAACCTACAAATTTGCTTATTCATGACGATGGTTCTCTCATGCTAACAGATTTCGGGCAGACAAGGGAAACCGATGAGATGGGTGTAGCAAATAATCCGCGAATTTACACATGGCACCGAGCTCCGGAACAACTCATACAGCGTCGTTCAACATTGCTATCGGATATTTACCAGGCAGGACTTACATTATATCGGATGTGTAATGGGGAAAAATACCTTGATGCCCAAAAAAGCAAATATTTAACACCTGAAGGTTTTTTTGACAAATTTGCTTTTATCCCTGCATTGCAGGAAGGAAAATTTCCGGACAGACAAAAGTTCTTGCCCCACGTTCCAAGCAGGTTGCGCCGCGTGATAAGAAAATCGTTAAATGTCGATCCTGCGAGTCGATACCAAACTGCTTTGGAGCTTGCTCTTGCCTTGGGACAAGTTTCAGAGCTACTTGACTGGCAGTATGAAGAAACAGAAATCGGGGTAAAATGGACAGAAAATACTATAACCCACCAGAACGAAATTGAGATATTATTTAATGATAAGGATAACAAGTGGCATGTGCAAGGAAGGGTTGTTAACCTTGCTAACTTCTCAAGCCGTAAGAAAAGTGCATGGTGTGGAGGACCTTTTAGGTCATTCAAGCTCGCCGAAAAGTATGTCGATGGACTATTTAGGGAAATGGAGGGGAAGAAAAGGTGAAAACAGTTTGTCCATACTGTGGTACATCTTTTGTCAGGCACCCTCGGGCTGTATTAGCCAACCAATTTTGCAAAAAGTGCATTAATGAACGAGTAAATCACGATGGTAAAGGGAAATATCCACGTGATTATTTGTTTACTATTGATAAAGATGGATATAGCCAATTTGAACCGATTGATTTCACAGTATAAAGCTTCCTCGATAAGGAGGCTTTTTATTTGCGTGTTCGCTTCCTATCCAAACAAAAACCCCGCCTGATGACGGGGGACTGAACTATTTGCTCAACTTGTAGAGCATATACTGGTTCAAACTTACACCTTCCAATTGTGCCTCGACAGCAAGCTGCCGGTGTAGAGACTTCGGCATACGCAGGTTGATCTTGCCGCTGTACTCCTCTTGCGGTTCCGGGATCGGGTCGCCATGTTCCAACTTGACTTCTAACCAACCGCGCTTTGCTTCTTCTAGGTTATGGAGCAACTCCTCAACCGTCTCGCCATGTGACTGGCAGCCGTCCAATTCCAGGTATGTTCCGTAGTAGTAGCGACCAGATTCGTCGTCCATCGGTTTAATGACAAGCGTGTAGGGTAGACTGAGGTAATAATTCAGGTCTTTGTTTGCCATATTTATTCGGCAGAGGTTATGATTAGGATGGAGAAGGGAGGCGGCTACCTCCCGATTCTCCTCAAAACATCTTTGACATACACCGCCTTGATGGGGTTGTGATTAGGTATCGTGATCAAGTCGCCTTTTCGGTTGCGGAAGTGGTGGTGTGAACCGGACACCCTCACTTCTATGTAGCCGTGGTGCTCAAGGACTTTGGCGATTTCACGGAATCTTACTCCATTGGGGCGGTGTATCATCTTTTCAATGATCTTTTCAACCCCTGCCATCACTTCCCTCCTTTCATCTTTATAGTACCATATATAGTACCATAAATCAAGCTGTTTGGTAGAAAATCCTTTTTAATGCGCCTCTTTGTCTTGATAACAGAACAGGTGTTCTTGTAAAATACAAACAAATGTTCTTGTTTGGAGGTGCCATCATGGCTTTGCTTATTGACGAAACCACACTTGTGAAACGTCCTGATGTCGACGAAGACGAACTGATGGAGTATGGCTACATGATCACGGAGAGTCAGAAAGAGGGTAAAACCGTCACCGTGCGCTGGTGGCATCCAGTGAAGGTCAAAGAGAAGCTTGGGGAGATTCGAGAAGTGACCGGAGTGGTAAGGAAAATCGACACATCGAACCGTCGTATTCGGGTGGAGAACATGGGCGACAGCGTGTGGATTGATGTGGCGAAGATTGTTCGCGTGTCTACAAACTGAGGTGGGGGAGATTGCGATGAAGTCAGTCAGCAAGATAGACAACCTATTTGCAGCCAGTCGTTTTATACTGCCGGAACACCGGGAGCTGTATCTGCGGATCAAAGAGGAAGAGAACCTTGTGCCTATGCCAACATTTGAGGACGATGAGTTGGCCGAATTTAGTTACCAGATATACGCTTCTACGCAGCGCGACTACGCCGTTACAGTACGTTGGTGGGAACCGTTTCGGAATGACCTTGGCACGATCAAAGAAATGTGGGGATGGGTGCAGCGGATAGATGCAGTGCATAGGCAGATTAAGCTAGTCAATGACGAGGGCTTCCAGTGGATCGATATCGAAAAAATAACGAAGGTTTCTAAGGTGAACGTTTCCCTGTAATTACCTCAAGTATTGCTTGAGAATATTGCTACAATTATATCGGTGATGGAAAATGTTCATATCCCCGATGCTGCTCGAACAAGTCGACGCACCGTTTTCGGACGATCAATACATTTTTGAACCTAAAATTGACGGCCACCGCCTGATCCTGTCGCGCATCAATGGTGTAACAAAACTATACACCCGGCACAACAATGATGTAACCGCAAAGTATCCCGAACTAATTTCGGACGGACCCAACGTGATTCTCGACGGAGAAGTCGTAGTCCTTGATCCGGAAACAGGATATCCTGATTTCGAATTAACAATGCAACGGTTCCAGTCGAAGAGTGCGCAGCTGCCGGTATCTTACGTTGTGTTCGACATCATGCGGTATCAGGACACTGATCTCCAAGGCCTCCCATTATTAGAGCGCAAATCCTTCCTGGATCGTGCGGTAACCGATTCACCCACGGTCTGCAAAATCGCCTATGTAGACGGTCGTGGCGAAGACTTGTATCAAGCGATCGTAGCGCGGAAGATGGAAGGGGTCGTCGCCAAACGAAAGGACTCAGCATATGCACCTGGCAAGCGTGTTGATACCTGGCTTAAAATCGTCAATTATTCGTATGCCAACGTGTATATCACAGGATACCGAAAAGGTGAATTCGGCTGGCTCGCGTCAATATACGGAAACGACGGCCGGCTGCGGCCAGCTGGCATTATCGAACTCGGTGTGCCGCCTGCACATAAAACTGCTTTCCGTAGCGTTTGTGGTGCGATAATTACAGGCGAGGACCGAGACTATGTTTATCTCGAACCGAAAATAACAGCGCGTGTTAAATTTCGCAATTGGACACGAAAAGGAATGCTACGCTCGCCTGTATTTGTCGATTTTGTCCTCATCGAATGAACTAGATGGGGTTTTTCTTTTGATAGCATCGGTTATGATGGTATTGAGGTGAAAGACATGTGCGGAAGATTTTCTCTTTTTGCGAATCCACTTGATTTCATGAGCGAATTCGAGATCGACCAGCTACCTTTCGACTGGAATCCACGATACAACATCGCTCCTGGCCAGATGATTCCGGCTGTTATTGCCGATGGCGGGAAGAGAAGAGCCGGGCAGCTCCGTTGGGGCCTTGTTCCGTCGTGGGCGAAGGATGAGAAAATTGGCTATAAGATGATAAATGCCCGGGCTGAGACGTTGCAGGAGAAGCCCGCATTCCGCCGGCTGTTTGAAAAGAAACGTTGTATAATTCCTGCTGATGGGTTCTACGAGTGGAAGCAACTGGATAAAGGCAAGCAGCCGATGAGAATCACCCTGAAAGACGACGGACTGTTTGCCTTTGCTGGCCTATTTGATACGTGGACGAGTCCAGCAGGTGAGAATGTCCATAGTTGCACGATTATCACCACAAAGCCAAACGAGTTGGTTGCAGAAATCCATGATCGAATGCCGGTCATCCTGAAAAAAGAGGATGTAGGGACCTGGCTTGATAGAGAGAGGTATGACACTGATCTGCTGCAGTCTTTGCTTGTCCCGTATGACGCCGAACAGATGATGGCATACCCTGTCGCTTCCACTGTAAATAGTCCGAAAAACGATCTGCCCGAATGTATCGAGGAGGTTCCCTGGCAGTAGCCAAAACCTCCCAAGCTTCGCCAAAGGATTCGACAAGCCCCATGCTGAAATAGGCATGGGGTGATTTTATGGCCGTAAAGAATCGTCTAAAAGAAATCAGGTATGATCATCGAATGAATCAGATGCAGTTTGCAGAATACCTTGGCTTAGCCCAGCAACAATATAATCGATACGAAAACCAAGTGCGGCAACCGACTTTGGAGATTGCTTTACTGATCAGCGAGAAGATAGGCCGGCCAGTGAACGAAATTTTTTACATAGAATAATACTGGACAGGCAATTTTTACACCAATTTGGAGTATACTGTACCATCAAAGCAAAGGAGATGGTGCAGATGTGGGTTGTACATCAACGTATGGCGGAGCTGTGGGTACTGAATAAGCGCCGACCACTGAAAGACGATGAAATGACCGAATTTTGCCACTGTATGGATGCGCATGTTAATCGGGCTTGGCAGATTGCGAAGCTCAAGAACTTGTCGTTGCTGGCGCATATGACAAATGATACGGAGTGGCAGCACGAACTTTGTGCAAAACTTGAAAAATTAACGAGATAATGGTTACTTAATGAAATCTACCGTGACCCGTGGAAAGAGCAAAGATTCGCGTGGGATTAACTGGAACTAGGAAGAGGCGGGTTTCCGCCTCTTCAGTTCGTTTTCAATGAGATAATCTCGGCGGGCACTCGTCTACCTGGACCACCAATTGATTCACCAGTGACGTCTACGATAATTTCGGAGAAGAGAGTTTGCATGATCAATTTTTTGTGATTTGGTTCAAGGAAGGACCAGTTCTCTTTCAGGCTTTTGGCTACTTCCATGACTTCGTTGGGAGATAACTTGGCTTGTTGCTTATCCAATAAAGGTCCAGCCATAAGTTGTTGACGAATGGTTTCCTCTCGTTCGTTTTCTTCTTGCATACGTTGTTTGAGATCGTCTAACGAAATTACATCATTCGCAAAAGCCATCTGCCATTTCTTTTTTCGCTTCTGGATGTCTTCCAGTTCTCTTTCGAGATAGCTTACGTCCATCTTTCGGTTGTTGCAGCGATTGTGGCCTCAATATTTATTTCATTTCTCCACGAACCATCAATAAGAACGTCAATTTTATCGAGCAATAATTTTTCGATAGTATCTTCAGCTATTATAGGAAGATTGCAAACACCAAGTGCAAATCTCCCTCTGCATCGATAGAAGCGATAATTTTGACGTTTTTGCTTTTTTTCTCCGCCGTGAAGTCGGTTTCCGCATCTTGAACAACGGAGTATACCAGTAAAAGGAAAGCAAACATGGGTTTTTTCTTTGTTTTTTGCGCGTTTTTCCGCTATTTGTAGCACTGCTTCCTGATCTTCAGGGGAAATCAATGCCTCGTGTTGCCCCTCAATAATGATCTCTTGTCTTGTCTTTTTTCCGCTTGATTGTCGGTAGTTCCATCTCATATGTCCGGAGTAAATGGGGTTTTCGAGGATGTATCGAACGGTGTACTCTGCCCACAGGGCTCCGTTTCTGGTGCGGAGTCCTTCCTTGTTCAATTGCTTAGCGATATATCGTTGTCCATGTGTTTTATACATATTGAATATTCTGTGGACTACTGCAGCCTCTGGCTGGTAAATTACTAACTTCCCATTCTCCAAGCGGTATCCATACGGAGCTTCGCCGCCATTCCATCCGCCCTTACGGAAGTTCTTTTCCATACCCATCTTTACGCGCTCGGCCAGGTTCTCCCGCTCCCATTGAGCAATTGAAGCAACCAAGGTGATGAAGAATCTGCCCATAGCTGAGGTGGTGTCATAAACCTCCGTTGCAGATTTGAACATGACCCCGTGCTTATCGAGGTGATTCATCACCTCATATAGATCCAACACGCTCCGAACAAGCCTGTCCAACCGATAAACGAGAACAACGTCGAACTTTTTATGCTCGCAGTCCTTCAACAGTCGTTGCATGGCCGGCCTCTGCAGATCCTTGGCGCTGTACAGACACGCGATATTCCGATGTCTCGGGCATCATATTGCCTTTTTTTCAATCCTCCATCTCCATGTGATTAATGAAATGATATCGAGCTGAAGTTATTTTCACAGAAAAATCCTTCCCGAGTAAACAGTAAAGGGAGTCCTTTTCACGGTCTACTCAGAAGGGATAATATCAAATAAAGAGGACTTTTCAGATAAACTGCATAAAAAAACTACCGAATCGCTAAACTCTGCCATCCTCAAGAAAGTAATTGCTGTATAAAAAGGCTATGGTTGTAGCGTGTCTCATTTCGTCTGTCATTGCTTCGAAGAAGATGTTTCGCACATGTGGATCGTTTGTCCCTAAGTACACCTTTTGATAAAAATCGGCAGCCTCTTGCTCGTCATCAAATGCTTTTTTCAGTCCGGAAACATACTCGGTGGGAAGTGCGCCAGGAACTACTTGCGGTTCTTGGCCTGTCAAACGACGGTACAAATTCGAAAAACTAACGATATGCTCCAGTCGTTCGTCTCCGCCGATTTGTTCGATATAACGGCGATGATCAGGTGGTGCCAATTTTGCTAATTGTTCATAATACCTAATGGCTTCGTACTCACCTTGTATAGCTTTTTGCAATTGCTGCAAAAGGTTGTAATATTGTCTTTGATCGTACACCATATCAGCCCCTTGAAAGTTATCACTGTAGGCTATTCACATTAGGCTGACGTTGTCTTAGACAAAAGCCTACGTTATATAAAATTTTATTTATTTACAGGAGCGAAGCCTATAATTTTGGGGCTCCGCCCGGCGCAGCGTTAGCTATTGCCGGGTGGGTTTTCTTAGGTTGGCTCTTATTGTTTTCTTCCATGTTTTCTAAAACTCACTGGCAAGTTGGACATGTGGGTAATCATATTGTCATACAAAAGGTATTTCGCAGGAAAAAGGGAGGAAACATGCACGAAATAGGTTTAATGACGGAAATCATGTCCATTGTGCACAGTGCAGCGAAGGATGCCGGAATCAATAGCGTAGAAAAAATAAAGGTTGTCATTGGTAAAGAACTGATGGTGTTTCCCGATGCACTGCAATTCGCTTTCTCCTGTTTAAAAAGACAACCATGTACCGAATTTACCATACTGGAAATTGAAAGCCGTCATGGTCTGGAGTTTTATGTAGATTATTTGGAAGGGGATTAAGCGATGTGAGCCAACGGATTAACCTTCAACAACAAGTCTTCCAAGGGAACCAAAGATGGGCGGAACAAAATCGCTCCATGTTTCAGCAGCACTCATTGCTTGTAGTAAATATCATTGGCTCTCCGGGTGCAGGGAAAACCACTTTGTTGGAAAGCATGGTTCCTCTTTTACAAGACAAGGTCCGTATGGCAGTGATTGAAGGGGATGTGGAAACGACATTTGATTCGGAAAGAATAGCTGCATGTGGTATCCAGTCAGTTCAAATCAACACATTTGGGGCATGCCATCTCGATGCAAAGATGATCTCATCTGTTGCTGAACACTTCTCGCTCTCTGCCTTGGACATTTTGGTCATTGAGAATGTTGGAAATTTGGTATGTCCAGCCGAGTTTGACTTAGGAGAGGGAATCCGTGTCGTGGTTTTAAGTACGGCCGAGGGGGCGGACAAAGTACGGAAGTATCCAACCGTATTCCAACGTGCACATGCAGTAGTGCTTAACAAGATTGATCTATTGCCTTATGTACGTTTTGATTTGGAAGCATTTCGCAAGAATCTCCTGTGTTTACATGAGAATGTTAAACTTTTTTGTGTATCCGCCACCAACAGTGAGGGGGTTGACTCATTCTGTGACTGGTTGTTGGTCCAACAGGGAAAGTGTACATGAGAGAATAAGGTTACGTGTTCAAGGAATTGTACAAGGAGTTGGATTTCGGCCATTTGTATACCGTTTGGCAAGTACGAATGGGTTGGGAGGATATGTATGTAATCAGTTGGGAGAAGTCATCATCGAAATTGAAGGAGAAAGCTTACATATTCAGCAATTTGTTCATGACCTGCGAACAAGCTTGGCTGCCCCTGCTCGGATTACAAACGTAAACCAAGAAAAAATGGCGCCTTTAGGAGAACGGTTTTTTCGCATAACAGAGAGTGAAAACTTCGGTAAAAGCAAGGCAGTTTTTCCAGCTGATTTGGCCATTTGCAACATGTGCTTAAACGAAATAGCAGACCCTGACAGTCATTTTTTTCAGTACCCATTTACAAGTTGTACCTATTGTGGTCCTCGTTTCTCCATTATTCAAACGCTTCCTTATGACCGGAAAAATACAACCATGTCTGAATTTCCCCTTTGTGAACGTTGCAGCGCCCAGTATCATGACCCCCACAACCGAAGGTTTCATGCTCAAACGATCGCTTGTCCGGGGTGTGGTCCACAAATGATTTTTACTGCCAATGCTTCCACCCCCGCTTCAACAGACTGGTTGAAAACAGCTGATAATGCCATAAGCAATGGACAAATTCTCGCAGTTAAAGGGATCGGTGGTTTTCATCTTATGTGTGATGCAACACAAGAATCTGCGATTGCAAGATTGCGGGCAAAAAAACGCAGATTGCGAAAGCCATTTGCGATCATGGCGAAAGATATGGAAACGATTGAATCCTATTTTGACGTAAACGAGCGGGAACGTGAAGTCCTGAAAAGCAGACATGGTTTGATTCTTCTGCTAAGACCAAACACTGCCGGAGAACAACTGTTGCCAGTAGAACAACTCGCACCTGGTTATCAAAGACTGGGAGTGATGCTGCCATACAGTCCTCTGCATCACTTGTTGTTCTCTGTTGACCGCAAATTCATGGTTGCAACAAGCGGCAACAGAAACGGTCAGCCAATTGCACTCACGAATTTGGATGCACGTACTCAATTGAAGGATATCGCGGACGCCTTTTTGTTGCATAATCGTGACATTCAGATTCGAGTGGAAGATTCAGTTGGCCAAATGGTAGACGGAAGTCTGCAAATGTTACGGCGATCCAGGGGTTTTGTTCCCGAGCCGATCCCCTATCCGATTCCTTCAGGGTTGTATTCCGTTCCGGTGGTTATGGGCGCAGGAGCTGAATGGAAAAATACATTTTGCCTTCTGGATTCCGAACGAGCTATTCTGAGTCAGCACATTGGTGAATTTGATTCCGAGGAGCAGCTTGTTGTGTGGAGAGAGTCGGTTGTTCACCTTTGCCGGCTTATGAAGATGACGCCGACCATTCTCGGATATGACCCTCATCCGAATTATCTGGTGTCTGAGGAAGCAACTAAACGAAAGTCGTTTGTGCATAAAATACCTGTTTATCACCACCATGCTCATATGGCATCCTGCATGGCGGAAAATCAGCTTGTAAATCCCGTTATCGGTTGCATTTTAGACGGCACGGGATACGGAACGGACAATCGTATGTGGGGATTCGAGATTTTGATTGGAGACTTCGTTCACTTTGAACGAAAAGTGCATGTAGAACCTTTCATGCTGCCTGGCGGTGAAGCCGCTATCAAGAAGCCGTGGATGACGGCTGTGTCTCTCCTTACTCAGGCGATGACAGATGAACCCGATAAGCTGCAAGAGTTATGTCAGACGTTGTTTTCCCCTTATATGGACTGCTTTCCCGCCGTATGGGCGCAATTAGACGGCAGACTTCCATCACCGCTCGTCAGTAGTGCAGGCAGATTGTTTGACGGTGTGTCCGCCATGCTGGGTCTTTGCTTCGAGAATTCGTATGAAGGGGAAGCCGCTATGCTGTTGGGGGAACATGCTGAAAGGTTTGCCCACCTGGCGGGAGATTTCAGTAGGGAGGAAGCGTATTATCCATTTGTCTTGGAGAATGGACAATGGAATATAGCAGGAGTGCTGCGAGGAATTGTATCAGATCTGGCCCAAAAGGCAGCTGCTGAACAGGTAGCCTGGAAGTTTCATCAAACCGTCGCGGAAATGGTTATTTCCGGTGTGGTCGAATCGCATGAAAAAACGGGTATACGTGATGTGGTACTAAGCGGCGGCGTATGGGGAAACAGACTGCTTTCTTCGCTTACAGCCAGTAAATTAAGGCGATTGGGGTTTCAGGTTTATTCCCATCAAAAAGTCCCTCCAGGAGACGGCGGAATATCACTGGGCCAGGCAGTCATTGCTCTTTGGAGGTGGGTCAATCATGTGTCTGTCGGTGCCTGCGCAGGTCATTGAAATTGAGCCTTCCGGCTGGAAAGCAAGGGTTGACTATTTGGGCAGTGTGGTTGTTGTCGGTATCGCACTGCTTGAAAATGTGGAGCTGGGACAATATGTTTTGGTGCATGCCGGTGAGGCGATCCAGTTGATTGACATGGAAACTGCTCTGGATGGTATTGCTTTATGGAAGGAGATGATTGATAAGACATGAATATTCTAACCTACAGGGACGGGGAACTGTTTCAACAACTGTGTCAGAAAATGATTCCCTTTCTGCAAGCATATACCCACAAAATGGGGAGAAAGTTTAGGTTTATGGAAGTATGCGGAACCCATACCGTTGCATTTTCAAAAACTGGGGTAAGGGAAATCCTTGCCCCCTATGTTGACCTGGTGAGTGGTCCGGGTTGCCCCGTTTGTGTCACCGCACAGACCGACATGGATCAAATGATCGCTTATGCCAAAGAGAAAGATGTGATTGTGGCTACTTTTGGTGACATGATGAGGGTTCCCGGGTCGGACTCCGATCTGTCGCGGGAAAGAGCGGACGGGGCAGATGTCCGGGTCGTGTATTCAGCCTCTGGTGCGGTAGAGATCGCTAGTCAAAACCCGAAAAAACAGGTCGTTTTTTTAGGGGTTGGATTTGAAACGACAGCTCCGGGAGTTGCCCTTGCGATCCAAAAAGCAAGCAGAGAAAGAATAAAAAATTTTTTTGTTTTCTCCGCTCACAAATTGACCCCCCCTGCTGTACGTGTGTTAATTAACGATTCGGAACATCAGTTGGATGGCTTCCTGCTCCCCGGTCACGTCTCGGTCATTATTGGCCGGGCAGGTTGGACATTTCTTGAAGAATCAAACCAAACAGCGGTTATTGGGGGCTTTGAACCCATTGATTTGCTTACCTCCATTTATTTACTCGCGACAAACATGATGTCGGGGAAACCATGCGTATTAAATCACTACCCAAGAATAGTAAGGGAAAAGGGGAACCAGAAAGCGCAGGCAGTTTTGCACGACGTGTTTCAGGTCGCTCCGGCAACTTGGCGAGGTTTTGGAGAAATTCCACAAAGCGGGCTTGCCATTCACAAACATTATCGTTCAATTGATGCGACCGAAACGATCCCCATACAAAAACCGATTACGAGAACGGTAAAAGGATGTCGTTGTGGTGAGGTCATCAAGGGAAAAGAAACTCCCTTCCAATGCAGATTATTTGGCACAGCATGCACGCCGGAAAAACCGATTGGCCCATGTATGGTGTCGTCGGAAGGCACCTGTGCCACCTATTATCTGTTTGAGGAAGAGAAAGAGTTGGTGAAACCGTAAAATGGTTGAAAAGATATTGCTCGCACATGGCGATGGAGGAAGCTTGACCGATCAGCTTGTGAAAGATATTTTTCGGGCAGTGTTCCGGGATGATTCGTTGGATGCTGAAGAGGATGCGGCATTGGTATACACATCCTCCAGATTCATGCGTATGAGTACTGACACCTTTGTTATTCATCCTCTCGTGTTCCCCGGGGGAGATATAGGGAAACTAGCCGTGGCGGGAACCGTTAATGATTTGGCTGTGTGCGGTGCAAAACCGGAATATCTCAGCGTTGGGTTCGTTTTGGAAGAAGGATTGGAAGTCTCCTTATTGAGGCGGATCGTTGAATCAATGGCGGAAACGGCAAACATAGCAGGAGTACGTATCGTAGCCGGGGATACGAAAGTTGTTGAAAAGGGAAAAGGTGATGGAATTTTCATCAACACCACGGGCATTGGCTTTGAGGAATCCCCCGGCCGATTACACATTCGCCATATTAGACCCGGAGATCGTGTCCTGATAAATGGCGGAGTTGGTGAACATGCTGTAGCGGTTCTGGGAATACGTGCGGGTATTCAATTTTCTCACGCCCTTGAAAGTGACTGTTTCCCGCTTAACAAGATGATTGAGGAAGTGTTGAAACGATTTGATACGGTTCGTTTTATGCGTGATCCCACCCGAGGAGGTGTTGCCACCACCTTGAAGGAAATCGCCGAGATGGCGAAGGTCAATATTACCATTTTCGAAGAGCAAATTCCGGTAAAACCCGAAGTAAAGGGCGCTTTAGAGATATTGGGTATGGAACCGTATTATTTGGCGAACGAGGGCAAAGTAATCCTGATCGTGGCTGAACACGAGGCGGACAGTATCGTCTCATTCCTTCGAGAATTTCCGGGACAGGAAATAGCTTGTGAGATAGGGTACGTTGCGGAAGGAGCAGGTCACGTCCTGCTCAAAACGCCCTTTGGGGGCACAAGAAATCTCAAACGGCTTGCAGGCACGCCGTTGCCGCGAATTTGCTAAATATCAAGGAGGAATGAATCATGTGCAAACATAATCCCGATTTTTCGGAACTGAAAAGTATGATCCTGGAGTTGCGAGGCTCGGTGGAATCGGTCCAGAATCAACTTATGCAAGTCCCCCCTTCTGTACAGGGTATTACTCAATATATTCATACATTAACGGAAGAATTTGAACGCTTGATCGAAATCATGGAACAACACGACCATCCGAACACAGACAAAGTGACTGTAACCAAATTTACCTAATTCATTGTTCACTCAAGTTTTGCTCCATGAATAATATGGCCCAGAAACTATAGGAAGGGGCCCTCGACCAATGAATCAGCGAGAGTATCTACTGCGACAAGCCGAACTTATTTTTTCTGAACTTAACTACCTTATTCGTCTTCTTTATCATACAGAGGACTATTATCAAAAAAATTTACTGCTTAATCAAGTGTGGAATAAAATTTCACAACTTCAATTCATACATCAGCTAATCGTTTATCACTTGCCGCCTATCCCCGCTCTTGTCCCTGCTCCACCTGTGCCAACTGTTCCGATTCAACCGATGCAACCCGAAATACCTCGGGCAATTCCGCCAAACGTTTTCACACGTGATCAGTTGGCGCGATTTAATGGAAAAAATGGCAATCCCGCTTACGTTGCTGTAAATGGAATGGTTTACGATGTAACAAATCATAAGGGCTGGTCGGCAGCCACCCATTTTGGATTGACGGCAGGAAAAGACCTGACAAAAGAGTTTGCTTCTTGCCATGCCGGCCAGCAATGGATTCTTGGTACGTTAATTCCAGTAGGGAGGCTTGTTTGATGCAACAAGAATACGTGCTGCCACCTGAGCCTGTTTCCAACGAGGCTATCGCCAAGCGATTGACCGACGCCGCAAGAGCAGAGATCCATTCAGGAAGACTGCAAAAGAAGAATTTCGTTTGGCTGGAGTTGACAGGATGTTCGGGCAACATCATTTCGATGATGAACGGCACCAATCCTGATTTAGAATACGCCATTACCTCAATGGTCAACTTAGTCTACAGCAACAGCTTGATGGCCGCCGAAGGCGAAAAGGCGATTGAAAAACTTATGGAAGCCTTGCAGGGAGAGTTCATTTTGGCAGTAGAAGGTGCAGTTGCCTTACGGAACAATGGACTGTACCATGTGATCGGCAACTGGCAAGGGCAACCGTTAACGGCCCTGCAGGCTGCGAAAATGTTGGGTGAAAGGGCATCGCATGTCATTGCCGTTGGGGCCTGTGCCACACACGGAGGGCCCTCTGCCGCAAAGCCAAACCCGGCGCAATGTGTCGGCTTGCAAAGCGTTCTTGACCGGAAAGTGATACAGCTTCCAGGATGTCCTTGTCATCCGGACTGGTTTTTGGGGACACTTGCTCATTTGTTAATGTACGGTGAGCCGGAAATGGACAATTTGAACCGACCCCTCATGTTTTACAGCACGTCATTGCATGACCGATGTCCGCGCAAACATTTTTTTGATAAAGGCATTTTTGCCAAAACGTTGGGAGAGCCGACGTGCCTGTTTAAATTAGGATGCCGAGGTCCGGTCACACGTATCGACTGTCCTACACGCCTATGGAATGGGTATGTGAGTTGGCCAATAGAGGCGAGCACCTGCATCGGTTGCAGTCAATTCGGCTTTCCTGATCAAATGGCACCCTTTGTGGTGTATGACATTACAAGGGAGTAACGCCGATGGCAAAACGAATTGTGATTAACCCGGTAACGCGCATCAGCGGTTTCATGGAAATTGACGTAATGGTGGAGAATCAATTGGTCGTCGATGCAAAAACAAAAGGGAATTTTTTTCGCGGCTTTGAACAGATGATGGTAGGTAGAAATCCTTTTGATGCCATTTACCTGACGCAACGAATTTGTGGGATTTGTTCCACCGCACATTCCACTGCTTCATCGGTTGCTTTGGAAGATGCCTTGCAAATTCAGGTGACTGAGATCGGGCGATACGTACGTGACATCATCCACGGGTGCGAGTTTTTGCAGAACCATCTTCGTCACTTTTATCAATATACCATCCCTGATTTTGTAAAATTGCCTGAAGTAAGTTCCATCTATCAAGCGGATCACACTGATTTTCGCCTCCCTAAAGAAGTGAACGACAGGATCGCAAAAAATTATTTCAGCTCTTTCGAATTTAGTCGTCTTGCCCACCAAATGCTTGCTGTATTAGGAGGCAAGGTACCTCATAATCACGGTATTTTCGTGGGTGGGTACTCTATGCCTCCCACTGCGGATAAAATCATTAAAATGAAGTCGATTCTTCAGAAAATTTCCGACTTCATCAATCAGTTTGCTCTTCCTGATGTTTACGACATTGCCCGTTTCTACCCAGACTATTTTACATTAGGAAAAGGGCCGGGCAATCTTCTTAGCTACGGCGCGTTTCATCGTTACAAGAACCTCGGCACGTTGTATGTGGAGCCGCTTGTGTATATCGGGGGAAAGACAGAGAGTTTTGATCCTAATTTCATTACTGAAGATATCGGGTATTCCTGGTATGCAGGGAAATCTACATATAAACCGTTGGAGACAATGCCGGAACCTGAAATGGAGAAAAAGCATGGTTATTCTTGGGTAAAGGCTCCTCGATATAAGCTGCTCCCCTTTGAGGTAGGGCCACTGGCAAGACTTTGGTTAAGTGGCGACTATCGCAAAGGAATTTCGGCTATGGATCGCACCATTGCCCGTGTTTTGGAGGCTCAAAAAATTGCGAAGATCATAGGTGTTCTCTTAGATCAAGTGATACCGAATCATTCCGTGCAACAAGAATGGCAATTGCCGGAATCAGCAGTGGGGGTTGGCCTCGTAGACACAACACGCGGGTCTTTAGGGCATTGGTTAAAGCTTGAGCAAAAATTGCTCTCTTTTTATCAAATCATCACACCCTCTGCCTGGGATTTTTCAAGTCGCGACACCAATAACATACCTGGAACTGCGGAGCAAGCACTGATCGGAACGCCGATTGCCAATACCGAACAACCGGTTGAGTTGGGGAGAATATTACGTTCTTTTGACCCATGCATGTCATGTGCCACCCATGTTTACATGCCGGGAAAAGAACCGAAGACAATTCAGGTGTTTGGATGAAAAAGATAGTGGTCATAGGGATTGGCAATATATTAATGATGGATGACGGAATTGGGGTATATTTGGTTGAGGAATTAGCGAAAAGTCTTCCTTTGCCCAATGTTGAATATGTTGTCGGCGAAACCGATTTGGACTACTGTATGGAAGTAGCTGTGAGAGCTGATACATTAATTGTGATTGATGCTGTTGTAACAGGAAAACAAGCAGGTACCGTATCGCGGTTTTCTTTACAGGAGGGACTCTTAATGGATAAGGGGATATCCATGCACAGTCTTCATTTTCTGGATGAACTGGTGCTTTCCGATCACCCGAGAGAACGTTTATTAATCGGAGTGGAGTCTGCGGAGATCAAATTCAATATCGGACTAAGCTCAACGATGCAAGAGAAATTTTCCGATACTTTGTATCGTGTTGCTGAGATGATAAAAGACATGGTTTTAACATCAAAATAAACAAAATTTGTAATTTTTGATATGTAACCGGACGAGAAGCCCGAAGAATTTCGTTCTCCATTCGTGTGTTATCACAATTAAACGGAATGATCCAATTTACGATCCTAAAAAGGGTCGTTTTTTCATAAATAATCGGAAAAACGTGTTCCGAGAAAATGAGGAGAATTACAGGAGGTTTATTATGGAGACAAGTTTGTTATCTATTCTAGCTTTGGGATTTGTTCTTGGAATCAAACACGCGATTGAGCCAGACCATGTAATAGCCGTATCTACTGTTGCTAGTCAAAGCAAAAAGTTATTGCGTTCCTCTCTGGCTGGAGTGTTTTGGGGGATTGGTCATACTGCAACCTTATTTATTATCGGGATAGTGCTTATTCTTATGAACGGTAAAATGCCAGAGAATTGGGCTATGTCCTTAGAATTCATCGTAGGAATTATGCTTGTTTATCTTGGAATTACCAGTCTTCTTTCTTTCAAAAATTTCCATGTACATGAGCATAAACAAGATGCAGAGGTACATAAACATATTCATTCCCATAAACATAATGATGAACACGAGCATAAGCACCAACATAAAGATACTTCTTATAGGAAATCAATGGTAGTTGGCTTAGTGCATGGATTAGCAGGAAGTGCCGCTATGGTTCTTTTGACAATGAGTACAGTAAAAAGTGCTTGGGAATGTGCAATTTATATCCTTGTATTTGGTGCAGGCACTGCAGTTGGTATGCTTTTCTTTACTACAATAATTGGGCTTCCGTTTGTTCTTAGTGCAAAAAAAGTAAATATCAATAAAACCTTTACTCAAATTACTGGTGTACTTAGCACAGTATTTGGTATCTATTACATGTACAATTTAGGAGTTACAGAAGGATTGTTCAAACTATGGTTTGATTAACATGACTTGATGAGTGTTTCTAACGCCTGATTTTATTTTTGCCAAAATCATTCTGTGAATGGTTTCTTCGATCCCTCAGTAATAAGAGGGGGAGATAGTCTGAGGTATGTTACCATATACTGTACGCATTTTGCACGTCACCCTAGGGTTTAGGATTTCCAGGGAATGGAAGGAGGAAATGCACCATTCACGAGTGATCTTAAAGTAACGAACAAAAGGAGGAGTAACGATGATGTTACTCCTCCTTCGTCATTTTATTGCAATTGTCGACGCGCTACATCGGGAACCGCTCATCTACCTCCCAAGATTCCACTATTCTGTGAGCTGTGTGTTGATCATATCCCTGTCCCATCAGGTAGGCAATTGCAGCTACCTCTGTCATTGCGTGCCTAAACCCTGTTCTTCTTGCTTCGCGAAGTCCATATTCTACCCATGGTCGCACGCGGCTTAGTACACGATGCGGGGATACCATCGGTCTCATATAAGGGGCACAAGCATCAGAATTGGACTCCATGGAATAATAGCGAGAGCTGCTCATCGGTAAATCAACCTTCTTTTTTTTGATCCATACAGCGTATGAATCAGTGACGATCGGTGAACTAGACTACCGACCTTATTTGGCAATCGCTTCTGGGGTAGTTAACAAATATGTCAATCGTTTTATATTTACAATTTGTCAACGCCGACTTTATTTTGACCCACCATCGCCGGTTTAGAACTGACCCACCCGGCGATTTTTTGTTGGTTAGGTGGTAGAGGGGGAGCCGTAGGCTCCAGTCCTCATTTTTTCACGAAGTCGGTAACTATTCCCCCTAATGTTGACGATGTGGGAATGGTGTAAGAGTCGATCCAGAATAGCTGTAGCAAGTATCGGATCGCCCATCAGTTCCCCCCATTCACCGAAACTCTTGTTGCTGGTCAACAGAATACTCCCTCTCTCGTATCTTGCACTTACTACCTGGAAAAAGAGGTTAGCTGCCAAACTGTCAAACGGTAAGTAGCCAATCTCGTCAATAACGAGGAGCTTTGGTCGAATATAGATACGGATGCGTTTATCCAGCCTGTTTTCCGCGTAAGCTTTTCGCAGATCCTCGATGAGATGCGATAGACTGACAAAGTAAACGGATATCCCTTGCGAGATGGCTTCTACAGCCAACGCCACCGCCAGATGACTTTTTCCTACTCCGGGAGGCCCTAAGAACAAGACATTCTCGTGTCGGGTTACGAAAATCATCGTAGCCAACTCTCGAATCAACCGTTCGTCAATGCTGGGTTGGAAAGCAAAATCAAAATCCTCCAGCGTTTTTCGGTAAGGCAAGTGTGCGAGTTTGGTGCGTACCTCCATATTCCGTTTTTGACGTTCCGCTATCTCTGCATCTAGAAGCATGTTGAGAAAGGACAGATAGGTGGGCTGTCCATGACTTGCCGCTTCCAAATGGGCATCCAAGAGTAGAGCCGCTTGCTGAAGCCCAAGTTCCTCGAGACGTAGCCGTGCCTGTTCCAGTTCGATCATGCTCCCACCCCCGTCAGCTGCTCATAGACATCCAGCGAACGCACTTCCACTTGCTGCGATGAAATCTGTCGGGCTTGCGGACGTGGATAGGCATATCCTTGAGCAGTCGTAAGACCTGCATACTGGTTTTCACAAAAAACAGTTGCACGGGATCGATAGACCTTTTGGTGTCGAGCAATACATGTGCCGTCGGCCCAGATTTCCACCCACCCATTCACTTCTCGCACGGTTACCTCACGTCCACTGTACCTCCATGGAACCCCATATCGTACACCATCGTAGCTAACAAATCCGTCTCGGCTGACCTGTCTCGGTTCATGCAAGTATTTTTCCCATCGTTCAGCTGAAGGGATAGGCGACAGATTTTCCTCACGGAGTCGGTCGATGGGACGTTCGCCGGTTGTTCCATGAATACGGCGGTTAATCCGTTCGCACCAGTGAAGGGCTTGTTGATTGAGATCCTGTAAATCAACGAAGCGTTTGCCAGGAAGAAAGTTGTTTTTTACGTATTGAACGCCGCGTTCCACTTTCCCCTTTGTTTCGGGGCGTTACATACTTTTGGAACAAGCCCAATCGCCGCAGCAAAGTCGGCAAAAAGCGGATGCCAGCGAGGTTTTCGATCATCTCCCATGCCAAGTACGACTGTTTTCATCTGATCGGTCAACATCACTTTGGGGATACCCCCAACGTATTCAAATGCATGAATCAGGCAGCGCAAAAAGCTGTGGATATCACAACGCTTGGTAAATTCAATATAGGTGGTACGAGAGTACCCCAATACCATGACAAATACCGGCACTTTTCGGACCGTACCGTCCAGATCTACATAATCACACAGTCCCCAGTCAACCTGGGCGTATTCACCAGGTTTCGTCTCGTAACGAAGAACAGCGGGAACTTGTTTGGGAGGACGGAAGTCCTTCACATAGTCTTTCAGGATGGTACGCCCTCCGGTGTATCCCTCTTCTCGTATAAGCTCGAATAAAACCTCGCAGTTATAGATACCTTCTTGAAGCCGTTCCTGCAGGAACGGTTTGAATGGATCAAGCTTGGAACCACGAGATTTCCGTGTTTCCTTTTCGAGGCTGAATTCCCCCCTGAGATACCGACGAACAGTATTTCGAGAATGCCCGGTTTGACGAGCGATTTCACGAATGCTCTTGCCTTCTGCCCTCATGGTATGTAACGATATCACTATCCCACTCCTTAGCATGTGTCTCCCTCCGAAAATTAACTTGGCCGTTAATACCGAAGGGGATATATTCGCTAAGGGTGGGTCATTTTCATTCCGGCGAACCCGGGTCAATTATATCCCGGCGGTGACACAATTTAACCGAATGTGAATACCTAACCAAGAAATCAATCGTAATTGAAAGGTTGTCTTTTTTATTTATCAGTAAGCGTCAAATCCTGCACACCTATGAAGCGGCTTTGGCCGATGAGATAATCTTCCTCAGAATGAAGCGAGGAGGATTTTTTT
>NZ_HE978555.1:0-7243 GCF_000311785.1 Brevibacillus massiliensis
TTTTTTTTCGAAGCGTTTTACTCATACTCTTTAATGACGTTGTAGAACGTGTCGCGTTCAATCGCCTTGCGCCCGGCCCCCTTGATCAGCCAGACGAGCTCGTCGACGGTCAGGGATTGCTGGGTAAGAGCGCCTGCAGCGTGGCTGATGCGTTCTTCGATCAAGGTGCCGTGCACGTCGGAAGCACCCATGGTCAGCGCCACCTGTGTCAACTGCGTGCCGATGTTGATGAAGTAGGCCTTGATGTGCGGCACGTTGTCTACCATCAGGCGGCTGATGGCGATTGTCTTCAGGTCGTCGATGGCCGAGGTGCGGCGCTTGATGCCGGCTGAAGCTTTGATCGGCTGAACAGCCAGCGGGATGAAGACCAAAAAGCCATTTGTCTCGTCATGCAATTCGCGAATGCGGATCATGTGGATCAGCCGCTCTTCCAGCGTCTCAATCGAGCCGTACAGCATGGTCGAGTGGGTGCGCAGCCCCAGTTGATGGGCGGTCCGGTGAACTTCCAGCCAAAGGTCTGTGGAAGCTTTTTCCGGACTCATCTTCTCGCGGTAACGCTCAGTCAGGATTTCCGCTCCGCCCCCGGTCAGCGATTCCAGGCCGGCGTTGATCAACTCCTGCAGCACTTCGCGGATGCTGAGTCCGGAAAGGCGGCTGAAGAATTCGATCTCGGCTCCGGTGTACGCCTTGATGGTTACGTCAGGGTAGGCTTTTTTCAGGGTCCGTACAGTCTCTACATAGTAATCAAAACCGACGTGCTGATTGTGTCCGCCGACGATGTGAAATTCTCGAATGCCCGGTCTGAAGCGGGTCTCGACGTAATGCAGCAGTTCGTCGGTGCTCATCGTGTAGGCGCCGTCTTCGCCGGCGTCGCGGCGAAATCCGCAGAATTTGCAGTGCGCTTCACAGACGTTGGTGGGGTTGATATACAAATTGTGAATGAAATAGACGTTGTTTCCGTTTTTCCTCTGGTTGGCGATGTTGGCGAGCTGGCCGATCGTCATCAGATCGTCTGATTGGTACAGGGCTAAACCGTCCTCCAGGCTGAGTCTTTCACCGTGAATGACCTTTTCCACAATTCCCTTAAGCGCTTCGTCCTGGGTGGTAAGAGCAAGAATGGACAACACATTCATCTCCCTTTGTTTTAAAATCCAGCTGTATGGCTTTCTGCAGTCCTTTCGTCATCTGTCATTATAAATCGCTTCGCCAGGTCTCACAACACAAATAAAAAGCGTCAGAATTATCGACGAGGTTCGAACCACGGGATGTGCCGGCCGCGTTTGTGGATGCCCCTTAACTTTTGTATAATTGTCGTAATGGGGACTATTCCAAATCCAAACAGAAAAAGGAGGATGAAAAAATGAGAGAGTGGCTGCTTGAAAAAATCGAACTCCTTCGACAGCAAATGATGGAAATTGCCGCGGAATTCGGCATGGATCACCCAGATGTCCTCCGGTACAGTCAAGAGATCGATAAGCTGCACAATATTTTTATGGAGCTGGAGCTTGCATCCAAAAAGAAGCTGCAAAGGCGCGGGCAAAACAGCTTTTTTATTCTGGAAGCCCGGGCTGCCTTCGCGTGAAGTGCACGGGTACCTTGTTGGTTTTCCGTTTTCCTTGTATACTAAAGAGGTAGGGCCGTAACGAATCAAGGCTTTGTTGAAGGCTGTACACGAGGAGGGATAACGATGATTCATTTGACTGAAACAGCCGGCGCAAGGGTAAAGGAACTGCTGGCCGCTGAAAACAATCCAAACCTCTTTCTGCGTGTAGGGGTTCACCCGGGTGGTTGCAGCGGGTTTACTTACGGTATGGGATTCGACGAAGAGATGCGTGAAGGGGACCATACGATCGAAGAACAAGGCATTAAGATTGTCGTTGACGCTGACAGCTTTAAATACATCAAAGGAACAGAAATCGACTACAAGGAATCGATGATGGGCGGCGGATTCACCATCAACAATCCCAACGCCATCGCCAGCTGCGGCTGCGGTTCTTCTTTCCGTACCAGGGAAGATGCCGGGCAGCCGAGCGAATGTTAAGGATATAGGCAGATAAAATCTCCTCGGTTTGTGCAGCCAAGACGCACAGCCGGGGAGTTTTTTTTCAGTGAACGACTTGGAAGGGGGAAGGGTATGAAAGTGGGAGATGTCATTTCCTGGGAAAGGAGCTTTACCCCAAGTGATGTCAAAAATTTTTCCGAACTCTCGGGAGATTGGGGCCGGCATCATACAATCCCTGACGATTGCGGCCGTTTGGTCGTCCAGGGACTGCTCACGGCTACACTGCCGACGAAGCTCGGCGGCGATCTCAACGTTCTCGCCCGCAACATGGAGTTTACCTTCCTGCGCCCGGTTTATACGGGCGATGTGATACGGTGTGAAGCGACAATTACCCAGTATGAGCGGCAAACGGCGAAGATCAGGATCGCCTCCGTGTTTGCGTGTTACAACCAGGATGGCGGGAAAGTAATGGAGGGCTCTTTTCAGGGAGTGATCAAGCAGTCCGAGGAGGAACAGTCTATTCGATAGTGTGCCAGGCGGGGTCAATGCCGGTCCATTCTCCGATGTGGTATAAAAACTCTTCGCGGCAAGCGGGACACCACCCGACGTGAACACATGTTCGGTCGTCGAGATCGTGGGCGATGCCGTTCGTCTGTTTGAGCGCGTCGATCGGGCGATACGGGCTGTATTTCCCGAATAAATCAGAGAGTCTGCCGGCATCCTGAATCATCTGATTGCAGGCCGGACAGGTAGCCTGCATGGCCGTAAAGCCATTGCAAACGGGGCACATGGAGTCCATCGCCACATCCACCTCTTCAGTCGGTTTGTCCTTTATGCTGTACCAGTCACTGCCTTTGTATGCACCAACCGGACAAACAACGCCCGAAGCAGATGGCTGCCGGGCGTTTCCTGCCGGTGGGGCGGTATTGTCACTTGCCGAAATCCATGCTGGAGGAATGGCCCGGCTGAAGCTTCGCATCCGGATTGATGTAGCCGATCGCGTTATTGACTGCCGTAGGGGCTTCGCCAAAGCCGACTGCGATCAATTTGACTTTCCCTGGATAGGTGGCGATGTCGCCCGCTGCGTAGATGCCGGGAATGCTTGTCTCCATTTTCGTGTTGACCACGATTGCTCCCTTGTCCAGCTGCAGCCCCCAGTTTTTGATCGGACCCAGGGAGGAGACGAAGCCGAAGTTGACAATCACCGCATCCACGTCAAAGGATTTTTCCTCTTTGGTCGTGTTGTTTTGGATCGTAACGCGGCGGATTTGTTCATCTCCTTCCAGTGCCGTGATCTCATACGGGGTTAAGACATTGACCCGGGAAGCCATCAGGGTTTCCACGCTGTGTTCGTGAGCGCGGAATTTTTCGCGGCGGTGGATCAACGTGACTTCCGCTGCGATCGGCTCCAGCATCAAAGCCCAGTCAACAGCGGAGTCGCCTCCGCCCATGATCAGGACCTTTTGGCCTTTAAACGAGTTCAGATCGGTCACAAAGTAGTGCAAATTGCTCTTTTCATACTTGGCGGCATCGGGATGATCCAGCTTGCGTGCCTCGAAGGCGCCTACACCCGCGGTGATGATGACCGCCTTGGCGTAGTGGATGCCCTTGTCGGTGGTAATCTCAAAAACATTATCTTCACGTTTGGCGACATTCTCAACTTTTTCTTCGAGACAAATGGTCGGATTAAAATGAGCAATCTGCTGTTTCAAGCCCTCAACCAGTTCCTGGGCTCTTACTTTGGGGAACCCGGCGACATCGTAAATAAATTTTTCCGGGTAGAGTGCGGCAAGCTGTCCGCCAAGCTGCGGCATGCTTTCGATAATTTTAACGCTGGCTTGGCGCATTCCGCCGTAAAACGCAGTGAACAAGCCGGCAGGACCGCCTCCGATAATCGTAATGTCGTATACTTGCTCGTCTTTTTTGAGAATACTCAATGCCCAGCACCTCCGAAAACAAAGTCCAATAATGTTTTATGCACCCTTCCTATTATAAACATCCTGATTCAAGAAAGGAAGCGCGTTTCAAAATAATACGAATCGACCGAAAACGTTTGAACTTGTGCAAGAAATCACTTGCAAAAAACGTTGAATCCTTCTATGATAGATGTGAAATGAAAAGTTTGTGAATTATTTCTGTCGATGTTTGTGCATTTTTTCACATTTTTTTCGGCAATAGTTGTTATCTTTATCCTTTTGTCCAAATGGGCAACGTAATCATACCAAGTTTAAGTGAAAAGGGCCAAGCAGACAGAGTGAAAAAGTAAAAGGAATGGAAGGGATACAACATGAGCACGCCGAAGATTTTAATTCTCGGTGCAGGGTACGGCGGAATTCTGACAGCGTTGCAGCTGGAAAAGAAATTGAACTACAATGAAGCGGAAGTGACGCTGGTCAACAAGCACGACTATCACTACATCACAACCTGGCTGCATGAGCCGGCCGCTGGCACGGCGCCTGCCGATCACGCGCGCGTGGATCTCAGCCGGATTATCGACAAAAACAAGACCAAATTCGTCAAAGGCGTGGTAAAGAGCATCCAACCGGAGAACCAGACGGTCACTCTGGAAGACGGACGTGAGCTCGCTTACGACTACTTGGTCATCGGCCTCGGCAGCTCACCGGAGACATTCGGCATCGAAGGCCTGAAAGAATACGCCTTCAGCATTCGCAGCATCAACTCTGTCCGCCAGATTCGCGAACATATCGAGTACAAGTTTGCTTCCTACAACAGCGAACCGCATCGGACCGACTACCTGACGATCGTCGTCGGCGGGGCGGGCTTCTCCGGAACCGAATTCTGCGGCGAACTGGCTGACCGTATTCCTGAGTTGTGCAAAGAGTTCGATGTAGACCCGAACCTCGTAAAGATTTACAACGTGGAAGCGGCACCGACTGCACTTCCTGGCTTTGACAAGGAACTGGTTGATTACGCGATGGAAGTCCTTACTCGCAAAGGGATCGAGTTCAGACTGGGCACGCCGATCAAGCAGTGCACGCCGGAAGGGATCATTTTGGCTGACGGCGAAGAGATCAAAGCCGGCACTGTCGTTTGGACCGGCGGCGTTCGCGGCAACGAAGTGGTAGAGAAATCCGGCTTCGAGGTCATGCGCGGACGGATCAAGGTAGACGAATTCCTGCGTGCTCCCGGATACGACAACGTGTTTGTCGTCGGCGACTGCGCCCTGATCTTCAACGATCAAGGCCGCCCTTATCCGCCTACAGCGCAAATCGCTGTACAAGAGGGGGAAAACTGCGGAGAGAACCTGGCAAACCTGCTGCGCAACGCCGAGTTAAAGCCGTTCGTACCGGCGCTGCAAGGGACGCTGGCTTCCCTCGGCAAGGGAGAAGGCATCGGCGTAGTCGGCTCCAAGAAGCTGTTCGGCACCAGTGCTGCCCTGATGAAAAAGGCGAGCGATCTGCGCTATCTGTACAAAATCGGCGGCGTAGGCCTTGCCCTCTCGAAAGTAAAACTGTAAACGCGACTGAAACTTGCAGACAGCCACCCCGGGAAGCTTCCCGAGGTGGTTTTGTATCTGGCGAAGGAGGGACTGTATGCGTGAATCAAAAGTCTGGCTGGCGGCTGCCGGGATCGTCGTGAAAGGGGACGAGGCGCTGGTTGTAAAGAAGACGTACGGCGGCATGAAGGGGAAATGGTCTTTTCCGGCTGGCTTTGTCGCCCCTGGTGAAACGGTCGATCAGGCCGCTGTCCGCGAAGTGCAGGAAGAGACGGGGATCGAAGCCAGGGTTCGGCAGGTGGTGGCGATTCGAACAGGCGTCATACGGGACGAAATCAGTGACAACATGGTGATATTCCTGATGGATTACGTGAGCGGCACGCCGCGGCCGCAGCCAGGGGAGATTGAAACAGCCCAATTTATGCCGATCGAAGAGTTGAGTACGAATCCGCTGGCGACAGAATACCTGAGAATTATTCTGCCCCAAATCCCGCATATGGCCCACTTTCTGCAAGGGAGAAGGTATCAGCCTGATCCGGTGTTTGGCTATACCGACTACAAAATATTTTCATAACGCACAATACCAAGGAACGCAGCCGCGGAAAAACTGCAAGTATCGCTGCTGCTCTTTTTGTTTTCCGGTTTTTGACACACAGTTGACACATATGCTGCGGCAGATCGTCTCCGGTTTCGTTGACCGCCCGGGTACTTTTCGCTACACTAATCGTGGAGAGAACTTCATTCGGAGGTTGGTCAGGCAAAATGAACATTTTACAGTTTCTCGTTTCGATTGTGTTGTTTACTGTCTTGGCATTCGGCATCGGATTTATCATAAATATGATTTTGCGCACCACCTGGCTGCCTGTCGTTATCGCATTTGGCGTGATCATCGGGGCATTGGTTTACAATAAGATTGTTCCCGGCCTTGTGGACATCATCATTTTGGCGTTTGGCATAGCGGGTTCGGTCGTGAGCGGATGGACGATCCAAACGCTGCGAAAAAAAGGCTACCGCATGTTTTAATGGATGATTCTAGCAAAATCGGAGAGGCGCTCTAGCGTCTCTCTTTTTTCATTCTATCAAATGATGTATATATCCCTCGTTTCTGGACATTACTAGAGACGAGAGGAGGTTCATGAAGCATGAACTGGAAGCTGGGTATTAGCGTAATGACCGCTTTTATCGTTGCTTTGACTGGATTTGCTTCTTTTGGATTTACAGAGTTAGGGGTACATGATCAATATGGAATAAAGCAGACCCGCATGGGTTCTCAAGTCGTAAAAAAGCGCACGGTGTCGGCCAGCTCTTATCATCCGGCGAACCGGCAGGAGGAAGTAGAGGGACTTATCCTGAGCCAGTATCCAAAGATTCAGGTAGTAGCGACAGGGTATACGGCCGGGTATGAATCGACTGGAAAGAAACCGTCACATCCCGCTTACGGCATCACGTACTCGGGGGTAAAGGTGCGCCGCGACAAGTACTCGACGATAGCGGCTGACCTTCGGGTGTTTCCGCTTGGCACGATCCTGTACATACCCGGTTACGGGTTTGGCGTCGTTGCCGACAAGGGGGGAGCGATCCGCGGCAACAAGATCGACCTGTATTTTGAAACGACCAAAGATGTTTTCAGCCAATGGGGCAAGAAGACGGTAGATGTGTACCTGGTGCAAAAAGGCGAGGGAAAGCTTACCGAACCGATGCTGCAAGCCCTGCATGAAAAGGGGATTGCAGCCATGGCCCGCCCTGTGGAGCAAGAATAGCGAAAACCCGCTGTCACCTGGCAT
>NZ_HE978555.1:8380-31174 GCF_000311785.1 Brevibacillus massiliensis
AATTTTTTGACGCAAATTCAAACGAGCTTGGCGGACAATTCGGGATGGATCAGCCTGATCAAATTCCGCAGCCCTTCCAGCAGCCGCGGGGACGGCCGACAGTACAGCCCTTCTTCCAGCAGGTGAACCCGCCCATGCACGATCGCCGCTACTTCTTTCCATTCCGGTCGATCGGTGATCATCGATGGCTTGATTCGCTTCAATTCGATCCCGCACCAGACGACGCAGATGTGGTCGGGGTTGCGTTCGCGCACCATTTCGCGCGTGGCTTTGACATTATCCGTGGCAAAATCGGCAAAAATATTATCTGCTCCGGCGACTTCACTGACGTCGGTCAGCCAATTGTCCCTTCCCGGCGTGTACAGGGGATTGGGCCACCACTCCCAAAACAGTTTGGGCCGGCTCGCGGCATCTGCCGTGACCTCGCGAATGGCTGCAATTTGTTCGGAAAATTGACTGGCCAGCCGTTCGGCCTTCGCTTCGACGCCTGCAACCTGCCCGACGAGCCGGATGTTGTCGGGGATATCGGCTATGCCTGACGGGTTCAATACAATGTGCGGAATCTTTCGCCGGACCAACTGCTCCACGTTTTTTTCCATTCCCGGCACGCTGAGCGAGGCGATGATCATATCAGGACGGAGTTCCTCCACCTTGTCCATGTCAATCGACAGGTCGGGACCGACGCGCGGCAGATGCTGCCACTCGGCAGGCCAGTCAGAGTGGTCGTCCAAACCGACAACCTGCTCCCCCAGACCCAGATAGTACAGAATTTCTGTATTGCTTGGGCATATGGAGACGATTCGCACAAATGAATCCCCCTTTTGCGCATTACTGATATAATGGATACATCAGAAGAGCCACCAGGATGCCCAGCCAGGCGCCTATAAACACCTCGATCGGCTGGTGCCCGAGCAATTCCTTGAGCTTCTTGGCTTTTTCGTGCTTCGGTTTTACCTTGAATGACCGCATACCTTCCAATAAATGGTTAAATTCGTCAACCAGTCTGTTCAACACGACCGCCTGCATGCCAGCGTGGCGGCGAACACCTGCTGCATCAAACATCACGATAATTCCAAGGACAGCGGAAATGGCGAAGATGTTGCTGGAAAAACCCTCTCTTAATCCTACGGCGGTAGAAAGTGCAGTCACTGCCGAGGAGTGGGAACTGGGCATGCCGCCGGTGCTGAAGAGAAGCGGCCACTGCCAGGTTTTTGTAGCGATGAATTGCAGAGGAATTTTTACAAATTGAGCAATGGCAATGGCAACAAGCGAAGCCCATAAGGGAAAATTATCAAAAATGCTGGCCATGTGAAGCAATCGTTCCTTTCTAAAGCAAGGCATGAATGTCTATATTGTAACAGAAGAGCCAAGGAATCATCCGTTACGTTCGCAAATGTTCAGATGAGCTTCGATCCGGCTGCCCGGGCTGCCGAGAATCGGCTGTCGCTCCTGTATTTTATGATAATATGTAATGGGACGAAAGGGAAGAAACAGGCGTATGAAAAAATCTTATCCGGACCAATATTATCAATTCTTTTCCAAGTTTAATCAAGGCGAATATTACGAATGCCACGACCTCTTGGAGGAAATTTGGATGGAGGATAAGAGCAATAAATTTTTACAAGGCCTGCTGCAGCTGGCCGTCGGGATTTATCATTTTGAATGTGGCAACATAAAGGGAGCCCGTTTCATGTTTGCCAATGCTGCGAAGTACCTCTCGCGGTACAGCCCGCGCTATTGGGATCTCGACGTTGAGCAGGTGCTTGGCTATCTGGGGGAATGTCTTGCCGTTTTGCCCCCGGTTGACAGAATACCATATCAGGAAGCAAAAAGCATTCCATTTCCGTATCGGCTGCTCCGCCTGGAGGAGCAAACAGACGAATAAGCCAAAGCGAAGGGAGCGTCAGAATGTGGTTGAAGTTATCGCAAAACAGTCGGGCTTGGATGCGCTGGAGTGTGACGATTTCGTAATCGGAATCTACGCGGATCAGACGATGACGGGTGAATTGGCGGCACTTGATCAAAGCTTGGACGGCGGCCTGGGCCAACTGCTCGCACAAGGGGAGCTTTCCGGGGAGCGCAAACGGGTGACAGTCGTCCATACGTTTGGGAAAATCGCTGCGAAAAGGCTGGTTTTTGTCGGGCTGGGCGAGTCGGAATCGCTTGCCTTTGCCAGCATCAGGGAGGCGGCAGCCCGTGCGGTCAAAGCGGTTTGCGACAGGGGCGAAGGGAAGACCGTGGCCGTCTACGTGGAGGACAGGGGAGCGGTTCCGGCAGAGCGGCTTGCCCACGCCATCACGGAAGCGTTCTGTCTGGCAAGCTACCGCTACCACGGCTACCGGCAGCAGCCGCAATCAAACCCGCCGATACATAAAGTTTGCCTGCTTGTCGAACCGGAATCACTGCCGCAAGCTGCACAGGGAGTTCGCAAAGGAGAGGCGCTGTCGGCAGGGACGAACCTGGCCCGCGATTTGACCAACATGCCGGGGAACTACCTTACGCCGGGAACGCTGAAGGATGCGATCGTCGAATTGGCTGAGCGGTACGGCATGCCCTATGAAGTGATGGATCTGGCAAAATTGAAAGTGCTGGGGATGGGCGGGGTGCTCGCCGTCGCCCAGGGCAGTGCGGAACCGGCTTACGTCGTGACCGTCAAGTACCAGGGACGGGAGACCTGGGACGACGTGATCGGTTTGGTCGGCAAGGGAGTAACGTTCGACACGGGCGGCATTTCCATCAAACCGGTCGCCGGCATGGAAGAGATGAAGTCGGACATGGGCGGTGCCGCGGCGATGATCGGGGCCCTGGAGGCGATCGGCCGGCTGCAGCCGAAGGTCAACGTCATGCTGGTGGTGGGATGCGTCGAAAACATGCCGTCCGGAACCGCGTACAAGCCGGGAGATGTGATTACCACCATGAGCGGCAAGACCGTGGAGATCATCACCACTGATGCCGAGGGGCGGCTCGTGCTGGCTGACTGCATCACGTATGCCCGTCAGGAGGGAGTCAGCTGCCTGATCGACTGCGCCACGCTCACTGGCGGCGTTGTCGTGGCGCTGGGAACCGTCTGCTCCGGTGCGATGGGCAACGACCAGCAGTTGGTTGAGGAAGTGCTGGCCAGCGCCGAACGGGCGGGTGAGCGCCTGTGGCAGCTGCCGACCTTTGAGGAATACCACGAATTGAACAAAAGCCGGGTGGCGGATTTGAAAAACTCCGGCGGACGCTATGGACACGCGATCATCGGTGCGGTCTTTCTGCAAAAATTTGCGGAAGACACCCCGTGGGTCCACCTGGACAATGCCGGCACAGCGTATCTGACAACCGCAACCGACTTGGCTCCGGCCGGCGCCACCGGTTCGATGGCCAGAACGGTAGCTCAATTTGTATGAAACCGAAGCAAATCATGAGGAGGAATCTTTATGCCGTTTGAAAACCCCGATAACCAAAGACGCCGCGAAATGCTGGAGCAGGCAAAAGTAATCGCGGTCGTAGGCTGTTCCGACAATTCGGAGCGAACCAGCTACATGATCGCCCAAGCCCTGCAGAACGCCGGATATCGGATCATTCCGGTCAATCCCGTCATCGCCGGACAAACTGTCCTGGGAGAGAAAGTGCGTGCGTCCCTTTTGGAGATCACAGAGCCGGTGGATATCGTCGATGTCTTCCGGCGCAGCGAGGTGGTCATGCCTGTGGCAGAGGATGCCGTACAGATGAATCCGAGGCCAAAGGTGCTGTGGATGCAGGAGGGGGTCGTCAATGAAGCGGCTTGTGCCCTGGCCAGCGAACACGGAATTGAAGTGGTGATGGACCGCTGCATCAAGGTGGATCACGCCCTGCTCGTCCCCAAAAAAGGAAAGTGAAAGAACGGAACTGCTGCCTGCGGGCGGCAGTTTTTTTAGGAACGCCATCTGCCTCAATAGTATGTTAAAATTGACAGTAAAAAATCAATGAGACGCGTACTCACGACTTTACATGCAATGCGTTGGACTAATAGATAAAATACATTTTACTGCTGGGATGAAAGAGGGAGATTGCCTGAGAGGAAGGAGGTTGTTGACTGTGAACCCAACCAAGGTGTTAGTAGCTGATGACGATCCCAATGTGTGTGAAATCATACGACTGTACTTCTCCAAACACCAGATCGATTTGGTCGTCGCGCAGGACGGCAAGGCAGCGCTGGAGCTGATCGAGGCGGAAGCTCCGGATGTGATTATCCTCGATGTGATGATGCCGCAGATGGACGGCTTTGAGGCTTGCCGGGAGATTCGCAAAAAATGGGAAACGCCAATCATCATGCTGACGGCCAAGGAGGAAGAGTTCGACCGGGTGCTCGGTCTGGAGCTGGGGGCAGACGACTACGTAACAAAACCGTTTAGCCCGCGCGAACTGGTGGCGAGGGTGAGGGCGATCCTGCGCCGGATGCAGCCAAGGGAAAAGGCGGAAGAGAATGCGGTCAGCATGCTTTCCTTTGACCAGCTCTTGATCGATATCGACAAGCGGGAAGTAGTGGTCTCGGGGGAAAAGGTAAATTTTCGCCCGAAAGAATTTGACTTGCTCGTCCATATGGCAAAATCGCCGGGAACTGTGTTTTCCCGCGAGCAATTGTTGGAACAGATATGGGGTTACGACTATTTTGGCGATGTCCGAACGATCGACGTGCACGTCAAGAAGGTCAGACAGCATTTGAGCAGCCTGCCCTATGATTGCATTCACACCGTCTGGGGCATCGGCTACAAATTTGGGGTGGATGACTAATGCTCGGTATGTCCAAGAGTATTTTTCGCCGCTTGCTGTTCAGCTTCTTGATTACGGTGCTCGTCGGTCTGGGGCTTTCCGGCATCCTCATGTCCTTTTTCGCCAAGGAGTACATCTACGGCGAAAAGCAAGAAGAACTGCTGCGGATGGCGAAAAAAGTGAACGCGGCGATCAAGGGAAGCGGCGAAGTAAACGAGAAGTTGCAGGGTACATTGGTTTTTCTCGATGAGTCATTCGATACGCGGATCTGGCTGTTCAATCAGGATGGAAAAATAGTGGCGACTTCGATGAAGGATGAGGTATTGACGGGGAAGTCTGTGGCGGTATCGATCGCCAGCCAGGTCCTGAGCGGGAAAGAAGCGGTGACGGAACTGCAGATTGAGGGAATGAAAGACCCGATGCTCTCCGTTTCCGTGCCCTGGGGAGAAGGGGATCACATCTACGGCGGAATTATCCTGCACGCACCGATTGAAGGGATCGAGCGTACATTTGCCCATATGCGGGAGACGATCCTGTGGGCCACCCTCTTCGGGATTATTCTATCGACAGCGATGGTATCCTATCTGTCGTGGTCCATCTCCCGGCCGCTGCAAAAAATTGAACGGACGGCGGCCGAGATTGGCAGAGGCAACTACGCAGAGCGGGTCGTCGTGGATACGGCAGACGAAATCAGCGATTTGGCCGTGACGATCAACACCCTGGCGGAAAAGCTGGAGAAGGTTGAACAGGAGCGGCGGCATCTGGAACAGGTCCGCAATGATTTCCTGGCCAATGTCTCGCACGAGCTGCGGACTCCGCTGACCGCGATGCAAGGGTTTTTGGAAGCCCTGCAGGACGGGTTGGTCGAAAATGAGGAAGCGCGGCAGAAGTACTATGCGGTGCTGTATTCGGAAACCATGCAGGTAAACCGGCTCGTCGACGACGTGATGGACCTGATGAAGCTGGAGAACAATGAAATCACCCTGGCCAAATACCCTGTTAATCTGGCCGAGCTTATCGAGAAAGTGACGTTTACCTTCCGCCCCGAGGCAGCTGAAAAGGGAACAGCGATCGAGATGGAAGTCGCAGAGCACCTGCCGAAGGTGTATGCGGACAAGGACAGGGTAGAGCAAATTCTTAAAAATTTGGTAAAAAATGCAATAAAATTTACGGATAACGGAACAGTGACGCTTGCTGCCAAGGCGGAGGGCGAGTGGGTCAAGCTGTCCGTCGCAGATACCGGAATCGGGATTGCCGAGAGCGACTTGAAGCGCATCTGGGAGCGGTTCTTTAAGGTGGACCGCGGCCGATCCAAGAAGAACAAGGGCACAGGGCTTGGCCTGGCGATTGTCAAGGAGCTGGTCGAGCTGCACAACGGCACCATCACTGTGGAGAGCGAAGTGGGCAAAGGAAGTGTCTTTACGGTCCGGCTGCCTGCTGTGGAGGGTGCACAAGCGCAGGGCTGAGAAGGACACACTTTGATCATATTTCATTCATGGTTTTTTTCGATTTTACTCACAGAATGGTTACGTTCCGCAGTTATCCTGAGAGTGTGACAGAGAACAGGTCACGATGCTGAGTAAAACGAAAGGGGAGTTTTCCATGAAGAAAAAATGGCTTTTCCTCAGCGCTGCAGCATTGTTGTTATCGGGAAGTTTGGTAGCTTGTTCCTCCACTACGGACTCGCCGGAACCCGCTACCCAAACCGAACAAGGTAATACTGGAACCCAGGCGGATCAACCCGTTACGGGGCAGGACAGCAGTCAATCCACTGACAGTTCGACGGCGCCGGATCAGTCCACATCCGGGACCTCCGGATCGGCCGACCAATCCACTAATAGTTCAAGCAAAACCGCACCGGAAGCCCCAGGGGCATCCGACTCGGCAGGTCAATAACGAATGTAACCTCCGACTCCGACGAAGCTGGAGAGATGGCACGGCTGGCTTCTGTTCGAAAGTTCATACTCCCTCCTGTTCTACGGGCAGCGTAAAGCTGGCCCGTTTTTTTATGTGCTCGATGCGGGCACGCCAGTGGCGGATTTCCTCTGCGAATCAGTGAAAAAGGTAGTTTACCAGCCCGAGCGTGCGGGAAAAGAATATCATCATTACCAATTCATTCAAAATTTTTGAGAGAGCAGGAATGTAGCATGGGTAAAAGGTTTCAGCTGTTCGGAATACGCGGGAAACTGCTGCTGATGTTTACTGCATTGATTGTCGTTCCGGTAGTCTCGCTTGGAATCATTAGTTATATGCAGACGGAAATCATGGAGACTTCGGTTTTAGTGGGGACAAAGGAAGGGTTAACCGAGAGCTCTCCGGGGATCGCCAAGCAGTTCGCCGCCTTGGAGGAATTGCTGAACGGCATAGCCGCCTCGGACGACGTTCAGCTCGGCAAAATCAATGCAGGAGCAGTCTCGGTGCAATTCCCCAACCTGCCCGCGGCCAACAAACCGGAGATCACGCAGTACCTGAATACTGCATTTACAAAGGTTGTGAGCGAAAATCCTTATCTGCTTCGCATCTTCCTGGCGACAGACGAGGGGGCGTTTTACCCCGGCCCGATCAATGCAAACGACAATTTCGTCTTTTTAAACCCGAGAAAAGAATCGTGGTATCACCAGGCCAAACAGGATGAGGGTGCGATCTCCTGGTCGGAGACCGAATATGATGCCAATACCCGTTCCAACCGGATTTCGCTGTACCGGAGCGTGGTTGATGAAAACGGAAAGTTCATCGGGGTACTCGGATTTGATGTCAATCTGCGGGCCATGTCGCACATCGCCAGACTGGGGATTGCCAAGAACACGATGATCATTGCCGCCGTCGCCATCATCGCGGGACTGGCCCTCGCCTACTTCTTCTCGAGAAGCCTGACCAGGCGGATCTTGCATCTGCGAAATGGACTGGAACGTGTAGCCTCCGGGGATTACCTGGTAGAATTGCAGGTGACCGGCCGCGATGAGATGACCGACGTGTCCAACAGTTTCAATCACATGGTGACATCTGTCAGACAACTGCTGAGGCAGTTCCGCGACAATGTGGAACAGGTGCGGAAAAACTCCGATCAGGTCGCAGCCTATACGCAGACGAGCAGCCAGCAGCTTGACGAAAGCGCGCGGGCCATCACGGAGATCGCCTCCGGCTCTACCACGCAGGCACAGGAAATCGACGGAAGCTTGCGGCTGGTCGAGGATGTCTCCCGCCTGCTTGCCGAGATGAAGCGTGATGCCGAGCAGATGGAAGGCATCAGCGTTCGCACGTACGAGGCCAGCCAAAACGGTTTGACGCAAATTCAGGAGCTGGAACAATCCGTCGCCCAAAGCGATCAATCGGTGGGCAATGTCGTTGCGGAGATAAAAGAACTGCAGGAAAAGTCGCTGCGAGTCCACGAAATCATCCAGCTGATCAACGATATCGCCAATCAGACCAACCTGCTGGCGCTCAACGCCGCCATCGAGGCTGCCCGGGCCGGCGAGCACGGGCGGGGATTTGCCGTCGTAGCAGACGAAGTGCGCAAGCTGGCTGAACAGTCAAGGCACTCCACGGAGGAAATCTCCGCATTGCTCGGGGATATCAGCGAAAACATCAGCCACTCAGTCGGTGCGATGAATGGGATGCAGGGCGTGATCAACGAACAGACCGCTTCCTTTGATCGGGTGAGCAGGCAGTTTAGGGAGATCGCCCAATTCATCAATGAGATTCAAGAGTCTGCCAAGCGGCTCACCCTGTCCGTCCAAGATATCGATCAGAAGCAGGAAGAGATGCGCAGCAATATGTGCACGGTCGCCAGTGTGAGCGAGCAGACGGCTGCCGGTGCCCAAGAGGTGGCGGCCTCCACGTACGAACAGCGCCAGTCGTTTGCCGTTCTCGAGGAGGCTGCGGAACAACTGCGGCAGGGAGCGGAAAAAGTGGAGAAGGAACTGCAGCAATTTACCGTGTAAAGGTGACTGCAAGAGTATGGCAAAACAGCCCTTGCCTTGGCAAGGGTTTGTTTTTTTGGCGGTTTGCTGCTTGCGCCCTGCAGCTGGATATGATAAGAAAGGGGTAGACTGATGAATCTGATCAGAGCGGCGTACCAAACATCATGCGAAAGGAGACCTGAACATGTTTGTAAATAAGTCTACCGCTGAGCTGGAAAAGCGGGTACCGCCCAACCAAAAAGTGACAACCGGCTTTCCGGTCCTCCACTATGGAGACGTTCCCGTATACGAGGATCTAACCGATTGGACGTTTCGGATCTTTGGCTTGGTCGAGAACGAAGTGACCTTGTCTTATGAAGAATTGATGAAATTGCCCTCTACTTCTGTCCGGAATGACATCCACTGCGTGACCGGCTGGAGCAAGCTGGACAACGAGTGGGAGGGGATCCCAGCAGAGGAGATCGCCAAGCTGGCCAAGGTGAAGCCGGAAGCCAAGTACGTCTTGCTCCACGCCGAGCAGGGATGGACGGCCAACATGCCGCTTGCGGACTTCCTCACCCCCGGCAACCTGTTCGCCTATAAGCACAACGGCGAACCGCTGACACCCGACCACGGCTATCCGCTTCGCTTTGTCATCCCGCATCTCTACTTCTGGAAGAGCGCAAAATGGGTGCGCGGGATTGAGTTTTTGGAGCAGGATAAGCCCGGTTTTTGGGAGAAGAACGGGTACCATATGTATGGGGACCCATGGAAGTCTCAAAGATTCGCTTGGGATTAATTACCATCAGAAAAGGGGCGTTTTCGCCCCTTAATTCGTTTTTGCAGAAATGATTTTGCAGGCTACTCGTCTGCCGGGGCCGCCAACCGCTTCGCCGATTGCATCTATGGTGATCTCGGAAAACAATGTGCAGATGATCAGTTTCCTATGTTCCGGCTCAAAATGTGCCCAATTGTCTTTGATGTTTCTCGCAACTGTTATTACCTCTTGGGGAGAAAGTGATGTGTCTTTGCCCTTGTCTGGAAGATGACTCATCTGTCTCTTGATTTCTTCTTCCTTCTCATTTTCTTCTTTCATCCGTACTCTGAGATCGTCCAAGGAGATCGCATCATTAGCAAAAGCCATTTGCCATTTTTGCTTGCGGCGTTGGATGACCTTTAATTCCCGTTCCAAGACCTCGTAATCTGGCGTATACTTGATGTCCTCTTTTGTGACTGCAACTTCTTTATACCATTCCGTATTCACCAGTAGATCAATGTGTCCCAACACCAGCGTTTCTATGGTATCTTCCGCTATGATGGGCATATCACAAATGCCACGTTGGAATCGTCCTCCACAGCGATAATAGCGATAGTTCTGGCGCTTCTGTTTGCGTTCCCCGCCATAGAGTGTATGTCCGCATCTAGCGCATCGCAATACGCCTGTAAACGGGAAGCAGACGTGTGTTTTCTCGCGGTTGATGTATCGTTTTTTCGTCAGCGTGGCAGCAGTCATAAAGTCTTCTTCGCTGATAATCGGCTCATGATCCCCGTCAATGAGGATTTCCTCGCCAGTCTTTTCGCCTCCGAAGTGTCGGTAATTCCACCGCATCTTTCCGTAATAAACCGGGTTTTCCAAGATATATCTGACCGTGTAGCCGTGCCAAAATGAACCGGTGCGCGTTCGCAACCCTTCTTTGTTTAACCTTCGCGTAATCTCGCGTTGTCCTTGTGTTTTGTACATATCAAAGATCCGTTTGACGATTTGTGCCTCAGGTTCATATACAACCAGTTTCCCCTCTTCAAGTCGATAACCATAGGGTGGTTCGCCGCCGTTCCAGCCACCCTTCCGAAAGTTCTTTTCCATCCCCATTTTTACTCTTTCGCCCAGATTTTCCCGTTCCCACTGTGCGATTGCAGCAACCAGGGTGATAAAAAACCGCCCCATAGCTGATGTAGTGTCATAAACCTCCGTGGCAGACTTAAACATGACGCCATGTTTATCGAGGTGATTCATGACCTCATACAGATCCAAGACGCTGCGAACAAGCCTGTCCAAACGATATACGAGAACAACGTCAAACTTTTTGCTTTCGCAGTCTTTTAACAGCCTTTGGATCGCCGGCCTATCTAAGTCTTTTGCGCTGTATCCGTCATCTATATAGACTTCTGCCACTTCCCAGGCCTGTGATCTCACATAGTCCATCAGACGATCCTGCTGAGCTCCGATGGAATGGCCTTCTTTGGCTTGTTCATCCGTACTTACGCGAATATAGAGAGCTACTTTCATCAGGCCATTCTCCTTTCGGACAAGATATTGTTTTGTATCTTCCGCATTCGTTCTTCGCATAGTTCCGGCGTTACCTTAAACCGTTCAGATAAAAGGTCGATTATATACGGTTCGCGGAAGTCAAAACATTTTAGCATATGTAGCGGAAGTGCTGCATATCTGGTAAAGTTTCGAGCATCACGCTCCTGGAGTTCTCGAAACGCTTCCGGCATCATGAATTGTCGGCCGGAATGGCGAAGGATATGGCACAACTCATGATAAAAGCGCTCACGTTGTTTGGCTACCGGCAATCTTTTGTCGATGGTGATGCTTTTGAAGCGTCCGTTTTCGTATGCTTGTGAAGGCACTTCCTTGTAGAAAAGATAGATGTGCAAAACTCTGGCGATTTCCGCCTCATCCAAATCTTCTGGTTCAACGATACCTAACCTGCCGTAAAAGTCGATTACCCATGTTTCAAGCGGAGTTGGACGATATACTGTCAACATAGCGTCACCTCGGGCGGGAATATTTGTTCGGTTTTTGTGGAGAAAAGAAAAATCCCATTTGGGATTCAAAATTTTTTATTTTGATAGCATGATTTTCACATTTGAGTATCCATATTTGTTGAACAGAAATAATAAATTCTGTCCATCAATCAATGTAATGGGCTTATCTTTAACAAACTCGTAAGCATCTTTTCCAAACGAGCTGGTAGTGACTAAAATGCCTTTTGTAGCACCTTCGTGAATCATTGTGCCAAACAAGTCGCGAACAGCAGAAACAGGAACGACATTGTTGTATCGTTTAGCTTGAATAACAAATTTTCCGCCTTTAATTGGATCCGGATCAAAAGCTATTGCATCAACTCCGCCGTCGCGACTTGCCCGCGTGACATTAACCTCTGCACCATCCTCACTGAACATTTTTGCAAAAAGCCCTCTTACTAGGTGTTCAAATTCTTCCCAAGGCATTGTCGCAAGGTTTTCGTAAGAGTTTAATTCAGATAAGACATCTTTACTTTCTACAAAACGCGAGTCGTCCGTATTTATATTCATAATTGGTTTTACAGGCCCGAGATTGATAAGACTACCTGCATAAAGCCCTTTTAACGATTGAATGCACTTTTGCGGGTTTATTAAAGATAGATTAATTCGTTCAAACTCTTCGCGGGTTGTTTGAACTGTTATTATGCATGATGTGACTTCAAGACCATTTGATTCATCAATGTAATTTACCCATCCGTTAAATACAACAACTTGAATTGCTCTTGTATAATCGGATTCAAATATTTCATGAATAGTTCTTAGTGTCGTTTGGAAAACTATAGAGTTGTAAAACTGTTCAAATTCCTTCGCCTTCATCTTCTTTGGCACAATTTCTTTTTTTGAAACAACATATTTGTATTCAGTGATATTTGGTACTTGATCAGGGGATGGTAGATGATAGTTAACAATTATTGTCTGTATTCCATTCAAGTATTGTATGTCGTATTTTATCTCAAAGTCCGACGGGTAGGTGGAGGATGCAAGAACAGTTTTAATATATTTCTCGATTGCTTCTGTTTCTCCGTTTTCAAAAGCATACTTCCAATTCATTATTTCAGTATTATGCTTTTCTTGTTTTTCGTGAAACTTTTCCTTTTCCTCATTGAATTTATTGAGTGCATAATCTCGTTTCTGTTGATATTCATTATTGAGTTGTTGGAATAATTCGGTGATTTTTTCTTCATGTTCCTTTCTTCGCTTCTCCACTCTTTTCCTTAAAAAAATTTTTTCGAATAGCGACGGTTCGGTAAAAGGATGGTTGCTCTTTATTTCTTCTATAGATGGCGGATCTTCAAACTCAAATTCTGGAAATGTATCATTTTTCATTTGAGAATTCCAATCAAGTTTATCATCTCTATTCAAGGTATCTTGGAGAATATTAGTGTATGCTTGGATCATTTCGCGCGCCATTTCAGTTTCGTACTCAGCTTCACTTTTTAAATCTTCAACTCGCTCTTTTTCTTTTAAACGTTTTTCTTGCTTGTCCCAAATTGCTATTTGGTTGCTGACTTTTAAGTCGAGTTCCCAAAGAGTTTCAGCTTTAATCGTTTTTACCTTTCCTAAATACTCATTATAAATAGTTTCTTCGTAGTAAAATTTTCCCAAAACTACCAACCACCTTTTGTTTTTCTAAAAGCAAAAACACGCAACATTTAACAATGCTGCGTATCCTGATGTCATTTTTTCTTATTCTCTTGTTCTGCCAGATAGCGCAGGAAACGTATATGTTCCAACGCTTTCTGTTTGTCTTCTTCACCGAGTTTGTCCAACTCGTAGAAGAAGATACTTTCGAATTCGCCAGGTTCTTTTTTCTCGTCCGGAGGAGTGGGATCGTTGGTCCGGCCGAGAAGGTAATCCACTTTTACGTCAAAGAAGTCGGCGATTCGCTCAACCGTTTCAAAACTTGGCTCCCTTTTATTAGTTTCGTACATAGCCAGAGTGCTTTTGGCGATGTTTAGACGGCTAGCAAGTTCAGCCTGTGATAACTTTTTTTCAGTTCTGAGCTTTGATAAACGCTCACCAAAAGTACTCAAGAAGATCACCTCTTCTTTTATCATACATCACGAAACGTGATTGAAAAATAATGGTCACAAAAAGAGATTTTTTCTATTGACTGGTCACGATTTGTGAGTATAATTAGAATTGTAAACGATCACGAAACGCGAACGGAGGTGTAATCGTTGAAGAAGAATGAAAAGATGGTCTCGCTTCGCGGGGAGCGTTCACAAAAGCAAGTTGCGGATGAGATAGGGATCCCTGTTAGCACTTATGCAATGATCGAAGCTGGACACCGTTTCCCTCGAAAAGACTTGCAATTGAAACTGTCTCGATACTTCGGCGTGACTGTAGATGAGCTTTTTTTTACTGAAGAAGGTCACGAAACGCGAACAAAACCCGCCTGAGAGGAGTGATCTGATTGCCCAAAACAGAACGCATCGTACCGAGTCAAGAAGCCACGAAAAAACTGGTCTGCGAGGTACTTCCCGCGATACTCATTGATCTACAAAAGAAAGGGAAATACCCATTCCCGAAGGTTGATAGCAAGAAAGGAGCCTAATAATGGACTTCACCGACATCAAGCGGTTGCGCGTCACAACCAGCGATACGGAAGCAGATAAGCTGCTGCAGGATGGCTGGACCCTGTACGACATCGAGAAGAGCGGCAGCCGGTACACTTTCCTGCTGGTGCAGATCTAAACGAAAGGAGTTGAAAGAGTGAATCAAATCAAATTATTCGACCATCAGGAATTCGGACAGGTCAGGATAGTCGAGTTAGACGGAAAGCCATATGCAGTTGGTGTTGATGTTGCCAGGGCACTTGAATACGCAAAGCCAAGTCAAGCTGTCATTGACCACTGCAAAGGTATCCGTAAGTTGGGGATACCTTCACAGGGCGGGGTTCAGGAGACCAACATAATCCCAGAAGGTGATATTTACAGGCTCGTCGTCAAAGCTGCCGATCAGAGCAAGAGCAAGGTAGTCAAAGCAAAAGCAGAGCGTTTCGAGTCTTGGATATTCGATACAGTTCTCCCAACGATCCGCAAGACCGGGGGCTATGTAGCCAACGAAGATTTGTTCATCCAAACCTACCTGCCGTACGCGGATGAGACAACAAAAATGCTTTTCAAAGCAACACTCGAAACGGTACGCCAGCAAAATGAAAAGATTGCCGTCTTGCAACCGAAAGCTGACTACTTTGATGCCTTGGTAGACCGGAACCTACTGACAAGTTTCAGAGATACAGCCAAAGAGTTGGAAGTCAAGGAATCGTTTCTCATCAACTGGCTGCTTGAAAACAAATACATCTACCGCGACCAGAAAGGTAAGCTTTGCCCGTATGCCAGGTACGTTCCAGACCTGTTCAAAGTCAAGGAATGGGAACGTAATGGAAAGGCCGGAACACAAACGCTGGTCACGCCAAAAGGCAAAGAAACATTCCGGTTACTTCTTAAAGACCTGGCAATGAGTTCTTAACAAAGAGGAGGTGAATCACATGGATCATATTCAAACCGCAATTCGCGATCTGACAGCAGCAGAAACCTTGCTCATGGCAGCGCTCAAACAGATGAACAAGGTCAAGCATATCAAGTCTGTCGAACTGCACTGCAAGATCATCGACATTCGCGAGATCATCGAGATTTTGCAAGATGATCTGGAACAAGAATGACCCCCGGTGATGAGCCGAGGGGACGGAAGATGAGCACAATTTGATTGTAATGCACTTTGAAAACTGAAAGGAGAGAGAACATATGGCGAACAAAGCATATCTTAGACAGCAGCTTGGCCTGTACTTAAAACACTTTCGCATAAATAGTTACGACCATAGTTTGCGAACACAATCGGATTTAGGGGCAGCCCTTGGGATTACCCAGAAGCAAGTGTCCTTGATCGAATGTGGTTTGAGCGAACCGAGCGTACAACTTGCAGCAGAATGGAGCAAAAAGACGGGTTGGTTTGAAGGGTGTGACCTTGTTACATACCTGTACGGCTTGGACCCTCTGGAACTTGTACCAGTTGACCCGCAGCTAAACCAAAGTGTATCGGAGGCACTACATAATTTGCGGCGGCAACTGAGACAAGCACTAGAAGCTGTAGAACAGTTTGTTGACGATGAACCGGAAGTTGCTCTTGCGATTCGGCGTGGTGGCTATACCGTTGATCCTTTGACAAAGTTCAACGAAAAACAAATTGCAGATCTGATCCCAGCCGTACGAACGTTTTTCTACGCAGCAGAACGCCAGAATAGAACGGATTTGCAGGAAATATGTTCCATGTGGAATGTGGAGGCATTGGCAGAACAGGTTGCGATGCCGAAAATTGATCAACTTGATAAAGTGTTGGTTGCACGATAAGGAGGGACAATCGAGTGCGAACCAAGGAGTGCTTGGATGGGCTTGATGAAGAGCAATTGATCCATATTGTCGATGCTCTTCTCGATACCGCAAAGCGAAGCGAGCAACTGGGAATGGCATTAGATGCTCGCAAAAAGATGATTACTGCTGAGAAGGTGCTGGAAATCAAGCGGCGTCGGGAAGAGGCGTGGATGAAGGTTCTACTTGGAAGAGGAAGGGAGGTAACGGTGTGAGTGAACAGACACTCCGCATGCAGCTGCACTTTTATCAGCAGATGATGGTAAATGCGAAAACGGCCGGTGACTTAGTAGCACATGAGGTTTACAAGCAGATCACTCGTCGGCTTGCCGAAGAACTCAGACAAAAAGAAACGACCGCCTGCGGCGAACAGACGGCCTAAATCAAATAATCGTTAATCAAAGATTACCATACTTAAACCAAGGGGGCAAGGCAGAATGGAAAAGCCTATCTCAGTACAGATAGTCGAATTGGAACGAGAACTCGCTAACCTGGAGCAAGCATACAGGGACGCAGACGACGAATGGCGTGCGGTAGATGTGCAGTATGTAAAACTCAAACGGTTTCGCGAAGAGTTGTATGTACACAAACGCGATCTGTTGTACGAAATTGAATTGCGTACCAGGGAGATTGCAGCGCTCCAGGAGGCGTTAAAACATGAACGTGCAAGCGCCTGATAAGTCGAAACCAGGGAATACCCCTGGTCTGCCGGGAATGACCGTCCGGCACTGATGAGACAGGTCGATACATAGCGAGGTCATCGGGAGCGTTCTGGGAGACGCACGGCTGGCAGAGAGGTTGGGCTGCCGGCGGCCTCGCGACTCAGGAAAGGAAGGTGATCGGATGGAGGTTGAATGCAAATGCCCGGAATGCAACGAAAAGCTGGATTTGGTCAAGTGTGATCTTGATTTAGGTCGGTATGAGTTTGTAGTCCAGGTGTTAGAATGCCCGGTCTGCGGATGGAATCAATGAAAAAGACTCCGCGCCAACGGAGTCTTGGTGAAACGCTATGCAAGATTCGCTATCTCCAGCGTAGCGTTTTCACCTCTAAAAATCAAGGGGAGGGATATACATGCGACAAATTAGTTTGCTTAAACTAACGCTGCGAAACTTCAAAGGAATTCGCGATTTTACACTGGAAGCAAACGGTGAGAGTACAGAAGTATATGGAGACAATGCCGTCGGCAAGACCACCCTGTTTGATGCGTTCACCTGGCTCCTTTTCGACAAGGACAGCCAGAACCGTAGTGACTTTGAAATTAAGACTTTAGACGCGAATGGGAATGAGCTACACAATCTTGAACACGAAGTTGAAGGCAATCTTCTAGTGAGCGGGCGGAAGGTTACTCTTCGCAAAGTGTTCAGGGAAAAATGGACAAAAAAGCGCGGCTCTGCAACCCCTGAGTTTTCTGGGCACACAACAGATTATTATGTCGATAGCGTTCCCGTTAAGCAAAAAGAGTACAAAGACGAAGTGGCAGCTATCGTAGATGAAGGGATCTTTAAGTTACTGACGTCACCTACCTTTTTCAACGAACATTTGGACAAAAATAGACGCAGACAGATTCTGCTTGAGGTCTGTGGCGACATCTCGGACGGGGATGTTATTGCTAGCAACAAGGCTTTAGTAAAACTGCCAGAAATCCTAGAGGGACGTAGCATCGAAAAGCATAAGGCGATGATCGCGGAGCGCCGAAAAAAAATTAATGATGAGCTGGAAAAAATTCCAGTACGGATCGATGAGGTCCAGCGCTCAATGCCAGACACAAACGGATTGGACGAAGAAGAATTGTTCTGGCAGATCGATAGGTTAAAACTCCGCATTGAGTCCAAGGAGAGCGAATTATCCCGTATCCAATCCGGTGGAGAAATTGCGGTCAAGGAAAAACGGTTACGTGAAATTGAGAGCGAACTGCTTGAGTTAAAAAACAACCTGCAAGCTGGTTCCCTTGAGAAGGCGGCAACCAAGCGGCAGGAAGTATCGCAATTGAAAGGACAGTACAGCGACCTGCAGCGGCAAATTAGCGACAAACGCTGGTCAATCGACCGGAACAATCAGCGTATCTGTACAGTTCAGGATGACGCAAACCGACTCCGTCAGCAGTGGCACGAAGTAAACAACGAAGCACTAGAGCACCACCATGAGGAAAACTGCCCAACGTGCGGGCAGCTGCTACCAGAGGAACAAATTGAAGCTGCTCACCAGAAGGCCCTGACTGATTTCAACCGACGAAAAGCAGAGCGTTTAGAAATGATCTCGGCAAAAGGGAAAGTCGCGGCGGCGGAAGCCAAACGGTTGGAGCAAGAGAATTCTGAACTGGCACGAGAGATCGAGTCTTTGGAACAACAATTGGCAGCGAAAGGGAACGAAATTCTAACCGCCGAAGCCGAGTTAAACTCGCTGCAGGTTGGCATCAAAGATGTGGACAGCGATCCACAATACATTGCTAAGAAGCAGGAGGCTGCTGGTGTGCAGCAGGAGATCAACCAGCTCCGCGCATCTGTTCAGGAAGCCGCAGCATGGGTTCGTGAAGAAATCGCAGGCTTGAAAGCACAAGCTGAGGCACTTGAGCAGGAAAAAGCGAAGTTTGCTCAAGTGAGGGCTGCCGAACAGCGGATCGCTGAACTTGCGGCGCGGGAAAAGGAACTGGCTACTGAGTTTGAGCGGTTGGAGCAAGAACTTTTCCTAACAGAAGAGTTTATCCGGACGAAGGTCAATCTGCTGGAAGAGAAGATTAACAACCGGTTCCGGTTCGCCCGATTCAAACTCTTCGAGCAGCAGATCAACGGCGGCTTGACAGAAGTGTGCGAGACTACGTACAACGGAGTGCCATACTCTGGTGGCCTGAATAATGCTGCACGGATCAATGTCGGCCTGGACATTATCAATACACTGTCCGAACACTACGGCATTACCGCACCGATCTTTATCGACAACGCTGAGGCTGTTACACGAATGATAGAGACGATCGGCCAGCAGATCCGCCTGATCGTCAGCGAGAAGGACAAGCAGTTGCGGGTTGAAATACCGCAACAAGGCATGAAGGAGGCGGTGTAGTTGAATAATCAATTGGCCCTTGTCAAAAAGGATACTGTTGACGTCGTCGCTGCGAAGGTGCGTGAGTTCCAGGAACGCGGGGAAATCCACTTCCCAGCCAACTACAGCCCAGAAAACGCAATGAAGAGCGCATGGCTGATTCTTCAAAACACCCTGGACAGAGAAAAAAGACCTGTCTTGCAAGTCTGCACAAAGGACAGCATCGCCAATTCTCTTCTGGATATGGTCGTACAAGGACTGAATCCGGCGAAGAAGCAAGGGTATTTCATCGCATACGGAAAGCAGTTGGTTTTTCAACGGAGTTACTTCGGGACCATGGCTGTCACCAAGCGTGTAACCGGCGCCAAAGACATTTTTGCCGAAGTAGTTTACGAGGGTGACGAGTTCGAGTTTGAAATCAACCGCGGACGTAAGAAGATCACAAAACACAAGCAGACAATAGCCAGCATAAACGGCGGTAAAATCGTAGCGGCCTACTGCACGATCATCTTTGATGATGAGCGAGAATACACGGACATCATGACCATGGATGAGATCCGACAGGCCTGGAAGAAGTCCAAGCAAAACCCGGACAGGGATGGAAGCACCCATCAAGAGTTTCCACAGGAAATGGCAAAGAAAACCGTGATCAACCGAACCTGCAAGTCCTATCTTAACAGTTCAGACGACAGTAGCCTTGTGATGCGACACTTTAATCGCCAAGACGATGTTATTGCCGAAGCTGAAGTCGAGGCCGAGATCGCAGAGAACGCCAATAGTGAAACGATTGATGTGGAGTATGAGGTCGTTGATAATCAGAAAACGCCTACTCAGGCAACTGCAGAAGCACAGCAAGAAATTCTCTTCGATGACGAGTCATCTGCAACGGAGCCAGGGTTCTAATGATCGAGATAACACCATTGGCCTCTAGCAGCGCAGGTAATGCCTACTATGTGACGGACGGTCATACCCCCCTGCTGCTGGAGGCGGGCGTACGGTTCAGGGATTTGCAGCAGGCGCTCAACTTCCGAACTTCGGCCATCGCAGGGTGTCTCATCAGCCATGAACACGGTGATCACGGAAAGGCAGCCGCTGACGTGATGAAGGGCGGTATCGATCTGTATGCCTCTCAGGGCACATTGGATGCCCTGGGGCTTTCCGGCCATCGTACTAAACCGATCAAGGCAAAACAGCAGTTTCAGATTGGAACATGGACGATCCTACCGTTTGACGTGCAGCACGACGTGACAGAGCCGCTGGGGTTCCTACTGGCGAACAGGGTGGGAGAGAAACTGGTGTTTGCCACCGACACATATTACATTCGCTATCGGTTCCCAGGGCTCACACACATTATGGTGGAGTGCAATTACAGCTTGCGAATACTTGATGAAAACATTGCTGCCGGCCGCGTCCCGGCAGTCATGAAAAAGCGGCTGCTGAAATCACATTTTAGCCTGGAGAACGTAAAGGGCTTCCTACAGTCAAATGATCTGTCGAAGGTTCAGGAGATTTGGCTACTCCATTTATCGGACAGCAACAGCGATGAGGCGATGTTTAAGCGAGAGATACAAGAACTCACTGGGAAACAAGTTCTGATTGCAGAGAGGTAGAGCATGGAAGAACACAGTCAATGGTTTCCGCTGCCGGAGTTGTACAGAACGCTAGGAAATCCAGAAACACTGAAAAGGTTTGCGGCTGCCTACATGGACCACAATTTTCCTGGCTGGAAACCGCTCAAGATCAACAATTACAGAGTTTTAGCTGAAAGGCGGGGGAGGGAGCAGCAAGATGATGCCGTGGTTTAGGTTGTATCCAGAGATTCTAAAAGACCCCAAGATTCGCAGGTTTACAACTGTCCAAAAATGGCTCTGGATTGCAGCAATGTGTGAGGCTTCGCAGTCATCCGAACGTGGCAAGCTTTTCATTGCAGAAGGAATTGAGTACACGGACGAGGATTTAGCTCAAGCCGCTGGGTTGCCGTCAAAAGAGTGGGAGCAGGCAAAGGGATTTATCGATTTGTGTGTCACGCTCAAAATGATGGAACGTCACGCGGACGGCGGCGTGACACTGGTTAACTTTTTGGGTCGACAGTACGAAAAACCATCAGATACGCCAGAGAAAACACGCGAAAGAAAACGCAAGCAGCGTGCAAAAGAGGCAGAGATGAAAAAAGAAACGGCACCTCAGAATCCTGAAATATCAACTGTTTCAAGCGCAAACAGTGACAGTCACGACAATGTCACGCCGGAGTCACGCGAAGACACACCAATTCACGCCATATATACAGATACAGACTCAGATACAGATACAGAAACAGAATTAATACCACCACCTATACCCTCCTCCAAAAGTGATGTGGTGGTGGTTGGTGGTAGACCATTGCAAACTTTCAAAAGTGTTCGTGACCTATATAAGCATTATTTCGCTTTTGATCCAAGCCCATTCATTCAAGACTTATTGCACAGTTACCTTGACGATGGTATGCAACATGATGCTTTAGCTTGGGCAATGCGTCAAGCTGCAGAAAAAGGCAAGGCCTGGGACTACGCAAAAGGGACGATAGAGCGGCTCTTTGTAAAAGGGGTAAGGACAGCAGAACAGGCTGAGCTGGCTGAGCATGAATTCCAGCAACAAAAAGAACAGAAACAATTTCGAAAGGTCGTCCCTATCAGAGAGGACAAGCTTCCAGCGTCTGTACAGCGTCAGCTGGAGCGTGAGAAAGCAGCAGTAGGTAACCCGGCAGAATCGCGACAGAAACGCACGGTCATGGATGACCCTGAACTGGCCGCATTGTACAAACAGCTTCGGGAAGCTGGGAACTGAGAGGAGTGAACGGCATGAAATCTAGCCAAGCCAACCGCGGCCAAGCTTTCGAGCAGCTACTCAACTACACGAACGGGCAATACGAAAAGGCTGGCATAGCACTGATACACAAACGGCCGACGCCCATCAAGGCGACCAAAACGAAAGGTAGTCGTGTCCTCGCTGGTTACTTTGAGGAAAAATCTACAGTTGATTACGACGGGGTCTACCGCGGCAGAGCAATATATTTCGAGGCGAAAAGTACCCGGGAAAAAACACGATTTGATCTAGCTAACATCAGTCAGCATCAGATGGAGCATTTAGAAAAGGCTGAGCGAAATGGCGCCATCTGCTTCTTCTTAATCGAGTTTACCGCATATAAGGCGACCTACTTCGTGCCGCTGTCTTTTATCCGGTTGGCGATGGTAAATGCCCAGAATGGTGGTAGAAAAAGCATTCCCATCGACGACTTTGAAATATATGGGTACTTGGTAGAGCAAACCAAACGGGCAGTGGTGGACTATCTGCTACACATCGATCGATTAATTGGGGAGGGAGCTGCATGACTGTAGTGAAACCCAGGCCGGATCATCCATGGAGAAGCGGTTGCATCCTGCGACGTGAAATTAGCGAACACATCCGGCATACGACTATCAACCCCAAAGTAAATAGTTGGAAGGTTGGAGGCGCACATACTTGGAACGGAAAAAAGTGAAGAGTAGGTGAGGGAATGAGCCTACAGAAAAAGCTTGACCGAGCAAGAGAAGAAGGGCGGAAAGAAGGCTACAAACATGGACTGATTGTGGGCCGTAGCCAACAACGGATGATGATCTGGGCCGAGGTCTGCAACGAACTAAAAAACATTGCTGATGAAGCGATGAAACGGATTCCGGGGATAGGAAAGAATCGGAGACAAGCTGCGCTTGAGAAACTGGACGAGATTGCAAGAGAACGATTCGAAAGAGAACGGGAGGACGGAAGATGAGCACAAAAGAATGGACTCGTGAAGATTGGCAGAAGTGGCAAAGGAAATGCATCCTGGAGGACTGGAAAGAGATGAACGGTTCCAATCAAAACGAGAACAAGGAGAGCAGCTACTGAGGATAGCGCTCTCCCACTCCACCGAAAAGCTTATGGACAT
>NZ_HE978555.1:32207-41972 GCF_000311785.1 Brevibacillus massiliensis
TATGTAAAAAGATAAAGGCCACCCAAAGTCTAGGGTAGCCGTCGTGAAAATCTTTATGCATGAGCAGGTTCGGGTGTTTGTAGATGAAGTGGTGGAGGAACTAACCAACCCTTATCTTTGTTAATACGTAAGAGTCTCGCTCCGTATGTTGCTTTCGACATATGGAATTGACCAAACATGGTTGCAATGTCTTCACGTATAGATTGTCCCATAATTTGACTGCATGAGACTAATCCAGCAGCAATATCTAAAGATACGCGAGCTGCAATTTCTGGATCATTAAACCTTGCACCAACAGGGATGCTTTCTAAAGTTGCAGTTGGACGTTCTGGTGGGGAAGGAGGTAAACCAACTCCGTTAACTTTTAACAAATTTTCAACCTGCTCAATTTCCTGCTTCATACTTTGCGTTAAGTCTTCAAGAAATGTTTTTAAATCCTTGTCGCCAGTGTGGTTGATGAATGTTTCATAACCTGCCAACATTCCTTTGGTTACCGTAAGATAACTCCAAACACCAAAGACTTCACCGTAATGCATTGGTTCGTTTTGCGGATTTCCGCTTAAAATTCCCATAACCGTCCTCCCAGCATTGATTAGAGTTGTAAGATCCATAGGGCACTCCTAATATTTTCAATTTGACCCGAGATTATATTTTGCAATTGGGATTGGAATTATGATGGGAATTTTACACAATGTGTATGTGAATAAACATCGACAAAACCATGAGGTGATTAATTTGAAACAAGTAACTGTTTCCATAACGGAACAGCAGGAAAAATTCCTAAAGCTGTTTGCTGAGAAGCAATACCACGGTGCTCCAGATAATCGTTGCACTAGTTATCCGATCCATTTCGTTGAAACAAAAAGATACCGATACATCCCGTACAGCGACGATATTGCTTGGGCATTCGATGACAAGCCACTCTCGTTCACTTCTGACTCAGACTATGATCGCTGGTATACCAGCGAGGTTGAAACGGTAATAGAATGGTATGAAAACCGAGGCGAGGACTGCCTGATTGAAATCAAGCCATTTAAGGAGATTGAATGCAAGGAGATAAAGGCTGTAAATGGCGAAGATTTGTTCATCACTGACTATTTCGATTACTTCAAAGCGTACGGTGTCCACATTCAAGCGATAGCTTGGAGAGAAGAGTATTACGAAAAAGTAGCACCGTTTTTCATCTTAGAAGAAGCCAAACGTTACATGAAATACCAAGGGCATAATTTACACTCACCAAGAGTTTACACGTACGGAATGGGATACGGAGATCAAGGTGAGTACGGTCACTTTTGGGAGTTACTAATGACTATTGGAAAGCAACTAAATCAAGTTGAGCAGTCCATTTAACTTAAGAGAAATTGTGATGAGGAGTTGAAACGGATGAAGAAGATCACAATCGTTTTCAGCAGCGGCGCAATTCAAGAATTTGTGGTTGAAAGCTTATCGCTTACCAGAAACGGATTTGGGCAATTGATTGGAGTTGAGTGGAAAGCTGCAAAGGGACAGAAAACACCAATGCGTATCAATTTGGATAATGTGGACGGTATATTCTCGGAGGACATGCCAGCAGAGGATGCGATGAGCGCGATTAGACAGATGATGATTTAACACGATATTTCTTTTGAGGAGTAATTTTGTGGAGACTCATCAGTTTGACCAAGTCGAGGCCGCTTTGAGAGACTCTGGAAGCAACGATGCTAGTTGCCGCATACCAGGCACACCTTTTGTCTGGAGAAAAGAAATGAGGTGAAGTAATGAAAGTTCAAATAGAAGAAAATCTGTTTCTCGAATCTGACGGGCTGCAGTTTATCGTCAAGGAGTACACCGGAAAAAAGGACACCCTTGGCAGAGATCTATACAAGGTACACGGATACTTTCCTACCGTCACAAGTTCACTGAACCACCTGGTCAAAATGAAGGTCATGCAATCGACTGCTCAGACGCTATCAGAGCTTGTACAAGACATTCAACGCATCGAGCAGTACATTGAATCAAAGCTGAGTGTATAGCGTCCAGATAAGGCGCTGAGAAGCTGAGAAGTGAATGGGAGGGGTAGAGGTTGAAGGTAATGTTCATCCATATGTACACGAGTTGGTTCGGTATCGAGTTATACCGTGAAGGGGAAGATTTCGTGGCATGGACAAAGGATTCTCCAGAGAGGCCTGAAGGAGCACAGATACACATATCGCTGCCAGAACACGCTGTCGGCTTATATGACGAAGAAAGTGGGGAATTTGTAATCAAGCCAAAATCTGATTGGTAAAAACAAAAGCCCCCTTGCCGGAGGCCGAATATAAGTCCGCCAATTCCATTATATCACGGCAGGCGAGGGGGATGGAAGATGAACGCACGAGCAAAGGAATTGAAAATAGATATACAAAGCATGACTATTACGATACCGGTTGGAAAAGAGCCAGCCATGATCCTGGTAGATCCGAAGCAGGGAAAAGCAAAGCTTGTCCCACTGGTGCCACACGGCGAAACCGTGGTAAAATCAAGTCAGGGGAAGATTTCCAAGGTGGACTATCGGGAAAGTGAGCTGTTCTAGTCATACCTTAATCCTGATGGAGTTGATGTGTTTTGACTGATCAAAGAAGATGCCCGAATTGCAATGGTTCGGAGTTCGCAGAAGGCGATGATTTCATGCCTATAAAGCCAACTGACAAAAAAATGTCGTTTGGATCTCCAAAAGTTTATACGTTTTGTTTGAACTGTGGAGAGGTCATATCCATTAGAGTCAAAAATCCAGAAAAGTTTCGTAAGCGATAATACCAAAGCCTGATACCGAGATACGGGAGGGCGTCAGATTCACACCTAATACGGGTGTGTTCTGGCGCTCTTTTTATTTTGCCAGAGAGGAGGACTAACAGTGGCAAAGATATATGAGATCGTGAATTGGAAACGGAAGCCGCCTAAAGACACCGCTGGACAAACAGAAAAGGCAAAGCAGCTGCTTCTGAAACCACCGCCGAAAAAGGCTGAGGTTTTTACATTGGACCAAATACGCCGGCTGATGGGCGACACAGGGCCGCGGCAGTTTTTGAAAGATCGAGGCAACCGCAAATAAACGCATTGGGAGGGGGATTCTCATGCAAGATTTGCTTCGGGAGTATAAAGAGACAAGGAAGGCACTTGAACGCATACAACGCAGCCTGGAGGAGTCTGACGATGCGATCAGAGTGGTTCGTCTGGAAGAGGCCAAAAGGAAGACAGGCAGGGCCAAAACCACCACAAACGGTGATGAGCACAAGAGCGAGCGCCAGATCATTGGCGAGATGATCAGCAGCACTGAATTTGTCATCGAGTGGTTGGAAACGGGACGTCGGCCGGGGAATAAACGCGGTATAGAAAGACGGGCGGCATATCAAAGGGAGAAGCTTATGGACCCGGTACGCATGCAAGCATTTGTGGCAAACAGTACGGCTGGCAGCCCGGCGAATCTAACCGAGTGGCAGCGATATCAGTTGGAGGATGCGCTGTCAGGCCTGAGTGAACGGGAAAGGGAATGCTACACATTGGCACACGGAGAGTGTTTTTCGTTTGAAGAAATTGCAGACCTACTCGGGATCAGTAAAAGCAGCGTAGCGACTCACATAAAACGTGCACAGACCAAAATATCAAAACGACTGATGAACAGCTTATTCCTCGTAGGGTAAGCTGTTTTTTCCGATATAAGGGGTGGAGGCGATTTTTATGGGATTAGATTTAAGAGCAGATGCTCCATGGTTAACGACCGGGGTGATAAAACTGGGGATATTCGCTTTTTTGATCCTCGTCGCTCTAATGATTGTTAACGTATTCTTTCCCAGGTGGACGAGAGGAATTTTGAGCGCAGTTGTAATGCTCGGGGGGATTTATCTGTTTACCTTGTGGCTGAATTAAAAAAGGTGTTTCTTGTCGCACGAAAGCCACCTAATTATGAGAAGCAAATTTCTTGTTTTTCACGTCTCCCCCTCTACCGCCTCGGAAACGGGGCGGATTTTCGCCACCTAACGAAGGAAGTGGGGTTTATTCGCATTGAAGAGGTGAATGCTTGTGGCAAGGATAACCGGTTTCGTATGCGGCGTTATCATAGCGCTCTTTTACCGTATGGTGTGGGAGAGGTTGAGGGGATATAGTCATGGTGATAGAAAAAGTAGGTGACTTCTACGTGGACACGGCAACCGGTGAAAAATTGATCCCCGAAACAATCCTCCGCCGCCAAACAGAAGTCGTCAAGGTGTTCGATGCGTCTAAGGGCGGTCGAATGGTTAAGCACATCAAACTGCGTTCAGCAAGAGAGCAAAAGCGGTTGTACTACAACCAGCTTGACTTGCAGGAACGCGGTTTTTTGTTTTCTCTGCTGTGCCTGATGGATTGGGAAACCAACCTCCTCGTTGGGGATGGCGAGAATGGCGAAAAAGGCCGGCCATTATCCTGGTCGATGATAGACCGAATCATTGGTGTATCCAAACCGTTTCGTATTAGGATCGTGCGGAAACTGGAAGAACACCGTGTCATTGGCTACATGGTTGTGGGAGGCAAGCAGGCAGGCATCGTGATCAATCCACGCTATGCACTATTCGGGAGAAAGCCGGACGATGCGTTGCTGCAGGTGTTTGAGAGCGAAACAGACGTGTGGGAAGAAGATCATTTTTAAGCAAATGCTTCGCGGAAAATAGATATTATAAGAATTTCCGCGAGAGTTGAGAGCCCCTGAGCCTTAGAGACGCAAGGGTTTGAGGGCGATTTCAGGGGGTAAATGTCGTTTACGAAAAGTTGATTAGCGGTAAACGGCATTTACCTCACTCACTTTTGGTAAGTGATTGATTTTCAAAACAAACTCAATTGGGTGGTGGTGATGTGATGTGAAATTGACGGAGAAGCAAAAGAGGTTTGCAGATTACTACATTGAGTCAGGAAACGCAACGGAAGCGTACAAGCGAGCTGGCTACTCAGTCAAAACCGATGAAGCAGCTAGGGTAAATGCTTCGCGACTGCTAACGAATGCTAACGTAAGGGCATACATCAACGAACGCATAGCTGAAAAGGACAGCCAGCGCATCGCCAAGCAAGACGAGATCCTGGAGTTTCTGACCAAGGTCATGCGCGGAGAATTGACCGAACAGATTCCTGTTGGTTTGGGCGAAGGGTATTTTGAGTTGAAGGATAAGGACACCTACGTCAAGGACCGGGTGAAAGCAGCAGAGCTGCTCGGGAAGCGATATGCAATATGGACGGACAAGCAGCAAATCGATGGCGTGATAGGGGTCCAAATCATCGACGATATTGGTGGTGGAGATGAAGCAGATTAAGCTATCCGAGATCGTCACACCAAAGTTTCAAGAGTTCTGGAGAGCGTCTAATTCACGCAAATACTTGCGTCATGTCCTGAAAGGTGGTCGTGGCTCGTCGAAATCCACCCATGTAGCCTTGAAGCTGATTAAAGACATGATGAAATACCCTGTAACAGCGTTATGCGTAAGGAAGGTAGCTAGAACATTAGAAGAATCAGTCTTTGAACAGTTGAAAGAGGCCATAGAAATGCTAGGTGTCAGTGAATACTGGCGCGTGATGAAAAGCCCGCTTCAGCTCATCTATTTGCCAAGAGGAAACAAGGTCATTTTTAGGGGTGCGGACGATCCGCTCAAAATCAAATCGATCAAGGTCAGCAAATTCCCCATAGCGTTTCTGTGGATCGAGGAGCTGGCTGAATTCAAGACCGAAGAAGAGGTATCAACCATCGAAAATTCTGTGCTTCGTGCAGAATTGCCAGATGGTCTTTTTTATGCGTTTTATTACAGCTACAACCCACCGAAGAGGAAGCAATCCTGGGTGAATAAAAAATATGAGTCGCACATGATACCGGCAAATACATTCGTGCATCATTCAACGTATCTGGATAACCCGCACATTTCAAAGGCATTCGTCGAAGAGGCGGAGCATATCAAAGCAACAAAGCCAGATAAGTACAAATGGGAATATCTCGGTGAGGCGATTGGCTCCGGCGTAGTGCCGTTTGAAAACTTGACATTCCGCCGCATTACGGACGATGAAATCAAGACATTTGACAACATCAAGCAAGGCATTGACTTTGGGTATGGACCTGATCCTTATGCGTTCGTCAGATGGCACTATGACAAGACGAGAAGGCGCATTTACGCCATTGACGAGCATTATGGGCAGAAGATCAGCAACCGGGAAGCAGCTGCCTGGATAAAGGGCAAGGGCTACCATACGCAGCAGACTATTGCGGATAGTGCAGAGCCGAAATCCATTGATGAACTGAAAGACCATGGCATTCGTATCAAAGGCGCGAAAAAAGGCCCTGATTCGGTGCAATATGGCGAAGAATGGCTGGATGACCTGGAGGAAATTGTGATCGACCCCGCACGAACGCCAAATATAGCGCGTGAATTCGAAAACATTGACTATGCAACCGATGCTGACGGCAATCCAAGAGCAAGGTTAGAGGATAAAGACAACCATACCATCGACGCAACCAGATATGCCTTTGAGGGTGACATGAAAAAATCCGGCGTCTGGTTCCCGGAAGGAAGGAGGTAGAGCATGGGATTCCTTGACCTAAACATATTCGATACAAACCAACAAGAGCAGATCGATAGCATTATCCTGAAAGGCAAAATGTCCGCCATGACCATTGAGCAGATCATCAATCAAGAAGTCAGCGAATGGCGGCAGTCTGAGAAACGCAAGTGGATGCTTATCGGTGAGCGCTACTATCGAAACAAAACGGATATTCTGGAGCGGCAGCGGACAGCGATTGGTGCAAGCGGAGCAAAAGAGCCGGTCGCTAACCTGGCAAACAACAAACTCGCCAACGCATTCACACGCAAGCTCGTTGATCAAAAGGTGGGCTATCTGCTCGGCAAACCGTTGAGTGTGCAGACGGACAATGAGCAATATTTGGAGCAACTCAACACTTTCTTTGACAAGGCCATGATGCGTCGGCTCAAATCGTTGGGCAAAGAGGCGATCAATAAGGGAATCGCGTGGTTGCACGTCTATTACGACGAAAATGGCGCTCTGAGCTTCAAAAAGATGCGTAGTGAGGAAATTATACCGTTTTGGCGCGATGAGGCTCACACGGTCTTGGATGCGGTTATACGGGTGTATGAGATTGAGGCGTTCGAGGGAACAACACGCAAGACTGTGACGAAGATCGAATGGTGGGACACGCAGGGAGTAAGGCGCTACACATATAGCGGTACTGGCCTTGTACCTGACGTGGAGATGGGCGATGTCGGATCACACTTCACGGTTGTTTCGGGGGGACGGGAGATTCCTCTTAACTGGCAGCGTGTGCCGTTTATCGCATTCAAGTACAACGAGGAAGAGCAACCCCTCATCGAATTGATCAAATCGCTTGTAGACGACTATGACCGCAACAAGAGCGACAACAGTAACAACCTGGAGGACTTACCCAACAGCATCTACGTGGTGAAAAATTACAGCGGAACAGATGCAAGCCAATTCCGCAAGAACCTTTCCATTTACCGCGTGGCGTTTGTGTCGGATGACGGCGGTATCGACACCGTTGACATCAAGATTGATACAGAAGCGTACAAGACGCATATGGAGCAAGCCCGGAAAGATATTTACGAGTTCGGACGCGGTGTTGATACTCAAGCAGAAAATTTCGGTGGTGACAAATCCGGGATCGCGTTGAAATTCCTCTATGCTGATCTGGACATGGATGCAAACTTGATGGAGACAGAGTTTCAAGCGTCTCTTGAGCAACTGCGCTGGTTCATTGACACACATTTATACAATACAACCGGTGTGGATTACAGTAGCGAGAATGTGGACTTTATCTTTAACCGTGACATCATGATCAACGAGTCGCAGGTGATCCAGGATATTAAGAACAGCATGGGGATTCTATCTGAGGAAACGCTGATTGCCAACCATCCATACGTTACAGATGTCCAGGCTGAATTGGATAGAAAGTCGAGCGAGAGAGATGAGGAAATGCCAAGAAGTACATTTAATGGACTAAGAGGCGAAAATGACGGAGATAGTACAGAAGGTGAAGGGGAGAGTGCGAATGAGTAAGGTTGATGTAAATGAGTACAAAGAAGTTGCCGTTCATGCACTCAACATTTTGCAAGACATCATGAATAGTCCGATTGCCACTGATACGGCAAAGGCGATCGCGGCAACGACTGTCTTGAATCACTGCAAGTCGGTGATTGAAAGCGAACGACAACAAAGATCGTACATCCCTAATATTTGTGCAAAAGAAATGGAAAAATGCATTAAAAACGTAATTGATAGAATGCCTGATAATGGTGGATTGGCATAGACAAATACTTACCGATAGAATCGAGTTGATTCCGTATGAAATCAGCCGAATATTGGGCGAAACGAGCTGAACAACTTCACAACGAGCAATTCAAAAAGACGGACGAATATATCGCCACTGAGTTAAAACGCGAATATGACCGCGCTATGGCTTCGATCAAACGCGACATTGAGATATTCTACCAGCGGTTTGCGTTGAATAATCAAATTGACATGGCGGAGGCACGGAAGCTGCTCAACAGTGACCAACTCAAGGAATTTAAGATGAGCCTTGAGGAGTTTACCGAGTTGGCAAAGAACAATCCGGATGGCCGCTGGACACAAATCCTCAACAACGTGTACTACAAAGTGCGCGTCACTCGCCTGCAAGCATTACTCATCCAGATCGAGGCCGCTATCCAATCGGTAAACATGAAGCAGAACGAGCAAATGACCGATCTCCTGGGCGACATCTACACCGACACCTATTACCGCACGATCTACGAGGTACAGAAAGGCTTGGGCATCGGTGCGACATTCGCCAAGGTTGAGGATGTGAAAAAAATCATTCAGATGCCTTGGCTTGAGGAGAATTACTCGCAGCGCATATGGAAAGACAATGCCAAGCTCGTCCAAACGTTGCAGACGCAGATAACACAAGCGATCATTCGAGGTGACAGCATAAACGACACCGCTAAGATCATTGCTGACCGAATGGGAGTAGGCTACAGGGCTGCGCAAAGGCTGGTGAGGACAGAAGCAAGCCATGTCCAAAACGAGGCGTCATTTGACGCTTATAAAGCGTCTGGCGTGGTGAAGAAATATGAGTTTTTGGCAACGTTGGATAGCCGGACAAGCCAAACATGCCGATCGATGGACAATAAGGTATTTGCTCTTGCGGAGAAAGAGGTAGGCGTGAACTTCCCGCCGCTGCATTCGAATTGCAGGAGTACAACTGTGCCTTATTTCGACGACGAAATAGCCCCAGGCGAACGAATCGCAAGGGGAAAAGACGGCAAGACATATATGGTGCCGGGTGATATGAGCTATGAGCAATGGCATAAGAGATATGTGGATGGCGACTAAAATGGCAGGGTGGTGTATAACGAAATGAATAGGTTAGGCCAAACGTTACCGTTATTCGCTTTCGCCATTGCGCCAATCATCCTCTATTTGACGAAAAATATTAATGCCGGGATATATCTGCTCTTGGTTGCAATATACCTGAAAATCCAAGCAAACGAATTTCGGAGGTGAAGAAAATGAAATTCAGCGATTTATGCGAAGAGATTGGCAATGCGGTGCAAGGTGTAATTGCCAGTCATAAAGGAGAAGAAATCGAGGGGCAAGAAGAGCGGTGCATTATACTCCTTGCCGACAAGCCGGACTCTCCGTTGGTCGAAGTTGAGGTAACCATCCGAAGAATGAAATAAATGGGCCGTGAATGAGACTTTCGCGGCCCTTTCTGCTGGTAAGCGT
>NZ_HE978556.1 GCF_000311785.1 Brevibacillus massiliensis
CAAAGAGCATTTTCGCCATCTTCCCGGACGTTCCGGCCCGGAACAGCGACTTTTTTAATATAACATGTTTTGCCCAGATGGTCAAGGATTTTTTTCTTTTTATTTCGGTCGATCTAGAAACCATCCGAGATTTTATCGCGTGTCTTAGAAGCGACGTTTGCTAATATAACATGTCTACCTGTCTTTAGTCAATAGTATTTTTTGTTTTTATCCGGCCGGAAAATACCCTTTTTCCAGGACGTCCCCATCCTGTCTAATGATGACTTCCCGAACCAACGATTTCTTTACCATTCGGTCCAGGAGAAGCCCCAGGTTAATATCCGCTTCCTCGATCTCCGGATGCCGGCGCAGTTCTTCGAAAGACCAAGGTCGATTTTTCGATTGCAAAATCTCCTGCAAAAACAGTACGCATTTTTTCATTCGGGACATGACGTGAAGTTCGATTGGCAGCAGCAACAGCTCAATGCGTTTTTCCAGCGGCTCGTGGCTGGCAATAAGCTCTTCGTATAATTTGTAGACAGAAGGCTCAAGCCGTTTTACCTGAGTCCATAAGGCGGGATCGGGCGGCTCTCCCGCTTCGCATGCGACCAGCCTTGCCCAGTGATCGAGGGCCTTGAGGACAGAGTGATATGCATCCAGTTCCAAGCGGTTCTGCCAAAAGTCCTTTGCATCTAAATAATGCCCCAGCAGATGAGAGTACTCTTCACATACTCTCCGCTTCTGTGTTTGCTCGGTGTAACGGGCCAAGCGGTCTCTGATCCGGCCGATATACCCCCGCGTATCGTACAGGATTTGGGCGCTGCATATCCATGAAACCATTCTCTCATCCGTACCGTTGACGGCCCACTGTTCAACCTGCCATTGGCTGACTCGATGCTCCACAATTTTGCGATTATCCAGGACAAGATGCCTGGTTTCCCAGCGCGGTTCCGGACGGTTGAGGATAATCACATACAATAGTTCGGCATCGCAGACTGCCAGACTGGAATTTTCCCGCTGCGCAACAAGCAATACGGACAGCACGTGCTCTTGGCGAATCATTCGCTCATGGTAAAAACGCAGACTTGCGTCCATCGATGCCCCCCCTGCCTTCGTGATTATTGGTAAAGATTCTACGCGTGCCGCCAGTTTCCTGCCTGCAACATTGTGAAGCTCGTTTCACGGATGCCCAGTTGTGGTATACTGGGGTGTAGTCTTCTGAATGAGGAGGAGCCAACCCATGAAAAATACTGACCGAATCAGTAAAATAAAGCGATTGCGTACCTGGGGCAACTGGGGAATGGGAATCAGCATGGTTTTGATGTTTGCCAGCTTGGCTGTCTTTTTGGGCTTCCGCGGCCAGTTGTTCGCACACATCCTGCTGACGATCGCACTATTGATCGGCTTTATCCTGATGATGGGAAGCACTGTTTTATTTATGATCTCCGGAATGGTCTCTATGACGACTCCCCAGGTGGAGTGCCCCACTTGCGGCAAAGTCACAAAAATGCTTGGCAAAGAAGACGCCTGCATGTTCTGCGGCCAACCGCTTCTGCTGCCCGCCGAAGATCACCCCAGCAAAGCGTGAACACCCTGTATACAAAAAACCACCTGTCCTTTATCAAAAATGAACTGCACCCCAAAAGTTGGACAGCATCTAACAATTGGAGGTGCAGCTTTAAAACAGGTGGTTTTTTCACGTTAATGCCGCTGCAGACTTTTATCGATTTTGGACCACGTGTCGTCCTTTTCAAGCCCGCGGCGCCAGCCGGCCAATCCGGCAAGGTTGTACCGGTGGATCAGTTCGATTCGTTTCAGCAGTGAATCCTCGCCTTCCAACCACATTTTGTAAGTCGCCCCCTCCGTCTTATCGACGTACTGGACGAAATACTGACCTGTTTGTTCATCCAGCTCGGGAGTCAGTTTCTTCTCATTCAGCCAATTTTCCGCTCCAGACATGGAGAGTGCTTTTGACGTCACTTTTACCGAACCGTCAGCCTGCTTTGTCTCTTTCCACAGGCGAGTGTAAAACGGGACAGCGAGGATCACCTTATCGGCGGGGACCTCTTCCAACACCCCTTGGAGCCCTTTTTCGGTCCAGGGGAAGGATGCGACAGAACCGGCAACCGGGCTTGATCCGCCATGCTCGTCATAAGCCATGATCACGATGTAATCGACTACACTTCCCAGGGCCTGCCGGTCGTAAAACATGGACCAGCGTTCACTGGTGGACTTCACGGTGACATCCATGGAAACGGTCAAGCCTTGCTCGTGGAGATACGGGGTCAACTCGCGGACAAATTGAACCAGCGGCTCTTTTTCGTCAAGGTAGACATTCTCGAAATCCAGGTTGATTCCGTCCAAATCGTACAGATTCGCATAGTGCAGGATCTGGACGATCAACTTCTCGCGCAGGCGAAAATCAGCCAAAAAGGCTTTTGTATAGTCGGGATTAAACCCGTTCGATACCAGTCCCCACACTTTGTATCCCCGTGCATGTGCCCATTTTACGTAGGCCGGATCCGCCTTATTGGCCAATGTGCCCTTCTCGTCAACCACTTCAAACCAGGTAGGCGAAACGACTTGCAAACCTGGCATCGGTCCGATATTTGCCGTGTTGGGAGTCTTGTTGACGACCTGTTCCCAGACCATCGCAACCTTTTTTCCCATTGGCCGCCACGCTGTATCAGGTGTGCTCTTCTCCGGTTGGGATATGTCCACCTGATAGATCGCGGCAAGCGACACCTTCCCCTTGGGCATATAGCCTGTCAGCCCGTCCTTGGTCTGAAGGCGGTACCAGCCCGCTTCCTCGCCCAGAATGAATACTTCGTCGCCGTTATTCACCTCGCCGACGATCGGCTGCTTCACTGACGGTCCGGTACGCAATACCTCCGTCTGTTTCCCGCTGGAGATCTTCCCCTGCTGAATGGCATCGCCAGCTTTTTCAACCAGCAGCACATGATTTGATTCGATGTACTCCAAGCGAAAGGGGTACAGTTTTTCCAGCGGGGCGAACGGGATGTATCGAACGCCGTCAATCTCCGTCACCCCAACCCGCAAATCGACCGGCTTGCGGTTTACAAACGCCACAAGCTTGTCGCTCTCCATCCGCAGCACCTTGTCCTTCGTCGTAACAATCACCGACTGGGAAGGTTCGTCCCAGTAAAGATGGTCATCCACATTCTCCCGAATAAAGTCAAACGGCAGCAAAACTTGATCGTCAACCATTTGAAAAGGCTGCGAATAAGCCTTTCCGTGGTAGAGGATGACGTTTTCCCGCCCGTCATACGGAGCGACTCTTTGTGTTGACGGAAGCTGCAGCCACACGAAAATACTGAAAATCACCAATCCAACAAATAGCAGGAGCATTCCAAATGCCTTCAGCGGAGCTTTCCTTCGTCTCGGTCGGGATCGCACTTGCAATGGTGCATTCATTGCTTATTCAATCCCCTTTGGTTTACCGGGCTTCTTTTTAACAACATTCCCTCGATTCTCCCTCGCTTTTCTTCCTCTCCTTATTAAGACGCACAAAAACAAAAAATGTAACTCCATACAAAAAAATAACCCCGGGTGAACACCGGAGCTATCTGCATCTGCCCATTCTAATGAGACTTTTCCTTCTGGCACTTTTCGCAAATACCGTACACTTCCATGCGGTGACCCGTCACTTTAAATCCCGCGGTCTTGGCAGCAGCATTCTCAACCTCATTCAGATAAGGAAAATGAAAATCGTGAATGGCGCCGCATTCCGAACAGATCACATGGTAATGCTCTTCATGGGTGTTGGCATCGAAGCGGCTGGACGAATCGCCATAGGTCAATTCGCGAACCAACCCCGCTTCTTTAAAAACTCTCAAGTTGTTGTAAATCGTAGCAACACTCATATTCGGAAACCTGCCCTCCAGCGCCTTGTAAATTTCATCGGCGGTTGGATGGCTCATTGATTCAAGCAGGTACGCTAATATGGCATGACGCTGCGGAGTCATACGAACTCCTGTATTCTTGAGAATTTCAACGGCTTTTTCGACCCGTTCCGTCACCTCGTCATGCACCTCACTTTCCAGAGAAAATCCCTTACTTGGTAATTGATGGGTAATATATTCTTTGATAATAACGATCTTTTAATAAGAATTGTTATAAAAAGTGTACGCCGTTACAACCCGTCGTGTCAATATCCCTTGCCACGAAAAGTTAATTGGAAATATTATCCTTTTTGTGGAGCCTTTGCTTTTTTGACGGCTTTCTTCTTCTGCTCTCTGGCCGCAGTCCGGGCAAATTTGCAGTCTTCCTGAAGCGGGCAAGAGCCGCACTGCGGGTTTCGAGCCGAACAAAGCCGACGTCCGTGCCAGATGAGCCAATGATGGGCATCTGACCATTTTTCCCGGGGGATGCGCTTCATGAGCTGTCTTTCCGTCTCGTCTACGTTGTCACTGTTCGCCAGGCCAAGGCGGTTGGCAACCCTGAAGACGTGTGTATCAACGGCAATCGCAGGCACGCCAAACGCGTTAGACAGCACCACATTGGCCGTCTTTCTGCCGACGCCGGGAAGGGCCTCCAGTTCGGAATGGGTTTGCGGCACCTCACCCTTGTATTTTTCATACAAAATCCGGCATGTCTCCAAGATATTTTTACTTTTATTTTTATACAAACCAAGCCCCTTTATGAGCTCCTCCATCTCTTTCTGTGACAGGTGCAAAAAATGCTCAGGCTGATTGTACTTGGCAAACAGCGGTTCCGTGATCTCATTGACCCGCTTGTCTGTGCACTGTGCAGAAAGGATCGTCGCAATCAAAAGCTCAAACGGAGTTGTGTAGTTTAACTCGCAATGGGCGTCGGGGTACATATTGTGAAGCGTGTCAAGAATCTTGTCAACAGGCACCTTTCGCCGCCCGCCCGATGCTGCCTTTACTGGCGAATCCGACTGTTTCATTGCCATTCATCTCCCCCCTCATCCTATAATAGCAAAAAACACGAGAGGCAGGCTAACCTCGCTGCCCTCGTGCCGATGGGAATCATTCATGCAAATGAAGTTCTGGTTTGCCCAGCTTATGGTTGACCCAGCGTGCGGCCACAAACAAGAAATCAGATAATCTGTTCAGGTATTTAATCACGATGCCATTAACCGGTTCTTGCTGGGTAATCTGGATCGAACGGCGTTCCGCGCGGCGCACGACTGTACGGGCCACGTGCAGGGCAGAAGCAGCCGGATGTCCTCCCGGCAAAATAAAATTGGTCAGCGTCTCCAACTGTCCATCCATCTCGTCAATTTTTTGTTCCAGAAAGGTGACGTCCGCTTCCTCGATTGGCCAACCTACCTTTTTCCCCTGTGGTGTCGCCAATTCGGCACCGATGTGGAACAGCTTCGTCTGAATCACGTGAAACGTCTGGCGAAACTGGCTCCATTCCCCGTCCTCCGGCAGGAAAGACATGGCAAGGCCAATCGTAGAGTTGGCCTCGTCACACGTTCCGTAAGCTTCAACCCGGGCAGCGTATTTCGGCACTCTGACACCGTGGACAAGTGACGTTTCGCCTTTATCTCCTGACTTCGTGTAGATTCTCATGACATCGTTCCCCTTTTCAATTATTTTCCGGGAAATTACACAGCTTCCGCTACGATGATCAGCTCCGTACTCCCCCTGTCAAACGGAGCCTGGTCAAAAGAGCCGTATCGCTGCACGACCCTAAAGCCATTCAACCGAAGCAAATGATGCAGCTCTGCCGGAAAGATATAGCGAAGGGTAAACCTGCTCACCAGTTTTTCCACAACCTGGCCATCCTGATTGATCCGTTCGTAGGTCCGCGTCACCTCAGACAACTGCTGAAAGTGGTCGTAACGGGTAAAATCCCACATGGCGATCTGCTCGCCCGTATCGAGCGGAAACATCCCTCTGAGTGACATTTTCTCGCTTTCCTCGTACAGGTCTGAGATGCGTGGTACAAACACGTTCATGATAAACTTTCCGCCAGGCTGCAGATGGCGCCGGATGCAGCCAAGCGCCTTCATCTGCTCCTGAATATGCAGCAGATGAAGAAATGAACGAAACGGGATGATGATCAAAGGAAATTGCCGTTCCAGCTGAAACTGGCGCATATCCCCCTGCATAAAATGAATGCGGTCGGCTACTGCCATCTTCTCGGCTTTCTGTTTTGCCCTCGCCAGCATCTCTTCAGACAGATCAAGCCCCGTCACCTTGACTCCGGCCTGGGCCAAAGGAATCGTCACCCGTCCGGTGCCGCAGGCCAGTTCAAGCACTTCGCCGCCCGCCTGCTGAGCCATTTTGGTGTAAAACGAAATATCTCCGGTAACGCCCCGGTTGGTCACATCGTAGTAGTCCGCCCAGCGATACGTGCTGTTTACACTCATGATTTGCCCCCTCACACGACCAATTCAGTGGACGTAAGATAGGCCAGCAGCAGCTTGGCCGTATTTTCGAAGGCATCCCGGTGCGTCCGCTCATGGGAATGGGAGGCATCTATCCCCGGTCCGATCAAGCCGTGGACGATGTCAAAACCGGCCCGCAGCGCGGAGCTGGCATCAGAACCGTAAAACGGGTAAATGTCCACTTTGTAGTATATGCCGTTTTCCTCGGCCAATTTGGTCAAATGCTTGCGGAAGCCGTAATGGTAAGGGCCGGATGAGTCTTTGGCGCAGATGGAGACGCAGTATTCGTCGGTAGCCTGCCCCTCCCCGATCGCTCCCATATCGACAGCCAGGTATTCGACGGTCTTCTCCGGTATGCTGGCGTTGCCGCCGTAGCCAATCTCTTCATTATTGCTAATGAGGAAATGAGTGGTAAAAGGCAGCTCTATGCCCGCTTCACGCAGATGGGCGATGACGCCAAATAAAATCGCCACGCTCGCCTTGTCATCCAGATGGCGGGACTTGACAAAACCGCTGGACGTGACCGTCACCCTCGGATCGAAGGAGACGAAGTCCCCGACCTGGATTCCCAGCGCCAGTACATCCTCCCTGCTGTTCACCCGCTCATCCAGACGCACCTCCATCACTTCTTCTGTGCGCTCCATTTTGCCAGCCTCTCTGCTGTACACGTGAACGGATGCCTTGGTAGTCAAAATCGTCCCGGTGTAGACGCGACCTTCGCCGGTCTCGATCTCACAGTACTCCCCCTCAACGGCATTCCAGGCAAACCCGCCAATCATCGTCAATCGCAATCGGCCGTTAGCCTTGATCTCCTTCACCATCGCTCCCAGTGTGTCCACGTGAGCGGAGAGCAGACGCTGCCGCTCGTCGCACTTCCCCGGCAGCGTAGCGAGAATCGCCCCTTTATTGGTGACGCTGTAGCTTATACCCAGACTATCCAGCTCTTGCTCTACCCACTTCATCACCTTGCCCGTATTGCCTGAAGGACTGGGAATCCGGGCGAGCTTGGCAAACGTTTCGATCATGTAATCCACGGACAGACTCATCGAATCATTCCCCCTCTGCCGACCCGGGTCTTAACCCAGATGCTCTTTGATGTATTGAAGCACTTCCTGAACGTGTTCCGCCACTTTTACCTTTGGCCAGACCTTGGCGATCTTTCCCTCTCTGTCGATAAGAAACGTGGTTCGTTCAATGCCCATGTATTCTTTTCCGTACATTTTTTTCAAAGTCCACACACCGTAAGCCTCCGCCACCTCGTGTTCGGTATCGGCCAGCAGCAAGAACGGCAAATCATGTTTGGCAATGAACTTGTCATGGGATTTGAGGTCGTCGGGGCTCACTCCCAGTACGACCGTGTCCAATTTTTCAAATTCTGGATGGTAATCGCGGAAATCGCATGCCTCCGTGGTGCAGCCAGGCGTCATGTCCTTCGGATAGAAATACAGCACTACGTTTTTCCCCCGCAGGGAATCGAGCGAGATCATTTCGCCGTTGCTTGCCGGCAGAGTAAAAGCCGGTGCCTCTTGTCCCACTGTAATCATGTACAATCCCTTCCTTCGCATAACGTTGTTGTCTTATTTTAACAAAAGTTTGTCTGTCTCGAAAGTAAGCCGGATGTTCTCAACTTCTTCATTGCGCTTTACCCGTTTAAAAGGGTACAATGAAAAATAAAAAAATGTAAACGAATTTAAAAAATAAGCACTTCTTAACAACTGTGCGTAAAACGGATGGTGAATGAATACGTGAAAGAGTTTTTATACGTGTCGGATCCGGAAGCCCTCAAGTCGCTGGCGATCCCGGAGCGAGTCAAGATCCTGGAGCTGTTCGAAGATTTAGAACCACGGACAGCCAAGCAAATTGCTACGGAACTGGGGGAGAACGCCGCCAGGCTCCACTACCATGTAAAAGAACTGCTGCGTGTGGGTCTGCTCGAACAGGTGGACACCAGGATAAAAGGGTCGATTATTGAAAAATACTACCAGCCAGTAGCGAAAGTCATACAGGTAAACCTGCGGGTCATGATTGAAGAGAACGCGCAGCAGCTGGGTGATGTGATGCTCTCACCGATCCGCACGACGGAAAAAGACTTGCTGAGGACGATCAATCGTTTCGTCGCAAGCGATGTTGACGTGCGCAAGGAGTATTCCGACACCTTTGCCTTTGACGTAGGCGAGCTTTATTTAACCAAAGAAGAGCGCAACCAGATCATCGCAGAAATCGGCCAAATTTTGGACAAGTACAAGGAATTGAAGAGCGGGGAAGGCAGACGCAAATTCAAGTACCTGAACATCCTGTTCCCTTTGGCGGCAGCCGACCCGGCGGAAGAGAAGCAGTTTGCGGACCTGTCCCAGCCGCAAAGAGCCGTCAAGTAAAGCCGGTCACAGATGAAAAGGAAGGGGAGAAGCCTATCGCGGTTGCTCCCCTTCCTTTTATTTGGCCCGAAGGTGCGGCATGACCTTCATCATGATCGGTGCGGCAATGAGCGCGATCACGATCCCTTTTATTACGTTAAACGGGGCAATCCCGTAGATGATTAGTGACCATAAGCTGTTCATGTGGAAATTGGCAAGCAGGTCGGGTACCGACATGTTGTAGAGCACGGCATAAGCGGGAATTAGCAGATAGTAGTTGGCAACCGACATGATGACCGTCATCAGCAGGGTTCCCAGCGACAATCCGAGGGCAAACCCGGCTTTGCTGCCGCGCCTGCGGTACACCCAGACCGCAGCCAGAATAAAGCTGGAACCTGCAAGAAAGTTGGCCAGTTCTCCGATCAAAAGCCCATCGGTATTTTTTAACAGAAGGTGCAGAACATTCTTGATCAACTCAATTGTCAGACCGGCCGCCGGTCCGAACACAAGTCCGCCGAGCAAGCCGGGCAGCGTGCTGAGGTCCAGCTTCAGGAAAGAGGGAAACAAAGGCACTTGAAACTCTAGGTACATCAAGACAAAAGCGACTGCGGACAGCAAGGATATGAAGACCAACCGCTTGGTCTGCATCATCTGCTGCGGATAAAGCTGTTGTTGCTGCATGCGACCATCTCCTCATCGTCTTTTTCCTTCTGAGGAATGGCAACAGCATCGTTCAGACGGCCTACTGTCGAATGCAAAAAGCCCTGAAGACAAAAATTCGTCTCCAGGGCACGCACGACCTCTCTTGACTGCGACTGCACGGCAAGCCAAAGGTCTGCCTTTCCAGGCCAGCCCCACTGCTCCCATGCCATTCGCACGAGAAAACAAGCACGTCAACGAACGCACTGTCGTCATCCTTCTCCCATCCAGACTGTACTGTCGGCCCTGGATTCGCACCAGATCCTGCACCCTGCCGCTTGCCGCGGTCGAGGGGCTCGCGGGCTTACACCTGAGTGATCACCGCCGGTCGGGAATTTCACCCTGCCCCGAAGGAATGTTTAGTTATACGAAAATCATTATAAGGCTCCGCCGAGTTTTTGGCAAGGGAAGAGAGTGCTGCTGCCGTCTACGAACCTGCTCCCTGGTATTTTTTTACTCCCCAGTTCCACACCGACAAGCCGATCGCGAAGAAAACGACGCCGATCACAGGTGTCAGCATGGTATAGGTGTACCACATTTCCTTGCGCAAAAAGTAGGCGGCCGGATAAGTCCCGACGAACGCAAAGGGCAAAATCCAGGTCAGCGTAATGCGAATCGCCTTGTTGTACACATCGACCGGGTAGCGGCCATAGTTTTGAATATTGTAGATCATCGGCGAGATGCCGGTCCGCGAATCAGAGAAAAAGCTGATCGCAGCGATGCCTGTGTAAACCCCCGCATAGACGAGCGTGCTGCTGATGACGAGCAGGATAAACAGCGGGATGTCGTACCAGGCGAACGACAAGTGCAGACGGATCGCAGCATAGCCCATGATCAAGAGTCCGGTGATGACGCCGAAGATCCGATCGGGCGCCATGGATTCCAGGCAGACCTGGGCCAGATTGTGCACCGGACGGGTAAGGATGCGGTCCATTTCTCCGCGGATAATGTAGCGTTCGTTAAAGTCCCAAAACCCGAAAAACATGGAGAACAGCGCAAACGGGATAAGAAAATAGCCGTAAATGAAGATGATTTCGTCCCGGCTCCAATCCTTCAGCAAAGAGACATGCTGAAAGACGACCACGATAAACACCAGATTGATTAACTCGGAGACCAGGTTGGAGAGAAAATCCCCCACAAAGTCGGCCCGATACGCCAAGCGCGTCTTGAAATACTGGCTGAGGTAATCGCTGAACAAACGGATGATCTGTCTCATCACTAACCTCCTTGCACCACGAGGTTGCGTCGTGCGCGGCGCCACAACAGGGTAATCGGCAGGTACAGGATCGCGATCCAGGCGAACTGCAGCCAGAGCACACCTGCCACATCACTCATGGCAATGGCGCCGGAAAAGATTTTGCTCGGATAGTAGTTGATCACCTGAAACGGCAGGAAGCCCATCAGGGTCTGCGCCCAGACGGGAAAAAAGCTGATCGGCAAAATCAGGCCCGACAAAAGGTCGACAACCACCCGTTTGGCCCGCATCATGCCCTCGTTGCGAAACAGGAAAAAGGTCAGGATGCCCGTCAGCAGGTTAATCTGCGTATTGATGATAAAGGCCATTATCAAGCTGAGCAAATAGACGCCCCAGTGCCCAAGTGTCGGCGGAAAGTGAATCGGCAGAATCAAGCCGGCCAGAATCATGCCCGGAACGGCAAAAAACAGCATGCGAAACATCCCTTCGCCAAGGGCCTGGGCCAGTTTTACCGACAGGTAGTTGTAGGGGCGGATCAGCTCGATGGCCACTTTCCCTTCGCGGACCTCCTGGGCGATCTCCTGGTCGATGTTGTTAAAGTAAAACGCCCGCGACATCCAGGCGATCGCGACGTATACCGTCATCTGTTCCGCCGTCATGCCTCCGAGGCTCTGCTGATCGCCGTAGATCGCTCCCCACAAAAAGTAGTACGCCCCGATATTGATTCCGTAAATGATGATCCCGCTGTAGTAGTTCACCCGGTACGCCAGCATCGTCAAAAAGCGGATGCGAATCAGTTCTGCATACAATTTAGCCATTGACCGCAACCTCGCTGTCGACCGAGTAAATATTGCGGACGATGTCCTCCGTGCTCGACTCCATCACCTTCACATCGCTTACCTCATAAGAGGCCATGACGGAAGACAGCACGAGCGGCAGCATTTCCCTGCTGCGCTGCAGCTTGACCCGGACAGCGTATTCGTTTTCCGCAAACAGCTCGCACGGATACTCGCCAAGCAGGCCGCGAAGCTCCGCCACGGGAATGCGTTGTTTGAATTGAAATGCGATCTCGGTTCCGTTGCCCCACTTTTCCTTTAAATCGCTCAGCATGCCGTCAAAAATCAGTTTTCCCTGGTCCATCACGATCACACGCTTGCACAGGGCCTCGATGTCAGACACGTCATGGGTGGTAAGCAGAATCGTCGTCCGCTCCGACTCGTTCAGGTTGCGCAAAAACTCCCGGATTTTCTGTTTCACCAGCACATCCAGCCCCACCGTCGGCTCGTCGAGAAACAACAGTTTGGGCTTGTGGATCAAGGATGCCGCGATCTCGCAGCGCATCCGCTGGCCCAGGCTGAGCTTGCGGACAGGCTGGTGGATAAACCCGCCGATGTCCAGCTCTTCAACCAGGCGATCCAGCCAGCGTTTCCCGTCCTCCCCCTCTACTTTGTACACACGCTGAAGCAGGCGAAACGACTCCGTCGGCGAGAGGTCCCACCACAGTTGGGAGCGCTGGCCGAAGACCACGCCGATGGACTTGACGTAATCCTCGCGCTGCTTGTACGGAACGAAGCCGTTGATGGTGATTTCTCCATCCGTCGGCGTCAGGATCCCGGTCATCATCTTGATGGTCGTCGATTTGCCCGCTCCATTCTCGCCGATCAGGGCAAAAAATTCGCCTTCTTCCACCTGGAAGGAGACGCCGTCGACTGCTTTTACTGTTTTATATTGGCGATTGAACAAGTCGCGAAAAGCTCCCGCTAACCCGGATCGCGCCTGATGAATGCGAAAAACCTTTTGCAGCTGGCTGACTTTGATCATCACTGCACGTCCTTTTCTGTGTGATTTTATGTGAATCCATTAGCTAGTGTATATGAGTACGATCATTTCTGCAAAATTGAATGTGCAGGAAAAAAAGAAAAAACAACCGCCCGGCACCCCAGGCGGCTATTCACCCGATCGATTTCATCGAAGTGACTGCCTTCTCCATTTCTTCCAGGTCAAGCGCGCCCTGTAATACATAGGTTACGCCGCCGTCCTGCCAGGCCGAAGAGTTTTCCAACTCCTTGGTCACACTGCCGCCATCCTTGACTTGGCTCGCTTCGATCTTGTACGTTTCCTGCTGTTTGTAATCGTTATCTTCCGTCTGCACTACGCGAAAATGGAAGATTTCCTGCCAAGCAGCGATTGCCCATGCCTTCGCCTGCGGGGAACCGCTCCCTCCCTGCCAAAGTGTGTTATGATAAGGAATGAATTTTTTGAAGGAAATGGGGAATGCAAAATGAATCGTGAACGGTCTGCCCGGCTGCATGAGGAGGCCTTGGAAGTGATCGTCGGCGGGGTGAACAGCCCGTCCCGCTCGTTTAAAGCAGTGGGCGGCGGCGCCCCGGTCGTGATGGAAAAGGCAAACGGCGCCTATTTCTGGGATGTGGACGGCAACCGCTACATAGATTACCTGGCCGCGTATGGCCCGATTATCACCGGGCACGCTCATCCGCACATTACAAAAGCGATCACGCGGGCGGCGGAAAACGGCACACTGTACGGCACACCCACCCCGTGGGAGATACAGTTTGCCCGGATGATCAGGGAAGCGATTCCCTCGATGGAGCGCATCCGCTTTAACAATTCCGGCACAGAAGCCGTGATGACCTGCATCCGTGTCGCCCGCGCCTACACCGGACGAACCAAGATCATGAAATTCGCCGGCTGTTACCACGGTCACTCCGACCTCGTCCTCGTTGCCGCCGGCTCCGGCCCGTCGACGCTGGGAATACCGGACAGCGCCGGCATCCCGCAGAGCATCGCCGACGAAGTGATCACCGTGCCGTTTAACGACGCAGAAGCTTTTGCCGATGCGGTCAAACGCTGGGGCAGCGAAACGGCAGCGGTGCTGGTGGAACCGATCGTCGGCAATTTCGGGATCGTCAGTCCCCGCCCCGGCTTTCTCGAGGCCGTAAACCGCATCGCCCACGAAGCAGGCATGCTGGTCGTATACGATGAAGTCATCACCGGATTCCGCTTCTGCTACGGAGGAGCGCAAAACCTGCTGGGTGTAGAACCCGATCTGACGGCATTAGGGAAAATCATCGGCGGCGGCCTGCCGATCGGCGCCTATGGCGGACGGCGCGAGATTATGGAGCAGGTAGCGCCGCTGGGGCCCGCTTACCAAGCGGGAACGATGTCCGGCAACCCTGCCTCTATCCTGGCCGGGATCGCCTGCCTGGAAGTTCTGGGGCAGCCTGGCGTATATGAGGAGCTGGACCGGCTGGGCGGGCTGCTCGAGCAGGGGATCAGGGCTGCTGCCCAGCGATACGGAGTCGAGATTCAACTCAATCGGCTCAAAGGAGCGCTGGCGGTGTACTTCACGGATCAGCCCGTGATCGATTACGACGGGGCGCAAAATGCCGACGGAGAACTCTTTGCCCGCTTCTTCCGCCTGATGCTTGACGAAGGCATCTGTCTGGCCCCTTCCAAGTACGAGGCGTGGTTCATCACGACGGCTCATACCGAAGCGGACATCCAAGCGACGATCGCCGCCGTGGAGCGTTCGTTCCAAAAATTACAGCAAGGGTAACCGCCGCTTGCGGCCATACTATCAATGACGCCGCACAAGCGCAAATACGCGTCGCGGGAGGTACCCCATGTCCAAAGGCGAAAAAACGTATCCGCAAGCACCAGAGAAGACCTTGGATCCGAAGATGAGTTCGAAAATGATGGAGGTTGTCGGGTTTCAACACCCGCGTTTGACAGAGCACCACAAAACGCAGCAGCACGACCGTTAGGATGCCTGCATCAAGAAACAGGAGTCTTTCCCGACACGGGAGTGCTCCTGTTTTCCTTTTCACAAGTTGAACAAAAAATCTTTCAAATAAGATGAAACTTATATGTTGTTTTCGCGTATTATTGATTGTGTGGGACTACCCCGGAGAACTTTTGTTTGCCATTTCATGCTGGATACAAGATAGATTGAGGACGAGGAGTTGATTTGTATGTTTTTCCACCCGATGGACTTTCTGATTCTCATTGCCTTCGGGCTCTCGCTCTGGGCGCAATTTCGGGTCAATTCGACGTTTAACCGGTTTGCCGAGGTCCCCGTATCGACCGGCCTGACCGGCGCCGAAGCGGCCCGCAGGATGCTGGATGCGAACGGTCTCGGCCACATTCCGATCGAGCATATCCCCGGTACGCTGACAGACCACTACGATCCGATTTCCAAGACGGTTCGCCTGTCAGATCCGGTATTCTCCGGCAGTTCCATTTCTGCCGTATCGGTCGCCTGCCACGAGGTGGGTCACGCGATCCAGCACAAAGTGGCATACCCGATGCTGGTGGCCAGACACTACATCTTCCCCGTGGTCAATTTTGCCTCGGGCGTGGCTCCCATCCTGTTGATCGCCGGATTTTTGATGCACTGGATGAATCTGGTGCTGCTCGGCATTATCTTCTTTAGTGCCGCAGTCGCCTTCCAGCTCATCACGCTGCCGGTGGAATTTAACGCCAGCAGCCGGGCGCGGACGCTGATGGTACAGATGGGCTTTATCCGCAACGCTGAAGAAGAGGGTGTCGGCAAAGTGTTAAACGCCGCGGCGCTCACGTACGTAGCAGCAGCATTGATCTCCGTATTGCAGCTGCTGAAGTTCGTGATGATTTTCGCCAACTCGAGGGATGAATAACAGAAAGGTTTGACCGGCTCGGCCCGCTCATGGGTACGGGCCTTTCCTTTTGTATTGTGCCTACAGCTTACTTCGGACTGACGCCGCGGGACAGCGGCTTTCGCCACAAGCTGTACGCCACCCAACCGGAGCTGATCAAAAGCAACAGGCCCGTCATCAAGAACACGCCCTTCAGGCTCACGTAACCGGCTAAAAGCCCGCCAATCGTCGGCCCGAGCATGCTTCCCAGGGCTAGAAAGCTGTTATTGAATCCGAAGACGCGGCTGGTCATATGGGTCGGCGTCGCCTTGCGCAAAAGCGAGTTGACCGACGGCAGCAGCCCCCCGACAAACATCCCCAGCAGGAAGCGCAGCGCCACCAGCTGCCACACCTGTGTCACCATGGCCTGCGGGATAAAGATCAGCGCCGAGGCGATCAGGCAGAACAGCAAAACTTTTTGCGAGCCAAAGCGATCCCCCAGTTTCCCCAGCTGCGGCGAGGCGATGACGTTGGCCGCCCCCATCGCAGCCGTGACCAATCCGGCGTAAAACGACACCCGCTCAGGCGACCCGAGCAAGCTTTTTACGTACATCGGCAGCACCGGGTTGATGCTTAAGAGAGCAAACTGAATCATGACGGTAACCAGGAACAGCGCTGGCAGCGGCTGAGTCGAGAAGATCAGCTTGGCGTCCTCGCGCACACTGGTTTGCTTCCGAGCCGGCGGGGGCGTAAAGTTTTCCTTGACGGTGACCGTCACCAAAATCGTCGAGAGCAATACCAATGCACCAGTGATGACGAAAATCAGCCGGTAACCGATGATATCGGCCAAGAGTCCGCCAAACAGCGGCCCCATAATCGTCCCCGCTACGGTACTTGACTGCAAAACTCCCTGAGCCCAACCTACCTTCTCTTTGGGCGTTGCCGAAGCGATCAAAGCCGTCCCGGCGGGAATAATCCCTCCGACAGTGCCGTTTAAGAGGCGCAATCCCAAGAGATGCCAAACATTTCCAACCAATCCGGTCAGCGCAATGATCACTGACATCGAATAGCCGGAACGTAAAATCATGATTTTGCGGCCGTACTTGTCAGCCAGATTGCCCCACAGCGGAGAGATCAGGCTTGCTGTGAGAAAATTGGCTCCGAAGACGATGCCGGCCCAAGCGGTTACCTGATGCGGGTCCTCCACGCCGAGCTCCGACTGGATAAACAAGGGCAGAAACGGCATCACCATGCTCATCGCGGACATGACAATACAGAGGGCAAAGGATATGACAAATAAATTTCGCTTCCATATTTCCATCCGGCACACCTCCAATCAAAACAACCAAAATGCAAAAAGCTGCCGTCGTGTCTCAGCAGCCCAAGAGTGGAAAACAGCTCCGGGCATGCATCGGCCCCATTCAGCCGGTACATGCCCAGTTGCTAGCAGCGCTCGTATTCTTCCAACGGCGTTTCCTGAGCCGTCGTGTTAAAATCCTGTACACTCCACAGCGAATAGTATGCACCTTGCATCTCCAACAACTCTTCATGTGTTCCCATTTCCACAATTTGTCCTTCTTTCAATACCACGATGGCATCTGCGTGGGTAATCGTCGACAGCCGATGGGCGACGATAATCGTCGTCCGCCCTTTGGCAAGGTGTGACAGCGACTCCTGGATCATGTGCTCCGACTCCAGGTCAAGCGCAGATGTGGCTTCATCGAGAATCAAGATTCCCGGATTTTTCAAAAACACGCGGGCAATCGCGATCCGCTGCTTCTGACCTCCGGAGAGTTTGACGCCGCGCTCGCCCAATTCGGTGTCGTAGCCATCCGGCAAATCCATAATGAAGTCATGAGCGTTGGCAGCCTTTGCCGCAGCTATCACATCTTCTTCGGAAGCGTCCGGCCGGCCCATCAGGATGTTGGCCCGGGCGGAATCGCTGAACAGGATGTTGTCTTGCAAGACCATCCCGATGTGGCTGCGCAGATTTTGCTGCTGTACGTCGCGAATATCGACCCCGTCAATGAGAATCCGCCCTTCGGTCACATCCCAAAAACGGGGCAGCAAGCTGATTAGCGATGACTTTCCGCCCCCTGACATGCCCACCAGTGCCACTGTCTGGCCGGGCCGGATGGTCAGATTGATGTCTTTTAGCACCATCTCGCCCTCGTCGCGGTAGCGGAACGAGACACCCTCAAAGCGTATTTCCCCGCGTATCCGGCCGGTATCCGGATCGACCGGAAGCAGTCCGGCATTCGGGCGATCCTGTATGTCGTACTCTTCGTCGATGAACTCAAACATTCGATCCATCGACGCCGTTGCTTGCGTCAAGGTCGTAGATGAGTTGACGAGCCGCCTGAGCGGAGTGTACAGGCGCTCCAGGTAGGCATAAAACGCAATCAGCGTCCCGACAGACAGATCGCCGCCAATGACATGATAACCGGCATAACCGATGACGAGCAGCGGAGTGATGTCGGTCACCGTATTGACTGCCGAAAAAGTGTAAGCATTCCAGCTTGTCTGTGCCAACGCCTTGTTCAGGTAATGTTTGTTCTGCTTGTCAAACTGTTTTTCCTCATGCTTCTCCAAAGCGAAGCTGCGAATGATGGAGATTCCGCTGACCCGCTCGTGCAGATGGCTCTGTACCTGGGCCAAAGCCGCCGAACGATCCCTGGTCAGCTGGCGCAGCCGCTTGTAGAAAAATTTTACGGCAAATGCATACAGCGGGAACACGATCAGCGCGACGAGCGTCAGCGGGACGTCCATGGACAGCATGATCACGACGGTTAAGCTGATCGTGATCAAGTCGAGCCAGATGTTCATCAGCCCTGTTTCGATAAAGCTCCTGGTCTGCTCGACGTCGTTAATGACGCGGGAGATGACTTCGCCAACCTTATGGTTATTGTAGTAGCTCAGCGACAAGCGCTGGATATGGGAGAACAATTGATTGCGGATATCGTAAAGGATGCGGCTGGACACCCACTGGGCATAGTACTGCCGCAAGTACTCCACTGGAGCCCGAACTACCGTAAACACGAAGAGCGCAGCAGCCATCAACCAAAACAACTGTCGGAGTTTTTCATCCGTTGACAGATTGCTGGGAAGCAGGTCATCAATGACGTATTTCAGGATCAAAGGCATGAGCAGCGGTATTCCGAACTTCAGGATTCCAATGAAAATCGTCAGCAGAATCTTACCGGAATACGGCTTTACAAAGGCCAGATAGCGCTTAATGCTCTTCATGCCATCCCTCCTCTTTCAAAGCCTCGATTATTCGATTTTACACCTTTCCTGCCGCTTTGTCTCGCGCACAAAGAAAAAATCCTTCCCCCGGAATTCCGGGAGAAGGATTTATCCTTCGTCGACGCGTACAAGCAAGTACCGCTCGTACCACCGTTCGACGAACCCGTTTTGAAATGGACCGCGCCTCGCTTGGACCCAATCGATCACCTCTTGAACAGCCTGACGCACCCGCTCCGTCACTTGCGGCGGATAGTTCATCTGGCGGCTGTGAAGCGCAAACTCTTCTTCGTCGAGTATCGAGTAGGTCAAGTCAGGATACACTTTTACATCCAAGTCGTAATCGATGTAGCTGAGCAGATTTCCCTTTAAGCTAAACGGGGAGCCGATGTTGCAATAATAGTAAATGCCATCGTCGCGAATCATCGCGATCGTATTAAACCACTGCCCCCGGCCAAATGTACATATTGCCGGTTCGCGCGTTCGCCACTCACGCCCGTCCGACTCTGTTACCTTTACCCGGTCGTTGCCCCCGATAAGCACCGCATCACTCGTATGGATCAAGGTAGTCTTATCCCATGAACGATGAAAGGAATGATCGTGTTTAAAACTTTCAATGCGGATCGTTGTTCCAGGTGCTGGCGACATGACTCTCCCCTTTCTTCTCTTCTCTATCTATAGTGAGGAAACGCGCCAGTTTCTCACGAAGAGAGCTTTTTGGAAAGTGTAACATATTTTTGCATTTCGTAGCCAAGCGCGCGATAGAACGGCAGTACCTTATGGTTTTCTTGATTGACCATGATCAGAACCCTGTTTACTCCGCGCTGTTGGAACCGGGTCTCGATCGCCTGTACCAGTTGTCGCCCAATCCCCGATCCCTGCAGGTCCGGGCGGACGGCAAGCCTGTAAAAGTACGCGTGCGTTCCATCGATCGTTCCGACAACGACTCCCACCACTTCTCCATCTTGCTCAGCAACCATCACAAGTTCGCTGTCCCAAGCGAGCTGTTTCGCAAGGGCGTCAAACGTCTCCGACTCAGTCTCATTGAGGCCGGTTTCTTGCCAAATACGAGTTATTGCAGCGTAGTCACCGAGGCGAAATGAACGGATCAGCATCAATAAGGCCTCCTTAGCTGGCTTCTCATTCTATTGTACACCACAAGAAACAGTTTGTCTGCTGCCGGCAAATCAATGCGCTCGCCAGGGTTACGTGTGAAAAGCGTCCGGCCAGTGTCCGCTCAGCCGAACGTTGCAGCAATTCGGCCCGGTGGGAAAATGCCTGTCTTCATCCTTAGTTTAGCCCCTTCCTGGACACATAATAACAACGCTTTACTGTTTATCTGTACGGTATTTCTCTGTTGTCATTAAATAGCAACTCTCATTATACACAGTCTCCGCCTATCATGCACGTTTGAATGAATGCGGCGGCAGATTCCGGATGCCCCTTAATCACACCTGGACATGATGGACCAGGCGTGCCTGAAAAAAAAGCTTCTGTTTTAAAAAAATCTTTACACAGGGAATTTTTTGCCATATTATATCTTATATACACTTTGAAGGGAGGAACGACATATGAACATGAACAAGCAGATCGGACCAATTTCATATGGCGGCACTTCCTCCGACCGGTGTGAATGCTCTTAAGGCATTCTCATTTCCAGAAATACATATTAAACCGTAGGTGGCGTGTTGCTGCTTACGGTTTTTTATACTCTTTTTTAGATGAAGGCCGTAGGATTTTGCTGTTCCGCGGCCTTTTTCTATATAAGTTTTACACCTGACAAAATGAAGGAGGAATGCAGGATGAGACCAAGACACCGACGCCAACTGATGAGATTCACAGGAGTGAAATCGCTGGACGGAACCTGACTGACGAATGACCTTTACATGAGAGGAGGCTTTCCATGCGAATCTCAATGATCTTTTTTACCATTGTCATCGAGCGCAAACGGAAAAGCTGCCAGGAGAAGCTGCAATCCTATTTGCAGGAAAAGGCGATCGCGGAGCTGGAAGCGAAGCGGCATCGCCAAGCTGCCGAATACCCTGGATACTGTACGAGACTGTAGGAAAAGCTTCAATTGAAGCCCTCACCAAAAAAACCGGCTCCCACCATGCAGGGAGCCGGTTGCTATTCCTCAGCCGTTTTTTTGGCCAGTGCTTGCATGATTTTACTATGGGCGACCGGAAAAGCGTACGCCTGAAGCTGATCCTGCGGCACGAATCGGGCCGAACCCGCGGTGACGACGCCCGCTTCGTACTCGTACAGATACACGTCCAGCTCCCAGTGCAAATGGGAAAATGTATGCTGGACGCGGGTCAGCTCTCCGCCATAGCTGGCCGTGATCCCGTAGCGGTCTTCGAGCAGTTCTTCCAGCAGGTCGGCCGGGTCCAGGCGGGGCTTGACCTCCACCATCGGAAATTCCCACATTCCCGCGAGCAGCCCCTGTTCAGGCCGCCTGTTGATCAGCAGTTCATCCCCCCGGCGCACGACAGCCACCAGGTAGTGGATAGGCCGCGGAGGCTTCGCTTTTCCTTTGACAGGGAGTTGATCCTGAACGCCTTCTCTGCGGGCCAGGCAGTAGTCGAAGACCGGACAGGTGAGGCACTGGGGATTGCGAGGCAGGCAGATCAATGCCCCCAATTCCATCAGCGCCTGGTTAAAGTCCCCTGCTCTGTCAGCGGGAATCGTCTGGCGCACCAGCTCTTCGAAGATCACTCGGGTGGAAGGCTTGGCTATGTCGTCTTCCATGTACAAGAGGCGTGAAAAGACCCGCATGACATTGCCGTCGACAGCAGGTTCCGGTTTCCCGTAGGCAATGCTTAAAATAGCTCCGGCCGTATAGGGGCCGACTCCTTTTAACCTGGAAATCTCCTCGATCGTGTCGGGGACGTAGCCGCCGTACTCCTCTTTCACCTGACGGGCGGCAGCCTGCAGGTTGCGGGCCCGCGAGTAGTAACCGAGCCCTTCCCACGCCTTCAGCACCTGGTCTTCCGGCGCCTCTGCCAGGGCTTCCACATTGGGGAATTGCTGCATAAAATTTTCGTAGTACGGTTTGACTGTCTCTACCCGTGTCTGCTGCAGCATGATTTCCGACACCCAGACGCGATAGGGATCGTTGTTGATGCGCCAAGGCAGATCGCGCTTTTGCCCGTCGTACCAAGCGAGTAAATCACGGTGAAACCCAAAAACCTGAAATTCATCAGGCAGCTTAACTGCCGGTCGTCCTGTCGTTTTTCTAGCCATCGCCTCTTCGCTTCTCCTCCTGTTGTTTCGCTGCCGCCGGTTGAAAGGCCCAGACGTGTATTTTCGCGGAACCTCCTGCGATGCAGTGATCCAGCGGTCCGCCCTCTGTCCGCCATCGCTTGATATCGTAATAGACCGACTCGTCAGCCACCTCGAACATCTCGACAAACAAGCCAGGCTGGTCAAATCCTTCAAAACAGCGGTAGTTCATGCCGCCGCGGCTTTGTGTTTGCCGCTCCAACTCGGCTATGCCTCCTATTGCCTCTTCCCTTTTCCCATCCACTATTTTATACTCAATGAAAATCGTCAGCATGCCGCTCGACCTCCCCGTTTGGCTCCCTTTCATCTTACCACCTCAACTTCTTGCGGCAAGAGCAGGTTTTGCAAAAAACAGGCGCGGGGAACGAATTTTTGCAAAGCTGCGGAATTCTCGGCGCTGAATCGTTATAATAAGAAGTGAATCGGCAAAAATAATCCCCACATTACGTTCGGATGAAAGGAGAGACTCACCGCTTGGACACCGCCACACACTTTGCGATGGGATTCGGTCTGGCCGCTCTGGCTCATCTTGACCCCGTCGTCGCAACTGCACCCGGTTTGGCTGAGGCCGTCATGCTCGGTACCGTAATCGGATCGCAGGCTCCAGATCTCGACGGCCTGACACGCCTGTTGGGGAGTTCCGCCTACATTCGCAATCACCGGGGTGTATCCCACTCCATACCCGCCCTGTTTCTTTGGACCACGGCCATCTTTCTTTTCATCCAATCCTTTATGACCCAAGTGTACTGGGGACATCTGTTGGCCTGGATCTTTTTGGCCGTCTGTCTGCATGTATTCGTCGACCTGTTTAATGCATACGGCACGCAGGGCCTTTCTCCTTTTAGCAAAAAATGGATAGCGTTGAATTGGATCTTCATTTTTGACCCTTTCATCTTCGGCTCCCACCTGGTCGGCTTTATGCTGTGGATGGCCGGCGCCCACCCCGGGCAAGTCTTTATGTACATCTACCTGCTGATCGCCGGGTATTACTACCTCCGCTACCGCATGCACAAGCGGGCAACCGAGGCTGTGGTCCGGTCGCTGAAGGTCGAGGGTGAGTACACCATCATCCCGACCATTTCGCTGAACCAGTGGACGTTTGTCGTCAAGACAGCCACCCGTTGGTATGTCGGGGAAGTGCACGGAACCGAATCGATCATCCTCGACACGTTTACGATCAAACCGGAGAATGAATGGGTAAGGGCAGCCAAGGCAGATAAAAAAGTGAAATCGTTTTTGTCCTTTACCAAACTCGCCCACGTAGAAGTGCGCGAACAAAGCTTCGGTTACGAGGTGAGGTGGTTCGACCTGCGCTACCGGGCCCGCAACCTGGGGCGGAGCCACTATATGTTAGTCGCTTGTGTCTACCTGGATAAAGAGGGGCAGATTCGCGACTCATTCACCGGCTGGATCCATCGAGGCGAAGAGCAGTTGGCGAAAAAGCTTGATCCGGAAAAGGAAATCCAACTGGGTTAAAAACCTTAGGCAAAATGCTAAAAACCCGCCCTTGAAAGTTCAGGGGCGGGTTTTGTGTATATCATTCGTCTTTTAGCGGGCAGCCTCGTAACGCTTGCCTACTTCTTCCCAGTTCACTACGTTCCAGAAAGCGGCGATGTAGTCAGGGCGCTTGTTTTGATACTTCAGGTAATAAGCATGCTCCCATACGTCCAGACCCATGACCGGCTTTTTGCCTTCCATCAGCGGGTTGTCCTGGTTTGGCGTGGACGTGATCGCCAGTTTGCCGTTGTCGACGACCAGCCAAGCCCAGCCGGAACCAAAACGGCCTGCAGCAGCTTTAGCAAACTCGGATTTGAAGTTGTCGAAGCTGCCAAATGCGCTGTTGATCGCATCAGCCAGTGCGCCAGTCGGAGCACCGCCGCCATTTGGGCTGAGGATTTCCCAGAACATGGAGTGGTTGGCATGGCCGCCTCCGTTGTTGCGAACCGCTGTACGGATCGCCTCCGGTACAGCATCCAGGTTGCTGATCAGCTCTTCGACGGACTTGGACTGAAGATCAGCGTGTCCCTCAAGTGCTGCGTTCAGGTTGTTTACGTAGGTAGCGTGGTGGCGATCATGGTGAATTTCCATGGTCAGCGCGTCAAAATGCGGTTCCAATGCATTGAATGCATAAGGCAGAGCAGGAAGTTGGTACGCCATGATAAACTCCTCCTTGGTATGTAAGATTGGTTATTGCTTCCACGGACTATTATACCCCAACTGTGTGACTAACACAACAAAAGAGTTGTGAAAGTATCGGAAAGAAGCACTTTGTTCTGGCAGTTCTTTACTCTTGCTTTTTTTTGAACATTCTCTTGCAGACAGGGTAATGCATGCTAGACTTGAATTTAGTAAAATAAAGTTCACTCTAATCAAACAATCTCGTACAAATCAGGTGATCATTCGTGGAATTAGACGTAACTACCGTACTCCTTTTGGCCTTATTCGGATTTATCGCTGCGTTCATCGACAGTTGTGTTGGCGGCGGCGGACTAATCTCCCTGCCTGCACTGCTTGGACTCGGCATGCCGGCGTATCTGGCTCTGGGCACAAACAAGCTCGCCGGCACGATGTCGTCCGCAACCAGCTCCGTCACCTTTATCCGGCTTGGGAAGCTTGATAAAAAATTGATGCTGTACTTATTTCCCGTCTCCTTTGCCGGGGCTTTTTTTGGTGCAAAAACGGTCCTTTTCGTTCCGCAGGATATTTTAAAAGGGCTTGTCCTCTTCATGATGGCGGTTATTTTTGTGTACACCCTGTTGAACAAGAAATTTGGCCGCAATTCGGAATGTAAGGGGTTAACCTCGTTTACCCTGGGCTGGGGCATCCCGCTGACGTTTGTCATCGGCTTTTACGACGGATTTTTCGGTCCCGGCACCGGTTCCTTCTTCGTTTTTATGATGGTCCTGTTGTTTGGGTATGACTTTGTCGTCGCTGCCGGGAACGGCCGCATCCTCAACCTCGCCAGCAATATTGCCGCGCTGGGGGTTTTTCTCTGGCAGGGCAAAGTTGTCTGGCTGACCGGCCTGACGATGGGGGCTGCGATGCTGATCGGAGCAACGCTCGGAGCCCGCATGGCGGTGAAAACCGGCGTTCGCTACGTTCGGCCGCTGTTTTTGATCGTCTCCTTGTCACTCATGGGCAAAATGGTATTTGAATTGATGTTCACCCACTGAAGCGGCTGCTCCTCGTCTCCCGCTGTCCGGACCCATTCCGGACAGCGCGGCATTGACAGTGGAGCGGTCAAACGCCGCTCGCAGATTGGCCGGCTTCTTAATCAGACCGTACCGCAGCAGGATCCCGGCAGTCTGTTTCAAGGAACGCTCGCAAAATGTCCCGATCCCGGCAATGCAAAATTCTTCAGGTACAATGAACCGGGATACGCTTTGCCACTTTTACCTGGTTGACGATTTCGGCGTTGATTCCTTCCGCTTTAAAAAAACCCTTTTGTTTGGCTGCAAAGATCCCGGCGAACTGCGCTTGCAAAAGCCATTTCAGTTGAATTCTCACTTTTACAAGCATGGGCAATACTCCTTTGGGGATGAGGTAGACAAAAAAAGCGGTGGAATGATTTAGCATACGCTGGAGTGTTTACCAGCGTTCTTAGCTATAATAAAAAATGCAGTTCGCTTTGCATGCCAGAACAAGAAATAAGGAGAAGCCCAATGCCCGATGACATTCGAATAAGTTTGCGTCAGTTTACTGTACTGGTAATGCTGATTACCGTGGGGAATTCTATCTTGGTGCTGCCTGCGATTCCCGCTCTCGAGGCGAAACAGGACGCCTGGATTTCCGGTCTAGTCGGATTGGCTGCAGGGCTGTTGGTCGTCTATCTCTGCTGCAAGACCGGGGCTTTGCACCCTCGTTTGACCTTGGTTGAATCAAATCGAAAATGATGTGACTGCAAAGTTTTGGCCGCTTTTTGACATGACTTTCAGCGTTTTGCTGCCGTTATTGCTGGCAGCGGTTACTTTTCTGCGAAAAACAAGAAAAGGCGGCTGACTTGCCGCCGACCGGCAAGGGCCCCCTCTTGAAAAGTGTCCGGGAAACGATCCGACCGTCCCGGCCGGACTGGTGTTTTCACTGTCGCTGTCAATCGTTTTTGCCTTTCCGCTGCTTGACTCGCAGGATCATTCCGTCGATCAAAAGTCCGATTCCCAACCCGTAAATCGGAAGGGCAATCCGGGTACCGGTTCCAACCGATGAGTTTTGCAGCATGTACATCAGCAGCACCCCGGCGATGAAACCGATCATTGTGTAACGCAACCGCGTAGAGCCCACGCTTTGCACCTCTCTATCCCTTTATTTGGAAAACTTGGAGGGCATTTTTACGTTCTTCATGTTACGGCTCATCTGCTTCAACTGTTTCTGGTTCAAATTCACACCCATGGAACGAGCCATCGCCTGAATTTGCTTCTCATCCATTTGCATCTTGCTGATTTGCTGCTTCAGGTAGTACGTGCCGCCAAAAAAGCCCCCAGCCAAACCGATGATCAAGGTAACAATCGGAATAATCCAATCCCATGCCATAGCTGTATAACCATCCTTTTCTTACAATCTGTCCCGTTCATTTTACCACACCAGACCACGCTGTCCACGTCGTTTTTTCGCAGAGGGCGTACTTCCATCCATACATTTTCTCGCCGGTTTGCATACTACATAAAACAGAGGTGATTCAAATGAGTCCACTGCTCATCATCGACCCCGGCCACGGCGGCCTCGATCCCGGGGGCGGTTCCAACGCGAAGTTTAAGGAAAAGGATATGACCTTGCAAATATCCTTGTACCAATCGCGCCGCTTTCAAGAGCTGAACATCCCCACCGTCATGACCAGGACGACAGATACGACGCTTTCAAGCGAGCAGCGAACGGCTATTGTCCGGAGCAGCGGCGCGCGCTACTGCATCTCCAACCACATCAACTCCGGCGGCGGCCACGGCGCCGAAGCAATTTACTCCATATACTCGCAAGCCACCCTCGCCAAGCACCTGATCGAGGAGCTCGAAATCGCCGGCATGCCTGCCCGCCGGGTCTATACCCGCACCTATCCCGGCAATCCCAAGCTCGATTACTACTTTATGCACCGGGAAACCGGAAGTGTCGAGACAGTCATTCTCGAGTACGGGTTTGCCGACAATCCCGTTGATGCCGGCATGCTGGAGACTGATTGGGAGAAGTTGGCGGAAGCCGTTGTGCGGGGCTTCACGGAGTTCGTCGGCAAGGAGTATAAACCTCCCGTCCCCGCTCAACCGGCCGAGCCGGTTCCTGTTCATTGGAACTCGCTTCCCGCCTGGAAGCGGGAAGGGGTCGACTGGTTGTACGCCCAGGGACTCTTGACCGATCAAGAGTGGCGCGGCCGTATTGACGAGCCTTTGCCGCTGTGGGCAGAGGCGGCTGTGCTCAAGCGGCTCTACGGGAAACTGTCGAACGGCAGGCAATCCTGACTCACACATTCTCTTCCTTTTTGTAGCGGGTCAGCGGCGTGTCGGCGAGTCCGGAGTAGTTCTGTTTTGCGGGAACGCCGACCAGCTCGTCTTCGGGGAACCGGTATGCCGTAAGCTGACCGCCAAACACGCATCCTTGATCGATGTTTAACGTGTTGTTCTTACGCTCCGGCTGCGGCCGCGGATCGTGTCCCCAGACAATCAGCTCGCCGGTGCGGTGCTGCCGAGTCCAATCAAGGCGGATCGGCCGGCCGTCAGCGGAGATCCCGGACACGTCTCCATACCGGCAAAAGTTGGAAACCGCTGGCCCGTCTTTTCCGATGTATTCGTCGCGGATTCCTGCGTGCACCGCCACAGCCTGCACCTTGCCATTTCGCTTCAGCAGCAGATGCGACGGGGCGGAGAAGAGCAGACGACGGCTTGCCTCCCGCAGACTGTCGGCCTTCGCCGCCCCGTACTGCTGGGAGTAGGCGCGAAATTCCGCTTCTACCTTTTCGTCGCCGTGTGCCAGATTGACCCGCCTGCCGTCCAGCCAACGGGCAATTTTCCAGCCGTGGTTGCTGTCCACCATTTCCGCCAAGCCGGCCTCCACATGCCGGATAAAGAATTGAAGCATGCTGATCGAATCGGGTCCTCTGCTGGTAATGTCGCCGAGCGAGATCAGCTTGCGCCCCTTCAGATGCCGATATGTATTCTCTTTTTCGTTGAATTGGTAGCCGAGCTTTTGGATCAACTCGATAAATTCCCCGTAACAGGCGTGCACGTCACCGATTATATCTACACCGCTGTCCGCATGCAGGATATACGGGCGCTTTCGCGGGACTGCCTTCATCGAATCCCTCTCTCTGTTGTGTTCCTATTAGGATTGCCGCAGTTCCAACTGAACATACGCCTGTGCAGGGCCGCATACCGCTCCCGGCGAACAGGAGCAGGTCCTACTTCAGATTGTGCTGATGCACGTAGATGGCCGCCTGCGTCCGGCCTTCCACCCCGAGCTTGGCCAAAATATTGCTGACGTGCGTCTTTACTGTTTTAATGCCGATGATCAGCTGGTCTGCGATCTCCTGATTCGATTTCCCCTGACCAATCAAAAGCAGCACTTCCAATTCCCGCGGCGTCAGCTGTTCATGCGGCGCCTGTTCGTGTCCATGCCGAAACCGGGCCATGATCTTGCCGGCGACGCGCGATTCCAGGACAGGCTCCCCGGCCGCTGCCGCCCGGATGGCCCGTGCGATTTCGGAGGCGCGCGAGGTTTTCAGCAGGTAGCTGAAAGCCCCCGCCTCAATGACCGGATACACCTTTTCGTCATCAACAAAGCTGGTAACCACAATCACTTTGCAGGAAGGGCATGTCTCCCGTATCCTGCGGGTCGCTTCGACTCCGCCGATCCCGTCCATGACCAGATCCATGATGATGACATCGGGCATCAGCTCGTTTGCCATCCGCACCCCTTCCTCGCCGCTGGATGCTTCGCCAACGACTTCGATTCCTTCCTCTGTAGACAGATAGGCTGCCAGTCCCATCCGAACCATCTCGTGGTCGTCCACCAACAATACTCGAATCACGGCTGATCTCCCCCCTTTTGATTGGCTTCCATCACTAACGGAATCCGCACCTCGATCTGCGTCCCCGTACCGGCTGACGAGATGATATCCAGGCTTCCGCCAATTTCGTTTACCCGCTCGCGCATGGAGTGAAGGCCGTATGAGGTCAGTTTTTCGTCATCCGGATCAAACCCGATCCCGTTATCACTGACCCGCAAGCGAACCTGTTCTTTCAAGGTAAACAGCTTCACTTCGATCTTGGCAGCCTGTGAATGGCGCAGGGTATTGGACAAGGCCTCCTGCAGGATCCGGAACAGGTGGTCTTCAATTCCGCTCGGCAGGTCCCCGATCTCTTCCAGCTCCCAGGTGATATCGATCGGATGCTTCTGGGTCAGCTCTTCCAGAAGGTCCGTTACGGCCTCGCGGAGCGGGCGGTCCTGCAGCGTTGCCGGACGAAGGTGGAGGAGCAAGGCCCTCATCTCCGCCTGCGCCGCCGCTGCCATCTCCTCGACCAATTCAATCTGCTGGACGGCCCGTTCCGGGTTCTTCTCCATCAGACGCTTGATCGCTGCGGTCGTCATCGCGATGGCAAACAACTGCTGACTGACCGCATCGTGCAGCTCGCGGGCCAGACGCTGCCGCTCTTCCACAACGGCGGCATGCCTCACCTGCTCGCCCAATGCGGCGTTATGGTTGGACAGTCGCTGCAGGGAAGCCACCTGATCCTCCCACTTCTCGGCGATCCGGTTAAACTGCCAGCCAATCTCCCCGATTTCATCCGTGCCCAGCTCCGGGAGCCGATAGGACAGCAGGCCGCGTTCCAGGTTCATCGTCGCCTGCCGCAGCGTATTTAAGCGCTTTTTCAGCAGGTTGCCGATCACGTAACCGCCTGCAATCCCGACCACTGCCGCCGTCAACAGGGCGAGTAAAAAGAGGCTGGAGACCAGGCCCCAGTTGATCGACTCCGACAGTTGTACGCCGAGATATTGGCTGACCAGCTGCGATAGCCGCGTGCTTGTCCGCATGTAGTGGACAGCGGCGAACAGCACGGCAAAGATCGCTGTGACAATCCCGGCGCTGAGCCACAACAACTGCTTGACGAACTTCCACTGTATACTTCCAAGTCTGCTTTGACGAGCCATGTGAGACGCCCCCTCAGATGTATCTCACATCGACGTCGCCAACAATCAGCGAGACGATTATTTTCACTTTGCGAGCGGCATCGTCATACTGTTCGGCGGTCATGACAACCCGACGGTTCAACCCGCCCTGGCGATGCCCGAATACTTCCAAATCCCCTACCGTCACCTCTGCAGATACGGCTGCGGGAAGATCGGCCGGTACGTAGATCGTCACGTCGCCTACCCAGCCGTTTACAAACAAAAAGGCCTCTTCTTCGAGGATGATCGCCCGTGACAGGTCAATGACGACATCCCCGACACCGTGCCAAATATGAAGCTGCCGCAGTTCAAAGCGGCCTGATGTCAGATGGTAGTCACCGATCAGCGAGCTGCGGCTCTCTCTATGTGAATAATCGCCCGCTTTTGTGAAGCCGGGATCAATTCTCATCCGCTGCCCGGAAGCGGGTTCCTGCTCCGCAGGCGCCTCCGGGCGAGAGCGAATCAAACGCCATCCAAAGTTAATAAACGCGACCGCGATCGCAATCCCGATCACATCGCCGATATCTATGTGAAACCACTGATCCAACAAGATGAGCACGCCGATCCCGCCGACGATCCCGCCCAGCCATCGGCGTCCTCTCGACCACCAGCGCATGCCAAGGTAGACGATCAACAGCGGAAACAAGCTGAACAGATTAAAATCAATCAGATTAAGCGCGTCAAGAAAAAGACCAAAACCGATAAAAACAAGGATAATGCCAACAATCAATTGATTTAATCGCGAGAGTTTCACAGGGTCTTTCCCTCCAAACGCAGCCAGAAGCAATCCTTTATTCCTGCAACCGGCAGGTGTACACAAAAGCAGGCGGGATATTGAAAGGCGTAAATCCGATGTTCACCTTTTTAAATCGTCCTTCCAATTCTGCTTTCATCTGCAGCGAGTACTGAAATGTGACGAACACACCGTCCGGATCCAGTGTTTCCGCCACGTTGTCGAGAATTTCAGCCCTCACTTCGCCGGGAAACACGGCAAACGGCAGCCCGGAAATAATCGCGTCCGCACGCTGCAGGTTCATCTGTTTTACGTAGCGGGCCAAATGAACCGCTTCCGATTGAATCACAAGCCCTGGAAAACGTTCCTTCAGCATCTGCTGAAACTCCGGGTCCTGTTCCACGACAAAAAACTTCGTTTCCGGACGCTTCAGCCGCAGGATTTCTTCCGTAAAGACGCCCGTTCCCGGCCCTAATTCGACAATGGTTTTGGCAGATGACCAAGGAACGTTTTTCATCATTTGTCGACATAAAAATTTCGAACTGGGAGTTACGCTTCCCACACGGGTAGGATTTGAGAAAAAACGTCGCAAGAAGACGAGAAAATCTGACACAGGGCAAACCTCCTAGGGGAAAAGCAGCCCGCTTTTTACGGGCTGCCGAAACTATCAAATCTTGCTATCGGGACAGGTGATCGCCTTGCTCTTCCTGTCTGGTTTCGTCTGTTTTTTTGTCAAACAGCCGCTCTTTGCGCAATGCCAGCTCCTGATCGATATCATCTGCCTCCAAAGCGTCGAGCGAAGAATGCAGACTTCGGAAGCCTTGGTTCCACTGTCCGGTGAGCTCGGCTTCCGCTTCCATCCGCATGACTTTTTCTTCCATACGGGCAAAACCACGGGTCGCGCTTTCACAGCCTATACCATTTATTACGTGATTCAGATGCTTTTGGGTACGGGCTACTTGTGCCCTGGACATCAACGTGTATTTTTTCGCTCTCATCTTGTAGAACTCGTCTTTTAACTGTGCCAGTTTTTCTCGCATTTGCCCTGCTGCTTCTCGGGCCGATTGGTACAGCGCTTCGTTTTCGGAAGCCCGGGTTTCAAAGTATTTTTTGTCAATCAGGGCGCGGCGGGCCAGTTCATCTTCGCCTTCGCTAAGCGCCAGGTTGACTTGCCGCTCCCGCTTCTCCACCATTCTCAAAGCTTCTTCCCACTGCTGACGAAATTTCTTTTCCAGTGCGACCTGCCGGGCCACGGCTACTTCAGCTCGTCCAATCTCCGACTCCATGTCACGCATATACTGGGTCAGCATCACTGCCGGATCTTCCATCGAATCGATCACATCATTGACCGAAGCCACTGTTAAATCACGCAATCTCTTTATGATACCCATGTAAATTCCTCCTCATTTTATCATTACGGTATAGCGGGTCAAGCATTTTTCCTTCTGGATTTTCAGGGACGGCGGGACTGCAGATCGTCTTCCCATCGATCCAGGATGTCCTCCTTAAGTACGCTCCTTGCCCATTTGCGTTCGTAGTACGACACCTCTTCTGCAGACGGCTCCGGATTGCCCCTGATCAGGCGATACCCGAGATAGAGTATCCCGACGGCGATCAACGTGCTGAACAACAAATGGACCTTGCCGGTCAGCATCAAGATGCCGAAGAAGACCAGGAATGCCCCCCAGATACGGGCACCTGATGATTTGGCTGCGAGCACTTTGCTCCCGCCCCAGAAGATGATTGCTCCTGAGATGAGAAAGCCCAGCACGCCTTTGACAAACCCCAAGTGGCCAAGCAAGATGACTACTCCGAGGAACAGCAGCGCGGTTCCGAGAAGCAGCTTCCCTGACCGCTCACTCATCGTACATCCCTCCGTTTTCTTCTTTAACTCCTGCTCACGACTTTATTGTAGACGACCCTTTTTGCGAGTATAACGGGCGGGCGATTGGTTTTTGCGTCCGTCCGAAGGCGGAGAAGCTCGTCCTGCCATGATCGGACAAGCCCCGCTGAAAGCATTCTTTGACGAATAAACCTGCCGCGCGTTTCGGTAATATGACAGGAATTTGTGACGAAATTTTGAACGATTTCGCAAAATAGAGGAAATCCTTGGACAACCTCGAATTATTTTGGTCATTGTGTAAAAAAAATCGAAAAAAGCCGAGTTCCATGGTGGAAACGGGGGAACCAATGTTTTGGGGTGAGTAGCTGTTTCGACAGTTTAGGGAATCCTTTCGCCCGAACCCTTCAGCTAACCTCGTAGGCTTGAGAAAGGAGCAGCTTCTTTGCGTATGCGTAAGTTTGTGTGTTCATTGATTTTGGCTGGAGTGCTTGCCAGCGGAGCCGGTTCGGTGTTTGCAGCGGAAAACCCGCTTCTGGACACCATCGACAACCTTTACGGCGTTCCGTATAAAACGGCAGGAACCACCACCAAAGGGTTTGACTGCTCCGGTTTTACACAATACGTCTTTCAAGCGTTAGACGTCGAGATTCCCCACTCTTCTGCATCACAATACGAGCTAGGGACGGCCGTCTCCAAAGACGAACTGCAACCGGGAGATCTGGTGTTTTTTAACACCAATGGCCACAGCATCTCCCATGTGGGAATCTACATCGGCGACAATATGTTCGCCCACTCCGAAACCGGTAAAGGGGTCACCAAGACATCGCTGAACGATCCCTACTACTGGAGCAAGCGTTACGTCGGAGCAAAGCGCGTAGCTATTCCGGCACTGGAAAAAGCAAAAGAAGATAGCAAAGAGAAAACGGAAAACTAACTTGTTTGGAAGTCAGAGGGCAGCGCCTCTGGCTTTTTCTGACGAAATTTAGTACCAGCTCCCAAGATAACCTCTTAGGAATCCCCCCTACAGACTGTTATTACCACTGTGTATTTCTTCGTTTCGTGATATGATGGGAATGAGAATGTGACGTTGCAGTTGGAGGGGATATAGATTGAAAGAAGAACACATTCTTGTGGTTGACGACAATCAGGAGATCACAGATCTTCTCCAAGATATATTTGAGAGCGAAGGTTTGAAGGTATCTACCGCAAACAGCGGCGCCCAGGCGCTTAGCATGTTGGAAAACGGACTGAATCCTGACCTGATCCTGCTCGACATCATGATGCCGGGCATCAGCGGATACGAACTTTGCGCCCAAATTCGCCGCGAATGGGAAATGCCCATTCTCTTTTTAAGCGCAAAGGGAAAAGCCGTCGACAAAGTCGTGGGCTTTGAGATCGGAGCCGACGATTACATTACCAAGCCCTTTGAGACCGAGGAACTGCTTGCAAGAGTACGCGCTCACCTGCGTCGCTTTGAACGGATTCGCCATATCGGGCAGCGCGAAAACGCCAAGCAGGAAGCTGCAGCAGGGATGAGCCAGCTTTCCTTTAAGGGGCTGGAAATCAACAGAGAAACGTATACGGTCTATGTCAATGACGAAAAGGTAGACCTTTCGACAAAGGAATTTCAGCTTTTGGCCTTTTTAGCGGAAAATCCGGGTGTTGTCTTTACCCGCGAGGAAATCTACGACCGCGTCTGGGGATACGGATACGGCTCGCTCAACACGGTCACGGTGCACATTAAAAACCTGCGCGAAAAGCTGGAGAAGGATCGGACATTTATCAAGACCCAGTGGGGAACCGGCTACGTTTTCATAGGGGAGCGCATTTGAGATGAGAATCGGCACGAAGCTGTTCTTATCTTTTTTTGCGATTATTTTGTTTCATCTGTTAACGTATCAGCTCATCTTCAAAAACATCATCGTCGAGCAAATCAAGAATGACCGTTACGAGCAGTTTTTGAACGAAAAAGTGGCGGCTCAGCGCGTGCTAATCAATCAGCTGATGCGGTCGAACACTTTCAAAGACCCGCTTGAAGTGCATGAACTCGGCTCTGAGCTCCCTGAAGATCTGATGTACAAGGTTACGGTGGAAGACGCCAATGGGACGATTCTCTTTACAAAAGTGTCACAAGCCTACAGTCTGAAGGGGCCTAACAAAAAAGAGGTGGCTGAATACTACTTTCAGCATGACCCGGTCAACCAGGGGCGCACCGTCATCACATTCTATACCGATGAATCGGACATCCTCGCCTCCAAAGGGGTCTCGATGTCGGTCTGGTACATCTACGGCAGCATCCTGCTTCTGGGACTGGTCTTCATGTTCATACTGGTTCGCTGGATCTTGCGGCCGGTGGGTGAGCTTTCGCTTGTCACGCAGGAGATCAGGGACGGCAAACGGTACGTCTCCTTCTCCTACAAGGCAAATGATGAATTTGGCCAATTGTTTCAATATTTCACAGATATGGTGGAAGAGCTGCGCAACTCTGAAGAGCGGCAGCAGGAACTGATCGCCGCCATCGCCCACGACTTCCGCACTCCGCTGACGACGATTAAAGGTTATGCCTCCTTTATCGGTTCTGGAAGGGTCACGGATATGGAACGGATTCAAAACCAGATGAAAAAGATCGGAGGCAAAGTAAACGATCTGGAAAAACTGCTGGATGAACTGCAGGACTTCACCTACCAAAGCAGGCAGCTCCCGCTTGTGCTAAGCCGGATTCACCTGGTTCCTTTCGTCCAAAATATCGCTGAGGAATACGAGGTAAAAGCGCAAGAAGCCGGTTTGCGGTTTGCTTGCAAGATCCGGGTGTCCAAAGAACTGCGCATTGAAGCAGATGAGACAAAGCTTCGCAGAGTTTTGGAAAATTTGCTGAATAACGCCATTCACTACAACAAACCGGAGGGGTCCATCCTCTTGACCTGTGATCAGCGAGAACGTCACGTGCTGTTCTCCGTCATCGACAAAGGGGAGGGAATTGCCGAGGAGGACATCAACAAAATATTTGCCAAGTTTTACCGGGCAGACAAATCACGCAATCGAAATACCGGCGGAACGGGGTTGGGGCTGGCCATTTGCCAAAGCATCGTGCAGCGCCACGGCGGCGAGCTGTCCGTCATCAGCCAGTTGGGGGAAGGCAGCTGCTTCTCCTTTACGATTCCCTTCCACCAGTGAGGATCTTGGCTTGCACGCAAGCGGCATCTCCGCAGCTGACCTGACGGAGATGCCGTCTTTCTTTGTTTGAAGCGGGTTCATTCGCTGAGCCTGGCCAGCGACACTACGGTGTGGTCGATCAGATCGCGCAAATCGCCGATGTTGCCCTCATCGATCTTGCGGTGAAAGTCGAGGGTGATTTTGTTCTCATAGATGTCAGGGGGCCAGCGAAACGGCCTGTGCTCATCCAGCGTCGCAGAGATCTGCTGGGTGATGTGCGGGCGGTCTCCCCAAATTTCGTTTAAAATGCGGACGATCTCATTCGTATCTCTCTCTACATCTTGAACATATGTATAAAAATGGATACAAACCGTGCATCCGATATGTTCTGTCAGCGGCTGTTCCATCAGCTCCCCGGCGATATCGGCCAGTGACGTGCGCAGTTGGAACTGTGCTGTCACCTCGCGTTTGCCGGCGGCTGCTCCCTCAGGCAGGCGAAAATCGATTTGAAACAGCCGCTGGTACACCGCTGTATCGATCAGATCGGCACGGGCTGTGACGAGGATGTCACCGTCAAAATCGCGGTCGTATACCGCTCCCTCCAAAACAACTTTGATATTGTCAAACACAAGGGGGTGGAACATCTGCATTTTCCTCTCCTAACGAAGTCTGGTCTTTTTATCATGCCCGCTTTCTTTGATGCCGGCAAGCAAAAAAAATCCACTTCCCATGTCCGGGTAAAGTGGTGTTTTGCGAGCGTTTCGCTTAGCGTCCGCGTACATTTTCTTTTTCCAATCGTTCCTCCTGACAATGAAAGCATTCCGGCATGTAGGATTCCGCCTGGTCCACGATCGGATTTCCGCAAACGATACAGCATTTTTTCGGCAGTGTAGCAAAGAAAGTACGAACAGCCATCATGTTAATGCCCCCCTCAGATGATCTTGATGTCATTGTATTATAACAACGGGGATTATTCAAAACTTTGTTATATTACATTACAGCCGTTTATCGCCGCGAAACGTGCAGAATCTTCGTTATTCTTTCATACGCTCTGTATTGTAACTAAGTTGATTTTTTTCTTCTGTATTAATACAAAAAAACGGAATACTGTAAAGTACTCCGCCCTACACTGCCTCGTATATCTCTTCGTAACGCTTGCTGATTTCCTCTTGGCTCAAACCCAACTCGCGCAACCGGTTGATCATCGCTCCCGTCCAGATCCCGGTGCGCTCCTCCATTTTTTTGTACTTCTTCGCGTCCTTCGTGCGGCGCTTCGCCCGATCTTCGCTGTTCGCCTTGAGGTTATCGAGGATAAACAGCATCTTCAAGCCTTGTTCCTCATCGAGCTGCTGCCATCCTTCATTTAAGAAGTTGATGACCTCTTTATAATAGCGGTCAAATTCCTCGAAAGAAATCTCGGTATCCATGTTCAGGTATTCTTTCATTTGCTCAAACAAAGCGTCTACCATCCAACCCATTCCTTTCATTTGCTCTGCAACCCATTATAGTGAAAATACCGCAGAAAGTCTATTCTGATGGATGAGGAGTTCTTGCCTGTGTTTCTGTATAATAAGGAGGCAAATGGATGAAGGAGCGAACAGTACGATGACAAAACGCCTACAACAGACAGACGTCCCGCTGCGCCCCGGACAGCAGGTGACCTTAACGATAAAAAGCCTCGGCATCAATGGAGAAGGCATTGGCTATTACAAGAAAAAAATCGTGTTCGTCCCCGCTGCTCTCCCCGGGGAAGTGGTTAATGCGGAAATCACCAGCGTACAGGAACGCTACGCTACGGCACGCCTGGTCAAGCTGAAAGAGCGCTCCCCGGACCGCGTTCAGCCCCCCTGCCCGCTGTATGAAGCCTGCGGCGGCTGCAGCCTGCAGCATCTCGACTATCAGGCACAATTGGCGAGCAAACAATCCCTGGTGGTGGAAGCGCTGCAAAAGTACGCAAAACTGACCGACCCTCCGGTGCGGCCGACAATCGGCATGACTGATCCCTGGAAATACCGGAATAAAGCGCAATTTCAAGTCGGACGGCAAGGCGGGAAGCTGGTCGCCGGATTGTACAAAAGCGGCAGTCACGAGCTTGTCGACCTGGAGGGCTGTCTCATCCAGCACCCCTCCACCAACGAGATAACCGAGAAAGCCAAGCAGATCATCGATGCACTCGGCATCCCCAGCTACGACGAGCGGAAGCGGACAGGCGTCATTCGCACGATCGTCTCGCGCGTCGCCTTTGCCACCGGTGAGACACAGCTCACGCTGGTCACGGCGACCGACGAGATTCCTCACCTGCGGGAGCTGATACTGGAGCTGCGGTATCACCTGCCGTCGCTGGTCAGCATCGTGCAGAACGTCAATCCGAAAAAAACTTCAGTCGTCTTCGGAGAGACCACCAAAGTCCTGTGGGGGAAACCGTCGATCGCCGAAAGTCTGGGCGATTTGTCGTTCGACCTGTCGGCGCGGGCCTTTTTTCAGTTGAATCCGGAGCAGACAACCAAGCTGTACAATGAAGTGAAGGCGGCCGCCGGACTTGGCGGCGAGGAGTACGTCTTGGACCTGTACTGCGGAACAGGGACGATTTCTCTGTGGCTGGCTCCTTTTGCGCGGGAAGTCCGGGGAATCGAGATCATCCCCGAAGCGGTGGAAGACGCCCGCCAAAACGCCAAAAACAACGGCATCACCAACGCCCATTTTTACACCGGCCGAGCGGAAGTCATTATGCCGAAGCGGGCCAAACAAGGGCTGAAGCCGGATGTCGTCGTCGTCGATCCGCCGCGCACCGGCCTTGACCCCGCCCTGATCAACAGCCTGCTGGACGTTCGCCCGGAGCGGATCGTCTATGTCTCCTGCAATCCCTCGACGCTGGCTAAAGATCTGAGTCGGCTGCTGGGAGAGTACGAGTTGAAGTATGTGCAGCCGGTGGATATGTTTCCGCATACGGCGCATGTGGAGTGCTGTTCACTGTTAGTGTGGAAGGAAAAAACAGTATGACTGATATAAAGAAAGACGAAAATTTGTTTGCAAGTGGAAAGGAATAATGAAATATGACAGAAAAATTGCGGGAGATCATAAATGACTTGACTGAAAAAGAAGCAAAAACATTGATATATCATGTATTCCTAAGAGTGAATCTTGTAGAAGAAACAAAATATAGCCAAGAACAATTTTTTAAAGATATCAGCCGGACATATAAACGGGTATTGAACTACAAAACCCGTCAGGAAAAGAAGAAAGGGAACGGTCAATACAAAAAGGTTCATATTATTTTCGGTGATTCTGCTTCAGGATGCCTCCGCATGGCGCTTAAGGGCTTAGGAGTACAGCAGGAGGAGAAGGTTATAACGTTTTCTGATCTCTTCTCCATCGGTCCAGTATGGCAATTGCATACAGAGGAAGGACAAAAGCTTAGAGAAGAATGGTTTAGTAAGCATTTTGGCTACACTGAAGAAGAGGCTACACACTATACACAGTGCTTTCAACATACATTGAACGAAATTTGCTCGATTCCTTCCGATGTCCCGATTACTATTTGGACGGGAGAAAATGCTACTGAGCAGACCGGACTCAGATTTGCTTTGTTTCTTTTGAGAGAGAAAACAAATGATATTTTTATCATCAATGCTGCAGATACTCATAAACGACTGTTCGATCAACCGGAACGTACGTATGTTATTCGGTATACAGGTGAAATTGCGCCGGAACGCTTACATGCCATCTATGAAGCGAACAGGACAATTCAACCACTGACTCTTCACAACAGGGAAGGACTTACTGCAGAATGGCTTCGTCTTGCGGATACATACGAAGTGTTGCGTATTTGGGAAAATCCATGTGTGGAAAGTGTTTCGGAGGAGTATTTTGACCTCAATATTATCCAGGCAGCTCAGGAGCTCCATCGCCAGCAGAAGCAGAAAGACTTCCTGAAAGCAGCGAGGGTTATAGGGGAAGCTCTGGGAAGGATAGAGCAGCATATTGGCGACGAGTTTTTAGAATATCGGCTCAGGATGTTGATAAGTCGAAATGTTTTTGATGCAACAGGAAGTCTGGAAGCGATGAGGTACTATAGTGTCCAGTTACGTTAATGTGATTGGTCTACACATGTGGAGTGCTGTTCACTGTTAGTACGGAAGGACCATTAAAACGGAGATCTATTGATGCATATAGAAAAGAAGGGCGGAGAACCCCTTCTTTTTCGTTTTACACGTTTACAGGCTTTAAGTTGCTTTGATTGTTGAACCTTGCCAATGCAGATACCAAATTTGCCTTAATCTAATTGGAGCAATTCGCTTTTGTAACTCTGTTCAAGACGCTTCGGCCAAGAGGTGAAATTAAATGAACGCGTCGTCAACATGTGTAAGCTGATCGACGGAACCGACCGTGACAAGCTTGCGTAGGGCTTCATCTGCAATTGCGGCTCTGCGAGTGCTATGGCTACTCCATTCTCCCCAGATCGTTCAGCGGCTCATCGGATACCATCAAGGATAGGCCCGATTGCCGGTGCAATAACCAACTTTGCAAAAGCAGTTCCAAACCAGTTGAGATCGGGCCAGTATTTTGTTCTTGGAGGAAGCACAATTCCATGATAAGACGGACAAGGCGGCATCAAGAGCCATTTTTCTAACGTCAGTTCGGTGTTCGAATCGACCAAAGTTGTGAAGTTAGCCAGTTGTCAATGCTCTCCCATGCCTCCTTAACAGCCCGGGGAATCACGCAGTTTAACGGGCTCATTATACGTATTCCCCGTTACTGGTATTTGCCCGTTCATAACCAAATTTGTTTTTAA
>NZ_HE978557.1:0-8208 GCF_000311785.1 Brevibacillus massiliensis
AAGAAACAGCCTATCCCACAAGGAATAAGCTGGTTGATACCCTTTCAGTTTTTTTCTTGAGCTCGTTTCACATGGGTTTGCACGCTACTTTTTGTTATCTTCAGCAGCCGGGCCGTCTCATCGAAAGAGAAGCTCACTCCATGCGTCAGAACATAACACTCACGCTCTCGCTCTGTGAGGCCGGAAAGGGCGTCCTCTATTTATCAACGATGATCTTCTACTGATGGTTCATGTTTTCTGCTCCCTCCCAGGCGTTGTTCTTAACATAATTGAGAGTTTGTACCCAGCTTTTTTTGTCCCAATCCTTTGTGGCATACTAACCACAAGGAGCGTGATTGCTTTGGACAACAAATCGTTTTACTACGTGACAAATTGGGACGATGCCGCCCACTATACCCAAACTTTGGAGGCAGCCGGCATCCCTCACGCTGTTGAGGCTCCAACCCAAGGGCTGCCGCTCAAAGAGGGTCAGCTTGCGATAGTATTTCCCGATCTTCCGGTCAAGCAATATGATTTCGTCCATAAGCTTTTTGACGGTGTTGGAGAGCGCTATCCTTTGTAGCTGCTCTTCTTTCGTTCCCATGACCGAAACCATAGGTTTCTTTCAATCCTCCATTTTCAGTCCTCCCTACTTTTCTGTAGTTTGTTCTTCTCGACAGAAGATTCTCCAAAAGATATCTATCTCTCTAAACATCGAATGTTTCTTTTTACAGCAAGTAACTGCTCATTCCAATCTGACGCGGAAGGCAAAAACGCTTCGACCTCTACTCGTTGGTCAAAGCGTTCGGTAAAACGTCGTATAGCTTCTCGTCCGGGTCTATCATTGTTAAAGGACAGGACAAGCCGCTTTATCGGATATTTTTTTAGCAGTCTTTCTACACTCTCCATGAAGTCAATCCCACCTAAGGATACCAAGATCGACTGACGACTTTCGGGATAGAGTTTCACTAAGGAGAGAGCTTCAATTGGCGCTTCCGTTATCGTCAAGATGGTCTTCCCTTTTGCAGCTCCCCAAACAAAGGGAAACTCACCGCTTCCAATCCGTTGCTTGAAACTTTTTGCGGTACAGGTGCCCCGGATCATGGCACCTTTCGCTTCGCCGCTTTCATCCCGGCAAACAAAAACGGCGTTCCCATTCTTGTCCTGATACAGAAGCTTCTTTCTTATCAACTCCTGGATCAATGGAATTGGAATGCCTCGCGTTTTGTTCAAGTAGGCGAAGATACGTTTATAGTTTTCCGCACGTTCGGGCAAGACAATCGATTGTTCTTGGTTCTCTTCTTTCGGTATGAAGTCAGCCAACTGTACCTTCCCCTCGTGTTTGTTTAACATCTCAATTGCCTTATGAAAGGACATCCGCAACACTCGCATACAAAAGTCTACGGCGTTTCCACTGTGACCATTCGCAAAATCGGTGTACATATTGTCTTTTACCAACACACCACTGTACCCTCTAACCCGATAGTTCTTCCCCTCTTTTTTGAGATCGAACCCCATGGATACCAAAAAAGAAGGAAGATCCGTTTGACGAGCTTTTCTGATGACATCTTGCTCCAACATTATCACTTCCTTTCTGAGCTGGACAGGAAACATTTGATTTAGTTGACGTTTACCCTCAGGATGGCGTGTATTCCTTCCGGAATTCTGCTGCAAGTTCCATGTAAGAGGACAATGACTCGGTAAAGACCACCTCCTTCCAATTGTAGTAATCTTTTGACCGATTTGTTTTTCATTCGCGCATCGACCTCTATGGCCAATATCTCTCCGTCCCGATGGGCCATGATGTCGATTCGCTCAACTCGTCCATCTGGATAATAGATGGAGTGTTCACTTTCACAAAAGAACGCTTCATGCTCCAAATAATGAATTAATTCGTAGTGGGCTTTTCCAGCATGACTTGAAAAGGTCTGACCCGCAATTCTCTGTATCACCCCGACCAGATTGGTCGGCACACGGTTATCGATGAATATCATGTGGATCTCCACCCATTCAAGAGTGGCAGACGGAACGAAAACCTCTTTTTGATGGTATCCTTCGGTAATACATCTTGAAGTGCCCTTTGGTATATTGTCGCGTTGTCCTCCGTAAGAGTTAAAACATCCGGTTGATAGGGTTCAGGGTAAACGGGTACTCCAAATTTTTTCATGTCCTTCTGGATGTCCCTTCTTTGTTTTTCAGATGGATGCTGAAGAAAGACATTCCAATCCGGCCTATGATGTGGTAGAGACTCCATTTGCTTGAGATACTGAAAGTAACACCACGGGGAAGTGGCAACTGTTAGGCACGCCAATGTTGCCCGTTCCCACTCCTCGAGTGTTTCCTCCGTTCGATCCTCCCAACACCCGACATCGACCACAACCCAGTCGTATTTTTTTGCTCGTAAGATTTCGGTTGTCTTTTTGACATAGGCAAAATCAATTTCTGGTATTGACCGAATCTGAAACAAGCTTTGTCCATCACCAAGAAAGGGTAAGCTCCCAGCCATATTTTCCTTCTGTAACTCAATGCAAGCTACTGTTCCGTATCGTGTAAGAAACAGAGCTAGTTGAATGGCTAGGTACGTACACCCCGAACCACGTGTTGCACCGGCTACCGCAATCACAGGCGTGCCTACAAGACGCTCCCGAAGAATGACTTGTTGTTTCGTTTCCTTCGTTTCTTCTGACTCGTTTCCCATTCCCCAACGTTCCCAGCGCGTTGCATCAGCGTATGTCGCTACTCTTTGTAGAGATTGTGAAAGCGAAGAGAGGATGAGCGTTTGCCCATCCTCTTCATCCATATTCACTATTTCTGGTGCGACAATATCGTAGATTCCCAAGCTGACGATCATGGCAATCGTGGTATCACCGGGTTTCCGGTCTGGAGCCAAAACAAGGATACGAGTATGAGGACGCTGTCGGCGGAAACTTCGTAGGGCGGTAATTAAATCTGTTCCTGCTGCACAATCAACCTCAATAATCAATGTTTGAATAGCCGTTCGAGCTGCCGCATCCAACTCTTCCCGTATGGTTTCTCCAGTCGACTGAAATACAGGAGGATCAGGTAAGGCTTCTTTGATCGTTTTCTCAAATCGTCTTGCAACAATGCCAAACATTCTCATCACTTCCTTCGAAAAATATAGGGGGCAGGATCTACTGGCTTATCATAAAGATGAATCTCAAAGTGTAAATGTGGACCGGTTGATTGACCTGTTGTTCCAACCAAACCAATTAATTGTCCTGCCTCTACTTCTTGGTCTTTTCTTGCCATGATGGAGTGCATATGAAGATATCTTGTGATCATTCCATCTTCATGTTGAATTCTGACTTCATTTCCGGCGGAACCGTTTGCCCTTGCTAGCATCACCTTTCCTTTTTTGGCTGCTACTACTGGTGTACCTATTTTTGCTGCCAAATCGACTCCTTTGTGGTATTCCTGTTTTCCGGTCACCGGATTGATCCGATCCCGAAATACATCTGTAAGCTGCCACTGGCCGACAACTGGAAAGACAAAGCCATCTTCAGGATCGGGAATATAACCTTCTGGTAATCCGATAGGTGAGTCGAACATCGACTCCCACGGAAGTAGCAAATAGTCTTTCACCATTTGGATTTCCTCTGGTTTCAACATTTCGTCTTCCACCATTTGTTGAAGTACTTTGTCCAAGGATAATAACGAATACACCTTTTCCTTTTTCCCATCTTCGCTTTTGATCGTCTCAACTTCGATAAATCTCCAGGCCAGACTCCTTGCTTGGGACAAAGTAGCTTTCGAAAAATCTTGTTGAAACCGCACGGCATCAATCGCCACAAGTTCTTTCCAATCAGCCCATAATCCCGTCTCTTCTTCCACCTGTTGAACAGCTTTAATATAGATTTGAACTTGATCAGGGGAGATTGCCGGTATCTGCTTGACTGTTGTAAAACTGGAAACAATGAAGAGAATCGCGGCAAAAGGCAAAAGGACGATGATCAAGAGCAGCGGAATCCATTTATCTTTTGGAATCAAGAAAAGGGCAAGCCTTACCACCAACGGCATTAACGACCACCAGCCGAACCAAATATTTCTAATTCCTCTGCTGTTGCTTCAATCTTTACGTATAATCTTCGATTACCAGCAATCAGAAGAGCATCACCACGACTTCCTTTCTCCAGCAGCTCTACTTCTTGCTCGGACAAATTCAAAAGAGGCGTCAGCAGCTGAATGTCTTTCTCCCCTTGCGGCATAATGATTTTATATGTTGGGTTGTCAATCAAGGCTTGTCCGTATAAACGAACAGCTTCATTTAACAAGTCCTCAAAATTATGCGTAATAAAGAGCAGCCCTCCCCCGTATTTCCGAATGCGTTTGGATATGTTACGAACCGTTCGCAGGGCATCTGGTGCCTTGGGATCGGCAATGAGATACCCTTCGTCCATCCCCAGTAATATCTGTTCCAGCCGGTTTAACGATATTTCATTCCATGACCACGTAAGGATGTTGTAATATTGGGCGGCAATAACATTCTGACTTCCATCCATCAGATTTTTGATGTCCAAAACGGTAAACTCTGCATCATCTAAAATAGTGGAGTGACCGGCCCATAACGCTGAATCAGCTCCTTTGGCTGCACTACGAAGCCGAAGAGCAAGTCGCTCCCATTCTGGAGCTTCTCTTTTTTTCTGTTCGACCCACTCGTACAGATGGCCAATATGTGGCCATGAGTCGTTGGGAACATCTTCTGGGCGGATTGTCCATGTAATGTTGTTTCGATGGTATACTTCCTCCAGTGCCATTTCCAATCTTGCCTGATCTTCGCCCCCCATATCCTGCAAGTACATAGAAAAAAAGGTACGTAACGTTTGGAAATGATGAGCTAAGGGTCTGTATTCTGCTGCTCCCTTTTCAATTGCCTCTTCATCTTCATCATCTAGTGGAACCATTCGCACCTGCAGAGGATTAATGCGGCCACCAGAACCACCGCCGCAATTAATCCAGTTGCCTTTTACGTACTGACAAAGATCCCGGTATTCTCGTTCAGGGTCGATCATAATCACTTTCTTCCCCTGACCATATTCGTTATACATAATTTTCTTGACAGTAGTCGATTTCCCCACGCCAGGTCTTCCCGTGATAAGCGTGTTTGAATTCGTTCTACTCCCTTCCCGTTTCCAAATATCCAAAAGGACTACTCCTTCGGAACGGTCAGAACCGAGAAGGATACCACGACCGTCATTCAGGTTGCTGGCCGTAAACGGGAACGCTCCAGCTACAGTCTCGCAGGGCATATTCCTTGCTCCCATATCTCGGATCGATTGAGGCAAAGTCACCCACGGACCAACAGCTTTATAGCCGTCTTCCTGGCAGTACATGGCAGTTCGTACCCGTAATTGTATCCCCGCAAGTGTTTGCTCGACACTTTTTACTCTGGATCTTAGCGTTTTTTCGTCAGGAGCCGTCACAGCCAGTACTACAGTTACAAAAAAAACGTTTTGTTGTTCGTCTGTAATTTTCTTGACCAATTCCTTTGCGTGGTTGAATTTCTTTTCTGTCATCATCAGTGAGTATGGATTTCCGCCCTGTATCAGCTTTCCTTGCAACTCTCCCATCGTCACCTTCAAATGGTCAAGCAGCTCCAAGGATGAAGTTGATTCAATATGAACGCTACATACGACACCAGGCAATTTCGCCACACGGGAAAGCCACGCAGCTTCTACCTGTTCAGGGTAGTCAACAATGACCAGTATTTGCTGATATTGATCTCCGACTGCCACTCGTTTTTCTTCGAATTTCAGTGCGGCGGGACTAATCAAGTCTAAAAAACTCCCCATCATCGGGGAGTCCGGTACTTTTTTAGCCATGTTTTCTCATCCTTTCAGGGTTCATTAGTTGTGGGGGAATATAATCTTTGGTGTCTTCCGGCATCCGTTCATAGGCGGCCTGGATGGGATGAGTGAAGACAAACTGCATATCCATCAACTCCTTGTGGTCGCAAATATAACCTGTAATCCCACGTTGTTTTAAATCAACCGCAATCTGTTTTACCTGTTCAATTAATTCTGTTTTGTTCTTATTGGCAAATAAAATAAAAAACAGCGTCTCCAGAGCTTCTCCAGAAATCGCAGTTTGTGCAGCTTCCCGAATTTGTGATTGTAGAATTTTCTTCCGAATCGGGTCTGGTGTATTTGCCTTCATCGTTTCAAGTTCAGCAATATACCCGTCCAGATCAACTGGCCTTCCCTCACAAAAAAATTGAAAATGCCCACTTAATCCGTTTAACACTTCATATAGAATGCTGATCATCCCCTTTCGTTCACGTGGATTCATCAAATCAATGTTTACGGGGATAACACGAATTCCTGCGATGCAGAATTGATCTTGATGGACCATATGAAACTGATCAATATCTTTTATGGGCATCCAAGATTGTACGCTGGATTGCCGCTTTGTCTTCTTGGGTAGTGTCGGTAACCGTTTTTGCAGCTTCAATTTCTACTCCCCCCAAACCGGTATAAATAAAGTTTTTTCGATTGTCGAAAGCGGTAGATCATCCGCAGCGTGATCAGTACGGAAAGCTTGGTAGCTGGATGCGGTTGGATCAACAAAAACGCTCCCGCGATCGGTACAAGTAAGATGAGAACCCGGGACACCAACGAATCAATCAAAAGCCCGGATAGTAGAAACAAAACAACACCTACCACCGCTCCCACAAGCATCATGCCTAATTCCTTCCAACCAAAACCATCTCTAAACTCGAAACGTGCCTTCACATTTTTTGGGATCAGATACATAGTAACTACCTCCGGAACAATAACCTTGTCACAAACATTCTAGCGATACCTGCTGCCCCACGCCCCACGCCAGTACTCAAAACAAATCGCTTGACAATGCTGGGTACTTTGAAGGCAACCCACATAAAGACAAGAAACATGATGAGCCTTTCACCAGGATCAGAGATACTCAGCGACATCCACATGGAAAAAGCACCCTTGATCACAAAAAGTTGAAGAGCTGGCATTAACGCCATGCCTTGTGTGTCCCTCCACCACTCTGAAAAGGCGTTAGATTGTGAATTTGTTAATCCCAGGGCCATCCAAATGCCGATGACTGCCGCGATACTCATTTCAACTGATACAATCAGAGCCTGTATTTGTACCAGAATGGAAATGACGATAGCAAGAATAACACCAATAGCAAGGGTACTTGGCATAGCTAAACATGCAGCAAAAAGATTGAGCAGGGCATCCTGCTGACTTCCCATATCAGTTCCCGGCAGAGAACTAATATCTCTCTGTATGGATAGCCCAAATAACCATAACTGCTGCACAACCCATGGAGCCGAGGCAATCATTGCCCCGGCTATCGCTGTTCGTTTCAAGAGACCATAAGGATCTGCTTCAGGATCTCCATTGACTCTGAGATGGTATGTCGACCATGCCTCAAAAGCAAGCTTCACCGCGAGAACGAAAGCAGCTATCCCTTGTAAATATAGGATTGCTTGCACAAACACTTCACTACTCAACATGTCAATCGCACGTTCTCGAATGCTTACCATTGGGGTGATAAAGCGGTTGATCATATCGTCAGTAAATTCTTTCAGTGTATACATCACCGCGTTAAAAATGAGGTCGTTTAACCAATTCACTTATTGTTTCCTCCCCCTTTTACTCTGTAACCGTTACGCCGTAGTAGCTTAAAACAAGTTTGACAATGGCCATGCCGCATTCACCAATTACCGATGCTACTAGAATTCTTTTGATGATTTTGTCTTTCTGTGCCATTTCTGCAGGTTCATCCAATCCGCTTTTCAACCACGACTGCCAACCAATAAAGACAGCAGCGGATACAGGGATGAGAATCAAGATCCAAAACAGAGCGTCATTTAGTAAAGCTTTCGTTCCTGATACAAGAACGTTATCTTTTGCGGCATAAACTCCAGACACCGTGAACAACTGTGCAAAGAAGTAGACAAATGCGATTGCTTTTTTTATCATGTTTCACCGCTCCTTTAGTTTTCATCTACATCAAAATCATCGAAATGATCGAAAATTGATTTTTTCCTTTTACGTATAGGCTGGGGCACCATTTCTTCTGTTTCATCGTCTTCTCTTTCATGAAACTCTGTATGTTGAAAAGGGAGCCAGACATCAACCTCTTTCAGATTTAGCGACTTCGTCAAGTGATCTTCCGCCTCTTCTAGATCACGGTCCGCTGGCCAGTAGGAAAGATCGGGTAAGGGCGTAATCGCCG
>NZ_HE978557.1:9936-20212 GCF_000311785.1 Brevibacillus massiliensis
TTACTAATCGCCGGAAATTGCCTTGCTTGCAGCACCAATGCCTGATCTTCAGGAAAACGCAAAATTTCATCCGGCATCAAAAGTGGACGACTTGTAAGTCCACTGGAAAAGCCGCTGGAAATGGACTTTGTTTGCACATTTGCAGATTGACTTTGGGTAGCAACCGTATATTTTCCCGTCATATCGGATAATTTCTTGGCCGTGTCGAAATCTCGTGTAAGCAAATATATCCACGTTTGGCAGTTGCCGATAATCGTGGACTCCTCATCTTTGTATTTTTTCTTGATCTGACCAAGATCCTGAACAATGAGGTCAAACAGAATTCCTCTGCCAGCCGACACTGTAATCTTTGTTCCAAAGTCAGTAATCGGCGGCAGGTTCCCAAATTCGTCCAGCAAGTAGTGAACGCGAATAGGCAACCGACCATGGTGCTCGTTTGCAAGCTGCACAAGCGCCTCGTATGTTTGTGAGACGTACAAGGTTGCCAATACATGGCGGGTTGACTTTTCGTCCGGAATAATCATAAAGACCGCCGTTTTTCTTTTCCCTGGCCCAGATAAATCGTGGTCTTGTTTGCTGGTCATCCGTGCAATAGCAGGATCGGCGAACAGACGAAGATCCACAGTTGCGCCCCCGAGGAATGAGGCTCGCATTTTCTCCGGCGAAACACGCGCGGTTGCCAGTGTTGTCCGCGCGATATGTCTTAAAGGAAGTCGCTTGAGATAGGAGAGAAGAGCGTTATACTCGGTTCCATCCTCCATGAGGATGGTTTCTCCCATTTCAGCAAGGAGGCTGTATACCGATGAGAGATGCTTCTGTTCCTCTCTATCCGCCTCGGTTGACACAGCCAGCATGAGCGCAGCAATCACACTTTCTTGACCATTCGGCCATATCGGATCTCCCGTGAACAGCTTTTGATGGACAATGGTATGGGCAATGTCCCATGCTGCCTCGGAGGCGCGGGAGTAGTCTCCTTCTTGAATGGCCCGATTGATCGGCTCCATCAGGTTCCAATAGTTCCCACGTTTGGGATTGCGGAAATCAAGCATCACCACTTCATACCCATGCTCTCGTAAGTACTTGTGTGACCGTGCATACAACTCGCCTTTCGGGTCCGAAAGGATCATGCTTTCTCCCTTTTTGGCAATGGCCCATATACTTGGCAGCACCAACCGGCGTGACTTCCCGGATCGAGTTGCTCCGATGATGAGATTGTGGCCATCTCGCGTGATCTGCCAAACCTTTAGCCGTTTCCTATCAACCCTCTTCATGCCAATCACTAGTCCTGTTTGTTGAGGCGGTTCATTTGTATACCAAACCGTAGTGGAATCATCTATTTCCTCTTCGGTTTGCCATCGACTCGTTCCATGCTGACCGTCTCCGGCAGCCTCCGGCCCGCCCACCCCCTCTTTCAAACGTTTGGTTTTTCGATTCAAGACCTTCTTCTCTGGACGCCAAAGGAAATGCAACAAGAAGGCCCCAGCTACCAATTGAAGAATAAAAAAAATCTTGAGCAGTAAAGGATCGCTCAAGACCTTTCCGTAAGTCTGAAAAGGATGTGATGTGATTTGAGTCAACCAGTTCCCTAGTAGATTGCTTGTGCCCTTGGCTTTGATCATCGTGACAATTGCCAGAGGGTACGGCAACAGAATGATCTCCAAGAGAATAAATCCAAGCGCAAACTTCAGCTTTCTCTGACTCACTTCCCCAACTCAACTCCTTTCCTTTGCCTTCTCCTTCTTCCGTTTTTTCCGACTATCCATCTGTTTTTGCCATTCACTCTGTGCTTCTGCCTTCTGTTGTTCGATTTGCAGCGTGTGAAATATACTGCTAAGTACAGACTGCGAAATCGACGTGGTAAATTCGATCTGATTGTGCTTCCTTATTTCCACGTTCTTCAGATCATGATTCAACTCTACCGCAGCTTTTAGCAAAACTTGACTGACTCTTTTCTGCAAGTCTTCATAGGCTCTTGCTTTTGCTTCTTCCACTTTGGCTGGTTGGAGAACATGGATTTTGGTTAGCTCCTCATGAGCATGCAAGTACTTTCGCAGGGGTATCTTCAACCCTGGTTGCTTTAGCACCCAATCAGCCATGCCCAAAACCGTTTGCTTTACCTCTTCCGGCATAAACTTGAGCGCAACCCTGCCGGACTTTGGCATCTGATTAGCAAGTGTTTGTAATTTGTCAAACAAGTCATTCACCATGGTCTTCGGAACAGTTGGCGAAATTCCTCTTCTTTCCTGCCCCGCCAATTTCAGTTCTAATTTGACTTGCTCCCTTTCCTTTGCCAATTCCTTTCTTAGTTTCACGAGTGCGCTTACGTCATCTTTTACAAGATCGCGGATCAGATCGCGCTCAACGGTCTTCAGTCTTGACAGCTGCATCCTGCGCTCTCCGTAAAGTTCCCTTGCAAATGCTCGGCGTGTATCCATCATCTCCTTTCTCGAAAGTTTGCCTTTGGTTCGATTGGGTTTCTTTTCCCAAAGCATGATGTGGACATGTGGATTATCTGTATTTCTGTGAAAGGCTGCTGCCCAGCGTAGGTTTGTTATAGGAATACTCATGGACTTTGCTACGTCAGCCATGGAAGCCCGTACCTTTTCCTCCCACGCTTTACGATTGCCCATGTTAAGGGTAATGGCGTCTTCACCATTTAGGCTCACAATCATGCGCCAGACAACTCCTTGGTGTCGTTTTAACTCGTTCTTGATCGCATCCTTGCTAACAGGACCATTTTCACTGAACAAGCCGTGGCTGCCTGGCCGTTCAGCCGCATATTTGGCGTGTCCAGCGGCGGTTCCCAACAATTCATCACGATGTTCCCACTCCTGTGAATACTCGTTTTCCTTCGCTATAGCCCCTGAACGAGTGATGTAGTCTATATGAGCTGCATTTTTCTGCGAATTGGTTTTGCTGGGCTTATAGAACCCCAGTTTGACAACGAGTGGGCTATTGAGTCCAACCGATACATAGCGGGTGCTCATTAATCACCACCTTCTTTTTCGGCTAAATAAGCAGCAGCTTTTTTTCTTGCTTGCTGATATACTCCGTGGGAATCGTAACCTGCCTCTTCTATGACTTGCATGGCCATATACATGGCTGTTCCAGAAGTGATAGCTGTTTTGGCATTGATTTTGGCCAGCCGTTCTTCAACCGGTCTTAGAAGATCCCGGATGGTTTGGCGAATAATTTGGCTTACATAATCAATCCCATTCTCAGCGGCATCCCTTGAAATTGAACTTTGCAGGATTTTCCTCACATGATTATTCAATGTATCCCCTCGTTGGCGTGCAGTAACCATTAAAGCGTTATAAATCTCAGGATCAAGAGTTAACCGCAATTCAGGTTTTCTTGTTACTTTTGGCATAAAATCCCCCTTTCCACGGTAATCGGATTACAAAAATCCTTTGTTTTAGGCTTTTCATAGGTCTTTATCCGATGCCTTTTGCAATTTACGTCCGAGAATCCGACAATTTTCGGATGCTTAAATCTTTAATCTGACGGGCTTTGCCCGTCATGTGTGGATGGGCGTTCGGACGCCCCTTATCCTGCCTTAGAATTTAGCTACACTTCGGGCGGGTCTCGGGTTGTTTTTTTACGCTGGAAAATGGCCATCACGCTTTCTCCTTTCATGCTAATATGGTCGGTCATCAGGGTCTGCCGATGTCTTATTTGGCTCAGAAACTCCATCCAAATCGGGTAGTTTTTTGATCGCTTGGGAACGGCATTTTTCGAGCAAAGCACGAAGTTCCGGATCATCAATTACTTTTCTTCGTGTGACCGGCTTGTTCTCTCCGTTCTTCTCACGCTCGAGCTGTCGTATAAGAGATGCGGGTAGTTTGTCTCTGAGAATGTTCCTCTCATGACTAACTACCCGTGGATTCTGACTATTTTGCTTGTCGGCAATGTTGTTATGCATCGCCGAGAGAAAATATTGCCGAAACTCGAATGCCGTTTTCTCTTTCGCTATCCTTCCGACAGAAGGTTTTCCAAGTGTGAGAATAAATTTAGTATCCGTGTATCCTGGCTCATTCCGTAGCAAGTTATAAACGGACTCGATTTCAAGAAGTCTGTCAGTTAATTGATTTTGATAAATTACTTGAACGATTTCTTTAGGCAGACTAACTGACTGATTAGAATCTTTATTTGAATCATGAAAAGAGTTATTTGAAACATTAGAAAGATATTTAATATCATTAATGGCTAAATTTTTTTTAAGCACCCCGCTTAAATTTTTTTTAGCACCCTGCTTAAAATTTTTTAAGCCACCCACCTTACATTTTTTTAAGCCACATCCTTGACTTAAATGCCGATTAACCCCCCCTTTTTGACCACTTACCCGACTCATCGACGTATAATCCGTTTCGTAATTCCTTACCATTTCCAAAGGTTTTGTAGCAAGAGCAGGGTCATTTTGTGGGTACTCGTAAACAATGATATTTTTATGTTTGACACGATTTATCACAACCTCTCTGATATCAATAAGAGCGTAGTTCCAAAGCGGCCGGATTATCGTTTTATACAGCGTTGGCTCGCTGCAATTCAGTTTTTTCGCGACGGTTTTCATCCCCATTGGAATAACATCTGCCTCCCGATCTGGAGTTGATCGATCTGCCCAAGTGTAAAACCGTAGCCATGCAATATAAGCATTTACTCCGATTTTGTTAATCCAGTCGTCTACAACAACAAAATGTTGAATCGGAAGTCGCAACTCTTCCCGTTTCCGTTTCCCCTGCTCAAATGTAACGGACATTTCTAACCTCTCACCTCCCACGCAAATGTCGGACATATGTCTGACATGCTCCATCCCGCGTCATTCCTCACTTCATGGCGGGTCAGGAAAAAAAGTGTCCGACATTGTCATACATCTGTGTCGGACAAATGTATGACATGCTCAAAACCGCGTCATTCCTCACTTCACGGCGGGTCAGGAAAAAAAGTGTCCGACATTGTCATACACCGCTGTCTTCTCTTTGTCCGACATTGTCATACATCTGTGTCGGACAAATGTATGACATGCTCAAGCCCGCGCCGTCCCTCGTTGCTCGGCGGGACAGAGAAAATCGACTGCTGTATAGTATCTGCAGCCCGTAAAACGGCCTTTCGTTCGTCCGGAGAGAAATACCGCCACTTGTTTTGCACTTCGCGATATCTTTCTAGTGATATGACCTGGGCATTGTATTCACGAACTTCCCGGTTGATTTCGCCCCGATCCGTAGCGATACCCCGTTTCTCCATTTGCCGAACCTTTGGCCCTTCATGTATCGTTGGCAGCCGGTCAGTTATACCCTGTCTTTCAAAGCTGCGGTGATCGATACGTTCCTCACGGCCGGCCCGTTCCAGGGCACGGTTTGCATGACGCTCCCACTGTTCACGCCAGGACTCCAACCACTCTTTCTTGTTCCAATCGCGGTTTTTGCTCCCGAATCCATCCGGGGTAATCTCGCGCATAGTTAGCATGATATGGGCATGAGGATTATCTGCGTCGTTGCGGTGAATCGCAATGTCCGCAATCATCCCCTTGTCAACAAACTCCTTCTGAGCAAAATTCATGACTAGAAAACGCTGCTCCTTTTCGGTCAATTCTTTGGGCAGCGCAACATTGATCTCGCGGCACAGTTGCGAATCCTTGCGTTTCTCAGCAGCCTCTACCGCATTCCAGAGACGTTCCCGGTCATACACCCATTCTGGAGCGTGTTGAGGCGCAATAATCTCCTGTTCCGCCACAACCTTACGCGAATAATCATGGATCATTCCATATCGTTCATCGTGCAGCCGTTCACCGGAACGGTACGCGGCGGCTGCTACGGCGGATCGACCGGCAGAACGCGAAATAACTTGTGCGGAAAAGTGATAGATCGCCATAGCTACACCTCCTAAGTATTGGATCAGAAATTTAAGATGCCTTTGGCTAAATCACGGAAACGGGGTTCTTCTTCCGTAACCTGTTGATGATCAGCCGCGGATTGTGATTCTTGCAAGCCAATGTGAGCCGTTCGATTCTCTACCGTTCTACTATTCATTTTGCTATCGAGATGCATGATAGCGTGAAGCAATTGCTGCATAGTCTGTTGTAATTCCGTTGCCCATTCTGGCGGATCGCTTGAAGATGGTGGCCCATCAGAGTCCTTGTTGTGACTCTCTTCATCAAATAGAAACTGATTTAAAGCATCCAATATCGCTTCATTTTTGTTTTTATGCTCGTCTAACCAGGCTGCCAGTTTCTTGTCTGAAGACCGTAATCGTAACGACACTCGATATACCATTACATCACGTCCCATCACATGCAAGCCAAAAGATAAAAGGCCATGGCATTCTCAAAGATTACCTCGTCAGGGTCTTGATCCAGCCATACAAACTCACTGTACGACCTCTCTTGTAATTCCAGCAAGTAGGGTTTGTAAGCAATAGAACCACCCCCAAAGATGAAAAAACGAGCAATAGAAGCTCCTTTTGGATGCTCCAGTATCTCTGTTACAGCTTGAGCAATTTGTCTGGAATACGGCCGAAAATGTTCCTGGATAATATCGGTGATGTCGATTTCCCTTACCCCTAGCTGCATCTTTCCGTTTTCTCTGACGATCTCATCGATCATGTGACGAGTGAAATTAACCCGGTATTCGTTATTGATAGTATCCCGAATACTCTCCAACGCACTCGCAGTACCAACCTGCAATCCTTGACATAATTGCGGAATGGGTTCAAGATCACGATCTAAAACCGAAATGTCCGTTGAAAACGCACCGATATCGATAGCTCCCATCGCCTGCCGTTTCCATCTTTCCATATTCTTTTGAATCTGACGGAGTGTTACAGCCATTCCTTCCGGTTTAATCTCGATGTTAAGATGTAACTTTACGGAGAATCCCTCAAGCCCCGCTGTGGAGATGAATTCAACCTGAAAAGTACCATTCAGTCGCTGACGGTATTCTTCCTTGAGAGCAGAATTCAGATATTCATCCATCGGCAATCCGGCATACCCACTGACCAGAATCTCATCTTGTCCCGATCCTGCTTGTGCTGCCAAGCCCGCCAGGAACGGAACCAAAACCAGGGGATTCTTCGCCTTTTTCGTTTGCGGATCAATCTCATGTTCACCGTTTCCGATGGCCAAATTGCCGACAAAAAAACGCTTCCCGTGAAGTTCTGGAACGTGCGGGCAGCGTATCAATACATCAAACGTGTTTTCCATTTTTTCGTTGTTGCTAATTTTCTTTCGCTCTGTCGTTAGAGGGACTTCCCTTACCACATTGGGAATTTTCATCCGTTTCCCTTCCAGAACCATCTTGAAGGCGTTATTTCCTAAGTCAAATCCGCCTTGCATCCGTTTCATGAACTAAAATCCTCCTCTTCCATTGAAGAATTAGTAGGTAGACAATTTCGTCTCCTCCGTAATAGATACAGATGGTGTATCCATTACGCAGGAACGAAAGAAAGGTGTTTTTCATACTACCTTTCGTAAAAATCCCTTACTATCATTTCAACAGTATTGTGTATACGGGCCGGGACGACCCGGCCCATACTACATCGATCCGTCAGGCAGCTCTCACAACATTGAGTCAATCCTCTATTGGATGGCATGTGTATTCCACTGATATGGACACTTCCATTTCCTTTTCGCAATTTGGGCAGGTAACGATCTGGCAATCCATGTCAGCGTTGCAAGCGTTCCGCCCGTTAAAAATATGACCGCAGTATACACATTGGCAATCATCAACCCTTACAGTCTCTTCGCTATAAAGTTTCATCCTCATTCCCCTTTAGGTTTTCCTCGGTTATAAGAATTTTATTGTTACCAGTTATCAATGCTCAACCTGTTACATCAGCGAAAAATACCGATTCTTGGTAACGATTATGAAGTCCCTCAATTCAATTCCAAGAATCTCACCGGCTTTTCTCAATCGCAATGCTATTCGTTGATCAGACTTGCTTGGCACTGAGAGATGAGAAGAGCAATATCGACACACCGTGATCACACTGACATTCCGTAGAATGGCACCGGAGAATATTTCTGATGCACGGAGTCGCCTGTATACATGCAAGGGAACCACTTCCATCCCAAGCAATTGGTTCTCTCGGTTCAAGTGCATAACCAATATCACGTCCTGATGGCTTTTGTGAAACTTTTCGGCATACGTCCGAAAAAGAGACACGGCCTCAACCACATCCTGGATTTTGGTATTTGTCGTTGGTAACTGGCTAACTTCCACTAACGTTGGACAATAAAGGCTTACTTTACTCATTAGTTATTCCTCCTTCGTTATCTCTCCAGATCAAAAGTACGTGCAAATCGGGCTGACTCTTTTGTCATTCGATTTTCCCATAATAATTCATGCTCGCCATTGGGTTGATCTATAAGACCTTGTTCTTTCAACGACAGGAAACGATCATAACCGAGAATAATGTGATCCAAGACATCAATGTCTAGCATCTTTCCAGCTTTCTGCAGGTTTTTTGTCACTGTTATATCTTCGCTACTTGGGGATGGGTTCCCACTTGGATGATTGTGGCAGAGAATAATAGAGGCCGCTTTATGCAAAACGGCATCGGTAAACACTTCTCTAGGATTAACTAAACTGGCATTCAACGTTCCGGTATGAATTGTGGATATCCCTACCACCTCATTCTTTGTATTCAGATACATTCCGATGAAGTTCTCTCGATCAGTATGACAATAATTCCCCAGGTAGGCTTGAAATATAGCAGCTGCATCTTTAGGCAAGTGAATGGGTTTCGTTTCAAACGGTAGACTGCCAACCTTTTGCAGTTTCACATGGTAAATAGAGATTGTATTCATCATTTTCTTCCCTTTCTAAATGTCTGACGAATTTACTGGACAGGGAAAAAGTATCCTCATAAAAAAATCCCTGCCCCATTTGCCCTCCTAGTTGAATGGCCATAACCTCCATCTCTTTCGTTTCAATCCGTTCTAGAATTACAGGCTTCCCCGTATTCCTAACTTCTTGAAAAAATCTTGTTTGTTTCATCGCTTGCCCAAAACTAATTTTGTAACCATCAACCGGTTTATCCCTCCAAAAAAACCATCCGTTGGGTGTTAAATCATCAATCCAGATGGTTAAACCGCGTTCGTGTAACTTTTCTGCATACTGATTGAACTGTTCTTGGTTTGCTACCCCCCATTCTACAATTTCTACTCCTCCCTCCCACTTCCAAGATGTTTTCAAGAAGAAGGGCAGTGACGATAGGGTGAGGTTAATCATTCGTGGAACGCAGCTGTCAATGCACATTGCTGTCTTGATACACATTTTTTCACGTTCCCAAAGGGTTTCCGCATCCTCAACGGAAAAAAATTCTTGGACAGATTGTTGCGTGGGGCGGCATAACCATTCTTGCATGACGACCTTTTTGCTCTGCAGATCGACAATGGCCTGCGGAATCATATTAATCATTTCGATCATGGCCACCCCTCAAGGTCCAGTAAGTGTCTTTGCGTCTGTCTATCAGGATTGCACCTGTTTTAATTTCCACCCGCAGTATTGGCTGAAAAACTTCTTTCGATGTTATATATTCCTGCTCCTGATCGGGTTTCAAGCCCGTTGCATGTCTTGCAGTTGTCCTAACTTGTCTTCTTTTCACCGCCTGGTTGCTTTCGCTATGTTTTTGACATTTGATCATCATCCAATCACCTTCCTTTTTCAACAAGAAGGGCCGTCAGGATTATCCCAACAGCCCTTTTGACTTATTGATAGATCGTTCTGTATGCTTGCCATTCTGCCGCATTCCCCACAATATATACCGGAAGTTTGTAATCTCCTTCATCATGACCTTTTAACGAGTTCTTGTTGTACGGGTTGTATCCCTTTTGTACTCCGAATTTGAAAGAGACGTTCACATACACGTTATATGGAGTTTGACTATAGTAATTCGTATAGTCTCCATACGGTGATGACGTGCGCTGTAACCCCCGGTGTACGTCTCCGAAATCTGTAATACTCTTATATCCCCCTGACCCCTGTTTGGTGTGGGTTACCACACTAGCTTCTCGTTGGCCTGCTTTCCCGTAAGCGTCAAATAGTCCCCACCTATGTATTCGATGGGGACTCTGGTAATCTATGATTGAACCATCCGGCAGGTTGACGGCAGTGAATTCGACCAAGGGAGTAGTTTGTCCAGCGCCTCGGGATCTTTCGGATCTGTAAGCTGAGGAAGCTCTTCAAACAACCACGTGAGATATGCAAACGGGCTCAAGCCGTTCTCCTTCGCCGTTTCGATGATGCTGTAGATCGTCGCGCTCGCTTTGGCACCTCGCGGC
>NZ_HE978557.1:21797-37835 GCF_000311785.1 Brevibacillus massiliensis
CGCTTTCCCAACAGTCACCAGTGGGCCAGCCCATACCTCCTTCGTCTCATTGTTGTACAGCAAGTTTTTCTTTCGTAAAATCGGCATGATCGATTTCTGCACGTAATCGCTAGTATAATCGACCATATACATCGGGGCTTGAATATATTGGGTATTTCGGATCTCATGTGTTTTTACCGTACGTTTTTGCAGATCAAGCGTATTCTGTAAATCCGTGTAATAATTGGACTTCCACCCGCCTCGTTCTTTCATCCATACAGACGCAGCTGTAATAACCGGATACTTACCTGAAACAGGGTGTTTATGTCGATCTTCAAACACGACATGAGTCAAAATCGCTTCACCGGCGTAGAAGTGATTGTTACCATTTTTATATCGGTCTTTTGCATGGCGTTCTATCCATTCTGGTGTGTGAAGGAGAATGCCTTTTGCGTTTGGTTCAAACACCTCAAACTGCGTTTCATCTCCCTTCACGATGATTTCAAACAGGCCAGCAATCTGATCTGCATCCGCACCAAGTGTACACGTCCTTTCCGGCGGATCGCCGTTTTCATCGCCGTTGTTCGTCACGCATTTCTGGTAACTTACAACAAAGTCAACCTGATAGGGCACCTGTATCGAGAAAGGTTCCACAGCAGCCGTATATTTCGTTGATTGCAGCGTCTGCCGCCAGGTCGTCTGTGTAGGTACGGTCGTCCCGGTATACGTATTGGATTGGGAGGCTTGCTTTGGATTCAGCGAAAACCGTTGATCTTGGCCAGGGCCGGTTACTCGCAACTCAAGGCTTGGCCAGATTGTCCCGCCGCTCGTTTTGCCGCTCCAATTCGGCGGGTTGGCCGCGACTTGTACGTTCTCATACTCGGCACCTGAATACCTGCTGTACAGCTCGCTGACCTTGTTTTGAATCGCCGTGTTAATCTGAGCGTCAATGGCGGTAAAGGCCGCGTCGATTTTGTTCTGATCAATGACAACCTCCATTCTGGCCGGTTCCTGTTCCCAGACTCCGTCAGACTGACTAACCAGCAGACGGTTTTCCGAGTCGTAGATTTTGATTTTCACTTGCCCGCCATCTATCTCTCCTCCGGGCGGCGGATCAGGCGGAGAAGCGTCGTCTGAGATCACGACCGTTACTGAATAGGTACACCCTTTGGATGATGGAAAGTTATTATCGTTTACCACGGCCTTGATGGTGTACGTTCCTGGCGGGGCATTCATTAATGCATACCCAAAGCCTTCTAAGTCGCTTGGACGTGGACCCGTCCAATCAGCTTCTAGTGTCGTTCCTTCATGGCGATTGGGATCAACCCCCAGGAGCAATCCAAATGTCACGCTGTTGCCTTTGAGATAAATCGTTTTCCCATCAACGTTGTGGGTCCAACCTCCACTTACGGAGTCCGCAAGATGCAGATATATGCTGGAACAATCTTTCTGATCCGTAATCTCAACCGTAAAGGTGAAGGTACACTCATTGAGTGACGGATATCGCGAATCGTCTACCCTGGCTGTGACAGTGTAACTTCCCTTTTGCAGCCCGGTCATTGTGTACTCTTTGTTTTTATCAGGAGCTGCGTTCGGGAAAGGACCACTCCAAACCGCGTTGATGTACTGATTGCGATCTCCTTGTTTGGACAGCCAGAAGGTTACGTCCACCTTATCGCCAACGATCTTCTCTTTCCCGCCGTTGGGAAGATCAATTTTGGCAAACCCATAGGCCGAGTTTGTCATATTTAAGCTAATATCCGAACAGTTCAGCCCTTTCAGTTCAATCTGGAATGTCTTCCGGCAGGGTTCGCCGTTCACGTAGACTGTGACCTCCAGGGTGTAGACAGCATCGTTCTTATCGTCAAAGGTATGGGAGAACGGATTTTTGCCTACGACCGTCCGGAGCGTTGTCCCGTTTTTCTTGAGTACCCAATCCCCTGTAACGGTGACGTTGGATTGCGGATAGACCGCTTGCAAGACTAATTCATTCGTTTGTCCTCTTTCAATCCGGATAGTGTAAGGGCTGGATCCCTGGATGCGGGTATCCTTGCCGTCCACTGTTGCATGAAAGAATATTTCCTCGCAGTCAATCGTTTTGACATTGATGGTGACGGTCTTGCTACAGTCAATGACCCCAACGGATGAGTTGATTTGATATTTAGCCGTTAAGGTGTACGTGCCTTTATCTGTAAACTTGTAGTCAAAATTAGTAATATTGGTTGTCGATTTCAGCACTTTGCCTGTACCGTCTGTCAATGTCCATACCGGCGCTGGGATATTTTTCTTATCATACTGTGCCACAAAGGAAATGGTAGAATTTCCAGGTAGTGTGGTTAAGGAATAGTTTCCATTGGCATCTTTGGACATGGGCAATTCAGTTTGATAACTATCCCAAGCTTGGATTTCGGAATTTTTACAGATGTTTTCTGTCGTCCCGACAACCTTAACTGTAATTTCCCAATGGCAATCCTGCCATTCCCTTTCGTATTGGCCATCGTATCGTAACTTGATCCGGTAAATGCCGCCTGGCTTGTCAAAGACGATCGATCGATCATCAAAGCCGGTTGCCGGCAGCTTCAGATTGTTAGTAGGAACAGTCCGGATTTTATCTTCCCAAACCATATCCATTACAACAGGTGTAGAGTCTCCCGGCCGGTACACTTCCCAATACACGTAGGCATCTGCCATCGATCCATCTGTATCCCGAAAACGGGCAAACAGGTTGAGGCTGCCGCCCAGGTCTACCTCAATGGTCGATCCGTCAGAGATTTGCTTGCCGTTTTTGGCGTTTTGGTAAACGATTGGGCAGCTCACTTGTCCATCCCATACAAAGGTCTTGATCCAGCACTCCCTGCCGTCTTTGCTGACGTACTTGATCGTGATCGCATCATTGCGGCTTACGGAAAAATCATAGGAGCCGACATTCTCTGCGACCAGGACACCGTTGAGATAGAAAGATCCTTTTTGGGAGCCTGGAGCTTCCACGGAAATGAGATTAACATCTGTCGGCAAGGCATAACCTGGGCTGCCACTTGGCATTGTAACGTCCCGGCTTGTCTTGCTGCCGAAAATCCATACATGAAGTGATAGCTTGGATTGAGCTGGATCGCACTCGGCTACGGGTGGCGCTTCGGGAATAATATCTTTTGTCCAGCACTCTTTCCCATCATCAGACTTATAAAACAACGTCGTGGGGCCTTTGATGAGAATGTTCGAAAAGGTGTTTCCACTACCTTTATATTCGCTCCCGTCTATCATCAGCTTTCCGGAATGGGGAAACGAAAGCGTGATCGTGTTCACTCCAGCCGGCAGCTTGTACTCTCCCTCGCTGGGAATGGACTTATTGGATTGACCCGATATCTGCAAAGTGGCGTTCACCGAAACCGTACAGTCCTGTGTCGAATCCACCTTATACTTGATCTCAATAGGAGTGGATCGGCCATAGTCATCCCGCGCCTCAAAAGTAAGCGTATGTGTATCGCCTGATTTTAGCAGGGCAGGATCGCTGATCGTGAACTTCCAGGAGTACGGCGCAGCTCCATAGGCGATTTCGGTTGAAGTACCCCCCAAACTAGGCTCCGCTTTAGAATCAATTGCTGTTTTTAATGTGTTATGGGTTCCGTTGTTGCCATAGGTAGTCGTATTGACAACCACATTAATGGGTTTACCTGCTTGAGCTATATAGAGCTGGTTTGTTACCGTTGAATTGGAAACAACGGGTGTCCCATTTAGGGTAATTGAATTATAGACAGGCTTCGGAGTGGTCTTCCATACGGTACTGAACAACGGTCTGTTCACGCCGTCACCAACCCTGGTTTCTGTGAAACCTCCCCCGCCACTTAAACGAACGAGTCCGCCAAAATCAACCCAGTATTCTCTACCATTTACTCTATATTGTTTTAGAATAGGATTGATTTTTCCGTTATTCCAAATCCAATCAGCATTTCCATTGGTTGCATCGGCTACTTTCTTAATGGCTCCATATTCCCATGGAACAACGTTGTAACCAGACTGCCTGCTTAGATCCCACTCTCCATCCCCTTTTGAAGAATCCGGTTGAAGGTCAAAAGTAACGCCGTTAATGGTATTTCCAGCTGGCCCGCCATTCAACGAAAATTTTTCCTCATGCCATAACGCCTTGGCATTTCTTTGATCTGGATTTCCCAATCCCGTTGGGCTTAAATCCCCATAAAATAAAACTGCATCCGCTATATTCAAGCTATATGGGTATCCCCCATAATCAGGTGAACCGGTTGCAAAGGTCACACTTGGAAAATTCACTACCCATGAAACAAAGAGGGTAATAGCTAAAATTATATGAACTGCTCTTCTCATTTGTGCCTCTCATTTAACCAATAGGTATCAAGTGAGGGAACATCTATACTCACTCCCCCAACGCCCTGAACTCCTTTGAACATTGAAAATGAAACATACCCCCCTTTACCATAAAAGGGAATCCGTACAGTTTCACCTGCCTTGTACTTTTTCTCAATTTGCTTGATATCATATTCTCTGACACCATACACCCCGTCACTTTGATCTTTATAGTTAAAATTCACACTATAGCCATCAGGGATTTTAGGCATCTCTGTAATAAATACATTTCCTTCAATTCTTGCTTTCTTGGCGACCAATTCCATAGCTGGTTGAGCCAATGGATCAACCGGCATTAGCTTGATAGTTGGTCTAAATGGAATATCCTCATCCGGCAACGGCGTAATCGTTACGATTTTATTATCTGCATCCCAATCTACCTTCTGGTCAAAGGTTTCACTGACGAACCGCAAAGGAACGAAGGTGCGCCAATCTTTCAATACGGAAGGTGCGTCCAAACGAACAGTCCGATCATCTATATCAACCGTGTTTTCGCCAACCACCAAGTAAATCTTGGTGCCTTGTCGTTCCATCGTGACCATATTTTTTGTTCCATCCCACTTCACATTCGCTTGGAGTGCCTCACTCACAAACCTCACCGGCACCATCGTCCTGCCGGTTTTGAGATCGAGATAAGGCTTGGCATCAGGAAATTCAACCTCTTTCCCCTCTACGACAACCTTAATCTCATCTGTGGAGCTGCTAACGGTTTCTGCAGCCTTTACACCGTGGCCAAAGAACCCCAGGCCGGCGACTAATGACGAGACAACCAATAGGTTTAAAAATCGTTTCATGTTAAATCCCCTCCACTTTCCATTCCTTCTCGGTATAAATATCGTCCATTTTCCTGATCAAAGAGGCTGCCTGCTCATACGTAATATTCTGCTCGGCATCCCCTGCAGGTTTCGCCCAGGACTCGACTTCCTCCCAGGAAACAACCTGCTCATTCCCCTTGCGATTGATCCCCAGCATCACGAATTTAGCCGCCTCTTTCAGCGTGAGTGGAAAATCCGGTTTGATCTGACAGGAGCAGTCGATAACGCCTTTTGCCTGGGCGAGCGCGTAATACTCGGAGGCCCAATGGTTCTCTGCCCCTGTCGGAACGCGAAGGCCGCCCTGCTTCTCCCCGTACTCTTCCATTACCATCTTCATAAACTCCGCTTGTGGAATTTCTGCTTTGGGATCGATACTGTCTTTGATATATCCGACTGACCTTGCCCACTCTACATCACCTTTATCTGCAAAGGCTGTACCCGTTTCGTACTTACCCGAAACCAGCATTCCTCCACAAAACGATACCGCAGCTATGATCACAAGCATACCACCAAGGATACTCAGCCTTTTTATCTTTTCCTTCTTTATCTTTTCCTTCATTAAATACTCCCCCATCAGACTATTTTTTTCTGTCCCGCCCTATCTTTTCACTTCCTGTACACTCAGGACAGGGAAAGTATGCTTACCAGCAATTCCAAGCCCTTCATCATCCACCACGGCCACTGATATAAGGGAGGGTCCGTTTACAATCTTGGGCGGCAAAGTATAGATATTCCCTTTATGATCCCGGATCTCCACTTCAAGCGTTGCACCCTGGTCTGCAACTTTTGTAAAGGAAGACTCCAGAAGTGATGAACCTTTATACTGGACAATCATTTTGTAGCTTCCTTCCCACTGCAGATAGTCCAAGTAACGATGGGAAACATACACGGGTGATTTTGTAATCGACTTTTCCCCCGGCAGATATTTTGTTCCATCCCACGTATATACACCATTCTGGAGCATCCGTTGATGAAAACGTTGCATGGCCTCGTCAAAATTCAGCTCCACACTTCCCTGCGCGTTTTCTTCTTCGATAATCGCAAAGCTGGCATGATGGTTGGCATTGTCTATCAACCTCTGGACTTCCATCTGCTTACCGGTAATGTTATCCGTGTCCATTACCATCATACCGGGAAACAGCAGAAACAACACCGAAAACAACCCAAAGAGCAGTACTGGCATAGTTCACCCCCTTACGATTGTACATCGTACGGGAACGGCTCCATCGTTCCATACATAACAAAGGAGAAATCTTTCGCCGTCGAAAAGAACGATGAAAGAGGGGGCTTCGGATATCCAAGTGTGACTTTAAACTCATCTTTGTATGTCAACTCTCCCTCACTCAATCCCCCCACCCGTTCAACAGCAACCGTAACGTCTACAGCTTTTAGCCGATAGTCTTTCGTTTGGATCTCTTCTTGGATGAAATTCTCAATCATTTTTTTCGCATTTGCAGGTGTAATGGTTCCTTCCGCCGCCACTTTCATGACAGCGTTTGCTTGTATCGTCCGCAACTCCTGTTTTATTTGCTGAACCACATGCACCTGCATAAAGCCCGCAGGAACAAGAATTAAGGAAACCACCACCAATAACGTGGCGATAAGGTTACTCATCCTCCAGTCCCCCAGTTACTAAAAAACTCCAGCAGCTGATCAAAAAAGGAGATGACATTTGGATTAACCGCTGTCGAATCTCCCCAAAAGCTGTAAGCACCTATGGCGATCACAAATACACATACAATCAGTATGGAAACCATTGTGACCATTTCTCATCATTCCTCGGGTATATATTGACTCACTCGCATATTCCTGAATGTTAATGTTGCCTCTCCTGTACGAAAAAACGATACCAATTGAGTCGAAAAGCTTGGCTTCACTTGAACCGACAACTCAACAAAATTCTTTTGAGAAAGAACTTCACCATAACGCGGTCGTTCCGCCCGATTGGCCGGGTTCGTATGAGAAGCATAGAAAAAAGGCGTGTCTTGTTCAAAACCCTTCTTCCGTAAAAACTCTTGGTAATAGGCAGCTACTGCCGGATCGAGATACCCGGCAGCAGCCATTTCATGCGAGAGTTGTTCGTAAACGGATCGAACCACACTTTGTTCTTCTGAATACTTGTAGCTCACAAAGCCTATCGTAAGTATGATCACCAGCACGATGAGACACAGCAAAAGCGACAGGTAGTTTGACATGTTTCCTCCCCCTTACCGCCGTAGTGAGGCCGTCACCACGTGAACCACCCGATCATCATGTTTCTCCTTCAAGGAAGTGGCCCCTTCTTGCTGAAACGCTGCTCCAAACATCACAACGACCACAATCGAGGAGATCAGGGACGCGATTACGTACGGCATTGTTACTTCACGATATCGATTTCTTTGTCTTTGCTGTGACTCAAGGCCGGGATCTCTACTGTGCCCCTTTTCGGGTCGGCAGAAATGCTCGTAATCTGATCACTCGTTTTTTGCCCCAGGTTCCGACCACTGGTAGCCACTCCTTCCTCTCCCGTCTGAAAAGCAAACACCAGGCCGATCACCAACATAAAAAGCAATCCAAAAATCGCTTGAATCATTTTCTTTCATCCCTTCTTTTTCCCATCTTATTTTGGCAGAATCTCCGTCATGGTTTTTACAACTTCCTTTTTCAAACTTGGGGTATTCGGTTTGTTATACTCACCTCCTATCGCTGCTCCCATCTGGGTGAATACGGTGTAAATGAACGCAATGGAAAAGACAAGGAACATCAACACAGCGATTGATTTTTCAATCATGAATATCCTCTCCTCCGGTGGTTATAAAAAAGAGGGAGGAATCCCCCTCTACATAAGCCCTTCCATCATTTCGAGAAAATACCGGTACCACGGAAAGGCCAGACAAACAAATGCGATCACAAATGGGGGAATGATCCAAACGGAAAATCCCAATTCCAGTCTTTTCGTTCGTATTCTCTCTTCTTCTTGCCGTAGGATTCGTAAGCTATTTTCCAGTCGGACAAGGTGAAGTTTCGTGCTTTCAATCGTGTTCTCCATCGCATACCGTATCGTATTGGTGAGAAGGATTCCTTCTTTTAATCCGATCTGAGTTTCCATCCTTTGCAACGCATCCTTCGGAGAGGCATTCCATTCGTCTAGGCGCGGAATATACTCTTTTAGTTTGCGAGTACTTATCAAGGAACGACGAACCAGTTCATAATGGGAAATGTGGAAGTCTAACAGTTCGCTTAAACGACCAATCGCCCGCAGTAAGTCATAAAACAAAATCGTTCGGCGTTTATTTGCTTTCCATTTCAGGTATAGGAGAGGCCATCCTACACATAGAAGCAAGGAAATCGTAAAAAACAGCAACGGAAAACTCTTTTTTCCAAACAGGAACAAATCAATGATCATCTGGCCAAATACACCTACAACGGTAAAGATAACGCCGCTAAAGATGATAAACCACCATTCGACCGGTTCGATTCCATACGGTTTGCCAGCCTGGTGAACCAAACTTGCAAACTTCTCGAAATACCTTCCTTCCCATTTGTTTTTTCCGATTCGTTTGGTTGTGCCTGCTTGTATTTTTTCTCGTAACAATCGTAATTGCGCCTCAAAAACAGAGCGAAGACTTGTTCTTTTCCTTGATGGTACCAACCATAATAAGAGAAAGAACAGGGTAAACGAGAATAATGCTCCAATCAAAACAGCCAACCAGATTGCTTCACTTTCCGGCGAAGTCAACCAAGACCAATCAGGCAATCGAGATGTTATCTCATTCCACCATAGTTGAAACACATCCTTCCCTCCTATAGAACGCCGTTATAAGCGTTCTCCTTTTTTCGCCCATATGAGAGAACCAACATAACACAAAAAGCATGTCAAAGAGCCTAAAGCAAGGAAATTTAAGCCAGCCTGCGTTTGAAAATAGATCCGTTTGGCTGCCGGCAAAAACTCCATGTTGAGCACAATGAAATAGGGGCAGCAAATCATGAGAGCCAGAATAAACCATGAAACCATACGGGTGATGGATCTCCTTTCTTCATCCACATTCTTGGCATTGTAAAGATCCACAATGAGCCCGTTCAATGCTTTCTCAATATCTTTGGTATCTCCCCTTTGGCCCGATATTACGATGTATACAAAGTCAGTCGCCCAATCCAGCCGCAAAATGTCGGCAAATTCCCACATCACTTCATCGAACGGAGACGAGTCAGAAAGGCGAATATTCAAATACGTCAGGATACTGCGAAACTCAGGAGGACATTTGTCTCCCATCCTTTTAAAAGCCAAGGTGATGACTTTCCCATGATAAACATACGTATTAAGATACTCCTGGACAAAAAACAGAAACTTTTTTCGCGCATTTGAGGTGACTTTGAGATACCAATAGACGACAGCCAGATAAGGCATCCCCATACCAACAATGCCAAAGAGAAATCCTACGCTAAATTGGTGAACCACGCTCATGGTGGTTAACATGGAAACAACACCTGCCGCGATGGACAGGACAAACAGCGTCAGTAAATCCATAATTGGGTGCTGACCGCCACCTAGTATGGTGAGCATGACCCTCATCTTCTCACTGAATCTCTTGTCTTTTTCAAGAAACTCGTTTCCTTTTCGCTTCCACTTCCTCCAGTTCGATTCCGGCTTTCGCAGATTAGGCTGAAACAGTAAAACGAGGCAAACAAGCATGATGGCTACCAAGATAGCAGCCGAAAAGAGATACAACATGTCAGATCATCCTCCTGTAATCCGTCAGGTGCAATTCACGCAGAACATCCAGATCAGCCTCGCCAGGGGGATAGATCATGCGCTCAACCTTCTCTGGGGGTAACATCTCTCCTGTCCATACTAATTCCTTTTTGGCTCGGTCATACTGAGCTAACATCTTGAACCCTTCTCGTCCGGGAACATAATCGCCTTTCTCCGTAACATATCCCTCGTTAAACGTTGGGATAAAGATGGCTTCATCCACCCGATCGCCGTTGTCATTGGCAAGAAGCCAGAAGAGATCCACGCCAGCAGCAATATCACGATATACATTCACCATGTGATCTTGGCGGTACGCATTGACCATGTTGGCAAACGTCCTGACAGCTGCTCCCGGCTCCGGAATCCGCAAATGAATGGAAAAATAGGTGGCATCGGCGCCACGTAAACACGAGTACAGAGCATAATGAGCTTCAATTTCTGAACGTACCTCCGCGAACACAATCGTTTCCGAGTTATTACGAAAAATATGGCGATAGGTGTTATCAAAGAGGTAGCCCAAATCCTCAATCGACTGGAGAGCAAATACATTTCCGGGCCACTTCTTGGCCAATCGTAACTCATGCTCTGATTCAAAAGTTGTAATTGTATCTTTCTCCGGATCTTTCATCATCAGCATACTAATCTGCCGCTGTGTCTTCCCGGTACCTTGCCCACCCCCAATTGCTACATTGAGCCGCCCCTTGACGACTTGTTTGCAAAATTCACGGGCACGCTCGTCCATCTTGATGTCATCAAGGGAAAAGCTTTTCGTCACAAAACGGCGCGTGATGATATCTCTTTCGTAAGAAAACGGCTGCATGTACATCTGTATCCGTGTCTCTGTCTCTTCAATAAACCCGGACAAAAAAGGCTGGGATCTGTGAAAGGACGCTCCCGTAATTTCCTGAAGCTTCCGCTGTAGAGCCTCCACTTCGTTATCTGTTGGAACATATCCAAAATACGGTTTCTTTCTCCCGTTTTCGTAATAACGAACTGGCTGGCCAACCGCGATCAGCACGGACTCTACAAATGGACTCAGATGGATAACAGCGTCATAGACTCCCAGTCCATATGTTGCGTAAACCACACTCTCGTATGGAGTCGTTCCGGGGTAGATTGACTGATCAAGAAAGATTCCACGCCCATTCAAGTAGGTTTCCACATCCGTGATAAGCTTTTTCTTCGCATCCTCATTCCCTTTTTCCACAAGCTTGATCCAATCATAGATTTGATCCCGTTTTTCCCGCGGCACATCGATCATCTCTGAATAATGATCCCGAACGATTTTAAGAACGGTTTCCATCGATTCTTTCACGAGCACCACTTTCCCTCCCTGTCGCCATGAATGATGTGATCCTAGACCAAAAGCCACTCCCTGTCACGTATTGTAGCTTGTCTGTTGCCCATGCTAGTGACTGGAAATCCCTTTTCATTCGTTTATTTAGTTCCATCGAACTGATTCTCAGATCGGTAGGAATCAGGTACTTCTGATACGAAAACACCCCCATAATCGGCATGCGAAGAAAAGCCTCCACTTCTTTCGTGGTTACAAAACCATGTTGAAAGTGCGTCAACAAGACGCGGATGTTCTCCTCTCTTTCCTGCAAGGCGATTCTTTTGGCATAGGAAAGTGAAAACGCATCTGGTCGGACAACCAGAATACTTTCATCGCTTTCCTTTTTTAAAAACGGCCAGTCGGCGTCATTGGTTTGAAGAAATCCACGATCCAGCAGGATTAAATCGTAGTTCTTTCGGCTATAGTCAAGAAATCGAGAGAGCTCTTGAATGTTCCAGTCTCCCACAGCGTTAACAACGCGTATATTCTGGAATACCGGTTTGGCCACCAGGTCGAGTTCCTCATCATCCCGCTGCAGAACTGCCCGATATTCCCGCAGTTGGTAGTTGAGTGCGTCCGTAACGGCAGCCAGATCGCTTTTTCGTCCTAAATCAACCGCCAAGACATTTAGGGACGGAAAGGTCTGATGTAGCCACAGTAAAAAGTAGTACAGAAAGGTCGTCACTCCCGATCCCCCTGTACCCACCAGGGTGATAACATAGCCAGGTTGAACCGAGTGACGAATAAGAGCCCCGTTTCCTTCTAATACCGATTGAATCTCCTGATTGGTCATGTTGGGGGCAAGTAAAATGACCCGCCCTTTTACCGTTAAGAGAACCTGCTCCAGTAGATACCTATCCATCTCATTAGCCGAAAGGATAAACAAAAATTGCTCCTCTGACATAGCAGACACCGTTTCCGGAATCCAATGCCATGCAGGCTTTTCAATCATGCTTGCCGAGACGATCAATCTCGACGGTTGATACTGCCGAAGCGATTGCAGAAAATGATCATACGAGAGTGTATGAAGAGCAGCAGAGCCAGGCGGTAAAAAGTAGTCGTTTTTCGTTGCTGACAACACCAGATACATTACTCTTCCCCCTGTCGCATGGCTTTTTCCAGCTCTTCTTGTTTGTAATACTGATAAACACCGATTTGAACATCACCGTATTTCCGGGCCTCAACGAACGCCTGAAATTGTTTGTCTGTCCAGTTGAAAATCAATCGGGCTGGCATCGTGTCAGGCTGTCCTCGGTATGTTTCTGTCAAGCGATTTTGTGCAGTAGAAGATACCTGTTGGTTATCCATAAGATCCGCAAAGGCTTGGGTACTTGCCTGTGGTGGTGATAAGCTGAACACTTCAGCCCCCGCCCCGTCCTTCACTGCCACAACCTGCGAGGTAAATAGCATATCTGCCGAATCGTTCGTTTTGGTAAAGAACTTTGGTTCTCCCAATTCTTCCAAGTGTTCCTCATTCATAGGCCGGTATTTCACCCAAACCTTTACATGATCCCCGCGACGAATTTCACTCATTGGCGTAAAGTCGGTCAACGGAATCTCATACCGTGCTTCATCCTTTTGGGGCAGCAGCTTCCCATCGGTAAGCTTCCAATCAAAAATGGGCTCCCCTTCTCCTATTGGAAGCCACGTTGTTTTCCCAATCACGTCTTCGGGATTGACAAGCATTCCCTTAGCGTATTGGTTTACTGGAATTTTTTTATAAACCAGATCGCTTTGAATAATGGGGGTATAGGCTTGAAGGAGCTTCCCTTCTTTGATTGCCAATACACTGGTATATTGAGCCTCGGCCGCTGATGTTCTCACATAGTCGTACCCCAAATAAATAGCCCCCGCAGAGAGGGCGCTGGACAGGAAAAATAAGATTGAAATGGTTCGCTTATTGATTTTCATTAACTTTCATCCCCCCCAAATTATTAGCCAAAAAGCTACCCTTTATCTTTCTCTGTCGTATCTGGTTTGGTTTTTACTTTTCATACTTTTTCTATCGGAAAGCTCAGCAAAAATGCGATGAAAAACGGTTACTGTCTCTTGATCCCATGTGGCCAGCCATGCAAGCTTTCTTTTTTCGGTATTTGAAAGCTTCCTGTTTAGAGATTTCTCCAAACCCGAAACATACCTTTCGGTATCTGCAACCATCCTTGTTATTGCGATCGGATTGTAACCTTGCTGTTGAAAATATTCTTTATAGTCCATTTGATCCACCCCCTTTTGTTACTGATATGAGAATTTAACCTTCCGCAGGCAGTACAGAAATGATGAAAATACCGCCTGCGCAGGGTTAAACCCCTGCTAAAACCAGTAAAAAACTGGATGAAAGTCAAAATGAGAATTATCGGAAACAGCTAGGAGTTCTGTCCCATTCGCTCGCCGGAAAAAAATCAATGTTATCAAGCTGATTTTCTTCACTGGGTCTTCGCAACGCCGTACCGGAGCCACCCGGGGATTAGTGAGAGGCTTTTTCTTTGTCGCTCGTGCAAAGCAGGTCATGGCAACTCTTGAAAAAGCATCACCAGAGCCATTCACGGCCACTGTCTCCTTCATACAGGCTATGAGAAAAATTCATAGCCATTCGGGCCAATATAGAGTAAATCACACTCATTTTTCAAGGAACACGGATGGAACATCGTCCACCCACAGACACTACAGGAAGTTCTGTACTGCCTGTGCGGAGACGAGTCTCCGACCAAAAACAGAATGTATGTTCGATTATGTGTACGCAACCGGTTATTATTCGCGTTGAAGTTCGGAAAGGTCAAATTTCATCTGTTACCGCACACTACTATAGGATCATCACCGTAAAAATCTTAATTTTATCGCTTGTAATGCCATTTCCAGGTTAATTGGATCAAGACTATCCATATCACTCAGATTGAATTTATATCGTTCGTTGTATAAATGAAGGGCTAGCCCCAACATAATTTTTTCACCATTTGACCAGAAACGGGAATCTGCTTTCAGTGTTTGAGCCTTAATTCGCTCATCCTTCAAATCAAAATAATCCTCATGAAAACACTGTGATAGTTTGGGATGCTTTTGAAACAGATATAACACTGGTTTCCAGTAGCGATCTTGTAAAAGGTGTGCAGGGATTTGCATGGAGAAACAATTCACTCCTTTGTTTTAGTGAGTAATACTTTAAGCAAAACATTCTGCCGTTCTTGATAAAGCTTTTCGTGCTTCTCAGCGACTTTGATCAAATAAGATGATAAAAAAGGATTTGCTTCTTGTATGGATTTAGCTCGAAACCATAATGATTGAATGATTTCCTGAAGTTCTAAACCATCAGCTCCATGAACCAGATCCACTTTGATGGGAAGATCTTGCATATTCACTACCCTTCCTGTTATAAACTTGTCCTATGCAGATTCTTCCTTTGCAGCCGCATCCGTTACTTGGGTCTCTTGCTCTGAATTGGCAGGTGGTGCTTCCAATACAACCTTTAGCGCGTGCACCATACGTTCAATATCAGGCTCAAACACCCGATGGACTTCGATGCCTTTGGGTGGTTTAATCATGGTTGTTCTCCTTTCATGCTGGCTTTTGATTTTCTAGTAACTCTAAGTTGCATTCATTCTCAAAAAAAAGAGTCCAGTTAAATCCAAGAATATTGGCGATTTTTTTGGCAACTTCAACACTAGGTTTACGAGCACCACTTTCGATCATCCCATAATACTGTCTCGTAATCCCAGCTTTATATGCTACTTCTTCTTGGCTCATTTTTGAATTATCACGTTGGGTTAGAAGCCAATCTCTTACCAAGAAACTCACCTCCTAATGCAATTATTTGTTACCTTCAAGATTAATTATATGCAACTTATAGTTACTGTCAATATATTTTAGTAACTTTTTGTTACTAGCATTTGATGAAACATTTTGTTGCGCTATAATTTACTTACTATCGATTATGGAGGGTTGTCATGTTAGCAAAGAGATTGTTTGAACTTAGACATAAGAAAGGGAAAACACAAGCTGATATGGCAAAAATGCTCGGGATCACTCGTCAGGCATACGGTTACTACGAAAAAGGGGAGCGAGATCCTGATACTTCCACTTTAAATGTACTCGCAGATTATTTTGATGTTAATATAGACTATCTTCTTGGTCGTACAGATGACCCCTCCCCTTCCGACAAGAAGGAAAGGCAGTTGTCGGAAGTCGAAAATTTGTTCTTCTACGAGCTGGATAAGCTAAGTGAGGAAGATAAGCAGAAGGCTTTGGAGCATGTGAGGTATTTGAGGTACTTGGCGGAGAAAGAAAATAAGAAATGACAACGAGACACTCAGATTTGAGTGTCTCAAATTATGAGGAGACTATTTTGTGGACAGAAAATGGCGGATCGAACAGTTGAAAAACAAGTTTGTACGAAAGAATCAACCTGACTACAGCGTACTTTTCCAAGAATGTCTGGAAGCGTTAGGTGAAGGAACATTTGTACTGTCAAAAGAGAAAGGCCAAGATATTTATGGTGCCTTTCAATCAGCCTACCCTTTCACAAGGTGGGGAAGAATCGACTGGGATCAGATCGGCTGTTATCATGAGTTTGATACGATTGAGGATACCGTTAGTTATATTTGCTCCTGTACGGAAGAAGCTCGTATCGCTGTTTTTATCCTCTGGGGATACGGTCACGATCCGGTTTTACAAACAGAACTACCTAGAATTGTCCCCGCCTTTGATGACATCACTGCTGTCGGTGGCAATCAGTGGATTTTCTCCGCGACTCACGGGTTTGTCATCGAGTTATTTCATGACGGAGATATACGGTTATGTTTGTCATC
>NZ_HE978558.1:0-3638 GCF_000311785.1 Brevibacillus massiliensis
TTTTTTTCTTTTAGTTGGCTGTTAGGCTGAGGTCAATTCATAAAATATGCATAAACGTTCAATTCCAAACGGCCTGATTTTGCTGGATTTACAATTGGAATCCAAACAGATGCATAAGTTGTATGAATGATTTATAGAAGTGTTTCTTAAAACTTGCATAAGATTTATGAAATGATAAGGTATCCAGAAACTCACCTTAAACGAAAAGAGGGTTCTCGCCATTGTATGACAAGGAAATCACGCCAAAAGATATTGAAAAAATATTAAAACTTTATGCAATATCAAAGGAATTAGTGGGTGCGGATAAACTTGACGGAAGATTGCAAGAATTTACGGTTGAATTGATGAAAACATTGTCTGACACAGGCTTTCTGATGGTTTTTAACTGGCATGAATAACTCAACGAAAATGAATTATTCAAGGATTTAAACCATGATATACAGGAAGAGATCAAATCCGCCGATTTGGACACATTGCGTAAATTAATGACTTGCTATGTAAGAGGCGACAGATTTAACGAAGGATTGTTGAAACGCATTGTGACGGACGGCAAACTGCACTGCATTCTCCAAAGATTGCGGGAGATAAGAGATCAGTTGTAAACGAAATGTAGGGACAGAGTTGTTAACATATTCACAACAGGTATTGTGCATAAATTGTGGAAAAACTCTCCCCTTCACTCCTGTCCCTTTAACCGCCTGCTTGCCTGCTAAGCAACAACGGCAGGAAAATTTTATTTAAGCAAGCCTTGAAAACATACAGAAGGCCAGATAAACTGTTATTAACATCATACAAACATTCGTTCTGATTTGGGGCGGGAAAACGATGCGAATGTTATATTTGCCAACGTCAAATTCAATACCTGCTTTGCCCAGGGGCATCACTCCATGAATGATTGGAGTCGATGCCCTTCAATTTTTTCAATTGAATTAAGAACATAACTTTGTCCGACGGAGGGAGATCGGCATGAAGATCCAATGCACCAAGCATTTTTTGAAACGTTGCAAGGAGCAGAATCTCGATCCCAAGGACATTAGCAAATGCCTGAAAGATGAGATGCCGAAAATTCAGGGGGTTGCAAAGTGGAGACTGCAAAATGGCGTCGAAATCGTTGTCAATGGGATGGGGAATCGGCTTGTTCTCATCACAGTTGTTGGCATGGAGAAGCGAATACGAGGGATTTACGGATGCAATAAAAGGTATAAACTGGAACGGTCATTTTCAATGCCAATCGAGCTGGAGTGCATGGAGGTTGGTAGACTATGAATTTGACTCAATCATTTCTTGATGGAAACGAAGGCGACGGTGAAGGACCGTTTTGAGAAGCCAGAATTCAGCATAATTGACAGCACTGTCAATGAATAAAATATGTCGAATGATCAAAATAAAGGGTTCCAGTCAGGAAATCAGGTTGAAAGGAAGGAGCAATACACCATGAATGAAGACATGTACAAGGATGATGAGATGTTTGATGATGAAATGGATGAGGAGGAGGAGAGAGAAGGCGATCTCACAGTATCCGATAATTTCAGGATTATGCTGAGGCATTATCGGAAAATCAAAAATTTGTCTTTGAAGCAGTTGGAGGAATTGTCAGGAGTTTCTTCTTCGTACATTTGCCGCTTGGAGAAGGGAGAGAAAAAATCCCCTTCTATAACCAAGATTTTACAATTATCTGAGGCGTTGCAAATCCCGAACTCGGTTCTTATCGCTACGATAATTAAAGAGCCGCGTAAACCAGAAAAAATCGAATTGTTTGATCTTCTTATCAGGCATAACTACCTGTTGAATGGAGAAGAGCTTAGCAGAGAGGCAAAGGAACGTTTGCTCAAAATTTTTGAGTATATTGCCAAATGCTCCTGGAGTCCGAGTACAAAAGTACGTGATATATTCGTGCTATCGGAACTCATCGATCAATTTAAACAAGCGGTTTGAGCCACCCGTATGGGCGGCTTTTTTATATTCCTTGATGTATCTTACAAGCTACGAACGACACAAAAATTCTGGTAAAATTGTAGTAACTAAATGGAAACAACCGCTTGGGCGAATGGATTTATGGCATGAAAAGGGGGTAATGGTAATGCCCAAATATTCGGAACGGGATATTTGTACAAAGTTTATTACTCCCGCTTTAATTAAGGCAGGATGGGATATACATAAGCAAATTCGGGAAGAAGTAACGTTTACGGCGGGACGAATTATTGTAAAAGGGAAGATGCATACCCGAAGAAAGGCAAAGCGGGCGGACTACATTCTATATTACAAATCTAACCTGCCGCTAGCCATTATCGAAGCAAAAGATGACACACATTCCGTTGGGGACGGAATGCAACAAGCTTTGCAATATGCCGATATCCTCGATATTCCCTTTGTTTTCAGTTCAAACGGAAAAGCGTTTTTAGAACACGATCGAACAGGCATGTCGGATTATGTTGAAAGGGAAATTGGGCTTGATGAGTTTCCGTCTCCTGAAAAATTGTGGGAAAGGTATAAGCAATGGAAAGGCATTACGGAAGAGCAGGAAAGAATCATTACGCAAGACTATTTTTCGGATGGTAGCGGAAAAACGCCGCGTTACTACCAACGAATTGCCATTAATCGTGCAGTAGAAGCGATTGCCAAAGGACAAAATCGACTTTTGCTGGTTCTTGCCACGGGAACAGGCAAAACGCTCATTGCCTTTCAGTTGATTTGGCGATTATGGAAGTCCAGAACGAAGAAAAGAATCCTGTTTCTTGCCGACCGTAACATCTTGGTTGATCAGACGATGGCAAATGATTTTAAGCATTTTGGCGATAAGATGACCAAAATCAGGAATCGCAAGGTGGATAAGTCATATGAAATTTATTTAGCACTGTACCAAGGAGTGTCGGGTGCCGAGGAATGGAAAAACATCTACAAAGAATTTTCTCCTGATTTCTTTGATCTAATCATTGTGGATGAGTGCCATCGTGGCAGTGCCAAAGAAGATTCCGCATGGCGGGAGATTCTGGAATATTTTTCATCAGCGACCCAGGTTGGACTCACGGCAACCCCTAAAGAAACGAAAGACGTTTCGAACATTCATTACTTTGGGGAGCCAATTTACACATACAGTTTGAAACAAGGGATCAACGATGGATTCCTGGCTCCTTATCGGGTCATTCGATACACCATTGATAAAGACGTGGAAGGCTGGCGGCCAGAAGAAGGGCAGAGAGATAAATACGGACAAGTTATTGAGGATCGGATTTATAACGTCAAAGACTTCGATCGAACACTGGTCATTGATGATCGAACCGCCCTGGTCGCCAAAAAAATTACGGAGTATCTAAAGAAAACGGATCGTTTTCAGAAAACCATTGTTTTTTGTGTAGACATACCGCATGCTGAACGAATGCGTCAGGCCTTGGTAAACGAAAATGCCGATTTGGCGGCTCAAAATCCAAAATACATTGTACGAATAACGGGGGATAACGAGGAGGGGAAGGAGGAGCTGGACAACTTTATCGATCCAGCCAGTACATACCCCGTGATCGCAGTGACGTCCAAGTTGTTGACGACTGGCGTCGATGTCCAAACGTGCAAGCTCATTGTTCTGGATGCCAACATTAATTCTATGACAGAATTTAAACAGATCATAGGTCGAGGCACTGTAA
>NZ_HE978558.1:4797-7276 GCF_000311785.1 Brevibacillus massiliensis
CGAGGCACTCGTGTAAACGAAGAATACGGCAAATATTCGTTCACCATCATCGATTTTCGTAATGTTACCAACTTATTTGCCGACCCTGCATTTGACGGCGATCCTGTACAAATTTATGAACCCAAAGAGGGTGATCCTTCCATTCCGCCAGATGTAGTGGAGGAAGACGATGAAGAAGAAGCAGACTTCTCGGATGACTTCTACGGCGGTGACAAGGAGGATGGATCCGAAGGAGATGACGTGATTCGCGAGCGATCGCGAACGTATTACGTCGATAATGTCAAGGTGAAAGTGATCAACGAGAGGGTCCAATACATCAATGAGGAAGGAAAGTTGATCACAGAGTCTTTGAAGGATTATACCAAAAAAAGAGTCAATCAAAATTACGCCTCGCTTGACGAGTTTCTGCAAAAATGGAACGCCGCCGAACGTAAGGATGCTATAATAGAAGAGTTGCTTGAACAGGGTGTGCTCTTGGATGAATTACAGCAAGAAGTGGGAAAAGACTTCGATCCTTTTGATCTCATCTGCCACGTAGCTTTCGATATGAAGCCGCTCACTCGTCGAGAACGGGCGATGAATGTGAAAAAACGGAATTACTTTACCAAATATGGAGAAAAAGCAAGGGCTGTATTGGAAGCCTTGCTGGACAAGTATGCGGATGAAGGCATTGAAAATATTGAAAGCATGGAAGTGCTAAAGCTTCATCCCTTTGATCAGTACGGATCTCTTATTGAGATCGTCAAACTCTTCGGGGGCAAGCAGAAGTATTTGGAAGCGTTAAAAGAGTTGAAGCAACAAATCTACACATCAGCTTAGTTTGCTACTAGGAGGAACAACATGACAATAGCCAATATCGTGAAATCCATTCAGGATATCATGCGGCAAGACGTTGGGGTAGATGGCGATGCACAGCGGATTGCTCAGCTTGTCTGGATGATTTTCCTCAAAATCTTTGATGATAAAGAAGCGGAGTTGGAGCTTTTAGATGAAGATTATCGTTCGCCAATTCCAGAGAAGTATCGTTGGCGTAACTGGGCGGCGAATGATGAAGGCATGACAGGAGACGAATTGTTGGAATTCGTAAACAATGAGTTGTTCCCCGCTTTAAAAGAACTTTCGGATGTCGAAGAAGGAAGTCGAGGTTACCTCGTAAGAGAAGTGTTCCAGGACAGCTACAATTACATGAAGTCGGGAACACTGATGCGTCAGGTGATTAACAAAATCAACGAAATTGACTTTAACAGCTCCGAAGATCGCCATTTGTTCAATGACTTTTAATGAGACTTTTTTGCGTGATCTCCAGAGTGCAGGAAATGCAGGAGAATACTATACGCCCCGTGCAGTCACACAATTTATGGTAGATATGACCAATCCGCAATTGGGGGAGAAGGTGTTGGATCCTGCCTGTGGCACGGGGGGATTTCTGACCTGTGCATTGGAACATTTAATGAAGCAAGCGAAAACGGTTGAAGATCGGCAACTGGTTCAATCGTCTATTTTGGGTATAGAGAAGAAACCGTTGCCTCATATTCTCAGTGTGACGAATTTAATTTTGCATGACATTGATATTCCCAAGATCCGCCGAGACAATTCGCTATCCCGACCGTTGCGTGACTACGGCATAAAGGATAAGGTCGACGTAATCTTGACCAATCCACCTTTTGGGGGAATTGAAGAAGACGGTATTCAGGCGAACTTCCCTGCCAGCTTCCGCACCAAAGAGACCGCTGATCTCTTTATGGTTTTAATTTTAACCTTATTGAAAGATGGCGGACGTGCGGCTGTTGTATTGCCTGATGGTTTTCTCTTTGGCGAAGGGGTCAAAACACGCATTAAAGAAAAATTGCTCAGTGAATGCAATTTACATACAATTGTTCGCTTGCCTAATGGCGTCTTTGCTCCGTATACGGGTATTCGAACCAATCTGTTGTTTTTTACCAAGGGGGAACCAACGAAGGAAATTTGGTACTTTGAGCATCCTTATCCTGAAGGACAGAAGTCTTATTCGAAGACAAAACCGATACGTATTGAGGAATTTGACCTTGAAAAGCAATGGTGGGAAAATCGCGTTGAAACTGAGTATGCATGGAAAGTGACTGTAGAGGAAATCAGGACCAGCAATTATAACCTTGATGTGAAGAATCCGAATAAATCAGCGGAAGATGTAGAATTGGATGTTTCTGAAATCCTGAAGAGAATCCAGCAAGGAAATCGTAAGATCGAGCAACTCACTGGGGAACTTATTAAAATTTTGGGGTATTAAAAATGAAGACTTATCAAGTTGTTAAACTAGGCGATGTTTTAAAGAGGAATACGAAACAAGTTCGCATAGAGGATAATCAAAAATACAAGCAAGTGACTGTACGTTTGTGGGGTAAGGGTGTTCAATTACGTAATGAAATATACGGTCATGAAATTAAATCAGATAGTAGGTATATTGTAAAATCTGGACAGTTTATTATTTCTAAGATTGATC
>NZ_HE978558.1:9139-30792 GCF_000311785.1 Brevibacillus massiliensis
AACTGAAGGGGTAGGCAATAAAAACTTGGTCTTAAAAAAGATAAAGAATTTCCTTTTACCACTTCCTCCTTTAAATGAGCAAAAAAGAATAGTACAAAAAATAGATTCTTTGTTAGATATTACTAATAGACTTAATGATCAGATTGGAGAATTAAGAAAAAAGCAAGAGATTTTGTTCAATGCCGTCTTACAAAAGGCATTTCAAATAAATTGATGTTGTTCGAGATTTTGGGGGAGACATGAGTACGTCTCTTCTTTTGTTTCATAAAGTGATTCTGCTCTTTGTTTGCTAAAAGTTGCAATAATGCAACTTTCGGAAAACATAAAGCCTATATATAGGAAAAAAATTCATCACTCGACAAGGAAAATGCTTGGCAAAATCACCAGGGGTGCTTCAAACCTCTTCAAGCGTTGCAACAACGTCCGTGTAAAATGCAGTTTTATCCGTGGTTGAACTATAATGGAAATCCGTTGTTCTGGTTCGACTCAAGCTTAATCGTAGAACATGCTTTTGCGTTTTTGCAAATTCTTACGGTATTGCTTCAACGTTCTAAGGTGGTTGGATGCAAAATCCTGAGTCGTGTTTCAATCCTTTTATGACGTTGCATTTTCCGATGGGAAAAACCAAATTTAAAATAAAAGCAACACCTGCAAGCGTATTGTCAAACCTTGCAGGCGTTGCAATTGTCTTTACCTTTTCCCTTTGAACATTCCCATTTATATTGCAGATCCAATGATCGAATTCACATGATAATCCAAACCCTTGATATTGCTGACAAAAGGATTTTTTCAGATTAAAACAACTGATTAAGGAGTTCGGCATCTTCTTTGGAAAGAACATCACTTTGCTCGATATTTGACTGATTTACATATGAAACTGGACTTTTCTGCAAAATTTCCATTACAATTTCCCGTATTTGATCATGAAGATCCGAACTGCCATGGTTCATATAGGCTTCAACCGCTTGTGCAATGTAATCGCTTTTATTGGGCACCGATTTCAAATGTTCGTATATATGCCTATATTGCTCTTTGAACGAAATCGAGAGCCTCATTCGTTTACCCATTTTGCTTTGCTCCCAATATTTTGAGGTAACTGAGGACGTTCGCAAATTGGGCATCGGAATGAATGATGGCGGCAGGATACTCTTTTTGAATGTCATCCCTGAGCAACAACGACCCTCCACCGACAAAATGAACCTCCGTATTGTTGAACGAGATCTTCCTGCTTCTGGCGTGATTGAAAATTTCCTTTACATGATTGGCAATTAACCCGTCAATGATTTCCTTGCTGTCTTCCTGCTTTTTGCCATTCAGAAACAAATATTTATCCCGAAATAAACGCTCAACATCATTGTCTGAAATGGTAGTTCCGTATTTGCTGGTTAAGGCATCAGAAATTTTGCTTCGAAGCAGATTGACCCCGAGGTCAGCGGTAATCATCTGCTGGTAGGAAGGGATTAAGTTCGTGAATTCTTGAAAGTTCACATTCAAGGAACCAATATCGATAATCAAACTGCGTTTGTGACGAAATTCATTGATATTGCTGTAAACAGGACCGATGCCCTCTGGGAGCACGTAAATTTGGTGAATCCGAAAAACAAATGCTTTGCCGTTCACCTTCAGGCAAATCGGTTCCCCGCCATTTTGGAGGAAATCCTGATATGCCTGTTTTTTCCGCTCGTTTTTGTAAAGACTAAGCGGTATATTGGTCGCTAGGCAAATATTTGCGAAGGCAATGGAGCGTTTGGATTTTTGCAACAGTTTGGTAATGGCCAGGTAGATGCATATCTGGTGAGTTTGGTTGTGTTTCGTTAAGCGATAATCCATCTTGCTCTCATCCAGCATTTCACCGACCAAGAATGATTTCCCCTGGAACTCCACAAGATCGGAATTGGGGGAGATATCAGCCCCGAAATCCTCGACTTCTTCCACAAGGGTTCGAAACTTAACCCTCTGCAAGCCTTCCTCGTCTTTCATGATCGCTTTGGTCGAATGTTTTCCGCTATCGATTGCAATCAAAAATCTATTGTGCATTCACATTCCCCCTTTTTGAAGTTTGATAGATTATATGCACTTGCGATGCGACTCAGTCGGATAAGGTCGCATTTTTTTGTCGGATGATATATGAACATGTCGCACGTTAAATCAACCGTTTTTCAGCTTGTCAAGTCTTACAGTAGTCCAATGTCAAGTGACAAAAAACCAATAAAATCAAGGGGTTCGACAAGGCTCGAACGGTGTCCGACACAAAATCGGTTTTCTGAAATCCATAAAGAAAATAAGATAGGGTCAAAACAACAAAGGGGGGATTCAATGATTGAACTTGCAACGTTAAAAGAAAAGGTTCCAACTGAGCTACAAAACTTGAAACAGTGGGTGTGTTGGGAAGCAAGACCCAACGAAAATCGTGTTCAAAAAGTTCCTGTGATGCCGAGCACCCGCAGAAATGTAAATATTAATATCCGTTCGAACTGGTTGACATTTGAAGAGGCGATCCATGCATACCAGACATTTAAGCTGGATGGCATTGGCTTTGTTTTTACAAGTGATGACCCGTATGTCGGGATCGATATCGACCATTGCGTGGATGGAAATGGGAATTTAACGTCTTTCGCAATGGATATCGTGAAGCAAATGGGCAGTTATGCGGAGATGTCCCCGAGCGGGAAGGGAATTCACATCATTTGCAAGGGGATTTTGCCGCAAGGCAGGAATAAAAATGAGACTTTGGGTTTGGAAATCTATGATCGAAATCGCTTTTTCACGATATCAGGGAAGGTTATCGAGGGTTATAACGAGATCCAGGAACGAACGGTGGAACTCATTCGGATTTACAACACTTTTTTGGCGAAGAAGATGTCAAATGATGCGATATATGATCATTCAAGATATGTTAATGTTTCGGAGCCGCGAAATAAACGTCAACAATCGGATGCGGATATGGCAATGAAGGTTCTTTCGCGAATGAAAAATCATCAACAAATTATGGATTTATACAGAGGACATTGGCAACCGCATTACAACACGCAAAATCAAGCGGACTTGGCCTTTTGCAATGCGTTGGCTTTTGCAACGGGAAAAAATCCTGCGTTGATGGATCAAATCTTTCGGGAATCAGGTTTATATCGAAAAAAGTGGGATGAAGTCCATTATAGTAACGGAATGACTTATGGTGCCGCAACCATTCAAAAAGCCATTGATAGTTGCAATGTCGTCTACGATCCGAAGTTCAACAAGGGGAATCGGTCTGAAAAACCGCAAACGAAACTGCCCGCATGGTATGAAAAGAAAGACAGCACGAGCAAATTAATCTTTAAACCTGGCGTGTTGGCACAACATCTATATCAATCGATAAATGTGAAATTTATTGGGGACAGTCTGCACAAATACGAGAACGGTGTGTATGTAGAATTGGAGGATATGCAAGCCCGTTCTATTATTCAAGAACATCTGCTAACCGATCATATGAAAGCAAACCACGTTAAAGATACGCTCGAACTATGGAAAATGCGGCTCGCGAAAGATGCTGTTGATTTTACAGAACACCAGGAATCCATCATAAATTTCAAAAATGGGCTGTACAACTGGGTGACGAAGCAATTTGTTCCGCATACTCCAGAGTTCATCAGTAAAATACAAATAAACTGCTCCTATATTGAGGGGGCAGAATGCCCGAAGTTTTTGAACTTCATTTCTGAGACATTTGATCAAGATGTTATTCCAGTTGTTCAAGAGATAATGGGGTATTTGATGGTCCCTGTAACAAAAGCACAAAAAGCCTTCATATTTTATGGTCCTGGAAGGACAGGAAAATCTACTTTAATTGGACTCATAGAGTCGCTCATTGGAGAATCAAATACAAGCCATGTGCCTCTGCAGAAACTGGAGGAACGATTTGACAAAGCAACTTTGTTCGGCAAGTTGCTGAATACATGTGCTGACCTGCCTGCAAAACCTTTGGCCGATGCAGCGGCTTTTAAAATATTGACGGGTGAAGACATTCTTCACGCCGAACGAAAGTTTAAAGAGCCGTTTTCATTTAAAAACAAGGCTCGTCTATTGTTCAGTTGCAATCAATTGCCTGTTAACCCTGTTGATCATACTGACGGCTTTTATCGGCGGTTATTAATTGTTCCCTTCATCCATCAAGTGCCCGAGGAAAAAATCAATCCAAATCTGCTTGATGAGCTGAAGGAGGAATTGGACGGCATTGCTCAATGGGCGTTACAAGGCCTGGAACGGTTGGCATCAAATAATTATGTATTTTCACAAAATCGTATGTCCAAGGAATTACTTGATGATTATAAATCCAGAAATAACAGCGTCCAATGGTTTGTTGAAAATTACTGCATTTTCTCGGCGGAAGCAAAAACCTATAGCAAGGAACTGTACGAGCACTATGTTCAAGTTTGCAAGATGAATGGTATGCAACCTAAACCCATTAATATTTTTGTTACAGAACTTTTGCAGTTTTACGGTACATCCATTAAACGTAAACATGAGCCCAAAACCAGAAGAGCCATTTTTCAAGGAATTTGCTTCAACAAAAAAATTGCTTAATGACAACCATGATAACAACCACGGGGGTGGGGGGATGCCTTCTCTTTTTCCCCTGGGGGAAGGGGTGAAGGTACCCTTTGATATAATGAAAAATTTTTTCGCTGGAATTTTTCCTATTAATAAAATGGCTCCTTCACCCCCCCTGTGGTTGTAGCAAGAATTTGGTTGTCAAAAAAAGGAGGTTGCTTAATTTTGTTTGAAATTGGATCCATCATAGGCATTGGCAGAAAACCAGTTCTTCCCCTTGAGGATGTACAACGTATTATCGATAAACTGGATGTAAAACAACTGTTTAACGTTGCATGGAGGAGTTATATCCCAGGTGAAATGGAATTGTATACCTATGTAAATCTTTGCACTGGAGAAATGTATGGCGGAGATGTCTTGCAGTTGAATTTGGAGGATGTTTATCTCATTTTGTTCAAAATGCAAGTCGAACCTCATCATGTCCTTACGGAAGCCGAACTCCATGATTATTTATCTGAACAAAATGGATATTCACTGCACAGCTGGTGCCAAGAACATGATATTCAAATTTATTATCGGCTTGAAGCGAAAGGCATTGAAACTTTTGAATGTACCAGTTGGTACTGGGATTCCGTGATCGAAGAGAATCTCATCGATTTTTATGCAACACGTGAACTAAAAGAGGGAGGTGAGGTGAACTGCAACAATATTTGAAGGACTTCAAGACATTGACGCTTTATCAAAAAGCGATTGTATTGGAAGACGAAATCGATGAAATCGTTAAAAACTTCCCGCAGGAAGAAAAATATCGGCTGGTGGATCAGCTCATACGATGTGTCACGAGCATCGGTGCAAACATCGCTGAATCGAATGGCGGGCAGTATGCAGGGCGTGAGCGGTACCACTTGGGGATCGCATTCGGATCGGCTAACGAGACCCGCTATTGGATTGAAAGGGCTTTCAGAAAGGGCTACATTGATAGAGACACGTTCGAGCGGCTGGATGAGAAAGCCCAGGAACTTCGCCGAATCATGGCAGGAATATTCAAGCGGTTGGACAATAACCAATCCGCTTGAATCGTTCCACAATACCGCACCCCCGAGAGGGGGTGCAACTATACATACATCATTTGGTTTAAGCCTTAATAAGTTATGTGACAAGTTTTTTTGTTCTTAATCGCCGTAAAAGGCGGCGAACGGGGAAGAAAATGTCCATAACTGGATAACTGGATACGTAATAAAACAATTATGAGAAAATGTTGATTGGTAAAGTAAAAGTTGCATTTTATAAAGTTTTTAATTATTCTCTAGAATAGATATCCTTAAAACGGACGATTCAGTGCTTAATGCATATAGTTGGGCGATGTAAAAAAAACTCGCTTTGCGGACTATATGCATTAAGCACTTTTTTATTGATTAAATGCAGTGTGATAGTAAAGGAGGAATTGGAAATGAAAGTTGAAAAATATGAAGACATACACTATTTTTGCAATATTATTAGACATTACCCTGAACGGGAAACTTGGATAAAAGAATATGTTGATATTGTTTTGTACTTAAAGGTAACAGACAAAGAATATTGGAAATTGATTAGAAAAATATTTGGGTTTAACAGATCTATTCGAAGAAAGTCCGAAATTATTCATAGCGGTGACAAGGATATCTACATTTATACTAACTATAAATGTTACGTTACATTAGAATTGTTGGACTTTAATAGGTTAAATATGATTTTTTTTGATCACATTGAGTTTGAGGTAGAATTGTCAGAGAAAATCTTGGAGCAATACCAGGTTAAAACCCTTAGTGATTTATATGAAATAAGTGAGAAAAAAACAATATTTGATGAAAAATGCTATAGAGTTTTGTTCACAAATGATTGGGTAAATGATTCAAAGGAGATTCAATATGTTGCTTGTCCTGTTGGTAGAGTAATAACGCGAATTTGACACAATCCCGTTTTGTAAAGTAAAAAGTCTGTTAATATCAATACATTTCATGAATTTAATCTATCCATAGCACTTGAACTTTACAAAATGGTCCATTTATACTAAATATGTCAACTTATCTGAGGAGGGACTTGTATCTGAATGTAGTTCACCCCATTCGAGATAAAAAGAAAATTGAGCTGATGAAAAGTTATTTGCGAGGAAAAAGCAAAAGGGATTACCTGTTATTTATGGTTGGAATCTCTTCTGCTCTTCGCATATCTGATATTCTAAGATTAAAAATTAAACATATATGGATCAATAATAAGCCAGCTGATTTTATTGAACTTCATGAAAAGAAAACAGGAAAATATAAACGGTTTCCCGTAACCCCAAATTTAGCAAAAGCAATTCGAGAATATATGGCGGAGATCAGCGATCCTAATCCTGAAAACTATGTGTTCCGAAGCAGAGTAGGAGAAAATAAGCCGATCACAAGACAACAGGCTGTACTTATTTTGAACCAAGCGTGTGATATGTGTTCAATTCCTGATCGTTTCGGGACGCATGGCATGCGAAAAACGTGGGGGTATTGGGCATTTAAAAGCGGAATATCTCTGGATTACATTTCGCTAGCACTAAACCACCGATCAATTGCAGAGACGAAAAGATATTTGGGGTTGCTTCAAGAAGACCTTGATAATATTTATTTGCAGGTAAATTTGTGAATGAAGGTAACTGAAAGTGCCACGTGGAGATATGGGCACAGCACCGTTTCAAAAAAAACGGACGCTGTTGTCTATATGCTTACGCGTGGCACTTTTTTCTTTTCAGGCAATGGAGGCGACTCAATTGGCAAGAAGCTCAGATTGGACAGAAGCAAAGCTGAAACGATTTTTGTCAGAAGGTCGGGGTCAAGGCCAACGTGAAAACTACCGTCCCTGGCTGACGGTGATGGATATTCCCAGTCGCGGCAGGGCAAGCCGAGTATTTTCAAGAAAGTGCAACCGTGTGGTGCATCTGCTCACCGATACGCAACTTCGGTACTTTTATTTGCTGGAATGGGACGAATCTACAGTGGACATCAAAGAACAGTTTCCGCTCCTTGATGTGGAGACAATCCTGGATCATCTGGATGAGTCGTTGTTAAAGCGGCTCAAGGATCCCAAAACGGAAGTGCCTCATGTGATCACTACGACATTTGTCATAACGGCAAAGGATCATCAAGGCAGGGAAATCCAGTATGCCCGTGCCATCAAAGATGCCGCCGAACTGGAGAAAAAGGCGACGCTGGAGAGACTGGAGATTCAGCGGCGGTATTGGGAATCCCGCCAGGTGAATTTTGCCGTTGTGACCCAGCACGAAATTCCCGTTCAACGAAGCCGCAACATTGAATGGGTAATGTCTGCCTTGAATGTCGAGGATTACGGATTTTCGATATCGCAAATCCAAGCATATGCCTCGATACTGCAGGAACGACTGTTATCCTCTGACCAAAGTATCCGTTCAATCCTTGCTTCATTCGAAAGAGAGATGAAAGAAGAGGCGGGAACAGGTCTCTTGGTGTTCAGGTATTTGATCGCTTCCCGACTCATCCATGTCAACATGGACGAGGAAATTCAACTTTCCGCAACACCCAAAGAGATCGGACTGAAGATCGCTTTGCTCCAAGGAGGGAAGATGGGAATTGAAGCTGTGCGTTAACACCGTGATCCACTATGTCGGCGAACAACGGCTTGAACGCATCCTTTGGATCGATTCGGAACAGACCGCCTGCTTTGTCATCGACATTCATGGCAGGGAATTTCCCCAAAGCCGTTGGCTGGAGGATATCCATTACGGAATCGAGCAAGGCTTAATCGTGATTGAAGAATCTGACCCGTGGACCTGCATTGTGAATCCCAACATGCTGTCGGAAAAGGAAAAAGAGAAGTGGGAAACGGATTGGCAAATCGTCCAGGCGATTGCTTCAAAGGATGTTGAGCCGCAAATTTTCGTTTCAACCGAACGGTCGAAGCTCATTCGCCAGGCGGCGGAGATGTTTGGGTTGTCGGAAAAGCAGATCGGGAGAATTCTTAAACGGTATTGGAGTCGCGGCAAAACCAAGCTGGCGGTGTTGCCCGATTTTGCCAACCGTGGCGGCAAGGGAAAAGAACGGAGGCAGGCGGCAAGGAAACTGGGCAGGCCCAAAAAGTTTGATTCCATCTACGGGGAAATGAACGTGAGCGAAGAGGTCAAAAAGATTTTTCGGATTGCCCTGGACAAGTATTACTATAAAGCAAATCGCCCCTCCCTCCGCTGGGCGTATGAACAAATGTTGAAGGAATATTTCTCTGAGGATCGCAAACTGGACAACGGAGTCGAGCTTCCCGTCATTGAAAGCGGCACGGCGATTCCTTCATTCCCGCAATTCCGATACTGGTATCGGAAATGGAGAGACCTGAAAAAAGAGATCTCCCTGCGGGAGAGTGCAAAAAAGTTCCATCAACGGTACCGCCCCGTTTTGGGTTCCACCCAGCAGGATGTGTTTGGTCCAGGATCCGTCTATCAAATCGATGCAACGGTTGCCGATGTTTACTTGGTCAGTTCGTTTGACCGCACGAAAATCATCGGACGTCCTGTGCTGTACCTGGTGATGGACGGATACAGCCGAATGGTCGCAGGTCTATACGTTGGGCTGGAGGGACCAAGCTGGCAAGGAGCGATGATGGCGTTGAAAAATGCGTGCGAATCGAAGGTGGAATGGTGCCGTCAATTTGGAATCGAGATCCGCGAAGAAGATTGGCCATGCATGTATCTGCCCGAATCGATTCTGGCGGACAGAGGGGAACTGCTTTCCGACAAGGCGTTGTCCATCATCGAGCATTTGCAGATTGCGGTGAAGAACACCTCCCCGTACCGCCCCGACTGGAAAGCGGTGGTGGAAAAACATTTTGACCTTATTCAAACGCATGTAAAACCATTCTTGCCTGGGGCGATTCAAGAGGACTTTCAGGAACGGGGAGCCAAAGATTATCGGCTGAACGCCGCTCTCACCATCCCAGAGTTCACGCAAATCCTCATTAAATGTGTGTTGTACTACAACAATCGACATTATTTGACAGGGTACCAGCGGGATGCTGATCAGATTGCCCAAGATGTCCAGCCAATTCCTATTCATCTTTGGAACTTTGGCATCCAGCACCGTTCGGGAAGGCTCCGCAGGGTGTCGGAAGATATTTTGCGTTTCAATCTGTTGCCGACGGCGGAAGCGACGGTGACGCCTGGCGGCATCCGTTTCCAAGGCATGTACTACAGTTGCACCACGGCGTTGAAGGAGAAATGGTTTGTCCACGCCCGTACGCATGGCACATGGAAGGTGGCCGTTTCGTTTGACCCGAGGAGTGTCAACCAGATATTTTTGCGGTTAGGCCGAACATCGTACGACGTGTGCAATTTACTGGAGTCCCAAGCACGGTATCGGGATCAAAACCTGGAAGATGTGAATTATTTGCTCGCTTGGGAGAAACAAAATCAGGCGGAATCGCAAGACCTGGAATTGAAAGATCGGATATCACTCGCGGCGGAAATTGAAGCAATAGTTGAGGAAGCCAAGAGAAAAACCCGTGCAGAATCCCTTCCTTTGCCCAAATCGCAAAAACTGAGGGACATCCGAGAGAACAGGCGGCAAGAGAAAGAACGAAACAGAAAACAGGAAAGTTTTTCGTTGGTGAGGTCTTCGACAAGTGAACGTTTGGAACAGCAAGATGAAGAAGTTCAGGAAGAACGAAGCTATTTGGGGCTGTTGAAACAAAAGCAGGAGGATGCGTTTTATGGAGATCGTTAAACTGCCAAACGGAACGGAAGCGGCTGTTGCGACATACCGAAAGCAGGTCATTTCAGATTTTGCGGGAAATCCATGGATCGAGGCGTTGCCCGACATTTTGTCGCCTGAACAGGTGATCGAAGCATTGTCCAGTTATCCGCCGATGGATTCGTTGGAAAGACAGTTGGAACCGCATCTTCGCATTCACCTGATCCCGCAACGGCTTTCCCAATACTTTCAACCTTTGGAACAACATCTGATGCTTTATGACGCGATCTCGTCAATACTTCGGAGCGGATATTTGGATCGCAATCCGCTTTCGCCAAGCGTTATCAGGCGATTATCCCAAACAGAGGACACGGGGCAAAGGGGCAATGTTCATCCGTCGCATTCGACTGCTAAAAGCATGGCGTTAATTGGTATTTCGGGAGCGGGAAAAACCAGTTCGTTGAACCGAATCCTTTCCCTCTTCCCGCAAGTGATCGTTCATTCCAAGTATCAGGGACAAGACTTTCCCAGATACCAGGTCACGCATATTCGTTTGGAGGCCCCTTATGATGGCAGTCTGAAAGCATTATGTTTGCAGTTGTTTTCCGCCATCGACACGCTTTTGGGAACACAATACTTGGACAGGTACGGAAATGGAAGATGGTCAACGAACGTGATGATCCCGATTTTGTCCCGAGTGTTGCAAAACATGGGGACTGGCATCTTAGTCGTCGACGAAATACAACATCTCAGTCTTTTTAGAAGCGGCGGTGCTTCCCAAGTTTTGAATTTCTTTACGACCCTGATCAACACCGCCCAAATCCCTGTTCTGCTCGTGGGCACACCGAAAAGTTTGAAGGTGCTTACCTCAGAATTTCGCCAGGCACGCAGGAACTTGAGTGGGCATGGCGGTTTTCTGTGGGATCGGTTGAAAAAAGATGGAAACTGGGCTTTGTTTCTGTCAGGATTGTGGCAATATCAGTGGACAAGGCATGTGGAAGGGCTGACACAGGAATTGTCTGATGTGATGTACGAGGAGACGCAAGGGATCCCAGACATTGCCGTGAAACTTTTCGCCATGACGCAAGTACGGGCAATCGTCACTGGAAAAGAGAGGATCACTGCCGATTTAATTCGCAAAGTGGCGAAGGAACAATTCAAACTCATCCGCCCCATGCTCGATGCTCTGCGGGATGGACGAAAAACGCAAATGTTGGATTACGGAGACATTGCCGTTCCCGATGTGTCGGATTTTCTGCAACGGGAGCAGAACAAAATTCACGTGCAAACGTTCGTTCAGGAATCCCGAAAACGAACCGAATCGAGGCAAGAACAAATCGTGCGGGTGAAAGACGAAGCCATCATTAGGCTTCAGTTATTGGGGATTTCCGAACGACAGGCTTCAGAACTGGTGAGAGCCGTGTTAACCGAGCAACCGAATGCTTCCGATGTCAATGAAGTCGTCAAGGCGGCTTTTCAATTATCTATTCAAAAGAAACAGGACAGACGAGGCGGGAAGGTAAACCCTTCGGAAGACGAACGTGACTTGCGGTTGCTTGTGAAAAAGGGCAAGGAAGAGGGGATGACCGCTTATGAAGCTCTGAAACAGGCAGGCGTGATCCGACTCGACAATTGGTGTGCGGGGTGATGGCAAGTGCTGGTATTCTTCCCCACTCCATACCCAGATGAACTGCTCTATTCCGTCTGTGCTCGTTATCGTAAGCGGACAGGAGATCCAAGTCCCAAGAACCTGCTTCAGGATTTGTTCGGCAAGAACAACGTCTTGGCTTCCGTGGATTTGCCGTCTCATATCGGGGCGTTGGTCGCTCGGCTTCCTGTCGGTTCCAAAATAACGGCGGAACGATTGATTATGGATCACACGATGTATCCCTTTTATTCCGCTTTTCTCCCTCCACGACAGGCAAAGTCTGTTTTGGAGGCGATGGTCAGCGGAAGCGGCAAAAGGATCTATGCCCAGGCGGGAGTAATGGCAAGTTCGATTCGAAACTCGCCAACTTTTCGCTACTGCCCCCTTTGTTTTCGGGAAGATTTGGAGCGGCACGGTGAGCTGTATTGGCATCGCATGCATCACATTCCTGGCTGGGATATATGCGTCAAACATGGAACGTGGCTAAACCACAGCAAGGTTGCCCTGCGGCAAACGAACAAACATGTGTTTGCGGAACCGACGGAAGAAAACTGTCCTTTGGATCAGGTTGCGTTCATAACGGATTCGGAACTGCTTTCGCATTACCGTTCCATAGGAAACGGTATTGAAGCCTTGCTCACACAGCGTTTTCCTCATCGTCCGCTCGATTGGTTCCAAAGGCATTATGAATCCAGGCTTCGGCAAAAGCATTATGCTTCTCCCGTCAGCGGGAAAGTGGATCAAGCAAAACTTCAACGGGATTTTATACAATACTATGGAAATGAGTTTCTGGGACGACTGCAGTCTAGCTTGCGGGGAGAATTTCACTGGCTTGCGGCGATGGTCAGAAAACATCGGAAATCCTTTTTTTCCTTGCGACATCTGCTTTTGATGAATTTTTTGGGCATCTCGCTTGAGGAAATGTTTGAACAAGACGAACAGTACAAGCCGTTTGGGGATGGACCGTGGCTTTGTCTAAATCCCGCGGCGGAACATTATCAACAAAAGGTGATTACCGATTTAACCATAAGCACCTGTGAAATAACCAAGGAAGTGATTGGAACCTTTGCATGTTCCTGCGGATTTGTTTATACGAGGCGGGCTGGAGAAAGTGACCAAAACAAAAAATCCAGGGTTAAGCAATATGGGGAGGTTTGGGAACAAGCCTGCCTGAGGCTGGCTAACGAGAGCTTAAGTTTGCGAGAAATTGGACGGCGGCTTCATGCGGATCCCATGACCGTTAAGAATCATATCAGGGGAAAGGAAGTGAAGGATGGACGGCGGAATTCTCAACGGGAACGCGATCGAACCGAGTGGCTGTCCCTTCAACAACAACATCCGAATTTATCCAAAACCGAGCTTCGGAAACTGAATTCCGCACTGTACGCCCGTTTGTATCGAAATGATCGGATTTGGCTCGATAAGCATTCTCCTAAGCCGAGCAAAAAGAAGACCAGGAATAATAGGGTCGATTGGAATCAACGCGATCTTGAAGTGTTAGCAAAAGTCCAGGATGCAGTAAGTCAAATTCTTGAATCCAACGGAAAGCCCAAAAGATTGACAGTGGGCCGAATCGCGGCGATTGCTGGCGTGAGGGCTTTACTGGAACGGCATTTGGATAGACTGCCCGAAACCAAGAAGTACTTGGAGAAAACGGTCGAAAGCGAAAAACAATATCGGTGGCGAAAAATTCAGTGGGCTATGGCGGAGTTGAAACGGCAAGACGAACCATTGCAGGAATGGAAAGTGCTCAGAATTGCGGGCATTCGAAAGGAACATGCTCCAATGGAGTTTTTCAGGAAACGCGATTCGATTTTCGTTGAGATGCTGAAAGAGATTTGATATGATAATTTCAACTCGCAGGTTAATCATTGAAATAAGGGAAGACGGAAAATGGGCCATTGTTCATTTTGCATAAAAAACCATAAATTTCCAATCCAACGCTCAGTCGAAAGACTGGGCGTTTTTAATTCTGTTTTCTTTATAACTGAATTAGACATGGAGGAGTGAGGACCGTGAAAAAGATGATGGAAACAATGAAGGATGAGCATCTGATTCAGGACGCCCTTATTGAAGCCGTAGCTTGTTTGCTCATGCTTTGTGCTGGCATCGTGATCGGCTCTTTTTTCAAGTCGTTGCTGTTTTAGGGATTGAACATGGTGGATTGGGAGGGAAGGGAAATGATCGTTTTTAAGATTCAGGTATCTGAAGAGCTGAGAGAAAAGATTAAGCAAACTGTCCAGGATCAACTGCATGACCTGGAAGACGGTGAGCCCTTTGCCATCCTCGATGGGGGGCGGGTTATTGTCGGTTACAGGCAAGGCGGCAAGGTAGTGATTGAGCAAATCGTGGATAAAGTGATCGGTCCCTAAGACATGATGGGAGAACAGCAGAAACCGACAGAGTAAGAAAGGAAAGCCAAGGTGACAGGTTCAACGAACCGTTCATGAAAGTGGATTTTCAGTTAGAGATGAATGAGCTTTGGAAGAAAACGGTGCGAGCCATTGATCACATACGAAACAATATGTGACGGAGAGACGGTTTTTCATCCCTTCAGAATTCAGGAGGTTCAGGAAATGGATAAAGAAACTGCCGACCATCATTTCGAAACATCGAAGTTAAAAGAGATCGTGATGCAATCGAAGGACATCATATACTATTGCCTTGTCAAACCAAAGCCTCAAGTGTTGTTTGTCAACGCGGCTTTGGAACATTATTTCGGCAGTGGCTCGGTACAGCAATGCTATGAGCAATCTGAACTCATTTACTACCGTTTGCACCCTGATTTCCGTGACATTATCCAGAAAAAATGGAGCGGTAATTTTGACTATGACAAGCCCATCATTCAATGTTGGCTGGATGAAAATGGACGAGAACGGTGGTTTGAAGAGCTGGCCACGCCTGTTTATGAGAAGGGTGAGCTCATTGCAATTCATGGCATTCTCCGAAACATCGATGGTTGGATTCGGCTCCAGAAAGATCTGGAGTATCGGATCTCGCATGACGCTTTGACGGGGGCTTTTAGCAGGAATTTTTTTGAGAGGATGATGAAACGATACGACGATGAAGTAGATGTTCCTATCGCGATCATCCTGTGCGATCTGGACGAACTGAAAACGGTGAATGATCGCTTTGGACACAGGGAAGGGGATCGGCTTATCAAGGAAGCCGCCAAAATTCTGATGAATTTTCAGTCGGAAAAAGTGCTTATTTCAAGAATTGGCGGCGATGAGTTTGCCATCCTGGCCGCTGAATTGGAACAAACGGAAGTAGATCATCTGGTTGCAAAAATAGGTGAAGCCGTAAACAGTTACAATAATAGAGATTGGGCAATGAAGATGTCCTATGGATACGCTTATTCTCATTCGTCCAAAGGGAACATGGAACGATTATTCGAGGAAGCGGATCGGAACATGTATGACAACAAGTTTGGAAAAAAGGGCTGAGATTTGTTGTTAAAAACTATAAAAACGGGGGCATCTTATCCGCAAGAAGGGATGCCCTTTACCCTTTAATATTTATCGTCTGTAACTTGTTTAGAACAAAACAGCAATATGCACTAAGCTAGGCGAAATTATTCACTTGAAATGAAACAAAACAGAAGACCGCTTTGGGCGAATTCATCCCTAAACGGTCTTCTTCAATCCCCGTGTGGACGGGGCGACTTGCCTGCGACAAAATGTAACCATCGCACATTCGGCAGGCTAAGTATTATAATTGTATGTATCTTTATCTTTTTTATACATGAAAATGTTAAAATGGGCGAAGGAGAGGCAAAGAAGCCTCTCCTAAAAGATAACCACAAATTAAAGTGTGAGTTGTCCGCGACAAGGTTTTTACCTGGCGGACTAAGTAAATTGTTTGTATTATCATAGTATCGATGATTTCCTTTAATGTCAATAGATTTTTATCGAAGTTCTAATATAGCCTTGACCCGTTTTTCAATATTCCTTATGTCTTGTGGATCGGTGATATTACCCAAATGCTTACCTATGCGGATTTTGCTTACAGTTGTAATATCCTCGGCTTTAACATTTGAATCATAATCAAGGAACGTATACTTGCTTTTGAACAAAAAATAATGGTAATCATATTTCGGTATAGGGTTTCCGAATTTGTTGCGAATAACTCTTCCATTCTGATCTTTGCGACACCTTAATTGCTTTGTAAGGGGAATGACAATTACATTTCCTGCAGTAGCATTTTGAGAATTCCTTGAAATAATAATGACGGGTCTTTCTTCATTCTGTTCATTTCCTATATTTTCTCCTAAGTTACATAAGTATACAGCGAACCTTTGAAGACCTCTTGATTTTAGCACAGATTCAGTGTCTATCCAGTCTTTAGCAAGCGTTATTTTGACCTTTTTCCACCTACGCAATGCAACCACTTTTGTTAACTTCTTTTGAAAATTAGTATCAGTCTGCTCAATACTTTCGCTAGGATTTGTTAAAATATTACCTTGGGGAGACAATGGTGAGTTGTTTGACATATTGACCTCCTTTTCGACAAAGCAATAATATAACCTAAGTATATCATGGAATGAATGAATCGTCTTTTTTCGTCAATATCTTATCCTCATACGCGGAAAATACAAACACCGAAATAGAAAGAGATTAAAAATAAATACTGAGGAAAATCTCCTCAGCTTTCTTACAACAACTCTAACGACCAGATATTTCCTACAATCCCCTCTCCCGTTTATGGATGTGGTGATTTGCCCGCGACAAAATATGCTTGGAGAAAAAGGAATGGTCAACCAATTTAATTTAACCTATCAACCTTTTTCATTACCTCTTCGCTTCTTCATAAATTTCCTTAACTTCTTCATCGGTAAATTCGCCAGCCCTAATAAGCCTTCTGATAACCCGTTCAGGTTCGCCCTCTTTTATCGCATCAATCAATTCTTTCCGAATGTTTGATCTCGCCAGTTCAAAACCTTGGATAAATTGCTTCTCCATTTCCTCACGGACAATGTTCATATCCTTCAATACCTCCCATGTTTAAAAACGAACATATGTGCTGAAGAAACCAAAAACAGCCCTGAATGGACTGCTTTTGGTTGCCCTTGGGCTTAGAATCAGTAAATGCCCTTCGGCTAATATCTGCGGCGAACAAACCTCTTCTCTTTCCGTCAATGATGAATAACGCCCCATCTTTGGAAGAAGCACATGCGGCAGTTATTTTCCACTCTGCGATTTCCTTTACTCCTTTTCCGCTTCCTTTGCCCCTCCTCATCTACACATTCATTCCCTCTTCGCTTCTTCGAGCAAGATTGTTTTGCATCGCAATCGTGTCTGCCCAGGATTCAGCTCCTTCATGATGAACAAAGTCTGCTCGTTGCATTAGCATTGGCAACACATTTGATTTCTTGATCAACTTTTCAGCCTTCAATTTGGATACGCCGAAACGCTCTTCCAATTCCGTTGCAATTTCGGCTAACAACCATTTGTCTGCCTGACTCAACTTCCATGTCATGTTCATCACCCTCTCTGAGTCTGATTTGGCACGTTTTTTGCCCATTATGATGGTTATGCTTTTTGAAACACAGCATTTTCCAAAAGCATTTGTTTAACTTCTTCCTTGTTCTTGCACATTAACACTTTAAAGAGATACGGAAAATGATGACAATGATTTGGTGCATTGAAATATCGGTTGGGGTCTTCCATGTATTCTTGTGCGTAGATCATCACATCTTCTGCAAGCTCTTCAAGAGCCTTTTCTTCAGTTTCACCATTGGCGTACAATTCAAGTTCATCCATGCCGAGTGTAATGGAACCATCTTCTTCTCTGAACAATTTGACTTCAAACTTGACTCCCTGAAGCAACTGCTGTACCAAAGTATCATTCAAAAGAAAAGTATGCGTTTCCGATTGTTTTCTAGGCTTGATCGCAACAGGAATCAGGTTTTGAACACGGTCTAATACACCAGAAAAATCACTTATCGCTTCTGAAAATTCAAGTTCGAAAAGCATCGTCATCACTCTCACCTTCTTTCCGCACTGCCATAAAGTCTTTTCGCCTCAATTGCCCTCATTCAATAAAAGCCTCATTAAATTTGCTTTCCAGAATTTTATGATTTAACGCAATAAAGCTCAGACGGTATAGAACCAATTCTGCATATTAAATTTTTTGTTGCTTTCTAGAATAAAAAGAAAGAAAAACTCTCAGATAGAAGGAGGGGCTTTGGTGTACGGACACCAGTTTTATCGGTTTCCCGTTGATAGAAGAGTTCAATTCATCAATACACAGTTGCAACAAGGCGGTTTCGATTCTTTGGAGGAACTGGCAGATGACATGTTCTTGGATGTGGACGACATAAAAAGGGAACTAAACCAACACGGATATATTTTTGTGCCAGAAATAAATCAATTTGTGCATTGTGTTGGAGCTGACATAGTTAATCCGTCCTAGTCCCTAAAGGAATAGATTCCCATTTGCAATTGTTCGATGCATATGGATTGTCCTTTGTTATATTACGGTTACCGAAGTTTGTAAAAAATAAATTACTCCAGAAAAATATCGAAAGCACCTGACCGACTCTGGCGAGCGGAGGTGCTCTTTTCATAAGATTTGTGTTTTGATCCATGTAAAAGCGTTATCATTAATTATACACCCGATGAACAGAAAAGTATCTGACAACATTATAGAATGATTGGAAACCTCATTTCAACCACATACACATTTATAAGGAAAGGTAAGGGGCTTTGCGTGGACAGGGTTCAAACCAAATTTAAGCTGATTATCTCGGGCATAAATCTTGTCTCTGATTTTCGGCCGATTGATACTGTTCATAATCGTTATGTTCGTGATGTACGTTGTTCGGTCGGGGAACGTAACACGGTTGTGATAACGGGAACAATTTGCAGTGAAGATCAAAACAAAAATTTCCTGATTGCAGAAGACCTGACCGTCTTTTTTCTCAGGCTGTTTTCCCTGTTCGGGGTGAATTGCCGTATTGAACATTTTGAATTGGACAAGAGCGGCGATGTCTTGTGGGGTTATCCGCCAGTGCCGACGATTGATGGGAAGATGATTAACGATCAAATAGCCAAAGTGAAGTCTTCGTTTTTTGAACCCCAATCATCCGCTGAGTTTCAAGTCATCCAAGCCTCAACAAGGGTTGATGTGCCGCATCATTTTCGGACTTTGGCGGCATTGTTCTTTGAAGAGTTGTGTCCTCGCTGGAATGATCATGTTTTAGAAGAATATGTGGAGGCGTTGCTGGAGCGGTATGAAAATCAGCACGAAAAAAGGTTGCTGGAACTTATTCACGTGTTATGTGAAGCAGATATTATCGACAGTACCTATTTGAATCAATCGTCCAGGTTGCGGTCGGTTATGCAAAACGCAAGCGGATCCAGGTTAATTGACGAAAAAGTTGCTCAATGCATATTGGCATGCATCGAAGCGATTTATCGCCAAATGAGACAAGGCGTTTATGACAGATTAACCAGAAAGCTCATCTCATCAGCACATGAATTGCTACTCCCGCTGGTTCAGAAATTGTTGCGTTCTCGAACCTTGGACAATCCCTGATTAGGCGTTGTTGGCATCCATTGAAACTGTCCAGTTTTTGGTTATAATGATGGGTGAGGTAAGTTTGTCGCTGACCGACATGCGACGAATAAATGGTCGGTTTTCTAGTCTGTCGCTAACCGATACGCGACTCATCAAATAGTCGGCTTGTAAGTTTGATATTCCATAAAGGTTTTATCACAGTAATGCGTTTGAGGAATTTAGCCAACAGAGGTATTCAGTATGGATCGAGAAGAAATCTTCAAAAGCTACAAAGGGAAGAAAGGGAATACGTCAAAGAAAGTCCTTAGGCCTGCCCAAGAACCTGAAGTGTTTCGATTGGCAAAAAAAGCGTTGCGGATCATTGCTTTGAGAAGAATGGGTGGATAATGTAACAGTGTGCCCTGTAATCCCATGATTGAGGATTATGGGGCATTTTTGATTTTCGGGTTATCTATTTTCAATGAACTCTTCCGATAAGATACCTTTTCGGAAGAGTTGGGTTACTTTCAACTCACTCCGTGATCAAGTAGCTTTATTGAAAATCTGTATGCAAGTATTACAATGAGGTATGGGGGATAGTGGAAATCGATGTTTGTGGGGGATAAAAATGTGGGCAGATAACGCTTCAAAAATTGATATGCTTTCGTATGAGCCGTATGCGGAGTTGATCTTTGAAATAGCAATTAGTGAGAGAATGAATCCTGTAACGATTGGTTTGTTAGGAAACTGGGGAAGCGGAAAATCAACGATACTTAATTTAATTGAAAACAAAATTAATAGTTGCTCTGATAAAGGTAATATAGTCTCTATATTTGTAAATGCTTGGATGTTTGAAGGTTACGATGATGCTAAGACGGCTCTAATGGAAGTAATATTGCGTGCCATAGAAGAAAACAAATCAATTTCACAAAATCTGGGAGACAAATTTAAAAAACTTCGGGATCGGGTAGATTGGATTAGATTAGGCGGTTTAGTTTTGAAAGGGATTCCAATGATGCTCAGTTTATCTATGGGCAATCCTTTGCCTTTGTTATTGGAGGGTGTTAAAGGGATTGATTGGAAGGATGAAAAGGAACTAGAGAAATTACAAAATGCAATTTTAAAAACGAAAGACTTAATAAAAGAAAGTGGTCAAGATAATGTAGTCGAAAATATAAGAAAATTTAGAGAAGAATTTGAGCAATTAATAAGTGATTCTAAAATCGACAATCTAATAATTATTATTGATGATTTAGACAGATGTAATCCTGATCGTATAGTTGAGACACTTGAGGCTATCAAACTTTTTTTGTCGGTTAAGAAAACGACCTTTATTATAGCAATGGATGAGGATGTAATTAGATATTCTATCAAACGGAAGTATCCCCACATTGAGAAAGATGACATTGATATATCGAAGGATTATTTAGAAAAAATAATTCAACTACCAATTAGAATACCCGAGCTTTCAGATTTAGAAGTCAAAAACTACATGTTGTTATTAATCTGTGAAATGTTTTTGAAGGAATCAAAATTAGACGAATTACTAACTAAATTAAAAGAAAAAAACATCTTTGTTAAAGGGGAAATCATTAATCAAAATGATATTTTGTCGATTTTGGATTTAGAGAAACAAAGCGAGTGGGACTGCTTTAAAAATAACATGAAAAGAGAAGACTTTGAACTTCAATTGGATGTTTTTAGTAGAATATCTGATATAATCGCTACTACACTAAAAGGCAATCCACGTCAAGCAAAGAGATTTTTAAATACTTTTTATGTAAGAAAAAAACTATCGGAAATACAAAAACTTAATTTGGATCTGTCACTCTTAGCTAAGCTCATGGTGCTAGAGTACATAAACATTGATCTATTTAGGGAACTTTATAAATGGCAGTTAGAAAATGACGGTTATGCCTTGGCCTTACAAGAAATTGAAGAAGAGGTATTAAAAGAAGAAAGTGGCGATAACCAGCATGACAACGAAATAAACCAAAATAGTCCTTGGTTAAAACCTATCATTAAACAGTGGATAAAAGTCGAACCAACCAATTTATATAATTATGATTTGAGACAGTATTTTTACCTGGCCAAAGAATCGATAAAAGAAAAAAACATATCAAGTCTAAACTTGACCTTAGAAGAAAGAAAGTGGGTTAATGAGCTATGTTCTGAAGAGTTAAACGATACATTCTTAGAAAAGAAAGTAGAAGAATTTAAGGCCAATAATGAAATTGACCATCCCAAGGTTGTAA
>NZ_HE978558.1:32274-35543 GCF_000311785.1 Brevibacillus massiliensis
CCCAAGGTTGTTAAAGGGATCATAGCAAAATATCAACATGACAGACGAAAAAAATTAAGAGTACTTATATTTCTTTATAAACACTTTCCAGATTTACGGAAAACTTTGGAAGAGGAAATTAAAAAAATGAAAAATAACGAGGTAACACTACCAGAAATTACGAGGATTATCACCCTAAAAAGTGTGAACGCAGAAGGATATCAGGCAATTAAAAAACACTTTTTAGAGGAAAAGAAAATATCAAAAAAATTGTGGGAGCAAATCGAATCGAGTTTTAGTAAAAGCAAGAAGGGATGATTTAGTCATGGGGACTTCGAAGGGATATCTGCCACCAACAGGATATATGTGGTCAGAGACGAAAAGAGCTGTAACTAATATGGCCAAGAATAATTTTAGTGGTAATTCTATTGGTAGGGCAGTATCCAACTTTGCTAAAGCGACGAAAAACAATGGTTTTGCTAGAGGGAACAAATCTTCTGTAGGAACTGTAGGTTCTAAAGCAGTTGGTTTTATTGGCTTAGTTAGAACAATAGGTCTAGAGAATGCATTACATGAGGTTGGTCTTTCGCATTTAGTCGGGAAAAGCCTTCAAGAAATTTATTTTGGGTTATTAGACTATTTTTCAGAAGAGGCAAATACATTAAATCAAGTTATTGCCAACCAGGCAATGCAGGAACTAATGGCAGAAATAATGGTAGGAGTTAGTGAAGTTGAAGCCTTTGAACAGATACTTTCGTCACTTGATGGGAATATTTTTTTAAGAGACTTTCTGATAAAGTTTGTAGAAGTTGCTTTCTTTACAAACTTTGCAGAGAAGATCAATTCATTGTGTAAAGGGATTGAAGAGACTATAAAAGCTCAAGAACAAATAAAAGAATTTATTAGAATCCAAATTAGCAATAATTATACAATTGAGGATCTGAAAGATATAGACTGGAAAGGAAAATCTGGAAAGGATTTTGTTGAGAAAAAATGTGAAGAGGTTTGGGAAATCTTTGAGAGTTGGAGGGATTCGAATGAATGATATTTGGGTTAACAAGGAAGTAGTTCATTCGGTTCCAAATGACAAGTTAGTGTTTAATATACTTTCGAAAAATCAAAAATCAAATGTAAAAACAGATGTTGAGATGCTTTGGAGAAGATTTGGGAAATTACATGTCTCAGATATCATTGAAGATCTTTTAATTATTGGTATATCTGTTTTTAGTGTTGATAAACGTTTATCAAGAAGAATATCGGAAGATAATTGGAGTAGAAGAATCAATGTCCATGTTCCAGTAATTGAGTTGGAGAAATGGCTTTCTGTAAAAACGAAATTAGAAGAACTGTTGTCTTTTTTAAGTGGAGATCACTGGACGTTTTATTTCCGTAAGTCTATAGAAAAATTAAGAGGAAATAAACTCAATAATAGATATGAATTAATAGATGGTTCTCAATTCAATTGTGTTTCACTGTTTTCTGGTGGGTTAGATTCTTTCGCAGGAGCATTAACAATATTGGAAAAACATCAAAACCCGATTTTTGTTGGTTTTAGGGAGTATCCTTCATTAACTAGAAGACAAGTTGATTTAATAAATGCTATTAAAAAACCCTATAATAAACAAAATATAGATTTTATCCCTTTTAATGTTTCCCCTAGAAAACCGTTAAATGCTGATGATAGAGATATATACCATGAAAATACAAGTAGAAGTAGGTCATTTTTGTTTATAGTAGGGGCAGTTGCTGTAGCTTCCTCAATAGGTGATAATGCACCTGTCTATATACCTGAAAACGGGTTTATTGGTATTAATGTGCCATTAACACAGAGTCGAAGCGGAAGTTGCAGTACTAGAACAACCCATCCCCGTTTTATTTCTTCATTAAATAGGTTGCTTGAAGCAGTAGGGATTAAACACAAGATTGTGAATTTCTATTCCCAAAAATCAAAAGGTGAAATTGTCGCTGAACATAAAAATAACGAAGTGTTTAGAAACTATTATAAGGAAACAATATCTTGTGCTCATCCAAGTCAATCAAGGTATGATAAAATCACCCCACCGACTAACTGTGGATATTGTTATCCATGCCTTATAAGGAAAGCATCGTTAGTTTCAAATGGATTTATAGAAGATGTATACAATTTTAACTATAAATTAGGTAAGAGTTTTATAGAGGAGTATAACTCGTTGGTCGGTAAATCAAGTGATCTAAGGGCATTATTGTATGCTGTACGTAAATATATTGATAATGTCCATAACGATTTATTTGTTCCTAACATATTATTGAGTCACGGTTCATTAACATTGAATGAAATAAAATTATATGAAAGAGTTTATAAACAATCGATGCACGAACTTATTGAGATGATAAAGTATGAAGAAAAACAACATAAAGATGGGCTATTAGAATATTTGGGCTGGACAGGGAATAAATAGAATGAAAAGCTTAATTGATTTTCATGTACATATTGATTATTACAAGGATTATAGGAGCAAAATAGAATATTACGAACAGAATAGAATCTATGCGTTGTTTGTGACAAACTTACCCCAGATATTTAACGAAAGTATGAGATTATTTTCAAATTTGAAATATGTAAAGATAGCGTTAGGGTACCATCCCAGATTTATAAAAGAAGAACCTTTTAATAAAGAGTTGTTTAACAAGTGCATATCGCTGACTAAATATATAGGTGAAGTAGGATTAGATTACAGCGATGAATTTTTAGATTATAAGGAAGAACAACAAAGGATATTTAAATATATTTGTAAAAAAGCGGGTGAAACGAATAAAATTCTGTCCGTTCATTCTTATAAAGCTGAAGAAGATGTACTAAAAATTTTAATTGATAATAATGTAAAATTTGCGGTGTTTCACTGGTATTCAGGTAGTATTTCTTTCATCAAGGATATCCTAGATGCAGGGTATTACTTTTCAATCAATTACTCAATGTTAAGAACAAAAAAAGGTACGGAGATAATAAAGTCAATTCCGCTGAATAGAATTTTAATCGAAACAGATGGACCTTTCAGCAATTTTAAAGGACGTCCCATATCACCAAATGACTTATCTCAGGTATATAACGAAATTGGTCGAAAAATTGGAGTTAATGATTTATCAGAATTAGCCTTTAATAATTTAAAGAACTTGCTTCTCTCACAATTAAACAGTTCCTAGCTAAATGACAATACAAGGTTGCTTTTTCTACTCAACTGGTCGGTTCCTTAACACCTAATATGTTAATATCAAATAAATCCCGTCCTGGGAAAATAAAAACTGTCCAGGGA
>NZ_HE978559.1 GCF_000311785.1 Brevibacillus massiliensis
CGATCATGCAAATAGGTGCTCCTCCTATGGACAGATGACCAATCCTGCTGACATGCACTGACATAGAGTAATGGAGAGGGATGTTGAAGGAGGAGAGGATTTGGACATCGATCAATTGTTAAAGATCGTAAAGTCCGTTCCCAAGGAAAAGCTGCGGACGGACGCCGGTCTGAAGGATTTGCTCAGGGAAATCGGCCAAAAGTCGGGCAAGGCATTTACGGATCAGCAATTGAATGATTACGTCGCCCGGTTTCGCAAAATGGCGCGTACGGAAGATGCCGAGAGCATGATCGATAAGTTGACCCAACGAGGCATCAAGCCGAGTGTTTTGAACCGGATTAAAAAAGGGTTCCGCAAATAGGGGGTGAACACCACGGCACGGACAAAACCGCTCACAGCAAAGGCAAAACCGCAAAAAAAGACGGAAACCAGGCCAAAACCCCCGTATGAAGAGATCATAAATGCGCTGCAGCAAATGAATGAGGTTCAGGCAGGCCGCCAGGAGCAGTTGAGTGCGGAGATCAGCTCGCTGCGTCAGGAACTCGGGGAGGTAAAAGAGATTGTCTCCAAGCTCAAACCGGTGCAGTCTGGCGGGCGCGGAGTGTTAGGGCGCAGAAAAAAGACTGCGGTAACAGTGGAGGAACCGCCAAAAACAGCTCTTCCGCTGCAGGACCTGCTGCCGCTTTTACCGCAGTTGGTCGAGATGGTTCCACAGCTGAAAAAAATGAAGGTAGCAGAATCAATGAAGCTTCTCTCCAATCCGGTGGTGATGAACATGATTCAGCAGTTCATCGCCAGTGGCGGGCTGAAAACCAAAGCGCTGCCAGAGCCCGCCGAAAGCCGGCGCCGAAGGGCCTGATCCCTTATTTGAGGACCGCTCACAACAGCAGGTCCTCTTTTTTGCGTCGGTATAAAAAGCTTCCACTAAAGAAGAACCAGCTTCTTCGAGAGGGCTTCGACAGAAGCTTTTTTTAGTCCTAAACTACTAGAAAACTTTTTTGGACAACCGGCGTCTAATGTAATGTGACCGACAAAATCCGACGACTGGTAATCCCGCTTATGCGTGTTGAGTATAGATCATCAAGAAACAAGGGAGGACAGGAATGAGGAAGTATGTTGCGCCGCTGTTTGTGTTTCTCAGCTTGTTGTTCATCATTCCCGGTATGACCGCTGCGGCTTCGGGCTCAGGGACGGATCAGATTCGTCTGATGATCGAGGGGAATCTGGTACAACCCGAGGTCCCGCCGATCATGCAAAACGACAGGACGCTGGTGCCGATCCGGGTTATTGCCGAGGGCTTGGGAGCGGAGGTCGACTGGGACCAAGACAGCTTTACCGCTACCGTCAACAAGGGAAACCATCAGTTGGTTCTCAGGCTCAACCAAAAACAAGCAACCGTCAATGGAAAAACCGTACAACTGGATGCACCGCCACTTTTACATAAGGACCGAATGCTGCTGCCGCTGCGATTTGTCGGCGAAGCACTCGGTTCAACCGTTGGATGGGACAACGAATCGCAGACCGTTGTGGTCAATCAGCCGATTTCGCTGCAGATCAACGGCTTGAATGTCACGAGTACGATGAAGTCTTATAAATGGGACGGACAGTTGTATCTGCCGGTGGGGAAGATAGCCGAACAGCTGGGTACAGTGCTGGATGTGAAAAAACTCTCGTCCCGCAAGACGATCGATTCTGTCGTCGCAGCCTCTCTAGCCGAGGTCCAAGAATTGCTTGGAGCAAAAATAGACTGGGATAAAGAGCGGAATTCGGTCAAGGTGGAAAGGGTAAGCCGCCTCGACGCGATTGTCGTGGACGGCGAGAAAGTGCGGCTCGCCATCGATAAACCTGGCACCCCTAAAACCTTTACCTTGACGGATCCGCGCAGGATTGTGATCGATTTGCCCAATACCATCCTGTCCGACGAGTTGGAGGACGGATTGCAAGCAGATGGGCTGGGAGTGGCTTACCAGGCAGGAAAAAACGATGCAGCACCGGCTGCGGATTCAGCAGAAACAGCTACGAGCTACGAGGCAGGCCAAGCGGTACAACAGACCGCTGGCACTACAGCCAATCCGGCGCTGCCTCCACTGATTAAAAGCATACGCTACAGCCAATACAGCGACGCCCCCTACACGGTCAGGGTAGTCCTTGAGCTCGACCGAAAAGCCACCTACAAGCTTGAGCAGAATGATGACGGACTCGGCATCGCGCTCTTCGGAAAATCAGGCTTTCTCATCGTCGTCGACGCCGGCCACGGCGGACACGATTCGGGGGCATTGGGCATAGCCGGAAATAAGGAGAAAGATTACAATCTCGCTGTCGCAAATCGGGTAGTGGAACTGCTGAAACAGTATCCCGAGTTTCAGGTTGTCGCTACGCGTTCAACAGATGTCTTCCTGGAACTGAAAGAGCGCGTTCAGATCGCAAACGACTATGATGCCGATGTTTTCCTGTCGATTCACGCCAACTCGTTCCAACCGCAAACGAGGGGAACAGAGACCTATTACTACAACGCCAACAGCAAACAGCTGGCTGAAATCGTTCACCGCCACCTGGTCGGGGCAACCCAATTCCCTGACCGCGGCGTTCATACGTCGGGATTCTACGTGATCAAAAATACGAAAATGCCTGCGGTATTGACTGAAACCGGATTTTTGACCAACAGCGTCGAAAACGCAAAGTTAGTGGATCCGAAGTTTCAGGATCAAGTGGCACGGGCGCTGGTTGCAGCGATCCGAGAGTATTACGAAAAAAATAAATAGGAGTAGTTGGAGGTTGTTATGAGACGCTTATGCAGTTTCTTTTTCCTGTTTGCTCTAGCCCTTCTGCTGACTGCTTGCGGATCGGGAAAACAGGCTCTTCCGCCTTCTGATACGAATCAGGTGGAACAGGAGCCAAATAACCCTAATTCGCCGGTACAGGAAATACAGGGGGCTTCTACCAAGCTGACCGTCTACTATTCGGACAGCGATCTTACCAAGCTGGTAACGGAAGAGCGGGTGGTCAATTACAGTGACGATACGGAGAAGTACGAGGCCGCCATTTCATTGCTCGGAGAGTCAGACGAAGAAGGCCATGTGCCGCTTTGGAAAAATTTCGCTTACCACTCCATTTCCTTCAAGGACGGAGAGCTGACTATCGACGCCAAAGGGGACAACCAGTACAATCTCGGTTCAGGAGGAGAAGCGTTTGCGATCGATGCGTTAAAACAGACGCTGTTCCAGTTTTCCGAGGTGGAGAAAATCCGCATTCTGGTGGACGGAAAACCTACGGAATCGCTGATGGGCCATGTCAGCATCGAAGAACCTTTAACACGTGACTGAGCAAAACAAGCGGTTAGCCTGCTTTTGGGCTAGCCGCTTGTTTCTTCAAGCTGTCTGCGAATGTTTTTCACATCCTGGTCTGTCAAGGAGCCGAATGCCCCGACCTCGCCGTCTCCGTCGGTCTCTATTTTGGTGACGACAAACGGGCCAAAAGCGCCGGAACTCGGGTTTCGGAGCAGCTGATAATGGCCAAACCGCTCCGACTTGAAGTCGCCAACGATCCCCTTTAACGAATCGATTCCGTGTTCCACTTCCCGTACGACCGCTGCCTGACCTGGTTCCACAACGACAATTTTCAGCATCCGACCACTCCTTTCATAAAGTTTTCTCCAAAGAGACATTCGTTACCCGGAAAACCTTTCGCTTTATGCCGCAATATACAGGCAGTGCCGGAGTATCTTGGAAAAGCCTTGTTCCAATCCAGGTTTTTCGTATAGAATAATGGGTAGCAGAAAAATGAAATAAAGGCGGGGAGGAATATGGATTCCACGGACATGATGCAAATACTGTTGATGGCAGAATTGTTTAAACTCCTTGGAGATAAGACCCGACTTACGATTATGGCGTTGTTGCATGCGAAATCGCTTTGTGTGCGTGACTTGGTAGAAATTTTGCAAGCTTCTCAGCCATCCGTTTCCCAACATTTGGCAAAGTTAAGAATGCAGGGATTAGTGAAAGAAACGCGAAAAGGGCCCTGGGTATATTATTCTGTCAGCAACGAGTGCCAACCGATGATGGAACTGATATTGGAGCAACTTCCTGATCTGAAACACGTAGTGGCCAATGCGGAACGCGATAAGGTCAGTGTAGTGTATTAAAGGTTGAAAGCAGAAAGGTGAAGCGCTTGCTTCACCTTTCTGCTTATGATCACGAAAGCCCCAGTTCCCGTTTGAGGGATTCTTTGTCAAAACCGTGAATGACGCTGCGCTCACCGTTTTCTTTTTCAATCAGGGTTACAGGCGTAGCATTGGCTCCCAGGTCGACAGCCTCGTTGAAATACACCGTATTTTCACGGATATTTCGATCTTCAAAGGAAATCCCCTGCTGCGTCAGCCACATTTTTTCTTCCTGGCAAGGACCGCATGTCGGTTGGGTATAAATAATCAGTTTTACAGCCATGATGGTATCACTCCTTTACCTGTCTTTTCGTGGAACGTTCAATCATTTCCTGCTTGGTTACACACTTTGCCTTCACTTTCGGAAAGGCGGACATGAGCATTGAGATCAGTCTTGATTGGCATTATCGCAGCTTTATTTTTCTCGGCCACCTTCATTTTAAACCGTTCGATGAGCCTGGAAGGCGGCTCCTTTGCCTGGAGTGCCTCCCTTCGTTTTTTATTTATGATACCATTGCTGCTTGCCGTTGTGACACTAAAAGGCAGCGCAAGCAAGCTGTTTGCTGATTTGCGCCGCAGGTTCGCTGTTTGGTTCATTTGGGGCACAGTAGGTTTTGGCATTTTTTACGCCGGAATTTGTTTTGCCGGCGAAAATGGACCTTCGCTTGTCTCGGTTGTGGGAATATTGGTTGTCTGTCTGGGCATTGTCATGCAAAGCAGGGGAAGTAAAAAGAAACGGCAGCCGCCAGCAGCATTCGACTGATTTGGACTTATGCATGTCAAAAAATGGGTGGATACCTCTTCGCGTCACTGAGCACATTATGTACAGACGTGGAGGAGGTGAACCATCATGGCAAAACGTAACCAAGCTGGTATGAACCAAGCAGGTATCAACGCAGCAACCGAATTCTCCAGCGAGACGAACGCATCTGAGGTACGTCGTCAAAACCAGCAATCTGCTGCCAATGCACAACAACAAGGTGCTGCTCAAAACGCTGCTACTGAATTTGCTAGTGAGACGAACGTATCCCAGGTACGCCGTCAAAACCAGCAATCTGCTGCCAAAGCAGCCCAAAATAACAACGCAAATCAATAAACTGATTACAAGAGGCCCTCGCCAACTAAACGGCGAGGGCCTTTACGTATTTACCCAGAGAAAAATGCGCAGGCCTTGGCAACGCCTGCCCAGTCGGAGTCACTTTTTCCCGGTACTTTTCCCGCAATTCGTATGTGTGTTTTCCCGCTCATTTTGTCATAATGGGCTTAGAAGAGGTGAGAGACAAGTGATAGTAGGAATGGGAATCGATCTGATTGAAATCGACCGGATCGCGGAATTGCTGCAGCGGAAACCAACATTCGTTCAGCGGATATTGACCGACAAGGAAAGGGAACTTTTGCCCAAAGGCGATCGCCGGTCATTGGAATACATCGCAGGCCGTTTTGCGGCCAAGGAAGCCGCCGCGAAAGCGCTCGGAACGGGAATTGGCGCCCATGTCGGCTTTCAGGATATTGAAGTGCTGCGGGAAGATAACGGAGCGCCTTTCCTGCGGATCAAACAAGAGGTATTGGCGGCAAGGTACGGGCTTTTGCAAACGCCCGTATGCCACCTGAGCATTTCGCATTCAGATACATACGCCATTGCCCAAGTGATTCTTGAACAAGCGTAACTTGTCTGCATATTGGGACGAGGATGGACATAGATATATATCGCGTAGATTAGGAGGGACCACCTGAATGTCAAAGGGAGTATCCGTCCGCCTGTCAGCGATATCACTGTCTCATTTTCTCCCATCTCGTTATTTTCCCAACTTTCATGCAATGAAATAGTGAGATTCGCCCGGATGACATATTTCCCTGGAAATAGACAGGGTTGCCTTCCTCTGTCGAATAACTGACAAGGAGGAATTCATTGGATGAAACGGGGAGCTATTTGGTTGGTTTTGCTGCTGCTACTTTCCGTTTTGACGACAGGCTGCTTCGGTAAGAAATCGCCGGAAGATGTTGTCGGGGATCTGAGCAATACGATGGAAAAATTGACCGGGTACAAAACTGACGCCGTTTTAACCCTGCAGACAGGTTCAACCCCGCAGAAATACGACGTTCAGGTATGGTACTCAAAGCCGTCGAACTATCGGGTCGCGCTGACTTCAAAGCAGCGCAACATTACGCAGATCATCCTGCGGAATGACGAGGGAGTTTTTGTTCTCACCCCCCACCTGAACAAAAGCTTCCGGTTCCAGAGCGGCTGGCCGGAAAACAACGGACCGCTTTACCTGTATGAAACGCTCGTAAGCAGTATCGTCGACGACCCGGAGCGGCAACTGAAGATGGAGAGCAATCAGTACGTATTCGAGGTAAAAGCCAATTACAGCGGCAACCGTTCATTAACGAAGCAAAAGATATGGATGAGCGAGGATTTTAAACCGGCAAAGGCTGAAATAATGGATAGCAACATGAATACCGTGGTCGAAATTACCTTCAGCAATTTTACCTTTAACCCTACCTTTGAAAAGGATGCATTTGACAAGGACCGCAACATGACCGGGGCTCTCGGGTCGATTCCTGCCCTTTCCCAGAACGGCATGGCCGGGAAGGCGCCTTCGGGACCATTTGGGGTGATTGTTCCAGAATACGTTCCCGACGGGGTGAAACTGATCGGTACGGAATCCTTGACACAAAACGGGGAACCCGTTGTCGTCCTGCACTATCAGGGGGATTCTTCCAATTACAAGCTGATGGAATCGCGTCCCAACGCTGCTACGGTTTCTTATGAACAAGGCCTTCCTGTGGATCTTGGCTTTACCATTGGAGTCTTGACCAGCACAAGCGAGCAAAGACGGCTGCTCACCTGGGAACTGGACGGCGTCGAGTACACACTTACCGGTGATTTGTCCGAAGAGGAAATGGTCCGAGTAGCCAGTTCGACATACGGCGTAAGCGGAAAATAACATGCAGCTGGAAAAAGAGGCGGGAATTCCCTCCTCTTTTTCTTTACAGGCGTAACCGGGGAAATCTGTGAATTGACAGCAGATGCGAAAAAGCGATAATATACGCGTATGTATGTCGAGAGGTGACGGCTTAGGAATGAAACCGAAAGATGCAGAGGTTTTGTATCAAGCGGAATCTGCTTATGGCGATTTGCTTTTACGAAAAAACTTTAAAATGCGGATCATCGAAGTGCTGGTTTTTATTTTCTGCATCTTGCTTGCGTCCATTTTTATTGATTCGCAAAGCGTTCAGTTTAAAGTGATTGCCATAGGGATTGCGATTGCCGTCGTAGGTCTTGCGCCATTTGCCTACAAAGCGGTCTTGCGCCCTCGCTATACGCTGACCAGAACGCATCTGATCATCTCAATGGGAAACAAGGAGACGGCGTATCCTCTAAGCGAGGTAGAGGAGGCAATCGAGGGGCGTCACTTCTACAAGATAAACGGGAAGCGGTATTCGCTGATGGTCTCGCGCGACTTCCTGGCAAAATTAAACGAACAGCTGCTGCGATTCAAACGAAAGAATAAGAGGCGATAGTAATGAGGCAGTATTGTCGCAATACGTGGGCGGAAATCGATCTGGATGCCATACGTGCAAACGTTCAGGCTTTTCGCCGCCACATTCCCGAACGGACGGAGATCATGGCCGTCGTCAAGGCAGACGGTTATGGACACGGGGCACTTCAAGTTGGACAAGAAGCCCTGGCCAGCGGTGCAAGCTCTTTGGCCGTAGCTTTATTGGATGAAGCGATTGCGCTCCGCCGGGCAGGAATAACCGCTCCAATACTCGTATTGGGCTACACACCGTCCGACGCAGCGGAAGAAGCCTTGAGGTGGAACATCGAGCTTACCGTCTACCAGCGCAAATGGGTGCAAGAGGTACAGCAAAGGCTGCACGGACAGGCAGAACAGGACGAACCGCTGCGGCTGCATGTCAAGGTCGATACCGGGATGGGCAGGCTTGGAGTTCGGACGGAAGCGGAACTGGTTGAACTGGTTGAGGCAATCCGCGGAAGCCGTTTGTTTCGCTGGACGGGCATTTTTACCCACTTTGCCTGTGCAGACGAAGAAGATACGTCCCATGTCCTGCAGCAGCATGTGAAATTCCAAGCGTTATTACAAATGTTACAGGCAAGGGGATATCAACTGCCCAAGGTTCACTGCTGCAACAGTGCGGCAGCGATTGTCTTTCCGCAATGGGGGTATGATATGATCCGCTTAGGCATAAGTTTATACGGACTATACCCTTCGCCTTATCTCAGACAGCGCAGGGACCTGACATTGACTCCGGCGCTGTCGCTAAAAACCAGTATCGCCCATGTGAAAATGCCCGAGGAAGCGTATACGGTCAGCTACGGCGCTACCTACACGGCGTCTGCCGGAGAACAGGTAGCCACACTGCCTGTAGGCTATGCAGACGGATATTCGCGGATGCTGTCCAACCGCGGTTATGTGCTGCATCGCGGCAACCGCGTGCCGATTGTCGGGAGAGTCTGCATGGACCAGTTGATGATCAAGATTGAACAGAAAAACGCGGAAGTTGGCGACGAGGTTGTCCTATACGGCAGACAGGGAGACGAAGAGATCAGCCTTGACGAGGTGGCAGCCGAGCTGGGGACGATCAACTATGAGGTCGCTTGCATGTTGAACCGTCGTGTCCCTCGCGTCTACCTGCGGGATGGAAAGATCACACAGGTAGCAAATCCAATCGTCAATATATGCTAAAATGCTTTACCGTTTGACAAGCAGGATTTTCGCGTAATACCGCGAATAGTTTACCTGATACACCGGCAATATGTATATTTTTGCATACGGTTCGACATAATGGTATTGTTGCTAGCGGAATCGCGGTACGGGAATTAGACAGATGTAATGGCCATGGTTGGAGGTGGGTATGTCTTGTCGAAGACAAACACGAAACGCATAATGATCAGCTTGCCGCAGAACCTTTTACAGGAAGTGGATGGCGTAGTGGAAAAAGAAAAATCCAATCGCAGCGAATTGATTCGCCAGGCGATGAGTTTGTATCTAAAAGAACGTAAAAAACGCTTTATCCGCGAGACGATGCAAAAGGGCTACATTGAGATGGCCAAAATCAACTTAAAGATGGCATCGGAGGCATTTGAGGCGGAAGAAGAAGCCGATCACACCTTGGACCGCTTAGTTAGCGGGGTGTAGCTGGTGATTGTCAAACGTGGCGATGTGTTTTTTGCAGATCTTTCACCTGTCGTCGGCTCTGAACAGGGAGGAGTTCGACCTGTATTAGTCATTCAAAACGATATTGGCAATCGGTTTAGTCCGACCGTCATCGTCGCTGCTATCACCGCTCAGATCCAAAAGGCAAAGTTACCCACTCACGTGGAAATCGACTCGAAATTGTACGGGTTTGATCGCGACTCCGTCATCCTGTTGGAGCAGATTCGGACCATTGACAAGCAGCGCCTTACGGATAAGATTACGCATCTTGACGATGAGATGATGGAACGTGTGAATGATTCGCTCCAGATAAGTTTGGGATTAATCGACTTTTAACAGTAGAAAACCACTCATACCTGAACAGGTTAAGTGGTTTTTTTTTCCGCATAGGAAAGCACAGCTTTCCTATCGGCATAAAAGGGTTACACCAAAGAAGAACCGGCTTCATCGAAAAGGCTTCGATAGAAGCTTTTTTAGTGTAATTATCTTTTTGTCACTTTTGTTACCATTAAAGCAGGATTTGCGGCTTGCGATAGCGAATAAACAACAACAGAAAATCAGACAAAATTTGACACGTGGCACTGGGGACGAAAGATTTCAGGCGAAGGGAGTCGCAGTCATGGCCGTGGTTTATCGCATACCGATACATACAGAGCAAGACATCGTCCTTGCCAGACAGACGGGTCGAAATATTGCAAAAGATTTAAACTTCGGTAACATTGTTCAATCAAGGATTGCCACGGCGATTTCTGAACTGGCGCGAAATATCTTTCTTTACGCTGAAAAGGGGACGGTCACGATTACTCCCATCGAGCGGGGCAAAGCCATCGGACTCAGGATTGTGGCGGAAGACCAAGGGCCGGGTATACGAGATATACGCAAGGCGATGGAGGATGGTTACTCTACTTCGGGAGCGCTGGGCGCCGGTCTGCCTGCTGTCAAGCGGTTAATGGACGAGTTCTCCATTCAAAGCATCCCCGGCAAGGGAACCTCTGTGACAGTGATAAAGTGGAGCGATTGAAAGGGGATTTTTTTCGATGGCCCGGCAAGAATGGGAAGATGAATACCGAAAGATTTTACAGGCCTTTCTAAGAGGTCGGGGAGAAGACCAGTTGTACCTTGGCCAACAGCTTAGCAAATGGCTTCGGGCACATCACGTAGCACCGGAAGAAATCGTGGACTTTCATGTACGGGCACTGGCAGAGACTGTGGAACTGCCTGAGCTCGTCAAGGATTCGTTCCAATTATTGACAGAGGTTATGATAGAATATGGAATAGCCTTTCGGGAATATCGCAGTTTGCGGAGCAGGCAGCAGCAGCTCGAATCGGAAATAGAAGTGGCCGCTACCATGCAGCAGACGCTGCTTCCCCGCACCTCTCCACAGTTTGATCAGGTTGAGATCGGGCTGATCAGTGTACCGGCCAAGCAGATGAGCGGAGATTACTATAATTTTGCCAAACATGACGATCAAGTATTTAGCGTGGCGCTTGCAGATATTATTGGCAAGGGCATTCCGGCCGCCCTTTGCATGTCGATGATCAAGTACGCGATGGACAGCTTTTTGGATCAGCGGATCACCCCGGCTGCAATGCTTGGCCGCCTCAACGGCGTGGTGGAGCGCAATATCGAGCCCGGCATGTTTATCACCATGTTTTATGGGATGTACGATACCTGCCTGCACCGTTTCCGTTACGCTGTCGCCGGCCACGAGCCGGGATTTTGGTACCGTGCCTCCAAAGGGCGTCTGTACGATTTGGAAAGCCGGGGGCTGGTATTGGGTGTCACGCCTGATGTGGATTACCAGGAGTACGAGATTGATATAGAGCCGGGAGATCTGTTGATCCTGATGACAGATGGCGTAACCGAACGCAAGGTAGGGGGCCGCTTTTTGCAGCGGGAAAATATTGCCGATCTCATCCAGGCAGAGATCGGCTCTCCGGCACAGCAAATCGCTGAAAATCTCTATCGAAAGCTTCTACTGCTGTCCAATCTGGAATTACCTGATGATCATACGATGATTGTGATTCGCCGGGTCGTGTAAAGTCTTGGCAGGGAAGGAAGGATACACGATGAACATAACAATGCAGACAATAGCGATTCAAAATGGGACCAAACTGCTGGTAGCGGGCGAAGTGGATGCACATACGGCGCCTCAGCTCTCCGATCAACTCGTCCCATTGGTTCAGCGGCCGGCCAATCAAAGCGTGGTGGTTGATCTGGCAGAGGTTTCGTACCTGGACAGTACGGGGCTTGGCGTATTCGTAGGCGCGTTGAAACTGTCCCAGCAGACGGGCTGCAGGCTGTCCATTCAAAATGTTACACCTCGCATCGAACGGTTGTTTCGGATTACCGGCCTCATCGATATCATTCCAGTGACTCCTCGGGCGGAATCTGTGGCCGGACAACAGGATCAGGCTTCCTTGCAAAAGCGGTTTGACGTGGTTTCAGCTGATCCGAAGGAGGAACCGTAATGGGTGAAAAACGTGATGGCGACAAGATTGAGCTGACGTTTCCTGCCCGGACTGATTACATCGGCGTTGCTCGCCTGATGGTTTCCGGTGTCGCCAACCGACTTGGCTTTTCTTATGAAGACATTGAGGATATCAAGCTGGCTGTTGCGGAGGCTTGCACCAATGCCGTTCGCCATGCGTACCAGGAGGAGCATATTGGTCAGGTGCTGATTCAATGCCTGGTGAGGCAAGATTGTCTGGAGATCATTGTCGCTGATCAAGGTTCCAGTTTTGATCTGGAGGGAATGAAAGCAAAGCTTGGGCCGATCGACAAGCATCGCGATATTGCTGACTTGACTGAGGGGGGGCTTGGTCTCTACCTGATTCACAGCTTGATGGACAAGGTGGAAATCAGTGAGAATCAGGGAGTTGTCGTGGCGATGACGAAGTACGTTGTGCGGGATGGGGAGGCAAAAGGTGTCGACGAAATCACAAGCAATCGGAATCAATAAGGCAGACGTTTGCGAGCTCATCGCCCTGTATCAGCAGGATGGGGACGAGGAGGTCCAGCAGCAGCTCGTGATGAACTACAGAGGGATGGTGGAGTCCCTGGCAACGCGGTTTGCGTACGGCAATGAACCGCTGGAGGATCTGGTTCAGGTCGGCATGATCGGCCTCTTGGCTGCCTTCAAGCGTTACGACCCGTCATTTGGCCGCAGTTTTGAAAGCTTTGCCATCCCTACCATCGTTGGCGAGATCAAGCGGTATATCCGCGACAAAACGTGGAGCGTACACGTGCCCAGGCGGATTAAGGAGCTAGGTCCGAAAATTAAGAAAGCGGTTGACCATCTTACAGTAGAACTTCAACGTTCCCCACAAATTGAAGATATCGCTCGGCACATTAACGTAAGTGAAGAGGAAGTTCTTGAGACGATGGAGATGACGCGAAACTATCATGCTTTGTCTGTCGACACCGAGATTGAAGCGGATAGCGACGGCAGTACCGTTACTTTGCTCGATTTGATCGGCAGCGAGGAGGAAGAGTACGGCCGCGTTGAGCGGCAGTTGACCCTGTCCAAGGCGCTGCACGTGCTCAGCGAGCGGGAAAAGGAAATCATCTATCTTACTTTTTACGACAATCTCAGCCAAAAGCAGGCCGGTGATTTATTGGGTATCTCGCAAATGCACGTATCCCGGTTGCAGCGCCGGGCTCTTTCCAAGCTGCGCGAGGCGCTGTGGCATGACGCGAACGCACTGGTTGAAAAATGACCTGGGGAAGCCGGAAGACAAAGAGGCTTCCCTGTTTTCATAGGTTCCCCATTCCGGTTTCCGCTCCGCTTTATGATACAATAAACATGGATTTTGGCTGAATACAGGAGGATGTACAGCTCATGGAGATCAAACAGATGGCCGGCGTGATCGCCGCAGAGCTCGGGGTAAAAACCCACCAGGTAGAGCAGACGATCATACTGCTGGATGGGGGAAATACAGTTCCGTTTATCGCCCGTTATCGCAAGGAGATGACAGGCCAGCTGGACGAAACCGAGATTCGCACCATTGAAGAGCGGCTTCGTTATTTGCGAAACCTGGCGGAACGCAAGGAAGAAGTACTCCGCCTCATCGATGAACAGGGAAAGCTGACGGAAGAACTGACCCAAGCGATTCAACAAGCAAGGAAACTTCAAGAATTGGAAGATTTGTATCGGCCATACAAACAAAAACGCAGAACCAGGGCGACAGCGGCCAAGGAAAAAGGGCTGGAACCGCTGGCCCAGCTGCTGCTCTCACTGCCGACCAGCGGAACGCCGGAAGCGATGGCGGAGCCGTACGTGAATCCGGAAAAAGGCGTAGAGTCGACAGAAGAAGCGCTCCAGGGAGCGATGGACATCATCGCCGAAGTGGTTTCTGACGATGCCGAGGTTCGCAAGTGGATCCGCCAGGCGACCTATCAAAAAGGCATCCTTGGCAGCGAGCAAAAGGAAACGGAAGCAGACGGCAAAAACGTCTATCAAATGTATTACGCCTACAGCGAGCCTGTGAAGAAAATCGTTCCGCACCGGGTCCTGGCTATTAACCGCGGCGAAGCAGAAGGCATTTTAAAGGTATCCATCGAAGCGCCAACCGAGGAGATCCGGTCATTCCTGCAGCGCCGCTACATTTCCCGCCAAACGGTGGTTCGCGAGCTTTTAGAGGCTGCTTTGGACGACAGTTACAAGCGCTTGATCGCCCCTTCCATTGAGCGGGAAGTGCGCGGAGAGCTGACCGAAGCAGCCGAGGAGCGGGCCATCCACATCTTTGCGGAAAATCTGCGGAATCTGCTGCTGCAGCCGCCCCTGAAAGGCAAGGTCGTCCTGGGAGTCGATCCAGCTTATCGAACGGGCTGCAAGCTGGCTGTCGTGGATGAAACCGGCAAGCTGCTTCACGTCGCTGTCGTGTATCCGACTCCCCCGCTGAATAAAGTGGCGGAGGCGAGCGATGTGGTGAAAAAGCTCATCGCAAAGTACAATGTCGAAATCGTGGCGATCGGCAACGGGACTGCTTCACGCGAGACGGAGCAGTTCGTGGCAGATGTCCTGAAGGAAATCGACAAGGAAATTTTCTATATCATCGTCAACGAAGCGGGGGCATCGGTCTATTCCGCCTCGGCGCTCGCCAAGGAAGAGTTTCCGGAGCTTGACGTCGCCGAACGCAGTGCCATTTCAATCGCTCGTCGCCTGCAGGATCCGCTGGCGGAGTTGGTCAAAATCGATCCGAAGTCGGTCGGGGTAGGCCAATATCAGCACGACGTTTCACAATCAAGGCTGGCCGAATGTCTGCAATTTGTCGTGCAGTCGGCGGTCAACCACGTCGGGGTTGACGTGAATACGGCATCTCCCTCGCTGCTGCAGTACGTGTCGGGCATAAACAAGCAGGTGGCGGCCAACATCGTAAAGCTGCGCGAAGAGCTCGGCAAGTTTACCGACCGCGCCCAACTGAAAAAGGTCCCCCGGCTGGGGGCGAAGACGTATGAGCAGTGCATCGGCTTCTTGCGGGTGATGGATGGGAAGAACCCGCTCGACAAGACGCCGATCCATCCTGAATCGTATGAGGCGACCAACCGGTTGTTGGACATGCTTGAGCTGCCCGTCGGCCAAATTGGCAGCGAGGTCTGCCGCGAGCGGTTATCGGCCCTGGATTTACCGGCCACAGCGGAGCGATTGGGGATTGGCGAGCCGACATTGCGCGATATCGTCGACAGTCTGCTGCGACCGGGGCGCGACCCGCGGGATGAGCTGCCCAAACCGCTCCTGCACAAAGACGTATTGCAATTAAGCGATTTAAGTATTGGGATGAAGCTGCAGGGAACCGTGCGCAACGTCGTCGATTTCGGTGCATTCGTCGACATCGGGCTGAAAAACGACGGGCTTGTCCACATCTCGCGGCTGCGAAAAGGCTTTGTCAAACATCCCCTGGAGGTCGTAACCGTTGGCGATATTGTCGATGTGTGGGTGGCAGACATCGACGAACAGCGGCAGCGCGTTGGGCTGACGATGATCGACCCTGGCCAGTAGAGAAAAGGCGTGGCCGTCCTATTCGAGGGGACGGCCGCCGTGTTTTTCCAAGTATAAAAACCAACAACTGTTGAGGAGACGTATCTGCCGGATGTCCTTCCCGTAGAAGGCCCGCTGCAGTTGTTTACGCATCCACTGCGGCATGAAGGCACCTCCTGTAGCGTTTCACGTTTACATGCAGTGTATGCCTAAGGAAACGGGGCGGTACCTGTCCGCGCGCGGGTAAATAGCCGCCCCGGATGACAGGAGAAGGGAATGCCATGATGACTGACCAGGAACTGCAAAAATTGGTAGAACAGATATCCTTGCAGTTTTTCTGCAAACCGTTTCGCCACCTGGCCCGGTTTAACAGCCGGCTCAAAACGACTGGCGGGCGCTATCTCCTGCGTACCCACGACATCGAACTAAACCCCCGCCACCTGCAGGAACACGGCGTAGAAGAATTGATCGGGATCATCAAACACGAGCTGTGCCATTACCATCTGCATCTATCGGGCCAAGGGTATCGACACGGTGACAAAGCGTTTCGCTCCCTGCTGCAGCAGGTGGGAGGATCGCGCTACTGCAGACAGGTATCCGGCGGGCCAAGAGTCCTGCCTTACAAGTACGCGCTGATCTGCCGGGATTGCGGCATGTCTTACAAACGCAAGCGCAAAGTCGACCCGGCCCGCTTTGTGTGCGGGCGCTGCCGCGGGAAATTGCGCCTGGAGGGTTTGTAGCCTGCCTGTTTCCTTGCACAGCCGACGAGGCAACGGCTATAATGGGAAAATCAAGAATGGAAGGGGGGCGGGGGCACTGTCACACGATGAATTCTCTCTCATACGCGAGTGGACCAAACGGGGGGCGCAGCACGCGCAAGGCGGCCTGTCAGTAGGAATCGGTGATGATGCCGCGGTTTTTACTCCGCCCCCCGGAATGCAAATCGTTGCTTGTTGTGACACGATGATCGAGACCGTCCATTTTCTGCGGGAAACGATGCAGCCGGAAGACATCGGCTATAAGGCCCTTGTCAGCAATGTGAGCGACATTGCCGCGATGGGAGGCATCCCCCGGTACGCCCTGGTGTCCATCGGCATCTCCAGCCGATGGTCGCCGCCGGAGTGCCGACGGATTTACGACGGGATGTACGAAGCCTGCGAACGGTACGGGGTGCAGATCATCGGCGGTGACACCGTCTCGACGCCCGATGCACTCTATTTGTCCATTACCGTCCTCGGAGAAGTGGAAACCGGGCGAGCGCTGCTTCGAAGCGGCGCCAGGCCGGGAGATGCGATTTTTGTTACCGGCCCGGTAGGCGGGTCTGCTGCGGGACTGGCCATGCTGCTCAAGGCCAAAGCTGCCGGTGGCGAAGTGGGCCGGGACTGGAAGTCTGTCGCGGCATTTCATCAACGTCCCGAAGCCCAGGTGAAGGCAGGCCGCTTGCTGCTGGCGAGCGGCCTTGCCGGGGCGTTAAACGACGTCAGCGACGGCCTTGCCTCCGAACTGTGGGAAATTGCCGAAGCAAGCGGAGTTCGCATGCTGATCGAGCGGGACAAGATACCGCTCGACCGTGAAGTGAAGGCATATGCGGCCAGTGTTGGGCAAGATCCGCTGGCATGGGCTTTATTCGGCGGTGAAGACTATCAGCTGGTCGGGACGGTCAGAGCGGCCTCTCCGATTGCGGAGCAGTTTTCGGCCAGTGGTCTGCCGCTGTATTTGATCGGCAGAGTAGAGCCGGGAGCGCCGGGTGTGTGGCTTGCAGACCAGGAAGGCTGTCGCCCGCTTGAAAAAGGCGGGTATAACCACTTTGCGTAAAGGTCTGTTGGAAGGATAGCGGGGATTGTCAGAAAGAACAGGAGGAAGTGACGTATGGTCGAACCGTACGTTTGGACGTTTGCAAGTGCAGAAGAAACGCAGCAGTTTGCAAGACGGCTGGCGGAATATTTGCAGCCGGGGGACGTGCTGGCCCTGGAGGGAGATCTCGGGGCGGGAAAAACCACCTTTACACAGGGCCTGGCTCGCGGCCTGGGGGTCGCCGAAGGGGTGAACAGTCCCACCTTTACGATCATCAAGGAGTATGCCGGCCGCTTGCCGCTGTACCACATGGATGTTTACCGTGTGGAGAATGACGCTGATCAGCTTGGTTTGGACGAGTATTTCTACGGGGATGGCGTCTCTGTAGTCGAGTGGGCTTCCCTGATCGAACCGGTGCTGCCGGAGGAGCGTCTGACCGTCACTCTCTCAGTTGGAGAAGGACAGGCGCGTCGCTGCCGCCTGGAGCCGAGGGGCAGGCGTTATGAAGAATTGTGCGAGGAGATCGGAAAGCATGCGCATTTTGGCAATTGATACGTCCAACCTCGTCCTGAGTACGGCGGTGGTGGAGGAAGAGCGCGTTCTTGGCGAGTGGACGACCAATCTGAATAAAAATCACTCGGTCCGGCTGATGGAAAGCATCTCTCAATTGTTGGACAGCCTGGACCTCGGCCCGGATCAGTTGGACGGGATAGCGGTCGCCCGCGGGCCGGGTTCCTATACGGGGGTACGGATCGGAGTGGCAACCGCCAAGACCATGGCCTGGTCACTCAACATTCCCGTGATCGGCGTCTCCAGTCTGCAGGCTGTCGCAGCCAATGCAGGCGGGTACTCCGGTATGATCGTCCCTTTGTTTGACGCCAGGCGGGGACAGGTTTACACGGGTGGCTACCGATCCGGTCCCGACATGACTGCCCGTGAGGTGCTGCCGGAGCGGATCATCCTGCTGAGGGATTGGCTGCCGATGGCAGCCGAGGCCGCAGCGGACGGGCCGGTTTTGTTCCTCGGTGATGATGTGTCGATTCACCGCAGTGTGATCACGGAAGTACTGGGCGAGCAGGCGCAATTTGCGCCTCCGTTCTTTAACCACCCCCGGGCGGCCGGCATAGGCTGGTTAGCGGCAAAGCAGATCGGGAGAGCGGGAAATGTCCATCAACTCGTTCCCGAGTATCTGCAGCTGGCTGAGGCTGAGGCCAAACTGAAGGCAAGAGGTTGTTCGACATGAACGAACATGACGTTGTAGAGTTTCGGTTTATGACACTGGAGGACGTGGAGGCGGTCGCCGAGTTGGAGCGCCTGTCGTTTCCCACGCCGTGGCCGCTTGAGGCCTTTGTCAACGAGCTGACGATTAACCGGAATGCCAAATACGTCGTCGCGGTCCGGGGCGGGCGCGTCATCGGTTACTGCGGGATGTGGCTGATCCTGGATGAGGCGCACATTACCAACATAGCGATTCACCCTGACAGCCGCGGTCAAAAAATCGGGGAACAGTTGATGCGGCAGATGATGGAATTGGCAAAATCGCTGGGAGGCGCGCAGATGACGCTGGAGGTGCGCCCGTCCAATCAGGTTGCGCGAAACTTGTATGCCAAGCTGGGGTTCAAGGAGCACGGGCGGCGAAAAAGGTATTATTCGGACAACAATGAAGACGCATTGATTATGTGGGTGAAGCTTCGTGAATAAAACGAAAATGTCGCGCTATGAACAGCGGGTAGAGGAAACCTATCAACGGCATGTGCAGTCAGGCAAACCGACATTGATCCTCGGCATAGAGACCAGCTGCGACGAGACATCTGCGGCAGTCGTACAGGACGGAACGGCGATTCTTTCCAACATCATCGCCTCACAGGCGGAGATTCACAAAAAGTTTGGCGGCGTCGTACCAGAAGTGGCTTCCCGCCGGCATGTGGAAAATATTACGCTGACAATCAATCAGGCCTTGGAAACGGCCGGAACAACACTTGACGATATTTCGGCGATTGCCGTCACCTACGGTCCCGGGCTGGTCGGCGCCTTGCTGGTTGGCGTGGCGGCGGCAAAAACGCTTTCTTTCACCCGCGGGATTCCCTTGATCGGGGTGCATCACATTGCCGGCCATATTTATGCCAACCGGCTGGTCAAGGAGATGGAGTTTCCGCTCGTCTCCCTGGTCGTGTCGGGCGGCCATACCGAGTTGGTCCTGATGGAGCGGCACGGCGAGTACGCCATCCTTGGAGAGACCAGGGACGACGCCGCCGGGGAAGCGTATGACAAGGTGGCGCGGGCGCTCCGTCTGCCGTATCCGGGCGGTCCGCATATCGACCGGTTGGCCGCCGCGGGACAGGCAGGCATACCGCTGCCGCGGGCTTGGCTGGAGCCGGATTCGTACGATTTCAGCTTCAGCGGCTTAAAGTCGGCTGTGCTGAACGCCCTGCACAACGCAGAGCAGCGGGGGGAGAAGGTGGAGCCGGCTGACATGGCGGCCAGTTTCCAAGAGTCTGTCGTCGAAGTTCTGGTAGAAAAGACGATACGGGCAGCGATGACGTATGGCGCCAGACAAGTGCTGTTAGCCGGCGGCGTGGCGGCTAACAGCGGATTGCGCCGGGCGCTGGCCGACAGCTGCCAAAAAGCGGGAGTCGAGCTCGTCGTCCCTCCGATCTCGCTGTGTACGGACAACGCAGCGATGATTGCAGCTGCCGGATATGTCTCTTATCAGAAGCGCCAGTTTGCCGCCCTTGATTTAAACGGGGTGCCGGGACTGCCGCTGACTTCCTTCTAAGTTGACAGAAAATCGCCTGAAACGGGCGATTTTTTTATTGCATCCACAGCCGTGAACAATTTTCCCGGTAAAACCCAGGCAAAGGGTTGTGGAAAATGTTGATAACTTGGTGGATACTTGCTGAAACCTCATCCGGCCTGTGGATTATCTTGTGGAAATGGTGGATAAGTCTGTTGAAATCCGGGATACACTAAAGGGATACCAACAGCTTGGACGGAGCTTTTTCCACAGGGAGGTCGTCATGCACAAGTATCTCGCATTCTTTTTGTCGCTGTCTCTGCTGGTCAATCTGTCCTGTACAAAAACGGTTCACGCGCAACTCCCGACCGGCAAGCGGCAAGTCGTCGTGATTTCCGTAGAAGGGCTTTCCTTTGCCGATGTATCGCAGCTGCGGGGCTATCCACAAGTGGGCAAATGGATGGAACGAGCCGATTGGGGGGCTCTTTCGATTCGCTTCGGCGGCCCGCGCACGGAAGCGAATGCCTATCTGCAGATGGGAAGCGGAGGGCAGGCACTCTACAACAAGCGGAGTGATACCGCCTACGGGGCGAATGAAGAGATAGAGTCTGGCGTGCTTGCGGCTGACAGGATGCGCCAAGTGACCGGGAAAGACCGGCGGGAGGCGGCAACAGGGGCCATTTTGTTTCCAGGCATCTTCCGCTTGAAGCTGGATAACGAAAACAAGCCGTTCACCTCCCGCATCGGTCTGCTCGGGTCGAGGCTGCAGCAGGCTGGAGTGGAGGTGGCCCTGTACGGCAACGGAGATTACGGCGTGACCAGAGCCCGCCACGCTGCTCTCTTGGCCATGAACCAACAGGGGGAGATCTCCCGCGGAGACGTGACAAGCCGCTGTTTGCTGTCCGCACCGGATTATCCTTACGGGGTGAGAACTGATTACGACTACCTGTACGATTGTCTGACGGCTGGGCGCCAGCCTGGACTGACAGTCATCCAGCTGGCTGATCTGGCCAGGCTGTACCGCTTTCGCGAGCTGATGGACCCGGGTCATTTTCAGGCGCTGTATCAGAGAATCATGTCGGACCTTGACGCTTTCCTGGGAAAAGTGATCAGCAGCCGCCAATCGGGGCAGTTGATCATGCTGCTCTCGCCGGTGCCGAACGAATTGGCCCGAAAAGAAAAATCACTATTGACCCCGATCGCGGTGTGGAAGGGGTCTGCGGCGAGCGGGCTGCTCACATCGGCGACGACGCGCCAGCAAGGAGTCGTCAGCGGCCTGGACGTCCTGCCGACGATTTTATCGTGGTTTTCGCTTCCCGCGCCTCCCGGATTGGCGGGACATGTCATCACGAAGGCTGCAGAGGCTGGACCAAGCCCGTTGATCAAAAGCAAATCCGCCCTGCTTCCGGAGGCGGCAGGGGGGCTCGGACAGCTCGTGACGGAAGTAAAGAGAATCGACCACATTTACCGCAATCGTTCAACCGTGATGTATACGTACGTCATGCTGCAAATCATCGTCCTCCTGTACGCTTCGGTGCTGTGGGTGTGGAACAAACGGATCCAAAGGCGGGACGTCCCGTTTCTGCGGTATACGGCCAGGCTGGGCTTGCTGGCGATGATGTTTTTCCCTGTCTTGTTTCTTCTGGAGCCGCTGCTCCCGCTGTCGATCCCGCCAGCGGCCATGATTAGCACGGCAATGCTGCTTGCGCTCGGAGCAGCCCGGCTTAGCGGGCACTGGCCCTATCCCCGCTTGTTTGCCGCCGTGGCGGGATGTACCGTGCTCGCGATCCTGATGGACGGCTTCCTCGGTGCGCAAGCGATGCGGCGTTCCTATATGGGCTATGATCCCGTCATCGGGGCGAGGTTTTACGGGCTTGGCAACGAATACGAGGGAGTGTTGATCGGAGCCGGGGTACTGCTGTTCGCCGCCTTGTACGAAGGGAGGCGGTCATCAATCCAGAGAGGCAAGCCGGGTCTGCGGTCAGGCCGTTTTTGGCTGGCGGCGGCGGGTTTTGCCTTGATCCTGTTTTACATGGCTGCCCCGACGCTGGGCACGAATGCAGGAGGTTTTCTCGCCGGCTGTGTCGGATTTGGCGTCGCTATTGCCCGGCTGGAGGGCTGGAAGGCAAGCAAAAAAAGCCTGCTGCTGGCGGCAGGAGGCTTGCTTCTGGGGGTGGTCATTTTGGTTGCCGGCAATCTGCTGTCACAAGGGCCGCCCACCCATGTGGGAAGGGCCGCCCATGAGCTGGTTGCGGGCAATTGGGAAGAGATCGGGCGGATTGTACAGCGGAAGCTGGAGATGAACTGGCGGCTCATTCGCGTCTCCGCGTGGAGCAAGATGTTCGCGGTGTCCCTGTTCGTGATCGCTCTGTTGAGCCTGCGCCCCAATCGCTATCTGCGGCAGCTCTCCGTCCGCCATCCCTACATGGTGAAAGGGTTTGGCGGCATCATCGCCGGATCGTTGGCTGGCCTGCTCCTCAATGATTCCGGCATTGTCACCGCCGCTACCGCCATTCTCTTTTTCGTCGTCCCGGCCCTCTACGCCGCGATCGGCGATGAAGCGGAGCAAAAGACGGCCGTTTAAGTTCGGCTAGACGTCCGACAAATCGCTCCACTCCTCGAGCAGTTGATCGATTTCGGCGCGGGCCTGGCTGATGCATTCATTCCGCTCTTTTACCAGAAGGTGATCGGAGTAGATCTCCGGTTGGCAGAGCTCTTCCTCCCAACGGGCGATCTCTGCTTCCCGCTCGGCGATCGTCTGCTCAATTTCTTCGATCCGGCGCAGGCGCTGCCGTTCGCGCCGTTTTGCTTCCTTTTCCTGCTCGTAGCTCAGCTTTTCTTTGGGGACAGCTTGAGCCGGAGTCTGTTTTGCGCCGGGGTTTGCAGCCTTTTCCTTGCTTCTCTCCAGGGCCAGCTCAGCCAGTTCCTGCTTCTTCTCGACGTAGTAGTCGTAGTCGCCGAGGTAACTGGTCACACCATCCGGTGATAATTCCAGCACGCGGGTGGCGATGCGGTTCAGGAAGTAGCGGTCGTGGGAGACGAACAGGATGGTGCCGGGATAGTCAAACAAGGCATTTTCCAGGACTTCCTTGCTCAAGATGTCAAGGTGGTTGGTCGGCTCGTCAAAGAGGAGGAAATTGGCCTCCTGCAGCATCAGCTTCGCCAGGGAGACCCGAGCTCTTTCGCCTCCAGACAGATCGCCAATCTTCTTCAGCACGTCGTCACCGCTGAACAAAAAATTGCCGAGCAGCGTGCGGACGTCCTTTTCCAGCATGTTCGGATAGTCGTCCCAGATTTCCGCCAGCACCGTTTTCCCCTCGTGCAAATTCTGCTGTTCCTGATCGTAGTACCCGATCGTCACATTGCTGCCGAGCTGTATCTGCCCGCGCAGCGCAGGAAGCTGGCCGATGATGGTTTTGAGCAGCGTCGATTTGCCGATGCCATTCGGCCCGACGATGGCAACCCGCTCTTCCCGTTCGATCGTAAAGGTAAGGTTGCCGGCCAGTACATGATCACCGTAGCCGATCGACAGGTTGGTTATTTTCCCCACATCGTGGCCGCTCATTTTGGCAATTCCAAATGAAAAATGGGCTGCCTTCGTTCCGGTTACAGGCTTTTCCAAACGATCCATTTTCTCTAGCGCCTTGCGCCGGCTTTGCGCCCGTTTGGTCGTGGTGGCGCGGGCGATGTTGCGCTGGATAAAATCCTCCATTCTGGAAATTTCCTCCTGCTGCCTTTCATACATGCGCAGTTCCTGTTCGATCCGGCTCGCCTTGGTCTCGAGAAACTTGCTGTAATTGCCGACGTAACGAGTGGCGCGGTTCCGTTCGATCTCGTAGATGACCGTGACCAGCTTGTCGAGGAAGTAGCGGTCGTGAGAGACGACGAGGATCGCGCCTTTGTAGTTTTGCAGATAGGTTTCCAGCCAGGTCATCGTCTCGATATCCAGGTAGTTGGTCGGCTCGTCGAGCAAAAGCAGGTCAGGGGCCTGCAGCAGCAGCTTGGCCAATGCCAGACGGGTTTTTTGCCCGCCGCTGAGCGTCTGAATAGGAGTCGTCACCTCCATGTCGGCAAAGCGCAGACCGTGCAGGACGCCGCGAATACTCGCTTCATAGCTGTAACCGCCCCGGTCGCGGAACGCGACAGAGCGTCTGTCGTACTCCTCAAGCACCTGCTTGTAGCGCCGTTCATCCGCTAAAACCTCCTCGCTGCCCATCTCCAGTTCCAAACGCCGCAGCACGCGCTCTTCTTCCTGTAAATCTTGGAAGACGCCCATCATCTCGTCCCAGATCGTCTGCTCTGACTCCAACCCGCTGTCTTGGGCCAGATAGCCCAGCGTCACGTCCTTGGGCTTGCGGATCACACCGCTGTCAAAGCTGAGCTGGCCGGCGAGAATTTTCATCAAGGTAGACTTCCCGGCCCCGTTCACGCCGACCAGTCCGACCCGCTCTCCGGATTGTATTTGCAATGATATATCTTGTAGAATGGTTTCAACACCGTAGGCTTTGTTTATGTGTTCGGCTTGCAGTAAAATCATGGTTTCACCTCAAGATGGATGTCCCATATAGTGTAGCGTAAGCCAAAGCCTAAGGACAAGGGGAAGCAGGGGGGAGGATACGTGCAGATCGGGGAACAAAAACGAGTGCTGCGCAAGCGGGTGCTGCAGGCCAGAGCGTCGCTTTCGGCGGAGGAGCGCGAGCAGAGGGCACGGCAAATGACCCGCCATTTGCTGGCGTACCAGCCGCTCGCCGAATGCAGGTCGCTGCTCGGGTTTTATCCGTTTCGCGATGAAATCGACATTCGGCCGTTCTTGGCGGAGGCCCGGAAGCGGGGACAAGAGGTTTATCTGCCTTTGACGGTCCCGTCCACCAGGCAGCTCATCCCCTATCTGTTCACAGGGGAGTCGATGCTGCGTACGGGGGCTTACGGCATTGCCGAGCCGGATCCGTCCAGGTCCGCACCCGCCGACCCCGACGCGATTGAGGCGGTGATCGTGCCCGGCGTGGTGTTTGACCGCAAAGGAGGCCGGATCGGTTACGGCGGGGGTTACTACGACCGGTTCCTGGCACGGCTGAATCGCCGGCCGCTTTTGATCGGCGCCGGCTTTATGCTGCAAGTGACCGGGGAAGTGCCGCGGGAGCCGCACGATCAGCCCCTTGACTGCCTCGTGACCGAAGAAGGGGTTGTCGACTTCGCACACAACTGAAACATTTCTGCCATAAAAACCATTATTAGTGTACAATCGAAGTAGGATAAGATGTAGTATAATGTAGGCCGTCAGAACGATTGGCGGAAAGTTTGCGACAACGGAAAAACAGAAGCTTGGCTGTTGCCCTTTGGATAAATTGGGCATGCTTGTATACAAGTCCACTTCTGTCAGTGAAGCGGAGGAAATACGTATGTCAAATTGGAAAATCGGCGTGATTACAGCAAGTGATTCCATTGCCAAAGGAGAGCGGGAAGACGACCGAATTGGCGTGCTGCGGCAGTTGTCACAGGAGTTTTTGCAGGCGGACGTCTCCGTTTACCGGACAGTCCCGGACGATATGGAAGAGCTGAAAGAGCAGATGATAGAGCTCGTCGACCGCGAAAAATGCGATCTGCTCATCGTCACCGGCGGCACCAGCCTGAGTCCCCGGGACGTGACCCCGGAGGTCACATCCTGGGTGATCGACCGTCCTGTTCCGGGATTCGCCGAGGAAATGCGCCGGGCCGGACTGCAGCAGTCCCGCCGCGCGATGCTGACCCGGGCAGTCGCCGGGACGCGGGGAAACAGCCTCATCCTGAACCTCCCCGGAAGTCCGAAAGGGGTAGATATCTGTCTGAGAGCGATCGCTGACATGATCCCGGATGCCCTTCACATTCTGCAGGGGCGTGAACAGACCCGGGAAGAGTGGGGGGGTTACGGTTGGTAACGAAACCGAAGTTTATCGAGGTTCCCGTTCGCCAGGCAGTCGGCATGGTTTTGCCTCACGATGTCACGCAAATTATTCCCGGGCAATTTAAGGGGCGCTTGCTAAAAAAGGGGCATGTTATTACTGAAGAGGATATCGAACCGCTGCTGTCGATCGGCAAGGAACACATCTACATCTTGGACATGCCGCCAGGACACCTGCACGAGAACGAAGCTGCGGAGCGAATCGCTTCGGCAGTCATCGGCGGGGGCTTGACGATGTCCGAGCCGGCCGAAGGGAAGATTACCTTGAAGGCGAAAGTAAAGGGACTGGCCAAGGTAAACGCGGCTGCCGTTCACGCCATTAATGAGCTGGAAGCGATCGCGCTTTCGACGATTGTAACCAACCGGGTAGTAGATGCGGGGAAGGCGGTCGCAGCCACACGCATCATTCCGTTGATTATCGAAGAGGAACGGATCCGCGAGCTGGAGCAGGTGGCGGCCAGCTTTTCCGGCCCGATCGTCCAAGTGATTCCGTTTGCGCCTAAGCGGGTAGGGCTGGTGACGACCGGCAGCGAAGTCTACTCCGGGCGGATTGCCGACAAGTTCGGCCCCGCTGTTCGGGCCAAAGTGGAGGCGCTGGGCTCTGTCGTGACGGAGCAGCGATTTGCCTCTGACGATAAGGCGATGATTGAACAGGAGATTCGCTACTTTTTAGAACAAGGTGTAGATCTGGTTCTCGTCACCGGCGGCATGTCCGTCGACCCAGACGACCGGACGCCTGGTGCGATCGCCGGCGTGGGGGCGCGGGTGGTCCGTTACGGGACGCCGATGCTGCCCGGATCGATGCTGATGATCGCCTACGCGGGAAAGACTCCGATACTCGGATTGCCGGGGGCTGTCATGCACGAGCCGTTTACTTCCTTTGACGTTTTCCTTCCGCGTTTGTTGCTTGGCGAGGAAATCACCGAACAAGACGTGACTTGCCTTGGCTACGGTGGTTTGCTGCATACCTAAATTCTTAAAGAAATGGAGTGAGTAACTTGCCAACGAATATCGGGATAGGTGGATTTGTATTACTTTTGATTTTAGCGCTGATCTTGTTTGGACCGAAAAAGCTGCCCGAGCTGGGGCGCGCTGTCGGCAATACCCTGAAAGAGTTTAAGAACGCAACCCGCGGCCTGACCGGCGAAGAGGAGGACCAGCGGACGCAGAACGTACAGAAAGCTGCAGCGACCGACACCACAGTCGACCGGGAGCAGATTGAAAAGGAAATTCGCGAGCGGATTGAACGGGAGCGCCTGGAGGCAAAAATCCGCGAACAGATAGAGCAAGAACAAAAGGCGTAATGACCTGACATGTTTCTTTTGATGTGTCTGGATGGGTAGGTGCCGGGATGGGAAAGAACCACGTTACGGATATGACAGTTGTTGAGCATTTGACGGAGCTGCGAAATCGGATCATCTGGGTGCTCATCGTCCTGGTGGTCTCGCTGATACTGGGGCTCGCCTGTGCCGGCCCGGTGATGGAATACGTCAAAAAGACCTCTGCGGCCGGAGCGATTCCTACAGTGGCGCTAGCTCCGACTGATATCATTCGCGTCTACATGCAGTTTGCCTTTTTGATCGCTCTGATCGTGACCCTGCCGGTAGCCCTGTACCATGTCTGGAAGTTTGTCAGTCCGGGGCTGCGGGAAGTAGAGCAGCGGGCTGCCGTCTATTTTATTCCCGCTGCTTTCCTCCTGTTTGTCGGCGGGGTCTTATTCGGCTATCTCGTGATCTTTCCGATGCTGATCGGCTTTATGACGAAGTTGACGATCAACACCGGGAATGAAGTCATGTTCGGGATTGCCCAGTATTTCAGTTTCATGTTTAACTTTCTGATCCCGTTCGGGCTGCTGTTTGAACTGCCGATTATCGTCATGTTCCTGACCCGGCTGCGGATTCTCAATCCGCTCCGATTGGCCAAGATCAGGCGTGTCGCTTATTTCGTCCTGGCAGTGATCGGCTTCTCGATTACTCCCCCTGATTTGGTCAGCCATATACTGGTGACGATTCCGCTGATTATTTTATATGAGATTAGCGTATTCCTCAGCCGGGTGGTCTACCGCAAGCAGTTGAAAGAGGACGAAGAGTGGGAGCTTCAATACGGCAGCGCTGAAGAAGTGAATGTGGATTGACATGCAGCATCTCTTGCTCTACAGGCGAGAGATGTTTTCTTGTTTTCGGGCATACTACGGCATGTAGATGGAAGGGGGAAAATGAGATGTGGAAATCCATCTGTCTAGCCTTGATGCTGTTTTCCGCTCAGCCGATTCAGGCGGAAGATGTGGAGTTGTACGACACGGACAAGGAACGGGTCATCCAAACCTTCGCCAATTCGGAGAAGTTTCAACAAGAAGCGGCTGATATCTTGAAGCGTGTTACCGGAAGGGTGCAGGAGCTGGCCCCTTCACTGACAAAAGTGGAGATCTTGAAAATCCCTTTGGCTCCGCCGCGGGAGCTGACCGTTCAGCCTGGCAACGTCCAGGCAAAAGTGGTGGAGATGTTCGTCGTGATGCCCAAGCAGGGAGCCCGGGCGCCTTGGCTCATCCTGCATACCAAAGAGCACAGCACGATTCTCGCCGAATTTTCCGGAAGCGTGCAGAGCCTGCGGGACATGATAAAGGCTGCTCCCCGTGCCGATCATCTGCAAAAACAGCAGTAGCCGACAGGGCGCTCCAGCCTGGACTTCCCAGGATGGAGCGTCTTTTTTCGTATGCAGGGCCGGGACTGTCTATTGAGGAGCTTTTGGGGTAATAAAATCCTCCGTATAGTAATCGTCATAGACACCGACACCTAGTTGGGTGAATTCCTTGGACAGGATATTTTTTCGGTGGCTGGGGCTGTTCATCCAGCCCTCGTGAGCTTCAATCGCATCGGGATAGCCGGCTGCAATATTTTCACCAGCCGCTTGGTAAGCAACACGGGAAAACTTCAAGCGCTCAAACGGATCCAAACCAGTCGATGCAGAAATGTGGTCAAAGAAGTGCGCATCCGACATATCATGGCTGTGGCTCTGCGCTACGGATGCCACCTGTTCGTTCCAGTCCAGGGGCGGAAGCTGATTGCGGTAGCGGCTCACATTTACCAGGTCAAATATTTGCCGGGCGTGAGCCGTATCGATCTGCTGCTGCTGCAAAAGTGTCAGCACAGGGGCGTCAAAGCTGGGACCATCCCCGGTATACGTCCATTTCATTTCATAATAGCCGCCCCGCAAGAGTATCAGTTTGTCGAGCAGTCGGATCGCTGACACATCGCGCTCGCTGGGTTTGTCGAGATAAAATATGATCGGTGTTCCTCCATCCAGAACAAGCGGCCGCTCTTTTGCCTGATTAGTCAGTTCAACGTTAACTCCTTTGTACGTAAAGGAAATCAGATCCTTCACCTCGTACTTTTGCGCAAGCGTTTGGTAGTCAGTGCCGACGCCAATGTCATCAACTGCTGCCGCAGGAGCGTTTGAATACAAATCGACTACCTTGCCGTCTGCGATTCCGACCTGCAGGTAATGATCAAAATCCTGATTGTAGACGTGCCATACATACCCGAACGGGCTTGGGTCGCGCCGCTGCGGCTGCCCCAATTTGGAGAGCGCTTGCTGCTCTGTGTCCCCAAGCGCAATGCCGAACAGGCTGACAGCCCTTTGCTCGATGGCCGCAGCAGCAACCGTGGGAAGTCTGCCGGACACGGTCTCCGGGAGCGCAGCAGGGGGATTGCTGTTTGCTTCAATGACGACGGGCGTGTCTGTTTGCGGGCCTTTGCCAATTGCTTTCTGCTGATCGCTGTTTGCCCTGAACTCCCACGCGGTCATCAGCGCCAAGACAGTAATGCTGCCCAATGCGATAAACCAACGTTTGTACAAAGGGAACCCCCTCCTTTAGCGTATGGTAGCCTTCTGATTCTATTTATATGATTTCGGGCTGTTAATAGTACCGGATCTACTCTATAAATTTTTTGGAATAGTTAGAAGTTTTCAGGCTGAAGACGGCAAGTATAAGGGAGGCCCGTTTGGAGATAGTAGATAAAGTGAGTGCTCAGGAGAAATTGCAAAATAGTGGTTGAAAAGTACTTGCAAAGGACAAAGCGATTCATTATTATAGGAATTGGGTGTTAGCACTCGACCAAGAGGAGTGCTAACAACTAAACGAATCACATCTATTTGAGGAGGGTGTTTTTTGTGTTGAAGCCATTAGGTGACCGTGTGGTACTCGAACCAATCTCGAAAGAAGAAACAACTGCTAGCGGTATCGTTTTGCCAGACACCGCTAAGGAAAAACCACAAGAAGGCCGCGTTATTGCAGTCGGATCCGGTCGCGTTGCTGACAACGGCGAACGTATCGCTTTGGAAGTAAAGGAAGGCGACAAAGTCATCTTCTCCAAGTACGCAGGCACTGAAGTAAAGGTGGACAACAAGGAATTGCTCGTGCTGCGCGAATCGGATATTCTGGCGGTTATCGACTAATTTCCGCCACTTGCACATAGTGATCGAAAATAACACATAACGTAGGAGGTTGTTAACATGGCAAAACAAATCAAGTTTTCCGAAGACGCCCGCCGCTCCATGTTGCGCGGTGTAGAAGCATTGGCTAACGCTGTTAAGGTAACGCTTGGACCAAAAGGCCGCAACGTCGTTCTGGAGAAGAAATTCGGCTCCCCGCTGATCACCAATGACGGGGTGACGATCGCGAAAGAAATCGAATTGGAAGACGCTTATGAAAATATGGGCGCACAGCTTGTGAAGGAAGTTGCGACCAAAACCAACGATGTAGCTGGTGACGGTACGACTACTGCTACTGTTCTGGCCCATGCGATGATTCGCGAAGGACTGAAAAACGTAACGGCAGGCGCCAATCCAATGGTGATCCGTCGCGGTATGGAAAAAGCAGTTCGCGCTGCTGTAGAAGAGATCAAATCGATCGCCAAGCCGGTTGAAAGCAAAGCTGCTATCGCACAAGTTGCAGCCATTTCCGCTGACGATCAGGAAGTTGGAAACCTGATCGCTGAGGCTATGGACAAAGTTGGAAAAGACGGCGTCATCACCGTTGAAGAATCCAAAGGCTTCGCTACCGAATTGGAAGTAGTCGAAGGGATGCAATTTGACCGCGGCTATGCTTCTCCGTACATGATCACCGATACTGACAAGATGGAAGCCGTTCTGAACAACCCTTACATTTTGATCACCGATAAGAAAATCTCCAACATCCAGGAAGTACTGCCGATTCTGGAGCAAGTGGTGCAAAGCGGCAAGCCGCTCTTGATCATCGCCGAAGACGTAGAAGGCGAAGCACTGGCTACTCTGGTGGTCAACAAACTGCGCGGTACCTTCACGGCTGTAGCTGTTAAAGCTCCTGGATTTGGCGATCGCCGCAAAGCAATGCTCGGTGATATCGCGATCCTGACCGGCGGTGAAGTGATTACCGAAGAATTGGGTCTCGACCTGAAATCCACGAAACTGGAACAACTCGGCCGCGCTGGCAAAGTGGTTGTTACCAAAGAACATACGACGATTGTTGAAGGTGCAGGCGATAAAGCTGCGATCGACGGTCGCGTAAATGAAATTCGCAAGCAAATCGAAGATACTACATCTGACTTCGACCGTGAAAAATTGCAAGAGCGCCTGGCAAAATTGGCTGGCGGTGTAGCAGTAATCAAGGTTGGAGCAGCTACCGAAACCGAACTGAAAGAAAAGAAACTCCGCATCGAAGACGCGCTCAACTCCACCCGCGCCGCTGTGGAAGAAGGTATCGTTCCTGGCGGTGGTACGACGCTCATCAACGCGATCAAAGCAGTTGAAGCTGTCAAAGCAGAAGGCGAAGAAGCAGTTGGCGTACAGATCGTGAAGCGTGCTCTCGAAGAGCCGGTTCGTCAAATCGCTGAAAATGCGGGCTTGGAAGGTTCGATCATCGTCGAACGCCTGAAGAAAGAACCGGTTGGCATTGGTTACAACGCCGCTACGGAAGAGTGGGTCAACATGCTTGAAGCAGGTATTGTCGATGCTGCTAAAGTTACCCGTTCTGCACTCTCCAACGCTGCGTCTGTCGCTTCCATGTTCCTGACCACGGAAGCTGTTGTAGCAGATAAGCCAGAAGAAAGCAAAGCTCCTGCCGGCATGCCGGACATGGGCGGAATGGGCATGATGTAATCGGGAACGAGATCCCGAATGACTGCTGGGAGACAGGTATTTTGCCTGTCTCCTTTTTTGGTTGCGGTCGAGTCGGTCTCTGACAAAAGAACCAGCTAAAAATTAGTCTGAAAATTAAAAATAGAAACATTTTACCAAGGTGATTTTGGCCTGATTCGAGTAAACTCTATTATCAGCGAAAGGAGATTGATCTTTATGAAGCGATTCGTTCTTTCCGTTTTGGCGGGCATGCTGTTCTTGACCACACCCGGGCTGGTTTCGGCCGATAGCGGTACGACAGCTGTGACTGAGTATCGCGTCCCCGGCTTGAAGAATGCGGCGGAGATCATTGTCGATCACTGGGGCGTTCCCCACATCTATGCTTCCAGCCAGGAGGACGCCTTTTTTGTTCAGGGCTTTAATGCTGCCAGAGACCGCTTATGGCAAATCGATCTTTGGCGAAGGAGAGGGTTGGGTCAGCTGTCGGAGGTGCTGGGGCCCGCATACGTCGACCAGGACCGGGCAGCCCGACTGTTCCTGTATCGCGGGGACATGAAGAAGGAATGGGCAGCCTACGGTCCTGATACCCAGAAAATCGTTACCGCTTTTGTCAATGGAATCAATGCGTATGTGGAAAAGGCTTTGGCAAATCCGGAATTGATCCCGGAGGAATTTCGAATTCTGGGCTACGAACCGGCCCAATGGTCGCCCGAGGATATCGTCCGGATCCGCAGTCATGGCCTGACGAGAAACTTGAAGAGCGAAGTGGCCAGGGCGCAGATTGTGAGTCAATTTGGCGGGGATGTGGAGAGTATCCGCCAGCGGCTGGAACCGCAGTGGAAGATGGAAGTTCCTGAGGGAGTCGATTACGGTGATATCCCCAAAGACGTACTAAAAGTATACGACCTGGCAACCCAGGGAGTCGAGTTCGATCAGGCGACGGGAACATTGAAACAGACCAGCCTGGCAGAGGAGCTGCACCAACAGGCCAATATCGGCAGCAACAACTGGGTCGTGAGCGGAGCGCGCACGGAAACCGGACGTCCAATTCTGGCCAATGACCCGCATCGGACGCTGTCACTCCCCTCGCTGCGCTATATTGCCCACTTGTCGGCACCTGGCATGGATGTGATCGGGGCAGGTGAACCTATTTTACCCGGCATATCGATCGGCCATAATGGAAAAATTGCCTTCGGATTAACCATCTTTGCCATTGACCAGGAGGACTTGTACGTTTATGAGACCAATCCGAAAAATCCATCAGAATACTGGTACAAGGGAAAATGGGTCCCGATGAAGGAAGTGAAGGAATCCGTCCCTGTACATGGCGGGCCGGCACAGGAAGTGACGCTGGAATACACCACTCACGGCCCCGTCATTTACAAGGACGCGGAGAAAAATAAAGCCTATGCCGTTCGGGCGGCATGGCTGGAGCCCGGGATGGCCCCGTATCTGGGAAGTTCCTCTTACATGACTGCTGCCAATTGGAAGGAGTTCTCCAAGGCGATGAACCAGTGGGGTTCTCCTTCGGAAAATCAGGTGTATGCCGACACTCAGGGCAATATAGGCTGGAAACCCGGCGGACTGACGCCTGTGAGAAAGAATTGGGACGGTCTTTTGCCAGTGCCGGGAGACGGGCGTTATGAATGGAACGGCTTCCTCAATCAAGAGAAGCTGCCGTCCGAGTATAACCCTTCCCGAGGGTACATCGGTACGGCCAATCAGATGAACCTGCCGAAAGATTACCGCTACGAACAATACAAGCTAGGGTTTGAGTGGGCCACTCCGTTCCGGTTTAACCGGATTGACGAGGTGCTTGGCCAAGACGACAAGCTGAGTGTGCAGGATGCATTGCGTCTGCAGACAGACTACCAATCCGAACCGGCAAAAAGGATCCAGCCGCTGCTGGTAAATCTGCAGCCCAATAATGAAAAGCAGAAGCAGGCCCTGCAGCTCCTGAAAAACTGGGACGGACAACTATCGCCAGACTCTGCGGCGGCCGCCTTGTTTGAAGTCTGGTATCAACAACACGTCAGGCCCGCGATGGTAGCAAAGCTGGTTCCGGCTGAAGCGAAACAGTTGACAGGGGCGGGGGACCCGGTCGTCATCCTCAACCTGGTAGAAAAACCTGATCAGCGGCTTGGTGACAATCCTGCAAAAGTACGGGATGAACTGCTGCTGTCGACGTTGGATGAAGCGATCCAGCATCTGGAGAACCTGCTCGGAGCTGACATGACGAAGTGGAAGTGGGGAGACCTGCACCACGCCGAGCTGAAACATCCGCTTGCCGCGCTCGTAGATGAACAGACAGCAAGCAAGATGAACATCGCACGGCTCCCCAGAGGGGGCAGCGCTGATACCGTAGGAAACACATCCTATTCCTCGGGTGATTTTCGGCAGATAAGCGGAGCGTCGTTCAGAATGGTGATCGATGTAGGCAACTGGGATGAATCAGTGGCCGTAAACAGTCCCGGCCAATCCGGCGACTACCGGGATCCCCATTATCAGGACCTGTTCCTGCTTTGGGCTAGCGACAAGGCTTTCCCTCTCCTGTACAGCCGTGAAAAGATTGAGCAGGCTGCGGAAAAGAAATTTGTTCTCACCCCTGGCAATTGAGTATTCTCATTCTGCCCCCGGTACCTTCCGGGGGCTTTCCTAAATGAATGGGACAGCCTTCCTGTTTGTTACATTTCCTGTTCCCCCTTTAAAATGATCTTGCATCCCGTTCAATGCTTTGTTATGATAACGGATGTCTCTCTCAAAGGGATGAGTTGACTCTCTGACTCTCTCAAAAAAAGTTAAGATTTACTATTGATTTTAACGATACTATGTGATAGAGTTGTAAGAGTCGCCGCTGATAAACGGCAAAAATGCTCTTTG
>NZ_HE978560.1 GCF_000311785.1 Brevibacillus massiliensis
AAGTAGATGGCACAAGTGTTTCTCTGGCAAACGTTTGAAGAATGGATGAACAGAATGGATTACCAGTCCAAACGAACATCCAGAGGCTGACAGAGAAGTAATTAGGACTTTGGTTGTCGGTGTCTCCTTTGTCATAAATGCATAAAACTACCAAATGGACAGTAGCTACCTTTTGTTTGGATGCTGTCGCTTTTGGTTTCGGAGTTGTAATTTCCGAATACTCTGATAAGTATTGAGCTTATTTTTTATGCAACGCTAGTGAGTTCCTTCCATAAATAAAGACTGACCATCCCGGTAAGTCGTTACAAATTTTTCCATATTTTTATGAAACTCATGCAACGAAATCTCTGGTCGTTCTGATGCGAGAGCCGCACGGTTCGTTGCTCAGATCATGCAGCCCGCTTCTGCTGACTGCAGCCGGTGACAAAAAAGCCCGCCTTGCTGGCGGGCCGTATGTTGGAAGCGTTACTGTGAAATTTGTCTCAGATCGATGACCCTGCTGCAAAGCCGCTTGATCAGGCTGGCTTCGTGGCTTACCACGAGCAGGCCCATGTCATGCCTCTGGACATGCTCAAGCACTACGCGCCAGATTTGCGCCTGCGTGATCGCATCGAGCATCGCAGTCATTTCATCGGCAATGATAAAGCGGGTGTGCGGACTCAGCGCCCGCGCTACGCAAAAACGTTGCAGCTCTCCTCCCGACAGCTCATTCGGCCAGCGGCTCAGCCACTCCTGCTGGATCCCGAGCGCTGCGAGCAGCGCTTCGTCCGGCTCCCCGCCCTCCATCAGAGTACGGCGCATGCGCCAGCGCGGATTGACTGCTTTCTCGGGATGCTGGAAGACAAGCTGAACAGGGTGATACCCCTTTGTCGGCAGAGGTTCCCCGTCCAGTGTCACGCTGCCCTCATGGGGGCGCTCATAACCGGCCAGGATCCGTCCCAGCGTCGTTTTGCCGCAGCCGCTCGGCCCCACCAACGCGACCGCTTCACCTGTATGGATCGTGATGTCAACCCCTCGCAGCACCCAGCGGTCACGGCCATAGCGAAACCCGATCTGCTTCGCTTCAAGACGCATGGATGCACCTCACAGTTCCCCCGCGCACATCCCGCACCTCAGGACGGCTGGAAGCGCACTCCGGCGTGGCCACGGGGCAGCGGGGCTGAAATAGGCATCCGGCAGGCAGCGCATGGGATTGCGGCTGAGACCCCGGAATCGGCTCAAAACCGTTTTGCGGCAGCGCTCTCCACAGCGCTTTGGTATAGGGATGGCGGAGCGCCTCGCCCTCTCCGGTGAAATCTGTCGCGAGTGCGGTCTCGACTGTCGTGCCCGCATAAAAGACGGCGATGCGATCAGCGACCCTGAGCGCTGTTTCAATATCGTGAGTGATCAGCATCACGCCGCGTCCCTCGTCTGCCAGTTCCCGAAAATACCCCAACGTTTCCTCGATCGCCGCTTCATCAAGCCCGGGCGTCGGCTCATCAGCGATCACCAGCCGGGCACCGCTGACCAATGCGGTAGAGACAAGTACACGCCGGGCCATGCCGCCTGACAATTGAAAGGGAAAAAGCCGCTCTGTATCAGGAGGCAGCTTGTACCTGGCAAACACCTCGCGCTGGATGCGGGCGGCATTGCCACCATTCACAGCCGTACGCACCTGCTTGCCCACTCGCAACAAGGGATCGAGATAATTGACGGACTGCGGGATCAGCGCGATCTCCCGCCCTCTCAGCGATGCCTGCTGCTTTGGAGTCAGCTTTTGACCGGCAAAAACGATCGAGCCGGAGGTGACGGCATTACCCGGAAGAAGCCCAAGCACGGCATGGGCCAGCAAGCTCTTGCCAGAACCGCTTGCACCTACTACAGCCAGAATTTCTCCAGGGTAAATCGATACGGAAAGACTGCTGATCACCTCCAGGCACCTCTGGCGAAGGCCGCTGGTATACTGCACAAATGATACGCACAGGTCCTGCACCTCGAGGATCGGTGCGGTCGCTGACTGGGTTCGCACATTCCTTCCTCCCCTCTGTTTCACTTCGTTTTGCCCGTGTACCACCGATTATTGATGGGCGCGATGCGGATCAGCCAGCATGCGCAGATTGTCGCCAAGGACATCGAAGGCCCTCACGATGACGAGCAGGGACAGCCCCGGAAAAAATGCAAGCCACCACATGCCTGTCGTCAAGTATCGCATCGATTCGGAGAGAATGATGCCAATCGCCGGCTGGTGCGGGGGCAGGCCAAAGCCCAGAAAGCTGATCGAGGCCTCGTGCAAAATGGCATGGGGAAACAGCAGCACGAAGCCGATGAACAGCTGCGGGATCAGATGGGGCAGCATGTGACGGCTCGCCACCCACCATCGCGATTTGCCCAGCCGCCGGGATATCTGGACAAACTCGGCCGAACGAAGCTGCATGACCTCAGCCCGGATCACCCGCGCCAGGCTTGGCCAATGGGTGAGCGCAATGCCGGCTACCACCCCCTTCATTCCCCCGCCCAGCGCAAACGAAATCAGTATGAGGGCGACAAGGTGAGGAACGCCCAAAAACAAATCGATCAACCAGGAGACAGCGGCATCGACAGCCTTGCCCAGCGTTGCCGCCAGCATCCCCAAAGTGAGGGCAACCGCCGTACTTGCTGCGGCAGCGGTGACGCCCACACCCATGCTTACGGTCAGTCCCTTCACCGTCCTGACAAACATGTCCCGGCCGAGCCAATCCGTCCCAAACGGATGAGCAAGCGAGGGGGATGCATTTCTCGCCTCCAAATTTGTCGTGATCCGCTCATCGCCGAGCAGCAGCCCGCATGCGATGACACCGGTCAACAGTAAAGCGGCAAGCAAAGTGGATATCAGGGTTTTCTGCCTGCGGTTCACGCCGTCTCCCCCTTCCTCATCCTCGGATCGACCAGGCGGTAGATGATATCCGCAGCGAGGTTGCCGACGAATACGAAAAGGGCGGTGAACAGGACGATCCCCAGGAGCAGCGGCACGTCCCCCCGCAATCCCGCCGCAACCGCAGCCTGTCCAAGCCCAGGGTAGGAGAAGACCTGTTCCGCCAGAACGGTCCCTCCGACCAGTTCACCGAAGGAAGCGAATTGTATCGTGACGGCGGGCAAGGCTACATTGCGCAGGCCGTGCCGCCAAAACAGCAGCAGCCCTGCCTCTCCCCGGGCCCTGGCAAACAGGACATAATCGCTGGCCAGTACATCCACGAGCTTTTGTCTCGTATGCAGGGCGACATTGGCCACGCCGAGAATACTCAGGGTAAGCGCAGGCAGGATGAGATGATAGATCCGATTGGCGATCGTCACCTCGCCCGCCAGCTTCCCAGCCGGAACCCCCAAGCCTACCGGAAACCATCCCAGCCATACGGCAAATACCATCAATAGCAAGAGCCCCAGCCAAAACGCAGGAGTAGAAGCAAGGGTAAAGCAATACCACTTGATGAAGCGATCCGCCCAGGTGCCATGTTTCATTCCGGCAATAACGCCAAGCGTAAATCCCAGCACCCCGGAAAACAGCCAGGCCGCACTCATTAAGGCCAGCGAAGCCAGAAAACGTTCACCGATCACTTCTGCAACCGGACGCCGAAACATCATCGAAGTTCCCAAATCTCCGTGGAGGACCGCTGAACCCCAATGGAAAAACCGCATCAGCGGCGGCTGGTTCAGTCCCCAGTACTCGGCAATCGCCTCCCGCTGCTCGGGACTTACTCTCGTCATGTCGGCCCCGACGTATGCTTGCACCGGGTCCAGGGGGGAGCAGCTGACCAGCCAGAAGGAGAGCACGCTTAAAGCGATTAGCAATGTTGCCATTCTAAGCAGTTTTCGCAAAAGAAAAAAACCAAAGCCCCTGACGTCCAACCCGACTTCTCCCCCTCGCCCGTCATTCCTTCCAAGACCATTCTACAATGTTGTCTGTAATGGGCCATCCGTGTCCGTGGGGCTGGATTTTTGGTTTGCCGATATCCAGGCCATCCCGTACCAGATACAGGTGCTGTCGGTTGACTAACCAGGCCCAGGGTGCGTCCCCCTTGGCGCTGAATCCCGTTTTTCCGTCCCATTGTGCTTTTTTCCAGTAGCCCAGCGCCTCTTCTTCGCTGGTCGCCGCGAGCGCCTTCTCCATGTATTCATCCACTGCAGGGTTGGCGTAGAAACCGGTATTGTACCAACCGACCCCTGCCGTCTTGCTGCTGTACAGGTTGTACATCTCCAGCGGATCATAGCTGCCCCAACCAAACAGCACGGCATTGGCGTGCATCATGTGCTCGATATCGTCCCAGCTTTTTCCTTCCACTTTCATGTTGATGCCCAGGGGTTTCAGCATGTCAGCCACTGCGATGGCGAGCGATTGGCGCGTTTCGTCGTCAGCAGGATAGATGAGCGTAAACTCTGCCTTCAGAGAGCCTTTCTCCAGGATTCCGTCACCGTCGGTATCCTTCCACCCGGCCTCTTCGAGAATTTTTCTGGCCCCTTCCACATCGCCGTCCTCCATCACCGTATCCGGATTCCACCAAGGCATGCCGTCAGCCACGGAGTAGGCAGGCGTGCCAAAGCCTTCCAAAATCCCGTCAACCAGTTTCTGCCGGTCCACAGCCAGATTAATCGCCTTGCGAATCGCGATGTCGGCAGTCACATCGTTGCCGATGGGAGCGCCGTCCTTCGTTGTTCCTCCGGAGCCTACTGTGGGAAAGAGAATCCCCCGGTTGTCCACGCTGTCTACGGCTACGAGATGCATGCCCGGCACCTCCTGCCGGGCGACAGTCGGCAGGACGAAAGCCATGTCCACCTCACCTGCTTTGGCAGCGGCAAATGCCGCATCCTCATTCAGGAAGAGAAAGGTTAGTTTTGTAAAGGTCGACTTCGGTCCGTAGTACTCGGGGTTGGCCTCGACGATCAACTGCTGGCCCACATCCCACTGCACCAGCTTGTAAGGTCCAGATCCGATCGGTTTTTTGGCGTAGTCTTCGCCATGGGCGTGCTTGGGAACAATCCCTGTGGCGGCGAGCACATTGACGAAGGTGGATTGTGGGTGGTGAAGCGTAAACTTGACTGTATAAGGATCGGTCGCCTCTGCTCGTTTCATCACGCCAAGATCAAGCACCGAACCGCTTTTCGAAGCTGTCTCGTACGTGTACACCACGTCTTCAGCCGTCAACGGCTGACCGTCCGAGAATTTTACATCATCGCGAAGATGGACCGTCCAAACCAACCCGTCGTCGCTTACTTCGTATCCCGTTGCCAAATCGTCTACGATCTCCAGATTGTTACCCCGTTTTAAGAGGGTGCTTTGGAACAGCGGCGAACCGTAACGTCCCCATCCGGTAGTCGGGTCGAAGCCATCTTCCGGCTCGTAGCCAATCGCCAGCACCAATTCATCCTTCCGGTGCGCTGCTTCCGCCGCACTCCCCTGATTTTTTGCGGGTGCACAACCGGTTAAGAGCAAGAGAGAGAATGTCAGTAATGATAACATTGAGATAAATAACCATTTTTTACACATTTTCAAAACCTCTCCAATCCAAACGACCACTTCATTTTCAACCTCAGTGAAATTTGTTTTTTGCCCGCAAGAAAAGACAAGCTGCCGTTTGGTTTCATCTTGATGCCTCGTGACCAGCCTGGCACGGGAGCGCCGCATCGGGGCACGGCTCGATAGGGACGTTTGTCAAATGAAAGCTGCATTTTATTGCCGATATAGGATTCTTTCGCTTTCTTATTCCTAACACTGTACCTTCTCTATAGAAGTATATGGCTGCATTTAGGGGGACAACAACCATTCTTGTCGATCATCATGAGAATAGGGAGTGAGGTTCTTCTTGGAGGGAACGGTATGGACCATCCCGCCATGCCGCATGTAGATGATCGGCTGATCGCGGAAGCCAACAAACCTACTATATTACATGTTTTCGAAACCGTATAGTAATAAATCACATGGAAAATAAAAAGGATGTCTCTCAGACACATCCTTTCAATGCATTATGTAGCTATATTTACGTTTTTAGATCAATCTGTCAACCAACTTTCTTTTGACGAACGACGATATCGTCTCGATAAAACGCTCATATTCATCCCGAAAGACGCTGTGGCTGCTCTTTTCGAAAATGACAAGCTCATTGTCCGGAATTTTTTCGGCGAGTACAAGGGACTCCTCAACCGGAGTTATCCAATCGTGACGGGCGGAAACAATCAAAGCCGGGCACGATATCGAGGCAAGTTGATCGGTCACGTCAAACGTTTTCAGGAATCCTTTAAACCCCTGATTAATCGCTTCATGGTTGCGTTTCGATCTCCTTTGTGCATCCTTTCTCTTCCGCAATTCTTCTTGGGACGGATTGGGATTCCAGGAATAGGCGTACAGAGGCTCCATCACTTCGTAGTACTGTAATAGCTGCTCATCAGATTCAAAAGCACCTTCCCAAAGGACTTGCGCCATTTTCTGCTGTTCGGACGTCGCTTTTTCAAGCAGAATCTGTTTTGCCCTTTCGATGAAACGATAGCTGGGGGATGTCGTCACGAGCAGGAGAGCGGATGTATGCTGGGGATATTTGATTGCGTAACACAACGCTACCATCCCGCCGTATGAATGGCCCAACAAAACGATTTTCTCCAATCCGAGATGTTCCCGCAAGGCTTCTACATCCTCAACGTTCTGTTCCAAGGTATAGGTCGACTGATGGGGGCGATCAGACAAGCCGCTTCCGCGGTTGTCGATATACACCAGCTGCATCCACTCAGACAGCGGTGTCATGTGCGGTTTGAATCCTGTATGATCTCCTCCCGGTCCTCCGTGTAAGACAAAGCAAACCGGCTTCTGCCGGAGAGCCGGACCATTCGGTACGTAACCGACTCCTTCTACATCAAAAAATAGTCTGGTTCCATTCACATTCGCAAACATATTGCGCCCCCCCAGGATAGGTGAGATAAGAGCTGTGAAAAAAAGGATACCTGCGCCAATTTCTCGGCGATAAATCCCTGCGCAGATTTCTCCCTAACCGGTGACTTTCGTTTGCAGCGATTTTTGCGCGTTGCCGAGTGTCATACAGGCAATGATCGAAATAACAGCGGAAAGAACGAGGAACCAAAAAGCGGCGTCATAGGAGCCGTTAAATGTGCTGATTAAAAAGCCCATCACCATGGGTGAAACAAAACCGGCCACCTGTCCTCCAAAATTGATCATGCCAGAGGCGGACCCCATCACTTCGGTCGGAAGGATTTTTAAAGGAAGAGACCATATCCCCGCGAATCCGGCATAAAGAAAGAATGCGGATAAAATCTGGTAGAGTATAGCCGTTTCAAGCCCCTTGGTTGTAAACATGAGATACAGGAACAGTGCCCCTGCTATTTCGACCACGATGGCAAAATACTTCTCACGGCCTGCAAAGTACCTGTCTACCAACCAGCCCCCGAGAATCATCGCAATCCCTCCGGCGAAAAAAGGCAGGGAAGCGACAAAACCCGCCTGCAGCAAATCCAGGTTTCGGACTTTTAACAGATAAGAAGGCAGCCAGGATGCAAAACCCCATAGCACGACATCCAATCCAAACCAGGCAACCACAAGTTTCCACATGGTCGGTGTCTGCAGCAAATCTTTCAGAGACATGCGTTTGTCAGATGGATTCGAGCTGTCCTCTCCCCTTTGGGCAGGCCCGCGCAGGAAAATCGCGTAAACAATGGCGAGAACGAATCCTACCAGCGCAATGGCCACGAACATTTTTCGCCAACCCAGCCAAATCATCATGGGAGCTGCAAACAAAGGAGCGAGGGCGGCACCGAACGCATTCGACGACAACATGGCTGATTGCGCTTTTGCTCTTCCCGCTTTTGGGAAGTATTCAGCTATCGCCTTGGAACTTGCCGACGGAAATCCGCTTTCACCGATACCAAACAAAAAACGAATGGCCAGTAACGACATGAATGACCACGCCGCCCCTGTCAATGCGGTAAACAGCGACCACATGATCAGTGCCACAATCATGACTCTTTTCGATCCGTACGTATCAGCCAACCAGCCGCCCGGAATCTGCATCAAGGCATAGCCGGCAAAGAAACTGCTGAGGACAATCCCTAATGAACCTGCCTCTAGGTGCAAATCGCTTCCAATCGAGGTCAAGGCAACACTGATGACCATCCGGTCAAGGTATGCAAGAATCCAGCCGAAAAAAAGCAGAAAGAGAATAAAATAGTTATTTCCGGCCAAAGTTGCAATGCGGCTCATAATGATCCCCCTCCCATGAAGCGAATGGACTGATACCGATGTTGCGGACAACTTCCCTATGCCTTTTTAATAAACCTTCCTTTCTTCACCAACTGGAATTCTCCGTCTCGGACAATGGGAGTTCCATTTACAAAGACGTGGTGAAACCCGATCGCTGTTTCGGAAGGCGAGTCATATGTGGCGGCATCTGCAACGATGTTTGGATCGAACACAACGAGGTCAGCAAATGAGCCTTCACGAATCATCCCTCGATCCTGCAAGCCAAGTTTTTTCGCGGGAAGGGAAGTCATTTTCCGGATGGCATCTTCCAGGCAAAGGACTTTTTCATCCCGCGTATAATGACCCAAGACCCTTGCGAAGGTGCCAAAGTAGCGGGGGTGCGTTTTTCCCGGGTCGGGGATCCCGTCCGATCCGATCATGGTTTCGGACTGCTTCATGATAAAGCGAACATCATCTTCACTCATCATGAATATGACCATCGTCGCGATCCCCTCTTCATCGATCAAAATGTCACACAGAGCCGTTACAGGATCCTGACCACGCTCCCGTGCGATGTCCTTCATGCTTTTGCCTTCCAGTTCTTTGCGGTATTTGGCTGAAGCGATGAATACCTGATCCCAACCTGCATTTTTAGCGATATTTTCCCAACCGGGAATTCCGCATTCCATATCATTCGCAATCTTCTGTCTAATTTCAGGATCGCGAAGTCGCTGCAACATCTCCTGAACCCCTCCCTCGTGGCACCAGGGGGGCAACAATGCGGACAGCAGTGTACTGCCAGCCGTGTAAGGATACAGATCCATGTCGACGTCGATTCCGTTCGCTCTCGCCTGCTTGATCATTGCTACGGTAATTTTTGGTTTGCCCCAATTTTGCTTGCCGGCCGCCTTATGATGGGAGATTTGTACCGGGATAGCAGCGCTTCGCCCAATCGCGATGGTTTCTTCCACGGCTTCCACAACCTGGTCCGACTCGTTTCGCATGTGAGTTGCATAAATTCCGCCATGTTCTCGACCTACACGGGAGAGCTCGATCAATTCTTCCGTGGAACAGAAAACACCCGGCGGATAAATTAACCCGCTGGAGAGTCCGAACGCTCCCTCTTCCATTGTCTTCGCCACGAGTTGCTTCATCGTTTCCATTTCTTTCGTCGTTGGAGGACGTTTTTCAAATCCCATAGCAGCAATACGGACGGCTCCATGTCCAACTAATGGGACTAGATTCGTCACCATTCCCATTGACGAGCAGACCTTCGCATACTCGGAGAGTGAATGCCAGCTCCATTCAATTTCTCCAAAAATACTGCTTACATACTGCTTTAACAAGTGAGCATTTGCAGGATTGACAGGATATGCACTCATACCGCAGTTGCCGATTACTTCCGTTGTTACTCCTTGCAGAATTTTCCCTTTTGACAACTCTGGAACGAACGGCGCGTTATCGGAATGGGTATGAATATCGATAAAACCAGGTGCAACCGCCAGCAGCTGAACGTCGATCTCTTCTTCTGCCGTAAACCCGGCCACGTTACCGATTCGTTCAATACGCTCCCCGCTGATCGCGATATCCGCTTCATACCAAGAATTGCCGGTACCATCATACACTCGGCAATTTCGCAGAATTCTCTTCATGGCAAACACCTCGCTCTCTTTATTTGCATGCTGTCGGCAGGTGAAAGGGAAAACACCCTGCACTCCTGTGAAGCCTACACTTCATCATATGTGTTTTTATTGAAGCGCATGCTTCCAGTCTCTTTACATATTCTGAATATTCATCCGATGTCATGGTTCATTTCCGCGACCGACAACTAGGTTACTGCCCGATCAAACACCCGGTAGCGAATCGCCTCTGCCACATGCCCGGCTTCGATGCGCTCAGCCCCGGATAGATCAGCGATCGTCCGCGATACGCGGAGGATTCGGTCGTAAGCGCGGGCACTCAGGCCCATCGTCTCAAATGCCAAACGGAGCAATTCCTGGCCCTCCCGGTCTAACGGAGCATGGGAGCGAATTTCCCTTCCGTTCATCCCGCTGTTAAAGGGAAAGTGGCTGCGCTGGCGGTAGCGCTCCTGTTGGATGGCGCGGGCGTGCTCTATTCGGCGACGAATCTCTTCCGACGGCTCTTCCATTCTCCGCTCGCCGAGCAGTTCCACCGGGACCCTCGGCACTTCCAGATGAATGTCAATCCGGTCCAATAGCGGCCCGGACAGACGCGAGCGGTACCGCTGGATTTGCTCCGGCGTACAGGTGCAGTTCTGCTGTTCGCGGGAGCCAAAGTAGCCGCACGGACAACGGTGAAGATAATAACTTTGGAATTATTAAGAAACGTGATGTAACTCCAAATAAGGAAACATTAGATGAAAATACTCCTGGAGCCAGGCTGAAAATTGCGCGTGAATCAAAAAACATGACTAAGGTTGATCTTTCCAAAAAGACAGGAATAAGTGTCGTTTCTATTCGTCTGGCCGAGACAGGTCAAATAGTTCCAACTCCCTCCGCCCTTCGACTATATGCCCATGCTCTTGGTGTAACTGTTGCTTATCTCGGCTGCTACGAAAACTTGCCGGAAGATACGCTGGGCCAAAAAATAACAAAAGCAAGGCTTTACCACGGTATGACGAAGAGTGAGTTTGCAAAAGAAATCGGTGTTAATGTCCGTACTCTTTATGCGTGGGAAGCAGATAGGTATATACCTTCCATCAACCTAGACAAGTACCTATCCATCCTGCAAAACTAGACTTTTTAGAAAGATGTGTGAACGGCACTGTTAAAATCCTCAATAACGGCACTTGAAAATTCCCCACTTTCGGCAGAAAATCTCTCCCCGGAGGAGAGAAATATGCTAAAGAATGGGGAGTTTTACTTGATCAAAGACATGAAACAAAGAGGAATGAGCAACACACAAATTGCGAACGAACTAGGGAGGGATCGAAAAACAATCAGAAAGTGGCTGAAAAAGGATGAACCCTTGAAATACCAGCGAACCGTCAAAAAACCAGTATCCTTGATCCGTATAAAACCTATATCAAAGCGAGAATGGAAGAAGGCTGCTTAAACGCAGTAGTTTTATTTGATGAGATCAAAGCACAGGGATATCCAGGGCAAATTCGACTGCTGCGTGCATTCATGGAACCGCTGCGTCCTGTTGTCATGACCAAGGCAACGCTACGTTTTGAAACGCCACCCGGAATCCAAGCACAAGTAGATTGGGGACATTTCAAAGTGGAGTGGAATGGTGGATATAAGCGGCTATACGCCTTTGTCATGGTTTTGGGTTACTCGCGAATGTTGTATGTGGAATTTACAGAGAATGAACGGTTGGATACCCTCATCGGCTGCCACTTGCATGCCATGCAATACTTTGGCGGCAGACCGGAAACATGCTTGTACGACAATATGAAAACCGTCGTTGCGGGCCACGACAACCAAGGGCATGTATTGTGGAATGAACGCTTCTCCCAGTTTGCAAGTCATTACGGCCTTACACTGCGGCGTTGTGCCCCCTACCGCGCACGAACAAAGGGGAAAGTTGAAAATGCTGTTGGCTATGTGCGAAAGAATTTTTGGCCTCGCGTTCAGACGTTTACCAGCCTTCATGACTTGAATGAGCAAGTACGTCATTGGTTGGATACGGTGGCCAATGTACGGATACATGGCACTACTCATGAAAGGCCAGTAGATCGGTGGAAACATGAAAATTTAAAGCCGCTTAACCCGATTCCATTCGAAGAAGTGGAACGCCATACTCGAAGAGTATCGAACGATTCACTCGTTTCTTACGGAGGAAACCGGTATTCTGTCCCCTATGCCTATATTGGTCATACGGTAGAGGTGCAAGATCTTCAAAATGGCTTTATTCGGATCTATCAGGGTGACACGATCATCGCCGAACATCAAAAAGCTGCTCGTTCCAATCAAGTCGTGACCAATAAAAAACACTTCGAGGGGATTCAAACCCAAAGTCGCGCGAAGGCTCCCCAACCTATGCCGCGTTTGGTTCCAAATCCCAGCCCCGAAGTGGCAGAACGTGATTTATCTGTCTATGAGCAGTTTGCTGACGAGGAGGTGATCGTACAATGATGCTCCAAGCCCGTTTAGAAGAAGCCTTTACGCAAATGGGATGGGTACGAATCCCGGAAATTATTCACCACCACGCAGAAGAAGCTGCTGCTCAGAATATATCGTATTTGGAGTTCTTGGACAAGCTTCTGCAAGAGGAAATCATGGCCAAGAGGGATCGATTTATCCGAATGAAAAACACGATTGGCTCATTTACCTTACCATAAAACGTTGGAGCAATTCGATTTCAGTTTCAACCATCAATTGATGAAAGACGGATACGTGATTTGGCAACCCTCCGGTTTGTACAACAACAGGAGAATCTCATTTTGCTTGGTCCGCCAGGAGTCGGCAAGACCCACTTGTCTGTCGCTTTGGCTCTAGAAGCCATTAAACAAGGTTTGACGGTTTATTTTACAACCGCTCATGATTTAGTTCAGACGCTCCAAATTGCCCATCAAAACAATAGTATCAAACAAAAAATGCGGACATTTATTAAGCCGAATGTCTTGATCATTGATGAAATTGGATATCGCAAAATGGATGAAACAGCTGCGCACTTCTTCTTTCAAATCGTATCAGAGCGTTATGAAACCGGTTCAATCATCCTTACTTCGAACAAGTCTTATGGTTCGTGGGGAGAGATATTTGGAGATACGGTACTTGCTACCGCCATCCTTGATCGATTATTGCATCACTCCCACACCATCAACATTAAGGGCGAAAGTTATCGCATCAAGGAAAAGAAAAAAGCTGGATTCTTTCGGTCAGAGTCAATTGAAGATAAAACCGAATAAACGGAATTTTCCCACCGCCTGCCCCCTCGGGGGCATTATTCAAACAAATATTTTGCCTATTATGGGGAAAATTCAAGTGCAGATAATGGGGAATTTTCATTTGCAGTTGACAGATGTCAAGGCCGGTTTCATTTTCCCCAAAATCGCCGATTTAAAATTCCTCAGAAGGAGCTCGCACGAGCTCCTAAAGTTTCTCCCTCTTTTCCTTCAACCGATAACTTTCTCCCTCCATATTAAAAATTATTGAATGGTGCAATAACATATCTAATATCGCTGACGCAATCACCGTGTCGCCCAATATTTCGCCCCATTCACCGAAGGATTTGTTGGACGTCAGAATTAAAGATCCTCGTTCATATCGGCGTGAAATTACTTGGAATAGATAGTGGGCACCCGAATCATTTAGTCGCATATAGCCCATTTCATCAATGATCAGTAAGCTCGGCTTCACAAAAGTACGAGGTTTCTGCTCCAATCTGTTTTCTTGATCGGCTTTGCGTAATTGTGTTACCAAGTCGTGAGCACTGATGAAATAGGTCTTATAACCTGCTGCTATGGCTTGAAGGCCAATAGAAACAGCGAGATGAGTCTTCCCAATACCTGGTGGTCCTAAGAATACTAAGTTTTCATACTGCCGCATGAATGATAGATTCAAGCATTCCCTTATCCTACGTTCATTTACCGAAGGTTGAGCTGTAAAGTCAAATTCGTCTATTGTTTTACGGAAAGGCAGCCTCGCCAATTTAAGCAATGTCTGCATAGAGCGTTCTTGTTTTTCGGCAAGTTCTACTTCCAATAAGCTGCACAAGAAACTGGAATATGGTACATTATTTTTAGAGGCTTGCTCTGCTAGGGAACTCCATTTCTTTGAGATGGTGGGCAGGTGCAGTGCCTTACAATATTCGTCTATTAAATGATTCATTGGTCACCTCGTAGGAGTCGATCATATTCAGTTAATGGACGGGTAGCTACTTTTATTTGAGAAACAGCACGGTTGGGATCCATATTTTGCTGTTTCTTTTTTATTTGTTGAGCTAATGATACAAGCTTTGGTGATGGGCGGTACGACTCAATCAGTTCGTCTTTAAAGTAAACCTTAATGAGTCCATCTAAGCTTTCTTTTATCAAAATTTGTTCACCAGCTAAGTCATGACGCACCATGCGGTGCTCGCCTTTATAAGAGTACATACCGTCGTAATAAACACGTCGGTAGGTTCGATAACTGGTATCAAAATCGCATATTCCGGAAAGAGAAGATAGTTTTTCTTCCGGCCATCGTTCTTGTGGTGAAACACCAGTCGTCTGATTCGGTTTACGGTTCCCCACAGCATCTAACCACCGTAATCCTTTTGAATTAAGCTCATCCAGCGTTTCAAACGATGTTCCTTGATAAAAGTGATTGGTGATGTATTGAATTGCTCTTTCAACCTTTCCTTTGGTTTGGGCCCGATATGGTCTGCATACTTTCGGAATAAAGCCATAGTAAGATGCAAATTCGGCAAACCGCTTGTTCCATTTCACAAGACCAGCCTCACGTCCATCCGTCACCGTCTTCATGTTGTCAAAGAGAACCTTTTGAGGGACGCCACCAAAGTACTGAAAACTATTGATGAGACACCGAAGGAGATGTTCTTGATCTTGTGATCGGGTAAATTCCATATACTTCATCCGTGAATACCCTAAAATTGCGACAAACATATATAGCTTGGTTCTTACGCCCTGTAAATCAACTTCCCCCAACTCTTTCCAATCTACTTGCATCTGCTCACCAGGTTTCGTTTCATACCGTAAGGTATACTTTTTGTTTTCTCTTTGTCGAAACGGTTTTATGAAATCCTTAAGTATTGTTTTCCCCCCAAGATAACCTTGCCTTTTTATTTCAAGCAGTAACTTCTCCGCATTGAAAACTCCATCTTCCAACATTCGTTTTTCAAGATACTGTTTGAACGGATCGAGCTTGCTAGGGCGCTGTTTTCGTTTGGGACTGGAAACTGGATAACTTGCCATTTCTATGTACTTACGTACAGTTTTTCGATCTAAATCTAATTTTCTTGCGATGGCTGAGATACTCATCCCGTTTTGATATAAATCTTTGATCATAAAGAAATCCCCCTCTACTTACCACAACCATAGCTCCTTTATCTTATGAATGCTATGGTTCCATTTTAGATGGGGAATTTTCAACCGGCTATATTGGGGATTTTAACACCGACTTTAACATGGCTTTGATATTTACGAATTTTGCGCTGCGGCCGACTGGCCTGAATATCTTTACTATTTCACCTTGACGGCATAGGATTTGCTCCTCGTAGAACATCTCGCCGGTTTCTGGGTCAATGAACTGGCGCACTACACTTCACCCACTTCATGAAAAAAGCACCGCGTGGGTGCCTGTGAGTTAAACATATTTTTCGATTGCTTCATGGATCTTCTCTATAAGTTCTTCTTCTTGAAGTTCGCCTGATAAATAATCTCTGTAAATAGACTGACCGCTAGTCAAATGAAGTAACCAAGCTTCTAGTAATATCCTATATGTCTCATCTAAGTGATAAAGCTTACTTTCTCTGCCAACGTAATTATTCCCGGCCGCATAGCCTTCTAGTCTAACAGCATAGGCTGGAGAAGGTTTCTGAATCAACTTAGGATATCCATCGTAATCTACCACTAACATATTATAAACCTCATTATCCCCATTAATTAAAACTTCTCTTAGCTCCTCCTTTGTAATCAAGTGTTTCTTTGGTTTAGAAATCCTGTGAGGTCTTATTACGAAAATAGGCGACCCGAGAAGGGACATTTTTGGCTTTGTCTGATATTCTTGACCGTCTATATCTGCAGTTAAGTTATCATAAAACCAATACTCGGCATCTTCATAACTTTTAAATATCATGTCATCTTCGTAAACTTTTCGTTCCTCGTTAATAGTTTTAAAGCAATTGTCGACCTTTAGCCTCTTCTCAGAACTAAGTCTTCTCACGAAATCAATAGTAAACTTCATGGTATTAAATCGCCTCCCCCACCACAATTCGCCACCAGAGACCATTATCCTACAACTTTCGTCCGACATTTTCCGACATACAACAGGATATTTGTACTAATTTACAGAAAAACTTTACGATCAACAATTTTTTGTAGGAGGTTGAAATAGTCATGTTTGACTACAAACACTATGTACCTGTTCTAAAATGGAAACGAGGAGAGCAAAAAGCCCTGGAATTTCTAGCCCAACCACTCAAGCAAAACATGACACCTTTATTAGAGATCCCCCCAATATCCTATGACGAGGATGAGGATCGGCCATCAAAATTAGGAGCAAACTTAAATGGAATCGGAAAGGAAGTAGCTCAGGCTTGGAATTCCCCCACTCCAGTTTTTATCGATTGCATCCAATTAGAGATTGATGAACAACTTTCAATGAGCAATGGACAGCACTTTTTGGAGTATATCATCCATGACATTGAAAATAATGGTACGAAAGCAATCCCAGTCGCCAATGTTGCACACTACGATCCTTTTTTTGACGCATTAAAAAACGTCAATAATCATTATGGTCGGGGCTTTTGCCTGCGCGTAAAGCGTAGTGAATTGAACGATTTAAACACCCTCACAACCCATATTGATCGGTTACTGCCATTCATGGGCTTAACACCTAAAGACGTTGATTTAGTGCTAGATTACGACTTTTTGGGGGGAGATACTTCATCAACAGCTTATTCTCAGTCGATACTAAACATCATTCAATTTCCGCATTTAACTCAATGGCGTACTTTTAGTATCATCGGCACTTCCATGCCTGCAATTCTACGGATGAGGCCGAATACCACGATGGATATTGATCGTATTGAATGGAATGTTTACGAACAAATTATTAAATTCAAAAATGGTTTGGGCCGGGTTCCCACATTTGGTGATTATACAATCAACAACCCCACATATGGAGATTTTGATCCTTCATACATGCAGGTAGCTGCCACAATTCGATACACCGTTCGTGACAAGTTTCTTATTTTTAGAGGTATGACAACTAGAGGGCCTGGCGGTTTCCAGCAATATATATCATTGGCTCGTGATGTTATTTCTCATCCAGACTACAGTGGAGCAGGGTACTCTTATGGGGATCAGTACATTTTTGATTGCGCTCATCAACAAAACGGTGTTGGCACAGGGAGCCATGAAACTTGGCGTCGTGCCACTGTTAATCACCATCTTACTTTGGTTATTAACGAACTCGCCAACCTTCACGGCTCTTCAACGCCCGGTACACCAGTTGCTTCAATTCGCCCATAGGGATATTCGTTGCCAGTCTTTCATATAACACATTTTTGGGCTTGCTCAATACACCTTTGTGCAAGCCTTTTTCTTTTAAAACAGCCAATGCCTCATCTTTCCAAAGTAATTGGACAAGAGAATAAGGATCTTGCGAAGGATTTTTCCTTCCCCTTTTTGTATATTTCATCCTTGCCTGTCCTTTAATGTTCGTAACAACGATGATACCCCACCAATCAGGAACCATCTTATTTACCTTGTCCAGGTAATCATGTGCAGTAACGATTGTGACTTTATCAAAAACCTTATTGTAATCATTCATCTGACTTGATAGTCTACTTAACGTATCACTTTCGCTCTTAATCTCATAACCGTGAATTAATCCGTTAACCACTGCAATGTCTACCCGTGACTGACCCAGACAAACTCCCATCTCATTAATTATTAAAGTATCTGGTTCTTTACTATGTTTAGTTTGTAACTTTCCAAGAAGAACTTCTCGAACATCAGAGTCCCTTAATTTTTCCATAGTTACTTCCCGTTCCTTGAATTCTTAACCTTAATATGATTTGACGTTTGATGCTTTATTCCTGCTTAACACAAAAACCCCGCCCCGTTTCCGAGGCGGAATGGAAGGGGTTCGTGAAAGAAAAAGTTCCTTTCACATATTGCGGGCATTCGTATGACAAAAAAGCCACTCAGCTTAGCCACATTGCGAATAAATAAATCCCGCCCAATCCGATAACGGCCCGACAAATCCCTTTTAAGATTTTCGGCACGAAAACTTCCACGATGATAAGCACAACTATCAACCCGAGTATAAACCCTCCGAACTTCAATGCCATGATGGTCAAAGCTGGATCGGAGACACTTAGATCCAATTTCACGTTTTCCAATGACATGATCTTTTATTCTTGTATCGGAGGATTACGTCCACAATAAATCGAGTAGGAGGGGGCGGCTAGCCCCCGACCTCTCACACCACCTAGCATGCGGTTCCGCACTAGGCGGTTCGCCAACCTTGACGAATTTCGAAGTATCTTTGGGTTC
>NZ_HE978561.1:0-9734 GCF_000311785.1 Brevibacillus massiliensis
CAACGTTCCTCAGTAGCTCAATGGTGGAGCAACCGGCTGTTAACCGGTAGGTTGGCGGTTCGAGTCCGTCCTGAGGAGCCACGCTCCTGTAGCTCAGTAGGTAGAGCGTTTCCATGGTAAGGAAGAGGTCGCAGGTTCGATTCCTGTCGGGAGCACCATTTATTACTCGATATGGCCCGTTGGTGAAGCGGTTTAACACAGCAGCCTTTCACGCTGTCATGCAGGGGTTCGAATCCCCTACGGGTCACCATAATTTGTTTGGGGTCCCCGCAAAGTACTCGGAATTACCTTCGAAGGCTTACGTCGCTTTGTGGGGTGTTGGGGAGGCTTAGCTCAGCTGGGAGAGCATCTGCCTTACAAGCAGAGGGTCGGCGGTTCGATCCCGTCAGCCTCCACCATGCTCGCTTTGCTCGCAGGTTTCGGCTGTGGATTTCATCGCGTCGGTTCACCCTCGAAGCAGAGCCAAAATAAATATTGGGGAGATAGCGAAGTGGCTAAACGCGGCAGACTGTAAATCTGCTCCCTCTGGGTTCGGCGGTTCGAATCCGTCTCTCCCCACCATGACATTCCTGCATTGGGGTATAGCCAAGCGGTAAGGCAACGGACTTTGACTCCGTCATTCCTAGGTTCGAATCCTAGTACCCCAGCCATTCATTGTGTGAGCCATTAGCTCAGTTGGTAGAGCATCTGACTTTTAATCAGAGGGTCGAAGGTTCGAGTCCTTCATGGCTCACCACATCATTCATCATGTCTGCGCGGACGTAGCTCAATTGGTAGAGCGTCGCCTTGCCAAGGCGAAGGTCGCGGGTTCGAGACCCGTCGTCCGCTCCATCGATATTATATGTGCCCTTAGCTCAGCTGGATAGAGCGTTTGACTACGAATCAAAAGGTCGGGAGTTCGAATCTCTCAGGGCACGCCATTTTACCACAAAAAGTGAAGAAAAGCGTTGTAGAGTACTCCGAATACTTTTCGGGGACCCCACAACCAAAATTACGGGAAGTAGCTCAGCTTGGTAGAGTACTTGGCTTGGGACCAAGGGGTCGCAGGTTCGAATCCTGTCTTCCCGACCATGATGCGGGTGTAGTTCAATGGTAGAACCCCAGCCTTCCAAGCTGGTCGCGTGGGTTCGATTCCCATCACCCGCTCCATTTATTTTATCAAGGTAACGAGCGGCCCGAGGCTGCTCGTTTTTGTTTTCTCAAAATTAGTATAACTATGCACATTCCTGTCGAGTTGAGTCATTTTTCCCATGCAGGCTACAATATAGGTAGTCAGTACGGGAAGGGGATATCGACATTGAACAAAAACATATCGATTATAGGTGTACCTATGGACTTGGGCGCTGACCGGCGCGGCGTCGATATGGGGCCAAGTGCGATCCGTTACGCAGGAGTGGTCAAGCGATTGGAAGGGATGGGGTTTGCGATCAAGGATATTGGCGATATCCCGGTCACGCGCCCGCATACCTTCACAGAGACTGATCACCATAAGTATTTGGATGAGGTAGTAGCGGCTAATGAAGAACTGGCTAACGTAGTAAGCCGGGAGGTGGAAGCAGGACGTTTTCCGCTTGTCTTAGGCGGCGACCACAGTATCGCCATGGGGACGATCGCGGGTGTAGCCAAACACAGAAAGAGCCTCGGGGTCATTTGGTTTGATGCACATGGTGATTTGAATACGGGCGAAACATCCCCAACCGGCAATATTCACGGAATGCCCTTGGCTGCTAGTATGGGTCTGGGGAATAAGCGGCTGGTAAGTATCGGCGGGTATTCCCCGAAATTAAAGGCGGAAAATATTGTGATTATTGGGGCGCGCGACCTCGACAGCGGTGAGCGAAAACTCATTAAAGAACGGGGCATAAAGGTCTTTACCATGCACGAGATTGATCGGCTGGGGATGGCAAGAGTGATGGAGGAAGCGATAGCCCACGTAAGCAAAGGAACAGATGGTGTCCATCTCAGCCTTGATCTGGATGGCTTAGATCCACATGACGCACCCGGGGTAGGAACACCAGTCATTGGCGGCATTTCTTACCGGGAGGGTCATTTGGCGATGGAAATACTGGCAGAGGCGGATATTCTTACATCTGCCGAATTCGTTGAAGTAAACCCCATTCTGGACGAACAAAACAGAACGGCTCGCGTGGCTGTAGCATTGATGAGTTCCGTATTTGGCGATAAATTGTTATAATAGACCTATACCAAAAAGCTGCGGGGGATACTTATCCCTGATGCAGCCGTGGAAAAGAGAGGGGCAGTCCCTCTCTTTTCCTCTTTACTGTTCTGGAAAAACTAGTTACATTCAATAGATGAATGGTGCAGTTTATTGAGAAGTTGGTCCAATTTGGCGCTCAGCTCGACCAGTTCTGGAGTGATGGCGGAGTCGTGCTTGTACTGTTCGTTAAGTTGCTGACGCAGCTCCTCGATTTGTCGGAGGACAAGTTCAATGCACACTGCAGCCACTCCTTTGGATATTTTATTTTGATGCCTCATAATTACTACCAATATATGCTGAATCTGGTCCAATATACCCAATTATGATCCAGAAAAACATCCCGCTAACAAGTTGAAACAAAATAACGGATAGTTCGTATGAACAAGGTACGGCAACGCCGGGGAGGATAGCATGGAATTCGTAGAAAAACGGTTGACGGAGCGGGCGAAGCGGGGGGATCGCGAAGCCTTTGCGGAACTGGTGGACATTTATAAAGATAAAATTTACCAGTTAGCTTTCCGGATGGTAGGCAACCGCCAAGAAGCGGAGGATATCGCCCAAGAAACATTCCTGCGCGTCTTTGCAAACCTGCACACCTATGACGAAAGCTACAAGTTCTCTACCTGGATTTACCGCATCGCCACCAACTTATGTATCGACCGGGGACGAAAAAAGAAACCGCACTTCTCTCTCGACGAAGAGGCGGATGGGACAGAAGGGCTTGACTGGTATTCACGCCTTTCTTCTAATGAAAAAACCCCGGAAGAAAAGATGGTCACGCGGGAACTGCAAGATACGGTTCAGGAGGCTTTGACTCAACTATCCCCCAAGTACCGCTCCATTATGATCTTGCGCTATATAGAGGATTTATCACTGCAAGAAATCAGCGATGTTCTAAAATTGCCGATAACAACAATCAAAACGAGGATTCACCGCGGTCGTGAAGCGTTGCGTGGAAAGCTTCAACACATGTAGTAGAAAGGAGATCAACCTCAGATGGAATGCAGAGAACAACATCTTCTCATCCATTCCTTTTTGGATGGGGATATCGACGAATTAAGCAATCACCGCCTGCAAGAACATCTCAGGGACTGTGCGGAATGTCGCCAGTACTTACGCGAATTGCAAAAAACCGTGGCGCTGGTTCAAAGTTTGTCGCACGTATGTGCGCCGTCCGATTTTACCAATCGTGTGCTTGCGCAGTTGCCGGCTCCTTCAGGGATGAATCGTTTTTCAGCCTGGTTGAGAAAGCATCCATTTGTCACCGCTGCGGCAGTTTTCTTCTTCTTGATGGCCGGCAGCGTGTCCGCCACCTGGATAGAACGTGATCAAACGCTGCAGGTGTCTTCCAACAGCCTGGACCAGCTGAGAATTGATCGGGCGCGTAATCTTGTCGTTGTACCCGAGGGCACGACGATCGAAGGGGACTTGGTTGTCCGTAATGGAAGTGTCGAGGTGCAGGGCAAAGTTCAGGGTAACGTGGTCGCTATAGACGGGAAGGTATTCTTGGCATCCACCGCTAATGTCGCAGGAGATGCTGAGTCAATAGAGGCGATATTTGATTGGATTTGGTACGAACTGAAAAATATCGGAAATAACTTGCTTCCCATCGCCCCTTAGGAGAAAATAAGGTAAAATAGGCACGGCCGATCCAATAGCCGTGCTTTTTCGCAGCCAATTCCCGAGCTATCGCTGTAGCAAAAGGTGTGAGAATAATGTGGGGGCTTCACATGGGGAACATTGAATACACAAATATACTCCGTTACGTGATCGATATTTTACTTGTCACGTACGTTATTTATAAATTATTGATGCTGATTCGCGGAACAAGAGCTGTCCAACTGTTGAAGGGGATTTTAGTGGTCGTCATTACCTGGCTGCTCAGCAAATGGTTCGAACTGACCACCTTGTATTGGCTGATGTCACAGGCATTTACCTTTGGAATGCTGGCATTGGTGATTATTTTCCAACCCGAGTTGAGACGGGCCTTGGAGCAATTGGGGAGGGGCAAGCTGTTTTCCCGAACGTACTCGAATCAAGGTGAAGAAGTTGTCCAACGCATGGTTCAAGAAGTCGGCAAATCCGTTACGTACATGGCCAAACGGAGAATTGGAGCCCTGATCGTGATTGAGCGGGAAACCGGGCTAAACGACTACGTAGAGACCGGTATTCAAATCAATGGACGAGTGACTTCGGAACTATTAATCAACATTTTTATCCCGAACACACCGCTTCATGACGGAGCAGTCATTATACGCAAAGACACTGTGCTGGCAGCGGGTTGTTATTTGCCGCTTACAGAAAATCCCACTATTTCAAAGGAACTAGGAACTCGTCACCGCGCAGCAATCGGAATGAGCGAGGTATCAGACGGCTTGTCGATTGTCGTCTCAGAAGAGACAGGACAAGTGTCTTACGCATCGAATGGCGAAGTGAAACGAGGTTTAACCGAAGAGCAGCTGAAAGAGATGCTGCTGGAACAACTGACTCCGCCAGCGAAGAACAAGTCTATGGGCAGCCGCTGGCAATGGGGGCGAAAACATGGATAAATGGTTAAACAGTCCTTGGTTTGTCAGAGCAATCGCCTTATTGATGGCAAGCATGTTGTGGATGGCCGTGAATATTGAGCCGCAGCCTGGCCCCGGTACGGATACGAGCCGCCCGATGATCATGAACGGGTTAAACCTGAAAGTCTATTATGATTCCGACCGTTATGAGGTAGTGAGGGCGCCCCAGACAGTCAGCGTGGCTGTGGAAAGCAGCAATCCGTTTTTTCGCTACAGCATCGGGACTGATCAGCTTGAGGTCTACGTAGACCTCAGAGGCAAAGGCAAAGGTGTCCATCGGGTACCTGTGCAGTACAAGGGATTCCCCAGCGACGCGAGAGTGGCGATAACGCCCTCTACGGTTGAGGTTACCCTGGAAGAGAAGCAGACGGTGGAAAAAGAAGTGAAAGTGGAGCTGTTGGGACAGGTCGCAGCAGGCTACACGGCCGGCACTCCGGAAGTCAAACCGGAGAGGGTGCACGTGATTGTACCGGAGAGTCAGGTAAACAATGTCGCTTACGTGAAGGCCACACTTAACCTGGAGGGGGCGACGTCGCCGATCAACACCTCCGTTGAGTTGAAAGTCGTCGATAAACAAGGAAATGTCATGCCGCAGGCGGAAGTAACGCCCCATAAGGTGGAGGTCAATGTACCCGTAACGAGTCCGTTTATCATCGTGCCAATTAAAATAAACTTGACGAATGACTTGCCTGATGGATATAGTTTGGCTAGTGTGCAAACTAGTACGGAAGAGGTGACGGTGTTCGGACCACAAGATGTAATCAGGGGCCTTACCGTATATCCGGGACCGGATATCGATCTGAGCAATATCACATCGGATCGGCTGCTGCAGTTGAAAATACCGCTTGTCGATAAGGTGGTCAAAGTTCAACCGGATGATCTGGAAGTGACGCTGAAAGTCGTTCGTTCGCAAACGAAGCAGTTAAAAGGCGTACCGCTGAGAATCAGTGGACTGTCTGACGACCTGCAGGCAAAAATCTTAACTCCGGATGGGCAGGAGATTACCACAATTGACTTTGACGTGATCGGGGCACCGCAAAACTTGAAGGATCTTACTCCTGAGAATGCCCAAATCATTGTCGATGTGAGTAACCTGCCTGTAGGGGTACATGAGATACCGATTATTTACAAGCTGCCAAACTACCTGAAGACGGCACCAAATGCGATCAAGCAGGTAACGGTTGAAATCACGAGCAAACAAGGATAAACATAGCTGAAGATGTTGAGAAGCAAAGAAAAGAGGGACAAGGATGGGGAAGTATTTCGGAACAGATGGTGTACGTGGAGTTGCCAACTCTCAATTAACGCCTGAACTAGCCTTCAAAATCGGCCGGATCGGCGGCTACGTACTGACCAGACATAAACAGGAAGGCAAACCAAAAGTAGTCATCGGACGAGATACTCGCATATCTGGGCAAATGCTGGAAAATGCGCTGATTGCCGGCTTATTGTCAGTTGGGTCCGAGGTAGTGCGACTCGGAATTATCCCTACGTCGGGTGTTGCCTATCTGACCCGTGCCCTGGGTGCGGATGCCGGTGTTATGATCTCTGCATCACACAATCCATTTCCAGATAATGGGATCAAATTCTTCGGCAGTGACGGGTTTAAACTGAGTGATGAAGTCGAACTGGAAATTGAGCAGTATCTGGATGCTGCGGAAGATACCCTGCCTCGTCCGACCGGGGACAAGATCGGGTCGCTGCTGGAGTACTTGGAAGGAGCCCAAAAATACCTTTCCCACTTAAAGGGTACGGTTACCGAGCGGTTTGAAGGGATAAAGGTCGTCCTGGATTGTGCGAACGGAGCCGTGGCCTCGCTTGCCGCCCGTCTGTTTGCCGACGTAGAGGCGGAAGTGATTACGATCGGCGCGAATCCCAACGGTACGAACATCAACGAACAGTGCGGTTCGACTCACCCGGAAAAATTACAGGAAGAGGTTCTCAAGCATCAAGCCAACATCGGTCTCGGTTTTGATGGTGACGCCGACCGCTGTATTGCTGTAGACGAAAAAGGTGAAATTGTCGACGGCGACTACATCATGGCGATATGCGCCCGTGCCCTAAAGGCGAACGGCAATTTGAACAACAACACGATCGTGACAACCGTCATGACGAACCTGGGCTTTTTTAAGGCGATGGAGGAGCTGGGGATCAACACGACCAAAACAGCGGTTGGGGACCGGTACGTTGTCGAAGAGATGGTCCGCGGCGGTTACAACCTTGGCGGCGAACAATCCGGGCATATCATCTTCCTTGACCACAATACGACTGGGGACGGACTTTTGACCGGCCTGCAATTGCTCAATGTGGTAAAAGAATCCGGCAAGCCGCTGTCGGAGCTCAAGCAGGTGATGACCAAATACCCGCAGCTGTTGGTCAACGTCGCTGTCGCGGATAAATCGAAACTGGCCGGCAACGAAGTGATCGAAAATGCCATCAAGGAAGCCGAAAGTGAACTGGCTGACAATGGACGGGTGCTGGTTCGCCCTTCCGGTACGGAGCCGCTTGTCCGGGTCATGGCAGAGGGGCCGGATAAAGACCAGCTGGAGTCGCTCGTGCAGCGGATTGCAGAAGTGGTAAAACGGGAGCTGTCCTAAAAATAGATGCGGGGAGCGGCACGAAGCTGCTCCCTGCTGCATAAAATTAGGAAAAAAGCCATTGTTGTTGAATCGAGAAAGCTATGGTAAAGTAAGGTTGGTCAAATCAATGAAGCCGGCGAAAGGAGGCGATATTGGAGAAAATCGGATGACCGATAAGCTGGCAGATTGGTTGACCGAGGGATTGCAAAGCGCCAGAACTGCGGCTGCCTGGCATGGAGCGCAGTTGACGAGGTGGAGGTTTATCGAAGGGTTCGGCGGATGCCTCCCGGTAGCTCGTATCTCTACCGCAAGTACAGGGACAAAACGTTGGGGCAACTCAACGCACAATACCTGTATCAGATACGCAAAGAGGAGAAATTTGAGGAATGACGGGGGCGCACCCCGTTTAAATGAAAGAGATGTGGGGTTGTGTGTCCCCGTCGTTTGACGTCGAAAGGGGATTACACATTTATGTGCGGTATTGTAGGATACATTGGAAATAAGGATGCGCAAAAAGTCATTGTCGAAGGTCTGCGGAAATTGGAGTATCGCGGGTACGATTCGGCTGGTGTCGCTGTCTTGACAGATCAGGGCTTGGAACTGGAAAAAGCGCAGGGCCGCCTTGCCGTTCTCGAAGAACGCTTGGTCACGAAACCGCTTCGGGGCGTAATCGGCATTGGCCATACACGCTGGGCGACACACGGCAAGCCTTCTGATCAGAATGCACACCCGCATATCGATGAAAAAACCCAATTTGCGGTTGTTCACAACGGGATCATCGAAAATTTTATATCCATTAAGGCAGAACTGTTGGAAAAGGGATATACCTTTACTTCGGAAACGGACACGGAAGTAATTGCCCATTTACTGGCAGATCTTTACGATGGAGATCTCGTCTCGACTGCCCGCAAGGCGGTTCAAAAAATGCGCGGAGCTTACGCACTGGGGATCATGACTTCCCATGAACCGGATAAATTGGTTGCCGTTCGCTTGGCCAGCCCGCTGATCGTCGGCATCGGCGAAGGCGAAAGCTTTATCGGCTCGGATATCCCTGCCATCCTGGAGCATACTCGTGACGTGTATATTCTTGATGAGGGAGAACTGGCTGTTCTGACTCGGGAAGGTGTGGAACTCTACAAGGTCGACACGGGAGAAAAAATCGCACGCGACCTGTTCCATGTCGATTGGGACCTCGTCCAGGCCGAAAAAGGCGGCTATGACTCGTTCATGCTGAAGGAGATTCACGAGCAGCCTCAAGCCATTCGTGATACGATCGGTTCCCGTGTAGACGAAAAAAACAAGCGGATCATCTTTCCCGAATTAAAGATGGACGATGCAGAGTTGGCTGCCTATGACAGAATCTATATCGTCGCTTGCGGAACATCGATGCACGCAGGTCTCGTCGGTAAAGACGTCATTGAAAAAATCACCCGCGTCCCGGTAGAAGTGGCCGTTGCTTCTGAGTTCCGCTACCGCGACCCGATCTTTACGGACAGAACGCTCATGATCGTGATCAGCCAATCGGGTGAGACAGCAGATACCTTGGCCGCTCTGCGGGAAGCCAAGAAAAAAGGCGTAAAAGTCCTGGCGATCACCAATGTTGTCGGAAGCTCTGTCGCTCGCGAAGCTGACGAGGTCGTCTTTACTTGGGCAGGGCCCGAAGTTGCTGTAGCTTCCACGAAGGCTTATACCAGCCAGGTAGCTGCGCTCTACTTGTTCGCTCTGTATTTTGCCCAGGTAAAGCAAGCGATGTCACCGGAGGAAATCGCCGCAGTGGTCGAAGAGCTGCAAGAGCTGCCCGCGAAGATTTCCGCCATTCTCAGCGACCAGGACGCTGTCCGTGAGTTTGCCGACAGCATCAAAGAAGTAGACAGCCTGTTCTTTATCGGCCGCGGCCTCGATTATTCCGTCTCTCTGGAAGGGTCGCTGAAACTGAAGGAGATCTCTTATATCCATTCGGAAGCGTACCCGGCCGGCGAGTTGAAGCACGGTACCCTGGCGTTGATCGAAGACAACGTCCCTGTGGTGGCCATCGCTACTCAACCCGATATCTACGAAAAGATGGTCAGCAATATCATCGAGGTAAAAGCGCGCGGTGCCCGCGTCTTGGGCTTTGCCCTTGAAGGCGACAATGAACTGGCGAAAACCGTAGACCATGTCATTCACATACCAAAGACGCTGCCATTCCTAACGCCGCTCTTAACCGTCATTCCACTCCAACTGCTCGCCTACTACGCTTCGACGTCCAAAGGCCTTGATGTGGATAAGCCGAGGAATTTGGCGAAGAGCGTAACGGTGGAGTAAGAAGGGGATGATTGGGTTTAAGTTTTGTTAATATCAAATAAATCCCGTCCTGGGAAAATAAAAACT
>NZ_HE978561.1:10113-14554 GCF_000311785.1 Brevibacillus massiliensis
AGGGAATTCAAAATGGGATATAATCATGTTCTTACAGTTTGTAAGCTTAAAGGGGGACAGGGGAAAGGATGTTCGAAACGGCCTGGAATGCATCGTTGAATCACCAATTGGCACTCGCCTGCGATACCATATCGTGATAGCATAAAGGATGATCATAAAAATGAAACATTTGGGAAACGAGGATGACGGTTTTGAATAACAGAAATCAAAGTTGGAACATTCGAGGCAAGCATTTTATTTTGCCTGGCACGTTTTTGTCCATTTTTCTAGCCATTGCTGTAACCCTGTGGTTAACCAAGGACAATTTATTTTACTTGTTTAATTTCTCCTATATCGGGCTTTCGGTTGCCATCGGGTTATTTTTGACAGCGGTTCTTCCGAAGAGGGTCAGGCATCGTGGCAGGCTGGTCACGCAGTTTCTGGTCGGTACGTACATGGTTGTCTTTCTGGGAATCATGGGAAAAGAAAACATGCAGATCGAAGGGTTCTTCTTTTATCTCTTCATGGGGATATTTGTCGGGGCGACGATCCATTACCTCGTGGCCAAAATCGGGGGAACGCTTGTTTTTGGCCGCGGCTGGTGTGGGTATGCCTGCTGGACGGTTGCCGTATTGGACCTGCTTCCCTGGAAACAACCGAAAGAAGGCCGCATTCCTTACCTCGGCGTGTTCCGCTATGTTCATTTTCTGGGTTCGCTGGGGTTGGTCCTGTATATCCTGTTCGTGCTCCAAACTCCGCCTGAGCTGGAGTCGCTGAGGGAATTGTACTGGTTTTTGATCGGCAATCTCATCTATTACGGACTGGGGTTTCTCCTCGCCGTTGTTCTGAAGGACAATCGGGCGGTGTGCAATTATGTATGCCCGATTCCCGTTTTTCAGAAAATCGGTTCCCGTTTTTCTTTGATGAAAATCAACATCAAACGGGAAAAATGCGTGGAGTGTTTTGCCTGTGAACGGGCGTGTCCCATGGACATCAAGCTGTTGGATTACATGTACGAAGGGAAAAGGATCCTGTCCACAGAATGCATTTCCTGTTCGACGTGCATTTATGTTTGTCCGACCGATGCCGTGGAATACACGTTTGGCCTTGACGGCGGGTTTAAGGAATACTTGCGTACATACGGTGAGCCTGCGGCGACCAAAAAGAATCGTGCGGTGGCGTCCAGCAGTTTCCTGAATAAGGAAAGTGCCGTCTCAAAGTAAACAGGCTGTGTGGCGGATGGTGGGATAGTGACATTGAGAAAGATCATCTGGCTGGGTCCCGCTGTTTTTTTGATCCACGATTTGGAGGAAGTATTTTGGACACAGCCCTGGATAGAAAAGAACCGTTTTTTGTTTGAAGACACGCGATTTGAACGTGTGATAGAGGCCATGGGATATCAACCCGCCAAGTTTGGACTGGTAGTCGCCCTGATCACGATCCTGTACGGCATCATTTCCTATTTCGCAACCAGGCAAATCCAGGCGGGACTGAGCATGAACCTGTATGTTTCAACGATATTGATCCTGTTTGTCAATGTTTTTACCCACGCGGGGCAAACCGTGTTATTGGGAATGTATACTCCAGGCGTCGTCACAGCGGTATTGGTCGTCCTGCCTTATACGGTGATAGCGTTTCGAACATTGAAAGCCCACCACCTGTTGACCAGGACAACCTGGAAAACCAGTCCGTTTATGTCCGTTGGAATGCTTGCCGTCATCTTTGGGCTGATGATGGCGGTGTGACGGAGGAGCCTACGTTCAGGCGAGGGGTTGAGGCTGTGATGTCCACGTCCCCCAGGGGGCTTGTTGCATGGGCAACGTGGCGGAGTTGATCTGACAGGTTAGAAGGGTCTAACCTGTTCGGGTTTCATGGCGACGAATGGCAACCGCTTTTAGTGCGGGTTTCGTTTCTTCTCCTCACGATGCTTCGGTTTGCCCATGTGCGAAAGCCTGCGAGAACGATCTAAAGGTATTGTGCGATTGATCAAGGAAAAAGTTGTGAAGATGGCTGTTGAGCAAGATCTACTGGAGATGATCGAATTGTAATAAGTGGAAAAGAGGGGCTAAAATAGGCTCCTCTTTTTCTTTCATGAAGCGAGGTCTTGGATTCGGCTTTTCTGATTGATTTAGGTTGTCGTAAAATAAATGGAAAATAATTTTTTGGGGAGAGGGACAAGTGAAGGCGGTAGAAACCAATTTATTGAAATTTATGCAAGGTACAAAACAATTCATCATTCCGATTTATCAGCGAAAATATAGCTGGACGATTAAGCAGTGTCGACAGCTTTGGAACGATATTGTTAGAGCGGCGGTAGATGAAAAGATCAAGGGTCACTTTGTTGGCTCGATTGTCTACATAGAACAAGGGTTGTATCAAGTATCTTCTGTTCCACAACTGCTTGTTATCGATGGACAGCAACGATTGACTACGTTGACGTTACTGTTACTTGCGTTAGGCAAATCAATTGAAGAAAGCGGTCAAAACTGGGATATTACGAAAAAGAAGATCATGAATTATTATCTGGTCAACAATGAAGAAGAGGGGGAACTGTATCACAAACTTATCTTGACACAAAGCGATAAGGACACGCTGATCAACCTGATCTTAGGCAAAAAACTCCCTGATGAATACTCTCCAAGAGTGTATGAGAATTACAATTTTTTTCTTGAGACCATCAGAAACAGCGGCATTGACCTGAATAAGCTGTATCAGGGAATTTCCAAGTTAATTATCGTAGATATTTCGTTGGATCGTGACCATGATAATCCGCAATTAATTTTTGAAAGTCTGAACTCGACGGGGCTTGATCTGTCGCAAGCCGATTTGATCCGAAACTTCGTTTTGATGAAATTGGAGCCGAAAGAGCAAGCGGAACTGTACACGGAATACTGGTATCCGATGGAAAAAAGCTTCGGGAATCTGACAAATTCCGCTTTGTTTGACCGATTTATGCGTGACTATTTAACGGTGAAAACGGGGCGAATTCCAAACATTCAAGAAGTATATTCCAGCTTTAAGGAATACGTATTTCAGCACAGTGAACTGGACGTTCAACAAATTGTTGAGGATATTTATCGATATTCCCAATATTTTGTGAAGCTCGCGTTCCAGACGGAAAAGGATAAAGAAATCAATGAAGTGCTAACGGATATCAATACACTAAAGGTCGATGTCTCGTATCCGTTCTTGCTTGAGGTATATGACGACTATGAGCGTAAAATTTTATCAAAATCGGAATTTATTGCAATCTTAAAGCTTGTTGAAGCTTACGTTTTCCGCAGAGCGGTTTGCGGGGTTCCAACCAATTCATTGAACAAAACGTTTGCAACACTCAGCAAAGAGATCGATAAGACAAATTATTTGGAAAGCGTGCGTGCGGCGTTTTTACTCAAAGATTCATATAAACGATTTCCAACCGATGAGGAGTTCAAGCGAGAACTCATCATTAAGGATGTTTATAATTTCAGAAATCGAAATTACTTGCTTCGGAAGCTGGAAAATTATAATCGAAAAGAGATTATTGATATCGAGGCCTATACGATCGAACACATCATGCCGCAAAATCCAAATTTGTCTCCAGAATGGAGACGGGATTTGGGGCCAAAATGGGAAGAAGTGCACAAAACGTATCTTCATACGCTGGGCAATCTGACACTGACCCGATATAATTCCGAACTCAGTGATCGACCGTTTAAGGAAAAACGGGATATGGAGGGCGGGTTTGCTGACAGCCCGCTGAGGTTAAACAGAGAACTAGCCAAACTTGAAACTTGGAATGAGGAGGCAATCCTCAAACGTGCAGAGCTTCTTGCAAATTTGGCGTTAAAAGTCTGGGAATACCCACAGCTTTCGGATGATATTCTGGCTAAATACCGAAAGAAAGGCTCCGAAAATGATAGTGTGACTTATACGATTGCCGATCACCCTGAATTACAGGGAGATATGTTGGCGTTATTCGAGGAATTGAGCAAACGAATTTGTAACCTGGACAGCTCTGTCCGCATGGAGTTCAAAAAGTTATACATTGCTTTTAAGACGTCAACAAACTTCGTCGATATTGTGCCGCAGAAAAGCAGACTGCGGTTAAGCTTAAATATGCCATTCGATGAAATACAGGATCCTCGAGGTATTTGTAAAGATGTGAGTAACCTCGGTCGTTGGGGGAACGGTGACGTTGAATTTGGCGTTTCTTCTTTAGATGAAATCGACTATGCGATGTTTCTGATCAGACAGTCATATGAAAGGCATCGGGAAGATGAATAAAGGTGAAGAGGAGTAATGCGGCTCCTCTTTTTCTTTTTGTATGAATGGTATACTGGAAATAAAGGGAACAAGGTGATTGTTTGATCAGCTCATCCTTAAATTAAAATGCAAAAGGGGGAAGTATACATGGAGATGATACCCAAGGCTGAACCGCAGAAAATTCCGTTTCAGGTGTTTGAAAAGTCTATCCCAAACC
>NZ_HE978562.1 GCF_000311785.1 Brevibacillus massiliensis
GGATGGGCGAAGATCATCCCGGCCAGCTCCTCTACCGTGCCTTCCAGGTGGATGAACGCGGACGGCGCGGCGATCATTTCCGTCACGTGGGCCCCGAAGAGCACCACGCCGAGAATCTCCCCGTACTTCTCCTCGGCGATCAGCTTGACAAAGCCTTCCCGCTGGTCCATCGCCAGCGCCTTGCCGTTGCCGGAGAAGGGGTAGGTCTCCACTTTTACCCGGTACCCCTGCCCTTGCGCCTCTTCTTCCGTCAGGCCGACGCTGGCGATCTCCGGCAGGGTGTAGACGCAGCGCGGCACGACTTTGTAGTCGACGGTGACGCGCTCCCCGGCCGCGTTGCGGGCCGCGACCGTGCCTTCCGCACTGGCCACGTGGGCGAGCTGCCAGCCGCCGATCAGGTCGCCGACCGCGTAGATGCCCTTGATGCTCGTCTCCAGGTGCTTGTCGACGGCGACAAACGGCCCGTTCATCGCCAGACCTAATGACTCGATGCCGGACAGGTTGGGGCGGCGGCCGACGGCCACCAGCACTTCCTGACAGGCCAGCTCCTGGCTCTTGCCGGACGCATCGACGATGCGGACCTGTTTGCCGCTGTCCGTCTGGGCCAGCGACTCCACCCGGGCCCCGGTCAGGATCGTGACTCGCTTCTTCTGCAGGGCCTTCTGCAGTGCGCGGGAGGCGTCGGGGTCTTCATTCGGAACCAGCCGCTCCGCCATCTCCACGACGGTGACGCGGGTGCCCAGACTGGCGAAAATGCAGGCAAACTCCACGCCGATCACCCCGCCGCCGATGATCGCGATCGACTCCGGAATCTCGCGCAGGCCGAAAATCGTGTCGCTGGTGTGGACCGCCACCTGATCCATGCCGGTGATCGGCGGCACGAACGGCACCGAACCGGTCGCCAGAATCACCTGCTCTGCCTGAATCGTCTGCGGCGAAGCGCCGTCAATCGCAATCGTCTTGTCGGGGCGAACCGTCCCTTTTCCCTTGTAGACGTCTACCTTGCCCGCTTTCAAGAGCGAAGCCACGCCTGTCCGCAGGCGCTTGATCACCTCGTCTTTGCGGGCCATCATCTTCTCCAGGGAAAGCTGCATCTCTCCGGTCTCGATCCCCCAGCTTTTGGCCGCCTGGATGTCTTCGATCACCTCGGCGTGGCGAAGCAGGGTTTTGGAGGGGATGCAGCCCCGGTTGAGGCACGTGCCGCCCAGCTCATCCGCCTCGATCAGGGCGACCGTCTGCCCTTCCTTGGCGGCGCGAATCGCCGCCACATATCCGCCCGGTCCGCCGCCGACTACGGCTACCTTGTAGGTTTTCATCATCACGACCTCCTAGACCATCATTTGATAGGGGTTTTCCAGCACTTCCTTGACCGTCTGCAGGAAGGCGGCCGCCGGAGCGCCGTCGATCACCCGATGGTCAAACGAGAGGCTGAGCGTCATCATCGGCCGCAGCACGATCTCGCCGCCCACGCCGACCGGTTTTTCATGGATGCGGCCGACGCCGAGAATCGCCGATTCCGGCTGGTTGATGATCGGCGTAAAGGCGTCGATCGAGTACATCCCCAGGTTGCTGATCGTAAAGGTGCCGCCGGACATGTGCTCCGGCAAAAGCTTGTTGTCGCGGGCCAGCGACGCCAGCTGCTTGCAGGCGGCGGTCAGGTCGGCCAACCCTTGCTGGTCGGCCTGTTTGACGACCGGGACGACCAATCCGTTCGGGACGGCCACCGCCAGGCCGATGTTCACCTGCGGGTGAAGGGCAATGTAGTCGCCTTGCAGCGAGGCGTTGACCTTCGGATGCTCGCGAAGCGCATAGGCCACGGCCTTCATGATGATCTCGGTGTAGGACAGGCGCAGTCCCGTCTTGTTCTCCACGACAGGCAGCAGGGCCTGGCGCATCGCGATCGCGGCGCTCATGTCCACTTCGCTCACCAGCGTGACATGCGGCGCGGTAAAGGCGCTCTGCACCATCCGCTGGGCGATCACCTTGCGCATGCCGTCCAGCTTGACCTGCTCGCCCGCTGCCGGAACGGAAGCGGCGGCCGCACGCTGATGGGCCAGCACGTCATCTTTGCGCACTTTGCCCTGCACACCCGTTCCCGCCACGTCGCCCAAGGCAATTCCTTCGGCGGCGGCGATCTTTTGCGCGAGCGGCGTCGCTTTGACTTCTGCCTGTCGGTTGTCGGCCAAATAGCGCAGGACGTCGGCCTGGTGGATCCGGCCGCGCTCCCCGGTTCCCGTCACCTTGTGCAGGGAGATCCCGTTTTCCCGGGCGATGCGGCGCGCGGCCGGCGTGGCCCGCACCTTCTCCCCGGCGGTATCGTCGGCGGCTTCCGCAGCCTCACAGGCCTGTCCGGTCGAGGCGTCACACGCAGTCTCGGCGGCCGCTCCGTCCTTTGCGCCGGCGGAACCCTCTACAGGCGGCGGGCTGTCCGGCACCTGCTCTCCTTCCGCTCCGATGTAGCCGATCACTTGGTTGACCGGCACCACTTCATCGGCGCCGTAGTAGATCTTGAGCAGCTTGCCGCTGGCGTACGATTCCACTTCGATGTTGATCTTGTCCGTCATCACTTCCAGCAGCAGGTCGCCTTCCTTGACGTCGTCGCCTTCCTGCTTGAACCACTGCAGGATAGTGCCCGTCTCCATCGTCATGCTCAGCTTGGGCATGAATACTTCCGTTGCCATGCTCTCTCCCCCCTATACGCGGTTCAGCGTCTCTTTGACCGCTTGGATGATGTCGGCTTCTTGCGGGATGGCTGCCTTCTCCAGTATCGGGTTGTACGGGATCGGCACGGCTTTTCCGCCCAGGCGCTTAATCGGCGCGTCGAGGTAGTCAAACGCCTCGCTCTCGGCGATCATGCTGGCGATCTCGCCGCCGAATCCGCCGCGCTTGACAGCTTCGTGCACGACGACGAGCCGGCCGGTTTTCTTGACTGACTTCACGATGGTCTCTTCGTCGAGCGGCACCAGGGTGCGCGGATCGACGATCTCGACGCTGATCCCTTCTTTTTCCAGTTCAACCGCAGCGGCCAGCGCTTTGTGCACCATGATCGCGGTGGCGACGATGGTGACGTCGGTCCCTTCGCGCTTGATGTCCGCGACGCCGAGCGGGATCGAGTAGGCCCCTTCCGGCACGTGTCCCTTGGTGCGGTAGCACAGCTTGTGTTCGTAGAAGATCACCGGGTTGTCGTCGTCTATCGCCGCTTTGAGCAGCCCTTTGGCATCGTATCCGGTGGACGGCTGCACCACCTTCAGGCCGGGGATGTGGGCCATCCAGGCTTCCAGGCTTTGCGAGTGCTGGGCCGCGGCGCCTGTCCCCGATCCGGCCGGGGTGCGCAGCACCATCGGCACCTTCCCTTTGCCGCCGAACATGTAGCGGTTTTTCGCCGCCTGGTTGACGATCTGGTCGGTGGCGATGGTGATAAAGTCCGAGAACTGCAGCTCGATGATCGGGCGCATCCCGGTCATCGCCGCCCCGACGGCGGCACCGGCAATCGCCGACTCGGAGATGGGCGTGTTGCGCACGCGCTCGGGCCCGAACTCTTCGATCATGCCGCGCGTCACCCCGAACGCCCCGCCGTAGACGCCGATATCTTCGCCCATGATGAACACGTCGGGGTTGACTCTCATCTCTTCCTGCATGGCTTCCCGAACCGCTTCCAAATAGGTTATCTCTCTCATCTGTGTCCCTGCTCCCTTCTATTTTTGCGTCCCTTAGGCGTACACGTCTTCTTCCAGTGTATCCAGAGAAGGCATCGGGCTGTTTTCGGCAAACACGACCGCGTCTTCGATTTCTTTTTTCGCTTTTTGTTCGATCTCGTCCGCCTGCGCCTCCGTCAGGATCGCCTCGTCGATCAAGACCTGCCGCATCCGCGCGATCGGGTCGCGGTTGGTGCGCCACTCCATCTCTTCCTCGCGGGTGCGGTACTTTTTCGCATCGCTCTTGGAGTGGCCTTTCCAGCGGTAGGTTTTGGCTTCGACCAGCGTCGGCCCCTCGCCGGATCTGGCCCGTGCGACCGCCTCCGCTACGACGTTCATCACCGCGAAGATGTCGTTGCCGTCGACCACGACGCCGGGGATGCCGTACGAAGCGGCGCGCTCCGCGATGTTTTCGATGTTGATCATCTCTTTGACCGAGCCGGACATGCCGTACTGGTTGTTTTCACAGATGAACACGACCGGAAGCTTCCAGATCGAGGCCATGTTGAGCGACTCGTGGAAGCTGCCTTCATTGGACGCCCCGTCGCCGAAAAACGACAGGGTGACGTAGCCGAGTTTTTTCATCTGGGACGTCAAGGCCGCGCCGACCGCGATCGGAATCCCGCCGCC
>NZ_HE978563.1 GCF_000311785.1 Brevibacillus massiliensis
CCTTAAACAAGACTTTGAGCAATGGCGGCGTGACCAGTGTAGTGACAATCACGACGATTATTGTGGATGTAAAATACTCCGGCTTCAGCAGTTGGGATTCGAGACCAATGGCTGCAATGATCAGGGCAACCTCTCCGCGTGAGATCATCCCGGCGCCGATCCCCAGTGCGGAATGCGTGCTGAATCCGGTCAATTTTGCCCCCAAACCGCAGCCTACCAGCTTGGTAACGATCGCGATCAAGGAGAGGATGACAATGAACCAGAACTGATCGGCAATCCCGCTAAATGTGACGGAGAGGCCGATGCTGACGAAGAACACCGGAACGAATACGCCATAGGCAATCGGTTCCAATTTGTGAATGACTTCTTCTTTGTAATTGGTCTGGGCAATCGCCACTCCGGCTGCAAACGCGCCGATGATTCCGGCAATTCCCATCGTTTCCGAGTAAAACGCAAAGGAAAAGCACAGGATAAGCGCTGCGCTGATCACGGCTTCCGTCACTTTCAGCGGTGCCAGCCAACGCATGACCAAAGGGACGAGTTTCCAGCCGATCAGGAAAATGGAGACGAAAAAGATGACTTTCTTCCCGATGACCAGCCACAGGCTGACATCTTGGGCGCCCAGCATGCTCATCACAAACGCGAGCAGGATGACGACCAGGACGTCATCGACGACGGCGGCACCAAGGATCGTGGTTCCTTCCCGGGAGCTGAGCCGCCCCAAATCGCGCAGAGTCTGGACGGATATGCTGACAGAGGTAGCACACAAGAGCAAGCCGACGAACACTGCATGCGTCTGCTCCATGCCCCACATCAGGCCCATTGCGTAGCCGCCGAGAAAAGGCAGGATGACGCCGCCGACCGCGACCGCCATCGAAGCGTTGCGATTCCGGTTGAGCTCGTGCAGATCGGTCTCCAGACCGGCCAGAAACATCAACAGAAGAACACCAATTTGGCTCAGTTGGTCGATGAGTTCGGAACCTGTTATCCAGCCGAGGACGGCAGGACCGATGATGATCCCGATGATCAGCTTGCCGAGGACGGCGGGCTGTCCCAGCCGGACGCTGATGTCACCGGCCAGTTTGGTGCTAAGCAGGATAAGTGCAAGTTCAAAAAATAGTGTCATAGATTCCCCCTCAGGCTAACAGAATGTAGGCCTAGTAAGGTTTACGGAAAAAAGAGTTATAAAGATTCGCTTATTTGTGTCAAACAAGTGACAAATCAGCGTTGGCTAATATGAACATGGCCAATCGCGATGCAATCCGGCAGCCTGCCCACAAACGAAGGTGCAAGTCCGCTGTCCGCCTCGCAGTTATTTTTCTCCGAACGAAATAAATCATCCATGCAGCGTTAAGCAGGGTGAGGGCACTTTGGCGATTTCCTCGAATATTGGCAATCGAATGCCGTATAATTGTTATAGCTTGGCAAATCCCGTCCCCACGTACTTTTGCCCAATCAGGCGGTTTGAGAGGAAAGGAGAGGTGAACATGCAGATCAACGCAGGAAGACTGGCGGAACACATTCAAACACTTGCGAAGATCGGTCAAATTGGCGAGACAGGAGTGTGTCGCCCGGCGTTGTCCCCGGTGGAAAAGGAAGCGTTTAGGGTAGCAAGGCAATGGATGGAAGAAGCTGGCATGCAGGTTCGAATGGACCATTTTGGCAACCTGATCGGACGTTTGGAGGGAAAAAATCCGGAAGCCCCGGTTTTGATGATCGGTTCCCATCTTGACTCCCAGCCTTATGGTGGCCGCTTTGACGGCGTAGCAGGGGTTCTCGGAGGGATCGAAGCGGTCGCCACGCTGCATGAGGCGGGAATCGTGCCGGACCGGCCGATCGAAGTCGTCTCCTTCTGCGACGAAGAAGGCTGGCGGTTTAACAAGGGCTTGTTCGGGTCGCGAGGGATTCTGGACAGACTGGAGGAGGGGGAGCTTGAGCGTGCGGATAAAGACGGCATCACACGCGAGCAAGCGCTGCGGGAATTTGGCTGCGACCCGGCCAGATTTGCCGAATCCATCTATCCTCCGGGAAGCATACACGCCTATTTGGAACTGCATATTGAACAGGGGCCGATTCTCGACAAACAGGCACAGCCGGTCGGCATCGTCACAGGCATCTCCGGCCCGCTCTGGCTGACGGTAACGCTGAAAGGATTTGCCGGACACGCCGGCTCAGTGCCGATGCCGCTCAGGCAGGACGCGCTGGTGGGGGCAGCCGAGGTGATTTTGGCGCTCAATCGGATCGTGCAGCAACAGCAGGGTTCACCGGCGGTCGGCACGGTTGGCAGCCTTCGCGTCTTTCCCGATTCCCGCAACATCATACCGGAAGAGGTCGTCTTTACCATTGATCTGCGCGATATTGACCTTGATCGGCGCAACCGTTATGAACAACAGCTTCGCGAGGTGATGGAAAGCGTCGCCGAGCAGCATCGCCTGACGTTGGAGATTCGCGAAGATACCAACAGCGAACCGCGGTATTGTGCCGATTGGATCAAAGAGATCATGCGGGAAGAGAGCCGCAAAATGGGATTGACCCCGCCCGAGCTGATGAGCGGTCCATTCCACGACGCGCTCGCCCTGTCTTACGCCTGTGATTACGGCATGATCTTCATCCGCTGCCGCGACGGCATCAGCCATAATCCTGCGGAATATTCATCCGACGAGGATTTGGCGCTTGGGACGGAATTGCTGTACCGGACCGTGCTGCGGATGGCCGGCGGGGAGTAAAAAAACCAGCAGCCCAATTT
>NZ_HE978564.1 GCF_000311785.1 Brevibacillus massiliensis
GTAAGCGTCAAATCTAGCACACCTGGTCAAAGCTTCCCCAGCCTGCGAGAATAGGAACGAAGCGTATGCGCGGGCGTCGCCAAACAAGACGGAACGCCAAAGAGCCCTGACTGAGCAGTCAGAGCGGTTCGGGGCACAACGTCAGAACAGGCGACACGTGATCGGCAATGCGGGCGACCACGGGGCCAGCTTCTCCAGAGCGGCGGCGTCCTGCAAGTTCGGCAACTGTGGCAGTTGCTCGAACAGGTACTGCAAATAAGCCTCCGGTTTCAGCCGGTTTGCTTTTGCCGTTTCGACGATGCTGTACAACACCGCACTGGCCCTTGCTCCGCGCGGCGTGTTGCTAAACAAGAAATTTTTTCGGCCGATCACCGTCGGCTTGATCGCCCGTTCGCTGCGGTTGTTGTCGATCTCCAGCCGCCCGTCTTGCAAAAAAGCAGTTAGCTTCGGCCACTGGTTCGTGCAGTAGGTGATCGCAGTGCCGAGCAGCCCTTTGGGCAACACGCGCGCGCGTTGGCCCTCAAGCCAAGCCGCCATCCGATCCAGAATCGGCTGGCTTTCCTCCAGGCGGGCTGCATGGCGCTCCTCCGCCGTCGCCTCCTTCCAGCGGCGTTCGACTTCAAACAGCGCATTGCACAAGGCCAACCCTTCCGCCGCGGCGGTTTGGGCGCGTTGCGCGGGCGGCGTCGCCTGCACGGCTTCGTGAAATTTGCGCCGCGCATGCGCCCAGCAGCCCAACTGCGTAACCCCCTTGAGCCTGGCATATCCGCTGTAGCCGTCCGTCTGCAAGTACCCCGTGAATCCGGTCAGAAAGGCCTCCGGGTGTTCGCTGCCGCGTCCAGTCCGGTAGTCGTACAGCACGACATCGAGCGCGGCTCCGCGCCCGGTGCGATACAGCCACAGGTACGATTTCGCTTGCGCGGATCGGCCCGGCTCCCGCAGGACTTGCAGCGTCGTTTCATCCGCATGGACATGATCTTGCGCCAGAAGCTTGGCATGGAAGAGATCGTACAAGGGAACGAGCCACCGCTCACTGGCGGCGATCAGCCAATTGGCCATCGTCTGCCGCGACAGGTCGATGCCCCATTGCCGGAACTGTTCTTCCTGCCGGTAGAGCGGCAAGCTGTTCACGTATTTCTGATGGATCACGTGCGCCAGCATGGAGGGCGACGCCAGACTACCCGGCAACGCCGGGGCTGGCATGGGTGCGGTCACGACTGGGGTGCGCACGCCCGTTTGCTCGCAACAGCGGCAACTGTACACGTGGCGTACATGCTCGACGACGCTCACCTGCGCCGGAATGATCTTCAGTTCCCGCCGCACTTCCGTGCTCATCGCATGCAGCGGCCCGGCGCAATCCGGGCAGACGCCTTTCGTTTCGTCCAGCGTGTAGTGGATCGTTTCGACCGGCAGGTTCGCCAGTTTCGCTTCCCGTTCGCCTTTGGCTTTCTTCCGCCGCTGAACGGTCACCGTTTCGACCGTCGGCTCGGGTGCCTTCGGATCGGCCTCCGCTTCGGCTTCGTTGAACAGCGTCAGTTGATCCGGATGCGTTTGTTCGCTGGAGGCGCCGAAACGTTTTTGCTGCGCCCGCCGGAATTGCTCTTCGTACCAGGCAACCTGCAGCTTGAGCGCCGCCACTTGTTCGGTTAATTGTCGAATGACCTCTTCGGAGGTCGGGGGGGAGATGTCCGCTCGGTTTTCCATGATGATGGATTTCGCGACAGCGGGGCTCCTTTCCTGCCGATGAGAATGGCGATTTGGTGAACACGCCGATGGGAAAGCCGTTACAGGACGACCTCGGCGTGCACCGGCCGATGGGCCTGCCGCTGATCCAGCGCGAGTCCGTCCAGCAACCAGCGCAATTGACGGTGCTGCAGGGAGATCGTCAGGCTACTTCCGTCCGACGGCTCCGGCCATCGGAACGTGCCGCGCTCCAGCCGACGGTAGAACAGCCAGAAGCCGTTGTGTTCCCAGTAAAGCATTTTCAGCTTGTCCCGCTGCCGGTTGCAGAACACAAACAGGGTGGGCGCAAACGGACTGCAGCCAAAGCTTTCCTGGACGAGGGCGGCCAGTCCATCGATCGATTTCCGAAGATCCGTCGCGCCACTGGCCAGGACGATCCGTTCGGGAAGGGGGAGCATCAGCGTCCCGCCTCCAGCACCCGCACCACTTGCGTGAGCAGGGACGCATCGAAACCGGGACGGATGTCGATGGATGCGTTGCCGATCCGGACGACGAGGGGAGAGGCTTCCGGCGATGGATGCGACGTGGGGGTGACCGTCACCCAAGTCGTCGCCGATGCTTTTCGTTTGCCCGGCGACAGTTTGCGCAGCCAGTATTTCAGTTGGTTGAAGGGGATTTCTTGGGCGGAACACCACGCTCGCATGGTCTGTCCGCTGTCCCGATAGGCACGGATCCGCTCCCGCCATTGCTCGTTGCGTTCATTTTCATTCATTCGCGCGTACCTCCTATCTTTCCGATACGCTTAGTTTCTCATGAATCTTCGAGTCCGTGTAGGTGGGAAATATTTG
>NZ_HE978565.1 GCF_000311785.1 Brevibacillus massiliensis
AATAAAAATGTCAAAGTCGGAGAAATTGTAAATATGCCTTCCGGCCGAGTATTTAACTTTGCAGATCATGAAGAAAATTACTTTGCTGTGATGGAAAAAAAATAACCATTTTAGGGGGCTGACAGGAATAGTCGGCCCCCTCCTCTTGCACTTGCTTGAAGTCCTCAAATGTCTAAAAAGAAACAAATATATTCTTGACAAATATTTTATTTTGTGGTATGATAAAATTTTAAGTAATTGACTTAATAGCGGCGTTTGATATACTTCTTTTTAGAATGCAGCTTATAAGGGATTCCATTCTAAAAAGAGGATGTTCTGATGAAAGAAAACCAAGTTAGCCTAACAGCCATCATGACCGCTTATATTCGTGCCTATCACGCGATGAATGATAACCCGAAAATCTTTGATGACTTTCTCGCCTATCAAATGATACCGGAAGAGAGACGTACACTCATTGAACAAGGTTTTACTAATGCTCTCCAATCCTACTCCGATCAAGAAACTGCCTTGCGGCCCTTATTGCAAACCATGGGATTGCCCAATGTCCTCAGCCGTTCACGGTATACGGAAGAAACCCTTGAGCAGGCTGTGAAACAGGGGGTACAGCAGTATGTGATACTCGGGGCAGGGATGGATACTTTTGCTTTTCGTCGTCCGGAACTTCCAAAGCAGCTTCGGGTGTTCGAGGTTGACCATCCGGCAACGCAAACCTTTAAACGTAATCGACTTGCTGAGTTGGGATGGGAAATTCCGCCAAATCTGCACTTCGTACCGGTGGATTTCTCGAAGGAAAGTCTGGCTGAGGCACTCAAGGGATCATCATACGACCCGCAGGCCAAAAGTCTCTTTAGCTGGCTTGGTGTCACCATGTACTTGTCACGAGAAGAAGTGTTCGCAACACTACGTTCTATCGCCGATGTTGCCCCTGTAGGCAGTATGGTACTATTTGATTATTTTGTACCAATAGAATCTTCTCCACATATGCAGGAGATGCGGGAGGATTTGCAAAAGATAGGCGAGCCGATAAAAACGAGCTTCGATCCGTCTACACTGGCTGTAGACCTTTCAGATGCAGGCTTCCGTCTCCATGAGAACTTAAGTCCATCTGATATTCAAAATCGCTATTTTCAGGGACGAACGGACAACTATCATGCAAGTGAACATGTGCACTTTGCGCTGGCAGTAGTCGAACAGCGCGAATCTAAATGAAAAAGGATTATTAACTTGCATGCAGCAAAGAGGACGAAACGGGGACGCAGCGATCTGCGTCCCCGATCTCTCATAAGAGCTTCTGAACTTTCCTTATCGAGCGGTATAACCGCCGTCTACCAGGAGGCTTGTACCGGTGATGAAGGCAGGCTCGTCATGCCGGAATGGGCGAAGACGTTTATGAAGAAGGCAAACCCCAAGGCGACTTTGGCTCGGACGAGATCATACCTTTTGTGAAGTTGGATGGGAAAATCGCCATTGGCAACGGATGCACACTAGCTTGCCTTATGTACGGTGAGGGGAGTTTTGTTTGTTATGCTGCAATCCGCGGATTATCGTCGAAGCACGTGCAGGCAGAAGTCCAGGTCCGCCTGTAAATGCTCTTGCATGAGACGCTCCGCTGCTGTCCCGTCATGGGCGCTGATCGCTTCGTAAATCTGCTGGTGCTCATCGATGAGGAACGGGCGCTTATGGTAGACGACCGTTTTTCTGAACAGGTAGATAATCGATTGCATCCGGTCGATGATGTTGATCATCTCGGGATTGTTGCTCGATTGCACGATCAGGTCGTGGAATTCTTTGTTCGCTCTCATTGTTTCTTCGATGTCGCCGTGGCGGGCAGCCGTAATGCAGCCCTGGAGCTTTTGAAGTGTCTCCTCGTCCATGTAGGCTGCTGCGCAGCGAGCCGAAAAACCTTCCAGCAAGATGCGAACTTGAAAGATATTTCGAAGGTCGGTATCAGTCGGATTCACGACCCTTTTTTGCTTGATCAGCCCTTCTTGTTCCAGTTTGCGAATCGATTCGCGGACAGGCGTCCGGCTTACCCCCAACTCCTCGGCCAGTCTTTCTTCCACCAGTTTCGTCCCGCGCGGGAGTTCTCCGCTTAGTATTTTATCTCGTATGTACTCATAGGAATGCTGATACGCCGTTTGAAACGGTTGCTTGCCCATGCGGATACCCTTCCTTTTCTTTCGCTATGCTCTTTCACCGCTTGCTTCCACCTTCAAAGTATAAGGTTTATAGCGGATATTTTAAAGCTGCAAAAGCAAATGTCATACAAAACGTTATTTTTTGTATACAATAAATTTTAAAATGTGTACAATAATAAGGAATGATCATGCAGTTTCGCATGCAAGGAGCCATTCCTGTAATGAAGAAATTTGAGCTTT
>NZ_CAGW01000129.1 GCF_000311785.1 Brevibacillus massiliensis
AACTCAACTTTCGCAGCTTAAATTAACCAACAAGCCCTTGATGTGGTTGGGTAAAGTGGCTATCCATTGCTGTACTTGACTCAAAAGGGTAGACTTATCTCGTTTGCTCTTCACTTCGCAGATTTCCATGAAGTACGCGATCAATTGCTGCAACGCAGTTTTCAGGTCCAAATCACGAATTTCATCAGAGAACAAGAAAAATAGTCCGCCAAGTGAACGAGCATCGTTTTCATTTCGTCGCTCCCACTCCAGGATCAGATAGCGTGAACAGACGATCGTGGTATGGCTGATCAGCATGTCGAAGGAGCGTCCCTGAAACTCCGAACCGAGTTTCAGATACGATTTAGCGAATTTGAAGAAGGTTTCAATACTCCGGCGAATGCCATAAATACGGACGATCTCCGCATCGGAGATGGTGATGTCGGTACTAAGAATGGCGAGCCAGTCTCGTCTGCGATTCCGATTCTGAACAAAGACAAGTTTAACGGGCAGCCCGCCTTCCAGTTGCACAATCACCGACCCCAGAATCTCGGATGCTTTCGTTTTTGGCAGTCGTGCGTGGAGTTCACGCAAGGTCAGACGATCCGTTCCAAAACGGTAGCGCTGCTTCATGTCTTTGATCATCCCGATGACGTGAAGTCCGCGCCCCATGAGTTCTCGGATCAACGGGGCTTGCGTGAACCAACTGTCCATCAACACAAAGTCGGCACTAAACCCGGCTTTGAGTGCACGGTCAATCAGACCGATGACTGCATCCGGTTTGCGCGTCATGGATTCACAACGGCGTTTGTATCCATGGGTGCGCTTCAGGATTCGCTCCGCCATCTCACAGAGACGATTGGCGAGCTTCGTAGAGCTGAGCATGACAAAGTCGATGGGGGCAAAACTGAAACCATCCGACCAACCGAGTGTTAGCATGTTATACCCTCGGGTATAACGACCGGTTGTATGATCGAAAACGCGGGCAAGGAGTTCTGCTTTCTTACTGCGAGCCCGGCGCAGCACAGAGTCATCTAGATGAATGCCCGCATACGGGAAGTGGAAGTGAGCGACTCGAAGTGCTGAACAATCTTAAAGCTAAGCATATGTAAAAACCTCCGCCACGCAAAGCGGGGATGATTCAGAAAGCGATAAACAACATCCTTGCCAGGCAGTGAAGACCGGCGTTCACTGTCCAGCAGCCGAAACCAATTCCGCCCTTCAAAAACAAGTGTAAAGATAAGTTGGAAGATGGCAAGACTGGACAAACCAAATGATTTGGAAATACCGGCTTTACGCAGCAGGTTGCCAATGTTAAGGGCAGCTAGAGCAGCCGAAATTCGTTGTTCCGCCTTTTCAGACGAAGCATTGTGGTGTACCATAGAGTTACACACCTTTCGTTTGGGATGGTTGCTGGACACTTCCATTCTACCAAATCTGAAAGGTGTTTTTCTTTTGTCAATACATACTGAACTAAGCCGCCACCCCTTGTGTACAGGGCTTTAAGCAACAAATTCAGGTGCGAAAGTTGAGT
>NZ_CAGW01000128.1 GCF_000311785.1 Brevibacillus massiliensis
CTCAACTTTCGCAGAGCAAAAATGACGCTTATTCCTTGATATGATTGGGTTTTTGCTCGTGTGGTTCTAGGCTTGACGAAATGAAAAACACCGTTCTGTTTGGTATAATTGGAATTGTCCAGATCCCAAAACCACACAGAAAAGGTGTTTCCTATATGATAAAACGAAATGAGCCACTCGATCAACTGCCAAACGAAATCAAACCTGCTTTTCTGGAACTTAACGTGTTGAAACACTTGCGTGGAGCGGGTTTCAAAAAGAAATTCGGATTTACATGCGCCTATTTATTCCGCCTTGTGTTTGTTTTGCTGTTTCACCAGAAAAACTGGTTCCGGCTTCTAGAGAGCAAGAAAGGCGAGACATTTCCCGGTAAAGATGCGGTGTATCGTTTCTTGAATCACAGCGGCTACGCATGGCGGCGGTTCTTGTTGTTGCTCAGCGGCGAAACAATCGCGCGAATGGAACCGCTGACCTCGTCCAACCGGGAGACCGCGTTGATCTTCGATGATACCATGTTTGCGCGCAACCGGAGTAAAGCCGTTGAGATGCTGGCGCGCTTTAAAGATCATGCAACCGGCGCCTTCTACAAAGGCTTCCGCATGCTGACCATGGGCTGGTCGGACGGCCATTCGTTTGTCCCGATGGACTTTGCGCTGCTGAGTTCGGTGAAGTCCGGCATCAACGGCATGGCGGACGGGATCGACAAGCGAAGCCATGGCTACAAGCGTCGGCAAGAAGCGTTTTGTACGGCTCCGCAGGTCATCGCGGCCATGCTGGATCGTGCTTTGCAGGCCGGCATTTCGGCATCGTACGCCCTGATGGACAGTTGGTTTACGCATGCGCCGCTCATTCAGGAAGTCATCCGTCGCGGGCTGCATGTGATCGGCATGGTCAAGAACGATAACAAGCGCTATCTCGTGAACGGGAAACGGCTCAGCCTGAAGGAATTGTATGCCGCCTCCCCGCGTGTCGAAGGGAAAAACCGCAACATCCTTCGTCTTATCCGAACCTCGCTCGCCCCGGGAATCCCGGTGGTGATCGTATTTGTCCGCCATCGTTCCAAGAAAAACGAATGGCTTGCCCTACTTTCAACCGACCTTAGTCTGACGGCCCAGGACATCATCCGGATCTACCGGATGCGCTGGGACATCGAGGTTTTCTTCAAGTGCGCCAAATCGCTGCTGCGTCTGCAAAACGAGTTCCAAGGCCGTTCGTACGACTTGCTTGTAAGCCACACGACCATTGTGTTTTCGCGCTATATCCTGCTGGCCTGGCAGCACCGGCAAAGCACGGATGCCCGCTCGTTTGGCGGCTTGTTTTATTTGTTGTGTGATGAAGTAGAAGCGCTCGATTGGGCGCTCGCCTTGCAACAACTGCTTGATCTGATCCATGAAGTCGCCGCAAAAGCAGGAAAAAAACTTTCCGCTCTGATTCAACGTCAACTCCAGCAATGGATTGCTGCTTTGCCCAACTACATCAACGCTTATCTACCTATTTCATGCTGCGAAAGTTGAG
>NZ_CAGW01000127.1 GCF_000311785.1 Brevibacillus massiliensis
CTACGACTGACCAATTATCTAACAAGGATTTCCAATCTCTCTGTCGAAGTAGTAAGTAGCCACTTTGACGGAGGTTTTCTCATGCCCTTACCAAAGAATCGTGTCATTCCCGAAAAGAAAATTTACTTTCGTCCGGAAATTCAGGCCTGCCCTCACTGCGGCGCGAAACTTAAGCGGCATCATACCGCTTGGAAAAAGAATATCATCACACTCTCCGGCGTTATCCAAGCATGGAGCATGGCCTACGCTTGCAGTAATGCGGATTGCCCGTACCCCAAGACATACTACAAATCTGCGGAAGCCGAACTCCTCAGTATGAAGCACACATCTTACGGCTTTGACGTCTTGGCGCTCGTCGGTCAGCTTCGGTTTAAACAACACATGACCATCGGCGAAATTACGGAAGAGTTGAATCAACGCGGTGTAGTTACGTCAGAGCGCAATTCTCAGAGACTGTACGAACGTTATCTTACCTTGCTTCGCGCAAGCGTGACGAATCACGTAAAACAAGCACTAAAGCATGTTGTTGCAGACCACGGCGGCATCATGATTTCCATGGATGGGGTGCAGCCCGAGAAAGGAAATGAGACGCTCTACGTCATACGAGAAGTTTTCAGCGGTACCATCCTATCTGCCCAAAATCTAAAGAGCGGTTCCGCGGAAGAACTTAAAAAGCTCATCCTTCCCGTTATCGAGTTGGGCTTTCCCATCATTGGGATCGTCACGGACGGCCAGCAATCCATTCGGATGGCCATGGAATCGCTGTTGCCGGACGTACCGTACCAATACTGTCAGTACCACTACCTAAAGGATATTGCGAAGCCTGTTGTCGATTTAGACCGCAAACTCAAGACAGGGATTAAGAAAAGCCTTCGCGGGATACGCGAAATAGAAAAGCGAATCGAGAATGACACATCTGCTGAAGCTGAGGTCGCTAAGGATTACGTAGCGGCCATTCGTTCCGTGCTTCTCGAGGACGGCAATCCACCGCTCGATCTGCCGGGGATACGGGTTTATGAAAATGCAAAAGCCATTCAGGCTTCCCTCGAACGATGCCTGGATAAAAAAGGGGCCCTCTCTACTCCAAAACCTAATCAGAATTTTCGGTAAATTGAATGGGTTTGAAGAGCAGTATGCTGCGGTGAAACGATGGGCGCTCCCGATTCATCACGTTGCCGAGATCTTGAATCCAGACGTAGACAAGCGCAGTGAGACGGTTCGATTTCATATGCAGCAATTATTGAATTGGGTTGAGCATACATACACCAGTGAAGAAGACAAGCCAATGGTAGCGAATCTAACGAGCTACACACGAGGGTTCTGGAAGGGCTTGTTTACGTGCTACGACCACCCGCATGTCCCCCGAACGAACAACGACCACGAGCGCTTCTTTCGTCGAACGAAAACCCGGCATCGGCGGATGACCGGGTTAAGAAGTTGGAACGAATATATTCTTCGAAGTGGCGAGATGGTCGTGTTTGTCGATGATGCATCCGCCAGAATGATGTCTTGAGCAGACTTCAAGCTGTCGACTACCTTGCGTATCGAGATGAACGTCTTCGCTGGTCTTCTCGGTTGAGTGAAGCCACCAAACGCAGACGCTTTAGAACTAACCCAGAACTGTACCTACAAAGGGCAGAATATACATTTTGTATGTTAATTGGTCAGTCGTAG
>NZ_CAGW01000126.1 GCF_000311785.1 Brevibacillus massiliensis
CCTCCCACTATAAAGTAATGTTTTCTCCTGTTTTCTCGCTCATTCTCTGTTTTTTAACTTTGACATCTTAAAGCTCTTGTCGGAAGATTGAAGGAGATACAAATATTTCTGTAAGGGCTGTGGCGGGAATAGAGCCTGCAATCACCAGTTTCCAGACTGTGGATAAAAAGGTATGATCGCACAGTGGATCTCCACATCCGCCCTCGGGGTTTACCCTCCCATGTCACGCTGGGTCTATGCCCTTACATTCCTTCGTTCTACCTCTCAAGGGGTGGAGGCCGATTCTAGCTCCTCGACTGGGTCGTTGCCCTTATGGATTATAATTCTTCGGCTTCTCCGGTGCTTCCGTTGTCATGGTTGTACACATGTGAATAAGCGAGATGACAGGTTTGTTGATAAGCTTTATGCAGCACTTTGTTGTAGCTGGGCTTGTCGAATCGGCCCCAATACTTCGTTTGCGTTATACTCTTTCTGCTTTGTCCCCAGTGTATAGAGGACGCGAACCAGTTTTCCACATAAGGCGATAATCGATTGCTTCTTCTTGAGCGGATTTTGACTACGCGTTGTATAATACTCGTGGAGCGCTTTAAACTCTTTGTTTTTGGCTACCATCGGCAGCATGCAGCGGAACAAGATGCCTCTTAGGCGAGAGCGCCCCCGCTTGCTGATTCCGGTCTTTCCCTTACGTTTTCCAGAGCTGTTCTCCGTCAGATTCAGCCCAGCCAGACGGATGATCTGCTGTCCATGGTCGTAGTTGTTCAGATCGCCAACCTCCGCCAAGAAGCCGGCGACGGTCAGAATGCCAATCCCTGGGATGCTCAGCATTTGCTTCGTTCCGGGGATCTTCTCCAGAATCTGCAGGACTTCCGTCATAATGCTTTCTTCTTGCTTGCAGTACAGATCGTACTGCTGCAGCAAGGCGGCAAGCTCGATTCGGGCAGCTGTCAGCCCCTCGGTAAGCCCGATAGAGACCGTAGCGGCAGCATAGAGCTGCTCCGCTCTCTTGATGCCCACTCCACGCTTGATTTCCGTCTTCCAATGTGTGAGAACGCCTCTGGCGCCTATCGAGACAATCTCCTCTGGAGTGGGAAACTGGCGCATGGTCATCAGTGATGCCTTGCCTTCCCAGTCCTTAAACACTTGTGGATACTCCGGAAAGTAGCGGTCAAACCAGTTTGTAATCCGAGCTTTCACTTGATTCAAGCTCACCATGACCTTCTCCCGAAAATTCATCAGAATGCGTAGCTCTGCATATTCCTTGGTCGGCAAATTGGGCTCTGAATATTTCCCGCTCCGAATCAGGTCGGCAATGACCTTCGCATCCTTGTAGTCGCTCTTGGTCTGCGAGTTGTCCTCAAGTTCTTTGCTCTTGTTCACATGGTGCGGATTCACGACGACGACCCTGATGTCTTGCTCCTTCAAAAATGCCGCTAACGGGAACCAGTAGTGTCCGGTAGGCTCGATGCCAAATACGATGTCGGTTTTCTCATGTATCCGGCCAAGCTCCTTCATCCACGCAGCCAGTTTCGTTAGCCCCTCCTGATCGTTGTGGAACACACATTCTTTCCCAAGCTCAATGCCTCGGATATCCACGGCTCGAGCTACATGAATCTTTTTGGCGATGTCCGCGCCAACAACCAGTGTTTTTTCGGTAATTCGTGTAATCCGTTGATTCTGTTTCTGTTTCAGCTTATACTTCATGTAGAGCGTCCTCCTTTTCATTAGGGCAGTGAATGTGACCATTCCAAGACCCAGCATACAGGAGGCGCTTTTTTCTTTC
>NZ_CAGW01000125.1 GCF_000311785.1 Brevibacillus massiliensis
CTTTGGGTTAAACTCTTGAGTCCTTGGGATTGCCAGAAGGCATTCCCAAGGGCTTTGTGTATGTGGGGAGTTTCTGAGGTGCGCCATGCGCCTTTACGCGTAGACGCAATTTCGAGGGCTTGTTGATGTGTCAGTCCCAGTTTCCGAAGTTCGCGGTAACGAGTACGAACCCGTTTCCATTGGTGCCATAGACAGAGCCGCAGCCGACGTCTCACCCATGACTCCAATTCTCTAAGCGGCGATGGGGTTTCAATCAGTGCGTAGTAGCCAATCCATCCCATCAAATATTGATTCAGTTGCCGTATCCGTTCCTCCATGGAAATACTCCATGTAGGTTTGGTCAGTGCCCGAATCTTATCCTTCACCCGCTTGAGAGACTTCGGTGAGATTCGAATTCTTGCCTCTTTTTGCGCTGTAAAGCTGAATCCCAGAAACTTGCGTTTCCATGGCTTTTCCACTGCGCTTTTCTCCTTGTTTACCTTGAGTTTTAACTTCCCCTCCAAGTATCGCTCCACACTGGCTTTTACCCGTTCTCCGGCACGTTTTGTCTTTACGTAGATGTTACAATCATCCGCAAAACGGCTGAAGTGCAGTCCTCTACGCTCCAATTCTTTATCCAAATCGTCCAACATGATGTTGGACAGTAAAGGACTAAGCGGGCCACCTTGAGGAGTACCCTCCTCTGTATGGGTCACAATTCCACCTACCATTACGCCTGACTTCAGATATTTGCGAATCAGTTTCAGAACCCTCTTGTCCTTCACTTTCCTCGCGACGCGGCTCATGAGAATGTCGTGGTTCACACGATCAAAGAATTTCTCTAGATCGATGTCCACTACGATTCGGTACCCTTCACGGATAAATCTTTGCGCTTGACGTACCGCATCATGTCCCCGTTTACCCGGTCGGAAGCCAAAGCTATTTGGTGAGAACCCCGGATCGAAGATCGGTGTCAACACTTGGAGAATGGCTTGTTGGAGCATACGATCAAGTACGGTGGGTATTCCTAACAGTCTGACTCCTCCGTCGGGTTTCGGGATGTCGACCCTTCGGACAGGAGCAGGCTGGTAGGTGCCGTCCAGCAATTGCTGGCGAATCTTTTCCCAGTGTTCAACGACATAGGCTCGGAGGTGCTCGGTTGAGACCCCATCAATGCCTGCCGCCCCACCATTGGACTCCACTTTCTTTATGGCTTCCAGAAGATTCTTCCGCTCCAGAATTTGCTCCAACAATTCCATTCGATCCTTCTCCCTTCGCAGGACGAGACTCAGGTCTTGCCGGTCGATACTCTGCCCTCTCTGGTACCCTCGGGGCTTCACCCCTATTCTTCCAGAGTAGTTCCTCTCGGAATTCTGCTTTCACCGTATCGCGTCTCGAAAGATTCTGACTCATCCTTGAGTTGACGTTCGGCCCTTCCCTTTTCGAGCGTCCTCTACTTGGGTACTACGGCCTCTGCTGACTCCTGTACGTTCAGCGGAGCCTCACGACTCCGGTTACCGTCGTCAGACGGCGTTCGTACAGGCCTCCCCAGGTAAGAACGTCATCTTTCTGCTCATGTACCCACCCAAGTTTACTAAGATAGCCCTTGGCGGCTTTGGACTTCGCCTTGTCTTGCAGGCTCATCCGACTATCCTAGCCTCAAATTGGGTTCGTGTACCTTGGGTCGAGCATTTGCCTCCAGCTTCCTTCAGATTCCACCTCGCGGTGGACACCCTTGCTCTTGGCTAACGGTAGGCGCTCGCCAGCCCCCGTTCGGGACTTTCACCCTATAGATGGACGCCCATGCTGGGCGCAC
>NZ_CAGW01000124.1 GCF_000311785.1 Brevibacillus massiliensis
TTTTTTTTAGCCTTTTTTGAGAACGTACATTCCCCTTTTGTGGTAAAATAAGGAGAAGGAGGTGAATCGAAATAAAACTGGTCTACAAGCGGATTTCTCGTTGGTCAGCTGAGGAGTGTTCAAACACTTTGATTTACTTGTAAAAAAATGAAACCGAATTCGACAATATATGATTTTCGAATGAAAAGCAGTATAGTGTAAGCAGAAAGAAACAGAGGAGATTTTCTCAGAATGAATAAGAAAGCTGTCTGGATTGTGTTAGCCACCGTAATCGCTATGGTGGTTGTACTTGGTTGTGGAAATATCATTTTCAACAAGCGGCAGTTAGCGCCACAAAACGAGCTTCGGCTCAATCTCCACAATGAACCGGCTACGATAGACCCCGGGGTGGCCGAGGACCTCATATCGGGTTCCATCGCCCGGGCAGCCTTCGACGGTCTGACGCGAATCGGAGCAGACGGCAAGCCCCATCCGTCAATGGCGGAGAAGATTGATATTTCCCCTGATCGCTTGACGTATACCTTTACCTTGCGGGATTCGCGGTGGAGCAACGGGGATCCGGTGACCGCCTATGACTTTGAGTACGCTTGGAAACGGGTTCTCAATCCGCTGTTCGGAGCCAATTACGCCTACCAGCTTTACCATCTGAAAAATGCCGAGAAGGCCAACAAAGGCAAAATCAGCATGGACGAGGTGGGAGTCAAGGCGCTGGACGACAAACGGCTGCTGGTGACGTTGGAGCATCCGGCTCCGTACTTTTTGGAGTTGACTGCGTTCTACACCTACTATCCAGTCAATCACAAAGTAGTGGAAGCCAACCCGGAGTGGGCTTTGGATGCCGAGACCTTTGTCAGCAACGGGCCGTTCAAGGTCGAATCGTGGAAGCACGGGGAAAAGCTGGTTTTGACAAAAAATCCGTACTACTGGGATAGAGATGCCGTCAAGCTTGACGGGATTCAGTTTTCCATGGAGGGCGATGAACGCAAAGAGCTGTCCATGTTCGAAAAAAACGAGCTAGATTGGGCCGGAGCGCCGCTCAGTGCCCTGCCGCTCGATGCGCTGCCCGAGCTGGGGAGATCCGGCAAGCTGATCTCCAAACCGATCGCGGGGACGTATTGGTATTCCTTTAACACGGAGCGCTTTCCGTTTGACAACAAAAAAATCCGCCAGGCTTTTGTCTATGCGATCAACCGGCAGGAGATCACCGCCGAAGTGGCACCCGGAAACCGGCCGGCGACTGGAGTTGTGCCGTCCTCGATGGCGCTTCATCCGCAGGGCTATTTCCGGGACAACGACGCCGAGACTGCGAGAAAACTGCTCGCGGAAGGCATGAAAGAAGCGGGAATTGAACAGCTTCCGCCAGTGACGCTGATGTACAACATGTCGGAGACCCATGCCAAAATCGCAAAAGCGGTACAAAAACAGTGGAAACAGGTGCTGGGGGTTGATGTCAGGTTGGAAGAAAAGGACTGGGGTACGTTTATTCGCGACCTGCATCAAGGAAACTACCAAATTGGCCGGGTAGGCTGGGTGGGCGACTTTAACGATCCGGTCAATTTCCTGGAACTGTTCAAGGAAAAGAGTACCGGGACCAATTATTCAAAATGGGAAAATGCCGCCTACAAATCCCTCTTGAACCAATCCGTGTTGGAGCGCGTCCCTGACAAACGCAGGCATTTATTGGCCCAAGCGGAACAAATCCTCATGGAAGAGATGCCGGTGGCTCCCGTTTACTTTTACACCGACACCTACGTCATGAGCGAACGGGTGAGCGGCGTGATTATCGACGGACTTGGCTTCGTCGATTACAAATGGGCGAAAATTAA